>JAVDKL010000006.1 GCA_030849965.1 Schauerella fraxinea | reverse complement strand
CTTGTGCTATAGTTCGGCCCCTTCACCAAGCAGTCGTTGTTTTGACCGGCTGGTGCGGGTCAGGGCCGGAGAAGTTTCCGGCCAGGATGTGGGGCAGTAAGTTTTGGTGCCAAGTTGCACTGCTAATTAAAACTGTGCTATATTCTTTGGCTCGGCAGTTGCAGCGAAATGCGGGTTAACCCTAAGGGATACGAAGCGATTCAAGGCAGGTGCGGGACGGTTGATAAGTGCGCTTCACCAGGCAACGCGAGTTGCAGATGACTTCGGTTTTCGAGCGGTGTGAGGCAAGCGGATCGATCGGCACTGAGGTCATTTTCAGCGCGATGTTCGAAGGCAAGTTGGGCGCTAAGCCGGTTGCAGAACTCAGCGAAATGTGCTAAAGTGGAGGGCTTCGCTGAACGGCGAGTTGGAAGCGAAATGCTTC
>JAVDKL010000005.1 GCA_030849965.1 Schauerella fraxinea | reverse complement strand
CGCCTTTCGATTTCCCAATGGCAAAACCCCGCTGGATTGCTCCAGCGGGGTTTTGGGAATAAAAGCCTGACGATGACCTACTTTCACAGACGTCCGTCCACTATCATCGGCGCAAAGGCGTTTCACGTTCCTGTTCGGGATGGGAAGGAGTGGGACCACCTCGCTATGGTCGTCAGGCGTAACTTGTTGACTGGCGGCACTTTATGGGTGCAGCCCGTCCAATCTTAGAAGAAGCAACAACGTGTCGTGTATCGATCGACTCGCATGACGGCGCGAGGATGAGTACAGGACAACAAATTTGGGGTTGTGTAAAACAATATTCATTTGAACGACACTGAACACTATAAGTTCTGACCGGTTTAACCAATCAGGGTTATAGGATCAAGCCGCACGGGCAATTAGTATCAGTTAGCTTAATGCATTACTGCACTTCCACACCTGACCTATCAACGTCCTGGTCTCGAACGACCCTTCAGGGGAATCAAGTTCCCAGGGATACCTTATCTTCAGACGAGTTTCCCGCTTAGATGCCTTCAGCGGTTATCTCTTCCGTACATAGCTACCCGGCAATGCCATTGGCATGACAACCGGTACACCAGAGGTACGTCCACTCCGGTCCTCTCGTACTAGGAGCAGGCTCCGTCAAGTATCCAACGCCCACGGCAGATAGGGACCAAACTGTCTCACGACGTTTTAAACCCAGCTCACGTACCTCTTTAAATGGCGAACAGCCATACCCTTGGGACCGGCTACAGCCCCAGGATGAGATGAGCCGACATCGAGGTGCCAAACACCGCCGTCGATATGAACTCTTGGGCGGTATCAGCCTGTTATCCCCAGAGTACCTTTTATCCGTTGAGCGATGGCCCTTCCATTCAGAACCACCGGATCACTATGTCCTGCTTTCGCACCTGTTCGACGTGTCAGTCTCACAGTCAAGCACGCTTATGCCATTGCACTATCAGCACGATTTCCGACCGTACCTAGCGTACCTTCGAACTCCTCCGTTACACTTTGGGAGGAGACCGCCCCAGTCAAACTGCCCACCATGCACTGTCCCCGATCCGGGTAACGGACCAAGGTTAGAACCGCAAACAAACCAGGGTGGTATTTCAAGGATGGCTCCACATGATCTAGCGACCACGCTTCAACGCCTCCCACCTATCCTACACAGGCCGGTTCACAATCCAATGCAAAGCTACAGTAAAGGTTCATGGGGTCTTTCCGTCTAGCCGCGGGTAGATTGCATCATCACAAACACTTCAACTTCGCTGAGTCTCAGGAGGAGACAGTGTGGCCATCGTTACGCCATTCGTGCAGGTCGGAACTTACCCGACAAGGAATTTCGCTACCTTAGGACCGTTATAGTTACGGCCGCCGTTTACCGGGGCTTCGATCAAGAGCTTGCACCCCATCACTTAACCTTCCGGCACCGGGCAGGCGTCACACCCTATACGTCGACTTTCGTCTTAGCAGAGTGCTGTGTTTTTAATAAACAGTCGCAGCCACCGATTCTCTGCGACCCCATCATGCTCAGCGCGCAGGCGCCTCACACTACCGGGGTATACCTTCTCCCGAAGTTACGGTATCAATTTGCCGAGTTCCTTCTCCTGAGTTCTCTCAAGCGCCTTGGAATATTCATCCCGTCCACCTGTGTCGGTTTGCGGTACGGTCTCGTACAGCTGAAGCTTAGAGGCTTTTCTTGGAACCACTTCCAATCACTTCGCGAAACAAGTTCGCTCGCGCCACACCCTTGATTTACGCGCCCGGATTTGCCTAAGCGCCATCTCTAATGCAGCAACAGGGACTTCCAACACCCTGATGATCTTCCGCGATCCGTCCCCCCATCGCACTGTACGACGGTACTGGAATATTAACCAGTTTCCCATCAGCTACGCATCTCTGCCTCGCCTTAGGGGCCGACTCACCCTGCGCCGATGAACGTTGCGCAGGAAACCTTGGACTTACGGCGAGGGGGCTTTTCACCCCCTTTATCGCTACTCATGTCAGCATTCGCACTTCTGATACCTCCAGCAGCCTTTACAAGCCACCTTCGCAGGCTTACAGAACGCTCTCCTACCGCGTATACATAAATGTACACACCCGCAGCTTCGGTCTATCGCTTAGCCCCGTTACATCTTCCGCGCAGGACGACTCGATCAGTGAGCTATTACGCTTTCTTTAAAGGATGGCTGCTTCTAAGCCAACCTCCTGACTGTCTGTGCCTTCCCACTTCGTTTCCCACTTAGCGATAGTTTGGGACCTTAGCTGGCGGTCTGGGTTGTTTCCCTCTTGAGTCCGGACGTTAGCACCCGGTGCTCTGTCTCCCAAGCTGTACTTCCAGGTATTCGGAGTTTGCCATAGTTTGGTAAGTCGCCATGACCCCCTAGCTATAACAGTGCTCTACCCCCTGGAGTAATACTTGAGGCACTACCTAAATAGTTTTCGGAGAGAACCAGCTATTTCCAGACTTGTTTAGCCTTTCACCCCTATCCACAGCTCATCCCCTAATTTTTCAACATTAGTGGGTTCGGTCCTCCAGCACGTGTTACCGTGCCTTCAACCTGGCCATGGGTAGATCGTCTGGTTTCGGGTCTACACCCAGCGACTGAATCGCCCTATTCGGACTCGCTTTCGCTACGCCTTCCCTATTCGGTTAAGCTTGCCACTGAATGTAAGTCGCTGACCCATTATACAAAAGGTACGCAGTCACCCCTCAAGGAGGCTCCTACTGTTTGTATGCACACGGTTTCAGGATCTATTTCACTCCCCTTCCGGGGTTCTTTTCGCCTTTCCCTCACGGTACTGGTTCACTATCGGTCGATTACGAGTATTTAGCCTTGGAGGATGGTCCCCCCATATTCAGACAGGATTTCACGTGTCCCGCCCTACTTCTCTCATACCTAGTTCCACGAATCACATTTCGTCTACAGGGCTATCACCTGCTATGGCCGGAGTTTCCAATCCGTTCGACTATATGAAACGCTAAAATATGAAGGCTGATCCGATTTCGCTCGCCACTACTTTCGGAATCTCGGTTGATTTCTTTTCCTCGAGTTACTGAGATGTTTCAGTTCACCCGGTTCGCTTCAATGACCTATGTATTCAGTCAGAGATAACCCCTTGCGGAGTTGGGTTGCCCCATTCGGAAATCTACGGATCAAAGCTTGTTTGCCAGCTCCCCGTAGCTTATCGCAGGCTACAACGTCCTTCATCGCCTGTAATCGCCAAGGCATCCACCATGTGCACTTAGTCGCTTGATCCTATAACGCTGTTGGCTATATAGGTTAGAACTCTCGTGTTTGTGTCGTTCATCGATGTAGAGGTTAAGTACATCGAAAACAACTTAATGCAATCACAACCCTATTTGTTGATCGCCATCGCTACACACCCTTCTGAAGAGGCGCATAGCAGCAATCAACTCATTTTCGTTGTGCTTCTTCCAGATTGTTAAAGAACGATTTACAGCTTTTTCGTTGAGTCAAAAACCCAACGCTTAAAACACAACCAGCCTGCGAGGTGCAGACAGGCGCCCTATTAAAGGCGGCGTGCGTTAAGCGTTGCTCTCTTGAGCATCACTCATGAAACATCCAACAGACCAACATCACTTTCAAACGCCACGTCTTTCAACGCGACACTTACCGAAGCAATGGTGGAGGTGAACGGGATCGAACCGATGACATCCTGCTTGCAAAGCAGGCGCTCTCCCAGCTGAGCTACACCCCCGTATCCCACACAATCGATCCGTCGACAAACTCGACTTCTCAACCTGCGCAGAATGCTGTGGTGGGTCTGGTTGGACTCGAACCAACGACCCCCGCCTTATCAAGACGGTGCTCTAACCAGCTGAGCTACAGACCCCATGTTTCATGGATCATGTAGTCACGAACATGCAGCACAGGGAGGCAATCCCTCTTACCCATACTCATGCACGATCCAGCTATAAACAACAACCGATAAGCGTGGACACTTAACACCATACACTTTCGCTCTGAAAGGAGGTGATCCAGCCGCACCTTCCGATACGGCTACCTTGTTACGACTTCACCCCAGTCATGAACCCCACCGTGGTAATCGCCCTCCTTGCGGTTAGGCTAACTACTTCTGGTGGAACCCACTCCCATGGTGTGACGGGCGGTGTGTACAAGACCCGGGAACGTATTCACCGCGACATTCTGATCCGCGATTACTAGCGATTCCGACTTCACGTAGTCGAGTTGCAGACTACGATCCGGACTACGATCGGGTTTCTGGGATTGGCTCCCCCTCGCGGGTTGGCGACCCTCTGTCCCGACCATTGTATGACGTGTGAAGCCCTACCCATAAGGGCCATGAGGACTTGACGTCATCCCCACCTTCCTCCGGTTTGTCACCGGCAGTCTCATTAGAGTGCCCTTTCGTAGCAACTAATGACAAGGGTTGCGCTCGTTGCGGGACTTAACCCAACATCTCACGACACGAGCTGACGACAGCCATGCAGCACCTGTGTTCCGGTTCTCTTGCGAGCACTCCCTAATCTCTTTGGGATTCCAGACATGTCAAGGGTAGGTAAGGTTTTTCGCGTTGCATCGAATTAATCCACATCATCCACCGCTTGTGCGGGTCCCCGTCAATTCCTTTGAGTTTTAATCTTGCGACCGTACTCCCCAGGCGGTCAACTTCACGCGTTAGCTGCGCTACCAAGGCCCGAAGGCCCCAACAGCTAGTTGACATCGTTTAGGGCGTGGACTACCAGGGTATCTAATCCTGTTTGCTCCCCACGCTTTCGTGCATGAGCGTCAGTATTATCCCAGGAGGCTGCCTTCGCCATCGGTGTTCCTCCACATATCTACGCATTTCACTGCTACACGTGGAATTCCACCTCCCTCTGACATACTCTAGTCCGGTAGTTAAAAATGCAGTTCCAAGGTTGAGCCCTGGGATTTCACATCTTTCTTTCCGAACCGCCTGCGCACGCTTTACGCCCAGTAATTCCGATTAACGCTTGCACCCTACGTATTACCGCGGCTGCTGGCACGTAGTTAGCCGGTGCTTATTCTGCAGGTACCGTCAGTTGCGCATGGTATTAGCACGCGCCGTTTCTTTCCTGCCAAAAGTGCTTTACAACCCGAAGGCCTTCATCGCACACGCGGGATGGCTGGATCAGGGTTTCCCCCATTGTCCAAAATTCCCCACTGCTGCCTCCCGTAGGAGTCTGGGCCGTGTCTCAGTCCCAGTGTGGCTGGTCGTCCTCTCAAACCAGCTACGGATCGCGGCCTTGGTGAGCCATTACCTCACCAACTAGCTAATCCGATATCGGCCGCTCCAATAGTGCAAGGTCTTACGATCCCCTGCTTTCCCCCGAAGGGCGTATGCGGTATTAGCTACGCTTTCGCGTAGTTATCCCCCGCTACTGGGCACGTTCCGATACATTACTCACCCGTTCGCCACTCGCCACCAGACCGAAGTCCGTGCTGCCGTTCGACTTGCATGTGTAAGGCATCCCGCTAGCGTTCAATCTGAGCCAGGATCAAACTCTTCAGTTTAATCTCTGTTTAATATCGTACTTCCGAATAAAACCGAAGTTTCATTCAGGTTGTACGTCGCTACTCAAAGGAAGATAAGGGTAAAAAATTACTCTTAACTTCTAGTGAGCACTTGATTTCATTTGGCTTGAACCAACTCTCGCAAGCCCGAAGACCTGAAAGAGAAGATTCGTGCACGGCATCAAGCGCCCACACTTATCGGTTGTTTAGTTTTTAAAGAGCAAAAGTCGGAAGACCCGGTCCGTTGACCTAACCCGAAGGCTTAAATTCGTACTGCCAACATCAAGCGATTTTGCTTACCAAAACCACCCGCTGTTACCAGCTTTCCGCTACTCACACTACCGCGCCGCTTTCGCCGCGCTGCTGTGTCAGCAGCAGAGAAACGAGATTATGAAGGAGTTTTTCAACTTCGTCAAGTCAGCTTTATTTCGCTTTCCTGACATTTTCGTGACTGGCGACTTATTCGC
>JAVDKL010000004.1 GCA_030849965.1 Schauerella fraxinea | reverse complement strand
GACCCGCACCAGCCGGTCAAAACAACGACTGCTTGGTGAAGGGGCCGAACTATAGCACAAGATTTCGGGCGTGCAAGCGGCGAACGGATCAGCAACTCGCAAATCTCTAGATCGATGGAAACACTCAGTGCAGGCAGACCATTTGTGAGTGCTATGAAGCGTCTTTTACGCGTGAGCTACCGTCCGTCTCCGAGCAGAAAGGATGGCGTTATACCCATCGACCTTTCCTCCTCCTACTTGAAAGGACCTTTCAACTGCCTACATAAACCCGCGCGCCCCTATATAGATGCTCTTCCCCTATATAGATGCTCTTCCCTATATAGATGCTCTTCCCTATATAGATGCTCTTCCAAGATGCTCTTACCTTGTAGAGACGCCCTTCCCTACATCGAAGCTCTCCCCTATATAGAAGCTCTCCCCTATAGAGACGCACGTCCCCAATAAGGAAGACTTACCACTCCATCCGTCTACACCAACCCCGTCATGTAATAGACCCCGATCACGCCAAAGACGCTAGCGGTCGAGATCACCGTAATTGCGAAGATGTCACCGTAAGACTGTCGGTGCGTGAGTCCCGTTACGGCGAGCAAGGTGATGACGGCGCCGTTGTGCGGCAATGTGTCCATTCCGCCGCTTGCCATGGCGGCCACCCGATGCAGCACTTCCATGGGGATACCTGCGGCTTGGGCGCCTTGAATGAAGGTGTCGGACATAGCGGCGAGCGCGATACTCATGCCGCCGGAAGCCGACCCGGTAATACCTGCCAATGAGGTGACCGCGATGGCTTCGCCTATCAGCGGGTCGGGAATGGCTTTCAATGCTTCAGCCACCAGCAAGAATCCCGGCAATGCGGCAATTACGCCGCCAAAGCCATACTCAGCTGCGGTGTTCATCGAGGCGAGGAGTGCGCCGGATACGGCGTCCTTGCTGCCCTCGGCCAATTGCGACGCCACCTTGCGAAAGGCAAAGACGAGAATGGTGAGAATCCCCATTAACAGCGCGCCCATCACCGCCCAGATGGCCACGTTGGCGTCCACATTGGTGTCGACCGGTGCGGTCAGGCCGGGCAAGTCGATCCCTTCGATGCCGGCATACCACCCAGGTATCCAGCGCGTGAAGAGCAGATTGGATACGCCCACTACCACCAACGGCAAAATGGCGACCATCGGGTGGTAGGACGTGCCTTCAGGTGGCGCGGTCGGCTCGTTGCGCAGATCCGTGCCGTAGCCCTCGCCTGCTTTAGCCGCGCGTCGGCGACGCCACTCGAGATAGGTCATGCCGACGATCAGCGTAGAAAACGCCCCGAATAGCCCAAGCCAAGGTGCCGCCCATGTGGTCGTGCCAAAGAAACTCGTGGGAATGATGTTTTGGATCTGGGGCGTGCCGGGGATCGCGGTCATCGTGAACGTAAATGCGCCCAAGGCGATAACGCCCGGCATCAGGCGCTTCGGTATATCGCTTTGGCGAAACATCTCGGCTGCAAACGGATAGACGGCGAACACCACCACAAACAGCGATACGCCACCATAAGTAAGCAGCGCACACACCATCACGATGGCCAAAATGGCGCGCTTGGCGCCAATCAGCCTGAGCACCGCTCGAACGATCGCGTGTGAAAACCCGGAGAGTTCGATCAGCTTGCCAAAGACGGCGCCCAGCAGAAACACGGGCAGATAGAGCTTGGCGAAGCTGACCATCCGCTCCATGAACAGCCCTGAGAATACCGGGGCGATAGCAATAGGTTGCGTAAGCAATACGGCGGCCATGGCTGCAATGGGCGCACACAGGATAACGCTGTATCCCCGGTAAGCCGCCACCATCAGAAAAACCAATGCCCCAATGACTATCAACAAATCGACCATCTATCTCCCACCCTCTCTCATGACGCGCCCATCGTGCCAGCCTTGCGCCCGCGCTCGCTGACGGCAAGATGGTTTAGCTCGTGAATAACGATGACACCCGAATACGGCATAACGCGCTAAAGCAGCCTTATCTTGGTGTCAACGTCATGATACTTGGTGAATAATGCAAAAGAACTTCGGAAACCGATGACGAGGTCTAACACTCACAACTGGTCGGGGTTATTGCTCGTGGTGCATGGTGCAGCTCGTGGCGCATGGTCCATCTCATGGTGCACGGTGCATCGTGCAGCTCATGATGCATGGCTCATCGTGCAGCTCATGGCTCTGGGTGCAGCTCAAGGTTCGCCAAAAGATTCGCTATCAGCGCGCCCTCAAACGCCAGCGTCGCGCCTCGGCACACTTATCTCCGGCGACCGCTCCGAAAGGAAGTCGCGCCACTCGTCCGTGTGTCCCAGCCACACACTGATATCCACCCGCTCAAGCTGGCCATCGCCAGTCTCGAGTGCGAAGGTTGGAAAACCCCGGCCACCAAGTTGCGCCAGACGCGCGCGACTCTCGCCGATATGTTCATGCGTTGCCGCACCGACCATACGATCGAAGGCATCGCGAAACATCTCGGCGTTCATGCCGAGTTCCCCCGCCAAACCGGAAAGGACAGCAGGATCCGCGATGCGCAGGCCTTTCACATAATGTGCGTGTTGCGCGGCTTCGAGCATATCGAGGCCTTGGCCGGAAACGTCCTGGGCCGCCAATATCGCGGCAATCGGCTGCTCCGAATCCATGACAGCACCGACATCGCGCAGCAGTCCGTCGAAGTAGGCCTCGCCAAAGGGCTGGCCAGTCAGTTGAGCGATGCGCTTGTCGTGCGGCATAACGTGCTCGCGCCAGTCTGGGGTAATCGTGCGTCGATTGGCGCCGGCGAGCATACCGCCCCCATGCAGCGCGATGTCCAAATGCGGCACCGAACGAGCAGCGGCCACAAGGGGCGCGGCGGCATAGCACCAGCCGCAAAACGGATCGTAGATGTAGTGAAGCGTGGTCATGATATGGGCCAGTAAGCGAATGATTTGGTCGACGCCCGAATGACATTCAACGGCGACCGATACGCGAGTGTAAATGGCCTAATGCGCAACAAAAATACCGCTACAGTTGATTGATCGTTGCAGAATTCGAGCAAGTAGCCGACTGGATATCGGTTTATTCGAAAGCCAGCGTATGCCATCTCACGTGAGCGAATCCACACAACACATGAGAGTAAAGGCAGTAAATCGCGTCAGGTCACGCTTCCGTGACCTACACTTCGATCCTGCCTGGCAAATCCGCATCACGCTGCGATCAGGGCGTGGTTTTGTCCATCCCGCTGCGCCGACGAAGATACAACGCAGTGACGTCCCGTCACGCACAATCCTCCTACGTTTCACCTTTTCCCAGCCATGACCGCACCCGCCGCATCCTCGCCCCCACGTTTCTCGGGTTATCAGAAGCTTGTTGTTGGCATGTTGGCGTTCTTGCAGTTCGCCGTGATTCTCGACTTCATGATCATGTCGCCGCTCGGCGCGGTGATCATGCCGGCGCTCAATATCGGCCCCACCCAGTTTGGCTTGGTCGTATCCGCGTACGCGTTCAGCGCCGCCGCATCGGGACTGCTGACCGCAGGATTCGCCGATCGCTTTGATCGCAAACGTCTGCTCCTCTTCTTCTACACCGGATTTATCCTCGGTACTGTCTGGTGCGGGTTGGCACAGAGTTTCGAGAGCCTGCTGGCCGCACGCATCGTCACTGGGCTATTTGGCGGCGTGATCGGATCCGTTGTGCTCGCCATCGCAACGGATCTGTTCCCGGTGCAGATGCGCGGCCGCGTAATGGGCTTCATTCAAACAGCATTCGCTGCCAGCCAGGTGTTGGGTATTCCAATCGGACTGTTTTTATCGAACCATTGGAACTGGCATGTCCCGTTTCTTGCCATGGCAGGTCTTGGGCTCGTCGGCGGGTTGATCGTGGCCTGGAAAATGCAGCCTGTTGCCGAACATCTGAAAGCACCGCGCGAGCACAGTGCCTTCCTGCATTTGCGCAACACGGTCACCGAGCCACGTTACCTGATCGCATTCTGCACGGTTGCCTTACTGACCACCGGCGGCTTTATGTTGATGCCGTTCAGCAGCGCATTTGCCGTCAATAATCTGGGCATCGGACTCGACCTCTTACCTGTCGTGTACCTGGTAACCGGCATCAGCACGATCTTCTTCGGCCCGTTAATTGGGCGCGCGGCCGATAAGTTCGGCAAGTTTCGCGTGTTTACGATGGGCACGGCTTTGTCGATTTTGATGGTGGTGATCTACACCCACCTCGGTCCGATTTCACTGATCACGTTGGTTATCGTCAACGCCGTGCTGTTCGTCGGCATTTTCTCGCGCATGATTCCGTTTCAGGCGCTCGTGTCGACGGTACCTGCGCCCACGCAACGCGGTTCATTCAACGCCATCAGCGCATCGATTCAGCAGTTGTCGGGCGGGATTGCGTCGGTCGCAGCGGGCCACATCGTCGTACTCGCGCCCGACGGCAAGCTGCAGCACTTTGAAGTGATCGGCTACGTGGTGGTGGCGACTTCCATCGGCGCTTGGCTTCTCGTGCGACGGCTGAACCGCAATCTGATGCAGGCATAGACTGCCGTCGTGGCGAATAACAACCGAGGAAAACAGTACGCGCGTCTAAGCCGCCGACCACACCGCCAGCTCATAGCCGTCGGGATCCTGAAAATGAAAGCGACGCCCGCCCGGAAATGCAAAGACGGGCCGGGTAATCGACGCCCCAGCGGCCTCGACGCGATGCTGCGTGGCAGACAAATCGTCGGCGTACAAAATCACCAATGGGCCGCCCGGCCGCACGGCTTCGCCGGTCGTGAACCCGCCAGTGAGACGACCGTCGCTGAACTCGGTGTAAGTAGGCCCGAAATCAGTAAATGTCCAACCGAAGACCGCACCGTAAAACGCTTTGCTGCGCGCGATGTTGCTCACGTTGAATTCGATATTGTCGATCTGACGGTCTTGCCCTCTGGTGCCCATATCTCGCTTTCCTGTTATTGATGTTGCAAGCCGCATCATCCCATTTAAGCGTGCAGCACGCGCGGGGTCACCGCGGCGTGCCGGCAATCGCAACGGCTAAGCCAGATAGCGCTTGAACCAGGCAATCGTGCGATCCCACGCAAGATCCGCCGCCGCTTTGTCGTAACGCGGCGTCGAGTCGTTATGAAAACCGTGATTGGTGCCCGGGTAGAAGTGCGCTTCGTAGGGGGTTCCCGCAGCCTTGAGCGCGGCCTCATAGGCCGGCCAGGTTGCATTGACGCCGGGGTCGGTTTCGGCGAAGTGAATTAGCAGCGGCGCCTTGATGCGTGTCACATCTTCCGGTTTGGCCTGACGGCCATAAAACGGAACGGCTGCGGCGAGCTGCGGATACGCCACCGCCGTGGCGTGCGATACGCCTCCGCCATAGCAAAAGCCGGTGATACCGACCTTGTCGGTTGTGCCGTCGTCCTTGAGCAGATAGTCCACCGCCGCGAAAAAATCATTCATGAGCTTGGTGGGATCGACTTGCTGCTGCAGTACGCGCCCTTTTTCATCATTGCCGGGGTAACCGCCCACCGAGCTCAAGCCGTCCGGCGCAAGCGCCACGAAGCCGGCCTTGGCGGCACGTCGTGCCACATCTTCGATGTAGGGATTGAGGCCGCGGTTTTCATGGACAACCACGATGCCGGGCAGCGGCCCCGTGACTTTGGCGGGGCGCACCAGATAGCCTCGAACTTCGCCGTGACCATTCGGCGACGGATAAAGTATGTATTCCGCCTTGATGTCCGGATCGGTAAACATCACCTGCTGCGCAAGCGCATAGTTTGGCGTGAGCGAAGCGAGTATGGCGGTCGCGGTCAGTCCGCCCACGGCAAACTTGGCGGCACGATCGAGGAAGTCTCGGCGGCTGATGCCACCGTGCACATAAAAATCGTACAGCTCCAGCAGTTCTGGATGGAAATCCTTGGCGGTGAGGCGGTCCATGCGTATTCCTGTGAGAGTGGCGCAGCAACCGGGTTATCGGCCGCCGGGAGAAAGCGTTCCAATCAACCGCACTTTACGGTGAATGCGCGCGTCGTGTCGATACGCAGGCGGCGAGAAGCAAACGGCAATCAGGTTCGGTCGCGCAACATGCCCTTCAACCATCTGCAGAACTCACCCGCACTTTGAGCGTGCGCGCTATGTGCATGCACATAGGCCACGTAGCTCGCCCCGGAACCGATTTTCTGCTCATCGACCAGCACAAGCGTGCCATCTCTGATCTGATCGAGCACAAGCCATTGCGGGACGACGAGAAATCCGGCGCCCCCGACCGCGGCCGTCACTGCGAGAAAAAGATGATCGTAGGTAGCGACCACTTTCAGGCTATCGGCGGAGACGTCGGCCACGATGGCCCACGTGGCGATGACATCGGGACGGGACCGGGCGGCGACCATGGGCCAGCGTTCAGAAGGCTCGGCCCGGTGCGCCGCGACCAGCCCGGGCGACCCCACACACACCAGCACCTCTCGCGCGAGTTCCCAGCTTTCCGCACCAGGCAGATTCAAGTCGCGCGTGATCAGCACATCGAAATCGTCCGAGGGCTGGGGCGGCGACAACGACGTAATCAGATCGATCTGCACGCCGTGCTTTGCCGTATAGGCGCCCAGCGCGGGAATGACCACAGTCATTGCAAAGCTCGGCATTGAGGTTCTCACCTTCAACCGATCGTGTCGTTGGCCGCGCTGCGCCAGCAGTTGCATCGTCAGCTCGATCGTCGAAACCGCATCCTTTACCGCGTCGTAGAGCTGTAGCCCTGCTGCAGTGAATGCAATCGTCGACCCGCGACGAATGAACAGTCGGCAATCCGCAAAGGCTTCCAACGTCGCCACATGGCGGCTCACGGCACTCTGTGTGATGCCCAAGGCGGCAGCCGCGCGCGTGAAATTGCCATGGCGACCTGCTGTGACGAAAGCGCGCAGCGCGGTGAGCGGCACATCGCTGCTTCCATCATGAGTATTACTCATCGCTCACCTCTGCCTGGGAATAGTGCCGCGTCAATACGCTTGAACGGGATTATGCATTCCATAGAATGAAAAGCTCGGAAATCTATAGTTCCATAAGGGGTCTATCTTATGGTCGGCAACCAAAGCAAGCTATGTTTTTTACTCATCATGGCATATGCATTGGGTACGTCAGCAAACGCCGCCGACGTGGCGCTTTATAGGTTGAACAACTTGGAAGCCTCGAATGACAACCCTCAATGACAGCAGCTCGCGCCCTTTTCTGGCCGATCGGGTGCAGCGTGCAAAACCGTCGGCCACGAAGGAAATCACCCGCCTGGCCAATCAACTCAAGCGCGAGGGACGCAGCATCATCACATTGAGCCAGGGCGAGCCGGATTTCCCGACGCCCGAGCATGTGCGCGACGCCGGCCGCGCGGCGATCGATCGCAACGAGTCGCGCTATACCGATGTGGCCGGCACGCATGCCCTGCGAGAAGCCGTGGTGCGCAAATTCGAGCGCGACAATGGCCTGACATTTACGCCGGATCAGATTCAGGTGGGATGCGGTGCCAAACAGGTGCTCTACAACGCATTGCAGGCCACGCTGAATACTGGCGACGAAGTGGTCATCCCAACGCCTGCCTGGGTGTCGTATCCGGAAATGGTGCAACTTGCGGGTGGCACGCCCGTCATCGTGCGATGCGATGCCTCGACGGGCTTCAAAATTACCCCGCAGCAACTGGAAGCAGCCATCACACCGCGCACCAAATGGTTGATGCTCAACTCGCCGTCGAATCCCAGCGGCGCCGTGTATACGCATGCGGAACTTGCCGCGCTGGGAGAAGTGCTGCTGCGTCATTCGCAAGTGTGGGTCATGGCCGACGACATCTACGAAAAGATTCGGTACGACGATACGCCGTTTGCCACGCCCGCCGCGGTGACGCCAGCGCTTGCGCCGCGCACCCTTACCATCAACGGCGTCTCGAAGGCGTATGCGATGACGGGATGGCGCGTGGGGTTCGGCGCCGGCCCGCTCACGCTCATCAAAGCGATGAATCTGATTCAGTCGCAATCGACCTCACATACGAGCTCGATCAGCCAGGCCGCATCCATCGCCGCACTCGACGGCCCGATGGATTTCCTGCCCCAATTCGTCAGCGCGTTTCGTCATCGCCGCGACTTCGCCGTGCAGGCGCTTAACAGGATCGAAGGTGTGACGTGCGACCTGCCGCCCGGCGCTTTTTATGCTTTCCCGTCGTGCCAAGCCCTGCTTGGGCGTCGCGATCCGACAGGCAACGTGATCGCAAGCGATAACGATCTCGCCGCTTACTTGCTGCGTGAAGGCGGCGCGGCGATCGTGCCGGGCTCGGCGTTTGAATTGCCCGGACACTTCCGAATTTCGTATGCCGCCTCCGACGAAGATCTGTCGGAAGCCATGTCTCGCATTGCCAACGCCTGCGCGCAATTGCGCTGAGCACAAGATTTCTTCACGGCATTTTCATCTTTCCAGAGAAGCATATCCATGACAAAAAACGAAACCCTTCGCGCTGCCCTCAACAGCGGCACGCTCTTTACCGCCATGTCGGCCCATAATCCGCTCGCGGCCAAACTCGCTGAAGAGGCGGGCTTTGGCGGGATATGGGGAAGCGGCTTCGAGTTATCGGCCAGCTTTGCGGTGCCTGATGCCAACATTCTGTCGATGGGCACGCACCTGGAGATGATTCGCGCGATCTCGTCCATCGTATCGATTCCTGTAATCGCCGACATCGACACCGGATTTGGCAACGCCGTGAACGTGCATTACATCGTGCCGCAATATGAAGCCGCCGGTGCATCGGCGATCGTGATGGAAGACAAGACCTTTCCGAAAGACACCAGCCTGCGTGCAGATGGACGTCAGGAACTGGTTCGGATCGAGGAGTTTCAAGGCAAGATTGCAGCGGCTGCCGCGTCACGCCATGACAGCAACTTTGTCGTGGTTGCCCGCGTTGAAGCGCTGATTGCGGGACTGGGTCAGGACGAGGCCATCAAGCGCGGACTCGCTTACGAAGAAGCTGGCGCCGATGCGATCCTGATTCATTCGAAACAGAAAACGCCCGACGAGATCCTGGCCTTCGTCAAGGCATGGCCAGGACAGGTGCCGCTGGTGCTCGTGCCCACGGCCTACCCCCAACTCACCGAGGCCGATATCGCGCCTCTGGGCAAGGTCGGCGTCGTCATTTACGGCAACCACGCCATTCGCGCCGCCGTCGGCGCGATGCGGCAGGTGTTTGCGCAGATTCGTAGAGAAGGCGGGATCGCCAGCGTAGACGCGACCTTGCCCACCGTCAAAGAGATCATCGCTCTGCAAGGCGATGCGCACATGCGGAAGATCGAGGCTGCGTACTTGAAGTGAGAAACCCAGGTTGAGACCGATCGGGACGTACTGAAATGCAGTATTGAGGTGAGTTATTGAGGTGAGTTATTGAGGTCACTTATTGACGTGACTTATTGAGGCGAATTATTGAAGCGAAGGATTGAAGCGAAGCACAGAGGAGAAAAACTGAAGCGAAGCATCGCGACGCCAGCGCGTGGCGGCGCGATGCGCGCGTCATGTCACGACGCGACCTGCAATCCGGTGGCTTGCGCGGCAAAGGCCCACATATCCGCATACTCGTCGATGACCTTGTCGGTGGGCTTCCCTCCCCCGTGTCCCGCGCGGGTTTCAACCCTGACGAGATGAGGTTCGTGACCCACATCCGCTGCTTGAATCGCGGCGATGTACTTGAACGTGTGACCCGGCACCACGCGATCGTCGGTGTCGGCCGTGGTGGCGAGGATAGCGGGATAGCGGCGGCCGGACTCGATGTTGTGATACGGCGAATACGCCTGCAACGTGTGAAAGCTGGTTTCTTCCGCGGGGTCGCCAAACTCCTGTGCCCACAACTGGCCGCCGGTGAATTGGTTAAAGCGCAGCATGTCCATTACGCCCACGCCGGGCAATGCGGCGGCAAACAGGTCGGGACGTTGATTGACGACAGCACCGACCAGCAGCCCGCCGTTGGACTGGCCCTGAATAGCAAGCCCGTCGGGCGATGTGATGCCTTTGGCATGCAGATACGTGGCCGCGGCAATGAAATCGTCGAACACGTTTTGCTTGAGATCGCGGCGTCCCGCCTCGTGCCAGGCGCGGCCGTACTCACCGCCACCCCGGATATTGGCCACTGCCAGCGCGCCGCCCTGCTCCAGCCAAGCCAGTTGCACGGGCGAATACACGGGAATGATGTTGATGCCGAAGCCGCCGTAGGCATACAGCATTGTGGGCGCGGGCCCAGTCACATCGCGGCGCCGAACGATGAACATCGGCACGCGCGTACCATCCTTCGATTCGAAAAAATGCTGTTCGACGTTGATGGCATCGAGATCGACGTCCACCTTCGGTTCGGCCCAAACGGTTTTCGTATTGCGCTGCACGTCGTAGCGGTAGATCGTGGTGGGCGCGTTGAAACTGGTGAAGACGAAGAAGCTCTCCGCATCGTCAGGGCTTCCGCGAAATGCCCCGGCCGTGCCGATGCCGGGCAAGTCCACCGTGCCGTCCGGCTTACCGTCCAAGGTATAGCGGCGAATATCCGTTTTGGCGTCGGCAAGGTAAGACGCCAGCAGGCGGCCGCCGAGCAGCGAGGCGTTGCTCAATACGGCGGGCTGTTCGGGCACCAGTTCGCTCACGCCGCGGCCCGACGCATCGAGATCAATCGTGACGATCCTGCGGCGTTCCGCCCCATGAGTCGTCATCACGAAGAAGGTGGTGCCTGCATTGCCGATGACCGACCACTCGTCGTCGATGGTGTCGATCAACTTGCGCGGCGTCCAATGGGCATCCGTGAGATCGATGACGGTTAATGCGTTGTTCATCCCGCCAGCTGTGGAGGTGATCACCGCATATCGGCCATCGTCCGTCACGCCTGTGAAATGCAAGAGGTGCGGTTGATCCGGCGTCGCGTAAAGGAGCGTATCTTGCGATTGATCGGTGCCCAGCGCATGAAAGTAGACCGCGTGATTGGCCAAACCACCCTGGTGGGTCGCGCCCTGCTTCGGCTCAGGATAACGGGCGTAGAAGAACCCCGATTCGTCCTTTGCCCAACTGATGACGGTAAAGCGCGCCCAATGCACTTCATCTTCGCGCACCTCGCCCGCCTTCACATCAAACACCTTGATCGTGCGCCAATCGGTTCCGCCATCCTGCACGGCGAAAGCCACGTACGCGCCGTTCTCCGAGGCTGACCATTCGGACAAGGCCATGGCGCCGTCGTCAGACCAGAGGTTCGGATTGATGAGCACCCGGTCGACGCCCGCCACACCTTCGCGGACGTACAGCGCATCCTGGTTTTCAAGACCTGTGTTGCGGGTGTAGAAATACCGGCTGCCGCGCTTGAAAGGGGGCATCACCCGCTCGTGGTCGAAAAGCGCTGTTAGGCGGGTCTTGAAGATTCCGCGCGCGGGCAGCGCGTCGAGATAGGTTCGTGTGACCTGATTCTGGGCATCGACCCAGCGCGCGACGTCTGCATCTCGGCGAACGTCATTTTCAAGCCAGCGATACGGATCGGCCACCTCGCGTTCGAAGTGTCGTTCGACGATATCGCCGCGGGGGGTGTGAGGGTAGGTGATCGTGGTCATCGGTGGTGCGTACTCCTTGCGGTTTACTGCGATCGGAAGACCAGGCGCGATGGGGAGAAAATATGCGCACTGCGTGGCACTAAGTGACAGCCCATTGTGTCACTAAGTGCCAAGGCAACGCAAATCGCGAGTCAAATCATCGAATCGCAGATCGGCAACGTGCTTGCCGTTCGAATCGCTGCGGCCAAGCGATCAACCACTTCGGCAAGCCCGAATTGCTGCCCGTGTTTGACGGCAGCGATGCTGATGTCTTCATCGATCACTCTGATGGCGGCGGTCATCGCCGCGGCGCACAGGCGCAGGTCGAATGGGCTCACAGGATCGCGCACGCGGTCTGCAATCACCTCGACCATTTCCTCTTCGGCCGATTGGCACGCCATCAGCCACGCAGTTCGCAGCGCAGGTTCATCCGGCATCAGCGCTATGAGGCGCACCGCCAGCACCTCATCCGCTATTTTTTCCGGCGTCTGTGTGCTGGGTTGAATGGCGGCGTGCAGGTAGGTTTCGATCGTGGCGTCGCGCGGCCACTGTTTGAGAAGGGTCACAAAGCCCAGCGCGGAAGCCGAAAAGAGCGGCTCCGCACAGCTTTCCTTGGTGCGAAAGTAGCGCCAGATGGTGCGCTTGGAGAGGCCCGAGGCGGCCGCGATATCGTCGCCGCTGGTGCCCGCCACGCCGCGTTCCAGAAAGAGCTTGGCCGCGTTCCGGGATACCGCCAGCCGCGTTTCCTCACGCTCGATTGCCATACTGATGCCTGCGTCCATGGGGTCAAATGAGCGCCCAGCATACAGGGCATCGACGGAAAGAAAAACGCCGAGACGATTATCCGTCCCGGCGCAATCCCGCCTCCGGCGATCATACCGAAAGACCTCAGTTAACCTCGATCTTTGCGGTGGTGATGATGTCCTTCCAGCGCGCCGTTTCCTGGTTCGAGAGCTTCTCCAGGTCGCTGCTCGTGCCGGCGAAGGGCACAGCGCCCTGCTCGTCCAGCTGTGTGACCAACGCGGGATCGCGTGCAATGCCGACCACGGTGTCCTGCAGTTTGCGAATGATCTGGGGGTTGGTGCCGGCTGTTGCCATCACGCCGTACCAGGACTCCACGACCGCGTCCTTGACGCCGGCCTCGGCCAGCGTGGGCACATCGGGAAGCGCCGGACTACGCTTGTCGCTGGCCACCGCCAGCACGCGAATCTGACCTGATTTCACATAACTCAACACATTGGGCAGATTGGCGAACAAGATCTGCACCTGGCCCGACAGCAGGTCGGCGGTTGCAGGCCCGGCGCCGCGGTACGGCACGTGTTCGAATTTGGCGCCCGACCTGAACATGAACAGCTCGCCGGTCATGTGATTGACCGAGCCGATGCCCGCCGAAGCCATGTTCAATTTTCCCGGGTTAGCCTTGGCGTAAGCCACCAACTCCGCCACATTCTTCGCGGGCGTATTGGCAGACACCGCCAGCACGTTCGGCACCGTGGCAAACAAGGCCACCGGCGCAAAATCCTTGTGCGCGTCGTACGGCAGACTCTGCGACAACAGCGGCTGGATCGACTGCTGACCCATCGTCGCCAACAGCAGCGTGTAGCCATCTGCCGGCGCCTTGGCCACCATATTCGCGCCGATGCTGCCGCCGCCCCCCGGTTTGTTTTCAACGATCACCGGTTGACGCAGCGCTTCCGACATGCGATTGGCCAATAAGCGTCCCATCAGATTCACAGTACCGCCCGGCGCAAACGGCACGACCAGTGTGACCGGTTTGATGGGATAGGTTTGGGCATGGGCGCTTGCGGCGATTCCCATGGCAGCGGCGAGCACCACAACATATTTGAGCATCATCGACATCCTCGATTCATTGGTTAGGTGGCTTCTTTCTGGGTTGCGGATCAGTGCGTAACCGGCTCTCGGGTTTGGAAAGCCGCGAGCCCGCGGATGCGTTGGTGCAGGCTCGCCTGCGCATCGCGCACACGTTGCCCCGTCGTCTCGATCAGCTGACGGCGCTCCGTCAGCATCAGGCGTTGGTCGGCAATATGGGCGCGCACGCCATCCGGCGCGGGCCCGCCCAGCGACCGGCGCGCCGCCACGTTGCGTTCGGGATCCAGGCAGGCGGCGATGTCTTGCGCACGAAGCGAAATGGCGCGGCCGAGTTGCTGCGTGGCAGCGGTCTCGATCATGGCCGCCGGAATGTCCTTGGCCGATACCCCGCTCTCGAGAGCCTGCCGAACCACAGCACCGATGATGTGATGCGCATCGCGAAAGGTGATGTTTGCCTTGGTGACCAGCAGATCCGCGAGGTCGGTCACGGTGGAGAAATCCTCGGCGGCGCGCGCGGCCATGCGGCCGCGATTCGGCTCGACGTTTTCGACCAGCAAGATCATCAGTTCGAGCGCCTTGATCGCCTCCTCACACGCTTCCCAACATGTGCGCGTGCTTTCGCGGCTGCTGTCGCCGGAGTGCGTAAAGTGGGTGGACTTCACCGTTGAGAGGGCCGCCGAAGTGAGCCCGATCAGATGCCCGGTTTTGCCGCGCAGATACTCCAGCACTGCCGGATTCTTCTTTTGCGGCATGATGCTGGACGTGCTTGCGATGCTGTCGGGAAAGCTCAGATAGCCGAACTCGGGCGTGGACCAGATATAGAAGTCCTGCACCATACGGCTGCAGGTGATCATCATGATAGACAGCGAGGCACTCAGCTCCAACGCAAAATCGCGCGACGCCACACCGTCCAGCGCATTCGCCAACGGACGGCTGAAACCGAGCATCGCGCTGGTGGCCTCGCGATCGATGGGGAAAGAGGTGCCGGCCAATGCGCATGCACCCAGCGGCGATGCATCGCTGGTGTGAAGCGCATGCACAAGACGATCGATATCGCGTGTCCAGGCGTCGACCAGCGCGGAGAGGTAGAACCCATAAGTGATGGGCTGCGCAGCCTGCATATGGGTATAGCCCGGCATGACATACGTCGCATACTGTTCCGCCTGACCCAGCGTCGTACTGGCCAGATCGGCAAGCAGCGTCGCAATACGCATTGCAAAGTCGCGTGCCCGCATGCGATCGATCGTGGCGCCCATGTCGTTACGGCTGCGGGCCGTGTGCAATCGACCGCCCACGTCCTGTCCCACCTGGCGAATCAGATGCGCTTCGTAATTGAAGTAGGCCTCTTCGCGCGCCGGGTCCAACTCAACGGCATCGGGGCCATCGTCCTGCATCTTGACGAGCGCGGCGGCCAATTGCGTGGACGTGCGCTCATCGAGGATGCCCTGCGCGTGCAGCATCACTACGTGCGCAAAATTGATCTGATTGAGCATCTCGAAATTGGCAAAAAATTCGCGATTCAATCGCGGCAGAAAGATATGTTGAATCACTTTCTGGTCGAGCGGTTGCTTCAGGCGGCTACTGACTTTGGATTCCATGGCGAGGCGTGTCCAGGGCTGTAAAACCCTAGTCTCGGTTTCAGGCCATCCATACGTCAAATAAGATTCTTATTGCTTCAAATACAGAATTGATATGATTAGCTTCGACAGCATTTCGCTTGTGTCGATCCAACGCTGGCGCCCCCGCATAGCCGAGCGCCTCGATCAGGAAATAAAAGATGAACTTCAAGCAGGTCGAAGCATTTCGTGCGGTGATGATGACGCGCTCGATGACGACGGCGGCCAGTCTGCTGCACACATCGCAGCCCAATGTCAGCCGGTGGGTGGCATTGCTGGAGAAAACGCTGGGTTTCGTCTTGTTCCAAAGGGTGGGTACGCGGCTGATTCCCACGCCGGAGGCCGACGCGTTTTACGCGGATGTCGAACGCGCCTTCATCGGACTGGATTCATTGAACGACAGCGCCAGCTCGATTCGGCGTCGCGGGACAGGATCGATTCGCGTCGGCGCAGTGGGCTCGATCACGCAGTGCATTTTGCCGGACGCGATTCGCCTGTTCAGGGAAAAGTTCTCGGATATTCCGGTGGTGGTCAACACAGGCGGCTCCGACGTGGTGGCGAAGTGGATGGCGACCGGCTTTTGCGACATTTGCTTTTGTTCGATCGAAAGCGATGTGGCGGGGTTGAAATACGAGCGCATCAATACCGCATACGGCATCTGCATTGTGCATCGCGCGCACCGGCTGGCTCGCAAGCGCGTCTTGAAGCCCGCCGATTTCGCCGACGAGAATTTCATTTCGCTTCCCGCCGGCAGCTTCAATCGGGCGGCGATCGATCGCCACTTTCCCGATGACGACAGACGCGTGATATCGGTCGAAACACCTTATGCCACCACGATCTGCACGATGGTTGGAAAGGGGCTCGGCATCTCGATCGTCAATCCAGTGGTCTCGCGCGCGCTCGGCATGAGCGAGATCCGCGAGATTCCCTTTTCCGAGAAGATCGCGTTTCACAGCTACGCCGTCACCTCCGACCATTTTCCCATCAACGCGCATGCACGCAAGATGGCGGAGTGCGTCAATGCGGCGTTTGCACAGTCCGCATCGCACGCATCCTGACGCGGGCCCGCGCTTTATCGCGGCGCGTGCTGCCACGACTTGGCTTGACTCACCCGGCAACCTACTTGAGGCTTTCCTCAACCTTGGCGCCTGCGCGAACGAGCTCTGCGAGATAGGTGTCGGCATCCCACAGCAATTCGGGCATGTAGAGCCCAGCGGGCGTTGGCGCTTTACCGTCCAGTCCCAGCAAGGCTGCAAGCGCGAGCACCACGCTCACACCGGTCAGCGCTGCCGTCCCCTCGTCAAACACCAGCGTCGATCGCGATCGCGTTGCGCGCCCATCGGCATCGCCTTCGATCTCGACCATGATCTCGGTCGCGGCACCGCCCCCGGCACGGCGGCTGGACGATTCGGCCGTCACAAGATCGAATCGGATATCGGCCGCGCCCGTGCCGGCCTGCAGGCTCACCACATCAAATGAAGAGAATGCGCTGCCTTTCAACCGGCGCCCGTCAACGGTTTCAATATCGCGGTTGACGGCGTCACCTGTGAGCCAGACGCGCTTGCCGTCTTTTAGAGCCAATGCAGCAGGCGCGGCCTCATGCAGCCGTGCCATGTCTTCCAACGCAGTGGGACCGACCGAATCCTGATCGTCAACGAGCACACCCATGTGGATCGACCGCACACGATCGAAGGCTTGGGCGGCTTTGGACGCCAGCATCACCGCCGCCCCAGCCATCCAGTGCGCGGCGATCACGATGGGCGCAGCGTTCGGGCGATGCGTGAACAGCGCCAACTCCGATGCAACCTCGATCAACCCACCGCCGATACTCACGTAAGGCACGGCCCGATCCTGTGCGAATCTCAGGCCGAGCAGCGCGTTATCGGGTACCAACATGACCACCGCGCCCACGGCCACATCGTCTGCGAGGCCTAGCTGCGGCTTATCGAGATCGATCGCAACGGCTTTTGCCAAGCCTGCCGCTTGCGCGACTTCGCCCGCCGTCTTCAGATTGCGACCGCCCACGAATACGGGCACATCGGGATAGCGCTTCCGGAAATCGGCAATCGTCTTGCGTCCCACGCTGCCGGAGCCGCCTGCGAAAAGGATGGGTGCTGTCGTCATGTTGTCGTTCCTTTCAAATGATGGATGAAGAAAATCCGGCATCACGACGCGTTTGGATCGGCGCTGAAAAGCGGCCGCAGGCGTTGCAGTGAAGCAGACTCTCGGGTACAACCTACTATGAGTAGGTACCTTAACCTACCTTTAGTAGGTTACGCAACAGGAAGCAGTACGTTGACGAAAAACATGCCCCCCAATGCCACCCAAGATGCGCCGCTACGCAGGCTCTCCAAGGCCCAGCGGCGACTGCAATTGCTCGCCACCGCGCTCGACATCGTGCGAAAGGAAGGTGCGGATCGCCTGACGCTTGGGCATTTGGCAATAAGCGCGGGCGTTTCCAAGCCGGTGGTGTACGAGCATTTCGGCACCCGATCGGGACTGCTGATCGCGCTCTACAAATCCATGGATGTGGCGCAGTCCAATGCCCTGCGGGAAGCGTTGACAACAGGCGAGCGCAGCACCGAAGACGTCGTTGAGCGTTTGGCGGTTGCCTATATCCATTGCGCGGTCGATACCGACGGGGTTTGGCAGGCGGTTGGTGCAGCGCTGGCGGGCAGCGACGAAAAAGGCGTCGTGCATCAGGAACTGCTCGATGGCTATGTGCAGTTGTTTGCCACGGTATTGGCGGCGCACAGCCGCTTATCGCGAACAGACCTGGAACGACATTGTGTGGGATTCATCGGCGCTGGCGAAGCGCTCTCGGCCGCGATGTTGCGGGGCCAGTGCACCGAGGCTGAAGCGGCGAAAACCTTTGCTGCGCTGATGCAGGGTGGCTTGGGTACGGCAGGCGCTTGAGCGCGGGCCGACACAAGCCACAGCCTACAGCGCTCGCACGCTTATTACAGCGGCAATCAATAACGCCACGCCGGCCACGATGAGCGAACTCGAGAAGGTTTGCGTGGCATTGAACAAGCCGTTCGCCACGATCGGACCCACAATCTGCCCCACGCCATACACCACTGTCATGATGGCGACGAGGTTGCCGCGCCCTTCCCGCACGATGCGCTGGGCAGCCGGCACCGCGATGGTGACCGTACCGGTAAACGTGCCGCCCACCAGCAAGGCGCTGAGCAGATAGCCTGCCGTGGACGGCATGAGCGTGGGCAGCACGACGCCGAAGGCTTGTACGCAGAGATTGGCCGTAAGTGCGAGGCGTGTGCCGAAGCGTTGATGGGCGCCATGCCACACAAAGCAGGACCCGATTGCCCCCACCCCGAACACTGCCCACACGTGAGCGGAATCCAGATCGGGAAGCGCGCTTTTTACGAGCAGCGGCAGATAGGTGGCGGTGATGATGTAGCCAAAGCCGGCCAAGCCATAGATCACAATGAGCGGCAAGGGTTTGACAGGCGCTGCCCCGGGCAACCCTGGGGTGCATGCGACAGCCGCGGCAGTCGGGGTTTTCGACAGCAATCCCGGCGCGGCAGCGAGACCGATCGCAAGGCTCACCACGCCCAGCATGAGCCATAGCCCCTGACTGCTCAAGCCCGCGTGCGCGCCAAGCACCAATAACTCAGCCGACAACGCAATGCCGATGCCAACGCCCGCGTACAGCAGCGGCGCGCGGTGCATCTGGCCGCGATGCGCCAATAGCCAAAGTGACGCGCCCACCATCGCCAGCGCACTGAACACCCCGGCAATGCCGCGAATGAAGATGATCAACGGAATGGACTCGATCGCGGCGAGCACCGCCAGACACCCAGCCGTGCCAACGAAGGACAGCACACAGAGCCGATGGGCGTCGTGCGCACGCATCCGCATCGCCAATAGCGCGCCGATCAGATACCCCGCATAGTTGGCCGACGCGGCAAGGCTGCCGCCATGCAGGCTCAACACCCCCTCTTCCACCATATGCGGATATACGGCCGTAAACGCAAATCGGCCAAAACCCATGCCCACTGCCATGATGAGCGCGGCATCGAAGGCCGAGCGCAATCCAGATCCTGTTTTGGCCGCTACGCGTGTCATCACGATTGCGCACCGATCTGCGTGAGCAGATTCGAGAACGCCGGCACGTCGTAATCCGTGCGCCATACCAAGCACGTATCCGACCGCCCCGCTTTCAATGTCTTCAATGCCGCAGGTACTCGCGCGAGCTCGAGCACACTTTTGGGCAAAAGCGTGACGCAGGCCCCTGCCGCCACGCACGCGATCATTGAATGGTACGACCCCATCTCCTGGATCCGCCATTCGGTGTTGCCGGCAATTCCTAAATGTTCCTCCGCGATGGCGCGATAAGTGCAACCCTGCTTGAACGCGGCGAGCGATCGCGTGCGCACCTGGGCCGTGGTGCGAACGCCCGTTTCGCTTGCGGGCAACAGCAGCAGCAGCTCTTCACGCCACACGGGCTTCATCGATAAGCCCAGGTCGGCCAAGGCATCGGTGCCCGCCCACGCAGTAGGCAAGGCCACAAACGCGCAATCCATTTTGCCGTTGCGCACCTGCTCGAGCAGCATGCGAGAGGGTCCCGTACTCAGTTCGAGTTTCGTGGTGGGAAAGCCTGCGTGATAGGCAGCCAGGAGCGCCGGCAGTCGACTCGCGGCGGTGCTTTCCATGCAACCGATCCGCAGTGCACCCCCATCCTCGCCGCCCGTTACCACATGCCGCGCTTCTTCTTCGAGTGCAAGCAACCGCTGGGCATAATCCAGAAAGCGTTCGCCCGCGATCGACATGGCCATGCGCTTGCCGGTGCGCACGAAAAGCTCGACGCCCACGTCCGCTTCCAACTGCTGAATGCGGGTGGTAACGTTGGACGGCGCCCGTCCAAGACGCGCCGACGCTTGCGTAATGCTCAGCTCGGCGGCGACTGCCGTGAAGATTCTGAGCGATTCCATGTCCATGGCGATGATTCCTTATTTGAGAACGATGATATCATTTTATTATCCAATAAAGAATTAGAAACGATGCTGCATCGTTGATCACAGGAGCGGTCATGAGTATTTTTGGCGCGTTAGCTACCCGACTTGGCATCTATCCCATCATTCAGGCGCCGATGGCTGGCGTCTCCACGCCGCAGCTGGCCGCGGCCGTGTCGAACGCCGGTGGCCTGGGTTCGATCGGCATTGGTGCAAGCACGCCCGAGCAAGCGCGCCGAATGATTGATGACACGCGTGCGCTGACGAGCCGCCCCTTCAATGTGAATGTGTTTTGTCATGCACCGGCCGGCCGCGACGCTGCCCGTGAAACCGCGTGGTTGCAGCATCTGACGCCCTTGTTCACTGACATTGGCGCCACGGCTCCCGCATCGATCGACGAAATCTACAAGAGCTTCGTGGTCGACGATGAGATGTTCAACATACTCCTCGAGACCGCGCCTGCGGTGGTGAGCTTTCATTTTGGCTTGCCGCCCGCGGCGCGCATTGCGGCGTTGCGCGCTGCAGGCATCTACACGCTCGCCACCGCAACCAACTTGGCCGAAGCTGCACGGATCGAAGCGGCCGGCGTCGATGCCATCGTGGCGCAGGGTATCGAAGCCGGTGGACATCGCGGCATGTTCGATCCCGATGCTATCGACGAACGATTGAGCACATCTGTGCTGGTGCGCTTGCTGGTGCAGCGCACCTCATTGCCGGTGATCGCGGCTGGCGGCATCATGGATGGCGCCGGCATTCGCGCCGCACTCGATCTTGGCGCCGCCGCCGCGCAACTCGGCACGGCCTTTGTGCTGTGCCCCGAATCGAGCGCCAACGCAGGCTATCGGGCCGCGCTCAAAAGCGAACGCGCAGCGACCACTCGGCTCACCAGCACATTATCGGGCCGCCCCGCTCGCGGCATCGTCAATCGTTTCATTCTGCACGGCGAAGCCGATGGCAGCGCGTTGCCGGCAGCGTACCCGGTGGCCTATGACGCCGCCAAGCAACTGATGGCTGCCGCCGCGATGCAGAACAATCACGACTTCGCCGCGCACTGGGCGGGCCAAGGCGCCCCCCTCGCGCGCGAATTGCCCGCCGAACTGCTCTTTGCCGCGCTGGTGCGGGAACTGATGAATGAATCCGGCGCGTAAACCGACGTGATGCGCATCGCCGCCTCCTCGGCCTTCGGTACCGTGGCGCAGATGAAACATTCCACCCCCGCCTAATCCTCGCAAATTCTTGACAGCGCGCGCTGTCTGGCGTCAACTTCATTCGGAAATTTAGAACTAAATACGATTCATTCCTTTTTGCATCAACATTAACTTCCTCGCCGACCATGCCGCACGCCTTTACGCTGAAGAACGCCAGTCTTGTTGCTGCGCTCGCCCTGCTTCCCCTGACCGCCATGGCACAGGCGCAAGCGCCCGTAACCACGCTGCCCGAGATTCAGGTGCAGGGTGCGACAGAACAAGAAACGGCAACGAGTCCCGTGCAGGGCTATACCGCCCACCGTGCTGCGTCAGCGTCCAAGAGCGACACCGCGTTGATCGAGACCCCGCAGTCGGTGACCGTGATTACGCGTGATCAGATGATCGACCAAGGCGCGACCAGCATCCAGGAGGCGTTGGGATACGCTGCCGGCGTTCGTTCCGACGCCTACGGTATCGATTCGCGCACCGATTCCGTGCGCATTCGCGGCTCATCGCCCGATACGTACCTCGACGGCCTGCGTCAGAACTTCGACTATTACACGAGCACGACGCGCACCGAGCCTTTCACGTTGGAGCGCCTCGAAGTGCTGCGCGGCCCATCGGCGATGCTTTACGGTCAGGGCAGCACCGCCGGCATCATCAACATGGTGAGCAAGCGTCCGCAGTCCGAGTTTCAAGGTGAAGTGGGCGTGTCTTACGGCAATCACGACCGCAAGCAGGCGCAATTCGACATTACCGGCCCGATCACTGAAGACGGCCAATGGCTCTATCGCATCATTGGGCTCAAGCGCGACGCTGATACGCAGGTCGATTATGTCGACGACGATCGCACGGTATTCGCCCCGTCGCTGACCTGGCGGCCAAGTGCCGCCACGTCGCTTACCTTCCAGGGTCTATACCAGGATGACAAGTCCGGCTCGACCGCGCAGTTCCTGCCTTGGGCCGGTATGCAAACCTACAACCCGAACGGCCGCATCCCCACCCGCCGCTTCATCGGCGAACCGGGTCATGATCGCTACGACTCCGAGCGCCGCAGCTTCGGATGGTTGTTCGAGCACCGCTTCAACGACCAGTGGGCTGTGAGCCAAGGCTTTCGCCATGCGCGCAACAAGAACGACTACTTCAGCACTTACGCCGATTCGTTCTCGACGCCTGGCGGATGGAACGAGGACCCTGTCAATCAGCGCGTCATCGGTCGCTACGGCGACGACAGCAAAACGCGCGTCAAAATCGATACGCTCGATCAACACTTGAAAGGCAATCTCAAGACCGGCATCGTCCAGCACGACATGCTGATCGGCTTCGACTGGACGCGCTATCGCCGCGACAAGGAAAGCGGTTTCAATTTCAGCACGATCGACGCCTATTCACCCGTCTACGGCAATTACACCGCGCCCGAACTCTCCAGCCAACCGCGTTTCAATCAACGGCAGGCGGGCGCCTACGTTCAGGACCAAATGAAGTTCGGTCAAAACTGGATCGTCGTCGCCGGCTTGCGGCACGATCACGCGCGCAGTGGTGTTGATGGTTCGCAAACCGATAAAGCCAGTGCTACCAGCAAGCGCCTGGGCGTGATGTATGCCGCCAGCAATGGCTGGTCGCCGTACGTCAACTACAGCGAATCGTTCACGCCGGTGGCAAGCACCACGGTGGCTGGCCCGAACGGCGACGCCATCGAAAGCTACAAACCGATTCGCGGCGAGCAATACGAAGCCGGTATCAAGCATGAATCGGCCGACGGCAAAAACCTCTTCACCGCTGCGGTGTATACGTTGAAAGAGAAGAACCGCCTCGTCAACGATCCCTTGAATCCGCTGAGCAGCCTGCAGACCGGCAAGACCAACACCAAAGGTGTCGAACTGGAATGGCGCGGTTCGCCCACGCGCACGATCGACGTGATCGCCCACTACAACTACATCGCACCCGACAGCGAACTCGAAGGCATCCCGCGTCACCAGGCCGCGGCATGGGGTAAATATCGTTTCGCCATCGGCGACATTCAAGGCTTCTCGGTGGGCGCCGGTACGCGCTGGATGAGCGCGTTCAAAGACGGCAACGCCCCCGAGACGGGTGCCGTCGTGCTGTTTGACGGTATGTTGGCGTATGACACGGCCAAGTGGCGCTACGCCATCAACGTCAACAACTTGACCGACAAGACCTACATCGCCACGTGCTTGTCGCGCGGCGACTGCTGGTATGGCGCACGCCGCAGCGTGATCGCCAGCGCGACGTACCGGTTCTAAGACGGAACTCGCGCGACGAAGAAGCATCCACATCGGGCGACGCATCGCTCGATGTTGCGTTTGGGATAAGGCGGCGCACCGCTCGCTACTTGGCTTTGGTCGCGCGTCGCGTTTTTTTGATGCGGGCATCCCATCCGAGCATGGCGACCTCCGCCACGCCACGCAGTTCATCACTGCTGGCGTCATCGCGCGCCAAAATCGACATGCCGTTCTGAATGGTTTGAACGAAGCGGGCCAAGGCGTGGATATCGGTATCCGCAGGGATTTCGCCCGCCTCGACCGCTTGGCTGAAGCGCGCCTTCAAGCGGTCGAGCGTGACCGCACGGGCCGAGCGCAGCAGTTCGCCGAGCGCCTCGTGCCCGTCGCTACCCACTGACGACAGCGCCACCATGCACCCACGCGGATTGTCCCCCGCGCATCCTGTGAGCGCCGTCGCAGAATCGAACAGCAACGCGTGCACCGCATCGCGCGCGGTCTTGGCCGATGCGAATTGTCCCCACACGAGCGCTTCGAAGTTGCGCGCATAGTGAGTGAGTGCCTCCGTATAGAGCGCCTCTTTCGACCCGAACGCCGCGTAAAGGCTGGGCGACCCAATGCCCAGAGCCTCGGTCAGATCGCTTATGGAAGTTGCCTCGTAACCCTTGCGCCAAAAGAGCCGGGTCGCCTGCATCAACGCCGCATCGCGATCGAACGCACGCGGACGCCCGCGAACGCGCACGGCGCCGCCGTCACTTGCTGCTTTTGCGTTATCTGTGTTTTGCATGGATCGCGAGATTAAGCCACTCATCCAAATAATTATATAGCGATCGCCACAAAATGGCTTGACGCCTGCCGACAGGCGCCTTTAGTATTTCTGTATCGATCACAACATAAAGACGAATCATGAGTGAATTACTTGGAAAACGCGCCCTCGTGACGGGCGCTTCGCGCGGTATCGGCGCCGCCATTGCGGTGGCCCTTGCCGATAAAGGCGCAGATGTCGCCATCACATACGAGCGCTCGGCCGATCGGGCCAACGAAGTCGTGCGCACGATCGAAGGCAAAGGCCGCAAAGCCGTCGCCATCCAGGCCAACAGCGCCGATCCCGCAGCGATCAAACGCTCGGTAGACGAAGCCGCCAAGACACTCGGCGGCATCGACATTCTCGTCAACAATGCCGGTATTGCGCGCTACGCCTCGATCGCAGAATTCAGTGTGGCCGACATCGATGCCTTGTTGGACGTGAATGTGCGTGGCCCGATCCTCACCGCGCAAGCCGCCATCCCCTATCTCAAAGCAGGTGGCCGCGTCATCAACATCGGCTCGGCCGGCGCCGACCGTATCGTGGGCGACACCGGCACGGTGTACTACATGACCAAGTCTGCTCTGCACTCGTTTACGCGTGGGCTCGCACGCGAGCTCGGCCCTCGCGACATTACCGTCAATCTCGTTCAGCCCGGGTCGACCAATACCGATATGAATCCCTCCGACGGCGAATTCTCCGCCTATCAAAAGTCGTTGATTCCACTGGGCCGATATGGGCAACCCGAGGATGTCGCCGCCGCCGTGGTGTTCCTCGCCACCCCGGGCGCAAGGCAGATCACCGGCTCGATCGTCACGGTGGATGGCGGGGCGACCACCTGATCGTCAGATCGCCTGGTGCCGTGCTTCCAAGCATTCCACCAGGTAATCGATCAGCACGCGCACTTTTGGTGGCAAGGCGCGCTTGGGCGGATACAGTAACCATACCGCGCCCATGTATGCGCCTGCATCGAGCGCCCACTCGGGCAGCACCCGCACCACGCCTCCTTGAGCCAGGGCGTCCTCGGCCGAAAAGTCGGGCAGGTTGGCAATCCCCAAACCGCTCAGCGCCGCCTCAAGGCGCGCGCCCGCATGATTGGCGATATAGCGTCCTTTCACGGCAACTGTTTTGACCTCCTGCCCGCGACGCAAGCGCCAGCAATTGTCATCGGTGGTCTCGCCCAGATAGAGGCAATCATGACCCGCCAGGTCTTGCGGATGGCGTGGCACGCCACGCTTTTCGAGATAGGCCGGCGACGCGCACAGCACCCACTTCACGCTGCCCAACGCGCGCCCCGCCAGACCCGGCGGCGGCCGCTCAGTGAGGCGGATCACCAGATCCAGATCGTCCACCAGCGGATCGGCCTCGCGATCGGTGAACATCAGTTGCACATCGACCTCCGGATACCGCTGCAGAAAATCCGGCACCAGCGGATGCAGCACCGTCTTGGCAAATGCCGTCGGTGCACTTAAACGCACCCGGCCATGCGGCCGTGCCGTCACATTGCCGGCCGCATCCACCGCGCCATTCGCGGCATTGAGCATGTCGTGGCAATGCCGATACACCTGCGCGCCCGCCTCCGTTAAGCGGATGTGCCGCGTGGAACGCTCCAATAACCGCGCACCCAGAGTCTGCTCAAGGCGCTTGATCTGCCGGCTGACGGTCGACGGGGTGCTGCCCAACTGCCGCGCGGCCAGCGAGAAATTACCTGCGTCGACAACGCGAGCGAACACCGCCATATCGGGCAAGGACGCGAACAGATCGGTCGGGTTCACGGAAGTGATTTCCAAATCAAAGATCTGTGCATTTGACGCATAAATGATGTGCTTGGCAACGTCATTATCATCGTGGCGTCACTACCCAATACTTGGCGCCTGGATTCTCAGGGGTTTGCAATGCGCGGCAAAAATCAGTGGATAGCGCTTGGCGACGTGATGCTGTTGGCCGTCGCGGTCGTCTGGGGCACGAGTTATGGCGTCGTGGAATCGGCGCTCGTCTTCTACCCCGTGTTGGGATTATTGGCACTGCGTTTCGGCATCACCTTTCTGGTGTTGTCACCCACGTTGCGCCACCTGCGTCATGCCTCCAAAGCGACGATTTTCGGGCTGCTGGGCACAGGCATCTTGCTGCTTGGGATCTTTCTGGCAGAAACCTATGGCGTGCTTCACACCCGTGCCGCCAACGCGGCGTTTCTGATCAGCCTGTGCGTCGTGCTCACCCCCCTCGCCGAATGGGCGCTCCTCAAACGCCGACCGAGCGGACTGGAATGGACTGCGGTGGCGCTATCGGTATTGGGCGCGGCGCTGCTGACCGGAGAGGGTGAGTGGGTATTCAATGCCGGCGACGCGTTGATCCTGGTTGCCGCATTGCTGCGTGCGCTGCAAATGTGCTTGATCAAACAGATCACGGCGACCAGCAATCTGCCGGCGCTCACGGTAACTGCTGTACAAACCGGCGTCGTGGCCTTGGCGAGCACTCTGCTGTTATTTGCGCTTGTGCCCAACCCGATCGACGCGCTTCTATCCATGGAAGACGCTGGCACGTTCTGGCGATACCTGGCGTATCTCGTACTGGCGTGCACGTTGTTCGCATTCTTCGCGCAAAACTACGCCATCAAACGCAGCAGCCCAACGCGCGTGGCGTTGTTGATGGGTAGCGAACCGGCGTTCGGCGCGCTCTTCGCCATGGTGTGGCTGAACGAAGTGATATCGGTGCAAGGCTGGATGGGCGGCGGGTTGATCATCGCCGCCTCGTTGCTGGCGACCGTGCGGTGGAAATCGCTTGGGGCGTGGCGCCATCGAAACCTGTCACCCACCACGCCACGTGCGTCAATGAAGGATGGGCATGCGCGCCAACGGTGAGATGTCATCGGCGGCACGCATCAGTGCGATTTGACTCAACACCCGGACGTCGCCAAGGCTGTCTTGCGATGCGTGCCATGCGTGGCGGTCAGCCAGCCCGACGCCACCGCCAGGGCCAACGCCGCCACCGACAGCAACCCACCCACCACGTTGGGCGACGCATACCCGAATCCCTGGGCAATCACCCAGCCGCCGAGCCACGCACCGATGGCATTGCCCAGATTGAACAAGCCGATATTGAAGGATGCCGCAAGATTGGGTGCCCCTGCGGCACCGGCCTTGTCCATCACCAACCGCTGTATCGGCGAGACACTGGCAAAACCGAAGCCCGCCATCAACAGCACCGACACGGCCGATGCCACGCGACTTTCCACAACGAAGAAAAATGCGAACAGCACCACGGCTTGTGCCGCCAATGTGACATACAACAGCGGCATCAAGGCCCGGTCGGCAAGCTTGCCGCCCAAGATGTTGCCGATGAACAATCCCAGCCCGAAGAGAAACAGGATCCCGGTGACGCCGTTTTCGGTATAACCCGTGACTTCGGTCATCATCGGCGCAATATAAGTGATCGAGGTAAAGAACGCCGCTGGACCGAGCACGGTAATGCCCATGGCGAGCAACACATGCACGTCAAGGAAGGCCGCCAGCTCACGCCTGATGCTGGGCGCTTGGTGCGCCCTGCCCTTGGGCACCAATACCGTCACGGCAAACATGGCCACAATACCGATTGCAGTGATCGCAAAGAAAGTGGCGCGCCACGACACCACCTGCCCCAGCCATGTGGCGGCAGGTATGCCGATCAAGTTGGCAACCGTGAGGCCGCTGAACATAAACGCAATCGCACTGGTGCGACGGTTCGGCGCCACAAGATCGGCAGCCAGAATCGAACCGATGCCGATGAACGCGCCGTGTGTGAGCGAGGTAAGCACTCTACCCGTCAAGGCCCAGGCGAAGCTCGGCGCAAGTGCCGTTAATAAGTTGCCGGCGATAAAAAATCCCATCAGCGACACCAGCATGATCTTCTGCGGCACACGCGCACCAAGAATGATCAATAGCGGCGCGCCCACGAATACGCCCAGCGCGTAGCTGGTCGCCATATAGCCGGCGGTGGAAATGGAGATACCGAACTCGGCCGCGACGCCTGGCAGGAGGCCGGCAATAACGAATTCGGTGGTGCCAATGCCGAAGGTGGCGATGGCAAGTGCCCAGATGGCAGCAGGCATGAAGGTCCCTCTCAATTAATTTGTGTCGTCAATGGAGGATTCTAGGAGCCTAGTGCTGTTTTGGAAATTAGGTACCATATAGGGACATAGATACCTATTGGTGACCATACATGCCCAGAATCGAAGGTTCTCAGCTCGTTTTCGACGCCAGTTGTGCCCCACGCCGAGTGATGGGTCTCTTCTCGGTGAAATGGGTAAGTTTGGTGCTGCACGCGCTCGATCGGTGGCCAGGCGGACGCTGCCGCACGGGAGAGCTCCAGCGCGCCTTGCCGGGTATTTCGAAGAAGATGCTGGTGCAAACGCTGCGCGACGTCGAGGCGCGCGGATTGGTCGCGCGTCACGTCTTCAATGTAGTGCCGCCCAAGGTCGAGTACGAATTGACGCCGCTGGGTAAGACATTTGCCGGCGCCGTTGAGATGCTTTATCGCTGGGGCGAAGACCACCAGCAAGCATTGGATGAACTGGAAGCGAACATGGCGAGCGGCGATGCAACGGCCGATGCTTCAGATATTGAAGGTGATGCGTAGGAAAACCGCAACACTGATCTGCGCCGCCAATCACGATACCGAAAGCGCATTCCACATCGCGTGGAGCGTTTTCAGCTGAAACGTACTAGCCCTTCACGTCTAACAGAATCACCCCTAGGTGAGTAATAATCCGGCGTTGCGTAAAACGACCGAATTGCTCATGCCTGCTCAAGCTGCCACGTTATCGAAGGGTTATGCGTTAAAGATTGCGCTGCTGTATCTGCTGATACGCGGCATCCCGAACTGGCTGCTGTATATCCTCAGCGCCTTGCCCGCAGAGACTGCCGCGTATCTGCTGGAACAGCATGGCACATGGCTGCAGTACGTCTACCCCGTCATGCCACTGCGAGTGCTCAGCCTTCCCGCCGGCTTTCAGAATGCACTGGCACTCTTTCCCGTATTGATCATCGAAGTGCTGTTCGTCTTTCTGTTCAGCACATGGCTCATACGCCGACATACTGGGCCCGCACGCGGCACGAGCACGCGCGGCTGGATTGTGATGATCGTGATGACGCTGATCTGGTCATGCGCGATCCGGCATCAACTCCTCGCTTACGTGCAAGCGTTGTCGATCGATGCGTTGCGAGCGCGCCAAGACGATGCCAACTGGTTCGCCGACCTGCCAGGCTTGATGATGAAGGCCAACTGGCGCCTCACTGCGATCGCGTATGCCACGATACCGCTGTGGGCATGGCTGCCCGTGTGGGCGCATTTTCGATGCGCGAAAAAGACGGTTGAAGCGGCGGATGAATCGACGGCTGCGCCGTCCCCAACGACTGAAGCCGTCAACCCGCACCCGCGCGTCCCGCTTCACCGAACAACGGTTTTCGCAAGCTTCCTGCTGGGATGCTTTGCCGTGCATATCGCCTTGGTTCAGGCGGTTTACCTGGGCCTGTGGCCTTGGGCGGCCGAGTCGATGCAAATCAACATTCCGCGCGACGCGCTGAGCGTGATGAGTGTGCCGTTAACGCTTAGCCAAATTGTATTTGCGGGGTTGATGTGCGCGCTGGCGGCGTACGTTTATGCGCGCCGTGCGGGAGTGGCTGCGGCGTCATCGCGCAGCCTGGTGGTCAAGCCGCTGCTCGCCGGCATTGCCACGTATCTGCTCACAGGCCTTTTCCTGCTCGCGCTGATTTGGTTTTCGGTGTGGCTGAATCCGGCACTGGGCTCCTCCGTTATGAAAGCGGTGACACGTGCGCCAGAAAGCGGTCTCGCATTCGCCATCGCGCTCAATCTCGGCGCCATGGCACTGCTCTGCCTCATGGCCAGCAGGATGGGTGCCTCACCGCGTCGTTGGAGCGCAGTGCTCGCCGCGTTGATCCTTGGCGCTGCAGTGCCTGCTTATGTCGGCTGGAAACTCGCGGGTTCAAACCTGGGCATCGCGGGTGGCACACCCGGTATGGCCGTGACCGGCAAACTAGGTGACGCGCGCTGGCGCAACATGGAGCAATGGTGCACCGGCGTGGTCGACACCGCCCACGGTACGTGGCTCGTGGGAAGAAACGAGACGAGCGCAGATGAGGCGGCATACGTGCCAAAGGGCACGCCCGATTTGAGCCAGCTGTTGAATGAAGACGACGCAGATACCGGCTCACAACGCGGGGGCATGTTCGGTTCGCGCCCAGTGCTCACTACCCTCGCACGATTGCAAGACGACGGCACGTTCAAGATCGTCGCCACCGTTCCCGACGTGGCTTGCCTGGTGGCCTCCCCCGCCTCGGACACGCTCTTTCTCTTCACAGGCATGGATCGCCCCGACTCGGCGTCATCCACGGAACCCGAACAAACCGTCGTATTCCGTTCCACCGATCACGGCGCGTCGTGGGAATGGATGAAATCGGGATTCATGTCCAACGTGGAATCGCTCGCCTGGGACGTCAAACCCACGTTTACATCGGAGCGTGACGTGTGGGCGTGGGGCAACGAGCCGTTCAGCGAGGAGGACGAATCGGACGGCGCTTGGGGGGCCTCTGAGATCGCTGATTCTTCTGAGATCGCTGAGTCTGCTGAGTCTGCTGAGTCCGTTGAGTCCGTTGAGTCCGCTGAGTCTGCTGAGTCTGCTGATTCCTATACGTCCTCCGAGTCTTCACCGGCGCGTCAGTCCAACGGTGAACGCGAGCGGATACCCACCGCCTTGTTCTATTCGAACGATCAAGGTGCGACGACAACCGTGGTCTACGCGCCCGAACCCTTGATTGCACCGGCATCGTATTTGAGGGAGCTGACTGGGCAACCCAAAGCCGACTTCTCCAATCGCCGCGATATGGATCAGGAACGCTTCGTGGTCCAGATCGACGACACCCATGCCTATGCGTGGGCATCCGAGTTCATGTGGTATCGCGTGGGCGAAGACAGCCATCGGCTGATGCTCACCACACGTGCCGAACTGTCTCGTTCAACTCCCCAGGGCGAATGGCAGATCACCACCATCAAGCGCCAGCCTGATGTGCGCGTCGCCCATCTCTCCACCTCGCACGACGGCCGCACCTATGCCATCCTGCAAGACCGCGAGGGTGAATGGCTTGCCAAGCTGGATACCAAAACCGGCGAATGGGTGGAACGCCAACGAACGCCCGCATTACTGCCGGCGTGGATGGCAGAGAACCGCACCACGGCGCGTTATTTTTGGAGCAATGGCGACTATCAAGTGGTCAGCGAATGGGGCGACACGGTGGTGTCGCGCTTGCTCATCCCGTTCATGAAGGCGCGTGCGGAGGTCAAAACCGACGCGCACTTCTATACACGCGATGGCGGACGAACGTGGCATCAGCTTGCGATACCGGGGTACCTGGGCGTGATGGGACTCTCACCGCGCAGCAGCAAGGTGTATTGGAGCAAAGGCAACGCGTACAGCGACGACGAGGCGCTGCAGTGGGAGTATGACTTGGCGAAATAAGGAAGCGGCTTTGGCGCATCCCGCGTCCCGGTGCTCAAGCGGTAGCGCGAGCCCCGGGCCTTCCCGCAATGAGACCTTGGCTTACTTGGCCAACCCCGCAGCCGCACCGCGCGCCGTGTGCAGCTTCCGATAGCTGTCGATCAGGCGGTGATGCCGATCGAGACCTTCCAGCTTGATGCTCGTGGGCGTGAGCCCGAAAAAGCGCACACTGCCGTCGATCGATCCGATCACCGCATCCATGCGAGCGTCGCCAAACATCCGGCGGAAATTGGCAACGTAGTCGTCTAATTCCAGTTCATCGTCGAGTTGCACTTCAAGCACCACGTTCAACGCTTGATAAAACAAACCGCGCTCAACCGTGTTGTCGTTGTATTGCAGGAAAGCACCCACGAGCTCTTGCGCCACGTCGAACTGCTTGAGCGCAAGGTTGATCAGCAACTTCAGCTCGAGAACAGTGAGCTGGCCCCAATCCGTGTTTTCGTCGAACTCGATACCGATCAACGTTGCGACATCCGAGTAATCGTCCAGCTCATTGTTGTCCAGGCGATCGAGCAAATCCACCAATGCCGCGTCGTCCAGGCGATGCAGATTCAAAATATCTTTGCGGAACAACAGCGCCTTGTTCGTGTTGTCCCAGATCAGATCGTCTACCGGATACACCTCCGAATAGCCGGGCACCAGGATTCGGCACGCGATGGCACCCAGTTGGTCATACACCGCCGTGTACACCTCCTTGCTCATCCCTTCGAGGATGCCGAGCAGCGTGGCCGCCTCTTCGGCGTTGGAGTTCTCACCCTTGCCTGAAAAATCCCACTCCACGAATTCGTAATCCGTTTTGGCGCTGAAGAAGCGCCACGACACCAGCCCGCTGGAATCAATGAAGTGCTCGACGAAGTTGTTCGACTCACTGACGGCTTCGCTATTGAAGGTGGGCTGCGGCAGATCGTTCAAGCCTTCAAAACTGCGCCCCTGCAGCAGCTCCGTCAGACTGCGCTCCAACGCAACTTCGAAACTCGGGTGTGCACCGAATGACGCAAACACACCGCCCGTACGCGGGTTCATCAACGTCACGCACATCACCGGGTACTCGCCACCCAGTGAGGCGTCTTTCACCAAGACCGGAAAGCCCTGTGCCTCCAAACCCTCGATCCCCGCCACGATGCCGGGATACTTCGCCAGCACATCCTTCGGCACATCCGGCAATGCGATCTCGCCTTCCAGAATCTCGCGCTTAACCGCGCGCTCGAATATCTCGGACAAGCACTGCACCTGCGCTTCAGCCAGCGTGTTGCCGGCACTCATGCCGTTGCTCACAAACAGGTTCTCGACCAGATTGGACGGGAAATACACCACCTCGCCATCCGAATGCCGCACGTACGGCAGCGAACAAATACCGCGTTCCGTATTGCCGGAATTGGTGTCGTACAGATGCGAGCCGCGCAGCTCACCCTCGGGGTCATAAATCTCGCGACAATACGCATCGAGTATTTCTTTCGGCAGCGCATCCTTCTTGCCCGGCTTGAACCAGCGTTCGTTTGGATAGTGCACAAACGAGGCATTGGCGATGTCTTCGCCCCAAAACGCGCCAGCGTAAAAGTGATTGTTGTTTGTGCGCTCGATGTACTCGCCCAAAGCGGATGCCAACGCACTTTCTTTCGTCGCACCTTTGCCGTTGGTAAAACACATCGGCGAGTGCGCATCGCGAATGTGCAGCGACCACACGTTTGGCACGATATTGCGCCACGACGCGATTTCAATCTTGATCCCTAGCTTCGCCAAAATGCCAGACATATTGGCGATGGTCTGCTCCAACGGCAGATCCTTGCCCACGATGTAGGTGCTGGCGTCATCGACCGGCGACAACGTCAGCAACGACTGTGCATCCGCGTCCAGGCTCTCGACCTCCTCGATCACGAACTCGGGTCCGGCTTGCACCACTTTCTTGACCGTGCAACGCTCGATCGACCGCAAAATGCCGCGACGGTCGGCTTCGGAAATATCGGCCGGTAACTCGACCTGGATCTTGAAGATCTGCTGGTAGCGGTTTTCCGGATCGACGATGTTGTTTTGCGAGAGGCGAATGTTCTCCGTGGAAATATTGCGGTTCACGCAATACAACTTCACGAAATACGCTGCGCACAGCGCCGACGACGCCAGGAAGTAATCGAACGGACCCGGCGCCGAGCCGTCGCCCTTGTAGCGAATCGGCTGATCGGCGATCACCGTGAAGTCATCGAACTTGGCTTCGAGACGCAGCTTATCGAGAAAATTGACTTTGATTTCCATGGGGCAATTCTAAAAGTGGTGCTGAGAAGCGCCAGGCCATAGGGCGATGTATGGCGGCACATTAAATGGGGTGATTGCGCGCGGCGGCGCATGCTAACCCAAGAGGGTAGCAAATTGAGTGGGCTGGGGTGTCGAAGGTTTAACCAATGGGCGATCACGCTCACGCAAAACCGCTAGATAAGGGAGAATTACGCAACGTAGTGCCATTATTGTCGACGGACTGATGTCCTGCATGCACGACGAATCTTTAACCACATACATGGACGACCAGGAAGTGAGTCTCGAAAGCGTTCGCGAATATTTTGCCGTCAAGGCGCCTGACATCACGATCATCGAAGCATCGACCAGCACGGCCACTGTGGAACTTGCGGCCAAGGCGCACGGCGTGGAGCCCGGCCAGATCGCCAAGACGTTGTCGCTAAGGGTGGGCGATCAAGTGATTCTGGTGGTCGTACGGGGCGACGCGAGGCTGGACAACGCGAAGCTCAAGCAAGCGTTTGGCAGCAAGGTTCGGATGCTGGATGCCGAGAGCGTGCAACGCTTGACCGGCCACCCTGTGGGCGGCGTTTGCCCGTTCGGCTTGGCCACCGATCTACCCGTTTACTGCGATGAATCGCTCAAGGCGTTCGATACCGTGCTGCCGGCGGCGGGCGATACCCACACCGCGGTGCGCATTGCACCTGCGCGTATGGCGGAACTGACTGGTGCTCGCTGGGTTGTCGTGATCAAGAACCAAGAAGCAATGGACTACACCAATTAACTTGGCTAGCGAAGAAGATGCACCAATGTAAATTTCCATCCCGATTCGAGGAAAGATTCGGCCGTTCTGTTGGTGGCGCTGAACCATACTGGCCCGGGTGCGTCAGAACAGCCGCTTAGGCATGTCGAGGCAAACCATTGGGTGCCCACCTAGTCGAAGAGATCAGCTTGACTGGCTTCGGTGCAGCGTCAGCGTGCGCCGCGCTCACCGGGCCGGCGCAGGGCAATCTGCGCACGGATCTCGCCCTGCGGATAACGCGTCGTCGAGACGACCAACAGATAGAGCCTGCCGGCCTGCATGTCATCGGCTTGCGACGGCGTCAATATTCTCTTACCGTGGATGGTCTCTTCCGACGCAGGAATGGGCATCGTTAGCACGAGGGGCCACTTCGCGCCCTTCGCCGCGGGACCGTGAACTGCCACGGAGGTGACGAGACTATCCAATCGCGCGATCGTCATCTCCCACGTCCACTCGCGCGATTCGAGTTCCAGCCGTCCGTAGAACGAACCACCGGCATCGCTCTTGTTCGGGGGCACCACCTCAGCATTTTCGAAGTAGCCTTCCTGCTACATAAGGGTGTCAGGCGGGTGTGGCGGGTTCGACGGTGGGTCGAATCGAGATGCTACGAACGCGCAGCCGGCAGTTAGCAATACCAGCAACGCTACGGTGCCCGTCAATTTCATGCTGATCTTCTGATTTCAGGTGGCAGGTGATCTCGGCAGCATCCGGAAAGCACGCAGCCGACACTACCCCGCTCGTAACATAGATGAGCCTTGTAGGTGCTTAGTGCATTCTGACGCCGATGGATAGCAGCAGCAACATCACTCCCAGTCGATCATCAATGGAGCTCGTAAGTCCGCATGGTTAAAGGGATTTTAGACCATCAACATAAGCTTTATCGTCGCCATATACCGTCAAAAAACCGCGCTTAGTACTGGCGCGGGAGATGGAGCGATTTTCGGAGCATCAACGGTTTCGATTGCATTATCAATCAATTCCAATCTTACAATGCCTCTCCAAAACCCGAAAGTACCGCATTAAACCACTTACTTCGACCATGCGTTTGACAGTGATTCAGCCTGCTTCAGCACCAGCTCAATCGCGGCATCCTCACCCACCGGTGGGTACTTCCACTTCTTTAGCGTACGCCGCACCAGAATCCGCAGCTTGGCGCGTACGCTCTCGCGTACTTGCCAATCTACCGTGGTGCTGTTGCGCAGCTTCTCGGTGATCTCGACGGCAATTTTCTTGAGAATTTCGTCACCCAGTTCCCGCACGGCGCTTTCGTTGTTGGCCAGCGCATCGTAGAAGGCGATCTCGTCCGGATTCAGCCCCAGCGCTGCTTCACGCTCCAGTGCTGCCTGGAAGTCCTTGGCCATCTGGATCAGTTCCTCGATGACCTGCGCCGTCTCCACCGCCCGATTGTGGTACTTGCGTAGGGTTTCCAGCAGGCGGTCGCCGTACTTCTTCTCCTGCACGACGTTGTTGCGTGAGCGCGCCTTGATCTCATCGCGCAGTAGCTTTTCGAGCAGTTCCACCGCCAGGTTGCGGCTTTTCATCTGCCGCACGTCTTCCAGGAACTCTTCCGACAGCAGGCCGATATTGGGCTTGTCCAAGCCCGCCAGGGCGAAGATATCCGCCACCCCGCCTGCCACGATGGCGTTGTCTAGGATCTGCTTGAGCGCGCTGTTCTTGTCCGCGTCGGAACGCTTGCGGTCCACTGTGGTGAACTTGACGATGGCGGCCTTGACGGCGGCGAAGAAGGCAATCTCTGTGCGCAGGGCGGCAGCTTCATCGAGCGTGCTGCACAGGGAAAACGCCTTGCTCACGGCCAGCATGGCATCGAGGAAACGTTGCTTGCCGTCCTTCAGCCCCAGGATATGGTTGGCCACCGGCACCAGCAGCTTCATCGCATCGGTTTCAAAGCCACTGTAGTCGAAGCCGTGCATCAACCCACGCACGATGTCGAGCTTCTCGAGTAGCACAGCCAGGGCCTCGGCCGCATTGTGCGCCGGGTCGCCCTTGCCCTTGGATTCGGTGTAGGTCTTGAGCGCTGCCTTCAGCTCGTTGGCGATGCCGATGTAATCCACCACCAATCCACCGGGCTTGTTGCGGAACACCCGGTTGACGCGGGCAATGGCCTGCATCAGGTTGTGGCCCTTCATCGGCTTGTCTACATACATGGTGTGGCAGCAGGGCGCGTCGAAGCCCGTCAGCCACATGTCGCGAACGATCACCAGCTTTAACGGGTCTGCCGGGTCTTTGAAACGCTTTTCCAGGCGTTTCTTCACCTGCTGGCTGTACAGGTGCGGCTGCAGTAAGGGCTTGTCCGCTGCCGATCCGGTCATCACTACCTTGATTGCACCCTTTTCCGGGTCGGCGTCGTGCCAATTCGGACGCAGGGCAACGATGGCGTTATACAGCTCGGCGCAGATGTCGCGGCTCATGCAAACGATCATCGCCTTGCCTTCCAGCGTGGCGGTGCGTGTCTCGAAATGCTGCACCAGGTCGGCAGCCACCTGTTCCAGACGCGGCTGCGCGCCCACCAGCTTGGTCAGTGCGGCCCAATCGCTCTTGGTCTTCTCGCGGGCGGTGAGGTCTTCCTCGTCCTCGATGACCTCATCCACCTGGGCGTTCAGTGCGTCGATCTCGGCCTGGTTCACATCCAGCTTGGCCAAGCGGCTTTCATAGAAGATTGGCACCGTGGCGCCATCGTTCACGGCGTCCTGAATGTCGTAGATGCTGACGTACTCGCCAAATACCGCCCGCGTGTCTTTGTCTTCCAAGGCGATGGGCGTGCCGGTGAAGCCAATGAAGGTAGCGTTGGCCAGCGCGTCGCGCATGTGCTTGGCATACCCGAATACGTACTTGCCGGTTTTTGTGTCCAGCCGCCCTTTCATGCCGTACTGGCTGCGGTGCGCTTCGTCGGAAATCACCACTATATTGCTTCGATCCGACAGAAGTGGATGCTGCTCTTCGTCATTCAAGAGGGCGAACTTTTGCACCGTAGCGAAGATGATGCCGCCTGCCTCACGCGAGGCCAGCATTTCGCGCAGTTCTTCGCGGCTACCGGCCTGCACTGGCGTTTGCCGGAGCAGGTCTTCGGCGGCGCAGAAGGTGCCGAACAACTGCCCGTCCAGATCGTTGCGGTCGGTCACTATCACCAGTGTGGGGTTCTTCATCTCCGGCTGTTGCAACAGCTTGCCCGCGTAGCAGGCCATGGTGATGCTCTTGCCCGAGCCTTGCGTGTGCCACACCACGCCGGCCTTGCGGCTACCGGGCTGCACTTCCTTGCCATAGGCGGCACGTGGCTCCTGCACCTCGAGCATGCCTTTGTTCGGACTGCTGGCAGCGATCACTGTGACTTTCACCGCTTCGCGCACCGCATGGAACTGGTGGTAGCCCGCGATCTTCTTGATGATCTGGTCGGCATCCTGCTCGAACAACACGAAGTGGCGAACGTAGTCAAGAAACAGTGCGGGCTCGAAGAAGCCGCGCACCAGCGTTTCCAACTCGAACTCCAATAGCGGTCGGTCGTCCTCATTGGCGATCGCTCGCCAGGGCTGCATGCGTTCCTGGTTGGCCGTGAGCGATCCTAGCCGCGCCGTGAAACCGTCGCTGACCACCACCGCCACATTGGTGTTGAACAGGTCGCTGATCTCATCCTTGTAGGTCTGGATCTGGTTGAAGGCATCCCAGATGTCGGTCTGCTCGTTGGCGGGGTTCTTCAGCTCGATCACTGTCAACGGCAGGCCGTTGACGAAGGCCACCAGATCGGGACGGCGCGGCTGCTTGGGGCCGACCACGGTGAATTGGCTAACCAGCAGGAAGTCATTGTTGCGTGGGTTGGCGAAGTCGATGAGATTGACCAGATCGCTGCGTTTCTCGTCGCCTACTGAAAATTCAACCGGAATGCCGGCCAGCAGTAAGCGATGCACACGACGGTTGCGTGCGATCAGCAGCGGCTCGCTGACCGTCAGAAACTCGTGTGCCGCCTGCTCCAGCGTCGCGGCGGGGATGTGCGGGTTGATGCGGGTGAGCGCAACCAACAAGCGTTCGCGCAATACAGTTTGACGATAGTCAGAGCGGGCAGGTTGGTCTCCATCGGGTGCAATTTCCGGGCCCTGTGTGTACGCCCACCCGAGAGCCCCGAACCAACCAATGCAGAGGCCCTCAAGCTGTTGTTCAGTAATCATTTCCTCTCCGCTGCCCGCTGCTTCACCGCATTCATGATTTGCTCGACTACGTCGTCACGTAGTTGCGATGGATAGCTGTTCTTCCGCAACGTGACTCGAATAACGTTGCGCATTCGAGCCTGAGCGTCTTCGCGCTTGTCCCAATCTACAACCTGGTGTTTGGAAATGTCGTGGGACAGCTCGCTGGTATTCAATGCGATACGCCCTGGCTCCACTTGCTGCGCGTCAGGATGAGCACGCAAGATGGCCTCAATACTGAAAGACGTTTGCTCCGAATCAATGATGGGAGCCTCCACAAGGTCCACAGATGGAACAGAGGCCACTTGAACAACTTGAGTAGCCATCGAGCGCTCACGCTCTGCGGCCTGTGCAAGGCTGGCCTCCTCCTCCGCTTCGGCGGTTGCGATATTGCAATAATCAGATGCGCCGATCAGATCAGGAAAGAGGCTGGCATGATGCACGTTCATCCGCCGCAGATGGCGCAAGCAAGCATCACGTTCTTCGTTACGGATATAGATTTTGCAGATGTATCGAGCCAATAAATCGGGCTGATCCTCTTCTGCTGCAGAGCGTAGTTCCTCATCCTCAAAAGCCTTGTCGTCGGCTAAAACATTCGCCAGCTTGTTTTCTATGGTGGCATCGTCAGGGGAGAAGGTGAACAGTCCGGCCTGATTAACCAATCTCCCATGGCTATCTTTGCGCGGTTCCCAAAGTCGGATGCCTGTTTCACCCTCATTCCCTAGAATAAAACTTCTGTTAAGCACATAGACAACTCGGTAGGGATTTTCCTCTTCATCCTTGCTGTCGGCCTTTGCAAAAGCAAAAAACAAAGCAACATAAGGAGAGTACGTCCAGTCCAACAAAGGCGTCATCAGCCCGTGATGCTGACCAATGGACCAAAGCTCGTCATTTTCATCTACAAGACTGTTGTCGCTTAGTCGCCCACGAATCGCTCTCTTAAATCGTTCAAGCTGGGCTTCAGCCAATTTCTTAGTAACTATCCCATTGGCAGATAGGCGACCTAATGTAGGCATAAGGCTCCAATCAGAGCGGCGTTGCCCACGAAAAATCAGATGTACGCCAGAACGATTAAAGAACGGGCTTTCTAGTAGCTCGGTGTAATTTCGCCAAGACTCCAAGCGTGTTACCGGGATACGACCGCTGCGCTCGTCAGCCATGACTTCAAAGCACTTTTCACCATTTCTCCAAACCGGAATTCTCTCGAAATAGTCTGTGCGTTGTTCTTCTGGGAGGGGGCTCTCTTGTTGAGTCATCGAGCATCCTCATTAATTTGACACGAAACAGAAATTTCTCCAGACATAAGTTTAGGAAGAAGCGTGTCACGCGTTAGAGCCAGTTTCCGCCCTTGTGCATCATGCCTCCGCTCCAGAATCGGACTAACCATTCCAAAGAAGACTTCTAGGACCGCATTCGGGGGGACAACTACCAGCTCGGCCTTAAGGAAATGGGATGTTTGAAAATTGGCAATCCCGGTACTCTGATTCTGATATTCCCAAGTCTTTCCTTGTTGATATATGCAGGACAGATGCAAACTAAGCACTGCACCGACCTCAAGGCTGACAGGCCTCAAAAGTCGGCAAAAACTGGCAGGCTCGACTGGACAATCAAACTCTCGCAGCGCGTTGGCAGTCATATGAAATGATCTACCTGTAGGCTGATCTTTGCTGCCACCTGAAACCTCCAAAACAATATCGCCAACCTGTAGACGTCGCGTGGCGAGCTTTTTCTTACTGGTATATCGAATGGGCACTCGGCTTAATTGAGCTTGATCTAAGTCTGGGATGTCAGTGCCGCGAATGATTGCAACACGCGTGTCATTCACGGTGTCCGGTGCTTCTGTCCCCCAATCGCCGCCAATAGTGTGCGAAAGCAAGCAACCAAACGGAACAGAGTTCCATCCCTTTGGAATCTCGCCAAACTCCGACCCTTCCATTGCATCGGCAAACAGCGCGGCGGTGGCGGCAAGTTGGTCGTAGTGCTCGCGTCGGAGTTGGTCGAGTTCGGCGTCGGTTTCGCCGCTGATGGCGCGCATGGCGGCGCGCAGCGGGTCCTGGCCTTGTTCGATGGCTGCGATCTTGGCTTTGACTGGGTCGAAATCGACAAACCATGATTTGAAGATGGCTTGCGCCATGGCTTCGAGGGTTTGGTTGATGCCGCAGTTGAGGTCTATTTTGTCGTCCAAACCGCGTAAGACGCTCGAAATACGAACTTGTTCCGAACGATTTTCTGGGATCGGGATTTCAATAGCTCGAACAGACGTTAAAGCCTGTGCTATGGCAGGAACGCCCACCTGAGATGCATTGGATAGAAGCCGCGATTGTCCGAGCGGTGATTTCAGAAAGTAGTAGACGAAATATGGATCAACTCGTTTGATATCAAAGGACATTTTGAGCTGACTCTGAGAGACGACGTACTCTTCATATTTTGAGTCTTGCGGTATTAAACCCACTTGACCGAGAGTACCTCGATGTGTGATTACAATATCCAGTCTCCGAGCCTTAGCGGATTCCAGTTCGTCAGCTTTCTCTTGGGTCAAAAAATCGAAGTCCGACTCATCTAGGTAGGTCGCATTGAGATTGCCGCCCTTGATTACAGGAACTCCAACAGTGGTGAAGTTCTCTGCCTTAATCTTTGAGCCAAAAGGCCCCATGGCGAAGGCACTCTTGGTCTGAGCTTTGAGTTGTTCTAGTGGCACTTCTACCCATTTAGAGGCCATGACCCAACCCCGCCAGACTCTTCTTGATTTCTTCCTCCAGCTTGGCACTCTCCGCAAACTGTTCTGCCAGTTGCGCGGTCAATCGCTGCATCTTCTCGGCAAAGGGTTCTCCGTCGACTTCCTGTTCCGCCGCACCCACATAGCGCCCCGGCGTCAGCACATGCTCGTGCTTGCGGATTTCTTCCAGCTTGGCGGAATGACAAAAGCCCGGTAGATCTTCATACCCCTCGCCTTGCTGCCAGGCGTGAAAGGTATCGGCGATTTTCTGAATGTCCTTGTTTGTGAAATCGCGCAGTACCCGGTCTTTCATGTAGCCCATCTGGCGGGCGTCGATAAACAGAAATTCGCCGCGCCGGTCGCGCTTTTTCTTGTCCAGCGCGAAGCCGTTCTGCTTGTCGCATGTCAGGAACCAGATGCAGGCCGGAATCTGGGTGTTGGTGAACAACTGGCCGGGCAGTGCGACCATGCACTCGACGTAGTCTTCCTCGATTAGCCGCTTGCGGATTTCGCCCTCAAAGTTGGTGTTGGAACTCATGGAGCCGTTGGCCAACAGTAGCGCCATGCTGCCGGTGGGCGCCAAGTGCCAGAGCATGTGCTGCAACCAGGCGAAGTTGGCGTTGCCCTGCGGCGGCGTGCCGGCGATCCAGCGCGGATCGTTGGCCAGCTTTTCGTTCCACCATTCCTTCATGTTGAAGGGCGGGTTGGCCATGACAAAATCGGCGCGCAGGTCCGGGTGCAGGTCGTTGAGCAGGGTGTCGGCCGGGCCGCTGCCGAAGTTGAAGTCGATGCCGCGGATGGCCATGTTCATCGCGGCCAGCCGCCAAGTGGTGGGGTTGCTCTCCTGCCCGTAGACGCTGATCTGCCCGCTCTTGCCATTGGTGGCCTTGCCGCCGTGCTGTTCGATGAACTCCTCGCTTTGCACGAAGAAGCCGCCGGAACCCATCGCCGGGTCGTACACGCGGCCTTTGAACGGCTGGAGCATTTCCACGATCAGGGTGACGATGCTCTTGGGCGTGTAGTACTGGCCGCCCTTCTTGCCTTCGGCCAGGGCGAACTGGCCGAGGAAGTATTCGTAGACGTGGCCGAGGATATCCTTGGATTTCAGGTCCAACGGCTGGCCCTTGTATTCGCGGGCAGCGAAGTCAGTATCCGAGAAGTGGCTAATCAGCCCGGCCAGCTTGCTGGAATCGAGCTGCACGCGGGCGAAGTCCTTGTTGAGCACGTTCTTCAGCCGGGCGTTCTCGCGCTCGACGGCTTCCATCGCGTTGTCTATCAGCCAGCCGACCGAACGCATTTCCTCGGGCTCGTCTTTACCCGGCTTGTTCCACGGCAGCGCGGCCTTGGGGGGGAGTTGCGCGCAATCGCGCAGGGTTTGCCAGCGCGCTTCGACCGGCACCCAGAACACGTTCTTCTCGGTGTAGTAGTCGCGCACTTCCAACTCGGCGGCGATGTTGTCTTCGTACTCCTGGGTGCCTGCGCCGCCGTATTCGGCCGGATCCATGTAGTAGTCATGATCCAGGTTGGTGAACTGCTCACGCAGTTCGCGCTGCCGTTCTTCGAAGGCATCGGAGACGTACTTGAGGAAGATCAGCCCGAGCACGACGTGCTTGTACACAGCGGCATCGAGGTTGGAGCGCAGCTTGTCTGCGGCAGTCCAGAGCTTCTTTTCCAGGTCGTTGAAGAATTGTTGTTCTATGGGTTTCATGCAAATGCCTTGTTCTATATGTTTCATGCCGTTATGCGATCACCGGCCTACGCCCGGTGCAATACGCACCGGCTGCTTGATACGGGCACGGACTTGCAGGTAGATCGGAATGTCTTCCTTCGCTTCCAAAGTCACAGCGAGCCCGTAGGGAACGACAGCATCAAGGCGTGCGGTCGCGTCCTTTTTGCAGGTGACGCGGACGCGCAAGGTCTCACCATCCTCGAAGGCCTGGATCTGCTTCTTGCCTTCCAGCACTTCATGCTGCACGGTGCCACGCTCCACCTGATTGTGGTCACCGTCTTGACGATCCAGTTTAAGGATCTGACTGGACCAATTTCCCCCTCCGGGCTCTAACGTCAGCTTGGCTTCTCGAAGATTGCGGTGGTCCGGATTGATTGGTGTCAACCAAACTAACTCACGCTGGCCAATACAGCCGCTTCAACGGAACAATTCGTTTAGTTTCAGAGTCGGTCGCGTCGTAATGCTCGACTAATGCGCGGACCACATGATCCAGTGTCCACATCGCCAGCGGTATGGAAGCGCGGTCGGCTTCGTATTGAGCATCCTTAGTGAAACCGCCAGTACTGACATACAGCCCGCGATCATCCTTGTGGCGACCGCCAAGGAAGCTGCGGATTTCCTGGCTACCCATCTGTCCCTTGCGATGCTTGACCTCTACGACGATGCGCGGGTGTTCAAAACCGAAGCCGTCCGGCGACGCCACGATGTCCTTCCCACGGTCGGAGCCAGGCGGAGAGACTTGGGTCTTGTAGCCCATGGCGCGCAGAATACCGGCGACCAACTGCTGCATGTCGTCCCACTCCAGTTCGTTGACCCGATCCTTGATGCGTTCCAGCGCCTGAGACTCAATGTTGGCCAGTGGATCGGCGATGACATCCTCAGCATCCTCTTCCGCTGCCGGCGCCGGTTTGCCCTTCAGTGCGGCCAACACTTCGGCTGCCGCGCTGGGCGGTACCTCGAAGAGGGTCAGTGTCGAACCCAGGCTGTTCTTGCTGCTGGTGCCCAAGCTGTCGCGCGGCAGTTCCTGCCCTTGCCACTGCACCTTGCGCACCAGCGGCATGCCTTGCTCACCCCAGTCGGGGTGGTGCTCGGCCGGACCGGCGACCTTGCCAATTGAGTACAGTCGATTAGCGGGCGAATAGGTGATGATCCAATCGCCATCCTGGATGTCATTTACGAACCGCCAGACTTGAGATGCGCCCGAGATAACGGTTCCCTGCCTTGCCTGGGGCTCGATGGACTGGTACAGAGCTCTCAACTGTTTACGTCCGATTCCAGGCTTGGCATGTGCGGCTAGCTGATTCCATCCCACGGCTGCAACGCCGCGCTCCCGAAAAGCCTCGTACAGACTGCCACTCTCACCGCGTACCATCCACATCCTGGCCATCATGTTCTCTTTTTGTGCTCACCAAGTAGTCCGACAAGACCATGCCGTGATCTGCCGGCAGCCTTGCGGTGAACGATGCAAGTTCGTTTCCGATTGATCAGAGTAGTCTGCTCGGCGAGTAACTTCGCCGGTGCTTACGAGTCAGCCGTATCGACAGCTATCACCTTCTAGCAACTCGGCCGCGAGCGATGCTCACGGGCAAATCAAATCTGCAGCATCCAAGCGTTAGGTTCCAGAATTTTCAATATGCATGACGCCTCTACTTATCCAAAGATTTGTTCTGACGAATAGTATCAGTGCATAACGGCTTATCTGGAGCCTGAGGTACACAGCTATCTCCATGCCCTTATGAGGAACAATTGGGTTCGGACGGAATGCAAGAGCAAACGGACTACTGTGCGTCGAATTGCAACCTCATCATGTAACACACCACTTGAGCGCTAACGAACATTGTGCAAACTCATCGTGTGGCACCGTTCCCTCTAAGATTGCCCCCCCGACCTCGTCCGAAGTTCAAGGCATCCGAGCAAGCAGAATGAACATTTTATTGAGTCCGCAGAATCGGATTTATAACCCAATCCCTAGCACATGCTTCGCAAGGTCGAAAAAAGGCAGAATTGGCGCGCACAAGGAAAGCTATTTGGCGATGCAGACAGCTTGTCAGCGTAGAACGTCCACTGACACGTGCAGACTACAACTTGCCTACGTTACCGAACAACCTCATCAACGGTTTGCAAAAAAAATACATCCTGATTTGTTCAACTGAACAACATAAAATACACAACCACGGCTTTGTCCAACAGACAAAAATGTTTACGTCTGCAGGCGAATTTCGCGAGCTCCTGCGCCCATCCCCAGCCTGAATCTCTGAACGATCCTGAGTATAGGAACACCACCATCGCCCAACACCACCCAAATTCAGAATTTTTCAACCGCTGGAAATCAGACAGATAACGCGCAAAATAAAGAGCCCACAATCACGTGGGCCCATTGTCGGTCAATCTAATAAAGCAGTGTTCGCGACAGGCTGATTCACTCCCACTCTGTCATCAACGGGCCTCTTAAGCCTATGTGATTAAAGGGATTTTTTTGATCGACACAAACCATACCGTCGCCATCTACCGTCAAAATCGCGCGCTTAATGGTGGCGCGGGTTATGGAACCATTTGCGCGGCGTCGACATTTTCGGGTGCATTGTCGATCAGGATGCATCTTAGCGCTCTCCAATACGACGGGGAATGACCACGTGCGAAGAGGCTACAGTTCGCCCAGAAAATCCCCGACCACGGCTATGCAATGATCGAAGCTGGGTGTGTACTCCAGCGTAGCGATGGCCTCGAACGCGGCGCGCAAGCTGGCATGCGGCGCTCGGATCTGGGACAGGAATGCCTCCCGATGGCGTAGAAGGAATGGCGTCGCTGCCAGAGGCTGCGGAGGCTCGCGCTCGATCACGAGCGCAAAGTCGAAAAGATCCCGCGCCGTGACCCGATCACCGCGGCGGTACATCTTCTTGGCAATGATTTCAGCGGCAGTCTCTACTTTGACTGCGCGACCGCCGATATCCCATGTATCCCAGGCATCGTCCAGCAAATTGGGAGCAGCGACGAAATCGACCTCGCCCTCCTCAAACTGCAGTTTGACGAAGGCACCTGGTTGCTCGGTGTAGTCCTGCGTCAAATCCGCAGCGGTGTCGCTCAATCGCGGCGACACAAAGCCGAGGTACTGGGGGTCAGGCACGAAGATGTCGATGTCTTTGCTCAGTCGATGGCTGTACCGAAACATCAGCACCGTTCCACCACCCAACGTCCAGAACGGGTCCGTGATGCCGCCATACCGACTGATCTCGTCAATCAGTGCAAGCGCCCGCGGGAACAGCTTCTCCCAGGGACCGCTGGGCAATGCTCCGGACTTCATGCCCACAGCTCGCGACGATGCACGGACAACGATCCGGCCAGCTTCGCCACGTTGCGCCAGACCTGCTTTGGCGGCTGGTGTGTATGCGAGGCAGCCTCCTCCACAGCCATCACGACGACAGGCACGGGCGCCTCATCCAGCAAATGTGTCAGGTGCGGAGCAAATGAAGCAGGCACTTCACCACTCGCCAGGGCTTGCTCCAGCGTCTCGGGCGCCAGTTCTTGGGCATAGCTGACACTGGCGGTCTTGGCTGCCATCCAAAGTCCACGCTTCTTGCGCCGCGCCTGGGTATCCAGCTTAGGACTGTCCAGGCCCAGCACAGCCATGACCTGGCCCACCCGGTTGACTCCCAGATCGCTCAGGGTGCCGTTCTCCAGACCGACTAGGGTCTGACGAGACAGGCCGCTCAGGTGCGCCAACTGCGCTTGGGACAGGCCCAGCTCAGAGCGCCGGGTCCGCACGGCATGGCCGATATCGATGAGGTTCATGGCAGATAGCAAACAACTAAAGTGTCTGATATTTTTGACAAATTACCCCTACCTGCCCTGACCTGCAAGAACCGGATCCGCCGGCCTCGATCTACCTCCCGCGCTGCCATGGCTCCTCCCTGCCGAATGTCTGGCAACTAGCGCTAATATCTTGGCAGGGCGTAACGGGGCGTAATGCGTGTTACGGCGGGGCACTACAGGGGATTCCATGGACGAGACAAAACCGCAGGGTTCGGCCGCCACTGCCGAACTGAAGATCGACGCAACACTGATCGCCAAATCGAGCCTGGCGGACTTTCAGAATGCAGTTCCGCTGCTCCGGGACCTCTGGCTGATCAACGAAACCGATCAGGTACACGGGCAAGTTCAGTTGGTCCTGACGCCCGATCTGCCTTTTTTTAAGCCGCACCGTTGGCAGATTGATGCGCTGGCAACGGGATCTCGATATCCGGACTTCTTTGCCAATCCCGACGCCAGCGTCACCGTGCTGTCAGCGCGGCGCACCTTCTGGGAGAAGGCGACCGCGCTTCATGCGGAGGCGCATCTGCCTGCTGGGTGTTTTGGCGATAAACGGAGGGCCGCTTGACTCCGCAAACGATTGCTCGACTACTGGCATCCATGAACGCAGGCCGCCTCTTGGTGGTCTGCGGGGCCGGACTTTCGATGGCGCCTCCCAGCAGCCTCCCATCCGCGCGAGCCGTAGCGGAGCGTTGCTACGACAAGTACCGACTTGAGTCTGACCCCAATTGCGACGCGGGACTCCGCGAGAACCTAGAGGCGCTAGCAGAGCACTTCGCTGGCCTCAACACATTGCAATCTGTCTTCATCGAGCACCTCGTCCCATGGTCGTCTTTTGTTCGGCCTTCGAACACGGGGCATGCCGCCATCGCAGATTTCCTCATCACACGTGCCGCCGTAGCCGGCATATCGAGCAACTACGACACGCTGATTGAGCGACGCGCCTGGGACTATGGTGCCGACTTTCGTGGTTCGCTCGATGGGGACGAAGCCAATGCCGACACCGTGCGACAGGCACCGCTGCTGAAGTTTCACGGCTGCGCCCACCGAGATCGTCCCTCCACGGTCTGGGCTCCATCACAGCTCGACGATCCGACGATTTCAGCACGCATCGCTCGTAGTAAGGTCTGGATGGCCGCCAACATCCGACAAAAGGATGTTCTCGTCGTCGGTTTTTGGTCGGATTGGGAATACCTCAACGCGGTGATCGGTGAGGCCCTGATCGATGTTCAGCCGCTATCCGTCACGGTTATCGACCTGTCGCCGACAAACGCCCTTGAGCAAAAGGCGCCGCAGCTCTGGCAGATCTCCCACGCTCAGAACGTGAAATTCGAACACGTCCAGGAGTCCGGCGCTGCAGCGCTCGACGAGTTGCGACGGGCATTTTCATCCAACTATCTTCGCCAGGTGCTGGATGCCGGACGGGCCGCTTTTGAGCAGACCACCGGCGTTCAATGTGATCCTGCTTGGCTCGAAGTCGCGGCTTTCGATAGCGAGGCTTTGTACGGGCTGCGGCGGGATGCCGAAGGCGTCTCAGCGGCGGAGCCTGCGACGCTCCTACGTCCTGCGAATCCGGAGGCGCTTGGCTTCTTCCATTTGTTGCTACGTCAGGCCGGGGCAGTGCAAAGCGCAGACGGCTACGCCTTCAATGGCCGGAGCATCCGCGTCGTCAATGGAGCGCAGACAGTGCTGGGCACGCTGCGCAGGCGGTTTATCGAGCCGCCGGCAGCAATGGGGGCCGACATCGTCGTCGCAGTCGGCGCGACGGATCTGGGCTTGCCCGACAATGTCATTCGTAGCGGACGGGCTGGCGATCTCATCCGCCCAGATGCGGGTGGCGAATGGTACGACCTCGCCGGGGCAAGAATTGCGTTGGGCATATGATGGACATCTACATCCAATCTGAAATCCTTCTTCGCGATGCCCAGTATGACACCTGGACATGGACCGGGCCGTCAGGGCCGGTGACATGCTTTGAGAGTGCTGCGCTCATGGGTTTTGTGCATGTCTTCGACACGGCAGATGCGCTCCTTGGTTCGTGGGAGGAACGGCAGAAGCTCGCGCTGGCTCGACACGCGACATTCCTGCGCAGCGCTGGTGCCAAGGCGTGGAACGTCTATTCCCTCTTCCTCACCGAGGATTCAGATGCGCGCAGGGGCCGCGAAATTGAACGCATTGAAGAAGACTTCTCGCTGACCCGAAAGATAGCGCGAGCCTCGATCAGAACGGCCGATGACATCGAGATGGCTTTGCTGTCGCTGCTATCCATTCGATCAAAGCCATTACTCGGCGCCGCCAACTTCGAAACGAGACTGCGCACCAGGCTCAAAGAAATCTCCCCCGATGGTGTTACAGCCTTCCTCAATGAAACCACGCCAGCGGACGTCGCTCGCATCTTGGGAGCGAAATCATGAGGCTGGATTTCGTCGAGATATGTGGTTTCCGCGGGTTCAGGGATGTCGCCCGGATAACCTTTGGTCGTGGCTTCACGGTCATTACTGGCCGTAACGGCGTGGGCAAGAGCACGGTCTGTGATGCCGTAGAGTTCGCCATCACGGGCTCCATCGACAAATATTCTGTTGAGAAGGCCGCCAAGGAAAGCCTGAGCGATTACTTGTGGTGGCGCGGTGAAGGTGTGCCCGATGCGCATTACGTCAACGCATCGTTCGTCGATGACGACGGCAAGCCATTTACGATCACGCGGACGCGAGAAGCCGGGTGCGATCGTTCTCCGGAAGAAATAGAAGCTGCGTTGTGTAGCGGGCCAGTGCCTGATAACGCACTCAAGCAGCTCACCCGCACGTCAATCATCCGCGACGAGCGGATCGCTGCACTTAGTTTGGACCTCACCGAAACAGAGCGTTTTGACCTCGTCCGTGCCGCGCTTGGTGCGATGGAAGGCTCCGAAGCCGGTAGCAGGGCAAAGGAAGTTGTCGCCGCTGCCGAAGCCAATCACACCAAGGATGAAACCGCCTATGAGGCGGCTCGCGCGCGGCTGGCCGATCGGCTCACACAGCAGTCAGAGCTACAGACTGCTCTGACCCGATCTGGCGACGTTTCCTCGGCCCTGCAAGTCGTCGCTGCTGCAACGCCTGATGCGCCACCGGAGCTGACCGCACAACTAGCTGCAGCGCGGGCTGTTCTCGCGAACGGGCGCGCCAAGTTGGGGCGCATGAGCGAGGCAGTCCAACTCGGTCGCGATATGGCAGCCACCCAGGACGTCTATAACCATCCGGATGCTGTTGCCGCCCGCGCCGCGGCGGCCGCCGCGCATGAGGCGGCCCAGCGAGAGAATGAAGCGGCACAAAAAGCAGTCTCGGACGCCGAGCGGCGTCTCGCACGAGAAGAAGAAATGGATGCGGTCGCGGCCTCGCTCGCACTTCTGGTCGAGCACGGCGAGAGCCTGGGTTTGCACGACGACCGCTGCCCGCTGTGTGCGGCTCATCGTACCTCCGAGGAATTTGCGGCCGGTCTCGCAATAGCACGAACAAGGGTCGCGTCGCTCTCGTCAGGTGTTCAGGCCGCCCGCGATGATCTCACGAACGCAAAAGCGAATGCGCGCGAGCCGGGCCTCACACTGCAAAAGACCGCCGCCACGGTTCAGGCCCATGCGGACGATCTGCGAAAGCTGCGGGCGCAGGAAGCGGCGCATGTAGAGTTCTATGACCAATGGAGGCTCGATCACGCCCATATCCAAGACCCGGAAGCCCTTGAGCTGGCCGTGGCATCTGAACGTGACCGGCTGATCGACCTTGAGCGAGCGCTGCTGGTGCTGGAGGCGTCGCAGGCAGTTTCACGGATGTCATCGGTCGAAAGTAATATCGCGGTGCTGCGTGATGAGATCGAGAAAATGGCACGGACGGTTGGCCAATCGCAAAGTGCGGTCACGGCGGCCCGGGAAATCGAGCGGTCAGTTAGGCGTGTGAGCGCAGAGATCATTGACGAGCGGCTCGCCCAAATCAGCCCCTTGCTCAACGAACTATATCAGCGCCTGCGTCCTCACGCCGACTGGCGCACGATCGACTACAGCATCCGCGGTGACGTCCGCCGGTTCCTGAGCCTGAAGGTGGGCGACGGCCTGAATCCCCAGTTTGTCTTCAGCAGTGGCCAGCGCCGCGCAGCAGGTCTCGCGTTTCTGCTGTCCGTCCATCTGGCTCGCTCATGGACGCCGCTGCGATCGCTCCTGTTGGACGATCCCGTACAACACATTGATGACTTCAGAGCGCTTCACCTCGTCGAGGTGCTTGCGGCCCTGCGTTCCGATGGGCGACAAATCATTTGCGCCGTCGAGGATCCCGCTCTTGCCGACCTTCTGAGCCGGCGTTTGATCAGCACCGCCACGCAAAGCGGCCGCCGCGTGGATATCGAGCTGGGACCGTTGGGGGCGACGAGCGTCGTGATGGAGCGGGAGATTTATCCGATGCCGGTCGGTGTCCTGCGAGGCGTGAACTCCGCATGAGCGCTAAGACTGAATTAAAAGGGCGTCAGGCACATGGTCCCTGGAGCGATCTGGCGCTGCACACAATCGGGTGGCGCGCATTCCAGGATCTGTGCTCGCAAGTTTGCGAGGTCGTGCTTGGTCGACCGGTCGAGATTTTCCGCGAAGCCAATGATGGCGGACAGGATGCAGTTTTCCTCATCCCTTCAGAGCCTCCTGCGTCGCCAATCGGCACGATCCAATGCAAACATACGTCGGACGCCGGCAAGGCGCTGAAAGTTTCGGATCTGACCGCTGAGTTGGAAAACGTTGAGGAACTGGTCAAGGCGGGTCAGTCCGATACATATATCTTCATGACCAATATGGGCGTGGACGCGCCAGTGGCGGTCGCCGCACGTGCCAAGCTGCGAGCCCTCGGCGTGCGCAAAGCGCATATTTTTGGCCGACAGCATATCGTTCGGGTCATCAAGAGCAGCGCGCGTCTCCGCGCGTTGGTTCCACAGGTATATGGCCTAGGAGATCTCACGGCGATCGTGGACGAACGCCTGAGTGAACAGTCGCGTGCGCTGCTGGACAGCTGGATTCCAAAACTACGCACCTATGTCCCTACCAAAGCCCATCGCGACGCGGTGAATGCCATCTCGAAACATGGCGTGGTGCTGCTGCTCGGAAATCCATCGAGCGGAAAATCGGCAATAGGCGCCATCGTATCAACGATCGCCTCGGAGAATGCTGATAATACCGTCCTTGCTCTAACCAGCCCGCGTGATTTCGAAGCCGGGTGGAATCCCAACGATCCTGGTCGCTTCTTCTGGATAGACGACGCGTTCGGCTCGAACGTTCTGCGCGACGATTACGTTCAGGACTGGGCATCGGCCTTTTCCAAGCTCCGCGCGGCCGTCGCGCATGGAAACCGCTTTCTTCTCACCTCGCGCAAGCACATCTATGAAGCGGCGCGGCGGCGCCTAGGGCAGCGAAACCTTCCGCAGTTTGCCGACGAAAGCGCGGTAGTCGATGTCGGTGAACTGACGATCGATGAGAAGACGCAAATCCTTTATAACCACGTGAATTTCGGCACTCAGACCCAGAGTTGGCGATCGAGCGTGAAGCCTCATCTCGAGGCGGTCGCCGCCGTACCGGGGTTCCTCCCCGGCATCGCTGAACGTATGGGCGATCCAAACTTCACGAAAAGCCTTGCGCCCCGCGAAAGCGCGCTCGTCCAGTTCATGAAGGAACCGCGCGAGCATCTCGTCGATACTGTCAACGCGTTGGATGACCACCTCCAGGCTGCTCTCATTCTGGTCTATGTGCATCAAGCTGGCTTCGACCCTAACGATCATGATCCATCAGCTGCGCAAGCCGTCGCCGAGCTGACGGGTTTCACCCTAACGCGCATACAGGATTGCTTCGCCGAACTGAAGGGTTCGTTCCTGAAGCTCTCCGGGACCAAATGGACATTCGCTCATCCGACGATCTCCGACGCTTTGACGGAGATCCTGAGACAAAAGCCGCACATGATGGCCGCACTCATCCGCGGTGCGACGATCGACACGATCCTCAGCAGTTTTACCTGTGAAGGTTCAGCCCTCATTCGCGACGCGCTGGTGATCCCCACCAACCTCGACGACGCGCTTGTCGGTCGGCTCAGCCGCACACCTAATGAGCTGCATCGCAATTGGATGCTTTTCCTCTTTCTGGCCTACAGGGCTAGCGATGCGGTCTTCAGCAAGGTCATAAGTGCTTCGGCAGAACTATTGCGCCGCTCGTGCTGGCACACGGAACCGGTAGGGAATGATCCGCGTGTAGCCACCTATGCCCGCGCGCATCGGCTTGATTTGCTTCCGGAAGACCTCCGCTCGGAGGCGGCCGACGAGCTTGAATCTGCCGCACTAAAGAATTTCGACGCATCGTTCTTCGGTGAGGAGGACAAGCTCGCCCTCATTCCACCACTCCGACTAGTGGGCTTGGGTGTTGGGCTACGAACTGCGGTGCTGCCATCACTCGAGGAGCGCATCGATGAGATCACGGCTGACGCCGAGCTCGACGAGGAGCCGGATAGCCACTTTGAAAAGCTGCTCGGCGTGCTGGATCATGTCGAGACGATCGGTGTCGATGATGATGCCGCCTCACTTATCGACGACGCGCGTGAGCAGGTGAAACGGTCGATCAGGGCGATTGAGGAGCGCAAGCGAGAACGCGACGAAGAGGCTGACACTACAGACTGGACCCATATCGTCACACAGAAAAAGGACGAGGCATCTACTGCCGCTCTGCCGCCGCCTCCAACCGCCACCAAACGCTCGGTGTTCGACGATGTCGACAAATGAGTCTCCCAGCGTCGACGCTGTAAACACGGAACAACTTTCGGCTGCCCAGACTCCGCCACCTTCTAGGCAGCCCCTGAGAGGAGCGGCCGCTGCTCAAGCGGGATTTGACTACCAGCTCGACGTCACGATTCTGGCGGCCCTGCAGCTCCTCCTTATATCCAAGGCCGCGTCGCGCTTGGTTCTGGAACCCGCAAACGAAGAAGATCTGGAAGCGGATCTGCAACCGAATGTGCCCGGCCGCGTCCAACCCAGCGCGACTGTGACCGGCAATCAAAAACTGGTCGTCCAGGTCAAACTGGACAATGGGGATCCGTGGCGGGTCGAGGATTTCGAGGCACTGCTCAAGCACGGCTCCGACAAGAAAGGTGGTCGCCGTAAGGCACTACATCATCTCGACGAACCCAACACGCGCTACCTTCTCGTCACGAATGCGGATGCCGCGGGCGTCGCGAGAGGACTGCTAGTTCAAGGCTTCGAAGAGCTATCCGACAAAGCGAGCTTTCCCGCTAGTTTGCATGCGACGCTGAAGAGTTCGCCTGAAGGCCGTGTGGCGATCTGGGGGGGACTCACCGAAAAGCAGCTCGCCGCCGACATCCGCGAGCTGATGTCGGACCTCCTGCATGTTCCCAAAGTTGAGCAACAGAACCTCCTTGAACAGCTCCGCCTCGAAGCGAAGCGCCGCACCAGAGGAGGCGCCCCAGGCATATGGACCCGCGACGATCTTCTCGCGACCGTGCGATCGTATGGCGGCTTTCTTGCCAGTTCTGCGAACCTCGAACACTTCGTCGCGCCAGCAAATTTTGACGACATGGTTCGTCTGCTGAATGATAGGAATGCTGTGGTCCTTCGTGGCCCCTCGGGAACGGGCAAAACCCAAGCTGCGCTGAAGCTGTGCGACATGGCAAGGCGTCGGGACGGGACGTTGGACGTCGTCAGCCTTGGTCCCGACGATGCGCCCACGAACGCGCGCAAAGTAGTCGATACGGGTCCGACCCTCTTCTACGTTGACGATCCATGGGGACAATACAGCCTCGCAGGCGGTAATGAGGCCTGGACCGAGCAGTTGCCGCGCCTGCTGGCGAAAGCGACGCCGGGGCATCAATTCGTGGTCACCACCCGGAGTGACATGCTGCATAGCGCGGGCGTCGGCGGCAGCCTCGACACATGGTCAGTTGAACTGGACGCCGTTCAATATCGTGACGGCCGATTAGGCGATATCTATGATAATCGCATGGACCAACTTCCGGCGCCCCTGCAGACGAAGGCGTATGAGTTCCGCAAGGATGCACTCGAAAAACTCGAAACGCCGCTAGAACTCGAACTGTTCTTCAGTCACTTGCAGGGCGGCCCCGAGGCAGACGAGCCAGACCACGCTTTCTGCCGCCGCCTGCTGGAACTGGCACAGCGCGACGCAGTTGAGGGCGCGGTCGTTCGAGCACTTTCCTCAATGGACACATCCGGCGCTTCTGCCCTCATTTGGGCACTTCTGGCGTCGCGAGCTCAGTTCGACCGTGCTCGAATGCACCCCCTACAGCGCGCCCTGCGCGCCTTCGACACTACGCTCAGCGAAGCCTTCGGCAAGGTCGTTGACCGGATGGTTGCCGCCCGGCACCTCCGCCAGCCGACGCGAGTGGTCGCCTTTGCGCATCCCAGCGTCAAACAGGGCTTCGAGGCGTTTGTCATCGCCAACTGGGTGCGGGGCGAAGCTGCCATCGAGACCCTGATATCGGCCCTTGTCCAGTTGCCCGAGGCCCACAGGGACTGGGGATTGGAGACAGCTGCGCGCGTGCTGGAAATGACCCGATCATTCTCGTGCCGCAGCGATATCGATCAGCCCTTCGAAATCGATGCTGTCAGCCAGTCGTCGATCGATGGCTGGCTCGACGAGAGATTGCTAGATCCACAATCGAAATTTGGGCCCTTGCTCGAACTTGCGTCGGAGGTCGGAAGCGACGCATCCATCCCCAGCCGAATGGCGCGCTGGCTTCTGAAAGGCACACAGCGCGGCGCTTCGGTCTTCATCCGAAACTGGCAGCCCCCGGTTTTTGACGATGATTGGTATCGGACTGTCGCGGCCGATCCTGTGTCGGCCCAAGTTGCCGCGCGGTTCATCCGGGAGGTGCTCGGTTTCGATAGGGGCAACTACGGATCCAGCTTCGCCCAGCGGCTCGACAGTTTTGCTCCCAACCTGACGTCGGCCTACCTGGACGCGGCACGCCAGATGGTGGGCAATGGGTTCGAACTGAACGCAGATGCGGTGGCGACCGGGGCAATTCGCGATCTCGTCGGCTTCGAAAGCGTGCTGCAGGCGTCGCTTGACGATCTGGCTTCGCTCCACAGCCGATACGCGCAAGATGGCTTCGAAGAATGGCGCGCGATCGAGGACGGAGAACGCGACCACGCTGCTGAAGAGGCGGCGCAGTGGAACCACGAAGGCGACGGTTACACGTCAGGTGTCTTTATCGACGCCTATGTTCGCCGGCTTCGTGCCGAGGGGCGATGGCAGGTTCTATCCGATCACCCTCGCGTTGCGGAATTGGTCCAGGCTTGGTCTCAAGATCTGCACCGATCTGCTGACCGCGCGAGCGAGGATGAGCTTAGGGCGCTGATAAATGCCGCCAAAGGGCTCGACGCAGAAACGAACGTCTGGGCCGCCGTTCGACAACACTGGCACCCCGCCCTGGAGGTGTTGCTAACCGAGCGATTAGACGCCGGGCTGCTCAGGGCCGACCTTCGCGATGAACTCGCGCTCACCGCTCTGAGTGTTGCACCCAACGCCCTGATCGCCGCGTGTGCTGCCCAAAACGAGCATCCTGAACGACAGGTGCTTTTGCTGTCCAACATGCGCCGCGCTCAGTATCGGCTTGAAAAAAGTAACCGGGCGCGCAAGCTGAAGCGCGTCGCTGATGCGCTGCAGCCGGATTTGGCAGAGATCGCTAACGCCCTGCCGAACCAGCGGAAGACTGCGCATCGAGTTGGACCGGGAGCCCTCGTTCTTCTGACTAACTGCGCAGCGAAATTGGAATCGGAAGCGCTCACGCTGGTCGTTCCAGTCATCCTCAAAAGTGGCGGCGACGCCTCTGCAGCGATCGCACAATGGCTTGCCGTTTCTTCCGGCAAAGAACAGGCCATTGAAGCAACGAAAGCTGCAATCGCTACCGGCGACACCCCACTGATCGAACGTGCGCTCCGGCACGATCGCGCCGATGCACGTCGTTTGGCGCTGCAGCATTTGGCGCAGACCCTAACGGACCCATTGCCGCCAGCGATTCTGGCGATGGCTGGAGATCCTGGCAGTCGTGTGCGCCGCGCCTTGGTTTCCATCCTTAGCGAGCGCCCGCATCCGGACCATCTTCGTACCTTGCTGAGTTTGATTCACGACACGTGGTCGAGCGCCGGGCCGCATCATGATGAGCCGGAGAGCTACGATGTGGCCCAGGAAGCCGTTATCGCCCTCGCCGCCAACAAACCTTTGTCGGATGAAATTGGAGATATGCTGCTGCATCTCGCCAACACGACCGATGATCGAGCGCTCAGCCAATACGCGCTTATCGTTGCGGTCCATTGTTGTAGTGCCGAAATCCAGCAGAAGATTTCGAACCTAGTCAACATCCCAGAAGCGCGATGGATTCGCTTGGACGCCATGGATGCACTTTCTGATGCAGAAGCCATCGACCCTTCTATCGTCGCTCAGCTAACACCCGCATATCTCCTGAAAGCGCCGCCCATTCTCGCCGCGCCGGCCGCTCACCTCATCGGCGCGCATGACGAAATCACCCGAGCCGTGCGATGTTTCGAACGGATTGCAAGCTCTAATAAGAGACGCGCGCTGCTGCTCGTCGGCGCCGCTGCCATCGCGCCACGCGACAGCGACGCTGCCGCTCGCATTCTCGACCTTCTCGAACCGGACCATCCCGGACGGCATTTGCTCTCGACGCCCGAACCTTTACCGGCGTCAATTTTGGACGACCTGGGCGAAGTGCCGCTACGACAGAAAGTCCGGAAAAGGCTCGGAGATCGGATCGCATCCGCCGAGAAGTGATCCCGTTGATTTTGGTTCAGCAAATCAACTCGCCGCAAATCCCGCTTGACTCTCAGCCGTCAAAGATAGAAAAAATAGAGAACATCACGCGGAACCCGCTTCCGGAGGTCAACAGGAAGCTTGCGGCCCGAGCCCGCCATAAAGTCCTTGCGCGTGCGGGTAGAAAAGGGCGAGGGCCCGAGCCGGCGCGCCAAATTGGTTCTTCATGAGGTAATACGTCCTACGAACCAGTGCATCGAAAAGCATAAAATTCAGCTACACATGCACTGTTTTAAATGGGGTGCCTTATGTAGAAATTACCCCATTTATCGTTTTGATTACCCTAATCTGGCCCGTGACTATATGACTCAGGAACGAGGCAGACTGTCCTACGCCTGATCTCGCTACACCTTGCTGAAGAACGCTGCAGCATGACTTGACCCGCCCACTCTGTCATCAACGGGCCTCATAAGTCCCTATGATTTAAGGGATTTTTAGTGACCGACAAATCTGTACCGTCGCCCTCTACCGTCAAAATCGCGCGCTTAATGGTGGCGAGGGTTATGGAACCATTTGCGCGGCGTCGACATTTTCGGGTGCATTGTCGATCAGGATGCATCTTAACGCGCTCCACTACGACGGGGAATGACCACATGCGAAGAGGCTACAGTTCGCCCAGGAAGTCCCCAACCACGGCTACGCAATGATCGAAGCTGGGCGTGTACTCCAGCGTGGCGATGGCCTCGAACGCGGCGCGCAAGCTGGCATGCGGCGCTCGGATCTGAGACTGGAATGTCTCCCGATGGCGTAGAAGGAATGGTGTCGCTGCCAGAAGCTGCCGAGGCTCGCGCTCGATCACGAGCGCAAAGTCGAAAAGATCCCGCGCCGTGACCCGATCACCGCGGTGGTACATCTTCTTGGCAATGATTTCAGCGGCAGTCTCTACTTTGACTGCGCGACCGCCGATATCCCATGTGTCCCAGGCATCGTCCAGCAAATTGGGAGCAGCGACGAAATCGACCTCGCCCTCCTCGAACTGCAGTTTGACGAAGGCACCTGGTTGCTCGGTGTAGTCCTGCGTCAAATCCGCAGCGGTGTCGCTCAATCGCGGCGACACAAAGCCGAGGTACTGGGGGTCAGGCACGAAGATGTCGATGTCTTTGCTCAGTCGATGGCTGTACCGAAACATCAGCACCGTTCCACCACCCAACGTCCAGAACGGGTCCGTGATGCCGCCATACCGACTGATCTCGTCAATCAGTGCAAGCGCCCGCGGGAACAGCTTCTCCCAGGGACCGCTGGGCAATGCTCCGGACTTCATGCCCACAGCTCGCGACGATGCACGGACAACGATCCGGCCAGCTTCGCCACGTTGCGCCAGACCTGCTTTGGCGGCTGGTGTGTATGCGAGGCAGCCTCCTCCACAGCCATCACGACGACAGGCACGGGCGCCTCATCCAGCAAATGTGTCAGGTGCGGAGCAAATGAAGCAGGCACTTCACCACTCGCCAGGGCTTGCTCCAGCGTCTCGGGCGCCAGTTCTTGGGCATAGCTGACACTGGCGGTCTTGGCGGCCATCCACAGTCCGCGCTTCTTGCGCCGCGCCTGGGTGTCCAGCTTAGGACTGTCCAGGCCCAGCACCGCCATGACCTGACCCACCCGGTTGACTCCCAGATCGCTCAGGGTGCCGTTCTCCAGGCCGACCAGAGTCTGACGAGATAGGCCACTCAGGTGCGCCAACTGTGCTTGGGACAGGCCCAGCTCAGAGCGCCGTGTCCGCACGGCATGGCCGATATCGATGAGGTTCATGGCAGGCAACAACCAAGAAAAATGTATGATATTTTTTACATATTACTCTTGCCTGCCACGACCTGCAAGAAGCGGAACCCGCAGCCCCCTACCATCCACTTCGCCGCCATGGCTCTTACTTTCCGAAATGTCTGGCAACTAGCGCTAATATCCTAGAGGGGCGTAACAGGGCGTAATGCGAATTACGTCAGGACACCACAGGGGATTCCATGGACGAGACACAACCGCAAGGTTCGGCCGCCGCTGCCGAACTGAAGATTGACGCGACCCTGATCGCCAAATTGAACCTGGCGGACTTTCAGAATGCAGTCCCGTTGGTCCGGGATCTATGGTTGATCAACGAGACCGACCAGACGCATGAGCAAGTCGAGTTGGTCCTGACTTCCGATCCGCCTTTTCTCAAGCCGCGCCGTTGGCGGATTGATCCGCTGGCAGCGGGCTCCCGATATCCAATCCGAGTTATGTATGTGACCCTGGCCGTCCCCGCAAAGATCAAACCTGGGAGGGGTTGCATTGCATAAGAACTACCCGGGATTGATATCTGTGTTGACCGCCTCAGAGCTCGAGGATTTCGTCGACGACTGGTTGCATCAGCGTTGCAAGGACTACCATTCACACGACAGGTGGAGCGGCACGGGCGACCTAGGACGCGATGTCTCAGGCTACGTCACCGACCGTCGGATGGACGGGCCATGGGACAACTTTCAGTGCAAACAGCTTAGCAAGCGGCTGTCCGAGAAGGCGCTATTTGTAGAACTCGCTAAGATCTTCATGCACTCGGCGGCGGGAGCATACGCGCTACCGCGAGCCTATACCTTCGTAGCTCCCCTAGGCGTCGTGCGCAAGGTACGCGAATTCGTCGCGCATCCGGAGCGGCTGAAACAGTCGTTCCTCGATCGCTGGGACACGTACATCGCGGGTGACCTTGTGGAGAATGCGACAGTGAAGCTGACGCCGGAAATCGAGGCCAAGATCAGAGCATTCGATTTCGCGAACGTTAGCTGGCTTGACGCCAGACTGCTGGCCAAGGACCCGGCATGCATGCAGGCCCTAGTTAAATGGTTCGATGCCGACCCCGGCCTGAGTCCCAGGGGCGTCGTGCCCGCCACGATCCACGCAAGCGAATCGGCCTACCTCGCCCAACTACTGAAGGTGTATGAAGAGCGGGGACCGGGAGCCTATCCAGATCCCGAGGCTGCACTGGCCTGCCCCGATGTGGGGCCACACGTCAAGATCCAGCGTACTCGCTTTTTCGACGCCACGGCGTTCGACCGCTTCTATCGTGACTCAACGCCGGAGGAGTTCGTCCGAACCTTTCGCGATGAGGTCCACCACGGCGTCATCGACGTTCACGAAGCCGATCACGCCAACAAGTTCTCCCGCCTGAACAAGGTTATGCAGCAAGCCGCCCTACTGCAAGCTTCTGGCGTACTGGGCCGACATGCCGGACCGCAAGTCAAGCAAGGCACCTGCCACCTGCTTGCCAATGAAGGGATCATGCCATGGGACCGATAGAGAAGCCTGCGCCTAGCGCGCCCCCCTTCAACAGCACTCTCGAGACAGGCATCCGCGTACTGGTCGTATTAGAAGCTTTCCATCCGCGGCGTTGCGATCTGCTGGAGATGACCTGGCTCGATCACTTGGTCGTACATACCGGAGATCTGGACGACCCAGACGCACCGAGCAGCCTGCATCCAGATCTGCCCAATCGCGCGGCCGAACTTGTGGTAAGGCGGCCACTGGTAGAAAGGAGCCTTCGCCTGATGCAGCAGTTGCATCTCGTTGACGTGTTTGAGAATGAAGACGGCATCACATTCGGCGCGAGCGACGACGCCCCGATCTACCTCGACCTGCTACAGGCACCGTACTCCGTCGCGCTCAAGGAGCGCGCACAGTGGATGGCAGACCGCTTTGCCAACGAGCCGGCCGCAGCGATGCGCCGGAAAATGGAACAGCGAATCGGGCGATGGACCGCCGACTTTCGAGTCGACCAGCTATTCACCGGGGCACGCGCATGAATGGTATCCGGCTGCGCCACTTAGTCTTCACCGGCCCCAGCGTTGAGCCTGCCAAACTTGAATTTGCCGACGGTCTGAACATCGTTTACGGTGCATCCAACACCGGCAAGTCGTTCGCATCGGAAGCGGTGCTCTTCATGCTCGGCGCGGTTTCCAAACTTACAAAGATCGATGAGATCAAGGCCTACGACGCCGTCTGGCTCGGCTTGACCCTTGGCGACCAAGGCGATTTCACCTTATATCGTGCAACCAAAGGTGGAAACCTCAAGCTCTTCCCGGGTCTCAATATCTCCCGCCCTATCGGAAAGGGCGAGGCCTTGATGGCGAAACACAGCGCGAAAGCAACCAACTCTGTCTCCTATTGGATCCTTGAGGCGCTGGGCCTGCAAGACCGCTGGATCGTGCGCAACGCGAGCGGCGAGAAGGAACAGCTGTCCATCCGCGTGCTGGCGAAATTCGCCGTGGTTGGGGAGGACGACATCATGTCAAAACGCAGCCCGGTTTACGTGTCAAACAGCTATACGGACCGAACCCTCGATCAAAACCTCTTCAAACTACTCCTCACCGGGCAAGACGACGCGGCCGTCGTAACTGTCCCCGCCAAACCTGCGCGGGTAGCCGCTAAGGCAGCCAAACTGGAACTCGTCGATGAGATGTTGGCACAGATCGACAGGGAAATGGGCGACGCCCCAGCAGATCGGACACACGTGGACGCCCAACTCGCGGAACTGGAGGCCAGTGGCGCTATGACCACCGCCGAACTTCAGGCGGTGCAGGCCAAGCTGGATGACCACACGGCCAACCGGCGTAACGCAGTTGACCGCCGCCAGGAACTCACCGCGCATGCGGCAGAACTCGACGTTACCCTGGAACGCTTCGCCAAGCTGCAAGCGATCTACAACTCCGATTTGGACCGGCTGCATTCCATTGAGGAGAGCGGTAGCCTGCTTGCTGCCATGACCAGCCGTGATTGCGCGATTTGTGGCGCCCCGCCCGGCGCACAGAAACATCACCATGCCGCCGAAGAAATTTTGATGGCGCATACAGCCGCGGCAGCTGAAGCGCGCAAGATCGAGCGTGAGCAACACGAACTGGCTCATGTCATCGATTCGCTGCATGCAGAAGCATTGGAGCTTGCCACATCCATCTCATCGCTCAAGGACCAGATTGAAGAGCTCGATCAGTACGCCCTAGACTTACGCCCCACGGAAGCGTCGCTGCGAAGCAGCTTTGAGAATTACACCTCCCAGCGTTCCGAACTAAGCAAGCTGATCGACCTGCATCTTCGACGGGAAATGCTGACCATCCGTCGAGCAGAGATCGAAGCGGATTCGACGAAGAGCGAACGCGCCCCTCTTCTCGTCGGCCCTGAATCCACCGTGCTCTTCCAGTTTGGTGAGACCATCAAAGCGGTCCTGACCGAATGGGGCTTTCCAGATGCAGACAAGATCCAGTTCGACACAGAGGCCAAAGACATCACCGTTGCCGGGAAGACCAGGGACGCCAACGGCAAAGGTGTCCGCGCCGTGCTACATGCTGCTTTCAACGTGGCCATCGCTGTGCATTGCATTGAAAAAGGCTTACCACACCCCGGCTTCCTGGTGCTAGACACCCCACTGCTGACGTATCGTGAACCGCTGAAGTCTAAACACGGCGATCTGTCAGACGACGAGAAAGCGCTGAAAGCAACAAGTCTCGCCGAGAAGTTCTATAAGCATCTTGCCGGCCTTGAGGAGAAACTTCAGGTAATAGTCATCGAAAACTCCGACCCGCCGGCTGTGATCGACGACTGCGCTCACATTGAGGTTTTCACCGGTTTGCACGGCGACGAACGCTACGGACTTCTTTCCCACCATAGCGGTTGAAATTTGATGCATCCCTCTCCTCGCGGACCAACTGGACACTGCTGCCGAGACTTAACTGCCAACGCCAACAATGACCTCATCGAGCATGCCTACCGCATGGGCTACCTCTACAGCGAGAAGGAATACACGTTCCTGAAGCAGACGATGCGGAAGAGAAATCTCTCAGACGCGCAGATCGCGTGGAAGACCAAAATAAATAGGCGGATTAACGTACCGTAAGACGATGCGTATGCGCCCCGTCGCTGAATGAAAACCAACGGGCGCAACTCTCGGGGGAACGCACGAAAATGTATATTGAACAGCTTCTTCTAACGAATTTCCGTTGCTTCGGGCCGGCTGGCACATCAATCGATTTGACGAGCGGTCTTACGACTTTCGTGGGAGTCAACGGTGCCGGCAAGACGGCTGCGCTACAAGCGCTCCAGCGCCTCTTCGGGATCACTGGCGAGCAGCGACGCCTTCGTCGCCAAGATTTTCATGTGCCTGCAGCTGAGCCTGCGCCACCTCTCCAACGCGCACTCGCTCTTGAGGCGGTTCTGGCATTTCCGGAGCTAGACGAGGCGAACGCCAACGCTGGCGCGATCCCGGAATTCTTTCAGCAGATGGCAGCGGACGACGCCGGACAGCTGAAATGTCGGCTCCGCCTCGAAGCTACCTGGATCGATGACGGCTCGCTTGAAGGCGCCATAGAGCAAAAATATTGGGCGATCCGTACCCTTGGCGCCTTCGCTGAAGCCGACTGCATCGAACTCAAGGCACTCGACCGCGCTCGTATCCAAATGATCTATGTGCCCGCATCACGCGATGGCGCCTCCCAGGTCACGTCCTTCCTGCGCGGCCGCCTCTGGCGTGCAATCAACTGGTCACAAGGTGTAAGGCGAAGCTTCGCCGACGCAGGCAGCGCTCTCAATAGCGCATTTGCAGCAGAGCCCGCCATCGATATCGTTGTGGGCGCGGTTACACGACGGTGGCAGCAGGTTCACACAGCGGGTACCGATACGACACCGCTGTTTCGTCCGATCGACCTGCGCTTCGAAGAGGCCATCCGCAAGGTCGAGGTTGTCTTCCGTCCCGACGAAGCAGGCCGCGAGCGAGCGCTCGATGATCTTAGCGATGGACAGCGTTCGCTCTTCCATCTGGCGATGACGGCCGCCACCCTGGATATTGAAGCCAATATCGCTGCAAACGCCGCCGCAGGCTTTCAGCCAGGGGGCGTTCCCCTCCCTGCCCTTACGCTCATTGCCGTGGAGGAGCCGGAGAACAACCTCGCTCCTTTTTACCTGTCGCGCATCGTTCGCCAGATTGAGGAGCTAGCCGCCGGTCCACGCGCGCAGGCGGTGATCTCGAGTCACTCGGCAAGCATCCTCGCACGCGTTGATCCCGCTCAAGTGAGGCATTTCCGCCTAAACCCAGTCGACCGCACGGCGCGCGTGCGCGCGATCCGTCTTCCGCAGGATCAGGAGGAAGCATCAAAGTTTATACGCGAGGCAGTCCGCACCTACCCGGAACTCTACTTCGCACGCTTTGCCGTCCTAGGCGAAGGCGCCTCAGAGGAGGTGGTGCTGCCGCGCCTTGCTGAAGCGATGAATCTCGACATTGACCGCTCGTTCGTCGCCGTAGTACCGCTCGGCGGCCGTCACGTCAATCACCTGTGGCGAGTTCTGACCGATCTCGACATTCCGCACGCGACCCTTCTCGACCTCGATTGGGGACGTGACGGCGGCGGCTGGGGACGCATCAAGACCGCATGCACCCAGCTCCTCGCGGTTGGCGTCGCACCTCAGGCCATCTTTGCACAACCAAGTCCTGCCGGTCCGGCTGCCGACCTCGCGACGTTTGATAGGAATCCAGTCGAGGATTTTGCTAGTTTAACGAACTGGGCAAACGCGCTTCGCCAGCACAACGTATTCTTCTGCACTCCGCTAGATCTTGATTACTCGATGCTGCGGGCATTTCCTGCGGCCTATCAAGTTCTAGAACCCGGACGACAAGGTCCATCACAACGAGGAAACCCACGCACCGCCGTTCTTGGCGAGGAAGGTCGCCATGACCTTTACGGCGCGGAACAGGAGCAATTGCTGCGCTGGTATCGTTATCTGTTCCTTGGTCGAGGCAAACCCAGCACCCACGTTCGCGTATTGAGCGACCAGACTTCACAGGCGTTGACAGCTGGTGCTCCGGAAGAATTGCGCGCCCTTCTGACCTCGATCTCTGCTCGCCTTGCGCCGCCACCTCCACCGCCACAGAACCAACACCAACCCCCGGCGGCCTGACCATGGCGCTCGTCCGGCCAGAAGACTGGCGCCCGAGAGGCATCGAAGACCTAGAGCCTGACGCGTGGCGGGCATTGCGACAACATGGCTCCGCCTGTGTCGTTGCCGGGCCTGGCGCTGGAAAAACCGAGTTTCTCGCTCAGCGTGCTGCTTTTCTGCTCGAGACGGGGCGCTGCCCTACGCCCTACCGCATACTCGCTATCTCGTTCAAGAGCGACGCCGCGAGTAACTTGGCCGCGCGGGTGCACAAACGCTGCCCGCCCGAACTTTCGCACCGTTTCACTTCATTGACCTTCGACGCTTTCACGAAAAGTCTGGTCGACCGGTTTCTGACGGCGATACCAGCCGATTGGCGACCTAGCCGGCCCTACGACATAGCGTTTCCGAACTTCCGCCAACTGACAGGTTTCCTTCAGGATTCGCTCCTGAACGCGCCCAACCCGTGGAAGGCGGACGTCGCCGGTCTTAGCGCCAGCGATTTCGAATCGCACCACGCGGGGGCATATCGGCTTCCCATCGCGCGCGCGGCTGCGCAATCTGGAACCGAATTGACCATCCAACGATGGTGGGCGAGCCAACTCGCCGCCCAACCTTGCTCGCGCATGACGTTCGTCAGCCTCAATCGGCTCGCCGAGCTATTGTTGCGCGCCAGTCCCCATATTCAACGAGCCCTGCAACTCACATATCCCTTCGTATTCGTCGACGAGTTCCAGGACACGACCTACGCGCAATATGACTTCCTGCTATCGGCATTCCAGGGCGCGGACGTCGCGATCACGGCCGTTGGCGACGACAAGCAACGGATCATGACGTGGGCGGGCGCGCGAGCAGATGCGTTTGAGCGTTTTGAAGCGGACTTTGCAGCAGTGCGTATCCCCGTCCTCTTCAATTTCAGATCCTCGCCCGATCTCGTGCGCATTCAGCACGTAGTCGCCCGGGCCTTAGACCCGAATGCTGCTGCCACCGTCGCCCAAGCCGCGCGGCAAGTCGCTGGAGACGTAGCCCAAGTCTGGAACAGTCCCAGCAAGGCCCGCGAGGCCGAATACCTCGCCCAGTGGCTCGCGAACGATATGGCCGCTCGCGGTCGCGCGCCTCGGGATTACGCCATTCTTGTTAAGCAAAAGTCCGACGACTACGAGGCCGATCTCGCCGAACCACTCGCGAGAGCAGGCTTGCGCCTCCGCAACGAGAGTCACGCGCTCGGTCGCACGACGTTGCAGGATCTTCTGACCGACACATTTGCGAAGATTGTTGTGGCGTTCCTTCGCTTGGGCTCGACGCGGCGTGCCGCGGATTCGTGGCAGCTCGCCTCAACAGCTCTGCTCGAAATCCGCGCCATTGCAGACGGCGACAATGGCGGCGAGGCTCGCACTGAGGACGAACTCACGACCTTCATCGCGACACTGCGCGCCGACATGGCCAACTTGCCACCGTCTGCAGCCTCTGCGCAAGCATTCGCCGACCGCGTTTATGCATTCTTAGACCTGGCTGCCATCGCGCGGACATATGTCGAATATTCGACCGGTGACCTTCTATCCATCATGGCGGAAGCCTTCAAACTGCACGTCGCCGCCTCAGCGAACGGAGCGCCGACATGGACTGGTACGCTCGACGTATTCGAAGGCCTGGGCCAGATTCCATTGATGACGGTCCACAAAAGCAAGGGGCTTGAGTACGACACGATTGTCTTTGTTGGTCTCGACGATCAGGCATGGTGGGCGCACAGGCCCGGAAACCCAGAGGGTCTCGCAACATTCTTCGTCGCGCTCTCCCGCGCAAAGCAACGCGCGATCTTTGCATTCTGTCGTGAGCGAGGCCGGAGGCAACGCGTGGCTGAGTTGTTCCAGCTTCTAACAGAAGCTGGGGTACCGGAGATAGCAATATAATCCTCACCAAGCGACTCGCCCTGCTTATTCGGCAGCACGCGTAATTCAGATTCGGGCTCAAAAAATAATCTGGCAGCCTGAGCTTCCTGTCTTAACTTTCTCCAGGATAATCGGGGCGGTTCAGCCGCGCGCGCGGTGCTGGCTTCGAGTGGCTGGAACTGCACTTCGCCCACGGCTACCTGGCGCAGAGCTTCTTCTCGGCCCACTCCAATCAGCGCACCGATCCGTATGGAGGTAGCTTCGACAACCGTTCCCCGCAGTAAATTGGTTAGTTCTGCAATGCGTTCCAAGCGTTCCAAGAACTCAGGCGAAGCTGATGGTCTTGGCCTCAAGGTAGCCGTTCATTCCCTCGATGCCTCCCTCGCGGCCCCAGCCGGACTCCTTGAATCCGCCAATGGGCATGGTCGGGTCCACGACATTGCCATTGATCGTCAGGTTTCCGGTGCGGATGCGGCGCGCGACCCGCAAAGCTCTGTCCACATCGGAGGAAAACACCGAGCCGCTCAGGCCATACCGGCTGTCATTGGCAATCCGGATCGCATCCTCCTCATCTTCATAGGCCATGATCGCAACCACAGGCCCGAATATTTCTTCCTGGGCGATGGTCATTTCAGGCGTCACGTCGGCAAAGATCGTGGGGGCGATGTAATAGCCTGTATCTATTCCTTCAGGGCGGCCACCGCCCAAAGCCAGCGTGGCGCCCTCGGCTTTGCCTTTTGCGATGTACTCCATCACCCGCTGGTACTGGCTGGCCTTGGACAGCGGCCCCATGAAGACTTGCGGGTCAGACGGATCGCCCACTTTGAACTGCGAAATCGCCTGTACCAACATCGAGGTCAGTTCCTCGGCGCGGCCTTTCGGCACTAGTATCCGCGTCAGCGCGAAGCAGACCTGACCCGAACTGGGCATGGCGAACAGGGCGATGCTGGGCAGCGCCGCGGCGAAATCGGCGTCATCCAGCAAAATGGCTGCCGATTTCCCACCCAGCTCCAGAGTCACGCGCGCCAGCCGTTGGGTGCAGATCGCGGCGATCTTCTTGCCCGCAGCCGTGGAGCCGGTGAAGGCCACTTTGTCGATACCGGCATGGCGCACAAGGTATTCGCCCACCTCGGCTCCCGCTGGCACCAAGTTGAAGACTCCCTTCGGCAAGCCTGCCGCCTCAAGACATTCTGCTAGAACATAGCCCTCCAGGGGGGTCTCGGGTGAAGGCTTGGAGACGAAGGTGCAGCCCGACGCCAGCCCGGCGGCGATCTTGTAGCTCATCAGTATCATGGCCGCGTTCCAGGGCGTGACGGTGGCGCAGACACCAACCGGTTCGCGAACGATGAGGGTGCGGCCTCCGTCCAGCCGCGTGCGCTGATCTACGAAGCTGAAGCCATCCTGCTCCAGCAGATCCGCATAAAAGCGGAAGATCTGGGCGTTCTGCGGAGCCAGCATGCGCCCGATCAAGATCGGCGCCCCTATCTGGGTGGTCCAGTCCTGCGCGATCTCCTCGGCACGGCTCTCCAGTTCATTAGCCGTGCGGCGCAGGATCGCCGCCCGTTCTCTGGGCGCCATTTTCGGCCAAGGGCCTGTCTCGAAGGCGTTGCGTGCAGCCTGGACGGCATCGTCGATATCGGCCTGCGACGCTTCCGGATATTCCATCACCACCTTTTCGGTCACAGGGGAAATGACTTGGATCTTTCGCTGACCCTTGGGCTTTACCCATTCCCCGCCGATGAAGAAGGAAGTCGGAGGGCGTACGGTCAGCTGGTCGGTCATGGTCGTTCCTTTCGTGTGGATGGCTTGTGGCTGTGGCGCGGGATTGGGAATTCGGTGGCCAATGCACAGTCGTTACGCATCAACCAGGCGACTAGACAATGTCAACGCGCTTGCGCCATGTCATAATCAATTAAATGTCATGATGACAATAGTGTCAATATGAAAGATCACAGGATCGCTGTCGCGGCGCAACGGCGTGCCAGGATGCGTGCGACTTTGATGCGCGCCGGCCTTGAGGTCATGGCGGAAAAGGGGATCGCCGCGACCTCTGTCGACGATGTCGTCAGGCATGCCGAGGTCGCACGAGGCAGCTTCTACAAGTACTTCGACGGCACGGCCGAGCTTGCCGAAGCCATCGGAACCGTGATCGCCGAGGAAGTCATCCTCGGCCTTGAGGAGGAAATGACCACGATTGTCGATCCGGCCGAACGCCTGGCAACGGGCATTACAGGTGTTCTGGCCATGGTGACTGCCAATCCAGTCCTTGGCCGTTTCCTGGTGCGCGGGGGGTGGCCGGTGGACAGGACTGGCGGCCTGCTGCTCGACAAGATTGGTGGCACGGTGGCGCAGGGCATTGACCAGGGCCGCTTTTTCCCTGTCCCGATGCCGGTTGCCATGGCGCTCGTCGGCGGGGTTGTCCTGGGTTGCGCGCATGAAATTTCCGCAACCGCGGAACCGAAAGGAATCATCGTTGCAGCAGCCGGGACCGTTCTTCGCGGTCTCGGCCTGGGGCCAACGGATGCCGAAGCTATCGCCAAGATGAGCCGCAAAGAGCTGAAGTGGAAGGAAGGCGACTTCATGCAGTGCCTGGCCAGGCAAAACCGCTGATGTTGCGACGCTGATGCTTCAGCTTGGTTGTGGAGGCGTGGCCTCGCCGATGCCGAGCCACCGCGATCTGCCGCGCGCAGGCGACGTCGGCCACCCGCGCCGGCGTGTCGATCGGGATAAACCGCTCCCGGCCGCCCTTGGCACCGTAGCCGTCATCCACCTTCAATGAATCGCCTCTGATGTCGGTCGATAAGGCGATGACGAAACATGCCCGTCCGCCATCGCAGGAACTGTGGTTCACCATGCATGTTGGGCGACGAGGTCGAACAGCATGATCAGTAAGGACTTCAGCGGTCAGGCCGGCGAAGCGGAAAGACGAGTGAGAGCGAAGGCTGGGAATCAGCCAGGGCCGTCACTCGCGGCTGCGAGGAGCGGTACCAACACGTCGCTAATTGGTGTCGGAATGCCGTGAGCCTGGCCGCGACGTGAGACGACACCGTTGCGAATGTCCCATTCGAGTGGCCTGCCGGCTTCGCGATCCGTGAGGATGGATGTGCCCATGTCGGCGGGAGACGCCAGGAACTTGTCGAGGATCGCCTGCGGTACCTCGTCGCCAAGTCCAGCGCCCTCGGCACGGGCCACGGCCAGACATTCCTGCAGATAGTCCAGCGTGAGCCTGGAGATGTCGGACCGGCCGAACATGCCCGAGCGACGATGCGTGAGCGCCATGAGTCCGGCCACCGCGTTCTGCAGCAGCTTGCGCCAGGCTAGAGATTTGAAATCTGTGGCCAGCTCAACTAAACAGCGTGTGCCTTGCAGTGCTTCGGCTATCACGCGGGAAGCCGACGTGTCCGGCAGGCTGAGGCGCACATCGCCGCGTAAGCGCACCGAGCCATCGGATTGCGCCTGCGCAGGAAACCACACGACAGCAGGGACGATCCGCCCGCGCGGGAAATGTGGGGCGACCTTCTCCAACTGCTCGACCCCGTTTTGCAGAACGCACACGACGGTTTCTGGACCGATCAACGCTGCGAGCCATTCCGCTGCTGCCTCGGTCTGTGTCGCCTTGACAGCGAGAAAGACGAGATCGACGGTTTGATCGATCTGTCTGGGATCCGTCTGGACCGGACCGGGAATGGTGATGAGGCGATCGCCATCGTGCAACGCAAGATGATCGCGGGGTGTGCGGCCGTACAGCAACGGCGTGCGGCCGACTTCGTGCAGCACTGCCGCGATCGTGGTGCCGATGGCGCCCGGACCAACGACAGCTACGGATGTATTGATTTTTGTATCCATGGAAGCGGACTCCTGTGGCTTTGCTGCAAAGCGCCAGCTCAGTAGGCCGTTGCTTGCTTCATATGCGCCAGATGGTCAATCTGACGCTTGCTGGCTTCAGAACACCTTGGTGGATCAGCATCGACTCATGCGTATGGTCAGCAATGGCAGGAAGTACGGGGCGGTGCTTGAGCGGTGCAGAAGTCGCTTCGGTGACTTTTGCATCCACACACTCAGTGGGGCCCCTTCCTTCACCTCCATTTGTCGAAGCAAAAAAGTACCGGTGTCAAGTCTTGCGTGCAAAGCACGTAAGGCTTGAAACCATATATGGGACAGTAGGTTAGCTCTTTTCGGGGCCGCTTTGCAGAACCACGGCTTCGTCGGCTAGGAGCCACATAAGAGCGTCGGGGGAGAAAGCCGCATCGCACTGCGTCGTGCTGGATTGCCGAGGAACGGCGGGCCTGTCGCGTCATCATAGCCCAGGAGGCATAGCGGCATCCAGAATGAAGAACGCGCAGCCTGGGGCTGCGCGTTCGATGGATGCCGTTGGTATGCGACGCCATCATGTCGGCTTCGATGGCGCGCTCCGGGTCGCCGTGTCCTTCCTGAATCCCCGATCCCCCGCCATGAACGCCTCCAGCATGTGAGGGATCAGCGTCATGGCATCAACCGCCTCGCCGTAGGTCTGCGCGTGCAGCGCGGCGTAGCGGTCGAGGTCGGCTTTCAAGCTGGCCGGGCAGGAAAAGGTCAGTTTGACGCTTTCGGTCTTGGGCAGCGGCCCGAGCCGCAGCTTCTTGGTCGTGCTCATTGCGAAGCTCCCCGATTGGAGAACAGCGGCTGGTACGGCCGCAGCACCCGATCCCGGTTGACGATGATTCGCACGGGCAGGCCAGGCCGCTCGGTCAGCGTCGGCTGGATGTTCATGTTGCGTCGGGTGATCTCCTGGCCGACCTGATTGATGCTGTCCTGGGCGCTGTCACGCCCGGCGATCACGATGCGGTTGCCGTCCTGGCGGTTTTCCGGCGCGGCCAGTTCTGCGCCGACGCCCAGCAGCGTCGTCAGCACTGCACCGGCAAAGATGCGGTTCCAGTGCCAGTCCATGTCGTCCTCCAAGCCCGCGTAGCCGGCCGGGTCGGTGCCCACTAGGTTGTCGAGCGTCAGCGAGGACGTGTCGGGCAAGATGATCCGGTTCCACACCACTTGCACGCGGCTCTGCCCGTAGCTCACCTGGCTGTTGTAACGGCCGAGGATGCGCGAACCCTGCGGAATCAGCAGGAACTTGCCCGTGGCCGTGTCATAGACCGGCTCCGTCACGGTGCCGATCACGTCGCCCGGCAAGTCCGACTTGATGCCTGTCACCAGCGCGCCGGCGATCACCGTTCCGGCCATCACTTGATAAGGGGACGCGGGCAGCGCCAGATTGCCGGAATTGCGGGTTTCCGTAGAACCGGCTTTCAGGAACGCCTCTTTCTGGTCTTGCCGGTTCTGCGCGGCGGTCGGGTCGGCAGGCTGGGCCGCCGTCGAGGCCGGCCCAGCAGCAAGCGGGTCGAAGGCCGCGAGCGTGTTTGCCGCGCCAAGCGCACCCGGCGCTGCCTGCGCTACCGTGGCGGCACCTTGGCCACCCGAGCGGAAGAACACCGACGAAGCCGCCGCCGCATCGGCCTCCTTGCGCAAAGCATCTTCGGGGTTGTGGCCCGGCGGCGCATACGCCGGCGTCACCGGCTGCTGCGAGTTCACAATGGCCGGGCCGAGATCACCCGGCAGCGGCGGCCCCAGCTCGGGCACTTTCGGCGGCAGCTTCGAGTAGTCGGCCGGCAGGCCATCCAGTCCTTCGGACTTTGAGACGCGATCGACGTTGTAAAGCTCGGTCTGCTCGTTGGTACCACGCCGCTGCGGTTGCAGCGACCAGATCGTGGCCCCGAGCACGGCGACCGACAGGCCGCCGACGAGGATGGCCAGCGTGCGCCGGTTCAAGCGCGTGACCGGGCGCGGCTGGGCGCGCAGCGCCACCGCCTCGGGCGCCATCTTGCCCGCCTGTGGCGTGGCAAGGTCGGGAGCGTCGTCTTGGCTCATGGTCAGTTCCTCCGCGCAACGCCGTCCGTGCGCTCAATTCGCACCACGTCGCCCTTGTCTCCGCCCAGGCGGAGTTCGGCGGCGCCAAACAGCCGATCCACGATGTAGTACGGTGAGCGGAAGCGATAGTTGACCAGTTGCCCGTCGCCTTCCGGCCCGATCACGAACAGCGGCGGCAGCTCGCCTTGCGCGATGCCGGCGGGGAACTGGATATAGACTTTCTGCCCGTCGTCGAACGCGCGCAGCGGCTTCCACGGCGGGTTGCTACCGCTGATCGCGTAGCGGAAGCGCAGGTTCTCCAACGACAGCCCGGTATCGACCGGCGCGGCAGCGCTGGCCGCCTGCGCCTGGCGCTGCAAGGCCAGCATCCGGTCGCGTGGGTACTCCCACGACACGGATGCCATCCACGTCTTTTCCGTCGAGGTCAGCTCCAGCAGATAGGTGCGGCGGCTGGTCGTGATGACGAGATTGGTCTTCAGGCCCGAGCGGATCGGCTTGACCAAGACATTCACGCGCAGCTCGACACCGCTGCCGCTGGACGTATCGCCCACGATCCAGCGCACGGTATCACCAGCGGCCACCGTCACCAGCTCCTCGCCCGGCTGGAGCGAAATCACGGTCACGCGGCCCACGGCTGCATAGACTTGGTAGAGCGCGCCATCGGTGAACGGCCACACCTGAATCGCGTTGACGTATCCCTCGCGCGTGGGTGCGACGCGCGCCTCGGCATTGGCCCGTGAGACGCGCACCTTCTCGTCGGCTGGCTCCGGCGTGGGCTTGGCGTCCTCGGCTTCGGGCAATGGCTTCAACTGCGCCGGCATCGGCAGCACCTCGGGCACCGCCACCATCTCCACCGGCGCGGGTGGCTCGGGTAGCGGCTGGGCCTGCACCGGCTCATCGAGCGAGATGGTCGGCGGTGGCTTGCCCTGCGTGGCGCAGCCCGCCAACGCAAGCAAGATCACCGGCAAAGCGGATTTACGGAAAAGATCATTCATGGCTTGGCTCCTTCGGAAGAATCCAGTTCGCGGCTCCACGACAGGCCGTTGACGTAGATGCCCAAGGGGTTCTTGCGCAGACGTTCTTCGGTGCGCGGCGGCTGAAGCACGATGGACACCACGGCCGTCCATCGCTCCAAGCCCGCCGCGGCACCGTTGACGTAGCGGCGCTCCGTCCAGCGCACGTTGAAAGACGTGTCGCTGGCGCGCACGACGCTGGTGATCTGCACCGTCACCGACTCCTTGCCGATGCGCGCGAACGGGTCGTTGACCCGTGCGTAGTCGTTGAGCACGGCCGCGCCCTTGTCGGTCGTGTAGTCGTAGGCGTCCAGCCAGTTCTGGCGGACGACGATGGGGTCGATGGACAGCGAGCGCACCAGCGTCACGAAGCGCGCGATGTGGTGCGCGGTCTGCGCATCGTTGGGCCGGTACGGCGTGGCGGCTTCGCCCACGGCGCGCACTTGGCCCGCGTTGTCCACCTCTACGACGTAGGGCGTCACGAAGGACTGCGCCGAGCGCCACACCAGGCCGCCGGCCATCAACAGCGCGAGCGTGAGGCAGCCGAAGGCCATCAGCCGCCAGTTCTTCGCCTGCACGCGCGGCGTTCCGATACGGTCGTCCCACACCTGGCCGGCAGCTTGGTACGGCGTGGCAGGCTGCGGCGTGTCGGCGTAGCGCACCTGCGGTTTCTTGAATCGCATGGTCGGTTCTCCTTATGAATCGGAATCGCGCAGGCTCGGCCCCTGGCCGGAGCCGCCGCCATCGCCACCGCGCAGCGCGTGGGCGGTGGTGGTCGCGGCATGGGTGAGTTGCTGGCGACGATGCAGGCGCTTGGCCCAAGCGGGCTGTTCCTGCGTCTGCGCGGTAGCGGCGCCGGATGCGGCCTCGCCTGCGGCGCCCTGACCGGATGCCGCGCCCGCGCCGCCATCGGCGGCAGCGCCATTCCAGCCAGCGCGGAAGGGAGCGGCCATGCGTTGCCCGGCAGTGGAGGCGCGGGATGCAGCCGCGCGTCCGGTGGACTGCGCGCCGGTCTTGGCGACGTTGCCTAGGCCCGCCATCGCGCCCTTTGCGCCGCCGCCAGCGGCGGCGGAACCGGCCTGGAACGCCGACTTCGCACTGCTGGCCGCCGACGTGGCGGCGCGCGCACCGCTACCGGCCAGCTTGGCGGCAGCCGGGGCCATGCGCGCGCCAGCAGCCACGGCGCCACCCACGCCCGTCGCGGCGGCGCCGATGGCGACGGCCGTGCCGGCAGCGCCGACAGCAGCACCGGCCATTGCGCCCGCGCCGAGCTGCGGCGCGCCGGACACGAGGCCCGTGGCGATGCCGGGGCCGAAGATCCCGAGCGCCAGCAAGGTGAGCGAGGCCAGCATGATGACCAGCGCGTGGTCGATAGACGGCTCGGCGGGATGGACTTGGAACTGAGCGAACAAGCCCGAGCCGATACCGACGATCACGGCCAGCACCAGAACCTTGACGCCGGAGGCCACCACGTTGCCCAAGACCTTTTCCGCGAGGAACGCGGTCTTGTTCCAGAGCGCGAATGGCACCAGCACGAATCCGGCGAGCGTGGTCAGCTTGAACTCGATCAGCGTGATGAACAGTTGGATCGCCAGCACGAAGAAGCACAAGACCACGACCAGCCACGCGAGGAACATCACCACGATGGGGTCGAGGTTTACGAATACTTCGGGAAAGCCCGCCATCTCACCGATCTGCTCCAGAATCGGCGCCCCGGCGTCGATGCCGGTTTTCGCCAGCCGGCCCGGCTGCAAGAAGTTTTCCATCGTGATGGCCGAGCCGGTGGCGGTGATGCCTAATCCCGCAAACGAGCGGAATACGATGCTGGCCAGCCAGTTGAAGTTATTGATGATGTAGGCGAAGGCGCCGACGTACAGCACCTTGCGCAGAAGCTTGGCGATCACGTCCTCGCCCTGACCGGTGGCATGGCTCATGGCCCAATACAGGCCGGCGATCGTCATGTCGATGACGATCAGCGTGGCCGTGAGGAACGCCACTTCGCCCCGCAGCAGCCCGAAACCCGAGTCGATATACGCGGCAAAGGTGTTGAGGAACTGGTCGATGATGGTCACGTCATTCATGGCGTGTTCTCCGGCTCGGCGGGAACGGCCGGCGCCATGCCATCGGCCGGTTCATCGAAGCTCGGCGGGATCGGCGGCAGGTCGGCCAGCGTCTGGTATTCATCCGGCCCGGCCTTGCCGGAGAAGAAGCGCCGCCGGAAGGCTTCGGCGGCGGCACGGCAAGCGTCCTCGCCCGTGGCCTGCCGGTCGGCCGCGCATTGCGCGCGCAATGCCTTGAGCCGCACGGGATCGACGGCCAGGGCATCGGCAAGGTTGTCGGCCGGCCGCTCGCCGCACGCGGCCAGCAGCACGACAAGCACCACAACAGACGGGGCGAGGACGCATCGCATGGCGGCCTCCCGTCAGTTGCCGTAGAAGTTCACGGACTGCGGCGTGTACGGCGTCCCTTCGCCCAGGAAGCGCCGCCGCACTTCGCGGGCGCGCTCCGTGGCCGCCGCCTGCCGCGCCAGCTCCAGCGACGCCGCCCGGTCTTGCGTGATCTGGAGCCGCTGCGACTGGATCGACTGCTTGGCCTGCAAGGCCAGCAACTGATTCATGGCCTGCATCGCCTGCAACGCACCTTCGGCCGACTGGCTCTTGCCAACGAGATCGGCCAGCACGCTCTCGTCTTCACCCAGGTTCTGCGACACCTGAGCTTGCATCTGCATCGTGGTCTGCAAGCCGTTGAGCGTGTTCCGCCAACGCTCCTGTGCGTCGCGGTACATCTGGTCGCCGCTGACGGTGGCGGCGTACTGCTCGGGATACAGGCGTGCGAACTCCCGATCCAGATTCGTCACGTCATAGGCCAAGCCTCGGGTCTGGGCGATCAGCCGCTCGGTCGTTGCCAGATTGGCGCGCAACTGGCCGACCACGCTGGACGGCAGGCTGGCGAGGTTGCGCGCCTGGTTCATCAGCATCCGCGCTTCGTTCTGGAGCTGCTGGATCTGGTTGTTGATCTGCTCCAGCGTGCGGATCGCGGTCAGCGTGTTCTGCACGAGGTTCGTGGGATCGACCACGACCCATTGCGCATGGGCGGTGGCGGCGCAAAGCATGGCCGCGATGGCGGCGGCGACAAGACGCTTTTTCATGGCAGGTTCTCCAGAGGTTGGTCAGCGAGGGAACCCGGCGCGAGGCCGGGGAACGAGGGCAGCAGGTCGGCCGCCCAATCGAGGCCGCGATGGCGCAGCCAGGCGCCCGCGAAGCCGGGCACGCCGGCGTCCAGCAGCACGCGGTCTATGTCGCGCTGGTCTTGCGGCGTGGAAGCGCCCGCAAACGCCAGCGCCGCCGGCCCCAGGTCGAGGTCGAACAGGCGGTTGCCGAGGCGGGATTGGTAGTAGTAGTCGCGCTTGGGCTGCGCGGTGGCGACGATTTCGATCTGCCGCCTGTTGAGGCCGAAGCCCTCGTAGATCGTGCGAATCTGCGGCTCGGTGGCCTGCGGGTTGGGCAAGAAAATCCGACTCGCGCAGCTCTCGATGATCGCGGGCGCGATGCTCGAATCCTTGATGTCGGCGAGGCTCTGCGTGGCGAAGATGACGCTGACGTTCTTCTTGCGCAGCGTCTTGAGCCACTGGCGGATGCGCGCGGCAAACACCGGGTCGTCGAGGAACAGCCACGCTTCATCGAGGATCAGCAGCGTGGGCGCGCCGTCGAAGCGTTCATCGAAACGCGCAAAGAGGTAATGCAGCACGGCCATGACGGCGGCCTTGCTGTGCATCAGTTCCTCCATCTCGAAGCACTGCACGTCGGCCATGCCCAGCCGGTCATGGTCGGCGTCCAGCAGCTTGCCGTGGGCACCACCGAGCACATAAGGCGACAGCGCCTGCCGCAGCGTGTTCGATTGCAGCAGCACGGAAAGCCCCGTCATCGTGCGCTGCTCCACCGGCGCACCGGCGAGACTTCCCAGCGCCGACCAGATGGCCGCTTTCTCGTCGGGGCCGACCGCCACGCCTTCGTGCAGCAAGCGGCCTTCGATCCACTCGGCGGCCCAGGTGCGGTAGCCCTCGCGGTCGATGCGTGCCAAAGGCTGGAAGGCGATTTCTCCGTCCGTGCCCAGGTCGTAGTATTCGCCGCCCAGCCCAAGGATCGTGGCTCGCATGGAGCGGCCCATGTCGAAGGCGAAGATGCGCGAGCCGCGATAGCGGCGGAACTGCATCGCCAGCGTGGCGAGCAAGACCGACTTGCCCATGCCAGTCGGCCCCGCGACCAGCGTGTGGCCCACGTCGCCGATGTGCGTCACCAGCCGGAACGGTGTGGCGCCATCGGTGCGCGTGACGATCAGCGGCGGGCCGTCGAGGTGGTCGTTCTTCTCCGGCCCGGCCCATACCGCCGACACCGGCATCATGTGAGCCAGGTTCAGCGTCGAGACGATGGGCTGGCGCACGTTGGCGTAGGCGTTGCCGGGGAGCGAGGACAGCCACGCATCCACGGCGTTGAGCGTTTCGGGGATGGTCACGAACCCGCGCCCCTGGATGACGCGCTCCACCATGCGCAGCTTCTCGTCTGCCACGGCGGCGTCCTCGTCCATGACGGTGACGGTTGCCGTCAGATAGCCGAAGGCGACTTGATCGCTACCCAGTTCCTGCAAGGCGGCGTCCGCATCAGCAGCCTTGTTGTTAGCATCGGTATCGACCAGCGGGCTTTCCTGCTGGAAGATCGTTTCGCGCAGCAGCGCGATGACGTTCTTGCGCTTGGCGAACCACTGGCGGCGCAAGCGCCCCAACTCCCGTTCCGCCTCGGATTTGTCGAGGCAAAGAAAGCGCGTACTCCAGCGGTAGGCAAAACCGAGGCGGTTGAGGTCGTCCAGAATCCCCGGCCAGGTCGAGGTCGGGAAGCCCCGCACCGTCACCACGCGCAGGTGCTGGTCGCCCAGCATGGGCGCAAGGCCGCCGACCAGTGCGGAGTCGGTCAGCAGCGCGTCGATGTGGAACGGCACTTCGGGCACGCCGACGCGATAGCGCCGCGTCGAGATGGTGGCGTGCAGGTAGGTCAGTGTCTGGCCGTCATCGAGCCAAGCGATTTCCGGCATCACGCCATCGAGCAGGTCAAAGACGCGATCCGTCTCCGCGACGAAGGCTTGCAGCCGCTCGCGCCAGTCCACGCCATCGGTGGGCCGGTTCTCGTACAGCATCCCCGCCGCGCGGGCGCGCGATTCCTCGGGCGGCAGGTACACCAGCGTCAGGTGATAGCCGCTCTCGAAGTCGTTGCCCGATTCCTCGAAGGTGGCCCGGCGCTCCTCGTCCACCAGCCACGACAGCGGCTCGGGAAACTCCGAGTGCGGATAGTCGGCAGCGGGTCGGCGCTCGGCCTCGATGAACAGCGCCCAGCCCGAACCCATGCGGCGTAGCGCGTTGTTCAAGCGCGCCGACGTGGCAATCAGTTCGCCTTGCGTCGCGCTGTCGAGGTCAGGCCCACGAAACCGGGCCGTGCGCTGGAAACTGCCGTCCTTGTTCAAGATGACACCCGGCGCGACCAGCCCGGCCCAGGGCAGCCAGTCGGCGAGCAAGGCCGGGCGCTGGCGGTATTCGGCTAGGTTCAGCATCGCGGCGTCCTCCCCTTACACGTCCAGCAGCGGGCGATGCTTGATGTGCCGAGCAAAGACCTGCATGAACTGCGGATCGACGCGCGCTCCCCACACCGCCAGCGAATGGCCGACGATCCAGAGCACCACGCCCGGAATCCACAGTTGCAGGCCCAGCCCGACAGCGGCGGCCAGCGTGCCGTTGGCAATCGCCACGGTGCGCGGAGCGCCGCCCAGCAGGATCGGCTCCGTGAGCGACCGATGCAGCGGCACCTCGAAGCCGGCCGCGAAGGTGTCCGGGGCACTCATACGACCGCCCCGCCGGAGAAGCTGAAGAACGACAGGAAGAAGCTCGAAGCGGCGAAGGCGATGGACAGACCGAACACGATCTGGATCAGCTTGCGGAATCCGCCCGACGTGTCGCCGAAGGCGAGCGCGAGGCCCGTGGCAATGATGATGATGACCGCGACGATGCGCGCCACCGGCCCCTGGATGGATTCGAGGATGGATTGCAGCGGGCCTTCCCACGGCATCGAGGAACCGGCGGCCTGCGCGGTTCCGGTCAGGAACAACAGCAGCGCGGCCAGCAGCAGCCCTTGCCCCGCAGGGCGGGCCAGGCAGCGCAGCCGCGCAAGACGCAATGCCGGATTTGCAGAAAAACGGAAAGCAGGAAAAGTCATCTGCGTCATGGCAGTTCTCCAAGTGAGTCAGGGGATGGGGAAGTCGCCGCAGCGGATGCGGCATCGGGGTTTGGCGACAACTCGGGAAACGGCGTGTCCAGCGCGTCCGCCTCCCAGTTCGCCAATCGGTAGCCCACGCCGTCGAAGCCGACGACGCGGGCAATGCTCTCGATGCGGCGTTTGCGCCCACGCCCGGCGATGTGGATCACCACGTTGACCGCCTCGGCGATCAGCGCACGCGGCGGGTTCACGGCCACTTCGAGAATCAGTTGCTCCAGGCGCAGCAGCGCGCCCAGCGCGGAACCTGCGTGGATCGTGGCGATGCCGCCGGGGTGTCCCGTGCCCCACACCTTGATGAGATCCAGCGCCTCGGCGCCGCGCACCTCGCCGACGACTACGCGATCAGGCCGCAGGCGCATGGACGAGCGCACCAGCTCGGTCATGGACACCACGCCTGCGCGCGTGCGCAGCGGAACGTGGTCGCGGGCCGCGCATTGCAGTTCCACCGTGTCTTCGAGCACCAGCACGCGGTCGCCGGTGGCGGCGATTTCGGCGAGCAAAGCATTGGCGAGCGTGGTCTTGCCGCTGCTGGTGGCGCCGGCGATCAGCACGTTCTGCCGCTCGCGCACGGCGCGAACGAGAAAGCCCGCCTGCGCGCTGGTCATCATCCCGTCAATGACGTACCGCTCCAACGGGATCACGCCGATGGCACGCTTGCGCAGCGCAAAGCTCGGCCCCGGCGCTGCCGGCGGCAAGATGCCCTCGAAGCGTTCGCCCGTTTCGGGCAACTCGGCGGACAGCAGCGGCTGGCCGCGATGGACTTCTGCGCCGACGTGGGCCGCGACCAGGCGGATGATTCGCTCGCCGTCCGCCTCGGGCAGTTCCACGCCCATCGGCGCGCGCCCACTGGAAAGCCGATCCACCCAAAGGGTGCGATCAGGATTCAGCATCACCTCCACCACGTCCGGGTCTTCGAGCGCGGCGGCGATCAGCGGCCCCATCGCTGTGCGCAGCATCTGGATTCGGCGGTCGAGCGACGTGGCGCTCATGGACTGTGGAACGGCGCTCATGACGCACGCTCCCGCGCTTGCGCGGCCACCGCCGCGTCCTCCATCCGCATCGGATCGGGATGCAGTTCCTCCACCACGTCGCGCACCAGGCTGCGGCCCCGCAGCAGGTGGCGGCCAAGCTGCTCGGTGAACTGCTCGAAGCGCGCTTTGCCCTGCGCGCGTGCCGCGTCTTGGTGCGCCTCGGGAACCGGCGTGCTGACGGTCAGGTAGTAGCGGATGAACAGCGCCAGCGTTTCGATGGCGATGTTCTGGTCGCGCTCCATGCGCTCGGCCTGGCGCGACAGGCGATCAAGCCGCTTGGCAATGGCCGCCTCGCGCTGGTCAGCGGCATCGGGCGACAGCCACGATGCGAGCGCCGCCGCGACGATGGACGACTTGGACACGCCTTTCTTGGCGGCCAGCTCGTCCAGGCGCTTGGCGTGCTCCGGCTGGATGAACAGGTTGAGGCGGTAGTGGCTCATAGCTCGATTCCGTCGTTAGGGTCGAGGGAAGCCAGCCGGGCCGTGCGCTGCATGGCTGGATCGAGCTGGCGAGGAAGGGGAAGCGGCAAGTCGTCGTCGTCATCGAGCAGCCCAAGGTCGGCCGCGGGCGCGGACAGCTCGGGGTCGTAGGCGACGGTTTCGGAGAGTTCGGGCTGACGGCGCGGGCCGCCGTCGTCGGCCGAACCCAAGTTCTCCAGGCCATCGGTGGATGCCGTGGCAGGCGTAGCGGGCACGGACGGAATCGCCAGCCCACTCCAGTCGTCGGGTCGCGACGGCGGCGCGTCGGCGTACTGCCCGTCCGCTAGCGTGGGCGGTGGCAGCACGCGACGCTTGAAATTGGCGTCCGCGTAGTAGCGCAGCTTCTTCGCCTTGATCGGCGCCACGCTGGACACCATCACCACGGCCTCGTCAGGCGGAAGCTGCATGACTTCGCCCGGCGTCAGCAGCGGGCGCGCGGTTTCCTGGCGCGACACCATCAGGTGGCCCAGCCACGGCGCGAGCCGGTGGCCCGCGTAGTTGCGCTACGCGCGCAGCTCGGTGGCCGTGCCCAGCGTCTCGGAGATGCGCTTGGCGGTGCGTTCGTCGTTGGTGGCGAACGTCACGCGCACATGGCAGTTGTCGAGGATGGAATGGTTCTGGCCGTAGGCTTTGTCGATCTGGTTAAGCGACTGCGCAATGAGGAAGCTGCGGATGCCGTAGCCGGCCATGAAGGCCAAGGCCGTTTCGAAGAAATCCAGGCGCCCCAGCGCCGGGAACTCGTCGAGCATCAGCAGCAGCTTGTGGCGGCGCTCGATGCCGTCGGAGCCATCGAGCGATTCTGTTAGGCGCCGCCCAATCTGGTTGAGGATCAGACGAATAAGCGGCTTCGTCCGCGAAATGTCCGAAGGCGGCACCACCAGATACAGCGACACCGGATGCTCGGCGGCGATCAGGTCGGCGATGCGCCAGTCGCAGCGCGACGTGACTTCGGCCACCGTGGGGTCGCGGTACAGGCCCAGGAACGACATAGCCGTGGACAGCACGCCGGAACGCTCGTTGTCCGACTTGTTGAGAACTTCGCGCGCAGCAGAGGCCACCACCGGATGCGGCCCATCGCCCAGGTGGGGCGTGGTCATCATGCGGTGCAAGGTCAGCTCGAAGGGGCTGGCCGGATCGGACAGGAAGTTGGCAACGCCGCGCAGCGTCTTGTCCTCGCCCGCGTAGAGGACGTGCAGAATGGCGCCGACCAACAGCGCATGACTGGTCTTCTCCCAATGGTTGCGCTTCTCCAGCGCGCCTTCGGGATCGACCAGAATGTCCGCGATGTTCTGTACGTCGCGCACTTCATGCGCGCCGCGCCGTACCTCCAGCAGCGGGTTGTAGGCTGCCGACTTTGGATCGGTCGGGTTGAACAGCAGGCAGTGGCTGAAACGGCTACGCCAGCCTGCGGTGATCTGCCAGTTCTCGCCCTTGATGTCGTGGATGACAGCGGACGCGGGCCAGCTCAACAAGGTCGGCACAACCAGGCCCACGCCCTTGCCCGAGCGCGTGGGTGCGAAAGTCAGGACGTGTTCCGGCCCTTCATGCCGCAGGTACTGGCGATCGTGCTGGCCGAGGAACACGCCGGCAGGCTGTGTGAGGCCAGCCTTGCGAATGTCCTGCGCGTTCGCCCAGCGCGCAGAGCCGTAGGTGGTGACGAGGCGTGCCTGGCGCGAGCGCCAGACCGACATGGCGATGGCAACGACCACGGCGACCATGCCGCTGGTGCCAGCAATGGCACCGCCGGTGTCGAAGACCTCTGGCGCATAGGCACCGAAGAAAAACCACCACTCAAACAGCTTCCACGGGTGGTAGAACGACGTGCCAAGAAAGTCGAACCAGGGCGAGCCAAGGCGTACTTGATAGCCAATGGCGGCTGCTGTCCATTGTGTGGCTCCCCACACGCCGGCGATCACGATGCCGAACACGACGGCGATCTGACCGAACAGCACGTTCGTCCCTTGCATGACTTGGCCTCCGATTTCTCCTGCGCTGCTTCCTCATGGAAGAAGCGGCACAAGGGCGTGCCGCGAGCGTCAGGATCGGTGCCGGGTCAGTGCTGGTCAAAGACCGTTTCAAGCAGAAAGGTCGAGCAAAAAGACAGAATGAGTGCAGCGGCGAACCAAAGAAAAACGCCGCAAGCGAAGGCGCATTGCGGCGTGTCGTCCAGAAAGATGAAGGCGAGGCGGCGAGCCGCCAACGGTCAGAACTTCGGCGATTCTTTCGGCGGCGTGTAAGGTGTTTCGCCGTCGCCATAGAACCGCTTGCGCGTGGCTTCTGCCACCCTGTTGCACAGCACGTCGCCGAGCTTGGGACGGTCGGTCTTGCATTGCTGGCGCAGTTCTTTGAGCCGTTCGGGGTTGGCCGCCAGTTCCTCCACCGTTGGGATATTCTCTCCCGAAGGGTTGACCTTCTGAGGCGTTTCGGACTGGCCGCAGGCAGTCAACGCGGCCACCAGCAAGAACGGGGTGATCTTCTTCATGGCGCAGGTTCCTCCAGGAAATCGGAAGGATGGCCCGACTTGGGCCTTGGGGGTTCCGGTAACTCGATGGCCTGCACGCGCTCAATGAACCGCGCCAGCACATCGGACGGCTCGCCGTCGGGGTACAGCAGGTAGGTTGTCAGCGGCGGCACGTGCAACGCCAGCGGTCGGGCCACCACGCCCGAGTCAGGGTTGGCGGCAATGCGCGCGGCACCCGTAAACCCAAGCCCGAGGCCGGCCGATACCAACGCCATCATCAGATCACACGTAGCGACCCGTTCTGCGACCAGCGGCTCCATTTCGGCCCGGCGCAGCACCCGATCGACGAATTTGGCATGGCCTTCGCACACTTGTGGATCGCATAGAACCAGCGGATAGCGCAGCAGTTCCTCCAAAGGGATGCGCTTGTGTGCAAGCAGCGGATGCCGCGCTGGCACCGTCACGATGAGGGTGTCTTTCCAGACAGGTATGGTGGCGATGCCATCGCCCACTTCATCGGACTGCGCAAACCCCACGTCGTACAGATCGTCATGCAGACCTTTGATCTGCTGTGACAGCGGCACTTCGAAGAACCGTATTTCAACCTCGGGTTCTTCCTGTCGGCATAGCGCAAGCAAAGCCGGTAGGCGCGACGATGTGATGCCGTCCGACAATGCCACGCGCAATTGTCCGTGGAAGCCGTGGGCCGCCGCTTTCACGCTGTCGCGTGCCTGTTCCAAGGCAGAGAACACCCGACGCACGTGTTCCAGGAATAGCTTGCCAGCACGGGTCAGCCGCGTGCTGCGTGTGGTGCGCGCAAACAGCACCACACCCAATTCTTCTTCCAACTCCTTGATGGCCCGCGACAGTGGCGACTGCTCAATGTGCAGTCGCTCGGCAGCGCGGGCGAAGTGAAGTTCTTCGGCCACGGCGAGGAAACAGCGCAAATGACGTAGTTCCATAGTTCATCACTTCCCTGCTACCCGCTATGCTTAGGCGTTGGCTTTGTCATTAACATGACTGCCTCCCACGCGCGGCCTTGAATCGTTGCTACCTCACCGCTATTGGCCCTCGTTTCATGGCACGCTCTTGCGTCAAAGAGTCTTGGCGTAGAACGCCGTCAGTTTTTTCATCGTGGCATCCACGTACTGGGGAACCCAGTAGGTTTCGATATGCGTGGCGCCGTCGATCTTGAACAGTTCCTTGTCCTTGGCGCCGGTAGCTTTGGCGAAGGCTTCCTCGCTCATGTAAAGGCTGTCGGCCTTGCTGCCGGCAATCATCAACAGAGGCTGATCGATCAGTTCGATCTGGTCGGTAGCGTCCCAGCGCATCAGGTCGAGCAGGCTGCTCGTGGTGTACTTGAAGGTCGAACCGGGATGCGCGTGAGTGCGCCAGTAGTATTCATAGCCCTGCCGGTACATCTCGAACGGCAGCGCGGCGATCTGCTCGTCGGTCATGTCGGCGTCGCCGGAATAGGGGATCTGTCCGCCGGCCTTTTCCTGCGCGCGCGCGTCCGAGGCTTGCTTCAGGCGCTGCTGGATCGTGTTCAACTGCGAATCCTCGAAACCGTTGCGTCGAACGCGCCCGGAGTTGAACATACTCAGCGTCGCCACCGCCTTGAAACGCTTGTCGGATTTCGCCGCGGACAACGAGTATCCGCCACCGCCGCAAATGCCGAGCAGCCCCAGGCGTGCGGCATCGACACCCGGATAGTGGGTGATGAAGTCCGCCGCGCCGTGGATGTCCTCGATGCGGAACTGCGGCTTGTCCGTACTGCGTGGCTCGCCACCGCTGCTGCCCTGATACGCGGCATCCATCGCAATGGTGATGTAGCCCAGTTCGGCCAGGCGCTCGGCATGCAGTCCAGAGGTCTGTTCCTTTACCCCACCATTGGGGTGAGCAACAACGATCGCGGCATATTTCTTCTTCGGATCGTAGTTGGCCGGGGTATAGACGTTTGCGGCAATCTTCAGGCCGTTGAGATCATAGTTGACCGGGTGGATGTTGACCTTGCCCGGCTCGTTCCTCGTGATCGCGCCTTCGTAAACCAGCGTAAACGGATTCTTCTTGTAGTCGGCTGCGACAGCAGCGGTGGATGTGGTCATAGCGGCAACTCCTAACACTGCACCTGAAAGAACAAGCGCGGAGGCTCCCAGGAACTCGCGCCGGGTTCTGTTGAAGACTTCACTACTCATATGGGCTTCCTTCTATTTCGTTGCGAACGATGGATGTGGGGGCGCGTCATCGTTTCGGAGGTGCTTCGACACCCGTTGCCGACAGAACTGCCGGCGAAAGACGCTCGCCCTGGATCGGAATGGCTGCCACGGCCGCGTTCAGTTCCTTCAACTCGGCGACGCTGAAGGAAATCGAGGCAGCGGCCACGTTCTCCTCCAGATGGGCCGGGTTCGTGGTGCCCGGAATGGGCACGATCCACGGCTTCTGTGCGGTCAGCCAGGCGAGTGAAAGCTGGGCCGGTGTGACGTTCTTGCGGCTCGCCCATGTTTTGACCAGATCGGCGAGCGCCATATTGGCCGGCAGTACATCAGGCGCGAAACGCGGGACGCTTGCACGGAAGTCCTGCTTCTCGAAGCGGCTTGCGGCGTTGACGGTGCCGGCCAGGAAGCCCATGCCCAACGGACTCCACGGCACAAAGCCGATGCCAAGTTCCTCGCACAGCGGAAGAACCTGAGCTTCGGGGCCGCGGTACAGCATCGAGTATTCATTCTGGATCACGGCCACGGGATGTTCCCGGTGCGCGCGGCGGACGGTCTGTAGCCCCGGCTCGGACAAGCCGTAGTGCAGCACCTTGCCTTGCCTGACCAGATCCTTGATCGTGCCGGCCACATCCTCGATTGGCACGTTCGGATCGACGCGGTGCTGGTACAGCAGGTCGATGCGGTCGGTGCGCAGACGCCGTAGTTGGGCTTCGACGGCTTGACGGATGTGTTCGGGGCGGCTGTTCACACCACCGCGACGCTGACCCGTCACCGGGTCAACGTCGAACCCGAACTTGGTTGAGACGACGACACGATCACGCAGGCTGCCTTGCAACGCTTCGCCAAGGAGTTCCTCGGACATGAAGGGGCCATAGACCTCGGCGGTGTCGAACAGCGTGACGCCTAAGTCCACTGCGCGGCGAATGAGCGCGACGCCACCTTGCCGGCTGGTGCTGCTGGAGTACAGGTCAACGACACCTTGCGGGCCGCTGGGGTGCCACTGCACTCCAAGGCCGATGGGGTACACATCGAAAGGCCCCAGGCGTCGGCGGGTAGCAGATGCGGGCTTGTCAGCCACGACGCTTGAAGCGCCGGTCGTCTGTGCGCAGGCGGACAGCAGCCACGGGGCGACGCCCAAAGTGGCGGCAGCGGCCAGGAGGCGGCGACGGGTCTGATCGGCAGGAGGTGTCTTCATATCAGGGTCTTTCAGGTATGGGTTAGTCAGTCCAGCCTTTTCTCAGCCAAAAACTTCGACACAAGATCGGCGATCTGGACGTTGTTGAGGTCGGACATCAGAAAGTGCGTGTTGCCTCGGATGCCGATTTCCGGCAGATGCACCAGTTGCGCGTCACCGCCATGCTTGTTGATGGCGGCGACCCAAAGCCGGGCCATAGCCAGGCGCACGCGCCAGTTGTCCTGTCCACGTTCTGCGGTGGGTTCGACAGGAAAGTTGTCGCCGTAATAGATGACGATGGGGATGCGAGTGAGCTTCTTGAAGTCCGCCAGCGGCACCGACTCCGGCGTCAACGTCCCCGCTGCGCTGGGCATCGCCACTGGCATCTCTCCCTCGGGGAAGATGAATCCGCTGCCTGGTTCGAGAGCAACGATTCCCTTGACGTTCTCGCTCTTGATCGCCGTCAGCCAGCCCGGCCCGCCAGCCTGCGAGTGCGAAAAGAGGATGCCCGGCCCCGTCTTGTCGAACAGGGCAGCCATCGCGTCAGCGATTACGCCGGCATCGTAGGGGCCGGTGTTCGGGGTGACTGAACGAAGAAACTGATCCAACGTTTCGGGCTTGCGGTCGAACTGCACGTTGTCAAAGTAGTTCGGCCACTTTCCGATGCGGAATTGATCGAAAAAGAGCTGATCGAACGGCGTAGGTTCGATCGTCGCCGCCACGGTGCTATTGCCAGCACGACCACGACGCGGTTGATCGACGAGATAGACCGGGAAGCCCCGGCGCAGGAAGATCGTCTGGAAGCCTTCGCGGCCATCCGACGTGGTTTCCCAACTGCGCGCGGATTGGAACGCGCCATGCAGCATGACGATGGGCAACGGCTTGGGGTTCTGAGGTACTTGATAGAAGGCGTAGAGGTGATCGCCGTGGATGGTCTGGCCGGCTGCGGTTGGATTGTTGTTGTTGTAAGTGCCGGGAGTGCTCACCACTTTCCCGCCGACAGCAAAACTGCCCTGCGTCTGAATCACCAGGGGGTCGGTGGAACTGCTGGAGCCGCCGGGAAGGGTTGTGCAGGCTGCAAGCGAGGTCAGCGTCATGATGGTGAGTAGCGCCTTGGCAATGTTCATGTTCATCCTCCCGATGCAGCGGCGAGTGCCTGTGTCAGTGCCTCGCTCGCCCGCTTCGCCGCCTGCGCGTCGCCGCGCTCGGCCAGTACCTGAGTCAACTGACGCAATTGCGTAGCCGTCAGGCCCACGCGCAAACTGGCGCGCATATGCGAGCGCAACTGCGCCTCTACGCCGGGCATTGCGGCCAGCGCCCCAACAGTGGCTAATTCGCGGCTTTGCCAGTCGAGGTTGTCACGCTCGAAGATGGCGCCGAACAGGTGCGCCTGGAGGTACTGGTTGATGACCGGCGCGAAGTCCGTCACCGCATTCTTGACTGGCCCGCCGGAAATCTTGGTCTGATTGGCCTCGCCGACTGCGCGCAGTTCGTCGCCACTTGGAATGGCGCGGCTAGGTTCGCGCCCCGGCGCATCCTGAACGCCGCGCTGCTGGCGCGCTTCCAAGACCTTCACTAACTCCCCCAGCGCGTTGAGGCTCTTGGGAAAGCCAGCGTAGGCGTAGAGCTGCACGAGGACTTCTCTGGCCTCGCTGATCGTCAACCCAGCATCCAGCCCTTCGTTCAGGGCAGCGTTGAGCTTGGGCATGTCGCTCGCGACCATAGCAGCGGCAATCAGAGGAATCGACTGCTGCTTGGCGGAAAGGGAGTCGGAGCGGATTTGCGAGCTGGTCACGGCTTGCGGCTCCTTCGTGTTCTGAGCGTTGGCGGATACGGCTGCAAGGCCGAGACTTAGGGCAACGGCAGCCGCTGCCAAGGCGCTGCCACGCTTAGCGGGCGTTGTATTGCTCATCGGTCACTTTCTCCATCCAGGTCACGGACTTGCCATCCACGGAACTGCCCACGGCCAAGTGCGTCATCGCCGAACTTGGCGTAGCGCCGTGCCAATGCTTCACACCGGGCGGGCACCACACCACATCGCCTTGACGGATCACTTGCACCGGCTTGCCCCATTCCTGCGTCAGCCCCACGCCCGAGGTCACGACCAGGCGCTGTCCCGCAGGATGGGTGTGCCAGGCGGAGCGCGCGCCCGGCTCGAAAGTCACATAGGCGCCCGATGCGTTGATACTCTCGTTGGGCGCGAACAGGGGATCGACCCTCACGCGCCCTGTGAAGTAATCGGCCGAGCCGTATGTCGGCGCTTGCTCGCCTGCACGTGTGATCTGCTGGCTCGGCGCTCCGGCTTGACCCTGCGGTTCTGCGGCACTGACGAACGAAGTGGCGGTACACATGGCGATTCCTAAGAGAGACTTCTTCACGGGGCGGACTCCTTTCTTTCGGGCTTGTCACAGCTCTTGCGTCGTAGAGCGGTGCGGGATCTCGTTGATGCCCACGTCCATAGACTGGCTCATCGCAAAGAGCGCGCGGCGAGCAAAGCCCTATGCTGAAATCGTGGTTAGACGGGCTTCGAGATGAACGCACCACTCAACGGCTGGGGGCGACCCGCCTGCCGCTACAGGAGTGCAGAGCACTTGCCCTATGAATCTAATCGGGATAGAGGCGCGCGATAAGATGCAGAAATCGGCAAAGCCTTGTGAAATAAATTCATCAATCTGGTCGGGGTGGGACGGCAAGCCCCGTGTAGCGCCGGTTTCCCGCTTGGCGTGCGGTCAGAAGTTAAGGCTTGGCTCTGGATCTTTTGCCGCGACCTTGCGGCGCTTGATAGCGTATTGCTTCAACCACGACCGCCAGCGCCCCGGAGCTTTGGCGACGACTCGGGTAATAGAGGTGGTAGCCGGAGTACGGTTGGCACCAATCTTCCAGCGCACGGGTCAGTTCGCCTTTTGCCAGATGCTCTAGCACCATGTCTTCCGGCAGGAACGCCAGTCCATGCCCGGCGACTGCGGCTCTGAGGATCGGGCCGACGCTGTTGTAGATCCATTGGCCCGTCACTCGGACTTTTAGGGATTTCTTGCCTTTCTGAAAATCCCAGGGCAGCAAGCCTCCATGCGTAGGAAGCCGTAGGTTGATGCAGTTGTGCTCAGCCAGATCTTCGGGCTTTTTTGGCTTGGCCCGGTTGGCAAAGTAGGACGGCGAACCGACGACCGCGATGCGCTGGTCGGCACTGATGCGCACGGCGATCATGTCTTTATTGATCTCGTCGCCCAGCCGGACGCCCGCATCAAAGCGTTCCGAAACGATGTCAGTACGGTTGTAGTCCACCGCGACTTCGACGGTGATGTCAGGGTACTCAGGCAGAACCTTGGAGAGCTTGGGCCAGATGAGATAGGTGGCCGGATACTCGGAGGCCGTGATGCGAACAATGCCCGAGGGCTTCTTGCGCAACTCGCTGACGGCCGCCAGTTCGGCATCAATGTCCTCGAAGTGCGGGGCGACGCTGGCCAGCAGACGGTCGCCGGCCTCCGTCGTGGAAACGCTGCGCGTGGTGCGTGTCAGCAGGCGAACGTCCAGGCGTGCTTCAAGCGTGCGGATCGCGTGGCTGAGCGCGGAAGGAGACACACCCATATGCGCAGCCGCCCGCGTGAAGCCGCCTTGTTGCGCCACCTGGATGAAGGCGAGCAAGTCGTTGTAGCTGTCGCGTGGCATTGATGAATCCGTTTCACAAGTATTTGCCGAATTTAGCATCTAATCAGATGCTCGGAAAGTGAATACATTGAAGTCGTCCGCCACGGGCGATGCTCTCGGCTTGTCCTTGGCGATGGACGAACGGAAATCGCCGCCCAGTCGGCTGTGTCACATCTGCGGCCCGCTTCCAGCTTTGATCGACACCGCATTTGCTGGGGTGGAATCAGGCGACTTCCCTATTGAACCAGGGAACATCAATGCAACAGCGCACACTCGGAAATCTGCAAGTCTCGGCTCTCGGCCTGGGCTGCATGGGGTTGAGCCACGGGTACGGTTCGGCAATAGAACGGACGACCGCGATCCAGCTCATTCGGAGCGCCTTCGAGCGCGGCATCACGTTCTTCGATACGGCGCAGATCTACGGCCCCTTCATCAATGAGGAAGTCGTTGGTGAGGCGCTTGCGCCGATGCGCGACAAGGTTGTCATCGCCACGAAGTTCGGCTTCGACCTGTCCAGCCCGGATGATCTAAAGACACTCAACAGTCGGCCAGAGCACATCCGGAGATCCGTGGACGCTTCCTTGAAGCGGCTGCGCACAGACATGATCGACCTGCTGTACCAACACCGCGTCGATCCGAATGTGCCGATTGAGGACGTTGCCGGCGCAGTCTCGGATTTGATTGCGCAGGGCAAGGTTCGGCATTTCGGCTTGTCAGAAGCCGGCGCGCAGACGATTCGGCGGGCACACGCCGTCCAGCCCGTGACCGCCTTGCAGAGCGAGTATTCGCTGTGGTGGCGTGAACCCGAGGCGGACATATTGCCAACATTGGAAGAATTAGGCATCGGCTTCGTACCGTTCGCCCCGCTCGGCAAGGGTTTCCTGACCGGAACAATCGACGAGAGCACCAAGTTCGACGCCGGAGACTTTCGCAGCACCGTCCCTCGCTTCTCGGAAGAAGCCAGACATACGAATCTTGCCCTCGTGGAACTGCTGGGCAGCATCGCAGCACGTCATCGAATCAGCCGCGCGCAGTTGGCGCTCGCCTGGCTTCTCGCGCAGAAGCCTTGGATCGTCCCTATTCCTGGCACGACAAAGCTGCACCGGCTGGACGAGAACGTCGGCGCAGCCGACGTGCTGCTGACTGCTGATGACCTAAGCGAGATTCGCGCTGCCGTGTCCTCGGTCAAGCTCGAAGGCGACCGCTATTCGCAGGCCCACAAGTCAGGCTGGGGCCACTGACAGAAAGGAAGGCAAGCATGCCCGACTACGACTCGACGAGGCGCACGGTGATGACAGCACTCGCAGCTCTACCATTCGGCATCGGCGGCACCACCCAAGCCGCAACGCGCGGGGGCGACGACCGCCGCCTAGGCTCCAAGACGCTGGTGGCCTATTTTTCTCGGTCGGGCAACACGCGCGTCGTTGCCGGGTTGATCCATCGTGCCCGGCGTACCGACCTGTTCGAGATACTGCCTGCCAAAGCCTACCCGGAGGACTATCTGGAGACGGTCGAACAGGCGCGCAAGGAGCGCGACAGCGGCTACGAGCCTGCCCTGGCATCCAGGGTGGACAACATCGCCAGCTACGACACCGTGTTCCTCGGCTTTCCAATTTGGGGCGAAACGCCGCCGCCCGTGACCCGATCATTCCTGGCGGCGCATGACCTGTCCGACAAGGTGTTGATCCCGTTCGTCACTCATGGGGGCTACGGACTGGGCAACACCAAGTCCGTCCTCGCCAGCCATGCGCCGAAGGCGCGTAGGCTGGACGGGTTCTTGATGGAGGCCGACCCCGAGCGGCGGACAATGGAACGTGTGACGGACTGGCTCAAGGGAGTCGCTGTTGGATAGAAGGCGCGCAGGTTGCGACGCCCACTTTTCCAAGCGGGCCATTGCCGCAAGAACCAACGAATTTTCCAGCAGCCATCCCTTCCAGTGAACAGGACAAGATCATGCAACAAGTCACACTGAACAACGGCGTCGTGATGCCTATCCTGGGCTTCGGCGTCTTCCAGATTGCCGATGCCCAAGAATGTGAACGCTGCGTGGTCGATGCCATAGGCGCCGGCTACCGGCTGATCGACACGGCCGCCTCCTACTTGAACGAGGAAGCGGTAGGCCGGGGCATCAAACAGGCAGGCGTGCCGCGTACCGATCTGTTCGTCACCACAAAGCTGTGGGTGCAAGATACCGGCTACGAGCACACCCAGCAGGCCATCGACAAGTCGCTACGCCGGCTGCAACTGGACTATCTGGATCTTTACCTGATCCACCAGCCGTTCGGTGACGTGCATGGTTCCTGGCGTGCTATGGAAGATGCGCTGAAGGCGGGCAAGGTGCGCGCGATCGGCGTCAGCAACTTCCATCCCGACAGGCTGATGGACATCATCGGTTTCAACGACGTTGCGCCGGCTGCCAATCAGGTTGAAGTCAATCCGTTCCTCCAGCAAGAGGAGGCCGTGGCCTTCATGCGAGAAAGCGGCGTGCAACCGGAAGCATGGGCACCCTTTGCGGAGGGGCGCAACAATCTTTTCCAGAACGAGGTACTGGTCGATATTGGACGCAAGTACGGCAAGTCGGTCGGCCAGGTAGTGCTGCGCTGGCTCACGCATCGAGGCATCGTGGCCTTGGCCAAGTCGGTGCGCAAAGAGCGGATGGAGGAAAACCTGCACATCTTCGACTTCGACCTCGATGAATCCGACGTGGAGAGGATCGCTACGCTGGAAACCGGCCAAAGCAGTTTCTTCTCGCACCGTGACCCGGCGATGGTCAAGTGGATGAGCGAACGACGGCTCGACATTTGACCGCCTTCAAGGCGCTATCCGATTGAAGGCAGCTTCGATCGGCCTATTTCCCATGACACCCCGCCGCCACGTATCGTGGCGGCGATTTGCTGCCCTAGGCGCTGCTCGATGACTGGCCTCCACGGCACCAAGCTGAAACCCATGCCGTCATCGAGCATCGCGTAGCGTCCGCTGGCGAGCATGACGGAGCGCCGGTAGATGCCGGCCACGCGCTGTCCATCAGCCACGGGGCGATGTTCCAGGCTGGTTTCGGCGGCAATGTCCTTGGCGGCTTGCGCCAGTTCCCGATTGCGCAGCGTGCCCAGCAGGTTCCGGGCGAGGATCACGCGCTGCCCACGCCGCTCTGCCAGCCCCTGTTCGGCCAGGAAGTCGGCGCGCTGCTGCATCGCCTGCTTGGTCTCGCCACCAAAGCCCAGGTCGCCCAGGCCCGAGCCGCCGCCGATCAACTGCTGGTCGAGCCAGGTGGCGCTGATCACGCGGGCCTGTCGCTCGATGGGTAGGTGCGATTTCAGTTCCACGGCCACGCCGCCCAGGCGTTGCGCGTCGTACTGACGGCCCTGCTCGGGCAGGTTGTCCGGCACCTTCCATAGACCTTCGGCGACACGTTCCACGATGCCGGCTCGGCGCAGGGCTTCGAGCCGGCGGACATGGGCGGCGACGACTTCCTGCGGATCGCGGCCCGGCACGGCCTGACCCTGCGCGATGGCGAGGTGGTGGTCGGTGCGGTACAGGCCATCGCTCGCCAGCGCGGCGATGTTGCGGTCGGCCGCACGCACGTCGGCCGATCCCTTCACCTCCACCACGGCGCCGGTCGGATAGTTCGCCAGCTCGTCGCGGGCGTTGAGCGCAACGTAGTGGGCTTTGCCGTCCACCCCGTCGATGACCAGATAGCCTCGGTCGCGTAGCTCGTCGGCCAGCCCCTTCGCGGCCACGCAGCCGAGGATGGTTCGGCCATCATCGCCCGGCTCGAACACCGCCAGTTCGCGCGGCTCGCCGCGCATGGCCCGCTGCATGGTGCGGATGATGTCGCCACGCTCGCCCAGGGCGCGTAGCGTCTTTTCGACATCAGCATGGACGGCCCAGGTGCCTGGCTGCATCTCGTCGGCCAGGCCCAGGCGCTGCAAGCGTTGCAGGCGGCCGATCAGCAGCAGGCGCTGGCGTTGCAATCTCGGCTCGTTGAGGCGTTCGACATGCACCAAGCCATCGTCGCCCAACTCGCGTTTGAGCGTGCGATCCAAGCTCGTCCATCGCTCTTGCTCCACCTCGCGCTGCAAGGTCTGCTGGATCTCCAGCTCGGTGCGCGGCCCCAGCCATTCGGTCGCCAGTTCGGCGGCGCGATGGCGGAAGCCATCGGCGATGTAGTCGCCCGCGATGATGAGGTCTTTGCCGGTGTCGTCGTGTCCGCGCACGACGATGTGCGTGTGCGGGTTGTCGGTGTTCCAGTGGTTGACGGCCACCCAATCGAGGCCCGTGCCCAGGTCGGCTTCCATGCGGCCCATGAGGTGCCGCGTGTAGGTGCGCAGGTCTTCCAGCTCGGCGCCGTCCTCCGGCGAGAGGATGAAGCGGAAATGGTGCCGGTCGTCGGCGCAGCGTTCCTTGAAGGCGTCGAGGTCGGCAGCATCGGTCTGCGGCCCGTAGGCTTGGCCCGGCTCGCCATCGCGGCCCACGCCATCGCGCTCGATGTAGCGCAGGTGCTTGGCGAGCGACTGCGGGCTGGCTTGGCGCTGGTTGACCAGCAGCGTCTTGATGGTCACGCGCCGCGACATGGGCGTCAGCTTCGCCCCGGCGAAGCGCGCCGCCGTGTGGCCGCGCCCCAAGCGTGAGCCGGGCCGCTGGCCTGTGCCCCTCCCGATGCCGCCAGCCGTCCCAGGACGGCGCACTGAGGACTTGCCGCTGCTTGCCTTGCCTGCCTGCTTGAGCACCTTGGAGACGAAGCCCTGGCCCCCGTTCTTCGGGGCGCTGGGGCGGATGCGGAAATCGTCGTCGCGGCGGTCGGTCATGGCTGCGTTCCCTGCAAGCCCTGGCATGTCCGGTCGTGCGAAGCACGCAGACATGCCCGCATCGGCGCGGGCTTCGCGCCCCAAGCGGCACGGCGGCGAAGCCGCTCCGTGCCGCGCCACCCCCATGTGCAGACTGGCTTTCGACGCGGCCCGGTGCCGCGTCCTTTTGTCTTGCCTTCCGCCTTTGCCCTTCGCTGTCGCTCCGGGCGTCGGCGGCCCGGCGGCGCTGTGCTGCTTGCAGCCAGCCCGCCGGCGAACACGCCAATGGCCGCAGGCCGGGCGCGTTCGAGGCAAGACGCCTGCACGTTGGACGGCTGCGCCGGATGTTGCGCGAGGTGCGGCGCGGATGCGCCCGCGCTGTACGCGCGACGACGCGGCGGCAGCAGCCGGAACGGCACGCCCGATGGCACGATGAGAGGCACGGCAGCGTGCAGCGAATCGGCGGCCATCATGGGCGTGTCTCCAACCAGAGCGGGTGCGCGACGCCGATCACGGCGGGTGCGCTGACCGGCCCGAAGTACCGGCTGTCGAACGATGCCGGATTGGTCACGCTCAACAGGAACAGCTCGCCCTCGGCCAGCGGACGGCAATGCGGCCAAGATGGCAGCGGCCGGCCCAGCCGATCGACAGGCAGCGCGGCGGCCGCAGGCACGCCGTCGATGCGAACCTGACCGGCGACGATGCAGACGTGTTGCGGCGCGACCGCGCCCACACGTTTGAGCAGCGGAACGTGAGCAGGCAGGTAGCCGCGCTGCGCAGCGAGCGCAGCAGCGTTGGCAGGCAATCGGGTCAGGACGATGCTGCCGACCGGCAGCGAGGCGGCCCGATGGTCAAGCGGCTGCACGCGATACCAGCCGACCGGAACGCTGTCGGACGGGTTGTAGATCAGGCGCGGCAGCGGTTGCACGAACGCGGCCCAGGCCAGCGCAGCGAGGCCGACGGCGGCGAAGCCCGCCAGCAGTATGCGAGCGCACAGGCGCGAGCGAGGACGCGGCGCGGGGCCGGTCGTGGAAATGATGGTCATGAGAGTGTCCTTCCGACCAGCCAGGCGGCGTGCCGCTCGGCGGTGTAATCGGGCAGCGGCAGGCGCGCCGCGAGACGGTTGCCCAGCGTGCGCCAGTACGCAGGCGAGATGGCAGACGGGGCGATGCCCAGCGCCTCGATGGCGTCGATGCGTTCCAGTACGGCACGCACCGAGTTCTCGCCTTCGGCGTGCAGCAGCAGGCGCGCGCCGGGCCGCACGCCGGGGATGCGCTGCAAGGCATCTAGCGGGGTGCCAGCCTGCATCGCCATGAGCTGCCAGCGGATCGTGCCGTAGTCGTTGGCCTGCCAGCGGATGCGGCAGAACGTCGCGCCCGGCAGGAACACCGCGCAGCGCCGCCAGCGGTCGAGCTGGAGCGTGCGCGCCGGTTCGCCGAAGCGCAGGTAGAGCTTGAAGCGCGGTTCGATGTAGGCCAGCGATACACGGGTCAGCGGCACGTTGCCGGCTTGGCCGGCGAATAACGCGAGCGACGGCGCAGCCGGAGGCGATGCGGCAGCCGTGGCCGCGTTCGCGGCGGGTGCAGCGGATGCGTTCATGGCAGGTTCTCCGTGCGGTTCTCGGGAAACTCCCGTTCCAGCAAAGCGCGCAGCAGTTCGGCCACGGTCACGCCCTGGCCGAAGGCGGCGATCTTGATGCGCGCCCGCATCGCGGGCGTGATGTCGAGGGTCAGGCGCGCGGTGTAGAGGTCGCCTTTCTGGATGCCGTCGGCCTCGCCCTGGCGAACCCACGCCTCGGCATGCGGATTCGCAGGCGGACGCGCGCCGATGGCGATGCGCTTGCCGTTGCGCTGGCTCATGTCGGCCACCGCAGCAGTTCATCGGTGAGAACGGCGATCTCGCGTGCGGCGGCGCTGTCGGGCGCTGTCTCGCGGGCGAGCCGGCCAGCGGCCACGCTGTCGGCGAAGACGATGCGTTGGCGCACTTCGCTGCGCAGCGCCGGCAGCGGCTGTTCGGCCAGCGATTGCCGTGCTTCCCTGCCGATGATGGTGGTACTGACGCGCCGGTTGATGACGAAGGCCGCGCGCAGCGCAGGCCGGAACACCTGCGCCTCACGGATCAGCGCCACCATCTCGGCGCTGGCCCACAGGTCATACGGGCTGGGCTGCACGGGAATGAGCACGCGCTCAGCCGCCAGCAGCGCGGAGCGCGCCAGGGCGGCGATGCGCGGCGGGCCGTCGATGATGACGTGATCGGCGCGGCGGGCCAGCTCCGGCGCTTCCTGATGCAGCGTTTCGCGGGCGAGGCCCACGGCGCTGAACAGCCGTGGCAAGCCCTGCTGGCTTCTGCGTTGCGTCCAGTCCAGCGAGGAACCCTGCGGATCGGCGTCCAGCAGGATGACGTGCAGACCGCGCATCGCCAGCTCGCCCGCGATGTGGGTGGCGAGCGTGGTCTTGCCGACGCCGCCTTTCTGGTTGAGAAACGCGAAGATCATGGCGCGGCCCTCCTTGCTGGAAAGCCGGCCTGGCCGTGCCGTTTCGCGGTTGTCCACCGAAACGGCGCGCTTCTACTAAAAGTTAGAGATTTATAGTTAGGTAAGTTAGAGGGGACGCAAATCCGCGCCGTTACTGGCTTTTCGGCGTTTTCGTACTCCTGATAGCACGATAGGCGTACTCCCGATAGCACGATACCCGGCACTCCTGATAGCACGAGGCCGTCCACAGCTTTTCCCGCAGTTATCCCCGTGCCGTGGACGGCACGGGCCGGAAGGTCAGCAGTTCCAGCCTTTCGCCCGGCATCGGCTCGATGCCCAGGACGTAGCCGGGCAGCGACTGACGCGCGACCAGCACGCGCAGGTCGTAGGCGAAGTCCGAGAAGCGCGCCGCGCTGCCCGACTTGCGGTGCAGGTGCCGGAAGTCGAATTGCCAGCCGTGTTCCTGCCGCCCGCCGTGCTTGCGCACCAGGCGGTACAGCCAGCGCTCGATGCCGCCCTTCAAGCGGAAATAGGCTGGGTCGATGGTCAGCACCAGGGCGGCGTCGAGCACACCGGCATAGAACCAGTCCGGCAGGATCAGCTCGATGCCCAATGGCGTGCCGCTGGCGTCGGCCAGCTCGCGCCATTCGTTCACCCACGAAAAGCGGTGCAAGCGCCGCCCGGTGGTTTCGCGGATGGAAGTCGCCACGCTGGTCGATTGCAGCCGGTCGAGCGCGGCTTTCAGGCGCTGGTAGTCGTTGAGGGACGTGCCGCGCCCGATGAAGCGCAGGATTTCGTATGGGGTGGCGTGTATCAAGCGCGACGGGCGAATGCCTGCGTCGCGCGCTTCCACGATCTGCGAGGCCGCCCAAATCAACACGTCGGCGTCCCATATCGTGGCGATGCCATGCTCGGCCGTGCCTTCCACGCGGATGGTGATGTTCCCGCTGCGGAAGTCGATCGGCGCCGTGCGCCGCGACTTCGCCAGCGAGAAGAACGGAAAGGCCATCAAGTCCTGGCTGTCGCGCGGCGCCATGTCGCCGGGCAAGGCACGGAACAGATCGAGCTGTTCGCGCTCCTGCCGTGGGCTGGACATGACGGCAGCCACCGGCAAGCCAACGATCAGCGGCCATCACGGTAGTCGCCCGCGTGGCGTTCGGCGTATTCCGGGTCGGACGTGGCCTCGTAGCTGCGCTGGTCGGCCCAGGCATCGAGGTCGGCCACGGCGTACATGACGCGGCGGCCGAACTTGCGGAACTTCGGGCCGCCGCCGATCACGCGCTGCTTTTCGAGCGTGCGCGGCGACAGGCGCAGATACTCGGCGGCTTCGTCGTTGGTCAGGTAGCGTTGGGGCTGCGCGGGCGCAGCGACAGCAGCGGCGGCAGGCCGCAAGGGTGCGGGTCGCATGGTGTGAACCTCCATCGGTCGGCAAGGCCCGGCCACACAGCGCGGCCGGATGGAGGCAGTCTCAAGAAAGCAAGGCTTCCTGCTCAGGGACGTTTTGCAGGGGATGCAGCGCGTCCCTGTGCAACGGACGGAAGCTGTGCCAGGCGGCGATAGCCGCCGCGCATCAGCGCATCGCCCCGGCGCACCAGCCGGCGAACGCGGGCGCGCAACGCGCTGTCCGCGTGCCAGTCGTTCGCGACCGCATCGGCGCCGAACAGCCCTTCGGCCATGTCGCGCAAGGACGCGCCCGCCAGGGTGCCGTCGAGCGCCTGGAGCGTGTTCAACTCCAGCAATGTGGCGAGTGTCGGTCTTGGCCGTGCCATTCCCGCGGGTAAGGCGTCGCCAGCGGTGGCCAGCTTGTCCAGCTCGGCCGCCAGTGCCTGATAGCGGACGCAAGGTGTGGCGCAGGCGCGGCTGGCATAGGCGTAGGCCATGCCATCCTCCAGGCCGGGAGCGATCACCAGCCGCAGGCAGCACCCCGGCCAGCGTGCCAGCACCACCAGGCGCTTGCCATCGTGGATCAGATGCTTCTGGCCGGGAATGCGCCAGAACTCGAAGGCCAACGCATCGGGTGGCGGGTCGGCATCCGGGTAGAGCTGAACCACTGTGTCGGCATCGGGGAACCAGATCGGATGCGCGTCGCGCGCGTCCAGGGCAGGATCTTCCAGCAGGCGAAGCCCCCAGGCGTGCGCCGCCTCCGGCCGACGGCGACGGCGCAGCCAGTCGCGGCGGTAGTCGGGGTGGCGGCGCAGGTATTCCCAGGCCAGCGCGGGGCCATCAAGGTGCAGCGTGTAGAGATACGCGGCGGTCGGATACCAGTGTTCAACGCTCGGGTCGGCCATGACGATGCCTCCTGACGGTCAGCAGGAACGTCGCCACGGTTTTCATGGTGCGGGAGCTATCGTTTCAACATCAAAGTGTCGTCATGGTCGGGTAAGGTGCTGCTGCGGGTGTCAAGACTGATTGGCTCCGGTGCATTGCGAAAATCGTCTGAATGCGACGGCTGCATCGCCAGGAATTGGCGGTCAGCATCGGACACCGTGCCGCAATCCGCGCCGAAGACCTTGACTGTTTGCAGCAGAGTGATTCCGCTTTGGCGCAAGAGTGCGGTTTCAGACCGGACAGGTCTTGGGTAAGACTGAAATAGTCATAGTGCGCCCCGCTTGGCCTCGCTGTGCGGGCCTGCGTCAGTCCGTGATCGAGCCGTTTTCCTGCGCCAGCCGGACATAATCCGACAGCGGCCGCGTCGCCTGAAAGTAGCGATCACGCATCACCGGCCGCTTGCGTGGCCCGACGATGGACGCCAGATCCGACAGCTTCACCGTCCCTAGCGCCGGCAGGCCGATACCCAGGTCAATCAACCCCCAGCAGGTGTCGCCGTCCGCAGGATCGAGCGACGCCAGCAGCCAGGTCGCGTGCGCGTCCGGGGTAAACAACCGAACCGACGGCAGCGGGTCGATGCCCTGACTGGCGGCGCGTGCTTCGCCGACGGCGAGCAGTTGCGCACGCTGTTCGGCGGTGATGAGCGATGGGGTCATGGCCGGTATTTCCACGAATCCGACGATGCAGGGATGAGGCTTTCCAGCAAGGCGCGGAACCGGCGAAGCGGATGCGTACTTTCGTCGGAAAGCACGAAGGCGCAAGCCGTCGAATCCGTACATGCACGGAAACGCAGAAGCGGGATAGTGCAGGTCAGTAAAGACACGAATGCGGTTCCCTGGATTTGGAGCCATCCGCAGATGTGGATTTCCGTAAAGGCACGAAAGCGTAGAACAACACAAAATGAACACTATAGATTGTAGCTCTATAGGGCGCAATGGGCTGTCATCTTGGTTTTTGCGAGGAAACCATAGGTGGCGGCAGCGTACTCGTTGGCGAAGGCATTGAAGACGGTCAGGAAAGCGCGTGGCTTGAGCCAGGAAGCGTTCTCCGACGTGTCGAGCCGTACCTACATGAGTACGCTGGAGCGCGATCTGAAAAGCCCGACCATCAGCAAGCTGGCCGAGCTGTGCGAGGTGATGGAAGTCCATCCGCTCACGCTGCTGACGCTTGCGTATGCTGGTGAGAGCACGCAGCAACTCGACGAGCTTTTGGAGCAGGTGCGACAGGAGATTGAGGGGCTCAGAATCCGACCTGACTGACCACTTCGGCTAAGAGAAGATGGTGGCCGCACTGTAAAGGCGGACACAGTACTCTCGGCTTGGAATCCGGTTGGGCATGATTTTTAACGCCGTCAGGGTTCCTATGGGAGGGGAACAGTCATGATCAAAGGCATCGTCATCCAAGGCTACAAGAGCTTTCATCCGACAAGCCCTGTCAACATCGCGCTTGAGACGACGACACAGAAGCCAGTTTTCTTCTACGGCCTTAACGGAGCCGGAAAGACGGCGATTGGTGAGGTGATCCATGGCCGCAGCCTTGGAGATGGCGGGTTTCATGCATGCCGGGTAGAGACGACGCAAGGCGGCCCCTTCCGTTATCTTGTCTACAACCACCACTTCGTGCAATCGGTGATCGGCGAAGCGGAGGGCATGCCCGGCATATTCACCATCGGCGAGTTGGACACCGATACCCAAAAGCAGATTGAAGAGCACGAGCGCTCGCTTCAGGAAGTCCGAAGCCTACGCGAGACCGCACAACGAGATATCGGGCGCATCAACGGAGAGCTCGAAACCGCGCTGAATGATGCCAAAGACTCTGTGTGGGTTACCTACAAGGCCAATGACAAAGGCGTATTCGACAACTTTCTTACTGGATATGGCCGCGGCGCGCAGAAGTTCTTCGATGACCTGCGCAAGCATGAAACGCCGGACGACGAGACTTTGGAAGGACTCGACAGCTTGGCCAAACGCTTGGCTGATATTTCAGGGGATGAGACGTCGAAAAGCACCCACCACTTTGCATTGGGCGCATTCCGGGCTATCGAGCAGGACGCCATCTGGCAAGAGCGCATTGAAGTATCAGGCGAGAGTCGCCTTGCACCCCTCGTGGAGAAGCTAGGCAACGGCGACTGGGTGAGCAAGGGCCGTGCATTCGCGCACGACGATCAATGCCCGTTTTGCCAGCAGGGACTCCCCCACGGCTTTCTTGATGACTTGGCCAAGCTCCTGGACGGAGACCGTCAACAGAAAATCGACCTTATCGATGCGCGCATCATCGCTTACGAAGCCGCCATTCAGACGCTGGAGCCAGCGGTAGAAAAAGCTCTGTCAGAACCGCTATCTGAAGAAGCCGACCTGAAAGCGACGTGGGATTCAATGCATGCCCTTTTGAAGGCGAACGTAGCCACAATGCGGCTAAAGCAGGTCACCCCCTCGGAACCGGTGGAGATTGCTCTCATCGACACGCAACCACTGCTGGACTCCCTGTCCGCGCTCAACTCCCGCATTGGCACCTTTAATCAGCGAATCCAGAACAAGGCAGCCGAACGCACATCAATCCGAGCAGCGTTCTGGAAGAACATGTGCCGAGATCGCATCGAGGTCTATCGCGCATATGATGCCCGCGTTGCTCCGCTCAGGCAGCAGTTGGAGGAAACAAGGGCTGCAGACAGCAAAGCTGGAACGCTGGAGGCAGGCCATGTTGGGTCTCTCACCGAGCTTCGCAAGAAGCAGGAAGGCGTGGACGCTTCGGTGGCCGCCATCAACGAGCGGCTCAAGGGGCTGGGCATCGACTCATTCTCGATCGCTCGCAAGCCAGGCGAAGGCAGCCTGTATTGTTTGGAGCGTCCGGCGCACGGTGAGAGCAGCGCCCAATCGCTGAGCGAGGGAGAGAAAACGCTGATTTCCTTTCTGTATTTCGTCGAACTCCTTAAAGGTTCGAAGGAACAAGGTGCAGCAGTCGATGTCGGCAAGACGATAGTGGTAATCGACGATCCGATATCCAGCCTTTCCCACAATTTCGTCTACGACATCGCGTCGATGATCTGTCACGAACTCATCAAGCCTCCTGGTGGGCAGAAAGTACGACAGGTCATCGTTCTGACTCACAACCTCTTCTTCCTGCACGAACTGGTATATCAGATAGCTGGCAGCAGACTGGCAAAGGCTGGCGAAAAGTGCCAGTTGCTACGCGTGGTCAAGAGTGAGCACAGTCGAGTGGTGCCGATGGACGCCCGAGACTTTGCCAACGACTACGACGCGCTCTGGCATGTCATGCAGGATGCCAAAGAAGGATCGGCTCGCATCCAGGTGGTGCCCAATACCATGCGGTGCATCCTGGAAAACTTTTTCGCGTTTACGGGCAACACAAAGCAATTTGAAGAAATCCTGAAGCAGCTTTCCCTGGAAGATGGCGCCTTCCGCCCTCTGGAGCGGTTCTTGAATCGAGGGTCGCATCGGGACGAAACCAACATTGCCCACATCGACTGGGGACAGTTCGATATTGCCTACTACCTCGGAAAGCTGGAAGCTGTTTTCAAAGCCTCAGGTCATCCTGACCACTACCGTTTGAAAATGGGGCTGCCAGAACCCGGATAAACCCAAGCGGCAACTCTTTGACGCAGCAAAAAAAGGGGCCGAAGCCCCCGAAGTCAGAGCAGACCACGCTCCGCAAATGACGTAGTCGCAGCACCAGCGACAACGATGTGATCCAGCGCACGCACGTCCACCAGCTCCAAGGCTGCCTTGAGCTGCCGCGTCAGCGCCCTGTCCGCGGCGCTGGGCTCTGGATGTCCGCTAGGGTGGTTGTGTGCCAGGATCACTGCCGCCGCATTGGCCCGCAGCGCCTCCTTGACGACCTCGCGCGGATGTACGGAAGCACTGTCGATGGTGCCGCGGAACATCTCGGCGTAGTCGATCAGGCGATGCTGTGTGTCGAGGAACAGAACGGCGAACACTTCATGCTCGAAGCCTGCCAGTTTGGCGCGCAGGTACTCCTTCACCACGGCTGGTGAACTGAACTCGGTACCGCGCTGCATCTTCTGGTCGATGGCCTCGCGTGCCGCTTCAAGGATCTGTTCGACAGAGGCCAGCCGATAGCGGCCTTGGGTATCGCGCATGTGCAGCAGCGAATCGAAAGAGGAAAAGGACAGTTGCGACATGATCGTGCTCCGGTTGCTCGGGCGGAATTGCCCGGAACCGGCGCCTCACGGCGCAGCGCAAGCAGTCAGGGATCGCAGACGGCCGACAGGCCGCAAGCGTGCGAGCACGCGCAGTCATTGACGGCGAGAACGCCGTGATACGGTGAAGGGAACAGCAAGCCCGCCCCTCCATCTCCAACGAAGAAGTGGAAGGCAAGCGCAGCGCGCAGGCCCGGATCAGCGATCCAGGCCGAAGGCATCAGGGATCAACGCCGGATGGCCGCGACTCGCAGAGGCGCGGTGCGCAGCCCGCGAGCCCAACGGCGGAACGCCGGGATGCTCCTTTCCTACGCCCGGCCTTGCTACAGCAAGTTGTCGCGATCGCTAGCGATAGCCACCATGACGTTCATTGCGAACTCCATGGAATCTTGACGATGGCTGCCGACTCGGAACCGCTCAGGACCTCTGCACAACCCACTGCATCCCTGCCCCACCCTGGCACCGAGCAGTACGCCGAGCTTCCGCAGTTCCCGAAGGGATCACCGCTCCCCTTTCGCCGCACGATCCGCCGACGTGAGCTGCACCAGATCGTGCCCTTGGCGGAAACCACCATCTACGAAATGGAGCAGCGCGGCGAGTTTCCACGGCGCTTCCGGCTGACGCCGCGTTGCGTGGTCTGGGATCTGGAAGAGGTCGAAGCCTGGATCGAAGGCCGCAAGCAAACCTCGCGATCAGCGAAGGCTGACGTATCGCCCGGCCCAGACGTGAGGTTGCGTCGGAACCGCCCTGTTCGGTGAAACCGCCATCTGGCGCGACCACTACGAATACGCGGCATCCACTCGGATCAGTTCCGCCCCGGGCAGCACTCGTGCCATCTGAGCCGCGGCAAGCGTGACCGCCGCATCGCGGTCCCGTGCCTTCCGGCTGAAGGCCAGCGCGACATGCCCAGGCCGGCCCCAGCCCACCGTGGCATCGGCACAGTCGCTGCCGGCCAGCCGGCGCAGCACCTCATCCTGCGAATCCACCTCTGGATTCAGCGCGTAGACCAGTGTGAAATCGTGAACCATGGCGATCGCTCCATCCGCTTGTATTGCCGCCACGTCATCGCACCTTGATGCGCGCCAGCACTTCCGCCAACTGACCACGATCCGCAGCACGTTTGGCCGCCGTGCGCTGCGCCAGGTTGTGTAGCTTGCGCCGTACCCCGGGCAGATTGGCCGCATGGGCAAGGCCAATCAAACCGAAATCCGGCTGCTCATCCTCGACCGATTGCAGAAAGGCGCGCGACGGCTCGTCCAGCCAATGCACCACCCGCGCCAACAGACGTTCGCGGCTCTCCAGCAAGGCCGCCGCTTCAATAGGCTCAGACGTCATGCCCTTGAAGTGAGCCTCGAAGGTGACCTCAAAATCCGCAGGTACGCGCGGCGCCAGCATTTCCCATGCTGGCTTAGGACTACATATCAGGTACACGAGAAATGTCCGCCAGAGACCTGCACCCGCCCGCTCATCCTCCAGCAGCAGGCCCACGTCGAACAGATCGCGCGGATGCTGCCGCGACAGTGCCGCCGCCAGCTTTCCGGCATACAGGTCGGCGAAATCCAGCACTTGGACTTCGGCGAAGCCGAACGCCTCCTCCACCCGTGGCCGCACGACCATGGTTCGCACTGGATGGACCGTCCCGCGCATCACCGGCGTCGTCTCGATCTGCACACGCGCGCGGCCGCGGCTAGCCACCAGCCGGGTGACCGCCGCGCCTTCGCCCGCTGAAGCTTGCACCTGCAATTGCAAAGGCCGGGCGCGCATCGCGTCGGCCAGTCGTCCGAGTGCTTCGGCGATCAGCTTCGCATCTTCGGCATAGTCGTGCACCGGCAGCCAGGCCAAGTCAATGTCCACCGACAGACGAGGCAGATCATGCTCGAACAGGTTGATGGCGGTGCCGCCCTTGAGCGCAAAACGTGGCTCCTGGGCCAGCACCGGCAGTATCTCGACCAGCAGCCGCACCCGGTCGGTGTAGCGCCGATCCCATCGATCAAGCCAGGTGTTCATCGAGGTCTCCCGGCAAGGTGATCTGGTAGGTCGGATGCAGGCGCCCACCGGGGACCAGCGCCCGCTTGCCCCGGCCCAGATCAACGCCATCCAATGGCACATGCGACAACCACGCATGCCGATGACGATCGGCCAGGGCCAGGAACAGCCGCTTGGCCTTGATGCTGCGGCAGTGACGCAGCAGCAGGCCGATCCGCTGCGGGCGCAGCGTGGTCATGGCCTGCATCAGCGCATCGGCCTCGTAGACCCCCGCCGCATCCGATACGCCATCGCACAGCTCCAGCATGGCCCGCTCAGGCGTCGAGCACACCAGAGCATCGACACCAGGCGCAACGGAATGCCAAGCCAAGCCCGCCTCGGATAGCGCCTTCTCGGAGACTTTCGCAGTGAAGGACACGGCCGGCAGATCGAACGGCCCCTTGCCCTGGTACTCGAAGCGCTGCTCCATGGACAGCTTGCCGACCCAGCCCGGCGGCGGCACCGGCCCGTAAAGCGTGACCGTCCCGGCATCGCCCAAACGCAAGTAGTGCTCGTGCCCTTGCAAGGCCAGTGCGAATCGCCCACCGACATGCAGTGGCATGCCCTCCCCGACCTGCAGGCTGCGGACCACCCCATCCCATTGCAGCCGCCCGCCCGCGCGCATGTACACGCCACGCGCCGGCGACACCAGCCAGCCGCTGCCGACATAGCGCGCGACCAGGCTGTTGGCGTAGTGATGCGCGCGCAGCCAGCGGCTGGACACCAGGCGCGTGTCGCCCAGTTCAGCCAGCAAGCGGTTCAACTTTCCTGAATTTTGAACACTCATAGTGCTCAAAATATCAGTTTTATAAACCTCTGCCAAGGACCATGAGTTTGAAAATGCAGGAAAAAGATCATCCAGAGTGATCTTTTCTTGACAAATACAAACCCGGGCGGCCCACCAGAAGCGTTCCCAGTCAAGGTCACCATGCGCTCCTCCCTCACAAAGCCGGGCTGAGCACCGGGACCGACACGTCCTCTGGCACCAGCTTCGGCACATGCGTGCGCCCATCGATCCACGCCTCCACCATGTCGGCCCACTCCTGGAGCATGTGCCGCCGCGGCCCGGCGTACTCGGCCTTGTTGTAGACCGAGCGCGAAGACCTGCTGCCCTCCTCGTGCGCAAGGCACTTCTCGATCCAGTCCCCGTTGAAACCCACCTCGTTGAGCAGCGTGGACGCGGTGCGCCGCAGGTCGTGCACCGTGAATGGCTCCAGCGGCAACCCGGCTTCCTTCGCGCGCGACCCAATGAGCTGCGTCACCCGGTTGAGCGTTGCATGCGACATGCATCGATCGGGGTCATAGCGCGATGGCAGCACGAACCGCGATCCTGCAGCGCAGGTGTGCAGGGCCACGAAAATGTCCATCGCCTGCCGCGACAGGTAGACCACGTGCGGTTTGCGCCCCTTCATCCGCGACTTCGGAACCGTCCAGGTGGCGTTCTCGAAATCCACCTCGTTCCAGGCGGCCTCGACCAACTCGCTCTTGCGCACCATCGTCAGCAAGATCAGGCGCAAGGCCAGCCGGATGGTCGGATAGGACGCGATGGTCTCCAGTTGGTGGAAGGCCAGCCGGATCTCGGCCGGCGACAGCGCCCGGTCCTTGGGAATGAAGGTCGCGATCGAGGCCGCCTTTACATCGTCGGCTGGGTTGGCGAGCCGTTCGCCGTGCAGGATGGCGAAGGCATAGACCTGCTTCACGATGTCTCGGACGTGGATGGCCGTGGCCGGCGCGCCGCGCGCCTTCACCTTGTTGCACAACGCCCGCAGGTCGTCGGGGGTGACTTCTTTCAGCTTCCGATTCTGGAAGACCGGCAGGATGTCGCGGTCGATGATGTGCTTGCGCATCGCCCGCGTGCTGTCGGCCATGCGGGCATCGGCCAGCCAGCGTTCCGTCATCTCGCCGAAGGTCCTGGCGGCCGTCAGCCGCCGTTTGGCCCGCTGCTTCTCCAGCGCCGGGGAAAGGCCCTGATCGACCGAGCGCTTGGCATCGAGCAGTCGCTCTCGCGCCATGGCCAGCGACATGCCGGCCGGCCCATACCGTCCGAGCGTGAGCGTCTCGCGGCGCCCGTTGAGACGGTAGTCGTAGCGGAAGGTGATGGTACCGGCGGTCGATACCGCCACGTACATGCCATCGCGGTCAAAAACCTTATAAATCTTTGACTTAGGCTTGAGATTGCGCAGTGCAGTGTCGGTGAGCATCGAGGGTGTTCCTCCTGTTCGTGACGGCTTTTACCGTCAGGGACCTGGAGACCCGTTGATGCTCGGAAAGCCGCATGAAACAAGCTTTCCTGAAGAGTTTTTTACCGTCAAAGACCGGTTCGGTCTCAATAGTAAACAGGAAGGTCTGGATCCGACCTCCGAGAGCTTACCGTCAGTTCTGTCGCCGACCCGTTCTGCTGGCCGGCGATAGCCACCGATAGAAAACGCAACTTATACCTTTAAAATCAACAAGTTAAGTCACTTCTACCGATACCTGGCGATAGCCCCCGAAAGACGCTCCGTCATTCCCACTCAATCGTCGCAGGCGGCTTGCTCGACACGTCATAAACCACGCGATTAATCCCGCGCACTTCATTGATAATCCGCCCCGAAACCTTACCCAACAGCGCATAAGGCAACTGTGCCCAATCCGCGGTCATGAAGTCCGACGTCTGCACGGCGCGCAAGGCCACCACGTATTCATACGTGCGCCCGTCGCCCATCACCCCTACCGACTTCACCGGCAGGAACACCGCAAACGCTTGCGAGGTCAGGTCGTACCAGGTCTTGCCGCTCACCTGATCCACCGTGCTGCGCAGCTCTTCGATGAAGATCGCGTCGGCACGACGCAGCAGATCGGCGTATTCGGCCTTTACTTCACCCAGGATGCGCACGCCCATGCCGGGGCCCGGGAACGGGTGGCGATAGACCATGGCGGGCGGCAAACCGAGTGCAACGCCGAGCTTGCGCACTTCGTCTTTGAACAGTTCGCGCAAAGGCTCAAGCAGCTTGAGGTTGAGCGTTTCGGGCAGGCCACCCACGTTGTGGTGGGATTTGATCGCGACGGCCTTGCCGGTTTTCGCGCCGGCCGATTCGATCACGTCGGGATAGATGGTGCCTTGTGCGAGCCACTTGGCGTTCTTGAGTTTGGCAGCTTCGGCTTGGAAGACTTCGACGAATTCGCGGCCGATGATCTTGCGCTTGGCTTCGGGATCGACGACGCCAGTCAACTTGCCCATGAACTGTTCGGTCGCGTCGACATGGATGATCTTGATGCCCATCGCGCCGGCGTACGTCTCCATGACCTGTTTGCCCTCGTTCAGGCGCAGCAGGCCGTGGTCGACGAACACGCAGGTGAGCTTGTCGCCGATCGCTTCGTGAATGAGTGCGGCGGCCACGGACGAGTCTACGCCACCTGACAAACCCAACAGCACTTCGTCGTCACCCACGGTTTCGCGAATGCGGGCCACAGCTTCCGACACGTAGTCGGGCATGTTCCAGTCGCCGGTGCATTCGCAGATCTCGTTGACGAAACGCGCGAGCATGGCTTGGCCTTGCAGCGTGTGCGTCACTTCGGGGTGGAACTGTACGGCGTAGAAACGGCGTTCTTCGTCGGCCATGCCGGCCACGGGGCACGATGGCGTGGAGGCCATGAGCTTGAAGCCGGGCGGCAGGCCCGTGACTTTGTCGCCATGGCTCATCCAGACTTTGAGCATGCCGTGGTTATCGACGGTGCGGAAATCTTCGATGCCTTCGAGCAGCTTGGTGTGACCATGTGCGCGCACTTCGGCGTAGCCGAATTCGCGATGATCCGACCACTCTACTTTGCCGCCCAGTTGCTGCGCCATCGATTGCATGCCGTAGCAGATGCCGAGTACGGGCACGCCCAGCTCGAACACGCTTTGCGGCACACGCATCGAGGCTTCATCGTAGGCCGAGGCATGGCTGCCCGACAGAATGATGCCCTTCAGGCCCTGGTCGATCTGACCGCGGACGAAGTCGTCGCCGACATCGCCGGGATGGATTTCGCAATACACACCGGCTTCGCGCACACGGCGCGCGATGAGTTGGGTGACTTGTGAACCGTAATCGAGGATAAGGATGCGCTGGTGCATGTGAACTCTGTCGGTAATAAGTAAAAGCGCACCGTCAAAAGCGATTCTGACGGTGCGGTGCGCGTGCGCTTATGAGCAGCACGCGTGCGACGGATGCCGGATCAGTCGGCGCGGTAGTTGGGCGCTTCCTTCGTGATCTGCACATCGTGGACGTGCGATTCGCGCACGCCAGCCGATGTGATTTCGACGAATTCGGTTTTGGTTCGCATGTCGTCGATGGTGGCGCAACCGCAATAACCCATCGAGGCGCGAATGCCGCCTACCAATTGATAAATGATCGCCAGCACGCTGCCCTTGTAGGGCACACGGCCTTCGATACCTTCGGGCACGAGCTTGTCGACATTGTTGGCCGGGTCTTGGAAATAACGGTCGGCCGAGCCTTCCGTCATCGCACCCAAGCTGCCCATACCGCGATACGACTTGTACGAACGGCCCTGGAACAAGACGATCTCGCCCGGCGCCTCTTCGGTGCCGGCAAACATGCCGCCCATCATGCAAGCGTGTGCGCCGGCCGCCAGGGCTTTGGACACGTCGCCCGAGAAGCGGATGCCGCCGTCGGCGATCAGCGTGACGTCGGTGCCTTGCAGCGCCTTGGCCACGTCTGAAATCGCGGTGATTTGGGGCACGCCCACACCGGCGACGATACGCGTGGTGCAGATAGAGCCCGGGCCGATACCGACCTTGACGCCGTCAGCACCTGCGTCGGCCAATGCTTTGGCAGCCGAGGCCGTGGCGATGTTGCCACCGATGACGTCGACCTTCGGGTAATTGCGTTTGACCCAACGCACGCCCTCGAGCACGCCGGCCGAGTGACCGTGCGCCGTATCGACAATGATGACGTCGACACCAGCGGCGACCAATTTCTCGACGCGCTCTTCGGTATTGCCGCCCACGCCGACTGCGGCGCCGACGCGCAACTGACCGTGCGAGTCTTTATTGGCATGCGGGTGTTCGGTGTTCTTGACGATATCTTTGACGGTGGCCAGACCGCGAAGCTCGCCAGCCTTGTTGACGATCAGCACGCGCTCCAGGCGGTGCTTGTGCATCAGCGATTGGGCTTCATCCAGCGTGGCGCCCTCGTCCATCGTGATCAACCGCTCATGCGGGGTCATGATGTCGCGCAGGGGCACATCGAGGCGGTCTTCGAAGCGCAGGTCGCGGTTCGTGACGATACCAACGAGCTTCTTGCCTTCCACCACGGGAAGACCGGAAATGCCGTGCTGACGCTGCAACGCAATGGCGTCGCGCACTTTCATCTGGGGGGTGACGGTGATCGGATCGATCACGATGCCGAACTCATGGCGCTTGACCCGGGCCACTTCTTTGGCCTGAAGATCCGCGCTCATGTTCTTGTGGATGATGCCGATACCGCCTTCCTGGGCCATGGCAATCGCCAGGCGCGATTCCGTCACGGTATCCATGGCAGCGGACACGAGCGGAATATTCAGGGTGATGTTGCGAGTAAGGCGGGTAACGAGCGAGGTGTCGCGCGGCAACACCTCGGAATAAGCAGGCACCAACAACAGATCGTCGAAGGTGTAGGCTTTTTGTACGAGACGCATGAAAGACTCCGGCGCAAAGCAAGATTATACGCTTTTCATACGTTTTGACACGCTTAAAACAGGGCAATCGGCAGGGTTAAAGACTGTCAACCCCGGCCAACTCCCCCTTGCGCCTTGCTATGCCCCCGTATTAGGCGGGCATGGCAGCCACGGTCTGCGCAACGGCGGCTGTCAGTTTTTTGCCATACGGCACGTGCAGGAACTCGTTGGGGCCGTGCGCATTGGACTGGGGGCCAAGCACGCCGCACACCATGAACTGCGCCTTCGGGAAACCTTCCTGCAGCATGCTCATCAGCGGAATCGTGCCGCCTTGGCCGATATAACCGCAGGGCGCGCCGTAATAGGCTTTCGACGCGGAATCGAGCGCGGTCGACAGCCACGGCGCGGCTTCAGGCGCATTCCAGCCGGTGGCAGCGCCCTGCCCCGCGTGGAAAATCACCTTGGCTTGATACGGCGCATCGGCTTCGAGCAGTTCTTTCAGCTCTTGCGATGCCGCAACCGCATCGATCAGCGGCGGCAGGCGCAGCGACAGCTTGAATGCGGTGCGCGGGCGCAACACATTACCGGCGCTGGACAACGGCGGCAGGCCATCGGCGCCGGTGACCGACAGCGTGGGCCGCCAGGTGCGGTTCATCAAGGCCTCTTCGGGTTCGGTGGTCATGGGCAGCACGAAGCTGCCGTCCGCCCCGCAGCTCCACGGAAAGCGGCGCCACACTTCGTCGCCCAGGATCTGCGCCGTTTGCTTGACCTGCTCGACGCGAGCCGCGGGAATTTCGCAATGGAAACTCTGCGGCAGCAAACGCCCCGTGCCGCTATCTTCCAAGCGATCCAGCAAATGACGCAGGATGCGGAAGCTCGACGGCACCACGCCGCTCGCATCACCGGAGTGCACGCCTTCGTCCAACACCTGCACTTCCAGCGTGCCGGCGACCATGCCGCGCAGCGACGTGGTCATCCAGAGCTGATCGTAGTTGCCTGCACCCGAGTCCATACAGACCACCAGCGCGACGTTGCCCAGGCGATCGCGCAAGGCGTCGATGTAGGGCAGCAAGTCGTAGCTGCCGGATTCTTCACAGGTTTCGACGATACCCACGCAACGCGGGCGCGGAATGTTTTGCTTGTCCAGCGCCAGAATGGCGGTGATGGACGCGTAGATGGCATAGCCATCGTCCGCGCCGCCGCGGCCATACAGCTTGCCGTTCTCGTACTTGGGCGTCCACGGACCGAGATCCCGGCGCCAGCCGGAAAACTCGGGCTGCTTGTCGAGGTGACCATAGAGCAGCACCGTATCGCCGTTATCCGCTCGCGTGGCCGGCACGTCGAAGAAGATGACGGGTGTGCGGCCCGGCAAGCGAATAACCTCGAGCTTCAGGCCCGCAACCTTTTTCGATTCCACCCATTGGGCCGCATCGCGCACGACGCGATCGATATAGCCGTTCTTTTCCCAATCGGCATCGAAGCCGGGGCTCTTGGCGGGCACCGCGATGTAGTCGGTAAGCGCGGGAATGATTTCGTCATCCCACGCCGCGTCGACAAACGCTTGCAGCGCGACGGGATCGAGGGGAGCGGCAACAGCGTCGTCGGGAATACGGGCATTCATATCGAAACTCCAGTGAGTACGCTTAGCCGAGGGCTACGCGCGCATTGCGGAAGAAACGCATCCAGGGACTATAAGCGCCGCCGGTATCGGCGGTGCCCCACGTTTGCGGGGCCCACGACATCATGACGTTGCGGGTCACACGCTCGGGGTGCGGCATGATCACGGTAAAGCGGCCATCGGCGGTGGTGACGGAGGTCAATCCATCGGGACTGCCGTTGGGGTTGAACGGGTAGGCTTCAGTGCGTGCGCCGCGATTGTCGACGTAGTGCGCGGCAGCGATCGCCCTCGCCGGGTCGCCTTGTACGGCAAAGTTGGCGAACCCTTCGCCATGCGCAACCGCCACAGGAATCCGTGCGCCAGCCATACCTTTGAAGAACAACGATGGCGATTCGGCGACTTCGATCATCGACAGCCGTGCTTCGTACTTCTCCGATAGATTGCGCGTGAAACGCGGCCAGGCTTCCGCACCCGGAATCATCGGTGCCAAGGCCGCCATCATCTGGCAACCGTTGCACACGCCAAGGCCGAACGTATCGGGACGCGCGAAGTACGCCGCAAACTGATCGGACAGTTGATCGTTGAAGCGGATCGTGCGGGCCCAGCCTTCGCCGGCACCCAGCACGTCGCCGTAGCTGAAGCCACCCACCGCCACCAAACCTTGCATCGTCGAGAGATCGACACGACCCGACAGCAGATCGGTCATGTGCACGTCGACGGCTTCAAAGCCTGAAGTATCGAAGGCCCACGCCATTTCGACCTGGCTGTTGCAGCCCTGCTCGCGCAAGATGGCCACGCGCGGACGCTTGCCGGTGTTGATGAAGGGTGCAGCCACGTCTTCCTGGGGATTGAACGGCACCACGGGCGACAAGCCCGGATCGCCCGCGTCATCCCACATATCGCGTTCGGCTTCAGCGCACGCGGGGTTATCCCGGCGGGCCATGATGCGGTAGCTTACGTCGCTCCAGATCTTGGCCAGCGCCACGCGTGGCTCGCCCCAGATCTTCTTGCCGTCGCGGTAGAACTCGATGTCGTCGGCGTTGTTGAGGCCGCCGATCACGTGCGAATGGCGCGAGAGGCCCGCGCCACGCAGCACCTGCATGACGGCGTCACGCTCGGAAGCCGGCACCTGAATCACAGCGCCCGCTTCTTCGGTAAACAACGCTTTGAGCGTGAGCTCGTTACGTTGCACGGCCACTTGCTCGGGGCGGATCTTGTAATCGCCCCAATCCGCTGTTTGCGGATCGAACGTGAGCATGTCGATATTGACCGAAATCCCGGTCTTGCCGGCGAACGCCATTTCGGCCAACGTGGCCAGCAGGCCACCGTCCGAACGATCGTGATAGGCCAGGATCGTGCCGGCTTCGGCCAGCGTGCGGATGGTAATGAAGAACGCGCGCAAGGCGGCGGGCGTATCGATATCGGGGGTGGTTTCACCCACTTGATTGAATGCTTGGGCAAGGATCGAACCGCCCATGCGGTGCTTGCCTTCGCCGAGATCGATGGCGATCAAGACGGTATCGCCCACATCGGTGCGCAGTTGCGGCGTGAGGCTGGCGCGCACGTCGGCGACCGGCGCAAAGGCGGTTACGACCAACGATACAGGCGAGATCACCTGACGCGATTCCTGGCCTTCGGTCCACGACGTTTTCATCGAGAGCGAATCTTTACCCACGGGGATCGACAAGCCGATGTCCTGGCACAACACGCTGACCGCAGTCACCGTGTCGAAGAGCGCAGCGTCTTGACCATCCACGCCGCATGCGGCCATCCAGTTGGCGGACAGCTTGATATCTTCCAGGCGGGCCACGTCGGCGGCGACCAGGTTGGTGAGCGATTCGGCAACGGCCATGCGCCCGGAGGCCGGGGCATTGAGCATGGCGACCGGCGTGCGTTCGCCCATGGCCATGGCTTCACCGCGGAAGCCTTCGTAGTCGGCCAGCGTAACGGCGCAATCGGCGACAGGCACCTGCCACGGACCGACCATCTGGTCGCGGCTCGACAAGCCGCCGACCGTGCGATCGCCGATCGTGATGAGGAAGGTTTTGTTGGCGACGGTGGGATGCGCGAGCACGCGGTGAATGGCGTCGGTAAGATCCACTTCAGCCAAATCCATCGCTTCGGATGCACCCGGCAGACGCTTGACGTCACGCGTCATGCGCGGCGCCTTGCCCAGGATGACGTCGATCGGCACATCGACCGGACGCACGTCCTGCTTGGGGCCGATCTCGTCCAGACCCGGCACGCCCTCGCCATCGAGCACGCGCAATTGGCGCTCTTCGGTGGCCACGCCGATCACGGCGTACGGGCAACGCTCACGACGCGCTAGCGCGTCGAAACGCTCCAGATCCTTGGGCAAAATCGACAGCACATAGCGCTCTTGCGCTTCGTTGCTCCAGATCTCGGCGGGCGACATGCCCGACTCTTCGAGGTTGACGCGCTTCAGATCAAACGTGGCGCCTCGTCCGGCATCGTTGACCAGCTCGGGGAATGCGTTGGACAGGCCACCCGCACCCACGTCATGGATCGCAATAATGGGATTGTTATCGCCCTGCTGCCAGCAGCGATCGATCACTTCCTGCACGCGGCGTTCGAGTTCGGGGTTGCCACGTTGCACCGAGTCGAAGTCGAGCTCGGCCGAGTTGCTGCCCACGCCCATCGACGAGGCAGCGCTGCCGCCCATGCCGATGCGCAAGCCCGGACCGCCCAACTGAATCAGCAACGCACCGGGAGGAATGATGTCTTTTTGCGTGAGACCCGCGTCGATGCTGCCCAAGCCGCCCGCGATCATGATGGGCTTGTGATAACCCCAACGCGTGCCGCCGGCGGTTTGCTCGAACGTGCGGAAATAGCCCAGCAAATTGGGCCGGCCGAATTCGTTGTTGAACGCTGCGCCCCCGATAGGGCCTTCGATCATGATGGAGAGCGGTGAGGCGATCCGGTCGGGCAGACCGTGATGATCCTGCTCCCACGGCTGGGGCGCGTCGTCGAAACGCAGGTGCGACACGGTAAAGCCCGTAAGACCAGCCTTGGGCTTGGATCCGCGGCCCGTAGCACCCTCGTCGCGAATCTCGCCACCGGCGCCGGTTGCGGCACCGGGGTAAGGTGCAATGGCAGTGGGGTGATTGTGCGTTTCGACCTTCATGAGCGTATGCACGACGGCATCGTGGCGCGCGTAGGTGCGCACATCGCCCTCGGTGGAACCGCCTGCGTGAAAGCGCGATGCCGGGCCGCCTTCCATCACGGCCGCGTTATCCGAATAGGCGACGATCGTGCCTAGCGGCTGCGCAGCGTGCGTTTCGCGGATCATGCCGAAAAGCGTTTTGCTTTGCGGCTCGCCATCGATCACCCATTGAGCATTGAAAATCTTGTGACGGCAGTGCTCGCTATTGGCCTGCGCAAACATCATCAGCTCGACATCGGTGGGATCGCGGCCCAGATCGGTGAAGGCTTGCGCGAGATAATCGATTTCGTCTTCCGACAATGCCAGACCGAATGCCGTATTGGCGGACACCAGCGCGGCACGGCCTTCGGCCTGCACCGCAACGGTGCGCATCGGTTTGCCCTCGAGCGCCTGAAAGAGCGCTTGCCCATCGAACGCACCGTCGACAACCGTTTCAGTCATGCGGTCGTGAAGGCAGTCGGCCGCACGCGCCAACATGTCGGCATCGATTGTTTTGGACCCCAGCAAACCGCGCTCGGGCACCAGCGTGTACAGCACGCCCCGCTCGACCCGGCGCACGCCGGACAAGCCGCAGTTGTGCGCGATATCGGTGGCCTTGCTGGCCCACGGCGAAATCGTACCCAAGCGCGGGATCACCAGCAGATTCAATGACTTGGGCGGCGGCACAAGTGCCTTTTCGGTGCCGTAGTCCAGCAATTTGGTCAGGCGTGCCTGATCGGCGGCCGACAGTTCAGAATCGCTATGCACGAAGTGTTCGTACCGCGCGGACAAGTCGGCGACCGGCAGGCCTGCCTGCTTGAGTTGAGCAAGCAAACGCTCGCGGCGGAAGGACGACAGAACGGACGAACCGGGCAAATGCTGGACAAAAGACACGATTAGGGGCGCCAGAGGAGAGGAAGCAAAAACGGGATTTTACCCGCTTGATCGCCCTCTTCGCCCGCAGCCTTCGAATTTGTACGAACGTGCATCGGTCTGATAAACGCAGCAACGCTCAATGCGGCACTTACAAATATCTTCCCGCATCACAAACCCATTGCAACCGCACCGCAGCATTCTCAGAAGATGGGGCTGGCAGTAAGCCGTCATGGGCGCTCGTCCAGCAGCGATGAGAGGCATTCGGGCCAGACATGCTGCAGCGCACGACGCCGCCTTTAAACCTACCTGCGGGTAAATACGGACGAGCACACGTGCCGCCGCCGGGTAGGATGCTTTCGCGATGCGCGCTGTCGCGATGGAGACAACCCGCCAGGCCATCGGGTCAAAAAATAGCGAAAACGCAACCATGACCGCCCCGGAAACACCCGTAGAACCGATCGAACCCATTCTTGAACCGCAGCCTGAACCCGAAGCGCGCGTTCCCCTCAAAGTCGAGGACATCTTTGCCGTTGGCGTGTTGGCTTTATTGGCTCTGCTGACGTTCGGCAATGTGCTCGTGCGTTATCTCACCGACCAATCATTTGCCTGGACCGAGGAAATCTCGATTTTCCTCTTGGTCGTCCTCACCCTAGTGGCAGGCAGCACTGCGTTCATTCGCCATCATCACATCCGCATCGAACTCTTCGCCGACCGCGGCCCGCCCGAGCGCCGGCGGCGCTGGGCGATCATTGCACACGGTTTCACCGCTTTTTTCTTCGCTCTGTTGACCGTGCTTGCCGCACGCCTGGCGCTGGATGAATTCCAATACGAAGACACCTCACCGGCGATCGGCGTGCCCACCTGGTGGTACACGATCTGGCTACCGCTGCTTTCGGCGCTTATCACCCTGCGTACGCTGGGCGCGATCATGCGGCTGGTGCGAGGCGACGACCAATGATCACCATTGCCTTGTTTGTCGTATTCATCGGGTTGATGGTGATCGGCGTACCCGTGGGGGTCGCCTTGGGCTTGGCCGGCACGTTGGCCATCGCGCTATCCAATCTGGACACCAACTGGTTCGGCCTGATGGCCGTGCCGCAGAGCTTCTATGCGGGGCTGGCCAAGTATCCGCTGCTGGCGATTCCGATGTTTGTGTTGGTCGGCTCGATTTTCGATCGATCGGGTGTGGCACGGCGTTTGGTGGATTTTGCCATCTCGATAGTGGGACGTGGACCCGGCATGCTGCCGCTGGTGTCGATTGCCGTGGCAATGTTTTTAGGCGGCATATCCGGATCGGGTCCTGCTTGTGCCGCAGCAGTAGGCGCTGTCATGATCGCCGCCATGTCGCGCGCGGGCTATCCCCGGCCCTTCTCTGCCGCAGTCGTCGCCGCCGGCGCCGCGACAGACATTCTGATCCCGCCGTCCGTTGCCTTCATCATTTATTCGGTGCTCGTACCCGGCGCCTCGGTGCCCGCGCTTTTCGCGGCCGGCATGATCCCAGGCATTTTGGCCGGTTTTGCGCTGATCGTGCCCGCCGTCTGGTTGGCCCGCAAACACGGCATGGGGCAACTCGAACGCCACCTACCCCGCCCACCGTTCTGGCGCAGCATGCGCGAGGCCGCCTGGGGGCTGGCCGCGCCTGTGCTGATCCTGGGCGGCATGCGGCTGGGTTGGTTCACCCCCACCGAAGCTGCCGTGGTGGCCGTGTTTTACGGACTTTTTGTGGGCATGGTCATTCATCGCACCATTGGCGTACGCGATTTGTTTCCCATGCTGCGCGAGGCTGCGGAACTGTCGGCCGTGATCATGATGGTGGTCACTCTCGCCGGCATTTTCGCTTATGCACTCTCCACATTGAGCGTGATCGATCCCATCACCAGTGCCATCGTCAATTCGGGCTTGGGCGAATATGGGGTCTTGTCGCTATTGATCGTGTTGCTGATGACCGTGGGCATGTTCCTGGACGGCATTTCGATCTTTCTGATTTTCGTGCCGCTGCTGATGCCAATCGCCAACGCGTATGGCTGGGACCCCGTCTGGTTCGGCGTCTTGCTCACACTCAAGGTGGCACTGGGCCAATTTACGCCGCCGCTGGCTGTCAATTTGATGGTGTCGTGCCGGATCGCCAAAGTGCCGATGGAGTCCACCGTGCCGTGGGTGATCTGGATGCTGGCCAGCATGTTCCTCGTGCTGGTGGCCGTGGTGATGTTTCCGCAATTGGCGTTGTGGCTGCCGAACAAGCTGGGGTATTGAGGCTTTCGGTTTGAGTGGCGACGTTCGTTTTACTTATATCGATAGCAACACCGTTCCATAACCAGATTTTTCATTCACCGGATCTTTCATTAACCAGATTGTTCAAAGACCAAATCTTCAATAGCCAGATCTCTAATTGCCAGATCGTTTAGTCACTAGACCGTTCAATAACAAGATCGCTACCTCACCGAGGAGACTGCCATGTTTCGCACCCTGTTCCGCGCTACCGCTTGCGCCGTTGCGCTGTTTGCCGCCCTGCCCGCCCAGGCCCAGTCGTACAAGGCCGAGTACAAGCTGTCCATCGTGGTCGGCACATCTTTCCCTTGGGGACAAGGCGCCGAGATCTGGTCCAAGCTGGTGCGCGAGCGTACCGATGGCCGAATCAACATCAAGGTCTATCCCGGCACGTCGCTGGTGCAAGGCGATCAAACGCGGGAGTTCACCGCGATTCGGCAAGGCGTGATCGACATGGCCGTGGGGTCGACAATCAATTGGTCGCCGCAGGTGAAAGAGCTCAATCTGTTTTCACTGCCTTTCCTGATGCCGGATTACGCGGCCATCGATGCGCTTACGCAAGGCGAGGTCGGCCGCGATATCTTCGCGCGCCTGGATAAAGCCGGCGTGGTGCCGCTGGCCTGGGGTGAGAACGGCTATCGGCAGTTGAGCAATTCGAAGCGCGACATCAAACGTCCAGAAGACATGAAGGGCATGAAACTGCGCGTGGTGGGCTCGCCGCTGTATATCGACACGTTTACCGCGTTGGGTGCGAACCCCACGCAAATGAGCTGGGCCGATGCGCAACCGGCACTGGCGAGTGGCGCGGTTGACGGGCAGGAAAATCCGCTGTCGATCTATACCGGCTCCAAGCTCTATACGGTGGGCCAGAAGCATTTGACGCTGTGGAACTACGTGGCCGATCCGCTCATCTTCGTGGTGAACAAGGAAGTCTGGCAAAGCTGGTCAGAAAAGGACCGCGATATCGTGCGACAGGCCGCCGTGGATGCCGCCAAAGAAGAAATCGTGATCGCGCGTAAAGGCGTGACGCGTACTGACCGCGCGCTGCTGGATGACATTGCCAAGCAAGGCGTGACGATTACCGAACTGGACCAAGCTGGGCACGACGCCTTCGTGAAAATAACGCAGCCGGTGTACGACAAGTGGAAAACGCAGATCGGTGCAAGCCTGGTGGACAAGGCCGAAAAAGCCATTGCGGCTCGCAAGCCGGACGCGAAGTAATCGACGACGCCGGGTGAGCCAGCCTGACAAGTCAGGCGAGCGCCCGGCAGGCGATTGCTACGTGCCAGGGAAACGCTAGGGAGGCGAATCGCATAAGGCAGACCCCAGGTGAGGCAAGCCGAAGCGCCTGGATTCGAGGGGACACGTCGCGTGTCCCCTTTTTCATTACTCCGGATAACTCACTTCGAGAATATCCAGTTCCTCGACGCCACCCGGCGTGCGCAAGGTGACCGTATCGCCCTCGCACGCTTTGGTCAGCGCCCGGGCGACCGGTGAAATCCAGCTGATCTTGCCGGCTAGCGGTTCTGCCTCGTCCACACCCACGATGGTTACCGTGTGATCCTCACCCGCCTTGGTGGAATACGTGACCGTGGCACCGAAAAACACGTGATCGCGGCGCGTTTGCAACGCGGGATCCACGATCTCGGCAATATCGAGCCGCTTGGTTAAAAAGCGCATCCGGCGATCGATCTCACGCAAGCGCTTCTTGCCGTAGAGGTAATCGCCGTTTTCAGACCGATCGCCATTGGACGCGGCCCACGACACGATTTGCACGATCTCAGGGCGCTCGACGGTCATCAAATGCACCAGCTCGTCGCGCAGGCGCGCATAACCGCCCGGCGTGAGGTAATTGCGGGTGCCCTGCGGCAAGGCCAGTGTTTCGGGCAGTTCGTCGTCTTCGTCCTGATCGGACTCTTTCACAAATGCTTTATTCATGGCGTTACGCTCAAAACCAATCGTGCCAGACGGGGGTCAAATCCGACGGCAATTGCGGCAGGCGGCCGAGGTCGATGCGGCTTTCATGCGGGCTGTGAAAATCGGAGCCGCGCGATGCCAGCAGGCCGCGCTGTTTGGCGACCCGTGCGTAATGGCGCGCTTCGTCCGGCGTATGGCTACCGGTGATGACCTCCACACCCCTACCGCCCAAACCTTCAAACTCGTCGAACAAGGCATCGAACTGCATCGGCGTGTATTTATAGCGACCAGGATGGGCCATCACCGCCACGCCGCCCGCACCCAAGATCCAGCCGATGCACTCGGTAAGCGTGGCCCATTGCACCGGCACGTGGCCGGCGCGGTCGTCGCCCAAGTGCTTCGTAAATACGGACTGCACATCAGGCTCGTAGCCGGCTTTGACCAGCCAGCGCGCAAAATGAGACCGGCTGATCAACTCGGGGTTGCCCACAAACTCGAGCGCCCCTTCATAGGCGCCCGGCATACCCATGGCGGCCAGGCGCCGGCCGATTTCCTCGGCACGGCTTCCGCGACCGGAGCGCGTTTTGTGCAGGCCCTGCACCAGTGCTTCGTTTTCGGCATCGAAATTCAGGCCCACGATGTGCACCGTTTGCGATGCCCACGTACACGAGATCTCGACGCCGGTAATGTGGCGCAGGCCCACCGCGCGTGCGGCTTGCGCCGCTTCGGCAATACCGCCCACTTCGTCGTGATCGGTGAGTGCCCACACATCCACGCCGTTGGCGCGCGCACGCTCAGCCACGGCGGCCGGCGCCAAAACGCCGTCCGAAACCGTGGAGTGGCAATGCAAATCGATGTTTAGACTGGGGGTGTTCATCCCCCTATTCTAAGCCGCCCGCGTCAGTTATCGAGCAGAAACCGCACAACCGGTTCGATCTGCGCGTCGTGCATGAGCGTGGGCGCGTGCCCCACGCCATGCACCTCATGCAGGCGCGCCTGGGGATTGCGCTTCAGCATTTCGTTGGCCGTATCCACACTTAACAGATCCGACAGCTCACCGCGCATCAGCAGAATCGGGCAATCGAGCGCCTCGTACGACTGCCACAAAATCTGCTCGCCAGCCGCCATTACCGCCGCATTCTGATCGGCAAACGGCACGGCAATGCCCAGGTCGTAATGCTTGATCCATTGCTCGCCGTCTTTCTTGTATACAAACTCGGCAAGCTCTTTCCATTGCTCATCGGTATGCGGACCGAACTGCTCGGACACCGTTCGCACATAATCCACGGCTGCCTCTTGCGAACTGAACTCGCCCGCCTGCCCCACATACTGGCCGATGCGCGCGATGGCTTCCGGATTCAGTCTGGGCCCGACGTCGTTCAATACGATTTTGTCGATGTGCAAGCCCATCGCCGATGCGCCCAACGCGGTTTCCGGATGCCGGAAGTGCCTTGAATACGACGCCGCACCGCCCAGCACCATGCCGATCAAACCGCCCAACGACGTGCCTACCCAATGCAGCGTTTCGGGTTGCAGGCGCGCCACCAGCGTGACCATGTCCGACACGTATTGCGGCACGGTATAAAACGCGGGATTGAGCAGCCAATCGGAACGCCCCCGGCCCACCACATCCGGACAGACAATGCGATATTCCTCGGCCAGGCATCTTGCCAAACGATCGAAATCGCGACCGGTGCGCGTCAACCCATGAACACAAATCAGCACTTTGGGATTATTGCGATCGCCCCACTCCCAATACGCCATGCGATGCAGGCCCGCCGGGCTGGCGCAGGTCACAAACTCGAGTCGAGGGGTATGCATACGGCAGGGCTCCGGTGGCTTGCTAGATGACGGATTTTCTCATAGTGTGGCGACTCGGAGATGACGGATCGAACACGGTGCATCCTTTCGGCCGTTTCAGGAAAATTGCCTCCGTGAAATCGTCGATTGTCGCCAGGCGCTGGCGGTTATTCCGGCGTCGTCCCGCGCCTCGCAACACGCATCTCGCAACACGCTTGGCTCCAGGCATATGCCCTCTCCAAAGAACCCAATACCGTGCCATCTCTCACCGCCCCCACTACCCGCGTCGCAGCGCTCGACTACCAACCCGTGCAGGCGACCGACTTCGAAGACCTGCTTAGCCTGCGGATCGCCGCGATGCGCGAAAGCCTCGAGGCCATTGGACGATTCGATCTTGCGCGCGCCCGCTCGCGTCTGGCCGCGACGTTCAAACCGGAGCAGACGTTTTGGATTGTCGATTGCGATCGAGAGACGGCGCCCACGCGCATCGGGTTTTATGCCGTGCAGGCCGAACCCGATCATCTGATGCTGCAGCACTTGTATCTGCACCCGACGGCATCGGGACGCGGTTTGGGTGCGCACGTCATGCAGCGGTTGATCGACGCGTCTGAACAGGCAAAATTGCCGCTACGCGTATGTGCCTTGCGCGACAGCCGCTCGAATGGCTTTTACGCGGCACAGGGTTTCGTGAAAACCGGCGAAGGTGAGTGGGATATCGAGTATGAGCGACCGTTGAGCAATCAGCAGCAAGCGTAGACAACGCGCGCCGTCGATCCCCCTCAATCACCGCGCGATCAAACCGAACGCTTTTGCCGCCTCCCATGCCATCGACGCCGCCAACAAGAACAAGATGAATGCGAAGATTTTCTTGATCGTCGCCACCGGCAGACGGCTCGATAGGCGAGCGCCCATCGGCGCCGTCAGCATGCTGGTACACACAATCGCCAGCAAAGCTGGCCAATAGATGTATCCCACCATATGCGGAAACGTTGTGGCCAAGCCCCACCCAGAGTAGATATATCCCACGCAACTGGCCAACGCGATAGGAAAACCCAGCGCCGCAGAGGTGCCGATGGCGCGATGGATGGGCACGTGTTTCTTGACCATGAAGGGCACTGACAAGAATGCACCGCCCGCGCCCACCATGCCTGAGAGACCGCCGATCCCTGCACCCACGGCAAACAGTCCCACCGGCCCCGGCAACGCGCCGGTCCCCGCAACTGGCGGTTTGCGCGTCAGCATGCGCACAGCGTTGTAGGCCACAAAGATCGCGAAAAACAAAGCCAGCCAGCCAGCATCGATCAAGGCAAACAAGCCGCCCCCGACCAGCAACCCACCCGCAATCAAACCGGGCGCCATCGTAAATACGATCGGCCAGATCACATTGCCCTTCGCCTGATGTGCCATCAAGCTCGACACCGAGGTAAAGAGAATCGTGGCCATCGAGGTGGCGATCGCAGCATGAACGCTCACCTCGGCCGGCATCTGTTGATGGGCAAACAGCAACGCCAAAATCGGAGCGAGCGCCATACCGCCCCCAATGCCCAACAATCCTGCGGCGAAACCAACCACGCCGCCAAGCACCAGAAAAGCAACCAACAACATTAAGTCCACGGGGATCAATCCAGCTTGACGCCAGACTCCTGAATCACGGCCGCCCATTTCGGGAGGTCAGTTTTAATGAGCGCGGCGAAGTCGGCCGACGTGCCCGGCATGACTTCGCAACCTTGTGCGGCGAGTTGCGCCTGCACATCCGGATCGGCAAGCACCTTGGCGAGTGCCGCGTCGAGCTTGTCGACGATCGGCTTGGGTGTGCCGGTGGGTGCCAGTAATCCATACCAAGGCGTGGCACCAAAGCCGGGAATGGTCTCTCCGATGGTGGGTGCGTCCGGCAATGCCGCAACCCGCTTCGGATTAACCGTACCCAGCACCTTCAACTTATTGGTTTTGATGAAGTTGATTGACGACGGCAGGCTCTGCACCGACAACGGCAATTGCCCGCCCACCACATCGGTCACCGCGGCAGCGGCCGTGCGATACGGCACGTGCACGAGATCGATACCCGCCGAACGCTTGAGCATCTCGGCAATCAAATGATTGAGCGTGCCATTGCCCGCCGATGCGTAATTGAGCGATCCCGGCGGCGCAGCCTTGGCAGCCGCGATCAATTCACCCACGGTGTTCGGCGGAAATGCCGGATTGGCGACCAACACATAACCCGCCGTGGCAACGGTGCCAATGGGCGTAAAGCTCTTGATCGGATCGAAACCGATCTGCTTGTACAAGCCAGGGTTGATCACATGCGCGCTGTCTGACGTCAGCAGCAGCGTGTAGCCATCCGGAGCCGCTTTGGCGGCGAGCGCCGTGCCGATGGTGCCTCCCGCGCCGGGGCGATTATCGACCACCACCGATTGACCCAATAGCTGCGACATTTTCTGCGTGACGATGCGCGCGATGACGTCATTTGCGCCACCCGCACCTTGCGGCACGATCACGGTTACCGGCCGTTCCGGGTAAGCGCTTTGGGCCAAGGCAGTTGCAGGCGTTATCGCCGCAGTGAGCGGCAGCAGCAGCGTTGATACAAGACGAGCGACTCGCATGGGTTGTCTCCAGATATCGCTTTTCGCGATTTTCATTTTTTGGAAAGGGCTTACTTTAATTGAGCACGGACGTATGCCCAGCGTCCTTAATCTCTACTTAATCGTGCAAAACGTGCGTAATAAAACAGCAAATTAAGACATATTCGGCAGAATCGGCAAACCAAGGTAGTCTTGCCATTTTCGCCTCAACTGCCGCGACATGTTACCCATCATCGACATCCATTTGCTTCGCGATATCCAGGAAGTGAACGCGGCGTTCATCAGCGTTTTGCAGCGCATCGTGCGGGACAACGCGCACGCATTACTCCGCGAACCGCTCAGCCCAGACACCGAAGCGCGATTGATGGCGATGGACGATCTGGCGATTCATCGCATGGCGCGGTCGAGTATGTTGGCATGCAGCTTTCACTGCACGGGCCCGGAAGTGCTCAAGACGCTGGGTATCCCGGAAATCGACGTCAAGCTGCTTCCGATCGCACTGCCGCCGGCAAAAGTCGTCGAGTAAGAGACGCGTCGAAGAGATTCTCAAGCAAAGTCCAACTTCCGCGACATTTCCTGCGCAGCGGCCCGCACCAGCGGTTCGTGATCCGGATTCAAGCGATGCGTCGGCATCGTCAAGGTAATCGCGCCCACCAGCTCCGTGCCGCGCCTGAGCACGGGTGCCGAAATGCCGCACAGATCCGGGCTGCGGTCACCCTGGAGCAGCACGACGCCATCGCGGCGAATGCGATCGTAGAGCGCGCCTTTTGCGCCCGAATACGCCGACAGCACGCGCCCGCCCGCTCCGCGATCCAATGGCAACAAATCGCCCGCCTTAATGTGATCCCGCACCATCTGCGGCGAATCCACACGGTAGAGACACAAACGTTGATCGCCTTGCCGCACATGAAACGCCGCACTCTCCTGCGTTTGCGCCACTAACTGACGCAAGAGGGGCAACGCGAGATCTTCAAGCGAAAAAGACGAGGCGTACAACGCGTTCAAACGACCTACCTCGGGGCCGATCCCATAGCGGCCATCCGCGTGCTTGGTCACCAGGCGCCCATGTTCCAGCGAAGCAAGTAAACGCAAGACGGCGCTCTTGTAGAGCCGGGTGTGCTGGGCAATTTCCGATAACGACAGCGTGCTGTTGGCGTCGGTAAAGGCCGCCAGCACCGTGATCGCTTTGTCGACAGCACTGACACCGCCAGCAGCAGGATGCAGGTCGGCCAAAGACATCTGGGCGGATTTTTTCGGCATGAGCAACGACGTTTGATTGACAAGGCGCAGTATCGCCGGAAATAATAGATAGAACAGCATTCTATCTTATAGAACAATGATTTGGAATGACGTTTTGAACGACCTGACAGAAGCGAGCGAGCAGTAGGTGGATATTCCGTTCAAGCATGCATCGCCAATTGCGGCCTCATCGAAAGGCCGCACCATTCATCCTGGAGACAACCCATTATGTTTTTTCGCGTGAAGACGGCGTTATGCGCCGCCCTTGTGTTGCCGTCGCTGGGCGGCGCAGCCCATGCCGCCGATTACCCCGTTCGACCCATCAATGTGGTCGTGCCGATGCCGCCGGGTGGCGGCACCGATACCATCACGCGTCTTCTTGTCGAGAAAATGGGCGCGGGCACCGGCTGGAACCTGGTCGTGCAGAACAAGCCCGGCGCCACCGGCAATATCGGGATGGACTTTGTCGCGCGTGCCGAGCCGGATGGTTACGCCATTGGCATGGGCCAGGCGGCCAACCTCGCGATCAATCCGGCATTGTTTGCCAAGATGCCCTTCGATCCAGCGCGCGATTTCTCGTTGATCGGCCTGGTCGCCGCACAGCCCGTGGTACTGGTGGTGAACAGTCAATCGCCCTACAAGACCGTGGCCGATCTGATCGCCGATGCAAAAACCAAACCGGCCGAGTCGCTGCGCATGGCGTCGGCCGGTAACGGCACCATCGGCCACATGTCCGGCATGATGCTGGCGCAGAAGGCCGGCGTAACCTTTCTGCACGTGCCCTACAAAGGCGCGGGGCTCGCGCTCACCGAACTCGCGGGCGGCCAGACCGACTTCTCGTTCATCACGCCACAGTCGCTGGTGTCGATGTTGGCGGCGGGCAAACTGCGCGCCATCGCTGTGACCTCGAAGACGCGGCTGAAGATGCTGCCCGATGTGCCTACCGTCGCCGAATCGGGTTATCCCGGTTTTGAAGCATCTGCCTGGACCGGCCTTGTAGGCCCCAAGGATATGAAGCCGGATGTGCTCGCCAAGCTCAACGATGCGATGCGAAGCGCGATTGCCAGCCCCGACATCGTCAAGAAACTTGAAGAAGAAGGCAGCCAACCGCTCGGCGGCCAACCCCAAGCCTTCGCCACCTACTTGACCTCTGAACAAGCGAAATGGAAGGCCGTTGTGAAAGACGCCAACATCAAACTCGACTGAGCCTGTCCAGGTCAGCACGCGCTGCCGATTGCGCCTGCTTGACCACGCCGCCAACACAAAAGGAAACTGCATGACGACGCACGTTCTCATCAGCGAAGTAGGCCCGCGCGATGGCCTGCAAGCCATCAAGCGCACCATGCCGACGGCACGCAAACGGGCGTGGATCGACGCGCTTTACGCCGCCGGTTTGCGCGAAATCGAAGTGGGATCGTTTGTCTCACCCAAACTGCTTCCGCAAATGGCAGACACCGCCGATATCGTGGCGCACGCGCGCACCAAGCCTGACCTCACGGTTGCCGTGTTGGTGCCCAATCTCAAAGGCGCCATCGCAGCGTTCGCGTCCGGCGCACACAAGATCACGATTCCGGTTTCCGTTACCGAGGCACACCTGATGGCCAATATCCGGAAAACGCACGCGGACATCATTGAAGACGTGCGGCAGATCGTGGCATTGCGCAACGACACGGCCCCAGGCACCGCCATCGAAGCCGGTCTGTCGGTCGCGTTCGGATGCACATTGGCCGGTGCGGTGTCCGATGACGAATCGATGCGCCTAGCACACACGATGGCCGATCTGGGCGTGGACGAGGTCGGCTTATCGGATACCACTGGCTACGCCAATCCACGCCAGGTCGCACGCATGTTCAAACGGCTCATGGCTGAACTCGGCGATCGCGCAGGCGGCGCACACTTTCACAACACACGTGGGCAAGGCATGGCCAACGTGCTGGCCGCCCTGGATGCCGGTGTGACCACGTTCGACGCGAGCCTGGCCGGCCTGGGCGGGTGCCCCTATGCGCCAGGCGCCACCGGCAACATCGTGACAGAGGATCTGGTCTACCTGCTCGAAACGATGGGGTGCGACACCGGCATCGATATCGATCGGTTGATCGCAGCCCGCAAGGTATTGATGGATGCCCTGCCCGGCGAAGCGCTGTACGGCAACGTGCCGGACGCCGGCCTGCAGAAAGGCTTTGTGTATGCAAACGGCCGCGTGCCTCTACCGCGCGACACCCTCGCCTGCACCCCGGAGACGATCTGATGACCGATGTTCAAAAAGCGCTCCCTTTTGCAGGCGTCCGCGTGATCGAGTTCACGCACATGGTCATGGGGCCCTCGTGTGGGATGTTGCTCGCTGACCTCGGCGCCGAAGTCATCAAAATCGAGCCGCTGACAGGCGACAACACACGCCGTTTGCCAGGTTCAGGCGCGGGCTTTTATGCGATGTTCAACCGGAACAAGAAAAGCCTGGCCATCGACACCAAAGATCCGCGCGGACGCGAGATTGTGCTCAAGCTCGTGGCATCGGCCGATGTGTTCAGCGAGAACTTCAAGGCCGGCACGATGGCCAAGCTCGGCTTCGATTATGAGGCCCTCAGTACGCTCAACGAACGGCTGATCTACGTGTCGCACAAAGGCTTTCTCGAAGGCCCGTACGACAATCGCACTGCCCTGGACGAAGTGGTGCAAATGATGGGTGGCCTCGCCTACATGACCGGTCCCGAAGGCCGCCCCTTGCGCGCGGGAACCGCGGTCAACGACATCATGGGCGGCATCTTCGGTGCGATCGGTGCCATGGCGGCGCTGCGCGAACGCGACACCACCGGCCGCGGCCAGCATGTGGAAAGCGCCCTCTTCGAAAACAATGTGTTCCTAATGGGCATCCACATGATGCAGTTTGCCGTCACCGGCAAGCCCGTCAAACCCATGCCGAGCCGTACGTCGGCCTGGGCGGTGTACGACGTGTTTACCGATCGTGTTGGTGAACAGATCTTTCTGGCTGTGGTGTCCGATACGCAATGGGCGCTTTTCTGCGATGCGTTCGATCTGCAAACGCTCAAGTCGGATACGCGGCTAGGCACCAACGTCGATCGCGTGGCCGCACGGGAATGGATGATGCCGTTGTTGCGCGAACGCATGGCGCGGCACACGGCAGCGGAAATCGCGGCCGTGTTTCAAGCGCAAGGGTTGCCCTACGCGCCCATCACGAGCCCGGAGGATTTGTTTGACGATGCCCATCTGCTCGCCAGCGGCGGCTTGGCCGAAGTCACGATCCCGGCCGATGCGAGCGGCAGAGGGGAAGTGCTCACCACGAGCACGCCGTTACTGCCGTTGACCTTGGGTGGGGCAAGGCTGCCGTTACGCACGCCGCCCCCTTCCATCGGCGAACACACCAACGATGTGCTGTGCGAACTCGGCTACTCCAAAGCCGACATCGAGGTGTTGCTGCGCGACGGCGTGGTGGGCGGCACCGTTATGGATGATCTCGCTGCGGCTTAAGTCGACGCCATCTCGGATATCTCGATCAGGTTCAGATCCGGATCGCGCAGGTAAATCGACCGGATCGGCCCTGTGGCGCCCGTGCGCATCACCGGCCCTTCCAGGATCGACACCGATTTCCCTTTCAGCGCTGCAATCACCTCATCCAGCGGCTTGCTCGCGATAAAACACAGATCCAGGGCGCCCGGCACCGGCGTAAGCGCCTTCGGCTCGAACTCGTGCCCTTTCACGTGCAGATTGATTTTCTGATTGCCAAACAGAAATGCCTTGCGGCCACTGCCGAAGGTTTCCAAGCGCATGCCCAGCACATCGACGTAAAAATGCACGCAGGCGTTTTCATCGGTCGTGGTGAGAACAAGGTGGTCGAGATGATCGATCATGGCCGGGCTCCTGGTTAGCAAGATTCGCCGATGATTTTCGCAGAACGCGAGAAACCTGCACGAATGTCTTAAAGTGGCGCCTTATGGACTTCAAACAACTGCGCGCTTATCGGCGAATTCCTGATCGATCAGTTTGGTGCCGGCGCAGCGTTATGGACCTTGAGCGGTTTGTGCCTGGTGAATGTGGCGCTCACCTTAATGATCTGGCAACGTATTCGCCAGCCCGTGACTCACCGATAACGAAGGCGTGCGAGATATCATCTCTCATGCGTCGGTACTGACGGTATTCCCCGTGCGACCACGCGCCAGGTGTGAAATGCCATGTCTTCAACCGCTGAACGCCATCCGAGCGCTGCCCTCGTCATTTATGACGGCGACTGCTTTTTCTGCCAGAACTACACCGCGCTGGTTCGACTAAAAGAGGCCGTGGGCCCCGTCGAGCTGCTCGACGCGCGATCAGGCGATCCTCGTGTTGCAGCCTACTGGCATCAGGGATACGACCTGAATGAAGGCATGCTGTTCGTCTACAACGGCCGCATTTTTCACGGGCATGAAGCCACACACATGCTCGCCACCCTGTCGAGTTCCGACACATTATTCAGCACGCTCAATCGCATTGCCCTGTCGAACCCGATTGCGGCGCGCCTATCGTATCCGTTCCTCAAACTGGGACGGCTTGCGTCGCTGGCGGTGCGCGGGAAGCGCGTTCTTGACGACCCCCGACGCAAGAGATAGCAGCGCGCATCGCCCATTGATCGGTTATTGATAGGCCATTCAGGCAGCAACGGTGCGGAAGAAAACCCGACACAGGGTAGACTCGACGTTTCTTTTTTGCTTGTTGAGTGTGGATCTATGCTTGTTAAAGCGCTACGTATCGGTGTGGGACAACTCATCATTGCGGGTGACGCCCTCACTCGTCCGCGCCCTCAGAAGCGGTCGCCCCAAGCCCAGGCAGCGGTTGATGCCGACGCAACCGCGCTTGCGCTCTACCAATTTCACGCCTGTCCGTTTTGCGTTAAAACGCGGCGCGCCATCCATCGCCTCAATGTGCCGATCGCACTGCACGACGCCAAGAGCGACCCGAAGGCGCGCGAGCAGCTGCTGGCCGGTGGCGGCAAAGTAAAAGTGCCGTGCTTGCGGATTGAAGAGGCGAGCGAAACGCGCTGGATGTACGAATCGAACGACATCATCGCCTACCTGGAAAAACGTTTCGGTAGCGTGGCCTGAACAGGAATCGCCGACATGACGCCGTACGCCCGCCGATTGGCCTTCATGCTTTGTGCGGCTTTGGTCCTTGCCGGATGCGACAGTTCGCTGCCGCCACCGCCGGCCGGTTCAAAGCTGACCGCTGAGACGATCGCCACAAACGAGGCGCTTGAGAAGAACCAGTTCAAAGGCACACTGGGCGGCAAACCCATTCATTTGCTCGTCAACAACTGCAAAGTTTATAAGGTCGATCCGGGCGAAGGCGAAAACGTGCAATGGACCCTGGTGCTGGAAGGCGAGTTTTATCCGCTGCCAACCCAGTGCATCCGCGAGTCGCTCACGGCCGGCAAAGGATTCGTGACGGCCTTTATCGGGCGCCAGGCGATGGGCGCCGGCGGGTGCTGCACGGGCAGGCCGGAATATCGATCGAGCGATGGGCTGAACTGGAAGCCGCATTGAATAGATGCCGCATTGAAGGGGATGTGCAAGGCCCGTCAATCGTCCTTTCTGAATTCCTGAAATATCTTTCCAAGATTGCCACCGTAGGGGTTGGCTGATTTGTACCCCTCACTTGAAGCGAAGTCGGTCACGAACCCTTTGGTTCTGCCTGGCTTGTCTTTGTACCAGTTGGGTTTATATTCGCCCTCGATCAGCTCGACGCGCACGTATTTGTCATTGATGTCCTTGACGAGCCATTTCGTATTTTCCAGGCCAAGCGCGGGCTCCGGCACAAATTCTTTCTTGCGATTGTCGTAGCGGCGATAAGGCACGATCACATCGCCCACGGCGAACGTCGGCAGAACCCTGTTCTTTTCAAATTCTGCCTGCCTTTTCGAGGCCATACTTTCGGGACATTGCGCCAGGGCCGTTTGCAGCGTCTGCCGGGCAGGATCCACGGCGGGGAAAACCGAGAGGTACTTTGAGCTCCCGGCAACAGGAACAATTCCGACAATCCCTGCGCCAGCGGTGGCCTGGATCACAGCAAGATTTCCTGAGTGGTCGGTAAAAATTCGGACCTTGCTCGACTCGCACCCCAGGCCTGGCCCGCCCCCTCCTTCGCAGCGGGATGACGTCTTGATTTCTATTGTGCCGTCGTCTTCGACCTGATAGTCGGTGCCCTTAACGTAACGGCGCGCGCCGGACACATTCAGATCTTTGTCCAGATACTCCGATGAAAATTCGTCTTTGGACAGAGACTTAAACCTCACCAGAACGACGCCGCGTGCGGTCCAGAAACCCAGCAGATGGGACAACACCTCGCCTCCCCGATAGACGCTATCCCTTGTAGCGTATGAAGCGTCCTGACAAAAATAAGCAGTGCCGCGATCGAGCACGCTGCCGGCCACCTTCGTATCCGTGATTTTCTGGTCTGCATATGTTGAGCATCCAGCGATAAACAACACGGCGAGGGCAGACGCGATTTTTTTCCGCATGGGTATCGAGAAGTGTTTTGAAGCTGAGGCAGCGTGATTATTACCCGAGCAGATGCGGTCGTCGAATTGAAATGGCGTTCAAATGCCTTTTTTGCAGAACCGGCTATGCCTGGAATCGGTCTTGGGCCACGTGTCAGCCACCTTCAGCCTGTGCCTTCAGTTCTTCGAGATGATGTCTCAACGACGATGCGGGAAGGAAGCTGGTCGTGAAGCTGTTGCGAACGAGCTGAAGCACCTCTGAACGCGTCAACGCACCCGCCCGAGCGAGCGCGATGTAATTCTCGGTGATGGCACCGAACCAGGCCGGATCGTCGGAATGCAGCGACGCCCGCATTCCGTCCGCGAGCATCCGGCGAACGGGATGCTCCGCAAGCGAGGCCACAACCCCCAACTGAGCCTCCGCGCACGGGCAGACCGTCACGGCGGTGCCCGCATCGCCCAGGCGGCGAGCCAGTTCCGGTACTTCGTAAACCCGGTTGCCGTGGTCCACACGATCCACCTTGAGGAGGTCGATTGCCTCCTCGATGTCCTTCGCCGGACCCTCGAACCCGGCATGGGCGACGCACTTGAGCCCCATCGCGCGTGCCTTCTGAAAGAGGCGGGTGAACTTTCGGGGCGGATGGCCGCTCTCGGCCGAGTCGATCCCAATCGCCACGATGTGTGAGCGGTAGGCCGCCAGAGACGCAAGCAATTCAAGTGCTTCCTCCTCGTCCCTCTCACGCATGAAATTCGCAATAAACATGACCGAGAGACCGTTGCCGCTCGCATCGCGCTGTGCGCGTGCAAGTCCCTCAAGCACCGTTTCAAGCGCCACCCCGCGTGGGGTGTGCGCTTGCGGATCGAACATCAGCTCCACATGGCGAACGCCGTCAGCCGCCGCGTTGTCGAAATAGGTCGATGCGACCTCGGCGAAGTCGTCCGCATGTAGTAGCACCTTCGACGCCTTGGCGAAGATCTTGAGGAAGTCTTCCAAACTCGACACCTCGTAAGCGGCCCGCGCGGCGGCTACGCTCTCGAAGAGATCAACACCATTGCGTCGACCTATCGCCACGAGCTGTTCAGGCGTGATGCATCCTTCGAGATGCACGTGGAGCTCCGCCTTTGGAAGTGAACGGATGAAGGTCGCCAAATCGCTCATGCTTGCGCTCATGCCTGTCTAGCCGCCGCTTACTTGCATTTTTCGTTGAAGGGGTTTGATCGCCGTGCTTACGCGCCATCCGGTTCCGGCGCGCACAGCTCCACTTTTTGACATGCCCATTCCACAAACGCCCTCACCCTTGGCGAAAGCGCCAGCGCATGCGGATACACCAGTTGAATCGGGAGATCCTCCGGCTCGAAATCTCGAAGAATCCTGACCAAGCGTCCATCGGTCAGCTCATCCACCACCTGATAGTGCATCAGCCGCGTAATTCCCACGCCCGACACACACGCCAAGCTCGCCGCCCGAATCTGATTGCACACCAACCTGGGCGCCACCTCTTGCGCCAACTCCTTATCGTTTTGCCGGTAATACCACTGCCGCCCTTGTGCGGCGAGCGTGATGCAGGCGTGCTCTCGTAGCGATGCTGGGCTATCGATCGGCGGCGCACCACGCAAATAATCCGGGCTCGCGCACGTGATCAGGCGAGTCGCGCCAATCTTGCGCGCCACCATTGCCGAGTCGGGAAGATGCCCGATGCGGATGGCGAGATCGAGCCGGTCATCAAGCAACGGCACCACATGATCATTGAGACTCAGGTCAACGGTGATGTGGGGGTGGTCTTTCAGAAAAGCGTTGACGAGCGGCGCCACATAACGCTGCCCAAACTCCACCGGCGCGGTGATCCGGAGCAGACCCCGCACCACGCCATCGCGCGCCTCGAGCCGCTGCTCCATGTCGTCGAAATCGGCGAGCGTGCGGCGGCTGAAAGACAGGTACTCCTCACCCTCATTGGTGAGTGCCATCCGGCGAGTGCTGCGGTTCAACAATCGAACGCCGAGATAGCGTTCCAAAGCCGCCAGCGACCGCACGAGCGAAGCAACGGATTGGCCGGTCGCATCGGCAGCGGCGCTCAGGCTGCCGCTGTCGACGATCCGAACGAAATTGGCCATTGCCTTGAGCCTGTCCATTGGCGCCTTTTCGATGTGTGCAGTGAGTGATTTGTGCAGTTAATGCATAGGTGTTGTCAGGTCGACACCATAGGTGAGGCGGCCCTATCGGAGGACACTTCAGAGACTGATCTCAACGGAGTGACAACCTCATGAGCCAACACCATAACCCCACTCGAATTCTCTCATACGACCATATTGGCATTCGTGTGAGCGACAAGAACCGATCCATGGCTTTTTATCAGGCACTCGGGTTTGTAGAGACTGCGAGCTTTCCGCAGTTTGAAGCCAACGAGATGCTGAGCCCCGATGGCGTGCGGATCAACCTGATTTTCAACGGCACACATGTGCCACAGGCCCATAACGTATTGCTGGATGCGCCGGTAAAGCTGCCCGGCGTCACACATCCGGCCTTCATCGTTGACGATCTCAAAGCGCTTGAAAGCTGGCTGGTCCAGCAAGGCATTGTGGTGACTGAAGGACCGCATCACATTGGTCCGAGAAGAATTGCGCTGTTCATCCGCGACCCGGATGGCACGGTGCTGGAATTTAATGAACTTGTGAATGGAGATGAATCATGAAACTTTACGATCTGGAAGGCTCCGGCAACTGCTACAAGGTGAGGCTATTCGCCTCCCTGGCCAATATCGACCTGGATATCGTTCCGGTCGATTTTATGAACGGTGCGCATAAGAAACCGCCGCTGTCGGACCTGAATCCTTTGGGCGAACTGCCCATTCTGGAAGACAAGAAGATCGTCGTCCGCGATTCGCAGGCCATCCTTGTTTACCTCGCCGGCGCATACGGTGGCTTGGCGTGGTGGCCGGCGCATCCCCAAGGCCAGGCCGAGATCGTGCAGTGGCTGTCGTTTGCGGCCAATGAGGTGCAACACAGTGTGAATGTGGCGCGGCTGGTTCAGAAGTTTGGCTATGCGCTGGACAAAGAGGCAGCGCTGGAAAAATCGCCCGGCGTGCTCAGTGTGCTCGATCAGCATTTAGCGAGCAATGAGTGGCTGGCGATCGGTCGCCCGACGATTGCGGATTGCGCGGTGTATCCCTACGTGGCACTGGCGCCGGAAGGCAGCGTGGATCTCGCGCCGTACACGCACATCGCCCGCTGGATGAAGCGGATTGAAGCGTTGCCGGGGTATCTGCCGAAACCGTAAAACGCCCTGAACAGGCCTGACGTCTTGCGTCGTGCGCTTTAAACATCACACTTGGCGAATGCGGACAACGGCGCGTTCGCCAAGCCTGCATTCCGGGCGGCATTGCGGCGCTTCGTGCACACGTCGATGCAAACGCCCTACTCCGGATGCCGATCAGGACCTTTTGCCCAATCCTTCAGCGTCTTTGCCTGATTATCCAGAACATTTGCGCCGTTATCAGGCCGTGGATATAGTCGAGCCATGTCCAACACACTACTTGCCGAGGTTCGCCGTTATGCTGATGCGCATGCCGATCACGCAGGCGTGGCGCAAACGCTGGTGCCTGGTCTGACGCTCATCCGAGCCACCAGCAGAACTGCGTTGAGCTACGACGTGCAGCGGCCACTTGTTTGCCTCGTCGTTCAAGGATCGAAGCACGTGTCCATCGGGCGGCAGTCGTTCACGTTCAACGCGGGCGACTCGCTTCTGATCATGGCCGATGTGCCCACGGCAAGTCGGATTACGCGCGCAGATGCCAGTGCACCCTACTATTCGCTGGTGTTGGACCTTGATCCCGCGATCATCGCCGACCTCACTACCGAAATGGCCGCAACGAGGCAAACCGATCACGCGGCCCTGCATTGCGCGCAGACGGACGATGATGTCGCGAACGCCGCACTGCAACTGCTGCGTTTGTTGGCACGCCCTGAGGCGATCCCGCTGCTGCAAGCGCAGCGATTACGCGAGTTTCACTATTGGCTCCTAGCCGGGCGCCACGGCGCCGCAGTTCGGCGTATCGGGTTGCCAAACAGTCACCTGCAGCGAATTGCCCGGGCGGTTGCGGTTTTGCAAGCCGACTATCGGCAACGTTTGCCGGTAGAACAACTGGCATCTGCAGCTGGGATGAGCGTGTCTTCATTTCATCAGAACTTTCGTGCGGTGACTTCACTTACGCCGCTACAGTTTCAGAAGCAGCTCCGCCTGATCGAAGCTCGGCGTCTGATGCTTGCGGAAGGCGCCAATGCCAGTCATGCTGCGTTCGCAGTCGGCTACGAAAGCGTGCATCAGTTCTCTCGCGAATACGGCCGCATGTTCGGACTGCCGCCCGTGCGAGACCGAGATCAGCACAGCGATCGATTGCAGGCGACCGCGTAACGGGCTGGCCCACCGCTGGCGCGATCGATCAGATGACCTGCCCGCCGGACACCTCAATACGTTGACCATTGATCCACCGATGATCTTCGCCGAGCAGGCTGGCGATCACGGGACCGATATCGTCCGGCACACCCACGCGGCCCAGAGCAGTCATGTCTGCAAAGACTTGGTTCAAATCAGGCGTGTCGCGCACGGCACCCCCGAGGAAGTCCGTTTCGATGGCGCCCGGTGCCACGGTATTCACCGCAATGCCACGGCTGCCGAGTTCCTTGGCCAGATACACGCTCAGCACTTCCACCGCACCTTTAACGGCTGCGTAGGCCGCAAAGCCCGGATACGACACACGGGTCAAGCCTGTGGAGACATTCACGATCCGCCCACCGTCTGCAATCAACGGCAACAGGGCCTGTGTGAGAAAGAACACCCCTTTGAAATGTACATCGACCAGTTTGTCGAATTGCGTCTCGGTCGTGTGCTCGATCATCGCCATGTCGCCGTGCCCTGCGTTATTGACGAGATGGTCGAATGTAGTGCGCTGCCACTGCGTGCTCAGGACGGTTCGCACCCGTTCGACAAAGCCTGCAACGCTCGATACATCGCTGACATCGAGCTGCAAGGCGATGCAACGGCCACCCAGCGCCTCGATCTCTTCGACGACCGCGTTAGCCTCGTCCGCTTTACTTTGAAACGTGATGACGACGTCGCCGCCGCGGCGAGCGATATTGAGCGCCGTGTTGCGGCCAAGGCCACGACTAGCGCCGGTGACGATTGCAATCTTTCTCATTGCTTGCTCCTTTTCTGAAGCACTCAGTATGAAATCCAGCGGCGATCGCAAGTTGCCGAAAAGTTGGCAATGTTTGCCTGATTCTCCGATTGCCGCACATGGCCAGCATGAACGGCCGACCTTGCCCTGTCATCGCCAGTACCTGCGCGCCATACTGCGCTCGCCGACCGCGATCAGTCCCGCTCCGGAGGACATTACCGTGATCGCCCCGTCCCGATCCGTGCGCGCAACGTGCGCACCCACTCGCCGCCAGCGATTGACCACGACGTTCGCGGGATGGCGAAAGCGGTTCAGGTATCCCGCCTGCACGATCACATGTAAAGGTCGCAAGGCTTCAGTCCACGCTCGACTCGACGAGGTCGCAGAGCCGTGATGCCCGGCCAACACCACATCCACTTGCCCCACATCCAATAATTGACGCTCTTGCGCTACCCCAACATCGCCCGGTAGCACCGCCTTGTGATGCGCGCCTTCGATGACCAACACACAACTCCCGGCGTTGCCATCGACTTTGCGGTGCTTACGACTCGACTCGCCAAGCGGTCGGGGATGGATGAAGCGGAATCGAACGCCGTCCTGGTCCCAGGCTTCGCCAGCCAGACACGGCGCAATATTCGTTGGCAGCGGCGTGGGTTCTGATAATGGCACCTGCGCATCCGCCGCATCCTCCTGCGCAACCTGCTTCGCCACATCGAATGACGCAAAGGCTGTGTCTATCGGTACCGACTTCAACACCGCACGCAGCCCACCCGCGTGATCCAGATCGGCGTGCGACACCACGAGGCGATCGATACGCCGAATCCCCCGCGCCCGCAGATATGGCACCAGCACACGTTCACCGGCGTCAGTTCCATTGCGATGTTTCGGGCCCACGTCATAAACGGTGGTCGCCGTCGCGGTCTCGATCACGATCGCGGCGCCCTGCCCCACATCCAGGGCCGTCATGCGCCAGTCGCCAACCTCAGGCCGTTCGGGCCGTGCAAACAACAATGGCGTCATCAGCAGCCACGCCCAGTGTCTTGCCGGCCAGCCTTGCGGCAAGGTGGCATAGCCCACCCCCACCAACGCCAGCACTGCTGCCCATGTGGGCGCCGCCGCAATGCCCACGGCAGACCACGACGATGACGCCAGCGCGCTCACGGGAATCATCGTCCATTCGAAGAGCAGATGCGCCGTCCATCCTGCGGCGCTGGCGAGCATGTGCATGCCCGGCATCACAGACATCACCGCAACAAGCAACGCCAGCGGCGTGACCAGCAGGCTCACGACCGGAATGGCGACGGCATTTGCCAAGGGGGAGACGAGCGAAATCTGATGGATCAGAATCGCCAATGGCGGCATGAGGCCCAGGGTGATCATGCCTTGCACATGCGCCGCTTGACGCCACCGCGCACTGAACAGCCGCAGACGTTCGGGCCAGGTTTCCTTGGATGGGAGGCGCGTGATCGGCGTCCCAAGCGCCACGCGGAGCAACACGGCAACCGCCCCAAACGACAGCCAGAAACCCGTGCTCAGCGGCGCCCAGGGATCGCCGATCACGACAGCCACGGCAGCCACCGCAAGCGCACGCGACATCGATAGCGGTACGCCCGCCAAGGTGGCGCTGCCCAAGACGGCGAGCATGAAGAACGTGCGCTGCGCCGGGATGCCCCAACCGGCTAGCAAACAATACGCGGCAGCCAATATCAAAGCCGCCAGTGCCATGACTTGCCGTGCCGGCACGACCTCGCAAAAGCCAATTCGACGCCACCGTGCGCGTCGCCATAGCCACCCCGCCGCAGCGGCGACAAGGCCGGCCATCAAAGTGACGTGCATGCCGCTGATCGACACGAGATGCGTGATGCCGCTGCGGTTGAAGATGTCCCAGTCCTCGCGTGCCACGCCGGCCTGATCGCCGATGGCTAAGGCGATCAGCACACCGCCGTAGCGGCGGTCTCCGATGGCAGCGCGCATGCGTTCGCGTATGTGATGGCGTGCGCGTGCGATGACGACGGCGGCGCTTTCCCATGGGCGGTCGTCGATGCGCTGCGGTCTTCCGCGCACCGTGCCAAGCGCACGAATGCCCTGCGCGAACATGGCACCCTCACCGTCGCGCAGATGTGGATTGATGGCCGCGTGGGGACGCCGCAGCAGGAGCGCCATGCGCCAGACTTCGCCTGGGACAAGCGCCGGTAAGGCAGCAGTACCCGAGGGTGGCGCGTACCAACTGATGCGGAGTCGTTGCGGGATACCGCCTACCTGACCCGGTAACACCGTGACGTCCACACGACGACTGGTTTCACCATCTACCGGGAGACTGTCGACCAGCACGTTCAGGCGCGTGACGGCGTCGTGGTGACGATCGTCAAGGCGGTCGGCAAGTCTGTGGTGGGCTTGAGCCGTGACGTAGGCCACGCCGATGACAAACGCGCTGGCACCGACTATGCCAATACGAACGACCGTCATTGCCTGCCCCACAACGCACCTGGGATAACCCCGAGCCCCCGCAGCGCTGATGTATGAGGCCGCGGCCAAGACAGGTGCCGCCGCCGCGATGACCCACAGATGCACACCTGGTTCCAACGGCAGCGTGCGCAGGTAGTGCACGCACAACGCCCCTGTTACGAACAGCACACACGCATATCTCCCCATCGCGTAACCGTGCCCTCTTGAATGCGTCGTTAACACGCAAGCTTGCGCCAAGCCAGGCAGATGAGACCGCAAAGTGAACCGATTTGCGCGCCCTCGAGTACGCGATCCAAGGTCCCTTTAGGAACACGATCCAGCTCCCCTTAAGGACAAGCTCCCCGCACCCTTTGACACAAGGCCCTGGCCCGCTTTAGGAGAAGACCCTCGCAGCTTTAGGACAACCTAGGGTTTATACGGGACACGCCACGCTTGTCCTCAACCGCAAATTATCTTGTTTGTCATCCTCCGCGCTCAGGTCGAACATGCTCGTATCAGCGGCGCCCTGCCCCGTTCCCCGGGCAATCGCCGCCCCCTCGATCAAGAGACGAAAGGACAGGCATGCAAGCAGTCACCCCGGGCATCCGTGCCGGTGTCGATATCGGCGGCACGTTTACCGACGTGGCGCTGGAATACGGCGATCAGATCTTCACTTCGAAAGTACTCACGGATTATGAGAAGCCCGAGCGCGCGATTGTCGAGGCGCTGAAAACGGCGGCGGCGCTAGCCAACGTGCAGTTATCCGATCTGGATGCCGTGATTCACGGCACCACGCTGGCCACCAACGCGTTGATCGAGAAGCGTGGCGCGCGCACGGCGTTTATCACGAGCGAAGGGTTTCGCGATGTGATCGAGATGCGTAATGAAGGCCGCTTCGAACAATACGATTTGGGTATTCAGTTGCCGCCGGCGTTGGTGCCGCGCTGCGATCGCTTCACCGTGGCGGGCCGCTTGGATGCGCAAGGCAATGAGTTGCTGGCGCTGGATCTGGCAGGTCTGGATCACGTGGTCGAGCAATTGCGGGCCGGCAACTACCAGAGCATTGCCGTAGGGCTGATGCACAGCTATCGCAACGCGGTGCACGAGCGTCAAGTGCGCGATGTGCTGACGGCGGCGCTGCCGGGGGCATCGATTTCTTTATCGAGCGATGTGTCGCCGCAGATTCGCGAGTTCGAGCGTTTCAACACCGTATGCGCGAACGCATACGTAAAACCGCTGATGGCGTCGTATCTGAATCGCTTGGCACAGGCACTGGCCGATGAAGGGACAACGTGCCCGCTGTACATGATCCATTCGGGTGGCGGCTTGATGTCGTTGAAGAGCGCAGCGGAGTATCCGGTGCGCCTGCTTGAGTCGGGGCCGGCGGGCGGCGCGATTTACGCGAGCCACATAGCGAAACGCTATGGTTTGAACAAAGTGATTTCCTACGATATGGGCGGCACGACGGCAAAGATCTGTTTGATCGAAAACCAGCAGCCCAAAACGTCGCGCACGTTTGAGGTGGCGCGTACGTATCGCTTCAAGAAAGGCAGCGGGATGCCGATTTCGATCCCGGTTATCGAGATGGTGGAGATCGGCGCAGGTGGCGGGTCGATTGCGCATGTGGACAATATGCGCCAGGTGCGGGTGGGCCCGGAGAGCGCGGGTTCCGAGCCGGGTCCGGCATGCTACGGGCGCAATGGTGAGCACCCTACCGTGACCGACGCCGATCTGTTGCTGAACAAACTCGACGCCAACCGTTTTGCCGGAGGCGCGTTCAAGCTGGACGGCGCAGCATCCCAGCGTGCAATGGAAACCCATATTGCCAAGACGCTTGGTAGCGATGCGGTGCAAAGCGCATTCGCGGTGGCCGAGATGGTGGACGAGAACATGGCCAACGCAGCGCGGATGCACGCGGTGGAAAGCGGCTGCGAGCTGGAGCAGTACACGATGATTGCCTACGGCGGCGCAGCCCCTTTGCATGCGGCCCGCCTGTGCGAAAAGCTGGGCATCGATCGCCTGGTGGTGCCGCCCGGCGCGGGTGTGGGTTCGGCGATCGGTTTCTTGCGGGCGCCGTTTGGCTATGAGTCGCTGCGCAGCGCGGTGATGCGCTTGAGCCAGTTCGATTCGGCAATGGTCAACAAGTTGGTTGCCGATATGCGCACCGAGGTGTCGGCCTTTCTGGATGAGACGGCGTATCAGGGCAAAGTGATTCCTGAACTGAAAGCCTATATGCGCTATGCGGGCCAGGGTTGGGAAATCCCGGTCGCGTCCTCGATTTTTGAGTTTGACGCGTCGGCGGTGGCCGGACTGCGCCAGAACTTCATCGACGAGTATGTGCACTTGTTTGGCCACGAAGTTGAAGGACTGGATATTGAAGTGGTGAGCTGGTCGCTGTCGCTGCGCAGCGAGCAGGTGGCGCCCGACTTGGCTACCTTTGATGAGGGCGTAAGCACCACCGCAAGCGGCGCAAGCGCAAGCAACAGCCTCAATTCGGCTGACAACGATGCGGTCACGCCCATCGAGGTCAAGCAGGTGTTCGATGCCAAGTCCGCCAAGTTCCTGACCTGCCGGTTGTTCGACCGCCAGTCGCTCCCGCGCAAGCAAAAGCTCGACGGTCCGATCGTGGTGGTGGAGAAGGAAACGTCGACGTACGTGAGTGCCGGTTATTCGTTGGTTTTGCAGGATGACGACAGTCTGCTGATTGTGCGTCGCGGGAAGGGAGCGCATTGATATGACGACGACGATTCAAGTCCACGAACAAATCATGTGGAATCGACTGATCTCGGTCGTGGAAGAACAGGCTGCAACGTTGATCCGCACGGCATTTTGCACAAGCGTGCGCGAGGCAGGCGATTTGTCGGCAGGTGTATTCGACGCGCAAGGCCGCATGATTGCACAAGCCGTAACGGGCACGCCTGGGCATGTCAATTCGATGGCCGATTCAGTGGGCCATTTCGTGGCCAAGTTCGGCAGCCAGGGCGTGGAACCCGGCGATGTGCTGGTCACGAACGACCCCTGGCTGGGCACGGGACACTTGCACGACATCACGGCGGTCACGCCGGTGTTTCGCAAGCCGGCCGGCAGCGATGTGCCCAAATTGATCGGATACTTTGCGGCGACCGCGCACGTGGTGGATATTGGCGGCCGTGGCTTTGGGCCGGATGCCGTCGAAGTGTATGAAGAAGGCCTGTGCATTCCGCTGATGAAGCTCTACAAGCGCGGCCAGGTCAATGCCGATCTGATCGAGATCATCCGCAACAACGTGCGTGAGCAGGACCAGGTGGTGGGCGATTTCTTCTCGCTGGCGGCATGCAACGATACCGGCCGCAGGCGCCTGGAAGGCATGCTGGACGAATTTGGGATCGATGATCTGGAAGGGTTGGCGGCATTCATTTTTTCGCATAGTGAACGCGCCACCCGTGAGCGCATCGCCGCCCTCCCCCAAGGCGAGCAAAGCTACCAGATGATGGTGGATGGCTACGAAAGCCCGATCCAGTTGGCGGTCACGATCAAGACGCAGGGCGATTCGCTGCATGCGGATTTTGCGGGCACCTCAGGTCCGAGTCGTTTCGGGATCAATGTGCCGCTCACGTATACGCGCGCCTATGCGTGCTATGCATTGAAGTGCGCGATTGCACCGGAGATTCCGAATAACTGGGCATCGCTCAAGCCGTTTGAAATCACCGCGCCCGAGAACTGCATTCTGAACGCATCCCGTCCGGCACCGGTATCGGTGCGTCATGTGCTCGGCCACTTGATCCCGGACGTGGTGCTGGGTGCGTTGCAGCCGCTCTGCCCCGGCATCATTCCCGCGGAAGGCGCAAGTGCACTGTGGAACCTGCAGATGCGTTTCGTGGGTATCACCGATGCCACGCGCGCCAAGCGCAGCGAGATGCTGTTGTTCAACACCGGCGGCACGGGCGCCCGGCCCACGCTGGATGGGTTGAACGCCACGGCGTTCCCGAGCGGCGTGCATACGATGTCGGTCGAGGTGACCGAGAGCATCGGACCCATCGTGATCTGGCGCAAAGATCTGCGCCAGAACTCGGGCGGCGCAGGCAAGTGGCGCGGCGGTCTGGGTCAGACGATCGAGATCAGCGCCAAGGATGGTTTTCAGTTCAGCGTGAACGCGATGTTTGACCGGGTGGCCTATCCGGCGCGCGGTCACAATGGCGCGGGCAACGGCGCGGCCGGCACGGTGAGCCTGGATGACGGCACCACGTTGCGCGCCAAGGGGACGCAAACGATTCCGGCCGAACAGCGCCTGGTGCTCGAGCTGCCCGGTGGCGGCGGCAATGGCCCGGCGGCTGAGCGGCAGGCGCAGTTGGTGTTGAACGATGTGAAGAATGGCTATTTGAGTGAGGGCCAAGCGCGACAACAGTATCCGCACGCTTTCACATCCCGGGGCTGATGCTGGCTTTGGGTGAAGACGGTGCGTGCCATATGGCACGCACCGGTGATTAAAACCGAAAACAAGTGGGAAAACATGAACACGATCGCACACGCAGCGCGTCCGAACGTCCCAGAACCCAATACCGATTTACCGGCCGGCGCCGCACCGCGCACGGTCAGCAAGCGCGAACTCAATAAGGTCGTGCTTGCGTCGGTTGTGGGCAGCTTTGTCGAATGGTTCGAGTTCTCTGTGTATGGCTATCTAGCCGCCACACTCGGGAAGGTATTTTTTTCGTCAAGTTCGGAAAGCGTGCAATTGATTGCCTCACTGGCGGCCTTTGCAATCGCGTTTCTGTCGCGACCGTTTGGTGGGCTGCTGTTTGGCCCCCTGGGCGACAAGTTCGGCCGCAAGCGCGTGCTCACCGCCACGATCATTCTGATGGCGGGTGCGACGTTCGGCATCGGTTTGATCCCCTCTTACGCCACGATCGGCATTGCGGCACCCATATTGCTGGTCTGCATGCGCTTGCTGCAAGGGCTGTCGGCCGGTGGCGAGGCCAGCGGCGCGGCAATCTTCGTGGCGGAATATAGCCCCGATAAAAACCGCACCGCAGTCACGAGCTGGATCGAAGTGGGCTGCATCAGCGGCTTCTTCTTCGGCGCGGCGATCGCCACTACGCTCACCTTCTTTTTCACCACTGAGCAGATTACCGAGTGGGCCTGGCGCCTGCCGTTCTGGCTGGCCCTGCCCTTGGGCTCGATCGGCCTCTACATCCGCAATCACCTGGAAGAAACGCCTGCGTTTGAAGCGATGCGCGCGAACAAGGTCAAGCCGAAGGTGGACTGGGCCTATCTGTTCAGCACCCATCGCGGTGCGCTGCTGCAATCGAGCGGCATGATCATCGTGACCAACGTCACGCTCTTCACCGTCATCACCTATATCCCCACTTACCTGGTGAGTACGGTGCACATGACCACGTCGAACGGGCTGTTGCTGTCGTTGGGACCTCAGTTCTTCCTGATCTGCATGATCCCGATCCTGGGTATCGTGGCCGATCGCATCGGACGCAGAACGATGATGTTGATCGGCAGTGTGGCCGTCGCCGTGTTTGCCGTGCCTTGCTTTCACATTCTGATGACCGGCGGCATCGCGGCGAAAGTAGGCTCGCTTCTGGTACTGAACCTGTGCCTGGCCGCCCTGCTGTCATGCATTCTGTGCGCCGTACCCGCGCTCTTCAACATCAAGGTGCGCTTTACCGGCATGGCACTGAGCTACAACGTGTCGGTCGCGATGTTTGCCGGAACGGCCCCGCTGCTCAACGCATGGTTGATCGGCAAGACCGGCGACCCGCTGGTGCCGGCTTACTACCTGATCTTCGGTGCGGTGGTTGGGATCGTGGCCTTGCTCTATAGCCCCGAAATGGCCCGCAAGCCGATGCGCGGCGACGCGCCGAGCGTTTAAGGCGATCGACGCTTAACCCGATCGGCTATCCCGTCGTGCAACGCGACGGATAGCCGATCACGTCATCGCGGCATACCGCGTCAAGCAGCCAATCCTTGAAGTCGGTGATCACATCGAGGTTGGCGCTCTCCTTGCGATGGAAGAGCGAGAATCGCGGGGTTTGCTCGTACGAGAGTCCGGCCAGCAGATCCACGCCGAACGGCGCGATCAAGCGGCCGCTGGCAATCTCTTTCAAGGCATCCTTGTGCGATACCAGCCCCACGCCCAGCCCCGCCAAGGTGGCCTCGAGCATCGCCGCATGCGACGAAAACGCCATCACCGGTGGCAGGGCATGGTCAGCCAAGCCGAGTAGGCGGAACGTGTCTTCCCAAAGATGATTCGCCACCGTGGGCACGACCAGCATGTGCGTGAGCACGTCCTGAGGGGTGTGCACGGGCATGCGTGCCGCCAGTTCAGTACTCACGGCCAATACCTTGCGATCTTCGATCAGCGGCGTCTCAATGAGGTCTTTCCCGGCGCCATAGGTCCAGTGGATGATCGCATCCACATCGGTGTTGGCGTCCAGATCGATCATTTCCACGCCCACGCCCATGTTGAGCTTCATGCCGGCATAACGCTCGGTAAAGGCGCGCAAATTGGGCACGAGATACGTGGTGGCGAAATAAGGGCTGACGTAAAGGCGCAGCGATTTCTCGCCTTGCGCATGCCGGGTAGCGGATAGGCCCTCGGCGATTTCGTCGAACGCGTGGCGCACACGCTCGCCTAAAGCCGTTGCGGCTTTTGTAGGCGTGATGTTGCGAACCCCGCGCACGAAGAGCGCCTGACCGACGAACGCCTCGAGTTGCTTGAGCTGTTGGCTGACGGCCTGAGGGGTAAGGCAGAGTTCTTCGGCCGCCTGCCTGATCGACCCACGCCGCAGCACCGCCTCAAAGATCTTGAGCGAATTCAAAGGCGGAAAGCGATAACGCATGGGCGATGATCCTGGCGGGCGCTTGTGAACGAACGACGACGCGTACAGTACATCGTTCGTTCGTTTTGCGCTTTTTCGGCATTGTAGCCGTGCACCCAACCGCAGCCGATGCGAATGCCGCGACCCTGAAACGGCCAGCAGCACTACAAACATTGTGCCGGCATGCGTCTCCCCCGCCGACAAACGACGCTCATGATGTCGCGCATCCCGCCATCGTCCGATTGAGCTCAGAACGCCGAACTCAAGTCTCCGGCTTGATGTTCGCCTGCTTGATCACCGCCGCATATTTCGCGCGCTCCGTCTTGGCGAAGGCCGCATAGCGATCCCGGCTGCCGCCGCCGCCTTCCGCACCCAGTTGCGCCAATCGCGCTTTGAATTCGTCCGTGGCCATGATGGCGTTGACATCGGCGTTGATGCGCTCGGCCGTGGCCACTGGCAACTTGCCCGGTGCATCCAGCGCAAACCAGATACTGGATTCGAATCCCGGATAACCCTGCTCGGCCACCGTGGCCACATTGGGGTGCGTGGGCGATCGGCTGGCCAGCGTTTGCGCGAGCGGTGTGACTTTCTGCGCCGCAATGAGCGGTGTGGCCGTGGCCATGCCTTCAAACGCATATTGCACGTGACCGCCCATCAGATCGGTCATCAGCGGCGCGGAGCCGCGATACGGCACGTGCAGCACGTCGACGCCCGCTTGCGCCTTGAAGGTTTCGAGTGCGAGATGCTGCGCCGAGCCCGAGCCGGCGGAGCCGAAGATGATCTTGCCCGGCTGACTTTTGCACAGCGCGACCAAAGCGGGCAAGGTGCGAGCGGGCTGATCGTTGTTGCCGATCAAGAGCATCGGGGTTTTGCCCAGCAGCGCGATAGGCACGAAATCCGTTTCCACCGCATAGCCGAGCGTGGGCTGCAGCCCCGGTGCAATGCCATGGCTGTTGATGTGGGTGAGCAGCAAGGTGTTGCCATCGCCCGCCTGCTTGGCCACATAGTCGGCGGCGATCACGCCGGCGGCGCCAGAGCGGTTCTCGACGATGACGGGCACCTGCCACTTCGCCGCCAATTGCTGTGCCAGCAAGCGAGCCAGCACATCAGTGCCGCCACCGGCCGGAAAGCCGACGATGAGTTTGACGGGGCCGGTGGGCGGAGACTGCGCCCAACCGAGCGGCGCGAACGCCGTCGACGCGACGGCCGTTGTCGCGACCGAGGTGACGGCCACGAGGAATTGTCTGCGTTGCATGACGTGTCTCCGGCGCAATGCGCGCCTTTTATTGTTATGTCGCGCTGCCGGCCCCTGATAGACCGGCGGCGCTTGTCTTTCATACAAGGCGACTACGCGCCCTGTGCAAGCAAGTGGGTGCTTATCGCACCGTTTCCCACTTGCCGTACTTGGCGATTTCCTTGTCGTCGAAGCCGAAGCCCAACCCCGGCGTTTGATGCAGAATGACGCGGCCATCCTTGTGATCCATCTGACGATCGATCAAGCGGCGGAAGTTGAGTACTTGGTCGTCCCAGAAAAACTCGACGTAGCGTGCGTTGGGCGTTGCGGCAACGAGCGGCGCGTGCAGATCGTGAAACCAATGCGGGCACACGACCACGCCGTAGGAGGCGGCGGTGGCGGCGATGCGTTTCCACTCTGTGATGCCGCCGCATACGGCAGCATCCGTTTGCAAAATGCCGGCGGCACCCTTGTCCAGCAGCTCTTTGTGATACCAGCGGCCATAGCCGATCTCAGCGGTGGCGATCGGTACGCGCGTGGCACGCGCAAGCTTGGCGTGGCTATCGATATCGTCAGGGCTGAACGGCTCTTCGATGAAGTACGGATCGTATTGCTCGAAGCGGCGCACGTAGGTCATCGCCTCGGTGAGGTCGCCCCAGGCATTGTTGCAGTCCATCATGACTTCAACATCCGGGCCCACGGCTTCGCGCACGGCCTTCAAGCGGGCTTCTTCTTCGCGGGGCGACAGGCGGCCCGTCTTCAGCTTGACGGCCTTGAAACCCTTGGCCGCGTAGCCCGCCATTTCTTCGCCCAGGTGCTGCGGCGTTTTGCCGTCGAGGTAGTAACCACCGCTGGCGTAGGCCGGCACGCTTTCCAGCTCGACGGCGCCCAGGTAGCGGTGCAGCGGCAGGTTTTGCGTTTTGGCGTTGAGATCCCAGATGGCCGTATCCAGCGCGCTGAGAGCGCGCATCACCGTGCCCTGACGCCCTTGCAGCAGCGCTTCCTGGTACATGTCGCGCCACAAGCCTTCAACCGCATGCGAATCGCGACCGATCAACACGCGCGCCAGCAGATCCTTGACCGCAGCCGTGAAGATACTGCCCCCGGCACTGCCCACATAGCAGAAGCCGATGCCTTCGACGCCATCGGTCGATCGCACTTTGACCAGGCCGTAATGGCGCACGCTCACCGAGCGATTCGAGAAAGAGGTGACGCGATCCAACGGCACAAGCGCCGCGCACACATCGATGGATTCAATCGTAGGCATACCAGAAGTCCTTTTAGCTAGGGTGTTCGGGGTCGTCGTGGCGGCAGGGTGACGCCCCTGCCCCACAATGATCGATGGCGCATTCTGGGGCGCTGGAAACGTCGCATCAACCACCGTCCGGCACTTTAAAAAGACGGAAAAAGCTTTTTCTTATAGAGTGACTGCGTTGAACACACGGCGAGCACGGCATGGATACCCAGTTTCTTCAGACGTTTATCGTGGTGGTGGAGACCGGGTCGATCGCCGAAGCGGCGCGGCGGCTCGGCATCACGCCGTCATCGGTTACCCAGCGACTGCGCGCGCTCGAAGCGGACGTGGGCAATCGATTGATCGAACGCGCCGGCCGAACCGTCAAGCCCACCCTGGCAGGCCTGCGCATCGTCGAACGCGCCCACACGGTATTGCGGCAAGTGGCCGATCTGCGTTCTGAAGCGTCGGATACCGCCCTGCCGGCGGGCCCATTACGGCTGGGCGCCACGCCCAGCGCGTTGACGGGCATCGTGCCCACCGTGCTCAAACGTTGGGTGAAGCAGCACCCACACATCAATATCTTCATCGAGCCCGGCACCACCACCACGCTGTATGCCAAGGTACTGGCCGGCGACCTCGATGCGGCGATCCTGGTGCATCCGCGCTTCGAATTGCCCAAGACCTGCGTGTGGCAAACCTTGCGCGACGAACCGCTCGTGCTCGTGACCCCTGCCGCGTTGAAAGGCCGCGATCCACTCGCGATCGCCAGGCGCGAGCCGTTCATCCAATACGACCGGGGCGTGATCGCGGGCAAGATGGCCGACGAGTATCTGCGTGCGCATGGCATTCGGCCGAACGTGCGGTTCGAGCTCGACGGCATCGAATCCATTGCCAAGCTGGTAGCTGAAGGATTGGGGGTGTCGGTGCTGCCCGACTGGCCGGTACTCGGGCCTGCAAACACGGCACTCAAACGGTGGCCCCTGCCGGCGCCCTGCCCGTCGCGCGAAGTGGGTGCGATCTGGCTGCGCGCGAGCGTGCGCTCGCCGCTGGCGCGCGCGTTCGCCGATATGGCGCGCGCGACCCTGTCGCCCGAACGCTGACATTGGCTTGACGGCGCCGTGCGCAATGACGACGCGAGCGCCCAAGCGGTAAGATCGGCGCATGCCTACTTTCGCTGCACCCCTCCCTGCCTCAACGTCTCCCGACCTGAGTACCTCCCGCCTGCCCCCCCTGTATCGCAGCGCGCAGGCGGCACTCGGTGCGTTGATGGCCACGCTGGTCGCGGGTTGCGCCACGCCCGTCGCGACGACGCCAGAGCGCACGCCGGATCAGGTACGCAGCGAGATCGAGCGGTTGATACCGGCCAAGGTTGCCGATCGTTCGGGGTGGGCACGCGACATCTACGTGGCTTTTTCCACGCAAGACATCGCCCCCACGCGCGATAACCTGTGCGCGGCCCTCTCCATTACCGAGCAGGAGTCGACCTTTCAGGCCGATCCGCCAGTGGCCGGTCTGGCGCGTATCGCTCGCGCCGAGATTGATCGTCGCGCCCAATCGTTGCACGTGCCCGCCTTCCTGGTGGATGCGGCGCTCGGCATTCAATCGTCCAACGGCAAAACCTACGGCGAGCGCCTGCGCACGGTCAAAACAGAAAAAGGTTTGAGTGAGATCTTCGATGATTTCGTGAGCATCGTGCCGCTGGGCCGGCAACTGTTTGGCGGCTTCAATCCGGTACGCACCGGGGGGCCGATGCAGGTCAGCATCGCCTTCGCGCAGTCGCATGCGGCCGATTATCCCTACCCGATCGCCGGCAGCGTGCGCGACGAAGTGTTTACCCGTCGTGGCGGCATGTATTTCGGGATCGGGCACCTATTGGGATATCCCGCCAACTACGACAAGCTGATTTACCGGTACGCGGATTTCAACGCCGGCTGGTACGCCAGCCGCAACGCCGGATTTCAAAGTGCAGTATCCCAGGCCTCGGGCATCACCTTGGCTCTGGACGGCGACTTGATCACCCCGGGGTCGCACAACGTGGGCCAGACCGAGCTCGCGGTACGCGCCCTCGGGCGCCAGATCGAGATGAACGACAACGCCATTCGTCGCGACCTGGAACGCGGCGACACGCTCGAATTCGAGCAAACGGACGTCTACGAACGCGTGTTTGCGTTGGCCGAGCGCACCACTCGTCGCACGCTGCCGCGCCCCGTACTGCCCGGCATCAAGCTGGAAAGCCCGAAGATCACGCGACCGCTCACCACCGCATGGTTTGCGAATCGCGTGGACGGCCGGTGGCAACAATGCATGGCGCGTGACAGCACCGGCGGCTAACGCCGATCGCCAGCGCCCAGGCGCGTCACGCAGTCCACAGGATTGGTCGTTGTGCAAATGAAACCCATTTGCAATAATGTTGCCTCCTCTGCGGTTGTTCATGCGTGCGAACGCTGGCAACGTGGTGTGTTTCTCCCACGGAGCGTCGCGTGCTGCACCCCAAATTATCTAGGATCGAGACACAATGAACATACTCAATAGAACCTTGAAGCTGACCTTTGGCGCGGCAATGCTGGCCGCCACGCTCGCGGCATGCTCGACAGGCTCTAACACCCCCGCGCAATCGTCCAACGCAGGCGCGCCGGTGGCCACAAATGCGCCCCAGCGCTCGGATGTGCAGCGCCAGCCGCTGGCACGTGGCCTGTATGAATTGGCCTACAGCGCCAAGCAAGATGCCGTGTTCGTCGCCTCTTCGGGTGGCTTCGGCGCCGATGCCGCCCCGTCGAAGGTGCTGCGTCTGAATCCCGAAACCTTGCAGACCGTGAACGAGATCGGACTCGAGCGCAAGGCGTTCGGCGTGGTGCTGGACGACCAAGCCAACCGCCTGTACGTGGGCAACACGGTGGATACCTCGGTGACCGTGGTCGACACCGCCAACAACCGCGTCGTGGGCACGGTGCAGTTGATGGAGAAGGTCAAGAACAAGGACGGCAAGGAAGCCTACACGCACGACTTGCGCGAACTGGTCGTCGACAGCCCGCGTCATCGTTTGTATGTGACGGGCCACTCTGCCGAAGGCAGCGTGTTGTTCGTGGTCGATACCCGCACCCTGAAAGTGTTGAGGATCATTCCGGGTCTGGGGAAGGCGAAAGCGCCGGGCCTGTACCTGGACGCGAAAAATCACCGCATCTTCACGTCCAATCTTCTGGGCGAAGTGGTGATCGTGGATACACGCTCGCTCGCCGTCACCCGCCGCATTCAAACGTCCGCGGCGCAGCCGATGAACCTCGTGTTCGACAACAAGACCGGCCGCCTCTTTGCGACCGATCAAGGCGCCGAGAACATCACCAAGTACATGGCGAAGGTCGCGCCCGAGTACAAAGCAGAACATCCGGGCAACCGCGTGCTGGTGCTGGACGTCAAGAGCGGCAAGGAAATCGAGAGCATCCCCACCGACACCGGCCCCCTGGCCCTGAAACTGGACGCGCAGCGTAATCGCCTCTACGTGACGAATCGCATGGCCGGCACGGTATCGGTGTTCAACAGCAGCACGTACGTGCTGGTGGACACGATCACCCTGCCCGACTATCCGCAAAGCCTGGCGTTGGACGAAGGCCGCAACGTGCTCTACGTGACGGTCAAGAACAATAAGGACAAGCCGAAAGACGCGAAGGAAGACGTGGTACGCGTCACGCTGCCGAACCTGCGTTAACGCGATCCGCGCACGGATCCAAACCGTATCGAGGCGCGAACGCGCGCTTCAGATCAGCGCCTCAGCCGCAACGGCTGGGGCGTTTTTTTTGCCACTTGTCACTGGCGCTGAAGCAGCAAGCCCTCGTATTGACATATCGGGAAATACCGATACAATCGGGTTATGGACTTACTCGAAGTATTCAAAGCCCTCTCCAACCGCACCCGCCTTGAAATTCTGAAAGGGTTGAAGGATCCGGTAAACAGCTTTCCTCCGCAGGATGAAGGCGACGTGCTCACGGTGGGCGTGTGTGTCAGCAGCATTCAAGAAGGCGTCGGGCTATCGCAGTCGACGGTGTCTGATTATCTTGCAACGCTCCAACGCGCGGGCTTGGTCGAAGTCAGGCGCATCGGTCAGTGGACTTACTACAAGCGCAACGAAGCAACCATCAGCGCCCTTGCCAAAATCATCGGGCAGGAGCTGTAATTTTTTACCCCAATATATCGAGATTTCTCGATATCCCTTTTTATAGAAATGAGGATTGAAATGAAAGCGATCGTACTCACATCATTTGGCGGCCCCGAATCGTTCGAACTTCGCGATGTCCAGAAGCCCGTGCCGGGAGTGGGTCAAGTTCTCGTCAAGGTGCATGCCACCTCCATCAGTCCGTTGGACTTCCAAGTACGACGTGGTGATTATCCAGATTTGGTGCCACTGCCGGCCATCACCGGGCACGACGTCTCTGGTGTCGTGGAAGAAGTCGGGCCGGGTGTGACGAGCTTCTCGCCTGGAGACGAAGTTTGGTATACCCCGCAGATATTTGACGGGGCCGGCAGTTATGCCGAGTACCACGTTGCTGCCGAAGGCATCATCGGGAAGAAGCCCGCCTCGCTAAGCCATCTCGAGGCGGCGAGCCTCAGCTTGGTTGGTGGGACGGCGTGGGAAGCGCTCGTCGTGCGTGCCGGGCTACGCGTGGGTGAGAGCATTCTGATTCACGGCGGCGCGGGAGGCGTCGGTCACGTTGCGGTCCAGCTCGCAAAAGCCATTGGCGCAAGGGTGTTCACGACCGTACGCGAATCCAACGTTGAATTCGTGCGAAGTCTAGGGGCCGATGTGATGATCGACTACGAAAAGGAGGATTATGTTGATGCGGTCATGCGGGAGACCGGTGGCTTGGGTGTTGACGTCGTGTTCGACACGATCGGCGGCAATACGTTGTCGCGCAGCCCAGACGCACTCGCGCAACTTGGCCGCGTGGTCTCGATCGTGGACACTGCACAGCCCCAAAACATCATTCAAGCGTGGGGCAAGAACGCGAGTTATCACTTCATTTTCACCCGGCAAAACCGCGGCAAGCTTGATGACTTGAGTGCATTGATCGCGCGGGGACAGTTGCGACCCCACGTGGGCGCTGTGTATTCGCTGGCCGATATTCCGCTCGCCCATGCCCGACTGGAAAGTCCCAACAACGGTCTCATCGGAAAAATCGCGATTGCCGTCGACCCTCGGCTTGTGTCGTAGATGAACACGTAAAACTTCGACCGTTGCAGACCATGCGCTCGCCGATCGGCGAGCGCACGAGCGCACGAGCGTTCAACCCGCGACTTTGTCAACCCGGGTTTCCTGCGGCTGCAATATCCGCCCATCGGCACCGCGCACCTGCACCTCAGCCACCTGTGTGCTGCCGTCGACCACCCGCAAGTGCGAGCGCGGCTCGCGGTCGTCGAACAAGTGCCCCTCACCCCATTGCCGCAGTGTCACCACCACGGCGAACAACGCGCGTCCTTTGGACGTGAGCACGTATTCGGGATACGACGTGCCATCGGACGCCGGTTGCACGGCGAGGATGCCATCGGCCACCAACTGACTCAGCCGGTCGGAAAGGATGTTGCGCGCCACATCCAAATTCTTTTGAAACGCACCAAAGCGGCTGATGCCATCGAAGGCATCGCGCACGATCAGCAGCGACCAGCGGTCACCGATCACATCCAGGGCGCGCGCGACCGGACAGGGATCGGATTTCAAGCGCTTGCGTTTGGCCATCAGTGCGACATCCCTCACTCTCGACAAAGTAGTTGCATTTTAAAACTCATATGCCTAGACTTCAACTGGTCTTGTTTTGCAACTAGATTGATGGTTAGCAAGACCTGGATCGTGTGCTGACTTGACGTCGCGTTTTGGGCCAAGTCCTGACCACGCTTACCGGCGCCGCGTCGTGCTTCTGCTTCTTCACAATGGCTCCCCTACTTTCGCAATGACCTCCGAACACCACAGCACATCCGCTTCAACGTTGCCGCGCGCACTGGTCGGTCTTTTTGCTTGTGCGTGCGCCATGTCCGTCGCCAACGTGTATTACGCGCAGCCGCTACTCGACGCTTTGGCGCATGATTTCAACCTTGCTCAGGCTGCCGTCGGTGGCGTCATCACGGCGGCGCAAATCGGCAGTGCCGTGGCGCTCATTTTCCTTGTGCCGCTGGGCGACCGTCTGCCGCGACGGCCGTTAATGCTGGCGCAGCTAGCGGCGCTGGTGGTGGCGTTGGCAGGCGTAAGCGCCGCGCAGTCGATCGTGCAATTGCTGATCGGCATGCTGCTGGTCGGCCTGTTGGGTACGGCGATGACGCAAGGATTGATCGCTTATGCCGCCACGGCCGCGTTGGCGTCAGAACGGGGCCGCGTGGTGGGCGCCGCACAAGGCGGCGTGGTGATGGGACTATTGCTTGCACGGGTACTGGCAGGCGGGATTGCGGATCTGGCGAGCTGGCGAATGGTATATGCCACGTCGGCCGCGTTGATGATCCTGCTGGCGGTCGCGCTATGGCGGTGTCTGCGCCTTCAAGCGCCTCCCGCGCACGGGCTCCGCTATCCCCAATTGGTAGTGTCGATGTTCACCTTGCTTGCGCGCGACCGCGTGCTGCAAGTGCGGGGCGTGATCGCGATGCTGATGTTTGCCGCGTTCAGTGCCTTCTGGAGCGGCATGGTGCTGCTGCTCAGTGCGCCACCCTATGGGCTGTCGCACACGGTCATCGGCGCGTTTGGACTGGTGGGTGCGGTCGGCGCCCTGGGCGCGGTGCGCGCCGGCTCATGGGCCGATCGCGGGCATGCGCAAACCGTCAGTGTCGCCGCCTTGCTGCTGCTGGCAGCGTCGTGGCTACCGCTTTACTTTGCAGCCGCGTCACTGTGGGCGCTCGTGATCGGCGTGCTGGTGCTGGACCTGGCTGGACAAGCGATTCACGTTACCAATCAAAGCCTGATCCTGCGTTCGGGCAGTGAGGCACACAGTCGGCTGATCGGCGGCTATATGCTGTTTTATGCGCTGGGCAGCGGTGTGGGCGCAATGGCGTCGACGTGGGCCTATGCGCACGGCGGCTGGCCTGCCGTGTGCGCGCTGGGCGCCGGTCTCAGCGCGGTGGCAGGGTTGTTCTGGGCGCTGACCAAGCCGCTTACGCAGGTCGACGCGACGGCGACATTAACCGCGTGCAATGGCGTTGGCCGCGCTTAGCAATTGCGGCACCACTTCGCGCACCATGCGCTCGGCCGGGTAATCGCTGGCCGCAGCCGATGCGCTGATTGCCGCCAGGGGACGCTGCGTGCCGCCCTTTACGATCACGGCCGCGCCCGTTTGATTGAGCAGTACTTGGTCTTCCGCCAACGCGTAGCCATCCATCCGTGCCTGCCGGATCGTGGCTGCAAGCACGACGGGATCGGTCACCGTGCGCGAGGTGTAGGCCTCGATATGCGACACCGCCAATAGCGCTTGCACGTCGTGGTCGCTCATCTGCGCGAGCAGCATGCGACCCGCGCTGTTGCACCACGCCGGCATGCGCCGTCCGGGCAGCATCTCGGAAAGCGTCAGTTGCCGACTGGGCAGGCGCAGCAGATAAATCATGTCTGCCCCCAGCCGCACACTCAAGTTGACGGCCACATCGCAGCGTTCGCGCAACGCCACCAAATGCGGGGCGGCGACGGCAACCAGATCGTCGTTGCGCAGGAAAAAATAACCGAGCTCGATCACTTTGGGCGCAAGCCGAAAGCGGCGTGAACGCGGATCCTTTTCCAGATAGCCCAGTTGTTCCCACGTATGCGTAAACCGTTGCGCGGCGCTTTTTCCCATGCCGGTCAGCGTGGCGATGTCGGTCAAGCCCAAAGTGTCGTGCAAGGCGCCAAATGCCTGCAGCACCCGCATCCCCTTTTCCAGCGAACCGACGAAAAGCGGATCGGCATCGCGAGGCGTCGGGACCGCTATGTCTGCAGCATCGGTGGCCGGGTCGGTCGCTGCATTATCCACCGCACCACTGCCTGAAGATTGGGGTCGTTTCTGCGAAGTCTTTGCCATCAAGAGTGTGCTCGTCATCGTTCAGGTGCGTAGTTCCCCGAATAGGAGACCGTCGAGTAACCCAGTAAGATATTCATTATTCAGTACTTTGTATTGCTATTCAATACACTCAAGGAAAAAAGATGAGCTGGCAGTCCATTTGTGAGATGACCGCACTGCAGATGCGTCAGGAAGTGTCGCAAGGTCATTTGAGCGCCCTGGAATTGGTCGATGCCCATTTGACGAGCATCGAGGCGCGCAACGCGCCCGTTAACGCCATCGTCACGCTGGACGCCGACGGCGCCCGCGTGCAAGCCCGCGCGGCCGACGCCGCGCAAGCCAATGGCCAGGCGACCGGGCTGCTGCATGGCCTGCCCATCGTGCATAAAGATTGTTTTCTCACGGCTGGCATGCGCACGACCTACGGCTCGCCGCTCTTCAGCGACTTCGTGCCCACGCAAAACAGTTTGCCCGTCACCCGTGAGCGCGCGGCCGGCGCGATCACATTGGGCAAGAGCAATATGCCGGAATTCGGCGCGGGCTCGCAAACCTTCAATCCGGTATTCGGCCCCACACGCAATCCTTACGACGTCGGCAAAACCGCGGGCGGCAGCAGCGGCGGATCGGCCGCGGCGCTGGCCTGCCGGATGACGCCGCTGGCTGACGGTACCGATATGGGCGGTTCGCTACGCAACCCGGCGAGCTTCTGCAATGTGGTGGGCCTGCGCCCCTCGCCCGGCCGCGTACCGCAATGGCCCAATGCCGGCGCATACAACACGCTCACCGTTGCGGGACCGATGGCACGCACGGTGGCGGATACCGCACTAATGCTGGCCGCCTTGTCGGGGTCCGATGCACGTGATCCCTTGTCCATCGATCAGGATCCGGCGCGCTTTCTCGGCAGCCTCGACCGCGATTTCAACGGCACGCGCATCGCCTGGGCACCCACTTGGGGCGGATTACCTGCCGACCCGTCGGCGACGGCGGTGATCGACGCGCATCGTTCGGTGTTCGACACCCTGGGTGCGAAGGTGGACGACGCCTGCCCCGACTTCGGTCAGGCCGATGCCGCCTTCCACGCCTTGCGCGCGCAGATCTTTGCTCTGGGCCATGGCGAGACGCTCAAGAAGCACCGCGATCAAATGAAAGACACGGTGATCTGGAACATCGAACTCGGTCTGCAGCAATCGGCCGAGGATGTGATTCGCGCAGAACGCGAGCGCGTCGCGCTCTTCGGCCGCATGCACACCTTCATGCAGACGTATGAATTCGCGATCGGGCTGGTCAGCCAAGTCCCGCCCTTCCCCGCCGACGAACCCTACGTAAAAGACATCGACGGCACAGCGATGCACAACTACATCGACTGGATGCGATCGGGCTACTACCTGTCGTTGACCGGACATCCGGCGATCTCGGTGCCGTGCGGTTTCACCGCCGACGGTTTGCCGATCGGCATTCAAATCGTCGGCCGCTTCCGCGATGAATGGGGCGTGCTGCAACTCGCCCATGCGTTCGAACAGGCGACCCAGCACTGGCGCCATGCGCCTGCCTATATCAGCCAGGTCTGATCGCGTCTTACCGTGCGGCCGACACCCGTCGGCGCGCCGCGTTTCACCCTTTTATCTTTCATGCGCTTGCCGGAGTTTCAGATGTTCAAGCAGTTAGCCTTCAGTCTTGCCGCGCTCGGCGTGGCCGCCAGCCCGTTGGCCGTTCAGGCCCAATCCGCGTGGCCCACCCAACCCATCACAATGGTCGTGCCGTTTCCGCCGGGCGGCTCCACCGATGTGATCGCGCGCCTGTTTGCCGTCAAGCTGGGCGAACGCCTGAAGCAGCCGGTCGTGATCGAAAACAAGCCCGGCGCCAATACCGGCATCGGCGCGCAGGCAGTGGCCCGCGCCAAGCCGGACGGCTACACCGTGATGATTACCGGGGCGCCCACGTTTACCAGCAATTCGTTGCTGTATGCCAATCTGGGCTATGACCCGATTACCAGCTACGACTACATCGCCATCGCGGGCAGCGCGCCCTTCGTCATCCTGACGAACACGCAAACCGGCCTGACGAGCGTGGGCGACATCGTGCGCGAATCCGCCAAGCAGCCGCTCAACTTCGGCTCATTCGGCACGGCGTCCACGCCGCATCTGGCCGGCGAATCGCTCGCGCAACGCAGCGGCGCCAAACTCGTGCATATCCCCTATCGTGGCAGCGCACCGGCGATGACCGATCTCATCGGCAATCAAATTCCGCTGTCGATCGATACGTTGGTTGCGGCGCTGCCGCAGATCCGTGGCGGCAAGGTCAAGGCTGTCGCGCTGACCAGCGGCGAACCCTCCACGCTGTTGCCCGGCGTGCCCACTGTGGCGTCCAGTGACCCCAAGCTCGCCGGCTACGACTTCCAAACGTGGTACGGCATCGCCGCGCCCAAGGGCACGCCCAAACCGGTACTCGATCGTCTCACGCGCGAAGTGCAGGACATGATGGCCGAAGCCGATACGCAAGCCAAAATGCGCGAACTCGGATTCGACCCCAGCTTCGCGGGCGCAGACGCCTTCAAGGCACGCGTCGAGCAAGAACTGAAGCGCAACGGCGCCGTGATCAAGGAAGCGAATATCAACGTCGATTGAGTTACGCAGCCGTTTCCCGCAATGCCTTCTCGGCATTGCGAAACGCCTCGATCAGCACGTCGAACACCAACCGCACGCGCGCCGGCACCGGCGTGCGCTGCGACCGGTATATATACAACGACCACGGTTCCGGGGCCTGCGTCCCCAGCACTGCCGTCATTTGTCCGGCCCGGATATAAGGCATGGCAATGTAATCGGGCAGTTGACCGAATCCCAGACCATGCGCCACGGCTTGCGCCTCAGCCACGGGGTCGTCCGTCACGAACGCAGGATCCGTCGGTTGCAGTTGCCGGCCCCCTTTGAAAATCCACGGCCAGGCGCGTCCAGAATTGCCGTCGATAAACGCCGTGAGCGGTCGCGTCATCAAATCGTCGATCGTCTTGGGCGCGCCCACGCGCGCAATCAGGTCGGGCGAGCCCACCACGGAAAACCGCACATCGCACGCCCGCCGCGCGACGAATCGGCTGTCGCGCATCTGCCCGATACGCACACCCACATCGATCTGCTGATCCACCACGTCGGCATAGGCATCGGACAACCTCAGATCCACCCGCAGGTCCGAATGCGCTCGCAGGTGAGGCGCCAACACATCCATCATGAAGCCGCGTCCGACGCTCGTGGGCGCCGCGATACGTACCACCCCGCGATAGCTCGGATCGCCCTCATCCGAGGGATCGGGAAACAGCGTATCCACGCCGCTCAACGCTGTGCGGGCGCGCACCACCAGTTGCGCGCCAAATGAGCTCAGTTGCACACCGCGCGTGCTGCGGTGGAACAGCGTTTCGCCCAGTGCCATTTCGAGCTCGCGCACCGCGCGCGTCACCACTTGCGGCGATACCCCCAGCCGCGATGCGGCCTCGCGAAAATTAACGGCATCGGCAGCCGCGCAAAAGACCCGCAACGTTTCCAGACGATTCATGGTGGTGCGCCATTCCTTACTTCGACAATTCCCAATTATGGAATTCTAAACTCCATTCAATTCCATTTACTGAAATATCGATTACCGCGAGAATTTGTCCATCGAACACACACATCGAACACTCAGTTAAAGGATTCAAGATGGAACGCGACAGCAATATTGCAGGCAAAGTTGTAGTGATCACGGGCGCAAGCAGCGGCCTGGGCGAGAATACGGCGCGGGCGCTGGCCGAGCGCGGCGCCAAGCTGGTACTGGGCGCCCGACGCACCGATCGTCTGGATGCGCTGGTGCGTGACATCACCGCCGCCGGCGGCGAAGCGATCGCCGTCAAAACGGATGTGGCCAAACGCGCCGATGTTGAAGCGCTGGTCGCCGCCGGTCGTGAACGTTATGGGCGCATCGATGTGCTGGTCAACAATGCGGGCATCATGCCGCTGGCACCCATGGAAAAAACCATGGTCGACGAATGGGATCGCATGATCGACGTCAACATCAAGGGCGTGCTGTATGGCATCGCCGCCGTGCTGCCTGGGATGCGCGATCAACAGTCGGGTCACATCATCAACATCGCGTCGGTGGCCGGCGTGAAAGTGTTCTCACCGATCGGCACGGTGTATAGCGCAACCAAATTTGCCGTTCGCGCCATCTCGGAAGGCTTGCGTAGCGAAGCGCCTGCGGGCGTGCGCACGACGATTATTTCTCCGGGAGCGATCGAGTCGGAACTCAAACAAGGCAGCACCGATCCCGAAACGGCGCAAGGCGTTCAAGCCTTCTACAAGGCCAACGAGATTTCGTCCGACTCGGTAGCGCGTGCCATTGTGTATGCGATCCAACAGCCTCAAGACGTCGACATCAATGAAATCGTGCTGCGCCCGACCGCTCAGGAATTTTGATTGGACGGGGCATGACGTCGGCGTTGGCTTTCGCTTGAACACGATTCCGGATCGAAAATTGAGTCGGGATCACACGTCGTGCAAATCGCCCCGTCGAGCCAATGCCAGCCCCAAGCGGGGCAATACTCGGCAGGCCGTGGCCGTGGTCGCATCGATCACGGCGGCGGTCGGCTCACCGCGCAGCTCGGCCAGGCTTGCGCCGATGCGGGGAATCTGCCCCGGCGTGTTGCGCAAGTCAGGGGCTTGCAACCATGCCGGTGGAATATCCGGCGAATCGGTTTCGAGTACCAGCCGGTCGAGGCCCGTATCGGCCGCATGCCGTCGAATCTGCAAAGCGCGCGTAAACGTCATTGCCCCGCCGATTCCCAACGCAAAGCCCAGATCGAGAAACGCGCGCGCCTGCTGATCGCTGCCGTTGAAGGCGTGTGCGATGCCGCCCGGTGAACGTTTAAGCCGGCGCAAATGTTTGAGCAGGATGTCTTGTGAGCGCCGCACATGCAACAGCACTGGCAGTTCGAATTCAAGCGCCAGCTTGAGCTGCTCGACGTAGAAAAACTCTTGCTGCTCGCGCGCTTCGCCGCTGGCGATGTCTTTCACGAAAAAATCCAATCCGATCTCGCCGATCGCGACCAACCGCGAATCGGTAATCGACGCCGCCAGCGCGTCACGTAAGTGAGCCAGATCGGCTTCGACCGATTGGCGCACAAACAGCGGATGGATACCGAGCGCGTAATAGCCCTCGGGAAACGAATGCGCCAGATCGCGCACCGTGTTGAAGTTGAAGCGCGCGATCGCCGGAATGACGATGGCGCGCACACCGGCCGCTTGAGCCGCACCGATTACCTTGCTGCGATCCGCGTCGAACTCCGATGCATCCAGATGGCAGTGGGTATCGATCGCCATTCAGGCGTCAGCCGCTGATGAGGCGGCCGCCCTCCATCACGAGTTGACGGTCGGCACGCTGCGCCAGCACAGGGTCGTGCGTGACGATGGCGAACGCAGTGCCCGATTCCTGATTGACCTGCGACAGGAGTTCGAACATGGCCTGCGCCGTATTGCGATCCAGGTTGCCGGTGGGTTCGTCGGCCAGCACGCAGGCCGGTCGCGTGACCAGCGCCCGTGCCAGGGCGACGCGTTGGCGTTCGCCGCCGGATAACTGACCCGGATAGTGATCGGCCCGCGCCGCCAGACCGACCAGACCCAGCACCTCACGGGCACGGTCACGCGCCACACTGCGCGACTCGCGGCGCACGATCAGCGGCATAGCCACGTTATCGAGCGCAGAAAACTCGGCCAGCAGATGGTGAAATTGGTAAACGAAGCCCAGGCTGCGATTGCGCAGTGCGCTTTTCTTGCTCTCTGAAAGCCCTTCCGAGCTCTCTCCGGCTACCGTGACCGTACCGCTGGTGGGCACATCGAGCAGTCCCAGGATGTGCAGCAACGTACTTTTGCCGGATCCTGAGGCGCCGACGATGGCAACCATCTCGCCTTGCTCGACGGAGAAACTCACGTCACGCAAGACATCGATGCGGTTGGCGCCATCGTCGTAGTACTTGACGAGATTGGCGGCCAGCAGCGCAGCGGGTGCGCCCGCGCGGGACGAAGCTGCCGGCGCAGTGCCGACGGCGGGGATGGGATTCAATTCAGTCATGACGCAGCACCTGGGCAGGTTGCAGACGCGACGCGCGCCAGCTCGGGTACAACGTGGCCAGCAACGACAGCACCAGCGAGGTAACGCCGATGGTGACGATATCGGCCATGCGCGGATCGGACGGCAAGGCGCTGATGAAATAGATCTCGCGCGGCAGGAAATGCACGCCGAACAAGCGTTCGATAAACGGCACGATCACGTCGATGTTGAATGCGATCAACATGCCGCCGCCCACGCCCAGCAAGGTGCCGATCACGCCGATCAGCGCGCCTTGCACCAGGAAAATCCTGGCAATCTCGCCCGGACCGGCGCCCAACGTGCGCAAGATCGCGATGTCGGACTGCTTATCCTTGACGGCCATCACCAGCGACGACAGCAGGTTGAACGCGGCCACTGCCACGATCAGCGCCAGGATCAGGAACATCATGCGCTTCTCGGTTTGCACCGCGGCAAACCACGTGCGGTTATTGCGCGACCAGTCGCTGGCAATCACCGTGCGGGGCAAGATCGCCGTCAGCTGATTGGCCACCTGGGGCGCCTGCTGCATATCCGCGATGCGCAACCGCACGCCGGCCGTGCCGCTATCGCGGAATACCCGCGCGGCGTCTTCGGCATCGACGAAGGCCAGCGACGAATCGTATTCGTAGTGGCCCGACGAGAACACGCCTTTGATCGTGAACTGGCGCATACGCGGCGCAAAGCCGGCCGGGCTGACGGACGCTTGCGGCGCCAGCATCAATACCGTGTCGCCCACTTTCACGCCCATATCGTTGGCCAGATCGCGGCCCACCACCACGCCAAATTCTCCAGGCTTCAGATCGGTGAGCTGACCATCCACCATTTGCTTGGCGACGTCGGACACATTGGTTTCAGTAGCGGGATCGATCCCTCGTACCTGCACACCGCGCAGCGCCTGACCGCGCACGATCATGCCCTGCGCTGCCACGAACGGCGCGGCCGCGCGCACTTCCGGATTGCGACTGGCGGCATCGGCAATGGTTTTCCATTGCGAGAGAATGTTCTCGGGCGCCGCACCTGGCACGTAAAGTTCGATGTGCGGCAGGACCGACAGCATGCGATCGCGCACTTCTTTTTGAAACCCATTCATCACCGACAGCACGACGATGAGCGCGGCGACGCCCAGGCCGATACCGGCCATGGAACTGGCCGCGATGAATGAGATGAAACCGTCGCGGCGTCCGCGACGTTGACGGATACGCGCCATGCCCGCATAGCGGGCACCGATCCAGAGTTCGTAGGGTATTTTCAGCACCCGCGCATTATGGCATTAACCGGCCGAATTGCCGGTGCACCCGACGCGAAATTCGACGCGATCCCGACACGACTACAATCGCCGACATGCTCATTGTCCTGCCCGGCGCCTTGCCGCCCGCCCCCTATGCGGCCGAACTCGCATCCTGGGTCGCTACCCGCGCCCCCACGTTGCACGCCTGGCTGCCGGCGGCACGCGCGACCGCCGAATCGTTGGATCCCACGCGCGACGGCTGCACGGCATTCGAAGCCTGGCAACTGCGCCGCGCCGGTTTTACGCCCAAGCCCGGCCAGCCTTTTGGGGCCGGCATGGGACCGCTGCGCGCGCAAGTAGCCGCCGACGACCCAGCGCCCGTGTGGCTGGCTGAGCTGGTGCATTTGGCGCTCGGTTCGGATCAGGTCATGCTGTTGCCGCCCGACGCCATGGGATTGACCGCGGCTGACGCCGATGTGCTGTGGCGCGCCGCCGAACCCGCGATTGCCGATTCGGACTTTCGAATCGAGCCGATTTCGCCACAGCGATGGCGCGTTCATCTGCCGGAAGGCCTTGCGCCGCGAAGCGGCACGCCCGACGCCGTGGCGGGCCACCCGCTATCGGCCTGGTGGCAGACGGACGCCGGATTTCGGCCCTGGCGCCGGCTTCTGAACGATATTCAGATGGCTTGGCACGATCTGCCGGTCAACGACGCCCGCGCCGAACGCGGCCTGCCGCCCGTCAACGGCCTGTGGTTATATGGCGGCGCCCATGCCTGGGACGCCAAGCCGGTGACAGACGAAGACGTCCGCATCATCGACGCGCTCGACCGGCCGCACCGCGCGGGCGACTGGGCCGCCTGGCTGGACGCGCTGGCCGAACTCGACGCCACCGTTTTCGCGGCGCTCGCCGCCGAGGATCAACCCTCGGATTTGCTGCTGCTGGGCACGGACCGCTCGGTGCGTCTTACTGTAAACCCCGATGGTTTCTGGCGCCGCTGGTTGCCGCTACCTAAAAAAGATTGGAAAGCCTGGTGGTCTCCCCCCGTTTAACCGTCCGCGCCACGCCGTGGGAATCCGCTCAAGCCCTGCAATCCGCCGGCATTCACCCCCTCCTGGCCCGGCTGTGGGCGGCTCGCGGGGTGGCCCATCCCGATGAAACGCTGCTGCAATGGCCCTCGCTCATCCCGCCCAGCGGCTTGACGCACGTGGGGCACGCCGCCGCCGTGCTCGCCGACGCGATTGCCGCCCAACGCCGCATTCTGATCGTGGCCGACTATGACTGCGATGGCGCCACGGCCTGTGCCGTGGGCATGCGCGCGCTGCGATCGATGGGCGCGGTCGTCGACTTCCTGGTGCCCAACCGCTTCGAAACCGGCTACGGACTGTCGCCCGCGGTGATCGCCCTGGCGGTGCGCCACGCCTCGGGCAAGCCCGACCTGATTCTGACCGTGGACAACGGCATCGCCAGTGTGGACGGCGTGGCCGCGGCAAACGCCGAGGGCATCGATGTCGTCGTGACCGACCATCACTTGCCGGGCGACGTGCTGCCCGACGCGCTGGCCATCGTCAATCCCAATCAACGGGGCTGCGGGTTCCCGTCCAAGCACTTGGCTGGCGTGGGCGTGATTTTCTACACGATGCTGGCGTTGCGCGCCGAGTTGCGCAGACGTGGCGTCTACCCCGCCGACGGCGGCCCGCGCCTGGACACCTTGGCCGATCTCGTGGCGTTGGGCACGGTGGCCGACGTGGTCAAGCTCGATGCCAACAACCGCTTGCTGGTGACGCAGGGCCTGAACCGGATGCGCGCCGGCCGGATGCAGCCGGGCATCCGCGCCCTGTTTGCCGTGGCCTCACGCGAGCCGCGCACCGCCAACAGCTTCGATCTGGGCTTCGCGCTCGGGCCGCGCGTGAACGCGGCCGGCCGGTTGGCCGACATGAGCATCGGCATCCACTGCCTCATCACCGATGACGATGCCGAAGCGCTGGCACTGGCACGCCAGCTCGACGAGATGAACCGCGAACGGCGCAGCATCGAAACCACGATGCGCGAACAGGCCTTGGCCACGATGGCCGATGCAACGGCGGGGCCTGGCGCCACGGTGTGCGTGTTCGACGATACCTGGCACCAAGGGGTCGTGGGTCTGGTGGCCTCGCGGCTGAAGGAAAAGTACTGGCGCCCTACCCTGGCGTTCGCGCCGGCGGGCGACGGCGAATTGCGCGGCTCGGGCCGCTCGATTCCCGACGTGCATCTGCGCGATGCGCTCGATCTGGTGTCCAAGCGCCATCCAAACCTGATCAAGAAATTCGGCGGCCACGCCATGGCGGCCGGCCTCACGCTGGATGGCGCGGATTTTGCCCGTTTTGGCCCGGCCTTCGACGCCGCCGTGCGCGAACTCACCGGTCGCGACACGTTCGAACCCTTGATCGAAACCGACGGCTCGCTGGAATCGGGCTACGCCAATGCCGAAACCGCTGCCCTGCTGCAGGCCCAGGTGTGGGGCGCTGGCTTCATGGCGCCGCTGTTCATGGATCGCTTCGTGGTGCGTCAACAGCGCCTCGTGGGTGCCAAGCACATGAAGCTGTCGCTGGAACGCGGCACGCAGCGCTTCGACGCGATCTGGTTCGGGCACGAGGAGTCATTGCCGGAAGAAGTCGACGTGGCGTACCGGTTGGAACAAAACGTCTGGAACGGGGTGGTTTCGGTGCAGTTGGTGGTCGAGCACGCTGGCGCGCCTGCCCCGTAAGGGGTGAGTACGCGCTAGAATGTTGGGTTAACCAAGACCAAGCACTAGGATAGCCATGGAAGCCGAACGTCAGAACCAGCTCGCAGCCAAACTCGCCGATTACGCCGAGCGCGAACAGGCTCTACGGAGGTATCTTTGACTACGATGCCAAAACTGAACGTTTGCACGTCGTCAACGCCGAATTAGAAAGCGCCGAGGTCTGGAACGACCCCAAGCACGCCCAGGAACTGGGCCGCGAGAAAAAATCCCTCGATGACGTCGTGGAAGCCCTGACGACCATCGCCAGCGGCGTGGCCGACGCCACCGAACTCTTCGAAATGGCTGCCGCCGACGACGATGACGCCACACTCATCGCCATCGAGGAAGACGCCGCCGTGTTCGGCGAGAAGATCGAAGGGCTCGAATTCCGCCGGATGTTCAACAACCCGGCCGATCCGCTGAACTGCTTTCTCGACATCCAGGCCGGCGCCGGCGGCACCGAGGCGCAAGACTGGGCGTCGATGCTGTTGCGTCAGTACCTGCGGTATTGCGAGCGCAAGGGCTTCAAAACCGAAGTGCTGGAAGAATCGGAAGGCGAAGTCGCCGGCCTCAAATCGGCCACGATCAAGATCGAGGGCGAGTATGCCTTCGGCTTTCTGCGCACCGAATCCGGCGTGCATCGGTTGGTGCGCAAGAGCCCGTTCGATTCGTCGGGCGGCCGCCACACGTCGTTTGCCAGCGTGTTCGTGTATCCGGAAGTCGACGACTCCATCGAGATCGAAGTCAATCCGGCCGATTTGCGCGTGGATACGTACCGTGCCAGCGGCGCCGGCGGTCAGCACATCAACAAAACCGATTCGGCTGTGCGGATCACGCACGCCCCCACCGGAATTGTGGTGCAGTGCCAGAACGACCGATCGCAGCACCGCAACCGTGCCGAAGCCATGCAGATGTTGAAGTCGCGCCTGTTCGAACTCGAAATGCGCAACCGCATGGCCGAACAACAGAAGATGGAAGACGCCAAGACCGACGTGGGCTGGGGTCACCAGATTCGTTCGTACGTGCTCGATCAAAGCCGCATCAAGGACTTGCGTACCAACGTCGAAATTTCCAACACCCAGAAAGTGTTGGACGGCGATCTCGATCCGTTCATCCAGGCCAGCCTGAAACAAGGCGTTTGACGCCGGCGGCTGCGCGCCTGGCGCGCGGCGGCTCACTTTGCGACTCGACATGACTGACACCGCATTCGATACCGTGATCGTTTTGACCGGCGCCTCGCGCGGCCTGGGCGCCGCCCTCGCACGCGACCTGGCCGCGCCGCGCACCAAGATCATCGCCTTGCTGCGCAAGCCCGATCCCGCGCTCGAAGCGGATGTCGCGGCCAAAGGCGGCGTGCTGCAACAGGTCGCCGTCGATCTGGCCGATCTCGATGACACCGCCGTGCAAGCCGACATCCTGTTTCCTGCCATGCCGGCCGGCGCCAAACGCTATTGGCTGATCAACAACGCCGGCACCGTCGCGCCCATTTCCACGATCGCAGGCCTGGGCGATCCGGCGGCGCTGCGCATCGCGTTCGACATCAACGTCAATTCGGTGATGCTCCTGTCGGCCGCGTTTCTGCGCGCGATGACGGGCCGCCAAGCCCAAGGGCGCCTGCTCAATATCTCGTCGGGCGCGGGCCGCAACGCCAAAGCCGGCTGGGGCGTGTATTGCGCCACCAAAGCGGCGCTGGACATGTTTACCCGCACCGTCAACACCGAGCGCGATACCCATGGCGTAGCCGCCGTGGCGTTGGCGCCGGGCGTGGTCGACACCGACATGCAAGGCGCCATCCGCGCGTCCGACCCCGCGCATTTCCCCGCCGTGGCCCAGTTCCAGGGCATGAAAGACAAGGGCCAGCTTGCATCGCCCGCCAACGTGGCCGCAAGCATCCATGCCTACCTGCAACGCGACGACTTCGGCCAGACCGAAATCGACGACATCCGTAATTACTGATTCCGCCTGACATGACCGACCAAACGTCCTCCCCCGCCGCGCCGGATGAAAACCGCCTGATCGCCGAGCGCCGCGTCAAACTGAGCAAACTGCGCGAAGCGGGTGTGGCGTTCCCGAACGACTTCACACCCGACACGCAAAGCGCCGCCCTGCACGCGCAATACGGCGAGCGCGAACAACAAGATCTGGCCGACGCCGGCATCGAAGTGCGTATCGCCGGCCGGGTGATGCTCAAGCGCGTGATGGGCAAAGCCAGCTTTGCCACCCTGCAAGACGGCAGTGGCCGCATCCAGATCTACGTGGATCGCGGCTCGCTGGGTGAAGACGCCTACACCGCCTTCAAGCAGTGGGATCTGGGCGATATCGTCGCAGTCGTGGGCAAAGTGTTCAAGACGAACAAAGGCGAGCTCTCGGTACACGCGTCGACGGCGCGTTTGCTGTCGAAATCGCTGCGCCCCCTGCCCGACAAATTCCACGGCGTGGCCGACCAGGAGCTGCGTTACCGCCAGCGCTATGTCGACCTCATCATGACCGAGTCGACGCGCAAGACGTTTGAAATGCGCAGCAAGGCCATTGGCGCCGTACGTCAGTTCATGCTGGATGCGCGGTTCGTCGAAGTCGAAACGCCCATGCTGCACCCGATCCCCGGTGGCGCCGCGGCCAAGCCGTTCACGACGCATCACAATGCCCTGGACATGCAGATGTTCCTGCGCATCGCGCCGGAGCTCTATCTGAAGCGCCTGATCGTGGGCGGTTTCGATCGCGTGTTTGAGATCAACCGCAACTTCCGCAACGAAGGCGTGAGCACGCGGCACAATCCCGAATTCACGATGATGGAGTTTTACGCGGCCTACGCGGACTACCATTGGTTGATGGACTTCACCGAAAACGTGCTGCGGCAGGCCGCCATTGCCGCCTGCGGCACGGCCACCCTCACCTATCAGGGCCGCGAAGTCGACCTGGCGGCGCCGTTCGAGCGCCTGACGATCTGCGGCGCGATCCTCAAGTACGCACCGGACTACACGCAAGCGCAACTCGACGACGAAACCTTCGTGCGGGCCGAACTGAAGAAATTCGGCGCTCACGTCACGGGCCCCGTCTTGAGCCGCGCGGGCTTGGGTGCCCTGCAATTGGCACTCTTTGAAGAGACGGCCGAGGGCCAGCTCTGGAACCCGACCTACATCATCGACTACCCGGCTGAAGTGTCGCCGCTGGCACGTGCTTCCGACACCCGCGAAGGCATCACCGAGCGCTTCGAACTCTTCATCACTGGCCGCGAAATCGCCAACGGCTTCTCGGAGTTGAACGACCCCGAAGACCAGGCCCAGCGCTTCCAGGCCCAAGTTGCCGCCAAAGATGCCGGCGACGAAGAAGCGATGTTCTTCGACGCCGACTATATTCGTGCCCTCGAATACGGCATGCCGCCCACAGGCGGCTGCGGCATCGGCATCGATCGCCTGATCATGCTGCTCACCGACAGCCCCACGATTCGCGACGTGATCCTGTTCCCGCACCTGCGCCGCGAAGACTGAGTGCGCTGAGCCCAGGATCGATTCACGGTTCTGTCGCTTAGCCCAGGATCGATTACGGTACGGCCGCCTAGCCCCTCACTCGAGGCTCGACGATGACCCCAACGCTTGGACACCCATTCCAGCGATTGGGGTTTTTTCATGCGTTTGCGATTACGCTAGCCACTGGCACATCGGTGGTGATTGCTGCGGCAGTTCACAGGCATCAAAGCTACCGAGGGTGGCTTGAGCGAAGTCGTATTCGTTGCGCCGCCAATTAAAGGAGACGATCACATGATGAAGATATGGGGACGCCGTAGTTCATTCAATGTTCAGAAAGTGCTCTGGCTCGTCGCTGAGCTGGGCATTGCGCACAAGCACATTGACGCCGGCGGGCGCTTCGGCGGCCTGGATACGCCCGAATTTCTTGCCATGAATCCAAACGGCAAAATTCCGGTGTTGCAGGATACCGATGGCACCACCGTGTGGGAATCGCACGCCATCCTGCGCTACCTCGCGGCAAAGTACTGCGGCGCGGCGGCAAACACCGTGGAGGCCCGTGCAACGGCGATGCGCACGGCGGCCGATGCCTCGGATGCCTCCAGTACATCTACCGCACCTAACGCATCTAACGCCTCTGATGCATCCGCTGCTTACCCCGCTTCGCGGCCCGCGCATTGCCACACCCTGTGGTCCAACGACCCCGCCATTCAATCGCGCGCGGATCGCTGGATGGACTGGACGCAGAGCACGCTGCAACCCGCATTTCTCACCGGGGTGTTCTGGGGTTTCTATCGCACCCCTGAAGCGCAACGCGACTGGCCGGCGATCGAACGCAGCCTGGCGCAGGGCGCGAAGCTGTTTCGCCTATTGGACACTGAACTGGCCAAGCACCCGTATTTGACCGGCGATGCACTCACGCTTGCCGACATCGCGGTGGGTACCGCGCTGTACCGCTATTACGAACTGGATATCGAACGCCCCCAACTCCCTCATGTCGAGGCGTGGTACGACCGTCTACGCGAGCGCGACGCCTATCGGAACCATGTCATGATCCCCTTCGATGAATTGCGCGGAAACCTGGAATACTAAAATGTTGTACCGCTTTACCCCCACCATCCTCGCCGCCACACTCGCTCTGTGCGCCGCGGCCGCAACCGCTCAATCGGCAGCGGCACAATCGGCAACCGCTCAAGCGGCCGCGACTCAAGTGGCACCGGTTCAAGTCGCCGCATCGTCCACATCCGCATCGTCCGCACCCTCATCATCCGGATCCGCATCCGCATCGCCGGCACGTGCCGCCAAACCGGCTGCCGACCCGCTGGGCATCGCCTTGCCCGATGGCCTGGACCGCGCCACATTGCTCAAGCTCGTTGCCCCGGAAGTCGACGCCGCACGCGTCATGCTCGTTGGCGCCAAGCCGTGGCCGCGCCGTGCAAACAGTTATGTCGTGCTCGTATGCGCAGCGCCCGGTAATACCGCCGCCTCCGCTTCGCCCGACTGCAGCCAGACGTTCGAACCGAGCAATGCCGCGATGGTGTCGCCTACGGCGTATGTGGGTGTAGTGGAACGCGCCCCCGATCAAGCGCCCAAATTGGTTGCTGCGAGCGGTGCAATCGAAACCCAGGCTGCCTGGGATGATGCCAACCTCACCCTGACGCCGTCGAGTGCCGACTTCGCGCGCGGCGTGCCGCTCCTGCCGCAGCAATGGGATCAATTCGATCTTGCCGCCTACAAAATCAGCGACGAGCAGTACGCCTTCGGTTTGCGCGCAGGATGGAGCGAACCGTTTGCCGGCGGCATCGCTACCTTCAGTGCGCTGTATTTGTTTGCGATCCAGGGCGATCGCCTGGCCGTTATCCTGGCGGAGCCCATGAAGGCTTACCGCAATATGGCCACGGACAGGAGCGTGAACCGCCGTAGCGAGCGCGAGATCCAGGACGAGGAAAACGTGTTGTCGATGGCGAGTTCGAAAACGGATGGGTACTACGACATTCGCATCAAAATGAAGGGCGACAAGCACACCAAGACACGCAAATGGTCGGCACAGCAGGGACGTTATGTGACGGCCGAGTAATTTCCCGCTTTGCTTGTTACAGGCAGGCGATCGGGCGGATTAAGTGCGATACATTCCAGCGCAGCGTGCGTCGAATGACCAAGCCATACGGCGCAACATCGAACGCACACACCCGCTAGCTGAACCCGTCAGCTATCCGAACCTACCTGCGCACTGCGCACCTCCTATGGGCACACCATGACGGCTATCGACCGCTCAACCCACCAGACGCTCAGTTCAATGTCCACCAATTTGAGGCCGCACTTTCGAACAAGGCTGTCTCGTCTACGCACGACAACGATCCTTGTGTGCGTGATGGCGATTGCTGCGGCTACCGGCGCGTCCGCGGCGCCCGTGCCACCCAAGCCAATCGATCCCAAGCAGGATGGCCTGGGCGTGACCCTGCCCGCCGGGTTGGACGCCGACACGCTCGTCGGACTGGTGATGCCAATGGGCGATCCTGCACGGGTGACCCTGGTTGGCGCGAAACCGTGGCCTCGGCGCGCAGATAGCTATGTGGTGATTGTGTGCGCCGCCGACGACGGTGCGCGCATTTCGAAAACGCCTGACTGCGGCCCGCAGACTGCAGGGCCCGGCGTGACCGAGCAAACATTGCCGGTGGCGTATGTGGGCGTCGTGGAACGTAAAGCGGGTGGCGTGCCAACGCTGGTCGCGGCCAGCGGCGCCATCACGCTCAAGACCGATTGGTCTCGCAGCATGCTGACCGCGCCGGTAGACGCTGAAGAGGCACCCGACAGTCGTGTCCTGCCCAGTGAATGGCGTCAATTCGACCTTGCCCCTTACCGCATTGCAGACGACGAATACGCTTTCGGTCTGCGCGGTGGGTGGTCTGAATCGTTTGCCGGCGGCGGCGCGTTGTTCAATGCGCTCTATCTTTTCAAGATCGAAACAAACCGCCTGGCAGTCGTTCTGGCCGAGCCCATGTACGCCAATTACGATATCGCTGGGGGATGGAACAAGGACGGCACGCGCGACCACTCGATCGAGACAGACGAGAACGTCCTCGCCATCACCAAACGCAAAACAGACGGTTATTACGATCTTCGCATCACCCAAAAGAGCGATAAGGACGTCGAGAAAATATTCCAGTGGTCCAAACGCGAAGGCAAGTACCTGGAAGCGAGTTCCAAGCCCTGAGCGACACGTGCGGGATCGTGCCGGTGCGCGGTTGACGAGCCCGCATCAGGCGCTGGACAAGCCCTAAGCTCAGGCGCGCTCGTCGATCCAGGCTTGCTGGATTGCTTCCAGGATGCGCTCACCGCTGCGTGTGGCATCGTCGTCGAATCCCGGCAAGGCCATCACCAGTTCGCGCAGTTGCGTGAAGCGAATCGTCGCCGGATCGATGTCCGGGTGCGTTTCGTCCAGCGTTTCGGCGATCTCAAGCGTATCGACCCATTTCATCAATGATTTTCCTTCGCGTGATTGATCGTATAGCGGGGAATTTCAACCGTGATGTCTTGCTGCGCAACCTTGGCCTGACAGGACAAGCGCGAGGTGGGCGACAGGCCCCAGGCCTTGTCCAGCATGTCTTCTTCGTCGTCGGTCGCGTCTTCAAGCGAGGCGTAACCTTCGCGCACCACCACATGGCACGTCGTACATGCACATGACAGTTCGCAGGCATGCTCGAGTTCGACGTGATTGTCGAGCATGATGCGACAGATCGACACGCCTTCGGGCGCGTTTTCGATGACTTTGCCTTCAGGGCAAACGTCGGGGTGCGGGAGGATGGTCAGTTTAGGCATACAGCGGATTCAAGCCAGTTCATCAAGTTTACGGCCGGCGAGCGCGGACCGGATACTGCGGTCCATGCGCCGCTCGGCGAAGAGTTCGGTACTGTCGGACAGCGCCTTCACCGCAGCGCGCACCACCTCGACGTCCTCAGCGGTTTGCGCCGCCGTGGCCGCGCCCAGCGCGGTATCGATGGCTTGCCGCTCATCGGCGGCCAGCAAATCGGCATCCTTGGCCAAGGCTGCGCTCACGGACTCGACCAGTTGCCGAGCCTCGACCTGTTGCTCGCGCAACATGCGCGCCACGGCATCGCTATCGGCCTGAGACACGCTGTCAGCCAGCATCGTCGCCACTTCGTCGTCGGACAGGCCGTACGAAGGCTTGACCGTCACGGCCGCTTCCACGCCAGTGCTCTCCTCACGCGCCGTGACATTGAGCAGGCCATCGGCATCCACCTGGAACGTGACGCGAATGCGCGCGGCACCAGCCACCATCGGCGGAATATCGCGCAGCTCGAATCGTGCCAGCGACCGGCACGCACTGACCAGATCGCGCTCGCCCTGCAGCACGTGAATGCTCATGGCGCTCTGACCATCTTTGAAGGTGGTGAACTCTTGCGCACGGGCAACCGGGATCGTGCTGTTGCGCGGGATCACGCGCTCGACCAAACCGCCCATCGTTTCGAGACCGAGCGACAACGGCGTCACGTCCAACAGCAGCCAATCCTCGCCCGGTGCGCGATTGCCCGCCAGCAAGTTGGCCTGCAGGGCCGCGCCCAATGCGACCACTTCATCGGGATTGAGATCGGTAAGCGGCGTGGTGCCAAAAAGATCCCCCACCACGCGTTGCACGATCGGCATACGCGTCGCACCGCCAACCATCACCACGCCCTTCACATCGGCAGGCTTCAAACCTGCGTCGCGCAGCGTCTGGCGCGCGCGATCCAAGGTTTTCTCGAGCAACGGCTGGGCCAGGCGTTCGAAATCGGTGCGGCTCAACGCCGCGCTGACGACCATGCCCTCACCCAACTGGGCTTCAACCACGGCGCTGTCCGATGTAGACAAGGCTTCCCGCGCGACCCGGGCCGCAACGCGCAGCGCACGGTGGTTCTCACGCGACAGCGTATCGAGCGCGACGCCGGCCGTTGCACACACCGCTTGCACGATCAGGGTGTCGAAATCGTCGCCGCCCAGGGCAGTGTCACCACCAGTGGCGATCACTTCGAACACGCCTTGCGTCAAACGCAGGATCGATACGTCGAACGTTCCGCCACCCAGATCGTAGACGGCGTAAACGCCTTCGGACGCATGGTCCAAACCGTAGGCGATGGCGGCAGCCGTCGGTTCATTGAGCAAACGCAAGACGTTCAAGCCGGCCAGTCGTGCGGCATCGCGCGTGGCTTGACGTTGCGCGTCGTCGAAATAGGCGGGCACAGTAATGACCGCGCCAACCAGATCGTCGCCCAACGCGCTCTCGGCGCGCTCGCGCAACGACTGCAGAATGTGGGCCGACACCTCGATGGGGCTCAGGTCGCCGCGCACCGTGCGCAAGCGCACCATGCCGGGGGCATCCACAAACTCGTACGGCAACCCTTCGGCCTTGACGTCGTCATAGGTGCGGCCCATGAAGCGCTTGACCGACACAATAGTGTTCGACGGGTCAGTGGCCTGAGCTTGTGCGGCCTCATGGCCGACTACCCGCGCGTCGCTATCCAGATAGCGCACCACGGACGGCAACAATGCGCGCCCGTCGGCATCTTTCAAAATCTCGGGCACGCTGCTGCGCACCGCGGCCACCAACGAATGCGTGGTGCCCAGGTCGATACCCACGGCCAACTTGCGCTCGTGCGGAGCCGGGGAATCTCCCGGTTCGGAAATCTGCAATAAAGCCATGACAGTGGATCTTCAGTGGTCGGGACGTTCGCGTTCCAGCTCGCGACCGAAAGTGTCGAGGAACATCCATTCCCGAACTTTCTCGCCGGCGGTAGCCAGATCGCCACGAACGTCGATCAAATCGGTGAGTACGCGCGTCATTTCAGCGCGCGCATCGCGTATTTCCGTATCCAGCGTGGCGAACGCGTCGGCGGACTTTGCATCGCGCGCGTCATCCAGCATCTCGCGCCATTCCATTTGCTGCATCAGAAAGGCGGGCGACATCGCGGTGTTGGTTTCGGTTTGTAGATCGATCCCGCCCGACTCGCACAAATACTTGGCGCGCAGCAGCGGATCGCGCAACTGCCGATAGCCGTCGTTGGCGCGCGCGGCCCATTGCATGGCGACGCGCTTCTCAGCGGCGCTCGCCGTGGCGAACCGGTCAGGATGCACCCGCGCCGCAACCAGACGCCACGCGGATTCGAGTGCATCGCGATCGATTGCAAACTGGCGCGGCAATCCAAACAGAGAAAAGTAATCGTCAGCCGCCACGCATTACACCGTGAACGACTCGCCGCAACCGCAGGTTGCTTTCTCATTCGGATTGCTGAACTTGAACCCTTCGTTCAAGCCCTCGCGGGCGTAGTCCAACTGCGTGCCGGAAAGATACGGCATGCTTTTAGGATCGACGAAAACCTTTACGCCGTGAAACTCGAATACCGAGTCTTCGCTTGCCTGCTCGTCAACATACTCGAGCTTGTAGGCCATGCCAGAACACCCGGTCGTCCGCACGCCCAGGCGCAAGCCGATGCCCTTGCCTCGCTTTTGCAAATAGCGGCTGATGTGATGGGCCGCGCGTTCGGTGAGTGTGACAGCCATGATCAGCTCGCAGTGACAGCTTGTTTATCTTCGACGGCGACAGCGTGTTTGTCTTGATAATCCTTGATTGCAGCCTTGATCGCGTCTTCGGCCAGAATCGAGCAGTGGATCTTCACCGGCGGCAGCGCCAATTCTTCGGCGATCTGCGTATTGCGAATGCTCATCGCTTGATCCAGCGTCTTGCCCTTGACCCATTCGGTCACGAGCGAGCTCGATGCGATGGCCGAACCACAGCCGTACGTCTTGAACTTCGCATCTTCGATGATGCCCGATTCGTTTACACGAATCTGCAGCTTCATCACGTCGCCACAGGCGGGGGCGCCGACCATACCGGTGCCGACGCTGGTGTCGCCCTTGTCGAACGAACCCACGTTGCGGGGGTTTTCGTAATGGTCGAGAACTTGATTGCTATATGCCATGATTAATCTCCCAACGGTGGCGGTTCAGCCGCCAAATCATTATTCAACGCCGCAATTAATGCGCCGCCCACTGTACGGAACTGATGTCGATGCCATCCTTGGCCATTTCCCACAGCGGCGACATATCGCGCAGCTTGCCGACACGGCTCTTGAGCAACTCGATCGCAAAATCGACTTCCTCTTCAGTCGTGAACCGGCCAATGGTGAAACGAATCGAGCTGTGCGCGAGTTCATCGTTACGCCCCAAGGCGCGCAACACATACGACGGCTCCAGGCTGGCCGACGTACATGCCGAACCGCTGGATACAGCCAGTTCCTTGATCGCCATGATCAACGACTCGCCTTCGACGTAATTGAAACTCACGTTCAAATTGTGCGGCACGCGACGTTCCATATCACCGTTGAGGTAAACCTCTTCGATGGTGGACAGGCCTGCCCACAGGCGATCGCGCAACATGCGGATGCGTTCGCTCTCAACACCCATCTCTTCGCGGGCGATGCGGAACGCTTCACCCATGCCGACGATCTGGTGCGTGGGCAACGTGCCCGAGCGGAAACCGCGTTCGTGACCGCCGCCGTGGATTTGCGCTTCGATGCGCACACGCGGCTTGCGACGAATGAACAGCGCGCCCATGCCTTTCGGGCCATACGTCTTGTGCGCCGAGAATGACATCAAGTCGACTTTGAGCTTTTGCAGATCGATCACGACCTTGCCCGTAGCCTGCGCCGCATCGACGTGGAAAATAATGCCCTTCTCACGCAACAGTTCGCCGATCGCTTCAATGTCTTGAATGACGCCGATCTCGTTATTGACGAACAAAATCGACACCAACACCGTATCCGGGCGCAGTGCAGCCTTCAACACTTCGATATCGAGCAGGCCATTTTCCTGCACGTTCAGGTACGTGACCTCGAAGCCTTGGCGTTCGAGTTCGCGACAGGTGTCCAGCGTGGCTTTATGCTCGGTCTTCAGCGTGATGATGTGCTTGCCGCGCTGATGATAGAAGTTGGCCGCGCCTTTGACTGCGAGGTTGATCGACTCGGTAGCACCCGACGTCCAAACGATCTCACGCGAATCCGCGTTGACCAGCTTGGCGACATCTTCACGCGCACGCTCCACCGCTTCTTCTGCGGCCCAGCCGATCGAATGGCTGCGCGATGCCGGATTACCGTAATTCTCGTAAAGCCACGGCACCATGGCATCCACGACGCGCGGATCGACCGGCGTGGTAGCGGAATAATCGAGATAGATGGGACGATTGCTCATAACGACTCCTGTACGATCGACGCGGCGACTTACGCCGCTGCCGGTGCGTTGGTCACGCTGCCGGCCGTAGTGGTATTCAAACGATTAACCCGAACCGGGGATCCCGAATTGGCCGCGGCGCTTGCGTCCTGCAATTGGCGCACACGCTGCTGATCGACCAGATCCTGAAGCGAAACCGAATCCAGGTAATCCACCATCTTGCGGTTCAACGTGGCCCACAGCTCGTGCGTCATGCACTTGCCGGGCTTGCCATCATTACCGCTCGTACAGTCTCGTTTGCCGCCGCAACTCGTGGCGTCCAACGGCTCATCGACGGCGAAAATGATATCCGCCACCGTGATGTTGCGTGCCAGGCGGGCAAGCGAATAACCGCCGCCGGGACCGCGGACACTGTCCACGAGCTCATGCCGACGCAACTTGCCGAACAACTGTTCGAGATAAGAGAGGGAAATATTCTGGCGCTGGCTGATCGCCGCCAACGTGACTGGCCCGCCATGCTGACGCATCGCAAGGTCGATCATGGCGGTCACTGCAAAACGCCCTTTCGTTGTCAGCCGCATAGTCTGGATTCCTGGTGTTCGCGCGCTGCCGAGAAGATCCTCACAGCGCAATACCCGAGTAATTGCCTCAAGTATAACGAATTCCCGACTAAATTGCTATGCCTCTGTAACAGATCAAGCGTTGGGCGGCGAAAACGACGATTTGCTCGGATAAGCACCTGAAATCAACGCTTTCTCCTCGTCCACGTCGCCCGGCGTGATGCTGCGGGGAGAACGGGGGTGGCCGACAAGAGTGGTCCGGACGGGCACCTGCAGGTAGGACACCCTGCTTAGTCCCTAACAAGGACATCGGCCAGCAGCACACCCTGCTTCGTCGCCAACAAAGACATCGGCCAGCAGCGCATCCTGCCACGTTGCCAACAAAGCCATCAGTAAGCAACACAACATCGTCGCCAGCAAAGACATCGGTCAGCGACACAACCTACCGGGTCGTCAACAATTCACGCCACAGCCCAACGAAGTATTTCAAAGCGCCCGACGTAAAAAAACCGCGCTGAGGGCGCGGCCGGTGGGCCGATTGCCTGATCGAAAATCAGGCAGCCTGGTACTGCGTTGCACGCTTGCGCACCAGCTCAAGCACACCCTGACAGGCATCCTCAAGATAGTCGAGCACTTTGCCGAAGCCTTCCGGGCCGCCGTAATACGGATCGGGCACAGTGGCTTCTTCAAACTCGTTCGCGAAGCGCATGAGCAACATCAGCTTGTGCTGATACTGCTTCGGGCACTGCTGTTGCATCGCGGACAAGTTTTCCCAATCCATTGCCAGGATGAGATCGAACTCGCGGAAGTCATCAGGCGTAACTTGCCTCGCCTCGCAATGCGTCATTTCGTACCCGCGTTTGCGAGCGGCCGCCTGGGCGCGCGCATCGGGGGCTTCGCCGATATGGAAGTCGTGGGTGCCGGCGGAGTCAATTCGGACGACGTCGGACAAACCGGCGTCGGACACCAAATGACGGAACACGCCCTCTGCGCTCGGCGAGCGACAGATGTTGCCCATGCAAACAAAAAGTACCTTGGTCATCATGGTTGAAAGTCTGCGGGAAAACCCGAAAGAAGGCAAGCTTTTTTTGCACTGGCGCATATGCCGGGAGGCGCCTCACCAGGATACAAATACCCTGATATATCAACTCATTATCGCGTTAATTTAAAATAACTATGAAGATTGACAGCAGGGAATCTCGTGCGCTGCTACCACACCTGAATGCACCCTGATTTTGATTGACCGGAGCACCCCCGACGGGGTTCCCCGGTCACCAAAATAAACATGCCATTCTGCTGTCATCGATCGCCACCGAGTGAAATCACCGCGTCATTCAACCAACCAGCAAGCACCCAGCGGCACCGGCCTCTTACGCCGAACTTACCGCAGCAGCGCACGCTCCTTCAGGGCTGTGAGGGCATCTCGCGCCGCAGCAGCCTGCTCGAATTCGAGGTTGCGGGCGTGATCCATCATTGCCTTTTCCAGGCGCCGGAATTCCTTGGCGAGCGCTTTTTCATCGCCCAGCAAGGAGGCAGGAATCTCGCTCTCGACGACTTCATCACGCTGCGCGCCCACCACACCATCGATCAGATCGCGCACGGCTTTGTTCACGCCGCGCGCGGTGATGCCGTGTTCGATGTTGAACGCCAATTGCTTATTGCGGCGCCGTTCGGTCTCATCCATTGCCCGCCGCATCGAATCGGTAATGCGGTCGGCATACAGAATGGCATGCCCGTTCAGATTTCGGGCCGCCCGTCCGATGGTTTGAATCAGGCTGCGCTCGGATCGCAAGAAGCCTTCCTTGTCGGCGTCGAGAATCGCCACCAATGAAACCTCGGGGATATCGAGGCCCTCGCGCAGCAAGTTGATCCCGACGAGCACGTCGAACGTACCCAAACGCAGATCGCGCAGGATCTCGACCCGTTCGACGGTATCAATATCCGAGTGCAGGTAGCGCACCTTGACGCCATGCTCGGCCAGGAAGTCGGTGAGGTCCTCGGACATCCGCTTGGTGAGCGTGGTAACCAGCACCCGGTCCCCCACCGACACGCGCGCCCTGATCTGACCTAGTAGATCGTCGACCTGCGTGCTGGCCGGCAACACTTCCACCATGGGATCGACCAGCCCCGTCGGCCGCACCACTTGCTCGGCAACGTTATCGGCGTGCTCGTTCTCGTAGGCGGCCGGCGTGGCCGACACAAACACGCACTGCCGCATGCGCGACTCGAACTCGTCCAGCTTGAGCGGCCGATTGTCCAAGGCCGACGGCAGACGGAAGCCGTATTGCACCAACGTCTCCTTGCGCGCCCGGTCGCCCCGGTACATGCCGCCCAACTGACCAATAGTGACGTGACTCTCGTCGATGAACATCAAGCCGTCGGCCGGCAGATAATCGATCAGCGTGGGTGGCGGCTCTCCAGGCGCCGCGCCCGACAGATGCCGGGAGTAGTTTTCGATGCCCTTACAGAAGCCGAGTTCGTTAAGCATTTCGAGGTCGAAGCGGGTGCGCTGCTCAAGACGCTGCGCCTCGACCAGCTTTCCTTCGTCCACAAACATCTTCAGCCGCTCGCGCAACTCGACCTTGATGGTTTCGACCGCGCGCAGCACGGTATCGCGCGGCGTAACGTAGTGCGAACCGGGGTAAACCGTGAAGCGCGGCACCTTCTGGCGCATCCGGCCAGTGAGCGGGTCGAACAACTCCAGTGACTCGACCTCGTCGTCGAACATCGTGATGCGCACGGCCAACTCGGCGCTTTCCGCCGGAAAGACGTCGATGGTTTCGCCGCGCACGCGAAACGTGCCCCGCACAAATTCGGCATCGTTGCGGGTGTATTGCATCGCGACCAGACGCGCCAGGATCTCGCGCCGCGCCATGCGGTCGCCGGAGCGCAGGATGAGCACCATGGCGTGGTAATCGCCCGGGTTGCCGATACCGTAGATGCACGACACCGTACCGACGATGATCGTGTCGCGCCGCTCCAGCAAACTTTTGGTGGCCGACAGCCGCATTTGCTCGATGTGTTCATTGATCGAGGAATCTTTCTCGATGAACAGATCGCGCGTCGGCACGTAGGCCTCCGGCTGGTAGTAGTCGTAGTAGGACACGAAGTACTCAACCGCGTTCTTGGGAAAGAACTCGCGCATTTCGGCATACAGCTGCGCGGCGAGCGTTTTATTGGGCGCCAGGACGAGCGCCGGCCGGCCGATACGCGCGATGACGTTGGCCATGGAAAAGGTCTTGCCCGAGCCCGTCACGCCCAAGAGCGTCTGGTACATCAACCCGTCCTCGATCCCCTGCGTGAGCGCATCGATCGCTTTCGGCTGGTCGCCCGCAGGCGGATAGGGCTGGAAGAGTTGGAAGGGACTGCCTGGATACTCGATGAATCCGGATGCGGTCATGCTAGACTGTTTTGGGGGTAAACCCCTGATTATCCACTGCCTGTCAACCCTAGTCCACCATACCCATTCCCCTGACATGAGTACACTTTTCGCATCCGTTGAACTCGCCCCGCGCGACCCCATTCTTGGTCTGAACGAACAGTACAACGCGGACACGCGTCCCGGAAAAGTGAACCTTGGCGTGGGCGTGTACTACGACGACGCTGGCCGCCTGCCGCTCTTGAGCGCTGTACGCAAAGCGGAAATCGCCCGCATCGAGGCAGCAGCCGCGCGCGGCTATCTGCCGATCGAAGGCATCACTGGTTACAACAAAGGCGCGCAAACGTTGCTGCTGGGCGCCAACTCGCCGCTCGTCGCCGCCGGCCGCGTGCTCACCACGCAGGCGTTGGGTGGCACCGGCGCGCTGAAGATCGGCGCCGACTACCTGCGTCTGCTTCTGCCCACCTCCAAGGTCGTGATCAGCGATCCCAGCTGGGAAAACCACCGCGCGTTGTTCGAACGCGCCGGTTTCGAGGTTGACACCTATCCCTATTACGATAAAGCCACGCACGGCTTGAACTTCGAAGGCATGTTGGCGGGTTTGAAAGCCCTGCCCGAACAAACCGTCGTCGTGCTGCATGCGTGCTGCCACAACCCGACCGGTGTGGATCCCACCGCCGAGCAATGGAAGACGATCGCCGAAACGGTCAAGGCGCGCAATCTGGTGCCGTTCCTCGACATCGCCTACCAAGGCTTTGGCGATGGCCTGGAGCAGGACGCATCGGTGGTGCGGATGTTCGCCGACATGGACATCACGATGTTCGTGAGCTCGTCGTTCTCGAAGTCGTTCTCGCTGTATGGCGAGCGCGTCGGTGCCCTCACCATCATCGCCGGTGACGCCGATGAATCCAAGCGCGTGCTGAGCCAGCTCAAGCGCGTGATCCGCACCAATTATTCAAACCCGCCCACGCACGGCGGCACGGTGGTCGCCACGGTACTCAACGACCCGGCCTTGTTTGCCGAGTGGGACGCCGAATTGGCTGGCATGCGCGACCGCATTCGCACGATGCGCGCGCAACTGGTTGAAAAGATCAAGGCGGCAGGCGCCACGCAAGACTTCAGCTTCGTCTTGAAGCAACGCGGCATGTTCTCGTTCTCGGGCCTTACCGCCGACCAGGTCGAACGCTTGCGCGAAGAGCACGCGATCTACGCCATCTCCACCGGCCGAATCTGCGTGGCTGCACTCAACAGCCAAAACATCGATACCGTCGCCCGCGCGATTGCCGCGGTGCTAAAGGGATAATCAGTCTGGGACGCTCGAGGCGCCATCAGGCGTCTCGTCACCTGTCCTGACCTGATGCGGCGGGTTCTTTCACTTGCCGTCATTGCACGCACGATCCAACCCAGCCACCGCGCTGGGTTTCTTTTTGGCCGCTCGCCGGACTGCCGCACTTTCGCCGACCGAGCCGGCGTGCAAGGGTCTCGTCGTTTTGAGCATCGCTAGCGCCCGGATGATTGTGCGCGCACGTGGGAATGGCAGCGTCGCATGCTCAGGAAGCATCCGAGCCACCGCGCATCTGCAGCAATTAGGTCTTCAAGGCACTCAACATTTGGCCTTCTCAACGACGCCTCTCCCGAGGGAAAAGCTGTCTTTTCTAGCCGTACATCCAGACTTTCAGGGCATATCCGCTGATTTCCGTCCCGCAAGCCCCGACTTTCTTGGTCTTTTTGTTGTTTCGCCGTTGCATTTTGGCCCCAAGTCGTCCAAAATCGGTAACTGTATATCCATACAGCTCATGCCGCGCACCGCGCATGACTCGATAGGAATGAAATGGCCAGCAAACTTACCGATCGTCAGCAGGAAATCCTCGATCTCATTCGCGCCGCCGTGGCACGTACAGGTTTCCCTCCCACGCGTGCCGAGATCGCGCAAGCGCTCGGGTTCCGTTCGGCCAACGCCGCCGAGGATCACCTGAAGGCCCTGGCTCGCAAAGGTGCCATCGAACTTACGGCGGGCACCTCGCGCGGCATTCGCTTGAAACCCGCACCGGAAGAGGATGCGCCCGGCCCGATCGGCGCGCTGCTCAATCAGATGAAGTTGCCGCTGATCGGTCGCGTCGCTGCCGGCAGCCCGATCCTAGCTGCCGAGCACGTCGAGCGAGAGGTCGGTGTCGATCCCGGACTGTTCACGCAAACGCCGGACTTCCTGCTCAAAGTGCGCGGGATGAGCATGCGCGACTGCGGCATTCTCGATGGCGACCTGTTGGCCGTAAAAAAAGCGTCCGATGCCCGCAATGGTCAAATCGTTGTCGCTCGGATCGACGATGAAGTGACGGTCAAGCGCTTGCAACGGCACGCCGATCGCATCGAGTTGCTGCCGGAGAATCCCGACTTCGACATCATTGTCGTGGCACCGGAGCAAGAGTTTGCGCTGGAAGGCATTGCAGTCGGTTTGATCCGGACCCAGCCGCTGCATTGAGCGGAATGTTTAGCAGCTAGCCGCCGAAGTGCGGCGGCTTTTGCATGTTGGTGCGAGCGAGGTTGCCAAAGCATCTCTGCAGAGCAGCGCGAATCATGGCCAGACATGTGCTGCTGATGTTGCTGCTTTGCTGGCGCGCACAGTGGGTCACTGCGGTATCGCACCATTGCAATCGCGCGCACGTTTGGCGTGACACGATTGCACCACAACGCGCGCCGCTTAAAAGCTTTTTGGCCACTGGCTTTGGCTCAGGCCGGAGGCCAGCAGCACCATCAGCGCCACCCGTGCCTTGCCTGCCGACAGCCCGCCGCTGGTCATTAAGCCCAACGCCGAATCGGGGCACCCCACATCCCACTGCACTCGCCCCTCATCCACCTTGCTCGCGCGCACCACGGCCACGCCATTTGCTTGTGCATCGGCCAACGCGGCTTGAATCGGCGCGCTCAACGTGCCCTGCCCCGTGCCGGCAAACACAATCCCTCGCGCGCCCGCACGCACGACGTGCGTGATGATGTCGGTCGGCGCCCCCGGGTAAGCGACCAGAACGTCCACCCTCGGAAGCGATACGGTGAGCAGATCCGTGTTCACACCGGCGCCGGCAATGCGGTTCGGCGAAGCTCGCGAATCCGCCGCCATCTGGACGTCATTCATCACCTCTGGCAACGGACCATCGCGCTTCAATTCGGGTGGCGGCCGAAACCAATGCACGGTATCGAACACCTCACCTTCCAGGCCAGCGCCACCGCTCGTAAACGCATGCACGTGACTGCCATGCGCCTTGCGCAAAAACCGGGCGCGATGAATCGCGCCATTCATGACGGCAAGCACCCCCCGACGGCTTGACGACGCGTCGGCGGCTACGCGTACGGCTTGCAGCACGTTCATCGGCCCATCCGCAGAAAGCGCGGTTGCAGGCCGCATCGCGCCTGTAAACACGACGGGCTTCGAGGGCTGAAGCGCAAGTTGAACGAACCACGCACTTTCTTCCATGGTATCGGTGCCATGCAAGACGACCACCGCATCCACGTCCGGGGCATCCAGTGCCTCCTGAACGTGGCGCGCCAAGCACTGCCAAAACGCCGGATCGGCATCTTTGCTATCGATCGCGGCAATCTGGCGCGCATCCACTTCTGCAAGCGCATTCAATCCCACAACGGTATTCAGAATCGCGCTCAACGATAATGTGGCCGCCGTATAAGACGCCGCCGCATCAGCGCGATCGGCGCTTCCGGCAATCGTGCCGCCGGTAGCCAGGATACGAACGCGTGACCGCTTTTTAGTCGACAATTCAAACTCCCTGTTCAACATCTTCGTTTTGCGATGATGCCCTTGCTGCAGCCACACCATGCAAAAAAGGATCATCATCGTTGTGCCCTGCCGAATCCAACGATTCGCACGGGCTCGTTTCCCCCCACATCACGCGGGCGTGTTGTTACCCCCACCCAAGGCAGCGATGCAAGATTCAACCTATCGCATGATCGCATCGCTCCGGATGCGCCAATTTGAACTGCTCACCGTACTGGCCGATACCGGCAGCATGCGTGCGGCTGGCGAAAAGCTTTTCGTCAGCACGGCAGCGGTCAGCAAGGCATTAAGCGAAATCGAATCGTTGCTGGGTTTGACCATCTTTGAGCGGCACGCGCGCGGCGTGACCTTGACGCACGAGGGCAATATCCTCGTGCATCGCGCCCGCCTGTTGCTCTCGGAAGTGGCGAATCTGGCCGACGAGTTGCGTGACCAGAAACTGGGCCACGACGCCGTGCTGCGTATCGGTGCGCCGCCCTTCATTGCCTGGTCGCTACTGCCCGAAGTGCTGCGTGCCATGGCCCGCCTCGATCCGCTTCCGCCCATGCAGGTGGTCGAGGGACGGCTTGACGATACGCAGCGCAAATTGGAGAGTGGCGAGATCGATGTGCTCATCACCATGAATACGTCATCGGAGCTCGGCAGTCTGTGCCAGGAAGGACTGGTAATTCGTCCGGTCGGTCGCGAGGAATGGATCGTGGTGTGCGCGCCGGATCATCCGCTCGCACGCGACGCGGGCACCGCGATATGGTCATGGCAGGATTTGAAACGCGAAGCCTGGGTGCTGCCGCCCAGACCCACGCAGGCGAGACTGATGTTGGAACAACTCCTGCTCAGCCAAAGCCTGCCACCGATCGCGCCGGCGATCGAATCGATGAACGCCATCACCAATCTCAAACTCGTCGAACAACATCACGGTTTAACGCTGCTGGCGCGCCGCACAGTCGCCGAGAGTTTGCAGCGCGGCACGCTCGTCGCGCTGCCTGTTTCGCACCTGCCGCCTGCCATCCCCATCGTTGTCGTGCATCGCGCGCAATCCAGTCAAACCGACATCGTCGATCGCTTTCACGACGCGGCGCGGGCGCTCCTGCAAGACGCCAGCAGCGCATCGAGCGGCGCCGAACGGATGGGCGCAGCACGCTGAGCCAGGTTATGAATCGACAGCTCATACGGCGCAATCTCGTCCGATGGTTTGTCACGCAACGACGTTTCACTCAACGGCATTTCATCCGCCGAAATGTCATCCGCCGAAATATGATCCGCTGAAATGCCATTCGCCGAAATGTCATCGGTCGACATTTGTTCCAGCGACATTTGTTCCAGCGACATTTCTTCCATCGACATTTTGTCCACCGAGCTTTCATCCACGGACATTCCACCGACTGACATTCCTGCCGAAGGCGACCCGTCCAGCTCCCGCGGTGTTTGAGCAGGCAATAACGCGGTGATCAAGAAATTTTCGCTTCTGAATGAGCGCTCGTAAATGGCCTCCAACAACGTGATGCAGGACGACAGCATCGGGCTGTCGACGCCGCACATCTGCGCCAGACGCTCCTGAAAGACCAAACCAAACGGAACGTCCTCCAACACGTACCGGTGCTCGAGGCGATCCGGCCCGAGCGGTCCGGCACCCAAGTCCTCGATCGCCTGCGCCATCTCGTTCAAGGGACCCTGCGGCACGTGATATGAGCGATGGTAATGCTGCGCCAATGTCGGCAATTCGAAGCCGAGACGGCGCGCCAGCGCCAGACGCTCGCGGTCCAACGCGTCAGCCATCCTGGCGACAACGCCGGTAAAATGCGCAAATAGCTGCCACGGTTCACCGCGATCCATTCGCGTGAGGTTTGGAATCACTTCAGCCGCGTGCGCGATCGGATTGATGTTGGCTAACGTGCTCGCCAGCAGGCTGTCCACCAGCATGAAACGATTACCGAAGAACGCCTGGCAATCGGCGTAAGCGTTCGTGGAAGTTGCGGCCGCCGCATGATCGCTGACGGCCAAGCACGCCATATCGATCCGCTGACGCATGGCATTCAGATGCAGCCGTCCGTCGGCCAGAAAATGCGCCGTGGTGAGCGTCGTTCCCCAGCCCACCGCAGTGATCGCAGCGCCGCGCGATCGCGCCTCATTTTGAATCCATAACGGCACCAGGGACAACGCGCCACTCACGATGACCGTCTGACCCGTCCGCCAATACTGCGCAGCATCTTCCAGTACGCGCTGATAAAGCGACCCCGGCAGACAAACAAAAATATGGGTGTAGTCAACCAGTGCATCCAACCCAACGATCCGATCCACCACCACCGTGCCGTTGACCGCACCCACGCACTCGAACTGCGCGCGATCGGGATGCTCATGCGGCTGCAAGCGGCGCGCAGTAGGCGACCACATACCCGCCTTGATACCCTGCTGACTTAGAAACGCAGCGGTAGCGCATCCAATGGGGCCCGCACCGAGAATGGCCACGCGATAATCATGCTGCGCCATCTCAATTCACCGTAATGTTGCGATCTTTGATAATGCTGCCCCAGCGCTCACTCTCACGCGAGGTGTATTCGCGCAACGCCTGAGGCGATGTGCCCATGATCACCACGCCTTGACGAGCCAATTTCTGCTTCAACCCCTCGTCCGACAGCGCGGTGAGGATGGCCGCATTCAAGCGTGCGATCACCGGCTCGGGCGTTTTCGCCGGTACGAACACACTGAACGTGGTGGTGACTTCGAATCCCTTCGCGCCTGACTCGGCGACCGTCGGCACATCGGGAAGCAGGTCCGATCGCTTTTCACTGGAAACGCCGAGCGCCACAAAGCGATTGGCCGTCACAAACGGCAGCGATACGCCCAAGTCCAAAAATGCGAAATCGACTTCGCCGGCGGCTACTGCCGTCGCGGCCGGCCCACCGCCCTGATAGGGTATGTGAGTCATCTCGGTACCGGTCAGCGCCATCAATTGCTCGGCAGCAAGATGACTGGTCGATCCTTGCCCACCCGAAGCAAAGTTCAAACGACCTGGATTTTTGCGCGCGAGCGCGAGCAGCGCATCCACGCTCGTAACCTTCAACGCCGGATTCACTGCAAGTACCAAAGGACTGGCGGCCACCAGTGATACAGGCGCCAGATCCCTTTCGTGTTGGTACACCAACTTGGTGTAGAGGTGGGGTCCAATCACGAACGTGCTGTTGGTGGCCAGAATGGCCGTGTAGCCATCCGGTGCCGAACGCACAGCTTGCGCATGACCAATCGTGCCGTTGGCGCCCGCCTTGTTTTCCACAATAATGGTTTGACCAAGGTCTTGCGAGAGCACGGTGCCGAGCTGGCGAGCGAGCAGATCCACTGCGCCACCCGGTGACCACGCCACGAGCAACGTAATCGGACGCTGCGGATAGTCTGTCTTGGCGGCCTGAACCTGCGCGGGCGCCTTCCCCTGGTCTTGTGCGTGCGCGGCGCCTGCACCGGCAAAGAACGCGACGAGCGGGAACATCAGCGTAAACAAACGAGCACTGCGCGGGATCATTGCCGGTCACCTCAAGGAATAGAAGCACGCAGTGTAAAAACACATTCGCACCGCGACCACCGACGATTTATCAACGAGCATTAACGAGAAGTTAATGGGGCGCACACACTCATTGCTCGACTGACGGTCAGAATCGTCAAACGTCGTCGGCAGTGCTCATCGATCACAACCGTGCAAAAAAAAGCCCAGCTTGGGCTAAGCCAAGCTGGGTCTTACTCTCAACGGGCCAAGCGAGCGCCCGTCATGCTTCACGCGATCAGTGCTTCATGACGTCCGACGCGGTGTCGGCTTTGCTCGAAGCAACCAGCGGCTCTGCCTTTTCCTTGGGCGGCTCTTCGTCAGCCAAAGGTTCGGGCATGCGCTCAAGCGCCATCTCCAGCACTTTGTCGATCCAGCGCACCGGCACGATCTCAAGCTGATTCTTGACGTTATCCGGAATCTCCGCCAAGTCCTTGACGTTTTCTTCCGGAATCAAGACCGTCTTGATCCCACCGCGGTGAGCGGCCAACAGCTTTTCTTTCAAGCCGCCAATCGCCAACACTTCGCCACGCAAGGTGATCTCACCCGTCATCGCCACATCGGCACGAACCGGGATCTTCGACAATGCCGACACCATGGCGGTCGTGATCGCAATACCTGCCGACGGACCGTCCTTGGGCGTCGCACCTTCCGGCACGTGCACGTGGACGTCGCGCTTTTCAAAGACGCTATCGGCAAAGCCCAGGCGGCGAGCACGCGCGCGCACCACCGAACGAGCCGCTTCGACCGATTCCTTCATTACATCGCCCAGCGAACCCGTGCGTTGGATCGTGCCCTTACCGGACATATCCGCAACTTCGATGGTCAGCAGATCGCCGCCCACTTCGGTCCACGCCAAACCGGTGACCTGACCGACCTGGTTTTCCTTCTCCGCCATACCGAACGTATAACGGCGAACGCCCAAGTAATCGTCCAGGTTGTCGCCATTGACCACAACCTTCGCGCCCTCGCCGGCTTTGATCGGCGTCTTGTCGGCTTCGGTCAGCAGTTTCTTGATGACCTTGCGGCAGATCTTGCCGATTTCGCGTTCAAGCGCACGCACACCAGCTTCCCGGGTGTAATAACGCACGATGTCGCGGATCGCCGAATCATCAACTGCCAGCTCGCCATCCTTCACACCGTTGTTCTTCATCAGCTTGGGCAGCAGATGCTCACGACCGATATGGATCTTTTCTTCTTCGGTGTAACCCGACAAACGAATGACTTCCATACGATCCAACAGCGCGGGCGGAATATTCAGCGTATTGCTGGTCGCCACGAACATCACGTCCGACAAGTCGAAATCGACTTCGACGTAGTGATCCTGGAACGTGTGGTTTTGTTCAGGATCGAGCACTTCCAGCAATGCCGACGACGGATCGCCGCGGAAATCCATGCCGAGCTTATCGATTTCATCGAGCAGGAACAACGGATTACGCACGCCCACCTTGGACATGTTCTGCAAAATCTTGCCGGGCATCGAACCGATATACGTACGACGGTGACCGCGAATCTCTGCCTCGTCGCGCACGCCACCCAGCGCCATCCGCACGAACTTGCGGTTCGTGGCTTTGGCGATGGATTGTCCCAGCGAGGTCTTACCCACGCCCGGAGGGCCCACCAGGCACAGAATCGGCGCCTTCACCTTGTCGACGCGCTGTTGCACGGCAAGATACTCAAGAATGCGTTCTTTGACCTTGTCCAGACCGTAATGGTCGTCGTCGAGCACCGATTCTGCATTGGTGATCGAGTTATTGACCTTGCTCTTCTTCTTCCACGGCAGATTGATCAGCGTGTCGATGAAGTTGCGCACCACCGTCGCTTCAGCCGACATGGGCGACATCAGCTTGAGTTTCTTCAACTCAGTGTCGGCCTTTTTACGGGCCTCTTTGGGCATATGCGCAGCGACGATCTTCTTCTCGAGTTCCTCGATATCGGCGCCCTCTTCACCCTCGCCCAACTCTTTCTGAATGGCCTTGACCTGCTCATTCAGGTAGTAGTCGCGCTGGCTCTTTTCCATCTGCTTTTTCACACGGCCGCGAATCCGCTTCTCGACTTGAAGAATGTCGATTTCGGTTTCGAGCTGCGTGAGCAAACCTTCAAGGCGATCGGACGTGCTGAACACCTCGAGCATCTTCTGCTTCTGCTCAAGCTTGAGCGGCAGGTGCGCGGCGATCGTATCGGCCAAACGACCGGCGTCATCGATCCCAGCCAGCGAGGTCAAAATCTCGGGCGGGATCTTCTTATTGAGTTTCACATATTGCTCGAACTGAGCAACGATGGCGCGGCGCAGTGCCTCGGTTTCGGCGCCTTGCAGGGCGTCAGGCGCGATCGGCACAACTTCGCAGGTGAAATGCGATTCGGCGTCGTCAACGCGCGTGATGCGCGCACGTTGAGCGCCCTCGACCAGCACCTTGACGGTACCGTCGGGCAGCTTGAGCATCTGGAGAATGCTGGCCACGCAGCCGATTTCGTAAACATCTTCGGGGGACGGATCGTCCTTACCAGCGGATTTCTGGGCCACGAGCATGATGCTCTTGCCCGCTTCCATGGCAACTTCGAGCGCGCGAATGGAACGCGGACGTCCCACAAACAGCGGAATGACCATGTGCGGGAAGACCACCACATCGCGCAGCGGCAGCAGCGGCAGGTCGATCGGCTCGGACGGAAGGGTCTGGCTTGCAGACATAATGGCGTTCCTCTAATAACTTGCGTATCAAAGCGCGGAATACGGAACGACAAAAATCGTATTCGGCAGTTGGCTATGTCTGATATGGGAACGATAGCCTAAAAAACAAGCAGGCGTTTGCCGATATGCAAGGACTACCGAAAAAGCGTAAAAAAGAAAAACCCCCTTGGTTAGAGGGGGTTTTCACGCATAGCCAGTCAGCGAAACATCACGCTGCGGCGTCGCGGACCTCGCCACGCTCGGGCTTGGCCGACTTGCCCTGTTCATCGTTGTAGATGAGCAGCGGCTTGCCGTCGCCGTCGATGACGTTCTCATCCAACACTACCCGGCTGATATTGCCCTGCGACGGCAGGTCATACATCGTGTCGAGCAGTGAGGCTTCGATGATCGAACGCAAACCGCGAGCACCCGTTTTGCGCTTGAGCGCCTTGCGTGCGATGGCTGCGAGTGCGCCCGGACGGATATCGAGCTCGGCACCTTCCATGGCAAACAGCTTTTGAAATTGCTTCATCAGCGCATTCTTCGGCTGCGTCAGGATTTGCACCAGCGCTTCTTCGTCCAGCTCGTCCAACGTCGCGACGACCGGCAGACGGCCAACCAACTCGGGAATCAAACCGAACTTGATCAAATCTTCCGGCTCGACTTCGCTGAACAGTTCGCCCACACCGCGCTCGGATTTCGCGCGCACTGCAGCCGAAAAACCGATACCCGATTTTTCAGTACGGTCGCGAATGACCTTTTCCAAGCCGTCGAATGCGCCGCCAACGATAAACAAGATGTTTGTCGTGTCGACCTGAACGAAGTCCTGGTTGGGATGCTTGCGGCCACCCTGCGGGGGCACTGAGGCGACGGTTCCCTCGATCAACTTGAGCAACGCTTGTTGAACGCCCTCACCCGACACGTCACGCGTGATCGAGGGGTTGTCCGACTTGCGGGAGATCTTGTCGATTTCGTCGATGTAGATGATGGCGCGTTGCGCCTTTTCCACTTCGTAGTTGCAGTTTTGCAGCAACTTTTGAATGATGTTTTCGACGTCCTCACCCACATAACCGGCTTCGGTCAGGGTGGTGGCGTCAGCCATCACGAAAGGCACGTTAAGCATGCGCGCCAAGGTCTGGGCCAGCAGCGTCTTGCCCGAGCCCGTGGGGCCGATGAGCATGATGTTGCTCTTCGAGAGCTCGACTTCTTCGCCCTTGATCTCGCCGTGGCGAATGCGCTTGTAATGGTTGTAGACGGCCACCGCCAGCATACGCTTCGGTCCCGTCTGGCCGATCACGTACTGGTCGAGGAACGTCTTGATTTCGGAAGGCGTGGGCAATTCGGAACGAATGGCCGCGCGCGCAGTGGCCTGCGCTTCTTCGCGAATAATGTCGTTGCAGAGGTCGATGCACTCGTCGCAGATAAAAACCGACGGACCCGCAATCAGCTTGCGAACCTCGTGCTGGCTCTTATTGCAAAAGGAGCAGTGCAGCACTTTGGCGTCTGCAGATCCCTTTTTTTCAGGCATAACTGTCTTTGAAACTCGGTTGGTGGCAGCCGCTCCGAAAAGCGGACCGCCTATCCGTGACGTGATTGGTCGTGCTACTTCAAGCCAAATGGCAAGCGCTTACTGCTGCTCACCACGCGACGACAAGAGCTTGTCGACCAACCCATACGATACCGCATCTTCGGCCGACATGAAGTTGTCGCGCTCGGTGTCCACGGCGATGCGCTCGATCGGCTGCCCGGTGTTCTTGGCAAGGATCCGATTGAGGCGTTCGCGCAGGTCCAGGATCTCGCGAGCCTGAATCTGGATATCCGTGGCCTGGCCTTGAGCACCGCCCGAAGGCTGGTGAATCATGATGCGTGAGTTGGGCAGCGTGAAACGCTTGCCCTTGGCGCCTGCGGACAGCAGGAACGCCCCCATGCTCGCGGCCAAGCCGGTGCACAACGTCGACACGTCAGGCTTCACGAAATTCATCGTGTCGTAGATCGCCATGCCCGCATATACCGACCCGCCAGGCGAGTTGATATAAAACGAGATGTCCTTGTCAGGGTTTTCCGATTCCAGAAACAGCAATTGCGCGACGACCAGATTGGCCGACTGGTCATTGACCGGGCCAACCAAAAAGATCAAACGTTCTTTCAACAAACGGGAGTAGATGTCGTACGAACGCTCACCTCGTCCCGACTGCTCGACCACCATGGGGATGTACCCCAGGGACGAGGGCGTCACCGAAGCGCCGCCGTTCATTGATGCATAGAAATCGGTAAAACGCTGCATAGTTACTCCATTCCCATCAACTGCTCAAAGGGTACTTTTTCGTCGGTCACTTTAGCCTTGCTCAGCACGAAGGCAACCACGTTGTCTTCGAGAACGATCGCTTCGATTTCCGAACGACGTTGACGATCCGACAAGTAGTAGCTGACCACCTGTGCGGGATCTTCGTAGTTCTGAGCGAACTCTTCGATACGCGCACGGACTTGCTCAGGCTTGGCTTGCAAGTCGTTTTGCTTGACCAGTTCGGACACCAGAAGGCCCAGGCGCACGCGGCGCTCGGACTCGCCCGAAAACGCTTCGGGGGGGATCGGCACGGATTCGGGATTCGGCACACCGCGTTGCTTCAGCTCTTCGCGAGCGGCAACGATACGGTTTTGCACATCACTATCCACCAGCGACTTCGGCACATCGAACGACGCGGCGTTGACCAAAGCGTCCATGACGCTGGTTTTGGTCTTGGCTTGGGCGCGGGCTTTGACTTCGCGCTCGACGTTCGTACGCACGTCCGACTTCAGCTTTTCGACGTCGCCTTCGGGCTGGCCGAGCGACTTGGCGAATTCGGTATCGATTTCAGGCAGAACCGGCTCGGCGACTTCCTTGACGGTAATCGTGAACTCGGCCGTTTTGCCGGCAACTTCCTTACCTTGGTAGTCATCGGGGAAAGCCAGCGGAAACACCTTGGTTTCGCCTTGCTTCACGCCCTTGGCGGCTTCTTCGAACTCGGGCAGCATGCGGCCCTGGCCCAAAACGAACGGGAAATCTTCAGCCTTGCCGCCGTCGAATGCGACGCCGTCAATCGTGCCGGCAAAGTCCAACGTCACGCGGTCGCCGTCTTGGGCGGCGCGATCGGCAACTGCCGTGAACGTCGAACGTTGCTTGCGCAGCACGTTCAGCGTGCGGTCGATTTCGGCGTCGCCGACTTCGCTTTCCGAACGCGTAATTTCAAGGGCGTCGAGCGCGGGCACCGTGACTTCGGGATAAACCTCGAAGGTGGCCGTGAAAGCGAGCGTGTCGTCAGCGACGCCTTCGGTCTTGGGCTCGAGCGTGGGCGCGCCGGCGACGCGCACCTTGGCGCTGTCGATAGCGGCTTCGAACGCGCGGCCGACCTGACCATTGATCACGTCGTAGCGAATGCTGGGACCGTGGCTGCGCTCCAGCATGGCGATCGGCGCCTTGCCCGGACGGAAACCAGCCACCTTGGCCGTGCGACCCACACGCTTCAACTGCGCTTGGACTTCTTTTTCGACGTCGGCGACCGAGACGGACAAATCGATACGGCGCTCGAGGCCAGAGAGAGTTTCAACCACAGGCTGCATTAAAAGACCTATTTCCGAGAAAAGTTTGGGAATTCGTGTACGGCGTCTAGGAGCTCGCAAACGGGCTCAACGGAGCGTTCGTGTACGACTCAACTCTCCATTTTACCGGAAAGTTGACGACGCCATGAAAACGGGCGCCCAAGCGGGGTTTCCGCCGGGCGCCCGGTCTACCGCGAAGCGTGGAGCTTACTGCTTGTCGGCGTCGATACGTGCCTGGATGCGCTGCATGCGATCCTTGCTATCGGGGTGGCTGCTCATCATGCTTTCGGCAGCGCTGCTGTTGCCACTTTCCATGGCCGCCAGCTTGTTGAAGGCCGTCACGAGACCGGTGGTCTTCAGCTTGTTGGCTTTCATCGTGTCATAAGCGAAGCTATCGGCGTCGAGTTCTTGCGATTGCGAGAACTGTGCGTTGATGAACTTCTCCGTCAGGTCACCCAACTGCGAGGCGCTCAGCGCGGCAACGGTTGCACCGCCGGCGGCGCTGGCTGCGTCACGCGCGGCAGACACGGTGTATGCCGTTTGCATGGCCTTCTTCGTGTGACCCAAAGCAACGTGGCCCATTTCGTGGCCGATGATGCCTTGCAGCTCGTTGTCGTTCATTTTGTCCATCAAGCCGCTGTAAACGCGGATGCAGCCATTGGCCATCGCCCAAGCGTTGATGTCTTTGGTTTGATAGACCTTGAAGGTCGGCGTCACACCGTTAAGCGACTTCGACAGCGGCTTGGCAATCTTTTGCAGACGCGCGTCGTACTTGCTGCCCGGCTTGGCAATTGTATTTTCCGCGTCGGATTGAGCGCAGGCCTGATCGCTCAGTTGCTGAATCTGCGCGTCGGTCATGTTGTAGGCCTGGAAGACCTTACCGCCGGCGGACGTCAGTCCATCCATGTTCAGACCGCTCGACGAACAACCGGCGAGTCCGGCAGCGGCGAGAACGGCAATAGCCGCGTATTTGATGTTCATTCGATTCGCTCCTCTTTCCAATGCGAATTTTGGGAAGCGCGATTCTATAAACACGTCACAGCAACTTCACCCGTTCGCCACACAGTATCGCAAATGTTACGTTTTGTCTGAATTACATTAGAAATGATATAACGTTGCTAGCTGAGCGAAAGCACATCGTTAAAGCGATGCGATGAAAGCAGCGGGTGGAAAGCAATGCGGTGCAGTTAATGCAGGGCACTCAATGCAAGTGCCGACATGGGCGTAGCGTGCAGGCGTCATTGGCGGCAACCCAATCAATTCGTGTCGTCACCTTCCTGCAGCCAGCGCGTGCCGTCACCTTCCCGCAGCCGGCACATCCGCCTTCAGGCCAGTGGCAACGAGAACAGACAGATTCGCCGAACGAATAAAAACCCGCCACTTGGGCGGGTTGAATACTCGTCGAGCGGCCGCCTGCTAAACCTCTACAGCGGCTGAATATTTTTCGCGCTTGGCCCTTTCGGACCTTCACCGACCTCAAAACTCACCTTCTGGTTTTCAGCAAGCGACTTATATCCTTCGCCGCGAATTTCAGAGTAGTGCGCAAACAGGTCCTTGCCGCCATCGTCGGGCAGAATGAAACCGAAGCCTTTTTCAGCGTTGAACCATTTGACGATGCCTGTAGCCATATTCTTTCCTTGCCAGCATGTGATTACGGGACCTGCTCAAACCAGTTTAGGGACGATTAGCGCTCAGGTCAACGCGGTGAACCCTAGGTTTGTTGGCCCGCACAATGGTAGGGTGAGCTCTTGTGCCAATACCCATCCAAGAAACACCATCTAACGGAGGATGCGACATGATCGGACCCAAGATATTCAATACATCGACGTTTTGCGCGGCAGCGCTCGCGAGCGCCCTACTTGTTCCCGTTTGGTCGATCGCAGCGCCTGTGAGTTACACGATCGATCCGTCGCATACCTATCCCAGCTTCGAGGCTGACCACATGGGCGGCCTCTCCACATGGCGTGGCAAATTCAATCGAAGCGCCGGCACAGTGGTGCTCGATCGCGCCGCAAAGGCAGGCACGATCGCCGTCGAAGTTGATGTGGCTTCAGTCGACTTCGGCCACGATGAGATGAACGCCCAAGCGCGCAGCAGCAAGATCCTGGATACCGCCAAGTTTCCCAAAGCCACTTTCAATGGCGCGTTCAGCGCCTTTGACGGCGACCGTCCTACCGAGGCAAAGGGCGACTTCACGCTCCACGGTGTCACGCGCCCGATGACGATGAAAATCGGCAAATTTAAATGCATCGATCATCCGCTTGAAAAACGTGAAGCGTGCGGTGCCGATGTCGAAGCGTCGTTCGACAGGCGCGACTTCGGCATCGATTTCGCGCTGGACATGGGCTTCGATCCGAAAGTCGATCTGAATATTCAAGTCGAGGCGTTGCGCGATCCAAAATAAGCGCTAAGCGTTTTCTTACGCGATGCTAAGTTTCGAGCAAGACGCGAATTTGATAAATCTGGAAAAGCAAAACGCAGCCTCAAGGGCTGCGTTTTTTATCTAACAATTTCGTCAACAAATTACGTGACGCTTACTTCGTCCACTGGCCATTCGGGCCGTAAAAATAATCCAGCACCCAATCGGCTGATTCGCCGCTCTCCGACACCTCAGCTGTAGCAGCCGCTTCCGAACGCTGCTGGGACCCATTCGCGGCTTTCTCGGCCTCAGCACGAAGCTCTTCAACGTCGAAGGCAAAGCCCTCTTCAGCAGCCAAAGCCACAAAATCAGCCTCGGCGCGCGGGCCTGCCGGAACGGTCTTGAGGCGTTCAGCGAGTCGCGAATCCTGTGCGACACGTTCCACGAAACGCCTGACGTTTTCGGTACTCATTATGTGCGTCCTTCTCCCAATTCGATTACTGCGGAGTGTAGAACGCGTCTATGAGACAGATCACACGCGGATCGAGCGAAGGCGTAACGAAAAGAAAAGCCCCCAAAAGAATGAGATCAGCCGATGGAACGCCACTTCCGGGCGCGCCAGTACCGCCTAATTCCCACGATGCCAGCGATAAACAATGGCAGTCCAATCAGCACCAGTGCCCCGGCAACACCGTAGATGCCGAACTCCCGAAAAAGCCAACCACTGCCATATTCAGCAGCCACCTTCTCAGGCGAATTCAGGGCTCCTGCCGCTAAACCAACGCTGATCAGTCCAACCAATGTCATGCAGATCGAGCGTAGAGGAAACATAAAACCGTCCTGTTGTGCCGTCCCGCCAGGGGACGTCAAGTCCCCCGTGTCGGAAAAAACACACAATATTGCGAATAATGTCGTGGCGGCACACCAACGCCGGCCTAATTGCCACATTGAGTAACCAAATTATGGCATGTTCAGCTGCAAGGTATGGCTAGCGAACATTTGGTCTGCGGAAGGATATCGGGTGGATAGCGCTTCCCTGCCCAGACAAGCGACGGGTGCGCTGCATCGGTTGAGAAACCTCCTAACGCTAACAACGCTGTGGCAATGGCCGCAGTCGAGAACGGAACGACGTTAACAACGACAACGACAACGACACCAGCTTACGGCTTGCTCGGCACAGCCGCACAATGCAGTCGAAATATACGGCAAAGCTTGTCTGCGCGTATCGCGAACTTCGACGCGCATCGAGGCGGGAATGCTGAAGCTATGCGGTGATCGTGCTGTGGGCCGATTGCGCTATGGGGTGATCGCGCTGTGCTGCGCGGGTGCAGTGTGGGCGCTGTGTCGATGCTATGTCGATGCTATGTCGATGCTATGTCGATGCTGTGTCCGCGCTGTGTCCGCGCTGTGTCTGCGCTGTGTCTGCGCTGTGTCTGCGCTGTGTCTGCGCTGTGTGTGCGCTAGGTTTGCGCTAGGTTTGCGCTGCAACGTATGTGCTACGTATTTGCCGTGCTTTGCGGTGCGAGCACGAGCGAGCCTGCAGCAGCCAGACGCTACGAATCGAGCGCCAACGCCCCAGCCTCGCAAAAAGTTCGAGGCTCGATTAAGGACCCACATCGACGAAGCACTGGCCTCGCTAATTTGCGAGTCCTAAACCAGCTTGCCAGGCAGAATGAAGCCGTTGAGCATCTTGAGAAGATCGCGAATCCGCTCCGGAATCCTCGCACCTTCCAGGTCGTCCAAACTATCCTTTTCGATCGTCAGCGCGTCGGGCTGACGCGCAGGCTGCTTTTCGTCCTGTGCCCAAAACTTAACGGTGCGATTGATGTCCTTGAGTTCGAACTCAAGCACTTCGGCAACTTTTTGATCCAGACCCTGCAACGCCGTCAACAGATAGATCTGCGTATTTTCCTGCGTCGCCAACATTCGGCACACCCGCGCGCTCGTGCGCTCGATTTCAGCCATCCGGTCACGGCCCTGACGTTGGAGCTCATTGGCCAGCGAGTCGTAATAAGACACGCACCAACGGATGAGTGTCGAAAACTCGTTTGCGCCCGAGTGGGCGACTGCGGCGGTGGCCATGATGGTCCCCTTTTCTTAGGAGACACAAGCGTATCGGCGCGCCGCGGCGACGTCTGTTGGCTAAATGGACTACGCACTTAGCCTGAGCCTAAACTTAATACAGGCCTGCGGGCAACCGATCATCCAAATACCGCGCAGGATCGGGACTGGCGGTCAACATCGCGCGCACCCAAGCATCGCGCTCGTGTTGGATGACGACCAATTCCCACACGCATGCCATCAGATCGGGCGAGACAGGCTCAAACGCAATAACCGCTGCGTAGCGCGGCGCCGAAAACAAGCGCTGGCACACAATGCCGCCCTCCCGCCACCAATCCACCAACAGCCAATTGGCTTCCTCTCCGGCGTGCACTACGACATAGGCAAATCCGTAATGACTGCCCTGCTCTTGCGCCTCGGTCAATGCCAACGCCGCTTGGTCACGCGCGGCCGCAATCAGATCGTCGGGCAACAAGGCGTCGTCCAGACGACAATCGACTCGGATGCCGTAGACCTTGATCCGAAAACCCGGCGTGTTCCAACTGCCGAGCGAGCCCATCCGACGCGCCACATATGGCGCCAGCGGCGGCATCGCAGTCACGCAAACGGGATCGTTCGTTGTTAAATCAGACTTGTCTGCCGTGAATTCGGCTTGCTCAGGTGTGCACGGCGGCGTCATCGCCTCATCCTTGACGGGGTTGCTTGAGCGTTGAATCGTAGCGCGCTTCGTTGCGAGAACGCCGCAAAGGTAGCCCCGTTAGGCGAGGCAAGACGCACGATGTCCTGTAAAGTCCCGAACCCAAAGCCAGATTTCGCGTTGAACGCGATGGAGATTACCGTGCCATCAGAAAGAAATAACCGGGAAGTACCGTGCCCAAAATGCCGCCGCGAGGACGATGACCATACCGTTCAAGCGTATTTTTCCGACGCCTTGCTCGAATATTTGGAAGTCGACTCGATTCACGACCTGACCGAAGAAGAGGTCTATGAATCGTATGGCACCGAACATGGCGAATCGAGCGTGCCGGTGTGCCGCCCGTGCATCAGCGAATCGCGCTTGGCGCGAATCGTTCGGTAAGTCGGACGTTGGTTAAAGTGGTTTGAGGGTTCGATGAACCGCAGTGAACGCAAGCGGATTGCGCGACGATGACATGTGTCAGAGCTAGAGCCAGAGCTTTAGCTAGAGCTATTGTCAGCGCACAAACAGTCTGGGCCGGTATGTGATCGAGAGATTGACCGATCAGATGCGAGCTAGCGCTACGTCTGTGCGCTGAATACCAACCCACAAAATCGGCAAGAGAAGGAAATGTGGGTGTCTGTGCAGGCGAATATCCACAACGGCCGCGGCACGTCCGCCATAAAGCATTGTGGACAAGGAAACGTCGTATCCAGATGATCAAGACCGCTCGTCGACGGCCACAGCATCATGTATTGGATGGCCTGGGCATCGGAAGCGTCAAGACTGATCAGTATCGCCTTCGCCGCTCGATACGCGTAGGTATAAGCAAAGTCCGAATCATTGACGTGCGAGATATTCATCCCGCATCGTAGGCCTACGCCCTCCCACCCACCAGCTTTATCGGAAAATAGCTGGGCACAGACGTACACGCTGTGCCAGATAGGTCACGCAAGACCGCCGCAATATTGTCTTGCGGCGGCCGCAGCCAGCGTAATGCAGGCCCGCAGGGAAGATCGCGCCCGACTAGGCCGAGATCACGTCAGCCGCTCAAGACCCTTCTCGACAGCGGACGAGGTGTCGAGCCCGGTGGTCAGCCGCGAAATGGCTTCGCCCGGTTCAACCACATCTCGCAGTTGCTGCTCGACGACTGACTCATGCTCCGATTGCGCCACGATACCGGCGCCGACGAAGTGACTGCTGTGGCGGATCAACGCCAGCAACTCGGCCTGCTCATTAGCCGACAAGTCCTCAAGAAACTCAATCGCGGGATCGCGATGCGGCGCATCGCCATAGACGACTTCGGCAAGGTCTTCGTCCCCATCAAAGACGTCCGGCTCGGGCTCGTTGTCCTCGCGCGCGGCTGAGATTTGGATAAAAGTTTCGACCAGATCATGAGTGAGATGTATGAGTGGCATGGATATCCAAGAAAAGAGATCGACCCGTCATTGAGCAAAGGCGCTTAACGCCACAAGGGCTTGCGCTGTGCTCGTTCGATTCGAAAGCGCGGACAGACAAAAACTTGTTCAGGCGAGTACAACAGCGGTGAGTTCGAGCAACGTGCCGAACCGGTACCGAACCGAGTCTGCCGAGCGGGTCGAATTTTGGGGATGCTCGCCTACCCCAGAGGGTATCAGCTTCAACGCGTTCACACGCCTGACATCAAGCGTCAGAAATTTCTGGAATCTGAGCGACCGCTTCGCAAACGCCCTTCGCAAGGACAGAAATGAATGCAGCTCAAGGTTAGCGCCTGGCATCGGAGCGAGTTAGCAGACCAAATTTCTTTTACAAACGGCTTGCTGCTGACGTAGGGCGAAAAGTACATGGGTGCTGAGGGATGGGGCAACGGGCACTTATGCAAGACCGAGGATCGCACGGGCGGCTGGGTGCCGGGTCAGATCCTTGAGTGGCCGGGAAACGTCAATGCGAAGGCATTGGAACTACACGGCTCGCGAGTCGGACGTCGACGCAAGCGGAGTCGTGATGGATGTACGAGAATTGAACTGCTGGGCGTCGTGCATGCCCAGCCGGATCGACGAGGCGGGCGTGAGCCGATAGCGGTGCTTACCTCGGCCGCTTGCGCGTAACGCCAATGATGAGCAGTGGCAAGCCGGCCGCCAGAAAGCCAACCCCTACGCTCAGAAACGTAATGTTTGATTGCGCCATGCCGATCACTAGAAAAGTGAAGCCGCAACAAAGCAACGGAATAGCAGGCGTGATAAAGCCGTTCATGGCGAACTCCAATATGCCAAAAAAGGATCACGGGTTGTTGGCGGGGCATTGAGAGTCAACGCAAACCTTCACCGTGGCGGCAGCCAATGCGAGCCGAGAATGCAACCACCCGCCGATGGCCTCGTCGCTATGACCGAACTATCGGAAGCCCAGATGCTAAAAAGCCAGCTAAAAGCTGGCTTTAACGTCGGTACTCCAATGCCACCACAACCCCAAACAGCCCTAAGCTAGGACTCCCAAATTCTTATAAATCGTTGATTTATAAGAAAACTACTGGTGCGAAGGAGGGGACTCGAACCCCTACACCTGTTACGGCGTCAGGACCTAAACCTGGTGCGTCTACCAATTTCGCCACCTTCGCTTTGGGTACAGCCCGCTATTGTAGCTTGCTTGGTAAAATTGTGTCTATGAACCCACGCCTGGACGCCCTGCACCCCTACCCCTTCGAACGCCTGCGCCGACTGATGGCCGAGGCCCAGACGCCCACTGCGGCGTTGGCGCCTATCAATTTGTCCATCGGTGAGCCCAAGCATGCGGCTCCCGCCTGCGTCGAAGCCGCGATCACCGCCAACTTGTCCGGGCTGTCCGGCTACCCGCCCACGAAGGGCGATCCGCGTTTGCGCGAAGCAATCGCGGCGTGGCTGGGCTGGCGTTACAGCATCCCCACGCTCGATCCGGATACGCAGGTGCTGCCGGCGCTCGGTTCGCGCGAGGCGTTGTTCGCTTTTGCGCAGACGGTGATCGATCCCAACGCCGATAGCCTGGTGGTCTGCCCGAATCCCTTCTACCAAATCTATGAAGGCGCGGCGTTCCTCGCTGGCGCCACGCCCTACTTCGTCAACGCCGACCCGGCGCGTGATTTCGATTGCGACTGGGGTAGCGTGCCGGAAGCGGTTTGGGCTAAAACCAGTCTGCTTTTTGTGTGCTCGCCCGGTAATCCAGCGGGTAATGTAATGGCGCTCGAGAGTTGGCGCCAGATCTTCGAGTTGTCCGATCGTCACGGTTTCGTGATCGCGGCCGACGAGTGCTATTCCGAGATTTATCTGGACGAGAGCAATCCGCCTTTGGGCGCGCTGCAGGCGGCACGCCGCCTGGGTCGCAACGATTACCGCAATCTGGTGTCGTTCGGCAGTCTTTCGAAGCGCTCCAATGTGCCGGGTATGCGTTCGGGCTATGTGGCCGGCGACGCGAACCTGATTGGCAAATTCTTGCTCTATCGTACGTATCACGGCAGTGCGCTGAGCCCGGTCATGTCGGCCGCCAGTATCGCCGCCTGGACAGACGAAGCCCACGTGCGGGACAATCGACAGCTTTACCGCGAGAAATTCGACGCGGTCGTGCCGATTCTGCAGCCTGTGCTGGATGTGACGCGTCCGCAGGCGTCGTTTTATCTCTGGGCACGTACGAAAGGGTCCGATACGGCATTCGCACGCGACCTCTTCGGTCAAAAAGCGGTTACGGTATTGCCCGGCAGCTTTTTGGCACGCGAAGCGCACGGGATCAATCCGGGCGAAGGACGCATTCGGATTGCGTTGGTCGCGCCGATCGCCCAGTGCGTTGAGGCGGCGCATCGCATTGCCGATTTCGCCCGTTCGTACGCCTGACGTCTCATCGCTGTGCGGTCGACGCCAACAAAATCGACCGCACGTTTCCATTTCTTTTTTTGCCATCCGATATCCGAACAAACATGACACTTGATCTGCAAACCACCATCGAAACCGCCTGGGAAAACCGCAACAGCCTGTCGCCTAGCGAAGCCAGTGCAGAAATCCGCGAAGCCGTCGAGCACACGCTTGACAGCCTGGATCACGGCCGTCTGCGCGTGTCGGAGAAAAAAGGCGACGAGTGGATCACGCATCAGTGGATCAAGAAAGCAGTGCTGCTGTCGTTCCGTCTCGAGAACAACGCGATCATGGGCGACTCGCCTTTGCAGTTTTACGACAAGGTGCCGCTCAAGTTCGACGGTTACGGCGCTGAAGCGTTCAAGCAAGGCGGCTATCGCGTCGTGCCGCCGGCGGTTGCCCGCCGCGGCGCATTCATCGCTCGCAACGTGGTGCTGATGCCCTCGTACGTCAACATCGGCGCTTACGTCGACGAAGGCACGATGGTCGACACCTGGGCCACGGTGGGTTCGTGCGCGCAGATCGGCAAGAACGTGCACTTGTCCGGCGGCGTGGGCATCGGCGGCGTGCTCGAGCCGCTGCAAGCCAACCCCACCATCATCGAAGACAACTGCTTCATCGGCGCGCGTTCGGAAGTGGTCGAAGGCGTTGTGGTCGAAGAAAACTCGGTGTTGGCCATGGGTGTGTTCCTGTCGCAAAGCACGAAGATCTATGACCGTTCGACGGGCAAGATCATCTACGGTCGCGTGCCGTCGGGTTCGGTCGTGGTGCCGGGCTCCCTGCCCTCGGCCGACGGTTCGCACAGCCTGGCGTGCGCCGTGATCGTCAAGCGTGTTGACGCGCAAACGCGCGCCAAGACCAGCATCAATGATCTGCTGCGAGCCTAATCGACGTGTCCGCCGTTCTTTCACTGGTTAAGGATCTGGTGTCGCGTTCGTCCGTCACGCCGGATGACAAGGGCTGCCAGGATGTGCTCATTGAGCGGCTCACGCGCGCCGGTTTCAAATGCGAAACCATCGAAAGCGGCGGCGTGACCAATCTGTGGGCGCGCCGCGGCACGACTGCGCCGCTGGCGGTGTTCGCCGGCCATACCGATGTGGTGCCGACAGGCCCGCTCGAAAAGTGGACCAGCGATCCGTTTACGCCAACCGAACGCGACGGCTACCTGTATGGTCGCGGCACGGCGGACATGAAGAGCTCGATCGCCGCCTTTGTGGTGGCGGCCGAGGAATTGGTGGCGGCGCATCCCGACATCCCCGGGTCGATCGGCTTGCTGATTACCTCGGATGAGGAAGGCCCCGCAACCGACGGCACCGTGGTGGTGTGCAACGCGTTGAAGGCGCGTGGCGAACAACTCGACTACTGCATCGTGGGCGAGCCTACGTCGTCGACCACGTTAGGCGACACTTGCAAGAACGGCCGACGCGGCTCGCTTTCAGGCACGCTGGTCGTCAAGGGTATTCAGGGTCACGTGGCCTATCCGCATCTGGGCCGCAATCCGTTGCACCAGTTGGCGCCGGCGCTGACCGCCCTTACCACCACCGAGTGGGACTCGGGCAACGAGTACTTTCCGCCCACCACATTTCAGGTCTCCAATCTGCACGCGGGTACAGGTGCCACTAACGTGATTCCCGGCGAAGCCGAGATGCGGTTCAACTTCCGCTTTTCCACGGCGAGCACGCCGGAATCGCTGAAGTCGCGTGTGCACGCCCTATTGGACGCGCATGGTTTGGAATACACATTGGATTGGAATCTGGGCGGCGAGCCGTTTTTGACGCCGCGCGGCAATCTGTCGCAGGCCTTGGTCGACGCCATTGCGGCCGAAACCGGCGTGACGACCGAGCTTTCGACCACCGGCGGCACGTCCGATGGGCGCTTCATTGCCAAGATCTGCCCGCAGGTCATCGAGTTCGGCCCGGGCAATGCAACGATTCATCAGATTGACGAGCGCGTTGAAATTGCGTCGCTCGAGCCGTTGAAAAACATTTATCGCCGTACGCTACACACTTTATTCACCGCTTCTTAAGTCATTATTCATGCATGCATCCGCCCGCCAAGAATTGCTCACGATCCGCGACCTGATCCGCTATGCGGTGTCGCGCATGACTGCGGGGCGCGTCGTGTTTGGCCACGGCAGTGACAATGCCTACGACGAGGCGGTGTATTTGGTGCTATATGCCCTGCACTTGCCACCCGACACGCTCGATCCGTTCATGGATGCACGGGTGCTTCGCGAGGAGTGCGAGCGAGTACTGGAGCTGATCGACCGGCGCGTGAAAGAGCGTCTGCCGGCGTCCTATCTCACCAACGAAGCCTGGCTGCAAGGCCATCGCTTCTTTATCGACGAACGTGTGATCGTGCCGCGCTCGCCCATCAGCGAACTACTGGGCGTAGGCCTGAGCCCCTGGCTTGGCGACGACACCAATGTGACCCGTGCGTTGGATATGTGCACGGGCTCGGGTTGCCTCGCCATCCTGACGGCACTGACCTATCCCGACGCGCATGTGGACGCGGTCGACATTTCAGCCGACGCGCTGGACGTGGCGCGCCGCAACGTCGACGACTATAAGTTGGGCAATCGGCTGTCGCTGCACAAAGCCGATTTGTTTGACGGCTTGCCGGCTGCACAATACGACTTGATCGTCTGCAATCCGCCCTATGTAAACAGCACGTCGATGGCGGCGCTGCCCGAAGAGTATCGTCGCGAGCCACAATTGGCGTTGGCCGGCGGCAGCGATGGTATGGACCTGGTGCGCCTGATTTTGCGCGGGAGCGCGCAACGTCTGCAAGACGATGGCTTGCTGGTGCTGGAAATCGGCCATGAACGCTTGAATTTCGAAATCGCGTTTCCCGATCTCGAACCCATCTGGCTTGAAACCGAAGGCACGACCGATCAGATCATGGCGCTCACACGCGACCAGTTGCTGGCGGCCACGCTGTGATCCGTGCGTCTGGCTTGACCTTGCGGCGCGGCGCGAAAGTGCTGCTCGACGAGGCTGAATTTGTCGTCAATCCCGGCGAGCGCGTCGGGCTGGTAGGAAAAAACGGGGCCGGCAAGTCGTCTTTGTTTGCATTGCTCACGGGCGAACTGGATCAGGATGCCGGGTCGCTCACGCTGCCCTCGACGTGGCAAATTGCCACCGTCGAACAGGAAATGCATGCCGACGATCGTCCCGCGCGCGAGTTCGTGATCGACGGCGACCGGCCGTTGCGGGATCTGCAAAGCCGCCGCGCCACGTTGACCGACGAACAAGGCACCGAAATCGCCGAAGTCGAAGCCGCACTGGTGGAAGCCGGCGCCTACAGCGCGCAATCACGCGCTGAACAGTTGCTCGCCGGCCTGGGATTCAAGCCCAACGAGTGGGCGCAACCGGTAACGAGCTTTTCGGGCGGTTGGCGCATGCGACTGGCCTTGGCCCGCGCGCTGATGGCGCCTTCCGACCTGCTGTTGCTGGACGAGCCAACCAACCACTTGGATTTGGACGCCATGCTGTGGCTGGAGAAGTGGCTGACCGCTTACGACGGCACCGTGCTGCTGATTTCGCACGATACCGAATTCGTGGATGCGGTGGCGCGCGCGGTCTTGCACGTCGACCATGCCAAGCTGATCCGCTATCGCGGCGGCTATTCCGATTTTCTGCTGCAACGCGCCGAGCGTTTGCGCCAAACCCACATCGCGTGGGAACGCCAGACGCGCGAGACGGCGCGTTTGCAGGGCTTTATCGACCGCTTCAAAGCCAAGGCTTCCAAGGCCAAGCAGGCGCAAAGCCGTGTGAAAGCGTTGGCGCGCATGGAGGCGCTTGCGCCTTTGCATGCGGAAGCCGGGATCGATATCCGCATTCCGTCGCCAGAGAGCACGCCCGATCCGCTCTTGACGCTGGAACACGTGTCGGCCGGCTATCACGACGCCGACGGCACACCCAAAGCGATCCTGCGCGATGTGACGTTGATGGTGCGGGCCGGTAGCCGTATCGGCGTCCTGGGCGCCAACGGTGCGGGCAAGAGTACGTTGATCAAAACGCTATGCGAGGCGATCGAGCCGCTGGCCGGCGAACGCAAGGCGCCACGCGGGTTGTCGATCGGCTACTTTGCGCAGCAACAGCTCGACATGCTGGATCTGGACAGCACACCCATCGCGCATCTGGCCCGTTTGGCACCGGACACACGCGAACAAGAATTGCGCAATTATCTGGGCGGCTTCGGCTTCTCCGGCGAGGCCGTGATGAGCCCCGTGGGTCCGATGTCGGGCGGCGAAAAGGCACGCCTGGCGTTGTCGTTGATCGTCTGGCAAAAGCCCAATCTGCTGCTGCTCGATGAACCTAGCAATCACTTGGACGTCGAAACCCGCGAAGCGCTGGCGACCGCGTTGGCCGAATTTTCGGGCAGCATGCTGATGGTGTCGCATGACCGGCACTTGCTGCGCACCACGGTCGATACGTTCTGGATCGTGGCGGACGGCGGCGTGCAGGAATTCGACGGCGATCTGGAAGATTACCGGGACTGGTTGTCTGCGCGCCAAAGCAGTGAGCGTCAAGCGTTATCCGCGGCTGCTTTGGCCTCTTCCGGTGGACCGGTGGTGGACCGCAAAGCGCAACGTCGGCAGGAAGCTGAGCTGCGGCAGCGGTTGTCGGTGGCGCGCAAGCCACTTGAACAGCGGTTGGCAAAAGTCGAAAAGGCCATGGACGCCGCACGCACCCGCTTGGCCGCACTGGATGTATTGCTGGCGGATCCCGATTTGTATGCCGACGGCCGCCGCGAAGAACGGCTTGCCGCGTTGGCCGAACATGGTGAGCGAACCAAGGCGCACGACAATCTGGAAAACGAGTGGCTCGAGATCCACGAGGAACTCGAAGCGGTGGACCAAGCGGCGATGCAAGGCGACGAGTAATCGAATCGTACATCGGGAAGCTGAGCAGCCGCGCGGTGTCGCACGTGAACGGCGATGTTGGCGGGACGTCGCCGTTAGCGCCTTGTGCTGTTCGCTGTTCGCTGTTCCCTGTTCCCTGTTCCCTGTTAGCCGTTAGCCGTTAGCGCCCCGCCATTTCCGGAAAGCCGTTCGACATCGACGCTCAGGCGTCGATGCTTAGGCGTCAGCGCTCGGCGATCAACCGTCAACCGCTTCCTGTTGTTGCTCAGCACTGACCGCGAAGTGAGGCGACTGAGCGAAGTACTCGATCAGCAAGTCCGTCAGAACCTGTATTTTTCGCGCCGGGTGCTGGCCCGGGGGACGGACCACGTAAGCACCTGCCGGTGGCGGTGCATGGCGTGTCATCACGGGCACAAGCGCGCCTGACGCCACAGCATCGTAAATCAGGCAATCGGGGAGGTACGCGACCCCAAGCCCCGCTTTCGCTGCAGCCACAAGCGCGATACCGCTGTCGGCCTTGAAGCGTCCCCGCGGCCGAACCGTGATGGTCTCGCCACCATCCGTCAGTTGCCAAGCCTCCGTGCCCTGCATGAGGGCCTGATGCGCCATGAGCTCGTCGGGCGTCTCGGGTGCCCCGTGCGCTTTGATATACGCGGGGCTTGCCACGAGCTTTCCGTATACGGGGCCGATTCGTCTCGCCATCAGATTCGAGTCCTGCAGATACCCCACCCGTATCGCGCAGTCGTAGCCCTCAGCAATGAGATCCACAAATCGATCGCTGTAAGACGCGTGGATATGAAGCTTGGGATGACGTCGCGCCATTTCCGCGAGCAACGGCGCGAAGTGCGTCGGACCGAAAGAAAGGGGCGCCGACACGCGCAATCGTCCTTGCAAGGTGCCGGTGGGAAGAATCGTTTCCTTGGCTAACTCGACCTCGGCGCAGATTCTCGCTGCATGCTCTCGAAACGCAGCACCCGCTTCCGTGAGACCGGCCCCACGTGTGGATCGGGTGAGCAACTGAACGCCAAGCTCAGCTTCAAGCCGAAAAAGGCGCCGACTGACGATCGACTTCGACACGCCGAGCCGCCGTGCAGCGGGAGAAACGCCCCCCGCATCGGCCACTTCCACAAAGGTCTGTAGCGCTTCAATGTCCACTTGGTGTTCCCCATGCCGCGACACAGCTCGCCAGGCAATGGTACTACCGCATCGAGGATAGGAACGACACAATGGGCGCTCCAGATCAGTTCGTCACAGGCGCTCGTCGTCGGACACCTTGATCTCACTCACAGCACCATAGGACGCACACAATGAAACTTCGCAACGGCCTTGATTCGCTTCTTCGCCCTCAAGATTCGGTACTCGTTCTGATCGACCATCAGCCATTTCAATTAACCAACCTGAACAGCCATGAACCGCAGATGGTGGTCAATAACTCCACCGCACTGGCTAAGGCCGCCAAAGCGTTCAATGTGCCCACCATCCTGACGAGCGTGCTCGCCGAACGCGGTGGCCTCATCTTTCCGCAGATTACGGACGTGTTTCCCGGCCAGGAGGTGATCGATCGAACGCTCATCAACACCTGGGAGGACAAGAAGGTGGTGGACGCCGTGAAGGCAACCGGCCGCAAGCAGTTGATTATCGCTGGCTTATGGACGGAAGTTTGCGTTGCGATGCCGGCGATCCAAGCCCTCGGCGAAGGCTGGGATGTGACGGTGGTCACCGACGCATCGGGCGGCGTGTCGGTTGAAGCCCATCAGGTCGCCATACAGCGCATGATTGGCGCCGGCGCGAACATGATGACATGGCTGGCTGTTGCGGCGGAGTGGCAACGCGATTGGGCCCGAGCCGAGACGGCCGGCGCACTCACGGATGTGCTCCTGCAACACGCGGCTGGCAGCGGTATCGCTTACCTGTGGGAGCAGCAGTTACTCAATACACCGGTGCCGGCAGTAGAAGCCTAATTTGCGGTAATAAAAAATGGCGAGACCCGTTTATCGGGCTCGCCATTTTTTTAACACTGCATTGCGGAAGCGAGCGGCGGTGCGAACGTTCAAAGGCTGAATATCGCGCCATTTGAGCCGCCCAAGTCGGCATCTAAGCCGACCCGACCTCCTCGCACACTATCGCTTACGCATCAGCGCACGCTTTCGATCAATGCGATTGGCTGCTGGCCTTGATGCGCGCGAGGTTGGAATTGACCTCGCTCACCACGGCATGCATCAATTGCACGGCAAGTGCCGGGGAGACACCGGCGTCCTCCGCCAGTGCTTCCACATGTTTGATGCGATCTTCGGCATTGTCATCAGGCGCTTCCATACCATGCGCCAGCAACATTTCGGCCAGTTGGTCGCTGCAGCGAAAACGCAGCCCCAACAGCAGCATCAATTGCTGATCGATTTCATTGATCTCGGCACGCAGGGCCGGGATGTCCATATCGTCATCGTCGTCTTCGTTCGTCATGTATTACCCCTGAACAATATCGAGCTTCGCGATACTCAAGGCGAGCGTCTTGCTGCCGACGTCGCGAAATTGAATCTGCGCCTGGGCATCCTCGCCGGCACCGCTGAGTCCAATAATAGTGCCTTCGCCAAAGCGTGAGTGATGCACGCCCTGCCCGATTCGAAAATGTTTGTCGCCCACTTGCACGCCGCTGGACACCGAGCGGGGCGCACGCGGCGCGATTGCGCCGGTCGATTTGCGCGCAAACGCATCGGCCCGATATTCGGCGCCGCCCCAAGCGGGGTCGGAGCCGCGGAATCCATTGGCCGACGGCACGCCCACTTTGGGCGTGAGCCATTTAACGTGTTCGGCAGGAATCTCTTCGAGAAAACGCGAGCGCATGGCGTAGCGGGTTTGCCCGTGCAACATGCGGCTTTGGGCCAAGCTCACATACAAACGCTCGCGCGCCCGCGTGATCGCCACATACATCAGCCGGCGTTCTTCTTCGAGGCCTGAAGCCTCGAGCGCACTGTTCTCGTGAGGAAACAGACCTTCTTCGAGACCGGTGATGAACACCGCGTCGAACTCCAGGCCCTTGGCGGCATGCACCGTCATCAATTGCACGGCATCCTGGCCGGCCTCGGCCTGGTTGTCGCCCGCTTCGAGTGCCGCATGCGACAGGAACGATGCGAGCGGCGTAAGCACTGCTTCAGTCACACCCGGTGCGCCCTCGGCCAGGCCGATGTCCACCGCGGAGGGGGCTGCGGCAGCGGCCGCAGCAGCAGACGCCTCGGATACCCGCCCGGCAGGTTCGCGATCGACATTTTCTTCTGCCGCGAACACCGACGCGGCCGTGACCAGTTCGCGCAAGTTCTCGACGCGCTCGGTGCCCTCTTTCTCGTTCTGATAATGCTCGATGAGCCCACTGCGGGTGAGCATGTGCTCGACCATCTCGGGCAACGGCAAATCGCGAGTTTCATCAGTGATCGCTGCGATCAGCCCGGCAAATTGCGCCAGATTGCTGCCGCCTTTACCGCCGATGAATGCCACGGCGTCAGCCAGGCTGGTGTCGTGGGTGCGGGCTGCGTCGTTCAGTTGTTCGAGGGTACGTGCGCCAATGCCGCGCGTGGGGAAATTCACCACCCGCATCCAGGACGTATCGTCGGTGCGATTGGCCAGCAGGCGCAAATAGGCTAACGCATGCTTGATTTCCTGGCGCTCGAAAAAGCGCTGGCCGCCGTATACCTTGTACGGGACGCCGGCCGAGAACAACGCGTGCTCCATCACGCGCGACTGCGCGTTGCTGCGATAGAGCACGGCGATTTCGCGGCGGTTTCGCCCATCCTTGACCAGACTGCGGATCTCGTCGACCACCCACTGCGCTTCGATCGCGTCCGAAGGTTGCTCGATGATGCGCACGGGCTCGCCCGCGCCCTGGTCGGTCCAGAGGTTCTTGCCCAAACGGGCCGTGTTGTGATCGATCAGCGCGTTGGCGGCATCGAGAATGTGGCCGAACGAACGGTAGTTCTGCTCCAACCGGATCACTGTGCCGTGCGCGTAGTCGCGCTCGAAATCGGCCATGTTGCCCACGTTGGCGCCACGGAACGCGTAGATCGACTGATCGTCGTCACCCACGGCGAAAATATACGCGCCGCCGCCCGCCAGCATCCGCAGCCACTTGTATTGCAGCGTGTTCGTATCCTGGAACTCGTCTACCAGCACATGCCGGAAACGACGCTGATAATGCTCGCGAATCGGGGTGTTGTTGGCGAGGAGCTCATAGGCACGCAGCAGCAGTTCTGCGAAATCGACCACGCCGTCGCGTTGGCACTGCGCCTCATACAGCGCGTAGATCTCGACCATGCGCTGACGGTAGGGGTCGCCAGCATCAACATTGGCTGAGCGGCGGCCCTCTTCCTTGGCGGCATTGATGAACCGCTGCACGTCCTTGGCCGGAAACTTCTCGTCGTCGATATTGTTGGCTTTCAGCATGCGTTTGATCAACGCGAGCTGGTCGGCGGTATCGAGAATCTGAAAGGTTTGCGGCAAGCCGGCATCGCGATGATGCGCGCGCAGCAACCGATTGCACAAGCCGTGGAACGTTCCGATCCACAAGCCACGCGTATCGATCGGGAGCATGGCCGACATACGGGTCAGCATCTCCCGCGCGGCCTTGTTCGTAAACGTGACTGCCAGCAGCGCAAACGAACTGGCCTGGCCAGTTTGAATGAGCCAGGCCATACGGGTGATCAACACCCGGGTCTTGCCGCTGCCTGCCCCGGCCAAGACCAGGGCATGCTGCGGTTCCAGCGTTACTGCGGCGCGTTGTTCAGTGTTGAGTGTGTCCAGCATCATGCCGCGTAGCGGCGCAGGCGATTCGCAAACTGCTCCAGACCTGAAATGCCGCTGTGTTGCGCGCGTTGACACCATGCTTGCAGTTCACTCAGCAATTGCTCGCTGCTCGAACTGGAGCTTTCCCACACACGTCCCAATTCGCGACGCATTTGAACCAGCTTGGATACCTGCGTATCCGGCACCATCGCCAACGCCTGGTCGACTTCGGCGCGTTGCGCAGGTTGCAGCGCATCTTCAGTGCGCGGCAACCAACGGCGCACCTTGTGCAGTGTGGTGTATTGGCAATCGGTGCCATCCTGACGACGCGCGGGGCGCAACCGTTCCAATTCTTCTGCAGCAGTACGCTTGAGCAAGTCGCCGTAGCGCGCCATGATTTCATAGCGGTGCGTGATCACGCCTTGCAACGTGTTCAGATCGACGACGGGCTTGCTCGCATCACCCAGTTTCAGCTTGGGCGCGACTTTCTTGACTTGAGCCAGACCGAGCCAACGCAAGATCGTGATGTAACCCCAGCCGATGTCGAGCTCATACCACTTGCTCGAGAACTTGGCCGACGTGCCGTAGGCGTGATGGTTGTTGTGCAACTCTTCGCCGCCGATGATGATGCCCCAGGGCGATACGTTCGTGCTTGTATCCGGGCTGGCAAAGTTGCGGTAGCCCCAGAAGTGACCGATACCGTTGACCACGCCAGCAGCCCAGAAAGGAATCCATGCCATCTGGATCGCCCATACCGTAACGCCCAAAGCGCCGAACAGCATGACGTTGATGACCAGCATGATCAGGATGCCCTTGACGCTGTGGCGCGAATACACATTGCGCTCCATCCAGTCGTTCGGCGTGCCGTGACCGAATTTCGCCAGCGTTTCGGCGTTCTTCGATTCTTCGCGATACAGCTCGGCGCCACGGAAGAACACTTTCCAAATACCGAACATCATGGGCGAATGGGGATCGCCTTCACGTTCGCATTTGGCGTGGTGCTTACGATGGATAGCCACCCACTCCTTGGTTACCATGCCCGTTGTCAGCCACAACCAGAAACGGAAGAAGTGCATGACCGCCGGGTGCAACTCAAGCCCACGGTGCGCCTGGCTACGGTGTAGGAACACGGTAACCGCGACGATCGTGATGTGCGTCACAACCAATGTGAAAACGACGATCTGCCACCAACTCGCCTGGAGTAGACCGCCGGTAACGAAGGATAGGATTTGATCCATATGAGCGCTTATGAGCCTCGCGAAATAAGTACGGGAAAAATTTTACCGTACGTTGTGGGCGTTCGACACCCAGGTTGCAATTTAGTTCTTGTGATAAATCAAGGACTAACCTGATTTCCTGGGGGTCGCAGAGCCCGTATTGTTACCATACACCGATTAGCCATGCTCGCCCGATGGAAATACACATCGGCACGATAGCCAAACTCGCAACACGTTCCTAAAAACCGTTAACTTGCCATCAATGTCCAGCAACTTACCCGGTAGTATCTCATACCGCACCATTTTTGTCAGGAATAGCATTGCCTTGGTGCTGTCTGCGTTTTGCAACGTTGCCGGCAAGACATTCGTGCCTGCAATCAACCGCTATGGCACCTAATGCCGCCCCGCGCATGACAGCGTCCATTCTCGTGCGGGCCACGAGCGCATCAATGCGCCCTGCTATCACTGTCATTGGCTTGGCGGGAGCCCTGTTTTGTATGACAGGTCCGACGCCGACATTCGCTGCGTCCCCTGCACTGCGCCCGGGGCAAGAAGTGGTACTCGGTGACTACTTTGAGATTTGGCCCGGTGTATGCCAAGGCATGGCGCGACCGGTCGTGGTCATCACACAGCGCCCCACGCTGGGCGAATTGATCGTACAAGGCGGGCAAGCCCCGCACGACGCCGGCGGAAAATGCGGCCGCATTCAAACAGGCACCACCACAGTGATCTATCGGGCCGGCGCCACACCGGGCGATGACACCTATGCTTGGGAAGTTCGTTACCAGCACGCAAGGCGTGCGCCCATGAAGCTCGACGGCCGGCAAACGCTCACCGGCCGCTGAACGCGGAGCGGGCAAATCGCCATCCGCCCACGTGCAGTCAAAGCGCACCAAGGCGCACTGTGCAACGCATGCGCATCCGCATCCGCATCCGCACGCGGGGCACACTTGCCGCGCATGACACACATGCCTCTCGCGTTACGCCGACTCTTCGTCCGCGAGCGGCAGCGCCACAGCGGCTGCTTCCTCGGGCAAATCCGTCGTCTTGCGACGCTCGAACACTGCGCCGAAGAAACCATCGGTGCCGTGAACGTCCGGGCGCAACTGCATGAACGGACCGGTGAGGCCAGCGCCCTCGCAGCGGCTATTGATGAGTTCGGCGGCATCCACCTGCACGAAATCAGGGTGCGACGCGAGGAAAGCCTCGGCTTGTGCCTCGTTTTCCTCGGCCAACACACTGCAGGTGGCATACACGAGGCGCCCGCCCGGTGCGACGCAACGCGATGCGCTCGACAGAATGCGCAGTTGCAGCTCGCACAGCTCGACGAGCGAATCGGGATGCTGGCGCCACTTGAGATCCGGGTTGCGGCGCAACGTGCCTGTGCCGCTGCACGGGGCATCGACCAGCACGCGCTGCGCCTTGCCGGCGAGTCGTTTGACGCGCGCATCGTTTTCGCTGTCGATGACGACGGGCACCACGTTGGACAGCCCACTGCGCGCAAACCGCGGCTTGGCCCGTGCCAGGCGCTTGGCCGACACGTCAAACGCGTACAAGCGTCCGGTGGAACGCATCAACGCGCCCAACAACAGTGTTTTGCCGCCGGCGCCGGCACAAAAGTCGATGATCATCTCGCCGCGCTTGGGCGCAACCAACAACGCGAGCAATTGACTGCCCTCGTCCTGCACTTCAATCGTGCCTGCTTCAAACTGCGGCCAGCGATTGACGGCCGGCCGGCCCTCGAGGCGGATGCCCCACGGCGACAGCGGCGTCGCCTTGGGCAAAAAGCGCGCCGCAGGGCCATGCACCAAACCTGCCAACACGTTATCGCGCTGGGCCTTGAGCGGATTGACGCGAATATCCAGTGAAGCCGGCTGGTTGAACGAGGCAATCAGGGCGTCGGCGTTATCCAACCTGGACAGGCGCTGGTCGAGCCAATCCGGCACGCTCATGCGAATCGCGCGCGGCAGGGTGTCGATCGTGGCCTTGGACACACGACGCAACCAGCTGGCGTCTTCCTGCGACACGCTGTCGTAGAGAATATTGTGATCTTGCGTGGCATTCAGGCCCAGCAATGCCAGACGGCGCGACGCCGGACCTGAGCCCGACTCGGCCAGATGCTGATAAAGCCGCAGATGCCGCAGCACGTCGAAGGTGGCCTCGGCGACTTCCGAGCGGTCGCGCAGACCGAGTTCGCGGTGCTCGCGCATCCAGCGCGACAGCACGACGTCCGCCGGGCCCGACCACTGCAAGATCTCGCCCAGCACTTGCTGCACTTGCGTCAAACGCGTGGCGGCGATCACCACTGCGGGTTTCGGCTTCTCCACCACGGGCTTGAGCGAGCTGATAAAGCGCGAGTCGGCTTCGCTCACAATGCCCGTGCGGGAATGCGGCGACGCCGGCGGGCGCCCCCGGCCGCCTTCGGACGATCGGGGTGCGGACCGCTTGTCGCGGCTGCCGCTGGAACGCGACCGGGGTTGGGAGGGTTTGCTCATAAGAATCCGATAAAAAGAACAGGCCGCGCCTGTCATCCTCGCGCAGTGCGCCAGGCATTAATTTGAAAGTGCTGGAGTCGCCGCAGCTTCGGGCGCCCATAAAAACAATCGGTCGGTGACGCCGGCCACCTCAACGCGCCCATCGGCGCCTGTGCTGACACGGCCTTCGGCCAACCAGCGCGCCGCGGCCGGGAACACCCGATGCTCGACATCCAGCACGCGCGTTGCAAGCGCTTCGGGGGTATCGCCATCCAGCACCGGCACACAACCTTGCGCAATGATGGGCCCGTGATCGAGCACGGGCGTGACGAAATGCACCGTACAACCATGGGCGCGCACACCAGTCGCAATGGCTTGCGCGTGAGTATGCAGGCCTGGAAAGGCCGGCAACAACGACGGATGAATATTGATCATGCGCCCCGCATAACGCTGCACGAAAGCCGGCGTGAGCACGCGCATGAAACCCGCGAGCAACACGTAATCCGGTTGATAACGATCCACTTCCTGCGCCAGCGCGGCGTCGAACGCGTCGCGGCTGGCGAATTGCCGATGATCGAGCGCCGACGTGGGAATCCCTTGCGACCGCGCCCACTCGAGCCCCGGCGCATCCAGACGACTGGCGATGACGGCGGCGATCGTGGCCGGCCAGCCCTCTTCGCGACAGGCCTGGGCCACGCGTTGCATGTTGCTGCCTCGCCCCGAAATCAGGATGACGAAGCGGCGCGGCGATGACGAAATAGCGGACAAAATGGAAATCCTACGTTTGATGCAAGGCAAAATTGTAAACTCTTGCGCGTGAAACCGATGCTTCGTATTTACCGCGACCTCCCTCCTCCCTCCGACAGGCCGCCCTGCGCGCTCACCATTGGCAACTTCGATGGGGTGCACCGGGGCCATCAGGCCATGCTGGCGCATCTGCGCGCGGCGGCGCAAACCCGTGGGCTCGCGACCACGGTAATGACGTTCGTGCCCCACCCGCGCGAGTACTTTGCCCTGCAGCAGCGCCGTCCGGAACTGGCGCCCACGCATGTGTCGGGGTTGCGCGACAAGCTCGCCGGGCTGACCGACCAGGGCGTCGAGCGCGTCATCCTGCAGCGTTTCGATGCGCGGCTGGCCAATCTATCGCCGCAAGCGTTTATCGAGATGTTGTTGGTGAACGGGCTCAACACCAAGCTGCTGCTGGTGGGCGAGGACTTCCGATTCGGTCACAAACGCACGGGCGATATCGACACCTTGCGCGAAGCGGGAGCCCGCCACGGCTTCGAGGTACAGACCCTCTCTGATATCACCGATATCGACGGACGCCGTATTTCCAGCTCGGAAGTGCGCACGGCGTTGGCCGTGGGCGACCTCGAAGGGGCGAAATCGTTGCTGGGTCACGACTTCGCGGTTAGCGGTCATGTGATTCACGGTCAGAAGCTGGGCCGCACGCTGGGCTATCCCACGATGAACCTGCGCGTGGCCCCGCGTTGCGCGGCGCGTTCGGGCATTTATGTGGTCAAAGTCAGCGGCTTGGGGCCTGTGGCCTTGCCCGCCGTTGCCAGTTTGGGGGTACGTCCCACCGTCGAGGATGACGGGCGTGTCCTGCTTGAGGCGTTTTTGCTGGATGCGACTGTAGACGCATACGGTAAACTCGTTCGGGTCGAATTCCTGCACAAGCTGCGGGATGAAGAAAAATTCTCGGATCTCGCCACCCTGACCACCGCCATCGCCGATGATGCGAGCCAGGCACGCGCTTATTTTGCCGTTCATGGACTATAAAAAAACTCTCAATCTTCCCGACACCCCGTTTCCGATGCGAGGCGATCTCGCGAAACGCGAACCCGCATGGATTGCGCAATGGGAAGAAAATCGAATTTACGCAGCCATCCGTGAAGCCAGCAAAGGCCGTCCCACGTTCGTGTTGCACGACGGGCCGCCCTACGCCAACGGCGACATTCACATCGGCCATGCGGTCAACAAGATCCTGAAGGACATCATCGTCAAAAGCCGCAATATGGCGGGGTTTGACGCGCATTACGTGCCCGGTTGGGATTGTCACGGCATGCCGATCGAGATCCAGATCGAGAAAAAGTATGGCAAGCACTTGCCCGTCGCGGAAGTGCAGTCCAAAGCGCGCGCCTACGCGCTGGAGCAGATCGATCGCCAGAAGAAGGATTTCAAGCGTCTGGGCGTGTTGGGCGATTGGGATCATCCGTACCTCACGATGAACTTCACCAACGAAGCGGACGAAATTCGCGCGTTGGGTCGCATCTTCGAGAAAGGCTATGTGTTTCGCGGCCTGAAGCCGGTCAACTGGTGTTTCGACTGCGGTTCGGCGCTGGCCGAGGCCGAAGTGGAATACGCCGACCGTGTCGATCCCGCCGTGGACGTGGCCTTCCCGTTTGCCGACAAGCCTGCCCTGGCCCGCGCCATGGGTCTGGCGGATATCGACGACGGTGCGGTCGTCATCTGGACCACGACGCCTTGGACCATCCCGTCCAACCAGGCGCTCAATATCCATCCCGAATTCGATTACGCGCTGGTTCGCGTCACCCCCGCACCGGCTACGGGTCCGTTGTTGTTGCTGGCAGCCGAGCGCGTCGCGCCCTGTCTCGAACACTGGGGCCTGACCGGTGAAGTGATTGCCACGTGCAAAGGCGAAGCGTTGTCGGAAATCCGTTTCCGTCACCCGCTGGCCACCGCCGATGCCGGCTTCGACCGCACGTCGCCCATGTACTTGGGCGACTACGTCACGCTGGATGCCGGCACCGGGATCGTGCATTCCGCGCCCGCCTACGGTATCGAAGACTTCGTGTCCTGCAAGGCCCATGGCCTGAAAGACGCTGACATCATCAATCCCGTCATGGGCGATGGCCGCTACGTCGAAAGCCTGCCGCTCTTCGGCGGACTGTCGATCTGGGATGCCAATCCCAAGGTCGTGGAAGCGCTGACCGCCGCTGGCACATTGATGCATGTCGAGAAGCACAAGCACAGCTACATGCACTGCTGGCGTCATAAAACGCCGGTCATCTACCGCGCCACCAGCCAGTGGTTTGCCGGCATGGACGTGACGCCCGCTGATGGCGGCGCCACGCTGCGAGAGAAAGCACTGGCCGGCATCGACGCCACCGCCTTCTACCCCGGCTGGGGCCGCGCGCGCTTGCATTCGATGATCGCCAACCGCCCGGACTGGACCTTGTCGCGCCAGCGCCAATGGGGTGTGCCGATGGCCTTCTTCGTGCACAAGGAAACGGGTGCATTGCATCCGCGTACACCTGCATTGCTCGAGCAGGTCGCGCAACGGGTCGAAGAAGCTGGCATCGAAGCCTGGCAAAGCATCGAACCCCGCGATTTGTTGGGCGACGAGGCCGACCAATACGAGAAAAACCGCGACACGTTGGATGTGTGGTTCGACTCGGGCACCACGCACGCCACGGTGCTGGGCGGCGCGCGCGATGCTGACGCCAAGACCGCGGCTCGCCTGGGCTCCCACGGCCGCAATCTCGGCTGGCCGGCCGATCTGTATCTGGAAGGCTCGGATCAGCATCGCGGCTGGTTCCACTCGTCGCTTCTCACCGGCTGCATGTTGTATGACCGGCCGCCCTACAAGGCCCTGCTCACGCACGGTTTTGTGGTCGACGGTCAAGGCCGCAAGATGAGCAAGTCGGTCGGCAACGTGATCGGCCCGCAAAAAATTTCAGACTCGTTGGGCGCCGAAATCTTGCGTCTATGGGTCGCCTCCACCGATTACTCGGGTGAACTGTCGATTTCAGACGAAATCCTGAAACGGGTGGTGGAAGGCTATCGCCGTATCCGCAATACCTTGCGATTCCTCTTGGCCAACGTGGCCGATTTCGATGCATCCACACAGGCCGTGCCGGTGTCGGATTTGCTGGAAATCGACCGCTATGCGTTGGTGATGACGGCGCGCATGCAGGCCGATGTGCAAGGGCTCTACGAACGCTACGACTTCCATCCGGCGGTCTCGCGCTTGCAGATGTTCTGCTCGGAAGACCTGGGCGCGTTCTACCTCGACATTCTGAAAGACCGCTTGTATACCTCGGCGCCGGGTAGCGTGGCGCGACGCAGCGCGCAAACCGTTCTGCTGGCGATCTCGCGCACGTTCATCAAACTGATGGCGCCGATTCTGTCGTTTACGGCAGAAGAATCGTGGGGTTTGTTGCCCGACTCGGCACGGCAGGATGCCGGTGGCGTGAAAACGATCTTTACCGAGACGTTTGAAACGCTGCCCGACCTGGGTGCGCAATCGGAAGCGTTGGATGCCAAATGGTCGCGCCTGCGTGCTCTGCGTGCCGACGTGACCCGCAAACTCGAAGATGTACGTACCGCTGGTGGCATCGGCTCGTCGCTGCAAGCGGAAGTCGACGTGTACGCAAGCGGCGACGCCCTGGCCGATCTCCAGAGCCTGGGTGACGATCTGCGTTTCGTGCTGATCGTGTCCCGCGCTACGGTCCACGCCTCCGACGACGCCGAACCCCGGATCGAGATCACGCCGTCGGCCCATCGCAAATGCGATCGCTGCTGGCATTGGCGCGCCGATGTGGGCGCGGATACGGCACATCCCGATATCTGCGGCCGCTGCGTGAGCAATCTCTTCGGTACCGGTGAAACCCGGCACATGGCATGACGAGCGCTGATACGCAATCCATCCCGGTCGAAACCCGACCGGGCGGTGCGGCATTCGTGCGCTGGATACTGATTGCGCTTGCGATTATCGTGATCGATCAGGTGACGAAGATCTACTTCAACACCCAGTTCCAGTTTGGCGAGCGCGTCAATATTCTGCCGTTCTTCGATTTCACGCTGCTTTTCAATCGCGGTGCGGCGTTCAGCTTCCTGGCGTCCGAAGAAGGCTGGCAACGCTGGTTCTTCACCGGCCTGGGCGTGATTGCCTCGATCGTGATCGCGGTGCTGCTGTACCGTAATCCGGGGCAGCGGCGCTTCGCGCTGGCGCTTACGCTCATCATGGGCGGCGCGTTGGGCAATGTGATCGACCGCATCGTCTATGGCCACGTGGTCGACTTCCTGTTGTTCTACTGGCGCGATTGGTATTACCCGGCGTTCAATATCGCCGACATGGCGATCACTGGCGGCGCCATCTTGCTCGTGGTCGACGAACTGCTCCGGGCGCGAAAACCGCGCGCGGACTGATCGCCTGCCTCCCTGATGCATAATGCTCGATCGAGCCTTTCAATGTTGGCCCCATGCTAGATCTCGCTAAAAAACGTATCGTTCTTGGCCTGACCGGCGGCATCGCCTGCTACAAGATCGCCGAGCTGGTGCGCCGTCTAACGGAACAAGGCGCCACGGTCGACGTCGTCATGACCGAGGCTGCGACGCATTTCATCACGCCGGTCACCATGCAGGCGCTGTCCGGCCGCCCCGTGTTCATGGACGCCTGGGATGCCCGCATTCCCAACAATATGGCGCACATCGATCTCACGCGCGGCGCCGATGCCGTGTTGATCGCCCCGGCCAGCGCCGATTTCATGGCCAAGCTGGTGCACGGCATGGCCGACGATCTGCTGTCTACCTTGTGCCTGGCGCGTGCCTGTCCGTTGCTGGTGGTACCGGCCATGAATAAGGAAATGTGGGACAACCCCGCCACGCAGCGCAACGTGGCGCAATTGCGCGACGACGGCATTGCCGTGCTGGGCCCCGCGGCCGGCGACCAGGCGTGCGGCGAGACCGGCAATGGCCGCATGCTCGAGCCGCACGAGATTCTCACCGACCTGATCGCATCGTTTCAACCCAAGGTGCTGGCAGGCAAGCATGTGCTGCTCACCGCCGGCCCAACTTCCGAACCGGTCGATCCCGTGCGTGTGCTGAGCAACCGCTCGTCCGGCAAGACCGGCTATGCGCTGGCGCGTGCCGCCCGCGAGGCCGGCGCCCAGGTCACGCTGATCACCGGTGCCACGGCATTGTCGATCCCGCGCGGCGTGCAGGCCATCAACGTGATGACGGCCTCGCAGATGCACGATGCGGTGATGGCCAATGTGCGCCACGCCGATATTTTCATTGCCGTAGCGGCCGTGGCCGACTGGCGCGTAACCAATATCAGCACGCAAAAGCTCAAGAAGACGAGCGAAGGTGGCGGCGCGCCTATCATGAACTTCGCGCCCAATCCCGATATCCTGGCCGAAGTGGCCGCGCTGACGGACGGTCCGTGGTGTGTGGGGTTTGCAGCCGAAACCGAGAAACTGGCCGAACACGCCGAAGCCAAGCGCCGTCGCAAAGGCATTTCATTGCTGGTGGGCAACCTCGCCCATCAGGTGATGGACGCCGATACGACCGAATTGGTGCTGTTCGACGAGCAAGGCGTGCATCCCCTGCCGCCGGCGCCCAAGCTTGATGCCGCACGCCGCTTGATCGCCGAGATTGCCAGCCGGGCACCGCGCAAAGCGTAACGCCGAAGCCGCAAAGGCAAAGGCAAAATCCGAAGCAGAAGCAAAAGCCGAAGCAAGCGCAGAAGCAAAGACTGAAGCAAGAAAAAACCCGCGCATCGAGCGCGGGTTTTTTCATTTTGGCCAGTGTTTCGCCGGCCGGCGCCTGGTCCCAGCGCCTGGTCCCAGCGCCTGGTCCCAACGCTTGCTCCAAGCGCCAAGTCCGAGCACAGGGTCCAGATTCGCCTACCTACTGCGCGACCGGCACTGTATTCCGCTTGGCCCATTCGCTGAGCGGCAGCGGCGGCGTCTGCACGAAGATTCGTTTCAGAATGGCGCGCAACTGCTCGCCCGATCCTCGGTCGCTCGGCCAGCGCTTGGGGGTGATCGGCGTAAACACGCCTTGCGTATTGCGCTCGGCCATTACGAACCGGAACGTGTAATACCCCGGCATGCCCATCCGCAGATCGGTCACGACGAGCGAGCGCCCGATGGCGTCATAACGCAGCCAGTCGTCGGTAAACCACGTCAACCGATCGTGGAGCGCATCCTCGCGCAGCGGGGCCACCAGATCGAGACGCAGATTCTGGCGGACGTATTCGGGCGGCGTGCGGTCGAAAACGCTGGTGACCGCCTCGACGTACCCGCCGCTTTCCGTCTTCACCACCACCCGCCACAAGAGCGCATTGAGCGGCATCGGCGACGAGAAGACGGCGGCGATCTGCACGCCGTCCTGCCGCAACGTGGCCAGTACGCGCCCCTCGGCCACGTGCTTCAACCCCAGCGTGCCCACCAGATACGCCGTGCTCAGCCCCAGCATCCACCACTGAAACCGCAATGCATTGCCGGCGTAGCCCGAGGCCGCCCCCCACAACACTGCTGCGATCAAGGGGATGGTGTAGATCGGATCGATGATGAAGATGCTCGACCAGCTTTCGGGCGTGCGCATCATCGGCCAGAAAAGCTGCGTGCCGTAAGAGGTAAACGAATCCAATATCGGGTGCGTGACCAGCACCAGCGTCAACGTCAACGCCAGTCGCCAACCGCTATAGGGCGCGTCCGGCCACCTTTTTCGGATCAGCCAGGCCAGAAGCAGCGCCAGCGCGGTCAGCACGAAGATGGAGTGCGAGTAACCGCGATGAAACGTCATCGTCGACACGGGGTCGGGATAAGAGGCGAGCACGTCCAGGTCCGGCAATGTACCCAGCACGGCGCCGTAGATCAGCGCGCGTCGGCCTTGCTGGCGGCCAAGCAGCGAGGCTTGAATGCCCGCGCCCAGGACGGCTTGTGTAATGGAATCCATGAAACGCTTGATATCCTTTTGAGAGCTTGCGCGACCAACTCGTCCGTACGAATGAAACGCGGAGGTCGGCAGCCGCGTTAAGATACATGATTGCCCTAAACGACGCAGCGAATGGATCAGATCATCGATACGGTTGGACAGTTCATTGAAACCAACCAATTTTGGGCAGGACCCGTTATCGCGGCCCTTACATTCGGCGAATCGCTGCTGATCGTCGGCCTCCTCATTCCGGCAACAGCCTTGCTGCTGTTGATTGGCGGGCTTGTGGGCAGCGGCACGCTGCCGCTGATGCCCGTCTTGATATGGGGCATTGCCGGCGCCATTCTGGGCGATGCGGTGTCCTACATCGTCGGCCGGTGGCTGGGCCCGAGCATCATGCGCCGTTGGCCGCTCAATCGGCACCGCAGCGCTGTTGCGCGCGCGCGACTGTTTTTCTACAAATACGGCTTTGCGTCGGTGCTGATGGGCCGTTTTCTGGGACCGATCCGCGCCACGATTCCAACCGTGGCCGGCATCATGCGCATGAACATGGTGTCGTTCCAGGTCGCCAATATCGTCTCGGCCGTGCTTTGGGTGCCGATCATGCTGGCACCGGGCTACATTACCGCCCGCAGTCTGGGCACTGCCGAAAACGCGCAACAGATCGGTTTGGTGGTCGGCACCATCGCATCGGTGGTGATCGGCGTGGGTTTATTGGTGATGATGATGCGCAAACGCCGCCCCACCCGCACGCCCCGCCGCGATCGTCCGGTATCCTGACGGTTGGTATACACACGAAGGGGTTAGGCGATGGCGATCGATATGGGACCGCGCGACGGTGATTTCGCACGCTACGTAGAAGGTTTGACCAGCGGATCGGCCGGCGAACCGGGCCGCGTCTACGGCGGCATGTCCAAACCCGCCCCGGCCGTTTCCCCGTCGTGGTCGTCGTCCCGCCCCGATCAAGCGCCGCTGGCCGACGGGTTTCCCGCGCCCTCTCCTGTGGCGGTGCCGCCCGCACCGCGCTCCAGCTCGCAGCGGAAGGCCCAAGCGGATGCGGCCAAGCCCGCCATGCTGCAATCGGCCGCCGATATTGCAAGCGCCAAGCAAGACGCGTTGCGCGTACCCGATACGTCCAATTCCCAAACGATCACCCTCGCGGGCCGCGCCGGCAAACGACTGTTTGGCACGCTGCTCACGATCGTCGGTATCGGGATCTTCATCGCCGGCGCCCGCCATGCCTTCGAAGCATTCGAATACGGCGTGCGTGGCCCGCAGGATTTCATTCCTGCCATTTTCCTGTTCGTGTTTGGCGGCATGGTACTGCGCGGCGCGCGCAGCATGCGCCGCGAGGCCGACCGCCCTGTGGCGGTGTTGCCGCCACTCACTACTGTTTCCAACCGGGCTTCTGCCCCGCCCTCACGGCGGCCGTCGTAGCGTTTGCCGGCCCTCCGGCCGACTAGCGTCGCGTCGCGCTGCCTTCACGCTGTGATCCGATGAAATCCGTAGCTTTAAAAATTATCGACGCGCGCATGCGCGATTGTTTGCCTGCCTATGCCACGCCGGGTTCCGCCGGCCTCGATCTGCGCGCCTGCCTGGATGCGGCGCTCGTCATCGAACCGGGCACCACCCATCTGGTGCCGACCGGCCTGGCCATCCACGTGGACGATCCCGCGTATGCCGCCATGATTCTGCCGCGCTCGGGCCTGGGCCATAAGCACGGCATCGTGCTGGGCAATCTGGTGGGGCTGATCGATTCCGACTACCAGGGCCAATTGATGGTGTCGGTGTGGAATCGCGGCGCGCAGGCGTTTACGCTGGAGCCGATGGAGCGCATGGCGCAACTCGTGATCGTACCGGTGATGCAAGTCACCTTCGATATCGTCGACGAGTTCAGCGATTCGTCGCGCGGCGCGGGCGGCTTCGGCAGCACCGGCCGCGGCTGATCACTCCGCTTCGATCACGGCCTGCAGGAACTGCTGCGTGCGCGGCTCCTGCGGGTTCTTGAAGAGCGATACCGAGTCGGCATCCTCGACCACATTGCCTTGATCGAAAAACAGCGTGCGGTCGCACGCCCGCTCGGCGAACTTCATTTGATGGGTGACCATGATCATGGTCATTTCGCGCTTGGCCGATAGATCCTGCATGATCTGCAGGATCCCGCCCACCAGCTCCGGATCGAGCGCGGACGTCACTTCGTCGAAGAGCATGATCTCGGGCCGCATGGCCAACGCGCGGGCAATGCCGACGCGCTGCTTCTGCCCGCCCGAGAGTTGCGCCGGATAAGCGTCGAACTTGTCGCCCAGGCCCACCAGATCCAGGTATTCCTTGCCCCGCTTGGTGGCCTCATCGCGCGACAAGCCCAGCACATGCATCGGCGCCTCGATCACGTTGCCGAGCGCCGTGCGATGCGGAAACAGGTTGAAGTGCTGAAACACCATGCCGATCTTGCCGCGGATGCGGCGCACATGCGCCGAGTTGGGCGCCATCGTGTTGCCGTTGGCATCCTTCCACATCGACTCGCCGTCGATCAGGATCTCGCCTTCTGTGGGCTGATCCAGCGTCATCAACATGCGCAGCAGGCTGGATTTGCCCGACCCCGACGGCCCGATGATCGCCACGGTCTGATCTTTCGCGATCTGCAGATCGATACCGCGCAGCACATGCAGTTCGCCGTAGCGTTTGTGCAGATTCTTGATTTCAATGCTGGCGCTCATCGTTTTCCTCCGTAGCGGGCTAGTCGGTGCTCGAGCCGGCGCACGCCCCATGCAGCAGCCAGGCTGAGCAGGAGAAACATGATGCCGACGAGCGTCAGGGGTTCGGTATAGCGGAAGGTCGCCGAGCCGATCATCTTGCTTTGCTGCAAGAGTTCGACCACGGTAATGGCCGACAAGAGCGGCGTGTCCTTGAACATCGCGACCAGATAGTTGCCCAGGGCGGGCACCACCGGCGGGATCGCCTGCGGCAATACGATGCCCACCGCCGTGCGAAACGGCGAGAGATTGAGTGCCGTGGACGCTTCGATCTGGCCGCGCGGGACGGCTTCGATGCCGGCGCGGTAAACCTCGGCGCAATATGCGGCGTAGTGGATGCCGAGTGCCACGATGCCGGTGACCAACGGCGACATCTGGACCCCGGTTACGGGCAGCACATAGAACAGGAAGTAGATCTGCACCAACAGCGGCGTGCTGCGCACAAACTCGATGAAGACCGCGGCGGGTGCGGAGACCAGAAAGTATTTCGAGCGGCGCAGCAGCGCCAGTCCGAGTCCCAAGGTGACGGCAAGCGCCATCCCGAGCACGGTGGCCTGAATGGTGATGATGAGCGCCTCACCCAACGTGGGGAGGATACTGAAGGCGAAGGACCAGTCAAAAATCGGTGTCATCGGACTTTGAACCTCCTTTCGAGCAGGCGTATCCCCGCGGTGATGACCAGTGCAAGCGCGAAATACATCAGCAGCACCAGGATGAAAATATCGGTGGTGCGCAACGTATCGCTACGCAGCAACTGCGCGCGGAACGTGAGATCGGTAATGGTGATGAGCGAGACTAGTGCGGTGTTCTTCAACAGTTCGATCAGCAGATTGCCGGCGGGCGGCAACATGGCCGGAAACGCCTGCGGCAAGATGATGCGGCGAATGGTTTGCGTGCGTGTCATGTTCAACGCCACGGCGGCTTCGCGCTGACCCGACGCCACCCCGGCGATCGCACCGCGCACGACCTCGGCGCCATACGCCCCGGCGTTCAGGCCCAGCACCACGATGCCCACGAGCATCGCCGGCAACTGCACGCCGAAGAGCGGCAGCACAAAGTAGAACCAGAACAACTGCACCAGCGCCGACGTGCCGCGAAACACTTCCACGTACGTCATCGCCGTCCACCGCACGGTGCGCAGCGTGGACAGCCGTCCCAGCCCCGCGAGCAATGCCAACGGGATGGCGAGCGCAGCCGCGCCCAAGGTGATCTTGACGGTCACCCAGAGCCCTGTGGACAGGGCTCCTATCAGCACGTCGTAATCTTCCATGAAATTTCTCCTTGCGTGGCCGATCCACAGATCGACCACTTACTCACCGCTTCTGCCTTTCAACCCACCGCGTGCAAACCGGGCCAGCCGCACGATCGCTCGATCGCTCAATCGATTAACCGATCGCCGATCGCCGATCGCCAATCGCCAATCACCGATTGCACGCTTGGCCGATCAAGTCACTCGGCCCGCAACGTTCAACCCGCGCACAGCTTGGCGGTGGTCACCCCGGTGGGTAGTTCGGCGGTCGAAAAGCCGAAGGGATCGACGATCTTGCGGTGTTCCTCGGTGCCGATCAGTTTGGTGAGCTCTGCATTGAACGCGTCGCGGAACGCTTGGTCGGCATTGCGAAACGCAAATGCGCCATAGCCGCGCACATCTTTGCCGTCGATCACGGGGTCGGTAAACGGCTCGGCACGCTCCAGCCCATCCTTCGGCTTGGTCTTGGTCATCAGATCGGCGATGGTCAACGCCGTGCCGGCATACGCATCGGCGCGTCCGGCTTGCACACCCGAAAGCGCGCTCACCGGATCCGGAAACACGATCACTTGATCTGACGGAATCTGCAGCTTTTGTGCGTAGTCGCCTTCGATGGCGCCCACCACGACACCCAGCCGCGCATCCTTGTTCTTCAGAATGTCTTCGTAGCTGTGCAATTGTTTGGGATTGCCCTGCTGCACCAGGAACGCTTCGCCGACGCCATAGGTGGGCTCGGAAAACAATGCCTGTTTGCAGCGCTCGGGTGTCACGTACATCCCCGCTGCGATGATGTCGAAGCGGCCGGCTTGCAGGCCTGGAATCAATGACCCGAACTCGGTCAGTACACCGTCAACCTGATCCACGCCCATGCGCTTGAGCACCACGCGGGCAATTTCGACAGCCTCGCCGGTGACCTGATTCTCGTCGCTGCGCATGAACGCATACGGCGCTTCATTGGCGTAGCCCACCCTGATCTTCTTGGCGGCCTTTACTTTATCGAGCGTGCTTTGCGCAGCGGCGGCAGGATCCTGCGCGCGATCCGAACAGCCCGCAAGCGCCACGGCGCCCGCAGCGAAGGCCGCAACGCCCATCCATCGGAGATGGCGTAACGTCATTGGCTTCTCCCTCTTGCCTGGTTGTTCTACTTATGAAGGGCAAGATACTAGCGAGAAACCCAAGGGGTTACGACCTGCGTCCCGGCGCAATCAAGTGCTCAAGCTGCATTATTCAGTTGCTTCAAGTTATTTTTATATACCCCGTCAGTAACATCCTTTCAGGGCACCTTAGCTCCAAATGCAACAAAGGAGGGTCCATGGGACCCTCCCTTCAAGAAAACCCATCGTAGGATTCAGTGACGATATCGCGTCGTTATTGCGGGGCGTAAGCGAATTTGCCGTCTTTTACGGTTCCCATCACGCGTGCGCGGGCATCGAAACCCTGGTGATTGTCGGCCGTGATGTTAAGCACGCCATTGGGTACCACCAAGTTGCTCGTGTTCGCCAGTGCGTCGCGCAAGGCTTTACGAAATTCCGGCGTACCGGGTTTCGCGCCGCCTGCCAACGCACGGGTAACGGCCGAATCCAACAGCATCCAGGCGCCGAACGCGTCACCCGCAAACTGCGTGAGCGTGTCCTTGCCATATTGCGCTTCGTATTTGTCGGCAAATGACACGGCCACCTGCTTGACCGGATTGCTGTCGGGCAATTGACGCGCGACGACGCCCGGGCCGGTAGGAAACAGCGTGCCTTCGACGTCCTTGCCGCCGATCTGCAAAAACTCCAGCGTGCCGATGCCATGCGTTTGATAGATGGGACCCTTGTAGCCCCGCTCGACCAACGTCTTTTGCGGCAGCGCGGCCGGCGTGCCGGCACCCGCGATCAGCACGGCATCGGGTTTGGCCGCCATTGCCTTGAGCACCTGCCCCACGACCGACGCATCGGTGCGCTGAAAGCGTTCCTGCGACACGACCTCGATGTCCTTGCCGGCCACTTCCGAAAACTCTTTCCACCAGCTATCGCCATACGAATCGGCAAACCCGATGAAGGCGATTCGTTTGACGTTGTTCTTCTTCATGTGCTCGACCAGCGCCGACGCCATGAGCGAATCGTTCTGCGGCATCTTGAAGGCCCAGTGACGCTTCGGGTCGCTTTGCGGTTCGACTATGACGCTGGAAGCCGCCAACGCAATCATCGGCGTACCGGTTTCGGCCAGGACATCCAGCGCGGCCAACGCCGCTGCAGTTGTGTTGGGGCCGACGATCGCGTCAACGCGATCTTCCGACGTCAGCTTGCGCATGTTTTTCACGGCACGGCTCACGTCGGTGCCGTCGTCGAGCACCACATATCGCGCGGGCTGACCGCCCAGCGTGGTGGGCCACAAGCGAATCGCATTGTTGCTTTGAATGCCGATGGCAGCGGCCGGGCCGGTGGTCGACAGGTCGACACCGATAGTGATGTCGGCGCGTGCGACGCCGACCGACAACGTCAACAGTCCAGCGGTGGCCAGGGAAACAACGATGCGCAACATGAAAACCTCGACGGCAAAGGATGATAAGGAGACAGTTCGCATTTTGCCTGAATCGGCGCACGGCCCACATATCCAAATACCGAGAATGTCGTTCGCGCTGAAGGTTGGGGTCGTTAGGATTATCGGCTTGGCTGGCGCTCCGCCGCTCATGACTTCTTCTACTCGCACCCGATGCCCGATACGTCAGCACCCTCCTCCCAAACGCCCGTGCGCGTTGCCGTCGATGTCGGCGGTACGTTCACCGACATTGTGCTCGAAGCCGGCGCGCGCCGCTGGTCGGCCAAACTTCTCACCACGCCCGATGCGCCTGAACACGCGGTGCTCCAAGGTATCGAGGAGCTGCTCACCAAGGCGGCGTTCGCGTGGCCCCAAGTCGATCTGCTCATCCTGGGCACTACGCTGGCCACCAATGCGCTGATCGAGCGTAAAGGCGCCAGGACGGCGCTGCTCACCACAGCAGGCTTTCGTGACCTGCTGGAGATCGGTCTGGAAGACCGCTTCGCGCAATACGACATTTTTCTCAACAAGCCCCAACCGCTGGTGCCGCGCCATTGGCGCTACGGCATCACCGAGCGCGTCGACGCATACGGCCAGGTACTGACTGCGCTGGATGAGGCACAAGTGATCGCGTTGGCCACCACCCTTACCGAAGCGGGCATCGAAAGCGTCGCGGTCTGCTTTCTGCACAGCTACGCCCATCCCCAGCACGAGCGCCGCGTACGTGAACTCCTCAACCAACACGCGCCCGCGTTGTGGGTGTCGCTCTCATCCGACGTGAGTGCGGAGATTCGCGAATATCCACGGCTCTCCACCGTGAGCGCCAACGCCTATGTGCAGCCGCAAGTGTCGGGCTATCTGCGCCGCCTGGCGCAAGCGGCGAGCGCGCGGGGCCTGCGTCAGGAGCCGTTTCTGATGACATCGGGCGGCGCGATCGCCACCATCCAGACCGGTATCGACGAGCCGGTTCGCCTCGTGGAATCGGGCCCCGCCGGCGGCGCGATTCTGGCGCGCCACATCGCCGAGCAGATCGGCGCACCGCGCGCGCTATCGTTCGACATGGGCGGCACGACCGCCAAGATCTGCTACATCGACGACTACGAGCCGCAGATCAGCCGCAGCTTCGAATTCGGCCGTGTACATCGGCATCTGAAAGGATCGGGCTTACCCATCCGTATCCCGGTGATCGAGATGGTGGAGATCGGTGCCGGCGGCGGCTCGATCGCGCGCACCAATCACCTTGGCGTGATACAGGTGGGCCCCGACAGCGCCGGCTCATCGCCCGGCCCGGCCGCGTATGGCGCGGGCGGCCGCCTGCCCACGGTGACCGACGCCCACGCCGTGATCGGCACGATCGCGCCCGATCGCTTTGCAGTCGGCAAGGTAGCGTTGCAGCCCGATCTGGCGCGCGCCGCCATTGCCGGGCAACTGGCCCTGGATGCAGGATTGGCCCCCACCGAAGCCGCGCACGCCATCATCGATATCGTGACTGAAAACATGGCTAACGCCGCCCGCGTGCACGCGTCGGAATTGGGCAAGGCGGCCGAAGACCATACGCTGATCGCGTTCGGCGGCGCCGCGCCCTTGCATGCGGCGCAACTCGCGCGCAAATTGGGCATCGCGCGCGTGGTGGTGCCGGCCTCCGCAGGGGTGGGGTCGGCCGTGGGCTTTTTGTGGGCACCCATTGCTTATCAAGCCGTGCGCAGCTTTCATCAACGCCTGGCCACGATCGATCACCGTGCCGTCCAGGAGGTGCTCGATCATTTGACCGCCAACGTGGATGCCGTGGTTCGCCGCGCGGCACCGGGCGCAGCCCTCACGCATAAGCGGGTGGTGTACATGCGCTATGCGGGCCAGGGTCATGAGATCCCCATCGATCTGCCCCATGGCACTTTCGATGCTGCCGCGGCCCACACGCTGGCCGCGCACTTTGCGCAACGCTACGCCGAGATCTACGGCCGCAGCCTGCCGCATGTCGCCCCCGAAACCGTAACGTGGTCGGTGGCCGTGCAAGCCGGTGACCGACGCGCCAATGAGCAAGACAGCGTCGACGCCGTAAAGGGCGACACGGCCGTGCCCGCCGGCACGCGACAGGTGTTCGACTTCCATCTCAACCGTTGGCTGGGCGTGCCCTACTACGAACGCGACGCGCTCGAAACCGGGCAACGCGTGACGGGCCCGGCATTGATCGTCGAAGACGAAACGACGACCTTCGTGCCGCAAGATTTCGATGTATGGCGCACGCGCCTGGGATCGCTGGTGCTGAACGATCTCACGCATCCCTTGGCGCAGCGCGCCAAACGAGACGACACGCCGATCCTTGAACCCACCATCACCGAATCCGACCGTCAAAGCGCCCCGATCGAGGACATCACGCGATGAGCGATATCCACTACACCCCGCAACAACGCATCGGCTTTCAGCTTGCCTGGAATAGATTGCTGTCGGTGGTCGAAGAGCAGGCGCAAGTGCTGATTCGCTCGGCTTTCGGCACCGCCACGCGTGAAGCGGGCGACTTGTCCGCCGGCGTGTTTCTGCCCGACGGCCGCATGATCGCGCAGGCAGTCACCGGTACCCCGGGCCATGTCAATGCAATGGCCGAATCGGTAAAACATTTCCTCAACGTTTTTCCCATCGCCGATCTGCGCGATGGCGACGTGCTGCTCACCAACGATCCATGGAAAGGCACGGGCCATCTGTTCGATATGACCATGGTGACGCCGGTTTTTCATCACGACAAACTGGTGGCGCTGTTTGCATCGACGCTGCACGTGATCGATATCGGCGGCATCGGCAGCAGCGCCGACGGCCTCGAGATCTACCACGAAGGTCTCTTTCTGCCGATCTTGAAGTTTTTCTCGCAAGGCGCGGTCGATGCGGGCGTGCTGAACATCATCCGCGCCAACGTGCGCGAACCCGAGCAGGTGGAAGGCGACTTGTATGCCCTGGTGGCCTGCAATGAAATCGGCGGCCGGCGGTTGAAGACGCTGCTGACCGAATTCAAACTGCACGATCTCGAGCAACTCGGTGGCTATATCGTGGCCCACTCCGAGCGCGCGATGCACAACGCGATTGAAGACTGGCCCCAAGGCACGTGGCACAACCACCTCACGATCGACGGCTATGACGCACCGATCGACATCCAGGTTGCTGTCACCATCGAGGCACATCGCATCCTTGTGGACTTCGCCGGCAGTTCGCCCAGCGTGTCGCGCGGCATCAACGTGGTCAAAGCCTATACCGACGCCTATACCTCGTTCGGTATCCGCTGCCTGATCGGCGCCGACGTGCCCAACAACGCCGGATCGCTGGCGGTGATCGAGGTGCGTGCCCCCGAAGGCAGCATCGTCAACGCGCAATATCCGGCAGCCGTCACGGCGCGCCACATCATCGGCCAGTTGCTGCCCGATGCGGTGTTCGGCGCTTTGCGCCAGGCGCGTCCCGACCGCGTGCCGGCCGAGGGCGCCTCGTCACTCTGGAACCTCCATCTGGTGGGTGGCGAGCCGCTCGCCGGCAGCACGCTGGACGAAACCGCACAATTGCTGCGCGGCAAGCGCTTCAACGCCGTGAGCTTCTCCACCGGTGGCACCGGTGCGCGTCCCGGCAAGGATGGCTTGTCAGTCACGTCATACCCCAGCGGCGTGCGCAACGTGTCGCTTGAAATCCTCGAAACGTCGTCGCCCCTGGTATTCGAGCAGAAGGAATTTCGTACCGATTCGGGTGGCGCCGGCAAGGATCGCGGCGGCCTGGGTCAGACCATCGTGGTGCGGCATGCCGATCCCGATACCGCGATGATCATCGCCGCCGCCTTCGACCGGGTCGTCAATCCCGCGCGCGGCGCCTTGGGCGGTTTGCCCGGCGCCGGCGGTCGGCTGCGCTTGAGCAACGGTCGCCCGCTGCGCGCCAAAGGCCGGCAACTGATCCCAGCGGGCGCCCGCTTGATCGTGGATACGCCGGGCGGCGGCGGCCTGGGCGATCCCACTCAACGCGCCGCCGCGCAGATCGACCGCGATCTGCAACATGAACTGATCACGCCACAAGCGGGCCAGGCGCTGTATCGGCCCAAAGGCGCTTGAACGTGAACGAACGCCTTGAATCCTGAAGCGACATCGTTCCAGCGTTGCCCGCTTTGCCGCCCTTCGCGGGCATTCCTCCATTCTCAAGACACTCTGCCGCACCCATGAAGATCGCCCGCCGTTCCTTTCTACTGACCGCCTTGGCCAGCGCCCTCCTCGCCGCCACGCCCTTTGCCCATGCCGCACCCACGCGCGGCGGCACGCTCACACTGCTGCTGCCTTCCGAACCCACCGCGTTGGTGACCGTGGGCAACGTGGCCACGCCCATTTTAAGTGTGAGCGCCAAGGTCACCGAGGGGTTGCTCAAGTATGACTACGACCTCAATCCGCAGCCGCAACTGGCCACCCGGTGGGACGTTGCACCGGACGGCAAGACGTACACGTTTTATCTGCGCCAAGGTGTGAAATGGCACGACGGCAAACCCTTCACCGCCGCCGATGTGGCGTACTCGATCGGCGTGCTGAAGAAAATTCACCCGCGCGGCCGCAACACGTTTGCCAATGTCACCACCATCGACACCCCTGACGATCACACGGTGGTGTTGCGTTTGGCCAAGCCCGCGCCGTACTTGATCCGCGCGTTCGTCGCCACCGAAACGCCGATCATCCCCAAGCATCTGTATGACGGCACCGACCCGATGAGCAATCCGCGCACCGCAGCGCCCGTGGGTACCGGGCCGTTCATTTTCAAGGAATGGGTGCGAGGCAGTCATATCGCGTACGACCGCAACCCCGATTATTGGGACAGCGGCAAACCGTATATCGACCGCTTGATCGTGCGCGTGGTGAGCGACCCGGCCGCCGCGGCCATTGCGTTTGAAACCGGCAGTGTGGATCTGGGCTATCGCACCCCGGTGCCGCTGGCTGAATTGCCGCGCCTGAAAAAGGTGCCCACGCTGCGCTTCGAGACGCTCGGCAACAGCTATTCGTACAACGTGACGCGACTGGAGTTCAACCTCGACAACGATTTCTTCAAGCAAGACAAGGTGCGTCAGGCGGTGGCCCACGCGCTCGATCGCAACATCATCCTGAAGGTCGTGAACTACGGCGTCGGGCGCGTGAGCTATTCGCCGATCGCCCCGGGCTTAAAGGATTATCACGATCCCGCCGTCACGCCCTATCCGTTCGATATCAAGCGTGCCAACGCCTTGCTGGACGAAGCCGGCTACCCGCGCGGGGCCGACAACGTGCGCTTCCGCATTCCCTTGGACTTCAATCCCATCGGCAGCGATGGCGAACGTCTGGCCGACTACATCCGCACTGCACTGGCCCGCGTGGGCATCGCCGTCACCGTGCGCGCGCAGGATCCGTCCTCCTTCATCAAGCGCGTCTACACCGATCGCGACTTTGCGTTCACCACCAATGGCGCCAGCAACCTTTTCGATCCCACGGTGGGCGTGCAGCGCCTGTATTGGTCAAAGAACTACATCAAGGGTGTGCCGTTCTCGAATGGCACGCACTACAACAACCCACGGGTGGATGAATTGCTGGAGTCGGCAGCGATCGAGAACGATCCGGTTAAGCGCGTGGCGCTCTTCAAGGAATTTCAGGAAATCGTGGCGCGCGACATTCCCGACCTGAATCTCTATCAACCCGAATTCATTACCATCGCGCATCAACGGGTGCACGATCACTCGCTCACGGCCGACGGCGTGGAGTCGAATCTCGCCGATGTGTATGTGGATGCGGTGAAGTAAAGCGCGGCACGAGCGCCGGTGCGGTGACCGGCGTTCGCGACCTTGGCGGTATTTGCGGTATTACCGGTAGAGCCGTACTAGTGGTATTTCCGGTATCAGCGGCATCAGCGGCCTTTACAGCCGCTGCCCGCCACTGGCATCGATGCGCTGGCCCGTCACCCATCGCCCACCGTCCCCCGCCAGGAAGGCCACGATGCCGGCGATGTCGTCAGGCTGGCCCACCCGCCCCAACGCCACCGTTGCCGCAATCGCGTGGGCCATCTCCGGATCGCGGGCGCGCGCGTTGAGATCCGTAGCAGTCGCGCCGGGCAGCACGGCGTTTACCGTAATGCCGCGCGCACCCAACTCCGCCGCCAGCAATAGTGTGAGCGACTCCAATGCCGCCTTGCTTGGCGCATACACGCTCATCTCGGGATAAGCGGACCGTGTGCCGATCGACGACACGTTGATGATGCGACCGCCATCGCGAAGCCTCGGCAGCAGGTGCTGGATAAGGAAAAACGGCGTTTTGAAGTTGACTTGAAAGACGCGATCGAAGTCCGCCACCTTCACATCGCCGATGCGCGCGCGCAAGCCCACACCCGCGTTGTTGACCAGGATATCGAACGCATCGCTGCCGTAGCGCGTCTGCAGCGTATTGCCCAAGGCGCTCGCCAACTGCTCGGCACCCGCGGCTTGCGAGAGATCGGCAGCCAGTGCAAAAGCGTCACCGCCAGAACCCGCGATCTCATCCACCAGGCGATCGGCGTCGGCCTGCGCCTGGTTGTAGTGCACCGCCAGGATGGCGCCTCGCGCGGCCAACTGGCGCGCAATAGCGCGGCCGATGCCTCGGCTGGCGCCCGTGACCAAGGCGATTTTTCCTGCAAGATCGGCGCCTTGCGCGGGCGATCGATCGGCGTCGTGCGACAAGCTCATCTCATTTCCTTTGACCATGATTGCGTGTGGACTAGCCGCGCACGGTGGCATGCGTCTGCCACTCGCCACGCGCTTCCAGATCACGCGCGCGTTGCAGCAACGCATGGCGATCGACCTTGTTCGTGCCGGCCCACGGCAACTCCGCCACGAGCGCCACGCGCCGGGGATGCTGATACCCAGGCCCGTTAGCCAACGCATGATGTTTGACCGCCTCGGCGGTAAGCGCACTGCCTTCGCGTGCCACCACAAACGCGACCGGCATCTGGCTGCGCTCTTCGTCGGGCAACGGCACCACGCATGCCTGGCGCACATCGGGATGCGTTTCGATCAATTTTTCGACTTCGCCGGGATAGATGTTTTCGCCTGAGCACACAAACATATCGTCGGCCCGCCCCACGAAGTAGTAGAAGCCCTCGGCATCGCGCCGCATCACGTCGCCGCTGTCGTACCAGCCGTCGGCCAGTACTTTGGCGTTCTTCTCGGGGAGTCCGTGATAGCCGTGCATCACTGCAGGATTGCGCATTTGCAAAATGCCGTCGTCGGGGGTGGCGCCGCCTGTCAGTCTGACCTCTGCATTGCCCAGCGGATACCCCAGCCCCAGCTTGGGCGTGGGCACGCCGTCGGGATGGGGGCCAAACACCGCCGGCCCGGCTTCGGTGGTGCCGTAACCGTGGGCGATCTGCGCGGCCGGAAATGCAGCTTGAATCCGATCGAGCAACGCCACCGTCATCGGTGCGGACGCCAGCGCAATGCGTTGCAACGCGCTGAAGTCGCGGCCTGCGAGCACCTCAGGTCGATTGACCAAGCGTGCAAACATCGTCGGAACGGCCGTCACGTGCGTGATGCCATATCGCGCCAGGGCATCGGCGTACGGCGCCACGTCAAACGCGGGCAGCACCACGAGCAGCGCCCCGCCAGCAATCGCGCGCTTGAGCACGAACAGGCCGTTCATATGAAAGAACGGTTGCGCCACGAGGTAGTGATCCTGCCGGTCGGGCACGGCGGGGGGATAGATGGTGGCCAGCGCCCAGAGCTGACCGGCGTGCGTAAGCGGCACCCCTTTGGGCCGCCCGGTGGAGCCGGAGGTGTAGAGCATCTGCGCCACTTGATCGGCCGCCGGCGGCACCGTGGCGAACGCGGCAGGCGGCGCGACGGCCGCGAAACCGGCAGGACCTTGATCGTCAAAATCCACGATGGGCACCAGCGCCGCCAATGCCGTGCGGCGCGGGCCATCGACGAAAGCGAGCTGAATATCCGCATCCGCGATCACATACGCGAGCGTTTCGGCTCCGGCTTTGATATTGAGCGGCACCGCTACGAAACCGGCACGCATGATGCCGAAGTACGCCGCGATGAACTCGATGCGGTTGAGCGCGGCGATGGCGATATGGGCGCCCGCCGGCAAACCGGCTTGCGACAGATAATGGGCCACCCCACCGCTTGCGCGATCGAGTTCGGCATAGCTGTAGGTGACGGGCTGGTCGGGCCGGCGCAGGTCGACGATGGCGGGACGGGCGGGATCAATCGATCGGTCGATCACATCGCCCAGATTGTTCCAGGGGATTGGCATGGCAGTACTCATGACGGAAAGAGGTTCAAGGCGGCGCGCCTTGTGGCGCAACGCGGGCAGCGACTCGACCCGCTGCGCTTTGGATCGGCAGGGTCCAGACCGGGGAGATCCAGCCGGGGGCAACGCGAAATCGGCGGCGTCACGGTGCGGTCACCGGTTCGCCGTCAAACCCGAAGTGGCAAGCCACGCGACGGGCATCCGGCAGGTCACGCAATGCCGGCCGCGTTTGTGCACACACGGGCTGCGCTTGCGGGCAGCGCGTATGAAAGGCGCAGCCGCTGGGTGGTGCGTGGGGGCTCGGCAGTTCGCCTTTCAGCACCGTGCGCACGCGGTGGCGTGCCGCCACCGGATCCGCCAAGGGCGCGGCAGCCAGCAAGGCGCGGGTGTAAGGATGCGCAGGCCGTTGCCAGATCGCGGCAGTAGGCCCGCTTTCCACCACCCGACCGAGATACATCACGATCAGCCGATCGGACACATGCTCGATCACCGAAAGATCGTGTGAGATAAAAAGGTACGACACGCCCGAGCGCGCTTGAATATCCTTGAGCAAATTGATCACCTGCGCCCGCACGGACACATCCAGCGCCGACACGGGCTCATCGCAGATCACGACCGAGGGCGATAGCGCCAACGCGCGGGCAATGCCGATGCGTTGGCGCTGTCCGCCCGAAAACTCGTGCGGATAGCGCTGCGCGGCGCTCGCCGGCAATCCCACCTGTGTGAGGAGGTCGTTCACGCGCGCCTCGATCTCGCGCCGCGACCGGCCCGCGACCTGCAGCGGTCGCGCAATGCTCTTGCCCACCGTTTGCCGCGGGTTGAGCGATCCCTGTGGATCCTGGAACACCATTTGCACCTTGGTGCGAAAGGGTGCCAACGCGCGGCGCCCCAGAGTGGTGACGTCCTGGCCATCGACCTTGATCGTGCCACCCGAGGCTGGGATGAGCCGCATGATGGCCTTACCCAACGTCGACTTGCCGCAACCCGACTCGCCGACCAATCCCACGGTTTCGCCCACACCGATGTCGAGATCGACATCGGATACCGCGCTGACTTCGCCGTGGCGCGTGGGAAACCGCACCGATAGATTCGACACCTGTAATCGCGTCATGCGCGCCGTCCCTCCGGATAAGGCTGGGCCAGCCGTTGCTTATAACGATCGTGCGCCACCACACACGCCACTTCACCGCGATCGTCCAGTACGGTCAGTGGCGGACGCGCGGCGCGGCAGCGCGATTGCACGGCGGCACATCGATCGGCGAAGGCACAGCCGTGCGGCAGATCCGCGAGCTGCGGCACCATGCCGGGAATGTCGGCCAGACGGCCATCGGCACCCACCGTGGAGGGGGTGGCGCGCAGCAGCCCCTGGGTATAGGGGTGCTGCGGATCCGAAAACAAGGTCGCAACACTCGCCTCTTCGACCTTGCGTCCGGCGTACATCACGGCCACCCGATCGGCGACCTCGGCCACCACGCCCAGGTCATGCGTAATCAGAATCAACGCCAAGCCGGTACGTTGCTGCAATCCGCGCAGCAGATCGAGAATCTGGGCCTGAATGGTCACGTCCAGCGCGGTGGTCGGTTCGTCCGCGATCAGCACCTGCGGCTCACAGGAAATGGCCATCGCAATCATCACGCGCTGGCACATTCCGCCCGACAGGCGATGGGGATACTCGTCCATGCGACGCTCGGCGTCCGGCATGTTGACCTGCTCGAGCAATTCAAGCGCTCGCCGGCGCGCGGCGCGCCAGGGCAGGCCGGCATGCCGGCGCAGGCTCTCGATCAACTGGTCGCCCACCGTCATCACCGGATTGAGCGAACTCATCGGATCCTGAAAAATCATCGATACCTGACGCCCGCGCACCGCCTGCATGGCGCGCTCCGACAAGCCCAGCAGATCGCGGCCGGCCAGCCGCACCTGCCCTGCGGCGATCCGTGCAGGCGGCGTGGGCAACAGCCCCATCAAGGCCAGGGCGGTGAGCGACTTGCCGCAGCCCGACTCCCCCACGATCGCCAGTGTTTCGCCCGCATCCACCGAAAACGACACATCGTCGATCGCAAGCAATCGCCCGCGGCGTGTATCGAGTTCGACGGTCAATCCGTCTACAGCCAGGACCGGCGTCATCTCAACGATCCCTCAACTTGGGATTCAGCGCGTCGTTCAACCCGTCGCCGATCAGATTCAAGGCCAGCACGGCGAGCATGATCGCCACACCGGGTATCGCGCAGATGAACCACGAGGAGCGGATCAGCGATCTGCCCTCGCCCACCAGCCGTCCCCAACTGGCGATATTGGGATCGCCCAGCCCTAGAAACGACACCACCGACTCGTACAGGATGGCGCCCGCCACGACCAGCGACGCCAACACGATCACAGGGGGAATCACGTTCGGCAAAATTTCGCCGGCCACAATGCGCAGATTGCTCATGCCGCAGGCGCGACAGGCGAGCACGAACTCGCGCTCTTTGTACGACAGGAACTCGGCGCGGGTGAGCCGCGCGATCGGCGGCCACGACACCAGTCCGACCGCCAACGTGAGATTGCCGATATTGGGTCCCAGAATCGACACCACCGTCAGGATGAACACCACGTTCGGGATGATCTGAAAGAGTTCGGTAAAGCGCATCAGCACCTCGTCGGCCCACCCGCCAAACCACGCCGCCGCGGCACCCACCGTGACCCCGATCGCCGTAGCGGTCGCGCTGGCCGCCAGCCCGATCAGCAGTGTGGCGCGCGCGCCGTGCACGATGATGGCAGCGATATCGCGCCCCATCGAATCGGTGCCCAGCGGATACCGCCACGATTGAAAGGGCCATACTTCGGGCGGACCCACGATACGCAGTGGGCTCACGGGATAGACCCAAGACGCGCCGGCCGCCGCCACAATCACGGCCAACAAGACCAGGGCGCCCGCCAGCGCGCCGCGATTGCGCGCGAACTGGCGCAAGAAAACAAAACGATCGGCATGCAGCGCCATCTCAACGGTCCCGGATGCGCGGGTCCAACCGCGCGTAGATCAGATCGACGCCGATATTGGCCACGATCACCACCATCGAACTCAACACGAGCACGCCCAGCACCACCGGATAGTTACGGCTCATCACGCTGTCGAACAGCACGCCGCCAATACCCGGCCAACTGAAGACGGCCTCGATCACGATGCTGCCGCCCACCACCGTGCCCAGTTGCAAGCCCAGCAGCGTGACGATAGGCAGCAGCGCATTGCGGCACACATGGGCAAACACCACCCGCATGCCCGATAAGCCTTTGGCGCGCGCCGTGCGCACGAAATCCAGCCGCGACACCTCGAGCATGGAAGCGCGCATCACCCGCGCATAGGTCGCCGCGTAGAAAAGGCCGAGCGCCAGGGCGGGCAACGTCAGATGGTGGATGACGTCCAGCACGACGCCGATACCCGAATCGTCGCCGCCGATGGTCTGCATGCCGCCCACCGGAAACCATCCCAGCTTGACCGCGAACAGCACGATCATCATGATGCCCAACCAAAAGCTGGGCGCCGCGAAACAGCACACGGCCAGCGCCGAAATCAAGGTGTCCCACCACGTGTTCACGCGCACTGCCGCGATGATGCCTGCCAGGAGGCCCACCACGACGGCGATGCCGATACTGGCCAGCATCAGCAGCAGCGTGGCCGGCAGATGCGCCATGATCACCTCGAACACCGGCAGGTTATGGCGGTACGAATAGCCGAAATCGAACCGCGCGACCGAGCCGATGTACTTCAGCAACTGCACGCCGGCAGGCTGATCCATGCCGTACGTCACACGCAGCCGCTCGATGAGTGCCGGATCGGTCACTTGCTGCTCGGCCGTCATCACATCCAGGAACGAGCCGGGCACAGACTGGATCATCGCGAAATTCAACACGATCACGCCCAGCAACAAGGGCACGGCCTGGAGCAGCCTTCGGCCGATCAAGCGCAACATGATGCCAACACCTTATTTATCGAGCCACACATCGGCCAACGCCTCGCCCTGGATATTGGCGCCGGTGTTGAAGTCGCGCACCGCCTTGCTCGCCAACGTGAACGATTGCATTTCGATCAGCGGCAGGAACGGCACGTCGGTCGCGGCGAGCTTCGCAAAGGCATGCGCCAATTGCTTGCGCTTTTCGGGATCGGTTTCGATCGTCAACTTGCCCACGATCTCGTCCATCTCGGGGTTCGAGTAGCCGGTCGCGTTGCGAAACGCGCCGCCCTTCACAATGCCGTCGGTGGTGTAGTACTGGGTGACTACGGGCACCAGTTCGATCGGTGAGGTGTAGTTGGAGAGCGCGATGTCGTAGTCGTAATCGCCGTAGATCCGCTTGAGCGCCGTGGCACGATCGGCCGAGTCGAGCTTGACCGTGATACCGATATCTTCCAACGCCTGCTTCACGTACTGGCCCAGTTTGGCGTTCTCTTCAAACCACGCCGCAGCCAGCAGATTGACGGTAAAGCGACCACCGGGCTTCTCCGGCAATCCGGCGTCATCGAGCAGCTTGGCCGCCCGCTTGGGATCGAAGGCGTAGGTGGGCACGTCGCCATTGAAGAACAGCGCATTGCTGCTGAGCACCGGGCTCACGGCGGGTTTGCCGCGGCCGAAATAGATCGTGTCGATGATGAACTGGCGGTCGATCGCATGCAGGATCGCCTGGCGCACTTCGCGCCGCTTCACATGCTCGCGCCGTTGATTGAACTCGATCGAGGAGGCCCACGCCGAGTTCTCATAACCGCGCGTGTCGAGCACCACCTTGCCGGTTTTGACCAGCCGGTCGATCTCGCGCGCCGGCACGGGGTTCGAGTAGGCCAAGCCAAGCTCTCCGGTTTCGAGGGCGGCCGCGCGCGATGCGGGATCGGACCACCAGCGCACGATGAGTTTGTCGAGGTTGGGCTTGTTGGGCGACCAGTACTTGTCGTTGCGCACGTAAGCCAGATGGCTGCCGCGATTCCATTGCCCATACTTCCACGGCCCCGTGCCCACCGGCGTGTTGTTCAGCGGATTGGTGATCAGGTCGCGGCCGTCGTACAGGTGCTTGGGCACCACGAGCTGGTACTGGCCTGCCAGCGTCGACTTCAGGAAAAACTCAGGGATGGGCGTACCGAAGGTGAGTTTGACGGTCAACGGGTCGATGGCCTCGGCCTTCTGCAGTGACTTCAACGCCACCCCCGCCGAGATGGGCTTCCAGTGCGCGTCGAAGTTGAACACCACGTCGTCGCTCGTGAATGGCTTGCCGTCGTGCCACGTCACGTTGGGACGTAGTTTGATCACATAAGACTTGAAATCGTCCGCCGGCGTCACGCTCTCCGCCAGGGCCGGTTGAAACTCAAGCTTCTCGTCGAGCTTGAGCAACCGCTCCAGAATCTTGGTGGACGTGAGGAACGGGCTCGACCCGCCCCCGCCCGGCACAAACAGCGCTTGCGGCTCCAGCCCGCCCCAGGTCACGACCAACGAACCGCCGCGCTTGGGCGCGCCGGCGTCGGCCGCCCATGCCGATCCGAGCAACCCCACACTGGGCAGGAGACCTGCCGTGGCGGCAAGCAAGCTGCCCCGAGCGGTCTGCGCCAGAAACGCGCGACGGGTATGAGAAGAGTGTGCAGACATGACGAAACTCACAGAAAAGGTTTGAAAATGGCTCAGGCTCGGGTGGCGTAAGACGCGCGGCCAATGGCCAGCAGCACACCGGCATCGTTGAACAGATCCACATCGGCTACGCCGACGCTGCGGCCCAGGCGGCGCACTTTGGCCACCGCCAGCACAGACGTACCGATCGCGGGGCGCAGGTAATCGACGCGAAAATTGATGGTGGGCAAACCGCGCCCCACGAGCATTCCGACTGCGAAATCGCCCACCGTATCGATCACGGCGGCCAATGGCCCACCGTGCCACTGGCCAGAACCCGCGCCGCGTTCGAACGACGGCTGCATCGGCACGTGCACCGCCAGCGCTTCGGCGTCGTAGTCCACTGACTGCACCCGCATCGCGAGCGAAGCAATGAACGGTGAGGCATCGAACATCTGCTGAATACGTTCCTGGCTCAGGCGTTCAGGCACCGCCGCATCGCCGATAGCAGGCGGCGTCATGCCGTCACCAGCACTTTGCCCGTCACCTGCCGATCTTCCAGCGATGCCAACGCTTCGGCGCCTTGTGCCAGCGGCCAGGTCCTGTCGATCAAGGCGCGCAGCTTCTTGCGCGCCACCAGGTCGAGCAGTTCGTGCAGGTCCTCGCGCTCCCAGCCGTTCGACCCCCGGATCTGCAACTCGAACGTCCACACGTAGCGCAAATCCTCTTTCGGGTCGTAGCCGGCGGTGGCACCGCACGTCAGCAGCCTTCCGCCCAAACGCAGGCAGCGCAGCGACTTCGTCCACGTATCGCCACCGGTGAAATTCACCACGACGTCCACGCCGCCCGACGGCTGCCCGCGTCGGCGTGCCGGCTTGCCGTACCGGGTCTGCACCGCCTTGAGAAAATCCTCCTGCGTGTAAAGGATCACGTCGTCGGCACCCAGTTCACGCAGCCGCGCGGCTTTCTCTTCCGACCCGGCACACGCCACCACATAGGCGCCCGCCAGCTTCGCCAACTGCACGCAACACACCCCTACTCCGCCGCTTGCGCCCAGGATCAATACTTTCTCGCCCGCTTGAATCTGGCCGATACGATTCATCATGCGCAATGCCGTGCCGTAGGCCACCGGCAGCGCCGCAGCATCTTCGAAACTCACTTCGTCCGGCAGTTTGATCAACTGATGCTCGCGCACCCGACACAACTCCGCGAGCCCGCCATGCGTGGTCTCGCCGGTCAAGCCGCCGTCCACGCGATCGATCGGATCGACGAGCACGCGATCGCCCACCGACCAGCCTTCTACGTCGGGCCCGATCGCTTCGATTACGCCTGCCACATCGAGCCCGATGATCACGGGAAACGGCAGATTGATGCCCGGCATGCCGCGGCGCGTGAACACATCGTGATAGTTGAGCGACGAGGCGCGCACGCGCACGATCACGTCGCCCGCTCCCGCCACCGGATCGGGAAACGTCGTCTCAAAACGCAGCTTGTCTGTTCCGCCATGCTCGCGCAAAACGATAGCCTTCATCATGCAGTCCTTGTTCAATGTGTTTTTAGTTTTGAGCGCGCAGTGGCGTCGCGCCAGTCATCCGCGCGCGTCATGCGTCGCCGTCAGCGAGCCTCGCGAGCACGTTTCGGCGCGATCGCGCGCACGAAAGCGAGGGTCCTGCTTGGCGCATGACCCTCCCCTGTACAACCGAAGTAAGTGCTACGCGTGCTCGGTAAAACGCAAGGCGACCTGGAACGCCTCATTGGCCGCCACCAGCACGCTGCCATCCGCCTGATCGGCAAACGCCACGCCGTTGGCTGCCAGTAACGCGCGTGTCTTGGCGAGCGCTGTCGTGCGCAGCGCAAGCGCCACATACCGTTCAGAGCCATCTGGGGTGCGCGGTACGTGGCCATAGCGCGACTCGGCTGCGTCGGGTGTCAAAAAGCGCACTTTCGCCTGCCCCGCGTCGAGCACGAATTCATGCGCGGATACCGTCGTTACGGCGTCCGGGCTGAAGACTTTTTCATACAGCGCCACGGTGGCCCGAGGATCCGGGCTGCTGACCACGAACTCAACGATGTCGGTGACGCCGTTGGGGTGTTCGCGCCACGCGTCGCGCCACACCAGATCGGGTGTGAAGTGATGGCAGAAAAATGTGCGGCCGTTGCGCACGAGCGACTTGCCCAATCGCACGGTACGAAAGCGCGCTTCTTTTACGCCATCAGGCAAAGTCACAGGGCGATGAAATTCGCTGGGGTCTTCAACCGCCAGATTCTGCGATTGCAGATGGGTGTACAACCCCAGCGAATCCTGGGTCTTGAAGACCAGCCCGCTCAATCCCGGTGGATCTTCCCACAGATCTGCGCGACGCCCTTCGTTCTGAGGCTCAAAGCCCAGCAGCTCCAAATAATTCTCACCGAAGATCGCCAGATGGTTGCTCGATCCCAGCGAATGATGCCCCCGTGCCGAGAGTTGAAAGCCCAACTGCGCATAGCGCGCCTGCGCTTGATCGAGCGCGCCATGCACATTGATGACGACGTGATCGAGTACCGGCACGTGATGGTCGTTCGTTGGGTCTTGCGTTTGAATCGAAGGCAGCGTCACAGCGTTTCCTGACAACTTATGTAAGGTTGGAATGGTAGGTCGCGCCACCCTCAAACCCAAGGACACTCTGGCTATAAGCATTCAAGAAAAAGTTCACATGCCCGCGACTTTGTTAATCGCTCGTTGTTATTGGACGCTCCCGATTCGCGTCGATAGCATCGACCGCGTTTGCTTCACTCAACGAGCGGGATCACGATGAACAAAAGGCAGTTGTTGAAAGCGGCGGTACACACCGCGATACTCGTCATCGCAAGCAACAGCGTGCCGCTTGCACATGCGGCAGCGCCGGCGGCCTCAACCGCCAAATCGGGCGGCACACTCAACTGGCTCGTCACGCCGGAACCGGCATCCATCGCGCCCTTGCTCACTACTGCGGGTCCCAATGCAGATATCGGACCCAAGATCGTCGAGGGCTTGCTCACCTACGATTTCGACCTCAATCCCAAGCCGCAACTGGCCACGGCCTGGACGGTGAGTCCGGATGGACTGCAGTATCGCTTTACCTTGCGGGAGGGGGTGAAGTGGCATGACGGGCGCGACTTCACGTCCGCCGACGTGGCCTTCTCCATCCAGACCTTGAAGCAATTGCATCCGCGCGGCCGCAGCACATTCGCCAACGTCACCGACGTGCAGACGCCCGATCGCTACACCGCCATCATCGTGCTGTCCAAACCGGCGCCGGCCTTGTTGATTGCGTTGGCAGGATCGGAATCGCCGATCGTGCCCAAGCATCTGCTGGAGGGCAAGGAGATTGCCACCAGCAGCTATCACAGCGCGCCGGTGGGCACCGGACCATTTGTGTTCAAGGAATTCGTGCGCGGCAGCCACATCACACTCGAACGCAATCCGCATTATTGGGACAAGCCCAAGCCCTATCTCGACAAGATCGTGGTGCGTTTCATCCCCGATGCCGTGGCGCGCGCCGCGGCACTCGAAACGGGCGCCGCCGATCTCGGTGGCAATGCAATTCCGTTGTCCGACGCCAAGCGTTTTACCGAACTGCCCAATGTGCGCGTCGACACGACCAACTGGCCTTATGCCAGCAATCATCAGCAGCTCATCTTCAATCTGGACACGCCAGTGCTGAAGGATCGTGCGGTACGGCTGGCGATCTCGCAGGCCATCGATGTGAATGCGTTGAACAAGGTGGTGTGGTTCGGCTACGGGCAGGTCTCGGCCGCCGCCATCGGCCAGGGCAACAAGCGCTTTCACAACGCCGATATCAAGTATTTTCCGATCGATATCAAGCAGGCCAATGCATCGCTCGATGCCGCCGGATTGAAACGCGGCACCGACGGCACGCGCTTCAAGGTGCGGCTACTGATCAATCCCTTCCAGGATCGCCGTGCCGCCGAATTCGTGCGTCAGGGGTTGAGCCGTATCGGTATCGACGGCGTGATCGAGAACTACGATTTCGCCACCTACGTGAACAAGGTCTACACCGAGCGCGCGTTCGATATCACTCTGGATGCCTTGGCGAACGTATTCGATCCTACCGCAGGCGTGCAGCGCGTGTTCTGGTCGAAGAACTTCAAGGTGGGCTTGCCGTTCTCCAATGCGGCGCACTATTCGAATCCCGAAGTCGACCGGCTGCTCGAGGCTGCCGCAATCGAGGTAGATCCGGACAAACGTCGTGAACTCTTCCTGACCTTCCAGAAAGTGGTTCACGACGATATTCCTTCGATCGAGTTCGGCGCCAACCCCACGTTGACAGTGGTGAACAACAAAGTGCGGGATTACGCCACGAGCGGTGAAGGCATTCGTGGCGGATTTGCCGACCTGTACTTCCAGCAGTAGCCGGGCACCGGCGCACAACCGGTGGCGCGTTCAGAACACGCGCCCTCCTCCAGATGCGGGGTGGCGCCGCTCAGGGGAGGGTCGGCCGCCTATTCCCCGGCTGCGCCGCGCCGGGCGACTCGGCCTTCGACGGGATGACCGGGGTCATTGAATCCCGGCGTGGAAGGATGGCCCGGCGCCACGAGGCTGTCGACAAAGGCTTCGTCTTCCTCGGTAAAGCGGTAGTCGAGCGCCTTCACGTAACCCTCCCACTGCTCAGCGGTGCGCGGACCGGCGATGATCGAGGTGATCAGTTGGTTGTGCAGCACCCACCCCACGGCAAAGTCGACCGGAGCGATATTGCGTTCGCGCACGTAAGCGCGAAGTTTGTCGGCGATGGCCACCGACTCGGGGCGCCACTCCGTCTCGAGCATGCGCTTGTCTTGCCGCGCTGCGCGCGATCCTGCTTCGGGCGCTTCACCTGGCTGATACTTCGCCGTCAACACCCCACGCGCCAACGGGCTGTACGACACCACGCCCAGTCCGTAGGCATGGGCAGCCGGCAACTGCTCGGCTTCCGCCGTGCGATTGACCAGGTTATAGAGGGGCTGGCTGGCGATCGGCCGGTCGATCCCTTCGGCATCGGCCAGATGCGCCACCTCCGCAATACGCCATCCGCGAAAGTTGGACACGCCGAAATAGCGCAGCTTGCCCGCGCGAATCAGATCCCCGATGGCGCGCACCGCTTCGCCCAGCGGTGCATCGAAATCGGCGCGATGGAAATACAGCAGGTCGATATAGTCGGTGCCCAGGCGTTTCAAGCTGTGCTCGACCGATTCGATGATCCACTTGCGCGAGCTGCCGCGCCGGTTGGGGCCTTCACCGGAGGAATTGCCAAATTTGGTGGCCAGCACCCAATCGTTGCGATCGGCGGCAATGGCCCGCCCCACCACTTCTTCGGTGCGGCCTTTTTGATAAACGTCTGCCGTATCGATGAAGTTGACCCCCTGCGACTTCGCACGGGCGATGATGGCCTGCGACGTGGTCTCATCGGTGGGTCCACCGAACATCATTGTGCCCAGAGACAGGGGCGACACTTTCAGGCCGCTGCGGCCCAGGTAGCGATAACGCATAGCGCAAGTTCCTTGAAGCGTGGAAGACGATGGCCGAGCCGAGCCGGGCACGCGCGTGAAAACGGATGAACGATCGCGATGTGGGTTCGCGCACGGTCCCCGTGGCATGCCGGCAAAAACATCAGGTTTCGGGGTGATGACAGGCCACGCTGTGCGCGGGCGCCGCCTGAAAGAGGACGGGTTCTTCCTGCCTGCAACGGTCAGTGGCCTTGGGGCAGCGCGGATGAAAGCGACAGCCGGACGGCACGTTTTGCGGACTGGGCAGATCGCCCGTCAACGGCGCGGCCTGACGACGGCGAGAGGGATCGGGCACCGCGTCCATCAGCGCGCGGGTGTAGGGATGACGCGGTTTGGCCCAAAGACTTTTCCGATCGGCACTTTCGACGATGCGGCCCAGATACATCACGAGAACGCGGTCGGCGAAGTACTGCACGACTGAAAGATCGTGCGAAATGAAGAAGTACGACAGCCCGAAATCCTGCTTCATGGCGCTCAGCAAGTTCAGGATCTGCGCTTGAATCGACAGATCCAGCGCCGACACGGGCTCGTCGCAGATCACCAGATCCGGCTGCAGGATCAACGCCCGCGCAATGCCGATGCGCTGTCGCTGGCCGCCCGAGAACTCGTGCGGGTAGCGCGACAAGGCCGAGCGCGGCAGACCGACCCGATCGATCAGCGAGGCCACCCGCTGGCGCCGTTGCGTGCGATCGCCCTCGCCGTGCACGGCCAGCGGCGCACCGAGGATATCGCCGATGCTGTGGCGCGGATTCAGGGAGGCAAAGGGGTCCTGGAACACCATCTGCATGCGCCGCCGATAGGGCTGCAGCGCCCGCGTGCCCATCGGGGCGATGTCCACGCCATCGATTTCGATGCGGCCCGAGGTCGCGGGCTCCAGGCGCAGCAGTGTCTTGCCCAGCGTGGATTTACCACAGCCCGACTCGCCCACCAGCCCCACCGTCTCGCCTTGCTCGATCGACAGCGACACGCCATCGACCGCGCGCAGTACGCCGCGCGGCAGCTTGAAGTGCGTGTGAAGATCAGTGACCTGCAATAGCGACATGTGCGGCGGCTCCATGATGGGTACGAGCGTCCCCGGTAAGCGGAAGAATCGGCGCAGCGACGGCGGGCGCGCCGGCCTTGGCGGGCGGGGCCACGATGGGACAGGCGGCGAACCGCCCGTGCCCGATATCGACCAGCGGTGGCACGCGTTCACGGCAGCTGGCCTGCACGGCCGGGCATCGGGGCGCAAAGGCGCATCCTGGTTGACCGATAGCCGACGTGATGCTGCCCGGAATCTCGGTAAGCGGCCCGTCGCGATAATGATGACCTGGGCGCAACCGCGGCGAGGCGGCGAGCAAACCCTGGGTGTACGGATGCATCGGCGTATCGAACAACGGGCCCGGCAACGCCTGCTCCACTTCCCGCCCCGCATACATCACCACCACCCGATCGGCCCATTGCGCCACGATGCCCAGGTCGTGGGTGATCAACACCACACCCATCGATAACTCCCGCCGCAACCGATCGAGCAGATCGAGCACCTGTGCCTGTATCGTCACGTCCAATGCTGTCGTCGGTTCATCGGCGATGAGCAATCGTGGGCTGCACGCCACGGCGATCGCGATCATCACGCGTTGGCGCATGCCGCCTGAAAGATGATGCGGAAAATCATCGATGCGGCGCTGAGGATCGGGGATGCGCACAAGATCCAGCAATTCGATGGCACGCGCCCGCGCCTGCCTGGCCGAAAGCCCTTCATGCTGGCGCAGCACCTCGGCGATCTGCCAGCCAATACTGCGCACCGGATTAAGCGACGTCATGGGCTCCTGAAAGATCATCGCAATGCGCTGCGCGCGTAGTTCACGCATGCGGCGATTCGACACCTGCAAGAGGTCTTCGCCCTCAAACAGCGCCTGGCCGCCGGCAATGCGCGCTGTGCGTGGCAACAGTCGCATCAGTGCCAGGGCCGTCAGCGACTTTCCCGAGCCGGACTCGCCCACGATGGCAAGCGTTTCGCCCGCCGCGACCGAAAAGCTCAGGCCGGTAACGGGTTCGGCCTTCGGAAACCGGATGGTGAGGTCGCGCACCGTCAGCAATGGCGATGACGCCTGCTCGCCGTCCGGCGCGGATAGGTGCTCGCGTGACGTGCTCATGCTAGCGATCCTGTGAAAAGCGCGGGTTGAGCGCGTCGTTGATGCCATCACCGATGAGATTGAATGCCAGCACGGTAAACACGATGGCCAGGCCCGGCGCGGCGGTGAGGAACCACGCTGTGCGCAACAACTCGCGGCCGCTGCCGATCATGCTGCCCCAACTCACGACGTTGGGATCGCCCATGCCCATGAACGACAACGCCGACTCCATGAGGATGGCCGATGCGACCATCACCGATGCCGTCACGATGACGGGCGGCAAGGCATTGGGCAAGATTTCGCGAAAGATGATGCGCGCCGAGCCGAAGCCCAGGCTGCGCGCTGCAACCACGAAGTCCTTCGTGCGCAACGCGCGAAATTCAGCGCGCACGAGACGCGCTACCGTTGGCCACGTCACCAGCCCGATTGCCACCACGATCGTGTCGATCGACGGTTGGGCGATGGCGACCAGCACCACCAGCAGGATGAAGTTGGGAATCGTCTGGAACAACTCGATCAGCCGTTGCAGCACATCGTCGACCCAGCCGCCGAAGTAGCCCGCCAGCGCGCCCACCGTAATGCCGATCGTCAAGCCGATCAGCGTGGCGGAGATGCCGACCAACAGCGATACCCGGCTGCCATGCGCAATACCGGCCGCCACATCGCGGCCCATCGAGTCCGTGCCCAGGAAATAGGCCATGTCCTGGCCAGGCCACAAGAAGGGCTCAGCCACCATATCGAGCGGATCGCCCGGGAAGAACCAGGGTGCGCCGAGCGCCATGATCGCCACCGCGATCAAGAACGCACAGCCGATGACCGCGGTGGGATTGCGCAAAAAGACGCGCAGCGCGCGGCGCGTATCGGGCGGCGCGCTCACCCCCACCTCATTGGCGGTGGCACGGGCCGCATCGGGGGCATGCACATTGGGCCAATCCGACGACACCGACTGCTCGGGCGCGACCGGCGAATACGCCACGATCAGTGCGTGCGAATCGGCGGGCGCTGCGGCACCGGGCTTGGCGCGTTGCGAGGTAGAGGAATTCATGCGCGCACCTCGATGCGAGGGTCGAGCCAGGCATGCACCAGATCGACGATGATGTTGGCTGCGATCACCAGCAGCGAAGAGAGGAAGAGCACGCCCAGGAGCACGCTGAAGTCGCGGCTCATCACGGCCTCGAACGCGAGGCGTCCCAGGCCGGGCCAGCTATAAACGGTTTCCACCACGACGGCGCCACCCAAGAGCCCGCCCAGATGCATGCCCGCCATCGTGGTCACGGGCAGCAGCGCGTTGCGCAGCACGTGGCGCGTGGTAATGCGCCACGGCGGTATGCCCTTGGCTGCAGCGGTGCGCACGAAATCCTGCGATTGCACCTCCAGCATCGCGGCGCGCGTCAGGCGCGCGTAGATGGCCACGTAAAACATCGCCAGCGACGTTGCCGGCAGCACCATATAGCGCAGCTTGTCCAGGATGGCGGCGATACCGGTAAGCGAAGAGCCGATCGTGCCGGAGCCGCCGCTGGGCAACCACCCAAGATGCACCGAGAACAGCACGATGAGCATCAGACCCACCCAGAAACCGGGCACCGAATAGAAGATCAATGCAAGTACCGACAGCAGCCGATCCGGCAGACGGCCGGCGAACGCCGCCATCAATGTGCCGATCAGGATGCCGAGCGCCAAGGCGATCGCGAGCGCCACGCCCATCAGCAACAACGTCCCCGGCAGGCGCTGGCCGATCAGATCGAGCACCGGCATGTTGTATCGCGGTGAAAAGCCCAGACTGAAATGCGCAAGATTATTGAGGTAAGACAGCAACTGCCCCCACCACGGCAGGTCCAGTCCGAAGCGCGTGCGCAACGCCGCCATCGTCTCCGCGGTGGCCGACCCCGCTTCGCCCGCCATCACGTCGGCAGCATCGCCCGGCGTGAGCTGCAGCAGCAGAAAATTGAGAATCAGAATGCCGATCACGGTGGGCACCGCATGAAGCGCTGCGCGTCGTAACGTGAGGAAAATACGATGAAGGCTGCTCATATTCTTTTTCAAGGGTGAGCGGCGAAATGTATATGACCCGCCGTGCTTAAAACAAATACCGAATAACGCTTTGCAAATAAGAAATAGGCCAGATCGACGGGTTCGATCTGGCATGACGTCATGCTCATTGCGCGCATGACCTTATTGCCCGTTGTGCTAATGAATTGCCGGTCTGAACTAAGGCCAAATGGTGCTTGCCGATGCATTGAGAAATTCGATCATTGCTCCCACAATCGCTCTGCAACCACAACGACGCTCAACGCCTCGCAGTACCCATCGCGGTGTGCTGTCGGTTGAGCACAGCGGATCCCATTCATGACCTTGGCAGAGCACCCTGGCGCACACGTCGGCCGGGATGGATTTCCCGGCCCCGCCGATTTTCCGGATAGCCCCTTCTCGCAGGCGTTGCGCCAGCCGATTCTGCTGGGCCTCTTCCTGCCCATTCAGGCGGGCGGCTGGAGTGCGTCCACATTGCCGCGCACGACCGACTGGCGCTGGGACTACAACCGTGATCTGGTGCTGAAGGCGGAGTCGCTCGGCTTCGATCTGGTGTTTGCGTTGTCGCAGTGGTTGCCCAAGGGTGGCTATGGCGGCGTATTCAACGGGCAAGCGCTGGATTCGTTCATGACCACCGCCGCGCTCACCGCGATCACAAAGAAGATCATGCTGGTCTCGACGATCCATGTGCTTTACGGCCCCATGCACCCGCTGCACCTGGCCAAGTACGCCGCGACGCTCGATCACATCTCCGGCGGACGCTGGGGCATCAATGTGGTCACGGGCCATCGTGCGGTGGAGCATGAGATGTTTGGCCGTCCGCGCATCGAGCACGACCGCCGCTACGACCTCGCTGCCGAGTTTCTGGAAGTCGTGCAGAAGCTCTGGGCCGACGACGAAAACTTTTCATTCGATGGCGAATCCTCATGGGCACTGGGCGAGGGGTATGTGTCGCCGCGCCCCCGCTACGGCCGACCGTTGCTGGTGAATGCGACCGGCTCCGATGCCGGCATTGCCTTCGCCGCCAAGTATTCGGACGTGGTGTTCATCGCGCCGCCGGGTGCCTCGGACTTTGCCGCAGCAGTGGCGGCACTGCCCGCCCACACGGCGCGCATCAAGACGGCCGCCACTCAGATCGGCCGGCGCGTGCGTACGTTGCTCAACCCGATGGTGATCAGCCGCGACACCGAGCGCGACACGCAGGCCTATCACGACGCCATCGTGGCCCATCACGACGATCAGGCACCCAAAGGGTTTCATGGCTTCGACAGCGACGCGCATGCCTGGAAAGGCCGCGTGGGCGTGGACGCCCCGAAGCGCAAAGCCATCGGCGGCAACATCGAAATCATCGGCACGCCCGAGCAGGTGGTCGAGCAATTCGTCGCACTCAAAGCGGCCGGCATCGACGGCCTGCAACTCAGCTTTTTCGATTTCAAGCCGGATCTTGAATTCTTCGGCGACCGCATTTTGCCGCTGATGAAGCAAGCCGGTTTGCGTCTTTAGTTTCTCTTCACCTGAGCATTTTCATGTCATTGAATCGTGTGATTTCGTTTTTGGCGCTTGCCGCGCTGCCGCTTGCTTTGCAGGCCCAGACCCCATCAGCGCAAGCACCCGTGGCCGGCGGCACCCTCACGTATGTGCAGGCGCAGGAGCCTACCTCGCTCGTCTCGTTTCTCGATACCAAAACCGATAACCGCAATGTGAGCGCCAAGATCACCGAAGGGTTGTTGCGCTACGACCTGAATTTCAAGCCGCAGCCCCTGCTGGCCACGTCCTGGACGGTGAGTGAAGACGGCCTGCGATACACGTTCAAGCTGCGCGAAGGCGTGACCTTTCACGATGGCCAACCGCTGACTTCGGCCGATGTGCGCTATTCGGTGCTGACGCAAAAGAAACAGGGACCGCGCGGCCGGATCACGCTTATCAACGTCAATCGCGTCGACACCCCCGATCCCCTTACCGCCGTCATCGTGCTCGACAAGCCCGCGCCCTATCTCATCTTTGCGCTGTCGTCGGCCGAGCTGCCCATCGTGCCCGCTCACCGCTACGGCGAGAGCGATCCGTTGGGCAATGCCAATGTGAGCGCACCGATCGGCACAGGCCCTTTCATCTTCCAGGAATGGGTGCGCGGCAGCCACGTGGTGGTGCGCAAGAACCCCAAATACTGGCGCACCGGCCATCCCTACCTGGACAGCATCGTCTTCAAGTTCGTGCGCGATCCGGCGGCGATCTCGGCCGCGATCGAAACGGGTGAGACCGACGCCGCGCTGAACGTGGGGCTGGCCGACCTGGATCGCCTGGCAAAAAACCCCGCGCTCAAGATCGACGACAGTTACGACGCGTACTTGAGCAACGCGTCGTTTCTTGAATTCAATCTCGATAATCCCGTTCTGGCCAACGTGCAGGTGCGGCATGCGATCGCGCAGGCCGTCAATCGTGCCTTCATCCGCGATGCCGTGTACTACAAACGGGTCGAGCTGGTCGACTCGCCGATCCCGAAAGTGCTGGCCGATTACTACGACAGCAGTGCCTTCAACTATCCGTTTGATGTTGCGGCGGCGAACAAGGCGCTCGATGCCGCCGGGTTTCCGCGCCAAGCCGACGCGAGCCGCTTCACGTTGAAGCTCACGTTCATTCCCGGCGCAGACTTCCGCCGCACCGCCGAATACTTGCGTTCAGCGCTCAACCGGATCGGCGTGAAGGTCGATATTCTCGACGGCGATTTGCCCACCTTTCTACGCCGAGCCTATACCGCTCGCGATTTCGACCTCAACATCAACGGCCTGGGCCGGCTATTCGATCCCACGGTTGGCGTGCAGCGCATCTACTGGTCGGACGGGATCAAGAACCCGCTGATCTGGATCAACGCCTCGCACTACAACAATCCCCGGGTGGATGTGTTGTTCAGCCAGGCCGCCGTTGAGCTCGATCCCAAGGCACGCGCTGCGCAATTCAAGGAAATCCAGGCCATCGTGGGACGCGAGTTGCCGGTGCTGCCGCTGGTGACGGTACCGTCGGGCCTGGTCGTGCACAACACGCGTGTGCACAGGCTGAACAACAGCATCGATCTCAATGCCGGCGATCTCTCCGACGCGTGGATCGCGCCCAAGCCTTGAGCGCCGCCGCCGACCTCATCGCGCGGGCACACGCGCTGCGCACGCCTTTTGCCGAACGCGCAGCCGAGCACGATGCCACCGGCGAGCCGACGACCTGGCAGTTCCAGGCGCTGTTCGAGGCCGACCTGCTGCGCCTGACCATTGCGCCTGAGAACGGCGGACACGGTGCGGGCCTGGTCGTCGCCCGGCAGGTAGTCAGTGAAATCGCACAAGGCGACCCGTCTGTCGCGCTGATCCTCACGATGCATTACAGCTACCATGCCGGCATCGCCCGCGCGCATCGCGAGCCGGATCCGGCACGGGACTGGCCGCCGCACTTGATCGAACGCGTCACGCAAGCGTGCCTGACAGGCGTGTCGCTCATCAACTCCGCGCAAGTCGAACCCAACCTGGGATCGCCCTCGCATGGTGGCTTGCCCGACACCGTGGCGCGGCGCGTGGGCGATCGCTGGCTCCTCTCGGGGCACAAAGCCTACGTAACCGGCGTACCGCTCTTGTCGTGGATGACCGTGCTCGCCCGCACCGACGAGCCCATCCCGCGCATCGGGCTGTTTCTCGTGCCCAACGATGCGCCGGGCGTCGAGGTCGTCAAGACCTGGGATCCGATCGGCATGCGTGCCACCGCAAGTCACGATGTCATCCTGCGCGCCGTGGCCGTGCCGATCGAAGACACCATCGGATTGCGGCCGGCGTCGCTCGGTTTGCTGCGCGACCATCGCGACTTTGCGTGGTATCTCAGCCTGATGAGTTCGGTGTACGACGGTGCGGCACGTGCCGGTCGCGATTGGCTTGCCGACTTCTTCAATACCCGCAAACCCAATGTACTCAACGGTGCGCCACTGGCGTCATTGCCCACGATTCAGGAAGCGTTGGGCCGCATCGAAGTGCTGCTGGGTGCCAATGCGTGGTTGCTCGATAGTCATGCAGCCGCTTTCGACGCCGGCACCGCGCCGGCAACGCTGGGACCGGTGGTCAAACACACGGTGATCGACAACGCGGCACAATCCATGAATCTAGCGCTCGAATTGGCCGGCAATCATGGCCTCACGCGGCGCAATCCGTTGGAGCGCCATCATCGCAATGCGCTCTGCGGGCACACGCATGCCCCGCCTAATGCGCTCATTCGCGGCACCGCCGGACGCGCTGCGCTGGCGGCGGCCGCTTAGCGCAAAAAAATTCCGGCACCAGGCCGGAAGAAGGAGACCGCATCGATCCGATCCTGACGCCGCAGGCTCGCAACGCCAGGATCCGTTCAATGCAACAGCGGCAATATATTCTCACCCGTTCGAAACGCCTCTTCAAGATGGGGCGGCGCGGAGAGTGCGAAGCTTGTCACACCCGCATCGGCGTAGGCGCGCAATGTCGCCGCCACCTGAGCATAGCTACCCACGAGATGAATGGCGTGTGTGGGCCGGGTGCCCGTTTTCGTCACCTCCGTCAAAGGCCCTGTGCTTTGCAGGCTGCGCGCCCTGCTCTGCGCATCGCTTTCCGAAGCCCGTGCAGTGATCTGCGCGCGCAGCCCAAATCGCAGCGGCGTTCCCGACGGCCGGTCGATCTTGCGAAGCCGTGCGACCGCCTGCGCCACGTCTTCCGGCGTTTCATTGGTAAACACATAGACGCCGGCGTGCGGTGCGAGCAGCGCTTCGTCGGCCACCGCCACTGCATCCAGATAGATTCCCGGCTGCACTTCGAGCGGCGTCGTCAATCCCCCTTGGCGCACGTGATAATGCTCGCCATTGAAGTCGCGACCCGGTCCGGACCATACCTCCCGCAATACGCGGAGAAACTCGGCAGAACGCTGTTGACGCGACACCGCCGGCTCGAAGTCGCCGTAGCCGGCATACTGCGCTGCGGGAGCCGGTTGCGCCAACCGCAGAAGCAGCCGATTGGCCGTGAAGGTTTGCAACGTGGCCACCTTCTGCGCGGTGTATGCCGGCAGCTCAATGCCCGGCTCCACATCGACGAGAAATTTCAGTGACGTGGTCGATTGCGCCAGTGCCGCGGCAGTAAGCCAGCCGTCGTCGAACGCCGGACCGCCCGGCAAGATCGCGGCGTTGAAGCCCGCCCACTCGGCGGCCTGTGCAACCTGCACCAGATACTCCGGCTCGGCTTCGCGCCGCTCATAGCGAAACGCCGCCAACCCGTTGCGCTCGGCGGCTTCGAACCGGCCGTGACCATCACCCGATGTGGGCAGCACCCAATTGAATTCCAGACTCATGATGTGACCTCGTTCAAGCGACCGCGCGCACAGGAGCGGCATAGGGTGAGATGTTCTTCTTCAAGAGCGGCAGCACTTCCTCGCCCACCCTCAACGATTCTTCCAGATTGGGATAACCGGAAAGAATGAAGCTATCCAGCCCCAGGCTATGGAACTCTTCGATGCGCTCGGCCACCTGCCGATGACTGCCGACGAAAGCCGTGCCGGCTCCACCGCGCACCAGGCCGACGCCCGCCCACAGGTTGGGATAGACCTCGAGGTCGCGTACCGAATTGATGGTCTTGTTGGCATGCAGACCCACCATGCGCGCCTGCCCTACCGATTCGCTTTGCCGCAGGCTGCGCTGGGCTTGCTCGATGGCCGCCTTGGGCACCTCGCGCAGCAGTCGATCGGCCTCTTCCCACGCCTGGGCTTCCGTATCTCGCGCGATAATGTGCGCGCGAAAACCATACCGCAGCGTGCGTCCGAATTCGGCGGCCAGTTCCGTCGTGCGGGCAATGCGGTCGCGCACCATGTCGGGTGGTTCGCCCCACAGCAGATAGGTGTCGCTGTAGCGTGCGGCAACCTGTTCGGCAGCGGGCGATGCACCACCGAAGTACAGGGGCGGCGCATGATCGCCGATCGCCCGTACCAGACCCGCATCGCGCAGCGTGTAGTGCTCGCCGTCGTAATCCACATCGCGACGCGTCCACAGTTGGCGCACGATATCCAGAAACTCGCCCGTGCGGGCGTAGCGTTGATCGTGATCGAGAAAGTCGCCGTAGCCCTTTTGTTCATCGGAGCTGCCGCCCGTCACCACGTTGAGCAGCAATCGATTATTCGAGAGGCGTTGAAGCGTCTGCGCCGATTGAGCGGCAAACGCCGGCTGTACGAAGCCGGGGCGAAACGCCACCAGAAACTTCAACCGCGTGGTCACTTGCGACAGTGCGGCAGCAACGACCCACGCATCGTGGCAGGTGGGTCCCGTCGGAATCAAAATGGCGTTGAAACCCGCATATTCGATGGCTCGCGCCGTCTGAGCCAGGTAGCCGGGGGTGTTCTCGCGCGCCGCGCCAGAAGCACCAAGCTTGTTGTTGGTCAGGCCATGGAAATCCCCGTGCGAGGGGAGATACCAGTTCATTTCTAACGCCACGATCGCTGCTCCCGAACAATGCCAGCGCTTATTCTGGCGTGCTGCGGGAGCCGCGCAAACAATCGATTCGGCCTAAGCTAAGACGCAAACTGATCAGGTGCCGATACGGGTATCCACATCGTTGTTCGCTTCCCAGAACACCACCTTGCGATGCGCCCAACGCACGAGTTGCGCGCCCGCGATGCCGAACGCCGCGAGCAGAATCACACCTGCAAACATCAGGCTCACGTTGAGGTTGACCGCCGCCGAACCGATCAGGTAGCCGAGCCCCGCCTCGGACGACACCAGCTCACCCACCACGGTGCCGATCAATGCCAACGACACGCCGATCTGCAATCCGGCGAAGATGTCGCCGGCGGCCGCCGGCAGTTTGACGTAGCGAAACACGTACCAGCGCGACGCCGAGAATGCGCGGCAGGCGCCGATGAGGTCGGGGTCGACCCGGCGAATCCCCACGATGGTGTTGATGAACAACGGGAAGAAGCAGATCAGCACCACCAGCACCACCTTGGAGGCGATACCGAAGCCGAACCACACCAGGATCAACGGCGCCAGCGCCACCTTGGGTGTAGCCTGAATCGCCACCAGCAAGGGATACACGAACTTCTCGAACGTGCGCGATTCGGCCAGCGCCGCGCCCAAAATCAGGGCCAGCACGCTGCCAATCACATAGCCGATCAAGGTCGCCGAGACGGTGTATTCGATGTGGCGCCAGATCGTGCCATCGGCGAACGTACCCACCAAGGCGCTGAACACCGCTCCCGGCGTGGTGAGGATGTAGTCGGGGACCTTGAGCAGCACCACGGAAAAATGCCAGATCAGGAGCACGACGGCCAGGGTGCCGAGCGGATACAGGATAGACGTGAGGCGTTGCATGATTCAGCTTATGAAGTGACGGCGCAGGTGCTGCGTGGCGGCGACGAATGCGGGCTCAGTCAGCGTTTCCAACGTGCGGGGCCGCGGCAGGTCGACGGCAAAATCCTCGACCACGCGCCCGGGTCGTGCCGACATCACAAGGACCCGGTCCGACAGCAATACAGCTTCCGGAATGCTGTGCGTGATGAAGAGCACCGATTTGCGATCGCGCATCCAGATCCGCTGCAACTCGAGCGTCAACGCCTCGCGCGTCATCGCATCGAGCGCGGCAAACGGCTCATCCATCAACAAGAGCTTGGGATCCCGTTGCAGCATGCGCGCGAGGCCTACGCGTTGCTGCATGCCGCCAGACAACTCATTCGGATAGTTATCGGCGAAATCCGCCAGGCCGACCACCTTGAGCAACGCCCGCGCCCGCTCGATGGCTTCGGGCGTGATCAGCCCCACCGTCTCACTGGGCAACAGCACGTTGTCCAGTACCGTGCGCCACGGCAGCAACGTGGGCTTTTGAAACGCCACGCCGATGTCCCGGCTCGGCCCCGAAATACGCTGACCGGCCACATCGAGGTGGCCACGGCTGGGCTGCAACAGCCCGGCCGCCAACTTCAGCAGCGTCGACTTGCCGCAACCCGACGGCCCCAGAATGGTGACGAACTCGCCATCGGCGATCGTCAGGGTCACGTCGGATACCGCGTCGATCGCACCGCGCCGCGTTTTGTATGTGACCGACACATGATCGACGTGCAGCATGGCCGGTGCGGCGGCGTGTCCGGTATGCAGCACTGCGGGAGCCGGACCGCTCACTTCGCGGCCTTCGCCTGGGCTTGTACGGCAGCAACATCGAAGCGCGAGAACTCCGGCACCAGCGCATTGCTGAAGATCGTGTCCACCGGGATATTCGCGGTGTTGAATTCACCCGCTTCGTGCATGGCCGTCACAAACGATTTGATGACGGGCACATCGAACTCTCCTGCCACGCGCGTGCTGCCATCCTGGCGCCGCAAGGTACTGTCCATGCGCTTTTTGACCAGTGTGATCGCGTCTTGCAACTGCTTATCGGCATCACCATCCTTTGGCTTGGCCTCCGGTTGGTATTTCCAGAACGTTTCCACGCACAGACGCGGATTGGCGTCACATGCAATCACGGCCTTGGTATAGGCGCGGCCGAAGCGTGCCAGCAACTGGGGATTGTCCCTGACGGTGTCTTCATGCGCCAGGAAACCGTTGCTGTTGATCTTCTGGAACACCGGCGGATACGGCAAACGATGCACCTTGGTGCCGGTCTGCTCCAGCATGGCGGTCCAGCTGCTGTTGTAGTTCAACGCGTCCACACGTCCTTCCTTCAACGCCAGAAAGCCCGACCCCAGCACGCCAACGGCCACGATATCCACGTCCTTACCGGGCGTCAGGTTTTCCTGGCGCAGCAGGGCGCGCGTGGAAGGTATCGTGCCCCACGTCAAGGCGCCAACGCCAATCTTCTTCCCCTTCAAATCGGCGATGGTCTTGATCGGACCGTCGGCCAGTACCGCCAGCTCGAGCTCGTTGGCGGGGATGGCGTTATAGAAATATGTCACCGGCAGCGGCGTCTTGCCGGTCTCATAGCTGGCGAGCACGGTTTCGGGCAACGGCAGCCCGATCGTCACTTTCTTGGCGGCAACCTGAGGCAGCAGCGCGCCGGCGCCTTGAAACGCGATCGTCTTGACGTCGATGTTCTCAGCCTCGAAATAACCGAGGTCTTTTCCCAGACCGTATACGCCGCCGCTCGATACCGTGAGCGGCACGGCAAGCGCCACCGTTACCGTGTCGGCCGCGTGAGCGGCGCCACCGGCCAGTAGCGACAGCGCCGCCGCGCTCACGCACGCCAGTCTGGAAGTCAAAATATTGAACATGATGAGGAATATCCTTATGAGCACAGCAGGGTTGAACGAAGGATATCGGTGCCGTGCAGCGACACGAACGACCGATTCGCCATCTGCTTATTTCTTCCGGGCTTAAAGCCCGCCGGATATCGCGCTGCGGCTCATATGGCCTGCAGCACGAATCCTTATGACGCGAAGTTCGTTGTGCGAATGGCGTGCACGGCATAGCGTGCAAAGCTTGTTTTGCTAATGGAAATCTCATGTCCGCCGCCATCACCCTCTCCCCCAGCAGCGCGCTCATCGATGTCGATCGCATCATCACACTCACCGGCTTCTCAGCAGGCGCGCACGTCACGCTGACGGCCACCTCGAGGCAAGCGGACGACACCGTCTGGCAGAGCAAGAACCGCTATGTTGCCGACTCGCGCGGCAACATCGCCATCGCCGAGCAGGCGCCAGTGTCAGGCGATTACCAGGGCGTAGAGAGCCAAGGACCGTTGTGGTCGCAAACACTGCAAACACCGGATGCCGCAGCGGCGTTCAGCGGACCGGCATCAAAAGGACCCGCGGAACGCATCACGGTGTGGCTCGCCGCGCACGACGACGACGGCAACGCCGCCACTGCCATTCTCGAGCAGCGTTACGTGGCCGACGGTGTGACACGGGTCGCGCTTGATGACGGCGGCCTGGTGGGCGCCCTTTACCTGCCTTCGGGATCTGGTCCGCATCCGGCCATCGTGGTGCTGAACGGATCCGGCGGCGGCGTGAACGAAGCCCGTGCCGCATTGTTTGCCTCGCATGGCTATGCCGCGCTCGCGTTGGGGTACTTCGGCGCACCCGGCCTGCCGGCATATCTATCCGAGATTCCGCTTGAATACTTCGAACGCGCCTTGGTGTGGCTGCGGCATACCGTCAAGCCCGCCGGTAACTTCGTCGCCGTCAGCGGCCATTCGCGCGGCGGCGAGCTCTCGCTGCTGTTGGGCAGCACCTTCCCGCATGCCGTTTCCGCTGTAGTGGCCTATGTGCCCAGCTCGGTCGTGCACGGCGTGCTCAACGCCGGCCGGCCCGGCGACGGGCGTTTCAAGCCGGCCTGGACGCTAGGCGGCAAGCCGGTCGCGCACGTCTGGGAAAACAATGCTGCACAAGACTGGTCGATCGTGGACGCCCTCCCTGAGCCGCGGCGTCAGGCACAAGCCTTCGTGCGCGCGCAGGAAGATGCCGCCGCGGTCAATCGGGCGCGAATTGCGGTGGAGCGTATCGCCGGACCGGTGCTGTTGCTTTCCGCCGGCGACGACGGCTACTGGCCCTCGTCGCGCTATGCCCGAGAGGTGGCGCAACGGTTGCAAGATGCCGGCCATGCGCATGCGGTCAAGCATGTCGACTATCCGGAGGCCGGCCATGCCTTGCAGGCGCCGCACGTGCCAACCACGCAGATCGCGCGCGCCCATCCCGTGTCCGGCATCGTGCTCACCGGTGGCGGCACGCCGGTCGCGAACGCGCACGCCAACCGTGCCTCGTGGCACGAGGTGCTGTCGTTTTTGGGTGCGGCTGTGGCCGCGAATGCGGTTGTGGCGTAACGGCGCGTCCGCCACTCGGTTATTTAGTTATCGCAAAGCAGTCGTTTCGATCTGGGCATGCGTCGGTACCATGAAAAAAAGGACATCGATCCCTCATGGCAGCCAACACTCCGAATTTTCCGACCGTGCACGACCCCGTGGCGGGCCTCTCCGCCGCGGATGCCTCACCCGCCGATCACCCCGATAGTCCGTTGTCGCGGGTACTTGCCCAGCCCTTCATCCTTGGCCTGTTCCTGCCGATTCAGGATGGCGGCTGGACCCCGTCGCATCTGCCGCGCTCGACCACATGGACGTACGACTACAACGCCGCGTTGACGCAACGCGCAGAGGCGCTGGGCTTCGATCTCGTCTTTGGTCTCGCGCAGTGGACCAGCAAAGGCGGATATGGCGGCGATCTGAAATACCGCGAGACGTCGCTGGATGCCTTTATGACCACGGCGGCACTCGCCAGCATCACGTCACGCATTCTGCTGATCTCCACCCTGCACGTGCTGTACGGTCCCTGGCATCCGGTGCATCTGGCCAAGTTCGGCGCTACGCTGGATCACATCTCCGGCGGGCGATGGGGCATCAACGTGGTCACCGGCTATGCGGAACGCGAGCCCGCGATGTTCGGCATGAAAAAGGTGGAGCACGACCGCCGGTACGAGATGGCCGACGTGTTTGTGCAACGACTGAAGCAACTGTGGACCGCACGCGAGAATCTGACGGTCGACGGCCCCTTCTGGGCCATGGAAGATGCCTACATCACGCCCAAGCCGAACTACGGCCGACCCATCCTCGTCAATGCCAGCGGCTCGCCGGCGGGCGTGGCCTACGGCGTCAAACATTCCGATCTGATGTTCATCACCAGCCCCGCCGGCAATCAACTTGCCGATGCCGAAGCCAGCCTGCCGGCGCATATCGCGAACATCCGCGCCGAAGCCGCACGCGCCGGGCGCAGCATTCGCACCATCATCAACCCGATGGTGATTTGCCGCGCGACCGAAGCCGAAGCCATTGCGTATCGTGACGCCATCGAGGGCGCGGCCGACGAGGCCGCCGTCGAAGGCTTCGCCGACCACGGCCGCCGCGGCGACGCCCAAGCCTGGAAAGGCCAGCGCCGCCTGCACCGTGCCATTGGCGGCAACCTGCATCTGGTGGGCAGCCCGCAACAGATCGTCGACGGCTTCCTGAAGTTGAAGGCGGCGGGTTGCGATGGTGTGCAAATCACGTTCTACGATTTCGCGGCCGATCTCGAGCACTTCGCCGAATCCGTTTTGCCTTTGATGCATGCCGCCGGGTTGCGCGTGGCGCAACCCGCTGCTCCCAGTGCGTCATCAGCTTTTGAAACACCCTCGGCCAAGCCACTGGCCGCAACGACGTAGACCAGACCATCCCACGGGTTGCCGCGCTCGCCACGAGCATGACATTCCGTCGTCCCGCTGTCGGTGCAGGTAGCAACCGCATTTTCCTTATCGATCGGAGCAGTACATGAGCATCAGCCGACGCCACTTCATTGGCGCATCCCTTGGCACTCTGGGCGCTGCGGCGCTCTATTCGCCCCTTGCGTGGAGCGCCGAGATCCAGCGCGGCGGCACCCTGATTGTCAACCTCGAACCGGAACCGTCGAGCTTTCTGTTCAATTCGAACACGGCCGGCATCCTCGCGGCGCAGGTGGTCGAAGGGCTGGTGGCCTACGACGACAATTTCAAGCCGATCCCGGCATTGGCCGAGAGTTGGGAAGCCTCACCAGATGGGAAGACCATCACCTTCAAGCTGCGGCGCGACGTGACATGGCACGATGGCAAACCTTTTACATCGGCGGATGTGCAGTACACCGTGCTGGAAGTGACGCGGAAGGTCAATCCGCGGGCCGGCACTGCCTACAAAGCAGTCGAAGCGGTGGACACGCCCGATGCGCATACCGCCATCTTTCGGCTCTCCGAGCCGTCGCCCGCGATCTGGTCGGTGCTGTCCAGCGCCGAAGCACCCATCCTGCCGCGTCACTTGTACGAAGGGTCGTCGCCGTTGACCAGCCCATGGAACGTCAAGCTCGTCGGTACCGGGCCGTACGTATTCAAGGAATGGCGCCGCGGCGAGTTCGTGCTGCTGGAACGCAATCCAGACTATTGGGACAAAAGCCAGTCCTATATCAACCGCATCCGCTTTCGCACGATTCCCGATCCGGGCGCACGCGCCGCGGCGCTCGAAGCCGGTGAGGTGCACTATGCCCCATTCAGCGCTGTGCCGCCTGCCGACGTGGCGCGCCTGAAGCAAGTGCCGTCGATTCGAATCGAGACCGGCGGCTACGGTACGTTCGTGCCCGTGTTCTTCCTCGATTTCAACCTCGATCGCCCGACGTTCAAGGACAAACGCGTGCGCGAGGCGTTCGCGCACGCCATCGACCGCCAGGCCTTGGCCGAGAAGGTCTGGTACGGCTTTGCGAAAGCCGCCACCGGCCCGATTCCGGCCTCGCACGCCGAGCTCTACACCGCCGATGTCAAGCAATATCCCTTCGACCCGGCGCGCGCGCAGCGCCTGCTGGACGAGGCGGGACTCAAGCCCGATGCCAACGGGATACGACTGCGCATCAATCACTACACGATGCCGTACGGCGACCTGTTCAAGCGTGCCGGTGAGTTCCTGCGCGAATCGCTGCGTCAGGTCGGCATCGATCTTCAGTTGGTCAACCTCGATCTGGCGCCGTTCCTGCGGCAGATTTACGGCGAGCGCGACTTCGACACCTACAGCACTTACTACAACTCGAGCGCCGATCCGCAGTTCGGCGTGCTGCGCCGTTACTGGAGCAAATCGATCCTCAAGGGCGTCGCCTGGTCGAACGGCCCGGGCTACGTCAATCCCGCCATCGACAAGGTGATCGAAGCGAGCTTTACCGAAAACGATCCGGCCAAACGACGCGCGTTGATGGTCGAATTTCAGACCATCGCGCAGGAAGAGCTGCCATCCGTCAATCTGCTCGAGATCCAGCACTTCAGCGTGGTCTCCAAACGCCTGCAGGGATTGAGCATTGCCCGCGACGGTTACGCGAAAGCGTTGAGCACCGTCTGGCTGACAAAGGAATAGGACGCCTTCATGCGACACCTGCGCTATCTGATCGGCCGGCTGCTGCAGGTGTTGCCGGTTGCCTTTCTGATCATTCTGGCGAATTTCTTTCTGCTGCGGCTGGCGCCTGGCGACCTGGCGGATGTCATGGCGGGCGAAGCGGGCGCGGCCACGCCCGAATACATGGCCGCGTTGCGGCAGCAGTTCGGCACCGACGAACCGGTATGGCTGCAACTGCTGCACTACTACGAAAAAATCCTGTCGTTCGATCTGGGGTTTTCGTTTCGCAACGGCGCCGGGGTCGTCGATCTGATCCTTGCCCGGCTGCCGGCCACCCTGCTGCTGGTGGGCAGCAGCCTTCTGGTTGCCGCAGTCCTGGGCGTGGCGCTCGGATGGTTCAGCGCCGTGACCCGACGCCGCTGGGCAAGCCGCGCGGCATCGATCGCCACCACCATCGGTTTTGCCACCCCGCTCTTCTGGGTGGGCTTGATGATGATCGTGCTGTTTTCGATCGAACTCAAATGGCTTCCCACCGGTGGCATCTACGATCTCGATGCCGAGTATGAAGGCTGGGCGTTCGCAGCCGACCTCTTTCGTCACATGGTCATGCCGGTTGCCACGCTCGCGATTTTTTACGTAGCGATCTACGCCCGGCTCACGCATACCGCCGTTCAGGACGTGCAGCGCATGGACTATGTCAGAACCGCGCACGCAAAGGGACTCAGCGCCCGGCGAGTGACCACCGTGCACGTGCTGCGCAATGCGCTGCTGCCGGTGTTGACCGTTACCGGCATGCAGATCGGCGCGTTGATCGGCGGCTCGGTCGTGGTGGAAACGGTATTCGCCTGGCCCGGCATGGGCCGGCTGGCCTTCGACGCCGTGATGCAACGCGATCTGAATCTGCTGCTGGGCATTCTCTTCTGCACCTCGCTGCTGGTGATCGTGGCCAACATCGTCACCGACGTGCTTTATGCGGTGCTGGATCCGCGGATCGAATTGCAATGAGTGCCTTCAAACTTTCGTTCAACCGTTTCTCGCGCGACCGCGCCGCCCTGTTATCGCTCGTCGGGCTGGGGCTGGCCGCAATCGTCGCCGCCTTCGCCCCCTGGTTGTTCCGGCAGGACGCCTTCGCCATGGCCGGCCCCCCTTTTCTGTGGCCCGGCACCGATGCGCGCTTTCCGCTGGGTACCGACATGCTCGGCCGCGACATTCTCACGGGCGTCATCTATGGCGCGCGCGTTTCGCTGCTGGTGGGTCTGATCGCCGCCACGCTTTCCACCGCCGTCGGCATCGCGGTCGGCATTACCGCAGGCTATTACGGCAAATGGGTGGATCACGTGTTGATGCGGCTTACCGAGCTATTCCAAACCATGCCGCCGCTGGTGTTCGTGGTCACGATCGTGGCCATTCTGCAGCCGTCCATCGTCAGCATCGTGCTCGCGATCGGCCTGACGAGCTGGACGCAGACCGCACGTTTGATCCGCGCCGAGACCTTGCGGATCCGTGAGAGCGAATATGTGCAGGCGGCATACGCCATGGGCATTCGCCCGCTGAGTATCGTCGGCCGGCACATTCTGCTGAATGCGATATCGCCCGCCATCGTTACCGGCACGTTGCTCGCGGGCGGCGCCATCCTCACCGAAGCCGCGTTGTCCTTCCTCGGCCTGGGCGACCCCAACGTCATGTCGTGGGGCAGCATGGTCGGCAGCGGCCGCCAGGTATTGCGCACGGCTTGGTACATCACCGCGATTCCCGGCCTGGCGATCGTATTGACCGTGCTCGCCGTGACCGCACTGGGCAACGGTCTGAACCGCGTCCTGAACCCCCGTATCGATCGATGATGCATCCTTATCCGGTAGCTCTCCCATGACCGCACCCGCCGCAGGCCTGGCGCTCCACCGTTCGCCGTCCTCCAGCGCACGCGAACCGCACGCACGTGATGATGCCGCCCTCGATGCCGCAGGCCCCGTGGTCGGAACAGCCGCGCCCACGCTGGCCGTAAGGGGTCTGACGACCGAATTCAAACTGGCGGATCGCTGGCAGCCCGTGGTGCAGGACGTCTCGTTCGATATCCACCCCTCCGAAACCGTCGCCATCGTGGGCGAATCCGGTTCCGGCAAAAGCGTGACGGCGTTATCGATCATGCGGTTGATCGACCCGCGTTTCGGCAGAATGTCCGGCAGCGTGCGCTTCGGCGGCAAAGAACTCCTGACGCTTACCGAGGAGGCCATGCAGCGCGTGCGTGGCAACCACATCGGCATGATCTTCCAGGAGCCGATGACGAGCCTGAACCCGGTGCTCACGATCGGCTATCAGATATCAGAATCGTTGATCAGCCATCGCGGGATGTCGCGCGCCCAGGCCCGCGCCGAAGCCATCCGGCTGCTGGATCGCGTGCGCATCCCGGGGGCCACCGCGCGCTTTGGCGACTATCCCCATCGCTTCTCGGGCGGCATGCGGCAGCGCGCGATGATCGCCATGGCGCTGGCGTGCCGGCCCGCGCTGCTGATCGCCGATGAGCCCACCACCGCGCTGGACGTGACCATTCAGGCGCAAATCCTGGACTTGATCAAGGAACTGCAGCAAGAGGCACAGACTGCCGTCCTCTTCATCACGCACGACATGGGTGTGGTTGCCGAAGTGGCCGACCGCACCATCGTGATGTATCGCGGCCGCCACATCGAAGCGAATGCCACGACGACCTTATTCACAGCGCCCGGCCAGCCTTATACGCGCGCCTTGCTCGCCGCCATCCCCAGGCTGGGCGACATGGCCGCCCATGCGACGCCGCTACCGTTTCCGGTTGTCGATCCCGACACCGGGCAAGCCGTCACCGATGCCGCACGCCGCGATACGGTCGACCGTATCGCCAAACCCATCCTGGAAGTGCGCGCGGTATGCACCCGCTTCGATACCCGGGCCGGATTCTTCGGGCGCGTGCGCGGTCGCGTTCACGCGGTCGAAAGCGTATCGTTCACGCTGCAACCCGGCGAGACGCTCGGGCTCGTTGGAGAATCGGGATGCGGCAAATCCACCATCGGACGCAGCATTGTCGGTTTGAACACGCCCACCTCGGGGTCGGTGCTCATCGATGGCCTGGACGTGCATCGCGTGGATGCCGACACCTTGCGCACATTGAGAAAGCGCGTGCAGATCATCTTCCAGGATCCCTTCGCCAGCCTCAACCCCCGCCAGACCGTCGGGGCGTCCATCGCCGAACCGCTATTGGCGCATGGCCTGCAGACGCGCCGGCACGTCGCGGCGCGCGTGAGCGAGTTGCTTGAAAACGTGGGCCTGAACGCCGATATGGCGCACCGCTATCCGCATGAATTCTCGGGCGGTCAACGCCAGCGTCTGTGCATCGCACGCGCCTTGGGACTCGAGCCGGGTTTGATCGTGGCCGACGAATCCGTGTCTGCGCTGGACGTGTCGACCAAGGCGCAGGTCGTCAATCTGATGCTCGACCTGCAGGCGCGGATGGGACTCGCCTACGTATTCATTTCGCACGATATCGCCATTGTCGAACGCGTGGCGCATCGCGTGGCGGTCATGTATCTCGGCGAAATCGTCGAGATCGGCCCGCGCCGCGCCGTGTTCGAAAACCCGCAGCATCCCTACACCCAGCGTCTGATGGCCGCCGTGCCGGTGCCCGATCCGGCACGCCGCTATCAACGCCGCCCGCCTTCACGCGATGAGATCCGAAACCCCTTGCGACCGCTCGATTACACGCCGCCTCAGCGCACCTACCGCGAGGTTTCACCCGGCCACAGCGTGCAGGTCTGGGACGACGAATGGAACCTGTCGGCACGCTGAGCCCAAGCCCAGACCTCGCATCCCCACCCATTGGAATCCACTATGACACTGGCTTTCTCTTCCACCACCGATTTGGGTGGAGCCCCCGCCCATCCCACTACCGCCGCCGCGTTTCCGGCCACCGTCACGCCTGAGCAGTTGCAGAGTTGGCTGCAAGACGGCCAGGAAATCGCGCTGCTCGATGTGCGCGAGTTCGGTCAGTACGGCGAAGGCCATCCGTTCTTCGCAGTGAGTGCACCTTATAGTCAGCTCGAACGCGTGGCGCCGCTGCTTGTGCCGCGCGCGGACGTCCGCACAGTCGTGTTCGATGACGCCGACAGCATCGCCACACTCGCCGCCGAACGGTTACGCGGTCTGGGCTATACCGCGGTTGCCATCCTGACGGGCGGCGCCCCCGCGTGGCAAGCGGCCGGATTCACGCTGTTCAAAGGCGTGAATCTGCCATCGAAAACGTTTGGCGAATGGGCGGAGCACGCATACGACACGCCGCATATTTCGGCAACCGAACTTGCGCGCCGTCAGTCAGCCGGCGAACCGCTGGTGCTGATCGATGGCCGCACACTTGCCGAGCATCGCAAAATGACCATCCCCGGAGCCATCCCGATTCCGAATGGCGAGCTTGGACTGCGACTGGGCAGCGTGGTTACCGATCCCGATGTGCCGATCGTGGTGCATTGCGCCGGCCGCACGCGCAGCATCATCGGCGCGCAAACGCTGCGCAACCTGGGCGTGACCAACCCGATCGTTGCGCTTGAAAACGGTACCCAAGGCTGGGCCCTTGCCGGCCTGACGTTGGAGCATGGCAGCACCCGCGTGCCGCCTGACGTCCAGCCCGAGCGCGCGCAACGCCAGATCGACGCCGCGGCACGCCTGCTGGCCGAGCGTCACGACGTCGCCCGCCTGACCTCCGAGACGGCGCAACGCTGGCTGGAGGACCCCGCCCGCACCACGTATCTGATCGATGTGCGCACGGCAGAGGAATTTGCCGCCACCACCCTCCTCGGCGCCGTCCACGCGCCGGGAGGTCAACTCGTACAGGCCACCGACCACACCATCGGCGTGCGTCACGCCCGGGTGATCCTGGTGGACAACGGCGAATACGATCCGCGTGCGGCCGTCGCGGCAAGCTGGCTGAGTCAGTTGGGCTTTGAAGCGGCAGTGGTCGCCGACGGCGTTCGTGCGCCGATCTCGCGTGCCACGCCGCTCACGGACGCCGCACACCGGGTGCTCACGCAGACACCGGGTGACGCGCTCGCGGGCGATGCGCTACGCACGTACCGATCGCACGCCGCCACCGTCATCGATGTGCGCTCGAGCACCGCTTATCGCCAATCGCATCCGGAAGGTGCTGTCTGGTCGATTCGCCCCGTTCTCGTGCACGCTGTGCCGCACGGTACCGCTCGCGTCTTGCTGATTGCCGATACTGCTGCGACCGCAGCCTTGGCGGCCGTGGATCTGAGGGCCAGCGGTGTGAACGATGTGGCATGGACCACGGCATCGCATTGGCACGATGCCGGCCTGCCCACGGCCGCATCGCCCGACGTGCCCGCCGATGGCGATGCGATCGATTATCTCTTCTTCGTGCATGACCGCCACGACGGCAACCTCGATGCAGCACGCCGGTATCTCGACTGGGAAATCGGGCTGCTGGCCCAATGCGTGCACGGCGAGCTCGACGGCTTTACGACTTGAAGAAACGGTTCTCCGGGCGGGGCAGCCCCAGGTTGTCCCGCAATGTGGGGCCTTCGTATTCGCGCCGAAAAATGCCGCGCCGCTGCAACTCGGGCACCACCTTGTCCACGAACGCATCCAGCCCGCCGGGTAGCCACGGGAACATGATGTTGAATCCATCCGACCCCTCGGTTTCCAACCATTCCTGCATCTCGTCGGCAATGGTCTGGGCCGTGCCCACGAACGCCAGGCCGGCATAGCCGCCCATGCGCTGCGCCAACTGGCGCACCGTCAAATGTTCGCGCGCGGCCAAGGCGATCGCCCGCTCGCGGCCACTCTTGCTCGCGTTGCTTTCAGGGATGTCGGGCAAATAGCCATCGGGATCGAAGCGGCTGGCGTCGGTGCCCAATGCAATCGATAGCGATGCGATCGCGCTGGCTTCATGCACGAGGCTGTCGAGTTTGGCGCGAATCGCCCGCGCTTCTTCCACCGTATCGCCCACCACCACGAAAGCGCCGGGCAAGATCTTCAAATGATCGCGGTGGCGTCCCAAAGCCGTCATGCGCCGTTTGACGTCCGCATAAAAGCGCTGCCCCTCTTCGAGCGTGCCGTGCGCGGCAAACACCACTTCGGCCGTTTCTGCTGCCAGTTGCCGTCCCGGCTCGGACGCGCCGGCCTGCACGATCACGGGCCATCCCTGCGGCGGCCTTGCAATATGCAGGGGGCCGCGCACCTGCAGATGCGTCTCTTTGTGATTCAGCGTATGCAGTTTTTCAGGGTCGAAATAGATGCCACTTTCCGCATCGCGCACAAAGGCATCGTCGGCCCAGCTATCCCACAGTCCCGTCACCACGTCGTAGAACTCCCGGGCCCGCGCATAGCGCGCGTCGTGGGGCAGATGCGTATCGCGCCCGAAGTTCAACGCCGCATCGGGATTGGAGGTGGTGACGATGTTCCAGCCGGCCCGGCCGCCGCTCAGATGATCCAGCGAAGCGAAACGCCGCGCAATGTGGAAAGGTTCGTCGAAAGTGGTCGAGGCAGTGGCCACCAAGCCGATGTGCTCGGTTGCCTGGCTCAACGCCGCCAGCAAAGTGAACGGCTCGAACGAGGTGGCGGTATGGCTGCGCTTTAACGCCTCGACCGGCATGTTGAGCAACGCAAGATGGTCCGCCATGAAGAAGGCATCGAACCGCGCCCGCTCGAGCGTCTGCGCCAGACGCTTCAAATGTGCAAAGTTGAAATTGGCGTCTGGCCAGGCACCGGGATAACGCCAAGCACCGGTATGGATGCTGACGGGGCGCATGAAGGCGCCAAGCTTGAGTTGTCGCGTAGAGGTCATGATGGATGAGTGTCCTGCCGATACGATGCCTTGGCAAGCCCCTCGCTTATTTCGACGCCGTCAACTTCTGCTGATCCGCCGTCTTCACGAAGCCTGCGAATGACTTCTCGGTGACCTCAAGAAACGCCTGCGAGCGATAGGCCGCCGCGATGTCCTTGACGAAAGGCTTATCGAGATCGGCGGTGCGCACGGCCACCAGATTCTGATACACGGGCGAGATCTTCTCCAGCGCCAATGCAGACGTGAGCTTCAAACCCGAGGCAAGCGCGAAGTTGCCGTTCACAAACGAGAAATCGGTATCGTCCAATGAGCGCGGCAACTGCGCCGCCTCCAACGGAATCAACTTGATCTGCTTGATGTTGTTGACCACATCCTTCTCCGAAGCCTGCAGGGGATCGAGCCCCGGACGCAACGTGACCCACCCAAGCTGCTCAAGCAACACCAGCGCTCGCGCCTGATTGGTGGGATCGTTGGGCACGGCGACCGTCGCACCGGGCTTCACGGCATCCAGGCTCTTGTGCTTGTTGCTGTAGATCGCGATGGGCGCCGTCGGCACTTTGACCAGTTCGCTCAACGGCAGATTGTTCTTGCCGGCAAAGTTCTTCAGATAAACCTCATGCTGGAACGCGTTGGCATCCAATGCCCCCTGCGCCAGGGCAAAGTTGGGCTGCACGTAGTCATTGAACTCGACCACTTTGACGATGTACCCCTGCTTTTCCAGAATAGGCTTGATGCCCAGTTTGATCTGATCGCTATACGGGCCGGCGGTGGCGCCAAACACGATCTCCTTCTTCTGCGGATCGGCGGCGTACGACGCCGCGTTGAGCGAGAGCGCCAACGTGGCGGCGAAAAGGGTTTTGAGCAGGAAACGCATGGGAGACCTCGTGTGAAGTAGCGGCAAGCGGAATAACGCGCCGATCCGCTAACGGGTTGGATGACGGGTGCACGGCGCGATCAGCGCTTGTCCAGCCGGCGCGCGATGGTGTTGCCTACGACCTGGATAATCTGAACGAGCACCACGAGCAATGCGACGGTGACGACCATCACATCGGTCTGAAAGCGGTAATAGCCGTACCGGATGGCAAGATCGCCGATGCCGCCCCCGCCCACCACCCCGGCCACCGCCGAATAGGAGAGAAAGCTCACCGCCAATACGGTCAACGCCAGCACCAACCCGGAGCGAGCTTCCACCAGCAAGACGCGCCAGACGATCTGGAACTCGCTGGCACCTGCGGCGTGCGCCGCCTCGATCACACCGCGCGGCACCTCTCGCAGGCATTGCTCGACCAGGCGCGCAAAGTAAGGGATCGCGGCAAAAGACAGCGGCACCGATGCCGCCACGGGGCCGATCGAGGTGCCGGCGATGATGCGCGTAAAGGGCACCAGCGCGACCAAAAGAATGATGAAAGGGAATGACCGCACGGTATTGACGGTCCAGCTCAAGGTACGGAACACCACCGGATGGGCAAGCGACTGCCCCGGGCTGGTGAGAAACACCAGGATGCCGAGCGGCCCACCCAACAGGATCGATGCGGCCAAAGCGATACCCAGCATCAGGAAGGTTTGGCCTACGGCCACGCCGAGCTCCGGCAGCAGAGGTAGAAGGTTATCCAGCATTACGCCACGGCCTCATAAGGATCGATAGACTCACGCAACAGCTCTCGGCCCAACGAGGTGGTGAGCCGCACATTGCGCGCATTGATTTCGGCCTGCTCGACGACCAATCCGTTTTCCATTACAGCAACGTGGCGGCACAATGCCCGCACCACCGCGAGCTCGTGCGTGACGATCACCACCGTCACGCCCAACCGGCGATTCACGTCGCGCAGTACGCTCAGTACCGAACGCGTAGTGTCGGTATCCAATGCCGAAGTGGGCTCATCGCACAGCAGCACTGCAGGTTCGCTGGCCAACGCCCGCGCGATCGCCACGCGTTGCTTCTGGCCGCCGGAGAGCTGCGCGGGATAGCTATTGGCCTTGTCCGCCAATTCGACGATCTCCAGGCATTCGTGCACGCGCGCGGCAATCTGCGTGCGTGCCACGCGCCCATGCACACGCAACGGAAACGCCACGTTCTCGAACACGCTCAGGTTCTGCTGCAGATTGAACTGTTGAAAAATCATGCCGATCTGCTGGCGTGCGGCACGCAACGCGGGCTTGTCCAAAGCGGTGAGTTCGGTGCCGGCAACCGTCACGGTGCCGGCGTCGGGACGCTCCAGCAGGTTGATCAGCCGCAGCAACGTCGATTTACCGGCACCGCTCTTGCCGATGATGCCGAACGTCGACCCCTGAGCGATATCGAGCGATACGCCACGCACGGCATCGAATCTGCCTTCCTTGGTGGCAAAGGATTTTTTCACCGCATCCAGTCGGATCACCGATTGGCCTGGCGCGTGAGGGGTGGCGACGCGGCCTAGTGTGCTGATCTCAGTACTCATTCGGGCTGCCCGGACAGATCTTGCGGATTAGAGGAAAGCGAACTCAAAGGCAGCGACGTCGAAGAATGCGACATCACCATGCACGACATGGCGGCACGCGAGCGGGCGAAGCGCAACATCGTCAAAACGCAGGAATCAAGGAGCCCTTGAATTCCTTCTCGATGTAGTCCCGCACCTCGGGCGATTGATAGGCCGCCACGAGGCGCTTCACCCAGGGCTTGTCCCTGTCGGCCGTGCGTACGGCAATCAGGTTGGCGTACGGGCCTTTCGCGGCCTCGCGCGCGATGGCGTCACGTGCGGGCACCAAACCGGCCTGTTCGGCGTAATCGTTGTTGATCGACGCCGCATCCAGATCGTCCAACGACCGCGGCAACTGCGCCGCGTCCAATGCCACCAGCTTGAGCTTGCGCGGGTTCTCCACCACATCGATGAGGGTGGCATTGCCGCGTTCGACCGCCTCGGGCTTGAGTGTGATCAGCTTGTTGGCCTGCAACAGCAACAGCGCCCGGTTGCCATTCGAGGGGTCGTTTTGTATCCCCACCGACGCGCCTTGCGGCAGCGCATCGAGCGATTTCACTTTGCGCGAATAGAAGCCCAGCGGTGCGGTCACGGTCAAGCCGACGGGCACGATGTCGAAGCCGCGCGACTTGATCTGCCCATCGAGGAAGGGCTTGTGTTGAAACGCGTTGGCATCCAGGTCGCCCGCGTTGAGCGCCGCGTTGGGCAATTGATAATCGTTGAACGTGACGAGCTTGATATTCAAGCCATCGCGGGCCGCCACTTGTTTGACGACGGTAAAGATCTTATCGGCCGAGCCGACAGAAATCCCCACGGTAATGTTTTGTTTGTCCTGCGCCACGGCAGCGCCGCTGGCCAGGCCAAAGGCCAGAATCGCGGCCCACAGAAAGCGGGAATATAAAGTGATGCGCGAAATCATGTGAGCCGCTCGTCTTGGTTGTTATCGATGCGTTGCATTCTGTCAGTTGCAACGCAGCACGATAAATACTTAAGAGGCATGTACATATACGACGCGCAAGGCGATCGCTAAGCGGCCACCTTCGGACCCACCGACCAGTAGAACGACGGCGGTGTGCCGTTGATCGCATGCTCACCCAAGAGCTTTGCCTTGTAGATCGTGGGATTGTGCGAGGCCAGCGTGCGCGCATTGCGCCAATGGCGATCAAAGCGGCGCTCTTCCAACAACGCTGATGCACCGCCCACGTCGAAGAGACGGCTGGCCGCATCGATCACCACATCGACCACCCCGACTTGTGCGCGTGCGGTCAGCAACTCCACGCGAGTCAGCAAGTCGAGCGGAGCGGTGCCGTCCGGCCGACGCGCACGCTCCACATCACCCAACGCGCGCGCGACAGACTGCACAGCAGCCGTGGCCACAAAGGCCGCAGCGGAGAGCTTGCCCACCACTTGTTGTACAAGCGGATCCTCGGCTGGCGTATTGCCGGCGCTATGGCTGTACACCCGTTGACGCGGCTTGACGAAAGCCACAGCGTCGCGCTCGATGGCGCGGGCGATGCCCGCCAGCGTCGCAAGGTGGAAAAGCTGAAACAGCGTGGTCATGGATGTCGGCGCGCCTCGTTCATACGAGAATATCCGTTCGTCTTCCACCCACACGTTATCGAAACGCGACGTGCCCGAGGCCGACAATCGTTGACCGAAGCCGAACCAATCATCGATCAGCGCCACGCCCTCCCGATCGGCGGGAATGATCGCCACCGTCTGCCGAGTGGACTTTTCTTCACCCTCCACCCGCACCGCGACCTGAACCCAATTCGCGTACAACGATCCCGTACTGTAGAACTTCTCGCCGTTCAAACGCCACCCGTCGCCCTCGCGACGCACCGTGGTGTCGAAGCGCCCGATCTGCGTATTTTTTGCTTCGCTGGTGGCATTGCCGAAAATGTCACCTTGGGCGACGCGCCGCAGCCACGGCGCGGGATCGCCTACCCGCAACTCACCGGACAGCCGCTCGACGAAACCGAAATGTGCGCGCAGGATTTGCGGCAGATTGGCATCCGCCTCGCCGAGCGCGATCAGCAAATCGAATAGCTGCTCGATCGACGCGCCCAGGCCGCCAAACGCTTGCGGCACCCGAAGCGCGGTAAAGCCCGATTCCCGTAGCCACTGCACCGGCTCGTAGGCAAGCTGGCGGTCATGATCGCGTTGCGCTGCGCCCTCGGCGATGCGGTCGAAGATCGGCTGGAAGCGGGCGTGAAGGTCGGTATCGGTCAATGCGGCGTGTGTCATGGCGGTATCGCTGCGATGCCGGTCATCGGCGCGCAGCCAGGGAGCGAAGTGGAACAAGCCCCACAGTATTCAGGCCCGCGTGCGTTCGGTAAAAGACCTAAATGATCTTTTCTTATCACTGGCCTTCGATACGCATCGCTATGCGTAGGCGGGCACGCCAAGTTTTTCAGCAATCGCGCGCGCCGCATTCAGAGCGCCGCCTACCTGTTCGCCGATGGCGTTCGACTCCCACGCGGCGCCTCGGGCAGGATGCCCTACGGCGTATAGCGATTGCGGTCGAAACACGCCATGACTCGACAATGCACCGGTGGCCGGATCGAGGTCGATGCCGAAACGCGTGGCATGCACGCGCGCCAGCCCCCGACGCAGCACCGCGCGAATCAGGGGGTCGTCGATCTTTTGCCAGTCGAACTCGAATCCGCCTGCGTTCAGCACGCGGTCCACCACGAACGTCTGCGGCAAGTCTGCGCCGCGCGGCAACCAGGTCACCTCGACGCCGCCCGACGCATGGGCCGCAAGTTTATTGATGCGTCCGGTGCGTGCGTCATGCCGCCCGCTTGCCGTCAATGCCGACAGCCACGCCGCCGAGACAGGCGGGGCACGATGCAGCGTGATTTCCCAGTACGGCCGCAGGTGCCGGATGAACCGGCGGCGTTCGTCCGTACTGGCCTGCGCCCATAGCGCCGGCACATGAGGCCGAACCGCCGGCGCCAGGCGCTGCAGGCTATCGCCATTGCGTTGTATCGCGCGGCGCGCAGGCCGCACGATGCGCAACAACTCCCGTAAAGACCGCGGCAATGCGTCCGCCGCCAACCCGACCGGCCATGGCTCGACATTGCCGCGCGGCTGGACCAACTGGCCACGCCGCGACAGACTGACGAAGCGGCCGTTGAATCCTTGGCGGTCGGCCAGAATCATGGCGTCCAGCGCCGACAAACCGGAGCCGACGATCAACACGTCGCCATCGGTGCGCGTCGCCGCAGCAGCAGGCTTTTCGTCCCAGATGTTCTGCACCACGCGACCATCGTCGATCAGCGCTGGTGCGACCTCGAAAGACTGGGACAGTTTTTTATTGAAGAGCCCCGTGGCCAGCACCACGGTATCGGCCACCAGGCGGCGCCCATCGGCCAACGTGGCTTCGTAGCCGTCGCCCGCCACGATCAGATCCACGGCGCGCCCCACCACGCGTTGATAATCCACGCGCACCGGTGCGTGATCGAGCGCGGCGGCAAGTGTGGCCTGCACATAATCCCCATACACATGCCGCGGCGGGAAACTGTCTTGCCAATCGGTGCCGTCGGCCGGCGACCAGGCGGTTGACGCCGCATTGGCTGCCAGCCAATCCGCCAGGTGCAAAGGCCGGTCGGGGTAAAGCGAGAAATTCTTGGCAGGCCCGTTTACCAAATGATCGACGTAGCGTGTGCTGTACGCCACACCGCGCCCCACCTGGGCGCGACTTTCAACGAGCGTGAGGGCAAATGGCGTACGTGCTTGCGTGATGAGATGGATCGCGGTCGCGACGCCTGCGAACCCTCCACCGATAATCAAAACATGGGGTGCGGTGCGGCTAGTCATGACGGATATCCAGAGAGTGGCTGAACGTGAGCGATCGTTGAAAGCGCTCATTTGCCAGGCATGATAGGTCAGTGAAAAGCCAGCACTAAAGACACGTTCATTCTATTTTTATGCTTTCGAACTGCATAACTAAAGTCCCATATCGAAAGCCCGAATCGGTATTTGGCCGCGTGCTGCGATCACGCTACTGTGCGCAGCTTGGACCACGCAAGATGCACTGCCGATAGGGTGAGAGTGAAGATGAAAATGCAACGCCGTTCGCTGATCAAGATGTTGTTTGCGGGCGTTGCCGCGCCGTTGGGGCTGACCGCGTGCGAGCCGTCAGATCGCGTCGCCGTTGCCGCGGCACCCGGTGGGTCGGCCGCCGCCAAGATCCTGACCATCGCACAAGGCAACGACATCCTTTCGCTCGATCCTGCGGATCACGGCAACAACAGCACCGAAGCCTCGTTGGTCAATCTGTATGACTATCTGATCGACAAAGACTTCAGCAGTGGCGAGTTGGTGTTTACGCCTGCACTCGCCCAATCCTGGAAAGCCGAAACACCGCAGCGCTGGATCTTCACGCTGCGCCGCGATGTGACGTGGCATGACGGCGCGCCGTTCACCGCGCGGGATGTGAAGTTCACCATCGAGCGCACGCTGGCCGACAAGAAGCTGCGCAGCAATGCCAAGTTTCGTGGCATCGTGCAGGTGACTGCGGCCGACGACCATACGGTGGTGATCGAAACCGACGCCCCCGACACGCTGCTGTTGCATAAATTCGTGGGCAACGGCGCGGCCATTCTGCCTGCCGCGGCTTTCCAGAAAGCCGGCGGCAAGGAAGCGTTTTTCAAACAGCCGATCGGCACCGGCCCCTACCGCTACAACGCCTGGATCAAGGCCGACCGGCTCGTGCTGGACCGCAATCCCAACTGGTGGGGCGGCACCCCGGCATGGGATCAAGTGGTCGTGCGCGCCATCCCCGAAACGACCACGCGGGTGTCGGAGTTCATCACGGGCGGCGTGGATATCGCCGTCAATGTACCGCCAGAAGACATCGCGCGCATCAAGGCCAACACCGGCACCGATGTGGTGGCATTCGACATCGCCCGCAACCTGGCGCTGCACGTTCGAACCGGCAAGGATTGGCCCACCTCGCATCCCAAGATTCGCGAAGCGATCGATCTGGCCATCGATCGCGAGGCGCTCGCCAAGCAGGTCGTCGAGGGCTACGCCCGCCCCACCCGCGGCTTCTTTCCGAAGGCGATCCCGGGTTATGCCGCATCCCTGGACGCCCCACTGCCCTACGACCCGGCGCGTGCCCGCGCGCTGCTGACCGAAGCGGGGTTTCCCGACGGCGTAAAGATTCGCCTCAGCAGCCCGAGCGGCCGCTACGTGAAGGATCGTGAAATCTCGGAAGCGGTGGCCGGCTATCTGCAGGAAGCCGGCTTTACCGTGCAGCTCGAAATTCTGGATTGGACCGTCTACAACACCAAGGTCACCAGCGATACCTTCGGCGAACTCTATTTGTGGGGCATGGGGTCGTACACCGATGGCTCGGTGCTGTTTCGCGACAAATTCGATCGGCACTACGATTGGGTCGACCCCGCCTTCGAGAGACTCGGTGTGCAGGCCCGCAACGCCACTGATGAAGCGCAACGCGTCGCGCTCATTCGCGACGGCCAGACGCTTCTCGCCGAACAGCGCGTGCGCATCGGTCTGCTCTATCCCCAATCGATCTACGGCATCAGCGACCGCATCCGCTTTGCGGGCCGCTTCGATGAAATGATTCCCGCCGAAGCCGTCTCTTTGGCATGAGGCGGCATCCTGTCGTGCGCGCACTCGCACAATTTCTGCCGGTGCTTTATCTCGTATCGTTGATCGTCTTCATTCTGGTGTATCTCACGGGCGACCCGAGTGCCCTGCTCGTACCGGAAGATGCCACCGAAGAAGATCGGCTTGCCCTGGTCGCCGCGTGGGGGCTCGATCAGCCATGGCATGTGCAGTATCTGGCATACATGAAAAACATCCTGAGCGGCAATTTCGGCGTGTCGTACCGTTACGGCACCTCGGCGCTGCCGGTGGTACTCGAGCGCATTCCGGCCACCCTGCAACTGGCCGGCGGCGCACTGCTGGTTGCGCTTCTGATTGCATTGCCCACCGGTATCTACGCGGCGGTTCGGCGCAATAGCCGATCGGACCTGATCGTGTCGGCGTCCGCAGTGCTGGGCAAAGCCATGCCCAACTTCTGGGTGGGCATCATGCTGATTCTCATCTTCGGCGTCTGGCTGCGGGTGCTGCCGGTATCGGGCAGCGGCACGTGGTGGCACCTGATTTTGCCCTGCGTCACGCTGGGGCTGGGCTTCGCGGCAGACATGACCAAACTCATCCGCTCGAGCATGATCGAGGCGCTGGGCCAGGATTATGTGCGTACAGCACGCGCCAAGGGCATTCCCGAACATGTGGTGGTGCTCAAGCATGCGTTGCGCAACGCGCTGATCCCCGCGCTCACGATGACCGCCCTGCATGCCATTGGCCTTTTGGGAGGCGCGCTCGTCACCGAAACCGTTTTCTCCTGGCCCGGTCTGGGCCAGTTGATCGTGCAAGCGATTTACACAAAAGACATGGCCGTCATCCAGATCGCCGTCTTCGCGATCACGATCATGACCCTGATCATCAATTTTGCCGCCGATCTGCTCTACCGCCTGATCGACCCCCGCATAAGGATTTGAGGATGAGCACCGTACTGACGCTCCCGGCCGACACGCGAGGCGTGATCCGCCATACCGTTTTTCAATCGCTGCGTGCCCACCGCGCGGGCGCCGCAGGAGGCAGCCTGCTACTGCTCATCGTACTGGCTACCCTGCTTGCCGGCTATTTGCCGTTGCCCGATCCGCTCACGCGCAACCTCACGCAGCGCTTCGTACCTCCCGTGTGGCTCGACGCGGGTTCGATCCAACACGTCCTGGGCACCGACGGCCAAGGCCGCGATGTGCTGGCACGCTTGGTTCATGGCGCGCGCACCTCGCTGGTGGTGGGCCTGGCCGCTGTCGTGCTGTCCGGTGCGCTCGGCTTGCTGCTCGGTCTGGTCGCGGGATGGCGAGGCGGTGTGGTCGACACTGCCATCATGCGCGTGATCGACGCCATGCTCGCCATTCCCACGATGCTTTTCATGCTCGTCGTCGCACTCGTCGCCGGCGCCGGTCTCGTGCCGCTGATCATGGTCATTGCCGTCACGAACTGGGTCACGTATGCGAGGCTCGTACGCGCCGAGGTATTGCAGGTCAAAGCGTTGGAGTTCGTGTCGGCCGCCCGTATCGGCGGCGTCAGCAGCCTGCGCATCGTCTTGCGTCATGTGCTGCCCAATATCCTGTCGTCGTTCGTCGTTGTGGCAGCGCTGAATGTGGGCACGGTGATCCTGGCCGAATCGTCGCTGAGCTTCCTGGGCTTCGGCATTCAGCCCCCCGCGATCTCCTGGGGGCAGATGCTGAGCGAAGGCCGGCAGTCGCTGGCCACCAGTTGGTGGGTGGCCACGTTCCCGGGCCTGGCCATCACGCTGACGGTATTGAGCGTGACGCTGCTGGGCAACTGGCTGCGCGACCACTTGGATCCGAGATTGTCATGACCGCGCCCGTGCCACTCACTACACCCATCCTTCACTACCGCGGCGCTTCGCTCGTGCTCGAACGCGGCGATCGCCACACCACCCTGGTACGCGACATCGACCTTGATGTGCTGCCCAATGAAATCGTGGCGCTCGTCGGCGAATCCGGCAGCGGCAAGAGCCTGACGGCGCTCAGTGCGCTCGGATTGTTGCCCAATGGCATTCGGCTCAACGCAACCGAAGCCCGGATCGCCGGCCAGGACATTCGCGCATTGTCGAATCCGCAATGGCGGGCACTGCGCGGGTCGCACGTGGGAATGGTGTTTCAAGAGCCCATGTCGGCCCTCAATCCCGTACTGACGATCGGCGACCAGGTGGGCGAAGTGCTGAAATACAAACTCGGCATCGTGCGGCGCGCGCGGCGGGCGCATGCGATCGATCTCCTCGACCAGGTGGAGATTGCCCGCGCCGCCAGTATTCACGATGCCTATCCGCATCAGCTCTCCGGTGGCATGCGCCAACGCGTCGGTTTGGCCATTGCGCTGGCGGGACGGCCATCCTTGCTGATTGCCGATGAGCCCACGACCGCGCTCGACAACGTGGTCCAAGTGCAGATCCTCAAACTGATCGTGCGACTGGCCGAGCAATCCCGCATCGGCGTGCTGTTCATCACGCACGACCTGTCGGTGGTGGCGCACGTCGCCGACCGCGTTGCCGTCATGCAGGCAGGAAGAATGGTGGAACGCGATACCGTGCAGCGCGTTTTCCAATCGCCGCGCCACCCCTATACGCGGCACCTGATCGACCTGGCGCCGCGCATCCCGCGACCGGGTCAGGAACCTGATCTGCCAGGCCTCACCGACCCACTCCTTGTGGCCGAAGGTCTGACGCAGCGCTATGCAGCAACGGGGCGCACCACCAACGAACCCGTGCTGGCGCTGGATAACGTGAGCATCGCGATCGAGCGGGGCCGCACACTGGGGGTAGTGGGCGAATCGGGCAGCGGCAAGTCAACGCTGGCACGCGCGATCGTCGGGCTCATTCAGCCCGATGCGGGACGCATTGTGTTCGATGGCGAAAACCTATCCCGGCTGAACGACCGGGCCCGTTTTCGATTCGGACGACACATCCAGATGGTGTTTCAAGATCCCGTGGCGTCGCTCAACCCGCGCATGCGCGTGGGCGACATCGTGGTCGAACCCGTGATCGCGCACGATCTGCTCGACGGCCGCGCGGCGGCAAGCGTGGCGCGCGAGATGCTCGATGCCGTGCAACTTCCTGCCGCCTTTGCAGCGCACTATCCCCATGAACTCTCCGGCGGCCAACGCCAACGCGTGGGGATTGCGCGCGCACTTGCGGTACGCCCGAAGCTCGTGGTGTGCGATGAGCCGGTATCGGCCCTGGACGTGTCGGTTCAAGCACAGATCCTCAAACTGTTGAAATCGCTGCAACCGGAATTCAATGTGACCTATCTTTTTATCGCGCACGGCATGGATAGCGTGTATGCAATGAGCGACACCATCGCGGTGATGCAACGCGGCCGCGTCGTCGAGCACGGCAACCGCGACCAGATCTTTGGCCGCCCTGCTCATCCTTATACCCAGCAACTGATGGGCGCGATGCTGGGATGCGATCCCGCCGCGGGCCGTGTGCGCGAATGGGTGAAAGCCGCATGACGCGCCCCGCCACGCTCCGCCTGGGTTTCTTCCATCAACCGGTGGGCCGCCATCCCGCAGCCTGGCGACGCGCGGAAGCGCGCGGTGCGCCTGAAGATCTCGCCAGCGTCATGGCCGCTGCGCAAAAGGCCGAGGCAGGACTATTCGACGTGTTCTTTCTCGCAGACAGCCTGGTTGGCCCGATCCCGAACGGCAACGGCCGAAATGGCGGATTTGAGCCATTGACGCTACTGAGTGCGTTGTCGTTGGTGACGTCGCGCATCGGGTTGACCGCAACGGTATCGACAACCTTCTCCGAGCCCTTCAATACCGCGCGCATGTTTGCCTCGCTCGATCACTTGAGCGCCGGCCGCGCAGGATGGAACGTGGTCACATCGCAGTCCGATCGCGCCGCGCAGAATTTCAGCCAGGACGGTTTACTCAGCCATCCCGAACGCTACGCGCGCGCGGATGAATTCGTGCAGGTTGCCAAAGGGCTATGGGATACCTGGGATGACGGTGCGCTGGTGATGGATCGCGAGCGCGGCATCTTCGTCGATCAAACACGCGTGCGCGAACTGGCCCATGACGGCGTGCATTTCTCAGTGAGGGGCCCGTTGAACGTGTCGCGCCCGCCGCAAGGTCATCCGGTCATCTTCCAGGCAGGTTCTTCAGCGGATGGCATCGATCTGGCTGGTAAAAGCGCCGACGTCGCTTTTACCGCGCAAGACACGATCGAAGATGCGTTGGCTTATCGCGACGCCTTGCGCAGCGCCTCCAGACGCCATCGCCCCACCTTCGACGGCCCGTTGATCTTTCCGGGCATCATGCCCATCGTGGGCGCCACACGCGCAGCGGCTCACGCCAAATTCGCCGATCTGCAAGCACATACCGACATCGCCGCCGGCATCAAGCAGCTCTCGGGCCGGTGGGGCTATGACTTGTCGACCTACGATCTGGACGGCCCGGTGCCCGAACCCGGCCTGCGCATCCACGGCGAAAGCCGCGTGCGCCTGCTCCTGAACAAGGCCCGCACGGAGGGCTACTCATTACGCGATCTCGCTGCACTTGCCATCGCCTCGCACGGCCATCGCATCATCGTGGGATCCTATGAAGACATCGCCGATGATCTCGAGGCGTGGTTCACCGCCGGTGCGGCGGATGGATTCAATGTGATCCCGGCCACCATGCCGGATGGGCTGGACGACTTCGTCGATCTGGTCGTACCAGAACTTCAGCGCCGCGGACTGTTCCGGACCGCTTACGAAGGTCGCACGCTGCGGGAAAACCTGGGATTGGCGCGGCCCGCGTGATGCACGCGCACGCCACGTCAACAGCCGCGCGATCCGCATAACCTCATGCCGCATTCGTCGTTCTAATCGCCGCCGATCGCTGACAGAATGAGTGTTTCATCGGCCTCTCCCCTCATGACCATCCTCGCCATCGCGGGTAGCCCCGCAGAGCGTTCGCGCTCAACCGCCCTTCTGAATTTTGCCGTGCAACGTCTCGATCTCGCAGGCTTCCCCATTCAACGTTTAGGCCTGCGAGACCTCCCCGCCGAAGACCTGGTCACCGGCAACTACATGGGTGCGGCGGCCAAGCAATTGCGCGAAGTCGTCGACTCGGCCGATGCCGTGCTGGTGGCCTCTCCCATCTACAAAGCCTCATTCTCCGGTGGATTGAAGACGGTTCTGGATCTGCTGGACGAACGCGCCCTGGCCGGCAAACTGGTGTTGCCGATTGCCACAGGCGGCAGTACCGCTCACCTGCTGGCGCTGGAGTATGGCTTCAAGCCGGTACTGTCGGCGCTCGGGGCGCGCCACATTCTGGCCGGCGTGTACGCCACCGATAAGCAAGTGCGTTTGATCGATGACGGTGTCGATATCGACGATGACGTGCGCCACCGCCTCGAAACGTCTGTCGATCTGATCGCCGATCATCTTTCGCGCACGCTGCATCGTCCGCGCTTGCAGACCTACGATGTGGGCCGCATCGCGCTTGATGGCCGTCTAAGTTTGTGACGGCTGCCGCAACCGGTAGGGCCGCACCAGGCCCTGCGGCTTGAAGATCAGCATCGCAATCAACCCCACGCCCACCAGCATCAATCGCAACGACGCCAGTTGCGTGGACGTCAACCACGTCAGATAGTCGTCGAGATAACGGGTGCCTTCGAGCACGAGCACCACGGTGAACGCGCTCACGATCACGCCGGGGTTACTGCCGCGCCCGCCAATGATCACTGCCATGAACGCATAGGCCGTGATGATGGCGCCGAATTGCGTGGGATCGATGTATTGGTAGTAGAACGCGTGCAACGCCCCCGCCAACCCAATGGCAGCGCCGCCCAAGGCAAACAGGCGAATCCGAAACGCCAGCACGTTCTTGCCTACCGTGGCCGCGACCACAGGATCGTCGCGCAAAGCCCGTGCGGTGCGGCCGAACGGCGAGCGTGCCACGCGTTGGAACACGGCATACACCGCCACCAGCGCCAGCAAGGCCACGAGCAGCATGGCTTCGTTGCTCGACACCGGCCGCGTGATATTCGAGATGCCAAGGCTCCCGCGGGTTAAGCCTTCTTCATGGATGATGAAGAGCTTCAGGCACTCGGCAAAGCCCAGCGTCACGATGGCAAGATAGTCTTCGGACAAGCGGATCGATATCAGGCTGACGGCAGCGCTCAACGCCGCCGTGGCGACGATTGCGGCCCCCATTGCCAGCCACGGATTCCAGCCCGCATGCACGAGCAGTGCGCACACGTAGGCACCGAGCATGTAAAAGCCGAACAGGCCGAAATTGACCAGCCCGGACAGGCCCCATTGCAGATTGAGGGCCAATCCGGCAATCGCCGCGATGGCGACCAGGATGAGGATGGAGACGATATACGTGGTCATCGGGTTACCCAACGCGTGCCGAAAATGCCGGCGGGACGCACCACCAGGCAAATGCTCATGATGGCGAACGCGACCACCGTACGGTAATGCGCAGGTAGCCACGCGGTGGATACTTCCCCCGCCACACCCATCACCAACGCGCCGGCCACGGCCGCCATGGGATTGCCGATGCCGCCCAGAATCGCAGCAGCAAACACCGGCAAAATATAGTTCCAGCCCATCAGGGGGTCGATGGCGGTGTCCAGCCCGATCAACATGCCGGCCAGCGCGGTAAGCGCGCCCGAGATGATCCAGGTCGCCGCCACCACTTTGTTGCGCGCAACCCCGCGTACGGCGGCCAGCGCAGGATTATCGGCAACCGCCCGCATCGCCCGCCCCAACCGCGTAAAACGAAAGATCGCCCACACGAGCAACAATGCCGCGAGTGTGAGCCCAGCGGCGATCAACTGTTCCTGATTCACCCGCAGGCCCGCCCAGCGGATAGGACGCGACGGTGCGATCGCATAGCCCACCGAGGTGCTGCCGGCCACAAACCGCACGGCATTTTCCAGCACGAACGACACACCCATCGACGCCACCAGCAACGTCACGCCCGAGCGCCCTCGCAAGGGCCGGTACACCAGCATATCGACGAGCACGGCCAACACGGCCGCACTGATGGCGCCCGCTGCGGCTGCCAGCGGTAAGGGCCACCCCAGCACCACATTGAACGCGTAGATCAGATAGGCGCCCAGCGTGAGCATGGCCCCAATGGCGAAGTTTGCGAAACGCAGCACACTGAAGGTCAACGCCAGCGCCAATGCCGGCAATGCCACGAGCAACCCTGTGATCAACCCATTGAAGATGAGCTGCAGCATCACGCCACCCCCATGTACAGGCGGTGGAAGTCCGGCTCGGCCAAGAGCTCTGCGGCCGGTGCCACGCGATGGATACGTCCAGCGGCCAGCACCGCTGCGCGGTCGGCCACTCGCAGTCCCAGTTTCACATTCTGTTCGATCATCAGCAGCGTTACGCCCGTTTCGCGAATACGCGCCACGCTATCGAACATCAGCCCGGCATTGCGCGGCGAGAGTCCGGCCGACGGTTCGTCCAGCACCAGAATCTGCGGCGTCTGCATCAACGCCGCCGCCATCGCCACCATTTGCCGCTGGCCGCCACTCAACAGCCCGGCAGGTGTGCCCAGTTTGGCTTTGATCTCGGGAAACAATGCGAGCACCTCTTCCTGCCGGGCACGCTGCGCGCCACGCGCGGCACCCGCATGCAGAAACTCCCATCCCAACATCAGATTCTCGCGTACGTTCATATTGCGAAAGACATTGCCCTCCTGCGGCACATAGGCCATTCCGGCCCGAGCGCGCGCCGGCGCATCCAGACGCGAGATGTCGCGGCCACCCAGATCGACCTGGCCACCGCTTGCGCGCAGCAAACCTACCACCGTCTTCATCAGGGTGGACTTGCCCGAACCGTTGGGGCCGACGATCGTCAGCGCGCCACCGGCAGGCACATCCAGATCGATGCCGTGCAGGATCGTCGCGCCGCCGTAGCCCGCGGTAATGCCCCGCAATTGCAGCGCGACCGTCATGCTTGCTGCCCCAGGTAAGCGTCCATCACGCGCGCGTCTGCCACGATCTCATCGAACGTGCCGGTCGTGAGCACCGCGCCGTCGGCCAGCACATACACGCGATCGCACAACGCGGCTACCACGTCCATATTGTGTTCGACGATGGCGAAGGCGGTGCCCTCCGCTTTTAGGGTGAGAATGAACGCGCAGAGTTCATCGATCAGTAGCGGATTCACGCCTGCCGCAGGCTCGTCGAGCAGCACCAGGGCGGGGTCGAGCATCAGCGCACGCGCCAGTTCCAGCAATTTCTTTTGTCCGCCGGAAAGCACGCCTGCGGGTTCGTCGGCCAGGCGACGCAGCTTCACACGATCCAAGAGCCCAAGCGCGCGTTCGATCAAACGGTCTTCTTCGCGCTTGACTTGCCAGGGCGTCAAAAACACCCGCCACAGCTTGTCGCCCGGATGATCGAGCGACGCCAGCAGCACATTTTCCAGCACACTCAAGCCGTCGAGTTCGCGCGCGATCTGGAAGCTGCGCGCAATGCCCAAGTGGGCGCGCCGATGCAGCGCGGCACCGGTGATGTCGCGGCCATTGAAGTGCACAGCACCGGCGCTGGGACGACGCACGCCGGCAAGCACATCGAACAACGTCGACTTGCCCGCCCCATTGGGGCCCACGATGCCGGTGATGCCTTGGCGGGGAATGGTCAATGACGCGCCGTTCAGTGCGACCACGCCGCCGAAGCGTACGACCAGGTCGCGGGCCTCCAGCAGCGTTGCGGATGGCGCCGGCGCACCCGCCAAAGGCAGGCCGCTGGCCGTGGCAGCGTGCGGCGATCGTGCGGTGTCGGTCAATGCAATCTCAGTCAATTCGGTGTGGCTTGGGCGGAGGTCAAGCGTTAAGGAAGTGCAATCGGCGAAAAGCGCTGTCGCAGCCTCAACCCGCCGCTGCATCCTCAATCATCACCGCAGCACTTCCAGCAACTGATTGGCGCCGTTCTTGATCACGAAGTGGCCGAACTCGCGGTTGAGCTGGTCGCCCGACGGCGTGAAGGTGAATTGCGATCCCGCGCCGCTGTAGGCCACGGCCTGCTTGCCGCGCAGCGCTTTCAGGCCGTCGAGCGCGTTTTCCACTTTCAGGCCATTGCCGTTGACTACCGTGGGAATCGCCTTGGTGAACACCGCCGGGTCGCTGCTGCCAGACTGTTCGATGGCAAGCGCCAGCACGGCGATCTCGTCCCACACATTCGACGGGAAGATCGAGATGCTTTTGGGGTCGGTACCGGTTTGCTTGGCGAAGGTTTGATACGCGGTGGAATCCACAGGCGGAATCGACTGGATGTGGTGAATGCCTTCAGCCACCTCGGCGCCCACGCCCTTGATGAAAGCCCCTTCGGCGTCGGCTGCCGACGAGTTGGCATAGATCGGCGTGGTAAAGCCCGCACGAAACACCTCACGCGCGATGGCCGACAGATCGGGCAGATAGCTGGGAATGAACACCGCATCCGGTTCGCGGGAGAACACCTTCTCCACCTCGGCGCGATACGAGGCCTGATTGGGGTTGTAGTACACGACATCGAGGATCTCGCCGCCGCCCTGCTTGAACGTTTCCACGAACGGATTGGCCAGGCTCAAGGTAAACGGCGTCTGCAGGGCCAGCACCGATGCCTTCTTGCCGCCGGCTTGCTTGATCGCTCGCGCGAAGGTGGGCCCCCAATCGGCGCCACGGGCTTGAAAGCGATACACCAAACCTTTGTTGTCGCCCTGCGTCACTTCATCGCCCGAGCCGCCCACCAGCAATGGCACGCCACGTTCGATCGTCAACGGCTTGATGGCCATGGCGACCGCACTGCTCCACACGCCGATCACCGCGGATACCTTGTTCACATCGAGGAACTTGCGCACTGCGGCCACGCCGGCGGTGGGATTGCTTTCGTCATCGGCGATCAGCACTTCAAGCTTGCGGCCGCCCAGGACGCCACCCGCATCGTTGATGTATGCCGCCGCCTTGAGCGCCGCGTTGGCCATGCCCTGCCCGTAGGCGCCACCACCGCCCGTCAAAGGCACGAGCACCCCGATACGAATGGGTTCGGACGACGACTGCGCCCACGAGGGTGTGGCAGCGACGGCCAGCACAGCGCCGGCAAGCGCAAGAAAATGGCGACGATCGATAGCGGCGGTGCGGGTCATGAAAGCGATTCCTGATACAGCGGATAGCGGCGAAGAGCGCCGCAAGGAGAAGACGAAGCGCTGGCGGGCCGTCGGCCACGCCTGCGGTCAGGCGTGCACGGCGGTCGTGTCTTCGCCGATATGCAGCGCCTGGTTGAAGCGATTGAAAAAACCGCACAGCGAGATACGCAAGGTGAGTTCCACCACCTGGGCTTCGGTAAAGTGCGCGCGCACGCGGTCGAACAACGCATCCGGCAGCCGTTGCGCGTTGGTGCTCACCGCGATCGCATACTCGACCACCGTCTTGTCGATATCGGTGAGCTCCGGATGATCGGCGTAGTCGAGCAACGCGCGCGCGCCCTCCTCGGTGATGCCTTCCACGGCCAGCTTCGGCGCATGATTCGCCACGCAGTACGGGCAATCGTTCAACAACGACACCACCACGATGCACAGCTCGATGTAGCGGTAAGGCACCGCCGAGCGTTGCTTCAGTTCGGCGAGCATGCCGAAAAGATGGGTAGCAGCGGGGTCCACATGGGCGAGCACTGAAAACTGATCCGCAAACACCTGGCCGCCATTGGTATAGCCATCGAACAAGGTTCGAAGCTCGGGGCGGAAGGTGTCGGGAGAAATTTCGCTGATACGGGGCATAGGAAGCTCAGGCGTCGACGCCTGCCTTGAAGTGGGGTTCGATAAGGTGCGCACGATGGTCGGTGGCGATCCACGCACGGCCATCGAACAATTTCTGGCGAAAGGTCCCGGCGGCGTACTCGGTCTTGTACACACCGCGCCGCTGCAATTCGGGCACGAGAAACTCGACGATGTCGGCAAACGTACGCGGCGCTTCCACGCAAGCGAGGTTGAAGCCGTCGATATCGGTTTGCGCGATCCAGTCCTGCAGCGCGTCGGCCACGTCGACCGGTCCACCGGCAATCACCGGGCCGCGCCCCCCAATGGCGACGTAATCGAGCGCATCGCGCACCGTCCACTGCTTCGACGGATCGAGCTTGCTGAACGACGCCAGCGCCGATTGCCCGGCATCCGTATCCACATAGTCCAGCGTATCGTCCGGTGCGTAACGCGACAGATCGACGCCGGTCCAGCCGGCCAGCAACGCTGCGGCACCTGCGTGGTCAGCACTTGCTTGATACGCCGCCAGACGTGCCAGGGCCGTATCGCGGTCCGCATCCACGATCACGGTAAACATCGCAAAGATCACGACGCTATCCGGCGCACGGCCTGCGGCCTGCACTGCCGCGCGAATCTGCGTCACCGATTTCTTTAATCCGGCCAGTGTGGGGGCACCGACGAACACGCACTCGGCGTGACGGGCCGCGAACGCGGTACCGCGCGCCGATCCACCGGCTTGGAAGAGCACCGGCGTGCGCTGCGGGGAAGGCTCGGACTGAAACACGCCTTCTGAATTGAGATAGCGCCCTTCATAACGCACCGGTCGAATGCGCGATGGATCCGCATAGTGGGCCGCGCCCGGCGCGCCATCCACCGCGTCATCGTCCCAACTCTTTTCCCAAAGCTGATAGCAGATGTCCAGGCATTCGTCGGCGCGGTCATAACGGTTGTCGTGCGCTTGCAATGCCGTCTGCCCCAGGCTGCGCGCCCCGCTTTGCAGATAGGACGTGACGATGTTCCACGCAATGCGCCCACGCGTGAGGTGATCGAGCGTGGTGAAGCGGCGTGCCAGCACATAGGGCGCTTCATACGTGGACGACGCGGTGATGCCGAAGCCCAGATGCGACGTCACACCCGCCATCACCATCACGAGCGGAAACGGATCGTTCATCGGCGACTGCGCGCCGGCACTGAAGGCCGCGGCGGGCGCGTCGCCGTAAACGTCATACACGCCCAGCACATCGCCCAGAAACAAGGCATCGAACCGGCCGCGCTCGAGCAGCGTGGCCAACCCCGACCAGTAATCCGGATCGAGATAATCGCTTGCGCGGCCATGACCATGACGCCACTGCCCAGGCGCCAGATGGCCGCCCACGCAATTCATCATGAAGGCATTCAAGCGGATTTCTTTAGGCATAGGTGCGGGGTTCGCGTCGGTGCGTGATCAAGGCCGGAAGTCTAGGCGCGTTGACGGCAGGGGCGAACGACGAATGGCTTATGTCGATATCACTGAACGCTATGACGTGAGCTGCTCACCAACATTTCAGTCATGGATTGTTGTGACGTTCGCGCCGCCCTGCATCACCCGAATTCCCCTATGACAGCGCACGAAAACTGCGGCGCTTTCTGATCGCGATCAGCGTATCCGTATGAACCCGCATATGCGTGAGCGATATGAGCTAACTACCAATTGATCGTTCGTCACAGCGGTGCGCATACCTAGACTGAAGCCTTGTTTGAGCAGCACTCACTGATTCTGTGAGCTGCTCACAGGTTTACAGAGAGGCACACACATGAGCGCAACGGCATTACAGAGCATCGCGCAGGCGCCGCAAGGTGCCCCGGCGGCAGTTGCGTTGAGCAGCGGCGACGATGCGTATGCGCGACTGCGCCGCGACATTCTCTTGTGCCGTCTGGCCCCCGGCGCCACCGTTACCGAGCCGGAGCTGATGAGTGCCTACACCTTGGGGAAAAGCAGCTGCCGCATCGCGCTCGTGCGATTGATCCACGACGGCCTGGTGGTGTCGCGTCCGCGCAAGGGTTATCGCATCGCACCGATCACCTTGCAGGATGTAGAGGAAGTGTTTTCGCTGCGTGTGCAACTCGAACCGCTCGCCGCACGACTCGCCACGGGGCGCGTGGATATCGCTGAACTGCGTGCGCTCGAAGCCGCTTGCCGTGTGCGTCGTCCAGAACTGGACATCAACGATCAGATCGACGCCTTCATGCATGCGAACAACGCCTTCCATCTGGCGATCGCGCTTGCGTCGGGCAACCAGCGACTGCATCGCACGCTTTCAAACCTGATGGATGAAATGTCTCGCCTGGTGGCACTGGGCTTTGGCGTGCAGGGCACGAAGCCCGAGATCAAACACGATCACAACGCCATGATCGACGCCTTCGCCGAAGGCGACGGCAAGCGCGCAGAGCTGATTGCGCGCCGCCATGTCGAGACCTTTCAGGCGATGACGCTAGAGAAGGTATACGCCAGCCTGCGCGAAACGCGCGCGTTTCTGCCCATGCTCAACCGGGACAACCTGCCATGACCATCACCGTGGAATCCGCGCTCGAACTCGACGGCATCGGCAAGCACTTCGGTGCGCTGGAAGTGCTGCGCGACATCAACTTCTCCGTTGCCTCCGGTGAGATCGTCGCGCTGCTGGGCGCATCGGGATGCGGCAAGAGCACGCTGCTCAACATCATCTCCGGTTTGCTCGGCGCCGATCGCGGCACCTTGCGCCTCGATGGCGAGCCGTCGTCCTCGTATACGCAATGGTCGCGCGTGGCCTATATGTTTCAGGAAGATCGTCTCCTGCCCTGGCGATCGGTGCGCGACAACGTCGCCTTCGGCCTCGAGGCAACGTCGGCATCGCATGCCGAGCGCATCCAGCGAGCAGAGGCGGCACTCGCGCTGGTCGGGCTCGAGCCTTTCAGCGCTTCATGGCCGCACGAGCTCTCGGGCGGCATGCGCAGCCGTGTGGCCTTGGCGCGCAGTCTCGTCGTCGAACCCACCCTCCTCTTGATGGACGAACCGTTTTCAAAACTCGATCCGCAAACGCGCAGCCAGATGCACGATGAAGTGCTGCGCTTGCAAGCCTTGACCGGCGCCACGATCGTGTTCGTCACGCACGACGTGGAGGAAGCCGTGATTCTGGCCGATCGCGTAGTGGTGCTGGAACCGCGGCCCGGCCGCATCCGTGAGATCGTCTCTGTGAATCTGCCGCGCCCGCGCGTGCCCACCGATGTGGCCGTCACCGAGCAAACCCGGCAACTCCGTTTGAAGGTGGTGCACGCATGAGCACACACACTGCTGCCCACCCACGCACGACCGCCTCGCGCGATCTCGCCGCGCTGATCCTGCAACGCACTGCGTTGGCAGGGGTGGTCGTACTGCTGTGGTGGATTGCCGCTTCGCGCGTGCCCGCCTTTGTCTTGCCTGGCCCCCAACGCGTTTTCAGCGCGATGGTCGCGCTGGTGCAAAGCGGCACGTTCTTTCATGACGTGGGCACCACACTCTATCGCGTGCTGGCAGGATTTGCGCTCGGCGCGATCATCGGCACGCCGCTGGGCATCGCGGTGGGTTCGAGCCGTGCGCTGGCACGCTTGTTCGAACCGTTGCTGGCCGTGCTCAACACCGTGTCGTCCGCCATCTGGGCGGTGTTCGCCATCATCTGGTTCGGCATCTCCAATGGCACCACGATCTTCGTCGTGTTCATGACGGCGATGCCGTTGATCCTCACGAGCGTCTGGCAAGGCGCGAAAACCGTCGATATTCAGCACGTGGATCTCGCGCGCAGCTTTCGCATGAGCCGCCTGCAGATCCTGCGCAAGATCTATCTGCCCACGATCTTGCCGGCGTTCTTCGGCGGCGCCCGCCTGGCGTTCGGCTTCGGTTGGCGCGTGTCGCTCGTGGCCGAAACGCTGGGATCGTCCGACGGCATCGGCTACCGGCTGCGCCAGGCCGCGGATCTGGTGCAAACCGATCAGGTGTTTGCGTGGACGGTGCTGCTCATCACGCTGATGCTGCTGATCGAAAGCGGGATTCTCAAACCGCTCGAACGTCATTTGTTTCGCTGGAAGCCGCAATAGTCAGGCGATTCAACAGGCTGATTCGCCCGCCGTGCAAGCCAACATTCGCCGCCATTTTGCCTTCGGATATCGCCCTTGCATTCTGCCGTTGCCTACGCCTTTGCCTCTGCATTTCGCATTTCGCATTTCCTCATTTCCTCTTTTCCTCTTTTCACTTATTCGATATCTCGTCACCGATCAGGAACACCGTCATCATGAAACTTAAAGCCCTCTTCACCAGCGCCGTGGTCGCCGCCGCCGCACTCACGGCCACCCTCCCCGCCCACGCCGCCGAGAAAGTGCGCATCGGCTATTGGAGCAGCGGCGTGAGCCTGGGCCTGGGTGCCGTGCTCGAAGCCAGCCCGTTCCTGAAGAACCAAGGCCTGGAGGTCGAATTCGTCAAGTTTCCGGACGTGAACGCCCCGCTGCGCGCGCTGGCCTCCAACTCGATCGACCTGGCGTTCGGTGCCCCCGCCGCCGGCGTCTTCAGTGCCGCCTCTGACGGCGTGCCGATCAAGGTGTTTGCCGCAACCCAACCTGCCGACGTGCAGTTCGTGGTGCCGGAAGGCTCGCCCATCAAAAGCCTGGCCGATCTGAAAGGCAAGAAAGTGGGCATGTCGCCCGCCGGTAGCTCCGTTGCCGTCATCGCGGGCACCGTGCTCGCCGGCAACGCCGGCATCAAAGCCAATGACTTCTCGCTGGTAGGCGGCAACGAATCACGCCTCGCGCAATTCCTGGTTCAAAAGCAGGTGGACGCCGCCGCGCTGCGCTCGGTCACGGTCGCGCAACTCGATGAATTGAAGGTCACCCGCATCGGCACCTTCGCCGAAGAATGGCAGAAGCTCACCAAAACGGATGCCGTGCCCTACATCGGCATCGGCGCCGTGCGCAGCGAGTTCGTGGCCCAACATCCCGACACGGTGGCCAAAGTGATCGCCGGCTTGCGCCAAACATTGGCATGGGGCGACACGCACCGCGATGAGGTCGTGAGCATCCTGCAAAAGAGCGCGAACCTGCCCGAGAAAGACGCCAAGGTATACGTGAGCCTGTGGAACGACATGAACCGCGTGAGCTTCGAGCCGGCCGACATCGCCACGCTCAAGCTGCAACACAAAGCCTTCGTTGAAAGCGGCGCCATCAAGGGCGACATCAGCGACGACCTCTTCGTGACCGGCCCGTATACCGCCGCCAAATCAATCAAGTAAAGCCATCAAGTAAAGCCGATTTCAAGGCCATCGATGAGGCGGTCGCATTCGACCACCCACTGCGGCCCGCGTATTCCATCAATCAAGGAGCATCACTTGAGCAACACCATGAAAGCACTCGTTTTGTCGGAGCACGGCGACCTCGACCAACTGAAAGTGGTTACCGACCGCGCCCGTCCGCAAGCGACTGAAGGCCATGTCGTGATCCGCGTCAAAGCATCGTCGTTCAATTATCACGACGTGTTCACCGTGAAAGGCATGCCCGGCATCAAAGTGCCGCTGCCTGTCATCATCGGTCTGGACCTGGCTGGCGAGATCGTCGAACTTGGCGCCGGCGTCACCGGCTGGAACGTGGGCGACCGCGTGCTCGTCAATCCGCTCAACCGCAGCAAAGGCCTGATGGGCGAAATGCTCGATGGCGGCATGGCCGAATACTGCCTTGTCTCGGAACCACAACTGATCGCCCTGCCCGAAGCCGTGAGCTTCGAAGCTGCAGCCTCGTTGCCCGTAGCCTACGGCACCGCCCACCGCATGCTGATCACGCACAACACCGTGAAGGCCGGCGACCGCGTGTTGATCCTGGGCGCCAGCGGCGGCGTGGGCACTGCCTGCATCGTGCTCGCTAAATTGCTGGGCGCCGAAGTGATCGCCTGCGCCGGCAGCGACGAGAAAGCCGAACGCCTGAAGGAACTGGGCGCCGACCACGTCGTGAACTACCGCACCACCGACTTCTCGAAGTGGGCCATCGAGCGCTACGGCAAGCCGCAACGCCGCAACTACGAAGGCGGCGTGGACGTGGTGATCAACTTCACCGGCGGCGATACGTGGCTGCCGTCGCTCAAGTGCATCAAGCGCGGCGGCACCCTGCTCGTGTGCGGTGCCACTGCCGGTCACGATCCTAAGGAAGACCTGCGCTACGTGTGGAGTTTCGAACTCAACATTCGCGGCTCGAACAGCTTCTACGACGAAGACCTCAAAGCCCTGCTCAACCTGATTGCCGAAGGAAAGATCGAACCCATCATCGATCGTGTGCTTCCGCTGGAACAAGCCGCCGAAGGGCTTGCGCTGATCCGCGACCGCGAGGTGTTGGGCAAGGTGGTGGTGGCGCCGTAACGGGCGCATGGTCATGGGCGAATGTGCGTTGCCTATCCCGCTGTGTTGAGCAACCGCAAGGCGCCCGACAAGCAACGCCAATGCCCAAAAGCCCATCCACCGTGCGTTCAGCAATCCGACACGCACGACGCCATTTGCATGCATTGCGGCGCTTCAGCGCCACGTGCATAACCGATTCAATCAAAGGAAAGATTCAATGACTTCCACCACCCTTCCCACCAAAGAAGAGATCGAAGCCAAGCTGCAACGCGGGCCCTACCACCAATGGCTCGGCATCACCGTCGAATCGGTGGGTGAAGGTGAGATCACGCTGCGCGCCAAGTGGCGCGACGAATGGGTCGTCAATCCCGACAAGGGCTATACGCACGGCGGCATCCTCGCTGCGCTCGTCGACCTCACCGCAGATTGGGCGCTTGTCTCCAAAACCGGCCGCGGCGTGCCCACCATCGACCTGCGCGTGGACTACCACCGCCCCGCGCCGCCGGGCGACCTGCGCGTCACCGGCAAGGTCATCAAGTTCGGCTCGCAAATCTCAGTGGCCGAAGCCCAAGTCTTCGACATCGACAACAAGCTGGTCGCCAGCGGCCGCGGCGTGTACTCGACCGCGGTTCCCAAAGCGTAAAGCGCAGCGCCAGGCCGTCTGAAACGCGCGACACGCGTTGACGCCGCTTTCGTCAGACCGCGTCATCCGCAATCAGACCGCTTGGCCATCATGAGACACACTGCAATGAACACCGCTGGAAACCTGGGCGCCATCATCGACACTTCCCGCGATCTGGACAAAGTCGCACTGATCGGCGTGGACGGAAAGCCCGAAGCGCCGGCGCGGCACTACACCTATCGCGATATCGATGCGCTGGCCAACGGCGTGGCCCGTACGCTTGCCGCGCGCGGCTACGCCCCCGGCAGCCGCATCGCCCTGCTCGCTGCCAACTCGGTGCCCTACGTGGCCGCCGTGCTCGGCATCATGCGCGCGGGGTTGATTGCCGTGCCCGTGAACTTCAAGTTCCCGGCGGCACTGATCGCCTACGTGTTGGCCGACAGCGGCGCCGAACTGGTGTTCTACGACGCCGCGCGCCGCGACGCACTGCCGCCCACGATCGACGCGGTCGCCTTGGCCGCCGCGGACGGTACGCCGCTCGCCGGTTTCGCCGACCCCGGATCGTTCGACGCCGTGCAACCCGCCTCGGCAGACACCCCGGCCCTCATGCTGTACACCTCAGGCTCCACGGGCAAACCCAAAGGCGTGCTGCTGTCGCACGCCAGCCATCTTTGGATCGTGAACACCCGCCGCATCGCCACCCCGCTGGACGACGAGCGCGCCCTGATCGCGGCCCCCCTGTATCACATGAACGCGCTGGCGCTCATGCTGCTCTCGCTGGCGTCGCACGCCACCACCGTCTTGCTGCCGCAGTTCAACGCCGCCGAATACCTGCGCGCCATCGCCCAGTACCGCTGCACCTGGCTCACCGCCGTGCCGCCCATGATCGCGATGATGCTGCAAGAAAAAGCCTTGATCGCCACCACGGATCTATCGTCGGTGCGTGTGATTCGAATGGGCTCCGCGCCCGTCAGCCCAAGCCTGCTCACCGCCATTCACCACCTTCTGCCGAACGCCCGCGTGATCAATGCGTATGGCACCACGGAAGGCGGACCGGTCGTGTTCGGGCCGCACCCGGAAGGCAAACCCACGCCCCCGTTGTCAGTGGGCTATCCGCATCCGGCCGTGTCGATCCGCCTGGATCGCGGAGGAGATGAGGGTGAGCACGATCTGGTCGACAGCGAGAATCTAGGCATCCTCGCCCTTAAAAGCCCCGGCGTCATGCTCGGTTATCACCAGCGCCCCGACGTCAAGTACCCGATCAGTGCCGACGGCTTCTATTCCACAGGTGACGTGTTTCGCCGCGATGCCGACGGCTTCTATTATTTCGTGGGCCGGCGCGACGACATGTTTGTGAGTGGCGGCGAAAACATCTATCCCGGCGAAGTGGAGAAAATGCTTGAGCAACACCCCGCCGTCGAACAAGCCGTGGTGGTGCCGGTGGACGACGACATCAAAGGCCAAAAACCCGTGGCGTTTGTGGTGCGACGCGAAGGTGGCACCGTCGATGCACAGGCGCTTAAAACGTACGCCTTGGAAAATGCACCCGCGTATCAGCATCCCCGCCAGGTATGGTTCGTGGACAACTTTCCGCTTGCGTCCACGAACAAGATCGATCGCAGTGCGCTAAAGGCTGACGCTGCGGCGCGGTTGAAGGATCTTGCTCGTCAAGGTTGAAGACCCTCGTGCGTTAACTGAACGATTGCGTCATACGACGATCGTATCCGCGACTATGACGGTATCCGCGACTTTGACGCGCTCGCCTCATACACCGCCTGCGCTGCCGTCAGATCTTCGATCGCATTGCCTACCGCTTTGAAGATCGTTATCGCGGCATCATCCCGCCGTCCCGCCGACTGTCCGCTGATAAGCGCATGCAGATCTCCCGCAATGCCGCCGCTTGCCAACGCACCGGCATCGATGGCCTGCAGTAAATCGCCCGATTTCTTCAGCGCCTCGTACGTATCCACAAACACCTGGCCGCGCGCCCGTTCAAAGCACGCCGCATCGCTCTCGATCATCACCGGCTTGAAACTACCGATCAGATCGAGGTGAGTGCCAGGGCGCAACCACTCCCCCTTTACCAACGGCGTTTCCGACAACGTGGCGCAGCTCACGATATCCGCCACCTGCACCGCATCGCGAAGGTCGGGCGCAACCTCCGCCTGCCAGCCCGCATTGTTCAACGTATCGACAAAGCGCTGCGCACTCTCCGGCCGGTGATTCCAAACCAGCACCCGCTCGATCGGACGCACACTGCGCATCGCCTCAGGCAGCAACTGGGCGATCCGCCCCGTACCCAGCACCACTAACGTCTTCGAATCCGCTCGGGATAAATATCGCGCCCCCAGCGCCGCGGCCGCCGCCGTGCGGTATGCCGTCAGGATATCGCCATCGAGTTGCGCCAACGGCACACCCGTGCGCGCATCGAATAACGTGTACGTGGCATGTAATCCGGGCAATCCAGCTGCGCCATTCTGCGGAAAGATATTGATGATCTTTACGCCGTAATACCCGTCGCTATTCCAAGCCGGCATGATCAGCGACGTGCCGTGCGCGCCGCCCACCGAAATATCGTGCACATGCCGCGCGGGCACATCCAGAGGCGCAGCGAAAGCTAAATCCAGTGCCGGTACCAAGCGCTCAAAGGACAGGCCCTGAGCAGTGAGTTGCGCATTCAAAGAGAGCATTTTGTTTCCATAGGGCGCCAGTCGCGCCCGCCCCTGTCCGGCATGGCACGTGCTAACGATTTACGGGTTCAACTACAGCGAGCGTGAAGACCCCCGCCGCACCTCAACCAAGGAGTTTCGCATGAAAAAACACGCATCCGCAGTTTGGCAAGGCGACCTGAAAACAGGTAAAGGACAGATTTCGACCGAAAGCGGCGCGCTCAAAGCGCAGCCTTACGGCTTCAACACGCGCTTTGAAGGCGCCCCGGGTACCAATCCCGAAGAATTGATCGGTGCCGCACACGCCGGCTGCTTTTCGATGGCCCTGTCGATGATTCTCGGCGAAGCCAAGCTCACGGCAGACAAGATTGAAACCAAGGCAGAGGTCACGTTGGACAAGCTGGATGACGGCTTTGCCATCACAGCAATCCACCTGACGGTTGTGGCGACGATCCCCGGTGCCGACGCCAAGGCATTTGAAGAAGCCGCCAACAAGGCCAAGGCCGGTTGCCCGGTTTCCAAGGTGCTCAACGCCAAGATCACCATGGACGCCAAGCTGGCCTCCTGATCGAATCGAATAGCGGCCTTGGCCGCTGTTTGACGCTGGAACAAGCGCCCGCGCGATCGCGGGCGTTTTCGATCCCGCCGCTTTTGATGTGCCCGATCTGGCGACGCCCAATCCTAATCTCAGATCATTGCGGTGCCGGAAAGTAGTGTTGCCATTTCGCTAGACATCTTCACCTCTTGGACTAACGGGCTACACCGTTCTACGTTGGCAGCTCGTTGTGGCAGTATCGCTAAAAACTATCGTCAATCAGAATTCAATTAATTAGACGTTCAGCACGCCACACCGCACAATCACTGAGCCTCACCTGGACGTCCGAATGCCCTCCCTCATCTTTGCTCTTGCCGGCAGCAGCGCAAGCGCCACCCGCAAAATCTCGCCAAACCTGGCTCGCGTCGTAGGACCGGGACTGCTCGTGGCCGTGGGATACATCGATCCAGGCAATTGGGCAACGGACATCGCCGGCGGCAGCGGCTTCGGCTACGCCCTGCTTTCCATCGTCATCCTTTCAGCCCTCATCGCCATGGGCTTTCAGGTGCTTGTGTCGCGCACGGCGCTGGCCACAGGCGAAAACCTCGCCACGCTCACCGCCCGGCATTTGCCTCGCGGCATTGCGCGCGCATCCTGGATCGCGGGCGAAGCGGCCATTCTCGCCACGGCCCTGGCCGAACTCATCGGCGGCGCCATTGCGCTTCGCCTGCTTTTCGGCATGTCGCTCATCAGCGGCGTGGCCGTCACCGCCGTCGGTACGCTTACCGTACTCGTGATCGCCCGCGGCCGCGCCGAGCGCCATGAAAAAATCGTTGCCGTGCTGCTCGCTGTGGTCGCCGCATCATTCGTGTATCTGCTCTTCAAGGCCAACCCAGCGTGGACGCAAGTGGCCACAGAAGCGGCCCAACCGGGACGCGCACTCTCGGACTCACGCGGTTTCATGATCGCCCTGGGCATCCTGGGCGCCACCTTGATGCCGCATAACCTGTATCTGCATTCCGGTTCGCTTGCCGCCCAAGGCCGGGGCCTCACCGACATGTCGCGTGCCATCGCCATGCGCCTCGCCAAAATGGACACCTTGGTTTGCCTCACCGTTGCGATGCTGATCAACGCCGCGATCATGATCGTGGCAGCCGCGTCGTTGTCGGGATCGCTCGTTCCGGTGTCGAGCCTCGATGCCGCTCACACCGCGATCGGGCAGACGTTGGGCATGGGCGCGGCGATCGTGTTCGCTGTGGCGCTTTATGCAGCCGGTCAGAGCTCGACGATCACCGGCGTGCTTGCCGGCCGGGTGCTATCCAGCGGATTCGCATCGCGGGCGGTCTCGGATAATCGGCGTGCCGTGATCACGCGGGTAATTGCAGCACTGGCCGCGATCGGGCTATTGATCGAAAACGGCGGTCGCGACCCCGATAACCTGCTGGTGCTGAGCCAGGTCATTTTGAGTTTGGCATTGCCGTTTGCACTCATTCCGCTCACTTGGCTGGCCATGCGTCGCGACGTGATGGGCAAGTTCGTGTTGGCAAGAACCTGGGCTGCCATGGCTGTATTCACGACCGGGGCCATCATCGTGCTGGATGTGTACCTGGTGGCCGATTCGGTACTCGGCTAGGGTCGGGTGACGGCCATGCCACGCGCATGGCGGAATTCCGGTCAGGTAAGCAGCGCCGGCCACGCCGCGCCGCCGATTTATCCGATATCGACCCGCAGGGCGATGTCGAAGGTGCCGGCACCGTTTTTCGCCACCCCGATCATCAGCAGCCCGAGGGACTCGATGGCCTGCGCCATCTGCAAGCCACCCACGTCCATTGGACGTAAACCGAGACTGTCGACGTAAGACGAGACGCGCGCCTTGGCGTCGGCATCGTCCGCTGCAATAAACACGTCAAGCTGCCCGCCTCTCGCAAGGACATGGCCGAACAAGGTATTGAACGCTTTCACCACATGCGCGCCCGCCGGCACATGCTTGGCAATTTCCTGCGCAGCGGAACTGCCGTTGGGGGTCACGAGGCCCGAGAGGTCCGGGGCGATGGGGTTGGTGATGTCGACGATAACCTTTCCGTCCAGCGCGCTCCCGAAATCGGCCACTGCCGCTGCGGCACCACTGTACGGCACGGCCAGGATGACGATGGCGCCCGCCGGGGTGGCGCCGTACGTTCCGATCGTCGCTCCGGTGCCAAGCGTGTCGGCCAATGCCTGCGCTTTGGCAGCATCGCGGCTGATCACTTCCACCGCGTAACCCGCCTTGAGGGTTCGACCCGCGATTGCCGTGGCCATGCCGCCGGCGCCAATGATGCTGATTGTTTTGATCGTGTTCATGTGATGTTTTCCAGTCGGTTGTGTTGTGCTCGAAGTGCTCAGCTGTCTTTTCTTTCCGCTTCAATCGGCGGGAAAGTAATGTCCGTTGTCCAGATCGGTGAGCAAGCTGGGCTGAGCGGGTTCCCAGCCGAGGGATTGGCGCGTGATCAGGTTGGACGCAGGGAGATCCAGCGCGACAAGGTTCGCGAGAAAGCCGAAGAATCCCGGCAACATCAGAACGTCTACGGGAATGCTCACCGCCGGCAGGTTCAGCCGGCTGCCGATCGCCTCCGCGATCTCACGGAACGGCAGGCCTTCGCCTTCGATCCCATGCCAATATTTCCCCGCAGGACTCTTCTCAAGCGCAAGACGGAACAGCACGGCGAGGTCGCTGCCATGCACGGCCGGCCAGAGGTTCGCGCCCGCGCCTGGGTAGCCCACAACGCCCTTCTCTTTGGCCAGCCCGATCAGCATGGGAAGAAATCCCACATCGGTTGCGCTGTGTGCGATGGGGGGAATCCGCACGATTGAAGACCGCACGCCGCGATTGGCCAGATCGATGACGGCGAGATCCACCGCGTTACGAACCCTCAACGTGCCCTTGTAGGGATCGCCGGCCGGCAGCGCCGGATCCGCTTCGGTAGCCGGTCGACCCAGGTTCTCCCACCCTGGCGCGCCTATGCTTCCCGACACGACCAGCGGCTTGCCTGTTCCAGCCAATGCCTCGCCATAGGCAAGCATGATCTGAAGCTCTGCGGCGGCGACAGCGTCGAGCCCACCGGAGGGGAGCAGGTCTTGCCTGTGTGCGACATGAACGACGCCATCGGCTGCTGCCGCTGCCGCCTTCAACCCCGCAAGGTCGGAAAGATCGCCGCGCCACACCTTGGCGCCGAGCGCCGCCACCGCCGCTGCGGCGTTGTCCGAGCGGGCCAAGCCGGTCACATCGTGTCCTGCCGCGACGAGCTCGGGAATGACGTATGAACCGATATGGCCGGTTCCTCCAGTAACCAAAACGTGCATGTTCGCGATCCTTGTGATTGATATGAAATGGAAGCCCGTGCTTCTGCGTGGCCGAGAACGTCGCCCACGCTCTTGATGAAACCCATGCTATTCATCTCACTTGCAAAACACAAGTGACGTACGGAAAGTTACTTGTTAAAGGCAAGTGATGTTAAAGTGGCAGCATGACGACGAGTAAAGCAATTCGGTCCCACTGCGCGGTGAATTACGGCGTTGAGCTCTTCGGCGACCGCTGGTCGCTGCTGATCATTCGCGACATCGTTTTTGACGGCAAAAAGACGTATGGCGAGTTCCTGAAATCCGACGAAAAAATCGCGACCAATGTGCTCGCTTCACGCTTGGCCTTTCTGGAAGCGCAAGGCATTCTCTCGCGCGCGCCGAGCCCCGACGACGGGCGCAAAGACTTCTACCGCCTGACCGAAAAAGGCCTGGATCTCATCCCCATCGTGCTGCAGATCGTCCTCTGGAGTGCGCAGCACGACCCGAAGTCGTATGTACGGAACCAAAAGGAGTTCATCGCGCGAATAAGGCACCACCCCACGCAAACGAGTGAGGAGGTGAAGGCGCTGGTGCGCAGTGGCGGGTGTCTATTTCCCGATGCCAACGGCGCGTCCACAACGTAGCGGCCTGACTACTGCCGCCCTTCTCGCGATCAGCAACCGCTTCAAATGTGGCCGATCAGTTGCGGGTTGCGTTAGTCACCGCGAACCTCACGCCTGCCGTATGTCGCGGCAGAGCGTGAAGCCAAACGTGTTGATTCCATTTGCGCTCTTCAAGAACACATCACCGTCGTGCATATTGGCGATCGCGCGCACAATGGAAAGCCCCAGTCCGTGATGCAGCCCGCTACTGGTGCGGGCGCCGTCGCCGCGATAAAACCGCTCGAATAATCGCGGTTTTTGATCGACGGGAATCTGCTGGCCCTCGTTGGATACCGAAATCCGAACGTGCTCGGTGGTGGTGTCGATCAGAACGACCACTTCGCTATCCGGATCGGCATACTGCGTGCAATTTGAGAGCAGATTGGCAAGTGCGCGATGAAACAAGCGCCGGTCGACGCGGGCGTGAGCATCCCCCACAATGCGCACCGTTAGTCGCGCATCGAGGAAAAGGTGTTCCAGATATTCGGCCGTTTTATACGCCTCGATATTCAGCGACACCTCATCCAGATCAGCCGCGCGACTGCCGTTATCGGCCCGTGACAGGAACAGCATATCGTTGACGATATTGCTCATGCGATCGAGTTCTTCCAGGTTGGAAGCAAGCAGATCACGCATTTCGTCGATGCTGCGGGGATTGGCAAGGGCCACTTGAGTTTGCCCGATCAGATTGGTGAGCGGCGTGCGCAACTCGTGCGCCGTATCCGCATTGAAGCCTTCAAGCTGGCGCCAGGCGGCTTCGCGTCGTTCCAGTGCATTATTGAACGACACAGCCAGCTCACGAATCTCAGTGGGCAAATTCTCGATGTTCAAACGCTTGCGCGGATCCTTCGGCGGCAGTGCATTGGCCTGCTCACCCAGCTTGCGAACGGGCCCCAGCCCCAACTTGGCAATCCAGTATCCAAATACCGCCACTAGAAGGATTCCGAGTGCGGAGGTGATCTGCATCACACGCTGAAATTTCTCTTTGGTGTGGACGTAATCGGTGGCGTCGAGTGCGACAGCAAACTCGAGCGGTGGCCGCCCTGCGTTTGCCGGAATCGACCGAGCCATCACGCCCCAGATCTTCGGCGGATCGCCGTCCTTGGTAAAGCCGAAGCCATCGACCGGCAAGGCGCCGTGCACATCCAATCCATCTCGTTCCGCCAGCCCACCGTAGCGGTAGGCGGGATCGTCACACTGAATCCAATAGCGCACCCGACCGACTTCCGGCGCCATGCCATCGAGTTTCTTGCGAACCGCGTCCCATTCGGCCGGCGTATCGCGCTGGGAGATGAACGGCAGCAAAATGGAATGATGAAACGCCAATTCGGCGCGAACCTGGCTGCGCACCGAATTGGAAAGCACGTTGTAGGAGAAATACGCCACACCCGAAAACACGATCGCCGCCGTGACGGCAAACATGGCGGCCATCCGCCAGGCAATGGAGTTTCGGCGCATCATGCTGTCGCTTTGCCGCCATGACTTAAGCGAGCTTCCAGCACGTATCCCATGCCTCGCACCGTGTGCAGCAACTTATTGGCATAGGGCGCGTCGATCTTGACGCGCAGCCGCTTGATCGCAGCTTCCACCACGTTTACGTCGCTATCGAAATTCATATCCCAGACCTGTTCGGCGATCATGAGTTTCGACAGCACTTCACCTTGATGCCGGGCAAGCAGGCTTAATAGCGAAAACTCTTTCGCGGTCAATTCGAGGCGATCGTTTGCGCGTGCAACACGTCGAGCGAGAAGATCGATCGTCAAATCTTCGACCTGCAAGGTGGTTGCCTCCAAGCCCGCGCCTTGACGTCGCGTCAAGGCTTGCAGGCGGGCGACAAGTTCGGTGAACGAAAAAGGTTTGGGTAAATAGTCGTCTGCTCCTTTTTGCAATCCGGTCACGCGATCGGTCACGTCGCCGCGAGCGGACAACATGATCACCGGCGTCGCCTTCCGGCGCCGCAATTGTTCTACGACGCTATAGCCGTTAAGACCAGGCAGCATCAGATCCAGCACAATCGCGTCATAGTCGAACTCGAGCGCCAGGTGAAGGCCGTCAATACCGGTCGAGGCCACATCGACGGTATAGCCGATCTCGGTCAACCCACGGTGAATGTAGGTAGACGTTTTTTCTTCATCCTCAACGACAAGTACACGCACAACGAAGCCTGCCAGCAAAATACGCGCGCCATAGGGGCACGCGCAAAGGGTTAATTATCCAGAAAAAAGAATACGCCACTTCCGGGGTCAGCTCACTGACTTTTGCCTGACAGAATTGTCAGGTTCGGACGGGCCTGCGGCATTCGTGCCAACCGTTGCCTTCGACCGGGCCCCCGCGTTGTCCTAAGTAAGCGCGAGTGGGCTGCGTCACCGACGCAGCCCTACTCTTCCACCATCATCCCGCACCACGCAGACCTTCGCGGAGTCAGATACGCCACCCATCGAACAGATGGATTGAGCACATCATGCGTGGCCGGACGATCGCCCTAGAACCTGTGACGCACCCCCGCGACCACCGTGCGGTTGCTCGCGTCGCGATTGAATGCGTAGTTGTCGCCATAGGACGTGTAGGCATACAGATTTGTACGCTGCGACAGGTTATGGGTGACGCCCACGCTGTAGATATTCATTGTGGCGTCGTCACCGGTCAGTAGCGCCGAATTCGGATCCGACCGCTGCCACGACGACAGCACAGACGTCGCACTGCCCAACGGCACCGTCACCCCCACCATCGTGGAATTTGCTTTGAAGCCACGTCGTAGCGCGAACGTGCCCAGATCGCTGTAATCGCCGCGATCAGGCGTGGTGCCCATGTTCTGTCCGATAAACCAGCCGTCGCGGGTCTGCCCCCAAGCCAAACCAAGCTTCACCACTTGGAAGTCGTAGGTGCCGCCCAAGATAAGGGACTCGATCCGAGCGTCCGATTGCCCACCGACGGCAGCATTCGTGGGCGTGAACCGATCGTATGCCGCGGCCGCGTACACCGGCCCATCGCTATAGCGAAGCGCCGTCGTTAGCAGACGATTGTTGTCGCCTGTCCCAAAACCTGTTTGCTGACCATTGTTGTTAGTGCGTGATGAGTCAGCATTGAAGCTGTAGCCCACGCCGAATTGCACGCCACCGATCGATGGCGACTGATACATGGCGAGATTGTCCAACCTCATAGTGTTTGCGGCACTGAAGGTGGTGCCGATATTGGCCGTGCGAAACGACGTGCCGAAAGGACTCACCACATCGCCGATCCAGTCCGAGGCCAGGTTGGTGCGACGCCCCACTTCGATCGTGCCCCAACTATCGTTGGCAAACCCGACCGTTGCACGCCGACCAAATAAACGTCCACCTTGCCCGGATTGCCCGCTGCTTGGGTTGAACCCTGCCTCGAGATTGAAAAGTGCACGCGTGCCGTTGCCAAGTTGTTCAACGCCCTGCATCCCGAACCGCGATCCGCTGTTAACCCCGTCGACTAGTCCCACACGACTTTGCGAGAAGCCGTTTGGCCCGTCCACAGATTCATATCCAACCCCGACGTCCACAAGTCCGTATAGCGTGACGGAACTCTCGGCAGCCTGTGCGCCGGACCATGCAACCGCGCCTAATACCGCGCCGCAGATTTCTTTTCTCATGAGTCTTTCTCCGTAGCGAGATGATCGCCAGTTGCGTTCATCTCGAATGATTTATCGCGGCTGATGCGAAGGCTGCTGCTGAGCGGCACCGCCAACCTGCTTCGCACTCAGTTCGATGTAGTGCTGATACATCGCGCGATACTCGGGGCCTTCGATATTCGGCGTGTTTTCGGTGTGCCACGCATCGTCCAGCCCAGCGGCCTTCCACGCCCGCAAATCGGCTTTCACCGCTTCGCGCGTGGGTGTACTCGCCGACTGCACCGGCGTCGGCGCTTGAAACTGCGCGCTCGCCGAACCCATTGCAATGAGGCCGACGAGGGCTGCGGGGATGAAGTTTTTGATTCGGTTTTTCTTCACATGATCTCCGTAAGGATGAATGGCCTGGATGGCGGCAACACGCAGAAGACGTGTTCTCAGGCGCTCACTTTATGGATGCGTCACTGACCTCAACATGACGGTTTGCAGACATTTCTGTCAGGCGCGGCAAGCTGACAGAAATGTCGGTTCAACGTCCAGTTCGCGTCAGTCGCGTTTACGTAAAGTCGAGCCCATACCAAGTGTCGTCCCCGATACCTTTGCGACTTTCGACTGCATCACGTCACCGAAATATCCGCCGCATCGCAGGACGTTCGCCCAACAAGGAGCTTTCCCCATGCGCCCGAACAAGTTCGATTTTTCAAGCACGCTCGATGCCGAGGTCGCACACGCGACCCACGTACAAGGCGCTTCTCCACAGCGATCGTCATATCGTGCGCAGCACGACAGCACCGCGTTGGCGCACAACGAAATCCTGGTCGAGGTGATGTATGCCGGTATGCGTCCGGGCGATATTCAATATGGCCAACCGAGCATGCATGGCGTCTCAGTTCAGCCGTTGATTGGCCAGGAGACCATCGGACGCATCGTGGCACAAGGCCGCGACGTCTCGTCGTTCGCGCCTGGCGACATCGTGGGGGTGGGCGCATTTGCGGCTTCTTGCGGGCAATGCGATCGTTGCCTGGCGGGCCTGGCGCAGTACTGCCAGAACGGCGCCGTATCGACCATCGATTATCAGCATGCGCACCATCCCATGCGTTCATTCGGCAAGTCGACCACACACATCGTCGTCACCGAGCCGTTCGCCATTCGTATTCCGGACAATGCCGACTTGGCCGCAACGGCCCCCCTCCTAGGCATAGCGGTCGCGGTGTATTCGGCGATGGCGCACTGGAAATTGGAACCGGGCCAGCAGGTGGGCGTGATCGGCATGGGCGGACTCGGGCACATGGCGGTAAAACTCGCCGCCGCACGTCGGGCCAGTGTGACGGTATTCACCACATCGCCAGAAAAGAAAATGGACGCGCTGCGGTTTGGTGCGCGTGAGGCGGTCTTGTGGAACGATGAAGAAGCGTTCAGCAGATTGACCGACCGATTCGATGTATTGATATCGACTGTGCCGCAGTCCTATTCGGTATCGGACTTCATGGCACTGCTGAAGCTGAACGGCACGCTGATCAATCTAGGGACGACTGAAGCGCTGCAGGATTTTCCGGTGCCCAATATGCCGCGCGGCCGACGCAGCGTTGCCGAATCGACTGGCGGGAGCGTGGCGGAGATGCAAGCGGTGATTGAGTATTGCGTTACGCACAACATCAAGCCCGAAATCGAAGTCATCAGACCCGATCAAGTGCTAGAGATTTCGAAGAGCGCAGGAAAGACGCGTGCACCCTATCGCTACGTGATCGACTTTGCTTTGGAGCGTCGACATTAAGTCCAGAAGGATGATCATCGTGACTTTCAACCAGACGGTTGACCATAAAGAATGGCAGCCGAGCGGCTGCCATCCATCGACCCAGAAACCGTCAATTACCCGATCGACATCAAACTCGCATTCCCTCCCGCTGCTGCCGTATTGATGCTCACCGATCGTTCGTGAATCAATCGATCCATCACATACCCGGCACCGTTCGCCAACGCATCGGCCGTCAGACCCTGCACCGCCACAATCGCGCCATCACGCTTGGCCACTCTCGCGTTCAGCGTGCAAAGCGTATCGCCGTCGCCTTCAAACAGCACCGCATCGAATGCTGCCGTATCGATCGCGCTCTCCGGCTCAACCCGAACCTTGCGATCGCCCTGTGCCGGCAAGCCTTTCACAAATGCCTGACCCGCAGCGGTATTCACAAAGATCGCCGCATTACCGGTCGCCGACACCGCAGCCCACTGCGCTTTCGCGCCCGCTTCGGTATCCGCCACGCAGAGCACCGTGCCGCGCGGCACCCAGCGATAAAGGTTGTTCTCACCGGTAGGACCAGGCAACGCCAAGGGCTCCACAAGCGGCGACACCGGTTGGGCCACAGGCGGCAAGCCCGCCGGTCGCGTGGCCAGCAAGCGGTACATATACAGCGGACCGCCCGCCTTGGGACCCGTACCCGATAGTCCTTCGCCGCCAAACGGCTGCACGCCCACCACCGCACCTACGATGTTGCGGTTGACGTACATGTTGCCCGCATGGACGCGCGAGGTGACGTGGGCCACGGTTTCATCCAGGCGCGTATGCACGCCGAAGGTGAGGCCATAGCCCGAGCTGTTGATGTCGTCGAGCAGTGCGTTCAAGCCATCGCGCTTGTAGCGCACCACGTGCAACACCGGGCCGAACACTTCACGTTCAAGTGCGCCGAAGTTTTCGATTTCGATGAGCGTGGGCGCGACGAACGTGCCTTGCTTGCACGTGGCGGGCAAGGCGATTTGATCGACGCGGCGGCCCGCGGCTTTCATGGCGCTGATGTGCCGGTCGATGCCTTGGCGGGCGTCGTTGTCGATCACCGGGCCCACGTCGATGGACAAGTGATCGGGGTTGCCCACTTTCAGTTCGCGCATCGCGCCGCGCAGCATGGTGAGTACCGTATCGGCACTGTCTTCCTGCACACACAGCACGCGCAGCGCGGAGCAGCGTTGGCCGGCAGAGTCGAAGGCCGAGCTGAGTACGTCGAATACGACTTGCTCGGTAAGCGCGGAAGAATCAACCACCATCGCGTTTTGACCGCCGGTTTCGGCGATGAGCGGAATGGTTTGGCCGAAGTCGTCCAGGCGCGTGGAGAGGCTGCGCGAGATGATACGCGCCACGTCGGTGGAGCCGGTAAACATCACGCCGCGCACTTCGGGACGTGCAACGAGCCAGGCACCCACGGTTTCACCGCGGCCCGGCAGCAGTTGCACGGCACCGGCCGGCACGCCGGCTTCACGCAGGATGCTGATGGCGCGTGCGGCGATCAGCGGCGTTTGCTCGGCAGGCTTGGCGATCACGGTGTTGCCGGCTGCCAATGCCGCACTCACCTGCCCCATGAAGATGGCGAGCGGGAAGTTCCACGGGCTGATGCACAGCACGGTACCCAAGGGCCGGTGCGTGGCGTTGTCGAATTCGCGTTCGGCCTGGTCGGCGTAGTAGCGCAAGAAGTCCACTGCCTCGCGTACTTCGGCGATGGCGTTGGGCAACGATTTGCCCGCTTCGCGCACGATCAGCCCAAGCAGCGTTTGCATCTGCGATTCGAGCAGTTGCGCGGCTCGGCGCAAACAGAGCGCGCGTTCGGCCACCGGTGTCGATTGCCACATGGGTGCGTCTTGCGCGGCGTGGCGCAAGGCGGCGGCAGCTTCTTCTTCCGTGGCTTCGATCACGTAGCCCACGGTGTCGCGATGATCGGCGGGGTTGAGCACGGCATTGGCGCGCGCGTCATCCCAGGCCACCGACGCGTCGCCGACGAGCGGTTGCGCGCGCCACGGTGCGGCGGCGCTTGCCAGCAAGGCGGCAGCCAACGAACTCAAACGATGTTCGTTGCTGAGGTCCAGGCCCGCCGAATTGGCGCGGGCGCCGGATTGCGGCGTGCCGTAGAGGTCGCGCGGCAGCGGAATTTTGTCGTGCGGTGCGCCCAGGGGCACGATGCGCGCGGCAGTGTCGACCGGGTCGGCGATGAGCTCGTCGATGGGCACGGTCTCGTCACCGATACGGTTGACGAACGAGGTATTCGCGCCGTTTTCGAGCAGGCGGCGCACCAGGTAGGCGAGCAGTGTTTCGTGCGTACCCACGGGCGCATAGATGCGACACGGACGGTTCATCTTGCCTTGTGCAAGCGGGCCCACTACTTCATCGTACAGGCCCTCGCCCATGCCGTGCAGGCACTGGAATTCGTACTGCCCGGGATAGTAGTTCTGGCCGGCCAACTGATAAACGGCGGCAAGCGTATACGCGTTATGCGTAGCGAACTGCGGGTACACCGCTTCGGGCGCGGCCAGCAGTTTGCGCGAGCAGGCGAGGTAGGCGACGTCGGTGTATACCTTGCGGGTGTACACGGGATAGCCTTCGAGGCCGTCGATCTGGGCGCGCTTGATTTCGCTGTCCCAATAAGCGCCCTTCACCAGGCGAATCATCAAGCGATGACGGCTGCGCTTGGCCAGATCGATCACATAATCGATGACGAACGGCGCGCGCTTTTGATAGGCCTGGATCACGAATCCGATGCCGTTCCAGCCGGCCAGATCGGCGTCGAAGCACAGCGCTTCGAGCAGGTCGAGCGAGATTTCCAGGCGGTCGGCTTCTTCGGCGTCGATGTTCAAGCCGATGTCGTAATGGCGGGCCAACAACGTGAGCGCTTTCACGCGCGGCAGCAGTTCGGTCATCGCGCGGTCGTATTGCGAGCGCGAGTATCGAGGATGCAAGGCCGACAGCTTGATCGAGATGCCAGGGCCTTCGTAGATGCCGCGGCCCGCGCCGGCTTTGCCGATCGCGTGAATGGCTTGTTCGTACGACGCGTAATAACGCTCGGCGTCTTCAGCCGTGGTGGCCGCTTCGCCCAGCATGTCGTAGGAATACCGGAAGCCCTTCGACTCCATCTTGCGATTGTTGGCCAGCGCTTCCGAGATCGTTTGGCCCGACACGAATTGCTCGCCCATCATGCGCATGGCGATGTTCACGCCCTTGCGCACGAGCGGCTCGCCGCCCTTGGAGATCAGGCGCGTAAGCGCGCGCGACAGGCTTTGCTCGCTGTTGACCGCCACCAGCTTGCCCGTGAGCATCAAACCCCAGGTCGCAGCATTGACGAACAACGACGGCGAGCCGCCCATGTGCGACTTCCAATCGCCGTGCGAAATCTTGTCGCGAATCAATGCATCGCGCGTGGCGCGATCGGGAATACGCAGCAGCGCTTCGGCCAGACACATCAGTGCCACGCCTTCCTGACTGGAGAGCGAGAATTCCTGAATCAGGCCTTCGACGCCGCCACCCGTGCGCTTGCCGCGCAATGCCTTGACCAGGCGCTCGGCGATCGCGTGAATCTTCTCGGGCTGCGGCATCTTGGCCTGCCCCAGCAAGAGGGGCACGCACTCTTGCTCAGGACGGCGATAGGCCGCGGTGATGGCGGCGCGCAGCACGGATTGCGGCTGCACATCCTGGCCGAATTCGAAAAACGGGGGGGTGATAGCCGCGACAGGTTCGTCGGCTTCGTGGGCGGCAGCGATCTCGGCGTCGGTGCCGAGATGAGCGATCTCAGGCGGCAACTGACCGCGCTCAATGCGCTCGATGTAGGCGATCAGCGCCTGCTTGTGCAACCAATGCGGCGTGCACTTCAGACGTTCGGAAGCGTCACGTAGGCGGTCGCGCAGTGCATCGTCAACCTTGACGCCCAATGTGGAGGTGGCCATTCGAAACCTGTAAGAAGCAGCTAGAAGTAAACCGCTATCTTACAGACCGGTACAACCCTTGGCTATTAGTGGTTAACCCTCTGTTCCAGAAGGTACAACCCCGCATCCCACTACGATGCCGAGCTATGGCAGCCGGACACTTGGGCGCTGCCCACGCCTGCCGGGGCCGAGCGCGCGCCATTACGAATGGCACCGGCGATGGTCAGCGCCAGATCTTGCACGGCCGCTTGATGCGCACGTACCAATCCATCGATGCCTGGGCCATCTGCTGCAACGCGCACTTGCGTGCGGCAAAGCAACACCGGTCCGGAAATATTGATGGGTCGCAGGCGCCATGTGGCATCAACGATGGCGGCATCGCCCAGCACAGAGTCGAAGCGGTTGATCGACGTTTGAACGCGCCACACAGGATCTTCTCGCCCCGGCTTGACCGAATCCACGTCCAGCACGCCCAGGGATCGCGTCAAGCCATCGGCTAATGCATCATGCAATTCGTCCGACAACGGTGCCGTCCAACGCTCCGAGTACCGCGGCGTAATCGAACCGGCGGCATCGCGCAACATGATTTGCGGCTGGTCGACTTGCGACGGCACGGATACCGGAAGCACCTCGATCAGATAACCGGGCGCTCCACCCGCCGGTGCCGAGCGCGGCTGCGCCGCAGGCACCAAGGTGTAGTAATTCGCCGTAGGCGATGCCGCGCAGCCGGCAATCAGCAGCGCGGCGGCAATCGTGCCGCCCACGCCCGCCGGACGGCGCCACGATCGTAAAGCGGAAAACAGCATCGTCATCATCAATTCCTGACCCGGCCCGCGCCGGGAATATCGTCTTCACCCCGACCGCGAATCAGCGATTCGGGATTGGCTTGCAGATAGTCGGACAGGTTGCGCAGCGAACGGGCCGCACGCGTCAGTTCCTGCATGGCCTTCTCGGTGTTGATCGGTATCGACGAATCCGGCGACATCAAGCGGCTCAGATCGCCCAGCGACTTGCGGGCTTCCTTCAGCACAGCAGTTGCCTCAGGCGCCACCTGCTTGTCGAGACGGTTCATCACACGTGACGTGCTGGCCAAGGTGCTGCGCAGTTCTTCGCCAATCTTGTCGAACGGAATCTTTTCGATCTTGTCGACAATATTGGTAATTTGCTGCTGCAACTGATCCAGGCTGCCCGGCACCGTGGGAATCGACATCGGGTTGGTGGACTTGTACTCCACCGGCTTGGTACCCGGGAACACGCCCAGCACGACGTAGAGCTGGCCGGTGAGCAAATTCGACGTGCGCAATTGCGCGCGCAGACCGTTATCCACCATCGCGCGCAAGAGGCGATCGCCCGGCAAACCGCCACCGGCTTCCGCGTCTTCACGCTCGGCCAGGGCACGCATGCGCTCGTACACGCCACCTAAACGTTGCGGGAACAAATCCGCATCGACGATAGCGAAGAAGCGTTTGGTCTTGTTGTCGAAGTCCAATGTGATGCCCGACACCGAACCCAACGTGATGCCGTTGAAATCGATGGGTGCACCCACCGCAAGGCCGCGGATCGACTGATCGTAGCGCATGCGAATCGGGAACACCTCGCCGTCCGGCTTGGCTTTCGCCGCGGTTTCGGTAGCAAAGAGATCGAATTTTTTGTTGGCTTGCGCAGGTTGTGCGTTTTCTTCCACAGTTTCAAACGCCACGCCACCGATCGCGACCGACAGCAACGACTGCGTGCTGACCTTGAAACCCTCGGCGTTTACCGAGAAGTCCACACCGCTGGCATTCCAGAAGCGCGTGTCGGTCGTGACGAATTTGTCGTTGGGCGCATCGACGAAGATCTGTACGTTTACCGTGCGACCACTGTCGTCGAGTTGGTAGCCGATCACGCGGCCGACCTGAATGCGGCGGTAGTACACCGGCGAGCCCACGTCGAGCGACCCCAGATCGCGCGAACTGAGGGTGAAGCGCTTGCCCGGGCGGTCGTAGGTGACCTCAGGCGGCGTTTCCAATCCTTCAAACTCGGTTTTGGTCGCGCCCAACGATTCGGGCGCACCTTCGCGCGCGTCTGTGCCGATGTAGGCACCTGACAACAAAGTGCCCAAGCCCGACACGCCGCTCAAGCCCAGACGGGGTCTCACGACCCAGAAATTGGTGCCTTCGCGCGCCAGGCTGGACGCATCCTTGGTGATATCGGCGGTGACGATGACCTTGCTGCGATCTTCACTCAGGCGGATCTTGTTGACGGTCCCAATGTTCACCTCTTTGTAGCGAATCTGCGTCTTGCCGGTTTCCAGGCCGTCGGCAGATTCGAAGGTGATGGTGATTTGCGGGCCAGCTTCGAGCCAGGTGCGCAACACGAGCGACGCGCCGGCAAAAGCAGCGACGAGCGGAATCAGCCAGATCCAGGACATTCGGCGCTTTTTGCGCACGACCGAAGGCTTGGCCGCCGTTGCAGGCGACCCGGTACGTGGGGGCTGCACATCGGCAGCCGCCCCGGTCTTTCTTGGCGCAGGGGGTTGCGCGCTGCCGTCGGACGGTTCTTTGCCCGGCGGCGTAGGTGATTCAGCCACTATTGTCCTTCTTCTCTCTAAACCACATTACGCGTACGGCGTTTCCAACCCGGAAGACCGGGAATCGGGATCAGCCGCTTGCGCCTCTTCCAAATCTTCAGCAGTGGCATAGTCCCAGGCCCGACGAGGGTCGAAACTCATGGCCGCCAACATCGTAACGATCACCACCATGCCAAAAGCGGCCGCGCCCGCTCCTGCACTGATCTGCATGAAGCCCTGGAAGTTCGCCAAGGCCGCCAACAGGATTACCACAAACACATCGAGCATCGACCATTGGCCGATCAGCTCCACGATTTCATACATCCGCGTTCGCTGCCGCAGGTTACCGCCGGTGCGCGTCTGCACTTTCCATGCCAGCACCCCCAAAGACAACAATTTGGTCATCGGCACGACCACGCTGGCAACGAATACGATGGCGGCAAGATCCCAGGAACCGCCTTGCCAGAGCTCGATCACCCCACCCAAAATGGTGTGCGCGCTGTCACCCAGAAGGCTATCGATCTGCATCACGGGCAGCACGTTAGCGGGGATGTACAACACCACGGCGGCCAGCAGGAACGCCCAGGTTCGGGTCAAGTGATCCGGCTTGCGGTAATGGACGTGTGCATTGCAGCGGATACACCGATGCGCCGCCGTCGCTTCCGGGCTGTCCGAATCCAAGCCGTCGCCATCGCTGTGATCATCGCCATCGGTATGGGGTACGGCAATCGCCTGAACCTGACCGCATACATGGCAACCGGTGAGGGCCTCGCCGGGACCGGCCGCGGGCATATGCACGTCCGCCACACCCGCCTCTTCAGCGTAATGCCAGATCGTGTGCGGCGAAAGCCGACCCACCAAGGTCAAGAAGATTGTGAGAATGAAGAATGCGCCCAGACCCACGCCCGGTGCCACCGACGCCATGCCGGCCAGCTTCACCACCGAGACCAATACGCCGAGCAGGAACACCGGCACCATGCACCAGGGCCCGAGCACGCCCAGCAAGCGCAATGACGTGGAAAACCCTGGCGCCCTGCGCCCCGCCGCAAGCGGCAGCAGCACCCAGGCGAGCAGCAGCAGTTGAAACAACGGCAGCGCAAAGCCGGCGAGCCCAGTCATGATCGAGACGAGCTCGTGCCCTTGCCGCCAGGTGATAGAGATGGCATCGAGCAGGGTTGCATCCTGCGTCATGCCCTGCACGCTCATCGATGCCACGGGAAACGCATTCGCGATAGCGAACACGATCAAGGCGGTGGCCACAAGGGCCAGCCACTGCGGCGGCCCCAAAGCACTGAAGCGCCACAACTGGGTGGCGCATCGGGTGCATGTGGCGGTCTCTCCGCGCGACAACACATGTCGCTGAAAAACGCTGCCGCAGTGCTCGCAGGCAATCAGCGACATGGGTCGCGGTGCTTCACTCATCAGTCGACCAGTTCAACTTCCTGCTTGTCGTTGGGCTCTTGCGAGGACTTCTTCGTCTTCTCGCTAAAGCTCAACACAACCTTATCGTCATCGTCGAGATCGACCGTGACGACGCCGCCATCCACCAGCTTACCAAACAACAACTCGTCAGCCAGCGCACGACGGATCGTGTCCTGGATCAAGCGTTGCATCGGACGCGCACCCATCAGCGGGTCGAAACCGACCTTGGCCAAGTGCGCGCGCAACTTATCGGTGAACACCGAATCGACGCGGCGCTCGTGCAATTGATCTTCCAATTGCATGAGGAACTTGTCGACCACGCGCAAGATGATTTCGCGCGACAAGGCACCGAACGGGATGATGGCATCCAAGCGGTTGCGGAACTCAGGCGTAAACAACCGCTTGATTTCCCCCATCTCATCGCCGGCCACCCGTGCATTGGAGAACCCGATGGACGGTTTGCTCATCATCTCGGCACCGGCGTTGGTGGTCATCACCAGAATCACATTGCGGAAGTCCGCCTTGCGTCCGTTGTTGTCCGTCAACGCGCCGTGATCCATCACCTGAAGCAGGATATTGAAGACGTCCGGATGGGCCTTTTCGATTTCATCGAGCAACAGCACGCAGTGCGGTTGCTTGGTGATGGCCTCGGTCAGCAGACCGCCCTGGTCGAAACCGACGTAACCCGGAGGCGCGCCGATCAGACGCGAGACGGCATGCCGCTCCATATATTCGGACATATCGAAACGAACCAGCTCGACACCCAGCGTAAACGCCAGTTGACGTGCCACTTCCGTTTTGCCGACGCCCGTGGGGCCGGAGAACAGGAACGAACCGATCGGCCGCTCCGGTTTGCCGAGCCCTGAACGCGCCATCTTGATGGCTGCGGCGAGCGCTTCGATTGCGGCATCCTGACCGAACACCACTGTGCCCAGATCGCGCTCGAGCGTCGCGAGCTTGCTGCGATCGTCGCTGGAAACCGATTGCGGCGGAATGCGGGCGATCTTGGACACGATGTTTTCGATGTCCGTCTTGCCGATCACCTTCTTCTGACGCGAACGGGGCAGCAAGCGTTGCGCAGCGCCGGCCTCGTCGATGACGTCGATGGCCTTGTCGGGCAAATGACGGTCATTGATGTGGCGTGCCGACAACTCGGCAGCAGCGGTCAAAGCGGCCGCCGAGTAGCGCACATTGTGATGCTCTTCGAAACGGCTCTTCAAGCCGCGCAGAATTTGAACGGTCTGCTCGACGCTCGGTTCCGGCACGTCGATCTTTTGAAACCGGCGCGACAGCGCGTGATCCTTCTCGAAGACGCCGCGGAACTCGGTGTACGTGGTGGCGCCGATACACTTAAGCTGTCCAGAGGACAATGCCGGCTTGAGCAGATTGGACGCATCCAGCGTGCCGCCCGAAGCGGAACCCGCGCCGATCAGCGTGTGAATTTCGTCGATGAACAGAATCGCATCGGGATTGGCGCGCAATTGCTTGAGCACACTCTTCAAGCGTTGCTCGAAATCGCCGCGATACTTGGTGCCAGCCAGCAATGCGCCCATGTCCAATGAATAGACTTGAGCCGCTTGCAGGATTTCGGGCACTTCGCCACGCGTGATGCGCCATGCCAGACCTTCAGCGATCGCGGTTTTACCCACGCCCGCTTCACCCACCAGCAAGGGATTATTCTTGCGGCGGCGGCACAACACTTGAATGACGCGTTCGACTTCGTTTTCGCGGCCGATCAGCGGATCGATCTTGCCGGCCAATGCCGCGCCATTCAGATCGGTCGCAAATTGATCAAGCGCGGACTGGCGCGACTCGCCGGAATCTTCACCATTGGCTTGCGGCTCTTTCTGCGGCATCGCGGCTTCCGATTGAGGCTGCTTGGTGATTCCGTGCGACAAGAAATTGACGACATCCAGGCGTGTGACGCCCTGCTGTTGCAGGTAATACACAGCGTGGGAGTCTTTTTCACCGAAGATGGCAACCAGGACGTTGGCACCGGTGACGGGTTTCTTGCCCGTACCGCCCGCCGAAACGTGCATGATGGCGCGCTGGATCACGCGCTGGAAACCCAACGTAGGCTGGGTATCCACCTCGGTGCCAGCGGGGATGACGGGCGTGTTTTCGCTCACGAACTGGCGCAGATTACGGCGCAGATCATCCATGTTGGCGGCACACGCGCGCAGCACCTCTACCGCGGAGGCGTTGTCGAGCAACGACAGGAGCAGATGCTCGACGGTTATAAATTCGTGTCGGGCCGATCGGGCCTCGACGAAAGCCATATGCAGGCTGACTTCAAGCTCTTGGGAAATCACGCTTCCTCCGTACACTTCGAAGCGGACAAACAGCACATCCGAAAAAAACGCCGCTTAAATGATGGCATTGATGAAACCTATTCTATGCCGATCATGGCGCAACGCCAGCGATTTCAAAACTGACCCGGTCGTACCGCCCTTGCCGATCCATCACGGTCAATGCGTAGCGACCATTCTGTCTTAACGACACTGTATACGATTGGCCGGCTTGCGTTTGCCCGACCACCTTGCCGTCCAGTATCCACCATAACGTATCGCGGCCGCCCTCAGCCTGAACGCTTACATCCACTTGCGCCAAGCCCGGTACGGGTCGCAGCCGCGAACCTTCGGATATGCCTACCAACCTCAGAGGCGCTTCGTTAGCCTCCGCGTATCCTGCAAATGCGGGCGGAACCGTGCTATTCAAGGCCCAGGCCGCGCGAGGCGATGCACATACTTGACCGGCCACAACCCGTTGGCCGCCCGGCCAGCACACCGTTGCGACCGAGACGCTCTCGGGCCGCCCGCGCGCCTGCAAAGACCCTTCAGGCAACGCGGCCACGATGTCTTGCAACAACGGTGCGGCCACGTTGGCGCCGAAAAAACCGGGGTTGGGTGTGCCATCTGGCCGCCCTACCCACACGCCCAACGTCCATTTGTCCGTCACGCCGATGGCCCAAGCATCTCGAAAACCGAAGCTGGTGCCGGTTTTCCAGGCGATGCGCCGGCCGGATGACGCGGCTGCATAAAACGGACGATCGGGATTACCCCCGCCTTCAAGAATGTCGCGCACGATCCACGCCGCACCCGGACTCAGGATGCGCGATTCGCGCATCGGATCGTGCGGGGACAAACGCGGTGTGCCGGCCAGACCGTCGCGCGCCAGGCCGCGATACGCACCCACCAGCTCTTCCAACGTCGTGCCGCCGCCGCCCAAGATAAGGCTCAGGTTGGGTTGCGCCCCCGCGGGCATGCGCAGCGGCAAGCCGCCGGCCATCAAGCGACCGGCGAAACGCGCGGGACCCACGCGATCGAGCAGATCGACGGCCGGCACGTTGAGCGAGCGCTGCAGCGCCTCGGCCACACTGATCGGCCCAGAAAACGAGGCCTGAAAGTTGCCGGGCGCATAGCCTTCGAACGACATCGGCACATCGAGCAAGAGGCTTTCAGAATGAATCAGACCATCTTCCAGGGCCATCGCATACAAGAACGGCTTGAGGGTGGAACCGGGCGATCGAACGGCGCGGACCATGTCCACATGCGCGGCGCGCGAATCGTCGCCAAAGTCGGCCGAGCCGGCGTAGGCCTTGATCTCGAGCGTATCGTTATCCATCACCAGCGCGGCCATCGAGACGTGCGGCGGCAAGGCGTCGATCCGATCGAGCAGCATGCGCTCCACCGTGAGTTGCGCATCCATATCGAGCGTGGACACGACCACATCCGGGCGCGTGGGATCGGCGCGCTTGCCCATCATGCGCAAACGCTGCGCTGCCAAAGGCGCCACAAAGCGGCCCCGCAATGGCGGACTGACGACATTTTCGATGCGCGCGTCGACCGCTTGCGCGTCGGTCCATTGACCCAGTTCGACCATGCGCGCGATCACCTTGTCGCGCGCGGCTTGCGCCAATTCGGGGTGGCGATCGGGACGCAATCGCGACGGGGCTTGCGGCAAGGCCGTGAGCAATGCGGCCTCGGCGGGGCTTACATGCGCGATCGATTTGCCGAGCCACATCCGCGACCCCATTTCGGCACCCTCAACGATGCCGCCCATGGGTGCACGCGCCAGGTATAGGCCGAGGATCTCATCCTTGCTGAAATGCAGTTCGAGTTGCACGGCGCGCCACATTTGGCGCAGCTTGGTGGAGAGCGCGCGCGACGGCCGCGCGCCGAGATCGGGATCGACCAATCGGGCGACCTGCATCGTCAGCGTCGATCCGCCCGACACGATGCGGCCCGCCCCCACCCATTGCCCGGCCGCGCGCAGCAACGAGAGCGGGTTGATCCCGGGATGCCAGTAGTAGGCACGGTCTTCGTAGGTGAGGAGGGTTTGCAGGTAAAGCGGCGAGACGCTGTCCACGCCCACCGGATACCGCCACACCCCGTCGCGCGACGGGTAGTTGCGTAGCGGCGTGCCGTCGGCGGCCACCACGACTACTGCCCCATCGGTATCGATGGCCGGCAGCGGATCCAGCGCATCGGCGGTATAGAGGGCCGAAGTTACCGCCACAGCGATGGCCACGCCGACGGCGGCGCGTTTCAGCCACGCCCGTCTGCCGCTTCTGAGCGACAGACGGGTGCGATCATCGGGATTCGACACCGGCTTCAACGAACGTCAACACGCGCACGCAACGGCCATGCGCGAACTTAGCGCGCGGCGCGTGCGGTGCGGTCGCGGATTTCGACCGGACGCCACGCGTCGCCCACACCGCGCAATTCGGGGCGATACATGTCTTCGGCTTCCACGGCGGGCACCGAGTAACGGCCCGGTGTGACCACGCGCAGCATGTAGAACACATCCACTTCACCGCGGCCCAATTCGATGGCCGCGACATAGCGGTCGTCGCGGAATTCGCGGTGCTTGATGCGCGCGTCGCTGAAGGTTTCGGCCACACGCTTGCCACCGATCGTCCAGTCGGCCATATCCGGACTTTGCGACAGGTTCATGTTGTCGATCTCCATGCCGGCCGGCACACGATCCACCACCAGGGCGTTGGGCATGGCGGTGCGCGCCTGCGCGTTCACGCGCACGACGAGGATATCGCCGGTGGTGAGCGCGCCGCCGTTCCACGGCGTGCCATTCGGCAGATACCACGTGCGCTTGAGCTGGATCACATCGCGGCGCGGTGCCGGCGCCGTGGTCGGCACACCGGACACATCGAGCTCGGCGAACACGGGCTCGCTACCGGTATTGACCAGTTGCAAGGTGCTCAGATCTTCCGGCTTGAGGGTCAACGTGCGATCGGTACGGCTTTCGACAATCTGCTGCCCGCTACCCGATGCGATCGTCAACGCCCACGCCTTGCCTTCGCCGCCGGCGGCACGGGCCGCCATCACCAAGGCAAGTTGCTCCTGCGTCGACAGATATTGACGCCGGCCAACGCGATCCGAGAGATCGGTGAGCCACACTTCGCGGCGCGCTTCGAGCAATTTGTATTGCACGGCCAACGCATACGACAGCGCCAGATCGCGGGTATTGGAACCGTAGTCGCCCAGCCAATCTTCTCCACTGTAGCTATTGCCATTGCGCGGGATGCCGTAGTTGCGCGCTTCGGCCATCGTGGCGGCTTGCTGCGAACGCGGCTCGTCGCCGAGCAGCTTGAACGCCGCGGCAAACTGCACCAACGGCAGCGGCGAACGCGCCCGCAATTGGTAATTGTCGAAGAGATTGCGCAAGGTGGACAACGGTGCCCGCTTGTCGCGTGCCAACACCAAAGCGGCAGCCGCGTAGCTGGCGAAGCGACGATGATCTTCACGCAAAACGCTATCGTCGCCGCTGGACACGTTGCCGTTGATCATGGCCATTTGCAAACGTTGCGACCAGGTGCCGAACACATTGGGCGCCTGCTGCAATTGCTCGAGCAACCAATCGCGCGAGCGCGACAGATCGCGTTCGGAGACGTCATAACCGCGGTCACGCGCATCCTGCATGAAGCCCACGGCATACGCCGTCAGCCACACATCGCGCGAACCCGCATCGCCCCACAACGAATAGGCGCCGGCGGCGTTCCGCATGCCGGCCAAACGCTCGATCGCCCCGCGCACTTTGCTGGCACGCGCGGCATCGGTGAAGCCCTTGATGGCGTATCGCTCGGCGGTAGGTTCATCGATCACCAACCACGGGAACGACGCGCTGATGGTTTGCTCGGTGCAGCCGTACGGATACGACAACAACTCGCGCACCTGGCGCGCCATATTGATCGGCGGTTTGGACGACACGGCGAGGCTGGAAGTGAGCGTGTCGGGATACAACCCGGCCAACACTTCCGGCGGCAGCGGCACCGATTCGCCGGGTCCGACGCGCATGCGGCGCACGACCCGTTGGGCGGCATACGCGGGTTGCACTTGCAGCACCGATTCGCGCACGATGTGAATCGGCTTCGGACCACCCGCGGCATCAACGGTGAGATGCACCAGTGCCAGGCCATTGGCGCCGAGCGTGGTGGCTTCGAAGCGCACGGTGGTGCGCTGCTTGTCCGCCAGCTTCACGGTACGCGTGCCGTCGGCGATGGCCAGCGGACTATCGGCGCGCAGCGTGACGGTGACCGTTTGCGCGGCGCCGCTCAGGTTGGTGAGATCCAGCGCCACCGCAGCGCGGTCGCCCGGCGTAATGAAGCGCGGCGTGTTCAGCTCGGCCACGATCGGCGCGGCCACGACCATTTCAGCATCGGACGAACCGTAGCTGTCTTCGGTAAAGGCCACGGCCATCAGGCGCAATGTGCCGTTGAAGTCGGGCAGATCGAGCGGAATGCGGGCACGCCCTTGCGCATCGAGCGCGACGGGTCCCGAAAAAAGATCGACCAGCTTGACCTTCTTGGGCAGGCTGCGGCTATTGCCGCGCATGGCTGCATCACCGCCCCACTTCAGGCGGCCCAGCGTGCCATCCATTTTCTCGATCAGCTTGCCGTACATATCCAGCCAGTCGGCGGCATAACGGTGTTTACCGAAGAAGAAATCGAACGGATCGGGCGTGCGGTATTGCGTAATATTGAGAATACCCACGTCAACGGCAGACAAGGTCACATGAGCGGTTTTGCCTGAGAGCCCGGGCACACTGATCGCAACCTCGGTGCGTTTCTCGGGCTCGACCTTGCCCGCGGCTTCGATCTTCACATCCAGACGGCGCGCGGCGTTATCCAGCGGCAAATGCGTAATGCCCACGGCACGCGCCGGAGTCACGCGATCGCCTGCGCTACCCGGACGGAACACCACGGCGCTCACATACAGATCGGGACGCTTCCAGGCAGCATCGAGCGGAATCTCCACATCGGTGCCCGTGGCCTTGGCATCCACCCACTTCGACCACAGCAAGCGGTCGCTTTCGACGGTAATCAGCGCCTGGCCATCATGTGGCGGCGTGAAGTTGAGCGTGACCGATTTGCCGGGCGTGGCCGGCAGGTTGGTCAACTTCATCTGCACGCGATCGGGGCGGTTGCCCACGGATTCAGCGTCTTGCGCGCCCCATCCGGCATAAAAGCGATAGCGCGAGGTCAGACCGGTTTCGGGATCGCGCACTTCAAGACGGTAGCGACCGTAGCCCACCGGAATGGACAACGGCGTGCGTGCGTCCAGATCGATGGTGCGGGAATCGAGCAGATCTTCGGTTTCCGTATAGCCACTATTCCAGCCGCGCTGATCATCGTAGCGCCAGTAATAGCGGCGCTCTTCGCGGAACATTCGCACTTGCGCGCCCTTGATCGGAGCGACAGTGCCATCGGTGCCCACGCGAATCAATTCGAACGCGGCGGCTGTGCCTTCGCGCGTGACGTTGCGATCGAACAGCGGTCGCACACCGATCAACTTGTCGGCGGGCCAGAAGGTGCTTTCGATAGAGCGCACCACGGGGCGGCCACCGGATTCAAGCAAGCTCGCCGACACACGCACTTGCATCGGCGAATGCGCGTCGGTCAGGCCCGGATCGACGTCCAACTCGCCGGCGCCGGTATCGTCCAGCTCAGCTTCAGGCAAGTCGGCTGACGTGCGGGTGTCATCGTCGGACACATCGCCGAAAATGAATCCCGGCCACGTATCGGGCAAGGCTTCCTTCTGGCGACGCACTTGATAACGCGCCAGCAAACGGTTGCCGGCGGCCGGCGCGCCATACAGGTAGTCGCCCTGCACCGCGATGGTCAAGGTGTCGCCGATCTTGGGCGTTTTGTCGGTTTGCGTGAGCGCGAGCTTCATGCGCTCGGGCAGGAACTCTTCAACCTGGAACGTCCACGAGGCATCGGGCGCACGCGCGCCGGGATCGACGCGCAACTCCAACGTCCAGGTGCCGGTTTGCGCATCGGCCGGCAGGCTGATTTCGCGTTGCACGTAGCCCGCGATTTTCTCTTGCGGCGACCACAACGACGTCTGCACCACACGGCCATCGGCGCGTTTGAGCGTGGCCGTAAGCGGCGCGGCAGGCATGATGCGGCCATCGGCATCGCGCGGCAAGATCGAGACGTTGAACTGCTCGCCCGGGCGATAGAGTGCGCGACCGGAATACACAAAGAGACTGGTGTTGCGCGAAGGGTGACCGCCGAGCGAATACTCGGACATGTCCAGCGCAGGTTCGCCCAGCGCAAGCACGGTGGTTTCCTTGCCACGCGAAGCGCGCACCAAACGCGCACGCTCGAAGTCGCCATCGAAACGCACATGTCCTTGCGCGTCGGTGGTGGCGTTGGCCAGCGATTTGGCATCGCCGTCGACGATCTCGACCCGCGCACCCGAAATGGGGCTACCCGTTTTGAGCGATACGGCAAAGGCTTCCAGGCCACCCTGATAGCGGCGGGTATGCAAGCCGATGTCGGTCACGTAGAAGTAGGTGACCTGATATTCGTAGCGAAAGCGTCCCGGCTGGCTCATCACGGCGATATAGATGCCGGGTTCCTGCAGTTCCTTGATGGTCTCGACCGGCAGGAACGTGACGTGGCGCCGATTGGGCTTATCGTCGGTGACGAAGCGGCCTTGATAGACACTCGTGGTAAGCGTATTCAGGCGATCGAGGTCCCAATTGCCGACCAGACCCTTGAGCGACGTGGTGCGATCGTCGTAGTCGCGGTAGTCCTCTTCGTCTTCTGCATCGGTGTCGTCTTCATCCGTAGCGCTTTGCGCGCCACTGGTCACGCCCAGTACTTTCTCGTACAAGGCAGGCGCTTTCTCGGGCGCGACACGCAAAAACTGCACATCGACTTCGGGCGTATTGACGGTGGTGATCGGCAAGCCGCCGTTCTGGCCTGCCGGCAGCACAACACCGCGGCTGGAGAAATAGAACGCCGGCGCCATGGCTTCGGTGGCTACCGCGCAGTACACGGGCGCCTTGAGCGTGACCTTCTCGGCCGCCGCCGGCAACGTGCCGCGCAATGAGATGGCGTAGCGGCGGTTGGGCGAGACATAAGGAAAGTAGACGGTGCGGGGATTGTCGCTCACCACCCAGCTGCCTTCGATGCGCTTGCCTTTTTCAGGCGACGCACCAGCCTTGATGCTGCCGTCACGATCGGCATCGTCCGACTCGGGTTGGCCCAGATCGACCACTTCCAGGAAAGACGAGAGGTCGTTACGGCGATCCACCGGCTGCGTGAAGCTCACGGCCAGGGCCAACGTGTCGTTGAATTGACGCGCCTGGCACTGCAAGGCGGCAAAGGGATCCGGGGTGCCTGCGGCGATGGTAGCGGCTGATGCGGGCGTGCCGCCATTAGCCGAAGCGCCGGTACCAGTCGCCGGGACTGCCGGCGTTACGGTGCCGCGGGCGGCATCGCGTGGCCCATCCGCGGCGGACATCGCGGGCGCCGTGGGCGCATCGGTGCGATCTGTTTTTTTACCTGCAAGCCAACCGCCTACTCCTGCGACGGCCACGACAACAATGGCCGCGACCAGCAGCCCACCCGACTTGCGATTCAGCACCTTGTGCTCTCCTCAAATGCAACCGGGTATCAGGCCGGCGCAAGTTTCCCAACGGCCCGGCTTATGCCGGATCCGCAACTGACAAGTCGGTCATGCGGCTCCCCAGCCGCGTCAGACCGGCTCCATGATGCATTGCAACGGGTGCTGACGAGCGTGCGCGTACTGCGCGACCTGGGCGATACGCGTCGACGCCAGATCGCGCGGATACACCCCACAGGTGCCCCGCCCATCGTGGTGGACGCGCAGCATGATGCGCGTCGCCTCTTCTTCATCCTTGCCGAAGAACTTCTTCAACACTTTGACGACGAACTCCATCGGTGTGTAGTCATCGTTCAAAAGCACGACCTGATACATAGGCGGTGGCGCCGTGCGCGCCGCCTCTTTTTCAACGGTCAGGTCCTGCTGGTTGTCGACACTGGTATTCATAGGGAGATTATTTTAAGGAATTGCCGCAAGATCGGTGGACCACTGCAACATTTTTACACTTGGGATTCGGACTTTCCATACTTGACGCACGAAATAAAACGAGCGCATGATCGGTCGACTCTTTGTTTCATTTGGATTGCGCTCACTCGAGCCTCGGGGAAACACGGAAAAAATCAGGGCGGAATGTGTCGGGAGAGGACGAAAACCGCTTTGCCTACAGGTTCAGATTCATAAGAGGCAGTTCGCATGTCAGACACGCCCGAAACCCAATCAGGGGACAATCCCAAATCGACCGGCACGGTCAAATGGTTCAACGACGCGAAAGGCTTTGGCTTCATCACCCCGGATGACGGTGGAGAAGACTTGTTCGCGCATTTTTCGTCGATCCAGATGAACGGCTTCAAAACCTTGAAAGAAGGCCAGAAGGTCGCTTTCGAGATTATCCAAGGCCCCAAGGGCAAGCAAGCCCTGAATATTACGGCGGCTTGACGGCTTTTGGGCCGTTTTGCCTTCGACACGGCCCTCACCGCGCGTTTGGGCCGTGGTGTATTCTGCCGATCCAAATCATTCACCAGGGGTCACCGCAGTGATGCGCCGACTTGAGTTTCTTCGCCCGATCGCCCTGGCCGCCTTGGCCGCCCTGTCGATTGCGAGCCCGTCCGCTGCGCACGCCGAGCCGCCGGTACTCCCGATTACCGAGTTATCGGCCGGGATCCACGTGATCCGCGCCGAAGTGGCCAACACGCCCGACAAGCGCAGCACCGGACTGATGTTCCGCCAGGCGCTCGCACCCAACCACGGCATGTTATTCGTTTTCGACGAGCCCGATCGACAGTGTTTCTGGATGCGCAACACGCTGCTGCCCTTGTCGATCGCCTTCATCGAGGATGACGGCACCATCGTCAATATCGAAAATATGGCGCCCCAGACCGAAGATGCCCACTGCTCGCGCAAAGCCGTGCGCTACGCGCTGGAAATGGACCAAGGGTGGTTCGCCGCCCGCGGAATCACGCATAACCAGAAAGTGGAAGGGTTGCCGTAAGCGGCTCGTATCGCTCACAAAAAACCGCGCCGGTTCAGCACCAGCGCGGTTTTTTTTAGGAATCAGAGAAGGCGCTGGCGCGACGTTGGCTACAGCAACGGATCCGTCATCCGCTGGTGCCGCGTTCGCTTCTCGCGCCGCTTTCCTTATCCTTAGACGCGCTCGACGATCAGCGCGATACCTTGTCCTACTCCAATGCACATCGTGCACAGGGCATAACGGCCGCCAGTGCGGTGCAACTGGTTGACCGCCGTCATCACCAGGCGGGCGCCGCTGGCGCCCAAGGGATGGCCCAGCGCAATGGCGCCGCCGTTGGGATTGACGCGGGGATCGTTGTCGGCCAGTCCGAGGTCGCGCATCACCGCCAAGCCTTGAGCAGCAAACGCTTCGTTGAGTTCGATCACATCCATCTGGTCGAGCGTAAGACCCGTCTGCGCAAGCACTTTACGGGTGGCGGGCGCGGGGCCCATGCCCATGATGCGCGGGGCGACACCGGCGGTGGCCATGCCAACCACCCGAGCACGCGGCTTCAAGCCGTGGCGCGCGATGGCGCCGTCACCGGCCAGCAAGACGGCGACGGCGCCGTCGTTTACGCCCGACGCATTGCCGGCCGTAACGGAACCGCCCTCTTTGACCACGCCCTTGAGCTTGGCCAGCGATTCGATGGTGGTGGCACGCGGGTGTTCGTCAAGCGACACCACCAGCGGATCGCCCTTCTTCTGTGCGATCGAGACCGGCGCGATTTCGGCGTCGAACACGCCGTCCGCCTGCGCGCGTGCGGTCTTTTCCTGGCTGGCCAGCGCGAATCGATCCTGATCTTCGCGACTGATATTGAACTGCTCAGCCACGTTTTCAGCGGTTTCGGGCATCGAATCGACCCCGTATTGCGCCTTCATCAGTTTGTTGACGAAGCGCCAGCCGATCGTCGTGTCGTAAATGGCGGCCTGGCGGGCAAAGGCGGACTCGGCCTTACCCATTACAAACGGTGCGCGGCTCATGCTTTCAACGCCACCCGCCAGCATCAGGCTCGTTTCGCCCGAGCGAATGGCGCGCGCCGAAGTGCCGATGGCGTCCATGCCGGAACCGCACAAGCGGTTGATGGTGGAGCCCGGCACATCGATGGGCAGGCCTGCCAGCAACGTGGCCATGTGGGCTACGTTGCGGTTGTCTTCACCGGCTTGATTGGCGCAGCCGAAAATCGTGTCGTCCAACGCATCCCATTGCACGCCAGGATTGCGGGCCATCAGGGCCTTGATCGGAATGGCGGCCAAATCGTCGGCGCGCACGCCGGCCAATGCACCACCGTACCGGCCGAAAGGAGTCCGGATTGCATCGCAAATAAAAGCATCTGTCGTCATGAGAACGTACCGCCAATGAGCCGAAGAAGGCGCAGATGTTAAGACACATCGCGCCTGAAGAACCATCGGGCGGCGCCCCCGTGTCCAACCTGCGGACACGCCAGACCCCGCCTGGTGCGTATCAAAACAGCGGGTGAGTCGAACCGGACTCGGGTGGCGAGGCGTCGGGCGGCGTCTCGGGTGGGCCATCGCCGCCGTGAGGCGTGACGACCTTGACGTCGGCCGAGCCGCTACCCAATTGCAGGGCCAAAGCCTGCCCTTTCTTCAACGCGCCGCCGTCGCGCACGATGGCACCCGACGCGTCGCGAACGATGGCATATCCACGTGCCAGTGTGTTTTGCGGGTCGAAGGCACGCAAGTGGGCCACTGCGCTCTGCAGCCGCTTGGCGCGATCGGCCACTTCACGCTGTTGTGCGCGGGCCAAACGCTGCATCGCGTCGACCAGGCGGTCGCGCGCCCGGTCGCATTGCGGCGTGCGATGGCGCAGCCGCTGCAATGCCAGCGCCAACCGCGACTGCCGCTGACCGTCCGGGCGGTGCCAGGCTTGTGCCAGACGCCGATTGAGCACGGTCAGGCGTTCACGCCGCTGCGCCAATCGCTCGCTGGGCGAGGTCAACCGCGCCGCCATGCGGTCCAGGCGCTGCGCGGCATATTCCAGCCCGCGCTGTTGCGCCCGGCGCATTGCGCTCGTCACCTGGTTCAATTGCTCGACCAGCACACGGCGATCGGTGCATGCCAATTCGGCGGCCGCTGTGGGCGTGGGGGCCCGCAGATCCGCGATGAAGTCGGCAATCGTGAAATCCGTTTCGTGACCCACACCGGAAATCACGGGAATGGCGCTTTGCGAGATCGCGAGCGCCAGTCCTTCGTCATTGAATGCCCAGAGATCCTCGATGCTGCCCCCGCCACGCACCAATAGAATCGTATCGGCCTCTGCCCGACGATTCGCCTGGGCAAGTGCATCGATCAGCCGGCCGGGCGCATCGACGCCTTGCACTGGCGCCGGGTAGATCACCACGCGCACGTGCGGCGCGCGGCGCTGCAGCGCCGTCAATACATCTCGCAGTGCCGCCGCCTGTAATGAAGTAATCACGCCCACCACACGGGGAATGGCCGCTATCGGGCGCTTGCGCTCAGGCTCGAACAACCCTTGTTCGGTGAGCTTTTCCTTCAGCCGCAGAAACTGCTCGTACAGGTCGCCTTGACCCGAACGCCGCATGGCGTCGACCTGCAGTTGGTAGTCGCCTCGGGGCTCATACAGCGATACCCGGGCGCGGATGTCCACCCGGTCTCCCACCCGCGGCGTGAAGCCCACGGTAGAGGCGCGGCCGCGAAACATCACACTGCGCACCGTGGCGCGCGCATCTTTCAAGGTGAAATACCAATGGCCAGACGCCGCAGCGGTGAAATTGGAGATTTCCCCGCGCACCCACGTGGGCGGCAACGACGCCTCCAAAAGGCGCGCCACGGCGTTATTGAGTTGCGCAACCGACAGTATTTCGGGCGCTTGCGCGTCGTCATTGACCTGAAATGCAGGTGTCATAAGGCTTTCCGAGTCGAAGCTGTCCACAGGCAGCGTAAAGCGGGCTAGATGATAACGCGGACAAGACGATGGCCGCCAAATCGGCTGGAAACGTCCAATTTAAAGGACAAGCCATTGATTTCAATGAATAATTATTTACACGCACAATCGGTAAAAACTACCAAGACAATCCGATGACACGTACCTCAAGGACGCTGCATGGAGTTTTGCACAGCATTATCCACAGCCCGTCAGCCATGTAAGGTTTGTTCCGCCCGGGAAGCAAGGTTCGGCGCACGTAAATTGATAAATTTGGAAGGCTTTGCGCAGAAGTTAACCAATGTGTCATGATCGTTTCTGGTTATCCACAGCCGCAGTGGAGAACTTGCCCTCTTGCGCCGTCCGCGCCTAGGCGGGTCGGCCTCTGCGGTTCAATGGGCAAAATCTGACCGCCTGGCGGCACTTTTGCGCTGTGTATACTTCGCGCGATTCGCGCCCGTTTCCAAGGACAGTTTCGTGCTAGCCATCATTCAAGCTGCCGGGTGGCCCATCTGGCCCCTCCTGGCATTATCGATCCTGACATTGGCTCTCATCGTGGAGCGCGCCATCAGTTTGCGCACAGCCCACGTGGCGCCGCGCCAGCTCCCACGCCAGGTGGCCGAGATGCTGCGCAATGGTCAAGATTCGCCCGATGCGCTCTTGCGGCTGGAACGCAACTCTGCCCTGGGTCAGATCCTCGCCGATGTGCTGCGCGTGCGCCATGAGCCGCCCGCCCTGCGGTTGGCCGCCATCGAAGATACGGGCCGCGACGTGGGCCGGCAACTGCACCGCTATATCGGCGCCCTGGGCACGATCGCGGTGGTCGCGCCGCTGATGGGGTTGTTTGGCACGGTAGTCGGGATGATCGAAATCTTCGGCGCCTATTCGCCCGCAGGCGCAGACCCCGCCCAACTCGCCTATGGCATTTCCGTGGCCCTCTACAACACCGGCTTCGGGATTTTGATCGCCATTCCCGCCACGGCGTTTCACCGCATCTACCGCAGCCGCGCCGATAATCTTGTGGGCGATCTCGAGCGCGAAGCCTCGCGTCTGCAACGCGCAAGCGATCTGGCGGCACGATGAATTTTCGCCCGCGCCGCCGCGCCGACGATACGCTGGACATCAATCTTGTCCCGTTGATCGATGTATTGCTGGTAATGGTGATTTTTTTCGCCGCCACCACCACGTTCACGCGCGACACGGCGCTGTCGGTAGCCTTGCCGCAGGCGCGCAGCGAAATCGAAGCCGCACCCCGTATCGAGCTGGCCATCAGCCATGATGGCCGCTATGCGCTGAACGGCGCGCTGATCGACCCCGGCTCCACCGACGCGATCGCGCAAGCCATGCGTGGCGCCATCGTGGCCAACCCTGCCGCCGTGCTGCTGGTCCGCGCCGATGGCCAGGCCAGTCATCAATCCGTTGTGACCGCGATGGAGGCCGCGCGGCTGGCCGGTATTTCCCGCGTTGATTTTGCCGCTCAGAGGGCGCCGTGACGGGGATGTCCGCAGCATGGTGGGCGCGGCAGTGGCAACGCAAGGGATGGGTATCGAACGCCTTGTTGCCCCTGGCGGCGCTCACCCGTTTGGTTGTTGCGCGTAAGCGGCGTGCCTTCGCAGAAGGCCGGCGTGCGGCGCACTGGCCGGGCGTACCGGTGGTGGTGATCGGCAACATTTATGTGGGTGGCACCGGCAAGACGCCGGCTGTGATTGCCACTGTGGAGGCGCTACGCGCCCGCGGCTGGCGTCCAGGAGTCGTCAGCCGTGGCTACGGCGTGGCGATCGGGCCCACCGCCCGTGTGGCCCAGGGCACACCGGAAGCCGCACAGGTGGGCGACGAACCGGCCCTCATCGCCCGCGTGACCCGCGTCCCCATCGCCGTGCATCCTCGGCGCGTGCTGGCGGCGCAAGCGCTACGCGACCACTACCCGGAAATCGACGTCATCGTGTCCGACGACGGCTTGCAGCATTTGGCGTTGGCGCGCGACGTCGAAATCGTGATCCAGGATGAACGCGGCGTGGGCAATGGACGGGTATTGCCTGCGGGTCCCCTGCGCGAGCCGCCCGAGCGGCTGCGGGAAGTCGACGCGATCGTATCGAATCGCAGCGGCGCCGTGGTGGCTTCGTCTGGGGCTTCGCCCTCGGCTGTGGACCCATCGTCGGCTACGCCATCGGCTCCGCGCTCAGCGGCGTCTTCGCCCTCGTCCGCGGATTCGCCTTCGGCGGCCGCCGCCCCCCTGTCTGCCGTCGGTCCCCACCATCTCGATATGCGCCTGGAACCCAGCGACGCGGTGCGGCTGATCGACGGCCAGCGCCGTCCGCTTGCCGACTTCGCGGCACCGGCCCTGGGTCCGATCGCCGCAGCCGCAGGGATCGGCAAGCCCGAGCGGTTTTTCGCAACGTTGACACGCGCCGGCATCCCGTTGGTGCACACCTTGTCTTTGCCCGACCATCACGATTTCAAGACGTCGCCCTTCGGCAGCCTGACCGCCGCCACGATCCTGATCACCGAGAAAGACGCCATCAAGTGCGCGCATTTGCAGGATGCACGGCTGTGGTCGGTGCCCGTGAAAGCGGAATTGTCCGATCCCGCGTTTTTCGATTGGCTATCGCTCACGCTGGCTGAACGGCGCGACGCACGACTCGCGTCTGGCGCACCGCACGGAAATCGCCCCTGATGACGGGGCGTTCATGACGGTGGCTGCGATGCCGCGGAGCGCTCGGGCAGCCCTTTGGATGCACGGCATAGCCGGTCTGCTGTGGCTGGCGTTGGCACTGATCGTGCGACACCGAGGCGACGCCGTACTTTCCCTGCCCCATGGCTGGGCGATGGGCGCGCAATCGCAAAGCAATGCATTGGTGCTGCTGGTGCTGGCCACGATTTGCTCGCAATTGGCGGCGTTTGGTTGGGCGCGCCTGCGCGAACGGTCGCTGCCTGGGCCGGTGAGCGCCGCCCTTTTGCTGGTGCTGATCTATCTGGCGCTCGTTGTATCGCCCCGCCCCATTACCGTCGAGCGCAGGGTGGCGCTCACGCCTGACGTAGGCAATCTCGGGCCAATTCTCGCCCATCAGACGCGCTACCTGACGCCGCCATCCGCGTGGCTGCGCGCAAAAGGGGCGCCGCTGAACATCCCGGACGCGTTTACGCCGCAGCTTTACCTCTTTCGCGTGCAACCCGACACCGATACAAAAAATGTGGGGTTCATGTCGTGCGCCAACCGCACGCAACAGCGCACATGGCTGACCAGCGGCGACACGGCCATCAACCTGCCCCGAGCCGACTTGCCCGTGGGCGTGCACCTGCCGGCCGAGGCGTTGAGCCGGTTTTGCATCGCCGGCAAACGCCTCGACCCCGCGTTAGCCGCCCGCCTGGACGCCGCCGCCCGGGAACGGCTCGAGCGCTTGAGCGGCCCGGTGACCACCACGTTCGACCCGTTCGAGATCGGCGTCGCGCAAGGCCGTATCGACATCGTGCCGGGCACCCCGCACGAGTTCACCAGCCGCGGACGATATTTGCTCTTTTTGGCGCAGGGCCAGCGCTCAAGGCAATTGCTGCCGCCGTCGGTCGCGCTGTACACAGGGCAAGACTATTTTTACGCGGCAAATCAATGCGATGCAGAGTACGCACAATTTCTGCTGGCGATGGGCGTGCCCTACCCCGACCGCGCCGCCCGCTATCTGCGCATGGAAATCGACGGTCTCTACGAACACAGCGCGCAGCTCGAGCGGCCCGCTGAGTTTCCCTACGGACTGGCGCCCAAGGCAGGCCCCATAGGCTGCCGCGACACGCTTGTCCTGCTGGACAAATCGGACGAACGAACGAGCGGCTTGCCCCGCGCGCTCGCCAATCTGTTTTAGAATCCGGGGATGGACTCCCGCTTGCTCGACATCCTCGTTTGCCCGGTCTCGAAAGGCCGACTCCAGTTCGATCGTTCGCGATCCGAGCTGATCAGCCGCGGCGCCGGCTTGGCCTATCCTGTTCGGGATGGCATTCCCATCCTGCTCGAGTCGGAAGCCCGACAGTTGGATGATGAGCCCAGCGCTCCCGCAGCAACGGCTAAGGCTGCCCCCGGCACGCCGGGCACCCCGTCAGATACCCCCGCATCGTGAGTTTCATCGCCATTGTGCCGGCTCGGCGCGCGTCCACACGCCTGCCGGACAAGCCCCTGGCCGACCTGTGCGGCAAGCCGATGGTGGTTCGCACGGCCGAACAAGCGGCGTTGTCAGGTGCGTCGCGCGTCGTGGTCGCCACGGACGACGCCCTCATCGCCGATACGGTGCGTGCGCACGGCATCGAAGTCATGCTTACACGGGCCGATCACCCCACGGGCACCGATCGCCTGGCCGAAGTGGTACTCGCGCTTGGTTTGGACGACGACGCGGTCGTGGTCAACGTTCAGGGCGATGAGCCGCTGATCGATCCGGCGCTGATCGATGCGGTCGCCACGCTGCTGATCCAGCGGCCGGATGCGGCAATCGCCACGTGCGCGGCACCGTTGGCCGATGCCGAGGCACTGTTCAATCCCAATGTCGTCAAGGCCATCTGCGGCACAGATAATCGCGCGCTGTACTTCTCGCGCGCACCGGTGCCCTGGGCCCGCGATGCGCTGGCATCCGGCGAGCGCGTGCTCGCGCCGGGCCTGCCCGCATGGCATCACATCGGGCTCTATGCCTACCGCTGCAGTTTTTTGCACCGTTTTCCCACCCTGCCGCAAGGCGCGCTCGAGCGCTTCGAAGCGCTCGAACAATTACGGGCGCTGGAGCACGGCTACAGCATCGTCGTTCACCACGCCAATGAGGCACCATCCGCTGGCGTAGACACTCCGGAGGATCTGGAACGCGTGCGTCGCGTGCTGGCAAATCGGTTATAAGGGTTATCGCCCACGGGGGCCCACTGCAACGGGCGACGCGATGCGGCATAATCGCCCCCGGTCAAAAAATCAAAATCTCGTCAGGAGTTCTCATGCGTCTCATCCTGCTCGGCCCTCCGGGCGCCGGTAAAGGCACTCAAGCCGCTTTCGTCACCCAGCAGTTCGGCATTCCCCAAATTTCGACGGGCGATATGCTGCGCGCAGCGGTCAAAGCGGGCACGCCCCTCGGGCTCGAAGCCAAAAAAGTCATGGATGCGGGCGGCCTTGTCTCCGACGATCTGATCATCGGGCTCGTGCGCGATCGTCTGACGCAGCCCGACTGCACCGGCGGCTACCTGTTCGACGGCTTTCCCCGCACGATCCGCCAGGCCGATGCGCTGAAGGAAGCCGGGATCGCGTTGGATTACGTGGTCGAGATCGAGGTGCCTGAAGAAGACATCATCGAACGCATGAGCGGACGCCGGGTTCACCCCGCCAGCGGCCGCAGCTATCACGTGCGCTTCAATCCGCCCAAGCAAGCCGATATCGACGACATCACCGGCGAAGCGCTGGTGCAACGCGACGACGACCGTGAAGATACCGTGCGTCATCGCTTGTCGGTCTATCGCGATCAAACGCGTCCCTTGGTCGACTACTACTCGAGCTGGGCCGATAGCGGCGACGCCGCCGCACCCAAGTACCGCAAGGTGGCTGGCGTAGGCGCGGTCGAAGAGATCAAGCAGCGCGTCGTCGGCGCACTGGCAAGCTAACTTTCTTTCAGGGAGCGAGGCATGGACATCAAGAACAACGTATTCATCGTCACCGGCGGCGCGTCGGGACTGGGCGCCGGCACGGCGCGCATGCTGACCGAGCACGGCGCGCGGGTCGTCCTGGCCGACGTCCAGGACGCCGCCGGCGAAGCGCTGGCCAAGGAATTGGGCCAGCAATACGTTCATTGCGATGTCACGCAGGAAGCCGATGGCCGTGCCGTCGTGGCCGCCGCGACGGCGCTCGGGCCGCTTTACGGTCTGGTGAATTGCGCCGGTGTGGCACCGGCCGCCAAGATCGTCGGCAAGAACGGCGCTCATGCCCTCGACCTCTTTACGAAGGTCATCACGATCAACCTGATCGGCAGCTTCAACATGATGCGCCTGTCGGCCGAAGCCATGAGCAACAACGAAGCCTTGCCCACGGGCGAGCGCGGCGTGCTCATCAACACGGCATCCGTGGCTGCGTTCGATGGCCAGATCGGCCAGGCTGCCTACGCGGCATCGAAAGCCGGTGTGGCAGGCATGACGTTGCCGATCGCGCGCGACCTGGCACGCAACGGCATTCGTTGCATGACCATCGCCCCCGGTATCTTCGGCACGCCGATGGTGTTCGGCATGCCGCAGGAGGTGCAGGATTCGCTGGCCGCCAGCATTCCGTTCCCTTCGCGCCTGGGCCGCCCGGAAGATTACGCCAAGCTCGTGCACAGCATCATCACCAACGAGATGCTCAACGGCGAGACGATTCGTCTCGACGGCGCGATCCGCATGCCCCCTAAATAACGCAATATCGGCGGTCGTCCCATGGGTTTGTTCCGCTCTGCGGCGACCATCAGTAGCCTTACCCTGATCTCTCGCATCACGGGTCTGGCGCGCGATGTCCTTATCGCACGCGCGTTCGGCGCCGGCGCCTTTACCGACGCATTCTGGGTCGCGTTTCGCATTCCCAATCTGTTGCGACGGCTGTTTGCCGAAGGCGCCTTCTCACAAGCGTTCGTGCCCATCCTCGGCGCCGCTCGCACCAACCGCACCGATGAAGAGGTTCGCACGCTGCTCGATCGCGTGGCGTTGCTGTTGACGGTCGTATTGATGGCCGTCACCGTGATCGGCATCATCGCCGCGCCCTGGGTGGTGAGCGCCATGGCCAGCGGATTGCGCAAGGCCGCGCGCGAACCCGAATTCAATGCCGCCGTCTGGATGACGCGGATGATGTTTCCCTACATCGTCTGCATGTCGCTCACGGCCTTCGCCTCGGGTGTGCTCAACACCTGGCGACGCTTTGCCGTACCGGCTTTCACGCCTGTCCTGCTCAATCTCTCGATGATTGCGGCCTGCATCTGGCTCGCGCCCCGCTACGACATTCCCGTTTATGCGCTGGCGATCGGTGTGATGGTGGGCGGCGTCGCCCAGCTCGCGATCCAATGGATTGCTTTGTCCCGCATCGGGCTTCTGCCGCGGTATTCGCTGCGCGTACGTGAGGCGTGGGCGGACCCCACCGTCAAACGTATTCTGCGCCAGATGGGACCGGCCACTCTCGGCGTATCGGTGGCGCAGATTTCGCTCTTGATCAACACCAATATCGCGACGTGGCTCACGCAAGGCAGTGTGACCTGGCTTTCATATGCCGACAGGCTGATGGAATTTCCTACCGCCTTGTTGGGCGTGGCGCTGGGTACCGTGTTGCTGCCGAGCCTGTCGGCCGCTCACGCGCGGGATGATTCTGACGGCTACAGCGCCCTGCTCGACTGGGGCTTGCGACTGGTGCTGTTGCTCGGGCTACCCGCTGCGCTGGGCCTCGCCTTGCTTTCCGAAGGACTGGTGGCCACCCTCTTCAATTACGGCAAGTTTGCTGCGGGCGACGTCGAACAAACCCGCTTGGCCGTGATGGCTTATTCGGTAGGATTGATTGGCCTGCTTGCCGTCAAAATCCTGGCCCCCGGGTTTTACGCCCGGCAAGACATCCGTACGCCCGTGCGCATCGCCATCGTCGTGTTGATCGCCACGCAAGTATTCAATCTCATGCTGGTGCCGCGTCTGGGGCATGCCGGACTCGCCTTGGCTATCGGTTTGGGCGCCTGCCTGAACGCGCTTGCCCTCTTGATCGGCTTGCGCCGCCGCGGCATCTATCAACCCCAGGCCGCTTGGCTGAGTTTCAGCCTTCGCCTGCTGCCGGCCTTGATTGGCGTTTCCGCGCTATTGGTCGCGGCCAATACCTACGTCGACTGGATCGCGCTGCACGCACAGCCCGGCATGCGCATCCTGTGGCTCGCCGGCGTAGTGGGACTGAGCGCAATCGTCTATTTCGGTTTGCTGGCCGCATGTGGCTTTCGCCGTCGCGACTTTGCCCGGGCGGGACGCACCGCGCAGGGCTGAGCGGCCCGCTTATCCTCATAGCGGTGTGCCGAAACGCCACGGCCACCGCAGCCCAAGCCCCAAAAAAGGAGAATTTCGCCGGATCTCGGGTATGCCTGCTCGCGTCACGTGGAAACACTTATACTATTTCACAAGTTGAAACGTTTTTATCGATGATGCCTGTCGTGGCAACCTCTCCCGCCCGTACGCCCCTCTTGGCCGATCAGGCCGTGCATTGGCTCTTGCTGCTGCGGTCTGAGCACGTCGATGAAACGGACATGACAGCGTTTTCGGCCTGGCGGCGCGCCGACGCGCGTCACGAAAAAGCATGGCAGGATCTGGCCGCCGGCTTGGGCCACAGCTTTGGCCGGCTGACCGAACATTACCCCGCACCCGCCGACCTCTCGTCTGGCACGATCAAGCACCGCCCAGTTCAATGGCGCCGGCGCTTTCTGCAGACGGCGGTTGGCGGGCTTTCGCTTGCCGGCATCGCCGCGGCCGTCAATCTGCGTTATCCACTGGAAGGCATCGACGCCGACCACGTGACGGCCACGCGCCAACGGCGCCAGGTGGCCCTGCAGGACGGTAGCCGACTGCTACTGGACGCCCGCTCGGTCGTCGACATCGACTTCAGCGAAGGCACACGCAACATTCATCTGCGCGAAGGCGCCATCCGCGCGGTGGTGGCACCCGATGCCCAGCGGCCTTTTGCGGTGCACACTGCCGAAGGCACGGTACGCGCGTTGGGCACCGACTACATGGTCCGCCAGGAGATGCAGCGCACACTGGTGGCGGTGCACGAACACTCAGTCGAGATCGTGACGCGCTCGGGCGCCCGCGGCACCGTGCCGGCCGGCGTCGGCGCGCGATTCGACGCCAACATGGTCGATCAGCCTCGCGATTCTCTGATCGACGAGGCGGCCTGGGAGCATGGGATGGTTACCGTGCGCGGCCGCCCGCTGGCCGATATCGTCAGCGCCTTGCGGCCATACCACTACGGCATGCTGCGAATTTCGGCTGCGGCCGGCGCCGTGCGGGTGACCGGTACGTTCTCCCTCGACGACCCTGCAGCCACATTGGCGTTGCTTGCCGGCGCATTGCCGATTACGCTTACCCAATACACGCCATTGATCGTCCTGATCGAGCGTCGTACGGCATAAGCACCACAAAATACCCGTCGCAACGGGCATTTGCGCCCCGATCGGCGCGCAAGCTATTGCAATCGGGGCCAAACTTGCTATACTTTTCTGCTTTGCCGAATTCAACTTTCTAAAGACACATGGCCAATACTGCCCAAGCCCGCAAGCGCGCCCGCCAATCAGTCGAGCGCAACAAGCACAACTCGAGCCTGCGCTCGATGCTGCGCACCTCGATCAAGCGTGTGCGTCAAGCTATCGCCGCTGGTGACAAGGCTGCCGCAACTGAAGTGTTCCAAAAAGCCACCAGCGTCATCGACCGCGTGGCCGACAAGAACATCATTCACAAGAACAAAGCTGCTCGCCACAAGAGCCGCTTGGCTGCCGCCGTCAAGGCAATCGCCTAATAAGGCGGATGTCCGCGCAACCGTCGTCACGCTGCCGTCGTTCATTCGACGCCGTGCCGACGTTTAACCGGATGTTCTGAATTCGGCAAGCCATTGCCGGTGCCCAAACATCGGCTGCGTCAATCGCATCGCTGCGCTAACGCAAGAAAAGACGCCTACATGGCGTCTTTTTTCATGGGCGCGTCGAGATAGAATCGGTCTTCACTCAACGAAGAAGGGTTCTTTTTCCATGACTGCCAAGCCCCGCGTGATCCAAGTCGGCAACTATGCCGGTTCGCCCTCCGCCAACGAACGACTCGCCGAGTCCTACGATATCTTCCCGCTCTGGAAAGCGGACGATCGCGCGGCAGCGCTCAAAGCGTCAGGCGCCGGCGTAGAAGCGCTGGTGACGTCGGCCACCTATGGCTGCGACGCGGCCACCATGGACGCCCTGCCCGACTTGAAAGCCATTTGCAGTTGGGGCGTCGGCTACGAGACCATCGACGTCGAAGCCGCGAAAAAGCGCGGCATTCAAGTCAGCAATACGCCCGACGTGCTCACGGACTGCGTCGCGGATCTCGCATGGGGCCTGCTCATCGCGCAAGCCCGCCGCATCGGCGAAGGCGAGCGTTTCGTCCGCGCCGAACGCTGGGGCCAGGTGCACGGCAGCATTCCGCTGGGATCGCGTGTTTCCGGCAAAAAGCTGGGCGTGGTCGGGCTGGGCCGCATCGGCGAAGCCATTGCCCGCCGCGGCTTGGGCTTCGACATGGACGTGCGTTATCACAACCGACGCGAGCGCAAGGATGTCGACTACGGCTACGAAGCGTCGCTGGAGTCGCTGGCCAAGTGGGCTGACTTCCTGGTGGTCGCCACCGTGGGCGGCCCCGAAACGCGCGGTCTGATTTCAAAAGCCGTGCTCGAGGCGCTCGGCCCCGAAGGCGTCATCATCAATATTGCGCGCGGCCCCGTCATCGACGAAACCGCGTTGGTTGAGGCGCTGCAAAACGGCAAGCTCGGCGGCGCGGCGTTGGATGTGTTCGAGGCTGAGCCGAAGGTGCCGGCATTCTTGCGCGAAACCGACCGCGCCGTCGTGTTGCCGCATATCGGCAGCGCCACGCGCGAAACGCGCCTGGATATGGAAAATCTGATGCTGGATAACCTGAAGGCCTACTTCGACACGGGCAAGGTCGTCACGCCGGTCTAGGACCGCTGGCCAAGCCGCGCGCCGATCGAGGTTGACGCTTCGAATCGGACGCGGATGGCAATGATGCGTGGATGACCCGTGTTGCAATGCACCAGAGCGCGCTATATCGCGCGATCGATGCGCAACACGCCCTGCGACCACGCTGAACCCATTGCGGGCCTCAGGCGTCGTTTAAAGCGTGCGTGATTCGGTCTTGAGATTGTTGTCGGTCGCGAAGTCGACGACGAACTTGTACGCCAACGGTTCCAGCTCGCGCAGCCGCTCGTCGACGACGATGCCGCGCACGCCGTCGATCACCAACGGCAATACGTACGGCGAATAGGTCAGATGGCTCTTGGCCATGCCCGGGGGTTTGAATTGCGACATGACGCCGGCGAGACGCTCCGCCCAATCGCTGGGACGGAACCGTGCGCCGTCAAGCGTCACGCCGTGGATCACGAATTGTCGAACGCCTTGTGTCATAGTCTACCGATGGCCTCCTGCGCGCCGATCATCCGGCACTTCGAACCTGTGGCCCGCGCCGCGGATTGTATATGATTGACCCTTTTCGGGCCTTGCACGCCTCAATCCGGAAGGCGTGCAGCTTTTTTGTGGAGTACAACGTGTCCTCACCGCTCATCTCGATTTACTCTCGTCTTCCCGTGGCGTTTACGCACGGCGAAGGGGTCTGGCTATGGGATGCGCAGGGACGACGATATCTCGATGGCCTGGCCGGTATTGGGGTGTCGTGTCTTGGACACGCCCATCCGAAGTTGGTTGCCGCCATCAGCGAACAAGCCGCGCGCGTCATTCACACGTCCAATATTTACGAGGTGCCACAGCAGACCGCATTGGCCGAGCGCATCGCGCAACTGTCGGGCATGGAAGAAGTCGCGTTCGCCAACAGCGGCTCGGAAGCCAATGAGGCCGCGATCAAACTTGCCCGTTATCACGGCTACAAGAACGGCAATACCCATGCCCACATCATCACGATGGATTCGTCGTGGCACGGCCGCACGCTTGGCACGCTGGCGGCCACCGGCAGCGAAAAGGCGCGCAAGGGTTTCGAACCCTTGCCCACCGGCTTCATCCAGGTCAAGTACAACGATCTCGATGCCGTGGTGCAAGCTGGCGACCGCGAGCCGCGCGTCAATGCCGTGCTGCTCGAAGTACTGCAAGGCGAAGGCGGTATTCGCCCGTCCGACATTTCCTACTTGCAAGCCCTGCGCAAGCTGTGCACCGAACGCGGCTGGCTGCTGATGATCGACGAAGTGCAGTCGGGCATCGGCCGCACCGGTAAATGGTTTGCTCACCAATGGGCCGATATCAAGCCGGACGTGATGACGCTGGCCAAGGGTCTCGGGGGTGGCGTGCCAATCGGCGCCATGGTCGCGACTGGCCCTGCCGCAAATGTGCTCACCCCGGGCAGCCACGGCACTACCTTCGGTGGTGGACCGCTCGTGTGCGCCGCAGGCCTTGCCGTGCTGGATACCCTTGAACACGATCAACTGCTCGCCAATGCCGAAACTGTCGGAGCCCACCTGCACCGCCGCCTAACCGAGGGCTTGGCCAACGTGACCGGTGTGACCGAGGTGCGAGGCTGGGGCCTGATGCTCGGCATCGAGCTCGACCGGCCGTGCGGCGTGCTGGTCACCCGCGCGCTCGAGGCCGGCCTGTTGATCAACGTCACACGCGACCGCGTCGTGCGCCTCTTGCCGCCGCTGATTTTGACGAGCGATCAAGCCGATCAACTGGCAGAGATCCTCATTCCGCTCATCAAACAATTCCTCGCCGAATAAAAACGCATAAAGCAACGATCATGACTCCCCCTACGCCTACCACTGGCCCGCTGCGGCATTTCCTTCAACTGCGCGACCTGTCGGCCGCAGAACTCAGCTATGTGCTGGATCGTGCACGCGTCATCAAAGACAAATTCAAGCGCTACGAGCCGCACCTCACGCTGCACGACCGCACCCTTGCGATGGTGTTCGAGAAAGCCAGCACGCGCACGCGCGTCTCGTTCGAAGCCGGCATGTATCAAATGGGCGGATCGGTGATTCACCTCACCACCAACGATTCGCAGTTGGGCCGCTCCGAACCCATCGAAGACACGGCACGCGTCATTTCGCGCATGGTCGACGTCATCATGATCCGCACATTCGAACAGGAACGCATCGAACGCTTCGCGGCCCATTCGCGCGTGCCGGTCATCAATGGCCTGACCAACGAATTCCACCCCTGCCAGATCGTGGCCGACATCTTCACGTTCATCGAGCATCGTGGCGACATTGCCGGTAAGACGGTGGCCTGGATCGGCGACGCCAACAACATGTCCTACACGTGGCTGCAGGCCGCCGAAATGCTCGGCTTCACGCTGCATGTGTCCACGCCCCCCGGATATGAACTCGACGCCGCTCGCATCGGCACGCCCGCCCCCGGGGTGCTGAAGCAATTCGACGATCCGCTCGAAGCCTGCCGCGGCGCGCACCTGGTCACCACCGACGTGTGGACCAGCATGGGCTACGAAGACGAAAACGCCGAACGCCTGAAGGCTTTCGCCGATTGGTGCGTGGATGCCGAACTGATGGCCGCGGCCGATCCGCAGGCGCTGTTCATGCACTGCCTGCCGGCGCATCGCGGTGAAGAAGTCACCGGCGAGGTGATCGACGGCCCGCAGAGCGTGGTGTGGGACGAAGCCGAAAACCGTCTGCATGCGCAAAAAGCGCTGATGGAGTTCTTGCTGCTCGGCCGTCTTTAAGCGATACGCAACCGCACGGATTGGCGATTCACATTGCCAAGCTAAGCTGCCGGCCTTGGCACTGAGCCCGGCGCAACGCGGCTGAGGATGGCCAAATAACGTGGTGGCTGTACGGCAACCGACCGCCCTAGCCCATGCTTGCGCGGCAAAAGAAAATGGCGACACGTTATGCACGTGTCGCCATTTTTTTTTGCGGTTAGCGCGCTAGCTCAAACGCCCCCCGCTTCGAGCATCAGGTTGCCGGCAGATCAGCTCACCCTTGCTCGCCGATTCGTTTGAACATCGTGCGCTTGGTATTGCGAAATGCCGGGCGCACTTGCGAGCTCCAATCGGTGGCGCGTACTGCCAGCCATGGCGGGCTGCCGAATGTCTCGCGTGTTTCGAGGTCGTAGCACGCGTGATAACGCGGCCCGCCCTGCTCACACACGAAACGCCGCGCGCGCACGGTACCCGGCACGCTCGCCAGCCCGGGCAGGTGTTCGCGGTTGTACCAATCGTTGAGCGCTTCATCCTGCTCGGCCACCACATCGGTCTCGACGATGTAGTGCCACGCAGCGTCGCGGCCGGCAGAAGCACCAGGAATATCCTGTACCACAGCAAGCAGCACAAGTGCCGGCGCAACCGCTTGGGCCGCTTCAGGTAAAGCGTCGGCACCCTCTTGCGCCTGCACCTGTGACGCCACTTGACTCAACGCTTGGCGAATCTGCGCCAACGGATGCGCCCATGCTTCGGCAGGCAATGCGCCGGCGGGCGTCGGCTCGATATACACATAGGTTTCTGGCGCATCGACGCCGCCATAGGCGCTCACGCGCCACTCGGGCAGTGCGGCAGACAATGCTGCCACCTCATCGGCGTGCATCACGCGACCTGCAATTTTTGCGACAAGCAGGTTAGCCGGCGTCCTCAGGTCGGTCATGATCAATGTCCTACGCGCAATGCGACGAGAAAGCGCGACACCATGTTGTAGGCCCCCACAGTGGCCGCCAACTCAACCATGCCTTGCGAACCCAGCTTTTCAGCCAGCGGGTCGTACACCGCATCCGGCACATCGATATCGCGCGTCATCGCATCGGTAAATGCCACGATCATGCGATCGATGTCGCCGAGCAAGGCCAGCGCCTGCGAAGCGTCTTCATGCCGCAGCGCATCGATGGCCGCCTGCGGCATGCCGGCCGCGAGCGCGTGCGGCACGTGCGCGTCAAACTCATACGGCGCTCGATTGAGGATCGCCACGCGCAAGATCACCAGTTCACGTTGCGAAGGCAGCAGGCTCGTCTTCTGCCGAATGGCGGTCAACAACGCCTCCCACCCCGCCACCACGGGCGGGCTGTTCAACAGCACTTGATACAACGGGGTGATGCGGCCACGCGACGCCAAAATACGCGCTTCGTGTTCGGCCACATCGGGCCGCGTTCCTGGTACGACAGGTTGCACGCGAGCGGTCATCTACGCTTACTCCGGACGAATATCATTTTTACGAATCACCGCGCCCCACTTCTCGCGATCGGATTGAATCAGGGCGGCCAGTTCGGCAGGCGTCGACGGGGCAGCTTCAGCACCGAAATCTTCGAAGCGCTTGCGGGTGGCGGGATCGGCCAATGCCGTTCGCACGGCCTGATTCAGCTTCTCGATCGTTGCAGGCGGCGTGCCTGCGGGTGCCAGCAAGCCGTACCAGTTATTCGATTCGACATTGGCAATGCCTTGCTCACCCAACGTTTTCACATTGGGCAGCAACGGATGGCGCTTCGGCGCCGCGATCCCCAGCGGCTTCAGTTTGCCGGCTTGGATGTGACCGATCAGTCCCGGCACGTCACCGAAGAAGCCGGTGATCTGATTGCCCAGCACATCGTTGATCACCGGCGCCGCGCCTTTGTAGGGCACGTGCAGCACATTGGCTTTGCTCGATTCCTGAAACAGCGCCAGCGTCAGATGCGGGATGCTGCCCACGCCCGACGACCCGATCGCCACGGATTGCTTGCTGGCTTGCGACCGTTTAACGAACTCGGCGGCGTCGGCGGACGGCTCAGCAGGGTTCACGACAAACACGGTCGCGTTGTTCACCACCCGCGAAATGGGCGCAAAATCCTTGGCGGCATCGTACGGCAGGCTCGCATACAACGAGGGGCTGATGGCCACCGCGCCCACGCTCGTCAAAAACAGTACCGAGCCATCGGGCGCGGACTTGGCCACATAAGACGCGGCAATGTTGCCATTGGCGCCCGCCCGATTTTCCACAATCACGTTTTCGCCCAAATCCTTGGACAAGCGTTCAGCCAATACCCGGCCCACCAGATCCACGGGGCCGCCCGGCGGAAATGCCACCACCAGCCGCACGGGGCCTGCCGCCTGCACCGTCGCGCATGCGCCTAGTACTGCGCAGGTAGCGAGCGCCGCGCGGACCAATCCTTTTATTGTCGACATGTTGTCGTCTCCTCGTTCTTGCTTTCGTTATGGGTAATGCGGTTGTATCGGGTCAGTCTTCCTTGCCGAACAACCGATTGGGGTTATCCACCAGCACCTGTTGCCGCAAGGCGGCGTCGGGGCAGGCGTTGAAAAAGGTATCCACAAGTTCGCCGTCGTCAGGCATGTCGCCCGACACATTGGGGTGCGGCCAGTCGGTGCCCCACAGCGTGCGTTCGGGCAATGCGGCGAGGATGGCGCGCATGACGGGCACGCCTTCGGCAAAGGGCCGTGTGCCGCTGGCGATGCGGTCGACGCCGGATACTTTCACCCAGGCATTGCCTACGTCGCCCAAGTCACACAATGCCCGCACATCGGGATGATCGGGGCCGTCGGAGGCACGCACCCGCGCCATGTGATCGATCACGAACGGCACCGGCAAGCGCTGCAGCAAAGGCAACCAGTCGCGCAGCGATGCGCCATCGAGATGGACGGCCACATGCCAGCCGAACGAGGCCACCAGGTCCGCGATGCGCTCCACCACTGCCGGCTCGGGGGGCTCGCCCAGATGCTTGACGAAGTTGAACCGCACGCCCCGGATACCGCCGGCATGCAGCTGCGCTACCGTCTCGCGATCGGCATCGGGCGCCAGCAACCCCACGCCACGATAGCGACCGCCGCTCGCAGCAATCGCCGCCAGCAACGCGCCGTGATCGGTGCCGTGACACGCCGCCTGCACGATCACCGCGCGCGCAATGCCAAGCGCCTGATGCAGCGCCGCCAATTTTTCGTAAGGCGCATCGGGCGGCGTATAGCGACGGTCCGCAGCAAAAGGAAAACGCGCGACCGGGCCAAACACATGGCAATGGCAATCCCAGGCGCCTTTCGGCAAGGCATGCTGCGGCGTTTGAATCTCGGCAACGGGCGGGCGGCAGTCAGTCAATGCAGGCTCCTGGAAAACCGCCATGCTGCACGTCAACCAACACGAATACAATGCGATAACCGATATTTCTGATATAACGAAATTCAATATCTGTACTAGCAGACGACCGCTCCTCAGCCCTCCATCACGGCCAGCCGCTCCCCAACACAATGGATTTCAAGCAGATCGAGTACTTCATCGCGGTGGCCGAACGCCGCAGCTTTTCGCGTGCGGCCGAGGCGCTCAACGTGTCGCAACCGGCATTGAGCCGCCAAGTCGGTTTGCTCGAAACCGATCTGGGCCAGCATCTGCTTTACCGCAACGGCCGCGGCGTGGAACCCACTGAAGCCGGCCTGCGCTTTATCGAGCACGCACAGGGCTTGCTCGCCCTGGCTCAGCGCGCCCGTGAGGATCTGCGCAGCATGCGCGACACGCCTTCGGGCAAAGTGGTGATCGGCCTTCCCCCGCGCGTGGCATTGGTGCTCACGCCGATGCTCGTGGCCACTTTCCGCCAAGCGCTACCGGCCGCATCGATCGCAATTGCCGAAGGCCTGAGCACGCAAGTACGCGAATGGTTGCTCACCGGGCGAGTCGACTTGGCCCTGCTCTACGATCCCCCACCCGCGCCGCAACTCGCCTACGAATCGCTCTTCAGCGAAGACTTGGTGTTGGCGGCTGCGCCCGCGTCGATCTATCGCCTGCCCCGTCAGGTCAAGATCGAACACTTGGCGCGCTACCCGCTGATCATGCCCAGCCACCCGCATGCGCTACGCAGCTTGATGACCCGCGTGTGCCGTGCGCAGGGCGTGCAATTGGACGTGGTGGCCGAGGTGGATGCGGTGCATACGATTGTGGAACTGGCATCGCAAGGACATGCCTGCGCCGTCCTGCCCCGCTCAGCCGTTCAAGGCCCACATGCGGAGCGGCGCTTCGATGTGGCCGCGTTGATCGCGCCGCGCGTGACCAACGATCTCGTGCTGGCGCTGCCGCGCCAACGCCACGCCACGCGCCTGGCGGATGCGACGGCCGATCTGATCAGAGGACTGGATCTGGCGCCGCTCTTCGCAACAGAAACGCCTGTGGCGCCGAAGACCGTCAGAAAAACGAAGGCTTGATTGAAAGCGACGGCGGGATTTGCACCTCTCACGCGCGTCGAATGACATCTCTTACATACGCTCGTGGCGCGTCAACTGGGCGCCTTTGCGCGGCCCCGGAAAAATCACGCTGATCCGCGTGCCGGCATAGTCCGGACGACTGGTGAGTTTCCACCACGCGCCGTGCGCGTTCGCGATCTCGCGCACGATCGCCAATCCGAGACCCGAGCCGCCCACCTTGGATTCGGGCGACCGATAAAACGCATCGAACACCCGCTCCTGCTCGTCATCAGGAATGCCCGGGCCATCGTCCTCCACCGTCAACGACGGCGGATTGGTGCCCACGTTCAACTTGATCCGACCAGGCTGAGAACCGTAGCGCAAGGCATTGTCGATCAAGTTACCCAGCAATTCGTCGAGCAACAACGGATCCGCATCGATCCACACCGGATAGTCGGGTGCCACCAGATCGAGCTCGACCTGCGCCGCGCGCGTTTGCGGAATCCATTCGGCGCCACTCGTCTGCACCCATTCGCACAGGTCGATGCGCACAAAACTGTCTTGCGGCCGTGCGCTGGGATCCGCACGTGCGAGCACCAACAACTGCTGCCCCAGTCGTATCATGCGATCGCTGACCGCCTTGATGCGCTCGGCACGCACGCGCACATCGTCGGGCAACGTGCGTGCCAGCATCAATTCAGACTCGAGCTTCAACCCCGCCAACGGCGTGCGCAACTGATGCGCAGCGTGCCCCACGAAACGGCGCTGCGCGATGATCGATGCATCGAGCCGTTTGAGCAGATCGTTGGTATGACGAATGAGAGGTTCGATTTCAGTGGGGACGCGGGTGACGCTCAGCGGCTGCATATCGTCGATCGAACGTTGGCTGATCTCGTCAGCCAGATGATTGACCGACCGCAAGCCGGCACGCACGCCGCGCACGACCACCCACGCAAACAAGATCAAGAGCAGAACCTGCGCGACCACGACGAGCCAGAAGAAGTCTTCCAGCATCCACACGTCCATGTCGAGCTTGTGCGTAAGCACCCAGGTGGCGGACACGTCCAGCAGCACCAGCAGCAAAATGGCAGGAAGGAGTCGAACGACGAGATAGCGGGCCAGCGAGCCTGCGGGCAACGGCCCTTTGCCGTGGCGCTGCTGCGGCCGAGGGTCGACGCCCTCGGCGGCTTTATGCTGAGGCCTGGCCATCCACGTCTAGCAGATAGCCGAAGCCGCGCACCGTCTGAATGCTGGCGCCTGTGCCCTCAAGGCGTTTGCGCAAGCGATATACATACACTTCGACCGCGTTTTCACTGAAATCGGCATCCCATGCCGACAGCGAATTGACGATCTGGCGCTTGGTGACCACGCGGCCCACTCGGGCCAGCAGCATTTCCAACACCGACAGCTCACGTACCGACAGCGACAGACGTTCACCATTGACACGCACCTCGCGCCCCACGGTATCAAACACCAGCGGTCCCACTTCAAGCAGCGGTTGCGCCTGACCCGTACGACGCCGACCGAACACGCGCACGCGCGCAGCCAGCTCGGGCAATTCGAAGGGTTTGGTGACGTAGTCGTCGGCACCGGCATCCAAGCCCGCCACGCGGTCTTCGAGACCATCGCGGGCGGTCAGGATCAGCACAGGAACCTGATTGCCATCCAGACGCAATTGCCGCAATACGTCCAAGCCACCCATGCCGGGCAGGTTGAGATCGAGCAGCAATAAGTCGTAGGTTTGTGCGGCCAGCGCGCCCTGCACGCGGTCGCCCTCGGTCAACCAGTCGACGGCATAGCCCTGGTCGGTGAGGAATTCCTCGAGCGCGTGGCCGAGGGTGGTGTCGTCTTCAATTACGAGAACTCGCATGGCGACGATTCTAGCGCGATAAGGCGCATTGTGGGGGGCCACAATGCGCGTGTCACACACGCTTTTTTTTAGATGAATACCCTGGCAGGTACCCCTGCAACCGCTAGGCGACGTTTAAGCAACGCCTTGAGAAAGGCTTGCGTCGTCGCTCGAAGGCTTCCGTGGTCCCCGAAGGCGTCCGTTGTACTCGAAAGCTTCCGTCTTTCCCGAAGGCTTCTGTCGTACTCGAAGGCTACCGCTGTCCCCGAAGGCTTCCGTCGTCCCCGAAGGCCGGCGCGTCGCCCCAGGGAAGCGCCTGAGCAAGCTCGGGCGACGTCCAAGCTGCCAAGGGAGCGCTCACCCAGCAGAATCGTTTCCGTCGAAGCGCCCATGCGCAGCAGGAGTCGCATCAGGAGTCGCAGCACCTGGGTGCCCCAACTTTGCTCGTTCAACAATGGAGGCGCCGATGCGCCCCCACTGTGATGACTCAACGACCGGCAGGTGCCGGCGCTGCACCCGACGCCGGCGTGCGGGCCGGCGCTGCACCTGCTGCAGGCGCACGGGCCGGTGCGGCAGCCGGAGCTCCCGTAGCCGGAGCACCAGCAGCCGGAACGCCAGCCGCCGGCGCGGTGCCGCTGCCGGTCGTGGGCGTACCGCTGGCCGACGAGGCCGCGCCGCCCGGCACTGCCGAGCCCTGCATGCTATTGGGCGCCGCCTTGGGCGTGGTCACGAACCCGATACGTGTCATGCCGGCGCGACGGGCAGCGCCCATCACTTCGGCCAACACCTCATAACGGGTATTCAGATCGGCACGAATACGCATCTGCGGCTGCGGCTTCTCTGCCGCGAACGTGGCAAAACGCGCCTGCAACGCTTCCAGCGCAACCGGCTGCTCGTCGATGAAAAGCTGACCGGCGGGATCGATCGCGAAATCGACGACCTTGGGATCTTCCTCGACCTGATCGGCGCTGACCTGAGGCAGATTGATCTTGATGGAATGAGACAACAGCGGCGCCGTAATGATGAAAATCACCAGTAGCACCAGCATGACGTCGATCAACGGCACCATGTTGATCTCCGACATGGCGCCGCCTCCCGACCCCTTGTTGTCGAAGCTGCCGAATGCCATTACTGGGCTCCTCGATTGGCGCCGTTACGGCCCAAAGCGCGCACCTTGCCGTCCGACACCGCGACTTGCGCACCGGTGGTCAGGAAGGCAAACAGATCGTGGGCATACGCATCCAGACGCGAAAGCAGCACACGATTGCTGCGCACGAAGGTGTTGTAGGCCAACACGGCGGGAATGGCGACAGCCAGGCCCAAGCCGGTCATGATCAACGCTTCGCCCACGGGACCAGCAATACGATTGATGGTCACGCCGTCAGACATGCCGATATTGACCAGCGCGTGATACACGCCCCACACCGTACCGAACAGACCCACGAACGGTGCCGTCGAACCCACCGAGGCCAGCACGGTCAGCCCGTTCTCGAGCTTCGCGGTTTCTTCGTCGATCACTTTGCGCATCGTACGCTGCACAAACTCACCGTTGGAGCCGGTTTCTTCGAGCTTGGTGGCGCCATAACGCGAATGGTGATCGCGCGCGTGCATGGCGTGGCTGGCCAGATGTGAAAACGGATCGCCGGCGCCATGCGTGGCGATTTCATTCTCGACTTGCTCGAGCGAGCTGGCATTCCAGAACTTGTTCAGGAAGTCAGACGCGCGACGGCGCACGCGCATATTGTTGAACGCTTTGACGAAAATCAGGTACCACGACACCAGCGACATCAGGATCAGGACCAAAAACAGTCCCTTCCCCACTGCATCGCTCTGCGCCACAAAGTGCATGAACCCCATGTCGGGTACAGCCGCCGGAGCTGCTCCACCCGCGGCCGCGGGCGCGGCCGGACTCACTTGTGCCAGCAGCAGCATGGCGTGATTGATCAGGTTGGACATCTCAGTTCCTCATGACGAAATCGAAGGGTAATTTTGCTCTTGCCGGGTAGGCGACGCCGTTACGGGTAAGCGGTTTGAAGCGCGCTTTACGCGCGGCAACCAACGCTGACTCGTCCAGGCGATCGATTCCCGACGATGTATCGATGGTGGCGCGACTCACGTCACCATTGGTATCGATGTCCACCAGCACGACCACACGCCCCTCTTCGCGCAAGCGGCGCGAGATGTTGGGATAGGTGGGCAACGGCCGTGAACCGCGGTACTCCACCGAAGTCACCAACTGTGGCTCGGTCGGCTGCGGCGCGGTCTGCGGCGCCTGCGTGCGCTTCTCACCCATCGGCACACCACCCGGCGGCAAAGCCACTGGCGGTGGGGGCGGCGGTGCAGGCTCAGGCTTGCGCTCGACGGGTTTCGGCACGGGCTTGGGCACTGGCTTCGGTTTGGGCTTTGGAGGCGGCTTCGGTTTGGGCGCGGGCTCCGGCGCCTTCTCGACCACAGGCGGTGGCGGCTCAGGCTCGGGTTCCGGCTCCACTTCAGGTTCGGGCTCGGGTGGCGGTGGCTCAACTTCCGGCTCGGGCGGCGGCGGCTCGGGCACCACTTCAGGTGGCGGCTCCACAACCGGCGACGGATCGGGCTCTACCGCTTGCGCCAATTCCGGCACCGGCGCTTCGATCACGCTGACCATGATGGCCTCGGGCTCGAGCAACTCCGGCGGTTCCTCGGGCTGCATGAAAAGCAGGCTGGCGGCCGCAGCGTGCGCAGCCACCACAGACACGATGGCCGCGATGCGAATCCCATTGGAGACGTTCGAAGACGCGTATCTGGCTTGTTTGACTTCAGGCATGAATCAGTGCGCAACCATTGAACGGAAATGTCGCGCGCCATCGACTCAGTCACAGACAAAGGGAGACGCGCTCAAGCCCGACATAATAACTCAAATGGGAATTATTCGCAGATCGATCGTCAATTGAGGGCTCGGACCAACCTCTTCTTGCTGCGCTGCACTGTGCGAGATGTGAAGCGACCCCAGCACTGATGGGACTGATCACTTCGCTGATCAAACGGGCCACAAAACGAAAAACCCCGTCGGGGCGTGACGCCAACCGACGGGGTTTAGTATTGGTGGGTGCTGAGGGGCTCGAACCCCCGACCTACGCCGTGTAAAGGCGCCGCTCTACCAACTGAGCTAAGCACCCAAGTGCTTCTAATTCGCAGCGCTTCCAACGCTGCAGTGGCAACGCTTGCCTGCGCTACCCAAGGCCACTGACTCTGCCTTGCTTTCTACTTCAACTTCTTTTACTTCAACATCCATTACTTCAGCTGCTGCAACTGCTATTTCAACTTCTTCTACCACTTCTTTACTTATCTACCCTGCAATCCAGTTCCCTGGAAAGCAACGCGGCTCGCATTATAACGAGCCGCGCGGACTTGAGCAAATGCCAAGTGTGCGATGCCACGACAGCGCCGTGGATCGCGACAGCGTCAATTTAGTTGACGGCGTCTTTCAGAGCCTTGCCCGGACGGAACTTCGGCACCTTGGCTTTCTTGATCTTGATCGTTTCGCCGGTGCGCGGGTTGCGGCCGGTACGGGCAGCGCGCGCGGTGACGGCGAACGTGCCGAAACCAACCAAAGTCACGGTATTGCCTTTCTTCAGCGTCGTCTTGACGGCGCCGATCAGCGCGTCCAGCGAGCGGCCGGCAGCGGCTTTGGAAATATCGGCTTTAGCCGCGATGTGGTCGATAAGTTCGGTTTTGTTCATTAAGAGTTACCCCTCACAAGGTAGTAGGCGCATTGAGCGGGCCCGCAGCGCGCAACCCACCCGACATACGTTCGAACAGCATAAAGAAATGCGATTTGCGCGACAAAGCACAATATCTAAACTGCTGCGCCGCTTGGAGATCACCAACCATTCGGCCAATGTCCTCAAGCGACGCAGGGGTGTATTAGGCACGCGCCATCCGGCGCTGTCAAGCGAAAATGCGACGTCAAGCCGCGTAAATGCTGGCTCAACGACCCATACAACGATTCAGCGCCTGATCAAAATCGTGAATCAGATCCGCCTCATCTTCGATACCCACGGAAACCCGAAGGAAACTATCGCCGATACCCATTTGCTTACGTCGCTCTGCGCCCATCTCGTAATAGATCGTGTGCGCCGCAGGCAAAGCCAACGTCCGGGTATCGCCTAAATGCGTTGCCAAAATGACGACTCTCAACGCATTTAGAAAATCAAAGCAATCGATGCCGTCGGCCAATTCGACGCCCAATAATCCACCGTAGCGATCATCGAACAGCGCCTTGGCACGCGCATGTTGCGGGTGATCCTCAAGCCCTGGATACGACACCTTCGACACTCCGGGATGCGCCTGCAGGAAGCGCGCGAGCGCCATCGCATTGGTGCAGTGCTTTTCCAGTCGCAACGATAGCGTCTCGGCACCGACCGCGATGCGGTGCGCCGGCTCGGCCGCCAACGTGCCACCCATGTCGCGCAGGCCCTTCTTCTTGATCTGCGTCAAGCCCCAGGACGTCGACGGTCCCTTGCGATAAGCGTCGTAAATCCGATCGTTACCCTGCCAATCGTAGACGCCCGTGTCGGTAACCGAGCCGCCCAACGCATGGCCATGACCACCGATATATTTGGAGAGCGAGTTCATGACGAATGCCGCGCCCACATCCTTGCCGCGGAACATCCAAGGTGAGGTGAGCGTACCGTCAATCACATAGATCAGGTTTTGCTCGCGGCACAGGGTGCCGATGGCCGCCAGATCGGCGACCTGCGTGCCCGGATTCGCGATCGTTTCAACAAACACCATCTTCGTATCGGGACGCACAGCCGCGCGCACCTGCTCAACATCGGTGGCATCCACAAACGTGATTTCCACACCCAACGTCATCAACGTGCCAAGCAGGCTGTTCGTATTGCCGAAGATGAACTGACTGCACACCAAGTGATCGCCGTGACGCAACAGACTCACGAAGATGCCGGTAAGCGCCGCCATCCCGGTCGAGAACGTCACCGTGCCGTCACCGCCTTCCATCTGCGAGAGCTTGCGCTCCAACGCCGTGGTGGTGGGCGTGCCCTGCCGCGAATAAGTAAAGCCGGCCTTGCCTTGGAACACTGCGGCAAGCTCGCGCGCGTCGTCGTAAGCGAACTCCGACGACGTATGCATGGGCTTGTGCACCGCGCCGTGCTCGACGTCGTGACGCCGATCGGAATGCAGAATGGTCGTGGTGAAGCCGTTGCGCGGCGTGTCGGTAGACATGACGTTTTACCCGTACGAAAGAAGCTTAGAAAATGTGAGGATGCCGATCACGCGTGACGTTGACGCACCGTCTCGAAGAGGCACACGGCGCTGGCGACGGAAACGTTCAAGCTTTCGACTGATCCGCGCATCGGGATGTTGACGAGTTGATCGCAGGTTTCGCGCGTCAAGCGGCGCATGCCCTCGCCCTCTGCGCCCATCACCCAAGCCATGGGCTGACGGCCGTCGACCTGATGCATGCTGGACTCGGCCTGATCGTCCGTACCCACCAACCAGACGCCCCGATCCTTGAGCGCACGCATCGTGCGCGCAAGATTGGTGACCATCAAATAAGGCACGGTATCGGCAGCGCCACATGCCACGCGCTGCACGGTGGCGTTCAAGCCCACGGCACGGTCGCGCGGTGCGATCACGGCATGCACGCCAGCCGCATCGGCCGAGCGCAGACACGCCCCCAGATTGTGCGGATCGGTGACGCCGTCGAGAATGAGCAAGAATGGGGGTTCTTCGATCACATCGAGCACGTCGTCGATGTCCACCGCGAGCTGACGCTCATCGGCCAATGCCACCACGCCTTGATGACGGGTTCCACGCGCAAGTCCGTCCAGCCGTTCGGTGGGAACGGGATGGACCTTGCAGCCCGCGCGCTCAGCCTGCTCGATGAGCGACTGCATGCGCTTGTCGCGGCGCGAAGCCTCGACATAAATATCCTTGATGGAATCGGGTGCGTGACGCATGCGCGCCACCACCGCGTGAAAACCCGCGAGAACCTGGGTAGCCGCCATACGTTAAAACCTCACAAAGCCCGAATCGAGCGCGACATCTTACCCGGTCGCGCTCGCCTGCGTCAGCGCCGCTTGCGCGGGCCCTTCGGTCCGGCCGCCGCGCGCTTGGCGACCGCCTCGCGTTTCACACTGGCCGAACCCTCGCGCTTGGCCTGCGCCCGGCGCTCGCTGGACGTCGATCCCTTCAGTGCTGCCGGCTTGGGCGCCGCCGCCTTCTTTACCCGGCGCGGTGCATCATCGGGACCGCGAGCGGCCTGCTTGCGCAATGCGTCGAAGCTCGTGCCTTCCACCAACCTGAACTCGATACGGCGCGCTTCCAGGTCAACGCGCGCAACCTGAACCTGCACCTTGTCGGTCAAGCGATAGCGCATGCCGGTGCGTTCGCCACGCAGTTCGTGCATGGCTTCGTTGAACTGGAAGTACTCGCCGCCGAGTTCGGACACATGCACCAACCCTTCCACATGCAAGGTATCGAGCGTGACGAAAATCCCGAAGGTCGTCACACCGGTCACCGTGCCGCTGAAGTCTTCGCCCACGCGTTCCTTAACGAACCAGCACTTGAGCCAGGCTTCGACGTCGCGCGACGCTTCGTCGGCGCGGCGTTCGCTGGCCGACAAGATCAGACCGAGCTTTTCCCAGATCGCATGCTCGTGTTCTTTCTGCGTATCGCCCACGATCACCGGCACTTGCGCCACATCGGGCACATAACGCTTGCCCGCGAGCAATGCCTTGATTACGCGATGAGTGAGCAAGTCTGGATAACGGCGAATCGGCGAGGTGAAGTGCGTGTATCCCGGATAGGACAAGCCGAAGTGGCCCACGTTTTCCGGGCTATAGACGGCTTGCTGCATGGAGCGCAAGCACATCGTCTGCAGCAATTGATAATCCGGGCGTGCTCGCACGGTATCGAGCAACTTGCCGTAATCCGAAGCGGTAGGCTCCGCACCACCCCCCAACGACAACGCCTGCACCTTCAGGAATTCACGCAGCGCTTTCAACCGTTCGGGCGTGGGGCCTTCGTGAATGCGGTACAGCCCAGGGTGCTTGCTGCGCGTCATGAAATCCGCGGCGCAAGTATTCGCACACAACATGCACTCTTCGATCAGCTTGTGCGCATCGTTGCGTACCGACGGCACAATGCTTTCGATGCGACCGAGTTCGTTGCACACGATCTTGGTTTCGACCGTATCGAAATCGATAGCGCCCCGCGTCTTGCGCGCTTGCAGCAAGACCTGAAACACCGAATACAAGTCCTGAATATGCGGCAGCACATGACTCATGCTTTGCGCCATCGGGCCGGTCGGCTGCTGCAATGCCGTCCACACATTGGTGTAAGTCGTGCGCGCGTGCGAATGAATCACCGCGTTATAAAACTGATAGGCCGACACGGTGCCTGCTGTGGCACCCGTTGCCGGAATCACCATATCGCAGACGAGCACGAGACGATCGACGTTCGGATTCAACGAACACAAGCCGTTTGACAACGTTTCGGGCAACATCGGAATTACGCGGCGCGGAAAGTACACGCTGGTGCCGCGCTCGATGGCGTCGTCATCCAACGCGTCACCCGCTTGCACGTAGTGGCTCACGTCGGCAATGGCGACCAGCAGACGCCAACCCGGACGCTTGCGCTTGGCCGTGCCCAACTCCACCGCTTCGCAATACACCGCATCATCGAAATCGCGCGCATCTTCGCCGTCGATCGTAATGAACGGCACGTCGCGCAAATCGATACGTTGATCCAGATCGCTATCGCGCACGGTATCCGGCAAGCGTGCTGCCTGCTTGCGCGCGGCTTCTGAAAACTCGACCGGCACATCGAACTTGCGCACGGCGATTTCGATTTCCATGCCGGGATCGTCGATCTCGCCCAGCACTTCCGATACGCGGCCCATGGGCTGCGTGTGGCGCGTGGGCTGCTCGAGAATATCGACCGTGACCACCTGCCCGTGCTGCGCCCCGTTGGTTTCGCTGGGCGGAATCAGAATGTCGTGCTTGATGCGCTGATCTTCCGGCACCACGATCGACAGGCCACGCTCGTGCAACAAGCGACCCACCAAGCGGTTGGTGCGCCGCTCCAACACTTCGACAATCGTCGCCTCAGGCTTGCCGCGATATTCGCCCGAAGGCTTGACCAGCACGCGGTCACCATGCAAAACCTTGAGCATTTCGCGCGGCGATAGAAAGAAATCCTTTCCACCGTCATCGCGCAGAAGAAACCCAAAACCATCCCGGTGGCCTTGTACCTTGCCGGCGATGAAATCGAGTTTGTTGGCCAAGAGCAACACGCCTTTGCGGTTGGGCATCAATTGCCCATCGCGCTCCATGGCGTTTAACCGACGGTCGAAACCGACTTGCGTCGCATCGCGAGTGATGCCCATGCGTTCGGCCAATTCGACCGGAGACAACGGTGAGCCGGCGCTTCGCAAGGCATCGAGGATCGCTTCCCGACTGGGCACATCGGGGTCGAAATCGACGGGAGTAGTCGGCAAGACTGGGGATCGTTTGTTATTGGATTCGCTATTTGATCGTTTTGCCAAAACTGAAAGTTCCATTTATAATGCACGTCTTCTGTGGATTACCCCAGAGTGAGCGCTGCAGTTAGTAGATCGCATTGTCGCAGATTGCTGGCTTAGTACCTATATACCGGTACCTATCTACCGCACTTTCTACCTTTCTTATCAGTGCTGGATGACACGACTCACAAACGAGTCGAAGAAAAAGTCACCCGGCGTTGCACTGGAAAAGTGGTGCGGCAAGATTGAGATTTAAGCTGCTTTTCATGACATCTTGATCGCAGTGCCCAGGTGGCGGAATTGGTAGACGCGCACGGTTCAGGTCCGTGTGCCGCAAGGTGTGGAGGTTCGAGTCCTCTCCTGGGCACCACAGAATTCTAAATCAAAATCTCCATTTGCTTAGGCAATTTCCCGGTTTTGATTGCAATGCAGCAATTGTCACGGATTGGTGGTCGTTGGTCAGCAGTCGATGATCGGTGTCAACTCTCCGCTGTCGCTGCCAGGCAGGTCGATCTCCCTCACTGCATGTCGGTCCAAGTATCAGCTTTGCCCAACAACGACTTTTCGATGTTGGGCATTTTGCTTTTTGGCGCCCGAGTCGCGCATTTTCCAATCATGCCGAGCGACGTTGTGTTTGCTGGCCGCCATGCCGTCTGATTCGTAGCACGCCGGCACCGCTCGGTCCGGCGCGCGCGCATCGCTGATCGCACGCCGCCCCAACCCTCCATGATGCAGAATCCACCGAACCGTCGGCCTCGTCAGCGGCGCCAAAACGCCACAAAATACCCAACCCGCAAATCGACTTGCGCATTTTTAAAAAAGCCAGCATAATCTCGCCTCTGTCGCGCAAAGCAGTAACGACGCGATAGAAGCAGTGCCCAGGTGGCGGAATTGGTAGACGCGCACGGTTCAGGTCCGTGTGCCGCAAGGTGTGGAGGTTCGAGTCCTCTTCTGGGCACCATCAGCAAGACAGATTGAACCCGCAACGTGCAAACGTCAGCGGGTTTTTTCTTGCCCGTCGCAAACGGCATTGGCGCGTCCGCGGCCGTCGTTCAAACGAAGCGGCCCCTCGCACGCCGTTGCGCGACGCGCCCTTCAGCAGTCGCGCACCATCTCAATATGCGGGATGCCGGCATCCATCGTGATCTCGCCGTGTGCCGTAAATCCGCTGCGCGCATAAAAGCCTTGTGCATGCGTTTGCGCGCTGAGCACGAGGCGCTTGTGCCCGTCAGCAATGCCGCGCGCCATCAACGCTTCCAAAAGCAGCCGCCCCACGCCAGTCCCGCGCGCATGCCTGTGCACGGCCATCCGTCCAATATGGCCGTCGGGCAATAGCCGCCCCGTGCCCGCCGGCGCACCATCCGCGTCATACACCACGGCGTGGATGCACAGCGGGTCCATGTCGTCGCGTTCAAGCTCGACCGGCACACCCTGCTCACTCACAAACACGTCATAGCGCACGCTCAACGCGTCGTGTTCCAACGCCGACCAATCTCCCAAGACCAGCCTGGTCTCCCCTGCCACCGCCATTGTTGCTCCTTTGACTGCCCAGAAATCAAAGCTCATTTTACGGTGGCGGCTTCAGCGGCAGCGCTGAGGCGTTTCCCCCTCTGCTGCCCTGTCCTGTTCTGGCCCGCGCTGCCCCCCCCCCTACCCTGTTCGCTTTGCCAGTTCGCTTTGCGCGGCTGGCTATGGCCCTGTTCGCGCTTACCCGTTCTCCCCGTTCTGTTCCGCCGCCCTGTTTCCTTTGTCCAAGGCGTTCTGACCTGAGGCCCGTCCTTACTTTGTGCGACGCTCGGCCAAAGACACAACACGCTGACACCGCCAGTCAGCAACATTCGAAGCGAAAGCTCCTCAAGCGTGTTACACGACCTTCTCTTAGAATGGCGCACCCCTGTCGCTACGTCGTTTAGCGCCCGATCGCTTCCGCCGTCCATTCGGCCCGCCTCACTTTCATTTCATCATGACGCTTCTGGCGATTTCGATTTTTGTCTTGACCCTCGTGTTTGTAATTTGGCAGCCGAGGGGATTGAACGTGGGATGGAGCGCAACGGCGGGTGCGGCGATCGCACTCTTGACCGGCACTGTGAGCTTCGCCGACGTCGTCCAGGTCTGGCATATCGTCTGGAATGCCACGGCCACGTTCATCGCCATCATCATCACCAGCCTGATTCTCGATCAAGCCGGCTTTTTCAAATGGGCAGCCTTGCACGTGGCGCATTGGGGCGGCGGGTTTGGCCGCCGCTTGTTTGCCGCGATCGTGATTCTGGGCGCGCTGGTCACGGCGCTTTTTGCCAACGACGGCGCCGCGTTGATATTGACACCCATCGTGATGGAAATGCTTTTGGCGCTGGGTTTTGGTCCTGCGGCCTCACTTGCCTTCGTCATGGCCGCAGGCTTCATTGCCGACACCGGCAGCATTCCACTGATCGTTTCCAATCTCGTCAATATCCTCTCCGCCGACTTTTTCAATATCGGCTTCGCGCGTTACGCCGCTGTGATGGTGCCGGTCAACATTGTTGCGGTGCTCGCCAGCCTTGGCATTTTGATGCTCTATTTCCGGCGCGACATTCCGCGTCGATACGATGTGGCCATCCTGCCCGATCCGCGCACGGCAATTCGCGATCCGCTCACCTTCAAGGCGGGCTGGATCGTTCTGACGCTTCTGCTGATTGGATTTTTTGTGCTTGAGCCAATGGGCATCCCCGTCAGCGCAATCGCTGCCGTTGGTGCGGCAGGCCTGCTGCTCGCCGCCGGTCGCAATCACATCGTGGGCACGCGCAAGATCATGCGCGAAGCGCCATGGCATATCGTCGTATTTTCGTTGGGAATGTACTTGGTTGTGTATGGACTGCGTAATGCCGGATTGACGGCATATCTCACGCAGTTTCTTGATTGGAGCGCACAATTCGGCGTGTGGGGCGCTGCAATGGGAACCGGCATCAGTACCGCACTCATGGCGTCGGTGATGAACAATTTACCCACTGTGTTGATCGGCGCCCTGTCAATTGCCGACACCACCGCGGTTGGCGCTGTAAAAGAAGCGATGATTTACGGCAATGTGATCGGCAGCGACCTCGGCCCGAAGATCACCCCAATCGGCAGCTTGGCGACATTACTGTGGCTTCATGTGCTGGCCCGTAAAGGGCTGGTGATCACGTGGGGCTACTACTTCAAGGTTGGGATCGTGCTGACGGTGCCCGTGCTGCTGCTCACGCTGGCTGCACTCGCCATACGCCTATCGTGATGGTAATCGGTGAGCGGTCGCTGTTTGGCGAGCCCAGCATTCGACGCGTCTCGGTAAATAAGGGCGCGCGGGAGATGCCGCCCATCGTCGAAAGGAGGACATCTTCAACGTCAAACAAATCCGGCCGCAGCGTTAACGCTCACGACCGGATAAAAGAACGACATTGCAACGCCCATACAAGTCCGACTAGCCAAGTCAAACACCGGTAATGCGCGGCTCCTTGATTTCGGCAGGACGCTCGCCCGGGGGAAGCTTGTAGCTTTCGTCGTCCTCACGCGGATCCTCGGGCTTCGGCGGCGCGTCAGGATCACGATCATGAGGCAAATCGCCTTCGCTCGGGTCGGGAACATGAAACGGCGGCGGGATCTGTGTGGCCATAGGTCTCTCCTGGATAAATGTGCTCTTTAACACCACGGCGCGCAAATAGTGTTCCTACTGCTGCGCCCTGATGGCATATCGGCAACGGCCCATTTATCGCACGACAAATCTCTCCACTACCTGCCGAACGACAAACCACTCCACTGCCCCTAGCGGCCCACAAGCACACCGCTCGCGACTTCATCCATCAACGCAGGTTTTTTATAAACGGCACGCGACATGCGTCGGGAGAAATATCAGTATTTGCTCACCCCGTTTTTTTAGGAGCCAACACCATGGCAACCAGCAATCTCATTACCGATCCCGCCGATCTGATCGACCCCACCACCGGCCGTGACAACGGCGCGTTGGGTCCGGGCGATAGTTCAGACTCGGGCAGCGACACGCCGCCCAACATGCGCGGCCGCGATACCGATTCGCAAATGACCGGCGACCGTGCCGGTGTAGGGTTGGACGACGACCTCGATGAAGGCGACGACTTAAATACCGATCACATCGCCGGTGAGGCAGAAGCAGGCGTGTCGCACACACCGCCCGACCCCGTAAAGAACGGCGGCTGACTGCCGCAAAATAGACGGCGTTTCGCCAAAAAATACCCGCGACACAAATCGCGGGTATTTTGCATTTGGGACCGGCCATCGGCCTACGGTCCGACGGTCAATCGGTTCGTCTCAATTTGGTCCGGTCCGGTCCGGTCCGGTCCGGTGGAGTCAAGTCTGGTGAGCCAGTAAGGTGGCATCCAACCCCATGAGGTGCTGTCCGGTGCATCCCCTTGGGTCGGGTTCATCCCGTCGGGGTCTGTCCCGTCAGGTCCGGGCTATCCCTTTGGGTCCCGTCTAACTCCTTGGATGCGACCTATCCGGTTCAGTCCGGTCAGCCGGATGCTTTCGGATTCAGTCAAATCCCGTGGGGTTCGTCCAGCTGAATACCCAATCACGGCTCCCGTTAAACCGTGCAGCGAACGGAACGATCGACGACCTGCCACGCTGATCAGTCAATGAGTAGCAGGTCTATCAAACCGATCGATGGTGCCGATTACTCAACCAAACTGATCAGTTCGACTTATTGCTCTGCAGAAGCTTGAGCAATTCGCGATTGAACGCCGGCAAATCGTCCGGCTTGCGGCTGCTGATCAAATTACCGTCCACAACCACTTCCTGATCGACCCACTCAGCGCCCGCATTACGAAGATCGTCCTGAAGCGACGGGAAACTTGTCATCTTGCGGCCATCAACCAACTTGGCCGACACCAGCAGCCATCCACCATGACAAATAACGGCAATGGGCTTTTTGGCTTCTGCCATATGCTTTACGAATGCCTGCGCCTGAGGATGCATGCGGATTTCATCCGCGTTCACCACCCCACCAGGTAGCACCACAGCATCGAAATGAGCGGGATCCGCTTCGGAAAAAATCAGGTCAACATCGACCTTCTCGCCTTTCTTGTCGTGCTCCATACCTTGGATAGGATCGCGCTTCGCAGACACCACAACCGCACGGCCACCCGCTTCGGTGATGGCACGTTTAGGCTCCAGCAACTCCGACTGTTCGAATCCATCAACGGCGAGCAATGCAACGTTGAGGTCTTTGATATCTTGGGCCATGAGGCGCTCCTTACAAAAGAAATGCGGCGGTCAAGCGCCGCCGCGTTGTTCTTTCAAGGGAGCAAACCCAGTGCCCAAACCTCTGGGCACTCACGGGGTCACGCGTTGTCGCGTGCCGCCTCGCTGGCAATGCGAGGCTCGTAGCCTGCCGCCGCATACTCTTCCAAGCGGTTGTACAGGGTTTTCAAACTGATCCCAAGTACTTCCGCAGCATGCTTCTTCACACCCCCGCACTGCTCAAGCGTGGCGAAAATCAGACGGCGATCGGCATCGGCCAACGGCACGCCTACCGGCACGCTGATGTGCGTACCGCTCGTCACAGCCGCTCTCGACGAAGACACTTGCAGCGGAATCAACCCGGCTTTGATCATGTCGCCATCAGCCATGATGAACACACGATGAACATAGTTCTTGAGCTCACGCACGTTGCCCGGCCACGCATGCGCCGAAATGGCCTGGAGCGTTTCCGGAGAAAACGTTTTCTTCGTTTCGTGCTCTTTGTTCAGGCTGTCCAAAAACTGATTGGCAATCATCACCATGTCGTCGCCGCGTTCGCGCAACGCCGGCAACTCCAACGGGAACACATTCAGGCGATGGAACAAATCTTCGCGCAACTTGCCTTCTGCCACGGCCTCTTCTGGGTCGCGGTTGGTCGCCGCAATGACGCGAACGTCGCTGGCGATTTCCTTATTGGTGCCCACCCGCATAAATAAACCGGTCTCGAGCACGCGCAGCAACTTGACTTGCAAGTCGATCGGCATTTCGGTCACTTCGTCCAGGAACAAGGTGCCGCCGTTGGCACGCTCGAAATACCCTTTGTGCTGGCGATCCGCACCGGTAAAGCTGCCGCGCTCATGGCCGAAAAATTCGCTTTCGATCAGATTGGGCGAAATGGCACCGCAGTTCACCGGCAGGAACGGATCCTTGCTACGGGGACTGAGTTCGTGCACGGCCTGAGCGGCCAGCTCTTTGCCGGTGCCGCTTTCGCCCATCAACAATACCGTTGCATCGGTAGGCGCCACTTTGCGAATGCGCTCGTAGAGCTGACGCATGGGGGCCGATTTGCCGAGCATCTTGCCGAAACGGCCCTCTTCCTCGAAGGACATTCCCCAAGCCGATACGCCGCCCAAGCGGGGAATACGGCTCAACACCAAACCTAGACGCTGCAGATTGACTGGCTTGACCAAGTAATCGGTTGCGCCGAGACGCAATGCTTCCACGGCGCTATCCACACTGGCGTGACCGGTGATGAACACCACATCGGTATTCGAAGACTGAAGCAAAGGAAAAAGATCGATGCCATTGCCGTCGGGCAAGTGAAGGTCCGTCAGAACGAGATCAGGCGCCTGGCGCAGGATCTGGATCTTCGCTTCCTTGATGTTTCCCGCCTGAGCGACGGTAAACCCTTCGTCTTTAACGAATTCGACCAACACCGCGCGTACGCACGGTTCGTCGTCAATAATCAAGACATGTGGCATTGCTTCACCCTTAATAGCGTGGGGCTTTCGACCCTGACGCAGTCCGTGAGACGGACAACAGCCTGTAGTTTAGTTCTTCCCCGAGGATCACCCGAAGAAGCGCTGGGATTGTGCAGGATTTTGCGGTGTCCCGCCCGCCCTGCACGGCAAAAAATACGCTGCGGAAAGTAAATGTTGTTCGTACTGTTACAAGAGGCTCAAAATGACGCCCGATGCGCCATTGTAATTAGTACACTTTGACCTGTCGCAGTTTTATGAGTTTGGGCCTCGCCAAGGGCGAAACCCGAGCCCCTCTTGGAGTTTTTCGGGTGTCGAAACAGGAACGGAACAAGTCGTCGGTGGCGGCATCGCGTCCGCGGACTCAGCCTAAGGTTCGGCCACAAGACCAACCTGCGCTCCAAACGTTGGGTCAATCCGCTGTGATGCAAGACTTGGCCGCACAAATAAAGAAGGTCGCCGCTACGCCGGCGAGTGTGTTGATTGTGGGCGAAAGCGGTAGCGGCAAGGAACTCGTTGCGCGCGCCATTCACGAGCACAGCAAGCGCGCCGATAAGCCGTTTGTGCCGGTCAACTGCGGGGCCATCCCGCCGTCACTCATCGAGGCCGAATTATTCGGCCATGAAAAAGGCAGTTTCACTGGCGCCTCGGCTCAGAGCATCGGTTACTTCGAGCATGCCAGTGGCGGCACGATCTTTCTAGATGAAGTCACGGAAATGCCGATCGACATGCAGGTGCAGTTACTGCGCGTGCTCGAGAGCGGCGCATTTCACCGCGTGGGTGGACTTGATGAGGTGAAGGTCGATGTGCGGGTCGTGGCTGCGACCAATCGCGATCCCTACGCGGCCATCGCGGATGGTGCGTTTCGTGAGGATCTGCTTTATCGGCTCGCTGTGGTACCGCTCCGGGTGCCGCCACTGCGCGAACGCAAGGATGACGTCGAATTTCTCGCCAATGTTTTTTTGAAAAACTTCAACATTGCCGAAGGCAAAGAGAAACAATTCTCGAAGAAATCGCTCGAGGTACTTGCCAACTACGATTGGCCGGGCAATGTGCGCGAGCTGAAAAATACCGTGCATCGTGCCTATATCCTGGCCGATGACGTGCTCGACGTTATACAGCCCAAGCCCAGTCGGAAAAAACAGGATGCGGCCACAGATAGCGGCCAACTGAAAATGACGGTTGGTATGCCGCTCGCCGATGCCCAGCGCGACCTTATCCTGGCAACGTTGGCCCACCATGACGGCGATAAAAAACTGGCCGCGAGCACGCTCGGCATCAGTTTGAAGACGCTCTATAACAGGTTAGGTACCTATCAGCCTAACGCGTCATCCAACACCGTTGCACATAGCGACGCTTAATGCCCATCCTGCAGTGGCGTTTGCTTAGCGCACGCGCGCCACTGCACTTCTTACACGCATGGGTAATTAAGGCTACAAAACGCGGAGCAAAAATCGCGCCCGTAGGCCGACCCGACGCAAAGTACAGATATTTAGCTATAAAAATCAACCACCTAGAGACACCACCCGTAATCATAAAAGTTGGCATCGATATTGCTTAACTGTTGGGGTGGCTGAAGACGTGCGAATCATCGCTTCCCTTCGGCTCACGTATTGGGAGGTCACGTGGCCTCTATCCTATTTACGGGAGAACGGCATTGGTACAAGCCTCATATGATCTTCGCGCACGACAGCAAACCAGCCTGACGCCGCGCCTGCAGCAATCTGTAAAGCTGCTGCAAATGTCTGCTCTAGAATTTACGCAGGAAGTGCAACAGGCGCTTTCGAATAATCCGTTTCTCGAAGATGCAGACGACGAAGAAGTGAATGAGATCGTCGCGGAGACCGAACAGGATATTCGTCCCGAGTTCGAAACGGCCTCAGGCCTGACCGAATCGGCCGATGCCCCCAGCGAACGCGACACGCCTTATGAGGCGGAAGACGGTTCTTCGACCGACAGCTATTCCGATCTACCGGAAGGCCCGGCGGACGAAGCCTATTCGGGCGACTATCCTACGTCGCGCGCAACCGGCGACGGCGATTCCGATGTGGGCCAGTGGGCCAAAAGCAGCATGAGTCTGCGCGATCGCCTGCGCCGCGATCTCAGCAGCTACCGACTCGATCAACGCGCGATGCTGATGGCCGAGTACATCATCGAAGCGCTCGATGAAGATGGCTATCTGCGGGTGCCGCTCGATGAGTTGGTCGAAGGCAACGCCTTCGAGCCGGCAACCACTACGGGCGAATGGGAAACGACGCTCAAGCTCGTGCAGCAGCTCCATACTCCCGGGTTGGGCGCAAGAACATTGCAGGAATGTCTACGCTTGCAATTGCAGGCGATGGACCCCGGCACACCCGGTCGCGAACTTGCATTGATCATGATCGAGACAGAACTGCCTCGACTTGCGCGTCACGATTACAACGGCCTGGAGCGCAGCCTGCGCTGCACCCCGGATCAGTTGCGCGAAGCATGCGGATTGATCCGTCACCTCGATCCCAAGCCGGGCTTGCGCTTCGCGCGCGACGATACGAGCTACGTGGTGCCGGATGTCATCGTCACCAAGGTGCAGGGATTGTGGGTGGTCGCTGCCAATCGCGCCGCCATGCCGCGGGCACGATTGCACGGCACCTACCCGGCGCTGTTTCGTGGCTCCCGTTATGCCGATCGCACGCCGATGGCGCAGGAACTGCAGGAAGCACGCTGGTTGATTCGCAATATCGAGCAGCGCTACGCAACGATTCAACGTGTGGCGGAAGCGATCGTCGAGCGTCAACAGACGTTTTTCGAATACGGCGAAGTGGCGCTGCGTCCGCTGATGTTGCGCGAGATTGCCGACGAACTCGGCATCCACGAATCGACTGTTTCGCGCGCCACAGGCAACAAGTATATGGACACGCCGCGCGGCATTTTCGAGTTCAAACATTTCTTCTCACGCGAACTCGCCACGGAAACGGGCGGCACATGTTCGGCGTCCGCCGTGCGCGCGCTGATCAAGGAAATGATCGAAGGCGAAGATTCAAATGCACCGCTGTCCGATGTGGATCTTGCGCGCATGCTCGGTGAACAAGGCGTGGTGGTCGCACGTCGCACTGTGTCCAAGTATCGCGGTCAACTGAAAACGCCGCCGGCGGAGTTGCGTCGCGCTTATTGAGATGGCTTGCTTCCACGCGGCTTGGTTCTGAGGGCCCCGTTGATCGCCAGCTTGATCGGTCACGGGGATGCAGCCGATGATCAGTGAGAAACAATCATCGCAATTATCGGCCAACACTGACTGTGGTTTTGGGCGGTGTCTATAACAAAGCCAGATCTGCACAAGTGAAAATACCGACCTTTACAACAGGTCGGTATTTTTTTTGGCACCAATGCATTGCGCCGCGCTTTGCCATCCATCACCACATCCACACGCGAAAAAAAACGACCGCCGAAGCGGTCGTTTTTGCTATCTACCGACCCCTTACAGATCAGTTCTTCTTGCCGTCGTACGGTGCACCGCCACCCATCGTGGGCGACACGTTGGTGTTGCCCATCGTCGAGGGGGCCTTACCCTTCTCGGTTTGGTTATTGGCGGGGCTAACCGGCGTCGTGCTGACGGGGCCAGGCGTCGTGCTGCGCGTTGCAGCAGGAGCGGGGGTACCAACCGGCACAGCGGTATTCGGGGGCGTAGCGCCCGAATCATTCGGCGTCGTGGAAGGCGACGTGGCTTGAGCAAAAGCGGAACCACCGGCGAGCATAGCGGCGATGGCAAAAGCGGAGGTCAGTTGACGAACTTTCATTCTACTTCTCCTGTGGAGATCTGAGTGGAACCCTCATTTCGCAAGCTGCGTGCCTGTTGACGCTCACCTTAATGACAGACATGCAACACGCGTATCCAAACGTCCATGCGCTTCATCCAAAGGCACACCGCTTGCATTGATTTACGCGCGTCGATCCGACGTATTCGCGATCCACTTATCACTATGCATAAAGCCGCCCTCCTGCTGCCCATTACGGCCATGGGCTTTTATATGAACATCACTATGGTGTCGGCTGAAGAAGCCAGCGCCAACGCATTGACGTTGACTGAAATCAGCGCCAATTACGACGCCGATAAACGCGCCTGCCAACCGTTGCTCGACGACGCTCGCGATCAGTGCCAAATTGAGGCGCGCAACAAGCGCGAGGCTGCACGTATGGAACGTGAACGCGTGCAGCCGACGCGGCTCACACCGGTGGAAGCTGCAACGGCGACGACGATGCTGCCGGCCCGTTGATGCGCCTGAAGGAAATACATTGATGGTGTCCGCAAGCGCGGCATTCACTGCGCGCTTGTTCGCAATGATCAGCCTTTGGCCAGAGGCCACATTGCTTCGTTTAGCGCATGCGGTTGAACACTTGCAGATCCGCTCACAACATGCGCTCAAACAGCCGCCCGAAGAACTCCGTGAAGCGGTCTCCCATGCCGCGATCGCGCCACATCTCCGGCGTGATTTTCACTGCAGCAGCACGGTCTATCGCGAAAAGCCCTTCCATCTCGGTGGCGAAGGTATCGCCCAGCATCACCGCGTTGATTTCATAGTTCAGCGTGAAGCTACGCCAATCCATATTGCTTGAACCGATCGTTGACCACACACCGTCCACGACGGCCGTTTTCGCATGCAATAACGCGTCGCGACGTTCGTAAATTTTGACGCCCGCATCGAGCAAGACCTCGTAGTTCGATCTACCCGCTTGCAACACGATCGACGAATCGCTAAAACCCGGCAATACCAATACGACGTCGACACCACGTTGCGCGGCTTCCGACAGCGCCTGGATAAATGCCGGATCCGGGACAAAATACGCCATCGTGATATAGATCGATCGCTGCGCACTTTGAAAGGCCGACATCAAGGTCAGATAAACGCTGAAGCTGTCTTCTGCGCCAGGGCGGTTGGCAAGAATGCGCACAATGGTATTACCGGGATCGGCAGCGCCACTCAACCATTGGCGCGTGGAAATGGGATCGCCATTTTGCGATTGCCAGCCGTCCTGGAAGACGCGTTCAATTTCGGCGACGGCAGGGCCTTCGATACGCACATGCGTATCGCGCCACGGAGCATTCTTGCCGCCGGGCAAATCTTCTGGATCCGGTGTGGAGCGGACGATCGAGGAGGACTGGTAGACATCGCTCACGTTAATGCCGCCGACGAAACCGACCTTGCCATCCACGACCAGCAGTTTGCGATGGCTGCGTTGATTAGGCGACCAGCTCGTCAAGCCCTTCATCGGATTCAATGGATTGAAGACGACGACGGCAATGCCTTCGTCGCGCAGCCGGGCAAAAAGCGCGTCGGAGGTAGACAATGTGCCCACAGCGTCGACCATCAATGCAACATCAACGCCCTGCCGTCGCTTGGCGATCAATTCATCGGCAAAGAAATTTCCAACGGCATCGTCGTCGAAAATATAGCTTTCCATATGAATGAAATATCGCGCGCGCCGAATTTCAGCGAGCATCGCCTTGTAGGTGCTCGGGCCATCCTTGAGTATTTGCGTGGCATTGCCTGCAATCAACGGCGCGCCGCTGATTGCTTGTTCGACCGCAAGATGGCGCGCGAGGAACCCCTCCTCTTTGCCGTCAAGCGTGGCGATCGTTTGTGCGCTCCGCGCTTTGGACATTTCGCCAGATTGCGTGGCGACGCGTACGCGTTCACGTTGCGCGCTCAGGCGCTCGGCATCGGGCAAGCTCGCGCATGCTCCGAGCATGGCAAGCAACAAAACGCTGGCCGTGTGGGCCAGCGTGCGCTGAATACGACCGGTACCCATCGCGCTCAGGAAGACTTCTTTTGCGTTCCGGTGACATCGCGACTGCGATCGCGATTTTCGTCTGCGGCAGCCTCTGCTTCTTTCGTCGTTTGCTTCACGGGCTGATCCGGTTTTTTATCCGTACCCTTAGCAGCCGCTTCGTCCTTGGTATCAGGAAAGTGACGTGCTTCCGTTTCTTCAAATTTCGTTTCGTCGTAGTGACCGCGGTATCCGCCTTGATCGCCCTTCTGGAAACCAGGCTTCGATGCCACATCGTCCCACTGCTTGGTCTCGTCGATTTCCTGGGGCATCGTGGTTGGACCTTCACGTTGCGTGTCGTCGGATCCGTCAGTGGCGCCGGATTTGACCGGGGGTGTGGATTTTTTATCGTTTTGGGTCATACCGTCCTCACTCAATTGCTGCCAGACACGTCGTCGCAAAACGACGTGACGCTGTAAAAACGGTCAAATCTTTGCAAGTTCCGTGCCTGATTAAACACCGCGATCGCGGTTGTTCGCCGCTGCGCACGCTGCCTTCAGACGATAAAAACGGCGCATCAATGCGCCGCGAAGTGGGTAGAACCGGTAGAGGAGGTCTTACGCGGTGCATTGTCATTCTCGGTCCAGCGTCCGTGACGCCAGCGACCGCGTGCGCGTTCAACATCCAACCCGCCGGCGTCGCGCAGCAGCCCCGCCACCATGTCTTCCTCATCCGGGTCGACTTGAGCGGTAAGTAGAACGCCGTGTGCGCGTCGTGCCGCCGCCGTGGATGCCGCATGATTACGCGCGAAACCGAGAATGCCCACCCATGAGCCCAAAAATGCGCCCACTGCTGCACACGCCAACATGAGCAAGCCTCCACCTTCGAACGTAAGCACGACGCCAGCACCGAGCACGGCACCCATCATTCCCAAGCCCGCCACACTGGCCTGCGGACCATAGCGCGCCGAGAAACCGTTGGGATTTTCAGCGGCATCGTCATCGGAAATCACGCGCTTGGTGCGCACACCATCGGCGTTGACGTAGAAAATATTGACCGCATCCTCGCGAAAGCCTTCTGCAAATAGCGCATGCGCAGCGCTATCGGCGGTGGGAAAACTTTCAAATCGTGCTGCGACGACGACGGTCATAATGCACTCCTACTGCGGTTGACTACATCTCTAGGTTGTACTGTCGAACGCCGTCTGGACTTCGGCGGCGCTCGATGCCGGTACGATCAATCCTCGTCACTCGACGAGCCGCCGACGACGAGCGCGCCGATCAGCAGACCGAACAGCGCAGCAACACCAATCGATTTCCACGCATTGTCGTGAACATATGCGTCGGTCACGGTCGAGGCGCGTTGGTATCGGTCACGCGCAGTACCTTCCCAGTCGGCGGCAACACCCCGTGCATGACGGAGTTGCTCGCGCAATCGCGCACGGGCGCCTTCGATCTCAGAGCCGGTGTAGCTGGCAGTCGTACGCAGCAGACCCTCGGAACTGTCGACCAGATCGTGAAAACTGTTTACGACCCGAGCTTTCTGCTTGGTGATCAGCCTACGTTGCGAACGCTTATTCATCGCTGACTCTCCTATCTGTAACTGGGACTTCATTGTGGGGGGTCAATGCGCCACTCGTATTGAGCGTTGGCAACGACCCGTAAACCACTATTTCAGAGCGCTCCCCATTTCATGGGAATGAATCTTGCCCGGATGACGCCTCGATCCCAGGAAATCGGCACATGTCCCTACTACAGCAAAGTCCCCTTGGCACCCGGAGTGCCTTTTACCAGTTGCATTCCGAAAGCACTTCGGACAACAAACAGGAACTTGTGACGGGACTGCGGCTAGATCAAGCCCACATCAATCCCAAGTTTTTGTACGACGCGCTCGGTTCATGTCTATTCGATGCCATTACGCAGGTGCCGGAGTACTACCCTACTCGATGCGAGCGCGAGGTGTTCGATACGCATGGCGACGCAATTGCACAGTCAGTCGGGCACGTCCAGACCATGATCGATTTGGGCGCAGCAGACTGCATGAAGGCGCAACGTCTTTTTGACCGCTTGCGGCCTGAGCAGTACGTGCCGGTCGATATCTCGGTGGATTACCTGAAAACCTCAGTGATGCGCGTGGCGGCCCTGTACCCTGACCTGGACATCGTCGGTGTGGGTATCGACTTCTTCCAGACCCTTGCGTTACCCCAGCAAGTTCGACCGGACGAACGCCTGTTTTTCTATCCGGGTTCAAGTATCGGTAATTTGAATGTTAGCCAAGCCCAAGACATGCTCAAGCGTATTCGCGACGCTTGCGGTCCAGGCGGCAAGCTGTTGCTTGGCGTGGATCGCGTGAAATCCGCCGCCATCTTGGAACCGGCTTACGATGACGCGCTGGGCGTAACGGCTGCATTCAACTTGAATGTGCTGCGCCATGCGAACCGGCTAATGGGTAGCAACTTCGATATCGAAGATTGGGCACATCGGGCGGTCTTCAACACCGGCGAGTCGCGTATCGAAATGCACCTTGGAGCACTGCACCGGCTTAAAGTGAAACTCCCCGATGGGGAACGTATTTTCGAGCAAGGCGAGACGATACACACCGAAAGCTCGTACAAATATCAGCCGGAACAGTTTGCGCAGATGCTGCGGGACGCCGGCTTCAATCAGATTTCGCATTGGACCGATAGCAAAGAATGGTTTTCGGTCTTTGCCGCGGTAGCGTGAAAACATTGCCAGGATCACACCATGGATACGCTTAGTTCGGCGGCCTCAGCCACCGCCCCCACAATCGATCGAAGCGCAGCGCTCCTGACGAAATTTATGGCAGTACGCGGCATGTCTCGCGCGCTGGCTGCCGATCTGAGTCCGGAGGATTGCCAGGTTCAGTCCATGCCGGACGCCAGTCCAGTCAAATGGCACCTGGCGCACACGACCTGGTTCTTCGAAACGTTCATTTTGTGCGCGTTCGATAACGCGTATCGACCCTTCAGCGAGCCGTTTCGAGTGCTCTTCAACTCGTATTACAACGCCGTGGGGGAGAAGCATCCCCGCCCCCACCGCGGGTTACTGACGCGCCCAAGTTTGAACGAGGTATTGGCGTACCGCACGCACGTGGACGCCGCCATGGGCGACCTGATTGCGCGCGCCCCGGGAAGCGATCCGGCCTTGCAGGATTTGTTGGAACTTGGGCTGCACCACGAGCAGCAGCATCAAGAGCTTATTCTTACCGACGTCAAACATTTGCTGTCGTGCAATCCGTTAAAGCCCGCTTATCGTGCGCAGGCGCCGCGTGAAGACGTTCGCGCCGTGGGCATGCTGCCCGGCTGGACGTCCTACGAGGGCGGCATCGTGCGAATCGGTCACGACGTTCAAGGCTTTGCATTCGATAACGAATCGCCCAGCCACGAGATTTTGTTGCAGCCCTACCAACTCGCCAATCGCCTAGTGACCCAGGAAGAATATCTGGCGTTCATGCAGGATGGAGGCTATCAACGACCGGAGTTGTGGTTATCGGAAGGCTGGGATGTGGTCAATCGCGAAGGCTGGCATGCGCCGATGTATTGGGAAGGCGCAGGCGACGACTGGCACGCGTTTACGTTGTTTGGCATGGAGGATCTCGACCCGCTCGCGCCAGTGACGCATATCAGTTACTTCGAGGCCGACGCCTTTGCTCGCTGGGCAGGCGGCCGTCTACCTCGTGAAGGCGAATGGGAATGGGCCGCCCGATGCCAACCGGGCGCGGCAGCAGCGCCACAGGCAAATCTACTCGAATCGGGATTTCTGCACCCGCGCCCAGCCGTGGCGCAGGCCGGCCTTACCGGGCCGGGCCAGTTATTCGGAGATGTTTGGGAATGGACGAGCAGTTCGTACGAGCCTTATCCGGGTTTCGTTGCCGCCACCGGCGCCGTTGGCGAATACAACGGCAAGTTCATGTGCAATCAATATGTGCTTCGGGGCGGATCGTGCGTCACCTCCCGTAGCCACGTTCGGGCGACGTATCGCAACTTCTTCCCCACGGCTGTGCGGTGGCAGTTTTCGGGACTGCGGCTGGCGCGTGCGCCAGGCTGACGGGCCACGGGAGCCCATCCAGCGCCAACAAAACGGGTGTTGCGGAACGCGCCCGTGATTGCGGAAAGACGAAAAGGCCTCCAATCGCTTGGAGGCCTTTGTATTCCTGTTGCCGCATCGCTGACTCGCACAGGGGATCTGCAAATTATGATTCGGACGCCCATATGAAATACGGCTCGGAATCGTATAGAAGTCATCAGGATAGGATTCGAACTTAAACGAAGCCAATGGCTGTCAATCCCAAGAGTAAAGACGTGCTTAATGCGCGATGTTGGGGCTTGACCGACCATTGCGAGTACAATCATTTCACTTGAAATCATTGCAGTGCATCCGATTTCAACTTCAAACGCCACCTCGGCCCATCGTTTTTCTCTGCCACGCATGCCGCCATTGCACCGACTGGCGCCCCTATCCGGGGCCCTGCTTGGCTGTGCTCGTTCGTGTCCCCGATCTTCATCAGAAGGAATTCCGCTTCGTTATGCAAGACAGTCCCCTCTTTCAGTTATCCATTTTCACAACCGTTGTTCTGTTGGTGGGCTTCTACGCAGCGACCTTTCTGATGTCGCTCACGATCAGCAAGAGAAACGAGAGCGTCGACAGCTACATGGTGTCCAACAATGCCGTCGGGTTCGGCATGTCGGCTGCCAGCATGATTGCCACCTGGATCTGGGCCGCGTCTTTCTACGCCAGCGCCTCCTCGGGCTTCACGTTCGGCGTGTCCGGCCCGTTCCACTACGGCTTCTGGGGCGCCCTCATGGTGCTGTTCATTTATCCATTCGGACGCCGCTTTCGGGCGCTCGCCCCCAAGGCACACACCCTGGGTGAGCTGCTGCATGCCCGCCATGGCCGATCCAGTCAGATGATCATGGCGGTGTCGAACCTCGTTGGCAGCTGTATCAGCTTGATGGTGAACTTCACGGCAGCAGGCGCCTTGGTGACCGTGCTGTCGCCATTGAGCTTCACGCAAGGCGTGCTGATCGCAGGTCTGGGCGTGCTGTCCTACACGCTGTGGTCAGGCTTTCGGGCGTCGGTCATGACCGACTTTGCGCAATTGGCCGCCATGATTCTGGCCGCAGTCATTATTATTCCGCTTATTTTCTTCAATGCTGGCGGCACCGAGATGCTGGGACAGGGCGTGGAGCGCCTGACTACCGAGCAGCTGGACTTCTTTTCCCACACGGCCTTCCTGGAACAGGGGGCGCCGTTCTTTGTGGCAGTGCTGGCCTATGCCATTGGTAACCAGACGATTGCGCAGCGCCTGTTCGCCGTGCGTGAAGACCTGATCAAGCCCACATTCATTACGGCCACCATCGGATACGGCGCGGTCGTAATCGGGCTGGGCATGCTGGGCCTGTTGGCCGCCATGGTGGGCCTGCAGCCGCTGGATGGCGACCTGAACAACATCATCCCGCAGATGGCGTCAGCCTACCTGCCGCCGTTTGCCATCGGCCTTTTCTTCATTTTGGTGGTTGGTTCGCTGTCATCGACGGCAGATTCCGACCTATCAGCATTGTCGGCCATCATGATGACCGACATTTACGCCAAGAACGTGGCGCGCGGTAAACCCAACACCAAAACGATGTTGATGCTGGGCCGCGCCACAATGATCGGTGCCACCATGCTGGGCGTGGTGCTGGCGAGCTTCAAATTCGACATTCTGGTGATGCTGGTGTTCGTGGGGGCCCTGTGGGGCGCGCTGGTGTTTCCGTTCATAGCCAGTTTCTACTGGAACCGGGTCACGAACCGGGCCTTTACGGCGTCAGTAATTCTGGGTGCGCTGATGTTCAGCGTGGTGCGTTTCGAACTGATCCCCATCGTCGGCCTGACGGCAGGTTTCTTTGAAGTCTGCGCCGGTATCGGTGCGGGCGTGGTGCTGGGCTTGATGACGTTCGGGTTCTTTGGCCGTATTCCGGCGTTCATCGTCGGCACCGCCGTGGGCATCTTGAGCACCTATTACTTCGCCGGCCACTTGCGGGACTATGGGGTCTTGCTGGCCTCGCTCACCGCCTACGGGGTGAGCACCGTGATCTGCGTGGCGGTCAGCCTGCTTGAGAACCATCGTTTCGACTTCACCTTGCTGGCACAGCGCGTCAAACCTTTCGGCGCACCAGATGCGTCCATCGTCACCAAACAGGGAGCACGTTGATATGAGCATTTTTGGACTTAGCCTTTACATCCTCATCTGGCCCGTCATCTCCCTAGCGGTGCTGGGGCTTCTATGTGTGTCGCTAGTGCGCGATATCCGTGCGGCCAAACGTCGGGGCATCGATTTGATTTGATGCCGGGCTGGCAGCGCTGCACCTTGGCCCTGCCGTCAATAAAGGTTTGCCGTGCCGTAGATGTTCCAGAAATGCAAAAACGCCGGAAACCCGATCAAGCATTGGGTTTCCGGCGTCTGAATTCTTGGTGGCGCATCCCTGATTCGAACAGGGGACCTGCGGATTATGATTCCGTCGCTCTAACCGGCTGAGCTAATGCGCCTTTCAGATCCCGGCGGTTGAACATCTGCTCAATCACGCGAGTACCGAAGAGCGCGATAATAGCACGTAAAAAAACCATCGTGCAACTGGGCATTGCCTAAGCGGTCACCTTAATGAGCAAGCCACGCTGCGTGACGTGAAGCGGCACAATAGCAATCGATCGGGAACGGCTAAGACACACACTGCCCTTGCAACGCACCGAGCTTGGCCTTGCACATCGCGTCATGCTGCGCCAAGCCTTCTACGATTGCGCCGGCTCGCGTGGGGAAGACACCGCCCCACATCGTTCGCGCCGCGGATGTTCCAACCGTGGAGACCATGATCTCCCACACAAACCGGTGAGCGTTCAGTTGTCCGACCTGCACACTGATCATCTCGTTTTTCACTTGTAAGCGCCGAAGCATGATGTAGGCTCCTGAAATAAGCACTCACTATAAATCGGCAAATTCGGAAAGTGTGGAAAATACCGAGGAAATTTCCAATTTGGGTCGAATGTTGGCAAAAATGCGAAATTTCCGTGTTTCGCCCGTTGTTGCGAAGCGCTATTGTCCCCGTTTCCGGTTTTGCCGTTATCATTGCCGCCTCCAGCGTGTCCCGTAAGGCTCGCCACTTGCTGCGCAGCGCTTTCAGCCGCAGTTTCCATAGGTTTCGACAATGCATCCCGAAAGCGCCGACCGCCAGATCACGGTTCTAGCCGTAGACGACGAAGAGTTAATTCTCGATTTACTTGTCGAATTTTTGGCCGAATTGGGCTACTCGGCCGTGTCGGCCGAGAATGGCGTACGCGCCCTCGCCTTTCTGACGGCGGGACGCGAGGTCGATCTGTTGATCACCGATGTGCGGATGCCCGGGATGAGCGGCATCGAAGTGGCACGTAAAGCTCGCGAGCTGCAGCCTAACTTGCCGATTCTCTTCGTAAGCGGTTACGCACCCGAGTTTTATGGCACGAACCTGAATCTCGATGCGGCGACCGCCATGCTGACCAAGCCGTTTACGCTGGATCGTTTGGCGAAGGCAATCGATAAGGTTCTGCATTAACGGCCGGTATCGTCAGCGTGAAACGCGTGACTTGATCGTCAGAAATCACCGATAGCGTCCCCCCGTGCGCACGTGCAATTTCAGACACGATATACAAGCCCAGGCCCAAGCCCTGTTGGGCAGGTGCAGCTGACGCTCGGAAAAAGGGTTGAAATAGACGCTCGATCGTGGCCGCAGGTATGGGCGCGCCGGCGTTTTCGACTGAGAGCTGCAGGGTATCGTCGGTTCGGTACGCCTCCACCAGGATCGGCGAATTGCTCGATCCGTGCGTTAACGCATTACCCAGCAGGTTCGACAACAACTGTGCCATGCGGGGACGGTCGCAATACACGTCGCCAAGACCATCGATCGACGTTTCGATCCGCCGCTCCGGCCAAGCGGATTGCAATTCTCCGATGACTTGATGAAGCACGGGTTCGAGTGGCTCGCTGCTGTCGCAATCGAGCATCAGCCCGCCGCCAAGTCGCCCCCTGGCAAAGTCGAGCACGTTATCGATCAGATTGGCCATGCGGCCCACGCTGCGCTCCATCGATGTCACGATCGACAAGGTTCTGTCGTCCACAGCGCGACGTCGCAACAACTTGGCGCCGGCGTCGATGGATGCCAGCGGATTTCGCAGGTCATGGCCCAGCACGGCAATAAATTGTTCGCGCAGTTCGGAGTTCTGACGTTCGTCTGCCAACGCGGACTCACTGGCGACCACCCGCTCTTGCGCGTCGAGCTGTGCCCCGATCAGATCCGCAAACGATGTGAACATGCTGATCGTCGCCGGCGTACTTACCTTCGCTGGCGCTGGATCGAGGGCGCACAACGTACCGAAGAACTCGCCGTCGGCGCGATAAATCGGCACAGAGATATAGCTCTGAAATCCGTACATCAAAGGGGTTCGATGGGCGCAATAAGCCGGATCGACTGCCACATGATCGATGACGACCGGCTGTCGATGGCCCCGGATTTCATCACAAATGGTGGTTTCGAGCTTGAGCTCGCTGCCATGGGAAAGTCCCAATCCGATGGCGTCGTTGACGGCGCAGGCAATCCAACGCTCATCCGTAACGCGTGCGACCGCCGCGAAGCCCATGCCGGTTGAACGGCACACCATATTAAGGATGGTGGGCACGGAGTCGAGCCGTCCCACTGCAGCGACATCGTCCTGCAAGCGCAATTCGCGCGTTTCCAATCGATCCATGCGCAATACCGCTAATGACGCCCCCACCAGCAACACGACGGCAAGCTAAGAATGCAATGTGCTACAGGTTATACCGGGTATGACATAGATTATGAGGCTTGGAACCTCGTCCTGCAATTCGGCGCATGTGGACGTCGCATTCCGATGGGCTATTGCTTAGCGCAGCTGCCGTTATCAAAGCGACCGCTTTCTAAGCCATCGCGCGCGGTTCGCGGGAGATGAGGATCGTCCAAATGAAAACGCCGCGATCATTCGCGGCGTTCGAACAAATCAACCAGCTGCGCTTATTGTGCGCCGCTGTTCGGGTAGCGGCTGCCCGGCTCGCCGATGTTGACGCCCGGACGATCATAGTTGCGGTCGGCGTGCGACATACGGTCATGTTCACGCACGTTGCGATGATTGGGGGCCGGCGGCAGGCGATCCGCTGGCACGGCAACATTCGGCGGCGTTGCCGTGGTGTCGTTAGGCGTGTTCGAGGGCGACGACGTAACGTCGCCCTTCATGCGCGGCTGAGCCATCACAGCACCGGTGGACAACAGCGAACCGACAATGGCGGCGCAGATAAATTGACGTGTTTTCAAGGCGATCTCCTAAGTGTTGGTCAGATGGATTGGAAATCGCAGCGGCCATGCCTGCCGAGCTTGCCATGCAACAGTTCGTTGGCCTTGTCACTGTTTTGCCGAATTTGCCGAATCAGAGCAACATTTGGGTACCAGATCGGCTATGGCCAATAGCACCATCCAGTAGCGCTGTCCGGTACGCACCCATCAGGCGAAGAACAGCGAGCGGACGACAAAAAGGCCCGCTTGCGCGAGCCTTTCTGAAATTTGGTTGCGGGGGCAGGATTTGAACCTACGACCTTCGGGTTATGAGCCCGACGAGCTGCCAGACTGCTCCACCCCGCGTCTGAGAAAAGAACTATAGCACAGAACTTAACGCTCTGCACGCTCCGGTTCACGAATCGATGTAAATAGATCCCAAGTCGCCATGAACATTGCTGCAATGACCGGACCGATCACGAAGCCGCTGATGCCGAAAATGCCCATGCCGCCCAGCGTAGAAATCAGGACCACATAGTCGGGCATCTTCGTATCCTTGCCCACCAGGATAGGACGCAGGATGTTGTCGACCAGGCCGATCACAACAACGCCGTAGGCAATGAGCCCCAAGCCTTCGAGAATGTTGCCGGAAACCAGGTAGTAGATCGCCACCGGGGCCCATATCAAACCTGCGCCGATCGCCGGCAGCAGCGAGAGGAAAGCCATCAAGGCGCCCCACAGCAATGCGCCCTGGATGCCGAGCACCCAAAACGCGATCCCGCCGAGGATGCCCTGCGTCAAAGCCACAACAACGTTGCCCTTCACCGTCGCACGGGCGACCGTGGTGAACTTGGACAGCAGGTGATGTTTGTGCTCATCGCTCAACGGAATGCTGATGCGGATGCGGCGAGCCAATTCCGGACCGTCGCGCAGCAGGAAGAACAGCAAATACAGCATGATGCCGAAGCTGATCACGAACTCGAATGTGTTTTGACCGATGCTCAGCGCCTGCGTGGCAACGAATTGACTACCCTGCACGGCGCCCTGCGACAGTTTGTCTTGCAAGCTGGCCATGTCGCTGATGTCGAAGCGCGATAGCAGCGAATGTACGCCGCTAGGCAACGCCGACATGATTCGCTCGAAATATTGACCGAAGTTGAGCTCACCCGACTTGATCTGCTGGAAGATCAATGCGCCTTCTTGCACCAGAGCGCCCGTGATCACCGTCAAGGGGAGGATCACCAAGAGCAGTACGATAAGCAGCGTCACCAGCGCTGCCAGCGTGCGGCGCTGACCGCCCATGGCTTTAAGCAAACGGCGCTGAAGCGGGTAGAAAATGATGGCCAGCAACGCGCCCCAAAATACCGCGCCGAAAAAGGGCTGCAGCACCCAGGCAAATGCAATCGTCACAATCACGAGCAGCCAGAGGAAAGTTTTGTAGTGCAGCGATGCGTGTCGCATGGGGTCGATACCTGGAAAACGGGATGAAAACGGCGAAATCGGGGCAACTGTAGCCGATATCCGTGCAAATTTGACTGCCCTATAGCAATAGCAGTGCCAGCACCGGCATAATGTGCTGCAATGCAACAAAGCTAGATCGCCGAAACCGAAGAATTTCCGCCAAGCCTCGCTCTATTTTGAGGGGATGAGTGCTAGACCATTGGCCGCCCTGCCCGTGGACGGTGACGATGTTAGTCATTAAACGGGGTTACATCCCTTGCATCAATTTCTCGCAATTTCGTATTTTCTTGCGAGTTGGAGCCGTTAATATCGACCGAGCGTGCTTTCTGCGGCAAGGTGCCCAGTTCGTCCGTTCGGTGGCGGCCATTTATCGACCGCCCTGTCGAATTGAATAACCCTTCCCGCGTTCATGCTCCGAGCCAAGCTGTTTCCCCAAATCGACGACGAAACCGCCAGGTTGGAATTTCTGCTCGACCTCGATTTGTCGCCGTCCGGCGATCCAGGGCTGGAGGATGTGTGCGACTTGGCAAGTGCCCACTTTGGTATCACGACCGCATGCGTGACATTGCTGCGCAGCGATGTGCAGCACGCCTACTCGACATCGGGCGTGGTCGCCTTCGAAATTCCACGTGAACACGCGTTTTGCAATATCACCGTGGCCAAGCGCCAGACGCTGGTGATAAACGATGCGCGCATCGATGCGCGCTTTGCTGACAATCCCCTCGTAACCGGCGAACCTCACATCCAGTTCTATGCTGGCGCGCCGCTGATTTTGGACGACGGCACCGCAGTGGGTGCGTTTTGCCTGATTGGTCATACTCCCCGACAGTTCGACGAGGTCGATAGGATCGCGCTGTCCCGCTTTGCGCGCATTGTCACGCGGCAATTGCAAAGCTTGCAGCGGCTGCGTTTGATCGACCGCCGCGAGGCGCTGCTCGAACAGACTGCGCAATTGGTTCAGGCCGGCGGGTGGGAATACAACATCGCCTTGGATCGCCTGACTTTGAGCAATCAAGTGTGCGAAATTTTTGGCGTGTCCAAGCATGCGCGCCTGACGTGCGACACCCTGCTCAATAGCCTCTACACCGCAGACTCGCGCCGTGCCGCGCTGCTGGACACGGATCGGCTGCTGAAGAAGAACCAGAAGTACGACGCTATCCGCGAAATCGTGCGCCCGGATGGCCGCCACCGATGGATCCGCGTATTGGCCGCCACCGATGTAGAACATGGCCGGGCGACCAGAGTGCTGGGCGCGATCGAAGACATTACCGCGCAGCGCGATTCGACGCGCAAACTGCATGAGTTGGCTTTTACGGACGCGCTTACCGGCCTGTCCAATCGTGCGGCGTTCAAGCTCTCGTTGCAAGACCGGCTGCAATACGGCATGCGGGTCGTGATGCTGATGATCAATGTCGATCAATTCAAAGATATCAACGATACGCTGGGCCATCATGTGGGCGACCGGATGTTGGTAGAGATCGGCCGCCGGCTGAAAGCCGCTTTTCCCGCAGCGCATTCCGTTGCACGGCTGGGCGGCGACGAATTTGCCATTTTGACATCGGCGTCCTCGGACGACGATGTTCTGACCAACGAGCTCGACCTATTGCAGGCTGTGATGGCTGCGCCGCTCGTGTATGAGGGCAGCACCTACCCCATGACTGTGAGTATCGGCGCGGCCTTGGCGCCCGATGATGCCTCGACCGCCGAGGGACTGCTGAAAAACGCCGACATCGCCATGAGCCAAGCCAAGGCGCAGGGTACCGGCCTGGCGATGCGATTCGAGCCACCGATGCTGGAGCAAATCGAAGCGCGCGTGCAACTGCTGCGCGACGTGCGCGATGCCTTGGATCGTGAGGAATTCGAGCTCTTTTATCAACCCATTATCGATCTGCGCACCCATCGGCTTGCCGGCTTCGAAGGATTGATGCGTTGGGCGCACCCGGTTATTGGCGTAATGGCGCCAGCGTCTTTCATGGCGGCCTTGAATGATTCCGTGATCGGACCGCAACTCGGCCGCTTTGCCTTGCGCGCGGCCATGACACAGATGCGAAACTGGCTCGACGCCGGACTGAACTTCGGCCGGATGTCAGTCAACTTGGCGACAGCCCAGTTTCTGGATCGCAATTTGGCGGATGACATTCTGAATATGTTGGCGCTTGCCCATCTCTCACCATCGCTATTGATGCTGGAGGTGACTGAGGGGGTTTATATCGGCTCGGAAGCCGATGCGGTCCAGGCCACCGTGCAGCGCCTGCACAACGCCGGCGTCGGCATCGCACTGGATGATTTCGGCACCGGTTATGCGTCGCTCGCGCACTTGCGGCGGTTTCCGATCGATCGGCTCAAGGTCGACAAGTCATTTGTGCAACGTGCTGACGACATTTCGATCGTCGAATCGATTATCGGCCTGGGTTTGAGCCTTAACATGGAAGTGGTCGCTGAGGGCATTGAAGACCAGCAGCAACTTGCGGGATTGAAAGCCCGCGGGTGCCACTATGGCCAAGGCTATTTGTTCGCCCGCCCGCTGCCGGCCAGGGATCTGGATCGCGCGCTGTTTTTCGATGCCTCGCGGGTGCCTGCAACCGAAACGCCGCGGATTGCCACAGCTTGAACGCGCCGCGCTGAGGCACCGTTCACAGGCACGATCGCATCCCTATCGTACGACTGGGAACCCCTGAAGGTTGGGCCGGGACCCTGATCGTTAGGTCGGGGACCCTGATCGTCCTACCGGGAACGCTGATCGTTCGGCTGGCAGACAGTGGCGGGGCCAAGCGCCCATCAGCGGGAATGCTCAGGGACGTCACGTCCCAAGCAAGACAACGCAAATATCACCGTGATACCGATGATGCCCATCACGATGTGGCTGATGGGACGTTCGCCCCACATCGCAACGCCCAGCGCGAGCGCGCTACCGACGATCAGCACACAAGCGATGCAAAGATAGTGTAATTTCAATAAAGTCTTCCGAAGTGCGAGCGAAAAGCAGCGCAGGCATAATCAATCAAGTATGGAACGCACACATGACAGCACCGCGTAATGTAACGCATCGAGACCCCGGCCCGCTTTGGGGCTGGCAGCGTCCGGGATGCCATGGCAAGCAAGCACTCGCCTTTTTCATTGACGATCTCGACCGCATTCTGAAGCCAAATGTGGACGGCATCGTGCGCTCTGGTGGGATCGATGTGGAAGACGCAGACGTGCGACTGGCAGCCATGCAAGGCGAAGTGGACACCCTTATCGCCCGTTATGGCGAAGTTGGCGTGGCGCCCGAAATCTTTGGCCACGCTCACGTCACGCTCAAGGTAGGCACCGATCGCTCCGGCATTCAGCATACCGTGCCGGTATTTTCGCCCGCGCTCAAGCAAGCCCTGATGGCGATGCTCTGATACCCGTTTGCGCGATTGCCGCTTGCGTGGCGCTATCGATGCAGGCGCGGTGAAGCCCTAACCCACTAATCTACTGACGCGCCAGGGCCTTGAGAACGCGAATGCCCTAGCCGCCCTGCCTCCCGAGGGAGCGCATGAAAAAACCCGCCTAGGCGGGTTTTTTTGCAAATGCGATTACAGCACTTGAATCTTCGTGGCTTGCGGGCCTTTTTGACCTTGCGCTGTCACGAACGAAACGCGCTGGTTTTCTTCCAGACTGCGGAAACCGTCGCCTTGGATTTCCGAAAAGTGCGCGAACAGGTCCTTGCCACCGCCCTCGGGGACGATGAAGCCGAAACCTTTTTCAGCGTTGAACCATTTAACAATACCGGTTTCCATACCAATTCCTTGATTTATATAAATGAGCCTATTGACTCGACAAACGAGACCATCAAGGAGAGGAAAATGAACAACTTAGAACCGGGTAGGTGCAAGACTGAACGATAACCGCGTCACTTGAAAATCCTGGCGCACACTATGGCGAGTAACAAAAAGCTTGTCAACGATATTTATTGACGTTTCCCTGAAAAATTGGATATATACGTATAAACCCTTATCAACACAATGTATTAATCCTGTAGGAATTCCGCCCAATAAAAACGCGCCATCAGGCGCGTTTTTATTCTTCGGTCGGCAATCCGCTTACACGGCGCGCGCCAACGATACGGCCAATCCAAGGTAGCTGCGCGGCGTCATCGCAGCCAAACGCGCCTTGGCATCCGCGGGCAAATCGAGCCCTGCCACGAAGGTGCGCAGGGCGTCTTCGGTAATGCCCTTGCCGCGGGTGAGCGCCTTGAGCTGTTCGTAAGGCTGCGGCAGACCGTAGCGGCGCATGACCGTTTGCACGGGTTCGGCCAGGACTTCCCACGACGCATCGATATCGGCATCGATCGCCGCCGCATTCACTTCGAGCTTGCCCAATCCCTTCAGGCAGGCATCCCAAGCCACCAGGCAGTAACCGAAGGCCACGCCCAAGTTGCGCAATACCGTCGAATCGGTGAGATCGCGCTGCCAGCGCGACACGGGCAGCTTGTCGGCCAAATGACGCAACATGGCGTTGGCCAAACCGATATTGCCTTCCGAGTTTTCGAAATCAATCGGATTGACTTTGTGCGGCATGGTGGACGAACCCACTTCGCCTTCCTTCAAACGCTGCTTGAAATAGCCCAGCGCGATATAACCCCAGATATCCCGATCGAGGTCGAGCACGATAATGTTGGCCCGAGCCACGGCGTCAAACAAGGCCGACATCCAATCGTGCGGCTCGATTTGAATCGTGTGCTCGTTTTGCGTCAAACCCAAACCCTGCAATACGCGGGCACTGAAGGCCGGCCAATCGATTTCGGGATAAGCCGAAACGTGGGCGTTGTAATTACCGGTGGCGCCGTTGAGCTTGGCCAGCGGCTGCACGGCTTCGATCGCCGTCAACGCGCGCGCCAGACGCGCAGCCACGTTGGCCATTTCCTTGCCCAAGGTGGTGGGGCTGGCCGGCTGACCGTGCGTGCGCGACAGCATGGGCTGCTCGGCCTGTGCATGGGCCAACTGCACCAGACTGGCATGAATCCGGCGCAGGCGCGGCACGATGACTTGGTCGCGAGCGCGCGTGAGCATCAGCGCATGTGAGGTGTTGTTGATGTCTTCAGACGTGCAGGCGAAATGGATGAACTCGGCAGCCTGCGCCAACTCGGCGTCGTCGGCGACCTTTTCCTTCATCCAATATTCCACCGCCTTGACGTCGTGATTGGTGACCTTCTCGATATCCTTGATGCGCGCAGCATCGGCTTCCGTGAAGTTGGTGACCAATGCTGTCAGGCGGGCCTGCGCGGCCGGCGTGAAGGCGGCAAGCTCGGGCAGCCCAGCTTCGGCGAGCCCGATGAGCCACGCCACTTCGACCTCGACCCGATGGGCCATGAAACCGGCCTCGGAGAGCAGGCCGCGCAAGTCATCGCCACGGGAAGCGTAGCGTCCATCCAACGGCGAGAGCGCGTTGAGCGCGCTGAGAGTAGGTTCGGTTTGCATGGGATAAACACAGGATAAAAGAATGAAAAACGGCTGAAATTCTAGCATTCAGGCGGGAATTTGCTGCGAACAGGCCACAACGGTGCGGGTAAACAATCGCTCACGGACAGTTTAATCACGTATCCTACTGCTATACTTTCGATGCTTTCCGACTACGATTTAGACTCCATGAAACTGATCGGCTCTCTTACTAGCCCCTATGTACGAAAAGTACGGATCGTCATGGCTGAAAAAAAGCTCGACTATCGACTCGAACTTGAGAACGTGTGGTCCAGCGACACCAAGATCCAGACGTACAACCCGCTCGGCAAAGTTCCCTGCCTGTTGATGGATGACGGCGGCGCCCTGTTCGACTCCCGCGTAATCGTCGAGTATCTCGATACGCTGTCTCCGGTTGCCCGTCTCATTCCGCAACCTGGCCGCGACCGTGCTGCCGTCAAGTGCTGGGAAGCGATCGCCGACGGCGTGCTGGATGCGTGCGTGGCTATCGTCAAAGAGAAGCAGCGGCCGACTGCGCAGCAGAGCTCGGAATGGATTGCGCGTCAGTACGGAAAGATCGACGCCAGCCTGAACGCGATGGATCTGAGTTTGGGCAATCATGCGTACTGCATGGGCGTGAACTACAGTCTGGGCGACGTGGCCGTGGGCTGCGCGCTGGGTTACCTCGATTTCCGCTTCGCCGATCTGGACTGGCGTGCCGGTCACGACAACCTTGGCCGGCTGTTCGACAAGGTCTCGACGCGTCAATCGTTTATCGACACCACCCCGCCCGCCGCCACCTGAACGCCCGCGATTAAGGGCGGGCTATTGAAGGCCGGCGGTGTCGACGCAGCTCGGCTGCGATCATGCCGATTTGACCGCCCACCATATCCGCATCACGCGATGATGCCGACTTGACCGCCCGCCACGGCCGCATCACGCGATGATGCGGACATGACCGCACACCACATCCGCATCACGCGATGATGCCGCCGCCCAGGCATACCTCATCGTCATACACCACCGCCGATTGACCTGGCGTGACCGCCCACTGGGCGTCTGTGAAGGTCAATGCAAAGCGGTCGCCGTCGGCTTCGCCTATTGCACACGGTGCGTCGTGCTGCCGATAGCGCGTCTTGGCGGCCAGCGCGCCCTCATGCGGCGCCACGCCGGCGATCCAACTGGCATCCTGTGCGTGAAGCTGGTGCGACAAGAGCCAGGGATGATCGTGGCCCTGCGCGACGTACAAGGTATTGGATGGGATATCTTTCTTGGCCACGTACCAGGCGTCGGCCGTGCCGTCATCGCGCTGACTGCCCTTCACGCCGCCGATACCCAGCCCCTTGCGTTGACCCAGGGTGTAAAACGACAGGCCTTGATGCGTGCCCAATTTGCGCCCTTCGGGCGTGATCATGCGGCCAGGCTCAGTCGGCAAATATCGATTCAAAAATGCGCGAAACGGGCGCTCCCCGATAAAACAAATGCCGGTCGAGTCTTTCTTTGCCGCGTTGGGCAAACCGATCTCGTGCGCGATGCGGCGCACTTCGGTTTTTGGCAACTCGCCCAAAGGAAATAGCGTGCGCGAGAGCTGCGCTTGATTCAGGCGATGCAGGAAATAGCTTTGATCTTTGGTCGCATCCAGGGCCTTGAGCAGTTCATAGCGCGGGGCGCTGTCGTTGCCCACCCGGCGCACGCGCGCGTAATGGCCCGTGGCGATGTGGTCGGCACCCAAGGTCATGGCGTGATCGAGAAACGCCTTGAATTTGATCTCGGCGTTGCACAGCACATCGGGATTAGGGGTGCGCCCGGCGGCGTACTCGCGCAAGAACTCGGCAAACACGCGATCCTTGTACTCGGCTGCAAAATTGACCGCCTCGAGTTCGACCCCGATCAGGTCGGCCACGCTGGCCGCGTCCAGCAGATCCTGGCGCGTGGAGCAGTATTCCGAATCGTCGTCGTCTTCCCAGTTTTTCATGAAGAGGCCAATGACCTCGTAGCCTTGCTGCTTGAGCAGCCAAGCCGTGACGGACGAGTCGACGCCGCCGGACATGCCGACGACGATGCGGCCTTTTTTGGTAGTGTTAAGCGACATGATGGCGGTATTTTAATGCGGGTCGCGCACGCGGCCGGGTTTGCCCCCGCTGGGTATGGGGTTGACGCCCGCTTTACCGGCCTCGCCATCTTCGCCGGGCTCGCAATGCTTATCCGGCACATCGCCCGAGGCGAGCGCGGGCAATAGCCAGGCACGCAACGCCTGCAACGACGGCAGGTTGGCTTTGTATTCCGGATAGCACAAGTAATACCCCTGCCGCGCCTCGATCGACAGATCGATCGCGATCACGAGCTTGCCTTCGCGCAACTCCTCTTCGACCAGGCAGCGCGGGATGAGCGCTACGCCAAACCCGGCGGCCGCGGCTTCCGACAACAAGGAATACTGGTCGAAGCGCGACCCCTCCCAGGCGCGGCGCGTGTCGCAATTGGCCTGCGCAAACCATTCCGACCACGCATTGGGCGCGGTTGTGTGATGCAACAGCGGATACCGCAACAATTGCATGGGATCGGTCGTGGGCGTACCGATGAGATCGGGATGGCAGACCGTGACCACTTCGCGTCCCACCAGATAATCGGCGCAACTGCCCGGCCAGACGCCGTCGCCAAAGCGCACGGCACCGTCGAGCTCGGGTATCGAAAAATCGTAGCCATGCCGGTGCGGCAAGAACTCGACACGGATATCGGGACGCTCGCGCATGAACGCCGCAAGCCGCGGAATCAGCCAGCGGGCGCCGAACGTGGGCATGCTGGTCAGGCTGAGCGTACCGCCCTGCCCTTTGTGCGCCATGATTTCAAGACTCGCGCCCTCGATCAGATCGAGACCCTTCTCGATTTTCTTCAGGTAGCTTCGGCCCGCTTCGGTAAGCACCAGCCCTTGCCGGATGCGCGAGAACAGCGCCGCCCCCAAAAACGTCTCCAACTGCTTGACCTGCTTGCTCACTGCACCTTGCGTGACATGCAGCTCGCGGGCGGCATGCGTGAAGCTGCCGTGCCGCGCCGCAGCCTCGAAGGCCTGCAGATCGGTGAGCGACGGACAAAGTCGTCTCATAGGTAATGCCTTGTCGCCCTGAAAAACGGCGAGCCATGAAATAAAGTCATAGCTTAAGGAGAATCTTTCGTTTGCACAAATGAAAGCCATTCGTAAGAATGCGTCGGGAAAGGCCGTCAATTCGGCAGCCACTCAAAGCTCGACTATTTTTCTAAGCAAGGGGAAGTTAATGCAACGCCGTCAATTTGTCATGGGTCTGTGTGTCGTCGCCAGCGCGGTGTCCGCCGTGGTGGCACCCGCCGCACATGCGCAGGATTATCCGAACAAGCCGATTCGTCTGATCGTACCGTTCCCGGCCGGCGGCACCACCGACATCGTCGGCCGCCTGTATGCCGACAAGATCGGCAAGGCGCTGGGCCAAACCATCGTGGTTGAAAACCGCGGCGGCGCGGGCGGCTCGATCGGTAGCGGCGCCATTGCGCAAGCTGCACCCGACGGCTACACGCTGGGCATCGCCACGGCCAGCACGCACGGTATCAACCCGGCGATCTACCCGAACCTGCCGTTCGACGCCGAGCGCGATTTCACGCCGATCTCGAATTTGGCACTCGTGCCGAACATCATGACGATCAACCCCAAGGTGCCGGCCAAGAACATGGCCGAATTCATCAGGTTGGCCAAGTCCGAGCCGGGCAAGCTGACGTACGCCTCGGCCGGTAACGGCTCGGTGTCGCACATGATGGGCGAACTGTTCAAGATCGCGTCCGGCACCGACATCCTGCATGTGCCTTACCGTGGCGTGGGTCCGGCGCTGAACGACGCCTTGGCCGGTCAAGTGGACGTCATGTATGACAACCTGCCCTCCACCCTGCCGCACGTGCTCGGTGGCAAGTTGGTGGCGTTGGCCGTCGCCTCGCCCAAGCGCGTGGCGGCTTTGCCCGACGTGCCGACGTTTGCCGAAGCGGGCCTGACGCCCGTGAACGACGCCGCCTGGTTTGGTCTGATCGCTCCCGCCAACCTGCCCAAGCCCGTGCTGGACAAGCTGGCTGCCGCCGTGAATCAAGTCGAAAACGACGAAGACACGAAGTCGCGTCTGGCGGCCTTGGGCGCGGAAACCGTGAACGATACGCCTGAGCAATTCGCCAAGCAGATCGCCACCGAAATCGCCAAGAACAAGCGCATCGCCAAAGAAGCGAACATCAAGCTCGATTGATGTTCCGGCGCGCGGCGTCATGTGACGCCGCGCGCACCACACACAATCGGAAGTCTTGAAACCTATGCTGATCACCCAACCGCTTTCTTATCGTCTGGATTTGCCCGACGATTACCCCAATACCCCGGCCGCCGCGCCGCTGGTGCTCGATTCGCCGCACAGCGGCACGGCCTACCCGCCCGATTTCGCACCCGCCGTGAACTTCGGTGCGCTGCGTACCGCCGAAGACACCTGGGTTGCCGACCTCTGGTCCGACGCCATCGCCATGGGCGTGCCGTTGATTGCCGCCCATTTCCCGCGCGCCTACATCGATGCCAACCGCGGTGCCAACGAAATCGATAGCCTGCTGCTCGATGCACCCTGGCCCGGCGAGATCGCCGAGTCACCCAAAGTGAAGCTGGGCAAAGGCTTGATCTGGCGCATGCTCGACGACGGCACGCCGCTTTATGATCGCAAGTTGTCGATCGACGAAGTTCAGCACCGCATCGATGCGTGCTGGATGCCGTACCACACCGAACTCGGTCGTGTGATCGACGCGGCGCACGCGCGCTTCGGCAAGGTCTGGCACATCAACTGCCATTCGATGCCCAGCGTGGCCGGTGCCTATGCGACCGATCAACCTGGCCTGGTGCATCCCGACTTCGTGCTCGGCGACCGCGACGGCACGACCGGCGATCCGTCGTTTCGCGAGTTCGTGGCGCAATGGCTGCGAGGCCGAGGCTACAACGTCACCGTCAACGATCCTTATAAAGGCGTTGAACTGGTGCGCGCTTTCGGCGATCCGGAAGACGGCCGCAACAGCTTGCAGATCGAGATCAACCGCAATCTGTACATGGATGAAATCTCGCTGCGACCGAGCGAGAACTACGGCAAACTGAAAAGCGATCTGCGCGACCTGACCGCCGCATTGATCGCATGGATGGCGCCACAAGTCGCGGCGTGACGTCGGCTCGCGTCGTCAGAAGTCGTTGCAACGTCATCGTAGGACGTTGCGACGCGCCCTCGACGCCGCGTCACCTGTGGTGAAGCGCCTCGTCAGCGACTGATCAAGGTCGCGCAACGAGGCGCGTGTCGACCCATTCGATCCAATGCCGAACCGGCACCTCGGTGCCGCTTTGCAAATGACCGATGCACCCGATATTGGCCGACACGATCACATCGGCTTGAGTTGGCGCAATCGCTGCCAGTTTGCGATCGCGCAAGGTGAGACTCATCTCCGGCTGCAGAACCGAATAGGCGCCCGCCGAGCCGCAGCACAAATGCTTGTCTGAAAACGGCAGCGACTGAAATCCGAGCGTGATCAGCATTCGCTCGGTCACCCCGCCCAGCCCCTGCCAGTGTTGCAGGGTGCACGGGGGATGAAACGCTAACGAGCCGCCCGTTTGCATCAAGGCCCGTAGATCGTCGGCATGCGGCGCAACCAATTCGGCCACATCTTTCACGTACCCTACCAGCCGTTGCGCCAGCTCGGCGTAAACGGGATCGTGCCGCAGATGATGCGCATAGTCCTTGACCATGGCACCGCAACCCGAGGCATTCATGACGATTGCCTCCACCTTTCCGCTTTCAAGCGCAGGAAGCCACGCATCGATATTGGCGCGCATCTGCACCAACGCCGCCGGGCCGTCGTCGAGATGGAAATTGATGGCGCCGCAACAGCCTTTTTGAACACCGTACGACGCGCCGATGCCGATCGCGTCGAGCACGCGGATGGTTGCCGCATCGATGGTGGGCATCATCGCGGGCTGAACGCAGCCCGACAATAAATACACCTGCCGCGCATGCCTGCCCACCTCGGGCAACGCGCCGGCGGCGCGATGCGCAGGCACTTTACGTTTCAGTGCTGCCGGCAAGAGCGGCCGCATGCGTTTACCCACGCGCATGAGCGGCGCGAACCAAGGCGCGTTGAGCGCATGGCGCAACGTTGCGCGTCGCACCCGGTCCCACAGTGGGCGCTCCACTTTTTGATCGACCCATTCCCGCCCCAGGTCGATGAGGTGCCCGTACTCCACACCCGATGGGCACGTGGTTTCGCAATTGCGACACGTCAGGCAACGATCCAGGTGCTGTTGCGTGGCCCGCGTTGGCGTCTCGCCTTCCAGCATCTGTTTGATGAGATAAATCCGCCCGCGCGGGCTATCGAGCTCGTCGCCCAGCACTTGATACGTGGGACAGGTGGCGGTGCAAAATCCGCAATGCACGCATCGCCGCAAAATGGCGTCGGCCTCGGCACCTTTTGGCGTATCACGAACCCAGGAAGCTAGATTGGTTTGCATAGGCGATCAGAGATCCGGATAAAGACGACCCGCATTGAAGAGCCCCCAGGGGTCGAACTCTTGCTTGAGCCGGCGGGTGATCGCCATGACGCCTGGTTCCGGGGGATGAAATGCGCCGCCCGCGATGTCGGTGGCGCCGTCGCCCACGCGATACAGCGTGGCACTGCCTCCCGCCGCACGCACCGCTTCACGCAACGCCGCGGCGTTGCGCGCACCCATCAACCAACGTTGCGCCCCGCCCCACTCGATCAGCGCCGCTTCGTCCAGGCACACCGGCGAGGTCGGTGGCACGATGACGCGCCATATCGACTGACCGGCCGTGAACACTGGCATCTGCTGGTGCCGCAACTGCGTCCAGACGGCCGCGGCATGTTCGCCTTGCTCACGTTCGCCCCCCATCTCAGCGATCGCGGATGCCAGCGCCGGAGGCGATCCGGATAGCCGAACGGCGGTGTTGCCGCGCCAGGAGGTCGAACCCACCAAGCCCGCAGAGATCGCGGAATCAGTCGCGCCGGCAGCGCTCGTCGGGCCGGTGGTGCCTGCAGCGAGGGTCGAGTCGCTGGTGCCTGTCGATGCCGGCAAGCGCGCCCTGTCTGCGATCCACGCCGAGGCTGAGATCGGTAGCGGCCGTTGCCGCCATGTCGAAAACGTTGCCATCGCTTGCTCGCGCGTCAAGTCGAACCACAGCGTGCATTCTTCAATCGGACGCGGCACCACTTTCAACGACACTTCGGCGATCGCGCCGAGAATGCCCATCGATCCGGCGAGCACGCGCGAGACGTCGTAGCCGGCTACGTTTTTCATGACCTCGCCACCGAAGGACAACAGCCGGCCCTGTGCATCCAGCAGCCGCGTGCCCAACACGAAATCGCGTACGCCGCCAGCCGCGATGCGGCGTGGTCCGGCCAGCCCCGCCGCCACGCAGCCGCCTACCGTGGAGCCTGCGCCGAAGATCGGCGGCTCGAATGCCAACATCTGATTTTCGGCGGCCAGCGCCGCTTCGAGCGTGGACACCAATGTGCCCGCGCGCACCGTGATCACCAACTCCGACGGGTGGTAATCGACGATACCGGCATAGGTGCCCATTTCGAGCACGCAGTGCCCGTCCTCAGGCCGCGGCGCGCGATAGTTGCCGAAGAAATTTTTGGTGCCGCCGCCCGACACCCACAATGGCTTATGGCCCGCGCGTGCGGTCATCACCTGATCGCATAGTTCACTCAGAACGAAATCCATCGTGCCGCCTAAAACCGCGACAGATCGGGGAAGTGCATTTCTCCGTTATGGACATGCATCTTGCCGTACTCCGCGCAGCGCGCGAGCGTCGGAATGACTTTGTCGGGATTGAGCAAACCCGAAGGATCGAACGATCGCTTCACGGCACTGAACACAGCAAGTTCTTCTTGCGAAAACTGAACGCACATTTGATTTATTTTCTCCAGTCCCACCCCGTGCTCTCCCGTCACGGTTCCTCCAACCTGAACGCATAATTCCAGAATCTCGGCACCGAACTTCTCGGCACGTTCGACCTGGTCAGGCACGTTGGCGTCAAACATGATCAACGGATGCAGATTGCCGTCGCCCGCATGAAACACGTTGGCGCAGCGCAAGCTGTAGTCGTCCTCCATCTGTTCGATCGCCGACAGCACGCGCGCCAGATGACGCCGCGGAATCGTGCCGTCCATACAGTAATAATCCGGCGATACCCGGCCGGCCGCGGGAAACGCATTCTTGCGTCCCGCCCAGAATCGCAGACGCTCTTCTTCGGATGCCGACACCTGCAACCGCGTGGCGCCGGCGGCGCTGAAGATCGCTTCCATGCGGGCAATCTCATGCGCCACTTCATGTTCGGTGCCGTCGGATTCGCATAGCAATATTGCGGCGGCATCCATGTCGTAGCCGGCTTTCACGAAGGGTTCGACCATGTGCACTGCGCGCCGATCCATCATCTCGAGCCCGGCGGGAATAATGCCTTGCGCAATGACGGCCGTGACCGCGTTGCCGGCCGTTTCCACACTCGCAAAGCTTGCCATCACGACCTGTGCGCAGGCCGGTTTGGGAATGAGCTTGACGGTGACTTCGGTGACGATACCCAGCATTCCTTCAGAGCCGATGAATGCCGCCAGCAAATCCAGGCCATCGGTTTGCGGCGCGTCGCTGCCCAATTCAACGATCTCGCCATCGCACATCACCGCGCGTACGCGCAGCACGTTATGCACCGTCAGCCCGTACTTCAAGCAATGCACGCCGCCCGAATTTTCGGCCACGTTACCGCCGATGGAACAGGCGATCTGACTGGACGGGTCTGGCGCATACGCCAAACCGTATGGCGCCGCAGCTTCGGAAATCGCGAGGTTGCGCACGCCCGGCTCGAGTACCGCAATCGCGGCCTGCGGGTCGATGCGTTTGATGCGATTGAGTTTTGAGAGCCCCAGCAACACGCCTGCCGCGTGGGGCGTCGCGCCGCCGGAAAGCCCGGTGCCGGCGCCGCGGGGGACCACCGGCACTTTCAAGGCGTGACATGCTTTCATCACTGCCTGCACTTGCGCCTCGGTCTCGGGAAGCACGACCACCTTGGGCAGCGTTCGAAAGAGCGACAAGCCATCGCATTCGTAAGGACGGGTATCCTCCGCACGATGAAGCACACAATGCTTGGGCACTGCGCGTTGCAGTGCAGCAATCAATACGTGCGCCTCGACCGGAACCTCAGGAACGGTGGAGAGCGCAAAAGGCACGGCGTCATTCATGACGCCTACGATACCGTTACACCGGGCGTCGCACAGGCCGGGATTTACCCGTAGCAAGGGGCGCAAACGCGCCCCTCGCAATGCCTGCTTACCAAATTGCGATCACCAGGGGAAGATCTTGCCCGGGTTGAGGATGTTGTTGGGGTCGAAGGCGTGCTTCAGGCTGCGCATCAAGGCCAGCGCATCCTCGCCATGCTCCTCTTCGAGAAATTGCATCTTGTGCAGTCCCACCCCATGCTCGCCGGAGCACGTGCCGTCATAGGCAATCGCGCGACGCGCCAGGCGATGGTTGACGACCTCGGACTCTTCCCAGTCGGTGGGGCTATTCGGATCGAGCAGCATCAAGACGTGGAAGTTGCCGTCGCCGACGTGTCCGACGATGGTGTACGGAAAATTGGCCTTGGACAGATCCTCGACCGTTTCGCGCACGCAGTCGGCCAGACGCGAAATGGGCACGCATACATCGGTGGTGCTGGAACGGCAGCCGGGCCGCAATTGCAGGCCGGCAAAATACGCGTTGTGGCGTGCGGTCCAAAGCCGGCTGCGATCTTCCGGCTGGGCGGCCCATTCGAAATCCATACCGCCGTTATCACGTGTGATGTCCTGCACTACGCGCGCTTGCTCCTCGACGCCGGCAGGGCTGCCGTGAAACTCGAACAGCAAGATCGGGCTTTCGCGCAAGCTAAGGTGGCTGTAGCGGTTGACGGCGCGCACGCCGGCCTCGTCCATGAACTCGACGCGGGCAACGGGCACGCCCATCTGGATGATCTCGATCACGCTTTGCACGGCGGCGTCCAGCGATTCGAAATTGCAGATCGCGGCCGACACGGCTTCCGGCTGCGGATACAACCGCACAGTGACCTCGGTGATGATGCCGAGCGTGCCTTCGCTTCCCACGAAGATACGCGTGAGGTCGTAGCCGGTGGATGACTTGCGCGCCCGGCTAGCGGTGCGGATCACGCGGCCGTCGGCGGTGACCACCGTGAGCGATACGACGTTTTCGCGCATGGTGCCGTAGCGCACGGCATTGGTGCCCGATGCGCGCGTGGCCGCCATGCCGCCCAGGCTCGCATCGGCGCCGGGATCGATCGGAAAGAACAAACCGGTATCGCGTAGTTCTTCGTTGAGCTGCTTGCGGGTCACACCAGCCTGCACGGTTGCCGTCAGATCCTCGCCATGAACGGCCACGATCTGATTCATCTGCGACACATCGAGCGTGATGCCGCCCTGGATCGCCAGCGTATGGCCTTCAAGCGACGAGCCCGTGCCATAGGGAATCAGCGGCACGCCATGCGCGTTGCAAAGCTTGGCGACGGCTACGACTTCTTCGGTGGTGTGGGCATAGACGACGGCGTCCGGCGGCATGGCCGGATAGGGCGACTCATCGGTGCCATGGTGTTCGCGTACGGCCGCCGCGACGGACAGCCGATCGCCGAACAGCGCGCGCAGCGCCTCCAGGCAAGCTTCGGGAAGGGGACGGCGCAACGCTTGGCCGAGATCGGGAGCATTCATGGACGTGATCAAACCGAGGGTGTGGAAGCCTTCGATTTTACGCCCTATCGCGGCGGTGCCGCCGCAGCCGTTATCGTGCGGCGCACCATCGCTGGCGCGCCGCGGGGTCTTACTTGGCCGTGATGGTATTGCGACGGCGTTCGCGCACGGCGTTCGCCAAGCGTTCGAGCGTGGCCACCGAAGATTCCCAATCGATGCAGCCGTCGGTAATGCTTTGGCCGTACGTCAAGGGTTGGCCTTCGATCAGATCCTGACGTCCGCCCAACAGATGGCTCTCGATCATGACGCCGACCAGGCGCGTATCGCCACGCTCGATCTGACGCGACACATCGTCGATCACCAGCGGCTGGTTTTCAGGCTTCTTGCTGCTGTTGGCGTGGCTGGCGTCGACCATTACGCGAGGCGCCAAGCCGTTTTTCGCCATGTCCAGGCACGCGGCTTCAACGCTCGCTGCGTCGTAGTTGGGCGCTTTGCCGCCGCGCAAAATCACGTGGCAATCCTCGTTACCCGCCGTCGACACGATGGCCGAGTGGCCGCCTTTGGTGACCGACAGGAAATGGTGCGATTGCGACGCGGCCTTGATGGCGTCAACGGCAATTTTGACGTTGCCGTCGGTACCGTTCTTGAATCCCACCGGGCATGACAACCCCGATGCCAGCTCGCGGTGCACCTGGCTCTCGGTCGTGCGGGCACCGATCGCGCCCCACGAGACCAGGTCCGCGATGTACTGCGGCGTGATCATGTCGAGGAATTCGCAGCCGGCAGGTACGCCACGGCTATTGATCTGCAGGAGCAATTCGCGGGCGATGCGGATGCCGCGGTTGATATCGAAACTGCCGTCCAACTCCGGATCGTTGATCAGCCCTTTCCAACCCACCGTGGTGCGCGGCTTTTCGAAGTACACCCGCATGACGATTTCGAGCTCGCCGCGCAGACGATCGCGCACCGGCTTCAAGCGATCGGCGTACTCGAGTGCTGCGCGCGTATCGTGAATCGAGCAGGGCCCGATCACCACGGCAACGCGGTCTTCCATGCCGTGCAAAATGCGGTGCAGCGCCTGACGCGTGGTGAACACGGTGTTCGACGCCTCGGGAGTACATGCAAACTCGCGCATCACTTGCGAGGGGGGATTGAGCTCTTTGATTTCGCGGATGCGAAGGTCGTCGGTATTGTGGGACACAGCTTTCACTCCGGGTTGGCCAGGCTCGCGGCATAAAAAAAGCCGCCAGGGCTGGCGGCTTTTTCAAGATATTCGGCAAGAACTTCAGTGTGCGCGAATCCCTTCCTCCGCCAGCGGCATAGGAAACCCATAAAAATAAAAATAAAACGGGCGGGATGCGAAATTCATGTGAAGGACTCTAGCAGAAAAGAATTCGACTGTCACCCACAGGCGCGCCAACGGTGTGGTAAAGGCGCGACGCCATGCGCCACGCCTGACCTCGCTTCAAGCACGGCTCAGGCCGTGCCGCCAATCGTCAAGCCGTCCATGCGCAACGTGGGCATGCCTACGCCCACGGGCACACTCTGGCCTTCCTTGCCGCAGGTGCCCACACCCGAGTCGAGCGCCAGATCGTTGCCGATCATGCTCACGCGGTTCATGGCGTCGGGACCGTTGCCGATCAGCGTGGCGCCTTTGACGGGATAGGTCACCTTGCCGTTTTCGATCAAGTAGGCTTCGGACGCGGAGAAGACAAACTTGCCGCTCGTGATATCCACTTGGCCGCCACCGAAATTCACGGCGTACAGCCCCTTCTTGACCGAGGCCACGATTTCTTCAGGCGCCTTGTCACCGGCCATCATGTAGGTATTGGTCATGCGCGGCATCGGCAAATGCGCGAATGATTCACGACGCCCGTTGCCGGTCGCCTTCGTCTTCATCAACCGGGCATTCATCGTGTCTTGCATATACCCGCGCAGGATGCCGTCTTCGATCAACACATTGCGTTGCGTGGGATTGCCTTCGTCGTCGACGTTGAGCGAGCCGCGACGATCCGGCAACGTGCCGTCGTCGACCACGGTCACGCCCTTGGACGCCACGCGTTCGCCGATGCGGTCGGAAAACACGCTTGAGCCTTTGCGATTGAAATCGCCTTCCAACCCGTGACCCACCGCCTCATGCAGCAGGATGCCGGGCCAGCCCGAGCCCAACACCACGGTCATTTCGCCGGCCGGCGCCGGACGGGCTTCGAGATTGGTCAACGCCTCATGCACGGCGCGATTCACATAGCCTTCAATGATGTCGTCGGTGAAATACGCCAGCCCCGTTCGGCCGCCCCCGCCGCCATGGCCCATCTCGCGACGGCCCTGCTTTTCGGCGATCACCGTGAGCGACAGGCGCACCAGCGGCCGCACATCGGCGGCCAGGCGGCCATCGCTGCCGGCCACCAGGATGACGTCATACTCGGCGCCAAGGCTGGCCATGACCTGGATGATGCGGGGATCGCGCGCACGCGCCAGTCGCTCGACGCGTTCGAGTAACGCCACCTTATCGGGTGCGCTCAGCGTGGTCAGCGGATCGACGTTGGAATAGAGATTGCGCGACAGCTCAAGACCTTGCGGCCCAGGCACATGGATCTTGCCGGCGCCCTGCTTCGCAATGCTGCGCACGGCGCGCGCCGACGACAGCAACGCGTCGGGCGACAAGGTGTCGGAATACGCGAACGCTGTTTTTTCGCCAGCCACTGCGCGTACGCCCACCCCTTGGCCGATGGAAAAGCTGCCGGTTTTGACGATGCCCTCTTCCAGGCTCCAGCCTTCGCTGCGGGTGTATTGAAAGTACAGGTCGGCATAATCGACACGATGCGTGAAGATCTCGCCGATGGCGCGAGCCATATCCGCCTCCGTCAGGCCCCAGGGATCGAGGAGCAAAGACTTGGCGGTCGCAAGGGATTCGATGGCGGGATCAGTAATCTTCATGACATCCAAAATAAATGAGTCGGCGCCGGTGTGAACGGCTGCTGGTAACGCCCGTAGGGAACGTTCTACACCTGCAGGCGCGTTCGCGCGGCACGAATGACCATATGGTACTGCGAACGCCCTCGAGGAACTGCGAACCTCGCCGGCAACGGCAATGTGGGTGCGGGTCGGCAACGGTGGCGCGTTGCCGCGGTCGATTGGCGGGGGCAACGCGCCTGACGTCGTCAGGTTTCGGCAGGCACCTCGCTTTATAGGTAGGTGCAGCGCCGGGGGTATGGGACAACGCGGTCGATGCCACTACGTAATGATCTATATGGCGCCACTATCGTCCAAGACAAGCGTCGATAACGATTGGTGACGACGGCAGAGCGAACGCCCGGATAAACGCTGATCCAAAAAGTTCGAGAGTGGAAGGTAAGAGCCAAGACTAAAAGCTAGAAGCCGAGAAGCTAACAACTAAAGGCCAAAGGCCAGCAACCGACGGCCAAAGACCAACAGCCAACGAGCAAAGGTCAAATGCCAGAATCAGGCCGACCTTAAACGCCTAAAACAGGTCAGCGCACGCCGCGGAGCGATCAAACTCGTAAATAGACGCAACGGCATCGATCAACCAGCGCTGCTCCGATCTCGCTCAATGCGCCGGAGTCCATACGGCGATTCGCTACGCCCTCCCACCAATCAAGTGCCGAATTTCGGAACTCGCTTCCTATTTTCTCCACAATTGCGCGTGAATATCTCCACAATTGAGAAAAACCGGGACAAAAATAACATCCTCACAAATGTCGAAAATAGTTGGAATCGAAATAATAATTTCACTTCTTGCCTCTATCGGGACGTTCTAGGCCATTTGGATGAGAAACCGCTGCAACGTTTTTTCCGAGAGAAACAATTGGAATTCTCGATTGCATTATTTTGTTTACTTGGGTGTTTTGATTCGGCGTAGAATTCGATCCTGTCGTTTAGACGAACATCACCCAGAATAAAGGGACTGCCAAAATGGCTCGAGAAAATTACGCGACGCAGCAAGCACGGATCGAAAAAGAAATCACCCGACTGCAGAAGAAAGCCGAAGCGCTGCATACCAAGCGCCGCAAGCCGGTGATCACGTCGATCGTCAATTCGATGCGCCAATACGATATTACGGCCGAAGAACTGGCTGCAGCATTAGGCGCCAGCAAAGCGCCCGGTCGCACGCCGCGCAAGAAAGCGGCAGACGGCACCAAGCGTCCGGTTGCGCCCAAGTATCGTCATCCCGATACCGGCGAAACCTGGAGCGGCCGCGGCAAGGCGCCCCGTTGGTTGGCTGCGGCCGAAGCCGACGGCGCCCAACGCGACAGTTTCTTGATCAAATAAGAAGACATCAAATCGCGCCAACTCGCGTTATTGAAAACGCGAGTTGCGCTGGTTGTCTGATTGGCTGTCTGCATTGCTATCTGAATGCGTGACCAAGACAATCGCAAATGTGAGACGGTCATCTCAAACTCAAGCCCAGAAGCTTGAGACTGTGATTGAATTCGAAATCATAAAAAAGCCCGGCATCGATATGCCGGGCTTTTCTTTTTCGCCCCATGCCCTGGACGGATGGCCGCCGATTTACTCGCCTACCAGCGCATCGCCATCAGCCGAGCGCTCGCGCATTATTCCATCTGATAGCGAATAACCCGCTCGGAGCCGTTGTTGCCAGGGAAGTTGTCGAAAATGGCGCGCACAAGCACCGGCATGGTGCCTATGAGATCAGGCTGTCCACTTAATGCCACGGCACTCGAGCGATAAACCTCCGCGTTGCCTGCAGCGGTGTCCAGAATTCTCAGGTTGAGCTCGTTGCGGAACGCCTGCACAGGGACGTCCACATACGCAGGACCCCAATAGCCGGGATAGCCCCAGCGACCGTACCCATATCCGCCGCGACCATAATAGCCACCGCCGAAGCCGCCGCCATAAAAGTAGGGATCGGCCGGTTGGCGGGTAACCACCTGCGTCGCGCGCGCGCCATAATCGAACACCACATTGAATCGCGGCTTTGCACCGCTCGTGGCTTCGACCAGGCCGGTAGCCCCGATCGCCGCACGGACCATATCCTGATAAGCGCGGTATTCGAGATTATTGGATTGATCGGCGTTGCTTTGAACGAATTGATAACGCTGGCCTTCCACGCCGGCCGGCCATTGTTGAAATGACGTCACGCGCGCCGCCATGGTGCTGGTGCAGCCGCTTAACACCGCCACCGACAAGGCAAGCCAGAAGCGGCCACTACGGCATACCGCCGAAAGATTGAGGGCACCCATTTGAATCTCCCTACTCCATATGTCGAGCGCCGTGTCATCACAGACAAACTCGTTCGTTTTTGACGCCAATTCGCTGAAAAAGTTTTCGATTCGCTTCAGTCCGCCAAGGTGGCGCGCAGCCCACTACAATTATCCTCCTTTAGACAGCCACGCGACGATCATCATGCGCACCGATACGCCGGTCACCATCCAGCGGCAGGACTACACGCCCTACCCGTACGCCATTCCAGACGTCACGCTTGCTTTCGACCTCGATCCGGCCGATACGCGTGTGCGTCTCACCATGCATATCGCCCGCCAAGCCGATGCCGCCGCCGGCGCGCCACTGGTGCTCAACGGTGAAAGCCTGAGCCTGGAGAGCATCAGCGTCGACGGCCGCCGCCTGGCGGATGCCGACTACCGGCTCGACGCGTCCACGCTCACGATTCTGAATCTGCCGGAAGTGGCCGAGATCGAGATCGTCAGTCGTTGCAAGCCGGATGCCAACTCAACGCTGATGGGTCTCTATGTGTCGGGCGGCAGCTTCTTCACGCAATGCGAAGCGGAAGGTTTTCGCCGTATTACGTGGTTTGCCGATCGGCCCGACGTCATGTCGCGCTACCGCGTGATCGTGCGTGCGCCCAAGACTTACGCCCATCTGCTGTCCAACGGCAACCTGATCGCCAGCCGCGACATCGACGACGAGCGGCACGAAGCCATCTGGGAAGATCCGTTTCCCAAGCCTTGCTATCTGTTTGCCTTGGTCGCAGGCACATTCACCAAGCGCGAATGCAACACGCAAACGCAATCCGGCCGCTCGGTGCTGTTGCAGGTGTATAGCGATCCCGGCAGCGAGGACCGCACGCAGTGGGCCCTCGAATCGCTGGAACGCGCACTGAAGTGGGATGAGGTGCGCTTCGGATTGGAGCTCGACCTGGACCGCTTCATGATCGTCGCCGTGCGCGACTTCAATATGGGCGCGATGGAAAACAAGGGGCTGAATGTATTCAATGCAGCCTACGTGCTGGCTGATCCGCAAACCGCTACCGATACCAATTACGAAGCGATCGAGTCGGTCATCGGCCACGAGTACTTTCACAACTGGACCGGCAACCGCGTGACGTGCCGCGATTGGTTCCAACTGAGCCTGAAAGAAGGGTTGACGGTGTTCCGCGACCAGGAATTCAGCGCCGACATGATGGCGACCGGCATGGACGACGCGGCCGCAGTCAGTGCGCGCGCCGTCAAGCGGATCGACGATGTGGTGACCTTGCGCGCGGCGCAGTTTCCGGAAGACAGCGGCCCGATGGCGCACCCCATCCGCCCCGAAAGCTTCCAGGAAATCGGCAACTTCTATACCGCCACGGTGTACGACAAGGGTGCCGAAGTCATTCGCATGCAGCACACGCTGCTGGGCGAAGCCGGCTTCCGCGCGGGCATGGACGAGTACTTCCGCCGCCACGATGGTCAGGCGGTCACGTGCGACGACTTCGTGGATGCGATGGAATCGGTCTACCGCAAACAGCATCCGAAGCGTAATTTCGATGTCTTCCGCCGCTGGTATCGCCAGGCCGGCACGCCGCGCGTGGCTGTCGCGCTCGATTACGATGCCGCCGCACGCCGTTGCACCGTAACGCTCGCCCAGCATTGCGCGCCGGTCGGCGTCGAAAAACGCATGCAACCGGCGGCCGAGAAACTGCCGTTCCACATTCCCGTCTCGATCGGTCTGCTCGATCGCAACGGCGCGCCGCTCAAGCTGTCGTTCGAAGGCGGCGAGCACGATACCGTCGTGCTCGAACTCACCGAAGCGCGCCAGCAGTGGACGTTCGAGAACATCGACGCCCAACCGGTGCCGTCGCTGCTGCGCGACTTCTCCGCCCCCGTCGTCATCGACTACGCCTGGCAGGAAGACGAACTGGCGTTGCTATCGGCTCACGACACCAACCCCTTTGCGCGTTGGGAAGCGGGCCAGGAATTGGCGTCGCGTCAGATCCTGGCGGTAGCTGCCCAGCAGGCCACGGGCGCGCAAGCCAGGTTGTCGGATGCGTTCATCGGCGCCTGGCGTGCCTTGCTGTCCGACACCACGTTGGACGCGGCCTATCAGGCGCGTGCGCTGGCGTTGCCATCGGAAAAGACATTGGCTGAGCGGATGTCGCCCATCGATCCGCCGGCACTGGCCGCCGCTCGCGACGCCGTGCGCGAGATCTTGGGACACGCGCTGCGCACCGAGTGGCAAGCCGCATGGGATCGCTCGCAAACGCCCGGCGACTACAGCCCCGCCCCAGTGCCCGCCGGCAAGCGCGCCTTGAAGAACCTGGCGCTTACCTACCTGCTCGCAGGCGGCGACACGGCTGCTGCCGACGCCGCGCGTGGCCAATATGCGACGGCCGACAACATGACCGACAGCCTGGCTGCCCTGGGCGCATTGGTGAGTTACGCCGGCGACGACGCACGCACGCAAACTGCGCTGGACGCGTTCTACACGCGCTGGGCCGAAGATCCGCTGGTCGTGGACAAATGGTTTGCGTTGCAGGCCACCGCGCGCACGACCACGGTAGACACGATGCACAACCTGATGCAGCATCCCGCCTTCACTTTGCGCAATCCCAACCGCGCGCGCGCGTTGATTTTTCAGTTTTGCCTGAACAATGCGCGCGGGTTGCATCGCGCCGACGGGGTAGGCTATGGGTTCTGGGCCGAACAAGTCCTTGCCCTGAATGCCATCAACCCCGAAATCGCGGCCCGCCTGGCGCGCGCGCTCGATAGCTGGGCGCGGTTTACGCCGGCGCTGCGCGACCCGATGCAACACGCACTGACGAGCATTCGCGCCCATCCGGGGTTGTCGCGCAATGTTCAAGAAATCGTATCCAAGGCCTTGGATCTGGCCGCCTGATTAACTTTCGCCTCCAGGAGAGCGTTTTGACACGCAAGACTCTGACTCAGTATCTCGTAGAACAACAGCGCGAAAGCGGCACCGTTGCCCCCGAAGTTCGTTTGCTTATCGAAGTGGTGGCACGCGCGTGCAAGGCCATCGGCCATGCCGTGGGCAAAGGCGCCTTGGGCGGCGTGCTCGGCAGCCTCGACAGCGAAAACGTGCAAGGTGAAGTGCAGAAGAAGCTGGACGTGATGTCCAACGATATCCTGCTCGAAGCCAACGAATGGGGCGGCCATCTGGCTGCCATGGCATCGGAAGAAATGGAAACCATCCATCCGATTCCCAACCGCTATCCCAAGGGCGAATATCTGTTGTTGTTCGATCCCCTCGACGGCTCGTCCAACATCGATGTGAACGTGTCGATCGGCACGATTTTCTCGGTGCTGAAAGCGCCACAAAAGGAAGCCGGCCAGGCCGTGACCGAAGCCGATTTCCTCCAGCCCGGCAGCAGCCAGGTCGTGGCCGGCTACGCCGTCTACGGCCCGCAGACGATGCTGGTGTTGACGCTGGGTGCGGGCGTAGCGGTGTTCACGCTGGATCGCGAGCAAGGCGCGTGGATTCTGACCAACGACAATCTGCAGATTCCGGCCGACACCAAAGAGTTCTCGATCAATATGTCGAATATGCGCCACTGGGACACCCCGGTGAAACGCTACATCGACGATTGCCTGGCCGGTGAAGAAGGTCCGCTCGCCAAGAACTACAACATGCGCTGGATCGCCTCGATGGTCGCCGACGTGCATCGTCTGCTCACCCGCGGCGGCATCTTCATGTACCCCTGGGACAAACGCGAGCCGAACAAACCCGGCAAGCTGCGCCTGATGTATGAAGCCAATCCCATGTCGTTCATCGTCGAGCAGGCCGGTGGCCGTGCCATTACCGGCACCGAGCGCATCATGGACATCCAGCCCGATCAACTGCACCAACGCGTGAGCGTCGTGCTGGGTTCGCGCAATGAAGTGGACCGCGTGAAGTCGTACTTCGACGCCAAGTAATGGTTTACGGTGGCACCGAAGCAGGGGTCTGCTTCGGTGCCGCGCCTGGCTTGGACGCCGAGTCATAACGCGATTCGGCACTGGGTTATTTCGTTACCCAGGACTGAGCATGTCGTCGTTCTGCACCGGGCAGTTGGTAGTTCTGCTCCGCGCGGTTGGTAATTCGGCTCCGGGCATCTCATCGTTCGGCACCGGGAATTTAATAGTTCGGCACCGGACAACATTAAGGGGCATCGCAAGCGATGCCCCTTAGCTTTTCTACCTCACCTCAATCCAGCGTGAAGATCGTGGCGCCCGTGGTCTTGCGGCCGGCCAGCGCGGTTTGCGCTTCGGCAGCTTGATCCAGCGTGTAGCGCTGATCGATGCGCATCTTGATTTTCTTCTTGGCGACCAGGTCAAACAATTCGTCAGCGGCGGCCGTCAGCTTTTCGTGGGTATCCACGTGCAGCCCGAGCGACGGACGCGTCACGTACAGGCAACCCTTCTTGTTGAGGATACCGATATCCACGCCGGTCACCGAGCCCGAGGCGTTGCCGAAGCTCACCATCAAGCCGCGCGGCGCCAGGCAGTCGAGCGAGGTTTCCCACGTGTCCTTGCCCACGCCGTCGTATACCACCGGCACTTTCTTGCCGCCGGTGAGTTCGAGCACCCGCTCGGCCACGTTCTCGTGCGAGTAATCGATGGTTTCCCATGCACCATGCTCGCGCGCCAGCGCAGCCTTCTCAGGGCTGGACACCGTGCCGATCAGCTTTACGCCGAGCGCACGCGCCCATTGGCAGGCGATCAGGCCCACACCGCCGGCTGCCGCATGAAACAGAATGGTTTCGCCGCCTTGCAGGCGATACGTTTGACGGAATAGATACTGCACCGTCAACCCTTTGAGCATCATCGCTGCGGCGTCGTCGAACGAAATGCCCTTTGGCAGCTTCACGACCAGACGCGCGGGCACCTTATGATATTCGGCATAGGCGCCGATGGGGCTTTGGCCGTAGGCCACGCGATCGCCCTTCTTGAAGCCTTTGACGTTGGCGCCCACGGCGTCCACCACGCCCGCGCCCTCAAAGCCCAGGCCGTGCGGCAGCGGACTCGGATACAGGCCGGTGCGGTAATAGATATCGATAAAGTTCAGCCCGATCGCATGCTGACGCACCGTCACGTCGTCAGGGCCGGGAGTGGGCCGTTCGACCTCTTGCACCCGAAGAACTTCGGGGCCGCCGTGCTCGGTAATGCGTACTGCCTTCATAAGGGTATTCGTCATCTTTTTCTGTCCTGTTGAAGTGTCGGTTACGCCGTTCGTTTTGACGTCAGTACGAAAATACCGATGAGCACGAGCGCCGTACCGGCGAGTTGCAAAAGCGTGATGGGTTCATCCAACAACCATGCTGCCAGAAATAACACGGACACCGGTCCGATCATCCCCAGTTGCGCAGCCAGAGGCGCCCCGACGCGTTCGACCGCCCACATGATCATGAAGACAGGCAGCACGGTATTGAGGGTGCCGTGGATGAAAGACAAACCATAAACGCCCATCGGTTGGACCAGCACATTAACCGGATGGACGACAAGGAATTGCAGAATGCAGGCGATGCTGGACACCGACATCGCATAGGCGACCAGACGTGTGGCCCCCACGCGCTTGATCAGTTCGCCCGAGGCGATGAGATACACGGCATACGACACTGCCGAGCAGAGCACAAAAAACGAACCCAGCAGCACGGCATCGCCCCCCAGCGACAGATCGCGCCAGAAGACCAGCACCACGCCGGCATAAGACAGCACCATCGCCCACCACTGCTGGCGCGAAATCGCCCGCTTGAGCACCACGGCCGACAACAGCAGCACGAAGGTCGGCGACAAGAACAGAATCAGGCGCTCAAGACTCGCGGTGATGTAGCGCAGGCCCAGGAAATCGAGAAAGCTCGACAGGTAATACCCGATGAGTCCCAGCACGACGACTTGGCAGCCATCGCGCCAGCTCAGCTTCTGCAATTGCCCCCGCGCGGCCAGACGCGACTGTTGCCAGGCGATCAGTGCAAAAAAGGGCAACGCAAAGAGCATGCGAAAAGCAATCAGCGTGACGGCATCGATGCCGTAGCGATACGTGAGCTTGACGACGACGGCTTTGGCCGAAAACAGCACCGCGCCCAACATGGCCAGGGCGAAGCCGGTTGCGCGCGGATAAGCGGAAATGTCCCAGCGGAACGGGCTTGATGCATTCATGCTCCGCATTGTATGGGGTAAGGCTTTAACATGGCACCCCCGCGCTCGCCGCCCACCTTCGATACTCGCCGCTATCGGCGATCTGACGCATTCCGCATGACTGATTCCCGCGCCCTGCTGTCCTTGCATCTCACCGCTGTGTTGTTCGGCCTGACCGGCGTGCTGGGCCATGTCATCAACGCCGACGCGGCGCAGATCACCTTCTGGCGCGCCGCATTTGCCGTGGCTGCCCTCCTGGTCGCGCTGCATCTAGGCAAGCGCGCGGTACTGTTTCGCATTACCCGCCGGCAATTGATCGCGGTGGTGTTGTCGGGCGTCATGCTCGCCACTCACTGGCTGACGTTCTTCATCTCGGTCAAGGTCGCGGGGATTGCGATCGCCACCCTCGGCTTCACGAGCTTTCCGGCTTTCATCACCCTTTTCGAAGCCGTGCTCTTGCGTGAACGCGTGCGCCTGCCCGAATGGGGCATGGTGGCCTTGGTGAGCCTGGGGCTGGTGTTGCTCACGCCCGCCTTCGATCTGGCCGATAGCGGCACGGTGGGATTGCTCTGGGGCCTAGCCTCGGGCGCGAGCTTCGGCATGCTTGCCGTGATCAACCGGCACGCCGGCGACGGCTTGGGTGCACTCGAGATGGCATGCGGCCAGAACATCGTCGTGGCGCTGGTGACTGCACCCTTTGCGCTTGGCGCCTCGAGCGGGTTGGCGATGGCCGATTGGCTGGGCGTCGCTGCGCTCGGCATTCTCTGCACGGGCTTGGCCCACACGCTTTTCGTCTCGAGCCTGGAATACATCAGTGCCCGTCGCGCCGGGCTCATCATCGCCCTCGAACCGCTTTACGCCATCGCGTTTGCCTGGCTGCTGTTTGGCGATGTGCCGGGATGGCGCGTGGCAATGGGCGCGGCTTGCATCGTGGGCGCCATCGCCTGGTCGGCCAGTTATGAAAAGCGGCCTGCCGGCCCGCCGGCCACGCCAATTTAGCCAGCGCTTGCATTTAACTGCCCAGGCAGTAAAATCACCTCCATCATGACCCTGCCTTCCTCTTCCGACGCTGCCGCGGCAACGTCCCCCTCCTTGTCCGACGCGGTGGTCCACTATCGTTCGTCCGGCCCTCGCCTCACTGAAAACAATGTGGGCTACATGATCAAGCAGGTGTATCAGTCGCTCAACCGCGTGCTCGATCAAGACATGGCGCCGCTGGGGCTGACGGCCATGCAATGGCGACCCGTGGCGTGCCTGGCCAAGGGCCATGCGAGTACGTCGGTCGAGCTGGCCCGCATCCTCGCGGTCGACTCCGGCGCGATGACGCGCACACTCGATCGCCTTGAAGCCAAAGGCCTGCTGGTGCGCACGCGCAGCAAAGAAGATCGGCGTGTGGTCGATATCGTACTGACGGAAGAAGGCCAACGCACGGCCAAGGAAATCCCAGCGCGGATCGCCCGCGCGCTCAATCATTATCTGCGCGGATTCTCGGCCGATGAGGTCGATATGCTCGCGCATTTTCTGCAACGCATGCTGGCCAATGGCTCGATCTCACCGCCGAACGCCGCCACGGGCAAAGCGCCGGACACCTGACGTTTCGATCGCGGCGCCTCACGGTGCGGCCGTATTTTTTTCCCAATTAGCTGCCTAGGCAGATACAGTCCAGTCAATTACTTTAAGCTTCCTGTAAGCATGCCAAAACTTCCAATAGCGCTTTTGATGTGTGCCATCCTGGCCGGCTGCGCCCCAATGCGCGAGGGCCCCACGCCCTCACCTCGCCTGGACGGTGCGCAGGTCGATCTGGTCGACACGGCCATCACGTGGCCGACCGACAACTGGTGGACGCGCTACGGCGACCCCCAGTTGAATGCCCTGGTCGAGGACGCGCTGCGCAACAGTCCGTCGCTGTCACGCGCGCAGGCCCGTCTGGCGCAAGCCAATGCCGCCGTGGGGTCGGCCCGATCGGCCCTGCTGCCCAGCGTGGCGGCCGATTACCAATTGACGCGTCAGCGTCTCTCTGAAAACTATATCTATCCCGCCCCACTCGCCGGTTCGATTACCACCGACCAGCGGCTGGCACTCGATTTTTCGTACGAGATCGATTTCTGGGGCAAGAACCGCAGCGCGTTCGAATCCGCCGTGGCGGGTCAACAGGCCAGCGCCGCCGATGCCCAGGCCGCGCGCGTGGTGCTCACAGGCGGCGTGGTGCAGGCCTACCTGAATTTGCAGAACGCTTTCGCGCAGCATGCGGTGCTGACCGACATCATCAAGCAGAACAGCGAAGTGCTGGATATCACGCGCAACCGGTTCACCAATGGCCTGGATACTCAGGTCGAGGTGCGTCAGGCCGAGTCGCAATTGGCAGCAACCCGCGTGGAGCAAACGCAGGCTGAAACGCGCATTGCACAGTTGCGCAATCAGGTCGCGGCGCTCACCGGCGCGGGCCCGTCGCGCGGCGCCACGTTGATGCCGGCGCAACTGACCCGGCCCGCGGGCGTATTGCCCTCGCAATTACCGCTGGAACTGCTGGGACGCCGCCCCGAAATCGTGGCTGCACGCTGGCGTGCCGAGGCCGCCACCAAGAATATCGACGTGGCAAAGGCGATGTTCTTCCCGAATGTCGATCTCACCGCCTTCGTGGGATTTCAGGCCTTGGGCCTGCACAACCTGCTGCAAGGCAGCAGCCGTGCGGCGGGCGTCGGCCCCGCCATCACGTTGCCGATCTTTCAAGGCGGCGCGCTGAATGCCAATTTGGCCGGCCAACGCGCGTCGGCCGACGAGGCCACGGCCGACTACAACGAAGCGGTGATCACTGCCGTCAATCAGGTGGCCGATGCGCTGGATGCCTTGCGCTTGCTGGATCGCGAACGCGAGGCGCAGACGCAAGCCCGCACCGCCATCGACGCGGCCTACGCCTTGGCGCGCGATCGCTACCGCGCAGGACTCGGCAACTATCTGGTTGTGTTGATCGCCCAGAACAGCGTGATGACCCAAGCCTTGCGCGATACCGATCTGCGCATGCGGGCCTATCTGCTGGATGCGCAGCTTGCACGCGCCCTGGGCGGCGGTTACGCCACGCCCGCCGATGCTACCGCCACCCCTACCCGCCCTGCCCCCATTTCGGCCGACGCGTCCTCCGCGTCGGCCCGCTGATTCATTCTGGACATGATTCATGGCTGACTCCAAGACTCCCAATCCCCGCCGCAAGCGCTTGTTGCTGATCGCCGCCGGCATATTCCTCCTGATCGCCGTGTTGTGGGCCATCTGGTATTTCATCTACGGCGCAAACAAAGAAAGCACCGAAGATGCGTATGTGCACGGCAATCTGGTGCAGATCACTTCGCAGGTAGCCGGCACCGTGATCGCCATCGAGGCCGACGACACCGATATGGTGAAGGCCGGCCAACCGCTGGTGAAGCTCGATCCCGCCGACGCGGAAATCGCGCTGATGCAGGCCGAGGCGCAATTGGCCCAGACCGTGCGCCAAACCCGCACCCTGTACGTGCAAAACGATTCGCTGACCGCCGACAACAACGTGCGGTCGGCCGAGATCGTGCGCGCCGAAGCCGACGTGGCTCGTACCCAAAGCGACTTGCAACGACGCCAGGCGCTGGCCAAATCCGGCGGCGTGAGCGGCGAAGAACTGCTGCATGCGCAAACCGCATACAAGACGTCGCAATCCAATCTGGCCCAAGCCCGAGCGGCCTTGGCCGGCTCGCGCGCCAAGGCGCAAACCAACCGTGCGCTGACGGAAGGCACTACGGTTGAAAACCATCCTGATGTGCTGCGCGCGGCTGCCAATCTGCGCTCGGTATGGCTGGCCGGTTCGCGCAATACGTTGCCGGCGCCGGTCGACGGCATGGTCGCGCGCCGCAGCGCACAGGTGGGTCAGCGCATTGCGCCGGGCACGCCGTTGATGACCGTTGTGCCATTGGATCAAGTGTGGGTGGAAGCGAATTTCAAGGAAGGCCAGTTGCGCGAGATGCGCGTCGGCCAACCCGTCATCCTGCATGCCGATTTGTACGGCAGCGATGTCGCGTATCACGGCAAGGTCGCCGGCCTGGACGCCGGCACGGGCAGCGCGTTTGCCTTGTTGCCCGCGCAAAACGCCACGGGCAACTGGATCAAGGTCGTGCAACGCGTGCCGGTGCGCATCACGCTGGATCCGCAGGAACTGGCCAAGCGCCCACTACGTGTGGGGCTATCGATGAGCGTCGAAGTCGACCTGGGCACGGCGCAAGGTGAGCCCGTCACCACCACGAATACGCAAACGGGCATGTCCACGCGCGCCTTCGATCCGGCCCATGGCGAAGTCGACGCCCTCATCCAACGCATCGTTCAGGACAATCTGGCGTCATGAGCACCGCCCCCGCCGACACGGCGGCCCCTTCTCCGGCAACCGCCTCGCCGGCCGCCGCGAAAGCCTATCCGCCGCTCGAAGGCGCCGTGCGCGTCCTCGGCTCGATTGCCCTGTCGTGCGCGGTGTTCATGAACGTGCTGGACACCTCCATTGCGAACGTCTCCATCCCCACGATCTCCGGCGATCTGGGCGTGAGCACGAGCCAGGGCACCTGGGTCATCACCTCCTTCGCGGTGGCCAATGCCATCACCGTGCCGCTTACCGGTTGGCTTACGCAACGTTTCGGTCAGGTGCGACTGTTTCTCACGTCCACGCTGCTGTTCGTCGTGGCCTCGTGGCTGTGCGGCTTCGCCCCCTCGCTCGAAATGCTCATCGGCTTTCGCGTGCTGCAAGGCGCGGTGGCAGGCCCCATGATCCCGCTGTCGCAAACGCTGATGCTCGCGAGCTTTCCGAAGGAGAAGGCCGGCATGGCCTTGGCCATCTGGGCGATGACGACATTGGTGGCACCGGTGGCCGGGCCGTTGTTGGGCGGCTATATCTCGGACAACTACAGCTGGCCGTGGATCTTTTACATCAACATCCCGGTAGGTCTGCTCGCCGCTTACGTGAGCTGGCGCATCTATCGGGATCGCGAGTCGGTCACGCGCAATCTGCCCATCGATAAACTGGGCCTGATCATGTTGGTGGTGTGGGTGGGCGCCCTGCAGATCATGCTCGACAAAGGCAAGGAACTCGACTGGTTTGCCAGCCCCACCATCGTGGCCCTGGCGGCGATCGCTTTCGTGACCTTCGTGTTCTTCATTATCTGGGAGCTGACCGACGCGCATCCCGTGGTCGATCTGCGGCTTTTCGCCGGCCGCAATTTCACGATCGGTGCAGTCACGCTGGCCGTGGCGTACGGCGTCTTCTTCGGCACGGTCGTGTTGCTGCCCTTATGGCTGCAAAGCACCATGGGCTATACCGCTACGGATGCCGGGTTGGTCACGGCGCCCATCGGGCTGCTGGCAATCGTCCTCACACCGATCGTCGGCAAACTGCTCTCCAAACACGACCCGCGTATTTTTGTGACGGGCGCGTTCCTGATCTTTGCGCTGGTCTGCTACATGCGCTCGGGCTTCAACACTGATGTGGACATGCGCACGCTGATGATTCCCACGATCATCCAGGGTGCGGCGATGGCGGCGTTTTTCGTGCCGCTCACCTCGATCACGTTGTCGGGTCTGGCGCCCGGTGTGATTCCGGCGGCGTCGGGGCTATCGAACTTCCTGCGTTTGACCGCGGGTGCCTTCGGCACGTCGATCGCCACAACGATGTGGGAAAACCGCGCCACGATGCATCATGCGCAGTTGACCGAAATCGCGCACCCCGGCGCGGCCGCCTTCGACCATACGATGAGTGTGCTGCAGGCGGCCGGCATGTCGCAAGACCAGGCGCTGGCCTCGATCGACCGGCTGATCGACACGCAAGCCTTTACGATCTCGGCGATCGATATCTTCTGGGCCTCGGCGGGGATTTTCCTGCTGCTTACCGGCTTGGTCTGGGTGGCACGACCGGTGAAGGCCAAAGGCGAAGGCGCGGCCGAAGCCGCGGCTGGGGCGCATTAATAGCTGCGGCGGACTATAGCTGCGGTGCACGATAGCTGCGGTGCACTAATGCCGGGGCGCATTAAAAGACGGCGGTGATTTGACGGCGGTGATTTGATAGACGGCGGTGGCTTGATGCCACCGCCGCTTGATTGCCTGACTGTCTGGACGTTCGAGCCGGTCGCGCTACTTGCGGCGACTGCCCATCAGCGAGCCCAAAATCCCGCGCGTCAGCTCCCGCGCAATCGAGCGCATCGAGCTCTTCGCAACCGACTGCACCAAGCCGTCGCGACGCCCACCACGCGGGCCGGTCGAGCCAAACAGCACATCGTTTACCGACGCCATCAAACCGCCTTCTTCAGCCGCGGGCTTGGGTACCGGCGCCGATTTGGCGGGTGGTGCGCCCTTCTCCTGGGCGCCTGCCGCAGCGGGCGCCTCAACGGCACGCACCGCCAGTTTTTCGTAGGCCGACTCGCGATCGATCGGGGTGTCGTAGCGGCCGCCCAACCCCGAGGCTTGGCGCAACGCCTCGCGCTCGGGCGCCGTGGCCGGGCCGATGCGGCTGGCAGGCGGCATGATCCAGGCGCGCTGCGTCATTCCCGGACGGCCCTTCTCATCCAGCAGCGACACGAGTGCCTCGCCCACGCCAAGCTCCATGATCGCCGCCACGATGTCCAGCCCCGGATTGGGACGCATGGTTTCGGCGGCCGTCTTCACCGCTTTCTGATCTCGCGGCGTAAACGCGCGCAACGCGTGCTGCACGCGGTTGCCCAATTGGCCGAGCACCGCATCGGGAATATCCAGTGGATTCTGGGTGACGAAATACACCCCCACTGCCTTCGAGCGGATGAGCCGCACCACCTGCTCGATCTTCGTCAGCAGGGCCTGTGGCGCATCGTTGAACAGCAGATGCGCCTCGTCGAAGAAAAACACGAGCTTGGGTTTATCGAGATCGCCTGCTTCGGGCAAGCGCTCATACAACTCGGACAGCATCCAGAGCAAGAACACCGCATACAGGCGCGGCGCCTGCATCAGCTTGTCGGCGGCGAGGATATTGATCATGCCGCGGCCCTGCGCGTCCGTGCGCATCAGGTCGGACACATCCAGCATCGGCTCGCCGAAGAAACGTTCGGCCCCCTGCGACTCCAATGCCAGCAGATTGCGTTGGATGGCGCCGATGGAAGCCGACGACACATTGCCGTAGCGGGTCTTGAGGCTGGCGGCACGATCGGCCACATCGGCCAGCATCGCGCGCAGGTCTTTCATGTCGAGCAGCAACTGGCCTTCGTCATCGGCCACCTTGAACACCAGCGCCAGCACCCCTTCCTGGGTGGGGTTGAGTTCCAGCACGCGCGCCAGCAATAGCGGCCCCATATCCGACACGGTCGCCCGCACAGGATGGCCCTGTTCGCCGAACACGTCCCACAGCGTGACCGGGCTCGCACCCCACACGGGGGTGGGCAAGCCCAAGCTGGCCAGCCGCGCCGCCATTTTCTCGCTGGGCACCCCGGCCTGCGACACGCCGGTCAGATCGCCTTTGACGTCCGCCATGAACACAGGAGTTCCCAAACGCGAAAACGACTCGGCCAGCACCTGCAGCGTGACCGTTTTGCCCGTGCCCGTGGCACCCGTGATGCAACCGTGGCGATTGGCCATCTGCGGCAGCAGCAGGCAAGGGTTTCCCTCGTGGATGGCGATCGCGATCGGCTCGGACATGGGCACTCTCCCAGACAAAGTAGCGGAAGATCAAAGTGTAGAGCCTTGCTCCGCGTTAAAATAGCGTTCTTTGCTTATCCAGAACTCGAGAAGCCATGGCCGGACACAGTAAATGGGCCAATATTCAGCACCGCAAAGGGCGTCAAGACGCCAAGCGCGGCAAGCTGTGGACCAAGATCATTCGTGAAGTCACCGTAGCGGCGCGCGCCGGCGGTCCCGATCCCGACAGCAACCCTGCGTTGCGTCTGGCCTGGGACAAAGCCATGGCCGCCAATATGCCCAAGGACAACGTCCAGCGCGCCATCACGCGCGGCGCAGGCGGCGCCGATGGCGCCGACTACGAGGAAGTGCGTTACGAGGGCTACGGCATCGGCGGCGCGGCCGTCGTGGTCGACTGCATGACCGATAACCGCACCCGGACAGTGGCCGATGTGCGGCACGCCTTCGCCAAGAACGGCGGCAACCTGGGCCAGGAAGGCTCGGTCGCCTTCATGTTCAAGCATTGCGGCCAGTTCATTTTCGCTCCCGGCACGGCTGAAGACGCCGTCATGGAAGCCGCGCTCGACGCCGGTGCTGACGATGTCATCACCGACGACGAAGGCGTGATCGAGGTCACCTGCGCGGTACCCGACTATGCAGCGGTGCGCGACGCGTTCGAAGCGGCCAAGTTGAAGCCCGAAATCGAGGGCATCACCATGAAGCCCTTGAACGAAACCGACCTTGAAGGCGACGACGCCATCCGCATGCAGAAGCTGCTGGATGCGCTCGACGCCCTGGATGACGTGTCCGAGGTGTACACCACGGCCGTGATCGACGTCGCCTGATTCTGAACCCTCACATTGTCGAAAATGAAAATTCTGGTCATCGGTTCGGGCGGCCGCGAACATGCCCTCGCCTGGCGCATTGCAAAATCGCCACGCGTCCATAAAGTGTTCGTGGCGCCGGGCAACGGGGGCACGCAGCGCGCCGCCAATCTCGAAAACGTCGCGCTCTCGTCGCCGCAGGACCTCGCCGACTTCGCCGTGCGCGAAGGCGTGGCGCTCACGGTCGTGGGCCCTGAGGCACCGTTGGCCGCGGGCGTGGTCGATCATTTCCGTAGCCGTGGTCTGAAGATTTTCGGCCCCACCAAGGCGGCCGCGCAGCTCGAAAGCTCAAAGGATTACGCCAAAGCCTTCATGGTGCGCCACCATATCCCCACGGCCGCCTACGGCACGTTCACCGATCCGCAAGCGGCCCACGCCTATATCGATGCGCAAGGCGCGCCGATCGTGGTCAAGGCCGACGGCCTGGCCGCCGGCAAGGGCGTGGTCGTGGCCACGTCACTCGAAGAAGCCCACGCTGCGGTCGACGCCATGCTGGGTGACGGGTCGCTCGGCGAAGCCGGTGCCCGCGTGGTCATCGAAGAGTGTCTGGTGGGCGAAGAAGCCAGCTTCATCGTGATGTGCGACGGCCGTCACGTGCTGGCGCTCGCCACCAGCCAGGATCACAAGCGTCTGCAGGATGGCGATCTGGGCCCCAACACGGGCGGCATGGGCGCGTATTCGCCCGCCCCCGTCGTCACGCCCGAGATTCACCATCGCATCATGCGCGAAGTGATCCTGCCCACCATGCAAGGCATGTCCCGCGACGGCGTGCCCTACACCGGCTTCCTTTACGCCGGCGTCATGATTGCCACGGGCGACGATCCCGACCGCGCCATCAAGGTGCTCGAGTTCAACTGCCGCATGGGCGACCCTGAAACGCAGCCCATCATGATGCGCGTCAAGAGCGATCTGGTGGACGTGCTCGAACACGCCATCGACGGCACGCTGGATCGCGCAGATATCGTCTGGGATCGCCGCACGGCGCTGGGCGTCGTGCTCGCGTCGCATAACTACCCCAACACGCCGCGCACCGGCGACCTGATCGAAGGCCTGCCGGCCGATGCCGACGACTGCATGGTTTTCCATGCCGGCACGACCATGACCAACGGCGCCGTCAACACCTCGGGCGGCCGCGTGCTGTGCGTCACGGCCTTGGGCGACTCGGTGCGCATGGCGCGCGAGCGCGCATACGACACGGTAGACCAGGTGCGCTACGACGGCCGCCAGTACCGCAGCGATATCGGCTGGCGCGCCTTGAAGCGTCCGCCCGCCAAGAAGTAAGCTTTTTCAACGCCAACCGCGCAGCCCCGGGGCTGCGCGTGGAGACCCGCCGCGCATGACCGCATTGCCTATCGACACCGCCCACGCCTACTTCACCGGCTTGCAAGCTCGTATCGTCGAGGCTCTCGAACGCGCCGATGGCGTCCCGTTCCGAACCGACACCTGGGACCGTCCGGAAGGCGGTGGCGGCATCTCGCGGCTGATCGAAGGGGGCAACCTGTTCGAACGTGCCGGCGTGCTGTTCAGCCACGTCACCGGCACCAAATTGCCGCCGTCGGCCTCCGCGCATCGTCCGGAACTCGCCGGCCGCGGCTGGGAAGCGATGGGCGTTTCGTTGGTGCTGCATCCGCATAACCCGCATGTGCCCACCACCCATGCCAACGTGCGCATGTTCGTAGCGGCCGCGCCCGAAGGCAGCGGTGAACAGGATGTGTTCTGGTTCGGCGGCGGCATGGATCTCACGCCCTACTATCCCCACGAAGAAGACGCGGCGCATTTTCATCGCGTCTGCCACGACGCGCTGGCGCCGCACGGCGACGACCTTTATCCTCGCTACAAAAAATGGTGCGACGAGTATTTCTATCTCAAGCATCGCAAGGAAACGCGCGGCATCGGCGGCGTGTTCTTCGACGACGTGAGCGAGCGCGGTTTTGACGCCTCGTTTGCGATGGTGCGTGACGTGGGCGACGCATTCCTGGCGGCCTACCTGCCGATCGTCGAGCGCCGCCGCAATACGCCCTACGGCGAACGCGAGCGCGACTTCCAGGCCTATCGCCGCGGTCGTTACGTCGAATTCAACCTGGTCTACGACCGGGGCACGTTGTTCGGCCTGCAATCGGGCGGCCGCACCGAATCGATTCTGCTTTCGATGCCGCCGGTGGCGCACTGGCGCTACGATTGGCACGCCGAAGCGGGTACGCCCGAAGCGGCACTCAACGCCTACCTGACGCCGCGCGAATGGGTGTGAGCCGTATCGGATTGCTGGGTGGGAGTTTCGACCCCATCCATTGCGCCCACATCGCCCTGGCACAAGCCGCCCGCGACGCATTGGCGCTCGCTGAAGTGCAACTGCTGCCCGCCGGCGAGCCCTGGCAACGTGCGCCGTTGAACGCATCGCCCGCGCATCGGCTTGCCATGGCCGAACTCGCCACCCAGGATCACCCTGGGTTGAGCGTCAATGCCATTGAAGTGCAGCGCCGCGGCCCCACTTATACCGTGGACACCATTCTTGCCCTGCCGCGCGCGCAAGCGTACGTCTGGATCATGGGTGCCGATCAACTGGCCAATTTTTGCTCCTGGCGCGCCTGGGAAACGATCGTCGACCGCGTCGATCTGGCGGTCGCCGCCCGTCCGGGCACGCCCTTGAATGTGCCGCAGCCGCTGTCGGACCTGATGATCACGCTCGGCCGTTCGGTTACCCAGGTGCCCTTTACGCCCACACCGGTGTCCGGCACCGAAATTCGGGCCCGTCTGGCGGTGGGCGACCCCGTCGACGACTGGCTCGACCCCAAAGTCGTGGCCTATATACGCCAACATGGCCTTTACGGCGCATCCGCGCCCGTCTAAACCCCACGCCGCACTGCTTGCGGCGTTATATTACGTCCCATGGATATTACGAAACTGCAACGCGCTATTGTTGACGCTCTCGAAGACGTCAAAGCTCAAGACATCAAGGTCTTCAACACGACGCACCTGACGAGTCTCTTTGATCGCGTCGTCATTGCCAGCGCCACCTCGAACCGGCACACCCGTGCGCTGGCCTCCAGCGTGGCCAATCGCGCCCGTAGCCTGGACGTCCGGGTCATCGCCACCGAAGGCGAAGAAACCGGCGAATGGGTGCTGGTCGATCTGGGCGACGTCGTCGTCCACCTGATGCAACCGGTGATTCGCTCTTACTACAACCTCGAAGAAGTCTGGGGCGGCAAGCCGGTGCGCCTGAAGCTCTTGCCCGAATCGACTCGGGTTGCTGCCACCGCGCCGTCGTTTTCGCACGACGACGACGAAGAGCAATAAGCTCGAAGGCTCGCGGGCGCTGTGAAACTTATCGTCGTCGCGGTCGGCAACAAAATGCCGGATTGGGTCACCCGCGCCTGGGACGACTATGCCAAGCGCATGCCGCCCGATTGCGCGATCGAACTGCGCGAAATCAAGCCCGAACCGCGCACCAGCGGTAAAACACCTGCCCAGATGATGGCCGCGGAGGCCAAGCGCATCGACGCGGCATTGCCCGGCAACGTCGTGCGCATCGCCCTCGATGAACACGGTAAAGACCTCACCACAATGGGTCTTTCCGAACGTCTGGCGCAATGGCGCGCCGGCGGCGCCGATGTGGCGTTTCTCGTCGGTGGCCCCGACGGTCTGGACGGGGCGCTCAAGCAAAGCTGCGCCGGCAGCATCCGGCTCTCCTCGCTCACCCTGCCCCATCCCATGGTGCGGGTGGTGCTGGCCGAGCAGCTTTATCGTGCGTGGGCCATCCTGGTCAATCACCCGTATCACCGCGCCTGACCGCTTGCGCGGTTGCCGCGCCATTGCCCAACGGCTTCAACATGCTTCCTGACACGTCCTCACCCAAGCTTTACCTCGCCTCAACGAGCCCGCGCCGGCGCGAATTGCTGCAGACCATGCACATCGCGTTTACGGTATTGGACGTGCCTGCGCCGCCCGGCGAGGACGAGCCCCAACATGCGGGCGAATCGGCGCATGATTATGTGTGCCGCACCGCCCGCGAAAAGGCTGAACGCGGCCGCGACTGGGTGACGGCACAAGGACTTGCGCGCCTGCCCGTGCTGGGCTCGGATACCACGGTTATTTTGGATGGTGACGTCTTGGGTAAACCTGCGGATGACGCCGAGGCGCAGCGCATGCTCGCGCGGCTATCCGGGCGCACCCATGAGGTCGAAACGGCGGTTGCCCTGTGGGTACCGGATCGCGACGCCGTGTGGGAAGTGGTTGCGACGACCGCCGTCACCTTCCGCACCCTCGATGCAGGCGACATCGCGCGCTATTGCGCCAGCGGCGAACCTTTCGGCAAGGCCGGCGCTTATGGCATTCAAGGTCTCGCCGGCGCGTTCGTCTCGTATCTTTCCGGCACGTTTACCGGTGTGATGGGACTGCCGGTATTTGAAACGGCGCAGTTGCTGGCACGGGCCGATATTCGCGCTTGAATCTACGATAAAAAGGGCGCCTCGGTGTGCACCGGGCGCCCTTCTCTTTTCGGGCTGCATGCCCGAAGTCGCACGACATTCAGTGTGCGCTACCCGAGGCCGGGGTGAGCGATGCAGGCGGTGTCGCCACAGGATCGGTCATCACTTCACCAGCCATCGCGCGGTCGAGCTGCTCTTTATCCAGCTCACCTTCCCAGCGCGCCACCACGATCGAGGCGGTCGCATTGCCGACCAGATTGGTCAGTGCACGGCACTCGGACATGAATCGGTCTACACCCAGGATCAGCGCCATACCGGCCACCGGCACCGTAGGTACCACCGACAACGTTGCCGCCAAGGTAATGAAGCCCGCGCCCGTCACACCGGCGGCGCCCTTCGAGCTCAACATCGCGACCAGCAACAGCAAGATTTGATCGCCCAGCGACAAGGGGATGTTGCACGCCTGCGCGATGAACAATGCCGCCATCGTCATGTAGATATTGGTGCCGTCCAGGTTGAACGAATAACCCGTCGGTACGACCAGACCCACCACAGACTTCGAGCATCCGGCGCGTTCCATCTTCTGCATCAACGTGGGCAATGCCGCTTCCGACGAACTCGTACCGAGCACAAGCAACAGCTCTTCGCGGATATAGCGCACCAGGCGGATGATCGAGAAGCCGTTGTAGCGCGCCACGCCACCCAGCACGAGCAGCACGAACAAGATCGAGGTGGCGTAGAACGTGCCTACCAACATTGCCAGATTGACGACCGACTCGATCCCATACTTGCCGATCGTGAAAGCCATTGCGCCAAATGCACCGATCGGCGCGAACTTCATCAGCATGGCGACAAGTCGGAACACCGGCGTCGTCACAGCGTTGATCAAATCAAGCACCGGCTTGGCTTTCGGGCCCACCATCGCCAGGGCGATGCCGAACAGCACCGCAACGAACAAGACTTGCAGAATGTCGCCGGTTACGAACGGGCTGACGAGCGTCGTCGGAATGATGTTCATCAAGAAACCGGTAACGGTCGAATCGTGCGCCTTGGTCACGTACTGCGCGACGGCGCCACCATCCAACGTCTTCGGATCGATGTTCATGCCGGCGCCAGGCTGCACAATGTGCGACACAAGCATGCCAAGAATCAACGCCAACGTCGAAAACGTCAGAAAATAGATCATGGCCTTGCCGGTCACGCGGCCAACCTTCTTCAGGTCGCTCATTGCCGCGATACCCGAAGTCACCGTCAGGAAAATAACGGGCGCAATGATCATCTTCACCAGCTTGATGAAACCATCGCCCAACGGCTTCATGGCCTCGCCGATTTCCGGCTTGAAATGGCCCAACAAGATGCCGATGATGATCGCGAAGATCACCTGAACATACAAAATTTTGTACCACTTCTGCGGGCGCGCAGGCGCGGCCACGTCTTTATCGACTTCGATCACTGATGTCCCCTACCGGGTTTTACGTCTGTCGTCGCAACATGACTGTTGGCGGCGTCGCGACGCTGTTATGAAATAAATGAACCGGCTCGCAACGAGCTGGCGATATAGGGGTCTACAAAAGCAATACGCATGCCAAATTCATTTAAATGTTCTTTTTAGGCTAAGCCATTGATTTACATATAGCTTATTGATGAGCGCCAAAGCCTGAGCAGTGTGGCGTGGGCGCAATGTCGCACACGCAGGCGTATCATGTGCGATGTTCCGCACAACAGAGATCACGCTTGCCCCATCAATTCAAAGCCCTGCCCCTCGCCATGACGCGCCGTCAACGCGGCTTGCTGGCATTGGCGCTCGTCATCTGCGTCGTGGTCACCTGGGCCGTTGCCACCGCCAGTGGCCGCTGGGCGGAGCGCGAAAGCCTGAACGAACTTGGCGGGCGCGCCACCGCGGCGGCAGGATTGAACATTGCCCTGGTGCGCAACAGCCTGGAGAAGTACCGCAGCTTGCCGCTCGTGCTGGCGCAAGACGATGATCTGACTGCCGTCTTGAAGAACGAAGATCCGATACACGTCATACGGCTGGACGAGAAGCTCGAATTGCTCGCGACCTCGATCGAAGCCTCGGCCGTCTATCTGCTCGACCGCAACGGTCGCGCGATCGCCGCGAGCAACTGGCGTGAACCCGCCACTTTTGTCGGCATCGACTATCGTTTCCGCCCGTACTTCCGCCAAGCCTTCGACATGGGTACGGCAGAGCACTTCGCGCTCGGCACCCGCAGCCATCGCGCAGGTCTCTATCTATCGCGGCGTGTGCACGACGAGGTCACCGGCGAGGCGCTGGGCGTCGTGGTGGTCAAGGTGGACTTCTCCAGCCTGGAGGACGATTGGCGACGTGCAGGCGTGCCCGTTTTCGTCACCGACGAGCGCGGTATCGTGCTGATCACGAGCGAGCGCGAGTGGCGCTTCAATGTCTTGCGGCCCTTGCCTGCCGACGTGGCCGGTGTATTGCGCGAAAGCCTGCAATTCGGCAACGCCGCTTTCGACACCCTACCGATACGTCCCTCGCGCGAACTCAGCACCGAGTCTCTCAGTGTGGTCAACGTCACGTTGCCCGAGCGCAAGCAGAGCGCCGACTATGTATTGGCCACGCAGGCCATCGACAGCCAACCCGGCTGGTCGCTGCACCTTCTTTCGCCAGCACGCGAGGTGATGAACCGAGCGAGCAACGGCGCCCAACTTGTCGCCACGGCCGTCATGGTGCTGCTCTTGACGGCGGGCGGCATGGTCGCCTGGCGCATGTGGCAAAGCCGGCAGCGGGCCCGCGAACAAGCCGTCATCCGCGAATCGTTGGCCGCCCAGGTCACGGCGCGCACGCGCGACCTGAGCCTCGCCAATGAACGCCTCACAGCCGAGGTAGACGAACGCCGCCGGGCCGAAGAACGGTTGCATCGCACGCAGGAAGAATTGGTGCAGGCGAGCCGGCTCGCGCTGCTGGGCCAAGTGACGGCGGGCGTCGCGCACGAAATCAATCAACCGATCGCCGCGATCCGCACGTTTGCCGACAATGCCGCCGTGCTGCTGGCACGTGGGCAGCACGACATCGCCCGCGAGAACCTCGCCACGATCGCAAGCCTCACCGATCGTGTGGGCGCCATCACCGGTGAACTCCGGGCCTTTTCACGCAAGCAGGCGGTGGGCCGCCCACTTGCCATGATTCCGCTGAAAGATGCTGTGGATGGCGCGATGTTGCTGGTTGGCATCCACCGGCAACGTCATGCCATCACCATCGACGTGCAAGATATCGACCCTTCGATGCAGGTGTATGCCGAACGCATCCGTCTCGAACAGATTCTCATCAACCTGCTGCAGAATGCCGTCGAAGCCTTGGTGGATCGCCTTGACCCGCATATCTGGTTGCGTATCGCCTACGACGACCGACAGGTCGTGGTGACGGTCAGCGATAACGGTCCCGGTTTACATCCTGATGTGACCGACCTGCTGTTCACGCCTTTCACCACCAGCAAACCGCAAGGTCTCGGCCTGGGCCTGGTGATTTCGCGCGACCTCGCACGCGAATTCGGCGGTGATCTGGTGGGATGCAATACGCCCCGCGATGCCGCTCAGGTGAACGCACCGCTAGTGCCTCGAGATGCCACAGGCGCCGTCTTCACATTGACGCTTCGACGCATGCCAACGGGTGACGCATGACCTCGCTGCTTGTGCTGTCCCACAGCGTCTATTGCCGACCCGTCCTGCTTAACACCGTACGACGTCTTTCCTGTTCTGGAAAATCATGACTTTTCCCGCTTTCGCCGACCCCGCCGATAGTCACAATGCGCCCGCGCCGCCCACCCGCGTCATCTTCGTCGACGACGACGCCATCCTGCGTGCGGCCAACATTCAGTCGCTCACGCTTGCGGGCCACATCGTCGACGCTTACGGCGACGCACGCGAAGCGCTCGCGGCGATCGATAGCGGCTTCGGCGGCGTCATCGTCAGTGACTTGCGCATGCCCGGCATGGATGGCGTTCAGTTCTTCCATGCGCTGCGTGCGATCGACCCGGACATTCCCGTCATTCTCATTACCGGCCACGGCGACATCGACATGGCCGTCGGCGCATTGCGTGCCGGCGCATACGACTTCATCGCCAAGCCGTTCGGCGCCGACCGATTGTTGGAAGCGGTGCGGCGCGCTGCCGAAAAGCGCCGCCTGGTGCTCGAGAATCGCGAACTGCGCCGGGCATCCGAAGCGTTGCCATCAAGCACGCACGACATGCCGTTGATCGGCGACACCCCCGCCATGCAACGCATCAAGCGCACCTTGCGGCACATCGCGGATGCCGATGTAGACGTACTGATCGAGGGGGAAACCGGCAGCGGCAAAGAGGTCGTCGCCAACACGCTGCATCGCCTGAGCCAACGCCGCGATCGCCCATTCGTTGCCATCAACTGCGGCGCGCTGCCCGAATCCGTCATCGAGAGCGAACTGTTCGGCCACGAACCGGGCGCCTTCACTGGTGCCAACAAGCGCCGCGTCGGTCGTATCGAATACGCCAGCGGCGGCACGCTGTTCCTCGATGAAATCGAAAGCATGCCGCTCGCACTTCAAGTGAAACTGCTGCGGGTGCTCGAAACCCGTCAGATCAGCCCGTTAGGCACCAACGATGTACGCGATCTGGATCTGCGCGTCGTTGCCGCCACCAAAGAAAACCTGGCAGCGCCTGCAATGCGTGCACGTTTTCGCGAAGACCTCTACCACCGCTTGAATGTGGTCACGCTGCGCTTGCCCCCGCTGCGCGAGCGACGCGGCGACATCCCCTTGCTGTTCGCCCACTACGTGGGTGTCGCGTCACGCCGATTCAATCGCCCCGTGCCTACGCTTAACGCGAGCATTCAGCAGCACCTCGCACAACATCCGTGGCCCGGCAACGTTCGTGAACTCAATCACTTCGCCGAACGCTTCGTGCTTGACGTGATTGATTGGGAAGAACACGCCGATGCAGCGCCCGGTGCCAGCGGCGATCTGCTGCCGCTGCCGCAGCGCGTTGAAAACTACGAGGCCGACGTCATTCGGGAAGCGTTGCGCATGAGCCAAGGTGACGTGCGCACCACCATCGATCGCCTGGGCATTCCCCGCAAAACGTTCTACGACAAACTGCAGCGGCACAACATCGATCGCGCCGATTTTGTCCCTGAGAATTGAGGGTGTTGGTAAGAACTGATTTTGTTGTTGCGGCTGGCTATGCTGTCGCTATGAATTTGCTGTTGCTCTTATTTTGCTGCAGCACTGACGTTGCCATGGATCCGACTTTGCTAGAGCTCCGACTTTGCTACGTCGTTGACCTTGCTAGGGCTCTGACTATGCTGCGTCGTTGACTTTGCTACGTAGCTGAATTTGCACAGAGTGCTGTGTTCAGCCATAGCGCTGATTTTTTCCTTCTCTTCACGCAGACTGTGTCGCGTCATTCGCAAGCGCAGTGAAGGAGAACATTTGTTCTGTTTACCGCGAAGCCTAACGAATAAATTCCGCGATTGGATCACGGATGCATCCAGGCTGCCACGATCTGTTTGCGGGGGTGAAATCGGAAGCACGTCATCGTTTGGCAACACGCCATGCTGGGTGTAGCGACCGACGCGCAAGTGGGGTGGGTGGATCGGAAGTAGCGATTGGCCTAAGATTGGACTGGCATAAGATCACGAGACGGCTTTCCGCTAAGCCAACCGTAAAAAACCTAATAATCGACGAGACAACGATCCCAATATTATGAAATTTCCTCTCTGCGCACTTTCTGTCGCCCTGTCGCTGTCGCTTGGCGCCGGCGCCGTCTTCGCCCAGCAAGCACCGGTTCGTGACGAATTTTTTTGGCTCGGCGAAATCAACAAAGCCACCGCGGTGATCAATACCGAAGAAGGCCTACTGGATAAATCGATGGCGCCTCGCGTGGCCGCCGGCGTAGCCAAGGTGATCAAGGACGGCAACCAGACTGGAGGCAAGCGCCCCTCTACCGTCATCACCTTTGAACCGCTCATGATCGACGCCGCCGGCGAAGACGTCACATTGCTGCACGCCGGCCGCTCCAGTCAGGACATGCACGCCACCTACCGGTCGGCGATTTTGCGTGACGACTTGTTGAGCTTGGCCGAACAACTCAATGCCACCTCCACGACCCTCGTTAACCTCGCCGACAAACACGCCGGCACAATCGTCCCCAACTACACCAATGGCGTTGCCGCGCAACCCAATAGCTACGGCCACTACCTGCTCGGCTTCGCCGCAGCGCTCGACCGCGATGCGCAACGCATTCGCGAAGCCTATGTGCGCGTAGACCGTTCCTCGATGGGAACCACCGTGTTGAATGGCACCAGCTGGCCGCTCAACCGCACGCGAATGGCCAACTATCTGGGCTTTGCCGCTATCGTGGACAATGCCTACGACGCATCGCAGATCTCCTCCGTGGACGAGCCAGTGGAAGCTGGCGCCATTGTCACCAGCGTTGCCCTGCACACCGGGAGCTTCGTACAAGACGTGATGACGCAGTACGCGCAATCGCGTCCCTGGATCCTGCTGCAGGAAGGCGGCGGCAACACCTACGTTTCCAGCGCCATGCCGCAGAAGCGCAACCCTGGTTTGCTCAATCGCACCCGCAGCGATGCTTCGACCGCCATCTCATTGGCACAAGGCGTGGTCTTTCAAGCGCACAACATCACGCCCGGAATGAGCGACCCGAAGGAAGTGAAAGACAACACCGCCATGGTGAAGAGTGGCATCAAAGCACTGAAGGGCTGGAACACGGTCCTGACGCAAATGGTGATCAGCCCGGATCGCGCACTTGAAGAGCTGAACAGCGACTGGACGGCATCGCAAGAACTCGCTGACGTCCTGATGCGGAAATACAAGTTGCCCTTCCGCGTTGGCCATCACTTCGCATCCAAGGTTGTCGACTACGCCAAGCAAAACGACATCAAACCCTTGGACTTCCCCTACGCCGAAGCCAAACGCATCTATGCGGAAACGGTCAAAGATTCGCCCTACACCGGCGAGCTGCCCATGAGCGAACAAGAGTTTCGCGCCACCCTCGATCCAATCGCCATCATCAAAAATCGCGCATCGGTCGGCGGCCCGCAGCCTGCCGAAATGGATCGCATGCTGAAGATCGCCAAGCAAAACATTGCCGATCAAGACGCCTGGATCAAGGCCAAGCGCTCAAAGATCAACGACTCGCTCAAGCAGCTCGATGCCGATTTCGAAAAGCTGGTCTCAACTGCTAAATAACGCAAGCGACGTATCGAGTGGAGGTTCGCTCACACCCGCTGACCGCATCATTTGAATCGTGTGTATAGCGAATCCGTAGCCATTGTTCGACAAAAGCCATCCCTTAATCCGGATGGCTTTTTGTTTTTTGGATGTGTATGTTGTGCCGCAGTGCGATTATTCGGCGACCGCCGAATTTCGCTGGCGCTCCATGCGGAGCGTTGACCTACACCGGCGTGGCGGTGTATTCGAATTATTGGTTGTGAACTGCATAGCGTACCGGCGTGCCAGCTTCGTGAGTATCGACGGCTACAGCGTGCAGACGGATGGGTCTAAGCAAATGTGCCTACAACCCCAAGTCTAAGGGACTGCCGCACGAGGTGCGCATCTAACCACCATGGTGTGCACGCTAGATTGCACCGTGTGCGCGTCAAAGTCGATCGTGCGTCTCAAGTGGGCACGGACTTATGCGCTTTGCTCAAACATCCATTGAGGGCTAATTGCTCAAGAGCCGGTATCGGCGTGCGTGCTTTACCGTTCGACCATTAAAAGCGCCGTGACGCATTGGTAAGAACCAGGCACAGCTTCGAGGATGCGTTGCGCTCACCAATGGACTTCGCTCACTACCGCCTTTCGATTTCCCAATGGCAAAACCCCGCTGGATTGCTCCAGCGGGGTTTTGGGAATAAAAGCCTGACGATGAC
>JAVDKL010000003.1 GCA_030849965.1 Schauerella fraxinea | reverse complement strand
ATGAAGGAGTTTTTCAACTTCGTCAAGTCAGCTTTATTTCGCTTTCCTGACATTTTCGTGACTGGCGACTTATTCGCTACCAACACAAAAACCACTTCATAACACCGCTTCAACCCGTGCAGCCCGAAGCCTGCAACCCTCACCATCCGGCTACCGAACCAGAAGCATTTCGCTTCCAACTCGCCGTTCAGCGAAGCCCTCCACTTTAGCACATTTCGCTGAGTTCTGCAACCGGCTTCGCGCCTGACTTGCCTTCGAACATCGCGCTGAAATGACTTCAGTGCCGATCGATTCGCTTGCCTCACATCGCTCGAAAACCGAAGTCTTCTGCAACTCGCGTTGCCAGGTGAAGCGCACTTATCAACCGTCCCGCACCTGCCTCGAGTCGCTTCGTACCCCTTAGGGTTAACCCGCATTTCGCTGCAACTGCCGAGCCAAAGAATATAGCACAGTTTTAGTTAGTAGTGCAACTTGGCACCAAAACCTACTGCCCCATATCCTGGCCGGAAACTTCCCCGGCCCTGACCTGCACCAACCGGTCAAAACAACGACTGCTTGGTGAAGGGGCCGAACTATAGCACAAGATTTGGGGCGTGCAAGTCGAGAAAGCTACTGGAGCATCAATTCGTTGGTTTCCTTGATGCGCTGTAGGGAGAAGCTGGAGCGCATATCGATCACTGCGGGGTGCTGCATGAGCGTATCCATGGCGAATCGCGAGAAGTGCGCCAGATCCTGGACCTGGATCCGCATGAGGTAATCCATTTCTCCGGTCATGGCGTAGCAGGCCGCGACCTCGGGCCAATCCTGCACGTCGCGCGCGAAGTCGCTCATGGGGGCATGACTCGATCCGCTGTGTTTATTCAGGCGGATCGTGACATACGCAACCAATCCCAGTCCGACCTTATCCGCATCCACCAACGCGACATATTGGCGGATGTACCCCTGCTCTTCCAGCCTGCGGACCCGCCTTAGACAAGGGCTTGGCGATAGGGACACCCGGTCCGCGAGCTCCTGGTTGCTGAGACGTCCATCACGCTGCAATTCCATCAAGATCTGGCGATCCGTGCGATCCAAGTCCATGTCGGGCATATCGTGCCTCCAAATGTTTATTTCGGGCAATTTTATTGCGCAATGACGTCGCTGCAACGCTATTTTCGCAATCGCCTGCTGGACGCACTTCTATAGAATCGTTTTCGCATGCCTTGTGAGCCACAGTCGCAGGGCGCTACTAATAAAGCATCACCTATATAGAGAGGAGACTTATTCATGAGCAACGTTCAGCAGCCTTGGGACAATCCGATGGGTACCGCGGGTTTCGAATTCATTGAATACACCGCCCCCGATCCCGCCGCGTTGCGCAAAGTCTTCGAGACGATGGGCTTCAAGGCCATCGCGCGCCACCGCCATAAGGACGTAACGCTGTTTCGCCAGGGTGGCGTCAATTTTCTGGTCAACGCTGAGCCCGACTCGTTCGCGCAGCGTTTCGCCAAGTTGCATGGCCCATCGATCTGTGCGATCGGCCTGCGCGTTCAGGATGCCGGCTTCGCTTATAAACGCGCGCTTGAACTGGGTGCATGGGGCTTCGACAGCCGTAGCGGCCCGATGGAACTGAATATCCCGGCCATCAAAGGCATCGGCGACTCGCTGATTTACCTGGTGGATCGCTGGGAAGGCAAGGATGGCCATGGTGGTATCGGCGACATCAGTATCTATGACGTCGACTTTGTGCCGCTGGATGTGGATCATGCCGCAGACGACATTCACCACTTCGGCGCTGGCCTGACGCTGGTCGACCACCTTACCCACAACGTTCATAAAGGCCGTATGGCCGAATGGGCGGAGTTCTATGAGCGCCTGTTCAATTTTCGCGAAGTGCGCTACTTCGATATCGAAGGCAAGGTCACGGGTGTGAAGTCGAAGGCGATGACGTCGCCGTGCGGCAATATCCGCATTCCGATCAATGAAGAAGGCACTGAAGAAAAGGGCCAGATCCAGGAATATCTGGATATGTATCGCGGCGAGGGCATCCAGCACATTGCTTTGGCCAGTAATGACATCGCTGCAACCGTGGAAGCACTGCGCGCGAATGGCACCCGTTTCCTGGATACGCCCGAAACGTATTACGAGTTGCTCGACCGCCGCTTGCCGAACCATGGCGAAAACGTGGATATTTTGCAGAAGAATCGGATTTTGCTCGACGGTGCGGCCGAAGGCGGCCTACTGCTGCAGATCTTTACCGAGAACCAGATCGGACCGATCTTTTTCGAGATCATTCAGCGTAAAGGCAACGATGGCTTTGGCGAAGGCAACTTCAAAGCCCTCTTCGAATCGATCGAGCTCGATCAAATGCGCCGTGGCGTGGTGAAAACGGTCGATTGAGGCTGGTTATGGCGGCACATTGCGACGTCAAAGAATCCGCGCAGCCAGGCCGCCATTAAAAATGCCGCGCAGCGTTTCTCTATATAGAAGCACTGCGCGGCATTTGCTTGGGGGCTGTTTACCGTGACGGCCGTATTTACCTTCGGGCGTTTTACCCGATCGAACCAGCGACACCCATCAAGGTTGCGCAAGCAGCCGTGCCGGGGGACTATCAAAGGTCGACCTCCCACGACATCGGCACCAAGATCGGCGCCAAGCAGCAGATCTCCACCGCCGTCAGCCTTGCGACAATCGATCCCGAAACTGCTGTCGGAACTTCGATACCTTGGGCGCGATCACGAATTGACAATAGCCCTGACCGGGATGCCGCGCGAAATAATCGCGGTGGTAATCCTCGGCGGGCCAGAAATGCGCATCGGGCAGCACCTGCGTGACGATCGGGGCATCGTAGATCCCGGCGGCATCGACTTCGGCAATGATTTTTGCAGCAGCGGCCGACTGCTCGGCGCTTTGCGCAAAGATCGCCGACTCGTACTGCGGCCCGACGTCGTTGCCTTGGCGGCCCGGCGTGGTGGGATCGTGGGTGGCAAAAAACACCCGCAGCAGATCTTCAAACGAAAGCACTGCCGGATCGAACGTGATCTTGGCGACCTCGATGTGCCCGGTGTTGCCGTCGCAAACCTGCTCATACGAGGGGTTGTCGACATGCCCGCCGGCATATCCCGACTGCACCGACGCAACGCCGCGCAGGCCCTGGAACACCGCTTCGACGCACCAAAAGCATCCGCCGCCCAAAACCGCGACTTGCGCGCCGCCTGGCGCGACTGGGGTTGATAACTCGCTCATTGCTGCTCCTTGAGGCTTCGGGTGATGGGCAAACGCACCGATGGGCACCGCGAGGCACCGGCAAACGGTGTTGGCCGATCTCCTATATGCGGCCTATTGTGCGCTCTTCAACGACAAAATCCACTCGGCCAACTGTTTCGCTTCGTCAGGGGTGACCTGCGTCTGTGCGGGCATGGGCACGGCGCCCCAGCGGCCGCCCCCACCTTTACGGATGGACTGCGCAAGATAGTCGACCGCCTCGGGCGGACCCGCATAGCGTTTGGCAATGCTGGCCAACGGCGGGCCGACCCGTTTGACATCGATTTGATGACAGGCCATGCAGTTGCGGGATTTGGCCAAGGCCTCCCCGGTAGTTTGGGCGGCGGCGGGTGCCGCCAGCAAGATGGCCACGACGGCCACGCCTGCTTTACTCGTCAAACGCATCGGTAACGGCTCCACGGCTGGCGGTACTGGCGAGCTTGCCGAACTTGGCAAGCACACCGCGGGTGTAACGGGGCGCCGGGGCACGCCAGGCGGCCCGGCGGGTAGCGATGACGTCATCCGGCACATTGAGTTGCAGCAACAGCGCATGGGCGTCGATGGTGACCGAATCGCCCTCTTCGATCAGCGCGATCGGGCCGCCGACCTGTGCCTCGGGTGAGACGTGTCCCACGACCATGCCCCAGGTACCGCCCGAAAAGCGCCCGTCGGTGACGAGCCCGACGGTTTCGCCCAGGCCTTGCCCGATCAGGGCCGACGTCGGCGCCAGCATCTCGCGCATCCCCGGTCCGCCTTTGGGACCTTCGTAGCGGATGATCAACACGTCGCCATCGACGATCCGCTGATCCATGATGGCAGCCATCGCATCGTCTTCAGAATCGAACACGCGTGCCGGCCCGGTGATGACCGGATTCTTGAGCCCGGTGATCTTGGCCACGCAGCCCTCGGGCGACAGATTGCCTTTCAGAATGGCCAAGTGCCCTTCTTTGTAGAGCGCATGCTCGATGGTGCGAATCACATCCTGATCGGGCGACGGCACATCCGGCACATCGGCCAGCGTTTCGGCAATCGTCTGCCCGGTGATCGTGATGCAATCGCCATGCAACAACCCGGCATTCAACAAGAGCTTCATGACCTGCGGAATCCCGCCCGCACGATGCAGGTCGGTCGCGACGTACGCGCCGGAAGGCTTGAGGTTGCACAACACCGGCACTTTGCGGCGCATGCGCTCGAAATCGTCGATCGTCCATGGCACCTCGGCCGCATGCGCGATCGCCAGGAAATGCAGCACGGCATTGGTGGAGCCCCCGGTGGCCATCAACACGGCAACCGCATTTTCGATGGATTTGCGCGTGATGATGTCGCGCGGGCGCAGATTGCGTTTGACCGCCTCGACCAGCACCCGTGCCGATTCGGCCGCGGACGCCGTCTTCTCGTCGTCCTCGTTGGCCATCGTGCTGGAGTACGGCAGTGCCATCCCCATGGCTTCGAATGCCGAGCTCATGGTGTTGGCCGTATACATGCCGCCACAGGATCCCGATCCCGGGACCGCGCGCTTTTCGATTTCCTTGAAATCTTCCGCGCTCATACGGCCCATCGTGTGCTCGCCAACGGCCTCGAACACCGACACGATGGTCAGATCGCGGCCTTTGTAGTGCCCGGGCTTGATGGTGCCGCCATACACATAGATGCCGGGCACGTTCGTACGAGCCAATGCCATCATGCCACCCGGCATGTTCTTGTCGCATCCGCCGATGACGACCACGCCATCCATCCACTGGCCTTGCGCAGCTGTCTCGATACAGTCGGCGATGACTTCGCGCGACACCAGCGAGTACTTCATGCCTTCGGTACCCATCGACATCCCGTCGGAGATGGTGGGCGTGCCGAACACTTGCGGATTGGCGCCGGCCTCGCGAATCGACGCAATGGCAGCATCGGCCAGCCGTTGCAAGCCGCTATTGCACGGCGTGATCGTCGAATGGCCATTGGCCACGCCGATCATCGGGGCGTCGAAATCCTTCTCTTGATAGCCGAGCGCGTAGTACATGGCGCGGTTGGGCGCGCGCGCATCGCCTTGAGTGATATGGCGCGAACGTTCGTTGTAAGGCATGGCTTGTCTCCTGATGTTCTTGTATTGCCGGCATCGAGCATGTCGGCAAAATGAACGCGGACCCCGGCGGGCGTCGGAGCCTGAACGCCGGTTATTATCCGTCATCTCTTTATGGTCCGTTTCAAACATGCTGCGCTATCCCGAGTTCGACCCTATCGCCATCAAAATCGGTCCGCTGGCCGTTCATTGGTATGGCCTGATGTATCTCGTCGCGTTTGCCCTGGTGTATGTCCTGGGCCGAGTGCGCATCGCCAATGGACGCGGCAACGGTTTTTCGAACAAGGATCTGGAAGACCTGATCTTCTATAGCGTGATGGGTGTGGTGGCCGGTGGGCGTCTGGGCTATGTGCTGTTCTACAAGCCGAGCTACTACCTGGCACACCCACTCGAGATCTTTTATCTGTGGGAAGGCGGCATGGCCTTTCACGGCGGGCTGCTTGGCGTGCTGCTGGTGTTCTGGCTCTTCGCGCGCAAACGCGGCGTCTCGTTTTTTACGGTGAGCGACTTTATTGCACCGTTGATCCCGCTGGGCCTGGCCGCTGGTCGCCTGGGCAACTTCATCAACGGCGAGTTGTGGGGTCGCCCCACCGATGTGCCGTGGGCCATGGTTTTCCCGGGATCGGGCGACGGCGTCGCCCGCCACCCTTCGCAGCTCTACCAGATGGGCATGGAAGGCATTCTGCTGTTCATCGTGCTGTGGTTGTTTTCACGCCATCCGCGTCCAACGGGACAGGTGAGCGCCGTGTTCCTGATCGGCTACGGCACGTTCCGCTTTCTCGCGGAATTCACACGCGAGCCGGATAACTTCCTGGGCCTGCTGGCCGGCGGGATGAGCATGGGACAGTGGCTGTCGCTGCCCATGATCGCCGCCGGCGTCGCGCTCTACATCATTACTGCAAAACGACCGTCCCATTAACGACGACGGTGACGGTTTGCTTGCCCGACTCGAGCGGCACGCTCGCGTCGGACGCTTCCTTGCCGCGCGCAGCCATGGCCATCATGCGCGGTTGCGGTGTCTCGCCGCCGCTGCCGCCCACTTCAAGCTTGGCGATGCGATAGCCTGAGAAACCGAAGGCCGCAGTGGCCGCGAGCGCGCGCTCGCGAAAGGCGCTGGCCGCCTGCGTGAGCAGCTTGCGCTCCTCGGCTTCGCGCTTGTCGCGCGACAACGAGAACCGAATATTCGAGATCGTGACCCGGTCGCCAAGCTTGGCGGCCAACTCGGACGCGGCCGCAAAATCCTTCGACTCGAGCACGACTTCGCCCTGACCGCGCCAGCTCGTGGTCTTGCCCTTGTTATTGGACATGGCCCACACGTTGTAGCCGCCACTGCGGGCGTCCACGCCCTTCACACCCTTGGCTTGCTTCATCACCGAATCGAGCGCGGCGGTGAGTTTCTTGCCGGCGGCGATCTGATCCGGGGCTTCCACTTCGGCCGCCAGCGAAATCGTGACGGTATCTTCGTCGACTTCGCTTGCGGCATTGGCGGCCAGCGTCATTTCGGGCGCGCGCGGGCTGGCCGAACGTTCGGCAGCCGCTGGGGCCGGTGCGGGGGGTGGTGGCGCCGACTGGGCGGCAGCCGGCTGGGCCAACACCATGATGCTCGCCGCGCACAGGGCGGCGACGATGCGAGTCGAACGAATAACCGGAATCGGGAACATGTACAAGATCCTATAGCGGTGGGCAAAAAAAAAGGACCTGCGCAATCGCAGGTCCGTCTTGTAAAAGCCCCGCCTGTGCCGTCTAGGCCGGCATCTCAAACCGAAGTTCAAGTCGGTCGTGCTAAGCGAAACCTTGGGTCCATCTACGAGAGACGGACGCGCCAGCTACGCAAATCGCACAACCTGATGCCAATTAAGCATTGGTTAGAGAATGTATGGCCAGGTCACGAACACGGCAGGGACAAACTGTGTTGAATCAACGCGGCTTCAAGACAGGGGCAGGATATGCCACCGCGCCTTGACGCTCATTTCAGGAGGCGCGCGGCCTATCGGTAAGCGCGTCGTCCAATAATGAATTCATGTCGGCAATTCTACGCTTGAAGTCGCCGACCGCCAAACCGCCCAAGGGACCGTCCGGCGCTTTCATCGATAACAGTTCGCCGGCCACTTGTATAGCGGCCATGACGGCGATGCGTTCATTGCTGGAGACTTTGCCCGTGCCAGCGATACGCAACATCAATTGATCGATGTGGCGCACCGCGGCGAGCAGCGTGGGCTTTTCCTCGACCGAGCAGGCGAGCGAGTACTCGCGGCCCAGGATCGTGACGTCGACGCGTTCCATCAGATGTGCTCCCCTTCGGCGACAGGTGCCGCACCGGGCAGACGCGCCAGGACGGCATCGATGCGCGTCTGGGCAGAGCCGGCGGCTTGCCGCAGTTGCTCGACGTCGGCATCGCGCGCCAAAAGGCGCGATTCCAGCGATTGGTGAGCGGTGTATTGAAATTCGAGCTGCTCGCGCAGCGCTACCTCGGCCCGTTGCGACTCGGCCAGGCGCGTGGCGACCTCGCCGTCCTGGTCCTTGAGTTGCGCTTGAAGCGCCAGCAGCGCAGCGTCGCGCTCGGCGCATTGCTCGCGCAATGTGCGGGCGGCACGCTCGGCTTCGTCCAGACGCGCACGCAGCGCGTCACGTTCGGCATGCATCTGCCGGGTGCGCTGGACGAGCTGTCCGATACGCGTGGTGAGTTGATCTAGGTCTTGCAACATGGGCGCTATCGTAAACCATATGGCGGGTTGCGGCACGCTGTCGAGTAGCATTCAATGCACTATCGACGCGCTGTCAACGTCCTGTCTCTTTACTTTCATTCGCCTTTCATTAACAGCCCTGTTTGCCTGAAAAGTTACACCCTGGATTGATGGTTACCCTAAATCTAGGGAAAACCCCAGGCTTTCAAGGAACTTACAGGGTAGGCATCCCGCAAGCCAACCATTACCATGCAGCCTGTCTGAGATACCCCGCTTTCGACAGATAAGACCTAATGGCACTCAAGTGTCTGAATTTAAAACCTACATGCTGTACATAGGAGCCAACCAACATGCAATTAAAGAATAGACAGGACTTCTGGTCGGGGGTGATGTTCGTCGCCCTCGGCCTAGGGTTCGCCTGGAAAGCGACGAGCTACCAGATGGGGACTGCGGCACGCATGGGCCCAGGCTATTTCCCTTTTTGGTTGGGACTGGTACTGGCACTTCTCGGCGTCATCGTGCTGTTGAGCTCCTTCTCCAAAAACGCAATCGAAACGAAAGTCGATAAGTTCGACTGGCGTATCGCCGGCCTCGTGGTGGGCTCGGTCTTGCTTTATGGCTTCATCCTCCGTCCCTTGGGCGTATATCTTTCCGTTGCGATTCTCGTCATTGTCAGCAGTCTGGCAAGTCACGAGTTCAGCTGGAAAATCGCCGTCGGCAATGCCATTTTCCTGGTGATCTTCTCGTATCTGGCCTTCATCAAAGGTCTGGGACTGATTTTCCCGCTGTGGCCTAGCTTCATGGGTATGAACTGAGGATAGATGCATCATGGAACTCTTTGATAATTTAATGCTGGGGTTTTCGGTTGCGTTTACGCCGGAAAACTTGTTCTACGCGCTGCTCGGTTGCATTCTGGGCACCCTGATCGGCGTTTTGCCGGGTATTGGCCCCGTCCCGACGATCGCGATGCTCTTGCCCATCACGTACGTTCTGCCTCCGATTGCGGGTTTGATCATGCTGGCCGGTATTTACTACGGCGCACAGTACGGCGGGTCGACCACAGCCATTCTTGTGGCGCTACCGGGTGAAACGTCTGCGGTGGTGACCGTGCTGGACGGTCACCAGATGGCCCGTAACGGTCGCGCCGGCGCCGCATTGTCGATCGCAGCGCTCGGTTCATTCTTCGCCGGTTGCGTGGCCACCGTGCTGCTGGCCGCCTTCGCGCCCCCGTTGGCCGAAGTCGCCTTCAAGTTCGGTCCGGCCGAGTACTTCTCGCTGATGTGCTTGGGTCTGGTGGGCGCCGTGGTGCTGGCTTCGGGTTCGTTGCCGAAGGCCATCGCGATGATTCTGCTGGGTCTGCTGTTGGGCATGGTCGGTACCGACGTCAACTCGGGTGTCGCCCGCTACGACTTCGGCATCCCCGAACTGCAAGACGGTATCGACTTCGCCATCGTGGCCATGGGCGTGTTCGGCTTTGCCGAAATCATGACCAACCTCGAGCAGAAGGAAAACCGCGTCGACATTACCGACAAGATTGGCTCGCTGTACCCGAACAAGCAGGAATTCAAGGAAGCCTGGCCCGCCGTCGTGCGCGGTACGGCCTTGGGTTCGGCCCTGGGTATTCTGCCGGGCGGTGGCGCGGTGTTGTCGTCGTTTGCCTCGTATACGCTGGAAAAGAAGATCTCCAAGAACCCGGAGCGCTTCGGCAAGGGTCACCCCGCCGGTCTGGCAGGTCCCGAGTCGGCCAACAACGCTGCAGCGCAAACGTCGTTCATTCCGCTCTTGACGCTGGGTATCCCGGGTAATGCCGTGATGGCGTTGATGGTGGGCGCGATGACCATCCACAACATCCAGCCGGGCCCGCAGGTCATGACCAGCCACCCGGAACTGTTCTGGGGCCTGATCGCGTCGATGTGGATCGGCAACTTGATGCTGGTGATCTTGAACCTGCCGCTGATCGGTTTGTGGATCAAGCTGCTGAAGGTGCCTTACCGCATCCTGTTCCCGGCCATTCTGGTGTTCTGCACGATCGGTGTGTACTCGTTGAACTACAACACGTTCGACATCTACACGACGGCCATGTTTGGTGTGATCGGTTATGTGTGGGCCAAGCTGAAATGCGAAGGCGCGCCGCTGCTGTTGGGTCTGGTGCTGGGTCCCATGATGGAAGAAAACTTCCGTCGCGCCCTGCTGCTGTCCCGCGGCGACTACACGACCTTCGTGACGCGTCCGCTGTCGGCATCGCTGCTGGCCGTGGCAGTGTTCCTGGTCATCCTGGTCGCGCTGCCGAGCATCAAGAAAAAGCGCGAAGAAACGTTCGTCGAAGAAGAGTAAATCTTCTGCGGATCGGGTTCGTCCCGATCGAACGGCTTCTCGCGAAAAACCCGCAACCTCTGTTGCGGGTTTTTTTTCGTCCGTTTGCCTGACGCCTGCGGGTCCTCCCTTGCCGTCAAAGGATGTCATCCATGAAATGTTGCATTGCACACGCTCGCTTACGTTAAGCTGCGGGTTTACCCCAGCCGTCGTATGCGTATCACTACATGACCTTCGATTGGAACAACCCCTATTCAACGACCCGGCACCCGGTGTTTGCACGCAATATCGTGTCGACGTCGCAGCCGCTCGCAGCCCAAGCCGGCATGCGTGTGCTGGCCAATGGCGGCAACGCCGTCGACGCGGCCATTGCCGCGGCGGCCACGCTCACGTTGACCGAGCCGGTCAGCAACGGCCTGGGCTCCGACTGCTTTGCCATCGTGTGGGACGGCGCGCGGCTGCATGGCTTGAATGCATCGGGACCCGCGCCGCAGGCGTGGAACCTCGATTACTTCAAGCGCAAGCATCGCGGTGCCATTCCGATGCGCGGCTGGGACAGCGTGACCGTGCCGGGTTGTGTTGCCGGCTGGGACGCGCTGCATGCCAAGCTGGGCAAGCTGTCGTTCGAATCGGTGCTGGCGCCCGCCATCGAATATGCGGAACGCGGCTTTGCCGTGTCGCCCGTCGTGCAGCAAAAGTGGGCAGCGCAGGCCGACGTGCTGCAGTCCTTCCCTGGCTTTGCCGAGCACTTCATGCCGAAGATGCGCGCCCCGCATGTGGGCGAACATTTCGTGTTGCGCGGCGCGGCGGATACGCTCAAGCGCATCGCGGCGACCCGTGGGCGCGATTTCTACGACGGCGAGACGGCGCACAAGCTGGTCGCCCATGCGCAGGCGCACGACGCAGCCATGAGCGTATCGGATCTGCGCAATTACCAGCCGGAGTGGGTCACGCCCATTCAACAGCAGTATCGCGGCCATACGCTGCATCAGATTCCCCCTAACGGCCAAGGCATTGCCGCCCTGATCGCCCTCGGAATACTCGACCGGTTCGATCTCGCGCAGCGGCCGATCGATCATCCCGATACGCAGCATCTGATGATCGAGGCGATGAAACTGGCATTCGCCGACGTGTACGAGCATGTGGCGGACGGCTCGCATATGCGACTGACGACCGCGCAGATGTTGTCGCCGGACTATCTGGCCGCGCGCGCCAAGCTGATCGATCTCAAGCGCGCTCAGCCCTTCGCATCCGGGCATGCGCCGCAAGGCGGCACCGTCTATCTCACCACTGCCGATCGCAACGGGATGATGGTGAGCTTCATTCAGTCGAACTATATGGGGTTCGGTTCCGGCATCGTCGTGCCTGGCACCGGCGTGAGCCTGCAGAACCGAGGCCATTGCTTCAGCACCGATCCCACACATGCCAACGTGGTTGCAGGCGGCAAGCGGCCCTTTCATACGATCATTCCCGGCTTTTTGATGCGCGACGGCGCGCCGGTGATGAGCTTCGGGGTGATGGGGGGCAACATGCAACCGCAAGGGCATGTGCAGACACTGGTGCGCATGCTGGACTATCATCAACAGCCTCAGGCGGCGTGCGATGCGCCGCGCTGGAAGTGGAATCACGGCGTGTCTGTGGACGTTGAATCGGCCATGCCGCGCGCCGTCCTGGATGAGTTGCGCGTGCGCGGCCATGTGCTGGAAGGATTTGACGATCCGTATATGGATTTTGGGTCGGGTCAGTTCATCTGGCGCCTGGGCGATCCCGCCGTCGATGGCTATGTTGCGGCCAGCGACAGCCGCCGCGACGGCTTGGCCGCCGGGTTCTGATTTCGCATTCCCTTTCGTGAATACGCCGGCTTTCGGGTCGGCGGCTACCTGGAGCAATACATGTCTTCTATCGGTACCCGCTCGTATGACGCTACCGCTGCCAAACGCGTGGCCTTCATCGGCCTAGGCGTGATGGGCTTTCCCATGGCCGGCCACCTGGCCCGTGCCGGCCATACCGTGACGGTCTACAACCGCAGCGCGGCCAAGGCCGAAGCATGGGTGAAGGAATTCGGCGGCACATCGGCGCCGACGCCGCGCGAGGCGGCTGCCGATGCCGAGATCGTGTTTGCATGCGTGGGTAACGACGACGATCTGAAGAGCGTGGTGTTGGGCGAAGACGGTGCGTTTGCCGGCATGACGCGCGGTGCGGTCTTCGTGGATCACACCACGGCGTCGGCCGATGTGGCGCGCGCCTTGCACGCCGAGGCCGAAACGCTGGGCCTGGAATTCATGGACGCGCCGGTATCCGGCGGTCAAGCGGGTGCAGTCAATGGTCAGTTGACCATCATGTGCGGCGCCCACCCCAACATCTTCGCAGCCATCCAGCCGATTGCACTGGCCTTTGGCCGTGCCGTCACGCGCGTGGGCGAGCCCGGCGCAGGTCAGTTGGCGAAGATGGTCAATCAAATCTGCATCGCCGGCATCGTACAAGGGCTGTCCGAGGCGATTGCCTTTGGCCAGGCTGCCGATCTGGATATGAAGGTCGTGCTGGATGTGATCAGCAAGGGTGCGGCGCAAAGCTGGCAGATGGAGAACCGCGGCGCGACCATGGTCGACGACAAGTTCGAATTCGGCTTCGCCGTGGACTGGATGCGCAAGGATCTGGGCCTGGTGCTGGACGAGGCCCGCCGCAATGGCGCCCGTGTGCCGGTCACGGCCTTGGTCGACCAGTTCTATGGCGACGTGCAGAAGCTGGGCGGCAATCGCTGGGATACTTCCAGCTTGATCAAGCGCCTGCGCGATTGAGCGCAACTGCGAGATTAAGCAGGCACAACGGCCGCGCGCTTTGCGCGGCCGTTGTGCATCAGGCGGCCACGCGGCTTTCGGCGGATGCGGTCTGTGGCAGTGCGTCGATCGCAGCGCGAGCCGCATCCATGCCGGCGGCAGCAGCCGCTTCACCCATCGCCTGGCCTTCAGCGGCGATGAAGGTAACGTCGGTCATGCCCAAAAAGCCCAGCATCGTTTGCAAGTAAGGCGTGACCGTATCAAGCGGCGTACCTTGTGCTTTGCCGCCGCGCGCCGACACTACAAACACTTCTTTGCCCGTGACCAAGCCCTCCGGTACGCCTTCGGCGGTGTAGCGGAACGTCACGCCGGCCCGCGCCACGAAATCCAGATAGCTTTTGAGTTGCGCGGGCAAGCCGAAGTTATAGATGGGGACGGCGAAGATCACGCGGTCGGCATCCTTGAGCTCGGCAATCGCTGCATCGGCAACGGCCACGGCGGCGTGCTGGCTATCCACCCGTTGATCCTGTGGCGTGAAGAGCGCGCCGATCAGGCTGCCATCCATGTAGGGCAACGGCGTATGACCCAGATCGCGCACGATCACGTCGCCGCTATCCGCACCCAAGTGGGCAGACAAGTGACGAGCAAGGAGCGTGGATTTGCTGTTGTCGCCGAGGATGGAAGAGAGAACGATCAGGGTACGCATGATGGGAAGTCCGAATGTTGGAATCAATGAGCCCACTGTAGGCTTGTTTTTTTGTCGCGAAAAGACCGTTAAACTGAACGCCACGTTCTACCAATCGGACAATCGCGCATGCAAGACCTCAACGATCTGTTTTATTTCGCCCAAGTGGTCGAACGCGGCAGTTTCACGGCAGCGGGAAAGAGCCTCGGTATTCCAAAGTCGCGCTTGTCGCGCAGAATCGCCCTGCTCGAAGAACGGCTGGGGGTGCGGCTGCTACAACGAACCACGCGCCAGATCAGCCTCACCAGCGCAGGCGAACGCTATCTGAGTTTCTGCCGTGCCATGGCCGCCTCGGCGCGGGCTGCCGACGATGCCATGCATCAACTCAAGTCCGAACCCACCGGGCCGGTGGTCGTAAGCTGCCCGGTCGCCATTGCCCAGCAAATGCTGGCGCCGATCCTGCCGGAGTTCATGGATGCTTTCCCGCAAGTGGCCATACGCCTGCTCGTCACCAATCGGCGCATCGATCTGATCAAGGAAGGTGTGGATCTGGCCGTGCGGGTGCGCACCAAGCTGGACACGGACGCAGAATTTATCGTGCGGCGCCTGGGAAGTGGCAGCTCGGCCCTGGTCGCCAGCCCCGAGTACATTCGGCGTCATGGCCACCCCGATGCACCGCCGGCGCTGGCGGATCACCGCACGCTCACGTTTTCTGACGAACCGGACACCCGCTGGACGCTTCATAACCGGCGCGGCGAGCAGCACATCGTGCAAATCACACCGCAATTGGCATCGAATGACTTCATTGTGCTGACCGAGGCGGCCATCCGGGGCCACGGCATCGCACTGCTGCCCGACGTGGCGATCCGCGAAGCGCTGCGAACCGGCACACTGGTCAAGGTGCTGCCGCAGTGGCATACCGACAACGGGATCGTGCACTGCATTTACCCGTCGCGCCGCGGCATGGTGCCGGCCGTTCGATCGTTTCTGGATTTTCTGTCCGATCGGTTGCCGCAGGCCTACGCCGAAGAAGCGGAAACGGGCGCGGCAACGCAGACGGGTTGAAAAGAGGGACCCATCGCCCGTCCGCGCCGAGCCTTACCTCTTCAATACCCGCGATCGCGCGACACGATGCCGGTAATGGGCTGGCCGGCCGCCAGCGCCCGCACCTTGGACGCGATCTGGGCAATCGACTCTTCGAGCAATGTGCGCGCGGCCACGTGCGGCGTGATGTGTACGCGTGCATCGTTCCAGAACGGATGATCCTGCGGCAACGGCTCGGTTTCGAACACATCCAGCGACGCGCCTGCGACCTGGCCCGATTCGAGCGCGGCCAGCAGATCCTTTTCGACCAGCGATTCGCCCCGACCCACATTGATCACGTGCGCACCGGGCCGCAGCTGAGCCAGCACCGATGCATCGATGAAGCCGCGGGTATCTGAGGTGAGCGGGAGCACGTTGACGAGCACACGGGTGCGCGCCAGGAACGCCGGCAGCGATGCAGCGCCGGCAAACGACGTCATGCCGACCACATCGTCGCGGCCGGTGCGGGACCACCCGGCCACGTCATAGTCCAGCGACGCCAACGTTTGCGCCACTTGCAGGCCAATACGGCCCAACCCCAGGATGCCTACGGGCCATTCGGCGCGCAAGGTGCCCGGCGCGGGTTGCCACTGACCCACGCGTTGTTGGGCGTCGTAGACATCGAAATCGCGCGACGCGCGGGCGAGTGCGAACAGCACATACTCCGCCATCTGCACCGCCATGCCGGCGTCTTCAAGGCGAATCAGCCGCGCATCGGCGGGAAACGTGGGCAGGGCCAACACGGCATCGACCCCGGCACCCAGATTGAAAATCGTCTTGAGCTGCGTTTCATGTGTGAACAAATTGGCCGGCGGCTTCCATACCAGCGCAACATCGGCGCCGGTTGCGGGCGCGTTGGGATTCCAGATCGACACATGGTGCTCGGGCAGCGCGGCGCGCAGGGCCGACACCCATTCGTCGGGCGGCGTTCCGGGATGAGCGAACAAGAGATGCATGGCAATTCGTCCAGAGGTTATGAGAAATCGTTCGGGATGGTCAGGCGGCGCGTGGCCGCGGCTTGCGCCGGTGCCAGCGGCAGCCAGATCGAGGCGCGCAGCCCGGTCGAGCCGGCGTCATTGGGATCGCCTGCAGAGAGCTCGACGTCGCCGCCATTACGCCGCATGTAGGCACGTGCGATCGCCAGTCCGAGGCCCGAGCCTTCCGCACGGCCCGCGCCCTTCTCCAGGCCGATCCGGTCGAAGCGCGCAAACGCGCGGCCGTAAAAATGTTCCGACAAGCCCGGCCCGTTATCGCACACCGACACCTCGCCACGTATCCCGTTGCGGCGGGCAGAGACGGTAATGCAGGCGTTGACCGGCGCGTAATTGATGGCGTTGTGAATAAGATTGGACAAGGCTTCGCGCACCTCGACGTCCGAGGCGAACACCGGTACGCCATCGGCGGCCAAGCCCTCCGGCACATTCGATTCGTCCGTCTGGCAGGCATCGATCCAGCCGAGATCCTGCCGCTTTTCATGCGCAAGCGGATAGAACTCCAGTACCACTTCGCGAGCGACGGCGTTGAGATCGATGCGCGACCGGTCGACGGTTTCCTGCTGGTTGGCATGGGCCAAGGCGAGCAACTGTTCGGTGAGGCGGCGAGCGCGGCGCAACTGCACCACGATGCCTTCCAGGCTTTCGTGTGCTTGCGCAGGATCGGCCGCGCGCAAGGCGTACTGCGCTTGTGTGAGCATGACCGCGATCGGCGTGCGCATCTGGTGCGAAGCGTCCGCCAAAAATTGCGTTTGCGCATCCAGCACTCTGCGATGGCGCTCGATATGATGGTTGACGGCGTCGACCAGTGGCTTGACCTCTTGCGGCACCTTATCTGCATCGAGCGGCGTGAGGTCGTCGCGCGACCGGGCATGCACGTCGTCGCGCAATCGCTGCAACGGTGCGAGTGCCCAAGCCACCCCCAGCCAGACCAGAATCACCACGAGCGCCAGCATGCGCCCGTCTCGCAGAAGCTCCTGCTTGCGGGCTTCGGCCTCGACCTCGTTGCGCTTACCCACGCTCTCGGCCACCATGATGAGCACACTACGCTTGATCCTGTTGCGGTAGAAGTCGCGGCGGATTGCGACCACCCGCACCGGATCGGCGCGATAGACGGCGTCGAAAAACAAGGGCTCACCCGAGATATCGGGCCACCGCCCGGGCCGCGGAAAATCCGGCATGCCCATCAGCACGGCGCCCGCTTGCGCCACGCCCGCGGGATCGGTCGCCTGCTCCGGCGGGATTTCCTCCACCCGAAAATACTTGCGCAGGCCCGCCCTGGATTCGAGCATCACCTGTGCATACAGCGGGGTGATGATGCGCAGCGTATCGGACTCGTCAAACTCGATACTGCTCTCGAGGACGCGCGCCGGCTCGAGCAACGCCGCATCGTAGGCGTCCTCGGTGATCTCCGACAGCATGTGATAGTCATTGACGCTGTCGATGACCAACAGCGCCACCACGCCCGGCAACAGCAGGGCGATCAGGAGTGCGCGGATGCCGAAGCGATGCCGGAAGGTCAGTTCAGGCAGGCGCGCTTTCACTCGCGCCGCTTTCGAGCATATATCCCAATCCACGCACGGTCACGATGTGCACGTCGCTGCCTGTGAGCTTTTTGCGCAGCCGATGCAAGACGACTTCTATCGCATCGGGATTGGCTTCGCTGTCGTGGTTGAACACCTTGCCGAACAGTTGCACCTTCTCGACGGGAAAGCCGCTACGCGCCAGCAAGGCATGCAGGGCGGCGTGCTCGCGCGGCGTGAGAAACAACAAGGTGTCGCCCAGCGAAAACGCGCGGCTCTCCTCGTCATAGGAGAGCGAACCGCAGTGCAGTCGGGCCGGCTGGCGGCCGCGGCTGCGGCGCACGAGCGCGGCCACGCGGGCCTCAAGTTCTTCAAGCGCGAACGGCTTCGTGAGGAAGTCGTCGGCGCCGATGTTGAGACCGCGCACGCGGTCGTGCAACGAGCCTTGCGCGGTCAGCAACAGCACCGGCGTGAGGTCGTTGCGGGCGCGCATTTCGCGCAATAGGACCAAACCGTGTTTATCCGGCAACCGCAAATCCATGATGATGGCCTCATAATCATTGTCCGCCATCAACATCTCGGCACTCGCCGCATCTGCGGCGTGGTCCGGCAAAAAACCACTTTGCGCCAGTGCACGCACCAGCCATGACGCCATATCGCGTTCATCTTCAACCAGCAATACGCGCATGTTCGTCCTGAACGTCGGAAGTTTCTTCGGAATTTCGCTGACCATGAACGCGCTGACGCAAATAGCGCGTCTCGTGTTGCCGTCGGAACAAGATCGCCGACAGCTCGTTCAGGGCTTGCGTGTAAACGTCGCGCTTGAACTCGATCACCGCGTCCAACGGCACCCAGTACTGACTCCAACGCCAGGCGTCGAACTCCGGATGCTGCGTGGCTCGCAGCCGCACGTCGCAGTCGCGGCCTGTGAGCCGCAACAAAAACCAGATCTGTTTTTGCCCTTTGTAGTGGCCGCGCCACTCCCTTCGGACAAAATGATCCGGCACGTTATAGCGCAACCAGTCGCGTGTGCGCCCCAAAATGCGGACATGCTCGGGTTTCAACCCGGTTTCTTCGTGAAGTTCGCGATACATCGCCTGCACCGGGCTTTCGCCGTACTTGATGCCGCCCTGCGGGAACTGCCAGGCATGTTCCCGGATGCGCTTACCCCAGAAGACCTCGTTTTTCGTGTTGACGAGAATGATGCCGACATTGGGGCGGTAGCCTTCCCGATCGAGCATGGGCCACCCCCACCGAATTCAATACAATGACGTCTGATTATACGTATCTGCCGTCCACTGACACTATGCGCGCCTCAAACTATCACCTAAACACACTAAAAGAAGCGCCTTCCGAGGCCGAAGTTGCCAGCCACCAGCTCATGACCCGTTCGGGCATGATCCGCAAACTTGCGGGCGGCATCTATTCCTATATGCCTTTGGGCTTGCGGGTGATCCGCAAGGTCGAGGCCATCGTGCGCGAAGAGATGAACGCCGCCGGCGCCATCGAACTGCTCATGCCGGTGGTGCAACCCGCCGAGCTTTGGCAGGAATCGGGCCGTTGGGAGCAATACGGTCAAGAACTCCTGCGCATCAAGGACCGCCACGGGCGTGACTTCGTGCTGCAGCCGACCTCGGAAGAAGTCATTACCGACATCGCGCGCAACGAAATTCACAGCTGGCGCCAACTGCCGGTCAATTTCTATCACATCCAGACCAAGTTCCGCGACGAACGCCGGCCCCGTTTCGGCCTGATGCGCGGGCGCGAGTTCACGATGAAGGACGCGTATTCCTTCGATCGCGACGAAGCGTCGGCCCAGGCAAGCTACGACAGGATGTACGACGCCTACATGCGCATCTTCACGCGCCTGGGGCTGACGTTCCGCGCTGTTGCGGCCGATACCGGCTCGATCGGCGGCACGCGCAGCCACGAGTTCCAGGTCATCGCCGATACCGGCGAGGATCTGATCGTCTACAACCCCGACTCGCAGTACGCCGCCAATATCGAATTGGCTGAAGCGCCTGTGCTGATCGCCCAACGTGCGGCACCCACGGCGCCGATGGTCGACACCCCCACGCCGGGCGCCGCCCGTTGCGAAGAGGTGGCGGCTCACCTTGGCGTGCCGCTCGAGCAAACGATCAAATCGATCGTGCTGGCCTCCGAACCGGAACCCGGCAAGGTACAGATCTGGTTGCTGCTTCTGCGCGGCGACCACATGCTCAACGAGATCAAGGCGGCCAAGGTGCCGGGCTTGAACGCCGGCTTCCGTTTCGCCACTGAAAGCGAAATCGTCGCGCACTTCGGTTGCAAGCCGGGTTATCTCGGTCCGGTCAATACCACCCTCCCCGTGCGTGTGGTCGCCGATCTCACCGTAGGCAATATGAGCGACTTCATCTGCGGCGCCAACCACGTCGACGCCCACCTCGTCGGGGTGAACTGGGGCCGCGATCTGCCGGAACCCGAATTCACCGTCGACCTGCGCAACGTGGTCGAAGGCGATGCGGCTCCGGACGGCCCCGGCAAGCTGGCGCTCCAGCGCGGCATCGAGGTGGGCCACGTGTTCTTCCTGGGGTCCAAGTACTCCGAAGCGCTCAAGGCGACCTATCTGGACGACACCGGCAAGCCGGCGCTTTTGCAGATGGGCTGCTACGGTATCGGCGTCACGCGCATCGTTGGCGCGGCCATCGAACAGAACCACGACGCCCGCGGCATCATCTGGCCCAAGGCCATCGCGCCCTTCCAGGTGGTTATTTGCCCGGTTGGATTCGGTAAAAGTGAAACCGTTCGTGACACGGCCACCCAACTGTACGAGACCCTTGCGGCACAAGGCGTGGACGTCATTCTCGACGACCGCGACACCCGCCCCGGCGTGATGTTTGCGGAGTGGGAACTGATCGGCGTACCGCTACGTGTAACAGTTGGAGAACGCGGGTTGAAGGATGGTGTGGTGGAATTGCAAGCTCGTCGTCAGGAAACCGCTACCAAGGTTTCCCCCGCCGAGGCCGCCGACACCATTTTGGCCATGCTGGCGGCGCTGTAGGCCCCTCACGTCGGGCGTTTCAATTGAATTTGCGCGTAGGGCAACCTGTTTATATTTATGCCGACTGAAATGCCCGCCGAGGCGCTGTTCGACATCCGGGTCTATTACGAAGATACCGATGCGGGTGGCGTCGTTTACTACGCCAACTATCTCAAGTTTCTCGAACGGGCCCGCACCGAATGGTTGCGGGAGCTCGGCGTGTTCCAATCGGAGCTGCGCGCAGCCACGCAACGTATCTTCGTGGTCAACGCGCTCGATATGGCCTACCGTAAACCCGCCCGATTGGATGATAGGTTGACCATCCATAGTCGTATTACCCGTTTGGGCCGGGCTTCGATACACTTCGCGCAAGCCGCTCGACGAGACGGGGAACTGCTCGCCGAAGGCACCATCCAAGTGTGTTGCGTCGATGCGGTAAGCCTGCGGCCAGCTGAGATTCCTCCAGAAGTTCTATCAATACTGAAATCCATTCAGGAATAACCATGCCAGTCACCAGCGACATGTCGTTGCTTTCTTTGATTACCCAGGCCAGCCTTCCGGTACAGCTGATCATGCTGATGCTGCTCGGCATTTCCATCATGTCCTGGACGTACATCTTCGCCAAGCGCTTCGCGCTGCGCAAAGCAACCACGCAGACCCGCCGCTTCGAAGACGACTTCTGGTCGGGCGGCGATCTTTCGATGCTGCAGCAAGCCGTGGCCAGCCGCCGCGCTGAACAAGGCGCGCTCGCGCGCATCTTCGATGCCGGCATGACCGAGTTCCTGAAAGCGCGTCGCTCCACGCCCAACGATCCCGTTGCGGTGCTCGACGGTCCGCGCCGCGCCATGCGCGCTGCCTACCAGCGTGAAATGGACGTACTCGAATCGCACCTGAACTTTCTGGCATCGGCCGGCTCGGTCAGCCCGTACATCGGCCTCCTCGGTACGGTCTGGGGGATTATGCACGCGTTCATGGGTCTGTCGAACATGCAGCAAGCAACCCTTGCAGCCGTGGCCCCGGGTATTGCCGAAGCGCTGATCGCCACCGCGATCGGCCTGTTCGCCGCCATCCCCGCCGTGGTCGCCTATAACCGCTTCACCAACGACATCGACCGCATTTCGATCCGTTTCGACGCCTTCGTCGACGAGTTCCTGAATATTCTGCAACGGCAGGTGCGCTAATGCCCTCGGTACGTTCAAACAGCCGGCATGGCCGCCGGATGAAAAGCGATATCAACGTCGTGCCGTATATCGACGTAATGCTGGTATTGCTGATCATCTTCATGGTCACCGCACCGCTCGTCACGCCGGGCATGATCGAGTTGCCCTCGGTCGGCCAGGCGGCCGAAGTGCCGTCCACCCCGCTCGAAGTGCAGATCAATGCCGACGGCAATCTTGCGCTGCGGATGCGCGAGGGCGGCGCCATGCCCCAGGATATCGCCCGCGGCGACCTGATCTCGGCCGTGAAGGCACGCATTACCGCGACCACCCCCGTGGTGATCGCCGCCGACGGCAAAGTGCCCTATGAGTCGGTCGTGAAGGTCATGGACGAGCTGCGCGGCAGCGGCGTGACCCGCCTGGGACTCTTGGTCGACCAGAGCGCCGGCGGCAATCAGCCGCGCCCCACGACCCAACAGCAACCGGCGGTCAAGCGCTAACGCGCGACTGCGACGTGGCCGCCTTCGTGGCTGCCCGATCCGTACTATCCAGGACATGACGCCCACACTCCCTCCACACGGCACGCCGCCCGAACCGCCGCCCACCCAAGACAACCGCAAGGCCTTGGGGCTCGCGGTCGCGGTTCACCTGCTGCTGGTGATCGTGCTCTTCTTCGGACTGGACTGGCACACCGAAAATCCGGGCCCGGTTCAGGTCGAACTCTGGGCCGATGGTGTCTCGCCCGACGCCAAGCCCGAACCCCTGCCTGAACCCGAGCCACAACCCGAACCCACGCCGACGCCGCCGACGCCTACCCCGCCGCCCCCAACGCCCGCGCCTGAGCCCGAACCGGCACCGGCGCCCACGCCCCCACCCGCCCCGACGCCGCCGCCCAAGCCTGCGGTGCAGCCCGAGGCCGTGCCGGATCCTGAAATTGCGCTCGAAGCGCAAAAGAAGAAGCGCGAGCAGGAAGAGAAAGCCCGTGAAGCCGCCGAGGCCGCGCGCGAGAAAGCACGGGTGGAAGAGGCTCGCCAACAAGCTGCCCGTGAAGAAAAACAACGTTTAGACAAAGAACAGAAGGCCGTTGCCGAAAAAGCAGCCGCCGAGAAGGCCGCCAACGAAAAAGCGGTCGCTGAGAAAGCGGCCGCTGAAAAAGCAGCAGTCGAAAAGAAAGCCGCAGCCGAGAAAAAAGCGGCCGCCGACAAGGCTGCTGCCGAAAAAGCAGCGGTCGAAAAAGCAGCTGCCGAGAAAGCAGCCGTGGCCGAAAAAGCCGCGGCAGAGAAGGCTGCAGCAGAGAAAGCGGCGGTGGAAAAGAAGGCGGCTGCCGAAAAAGCAGCGGCTGAAAAAGCCGCCGCCGAGAAGAAAGCGGCGGCTGCCAAAGCGGCCGCTGCGGACAAGGCTTTGCGCGACGCGATGCGTGGCGACGTGCTCGGCGCAGCCGGTCTTCCGGGCGGTACGGCCGACCGAAATCAGGCCGGTGGCGGTCGAGATAGTGGTTATGGCGCAAAAGTTCGCGCTTGCGTGCGTCCAGGTGTGCAATTCCCCACACCTGCCCGTAGCGGATCGGCCAATCCTACGGCAGAATACCGGGTACAGTTGCGTACCAACGGTGAGGTGGCAGGCGTAAATCTGACACGCTCATCCGGCAACGCTGGCTTTGATCGAGCCGTCGAAACCGGTATCCGCCGATGCAACCCGTTCCCGAAGCCGTCCACAGGCAGTTTCGAGTCGGTAATCGACGTGATCTACAGAATGTACGACTGACAGGAGAACACCCCTTATGAGTTCCGCATATCGCCGAATGGCCGGCACGTGGCGCGCTTACGCGACGCTCGGCCTGATGATGCTGCTGACTGCCTGGTTGGCTGCCACGCCGGTCCACGCTCAGTTGCGCGTGGACATTTCCGGTACCGGCGCAACCCAGTACCCGATCGCGATCGCTGACTTCGCGGGCGACGACGCCCATGGCCGTGCCATCGCCGAAGTCATCCGCGCCGACCTGACCCGCACCGGTCAATTCCGCCTGATCAGCGCCGCCAATTCCGGCTTGACGGTCGACTCGCAGATCGCGCATGACGACTGGCGTGGCCGTGGCGCCGACTTCCTTTCGTACGGCAGCATCACCCGCTCGGCCGATGGCCGCTACGACGTGCGCTTCCGCTTGGCCGATACGGTCAAGAAGGGCCAGTTGGACGGCGTGGCCTTCTCGGGCACCGAGCAGGAACTGCGCCGCGTCTCGCACCAGATCGCCGATCGCATCTACGAAAAGATCACCGGCGTGCGCGGCGTGTTCTCGACCCGTATCGCCTACGTGCTCAAGCGTGGCGACACCTACGAATTGCAAGTGGCAGACGCCGATGGTCAGAACCCGCAAGTCGCCCTGCGCTCGCGTGAGCCGATCATCTCGCCCGCCTGGGCCCCCGATGGGTCGAAGCTGGCCTATGTGAGCTTCGAGTCCGGCAAGCCTGTTGTTTATTCGCACACGCTGGCGACCAGCGCGCGCGTGCCTGTTGCAAATTACAAAGGCAATAACAGCGCCCCGGCCTGGTCGGCCGACGGTAGCCAACTGGCAGTTGCGCTGACGCGCGACGGCCTCTCGCAAATCTATACTTTGAGCGCCGGCGGCCAGAATTTACGCCGTGTGACGCGCTCCCCGGGGATTGACACCGAGCCGGCGTTTACCCCCGACGGACGTTCTTTGATGTTCACCAGCGACCGCAGTGGCGGCCCGCAAATCTACCAAGTCGGTATCGACGGTAGCGATGCGCGGCGGATCACCTTTAACGGAAGTTACAACATCTCACCCCGAATTTCCCCCGATGGATCGACGCTGCTGTACGTTGCAAGACGAGATGGCGCGTTCAAGATCGCTTCGTTGAACCTGGCCAGCGGAACCGAAACCTTGTTGACTGATGGTCGTGACGATCAGTCCCCGAGCTTCGCTCCCAATGGCATGCAAGTCCTCTATGCCGCTTCGCAAGGTGGCCGCGGGGTGCTGGCAGGGGTCTCGAGCGATGGACGTGTTCGTCAGACGCTTTCGGTACTGAACGGGGAAATACGTGAACCAACTTGGGGCCCTTTTACCCGATAAAACACGTGTGACTCTCTTTACACAAAGGAAATATCATGAGATCGCGCATTGCCAAAAGCTTTACCATCGCCGCATTTGCAGCAACCCTGGCGGCTTGCAGCTCCGTCCCCCTGGACGATCAAGCCGGTAACGCTGGCGGCAGCACAGGTTCAGGAATGGGCGGTTCGTCCGGCCAAGTCATGGACCCCTTCAACCCGCAGAGCCCCTTGGCGCAACAGCGCTCGGTGTACTTTGACTTCGACAGCTACTCGGTTTCCGACCAGTACCGCAGCCTCGTCGAAATGCACGCTCGCTACTTGGCCGGCAATGGCCAACAGCGCGTGAAAGTCGAAGGCAATACCGATGAACGCGGTGGCGCTGAGTACAACTTGGCTCTGGGCCAACGTCGTGCGGACGCAGTGCGTCGCATGATGACCTTGCTGGGCGTGAACGACTCGCAAATCGAGACGATCAGCTTCGGTAAGGAAAAGCCGACGTCGACGGGTTCGTCGGAATCTGATTACGCCGAAAACCGCCGCGCTGATATCGTCTATCAGCGTTAAGCAGGTCGCGTAGCAGGAAATGCCCCACGCGCGTCGGAACGGTCTAAGATCGTTCCGACGCTTTTTTACTTTTTAGCTCCCGGATGACTATGCACGTTTCCTTCCAGTCGTTTCGCCCCCTGACTATTGCCGCGGCTTTGGCCGTGATGCTCGCCAGTGCGCCCGCGCACGCTTTCTCGGACGATGAAGCGCGCAAAGCCATTCTTGATCTGCGCCAGCAAGTGCAGCAGATGAACGAGCAGAATGCGCGTGCCCGCCTGCAATTGGCCGATCAAATGCAGTCCATGCAGCAAGAAGTGATGCAGTTGCGTGAGCAGCTCGAACTGGTGTCGCGCCAGCAGCCGAGCGCCAATCAGCAATCGCAGCAACAGCAGCAGGCCAATGGCCCCGCCGCCAACGATCCTCAAGAACAGGCGGCATACGATGCCGCAATCGACCAGTTTCGCACTGGTCGCTACAAGGAAGCAGGCGATGCGCTGACCGGCTTCGTGTCTGCCTATCCGAACAGCCCGCTCAAACCGACGGCGCAGTTCTACCTGGGCAGCAGCCGTTACGCCACCAAGGACTTCAAGGGTGCGATCACCCAGATGCAGCAAATGGTCGAGCAATCGCCCAACAACGAGCGTGCACCCGATGCCTTGCTCGTGATTGCCGGCAGCCAGATCGAAACGAACAACCGCGCCGGCGCCAAAACCACGCTGCAACGCATCGTGCGCGACTATCCGTCGTCGCCCGCTGCCAGCACGGCCAAAAACCGCCTGACGCTGCTGCAGTAAATCCAGGTGCAGTAAATGTTGGTGCGGTAAATGTTGGTGCAGTAGACGCTGGTGCGGCAAACGCTGCTGTACTCAGAAAGATCAAGGGACGAACCGTTAGACGGCTCGTCCCTTTTGTTTGAGCGGTCGCCGCGTGGGAGGATCGTCTAAAGCATGGGAGATCGTCTAAAGCGTGGGAGATCTTCTTCTGGACCGAGGAAATCTTCTTCTGAAGCAACGAGGCACTCCTGCTGAAGGAAGGAGGCTCACCTTCTGACGCAAGGGAGATCTTCTTTTGACGCGAGGAGGCCTTCCTTTTGAAGCAAGGGAGATCTTCTTCTGATGCGCGAACGATCGTCTTTTGAAAACTGCGGCGAACGGCACCGCGCGCGGTCGGGGTAGGCGACATCATGAGGCGTGGCAACCGCCGAGAAAGCTCTGCCCTCGCCGTCCCTGCCCACTTCCGAACTTAAGCCGTAACAGCCGTGATCACGATCACGACGGCACCGGCCACGATCAGCAGGATGCCGCCCAACTCCCGCGGACTTGCCGATTGCGCGAAGATGCGTCGCGACAGCATCTGGGCAAACAATACCTCCACCAGGCCCAGCGTGCGCACATTGGCCGCCGCCGTAAGCGCGAAGCCGAGAAACCAGCCCTGGGACGCGCTCGCGCCGAGCAGACCGCCCAAGAGCGACGTGCGCCACGCCCGCAAGCAGGGGCCGATCAACGATCGTTTGAAGCACACCATCCACGCCACCAGCATCGTGACCTGAATGCCCAGCGACCACACCAGCGTATAGCTGGCGCGCATTGCGAACGAGCCGCTTTCCAGAGTGAGAATGGCGCCGCGAAAACCCACGGCCGAAAACGCGAAGAAGGCGCCCGAAGCGATACCGAACACCGCCGGACGCCAGTCGGAAAAGGCTTGCGCCCCCATGCCCGGCTTGGTGGACATCAGCACGACGCCCACGGTGGCCACGATGATCCCGGCGATGCTCCAGATCGATAGCGGATCGCCCAGCACCACCAGCGCAAATACCGCCACCTGGATGGGCTCGGTTTTGGTCCAGGCGGTGACGACCACGAAGGCGCGCTCACGCATTGCCGCCAACATGAGCGCGGTAGCGGCAATCTGCGCGGCCGCGCCACCGGTTGCAAATAGAAGATAGCGGGTGTTGACGCTGGGCCACGCGTCGCCCGTGAGATGCGTGACGATGGCAAGGAAAAGCAGCGCAAACGGAAACCCGTACAAAAATCGAACCTGGGTGGCTCCCAGCGTACCCAACCGCTCGGTCAGACTGCGTTGCACCGCATTGCGACCCGCCTGCGCAGCGGCGGCAAAAAGGGTGACGGGAATCCAAAGCCAGGCGAGTTCGTTCATGGGCCCAAGTGTATCGCGGAGGCCTTTCGGCCAGACCGTTAAAATCACGGTTCGACTTCACGCGGCCACAGCCGATCATTCCTGCCATGCGCGCCGACTTTACGCCCGACCTTCACCATTACGCGCTGCCCGATTACACGCTGACGTACACCGATACCGGCACCGGGCCCTTGCTCCTGCTGGTGCACGGCTCGCTTTGCGACTGCAGGTACTGGAAATCGCAGATCGTGACCTTGAGCCGCAGCCATCGGGTGGTGGCCGTGAACCTGCGGCATTACTGGCCGCACCAATGGAACCCGGAATGCGGGCCGTTTTCGATCGATCGCCATGCGCACGACCTGCTTGGCCTGATCGATCATCTGGCGGCCGGCCCTGCACATGTGGTGGGCCATTCTCGTGGCGGCAGCGTGGCCTTGCAAATGGCTGTGCTGGCGCCCCAAGCCATCGCCACGCTCGCATTGGCAGATCCCGGCGTGGGCTTGGCCGATCACAGCGATCCGCGCGGCGGGTTTCGGCATGACGCCATGGCGTTGATTCAAAACGGCGACGTGGATGCCGGCCTGGCGCTCTTCATCGATGCGGTCAGCGGGCCCGACACCTGGCGTCGCATGGTGCCGTGGTTTCAGGAGATGGTGCGGGAAAACGCCACGACGCTGTCTGCGCAGACCGCCGAGCCGCCCTTCAAACTGGACGCGGCCACGGTTCAATCGCTGGCCATGCCGGTGTTGCTCGTGGGCGGCGCACTCAGCCCACAACCCTATCCGGCCACCCTCGATCGTCTTGAGGGACTGTTGCCGCAAGCCGCGCGATTGACGATCGCCGGGTCGTCGCACGGCATGAATCTGGGCAACCCGCGCGTATTCAATGCGGCAGTGGCGGACTTCGTGGCAGCGCAGTCTGCGGCTTGACGGCCTCAACGACCGCTTCGCCAAGGCGCATGTGGCAACGCTGGCGCAGCGATCGCCCGGTCACCTGCAATCGGATCGCCGCGAGGCCATGATGCGCTGCGTCGGCAATCAAGAACACTTAGGGGAGCAAGCAACCTACCTGCGCCCGCCTGTTTCTATGCCTCAGACGTCGTGCAAGTTCTTCTGCAGAAACGCCAGATCGAGCCAGCGGCCGAACTTGCGGCCCACTTGCGGCATCAATCCGGTTTGCACAAAGCCCGCGCGCAAGTGCAAGGCAATCGACGCCGCATTCTGCGCCTCGATGCCCGCCACCATCACATGCAGATTTGCCGCACGCGCGCGATCGATTACCGCGCCGAGCAACTGCCGTCCCAGGCCGCGGCCCTGTGCGTCAGGCCGCACATAAACCGAGTGCTCGACGGTATTGACGAAGCCTTCGAACGGACGAAAATCACCGTAAGAGGCAAAGCCCAAAATGGCCTCGCCGTCCGCGGCAACGATCACGGGAAAACCGCGTGCGCGGCGGTCATCCATCCATCGCTGGCGAATTTCGTTCGTGACCGGCGTTTCGGTCCAGAGCGCCGTCGTGTGAAGAATGGCATGATTCGTGATATCCACAATACCGGGTACGTCGGCATCGACCGCATCGCGCAACAACATGGGCATATCCCGCAGAATTTTCGATTCGCGTCATCATACCGGCAGGTGTATTGAGGTTGCACAACATCAGACGGATGAACGTCGAACCGATCAACGGAGCGTTTCCATATGACGGATACTTGGGACATCGTCCGCGCCGCGCTGGCGCAAGAGTTCTCAGATATCACCGATATCGGTGAAGCGGTGCGCATCATCGTGCGCCTGACGGTGGCCGGCGTACTGGCCGGCATCATCGGCTACGAGCGCGAGGCGAGCGGCAAGCCGGCCGGGTTGCGCACGCATATCCTGGTCGCCCTGGGTGCCGCGCTTTTTGTGCTGGTGCCGGCACAAAGCGGCATGCGCATCGAAGACTTGAGCCGCGTGCTGCAAGGAATCGTGGCCGGCATCGGCTTTCTGGGTGCGGGCGCCATCATCAAATTGAGCGACGAACGCCGCATCAAGGGCTTGACCACGTCGGCCAGCATCTGGATGACGGCGGCCATTGGCGTCGCGGCCGGCATGGGCCGTGAAATGACGGCAATATTGAGCACCCTCTTCGCGCTTTTCGTGCTCGCCGTGCTGCGCCACGTGGAGGTGCGCGTCGCAAAACGCCGCAAGGCCGAAGATATCGACGACGAGGTCTGAACGCATGCGCGCCCGCTGCCCTCGCTGCGCGCTGCTGATGGCCCAATGCGTGTGCGCGCTCGTGGCCCCAATCGATAACCGCACGCCGGTACGCGTGCTGCAGGATCCGCGCGAAAGCAAACATGCGTTGAACACGGCGCGGTGGGTGGCCTTGGGGTTGCGCCATGCAGAAATCGTCAGCCGGCCCACCTTTGCGCCTCAGGATTGGACGATTCCCGGACGGCAATCGCTGCTGCTTTATCCGGCCGACGCCGACGATCCCGCTGCTGCCGATGCCGATGCGACAGCTGCGGCTTTACGCGCGCCTGACGACGCAGCGTACTTGGCGCCTCCATCTGCCAGCAAGGATGCAAGTACGCCTAATTACGACGCACCTATCGACGCTGCGCAGCCGGCTTCAGTACCGCTCACACTGGTCGTGTTGGACGGCACGTGGAAACACGCCGCTGGCATTCTGCGTAACCATCCCGCCTTGCTTGCCCTCCCCCGGTTCGGCCTGGCGCCCGCAGCGGTGTCGGCTTACCGGCTGCGCAAGTCGCCCCGTATGGACGGGCTCGCCACGGTCGAGGCGGTGGCCGCCGCGCTCGATCTGATCGACGCCCCCCAGAATCATGCAGCGATGCTGCGCCCGTTTCGTGCACACGTCGACGCACAGATTCGCGCCCAACTCGTTGCGATGGGCGAAACCGTGTTTCGCCGCCATTATCCCGATGTGGATATTGAGAACATGGCGTAAACCCGCCAGGGTATTGTCATCCACAACAGGTAAAATTGTGGGTTCGGGCGCGATTTGCCCGAACACGACTTATCTTTTCGGAGGACCGAACGACAATGCTTCCCGAACGTTTACAGCAGGGATATCAAGCGTTTCTCGACGGCCGCTTTCCAAGCGAACGCAGCCGTTATAAGCGGCTTGGCGAAAAAGGCCAGCAACCCAACACCATGGTGATCGGCTGCTGCGACTCGCGCGTATCGCCCGAAGCTATTTTCGACGTGGGTCCGGGCGAACTGTTCGTGGCACGCAACGTGGCCAATCTGGTGCCGCCCTACGAACCTGATACCGACTCTTATCACGGCGTGAGCGCCGCCATCGAATTTGCGGTCAACGGGCTGAACGTCGAGCACATCGTCGTGCTCGGCCACGCCTCATGCGGTGGCATCGGTGCGTTTTACGATAGCGCCCAGCCGTTGGCCAAAGGCGACTTCATCGGTAAATGGATGTCGCAGATCGCGCCGGTAGCCGACAAGCTCGACCGCAACGCGGGCGACCGCAAAGCGAATATCCGCGCCTTGGAAATGGCGGTGGTGGGTCACAGCATCCAGAATTTGATGACGTTTCCGTACATCAGCCAACGCGTCCAAGCCGGCACCTTGCAGCTCCACGGCGCCTACTTCGGCGTGGCTACGGGGCTGCTGTTCATTCTCGACCCCGAAACCGGCGAATTCTCGCCTTGCGTCGACGTAACGCTGGACGAGTGATTACGCGGAACGCGTCAATCCCGCAACTGGCGCGGTGTGCAAACACCGCGCCAGTTGGTTTTCTATATCCGTCAGATCAGCCCCCGCTGAACAGTATCGCCACATTGATCGCCAGCCCGAGCGTCCAGACGACCGAGCGCAGCGTGCCTTTGCCTTTAAGGTAGAGCGCCAGATACACCAGCCGGGCGATCACATACGCAATCATCAGATTGCGCAACTGCGGCAGATCCACATTGCGATACAGCGCAAACAGCACCGCTGCATAGAAAAACGGCAGTCCCTCAAAAAAGTTGGTCTGCGCGGCATTGGCGCGCGCGCGCCAGCCCTCTTGCTTCTGCAGCCAGGCGCGCGGGTTGTCATTGTCGAAACTCTTGTCGCCGGCTTTCGCAATCCCGGTGGCGAGAAACGGCAATGCAGCGGCGATCAACATCAGCCAGGCAATCGTACTCATGGTGGTCCTTCAGTGGGCAAAATTCGTTTAAACAATTCGCCGGCGGCGATTGCCAGGGCGTCGTCGCTCATCCTACCCGAGCCCTCTTCCATTCGGCCGCGCGGGTTGCGTGCCGCTCGCCAAGGTCTCGGACGTGCGATATCCAACACTGCCGCGCAAGGAACACGCCCGCACGCCCAACAGTTCAAAGTGACATTGCCACGCCTGCAGCGCCCGAATCAGACCACGCTGGCCATGGGCGCTGCGGCGCTAGGCAAGGCCGACCAGAGGTCACGCAGGATCTGCAGGGCTTGCGGCGTGGGACCCACATCGGCGAGCATTTTAGAGACATTCAAACCGCGCGCGAGGTGCTCGGCCTCGCGGCGTTTGATGACGGCAGCCATGATGTCGGCACGAAATTCGGGATGGAATTGCACCGACAAGGCACGCGGCCCCACGCGCACGATCTGATGCGGATCGTGATCGGAGGCAGCCAGCGCAATCGATCCCGGCGCGAGTTCGGCCACGGTTTGCATGTGCGTGAGGTTGACCTGGAATGAAGCCGGCAGGTCGCAGGTGGCCTCATCGGCCGCAGCCGCCGGCAACAGATTGATCGTGCGCCGGCCGAGCTCGATACCTGCGGGGTGGTAGTCGACCACGCCGCCCAGCGCGTGCGCCATGAGCTGATGGCCGTAGCAGACGCCCAGCAAGGGCATCTCGACGTCCATGGCGGCGCGTATCCAGCCCGCCGTGCGCTCGCTCCAATCGGCGCGATCCGTGACCATCGACCACGATCCGGTAATCACGGCCGCGCCCACCGTGGCGGGATCGGGCAACACCTCGCCCGCGTACGGCCGCACCACTTGGACCGCATCGGGCAAGACGCCCAGTGCATGGCAGAACCAATCGGGGATGTCGCCAAATTCTGCTTGCAGATCGTCGGGCGCAGCGCCCGCTTGAACAATCAGGAACGGTTTGGAGTGAGACACGGTGACGCAGCCAGTAGACGTTGATGAAGGATCGGCGGAGTCGCCGGCAACCGGCCTTTCGATCGCCATCTCATCTCCGCAGCGGCAAGTTTAATCCTGCGCGCAGCCTCCGCTATGGGCTTTACATTCGGCCGCTGCGAGATGTCACGGAAGGGTGCGCGCCAGCACCCACAACAAGCCTGCAACGGTGACCACCGACATCAATGTGGAGATCAAAATCGAGCGCGAGGTGCTGGCCGCGTCGCGGCGATACAACTCGGCCAGCATGAAGGGACCCGTGCCCGTGGGCAAGGCCGCCAGCAATGTGACCGCTGCGGTTTGCATCGGTGCCAAGCCGAACACAAAATGCGCCAGCACCCAGGTCAACGCCGGGTGCACCACCAGCTTTGCCCACACCACGAGCGCCACGCCATCGGTGCGGCGGGTTTCCTGACCGCGTCTGTCGGCGAGAAACAAGCCCAAGGCGATCAAGGCGCACGGCGACGCGGCCGCGCCAAGCAGGTCGATGAACCGCTCGAACGCATCAGGCAAGGGAATGCCCGCCCCATCCACCACGGCACCCGCGAGCGGGGCAAGCAGCAATGGGTTGCGGGCGAGCGCCCGGGTCACGCGCCAAGCGACCGCCCAAGGCCGGCGTTCCGTTTGCAAGCCGATCTCGACCAAAACGATCGCACCGCCGAAGAGCACGCACGCCGTGAGCACGATGGTGAGCGTGGCAGCGGCCAGACTGGGCGGGCCGAACGCCGCGGCGCAAAGCGGGATGCCCATGAAACCCACATTCGCGTAGGCGGCGTTCAGTCCGTCGAGCGCGGCGTCCGCCAGCGGGCGCCCGCGCCGTCTGCCCCAAGCGACCGCAGCGGCAAAAACGATGATGCAACTCAACCCGAAGGCGCCGATCAAACCCGGCTGATACAGGGCTTCCCATGACGCGTGCGCGACCAGGTCAAACAGCAAGGCTGGGAGCGCCAGATACACCACCAGACGATTGATTTCGCGGGTGGCGTAAGGCCCCAGGATGCCACCCAAGCGGCACAGATAGCCCACAAGAATGAGGGCAAAGATGGGCAGGACGACGGATAAGGTCGTGAACATATTGAAACGTGGGTTTGGCTTACTATGGGCAAGCGAGCAAGCGATGGAGCATACCAGTGCGCGCTCGCCCCATTTGTTATCGTTGATGTGAATCGACAGGAGGAACCGCATGTTCGTGAAGGCCAAGCTGTTGCGCGCCCCGTTAGCTGAACTCGGTGCATCCGGTATGCGCATGCTCGGCTCCGCAGGCGGCGCGGCGCGCTCGGCGGCCAACCGTGCGGCCCGCAGCAATCAGTGGCTGGCCGAACGGCTGCGGTTTTACGATGCATGGCGCAGCAATCCCCAGGGCATCGGGGCCATTGCACCGTCAAGCCGCGCACTCGGCCACGCGATCACGCGTCATCTCGATCCCGATTGCGGTCGCGTCATCGAACTCGGCAGCGGCACTGGCGTGTTTACGCGCGCCATGCTCAAGCGCGGTATTCCCGAACAAGATTTGGTGTTGATCGAATTCGATACCGCGTTCGCCGCGTCGCTCGCCCGCGACTTCCCCTTGGCCGAAGTGCATCGGCTGGACGCCGGCCGGCTGGTAGAGCGCGGCGTTTTGGCCGATGGCATCGCAGGCGCCACGGTCTGCGGCCTGCCGCTGCTCAATATGTCGCTGCGCCAGCAGATCCGCATCGTGCGCAGCGCTTTCGCATTGATGCACCCATCGGCTGCGTTTTATCTGTTTACCTACGGCGTGCGTTGTCCGGTGCGCCGCCGGGTGCTGGACCGGCTCGACCTGCGTGCCCGTAAAGTCGACATCGTGATTGCCAATGCGCCGCCGGCACATGTGTGGAAATTGAGCCGCCGCGGTACCGCCGTGCGCCGCATCGGTGCGCCGCGCACCACATCCACCCCTGTCTAACGCACCAAGGCAGCGCGCCAGAAGTTGAGATCGCCCGAAATGGCGAGTTCGGATACCCGGGTGCCGTCAGCCAAAAGCGGCACCGCGCCGCTGCTCAAATCGCAGGCCGCGAGCTCAGGAGTGGCGTATCGCCCAAGCGATTCGCCGTCATAAATCAGCCACCATTGCGCGTCCACAAACAAAATGTGAAACGGGCCATGCGCGGTGTCGAAGGTGTAGCACGTGTGCATAATTTCAGAGAACGTCGATCCGGCTGAAAGCGCCGGGCCGGAGAGCGGGTGCAAACCGCATGCCCACTTACCGATTTTGGACGTCTCTTAAGGGTTGATCCTAGCCTCTCTAGGGTTGATCCCTAGACGCTCGCACAAGCACTACAACCCTAATCCCAGCAGCATCAAAAACGTGGCGAACAGCGCAAAGTGGGTCATGCCCTCGATCGCATTGGTCTGCCCATCGTTCAAGTTGATGGCGGCCACGATGAGCGTGATGAACACCATTACGGTCTGCAGCGGCGTCATGGCCATTTCAAAGGGTTGTCCGGTGAAAAGCGCAATGGCTTCCATCACCGGCACCGTCAAGATCACCGTCGACAACGACGCGCCCAATGCGATATTGACCACGGCCTGCATGCGATTGGCCAGCGCCGCGCGCAACGCGGTCAGGATTTCCGGGCCGGCCGAGATGGCGGCGACAACGATGGCCAGGATGGTCATCGGGGCACCCGTGCCCTCGAGCCCTTCAGTCAGCGATGCCGACATCATCTCGGCCAGGAAGCCGATCACCGCAATGCCGCCCACCATGACGCCGATGGTGAACGTGCGGCTCGGCTGCGCGGCAGTATCCGTGCGCACCCGGCGCTTCTTTTCGGGATAGCTATAGCTGAAGAAATAGCTGTGCGGCCCGGTTTGCATCCGCAGAAACGCGCCGTACAACAACAGCATCGCCAGAATGGTGAAGCTTGAATAGGCCTGCCAGGCGGTATGCGGGATGAACTCCGGCACGACCATCGAAATGCCCATGGCCGTCATGATCATCACGCTGTAGGTGCGCGCGCTGTCGTCGTTATACGACTGCTCACCATGCTTTAAGCCGCCCATCAGCGCGGCCAGGCCGAGAATGCCGTTGATATCGAGCATGACGGCGGCATAGATGGTGTCGCGTACCAGCGTGGGCGACGGTGCATGCATCATCATGATGCCCAGCACGATGACTTCGACCAGCACCGCGGACAACGTCAGAATCATGGTGCCGTACGGGTCGCCCACCTTCTCGGCCAGACGCTCGGCATGATGCGCCACACGAATCGACGCGGCGAGAATCGCGGCCACCAGAATGGCCGCGGCGGTGAGCGCTGCAGGGCGTCCGGCATCCAGAAAATAGGGTTCGAGCACGAAGCTCGCCACCCCGACCGCGATCGCTATCAACAGCAACCGCTCTTCGCGCAAGACGTCCTGCATCGCCAAACCATTTTCGAATATCGACCCGGGCAGTGTAGTCCCATCGCGCGTGCCATTCTGTTTTCAGGGGAACTTTCCAAGCCCATTCTCGTCGCGGTGTTGCGCGGATGTATATCGCCGAAATGGGCACGTGGATTGCATTCCGGCGCGTTCCGCTCGCACTGGAAATAATAATGAAACCCTCCCTGTTGATATGCGCGCTGGGGGTGGCCTTTGCCGCCCCGGCGCTTGCGCAACCCGCGCAAACGACTTACTCCGCCGCCGACGGCTACGGGGCCAAGCCCTCGCTGCCCACCCCTGACACTTCGCACAAAGTGCAGAACTTCTCGACGCAAACGCAGTGGCCCGAAGGCAAGATGCCCTCGGCGCCCAAAGGCTTTACGGTCACCTCGTTTGCCGGCGAACTCGACAGCCCGCGCTGGCTTTATGTGCTGGAGAATGGCGACGTGCTGGTCGCCGAAGCGCGCACCAAACCGAAGGCCACCGAGAAACCGGAAGACGTCGAAAAGTCGGGCAATCAACGCAAGTCCGGCACCATCACGGGCGGGAGCGCCGATCGCATCACCTTGTTGCGCGACACGAATCGCGACGGCCGCGCCGACGAACGACACGTGTTGCTGGACGGACTGAATCAGCCCTTCGGCATGGTGGTGATCGGCGATGCGCTCTTCGTGGGCAACACCGACGGCGTGATGCGTTATCCATTCAAGGCAGGCCAAACACGCATCGATGCCGCAGGGGAAAAAATCGTGACGCTGCCGGCCGGCGGCTACAACAATCACTGGACGCGCAATCTGACCACGAACAAGGATCGCAACAAGCTGCTGATCTCCGTCGGCTCGGCGTCCAATGTGGGTGAGCACGGCATGGACGAGGAAAAGCGCCGCGCCAACATTCTCGAGACCGATCTCGACGGCAAGAACGAACGGGTGTTTGCCGCAGGCCTGCGCAATCCCAACGGCATGGACTGGGAACCCACGTCGGGCGCCCTGTGGACGGCCGTGAACGAACGCGACAACCTGGGCGACCAGCTCGCGCCCGACTACATCACGTCGGTACAGGACGGCGGCTTTTACGGTTGGCCCTACAGCTACTGGGGCAAGCATCCCGATCCGCGCCTGAAGGGCGAAGGCCGCGAGCTCATCGAACGATCGATTACCCCCGATTTCGCCTTGGGCGCGCACACCGCATCGCTGGGGCTCACGTTCTATCGTGGCGATGCCTTCCCGCAAGCCTATCGCTCGGGCGCGTATGTGGGCCAGCGCGGATCGTGGAACAACAGCACTTTCGTCGGCTACAAGGTCGTCTTCGTACCGTTCAAGGATGGCAAGCCCAGCGGTGCGGCCCAGGACTTCTTGACGGGCTTCATGGCTGACGCCAAGACGGGCGAAACCTACGGGCGCCCGGTCGGTGTGGTGCAGGACGCCCAAGGTGCCCTGCTGGTGGCCGACGATACGGGCAACCGGATCTGGCGCGTCAGCGCACAGTAGCTGCCACCCGAACAGGGCGTGTTGCCACGCGGTCGATCAACCACATCACCACCAGCGACGCGCCCATCAACGGAAAAATGATGCCGCCCACGACCAAGAGCGTGAGCACGCCGCGTAGCGCCCGACGATCGGCAGGCGGCGCGGGCACGCCGAGACTGCCGACCGGGCGGCGCATCCACCACATCGTGCCGGCGGCCACGCAAAAGAGCACGATGCCCGCGCACACCAGGGCCAGCACAATCTGATTTGCCAGACCGAATTCCTGACCCATGTGAACGTTGATGCCCCATTCAAGCCCCTTACCCAATGGGCCGTAGTCGGCATAACCCATGTCCAACAGCACCCGGCCGGTGTATCGGTCCAGATGCACCACGCGCTGCTGCGACAAGTCGTTGGGATAAACCGATCCGGTGTACACCCCATTGGGACCGCTGGGCAGCGCAATGGCATAGCCGGGCGCCAGTCCCAGTTGCTTGAACGTGGCGACCGCCCGATCCAGCCCGAACGCCGCACCATCGGCGGGTGGCGCCGACGACATCGGCATCTTCGCTTGCTCCATGGTCCAACTGGTATGGCCTTGATGCGCCAGATGTTCGTCCGACATCGGCACAGCCACGCGCACCCCCGCCGGATAGCCGAAGTTGCTGCCGTTGGCCCATTGATTGACCTTGCCGCCCCACACCAGCGACCACGGCATGCCGGTGGTGGCCAGGAACAAAATGAACACCGCCAGCACGCATCCGCCCACGGCGTGCACATCGCGCCAGAACACACGTTTGGAAGGCGTGCCACGAACGGTGATCACGCCGGCACGCCGGCCGCGCGGCCACCAGAGATACAGGCCGGTCAACACCAGCATGATGGTCCAGCCCGCGGCGATTTCGATCGCACCGTTGGCGATGGGGCCGAAGTAATCCAGGCTGTGCAAGCGCCGGATCACACCCATGATCGTGCCTTTGTCAGGCAATGTGCCCAGCACGCGCGCGTCATACGGATCGATGTGAACGATCTGGCGTTCGCCGTCGGGCGCCCGGATCAGCACCTGTGCAGCGCTCGCGGGGGTGGCCGGCGGCGTGTATCGGCCCGCTTCGCCCGGCTGCGCGGCGCGTGCTGCGGCGAGCAGTTGCGACGCGGGCAGCGGTGCCTGATCGCGCACCGCCACCGTTTTGAGATCGCGATACCAGTAGCCGTCGATCTCTTTTTGAAAGAGGTAGAGCCCACCGGTGACGGCGAGCAAAATGAGAAAAGGCAGTACAAGCAAGCCAGCATAGAAATGCCAGCGCCAGACCGCACGATAGATGTCGCCCGTGCGCGGCGCATCCGCGATGGTCGAATCGGCAGTGGGTTGCATGATGAAGAATCCTCGATAACCGATATGCCGCACACGCGTGCGGCATGGAATGTTCGCCACGGCACAAGGCCGTCGCGAAGACCGCATTCAAACGGTGATCGAAGGAGGCGCGCGCGAGCCGAGGGGCGGCGCGCGCGGGGGTGGCAAGATGTGTTGCGACGGTGGCACCGGCGCCAGTTGCACCACGCGCACCGGTACCGTCAGCGTCGATACCGCCGGGACGCCGCCGACGAACGGCTGCACGGCCGCCACGGCAAACGGACAATCCTGGCCGGCATGCATCATCGTGTCGTGATGCGGGTCGCCGGCATCCGCGTCGGAATGGGCGACGGGATCCGCACTGGCATTCGCGACCGGATCCATATCGACATCCGCCACGGGATGCGCGTTGGCCATCGCAGCGCCATGCGCGCCATGTCCTATGTCGGCCGCGCCATGTCCCAAGTCAGCCGCGCCGTGATCTCCAGTCGCCATGGGCATGGACATGGACATCGCCACGGGCATCGGCATCGGTCCCGCGCCGGCGCACAGCACGAGCGCAAACCATCGCTCGCGCGACTGATCCAGATCGGGCATGTAGCCGGACGGAATAAATCCGCGCAGCAGGATGCACAGCAACGCCAGTCCGCCGGCCACGCGCAGCATCACGCCGCGCGATCCGAAACGGATGCGCGGCGTGCGGCGTGAAAGACAGGATGGCGACATGGGCAAAGCGAGAAACGTGAGGGCGAGACGGGGCTTACGCGAATCGGCCTGAACGAGCGATCAACCCGCCACGACGGGCGCCGTCAAATGTTCGAACAGGATCAATCCGCCAATGCCGATCAGGATAACCCCACCGACGACTTCAGCGCGCCGGCCCACAATGTTGCCGAGCACGCGGCCCAGCATCACGCCAACCGTCACCATCAGCATGGTGGCGACACCGATGGCCGCGGCTGTGGGCAAAATGTCCACGTCGATGAAGGCCAAGCCGACGCCGACCGCCATCGCATCGATGCTGGTGGCGAAGGCCGTCACAGCCAGAACGGCGAAGGAATGGCGCTGGGGTTTTTCTTCCGCTTCCTGCTTTGGCGCGGTGAGGCCTGCCTGGATCATGCGCACGCCGAGTACGGCCAACAGACAGAATGCGATCCAATGATCGAAGCGTGCCACGTACTGCGAGGCGGCCAGACCGAAGGCCCACCCGATCACCGGGGTGATGGCTTCGATCACGCCGAAGATGAGACCGGTGCGCAGCGCTTCGCGCAAACGCGGCTTGTGCAAGGTGGCGCCTTTGCCGATCGCCGCAGCGAAAGCGTCTGTAGACATGGCGAGCGCCAGCAACAGGGTTGATGCGAGGTTCATGGTAAGTGCTTCCAGATCGGGCATGAAAAACCAAGGCACACAGGACGCACCCCGACCTACGTCGCGTCCGCACGCCATTGGTCTCGCCAACCTGAATCAGTTGCTCGCACCACAGTGTTGTGTACACCGAGTATGTTGACACGAGCGCTTCCGGGGATCGGAAGCCGGCTACTCCCCAAATACGAGGCGCGAGTTTAGCACGCAAAAACAGCGGTTTTTGCAGTATCCCTGACGCCCTCATGCATTTGGCTGAAAATCGAAATTTTCCTTTTATAGCAACAGCTTAGAGATATGCCATAGGCTATGTTCGGAGCTCAAAAAAACCCGCTCGGCACACCTGAATGCAGAGCGGGTTTTGGCGCCATTTTCGAGCCGCGTCGTTACGCCGTTTTCAACAGCCGTAGTCCGTTGAACACCACGATCAAACTGGCGCCCATATCGGCAAATACCGCCATCCACATGGTCGCCTGACCGCTGAACGTCAGCGCCACGAATACCGCTTTGATCAACAGCGCGAACGCGATGTTTTGCTTGAGCACGTTGGCCGTCGCCCGCGACATGCGCATGAAGCGCGCAATCTTGCGCAGATCGTCGTCCATGATGGCGACGTCGGCCGTTTCGATCGCGGCATCGGTGCCGGCTGCACCCATTGCGAAACCGATGTCGGCCCGTGCCAACGCCGGCGCATCGTTGATGCCATCGCCCACCATGCCCACACGTCCGCCCGCAGTTTTGGCGGCCGCTTCGATGTAGCGCAACTTGTCTTCGGGCATTTGCCCACCGAGCGCCTCGTCGATGCCCGCTTCGCGAGCGATCGCGCGTGCCGTGTGGGGATTGTCGCCCGTGAGCATGACGGTCTTCACGCCCAATCGATGCAAATCCGCGATGGCCTCGCGGCTTGCTTCCTTGATCGTGTCGGCCACGGCATACAGCGCCAGCACCTGGCTGCCTTGGGTGAGCAACACCACCGTCTTGCCTTGCGATTCGAGCGCTTCGACTTGCTTCTCGAGTTCTGCGGACGACCTTCCGGCCACGCCGATCGCGGCATTCGCGTTCACAGTCGTTGCAGCCGTCGCAGTTGCCCGCCCCTCCTCCGTGGCGGACAACAGCCGGCGACTGCCCAGCGTGTACGTCACCCCGGCAATCGTGCCGCGCACGCCCACACCGAGCAAGGCTTCGAAATCGTCGACCGGCAACGCATGACTTCCCGATTCGTCGGCTGCCTGCGCGATCGCTTTGGATACCGGGTGGTCGGAGCGTGCCGCCAAACTGTGCGCCAGTTGCGCGGCGCGTGCCGGATCGTCACCCCACAACACCTCATCGGTGCGCGACGGTTTGCCACGCGTGATGGTGCCGGTCTTGTCCAACGCCAATACTTTGAGCGTGTGACCCATTTCGAGGTACACCCCGCCCTTGATCAAAATGCCTCGCCGCGCCGCCGCCGCCAAGCCGCTGACGATGGTCACAGGCGTTGAAATCACAAGGGCGCACGGGCAGGCGATCACCAGCAGCACAAGGGCGCGATAGATCCACGTAAACGCATCCGCACCCATGAAGAGGGGCGGTACGGCAGCCACTGCAATCGCCACGGCAAATACGGCCGGCGTGTAGATGCGCGAGAACTGGTCCACGAAACGCTGGGTGGGCGCGCGGCTGCCTTGTGCGGCTTCCACCGCATGGATAATGCGGGCCAACGTCGAATCGCGCGCGACCGCCGTCACGCGGAACGTCAGCGCGCCCGAGGCGTTGATCGTGCCGCCGTACACCACGTCGCCCACGGTCTTGTCGACCGGCAAACTCTCGCCGGTGATCGGCGACTGATCGACGGCCGACCGCCCTTCCACCACTTCCCCGTCCAGCGCAATCCGCTCGCCCGGTTTCACGCGCACCAGACTGCCAATGGCCACCTCTGCCGAGGGCACGTCGGTCCACGCGCCTTGCGCATCCTGGACCGTGGCCACCTCGGGCGTGAGCGCCAGCAAACCGCGAATGGCGTTGCGCGCCCGGTCGAGCGACTTGGCTTCGATCATTTCGGCGATCGTGAACAACACCATCACCATCGCCGCTTCGGGCCAATGGCCGATCAATACCGCGCTGGTAACGGCGATCGCCATCAGGGCATTGATATTGAGATTGAAGTGGCGCAGCGCGATCCAGCCCTTTTTGTAGGTGCTCAGCCCGCAGGTGAGGATCGCGATGGCGGCGAGCGCCATGACCACCCACGAATTACCGCCCGTGGCCCAATACACGGCTTCGGAGGCGATCGCCGCCACGCCCGATACCGCCAGGCGCCAGATCGGCAGCGCGTGACCGGCATGGTCGCCGGGATCGGCTTCGCTGCCGACGATCTGCCCCGGCAAGCCGATATCGGCCAACGCAGCCTGAATGGCCGGCAGCGCGTCGTCGACGTGATCCACGGCCAAAGTGCGGCTCACCAAGTTGAAATCCATGGCATGCACATCCTGGCGGCCATTGAGCTGTTTGCGGATCAGGCCCTCTTCGGTCGGGCAATCCATGCCCGAAATCCGTAACACCGTCACCGTACCCACAGCCGTCGCGGCCAGCGCGGCAGCAGCTGCGGTAACGTCCACCGGCGCGGCGGTTGCCGGCGCGTGATCGTGGCCGCAGCAGGCATCTGCTGCGTGATTGTGAGCCGCGTGATCGTGAGCTGCGTGATCATGGCTGGCGTGATTGTGAGCGGCAGGGACGCCGGCGTTATGGCCATGATCGTCCGCTTGCGCATGCGCGGGCTCTTCCGCACCGGGCGCAGGGCGGCGAGCGTGATCGTGCGGGTCGTGACGGGTGGGGGTGGGCATCGAAGAACCTTTCCAGTGCAAAGCGGTCTATTCGATTGGAAACCCTGAAGCTACTATAGAGTCAAGCGCTGCGGCGACGATTACCGGGCGGCCCCTCAATGCCCCTTTCAACGCCCCCCTTTTTTTAACGCCCTCTTCCAACGCCCCTTCAATTCCCCTCACGGAGCCCGGTTATGACGATCAAGATCGGCGAATTGGCCACCCGCACCGAGTGCGGCGTGGGCACCATCCGCTTTTACGAAAAAGAAGGTTTGTTGCCCGAGCCGCTACGCAGCGACGGCAATTTCCGTCTATATGGCGAGCCGCACATCGAGCGCCTGCGCTTTATCCGCCACTGCCGGTCGCTGGATATGACACTGGACGAGGTGCGCACGCTGCTGCATTTTCGCGATACGCCGGACGAAGGGTGCTCGGATATCAATACGTTGCTCGACACCCACATTCGCCAGGTCGACATGCGAATGGCCGAACTCGTGCATTTGAAGTCGCACCTGACCGCGCTGCGCGAGATGTGCCCGGGCACCAGCAATGCCGGCGAATGCGGCATCCTGCAGGGCCTGAACGACTGCAGCTGCCACTGACCCTGCCCCCGATGGGACGCTCACGGGGCCAGCGTATGTTCTATCGGGCGGTAAGCCAACTGTGGATGACGACGCGGCACTACCGCCATGAACGGCGGGCCGCACGCGCGGCGCAGCGGGCCGCTTTGCAGCGGCCCATGCCTGCTTACTTGCGGCTGGGCGAGGCAAGTTCGCCGATCATTTCGGGAATCGGGGAGTTCGCCATGCCGGCATCGTTGATGCGTGCGTACGTGTCGCGTACTGCCGTGGCCGTGAGATGCGCGGCGCCGGCCTCTTCGGCCATCGTGGTGTAGTAGCCCATGTCCTTCAACGCATTGGCGACCGAAAAGCGGAAGCTCGAGCTGTCGCCATGTTCGATGTAGGGGCGCAGCCGGCCCAGCACCACGCCGTCGCCCCCGCCCTTGGCGAGAATGTCCATGAAGACGGCGGGATCGATATCGGCACGGCGTGCGCACGCCGCCGCTTCGGCCAATACCGCCGAAAAGCCCAGCGACACATAGTTGTGCAGGAGCTTCATGCGATGCCCGGCGCCCACGGGGCCGGCATGCGTGATGTTCTCGGCATAGGTTTGCAGCAGCGGCAGGCAGGTCTCGTACAGCTCGGGGCTGCCGCCCACGATCAGATTGAGGCGCCCTTCAGCAGCTTCCTTGGGCGTGCGCGTCATGGGCGCATCAAGAAACTGCCCCCCGGCATTGCTCACCGCTTCGGCAATCTTCAAGGTGGAAGACGGAATGGCGGTCGAGCAGTCGATCACGATCGTGCCGGGCGTCAGGCCTTCGAGCACCCCACCGGCGCGAAACAGTACATCTTCAACCTGGGGCGTGCCGGTGACGCACAAGATCACCACGTCGGTGTCGCGCGCGATGGCCGCAGCGCTATCGCTACGCGTGGCGCCAGCTGCGACCAGATCGTCCACCGGCTGATTGCCGGGATGGTCGAGCAAGGTGAGCGCATAGCCCCCCTTGACGATATTCGTGGCGATACCGTGGCCCATCATGCCGACACCGATAATGCCGACCGTCATTTTCTTATCCATCTCCAACTGTCTCCTGGCGGGGGTCAACAGCCCTGCGCGCCGTATTGCGGCCGGACGTGACGCCTGTTCGCGCTCCAGGCGCGAATCGTCACCACAGTCTAGAGGCTAGCGGTGCCGCCGCGCAATCCGCCATCGTGCGCGAGTGGCATAATCGTCCGGCTTCATTGTCCTTTTTTGATGCCATGTCTTCCCTTCCCGAACTCGGCAAACACCATGCGCGCCGCCTGCGCGACATCTACCGCTCGGCCGGCTGGCCCTGCCAGGATGCGCTGGAAGTCGACCTGCTCGCCGCCGGCATGGCCGAGCGCGTGCGCTGCGCGAACGGCTTCGAAACGCTGCGCGTCACCGACACGGGCGTGGCGCTCCTGGCGGCCACGACCGCCCGCAACCGGGCGGCGTTCGACAGTCACGAAGCTTTGGTCGAGCGGGTGGCGCGCAGCATGCGGCAGACGGGCCGGCTGGTATGGCGGGGCTTGAGTTTGCGCGCGCAGGTGCCAGGCGCCGAGCCTGATGCACCGCCGGTATGGCATGTGGCCAAACCCGACGTGTTCTCGATCCGCAATACTTCGGTCGAAACCTACGTCGAACCCATCGTGCACGAAATCAAAGTGCGGCGCGCCGATCTGCTGGGCGATCTGAAGCGCCCGGCCAAACGCGCGGCCTACTGCGATATGGGTGAATGCTGGTATGTGCTGGGCACCGACGCGCGCGGGCGTTCGATCGGGGATCCCAGCGAAATTCCGTTGGAATGCGGTGTGATGCTGGTGGAGAACGACCGGCCCGTCGTCGCACGTCAGGCACCGCGGCATAAACGCACCACGTTGCCGTTCGGCGTCTGGATGGCGTTGGCGCGCGCGGCGCCCTGGTCGGATCCGGAGGCTGGCGCGCAGTCGCTGCTGGGCGCAACCGGCGAAGACGCCTGATCGTACGGTCGAGCGTCACGCCCAGGGCGAATTGCGCCGAACGGGCCGACTGCGCTCGTGCCCAGCCAGGGAACGGCCCTGCCTGATGACCCGACTACGCGCGCGCCTTGAACGGCACGACGGTGGGCGCCACGGCGGCCACGGCGGGCGCTTCGCTGAGCGTCAACCGGTCGCGTCCGCTTTGCTTGGACGCATACAGCGCGGCATCGGCACGGTTGATCGTGGCGGACAAGGTTTCGCCCGGCATCCGAATGGTGATGCCCACGCTCAAGGTGAGCTTCAGGCTCGTGTGATCGCTGATCGGCAACGCCAGGTCGCGCACCACGGCCATCAAGCGTTCGCACACGGCGCGCGGCGCATCGGCATCGCCGCCATCGAACACCGCCAGAAATTCTTCGCCGCCCCACCGTCCAAATACGGCGTCGTCCATCAGCTCGCTTTCCATCACGCGCGCCAATGCGGTCAATGCGCGGTCGCCGGCCTCATGCCCATACCGGTCGTTGATTGACTTGAAATGATCGACGTCCAGCATGGCGAGCACAAACACGGGCGCCTCGCCCTCCACGCCTTTGCATTTCTCTTTCAGCGCGGCCATCAACGCGCGCCGGTTGAGCAACTCGGTGAGCGGGTCGTGATTGGAGGCATCCGTGACGGCCTGATTGATGTCACGCATCAACCCCTGATAGCGATCCGAGATGCTGACCACGCGCGACAGCCGGCGCAACTGCCGATCGAAGCGATCGGTGAGCGACAGTTCACGCTGGCGCGCCATCGACTGAAACGCGTCCGACAAGCTCGCGATCCGCTCGATGCGTTCGAGCTGGTCTTCCATGTGCGCGCGCAACTCGAGCAGCGCATCGCGCAAGGGGTGACCCACGTACTGCTCTTCGGCCAGCAACGTCTCCAGCCGCTCGTCGAGCTCGCGCGTCTTCTTTTTCATGGTTGTCCGATCACCGCAAACGGGAATGTGCAGTCTTCCTTGAACTCTTCGGCCAACTCGCCCACGCGCTCATTGCGCAAGTCGTAGTACCAGTTGACCTTCACGTCGCGGCCGTCTTCGAAAGCGCCTTCGAGCAGATCGAAGATTTCCATCACGGCTTTGATCGTGCTGGTGTTCAGATACAGCAGTTCGAGCTCCAGCGTGAGCGGCCGCTCGTGCGCACTCAGGTATTCCTCGACCCAGGTAAATACCGGGCCGAACAGCTCGAACGAATTTTCAGGGTAGGAATCGCCGCTCATGCGCACAACGCCGGCTGCGGCGTCGGTCGTGATGGTGGGGGTCGACTGCGTGCCTGGAATGTTCAGGTCGTTCATCATGGTCAGGGTATCTCGATTCTCAGATCACAACGCTCAGGCTGAAAAAGCCACGCGTGTCATCGTGTGCACTCAGCGTGGGGTCCAGCATCGACGTCGCGCGGCGCGCGATATCGATCAGACCGAGCCCGGCGCCGCTGACGGCATCGGGCGCGCGAGGTTTGCGTAATTGTTCTTTATAAAGCGCCTTGAGCTGCGGCTTGTCCATCGCGGATAACGCGCGAATCCGCTCGACCAATCGCGCGCCATCGTCAAGCGCCACGATATTACCCGCGGAGACCACATAATGGCCGGCCTCGTCGCGCGCAATCACAACGGTGGCGGCCGCATCGCCGTCGGCATAACCGCAATGGGTGGCATACGAACGGATGTTCTGCGTCATCTCGATATAAACCGAGAACACGTCCATCGCTTCGGCCGGGCGCGCGGCGTCCACGTTGAGATAATTCTTGAGCGCATTGCCCAGCTCTTCGATCAGGCTGCGCGAAATCGGACCGTTGAAGCACAACAAGGTGCCGCTTCGGTTGAAGCGCTCGCGCAGCGCATATAAGTCATTGGCATTCATAAGCCGGATATCCTGTCTGACTGCTTATTCGAAACGGAACGACAACATCGTGATGTCGTCGCGTTGCGGCAAATCGCCCTGGTACTCGGCCAGCACCTGAACGAACGCCGCGCCTTGCTGTTCGAGCGGCAAGCGCGCATGCGCTTTGATCATATTGGCGAAGCGCGACGTGCCGAAGCCGAAACCATGCTCGCCGCCCGCCTGATCCAGAAAGCCGTCGGTTGCGAGGTAAAACGTCCAATCGGGCCGCAAGGCCACTTCCTGATTGGTGTAATCGCCCAGACGCTTGTCGCCCAACGCGCGGCGTCCGCCCGTGAACTCCTCGACGTCCACGCCATTGCTGGCAAACAACGACAGCTTGGCGCCACTGAACGTAATCTTGCCACCCGTGCGATCCACATACACCAGCCCGGCGTCCATCGCAGTGGCCAAGGTGCGCGGCAATTGGGCATCTTCGAGCATCGCACGCATTGCCTGATCGACGCGCACCAGCACCGACGCGGGGTCGCGTACGCCGGCTTCCGAGATCGCCAGATCGACCGCGGCCCGTGCCAGCATGGTCATCAACGCGCCGGGCACGCCATGGCCCGCGCAATCGACCACGCCCAGAAGGCAATTGTCGCCATCGGCACGGAATACGTAGAAGTCGCCGCCCACCACATCGCGCGGTTGCCACAGCACGAAGTGATGTGCGCCCAGCGAGTGCGTCATCTGACGATCGGGCAGGATGGCGCGCTGAATCAGGCTGGCATAGTCGATCGAATCGCCGATCTTCTTGTGCGCCACCGCCATCTCGCGGTTGGCCGCAGCCAATTCCGTGGTGCGCGCCTGCACCCGGCTTTCGAGCTCGGCAGTGTGCGAGCGCACCTTGTCGGCCATGACGCCGAAGGCGCGGCTCAGATCGCCGATTTCATCCATGCCGCCCTGCGGCAACGTGACGTCGTAACGGCCGTCGGCAATCGCGCGCGCCGACTGCTGCAAGCGCCGCAAGGGGCGCAGCACCAGCCGCTCGACGGCATAGCCGAAGGCCAGGAGCAGCGCCATGATGACCAGAATCAAGGCCAGCCCGGCCGACCAGAGCCAGCCCGTGTCGATGATGCGCGCGGCATTCAGATCGACCGCCGTCAACACATACCATTTGAGTTCGGGGATATAGGCCACCGACAGCAATTGGCGCTTGCCCGACAGGGTGACCCATTCCGAGGGCACCGTATTGGGGTCGCGGCGGGCGGTTTGCATGGCCCGTTGCAAGGCGCCGCGGCTGGCGTCATCGGTCATCAGCCCGAAGACGCGCTGGGTTTCACCGGTATCGGTCGCGCCCGAGTTGTAGGCGATCAGCGACGCATCGCGGTGCGCCTGGATTGCACCGTTCTCGTTGACGATCATCGGCGTCACACCGGCTTCGCCGCTGCGCACGAACTCGTCCAGAAAGCGGTTCAGGTTCAAGCTGGCGCCGGCAAGCGCAAGCGGCGTGGTGCCGTCGCGCACGACGACGTTGATCCAGACACGCGTGATCTTGAGGCCCCGGTCGGTGCTCACGTTGATGTTGTAAGGGTCCTGCGAGCGCAGGCTGCCGTAGAACCAGCCGTCCGTGGGATTGGTGGCGTTCAACGTATAGCGGGGCTCGAACGAGACCGGCTTGCTGTCGTCGTTGAAATAATAATTGCCATCGGATTGGCGCGCGATGAAGTAGGCGTGATCGACGAAATCGCGCCGATAGCCTTCTGCCTCGCGAAAGAACAGTTCCGCCGCTGCGGCATTACCCGGCTCACGCAGCCATTGCAGGGTCACTTCGGACTGCGCCATGCGGCGCGACAACGCGAGCTCCCGCGACAGCGGGGCAAGGATTTTCTGCCGGTTCAGTTGCGTGAAATTGCTGACATAGGCGCGGCCAAAATGCTCGCGCACGCTGTCAACGATATTCCAACCCACCAGACTCGCCGGCACCAATGCCAGCAGACACGCAAGCACCAAAGCCAGTAATGACTTGCTGCGCAACCCGAACTTCGCCATACCGATTCTTCCCCTGGGGTACCGCTTCTTGCAATGTCCCCCTCGGACATTGGGATGGTGTCTTAAGTATCATCATCCAGCGTTTTGAGAATCATAGACACATTTGGTCTCTCCCGATAAGCGAAATAGCGTAACGGTTGGGCCTCAAACTGCGCGATTTACCACATTTTTACAGCTCGAGTTTGTAACCTACCCCGTAGATCGAGCGGATCAACGTGGCATCGGCGCGCACCGATTCGAGCTTGCGTCGCAGGTTCTTCACGTGCGTGTCGACGGTACGGTCGGTCACGATGCGGTTATCGGGATACAGGCCGTCCATCAATTGATCGCGCGACAGGATCTTGCCCTGCGACTGCCAGAGGGTATGCAGCAGGCGGAATTCGACCGGCGTGAGGTTGAGCGGATGCTCGTCGAGCCAGGCGCCGTGGTATTGGCTATCGATGCGTAACGGACTGGGTTCGTTGGGCGCGGCGGCATGGTGGCGGGCGCGGCGGATGATCGCTTTCACGCGCGCCAGCACTTCCCGCGGGCTGAACGGTTTGCAGATGTAGTCATCCGCGCCCATTTCCAGGCCGATCAAGCGATCGATCTCGTCGACCCGGGCCGTTACCATCACGATGGGCACGGCGCTGGTCTGGCGGATTTCACGGCACAGCGTCAAGCCATCGCGGCCCGGCAGCATCAGATCCAGCAGGATCAGCTCCGGCGCATCCTCACGAAAGGCGGCGATCACTTCGCTGCCGTTGGCCACCCAGCGGGTTTCGAAGCCGGCGGCATTGAGATAGTCGGCCAGCAAGGCGGCGATCTTGGGTTCGTCTTCTGCGATGAGAATCATGATGTCGACTCGGTTGTGTCGGGAAAAATGGGATGCGAAGGGAGCGGCAGGCACACTTTCACCTGCAATCCGCCCAAGGGCGAGGCATGCGCGGTGATCGTGCCTTGATGGCCTTCGACGATGCGTTGACAAATCGCCAAGCCCAGACCTGCCCCGCCGCTGGCGCGATTGCGCGAGCCCTCGACGCGGAACAGCCGGTCGAAGATGCGCAGTAGGGATTCGTCCGGCACGGCAGGCGGGGTGTCGTCAAACGTAAGCACCGCGCGGCCCTCGGCTTGATCGACGACCAGCGCAATATGCAGCTCACCGGGCGAGTGCGTATAGCGCACGGTGTTTTCAAGCAGGTTGGCAAACAGTTGCGTCAGCCGCTTCTGATCGGCTTCGATCCAGACCGGACTCGCAGGCGGCGTCCACGTCAGGGTCACGCCATGGCTGGCGAGCCGCTCGCCGAAGCCTTCGGTAATGGCCGTGACCAACTCGCCCAGATCCATCGGCGCCAGGTGATAGGTGAGCGCGCCCACGTCGGCCAATGCCAATTCGTACAGATCGTCGATCAACGCGCTCAGAATGGCGACTTCGCTTTGCAACGAGATCAACGCCCCGGCGTTCAGCGGGCGAATGCCGTCTTGCAAGGCTTCGATTTCGCCGCGCATGACCGCCAGCGGCGTGCGCAACTCGTGGGAAATGTCGGCCAGCCACTCGCGGCGCAGGGCCTCGTTGCGCTCCAGGCTATGGGCCAACCGATTGAAATCCCGGGCCAGGCGGCCCAGCTCGTCGGAAGACGTCACCCGCACGCGGGTTTTGTAATCGCCGGCGACCAGCGCCTGCGTGCCGGCCGCCAGGCGGCGCACGGGCGCCAGAAAGATCCGCGCCAGCAGCACGCTGACCACCATGGCCAGAATCACCGCCAGCCCGCCAATGATCCAGGTGGCCTGCACTTGCTGAATCTGAAACCGCCTATCGGCTTCGTCGGGCAATCGGTCGGGGAGCGGCGCAATCAGCCAGCCTACCCGGCGGCCATCGACCGTGATGGGATGGCGCGGCGCGTCCTTGGCCGGCGGAAAGGCGCCTGCGACCCAGGTGCCCACGGGATCGACCAACGTAAAGCGCGGCAGGATCGGGGGTGGGCGACCGGGATCCATCGGCAACAGCGGGAAATCGAGCTCGGCGCCATCCCAAGGCGGCGGCGGCGGCGGCCGGAAGCGTTCGCGCACGGTGCTGTCGCCCAGCCCGAAGCTGTCGCGCGGCAAGAGATCGCGCCAGAAGCTCTCGGGTGTGGCGCGAACGGGTTCGCCTTGCTGCGGCCCGTGCGTGTGCCAGGTGCCGGCCGTCAGCCCCTCGTCGGGTCCATGCCGATGAAAGCCATAGCGTATGAATCCGTCACTGCTGGGCCGGGGGGGCCGATCGGATGCCCCGGCGTCGACGGAATCGCCCGAATGCATGCGGTCGTCTTCGGCGCCCTCGGTATCGTCAGGGTCGCCTCCGGCACGCTCGGCGCCGGACGGCTGAGGCGTCGCATCCTCAGGCCTGGTCTTCTCTTGGTCGGCCCCGCCGTCGCTGTCGCCATCTTCGTCCACACCGGACCGACCCGAGCGGAACGGCTCGAATCCATCGCGATCGTCCAGCATGCCGAAATCGTCGCGCGGCGGCGGCACCGTCAGCATGTGCACCCAGGCGTTGGGGTCGCGCCGCAGTCCTTCCCAACTGTTGTCGCGGATATAAAACCGCGTGAGGGTCGACACCATCCGCTCGACGCGCCGGCCTTCGCGTTCGTTCACGTAGACCAGGAAGTCATGCTCGAAACGCCAGCGCAGGGCGGCGCCCATGGCGAGCGTGACCACCATGCCGACGGCCAACACTGCCAGGAAAAGCTTGAACGTAATACCGGGTCTCATGACCCGGTATTGTCGCGGAAAGCCCAAACGAGTCAATTACCGGCTGCGCCTCGTGCCGCTGCGGGAGCGTCGGGGGCCGGCAGTGCAGCATCGGCACGCGGGTCGGGGCCGCAACCGGGCATTGGCGGCGGCGCGCTGAAAATGGCCCCGAAGCCCGGCGGCGGTGGGGGCATGGCCGGATCGTCGTCATCGTCGTCGTCCCACAACACGCGCTGTTGCGGGGTGAGCAACGCACGGATGCGTTGCGCATCGCGCACCTGCATAAAGCGCATCTGCGCCTCGGCTTGCGCCAGCGTGTTGGCGGCTTGGCGGGCAGCGCTTTCATCGAAGGATTCGTCGTCGGCCATGGCGCTCAGGCTCAAACCCGCATCGCGTGCGGCCCGCGCCTGGGTGCGCATATCGGCGACCTGCTTGTGCATGATCTCGAATACGGCGTCTTCCTGCTGCACCGAGAGCCCCAAGCGGGCAAACGACGGTGGCAGCCCCCAGGGATTGAAGGGCGGCGGCGGCGGACCGGCTCGCGGGCCGCGCGGCGCCGGTGGCGGCAGCCCGGGGTGGCCGGCCCCCGGCAGGGGCGGCGGCGCTTGCCATGCAGTGGGCGACGGCGTGCCGTTCAAGGCAGGCGGCGGCGTAGGCGTGGCGACGACGGCAGACGGCGAGGCGTCGGCGGCATGGGCCAGGCGGGGCAGCGTCAGCGCCGTGCCGGCGCCGATCGCGGCGGCCGAGAGCGCGGCAACGGCGCACAGGGTGGTGGTGCGTTGGGCAAACCGGGTCATGGCATTGCCTCCTTCAGATCGTTCTTGAGTACGGAAGAATGGTAGCCAGCACGTCTCAAAAAACAACGGAGGAAATGAGAAGAGTTCCCACGGTCCAATGCACGGAACGCACCTTTATCCGCAATCGCAACGGGGGCAAGACGGCACGCGAGATGCGTGCGTGTTAAAAGTTTCCGCGTCCTCCCTACCGAATAGCGACCCCGTGTCAGCCATCATTTCCATCTCGAATTTGTCCAAGACGTACGCGTCGGGACATCAAGCCCTCAAAACGGTCAACCTGGATATCCGCAAAGGTGAGATTTTCGCCTTGCTCGGCCCTAATGGCGCCGGCAAAACCACGTTGATCAGCATCATCTGCGGGATCGTCAATCCGTCGACCGGCACGGTCACGGCCGACGGTCACGACATCGTGGCCGACTATCGCGCCGCGCGCGGGGCGATCGGCCTCGTGCCGCAGGAACTCACCACCGACGCGTTCGAAAGCGTGATGAGCACGATCAAGTTCAGCCGTGGCCTCTTCGGCAAACCGCCCAACCCAGCCTATCTCGAGAAGATCCTGCGTGATTTGTCGCTGTGGGACAAGCGCGATGCCCGGATCATGACGCTGTCCGGCGGCATGAAACGGCGCGTGATGATCGCCAAGGCGTTGTCGCATGAGCCGCGCATTCTGTTTCTCGACGAACCCACCGCCGGTGTGGACGTCGAGCTGCGCCACGATATGTGGAATATGGTTCGCGGCTTGCGTGAGAATGGCGTCACCATCATTCTCACGACGCACTACATCGAGGAGGCCGAGGAGATGGCCGATCGTATCGGCGTGATCCGCAAAGGCGAGATCATTCTGGTCGAAGACAAGCACACGCTCATGCGCAAGCTGGGCAAGAAGCAGCTCACCCTGTTTCTCAAGCAGCCGCTTGCCGCCATCCCGGCAGCACTTGCCAGCGCCAATCTGGAATTGGCCAACGATGGCCACGAGCTGATCTATACGTTCGACAACGCCGAAGGCGAAAGCAGCGGCATCGGCACCTTGCTCCAGTCGCTCAATGCGCACGGCATCGCGTTTCGCGATCTGCAGTCGTCGCAAAGTTCGCTGGAAGATATTTTCGTCGGTCTGCTCAAGGCATCATCATGAACGGCTACGCCATCCTCGCCATCTACAAATTCGAGCTCGCGCGCACGTGGCGCACGCTCATGCAAAGCATTGCCTCGCCGGTCATTTCGACGTCGCTGTACTTCGTGGTGTTCGGCTCGGCCATCGGTTCGCGCATGGTGGAAATCGACGGCATCAGCTACGGTGCCTTCATCATTCCCGGCCTGATCATGCTGTCGCTTCTCACCGAGAGCATTTCGAATGCGTCATTCGGCATCTATATGCCCAAGTACGCCGGCACCCTGTATGAGGTGCTGTCGGCACCCTTGTCGTATATCGAAATCGTAATCGGCTACGTGGGCGCGGCCGCCACCAAGTCGATCATTCTGGGCCTGTTGATTCTGGTCACCGCGCGATGTTTTATCGATTTCAACATCGCGCATCCCTTGTGGATGATCACGTTTCTCGTACTCACCGCCGTCACCTTCAGCTTGTTCGGTTTCATCATCGGCGTCTGGGCCGACGGTTTCGAGAAGCTGCAGATCATTCCGCTGATGATCGTCACGCCGCTGACCTTCCTGGGCGGCAGCTTCTACTCGATCAGCATGCTGCCGCCGTTCTGGCAAAAAGTGACGCTTTTCAATCCCGTTGTGTATCTGATCAGCGGCTTTCGCTGGAGCTTTTACGGGGTATCGGATGTGAGCGTGGAGATCAGCATCGCGATGACGTTCGCCTTCATGCTGCTCTGCCTGCTCACCATCCGCTGGATCTTCAAGACGGGCTACCGCCTGAAGTCCTGATCGCATCGAAGCCAGGGCCGCCGGGTGGCGGTCCGTTTTCGGATCCCGGTTCCAGCGCTTCGAGCGTCTGCTGATTGGTTTCGATGCGCAGCAGGAACAGGGCGATCACCATCAGCATGAGCACGCCCACCACCATTCCCAGCACGCCGGTCAAGCCGAAGTTCTTGAACAGCACGACGACCATGTAGGGCGTGGCCATTGCGGCCGCGCGGCCGCACATCCCCGAAATGCCGGTGCCGCGCAGGCGGTACTGCGTGGGAAAGAGTTCAGGGATATAGCCATACATCCCCAACGTGACGATGGTGTACAGGCAGGTGATCAGCGCAAAACCCACTACGGTGATGGCGGTCACATCGCGCAGATGCGGATAGAACAAGCCCAGCACCACACCGGCCAGTGCAAACACGATGATGCCTTTGCGCCGCCCTATCCTGTCGCCCAGAAAGAAGCCGACCAAGGCGCCGCCGGGTGCGCCAAATGCCATCAGCGTGGTGAAGCCCAACGACTTCACGACCGTGAGCCCCTGCCCGACGAAGAACGTGGGCAACCACGCCACGAATCCATAGATCGACACGTTGATCCCCACGCACACGATCGATGCCACGATCGTGCGCGCCAGCATGCGGCGGGAGAAGAGCGCCGAGATCGGCGTCTTTTCCACCGCAACCTCGCGCACGCTTTCGACCGGCGGCAAGGCGCCGCGATGTGCCGTGACTTCTGTTTCGATATCCCGCAAGGTGGCTTCGGCTTCGGCGTGACGCCCCACCGATTCGAGCCAGCGCGGCGACTCCGGCATGCGCTTGCGCATGGCCCAGATGATGAGCGCCCCCACACCCGCAATGCCGAACATCCAGCGCCAGCCCAGATTGGGAATCACCACGTAACCCACAGCCGTGGCCAGCAGCAGACCCGAATTGATGATGAGGCCGAGCAACGAAATCCAGCGCCCGCGATAACGCGGCGGAATGAACTCGCCCAGCGTGCCGGCAGCCACCACCAGTTCGGCGCCCAATCCCACGCCCATCAGAAACCGCAGAAAGATCAGCGTCTCCATGTTGGGTGCGAAGATCGCCAACAGCGATGCGGCGCCAAAGAGCGCAAGATTGGTTTGATACGAATACCGGCGCCCGAAGCGATCGCCCATATAACCGGCCAGACCCGCGCCGATCAGCATGCCGAAGAAGGTGATCGAGATGAATGTGGCGTTGGTTTCGAGGGTGGAAAATCCCTCGGCCAGTGTGGCCGCCAATACCCCGGCGGCCAGGTAAACGTCGAAGGCATCGAGCAACGCCCCGGCGCCGATGAAAAACAAGATCTTCCAATGAAAACGGGCAATCGGCAGGCGGTCCAGGCGTGGGCCGGCATTCACCACTGACGGTGTCATGATTTCAGTCTCCTCATTATTTTTTTGGTCGTACTACACGTTCACATCATTGCGTGCTGCAGTGTTCGGTGTTCATGCGTTTCATGCGCTCATGTGTTCACGTACTTACGCGTTCAAGTGTTTGCGTATTCAGTCCATGCGCGTCGAGACGGTCGGGTAATCATGGCGTCACACATCGAGGGGCGGCGGCGTGCGGGTATGCCAATCGGTCAGAAGCTGATACTGGTGCCCGAGCCGGAACAACGCCGCCTCGCCGTTGAGCCGGCCCACCAGCTGAAATCCGTTGGGCAAGCCGTTTTCGGTAAATCCCATCGGCAGTGCCAGCGCGGGCAAGCCGAGGTAGTTGATCGCACGCGTCCAATACGACATGCCGCCAAAGCGCTGTTCGATGTCGAGTTCCGTACCGATAGTGGTGGCTGCGATCGTGGGCACAGCGTAGGGCAACACCGGCAGAAAGAGCGCGTCGGCCTGCGGCAGGTAGGCCGCCAGAAACTGCTGCAGCATGATGGGCCGCAAACGCAACGCGTCCAGATAGCGGGTGGCGGGATACAGCAGCCCGCGCTCGATGCGCCGGCGCACTTGCGCGCCATACGCCTCGGGATACGACGCCAGTCCGGTCGCATGCAGCGAGGCGGCTTCGGCACCCAACACGACGTTGGCCAACAGCCCCAACTCGGTGAGGTCTGGTACGGGCACGCGTTCCACTCGCGCACCGGCCCGCGCGAATGTTTCGCTCGCGGCGTTCAACAGTTGCAAGACGTCATCCGAAATTGGATCGTTCTTACCGAAGGCCGGCACGGCGACGACAAGATCGTGCACGGGCCGCTCGATGTCGGCCGCATAATCCTGCGCCGGCTCGCGGCGACATAGCGGATCGTTCTCGTCGGCGCCCGCCGTGACCGACAACAGCCGGGCGCAATCGTGCGCCGTCGTTGCCAGAAAGCCGACGCAATCCAGACTCGGCGAGAGCGGCATGACGCCCGCCACGGATACCAGATGCTGTGTGGGCTTGATGCCCGTCACGCCGCAGATGGCCGCCGGCAAACGCACCGACCCACCGGTGTCCGATCCCAGTGCTGCGGCGACCAGGCGTGCGGCAACCGCCACGCCGCTGCCGCTGGACGACCCGCCCGACACGTGATCCTGCGACCAAGGGTTGCGACCGTGCCCCAGCTGCGCATTGAAGCCCGTTGGGCTCATCGCAAACTCGGCCATATGCAAGGCCCCGAGGTCGATCGCGCCGGCCGCATCCAGACGTGCAAGAACGGTCGCAGTCTCGGGTGCGATGTGTCCGGCGCGCACTCGGCTGCCGCATTCGCTGAGCTCCCCCGCGCGGGCAAACATATCCTTGTGTGCGATCGGCATGCCGGCAAGCGGCAATGCGCCTTCTTCATGACGATCGACGTCTGCAGCCGCCTGCATCGCTTGCGATTCGCGCAACCGTACGAAGGCGGTGCCGGTATAACGCGCGGCTGCGGCAAGGCGGATGCGCGTCTCGCGCGCGGCATCGCCCGCGCATTCGGCCGTGCTTGCAGAAGCGTGAGGCGCAGCGGCATGAGCCGGCGGATTCGCGTCGGAACTGCCTGTGGTTGAAGTGGCTTTCGCCGATGTGACTGTAGCCTCGTGCGTCGCATTCGACGATGCTGTGCTGACGTCGCCGCGAGCTCCCATCACTGCCGGCGCCACGACGCGATCGAACGGTACTGCCACGGTGTTCCACCGCAGGTCACGATGTGCTGCGTCGTGCACGGCAGCCATCACGCGGATCGCCCCGTCGAACGCCTCGTCGCGACTGGCCTCGTTGAGCGGCGCACCGGCCAAAGGGGGCAACCATTCGGCCAGCGCTTGCCTGCCCGACGCCGGCAGCGCCTGTGGATTGCCGGCGGTTTGCTCACGCGAAACTTCCTCTACGGGCTCGGTCACGTTCTCTCCAAAAGTCGAGTGGCAATCGCTTACCCCTCGGCGGTGGTTCACAGAATCGGTTCGCAAAGTGCGCTCATTTGTTCGTTATGGCACTTTGTATGGACAAATATACGCCTAAACGAAACCGGCAACAATGCATAAAATCAGCCGCAGCAGAACAAGGAATCAAGATGGCATCGAAAGGCATGATGGGGCTGGGCGCCGTCGCGGTGATTCTTGCCGTGGCCGCTGGCGGCGTGTATTGGTACATGAACGGCTCGGCCTCGCGGGATGCCGCGCGCGATGCGCAACTCGCCAGCTTGCGCGCGCCCTTGGTCGCGGCGCTGTCGCGCAGCGATCGCCCCGCGCCGCAGTTTCGCAACGAACGCATCGTGGGGGGCTATCTGTGCGGCGAGGTGGCCGGGGTGAACGAAGCCGGCACCAACGGCACGTTCGAGTCCTTTGCCGTGAGCCCGGCCGGTGTGGCCTACATGGCGGGCGGCGCCTCGGCCACCGCGCCGGCGGCAGCCGCGGAAGTGCGCGCCTACAACGTCAAGGCGCAGTACGTTGAGATCTGGGGCCGGACGAAAGCAGATTATCTGCGCACCGAGATTCTCGAACCGCACTGCAAGAAGTGACGTCAGAAATCGACGCTCATCGATAGCTTGTAGGTGCGCGGCGCACCTTGCGTCAGGTAGCCGCCATTGGCCGATGCCCAATAGGCGCGGTCGGCCACGTTTTCCACACCTGCCCGCCAGACCACGTTGTGCCCGTCGATCCGCGTGGCGTAGCGGGCGCCCAGATCCACCCGTGTCCACGTCGGCAGTTTGAGGTTGTTGGCCGGATCGACGTACTGCGTGCCGGCGCGCAGCAGTTGTGCTTGCAGTGATACACCGCTCACCATCGGCACATCCCAATCCACGCCCATCGTCCAGTAGTAATCCGGCACGCCGACTGCAGTGTTGCCGTCGTTCAAGCCGCCATTGGTACGCGTCAGCTCAGCGTCAATGAAGGTGATGCCGCTCAGCAGCCGCAACCCGCGCACCGGCTCACCAAACACATTGAGTTCAATGCCGCGATTACGCTGCTCGCCGACAATGCTGAAGGTGTTGGTGCCCGGATCGGTATAGCCCGACGTCGCCGGCTGCTCGATCTGGAACACGCCCAACGTGGCGCCGTAGTTGCCCATGTCGAGTTTCACACCGGCTTCCGTCTGCTTCGAGCGGCCCGGCGGAAACGCTTCGTTCGCGTTGGTCACACCGCCCGGCGCGATCGGCCCTTTGGAAAGTCCTTCGATGTGGTTGGCGTAAATCGACACCTTGTCCGTCGCCTTGAACACCGCGCCGAACACCGGTGTGGTGGCCGATTCGTCGTAGTAGGCGTTGAGCTTGCCGTTTGCGGCCGCATAGGCTTTGGTGCGTATTTCCTGGTGACGGATACCGGCCGTCAATGCCACACGATCGTCCCAGAACGACACCGTGTCCGAGATCGCGATGCTCGCCAGGCGCGTGTGCTCGGTGGTGAACGGATCGGACAGATTACCGATCGGTTGCGTGGCGCCGGCCTTCGGCGTGCGCGGCACATATGTCGGATTGTTCAAATCGATCGGTGACCGCAGGCCTGTTTCCGAAGCGCTGGCCTTTTGAAAATCGATGCGGTTCGCGCTGACGTTGAGCGTGTGCTTGAGCGGTCCGGTCGTGAGGCGCCCACGCACGCCAACTTCACCGGTCCACGTATCGCTGTTGTAAGGCACGTCGAGACGCCCCGAGGTACCCACGCCGGCGGCATTCACGCGTGGCGTGGCGTAGGAGCCACTCTCACGATTGTGATTGCCGCCGAATGCAGCGTAGGTGGTCCAGTTATCCGTCAGGTCGTATTCGACGCGTGCCATGCCGAAGGTCGTTTCGAGATCGGTAAATGTCCACGGTTGGCCGTAGTTGATCCGGCCGCTCGGCGCATCCGGCACCTGCAGCGTACCGGGTTCGATCTGCACGGTGGGCCGCGGTTGGCGAGCGTATTGCTTTTGATAGCCCACATCCAGCGATGCGCGCAGCCGATCGCCGCGAAAGTCCAGGCCCAGCGAGCCGAATGTGGAGCGCCGGCCCTCATCATCCGGCTCGGCTTCTCCGTCGCGCGTGGCCGCGTTGACCCGAATACCGAACTGGTTGCTCGCGCCCCATCGCCGGCCGATATCCACCGCCCCGCCCGTTTGCGATCGGCTGGTGTAATCCAGCGACACGCGATTCAACGGCTCTTCATCGGCACGCTTGGGCACGATATTGATCATGCCGCCGATCCCGGTTCCGGTGGGCGACACACCGTTCAAGAACGCGCTGGCGCCACGGAACACTTCGACCCGATCCATCATCGGCGTAGACAGGATTTGCCGCGGCAACACGCCATACAACCCATTGAACGCCAGATCCTCGCCGCCCAGCGCAAAGCCGCGCACAACGAACACCTCCGCCTGGTTCCCAAAGCCCTTGCTCACCTGCACCGACGCGTCGTTCTTCATGACGTCGCCCAACGTGCGCGCCTGCTGGTTGTCGATGAGCTCCGACGTGTAGCTCGAGATCGAAAACGGTACGTCCATGATGTCCTGATTGCCCAGGATGCCGAGCTGACCCCCACGAGCGACCTGACCGCCGGCAAACACGGGTGGCAGCGGTTGCGATACTGGAACGCCGGCACCAGTGACCGTGATCGGTGCCAAGGTCGTGGCGTCTGAAGACACGGCCGTTTGTGCTGCGCCGATGGCGGGCCACGCCAATGCGATCGCGATCGCATGACGGGCAAACGGCAAGCGGGCAGGGAGAGAGAAAGATCGGGTCATGGGGCTAAACGAAGTGAAATTAGTAATGAGAGCCATTTACGAAACTGGCGGGACTGGCGGACGGTGACATGCGCAGCGACAACAGCCAAGGCACAGCAACAGCACAATCACAGGTAAGGCGATCCGCGGCAACAACCACGACCACACTTAAGCATTGCTATTGAGTATTGCTATGCACTACTTTATTATTTAATAACAATATTTTGCCAGCCCCTGCCGCGTGTTTCAAGCGGAGGCGTTGCTAAACCGGTACTTCGGAGATTTTCTGGCCATGGCGCGCACCGATCCCCTTTTTATCCAGTCGCTTGCGAAAGGCCTGGGTCTTCTCGAAGCCTTCCGAGGCCAACCGGCGCCGCTCACGCTCAATGACTTGAGCGAACAAAGCGGGCTGGATCGCAGCACCACGCAGCGCATGGCACACACGCTCGTGGCCCTGGGCTATCTCGAACGCGGTTCCAACGGCCGCGGCTATGTGCCGGGCAAGAAAATCCTGGATTGCGCCTTCGATTACCTGCGCAGCGTGCCGCTGCTGGAACGCGCCACCCCGCTGATCGTCGAACTCCAAAAAGACTCGGGCGAACGCGTCGAACTCAGTTTATTCGACGACCTCACCATCGTCTTTGCGCTGCGACGCCAGACCAAACGCCAGACGTATACCACCACGCTGATTGGCCGGCGGCTGGCCACGCTGCATACGGCCGGTGGCCGCGCCATCATGGCGCATCTCACGGACGCACAAAATGACGACATCCTCGCGCGTGCGGCCGATACCCCTGTGCTGCCGATGACCGCCAAGACCATCAAGGATCCAGACCGCATTCGTGCCCTCATCGAGGAGGCGCGCGAGAACGGGTACGCGATGGCCGCCGAAGAGAGCATGCTCGGCGAGATCAACCTCGCCTGTGCGGTCACGGATCACGAAGAACGTCCTATCGCGGCGATCCACATTTCAGGGTCGCTCTCGGAGTGGACGATGGCCGACTTCGCCAAGCGGTTTGCGCCGCTGATCCTCGGCGCCGCGCGCGCCTTGAGCGGCAAGCGCGGATTGTCCTAATCGCCAGGCGCGTCCAGCAGCCGCGACGCCGACGCCCACATCCGATCGCAGTACGCGAGGCTCGTCGGCCGTTCGAATTGTCTGGCCGTGTGTTCGCACACTGCAGGCGACGGGAGGTTCAGGCGCGCACCACCGCTCATGGCCTTGATCTGCGACTGACACGCGCGTTCGAGATAGTAGATATTGACGAAGGCTTCGGCGATGGTGCGCCCTGCGGCCAGCAAGCCGTGATTGCGCAGGATCATTGCGCGATGCTCGCCCAGATCGGTCACCAGGCGATCGCGCTCGGCCAGATCCAGCGCAATGCCTTCATAGTCGTGATAGCCCAGGCGGTTGTAGAAGCGCAGCGCATGCTGGCTGATCGGCAGCAACCCATCCTGCTGGCACGCCACCGCGATACCGTCGGCGGTATGCGTGTGAATCACGCACGCCAACTCGTGCCGCGCCATATGCACGGCCGAATGGATCGTGAAGCCCGCCGCATTCACACGATTGGTTTCCTCATCGCCGACATCCACCGGCATGCCCGACACATCGATCTTGACCAGATCCTGGGGCCGCATCTCGTGGAACAGCACGCCATAGCGATTGATCAGAAAATGGTCGGGCGTGCCGGGAATCCGTGCACTGATGTGCGTATCGATGAGATCCGTCATGCGGAAATGCGCAATCAGGCGGTACAGCGTGGCGAGATCGCGGCGCGTGTCGCTTTCCGCCGTACTCATGGCGGCTTGGTGCAGCGGCGTGTGAAGCATTTCCATGGCTGAAATCCAGAAAGAGTGATCAAACAGGGGCGGCGCGCGATGCAGCAGTCGGCATATCGGGCTGACGTCGAATCATATCCGCGACGGCCAGACCTTGTGGCTCGCCCGCGCGTTCGAGCGCGGCGATCACGCCCAGGCGATCCTCGACCGACTTATCCTGATTCAGCTTCATTTTGCCCTCCAGACTCTCGATCCGAATCTCGACCGCCACGATCGCGCTCAATCGCGTCGCGGTGAACGCTTGGGGGATCGTCTCGAAGTCCCACTCTCCGCCCACCGGCGTGTCGAATACTGCAACCGTTCGCCGCAACACGTCGTGTATCGCGGCAGGATCCTCGATCAGCCGTGGCAGACCCCGCGCATGAATCGCGGTGTAGTTCCACGTTGGAAACGTCATGCGGTTGCGGTACCAGCTCGGCGATACGAAAGCGTGCGGCCCCTGAAAGATCACCAATGCCGGCGCGCCTTGCCGCAAGTCGTCCAGTTGCGGATTGGCACGCGCTAGATGCGTGGTCAATCGCCCGCACGCATCGGCCTCGGGATCGAGCAGAAACGGCAGGTGGGTGGCGCGCGCACCCGCCACCCCTACCGTGATCAATGTGGCAAAGCTCCAGGCGCGCATGCCGTCGTGCAGCACTTCAATGTCGTGTTCGGCATAGGCCGGCGGGGTGTACATGTGATTGTCCCTGAGCCGCGATCTACGCGCGCGCCGCGGTGGCGTGCAACCACTTGGCCGTGTCGTCAAAGGCTTCGACGGCCACGTCGGAGATCGAGACGGCTTCAAGAAAGCTGTGCACCGTGCCGGGATAGATCTTCGACAGCACCTGACCGCCCGCCTCGCGCCAGCGGCGTTCGAGTTCGATGCTGTCGTCATGCAGGGGGTCGCATTCGGTGACCACAATATAAGCCGGCGGCAGGTTCGACAGATCGGCGCGCAGGATATCCACGCGCGGATTGACGAAGTCTTCGCCGCGGCGGATATGCATGCCCCGAAACCAGATCATCATATGCAGTGATAACCCGTAGTCGCCGGCGCCATAGCGCACCACGGAATTGCGGAACAGATTGCTGCCGAAGCCGCCGTAGTTGAGCACCACGCCCTGAATGAGCGGCGTTTGTTCGTCGCGCAGCGTCAGGCACGTGCCCATCGAGAGATTGGCGCCGGCCGAGTCACCGCCGATGAACAACTGCGCCGCCTCGATATCGAGTGCGGCGGCTTGCGCTGCCACCCAACGCACGGTATCCACGCACTCTTCGAGCGGCTGCGGAAACTTCGCTTCGGGCGCACGGGTGTAGTTGATGCCGAAGACCACGATGCCGGCTCGCTCGGCGTACTCACGCATGACGCGGTCATGCGTATCGTTGCTGAAGAGAACGAAGCCGCCGCCATGGATATAGATGAACGCGCCAGGCAAGCGGCGTTCGCTGGGGTAATAGGCCCGCACCTGCACGCTGCCGTAGCGGGTGGGCACCACATGCTCCACCGTGCGCGCCATCACCGGACCGCCCTGCGCCCACGGCGCGCGCACTTTCTCGGCGATCGCCCGCCCCTCTTCGATCGAAATCGTGTCGCGACGCGGATACTGCGACGCATCGGCCGCCATCTTTTTGACGAACTGTGCGATCTGGGGGTCGAGCGGCGCGGGCGCGCCCGTGGGAATCGTGAAAGCGGGATCTTCGATATACATGTCTCGGGTCCTGAAAAAGAAGACGGTGTTGTGCGAGCGCGCGTTGCGCTTCAATATCCGCGACGCGGGTCCACGGTGTGATGGAGCGCATGGCCGCCGCGCAAACGCGCGATGTTGTCCGCCACCTGGCGCGCCACCACTTCCGACGACGCCATCGTCGCCATATGCGGCGTGACCACCACACCAGGCGTATCCCACAGCGCGTGGTCGACGGGCAGCGGCTCATGGGTAAACACATCGAGCACGGCGCCGCGCAGTTGGCCGCTGGCCAAGGCATCGATCAGGTCATCGGCGACGAGATGCTCACCCCGGCCGCAATTGACAATGGCCGCGCCTCGGGGCAAGGCTTCGAATGTGGCGCGACCCAGAATGCCCCGCGTGTGTTCGGTCAACGGCAAGAGGCACACGAGCACATCGGTGTTCGCCAGAAAGTCGTCGAAGCCCGCGGCCCCGCTGTACACCGTGACGCCCGCCATCTCGCGCGGCGTGCGCGACCAGCCATTGACCTGGTACCCCAGGCGCGGCAAGAGCTCGGCGATCGCGCCGCCCAGATTGCCCAGTCCCATCAGACCCACCCGGCAGGCCGACGCAGGTTGCTGCGCCGGGCGCTTCCATGTATGTGTGCGTTGATTGGCGGCGGCGATATCGAGCTTGCGATGAAAGTGCAGCACCGACCACAACACATACTGCACCATGCCGTCGGCCAATGCGGGATCGACCACGCGGCACACCGGCAGGCCACGCAGGTTCTGCCGGTCCACCACGTTGTCCACGCCCGCCGCGATGCTGTGGATCAAGCGCAATCCGGGCATCTCGTCGTACACGCCGCGCGGCGGATTCCAGCACACGGCCACCTCCGCATCGCGCGCCCTGGGATCGGGCCACACGGCCACATCGAGCGATGGGTCCACCGCGAGCAAAAGTGGCTTGAAGTACGACAGGTCGGCCGTCTGGCTCAACAAAGCAACGCGCGTCATGCAAACCCCTTCTTGCCCGGAATCGCCGCCAGAAGCTCGCGGGTGTACTCGGCCTGCGGTTGGCGAAAGACCTGCTCGGCGCTGCCGACTTCCATAACCTTGCCCTGCTGCATCACGACGATGCGATGGCACAGCCGGGCGGCCACGCGCAGATCGTGGGTGACGAACACCATGCTCAAGTTCAGGCGCTCGCGGATCGACTCGAACAGATCCAGAATCTGGGCCTGCACGGAGACGTCCAGCGCCGACACCGCTTCGTCGGCCACCAGGATTTCCGGCTCCATCATCAGGGCACGCGCAATCGACAATCGCTGCCGCTGCCCGCCCGAGAACTCATGCGGATAACGCCGCAAAGCACTCTCATCCAGGTTCACCAGCGCGAGCATGTCGTGCATCCGGCGGCGCACATCGGCCGCAGCCTCGCCGAAATTCAGCGGCCCTTCGGCCAGAGCATCCTCGATGGTGCGCCGAGGATTGAATGAGCGGTACGGATCCTGAAAAATCATCTGAATTCGTTTGCAGCGGCGGCGCCATTCGGCGGCCGTCAGGGCAGCAATATCTTGCCCATCGAACATGATGCGACCCGACGTGGGCTGCGCCATGTGGGCGATCAAGCGGCCCAAGGTGGTCTTGCCGGAACCGGACTCGCCAACGATGCCCAACGTTTCGCCGCGATGCAGCTGCAGCGACACCCTGTCCAACGCATGCACCACGCGGCGCTTGGCCTTGAACACGCTTTTGGTTTCGAAACGCATGGCGAGGTTTTCGACGGAAAGCACCACCTCGCTTTGCGCGGGATGCCGTTGCGCGTTGAACTCGCCCTTGGGCACCGCCGCCAATAACTTTTTCGTATACGGATGCTGCGGATTGGCGAGAATCTCGCGCGCCGTGCCGGTCTCGACGATACGGCCATGCTGCATCACGATGACGCGATCGGCAATCTCGGCTACCACATCGAAATCGTGTGTGATGAACAACACGCCGTTGCCGTGCTTCTCGCGCAACTCGTTGAGCAGGCGCAGCACCTGCGCCTGCGAGGTCACGTCCAATGCAGTGGTGGGTTCGTCGGCAATGATGAGCGCGGGCTCCATCGCCAAGGCCATGGCGATCATCACGCGCTGACGCTGTCCGCCAGAAAGCTGATGCGGAAAGGCATGCTGCAGCGTGGTGGGGTTGGGCAATTTCACATCGACAAGCAGCGCCAGCACCTGCTTATTCACATCCGCGCTCGACATCCGCTTGCCGTGAAACTCGAAGAGCTCGGCGATCTGATCGCCTACCTTCATCAACGGGTTCAGCGCCGTCATCGGCTCCTGGAAGATCATCGCCATACGGTTGCCGCGCAGCGTGCGCAACATGGCACGCGAGGCATGCGTGATGTCTTCGCCCGCCAACCGGATCTGCCCGCTTTCCAGCGTAAGCACATCGCGTGGCAGCAGGCCCATGACCGCACTGGCCGTGACGGATTTTCCCGAGCCGGACTCGCCGACGATACACACGATTTCGCGCGGTGCAACGATGAGCGAAATGCCTTCGGCTGCATAGTGGCGATCGCCTTTGCCGGGCAATCGCACGTTCAGATTCTGGATATCGAGGATGGGCGCCTGCGTGGAAGTCATACGCCTTCAGCCTTTGGTTTTGCGCGATTGACGCACGTCCAGCCGATCACGCAACGCGTCGCCAAACATGTTTACCGCAAGAATGAGCAGGGCCAGAAAGAGCCCCGGATACAACACGATCCACGGCGCACGCTGGAAGAACGGCCGGCCTTCGGCGATGATGCTGCCCAGGCTCGGGATCTCGGGCGGGAAACCCAGGCCGAGAAAACCCAGCACCGCTTCGGTGAGAATGGCTGCGGCGCAGACGAACGTGGCCTGCACGACCAACGGATTGATCGTGCTGGGAAGAATATGACGCACGATGACCTTCCAAGTGGGCGTGCCCATGCCCACCGAAGCTTCGACGTAGGGTTCTTCGCGCACCGACAGCACCACACTGCGCACCAAGCGTGCGATGCGGGGAATCTCCGGAATCGAGATGGCGGTGACCATCGTGACGATATTGGCGCCGCCCAAGGCCACCATCGCGATGGCGAGCAACAAGCCAGGAATGGCCATGATGCCGTCCATCAGCCGCATGATCACGGCATCGAGGCGGCGAAAATACCCTGCCACCAAGCCGATCACCATGCCCAGCAGCACCGAGATCGCACTCACCAGCAAGGCGAGCGTAATCGACAGGCGCCCGCCATACAGCACGCGTGCGAACAGATCGCGGCCGAGCGAATCGGTGCCTAGCCAGTACTCGGGCGTGCTTGCTTTCAGGCGCATACGCGGCGTGAGCGCCGCCGGGTCGTGCGCGGCTAGCCAGGGCGCGCCCACCGACACGATGATCAGCAACAACAGCAATACCAATGCTGTCAGCATGACGGGATCGTGTACGACGGCGGACACGGCCGCGCCGACGCGGGAGGGTCGAGCAGGCGTCATGAACGCTCCTGTTTCAGTAGCGGATGCGGGGGTCGAGCCAGACATAGATCAAGTCAATTGCAAGGTTGACGAACACGTAGATGAACGAGAAGAACAGGATCGTGCCCTGCACCACCGGGTAATCGCGCGCCAGCACGGCATCGACGATGAGCCGGCCCACACCCGGAATATTGAAGATGGTCTCGGTGACCACCACGCCGCTGATCAACGTCGTGATCGCCACACCGATGATGGTCACGATGGGCACGGCGGCGTTGCGCAACGCATGCCGCCCCAGCACATAGCGCTCGGGCACGCCCTTGGCCCGCGCGGTACGAATGAAGTCTTCACCCAGCGTGTCGAGCATGCTGGCGCGGGTAATACGTGTGATCAACGCCACGAAGATCAACGACAACGTGATGGCGGGCAGCACCAGGTGATAGAGATAACGTCCGAGCCCGTCGGCCAGCGGCGCATAGCCCTGTACCGGCAACCAGTTCAGTTGCACCGAGAACACCAGGATGAGCAGATACCCCACCACAAAGGCTGGGATCGAGAACGCCAGCACGGCGCTCGCCATGATGACCCGATCGATCGCCCGCTTATGCCACCAGGCAGAGAGCACACCCAGCGGCACGGCGATGAACACGGTCAGCAGCAAGGCCGCCGTCGCCAGCGACAGCGTGGGCCCCAACCGCTGACCGATCATCTTGGTGACGGGATCTTTGGAAATGATGGAGTGACCCAGGTCGCCCTTGACCAGCGCGGTCATCGACAACAGATACTGCGCAGGCAAGGATTGGTCCAATCCCATGTCGCGGCGGATCTCAGCCACGGCTTCCTCGGAAGCCATATCGCCGGCGATCACACGCGCCGGATCGCCCGGCGCCATGCGCAACAACAGGAACACGACGGTGGCCACGATCAGCACCACCGGGATGGCGGAGAGAAGCCGGCGGATGACAGTGCCGAACATTATTTGCCGCTCGTCCAGAAGAGGGGCAACTGCGCGTCCACCATGTCGACGAACTTCGCGTTATAGCCCTTGAATTTTTCGTAGCCGCCCAGCGGCACGAAAATGACTTGGTCGTAGCCGCGTTTCTGGATCGCTTCGGCGATGGCGCGGCGCTTGTCGAAATCGCCTTCGGCTGCGAATTGATCGCGCAGATTCTCCATCTCGTCGTCTTTCGACCAGCCCACGTACCCCACGTCGCCACGCCCGTCCAGGTTGGGATTGACCACGGGGCTCATCAGATCCAGGCTCGTGAAGGCCGAGTGCACGATGCTCCAGCCGCCTTGATCGACGGGCTCCTTCTTGGTGCGACGCGAGAGCAGCGTGGTCCAGTCCATCGATTGGATATCGACCGTCATGCCGATATCGCGCAAGGCCTGCGCCGTCACCGAGGCGAAGCTGGAGAGAATCGGCAAATCGGTAGGATGCAGAATCACCACCTTCTCACCCTTATAGCCACTGTCCTTCAGCAAGGCCTTGGCGCGCGCCAAATCGGGCGCCTTGGTTTGTGTGGCGCCGATCTCGGTCTTGTAAGGCGAGATGCAGGTGAGCATGGCGCCGCAGACTTGATACCGCTTGGGATCGCCGATCTGTGCATCCAGGTAATCCACCTGATTCAACGCCGCCAATGCCGCCTGACGCACCTTGACGTTGTCGAACGGCGGCTGCAGCCAGTTCATGCGCAGCGTAAAGAAATTGGTGCTGGGGCCGTACGTTTGCGTGGTGATCCCCTTGACGCCCTCGAGCTGCGACATCAGATCGGCCGGCACGTCTTCCATGAAATCGATCTCGCCGCTGCGCAAAGCATTCACGGCCGTCTGCGTATCGGTGATCGTCACCAGTTCGAGACGCTCCAGCCGGGCGACCTTGCCGCCGGCGAAGTTGCTCGCCGGTTCTTTGCGCGGCACGTAGTCGGCAAACTTCAGGTATGTGGCTTTCACACCCGCCTGAAAATCGGCCGGCACAAATTTATAAGGCCCCGAACCGATGATCTCGGTAATGGCTTGGCTGGGCGGCGTGGCCGCCACGCGCTTGGGCATGATGAACGGCACAGGCGAGCCTGGCTTGGCCAGCGATTCAATGATCAGTCCGTACGGTTGTTTGAGCTTGACCGTGAAGGTATGGGCATCGTCGGCAGTCATTGTGGCGGTGTTTGCGGCCAGGCGCATTCCCATCGGATCGCGTTGCGCCCAACGTTGAAGTGACGCCACAACGTCCTCGGCCGTCACGGCGGCGCCGTCATGAAACTTCAATCCCGGACGCAGCGTAAACGTATACGTGAGCTTGTCATCGGACACCCTCCAGGTATCGACCATTTGCGGTTGCGGCTGACCTTTCGCATCCATCGCAAACAACGTGTCGTAGATCAGATAGCCGTGATTACGCGTGATATAGCCGTTCGTCAGCACCGGATCGAGTACGCGCAGCGGCGCATGCAAAACGATCTTTGCGGTGGTGGCATCGGCAGCGCTTGCCGGTAGCATCGGCAGCCATGCCGCCACGGCGAGCGCCGCGCTTGCCAGTAATTTCAAATGCATCATCGTGAACCCCGGAATGTCGTTATGAAGGGACTGCGTGAATTCAACTGCGTGCGAATCGTGTGCACAGGCGATCGCGGCGGCGCCTACGCCGGCATGACGGGCGCCCGTTGCGCCCACGGCGCCGCCTGCTCCAATTGCGCGGAGAGCGCCAGAATCTGATCTTCGCGACCGAAATGACCGATCAATTGCGTGGCCACCGGGATACCCTCCGCGGTCCAATGCAGCGGCAGGCTGGCTGCAGGCTGACCCGAACCGTTGATCACCGCCAGGAACGTGGCGTAGCGCGCGACCTTGAAGCGGAAATCCCAGAACTTGCCTTGCAATGCCAGCTCGCCTTTGCGGGCGGGTAGCGTGGTGAGTGTGGGCGTCAGGATCAAATCGACATCTGCCATGGCCTGTTCTATTGCGCGACCGGTGGCGTGAAACCGATTGATCGCATCGACGTACTGCCCTGCACCCAAGGTTTTGCCCACCTCGTAACCATCTCGGATCACTTCTTCTAGATCGTCGTCGCGCCAAGCGCGGCCCAACACCTTGGCGCGCGCATCGACCGACAGCACGATATTCGTGGCCAGCACCGTACCGTGGGCGCGCACATACGCGTCGTAATCGATATCGGCCAAGGCGATGTCGACCACCTCGTGGCCCAGATCGCGGCACAGTTGCGCCGTTTTCTCCAAGGCTTCCAGGCATTCCGGAACGATGCCGATGCCGTTCCAACCGGCACGCCAGATGCCGATTTTCAAAGGTTTCGCAAAACCCGTTTTGATTGCGTCGAGATACGACCCGTTTTTCGGCGGCGCGGCGTATGGCGCACCTGCTTCATAACCACTGATCGCATCCATGGCGGCCGCGGTGTCGCGCACCGTCATGCTCAATACGCCATCGGATGCCATGCCACCCCATCCTTCGCCACGCGCCGGACCGATAGGCACGCGGCCGCGCGAGGGCTTCAAACCGTATACGCCGCAGCATGCCGCAGGAATCCGGATCGAACCGCCGCCATCGCTGCCGTGTGCAATAGGTACGATGCGCGCGGCGACGGCAGCTGCGGCACCGCCGCTGGATCCGCCCACCGACAGCGTCGCATGACGCGGGTTGAGCGTGGGACCTTTATTGTTCAGCGCTTCCGTCGACGGCCCCATGCACAGCTCGGACACCGTAGTGCGCGCGAATGGAATCAATCCCGCCGCTTCAAACCGATCGACCGCCGTGCCGTTGTAGCCGGCGCTGATATCGGTAAACAGCTTCGAGCCGAAACTCGACGGAAACCGCTTCGACGCCATCGACGAATCTTTCAATAGAAACGGGATGCCGCGAAATACCCCTGTGGGCTGCCACGACGCGGCCAATGCCTGCGATTCTTCATAGCGCTCATAACGCAACGCATTCAACGCCGGGCCCCATATCTTGGCCTGCTCGATGGCGCCGGCCATGAGCTCGGCAGACGTCGTTTGCTTGTTGTCCAGCATGGCGGCCATGGCCAGGCCGTCGAGTGCGGTGTATTCGTCGCGTTGCATCTGAAGCGTGATTCCTTCTTGATTGAGTATTGCTGTGCAATACTTGGATATCTCATAAAGATATTCTGCGCTTCGAGGGGTCATGACGCAATCGAATCGGTCTTGGGAATTTCCCTAATGCAGGACTAAGCTCTCGAGGATTGTTGGAGCCCGCATATGTCCGATCCTTATTCGCTCGACCGCTTCGTGCAGGCCCAAGCCGACGTGTATGCCGAGGTGGTGGCCGAGCTGTCGGCCGGCCGCAAACGCACGCATTGGATGTGGTTTATCTTTCCGCAAATTGCGGGATTGGGGCGCAGCGCCACGGCGCAGCATTTCGCCATCGGCTCACTCGCGCAAGCGCGCGCCTACGCGGCACATCCGGTGTTGGGTCCGCGACTATTGCAATGCGCCGCGTTGGCCTTGGATGCCAAGGCGAGCGATGCACATGCGTTGTTCGGTTCGCCGGACGATATGAAATTTCATTCGTCGATGACGCTGTTTGCGTTGGCCGATCCGGATGCCGCGGTGTACGAGGCGTGCCTGGCGCGTTACTTCAAGGGTGAGGCCGATACGCGTACGCTTGAACTGGTCCGAGATCGTTGAGCTGATCTGGGCCGAGGCGGTTGCAGCCCGCAGCGAAGCAATGTGGACGCACCCAAGCCGCGATGCGCACGGCGGTCGGACGTGCCCTGCAATTAAGCAGGCATCGCCTGCGCCGCTGGGGCCTGCGCTGAGGGATCTGCCATCGCGGCCTGCGCGAGCGCCCCCACCCGACGCACGGCGCGCTCGATCGCGGGCGACACCGGCGTGGCGTAATTCAGTCGCATGCAATTGCGAAACTTGCCAGTGGCTGAAAAGATGCTGCCGGCGGCGATCTGTATGCCTTCAGGGGTAAGTTGCCGGTTGAGCTTCTGCACATCGATCGCGGGATCGAGCACCACCCACAACATGAATCCCCCTTCCGGCCGGCTCATACGCGTGCCTGCGGGAAAGGCATCGGCCACCCAGTCCATCATCACGTCGCGATTGCGCTGATACTGCGCCCGCATGCGTCGCACGTGCGGGCCGTAATGGCCGCCGGCCACGAAGTCGGCGATCGCCATCTGTGTGCCGGTCGCGGTGGTGCCGGTGCCGATGTATTTATGATGCAGCACGGTGTCGAGATAACGGCCCGGCGCAATCCAGCCGATGCGTAATCCCGGTGCCAGCGTTTTCGAAAACGAACTGCACAGCAGCACGCGACCGTCGTCGTCGAGCGACTTGATCGTGCACGGCCGTGGATAGTGAAAGGCCAGATCGCCATAGACATCGTCTTCAATGATGGCGATATCGTGCTGCTGCGCCAACGTGAGCAATTGCCGCTTGTGCGCCTCGGGCATGATGTAGCCCAGCGGGTTGTTGCAGTTGGGCGTGAGTTGAATCGCCTTGATCGGCCATTTCTCAAGCGCCAACGCGAGCGCCGGAATGCTGATGCCGGTGAGCGGATCGGTCGGGATCTCGAGCGCCTGAATACCGTGGCCTTTCAGAATCTGCGTCACACCATGAAAACTGGGCGAGTCCACTGCCACCACATCGCCCGGCGCACACACGGTGCGAATCGCAATGGCCAAGGCTTCGTGGCAACCCGTGGTGATGATGATGTCGTCCGGCGACAATCGGCATCCCGAGTCCACCATCAAGCGCGCGACTTCGGCGCGCAGCGCCGGCACCCCATAGATCGAGTCGTAATACATGCCGCGCGAGTCGGTACGCAACGCTTGGCGCGCGATCGCCTTGCTCAAGGCACGCAATGTGGGCGAGGTGACGTCGGGCATCCCCCGCGCCAATTGCACCACGCCTTCCTGCGGGGCGGTCTTCACCATATCCAGCACCTGACCCCACTGCGACACGTCCACCGGACGTTGCGTGCGACGCCCCATCTCCGGCAAGGCCAGCGCCGGGCGCGCTGCCCGCACGTAGTAGCCCGACTTGGCGCGAGGCACCGCCAGGCCCTCATCCTCGAGCTGGCGGTAGGCTTGCTGCACCGTGCTCAAGCTCACGCCATGCTCGGTGCTCAAGATGCGCACTGACGGCAACCGATCGCCGGGCAGATAGAGGCCGTTGCGAATGCGCTCACCCAGAACGGCGGCCAATTCCCCATAACGCGTCATGACAGATCTCACTTGAGCAGCATACAGACCATACAGATCGGCCGAAAACCGACCATTCAGCGGCATTTTCGATGTTCTGTATGGTTCTAATATCCGTTTTTTGAATCTGTACGATATTCCCGCTCGGGCGCAACATGCAAGCTCTTATTGGAGAGTTGACATGAATACCTGGCTTGGAAGTGTGCGCAACCGTCTGCAATTGGCGCGCACGCGCGCGCAATTGTTGAATCTGACCGAAGAGCAACTGCGCGACGTCGGCCTCACGCGTGAACAGGCTTGGCAAGAGGCAAGCACCCCGCCGTGGCGCGGCGGGCCCGGCATCGTAGGCGCGTTGCGGAACCACACGACGTCAGCCAAAAATGGCGTAAACATCGTCAATGGCGGCCACGTGATCGACGCGGCGTGAGGTCAGCGCCGCCGACTGCTGCCGGCAGGCGCTGACAGGCGCTGCGTTACTGCAGCACGATGTTGGCGTTTTTCACCAGGCTTTCGACGACCGGCTGTTCGTTCTTGATCTGCGTACGCAGTTCATCGGCCGTGCCGCTACGCGGGGCGATACCCATGTCGAGCAAACGTTTCTTGACCGTCTCATCCTGCAGCGCGGTCGTGAGCGCAGCGCTCAACTTTTGCGTGACGGCCGGCGGCGTGCCCTTGGGCGCCACGAAGCTGAACCACGCGGTCATGTCGAACTTGGGATAGCCCTGTTCGGCCAGCGTGGGAATCTGCGCTTCGCTTTCGAGGCGTTGCGGGCTGGTGATGGCAAACACGTTCACTTTGCCGGCGTCGGCCTGCGGCATGCCCGTGGCGACCATGTCGAAGAACAAATCGACGTCGCCGCCGATGAGTGCCGGCAACGCCTGGGTGGCGCCCTTGTAAGGCACGTGCAGCAGATCGATGCCGGCCTGCGACTTGAACAACTCACCCGCGAGATGCGACGACGTGCCCGGGCCGAACGTGGCGAACGTCAACTTGCCGGGATTTTTCTTGGCGAAGTCGACCACATCCTTGGTGCTCTTGAACGGTTGCTTCGGGCTCGAGAGCAACACCAGCGGTCCGATGCCGACCATGCCGATGGGTTCGAAGCCATCCGGGTCGTACGGCAGTTCCTTGTACAGGAAGCGGTTGGTAACCAACGTGGAATTGGTGGCCATCAGGATGGTGTAGCCGTCGGGCTGCTCTTTGGCCACGTACGCGGCGCCGATGGAGGTGCCGGCCCCAGCCTTGTTTTCGACGATCATCGGCTGTGCCAATGTCTTGGCCATTTGCTCGGCCAGGATGCGCGTGAGCGCGTCGGTCGCGCCGCCCGCCGGAAACGGCGACACCACTTTGATGGGACGGCTCGGATACGTTTGCGCTTGGGCCGCGCCAATCAACGACGCGCCCAGCAACGACGCGCCAACCAAGGCCGCGGCAACACGGCGATAAGAACTGCGAAACATGACTTCCCCTTGTTAGCTTGAGCGGTGTAACCTTGCGGTTAATTCCGCTGTACGAAATTTAGTCTTGTGCAGCAAAATTAACTATAGGAAGACGTGCGTCAAAATGCAACCTTTTTCGGATGACGTTCCGGCACGTCCCATCGCGCGCCGCAAGCGTGGCGCAGCGCCTGTCGACCCCGCACGCTCGTCGGATTTCATTACGGCACTTGCGCGCGGGTTGGACGTGCTGCGCTGTTTCAAGCCTGGCGTGAGTGCGCTGGGCAACCTCGAATTGGCGGCCCTCACCGGCCTGCCCAAGCCCACCATCAGCCGCATCACGTTCACGCTCAAGTCGCTTGGCTATCTGCGCTACGACGGCGATACCGGCCGGTACTTACCGGGCTACGGGGTGCTGGCCTTGGGCTTCGGCGCGCTGGCCGGGCTGGATATCCGGCAGGTGGCGCGGCCGGCGATGGAGCAATTGGCAGCCGCCTGCGGCGGTGCCGTGGCGCTGGGCGTATTCGACCGCGATGCCATGACCTATCTCGAGGCCGTGCACGGTTCGCCCCAACTTTACCTGCGCCTGCCGGTGGGATATCGCGTGGACATGCGCAGCGCCATGGGCCGCGCGCATCTTGCGCAATTGGCGCCGGCCGATCGGCATGCGCTATTGGCGCAACTGGGCGCACACGCGCCGGCGCCCGATGTGGTGGACAGCGCCTGCCGTGACCTGGCGCTCACCGGTTGCTGCTTCGCCATCGGCGAATGGCAGTCGGATATCAATGCGGTGGCCATCCCGTTTGCCTCACCCACAGGCGACGAGCGCTTCGTCATCAGTTGCGGCGGGCCGGCAGCGCTGCTGCCCGAAGCATTGCTGCGGGAACGCATCGCGCCCGCGCTGCGCGCCGCGGTGGCGCAGTTCGCTGCCTGAGCTGTGCAACGGTCAAACGCATACGGCGATCGAACTTAACGGCCACCGCAGGCGGACGACGCCCGTCGACGCGGGCTCGCATCGACGGGCGTTTCGATCAATTTGCGCTTAGAGCGGCGCTTAAATTAGCGCTTAAATCAGCGCTTAGATCGGCGCTTAGATCAGTGCCTCGATCACGAACGGGCCGTTGTGCTTCAGCCCGGCCTCGAAGGCCCGGATGAAGTCGCCCGTCGAATCGACACTCACCGCTTCCACGCCCATGCCTTTGGAAAGCGCCACCCAATCCAGCGGCGGCGCATTCAGGTCGAGCATGCGGCGCGCGTTGTGACCCGGTTCGGTCACGCCCACCTTGATCATTTCGCCATGCAGGGTGGCGTAAGTCCGATTGGCCAGAATCACGGTCAGGCAGTTCAGGCCTTCACGCGCCTGCGTCCACAAGGCTTGCAGCGTATACATGCCGCTGCCGTCGGCCTGCAGCGTGACGACCTTGCGATCCGGGCATGCCACGGCGGCGCCGGTGGACAGCGGCAGGCCGATACCGATCGCACCGCCAGTGAGTTGCAGCCAATCGTGCGGGGCCGATGCTTCGGCCAGCTGCGCGAATTCGCGGCCTTGCGTGATCGACTCGTCGCAGACGATAGCGTTGTCAGGCAACAGCCGCGCCACGATGCGATTGATGGCCGGGCCATCGAGCTTGCCGTCGGCAGGCAACGGGGGCAATTCCGCCACGCTCCGCAACCGGGGCGCCGTGGGCGCGATGCCCAGCTCATCGGCCAACCATGACAACGCTTGCACCAGATCCTGGTCCGGCGTGGCCAACGTCACCACGTTGCCAGTCTCGGGCATGATGCGGCTGGGCTTGCCCGGATAGGCGAAAAACGCCACCGGGTCGGCTGCGCCCACCAGCACCAGATGGCGCACTTGCGAAAGCATCTGCAGCGCCAGATCGATCGGGTACGGCAAGCGACCCACGGGGGTACGAGCGCCCCCGCGCGACACACGTTTGTTCGACGTTTCGCTGATCAGCCGCACACCCGTCGCCTGTGCGATGCGTCCGGCGATCTCAAGCGCATCTTCGCGCAGTGCCGCACCGCCCAGCATCAACGTGGTCGATTCGCCCGAGCGTATCGCCGCGGCCGCGGCACGCACGCATTCAGCCGTCGTCTTGGGTGCTGCGGGCACGTCGGCCCGCACGGGCGCGGCTTGCGCCTCCGACAGTTCGGTCCAGGCCGTGTCGGCCGGCAGAATCAACGTGGCGATATTGCCCGGCGCCTGGCGCGCGGTGGCGATCGCTTCGGCCGCGTCTCGACCGATTGCGGTGGCGTGCTCGCTGCGTTTGACCCAATGCGACATCGGCCGGGCCACGCCCTCGATGTCGCTGGTGAGCGGTGCATCGAAACCGACGTGATAGGTCGCGTGGTCGCCCACGATGTTGACCATCGGGGTACGTGCGCGTTTGGCGTTGTGCAGATTGGCCAGTCCATTGCCCAGTCCGGGCCCCAGGTGCAGCAACGTGGCTGCCGGCCGATCGGCCATCCGCGCATAGCCATCGGCGGCGCCGGTCACCACGCCTTCGAACAATCCCAGGATGCAACGCAACCGCGGCTTGCGATCCAGCGCGGCAACAAAGTGCATTTCGGAGGTGCCGGGGTTGGCAAAGCACACATCCACGTCATTGGCGAGCAAGGTGTCGCACAGGCTGTCAGCGCCGTTCATGATCCGCATTCTCGTGAGTTGAAGACCGCAGCACTGTAGCGCACTCTTGCACATGACTGACAACTGCTTCACTAACGACGCGCCCGCCGCATTCACTACAATGCTTGGGCGCGCTAAGCCCGAGCAGGGTGCAGCAAAAATCTTCCCTTTAGTTGTCCGATGACCTCCGCCTCACCCGTCTCTACCGCTCCTGCCACCAAGCCTTTGTGGCTACCCATCTTTGCGTTGATCGGATCGATGGCATCGCTCTGTATCGGCACCTCGTTCGGCAAAACCTTGTTTCCCGCCGTCGGCGCGCAAGGCACCACGGCCTACCGCATTACCGTGGCCGCGCTGATTTTGCTGGTCATCTGGCGGCCCTGGCGCATGCCGCTCTCGCGCGCCGACGCCGGCCGCGTCGTGCTCTACGGTGTCACGCTGGCCTGCCTGAATCTGCTGTTTTATATGTCGTTGCGCACGCTGCCGCTCGGCATTGCAATCGCGCTTGAATTTACCGGCCCGCTCACGTTGGCCTTGCTGGCGTCGCGTCGTGCCCTGGATTTCGTGTGGATCGCGCTGGCGCTGGGTGGCCTGCTGCTGCTCATTCCTTCCGGGCAAAGCGTGCAGTCGCTCGATCCTACCGGCGTGGCGTATGCCCTGGGCGCCGGCGTGTGCTGGGCGTTCTACATCATCTTCGGCAAGCGGGCCGGGCATATGCACGGCGGCCAGGCCACCTCCCTGGGGCTGACCGTGGCGGCATTGGTGGCGCTGCCTTTTGGCGTGGCCGAAGCCGGCAGCGCGCTCCTGACCCCCGCATTGATCGTGAGCGGCATCGCCGTGGGCGTGTTGTCCAGCGCCATCCCGTACTCCCTGGAGATGGTGGCGCTGCGGCACTTGCCGCGCAAGACGTTCGGGGTGTTGTTGAGCCTGGAACCGGCGATGGGCGCACTGGCCGGCCTGGTGGTGCTGCATGAGCAGCTCACTGCCACGCAATGGGGTGCGATCGGCTGCATTGTCGCCGCCTCGGCAGGATGCGCCGCAACGGCGCGCCGCAACGTTCCCTAACGGTTTTTAGGCGTGAAACTTGCTAACCGACGTCACGATATAAATGCACTGTTTGCCGCCTGCACCCAATGAGTCCTGACGATATTCTCCGCGACGACGTCGCGGCGCACCACGCAGCTTTAGCGGATATGAGCGCCCACCGTGATGGCGTTTTCTTCGCCGCCGTTGAAAAAACCCGCATGCCCATGACCATCGTGGATGCGCGCCAACCCGACTATCCGATCATTTTCGCCAACGATGCTTTCCTGGAGATGACGGGTTACAGCGAGCGCGACGTGCTCGGGCGCAACTGCCGGTTTCTGCAAGGCCCCGAGACGGATCGGCGCAGCGTTCAAGTGATTCGATCCGCACTGGCCGGAAATCGCGAGATGGCGACCGAAATCCTGAATTACCGCAAGGACGGGTCGACCTTCTGGAATGCCCTCTTCATCTCGCCGGTGTATGCGCCCTCGGGCGAACTGCTCTATTTCTTCGCGTCGCAATTGGATGTGAGTCGTCGGCGCGATGCCGAGGACGCTCTGCGTCAGGCGCAGAAAATGGAAGCGCTCGGCCAGCTCACGGGTGGCATCGCTCACGACTTCAATAACCTGCTGCAAGTGATGGTAGGCCATCTCGATTTGATGGAGATGTCGCTCAAGGGGACGCGGCGCCCGTTCACGCCCGAACGCACGCAGCAAACCATCGATAGCGTAAAGCAGGCGGTGTCGCGGGCCTCCACGCTCACGCAACAGTTGCTCGCCTTCTCGCGTAAGCAGCGTCTGGATGGCCGTACCGTCAACTTGAATGCGGTGTTGAACAAGCTATCCGACCTGATGCGACGCACGATCGGCGCGGAGGTCGATTTGTCGGTCACGCTCGAAAGCGACTTGCCCAATGCCAAGCTGGATCCCACGCAAATCGAAGTGGCCCTGCTCAATGTGCTGATGAATTCACGCGATGCGCTGGCCGGACGCGATGCCCGGCGTGTCCACATCGCAACCGCGACCCGTGTGATCGTCGACGAGACCGATACGATCAACGATTTGCGCCCGGGCCGCTACGTGAAACTCGAGATCGTCGATAACGGCTCGGGAATTGACCCCGACATCATCGGGCGCGTGCTCGATCCGTTTTTCACAACGAAGGAAGAAGGCCAAGGCACCGGCCTGGGCCTGTCGATGGTATACGGCTTTGCCAAACAGTCCGGCGGCACGGTAACGGTCGCTTCCGAACCGGGCGCCGGCACCACGATCGCGCTGTATTTCCCCGTAGCCGAAGGCGACGTCGAGACCCGTACGTTGGCGCCGCGCGCCATCGATCAACCCGGCGCGGAAACGGTGATGGTGGTCGACGATCGACCCGAAGTGGCCGACCTGGCGCAGGCCATGCTCGAAGAAGCGGGCTACACCGTGCACGTCTCGTACAGCCCGCACGACGCCTTGACCCAGATGGCGGCATTGGGCGGCGTGGATCTGCTCTTCTCCGACGTGATCATGCCGGGCAATATGAACGGCGTGATGCTGGCGCGCGAAGCAATCAAGCGGCATCCGGATATCAAGGTGCTGTTGACCACGGGTTACGCCGACGAATCGATCGAGCGCACCGATGCGTCGGGCGAGCGCTTCGATGTGCTGCACAAACCCTACCGCCAGACGGATCTGGCGCGTCGCGTGCGCATCGTATTCGAAGGTCACACGGGCTTATAGCTTGGCGGCCCAGCCGCCGCCGCGATCAGGCCGCTGCTGCCGACTGCGCCGCAGGCTGTTCGGGGAACGTCAACGTGACCGTTGTGCCGCCATCCGGCAGGGACGAGGCGACCAACGTGCCGGCATGGGCCTTGGCAATTTCGGCGCAGATGTAAAGCCCCAAGCCATGCCCGGTACGTCGGCCCGTATCTTCGCCACTCGAACGAAAGTAAGGCGTGAAGAGATTTTGCAGCACCTCAGGTGCGATCTGCGGACCGGAGTTGGATACCGACAAGACGAAGGTGCCATTGCTGCACTCGACGCGGATGCCTACCGGTTCATCCGGCGCGCCGTGCTGGATGGCATTGCCCAATAGATTGGAGGCCAACTGCGCCAGGCGCGCTTTGTCGGCCACCACATGGCCGCAGTCGGCAATCTCGGCGACGATGGTGCGTTCGGGATTCGCATTGCGCAATTCCTGAACGATATTCTCGAGTTCGAACCGCAAATCGCGATGGCGTTCCAGTCGCACCGGGATGCCGCCTGTCAATTGCCCGCGTGCGAAGTCGAGCAGATCTTCGACGAGCTTGGACATGCGCAAGGTACTGGTCTCGACCATCTTGGCCAGGTTGTAGGCCTTGGGTTCCATCTGCTTACGCTGCAGCATCTCAACGGCCGCCAGCGTGGCGTGCAGGGGGTTGCGCAAATCGTGGCCCAGCATGCCGATGAAACGATCGCGTTGACGCGCCTCATTGTTCTTGGCCGTGAGCGCATTGACGCCGTCTTCATGGCGTTGCTCGGCTTCGAGCTGCGCCCCGATCAGATCGGCAAACACGCCAAGCGCTTCTTCCGAAGCAGGATTGGCGTCACGCGTGGCTCGTCGATCGAGCCCACACAAGGCCCCGAAAAAGCTGCCGTCCTTGCGGTGGATCGGCACGGCGAAGAAATTCTTGAAACCAGCGGCAGTAAACGGTTCGCCGCGCGCAGCCTCGGCCGCATTCCAGGCGTAGACCGGCTCGCCCGTGGCGCGTACGTGGGTGCTGATGGCAGTCACCGCGTCGAGTTCACCACTGCCATCAAGCGCCACGGCAGCGCCGTCATGAATGGCGCATGCGGCCCAGGCCGCGCCGTCCCAGCGCGTAATGGTCACGAAGCGGATACCCGTCAGGGTGCTGACCACTTTCAGCAGAGCGGGAATGGCGGTGATGCGATTGAGAATGCGCATTTCGCGCGCGAGCGGGGTCGTCATGCGTCGATCGTCTCAAAAAATGAATGGAATTGAGCATCGAGTGTAGTGCATTCGATTGCGGGCCAGAGCATGGGCCACGTTGACTTTCCGGTGCCCGCCAGGCGTGGACACGCCGCGCGTTCAATTGCCTGCAAGGCACGAACGTTACACTGTGCGCCTGCTGCCAGAAGACCCGGAAAACGGCATGCGCGCAGCAGCGACACACATGACTTCATCTACACCCTCCACCCGGTGGGCCGCATTGGCCCTGGCCGTCGGCGGCTTCGGCATCGGCACCGGCGAATTCGCCATCATGGGCTTGCTGCCCGATGTGGCGGAAAATCTTCAGGTCTCCGCGCCCGCCGTGGGACATCTCATCAGCGCCTACGCCATCGGCGTGGTCGTGGGCGCGCCATTGATCGCGGTCATTGCCGCACGCTGGTCGCGCCGCGCCCTGCTCTTTGCCCTGATGGCGCTGTTTGCCCTGGGCAACTTCGCCAGCGCGCTGGCGCCGGGTTACGACAGCCTGATGGCCTTCCGCTTCATTGCAGGCCTGCCGCACGGCGCCTATTTCGGCGTGGCCGCGTTGGTCGCCGCTTCGATGGTGGCGCCCAACAAGCGGGGCCAGGCCATCGGCCGCGTGATGCTCGGGCTCACGGTCGCAGCCTTGATCGGCAATCCACTCGCGACCGGCCTGGGGCAATGGCTGGGCTGGCGCTACGCCTTCGCGGCGGTCGGCGGCATCGCCGTCATCACGCTGGTGCTGCTGCATCGCTTTCTCCCGGCAGCGGCCGCCGGCGCGTCGAGCAGCCCGCTCGCCGAACTGGGCGCACTCAAACGCGAACAAGTCTGGCTCACGCTGGGCATCGGCGCAGTCGGATTTGGCGGCCTGTTTGCCGTGTTCAGCTACATCGCGCCCACACTCACCGAGGTCACCGGCCTGTCGACGCATACCGTGCCGATTGCGCTGGGGGTGTTCGGTTTGGGCATGATCATTGGCAATATTGTGGGCGGCGCGCTCGCGGATCGCGCCCTCACGGCCACCATCGGCGGCGTGCTGGTGTGGAGTGTGCTGGTGCTGGCGCTCTTTCCCTTGATGGCCACGCAGCCCTGGTCCGCGTTCCTGAGCATTTTGCTGATCGGCACCGGCGTGGCGCTCGTACCAGCGCTGCAGATCCGACTGATGGATGTCGCGGCCGACGCGCAAACCTTGGCCGCGTCGCTCAATCACTCGGCCTTCAATATCGCGAACGCCTTGGGCGCCTGGCTGGGTGGGCGTGCGATCGACGCCGGCTGGGGCTGGACGTCAACCGGATACGTCGGCGCCGCCCTGGCTGCGGGCGGATTCGTTTTGTTTGTGGTGTCGGTACTGCGCAGCCGGCGCGCCCTCTCGCACGCACCGGCGTGAGCCCCGTGCCTCGAACACGACAGGCATCGGGCTTGCTCGCCGAGGGTTCTCTGCCTCTTTAGCGATGGAACCCGCATGAAACCCTACGTGATCTGCCACATGATGTCCGCAGTCGATGGCCGCAGCCTGACCGACAACTGGGATCGCCCCTTCAAGAAGGCCGCCGGCGAGCTCTACGAGAAAACGGCGAAAGACTTCAAGGGCAATGCCTGGATTTGCGGCCGCGTCACGATGCAGGAAATCGCCCATGGCGACGCTTATCCGTCGGGTCTGGCCAAAGCACCGATTCCCCGCACCGACTACTTTGCAGTGCGTGACGCCGATCAATATGCAGTGTCGATCGACCCGCACGGCAAGGTGGCCTGGAAAAAGAACACCGCGCTCGATTCGCATGTGGTCGAGGTGCTGACCGAAAGCGTGCCGGACGATTATCTGGCCTACTTGCAGTCGATCGAGGTGTCGTACATTTTTGGCGGCAAAACCGAGATCGACCTGGCGCACGTGGTCGACGTACTTCAACGCGAGTTGGGCACCGAACGCCTGATCGTGGAAGGCGGGCCGCATGTGAGCGGCGCGTTCGTCAATGCGGGCCTGGTCGACGAAGTCAGCGTGCTCATTCTGCCGTTGGTGGATGGCCGAAGCGATCATCCGGGGTCGTTCGAAATTGCCATGGATGCCTGGAAGCAACCGTCCTACCTCACACTCATCTCGGCCGAACCGCAAGCCGACGGCGCGGTGTGGTTGCGCTATCGCGTGAGCGACACGCAACATGCGCCGGTGCCGTAAGGTGTGGTCGCTGGCCGGCGGGCAGCACGCGCGCCCCGCCCGTTTTACCGTCGCGCGCAGACCTGCTTTTTTCGCGCTGCACGCAGTAGACTGAAGCCATGCAATCCGATCGCGATTCCTTGTTCGACGATGCCGCTACCGGCCCCAACCGCCGCCAGAGGCAGGCGCGCGCCGCGCTCTATACGGCACTCGTGGCTATCTCGATCTGGACGCTGCGCGACTTCATTCCCGCGCTGATCTGGACCGGCGTCATCGCGATCGCGTTATGGCCACTGCTGCATCGCCTGGAACGCCAGCCGCTGCTGGCACGGCAACGTGCCCTGCTTGCCCTGTTGCTGGCGGTCGGTGTGGGGGTCGTGCTCGCCGTACCGTTTCTACTGGTGGCGGTGCAGGCTGCGGCCGAAGCGCGCGAGCTGTCGCACTGGGTGCATCGCGTGATGGCCGAAGGGTTTCCCGCGCCCGATCTGTTGCAACGTCTGCCGTGGGGCGGCGAACAAGCCTCCATCTGGTGGCAAAACAACCTCACTGGCCCCTTAGCCGACTCGCCGGTCACGCAAAGCCTGCGCGGCGTCTCCTTCCTGGCCGCCACGCGCAGCATTGGCGGCCATGTCGTGCATGGATTGCTGATCGTCAGCTTCATGCTCCTCACGTTGTTTTTCGTATTTCGCAGCGGTGCGCGACTGGGCCAGCAGTTGCTGGACGCCAGCAGCCGCGTGTTTGGCGCTGCCGGCACCAGTCTGTTGCGCCGCATGGCCGATGCGGTTCGCGGCACGGTGGCGGGCCTGGTCCTGGTCGGCCTGGGCGAGGGCGTGCTGCTGGGTATTGCGTACGTGGTGGCCGGTGTGCCGCACGGCGCCCTGCTCGGGCTCGTGACCGCGATCGCGGCGATGCTGCCGTTTTGCGCTCCGCTTGTCTTTGCTGCCGTGGCGCTTTGGCTTTTCGGCTCAGGCGCAACGGTGGCCGCCATCGCCGTCTTTGCTGTGGGTTGCATAGTCGTCTTCATCGCTGAGCATTTCGTGCGGCCGATGTTGATCGGCAGCACAACGCGATTGCCGTTTTTGCTGGTGCTCTTCGGCATCCTGGGCGGCGCAAAAACCTTCGGGCTGGTGGGTCTTTTCATCGGCCCGGCGCTGATGACGGTGCTGGTGGTGCTGTGGGCCGCGTGGGCCGAACCCTCGGCCGTGGATCGCGCGCCGTAGGACTGGCGGCGCCCGTCGAGTCGATAGCAGTCGTCTCACACGCTTCGACAAACACGCCTCAGCAAAAAGTCGCTTGCAATTAGATCGTGCACGATCTAATATCCGGACATGTCTTCACGTAAACCTTCCTCCACGCCGCCGCAGTTGTTGCTGGACAACCAGCTCTGCTTCGCGCTGCATTCGACCACGCTGGCGATGACGAAAGTCTATCGCGGGTTGTTGACCGATCTGGGCCTGACCTATCCGCAGTATTTGGTCATGCTGGTGCTATGGGAAGGCGACGGGTTGACGGTGTCGGAGATCGGCACCCGGTTGTTTCTGGATTCGGCCACGCTCACGCCGCTGTTGAAGCGCCTTGAAACGGCCGGTCATCTGGTCCGCGCGCGGTCGGCGCAAGATGAGCGGCAAGTGATCGTATCGTTGACGGCAGGCGGCAAACGCTTGCGTCAAAAGGCCGAGTCGATTCCGGAAGGTGTGCAGTGTGCGACAAGCTGTTCGACCGCTGAGTTGGTCGAGATCACCGCGCAGTTGGCCGCCCTGCGCACCCGCCTGGCGGCCGCATTATGAGTTCTTCTTGACTGTTTTCGGCAGGCGGCCCCGGCCGCTCGCGAATCTTTGCCTGCACTAAATCGCGTGCGATTAAATCGCACACTAATCAAGGGTCATTTTGGCCCCATCCTCAGGAGCATCATCCATGTCTATCGAAAAAGTTGCCTACCGTGCCACCGCCACTGCAACCGGCGGTCGTGATGGCCGTGCCACCTCCAGCGACAACAACCTCGACGTCAAACTGACGACGCCGAAAGAATTGGGCGGCGCCGGTGGCGAAGGCACCAACCCGGAGCAACTGTTTGCGGCAGGCTACTCGGCATGCTTTCTGGGCGCGTTGAAATTCGTGGCTGGCAAAGAAAAAGTCACGTTGCCCGCCGATGTGTCGATCACCGGCGTTGTGGGCATCGGCCCCATCCCCACCGGTTTCGGCATCGAAGCCGAACTGAAAATCTCGCTGCCCGGCATGGATCGCGCGCAGGCTCAAGCGCTGGTCGACCGCGCCCACGTGGTGTGCCCGTACTCGAACGCCACCCAAGGCAACATCGACGTCACGCTGACGTTGGTCTGAGCGCGCTCACGCGCAGCGTTCCTTGACCGCAGCGCGATGCGCGGCGCGTTCAGGTCTGCACTTGAACGCGCGTCAACTGCCGCCCACCCGCATTCGCCGGTGGGCGGTGTTGCATGATGGCCAGTAGTGGGGCCGGTGGTGGGGCGGTGGTGGACTTTAGCGCCGGGGCCGCGGGATTGCCACCGCAGCACCGCCCCGCCAGCGCCTACAATCACGCTGTGCTCACCTTCGCCCCCCTCATTTTCGTCGTCATCTGGTCGACCGGCTTCATTGCCGCGCGTGCCGCGGCACCCTATGCCGACCCCAACCTTTTTCTGATCATCCGCTTCGCCCTCACCGCGTTGTGCTTTGCCGTGCTTGCGCGCCGCATCCCGTGGCCTACCGGCCGGCAAGCGTTGCTGCATGCGGTGGCCGGCATGCTGATGAACGGCCTCTATCTGAGCGGCGCATGGTGGTCGATTGCGCACGGCGTGGCGGCGGGGGTGATGGCGTTGCTAGGGGCGTTGCAGCCGCTGCTGACCGCGCTCGTGGCGGTGATCTGGCTGCGGGCCCGGTTAAGCCTGCGCACGTGGATCGGGCTGGGCATCGGGATTGTGGGCGTGGCGCTGGTCATCGTGCCCAAGCTTGCGGCAACGGGGCTGGGTGAGTTGGCGCCTTGGCCGGTCGCGGTGGCCGTGGGCAGCATCTTTGCACTGACTGCCGGCACGATGATTCAGAAATCGTCGATTTCAGGGGGTGATCTGCGCAGCGCAGGCGCGATTCAAAATGGCGCCGCTGCCTTAGTCGCAGTGGTGCTGTTCAGCGCGGTAGGCACCTGGCACTGGGAAAACCATCCTGCGGTGTGGGCGTCTCTGGCGTGGTCGGTGGGCGTGCTGTCGCTCGGCGGCGCCACCCTGCTGATCTGGATGGTGCGCCACGGCGAAGCCACGCGCACCACCTCACTCATGCTGCTCGTGCCGCCACTGGCCGCCATCGAAGCGTATTTCTTGTTCGGCGAAACGCTCAACGCGCTGCAGATCGCCGGCTTCGCGCTGGCCATCGGTGGGGTCGTGCTGGCGCGCCGCACTTAGTACCCAACACGTCACGCGCTGCGCGCCGTGTTGCACGGCATGGCCTAGATGAATGCCAGGCGCTTGTCCGAGAATCCCCGCAGGTTGGGAAACACGGTGTCGAGATCGCCGGCCGACGCGCCAAACCATGCGCCCAGCGTACTCGCCAATTGCTCCACCGATGTCGTGGGAAGCATGCGGCCATGGTCCACGAAGCCCGGGCCTTCGATGTTCAGCTCGGGATGCTCGCCATAGAAGCGCCCGCCGCGCACCGCGCCCCCCATGATGAAATGGTGTCCGCCCCAACCGTGATCCGAGCCGTTGCCGTTGGAGGTAATGGTTCGCCCGAACTCGGAGGCGGTGAAGGTGGTCACTTGATTGGCGACGCCAAGGGTGCCGAGCGACCCCTGAAACACCGCCATCGCATCGCCCAATTCGCGCAGCAACGCAGGATGTAGGGTGCGCAGGCCATCATGGTTGTCATACCCGTTTTGCGACACGAAGAACACCTGCCGCTTCACGCTCAACTTATCGCGCGCGGCGATCATGCGGGCCACGATCTCGAGCTGACGCGCAAGCGGCGACTCGAAGGTGCCGGGTGCTTTGACGCCGTCCAGCGCTGCGCTCAGTTGTGTGTCTGCCTTGATCGATCGTGTCACGGTTTGCGCGAGTTGATGCTCCAGCAAATGGGTGCGCGACGCCGTCGTCAGCTCCCGCAACAATGCCGTGCACTCTGGCGAGCCATATAGATCGCGGCTTAACAGTTCGATGCGGGTGGAACCTTGCGGCGTGACGCGATAAGCGCCCACGTGGCGGCCAGCCAGCAACTGCGTGCTGCCGCCTGCCGTGACCGCCGTGAACGTGCTGGCACCGTTATTGGCCGCAAACAAATCGGATAGACGTCCGCCCCACCCCGTGGCCGACCCTTCCTGCGCCAACGCCTGCCAGTACGCCTGCTGGTCGTTATGCGAAAAAAGCTTGGGCGGCAGCGGCACGCTGGCCGCGATGTACTGCGCCTTGGTCGTGGGCTGTATCAGCGGCCCGGTGTTCAACTGCACGGCCAACTGCCCGGCGTCGAACAGCGGCTTGAGTGCCGCCAACGATGGCGCCAGCGCGTAATCGCCGCTGGCATGCGGGGTCCTGGGGTGCAACGCCGTGGCGGCCAACGCGTCGCGCGCCAGACCGATGTCGGTGCGCAACGCGGCATACCGTGCAAAGCGTTCGGCATCGTAGGGAACAAGGGTGTTGTACGGGTCGTTGCCGCCGTACAAAAACACGCAAACGATGGCTTTGTAGTCGGACGCGGACTGCGCGGCGGCCTCGCTCATCGCGCTCAAGTTGAGCGCCAACGGCGCGGCCACGCCAGTCAACCCCAGCGCGGTGGCTTGCTTCAGAAACGTGCGACGGGATCGGCGATGCATCGTTCGGCTCCCTATTTTTGGATCAGATATTCAGGGGCGGCGGCGACCAGCGTGATCGCGGCACGCACCCGATCCTGCGGGCGCGCCGCGGGAATTGTGTTCACGGCCTGCTTGATGGCGGCGGCAGTGGCTGGCGTAAAGGCGTCGCCGGCGAGCAGCAACACCACACGATCGACGAGCGCGCTCACGTCCCCGGCGATCGCCACTTCGCGCGCATACGACGTCTGCACATCTTCCCACCCGCGATCGACATAGATCGCCACGAAGTTGAGGTAGCCCGCCACGCTGGTTTCGTCGGTGATCTGCAGTTCCGGGGCCACCAGTCCGCGTTCCGCAAGCGGGCTGGCGGGCGGCGCGAACGTGGGCCGAAAGAAGTTGAACACCGACGGCGCGCGCATCGGGCTTTGGGCCAACCGTACGGTGGGATCGCTGGTGTCGGGCATTTCCCACTGCCCATTGGTCGACGTGGCCTCGAATGCACGTGCCCATGCGGCAAACCGCACGATCGGCTCGCGCACTTTGCCCCAGGTGGGCGATTGCAGATCGGGCTGACGCGCGTCGTCGTCGAGCAAGATCGCGCGTATCACGGCACGCATGCTGCCCCGCACGCCATGGCCATCGTTGGCAAATACCGCCGCCACCCGCGCCACGTACTCGGGGCGCGGATTGCTGGTGACCAGGCGCAGAATGAGCTGCCGGCTGATGAACGGCCCCACATTGGGATGATTGCTCAATACATCCAACGCGCGCGCCAGCGACTCCTGGCCGCCGGTGCCCGCCGGGATGACGGCACCCAGAAACCGCTTCTCGCTCATGTCGTGCTGCGCCGGCGTCAGGGCCATCGGGCGGGTGTGAAACCACACATCGGTCTCGGCACCATTCAAGTCCCAGCCGGTGAACACCTTCGCCAGCCCTTCAACATCGGCATTCGAATACGTTTCGATAGGTTTACCGTTGCGCAATTCTGGGGTGCCGTCGGGCTTGAGCTTATAAAGCCCGATCGTGAACAACTGCATGACTTCGCGGGCGTAGTTCTCGTCCGGGCGGCGGCCGGTTTTCGCATCGGCGCGTCGATTGCCGCGAAACGTGAGCATCGATGCCATCGAGAGATTGCGCGACACGCCTTCGAGCAGATCGCGATAGGTGCCGAACGCGTTTGCGGTCAACACATCCATAAACGACGCCGCACCAAACAGCGGCCACGACGCGGTGATCGAGGCCACGTTGACCACGAAAATTTCCGACAGCGCGAAGGCCACACGCACCCGTACAGCATCGTCCGAGGCAATCATCGCGCGCCACAGGGTCGCCTCGAGTGGCGCATTGACACCGTTGCCCTTGAACGCCTCGGTGTTCTTCTTCATCGACACCAACCAGTCGACGTGCGTCTGCGAACGCGGCATGTCGAACTGGCGGTCGAGCCACGGCGCGTAGCCTTGCGCCACCACCGCATCGAGCGCGGCGGGAGTGGGTCCGAAGGTAGCCTGCGCCAAGAAGCGTGACGCCTGACCGGGAGTGGGTTTGGAGGTGGTCATGGCCTATCAGCATAGCCGCGATCGCCCGTTGCGCCCCTCATGCTTTGGCGGGAAGAATCATCCTTTAGTCGCCCACCTTCGTCATCGGATCCCGGGCATGCCGAGCCCTGGAACAGGCGAAGCGGCGACTTACCCGGCAAATTCAGCAGATGGACCCGGAACACCCAATCACACACCGACACACAAGATAAACGCGATTGGCTCATCGCCCGGCCCGCCAGCCCGCCATGAGATAAACCGACGCGCTTTCCAATACGAGCGGATACTGTTTGGCTCTGCCTCTCTTCAGCGCGGCCAACCCTGCGCTGTACCCCCGGATGCCCGGCTATGACATCAAGCACGAAAGCATCGCCGTTGCGGGCGTAGACAATCTCACCATTCGCTCACTGCTCGATCGGCAGCAATGCGCCGATCCAAGCGGCGATGCCGAACGCATGGGCATTTCGTCGGCCTCGTGGCCCTTGTTCGGATTGGCTTGGCCCTCTGGCGCCCACCTCGCGGCGCGCCTGGCTGCGCGGCCGGTGCTGGCGGCGGAACGCATTCTCGAAATCGGCTGCGGCCTGGCCTTGGCAAGTCTCGTGGCGCACCGCCGCGGGGCCGATATCACTGCCAGCGACTGCCATCCGCTCGCGTCCAGCTTCCTGCACGAAAACCTGCGGCTCAACGCGCTTGGCCCGATGAAATACCGGCATGGCCGCTGGCGCGCGGAAAGCGCCGATGGCATGCCTGACCTGCCCATCGACGTTACCGCGTGGGCATTGCCGCTCACGGGCGTCTTCGATCTGATCATCGGCAGCGACCTGCTCTATGAGCGCGACGCGGATGCCACGCTGGCTGCCTTTATCGCCGTACACAGCACGCCCGCGGCCGAAATCTGGATCGTCGATCCCAACCGCGGCAACCGCGCCGCCTTCAGCCGTCAAATGGCCGCAGGCGGCTTCGGCCTGCGCGAAGAAAATCTCGATCGGCCGGCAGCGCTGGACCTTCCGGCGTACAAAGGCCGGCTGTTGGTGTACCAGCGCCGGCTTTCATAAAACGGCATGGGCGGGGATGCAGCGCTGGCGCGATCACCTGCCGACGTCTGCACTGACATGCACCCACCTGCGCGCAACAGGCTTGCGCGACGGATCAGGCGCCGGCAAACCCCAATCCCAGCGGCTGCGATCCGTGCTGCGCGACTTCGCCGCGATACCCGTGATGATCGGCAGCAAGTCTGAACACGGCCACCGCAGCACGTAATTGCTCGGCTTGCTGCTCCAGCGAAGCGGCCGATGCGGCGGCTTCTTCCACCAGCGCGGCATTCTGCTGCGTGACCGAGTCCATTTGCGAAACGGCCTGATTCACTTGCTGAATACCGGCCGACTGCTCGGCGGATGCAGCTGAAATCTCGGCGATGATGTCGGCCACGCGCTTCACCGACGTCACGATTTCCTGCATCGTGGCGCCGGCGCCCTCCACCTGATTCGATCCCAGCGACACCGTGGTCGCCGACTCGTCGATCAACGTTTTGATCTCTTTGGCGGCCTGCGCGCTACGCTGCGCCAGCGATCGCACTTCGGTGGCGACCACGGCAAAGCCTTTGCCCTGCTCGCCCGCACGGGCCGCTTCCACCGCAGCATTCAACGCCAGAATATTGGTCTGAAAGGCAATGCCGTCGATCACGCTGACGATCTCGGCGATGCGGTTCGAGCTCTGCGAAATCGCGCGCATCGTGCCGACCACCTGCCCCACCACTTCACCGCCGCGCTGCGCCACGCGCGACGCATCCACGGCCAGCGCACTGGCTTCACGCGAGCTGTCGGCGTTGAGCTTTACCGTGGCGGCCAACTCTTCCATGCTGGCGGCGGTTTCTTCCAGCGACGCCGCCTGCTCTTCGGTCCGCGACGACAGATCGGTATTGCCGGCGGAGATTTCACGCGAGCCGGTGTGGATCTCGTCCACGCCACTGCGCACGGCCGTGACGGTTTGCGTCAAGCCGCTTTGCATGCGCGACACGGCGCCATACAAGCGACCGATTTCGTTGGTCGACCGTTGCTGAATACGCTGCGTCAGATCGCCCGCGGCGATGTTGTCGAACAAACGCGCGGCTTCCGTCAACGGACGAAACACGGCCCGCGCAAACACCACATACAGGCCCACCAACAACGCCAGCATCACCGCCATCACCACGGCCAGCGCCTTGATGGCCAGGCTGATCGTGTCCGACGTGTCGTGCGCGATGTCCTGACCCAGGCGATCGGTGTAGTCGGTGTACTTGCCGATCGCCTGCGTGAACTTGCTGCCCAGCGGCACAAGCTTTTCGTTATTGATGCGGCCGGCGGCCTCGTTGTCGCCCGCCTGCACGGCAGCCACGATCGGCTCGAAAGCCTGCGTACGATAGATCTCGTAGGCCGACAGCATCTCGTCGAACAGCGGCTTGCCCTCGCGATCCAGATCGGGGTTGGCCCTGAGCGCCGCAACGGTTTGGTTGGCCTTGACCACATACGGGGAAATGCGCTTGGCGGCAGCTTCCGCACCGGTACGGTTGTTGGCCGTGAGCTCGTTAACCGCGCTCATCAACGCCAACCGGGCCCGCAGCAGATCGGCGGCAATGCTGTTTGCGGCACCTGTGCGCATCAAATTGTTTTGCAGCAGCAGTTCGATCGAATTGCGGTTGCCGTCGAGAAGCTTGAAGCCGGCGGCGCCGATCAGCAGCACGATGGCAAAGAACGCGACCAACGCGGCCGTCAGAATTGCGCGAATACTCAAATTTTTGAACATGACCATCTCAGCAAACCCGTATTCCCCACGGCCCGCACACGATGCACGGCAGCCTGGAACACTTGACGCGCGCGTTGCAACTGCGCAAGCACCACGTAAGGAATTAACGGACGAAATGCGACAGACTTAATGTAAATTTGAAAATATAGGTTACATCTAGCCCGTGGACACATGGGTGTCCACGCCTTGGTCTACCAAGATGGCTTGGTAGCTCAGGCCACCGGGTCGTCGTCCGGGCTCACAGGCAGCGCGCGCTTGTGCGCCGTCGCGCGATAAGCGCCCACGATAGTTTCCGCTGCCGTGGGCGAGACGTCCTGGCCTTCGAGAAAATCATCTAGGGTGTCGTAGGGCATGCCGAAGGCATCCTCATCGGCGCGTTGCGGCGAGAGCGACTCCAGATCCGCCGTGGGCACCTTGTCGATCAAGGCCGGTGGCGCGCCAAGATGCCGAGCCAAGGCGCGCACCCGCCGTTTGGTCAGTCCGGTGAGCGGCGTCACATCGGCCGCCCCGTCGCCGTGCTTGGTAAAGAACCCCATCAGGGCTTCGGCCGCATGATCGGTACCGATGACCAAAGCGCCATGCGCGCCGGCAATCGCATACTGGGCAATCATTCGCTGGCGCGCCTTCACATTGCCGATCACGAAGTCCTGGTGGGCTTCGTCGCGGTACACCGCATCGGTGCTCAGCGCATGGCGAATGGCATCGGTGGCAGGCTTGATATCCACCGTCAGCGCGCGATCGGGCGCCACGAAGCGCATGGCCAACTGCGCATCGTCCTCATCGTGCTGGGTGCCATACGGCAACCGCATCGCATAAAACGTGGCGTCGTAACCCGTGGCGCGCAGGCGTTCCACGGCAAGCTGCGCCAGCCGTCCGGCAGTCGACGAATCCACACCGCCGCTGATCCCCAGCACATAACCCCGCAACCCGGTGCGCTTGAGATAGCCGGCCAGAAAGGCCACGCGGCGCTCGACCTCGTCGGTTTCATCGAAGGTGGAAGGCACGCCAAGCGCGGCGATGATCTCGGCTTGCGCTCTTGCCGCGGGCGAGGCGTTCGCGCCAGGCGCGGCGACTGCCGCAGCAGCGGCATCGCCGGCAGCGGTCAATGGCGCGGGCGAGGGGGTCGTGGCGGAAGTCATGGCGCACCTCATTCTTAAGAAGGATCGTCGAGCAGGTGTGAAACGTAAGGGTGACGTAAGCCCATACGCCCGCAAGCCGCATGAATAAAGGCTTTGACCCACAGCATACGGGATTTCCCTGAGCGGGTTTCCTACATTGAGACTGTTAAATACTGTGTCTATTATGTGTGCCGGTAAGCGTTATTTATGGAGAACGTCCCTCACCTCAATTCAGTTTTGTCGCATTCGCATTCGCTTGACCAATCTCGCATCAAAAGCAGTCCAAAACACAACGGAGACAATGATGAGATTCGAGTTCAAAGTGCTGACGGCCAGCTTGCTGCTGTCGATCTCGGCCGGCGCCGCCTTTGCCGCCGAGCCAATCAAAATCGGGGTAACCGGCCCCTACACCGGCGGGTCTTCTTCCATGGGCGTGAGCATGCGCGACGGCGTGCGCTTGGCAGCGGAAGAAATCAATAAGTCGGGCGGCGTGCTCGGCCGCCAGATCCAGCTGATCGAACGCGACGACGAAGCCAAGAACGAACGCGGGGTGCAGATCTCGCAGGAGCTGATCAACAAGGAACAAGTGGTTGCCACGGTAGGCTACATCAACACCGGTGTGGCACTCGCCTCGCAACGCTTCTACCAGGACGCAAAGATCCCGGTGTTCAACAACGTTGCCACGGGCAGCGTGATCACCCATCAGTTCAATGCGCCTGAATTCAAAGAAAGCTACGTATTCCGCAACGCCGCGCACGATTCGATTCAAGCGCCGATGATCGTGGACGAGACCGTCAAGCGCGGCTTCAAGAAGGTCGCCATCCTGGCCGACTCCACCAACTACGGTCAGCTGGGCCGCGACGATCTGGAAAAGGCCCTCGACAAGAAAGGCATGAAAGCCGTCGCCGTCGAGAAGTTCAACATCAAGGATGTGGACATGACGCCGCAACTGCTCAAGGCCAAAACGGCCGGCGCGGACGCGGTACTCACCTACGGCATCGGACCCGAACTGGCCCAGATCGCCAACGGCATGGCCAAGCTCGGCTGGAAAGTGCCGATCGTGGGCAGCTGGACGCTGTCGATGGCCAACTACATCGACAACAGCGGGAACAACGGCGAAGGCGCGCGCATGCCGCAAACCTTCATTCAAGATCCCAATACGCCCAAGCGAAAAGCGTTCATCGACGCGTACCTGACCAAGTTCAAGCCCAAGAACGACCGCATCGATTCGCCGGTGTCGGCCGCCCAGGGCTACGACTCGATCTACCTGCTGGCTGCTGCCATCAAGCAAGCCAACTCGACCGATGGCGTGAAAATCCGCGAAGCGCTTGAAGATCTCAAGACGCCCGTGGACGGCGTCGTCATGATGTACGACAGACCCTTCACCAAAGACGACCACGACGCCATCACCGGCAACATGGTCGTGATGGGCGAAGTCAAGGGTGGCAAGGTTGTTTACGCCTACCCCGAAGACCAGAAGGCGGCCGGCGCCGCCCGCAAGAAAGAGACGGCAGCCGTCACCACCAAGTGATGCGCGCCGCAGCCTGAGTCGTACGACCCGCCCCGCATCGCCGGGGCGGGACCGGTTTTCTATCGCGGGAATTCCATGATTCTTCTACAGCTCATCTACAGCGGTATCGCGCTGGGCATGATCTACGCCGTCATTGCGTTCGGCTATCAGCTCACGTTCGCGACCTCGGGCACACTCAACTTCGGTCAAGGCGACGCCCTCATGTTGGGCGCCCTGGTGGGCCTGACCCTCGTGGGCATGGGCGTGAACTACTGGCTGATGATTCCCCTGGTCTGCCTCTTCGGTGCCTTGCAAGGCGCATTCGTCGAACGCATCGGCGTGCGCCCCGCATTGAAAACGCGGTCCGAGTTCGGCTGGATCATGGCCACGATCGCACTGGGCATCATCTTCAAGAACGTCGCCGAAAACGTCTGGGGCCGCGACGATCTGCGCTTTCCGTCACCCTTGCCGGAGTCGCCCATCGATGTGTTCGGCGCCAACGTGCTGCCGATGGAAATTCTCGTCGTGGTGGGCGCGTTGGGCATGATGCTGCTGGTCGAGATCTTCAACCGCAAATCCATCTACGGAAAAGCGTTCGTCGCCACGTCGGACGACCGCGACGCGGCCGGTCTGATGGGCATCAACACGGGCCTGGTCATTACCCTCTCCTACTCGCTGTCGTCCTTGACGGCAGCCTTTGCCGGCGTCCTCATCGCGCCGCTTACGCTGACCGGCGCCACCATGGGTGCCGTGCTGGGCTTGAAAGCTTTTGCCGTGGCGATCATCGGCGGCCTGTCCAGCGGCACCGGTGTCGTGGTGGGCGGCTTGATTCTCGGCATCGCCGAAACCACCACCGGCTTCTATCTGTCCACTGGCTACAAGGACGTGCCCGGCCTCGTGCTGCTCCTGCTGGTGCTGACCTTCAAACCGGCCGGCCTGTTCGGCAAGACCGCTATCAAGAAGGTTTGAGTATGAAAACACGTACCTGGATTTTCGGCGCCGTGGCCTTGCTGTGCCTGGCGCTCTTCCCCGTCGCGGTCACCAACACCTACTACCTGCATCTCGTCGAAACCATCATGATCTATTCCATCCTGCTGTTCGGGTTGGACATCGTGGTGGGCTACACGGGACAAGTGTCGCTGGGCCATGCCGGGCTCTTCGGCATCGGCTCGTATGTGGCCGGCGTGCTGTTCTTTCACCTGCAAGTGCCCATCTATTTCACCTTGCCGGCGGCCATTCTGATCGCAGCAGCCTTCGGTGCGATCCTGGCGCTACCGGCGCTGCGCGTGACCGGGCCATACTTGGCGATGGTGACGCTGGCCTTCGGCACCATCATCCAGATCCTCATCAATGAGATGACGTTCATGACCGAAGGGCCGATGGGCATCCGCATCGCCAAGCCCTCGATCGCCGGTCACGTGCTCGACAAGCAGCAGTATTTCTGGCTGGTGGCGATCCTGCTCGTGCTCTCGCTGATCGTCGTGCACCGGATACTGAAATCGCATCTGGGCCGGTCGTTCGAAGCGCTGCGCGACAGCCCCATCGCCTCCGATTGCATGGGCGTCTCGGTCTATCGCTACAAAGTGATCGCGTTCGTGATCAGCGCCGGCTTTGCCGGTTTGGCAGGCGGCCTCTACGCCTACTCCGAGCAGTACATCTCGCCCAACACCTACAACTTCGAACTCACGATCCTGTTCTTGCTCGCCATCATCATGGGCGGCCGCAAAACCCGCACTGGCGCGATCCTCGGCGCCTCCATCATCGTGCTGCTGCCCAAGATGCTGGACGATATCGGCACCTTCCGCGTGATTGCCACCACGGTGGCGATCGTGATTGCCGTCGGTGCCGCCATCGCCATCTCGAAGGGCCGTTCGACCGTGCAACGCATGGCGATCCCGGTCGTGGGCACGATCCTGCTGGCGCTGTTTTCGTTCTGGCTCGAATCGGTCACCGACTGGCGTTTGAGCATCTTCGGCGTGATGATTCTGTTTGTCGTGTACTACCTGCCCGACGGCATCGTGGGCTTCGTGCGCAACACGTTCTTCTCCACCAAACGCGCGGCGCTGTCGGTGAAGAAGCGCCTGCCGGAAGACGAGGCCGTCATCGCCAGGACCGATCGCGTGGCCGGTGAAGAATTGCTGTTGGCGCGTGGTGTGCTCATGCAGTTCGGCGGGCTGAAAGCGCTCAACCAGGTCGATCTCATCGTGCGCCGCGGCACCATCCACGGCCTGATCGGGCCCAACGGCTCGGGCAAGAGCACGATGATGAACGTGCTCACCGGCATCTATGTGCCGACAGCCGGCACGGTGGAGTTTGCTAACAAATCGTTGGTGGGTCTCGCACCGGCGCAAATCGCGGCCAGCGGTGTGGCGCGCACGTTCCAGAATGTGCAGCTCTTCGGCGAAATGACCGCGCTTGAGAACGTGCTGGTGGGTTTGCATCACACGTTCAATACGGGTTTGGCCGGCATCGCATTGCGCACCAGGCGGTGGAAAGACGAAGAATCCGGCGCACGGGCGCGTGCCTTGGCGCTGCTCGAGTTCGTGGGCCTGGAGGATATCGCTGCCGAAGAAGCGCGCAATCTGCCATACGGCAAACAGCGCCTGCTCGAAATCGCCCGCGCGCTGGCGCTGGACCCCAAGATCCTGCTGCTCGATGAACCCGCAGCGGGCCTCACCTCGCCCGATATCGCCGAATTGCTGGCCATCATCCGCAAGCTGCGCGATCACGATCTCACGATCATCCTGATCGAGCATCACATGGATGTGGTCATGGGTGTGTGCGACACCGTGTCGGTGCTGGACTTCGGCCAAAAGATCGCCGAAGGCCGGCCTGCCGAAGTGCAGGCCAACCCCAAAGTCGTCGAAGCCTATCTGGGCGGCGCGCCCGTCTGATCAAGGAAATCTGCGATGTTATCGATCAAGAAACTGGAAGCGGGCTACGGCAAGGTCAAGGTGCTGCACGGCATCGACATTGAAGTGCCCAAGGGCCGCGTGGTCACCCTCATCGGCTCCAACGGCGCGGGCAAGACAACCACCATGCGCGCCATTTCGGGCATGATCCGCCCCACCGCAGGCGAAGTGAGCCTGAGCGGCAAACGGATCGACGGGTTGGAGTCGCACCGTATTGCGCGCCTGGGCATGGCGCATTCGCCGGAAGGCCGGCGCGTGTTTCCCACCCTTACCGTAACGGACAACCTCACGCTGGGCGCCTTTCCGCGGCTCACCGGTGCAAGGGCGCGCGGCGACGTGCCGGGCGACCTCAACCGCGCCATGGACCTCTTTCCACGCCTGAAGGAACGCCGCACGCAATTGGCCGGCACCTTGTCGGGCGGTGAGCAGCAGATGCTGGCGATGGCGCGCGCGGTGATGCAGAACCCCGATCTCGTGCTGCTGGACGAGCCGTCGATGGGCTTGGCGCCGATCCTGGTGGAAGAAGTGTTTCGCATCATCGCGCGCCTGAAGAGCGAAGGCGTGACGATGCTGCTGGTGGAGCAATTTGCCGCTGCCGCACTGAACGTGGCCGACTACGGCTACGTGCTGGAAAACGGCCGTATCTCAGTGCACGGCGACGCCGAAAAACTCAAGCACGATCCGGCCGTGGTGGCGGCGTACCTGGGCGGCGGCGGGCACTAATCCCGGGTTGGCGCGCGCTCACAAGCTTTCGAGCCGCGCCCACGCCCCCGCTTTCATCACGCCCAGGATGCGCTCGCCCTGCCCGCCCAGCACGGTGATGTCGACCAGCGGATCGCCGTCCACGATCAAGAGATCGGCGCAGGCACCCGGCGCAATGATGCCCAAGTGGCCCGCCCGATCGACGATTTCGGCGCCGATCTGCGTGGCCTGCCGGATCACTTCGGCGCTGCCCAGGATCTCGGCGCGGATCGAGAGCTCATCACTTTGAAACTGATGCATGTCGCCCAGAAGATCGGTGCCCAGGCCCATCTTCACCTGATGACGCTTGAGAATCTCCAGCGCTTCCAGGCCTTTGGTATGCACACTGCGATTCTTCTCGAGTGCAGCAGGCGATACACCCATCGTGGCGCCCACGCGATTCATGGCGTCATAGGTCACAAGCGTCGGCACGGCATACGCGCCGTGCTTGGCCATCAGTGCCGCGCCTTCGTCATCGATCAAATTGCCGTGTTCGATCGTGCGCACGCCCAGCGCTACCACGCGCTTGATCGCGGCGCTGGTGTACGCGTGCGCCATCACATAGGTCTGATGCGAATGCGCCTCCTCGACCGCCGCCTTGATTTCGTCCACTGAGAATTGCATGTTTGCGATGGGGTCGGTGGGCGAGGCCACGCCGCCCGACGCCATGATCTTGATCTGACTGGCACCGCTGCGCATTTCTTCGCGCACAGCTTTGCGCATTTCGTCCACCCCATCCACCACCCGGCCGATCGCGCCGGCATTGCGCGCACAGCCGCAAGGGTCGGGATCGCTGTTGTCGAAACGCTCACGAAAATCGCCGTGCCCGCCGGTTTGCGACAGCGCTTTGCCGCTGGTAAACAGGCGGGGCCCCTCGATGGTGCCGTCTTCGATCGCCAGCGCCAACGCATAGTCGGCGCCACCCGCGTCGCGCACGGTGGTAAAGCCGCGCTTGAGCATGCCCGCCAGAATCGGAATGGCCCGCAAGATCGCAAAAGTATTGGGCATCAGGCCGTTGCGGCCCAGATGCGCCAGCGACGCCACCACATGCGCATGGCAGTCGATCATCCCGGGCATCACCGTGCGTCCGCCCACGTCGATCACCGTGGCATCGGCATACGACACATCGCCCGCGGCCACTTCGCGAATGCGATCGCCTTCGATCACGATGCTGTAGCGGCCATCGTCGTCCATGTGATGGGCGTCCAACACGCGTGCGTTCTTCAGAATCAACATCGCTGGCTTACTCCTTTGTCTCGCTTGGGGCTTCGGGGCTTTCAGGACGTTCAGGGTCGTTGGGCATCGACGACGCCCGTCACTCGCGGCGGGCGTGGCGTGGCTCGCCGTTGCTCGCCGTCGGTCGCCTTGGTCGCTACACGCTTTCCAGCGCGTCACCCAGATCGTCGGGTGACGGCATTGACGCCTTCACCGCAAGCAATGGCGCGGCCATCAACTGGGCAAAGATTGCGGCAATGCCGAGATCGGCGGCGTCGTAGGCGCCCGGGCCGTCCAGCAGATTCAGCACGCCGACCACATGGCCATCGGCACGCACCGGAATGTTGAGCACGCTCTCGCACCCCTTCTCTATCAACATCGCATGCTCGGAAAATACCGACGCGATATCTGCCGCATTCGAGCCGATATAGGGTTGGCCGTCTTGCAGCACCCGCTTGACCCATGCACTTTGCGTCACGCGCTTGGCACCGCCCGTAGGGCTGATGTCGGCACGGTTGCTATACGGCCGCAGCATCAGCCGCGCGTGTGCGTCGTAGGCTAGCACGGTAAATAACCGATGGCCGAACGTCGCAGCCAGCGCGCGATCGAGCGCCGGCCAGGCCGCGTCGGGTGCCCCGGATTGGAGCGTCTTGGCCAAGGTGGCAAGGGTATTCACAAGATCGTTGCTCATCGGGAGGTCCGCGCAGTGGAGGGTGAGAGAGAAGCGGCGGCGCCGGATGCGGCACCGTCGCCCGTGATGTCTTCAAGCGTGCGGCCGGTGGTGTTCACACCGAAAAACAGCACGGCCAGCGCGCCGGTCAGCAGCACCAGCGTGGTCATGCCGAACACGCCGGCAAAGCCCAGGATCGGATAGATGAAACCCACCAGGGTGGGCGACGCGATTGCGCCCAGGCGCGCAAACGACGATGCGGCGCCCATGCCCGTCGCCCGTACAGCCGTGGGATACAGCTCGGGGGTGTAGGCGTACTGCCCGGCATTGACGCCGTTCATTGAAAACGACAGGCAAATGCTCGCCACGATGACCCACATGGGTTCTTTCACGAACACCAATGCGATCGCCGAAAGGCACGCCAAAAACATATACGTGACGATGGTGGCGCGCCGCCCGATCTTGTCGTTGAAATAGGCTGCGGAGTAGTAACCCGGAATCTGCGCCACGTAGATCGCGATGGAGTACGAGAAGCTTTTCGTGATCGTCATGCCCTGCTGCACCAACAGGCCCGGGATCCACGTGAAGAATGCATAAGAGCAAAACGTGATCGATAGCCAGAACACCCACGTCATCGCGGTAATGCGGCGCAGGGGCTTGGCCCAAAGCACGCCCAGATTGCTCAGAAAAGAGCCTCGGGGTTTGCTCACATCGTCGCCCGGTCCGGCCGATGCAGGCACCGGTTCGAGCGTGACGCCGCGATCGGTGATCTCGCGCTCGATCGCGCTCACCACCGCATCGGCTTCGCGATGGCGGCCCTGATTGTCCAGCCAGCGCGGCGACTCGAGCAACGCGCGCCGCCACCACAGCAGAATCACCACCGGCACCGCCGTGATCACCAACGCCCAGCGCCAATGATCGACCCCATTGGGGATGATGAAATAGCCCAGCAAGGCGGCGGCCACAAAACCGAACGAGAAGAAGCCGGCCAGCGCACCGGTAAAACGGCCGCGGTAGCGGCTCGCCACGAACTCGGACAGATACGGCGCGATGATGGCGCCTTCCGCCCCCATGCCGATGCCGGCCAGCACACGAAAGAAGAAGAACAATTGCCAGTTATGCACGAAGGCGTTGGCCAACGTCATCGCGCAGAAAATGAAGAGCGCCCACATCATCACCACGCGCCGGCCAAACCGGTCGCCCAGCAAACCCGACAGCAACGCGCCCACCAGAAAGCCGATATAGGTGCTGCTGGCCACCAGCCCCGTCTGCAGGCTGGTCAGTCCCCACTGCTCGCGGATGACCGGCAGGATGAACGCGATGATGCCCGCGTCCAGCGCTTCGAACGCGAAGCCCAGCCCACCCATGATGAGCATGCGGAAATGAAAGGGGCTGAATGGCAGCCGTTCGAGCCTAGCCGTGATGTTCGACACGTTTCGCTCCTGCTTCAAGGTAAATCGATCGTGATCCGCGCGGCCCGGCTATCGGCGTCGACCGCGATCACGCAGCCGTCACCTGCCTGGCCAATGGCATCCCATGCGGCCGCATCGACGATGACCACCGGCACATCGATCGCATACAGCTCGGACGCCACGATGCAGCCAAGCGCGACAATGATGTCGCGCTCGCGCATGATCACGGCAGCCGGCGCCTGCCCGTTGCGTATTGCTTCGGCCAACACGCTGCTGCTCGAACTCGAGCCTTTTGCGGTAGCCATCACCATCACGCGGCCGGCAAGCGATTGCCCGCACGACGGATGGCGTTTCTCGACGATCAATCCCGTGGCGGCGTCGTAGCCGCCCCAGAAACTGAGCGGCGCAATGGATGCGGCAGGCCCATGGCCACGGCCGGCGACCATCGTCGTGGCCGCGTACTCAGTGGGTGATCGCGGCATCGAACCAGACCTCCCCGAGCGCTGCCGACCGCACGCATTCGCGCAAACTGCCGTACGCCACCTCGACCCCGATATTGGCGGGTGCGTAGTGCGCCCATTTGCCGGAGTTGGTCATCACCAAGCCGCGCGTCTGTTTCATGATGGGCGTGATGTAGGTACAGGTATCGGTCACGATCTGCACCCCCGCTTGCGCCAACGTGCGCGCCCGTCCCGCTTGCTCCAATTCCCAAAGAATGTAGCGGCTGGTGTTGACGTAGAAGTCGGTACGCAATGGCGTCGGCTCATCGCCCAGCAGCGCTTCGAGCGCTGCAAATTCGGCCAGTGAGAAATGGGGCGTGCCGACGCTCACCGCCGCGAGCGGATCGCCGGCCTGCGCGGTATTGAGCGTGCGCCGTACCGCGTCGAGATCGCTTGCCGTGACCCGCCATGTGGTGCGCGGGGCGCGACCGCCACACGCGACCTCGAGGGAAGGCGCTTCCGGCGTGATGCCCGCGGCGTGAAACAAGCCGACCGCGCCGCTGGACGCTGCCGACGCGCCCAATGCCTTCAACTCGTCCTCGGTGGTGTCGAGCGGCAACCCCACGATGACGGCGATGTCGCTGCCGGCGCGGGCGCCGACGATCATGCCCAACGCGGCGTACAGGATGTCGCGACCGGCTTGTCCCACCGCGATGCCGGACACATCGATGCGCACCGTGGCATAGCGGTTTTCAGTCACGTGCAAGCCGCAATGCGGCGCACGGCCGGTGAGTGCCGCGCACAGGTCGAGAAAATCGCCATAGCGGTTGGTGCGCGCGCCCAGCACCGAATTGGCAAACACGATGGCGTTCGATTCGGCCCAGGCGATCTGTTGGCCGAGCACGGGCCGATGCGCCAGTTGATACGGCGCGCACGTAAACGTCGATTCGCAGCCCAGCGCCAGGTGCGCCTCCATCAGGCGCCGCCCGTTGGTGCGCAATGCGTCGTCGCCACGAAACAGCTCGGGATGAATCAGATCGATCGAGCCCACATTGAGCGTAGTGGGAATCACCACGCGGCCCTGGCCCGCCACGAGCCGATCGACGAAATCGAGACTGGCTTGCCCGTGATACAGGCAGCCGTCGATATGCGCGCTGCTCACGTCGATCAGTCGCTCGGCGCCCATCACGGCGGCCGACCGGATCAGCACCCGCATCGCAAGCGCAGCTGCGTCGCCGTGCGCCCCGTCGCGCATCGCGATATCGGCAGGCGAGAGATCGATCATTTGAGAACGAAGCCCATGGCGAGCGGATCGCGTGGGTCGACGAAGATCGTGTTGTGCCCGGTCACGCGCGCCCACCCTTCGATGGTGGGAACGATGGCGTCGCGCCCGCCGACCGTCGTGCGTTCGATCGCGGTGCCGGTAAACAGCGTGTGAATAATGCTCTCGTGCACGAACGGCACACCGATATCCAAGCGGCCGCGACCCACCAGTTGCGCCAGCCGTGCCGACGTTCCCGTGCCGCAAGGCGAACGATCGATGGCCTTGTCGCCATAGAACACCGCGTTCCGCGCATGGGCCTCGGGCAGTGTGGCGCGATCGGTCCACATCACATGCGACAAGCCTTTAATGCTGGGTTGCTCGGGATGCACGAAGCTGTATTTTTCGTTGGCAAGCCGGCGGATCTCGGGGCTCAGGCGTTGAATATCGGCGGGCGTGAGGGCATGCAACCCGCCATAGGCAGATTGCGGTTCGATGATGGCGTAGAAATTGCCACCGTAGGCCACATCGAAGGTCAGCTCGCCCAAGCCTGGCACCTCGATGCTCAGGTCGGTATCGTGCAGATACGAGGCCACGTTGGTGAGCGTGACCGACGACACGAAACGCCCGTCCATCTTGTAGCGCGCCACAACCAGGCCTGCGGGCGTATCGAGGCGGATCGTGCCGGGCTCGCGCGGGCGCACCAGTCCGTGCTCGATCGCCGCCGTCACCGTGCCGATCGTGCCGTGCCCGCACATGGGCAGGCAGCCGCTCACTTCGATAAACAAAATGGCGGCGTCGCAATCGTCGCGTGTGGGCGGATACAGAATCGATCCCGACATCACGTCGTGGCCGCGCGGCTCGAACATCAAGGCCGTGCGGATCCAGTCGTACTCGCGCTCGAAATGGGCGCGCTGCGCGATCATATCGGCGCCTTCGAGCCGCGGTGCACCCCCTGCCACCACACGCACGGGGTTGCCGCAGGTATGTCCATCGATGCAGAAAAACGTGTCGACCATCTTTGCTCCGAAATGATGCTTCAGTTCCACGCAACACGAAGCAACTCAGCTCAGCTGCTTCCAACCGGCGCGGTCGGCTCACCGTCGCCCGACTCAGATCAGCGCTTGCGTGCCGCGAGATCCGCCTGTGTTTTCTTCACCACGGCAAGCACCCGAGCGCGTTCCTCACCTTCGAGCGGCAAGCGCGGCGCGCGCACCGTTTCGGAAAATCCGGCGTATTCCTGTTCAGCCAGCTTGATGTACTGCACGAGCTTGACGTGCGTATCGAGGTGAAAAAGCGGCGTGAGAATGCGGTAGAGCTTACGTGCCTCATCATACTTTCCGGCCACCGCCAGATCGAGCAGCTCGACCGACTCTTCCGGCAGCGCATTGGCCATGCCGGACACCCACCCTTTCACGCCCAAGGCCACACTTTCGAGCACCAGGTCGTCGACGCCGCAGAACACAATGAAGCGGTCGCCGAACTGGTTATACAGATCGGTCACGCGCGTGGTGTCGTACGTTTCCTCTTTGATGCAGACGATGTTGGGTTCGTCCTTAAGTTCTTCCAACAAGGCAGGCGTGAGGTCAACGCCGTAGCCGCGCGGGTTGTTGTAGAGCATGATCGCCAGCGTGGTCGACTGCGCCACGCTGCGATAAAAGGCGACGGTTTCGCGGCCATCGGATTTGTAGGTGAGCCCCGGGAACACCATCAACCCGTCGATACCGATCGCTTCGGCGTCGCGCGCGAACTGCATCGCGGCGGCCGTACTGGTTTCGGCGCAGCCCGAGACGATCGGCACGCGGCCGCCTACGGTGTCGCGGGCGATCGTCAACACGCGGCGTTTTTCTTCCGGACTGAGCGAAGCGTTCTCGCCCACCATTCCCATCATCACCACGCCGCCCACGCCACCGTCGAGCAGGCGTTGCAGGCCTTTTTTGATGGCCGCCTCATCCAGCGAACCGTCGGCCTTCATCTTGGTCGTGACGGCGGGAAACACGCCGCTCCAGTTAACGTTCATGGCATCGTCCTCGTAGAAAAACGCAAACATCGAAAGAGAGGCGCCGCCGTTGAAAGACAGCGGCGCGGGGCTGTGGTCGGTCAGGGTGAAAATCGCGAGATGGCATAAGGCGCAAGATCGACGCGCGGTGTGCGGCGCATCAAGACGTCGGCCACAAGCGCGCCGGTGGTGGCCGATTGCGTCAACCCCAGGTGGCCATGACCGAAGGCATACACCACCGCGTCAGCGTGCGGCGAACGCCCGATCACCGGCAGCGAATCCGGCGTGGCCGGCCGGTGCCCCATCCACCGCGTGGCGCCTTGCTCGTTGAGCCCGGGGATGAAGCGGCGGCCCAACGCCATCAGCGCATCGGCGCGCCGGTAATTGGGCGGCGCGCTCAGCCCGGCGAACTCGGCTGCGCCACCGATGCGCAACCCGATATCGAGCGGCGTGGCCACGAACTTGCGCTCGGCGAAGATCACTTCGCGAGCAAGGGTTGCGGCAGATTCCGGCAGCGTGGTGTTGTAGCCGCGTTCGCTATCGAGCAACACACGGTCGCCCACGCTTTTGGCGAGCGTGGCCGACCACGCACCGCAGGCCACCACGATCTGTCGCCCGCCCACGCGCTGGCCGCTCGTGAGCACGACGGCAGGGGCTTGCGTGCGCGAGACGTCGACGTGCTCCGCATCGCCTCGAATCAGGGTAGCGCCCAGGGCGACGACGCGCGCGCGCCAAGCAGTGACCAATGCCCTGGGATCGCTCAGGTGCGCCCAATCTTCCAGCATCACGGCATGCTTGAACACCGGCGCCAACGCGGGTTCGAGTGCACGCAAGTCGGCGCCGCCCAAGGCATGCCAACGCACACCCAGTTCGCGCTTGAATGCCCACTCGCGCGAATCGGCGGCAAACGCCGCGTCGGATTCGTACACGGTCAACGCGCCGCGGCGGTACAACGCACTGCGCATCCCGAGGTCTTCCAGCACGGGCAGCAAATCGTCATAGACGCGATGGTTCAGCGCCGCCAGCGCATGCGAGATGGCGGCGTAATGCTGTGGCCGGCTCACACGGTTGAAGGCGAGAAACCACGGCAGCGCGCGTGGCAGATGCGCCGGGCTTACGCTCAACGGGCCCAGCGGATCGATCAACCACTTTGCTGCTTTGAAGAACAGGCCCGGTACGGAGATGGGGGTGCTTTCGCTTACCGCGATCCCGCCGGCATTGCCGTGCGATGCGCGATCGCCTTCGAAGTCACGATCAATGACGGCGACCGACAGCCCCTCGCGTAATGCCGCGTGCGCGCAGGCCAAGCCGATCAGGCCGGCACCCGCGACAACGACGTCGCAGGGGTGGGGAGTCAGGGTCGCATCGCGTTCCATGTGGGACACATTATCCTGGATCCAATATACATTGAATTCGGGTTTGCCCTAGCTTTCGAGGCAGAAGGCGTCCGACCCTACCGCGACGCCATCCTGCCGTTGCCCTGCCTTTACCCAGCCGTTGTCCAACTGCGCCCCTGCTGCTGCCCCTGGCTTGCTATCCTTGCTGATGTGCTTCCAGCGCCTGGATCAGGTGTGCGGCCGCGGTCAGGATATGGGTGTTGAGAAACGCCGTGGCCGCCGGCGCGTCACCCGCATGACAGAGCCTGAGCATCTCGCGGTGTTCGCCTTCGGCATCGGCGAAGTCGCCCGTGACCAACAACTGCAAGCGGATATAGCGATCGGTCTGCAGATTGATCCCCTGCACTACCGCCATGGTCTGCACGCGCCCGGCGGGCAGATACAGGCTGCGGTGAAACGCCCAATTCAGTTGGCCCCACATGGCCACGTTCTTTGCGTGGTACGCCTCCTCGAGCTGTTTGAGGATAGTGGCCGACTCGGCCAGGCTGGCGTCGGTCATGTGCGGCATCGCGCGGCCCAGCAGATCGGATTCGAGCAGGGCCCGCAGTTCGAAGAGTTCCTTGATCTGCGCCAGCGGGATGGACGTCACCACCGCGCCCTTGTGCGCCTTCAGTTGAATCAAACCCGACGCTTCGAGCTGCCGCAACGCCTCGCGCACCGGCATGCGGCTGACTTCGTATTCCTCGGCAATGGTTTCCTGAATCAGCTGATCGCCTTCGCGAAATTCGCCGTTCAAGATGCGTTCGCGCAACGAATCCGCCAAGGTTTCAGGTAGGCTTTTGCGCTTGATACGCAGGCTGGCTTTTTCAGGCTGAAGGGCAGGCATGGCGATTCCGTGTCTCTAGGACGTCTATTTATCTGTCGTGGCGGCAGGAAAGCGGCCCGCGCCGCCTCGAGCACGAAGGTCAATCATCCGGCCCCTGCCCGCCCCGTCGATTGTAGAGGGCATGGCGGGTGGCTATATGGATCCAATATTCTGGATGAGCAAATGATATCGATAAATCAGCGCGGGCGGTCATTGGGGGATATACGCGGCGCGCGATGGGCACGCGCCGTGCATCAGCAGTGCTCTTGGCCAATACTCAACAGGGAGAACGCGTCGTGAGCAAGTCTGCCGCATCGCATCCAGCACATCACGCAAAAAGCCGCGAGGGCTTTGTCACCGTGCGGGGTGCGCGCGAACACAATCTGAAGAACGTGGCGGTGGATATTCCGCGCGATGCATTGGTCGTGTTTACCGGCGTGTCCGGGTCGGGCAAATCGTCGCTGGCCTTCGGTACCCTGTATGCCGAAGCCCAGCGCCGCTACTTCGAATCCGTGGCGCCCTACGCGCGGCGCCTGATCGATCAAGTGGGCGTGCCCGAAGTCGACAGCATCGAGGGATTGCCGCCGGCCGTGGCCTTGCAACAGCAGCGCGGCACCCCGAACGCGCGGTCATCGGTCGGCAGCGTGACCACGCTGTCGAGTCTGGTGCGCATGCTCTATTCACGCACGGGCACCTATCCGGCAAAGCAGCCGATGCTGTACGCCGAAGATTTCTCGCCCAATACGGTGCAGGGTGCCTGCCCCACCTGCCATGGCCTGGGCCGGGTGTACGACGCCACGGAAGCCTCGATGGTGCCCGATCCCAGCCTTACGATTCGCGAACGCGCGGTGGCCGCCTGGCCTACCGCGTGGCACGGCCAGAACCTGCGCGACATCCTGGTCACGATGGGCTATGACGTCGATACGCCCTGGAAGGATCTGCCCAAGAAGGATCGCCAGTGGATCCTGTTTACCGACGAGCAGCCCACGGTGCCCGTGTATGCGGGGTTTACGCCGGCCGAGACGCGCACTGCGCTCAAGCGCAAACTCGAACCCAGTTATCAAGGCACATTCACGGGCGCGAAGCGCTATGTGCTGCAGACGTTCGCGACTTCGCAAAGCGCCCTGATGAAAAAACGCGTGTCGCAGTTCCTGGTATCCAGCGACTGCCCGCAATGCCATGGCAAGCGGCTCAAGCGCGAAGCCTTGTCGGTTACGTTTGCGGGTCTCGACATCAGCGAATTCCTGCAACTGCCGATGGCGCGTCTGGCCGACTTGCTGCGCCCCATCGCGCGCGGCGAACCGGCCGCGTCCGAGGACGACAGTAGCGCCAGGGTCAAAGGCGCGTCGGGGCGCGCCGCCGCGACACGCACGGCCCAAGCGGCTTCGGCCACGCTCAGCCGCGCCGACATCAAAGCGGCAACCGACAAACGCGTGGCCGCCGGAGGATCGGCACATGCTGCCGCGCCCGACGTGCGGCGCACACCCGTTCAGTCCGCAGAAAAACGACTAGCCGCGCAACGCCTGGCCCAGGAACTGCTCGACCGGCTCGCCGCCTTGATCCAACTGGGCCTGGGCTATCTAGCACTCGATCGCGCTACCCCTACGCTGTCATCGGGCGAACTGCAACGGCTGCGTCTGGCGACGCAACTCGCGTCGCAGTTGTTTGGCGTGGTGTATGTGCTCGACGAGCCGTCGGCCGGCCTGCACCCCGCGGATGGCGAAGCGTTGTTCGAGGCGCTGCAACGATTGAAGGCCAACGGCAATTCGCTCTTCGTCGTCGAACACGATCTGGAAACGATGCGACGCGCCGATTGGCTCGTGGACGTGGGCCCGGCGGCCGGCGAGGCCGGCGGGTATGTGCTGTATAGCGGCCCGCCGCAAGGATTGGCGGATATCGAGGCGTCGCAAACCCGGCGGCACCTTTTCGCCGAGCAGGCCCCCATCGCGCACACCGCCCGCACGCCCACCGGCTGGCTGCGGCTGGCGAACGTCACGCGCAATAATCTGCACAAGCAGTCCGCTGCGTTTCCGCTTGGCTGCTTTACCACCGTGACCGGTATCTCGGGTTCCGGCAAGTCGTCGCTGGTGAGCCAGGCGCTGCCGGAACTCGTGGCCGCGCATCTGGGCCGCACCCTCGACAACGACGAAGACGAAGACCGCGATCCGTTGTTTGCATCGGGCCCGCAAACCGTGTCGGGCCATATCGAAAGCGGCATGGACGACATACGCCGCCTGGTGCGCGTGGATCAGAAGCCCATCGGGCGCACACCGCGTTCCAATCTGGCCACGTACACCGGCCTTTTCGATCACGTACGCAAGCTGTTTGCCGACACGCCCGCCGCCAAGAAGCGGCGCTACAGTGCCGGTCGGTTTTCGTTCAACGTGGCTGCGGGCCGCTGCCCCACCTGCGAAGGCGAAGGCTTCGTCAGCGTCGAGTTGCTGTTTCTGCCCAGCGTGTATGCGCCCTGCTCCACCTGCCACGGCACGCGCTACAACCCGCAAACCCTGGAGATCACCTGGCGCGACAAGAACATCGCCGATGTGCTGGCCTTGACCGTGGATGCGGCATGCGATGTTTTCGAAGGCGAGCCGCAGGTCATGCGCGCGTTGGCGGTGCTGCGCGATATCGGCCTGGGGTACTTGCGCCTTGGGCAACCCGCCACCGAGCTTTCGGGTGGCGAAGCGCAACGCATCAAGCTCGCGACCGAACTGCAACGCCCGCAACGCGGCGCATCGTTGTATGTGCTGGATGAACCCACTACCGGTTTGCACCCTGCCGATGTCGATCGCCTGATGCTGCAGTTGCAGCGGCTGGTGGAACTCGGCAACACCGTCATCGTGGTCGAACACGACATGCGCGTCGCGGCGCAGAGCGATTGGATCATCGACATCGGCCCCGGCGCGGGCGACGCCGGCGGCACGACGGTGGCCTGCGGCGCCCCCACCCTCATTGCTCATCACACCGAGAGCCGTACAGCGGCCTCTTTGAAACACTACACGGCGTAAACTCGCGCCGACGCACGACCAACTCCCGGGGATCCCATCATGGCAGGCAGCAGTTTTTTCGCACTTTTCGACGACATCGCGACGATGCTCGACGACGTCTCGATCATGACGAAAGTGGCGGTCAAGAAAACCGCCGGTGTCCTTGGCGACGATCTCGCCCTGAACGCGCAGCAAGTGTCGGGCGTACCCGTCAATCGCGAGATTCCAGTGGTCTGGGCGGTCGCCAAAGGGTCATTCATCAACAAGCTGATTCTGGTGCCGACGGCGCTTTTGATCAGTGCATTCGCGTCGTGGCTCATCACGCCATTGCTGATGGTGGGCGGTGCCTATCTCTGCTTCGAAGGCTTTGAAAAAGTCGCGCATAAATTTCTGCACCGGGACGATGATAAGCACGCCGAGCGTGCACAGGCATTGCAGGATCCGGCAGTTGACATGGTGGCGTTCGAGAAAACGAAGATCAAAGGGGCGGTACGCACCGACTTCATTCTGTCGGGCGAGATCATTGCCATCACCCTGGGTGCCGTGGCCGGCGCCCCCTTTGCGCAGCAGGCGGTCGTGATCGCGGGCATCGCCTTGCTGATGACGGTGGGCGTGTATGGCCTGGTGGCCGGCATTGTCAAACTCGACGACCTGGGCCTGTATCTCACCACCAAGGCATCTTCGGTGGCGCGCGGTATCGGACGCGGCATCGTTGCCGCCGCTCCATACCTGATGAAAACGCTGTCCATCGTGGGCACGGCGGCGATGTTCATGGTGGGCGGATCGATTCTCACGCACGGCATCCCGCCGGTGCATCACGCCATCGAGAGCATTACCGCGTCGCTGGGTGGCGCGGGCAGCATGGGCGCCGTCGTGCAGTTCGTCGTGCCCACATTGCTCAATGCGCTCTTCGGCATCGTCGCAGGCGGACTCGTGCTGGCGATCGTGATGCTGGTCAAAAAGATGCTGGGTCGCTGACTGCCGAACCCCAACGGACGCGTCGCTTGAATGGGGACGCGCCGATCGATCAAACGGATGCGGGATCGTTGACGCGCACGGGTACGGTCTTGCGTGTACGAGGCATCAGCGGTCCCGGCTCCGGCGGGGGTGGCGGGCGCCAGATGCCGGCCGCGATCGTATCCACCACGCGAGCTTCCGGGTCGACATCGTCGGCCGAAGGATTATCTGTAAAGTAAGCCGCGCGCCGCACCCCGATCCAGGCCGGTACGGCGGTCAACGCACCGGCAAACACGGCCGGCAGCATCAAGAGCACGAGCCCCATGATGGCGCCCTCCCCGGTTGGCCCGCCAAACCGCGCCATCATGACCACGGTGACGATCACGGCGCCAACAACGCCGGCAATCGCACCCACCAGCATTGCGCCGCCCATTGACGGCAGAAAACCGCGGCGCTTGAGCCATACCAACGTGCCCGCAAACACGACGCCGGCCAGCAAGGCCGGCATGGCGCCCAGAAAATATCCCATCAGTGCCAGCCGAGGCACGGCACGCCATTCGCCCGACCCGATCGCCAAGGCGATCATCGGCAAAACGGCCAGGAGCGGACCCCACAGCAAGAAGTGCGTTGTGGCTTTTGCCATCGGGCCGACTGCGGAAGGTTGAGTGTCCATCGCTCGATAATGCAGCAAATGACCGAGTGCGCCCACAAGCGTTGCAACGTGTGACGCCGTTGCGACTACACCTGGCCTCAGTGTCTCAACCGAACCGTGTACACCTGGCGCCACCGCGTTGAGCGGCGCTTTTCCGAGGGTGCGGCTGCAGTGGCGTGGCGTATCCCTCCTGCCGCGCCATGCAACGGTGCTTGACGCGCGCGTCAAACTCCGCGAACGTGATGCCTTTTTCGCACCAGGGAAAGCACACCATGCAGATGTCAGACATTCCATTCGGCACCACCGATTGGTCGCAGATCGCGCCCACTGAGCACGCTGGCGACACCGGGATGGCCTACTGGCGCACCTGCACGTTTGGCGGCATTCGCGTTCGGATGGTCGAGTACACGCCGGGCTATCTGGCCGATCATTGGTGCGTGAAGGGCCACATCCTGTTGTGCGTCAAAGGCGAACTGCACACCGAGCTCGAAGACGGCCGCACCTACACGCTCACCCCGGGCATGAGCTATCAGGTGGCCGACAATGCCGAGCCGCATCGCTCGTCGACCGCGCTAGGCGCCACGCTGTTCATCGTCGACTGAGTGTAAAAAACGCCGGCGGGCGCGCCGCTGCCCTACACTCTCGCCCATCCTAATTCGAGGTTGAAGGACTGCAGCATGTTGGCGTGGATCGAAAGCCTGCCGGCGATGGCCACCTTACTTACCATCGCCACGATTGCCCTTTGGGCGTCGGGCAGGCTGCCCGAGTATCTGACAGCGCTGCTGTTTTTTGCCGTGGCCACGATTTTCGATGTGGTCGGCCGTGATGTCATCTTCTCCGGATTTTCGTCCGCGGCGTTCTGGCTCATCCTGAGCGGCTACGTGATGGGCATCGCGCTCAAAAAGTCAGGGCTCGCCGATCGCGCGGCGGCCAAGCTCTCGGTGCATCTCGCAGGCTCGTATCTGCGGGTCACGGCAGGCGTGGTGTTGCTCACCTATGTGCTCGCCTACTTCATGCCGTCCAATATGGGCCGCATTGCACTGCTGATGCCCATCGTCATGGTGCTGGCCGACCGGCTCGGGTTCGAACCCGGCAGCCGCGGGCGCATCGGCATGGCGCTCGCCGTCGGCTTCGGCACGTATCAATTGTCGACGTCCATCCTGCCGGCCAATGTGCCCAACCTCGTGATGGCGGGCGCGATCGAAAGCGCCTATGGTCTGCAACTGGCGTATCTGCCTTACCTCTTTCTGCACACGCCAGTGCTCGGTGTGCTCAAAGGTGTGCTGCTCGTCGCGTGCATCGCATTGTTGTTTCGCGACCCGCCGCGGCGCACGCCACAGCCCGAACCGGCACGCCCCTTCAGCGCCGCCGAGATTCGCCTGTGCGTGTTGCTCGGGGTCACGCTGGCGTTCTGGCTCACCGACGGCTGGCACGGCATTTCACCCGCGTGGATCGGCTTGGCCGCGGCCTGCATCTGCCTGCTGCCGCGCGTAGGGTCCGTTACCGGAGATGAGTTCGCCACCCAGGTCAACTTTCGCACCTGCATCTACGTGGCCGGCATTCTGGGACTCGCGGCCATGGTGGCCGCCAGCGGCCTGGGCGCGCGCGTGAGTGAGGCGGTGCTCGGCATCGTGCCCATCGACCCCGCGCAACCGTTTTTCAATTTCATGGCGATGACCGGCATCTCGGTCGTGCTGGGCGTGGTCGTTACCGCCAACGGTTTGCCTGCGCTCTACACGCCGCTTGCCGGCACGCTCGCCGATGCCTCGGGGTTTCCGCTGCTGACCACCCTGATGATTCAGGTGATCGGCTACGCCACGCCGCTTTTGCCGTTTCAGGCCGCGCCCATCGTGGTGGCCATGGGGATGGGACGAGTGCCCGCGCGGGCCGGCATGGTGCTGTGCCTGATCATGGCGGCGGTCACCTTCGTGGTGCTGGTGCCGCTGGACTATCTATGGTTTCAGGCGAACGGCGCGTTTGAACGTTAGCCCGGTTGCGTGGCATCCACTGCCGCAAGCCGCGTGATTTCCGCCAGCACGTCGTCCAAGCGATCCACCGTGCAGTAGGCGCCGGCCGCGAGCAGCGCGGCATCGAGCCCCGCTTCGCAATGCCGCGCCCCCACGAAGCCGATGACCGGCATGCCGGCCGCGCGTGCGCCGGTCACGCCCGCCACGCTGTCTTCAACGACCACGCAACGCTCGGCCGCCACGCCCATTTGCGCCGCGGCGTAGAAAAACACGTCCGGCGCGGGTTTGGGCGCCGCCGCCAGGCGCGAGCTGTACGCATGCGCGCCCAGGCGATCCCACAATCCCAGGATGCCCAGCGTCAATCGCAACCGCTCGGGCGAACTGTTGGATGCCACGCAGCGCGCCAAACCGAGCGCGTCGACGCCATCGAGCAGTTGCGACACCCCATCGATCGCCCGCAAATCCGTGCGAAACAATGCTTCCAGCGTCGTGTCGTACCGCACGCGCATGTCTTCCGGAAACGGCGTGCCACGTTCGCGCGCCAACTGCGCCCACATATCGGTATCGGTAAAGCCGGTAAACCGGCGGCCGATTTCTTCCGCCGTGATGGCCACGCCGTAGCTGTTGAGCAGTTGTTCCTGGGCTTGGGCGGCGATGAATTCGCTATCGATGAGCGTACCGTCGCAATCGAAAATAATGAGCTGGGGAGGCAAGGCAGACATGAGTGCGGGGGATGATCAGAATCAGAGCGACGTTAACACGTCATCCAGCGCACCGATCAGTACGTCTGTATCGGCGCAACTGAAGGTCAACGGCGGCCGGATCTTCAACGTATTGGCGTGCAGCCCCGCCGTACCGGTGAGCACATGACGTTGCCGCAGACCATTGACCACACGCGCCGCTTCCTCGGTGGCCGGCGTGCGCTGGGCGCGATCGCGCACGAGTTCGACGCCCACGAACAAGCCTGCGCCGCGCACATCGCCGATCAGGTCGTGCCGCGCGGCCAGCGCCCGCAAGCGCCCGCGCATGTAGTGCCCCACATCGGCGGCATTGGTCATGAGCGATTCACGTTTGACCACATCGAGCACGGCCAACCCTACCGCAGCCGATACCGGGTTGCCGCCGAACGTATTGAAGTAGCGCGCGGTGCGCCCGAACGCTTCGAGCACCTCCGGTCGTGCGGCGACGCCGGCGATGGGATGGCCATTGCCCAGCGGTTTGCCCATCGTCGCCAGATCGGGCTTGACGTCATGCCGCATGAAGCCCCACATCGCATCGCCCGTGCGGCCCAGCCCGGCCTGCACTTCGTCGGCAATGAAAAGCCCGCCGGCCGCATGAATCGCGTCGACCGCCTCACGCAAGAAGCCAGCGGGATCCGCGTACACGCCGTCGCTCGAAAAGATGGTGTCCACCAACAGCGCCGCGGGACGAATGCCACGCGCCTGCATATCGGCGATCGCTTCGCGTACGGCTTGCGCGAGCGCCGGCCCCACGGCTTCCGGCGCTTGTCGATAAGTGTCGGGTGCCGCCACGGTGCGCACACTGTCGCCCAGGGTCACGTATTGGCCCAATGACGGCGACGCCTGGGCGATCGACAACGTGACGCCGTGATATGCAAACCGCGTCACGATAAGCCCCGTGCCGCCCGTGTGCGCCTGCGCGATGCGCAGCGCCAGATCGTTGGCTTCACTGCCGGTACACGTAAACATGACGTGGCCGAACTCGGGCGGATAGGTGGCCAGCAACGCTTCGGCGTAATCGAGCACGGTGTCGTGCAGATACCGCGTGTGCGTATTGAGGACGGCGGCCTGCTGGGCCAACGCGTCCACCACGGCAGGATGGCAATGCCCGACCGACGCCACATTGTTGTAGGCGTCCAGATACGGTGTGCCGTGCGCGTCATACATCCACACCCCACGGGCTCGCGTCAGATGCACGGGCTCCTCGTAGAACAGCCGATAGGCGGGGCCGAGCAACCGCTTGCGCCGCGCCACCATCTCGGCCGCATGGGGATCGCCGTTCGCCACGCGGGCGGCCCCTGCCGCATCGAACGCCGGTGCGCTCAGGCTCGGGGCGGACGCGGACGAAGCAGAATCAGGATCGCGAGACATGCGTGAAAACTCCATCAAGACAAGTTGCACGCCGCGCGCAAGACGCGCTGCGCCGTCGCGCGGGGCACCGCGTCGCACGCGGCCAACCGCTGCCACGAGATCGCGTTGTTGCGCAAAATATAGTCGGCGTTCTCGGGGTACCGCGCCGCGCGCCAGCCGCCAATGGCCACCACCATCACCATGCGCGCCATCATCAGATCGAACAGCACATCGACCTCGGCGGCACGCAGCGGATTGACCGCATGGTAGGCGGCCACAAAGCCGGCGATCGCGGCCACCGGATCGGCCGACGGCGTGAGTTGATACGCCGCCGCCACCGCCAGATCGTCGATCAACGGGGCATGCACCATATCGCCGAAGTCGAGAATCCCCGCAATGGTGTCGTGCGCATCGGGCGCGACCAGCACGTTGTGGATATTCATGTCGTTATGAATGGGCTGCGCGCGCAGATGCGGCAGCATCGGCTTGGCATGATCCACGAAGCGCGCCAGGCTGCGCGCCGCCAGTGCACGCCGCTCGGGATCGGCGATCGCGCTGAGCAACGGTGCCACGGCGTCGGCACGTTGAATGTCCCACGGCAGATGCAGGTCGCCCGCCGGATGCCGGAAATCGCGCAAGGCGATATCCAGCCGTGCGAGCATGCGCGCCAGATTGTGCTGCTGCGCCACCGAACGCTCGGCGACGGGCCACGGCAACCCGGGCAGATAGCTGAAAAGACGCAACACGCGCGTGCTGCCGGCAACGGGCGCCGCCGTCTCATCGAGCGGCGTCATGGGGTCGTCCACGCACAATGTGGCCTGCGGTAATCCATTGCGCGTGCGCATCACGCGCTGCACCGGCAGATCGGGGTCGACGCGCGCCACGTGCAACAGCGCCTGCGTTTGAAAGTCGGCGATGCGCGCATCTTCCGACGGATGCGCAAACTTGAGCACGTATTCCGCGCCGCATGCCGCGCGCACATGAAAATTGCGGTCGCGCTCACCGCTCAGCCGGGACAGCTCGCCCGAGATGCCGAAGTGCCGGCGCGCCAAGGCCTGCGCCGTCTCGAGATCCACATCGGGCGACGGGGCGCTCAGCACATCGTCGTCGGGCGCATGATCGATCGTCATCGTGCAGCCCTCACGCGCCGTGCGCGAAACCGCTCAGCGCGCTCGACAGATTCAATCCCAGGTCGTCCGACAGATAGCCGCCCTCCTGCACGAGCACCGTCGGCAATCCGAGGCGCGCGATCTCGGCGAGCAACGTGGCGAAGCCGGGCGTGGTGACGGCCAGGCCTTTATAAGGATCGCGTTCGTGCGCATCCAGGCCCAGCGACACGACCAACGCACCCGGAGAGAAGGCCGCGATATCGGCGCAGCTTTGACGCAGCACCTCAAGATAGCCCGCGTCGCCCGTGCCCAATGCCAACGGACGGTTGATGTTGTAGCCCAGGCCATCGCCCTCGCCGCATTCGTGCGCATGACCGACGAAGAATGGCGTGGTGTAGCGCGGATCGGCATGCAACGACACGGTAAGCACATCGGCGCGGCGATAGAAAATGCCTTGCGTGCCATTACCGTGATGCACATCGATATCGAGGATCGCCACCCGATCGTGCGCCGCGCGCAAGTACTGCGCGGCAATCGCGGCGTTGTTCAGATAGCAGAAGCCGTTGGCACGATCGGGGTACGCATGATGGCCGGGCGGGCGGCACAAGGCGTAGGCCGCGCGCTCGCCGTCGAGCACCAATTGCGCGGCATGACAGGCGGTGTGCGCGGCAAAGGCGGCCGCTTCCCATGTGCCTGCGCCGATCGGGCAGGCCATGTCGCCGAGATGAAACCCGGCCTGGCCCACGATGCTCTCGGGATAGGTATACGGTTGCCCGGGAAACGGGTGCACGTTGCCGACCACTTCGGGGCCGGCGCCGTCGAGCTCGCGCCAGCGCGCGTACGCCGTTTCGAGAAAGCGCAGATACAGCGGCGTGTGCACGGCGGCGCGTGGGCCACCGCCGAAATCGTCGGGCGCCACGATGGTATGCCCATCGCGCTCGACGGCCGCCAGCATGCGCGCGGCGCGTTCAGGCTGCTCGTTGCTGCGGCGCACTTGCCCGCGAACGACGAAAAATTGCGGATCGTGAATGGCGTGCCGGTCGCTGTAGACGACTTTCATCTGCGTGGTACTCCCCGCTTGGGTTCGGGTGCAGTCCCATGCTGCGACACGAACAGGTTGCGAACGTGCTGCCAGGCATCGTCCAGGTGAACTTTCATGCACGCCATCGCGGCCGGGGCATCGCGCGCCAGCAGCGCCGCGAGAATCGGCTCATGCGTGCCGGCGACCTTTTCCGGGTCGTGATAAACGTTATCGATCAACGAGATGATCATTCGCATCTCGGTCTGCGTACTGGAAAAGAGGCGCAGCAGGTAATCGTTGCCGGAGAGCTCGCACAGCATCGTGTGAAAACTCAGATCCAGCTCGATGCGGGCATGCTGCTGCAGATCGTTTGCCTCGGTCACCATGCGCGCGAGCAGCGCTTCGAGCCGCTTGAAGCCGGCCGCGTCGCCATTGCGGCACGCCGCTTCGATCGCCGTGAGCTCAAGGCTCAACCGCACCTGAAACAGATCGTCGATTTCCTTGACGGTAATTTCGCGCACGAAGAAACCGCGCCGCGGCCGCGCGATCAGAATGCCCTGACGTTCGAGCCGGCGGGCAGCTTCGCGAACCGGGGCGCGGCTGATCGACATCTGACGCGCGATCTCGGCCTCGACCACACGGCTGCCTTGCGGCAACCGGCCTTCGACGATGGCTTGCGTAAGCCGCGCCTCGACCACACCCACCAGGTCGGGCATCTCGATGGATTCAAAGGCGCTGGCGGCTTTATTCATGGCATTCATCTACACAAATCTCTGTCTCGACGCGGCGTGCTCCGGACCGATCCCGAACGCTTGGGCGCGCTTTATAGCACCGCGTTGTGGACGAGCATATCAGTAGTACTGCTAACTGTCGACAGTTGACGATCGACTTATGATGAGTCACTCGCAGGCTATTCCTGCCTCGACTCTATCGACACGAAGGACGCTCTTCATGGTCAGTGCTCACGCAGTCGCCGTCCCGCCCAACATGACGGAAACCGAGTGGCGAATCCGCCAGGATCTCGCCGCAGCCTATCGCCTCATCGCCCACTTCGGCATGGACGACAGCATCTACACCCACATTTCGGCACGGGTGGATGGCGAGGAAGGCGCGTTTCTGATCAACCCTTACGGTCACCTCTTTCGCGACATCACGGCGTCGTCGCTGGTCAAGGTGGGCTTCGACGGCCAGCCGCTGCAAGACACGCCGTACGACATCAACCCGGCCGGCTTCACGATCCACAGTGCGATTCACATGGCGCGGCCCGATATCGCCTGCGTGCTGCACACCCACACGGTGGCCGGCGTCGCCGTGTCGTCGCTGGCCTGCGGTCTGCAGCCGGTAAATCAATGGGCGCTGCAGTTCTACAACCGCGTGGCGTACCACGAGTACGAGGGCATTGCGCTGGATCACAACGAACGCGAACGCCTGGTGGCCGACCTGGGCGAGCATCCGGTCATGATCCTGCGCAACCATGGATTGCTTACCACCGGCTTTTCGGTGTCGCAAGCTTTCATCTACATGCTCAACCTGGATCGCGCCTGCCGCGTACAGCTGGCGATCCAGTCCAGCGGTCAGCCTATCCATCCCGTCAGCGATGCCGTCAGCGAGCACACCGCGCGGCAGTACGCCAGCGGTGAGAGCAACCGCCTCGCGCAGGGCAATCCCGATTCGCGTGAATGGCGCGCGTTGCTGCGTCTGCTCGATCCGGTCGTGCCCACGTCCTACCGCAGTTGATCCGCCCCACCCGATCCATCACCAGGAGAATTTCATGAACCGTCGCGACTTTATGATCGCCGGCGCCGCCACCGTCGGTTGGTGGAGCGTCAGCGCCGCATTGCCCACCTGGGCTGCCGCCGCCAAGAAAGGCGTGCTGAACATCGCCGTTCAACCCGAACCTCCCGGTCTGATGCTGGGCATCATCCAGAACGGCCCCACACAGATGGTGTCGGGCAATATCTACGAGAGCCTGCTGCGGTACAACGAAAAGCTCGACCCGATGCCCAACCTGGCCACCTCCTGGACCGTGAACGAAGGCGCCACCGTCTACACGTTCAAGCTCAAGGAAGGCGTGCTCTGGCATGACGGCAAGCCCTTCACCGCGCAGGATGTGGTATTCAGCGTCGACGTGTTCCTGCGCAAGACCAACGCGCGCCTGCGCGCCAGCCTCGCGTACGTGAGCACCATCAAGGCGCTGGACGACCACACGGTAGAGTTCACGCTGAAAGAGCCCTTCGGCCCGTTCATGGGCATCTTCGAAAGCGGCACCATGCCGATGATTCCGCGCCATATCTACGAAGGCACGGACTTCATGACCAATCCGGCCAACAACACCCCCATTGGCACCGGTCCCTACAAATTCAAGGAATGGCGTCGCGGTTCGTTCATCCATCTCGTGCGCAACGACCAATACCACGACAAGCAATTGCCCAACGTGGATACGGTGTACTTCCACATCATTCCGGATGCCGCCTCGCGCGCTGCGGCCTTCGAATCGGGCAAGATCGATGTGCTGCCAGGCGGCACGGTCGAGTACTTCGATATCGAACGTCTGAAAGCCCTGCCCAACGTATCGATCACGACCAAGGGCTGGGAATTCTTCGGCCCCCATTCGTTCATGTGGATCAACAACCGCAACGGCGTGTTGAAAGACGTGAAGATGCGGCAGGCCATCATGTATGCGCTCAATCGCGAATCGATGCGCGACATCGCCTGGCAAGGGTTCGGCAAGGTCGCCACCGGCCCCTTCAACAGCAGCGTGCGTTATCACACGGATAACGTCACCAAGTACAAGCAAGACATCCCGCGCGCCAAGAAGCTAGCCGCCGAAGCCGGCTACAAGGGCGAAACGTTGCGCCTGTTGCCGCTGCCCTACGGCGAGACATGGCAGCGCTTTGCCGAGATCGTGCGCCAGAACCTGGCTGCAGCCGGCATCAAGGTCGATCTCGTCGCCACCGACGTGGCCGGGTGGAACGAGAAAGTGGCCAACTGGGATTACGACCTGGCGTTCACCTATCTGTACGAGTATGGCGATGCGGCCCTGGGCGTCAGCCGCAACTACCTCAGCACCTCGATCGAGAAAGGCTCGGCCTGGAACAACGTCGAAGGCTATAGCAACCCCAAGGTCGACGATCTTTTCAAACGCGGCGCGGGCGAGCCCGATCCGGAAAAGCGCCGCGCGATCTACGAAGAGGTGCAACGCATCATCGTCGACGAGGTGCCCGTGGCCTGGTTGCTCGAGCTGGAGTTCCCGACGATCTATCGCAGCAACATCAAAAACCTGGTCAATTCGGGCATCGGCTTGAACGACAGCCTGGCCCGCGCGACGATCGAGTAACGCCACGACGGCGCGCGCCTGCGATGCGCGCGCCGAGCCGGCCGGTGAGCATCGCACACCGAGCCAGCCGGCAGGCGACCAGCCTGCCGCGCATCAAGGGGAACCACAATGAAAAGACTCGTGTTCGTGCTGCGACGGATCTTGCAAGGCATCTGTGTGCTGCTGCTGATCGCGGTCATCAACTTTCTGCTGATCCGCGCCGCGCCCGGCGATCCGGCCTCGGTGATGGCGGGCGAAGCCGGCGCCTCGGATCAGATTTTCGTGCAGCAACTGCGTGAACGCTTCGGCCTGGACAAACCCGTGCCGCAGCAATTGGCCACCTATCTGGGCCACGTGATTCAACTGGACCTGGGGCAATCGTACCGGCAGCAGCGGCCGGTGATGGATCTCATCGCCGAACGCCTGCCCGCCACGTTGCTGCTCACGCTCACGGCCTTCGTCATCGCCCTCACATTAGGCGTGGCGCTCGGCGCCTGGGCCAGTGCGCGCGCCGGCACCTGGGTCGACAGCCTCATCAGTACATTCTCGATGCTCTTCTACGCCACGCCACTTTTCTGGCTGGCGTTGATGGGCGTGCTGCTGTTCTCGGTCAAGCTCGAATGGTTTCCAGGCTTCGGCTATGAAACCGTGGGCTCGGGCTTTACGGGGTTGAGACGCGCGGCCGATATCGCCAACCATCTCGTGCTGCCCGCCGCCACCTTGGCGCTCTTCTACATGACGGTGTATGCGCGCATGACGCGCACGTCCATGCTCGAAGTGGCGCAGATGGATTTCATCAAGACGGCGCGCGCCAAAGGCGTCCATCCCCGCCGCATTCAACGCCGGCACATTCTGCGCAATGCGCTGTTGCCCGTGATCACGCTGGCCGGCATCCAGGCCGGCGCCATGGTGGGTGGCGCCGTGTTGGCCGAAACGGTATTTGCGTGGCCCGGTATCGGCCGCCTCATGTTCGACGCGCTGGTCCAGCGCGACTACAACCTGCTGTTGGGCACGTTCCTCGTCACTGCCGCGCTGGCCGTGGCCTTCAACGTGGTCACGGACTTCCTCTACACGCTCGCCGACCCGAGGATCGAACTGCAATGAACAATGGATTCTGGCGGCGTTTTCGCCGCAACAAAGGCGCGGTCGCCGGCCTCGTGCTGATCGCCATCGTCATCGTCGTCGCGGGCTGCGCGCCCTTCGTCTCGAGCAGCGACCCCTGGGCCATGGTGCAACGACCCTTCATGCCGCCCATGGGCGCATCGGGCTTCATGTTCGGCACCGATACCATGGGCCGCGACATCGGCGTGGGGCTGGCGTGGGGTGCGCGCATCTCACTTCTGATCGGTCTGGTGTCCACCCTTGCCGGACTGCTGCTGGGCGTGTCGATCGGCGCCGTCGCGGGCTACTACGGGGGCTGGGTCGATACCGGTTTGATGCGGTTTACCGAACTCTTCCAGGCCATTCCAAGCTTTGCGCTGGCCATCGTCCTGGTCGCGATCTTCCAACCGTCGGTGGGCTCCATCGTGGCGTCGATCGCGCTGGTATCGTGGCCGCCGGTTGCACGACTGGTGCGTGGCGAGTTTCTCACCTTGCGGCATCGCGATTTCGTGCATGCCGCGCATCTGGCCGGCGAATCCAATCTGCGCATCATCATCACGCAGATCCTGCCCAACGCCGCCGCCCCCATCGTGGTGATGGGATCGTTGATGGTGGCCACCGCCATCCTGCTGGAATCGTCCTTGAGCTTCATGGGCCTGGGCGATCCCAACGTGATGAGCTGGGGCTACATGATCGGCGCGGCGCGCACCTCGTTGCGGCAAGCCTGGTGGATCAGCGTGTTCCCGGGCCTGGCGATCCTGCTTACCGTGCTTGCGCTCAATCTGGTGGGCGAAGGCCTGAGCGATGGCTTGAATACCCGCCTCGATGCAAGGAGCCGCGCATGACCGTCAACCAAGAGGCCCTGCTCGATATCCAGGGCTTGTCCATCAAACTGCCGCGCGGCGCCGACCGGCCATTGGCCGTGCAAGAAGCGACGCTATCCGTCGCCCCCGGCCGCACGTTGTGCATCGTCGGCGAAAGCGGCTCCGGCAAATCGATGATCGCCAACGCCGTCATGGGTTTGTTGCCGGTGCCGCACGTGGCGCCAGTGGCCGGCCGGATTCTGTTTCAAGGCCAGGATCTGCTCACGCTCGATGAAGCCGGTTTGCGCCAACTGCGGGGCAACCGCATCGGCATGATTTTCCAGGATCCCATGTCGGCCCTGAATCCGGTCATGCGCATCGGCGATCAACTGGCCGAAGCCATCGACGCCCACATCACGTTGACGCCAGCCGAGAAGCAAGCGCGCATCATTGCCGCCCTCACCGATGTGCATCTGCCCGATCCCGAAGCCATCGCCGAAAGCTATCCCTTCCGGTTGTCGGGCGGTCAGCGCCAGCGCGTGATGATCGCGTGCGCGTTGATGCTGGAACCGGCATTGCTGATTGCCGACGAGCCCACTACCGCCTTGGACGTCACTACCCAGGCGCAGATCCTCAAGCTCATCCGCGACCTGCAAACCAAGCGCGGCACGGCCGTGCTTTTCATCACCCACGACTTCGGCGTGGTGTCCGAAATCGCCGACGAGGTTGCCGTGATGCAGCTGGGTGAGGTCGTGGAATTGGGCAACGTGGATACGGTGCTGGGCGATCCACAGCATCCCTATACCCAACGCCTCATCGCCGCGATCCCGCACGGCTCGCCCGCCTTGCGTGCCGAATCGGACAACGCGCAAGTGCTGTTGGACGCACAGGAAATGAACAAGACCTACACCTCGGGCGGCGGCTGGTTCAGCAAGGCGCGCGTGGTGCACGCCGTCAACAACGTCAGCTTCACCATCAAGCGCGGCGAAGTATTGGGCCTGGTGGGCGAATCCGGTTCCGGCAAGTCGACCGTGGGCCGCTGCATTGCAGGCTTGCTGCCGCTGGACTCGGGCCGCATTCTGTTCAAAGGCATGAACACCGGCGCCGGCCGCGACGATCGGGGCCGGCGCGCGTCGTTCGGCCGCATTCAGATGGTCTTTCAGGATCCGCATGCCTCGCTCAATCCGCGCCATACGGTGGGTCGCTCGATCATGTCCGGCCCGCTGGCGCAAGGCGTGCCCGCCGCCGAGGCGCTCAAGCGCGCAACAGAGCTACTCACCCTGGTGGGCCTGAGCGCCGATGCGCTCGAACGTTACCCGCATGAATTTTCGGGCGGCCAGCGCCAGCGCATCGGTATCGCGCGCGCCCTGGCGGTCGAACCCGATCTGATCGTGGCCGACGAACCCGTATCGGCGCTGGACGTATCGGTGCAGGCGCAGGTGCTCGATCTCTTTGCCAAAGTGCGCGATACCTTCAATCTCAGCATGATCTTCGTCACGCACGATCTTCGGGTGGCAGCACAAATGTGCGATCACATCGCCGTTATGCAAAAGGGCTGCATCATCGAGCACGGCACGGCAGAGCAAGTGATCCGCCATCCGCGCGAGCCGTACACGCGCAAGCTGATCGAAGCGGTGCCCGATTTCTCGAGCATCATCGCGGGACGCCGCGCCAAACTGGCGTTGGCATCATGAGCGCCGCCCAACCATGCGTGGCGCTCCTCAGCCAATCGCTCGACATGCGCTATCTGGTGCCCGCCTTCGAAGCGGCCTGCCCCGGCATCGACTGGCGCGTGCGCGATGACCTGCGCGACCTGGCCGATATCGACGCCGCAGTATGCTGGCAGCCGCCGCAAGGTCTGTTGAACACCTTGCCCAATCTGCAGCTCATCCAGTCGATCGGCGCGGGCGTGGACCACATCTACGCCGATGCCGCCCTGCCCGAGCATGTGCCCGTGTGCCGCGCGGTCGATACGGACATGACCGCCGGCATGATCGCCTACGTGGCGTGGGCCGTCATCAATCGGCACCGGCATTTTCCGGATTACGTGGCCAATAGCGCGCAAGGGCTGTGGCGCGAAAGCCCGATCGTGCCGCCCGGCGAGCATCGCGTAGGCGTCGCCGGCCTGGGCCGATTGGGCATGGCGGTGGCGCAAGCATTGGCCACCTTGGGCTATGCCGTGCACGGCTGGAGCCGCTCGCCCAAGGATCACCTGCCGGCAGGCGTGACGGGTCATCATGGCGCAACAGGCTTGCCTGATTTTTTGCATGGCATCGACACGCTCGTGTGCTTGCTGCCCCTCACCGACGAGACCCGCGGGTTTCTCAACGCAACGCTGTTTGCGCAATTACCGCACGGCAGCCATCTCATCAACGTCGGACGGGGCGCGCATCTGGTCGAGGTCGATCTGCTGGCCGCCCTCGCGTCCGGCCAGTTGGCCGCCGCCACGCTGGACACCACCCACGTCGAACCGCTCCCCACCGATCACGCGTTCTGGCGCGACCCACGCATCCTGGTCACGCCGCACATCGCCACGCGCACGTCCGCCACTGCCGTCGCGCGCCAAACGCTGGCCAATCTGAACCTTGTGCGCGCGGGCCAGATGCCCGATACGCGCACCACGCGCGCCAATGGCTATTGAGGCTACGCTCGCCATATCAAACGACGCGCTGCGGCGCGCTGTGTCATTGCCTACGAGGACATCATGAAGGCGTTTTTCTCAGAAGATCAATTGCTGCATTCGCCCCAGCAGTTCATGCGCTTGGGCAAGATCTGCGCGCCCACCGATCTGCCGGCACGTGCCGAAACGCTGCAAGCCACACTGACCCGCCGCGGCATCGCGATCGAGGTCCCACCCGACTTCGGCCGCGCGCCGCTGGACGGCGTTCACAGCCCGCACTACCTCGACTTTTTCGAGAATGCCTACGCCCGCTGGCAGGCCTTGGCCGCAGAAGGCCTGTCGCCCGGCATCGAAGTGCTGCCCAACCTGCATCCCCATTACAGCGGCCGGGTTGAATCCCTCGGGCGCCCGCCCTGCCCATCGCCCTCGATCGTGGCGCAGAGCGGCTACTACCTGAGCGACCTCGCCGTACCCATCGGCCCGCACACGTGGCATTCGGCCTTGCGCGCCACGCACACTGCCGTCGCCGCGGCGGATTACGTCGCCTCGGGCCACGCGCTGGCCTACGCCTTGTGCCGCCCCTCCGGGCATCACGCCCACTTCGATCGCGCCGGCGGCTTCTGTTATCTGAACAACAGCGCAGCCGCCGCGCAGCGTCTGCGCGCCACGTTTGCAAAAGTCGCGGTGCTCGATGTGGATGCGCATCACGGCGATGGCACGCAAAATATCTTCTATCAGCGCGACGATGTGATGACGGTCTCGCTGCACGCCGATCCCACCCATTACTACCCGTTCTATACGGGTTATGCGAACGAACTCGGTTTCGGCGCGGGCGAAGGCTACAACCTCAATATTCCGCTGCCGCACGGCTCGGGCAACGACACCTTCCTCTTTGCGCTGGACCGTGCCCTGGATGCGCTACGCGCTTACCAACCCGACGCCCTGGTATTGCCGCTCGGCTTCGACACGTACAAGGACGATCCCATCACTGTGCTCAAGCTCGACATGGATGCGTACCGCGCGATCGGCGAACGCGTGGGCGCACTGGGCATCCCCACTGTCGTGGTGCAAGAAGGCGGCTACATGGTCGAGGCTATCGGCCCGGCGTTGGATGCATTCCTGCAAGGCATGGCGGCGGTCGCGGCATGATGGCCGCGCGCCGATGAATACGACTGCCGTCGCGCCTGCGCTGGCCAACCGCGCCTCGCGCATCGGCATACTGCTGTTCTTCGGCGCGCTGGTGGCCTTCTCCACATTCGACGCCGTCGCCAAGCAGCTGCTCGAACGATACCCCGCGCCCTTTCTGAACGTGATGCGCTACGCCGCGGTGGCGACGATCGCCCTGGTGGTGTGGCTGCGTCAAGGCCGCCCGAGCTTGCCGCAGGCGCCGCACAAGAAACTGCTGATCGTGCGCGGCCTGATGCTCGCGCTTGTGGGCACGTGCTTCATGACGGCGCTGGCCTGGATGCCGCTATCCGAAGCCACTGCCATCTATTTCACCTCCCCGCTCATGATGGTCGCACTCTCGCCCTGGCTGCTGGGCGAGCGCGTGCGGCTGGTGCAATGGCTGGCGGTGGCGGTAGGGTTTGGCGGCATGCTGCTGATCGTGCGGCCCGGCAGCGACCTGCCGCTGATCGGCACCGTGCTGATGGCGATCTCCGCCGTGAGCTACGCGGTGTTCCAGGTGCTCACCCGCAAGCTCGCGGGCGCTGTGGCCTGGCCGGTGCAGTACGCCTACACGGCCATCATCTGCTTGATCGCCACCGTGATCCCCGCGCCGTTTTTCCTGCCGGAGACCTGGCCGGGATTTGCCGACAGCGTGTTCATCTTCGCGATGGGCGCCTGCAACGGCGTGGCACAGTTGTTGTTGATGGCGGCCTATCAACGCGTGTCGGCCGCCACGCTGGCGCCGCTGAACTACTTTCAGTTATTGATGGCGTTGGCGTTCAGCACCTTCTGGTTTCTGCGCCCCCCAGACGACATCGCGCTGGCAGGCGTGGCCCTCATCATGGCGTCGGGGATGTTTCTGGCGATGTGGCGCACGCGATAAGGATCTGCGCGGGCGGGGTGACGATCTGCCCGCAGCACGCGGCGCGCGAGGCATCGCAGTTCGGGGATCGCAGCCCGAGGCATCGCAGCCCGAGGCGCAACGCTCGAATCATGTAGATCGTGCCGGTGGGAACCCGTTTGCACGCGCCTGCCACGTCACGCCCCCCGCCACGGCCAGCAAGGCTGCGACCGCCCAAGGCAGCCACGCCGTGTTGCCGCCCGCGAGCAACATGCCGCCTGCGATACCGCCACCGGCAATGGCCGCGTTCCACACCGTGACGATCATCGACTGCGCCACATCGGCCGCATCGCCCGCCGCATTCACCGACGCCGTTTGAAAGAACGTGCCCGCGCCACCGAAGCTCACACCCCATGCGGCAATGGCGGCATAAACGAAGGCCGGCATGTCGCCCCACAGTCCCAACACAACGGCAGCCAAGCCGAACACCGCTGTGCTTGTGAGCACGATTGCGCGTAGCCACCGGTCGATCAACACGCCAGTGATCCAGATGCCGAACACCGCTGCGATACCGAACACCAGCAGCACGCGATCGACCACTGCGGTCATCCCGGCGCGTCCCACCAACGGCACGATATAGGTGTAGAGCATGTTGTGCGCCAGCACGAAGGTCAGCGTAACGAAGAGCACCGGCCGCACGCCGGGCAATACGAACACCGCCCGCAGCCCCAACTGCTGCGACGCCTGCTGACCTGGAAAATTCGGCACCTGCAACCGTGTCCAGATGCACAGCAGCACCGTCAACGCCGTCATGATGGCGAAGGCGTATTGCCACCCTACGGCCTGGCCCAGAAACGTGCCGGCCGGAATGCCCAGCGACAACGCCAGCGGCGCCCCCACCATGGCCACCGCGATCGCGCGGCCCTTCAAGTGAGGCGCCACCATGCGACTCGCATAGCCGGCGAGCAAGGCCCACAGCAAGCCGGCGAAGATACCGGCCACGAAGCGCGCCACGAGCGTGACGGTGTAGTCCGTGGAGAACGCCGTGATGCTGTTGACCGCGGCAAAGCCGCCCACTGCCGTCAAGAGCAATGGACGCCGCGGCAAGCGGCGCGTCATCGCCGTCAGCGGGATGGCAGTGAGCAACGATCCCAATGCGTAGATCGTCACCAACTGCCCCACCAGCGCTTCCGACACATTCAGCCCCGCACTCATCTGCGGCAACAGGCCGGCCGGCAGGGCTTCGGTGAGAATCGTGATGAACGCCGCGCTGGCCAGCGCCAGCAAGCCCGCGATCGGCAAACGGTCGGGGGAGGTAGCGGTTGGTGTAATCGTCGATGTCGCCGGTGTGGCAGGTGCGGCTGGAGTGGCAGGTGCGGTCGGCGAGGTTGGTGAGGTCGGCGCGGTCGGTGCGGCCGGTGCGGAAGTGGAAAGGGCGTGATCGGTCATGGATGGATAGCTTCAGTAGATGATGTTGCGGGCCGTGCCTGCGGCGCGCCAAGTCATGCAAGATACGCGTCTACCGATAAAAGAAAAATAGGCTAAGGTTCCAAACATAGCGGACGTTTATGTCCGCAATGGAAGCAACCATGGACAACCTGAGCGGCATCGCCGTATTTGTGCAGGCAGCCGAAAATCGCAGCTTTACCGAAGCGGGCCGCATGCTCGGCATCTCCTCGTCGGCGGTAGGCAAGACCATCGCGCGTCTCGAAGAACGCATGGCGGTACGGCTCTTTCACCGCAGCACACGCAGCATCACCCTCACGGCCGAGGGCACCTGCTTTCTCGAACGGTGCCGCCGCATCCTGTGCGAAGTCGAAGCCGCGCAGGCCGAGCTGTCGCAAGCCTCAGGTGAGCCTCGGGGCGTGCTGCGCGTGAGTCTGCCCCATGCGGGCGACCGCATGATGCCGATCATGACGGACTTCATGCGCAAGTATCCCGAGATCGAATTGCACCTCGATCTGTCCGACCGCATGGTGGACGTGATCGAAGAAGGCTTCGATGCCGTGCTGCGCACGGGTGAACCACAGGACTCCCGTCTCATGTCGCGCCGGGTCGGCACGTTCTCGCTTGTGATCGTCGCCTCGCCCGCGTACCTCAAACGCCACGGCACGCCGGGTCATCCCCGCGATCTGGAGGCGCATGCCTGTCTGCTCCATCGGTTCCCCGCCTCGGGCAAGATCGAGCGCTGGCCCCTGCGCGGCAAAACGCAGCCCACGCTACGCGCCGCGCTGGTCTGCAACGCCGTCGACGGTCAGATCTTCGCCGCCACGCAAGGGCTTGGCCTGGCCTGCGTACCCGACTTCATCGTGAGCGACGCTATCGCTGCCGGAAAACTCAAGCGGGTACTGGACGACCATGTATCGCATACGGGCAAATTCTGGCTGCTCTGGCCCTCCAGCCGCCACGCGTCGCCCAAGCTGCGCGCCTTCATCGAGCACATGAGTGCGCATTTCGCGCAACGGTGAAGGGCTACGCCTTATTCAACTGCAAACGGTTTACGGCAACTACGCAGTGACGAATGCACGCCGAATGCGTAGCCGTCGGCGACCGCCGCTGAAGAATGGCAAATCTTCGGTCTTCAGCATCCTCACCTTAAATGTGGCTACATTTATTCTCTCGAATCAGCTACGATCCAGCAAAGAACGCACGCAATGTCCAAGAGCGGCAGCTTCATTTCCGCTTGGCCAGAGACATCGACTGGAGTACGGCAACCGTCGTCGAAGACATACGTAGGGCGTATGGCGAATCCCGGTTTCAAGCAATTGGAAGAATCTACGGCCGCGTGCATGTGCTTGTGTTTACTTGCCGACATGGTGGAGCCCACATTATCAGCCTGCGCCGGGCGAATACTTGAGAGGTCATGCAATATGAAAAGAGCCGATCCTGAAATGATCGATACGGACAACCCTGAGTTGACCGAGGATGACTTCGCGCGTGCGCGTCCTGCAACTGAAGTGCTTCCCGAATTATTCGGCCAGGCGGTTGCCGACGAATTTCTTAAGCCGCGAGGACGGCCGCGCTTGGCCAATCCCAAAGTGCATATCAATATTCGCATTGATGCAGATGTTCTGGCGCACTGGAAGAGCACAGGAAGGGGATGGCAGACCCGCATGGCTGCTGCACTGAAACGCACCATGCCGCGATAGCCGTTGAGTGATGACGCCCTGGTAAGTCGCTTCGCCCTTTGGCTACAAATTACTTCCATCCCCCTGTTGTGTGTGCAGCGCTTCTACACTCCGCTCGCGGGTCACGTCGACTCTGCAAACACAAAGGTTAAGGAAGTTCACATGAAGTTGAAGAAGCCGTTGAGTCTCGTACGTGCGTTGTGTTTGGCGACCGCCCTATGCGGTACTGCCGGTGTGGCTGTGGCCGCGAGCACGAATGATGCTGCCGCTACGGCCCCGGCAGCCAAGCAAACTCTCACGCTGCTGGGCGGGCCGCTGACGTTCACGTTGGATGGATATGTCGCAAGCCCGGTCCCGGGCGGCGCACCGGGCACGATGTACTACAGCAAGGCCGAGAAGCGCGTGATGATTGTGGGCGAAGAAGAGATTCCGCTCATCGGGCGCGGCGGCACGGACGACGACGTTCTCGACGGCCTGAAAGGCATCAAGGATCAGCAGAAGAAAGCGTCGCCGGACTATAAGGTGATCAGTGAGAAAACTGAAAACGTCAATGGCTTGAAGGTCCATCACATCGAAGCGACCGACAACATGGACGGCAATGACGTTCAACAAGCCACGTTGCTGGCCACGGCCAACAACAAGATCGTGGTGATCCAGGTCATTTCGGGATCGCGCGACAAGGCGGGCCACCTTGCCGCAGTCAACAATATTCTGCGCAAGTAATCACTAAGCACGTGCTGAGTGCCGTTGCGCATTCAGCACGCGCGATGCATGGCACCGCGCGATCGCCATCGTTTGCAACGATGCGGTGCCAAGCACATCCGCTGATATCGTACGCCAGCTCAGTGCGCTTCGAAGTCGCTCACGTCCAGCGTTCGACCGAAGCGGCTTTTCACGCCCTGCCCCCAGGCATGCACCTTCGCACCTGGGGTCAGGTATGCCACCAGTTCTTGCGCCGCATGGGGCGGCACCCGTAGCGACACGCCGTTATCCAGCAACGCCCCGCGAAGTTCGCCCTTCGGACCATATAGCGACATCACGACATTGCCTTCGGTCTCGCCGAATGCCGGCTTGCCATCCTTCTTGTTTTTACCGGCCTTGTCTTTCGATGCCTTGCCGGCTTTCGCTTTTTCGCCGTCTTTTCCGCCGTCTTTTGAGCCAGGACCCAAATCATCGACCGTATGGCCATCGGCCGAGGTCAGCGACACCGCTGCGACCATCTCCACGCCGCGCGGTTTCACGCCGCGCACATGAACGACATCGCCCACCTTGAAGCGCTTGGCGACCGCATCGCCCAGGTGAGGTGGAAAATGTACCTGCGTCTGGTCATCCAGCACCACGCCGTCCAGATCGCCTTTGGGATTGATCAGCCAGGCGCTGATGGCGCCACGCGTTACGGGTAAACAGACGGGATCGATCCAGTGCATAGCCAACCTCTCGTTATCGTTTTGGGGATTTGCCGAACGGCAGTTCGGCAGCAATAGATAATTTACCGACGGGCATACTGCCCCGGCTGAGACATTGTGCAACCTCGATGCGCGAGGATTGGCGAGTGTGAACGGTTATGGCACGCACGCCCTCACAATTGCAGGCGGCAGGCAGGCTTGCTTACATTGCTGAGCAAGCGCTGAACGGAGCCGGGCTACTCGACAACTCGACAACTTGGCCACCTCAGTATTCATCTATTCGGCGGCTCAGCCATCTGGCCATTCGGCGGCTCAGCTATCCGGCTACTCGGCGGTTCAGCCATTTAGCTATTTAGCTAATCGGCTAATTGGCTATTCAGCTAATCAGTTAGTCGGCCATTCCTTCACTTGGGTAGCCACATCGACGGCCCGGCGACGCGCTAGCCGCCGCGTACGGCATTCGAAAAGTCGCAGCATTCGTGTGCGAGCTTGGCCACATTTTCATAAAACGCCGAACTCGCCTCGCGGCGGAACATCGCGCAGTACATCGACTGCGGCGGCACGATACTCGTGCGCACGATCTCCAACTGGCGGCTGCGCACCATGTCGGCAAAGTACTCGCGGGGAAAACAACTTACGCCGAACCCGGCGGCGGTGAGCCCGGCCATCGCGATCAGGCTATTGATCGTGAACAGGTTCTTCTCAGGCACATGCGGATGCAGCCATTCGTCATAAACGATGTTCAAGCCCGATTCGCGGCTTTGCCGCAGCATCGGCATGGCGGCGATTTCCTTCGGCGTATAGACTTTGCCAGGATCGGTCTGGCCGGGCGCCGCCATCCAGGCAAACTCCAGGACCTGCAACGCGACCGATTCGAGCATTGGATCGGCAAACTTGCTGTTCAAGAACGCCATGTCGATGTGACCCGCCACCAGGTGGCGATGCAGATCGCCGCCCATGTCGATCGTCGGCTCCAAGGTCACGCCCGGATAATGCGTGCGCATGGCCTGGATAAACGCGGGCAACCACGTCATCGCCATGATTTCGGTCATGCCGAAACGCAGCGTGCCGGTGAGCGTATGCTGGCCTTCGAGCCGCACGAGCAGTTGATCGCGATGCGCCAGCATCTCTTCGGCCATCGCGAAGATATCGTGGCCGCGCGCGGTCAGCGTGGCGCGCGGGCCGCTGCGATCGAACAGCTGGATATTGAAATCGGATTCGAGTTCCTGGATCCGCTTGGTAATGGCCGACTGCCCCGTATGCAGGCGCTCGGCCGCAGCCGAAAACGTTCCCAGCCGTACCGTCCAGTAAAGCGCTTCGATTTGTTTGAAGGTAAGCATGATGCGCCGGCAAGAAGTTGGTCTTGGAAAACACCCGCACTTTAACGCGACTCCGACGGGTACCTTCCCCACCAACGTGCCAGCGGCGACGGCCCCGATGAACGCGCTTGCCGCGAGTGAGCCCATCCCATCAATGCGCCTGCGGGGCGTGCCAATATTCAGGCCGACACGCGAATCGTCTCGCGGCGACGCGAAGCGGCATCAGTGCCGGATATCGGCCAGAAACTTCTGTGCCCGCGGCGTTTGCGCCTGGGTAAAGAACGCTTCGGGCGTCCCGGTCTCCACAATCCGCCCGGCGTCCATGAACCACACTTCGTCGGCCACTTCGCGCGCGAAACCCATCTCGTGCGTCACGCACACCATCGTCATGCCGTCTTTCGCCAACGCTTTCATGACCTGCAGCACCTCGCCCACCATCTCGGGGTCGAGCGCGCTGGTAGGCTCGTCGAACAGCATCACGGGCGGGTCCATCGCCAAGGCGCGCGCGATCGCCACGCGCTGTTGCTGCCCGCCGGACAACTGCGCTGGATAGGCCTCCGCCTTGTTTGCCAGGCCCACGCGATCGAGCAACTGACGCGCGCGCTCATGCGCCTGCGCTTTGTTGGCCCGCTTGAGCTGCATCGGGGCCAGCACCAGATTTTCAATCACGCTCAAATGCGGAAAGAGGTTGAACTGTTGAAAGACGAATCCGATGTGGCTGCGCAGCGCATCGACCTTCATCTCCTTGGCATAGATGTCGCGGCCATCCACCTCGATCGTGCCGCCCTGGATCGGCTCCAGGCGGTTGATCGTGCGGATCAGAGTGGACTTGCCGGATCCTGACGGCCCACACACCACCACTACCTGTCCTGCCGTCACGTGGGCATCCACGTCGGCGAGCGCCTGATAGTCGCCATACCATTTGTTTACTTTCGAGAATCGAATCATGCGGTCACCACGGTCACGGCGCGGCCCAGGCGGCGCCGTTCGATACGAACTTCCACCTGACGTACCAACACGCTCAGGAAGAAATTGAGGATGAAATAGGTCAATGCCAAAAGCGCAAAGACTTCGAACGGCTTGGTCAGCAACACACTATTGATCTGATTGGCCGCATAGGTGAGTTCCTGCACGCTGATCACATAGGCGAGCGACGTTTCCTTCACCGTTGAGATGAATTGGCTCAACATGCTGGGCAGCATATTGAACATCGCTTGCGGCAGGATGATGCGCCGCATCGTCTGCCAGTACGACAAGCCCAAGGCGCGACCGGCTTCCATCTGCCCGGAGGGCAGCGATTGAATGCCCGCCCTGATGATCTCGGCCAGATAGGCACTTTCGTAGCACACGAGCGCCACGATCATCGTGGTCGCGCCCGCCACCGGCCGCCCGATGATGAGCGGCACGAAAAAGTAGGCCCAGAAGATGAACATCAACAGCGGCAGCCCGCGCACCAGATAAACCAGTGCCGAGGCCGGCAAGAAGAAAATCTTGAAGCGGCTGATGCGGCCCAGCGCCAGCAGCACACTGAACGGCAGTGCCAGCAGCAGGCTCACCGCAGCCAACCCCAAGGTGGCAGCCAGGCCGCCGATCGGGCCGTTCGGGTACTGCCCGATCAGCAGCAGTTCCCAATTGTTTTGAACGATCTCCCACATGATCAGCGGCTCCCCAGCGGCGCGTAGCGCTTGGACAGGTGCGCACCGCCCCACATGATCACGAACGAGATCGCCAGATACAGCGCCGTCACGACCGCGAACGCTTCAAACGTACGAAAGGTGTAGTTTTCGATTTCACGACCGGCCGCCGTCAGCTCAACCACGCCGACCGCCATCGCCAGACTGGTGTTTTTGAAGAGCAGCAAGGTTTGATTGAGCAGCGGCGGAATCGCAATCCGAAACGCCTGCGGCAAGATCACGCAGCGCATGGTCTTGAGGTAACTCAAGCCCAACGCGCGCGAGGCTTCCATCTGACCGGGCGGAATCGCCCGCACAGCACTACGCAAATCCTCGGTCACATAGGCCGACATCACCAGCCCGATCGCAATCATCGAGAGCAGAAACTCCGCCCCATTGCGATTGAGCCAGTCGGTCGCGGCATCCGGCAGAATTGCCGGCACGCCGAAATACCAGACCATGATGTGCACCAACATCGGCACGTTGCGATGAAAGGCCACGAATAACCAGATCAACGCATTGGCGATGCGCGAGCCGGTCAGCCGGAGCACGGCAAACAAGCTGCCGATGCCCATGGCCATCAACCAGGCGCATCCGGTCAATGCCAGCGTGGTCAACAACCCCCGCAGCAGCAGTGCCGGATACTCGCCCTGGAAAATGGCGCCGAAGTCAAAAACGTAGTTCATGTGCGTAACGACGGCGCGCGCGCCTTAGCCTTTGATCGCTTCGAATTTATAGTCGCGCTTGAGCTTGTAGGCGGTGTCCTGACCCAGCCATTTGTCGAACAGCTTCTGCGCGTCGCCCGAGGTTTCCATCTGGCCCAACACCTGGTTCACGTGATTGAGAAACGCGGTGTCGCCACGGCGCACGCCCAGGCCCCAGGGTTCGACGAACAACGCCGGCTCGAGAATCTTCACCGGCACATTGCTGTCGGACGCTTGCTGCTGCAGCTTGACCAGCATCAACTCGGACGCCACGAAGCCTTGCACCTTGCGTTGTTGCAGCGCCAGGAACGCACCGCTCGGATCCTTGAACGTCAGCGGGTCCACGTTAGGAATGTTTTTGCGCGCGCCCTGCTCGGACGACGAACCGCGCACGGCGCTCACCCGTTGACCGGCCAGGTCGGCGGGCGATTTCAGATCGGCATCCGCTTGCCGCGCTAACACCTTTTGCGGGCTGACGAAATGCTGGAACGAGTAATCGATCTGCTGCGCGCGCTCCGGGCTCCAGCCCAGATTGGCCGCCACCAGATCGACGCGGCCGGCGATCAGCTCAGGGATACGCGCTTCGACGGCGATCAGCTTGAGCTCCATCGGCACCTTCAGGCTGTCGGCGATCTTCTGGCACATGTCCACTTCAAAGCCCACCACGGCGCGGGTTTTGGGATCCTGAAAGCTGAACGGCTCGGCCGTGCCCAACGTGCCGCAAATGAATTTGCCGCGTGCTTTGATATCTTCCAGCGTGCCGGCTTGCGCCGTCGTGGCCAGCACCGCCGTCAGGCCGATACCGGCCGCCAACGCTTTGATCGAGTTCTTCATGGTGTTATTCCCCTTGGATTAATTAAGCTGCAGCAGTCAATGTGGCGCAGGCACGCGCAATCCGCGCACACCCTTCCTCGATCTGTTCCATCGAGGTTGCGAAACTCAGGCGAAGATAAGGCGACACCCCGTAGGCCGCGCCGTCGAGCAAGGCCACGCCGGCCTCTTCCAGCAAATACATCACCACGTCGAGATCGGTGTTCAACACGGTACCGGCGGGCGTGCGACGGCCCAGCAGTCCGGCCACGCTCGGATAAACATAGAACGCGCCATCGGGCTGCGCGCAACGGATACCGGGCACATCGTTCAACAGTTGCACGATGCGATCACGACGCTGTTTGAAAATCGCGGCCGCTTGACCCACGCACGCTTGATCCGACGTCAACGCGACCACCGCGGCCGCCTGGCTGATGGCGCTCACGCAACTGGTGCTTTGCGAAATCATCGTCACCATGGCGCGGATCAACGTCTTCGGGCCGCCGGCATAACCAAGGCGCCAGCCCGTCATCGCGTAAGCCTTGGACACACCATTCACCGTCAGCGTCCGCGCGTACAAATCGTCGCTCAAGGTTGCGATCGACACGGGCGCGGCATCCCCGTACGAGAGATGCTCATAGATCTCGTCGGTCAACACCCACACGTGCGGGTGACGCGCGAGCACGGCGCCCAACCCCTGCAGCTCGGCTTCCGAATAAATCGCCCCGGTAGGATTGCTCGGCGTATTCAGGATCACCCACTTGGTACGCGGCGTGATCGCACTTTCGAGCGCTTCGGGCGTCAGCTTGAAATCGACATCTTCACCGCACGGCACGATCACCGGCTTGCCGTCGTTGACCAACACCATATCGGGATACGACACCCAGTACGGTGCTGGAATGATTACCTCATCGCCCTGCTCGACCGACACCGCAAACGCCGTGAAGATCAATTGCTTGGCGCCCGAGCCTGCCACGATCTGGTCCAGCCCGTAATCCAACGCATTTTCGCGTCGGAACTTGGTCTGCACGGCCTTCAACAAAGCAGGGGTGCCGGCGGCGCCCGTGTAGCGCGTCTTGCCCGTGCGCATCGCCTCGATACCCGCCTCGACGATATGCGCCGGGGTATCCATGTCTGGTTCGCCCACCGTGAAATCGACGATGTCGCGGCCTTCGGCACGCAGCCGGTCGACGCGCATCTTCGCGGCCATGCTGGGCGACGGCTTGATCACCTTGGCCCGTGCGGCCAAAAAATCCTGCGTATCGTGCGCGCTCATGCGATGCCCCGTGCGGCAAATGCGGCCTGCATCCAGCTTTGCTCACGCGCACCGGTCGCGATCTCGGCCATGATGCGGGCTTCTTTGTCGGCATGCGCACGCGCACGCTCGATCAGCGCTTCGGCATCGGCCAGCGGAAAACTCACCACGCCATCTTCATCGCCCACGATCAGGTCGCCCGGCTGAATGACCTGGCCGCCGATCGACACCGGCACATTCACTTCGCCCGGGCCATCCTTGTACGGACCGCGGTGAATATGGCCCCGGGCATAGCACGGGAAATCGTCCTCTTCGAACGCCACCACATCGCGGATCGCACCATCGATCACCACGCCTGCGCAGCCATGCATTTGCAGGTAGCGCTTCATGATCTCGCCCATGACGGCATTGCTCAGGTCGCCGCCGGCGTCCACCACCAGCACATGACCCGGTTGAATCTCGAGCATGGCTTTGTAGATCATCAGGTTGTCGCCCGGACGCGTTTTAACGGTGACGGCGGTACCGACAAGTTTGCCGCGGCGGTTGTAGCGTGCCAGACCCGCGATGCCTTCACGGCGCGCGAGGTTGTCGCTCAAATGAGGGGTGACGATCGTGCGCAGCGCATCGAGAATGGATGCATCGGCAACAGGTGCGGTCGGCAACATGCGCGACCCGGACAAGACGGCTGACATGGGACTCCAGGAGCGAAAAAGGAAACGACAGCCGGAATACTGCGAGCAAAATGGCGCATCAAAAAGGGATTAAATTTCTGAGCGGGCAATTCCCTTAAGGAATGACGCGCCGCGAGAACCATCATTTTTCGGCGGAGCATATGCTTATAAGCCATTGACTCTAAACGCCTTTATCAGCGTTGTTAGACAACATCGTCGCAGGCCCGAAGACGCGATTCCTTCCGCGATGAAACGAGCTCGCGAGTCATCCCCCTAGGGAATACCACTAAGGCAAACGAGCGCTTCTCGCCGCTCATCAACGCTCCGATAATGATCTTCGTCGCGCTTCAAGCGACGTATTGACGTCATCAGCGACGTCATCATCGATGGCAACAGATACGCGTCATGATCGATCGCGCCCAGGTACTATGCGGCGTTCATTCTCGATCCAGACGGCGACACATCGAAGCCGTCTATCACCCAGGACAGCAATCATGGCGAATGCGGTGCAACGGATGTGGCGCGTGGCCGTGGTGGGCGCCGCACTGGCAAGCGTGGCCGGCCCGGCGTGGTCCGCGCAGCCGAACCCGGCGCCTGCGACACGCACAGCGCAGGCGTCTACCCCGCGCATGCAGGCGGCGCCCCAAGCGGCCCCGCACAGATTCGCATTACTGAAGAAGCAATTCAATTTCACCCTGCCTGCTTCGTACGCGGGCCGCGAGATCAAGCGCAGCAGCGGCACGCCCGGCGACGGCAGTGCATGGGGGTCGATGTTCGCAAGCGATGACGACCGCAAGATCGTGGTGGTAAGCGAAGCGCCCAACCCCTCGGGCACGCAGGTCGGCAAGAACGACAATATCTTCCTGACGGGCGCCGGCGCCGGCTACAACGCCCAGCAAAAGCGTGCGCACCCGCGCTATCAGGTGCAGAGCGAAAAAACGATCGTGGTGAAAGGCCTGGGCATGCGCCGCATCGACGCCACCGATATCATCGACGGCGGCGCCGCGCTCAGCACGGCCTTGCTGGCCGCATCCGGCCCGACGCTCGCGGTGGTGCAGGTGATATCGGGTGCGAATGACCCCCAAGGCCACGAAGCACTGGTCGACCGGATCCTGGCAGGCAAATAGCCGTCAGCTTTTTGGTCCCTCGTCGTGCCGCTCGGTATCGAGGTCGGCGAAGGCGTTGCATCCCACGCCATCCTGCCAGCCCAAACTGCCACGCTCGGTTTTATCCTCGCGATGGGCGAGATGCTTGAGCTTGAAAAACGCCGCATCCGAACCCACGCCGAGTTTGCGGTAAGCGCCCGCCTTCTGCGTGCTGATCGTTTTCGTGCTGCGCTTGAATTTCTCGGCGATCTGCGTCACCGACATGCCGTTCAAGAAGCACCGCATCACCTCGCGTTCGCGCACGCTGAGATCCGGGCAGTTCAGCACGGCATGCGCGCCCGGCAAATGCCCGTTGACGTCGTCGGTGGGTTCGGTTGCCGCGAGTTCGAGTTCGTAGGCCATGTAATCGTCGAGGTATCGCATGCCGGCCGCCACGATCCGCACCGCTTTGGCGACCGAATGGATGGCCTGGGATTTGGTCACGTAGCCGTGGGCGCCGGCGCGCAAGCTGAGCGCCACGATAGCGGGCTGATCGTGCGACGACACGACCAGCACCTTGCAGGCGGGAAACTTCGTGCGCACGGCGCGCACAAGTGCGACGCCATCGATTTCGTCCGGCCCAAGCGAATAGTCGGTGAGCAGAACATCGACGTGCAGATCGGGAAGCGCATTCAACATCGACCGGCTGTCGGCGAAGCCGCCGACCACGCGCAGATCCCACTCCTGCGAGAGGGTTGCCGCCAGTCCGACACGAACGACGGCGTGGTCATCCAGAATCGCGACACGCACGGGAAAGCAAGCGGGGTTAAGCATGGCAGAGTCCCTTCAAGATGGTTTGCTTTAATGACCGCGCGACGCCGAAAGCCTTGCGCGCCGGTCATCTCCACCTTAAATCCTGCCGTAGCCTTTCAATACATGGAGTACGCCTCGATCACTCCGGCTTTCCAAAGCCACCCGCAATCCACTTGCCGGCGCGCTCAACATTTAGCTTGTAGCTCGGCGCCACGCTCGCCCGTCCCAGCTCTTCGCCCAGCACATCGTAGGCGCTCAATACGGCGGTGGGATTATCTTCATTCGGGTCGATATCGAGTTTGACGGTGATGCTGCCGCCATCCTCGCCGCGCACCTTCACGCTCTTGTGCAGCATGGCGTGCAGTTGCTGCTCGTGACGGCGCAACACCTCATTAGCCGTCTTGACCAAAGTGAAGAACGCCGGCGGATCGAGCGGCTTGGGGTTTTTCTTGTCGCGTCCCATCGTCCAGGGTCCGACCAGCGACGGTTCGGATTCGCCGTCCAGGGTCATTTCGACAGCCCAGCCGTCATCGTCCTCGTTCTTGATCACGCGGGCCGTCCAGCCATCGTCACGCCAGAGCCGGGGCTCCATCGTTTTGACCGGCTCGTTGGTCTCCAGATCGGTGTCGGTGTCGGTGTCATTTGCCGCATCGGTTGCGGCATCGGTTGCAGCGTCGGCTGCAGCATCGGTTGCGATTTTGGAAGGATCGGCGTCGATAGAAAGCTTATCGGTCACGTAAAGGGTGCTCCGCTTGAGTCAAGGGGTGAAAACACAACCCCCTATAGTTTCACGTCCTGCGATCGGGCGCGAATCGAGAGTGTGACTTTTTCATTTGATTTCCCTACCCCTGTCAGGCCGTCGATCGGGGTGATGAAACCGTCGGGCCGCGCCAATCGCGCCTTCACCCAGCGCGGACATCCCTGATCCCCAAATACGCCACTTGGATCCCGCCCGGTACCATACCGGCCCCCCCCCGGTGCCATACCGCCGTTCAGTACTGGTTCAAGCGGCTGCAGCACGCGCCGAGCGGCCGCGCTGCAGCACGTACACGCCGATCAAAATCGCCGCCACCGCAATGAGGTCCGACATCTGCACGGGCTCATGCACCAACACCACCCCCACCCCGAGCGCCACGATCGGCGGCAGATACGTCACGCCCGATGCCGCTACCGCGCCGAGCCGATCGACGATGAAGTAATAGAGCATGTAGGCCACGCCCGTGCCCAATAGCCCCAATCCCAACACCACACCGGCCACGGCGCGGCTGTCTTGCAAGATGTGGTCGATGCCGTGCAGATCGGTGACCAAGGCAATCAGGATCAAGGCCATGCCCGTTTGATAGGTCGACAGCGCCAGCGGCGTCAGCCGCAATCGCGTGATGAACAGCCGCGCGTACACAAACGAGACGCCCACGCTCAACGAGCCCAGCACCATATACGCCACGCCACGCGCGTCGAATCCGGCTTGACCCATTTCCCATGGCTTCGCGATCAACAGCACCCCAGCAAACCCGAGCGCAATACCGAGTGCGATGCGCCGGTTCAAACGCTCCTCGCGCAGAAACAACATTGCTGCCAGGAACGTGAACAGCGGAATCGCGCCGCTCAACATCCCCGCCACGCTGGAGGGCAGCAATGCCGCGCCCTGCGCAAAAGCGTAGTAATAGAGGGCAGTCGCCAGCAGCGCCATCACCAGAAAATGGGGCGCGTGGCGCAAGTCGCGCCAGTGCAACGCACCGCGCATCAGTGCATACACCAGAAGCGGTACGAAACCGAACAGCACCCGTAACAGCACCACTTGTCCAGGCGTGATCCAGGCCACAGCCCATTTCATGAAAATAAAGTTGCTGCCCCAGATCACACCAAGCAGGGCAAACGCCACATAGGCTGAACGCTTCACAGTCATACCGCCAAGATCATCATTGGAAGTCTCGATTGTGAAACCGCAGGCAAGGGCGAACAACCGATAAAAGATGCCGCATGGGATAGAATTTCTCTACCATGAAACCGCCTCCGCCTCTCAAAGCCATCACTGCGTTCGAATCGGCGCTTCGACACCGTAGTTTTTCTATGGCGGCAGCAGAACTCAACGTCACCCCGGGTGCGATCGGGCAGCAGGTGCGCAAGCTCGAAGACTGGCTTGGGGTGCGGCTCTTCATCCGCCGTGTGCGCGAGGTCGAACCCACGCCCGATGCACTGGCCTACTGGGCGCGCATTCAACCGGCACTGGCCGAACTCTCGCAAGCCAGTTGGGGATTGCGCGCGCAACGCAGCAACGGGGTGTGGCTGACCATGCCACCCACCTTGGCCGCACGCTGGTTCGCGCGCCGGCTGCCGCAGTTTCTGGCGGCGCACCCCACCCTCGCCATCCACCTCAGTTCGGCCACCACGATGACCGACTTCGACAGCGAGACGATCGATCTGGCCATTCGTTATTTCGACGGCCATGCCCCACAACTCGACACGCTGCTGTTGCATCCGGATGAGGCACGCGTCTATTGCAGCCCGGCATACGCCAGAAAGATGAAGCTCAAGCGGCCCGCGGATGTGGCGCGCACCACGTTGCTGCACAACACCCTGCATCCCCATTGGGAGCGCTGGCTTGCTGCCTTCGCACACATCGATATCGGGCTTCACCCGGCCTTATCGAGCGTGCATTTCGACCAGTCGTTGATGACCATCGACGCTGCAGTGCGCGGTCAAGGGCTGGTCCTGACCAGCCCGCTGCTGGCCGAAGAAGAGCTGCAGGTTGGCACGCTGATCGAGCCGTTTCCACATGAACGGCTGATGCTCGACAAGGGCTATTACCTCGTGCATCGTCGCGGTGCCTCGGCGCGGCCTGCCGTCGAGATTCTCAAGCGCTGGCTGATCGCCGAAACCGCGTCGTTCAAGCCCGCGGCGCAATAGTTTTCACCCATAAAAACACCCCAAGGTTGTTTCCAACCTTGGGGTGCCGTTCAATGCGCAGTAGCGTCATTTTCCAACAAGAATGCAAACCCAGTTCGCCCCCTTGTTGTGACGGATCAGCGACCCGTGATCATCTTCTGCATATCGGCTTGCGCCTTGTTCAAACCGGCGGCCTGCTCGTTCATCGCTTGCAGTCGTTGATTCAGTTCGGCCTGGACCTTCGGATCGGACACTTGCACGATCGACCCCTTGATCTCGATTTTCGACTTGTTCTTTTCAACGTAGTCTGCGGTATCGATGGCACGTTGCAACGACGCGTCGGCCAACGGGAACACCGTTTTGAATCCGTTTGCGGGCTGCGTCACGGTGCGGTCGTAGGCCGCGTCGTACACCTTCTTCAAGTCGTCCGGCTGCTTGAGCTTGGCGCGCGCGGCGTCGGCTTCAGCTTGCTGCTTTTCGATCGCGGTGCGAATTTCCGTCATCGTCGTGCGGGCTTTTTCCAGATCACCACGGCGCGCCACCAGATCGCTCACGCTGCGAATCGAGCCTTGCTGCAAGGCGGTGCCCAGCGGCGTCACCGACTTGTTCATGCCGGCGTGAAAATCGGTGATGACGGCGTAGTGCGACGCATAGTCGCCAAACGTTTTCTTCTCTTCTTCTGTCGGCTGCGGCACGCGCGTGCCCGGCTTGTCGATGATGCGCGTTTGCAGAAACTGGCTGAACGCCGCGCGTTGTTCGGGTTCCTTGTCGCCGCAGGCAGCGAGCAACAGGGGAACGGTCAAAAACAGCGCGAGCCACGCACGGGATACCACTTTCATTGCCACATCCATTTAACTGATCCCGGCCAAAAGGTGCCGGTGGGCCGCCACTCTAGCCTTATCGCGCAAGTCGTGCGCGAAGGGCAAAGCTTTGTTTCGATTGCGCTCGATGCTTACGAGTATCCACGAAGTGCTACCAAATTTCGCACTGGTAAATCAAGGTTACGGCGGCTCGGTACGGTCTTGCCGCACTGCTACGCTGCGCGCTCTCAAAAACTTCCATACGGAACAGGTAGCAGTATGAACGCGGTACACACAGCAACGCGCAAGACAACGTCCATCATGGCGCTCGGCGCATTGGCGCTCACGCTTTCCCTCGCGGCGTGCGGCGACAAAACCGAAACCGCGAAAGCTGGCACCGCAGCCACCTCCGCCACGGCAAATATCGATGAAAAGTACAACGCTTACGTAAGCGGCTTCAATCGTCTGCAAACCAATCAAACGCAGAAGAACGCCGAAGATTGGACGCGCATCAATGTCGCCAAGAACGACATGAAGAACAACATCTATTTCTTCAACAACGACAACCAGGTCGTGCAAGCCGTGGATAGCCTGAAGGCCGGCCGCGCGATGAAGGTCGACGGCACGGAAGCCGCTGACCGCGCCGCCGACAAGTTGATCGAGAATGGCGACGCACTGGCCGCGCAATTGCGCGAGATGAACCCGTACTTCAAGAGCGCCGCCTACCGCGACGACAAGCTCGCGAAGGCTATAGCCGCCGATGCCCCGATGCGCGCCGCCTACACCGGCGTGCTGCAAGGCATGGAAGAGATGGAAGCCGCATTGGGCGCCCATCAGAAGAAACGCGACGCCGAACGTGCCGAAGCCTACAAGAAGGCCGGCAACATGACCGGCTATCACCTCACGATCGCCACCCTGCGCGGCAGCGACCTGGTGGATGCGGCGTCCGACAGCGACTTCGCGCAAGCCGACAAACTCGTGGCCGAGATCGATGCATCGCTGGCTGCGCTGCGCACCGAGCAAGCCAAGTTGAAAGGCCCGCAAGCCACCTCACTCGGCAGCATCACCGATCAGTTGAACAACATGCTGGGCAGCTACCGCAGCTTCAAGCAACGCAAGGAGCCGCGCGACTTCGATCAGATGGTGCGGGCGTACAACTCCGCCATCACCTACTCGAACGCGGGGCAGTAAACCGGGAGAGCGCTTGCTGCACGGCGTTGTGCGGCAAGGAAAAAAGCGGATGCGCTCGAAGCGGTCCGCTTTTTTTATGTCTGTGCCGTCTTTTAATCAAGACGCTTCTGATGCTCAAGCGGCCAGCACCAGAATCTTGAGCTGGCTGGGCACGATACGCATGCCGACCATGTTGGTGGAATTCTGCAGCGACAGACTTGTCAGGCGCGATGCCGGCAAGCCCTTCAAGAGCATCGTGAACGCGCCGGTAATGTGGCGCGACGGACCCATCACCGTACCCGATGCCACACCAAGCGCCACGCCGGGCGTATCGCCAAGCGTGATCGGCGTCACGGTGGCCACCATGTTGTGGGCGGGCACGCATTGATAAAGGATGTTCCAGCACACCGGGATGGCGGTGGGCCCGAACGCCATGTCGGGATAAGGAATCGGCGTGGGCACCGGCATCGGCGTCAGGCACACATCCGGAAAAGCCAGATCCATTCCCATCAACTGCGAATTGGCAAACATCTCGTCCTGCTCCTCGTTATCGGTCGGCGCGAGCCGAGAACAGCTCGGCCTCGTAGGCTTCTTCGTCGCGGTCGATCACCCCCGGCGAACCACTCCAGGCGGCGGGATCGCCCAACGCGCGGTGAAACTTGGTGCGCACAAAATGGGCGCCGGTAAAACGTGCGCCCGATAGATCCGCATAAGAAAAATCTGCGTAGGTCAGATCGCATTGCGCGAACGTGGCATTCGCCGCACGCGCGCGATGAAACACAGCCTGCGGCAAGCGCGCGCGCGAGAAGTCCACACCATCCAACTGGGCATCGACCCACAAGGCGCTATCCAGATGCGCCCCCACAAAACGCGCGCCCCGCAAATCGGCTTCCGGAAACAGCGCCATGCGTGCATCTGCGCCCGTAAAGTCCACGTCCACCAAGATCGCTCCCTTGAACCCGCATTGCGTGAGCGTCGCGCCTTGAAAGCGGCAACCGGTGAGATCGGCCTCGCTGAACTGGCACAGTGACCAATCGCGGTTTGAGAGATCCATGCCCGCAAGATTGCTTTGCGTGAAAATCACGCGCTGGCAAAAGGCGGGCGTGAACGCCAGCGTGCGCAGATCCATGCCCTGCATCACGATCGAATCGAGCCGCGCCATGTCAAACCGTGCGCCGCTCACATCGCTCAACGCAAATACTGCCTTTTCCAACGTGGTGTGCGACCAGTCGGTGCGCGTGAGATCCGTTTTGTGAAACACCGTTTCTTCAAGGGTGGCCTGCGTGATTGCCGCAGCCGTCAACGTGCAGTCGTGAAAGGTATTTCGATAGAAACGCGCAGCTTCGAAATTGGCGTTTTGGACGGCGCACGCGTGAAAGGCGGTGCTGTCCAGCGTCGCACCTCGAAATATCGCGCCATCGAGTTTGCAATGCATGAGCGCGCTGGTGTGCAGATTGCATCCCGACAGATCGGCGCCACGCAGATCGACGCGCTCGAAGATCGCGCCGGCAAGATCGGCCCCGCGCAGATCGGCCTGCCGCAGATCCGCATCGGCGATCAGCTCGCCATCCAGCACCATCGCCAGCAGTTCCGCGGGCGTCATGGCTGCACCTCACGTAAGGGATGCACCTTTACGCGCTTGTTGAATGCACCGTCCAGCCGCGTCGTATCGTCGATCTGCGCCAACGACACATCGGCGCGAAACAGATTGGCCGACCGAAGATCCGTTCCCACCAGGCAAGCCTTGGACATGATCGCGCTGGTCAGATCGGCGCGATCCAATGCGGCGCCCGTAAAGTCGGTGCGCACGAAAAGGCAGTCGGTCGCAATGATGGCCCTGAGCGACGCCGCAGCCAGATTCGCGGACGACAGATCGCACTTATCGAGGGTGGCTCGATCCCACGTGGAGGACGTCATCGGCATGCCGCGAAAGTTGCATTGCGCAAGGTGTGCAGCGGTGAAATCGGCGGCGATCAACGTGCTCTCGCCACTCACGCTCAACGAGGTGGCCTGGGCTTCGGTGAAGCGCACTCCGCCATTGCACACTACATCGACCAACGCCATGCCGTCGATGACGGCACGATCGAAATGGCAGTCGTCCAGGGTGCAGCGATAGAACATGATTTTGGAGAGCTGCGCCGATTGCCAACGCGTGCCTTTGATCGTCAGATCCGTGAAGGCGATGCTGTCGAAACGCGCCTCGTCAAAAACACAGTCCGCGATCGACACATCCTTCAGGAACGTCTGTTCGAACACGCTCCCGGTAAAATTGCAGCGCTGCGCGTTCAGCGCCATGCACTGAGCGTGCGAGAAGTTGGCACCGCTGAAGTTGGCATCTTCGGCCTGCGCCAAGGCGAGGCTGGCGCGCACCAGCACCACATCGACCAGCGACGTGCGATGCAACTGCGCACGCGTCAGCACGGCCTCGGTCAGGTTCGACCCGTCGAGCAACGCATCCGAAAGATTGGCGTTCTCCAGCATCGCCCCCGTGAAATCTGCGCCTCGAAGATCCAGACCAGCGAGATCCGCCCCGGTAAGGTCTTCGTTGACGAACGCGCGCGATGCCGCATAAAGGCGCTTGACCTTTTCCCGCATGGCTACCGCCGGCGCCGCCACCAATCGGGGCGCGCCATCCTGAAACTGCGCGGTGTACAAATACCCCTTGCGCAACCGCGCCTCGTGTTCCGCCTGCCGCGCGGCAAAGTCGGGATGCGCGCGTTCCGCCTCGTAGGAGGCACGCACGGGATTGCCCTCGGGCAACCCCATCAGATCGGGATCGGGCTCGCCCAGCGACTTCAATTCAGCCGGCGGGCCCGTGACCTTGCTGCCCCCATCGGAAACAAGTCGGCGCGTGGATTCGGGCAATGCCGCCAAATCGCGTGCGCCCGCCTGTTTGGCCGCTTCGCCGGCGGCGCGTAAAGCGCGCTCGGCCTTCTGCATCTGGTCACGCAATTCGGGCAGCTCGGAAAGTTTGGGCGCTTTCGTCGGGAGATCGATATGATCGAAATCCGTCGCCGGGTGCGGATCCAATCCCATCGCGACCATGCGCGCGTCGGCTTCGGCCAGCATGCGCTCGCGACGCGCCTGCTGACGGCGCATCATCGGCGAATCCGCTTGTGTGGGCTCCGTGTCGAGCCAAGGCCCGATCGCCTCGGCGGGCAACAAGTCGGCTTCGCGAAAGGCGTAATAGGCCCCGGTGGCAGGATCGCCCCGCTGACGCATCACCTCGAGATAGTGCGCGTCAGATCGCGGCGCGGCGGCGGTTTCGATCGTGGGCATCAGCCGCAGCACGTCGGCTGCATCGTCTTCCTGTATATCGATCGCGGCGTGATACACCATGATCACCCGCTCCAGATGCGGAATGAACCATGCCGTCGAGAGCGCCAGATCCACCGGTTCGGTCACCACCTCGTCGCGCACCTGACGATCGATGAAACAGCGCACACGCCAATCCGGCAGCCGACCGGTCAGCGACGCTTTTTCGGGATGCATATTCCAGATCTCGTACGACGCGCGCGGTGGAAACGCGCGCCCGGCCGGCCACTGCTGATCGTCGCTCGCCATATTGAAAAAGCGCCAATCGAACGAATCCGAGAATCCTGGATAGTCGGTCTGCAACCAATTCTGGTCGTACTGCCCCACGCGCGAAAAACGCTGCGGCCACGTGATGTCCACCGGCCCGAAGCTCGCCGGCATCGACGGCGCGCCGGGCTTGTGCCGATGGGCTGGCGACTCGACGTTCGGCAGGCGCCGCACGGCAATGCCGTCCACCGTTTCCAGGTCGTGGCCGCGCCCCAGCGGATTGGCGGCGAACGTTGGGCCGCCATAAGCCGTGCGCCAGTCGACCGGCATGGCTTCGAAGGGCGCCGGCCCTTGAACGCGGTTGTCCGATACGTAGCGCTCGCCAAACACCAACAAGTGCTTTTCCAGCTTATCCACACGTATCTTCACCGCACAAGCCGTTTTGTCGTTCTGGTGCGCGGTATAGGCGTTGCCCGACACCAGGAACTCCGCACACGGCTTGGGCATGCCCATGTCGACGACGCCGCCCAACTCCCGGCCCACGATCTCCCACAGTTCCGTCTCCGGATACAAGCGCGGGGTGCCACTCATATCGGTCATCGCCAAGACGGCGAGCCCAAGGCGGTTGCGCCGCTGCCAGCGAAACGGACGATTGAGCACACTCAACCGGAACGGCTTGATGAGCTTCATTTGAGGAGGTACATCCCTTCCACCGCCACGTGCTTTTCATCGTCGGGCTTGTACTTCACACGCACGATCTTGCCGGCCTGGAAACGCGAGGCCTCGAGTACCGGCGCATGAATCGTCTGCGACACATCGAAGGTGGTGCCATCGGGACGTGTCACCTCAAGCACCATCGCGATCTGCGGATTATTGTTCAACCACGAGCCCGTTTGGGAAGAGGAGCGCACCAGCGCCGGGGCTGAAATGCCGTCTTTCAGCAATGTCTTGGCTGCACTGGAATCCTTGTACGACGTGCGGATCGCCATGAACATGATGAGCACCATGAACGAGAGCAATATCCCGCCCACGACCGTGATAATGATTTCAACTGCAGTCACCGACCGCCTCCTCAGAAAATCACCTTGAAGGCGCGGAAATCCGCCAGCATGGTGCCGATCGCAATGTACGGACTGGAAATCTCCGTCCTCAGTCCCTGGATCTGATTTTTCCAGCCAAACCAATCCAGCTTCGCCACGCTCACATCTGTTTTAGCGCCCGTTATCGCGAGCCCGAGCCCAAGATTATCGATCTTTGTTGCATGCGCGTTGTATCGAAACAGCCCCATATCGGCCTTCCACGGCGTATAGATTTTTGTTGTCTGGTTAGCCACAAGACCTGAGGGCGCAATTGCTTCGAATTTCGTGGCCGACGTCATCGAAATACCGTCCACGGCATCCAACGAATACAGATTGGACACTTTAGAGGAGTAGTTGCCGCCGTTCACGTCGACCACCCGGTCGCCGCTTTCGGTCGTTTCGCGATAACCGCCCTCGTGCACCGTCACGATCTTGCCGGCCTGGACGATCTCGGTAAACACACCGCTCTGAACCACAAAGGCCGCGTTGCCGTCGGTGATCGTGTGCGTCGAGTTGCTCTTGTTTACCGTGAGGTTGTGATAGCCATTGATCACGGTCTCGGCGTTTTCGTCCAGCGTGGTTTTGGTTAAGCCACCTTGCACGTGCAGCGTCTTGCCGCCGCTGACCACGGTTTCAACCAGCCCGTTCTCGACCGTCATGTCGCGGCCGTTGTGCATCGCCAGCGTTTCTTTGTCGGTCACGTCCACATTCTGGGTGCCGGTCACGGTGAGATTGTTGAATCCCGTGACGGTATGGCTGCGATTGCCGGTGACCACACCGAAGTCGTTGCCGATGATATTGGTTTGCCGGTTGCCATCCACCTGATGCAGCTCGTCGGCTTCCACCTCAGTGCGAAGATTGCGTTCGGCGTGCAGCCAGATTTCTTCGACGCCAGGCTTATCCTCGAACATGAACGCGTTGGCCGTGCCGGGCGTGCCATCTTGCGACCGGCTGAGAAACCCGCTCTGCGTCGCACTGCCGGGCAGCTCCCACGGCGGCATATTGCCGGCGTTGTACACGCGACCCACCACGATCGGCCGGTCAGGATGACCGCCGATGAAGTCGATGATCACCTCATCGCCCACGCGCGGCAACTGAATGCCGCCAAATCCGCTGCCCGCCCAGGGGCTCGACACGCGCACCCAACTCGAGCTGTTTTGATTGCGTTCGCCGTAGCGATCCCAGTGAAACTGCACCTTGACCCGACCGTATTGATCGGTCCAGATCTGCTGCCCTTGCGGCCCCACCACCCGTGCCGTTTGCGGACCATGCGTGTAGGGCTGCGGCGTCAAACGCGATGCGCGGAAGGGAATGCTCGAGGGCACCACTACAAAATCGATGTCGAACGAGCTGGCCCCGCCGGCGCTGCTCGAATAGCCGGCCTCGCGGATGCGGTAGTTCGCACTGGCGATCAGATATTCACGGTTTTCAGCTGCGCGCGGGTGATTGCGCAGCGTGACGAGATAGCCCGGCGCAATGCCTCGCGCGTTGGTCGCACCCACCACCTGCTCCTGCCGGCTTTGCAAACTCTCCAACCGCACGCGCGAATAATGTTCGCCGTGGTCCGGGTCGGTATAGCCGCCCATCCACTCGAATACTTCCAGATCGCTGTTGTCGTAAGCGCCGGGATTGGCGCGCTTGGCATCCAGGCTTGCCCCGGGTTTCTTGAAGTCGTAGTCGACGGTGGCAAATCCACCCGGCGTGATTTGTTCGGCCACTTCCCACGCGTTCACATACTGCTCTTGCGGCACGCTGGTGCGGTCAGGACCGTAATAAGGCAGCGCCTCGTAACCCGCAAACGGTTCGTGCTGCGTGACGTCGTCGGTAATGACCAGCGCGTGCTCGCCCTTCGAATGCTCGAACCAGTAATAGATCCCTTCGTGCTCCATCAACCGCGACACGAATGCGAAATCGGTTTCCTGATATTGAACGCAGTATTCCCAATTGCGGTAGGTACCGGCCAGCTTCGTTTTGAAGGCGAACTTATATCCCGATAGCACTTCCTTGATCACATCGGGCACCGATTTGCCCTGGAAGATCTTGCTGTCCGAGGTTTGCGTGAGATACCACAGCCATGGCCGGACCGTCAGGTGATAGATGTAGTGACGTGATGTGGCGCTCTCGCGGCCCACGAGCCGGCAGCGTGTGATCTGCCCGTTCAGGAAACGCGGGGCCGCCTGGCCGGTGGTGATCTCCAGGGTCAGCGGCTTGCCCAGCAGCTTTTTCATGTCGATCGAATGCGACTCGCCAACCAGCTCGACGTCGAATTCGAAAAGTTGCGATAACCCCTCATTGCCGTGCATGCTCTTGAAGAGCAATTCGCCATCCGGCAACGGTGTGTGGGCAACAACGATGCGATCCATGCTTTTCCCTCGCTAAACATAGCGTCCACGCACACAAACCCGCCCTCGCGCCCTCGATCGATGGCACAGGCGGGTAGTCGGCGAGAATCGAAGGCGCAAGTCTAGGCAAGCCATATGGCAATCGGCACCGCCTTCACAACTGAACGTGTTTTTTACGTTTGATTAAGGTTTCCGTACATTTGCTCGGAGATTGCAACAGGAACCGCCTCCAGCCGACTGGCGACCTTAACGGCCGTCCTGCAGCCGCTGCGCGGTGGCGTCATCCGCCGGCATGTACACCATCATGCGGTCGCCGCCTCGTGGTTCCGTCCAGAAATTGGTTTGCTGGAATGCCAATACACCCAGTTCGGGATGCTTGAACCGCTTTACCTGGTTTTCGATGCCGCGCACTTCGTAACGCTCCCAGGTGGTACGAAACACGTCGGACGCATCCAAGTAGCGCTGCAATTGGGCTTGCCAAGCGGGATCGTCACGGTGATCGGCCATCGCGGCGCGAAACGACGCCACCATGCGCGATAGCGATTCCTCGAAATCGATCAGACAGGCTTGCCACCCGGCGTGCGTCAGTGCGAGATAGATGCAGTTGCGGTCCTCGACGGCAAGCGTTTGCAGATCGACGCCGGTAAGCCGCGCATAGGCCCGGTTGAACCCGATGATGTCGTAACGTGCGTTCTGAACCATCGCCGGATAGGGATCCAGGGTGTCGAGAATGGTCTGACACATCGACGACACGCTCTTGCACAGCCGCTCCTGCACCGGCACCTGCTCGCCCAACCCGGCGAGGGTAAACACATGCCGGGTCTCGGCCTCGGTGCAGTGCAGCGCCGTCGCGATGGCGCCCATCACCTTGGCCGACACCTGAATATCGCGCCCTTGCTCCAGCCAGGTGTACCAAGTGACACCCACATCGGCGAGCTGTGCGACTTCTTCACGGCGCAACCCAGGCGTACGCCGGCGGCCGCCGCGCGAGAATCCGAGCAGCACCGGATCGAGACTCTCGCGGCGTTGCCGCAGAAACAACCCCAATTCGTTATCGGCGCGAAACCGTTTCGTGTCCGAATCGACGCTAACCGCGTCGGCGACGGCATCCTGCGCGCGGGTGGAACGGCGTGAAGACGCCGGAAAATTGTGCGGCGTCACTGGCGACGGCCGGGACAGCAAAGAAGGATCGAACGCCATAGACGGGCACCTTTTATACCTGGATAAACAAGAACTGGTACCAGGTTAACGAAAGGCAGATACTACGCCCATGCCGTCGCGGCCTCAAGCCCGCATCACGACGCAACCTCCTGTTCTACAAGGCTTAAGTTTCATCATGACTTCCTCTTTAGCCGCCACGCCCCTGCGCCGCGCGGGCTTGGCTGTGCTGCTGGCAGGCCATTTTCTACCGCTGCTGGATTTCTCCATCGTCAACGTTGCGCTGGATGCCATTTCGCATTCGCTGGGCGCAAGCCCGATGCAACTCGAACTGGTCATCGCCGTATACGGCGTCGCCTTTGCCGTGTGCCTGGCCATGGGCGGCCGGCTCGGCGACCGCTACGGCCGCAGACGCGTCTTCGGCTGGGGCGTTGCTTTCTTTACCGTGGCATCGCTCTTGTGCGGCCTGGCCACCACGCCCGATTGGCTGCTGGGCGCGCGGGCGTTGCAGGGTGCCGCGGCGGCGCTGATCGTGCCGCAGGTGCTCGCCACCATCCATGTAGCGCTACAGGGCCGCGAACATTCCAAGGCGATCGGTTTGTATGGCGCGATCGGCGGGCTCTCGTTCGTGATCGGTCAGGTGCTGGGCGGGTTCATGGTGTCGGCCGACATCGCCGGCCTGGGATGGCGCACGGTGTTTCTCATCAACCTGCCCGTCGGACTCGGCATCCTGGCCTGCCTGCGCGGCGCGATCCCGGAGACCCGTGCCGCCCATGCGGCCCGTATCGACGTGCCGGGCAACGTGTTGCTGGCGGCCGTCATCGTATGCCTGCTGGTGCCGCTCGCCTTGGGTCCTACCCTGCATTGGCCATGGCCGTGCTTCGCCATGCTCGCCGCCGTGCTGCCGCTGCTCGTCCTCCTGTGGCGCGTCGAGCTGCGCCAGGAACGCCTGAATCGGGCGCCGCTTCTGCCCCCGGCGCTGCTGCGCTTTCCCAGCACGCGCTTCGGCATGATCCTGGCCATGCTGTTCTTTTCGAGCTGGAGCGGATTCATGTTCGTGCTCGCGCTCGCGTTGCAAGCGGGCGCCGGACTCACGCCCTTGCAATCGGGGAATGCGTTCATCGCATTGGGCACAGCCTACTTTGTGGGCTCGGTATTGACGCCCCGCGCCGTCGCGCGCTTCGGCAAAACGGGCACCTTGCTGGTGGGTTGCCTGGTGCAATTGATCGGGCTCGGCGTCTTGATCTACACGCTGCATACCGTGTGGCCGCACCCCACCATCCTCAGCCTGATCCCCGCCTCGATCCTGATGGGCGTGGCGCAGTCGTTCATCGTCAGCAGCTTCTTTCGCATCGGCCTCTCCGACATCCCGCCCGCGCAAGCCGGCGCCGGCAGCTCCATGCTGACCACCGTGCAGCAAGCCGCGTTCGGCCTGGGACCGGCATTGCTGGGCGCCGTCTTCGCGCAAACCTTGCACGGGGTAGGTCATACCTACTTAGACGCTGTGCTGGCGGCACTCGGTGCCGAAGTCATACTCATCTGCGCGCTCACTTTTGCCACGCTGATCTATCGCGCGCGGCATGCGGCACCACGAACGGCGTAAGGTTGGTACGGTCAGCGGCAGCAGCAGTCGATGAGTGGTGCAACGCAACGGTACGGATCTTGCATCGTCGTCAGCTCACTCATCGCATCATAGGGCTTCATATGCTCGCCTACAGCAGTCAAGGCCGCCACGCACCCACCTTCGTGCTCATGCACTATCTGGGCGGCTCGCACCGCACGTGGTTTCCTACCGTGCCTTACCTTGACGCCCATCACCGCTGCGTCGCCATCGACACCCCCGGCTTCGGCGACTCGGCCGACGCCGCGGTGCTGGATGTGCATAGCTTCGCCACGCAGATCGACAGCGCCATTCGCGCGCTGGCATTAACCGACGTGATCCTGGTGGGTCACTCGATGACCGGCAAGATTGCGCTGGCCATCGCAGCCACGCAACCCGACTATCTGCAAGGCCTGGTGCTGGTGGCGCCGTCGCCGCCCACGCCCCAACCCACCACCGAGGCCGATCTCAAGGCACAACTGGCCTACGCCGGCACGCGCGCCGAGGCCGAACAACACGTGGATACGGCGTCTGCAGAGCGTCTTCCGGACCACATCCGCGAGGTGGCGATCGCCGATGCCCAAGCCGCCAATCTCGACACCTTCCATGCGTGGGCCAAGCACGGCAGCCAGGAAGATTGGTCGACCCGCATCGGAAAACTCGATTACCCCGCGCTGATCATCTGCGGCGGCAAAGACGACCGCGTCCCTTCGGCGGAGGTTCAAGCCCAGGTGACGCTGCCGCATTTACCGCGTGGACGGATTCACGTGATCGAAGGCGCCGGTCACCTGATGCCGATGGAAGCACCGCAAGCATTGGCAGAGGTGTTGCTGCGCTTTGCACAGACGGTGCTGAACGGCAGCGACATCGCAGCGGACACTGACAACGCCGATGCGCTCGACGTGAACGCGACTGGCCGTCTGGAGACAGATGCGGCTTCGCAAATCGATTCGACGCCAGGCGCAGGTGACGAAACCGGTCCGAATGCAGGACCCAATGCGGGCAAAGACTCAGGCATTGGATTGGGGTTGGGTTGATGCACATCAAACCAAGCGCAACGGGCCTCTGACACCATGTTCGTGGTCACTTCACCACAAACATCATGAGGCTTTATGTTTACCCGGCGCGCTGTTTTCTGCACCCCTCTTCCTTCCCCTCGCCCCGCTGATTCTCTTTCGCTTCGTGGCGCCCTCAGTGGCTCCATGCAGCGCTCAATTCGTCGCTTAGCTAAGTGTGCAAGTGTGCCGGGCGTCGGCAGTGTGATCCTTGCCGCCACGCTATCCGCGCCGGCCGCGCCGGCCTCGGCCCACGAACAAGGCGATCTGCTGCTGAAGATCGGTGCCAGCCAAGTGCGTCCCAAGTCCAACAACGGCAGTGTGCTCAATGGCGCAGTCGATCTCGATATCGACAACAGCGTCCGTCCCAGCCTCACCCTCACCTATATGGCCACGCGTCACGTGGGCATCGAACTGCTGGGCGCCTGGCCCTTCAAGCACAACGTCAACGCCAGCGGCGCCGTAGGCGGACAGATCATCACCAGCAAACAATTGCCGCCCACGCTCAGCCTGCAATGGCACTTCCTGCCCGACAGCACCGTGCAACCTTATGTAGGCGTGGGGGTGAACTACACCCACTTCTTCGACACGAAAGCCACCGGCGCGCTTGAAGGATCGAAGGTCAAGCTGAAAGACTCGTGGGGCATCGCCGGCCAGTTCGGCATGGACGTCAAACTCAACGATCGCTGGTTCGTAAATGCCGACCTGCGTTATATCGACATCTCGTCCAAGGTGAAACTCAATGGGGAGTCGATCGGCACCGCGCAGATCGACCCCTGGGTCGCTACCCTGGCGGTGGGCTACCGGTTCTGAGCCACATCGCCGTGACGACGGCTAAACGCCCTGCGCGTAGCCGTCGCGTTGCGGGTCCGCGCCGCCCTGGATGCGGCCATCGAACATCGTGATGCCATGCACGCCGGCAAAGGCATAGCTCAAATGGCTACGCCGCACTTCAAAGCCTTGTGCCTGCAACGCCCGTTGCGTGGCGCGCTCGATGCGGTTGGAAACGTCGATGGCATTGCTGGTCGCCACGGCGCGCGGTGCGCTGATCGCTGTTTGTATATCCATCCCCCACTCGAGCACGTTGACCAGCACCTGGGCCACGGCCGGTCCGATCCACGAGGCCCCCGGCGCACCGATCGACATCACCGGACCCGTTTCATCGAACACAATGCTCGGCGCCATGGACGAATAGCGGCGTTTGCCGGGATAGATGGAATTGGGGCGGCCCGGCGTGGGATCGAACGTGCTCATCGCGCCGTTGAGCATGAAGCCCGTATCCTTGACGATGAACCCCGACGGATTGCCCAGCGTGTGCGTCAACGACACCACCATGCCATCGGCATCCACCACGGACACATGCGTCGTGTGCTTGCATTCGGCGGCATTGCGGCGCGGCACGTCGAAACGCTCGCCCGCCAGAATGCGCGCCGCGCAATCGTTCACATAGGCGTCGGACAACAAACGTTCAATGGGGTTGTCGACAAAGTTGGGATCTCCCACAAACTGCTCTTTATCGCGCAAGGCGATCTTCATCGCTTCGGTCAACACGCGGATGTACTCGGGCGAGTTGTGGCCCATCGCCACCACATCGAACTGCGCCATGATCCGCAAAATCTGCGCCACCAACAGGCCGCCGCCCGGCGGCGACGGCAACGCCACACGCCAGCCGCGATAGTCGATCGACAACGGCTGCGTTTCAACAGTCGTCATCGTGGCGAGATCTTCGGCCGACAGGATGCCGCCATGCGCGCGCACGTCTGCCACGATGCGCGCCGCCAGTGAGCCGGTATAAAAGCTCTCTGCGCCTTCCGTTGCCAACGTTCGCATGGTGGCGGCAAGATCCGGATTCTTGATCAATGCACCCGGCTTCTTGTAGCTGCCATCGGCGTTGAGATAAATGCGGCGGCCATCTTCGGTGAGGCTCAGTTTTTCACCGAAGTTCATCCGGCCGTACTTGCGCTCATCCTGCGTGAACACCGTATAAACGTGCGGGCGCACCAACCAGCCCTCTTCGGCCACGGCGATGGCGGGCGCGAACAGATCGGGCCAGGGCGTGCGGCCGAGCGCCGCATGGGCGCTCGCCAGTAGCTTGAGCGTACCGGGCGCCGTCACGGCCATCGCGCCGGCTTCATTGACGAAGTCCTGCACGATGAAACCGAAGCCATCGGTGGTGTCGCCCAGTGCGACGTCCTGCCACATGGTTTCGCGGCTTTCGAGCGGGCAACCGCCCATGCCTTCGTACACCTTGTGCGTGCCCGTGGCGGGGTCGAAGATCTGCAACATGCCGAAGCCGCCGATCCCGCACATCAACGGGTCGACCACCCCTTGCGTCATGGCGCAGGCAATGGCGGCGTCCAACGCATTGCCGCCCGCGCGGAGCACCTCGGCGCCGGCCTCCACCGCTTCGGGTTGCGGCGCCACGATCATCGATGTGGGGTCGGGCAAGCGGTATTCGGGTGTGCGGCGGGCCACGTCGGTCTCCAGGGCGTATGAAACAGACGCCCACGATATCAGAGTGCCGTGGCCCGAACGATCCGGCCACGGCACGCTAATGGCTCAGCCGCGCCAAGTCGCGCTCAGCCGCACGCAGCCCGTCATGCTCACAATGCCGCAGCCACACCGGCCGCCACCGGCGCATAGCGCGGCCAGGGATGAGTCGCTTCAAGCTGCGCCGCCACCTGCAGCAGCACGGCTTCGCCGCCCTGCGGCGCCATCAACTGCATGCCGATTGGCAAGCCATCGGCGGTAAAGCCGAACGGAATCGAAATGGCGGGGCAACCCGTGAGATTGGCCAATGGCGCATATGGCGAATAGCCGATCAAACCGGTATCGCCCAAGCGATAGTCGAGGTAATCGTCCCAGTGCATCGCAAAGCGGCCGATACGGGCAGGCGCTTCGGACAGCACCGGCGACAGAATCAGATCGAAAGGCGCACTGCCATCCTGCGTGCCGTCGAAGAACCGCGCCACGCGGCGCGTGATCGTGTGCATGGTATCCACGTGACCCGCGTAGGCCACACCGTCGATGCTGCGCGCATAGGCCACCATCGATTGCACCGTAGGCTGCAACTCGCCTTCCTTGAGACCAGTGCCGCGACGCGCCACGAAACGCGCAATCGAAAGCGCTGCATTGCAGGCGATCACCGGCAGCATGTTTTCGAGGGTTTCACGCGCGGTGACCGCCGGCTCGCCTTCATCGACGCGATGACCCAGCGATTGCAAGGCATTCGCCACGCGCGCAAGCGCGGCACTCACATCGGCATCCCGCACAGCGCTCACCGAACCCTGCGGCAGCAGAGCGATCCGTAGCCGCGAACCGGCGTCGGGATGACGGCTGGCCGCCTGAACGAGCGCAAGATAGGAATCGGGCCGTGCCGGTGCCGCATACGGCGCCCCGGCATCGGCACCCGCCGTGGCATCCAGCGCGGCCGCGCTATCGCGCACCGAGGTGGTGAGCACATGATCGACCGTCATGCCGCCCCAGCCTTCGCCGCGGTAGGGGCCCAACGGCATCATGCCGCGTGACGGCTTCAATCCCAGCACGCCGCAGCACGATGCCGGAATACGGATCGATCCGCCACCGTCGCCGCCGTGCGCCAAGGGCACCATGCCGCTTGCGACCGCGGCACCCGCGCCACCGCTGGAGCCGCCGGCACTATGCGCGGTATTCCAGGGATTGCGCGTGGGCTCGCCGTAGCTCGGGCTTTCGGTGGTGGGGCTCAACCCCAACTCGGAAGAGGTGGATCGGCCAAAGAACACCAGACCCGCCCGCTTATAGCGCGCCACCAGTTCACAATCGTGATCCCAATCGATGCGGCCGAAGAGCTGCGATCCCATGCTGCTCGACACACCGCGCGCGGCGGTACCGAGATCCTTCAGAAGCGAGGGCACGCCGAAAAAAGGTTGCTCGGCCGAAAGCGCCGAGCGGGCTTGGGCATCGAGGCCGCTCAAGGTGCGATCGCGCGCCTGCGCATCGGCGCGGCCCGCGTCTTCGGCAACCGAGGCCACGGCGCCAATGGTGGGATTGAGCTCGCGCACACGCGCCAGCGCATCATCCAGCGCCTGCGCGGCACTCAGTTCGCCGCGCACGATGCGCGTGGAAAGATCGATCGCGTCGCCCTGCTCGCGGGAGTGTGTGTCCGTCATCGTTCGTTTTCTCCAAAGGACGCGAATCGTCCCGGCCTGAAACCAAAACGACACGATAACCCCAAGCGCCGCGCGCTAAACTCTGCGCTCGCCAAATCATCCCAATGAGTTGCATCTTGACTGTGTCCCCGCTCGTTTTTCGTCCCGCCACCGATGCCGATTACGACCACCTGCTGGCATTGCGCCGCGCCACCATGCAAGCGCACTTGATCGCAGCGGGCGTGGGCCACGACGACGAGGCCCTGCGCACCCGGTTGAGTTACCACTGGGAAGATGCCAGAGTGATCGTGCGCGATGGGATCGACGTCGGTCTCTTGAAGGCCTATCGCGACGATGCCGGCTGGTTTGTCGTGCAGATTCAGATCGCACCGGATTTTCAGCGTCAGGGTCTGGGTGAACAAGCGTTGCAGACCATTCTCGACGACGCCGATGCGCAAGGGTTGCCGGTCTCGTTGGCGGTGTTGAAAGCCAATCCCGCAAAGCGCCTCTACGACCGGCTGGGCTTTGCAGTGGTGTCCGAAACCGACATTGAATTTCTGATGACGCGCCCGCCGCACGGCGCGGCCTGAACGGGCCATCCGCGCGCAACGCCTTAGCCCGCGCGCGAATCCAGTGGCGTACGCCGCAACAATCGCTCGAAAGCGCTCAAGAATGTCTGTTCGGCCGTCGAGAGTTTGCGGGCACCGTGCCATACGAGAAACACGTCCATTTCCGCCACGCAATGATCGGGCTGCAAACGGCGCAAGTCGCCATCGAGCACATCGCGCCGGATCATGTGCTCGGGCAGAAAGCTCAATCCCATGCCGGCGATCACCATCCTTCTGATCTCCTCGATATTCGACGAGGCGCCCACGATGCGGCCGGTAAAGCCCTGCTGATCGCGAAAGATGGTCAAAGGCGAGAGCGTGTCGCCGATCTGGTCGCTCGAAAAGCAGACGAAGCTCTGGTCGCGCATGTCTTCGATCGACACTTGGCGTTTGCCGAACAGCGGATGATGACGGCCGCAAACTGCCGTATAGCGCTGGCGCAAAAAGAGCCGCCGCTCGAGCCCGGGTACCGGCTGGCGGCACAGACAGATCCCAAAGGCGGAAGTGCGTTTCGATAAGGCATCGAGCACCGCTGCGCTTTGCATCACTTCCAAAGCGAATTCCACCTTGGGGTAGCGCCGGTGAAACTGTGCCAGGAACTCGTCGAACGCCGGGCTGTGCACCCGGCTCATCAACATCAACCGTACCGACCCCGCGATCGTGCCGCCCGGGTCGGCCACCGCGCCATCGATGCGGGCGACCGTGCCGTACATGTCGCGGGCAATGGCGTAGATCTCTTCGCCCAAACCGGTGAGCCGAAATTCGACGTGACGCCGAAAAATCAGTTGGCCGCCGACGGCATCCTCGAGCCGCTTGAGGGCCTGGCTGACCGCCGGCTGGCTGAGGTGCAACACGGTGGCGGCGCGCCCCACCCCGCGTTCCTGCACGACGAACATGAATGTGCGCAGCAAATTCCAGTCGATGCGCTCGGGCGCGACGGTAAGGGCAGCAGTCGATCGGGGTAAGGTGGGCGGCATAACTCGAAGCGGTGGCGGCGGGAAGAATGAAAGATCCCGCGCCGCCGAGGCGCCCGGCATGGCGGTGCAGGCGCGTTATTTCCCTGCGTCGCCCAGCCCGCCGAAAAAGCGCGTCGCGTTGTCTTCCAATCCTTCGATATAGTAGCCGCCCTCTTGCACGATCACGGTAGGCAGGCCGAAGGCGCCTACGGCACGGCCAAGCTTCTCGAAGCCGTCGGCACTTACCGACACCATCGCCTGCGGGTCTTTCTCGAAGATATCGAAACCGAGCGACAGCACCAGCGCGTCGGGCTGAAACAGCGTGATGGCGCGATTGGCCTGGGCCAACCGGTCGAAGAACACCGACTCGGGCGACCCATGCGGCATCGGCAGGTTGATGTTGTAGCCATAGCCCGCACCCGCGCCACGCTCGTCCTCGAAGCCGGCCACCACCGGATAGAAGTTTTCCGGATCGCCATGAATCGACACGTACAGCACGTCGTCGCGCTCGTAGAAGATCTCTTGAATGCCCTGGCCGTGGTGCATATCGGTATCGAGAATGGCCACGCGCTTGAACGTACCGCGCAGGCGCTCGGCAGCGATCGCGGCATTGTTCAGATAGCAGAAACCGCCGGCCGCGTCGCGCCGTGCATGGTGACCGGGTGGCCGGCAGATGGCATACGACTGCCGGTCGCCTGCTGCCACGCTGTCGGCCGCGGCCACCGCACATTGCGCCGACCAATAGGCAGACGTCCACGTATCCGGTCCCACCGGGCAACTGCCGTCGGCCAGATGCCGCGCCGCTTGCGCCAGCACGCCGCGCAACGCGTTGGGTTCGCGCACAAAAATATTGGAGATCACTTCGTTGCCCCAATCGTCCGGCAACGCCATCCAGCGCGTGTGCGCATCCTGCAGAAAGCGCAGGTAGTCCAGCGAATGCACGGCCGACAACGCAGCGGCGCCGGCATCGGGCGGCGTTTGCACATCGAATGCAAGGCCGCGGGCGGCCTGCACCAATGCGTCAAGCCGCGACGGCACTTCCTGCGGCGTGCGCATCTTGCCGCGCGACAGATACGTCTGGGGATGATGCAACGATTGATCGGCGTGAAAAAAGGCTTTCATTCGTGTAGCTCCTTAAGGCGACTCAAGCGTGCGCCGTCGACGGCGCGTCCGGCGACGTGTGATCACCGTGTTTCAACATCACCACCGCGACCAGCGACAGCATCGAAATGACGGTAAACAAAACCGCCAGCGGCCACCACTGGCCCTTGAAATTTTCGGCCAGAATCGTGCCGAGGATAGGCGTCAGCCCACCGAAGATCGCGCCGCACAGTTGATACGCCATCGAGATGCCGGTGTAGCGGATGCGCGTGGGGAAAGCATCGCTCACGTAGCCTGCAATCACGGCGTAATAGGCGCCCAGGAACAACACCGACAATCCCACGCCCAACGTAATGGCGCCCAGCGTGCCTTGGTCGACCAACGTAAACATCGCGTACGGCGTAAACATCGAAATGAATGCGGTGGTGATCAGGAAACGCCGGTTGCCCACGCGCTCCGCCACATAGGCCGAGAGCGGCGTGATGAAGAACTGCATGATCGAGACGACCAGCAGGCAATTCAGAATCACCGCGCGATCCAGCCCCACATACTGCGTGGTGTAGGCGATCATGAAGGTATTGGTGAAGTAGAACCCGGCGATGCCCAGGACGTTGGCGCATACCGTCAGCACCAGCAATTTCGGTGCGCCGCGCAGCACTTCCATCAACGGCGTTTGCGCCGCCTTGACCTGCGTGGCCTGCTTGGCTTTTTCGTTCACGAAGTCAGGCGACTCGTTAACACTCAAGCGAATCACGAAGCCCACGAGCACCAGCACGGCACTGAACAGAAACGGCACGCGCCAGCCCCAGTCCAGAAATGCCGCGTCGTCCATGCCGGTCACCAGCTTGAACATCAGGGTGGCGAGAATCAACCCGGCCGGGCTGCCCATCTGTGCGAACGAGGCAAAGAAGGTGCGTTTCTTGGCGTCCGGCGAATGTTCGCCCGCCATCAACACCGCCCCGCCCCACTCTCCACCCACGGCGATGCCCTGGATGAAGCGCAGCAGCACGAGCAGAATCGGCGCCCAGACGCCGATCACGGCGTAGGTCGGCAGCAAGCCGATCAGCACGGTGACGGTGCCCATCATGAGCAGCGTGATCACCAGCGATTTCTTGCGCCCGATCTTGTCGCCGATATGGCCGAATACCGCGCCGCCCAGCGGGCGCGCGAAGAAGCCGACGGCGAAAGTGCCGAACGCCGCAAGCGTGCCGTAAAACCCATCGACCGACGGGAAGAACAGCTTGCCGAACACCAGCGCGGCGGCGGTGGCGTAGATATAAAAGTCGTACCACTCGATCATCGTGCCGACGAACGCGGCGGTGGACGCGCGTACGGGCTGATGCCCGCTCGCCAATGGTTTTCCCCTCATGTCTGGATCTCCTTGAATGGTCCAATCGAAGCACGGCGGCCGCTGCCGGGCCGCCTGTGCAACGGTTATACGCCGCAGCCACTCATAAGAAAAATTCTAATTATTTATCTTCCACATTCGTTTGGGTTATGTCGATCGCCTGCGAGTCGGCCTCGACATCAGAGCCGGAAGCGGGCGCCGCCGCGTCCTGTTTGCGCCATTGACGCCGCAGCGCCCGCATGCGGCCGATCGCCGCTTGCCACATGGTCCACCAGCCGAAAGGCCGCGGATCGGCGAGCATGCTCATCGCGCGGGCGTAATCCAGGGTGAGGCCAGGCGTCCAGGCCATCGTGATCGCGCGCTTGCGGATCTGCGAGGCCACCCACAATTCCGGCGTGGCCAACAGGCGCACCAGCGCACGCCATCCGGCTCGCTCGCCATATAGACGGCCAAACACACCCTCCACGGCGGCTTCCAGCGCCGCCGACACCGAACTCGAGCAATTGCGATAGGTCAGGTTGTAGGTGGCGTCCTGCCGATACTCGGACCAGAACCGCGCCAGCGCGGCAGCGTTGTAATTGCGGATTCGCACCTGCACGGTGGCGGGGCACCACGCCACCGACTCGATGGCATAACTCGGCTGATACTGCCCAGGCACGTTGTTGTCGGGCGTGGCCCGCAACGTCCGGCCGAACTGATCCGGCGACCGGTCGATATCGGCGTTCGGATACAGGCTGATGTAGATGCCTTCGGCCGTTTCCAGCGCCGCATGACCGGTGGAAATCACACCATTCACGTCGACCGCAGCGATATAGCGATCGATCACGCGGTGACGCACGATGGGGGCCTTGGACGATCCGGTGGGCGTCCACACATGCACCGTGAGCACCCGTTCGTCGTCGCTGGGCGGACCCTCGAACCAGGTTTGTATGGCCGGCCCCGTATCGGAGATGCGGGACGCCGCGCTTCCAATGGACGCAGACGGCGGCGGCGTGCGTGGCCCGTCGCCGATCGGTTCACCTGTCATCGACACCAGCCGCTCGGGTTCGATCGCGCCAGCTGGCCCCGCATCCGGTGCAGGCGTTGCAGCAAGGCCTTTCACCCGCCGCGCCAACATGATCAATTTCGCCCCGGCGAGCATCAGGAAGAGTCCGAGGCAGTAAGGCAACGTGCCCACATAGTTTGTGGGATACGGCTGAAAGAAAAATATCGCCAACAGGATTTCGGCGACGCCGGCCGCGAAGGTTTGACGCCACCGCGGGAACGCCACCACATAGGCGGACGCGCATTGCAGGAGGCCATCGGCCAGAAACAGCGCGCCGAAGATCATCGACAATACGAAGTGCCCGTGATGATGGCCCGCCAGAATCAGCGCCGCAGCTACCACGGCGAACGTGCCTTTGGTAAAGCGCAGCACCCGCTGGCCGCCCACGCCGGTGGTGGCGATGATCAGCGTGGCCAGCCCCTCGATCAAAAACAGATAGGCGAAAAATTCGATGGGAAAGTACAGGGCGCCATCCAGCGCATCGATGAAGATGACGATGCCGGCGAGGAGCCACACGCAGCCGGTGATGAACAATCCACGCCAACGCTGGCGCAGGTAGTCCGCGCCCAAGAGCAACAGCACGAGTCTGGCCATGACGTCCCCTGTTTGTCCGTCAGAGAATACCTTGCGCGGCGCCGATCGGCACCCGCGGCCGGCCGATTCGCGCGGGATCGGGCTGCACCGAGGTGAGGTCGCTCAGAAACGCCGCCACCATCTCGCGATCTTCCGCCTCGTGGCTGGTGACCACGTGAATCGTCACCCGATACGACATCTTCCTGGGGTTGAGTGCAGCCATCTCGCCGCGCGCGACGTAGTAGTCGCCAACCTCTTCGGGCAGATACCCCAGATGCTGCCCCGACAGAATCAGGATCGACATCGCCTCCATATTGCTCGTGACCGCCGTGATATTGCGCTGGGGGATCTGGGGATGGCCTTTAGGCGTGGGATAGCCGCGCCACGCCCAGTTGTGCGCCGCCGCCACTTCCGGGTCCACCTCGCCCGCCTGGCCAAACAACGGATGGCCCGCCCCGCAATACGCCACCTGCCGCTCGACCAGCAACGGTGTGTAGCGCAAGCTGGCCACCCGTCGCCAGAAGTAGCCGATCGCGATCTGGATATTGCCGTTGAGCAGCATTTCCTCAAGTTCGTTGGGCGAACGCACGATCAGATTCAGGCGCACGGCCTCGTCGCGTTGCCTGAAGAGCCGGATTGCTCCGCTCAGGCGCGTGTTGTCACCCGCCGGAATGTGCCCGATCAGCCCGATGTGCAACGTGCCCACCAGTTTCTTCTCCATGCTCTGCGTTTCGAGCCCGAACTCGGTCAGTGCATCCAGCAGGCGATGCGCCGACACGGCAAACTTCTCGCCCTTGGCAGTCAGGCGAAAGCCGCCTCGTCCGCGATCGCACAAGCGAAACCCCAGGCGCGTTTCCAGCGTGTTGAGCTGCGTGCTGAGCGTGGACTGACCCACATTGAGTTTGGATTGGGCCGCCGAGATGCCATTGGCTTCGACGATGGCGAGAAAGATTCGGATCAATCGGATATCCAAATCGGAAACATTGCTGATCATGGTAGAAACCCTAATATTCTCGCCATTACATTGATCCATATCGATGTGATCATCGTCAGATGAGTATAGTTTCGCGACCCGGCCATCGCTAGACTCGATGCTCCGCAATACGATTTCGAGCGAGGCTAGCGACGCATGGGCACCCCTTTCAATCAGCCGTTGGGCGGTAACGAGATGCCGCGTTTTGGCGGTATCGCCACGATGATGCGCCTGCCGCATTGCGTGGATCCCGCACCGCTCGATATCGGCTTCGTGGGCGTGCCCCTGGACGTGGGCACGTCGAACCGCTCGGGCACCCGCTTCGGCCCGCGCCAGATTCGCGCCGAATCGGTGATGATTCGCCCCTACAACATGGCCACACGCGCGGCGCCCTTCGATTGCCTGAACGTGGGCGACCTGGGCGATATCGCCACCAATCCCTATAGCCTGCTCGACTCGGTGGCCAAGATCGAACAAGGCTATCGCCGCATACTCGATGCCGACTGCAAGGCCATTGCGCTGGGTGGCGATCACACGATGACCTTGCCCATCCTGCGCGCCATCCATCGCAAACACGGCCCCGTGGGTCTGGTGCATGTGGACGCGCACGCCGATGTGAACGACACCATGAACGGCGAGAAAATTGCGCACGGCACGCCCTTTCGGCGCGCCGTCGAAGAAGGCTTGCTCGATTGCAATCGCGTGGTGCAGATCGGACTGCGCGGCACGGGATATGAGGCCGATGACTTCGACTGGTGCCGCCGCCAGGGCTTCCGTGTGGTGCAGGCCGAAGAATGCTGGAACCGCTCGCTCACACCGCTGATGGAAGAAGTGCGTGCGCGCGTGGGCGCGGGCCCCGTGTATCTCACCTTCGACATCGATGGCATCGACCCCGCTTATGCGCCGGGCACCGGCACGCCCGAGATCGGCGGTCTGACGGTGCCGCAAGCACTGGAAATCATTCGCGGCATGCGCGGGCTCGATATCGTGGGCGCCGACCTGGTTGAAGTGAGCCCGCCTTACGACGCTGGATCGGCCACCGCCCTATTGGCGGCCAACCTCGCCTACGAAATCCTGTGTGTGTTTCCCGGCGTGGATTGCCGCCCGTAGTCACCGACCACGCGCATCACGCGCCACGTCGATACATCAAGCACGACCGGCACGCAGACGTCGGCGACCCCAAACAGCATCAAGAGGATATTGACGATGACGCAAGACACCCGATTGTGGGGCGCCCGCTTTCGATCCGGCCCGGATGAGGCCCTGATGACCCTATCGCGCGGCGATGCCAGTCATTTCCGCCTCGCGCCCTTCGACATCGTGGCCTCGCAAGCGCACGCCCGCGAACTGGGCCGCGCCGGATTGCTAACCAACGCCGAACGCGATGCCATCGTCAGCACGCTCGACGACTTGCGCGCAGGCGTGGCCGCCGGTGACCTGCTGCCCGTGCCGGGCGACGAAGATGTGCACACCTTCATGGAGCGGTTGCTGGTCGAACGGTTGGGCGATGTGGGCGCCAAGCTGCGCGCCGGGCGGTCGCGCAACGATCAGGCAGCCAATAACCTCAAGCTCTATCTGCGCGTCGAGGCACGTGGCCTGGTGCAAGAACTGCTCGCCTTGCAGCAGGCCCTGATCGGCCAGGCCGATACGCATATGACCACCATCGCGCCGGGATTCACGCACCTGCAAGCCGCGCAGCCGGTGCTGTTTGCGCATCAGTTGCTTGCCCATGCCCAAGGGTTCTCACGCGACATCTCGCGCCTGATGGACTGGGACCGCCGCAACGCGCGCTCGCCCCTGGGCGCGGCCGCCCTGGCGGGCTCCGCCATCGTCACCAGCCCGGAGTTGTCCGCCGCCGAATTGGGCTACGACAGCCCCTGTGAAAATTCGATCGACGCCGTAGGCAGCCGCGACCACGTGGCCGAGTTCCTGTTTGCCGCCGCCATGCTGGGCGTGAATCTGTCGCGCCTGTGCGAAGAGGTCACCTTGTGGAGTTCGTATCAGTTCAGCTGGGTGCGGCTGGACGATAGCTTCTCCACCGGCAGCTCCATCATGCCGCAAAAGAAAAATCCCGATATCGCCGAACTCACGCGCGGCCGTGCGGCACGCCTGATCGGCGCCATGAACACCATGCTGATTGCGTTGAAAGGCCTGCCGCTGGCCTACAACCGCGATCTGGCCGAAGACAAGCACACCACCTTCGACGCCATCGATGCGCTGCATAAGATCTTGCCCGCGATGGCCGGCATGATCCGCACCATGAAGGTCGACGCCGCCCGCGTGCGCCATGATGCGAGCAAGGGTTTTACGCTGGCCACCGAGGTGGCGGATTGGCTCGCTCGCCAGGGCGTGCCGTTTGCCACCGCCCATGAAATTACCGGTGCGCTCGTCAAGTACTGCGAAGAACACGGCAAGGATCTCGAAGGGTTGACGACCGACGATCTTGCCCGCGTCGATCCGCGGCTGGGCCAAGGCGTGCTGGCTCAACTCACCCTGGAATCGGCCATCGAAGCGCGCAGCGGCTACGGCGGCACCGCCACCGCACAGGTCAGCATGCAGATCAGCCGCCTGCGCCACGTGGTGCACACGCAATCGGTGTGGGCCGCTTCCTACGACGGCCCCATGGCGAAGAGGAACTGATATGACCCCGCAACGCCCTCTGCAGCAGGCTGACGGCCGGTCGCCGTACGCCATCGATCATCTGCGCGTGATTCCCAAGTTGCACTATGGCCGCTGGGTATCGATTGCAGTCATCGTGGTCATCTTCGCGTTCATCATCAAGGCGTTTGCCCAAGGCCAGATCGAATGGCCCATCGTGGCGCGCTTTCTCACCGCCAAAGTGATTCTGCAAGGCCTCGTCAATACGCTCGCCATGACGGTGTACGCCATGACGCTCGGCATCGTGCTGGGGGTGATCTTCGCGATCATGTACATGTCGCCCAATCCCGTCGTGCGGGCGGTCGCGAAGTTCTATATCTGGTTCTTTCGGGGCACGCCGCTGCTGCTGCAACTGCTGCTGTGGTTCAACCTCGCGCTGATCTTTCCCACCTTGGGCGTGCCTGGCTTCGAAATGCGTACGGTGGATCTGATAACTCCCTTCATGGCCGCGTTGCTGGGCCTGGGCATCGGTCAGGGCGCCTACACGGCCGAAGTCGTGCGCGGCGGCATCCTGTCGGTGGACGACGGTCAGATCGAAGCCGCGCAAGCCATCGGCATGACGCGCTTGACCGCGCTGCGCCGCATTGTGTTGCCGCAAGCGATGCGCGTGATCATCCCGCCCGTGGGCAATGAAGTCATCAGCATGATCAAGCTGACCTCAGTCGCGAGCGTGATCCAGTTTTCGGAGATTTTGCACAACGCGCAAACCATCTACTTCGCCAACGGGCGGGTAATCGAACTGTTGATCGTTGCCACGATCTGGTATTTGTTCGTGGTCACGCTATTTTCGATTGGCCAGCACTTTCTCGAAAAGGCCTTCGCGCAGGGCCGTGCCCGCAAACGCGCGGCCGCCGGCCCGATCGACAAGACCCCATCGGGCGTGGCGGTGCCGGCCCTTGCACCGGGCGCCACCGGCCCCGCCAGCGGACGGGAGGCATGATGCAGCACGCACAAAAAATGGTGGTGGCGCACGGCGTCTCCAAACACTTCGGCGACTTTCAGGCGCTCAAGGACGTGCATGTGGAGGTGGATGCCGGCGAAGTCGTGTGCATCATCGGCCCCTCCGGCTCGGGCAAAAGCACGTTTCTGCGGTGCATCAACCAACTGGAAACGGTGGATGGCGGCGCCGTGTGGATCGACGGCGAACTCTCGGGTTTCAAGCAAACGGGCAACAGCCTGCGCCGCCTGGGCGATGCCGATATTGCGCGCCAGCGCCTCAATAGCGGCATGGTCTTTCAACGCTTCAATCTGTTTGGCCACATGACGGCACTACAGAACCTGATGGAAGGACCGGTGGTCGTGCAGCGCCGGCCCAAGCGCGAGGTGAAGGAAGAGGCCATGGCCCTGCTCGCCCGCGTGGGTCTGTCGCACAAGGCCGATGCCTATCCGAGCGAACTTTCCGGCGGCCAACAGCAACGCATTGCCATCGCACGGGCCTTGGCGATGAAGCCCAAACTGATGCTGTTCGACGAGCCTACGTCGGCACTCGATCCCGAACTGGTGGGCGAAGTGCTCGCCGTGATGCGCGATCTGGCGAAATCGGGCATGACGATGATCGTCGTCACGCACGAGCTCGGCTTTGCCCGCGAAGTGGCCAACCGCGTCGTGTTCATGGACGCCGGCATGGTGGTGGAAATGGGGCCGCCAGATCAGATCTTGGTTCATCCGCAAGAGCGCCGCACGCAGGCGTTCATCGCCGCCGTATTGTGACGGCGCGCATTCAACCATTGCCTTTCAACACGTTTCGCACAAGGGGAAAAAATGAAACTCTCGAACACACTCGCACTGGTCGCGCTGGCGTGCACCATGGGTCTGAACGCCACGACACACGCCTCGGATGCGCCGGAGCGCTTGAAGAAAGCCGGCAAACTGGTCATCGCCACCAACCCCAACTATCCGCCGCTGGCCTACAAGAACATCGAGACCGGCGAACTCACCGGCCTCGATATCGAACTCGGCAATGCCATCGGCAAGCAACTCGGCGTGAAGGTCGAATGGCAAGAGACCAGCTTCTCGCAGGTGTTCAGCTCGCTGGCAACCGGCCGCGTCGATATGGCGATGGTGGCGATCACCGATACGCCTGAGCGGCAGCAAAGCGCCGACTTCATCGACTATCTGCTCACCGGCGCCCAGTTCTACACCCTCAGCACTGCGCAGGCCAATATTCGCACCCTGCCCGATCTGTGCGGCAAGCGCGTGGGCGCCAGCCGCAACACCACGTGGCCCGCCCAAATCGCCACCTGGAGCCAGGCCAACTGCGTGGCCCGCGGCGCGCCTGCCATTGTCGTCGTCGGCACGGAAGGCTCGGTGGACGCGCGCGCGCAGCTGAAATCCGGCCGCCTGGATGCGGGCGTGCAAGGCAGCGAAACCATGCCCTACTTCAAAAAGCTCGAGCCCAACACCTACCTCACCATCGGCGATCCGTTCCTGGCCACCATCACGGGCATCCCCGTGTCGAAGAAAGAACCCGAGGTGCGCGACGCGATCCTGGCGGCGATCAAAACGCTGCAGGCCAATGGCGAATACGACGCGCTGCTGAAGAAGTACGACCTCGGTTTCACGCGTTACGATGCCGCATTGAATCAAGGCAAGTAAACGTCGGCGGTCGACCTTCCTTGACTATCTTTTGACGCCAATGCCTGAAGCGCCCGCCCTGTTGCGGGCGCAACCCTTTTCCGGAATCGTTGCATGACTACTGCCGCACTCGCTGCTCCGCCCATCGACGTCTCGCCGGCCGAATGGCAAACGCGCTGCGAGCTGGCCGCGCTGTATCGCGTGATCGCGCACTTTCGCATGACCGATATGATCGACACGCACATCACGGCGCGCGTGCCGGATGAATCCAACCGGTTCCTGATCAATCGCTACGGCGTGCTGTTCAAGGACATGCGGGCGTCCGACCTGATCAAGATCGATCATGACGGCAAGCGCTGCGATAACGCGGTGGCCGCCTCCGACCGCGATGTAAATGCGGCCGGCTTCACCATTCACTCGGCCATCCATCATGCTCGGCCCGATCTGAACTACGTGATTCACACCCACACGGCGGCCGGCATCGGCGTGGCCGCGCAAGAAGACGGCTTGCTGCCGATCAGCCAGCATGCCCTCAAGTTTTACGGGTGCCTCAGTTATCACGACTACGAAGGCATCGCGCTGGATCTCGGCGAGCGCGAACGGCTGGTGCGCGACCTGGGATCGAACCGCGCCATGATCCTGCGCAACCACGGATTGCTGGTGGGCGGACCCAGCGCCGCCGAGGCCTTTCATGAAATCTATTTTCTCGAAGCCGCCTGCCAGGCGCAAATTCACGCACAGGCCGGCGGCGCGAAGTTGCGCGTGCCATCCGAAGCCGTCTGCCGAAAGACAGCCGCCCAGTATGTGGACGACGCCGCCGACGCCATCAACCAGCTCGCCTGGGCCGCCGCATTGCGCCTGATCGACGAGGACTATCGCGCATGACCCCACGTACCGGCACCATTGCGTTCGTGGGTCAAAGCCGCGACCTGCCTCGCCTGGCCCAACTGGCGGCCGACCGTGCGCCAGCCTGGCGCATCGTCGGCGCCGAGGCGCTGGGCGATCCTGCAGCGGTCGACGTGGTCGTATCGTGGCGGCCCGCCCCCGGCTCGCTCGACCCGTTCACCAACCTGAAACTGGTGCACAGCATCGGCGCGGGCGCCGACAATATCCTCGCGTACCCCGGTCTGCCTGCCGTACACGTGTGCCGCATCGTCGATCCCGATCTGGCCGACAGCATGGCGCAATACGTGCTGTGGGGCGCCCTGCATTTTCATCGGCAGTTCGACGCGATGCTGCGCGATCAGGCCGGCAAAACCTGGCGCCGCGTGTTGCAGCACCCTGCATCGACGTGCACCGTTGGCATCATGGGCGTGGGCGTACTGGGCGCGCATGTGGCCACTCTGCTCGCGCATGCAGGCTTTCGTGTAAGCGGCTGGTCGCGCTCGGAGAAGTCGTTGCCGAACGTGGCGATGTATCACGGCCAGGCGCAACGCGACGCGTTTCTGGCGCAGGTCGACATCCTCGTCTGTCTGCTCCCGCTCACACCGGATACCACCGGCATCCTCGATCGAGAAGTGTTTGATGCCTTGCCGCACGGCGCGACGCTGATTCACTGCGGCCGCGGAGCGCATCTCGATGCGGAGGATCTGCAAACCGCACTGCGCTCGGGGCAGCTTCGCGGCGCCTTGGTGGATGTGTTCCCGCAAGAGCCCTTGCCTGCCACCGATCCGCTGTGGGACGCCCCCAACCTGATCGTCACCCCGCACATTGCCGCGGTCGCCAACGACGAGGCGATCGTGGGGCAAGTGCTCGACAACGTACGCCGCCTGGATGCGGGTCTGCCCCTGCATGCCGCGGTCGATCCGACGCGCGGCTATTGACGCTATGCTCGCACTATTTAGAAGTCTGAAGCCATGATCCTGCCCCTTGTTTGCGACGGCGTGTCGCTGATTGGCGCGCCCACCGATGTGGGCGCCAGCGTGCGCGGCGCCTCGATGGGCCCGCAAGCCCTGCGCGTGGCAGGCCTGACCGAAGCGTTGCTGCGGCGCGGGCTGCATGTGGAAGATCGGGGCGACTTGAGCGGCCCGCTCAATCCGTGGCTGCCGCCGGTAGATGGCTTTCGCCATCTGCAGGAGACGGCAGCCTGGAACGTGGCCGTGCACGACGCCGTCTATGCCGAACTTCAGGCCAATCGCATGCCCATCATGCTGGGCGGCGACCACTGCTTGGGGATAGGCTCGGTAAGCGCCGCCGCACGTCACTGCCGCGACACCGGCAAAACCTTGCGCGTGCTATGGCTGGATGCTCACAGCGACTTCAACACCAGCGTGCTCACACCCACCGGCAATACGCACGGTATGCCGGTGGCCGTGCTGTGCGGCCACGGCGTCGATCTGCTCACCTCGATCGGCGGCCACACGCCGGCGATCACGCCCGACCAAGTGCGGCAAGTAGGTATTCGCAGTGTGGACGATGGTGAACGCGAATTTATCCACGATGCCGGCATCGAAGTCTTCGACATGCGCGCGATCGACGAACTCGGCATGCGCGAAGTCATGACGCAGGCGCTGGAAAACATCGACGACAACACCCATCTGCACGTGAGCTTCGACGTCGATTTTCTCGACCCTCAATTCGCACCCGGCGTGGGCACGACCGTTTCCGGCGGCCCGACGTATCGCGAAGCGCAACTGTGCATGGAAATGATCGCGGATTGCGGACGCGTGGGGTCGCTCGACATCGTTGAACTCAACCCCGCGCTGGACGTGCGCAATCAGACGGCGGTCATGGCGGTTGAAATGGTCGAGAGCATTTTCGGCAAATCGATTCTGGTGCGGCGCCCGCGTCATTAAACGCAGGCGCCGCGCCGGAGCGCCTTGAAGCACGCACGTCGCCCACTCTAGGATGTCACGCCGCCGCGACCGTGATCGGCGCCCGGCTCGGCCATAGCCGCACAATCAATGCGCCCAACGCCGCAGCCGTCGACAGCGCGGCCACCGCCATCCATCCCCACTGGGCCAGCAGCACGCTGCCCAGCGCAGCGCCCACCGCCATGCCGATAAACACCAGTACGAACAGCACTGCGTTCAACCGGCTGCGTGCGCCGGGCTCGATGCTGTAGACAATGGACTGATGCGCGATCAGCGCCGCCTGAATGCCGAGGTCGAAGCCGATCGCGCTGGCAACGATCAAAGCAATCTGCGATTGCGCCGAAAGCAAGGGCGACAACAGCATCGCCGCAAACGACACGGCTGCCAAACCGGTGCCCAACCGCGTCACGAGCTCAGGGCCGCGGCGATCCGCGATGCGCCCCGCCAACGGCGCAGCCAATGCGCCGGCCGCACCGGCCAAGCCGAAGGCACCCGCCGCAGCACTTCCCAAATGAAACGGCTCACCGTGCAACATCACGGCCAATGTCGACCAGAACGCGCTGAAGCCCACCGACAGCAACCCCTGCGACAGCGCCGCGCGGCGCAACGCCGAATGCTTGCGCCACAACTGGCCCAAAGACCCCAACAACGCCGAATAGGCGAGCTGTGTGGTCGGCTGAAACCGCGGCAACCCGCGCGCGGCGGCCATGCCGATCAGGGCAATGCTTGCCGCTGCTCCCATAAACATCGCGCGCCAACCGAAATGCTCGGCCACGAACCCGCTCACGACGCGTGAAAGCAAGATGCCCAGCAGCAGCCCCGTCATCACCGTTCCGACCACCTTGCCGCGATGCGCTTCGGGTGCGAGTGTGGCGGCCGCCGGCACGATATCCTGGGCCAGGGTGGCCGAAAGACCGATCGCAAGACTGGCGGCCAGCAGCATGCCGATACCGGGCGCCATACCGCCCGCCAACAACGCCGCCACCAGCACTGCCGCTTTAATCAGGATGATGCGACGGCGGTCGTACCGGTCGCCCAACGGCGCGAGCAACAGGATGCCCATTGCGTAGCCCAACTGCGTGAGCGTCGGTACAAAACCCACGGCTTGATCCGATGCGCCGATATCGGCGCCAAGCACGCCCAACATGGGTTGGCTGTAATAAAGCGAGGCCACGGCAAGACCGGCACCGGCAGCCAGGAGCAGGGTCAAGGGCAGCGAAAGCCCGGTTTGAGATGCAGCAGGCGTATGTAAGGACGGCATGGAAGACATGGCGTTGACTCTAAGTTGGAAGCGATACCGCAGTTTCCTCCCATATGCTGCAACGCGGTAGGCGCATGAAACGAACAAGTGTTATACGTATCGCGTATGACCAAAGCGAATTTGCCTCCCGCTGTGATGGCCCCGCCCACAAGCATCAATGCCGACCGCATCGAGCTGATGCAAACGTTCGTGCGCATCGTCGAGGCCGGCAGTCTCTCGGCCGCCGCCTATCAGTTGGGCACCACCCAACCCACCGTCAGCCGCCGCTTGCAGGCGCTGGAGCGATCACTGGGATCGCGTCTGCTGCAGCGGTCTACCCACGCGATGAAGCTCACCGAAGACGGCGAGCGCTGCTTCACCGGCGCCAAAGCCTTATTGGCAAGCTGGGAAGCTTTCGAAGCCGATCTGCGCGGTACGGGTGACGAACCGTCGGGCACGCTGCGCGTGATCGTGCCGCACGCCTTCGGTCAGGAACAATTGGTTTTCCCGCTGGCCACGTATCTGAACGCGTACCCGCAGATGACGGTTGAATGGCTCTTGCACGACAACACGCCAGACTTCATTGCCGACGGCATCGACTGCGCTATTCAAGTGGGCGACATTGCCAACCCTGACGTAGTGGCGATCCGGATGGGAGAAATTCCGCGCATCGTGGTGGCGGCGCCCGCCTTGCTGGGCGACGATCCGCTGCCTGAGCATGCCGCCGATCTGGCGCGCTATCCGTGGCTGGCGCTACGGACGTTTTATCGCAACGAGATCACACTCACGCATGCCCGCAGCGGCATCGCCCATCGCCTATCGCTCAACCCGCGCATGAGCACGGATAGCCTGTACGCCCTGCGCAGCGCAGCGGTATCTGGCTTAGGCGCATGCGCGGGTTCGGCGTGGCTGCTCAACGAAGACATCGCCAGCGGCAAGCTCGTGCAGATCGCACGCGACTGGCAAGCCGCGCCGCTGCCCGTAAGCGTGGTCTACCCCTACGCGCGTTACTACCCCGCCAAGCTACGGAAGTTCATCGAGATCATGCGCGCGGCGATGCCGAACACCTTGTCGATCGGGATATAGGCGCCGATCGCGTACACGCGCCTGCCAATCAACACAGTGCAAGCGGTGCGACCTGCACCGCCATCTCCGGGGCATCACGCCGGGCGCCGGAGGCATCCAATTTGAACACCGACACCAGCGTCGCCAGCTCGGCCGCCCGCGACTGCAGAGCACTGGCCGCCGCAGCGGCCTCTTCCACCAATGCCGCGTTTTGCTGCGTGACCTGATCCATTTCGCCGATCGCGCGATTGACCTGTTCGATACCCTCGCTCTGCGCCTGGCTGGCCTGAGTGATCTCACCCATGATCGTGGTCACCCGTTCGACCCGGCTCACCAGATCGCCCATGGTGGTGCCCGCTTCGGTCGCCAAGGTATTGCCCGCCGAGATCTTGTCGACCGAATCGACGATCAACGCCTTGATCTCCTTGGCGGCATTGGCCGAACGCAACGCGAGGCCCCGCACCTCCGACGCGACCACGGCAAACCCGCGTCCTTGTTCGCCTGCCCGCGCCGCTTCCACGGCTGCATTCAACGCCAGAATATTGGTTTGAAACGCAATGCCATCAATGACCCCAATGATGTCGGATATCTTGCGTGCCGACTCGCTGATCGACTGCATGGTGATCACCACCTGCCCCACCACGTCGCCGCCTTTGACTGCCGCATCCGAGGTCGTTCGCGCCAGTTCGTTCGCTTGCCGCGCGCTTTCGACGTTTTGCTTGACCATGGCAGTGAGATCCTCCATCGACGAGGTCGTCTGCTGCAACGCGCTTGCCTGCAACGCGGTGCGCGCCGCCAGATCCTGGTTGCCTTCGGCGATCTGGTTGGACACGGCGGCCATGTCGTCAGTGCCGCCACGCACACGATGGACGATCGTCGACAGACTGTCGCGCATGTCCTGCATGGCCGACAACACACTGGCTTCGCCCTTGCGTTTGAGCGCGATCCGCATCGTCAGGTTGCCGGCCGCGATACCCTGCGCCACGGCACGCGCCTCGCCCGGTTCGCCTCCCAGCGACCGCAGCAGTGAACGCGTGATGAGGGTGGCGACCACGGCGCCTGCGAGCAACGCCGCCAGGCACATGGCCACCATCAGGGTCTGAAACCCGCTTGCGACGGCACGTGTGTCGGCGCCCTCGCGCTGGTTGAGCGACTCCTGCAGATCGATGAATTGATTGATGCGCGCCAGCCATTCGATGAACGCGGGGCGCGCCTCGTCAAGCATCAGCGCTTGTGCCTCATCGGCGCGGCCAGCCTGGCGCTGCGCCACCACCTGCTTGATGATAGGCAACGTGCGCGCCTCGATTTGCTTGATCGAGGCCAGAATCTCGCGTTCGTCGGTAGCGGCTGCGGGAAATTGGGCGGTGATGCTATCCAGCGGATTTGCCGACAGGGCGTATTCGGAAGCAAGCAGATCGATGCTTGCGAGCGTTACCGCCAATTCCCGGTCGCTGACCAGCACGACGTCGCGCAGCAGAATCGCCCGGTCGTGCACACTGCCACGAAAATTGATGGCGTAGCGCTGCTTGACGCTGTTCACATCGCCGATCGTGCTCAAGCTGGACGAAATCGCGTTGACCCGCACGATGCCGATCGCAGTCAGCGCCATCATCATCAGGAGAATGAGTGCGAAACCCGCAAAAATGCGAGCCTTTACCGTCAGGGCGGGTACGGGGAGTCTGTTCATGATCGGAGCCGTGGTCTATGAGGAGTAAGTCGACAAGCGCGTCAACCGTAGTAGAACAAACCGCGTCAGGCTGACCGTAACCGTGCGCGCCGGCTCAGCGCACCTGGTGGCGCCCTCCTACCTCTCCCGCCACAAGCCCGGACGGCCGGATGCCAAGACACCCGTCCGCCCAGCGGGCACGCGGGTTGCCAAGCAGGTGCAACCTATTTGTGAGGCTCGCCTGTGAAACGCTCTCTGCTTACCCCCTGCACCGCCATCGTTGCTGCCGCCGTCATGGCCCTGCACCTTCCGGCCTTTGCCGCCGAAACGCTTAACGCCACAGACGCCAAGTTCCTGCAGCAAGCAGCACAAGGCAGCCAGTTCGGCATCGAGGCAAGCGAGTTGGCGGCCGATCGGGCGGACGACAGCGGCGTGAAAAAATACGCCAAGCTCACGATCGAAGACAACAAGCGCATCGACGAAACGCTCAAGCGACTGGCCGACAAGAAGACCGTTAAGCTGCCGGCCAACCCGACGGCCGAACAGCAAGGTCAGATCAAAACAATGTCGGCACTGAAGGGCAAAGACTTCGATGTCGCTTATCTCAAGCATGTGGGCGGCAGCTTCCAGTTCGAGCAACTGGAAAGCTACAAGCGCACGGCGGAACGGTCTATCGATGTGGATGTGCGCGGGTTTGCGCGCACGGTATTGACGACCGTAAATGCGCACTACGCGATGGCCAACACGTTGGCCAAAGACGTCGCGCCTGAAACCGTCTATCCGAGCAAGGACACGGCTACCCGCCGTTGATCGCCTCGTTCTAGCGCAGCGCTGCTTCCAGCCCGATATCGCGGCTGACAACGCGCTGCGCTAACATTTTAGCCTGCTCGATCTGAGCGGGATTCAAGAACGTCACCCGTTTCACACGCTCAGCGGCCAGGTCCTCCGCCTCAGGATCCACCGCCTGCAGCACGTCAAGCAGCATGTACGCCCGGACGGGATCCTTAGGCACGCCGTTGCCGCCGGCATACGCGCGGCTGAGTTGCATCAGCGCGCCGGAATCGCCCGCCTCCGCAGCCTTCTGAAACCACGCCGCAGCGGCCTTCGGATCTTTATCCACGCCCATGCCGTTCTGATACACGGCGCCCATATTGAACTGCGCGTCGACATTACCGTTGTCGCCCGATCGGCGCATCCACATCACAGACGTCTTAATGTCTTTTGGCACGCCGCGCCCATCGGCATACATCAACGCCAGGTTGTATTGGCCCACATCGTCACCCTGCTCCGCACCCAGGCGATACCACTTCACCGCCTCCTCGGCGTTTTCGTCCACCCCGCGGCCTTCGTCATACAGCTTGCCCAGATTGGTCTGCGCCTGCTTCAACCCCTGATCGGCTGCCTTGCGAAACCAGAAGGCGGCACGTTCGGGGTTCTCGGGGATCTGCTTGCCATCGTCGTACATCACGCCCAGATTGGATTGTGCCCCGGCATGGCCCTGTTCGGCCGCCTTCGTGTACCACGCCACGGCCTGCTGCGGATCGGGCGCCGGCACACCCTCGCCGGTCTGGTAGGTCACGCCAAGGTTGAACTGGGCCGTGACCGCACCCTGTTCGGCGGCACGGCGGGTCCACAACAGCGCTTTCTCATGATCGACCGGCACGCCCTCGCCACGGTCATACATCATGCCGATATTGACCTGGGCATCGGCATAGCCTTGCTCGGCCGCCTTGAGATACCAGCCAGCCGCTTTCTCGGCGTCCTTGGGAACGCCACGACCGTGGTCATACATGATGCCGAGCTGAAACTGACTTTTCGCATCGCCCTGGGCGGCCAGCGGCTCGAAATGCTTTAAAGCCACCGCATAGTTTTCGCTGTGATAAGCGGCGTATCCCTCATCCCAGCCGGCACTGACCGGCGTGGAAAGCAGCAGCGGAATGGCGCACGCCATGGCGGCGATGGAATGTTTGAACGTGACAGGTAAGGCCATTATTCTTTTTGATGATGCGCCCCGGGCAATCCGAGAACGTTTGGGTTGAAACGTTCGTCCACCCAAACGGGCCGACGAAAAGCCCAAGATCATAGGCGATCCGCGCTGCACCCGCGGGTGCATTCACGGTCGCTGCATGCCAAGCCCTTTCGCCTCGTCAGCGCGCATCAATCACGTCAACGCAGCACCCGCCACGCCGCAAACGCCACCATCGCCAATGCGCCTACTTTGAGCGGGCTGCCCTTCTTGCGTGCGGCCTCGCGGAAGCCCCCATCCACGGCATGCCCCGCCGACGGCGCGTACAGATTGCCGTCGGTATTGCGGGCACGCTTGGCGCGACGGAAACCGATATCCATCAATACCCGCGTGATCTTGGCCGAGAGATCGGGCGCCACGCTGTGCGCCAATCGGACCGGCCAAGCGATGCCGCCCACCAACGTCGAGGCACGCGGCCGGTAGGCAAGTTCGACCACACGATGCGCCACTTCGCGCGGATCGAGCATCGGCGGCGGCGGTGCCAGATGCTTGCCGGTGTAATTGCCGCCATGCGCGACGCCCGGCGTATCCACAAACGTGGGGTACACCTCGCACACCTGGATGCCCGGCATATCGGACACTTCCGCCCGGATCGACTCCGAAAAGCCGCGCAACCCGAACTTGCTGGCCGAGTACGCGGCGGCATACGGTGCGCCCGTCCAGCCCCCCAGGGAAATCATATTGATCAGGATGCCGCGCCGGCGGCGGCGAAAGTGCGGCAATACCGCGTGCGTGCCGTACATATGGCCGAGCAGATTGGCTTCAATCACCCGTTTATGCGCGGCGACCGGCACCTGCTCGAATGCGCCCACAGCGCCGATCCCGACATTGTTGACCCAGATATCGATCTGGCCGAACGCGCCGATCGCCTCGCTCGCCAAAGCGGACACCTGGTCGGGGTCGGTGACGTCGGTGCGCACGACCAAGGCATCGCCGCCTGCCGCCCGGCAGGCCAATCGCACGACCTCCAACGCCGCCACATCGCGCGCCGCCAGTACCACATTCATACCGCGGCGGGCAAAGCCCATGGCCGTCGCGCGGCCGATACCGCTGGATGCCCCGGTGATGACTACCGTACGTGCAGATCGTCTGTCCATGATTACCGTCCCAAAGGTTGAGTTTGGGGTCACGCGGGCATCTGCTGTGCCTGAACATCTCTCCCCCATTCCCGTTCCGATGCCCGATGGCGGTCGCCTCCCTGGGGTGCTACAACCGAAGCCCTACCACCCCAAGGACATCGCGATGCCATGGCATCTGCTGGGCGCCCTGGGCGACTCGAAACTACTGCTGCCGACGGCGCTCGTCACTTTGGCCTGCGCCGAACATCACGCCAGGCCCGCCGTCCGGCGCTGGCTCCTGGCGCTTGCGCTCGCGGCCGGCCTGGTCGTGCTGACCAAACTCGCCTTCATGGGTTGGGGCCTCGGACTGCCCGCTCTTAATTTCACCGGCATCAGCGGCCACGCCATGCTGTCTGCGGCGATCTATCCGCTGCTGGGCTACGGTCTGGGCATGGGTTATTCGCCCCGGGTGGCGCGCTATTTTTTGCTGGGCGGCTTCGTGCTGGCCTTGCTCATCGCGCAATCGCGCGTCATGACCGTGGCGCATTCGATATCCGAAAGCGTCGTGGGCTTTGCGTTGGGGAGCCTTGTCGCGGCATACGGCTGGCGGCAGTGGCCCCCTGCTGCAGGCGTGCGCACGCCCATTGCCTTGCTGTCGATCGGCGCTATCGCCGTCATCTTCTTGGCGTTGGGATCGGACTACGACGTGCACCAAAGCATCGTCGATATGGCGCAGAAGCTCAGCGGTGAACCAGAAACGTATCGCCGCGAGCATCTCGTGCAGCCGCGCTGACGGCTGAATGTTCACAATGACGCCATCGTCGTGTCACGCGCTGTGTGATGACGGCCCCACCGCCATCACTTGGCGCGTTCTTCCACCGGCGTGAAACGGATATCGATCTGCAGCACCTGCACCGTGTAAATCACCGCTCCCAATACCAAGGCGATTTGCACGAATGTAGGCACCAACTTCAAACCTCGCCGATAACGCCGGATCGTTAATCGGTAAATCACATAGGTGAGCACTGCAGCAAGCGCAACGCTGGCGAACAACACGGTGCCGCTTACGCCACTTTTCGTAAAGAAGATGGCGCTGTGTATGGCATGGGAATAGCCCAAGCGCCGATCAAGGCCATACACCACGATCGATGTGATCAGGATCGACGCGCACACAAAACACAGCGTCAAAAAGGCATATCCCCTGATGGGAAAGGGTTCGATAGCGCGATCGGTCGATCCAATATTGGGGGGCATAAGTCTTGTTTGCTATCCGGGCCATGACTGATCGCATTGTGGCGAGGGAATCGATGTTCACCAAACGAATTCGATCTGACAATAATCGCCCGTATCGTCAGCAATTTGTCAGTTTCAAGCCAAAACGTAAAACAAATGCAAGAAACGTACAAACTTGATATCTTGACTGCCCGGCTCGATCAGCCCAGCACCCACACATGGGGGCCACACATGAACTTAGATGAAGCATTCGAGCATCTTAAGGATGCAGCGGCAGCTTTTCGGCAGTTTGAAGTGTATAAATCGGCGCCGCTCGCGTCGCAGCAGTACGCCACGTTCGCGCGAGCGACGCAAAACCTTCGGCACGCTCAGGTCATCCTGAATCGCGCGCTGCAGGAACAAAAGCAAGGCCTGCTTTTTCCCTGGAACGATGAGCCCAGGTCGGACCATTGGAAGCCACCGACAGGGACAATGTCGCCTAGTCACAGGTCTGAGACGTTACAAGATTGAGCGCGGCTTCAGCCGCTGCACGGCCGAGCAGGAGAACGCCCATCCTGCCGGCCGCCCCCCACGAAACCGCACCGCGTTGTCCTAGCGATAAATTGCCGACGACGGCCTTCGCTCAACGCAGATTGGTCTTCGCCAGCTCGATCACTTCGTCGCCTCGCCCGCTCATCACCGCGCGCAGCGCAAACAAGCTGAAGCCCTTCGCCTGTGCCAATTCGATCTTCGGCGGCATGGCGAGCTCATACTTCGACACGACCACATCGACCACCGCCGGGCCCGGATGATCCAAGGCTTGCTTCAGCGCGGCCTCGAGGTTTTCCGAATCGTTGACCCGTATGCCGAGAATGCCCGATGCATTGGCGATCGCCGCAAAATCGGTTTTGCTCAAATCGACATTCGTATCCAGGTAGCCCGCGGCTTTCAATTCCATCGATACAAACCCCAGCAAGCTGTTGTTGAAGACGATGATCTTGATGGGCAGATTAAGTTGGCGCGCACTCAACAAATCGCCCATCAGCATCGAGAGGCCGCCGTCGCCCGACATCGAGATCACCTGCCGCTGCGGATGCGCGGCCTGTGCGCCCAGTGCCTGCGGCATGGCGTTGGCCATCGAGCCGTGGTTAAACGAGCCGTGCAGTTGGCGCTTGCCGTTCATGGTGAGATAGCGCGCGGCCCACACGGTGGGCGTACCCACATCGGCCGTGAAGATCGCATCGTCGTCGGCAAGCTGATCAAGCAACCGGGTGAGGTATTGGGGATGCACCGGTTCGCCGGGTTTGGAGGGCGTGGCGAGCTCGTCCAAGCCTTCACGCGCCGACGCGTAGTGTTTGAGCGCATTGTCCAGAAACCGCCGGTTGGTATGGCGCTGCAATTTGGGCAACAACACTGTCAGGGTTTCCTTCACACCGCCCACCAGCCCCAGCTCGAGTGGCGTACGCCGCCCGAGTTGCGCGCCTTTCAGATCGACCTGCACGATCTTGGCATCGGTGGGATAGAAATTGCGATAAGGAAAATCGCAGCCGAGCAGCAATAAGGTATCGCAAGACATCATCGCGTGGTAGCCGGAGCTGAAGCCGATCAGTCCCGTCATGCCCACATCGAAGGGGTTGTCGTATTCGATGTACTGCTTGCCGCGCAGCGCATGCACGACGGGCGCGCCAAGCGTATCGGCAAGCGCAACCACCTCATCGTGCGCACCGGCCGCACCGCTGCCACACATGATCGTGACCGCTTTGGAGTCGTCCAACATCGTGACGAGCCGATCGATATCGGCACTGGCCGGCACCACCCACGGTGGCGACGCTTCGGTCCAGTGCGGAGCTTCGTCGGGCCCATCGCTCAAAGCGACGTCGCCCGGCAGCACGATCACGGCCACGCCGCGCTCCTGGATCGCGGTGCGCATGGCGCGCTCCAGCACGCGGGGAAACTGCGCCGCGTTGGACACCAGCTCCACGTAGTGACTGCATTCTTTGAAAAGTTCTTGCGGGTGCGTTTCCTGGAAATAGCCCAAGCCGATTTCGGAAGACGGGATATGCGCGGCAATCGCCAGCACCGGTTGATGATTGCGATGGCAGTCGAACAGGCCATTGATCAAGTGCAAGTTACCTGGGCCGCAACTCCCGGCGCACACGGCAAGCCGGCCCGTAGCGGCGGCTTCGGCGCCTGCGGCAAACGCCGCCACTTCTTCATGCCGCGTGTGCATCCACTCGATGGATTTGAGCTTTTCCAGACTGAAGGCCAAGCCGTTGAGGCTGTCGCCTGTGACGCCCCATACCCGCTCCACGCCTGCCTGTTGCAGTGTTTGCGCCAGATAATCCGCGATATTGCTTTTGGCCATGCCTTGCTCCCTGGAAATCGATTGGACTCATTTCAGATATTGCAGTGCAGCGTGCATTCGACGTGCCCGGGCGTTAGCAGAAACGCCTAACACTCCCGATCGAGACACACGCTCAAAATGCCCCTTGGCGGGTGCCTGGCCCGGCTCAATCCTGTACGCAGCAATCGAGCGGGCCGTGCCGTTTTTGTCCCCTCCGGCCCAGATAGGCAGGTGGAACCCCGTCAAAGTGTAAACTCCTCGGTCTTTGACCTTGGTGGTAGCGTGCAAGAACTGCCGCGGCGCACAGGCTTTAGCGGCCCAAAGCTCATTCGCTTGCTTGCTCGCCTGACAGACGCCGATGTCCCCGAATCCAGGCAATCGCCTTCGGACCGGCTGAGCTTATGGCTCGGTTGGACCGACGCGATTGCATTGTCGACGGCCCTGAATCGCCCTCCGGCGGCAGGACCTGCCGGCGCACGTCCGGACGCAGGTGCCGGGGCGCAGGAAAGCGCCCGGGTGCGCGCCTCGCTGGAGCAGGCCATCGCCGGCCCGAAACCGACGACGGGAAGCCGGCAACGCGGCGATCTGCGGGCACCGCCTCAGGATAAAAGCAAGGCCGCGGAATACGCCGAGTGGGCCACCTACCGCCAGCGCTATATGTCGCTGCAGCAGACGATGGAGATGAGCATCGGCACGCTGCGCATTCGTTTGCGCGCGATGTTGGCGGCCAGCACCCCGGAGATGACGCAGCTCGCGGTGCTGGATGCCGTGATGGAACAAGGCCTGAGCGCCCGCGAGCGCAGTCTGCTGGCAGGTGTGCCCAAACTGCTCGAAGGCCACTTCACGCGTTTGCGCGAAGCCGAACAGGCCGCATTGGCCGCTGCTGCTGTGGCGGAAGGCGACGCAGCAGTGCGGCCGCTGGCGGTTGCCCCCGGCACGTGGCTAGAGGTATTCCGCAAGGATATGCAGACCATATTGCACGCCGAATTGGATATTCGTTTTCAACCGATCGAAGGGCTGCTTGCCGCTCTTCGCGACTGTTAACCCGGACGTCATGACCCGACTTCTTCATTGTGTTGTTTTTGCCGTGGGCCTGGCCGCTGTGTGCTGGATCGGCGCCGGCTATGTGAACGTCAACCCGCTGGCCCTGGCCGTCACCGCCCTCATCGGCGCGGTATACGCCTTGGGCGGGCTGGAGCTGTTCCGCTATCAAACGGCCACCGCGCGCCTCGCAGTCGCGATCGATCGGCTGACCGAAGCGCCGGCAAGTCTTGGCGACTGGCTCCAGCAACTGCCTCCCGCCCTGCGCAATGCCGTACGGCTGCGCACGGAAGGCGAGCGTGTGGGCCTGCCTGGCCCCACCCTCACGCCCTATTTGGTCGGCTTATTAGTGCTGCTGGGCATGCTGGGCACGTTCCTGGGCATGATCGCCACCCTGCGCGGCACCGGTCTGGCCCTGGAAAGCTCGACCGATCTGGCCGCCATCCGCGCCTCGCTCGCGGCACCCGTCAAGGGGCTAGGGTTTGCTTTCGGCACCTCAGTCGCCGGTGTGGCAACCTCGGCGATGCTGGGCTTGCTCTCGGCCTTATGCCGGCGCGAGCGCCTGAAGGCCGCGCAATTGCTCGACACCAAGATCGCCACGACCTTGCGGGTGTATTCCCCGGTGCATCAGCGCGAAGAGAGCTTCAAGCTGCTGCAGCGCCAGGCCGACATCATGCCCAGGGTTGTCGATCGCCTCGAAGCCATGATGACGACGATGGCGCAGCAAAACCTGGCGTTGACTGAGCGCCTGGCCGCGAATCAGGAAGCCTTCCATGGCAAAACCGACGTGGCCTACACCCGGCTGGCGGCCGCCGTCGAACAAACACTGAAAGACAGCGTGGTCGATGGCGCACGCTCAGCCAGCGCGGCGATTCAACCGGCTGTCGAGGCCACGATGGCCGGACTCGCGCGCGAAACCGCTGCCCTGCATGAAACGGTGACGCAAGCCGTGCAGCAGCAATTGGATGGCCTCTCGGCGCGCTTCGAAACCTCGACCACGACCGTGGCCGATATCTGGAAAGAAGCGCTTGCCGAGCAACGCGGCACCAATAGCGCGCTGGCGCAAGACCTGCGCACCTCGCTCGACGGCTTTGCGGGTACCTTCGATGCGCGCACCGGCGCGTTGCTGGAAAACGTGTCGACACGACTGAACGACGTGGCCGGCAACATGACGCTCGGTTGGCGTGAGGCCCTCTCGCAGCAGGAGCGCACCAACGCGCAAGCCGCCGCCGCCAATCAATCGGCATTGACGGCCGCCGCCGCGACGTTTGCCGACCACTCAGCCGCGCTCGTGCGCTCGGTAGGCAATACGCAGGAAACGATGCACGCAACCCTGGCGGCGCAAGACGAGCAGCGCCTGGCCAGCTGGAACGCGTCGCTGGGCGCAATGGCCGCCACGCTGCGCGAAGAATCGGAAAAAGCCAACGCGGATACCGCGCAACGCTTGCAAGCCATGTGCGATGCGCTGGCGCAAACCGCGCGCGACATCTCAACGGAAACGCGCACGCAAGCCACCGCCACCTTGGCCGAGATCGACCGCGTGGTGCAAGTGGCTGCCGATGCGCCCCAAGCCGCGGCGGATCTTCAGAAGGCGTTGGCCGAGCAAGATCAGGCGCGACTGGCGGCATGGACCGCGTCGCTGGCCGAGATCGCCACAACACTGCGCGAAGAATCGAAAGCAGCCAACGCCGATACGGCGCAACGCATGCAAGAGATGTGCGACGCCCTGGCGCAGACGGCTGTCGATATTTCGTCTGAGACGCGCGCTCAAGCCACCAGCACACTGGCCGAGATCGACCGGGTGGTGCAAGTGGCCGCCGACGCACCCAAGGCCGCCGCCGATCTGCAGACGGCATTGGCCGCGCAAGATCAAGCGCGATTGGCTGCATGGACCGCATCGCTGGCGGAGATCGCCACAACACTGCGCGAAGAATCGAAAGCGGCCAATGCGGATACGGCTCGACGCATGCAAGAGATGTGCGACGCCCTGGCGCAAACGGCCGTGGATATCTCGTCGGAAACGCGCGCTCAAGCCACCAGCACACTGGCCGAGATCGACCGGGTGGTGCAAGTGGCCGCGGACGCGCCCAAGGCCGCCGCCGATCTGCAGACGGCACTAGCCGCGCAAGATCAAGCGCGATTGGCCGCATGGACCGCATCGCTAGAGGAAATCGCCACAACACTGCGCGAAGAATCGAAAGCGGCCAACGCGGATACGGCTCGACGGATGCAAGAGATGTGCGACGCCCTGGCGCAAACGGCGGTGGATATCTCGTCGGAAACGCGCGCCCAAGCCACCAGCACATTGGCCGAGATTGACCGCGTGGTGCAAGTGGCTGCCGATGCACCCAAAGCCGCCGCCGATCTGCAAACGGCATTGGCGGCTCAGGATCAAGCGCGCCTGGCCGCCTGGACCGGTTCGCTGGCCACGATGGCCGCCACCCTGCGCGAAGAATGGCAACAGGCCGGTGCCCATACCGCCGAGCGTAGCCAGGCGATCTGCGACGCGCTAGCCCAAACCGCGCGCGACATCTCGTCTGAAACCCAAGCCCACGCCAGCAGCACCATCGCCGAGATCGCGCAGCTCGTACAGGCCGCATCCGAAGCGCCGCGCGCGGCGGCCGATGTGGTGATCGAAGTGCGGCAGAAACTCTCCGACAGCATGGCACGTGACAACGCCATGCTGGAAGAACGCGAGCGCCTGCTGGAAACGCTCAGCACGCTGCTCGATGCCGTCAATCATGCATCGACCGAACAGCGCACGGCGGTGGATGCCTTGGTGGCGACCTCGGCCGACGTGCTGGATCGCGTGGGCACGCAGTTCATCGATCGGGTGGAAACCGAAACCACCAAGCTCACCGAGGTCGCAGCACAAGTCACCGGCAGCGCCGTCGAAGTGGCGAGCCTGGGTGAATCATTCGGCACTGCGGTGCAACTGTTCAGCGAATCGAACACGTCGTTGGTGAGCCACCTGCAACGCATCGAAGCGGCGCTAGACAAGTCCACCACGCGTAGCGACGAACAACTGGCTTACTACGTGGCCCAGGCACGCGAAGTGATCGACCTGAGCATGATGGCGCAGAAGCAAATCCTTGAAGATCTGCAACACGTTGCCCGCGCACAAACGCCTGAGAGCGACGCACAAGCATGAAAGAAGACATCGACGCGGGCGTGGAGCCCACCGTCCCCGTCTGGCCCGTGTTCGGCGACCTGATGTCAGTGTTGCTGGGTGCGTTCGTGCTGGTGGTGGTGGGCGTGATCGGTGTGCAGCTCGAGCTCTCGGCCAGGCTCGACGAAGAGGTCAAACAGCGCGAGGAAGAAACCCAACGCCGCGTCACCCTCGAAGAAGCCCTGGCCGTGCCGCTGGCGGCCGGCCGCGTGACGCTGATCAACGGCCGCATCGGCATCAGCGGTAATGTGCTCTTTGCGCTCAATTCGGCACAGCTGCAGCCCGAAGGCCGCGAGATTTTGAAGAGCTTGATTGCCCCACTCTCGGTGTACCTGGAAACCCATCAAGAAGTGTTGATGGTGAGCGGGTTTACCGACGATCAGCAGGTGCGAGAGAACAATCGCCGGTTTGCGGATAACTGGGAGCTCTCGGCCCAGCGCGCATTGACCGTCACGCGCGTGCTGATCGATGAGGGCATCGCGCCCGCTGCCGTGTTTGCGGCCGCCTTCGGATCGCAGCAACCGGTGAGTTCCAACGCCGACGAAGAGGGCCGGGCCAAGAACCGCCGCGTGGAAATCGCGCCGATTCCCAAGCCCTCGGCCGACGCCGTAGCGCCAGCCAAACCAGCAGCTGCGGTGCCTGCCGGTCCCGCAACCTCACCGAGCGCGGCGCCGGTCGCCAACGACGCGGTCGCGCCGGCAGCAAAGCCTGTTACCGATGCGGCGCCGGCATCGCCCGCCAATCATCCGTCCAGCAGCCAGGCGCCGTCACGATGACCGCCGATGCGACGACCGATCTGCACGCGACGCTCGATGCGTGGCGCGCGAGCGGCCACGATCGCTTGAATCCCGTACGCTTTCAGTTCATCGTCGCGCTGGCGCGCCGCGCGGAAAGCCATCGCGGACAAGCGCGGCAGGTGCTCGACCGCAAGCTTGCCGATGCATTGGTTGCGTATGCGGCCAACATCGAACGCGTGAATGAAGCAGCAGCGCCTGCCAGCGCAACGGCACGGCCCTGTGCGAAGGACGTTGTGAACGGCGATACGCCGATCGATCGCGTTGCCGGCACAGATCAAGACGCCGGTGAGCATCCGGCCGGCCCCGTCAATCGCGTTGCCGACGCCACGGCTGTCGTGCCCGTTGCACGGCCGCTCGAAGCGCTCGCCGCGCATCTCGCCATGCAGCACGCCGCCGACGACGACAATGCCGTTTCACAGACGCTTGCGCAGCAGCGCGCGGCGTACCCCGAGCTGCCATCCATCGACTATTTCCGCGACGCCTGGGCGAGCGTCAGCACCAATAAGCAATTGCGGCAGTCACAGGAACACGTGCCTGACAACGCTGGCCCACTCAACTCCAGCCACCTCGTGCACCGCTCGCTCTCATTGATGCGCACGCTGTCGCCCGGCTATGTGCGCCAGTTTCTGTCGTATGTGGATGCGCTTTCGTGGATGGAGCAGATGAACCAGGCCGGCGCGGCGCCGGCCAAGGATGCACCGCGCGCGGCAGCCGCCAAAAAGAGCGCCGCGCGCAAGAAAAGCTAAGCGGCCGCGCCCTTCTTCTGCGCCGCCGCTTGCGCCATCGCACAGGAAATCTCGGTTTCGTGGCGTGCCTTCAAGGCTTGGGCCGGGCCTTCGATATCGCGCACATCCTTGTGCTTGCCGAGTTTGGATTTGCCCACCAGTGAAGTGACGCGAATTTCCACGCCCACGATGGCCTTCAACAAGGTATCAATAAATTCCGGTTCCGAATCCGTCATCTTCCACGGTTTGTCGTTGCCTGCGGTGGCTTCATGCGTGCGCGTCAACCGCGCGACCATGCCGCGCACGAAACGTTCGTCGTCTTGAATCGTGATCACCCCATGAGCATGCACTACTTGGTAATTCCAGGTGGGCACCTGCCGATGCAATTCGTGTTTGCTGGGATACCACGTGGGCGAGATATAGGCATCGCCGCCACGGAAAATGACCAGCACCTCATCGCCTGATTTCAGGTCTTGCCAGATCGAATTGGCGCGGGCCACATGCGCCGTCAGTTGCCCCAGGCCATCGTCGCTGGGCTCGAATTCGAAGGGAATGTGATTGGCGTCCAGCATGCCGCCGGCCTGAGTGACGAGGATCCCGAACGGATGATCCTTGATCACGCGGTGAATCTCGTCGAGGCGCGTTTCCTCGGTTTGTGCGGGCAGGTACATGCTGAATACTCGATGGAAAGTGAATGCAACGCGATGCTTGCGGTGTTCGACTGCGGGCCGGGTTCGCGATGGCAATTGGGTTTGCACAATGGGCAAGTCGCCACTACATCACACCCTGCGGCGCACGGGTAGGCATGCTTTCCCGCAAAAAGAGCGGGCCAATCAGGCCACGTGCTGCGCCAGTGCGCGGGCGATGGTCTTTACTGCCGCCTTAATGGCCTCGGGCGTAAACCCGCCGAAACCCAACATAAACCCGCGCATCGTTGTGTTGCGTACGTAAAACGGCGAGATCGCACGCAACTCAAGCCCGCCTTGGCGCAGGGGCGTCGCTACCGCCACATCGTCGATGTGATCATGCAACCGAAACACCACATGCATCCCCTGATCGCACGGCAGCACCGCGCCATACGCGTGAAGCTGCCGCTCGCATTCGCGAATCAGTACCTGCCGGCGCTTCTGCAGCAGGCCGCGAATGCGCCGCACATGAATCTCGTAATGCCCTTCTCGAATGTATTCCGCGAGGATCGCTTGCTGCGATTCGGAAGAGTGCCGATCCGCCAAAAGCCGCGCGCCCGCAAAGGCTTCCACCAGGGGTCGCGGCACGATCGCGTAACCCAGCCGCAAACTCGGGAACATCATCTTGCTGAACGTGCCGAGATAGATCACGGATTCGGAAGAGGCATCCATCCCTTGCAGCGACGGAAACGGGCGCCCCTCGTATCGGAGCTCGCTGTCGTAGTCGTCTTCGACGATCCAGCTTTCCGTGCGCGCAGCCCAGCCCAACAGCTCGGCACGCCGCGCCATGCTCATCATCATCCCCAACGGAAACTGATGCGAAGGCGTCACGAACGCCGCTTTCGCATGGGGCGCGAGCGTCATGCCGGCCGTCACATCGAGCCCTTCCGCGTCCACCGGCACCGGTACGGTCAGCACGCCGCGATGGGCAATCGTGGCCGCCATCAGGGTGTAGCAAGGATCCTCCACCCAAGCCGTATCGCCTGCCTCCAAGAGCACCTGTGCACACAGCGTCATCCCTTGCTGGCTGCCGGAGGTGATCACCACGCGATCCGCATCGCAGTGCACGCCCCGAAACTTGCGCGCGTACTCGGCCACCACTTCTCTCAGGGGCAAATAGCCCTGCGGTTCGCCGTAGCCCGCATGACGCCAGGGACGGCGTCCGAACCGGTTGGCGATCTGCGTCCAGGCACGGCCCGGCGACATCTCTTCAGAGGGGGCAATGATGGCCAACGGCACCTGCTTCTGCGGCAGCAGCGTGGTCGATACTTCGGCAAGCCGGCGCGCGTGTTCGGACAGCGGTCGTGATGAGCCGGCGGCTGCGTTGAGGGCGCTGCCGAGCGGGCTCGCCACGACCGTGGCGCTCTCCGGCAATGTTTGCGCGATCCAGGTGCCGGCGCCCGCACGCGTATGCAGGTAGCCCTCGGCAATGAGTTGGGCGTAGGCGGTATCCACGGTGGTGCGCGCCACGCTGAGACGCGTGGCCAAGGCGCGGATGGCGGGCAGGCGATCGTCGGCGCGCAACACACCAGACTTGATCCCAGCGCGCAGTTGATGCGCGATCTGATCGCTCAGCGTGGGCGCTTCACGCGCGCGATTCAAGACGATCTCGACCGGGACATCGAGCCCACTCGTTCGTGACACACCATGCTCCTCATGCAGACGATGCACTGTAAACCGTTGCGCCTAGTGAGGCGCAGCAGTTGCATTATCGCTGCAAGGGTATGTCACGCTGTCGATGCGCGGCCGTCTTGCCTTATTTTTGCTTCATGCGCGACAGACGCCTCAGAACGCGGCCGATACCGACAGCAATACCGTGCGCGGCGCGCCGATCGTCAGCCCTTCACGTGCGGCCGATTGCCAATAGTTTTTGTCCAATACGTTTTCCACTGTGGCGCGCACGACCATCGGTGTGCCGTTGGCCTTGAAGGCATAGCGGGCGCCGACGTCGAATCGTGTCCAGCCGGGAATGGTTTGCGTATTGCCCACGTCGATATATTGATCGCTGGTGCGCAGCATCCTGGCGGTCAGCGTCAAGCCGGTCATGAACGACGTATCCCATTCCGCCGCCGCATTGAATTGCAAGCGCGGCACCGCCGGCGCCCGGTTGCCGTCGTTCAAGCCGCCTTCAGTGCGCGTCAGGCGCCCGTCGGTATAGGCCACACCGCCCAGCAACCGAACGCTTCGCACCGGTTCACCCTGCAGCAGCAACTCGAGACCGCGATTGCGCTGCTCGCCATTGGCCACGAACCGCTGGCTGGAAAAATCAAGGAAGCTGCTGGGTTGCTCGATCTGGAACGCGCTGATCGTAGCCGCCACCTTGCCGAAATCGTATTTGGCACCCACCTCGATCTGCTTGGATTTGGCAGGTGCAAACATCTCGCCGGCGTTGATCGCGCCTTCCGGTGCGGTGGGGCCTTGGCTCAAGCCCTCGATGTAATTGCCATATAGCGACAACTGCTCGATTGGCCGCACCGTCAAACCCACTGCCGGCGTGATGGCGGACTTGTCATAGCGTGTGGTGCGCTCGCCGCTGATCTGATTGAAATTGGACGCGTCGATCTGTTGATGCCGCACACCCGCAATCAGTTGCACCCGATCGTCGGCGAATGAAAGCGTATCCGCCAACGCCACGCTATACAGACGCGACTCGGTGGCTTTCGCCAAGCCATTGGGGCGGGCAATATTCGGCTTGGCCAAATACACCGGGTCATAGATATTGGAAAACACCGTGCTCGAACGAATACGGGCGGACGAATAATCGATATCCAGCACGCTCGCACTGATCGTCGGCTCATGCTTGACCGCCCCCGTATCGAATCGCCCGCGCACACCCACCTCGGCCGTTTTGCTCAGCAACGATTCGTTGAGCCGCGCAGGCACGGCGCCAATGCTGCCGTCGCCGTCGAGCATCAGCCAGCTGGTTTGCAGACTTTCAAAATCATGCTTGCGTGCGCCAAAGGCGCCGTACACGCTCCAGTCCGTTGTCAGGTCGTACTCGGCGCGAACCGCCCCCGACCATTCGTCGGTTTTCCAATACGTCCACGGCGGGAAGAAGTTGCTGCGTGCATCGGGCGGCCCGCCAATCTGCACGCCAGGCGACGGCGGAAAGAGCAACCCGCTGCGCGCATCCGTTTTGCGATTCTGGTAATTCAAATCGCCTTCGATGCGAAACCGGTCGGCCTGATAATCCAGCCCGAGCGCCATGGCGCCCATGTCTTCCTTGCCGTTATCCACCGTCATGTCGCCGCCGCTGCGCTGCACATTCAGCCGCACGCCCAGTTCTTGACTGTCGCCAAACCGCCGCGCGAGGTCGGTATGCACACCAAACTGGCTGTCACCGATATAGGAAAGGGTCACGCGGTTCAGCGGATCGGGACCGGCGCGCTTGGGCACCAGGTTGATTGCGCCCCCCACTGAGCCGTAGGGTGCCATGCCATTCAACAGTGCGTTAGGCCCACGCAGCACTTCCACGCGCTCGATACCGATCAGCGAGCTCGCGTTGCGCGGCGAGATGCCATAGAGGCCATTGAACGACACGTCGTAATTGAAAAGCGTGAAACCGCGGATATTGAATTCGTCACGCCCTGCGCCGCGCGCATACGTGTTGCGCACCGAAGGATCGTTGACCAGGATATCGCCGATGTTTTGCGCCTGTTGATCTTCGATCAGCGCCGCCGTGTACTGCGTGGCGCTGAACGGCGTGCTCATATCGTCGCGATTGCCCAGAATGCCCAGCCGGCCGCCACTGGCCACTTGGCCACCCGCATAAACCGGCGGCAGGCCGTCGGAGAAGGCCGAACCGCGCACCGTCACCGCCTCCAACTGCGTCACGGCCGCTTGCGGCGCGAGAATCAGGCGATATTGGCCGGGTGCGTCACGCATCGCTTGCAACCCTGTGCCGGCCAATGCGCGAACCAGTGCTTCGTGCGGCGAAAAACGCCCCTGCACGCCACTGCTCTGACGGTTTGCCACCAGTTGCGGCGTCGCGGCGAGCCGGATGCCCGAGGCGCTGGCAAGCTGCGCCAGCACTTGGTCGAGCGGCGCTGGCGCAATCGAAAAGGCCATGGCGTCGGATGCCGATGCGGCCTGCGTCGGCGCTGTCTGCGCGTACGTGGCTGAACTCCAGGCCGTCGGCAGCGCCACGCCCAGCGCTATCGCCAACCCAACCGCCCCGCCTCGGCTACGTGACGCAGGGAAGGCGAGCTTGGCCGTTGACGAGGATGGCGTCGCGTCGGAAGGAAAACAAGGAAACATGACTAGCCTGTGCATTCAAGCAAGAGAAAGGGACACTGAGATGGTTCGCGACGATGGACGGTAGCAAGCGGCGCGGCGAGATCTCTCCTACTTGTTAATCGAACAGCCCCGTCAAAAGCGGAACCTTTATTTCGCATGGTGTGTTGGCCGATGGCGCGCCCATGTCTCCGATTTTTCAGCCGCTGATATCAGCATGCGTAGGTTTACCGCTTCGGGTTGCGCTGCTTCGGGCGCCTTTGTGTTGACGGCCGTCTGCACATCGCCCCGTCCTCAGGACGATTGCCTTCCTCCCCTCAGTGAGTGATAATCGTTCGCAATTCAACTTTACCTCGTCAGCCCGCGCCGCGGTGACTGCTGGCAGGTCGGTCACAGGCTGTGAATACTTTGACTATCGCCGTGCCGCCTAATGTCGAAACGCTCTACAGCGACCACCATGCGTGGCTCCAGAGCTGGTTGCGCCGTCGATTGGGCAATGCGGCCGATGCCGCCGACCTCGCCCACGACGCCTTTCTTCGCTTATTGACGGTGCCGCGATCCTTCGGCAGCGCGCCTGAGGCGCGCGTGTATCTGCGCACGATGGCAGGCGGCCTGTGCGTGGATTTGTGGCGCCGGCGCCAGATCGAGCAAGCCTGGCTCGATACCCTGGCCGCCATGCCGGAGGCGCACGTGCCGTCAGCCGAGCACCAAGTCATGGTGCTCGAAGCCCTGCAAGAGATCGACCGCATGTTGTGCAAGGTGCCCGTGAAAGCCGCGCATGCCTTTGTGATGGCGGTAGGCTGCGATATGACCGACAAGGAAGTCGCTGAAGAACTCGGGGTATCGACCCGCATGGTGCGCAAGTACGTGGCGCAAGTCATGTTGCATTGTTTGAAAGCCCATTGAGCGCGACCAACTTCTCCCCGACGTCCGAGCACCCGTCGAACCACACGGGTGACGAGGCGCTCGAACAGGCGGCTGAGTGGTTCGCCCTCTTGCGATCGGGCGAAGCCTCGGCCGCCGACCGCGCCGCGTGGCAAGCCTGGTGCAACGCAAGCGACGCGCACCGCTCAGCTTGGGCGCAAGTCGAGAATATCGGCCGTCGGTTTCAGCCCATACAAACCACGCCAAACCCCCGCGACACGATGGGTGCCTATCGTCTGGCCACAGTAAACGCCAGGCGGCGCCGAATGGTTTTGGGTCTGTTGACGATCGCCGGCACTGGATCGCTGGGTGTGTTGGCTTGGCGGCACACGTCGGCACCGATCTGGCTTGCCGCCAGAACCGCAGACCACCGCACCGCTGTGGGCGAGGTGCGCCAGATAACACTATCCGACGGCACCACCGTGTGGCTCGGCACTGCAAGCGCGTTCGATGAGGACTTCAGCACCGGGTTGCGCCGCCTGCAGTTACGCGCGGGCGAGATGCTCATCGCCACCGCCGCCGACTCGAGTCGCCCTTTCGTGGTCGACACGCCCCATGGTCGATTAAGAGCCTTGGGCACCCGATTTACCGTTCGACTCGACGACGCCAACACGCGTCTCGCGGTGTACGACGGCGCCGTGGAAGCCCGCGCCGCCGAAGGCGCAACCGAGATCATCCGGGCGGGTCAGGAAGTCAGGATGTCGACACGCGCCCTGACCGATCTCAAACCAACTGATCCCGCTCACGAATCGTCGACGCGCGGTCTCTACATCGCCCAGCACGTGCCCTTGCACACCGTGATGCACGAGCTGGAACGGTATCGCATGGGCTACATCAGCTTGTCGCCCGACGTGGCGAACCTGGCGGTGTTTGGCAGTTATCCGATGACCGAGCCCGACCGCACGCTGGCCATGCTCGAATCGGTGATGCCGATCCGCGTGCGTCGAACGTTGCCGTGGTGGATCAGGATCGAGGCGCGGTAATACTGCAAACGCGCCCTCAAAAGAATCGGGCCACCCGCATGCGCGGATGGCCCGAGGCCTTCAAGTCATATCGTCAAGTCGACGCTTTCAAGCCGACGCCGGCAGCGCCCCAGCAAAAGCCGCCGGCGCTCCGTCGCTCTGGCTTTAGTTCAACTGCACGTTCGCGTCTTTGGCGATCTTGCCGAACTTGACCGTCTCGGTAGCGATGTAGTCTTTGAACGTTTTCGCATCGGCGTACTGCACCGTCAAACCGGCTTCCTTCAGCTTGCCGTTCGTAGCCGGATCAGCCAGCGCTTTCTCCAGCGCCGCGCCCAGCTTGGCCACGATGGCCGGGTCCGTCTTGGCCGGCGCCCACAACCCAAACCACATCACAATCTCTACACCCTTCAATGCCGGCGATTCGGCCAGTGCCGGCATATTAGGTTCGGCTTCCGTGCGCGTGGCCGACGTCACGCCAATGCCCTTCAACGCGCCCGAACGAATGTGCGGCAACGCGGTCGAGAACACCAGCACGCCGCCTTCGATCTGACCGCCCATGATGTCGGCCAGCACCGGTGCGCCGCCCTTATAGGGCACATGGAACATCTGGCCGCCGCTTTCCTTGGCAATCAGCTCACCGGCCAAGTGCAGAGGCGTTCCGATGCCGGACGTGCCGTAGCGGAATTCCTTGGTCTTGATGCTGGCCAGAAACGACGGCACATCCGTGATCGTCTGATTGGGCGCAGCCACCAGGGCCAGCGGTTGCGAACCCACCTGGCCCACCGGCGCCAGATCGCGCTCGCCGTCGTACTTCACGGCCGGGTTGATCTGCTGCGCGATCGAGATTTCGCTGGGCGAGCCCAACAGAATCGTATAGCCGTCGGGTTGGGCATTGACCACGCGCGACGCGCCAATCGTGCCGCTGGCGCCGGGCGCATTCGTCACGACTACAGTCTGGCCCAGGAACGGGCTCATGCCCGCGCCAACCACGCGTGCGATCAAATCGTTGCTGCCGCCGCCGGCGTACGGCACGACGATGGTGACGGGCTTATTCGGAAAATCTTCGGCGGCATAGGCGGTGCCGGACATCGAAAACGCTGCGGCAGCAAGCGCGCCGACGAGCGGCTTGCTCATCTTGGTGAGACAAAACACAGTGGGATCCCCTTGGTTTTTTGGTAAAGGCAAATAGCAGGTGAGTAAAACGCGTGAGGCCGATGCAGGCACATCAGCCCACGCGAGGAGGCGCGATTATGTCAAGCAATGCGCCTTCAAACAAATCGACACCGACCAGAAAGTCATCGATGTCCATATCTTCATGGGGATTGTGGGAGCCGTTTTCGTTGCGAACGAACACCATGGCCGACGGCACCCCCGCGTTGGCGAAGACAGCCGCATCGTGACCGGCCCCGCTTGGAATCTCTTCGAGCACGGTGCCAGTGGCGGTGACCGTGTCAGTGCCAGGGCCGGTTCCAGTGCCAGCGCCAGCGCCAGTGCCAGCGCCAGCGCCATTGCCAGGGCCAGTGCCAGTGGCAGTGTCAGCACCAGTGCGGGCGGCCGCCACTTTCAGACGCTCGACCCAGCCCGCATCCATCGTGGCGGGCGCCGTCACCAGCTTGTCGTCGAACTCGAATCGAACGCCCCGGGACTTCTCGATGGCTGCGCATTCGTCGCGCATCAGCGCATAAAAACGCTCCATCGTTTGCGCGTCCTGGCTGCGTGCTTCGAAGCTCAAGCGCACCTCACCTGGAATAACCGACACGGCATGCGACTGCGGCAACGTCGAGCAGATGCCGCTCGTCATCACCAGATCCATCCCCATCTGCAGCAGCACGCGCCAATGTTCATCCATCCGCGACAGCAACTCGGCTACCGCCAGCAACGCATCTTTGCGCAACCAGCGCGGCACTGCGCCCGAATGGCCCGCCTCACCGATACAACGCACCACGTTGTGCCGGATATTGCCGCGGATACCCGTTACGGCGGCCGCTGGCCAACCGCGCGCCACCATCACCGGCCCTTGTTCGATATGCAGTTCGAGATACGCACGCACTTGCGCCACGTCGAGCAACGGCTCGCCACTGCGCACCGCCTCGACGTCTACGCCACAGCGCGCCATGGCCTCGCCCAACGTGCCCGAGCCGCTGCGATGCTTGAGCGCCAGCGCCTGCGCGGGCAACCGGCCCAGCAACGACAGCGATCCCATATACGCCTTGCCGTACCACGCGCTTTCTTCGCCACGCAGCGCCAGCACCCGCACCGGCGGCGCCGACGCGTAGCGGTTGCGCAGTCCAGCCAGCACCAGCATGCCCGCCACAATGCCCGCCAAGCCATCGAAATTGCCGCCTTGCGGCACCGAATCCGCATGCGACCCGATCACAACGAACGGATCGGTGCGCGTATCTTCAGGCAAGCGCATCCACAGATTGCGCGCCCGGTCGTACTCACACACCAAGCCCATCGCTTCGGCGTGCGCTTCCAGCAGACGCAACGCCGTGTTCTCGCCCGCGCCGAAGCTCTCGCGCGTGACGCCCGGTCCGTCTTCGGTGGCTTGGCGCACGTCAGCCAGGATCTCCAGCGCCAACGTGCGGGGATCGACACACACCTCAATCGCCGTCATGCTCCCGTCCCTCCGTGATGGATCGACCAACCCACCGGGTCTTGCGCAAACGTCGACAACATCCGCGCCTGCGCTGCATCCAGCCGCCCACTCTTGATCAACGCATCGTGCAAATGCTGCCAGCGGGCCAAAGCGTGGAGATTGAGCGACGCATCGTCAGACGTGCGCCCCTCGGGCGCATACAGCGCGTAATCGAGCAGCACAAACACGTCCGCCACCACCGGCCCTGCCTGGCGCAATGCCGCCACCGCACCAGCCTTCGAGCGGCCGTCGGTCGTCACATCGTCCACCAGCAACATGCGCGCATCCTGCGGCATCGTGCCTTCGAGCTGCGCCGTCATTCCCCAACCCACCGGCCGCTTGCGCAGATACAGCATCGGCAACGACAGCCGCTCCGCCAGCCAGGCGGCGAACGCAATGCCCGAACTCTCCGTACCCACGATCGCGTTGATGCCCTGCGCTTCAACCACAGGCTTGATCACCCGTGCAGCGATATCCATCATCTCGGTGCGCATCGCCACATCCGACATCAGCACCTGCGCATCCACATACACCGGACTCGCCCAGCCCGACGTATAGAAAAACGGCTGCCCGGAAGCGATGCGAACTGCGTCAAGACCAACGAGGATCTGAGCTACGCGCGGCGCGTCGTCAGCGGAAAGAATCATGAGTGGTGCGTCCTGAAGGGATATGGAGAGCAAGCATCCTAAGAATCGGAGCCACATGCGAGAAGTTCCGATAATTCCTCGACCCGTTCCCAAATGAGATGGCTCGGCACCAAACCGGCGAATCGAATGCGCTACGATCGTGCATGGCCGCACCATCTTTGTGCAGCCCGGAGTCACGATGTCACCCTTCGCCTCATCCCGCAGTTTCCTGCGCCAGATCGACGTCTCCACCCTCGATCTCTTCATGCTCACCTGCGAAACGGGGAGCATTGCACAGGCTGCCGAGCGCGGCCAGATCGTGGCCTCGGCCATCAGTAAGCGCATTGCCGAATTGGAACTGCTCGCCCGTACGCCGCTCTTGCATCGCCACGCGCGTGGCGTACGCCCCACCCCCGCCGGCGAACTGCTGCTGCGCCACGCCCAAGCCATCCTCATGCAGGTCGAACACCTTAGAGCCGACTTGGGCGAATACGCGCGCGGGGTACGTGGCGTGGTGAGGCTCAGTGCCAATGCATCGGCCGTGGAACAGTTCTTACCTGAAGACATCGCAGGCTTCGTCAGCCAACACCCGGAAATTCGGATCGACCTGCGTCAAAACACCAGCCGTGCCGTTGCGCGCGCGGTACGGGACGGCGTTGTGGATCTGGGAATCTGCAGCCCGAGTGAAGAGGCTGCCGGCTTGGCCGTGCTGCCCTATCAGCGCGAACACATGGTGTTGGTGATTCCAGCCGGACATGCGTTATCGAAACGCCGACGCATGCTTTATGAAGACGCGCTGGATTATCCGCAGATCGGATTGCGGGACAGCAGCATCGTGCGCGAGACACTGGATCGTGAGGCGCAGTCGGTGCATCGGGCGTTGCAGCAGCGTATTGAAGTGGACAGCTTGAGTGCGATGTGCAGGATGATCGAATGCGGGCTGGGGGTTGGGGTCATGCCGGAGGGCGCGTTTCGGGCGCTGGATAAGGCGAAACGATTGCGGGCGGTGGCGCTTAACGATAGTTGGGCCGAGCGGGAATTGAATCTTTATGCGGTGGATTTTGCGGGGCTGCCTGCGGCGGCCCGGGGGTTTGCTGAGACGATCGCGGCAGACATGACTCGAATTCACTAAGAATTTATAGTTTCCTACCGTGACCAACATCGTCAGCAGACCAGACAACAAAGGCTGAAAACGACAAGCGAAAGTAAATTATTTATTAGCTATTCATTAATTGAAGTAATTTTTCAATTAACTATATCTATAATTTACCATACAAGTAAATATCGCCAATTCCAACGACTTAGTTTTTTCTTCAATTACGAAGCGAATACTTATGACAGATTACGATTTCCAATCCTTAAACGACAAAGAATTCGAAGCATTAGCTATTGATTTAGTCAGTAAACGAAATAAAACTAAATTCGAACGATTTAAGCCAGGCCGTGACGCGGGCGTTGACGGACGTTATTTCAAGAAAGACGGAAGTGAAGTTGTTGTTCAATGTAAACATTGGCCTAGCTCATCCCTAGATAAGCTTATTAGATACCTAGAGACGCATGAACTTCCAAAGATAAAAAGGCTTCTTCCTTCAAGATATATTATTGCGCTTTCTCATCCACTCTCTCGCAGAGAAAAAGATAGGATACGTTTAGCTTTAAGTCCATTCATTCTTTCTCCTTCCGACGTGATAGGTCGAGAGGACTTGAATGACCTACTATCTGAAAATAGCGAAACAGAAGTTCGACATTACAAACTTTGGATAACAAGCTCGAATGTGCTAGCTCATCTTCTAAATAAGCCGATCTATGACCGTAGCGCTTCAAAGTTAAAGGAGATACATGAAAATTCCTACCTATATGTCCCGACGAGCAATCACAGCGAAGCACTCGATAAGCTTGAGAACCTGGGAACAGTCATAATAACTGGGCCTGCCGGAATAGGTAAAACAACCCTAGCTGACCAGTTAACATTGCACTATGTGACTAAAGGATTTACTTTTGTTCAAATAGCCGAAGAGATTCGCGAAGCAGAAGCAGCGTATCAAACAGACGAACTTCAATTATTCTATTTCGACGATTTCTTAGGAAGAAATTATCTTGAAGCACTCTCTGGCCATGAGGGAACTCATATTTCACAATTCATCAAAAGAATCACTCGAGACAAGAAAAAACGATTTATTCTTACCTCCCGCACCACAATACTCAATCAAGGAAAGATTTTAATAGACGTTTTTCACAACAATAATTTAGAACGAAACGAGTTCGAGATTTCATTTGACTCTCTTTCTGAAATAGACAAAGCGCAAATTCTCTACAACCACATTTGGCATTCCTCTCTGGAGCAAGAATACATCGATCAATTATATATAAATAAACGTTATCGCAAAATCATATCGCATCTAAACTTTAATCCGAGATTAATTCGATACATCACCGATAGCAACCGCCTAGTGCAATGCACTCCAGACCAATACTGGCCGTACATAGAGCGCCTGCTGAATAATCCGGCCGAAGTTTGGCAAAACCCGTTTGATGCACAGCACGATGATTTCGGTCGGGCGCTGATCTTCTTGGTGACTCTCAATGCGCGCCCAGTGAGCCAAGGAGAACTGGCCGAATCATTTTCAAGATTAGTTTCTCATCAAGATGCAAATGCGATGCACGGCCGCAGAGACTATATGCAGTCTCTGCGACATTTAGTCGGATCCATGCTTTCGCGCACAATTATCTCAGATCTAGAGCCACTAATTAATCTATTTAGCCCTTCAATCGGCGACTTCGTGCTTTATCGCTATGCCTCAGACATACCGTCGCTAAGAGCCGGCTTCTGCAGCCTTCGGTCGACGTCTTCGCTTAATACATTATTTAATCTCTATAATAATCAACTCATCTCATGGGAATCACGAACTGTAATTTTAGATGCGGTGCTTGACAACGCGAAGGCTCATAATTATCAAGCCTTCACAGCTGAATATATTGCTTCGGCTTTGGTAAATTACTCGTCCGATATCAACAGCCTCTCGATTTATGCGCAGCGATTGACCGCCGCCTCAGACTTCGTGGCCCGGACGGCGTGCAGTGGCTATTCTGGCGATATCGCGAACGTTATGGGCTGGCGCCTACGTAACTCAATGTCGACCTCGCAAGAGGTAGTCGATTTCATCGTCAACGCGTGCGAATTGAATCCGGCGTCGTCTGAACTTTTGCAAATTGCCGCACTCTTGCGAATACTTCCACAAGACCACGCTGCTCGCGTTCGTACGTATGTTGAGGAAGCAGCATCAAATTATTTCATCGATGTTGTCCATGACGAGTTTCCTGACGATGAGGTTTTTGACTCAGTCGATCCGGACCAAACTTATGAGGCGGAAAGAAATTTGTCACGGATGGTTGAATCGAAGATGGAAAAGCTCGGACTTTCAGGTTCTGATGCAGCTGTTGAAGCGATCGTGGAAGCGTTCGATGTTTCAACTCGCATGGATGAATATTTTCGACCGGAACCCGAATATCCTGGAAAAAGAATACTCTTTACGCCTCCGTTCATTGACGCTATCGATGACCTCTTTGAAAGAGACGACTAGTAGTTGTGGATACTAAGTTCAACTGCTATTTCAGAAGATCGGTCGACGGCCAATACATTGGCCTATATTCAAGGTCTAATCCCGAATCAATTTTAGGGTAGAAATCACTGAAGTATTCAGCCGAACATCTTTACGATACTCTAGAGGATGGTTAGGACCCTAGGGACCGCTACAGCCGAGCGCCTCGACGAATGAGCGGTGCTGTCGTCGCCTATCAGTATTGGCGAGTCGCTAAGAGTCAACTGAGAATCTTTACTTAAAATACTTTAAATCTAAGATACAATTTTTAATCGCTGACGGGGACGGTCCCGTGCTTCCTCTAAGTACCCTCAAGCTTGGTCAAGACATCACATGACTTGGCTCGACCGAATTCATCTTGGGCTTCAGCGCTCCGTTCTTGATACCACTTACTCTGCTTTCAGCATTGTGATGACCGGAGCTGCTAAAGGCGGTGCCGACATCGATCGCTGCAGACCTCGCTCGATGCCGTAGTCACCTAGCCAGCGAATTCGGTTTGAATAGCAAATGTCAAGAAGAAAGTCTAAGACTCGTCGTGGCCGAACTCGACATATGAAGTGTTAGACCGCCTTGTTGCCTATTCGCCAAGCAAATGCTTGAAAAGTGAATTCGCTGTTATTTTTAGGTGTGAATACCAAGCCTGACGGCGTCATTCCAATTGTTGCGCAAGTTGGATAGATGGCGCTTGCTGCTTGGCAAAGCACATTGCTAACATTTCTGAGCTTTAGGGCACCATTACCGCCCTTTGGAATCAACCCGGAGGACTTAGCCGGGCCGTTAAATATAGACTTCGCAAGAAGTTTCCCCATCTCTCTTTTTTCTCCAGCGACAACGAAATAGCATTCAGTGTCTTTGCTTCGGTCGTGAATTAGACTGAGGCGCGTCAAATCTCTGATGATCGTCTTATCGGTCGTATGCGATGAACCCGCCCACTTACACTCAATAGCGTACGTTATCTTCGGTCGAATCCCTTTGTCGGTTAGGGTGACGACCGCATAATCCACGGCGCGCTGCCGTCCCGGGCCTTTCTCACGGGCGATATCTGGGTGAGCATAATTCGTGTGCGTAAGTGAGCCAGGAGGCGCAGGCAATGAACTAAGCACTTGGCCGACGCAAGATTTCAATGCGCTCTCATCCAGCATCTTTCCTCTATGACAGCAAAACTCGAAGTGAAGCCAACTGGCAACCGCCTCGGCCAGTCGACGTTGTGTGCTCAATTCCATTGGCGGACCTTTTCGAATAGGCAAAATGGCTCCGACGTTCAGTCCGGAGTTCACATTAGCAGGATACCGCGGACCACCACTATTGATACCAACGCCAGTTCCGAATTTGTTCGAGGCCACATCGTCACGCTGTGCATAGAGCGGATCAACACTAATTCGATTCCGACAAGATCTGGAGGCTCATCTCTTGAGGAACGACAGTTATCTTGACGATGGCGTCGATCTGTTCACCACATCGCTGCGTTTCCAGAGTTGCGACTCAATCAAGTGCATTCAGGCGAAGCCAAACTAGTGCCTCCAAGCATGGAGTGGCACCTGAAAACGATAGGAGCCAACCAGCATGCATTCGCTAATGCTTATAGGTGCCCTGTATGGAGATAATGCCAGCGAGCCAAATTCGGCTAGTCGGCATAACTGTAGTGACGCCATAAAGTCTAAAAGAATCACGCCGGGTACCCGTCGGCTGGAGCGCCGCACAGGCTGTTACGAAGAAACCGGGGAACTTAGCCTCTTGAACGCGTCTAGCCTCCGTATGAACTACCGCCACACCATTTTGTAACACCCCCACCCCGCCCTCTTGAAGACTGTCACATCGTCCTTATAATTAGCACTCGATCCTAGAGAGTGCTAACACTCTCGGACCCATGTGTCTCAGACCTTCGTGTCTTATTTACCTAATTACAGGAGTTTTTCATGGCCCTGCGTCCCCTGAATGATCGCGTGATCATCAAACGCCTGGACAACGAGCGCACCACTGCCTCGGGCATCGTCATCCCTGAAAGCGCGGCTGAAAAGCCCGACCAAGGTGAAGTCATTGCTGTCGGTCCCGGCAAGAAGACGGAAGACGGCAAGCTGTTGCCGGTCGACCTGAAAGCAGGCGACAAGGTGTTGTTCGGCAAGTATGCCGGCCAAGCCGTCAAGGTCGATGGCGAGGAATTGCTCGTTATCCGCGAGGAAGAAATCCTCGCCGTGATCTCGTAATCGCACTTCCCCGATAGCACTCGTAATCGCAAAAACGAATACAAGGAATCAAGAATGGCTTCCAAGCAAGTATTGTTCGGTGATGACGCCCGCGTCCGCATCGTCCGTGGCGTGAACATCCTCGCCAACGCTGTCAAAACCACCCTGGGCCCCAAGGGTCGCAATGTGGTGCTCGAGCGCTCCTTCGGCGCCCCCACCGTCACCAAGGACGGTGTGTCGGTCGCGAAAGAGATCGAACTGAAAGACAAATTCGAAAACATCGGCGCTCAGTTGGTCAAGGAAGTTGCTTCCAAGACCTCCGACAACGCTGGTGACGGCACCACGACCGCTACGGTTCTGGCCCAGTCGATCGTCCAGGAAGGCCTGAAGTACGTGGCCGCCGGCATCAACCCGATGGATCTGAAGCGCGGTATCGACAAGGCTGTTGCAGCCGCTGTCGCCGAACTGAAGAACCTGTCCAAGCCTTGCACCACCAGCAAGGAAATCGCTCAAGTCGGTTCGATCTCGGCTAACAGCGATGCGTCGATCGGCAAGATCATCGCCGACGCGATGGACAAAGTGGGCAAGGAAGGCGTCATTACCGTCGAAGACGGCAAGTCGCTGGACAACGAGCTCGACGTCGTCGAAGGTATGCAATTCGACCGCGGCTACCTGTCGCCCTACTTCATCAACAATCCGGACAAGCAAGTTTCCGCGATGGAAGATCCGTATGTCCTGATTTTCGACAAGAAAATCAGCAACATCCGTGACCTGCTGCCCGTGCTGGAACAAGTTGCCAAGTCGAGCCGTCCGCTCTTGATCATCGCTGAAGACGTCGAAGGCGAAGCCCTCGCGACCCTCGTGGTGAACAACATCCGTGGCATCCTGAAGACCACCGCCGTCAAGGCACCGGGCTTCGGCGATCGTCGCAAGGCCATGCTGGAAGACATCGCTGTCCTGACCGGCGGTACCGTGATCTCGGAAGAGACCGGCATGTCGCTCGAGAAGGCTACGCTGGACGATCTGGGCCAAGCCAAGCGCATCGAAGTGGGCAAGGAAAACACGACGGTTATCGACGGCGCTGGCGACAGCAAGTCGATCGAAGCCCGCGTGAAGCAAATCCGCACCCAGATCGACGAAGCGTCGTCGGACTACGACCGTGAAAAACTGCAAGAACGCGTGGCCAAGCTGGCCGGCGGCGTTGCTGTGATTCGCGTCGGCGCCTCGACCGAAATCGAAATGAAGGAAAAGAAGGCCCGCGTCGAAGATGCGCTGCACGCAACCCGTGCCGCCGTCGAAGAAGGCATCGTTCCTGGCGGTGGTGTTGCACTGATCCGTACGCGTGCTGTCGTGGCACAAGTCAAGGGCGACAACGTCGACCAAGACGCCGGTATCAAGCTGATCCTGCGTGCCATCGAAGAGCCGCTGCGCACCATCGTGGCTAACGCCGGCGAAGAGCCCAGCGTCGTGGTCAACCAAGTTGCCAGCGGTACCGGCAACTACGGCTACAACGCCGCCACCGGCGAGTACGGTGACCTGGTCGAACAAGGCGTGCTGGATCCCACCAAGGTGACCCGCACTGCCCTGCAAAACGCCGCCTCGGTTGCCAGCCTGTTGCTGACGACGGAAGCTGCTGTTGCAGAAATCGCTGAAGACAAAGCCGCCGGTGGTCCTCCCCCGGGTATGGGCGGTATGGGTGGCATGGGTGGTATGGACTTCTAAGTCCAACTTCCCTGCTTCACAGGCAAGCCGGCAACGGCACTGCCTGGGATCCGGTGAAAACCGGATCCACCGCACCACAAACACCTCGACAGGTTCGCCTGCCGGGGTGTTTTGCTTTGTGCGGCGTTGATTGCGCATCAGCACTGACGTGCTTGGCGTTACGTGCGCGGGCATAGCTCGCTTTGCCAGCCGCATCCGCATTCCGCTCCATGACGAGCCGACCTGTGCGGTCAACGCCGTTAAACTGGCTGCGAACCGTTCCGCTATGGGCATCCCAATTGCGGGGCTCAACAATTAAGCCAGCGGGCAGCGCGTCATGCCCTGCCCGCCTTCACCGCGCCTCAAGCTTCAGCATCAAAACCCAAGGATCCGTTATGAAACTTCCCGGCGAACTTCGCGTCATGAGCTTTCGCTCAGTGGGCGCCATGCTGAAGGAATCGGCCGCGCAGTGGTCCAAGCATCGCGCCGCCAGTAAAGGTGCCGCGCTTGCCTTGTACATGATTTTCTCGCTGGCGCCGATGCTGATTCTGGTGATTGCCGTGGCTGGCTTTTTCTTCGGCGAAGTGGCGGTGCAGGCGCAGTTGGTGGATCAGCTGCGCGACCTCACCGGCGAACGCGGTGCGGAAGTGATCCAGACCGTGCTGGCCAGCGCACACGAATCCAATAGTGGCATCATCGCTGCAATGGTGTCGATCGGGGTGCTGATCTTCAGCGCCACGACCGCCTTCGCCGAGCTGCAGGCGAGCCTGGACGATATGTGGGAAGTGGAAGCGGCCAAGCCCGAAGGGATTAAAGGTTTTGTGCGGACGCGATTTGCATCGTTCGGCCTGGTGCTCGTACTGGCGCTCTTCTTGTTGATTTCTCTTAGCGTGAATGCTGGGCTTGCGGCCGCCAAGAGTTATTACGGCACGATGTGGGCCGCGTCGTCGTTTGCCACCGTGGCCGATCTGTTTGCGAATCTGTTTGCGTTCAGCGTGGTGTGCGCGCTGTTTGCGGTGATCTACAAGCTGTTGCCGAGCACGAAGCTGTCGTGGCGGGATGTGGTGCCGGGCGCGATCATTACGGCGATTCTGTTTCTGGTGGGCAAGTATGCCATCGGACTGTATTTGGGCCGTGACGGCGTCGCATCGTCGTATGGTGCGGCGGGCTCGGTCGTGGCGCTGCTGTTGTGGATTTATTATTCGGCGCAGATTTTCTTCATGGGCGCGGTGATTACCCGGCAGTTTGCCGAGCGCTTCGGTACCAAGGCGCGGCATGCCGCACGCATGGACGCGGGAACGACTTCGCAGCCGATTGGCTGAGCCCACATCGCGGCGTGCGCAGGCAAAGAAAAAGCGGACCGACTATCGGTCCGCTTTGCTATTGGCGGGAGATTTGCTGGAGGACACAAGCACAAGGCTTGAGGATTCCGACGAATTCAACGTCCTCCACCGCGCGCCAGGATCAGTCGACCTTGGCACCCGAGATCTTCACGGCCTCGGCCCATTTCGTAATTTCGCTATCTACGAAAGCACGAAATTGTTCCGGCGTGCTGGGCGTGAATTCGCTGCCTGCAGCAAGCATCTTCGCTTTCGTTTCAGGCTGCTCCATGACGCTGCGCATGTCGGCCGAGAGCTTGTCGATAATGGGTTTGGGCGTGCCTTTGGGCACGAAGAAACCCGACCAGGGCGGCGCCGAGAATCCGGGGAAGCCTTGCTCGGCCACCGTGGGATAGTCGGGCGTGCTGGGAAAGCGCTCTGCCGTGGTCACGGCAATCATCTTGAGCTTGCCGGATTTCACGTAGGCCTGCACGGCCGGCAAGCCGGTAATGCCCACCTGGATCTGACCGCCGATCAGATCCGTGATCATCGGCGTGCTGCCGCGATACGGAATGTGCGCGATCGGAAAATGCCCTTTGCTGCGCAGCATTTCCATGCCGAGGTGCGAAGCCGTGCCATTGCCGTCGGAACCGTACGAGTACTTGCCCGGATCGGCCTTGAGCAACGCGATCAGCTCTTGCAGATTGTTGGCGGGCACCTCGTTATTGACCACGATGGCATTGGGATACAGCGTGGCTTGCGTGACGGGCTCAAAATCCTTGAGCGGGTGATATCGCATATTGGAATACAACGAGGTGTTGATGCCATGCGATCCGGTCACGCCGAGAATGATGCTGTAGCCATCGGGCGCAGCACGGGCCACGACTTCCGACCCCAGGTTACCGCCGGCACCGGGCCGGTTCTCGACCACAACCGATTGGCCCCATTTCTTCGACAAGCCTTCGGCCAGCAAACGGCCGGTGATGTCGGTGGCGCCGCCTGCGGGAAACGGCACGACGATGGTGACCACGCGTGTGGGGTACGTGGCAGCGTCATCCGCAGCCACGGCGAGCGTCGGTGCGGCAAGCGTGCCGACCAGTCCCATAAACGGCACGAGCATCGCTGCGGCAATCCCGCGACGCATGCAATCGACACCGCGCGATGCGCGATGGTTGGCGAACTTCTTCATACGGCTTTACTCCCGAACATGACTTCCCCTTGTTAAGCCTAGACATCGAGGCCTAGACGGCTGTATATCCCCCGTCGACGAGCAGATCGGTTCCGGTAATGAACCCTGCCCCGTCGCCGGTAAGAAACAATGCGGCTTCTGCCACGTCTTCGACCGTGCCCAACCGCTGCATGGGATAACGTGGCGCCAATGTGCGCGTGGCTGCGTCAGCGCCGCCGTAGCGCTTGACGACACGACTGGTGAGTACGGCGCCAGGCGATAAGCTGACCGCACGAATGCCTTGGTCGGCGTAGTCGACCGCAAGCGACCGCGTAAGCGCCATCAAGGCGGCTTTACTCACGCCGTAGGCACCGCGTCCGGCTGCGGTCACATGACCGAGCTGAGACGACATATTCAAAATCACGCCGCCGCCGCTGGCCGCCATGTGCGGCACACAAGCGCGCGACATGCGCCAGGCGCCAGTGAGATTGACGTCCAGCGCCACCTGCCAAGCCGCCTCGTCCAGATCGCAGACCGGTTGCGAGGAGGTCACGGCGGCAGCGTTATTGACGAGCACATCAACCCTGCCCCAGCGGGCGGCCACGGCATCGATCGCCGAGACTACGGATGCCGTGTCGGCCACGTTGCAGGCGAGCATCATGAGATCGGCAGAACCGTCATGCAGGATGCCGTCATCGGGCGCGCGCTGTGCGTCGGTTTCGACGTCAGACCACGCCTTGTAGCGCTCGGCCAGTACGGTTGCGTTCAGATCCAGGGCGGCCACCCGGCAGCCCTGCGCAAGAAAGCGTTCGGTGATCGCCGATCCAATATCGCCGGCGGCACCGGTAATCACGCACACGCGCGGTGCAGGTGAAAAAGCATTAACCATGAGGCAAATCCAAAGACGCGCCGCCGCACACGTAAAGCGTTTGCCCAGTGATCGCGCCAGCTTCCCGTCCGATCAGAAACGCGATCGTGGCCGCCACTTCCGAAGGTTCGATCAAGCGGCCGATCGGCAACGCCGTTCGGGGCGGTGCGCCGCGCTCGGGGTCGCGCAGCATGGGCGTATCGACGGCGCCCGGCGCCACCACGTTAACGGTCACGCCGCGCGTGACCAACTCCGCCGCCCAGCTCCGTGCCAAGCCGATCTGTGCCGCTTTGCTGGCCGCGTAGGCGGCACGCCCGGGCCGGCCAAGCACAGCACGGCTCGAGACCAGAATCACCCGCCCCTCATGATCGGGCAGCCGATCGGCCAGCCCGCGCATGAGACGCATCGGCGCGCCAGCGTGCAACTGCCATAGCGCATCGGCCTCTGCCATATCCGTATCGGTGAGCCCACCGGAACGCACGATGCCCGCGCAATGCACGATCGCCGTCAGTGGCGTATCGCCGATGGCGTCGAGCGCGGCATCGCAATCGCGCGGATCGAGCAGATCGGCCACGATGCCCACGAACGCGGGCGACGCGTCCTGCGGCGCTGCCGCTCGGTCGATGCCGATCACCTGCCAGCCGTCGTCGAGCAGTCGCTGCGCCAGCGCCAGGCCGATACCCGACGAGGCGCCGGTGATCAGGCACCTCGGCGTCTCGCTGGGTGTACCGGAAAGCAAGGATAAGGACGGCATCATGGTTACGCGTGCGACTGAGACTGCGATGGTGGGTGAGCTAGCCGTTGTGACGGCGCGAGCGGCATCGATCGCCGTTGCGGCTTTATGCCGCCACAGCCGGCAACGTCGTCAAACGCTTTTCCATCTCGCGCATCTCTTCGTAGCCCATCAGTTTCATGATGTCTTCGATGCCCACCAGCAGATCCGGACGATGCGCCGGTTCACCCGTCGCAATCACTTCCTTCATCACGGCCAAGGCTTCCTGCATCGAGCGAATGGCAGCGGCCGGCAACATGCGCGGCAGGCTGATGCGCTTCACACCGAGTTCTTTCAGGCGCGGCAGCGGAATGAGCGGCGTGGTCGGGCGTTCGCGTATGCCGAAGCCCATGTTGACGCTGATGGGGATACCGGCTGCGTCCACGATGCGCTTGATGTCGTCTTCGGTGCGCACGGCATCCGGAAACAGCATGTCGGCGCCGGCCGCGGCATACGCACGGGCACGCTTGATCGCGCCTTCGATACCTTCCACGGCGAGCGAATCGGTGCGGGCGATGATGACGAAGGCGTCGTCGCGGCGCGCTTCGCACGCGGCTTCAATCTTCTTGACCATCTCTTCCAGCGGGATCACGTCCTTGCCCGGCATGTGACCGCAGCGCTTGGGGCTGACCTGATCTTCGATGTTGACGCCGGCGATGCCTGCCTCTTCAAACATGCGCACGGTATGGAACACGTTGACCGGATTGCCGTAGCCCGTGTCGGCGTCGGCCGTGAGCGGAATCGACACGGCACGCGCCAAGTGGCGGCAGTGGTTGACGTTTTCGCTCAAGCCCATGACGCCGATGTCGGCGATACCCAACAGCGCGTTGGACAAGGCCGCACCGCTGGTGCATGCCGTTTTGAAGCCGGCGGCCTCGACCAATCGAATGCTGTAGCCATCGTAAACACCGGGCGACACGATAAACGGTTCGGTGTTCAACAATTCCCGAAATTTACGGGCTTGACTCATACAGGTGCTCCAGAAGAAAGAAAGTGCACCGCAGCCTTGCAGCGTGCGGCGCGAATCGTTATTTCGATGCAGTGGCCGACAACGGTGTGTCGCCCAGGTGATCGAACAAATGCTGGGCTGCGCGCTCGATATGCGAGCGCATCAGCGATTCGGCGAGATCGGCATCGCGCGATTTCATGGCGCGCAGGATTTGCCAATGCTCGGCATACGCGTCGTGCTTGCGTTCGAGCACGGTGCCCGAATGGCGGCGGTAAACGCGCAGCAAGTGATAAAGGTCGCCGCACAACGCATTCACGATGCGGCTGTTGCCGCTGGCGCGCACGATGCGCTCGTGAAAGTCGAACACGCGCGGTGCCTTCGACGCGCCAGCATCGGCTTCCACCTGACGTTGGCGATCCTGCTCAAGTTCCATGATCAACAGCGCAATCTCGTCATCCGACATGCGGCGCGTCGCCAACTGGCACGCCACGCCCTCGAGCGCCATGCGCATCTGAAAGAGCTCAATGGCGGACTCGGCCGACATCGAGGCCACGCGTGCCTTGACGTACGGCTCGCGGGTGACCAATTGAATGCCCTGCAGGCGGCGCACGGCTTCGCGTACGGGTCCACGGCTCACGCCGAACTCCTGCGCGATGGCGACTTCGTTGATGACGCTATCGGGCGAGAGCCGCCCTTGATAAATCCACTCGAGCATGTGCGCAAACACGGCATCGGCCAGTGGGCCGGTGGTGTCTTCAAGGCTGGTGGTGGGCGGGCGGGAGTCACTCATGATGTCGCCAGATTATCAAACCGATTGTTAAAGTGTCAACTCTTTAGGTTTTTTCGATGTCATTGGATGTCTGACAATGCAGGTGTCTACGGGTCGAGCATCCATGCCTGCAGAGGCTGAAGCGGGCCTGCAGTCGTGCTGCGCCTCGCCCGCGGTCCCATACGACATTGTCTTACAGTTCTCTTAAAATCAACGCACTAGGGTTTCCCCTAGGAGCAACTGCGCCCCTAGCAAGAACGCCCTGGCATCCATGCATGGACGCCAAAACGTCGCAGTCGTCCCTCTTCGTGGTGCTCAGCCATTGAAAGCGCCCAAACCGTCAAAGTGTTGACACTAAATCGCTACCGGGCATAAGATAAGTCGTCAGTTACCTCATTGCCTTCCGGCTTTCCGCTTGCGCTTATGCCCGCCACCCTGCCCTTCAAGGACGATCTCGTCCGCTTTGCCGACATCGCCAGCGCCACGCGCGCGGCGGGGTGCGACATCGACACCTATCCGTATGTGATCCGGGTGCTCCTGGAAAACCTGCTGCGGCATCGTGCATGGGGCGCAGCCGTGACGCAAACCGATATCGATGCGTTACTGCACTGGGCTGATCACGCGCAAGCCGATCTGCCGTTGCACGTGGCGCGCGTGATCCTGCCTGACTCCAGCGGCCTGCCGGTGTTGCAGGATCTGGCGGCGCTACGCGACGCCGTGGCCGAGCGTGGCGGCGATGTGGATGCCGTCACCACACGCATCCCGGTGGATGTGATCGTCGACCATTCGCTTCAGGTGGATCATTGGGGGAGCGGCGATGCGATGGTGCGCAATCTCACGCGCGAATTCGAACGCAACGACGAGCGCTACCGCTTTCTCAAATGGGCGCAGCAGGCGTTTCGCGGGCTGCGCGTGTTCCCGCCGGGCACCGGCATCATCCATCAGGTCAATCTTGAGCACATCGCGCCTGTCGTGGTGGAAACCCAGCGTGAAGACGGCCTCTGGGCGCATCCCGACTTCGTGATCGGCGGCGACTCGCACACACCGATGGTCAACGCGCTGGGCGTATTGGGCTGGGGCGTGGGCGGCATTGATGCCGAAGCGGCGCTGCTGGGGCACGCATATACCTTCCCGGTGCCCGAAGTGGTGGGCGTGCGGCTGAGCGGTCACATCGCCGCCCCCGCCATGACCACCGATGCTGCGCTCTTGATCGTGCAGCAACTGCGCCAGGCTGGCGTGGCCGGCACGATGGTGGAGTTTTTCGGCCCGGCTGTCGCACTTCTCTCCGTGCAGGAACGGGCCACGATCGCGAATATGGCGCCGGAATACGGTGCCACGTGCGGTTATTTCCCCATCGACGACGCCACGCTGACGTATCTGCGAGCAACCGGCCGCCCCGCGCGCCGTACCGAACTGGTCGAAGCCTACGCACGCGCCAATCATCTGTTTCGCGGACCTCAGGCCGCCACGCCGCATTACACGCGCGTGATCGACATCGATCTGAGCGAAGCCCGCCCGAGCCTTGCCGGACCGCGTCGTCCACAAGATCGCATGCCGATCAAAGCCATCCCGGCCGACTTCGGTCGCCGCCTTGGATTGTCGCTGGCGGATGGCGGCTTTGACGTGCACACCTATGCGCCCCTGGGTACTACATCTCCGGTCACTCGCGGCAAGCAGAAAGCGCAAGACGCACAGCCCCAGTGCACGACGACGGGCGATGACCTCGACCTGCGGCATGGCGCCGTCGTGTTGGCGGCCATCACGTCGTGCACCAACACCTCCAATCCCAGCGTCATGATTGCGGCCGGCCTGGTTGCGCAAAAAGCCGTCGCGCGCGGCCTGATGCCGAAACCTTGGGTAAAAACATCGCTCGCGCCAGGCTCGCGTGCCGTCACCCAATACTTGCAGAATGCCGGTCTGCTGCCGGCGTTGGAGCAACTGGGCTTTTACGTGATCGGCTACGGCTGCACCACCTGTGGCGGCAAGTCAGGCCCCCTGGATGCTGCCGTGGCGCGCGTGATCGAAAGCAAAAAGCTCGTGGCCGCTGCCGTGCTTTCGGGCAACCGCAACTTTGAAGGGCGCATCCATAAACTGATCCGCGCCAACTACATCGGTGCGCCACCCCTGGTGGTGGCCTACGCACTGGCCGGTCGTATCGACATCGATTTCGATACGCAACCGATCGCCAAGGACGCCGAAGGCAAGCCCGTCTTCTTGCGCGATCTGTGGCCCACGCCTGAAGAGATTGCCGCGCTGCTGCCTTTGGCCAGCGACCCCGCGATGTTTGAACACACCTACGATCCGGCCAACATGGACGCCGCCATCTGGAACGATCTCGAAGCGCCGGGGGGCCAACGCTTTCCGTGGGATCCCGCGTCGCACTATCTGGTCGAGCCGCCGTTCTTTCGCAACACCCCGCAAGGCAACGCGCTCGACGAGCTGGCCCGCGTGCTTACCGATACGCGCGTGCTCGCGGCGTTCGACGACTCGCTCACCACCGACCACATCTCGCCGGGCGGCGAAATTCCGCCCGACACACCGGCTGGCCTCTACCTGCAAGCCGCCGGCATCGTGCCGCGCGACTTCAACAGTTACGTGGCGCGCCGCTGCAATTTTGAAGTGATGACGCGCGCGACGTTCGCCAACATCCGCATCAAGAATGCGCTGTTGCCCGCGGAAGAAGGCGGCGTCACACGGCACTTTCCGGATGGCGCCCGCATGACGATCTTCGACGCGGCAGCGGCCTACCGGCAAGAAGGTGTGGCAACGGTCATCATCGCCGGCAAGGAATACGGCACCGGCAGCAGCCGCGACTGGGCGGCCAAGGGCTCGGCACTCCTGGGCGTGAAGGCCGTGATCGCCGAGTCCTTCGAACGCATCCATCGCGCCAATCTGGTGGGGATGGGCGTACTGCCGCTGGCGTTTCGCGCGGGCGAAGGCTGGCGTGCACTGGGGCTCACCGGCGAAGAATCATTTACCTTCGAAGGCGTGGCGCAGGGTGTGCGCGAGGGCGAAGCGATCCGTGTGATTGCCCGCCAAGGCGACCGCGAAATCCGTTTCGAAGCGCTTCCACAAGTGCTCACCGCGGCCGAGCGCGGCTTGATGGCCGAAGGCGGCATTCCGGCGAGCGTGCTCAACAGTTTCACGGTCATGCACGCCGCGCCGTCTTGATGATCATTGAAATGTCTGGCGCTTGGTCTTACCGGCCAAGGGTCAGACATTCGTTCTGACCTTCTCGCCATCATTCGCATCCGCATCGTTACTCGCCCTACTGCTTAACCTACATCCACGATCGTCCAACCCAACGCCACGCCATGACGCTTGATCTTCTGCTTACCCATGCCCGTATCCTGCTGCCGCAACAAGGCCTCACCGAAGGCCAGATCGGCGTCAAAGACGGCCGCATCGCCATCATCGCGGCGCCCGATGCCGAATTGACGGCGACCGAGACGATCGACTGCCAGGGCCTGTGGGTGCTGCCGGGCGTGATCGACCCGCATGTGCACTTCGGGTTCGGTTCGCCCGAAACCGACTTCGAAACGGAGTCGCGCAACGCCGCGCTTGGCGGCACGACCACCGTGTTGTCGTTCCATCGTTCGAAAGATATCCGTGAATCGTTCGAGCCCACGCGCGAGCGCGCCGAGCGGCAAAGCTGCATCGACTTCGGTTTTCACTTCGGCATCACGAGCAATCTGCATGTGGAAACCCTGGACGAGATTTCGCACGGTTTCGGGGTCTCGTCCTACAAGCTGTACATGATGTACAAGGGCGCGGCGGGGTTATCCAAAGGCTTTACCGATATCGACGACGGCCTGCTCTACTCGGCCTTGCAGGCCACGGCCGCCATTCCGGGTGCGGTACTCGGCGTGCACTGCGAAAACGTTGAAGTAATCCCGGTCTTGCGCGATCCGTTGCGCGCCGCCGGCCGCGACGATCTGAAAGCCTGGAACGAGCAAAGCCCGGACTTTCTGGAAGCCGAGAACGTGCACCGCGTGTGCTACTTCGCCTCCAAGACAAACACACCCGTCAACATCGTGCATTTGAGCTGCCGCGAAGCACTGGACGAAGTGCGCCGCCACCGGTTGCGCCCCGAAGGTCCGCCGATCTATGTGGAAAGCTGCCCGCACTATTTGTTCTTGAATGACGAGTCGCCCGCCGGCCCCTACGCCAAAGTGAATCCGCCCGTGCGCGGCCAGGATGACGTAGAAGCCATGTGGGAAGGCGTGCGCGATGGCGCCATCACCACCATCGGCTCGGATCACGTGCCGCGCAAACGCGCCACCAAAGACCACGACATCTGGGCCGCCAGCAATGGCTTTCCGGGCACCGGCATGATCTTGCCGATTCTGCTGCACGAGGGCTATCACCGCCGTGGCGTCCCGCTCACGCGCCTGATGGAGCTCGCCGCCACCAACGCCGCACGCATCTACAACTTGCCGTCCAAGGGCAGTATCGAGATCGGTAAAGACGCGGATCTGCTCATCGTGGATCCCGAGCTCGAACGCACGGTGGACCCGGCCACGCTGGAATCACACGCGGATTATTCGCCATACGAAGGCATGACGCTCAAAGGCTGGCCCGTACGCACGCTGGTGCGAGGCCGCACCGTGGCGCAGGACGGTCGCATTACCGACGACGCGCGCGCCAATCCTGCCGGTCGTTACGTGCGGCGCTTGTGAGGTTTGCATACCGAGGTGCCGGCCGCCGCCACGCTGATGGCGGGCGATCCGGTACCTCACTGGAAAACGACCGACACCGCACGACCTCGCATCGCATCTCATCGCATCGCGATGCATGAATGAATGAAGGCGTTGCGTCCAGGCGGGCGCCATCGCTTCACGCTTTGCTTTTCAAGACACTTTCTACAGGACCCTCAACGCCATGAGCGACACCAAACGAATCTGGGACGATTTTCTTACCGAACGCGACCAGGAAGTATTGAAGGTAGCCGGTTACGGCAAACGCGGCGGTTTCGGCAAACGCCCGGCCCTCTTCATCATCGACGTGCAGTACAACTTCTGCGGCGATACGCCCGAAGATATCCTCGAAGGCTTGAAGCAATACCGCACGCACTGCGGCCGCGAGGCCTGGGATGCCGTGGCGCATATGGTGCCGCTGCTCGAACTCGCGCGCGAAAAGAATATTCCCGTGTTCTATACCGAAAGCGGTCGGCGTCCGGACTTGATGGACAGCGGTGTGCAGGTGGGCAAGAACCATCGCGGCGGTGAAAAAACCGTCGTCGCCAATACGCATGCCACGCAAACGGTCGAGCCGCTGGCGCCGCGTCCGCAAGACATCCGGATCACCAAGCAAAAACCGTCGTGCTTCTTTGGCACGATCTTCATGAGCCACCTCAATTTCTTCGATGTGGATACCCTCATTCTCGTGGGCTGCACCTCGTCGGGTTGCCTGCGCGCCACGGCCGTGGATGCTTACTCGTACAACTTCAAGGTCATCATTCCCGAAGAGGCGGCGTTCGACCGATTCCAGGCCAGCCATGCCGTCAACATGTTCGACTTGAACTGCAAATATGCCGACGTGATTCCTTCGGTTGAAGTGGCCGATTATCTGAAAGGCCTGCCGGCACCGGTAGCGGAGCAGGCTTGAAGCCAACGGCCACTCAAGCGCCGCTGCCCGTCTATCTGTTGACGGGCTTTCTGGGCAGCGGCAAAACCACGCTGCTCAGCCGGCTCGTGCGCAGCGCGGCGTTTGCCGACACGGCCGTCATCATCAACGAGTTCGGCCAAGTCGGCCTGGACCATCGGCTGGTGGCGTCGTCCAATGACGACGACGTGGTGCTGCTGGATTCGGGCTGCCTGTGCTGCGCCACCAATAGCGCGCTGCAGGATAGTCTCGAGTCGCTCTACTACCGGCGCTTGCGCGGCGAAGTGCCCGCGTTCGCGCGCGTGGTGGTCGAGACGTCCGGCTTGGCGGATCCCGCACCGTTGATCAATACCTTGGCGGGCGACCCGTCGGTGGCGCGCCATTACCGATTTGGCGGCGCGATCACCACGGTCGACGGCATTCATGGCTTGCGCACGCTGGACGACTATCGCGAGGCCGCCACGCAAGCCGCCGTGGCCGACAAGCTGATCATTACGAAGACGGACGTGACGCCCGATCCCGCGGTGCACGCCTTGCGCGAGGCGTTGCGGGTGCGCAATCCGATGGCGCCGATCGTGACCGCGACGGCGCATGTGTGCGAAGGTGAAGCGGCGCTTTTCGACGGATTGCATCGGACCGCGCCTGAGTCGGCAGGTCCCGCCGTGGACGACCGCACCTCAACGTTCTCGCCTGCCGTCCCGCTCGCACTGACGCGGCTGGGCCATGTGTTGCGCTATGGCATCGCGTCGTATGTGTGCCGGGTCGACACACCGGTCACCTGGCCCGCCTATGCGGCCTGGGTCAAGCATCTGCAAACCCACTTCGGCGAGAACCTCCTGCGCGTGAAGGCGCTCTTGCCGATGAGCGACGGGCAAACCTACGTCATTCATGGCGTGCGGCATTTATTCAGTCCGCCCACCCCCATCGATACCCCCGCCGCTGGCGACCAATTGGGTACTATCGTGATCATCGCGCAGTCGATGTCGGAAGACGACATCGCACAGGCGCAAGCGGTGCTCACGCGCCCTTCTTGATCACCGGACCCTCGATGTCAGATACGCCCCACCCCTCTCCTTTCAAGAGCAAACGCGGCCTGGGCCGGCTTTTCAATGCGTTGCGCTATGCCGTGCAAGGCATGCAGGCGGCGCTCACGCATGAAGCGTCGTTTCGCCAGGAGTTCGGGCTGGCCGTGATCATGATTCCCACGGCATTCTGGCTCGGCCGCCATCCCTACGAAGTGCTGCTGCTGATTGCCGTGGTGCTGGTGGTGCTCGTGGTCGAACTGCTCAACTCCGCCATCGAAACAGTGGCCGATGCGGTGTCGCTCGAGCCGCATCCGCTGATCGGCCGCGCCAAGGATCTGGGGTCTGCGGCGGTGATGATTACGCTGATCTTTGCGGGAGCCACGTGGGCGATGGTCGCGTATCTGAGGTTCTGGGGCTGAACGTTTTGTTCTCGGCTCCGGACAGGCATCGTTCAGGTGACCTGCGGGTGTAGATCGCGACACCACGATCGCCACGAATCGCCTCACGGCGGCACCGCCCCGACGTTCCATCTTCCTGCCCGGGTTGAGTGGCCAATGCGGACATCAGCGCGACGGGCAGGTTCGTCCACGCGATGGACGCTTCAAGGACGGGGCCGTTTATACTTCTCCCTATGAATGATGTGTCTCTTCCCGCCAGTCCGGACGCCGTCCGGCCCTCCTCCCCTCGCAAGGTCGTCATTATCGGCGGCGGTGCGGGGGGTCTCGAACTCGCCGCCACGCTCGGCCGCAAGCACGGCCGTGAAGCCGTCACGCTCGTCGACGCCCGGCCGTTCCATGTGTGGAAGCCGTCGTTGCACGAGGCCGCCGCCGGCACGCTGGATATCCATCAGGAAGGCTTGTCCTATCTGATGATGGGTGCCTTGTCGCACTTTGGTTTCGTGCTGGGTGGCGTAACCGAGATCGACCGCACTGCGCGCACCATCACGGTAGCCCCGGTATGCGACGCGAACGGCGTCGAAGTCGTACCTGAGCGACGCCTCGGCTACGAAATGCTGGTGCTGGCGATCGGCAGCACGTCGAACTTTTTCGGTACCCCCGGTGCGGCTGAGAACGCGCTCACGCTGGACACCATCGATGGCGCCGAACACTTTCGCCTCACCATGCTCAAGCAGATGGTGCAAATCGACCAAGCCAAGGCGACCAAACCCGATGCGCGCCTGAACGTGGTGATCGTGGGCGGCGGCGCCACCGGCGTCGAGCTGGCCGCCGAGCTGCACGAAGCCAGCCACGTCATCAGCGCCTATGGCCTGCCCCACTTCAAGCCCTCGCGCGATCTGGCGATTACGCTGATCGAAGGCGCGCCGCGCGTGCTGGCCGCCCTGCCGGAACGCATCTCGGCTGCCGCCACCGAACGGCTGCAATCGATGAACGTGCAGATCGAAACCGGCGCCAAAGTATCCGAGGTGGGCCACGATTACGTCAACGTGTCCGACGGCCGCACCTTCGAAGCCCAGATGTGCCTGTGGGCTGCCGGCATCGCCGGACCCGCACTATTGAAAACGCTCGACCTGCCATTGAACCGCATCGGCCAGCTCGAGGTCGACGGCACCCTGCAAACGTCCGACCCCAATGTGTATGCCATCGGCGATTGCTCGGCGGCACCGTGGAAAGACGGCAAATCGGTACCGGCGCGCGCTCAGGCGGCGCACCAGCAAGCCGATTATCTGGCCACGCGCATCACCGACCGCCTGAAAGGCCGCACGTCCTCGTCGGCCACCTATGTGTATCGCGATCACGGCTCGCTGGTGTCATTGGGCAGCAGCGCCGGCGTCGGCAGCCTGATGGGCAAGCTCTCGGGCCGGGGCCTCTTCGTGAGCGGTACACTGGCACGCCTGATGTATATGAGCCTGCACCTCATGCACCACAAAGCGGTGCTGGGCGTATCGCGTACAGCCACTCTGGCAGTGGCTCGATTGCTCATGCGTCGCACCCGTCCGCGCGTCAAACTGCACTGATCCTCTTATCCCCATGAACTTCAAGTCACTCCTTGACCAGGCTTGGTCATCCACCGGTTCGCTCTTGCAGGTTGGACTGGATCCCGATCTGGCACGCCTGCCTGCAGAACTGCAGAACGATCCCGATGCGATCTTCACGTTCTGCCGCGATATCGTCGATGCGACCGCGCCGTACGCCTGCAGCTTCAAGCCGCAGATCGCGTACTTCGCCGCCCATCACGCCGAAGCGCAGCTGGAAGCGGTTTGCGCGCACATCCGCGCCAAGCACCCCACACTCTCGATCGTGCTGGACGCCAAGCGCGGCGATATCGGCACCACCGCCGAGCAGTACGCGCGCGAAGCGTTCGAGCGCTACGGCGCGCATGCGGTCACCGTCAGCCCCTATCTGGGCTACGACTCCGTCGAGCCTTATCTGGCATGGCGCGACCGCGGCATCTTCATTCTGTGCCGCACGTCCAACCCGGGCGGCTCAGATCTGCAGTTCCTGAAAATGGAAAACGGCGACCCGCTGTATCTGCACGTGGCCGGACTGGTGGCGGACAAATGGAACCGTCACGAACAATGCGGTCTGGTCGTGGGCGCAACCTTCCCCAATGAATTGGCGGCTGTGCGCGCCCGCATCGGCGAAGCCATGCCGCTGCTGGTGCCGGGCATCGGCGCCCAGGGCGGCGACGTGCGTGCCACCGTGCAAAGCGGCTGCAACGCCGCCGGCACCGGCATGCTGGTGAACTCATCGCGCGCGATTTTGTACGCGAGCGGTGGCGACGACTGGCGCGAAGCGGCGGCCCGAGCGGCCAAGTCGCTGCGCGACCAGATCAACGCCGTACGCGGCGTTCAGCAGCAGGCTTGAAGTCGTTGGCAGTTGGCTGATTTCAACACCGTCATCAGCGTGCTGGATTCGAGATCGTCAACAGCAGGCTCAATTTGACGTGGTCATCGGCAGATGTGAAAAAGCCCTCCATTGAATGACGCCATGGCGTCGGCCGGGAGGGCTTTTTAATGCAATGGCACGATCAGTCGTTCAAGCGATTACCGGCGTGGCGCGAACATCCGTCACACGGGCATCGATCGATTCCAGCAATCCCCGCAGCGCGGCACCTACCGCTGCCAGACGAATCTCGGCGCGATTGCCCGGAAACACCCGCGTCGCGGCCCGGGTGGTAATGCCCTCGCCCACGCGAACCGCAAAGCCGAAGCACACCATGCCGACCGGCTTGCCTGGCGTGCCGCCATCGGGGCCCGCAATGCCTGTGATCGACACGGCCACATGCGCGTTGGGCGCACCGAGCAAGACGCCGCTCGCCATTTCAATCGCTATCGGTTCGCTCACCGCGCCGTGGCGCTCGAGCGTGTCGGGAGACACTTCCAGATTCTCGATCTTGGCGTCATTGCTGTACGTAATAAACCCGCGATCGAACCAGGCGCTCGACCCGGCTACGCTGGTAATCGTTGCGCCCAGCAGTCCGCCCGTGCACGACTCGGCCACACCCACGAGCCAGCCTTGACGCTGCAGGTCCTGACCCAGTTGCTCGGCCAGCGCGACCACATCTTCTTCCAGCGCCGGCGTGTTCAATACGGTTTCGTTCATCATCCCAAAACTCCCAAGCGCACCGCCGCGGCAATCACCAGCAAGGCATAGCACGCGGCCAAAATGTCGTCCACCATGACCCCCAGCCCACCTTTGACGTGCGCATCGCAGTACTTGATCGGTTGGGGTTTGAGAATGTCGAACACGCGAAAAAGCACGAACGCCGCAATCTGAGAAATCCAATCCGACGGTGTCAGCCATAACACCAGCCACATTGCGATCATCTCGTCCCAGACCATCCCCAGATGATCCGGGGTGTCGAGTTCGCGACATACCTTCAAGCAGGCCCAACATCCATATGTAAACGCCAAAGCAAGAAATAGGCCTACATACAGGTCGGATGGGAGCCAGCGCTCGACCGCAATCCACATCAACCACGCGAGCAAGGTGCCCCAGGTGCCGGACATGGGCCGCAGGAGTCCACTGCCGAACCCGAAGGCGATCAGGCGATGCGGACGCGCGCAGATCCACGACAGACTGGGATAAACGACGCGCATGCGCTCGGCCATCGAACTGTTGGCCGGGTCGGACGATGGTGAGGGGGTCATGTTGAGGCGAAGTGATCGAAGCCGCCCGGCAGATCGCCGATCGGCTGGCCGGCAGCATCCAGCACACGCAGACCACGCTGGGACACGATGGATCCCACACGCGTGATGCGCACGCCGATGTTGCGAGCAGATTGAAGGATGCGGTCGCGATCGGCCGGATCGGCCGTCACGCAAAGTTGGTAGACGTCGCCGCCGCCCAGCACGCAGCCACGCACCTGGACGGCAGGCAAGGCAGCAAGGCTGTCGTCTACCGGTAGATTGGTTTCATGCAACGTGGCGCCGACCTGGCTGGCCGCGAGGATATGCCCCAGATCCTGGAGCAACCCATCGGAAATATCGATAGCAGCGTGCGCAATGGGGGCCAGCGCCATGCCGAGCGCCACCTGCGGCTCGGGGCGTTCCAACGCAGGACGGCATGCTGCGAGCAGCGCGTCATCCTGGTCCCACTGGCCTGAGAGCAGGCGGTAGGCAGCGTCGGCCGCGCCGAGCGTGCCGCTCACCCAGATGTCATCACCCACGCGGGCGCCCGAGCGCTTCAACGCGTGCTGCGGATCCACCGCGCCGAACACCGTTACGCTGATGGCAACGTGGCCGTCGGCTGCGCGGGTGGTGTCGCCACCGATCAGCGGGCAGCCGTGCGCATCGCATAAGGCATGAAACCCACGCGCGAACGCTTCTACCCACGGCAGATCGACACTGGGCAACGCCAATCCCAACAGACAGCCGATGGGTTGCGCCCCCATGGCGGCCAGATCGGACAGATTGACGGCCAACGACTTGTGGCCGAGCGCATGCGGATCGACGTCAGGAAAGAAATGCCTGCCCGCAAGCAGGAGATCGGTACTGGTGGCCACGTGCTTGCCGTGGGGCACCGCAAAGAGCGCGCAATCGTCGCCCACGCCCAACATGCCGTCTGGCGCCGGGCGCGCAAAGCAGCGCGCGATGAGATCGAACTCCGAGGTCATGCCTCACCCCTCGCCGCTGTGCGCACAAAACGCTGGGCGGTGAAGGATGGGTTGACCGGACATCGCGCGCAGCGCCTCGGGGGTACGCCGCGATTAGCGGCGAGCCGCCGCTGCAACCTCGGAAGGCCGCACATCGGCGGCCAACTTATCGAGCACGCCATTGACGAACTTGAAGCCGTCGGTGCCGCCAAAGCTCTTGGCAAGCTCGACCGCTTCGTTGATCGCCACGCGATAGGGCACTTCCACGTGATGCACAAGCTCGTAAGCGCCGATGAGCAAAATGCCGTGTTCGACGGGCGACAGCTCGACGAGCGGCCGATCGACGAACGGCGAAAACCGCTCGCGCAGGCCCGGCGCTTCACGGATCACGCCGTGCAGCAAGGTTTTGAACCACTGCGCGTCGGCTTCCGAAAAATCGTCGGCATCCCGCACGTGCGCGTCGATCTCGCCTGCGTCCTGATTACCCACGCCGCCCTTCAACAGCCAGGAATACACGCCTTGCAGAGCAAATTCGCGGGCACGGCGACGCGCGCTACGCGCATTCGCACGTGCTTCGCCATCAACGCCCGTTGTCTTCTTCGTCGTCAAAATCTTCGTCCTCTTCTTCGTCTTCGTCTTCGGCTTCCGGCTCGAGTGCGGCAACCAGATTGGCCATTTCAACTGCGACTTGCGCGCAATCGCGACCCTTGCCGGCAGCGCGCTCTTGCGCCTGCTCTTCGGTTTCGGTGGTCAACACGCCATTGGCCACAGGGATACCCGTCTCGAGCGAAATACGCGAAATGGCTTGTGCGCTTTCGTTGCTGACGACTTCGAAGTGGTAGGTTTCGCCGCGGATGACCGCACCCAGCGCGATCAAAGCGTCGAATTCGAATGTTTCGGCCATGCGGGCCAGGGTGACGCCGAGTTCCAGCGCACCGGGGACCGTCACGACCATCACGTCGCGTTCGTCCACGCCCAGCGTAGCCAGTTCTTCAAGGCAGGCATCGAGTTCGGCTTGGCCGATCGCTTCGTTAAAGCGTGCACGCACGATGCCGATATGCAGTCCCTCGCCGTTGAGGTCGGGAGTAAGGATGTAGGGATTCATAAGGGCCGCCTGGAAATTAAGTGGCGCTTGGTTGGGCAAGCGCGGAAGGGTCGCAATCGTAACCCGTAATGGTGAGCGAGAAGCCGGCCATGCTCGGCATCTTGCGGGGCCGTGCCAACAATTTCATCTGGCCCACGTTCAAATCGCGCAGGATCTGGGCGCCGATGCCGTAGGTGCGTAGCCCCAGACGGTCGCCATCCTGCGAACCCGGGTGCGCTTTGGGATCGGACCACGCCGTAATCTGCGCGGCCAGATGCTCGGAAGACGCCTGGCAGTTCATGAGAATGACGATACCGGCGCGGCTTGCTGCGATGGTTTGCATGGCGCGCGCCACCGTCCAGCTATGGGGGCTCGACCCGGTGTCCAGCACATCCAGAAGCGATGCGGGCTCATGCACCCGCACCAGCGTTTCGCTGTCGGGGTCGATCGTGCCGTGCACCAGCGCCAGATGGGTGGAAGACGTCGCGGTGTCGCGATACGCCACAGTATGGAATTCGCCCCATGGCGTTTGCAGGGGACGCTCGCCCACGCGCTTCACGATCGACTCGTGCTCGCTGCGATACTGGATCAGATCGGCAATCGTGCCGATTTTCAGCCCATGTTCGCGGGCGAAGCCCATCAAATCGGGCAGGCGGGCCATCGTGCCGTCAGGCTTGAGGATCTCGCAGATCACGGCAGCCGGAGTGAGCCCCGCCATCGCGGTCAAGTCGCAACCCGCCTCGGTATGGCCCGCGCGTACAAGCACGCCGCCGGGCACGGCACGCACGGGAAAGATGTGGCCGGGCTGGACGAGATCGTCGGGACGCGCATTGCGCGCCACCGCCACCTGAATGGTTCGGGCGCGATCGGCTGCCGAAATACCGGTTTCCACACCGGTGGCGGCTTCGATCGACATCGTGAAATTGGTGCCGTAGCGCGTACCGTTGCGCGACGCCATCAACGGCAGATCGAGCTGACGGCAACGGTCTTCCGTGAGCGTGAGGCATACCAGGCCGCGCGCATGCGTGACCATGAAGTTGATGGCCTCAGGCGTGACGAATTCCGCCGCCATGACGAGATCGCCCTCGTTTTCGCGGTCTTCCTCGTCCACGAGAATGACCATCCGGCCGGCACGCAGTTCGGCGATGATGTCGGAAACGGGAGCGATGTCGAACGATTCGGCATTCCCGCCGGACGCGGACGTGGGGTGGAGGGAGACGGACATGGCGGCAACAGTGTGGGCGGGAAACCCCTGATTCTACCAATGCAGGAGCCGCCGTGCGCTCGTATTCGTACATGTACGACCCTTCGACGCAAATCGTGCTCCGCCCCCGTTTCCCAGAGTAAACTTCAGGGTTTCCCCGCCCCACTTCGCGGATCGCCCCGATTACTATGACCTCGCCCTCTGTTTCCGCCGCTCCCGCTCACTACGCGGTCGACATGCTCATCGTCGGAGGCGGCATCAACGGCGTCGGTATCGCCCGCGATGCAGTCGGCCGTGGCCTGAGCGTGCTGTTGTGCGAAAAGAACGACCTGGCCAGCGCCACGTCGTCGGCCAGCAGCAAGCTGATTCATGGTGGCCTGCGCTATCTGGAAAACTACGAATTCCGCCTGGTGCGCGAGGCCCTGTCGGAGCGCGAAGTCCTGCTCTCGAATGCCCCCCATATCGTGCACCCGCTGCGTTTCGTCCTGCCGCACGACAAAAACTTGCGTCCGGCCTGGATGATTCGCATCGGCATGTTCCTTTACGACCATCTGGCCAAGCGCTCGCCGCGTCTGCCGGGATCGCGCAAGCTCGATCTGCGCAAGTCGCCTCAAGGCGCGCCGTTGCGCACCAGCCTGCATACCGGTTTCGAGTACTCGGATGCCCGCGTGGATGACTCACGCCTGGTGGTGCTCAATGCGATGGACGCGCGCGAGCGGGGTGCCCATATCCTCACGCGCACCGAATGCGTCGCGTTGCGTACCCAGGGCGGCCGCTGGCATGCCACCCTGCGCGATGTGGACGGCACCGAGATCACCGTGGATGCCGGCATCCTCGTCAACGCCGCCGGCCCATGGGTCGAGCGCCTGCAGCGTCTGGCCATCCTGGCCGAAACGGGTGAAACCGAGTCGGCCACGCCCCCGCGCAGCAAGCTGCGTCTGGTCAAGGGCAGCCACTTCACGGTGCCCAAGCTCTACGAGGGCAATTGGGCCTACATCCTGCAGAACGCGGATGGGCGGATCATGTTCGTGATTCCCTACCAGGATCAGTACTCGTTGATCGGCACCACCGATGTCGTCTACCAGGATGATCCGTCGGCCGTGCATATCAGCGACGAAGAAGTGAGCTATCTGTGCGACATCGTCAACAGCTACTTCATCAAGCAGATCAAGCCCTCCGACATGACGTGGTCGTATTCGGGCGTACGCCCGCTGTACGACGATCAGGCCGGCAACGCCTCGGCGGTCACCCGCGATTACGTGTTCGATGTGAGCGGCGGCAAGGACGGCAAACCCCCGTTGCTGTCGATCTTCGGCGGCAAGATCACCACGTATCGCCGTCTGGCCGAACATGCGCTGGAAAAACTCGCACCCTTCACAAGCAAGCCTAAGGGCTGGACGGCCACTGCCCCGCTTCCGGGTGGCGACATGCCCAATGCCGATCCCGCCGCCTACGCCGCCAAATTTGCGCGCCGCTATGAATGGCTGCCCGAAAGCGTCGTTCAGCGCATGGTGGGCGCCTACGGCACCTTGGCCGAGGGTATCGTGGGCGGCGCCACCTCGCTCCACGACCTGGGGCTGGATTTCGGTTTGGGGCTTTACGAACGCGAGGTGCGCTGGCTTGTCGACCACGAGTGGGCCCGCACTGCGGAAGACATCCTCTGGCGCCGCACGCGCCTGGGGCTGCACGCCGATGACGGCATGTCCCAACGCCTGACCACATGGCTCGAACAGAACCGGACGTAAACGCCGCCGCCAACGACGGCCGGCGCAGCATCCAGTCGATCGAAGTCGGCTGCACGCTGCTGACCGCGCTGGTCGATGCCGCTGCCCCGTTAAGCCTGCGCGACCTGGCGCAGGCCGCCGGGATGACGTCGGCCAAGGCCCATCCCTATCTGGTCAGTTTCATTCGCGTCGGGCTGGTGCAGCAGGATGGCGTGACCGGCCACTACGAACTCGGCGCGTTCGCGCTGCAGATGGGTCTCGTCAGCCTGCAGCGACTCGATCCTGTTCGCGCGGCCATGCCCGAACTTGCGCAGCTTCGAGATGAGATCGGCCACACCCTCGGCATCGCGGTGCTGGGGTCGCACGGTCCCACGATGGTGCATATGTCGCAGGCCAGCTACCCGGTGCACGTCAATATGCGCCAGGGCACGGTGATGTCCATGCTGCATACGGCCACCGGGCTCGTGTTTGCGGCGTGGCTGCCGCCCAAGGTGGCCGACCATTACATCGCGCGCGAAATTGGCGATACGGCAGTCATTTCGAGTATCGACACGCCGGTCGCCACACCCCGCCCCATGCTGGACGCCATGCTGGCCGACATCCGGGTGCACGGCATGGCACGCGCACTCGGCAATCCTTTGCCAGGCGTCGATGCGCTGTCGGTACCCGTTTTCGACAACACCGGCAGCGTGGTGCTCGCGCTCACGAGCCTGGGCCCCACGGGGCGATTCGATACGGCCTACGATGGGGTGATCGCGCGCCCATTGTTGCGGTGCGCGCAGTCAATCTCACGCAAGCTGGGGTATACAGGGCGGTAGTGCCCCTGCTCATCCCTCGCCGCTGCAGCACGATTGAAATCGATTATCCAGGCAGTCGTGTGACCGAACTATGACCAGTCATCAAATTGACGGCCCGGGCTGAGTAACATCTGGCTCTTTTTTGTTGGAAGGTGATCATGTCGGAACAGGAATTGAAGTTGCACGTCCCGGCAGCCGCGCGGCCCGCAATCGAACGCGAGCTCAAGAAGCAGCGTGACGTGTCGCAGGTACGGCTGCATGCCCTGTATTTCGACACCGCCGATCGCGAACTGGCACGCGCCCGCATCGCCTTGCGCCTGCGCCAGGAAGGCCGCGACTGGATTCAAACCCTGAAGGCGCCCGGGGCCGATGCGATCACCCGCAAAGAGGTCAACCACGCCCGGCCCGGCCCGGTGTTGGATCTGTCGGTGTATGCCGGCACCGAATTCGAAGCGGCGCTCTCGCAGATCAAGGGTGAACTCACCCTGCGTTACGAAACCGACGTGCTGCGTACGTTGCGCAAGATTCGCACGCGCCAAGGCGTGGTCGAACTGGCTTACGACATCGGCATGCTGCGCGCCGGCGCGCTCGAGCTGCCCATCTCGGAAGTCGAGTTCGAACTGGTTTCCGGTCAAGTGGCGGCGCTGTTCACGCTCGGTCGCACCTGGCTGCAACGCCACAGCCTGGTGCTGGATGCCCGCTCGAAGTCCGAGCGCGGTGACGCGCTGGCCACATTGGCCCATCTGCTGGCACCCGCCGACCCCGCTCCGCTGCCCGAAGCCGACGCTCGCGCCCGCGCCATTGCGCAGTTCTGGGCGCCGCGTGGGGCGGATGGCATTACGCTCAAACCCGAGATGACGCCGGGCCAGGCCTTGTCTGCCGTGACGGCCGAATGCCTGGATCAGATCATCCGCAATACCGCTGTCATGGCAGAGGTCGACACGCTGGGCGTCTATGACGCCGGGAAAGCCGAACACGTCCATCAATTGCGCGTGGGCGTGCGGCGCTTGCGCTCAGCGTGGCGCCTGTTCGAAGGCTTGGCCACGCTGCCCCCCGAGGCACTGCAAGAAGACATCAAGGCGCACTTTTCGGCCTTCGGCGCCAATCGCGATCAGGACGTGCAGGACGAGACCATTGCGCCTGTGCTGCGGGAAGCGGGCATGCCCGACTTCGCGATGCCAGGGTCGCCGCCGGCCGAAGACGCGCGCACGTTGGCGCAAGGAAAAGCCTTCCAGGGCTGGCTACTCGAGATGCTCGAATGGAGCCTGACGCCACAACCGCCTTATACGCCGCACCTCGTCCCCACTGCCACCGAACCGCTCAAAGCGGCCACAAGCGCGGTCACGTCCCTCGAGGTCGCGGGCGACGACGATGACGCTGCTGCGCCCGGCCAGCATGTGGGCGAACTTGCTGCGATGCTCGCCGGCGCCGCAGGCACCGGCAGCTCGCCAGGCGAGGCCATGGTCGTGCCGATCATCATCCCGCTGCACCCGGCCACACCCGCCCACTCGCTTCAATCGCGTCTGGTCGATCGACTGCGCCGCTGGCACAAGAAGGTCGTCTCCGACGGCAAGCACTTCGCCACGCTGGCCATCGACGACAAGCACGCGCTGCGCAAGCGGGCCAAACGGCTGCGCTATGGCCTGTCGTTTACCGAAAGCCTCCTGCCCGCTTCGCGCCTGAAGGCGTATCGCAAGCAACTGGCGCAAGTGCAGGACGTGCTGGGCGAGTTCAACGATCTGGCCGTCGCGCATGAGCGCTACGAAGCGGCGGCTACTGCCCATCCCGAAGCCTGGTTTGCGGTAGGCTGGATCGCCGCACGCCAAGCCGCTTTGGTGGAGCGCGCAGAGCACGCCTTTCGCGAGTTGAGCAAGACGCCGACGTTCTGGAAGTAATTGCGGTACAGCGGCATTGATGTGCGCCGGAAGACGTCAAGAAACAGATGGGCCGCTAACAAGCGGCCCATCTTTGTTTGCGCTGAACGAGTGGCCGTCAGGACAGTCCCAGCAAAGCCTGCGCAAATTCGCGTGCGACGAACGGTTGGAGATCCTCCATGCCCTCGCCCACACCGATCCAATAGACCGGTACCGGACGCACGCCTTGGCTGCCGGCCGCCACTGCGGCGAGCGTGCCGCCTTTGGCCGTACCGTCCAACTTGGTCACGACCAGACCCGTTAGATTAAGCGCCGCGTCGAAAGCACGAATCTGCGAGATGGCGTTCTGACCGGTATTGCCGTCGATTACCAACAGCACCTCATGAGGCGCGGCCGGATCGGCCTTGGCGATCACCCGACGGATCTTTTTGATTTCTTCCATCAAATGCAACTGCGTGGGCAATCGGCCGGCGGTATCGACCATCACCACGCCCATGCCACGCGCACGCCCGGCATTGACGGCATCGAATGCAACAGCCGCCGGATCGCCTTTGTCTTGCGCGATCACGCTGACGTTATTGCGTGCGCCCCAGGCCACCAACTGCTCGCGGGCCGCCGCGCGGAAGGTATCGCCAGCCGCGAGCAACACGCTTGCGCCTTGGCGCTGGAACGTATGCGCCAGCTTGCCGATAGAGGTTGTCTTGCCGGCGCCGTTGACGCCCGCGATCATGACGACGAGCGGCTTGGCGCGCGTGAGATCGAACGGACGCTCGAGCGGTTTGAGATGATCGGTCAGCACGTCGCACAGCGCGCGCTTGACGCCTTCGGCATCTTCGATCCGGTCTTTCTTGACGCGGGCGCGCAATGCCGTGATCAGCTTCTGGGTGGCCTCAACACCCGCATCGGCCATAATGAGCGCCGATTCGAGCTCTTCGAACAGGTTTTCGTCGACGCTGACGCCCACGAAAATGCCGCCAATGCTCTGCCCGGTGCGTGACAACCCGCGCTTGAGGCGAGTGAGCCACGAGGCCTTCTTTTCGGCCGGCGCGGCGGTTTCTGCAGCAGGCGTGCCGGGCACGGCGGGGACGGTACCGACGATCGGCGTAATGCGATCCGGCACGGATGGCGCCAATGCCGGAGCCGTTGCAGAAGATGCCGGCGTCGCAGGCAGCGCTGCCGCAGGCGCATTGGCTGGCAGAATGGTTGGCCGGTCGACCGGTGTACCGGACGGCGCCATCGAAGGCGACACGGAGGGTGCCGATCGGACTTCGGCAGGAATCACCGCAGGTGCAGGCTCGGCCGGCGGCACATCGACTGTGACCTGCTGCGGCACAATAGCGGGTTGGCTGGCGTAGCTGCCCGTTGCCGGTGACGCAGTCGGTGCTCTAGGTGCAGTCGATGGGGTAGCTGCAGTCGGTGCGGTCGGCGCAAACGGCTCGCTTCGCGCAGTTGGAATCGACGCGGCGGGCGCTGCTGCTGCCGTGCCGGGGAGGCTCGGGGCTGCAGGAGCTACCGACGCAGCCGGTGCGACGGCCTGCGCTTGGGCGGCATCGAGCGGCGGAATGGTCGGTTCGAAATGCGTCGCCCCGACGTCCACTGCGTCTTCGGACGCGATCGGATCAGCCGGCGGGGGAATGGCGCCATCGGGCAAGGACGGCTCGATACGCGTAGCAGGATCGGCGTAAGACGCAGTACTCTGCGCATCGGCCACGGCGACATCGCCCGACGCAGGCGGAACGCCTTCGGCGGGGTGCTCGACTCCCGGCTGCGGGGCCGGCTTTTCAGCGGGCGCGGCAGGCGGAGGAGATTTTTTCTTGAAGAAGCGGAACATGGGCAAGAAGTATATTCGCATCGTTGGCGGTCAGTACCGCCAAACCCCAATTGAAGTGCTCGATATTGCCGGTTTGCGTCCTACGCCCGACCGCGTACGCGAAACGCTGTTCAATTGGTTGGCCCATTTTTGGGAAGGTGACCTCGCGGGTCGCAAGGTGCTCGATCTGTTTGCAGGGAGTGGCGCATTGGGCTTCGAGGCCGCATCGCGGGGCGCGGCCCACGTGCAGATGGTCGAACGCGATCCCAAGGCCGTGGCCGCGATTCGCGCGTTGCGCGACAAACTGGATGCGCGCGCCGTCCGCATTCTGCAATCGGATGCGTTGGCCTCACTCGAGCGATTCGACGAGCCGGCATTCGATCTGATTTTTCTCGATCCGCCCTTCAACGCCGAGTGGTTGCCTAAACTGTGGGATCGTCTGCCGGGCCTGATGGCTACCGATGGCTTAGTCTATGTGGAGTCCGAAGCCCCCCTTACGCCCGAGGCACCATTCACACTACTTCGTCAAGGCAAAGCCGGCGCTGTCCACTTCCACCTTCTTCGAATTTGCTGCAATGCGCAAAAGGGACAATAATCTGCGCTTCGGAGGAAGGTGACATAAAGGTAGGGAGTACACATGATTACAGCCATATATCCGGGCACGTTCGATCCGCTGACGCGCGGACATGAAGATTTGGTGCGCCGGGCAGCATCGCTGTTCGACAAGGTCGTGGTCGGCATCGCCCACAGCCGCAATAAAAAACCGTTCTTCAATATCGACGAACGCGTAAGCATTGCGCGCGAGGTGCTGGGCCATTACGGCAACGTCGAGGTCAAAGCATTCGGCGGCTTGCTCAAAGATTTCGTGCGCGAACAAGAAGGCCAAGTCATCGTCCGTGGATTGCGAGCCGTCTCCGATTTCGAATACGAGTTTCAGATGGCCGGCATGAACCGCCATTTGCTGCCCGAAGTCGAAACGCTGTTCATGACGCCGTCGGAGCAGTACCAGTTCATTTCCGGCACCATCGTGCGAGAGATTGCCCAACTGGGCGGCGATGTGAGCAAGTTCGTGTTTCCTTCAGTCGAACGCTGGATGCACGAAAAAGCCAGTGAGCGGCGCGAGCAGTCCTGGCCGGGCTGATGCCGGGATAGCGTCGGGCTGATTGTCGGGCTGGTGCCGAGCTGATGTCGGGCTATTGCCGAGCTGGTGCCGGGCGAGTGCCGGGTCAAGGCCGAGCTACCGCCACGGAACAGCCAGCGCGTTGATTCGACAGCGATCTTGGCCCGTCGACCAGACCGGCCAACGCAAACCACGCTGGCACTGCCCGGTTGAGTGCTGACTAACCCGATTTGACCAGAGGTCTACAATAGACAGATAGCAGTGGCGGCACGCGCCGCCCTTCTGTCTATGCCTCTTTTTGGTTGGTTTCGATCATGGCCCTGCGAATTACCGATGAATGCATCAATTGCGACGTCTGCGAGCCGCCGTGTCCTAATGACGCCATCTCGATGGGCGAAGAATTCTACGTGATCGATCCCGACGCCTGTACCGAATGCGTCGGCCATTTCGATGAGCCGCAGTGCAAGGTGGTATGTCCGGTGGAGTGCATCGAACTCAATCCGCAATGGGTTGAGGGGCAAGATGCCTTGATGGCCAAATATCGTCGGCTCACCGGTAAAGCATAGGGTAGTCAGCTGACGTGGCTTCAGCCCTGCGACCAGCGCACTTCGGCCACGTCCGGGTGCACCTTCATGATGCCGCACGGCTGGCGCAAATAGCTCGACATCCAGGCCGTCGCGAGCTCGCCCTCATCCACGACATCGATTTCCTGATCGCCCACCATCGCGGTGAAGCGCACACTTTCGTCGTCTTCGATCACGTCAAGCGGGATATCCAGACGCAACATGCCCGGCGCGCGGATCACCAGGTACCCTAAACGCAGTTCTACCGTCACATCGGCGAGTTGCGGGAAGTGCGTGCGCGTCATCCACCGCCCGTCTTCATGCACCACAAGCCAGCGGCGATCGTACGCTTGCGCCCGATCATCCGCCACGCCGCCGCATTCGACCAACGGGGTATAGACCGCGGATGTCATCGCTTCAGGAGTCCCTTGAGCGCGTTGCCGATGTCCTTGGCGGCCTCAGGCGATGCACCAGTGTTCTTTTCGATCACTTCACGCAGCTTGTCTTCGGCGCGGCCCTTGAGCAGCTCTTCGGCCGCACCGCGCCATTGCACGGCAAACAGCGGCTTCTCGAACGGACCGGCCACATGGATCGGCACCGTGACGTTGCGCAGTTCTTCAAGCCCCTCGCCGTCCTGCCCCGTCAGCGTGTTGACCACCCGAATCAAGGCAACGAAGTCGACCACCCGTGTGACCAAGTTGAACGTCGCAGGACTGCCTTGCGATATCCGCAGCAGCGGCGACGACAGATTGAGGTTCTTGACCGAGCCAATACCGCGGTCGAACTGAACGTCGGCATCGAGCGCAGTGAAGTCGGTTTGCTGCGCATCGCCGGTGGTCACGCCCACGGCAGGGGAAACCTCGCCCGTGACGACGCGCTTCAACTCACGCAACGTTTGCGCGATATTGATGCCCTTGACTGCGCCATCGCGCAGGCGCGCCTGCAACGTACCAGCCAGATTGTTCGTCATGGCGTAGGTATTCGCGCCTGACGACGTGAGATCCAGCACCACCGAGCCCTTGCCGCTCAATGACGTGCGTCGGGTGAGATCGCTCAGCAATGGTTCGATCGAAATGCCGGCGAGCGAGAGCTTGGCCGCGACCTTGTTGTTCTCGGCAGCGTTCACCGACACCACACCGGCAAGTTTGCCTTCATAAAGCGTGGCGGCCAGGGAGCTGATATCGAGCTTGCCCTTTTCCAGCTTGATGTCGGCACTGACATCATCGGCCTTCATGCCACGCACCACCAGCTTGCCCACTTTGACGCTGCCGCTGGCTGTGGGGCCCACCAATGCGCGCAGGTCGATCGTGTCGTCGACGGACGGCGTAGGTGCGGTCGGTGCGGGCGTAGGTGCGGCTGCCGGGGCTGCAGGGGCCGGCGCTGGCGTGGTCGCAGGGGCCGGCGCGGCTGCAGGCGCTGACGTCGCTGCCGAAGCCGACGTCGACGCTTGAGCCGGAGCCGCAGCGGCGGGATTCGCACCGGCAGCGGGGGCGGCACCGTTTGCCGGCGCCGTGGCATTGGCTGCGGCGGCGTCGGGCGCGGTCGCAGGCGCCGGCGACGACGTTGCCGCGGGGGCAGGTGCGGGTGCGGGCGTGGCAGCTGGAGCCGGCGTGGGAGCCGGTGCAGAGGCAGGCTTGGCCGTCGAAGCAGGCGCGGCCGACGCTTGCGGCACGAGCTTATCCAGATCAAGCACATCCACGGCCAGCGAGAACGCCAGGCGCGGCGCTTCGGACAATCGGGCCACATCCGCCGTCAGGTCGAATTTGCCGCCTTCGAGCACGGCGTTGATCTTGGCGGCGGCCTGATCCTTGACCAGATCGGCATTCAAACTGCCAATCACGGGGATCTGCAAATTGCCCTTGGGCAAGGCCGGATCGGTGATGTTCACGTCGCCACGCAACGCCGGCATGCTGGCCGTACGTTCCGACAAGCCCAGCGATACCGGTGAGGTAAACGCAAACTTCACCAGCCGGTCATTTTGCTTGAGCGTGCCGTTCAGCTTGGCTTCTTGAATATCGAGTTCGGCGGCGTTACCGCTGATCCCCGTCAGCCCAAAATTCGTGTCGATGCCACTCGGGCCATCGAGACGCAAGCGGCCGGTGAGCGCGTCACCCGTCGCCTTCTCAGGCGAGATGTTCAATGACGGTGCATCCAGCGCAAGCTCGAACGGCCCGCGTTCCATGGCACCGCGTGCGCGCACCGCCAGACGATCGATCTGCAGCTTGCGCTTGAACGGATCGGCCACCAAACGCGGAATCGATACGCTGGCATCGACGCCCTTCATCGCCAGATCCGGACGCGTGACATCGCCCTGGAACAGCAACTCGAGGCCCGCCACATTGAGCGACGACGTTTGACCATTGAAGGCCACGTTGCCGCGCGCGATCAGGCTGGTGGCCTGCGCGTCTGGCAATTGGCCGGTAATCCGCATATCGAGCTTTTGCGCGGAATATTCCTTCGCCGCCGGATTGAGCATCAGCATGCCCTGCCCAGTCAGGTTGGCATCCATGCGCGGATTACCGCCTTCGAGATGCGCATTCAAATTGACATTGAACGGCTGATTGAAGGTGATGCGGCCGGTGCTCGCATTGAGGCGATTGATCGTGATCGCACGACCGGTAATCTGATCTTGCAATACCAGATCGCCCTGCTGCAGATCCATGCCCGCGATATCGATCTGAAAACCGGAGTTCTGGTCACGCGGCGCGTCGGCCGAGGCGGATTGCGACATGTGATTGTCGGCACCCACCAGATTACTGAAATTGAACTGGCCGGTTTTGTCGCGGATCACGCGGGCCTTGAAGCCCGTGACTGCCACATGGTCGACCACCAGATTGTCGGACAGCAGCGGCCAGATCGCGACCGCAAGGCGCGCGCTCTCGACCGAGGCGAACGTGTCTTCGCTATTCACTTCCGACAGCGACACGTCCTGCAACGACAGTCCCAGGCGCGGGAAGAGAGACAACTCGATGTCGCCCTCGATCGCCAACGTGCGCTGGTAGCGCGTTTGTATGAGCTCTTCGAGCTTGTACTTATACGCGTTGGGGTCGAACGTGAGGAGGAATATTGCCAGGCCCACGATCGCAACCAACACCAGAACCACAAGGCCTATCAGTATTCGCTTGATCCACGTCTTCATCGTTGCCTCGTGGGTACCTCGATTGGTAATGTGCGGGTGTGGCGCAGAACAGGGGCGCCTGGGGAGCGACCAAGCCGGGGGCACATGACGTGCGCGCGCCGACCAGCCGCTGCGAAGGGCCTATCGTATCAAATTGAGGAGGTCGGTTTGCGCCAGCCCCAGCATTAGAAGTGACTAATTTGTACCGCAATGTGCCGCGACGACGTAGAAAGCAAATGACGCCAGGTTATGGGTTCGACCCAAGCCGCGGTAAACGGTTCAATCCAGAACGCTACCAAAGAATCATCTGCGTGCAGCGAAACAGCGCCGTCTTCTTGCCCTGATCGTTGAACACCGCCGCCGACCACACCTGCGTATTGCGACCCAGATGCTCGGCCACCGCCTCGGCACGAAGCACACCCCCCTTTGCCGTAGCCAGGAAGTTGCTTTTCAACTCGATGGTGGTGAAGTTCTTGGCGCCTTCCGGCAGATGCGCGATGGTGGCGTAGCCCGCGCTCGTGTCGGCCAGAAGAATCACGGTGGCGGCATGCAAAAACCCGTTGGGCGCCATCATCCACGGTTGCAGCTCGATCTGCGCTTCCAATCGCCCTTCATCGAACGACGTGACCTCGAAGCCATAGTGCCCGGGCAGGCGATCGGCCGAACGTGCGTTCAGGTACTCGAGGGTGATATCGGGGCGCAGCATACGTCTCATCCTGGTTATTGCTGGAGACGTGCAGTTTATCGTTTGCAGCGCGAGCGAGCGTCCAGAACTGAAAACCGCGCACCAACTTTCGGATACCGCGCGCAGAGCGCCGAAGCGCTCCCACCAAGGCAGACGATGCGATAGGCGCGCAACGACCAACCGCTCGTGCAGCGGCAGACGTTGAGCGATATACACTGATCGTTAAACGTTAAACAGGAAGTTCATCACATCGCCATCCTTGACGATGTATTCCTTGCCTTCGGCGCGCATCTTGCCGGCTTCCTTGGCGCCCTGCTCGCCCTTGAACGCAATGAAATCCTCATAGGCGATCGTCTGCGCGCGGATGTAGCCGCGTTCGAAGTCGGTGTGGATCACGCCAGCGGCTTGCGGGCCGGTAGCGCCGATCGGCACGGTCCAGGCGCGCACTTCCTTCACGCCAGCCGTGAAGTACGTTTGCAGACCCAGCAAGCTGAAGGCGGCGCGAATCAGGCGGTTCAGGCCCGGCTCTTCCATGCCCATGTCGGAAAGGAAGGCGACACGGTCTTCTTCACCCAGATCGACGATTTCAGCTTCGATGGCGGCGCAAATGGCCACGACAGGGGCGCCACGCGATTTCGCGAACTCGGTCAGGCGATCCAACAGCGGGTTGTCTTTAAAGCCGTCATCGCTCACGTTACCCACATACATGGCGGGCTTGGCGGTGATGAAGCAGAGCTGGGCGATATCGGCGAGCTCGTCCTTGGTCAATCCCAAGGCGCGGATCGGCTTGGCTTCGTCCAGTTGCTTGATGCACTTCTCGATCACCGTGACCAAGCGCTGAGCATCTTTGTCGCCCGAGCGCGCGGTTTTGGAAAACCGATGCAGGGCCTTTTCGGCCGTTTGCATGTCGGCCAGGGCCAATTCGGTTTCGATGACTTCGATGTCGGCGATGGGATCGACGCGGCCTGCCACGTGAATCACGTTGCCGTCTTCGAAGCAGCGCACCACGTTTACGATGGCGTCCGTTTCGCGGATGTGGGCCAGGAACTGGTTGCCCAGGCCTTCACCCTTGCTCGCGCCCGCCACCAGACCTGCGATATCCACGAATTCGACCGTGGCCGACAGGATGCGCTCGGGGTTGACGATCTCCGCCAATTTGCCCAAACGGGGATCGGGCACTTCGACCACGCCCACGTTGGGCTCGATCGTGCAGAACGGATAGTTTTCCGCCGGAATGCCCGCACGCGTGAGCGCGTTGAAAAGCGTCGATTTACCGACGTTGGGAAGACCGACGATGCCGCATTGCAATGCCATGAGAAAAATCCATCGAGATAAAGATTGAGCCGGGCAGTTTAACGCCTGCGCCGGCGAATGAGAGACGAGCGGCCCCGGGCGTTGCGCCCTAGCCGCCCAATGCTTCTGGTGAAACGACCTGCATCGCCAGGAACAGCAACAGCAATGGCCCGCCGTTATAGAGGGCGTGCAGTACGATCGAGGCGCCGATACCGCGCCGCATCCGCACCCACCCCATCACCACGCCGGCGGCGAACTGCGGCAACACCAGCACGGGCATCATCCACCAGGGAATGGCGCCCAGCTTGAAGTTGGCCAGGTGCAAGGCGGCGAACCCAAGCGAGGCACCGTAGAACACCCAGCCGAAATGCTTGCGATACAGCCGGCGCCAGCCATGCACCCGCACGCGGCGCACAGGCCCTTCCCGTAGCGTCCAGAACGCGACGAGTATCGCAATGGCCATCATCCATACCGCCCAGGTCTGCGGGCCCTTGACCATGGCAAACGCGGCGATCGGCAGTAGCCACAGGGCCTGCAGCGGTCGCCGCAAACCGTAGCGAAACGTGAGTTCCTCGACCAGCGGCGCCCACAGAAAGCCGGTAAACCACGGAATATTGTTCATATCCAGGCGATGGGTGCTGCCACCGGCGGACGCCGCCTGCACGGCCAACGGCCCCAGCACGCCGGCGTTCAAGAGCCATAGCACGGCCGCCCAGGCCAGCAAGCGCCGCCACGCCAGTCCGGATACGGCGTCGGACACAGCGATCGAGCCGGCATGACGGCCCGGCCGCCGCGGTCCCAAAGAAGGATGACGAATAAAGCGCCACAGGTCGACCACGTCGTCGCGAAAGCGCGTGCCGAGCGGCGCTGAAGGCGGCCGCGCGCGGGCCGTCTGCTGCACCGGATCGCCTGGCGTATTCACTTCACGCCGCCATCGGCCAACTGCCGCGATGCGCGGGCAAAGTCGCCCTGCAAGAACCACGTCATCACCGCACGGCAGCGATCGATCACGCGATCGATCTCGGTCTGCTCTTCACGGCGCGGCGGGTGCAGCACGAAGTCGGCGACTTGCTGCGCAAGATTCAGCGTGCGCGGATGACCGATACCCAACCGCAGGCGCCAGAAATCGGGGCTCCCGAGCGCGGCCTGAATATCCTTCAGGCCATTGTGACCGGCGTGACCGCCGCCTTGTTTCATTTTGACCTGGCCCGGCAGCAGATCGAGTTCGTCATGCAGCACGAGCACTTGTTCGGGCGCGAACTTGTAGAAACGCGCCAACGCGCCCACGGCCAGGCCGGAGCGGTTCATATATGTCATGGGTTTGAGCAGCAACACATTCTCGCCATCGACGCGCGCCTTGGCGACCGCACCGGAGAACGCTTTCTCGACGGTGAACGACGCCTTCAGATCGTCGGCCACGTGGTCGGCGAGCCAGAAGCCGGCGTTATGCCGCGTGGTCTCGTATTCCACACCAGGATTGCCCAGTCCGACGATGAGTCGTATCGGTGTCGACATGCTGAACCCTTGTCCCTGAAGCCTCAAAAGAAAAAAAACCCTGCGCATGCGAATCGCGCACGCGCAGGGTTCGTTCGATCCGCCAGTTTAAGCTGGGGATCGCGTCTATCAGGCCTGCGGCGCGTCGGGCGCGTCGTCGCCTTGAGCCGGAGCGGCTTCGTCTTCTTCGATCTCTTGCGGACCCTTCACGTTGGCCGAGGCCAGGATCGGGTCGGTTTCAGCGCCGTGGGGAATGTACGTCACGCCGTTCGGCAGCTTGATGTGCGAGAGGTGCAGGGGTTCGCCAACCAACAGGTTGCCCAGGTCCACTTCGATGAACGGGGGCAGGTTCTTGGGCAAGCAAGAAATTTCCAGTTCGGTCACGATGTGCGTCACGACAGCAGCGTTGAGCTTGACGGCCGGCGACGATTCTTCGTTGATGAAGTGCAGGGGCACCTTGGTGTGCAGAGCCGACTTGGCATCGACGCGTTGGAAGTCAACGTGCAGGACCAATTGGCGATAGGCGTGCCATTGGACCGAACGCAGCAGAACCTGCTCGCTCTTGCCTTCCAGTTGCATTTCCAGGATCGACGAATGGAATTGTTCCTTGCGCAGGGCATGGAAAATTTCATTGTGATCGAGTTCGATGTTCTTGGGCTCGCTCGTTCCACCGTAAACGATGGCGGGAACGCGGCCAGCGTGGCGCAGGCGGCGGCTCGCACTCGATCCCTGTACGCTACGCGTAGTGGCATTGAATTTCATGGATAACTCCAAACAGTGGACACCGTGATCTGGCGTCCGATTAGCGACACGGCGGGCAACATGCCCGCCGTCATCTGAACGTGCCGCCGCGACCAGCGGCACGCGCAATTCTGAAAGCTTTACTTAGTCGACGAACAGTGAGCTGACCGATTCGGCGTTCGAGATACGCAGGATGGTCTCGCCCAGCAGTGCTGCGCACGACAATTGACGGATCTTGCCGCACTGGGCAGCCTGATCCGACAACGGGATGGAGTCGGTAACGACGAGCTCGTCGAGTTCCGAATCCGCAATACGGTCGATCGCGCCACCGGACAGCACCGGGTGCGTGCAATACGCGTACACCGCGCCGGCGCCACGCTCTTTGAGCGCCTGGGCAGCCTTGCACAGCGTACCGGCCGTATCGACCATGTCATCCATGATCAAGCAGGTGCGGCCATCGATCTCACCGATGATGTTCATCACTTCCGAGACGTTGGCGCGCGGACGACGCTTGTCGATGATGGCCAGATCGGCCTCGAGCTGCTTGGCCAACGCACGGGCGCGCACCACGCCGCCGATATCGGGCGACACCACCACGAGGTTCGAGAAATTGCGGCGCCAGATGTCGCCCAGCAAAATCGGACCGGCGTAGATGTTATCGACCGGGATGTCGAAAAAGCCTTGAATCTGATCGGCGTGCAGATCCATGGTGAGGACGCGATCGACACCGGCGACCTGCAACATGTTGGCCACGACCTTGGCCGAAATCGACACACGCGCCGAACGCGGACGGCGATCCTGGCGCGCATAGCCAAAGTAAGGAATGGCGGCGGTGATGCGGCCGGCCGAGGCGCGGCGCAGCGCGTCGACCATGACCATGACTTCCATCAGGTTGTCATTGGTAGGCGCACAGGTGGGCTGCAGCACGAACACGTCTTTGCCGCGCACGTTCTCATTAATCTCGACCATGACTTCGCCGTCGGAAAAACGGCCGACCGTCATCTTGCCCAAGGACATGTCCAGATGGTTGACCACGTCGACGGCCAAACGTGTGTTGGCCGTCCCGGTGAAAATCATGAAGCTGTCGTTTGGCATGAGCGGTGCTGCTGTCGAGTGAGAAGGCGCGGCGCGGGACGCCGGTTTGATACGTACCAACAAAAAAAGCTGCTGAACCGGGCCAGTATCAGACGGGCATGTTCAACAGCTTTTTTTAATATTTTTATGAATTCGGGCTGGGGAGGAAGGATTCGAACCTTCGCATGCTGGAATCAAAATCCAGTGCCTTAACCAACTTGGCGACTCCCCAACAATCAAGCAATCCAATACCGCAACGGATGCTCGTCAAGACCGGAGCAGGACTGCAGCAACCTGAATCGGGCGGCGGCATACACATCATCTGTGCTTGCCTTCTCGCTTGTCCGGCCAGGTGAGGTTGCAGAACCTCGACTTGCGGCACGCATTGTAGCGGCAATTTCCTGCTCTGCCAAAACGGCTGTTGCGAAAGTGGGATATTCGGCAAACAAACACGCACCGGAACCCGACATTCGCGCAGCCACTCCCATCTGTTTCAGGGCTCGCAGGGCATTCGAGACGGGCTCAAAACGCTTGCAAACCACCGGTTCCAGATCATTCCGACCGAAGTCAGAAGTGGGCCGTGCAAGAAAGTCCGCTATTATGATCATCGGAGAATCTCTTGTCAAATCGGGGTCGCTAAAAACGGACATCGTCGGCACCGAAGCGTCCGGTTGCGCGATCACATACGCGCGCTCCGGCAGCGTGACCGCCGTCAGTTTTTCACCGACCCCCTCGGCAAAGGCCGATTGACCGAAGATGAACACCGGCACATCGGCCCCCAGCGGCAACGCGAGCGCCATCAGCGCTTCGCGCGACAACCCGGTGTTCCACGCGCGATTGAGCGCCATCATCACACTGGCCGCATCGCTCGATCCCCCGCCCAGCCCACCTCCGGCCGGAATGCGTTTGACCAGATCGATGTGCGCACCCTGCGTGCATCCGGTCGCGGCCTGCAACGCACGTGCAGCCCGCACGCACAGATCATCGTTGTGGGACACGCCCGGCAGATCGTAGGCGCGCGTGATCTGCCCATCGCGACGCACCTCGATATGCAGCGTGTCTTGCAGATCGATGAAGCGGAATACCGTTTGCAGCAAGTGATAACCGTCGGCGCGGCGGCCCACCACATGCAGGAACAAATTGATTTTGGCCGGAGCCGGAATGTCGTAAAGGGTCACGGGCGTGCGTTTCAAACGAATCGCGCCGCGAGATGCGGCGCGTAAGACCAGCGCGATGCATACATAGGCATCGCGCCATCCATCAAGCGATCAGGGCGCGTTGACGACCAGCCGAACCACAACGCGGCGGCCATCGACACGGCGTTCGAGGACGAGCAGTTGGGGGCCTTGAGCGTCGTAGCGCGACAGATTGGCCTGCCAGCCGCCCTGTTGAAAGGATGTGGGGCGATTTTGCGCGTCGCGCTGCAACTCGGTGGCGGCGGGTTGACGCGCCGTGCGGCCACGCAGCCAATCGCGCATGCCGGAAACGGGTACCGGGTTGCCCAGCGCTTCTTCTGCCAAGGCGTCGGGATCGTCGGCTTGAAGCACCTCGCCATTGGCGCGCGTAAGCGTGGCGCCTCGGGCCGTGCCTTCGACGCGCGCTTGCGTGGATCCGAGCGGATTGGTGAGATCCAGCACATACCGGTCGCCTTCATCCAGCCACGAGAATCCGCCTTGCACCGCATCCTGTTTGCCGTCAGGCTCGGTGACGGTCAGGGCAAAGCGCCCTACCCGGCTGAACTCATCGGCACGACCGGAGCCACCGATACGATCCGGCGTCACGCACGCCGCCAATACTAGGCATAACGCGCCTGCGATCGCTACACGCCATGCCTTCATAACTTCACACCCAAGCGCTGGATCGTCTCATTGAGCGTTTTGTTGTTGGGATCCTTTTGGAAGGCGCCCTGCAGCAGCTTCTGCGCCTCGTCACGCTTGCCGTCCACCCACAGCACTTCGGCCAGGTGGGCGGCGATATCGGCTTCCGGACGCAGCACGTAGGCCTTGCGCAGGAAATCGATAGCGGCGGCGTTGTCGCCCAGGCGATATTTCACCCAGCCCATGCTGTCCATGATGAAGGGATCGCCCGGCTTGAGTTCCATGGCGCGACCAATGAGCGACTGCGCTTCCGGCAGACGCTTATTGTTGTCGGCCAACGTATAGCCCAAGGCGTTGTAGGCATGCGCGTGATCGGGATCGAGCGCAATCACTTCGCGCAGCAGTTTTTCGAGCTGATCGAACTTGCCCTGGCGCTCGACCGTCATGGCGAGTTCGTACTTGATCTCGACGCTATCGGGAATGGCGCGATCCGCATCGGACAGCACTTTCACCGCGGCGTCGAGCTGATCGGCATCGCGCAGGATCTGCGCCTTCGCCAGCACACCGATCACGCGCTCGTCATCGTCCAGCGGCTCGGCGGTATCGATCAAGCGCACGGCTTCGGCTACCCGGCCTTGCTTGGCGCGGATGCCGGCCTGGCGCACGGTGGACGAGTAGCGCAACGAAGGATCGTCGATCTGGTCCAGCTGGGCCACGGCATCGTCGTAGCGGCCTTGATCTTCGGCGATCTTGGCCAGCATCGCATGCGCGTCGGCGGCGGCGGCACCTGCGTCGCTCGCACCCGGCACAGTGGCCTGCTCGCGTTGATTCTGCACGCTCAGATACTGTTCGAGCAGCGAACGCGCCTGATCGGCACGGCCGGCCTTATAGGCCACTTGCGCCTGCAGCGACAGCAAATCGAAGTCTTCCGGCGACTGCCTGGACATCGCTTGCAGCTCGGTGAGTGAACCGTCGTAATCGCCGGTGTCGGCCAGTTGGCCAGCCAGCATCAAACGCAATTTGCGCGCATCGGGATGCCGGGCGATGTAGGCGCGGGCATCGGCTTGCGCGCGCGCCGGATCGGCGACCATGCCGTATTCGAGCAGACGCTGCGCCGCTTCTTCGGAATTCGGATCCACGCGCAAGGCATTGCGCGCCTCAGCCAACGCGCGCGGCGTATCGCCACCGGCTTGCGCCACATCCGACAGCGCCAGGAACGCGGCCGGCGACTTGCGCGCCGACGGGCTCAGGGCCTGATCGAGAATCTGAAACGCGATGCGCTTGTCGTTCAGGCGGCTCAACACAGCCAGCGCCTGGCCAATGGCGGCCGGCTTGTCCTTGGAGGCGTCGATGCGAACGCGCAGCGCTTCCGCCAAACCTTCGGTCTGGCCATTGGCGGCAGACAGCGCAAGCTCGGTGGAATTGGCTTCGATATCGTTGGGCGACAGGCGCGACCAGGCCCGCGAGGCTTCGAGCGCGCCGCGCAAATTGCCGCCGGCCAGGAAGAATTCGAGCCCGCGGCGGGCGAGGCGCGGATCGCTGGTGTCGCGCGACAGATTGACCATGGTGGTGCCGGCAACGCCGAGCATGCCGCGCTGCGCCGCGATTTCGGCGCTGACCACGCGATAGAACACATCCGAGGTCAGGGACACGAGCGGCAGTTGCCCCGAACGCAAGCGGATGACTTCCGTCTCCGGCTTTTGCGTCTTGGGCCCCATCCGAGGACCGGTAGCGTCGCGCGGCCGGCTTTCGGCGGCGTGCAGGGGCGCGCTGTGTATTCCCACCAGGGCTACAAACAGCGCGGTCAATCCAATATTCAAGAGTTTCTGCGACGACTTCACGCGGCCCGTCCGGTTGATGGCACAATCAGTACATACATTGGATGATCTTACACTGGCTCATGCCGGAACTGCCCGAAGTCGAAACGACCCGGCGTGGAATCGACGCCGTGATGACAGGCCACCGCCTGTCCCATCTCGTCATCCGCCACCCGCACCTCCGTTGGCCCATACCGCCCGAACTGCCTGCCTTGCTGGCGGACCAGACGGTGCTGGCCTGCGAGCGCCGCGGCAAATACCTGCTCTTGCGGTTTGCCCACGGTACGCAAATTGTGCACCTGGGAATGTCCGGCTCGTTGCGCCGGGTGCCCGCCGACGAAGCCCCGCGTTTGCACGACCACGTGGATTGGGTGTTTGCGCATGCCACCTTCAGGCTGCACGATCCCCGGCGCTTCGGTGCGGTGCTATGGCATGACGCGACGGCCGGGCCGATCGAATCGCATCCGCTTTTGGCACGCCTGGGGATCGAGCCCTTCGACCCGCGCTTCGATGCCAAGTGGCTGCACGATCACTTCAAAGGCCGGCGTGTGGCCATCAAGCAGGCGCTGCTGGCGGGCCACGCGGTGGTTGGCGTGGGCAATATCTACGCATCCGAAAGCCTCTTTCGCGCCCGCATCAATCCGCGCACGCAAGCGCAAAAGCTGTCCCTGGCGCGTTGCCAACGCTTGTTCGAAGCGATCCGGAGCACCCTGCTCGATGCCCTCGCTTCGGGCGGCAGCACGTTGCGCGATTACGTGGGGGCCAGCGGTGAGCCGGGCGCCTACTTCACCATCCATGCGGCCGTCTATGAACGCGACGGGCAGCCATGCCGTGTGTGTCAGACGCCGATCAAGCGCATCGTGCAGGGGCAACGGGCGACGTACTACTGCCCGAAGTGCCAGCGGGTGTAGCCGGCGATTCGTTTATAACGAACGTATTGCACTAAAACGAACGCAGGACTATAGTGAATCCCGACCGCCCCTGTAGAGGCGACCGTCTGGAGACACCGTTCATGACCAAGAAATTTGCTTCGCACGCCGACGTCGAAGAGAAAGTCGTCTCGTTCGAAAAGCTTTCGGACAACGCCTATGCCTATACGGCCCAGGGCGATCCCAACACCGGCATCATCATCGGCGACGACGCCGTCATGGTCACCGACACGCAAGCCACGCCGGTCATGGCGCAGGACGTGATCCGCCGTATTCGCGAAGTGACCGACAAGCCCATCAAGTACGTGCTGCTCTCGCACTATCACGCGGTGCGCGTGTTTGGCGCATCGGCCTACGAGGCGCAGGAAATCATCGCCAGCCGCGACACGTACGACCTGATCGTCGAACGTGGCGAGCAAGACAAGGCCAGCGAAATCGGCCGCTTCCCCCGCCTCTTTCGCGCAGTCGAGTCGGTGCCCGATGGCCTGACGTGGCCCACGATGACGTTCTCGGGCGAGATGACCGTCGATCTCGGCAACCTCGAAGTCAAACTCATGCAGGTGGGCCGCGGCCATACCAAAGGCGACACGATCGCGTGGCTGCCGGAGCAGAAGATCCTGTTTGCCGGCGATCTGGTCGAGTACATGACCACGCCGTATGCCGGCGACGCGTATTTCCGCGACTGGCCCGCCACCTTGGACAACCTGGCCCGCATGGCGCCGTCGCAACTCGTGCCCGGCCGCGGTCCGGCACTGACCAATCCGCAGGACGTGCAGCGTGCGCTGGCCGGCACGCGTGCGTTTCTGACCGATCTGTACGGCAGCGTCTATCAAGGCGTGGCCGAAGGCAAAGACCTCAAGACCATCTATCGCGAAACCTATGCGCTGATGCAGCCGCGCTACCGCGACTGGGTGATCTTCGATCACTGCATGCCGTTCGACGTGACGCGTGCTTATGACGAAGCCACCGGCCACGATCACCCGCGCATCTGGACCGCCGAGCGCGACGTCGATATGTGGCAGCAACTCGAAGGCGCTTAAGCGCACAAGACCGACCCGTTACGCGTGACCGTCCGATACAGGACGGCGCGCGAGAACAAGCCCACACCGGAGACAAATCGTGGGAGACATCGATTATCAGCGGCTGGCGTTCGCCTATCGCCGCCATGCCGATCAGGATCGCGCGCCCACGGCGCCCCATCCCGTGGTCGTCGTTGGCGCGGGCCCCGTGGGCCTCACCGCCGCGATCGACCTGGCGCAACAAGGCATCAAGGTCGTTTTGCTGGATGACGACGATCGGCTATCGACCGGTTCACGCGCCATCTGCTTTGCCAAACGCACGTTGGACATCTGGGATCGCTTGGGCTTGGGCGAAACGATGACGCAGAAAGGCGTGTCGTGGAACGTCGGGCGCGTCTTCTTCCGCGACCAGGAAGTGTGGCAGTTCGATCTGCTGCCCGAATCGGGCCATCGCCGGCCGGCCTTCATCAATCTGCAGCAGTACTACGCCGAAGGCTATCTGCACGATTGCGCGAGCCGCCACCCCAATATCGATCTGCGGTGGAAAAGCAAAGTCGCCGACGTCACCCCGCATGCGGATCATGTGACGCTCGCCATCGAAACGCCGGACGGTCCCTACACGCTCGACGCCCAATGGGTGGTGGCCTGCGACGGCTCGCGTTCGCCGATACGTAAAGCCATCGGCCAGGAAAGCCGCGGCCGCGTGTTCCGCGATCGATTCTTGATCGCCGACGTGAAGATGACGGCCGATTTCCCCACGGAGCGCTGGTTCTGGTTCGACCCGCCATTTCACCCCAACCAATCGGTGCTGCTGCATCGGCAGCCCGACAACGTCTGGCGCATCGACTTCCAATTGGGCTGGAACGCCGATCCGATCGAAGCCGTCAAACCCGAAAACGTGATGCCGCGCATCCGCGCGTTGCTGGGCGCCGATGTGGACGTCACACTCGAGTGGGTGAGCGTGTACACCTTCGCATGCGAACGCATGGACACGTTCCGGCACGGCCGTATTTTGTTTGCCGGCGACTCGGCCCATCGCGTATCGCCTTTCGGTGCGCGCGGCGCCAACAGCGGCGTGCAGGATGCCGACAACCTGGCGTGGAAACTCAAGCTCGTGCTGCAAGGCCACGCGCCGGCAACACTGATGGACTCCTATGCGTCCGAGCGCGAATTCGCCGCTGACGAGAACATTCGGCATTCGTCGCGCGCCACCGATTTCATCACCCCGAAAAGCGATGCGAGCCGTGTACTGCGCAACGCTGTGCTCAATCTCGCCAAGCGGCATGTGTTTGCCCGCGCCCTGGTCAATAGTGGGCGCCTATCCACGCCCACTGCCTATTTGCAGTCGAGCTTGAATACGCCGGATGCCGACCGCTTTTCTGCATCGCGGGTCGCACCCGGCACGACCGCGCTCGACGCGCCTGTCACGCTAGCCGACGGTACCGGCGGCTGGTGGCTCGACGCGCTAGGCGGGCGATTCGTGCTGGCGCATTTTTGCAGTAGCCGAGCGCCGGATGCGGCGACGTGGGCGCAGTTGCAGGCCGCTTCTGCACTTGAGGTCCCGCTCGACGTGGTGCTGGTTTTCGACACCGCGCAGGCATGCGCGCAGGCACCCACCGGTGCCACTTGCCGCATCGATAGCAACGGCCTCTTGCGCCAAAGGTATGACGCGGAAGACGGCACCGGTTATCTGATCCGGCCTGATCACCATATTGCCGCGCGGTGGCGGACGCTGGATGCCACACGCGTAGACGCGGCGTTGGCACAGGCCACTGGACGCACTTCTCGTTCGAACGTTATGTCAGCGACAGCCGCGGCTGTTGCACTGTGAGCGCCACCATGCCATTGCACCGCGAACTCAATCTGGCCGCACCCGACGACTTCTACGAAACGCTCATCGACACGCACCGGGATCTGACCCCGGCGCAAAGCGAAGAGCTCAACGCGGCGTTGGTGCTGCTGCTTGCCAATCACATCGGCGACATGGCGGTGCTGCGCGAAGCGCTGGATGAAGCGAGGTTGTCGGTGGTGTGAGCAGACAGGCGGCGCGTTACGGTAGCGCCACGAACGCATCCATCACCATGTCCCTCAGCCATTGATTGGCCGGTTCGCGCTGCACGCGGCGCGGCCAATACAAGTTGGTTTGCAACTGCGGCACACGTACGGGCGGCGTGAGCTGTTGCAGATCGAATCGCGGTGCGGCGCTTGCAGCCAGCTTTTCGGGCACGGTAGCCAATAGATCGGTTGCGCTCAGAATGTACGGCACGGCCGAGAAATGCGGCACGCTGTAGTGATCGTCCAGCCCGACACCGGCGCGCGCCAGCGCCTGATTGACCTGACCATAAGGCGCCGCACGCGACACGATCAAGTGACGTTCGGCGCGGAAGGCTTTGAGCCCCATATCCGCGCGCGCTGTGGGATGGCCCCGGCGAAAAAGCGTGGCGTAGCCTTGGCGAAACAGCATGCGCTGAAACGTGCCCGCCCCTACCCGATCGAAGGCGCCCACCGCAGCATCGATGCGCCCCGCCGCCATCTCGCGCGCCAGATCGGCGCCAGCGACCCGCACCGTGTCCAGGCGCACACCCGGCGCGCGACGCGCACAATGCTCCATCAACACCGGCATGAAATAAATCTCGCCCACATCCGTCATCGCGAGGCGAAAACGGCGCGTGCTGGTGGCCGGATCGAAATCATCCTGTGCCGCAAACACATGATGCAGCGCCAGGAGCGCTTCGGCGATCGGCGCATCGAGCCGCTCGGCCAGCGGCGTGGGCTGCATGCCTTGTGCCGTGCGCACGAACAGCTCATCGCTCAACCGCTCGCGCAGCCGGCGCAGCGCATGGCTCACGGCCGGTTGCGACATATCCAGCCGCCGCGCGGTTTCCGACAGATTACGCGACGCCATGATGTGCTGAAACACCACCAGCAGATTGAGATCCACACTGCGAAGATCGGTCATACCACCCTCAAGGAAACAGTCAAACGCGGCGACCCGATCGAAGCGCGTTCAGAGCGCATGCGGGCGTGGGGCTCGCGGTGCCGCACGGTATACACACCGCCGCACCGAATGCACCGCGTTGCTATTCACTTTGTGAATAGTGCTTATTATCTACGATGTATAGCGCTGCCCTACCCCGATTAGCGACAATAGTCCACAAACGAGAGGAGACCTCATGAGCATCCAATATCAGACCGGATTCGGCAATCAGTTCGCTACCGAAGCGCTGCCGGGCGCACTGCCCGAGGGGCGCAACTCGCCGCAGCGTTGCGCCTATGGCTTGTATGCCGAGCAGTTGTCAGGCACTGCCTTCACGGCACCGCGCCATGAAAACCGGCGCTCGTGGCTCTATCGCATCCGCCCGGGCGTGCAGCACAAACCGTTCGCCCCCTATGGCGGCGCGGCCGATTGGAAAAGCGACTTCGGCGCCCTGCCCGTTACCCCCAACCAGCTTCGCTGGAGCGCGCGGCCCATGCCGGCCGCCCCCACCGATTTCATCGATGGCATGTTCACGATGGGTGGCAATGGTGGTCCCGATGAACAAAGCGGCGTGGGCATCCATGTGTACACCGCCACCGCATCGATGAACGACCGTTTTTTCTACAACGCCGATGGCGAAATGCTGATCGTGCTGCAACAGGGGCGGCTGCGTTTTGAGACCGAATTCGGATTGATCGAGGCCGACCCCCTGGAGATCGTGGTGATCCCGCGCGGCGTGCGCTTTCGCGTCGTGTTGCGCGATGCCGATGCACGCGGCTATGTGCTTGAGAACTTCGGCGCGGCGCTGCGCCTGCCCGAATTGGGCCCCATCGGCTCGAATTGCCTGGCCAACGCCCGGGACTTTCAGACGCCTTGCGCCTGGTACGAAGATCGCGACGGCGACTTCCGGCTGATCGGGAAATTTACCGGCGGCTTCTGGCAAGCCGAGATCAGCCATTCGCCACTGAACGTGGTGGCGTGGCACGGCAATCATGCGCCCTACAAATACGATCTGCGCCATTTCAACGCCATCGGCTCGATCAGCTTCGATCATCCCGATCCGTCCATCTTCACCGTGCTGACGTCCGCGTCCGACACCCCGGGCACGGCCAATATGGACTTTGCGATTTTCCCGCCGCGCGTGCTGGCCATGGTCGATACGTTCCGTCCGCCCTGGTTTCACCGCAATGTGGCCAGCGAGTTCATGGGCCTCATTCAGGGCGTGTATGACGCCAAGGCGGAAGGCTTCGAGCCGGGCGGCGCCAGCTTGCACAACTGCATGAGCGGCCATGGTCCGGATGCTGAAACCTTCGAGAAGGCATCGACCGCCGACACCAGCGTGCCGCATTACATTCGCGACACCATGGCGTTCATGTTCGAAACCCGCCGCGTGATTCGCCCCACCGAAGCCGCGCTCGCCGCGACCACGCTGCAGGGCGAATACTATCAATGCTGGCAGGACATCAAGAAGCACTTTGATCCGAGCAAACGATAGCCGACGGGTCGGCTGCGGGGCTGCATGCTCAGCAGCACCGCAAGTCACGCCGAGTCCTTGAGCGGCACCCCCACCGATGTGCGGTCTACACCGCCCGCGACCGAATAACTTTAAAGAAAGAGACAGCCTGATGGTCACCTTGAACGAAACCCACGATCCCAAATTGCAAAGCTGGGTCACGAGCGCCAACGACGACACCACCGGCTTCCCGATCCAGAACCTGCCGTTCGCCGTGTTTCGCCGTGCCGGCAGCAGCGAGGCTTTTCGCCCTGGCGTCGCAATCGGCAACCAGGTGCTTGATCTGCCGGCACTGGCCGACGCCAAAGTCTTCAACGGTCAAGCGGCCGAAGCGCTGGAAGCCTGCCGCGACACCGCGCTCAATGGCCTGATGGCGTTGGGTCAAGCGCACTGGTCAGCCTTGCGTCTGGCGCTGTCGCGCGCGCTTTCCACCGGCGCTGCCGCGCAAACCCGCATTGCCCCGCTTCTGGTGCCGCAGGCCGATGTGGAATACAACACGCCGGCCCGTATCGGCGACTACACCGACTTCTACATCTCGCTGCATCACGCCACGGCAATCGGCAAGCAGTTTCGTCCCGATAATCCGCTGCTGCCCAACTACAAATGGGTGCCAATCGGCTACCACGGCCGCGCCTCGAGCCTGGGCGTGAATCAATCTTTTCCGCGCCCGATGGGCCAGATGAAGCCGGCCACCGAAGGCGGCACGCCCGACTTCGGTCCCTGCAAGCGCCTGGACTACGAACTCGAACTCGGCATTTACGTGGGCACGGGCAACGCGCAAGGCACGCGCATCGGCATCGACGACGCCGAATCGCATGTGTTTGGTTTGGGCATTCTCAACGACTGGTCGGCCCGCGATCTGCAGGCTTGGGAATATCAACCCTTGGGCCCGTTTCTCGCCAAGAACTTCGCGTCCACGCTTTCGCCCTGGATTGTCACGCTCGAAGCGCTTGCGCCCTTCCGCACCGCATTCGACCGGGGTGCCGACGAGCCGCAGCCGATGCCGTATCTGAGCTCGGCCGACAACGCCGCAAGCGGCGCGCTGGATGTGCAATTGGAAGTACTGCTCACCACCGAGCAGTCACGCCAGGCTTCTGCTGCCCCCGCGTCACTGTCGCGCAGCAATTTCCGTCATGCGTACTGGAACGTCGCGCAGTTGATTACCCATCACACCGTCAACGGCTGCAATCTGCAACCGGGCGACCTGCTCGGCACCGGTACGCTGTCCGGGCCGGATGCCTCGCAAGCAGGCTCCATTCTGGAACTGACCCAAGGCGGAAAGACGCCGGTCGATCTGCCCTGGGGCGAAAAGCGCGTCTTTCTGGAAGATGGTGATCAGGTGATCCTGCGTGCCGAATGCCGCAAAGACGGCTACCCGCGCATCGGCTTCGGTCAATCCGCCGGCACGGTATTGCCTGCGCGGGAATAACGTCCGATCCCCAAAACACATCGGCCGATGCTGCATCCCGCAGCATCGGCCGATGTTCTTTCCAACGCGACGCGCCACACACCGGCGGCGCCAGCGAGGCTTATTGGCGCAGCGATCGCACCTTACCTTGCGGCGCGTTCAACCTTTGCTCGCAATGCGATCGATCGTTACTCGGACTGCGATCGATCGTAGCCCGAGTAACGCGAACCTAGCCCGCCTTACTTCCCAGCCGCAGCCGGCTTGGGCAATGCATAGCGTTCGTTCATATAAGCCCAGCTCGGCCACAGCACCGTGGCCAGCGCTTTGCGCGAGAAGGCAGGATCGGTCGACATCGGCGTAAACCGGTCTTCCACCTCACCCACACCCGGCACATAGTTGTACTGACGCGGTGTCTTGTGCGGCTCGATCACCAGCAGCTCATCGCCCTTCAAGTACGAGAAATTCTCGCCGTATTGCATGATGGCCCGATTGGGGTCGCGCTGCGTCAGGTCCGCCCCAAGCATGGGATGCACGCTATCGATACCGGCCAACGACAACAACGTGGGTCCCATATCGATCTGACTCACGATGCGGTCGTCCTTGCGCGGGGCGATATCGGCCCCCAGCAACAGTGCGGGAATACGGAAGTGCTTCACCGGCACCAGATTGGCGCCGAAGACGCGCGCATCATGGTCGGCAATCACCAGGAACAGCGTGTCCTTCCAATACGGCGCCTGACGCGCCTTGTCGAAGAAGTTGCCGATGGCCCAGTCTGCATAACGCACCGTGTTGTCGACCGTGGCGGGGTCGCCCACGGGCTTGATGCGGCCTTCCGGATATTCCCAGGGCGAATGATTGCTGACCGAGAACGCCAGCGTGAACGTGGGCTTGTCGCCGTCTTTGCGCAACTCGCGATCGAGCTCGTTGAACATGTCTTCATCAGAAGCGCCCCACGATCCCACGAACACCGGGTTCTTGAAATCCTTGCGGTCGATCACGCGATTGAAGCCATTGCCCAAGAAGAACGCCCGCATATTGTCGAAGTGCGCTTCGCCGCCATAGATGAAGCGCGACTCGTAGCCCTTGGTGCCCAACAATTCGGCCAGCGTGAAGAAACCCGTCTGCGAGCGCGGCTGCTTGAGCACCGATTCGGCCGGGGTGGGCAGGAAGCCAGCCGTGACCGCTTCAAGCCCCCGCACCGAGCGCGTGCCCGTGGCGTAAGCGCGCGTGAAGTTCCAGCCCTCTTTGGACAACCGGTCGATCTGCGGCGTGAGATCGCGCCCGCCCAGATTGCCCACGAACTGGGCGCCCAGGCTCTCTTGCAGAATGATTACGATATTGCGCGGCTTCTCATGCCGCGCCGTCGCCTGCTGCGCATGCAGACTCGGGAGGCGGGCGTCGATCGGCGGTCCGGAAAATCCCGCGTCGGCGCGCACGATGTCGTTCATCTCATCGACGGGCATGTCGCCGTACAACGATGCCGAAGAAATTTCGTTGCTGACTTTATAGGCAGCGTCGATCACGCTATAGAGCGAATTCAGCGGCAGCGTATTGACCATCGCGTCGCTGCTGAAAGCCACCATCGCGGGATTGATCGGACGATGCTGCAGCGTGCCCCGAATTGCCAGCACGCCCACGGCGATCACCACGATTGACAGCACCGGCCGCCACAGCCAGCCCAGACGCTTGTCGACGACCGTGGTGGGGAACAGCTTGCGACTGCCCCACGCGGCCAACGCCAGCACGATGAAGGCGGCGAGCAGCACGAGCTTGTAGCCTTCCCACAGCATCGACGCCACTTCGCGCGGATTGACCAGGTACTCGAAGAACAGGCGGTTGGGACGGGTGTCGTACTCGGCGATGAACTGGGGCGTGGATACCTCCAGCAGCACATACAGCATCCAGCAGAAACGGAACCAGTATGCGGTCAAGCGCACGGCAAGCGGGCGGTGGCCAAACCAGAACGACAACGCCGCGGGCAATACCGAGAACATGCCGATCGAGCAGATATCGATGCGCAAGCCGCCGAACATGACGGGCAGCAACCCGCCTGCATCCTGCACCCGATCCCACATCCAGAACGACAGCCCCAGGCGGCTGAGCGTGAGCATCAAGAAAACGGAGACAATGAACCGCAGAGTCAGTTGACGCATGGTGCACTCCCCAAACGTGTTTCGTGGCGCTTATGCCGCTTTACAGCCTCGATCATCGATGCAGGTCCTCAACAGAAAAAAGTCTTTAACGGTAGAGAGTGACGCGTGAAATTAGCGTCAAATCGAGCGCTTTCGCCGGACTTTTATGCCTTTCAGGCGTTCAAGTCGAATTCCAGACGGAAGGTGGTGCCCTGATCCGGGCCGCTGGTGTGCGAGGTTACGCTAAGCGACCAGCCCTGCATATCGCAAATGCGCTTGGCGATCGCCAGGCCCAGTCCGCGCCGCGGTGCAGCGTCAGATACCAACGCAACGGGCTGACCATTGGTTTGATCGGTGCGACGGCCGCTGTAATAACGATCGAAGACGAACGGCAGCGCCGCGCCATCGATGCCGCGCCCATCGTCGCGCACCAGCATGGCTTGGCCATCCCATTCGGCGCTCAATGTCGCGGGTGCCGCGTGTTCGACGGCATTGCGAATCAGATTGCGCAGCACGGTCAGCAAAGCGTGTCGATCAAGTTCGCGTGTGATGTCGGGTGCGATGCGGTTTTCGATCAGCAGCCCAGCGGCCTCGGCCTGCATGGCTTGTACGCGCCAGGCATCGTCCAACACGCCCGCCAGATCGACCTTTTCGCGTGGCCGGCGTTCATCGGCGGCCAGCGCGCGCGCGCCAGCCAATGCCGAGGTCACCGCGTCCACGTTGGCCATGATGCGATTCAAGCGCAGCTTCTGGTCGTCGTTGAGCGTATTGGCCAGCAGCATGATCTCGCTATCGGTGCGCATGGCCGACAAGGGGGTGCGCACTTCATGACTCAGGTTGGCGGTGAACTCACGTTCGCGCGCCATGATGCGATCCACCTCGTTCTGCACGCGATTGAAGGCCTCCACCAGCCGGCCGGCCTCATCGGAACGCTCCACGGCAAGATCGGGCGACCCCGGCGCCCACGTTGCCAGCCGATCGGTAAGATCCAGCATGGGCCCGACGGCCAGCTTGGCCACGTTGCGGGCCACGCCGTATGCTCCCACCATGCAGATCGCGCCCAACCCGATCACGATCAGCCCGAAGTCGTACACGCGCCCTTCGTTTTCGGTTGCGTCATACAACACCACCACGCGGCCCAGCGCCGAATCGGCCACCATCACATGCCAGATGGCCCCACCCGGTTCGATCTCGTGCAGCCCTTCGGCCAGGCCCTGCAATTCGGCCGGCAGCGGATGACCCACGCGAGGATGATCCTCAAACCAGGCATTCATCGACGCGCCCAGCCAGCGGAATTCCGCTTCGCCGGCGCGCACCTCACCGCGGTCGATCATCTGCAATAAGCGGCTGGTCTCGGTGGCGAGGATGTCGTTGACGAGATCGTCTTCCATGCGATCGAACGTGGCATAGGCCAGGATGACCAGCGCGCTGACGAAAAGTGCGACCGTGCCCGCGAGGGCCCAGACGACCCGTTGCGTGAGCGTGCCGCTTTGCGACGCTTCCATTACGCCGCGGCGGGCGCAACAATGCGCCAGCCGGTGCCGTGCACGGTTTCGATCCCATCGAATCCGGCTTCACCCAACGCGCGGCGCAACAGGTGCACCTGGCTGCGCAACGCATCGGACGACGGCGGCTCGCCGCCCCATAGCGCCGTTTCGAGCTCGTCGCGCGGCAATACTCGCCCCACGTCCCGCAACAGCAAATCCAGAATCTGCGACGACTTGCGCGTGAGATGCACGATCGCGCCGTTCACCATCACCTCGCGGGTGCGGGAGTCCATGCGCAGATTGCCGCAGGTGCGCACTGCCGTCACGGTGGCGCCCTTGGCCCGCTGAATCAACGCCAGCAGGCGCGCGGCCACTTCGGCCAATGCAAAAGGTTTGGTGAGGTAGTCGTCGGCGCCATGCGCGAAACCCGCGAGCTTGTCTTCGAGTTCGTCGCGCGCGGTGAGCATCAGCACGGGCACCGTGGAAAACTGCTCACGGCGCAAATGCGCCAACACCGAATAGCCATCGCGACCGGGAAGCCCGACGTCCAGCACCACGGCATCGAACCGTTCCTGTTCGAGCATGCGCACTGCAGCGTTGCCTTCATACACCGCGTCGGGCACGAAGCCGCGCGTTTCAAGATAGCTGTACAGATTGCCGGCAATCGTCAGATCGTCTTCAACAATCAGCACGCGGTAATGCGGCATGTGCGGATCGGTCGGCGCCGGTTGCGTCATGACGTGTCTCCCTCGGATACGGGCGGGGTTATGCCTGAAGCACTTTACCCGGATTCATGATGCCGGACGGGTCCAGTGCGTCTTTAATGCGACGCATCAGGAGCAGCGCGACGGGGTCTTTATAGTGCGGCAACTGATCGCGCTTGAGCTGGCCGATACCGTGCTCGGCGCTGATCGAGCCGCCATGCGCGACCACACTGGCGTGCACGATGGCATACACAGCATCTTGCAAGGCGAGCAGTTGCGCTTCGGTATGGTCGGGCGCACGCGACACGTTGTAGTGCAGATTGCCGTCGCCCAGGTGTCCGAAGATCACGTGTTGCACGCCCGGATGGGCGGCTTGAATGGCGGCATTGGTGGTGGCAACAAAATCGCCGATGCGCGAGATGGGCACCGAGATATCGTGTTTGATCGCTTTGCCATAGGCCAGTTCGGCGAGCGGAATGCTCTCGCGCAGATGCCACATGGCGCGGCTTTGCGCACCGTTTGCCGCCACCGCCACATCGACCGCCTCACCGGCCTCCAACGCATCGCCCAGAATGCTTTCGAACCGCGCCTGGGCATGGGCTTCGCTTTCGCTGTCCGACAACTCCAGCAGCGCGAACCACGGTGACTGCGTGCTCTCGCCCGATAGCGGCAGGCGCTGATCCGGAAACTGCCGCAGCACGCCTTGCAGGCAATGACGGCTCATCACCTCGAATCCCGTGAGCGACGCACCAAAACCGGCGCGCGCCCGCGCCAGCACGGCCAGCGCCGCGGTCAGTGACTCGAATGCCAGAAACGCCGTGCAACTGGCCACGGGCAGGGGAAACAGCTTGAGCGTGGCGGCCGTGATCACGCCCAGCGTGCCTTCGCTACCGATGAAAATATCGCGCAGATCGTAGCCGGTGTTGTCCTTGCGCAAGCCGCTTAAACCGTTCCAGATCTCGCCCTGCGCGGTGACGACTTCGAGGCCGAGCGCCAGATCGCGGGTATTGCCATACCGCAGTACCTGTGTGCCGCCCGCATTGGTGGCCAGGTTGCCGCCAATGCAGCAACTGCCTTCGGCCGCGAGGCTCAAGGGAAAAAGCCGCCCGGCGTCGCGCGCGGCGCTCCGCACGGCCTGCAACACGCAACCGGCCTCGACCGTGATCGTATCGTTCAGCGGATCGATGGCGCGCACCACATCCATGCGCCGTAACGACAACACGATCGCCTGTCCGTCGGCATCTGGCGTGGCGCCCCCGCACAAGCCTGTATTGCCACCTTGCGGCACGACCGGAACGGTATGCTGCTGACACCATTTCATCACTGCCGCTACTTGCGACGTATCGGCCGGGCGGACGACGGCAAGCGCCTGCCCCACATAGCGGCCGCGCCAATCGGTGAGATAGGGCGCGGCATCCTCGCCGGTCAGCACATGCGCGGCGCCCACAATGGCGCGCAGCGCATCGAGCGCAACGGTATCTCCACCGGCCGCCGTAACGGGGGCAATGGCAGTGGCGGTATCGGTCAAGGAAGAATCGTGCGGCACCCTCAATCCCCATAAAAAGGTCGCGCCCCTACGACTTAGGCAGTATGGTCGCGACGACACATGCATTGTAGGCTTCCATAGTTGCCCGTCGGGTGCCAAAACCGGCACGCCAGCAAGCATGAAACGCACGTAATCGGACTCATCCGAGATATGGCGGCATGTATTTTGCTTACCGATGTCATCTTTTACACGACACCGCTTGCGATTGGTGACGAAATCATCGCAAACGGACGCCAAAACTTAAAGCGTTGAGCAATAATCTCGACGACACGCATTCCCTTTAGGAGCTTTTGTGAGCGCAGCTTCGCCATATACCAAGTCGGTTTTCAAAGCCTATGACATCCGCGGCATCGTCCCGGAACAAATCAACGCCGACTTCGCGCGTGCCTTGGGCCGTGCCCTGGCCGCCAAAGCCCGCGAAAAGAACCTCACGACGCTCGTGGTCGGCCGCGATGGCCGCCTGAGCAGCAAAGAGCTGTCCGAAGGATTGCAGGAAGGATTGTTGGAAAGCGGCATCGATACGCTGGATATCGGCGAAGTGCCCACGCCGCTGGTCTACTACGCCACCCACGTCTACAAGACGGGGTCGGGCGTTGCCATTACCGGCAGCCACAATCCGCCCAAGTACAACGGCTTCAAGATGGTCATGGCTGGAGCCGCGTTGTATGGCGCCGATGTCCAGGCCCTGCGCGAATCCATGGATGCCACGTACGGCCAAGCGCCGGCCGGCGTCAAGCGCGGCACGCGCCGTGAACTGAACATCGTCGACGAGTACATCGAACGCATCACCCGCGACGTCAAGCTGTCGCGTCCGATGAAAGTGGCGATCGACTGCGGCAACGGTGTGGCTGGTGCCATCGCGCCCAAGCTGTTCCGCGCGTTGGGCTGCGAAGTGACCGAGCTGTTCTGCGAAGTGGACGGCACGTTCCCCAACCACCATCCCGATCCCGCCGAACCCGAAAACCTGCACGACCTGATGCATTGCCTGAAGACCACCGATTGCGAAATCGGCCTGGCTTTCGACGGCGACGGCGATCGCCTGGGCGTGGTCACCAAGTCGGGCGAGATCATTTGGCCCGACCGCCAACTGATCCTGTTTGCGCGCGACGTGCTGTCGCGTTGCCCGGGCGAAACCATCATTTACGACGTGAAGTGCAGCCGCCATGTGGGTCTGGCCGTGCGCGAAGCGGGTGGCAAGCCGCTGATGTGGCAAACCGGCCACTCGCTGGTCAAGGCCAAATTGGCCGAAACCGGTGCCCCGCTGGCCGGCGAGATGAGCGGCCACATCTTCTTCAAGGAACGCTGGTACGGCTTTGACGACGGGCTCTACACGGGTTCGCGTCTGCTGGAAATCGTGTCGCGCGATGCCGATGCCTCGGAAGCGCTCGAAGCGCTGCCGCAAGCCTTGTCCACGCCAGAGCTCAAGCTCGAGATGAACGAAGGCGAGCCGTTCGCACTGGTCAAGGCGCTGCAGGAAAGCGGCAAGTTTGACGGCGCCACGGAAATCATCACGATCGACGGCGTTCGCGCCGAGTATCCGGACGGCTTTGGATTGGCACGCCCGTCCAATACCACCCCGGTGGTCGTGCTGCGTTTCGAGGCCGACAACGAAGCGGCGCTCAAGCGCATCCAGGAATCGTTCCGCGAGCAATTGCTGCGTCTCGCTCCCCAAGCCAAGTTGCCGTTCTGATCGCAATGACCGATTCCCTTGCCGCCAGCCCTGCCTGGCAAGCCTTTGCGCAAGCCGTCCACAGTACCCCGCTCGATGGTGCCGATCTGGCAATCATCGAGGCGGCTGGTATACAGGTGGATTTCACTACCCAGCGCCATTCGGCCGCCTTAACGGCAGCCGGCGCGGCACTGCTGGCACAACAGGGATTCGAGCCGACGCGACAGGCCCTGTTCGATGGTGCGCCTGTGAACTGGACGGAAAACCGCGCGGCATGGCATACCGCCCTGCGTGCGGCCAATCCGCCGGAAGCCGTGTCTGAAGCGGTAACGAACGAACGGGCACGCGTGCGCGCCTTCGTCGAAGACGCGAATAGCCGCGGTGCCTACCAGCACATTCTGCATCTGGGAATCGGCGGCAGCGATTGGGGGCCGCGCATGGTCATTCAAGCGCTCAAGACGCACGACATGACGCGCACCATGCGCTTTGCGTCCAACGTCGACGGCCATGCTATCGCCGAGGCCTTGCAAGGGCTGGATCCCAAGCAGACCTTGATCGTGATCGCTTCCAAGACGTTCACGACCACGGAGCCCCTGGCCAACGCGAAGATTGCGCTGGAATGGCTCGCTGCCGGCGGCGTTGCCGACCCGATGGCGCAAGTGGCTGCGGTCACGGCCAACGCCGATGCCGCCCGTGCCTACGGTGTCGCACCAGAGCGCATTTTCAGTTTCTGGGATTGGGTAGGCGGCCGATATTCATTGTGGTCGTCGATCGGTCTGGCGATTTCGCTGGCACTGGGACCAGACGCGCTCGACGGCCTTCTCGCCGGCGCGGCCGAGATGGACGAACACTTCCTGACGGCGCCCATCGAACACAACGCGCCGGTGCAAATGGCGTTGGCGGGTATCGCCAACTGCAGCGTGCTCGGCTATACGTCGCTTGCGCTGGCCCCCTACGACGCGCGGTTGGCGAGTGTGGTGCCTTGGGCCCAGCAGCTGGAAATGGAATCGCTCGGCAAAACGGCCACGCACAGCGGCAGCGCCGTGGACGTGCCCACCAGCCCTGCCGTCTGGGGCATGCCGGGGACCGATGGCCAGCACACGTTTTTCCAGTGGCTGCACCAGCATCCCGTGGGCGCGCCTGTGGACTTCATGCTCTGTTTGACGCCGGACCATCCGTACGCGCGCAATCACACCTTGCTCGTGGCGAATTGTCTGGCGCAACGCGCGGCGCTGTTGCGCGGCAAGCCTGAGGCGCAAAACGCCGCCGAGGCCCGCGAACTCACCGCCGACGACGCGGCCGCCGCCAAGCTGGCGCCGCACCGCGCGCATGCCGGCGGACGTCCCAGCACCCTGATCGTCTTGCCGCGCCTTACCGCGCACACCCTCGGTGCACTTCTGGCCATGTACGAACACAAGGTGTTTACGCAAGGCGTGGTGTGGGGCATCAACCCGTTCGATCAATGGGGTGTGGAGTACGGCAAACAGTTGGCCAAGAACATCATTCATGAGCTCGACGATCCCAAGGCGCAAATCAGCGCGCAGGATCCATCGACGCAACATTGGATCGAAAAGCTGTCGAGCTGATCGGCTCCGCTGGCTGCATGCGCTGCACGCCCGCCGCTCGATAACAAAACGCCCCACGGCTTGGACACTCATCCAAACGTGGGGCGTTTTTATTTTTGCGACCTGTCGAAGGATCCGGCTCCTATCGCCCCGCCGCTTGGCACAGCATGTCGTACACATGCACGTGCTTGCCCGCCACCTCGCGCACATCGAACGCCTGCTCTGCCAGCGCCCGCCCCGCCAGGCCCATGCTGGTGCGCAGGGTCTCATCTTGCGCCAACTGGCCGATCGAATCGGCCAATGACGCGGCGTCCTTCACCGGCACCAGCACGCCGGTCACGTCCGGTTCAATGGCATCCCGGCATCCGGGCACATCCGTGGTCACGACCGCCCGCCCAGCCGCGGCCGCTTCGAGCAGCGCCTTGGGCAAGCCTTCGCGGTAAGACGGCAACGCCACGATATGCGACTCGGCATACAACGCGGGGATATCGTCGCGCTCGCCCAGGCATTCCACATCGCCTTGCGCGCGCCACGCCGCGACCTCATCGTCGGTGATCGACGCCGGATTGCCGGGATCGGGGTTGCCGGCCAATTGCATCCGCACCGGCACGCCGCGTTCGCGCAACACGCGCGCGGCTTCCACATACTCGCGCACGCCCTTGTCGATCAGCAACCGCGCGGCCATCGTCACAACCACGGGTGGCGCGGGCGGTGGCGGCGCGGCGGCGAAGTCACTAAGATCAACGCCCGCGCCGCGAATCATCACTACCTGATCGTTGCGAATGGCGCCCAACTGCGCCAACATGCCGCGATCGCTTTGATTCTGAAAAATCACGCGGCTGTTGGGATGCCCCAGCGCCACGCGATACAACCGGGCCACGATGGCGCGCACGATGCGGGCACGTGTGCCGCCCTGCATGAAGATAAAACCCAGTCCAGAGATCGCGGCCACCATGCCGGGCACGCCGGCCAACCGCGCCGCGATGCCGCCGTAGAGCACGGGCTTGATCGTCACCAGGTGCACCACATCGGGCTGCACCTTTTTGAACAGACGCCGCAAGGCGACGATGGTGCCCAGTTCTTGAAGGGGCTGCTTGCCGCTGCGCGTCATGGGCACGTCGTGGTGCGTCATGCCCAGCGCCTCGATCCGCGCCACACTCTCGCCCCCCATCGTGGCCACATGCACGGTATAGCCCGCCGCCTGAGCGGCCAGGGCCAACGGCAATCTGTGCGACAAGAAAAACGCCGGGTTATTCACCACAAACATCAACGTGCGAGGACGGGTCGGCGCAGGCGTCATGCAGCGCGTCCCGCGATCCTGCGCCACACTTGCAAATAGCCTTTAACCATGCGATCCAAAGCAAACTCGCTTTGAACCCGCTCGCGGCCATGCTCACCGACCGTGGTGCGGCCGTATTCGGCCACAGCCGCCAAAGCCGATCCGATGGCCCCCGCCAGCGCGCCTGGGCGCTCAGCCGGCGCGACCCAGCCTGCATCACCCACGATGCGCGCGGCGTCGCCTACCTGCGTGACCACGCACGGCGTACCGCACGCCATGGCCTCGGCCACCACGTTCGGGAAACCTTCCGCCCGGCTCGACAGCACATGCACATCCAGTGCGTTCATCACGGCAGGAATATCGTCACGCGGCCCCACCAGGATCACGCGCGAGCGCAGGCCGAATTGCTCGATGATGGCCGACAGCGCCTGATTGTCGGCCGTCATGCCACGGCCGATCAGCGCGCAGCGCATATTGCCGGCCTTGTCTTCCGCTTCCAGCGCGGCGAGCGCGCGCAGCAGATTTTCATGATCCTTCAGCGGATCCCAGCGCGCGACGCATCCGATCAACGGCACATCGGCCGGCACGTCCCATTCCTTGCGCAGGCGCTCGCGCCCCAGCGGGTCGGGCGAGAAGCGGGCCAGGTCGTAGCCGTTATTGATCACCACCATGCGGTCGCCGTCGTAACCCACCGCCTTGTGACGCTCGGCCGCATCATGCGCACAGCACACGATGGCAGCCGGCACCCGGCGCGACAGGCGCGCGCACATGCGCAGCACGAGGCGCGCAGATCGGCTGCTCTTCTCAAGGAAAGCGCCGGAGTTGCGGATGCCCCACGAAATGGCTTTCACGCCCGCGCTGCGCGCCGCCAGTCCGCCCAATAGATCGGAGTGGTACATCCACGTTTGCACGACATCCGGCTGCCGTTCCTTGATCAAACGGCGCAACGTCAGAAACCCGCCGATGCTGAAACGGCCGCGAGACATGCCCAGCGTGCGCACATCCACCCCGGCCACGCGCAAGCGCTCAGCATAGATCCCGCCATCGGTGAGCGAGACCACGGTGTGGGTTACCGACTGGCTGGAAGCCGTCGCAAGGCGATACAGCACCGACTCGGCGCCGCCCTGCCCCAGACCCGTGATGACGTGCAGAATATGGAGGGTTGGATTGCTCGTCGTCATGGCGTTCCTTGCCGCGCGGCCGCGTCTGGCTGAGTGGTAAGTTCGTTCGCGTCGGCCGACGCTTGAGCCGGACGTGCACCCACTTGGGCAAACAACGTGTCCCATTGGGCCAGCACCGCCGGCAAAGAATAACGGCGTCGCACGGCACGCGCCGCGCGTTCGCCCAGATCGCCGCGCAAATCGTCATCGCTCATCAAACGCCGCAGGGTATCCCGCAGCGCCGCGACATCGTTTGCCGGCACCAATAAACCATCGCGGCCATCGCGCGTCATTTCGCGCGGGCCGCTCGGGCAGTCGAAGGCCGCGCACGGCAAGCCCAGCGCCATGGCTTCGAGCAGCACATTTGGAAAGCCTTCCACGGAAGAACTCAATACGAAAGCTTGCGCCAAGGCGAGCTCGTCCCAGGGCGACTCGGTACGCCCCGGCAATCGAACGCGATGGCCCAAGCCGGCTTGCGTGACCTGCGCTTCCAATGCGGCGCGCTTGGGGCCTTCGCCCCAGATCCACAGATCCCAATCGGGAATGTCGCCCGTGAGCCCGGCAAAGGCCTCGATCAGCAGATCGAATTGCTTTTCGCCCACCAACCGGCCCATGGCCATCAAGCGTTTACGCACCGCACGCGGCGCGATCGGATCGACGCCGGTAGGTGGCGCATCGACGAGATCTGCCGGCAACGGATTGGGAATCACCGCCAGGCGTTTGATGCCCGGCACCTGCTTGGCAAACGGCTCAACGGTATCTTCGGCTTGTACCGTCACCATGTCGGCACGCGGATACAACGCGCGGCGCAGGCGCTTCCAGATCGGCGACACTTTCTGCAGCACCGGGTTCGTGCGCTCGCACACGATGAGCGGCACCTTCAAGCCTCGCGTGGCCAGGATCGCCGCCACATTCACGTTGGTGAGAAACGACACCACGACGTCAGGCGATTGCTCCTGAATGAGGCCGCGCAACGTGCGCAGCCGCTTGAATGCCGCCATCGGTCCTTTCGCGCGGGTGTTGGCGCGATCGGCCAGCCACACCAGATCGACCGCGTCGGAAACGGGATAAAAGCAGGTGCCCTTCGACGAGAACGTGGGCACGAGCGTGACGCGATCGCCGCGGGCCGACCACGCGTTCACGAGCGTGGCGGCAACCCGTTCGGCGCCACCCGCATGCATTGAGCTCACCAGCAACATGATCTTCATGCGGCTTCTCGCGTCACGATCAGCGGCGCATCGCGCGCGACCAGCGCCTCGCCCGGCGGATGCCGCTCGAGCCAGGCTTGCATCATCAATACGCCCCACAAGTGGCTGCTCCAATTGCGCTGGCCCGAGCGATGCTCGCGCCATTTCTGCACGATGGGCTCGGGTTTGAAGTAGCCCTGATCGCGCAGTCGCACAGGATCGAGTAAGGCATCGGCCCACTCGCGCAACGGCCCGCGCAACCAGGCGGCGAGCGGCACCGAAAAACCGCGCTTGGGACGGTCGACCAGCGCTTGCGGCACATGGCGATACAGCACCTGCCGCAGCAACCACTTGCCGGTGCGATCGCGCAGCTTGTAGCGTGCGGGCAATTGCCAGGCAAATTCATACACCCGATGATCGATCAGCGGCACCCGCGTTTCCAGGCCTACCGCCATGGCGGCCCGATCGACCTTCACCAGGATGTCGTCGGGCAGGTAGGTCACGCTGTCCAGCTTCATCATGGCGTCCAAGGTGGACCCGGTCATCAACTGCGCAAACGGCGTGGCGGGCTCGGTGCCGCCGATCACGATATTTTCGGGATGATGCCAGTACGACACGAATTCGCGATAGAACTCGCCCTTGGTGCGCGTGCGCAGCAGGCTGCCCATCTTGCCGACCTTGCCGCGCCAGGCGCCATTGCCAGGCAATTGCGCCGAGGCCGACATCGCCAACCCGACCGGATGGCGCACCAGACGCGGCACACGTTCGCATTTGGCCCACCAGTCGCGCACTCGCAGGTAACGCGAGTAGCCGCCGAAAAGCTCGTCGCCGCCATCGCCCGACAACGCCACGGTCACGTGCTCGCGCGCCATGCGGGTCACCAGCGCGGTCGGAATCTGCGAGGCGTCGGCAAACGGTTCGTCGTAGAGATCGGGGAGCGTGGGTACCACGGCAAGCGCATCGTTGGCGGTCACATAAAGCTCGGAATGATCCGTGCCCAAATGCCGCGCCACTGCTTTGGCATGCTCGGCTTCGTCGTAGCCTTTCTCGTGAAAGCCGATGGCAAAGGTACGCACCGGCTGGCCACGCTGAGCCTGCATCAACGCCACGATGGTCGAGGAATCGATCCCGCCCGACAGAAACGCACCCAGCTTCACGTCGGCCAGCATCTGGCCCGACACGGCCTGCGACAGCACCTGCTCCAACGCATCCGCAGCCGCCGCATCGTTCTCGAAGGCGAGCGGCGATTGCTCGCCAGCCTGCGCTGCGGCCAGTGCCGACCAGTACACCGTGGGCTCGGGCATCGTGGCGTGCAGCAGATCGTTTTCGGAAAACGTGAGCCACGTGCCGGGCGGCAGTTTTGCCATGCCATCGTAGATGCACCACGGCGCGGGAATGTAGTTGTGCCGCATCAACAGCATCAGCGCATCGCGATTGACCGTCTGCCCGAAGCCGGGCACCGGTCGCAATGCTTTGAGTTCGGACGCGAACACCAGATTGCCATCGGCATAGCCGTAGTACAGCGGCTTCTCGCCCATGCGGTCACGTGCCAGGGACAGCGAGCGGCTTTCGCGATCCCACATCGCGATGGCGTACATGCCCACGCACGCCTGCAACGTGCGATCCATGCCCCAGGCCACCAGGCAGGCCAGCACCGTTTCGGTATCCGAATGACCGCGCCAATCGGGCGCGGCACCGCTGGCCTCAAGCTGCGCCCGCAATGCCAGATGGTTGTAGATCTCGCCATTGAGCACCAACACGTACCGCTGGCACGCCGAGATCATGGGTTGATGGCCGGCCTGCGACAGATCGAGAATGGCCAGGCGCACATGCGCCAAGGCAATGCCCGCGCCCGCGTCTTCCCACAGCCCGTGATCGTCCGGGCCGCGATGCCGAATCTGCCGGCAGCTCTCAGCCAATACGCGGGACTTTTCGGCAAGCCCGCCCCATATTCCCGCTATTCCACACATAACCTGTCTCGTCTCATACTGCTTATAAGCTCGCGCGGCCTGCCGCCTGATCGCGCGCATCGTCGAATACTTTTTGCCAGCGGTTCAATACGTGTTCGGGCGAAAACCGCTCCCGCACTTCGATAGCCCGAGCACCCAACGCCTCGCGGTGCGCGTCGTCAGCCATCAGCGCATCGAGCGCCTGCGCCATCGCGCTCACGTCGCCATTGGGGCGCACCAGCACACCGTCCACGCCTTCGCGCACGATTTCTCGCGGACCGGTGTCGCAATCGAAAGCGGCAGCGGCCAGGCCGCTGGCCATCGATTCGAGCAAGGTGTTCGAGAGCCCTTCGAAGCGCGAACTCAACACATATAAATCCGCCGCGCCGTACCAATCGCCCACATTGCCCACGCGACCCGGCAGCAACACACGCTCGCTCAAGCCGGCCGCTGCGATGTGCGCCGTCAGGCGCGCGCGCTCGGCACCCTCGCCCAGAATAATCAAATCCCATTCGGGATGCGCTGCGGCGACCTTGTTGAACGCGGTCACCAATGTCTCGAAGCCTTTATCCGGATGCAAACGCCCCACGGCCAACGCGCGGCGGCGACCGTTGCGAGGCGGTGGCGGCACATGCGGTTCGCTCTGCGCCAGCGGCCAATGCACCGGGTTGGGAATGACGTCCAGATGCGCGCCCGGCACATGCTTGTCCAGCCAACGGGCCGTGCCGCTGGTGAGTGCCACCACGCGATCGGCGCGCGGATACGTCCAGCGCCGCAAGCGGCGCCACATACCCGAGATGCGCTGCGACGGCGGATGCGTGTGTTCGGTCGCCACGACGGCGCACGGCAGACCGCGCGCGGCAAGCACCGAGAGCACCGAGGCGGTCGTCATCATGCCCAGCACCACATCGGGTTTGAACGACACCATCAGCCGGCGCAAGGCGCGCACACGTTTGAAGTTCGCCGTGATCCCACGCCAGCCGCCGCCCGTGGCGCCGGCCAGTGTGAGGGTTTCGCGCTGCACGTCGGGATGCAAGGGATAGACGTCGCCGTGGTCGTCGGTTTGCGTGACCACCATCACCGTGCGGCCCGCATCCGCCCAATGCCGGCTGAGATCGGCGGCTACGCGTTCGGCACCGCCGCCGCGCAAGGAATGGATGACGATCATGACCCGCAACGACACATCAGGCTCCTGGCTTCGATTGGCCATTGGCCGCCACCAGTGCGGCCGGCTTGAGCGCGACCACCACATAGCAGACGTACGACAAGGCGTACATGAAACTCGTGGCCAACATGATGCCGGCCGTGCCCATGCGGGGCGCCAGCACCATGTTCAACACGGCCTTGAGCAGAAAATTGGCCACGGCGATCGCCGCCATGATGCGGTAGCGATTCTGGCTGGCGAGCAACTGCACCAGAATCAACACGCCAAAATAAAACGGCAACTGCAAGAGTCCCCAGCGCAACACGCTCGCTACCGCAATCGTGTCGTCGGCGGTAAATGCGCCGCGCTCGAACAGCACACGCACACCCCACGGCGCCAATAGCCAGCCGATCACTACGACCACGGCGCCCGCGCCCACCATGGCGATCGACCATTTGAGCGCCATGACGCGGGCCTGCGCGCCGTCGCCGCGTGCCTGCACATCGGCCAGCACCGGCAGGGCCGCACGGCCCACCGAGACGGCGCCGATCCCCAACAGCAACGACAACAGCCGCGCGGCATAGCCCAGCGTGGCGTTGGCGTTCGAACCCAGATTGGCGGCCGCATACTGATCCAGCGGCCCCACGAAACTCATCGCAAATTGCCCGATCAGCATGACACCCGCTGCGCGGACCAACATCGGCCAGTGCGGGGACCGGAAGGCCACCACGGGCGCCCCCCAAAAGCCGCGGTCGGCGCGTGCGGCCAGCCAGGCCAGCCATACCGTTTGCACGGCGTAACCCACCAGCGTGCCCCAAGCCAATGGCCCCACGCCGGGGGTAGTCGTGGCCAGCATCACGAAGATCAGCACCGACACGGCCGGCACACTGTCGAGCAAGGTGTTTACATGGCGCTCATGCGCCCGCAACCGCGCCGAACTGATGCCCGCGATGAGCATCAAGCCGGCGACCGGCGCGAATGCCCACAGCAATTGATCGGTCATGCCCTGCACGGTGGCCGACAAGCCGCCGCCCAGCAGATCCACCACGAACGGCCACACCCACCAGATCAGCAAGCCCAGAGCGAGTGCACCGATCGCCATGATGCCCTGCAACTCGCGTACGAAGTGCACGCGCTCCGCATCGTCGGCGCGCCGCAGGCGCACCAGCACGGGAATCAACACCACCGACAGCACGCCCACGATCGTGACGGGCATCCACGATGCCATCGTCATGGTGAACTGATAGGCATCGACCGCGTCGCTGACACCGTAGCGATACGCCACCGCCATCTCTTTGATGGCGCCTGCCGCTTTGCCTAGCACCAGAAACAACGCTACCCGGGCCGCGCCGCGAAAGATCCGCTGGTGGTCCGGGTTGATGGCGTTGAATCTGGCGCGCAGCGCTTTCAAATCAGCGCAGGAATTGCGTGTACCAAGGCATGGCAACCTCGAGACCCCGAAGGATGTCGTGCTTGGGCTCGTAGCCCAACAGATTGCGCGCCTTGTCGATATCGGCTTGTGAATGCCGCACATCGCCCGAGCGGAACTCGGCATACACCGGCTGCTTGTCGTACTGCACACCGTGGCGGCCGAGCTGGTCGGCCAGATGGGCGAACAACTCGTTCAAACTGGTGCGAGCATTGACGGCCACGTTGTAGACCTGATTGACGCCTTCCGGCTGCGCCAGTGCGGCCAGGATATTGGCCTGCACCGCGTTTTCCACAAAGCAGAAATCGCGGCTGGTCTCGCCGTCGCCGTTGACGACTACGTCTTCACCGCGAATCATCGCCGCGATCCATTTCGGGATCACCGCGGCATAGGCGCCGTTGGGATCCTGACGTTTGCCGAACACATTGAAGTAGCGCAAGCCAATACTGCCAAATCCGTAGGCGCGTGCGAACACGTCGCCATACAGTTCGTTGACGTATTTGGTGACGGCGTACGGCGACAACGGCTTGCCGATGTTCTCTTCGACCTTCGGCAGGGCCGGGTGATCGCCATATGTCGAACTCGATGCGGCGTACACGAACGACTTGACGTCGGCATCGCGCGCAGCCACCAGCATGTTCAAGAAACCGCCGATATTCACGGCGTTGGTGGTGACCGGGTCTTTCAACGAGCGCGGCACCGAACCCAAGGCCGCCTGATGCAGGACGAAATCGACACCTGCGCAGGCACTTGCGCACGCTTCGCCATCGCGAATATCGCCTTCGATGAAACGAAAGCGCGCCCACTGCTCGGGCGTCACCAATGCCTGCACTTCATCGAAGTTGCGCTGGTAGCCGGTGGCGAAGTTATCCAGGCCGACCACATTCTGGTCGAGCTTGAGCAAGCTCTCCAGCAAGTTCGAGCCGATAAACCCGGCACATCCCGTGACCAACCAGGTACGGGGCTCGGCGCGCAATTGCGCCGTCACGTTCTCGTATTGCGAGCTCATAAAGCCTCCTTACAGGCGCAGATCGGATTCTTGGGGCGTGAGCACATACTTGAGGTCGTACAGCACATTGTTCGGCTTGCCGAACTCGCGAATGCGCGCCGCCCCCATCTCGATGAATTGCGTGTGCGCCACGGCCAACACGATCGCGTCATAGGCGCCGGCCTTGGGCGAATTCACCGGCGTCAAACCGTATTCGTGCTGCGCCTCGGCGGTATCGACCCACGGGTCGTACACATCCACCTCGACGTTGTAGTCGCGCAGCTCATTCACAATGTCCACGATACGCGTGTTGCGCAGATCGGGGCAGTTTTCCTTGAACGCCAGGCCCATGACGAGCACACGGGCGCCCTGCACGTGGATGCGCCGCTTGGTCATGCACTTGACCAGTTGCGACACCACATACCCGCCCATGGAATCGTTCAGACGCCGGCCGGCCAGGATGATTTCGGGGTGATAGCCGATTGCCTGTGCTTTATGCGTGAGGTAATACGGATCCACGCCGATGCAGTGGCCGCCCACCAGACCGGGACGGAACGGCAGGAAATTCCACTTAGTACCGGCAGCTTCGAGCACCGCCTCGGTGTCGATCCCCATCTTGTTGAAGATCAGCGCCAGTTCGTTGATGAGCGCGATATTCACATCGCGCTGCGTGTTTTCGATCACCTTGGCGGCCTCAGCCACCCGGATGCTGGACGCCTTGTGCGTCCCGGCAGTGATGATCTCTTTGTAGATCTGATCCACGAGCTCAGCCACGTCGGGCGTGGAGCCGGACGTCACTTTCTTGATCGTGCTGACGCGGTGTGCCTTGTCGCCCGGATTGATGCGCTCGGGGCTGTAGCCGGCGAAAAAATCAACGTTGAACTTAAGGCCAGACACGCGTTCGAGCACGGGCACGCAATCTTCTTCGGTGGCGCCCGGGTAAACAGTGGACTCGTACACCACGATATCGCCGCGCTTGAGCACGGCGCCGATCGTTTCGCTCGCCTTGATCAGCGGCGTGAGGTCGGGTTGCTTGTAGTCGTCGATCGGCGTGGGGACGGTCACGATGTAGACGTTGGCATCCGCGAGCTTGGCGCGATCGGCCGTGTAGCTCAGGTGGCGGGCGCTGGCGAGCTCGGCGTCGTCCACTTCCAGCGTGTGATCATGGCCCGCATTGAGCGCATCGATGCGGCGCGTGTTGATGTCGAATCCGATGATGGACCGTTTTTTGCCGAACTCCACAGCCAACGGCAGGCCCACATAACCCAGCCCAACGACCGCGAGTTTGACGTCTTCAATACGCAACATGACTCTCCTCTACCGTCGCAACGTGCAACGGAACCTGAATGAACAAAGGGGGGATAAACGATAACCGAGTGCTGCGACGCCAGTACGACGCCGGCGACTCAGTCGGTTCGTATCGCCGACGGCAGCAATAACCAGCCTGGCCTGCGCCACGACACCAGTCGCGAATACAGCCAGATGTAGACGGCGGCAAACACGGCCATGCTGGCGCAGAGCGCCCAGGCGTTGTCCCACCAGATGGTGGCCGGCACCAGCCCGATCAGCGCCAGCACCCATAGATACGGCGATGCCAAGGCATTGCACAGGGCTGGAATCGAGCGGCGACGACCTTTGCTGAACGTGACCCGCACCAGCCGGCGAAATACCAGTTGATGCAAATGCAACGCATCCGGCTGGTCGACCGGCGTGCCGCGCTTGAAGCGGCGGCGCCAGATCGAAAAACCGGTTTCGAAAACGGGATAGAACAGCACGGCGAGCGCAAAAAATGGCGACACCGACGGATTGCGCACCACCAGCAACACGGCCAGCTCGGCCAGCATGAAGCCCAGGAAATACGCGCCGCCATCGCCCAGGAACACCCGGCCGAAGGGGAAGTTCCAGACCAGGAATCCCAGTGTTGCCGACGCCACGGCAGCGGCAATCATGAAAATCGGCATGTCGCCGACCTGGATCGCAACCAGCGCGATGGACACCGCCATCAACGTCGCGATCATGCCGGCCAAACCGTTCATGCCGTCGACGATATTGAGCGCATGCGTGCAGCCACCCACAGCGACCATGGTGAACAGCAACGAGATCGGCCAATAAGCCAGGATGAAATCCACCGGCGCGATACCAACGCGCGTGACGCCGCCCAGCAACCACCAAGCGATGGCGGCTGACAAAAAGGCGGCCATCAGGCGTTTGCCGGAGCCGATATCTTTGGTGATGTCTTCAAGGAGGCCCGCCACGAATACGGGCAAGGCCGAGACGAACAACGCGGGCCAGAGCCACGTCAACGTCATATTGCTGGGACCCAGCACGAGCAAACCCGCCAAGGAGCCGGCGAGTACGGCCAAACCGCCCACCCGGGGGGTTGCGCGCGAATGGCTCGCTTGAGGTTTGTTGAGGTCGCTATCGCCGGTGAAGGCACCGTGCCAACGCTCCGACGCCACGATGAGTCCACCCACCATGAACGCGACCACGCAGATATAGAGCCACGTCACAAGGCGTCCTTGAAATGGTCGTGCGAAGTCAGATCAGCATTATGCGGGCCGCATGTAACGTCCATATATGGTGCGAATGATGAAGTGAAATCGCGGCAAACAAAACGTAACAGCTTGAGCATGGTCTTCCTGATTGGGGTAAACCCCGGGGATGGCGCCATGCTAGCCCAAAAAAAGGCAAAAAAAAGCCCGAGATCTTGCGATCTCGGGCTAAATCCACCAAAGGAGGAGGGTGGAGGAGACAACCGTGGCACGTCGGGATCAGAACTTATTTCGATCACCACGCTGCTGGGGTTTTCACCGCGCCAACTGCGTTTCGACATCCGATGTACAAACTATAGAGCGATTTTTTGTGCGGCGCAAGATTTTTTTAACGGTGTGGCAAAAATCCAAAAACGCACCAACTTCGCCCCACCTGCACTGCGCACTATGTATGGACGATAACCGCTTAATGGCCCATCGACCCCGTAAACCCTAGGAATTGTAGGGACAAAGACCTGCCGGGGCGGCTCAGCGTCGAGGACGACAGGGAAAACCCTGGGCCAAATAAAGGGGTATCGCACTGCGTCATAGGTGGCATCACACCCCTTTCTTAGACGTAGTACGCCGTGGTCGTCATTACCTTGGACATCGCGCGCATCAACCCCTTCACCGGAAACGGCAACGGCACTGCACCGGCGCGTTCGGCCGTCAAACGGTGGCTGATTTCGTCTTCCTTCATCTGCTCGATGATGCTGCGCGAACGGGTGTCATGCGTGGCCATGTCTTTCAGGTGGCCATCCAGATGTGCCTCGACCTGACGCTCCGTTTCGGCCATGAACCCCAGATTGCGAGGCACGCCCGCGTATCCCGCCAGCAAGCCCAAGCTGAACGACCCGGCATACCAGAGCGGATTCAACAGGCTGGGCCGGGACTGCAATTCTTCGAGCCGGCGGTTGCACCACGCCAAATGATCGACCTCCTCGGTGGCGGCGTGCAGCAACAGCTCACGCGCTTGCGGTTCGCGGCACACAGCGGCCTGACCGCGATATAGCGCCTGCGCGCACACCTCGCCCACGTGATTAACACGCATCATGCCGGCCGATTGGCGCTTTTCCTCGGCGCTCAACTCTTGCGTGGGTTCCACCTTGCGCGCCGGATAGGGTCGCCCGGACGTCGCCGAACCCGACAGCACTTTCATCGCGCGATCCACTTCGGACAGCAACGCATCCAGCGGCCCCATGCGGCGGGCAAAAGGGCGAGGCAAAACAGTCAGAGCGGTGGTCGGCATCAATTTCTCCCGGTAATCCATTGCCACGCCGCGCAAGCGGCGCGCCACCTTACTCGGTGGAGCTCCTATTTTACGCCCGCCATGCGTCACGCCCGCCGGATGAGCGCGGCGCTCGGGTCGGCGCACGCCACGTTGGCCCCCTTGCTCCCGGCGACGGTTACTTAACGCCTGCGCGAAGCCGGTAGACGCATTTGCCCTCATCGCGAAGGGGGTCACCGGGGGCGAGAAAGATCGACAGAGGTAAACTCATCGCCTGACGCTTGATCTCCTTTGAGCGGTTTCTTTTACGCGCGTGTGCAGCACGCGGCGAGGATCAACCATGGAATGCACGATCGATTGGGGTGGCCCGGACGGCATGATGTTCGTCGCGCGCACCGGTAGCGGACACGTGGCCGTTATGGACGGCGCGCCTGAAGGCGGCGGTCACAATCTGGCGCCGCGCCCGATGGAAATGCTGTTGTTGGGCACCGGCGGCTGCACGGCCTATGACGTCGTGCTCATTCTGAAACGCGGTCGTCACGCCGTGACCGGCTGCACGGTCAAGCTGGACGCCGACCGTGCCGACACCGATCCGAAAGTGTTCACGCGGATTCACTTCACGTTTACCGTTACGGGCAGCAAGTTGCCGCGCGCAGCGGTCGAACGCGCTGTGCAGTTGTCGCACGAGAAGTACTGCTCGGCATCCGCCATTCTCGATAAAACCGCCACGCTGACCTTCTCGGTCGACATCGTGGATGCCGCCGCCACGCTCGAATCGGCCTGATCGCCGCACGTCATGAAACAGTATCTCGATCTGGTCCAGAACATCCTGGACGCCGGTTCCTGGCAAGAAAACCGCACGGGTGTGCGCACTCGCAGCCTGCCCGGCGCCGCCCTGCGCTTCGATCTGCGCGAAGGCTTTCCGGCCGTCACCACCAAACGCCTGGCCTTCAAGGCCGCCGTGGGTGAGCTGGTCGGCTTTTTGCGCGGGTCGCGCAGCGCGGCCGAATTCCGCGAACTGGGCTGCCGGGTTTGGGACCAGAACGCCAACGAAAACGCGCAATGGCTGGCCAACCCGTACCGCCTGGGCGAAGACGACCTGGGACCGGTGTACGGCGTGCAATGGCGCGCCTGGCCTGCTTATAAAGTATTGGACGCCAGCGCACAGGCCCAACGCCGCGATGCCGCGTCGCGCGGATACAGCGAGGTGTCGGCCTTTACCGAAAACGGGCAAGACAAGGTGCTGTTGTACAAAGCGGTCGACCAACTGCGTCAGTGCCTGGACACCATCCACAGCAATCCTTCCGATCGGCGCATCATTTTTCACGGCTGGAACTGGGCGCAGATCGAAGAAATGGCGCTGCCGCCCTGCCATTTGCTCTATCAATTTCTGCCGAACGCACAGACGCGTGAGATTTCACTGTGCCTGTACATCCGCAGCAACGACGTGGGCCTGGGCACGCCGTTCAATCTCACCGAAGGTGCCGCGCTATTGCATCTGGTGGGCCGATTGACCGGCTACACCCCGCGCTGGTTCAGCTATTTCATCGGTGACGCGCATATCTATGAAAACCACTTGCCGATGCTCGAAGAGCAACTGACGCGCACGCCCTATCCCGCGCCGCAACTCAAGCTCTCCGACCGCATTCCCGACTTCGCCGTGACCGGCAAGTACGAGCCGGAATGGCTTGAGCGGGTGGAACCGGGCGATTTCACGCTCGAAGGCTATCAGCACCACGCGCCGCTCACGGCGCCGATGGCCGTATGACGCTGCCCATGTCTCCCGTCGCGACGCCCGTCGTCACCCTTATCGTGGCCTATGCGCGCAACCGCACGATCGGCCGCGACAATGCCCTGCCCTGGAAATTGCCGGGCGACCTGGCGCATTTCAAACGCACCACGCTCGGCGCCCCCATCGTCATGGGCCGCAAGACGTGGGAATCGCTGGGCCGGCCGCTCCCCGGCCGCACCAATATCGTCATCAGCCGCGATGGCGCTTACTCGGCGAACGGCGCGCATGTGGTCACATCGCTCGCCGATGCGGTCGCGCGGGCCGGCGATGTGCCGGAGGTGTTCGTGATCGGCGGCGCGCAGATCTATGCGCAAACGCTGCCACAAGCCGACCGCATCGTCGCCACCGAGGTGGCGGCCGACGTTGAAGGCGATGCCTTCTTCCCGGCGTTGCCCGAGGGGCAATGGCGAGAAGTGAGTCGCGATCGTCAGCCCGAGGAAAATGGGTTGGCGTACGACTTTGTGGTGTACGAGCAGGCGCGATAGCGATAGCGATAGTGTTAGGGTGCCCCCGTGGCGCCCGCGCGGCGCAAGAAATCCCACAGCGCAGGCGACTCCGAATAAGCCACGTTGAACCGTACCCAATCGGTATCCGCCTCGGACGCTTCAAAGTAGGCGCCGGGCGCCAGCCAGATACCGGCCTGCAGCGCCTGCTCGGCCAACGCCTTGGCGCCCTGCCCGCGCCAACGTCCACCCAAACGCGCCCACAAAAAGAGCCCGCTCTGCGGCTCGCCCCATAACGCGAGGCCGCATTCGTGCATGCGCCGCCCCACTTCGGCGTGCGCGAGCGTCAGCCGCTCACGCGCATGCGCCACATGGGCGCTGTAGTGCCCATCGGTCAGCACCCGGTGCACCACGCGCTCCATGATTTCCGGTGAGGTGAGCCCCACCGCCATCTTGGTGCGCGCCACATCGCGCAGCACATCGCGATGACCGGCGATATAACCCACGCGCACCGACGGGCTGATGGTTTTGGAAAATCCGCCCAGCGAAAGCACACGCTGCGCGCCATCCAGCGCCCCCAATAGCGGCGTGGGGCCGTCGGACAACTCACGCGAAATGCCGTCCTCGATCACCCACACCCCATGCTGCTCGGCCCACTGCAAGATCCGAAAGGCATTGGCCATCGTCACACTGGACCCCGTGGGATTCTGCAAGACGGTGTTGACGAAGAGTGCGCGTGCCTCGTGCAAGGCGCCGATGCGGGTAAGCGCATCGATGTCCAGCCCGGCAGCGGTGCGTGCCACCGTAACGATGCGCAGGCCCGACAAGCGCAGCAACTGCAGCAGATTGGTGTAGCAAGGCTGCTCGACGATCACCGTATCGCCCGGGCGCAACAGCGTGCGTGCCACCAGATCGAGCCCGTGCGTCACGCCTTGCGTAAGCACCAGTTGCTGCGCGTCGACCGCCATGCCGGCCGTGGCCAGGGAGGCTGCAATGGCCTCGCGCAGCGGCGCATAACCATACGGATGCCCGTAGCCTGCCATCTGCGTGGCCGGCACGCGCGCAATCTGGCGCAACGCGTGGTGCATGCCTGTTTCGTTCAGCCATTCGCCCGGCAACCAGCCGCAGCCGGCCTTGATCGGAATGGAATGGTCGGCAAAGATATCGGATAACAGCCAGCCCGAACTGACCCGCGGCGCTTCCCAGGGCGTGGCAGTCGGGGGCAAGGCACCCACGGTGCGCTTGGGGGCTACCCGATATCCCGCTCCGGGACGTGCGATCAGCCACCCTTGCGATACCAGTCGTTGATAAGCGGCCGACACGGTAAAAGTGCTGATGCCGTGCTCGCGCGCGCAGTCGCGAATCGAGGGCAACGCCATGCCCGGACCCAAACGCTGTTGCTCGATCGCCGTGGTGACGGCATCGACGAGCTGCTGCACCAGCGTGACGGAAGCGTCCGCCCCCCTCGCAGGACTAAAAGCGATCATGACCGACACCCCTCAAGACCTGTACAGTTGTGCTGAACAGCACTATACAGTGAGCGGTCAATAGGTGCGCTGTGTATGTGCAGGCAGTACCCGCGAACGCACAATGGCTATTGATTACGCAGCCTGCATCCGGCAGTCTGCCGCCGCGGCCCGCAACGGCCGCGAGCCCCCCTTTTAATGGACGGCTCGACCATGACAGCTCTCAATGCCCAGGACCTGACGCGCGTGGGCGCCGTCAGCGATCTCGATCTCTCGCATCTGTGGATGCCCTTCACGGCCAACAAGCAGTTCAAGGCGCAACCGCGCCTGCTCAAAAGCGCCAAGGGCATGTACTACACCTCCGCCGACGACCGTAAGGTACTCGACGGCACGGCGGGCCTGTGGTGCGTGAACGCCGGCCACGGCCGTGACGAAATCATCCACGCGATCGCCGAACAGGCCGCCACGCTCGACTACGCGCCCGGCTTCCAGCTCGGTCACCCCGATGCCTTCTCGGCCGCGTCGGCCGTGGCGTCGTTCATGCCTGAAGGGATGGATCGGATTTTCTTCACCAACTCGGGTTCCGAGTCGGTGGATACCGCGCTCAAAATCGCCATTGCCTATCACCGCGCTCGCGGCGAAGGCCAGCGCACGCGCCTGATCGGCCGCGAGCGCGGCTATCACGGCGTGGGTTTCGGCGGCATCTCGGTCGGCGGCATCATGGCCAACCGCAAAGCGTACTCGGGCGCCCTGCTGCCTGCAGTCGACCACCTGCCCCACACGCATAACTTGTCGGAAAACGCGTTCTCCAAGGGCCAGCCGGCCTGGGGCGAACACTTGGCCGACGAACTCGAACGCCTGGTCACCCTGCATGACGCGTCCACGATCGCCGCCGTGATCGTCGAGCCGATGGCCGGCTCCACCGGCGTGCTGATTCCGCCCAAGGGCTATCTGGAAAAGCTGCGCGCCATCACGGCCAAGCACGGCATCCTGCTGATTTTCGACGAAGTGATCACTGCCTTCGGCCGTCTGGGCAAAGCCACCGCCAGCGAGTACTTCGGCGTCAAACCCGACATCATCACGATGGCCAAGGGCGTGAGCAACGCTGCCGTGCCGGCCGGCGCAGTCGCCGTGCGCCGCGATGTGCACGATGCCGTGGTCGACGCCACCGCTTCAGGTATCGAGTTCTTCCACGGCTACACCTACTCGGGTCACCCGCTCGCCGCCGCCGCGATTCTGGCCACGCTGGGCATTTATCGCCGCGAAAATCTGTTCCAGCGTGCGGCCGATCATGCCCCGATCTTCGAAAAGGCCGCCCATGGTTTGCGCGACGCCAAGAACGTGGTCGACGTGCGCAATATCGGCCTGGTCGCCGGGATCGAACTGTCGTCGCGCGAAGGCGCGGTGGGCGCGCGTGCTGCCGAAGTGTTCCAGAAATGCTGGGAGCGCGGCTTGATGGTGCGCTATACCGGCGAAACGATTGCCGTGTCGCCTCCGCTCATCATCAACGAAGATCAGATCAATGAGATCTTCCACATCATCCGCGGCGTGCTCCAGGAAGTTGCCTGATCGCTGATGTCCCGTCGCACGCCACGCCGGGCGCCAAGCGCGTAGCGTGGCGTTGCTGCCCGCGCCGAGCACATGCCGGGCGCGGGCGGTATGCTCGCTTTTAACGGCGCCGCGCACGCCGCCCGCTCATCTGGCGGGCGACCCGCGCCGTCTTCATGTCACCTTTCCGATTTCGTATTGATGAAAACTCTTTCGCACTTCATTAACGGCCAGCACGACGCCGGCCAGAGCGGCCGTCATACCGAAGGTTTCGACCCGGCCACCGGTACCGTCACCACCACCATTCCGCTGGCATCCGTCGAGGATGTGGATCGCGCCGTCGCCGCCGCGCGCGACGCCTTCGTCGAATGGTCCGAAACGCCGGCACTCAAACGCGCCCGCGTGCTGTTCAAGTACAAAGCCCTGCTCGATGCGCATCAGGATGAACTGGCCGAGCTGATCACCCGCGAACACGGCAAAGTGTTTTCGGATGCCAAAGGCGAAGTCACGCGCGGCATCGAAATCGTCGAATTCGCCTGCGGCATTCCGCATCTGCTCAAGGGCCAGTACACCGATCAGATCGGTGGCGGCATCGATAACTGGAGCATGCGCCAATCGTTGGGCGTCGTGGCCGGCATCACGCCGTTCAACTTCCCGATGATGGTGCCCTGCTGGATGTTCCCGGTGGCGATCGCCTGCGGCAACACCTTCGTGCTCAAGCCCTCCGAGCGCGATCCGTCGGCATCGATTCGCCTGGCCGAACTGTTCAAGGAAGCCGGCCTGCCCGACGGCGTCTTCAACGTCGTCCACGGCGACAAGCAAGCGGTCGACGCGCTCATCGCGCATCCCGACGTGCAAGCGCTCTCGTTCGTGGGCTCCACGCCGATCGCCGAATACATCTATGCGCAAAGCACAGCCCGCGGCAAGCGCGCGCAAGCCTTGGGCGGCGCCAAGAATCACCTGGTGGTGATGCCCGACGCCGACCTCGATCAAGTCACCGACGCGCTGATCGGCGCGGCCTACGGTTCGGCCGGCGAACGCTGCATGGCCATTTCTGTGGCTGTTGCCGTCGGCGACGTGGCCGACAAGCTGGTCGAACGGCTCACGCCGCGCGTGAAGGCGCTGAAGATCAAGAACGGCATGGAACCCGATGCCGAAATGGGCCCGCTGGTCACTGCCCAACATCGCGCCAAAGTGCTGGGCTATATCGAAGACGGTATCGCGGCAGGCGCCACGATGGTGGTCGACGGCCGTGAGGTCACAGTGCCCGGCCACGAGAAAGGCTTCTTCCTTGCAGGGACGTTGTTCGACCACGTGAAGCCCGCGATGAACATCTACCGCGAAGAGATTTTCGGACCGGTATTGTGCGTGGTGCGCGTACCCGACTTCGCCTCTGCAGTCGAACTGATCAACAAGCATGAGTTCGCCAACGGCGTGTCGTGCTTTACCTCCGACGGCGGCATCGCACGCGCGTTCGCGCGCCAGATCAAGGTGGGGATGGTGGGCATCAACGTGCCGATCCCGGTGCCGATGGCCTGGCATTCGTTTGGTGGCTGGAAGCGCTCGCTGTTTGGCGACCATCACGCCTACGGCGAAGAAGGCATCCGCTTCTACACGCGCTACAAGAGCATCATGCAACGCTGGCCCGACAGCATCGACAAGGGCGCCGAATTCACGATGCCCGTCGCCAAGTAAGCACCCAACCGCTTCGCATGCTGCATCGCAGTATGCGAAGCCTGCTTTGCATGCCATTCAAGGTCTGACTTAACGCATCCACGCAACCGTACTTGTACGCGTACCCCGCACCGTGCGTGTGCGATATGCTTTGACCTTTTCACGACAGGGGAAAGTCATGCTGTACACGTTTCTACCCGTGATGCGTTTCCGATCGGCACGTTGTTGCGCCACGCTGATGGCCGCGACTATCGTTGCGCTCACCGCGAGTACCGGCGCGGCGCAAGCCGAGACCACGATCAAGGCCGTGATGCACTCACCGCTGCGATTGACCGATCCGCATGCCACCACGGCGTACATCACGACGTGGCATGGCTACATGATCTACGACACCCTGTTGGCCACCGACGCCGACAACGCCATCAAGCCGCAAATGCTCGAGCGATGGGACGTATCGGCCGACGGCAAAACCTATACCCTTACCTTGCGCGACGGATTGATGTGGCATGACGGCAAGCCCGTCACAGCCGAAGACTGCGTGGCCTCGATCAATCGCTGGGCGAAAAACGACGGCATGGGCCGCGCCGTGCTCAAGCTGGTCGACAAGATCGAAGTGGTCGATGCCAAGTCCATGCGCATCGTCATGAAGGAACCCACCGATCTCGCCCTGCGTGCGCTTGCCAAGCCCACCGGCACGGCGGCCTTCATGCTGCCCAAGCGCGTGGCCGATATTCCCGTGGGCCAGCCCATTACCGACATGACCGGATCAGGCCCCTTCAAGGTGGGCGAATTCAATCCCGGCGTCAAAACCGTTTACCTCAAGAACACGGCCTACAAGCCGCGCAGTGAGCCCGCCAGCGGGCTGGCCGGCGGCAAGGTGGTCAATGTGGATCGCGTCGAGTGGGACGTGATGCCCGATGCCATGACGGCCGCGAATGCGCTGTTGGGCGATGAAGTGGATATGGTCGAGCAATTTCCCTACGACCTGCTGCCCATGGTCGAAGGCAATCCCGACCTGAAGGAAACCGTCATCAGCCCGGTCGGCTACTACGTGATGTACCGCTTCAACTTCACGCAACCGCCCTTCAACAATAAGAAGATCCGCCAGGCCGCGATGTACGCCGTGGGTCAAGAGCCTGTCATGCAGGCGCTCGTGGGCAATCCCAAATACTGGAAAACCTGCGCCTCGCTGTGGGGTTGCGATACGCCCTTCGAAAGCAAGATCGGTGCGGAGATGACGGTCAAGTCCGATATCCCCAAGGCGCAGGCACTCCTGAAAGAAGCCGGCTATGACGGCACCCCCGTCGTGATCATGCAAGCTTCCGATTTGCCCACGATCCGCGCGCAACCCGTCGTCATCGCCGAGGCCCTGCGCCGGGCGGGCTTCAAGGTCGATCTGGTTGCCATGGACTGGCAGACGGTCGCCACGCGCCGCACGTCAAAGGCGCCGGCTGCGCAAGGCGGTTGGAACATTCACAACACCAACTGGTACGCCACCGACATCATGGATCCGATCCGTTCGGCGCCGGCTGCCGCTAATGGCGACCAGGCCTGGTTCGGCTGGCCCGACTTCCCCGAAATCGAAAAACTGCGTGCTCAATTCGCGCTGGCCAGCGATCCGGCGGAACAAAAGCGCCTGGCCGAGGAAGTCCAGCGCGTCGCCATCGACGAGGGCCTCTACGTGCCGCTCGGCCAGATGTCGGTACCCACGGTGTATTCCAACAAACTCTCCGGTTGGGTACGGGCGCCCGCCACGACGTTCTGGAACGTCAAGAAAGCGCCGTAAGGGAGGGCCGTCATGCTCGCCTTCCTGCTTCGCCGCGTTGCGGCGACCGTCCCGGTATTGCTGATGGTCGCGGTGGTGGTGTTTGCCATCCTGCGCTTCAGTCCCGGCGATCCGGCCGTCGTCATGGCGGGCGATGCCGCCACGCCCGAGCGGATCGCTCAGATCCGCGCGGTGATGGGCCTGGACCAACCGGTGCTGCAACAGTTCTTCACGTGGATCTGGCGGCTCGTGCGCGGCGATATGGGCACGTCGCTCATTTCGGGCGCGCCCGTCTCCACGCTCATCGCCGGCCGTATCGGTCCCACGGTCAGCCTGGCGCTCACCACCCTCATCATCACGCTCGTCATCGCCATCCCGCTGGGTGCGTTGGCTGCCTGGCGTCAGGGGCGGTTGCTCGATCGCGCCGTGATGGGCCTGAGCGTGCTCGGTTTCTCGGTGCCGGTATTCGTCACGGGTTACGTGCTGATCTGGATCTTCGCCATCGAGCTCAAGTGGTTCAGCGTGCAGGGTTATGTGCCGCTGGCGCAAGGCGTGTGGCCCTTTCTGCAGCGCCTCTTGCTGCCGGCCGTGGGCCTCGCCACCGTGTATATCGCGCTGATCGCACGCATCACCCGCACGAGCCTGGTCGAAGTCATGCACGAAGACTTCATCCGTACCGCGCGTGCCAAGGGCCGCAGCGATTTCGGCGTGCTGTGGGCGCATGCGCTGCGCAATGCCGCCGTTCCCATCGTTACCGTCATCGGGGTGGGCATCGCGATGCTTATCAGTGGCGTCGTGGTCACCGAATCGGTCTTCAACATCCCGGGCCTGGGCCGGCTGGTGGTGGAGGCGGTTTCGGCGCGCGACTATCCCGTGATCCAAGGGCTCACCTTGTGCTTCGCGCTGGTGTACGTGTTCCTGAACCTGCTGGTCGATGCGGCATACACCGTATTCGATCCGCGCATCCGGGTATGAGATGTTGAAGTCGCCCCCCGTTGTTCTGGCCTTTCTCGTTTTTGCACTGGTCGTGGTTGCCGCTTGCGCGGCGCCCTGGCTCGCGCATGTCGATCCTACCGCGCTCGATCCCGCCGCCCGCTTGCGCAAGCCCTTTACCGACGCCATGCTCGGCACCGATGCCTTCGGCCGCGATGTCTGGTCGCGCGTGGTCTACGGCGCGCGTGTCTCCCTCATTGCCGGGCTTGGTGCGGCACTGCTGAGCGTGACGATCGGTTTGGTGCTGGGCGTGCTGGCCGGCGCCTTCCGGTTTCTGGATGGCATCATCATGCGCACCATGGACGCGCTGATGGCGATTCCCGGCATCCTGCTGGCCATCGCGCTGGTATCCGTGACCGGTGCGAGCGTCACCACGGTGCTGATCGCCATCACGCTGCCCGAGATTCCACGCGTGGTGCGCATCGTGCGCGCGCAGATTCTCAGTGTGTGGCACGAACCCTTCGTCGAAGCCGCCGTGGCGCTGGGCACACCCACGCCCTGGATCCTGTGGCGTCACATGATCCCCAATACGCTGGCGCCGCTCACCATCCAGGCCACCTATGTGTTCGCATCGGCCATCATTACCGAAGCCATCCTGAGTTTTCTCGGTGCGGGCATCCCGCCCGAGATTCCGTCATGGGGCAATATGATGGCCGACGGCCGCATGTACTTCCGTCTGCTGCCGGGCCTGATTCTGTTCCCCGGCCTGGCGCTTTCGCTCACCGTGCTGAGCGTCAATCTGTTGGGCGACGCCTTGCGCGATGCGCTCGACCCGAAGATGGAGCAACGGCCATGACGCGCGGCGATACCATCCTCGATATCCGCAATCTCACCGTGCGCGCGATTCGCGGCGGACGCGACGTGGTGGAAAACGTGTCGTTCACCGTCGCCGCCGGCGAAACCGTGTGCGTGGTAGGCGAATCCGGCTCGGGCAAGTCCGTCACGGCCATGTCGGTGATGGGGCTGCTGGCACCGGGGTCGTTGAAGGTCACCGGCGGCAGTGTCGTGCTCGACGGCGAAACCGTCACCACGTTGTCGGCCAAGCGGCTGCAAGCGCTGCGCGCCACCCATATGGGCATGGTGTTCCAGGAGCCGATGACGGCATTGAACCCGGTGCAAACCGTGGGCCGGCAAGTGGACGAAGTGCTGCGTCTGCATCGGCGCATGGACCGCGCCGCGCGCCGAGCAGCCGTGCTCGAGATGTTTGCATCGGTGCATCTGCCCGACCCCCAGCGCCTGTACAACGCTTTCCCCCACCAGCTTTCGGGCGGACAGCGCCAGCGGGTGGTGATCGCCATGGCGCTCATCCTGAAGCCGCGTTTGCTGATCGCCGACGAGCCCACCACCGCGCTGGACGTGACCACGCAGCGCCAGGTATTGGATCTGATCCGCGAGCTGCAAGATAAGCACGGCACGGCGGTGCTCTTCATCACGCACGATTTTGGTGTGGTGGCGGATATCGCCGACCGCATCGTGGTCATGAACCACGGCAAGCTGGTCGAGACCGGCACGCGCGATCAAATTCTCACCGCGCCGGTCGAGGACTACACCCGCCGCTTGATCAGCGCCGTCCCCAGCTTGAAAGCGCCCGGGCGTGCAGTGGTGGACGGTCCCATCGTGCTCGACGCCCGCGATGTGGGACGCCGCTACACCGATCGCAAACCGCGCTGGCTGGGCGGTGGTCGCGATATCGTTGCCGCCGAACACATCGACATCGACCTCAAGCGCGGCGAAATCGTCGGCGTCGTAGGCGAATCGGGCTCGGGCAAGTCGACGCTTGCACGTTGCCTGGTGCGATTGATTACGCCCACCTCCGGCAGCATCGTGCTGGGCGGCACCGATATCGCCCAGTTGTCGCCCGCGGCCATGCGCCCGCACCGCAAGCGCGTGCAGATCGTCTTTCAGGATCCGTATCGCTCGCTCAATCCGCGCCGCCGCATTGGCGAATCGCTGATCGAAGGCCTGCGCAATCAAGGGGTGGATCGCGCCACGGCGATGCGCCAAGCGGGCGACATGCTGGCCGAGGTCGGGCTGGAACGCGATGCGCTCGACCGTTATCCCCATCAGTTCTCGGGCGGTCAGCGGCAACGCATCTGCCTGGCGCGCGCACTGGTGCTCGAACCCGATGTGCTGATCGCGGACGAGGCGGTGTCGGCGCTCGACGTGTCGATCCAGGCGCAGGTGCTCACCTTGATCGACACCATTCGCGCCCGCACCGGTATCGGCATCGTCTTCATTACGCACGATCTGCGCGTGGCGGCACAACTGTGCGACCGCTTGCTGGTAATGAAGACCGGACGCGTCGTCGAACACGGCGCCACGGCACAAGTGCTGGAGGCGCCGGCCCACGAGTACACCCGATCGCTGATCGCCGCCGCACCCGGCCAGCATTGGGATTTCCAACACTTCAGGCCGATTGCCGGGATGTCCCCGGCCACGGCGCCATCGACTCCGAGGTAACAGGCTATGCGCTGGCTGCTCGCCATGATCAAGCACGAAACCAATACGTTCTCGCCGGTGCCCACACCGCTGAACCGGTTCTTTCGCGGCAACCCCGAGATCCTCGCAGGCGACGCCGCCATCGCGGCTTACAGCAACACCGATAGCGGCCTGGGCGGCTACATCGAAGTCGCCCGGCGCGAAGGCGCCGAGATGGTGGTGCCGGTAGCCGCCGAATCCTGGCCCAGCTCGTCCACCGATGCGGCCACGTATGAGCTGCTGTGCAAGCGCATTCTGGACGAAGTGGCCCGCGGCGGCTTCGACGCCATCCTGCTCGATCTGCACGGCGCCATGGTGGCCGAAGGCATCGAGGATGCGGAAGGCCATCTGCTCAAGCGTGTGCGCGAACTCGACCCCACTACGCCCATCGGCGTCACGCTCGACATGCACGCCAACGTGTACGACGACATCGTGACGCACGCTAACGTGATCACCGGTTTTCACACCTACCCGCACGTCGATATTCGCGAGAGCGGCGTGCGCGCGGCCGACGTGATCGTGCGCATGCTCAAAGGTGAAATCAAGCCGGTCATGTCATGGGCCAATCGCCCGATGTTGCCGCACATCATGTGTCAGGGCACGCACGCCGAGCCCAACAAATCGCTCCAGGAGAAATGCGCGGCCTGGGAGCAGGAGGGCAGTGTGCTGGCCGCCTCCGTCTTCGTCGGCTTTCCGCACGCAGACATCAGCGAAGCCGGCTTGAGCGCGGTGATTTGCACCGACGGCGACCCCGCCCGCGCCAGCGCCCTGCGCGATGAATTGCTGGACGATGCCTGGACGCGACGCGACCAGTGGGTGTTTCATCCCGAACCGCTCGCGCCGACGATCGCGCGCGCCAAGGCGATCGAGGAAGGCCCGGTGATCCTGCTCGATCACTTCGACAACACCGGCTCGGGCGGCACCATGGACACCACGGCGGTGCTGGCCGAAATCCTGCGCCAGGAACTGGATAACGTGGCGTTCTATGCGCTGTGCGATCCGGAAGCGGCCGAAACGGCGGCAGCGGCCGGCGTGGGCAAAACCATCACGCTGGATATCGGCGGCAAAGTGCCGTTGCCGTCGCTGGGCGTGCCCAATACGCCGCTCAAGGTGACCGCGCGCGTCAAACTCATTTTCGATGGTGCCTATCGCAATCGGGGTCCGATGTATCGGGGCGTGCGCAACGATACGGGCTTGACGGTCGTGCTCGATACCGGCCGCGTCGAGATCGTATTGGTGTCGCGCCATCAGGAGCCGTTCGACATCAATTGCCTGATCTCGGCCGGTATCGATCCGCTGCAAAAGCGCTATGTGGTGCTGAAGAGCCGGGTGCACTGGCGCGCCGGATTTGCCGCGATGGCGACCGAGATCATCACCTGCACCGGTGTGGGCGTGACCACCTCCGACTACAGCCAACTCAGCTTCAAGAACGTGCGCCGGCCAATCTATCCGTTGGACGAAGCCACGACGGCGTAATGGATAAGGGCGAATCCTCGATCATGAGGATTCGCCCTTATTACATCGCAGTGCGTGGTCAACAGCTCACGGGCAACGATGCATGAAGAGGTTCATCGGCAACGGTGATGTCCCGCTGCCAATGCCTTTCGCCGTCGATCAAGCCTCGGCGTCAACTTCCGAATACGACTCGATCGGCGGGCACGCGCACACCAGGTTGCGGTCGCCGTAGGCGTTATCCACGCGTGCCACGGGCGGCCAGTACTTGCCCTCGCGCAGCGCGGCCAACGGATAGGCTGCCGATTCGCGCGTGTAGTCGTGATGCCATTCTTCCACCATCAGCATCTGCGCGGTGTGCGGCGCATTCTTCAACACGTTGTCGCTGCGATCGCTGGCGCCCGACTCCACGGCAGCCACTTCGGCACGGATGGCAATCATCGCGTCGATGAAGCGATCCAGCTCGGCGATGCCTTCGGATTCGGTGGGCTCGACCATCAAGGTGCCCGCCACCGGGAAGCTCATCGTCGGCGCATGAAAGCCGTAGTCGATCAGGCGCTTGGCGATGTCTTCGGCGGTGATGCCGCTGGTTTCTTTCAACGGACGCAAATCGAGAATGCACTCGTGCGCCACGCGGTGATTGCGGCCCGTGTACAGCACCGGGTAGTGATCGCGTAAACGCGTGGCCACATAGTTGGCGTTCAGAATCGCCACTTCGGTGGCCTGGCGCAAGCCTTCGGCGCCCATCAGCATGATGTAGATGTACGGGATCGGCAGGATACCGGCCGATCCGTAGGGCGCCGCCGACACCGGACCCACTTCGTATTCGCCGGGCAGCTTGCCTTGCGCATTGAGCACGCCGGGCAGGTACGGCGCCAGATGGCCACGCACCGCCACCGGACCCACACCCGGACCGCCGCCACCGTGCGGAATGCAGAAGGTCTTGTGCAGGTTCAAGTGCGACACATCGGACCCGAACTTGCCGGGCTTGGCCACGCCCACCATGGCGTTCATGTTGGCGCCGTCCATGTACACCTGGCCGCCAGCCTCGTGCACGATCTCGCAAATCTCGGTCACGGCTTCTTCGAACACGCCGTGCGTGGACGGATACGTGATCATCAATGCCGACAGCTTGTCGCCCACTTGCGCAACCTTGGCCCGCAGGTCGGCCACGTCCACGTTGCCGTTGGCGTCCGACGCCACGACCACGACCGACATGCCCACCAATTGCGCCGACGCGGGATTGGTGCCATGCGCGGACGACGGAATCAGGCACACGTTACGTTGCGTCTGGCCTTGCGCGCGTTGATAACCGCGAATCGCCAGCAAGCCGGCATACTCGCCTTGCGCGCCCGAGTTGGGCTGCAGGCTAACGGCGTCGTAGCCCGTGATTTCGCACAGGGCCTTCGAGAGGCTATCGATCAGTGCACGATAGCCGTCGCTTTGATCGATGGGTGCGAACGGATGGATCTGCGAAAACTCGGGCCACGTGATGGGAATCATCTCGGCGGTGGCGTTGAGTTTCATGGTGCACGATCCCAGCGGGATCATCGTGCGATCCAGCGCCAGATCCTTGTCGGACAGGCGGCGCAGATAACGCAGCATGTCGGTTTCGGACTGGATGCTCGAGAAAATCGGATGGCTCAGGATCTCGCCCTCGCGCGCGACGGCACCGGGGATGCCGCCTTCGGCGCACGCTTCGCAGGCCGATACTTCGACCTTCACATCGTCTTTCTGGAAGCCCGACGAGAACACGTTCAACAACACCTGCAGGTCGTTCAACGTCACGGTCTCATCCAACGACACCGCGATCCGCGCGCCATCCACGCGACGCAGATTGATGCGCTCACATTCGGCGGCGACCAGCATGGCCGGCGTCACGCTACCCGTTTCCAGGAGCAGGGTATCGAAGAACGTGTCGTTCAACACTTTCACGTCCAGGCGCTTGAGGCCTTCACGCAAGGCGGCGGTGTAGCGATGCACGCGCTGCGCAATGCGACGAATGCCCACCGGACCGTGCCACACGGCGTACATGCCGGCCATCACGGCCAACAGCACTTGCGCCGTGCAGATATTGGACGTGGCCTTCTCGCGGCGGATATGTTGCTCGCGGGTTTGCAGTGCCAGACGCAACGCGGGCTTGCCCTGTGCATCCTTGGAGACGCCCACCAGACGGCCCGGCATATTGCGCTTGAACGCATCCTTGCAGGCCATGAACGCGGCATGCGGGCCGCCGAAACCGAACGGCACGCCAAAGCGTTGCGCCGAACCGATGGCGATGTCCGCACCCCATGCACCCGGGGCGGCCAAGAGCGCCAGCGCGAGCAGATCAGTGGCGCAGGCCACCACCGCGCCTTGCGCATGGGCCGCATCGGCGATGGCTTTGTAGTCGCATACCGCGCCCAGACTGTGCGGGTACTGCAGCAGCACGCCGAAGCAGTCCGGCAAACCGGCGCTCTCGTCGCCGATGACCAACTCGATATCCAAGGCTTCGGCACGCGTGCGCACCACTTCGATCGTCTGCGGATGGCAGTGCTGCGAGACGAAAAACACATTGCTTTGCGACGAGGCGCCACGACGCGCGAGCGTCATTGCTTCGGCAGCGGCCGTGCCTTCATCGAGCAGCGAAGCGTTGGCGATATCCAGACCGGTCAGGTCCGTCACCATCGTTTGATAGTTGAGCAAGGCTTCGAGGCGGCCCTGCGAAATCTCGGGCTGGTAAGGCGTATAGGCCGTGTACCAGGCGGGATTCTCAAGAATATTGCGCAGGATCACATTGGGCACATGCGTGCCGTAGTAGCCCTGGCCGATGTAGTTGCGAAACACCTTGTTCTGTCCGGCCAAACGCTTGAGTTCGGCCAGCACGTCCACCTCGTCGCGCGCCGCCGGCAGATCGAGCGGCGTGGTCAGCCGGATCTTGCCGGGCACGACCTGCTCGATCAGCGCGTCCAGACTGTCGGCACCAACGGCCGCCAGCATGCGAGCCTGATCGTCGGCCGAAGGCCCGATGTGGCGAGGAATGAAATCGGAATGGGTATCGAGCGTATGGGGCATGGCGGCGAGGTGTCGGTAATCGGTTCGCTGCAGCCTGACTGCGCGCGGCGATCCGAGGGGAACGGTTTACGGCAATGAATCGATGAGGTGCGCTCCACGCCCGGTAACGGGCATCGAAGCGCGGGCAACACATTCAGACGGACCGCAATCGCAAGATCGAACGGAGAAACGATCGAGCGAAAGACAGCCGTCTTCTCAATCAGCCGGCGTCGACGACCGACTGGTAGCCGGCGGCGTCGAGCAGCTTATCCACATCGGCGGCGTTGGTCGGCTTGATCTTGAAGATCCACGCGTCGTGCGCGCCTTCGTTGATCAGGCTGGGGTTATCTTCCAGCGCGGTATTGAAGGCGACGATTTCGCCATCCACCGGCGCGTAGATGTCCGAGGCGGCTTTCACCGACTCGACCACACCGGCCGTCGCACCCTGCTTGAGTTGCGCGCCAACTTTCACTTCACCGACGAACACGAGGTCGCCCAGTTGGTCGGCCGCGCTGGCACTGATGCCCACGGCGAATGCATCGCCATCGGCCTTGACCCATTCGTGGGAAGCGGTGTACTTGCGATCGGTAGGCAGCGTCATGAATGCACTCCAGTAAATAGTCGAGAATCTGAGAAAAGAAAAAAGTAGCGATACAGCAGATCAGGCACACGCAGGGACAGACTGATGACCCGCCTGCGAGGTGGATTGCGCCACCTTGGCGATTCGGCATCCGCTCATCCAACCGTGTCCCGCCGTTTTACGGTACCGCGTGAATGAGTTTACGAGGCTTCGACAGCTTTGCCGTGACGCACGAACGTGGTGGCGCACACGGTGGCCGGCACGGCCGTGCCGCGGATATCGACCGTAACGGTGTCGCCGGCCTTCACACCGGCCGGCACGCGTGCGAACGCGATCGACACGCCCAGCGTAGGCGACATCGTGCCGCTGGTGACTTCACCCGGCCCCTGGGGCGTCTCTACTTTCATGTGGGCGCGCATCACGCCGCGCGTTTGCAGCTTGAGCCCGACAAAGGCCACGGGCTTGGGGAATTGCTCGATGGCCTGGCGGCCGATGAAGTCACGGTCGGCGTCTTTCAATGACACGGTCCACGTGAGACCGGCTTCGCCGGGATGAACGAGCTCGTCCATATCCTGACCATATAAGTTCATGCCGGCTTCGAGACGCAACGTGTCGCGCGCGCCCAGACCGCAGGGCCGCACACCGAGGGCCGCAAGGTCATTCCAGAGCGTGGCCGCCTGGTCGGCGGGCAACACGATTTCAAAGCCGTCTTCACCGGTGTAGCCGGTGCGGGCCACCAACGTATCGGCGTCGATGATCGCGGCCGAAAACGGCTTGAGCGCCTCACTGGCGGCCGTCCAATCGGGACGTGCCGCAAACACGCGCGCACGCGCTTGCGGGCCTTGCACGGCGATCATGGCCAGATCGCGGCGCGGGGTGATCGTCACATTCGCATTCGTGGCTTGGGCCACGCGCTTCATCCACGCGATGTCCTTGTCGGCCGTACCGGCATTGACGACGACGCGCCAGCGATCGGGCGTAAAGAAGTAGACGATCAGGTCGTCGATGACGCCGCCTTGCGGATTGAGCATGCAGCTGTAGAGCGCGCGGCCCGGTGCCGTCAGCTTGGCCACGTCGTTGGCGATCAGCGTGCGCAAGAAGCGCGTGGCACCGTCGCCCGACACATCCACGTTGAGCATGTGCGACACATCGAACATGCCGGCGTCAGTGCGCACGGCGTGGTGCTCTTCCATCTGCGAACCATAGGCCACCGGCATATCCCAGCCGCCGAAATCGACCATGCGGGCGCCGGCCGCGCGATGCGTATCGGCCAGGGGCGTCGTTTTGAGCGGGGCTGCGGACATCGTCGGGGTACTCCAGGAGCGGCGTGGCCGTGAGTGGGCGCACGCAGAGGGATTGGTTGGCCGCGAGCGACGCGCATGCGTCACCTCTCGGTTTATCCGCCCCTCTGTCCTTTTGCCTGAGAGTTGCCCTGCCGGCTTGCGATGGCAGGTTTGCACCTTCGGCGTCGCGGTCCGCGGTTTGCCTTGCGGCAGAACGGCGGCCGGATCTCTCCAGAGTGCTGCCTCACCGCCTGAAGCGACAAAACGGTAAAGCACGACGCGGTAACGGATGCCTGAGCGATTCTGGGCGAATTGCGCCTTCGGCGGCTGCGCCGTCATCCGGCCAGCGCTCTCCCGCGTCATACGTGGACAGCCCCGTAAGAATACCGCGAAAGTGCACCCGCTCAAAATGAAAAATGGCCGGATTGCACCGGCCATTGGTCTTGCAGGTCCCGCCCCGATCGGGGCCGCCCGGCGCTTCGCAGCACGCGCCGCGACACGCCGGACTGCCGTCAGTGGCGACAGGACCGGATCATCACTTCTTCTTGCCAGCCTTGGCGGCTTCGAAGCGGCGGGCCACTTCTTTCCAGTTCACCACGTTGAAGAACGCGCCGATGTAATCCGGACGGCGGTTTTGATACTTCAAGTAGTAGGCGTGTTCCCACACGTCCAGACCCAGAATCGGGATGTTGCCCTTTTCCAGCGGGCTGTCTTGGTTGCCCGTGCTTTCCACGACCAGCTTGCCGGCCGGCGTCACCGACAGCCAGGCCCAGCCGCTACCGAAGCGCGTGAGGGCAGCTTGCGTGAAGGCTTCCTTGAACTTGTCCAGGCCGCCCACATCGCTGTCGATGGCTTTGGCCAGATCGCCGTCCGGGGCACCGCCGCCTTCAGGCGACAACACGGTCCAGAACAGGCTGTGGTTGGCGTGACCGCCACCGTTGTTGCGCACCGGACCTTGCAGGTCGGCGGGCAGCTTCGAGATGCCGGCCACCAGGTCTTCCACATCGGCGGGTGCGTCAACGCCAGCTTTTTCCAGCGCAGCGTTTACGTTGTTGATATAGGTCTGATGGTGTTTCGTGTAATGAATTTCCATCGTCTGCGCATCGATATGGGGTTCGAGCGCTTTGTAGTCATAGGGCAATTTCGGCAGTGAATAAGCCATGTTCCATCTCCTATATATCGTTCAACAAAAAGGTCGCTCTCAAGGGTAAGCGCCGGGGCCCGGTCAAGGCAAGTATCGCCCTGCTCCACACCCGGACATTCATCTAGACCCTCATAAGCAACCGCCTAAAAATCATAAGCAAAACGCCGCAAGTCGGATGCCCGTGCTTGCGCCTAACAGTCACAGCGCCCGGCCGCAAGCTGCGCCCGAGGCCCAGGCCCACTGGAAGTTATAGCCGCCCAACCAGCCGGTCACGTCGACCACCTCGCCGATGAAATGCAGGCCGGGATGCGTACGCGATTGCATCGATCGCTGATCCAGGCCGCGCGTATCCACGCCGCCGCGCATCACCTCGGCCTTTTTGTAGCCGGCCGTGCCCGTTGGCGTCAGCGACCACCCATGCACATTATCGGCCAGGCGCCGCAGCACCTTGTCCGGCGCGTCGGCCAGCCGCATCGCGGCCATGTCGGGCGCGGGCGCAGTCGACGGCGTCGCGAGCCACTGCTCGGCCAGGCGTTTGGGCCACAGGCCCCCGAGCACCGTACCCAACTGCTGGCGGCTGCCCGACTTGGCCTCGATCAATGCCGCACCCAGGTCGCCCCCGGGCGCCAGATCGATGCGGATGGGCGTATTGGGTTGCCAGTAGCTCGATATCTGCAGGATCGCGGGCCCCGAGAGGCCACGATGCGTGAAGAGCAGGTCTTCGAGAAACGCCCCGCCCGCGCGCTTGTCGCCGGTGGCCACGCGCGCCTCCAGCGCCACGCCCGACAAACTGGCAAAGGGTTTCCAGGCCTCGGGCTCGAATGTGAGCGGAACGAGCGCGGGGCGCGGCTCGATCACCTTGTGGCCGAACTGCCGGGCGAGCTTGAGACCGAAATCGGTGGCACCCAATTGCGGGATGGCCATGCCGCCGGTCGCGATCACCAGCTTGCGCGCGGCAATGGCGCCCTGGTTCATCTGCAACGCGTAGCCATCGGGCGTGGCAGCCACGGTGTCTACGCGACAGGGCATCCGCCACTGCACACCACCGGTGCGGCACTCGTCGCGCAGCATGTCGATGATGGCTTCGCTGGAGGTATCGCAAAACAACTGTCCGCGATGCTTCTCGTGCCAGGCGATGCGATGGCTTTTGATCAGCTGCAGGAAATCCTCCGGCGTGTACGCGCTCAAGGCTGAGCGGCAAAACGCCGGATTATCCGAGAGAAAATTGGCTGGCAACGTACCCAGATTGGTGAAGTTGCAGCGCCCCCCGCCCGAGATGCGGATCTTTTCGGCGAGCTTTTCCGCGTGGTCGATGATGACCACGCGCAAGCCCCGCTGACCGGCGACCGCGGCGCACATCATGCCCGCGGCCCCGGCGCCGATGACGGCCACGTCGAACATCAGTCTTCGATCAAGCAGTCCACGTAGTAGCGCGTGCGGCCGTCAGGCATCACTTCGGCCGCCAGGCCGTGCACATACGTTTCGAAACTCGGGAAGCGTTCGTTGAATTCGCGTGCGAATTGCAGGTACTGGACGATGGTGCGGTTGAACCGCTCGCCCGGCACCAGCAAAGGAATGCCCGGCGGATAAGGCGTGAGCAGCACGCCGGTCACGCGGCCTTCGAGTTGATCGATTTCGACGCGTTCGACTTCGCGGTGCGCCATGCGGGCAAAAGCATCGGAAGGCTTGAGCGCCGGCACCATATCGCTCAGGTACATCTCGGTCGTCAAGCGCGCCACGTCGCGAGCGCGATACGCCTCGTGAATCTGCTGGCACAAATCGCGCAAACCGACGCGCTCGTAGCGGCGGTTCTCGCGGCAGAAGTCCGGCAGGATGCGCCACAACGGCTGGTTGCGGTCGTAGTCGTCCTTGAACTGCTGCAAGGCGGTAAGCAACGTATTCCAGCGGCCCTTCGTGATGCCGATCGTGAACAGGATGAAGAACGAGTACAGACCCGTCTTCTCGATCACGATGCCGTGCTCGGCCAGGTACTTCGACACCAGCGCGGCGGGCACACCCGTCTCACCAAAAGCGCCAGAGATATCCAGGCCCGGCGTGATGATGGTGGCCTTGATCGGATCCAGCATGTTGAAGCCTTCGGCCAGATCGCCGAAGCCGTGCCAATGATCGTTGGCTTCGAGCAGCCACTCGTCGCGGTTGCCGATCCCATCCACCGGCAAGCGATTCGGGCCCCACACGCGGAACCACCAATCGTTCTTGCCGTAGTCCGACTCCACCTTGCGCATGGCGCGGCGGAAATCCATGGCTTCCTTGATGCTTTCCTCGACCAGCGCGGTGCCGCCCGGCGGCTCCATCATCGCAGCCGCCACGTCGCACGAAGCGATGATGGCGTACTGCGGCGAGGTCGACGTATGCATCAGATACGCTTCGTTGAAAATATTGCGATCGAGCTTGCGGTTCTCCGACTCCTGCACAATGATCTGCGAAGCCTGCGAGATGCCGGCCAACAGCTTGTGCGTGGAGTGGGTCGCAAACACCATGGCATCGGGGCTGCGTGGCCGATCGACACCGATCGCGTGCATGTCTTTGTAGAACGTGTGAAACGCGGCGTGCGGCAACCACGCTTCATCGAAGTGCAAGGTGTCGACGTAGCTGCCGAGCTTTTCCTTGATCATTTCGACGTTGTAGATCACGCCGTCGTACGTGCTTTGCGTCAGCGTCAAAATCCGCGGCTGTTTGTTCGTCACTTTGCGTGCGAACGGATTGGCCTCGATCTTTTTGCGGATGTTCTCGGGTTCGAATTCAGCGAGCGGAATCGGACCGATGATGCCCAGGTGATTGCGTGTCGGGCGCAGGAACACCGGGATTGCGCCCGTCATGGTGATGGCGTGCAGGATCGACTTGTGGCAGTTACGATCGACCAGCACGATATCGTCGGCGGCCACGTTGGCGTGCCAGACGACCTTGTTCGAGGTGGACGTGCCGTTGGTCACGAAGTAGCAATGATCGGCGTTGAAAATCCGCGCGGCATTGAGTTCGGATTCGGCGATCGGGCCGGTGTGATCCAGCAACTGGCCCAGTTCATCCACGGCGTTGCACACGTCGGCGCGCAACATGTTTTCACCAAAAAACTGGTGGAACATCTGGCCCACAGGGCTCTTCAGAAACGCCACGCCACCCGAGTGACCCGGGCAATGCCACGAGTACGAACCGTCCTGGGCGTATTTCACCAGCTCACGGAAGAACGGCGGCGGCAATTGATCGACGTAGCTGCGGGCTTCGCGAATGATGTGACGCGCCACGAACTCGGGCGTGTCTTCGAACATATGAATGAACCCGTGCAACTCGCGCAGGATATCGTTCGGGATATGTTGTGACGTCCGGGTTTCGCCGTAGAGATAGATCGGAATTTCTTCGTTGCGAAAGCGCAGCTCGCCAATGAACGAGCGCAGTTTCTTGATGGCGCTGGCCACATCTTCGGGCGAATCGGCATCGAACTCTTCATCGTCGATCGACAGGATGAACGCGCTCGCGCGGCTTTGCTGCTGGGCGAAGGAACTCATATCGCCGTAGCTCGTCACCCCCACCACTTCGATCCCCTCGGCTTCGATCGCGGAAGCCAGCGCGCGAACGCCCAAACCCGAGGCGTTCTCGGATCTGTAGTCTTCGTCGATGATGATGATGGGGAAGCGGAATTTCATGCGGGCGCTCCTGAGATAGGCCAAAACGGACGCGAGTGTACAGCGCGATCGTGTCCGTGCGCTGACAATGAACACGCAAAAGGCGTGCGGCAAAAACGAGAGCCCGCCGGAGAGCGGGCCAAATGCAGAGTAAGGGCGAAATGGGGCACTAACGAATCACTTCGGACGCGCGTGCAGCGACGCCGGCCGCGAAGCGTTGATAAAACTCGGGCAGCGAGTCGCCCCGGTCAGTACCGCGCGCGGCTTTCTCGACTTTCGAAATGGCGCACAGGCACACATCGAAGTCGGGCTCGCCGGTGACGAGCACCACGGGATCGTCGTCGTCGCACACCTCATACAGGCCGCCGTGTGCGCGGCGCGCCACTTCGTACACATAAGAGGCGGCGCCCAGCGACTGCAGGCTGGACAGCTCGAGCTTGCCCAGGGAGGCCTGTCCCAGCAGCATATCGACCGCGCGCAGGCTGGCCGCGCCGTAATCGAGCACGAGATCGTCGCGCGCGAAGTCGGCCACGAAACCGTCGGCCGCCGCCTGCACGTTCGCCACAAATTCATCCTGAATCTGTTGCGTGTCGTCTTGGGAATCACGCTTGAGAAATTCAAACATCGCTTATCTCCTACGATCGGTCCTGTATAGGCATACAGTCGATTATAGAAACGCCGAGGCGAATGGCATCGGCAGGAGTGCAGCGGTTTGCATCCGAATGCTTCAGGTGCGCGGCAACGTGACGCCACGCTGCCCCTGATATTTGCCGCCTCGATCCTTGTACGACGTCTCGCACACCTCGTCGCTTTCGAAAAACAGCATCTGCGCGCAGCCTTCGCCGGCGTAGATCTTGGCGGGCAACGGCGTGCTGTTCGAAAATTCCAGGGTGACGTGGCCTTCCCACTCGGGTTCGAGCGGCGTGACGTTGACGATGATGCCGCAGCGTGCGTAGGTGCTCTTGCCCAGGCAGACGGTCAGGACACTACGCGGGATGCGGAAATACTCGACCGTGTGCGCCAGCGCGAACGAGTTCGGCGGAATGATGCAGACATCGCCCTTGAAGTCGACGAACGACTTCTCGTCGAACCGCTTGGGATCGACGATGGTGGAGTTGATGTTGGTGAAGATCTTAAATTCGTTGGAGCACCGCACGTCGTAGCCGTAGCTGCTCGTGCCGTAGCTCACAATGCGCTCGCCCTGAGCGTTGGTACGCACCTGACCAGGTTCGAAAGGCTCGATCATGCCGCCTTCGGCAGCACGACGAATCCAGCGGTCGCTTTTAATGCTCATGAGGTAACCCGTTTCTTAGTTGACGCATATTTTAACGATGCTGGGCCGATCGTTGGCGGCGGTGCGGTCCGCGCGCGCTCATTCATTGAAAAAAGTGCGATAAATCAGCGACAGCCCATTGACCGAGCCGCCCTTCAGATCGACCGACAGGCGGCGCGACAACGCATAGCTGGCGCGGCCCACGGTTTCGGAGCCGGCCATCGCCTGCTCCACGCTCAGGGTAATCCCATTGGCGAATTTTTTGCTCGCCACCAGGAATTGCGTGGCCAGATCGCTATCGCTGTCGCGGTTGACGTTGCCGGCCACGGTGCGATCGGGCAGCAAACTGCCCGAACTGCCGATCGCGCCGGATCGTACGCTCACGTCGTCCAGCCCGAATCGCCGATAGAACGGTTCACCGCCGCCCAGGAGCGCCGTACCCACCGACAGGAGCAAGGCCGTGTCGGCGCCGCTTTCATCGGGGCCGCGGCCCAGAATCAGCCACGACAACTTCTCGACATCGTCCACATCGGGATAGGACACCAGGTCGATGCGCGGCCGCTGCGCCGTGCCGACCACCCGCACGCCCGCCTCGACTTGCTCGCCGGTGCGCAGCGCCTCGATATCCAGAATCGGGTTATCCAACGCCCCCTGGAAGGTCAGCGTGCCGCGCCGCAGTTGCAGCTTCTGCCCATAGGCCTCGATGCGCCCGCCCCGTGTGCGCAGCGCGCCCACGCCCGACAGACGGCCGTCATCCATCACGATCTGGATATTGCCGATCAAGCCCGCGTCCAACCCCATGCCGGTGATGTAGAAGCGCGGCCCCATGTCGAACTTGAGGTTCATGCTCATCTGCATCGGCGTGCCGCCGGCAGAAGCGGTGGTCTGCGTGCCGGGCCGCACCACGCGCACATCGTCGTCCAGCGACGGCACGCTTTGCAGGATTTCCAGGCTCACCCATCCGGCATCCGCCGTGAGGTCGCCGGTGATCGTGACCCGCGGCAAGGCGGCATCGATATTGAGCACGCCCGAGATCATGGCGTAGCGGTCGCTACGCTGCAGCGCCGGAAAACGATGAACGTCCACGCGCACATTGCCCACCGACTCCACTAGATTCCACCGGCCCTTCGCCTCGATGTAGCCGCCCTTGGCGCCTTCGTTCTCGGTAATCCAGGTGCGCGTGCGCCATTCGTCCGGCATTACCCGCAACGACGCGGGAAACCGCAAGCTGTCCAGGATGACGGTATTGTCTTCAAGCCGCGCCGAGAGCGTGCCGTCGAAAAGGCGCACGCCATCGTCGATACGGATCACGCGCAACTTGCTGCCGCGGATCGTGCCGGTGGTGCGCCACGGGCCGGCCAACGTTCCTTGTGTATCGATACTGGCGGTGACGGCGCCGCCCAACTCGATCGAGTCGCCGGTAAAGAGGCTCACCCAGGCCAGATCGGCGATGTTGGCATCCAGCTTGGCGCGCAGCGGCTGCTTTTCATCCAACGCCAGGCCGTTGAGCATGGCGCTGGCATTGCCTTTCACCGTGCCCATTTTGGCCGTGGCCACGTTGATCGTGGCATCCACCCGGCTGCCTGCACCACTGGTGGGCTTGGCCACGAGATCCACGTCGAGGGCTTGCAGATTGAGCGGAATCGGCGGGTCGCCCGGAATCATCACATCGCCATTGCGACGCGCGATGCGCGCCTTGCCCGACAGTGCGTTGGCAAATTTCAGATCCCACGACGCATCCAGCCCAATGCTGCGTGCCGCATCGCTGGGCCGCGCGTTCACCCGACCCCGCTCGCGCGCCGCCTGCTGCGCGGCATCCGGATCGACCGCGCGCATTATGCTTTCCACCAACGCGGGCGACACGATCGCGTTATCGATGCGGCCCGCCGTCTCCCAACGGCCCGCGCCGCCGCGCGAACCGGCGTGTGCCAGGGTCATGCGCTGCTTGTTGGGAAAGCCGATGCCCACTTCCGCCGCACCCACCTGCCACTGCCATTGCGGCGCTTGTGCGTCCGGCAGGAAGGCCACCTCGATCTGGCGCGCGATGCCGAGATCGAATCCCGCATGCGATGCCGTGAGTTTCGACAACTGACCGCGCCAGCCTACCAAGGCGGCTTGCGCATCCGTGCCGGCGCCCTTGCCCCAGCCCCCGCTGAATGCCAGCGCCGCATCGGCGCGCGCGCGGCCCAAGGCGTTTTCACGCACGTTGGCCGGCGTGTAGCGCGCGGTCAATTCGCCCTGATGCGCCGCGATCGTGCCGGCAAGCTTGGCTTTCAAATCCGCGCCGCCCGGCAGATCGGGCCAGAACGCGTCAAGCCGGGGCGCCGTCGCCGCCAGCGTAATCGCACTTTCGGTGGCGCCCAGACTGCCCTGCGCCTGCACCTTGTTGGGCCCAAGCTTCAAATCGATGTCGACGTTATCGATGCGGAAACCCGCCAACGCTTCGGCTTCTGCGCTCTGCGCCTGTCCGGCGGCCGCAGGGGCTGCGAGCGCGTCAGTGGCCACGCGCGCAGCCACTTTGCCGGCCAACGGCTGCTTGTTCCAGCGGCTGCCCTCAGCCACGGTGAGGTCGACCTGGGCTCGCTGCAACGTCGATTGATCGCGCAGTTCGGCTGAAAACGCCAGGTCAGTCGTCAACAACGCCTGCGGCATCGCGCCGCCCGCCAGGCGCGCCACATCGAGACGACGGGTCGCGACCGTACCCTTGAGCACGTCGCGCACGAAGCCTTCCATTTGTTCGGTGGTCCAGTCGACCTGCGCCGTGAGACCGGAGCCATCGGCCAAGTTGACGGCGGCGTCGGCGCGGCGCAACGGAAACAACCCGCGCGGCGTCAGGTCGGCGTTTGCAGCCAATGTGAGGCCCGATCCCTCGCCATCCAGCTTGACGGTCAAGGCGTCAAGCGAGCCGTTTGCGTGAACGGTGACGACTGCAGGGCAGGACGCGCCCGTTGCAGCCGTCGCGGAAGGTGCCCCATCGCTGCCAGCCGCCTGGCCTGGGACCTGAGCGATAGGCTGCGCGATCAGCGCCGCGTCGTATACCGCTGCCGTGGCGGTCATTGCGCGATACCGGTCGCGAGGCGACTGCGCGGCGGCCTTCGCCGGTTTGCCGGTGGCCGATTTACCTGTGGCGGCAGGGTTGCCCGCCGCAGCTTTCGTTGTTGCAGGCTTCGCCGTCGCCGCCTTACCCGTGGCAGCAGATTTACCCGCCGCCGGATTGGACTTCACCGCAGGCTTACCTTCGACTGTCTTGCCATCGATCGCATGCGCGCCGGCCTTGATCGGCTTGCCGTCCTTGTCGCGCGCCAGGGCACGCCCAGCCGGATCCAGATATTGATCCAGACACAACGGCGAATCAGCGCCGATGCCGGTCGCCGCCGCGATAAGCCGCGCCTCAAACGGGTACGGATCGTTAAGCGACGCCAGGTTCACTTCGGCTTGAAGATCGGTCTTGGCGATCGGATGATCGATATGCAGGCTGTTCACCCGCAGTTGCGCGCCATTGCCATTGGCCGCCAACGTGGCTTGCAACCGGCTGAGCGCCACGGGCAAGGGCTGACCGTTTTGCGTGAAATTGAATTGATCGATGGCAAGGCGGTCGACCGCGATATCCACCGGCAACGACAGCGGCCCCGAAGATGCCGTGTCTTCCTCAGCGGGCTTATCGGTATCGGACAGGGCCACCGTCAAGGTTTTGGCGGACAACGCCCGCACATGCACGCGTCGGGCATTGAGCGCCTTCCAATCCACGACGAGATTCAGATCGTCGATCGCCACATCGACGCCCGGCAGCTTGATCGCCAGGCGCTGCGCCGAGACGCCATCGAGCAGCGTGCCGGACACGCCCACCGCTTCACCGTCCAGCTGACTGGCAGCGGTCGTGAGCAGTATCCGGGTGCCTGTTTGGGTACCCATCGCCCAGAATGCGAACCCCAGCACAACTGCCAACAACAGCACCATCGCGGGCAGCGTCCATACCAGAAGCCGCCGCAGCAGTTTGCTCAATCCATTCAAAACGCCAGACCCAAGGAGAAGTGCAGCCGGAGATCGCGTTCGCGCTGGCCCCAGGCCACGTCAAGAAACAGGGGCCCGGCGGGCGTGCGCACCCGTCCACCCACGCCGTAGCCAATGGCCATTTTCATGTCGCCGAACGACTCGGCGGCATCGCCGGCGTCCACGAATACGCCTACCCCGAATCGCTCGTCGAAATAGTGGTCGTATTCAACGCTGGCTACCGCCAGCGCGGGCGCCCCTACCGTGGCATCGCCCCGTTTGGTGCCGATGCTTTGATAGCGATAACCCCGGATCGATCGGGCCCCACCGGTACGGAAGCCGAAATCGTCAGGCACGCTGACCCGCGCGGCCGACCACACCTTGCCCACTTCGGCGCGCGTCGTCAGCACGTCGCGCTCGCCGATCGGCCACCACTTTTGCGCACGGGCGCGCACCCGGGTGAAGGGTTCGCCGTTGTCCAGGGTGACGCCCACGCCGGTGCCCAAGGAAATCAGATTGCCCTCGCGCGGATCGTATTTGCTATTGACGTCGCGGCGCAGCCATTCGGCCGTCGCGGTCAACGTGGGCAGGGTGTAAGGCTTTTCGCCATCGATTTCGATGCGGTCGTGTGCGGCAAGCAAACCCCACCGATTTTCGTATTCGACCCGGCTACCGTCGCCGGCCGCCCGTTCGCGCAAACGCGTGGCACCCAGCGCAAACCGCGTCACCTTCAGGCCCTCGATATCCGACCGGTCGGCCAGCACACCCACGCTGTCTTTATTGCCCTTCTCGTCGGGCGGCAAGCCGATATCGGCGTAGGCCCGCTGACGCAGCCGATCCAGGCCAATGCCGGTTTCAAGCGTAACGGGTTGCCCCAGCACGACGTTTTGGCGGTACTGCGTTTCGAGCCGCACGCCGGCGCTGTCGTCCACGCCGATCGATGCCGACAGCCGCTTGGGCGGCGCTTCGACCACCCGCACGCGCACCGGCAAGGTAATTTCACCGTTGGGATCGACCGCTTCCGCGGCCCGCCCGTCCCGTCCGCCCGCAACCCGCGCATCGCCGCGGGGCGACGTAGGATCCTGCCCGCCCACCGATAAACCATCCTTGGCCGGTCCGGCGGCCGCTTGCTGGGCATCGCGTGCATTGCCCCGTTCGTCAGGCGCCTCGCCGGCTTCGGGCGACATATCCGGACCACCGGGCCGCTGAAGCGACACGAAAGCGCCGCGAAAAAACGACGTGCCCTGCAAATCCTGCTGCCAGGTATCCAGCTTGTCCTGATCGTAGGCGGCGCCCGGCCGATAGCGGATATAGCGCCCGATCAAGGAATCGGGTACTCGCTTCAACCCGGTGGTTTCGAGCTCGCCCATTTTGACGGCGGGCCCGCTGTTGATATCCACTCGCAGCCGCACTTCGCCTGCGTCCGGGTCTACTGCGGCCTCGGAAGACGTCATCCGGGCCAGCAGGAAATCCTTGCTCGACACCGCATTGAGCAGCTCGGACTTGGCTTTGTTCCAGTCGGCATTGATGAAGGGCCGTCCTTCGGGCAGCAGCCACGCCCGGCGCAATGTCGCGATCCGCTCGGCGTAATCCTCGCCCGTAATGCGGCCCGCAAAGGTGAGATCCACGCCGGCAATCGTCGAGCGCTTGCCGGCCTTGATGCTGATGTTCCAGGTCTCACCGAGGGCGTCGGTATCGGGCTCGAGCGTGACCTCGGACGCAAAATAACCCTGCGTGGTGAGCGCCGTTTGCGTGGCGTCGCGGGCGCGGCGGCGCAACCGATCGGCTTCGCCCCCGTCCTGATCCTCAGCTTGCGTGGCGATCACATTGACCGCTTGCGTGATGACTTGCAAAGACTGCGGCGTGACGCCGCCCGGATCGATCACGATTTCGGGCTTTTTGGCGTAAACCGCGTTGCCCCAAAGGGCCAGCACCAAGGCGAAGGTGGAGTGGGTCTTCCAGTGCATAACGATTAAGACGCGGCGACGACCGGCGGAAACATACCAGCGCGGTCGCGCGGCAACGCCGCCACACCGATGGCCACACGGCGGGCGATCTTGCGATACGCTGCAGCCGCCTCGCTATCAGGCGCGGCCACGACCGTCGGGTTGCCCGCATCGGCCTGCTCGCGAATCGACATCGTCAGCGGCAAGCCGCCCAGCCAGGGGGTGTCGTACTGCGCTGCCATGCGTTGCCCGCCGCCTTCGCCAAAAATGGCTTCGGCGTGACCGCAGTTGGAGCAGATGTGGATCGACATGTTTTCGACCACACCCAGGATGGGCACTTCGACCTTCTCGAACATCTTCAGCCCTTTACGCGCGTCAAGCAAAGCAAGATCCTGCGGCGTACTGACGATGACCGCGCCCACCACAGGCACTTTCTGTGCCAGGGTCAAGGCAATGTCGCCCGTGCCCGGCGGCATGTCGACGATCAGGTAATCCAGATCGCGCCAGTTGGTCTGACGCAAAAGCTGCTCGAGCGCCTGGGTGACCATCGGCCCGCGCCAGATGGCGGGCGACTCGGGATCGATCAAAAACCCGATCGAATTGGCCTGCAACCCATGGCCCATCAAGGGTTCCATGGTTTTGTTATCGGTACTTTCCGGACGGCCGTCGATGCCCAGAATGGTCGGTTGGCTGGGCCCGTAGATATCGGCATCCAGTATCCCGACCGACGCTCCATCGGCCGCCAACGCCAGCGCCAGATTAGCTGCAGTCGTGCTCTTGCCCACCCCCCCCTTGCCGGAGGCCACGGCCACGATGTTGCGGATATTGGGTAGCGGCTTCAAGCCGCGCTGCACCGCGTGCGTCGCAACTTTCCAACGGATCGACACCTGCGCGTCCGCAGCGCCGGCTTGAACCAGCGCCGCATTGGCGGCTTGCGACAAAGCTACTCGCGTGGCCTCACCGACCGGATAGCCAAGCGCCACAGCGATCTTGAGGCTATCGCCCGCTTGCTGCACGTCGCGCGCATCCACGGAAAACGCCCAGCCGTCTCCTGTTTCTGGATCGGTCACAGTGCGTAACGCATCCCGTATTTGTTCGATCGTCAAACTCATGTCACTATGGTTCCGTAGACAACTTCATATTCGCAGCGATGGCAATCCCCTAAGGATAGCGGATCGTGGGAACCAATCCCGCCATCGAGGCTCATACTCTCATGACTCAAACGATTTCTCGCTTAGTACAGGGCGTCTTGTTCGCCATGCTTGCCGTGATCGGCATGGGCATGGCGCTGATCTTCATGATCTCCACCGCAATCGCCGTGGGCGTCCTTTATATCGTGGCCCGCGTTCGCGGCAAGCCCTTCGGCGTACGCGCCTATTGGGATCAGCGCCGTGGCGGCCAGAAAAAGCCCGGCTTCGGCGACGCAGCCGGCGGTTTCTCCGCCAAGGGTCCCTTCGCTCGCCAAGCTACCCCCAAAACGCCCCGCAAAGACATCATTGATGTCGAGGTGCGCGAAGTTCAGTAAACCGGACTGCATTGCGCTCATGCATTGAGCGCAATATCATTTTTCGTGCGCCGCGCATGAAGAAATCGTCCGATTTGGGGCGCGACCGGCCCGCCTTTCGCACCGGTTGCATTTCGTGCCCTAAAATAGCGGGTTGACGTCTTACTCGTTGATCCGCCACATGTCTCGCACTCTATTCGTTACGACCGCACTGCCGTACGCCAACGGCTCCTTTCACATCGGCCACATCATGGAATACATCCAGGCCGATATCTGGGTGAGGTCGATGCGAATGGCGGGGCACACCGTGCACTTCGTGGGCGCCGATGACGCGCACGGCGCGCCGATCATGCTTAAGGCCGAAAGCGAAAACATCACGCCGCAAGCGTTGGTGGCCCGCTATGCCGACGAACGCCCGAAGTATCTGAACGGCTTCAATATCCGTTTCGATCACTGGCACAGCACCGATTCGGCCGAAAACGTCGCCTTGTCGCAGGATATCTATCGCGCCCTGCGCGAAGCCGGCCTGATCGACACCCGCACCATCGAACAGTTCTACGATCCCGTCAAAGGCATGTTCCTGGCTGATCGGTACATCAAGGGCGAATGCCCCAAGTGCCACGCCAAAGACCAATACGGCGATTCGTGCGAAGTCTGTGGCGCCGTCTATGCGCCCACCGACCTCATCAATCCCTACTCGACGCTCACCAAGGCCACGCCGGTGCTCAAGCAGTCGGAGCACTTCTTCTTCAAGCTCTCCGATCCGCGCTGCGTCGCCTTCCTGCAAGACTGGACCACGGGCAGCAATGCCGTGGGTGCCAAGCGCCTGCAATCCGAAGTGCTCGCCAAGACGCGCGAGTGGCTGGGCGGCGAAGATGGTGAAGCCAAGCTGGGCGACTGGGATATTTCCCGCGATGCGCCCTACTTCGGCATCGAGATTCCCGACGCGCCGGGCAAGTATTTCTACGTCTGGCTGGATGCCCCGGTGGGCTACCTCGCTTCGCTCAAGGCCTATTGCCAAGTGAAGGGGCTGGATTTCGACGCCCTGCTCGACCCCGCCGGCACCACCGAGCAGGTGCATTTCATCGGCAAGGACATCATCTACTTCCACGCCTTGTTCTGGCCTGCGATGCTCAAGTTCGCTGGCCGCAAGACGCCTGACGCGCTCAATGTGCACGGTTTCATCACCGTCAGCGGCGAAAAGATGTCCAAGAGCCGCGGCACCGGCATCTCGCCGCTGCGCTATCTCGACCTGGGCATGAATCCCGAATGGATGCGCTATTACATCGCCGCCAAGCTCAACGCACGCGTCGAGGATCTGGACTTCAATCCGGACGATTTCATCGCCCGCGTCAATAGCGATCTGGTCGGCAAATACGTCAACATCGCCAGCCGTGCTGCCAACTTCGTCACCAAGCACTTCGACGGCAAACTGGCCTTCGTGGGCGATACCGATGCGATGGTGCAAGAGCAGACTGCGCTGGCCGACAGCATTCGCGCCGGCTTCGAAGCGCGCGAATTCGGTCGCGTGATCCGCGACATCATGGCCTACGCCGACCGCATCAACCAAGCGTTCGACGCCGCGCAGCCGTGGCTGCTCGCCAAGGGCATCGAGGGTGCCGACGACGCCACGCGCGCCCAGTTGCAAGACATCTGCTCGCGCGCACTGGCCGGCTTCAAGGCGGTGTCGGTCATGCTCACGCCGGTGCTGCCCACCCTTACCGACCGCGTTGCGCAAGAACTGTTCGGCGCCGCGCAACCCTTCGTCTGGACCGATGCCGGGCAACTGCCGCAGGCCATCGCGCCGTTCAAGCACTTGATGCAGCGGGTCGATCCCAAAATGCTCGACGACCTGTTCGAGCCGCCAGCCGGCGCGGTGATCGCGGGCGCCACGGCAGCCGCCACGGCAGCAAAAGCAGCCAAACCGGCGCAAGCCGCCGCACCCAGCGCCGCCGCCACCGAGGGCACGGTCGCTGCAGACGGCGCCCTACCCGGTGGCGAAGCGATCGCCCCCATCATCACCATCGATGACTTCGCGAAGATCGACTTGCGCATTGCCAAGATCGTCGACTGCGTGGCTGTCGAAGGCTCCAAGAAACTGCTGCAGCTCACACTGGACGTGGGCGAAGGCCGTCATCGCAATGTGTTCTCAGGCATCAAATCGATGTACGAGCCGCAAGATCTGATCGGCAAGCTCACGGTGATGGTCGCCAATCTGGCACCGCGCACCATGAAGTTCGGCGTCTCGGAAGGCATGGTGCTGGCCGCCAGCCACGCCGACGGCAAGGCCGAACCCGGCATCTATGTGCTGGAACCGTTCACTGGTGCCAAGCCGGGGATGCGCGTGGGATAAGGTTGATCCCAACATCGATGCACTGAAAACGGCCGCGATAGCGGCCGTTTTTCCGTCCGCTATCGAACGCTCTGGACATTCGAACGTTCGACGCAGCAGACTTTCTGAATGATGACGCGACCATCGCTGAGTATCTTCAGCTGGCATCGAAAGACGATGATCCGGACGTCTTCCTAGCGGCGCTTTCGACTGTCGCGCGTGCACGCGGGATGAGCGACATTGCGCGAAGAACAGGCTTGGGACGTCAAGGACTTTATAAAGCGCTAGCGCCCGGCGCCAATCCGCATTATCGAACCCTGCGCAAAGTACTGGATGCCCTCGGCGTGTCGTTCAGCAGCCAACTGAAAGAGAGTGCGTGACTTCACCCACGCGAACCTTCGGCATGCGCGTGGGATAAGCACTACGGCGTCAGCCGCGCTGGCGCCAATCCCGGGTCCAGCGTTTCGCGGTCGTCGAACACGAAGCAGTTGCCGCGATACCCGGCGCCGTCGGTTTCTTCGAAGTATTTAAGGATGCCGCCTTCGAGCTGGTACACGTTGTCGATACCTTCCTCGGCCATCAACAGCGCCGCTTTCTCACAGCGAATCCCGCCGGTGCAAAAGCTCACCACCGTTTTGCCGGCAAGCTCCTCGCGGTGCGCGCGCAGCGCATCAGGAAACTGGGTAAAACGGTCAATGCGCCAGTCAATGGCGTTCTCGAACGTGCCGGCATCCACTTCAAAGGCGTTGCGCGTATCGAGCATCACGATCGGACGGCCGTGATCGTCACGGCCCTCGGCCAACCACCGCGCCAGCGTCTTGGCATCCACACTGGGCGCGCGGCCCGACTCCGGCTTGATCGCCGGGTGATCCATGCGGATGATCTCGCGCTTCAACCGGACGCGCATCTTGCGAAACGGCGTACTGTCCGACGTGCTGTATTTGGGCTCAAGATCGGCAAACTCAGGGCGCGCGCGCAGGCCAGCCATGAAGCTGTCGATACCGCTTTGACTGCCCGCAAGAAAAAGATTGATGCCCTCTGGCGCCAGCAAAATCGTGCCCTTCAACGCACAGGCTGCGGTCTCGTCCACCAACTGCGCGCGCCAGGCGGGCAGATCGTTGAGGGTGACGAATTTATAGGCGGCGATATTGACGATAGGGTCGGACATGAGCGGTACGCATACGAAAAGCTGCCTTGCAAAGGCGGCGAAGCGCACCATTTTAAGTCACGACTTCGATTCCCGTTTCAAGTCGCGACCCTGACTGCCTGTTCAGCCACGACCCCGATTACGCCGCCAGGTCACACCGCCGATACCCGCTCAAGTCGCGACCGCGATGCTCGCCAGCATCGGCCGGGTAGTTCAATACCCCACCACCTGCCGTTCAACGATTCGATCCAGCACCCAACGCGTGGCAATCGCATCCTGCGGCGGGTTGGCATCCGTGGTTTCGGTAACGCTGATGCGATAGATCACACCGGGCCGATAATCGAAGCCCGCAATCTCGCCATACCAAAGCTGCCAGGGCTGACTTTCGTTATCGCGCACCTGATAGCAGGTCGTTTGCATCACGCCGGTCGAGCAAGGCGCGCGCTGCGCATTCACATACACCAGCTTGGTGGCGCCCATCTGCCCCCCTGCGGCCGGGTCCTGGCGCCGCGCAAAATCGAGGATGTCGCCGTTATCGAGCGTCAGCGTCAGTCGCGTCGGGCTGCCGTAGTTATCCACGGAAGACGCCACGATGCGGGTCAGCCCCGCCAGATAATCCCGCTCAAGAGCCGAAGTTGCCGGCGACGCGCACGCCATCATGGTGGCGGCGGGCTGGGCGGTCAAAATCAACAACCCATTGGCCACGGTGTAGTCGGCGGAGTAGCTGTTGCAACCGGCGAAACCGTTGATGCGGCGTTGTCCCTGCGCGTGCGTGAATGCGATGGTCAGGGGCCGGCTACCCAGGTCGGGCGTGACCGGTTTGGCCGCTGCTGACGACGCCGAGCGGCTTGCAGCCTTGCCGGTTTTGGCGGCAGCGGCCGCACTCATCTTGCGCGTGGCGGCGGGCAGCGGTGCCGCCGTGGCAGGGCGAGCAGTTGCAGGCGTAGGAATCGCGCGCGGCGCGCCGCCTACGCTGGTCCAGCGCGCAAGCTCCCACGCCGTTTGCGTCAGGTAATCCGAGGCCTCGGCCGGCTGAAAGCGCGCAGCCGGCACCACATCGTTGCGACCGTTATAAGACGAAGCGCAGGCGGCCAGGGACGCACACAGCGCCGCCAAAGCAAGCGTTCGCAGCGAGCGTGTGCGCGTCATGGTCAATCCCGGTTGGAGGGGTCGGCGCGGCGTGTGAACGTCAGCACGTCGCCATCGGAAATCGTAAACGTCATTTGACGCGGCGCGCCTGCGTTATCGAGCGCGAACTTCGACACCTTGCGCAGCGCCTGCATGTACGACACTTCCAACGCGTTGCGAGCGGCGTCCGAGCAGGCCATCCGGGTACTGGTGGGCGCAGTGATCGTCATGCGGCCTTTTTCGAGCTTGTAGCCACCCATGTAGCGATTGCAGCCCGAGAATCCGGCCACGCGGTAATCGCGTTGACGCACCAGGAAATCGATATGAATCGGCTCACCGCCCGCAGGCGTGGTCAGCGCACGAATGCTGCCGTCCGGATTTTTCCAGCTGGTCAGCTCCCAACTGGTCTGCGCCAGAGAATCCGACGTCGTGGCGGCGTTGGCAGCCGCAGGCCCATCGGCTTCCGCCCGACCCGTTTGCGTGGCGCAACCGGCCATCGCCACCGTAAATACGGCAACCCCCAACACTCGCGATAAGGCGCGGACTTGCATCGTTACTTCTCCTGGCACCCTGCATGAGCGCTTCCGCCTCTATTGTAGAAGCGCGCCGCGCTACCATTGTGATCCACTTGTAAACGCCCGCGACAAAGCGGCGTCTGCCAACCCGTCTCATGAACCTCGCCCGCCTCGATTTCGTCACCTTGTCTTTGTACGTGGCCGTTGCCCGTTTGGGCAGCATCTCGGCCGGCGCGCGCCATGTGCATCTGGCCGTGGGTGCAGCCAGCAAGCGCATTTCCGATCTCGAAGCTGCGCTGGGCACCACCTTGCTGTATCGCAGCGCAGGCGGCGTGCAACCCACCGATGCCGGGCTGGCATGCCTGGCCCATGCTCAACGGGTGTTGAAGGAAGTGGAGCAACTGGCCGGCACGTTGTCGGACTATGCCGATGGCGTGCGGGGGCAGGTACGGATCGCGGCCAACACCTCCTCGATCACGCAATTCCTGCCTGACGACCTGGCGCGCTTCATGGCCGAACACCCGGCCGTACGCATCGATCTCGAAGAACAGAACAGCGACGAAGCGGTGGCCGCGGTACATGACAACCGCGCCGATATCGGCATCTTTGCCGACCGGATGCCGTCCGGCGACCTGGTCACATTTCCTTATCGGCAGGACGAACTGGTTGTCGTCGTTCCCGAAGCGCACCCCTTGGCCACCCGCCCGCGCGTGGCCTTCGTCGACACGCTGGACTACGACCATGTGGGTCTGCCGCCCGCAACCTCGTTGGCCTTGCGACTGGCCGCGGAAAGCACCCGGCTCTCCCGCACCATCACATTACGCATCCAGGTGCGCAGCTTCGACGCGATCTGTCGCATGGTCGGCGCCACGCGCGGCGTGGGTATCCTGCCGCGCATCGCCGCCGAGCCCCATGCGCGCTCGATGCAGCTCAAGCTCATTGCGCTCACCGACGAATGGGCGCACCGCGGCCTGCTGCTCGGCGTGCGCGATCTGGAGGCGCTTGCCGTGCCGGCGCGGTTGCTCCTGGCGCACTTGAGGGCAACGGGGTAAGTGACAGGCAACCTACTGCCCTGCCGGACAACATGCTCGTCCGCGGGCAATGGGCCTAACTTTGGGCAAGGGGCCTAACCGCGGACAACGGGCCAAACTTCGGGCAATGGGATGATTACCAGGCCTAGGACGACGTTACGGGTGGACGACTGACCTGAGTGCGTCGCGTCGAGACGCGTTACCCAATGGCGCTTAGCTTTCGCGGATCGCGAAAGCCCCCTTCGCCGATCGTCCATTCCGCCCCAAGCGGCGCTCGTGCACACTCTTCTCCATAACGATTCCAACTATTCGGAGACATCATGGCGCGCCAGATTCTGTCCGGCATTCGCGTGCTGGAGTTGGGCCAACTCATTGCCGGCCCGTTCGCCGCCAAGACGCTGGCCGACTTCGGGGCCGACATCATCAAGATCGAGCCCCCCGGCAACGGCGATCCGCTACGCAAGTGGCGCATGCTGCACGAGGGCACGTCGGTCTGGTGGGAATCGCAGTCGCGCAGCAAGCAATCCGTGTGTGTGGATCTGCGCCAGCCTGAAGGCCAGGCGGTCGTTCGTGAGCTGGCTGCGCAAGCCGACGTATTGATCGAGAATTTCCGCCCGGGCACCATGGAAAAATGGGGCCTGTCGTGGGAAACGCTGCACGCGCTCAATCCGCGCCTGATCATGTTGCGCATTTCGGGCTACGGCCAAACGGGTCCCAAGTCGCAAGAGCCGGGTTTTGCCGCCATCGGTGAAGCCATGGCGGGATTGCGCTATCTCAACGGCGAACCGGGCCGTGCCCCGGTGCGTGCCGGCTTGTCGTTGGGCGACACCATTGCCGGCCTGCACGGTGCACTGGGCGTGCTGCTCGCGCTGTACGAACGCGATGCGCGCGGTGGCGAAGGCCAGGTCATCGATGCCGCGCTATACGAAAGCATCTTCAACCTGACCGAAAGCCTGCTGCCCGAATATTCGGTGTTTGGCGCGGTACGCGAACCGGCTGGCGCCGCGTTGCCCGGCATCGCGCCGTCGAACGCCTATCCCAGCCACGACGGCACCTTCGTGCTGATCGCAGGCAATGGCGACGGCATTTTCACGCGCCTCATGCAGATGATCGGCCGCCCCGATCTCGCCGCCGATCCCGGCCTGGCGCGCAATGATGGCCGCGCGGCCCGCGTGGTGGAACTCGATGCCGCCATCGCCGCCTGGACCTCCACCCGCGATATCGACAGCATCCTCACCGCCATGCGCGAAGCGGGCGTGCCGTCAGGCCGCATCTACTCCGTTGCAGACATCGCGCAAGACCCGCATTTTCAATCGCGTGCCGCCATCGCACACATCACGTCGGCCGCCGGCGCCGAAGTGGATATGCCCGCCGTCTTCCCGTTGCTCTCGCACAATCCCGGCGCCATTCGCCATCGTGCGCCGGTACTCGGCGAGCACACCGATGCCGTATTGCGCCAAGCCGGTATCGACGAGCCCACCATCGCCAAGCTGCGCCAAGCAGGAGTCATCGCATGAACCGCGGTTCCGCCCTCATCGAAGTCAACGAAGTCGGCCCGCGCGACGGCCTGCAGATCGAACCCGTATTCGTAGCCACGGACGACAAGGTCGCGTTCGTGGATGCCTTGTCGGCCTGCGGTTTCAAACGCATCGAAGTCAGCAGCATGACCTCGCCCAAGGCCATCCCGGCGCTGGCCGATGCGCAGGATGTCTTGCGCCGAATTAAACGCGCGCCAGGCACGATCTACACCGCATTGATCCCCAATGTGCGCGGCCTCGAGCGCGCCATGGAAGTGGGTGTGGATGAGATGAATCTGGTCATGTCGGCCAGCGAAACGCACAACCGCGCCAATCTGCGCATGACGCGCGAGCAATCGTTGGCCGAGCTGCTCGCCATCTTGAAGCACGCGCGCACGCACGGCGATGTGCCCTGCAACGTGTCGTTGTCTACCGTATTCGGCTGTCCTTTCGAGGGCGATATCGCGGCGGATGACGTGATGACGTTGGCCACGCAATTGGTCGACGCGGGCGCCTGCGGCATCACGCTATGCGACACCACCGGCATGGCCTATCCCAATCAGGTTGCCGCGCTGTGCGAGCAGGCGGCGCACACGTTGGGACCCGATATCGCACTTACCCTGCACCTGCACAACACGCGTGGGATGGCCCTGGCCAACGCCGTCGCGGGCTGGCAAACCGGCATCACGCGCTTTGATGCGGCGGTCGGCGGCCTGGGCGGATGCCCGTACGCGCCCGGTGCCAGCGGCAACGTGAACACCGAAGAACTCGTGCACATGTTTGCGTGCATGGGCGTGAAAACCGGCGTCGATCTGCCGGCCCTGCTGAACATTGTTGCCACCCTGCCCAACCTCGTTCAACGCACGATGACCACGCCGCTTCTTACTGCTGGCCCGCGCTTGCAAACCCATCCCGCGCCCACTTGGTTGGCCGAGCGGTTTCCTGCCTGAACCAGGTCGTATGCCAGAGCGTGCCTTGGCAGTCCGCTCGCGCATTGATTCCGTATATCGCTAACCCCACCGTTTTTTTTCTTTCGCTTTCATCGCTGCTTTACCGATTTCACATAAAAATATCGGAGACAAAACAATGACTTCCTCTTTCACGCCTCGCGTCGTCAAACTCGCCGCCGCACTCGCCGGCGTTGCCGCCCTATCGCTCTCGCTGGCCGCCCGCGCGGAATACCCCGAGCGCCCCATCTCCCTGATCGTGTCGGCCGCAGCAGGCGGCACCACCGATATCGCCGCGCGCTTGATCTCGCAGCCTCTGGGCGAGGCGCTCAAGCAAAGCGTGGTGGTCGACAACCGTCCCGGCGCCGCAGGTGGCATCGCCGCCCAGGCCGTCAAGCGCGCCGATCCCGATGGCTACACGCTGATGCTGCAATACTCCGGCTTCCAGGTGATCACGCCCACCATTCAGCCCAACGCCGGCTGGGATCCCATTGCGGATTTTGCGCCCGTGGCCAATATCCTCTCAGCACCGCAAGTGGTGGTGGTGCGCCCGGATCTCCCGATCAACTCAATGAAAGAACTGGTGGCTTATGCCAAGGCCAATCCCGGCAAGTTGAACTACGCCTCGTCGGGTAACGGCTCGCTGCAGCATGTGGCCACCGAGCTGCTCAACCAGCAGGCGGGCATCAAGATCACGCACATTCCCTACAAGGGCACCGGCCCGGCCCTGAACGATCTGCTGGGCGGCGCGGTCGACATGACGATCACGACGCCACCCCCGCTGATTCCGCAAATCAAAGCGGGAAAACTGCGCGCGTTAGCCGTCACGGGCGATAAACGCCTGCCCAGTCTGCCGGACGTGCCCACCGCCGCAGAGGCCGGTTTTCCCGATCTGATCGTGTCGTCATGGTTTGCCATCTATGCACCGGCCAAAACGCCGAAGCCGGTAATCGACAAGCTCGCCGGCGAAGTCGAAAAAATCATGAAGACTCCGGCCTTCCAGCAAAAGGCCCAGGATCAGGGCGCGGAAGCTGACTTCAAGGGCCCCGAGGCGCTGGCCCGCTACACAAAGGAAGAGTTGGACCGCTGGGCCAAAGTGGTCAAGGCCGGCAACATTACAGCAGGCAACTAACGGTATTCAGCTCGCCTCCCGCCCGCGATGGGTATGCAGCGTGCTGAATAAACGGGTAACCAAGCGCGTCGCCCAAGGTGGCGCGTTTCCTTTTGAGAACAAGGAGACCCGTATGAGCCTGATGAATACCGTCAAAGACGCCCTGGGCGTAGACCCTTCCAGCAACGCCGATCCCGATATGGGTCGCGTGCTGGAGGCGCTCAAGGCGCGCGATCCCAAACCGATCGAAGATTGCTCGCCCGAAGAAGCTCGCGAGCAGCCCACGCCCAGCGACGCCGTCGCTGACATCATGCAAGCGGATGGATTGTCGGCCGACGTGCCTGGTGTGACGAGCGAGGACATCACCATTCCCGGCCCGGGTGGCAGCAACCCCGCCCGCGTGTATCGTCCGCAAGGCACCGGCCCCTTCCCCGTGATCCTGTATTTTCACGGCGGCGGCTGGGTCATCGCCGACATCGACGTGTACGACGCCACGCCACGTTCGATCGCCGCGCAAACCGGTGCCATCGTGGTCTCGGCCGAATACCGTCGGGCACCGGAGCACAAATTTCCCGCCGCGCACGACGATGCCAATGCGGCCTATGCTTGGCTGCTCGCCAATGCCGCATCGCTCGGCGGCGACCCTGCTCGCATTGCGCTGCTCGGCGAAAGTGCCGGTGGCAATCTGGCGATCAATGTGGCCATCCATGCCCGGGATACCGGCTTGCAAGCGCCGGTTCATCAAGCGCTGATCTACCCGGTGGCCAGCAACGACATGAGCTCCGATTCGTATCACCAGAACTCGAACGCCAAGCCGCTGAACAAAGACATGATGAAGTGGTTCGTCAAACACGTGATCCGCACGGATGCGGATAAAGACGATCCGCGCATCAACGTCCTGGCCGCCAATCTTCAAGGCCTGCCAGCCACGACGGTGGTGACGGCCGGCATCGATCCCCTGCGTTCGGATGGCGACAAGCTCACCGCCAAACTCACGTCGGCCGGCGTTCCTACGCAACAGTTCGACTACCCCGGCGTCACACACGAGTTCTTCGGCATGGCGGCGGTCGTGAGTGCGGCCAAGGATGCGCAGAATACGGTGGCCCAGGGGCTTAAAGCCGCGTTCTGAGCTGTCAGCGCTGTGGATCTGTCAGCGGTAAAGATCTGTCAGCGCTGTAAATTGCAAACAAACAGCTGCCGCCCGATGTTGGGCGGCAGCGTTGCGATGGCGCTGGACACACCATCGTCACATTGCCCCCTTACCGTATGCGATAGGCGCGCGGCGCCTGGGCCGCGGCGGACCGCAATCATGCAACAGCCGCCCCGCGCCTGTTTGCCTGTACGGGGGTCACCCAATGGATCGCAACGATTTCTTTGCCCACATCGCGCACGGTCGCGCGATTCGCAACGCCGACTGCCGAGGCTGGGATCTGTCGGACACCGACCTATCCGGCGCGCATTTCGATAACGTCGACTTCACAGGCGCCGATCTCACCGGCGCCATTCTCAACGATACGCAATGGCAGCATTGCAAACTTTCAAACGTCACGCTCGAACGTGCCCGACTGGTGGAAACGCGCTGGTTCCGTTGCGATCTCTCGCGCGTGAACGCCCGAGCCACGCACATCGAAAGCAGCGCTTTCACCGAGAGCAACGTGTCGGACGCCAGCTTCGCAGGCGCCGAGATTACGTGGACGACATGGTCGGATTGCGATCTGAAGCGCACCGATATGCGCTGCAATCGCCTGGAACGCGCAACGTTGATGCGTAGCCAGATGGACGGTGCCACGTTGCGCGACACGCGCATGTCGTTTGTGGTGTTTCATGATCTCGACCTGCGGCGCGCAGACCTTGCCGGCGCAGCGTGCTATGACGTGACCTTCATGCAATGCAACCTCACCGCCAAACGGTTGAGCGCACAGATGTTTCACCAGTGCCGATTCACCGATTCGTTACTCGAAAACGCCGATTTTTCGAATGCCCAACTCGGCGCCTGCACCTTCAAGAACGCCATGCTTCGGCAAGCCACTTTTGAGGGGGCCTCGGGCGCGCATGCGCAGTTCGCGCACGCCGATCTATCGGGCGCCCAATTTGGGCATGCCCAGTTTCCGCAAACCGTGTGGACGGACGCCAAACTGGATGAGGCCAACTTTGATCACGCGACGCTCACGGCAAGCGTGTTTCACCGCGCCCGTTGCGCACGGGCCTCGTTTCATCGCGCCATTCTGGACGATGCGGATATGTCCATGGCCGATCTCAGTGACGCCGACTGCAGCGGAGCGAGCCTGATCCGCACACGGATGCATCGCGCCATGGTGGCCGGCGTGCAATGGGCGACGCGGCATGACGCGGAAATCACCGTATCGGCTTAGTGCAATTCGACGCTCAGTTGCCCTTTGCCGCCGATCGCAGCACAATCTCCGTGATCTCTGAAGGCCGGCCCAATCGAATCGGAAAGCCCGGCCACAGTCCACTGCCGTTGCTCACATAGAGAACCATGTCGTTCACCTTGTACTGCCCGGACACGAACCCGTCGTTGGCCAATTGCGCCACCACATGCACGCCAAGGATCTGCCCGCCATGGGTGTGGCCAGACAACTGAAGATCCACGCCTGCTGCGGCGTTGGCCACGGCGCCCACCGGGCGATGGCTCAGCAGGATCACGGCATCCTCCTTGGATGTTCCCGCTAACGCCGCAGTCAGATCCGGCTCGGGCTGGCCCACCGTCGTCGCGGCGCGGTCCGTTATTCCCGCAACCATTAGATTTTGTCCGCCACGCGTAAGGGTGACGTGCTCATTGAGCAGCATCCGCAGCCCCAATCGTTGAAAGGCCGGCACCCAGCGTACGTACTCAGCGTAGTACTCGTGATTGCCCGGAATTGCGAGCACGCCGTCAGCGGCGCGCAGTTGCTGCAGCGGTAAGACGTCGGCCGTGCGCGCCTCCACGGTACCGTCCACCAAATCGCCCGTGATCACGGTGAGATCCGGTTTGAGCGCATTGGTGCGCGACACCACTTCCGTCATCCACGGGCCCTGCAGCAGCCGGCTGGCATGCAGATCGGTGAGTTGAACGATGCGATAGCCGTCGAAGGCCGCGGGCAGGCCCGGCATGGCGATCTCGATGGTCTTCACATCGGGCACGCGCACGGCTTGCCACACACCCACGCCGCTCAACACGACGGCGCTCACCCCCAGCACCGTGCGCAACGTGGCATTGGCAAGCACGCGCTTACCGTTATCGCGCGAGATGGCATACGTGATGCCGCCCACGATATCCCGGATCAACAGCAGAATACCGAGCAGGATCAGCGAGCCGAACGCCCAGCCCAGCACCACCAACACATGATGCGGTACCTCGGGCGAGGCCATGGTGCCGAAGAAATTGCGCGTGATCAGGTGATGCTCGGCGGCGAGCAGCACCACGACTGCGAGCGCAACGCGCGCAGCCTTGCTCCAGCGTAGCGGCCACACGAATCGCCAGATCACATAACAAGCTATGAGTGCCGTGAAGACATGAAACACGTTTTATTGTTCCTACTGAAAAACGAATCGCCCGTGCCGGGATAACGACACAGGCGCTTGCATGATGGACGATGGGGCACATGTGAAAGCATCGATGTGCATCGATTCAGTGTGCATGGGCCGCGCGAAAGATAAGGTCAGACCGCTTCAGGCGAGAAAGATTCCAACCTTACACAATTGGGATGACAGGTATCGACGCGCGGGTAAGGGCGTGGCGCGCGTTGATACGCGGTCCGGTATGGTGTGGTGCGGTGTGGTGTGGTCCGGTGTGGTGTGGTCCGGTGTGGTGTGGTCCGACTCAGCGCGATCGGACGCACAAGGGATCTCAAGTTCCTTTCATCCACCTGCAGATGGCAGGTTTAGTTGCGATTGTTGCTTTACCAATAGTCCGGACGCAAAATGCGCACATGAAAAAACGCCACCTCGCGTCGCTCCTTGCCCTGTTCATCGCCGTTACGAACGCGCCGGCATCTGCCGATACGCTGTACAACAATGGCGGGTTGATGGTTGAAGCCGAGACCCGCAGCCAGCGCGATGTGAATACCGGCCAGGCGCAGCATCTATCGCGCACCACCATCACGTTCCAAGGTCATCCGCTGTGCGGTAGACACGTCACATCACTTCTCTATCCCGACCGGGATGGTCCCGCGCCGCACGCCTTCTTCTGTTCAGGGCCAGTGCGGGTGCTCGATGCCGGGATATTGGCGTTCTTCACCAGCAGCAGCGCCAACACTGTACTAGCGCACCTCACGGTGCGCGCTGGTGAATTGCGCGTGCGTCGCATCGATGTGTCGGCCCAGCCATCGCGCAACACGCTATACGGAACGAGATTCATGGATGCGCGCTTGCCGGGATGGACACGCATCGAAACGGCCTGGAAAGAGACGGTGTTGATCCGGCATGCCGATGCGAACGCCATCAATCTGGGCGAAGGCCGACTGCTCGACATCGACGGTGACATCGCGTACCTCGTTATCCCGCCTGGATCGACCGTGATCGAACGCCAACCTGAGACACGCATTAAGGACGCCTACGGCGATATGCAACGCGTGCCTGCGGTGACCGAGCACGTCGCCACGGCACTCGCGTTTCGCACCGTGCGTCTGACCGATGGGCGCGAACTGGCGCGCCTGACCGGCGCCGACAGGTGCGCGTTACTGCCCAGGATCGAATTCGAGCCGGGCGCGTATTCGGCGAGCAGCAAGATCGACGTCGCGTACGACGACGTACCCGCATGGCGCGCGAGCACGTTGCAATTCAATCCAGGACAGGGATCCGGCGCGTTGCAGCTACGGCCGGGAATTCAGCTTCCCCGCAAACCCGGCTGCACGCCAGGTTGATCGCCGACAATGTCAGATCGTGGGCGCGACTTGCGTCAACGTCGACACAAAACTCTGCGTGCGCGGATCCGCCGGGCGCTGAAAGATCTCGGCGGATGGCCCCGACTCCACCACATTGCCTTCGCTCAGAAACACTACATTGCGCGCTACCGATGCGGCCAGTCGCAGGTCGTGCGTGGCCATCAGCATCGTCATGCCTTCACGCGCCAGTTGCTGCAACACTTCTACCACTTCCGCAGCCAGACCGGGGTCCAACGCCGAGGTCGGCTCGTCGCACAACAGCACCCGCGGCGACGGCGCCAACGCACGCGCAATGGACACGCGCTGTTGCTGGCCGCCGGAGAGCATCGCCGGCCAGGCTTCCGCCTTCTCCAGCATCCCCACCTTTTTCAGCAGTTCTTCGGCGCGCGCCCGAGCGCGATCGAGCGGCCATTTCTGCACCGTCAACAAGCCTTCCATCACATTGGCGATGACGCGCTGATGCGGGAAGAGCTGAAAGTTCTGAAACACCATGCCCGTCTGGCGTCGGATGCGCTGCACTGATTCGCGGGGCAATTTTTGCCCGTTGAACACCACGGTTTCATCGCCGATCTGCAGGGTGCCCGACTCGGGTACCTCCAGCAGATTCACGCATCGCAGCAGCGTGCTCTTGCCACTGCCCGACGGGCCGATGAGGGCCGTCACGCTGCCTTCTTCAAGCGCGACGTTTACACGATTCAACACATGCAGGGCGCCGAAGTGCTTATCGATCTGTTCGAGACGAATCATCGGCTGCCCTCTCCAAATACCGCGTGCTGGCTGAACCGCTTTTCCATCTTCTGCTGCGCCCACGAGAGCACCGTGCTGATGATCAGATAAATGAACGCGGCCTCGAGATACAGGATCAACGGCTCATACGTGACCGCGGCAATGCGTTGCGCAGCCTGAAAAATCTCCGGCACGGTGAGCACGGCCGCAAGCGAGGTGTCCTTCACGAGCGAGATCACCGAGTTGGCCAAGGGCGGCACGGCAACGCGGGTGGCTTGCGGCAGCACGGTGCGTCGCACGGCCTGCCAGCGCGTCATGCTCAAGGAATACGCAGCTTCCCACTGGCCCTTGGAAATCGACTCGATCGCGCCGCGGATCACTTCCGAGTTGTACGCCCCCACGTTCAGCGTGAAGCCGATGAGCGCAGCGGGCAGCGGATCGAGCACGATGCCCACGCTGGGCAAGCCGTAGAAGATCACGAACAACTGCACCAGCAGCGGCGTGCCGCGAATCAACCACACATAAAACCGCACCAGTGCCACCAGCGGCTTCGGCCCGAACAGCCGGATCAGCGCGACCACGAAGGCCAGCACCAACCCCAGCGAGAACGACATGATGGTGAGCGGGATCGTGAAGACCAGCCCCGCATGAAGCAGGGGCCAGAACGAATCCAGAACGAGCTGAAGCCAGGCGGGCACGGTTTGCGTTATTCCTGATTATTGCTTCGACACATCGACGCCGAAGAACTGCTCGGAGATCTTCTTGTAGGTGCCATCGGCCTTGATGTCGGCAAGCGCCTTATTGATCGCCGCCACCAAAGCGGGATCGCCTTGGCGCAACAGCACGCCCGAGCTGCTGAACTCAGCGCTCTTATCCAGGGCGGCAATCTTTACCGGCGCTTGCGGACGCTGCTTCTTGAAATCCAGGAACGAGAGGTTGTCGTTGACGGTGGCTTCCACGCGCTTGGAGACGAGCAACTCGATGGCTTCGTTAAAGCCCTGCACGCCCACGACTTCCGCGCCGTTGTTCTGCGCCAGCTTGCCGAAATTGCTGGTCAACGTATTGGCCGACTTCTTCCCTTTCAGATCGGCAAACGACTTGATCGTCGTGTTGTCGTTACGCACGATCAATGCGGCAGCCGACGAAATATAGGGATCCGAAAACGCGTACTTCACTTTACGCGCGTCGGTAATGCCGACCTGATTGATCACGGCGTCGTAGCGCTTCACGTCCAGGCCCGCGATCAGCCCGTCCCACTTGCCTTCCACGAACTCAGCTTTCACACCGAGGCGCTGGGCAATCGCGCGACCGATCTCGACGTCGAAGCCGGTCAGCGCATTGGATTTGTCGTGAAAGCTGAAAGGCGCGTAGGTGCCTTCCGTGCCGATCTTGATTACACCAGCCGATTTGATATCGGCCAGATTGGATTGGGCGAAAGCGCCGGCAGCGGCGGTCAGTTGCAGCAGGCCCGCGACGAGCAACACGCGAAGAGATTTCATGACGAAACTCACTGTAGATGTGGATGTGGAACTGACTCTAGCAACTTACCTAATGCCCGCATAAGCATATTATTAGCTAATAACATTACCCGAAGTAATAAGTAGTGCCCGCGCCTTGGAGGAGCGCGCTCGATCTAAAACGGTTGATGCCCGCGTTAGCAATTCCGGTTCCGGATGAGGCTCTCGCACCACATCGCCCCTGCCATATGGGAATGCATATTAGAATCAATAGCTGTCTGTCACCGTTTCTCTACCCTCCTCCCCATGTCCGATCCCGTCCAGGCCAAAAAAGACTGGCTTGCCCATTACGCAGAGATGATCGGCAAGTGGCGTGGACGACGGCGTGAAGACGGTGAAGACGCCATGCAAGACACCGTGCTGGGCATGCTGGAGCGCGGCGTGGCCGCCATCTACGATCCACGCGCGTACATGTCGCGCGGCACGTCAAACCGCCTCGTCAGCGGATATCGGCATGTCAATGCGCTGGAAATGACATCGCTGGATGCCCTGGAAGGCGTGGAGCATCGCGCCTGCGCCCAGGCCGAGGACGACGTGCGCCTCAGGCAATTAGCGGATGAACTGGGCAACGCGCTCGAGGATCTGCCGCTCAAATGCCGGCAGGTGTACATCCGCTGCCGCCTGGAGGGCTGGACGCACACGGAGATCGCCCAGGAAATGTGCCTCTCGCGCAGCATGGTCGAGAAATACATGACACGCGCTGTGCGCCATATCAACGAACGGCTGCAACACCATGCGCCCCACTGAAGCCGACTCGGCACATACGTCCGCGAACGACGGCGCCGCGGACGCGCTCGACGTGCCCCAGGATGCTGCCCATTGGTTCGCGCGGATGCACTCCGGCGAGGTCACGAACGCCGATCGGCAAGGCTTCGCTGCATGGTGTGCCGCCAACCCCGCCGCTGAGCGCGAATATCGCGCACTGGTCGCGCAGTGGCATGCGGCACGTGTGCTGCCCGAAGCGCGCCTGCGCGGCTTGATGCACGAGCCGCCCGCCGCATCAGCGTCACGGCACACGTCGCGACGGCGTTTTGCGATCGGAATGGCAGCCGCCTGTACGCTGACCCTCGTCGCCGGGGTGCTCACCGCGTCCCACGTATTCGAGCACGCGGCAGATCCCGTGGAACTCATCACACGCAAAGGGGAAAGGCGAGAAGTCGCGCTGTCCGACGGCTCCGTGCTGCATATGAACGGCGAAACCCGCCTCATTGCCACACTCGGCCGCCGGGAACGCCACATCCTGCTCACGCACGGCGAGGCCTTTTTCGCGGTTGCGCACGACGCCTCAAGGCCCTTCGTGGTTGAGGGCGGCGCCGGCCGGGTCACGGTGACCGGTACCCGCTTCAATGTGCGGCACGATAGCGACACCTTGCAGGTCAGCGTCGAATCCGGCTCCGTCCGGCTGGATACGGGCCCATGGTGGCGCGCGACCGAGCGCCGCCTTACCGCCGGGCAGCAAGCCGATGCCTATGTGGATCAAACGTTGAGCGGCGTCATGCAAGTCAACGTCGAGCATCTCGCGGCGTGGCAGCGCGGCAAGATCGTCTTCAACGATGCGCCATTGTCCACCGTGATCAGGGAGATGAACCGCTACCTGACGCAGTCCGCGCGGCTCGCGTCGCCAGAACTCGGCTACTACCGGATCTCCGGCATCTTCAGTGTGGACGATCCCTTGGCAATGCTTGATGCCCTTCCGGCGATCGCCCCGGTGCGGGTTAGCCGGCAAGCCAATGGCGACTTGCGGGTTCTGGCCCGATAGGCGACGCCAGGACCTCTCCCCACTCAATGTCAAAACGTAACAGATCGATTACAAAATAATAGTAATTCGCATTCCGGTAACAGGGCCGCTCAAGCGACTAGGTAGGTGAGGGGTGGTCTTTGCACCTCGCCCCCGGCCTTTCGATTGCAACCTCCGCGCCCCATAAGCGGGCTTACCCTGGATACCGATCTTGAACTCCGCCTCTACCCGACCCGCGTTGCATGTTGCCCCGCGCGTCACGCTAAGCGCCCTTGCGTTCTCGCTCTCCCTCGCCTTCGCCGCCATGGCGCCCGCTGCCCACGCTCAGGAGGCGCCCGTCAGCGTGAGCATTCCGGCGCAGCCGCTGGGCGACGCACTCTTGCAACTGGGTTCGCAAACGTCCCTGCAGATCTTCTTTTCCCAGGATGTGGTTCGTGGCCGCAACGCGCGCGCGGTTTCCGGCACGCTGACGCCCGAACAAGCGTTGAGCCAACTGCTGCAAGGCACCGGTATCCAGCAAACCCGCAGTGGCAATAACGTCACCCTGTCGCAAGCCGGTACGGCCGGCGTGGCTACCGCAACCGGCGGCGCCACCGAACTCGAAACCGTCACGGTCACCGCCGGCATCCTGGGCGATCTGGCCGCGCCCTACGCGGGCGGCCAACTCGCCACCGGCGGCAGCCTGGGCCTGCTCGGTTCCGAAGACGTGATGAGCACGCCGTTCAGCACCGTCAACTACACCTCCGAACTGCTGTACGACCAACAGGCCCGCACGCTGGCCGACGTGGTCGTCAACGACGCCTCGGTGCGCACGCTCACCTCCAGTGGCGGTTTTGGTGAAGACTTCCAGATCCGTGGCTTCCCGGTGGGCAGCGGCGACGTGAGCGTCAACGGCCTGTACGGCCTGGTGTCGTCGAGCCGCGTGCCGGTGCAGATCCTGGAACGTGTGGAAGTACTCAAGGGCCCGGGCGCGTTCATGCGCGGCATCCCGCCCAACGGCAGCATTGGCGGTGCGATCAACGTGGTCACCAAGCGCGCCGACGACGAGCCCCTGGCACGCGCCACGCTGGGCTATATGAGTAAGAGCAACCTCACCGGCCAGTTGGACCTCGGCCGACGTTTCGGCGAAGACAACGCCTGGGGCCTGCGCTTTAACGGCGTCAAGCGTGGCGGCGAAGCCACCTTGAAAGATGGCAAGCAAGGCCTGGAAATGGGCGCGTTGGGCATCGACTACCGAGGCGCGCGCCTGCGCTGGTCGGCCGACGCCATCCATCAAGAAGACACCATCGAAGGCGTGCGCTCGCAGATCGGCTGGCAGCCCAATGTGCGCAGCCTGCCCAGCGCTCCGGACGGCGACATCGACTTCTATCCCGGCACGCGACTCACGCAACGCGACAGCACCATCATGTCGCGCCTGGAGTACGACTTTACCGACAACCTCACCGGTCACATCGCGGGGGGCTATCGCGACGGTAAAGTACGCCAGATCTTTCCGGTCACGGTAAATCCCGCCGGGGCGCGTCAGTCGGTCGATGAGAATGGCAACTTCAACGTCATGACCACCTACTACGACTCGTACTCCAAAACGGCGAGTGGCGATACGGGCGTCACGGCACGGTTCAACACCGGTAGCGTCGGGCATCGCGTGGCCTTGGGCGCCACGTATCTGAACCAGGAAAACGGCAACGCCTATTCCACCGGCTCGGCAATCGTCGCCTCCAACATCTACAACCCGGTGGACATTCCCGCCGGCCCCGCGACCCGTCTCACGCCGCAGAAAGCGTCGGACACCACGCTCACCAGCTTCGCACTGTCCGACACGCTCTCATTCGCTGAAGACCGCATTCTGGTCACGGCCGGCGTGCGCCGTCAGACGGTCGACGTCGACAGCTTCAACACGATCACCGGCGCGCGCACCAGCGGCTACCGCGCCAGCGCCAACTCGCCCATCGGCGGCATCGTGCTCAAGCCGCTTGATAACGTGTCGGTGTATGCCAACTTCGCGCAAGGTCTCACCCGCGGCACCATCGTGGGCGAGCAGTATGAAAACCGCGGCAGCGTGCTTGCGCCGTACAAGTCCAAGCAGTACGAGACTGGTGTGAAAGTCGATTGGGGCAACGTCACCACCACCGCCGCGATTTACCAGATCGCCCGGCCCTCCGGCCAAGCCGACACCGCCACCAATCTCTACGGCTATTTCGGCGAGCAGCGTAACCGTGGCCTCGAACTGACCGCCTACGGCGAAATCACGCGCGGCCTGCGCCTGATGACAAGCGCGGCATTTGTGAAGAGCGAGCTCACCAGCACGCCCAACGGCGTGAACCAGGGCAACCGCCCGTCGGGTGTGCCGGCCAGCACGTACAGCGCCGGTCTGGATTGGGATACGCCGTGGGTGCAGGGTCTGAGCCTGAACGGCCGCACGATCCGCACGTCGTCGGTGTACCTGAACAACGACAACACGCTGGATTTGCCCGGCTACACGCGCTTTGACATCGGCGCGCGCTACGCCACGCAAATCGCGGGCAAGGATGTCGTGTTTCGCGCCAACATTGAAAACGTGACCGACAAGAATTACTGGCTCTCGTCGGGTTCATTCGTGACCAATGCCGCAGGCAGGACGTATATGTTGTCGGCGTCGATCAATTACTGATCGAGGCATGGCAACTTGCGCGCGACGCCGGTGGCGTCGCGCGCAGAGCGAATGACGTGAAGAAGTTTGCGCCAAAGCATGTTGCCGCCCCGTCTGACTTCCATCCCGCGGATGTGGCGCCGGGGTCTGCTTTGGCCCCCGGAGTTACAGACAGAATTCAGGTATGTCCATTTGAAAATTTCGAGAATGGGCTGCCCGCGCTTACTTTAGTATGCCGGGGCGCTGACGCACATGGGCACACATAAGCCCGATGGCCGCGCGCAAAAAACCAGAAATTCAAGTACAGCTCATTCACGCGGGGTGAGATGCCTTCGATTGCAGATCCATCAAACATATTGAATGCCGACCGGGCGATCCGGGCTTCGGTCGGCACCGAGCCGTCCGGTTTCCTGTTCGACGCCATGCAAGGCACAGACGGCCTGTCCACCCTGTCGGAGTATCGGGTGCGCCTGCTGCATCGTTCGATGCAGGTCGACGTCGGCAGCCTGCTGGGGCAACCCCTCACGTTGACGATAGAGGCCACGTCCGCGCCCCGGTATCTTGGCGGCGTGATCGCCAGCTTTGCACTGCTGGGCCAGGCCGACGACACGGATCGCTATTTCGCCTACGAGGCCGTGGTGGTGCCCTGGCTGTGGCTGGCCACGCACAAGCGGGAATTCCGCATCTATCAGAACCAGACGGTGCCGGACACCATCAAACAGGTGCTGACGCCTTACGGGTACGTATTCGAATTCGAGTTGGCCGAAAAGTACGAGCCGCGCGTCTACTGCGTGCAGTACGACGAAAGCGATTTTCAGTTCGTCAGCCGGCTGCTGGAAGCCGAGGGCATCCATTACTACTTTCGGCATGCCCAAAACAAGCACACCCTGGTGATGAGCGACGAGGTGCAGAGTCACAAAACCGCGTCGGGGTATGAACAGGTTCGGTACTTTCCCGAAGACAAGCTGACGCGGCCGCAGCAGGAACACGTGACTCAGATGGCGGTGTACCAAAGCCTGCGACCTGGCCGGTATACGACCAACGACTACAACTTCGTCACGCCCAATGCCGACCTAAGGGCCCGTCAGCACATACAGCTGCCCCATGAACACAACCAGGCCGAGGTTTACGACTGGCCCGGCAACTACGGCGATACGCCACTGGGGGAGCGCTATGCACGCCAGCGCATGGAGGAACAGCATCACGTACGCAACACCCGTACATTGCGCAGCACCGCCCGGGGCGTGGCCACTGGATCGCTGTTCAATTTGACCGGCTGCCCGCGCACGGAAGAGAACCGCGAGTATGTGGTGCTGGCCACGCGCTACGACCTGAAGGAAAACAACTACAGCTCCATGGGCGATGATGCCTCGGAGGGTCACAGGTGCCTGTTCAACCTCACCGTGCAGGACTCGAAGCTGCCTTTCCGGCCGCCCCGAACCACTGAAAAGCCGCGTTCCAGGGGTCCGCAGACCGCGGTGGTCGTGGGGCCGCAAGGCAAGGAGATCTGGACCGACGAGTACGGCCAGGTCAAGGTGCACTTCCACTGGGACCGCTACGACAAGCGCGACGAAAACAGCTCCTGCTGGATCCGTGTCTCCAGCAGTTGGGCCAGCGGCAATTTCGGCGCGATCCAGGTGCCGCGTATTGGCGACGAGGTCATCGTGGATTTTCTGAACGGAGACCCCGATTGCCCCATCATCACGGGACGGGTATATAACGCGGCGAAGATGCCGCCCTGGAAGCTGCCTGAAAACGAAACTCAGATGGGCATTTACACGCGCTCCAGCCCTGGCGGCAACTATCACACGGCCAACGCCCTGAGATTCGAGGACAAGACCGGACAGGAAGAGATCTACATCCTGGCGCAGAAGGACCGCAACGAGAAGACCAAGAACAACCATACCGAGCGGATCGACAATAACTGGGTGCAAGCCGTGGGGAACCATAAGGCCATCGAGGTCGACGGCAATCACAATGAGTCCGTGCACGGCAACATGATGCTGCACGTGGGTCCTAGCGGCGTGGGACGCGTGTTGTCCGATTCGTTCCGCAAGTTGGTGGAAGGTATTGGCAACGTGGCCAAGGCGTTGCCGATCCCGGGCATCAACCAACTGGGACGCGGCGTTTATTCCCTGTTTGCGGACCAGGCCATCAACGAGGCCACCGCCGGCGTCAAGACCCAGTTCGTGGGCCTGAGCAAGACGGTGACAGTGGGCGGCACGATCGTCGAAAGCGCCGGTCATTCGATACAGCTGACGTCGGGCTCCAATATTTCGCTGGATGCCGCGAACTCGGTTTCGATGACCTCGAATGGCGAGTTCCACATTCAAGTCGGAAAATCGGAGTTGCGCCTGACTGCTGATGGGTTCATTCGTTTGAGCGGAGACACGCTCTTTCTGAATTTCGACAACGGCATCGAGATGCAGGCCACCAATGAAATTGCGCTTGCTTCGAAGAAAATCAATCTGAATTGATTGTCCTCGTATCAAGCCTCACTCAATCGCATCAAGCACATCAATCATCATGATTCACAACAAGCGACAGTTTTTTATCTCGGGCCTGACGTTGTTGCTCGTGCTCGCCGGTGTATGGATTGCATCGCATTTTTTTGGTGAGCAAAGCAAGCCGCCGCTGGCTTCGGCACAGGGACAACTTTCTTGCGGCAGCGAGCAGTATTCCGAATACAACAAGAACATGGTGCTGGCCGGAGAAATGACGATTGGCCGACAGCCACCGACGGGTACGCGCCAGCAGCAGCAAGCCATGGTCGACGCGTTCGGCGCACTTACCCTGCCAAAAGACAAGACCGTCATTGCCGCGAGCTTTGTGAAAACCGGGAAGGTATATACGCAGATTTGCCAGGGCGAGAAATGCACCATGAACGAAATGGCGGCACCCGAGCAGGCCTGCCTGGCCGAGAACTGGAGTGGTTGCCAGTACCTGGCCATGCAGTTCCGCGAAAAACAGTACTGCTTCCTGACGCCCGCGGATCAGTGACATGAGCGACACCGAATTTCCATTTGGCAATGACCTGATGAAGCCCGACGATTGGGTGGGTGCGATGAGCACGAAATCCAAACGTTGGCTCATTTCCTATGAAGGCAGCCTGGCCGTGGTCTGCGGGTACCACAGCTTTATTTTTCTTGGCCTGGACAGCATGGCCATCAGCGTGGTGAACATCCTGAACTGCGGCATCACCGCAAGCGCTCCCATCGGTAAGCTATTCAAGGCTGCTGGCGGCGCCGCCAGGGATGCCCTGGCCTTCGAGAAAGCCAACGATCTTGCCGGCAACGCCAAGAAGGTCGACGATGCCGCGACCATGGAGCACGAACAAGGCGCAGCCAACAGCGGCATGGCGCTGTACGCGCGCATGAAGAAGGCGATCCCTCAATTGGTCTACGCGAATAAGCCCTTTTCGCTCGACGACCTCGCGGGCATGCCGGGGGGCATCGCCGGCGCCGAGATCGAAGCCGTCGGTGCGGCGGGCATCTACCGGATCGAGGGCTACGACGGCTTATCGGGCGGGTTGACGGGCGATTTGTTCTTCCGGGCCACAGTCGCCAACGCAGGGACGGGGTTGATCGCCGGTGGCGTGGGAATATCCGCAGGCGTCTGGAGCGTCGAGCGCCCCCATAATCTCTATTGGGAGCTGGGCGCCAGCGCGCGCGCGCGGTGTGTGGTGGAAAACAGCGCACCAGGCTACGACCAGCCCTATCGTCAAATTCCAAACCTTCATCCATATCTGCAGGGCCTGCCCCCAGCAGGCTGCCCGATCGAAGAAACCCACTTCAATCCTGCCCGCCTCATGCAGCAACCGGTCCCTTGAGCCCAATGAACACGCAAAGCGCAATCGAATCCAGCAAACCGGCGTTGGCCGGCGCGATCCTGTCCAAAGGCGGCCAGAGCTTGCCGGATCTGTGGCGCATTCAGCACTCGAACGCTAACCTTTTCGCCCGCTTTGTCAGAACGGCGCAGCCTCAGCGAGCGGCAGGTATCTCGGCGCTGATTGGCGACGGAGAGATCGCTATCCGGCGGGAATTGCAATCCATTCCCGCAGCGTCCTGGGTAAGCCTGTGCGCAGCGGCCGGCTGGACGCATGTGGGCGCAGCGTCGCTGTCGTGGTGCGACGGCGCCAACGAGGAACAACTGTGGCAGGCGTGGACCGAGGCCACGCCATCAGCCGCTTCCCCAGAGGACGCCTTCTTCATCGCAGCCAAATCGACGAACCCCGCGTTCCTGCTCGACGACAAGCCCCTGTCGGCTTTCGTGCCGTATCTGTTGGCAGACAAGATGAAGGTTTGCGTATCTCTGGCAGCACGTTGCGAGCAGGTGTCGATGGATTGCTCGCCGGCAGCGCTACATGCGCTGCCCAAGGACTTTCAACAATTCCTGTCTCATCGCGAAATCAAGCTTGCCCAGATGGACGCCAAGCGCTGAGCGCCGAACTGTGCATAGCGCACAACCTGTTTTGGAATACCGTCCTCCCGATGCCCGCCGCAGCCAGACTCAACGATCACGCCTCCGACCATGACGGTGCGCCGCCGACACCGTGCACCGGTGCCTCGCCCGATGTCAGCATCGACGGCCGCGCAGCCGTACGTCAAGGAGACCCCTTCGCGTCGCACGCCCGCCCAGACGAATCCGATCATGCGCGCAACCTTGCGGCAGGATCGAGTTCGGTGTTCATCAACGGCAAGCCTGCCGGCAGGATCGGGGATAAGATTTCATGCGGCGGCCAGATCGCGGAAGGCTCGGAGACCGTATTCGTCGGCGGCTGAGCGCGACTAACCGGTAAGCCGTTCGAAAATGATGTGGAGCGGGTGAAGGGAATCGAACCCTCGTATGAAGCTTGGGAAGCTGCCGTTCTACCATTAAACTACACCCGCTCTGGGTGCACGCGAGCGCTCGCGCGACCGGAATTATAGCGCCGGTTGCCCGGCCCTACGTCAGGCCGCCATCATTTCGCACATTGAGTCGCGCAAAAAGCCGCTCACCGCCGAATTACACGCTTGCCGCCGAGCATCACGGATTTGTCCACCCGCGCGCAAGCAAATCCCCACGCCTCAAATTACAATCCCCTGCTATGACTACGAACACCCCTCCGGCGAACGCGCCGACCCATATCCGCAGCTTCGTCCATCGGCGCGGGCACATCACCCAGGGCCAGCGCGATGCGCTCGAAACGCTAACCGGCAAATGGACGATTCCCTATGCCGCCGAACGGCTCGACCTGGATCAAACCTTCGGCCGCACCGCCCCCACGATCCTGGAGATCGGTTTCGGCATGGGCGAAACCACCGAGAAGATCGCAACGGCCCGCCCCGACGACAACTTCCTGGGCGTTGAAGTATTCAATGCCGGCGTGGGCTCGCTGATGCGCCGCGCTGAAGACAACGGCCTGACCAACATCCGCATCATTCAACACGATGCGGTCGAAGTGGTGCGCGACATGATCGCCCCCGACTGCCTGGCCGGCGTGCATGTGTACTTCCCGGATCCGTGGCCCAAGAAGCGCCATCACAAGCGCCGCTTGCTGCAGCCCACCTTCGTGGCCGCGCTTACCAGTCGCATCGCCCCAGGCGGTTATTTCCATTGCGCTACCGATTGGGAAGAGTACGCCCACCAGATGCTGGAAGTGCTGGGTGGCGAACCGCTGCTGGAAAACACTGCCGACGGCTTTGCGCCGCGCCCTGATTACCGCCCGCTCACGAAGTTCGAGAACCGCGGCATTCGCCTCGGTCATGGCGTGTGGGATCTCATTTTCAAACGTAAGGCCTAAATGCTGTTTCCTTCGATCGAACCGTATCGCCACGGCATGCTCGATACCGGCGACGGGCACCAAATCTACTGGGAGTTGTGCGGCAATCCGGAAGGCAAGCCGGCCGTGTTTCTGCACGGCGGCCCGGGTAGCGGCTGCTCGCCCGTGCACCGCCAGCTTTTCGATCCCGCCAAATACAACGTGTTGTTGTTCGATCAGCGCGGTTGCGGACGCTCGCAGCCCCACGCCAATCTGCAGAACAACACAACCTGGCATCTGGTGGCCGATATCGAGCGCCTGCGTCAGGACGTGGTGGGTGCGGACCAACTGTTGGTGTTTGGCGGTTCGTGGGGTTCGACGTTGGCGCTGGCCTATGCGCAAACGCATCCTGAGCGTGTGAGTGCGCTCATCGTGCGCGGCATCTTTACGCTGCGCCGGGCCGAGGTGTTGTGGTTCTATCAAGAAGGTGCATCGTGGCTCTTCCCGGATTACTGGGAGGATTTCGTGGCGCCCATTCCGGAAAACGAGCGCACCGACCTGATCGGCGCCTACCATCGCCGCCTCACCGGCGACGATGAGGCTGAGCAGCTCCGCGCCGCACACGCCTGGAGCAATTGGGAGGATCGCACGATCACCCTGCTGCCCGGTGCCCGGCATCAGCAAGCCAACTCATCCGATCGCCGTGCCCTGGCCTTTGCCCGCATCGAAAACCACTATTTCATCAATCGTGGCTTCATGGATGAAGGGCAGTTGTTCAGAAATGTCGATCGCCTGAACGGCATTCCCGGCGTCATCGTGCAGGGCCGTTATGATGCCTGCACACCGGTGAAAAGTGCGTGGGACCTGCATCGCGCGTGGCCCGAGGCCGATTTCCAGCTGGTGCCTGATGCCGGCCACGCGTTCAATGAGCCGGGTATCTTGAAGCGCCTGGTTGAAGCCACCAATCGTTTCGTCGCAGATCAGGAAGGATGATGGACATTACCTTGAACGGCGAAAGCCGCCCCCTGGCTGGTCCCACAACCGTGGCCCAACTGCTCGAAGAGCTGGGCTACACCGGCAAGCGCGTCGCCGTGGAACGCAATGGTGACATCGTGCCGAAGAGCCAGCACGGCGATACCGCGCTGGCTGCGGGCGACAAGCTTGAGATCGTGGTGGCGGTAGGCGGCGGCTGAATCGCCTGTGGCCGAACACCGATCTGCTCGCTGCACGCAAAAATAAATCGGGCCACCTCGAAAGAAGTGGCCCGATTTGCGTATGTGCGGTGACTGAGTCGCCACTTATGAGCGGCGGCCGGTGTCGCGGCTCATAGTGAGCCGCAGTTCAGTCTTACCGCATCTTCCCGCCGAGCTTCGCCAAGCCCTTCATGCCGCCCATGGCGCGCATCATCTTGGCCATGCCGCCCTTTTGCATCTGCTTCATCATGCCTTGCATCTGCTCGAACTGGTTCAGCAGGCGATTCACTTCCTGAACCGGAACGCCCGAGCCCATCGCGATACGACGCTTGCGTTGCGCCTTGATCAGCTCAGGCTTGGCCCGCTCGGCAGGCGTCATCGAATTCAGAATGCCTTCCGTGCGGCGCATCTGCTTTTCAGCCTGACCGCTTTGCAATTGACCGGCCGCTTGCTGAAACTGCGCGGGCAGTTTTTCAAGCAGCGAGCCCATGTCGCCCATCTTCTTGACCTGACCCAACTGCTCGCGGAAGTCGTTCAAATCGAACTTGTTGCCCGATTTGATCTTGGTCGCGAGCTTTTGCGCTTCGGCGATATCGATGTTTTGCTGCGCCTGCTCGACCAGCGACACGATGTCGCCCATGCCCAGCACGCGTTGCGCCATCCGATCGGGGTGGAACGGCTCCAGGCCATCCAGCTTTTCGGAAACCCCAACGAACTTCAACGGTTTGCCGGTAATGTGGCGCACCGACAAGGCCGCGCCGCCGCGGGCGTCGCCGTCCAGCTTGGTGAGCACCACACCGGTCAGCGGCAGCGCATCCGAGAACGCCTTGGCCGTATTGACCGCATCCTGCCCCTGCATCGCGTCGACCACGAACAGCGTTTCGATCGGCTTGACGATGTCATGCAAGGCGCGGATTTCGCGCATCATGGCCTCGTCGATACCCAAACGACCGGCCGTATCCAGGATCAGCACGTCATAGTGATGACGCTTGGCGTGATCCAGCGCCCGGCGGGCGATGTCTTCGGGCTTCTCGGTGCTTTCGGTTTGCAGGAAGTCCACGCCCACTTGCGCGGCCACGGTCTTCAACTGCTCGATTGCGGCCGGGCGATACACGTCGGCGCTCACCACCAACACGTTTTTCTTGCCCGTCTTGCGCCCTTGGTGGACGTGCTGTCCTTCCTTGAGCCAGCGGGCAAGCTTGCCGGTGGTGGTGGTTTTACCCGCCCCCTGCAGGCCCGCCATCAAAATCACGGCGGGCGGTGTGGTGGACAGCGACAGCTCGCTGGTATGCGGGCCCAGATCGCCGCCCATCAAGGCGGTCAGTTCTTTATTGACCACGCCCACGAGGGCCTGGCCGGGCTTGAGGCTGCCGACGACCTCTTCACCGAGCGCTTTTTCTTTCACGCGGGCGACGAAATCGCGCACCACGGGCAGGGCGACGTCGGCCTCCAGCAAGGCCATACGGACCTCGCGGAGCATTTCCTGGGTGTTGGCCTCAGTCAGGCGGGCTTCGCCGCGGATCGTCTTGACGACCCGGGACAGACGTTGCGTTAAGTTGTCGAGCATGAGAGGCGTTTCCGCTTAAACTAGTCGATTGAACGGTGACCGACGGGCGCTGAAAATGCGCCGGCGGGCGACGATCGCCCGGGGGTCGCTACCTGACGACGGTTTTTATGTCACTAGGCATTGTATTTCACGCGGCGGCTGCTGTGGCTTATGCCCTGCTGGCCGCCGGACTTTGGGTGCGTCTCACCCGGGGCGACACCATCGCCCAAAGCGGCAAGATCGGCCGGGCGGGCCTGCTCATCGCGTTGGTGCTGCATGGCGCCGGCCTGTACGAGGCCGCGTTGGCACAGGGTACGCTATTCATCGGCTGGGCGTCGGCGTTGTCCGCCGCCGTCTGGCTGGGTTTGGTGGTGTATTGGCTCGAGAGCCTGGTCGTCCGAATCGACGGCCTGCAACTCCTGCTGCTGCCCGCCGCCACGGCCGTCACGCTCTTGGCTGCCCTCTTCCCGCAAGGCGTGGTGGTCGTTCATGGCGACAACGTCTGGCTGCGCACGCACCTCATCATTGCCCTATCCGCTTATGGCCTCATCACCATCGCTGCGTTGCAAGCCAGCCTGATGGCGTTGCTCGACCGGCGCCTGCACCGGCCCCAGGAAGACATGTCCCAGCGCACCATCGTAGGACGGGTGCTCGACGCCCAACCGCCGCTGCTGGAGCAGGAGCGACTGCTGTTTCGCTTGATCTGGGTGGGATTCGTGGTGCTCACGCTGGCCGTCTTCAGCGGTTCATACACCTCGATGATGCTCACCGGCAAAGTGCTGCCGTTCGACCATAAGACCGTTTTTACCCTGTTGTCGTGGCTGACCTTCGGCATCTTGCTGCTGGGCCGCCATATCTGGGGCTGGCGCGGCCGCGTCGCCCTGCGCTGGACCCTCACCGGGTTCGCCCTTCTGATTTTGGCGTATACCGGCAGCCGGTTCGTGCTCGAAGTCATTTTGCACCGGAGCTGAAGTGGGCAAGGTATTCGTTTGGGTCATCGTCATCATCGCCATCCTGTTTGTGATGCGGATCATCGCGCACAACAAGGCCAATGCCGAAAAGCGCGATCGCGACAGTCGCAATGGCCGCGGACCGGCCTCGGGGCCATCCTCGGGTTCAACCTCAGGTCCAACAAACGGCGGCGGCTGGTTTTCCCGCCGCAAGCCTGGCGTGGGCGACGATGCCGGGCGCGCACAGCAATGGCCGCGCAGCGGCGCGCAACCACCGGGCAAAACGGGGCAACCCACAGCCGGTCGTGCCGTATCCGAATCGATGGTTCGCTGCGAATACTGCGGCATTCACTTGCCGCGATCCGAAGCCTTGCTCTTGCAGGGCAAAACCTGGTGCGGTGAAGAACACGCTCGCCTGGGCGGTGCACAGGTTAAATCGTGATCAGAGGGGATGTGACGGTGCCGGCCGCATTGCACATCGATCGCCATGGCTGGCTGGTGTCGTCGTCTCAGGCTTCGGGCGCCACGATCCAGCATTGCCCGTCGCCCAACCACGATCGCCGCCCCGCGGGCACCTCGATCTCGCTTCTGGTGATGCACAACATCAGCCTGCCGCCCGGGCAGTTTGGCGGGCCGCACGTAGCAGGTTTGTTTACCAACACTCTCGATTATTCATTTCACCCGTGGCTTGAGCGCCTGCGGCCATTGCGCGTGTCGGCCCATTTTTTCGTGCGGCGCGATGGGCAGATCGTGCAGTTCGTGTCCGCCGACAAGCGCGCATGGCATGCCGGCATCTCCACCTTTCGCGGCCGCGAGAAGTGCAATGACTTTTCGCTGGGCATCGAGATGGAAGGCACCGATGTGCTGCCGTACACGGATGCGCAATACGCGGCACTCGCCGCATTGGTGCCGGCGTTGTGGTCGCGCTACCCGCTCTCGGCCGTGCGCGGGCACGAGCACATTGCGCCTGTGAGAAAAACCGACCCGGGCCCAGCCTTCGATTGGCGGCGGTTCGGCAACGTGTGCGGGTTGCCGGCGAGGGTGTTGCCGCGGGTTTGAAGATCGCGTTGTCGTTCTATCCCCTGGCGGATGGCAAGGGGCGAGTCTCACACGGATAGGTTCGCGATGCAGATGAATTTGCGCCAGTTGGAAGTGTTTCGCGCCGTGATGGTGAGTGGCTCCATCAGCGGCGCCGCGCAACTGCTGCACGTCTCGCAACCTGCCGTCAGCCGATTGATCGCCTATACCGAGCAACGCCTCGAGCTGGTGCTGTTCGAGCGCATCAAAGGCCGGCTATACGCCACCAAAGAAGCCCGGCAGTTGTTCGGTGAGTCGGAAAACATCTATCAGGGTTTGCAACGCTTCAACGATCTCGCGCACAGCCTGTCGCAACAAGCCGGCGGCGTCTTGCGCGTGGTGTGCAGCCCAAGCCTGGCGCATGGCTTGATGCCGCTCACCATCGCGGCCTTCATGCGCACGCATCCGGATGTGCGGATCACCCTCGCCGGCCGCCAAGTGGACGATCTGGTCGATCTGATCACCTCGCAACGCGCCGATCTTGCCGTGGCGATGACTCCCCTGCAGCATCCCCACATTCAGGTGCATAACGTCTTTCGGAACCGCGTGGTTGCCGTGCTTCCGCCTGGCCATCGGCTGCTTCGCAAAACCCGCATCGCGGTCGGCGACCTCAAAGGTGAGCGGCTGATTGGCTACCACCCCGATACGCCGTTGGAACAGGCCATCCAACGCATGTTCGATGCAAAGAAGATCTTGCCCACGCGCGTCGCCGAAGTCGAGCAGATCCACGTGGCCTGCGCCATGGTGCAACTGGGCGTGGGCATTGCGTTGATCGACGAGCTTGCCGTCTTGAGCGGCGCATGGTCGACGTTGCATATCCGGCCCATCGTCGCCCCTATCGACCTGCAGGTACGCCTGGGCTACCTGCGGTCCGAGCCCCTTTCCGGCTTGGCGCAAGCCTTCGGGCAAACGCTGGAACAGCTGGACCATCCGGCGCTCCACCGCGTGGCGGCGACGCCAGCAGGAAAACCCTAAGCGCACCCGGAGCGCCATGGCTGGCGCGGCGCTTAACGTCGTGTTATGGCTTTTTGCCATTAAAGAATAGGACACTTGCCAGCACACTTCCTAAGATCGGTTTCAGGGGAAGCCCATGCACGAATCCCGCGATGGATAGGCATCGGCTCATGAAGACACCTGTTTGACCGACCGGGAAGAATACTCATGAATCGCGCCGCATCGCTACGCAAGATCATCGCCGCTGCCGCAGTATGTTTCGCCGTCGTCCCGCCGCTGGCGCAGGCTCAAGCCAGCTTCCCCGATAAGCCGATCCGCGTCATCGTGCCCTATCCTGCCGGTGCGTCGCTGGATGCCGTCATCCGCCCGATCGCCGATGCCTATGTGAAGATGACTGGCCAGCCGATGATTATCGAAAACGTCGGTGGGGCTGGCGGCCAGATCGCCGTGTCGCAACTCACCCAGGCCAAACCCGATGGCTATACCGTCATCATGGCCACCAACGCGCAGGTTTCCATCGCGCCCTTCGTCTATCCCGCGTTGCGCTACGACCCCGTGCAAGACCTGGTGCCCGTCATTCACTTGATCGACAGCATCGCGGTGCTCTACGCCAGCGCCAAATCGCCGTACAAAACGTTTGCCGACGTCCTTGCCGATGCCCGCGCGCAGAAAGGCCAGGTGCCTTTTGCCTCGGCCGGAAAAGGCACGGTCACGCATCTGGCGTTGGAGCTTCTCACCCGCGAATCTGGCGAAACGTTCAACCACATCCCTTATCGCGGTGCAGCCCCCGCCTTGCAAGACCTGGCGGGCGGACAAGTGTCGCTGCTGTTTACCTTCGTCGGATCGGCGCAGGCCATGACGACGTCCGGCATGGTGCGCCCCCTGGCGGTGGCGTCCGATCAACGTCTGGCGGGGTTACCCGCCGTGCCCACCTTTGCCGAACTTGGCTACCCCAAGATGCAGGCGTTTACCTGGATGGGATTGATGGCACCAAAGGGCACGCCCGAATCGTCAGTAAGCGCACTCAATAAACAAATCCAGACCATCCTGGCGCAACCCGATATTCGCACCCGCATGGATGCGATGAGCGCCGAGATTCGCAGTGGCAGCAGCGCCGAATTCAAATCGATGATCGCGGCGGATACCGACCGCTGGCGCACCTTGTCGACCACCGTAAACCTGGCCGCCGAATAAACGCATTCAAGGAATTCAGTATGAAACAAGTCACAGGTGTCGCGCCTTCTGGCTCGATGGGTAGCGGCTACAACATCGAATCGTTCAAGCGCGCAATGTCGCTGTCGCCCGACTTCATTGGCCAGGACGCGGGTTCGACCGATATGGGACCGTATTACTACGGTGCCGACAAACCGTTTCTCCCGGAATCCGCTTATCGCCGCGACCTCGAAATCATGTTGGCCGCCGCCCGCAGCGCCAAGATTCCGCTGTTGATCGGTTCCGCCACGACGAACGGTTCGAGGCAGACGCTGGATCAGATGGTTCGCTTAGTGCACGAGACGGCGCGCAGTCAAAAGCAGTCATTCAAACTTGCCGTGATCAATGCAGAGATCGATAAAACCTACTTGAAAGGCAAGATCGCGTCTCATGGTGCCCTTGAAAGCATCGGGCCGGAAGCCGCGCTGACCGCCGAGATGGTGGATGCCGCCGGCCCCGTCGTGGCGCAGATGGGCATGGAACCTTTCATGAGTGCGCTCGATGCCGGCGCCGATGTGATTATCGCCGGACGCGCGTGCGACGACGCGGTGTTTGCGGCCATGCCCGTGCTGCGCGGGTTCGACCGCGGACTGTCATTGCATTGCGGCAAGATCCTCGAATGCGCGGGCCTGTCGGCCATTCCGTACGACCTGGGCGAACCCATGGTGGGCCGCGTTCGCAGCGACCACTTCGAGGTCGAGCCCGGCAATGCCGATTACCGCTGCACCACGGTGTCGGTCGCCAGCCATTCGCTCTACGAACGTTCAGATCCGTATCTGCAAGCAGGCCCTGGAGGGATCAACAATCTCACCCACGCGCGCTTCGAGCAGCTCGACCCGCGCAGGGTACGCGTCACGGGCAGCACCTTTGCGCCGGACGACCAATACCGCGTCAAGCTGGAAGGCGCCGAACATGTGGGCTTCCGCAGCATCGTGATCGTGGGCATTCGCGACTCGATCATGATCGAGCAACTCGACTACGTCATCGAACACGTGCGAGAGCGCGCCGAGGAACGTTTCGGCATCAGCCGCGAGGGGATTCACTTGATGTTTCGGGCCTACGGCCGAGATGGCGTGATGGGCGCCATGGAACCCGATCGTCACATCGTGCCAAAAGAAATCGGCTTGGTGATCGAAGCCGTCGCCGCTACGCAAGACCTGGCAACGGCGATTGTGATGTTTACTCGCGGCGTCATGCAGCACGCGGATTACCCCGGCATCCTCACCACGGCCGGCAATATGGCGTATCCGTTTTCACCCTTCGGCATTCCCGTCGGACCGGCCTACCGGTTCTCGGTTTATCACCTGATGCCTGTCGCCACGCCCGGGGAATGCTTTCCGATTCACTATGAAACGGTGACGTACTAGGCCCCTTGTGTCCTCACACGTGCGAACACCCTAATCTGTCGAGACGACCATGCCTGCACCCTCCCGCCCGCTGACTGACTACGCGAAGGTCATCCGCAGCAAGAATTCCGGCCCCTTCGAGGTCACGTTCGATGTGATGTTCGACGACCGCGCACCCTATGACATCGTGAAGAACAGCGGCGCCATCAGCGTAGACACCATCGCCGCCGCCTTCGGCATCCCGCACAAGCAAGTGCTGGTTTGCACACCGTTCGATGCCGGCATGGCAATCAAGATCACGATTCGTCGAACGGTCAGTTCAGGAGATCTGGAAGACCGCGATGTGTATGGGTGCCAGCAGCATGTGCCGCTCACGCGGATTGCGGTGCCGGGTTAGATCCACACGTATCCCGTTCGCCCCAAAAACATTAATAAATCTGATGTTTAACCATAGCAAAATATTGATTGTTGCCATGTGATTGCCGACATATTCTGCGCTCAGTGAAACGGAGAGCGCACTTTGCGCAGGGCAAATGAAGGAATATGTGGATTACGTCATCGTAGGCTCGGGTCCCTCAGGATCCGTGATTGCGAAGCGACTCAGCGAACGGAGCGACGGTAGCAGCATCTGCGTCCTCGAGGCAGGTCGTGACGATAAAAACTTCTTCATCCGCGTGCCGGCAGGGTTTGTTAAGACGCTCTACAGCGGACGCGTCACTTGGGATTATCAGACCGAGCCTTCAGATGCCACGCACGGGCGGAAGATTGCCATGCCACAGGGGCGCGTCGTTGGCGGTTCGAGCTCCGTCAACGGCCTCGTCTATTCAAGAGGCCAGCGTGAAGACTTCGACGACTGGGAAAAAATGGGTAATCCAGGGTGGGGTTATCGAGACGTACTTCCCTACTTCAAACGTTCAGAACGACGCATCGGAGACTGTGACCCGGCATATCGCGGAACCAGCGGCGAGCTTCCAATCACCAATTCCGATTGGACCTCACCCCTCTGCGACGCATTCATAAACGGATGCCATGAGTTCGGCATCCCGTCAAACCCTGACTACAACGGTGAAAACCAGATTGGAGCGGGTTACTTTCAACGGTATATCTACAAGAACAAACGCGTGAATTGCTCGGATGCCTTCCTGCGGCCGGCGATGAAAACTGGACGCGTCGAACTCAAAACCGACGCCGTGGTATCCGAAATCCTTTTCGACGGCCATCGCGCCATTGGTGTCGTCTACAACAAAGCTGGCAATACCTATCGGCTCTACGCACGCCGCGAGGTGATCATCAACGCAGGCGCAGTCAACTCGCCAAAGATTCTTCAGCTATCTGGCCTCGGGCCGGCCGAACTCTTGGCGCGCCACGGCATTCCCCTGCGCAAGGGGCTACCCGGTGTAGGCGCGAATTTTCGCGATCACTACACGGTACGAAGCATCGCAAGAGCGAAATCCGTAATTACGCTGAACGAGTTGTCCAAAGGCTGGCGGCTCGGCAATGAGATCTTGAAATGGTTTGCCGGCAAGCCAAGCATTCTGAGTCTCAGTCCGTCGCTGGTACATGTGTTCTGGAATACCAAACTGAGCCCGATGCGAGGCGACATCCAAATACTGTTCACGCCTGCCAGCTACAAGGCAGGCAGCAATTATGTGCTTGATGACTCACCGGGCATGAGCACAGGGGCACGACAACAACGCCCCGAGAGCAGTGGGTATGTGCGGATTCAATCGCATGACTACCACGAGGCGCCAACGGTTCAGCCCAACTTCCTCTCTCACGAACTCGATCAGCGCACCATCGTCGAAGCGTTGAAAATCGCGCGGCAACTGATGTCGTCTCCGGCAATGTCCCGCTATCTGGACACTGAGCTGCTGCCGGGAAGAAACGTTTCAACCGACGACGAATGGCTTGACTACGCGCGATCAAGGGGCACGTCGGGCTATCACATGGTGGGTACCTGCAAGATGGGGCCGCATAGTGACCCCATGGCCGTCGTCGATGCTCAGCTACGTGTGCACGGCATCTCGAACCTGCGCGTGGCCGACGCTTCCATCATGCCCCAAGTGCCCTCCGCCAACACCTTGGCGGCCAGCTTGATGATTGGGGAAAAAGCCGCCGACATGATCCTGGCGGCGGCGTAATACATTTTACGGAGATAGAGCGATGTCCAATCAGATTTTCGAAACGCTGAAATCAGTCTCGACCTTGAGCTTGATCAATGGAAAACGTGTTGAGAGCGGCACCACATTCGCCGTGCTCAACCGGTTCTCTCATGAGGTGATCGCGCATGTCGACCGAACATCGAAAGAACATATTCAGCAAGCCGTTTCAGGTGCCCGGCGTCATCTGAAAAACGTGCCCGACGGCTACGAACGTTCACGCATCTTGCGTAAAGCTGGCGACATCATCAATGCCAAAAAGTCTCAGTTCGTCGACATCATGACACTGGAGGCCGGCTTCACCCAGGCTGAAGCTGGCAACGAAATTGCCCGCGGCCTGGATACGCTTGAGATCGCTGCGGAGGAATCGAAGCGTATCTGTGGCGAAATGATCCCTATGGACGGCAATCCAGGGCAAAAAGATCGCATCGCGTTCACCATCCGGATGCCAGTTGGCATCGTGTGTGCGATCACACCGTTCAATGCGCCATTCAATGCATTGCTGCACAAAATTGCGCCGGCCATCGCCGCGGGCAACGCTGTCATTTTGAAGCCGTCTGGCTTCACGCCCCTCACAGCCAGCATGATCTGCGACGCGTTGCTCGAAGCCGGTTGGCCAGCTGAGCTTCTGTCGCTTGTGCATGGAGAAGGCGCTGAAGCAGGCGAATACCTGCTTGATGAACAGGATATCGACTTCTATACCTTCACTGGCAGCACGCGCGTTGGGCGCATCATTCAGCAGAAGGCTGGCCGCCGCCGTACCCAACTCGAACTGGGCAGCATCGCCTGCACGGTCGTTTGCGATGATGCCGACATCGATATGGCGTTGCCACGGATCATGCGCGCCACGTTTCGCAAAGCCGGGCAGGTTTGCACGTCCATTCAGCGGCTGTATGTGGCTCGCTCGCGTATCGACGAATTCACCGCCAAGCTGGCGCAGGCAACAAGCGCACTCAAAACCGGAAACCCTCAGGGATCCGATACTGACGTCGGTCCCATGATTGCCGAGAAAGAAGCGGTGCGTGCCGAATCATGGGTGGCGGAAGCAGTAAGCATGGGTGCACGTCTGGTCCACGGTGGTCAACGCGAAAAGTCGGTTCTCGCGCCAACGATTCTTTCTGACGTACGCGCAGGAATGAAAGTGTTCGACCTCGAAATATTTGCGCCTGTCGTCACCCTCATCCCGTTCGACGCCATAACAGAGGCGGTCGACGGTATCAACGCCACACCTTACGGATTGGCCACGGGCGTCTTTACCAACGATTTGAATACTGCGTTTTACCTGGCGCGCAATCTTCGAGTCGGGGGCCTGCACGTCAATGAGACGTCGAGTTCGCGCAACGATGGCATGCCCTACGGAGGAGTGAAAGATAGTGGCTACGGCGTGGAGGGACCGAAGTACGCCATCCGCGACATGACAGATGAAAAAGTCGTGACGATCGCGCTGCGAGATCCCGTGGCGTAATTGCCAGTGCCCTCCAAAGCGAGGGCACACCAACCCATATTTGAAAACACCGAGCCTGCTTGCATTCGAGCGCGCTGGGGGTATCCGTTCGCACGTCATCAACTCGATTTTGAAGACAACGGTAAGTAGTACGCGCTGAGTAGTTCCGCTCGATCATGAAGCGATTCTAAAAACATTGGAGACAACATGAACACCAACACGGGCGCACTCGCCCCAAAAAGAGGCATATCCGCTCTCGCTATTGCAAGCGTAATGGGTTTTGCGATGACGGCAAGTGCTCAGGCGGCCGGCTATCCGGAACGCCCCATCAGCTTGGTTGTGCCGTACACGGCTGGCGGGGCCACCGATGTCTTGGCAAGAACGATTGGCGTAAGTCTTTCCAAGGAACTTAAGCAGCCCGTCATTGTGGAGAATCTGCCGGGCGCAGGCGGCACCATAGGACAGTCCAAAGTGGCTCGAGCCGCCGCAGATGGATACACCATTCTTTTGGGGAATGTCGGGACGCTCGCGGCTAATCCCTCGGTGTATAAGAACCTGCCTTATGACATCCTCAAGGATTTCACCGCAATCGCTTCTGTAGGCGATACGCCTCAGGTGCTGTCAGTGCGGGCCAATTTCCCGGCGTCCAATCTCGACGAATTCGCCAAATACGCGAAGGCCAATGACGCAACAATGAACTTCGGTGATGCGGGCATCGGATCTGGCGCTTTCCTGGGCGGCGTACTGCTCAATGCCGCGCTGGGAATCAACGTCACACCGGTTCACTATCGCGGCGCTGCCCAAGCCAACTCCGATGTCATGGCTGGTCTGATCGATTACACCGTCGAAAGCATCAGTACCGCAGTAAGCTCCATCGCCGGCGGAAAGATCAAAGGTCTGGCGGTGCTGGGCCCCAACCGCGCGAGTGTGTTGCCTGACGTGCCCTCGACCAGTGAGAGCGCGTTCAAATCTCTGGACTTCACGATCTGGAACATGGTGATGGTGAGGAGCGGCACGCCGCCTGAAATCACCAGCAAGCTCAATGCGGCGATCAACAAAGCGCTTACCGACCCCGATCTCAAAGAGCGCTATGCACAAACAGGTGTCGTCGTGCCGACCGCAGCACACCGCAGTCTGGATGGCGCCCAGGCGCTTCTGGTCGATGAGGTTGCGAAATGGCACAAGCTGCTTGGCGATGCAGGCGTGAAGCCCGAATGACGTGATATTGAACAATGTGCCGATCTCGACGGATTGTGTCGAACGGTCGTCTCGTCAGCGAAAGGTTGACATCGCCTTGGCGAGCTTGACCAGTCGCCGAATGACCGTCTGACTTTGATCGATGCCCCATGCCGCATTGAAGTTGATTTGCGGCAGGGGCGGCGCATTCTTCAGTACGACGAGTTCGCCCCGCTTCAACTCTTGCTCGATCAAGGCATGAGTCATGAGCCCGACTCCCGTGCCACCGCAAATCAGCTTCTTCAGCGTCAGCACATCATTGCAGATGTCGACCTTCTTTCGAATATTTTGCTCTCGAAGTACACCCTTCAAGATGGCGTGCATGGGCGACTCACTGGACAGCGACCAGATAGGCTGCGTCTGGAGAAGCTCCAGCCATTCGACCTGGGACTGCTCGTTTTCACATCCGACGAGCGAGGGTGCTCCCACCAGCCGTACATCGGCAACACCGATCGATTCGACATGAAAGCGATCCGAGGTCAGCGATGGGGTTGCCATGAAAACCAGGTCCAGGTGACCTGACTCCAGTTTGCTGACGCTCAGCGCGGTCTGGCCCACACCCACATCGAAACTCAACTGCGGCATTGCCGCTCTGGCAGCAGTGATGAACTGAGGGAACCAAGTCTGTGCGATCAAGCCAGCGATTCCCAATCGAATCAGCCCGGAGGCGTGAGACGCATCGTCCAACGCGTAGATCACGTCTTCCAACGAGGCGAGCAAGGGCTTTACCTGCTGCACGAGCTCCCGGCCCTGAGTTGTCAGATCCATTCGACGGCCACGCTTCTGGAACACCGGAAAACCGAGCCTGATCTCCAGTTCCCTCATACGCGCGGAAACCGTCGGTTGTGTGGTGTAGAGATGATCGGCGGCAGCTTGATAACTCCCTAGCTGCGCAATCTGACACAACGTTTGAAGATGCAGGATATTGATTTTCGACATAACTCTGGTCAGCCCTGACCTTTCCGAATGATCACATTTAAAAACCGTGCGGGTTGCTCGCTCTCGTTGCGATAGCCATGTGGCGCGTCGGCGGCAAACATGATTGATGCCCCTTCGGCCAGCAACATCCACTGGCCGTCGCGCAGTACCGACATCGTGCCGGCGATGACGACCACGTACTCAAACATGCCCGCTTGGTGCCCCTGCGCCAGGCGTTCGCAGCCCACCGCCAGTTCGACCTCCAGCATCTCCACGCCGGTACGCGCATCGAAGGGCTGAATCAGCGTGGCCTTCATGCGGGCTTCGGGATCGGCGGAATAAACCGGTGCCGCGCTGCCTGGCGCCAGCCGTGCCGCGGTGTCCCAAAACGCCGAAAACGGGATATTGAGCCCAGTCGCCAACTTCCACATCGTGCCCATCGTAGGACTCGATTCACCCCTTTCGATCTGGCCCAACATGGCTTTGCTCACACCGGTCGCCGCAGCACAGGCGTCCAGACTCCAGCCTCGATCTTTGCGAAACTGCTTGAGGGTGTGGGCGATGGAAAGCGACGGGTCGTTCATAGGCGAGAGCTTAACGCGTCATCCGCCCAGCCACGTCACGCCTTTCCATCGTCCATCCTGTGCCATGTCGCGCACGAGTTCGAACGTCAACCGCTGCACGGCCATGCAGGCGAGACTGCTCTGCGCCGAGGTGGACATGCACAGCGAGATGCGGCGTTTGAGTTCGCGATCGGCAATCGGCGTTCCAACGATCGGCGGATTCAAGTGCTCTGCACCCGCCAGTGCCGACCACGGCAGGATGGTCCAGCCGTGACCGCGCTGCACTGAAGACAGCAGGATCGACACCGCACTGGTTTCGGCCACCAGCCGCAGCGGCAAGGCCGCATCCGCAAACGCGCGGTCCACGGTCACGCGCACCGAGTTCGGAAAGCTGGGCAGCAACAGCGGCAGCGCGGCCACTTCGGCCAGCGTGACCGCGTCCTGACCGGGAAGCGCCTGCCCCACCAGCATCAATTGCTCTTCGAGCAGCGGCACGACTTGCATGCGCGGTTGCGGCTGCACGTTCATGGCGATCGCCAACTCCAACCGCTGCGTGGCCACCGACTCGGCCAGCCCCAAACTCGACCCTTCGACCAACTCGAATGTCACCTGCGGCAGGTGCTGCGCCACGGCCTCGATCAACGGCAACGCCAGTACCCGCGAGGTGCTGGTGGGCAAGCCAATGCTCACGTGCCCCGACGGAATATCGCGACCGTGCTCCACGGCCGCGCGCGCTTCGTCCATCTGGCGAATCACCATCTTGGCGTGCCGATACAGGATGCTGCCTGTGTGGGTGGGCTGCACCCCCGCGGGTCCGCGCACCAGCAGCTTCGTGTCGAGCTCGCTTTCGAGCTTCGCCACCTGTTGGCTCAACGACGGCTGGGCGATATGCAGCGCATCGGCGGCTGCCGTAATGCTCTCAAGCTCGACGATGCGCGTGAAGTAGCGCAACTGGCGGATGTCCATGCCTTGTGCCACATAGGATGAAGTTATCGGATAAACGAATAATGGCCTATCCGGCTGATCTCAAGCGTCTCGCCATACTAGCGATTACCCCTATGAGAATGGCCCATATTTAGCGCGACGCCAGGGAGATAGGTTTTGCCAATGTGACTATCGGCAATCCGTATTTGTGGATGAGCGCCGGGCATTCCTAAGATGAACGTCGATTTTCATCACCGCCGATCGCAGCACCCAAAAAGCCGCACCCAAGGCCGCACCCAAAATCGCAAACATGACCACACCGATTCAAACCTCGTATACCGACGCCTGGTCCATCCCTCCGCACGACTACGAGGCGCACCGCCCCGTCGAATACCGGTTGCCGGATGTGCCGATGTCGCGCTACCTCACCATGCGCGACGGGTGTCGTCTGGCGATCGACGTGTACGTGCCCGAGCCGCTGGACGACGGCAAGAGCGACAGCAGCGCCGGTAGCAGCGCCAGCAACGCAGCGAGCAACGGCAACGCCCAGCACCCCACGCTCACGCTCTTCACCCCCTACTATCGCCGCTTCAAGATGGCGGCCGATGCCGAAGGCGATCGCGGTCCGAACACGGCCAAGTTTCGCGACTACTTTGTGCCGCGCGGGTATGTGGTGGTGGTGATCGACGTGCGTGGCACCGGTGCCAGCTTTGGCACGCGCGATAGCTTTCGTTCGCCGAAAGAGCGTGACGACAGCAGCGAAGTGGTGGACTGGATCGTGGCGCAGCCGTGGTCTGACGGCAAAGTGGGCGCCACCGGCATCTCCTATCCCGGCGCCGCGTCGGACTTCCTCGCCAGCACCGGCCACCCGGCCGTCAAAGCCATCGCACCGCTGTTCGCGGTGTGGGACACCTACACCGACAACTACTTCCCCGGCGGCATCCAGCTCAAGGCGCTCACGCAGAGCTACGACGATCTGATGGTGGCGCTCGATCACGATCAGCGCCACATGCTGCATCGCTTCGTGTACTACGCGAACCCGGCTTACGAAGGCCCTCAGCCGGTGGACGAGGATCCCGACGGCGCATTGCTGAAGCAGGCGATTTCGGAACATCTGGGTAACTTCCGCCAGACGGAATTCATGCCCGAATTCAGGTTTCGCGAAGAGGCGTTGCCCTACGATCCGGCTTTCAGTTCCGCATCGTTCAGTCCGTATTCGAAGTCGGCCGGCGTGCGTGAAGACGTGGCAATCCTTTCGATGTCGGGCTGGATGGACGGCGCCGGCTATTCGAACGCTGCGATCTCGCGCTTTCTCACGCTGGATAAAAACCCCCGTCACCTCGTGCTTGGGCCTTGGGATCACGGCGCGCGCATCGACATCTCGCCCTGGCGCACCAGCACCATGGCCGACTTTCCGTGGCTGGCCGAAGTGCTGCGTTTCTTCGACCACTACTTGATGGGCCTGAACACCGGCCTCACCAACGAAGCGCCGATTCACTACTTCTCATTGCATGCGCAAGCCTGGAAGTCGGCTGCGCAATGGCCGCCGGAGTCCGCGCAAACCACGCTGCACTTTGCCGCAGACGGTGCCCTCACCGCGCAGCCCGGCGCAGCCGGCGAAGACACTTACCACGTCGACTTCAGCCTGGGCACGGGCGCCGGCACGCGCTACGAGCGCATTGCCGCCATCAACAGCACCGAGTACTACCCCGATTGGCAGGGGCGAACCGATCGCATGCTGAGCTTCACGTCCGAGCCTTTGACTGCGCCCGCCGAACTAGCCGGTCACTGCATTGCCGATCTGTGGTTTGCCGCAAGCGAGCCGGATGCCGCGCTTTTCGTTTACGTAACCGAAATCGAAGCCGACGGCACCGAGCGCTACGTTACCGAAGGCCTGCTGCGCGCCTTGCATCGCAAGGAAACGCCCTGCCCCGATACCTACCGCACCACGTGGCCGTTTCGCACCTTCAGCCGCCAGGATGCCGCGCCTCTCGTACCCGGCCACATCGAGCACATCCGCCTGGGGCTGCTGCCCGTGGCTTGGCAATTCGCGGCCGGCAGCCGCATCCGTGTATCCGTTGCGGGCGCGGATGCCGACCATTGCGGCCAAGTGCCGCATGGCCGACCACCCGCGCTCACGTTTGCTCGCGGCGCAGACCGCGCCTCGCGCATCGCACTGCCCATGCGCGCCGTTTCCGCATAACCCTTCCACCTGATAGGAAAGCCCCATGACCAACCTGACTCGCCGCCATTTGCTGCAAGGCGCTGCCGCCGGACTGCTGTTGCCCAACATGGCATTCGCCGCCGAGGAGCAAGTCGTCGTCGGCACGTGGGGCGGCGACTTCGGCAACATCCTGCGCGCGGGCGTCGACGAGCCCCTCATCACGCCCATGGGCATGACGGTGGTTCAAGACGTGGGTGCCCCCATGCAGCGCCGCACCAAACTGCTGGCCGAACGCAATGCGCGCCGCGGCAGCATGGACGTGGCTTGCCTGGCCGATTTCGATATCTACGCTGCGCAGCAAATGGGCGTGCTTGAAGAGATCACCACCGCCAACGTGCCGCGCACCGCGCAAGTGCTGCCGTTTCTGAAAAAGACGCACTCGATCCCGCATATCTACTCGGCGCATGTCATCGTGTACAACACCGAGAAAATCAAAACGCCGCCGGCCGCGTTTGCCGATCTCTGGGATCCGAAGTATCGCGGCAAGGTTGGCCTTACCGATTTCCTGTTCACCACCAACACCACCATCGCAGCCATCGTCGGCGGCGGCTCGCCCACGAATTTCGAGCCCGCGGCCGGCAAACTCGCCGAGCTGCGCGATCTCGATGTGAAGATCCTGCCGTCCACCGAATCGCTCGCCACCGCCTTGAAATCGGGCGATATCTGGATCACGGTGATTGCTGCCGCACGGGCCTTCATGTGGAATCAGGCCGGGTTACCCGTGGCGCACGCGTTTCCATCCGAAGGCGGTTTTCCCACGCTTTACGAAGCGGCCGTTCCCAAAAACGCGCGCAACAAGGATGCGGGTTTGAAGTACGTGAACGCGATGCTCGAGCCGCAAGCACAGTTGGCATTTGCCCAACGCATGGGTTATTTGCCCACCGTAAAAGACGCCAAGCTGCCGGACGACCTCAACCGCGCGATCGCGTTTACCGAAAAACAGCAGGAAAACCTGCTGCAGCTCGACTACGGTTATCTGCAGGCCAATCAGGCGCAGATGCTGGAGATGTGGAATAAAACGTTCAAGGCTTGAGGCCGATACTCAATTCGACATTACCGACGCGCCCACCATATCCAGCGACATCTCCCACAAGAGGCTGCTGGCTTGCGGATCTCGCGCCCATTCGCGCACGCTGTTCGGTTCAAAGGCCGCATCACTGCTATCGGCCATCGGCGCGGCCTCATTGCAGTCCGATAGGTATCGCCCACCTTTGCGCGCAAACTCACGCGTGAGCGCTGCGACCAGCGTGGTCGCAGCGCCTTGCCGCACGGTTTTGCGCCTCAGCAGCCCGCGGCGTTCCATCTCATCCCACGCTTTCTTGGTGTCTGGCGGCACGTACCGTTGCAAGCGCGTCGCGGCGAATCCCGGATTGACCGCATGTGCCACGATGCCGTCGTGGGCCCAGCGTGCACTCGCTTCCACCGCAAACAAGGCCGTCGCCGTCTTCGATTGCGCGTAGGCGGTCCACGGGTCGTACCGCCGCCGCTCGAAGTGCGGATCCTCGAAATTGACGGGCGACAGTGCATGCGCCCCGGAACTCACACTTACGATCCGGGCCTCGCCGCGCGCGTCGGCCCCCCGACACAGCGCCTCATGCAAGCCTAGCGCCAGTTCAAAATGACCCAGGTGATTGGTGGCGAAGTGCCGCTCCCACCCTTCCGGCGTGCGCGCCAATGGGCAGGCCATCACGCCGGCGTTATTGATGAGCAGGTGCAGCGGGCCGCGCCACCCGTCGACCAGGCGACCGATCGTGCCCCGATCGGCCAGATCGAGATGCACGCCGCGCACGCGATGGCTTCCGGTTTCGCTCACGATCTCGGCCAGCGCCCCCCAACCGGCCCGCTCGTCGCGCACGGCCAGCACCACTTCGGCGCCCGCACGCGCCAGCGCCTTGGCCGTTTCAACACCGATGCCCGAACTGGCGCCCGTTACCAGCGCACGCACGCCGGTAAGATCAACGTCGCGTACGACATCATCAGCGGTACTCAGCGCATTGAATTGTGTGGCAATCAACGTCATCGCACTTCTCCCTATGTTGAAGGCGAGAGTCTAGGGCCGTGTTGCGGTGCAGCGTTAGCCCAAACCTTCCTTGTTCTTGCCTAATCCTCTGGCACGCCTTGCGCTGTAAATTCAAACACATACACTGGGCCATCGAATCATTTCGACCCGGAAACCGTATGCGATTGGCCGCCAACGACGACTTGAATCTCACCTTCAGCGACCGCGAGGCCGAGACGCGTGCCCTGCTTGCCGAGACGATCTCTCGCCACATGGGTGAAGACACGGCGTGCGAAACCGCCGTCCCGGGCCTGAATTTCTATCGCTGCGGCAAGGCGACCAAGTCCGTGACCGCGATTTACGAGCCCTGCCTGGGTGTGATCGTGCGCGGCCGCAAACGTATCGAGCTTGCCGGCCACGTGCACGAGTACGACGAAACCGGCTTCATGCTTGCGGCCATCGACCTGCCAGTCACCTCGGCGGTGATGGACGCGGGCGGCCTCAAGGACTTTCTGTCGATGGTGCTGAAGATCGATCTGGAAATGGTGCGCGAGGTGGCCGCAGCCACCGAGGCCGAAGCCGTTGCACCCGCCAGTCCCTCCACCGGTCTGGCCTTCGGACCGATGACGCCGGAGCTGTTGGACGCACTTAATCGATTGGTCAGCTTGATCGACACCCCGCGCGACATCCCCGTGATGAGTAACTTGCTGCAAAGAGAAATTCTCTACCGGGTGCTCAACAGTTCGATTGGCGGACGCCTGCGCCAGATTGCGCTCGCCGGCACGCAAAGCAACCTCACGGCCCGTGCCATCGCGTGGCTGCGCGAGAACTTTGCGCAAACGATCAGCGTGGAAGACCTGGCCGATATCTCAAACATGGGCGTATCGACCTTGCATCATCACTTTCGCGCGATGACTGCCATGAGCCCGCTGCAGTATCAGAAACACCTGCGCCTGCATGAAGCGCGGCGCTTGATGCTGGCTGAAAACGTGGCGGCAGGCACCGCAGCGATGCAGGTGGGTTATGAAAGCGCCACGCAGTTCAGCCGCGAATATCGGCGACTTTTTGGCGCGCCACCGTTGCAAGATATCAAAGCCATTCGCGCCACGGCGGTTTAACGCGCGTTTCATTTTCGATCTGCTCTCAAGCACCCCCACCATGTCTCTCTTATCGCCGGGCTTGCCCTCACCGCCCGACCGCGCCGCCGTGGCAGCGCCCTCGCAGCAGCACAACGGTAAATACCGCAACGTCGTCCCCCGTGAGCCCATGGGCTTCGCCAAGACGATGAAAATCATGTGGCGCGTGTTGACGCAAAAGCGTCCCGACACGCGCCCGGCTTCTCCCCTGCCCGTGCAAGCATTAACCGCCGAGCAGTTGTTAGCCGCCCCCAATGCCAGCCTCTTCCGTCTCGGCCACTCCACGCTCCTGCTCAAGCTGGACGGCGCGTTCTGGCTCACCGACCCCGTCTTCGCCCAACGCGCCTCGCCGTTTCAATGGATGGGCCCCAAACGCTTTCATCCGCCACCGATCGCGCTCGATGATCTGCCGCCCATCAAAGGCATCATCTTCTCCCACGATCACTACGACCACCTCGACTACGCCGCCATCATGCGGCTCGCGCCCAAGGTCGACGTGATCGTGACGCCGCTGGGTGTGGGCGATCGCCTCATCTCTTGGGGCGTAGACGCGGCCAAGGTGCGGCAACTCGACTGGTGGCAAGAAACCACGATCGACGGCGTCACCTTGGCAGCCACGCCCGCGCAGCATTTTTCAGGACGCGGCATCCGCGATACCGATCGCGCCCTGTGGGCATCGTGGGTGATCCTCGCGGGCGACCTGCGGTTGTTCTTCAGTGGCGACTCCGGCTATCACACGCACTTCAAAGCCATCGGCGACCGCTATGGCCCATTCGATGTGGCGATGGTGGAAAACGGTGCCTACAACGACCAATGGCCCGATGTGCATATGCAGCCCGAAGAAACGTTGCAAGCCTTTCTGGACCTGCGTGGCGAGTGGCTGATGCCGGTGCATAACGGCACATTCGATCTGGCCATGCATCCGTGGCAGGAGCCGATGGATCGCATTCTGGCGTTGGCCGACAAGGCCGGCGTAAAGCTGGCGACGCCGATGATGGGTGAGCGCCTGGCGCTCGACGCGCCGCACGAAGGGCAACGGTGGTGGGTGGGGCTATCATGACCGACCGCGAAGTCATCATCCCCGCCTCCATGCGCAACATCGTCGAGCGCGCAGGCTACGCGCCTGCCGTCAAAGTGGGTGCCACCCTGTACTGCTCCGGGCAAGTGGGCCGCACGGCCAACATGGAAGTGATCCACGACCCCGAAGCGCAGTTTGTGGCCTGCTGGGAGAATGTGCGAACGGTGCTTGAGGCCGGCGGATGCACGTTCGACGATGTGGTCGAGATGACCACGTATCACGTCGACATGAACCGCCACATGCCTGTGTTTCGCCACGTGAAGGACAGGCTGTTTCCCCGCGGCATCAGCGCCTGGACGTGTATCGGCGTCACCGAATTGGCGCACCCGGGATTGTTGGTGGAGATCAAGTGCATTGCGGTGGCGCGCACCGCCGTGATGAACCACCCTGGCTAAGGCTCCGGCCAGCGTTGCTGCCCACATCGGCACGCAGCCGACGATGCGCACGCGGCCATCGATATAATCGAATGCTCCTGACGGCCAACCGCCGCGCACCGTGTGATTTGCAATTTGGAAGTGATTGCCGCCCGACGCTTTGTGCGTTTGCCGCTGCGACGACACATGCCGTGCCATGCCGTGCCATGCCATGTAGTGAACTCACATTTGGTACGAGCTCGAATGGAATAATTCCTGGTTCATTCGCAAGATTGCGAGACTTGGGCTCCAAGTTTTCCTACCCAACCGCCAACAGGCAATCACGCACGACCGGCATGCCAGTCGGCGAGACCTGCCGCTCTTTTATATCTACAGCAACCCAGTTCAAGCAGCCGCCCAGCCATGATTTGCCTTCGAAGATCCACCCCGAAAGACGGCCTTCGCGTGATGGCAATCTGGCGAAGTGCAGTCGACGCCACACACGACTTTTTGCGTCTCGACGACCGCGCCGCTATCGAAGCGGAACTGGCGGCGTTCCTACCTACCGCACCATTGTGGTTAGCCGTCGACGCAAACGACCACGTCCTTGCGTTCATGCTGTTGGATGGGAGAAAAATGGAAGCGCTCTTCGTGGCGCCAGAAGCCCGAGGCACCGGCGTGGGCAAGGCGCTCGTGCAGCACGCCCTGCGCATGCATGCCGATCTCACTACCGACGTGAATGCTCAAAACCAGCAAGCGGTGGGCTTCTACGAGCGAATGGGATTCGAGCGCACCGGCCATTCTGAAATGGACGCACAGGGGCGCCCCTACCCATTGATCCATCTGCGCCATGCCGCGCGCAGCCAGAATTAATGTCACTCATCTACCGCAGGGATAACCCCTTCGGATAACGTTTTGATGAGTCGAACCCGGCGCTTTTCCAGATCCGCGATCTGGCGCTCGATGGATAGCAGACGCTTGCGCTGCACCTCAGAAGCCTCCGTGCACGACGTGGCCCCTTCGATCAATCGCATGCAATCCGGAAACGCCTGAATATCCGCCAGGCTAAAACCGGTGGCAATCATCCGCTGGATCTGTTTGACCTGCGTGATCGCCTCGGCGGGAAACGTGCGATAGCCATTACTTGATCGGCTCGATCGCAGCAACCCCTGGTCGTCGTAGTGGCGAATCGAGCGCACGCTGGCGCCAGTCGCTTCGGCGAGCTTACCGATCGACAGTTGCTGGGGCGGATGGTCGTTTTCCATTCGGAAAAGATAGCATGTTCAAACCGCTTGACCCTCACACCTATGGCAGGGTTGAGACTGTGCGTTCGATCTTATCGGAGTACCGCACATGTTTACCCTTGCCTATCGGCGCGCCATGCAGGCGTTCCTCATCGCCGTTGCTCTCACCCTCACCGCCGCCACCGCCTCGGCAGCCACCAAAACCTATACCGTGACCTCGCCGGACGGCGTCGAACTGGCTGTGCAAGAAGCTGGCGATCCTAATGGCCCTGCGATTATCTTTGTTCACGGTTTGCTCGGCAGCCACTTGAATTGGGAGAAACAGCTCACCAGCCCTCAACTGCAGCGCTATCGCTTGATCACGTACGACATGCGTGGGCACGGCCTATCCAGCAAACCCGCGGTGGCTAGCGCTTATAGCGATGGCAAACGATGGGCGGAAGACTTGAACACAGTCATCGCCGGATCCAACGCATCTCGTCCCGTACTGGTGGGCTGGTCATTAGGCGGTGCCGTCATCACAAACTATCTGGCGGCATTTGGCGACGATCGCATTGCCGGTGCAATGTATGTGGGCGGTGTGATTGAGCTCAATGCAGATCAAATCGTGTCGCACCCAGCCATCTACCGCGATCTTGTCTCGCCCGATCTCAAAACGCACCTCGACGCCGTGCGCGATTTTTTGAGCCTGTGCTTTCAGACGCCGCCTGACTCGGCCACCTTCATGCGCCTGTACGCCAACGCCGCGATGGCGTCGTGGACCATGCAAAAGGCCGTGCAATCGATGACTATTGCATCGGAGGGGCTGAGTGAAGCACGCGTGCCGATGTTGATGGTTTATGGAAAGCAGGATGCGTTGGTGCATGCCAAGCCGTCGCTGGCGCGAGCACAGGTGTTGAATCCGGAAGTGCGGGGTGAGGTGTTTGCGAACTCGGGGCACGCGCCGTTTATTGAGGAGACGGAGCGCTTTAATTCGCTGTTGGCTAGGTTCGCGGCGGCGGCGAGGTCGCGTTGACCTTCATCGATACAGGTGAAGTAACCAACGCGTCCACACGCTGAGGCGTTCGGGAATCGAAGCGGGACATCCATCTTGCAGACCCGTACTCGTAGATTGTGCGCTATAACGCACAGTGATGCCCACGATGTGTATCCCCCCTTGCCTTCGCTTTTCTCCTGCCGACCATGACGACCTCCACCTCGCCTCAACCACGCAGCCTGCGCCGTGACTTCTCCATCGCTTCGGTCGTCGCCGGCTTCACCGCCGTCTTGATCGGCTACTCGAGTTCTGCGGCCATCGTGCTGCAAGCCGCATATGCCGTCGGCGCCACGCCGGCACAGGCGCAGTCCTGGCTGATGACGTTGGGCTTGGCGACTGGCGTGCTGTGCATTGCCATCTCCATCTACTACCGTGCGCCGGTGCTCTTCGCCTGGTCCACCCCCGGCGCGGCATTGATCGGCTTGCTGCCGCCCGGCACCGGCATGAACGAAGCCGTGGCCGGCTTCATGTTCGCGGCGGCACTCATGACGCTTTGCGGCGTGACGGGCCTCTTCGATCGCGTCGCGCGCGCTATCCCGCGTGAGCTTGCAGCCGCCATGTTGGCGGGCGTGCTCGTGCGGTTTGGTCTTACGTTATTCGCGTCGGCCCAAGCGCACCTCGCTATCGTGCTGGGCATGTTGGTGGGCTACCTCGTCACAAAACGCGTGGCGCCCCGATACGGGGTGTTGGCCGCACTGGCCATCGGCATTGCGATCTGGCTGTTCTCCGGTCAAGCCGAGATGGCGCAGCTTTCTTTTGCACTGCCGGCACTCGAGTGGGTCACACCGCACTTTTCGCTTCCAGCAATCGTGAGCATTGGCTTGCCATTGTTCATCGTGACCATCGCCTCGCAAAATCTGCCTGGCATCGCCGTGCTGCGGCAAAACCATTATCAAACGCCCGTGTCACCGCTCATCACTGCAAGCGGCCTCGTCACGCTCGTGCTCGCGCCCTTCGGCGTGTTTGCCGTCAACCTGGCGGCGATCACCGCGGCTATTTGCGCGGGTCCCGAAGCGCACGAAGATCCCGCGCGGCGCTATACGGCGTCAGTTGCTGCGGGTGTGTTCTATCTGTTTGCCGGGCTGGCCGGTGCGGCCATCGTCACGCTCTTCGCCGTGCTGCCGCCCGTTATCGTGGCGGCCATCGCCGGCATTGCGTTGCTCGGTACCTTGGGCGCGAGCCTGAGCGATGCCTTGCTCACGCCCACGCACCGCGAAGCCGCGTTGATCACGTTTCTGGTGACGGCATCGAACTTGAACTTGATGTCGATCAGCAGCCCGGTGTGGGGATTATTGGCCGGTGGGCTGGTGATCGCCGTGGCGCATCGACGCAAGCGTTGAGCGCGGCGCATGTTCGGCCATCAACTCGATCACCCAATCAATAAATACACGCAGCTTTGCACTCACATGCCGATTAGGCGGAAACGCGATATACATCGGCATCGACTCAAGCTGCCACTCTTCGAACAACTGCACAAGCTCACCACTCGCCAGATGCCCACGCGACATATAGTCCGGCAACCACAGCACACCCAGCCCCGCCAAGCCTGCCGCAAGATACGCATTGCCATCGTCCACCGATAACGCGTGACGCCCGTGCACATTCACGCTCTCGTCCCCGTGATGCATCGCATACGGCAACGCCTTGCGCGTGCGCGACCACAGAAAACCCACAATGCGATGATGCGTGTTCTCAAGCTCGTTGGGATGCAGAGGCCGGCCCGCTTGCGCCAGATAGCTGGGCGCCGCGAACACACCTAGCTGCAGATCGCCAATGTGCCGCGCCACAAGCGACTCATCCCTGATCTCGCCCCCGCGCACCACGCAATCCACGTTGTCGCCGATCACGTCCACGATGCGATCGCTCACACCCATGTCAAGCTGGATATCCGGGTAGCGCGCATAAAACGCCGGCAGTGCCGGCACCAGAATCATGCGCGCAAATGGGGCCGGCACGTCCACCCGTAAACGGCCTCGTGGCAACGCCGACGCACTCGACAGGCTCGTCTCCGCGTCGTCCACGTCGGCGAGCAGCCGCAACACGCGCTCGTAATACGCCGCCCCATCGGCCGTGAGATTTACCCGGCGCGTGGTGCGATTCAACAACTTCACGCGCAACCGCGCTTCCAGTTGCTGCACCAGCTGGGTCACCGTGGTCTTACTCATGTGCAGCGTCTCGGCCGCCTTGGTAAAACTGCCCGCTTCTACCACTCGAGCGAAGGCCTGCATTGCATCGAACCGGTCCATGGGTGCTCCAAACATTCAGGGGATTGTTTGGATTCTACAAACAGTGATGGATAGATGTGGGCGTTTATCGGCGACGCGTAGGGGCATACAGTAGGTTCATCGAACACACCGGGCCCGCAGCGGCCCTATCCAGGAGATTCTTGATGACGACTTCCACATCCACCCGCGATGTTGTTTTCCCGGCCGGTCGCCAGGCGTTGTACGAGCGCTATCGTTATTCGCCGGCGGTGCGATCCAATGGGCTGTTGTTTGTTTCGGGCCAGGTGGGCAGCCGTGAAGACGGCTCACCGGAACCGGACCTCGAAGCACAGGTGCGGCGCGCCTTCACGAATCTCAACGGGATTCTCGAGGCTGCCGGCTGCACGTTTGATGATGTGGTCGACGTGACCGTATTCATCGTCGATCCCGAGAAGAACTTCGAGAAAGCCTGGGCCGCAGTTGCCGAGTTTTGGGGAGAAGCCCCCTACCCGAACGTGACCGTGCCTGGTGTGACCTGGTTAGCGGGGTTTGATTTTGAGATCAAGGTGATTGCGCAATTGCCGAAAGAAAAAATTGCTTAACTACCCGCCGACCCGATCGTCGCGCTAACGATGATGCGTGTTTGAGAAATCACGGCCTGCAGATCAACCAAATGCAGGCCGCTTCAATTCTGCTGCCTGCCCGTCGATAAAGAGCTGTTCAAGCTGCTGGTAGTGCGTAGCAAATCATCGAGAATGCTATCTGTGTCACCGGTCCGAGCACGCACAGTTTGGTAAAGATCGTCTAGCACACGACCGAAAATCAAAAGCGCCTCGGCGCGACTGCCAACATCAACGACGGAAAGAAAATATCGCTCGCCGATCTGAGAGAGAGACCCGCGTCCGGGCATAGCGTTCAGAATGTCCGAAGGCGAGTCATACAACACAAGAAATTTGTTGCCGAGACGGGCCTCATAGCAATAATCAAGGTGCCTTGGAAGCGAAGGAATATTGAAAGACAGCGCCGCAGGTGTTTTGAGCGTCCAGCGCAACTGACCTCGCGACGTGAGCTCCGTAAGTTCGCCCGCCAGTCTCGTTTCTTTCAGTTTAGGTGCTCGTAGCATATCTATGCGCTCCACGCGTCGTTGAGCAGTGTTGACTCCAGCATCGTAGCCACCTCAATGCTTGAGCGATAGCAATACCAGAGTTCATGCACGTCAAGCTCTCTGTCGCTCCACTGCTTTCGGCTGAGTTTGCCTAAGCGCCTATACAAGAGTTTTGCACAGTTCTTGGTTTCACCGGTCGAATGCTCCCTCGCGTCGTGTATATGCGGCTTCAAAGTCTGCATGACTGTGTAGGCAGCATTCCTGTCGACTGGCTGATCGACCGCAACCTCGTTCAAAAACGCCAACAGTTCGCTCGACGCCCTGCGCAGTTCGTCCACAATCTGAGGTATACGACCCTTCCGGGCGTATCGCCGACGGATCCCCCATATCGAATAGGTGACATACAACGTGAGCGCAAGTCCGACGACTGACGCTATCGAGGCGAAATCGACTAACCAAACTGGCAGGTAGGACACAGGCGGCAACTCACCTAAGTTTTTCATTTTCTGGTCTGCACGTTTGACGATCGTCGTCCAGCCGACAAGTTATCAGAACTTAGACTCGAGGGTCCGCGAGAAGATGACATTGTTAGCGCCTTGGCTGACGCATCAATGCGGATCAACTCAGCGCGTCATCGCGCAGACATCATCCCCGACATCAGCAGCCGTCTTCCAATGTCGTCCACGCCAATCACCGGCCGCACATTTGCCAGCACCACCACGCCTGTGCGCGTGAAGGGCAAGAACCCAATAAACGCGCTATACCCGCCCGTGGACCCGTTGTGCCACACCATCCCGCCGCGCGACTCAGGATCCACGTTCCATCCCAGCGCAATCTGCCCTTCGGAGTCCGCGATATCGCGCTCCGTAGCCAGCGTAATCGTCATCGCGCGGGCGAGCGGCGACGACGGATCGCCCATCGCCGTCTTCATCAACTTGAGCAGATCCTTGGCCGACGAGTGCAATGCACCCGCCCCCGGCAATGCACCCATATGCCATCCCGGCACGCGCATGAGATCGCCATCATGACCAGGGGCAAGTCGCGCCTGCATTGAAGGGGACAGCGCCACGGAGGTGTCCGCCATGCCTAGCGGGCCCGTTATCCGATCACGCAGTGCGGCGTCATACGCCGGAGTTGAATCTGCCTGTGCGTCAACAGGCGCTTTAGCCTTCCCATCTGCACCGATCGCTGCTTTGGCCTTAGCACTCTCCGTAGTATTAACACTGGCGTCGGCACCAGCAGCGCCCTTGGCGCTGACGACGGCCTCGGCATTCGCGTTGTTAGCTTTCAAGCCAACAGCAACACGTCGCGCGAGCGCATCGCCCAGCAGCCCCGTGCCCAGATTCGAATACTCATACGTCGCGCCAATATCCCGCGGCAGTTGGTAGGACGACAAAAACCCATACAGCTTATCCGGCGTGTAATCCGCATAAGGATCCGATAAGTCCGCAGGCTTCAAATTGGCCGGCAACCGCGGCAGCCCCGACGTATGCGTCGCCAAATCCACCAACCTAATCGACTTACCCGCTCGCTTCGGCGTGGTCACGCCTTCAGGCAAATACCTGTCCACCCGATCGTCGAGCGTCACCTCGCCACGCGCCACCATCTCGCCCAGCAACAGCGTCGTAAACACCTTCGACACCGACCCGATCTCAAAAATCGTATCGCCATCAACCGGCCGCTTATCGTCGCGATCGAACTGCCCGTGACTGATCACGCGCATCCCGTTGTCGTCGATCACGCCCACCACTACGCCGATAGGCGGCTTCTCTCCCATCGCCATCACCAGCTCGTTCTTGATATCGGCGCTGGAAGGTAACTCGGCCCCGACGCTCATGGGAGCGGCGAGGCCGAGACTCAAATAGCAAACCGCCGTCAAGGCGCAAAAACCCACGACGGCGGCGGTCCCACTACGGCGCGCGTGCGTGCCCAACTGCTGCCGCACACGCGCCGTCATGCTTATGCCTTCAACAGCAACTGGTTCAAGCGCTTCACAAAAGCGGCCGGATCGGCGATTTGCGCGCCTTCGGCGAGCATCGCTTGATCCAACAACAGCTGCGCCCAATCGCCAAACTCTTCGTCGCTGGCCTTCTCGATACGGCCCACCAACGCGTGCTCGGGATTGATTTCCAGCACAGGCTTCACCACCGGCGCTTCCTGACCCGCCGACTTCAACATACGCAGCAGATGCGGGCTCAATTCGTTCTCGCCCACCACCACGCACGCCGGCGAATCCACCAGACGCGACGTCACGCGTACTTCCTTCACCTTGTCGGCCAAGGACGCTTGCAAACGCTCCACCAGCGGCTTGAACTGCTCGGCCACTTCTTCCTGATGCTTCTTCTCGGCTTCGTCCGACAGCTTGTCCAGATCCAGACCGCCCTTCGCCACCGACGTCAACGACTTGCCGTCGAACTCACGCAGGTGCGACATCATCCACTCGTCCACACGCTCCGTGAGCAGCAGCACTTCGATGCCCTTCTTGCGGAAGATCTCCAAGTGCGGGCTGTTGCTTGCCGCAGCAAACGAATCGGCCGTCACGTAGTAAATCTTGTCCTGACCTTCCTTCATGCGGCCCACATAATCGGCCAACGACACGGTTTGCGACTCATCGCCCGAATGCGTCGACGCAAAACGCAGCAGCTTCGAAATGCGCTCCAGATTGGCCGCGTCTTCGCCCGTGCCTTCTTTCAGCACCTGGCCAAACTCCGTCCAGAATGCGGCGTAGTCTTCGGCCTTGTTCTCGGCCATATCTTCCAAGAGCGACAAAATGCGCTTCGACGACCCTTCACGGATCGCACGCACATCGCGGCTCTCTTGCAGAATCTCGCGCGACACGTTAAGCGGCAGATCCGCCGAATCGATCACGCCGCGCACAAAGCGCAGATACGACGGCAGCAGTTGCTCGGCATCGTCCATGATGAAAACGCGCTTCACATACAACTTCACGCCGCGCTTGCCATCGCGATCCCACAAATCCATCGGTGCATGCTTGGGGATGAACAACAGCTGCGTGTACTCGCTGCGGCCTTCCACACGATTGTGCGTCCACGCCAACGGCTCGGCGAAATCGTGCGTGATGTGCTTGTAGAACTCTTGGTACTGCTCGTCCGTCACCTCAGACTTCGAACGCGTCCACAACGCATTCGCCTGATTGACCGTCTCGAGCTCCTCGCCCTTCACTTGCTCGCCCTTCTCCGCATCCCAATCTTCCTTGGCCATGCGGATCGGCAGCGAAATGTGATCGGAATAGCGACGCAGAATATCGCGCAGCTTCCAACCATTGAGCAGCTCTTCTTCGTCTTCACGCAAATGCAGCGTGACGCTCGTGCCGCGCGCTTCGCGCTCAACCTGGGCAATCGAGAACTCGCCCTGACCGTCCGAAATCCACTGCACGCCTTCGCTCGCGGGCAACCCAGCGCGACGGCTCAGCACCGTGACCTTGTCCGCCACGATGAACGACGAATAAAAGCCCACGCCAAACTGACCAATCAGTTGCGCGTCTTTTTGCTTATCGCCGGTAAGCTTCGAGAAGAACTCGCGCGTGCCCGACTTTGCGATCGTGCCCAGGTTGGCAATCGCCTCATCACGCGACAGGCCAATGCCGTTATCGGTAATGGTGATCGTGCGAGCCGCCTTGTCGTAATCGACATGCAAGCCCAGACCGGCGCCGCCTTCCAGCAGCTCAGGGTTATCGATGGCCTCAAAACGCAGCTTGTCGCAAGCGTCGGAAGCGTTGGAGATCAGCTCACGAAGGAAGATTTCCTTGTTGCTGTACAGCGAGTGGATCATCAGGTGAAGCAGCTGCTTCACTTCGGCTTGGAAGCCGAGCGTCTCGGCGCCGTTCGCGCCGGCGGATGCGGTGGAAGTGTCAGTTTGGCTCATGATCGACTAGAAAAAGTGGGTTGAAGCAAGGGGCGCCAGGCCCCCAGACCGATAAATTATGGGGGCATTCCACAAATTTTCAATATCCGATATAATTATTGGCTCGACACCACGCTGACCTTTCGCTGCAACGGCCCAAGGAATACGCGACCTCCTATGCCCGGGTGGTGAAATTGGTAGACGCAGGGGACTCAAAATCCCCCGCCGCAAGGCGTGCCGGTTCGATTCCGGCCCCGGGCACCAGCTACAAGTTCCTAGTGTTTATTAGGCTCTAGTGCGATTTACTGCTGACTCCTAAGACTGGCGGATTTTCTTAGAGTTGTAGTCAAGTACTGTTTCGGTACAGTGATCGGCGCGAGCCAAATTCCGGAGCATGCATGGCTACCGATGTTAAGACCCCTCGAACACTTGGAAAGCGCTGATTCGTAAGACTAGTTGGCCCACAACGGCCAAAACATTTCGCACTAAGCGGGACGCCGAAGATTGCGCGCCGCACGGAAGATGAGATCGTACATGGTGTGTACATCCACCGCGCGTCGGCTGAACGCATGACCGTTGAAGCACCGCTCAAGCGCTACCTGACAGGAGTCACGCCGACCAAACGCGCCTCCACCCAGGTCGGTGAGCGCAAAAGGGCACAAGTCCTACTCCGACATCTTGGCAAATACTCGCTTGCCGCTCTCAACCACTGGATCGTTGGACAATTTCGAGACACGCGCCGGGTTCGGGCTGCAATCGGCACCTAAATCAAGAAGAACAAAGCCCCCTAATCCTCGCTATCGATAAACACTGGAACCCCGGCGGTCGTGCGTCAGGAGAGAGCGATTGCTGAGGTGCTTGCGGGCGGCGAGCCGTTGACCGGACGCGTCAAAAAGCTCTATGCACTTCACACAGTATCCTACAAAGATCGTTGCGCTTTGCGAATATCTCGACGGTCAATCGCCGTTTGAAACCAAGCATGGGGTGAAGGGTGAGAAGTTCGAAATGTCCTCGTCGTGTTCGGGCGCGGCTGGAACGAGTACGACCTTGATCTCTATCTAAAGATGGCCGGAAATTCTGGACTAATCGGCACTCGAACGGCGGCTTACGAGCATTACCGCAACCTATTTTATGTCGCGGTCTCTCGGTCGAAGAGGCGGTTGGCGCTAATGTCCCACCCATCCGCTTGATCCTGACGCTATGGCGCCCCCTGTCGGAATGGTTTGCGGGCCATCCGATCCGGGAATATTGGCGGGGAGCTATGACGACGGCCCTGTTCAGAGGCCGTCGTAGCAATCTAAGTCGGTCTCGCCCTTGGCGTGACGCTAGTAACGAAGAGCGGCAGGAGCATGAAAACAGCTTGCTTTTGACAACTAGCATGGACCATCTGTTTGATCGTGGGCTTATTGGTTTTGATGACAACGGTCAAACTATTGCCTCTCCTTTAGCCCATCAAGAGTCTTTGGCTCACACGGGCCTAGATCCAAAGCCCCCCAAAACGTCGATTGAGTTTCTAGCGGACAACGCAAGTTCCTCGAGCTTCATCGAGAAAAAGTGCTGTTAATGTAAAAATTTCTGGAAAATAGATAAGAGCCCACCACCCTAGTGGAGATTACGGTAGAACGCTTATACACACCGCACGAAAAGCGGCGAATACTCTCGATAGTCAATTCACTTCGCAAAAGCGCTGCACGGACCATGTCGCGCTAACTGAACCCTTGATGAAAAGCCAGTCGTCGACTGGATGTGGCCAAATATTTGTCCAGCCGTATAACATAAAGTATAAGTAGTAATACGCAGACTGGAAGGCATCCGTGACCAAATACAAAGACGTTCCGCAAACTCAGCCCCTGATCGATGTGGCTCCGTTGAGCCGCGCATTGGAGCAATTCGCTAATGATCGCGATTGGGCCAAGTTTCACTCTCCAAAAAATTTGGTGATGGCGCTTACTGGAGAGGTCGGCGAACTCACGGAAATCTTCCAATGGATGACCGAAGCGCAATCTCTAGCGGCTGGTACCAATCCTGGCACATCACAAGCAGTAAAGGATGAGTTGGCCGACGTACAACTCTACCTTGTCCGCTTAGCATCTGTACTGGGGATCGACCTGAACGAAGCTGTTCACGACAAGCTTCAAAAAAACGCCGAAAAATATCCTGCCGAGAAGGCCAAAGGTTCGAGTAAGAAGTACACCGAGCTCTAAGATTTGCCATTCGCAAGGGACGCGGCAATGATCGTTTATGAAGCAGATAAGAAGCAGTTTCTTTATCACAGCGACCATGATGACATTGAAAATGTCATCCTTGCGAGCTTCAAAGCCACGACAGGAAGACGAGTTAATAATTCTGAGATTCGATCATGGAAGGAGTCCCTTGGCTACGTTGCCAGCGTACTGCGCGATGACGAAATCCCTGACGCGATGGGTATCGCAGTCGAGCTGCATCTTCCGCAATCCTCCAAAAGGATCGATGTCACCCTAACCGGCAGGGATGCCACCGGAAACAAGAATGCGATCGTCATTGAGCTCAAGCAATGGGAAACCGCTAATGCAACTGAAAAAGACGGCATTGTGGTTACCTACTTGGGTAAGGGACTTAGAGAGGTTGTCCACCCCTCCTACCAAGCATGGTCATACGCTTCGTTGCTCGAAGGCTTTAATGAGGCGGTGTACGACGGCGGTATATCCATCAAACCGTGTGCTTATCTACATAACTACAACCGAGACGGAGTGATCGATGCGGCCCACTATGAAGGCTATACACAAAAAGCCCCGCTATTTCTTAAAGGTCCCAAGGAGCGCGAGCAGCTTCGAGACTTTATAAAAAGGCATGTCAAATACGGCGATTCTAAACAAGTGCTTTACGAACTTGCCAACGGTCGCATCCGGCCATCCAAAGCGCTAGCCGACGCTCTCAAAGGCCTTCTTACGGCAAAGCCAGAGTTTGTCCTGATCGATGATCAGAAAGAGGTGTATGAATCAACGTTAGCGTCAGCGCGTAAGGCTTCAGCAAGTGCGCCAAAGGTCGTGATTATTGAAGGTGGACCTGGCACGGGCAAGACAGTACTGGCCATCAACTTACTGGTTCAACTGACCAGTGCAGGTCTATTCGGCCAATATGTTTCGAAAAACGCAGCTCCGCGTGATGTCTACCAATCCAGACTCGTGGGAACCATCACACGCACCAAGTTTTCAAGTATGTTTTCAGGATCGGGCCGCTTTTTTGACGTGGAAGCGAACACCTATGACTTCCTGATAGTGGACGAGGCCCACCGTTTAAACGAAAAAAGCGGCTTATATGGCAACTTGGGCGAAAATCAAGTTAAAGAGCTAATTAACTCTTCTGCATGCACCGTTTTCTTTATAGATGAAGACCAACGCGTAACTCTGAGTGATATCGGTACAAAAACAGCAATACGTAACTTCGCGGCAGCAAAAGGTGCAACGATCGAAGAATATGAAATCGCTTCGCAGTTCCGATGCAGCGGGTCGGATGGATATTTAGCTTGGCTGGATCATGTGCTTGATATTCGCCCGACGGCAAACCAAACACTTGACGTGTCTGGCTATGAATTCCGTGTGTTTGACTCACCGCAAGCACTCCATGGAGCGATAAAGGCCAAGAACACTACCAACAAAGCACGCGTGGTTGCAGGCTATTGCTGGCCATGGCTAAGTAAAAAGGACTGTAGCGCATCCGACATCGTCATCGGCGACCAATACCGGCGGCAATGGAATCTAGATAAAGACGGGAGCCTTTGGATCATTGCGCCGAATTCCGTTGAGCAAGTTGGCTGCATTCATACCTGCCAAGGCCTTGAGGTGGATTACATCGGCGTCATTATCGGACCAGATCTTATTGTGCGTGACAGAAAAATTATAACTGCACCCGAGAAACGGGATCGACATGACAGATCAATTCGTGGATATAAAAACCGACTAAAAATAGACCCCGATAAAATAAAATCTGAAGTTGATTTAATAATCAAGAATACGTACAGAACCCTAATGACTCGCGGGATGAAAGGTTGTTATGTGTATTGCACCGATGATGAAACTGCCGAATACTTTCGGTCAAGTATTTCCGGCATGCAGACAATAGAGCCTGCGCTCACAAGTAGCAGTACGGTTAATTAGGCAACGACAACACGCTTACTTATGACCGTCAGCGGACTTGCGCGCCATCACAGGGCAATCTTCCCTAGTGGAAATTCTTAGCCCTTTCGTCACGGAGATAAGTTGTGATCTATAAGTGCAGCTCTTGCAATAGAACCTCATTCCAGACCGCGTGCCCTTGTTGTGCGCCCGCCCCAACAGGGGATCTCGATCAGAAATTAGCAACGGCACAGCAGGTGCCTCTTGACCCTTCGTTCTACCCAGAATTCCAATATCAGACCAAAGGCTTTTTAAAAGACTTGATAGGAAAGAAGAAGGAACAAGCGCAGCTCAATGGCCTTCTCCGAAGCGTGTTGCGCAAATACTCGGAACTCAAGAAACCTTATTTCGCCAACTTCTTTCACACCATTAATCATCAGGGCATGGAGCTCGACGACGCCGCGACGCCGGGTGCACGGGCGAATGGGTCTTACACAAATCGAGAGTTATTTCGCGAGGTACTGATCCGTAAGGGGTTCACTGAACTAGAAGAGCTTCCATATCTGCTCGATAAACTATTGCTCACGACAGGATTCAACGCAGCGTACCTTGGCTTTTCCAACGAAATATCGAGGCACATTCAAGCATCGTTACATGCTAGCTTGAGGTCGTGGATTGAAGAGGCTGGCACTACATTTCGAGACGATCTCAGCCTCTTTTTCTATTTTCTTTGGGAAAACGACATTCAGTACACGGAGCTTGAGTATAGCGAGGAGGCTCCATCGAACTTTGGTATTCCACTTCTGACATGGACCACTATTCAAACCTGGCTAAACACCTGCGAGCAGATCCATTTCGACATCCTCGTACAGCGTTTGGCAACCAAGCTAGAGCACTTCGACCCTAGCCGATTTGTCACGATGTACCACGTCGATGCGATGAACGGATACGACTTCGAGAGGTTCTTAGTGGACGTCTTCCAAACTGCTGGCTATGACGTTGAGGAGACAAAATTAAGTGGCGATCAAGGTGCCGATCTTTTCGTGAGCAAGTTTGGAAAGAAGATCGTAATACAAGCAAAAAACTATTCAGGAACCGTCGGCAACGCCGCCGTTCAAGAAGCTATCGCTGCCAAGAGCTTCTACGGCTGCGACGAGGCCATGGTTGTCACAAACTCCAGTTTTACAAGATCGGCGATAGAGCTCGCCGAAGCCGCAGCGGTTCGGCTGATTGGCCGCCGTGACCTGCAGGGCTACCTGGATGATCACAACCAACGAATTATCGAGCGATTCCGCTCAGATGGAGCGAACGACATAAGTTCGGACACCACTGCATTCACAACAGGATGATGCACGACGTGTACACGCGCCAAGCTGCGTCTTTCCAAGCGTGATGCACAGCATCCAGCAATCGATCCTCCATATAACAGGCGCGCCCCCGCAGAGCACAAACACTGCGATGCACTAGCTAATAGTCAACCGTGCAAAACAAAAGACCGCCGAAGCGGTCTTTTGTCCATGCGCAGTGCAATACCAGCTTAGCGCGTACCCGCCACGCGCCACACCACATTGCCCACATCGTCAGCCACAAGCAGTCCACCCTTCTTGTCGATCGTCACGCCCACAGGACGACCATTCGCATCCCCATTGGCGTTCACGAAGTCCGTCAACACGTCAATCGGCTGTCCGCTGGGCTTGCCATTGGCAAACGGCACAAAAATCACGCCATACCCCGATCGCGGTTTGCGGTTCCACGAACCATGCAAGCCCACGAATGCCCCATTGGCAAACTGCTGCGGCAACGTATTGCCCTCAGCAAACGTCATCCCAAGCGGTGCCACGTGCGTGCCAAGCGCATAGTCAGGCTTGATGGCCTTCGCTACGAGCTCTGGCTTTTGCGGCTGGATGCGGTTATCCACGTTCTGGCCGAAGTAGCTGTAGGGCCAGCCATAGAAGCCACCGTCCTGCACTGATGTCAGATAATCCGGCACCAAATCGCCGCCGAGTTCGTCGCGCTCATTGACCACAGTCCACAAGGCACCGGTCGATGGTTCCCAGCCCATGCCATTGGGATTGCGCAAACCAGTCGCGAAGAGGCGTTTGTTGCCCGTTGCGCGGTCGATTTCCCAGATGGCGGCGCGGCCTTCTTCGATTTCGATGCCGTTCTCGCCCACGTTGCTGTTCGAGCCCACTGTGGCGTAGAGCTTCGTACCGTCTTTGCTGGCGACGACGTTCTTGGTCCAGTGGTGGTTCAAGCCGCCAGGCAGGTCCGTGACCTTGGTTGCGGGCGCGGAGATGCTGGTGTCGCCTTCCTTGTAGGCGAATTTGACGATGCCGTTGGCGTTGGCCACGAAGAGTTCGTTGCCCACGAGCACCATGCCGTAGGGGGACGTCAGATCTTTCAAGAAAACGTTTTTGACTTCGGCTACGCCATCGCCATCGGCGTCACGCAGCAAGGTGATGCGATTGGCACTCGGCTCTTTGGCACCGGCACGTGCCATGACGGCGTCTTGCACGAAGGCCTTCACTTTGGAGCCTTTGTACGACTCGTTGCCGACGGGCTCGGGCGCGTTGGTCTCGGCCACCAGAACGTCGCCGTTGGGCAGCACGTAAAGCCAGCGCGGGTGGTTGAGCTCGGCGGCGAACTTCACGACCTTGGTACCGGCCACACCGGTGGGGGTGGCGTTGCCTGTCCAGGGCTGCGCCGGCGCGATGTACACGGTGGGCAGCATGCGTTGCTGCTGTTCCGGCAGCGTGGGGTTGGGACCCGTGCTGGCGGTGTTGTCGAGCTGCGCATTGGTGCGGTTAATCGACCAGTAGGTGCCGCCAGCGGCGACCACGACCAGGGCGACGGCCACGGCGATGACGGTCAGGGGTTTGTTCATGTGTTTGTCTCGATAACGAGGATTTGCGCTTAAAGAGAAGCGAGAGTGAGCGCCCAGTAGCAAACGCCGCGCCGCGTTCAGGTTGCTGCCAGCCAAGTGCACAGCAGAAGCTGATCGCCCCGGGAGGTGGCGTTTCGCATGGGCGCGTGCATCCCGCAGTTAGGCGGGCCCCGCGCCAGCCAATGCGTGATCGCTACAATGAGCCTCAATCGCCCTCATTGGCGATTCGCCCCTTCCGCTCTTCTCACCCTTGCCGCACCGTCTGGCCCGCGCCGACGCCTACCGATGTCCGATCCCTCGTTCAGCTTGAAAAAGATCGCCGTGCCGGCGTTCGGCCCGTCGTTGCTTTACGGCGTAAGCAATGGCGCCACGCTTCCCGTGATCGCGCTCACTGCCCGCGAATTGGGCGCATCGCTGGCGATGTCTGGCCTGATTGCGGCGCTGATCGGTGTGGGGTCGCTGATGAGCAACATCCCGGCGTCGATGATCATTTCGAGCATGGGTGAGCGGCGATCGATCATCGGGGCGGCGGTGTTCAGCATGCTGGCGTTCTTGCTGGCGATTTTTGCGCCCACGATCTGGGTGTTGGCGCTCTCGATGCTGATGGTGGGGATGGCGTCGTCGGTGTTCGTGCTGGCACGGCAGACATATCTCACCGAGGCGGTGCCGCTGCAGATGCGGGCGCGCGCGCTGTCCACATTAGGGGGCACCACACGTATCGGCGCGTTCATTGGGCCGTTTGCGGGTGCGGCGTTGATTCATAGTTTTGGCATTACTGGCGCGTATTGGGTGGCGATCGGTGCGATGGTGGGCGCGGGCGCGATTGCGTTGTTTGCGCCGGAGCTTCAGGTGATCTCCAAGCAGGAGGGCAAGCCCGCACCACGCATGCGTATCCGGGAGATTGCGCGCACGCATGCGCGCGTATTTCTCACGTTGGGTGTGGGGGTGCTGCTGGTGAGCGCGTTGCGCGCATCCCGGCAGGTGGTGATCCCGTTGTGGGCAGAGCAATTGGGGCTGGAGCCGGCGGTGACGTCGGTCATTTATGGCTTGGTTGCCGCGATCGACATGGCGGTGTTCTACCCTGCCGGCAAGATCATGGACGAGCGCGGTCGCATTTGGGTGGCGATTCCTTGCACGTTGTTGATGGGATTGAGCTTGATGTCGATGCCGCTCACGGGTGGGCTGATCAGCTTTACGCTGGTGGCGCTGATTCTGGGGTTCGGCAACGGCATTGGCTCAGGCATCGTGATGACGTTGGGCGCAGACTCCGCACCGCCGGGGCAACGGCCGTCGTTCCTTGGGTTGTGGCGGTTGATGGCGGATATGGGCGCGTGCGGCGGGCCAGTGCTATTGGCCGGGATCACCGCGGTGGCGTCGTTGAGCGCGGCTGTCGTCGCTAGTGGCCTGCTGGGGTGCGTAGCTGCGGTCGTGTTCTGGAAGTGGTTGCCGCGCAGGGTTTCAAACTAGCGGTTTTCGGACTGACAACCGTTTCTGTGACCTCTTACTGTGGCGAACGCGGTGGGCTTCCGAAGTGCTGCACCACACCTGAACGTGGCGAGCATCTCGCACAAGCGATCTCTAGCGCAAAAAATCAAAACGTTTTGATTGTCGAGGCTGCGCATTCGATGCGTGCAGTCCTGCCAGCCGGGCTACCTACGCCGTTCAGCTCGATTCCGACAGCCTCGCTCCGCGCCGACGTACAAACGCCCCGCGCGCGACCTGCTTCTACTGTCAGGCCGCAAAAAACAATTGCCTCCCAAAAATCCCGCCTGTAAGATGTCCAACATCCTATAAGTAACCGAGCTGCTCGTTGGTCGTCTGACCGCGAAGCCGCTCAGGTTCATAAAAGCGTGGAGACAAGAGATGGACAACAAGCCGTTAGGCCGCTTTACCGTGCTCGATCTGACGCGGGTGCGCTCGGGCCCCGCTGCTGTACGCCAGTTTGCCGATTGGGGCGCCACGGTGATCAAGATCGAGGAGCCCGGCCCGGAGCAGGACGACAAGCCTGGCGGCTCGGCCCAGTTTGCCGACTATCAAAACACCCATCGCAACAAGCGCAGCATCACGCTCAATCTGAAGCATCCGGAAGGCCTCGCGCTCTTCATGGATCTGGTAAAGAAGGCCGATGTGGTGGTGGAAAACTATCGTCCAAACGTGAAGTTCAAGTTGGGCATCGATTACGAGTCGCTGCGCAAGGTGAACCCGGCCATCGTGTTGGCGAGTGTGTCCGGCTTTGGCCAGGATGGGCCCTACGCGACGCGCCCAGGGCTCGATCAGATCGCACAGGGCATTGGCGGGTTGATGTCCGTCACGGGCGAGCCCGGCCGCGGTCCGATGCGCGCCGGTATTCCGATCGCGGATCTTACGGCTGGCCTCTTCTGCGCGATCGGCATCTTTATCGCGCTGCTCGAACGCGAAGTGTCGGGCAAGGGCCAGTGGGTGCAAACCTCGCTGTTGCAATCGCAAGTGTGGATGATGGATTTCCAGGCGATGCGGTGGCTGCTCAACAAGGAAGTGCCCGCGCAAAGCGGCAACGACCATCCCACCAGCAGCCCGACGGGCGTGTTCCCCACGCAAGACGGCTACATGAACATCGCTGCGATGGGGAACGACATCTTTGCGCGTCTCTGCCGGGTGCTGGAGATCCCGGAGATCGTGGAAGACGAGCGCTTCCTGACGGTGCCGTTGCGGGGCCGCAATCGTCCGGCACTCAACGCCTTGATCGGCGAGCAGACGCAGCGCAAGACCACCACGCAGTGGATCGATCTGATGAACGCTGCGGGCGTGCCGTGCGGGCCGATTCTGGGGATGGACGAGACCTTCGCCGATCCGCAAGTGCAGCACTTGGGGATGAGCCGCGATCTTGAGCATCCGAAGCTGGGCGCGATCCCGGTAGTGGGCCAGGCCGTGATCCTGAGCCGCACCGGTTTGGGCGATATGAAGCCGGCGCCCGATCGGGGGCAGCATAATGCGCAGGTCTATGGAGACATGTTGGGCATTGAACCGGCGCGGCTCGATCGGTTGGTCGAGGCGGGTGTGATCTGAGCGAGACGGCTACTATCGCCGGCATTGCCGCAACATTTACGCAACGCCCCAGGAGCTGACCCCACCATGACCGTGACGCAATCGCCCCCGCAGCAGGTATTCGCCAGCCTTGGCCGGCCCGATAACCTGCCTGACGAAATCGCGCAGCAGGTTCGCCAGCGGATCATGAACGGTGAGTTCGCTCCGGGCGAACGCTTGCCGACGGAATACGAACTGGCGGAGATGTTTGCAGTCAGCCGCAATGTGGTGCGTGAGGCGATCGCGCGTCTCAAGCTCGCGGGCTATGTGGATACGCGGCGCGGTGTGGGAACGTTCGTGGCGCAAGACATGGGCTCGCGCCGCTTCGAGATCGCACCTGAGGATCTGCTTCAGGCGGATACGTTGGAGCATGTGTTTTCGCTGCGGGTGGAGATCGAGGCGGGTGCCGCCGCAATCGCCGCACAGCATCGCACGCCGGAGCAGTTGGCGCAGCTGGCGTCGGCATTGCGCCAGGTGGATGCCTCGGGCGACGACTGGGAGCAAGGGGCCGCGACTGCTTTGGATTTCCATATGGCGGTGGGCGTGGCGACGAACAACCCCTACTTCGTGCAACTGATGACGCATTTGAGTCACGTGATTCGCGGTGCTGTGCGCACGTTGCGTTATCGCAGCGCGGGCACCGAGCGCATCGAGCAGATCGAGCGCGAACATCATCTTATTTTCAATGCCATCGAATCGGGTGACAGCGACGCCGCACGGCTGGCGATGCGCACCCATCTGACTAACGGGATGCAGCGCTACAAGGCTGCGGATACGAGGACGACACCATGAGCAGTGAACGCATTCTTCAAGGCGAGATTACCGACAACATCATCGCCGAGAAGCGCGGCGCCATCGGTTGGCTCACATTCAACGATGCCGAGCGTCACAACGCCGTGTCGTTTGCGATGTGGGAAGCAGTGCCGATCGTGTTGAACGCCTTTCGCGAAGACAGCGATATTCGTGCGGTGGTACTCACCGGTGCCGGAACGAAATCGTTTGTGAGCGGCGCCAATATTTCGCAGTTCGATAATCTGCGTTCTGGTGAAGACGCCGTGAAAGCGTATGAAGTGGTGGCGGAAGCGGCGCAGCTGGCGCTGTACGACTTCGAAAAGCCAACGCTCGCGCGCATCCAGGGCTATTGCATCGGCGGCGGGTTGAATATCGCGTTGTGCTGCGACATTCGTGTGGCCTCGCCCGATAGCTCCTTTGCCATCCCCGCAGGCCGCTTGGGCCTCGGTTATCGGCTGACGGCCATCCGCAACCTGGTCACCGTGGTGGGGCCGGCCAATGCCCTTGAGATTTTCCTGTCTGCCGCGCGCTACAAGGCCGACGAGGCGAAGGCGCTGGGCTTGATTCAACGCGTGTCTGCCCAAGGCGAGCTGGATGCCGCACTAGAAAGTTATCTGGAGAAGATCCGGGCCAATGCGCCGCTCACCTTGAAAGCGGGCAAGAAAATGATTCGCCAGATGCAGCAGCTCGGGCCGCAGGTCGACGTGAAGGCCATGCAGCAGATGGTGTTGGATTGCTTTGCGAGTGAAGACTACGCAGAGGGCAAAAAAGCTTTTGCAGAGAAGCGGGCGCCTGTGTTCAAAGGGCGCTAATCCCCCACGCAGTACCGGGATCACGCAAAAAAGCGTGACCCATCCGGAGACAAAACAAATGAAAGTTAGACAAGTTGGCACGGCGCTCGCCGTGGCCGCAGGCCTGTGCACGTCTGGCGCATCCGTGGCGCAATCGACGTTTCCCAATCAACCGCTGCGCATCGTGGTGGGCTATGCCGCCGGCGGCACCACCGATATCCTGGCTCGCGCGCTGGGCGAGCAGTTGGGCAAAGAGCTAAAGCAACCCGTGATCATCGAGAACAAGGCCGGCGCTGCGGGCAACCTGGCCGCGTCGTATGTTCAGCAAGCGTCTCCCGATGGCTACACGTTGTTCATGGCGACGGTGTCGAGCCACGGCATCAATCCCGCCGTATACAAGAAATCATTGGGCTACGATCCCGTGGGCGGCTTCACACCGGTGAGCATGATTGCGTCGATCCCCTTGGTGCTCGTGACCACGCCTAACTTGCCTGCAAAAAGCGTGGACGAGCTGGTTGCGCTGGCCAAGAGCAAGCCGGGTGAGTTGAATTATTCATCGAGCGGTAATGGCTCTCCGGTACATCTGGCTGCGGCCATGTTTGCGCAGGAAGCGAAGGTAAATCTGCAGCATGTGCCCTATCGCGGCGGCGCATTGGCCAATACGTCGGTAATGAGCGGCGAAACCCAACTGAGCTTTGCGACGCTGCCTGCTGCTTTGCCGCAGGTGAAGGCGGACAAGCTGCGTGCGCTGGCGGTGACCACGAAGACGCGATCGTCCGAATTGCCGGATGTGCCGGCGTTGAGCGAAATTGCGATGTTCAAGGACTACGACATCAATACCTGGAACGGGTTGATGGCGCCTGCCGGCACACCGCCCGACAGGGTCAAGATCCTGAACGAAGCGATTGCGCGGGCACTGCAAGCGCCCACGCTGCAACAACGCTTCAAGGGCGAAGGTGCGACGGCAGGTGCCAGTAGCCCTGAGGAATTGGGCAGGTTTGTGAATGCAGAACTGACGCGCTGGGCGGATGTGGTGCAGGCGGTGGATATTCGAATCGAGTAACGCGCACAAGCAGCATCATTATTTGATATTGCGCGACTCGATAGGGCGCGCCCTCCCATCGTTTGCAGATGACAGTCACGAAAAAAAACGCGGAATGCATAACACTGCATTCCGCGTCTTCATTCCATCAAACGACTTTGTGATGCCATGGCGCAGCGTCGTCATTAGGTGAACGAGGCACGACGCATTCAGGCCGCCATTTCACTGGCGGCCCACTACGCTTAATCCACAAACAACATCGCCGGCTGCTCAAGCAACGCCCGCACCGCTTGAATAAACTCCGCCGCATCCATGCCGTCCACCACGCGATGATCGAAGGAGGACGACAGGTTCATCAGCTTCCTCGGCACCACCACGCCATGGCGATACATCGGCCGCTCGACGATTCGATTCACGCCCACAATCCCAACCTCGGGATGATTGATAACGGGCGTGGTGACAATGCCACCCAGCGCACCGAGACTCGTTACCGTGATCGTAGATCCGGACATCTCTTCTCGTCGTACCGACCCACTGCGCACAGCCTGCGCCAAGCGCGTGATCTCGGACGCCAATGACCACATGTCACGCGATTCGGCATGTCGAATCACCGGCACCATCAATCCCGCATCACTTTGCGCGGCTACCCCCAGATGCACGGCACCGAAGCGCGTGACCACGCCAGCGTCGTCGTCAAACCGCGCGTTGATCTGCGGGAAGTCCGGCAACGCCATCACGATGGCACGAATGAGGAACGGCAGGATGGTGAGCTTGCCGCGCTTCTCGCCCCATTTCTGGTTGAGCTGCGCGCGCAAGGTTTCAAGATCGGTGACGTCGATCTCTTCCACGTAGCTGTAATGCGGGATGCGGGTCTTGGACTCGACCATCTTCTGCGCGATCTTGCGACGCAAGCCGATCACCGGAACCTGGTGTTCGTCGTGGCGTTGCTCGTAGCGATCGTGCATGAAGTCTTCGTCGGCGTAGGAGCGCACTTCGGCGGTTGAGCGAGGTGCCGAGGAGCTGCCAGTGTTCCCCCGGGTGCTGGCGCCAGCACTACCACTTGCGGCAGCGGACTGACCCGCTTGACTACGGCCTGTGCTGCCAGGGCCGGCATTGCTTGAACTCGAACCGATCCGGTCACTCGACGAACCACTTGCCGACGCCGCTTGGGTTTCCCGTGCAGCAAGCAAATGCGCGTCGAGATCCTCGTGCTGAATCCGCCCAGCAGGGCCAGAGCCCTGGATGTCCGGCAGATCGATGCCCAGATCACGCGCTCGTTTGCGTACCGCAGGCGATGCTGCGGACTTCGCGTTAAGGGCGTGCACGTCCGCAGGCGCGTGTCGTTCGACCGGCTTCGCGCTTGAAGCCGATGCTGCCGATAAAGCCGCGTGCGATGCGGATGAAGACGTATGCGGTGCCGAGGCGGACGAATCGGCCCGCGAAGACGATGTCGAGGACGAACCCGATGCAGAAGAAGCAGCCGCCGCCTTCGCACTTTTGGCACTGCCGCCCTTCACCGCGCCACCATTGGAGGTCGCGCCTTCTGCAACGATGCCATCGGCTGCCACGCTATCGGCTGCAGGCACATCTACCGGCGCATTGGTCGCCATGTGATCGGCATCGCCCTCGTCGTCGGATGCCGTCGCACGGTTGCCCGAGCTGGATGCTGAAGCGCGCGACGTTGCACCGCCCGCAGCACCCGCCTGCTTGCCTGCTCCAGCGCCTTGCGATCCAGCATCGGCAGACCCTGCATGAGCAGACCCACCACCCGCCGCAGTCGCCCCACCCTTCTGATTCCCAGCCCCTTCAACCTCCAGGCGGATCAACTCACCGCCCACGGCCATCACGTCGCCTTCCTGACCGCCTAGCGACACGACAGTGCCCACCACCGGCGAAGGAATCTCCACCGTGGCCTTATCCGTCATCACATCCGCCAGCGGCTGATCTTCAGCCACCACGTCTCCAACCTTCACATGCCAGCCCGCGAGTTCGACCTCGGCAATGCCTTCGCCGATATCCGGCATCTTGATGATATGAATGCCCATGTCAAACCTCCATCACGCGTCGTAATGCATCACCCACTCGACGCGGGCCAGGGAAGTACGCCCACTCTTGCGCATGCGGGTAGGGGGTGTCCCATCCCGTCACGCGCTCGACCGGCGCTTCCAACGAATAAAAGCAGTGCTCCTGCACCAACGAGATCAACTCCGCACCGAAGCCGCACGTGCGCGTGGCTTCGTGCACCACCACGCATCGGCCGGTCTTCTTTACCGACGTCACGATGGCGTCGAGATCGAGCGGCCAGAGGCTGCGTAGATCGATCACTTCGGCATCGATGCCGGTTTCTTCTGCGGCAGCCAATGCCACATACACCGTGGTGCCATACGTGAGCACGGTGACCGCTTCGCCCGGGCGCACGATCGTGGCCTTGTCCAACGGCACGGTGTAGTAACCCTCGGGCACCTGGCTCAAGGGGTGCTTGCTCCATGGCGTGACGGGCCGGTCGTGATGGCCGTCGAAGGGGCCGTTGTAAAGGCGCTTGGGTTCGAGAAAGATGACGGGATCGTCGTTCTCGATGCACGAGATCAACAGGCCCTTTGCGTCATAGGGATTGGACGGCATCACCGTGCGCAGTCCGCACACTTGCGTAAACATCGCCTCCGGGCTTTGGCTATGCGTTTGCCCACCGTAGATGCCGCCGCCGCAAGGCATGCGGATCGTCATCGGCGCTTCGAATTCGCCGGCCGAGCGATAACGCAGGCGCGCAGCTTCCGACACGATCTGGTCCGACGCGGGATAGAAGTAATCGGCGAACTGGATTTCGCAAACGGGGCGCAAGCCATAGGCACCCATGCCGACCGCGACGCCAACAATGCCGCCTTCAGAGATCGGCGTGTCGAACACACGCGAGCTGCCATATTTCGTTTGCAGGCCTTCCGTGCAGCGAAACACGCCGCCGAAGTAGCCCACGTCCTGGCCAAACACGACCACGTTGTTGTCGCGTTCGAGCATCACATCCATCGCCGAACGCAACGCTTGAATCATGGTCATGGGCTTGGTGGCCTGACCTTCGGTCATTGGCGCAATGGCCTGACCTTCTTTTTCATGTGCAGACATGGTCAACCCTCCAATTCGCGACGCTGTTGGCGCAAGTGTTCGGGCATCTCTTTGTAGACGTCCTCGAAGATGCTCGCCACACTGGGCACGTGGCCGTCGACCAAGGTGCCATGGCGTTCGGCCTCCTTTTGCGCGGCGATGATTTCGGCTTCGAGCGAGGCGCGCAAGGCGTCATGCTCTTCGTCGGACCAGATGCCCAGCCCAATCAGGTGCTTTTTGAAGCGCGCGATCGGATCGCCCAGCGGGTAGTTGCTCCAGTCGTCGCCGGGGCGATATTTGGAGGGATCGTCAGAGGTAGAGTGCGGGCCGGCGCGGTAGGTCACCCATTCGATCAGGGTGGGGCCGAGACTGCGGCGGGCGCGTTCGGCGGCCCATTGCGAGGCGGCGTACACGGCCAGAAAATCGTTGCCATCTACACGCAGCGATGCAATGCCGCAGCCCACGCCGCGTCCGGCAAAGGTTGCCCCCTCACCGCCGGCAATGGCCTGGAAGGTGGAGATGGCCCACTGGTTGTTGACCACGTTGAGGATGACGGGTGCGCGGTACACGTGCGCGAAGGTCAATGCGGTATGGAAGTCGGCCTCGGCCGTGGCGCCGTCACCGATCCAGGCAGACGCAATCTTGGTGTCGCCCTTGATGGCCGACGCCATGGCCCAGCCCACAGCCTGAATGAATTGCGTGGCCAGGTTGCCGGAGATCGTGAAGAAGCCCGACTCGCGCACCGAATACATCACGGGCAACTGGCGGCCCTTCAACGGATCGCGCTCGTTGGACATCAACTGGCACATCATATCTACCAGCGACACTTCACGCGTGAGCAAAATGCTTTGCTGCCGGTATGTGGGAAAGCACATATCCGTCACGTTCAACGCCATGGCCTGGCCAGTGCCGATGGCTTCTTCGCCCAGACTCTGCATGTAAAACGAGAGCTTCTTCTGCCGCTGCGCGATAAGCATCCGGGCATCGAAGACGCGCGTCTTGAGCATGGCGCGCATGCCGGCTTTGAGCTGTTCGTGACTCATCTCTGGCGCCCACGGCCCTACCGCCTTGCCGTCGTCATCGAGGACGCGGATCAAGCTGTAGGCGAGGTCGGCGGTTTCCACAGGAGCGATGTCGATCGGCGGCTTGCGCGCCTCGCCTGCGGGGCTGAGAGAAAGAAAGGAGAAGTCGGTCTTTTGACCCGGCCGCCCAGTGGGCTCGGGCACGTGAAATTTAAGCGATCCGTAGTCACTCATCGATATTGTCTCCGCGCATGATTGTGTCGCACGCTTGATCTTGTGAAGGCGCCACATTGGGGGATAACCCGCAGTCGCGTCCGCCGAATGACACCCAGGGTGTTGAAGCGCCATCCGAACTCAAGATTAGCAGAAGCGAGTCTTATTGAGGTTTGCGTCTTAAGGATGATGCGGCATGCGCAAGCCGCGCGCCGAAACAAGCCGATCGTAAACATCACCCCATCATTCGCCAAAATGCTTGGTAGCGGCTCGCATAACTCGCGATAATCGTGCGCACCCTTCGCTCGGAGATGCGCGAGCATGCTTTCCCGGATGACCTGTCATGAATGATCCCCTCGCGAGTACACCCCTTCTTGAGCGCCATCCAACAGGAATGATCCGGGGCACCGCAGCCCTGATTGCCTTGGTGGCGCTGGCCGGTCTCACGCTGAATTTCCTTGCGCTGTTCGAATCTGCGCCCACGGCGGTGTCTGCCGTATGGACGCTGCTGCGCTACTTCACGATTACGACCAACCTGATGGTCGCCGTGCTGTTTGTCGCCATTGCGGTGGCGGGGCGTGCGAGCCTCGCGCCCAAGTGGATGGGCTGCGCGGTGCTGTCGATCGTGCTGGTGGGCGTGGTGTACGCGGCGCTGTTGAGCGGGCTCTATCAGTTCACGGGTGGCATGTATGTGGCCGATGTGCTGCTTCACCGGGTCACGCCGATTCTTGTGCCCCTGTTTTGGCTGGCGTTGGTGCCGAAGGGCAATTTCAGATGGCACGACCCGTTGATCTGGGCGCTCTACCCGCTGGGGTATTTTGCCTACGCGATGATCCGCGGTGAGGCGGATGGGCAGTATGCGTATCCGTTTATCAATGTGGCGGAGCTGGGTTGGGGGCAGACGGCGTTTAATGCGGTCGCGATCGCGATTGGGTATTTCCTGGTGGGCTCGGCGTTTATCTGGCTGGACCGCAAGCTGGATCGGTAGGGCTAAAAAAAGGGCAAGGAGGACTTATTCTGTGGCTTGCCCAACAATCAACACTCTCTAAACTTGCAAGCAGATCACCCGGCTGCTTCTATGAGCAGCAGGCGCTCCTGTAGGGCGCTGTTTTTGTCCGACGCTGCTTCGCCGTAGTGCACCTCTCTATGACAGGCTGGGCATAGAGCTGCTACGAATTTCGGATGGTCGGGCCCGCCGTCTGAAACCTTCGTCGTGTGATGCGGTTCCAAATAGGCGCTTCCATCGGGGCGTCGAAATGGGGCGGGCATTTTGCAGCATTCACATATTCCGTTAGCGCGGCGCAGCACATAATTCCGAACGTCAGCGCTTCGCTGGTAGATCGTACGCACACTCTCGAGGCTCCCTATACGTCCATCGGTTTTTGACGCTTCGATAGCGCGCAACTGCGCCTCCTCCAATGATTCAGAAATAGGCTCCGCGATTGGGGGCGCTAATTCTTCGCGCTCCAGCAATGCAACTGGAACCAGTTCAAAAATAATAGCGTTACGTCTATTTCCGTCGACATCCAGCGACTCTTTGATCGCAAAATTCCTGTAGACAAACTCTCCCAAGTACTCCTGCCCTTTCCTGCTCTCCAGAATCTTAAACAGGTGTAGTGCCTTACCGGTCGACGAATGATCACGCAGCGCAAGATTGCCTCGACTAAATGTCATGTCACCGCGCTGTCCCTCTCCGCTGTAATAAAAGACGGCACCGTCGTCGGAGAATCTATCGCCATAGCCATAACGCTCGCCCGAGCCACCGGTAAAAATAAAAATCGCCGGCACTACTCCCGATGGTGAGATACCACTTTGACGGCTTCCGCCAAATGGCTCATGTAAGTCCTCTCGGCGATCATAAATCTGGCCCACAATGAAAGACGGCAATGGTGGGTCGTTTGCTAATCGAGGCAACAAGCTAAGTTCGCGCTCAATGAGCAAATAAAGATCTTGTTCCGCTCCAATAAAGCGAAAGGTGCTCGACGCCCCCTTTTCTACCAGAGCGGTTACGGCAAGCTTCACCTCAGAGCCTTCGCGGCGCGCTAGTGCCCTGAACACACGAGTTTGATTTTCTCCAGAGGTATAAAACGAGAAGCCATCAACGCGCGGTCTTTTTTCAAGTGTCGGGAATACTCGAGATACGTACTCGCTAATTTGTTCAGGTGACATCAGTGCAAGGTTCGTGGTTGTCGTATCCACGACCTTATCATCTGTTCAGACCGTTTGTAACTAATTAGTTCTCCTACTGCTATCGAATTTACCGATGTGATTAATCCGCTTCGATATTCATAGCTCCGCCCGAATCGGAAACAAGCACGCCGCCTCCCGATTGCCATCGCGCACCAGCGCGGGATCGGTTTGCGTACAGGCGTCCTGCGCACGCGGGCAGCGCGACTGAAATCGGCACCCTGGCGGCAGATCGATCGGGCTGGGGATCTCGCCCGACAGTGGCGTCGACAACGGCATGTTGAAGCGCGGAAACGACTGCATCAGACCGTGCGTGTACGGGTGGCGCGGGTCCGTCAATATCTCGCTTGTGCGCCCTTGCTCCACGATCCGCCCGAGATACATCACGGCCACGCGTTCGCACAGGTACGCCGCCACGCCCAAGTCGTGCGTGACGAAGACCATCGCAATGCCGCTATCGCGTTGCAGGTCGCGCAGCAGGTTGAGCAGTTGCGCTTGCACCGATACGTCGAGCCCCGCCACCGATTCGTCGGCCACGATCACCCGGGGCTCGCAGGCAAGTGCCCGGGCCACGGCCACGCGGCGCACCTGGCCGCCCGATAATTCAGAGGGAAAGAAGTGATAGGTTTCCGCCGGCAAGCCGACCTGAGCCAACAGCTCATGCACGCGAGCCGGAATCTCGCGCTCGTCGCGCAACCGATGCAGGCGGATGGGTTCGGCCAATAGCGCGCCCACGTCCATGCGCGGGTTGAGCGAGCCGCGTGCATCCTGATAGATGTAGGCCACTTCGCGCGCATGCTTGCGGCGCGCCTCGGCGTCCATTTGCGCGAGTTCATAAGCACCGTAAAGCACACGGCCATTGGTGGCCGTTTCCAGCCCGAGCATAACGCGTACGAGCGTGGACTTTCCGGATCCGCTTTCGCCCACCAGGGCCAGCGACTCGCCGTCATGCAATGTCATGCGCACGCCATCCAGCGCTTTGAGGTGACGCTTGCCGTTCTCCACGGGGTAGGACTTTTCGACGTCAAGCAAGGCGAACAGCGGCAATGCCGGTTTCGCTTTGGCGCCAACGTCAGGCACCTGGGTGCTAGCTTTTTCGGGGGTGGGTGCAGGGGTGGGCACGTGTGTTGGTGCGTTCCGCAGCACGCTCGCGGGCACATCACTCACGCTGTCGTCGCCCATAGGCGCACCGCGCATTTCCGTATCGAGGTTGGCCACTTCAGGTGTCGCCGGCACAGGATCGCGTTTCATGTTTTCCATAGCCATCCTAGGCATGCCAGCACGCAATGGCGCGCGTGCCACGTGGCGTCAATGCCGGGCGGGTGGCGCATTGTTCAGTGGCGCGCACGCAGCGCGGTGCGAAGCGGCACCCGCCCGGCATGCTTGACAACGACGGCACCACGCCCGCTATGGGTTTGAGCCGTGCAGCCCCCAGTTCGATGGCGCTGGCGCGCAGACCTTGCGTATACGGATGCTGCGGGGCATTGAGCACTTCCGCGGCAGGCCCGGTCTCGACGATCTGCCCGGCATACATGACCGCCACGTCGTCGGCCGCTTGCGAGGCCAATGCCAGGTCGTGCAATACAAAAATCACCGAGGCATTCAACGCACGCACCCGCTCCAGAATCAACGTCATGATCTGCGCCTGAATCGTCACGTCCAGCGCACTGGTGGGTTCATCGGCAAGCAGCAATTCGGGTTCGCACGCAAGCGCAATGGCGATCATCACGCGCTGTTGCATGCCGCCGGAGAGCTCATGCGGGAACGCCTTGAGACGACGTTCCGGATCGGCGATGCCCACGCTGTCGAGCAGCTCAATTGCGCGCTGCTGGCACTGTGACGCGCTCATCCTGCGATGCCGGCGCAGCGGCTCCGACACATGCTGCAGCACCGTAAAACAGGGATTGAGCGCGGCGGTGGCGTCCTGAAATATCAGCCCCATGCGCGAGCCGCGCAACGGCCGCAGTTGCCGCTCGGAAAGCAAGGCGACATCGGCGTCGCCCACCAAGAGGCGGCCTTGCAGCGCGACTTCGGGCGGACGCAGCAATCCCATGATGGCGAATGCCAACGTGGATTTACCGGCGCCGGATTCGCCGATGAGCGCCAACGACCGGCCCCGCGCGAGTGTGATCGACACGTCATCAAGCACGGCCACGCCGCGACGTTTCAGCGTGAGGTTTTCAATGGTGAGCATCGGCGTCGGCATCATGCGAAACGGCCTTCGGCTTTGAGACTGAGCATGTGCATCGCCATCACTCCGGGCGGATGCGGGGATCGAGCGCATCGCGCAAGCCTTCCGCAAAAAGATTGAGCCCGACCAGCAAGATGGCGAGCGCCAGGCCGGGTACGCCGGACATCCACGGTGCCATGGTGATGAAGCCGCGGCCTTCCGAGATCATGAGCCCCCAGTCGGGCATCGGCGGCACCACGCCCAGGCCCAGGAATGACAGTCCGGAGCCCAACAAGATGGCAATGGACACGCGCATGCCGGCCTGGATAAGAATGGGCGACGCGATATTGGGCAGGATGTGGCGCATGACGATGTCGCGCGGCGGCACGCCCATGAGGCGCGCGGCTTCGACGAAGGGGCGCTCTTTCACCTGGAGTACATCGGCGCGCACCATGCGTGCGAAGGGGCCGACGAACGAAAGGCCGAGCGCCCAAACGATGTTCGATAGCCCCAATCCAAAAATCGCCATGAAGGCCATGGCCATGATGAGTTCTGGAAAGGCGAGCAGGCCGTCGACCACGCGCATGATGGCCCATTCGGTGCGTCCGCCGCGCAAACCGGCTAGTAGCCCGAGGGCCACCCCGCCCACCAAGCCAACGGCGACCGAAGCGAAGCCGATCCATAACGCTGATCGCGCACCGTACAACAGCCGGGTGTAGAGATCCTGGCCGAACGAATCGGTGCCCAACCAATGCGTGGCCGAGGGCGGCTGCATGGCGTCCATGAAAATCTGCTCGGTGGGACCGTAAGGCGAGAGCACCGGGGCAAAGACCGCGGCAAGCACGAACACCATCACGATGATGAAGCCCACCATCGCTTTGCGTTGCGCGCTCAGCTTTTTCCACAGCCTACCCACGCGGGCGGGCCGCGTCGCGCGGGGCGAGAGTTCAACGGCCATGTTTTCTCAGCCTTGGATCGAGGAACACGTAGGTTTGATCGACCAGGAAATTGACGACGATGAAGAGCAAGGCGGTGATCATGATGCCGGCTTGCACGACGATGTATTCGCGGCTTTGCACGGCGGTGGTGATCATCATGCCCAGCCCGGGCAAGGTGAACACGACTTCAGTCATCACGGCGCCGCGCAGCATGCCGCCCAGTTGCAGGCCGATCACGGTGATGAGCGGCATGAGCACGTTGCGCATGCCATGCACCCAGATCACGCGCCAGCCAGGCTCACCGCGCGCTCTGGCGGCCGCCATATAGGGTTGCGCCAGCACGTCGAGCAGACTGGATCGGGTCACCGTTGCGATCAGCCCCACGTACCAGGCGCCCAACGTGATCGCGGGCAAGGTGAGATGCCACAGGCCTTGTCCGAGGTCGTCCCAGGGCGCGACGAAACCCATGGTGGGAAACCAGCCCAGCGACACCCCGAAAATCCAGATGAACACCACACCGAGATAGAAGCTGGGAAACGCATTGCCGCCGATGGCCAGGGTGCTGGCGAGCATATCAACCCAGCTATTGCGCCGCACGGCTGCCACCACGCCCAGCGGAATCCCCACCGCCAGCGCAATCAGCAGCGAGAAGGCCGCCAGCGTGAGCGTAACCGGCAGCGCCTGCAGCACCGCCTGCTCGAAGATGTTCTGGTGGCTCACATACGACGTGCCCCAATCGCCTTGCACGAAGCGCACCAGCCAGTCGGCATATTGCACCGGCAACGGCTGGTTCAGCCCAAGATCGTTGTAGAGCTTGTCGTACGAATCGCGCGAGTAGTCCGACCCCAGCATCAACGCCACGGGATCGCCCGGCGCAAGCTTCAAAAATCCAAAGCTCACGACCGAGACGACCAGCAGCACCAGCAGGGTCTGGCTGGCCGCGCCCAGGAGTCGGCGGCCCAGCACGTTACGACAACCACACGTTGTGCAGGTCCAGCAAATCGGCCGGCACGTACTCATAACCCTGCACTTTCTTCGACAGAATCTTGAACACCTTCATGTGCGCGAGCACGGCCAGCGGCGCATCGGCCATCAAGACGTCTTCGGCCTTGACGTAGAGCCCGCGGCGCTTGGCGGGGTCGATGATGTCTTGCGCGGCCATGCAGGCATTGTCGAAATCGGGATTGCTGTAGCCCACGAAGTTCCACGGTTTGCCGGTGGCCCATTCGGGATAGATTGTTTCATCGGGGTCCAGATCGGCGACCCAGGCTTCGTCATACATATCGAAGTCACCGGCGTTGCGACGGCTGGTCCACACCGCGCGATCGACGAGTTCGATCTTGGGCTTGATGCCGATTTCGGCCAACATGGGCGCGATGAGCTGTGCGTTGCGGGTGCCCATGCCGCCCGAGCCGGTAAAGCCGTCGGTCACGATGAACACGGGATTGACCTCACCTTGCGTTTGGGCTTTCGCGCGAAATGCCTTGGCTTTTTCGAGATCGAAGAACTGCCCACGCCCCGACTCGGCAATCTTGGGATCGTAGAAATCGGACATCGGCGGCGAAATGCAGCTGTAAGCGGGGATGGCTTCGCCGAAGTAACTTTGCTCGACGATGGTTTTGCGGTTGATGGCGAAGGCCACGGCGCGGCGCAACATGGGATCGGCGAATGGGCCGCGTTTGTTGTTCATGCCCACGAAAGCGTAGTTGCCTTCCACCTGGCCGTACACCGATACGTTGGGGCTCTTGCGCAGTTGCGGGATGAACTGGAACGGGCAGACCGACATACCGTCGACCTGGCCCGACATCATGGCGGCCACTGCTGCGCTAGGTTCTTTGATCAACTGAATCTGCACGGCATCGAGCAACGGCTTGCCGGCTTCGAAGTAATCGGGATTGCGGGCGAGTTCGATGCCTTGATTTTCGCGCCAGGCCACGAGGCGGAAGGGGCCGGTGCCCACGGGTGCGCGGCCATACGCCTTGGGATCTTTCTCGATCGCGCTCTTGCAGACGATGGTGCCGGCGCGCCCGGTGCTGCCGGTCAACGCCACGGGCAAGAAGGCGTAGGGTTTGTTGAAGTTCAGTTTGACGGTTTGCGCGTCGACCACCTCCACACTCGCCAACTGCGCGAACTTCCAACCGTGCGGCGACTTCACGGCGGGGTCCTTGACGCGTTCCAGGCTCCACTTCACCGCTTCGGCATCGCACACGTCGCCATTGTGAAACTTCACGCCGGGGCGCAGCTTGAAGATGTGCGTTTTCTCATCCGGCATGTCCCAGCTTGTGGCGAGATCGGGCACGAAACTCACGCGCTTGCCGTCGTACGACACTTTGAGCAGGCCGTTGAAAACATTGTTGATGACTTTGATCGATCCCGAGGACGCCGTGAAATGCGGATCGAGCGTGTCGATGGCTTCCACCCACGCGAGCTTGATGGTGCCGCCGCGCTTGGGCGTGCCTTGCGCCAGGGCCGGCAGGCCCACCGTGGACGCGGCCATCAATCCGGCGCCTGCAGCCGCCGTCTTCAGAAACTGCCGGCGTCCGAAGCCCGCAGCAAGTCGCTCGGCCAACAAGGCCTTGTGATCGATCGTCATTTCAAATTTCCTTCAGGATGAGGCGGTTTGGGCGCGAGACGCAAGGAACTGCATAAGCTCAGGCACGGTGGCCTGCACGTGATGACGCATGGCAGCCTCGGCGATATCGGGGTCGCGGCTGCGTAAGGCATTCAGCAATTCGATGTGGTGCTCACGCGCGCCAAAAGGCCGGTCGAGCGCCTTGATCCAGAGCCGCATATAAGGCTCGATCAGCGTATGGAGTGCGGCGATGTGGCGCGTGAGCCGCGGCCGCTGGCTCAATCCACACAAGTAGGCATGCAGGTTCTGGTGGGCGTGCGCCCAATCGGAAAGGTTATCGAGATGCCCGTCCATATCGTTCAGCATCCGCTCCATGACCGCGAGGTTGGCGGGCGTCATGTGCGGCGCGGCCAGTCGAACAGCCATGCCTTCGAGCGCGGCACGCATCTCGAACACCTCCTGCATCTCGTCCAGGCTCAATCCCGTCACCATGGCGCCACGATTGGGGCGGATGGTGACCAGCCCCTCGGAGGCCAGGCGGCGGAAGGCTTCGCGCACGGGCATGCGACTGGTGCCGATGCTTGCGGCGATGTCCTCGGGAATGAGCCGAAAGCCCGGCGGATACACGCCCGTGCGGATCGCGGCGTGGATATAGCGATAGGCCTCGGCTTCCGCCGTGAGGGCAAAAGGTTCGAGTTCGGGTGCGGCACTCATAGCGAACAGGGAGCAATGGGCATTCGTTTCGTCACACTTAAAAGTGGATACACAAATCCAAAACACCTTCTGCGATCGATTGTGTGCGCTGCAACAAAACCCGGCAATCAGGGTTTGCACGGGAAGCGATTTCCCTAGGTTGCCGCACTAAACACCTCATGCGTGCCTGCGGCCACTCCCCCCATATCGCGTACTATCGGCGGGCACGATTCGCCATACTTCCCGTCTTCAGCAATGACCCAACCCTCCCCTGTGCAGTTCATCCCCGCCGGTTTTGTCCCGACCGACGAGCAGCGTGCCATTCAGCTTTCGCGCAGTCGCGTGACCCTGGTCGCGGCCAACGCAGGTGCAGCAAAAACCACCACACTCGCCTTGCGTATCGGTGAAGCGCTTACCCGCGGGCTTCCCCCGGAAGACATCCTGGCGCTCACGTTCACGCCCGAGGCCAAGCAAGTGATGCAGACGCGGCTGGTGGAAGTGGGCATCGCCTACAACACCGCCAGGAAGATCCGCGTGCAGACGATGGATGAGTTTGCTGCGCGCGTGCTGGGCAATCTGGAAGACGCCAAGCCGCTGGCGATGCAATCGGCACGCGAGCAGAAGGTGCATGCCCTGGCGGCGCTCGAAGACGTGAGCAGCAACTATCCGAGCAAATCGGAACAGCTCGAGATCCGCACGCACAATCTGGCGGTGAGCCAGTTTCTGGAAGCGCTGCTGCGCATGAAAGCCACGATGGCGTTCGATAGCGTGGACGAAGGGCTCGACCTGGAATACATCGCTGAAGACTTGGGCGTGCCGCTGACCGATTATCTGTGGTCGATCGAATACGAGAAGCACCGGCTGGGCACGTTTGGCGAAGTGCCGTCACGCGGTTTTTTCGATGCCACCTACGATCTGGCGCGGGCGCTGCGCGACGATCCCGAAACGATCGAGGCCTTCCCGGCTTACCGCCTGGTGGTGGGCGATGAGCTGCACGATCTGAACGAGGCGTCGTTTCGCATCCTCGAAGCGCTGCTGAAGATGGATAAGCTCTACTTCGTGGGCGTAGGCGATCGCGATCAGGTGATCTATTCGCAGATGGGTGCGGACGAGGCGTATTTGAATCAACGCTTTTCGGCCGTGTTTCCACAGTGTGCGCATTATCCGTTGACGATGACGTATCGCCACGGGCCGCACCTGGCCTATGCGATGGAGGCGTTCAAGCGCAAGCCGGTGGACTCGAAGCTGCCGATGAAGACCGAGATCAACGTGGTGTTCTACGGGCCGGCGAACGCTGGCGATGGGGCATCACACGAGGCTGTCGAGCACACCGACCGCGCCAGCCGCGAGACGGGAGAGGCGTCCGGTGCCGCGGCCTCCGGTGATGTGGCGACCCAATCGCAAGACGCTTTAGTGCGTCCCGCATCGGCTAACGCCATCACATGCGCCACCCGCGTCGTCGAAGCCATCGCCAAATGGCGCCGCGACCGCAAGCCGCTGGATGGATGTGCCATCTTGCTGCGCGATAGCCATCAGTCCATCGAGATCGAGAACGCGTTGATGCAGGCCGATATCGGCTATCGCACGTTGACGATGAACAGCTATCTGCAGCGGGAAGAGATCTTGTTTTTGCGCGGCATGTTTGCGATCGCGCTGAATAATCTCGAGAAGGTCGCCTCGCCTGCAAGTCGCGAGGCGATTGTGGAATCGCTGTCGATGTTTGGCGAGGTGCCGATGACGCCGGCCGCGTTGGAAGAAGCCAAGACCACGATCGCGCGCGACCCCGGCACGCTCAAGTATTTCTTCGAAGGCCAGATTCAACGTGTGGGCGCGGCTGCGGCCAGTGCGCGCATCGCCCAGGCGGTGGCGTATGTGCAGGCGCTGGAAGCGGATACGCCTGCCCACGTGGCGCTCACCGAGATCTGCGAACGGATTGGCATGGAAGCCCTCGCGCGTCGTGTGTATGTGCATCCGTACGATGCATCGGTGATTGCGAAGTCGGTGGCGGGTTTTATCGAAGCCGCGCGGGCTTCCGGCAAGAACGTGCGCGACTTTGCGGACTGGATCGGTCAGGCCGACGCGTTTGCCGGCACACGCAAGGCGCGGGATCTAGTGGCACTGGATTGTGTGGCGCATGCCAAGGGCAAGGAATTCGATCACGTGATCCTGCCTTATATGGCGGCGAGCGAGTTTCCCAATCCGCTGCGGGCATTCAAGGAAGAAGAGAATTTGTTTTACGTGGCAGCGACGCGCCCTAAGACAAGGCTTACATTGATTGCACCGGCGGACCCGGTCGCGCGGAGCAGCTTTATCGCCCAGATGCAGTTGGGCGCCACCCGCGGTCGAGCCGACACGGCCGTACGCCGCAATACGGCTTTGCCGCAAGCCACGCAGAGCCGCCGCGACCTGCGGGTGGCGTATGCCGACAAGGACATCGTCAAGGCGATGGGCGCGCAGTGGGACAAGACGCGCAAGGTTTGGTACGTGCCCGGCAATATGGACGTGACGCCGTTCGAGAACTGGTTGGCCAAACCGCCACGCTAGCGCGCGATGGGACGCCGGTCGCGAATCGGTGCTCAAGCGCGCTCGCCCGAACGACCAGCTTATTGTCACAAGGCCGGGTAATTAGCGTGGTCCTCGGCGAAGAATATTCTTTGGCGGGCATGACGATGCGCCGACTGCGATTCATCAGGTATTCGTAACGTCGGCGCGCCTCGTGATGCGCACTTACCTCCGTCACCGCCCCGCCCGCGTCACCGCCCCGCCTTCCCCAATCCCAACTTCTCCATCGCTTCCTGCGCATCGATCGCCATGGCTGCCACTTCGGCCACGGTGATGCGCAGGCTAGTCGCCCGTGCGCGCATGTGTTCGTAGGCTTGCACGTCGTTCATGCCTTGGTTGTCCACCAGCACTTTGATGGCCTTGTCGATCATGCGGCGCGACTTGATCGTTTCTTCAAGCTTCCTGATCTTGGCTTGCTGCCGCTGCTGAAAGCCTTGCGCGGAACGGGCCAGCACCAGGGTGCTCAGCACGCCGGATGACCGAAACGGCTTGGTCAGCACGCCGTGTGCGCTGGTATCGAGCAGCAACTTCAGCGTGGTGGGGCTTTCGTAGTCGGACAGCGCGATCAATGTGGCGTCGCAAGAGCTTGCGCACCAGATGCCGCCGCCCGGTAGATCTTGCGACACGTGAAAGAAGATCACATCGGCCCCTGCCGGAATCTCGGTGGGAAACGGCCATACGATCTGCAGGCGGCAACCGATGCGCTTGAGCTGCTCGATCAGCAGGTCGCGATCTTCGCCTGGGGGATGCACGACGGCCACGCAAATGCTGCGCAGGTCTTCATAAAGTCGGCGGATGCTGCTCATCGCGCTAGGCCAGCCAGAATTCGGCCAAGCCGAAACTGCTCAGGTAAGGATCGGGTTTGACGGGCGCGGAGCCTTGCCAGATCACGTCGAATTGACCAGCTGCGTTGCACATGCCGATGCGCGGGGTGAGCAGGCAGTGATTATTTTCCGCGTCGATCTCGAGCTGGCCTTCGGGCGAGTCGTAGCGCACCGAATGCGCCGTGCGCACGAGTTTGGCGGTGTCCAGGCTGCCGTTGCGCTCCAGCGCACGCGCGAAAAGGTGCACCTGGTTGTACGCCGTTTCCGACCAGGTGCTAGTAGGCCGATCGCCATAGCGGCTGCGCCACAGCGCGGTAAAGCGGCGATTGCTATCGTTGTCGAGTGAGTTGAAATAGGTGGCGGCGGTGATGTGGCCCACGCACAGTTCCGGCCCGATCAGGCGGATCTCTTCCTCGGCCATCGAGAGGCTGGCGATGGGCACCTGCTTGGGATCCATGCCGCTCTGCGCGTACTGCGTGTAAAGCGTGCGGGCCGAATCACCCACCACGGTCGAAAACACCACCTCGGGCTGCGCGGCCTGGATGTCGCGGATCACCTCGGCCACGTCATCAGGGCCGGCCGACAGCGGTAGATACACCTCGTCCAGGATCTCGCCGCCATGCTGCTCGACCATATCGCGCATGACGCGATTGGATTCGCGCGGGTAGATGTAGTCCGACCCCACAAGGAAAAACCGCGAGCCTTTGTTTTGCAGCAGGTACGCCGCCAGTTGCATGCTGTTCTGGTTGAGCACGGCACCGGTGTAGATCACGTTGGGCGAGTACTCGAAGCCCTCGTAGAACGAGCAATACCAGAGCAGGCCGTTGTTGCGCTCGATCACCGGCAGCACGGCCTTGCGGCTGGACGACGTGCTGCAGCCGAAGATCACGTTGACGTCATCTTCAGTCATGAGGCGCGTGGCGAGCCGTCGATACTCTTCGGGGTCGCTCTTGGGGTCGTACACCACCGGCGCCAACAGCCGATCGAGTACGCCGCCTTGCGCGTTGATTTCCTCGATGGCCAATGCGGTGCCCAGGAAGTGTTCGTTTCCCGTCACGCCGGTCACGCCGGTGCGCGAGAACAGAATACCGATGGGCCAATCCGACGATGCGGGCTTGAGAGCCGCCATGTGTTTACCTTTATCGGCCGTTGATGCCCGTCACACGCGCAAGTAGGCGAAGACGGTTTCAGCGGCGGTTGTGTCGCGTGCATTGCCCTGTTCGACGATCTCGCCTTGCTTGAGCACCACGAAACGATCGGCTACCTGCAGGGCGAACGCCACGTTTTGCTCGATCACCAGCATGGTGGTGCCGTGCGTCTTCCGTTCCCAGAGTAACGCTTGCGCCAACCGGTCGATGACCGAGGGCTGCAAGCCTTCGGTGATTTCGTCCAAGAGAATAACGGATGGCCGCATCATCAGCGCACGGGCCACAAGCAGCATTTTCTGTTCGCCGCCCGAGAGCGTGCCGGCGTATTGCTTGAGCCGCGTCTTGAACACCGGAAAGATCGGCTCGATGGCGTCGAACCGCGCCGCGAAATCGCCTTCGCGCGCCAGCCCGATGCGCAGGTTGTCGCGGATGCTGAGGTCGGCGAAGATGGCCTGCTCTTGCGCGGCATAGGCCACGCCCATGCGTGCCACGCGGTGCGGCGCGGTACGGGTGATGTCGGTGCCGTCGAGCCGCACGTGGCCGCTGTGCTTGGGCAGATAGCCCATGATGGTTTTGAGCAGCGTGCTCTTGCCCATGCCGTTCTTGCCCAAAAGCGCCACGGCTTCGCCCGCAGCGATATCGAGCGACAGATCGCGCAGCACCACCGAGGCTTTATAGCCGCTGCTCACGCCCTGGAGTTGCAAGCTGCTCATGTCGACTCCTTCGAGGTATCGGATCGGGGTGGATCTTCTTTCGGCGCATCCGGCACCGGTTGCGCCGTACCCGCATAGATGTTGCGCACGAGCTCCGAATTGACCACGTCCTGGAAGCTGCCTTCCATCACCAGCTTGCCCTGATGCAGCACCACGATGCGGGTGGCGATCTGCTCGACGAAGTCGAGATCGTGTTCCACCAGCAGGCAGCACAAGCCGTAGCGGTGCGCCAAGGCGCTGAGGATCTCCCCGATCTGTGTGCGTTCATGCTTGCTCAAACCCGCAGTCGGCTCGTCCAGCAACACGATGCGCGGCGCCAGGGCGAGCACCATGGCCAGTTCAAGCGCTTGCTGCTCGCCATGCGAGAGATCGCGCGCCACGGCATCGAGCTTGTGGTCGAGCCCGGTGGTGCGCACCACGTCGAGGGCATAGGCGGGCAACGCTAATACCTGCGAGCGGCGCCAGAGCGATGGCCGCTCCAGCAAGGTACCCGCGATACGCAGGCTTTCGCCTACCGTGAGGCTCTCGAACACGTTGGCATTTTGGAACTTGCGGCCGAGACCGAAGCGCACGCAGGCCTGCGGCGACAGGCGGCCGATATCGTTGCCGCACAAGGCCACATTGCCACTGGTGCGGTCTGCCCCATCGCTCATGCAGCGCATCAGCGTGGTCTTGCCCGCACCGTTGGGCCCGATCAGCCCCACCAGTTCGCCGGCATGCGCTGAGAACGAGATGCCCTGCAGCACGTGCAGCGACCCGAAGCGGCGTGTGACGTCTTGCATGACCAAGGCCGGCGACGTATCGGCGGTGTCGACCGGCGGCAAGGGGCGCTCGATCAAATCCGGCGTCGTCGCAGTATGCCGTCCAAACCCAAACGGGCGCAGCAGCAAGGGAATCAGCCCTTGCGGCAACAGCACGATCACCGCTACGAACGCGCTGCCCAGGATAAGTTGCCAGGCAAACGGCATGCTGCCGCTCAGGTAGGCGCTGGCGACGTTGATGAGCACCGCGCCGATCAATGGCCCCCACAAGGTGCCGCGTCCGCCCAGGGCCACCCAGATGATGAGTTCGGTGCCGAGCACGAAACCGGAGAGCTCGGGCGCGACCACGCCGCTGAAAGCGCCATAGCCGAAGCCAGCCAGGCCCGCCACGATACCCATGGCGATCAACAGCATGATTTTCACGCGCGAGACGCGGATGCCCAGATACTCGCAGCGCGATTCGTTGTCGCGGATAGCGGTGAGCACCCGTCCACCGTCACTGCGCATGGCGAGCCAGGCGATCGTGCCCACCACGAGCAACGCGCCGCCCGACACCCAAAACCACGCCTCGAGCGACCAGTCGAAGGTTTCGTAGCCGGTGAGCCCGGAGCTCGAACCCGTCCATTCCCCGCCCGACAGCAGCAACTGCGAAAGGACGATCGGCACGACGAGCGAAATCACGGTGGCGAAAAACGGCGAGGCCCCGCGATAGAACGACAGCCAGCCCACGAGCGCGGCCAGAAGCCCGGTGCAGACGATCGCCGCCCCAACCGCCGCCGCCACCGTGGCGGCCGAGAATCCGTAATGCGTAAAGATCAGCCCGGCCGCATACGCGCCCACACCGAAGAAGGCCGATTGACCGAAGGTGAGGTACCCGGTGTAGCCCCACAGCACATCTACCGTGATGGCAGCGATGGCAAAGAAGAATGCCTTGATCAGGATGTTCAACAGATACGTGTCGAACACATACGGGCCCACCACCACAAGGGCCAGGCCGAGTCCGCCCAAGGCGGCCAAGCCGGCCACCGAAACCGGTTTGCGTGGGGTCCGCGCGGCAACAGTAGCGTCAGTCATGCGCGAATCCTTTAGGACGAATACGAAGGGTGAGCGCCGCAAGCACCGCGATCGTCAGGCCGCCCAACACGGGGCTGAAGTAGATGCTGACCAGCACTTGCGCCGCGCCGAACACCAGGCAGGTCGCCATCAAACTGACCATGGAATGGCCCGACACCATCACAAGCATGAACGCGCTGACCAGCCAGCCCACGCCCATGTTGGGGTCCACACTGGACAACGGCGACACCAGCGTGCCGGCCAAGGTGCCCAAGCCCGCGCCCAGGCTGAAGGTGATGAAGCGAATGCGGCCGGCATTGATGCCGAGCCCGCTCGCCAGGGTTTCATTCATGATGACGGCACGCGTGTTCACACCGAAGCGCGTGCCGTTGAGCAGGGCCGTGAGCACCACGCACAGCACTACCGCCACCGGAATCAGCAGCAGCCGATAGGCCGAGTAGCCGGTACCGGCGAGCGTCCACATGCCGTCCAGCGGCGTATTGGTGAACTGCACTTCGCGGCCGAACGCGATCACGATCAGTTGCCCGATGATGATGCCCAGGCCCCAGGTGGCCAGGATCGCGTCCAGCGGCCGCTTGTACAACGGCCTCACTACCAGATACTCGATGATCAAGCCCGCCACCATGCCGCACACAAAGGCCAGCGGCCAGCTCAGCCAGGGATCGAGTTTGAGATGCGTGACCACGTAGCTGACGTAGCCGCCCATCGTGAGCAGTGCACCGTGCGCGAAGTTGACGATCTTCATCACGCCGAAGATCATCATCAGCCCGGCCGTGACGATGAACAACATCGCCGCGGTGGTGAGCACATCCAGTAGTAAAGCCATAATCGTTCTCCGATAGCCCGCGGGTCTTACTTAATGTTCGGGCACTGGGGGCCCGGATCCACGCTCGGGAACGTTTGCAGGATCTTGATCGAGCCATCGGCCTGCACTTCACCCAACTGCATGGCCAGTGCCGCATGCCGGCTCTTGTTCATCTGCACCACACCGCGCGGGCCCTTGAACGACACCTCCGCCAGCGCGGCGATGACTTTCTCGCTATCCGTGCTGCCGGCCTTTTCGACCGCCGCCTTGTAGAGGAAGAACGCCTCGTACTGCGGCTCGGACAACTCGTTCGGGGTTTTCAGATCGTTGCCGAATTTCTTGGTCATCGCGGCGATGAAGCGCTTGTTCTCAGGCGTGTCGATACTCGTCAGATACGACGCCGACAGATACATGCCCGTAGCCACCGCGCCCATGGTCTTCGCCGTGCCTTCGTCGATCGCCAGGTTGCCGTAGGGTTGCTTCAAGCCTGCGCCCTGCAGTTGCTTGGCCAACGACACGTTGGGTGCACCGCCCGCCGTGGAGCTGATGAGCGCATCGGGGTTGGCCGAGCGAATCTTCGAGACGATCGCCGTCCAGTCGCTGCCGTCCATGGGCAAGTACTCTTCGCCCACCACCTTGCCGCCGGTTTGCTCGATGTACTTCTTGGTAAACGACAACATGCCGCGGCCGAACGAGTAATCGCTGCCGATCAGGAAAAACGTCTTGGCCTTCTTTTCCTTGGTGAAGTAATCCACCACGGGTGCCACCTGCTGCTCCGGCACCCAACCGTTCACATACATCCACTTGCTGCACGAGCGGCCCTCGTAAAACGAGGTGTAGATATACGGCGTCTTGCCGCGTGCCACGATGGGCAGGGCCGCGCTTCGGGCGGCGCTCGTTTCCATGCCGATGACGGCGTCCACCTTCTTCTGGAAGACCAGCGTGTCGAACGCCTTTTGCGCGCCCACCGCACCCGAGCCATCGTCAGCGATTTCCAGCTGTACCTGATGGCCGAGGATGCCGCCTGCGGCATTGATCTCGTCGACGGCAAGCTGGGACGACTGCACTACGGCGGGTGCCACCACGCTATTGGCCCCCGATAGCCCGACGGGCACGCCGATCTTGATCGGCTCTGCCGCCTGCACGGACACCGCCAACAGACTGGCGGCCGCCAACGCACTCAAACGAAACGAAGAAAAGGGATTGTTCATGATGCTTCCTGTGAGGGAGATGAGCTCGAGCGTGATCGCTCAGTTGCGGGGCAACGGCCAGCCGGTGCCGAGCATGGGGTCGTACACGTCGTCGCGGCGGTCGCGCATGACGACGTTGAAGGCATTGAGATGCCGCGCGCCGCGCGACTGTTTGAGGTTGATGGGGGCATACAGAATCTCTTCGGCGTCATCGCTGGCCGGGCCGGCCAGTGGCCAGCCTTGCGAGCTGACGATCAGGCTCTGGCCGAGAAAGGGTTGGCCGCGCTCGACACCGACGCGATCGGCGCACACGATGTTCAGCCCATTGCTGTGGGCGCTGGCCATCGCCAGCGTGTTGGCCATCGTGGGATGACGGGCATCCTGCGCGGGCATGGGCACCCAGTTGGTGGGCATGCACACGATGTCTACCCCCTGCATGGCCATGAGGCGATACACCTCGGGAAACCACCCGTCGTAGCAGATGATGACGCCGAGCTTGCCGTATTCGGTGTCGAACACCGGCAAGCCACGATCGCCCGCCTCGAAGAACAGATGCTCGTCGCCCCACAGATGCAGCTTGCGAAACGTGCCCAGATACCCTTGCGGCCCGATCACCACCGCCGCGTTGTAGAGCCGTTGACCATCCTGCTCGGTGATGCCCGCCACGATGTAGATGCCCAGCCGTGCGGCTGCGGCGATCCAGGCCTGGCTGGTGGGGCCGGCCGGCACCGGCTCGGCGAGGCTGAACGCCTCGGCGCGGCTGGCGAACACGTACCCCGTATTGGCCAGCTCCGGCAGCACGACGATGCGCGCGCCCTGCGCGGCCGCCGCTTCGATGTGCACGATCGAGCGCGCCACGTTATCGGCTTTCTGACCCACGCGGCAATCCATCTGGATCGCCGCCACGATGACGTCTGGAAAATCTTCCGCCGCTGGCGTTGGTGAAGACATGAATGCTCCAAGAAAACAAAAAGCCCTCGAGCGCGCACTAGGCACGTTTCGAGGGCTCATATAGCCGGATAGGTAGGGCAGCAATGTTGCTGCGTGGCGGGGACGCTGTTGTCCGCACACCGAGACTCGATTATCGGAACTGCGCCGATAGCGTGTCAATCGATGCGTGCTAGGGACATACCCGCATGCAACATACATTTGGCTTGCACATGATGAACAAGCCCATGGCGAGGCATGCCACACAACACGCACATTTCAACGCCGCAAATCATGCACCTCATCGGTGATTTTTAACGCACTCATTTGGTTCAAAAAACAGCGTCCCTACGACGCGTTGCACGCTTCCGTGCACGCACTGAAAACAATCGAGAAAGGTCTTGCGCCGCCAAATTTCGCCAAGCAGAATCGGCCTCTTCTCAATGGCTTCAGGCTGACTCACAGCTTCGATTTTTCATCGGCAATTCGACATACTCAGTCGTCAGACTCAACCATCGCATCAAGAGGATTCCAGCGCATGCACACACGCTCTCCCCTACGCCTCAACCGATTCGTGCGCAGCGCCCTGTCGCTCGCACTTCTGGCCTCCGCCGCGGCCGCCTTCTCGGCGCTGCCGGTAAGCGATGCGCAAGCCAAGACGATCACGGCAGTGATGCACTCGCCCATCCGCATCCTCGATCCCATCATCACCACAGCGCACATCGTGCGTAATCATGGGTACATGATTTACGACACGCTGCTGTCGATGGATTCGAAGTACCAGCCCACGCCGCAGATGGCCGAGTACAAGATCTCGGATGATGGCCTGACCTACACGTTCACGTTGCGCGACGGCCTGAAGTGGCATGACGGCGCGGCCGTGACGTCCGAAGACTGCATCGCATCACTGAAGCGTTGGGGTTCGCGCGATGCGGGCGGACAGATGCTGATGGACCGCACGGCCAGCCTCACCGCTGTGGACGCGCGCACGTTCGAGTTGAAGCTGAAAGCGCCTTTTGCCGATACGCTGGACATGATCGCCAAACCCTCGGCGGTACCGGCATTCATGATGCCGGCTCGCGTGGCCGCCACGCCGTCGTCGGAAGCGATCAAGGAAAACATCGGCTCCGGCCCGTTCAAATTCGTGCAGAAGGAATACGTGCCTGGCGTGAAGACGGTGTATGAGAAGTTCACCGATTACGTGCCGCGCAAGGAACCCGCGGATTTCTTGGCAGGCGGCAAGGTGGTCAAAGTGGATCGCGTGGAATGGGTGACGATGCCCGATGCGCAAACTGCGGTGAGCGCGTTGAACTCGAACGAAATCGACTACATCGAATCGCCCCCGCTCGATCTCTTGCCGATCCTGCAGAACAACGACGACTTGCAGATCACGGTGTTCAACGAGCTGGGCAGCCAGACGATGGGCCGCATGAACTTTCTGTACCCGCCCTTCGACAACCTGAAGATCCGTCAGGCCGCCATGCTGGCACTCGACCAGGAAAGCATTCTGCAAGCCTACATCGGCAACAAGGACTACTACACGCCTTGTGCCTCGATGTACGGTTGCGGCGTGCCGTTTGAGACCGCAGCCGGTGCGCCCCCATCGCTCACCAAGGGCGCAGAGCCGGAGAAGGCGCGTGCGTTGCTGAAAGAAGCCGGCTACGACGGCAAGCCCATCGTGATCATGCATCCCACCGACGTGAGCACGGTGAGCTCTCAGCCTGTGATCGCAGCCCAGCTCCTGCGTAAGGCCGGGTTCACGGTCGATCTGCAGCCGATGGACTGGCAAACGCTCGTCAGCCGGCGTGCGAGCACTAACGCCCCGGCCAATGGCGGCTGGAATATGTTCTTCACCAACTGGGTGATTCCGGAGGTGTGGACGCCGATGGTCAATCCGATGGTCAATGGCCGCGGCAAGGAAGGCTGGTTCGGCTGGCCGACGGATCCCAAGCTGGAAGAATTGCGCACCGCCTTCACCACGGCCAAGACGCCTGAAGATCGCAAAGCGGCCGCGGCTGCCGTGCATCAGCAGGCGATGGAACAGGTCATCTACATTCCGCTCGGCTCCTACAAAGCGCCTGCGGCCATGAGCAAGAAGCTGACCGGCCTCGTCAAGGCACCGGTGCCGTTGTTCTGGAACATGTCCAAAGCCGATTAAGGCTTCTTCACCCCGCCCGCCTCATGCACGTTGTGCGTGGCGCGGGCGAGATGCTTTAACCGGTCCACCGCGCGCCCATGGGAGCAACGGGGCCACGCAGGCCCACTTCAGCTTCCGCGCGCCGTTTGAGCGAGAGTCAACATGCCTGCTTATTTCCTGAAGCGGATATTGGCGGTCATCCCCGTAATGGGTGTGGTCGCGGTATTCGTCTTCCTACTGCTTCGACTGACCCCCGGGGATCCCGCCGCGATCATCGCCGGCGATATGGCCACCCCCGAGCAACTGGCCAAGATCCGCGCCGCGCTGGGCCTGAACGAGCCATTGCTCACGCAATTCTTCAGCTGGATCGGCACCGTGTTGAAGGGCGACCTGGGCACCTCGCTCATTTCCGGCACGCCGGTCACCACCCTGATCGGCCAACGCCTCGAACCCACGCTGAGCCTGGCCGTGATGACCGCCATCCTGGCCGTCGTGATCGCCGTGCCGCTGGGCGTGCTGGCCGCCTGGAAGCATCAGAGCTGGGTCGACAACCTCGTGATGTCGATGTCGGTACTCGGCTTCTCGGTACCGGTGTTCGTGATCGGCTATGTACTGGTGCAGATCTTCGCTCTCGAATTGCGCTGGTTGCCGGTGCAAGGCTATCGCAGCTGGACGCAAGGCTTCTGGCCGTTCCTGCAGCGGTCGATTCTGCCGGCGTTCACTTTGGCCTCGATCTACGTGGCGCTGATCGCACGCATGACGCGCGCCAGCCTGCTCACCGTATTGGGGGAAGACTACATCCGCACCGCGCGGGCCAAGGGCCTGAGCGAAATCATCGTGCTGTTTCGCCACGCGCTGCGCAATGCGGCCGTGCCCATTCTTACCGTGATCGGCACCGGCTTCGCGCTGCTGATTTCCGGCGTGGTGGTGACTGAAAGCGTGTTCAACATCCCCGGCCTCGGGCGGCTCACGGTGGATGCCATCCTGGCGCGCGACTATCCCGTGATTCAAGGGTTGATCCTCACCACCAGCGGCGTGTACGTGCTGATCAATCTGGTGATCGACCTTTCCTACAGTGCGCTCGATCCGAGGATTCGTTACTGATGACAGCCACCACGAAAAACCTCCCCCAAAGCGCCGCCAAACCGGGCGCGACGCCGGCCGGAATCAATACGGCTGCCGCATCCACTTCCGCCGCCCCCGTCGCCCCCGCCGCCCGGCTATCGCTGCACAACAGCCTGAGCGGCTTGCGGCGCATGAAGGCGGCACCCGCCATCTCGGCGTTCGTTGTGATCGCGTTGATCCTGATGGCGATCTTCGCACCGCTGCTGGCGCCGCACGATCCCCTGGCGATGACGCCCGCGATGCGGTTGAAGCCCTCCAGCGATATGTACCTGCTGGGCACCGATGCGTTCGGGCGCGACATCCTGTCGCGCATCATTTACGGCGCACGCGTGTCGCTCACCATCGGGCTGGGCGTCGCCATCGTCAGCATTCTGATTGGCTTGCCGTTGGGGTTGCTGTCGGGCTTTTTCAAAACGCTCGACGCCATCTTGATGCGCGTGATGGATGGCCTGATGGCCATCCCCAGCGTGCTGTTGGCGATTGCCGTGGTGGCGGTGTCGGGCTCGAGCATGTGGAGCCTGATCATTGCGATCACCATTCCCGAGATCCCGCGCGTGGTGCGCCTGGTGCGCTCGGTGGTGCTGTCGGCACGTGAAGAGCTTTATGTGGAAGCCGCGATTTCGCTCGGTAGCAGCCTGCCGCGTATTCTGCGCCGCCATCTGGTGCCCAACACGATCGCGCCGTTGATCGTGCAAGGCACCTACATCTGCGCGTCCGCCATCCTCACTGAGGCGATCCTGTCGTTTCTGGGTGCCGGCATCGGTACCGAAACGCCGTCGTGGGGCAACATCATCTCGGAGGGCCGCATGTACTTCCAGCTCAAGCCTTCGCTGATCTACTGGCCGGGCCTGGTGCTGTCGGCTTGCGTGCTGGCTGTGAACCTGCTGGGCGACACCGCCCGCGACATGCTCGATCCCAAGATGAAGCAACGGGGTGGCCACTGATGAGCAACGATACGATTTTGAGTGTGCGCGATTTGGTCGTGACTGCCGGCACCATGGCAGGCGCACCGCCGATTTTGAACGGCATCTCGCTGGATATTGCCGCCGGCGAAACGCTGTGCCTGGTGGGCGAAAGCGGCTCGGGCAAATCCGTGACGTCATTGGCCACGATGGGGCTGTTGCCCAAGGGCATCTTGATGGCGCGCTCGGGCAGCATCATGCTCGAAGGCAAGGATCTGCTGAAGGCATCCGAAAGCCAGCTCAAGGCCTTGCGCGCCAGCCGCATGGCGATGATCTTTCAGGAACCCATGACGGCGTTGAACCCGGTGATGCCGGTAGGCCGGCAGATCGAGGAGGTGCTGCAAGCGCATACGCCGCTAGGCGGTCGCGAGCGACGCAAGCAGGTGTTGCGCATGCTGGATCAGGTGCACTTGCCCGATATCGAACGGGTGTATGCGTCGTATCCGCATCAACTTTCGGGCGGACAACGCCAGCGCATCATGATCGCCATGGCGCTCGTGCTCGAGCCGAAGCTGTTGATCGCGGATGAGCCCACGACGGCACTGGACGTGACCACGCAAAAGGAAATCCTGCGACTCATCAAAGAGCTGCAAACCAAGCACGGCACATCGGTGCTCTTCATCACGCACGATATGGGTGTGGTGGCCGATATTGCCGATCGGGTGTGCGTGATGCATCACGGCGATATCGTCGAAACCGCCGCCATCGGCGATCTGCTCGAGCGCCCCACCACGGCCTACACGCGCAAATTGCTGTCGTCCGTACCGAGCCTGGCCGCGCGGCCCCCGCGGCCGATGAAGAGCCAGGAGATCGTGCTCGAAGCGATCGAACTCAACAAAACCTACAGCACCAAAAGCTGGCTGCGCCGCGCGCGCGAGACCCACGCCGCCGCCGATGTGAATTTCACGCTGCGCCACGGCCGCACGCTGGGCATCGTGGGCGAAAGCGGCTCGGGCAAATCCACAGTCGCGCGTTGCATCATGCGGCTGATCGACCCCACCTCCGGCAGCATCCGCCTCAAGGGCGCGGACATCTCAGACCTGCAACGGCCGGCACTGCAGCCGCATCGCAAGCGCATCCAGATCGTGTTTCAGGATCCCTATCGATCGCTCAACCCGCGCGTGACCGTAGGCGAAAGCATCACCGAAGGCCCCACCAATTACGGCATGCCGTTGGCACAAGCCATGGCACGTGCAGCCGAGCTGCTCGAGGTCGTGGGCCTGCCGAAGGATGCCATCGACCGCTATCCGCATCAGTTCTCGGGCGGCCAGCGGCAGCGGATCGCCATCGCGCGGGCGTTGGCGATGGAACCCGATGTGCTGGTGGCCGACGAGGCCGTCTCGGCGCTGGATGTGTCGGTACAGGCGCAGGTGCTCGATCTGCTGGGCGAACTGCAAGAGCGCCTTGGCGTGGCCATTCTCTTCATCACGCACGATCTGCGGGTGGCCGCGCAGATCTGCGACGATGTGGCGGTGATGCAGCATGGGCGTATCGTAGAGGCCGGCACGGCGCAGGAGGTGTTGATGTCGCCACGGATGGCGTACACCCGCGCATTGATCGACGCCGCGCCCGGACGCCACTGGGATTTCGCCAATTTTCGCCCCCTCTCCCAACAACCAACAGGACTTTGATTATGTCTCGCCCCCGTATTGCCGTAGGCGGCTTCATGCACGAAACCAATACGTTTGCGCCCACCCGCGCGGATTTTGCGGCGTTCGACGGCGGCGGGGGCCGGCCCATCATGCGCGGCGAAGACGTGATTACGCTTACGCGTGGCACCAATAACGGCATCGCGGGCTTCGTGGAATCGCCCGAAGCGCAAGCCTGGGAGATCGTCCCCACGCTGTGGGCCCACGCCAGCCCCTCGGCCCATGTGACGCAAGATGCGTTCGATCGCATCGCCGACGAACTCGTGCAGGCGATCAAGGACGCCGGGCCGCTGGACGGCATTTACCTCAATCTGCATGGTGCCATGGTGGCCGAGCATGCCGACGACGGCGAAGGCGAGCTGCTGCGACGCGTGCGCGCCGCGATGGGTGACGCCATCCCGATCGTGGTGAGCCTGGATCTGCACGCCAACGTGACCGAAGAGATGGTGGCCTATTCGGACGCATTGATCGGCTATCGCACCTATCCCCACGTGGACATGGCCGATACCGGCGCGCGTTGCGCCACCTACATGGCGCGCATCGTGGGCACCCCGCAACGCGATGCCAAGGCGTTTCGGCGCATCGAATTCCTGATCCCGATCGTGTGGCAATGCACCTATATCGAGCCGTGCAAAAGCCTGTACGCGCACCACGTGACGATGGAAGCGGCAGGTCTGCCGACGATCTCGTTCTCGACCGGTTTTCCTGCGGCCGACATTCCCGGCTGTGCGCCCACCGTGGTGGCGTACGCCGCGGACGCGGCCACGGCCGAGCGGGCCGCCGATGAGATGGCCACGATGGTGAACGACGCTGAATCGGCCTTTGCCGGACAGGTGTGGACGCCCGACGAGGGCGTGATGGAAGCGATGCGCCTCGCGCAAACGGCATCCAAGCCCGTGGTGATCGCTGATACGCAAGACAACCCCGGTGCCGGCGGCGATTCCGACACCACCGGCATGCTGCGCGCGCTGATCGCGCAGGATGCCCAGCGTGCCGCCATCGGCAACATCGTCGACCCCGGCGCCGCCGCTGCCGCACACCAGGCCGGAGAAGGCGCCACCGTGCGTCTGGCGTTGGGGGGCAAGTCCGGCGTGCCGGGCGATATGCCGTTGGACGAGGCGTTCGTGGTCGAAAAGCTGACGGACGGACGCTTTACCGCCACGGGGCCGTTCTACGGCGGCGCGAAGCTCGATCTGGGTTTATCCGCCTGCCTGCGCATCGGCGGCGTGCAGATCGTCGTCACGTCGCGCAAAGCCCAGATGGCCGACCAGCAGATGTATCGCCAGGTCGGTATCGAACCCTGCGATCAGGCGATCCTGGTCAACAAGAGCTCGGTGCACTTTCGGGCCGATTTCGCCCCGATTGCCGAGGCGATTCTGGTGTGTGCGTCGCCCGGTCCGATGCCGGTGGATCCCGCTGTGCTGCCGTTCACAAAGCTCCTCCCAGGGATTCGGTTATCTCCCAGCATTGCGCCCGGCCAGCGCGTGAAGTAACGTCGCACTCGACGCTCTGCGTTTTGCACGATGGGCCCCGGCCCGTCGCGCGGCGCAACAAGGCATGGCCATCCCGGCCCGCCGAGCCACTTCGTTCGAGGATGTGCCTTGCGCCAGTCTTCATCGTCGGACACGTCTTCGCCGCTGTCCGCGCGCCCGCGTCATCGGCTTCCCCGATTGTGGTGGATCTGGCTGTTGCCGTTGGCCGCCGTCATCGTCGGCATCGCGCTCGTGATTTACGAAGTCGGCGCCAAAGGCCCTACGATCACCATCAGTTTTCGAGACGTCGAAGGCGTGGCGGCCGACCGTACGCGCGTGCAGTACAAGAACATCGACGCCGGCGTGGTGAAAGCCGTGCGCTTGAGCGACGATCGCCGCTCGGCCATCGTGACGGTTCAGCTTTCGGGGGCCGCCGCGCACGCCGCCCAGGAAGGCAGCCGGTTCTGGATCGTGCGCCCCCAATGGACCGGCAGCAGCGTATCGGGACTTTCCACGTTGGTATCGGGCGCCTTCATTACCGTCGAAGTCCCCGACCCTGCATCGCTCGGCACGACCGATCGCGTCAAGCAAACCGACTTCGTCGGCATGGAGACCCCGCCATTGATCGCACAGGGCCGCCAGGGCACGCGCATTGACCTGCGCACCCGCGACATCGGCACGCTCTACCCCGGCGCACCGGTGTATTTCCGCGGTGTCAAAGTGGGCGACGTGCTCGAGTATCAACTGAATGACGACGGTCGCGGCCTGAACGTGGCACTTTTCATCGATGCGCCCTACAACACCCACGTCCAACCCGACACGCGCTTTTGGCGCGTCGGGTTTGCCGATCTCCAGGTCAGTGCCACGGGCGTTCGATTGCGCACGCCATCGGCATTGACGATCGCGCAAGGTGGCGTGGCCTTCGATGCGGTCGAGCAGGCAGCCACGGAAGACGAACTTGGCGAGCGCACCCGACGGTTGTATGCCAGTGAACAGATTGCCCGCACGGCACCGGATCGGCGGTCGTATCGCGTGCGCATGCGTTTCGATCAATCGATACGCGGCTTGAATCCGGGTGCCGTCGTCGACTTCAGCGGCGTCGTGCTGGGACGCGTCGATCGCGTCGAAGTCGATCTGGATGCGAAGACGGAAAAGCCCGTGGCGTGGGTCGACGCGCGCATCTACCCCGAACGGCTCGGAAAGGTGTTCGAGAGCGCGCAACGCCTGGTGAACACCGAATCGATTGCGGGCCAGTCCGCGCCGGACGGTGAGCTGATGAAAGCGCTGGTGGCCAACGGCATGCGCGCGCAGTTGCGTCAGGAAAGCGCGTTGTCGGGCCAGCAGTACATCGCCTTGGATGTGTTTGCCGACGCGCCCCCTGCCGAAGTCGCGCTGGCCGAGGTCACGATACTGCCGACGATCGGCAGCGATAGCGATCGGCTGCAGCAGCACATCGATACGATTACGGCGCGCTTTCAGAAAATACCGATCGCCGCCATTACTGAAGGGGTGGGCGAAGTGCTGTCGCAGACGGGTCGTGTGATCAAGCAAATCGAAGCGCCCATCGGTACCGATCTCGCCAAACTGAAGAAAGAGGCCGAAACGGCCATTGCCACCTTGCAGCGCTTGCAAACGCAAAACGATGGCCGGCCGGCCACGATCAAACGCGCCAATGCCGAGATCGAACGCGCGGTGACGTCGCTGCAGGCGTTGGCCAACTACTTCAAGGGCAACCCGGCGGCACTGATTCGCGGACGTGGTCCCAACGACGCGCCGATCGTCGACGTGCGCAATTGATCGCTGCGCGCGGCCCCAGCAATCGTTATCCCGAATCGCCAAAGCACGGCCACAGGCGTACGCTTACGAATTACGTTCAACCGTCATCCGGAACCTCAATGCCCACGCTTACCCGCATCGAAAGCTACGCCGACGAACTGAAATCCATCCGCTGGGATATCCATGCCCACCCGGAAATCGGTTTTGAAGAAGAACGCACCTCGGAAGTGGTCGCCACGTTGTTGACGTCGTGGGGCATCGCGGTGCATCGCGGGATCGGCAAGACCGGCGTGGTGGGTGTGCTCGAAGGCAAGCTGGGTGCGGGTCGCAGCATCGGACTGCGCGCCGATATGGATGCGCTGCCGATGCAGGAAACGGCCGATGTGCCGTACAAGTCCACCATCGACGGCAAGTTTCACGGCTGTGGTCACGATGGCCACACCACGATGCTGCTGGGCGCGGCGCGCTATCTTTCTGAAACGCGCGACTTCGCCGGTCGCGTGGTATTCATTTTCCAACCGGCCGAAGAAGGCCTGGGCGGCGCGCGCGCGATGCTGGCCGAAAAACTGTTCGAGCAGTTTCCTTGCGATGAAATCTACGGCCTGCACAATTCGCCGTATCTTGACGCGGGCAAGATCTCGATCCGCACTGGCCCGTCGATGGCCGGCGCCGACTTCTTCGATATCAAGGTCAAGGGCCACGGCAGCCACGGTGCCAATCCCCAAGCCTCGAAAGATCCCATCATCGTGGCCAACGCCTTGGTGCAGGCTTTGCAGACCATCGTCAGCCGCAACACCAGCCCGCTCGAATCGGCGGTGGTGTCGGTCACGCAATTTCATTCGGGGTCGGCTTATAACGTGATTCCGCAGGAAGCCACGTTGGCCGGCACGATTCGCACGTTCTCGTCCGAAGTGGGCGACATGGTGCGCAATCGCATGCGCACCATCGCGGCCGGCCTGGCCGCCAGCTTCGATGTCGAGATCGAGGTTGATATCCGCAATATCTTCGACGTGCTGGTCAATCACGAAAGCCAGACCGAGGCGCTCAAGCAAGCCGCATTCGACATCGTGGGTGAAGACAACGTGTCGACCATGAAGAACCCGGTGATGGGCAGCGAAGATTTTGCCGACATGCTGCGCGTGGTGCCGGGCTCGTACTGCTGGATCGGACACTCCGGCAATATGCCGCTGCACAATCCGGGCTTCATTCTGGGCGACGATATCCTGCCCGTGGGCGCAAGCCTGCTGGCCCGGGTGGTCGAACGTCAACTGGCGGCTTGATCGCCACGCTCTGCCTTCAAACGCTCAACGTAAAACGGCGCCTCGATCGAGGCGCCGTTTTTGCGTCTACCGTTGACGCCGCCGGGCAACTACATCTTGCCCGGCAACCAGGTGGCGATACCCGGCACAAAGTAAATAATGAAAATCGCGGCAAGCATCAAGAAGAACATCGGCAGCGATACCTTCGCGATATAAGGCAGCTCCCTGCCCGTCATCCCCGAGAGCACGAACAGATTGAACCCCACAGGCGGCGTGATCTGCGCCATCTCGACCACGAGCACGATGAAGATGCCGAACCAGATCAGATCGATGCCGGCCGCCTGCACTGCGGGCAACAGCACGCCCATGGTGAGTACCACAATCGAGATGCCGTCGAGAAAGCAGCCCAGGATGATGAAGAACACCATCAACGCCATCACCAACCCGAACTGCGACAGGCCCAACGTGCCGATCCACTCTGCCAGCGCACGCGGCAGGCCGATATAGCCCATGGCCAGCGTCAGGAACTGCGCGCCCGACAGGATGAGCGCAATCATGCAGAACAGACGCGTGGCACCCAACAGCGAGTCGATGAACGCGCGCCGCGTCAGCGAACGCTGTGCAGCCGACAACAGCAAGGAACCCACCACGCCGACAGCAGCGGCTTCCGTTGCCGTCGCGTAGCCGGTGTAGATCGATCCCAGTACCGCCGCAATCAACAGCACAACAGGGATCAAGTGACGCGACTGATAAAGCTTTTGCTTGAACGAGAAGTTCTCGTCGGCGACGGGCACCTTGCTCGGATTGCGGACCGCCCAGAAGACGATGTAGCCCATGAACAAGAGGGCCAGCATGATGCCCGGCAGAATGCCCGCGACGAACAGACGCGCGATCGACACGTCGGCCGCCACGCCGTAAACGATCATGATGATCGACGGCGGAATCAGCAATCCCAGCGTACCGGCGCCCGACAGCGTGCCGAGGATCTGATCGTCGGGGTAGCCTCGGCGGCGCAATTCGGGGATTGTCATCTTGCCGACCGTCGCCACCGTGGCGGCGGACGACCCCGAGACCGCCGCGAAGATCGCGCAACCGATCACGTTGGTATGCAGCAGACGTCCAGGAATACGGTTCAACCACGGTGCCAGGCCCTTGAACAGATCCTGCGAAAGACGCGTGCGAAACAGAATCTCGCCCATCCACAGAAACAGCGGCAACGCGGTCAGGGTCCAGCTCGACGCCGCCCCCCAGATGGTGACCGCCATGGCATCGCCGGCCGGCCGGCTGGAAAACACTTCCATGCCGATCCATGCGGCTCCAGCCAACGTCAAGCCTACCCAAACGCCGGAACCCAAGAGCAGGAAAATCGATACGACAAGCAGGGTAACGATATAGAAATCATTCATGTTGTTGACTCGATACCGGTGCGGCGTGACCCATGAGACGGCGAACGAACTCGTCGATGATGGCGATGAGGAAAATGACCGCGCCCACGGCCATCGACAACTGCGGAATCCACAGCGGCGTGGCGTCGTTGCCGGTCGAGATATCGTTGTAGGTCAATGAATCCATGACCAGCTTGCAACTGAAGTAAGCCAGCGACAGGGCAAGCAATATCCCCACGAGAAGGGCGAACAGATCCAGGCGGCGGTGGCCCGCCGGCTTCAACGAATTGAGGATCAACGTGACGCGGATATGTTCGCCATGTTTGAAGGTGCTGGCTAAGGCAAAGAACCCGGCGGCCGCCATCAGATACCCCGCGTAGGCATCGGTGCCGGGGATATGCACGCCGATCTGGCGGGTTATCACGCCGGACACCACCATGAGCAGCACACCGATCATGCACAAGGCGGCAAGGTAGGCAGTAACACTGTAAAGAGAGTCTAGAAAGCGACGCATGTCCAACTCTATGTTCAAGGTTCAAGCGCCCTGCAGGCTGGCACTTACGTTGAACTGCGCAAAGGCAGTTGGGAAGGTATTGCACACCGATAAGACCACCGGCGATGACGGGATGGGCCGTTCTGTCGATGCTGCACCGCGGCATGAACCGAACGACGGCAAATTCTATCGAAGCGGACTGCGCTTGAGGGTATAAGTGGCCCCATTTACGGGTAAGTCCTGAGTAGATGGCGCACATTGTGGCCACGGTTCAAGCTCAGCAGTTCCCGCAGAAGCGCCTCCTGCTCTGCCAGGGCGGCCTTCCCGCTGAATTGGGTAATCGGGCCGTTTGCGTTACTCTCTTTCGTCTATTTAGAAGGAGTAATACTCATGGCCCAAGCCACTGCTCGTCATATCCTGGTTTCCAGCGAAGCCAAATGCAATGAACTGAAGACCGCGATCGAAGGCGGCGCCGATTTCGCCCAAGTCGCCAAAGACAATTCGTCGTGCCCCTCCAGCCGCGACGGCGGCAACCTGGGTTCCTTCGGCCCCGGCCAGATGGTCAAAGAATTCGACACCGTGGTGTTCAGCGCCCCGATCAACGTGGTGCAAGGCCCCGTGAAGACCCAGTTCGGTTATCACCTGCTGGAAGTCACCAGCCGCCAGGACTGATCGCGACCGGCCAGGTGTGGGGCGTTCATCGCCCCTCGTCCTGTGCCGTCCCGCGCGCGGCGTCTTCGGTCGGTTATCGACGATCGGCGCAGCCCGCGCGGCAAGCAGTACCAAAAAGCGAGCGTTTCGACGCTCGCTTTTTGCATGTTGCGCCTCGCGATGTACTGCAGAGCCGGGCTCCCGGCGTGCAAACGACGCGAAGGGATTTGCTCGGCTCGCGTATCCACAATGCGCAATTCGATACAGTGCGCTAGCAAATGTTCACATCCCGCATCGGCCACGCAGCCGATGCTAATCTCGCGCCGCCTAATTCATCAGGTCGGCCTTGATTCCGGCGGCGACCGACCGTTAATGAAGTAGGCCTGTGTCTTACTTTGCCCGCCGGATCGTACGCAATGCCACTCACCAAGTTAAATAACGCCGAACGCAACCAGGCGCTGCTGCGATTGATTGTGGCCGCGATCGCCGAGGTGTACACACTGATCACCGCGGCATTCAGCAGCATTCCACTCGCCGATTCGCTAGCCGTACTGATCTTTATCGCCCTCTTCATGGTGGTCTCCGCCGGACTGCTGCTGCACGTGGTGCGCCGGCCTGGCGTCTATTCCTGGCGGCGCGTGTTGGGCATGACCTTCGATTACGCCGGCATCAGTTTTACGATGATCATGGGCGGCGAATATCTGCTGCCCATCTACGTGGTGCTGCTGTGGGTGACTGTGGGCAATGGCATGCGCTACGGCTCGCAATACCTGGCCGTGTCGACCACGCTGGGATTGATCGCCCTGGCAACCATCTTCTACAACACTCCCTACTGGCACGCTCACCCCTACGTGATCGCGACCGTGGTGCTGACCACCGTGATCGTGCCTGCCTATGCGCAGGTGCTGCTCGCCCAAACCCGCGAGGCGTACGAGAAAGCGGATGCCGCCAACTTCGCGCGTTCGCGCTTCCTGGCCCAGGCGAGTCACGATCTGCGCCAGCCCATTCATTCGATCAGCCTGTTTACCGCTTGCCTGCGGGATGCCGACCTGGGCCCCGAAGAACGGCGCATGGTCGACAACATCGATAAATCGCTGCATAGCGTGTCGCAACTCTTCCGGTCGATTCTCGACAGCTATACGCTGGACAATGGCCGTGTGGCGGCCCGCACCGATGTGATTCCCGTCAAGAATCTTATCGATGCGGTGGCCTTGCAGAACTCGGAGGTGGCGCGGTGGGCAGGCGTCACGTTGAAAGTACGCGCGAGCCGGCATCGCGTGCGCGTCGATCCCAATCTGTTGAGCACGATGGTGCAAAACCTCGTGTCCAACGCCATCAAGTACGGCCCGGGCGGTTCTGTACTGATCGGCTGCCGACACCGCGGCGGCACGCTCTCGATCGAAGTACACGATCAAGGCCGCGGCATTTCCGACCAACATCTGCCGCATGTGTTCGATGAGTTCTATCGCGTGCGTCAGGTGCGCGACAAGGATATCGAAGGCGTCGGACTGGGCCTCTCGATCGTGCAACGCATCGGCACGCTGATGGGCCTGTCGGTACGCATCGCGTCGCGCGCGGGAGTGGGCACCGTCGCCAGCATCGACGGCATCCCCATCGAAGCCGGCCTGCCTGTCGCGCCGGCTGCCGCGCCCGTGACCTCGGCACGCCAGTTGGCGGGCTTGCGCGTGCTGCTGATCGAGGATGACCAGAACGTGTTGCTGGCTACCGCAACGCTGTTGGAGAAATGGGGCTGCCAGGTGCAAACAGCCACCACGATTCCGACGGGCGACGTGCAATGCGACCTGGTGATCAGCGACTTCGATCTGAACACCGAAGCATCCGGCGCGGACTGCATTGCCTACATGCGGCAACTGAGCGGCCGCAACGTGCCCGCAATGGTCATCACCGGGCACGATACCCAACGGGTGGAAGACGCCGTGGGCGATCCCACCATACCGGTACTGTCCAAGCCCGTGCGACCCGCCGAGTTACGTTCGATGTTGACCGCGTTGAAGGCCGGGTTGCCGCTGGATGCGATGCCCGCCGGCGCCGCACGACCGGTATGAATACCACAGGCCAGAAGCGTAAGGACGCCGAGCGATCGCAAGCGATCGTTCGCCTGACGCTGGGTGGCGTGGCCGCGATCTATGTGCTCGCCACGGCAGCGCTCAGTCCAGTACCCGCGGATGGCGAATCGTTTGCGATCCTGATCGGCGGGTTCATGGTGGTCGCGGTGGCGCTTTATGCCAGCATCGTCAAATGGCCCGGCCACTACCCCGTCCGCCGAATATTCGGCATGGTGCACGACTACGCCGGCATCTCGATGACGATGATCCTGGGCGGCGAGCCGATGCTGCCGGTGTTCGGCACATTGCTGTGGGTGACCGTGGGCAACGGCATGCGCTTCGGTACGCGCTATCTGGCGGTCGCGACCACGTTCGCCATCACCGCGCTGTGCACGATTGCCTATCTCACGCCCTACTGGCGCGAACAGCCGCAAGTGGTGGCCACGTTGCTGATCACCACGATGGTGGTACCGGCGTATGCGCACATGCTGCTGCGGCAAACGCGCGGCGCTTACGAGAAAGTGGATGAAGCCAATTTCGCGCGCTCGCGGTTTCTGGCGCAGGCCAGTCACGATCTGCGCCAGCCCATCCATGCCATCAGCTTGTTTACCGCATGCCTGCGCGATGCGCGGTTAGGTCAAGAGGCACGCCGCATGGTCGACAACATCGACAAATCGCTGCATAGCGTCTCGCAACTGTTTCGCTCGATTCTCGACAGCTACACCCTGGACAATGGCCAGGTCGAAGCCCATGCGACGTCTACGCCCATCAAAACCCTGCTTGACGCCGTCGCGGCGCAAAACACCGAGGTGGCGCGATGGGCCGGCGTCACGCTGCGCGTGCGCGCGGGCAAGCAGCGCGTGCATGCGGATCCAGCTCTGCTCACGACCATGGTGCAAAACCTCGTGTCGAACGCGATCAAGTATGGGCCCGATCGACCAGTGTTGATCGGTACCCGAATGCGCAGCGGCAAGCTGTCGATCGAGGTGCACGACCAGGGTCGCGGTATTTCATCCACCCACTTGCCGCATGTGTTCGAGGAGTTCTATCGGGTGCGCCAGGTGCGCGACAAAGATATCGAAGGCGTGGGCCTGGGGCTCTCGATCGTGCGCCGCATCGGCGAGTTGATGGGCGTCTCGGTGGCGATCCGCTCGCATTTCGGGCGCGGCACGGTGGTGACCATCGACGGGTTGCCGGTGGACCGAGGTCCGGTGCACGCCCCTGTTTCAGTCTCTGCGCCGCCATCGGCACCGCTCACAGGGTTGCACATCCTGCTGATCGAAGACGACCAGAACGTGCTGCAAGCCACGGCTACGCTACTGCGTAAATGGGGCTGCAGCGTGAACACCGCCACCACCATCCCCACAGCAGACGTCGACTACGATCTGGTGATCAGCGACTACGACCTGAACACCGATCATTCGGGTGCCGACTGCATCGCCTACATGCGGCAACTGAGCGGCCGCAAGGTGCCCGCATTGTTGATGACCGGGCACAACGTCAAACAGGTGGAGGCGGCCCTGGCCGATCCCGGTATTCCCGTGTTGTCCAAACCGGTTCGCCCTGCCGAGCTGCGCGCGGTGCTCGCGACGTTACGCGCCCAGTTGCCGCTTCGCACTTGACTTCAGGCTGCGCGCGCGGTGCCGTGACGAGGCGCATGAGCGGCACAAACGCACGCTTGCGGCGAATTGCGCGTATCCACTACTTCCACCCTTGAACCGCGCTACCTGACGTTGCGATTAACTCCGGCTCCCACGCCGAACGCCGCCGCGCCTGCGCGCGTGCTGACGTTCAGCGCGCGCAGCAATGCCGAGACATGGATGCGAACCGTGAATGGCGAAATATTGAGTTCGCGGGCGATGCCTTTGTTTGACTGACCTTCCACGATCAGCCGCAGCACATCGTGCTGACGTGGCGTGAGCTGCGCGAGAATCCGCTCGGCTTCGGCTTGTACATGCAAGCCCGAGCGACTGTACTTGACGACGAACTCGCCGTTGCGGATGGCGAGCAACGCCTGCGCAATCTCGTCAGGCGGCACGGCCTTGCCGATGAAGCCATCTGCGCCTGCCGCCATGACGTCATTGATCTGGCGTTCGTCGTCCACCATCGACACGATGATGATCGAGCTGCGGTTGAACTCCTGGCGCAACGCGCCGATCGACGTCCCGATCTGAAACCCGGGAAACAGCAGATCGAGAATCAACACGTCGGGCGCACGACCGGCGCGCGCCAGGCGCAACACATCGTCAAGACACTCTGCCTCTTCAACTACCGCCTGCGGCACACAACGCTCTACGATGCGGCGCATCCCTTCGCGAAATACCGGATGATCGTCAGCCACGATGATACGTTCCGGCTCACGGCTTTCTACTGCCAATTCATTCATGTCCTGTTATCTCCGGCCTGACGACCCTGCGAGCGCTTTGGTTGTACCGACATCGCGCCTGCCGCGCGCCACATTATTTCCGGCGCCGGTGTTCTCTTCGTCTAACGCAACGAAAGAGAGGAAACCGCTGGGTGACGGGAAAAAAGTCCCATCTCAAGCCAAACGAAACAGCCGAGAGTTTACTGCAAGCGTACTAGTGCATCGACATTTTTTGTTGTCTGAATGTACGGGAGAGCCGCGCCAGCGCTGCTTCTTGAGGAAAACGAAAGGCCAATAGCACATCTGTACTAATGCCATCCGTACTAATGACGCGCGCATCGCCGTGCCGTAGCCTTGGCCCCGCCGAAAAGCCGAAAGTCATGCATTTCATTTTTGCGATGCATGGCTTTCCAATTTCAGATGCCTCCAGCTTATTTACGCCGCGCGTAGAGCTCCGAGTTTTCCTCGGCACGATCCGCGCATTCTTCTTTACAGGATCACCTCGTGATTGCCCCTCGCAAAACCTTCAAGAAAACGGCACTGAGCAGTTTGCTCTCCAGTGCCGTGCTACTCCCGTCATTTGCCACGGTTGGGCTGACTGCCGGCATGAGCATCGCCCACGCTGCGGATGGCCTTCTGGACGGCACCCAAACCACCTGGAGTTCGGACCGCGCCTATGATGGCACGCTTACCATCGGCCGCGATCTGCCCAACAGTGCGTTGATCATCGACAGCGGCGCTACCGTCGTGAGCAAGGGCGGCTTCATCGGCCGCTACAACGGCTCGACCGGCGATGTGGTCGTGCGCGGCCCAGGATCGGAGTGGATCATCCCCCGCACCAACTTCGTGTTGGAAAACAGCCTGTACATCGGCGGCGCGTACGACGCCACGTTGGGTGGCGGCAAGGGATCGCTGCGGATCGAAGACGGCGGCAAGGTGTCGGTGAAGAACACCAACATCACTTACGGTGCCACTGCATCGGGCTCGCTGGTGGTGACGGGCGCGGGCTCCGTACTGGACACTGAAAACCTGGCGCTGGCAGGCGGCAATAATGGCGCGTTCCGCATCGAGAACGGCGGCACCGTCCTCACGACCTACGCCAACATCAACAACCCGATGGTCATTACCGGCGCGGGTTCGACGTGGACGAGTACCGGCACGATCGAAGCGACCGCCGATCTGCGCATCGAGAACGCCGCGAACGTGACCAGCAGCATCGTGTTGCTGGGCGCAGGCGGCGCGCAGACCAGTTCGCAACTGACCGGCGCGGGCTCCTCACTCACCACGACGCGTTATCTGGTGGTGGGTGACAGCACCGGTTCTAAAGCCAACCTGTCGGTGGCCGACGGTGCAACGCTGAGCGCCAAAGAAGGGATCCTGATCGGCCGAGGCAGTGCCGTCTCGGAAGGCTTCGGCAATCTCACGATCGGCGGCGACGTGGATGTGTCGAGCTGGACGTTGGTGCCGTCGCCGCTGGCCGCTGCCGCTGCGGGCACGATCGACCCGGCGACGAACATTACGTTCGGCACCGGCCGTTCGCATCTGAACTTCAACCACACGAATACCGGCTACGTGTTTGCCAACACGCTGCTGGAAGAAGGCCGCATCAACCAGTTCGCCGGCGAAACCACACTGACGGGCAACGCCGACCGCTTCTCGGGTGAGGTCGCCGTCAGCGGCGGCAAGCTGACCTTGGCCAGGAACATGACGCAGGTCAACACCGAACCGTCCAACAGCATCAACTACAGCTACACCCGTTTCGTCGTCGACGGCGGCACGCTGATCGCCAACGCCGAAGCGGGCCGCATGCAAACGGACTTCCTGGGCAACACCTACTACACCAACCGCAACGAAGTGACCGGCACCGGTGTGTTGGGCGGCTCGGGTCGGTTGGGTTACACGCAGGTTCGCGACGGCGGCACGATCTCACCGGGCGACAACGGCATCGGCACCCTGAACATTCAGGGCGACCTGGACATTCTCGACGGCGGCAACTACGCGGTGGACATCGCCGGCAACGGCGCGAGCGACAAGATTGCCGTCACCGGCAAGACCCGCCTGGACGGCAACACGACGGTCGCCGTCACCGCGCTCGATCCGCAACAGAGCTATCAAACCGGCCAGACCTACGCGATTCTGAATTCAGCCGGCGGCATCACCGGCACGTTTGCGCAGGCCGTGTCGAAGTCGGCCTTCCTGGACGTCTCGCTGGCCCACAATCCCAACGACGTGGTGCTGTCGATTGCGCAGAAGGACGTGGGCGGCAACCCGGGTAATCCCGGCAACCCCGGCAATCCCGGCACGCCTGAAAATCCGGGCAACCCGGGCAATCCTGGGACGCCGGAAAATCCCGGTACGCCTGGCACGCCCGGTACGCCTGGCAATCCGGGTACGCCGACGAACCCCGGCACGCCCACCAATCCCGGTACACCCGGCACCGGCGGCTCGGCCACGCCCGGTATCTTCCAAACGGTTGCCGCAAGCAGCAACCAATGGAACACGGCCGGCGCTTTGGGCACGCTCGCCCAAAGCGGCGCATCGCTCGCGCTCTACAACAACGTGTTGATGTTGAGCGCCGACGAGGCGCGTTCGGCCTTCAATCAGTTGTCGGGCGAGCAACACGCCGCCACCCGCGGTGCATTGATCAGCAGCACGCAACTGGTGAGCAACGCCGTCAACGACCGCATGCGCGCCATGTTCGACAACGACGGCACGCCCGTGCCCGCCATGGCACGCAGCCTGGTGGCCTCGCCTGCGCCCACGCGCAATGGCGCCTGGGCGCAAACGTTTGGCACCTGGTCGCGCACGCAGGGCGACGACAACACCGGCAAGCTTTCGAACAACACGGGCGGTTTCCTGATTGGTGCGGACCATGCGTTCAACCCCAACGTGCGTGCCGGCGCTTATGCCGGTTACAGCCGTTCGAGCTTCGACGTGGATAGCCGCCGCTCCTCGGGCGACAGCGACAACTACCATCTGGGTATCTACGGCGCCGGCAAGATGAACGCGTTCACGTTGCGCGGTGGCTTGGGCTACACGTGGCACGACGTCGAAACGAAGCGCTCGGTGGCGTTTGGCGGCTTCTCGGATTCGCTCAAGGCCGACTACGACGCACGCGCCTTCCAGGCGTTTGCCGACCTGGGCTATCGCATCGATGCCGGCCCGGCCGCGTTCGAGCCGTTCGCCAATGTGGCGTATGTACGCCAACGCAGCGACAGCTTTACGGAAAGCGGCGGTGCCGCCGCCCTGCGCGCCGATAGCGACACGATGAGCACCACGTTCTCGACCTTGGGCCTGCGTGCCTCGACTGCCTTGCCGTGGTCGCGCGTGGATGCCGTCCTGCGCGGCTCGGTGGGTTGGCGCCATGCCTACGGCGACACGCTGCCCTCGGCCCGCATGGCTTTCGCCACCGGCGACAGCTTCTCGGTGGTCGGTGCACCGATTGCCAAGAACGCTGCGGTGCTCGAAGCCGGCATGGACTTCAAGGTCGGCCGCGCCACCACCATCGGCGTGGGCTACCAGGGCCAGTACGGTTCGGATACCCGCGCCAACTCGGTCAACGCCCGCGTGAACGTGCTGTTCTGATCGTAGGCGGCCCACACCGGAATCGTTCGATTCCGGCTGTGGCCTCAGAAATGAAACAAAGGCGGCCTCGGCCGCCTTTGTTTTGTCTGCTGCTTGTCTGCTGCTTGTCTGCTGCTTGTCTGCTGATTTGACTGCTGCTCCGACCATTGCTTTGCGTGCAACTCCAGGCGCGACGCGTTCGCGCCGGCTCGTCAGCGCCGGCGACTACTTCACACCGAAGCGATTCAGAATCACCGTGCTGGCAGGCGCATTCGCCGTTTTCCATTCCGCGACCGAGCCCGATGCCGCGCGCGTCAATGCCTGCTTGACTTCAGCCGGCACGGTGGTGTCGATCGTCACACTGTTCTTGCGCATGGTGTCGTAGTTTTCCTTCAGCCGCGTCTCGATGCGCTTCCATTGCGCCTTCTCGGTTTCGGCCGCGGCGGAGTCGATGGCCGCGCGCGATGCCGGATCGAGGGCCTTGTAGGCCTCGAGGTTCATCGTGGCCACCGATACCGGCATGGCGTAGTTGATCTCGGTGAAGTGCGGGAGGTATTCCCACAGCTTGCGCCCCGCACCGCCATCGCCTGACGACAGCACGGCATTCACGTCGCCCGCCGCAATGCGCGGCATGGCATCGGCAAACGAGATGTTGACCGCCTTCGCCCCGGCACGGGTCATCACCGCTTGCGAGGTGTTGTCGTAGGTGCGGATGTTGAGTGCTTGCAGATCGGCCACGCTTCTCACGGGTGCTTTGGACCAGATGCCCGACGCGGGCCAGGGCGTGGTGTAAAGCAGCTTCTGACCGTGTTCAGCAAAGAACTTCTGATACGTGGGCATGGCGGCCTTGTTCAAGCCCACGGCCTTCTTCAGCGAGTCGGCCAGGAACGGCAGCGACGACACCGCGAAGATCGGGTACTTGTTTGCCATGCCACCGGCGAAGGCGTCGCCCGCATCCACCTTGCGCGCGGCCACGGCGTCGATCATGTCGCCGGATTTGAATCCTGCCGCGGCATCGAAGCTCGGCTTGATCGTCACGGCGCCCCGCGTCTTTTTCTCGACGAGTTCGGCAAAGGTGGTCACGCCCTGCCCCGGCATTGAGGTCGCCGGGTATTCGGTGGCCATTGAGAGCACGACAGGCGCTCGGCCCGTGGCTTTTACAGCGGGTGCCGCCTGCGCCGCCCAGCTCATCAGCAGCAAGGCAGCCGCCACCGCCAATACCGCGCGCCGCCGATAAATGCCGGCCGCCATTGTTGCGATCTCAAAACCCTGATGATTGTTCATGACACCCCCGAAGCACACGCCGCCGGCCGATCGCCGAGAACGGACCAGTGTACGAACGAATGCCCCAGTGGGGCAGACGTACTAACGCCTAGTTCGAAGGCAGTAACTCGGTTGGCTGCAGGCCACGAAATCGTCCGGTTTTTCTACAGCACGGATCATTGCCGAATGCACTCGCATAAGTTGTCTCATACCCGACAACCTCAAAAACGAAGTATTCCTGAAATGGTATATTCCCATCCAAGATGCATTGAACGTCCGCTCCTTTGGATGGGGAGCACCCTGAAAGATCTCACAAAACTGCCAGTAGATGTGCGCACGCATATCGGCCATGCGTTGAATGCTGCCCAAAGAGGCGAGCGCGCTCCGTCCGCCAAAGCGCTCAGGGGATTTCATGGCAGCGATGTTCTCGAGATCGTCGTGTCCGACCGCTCAGGCACGTTCCGCGCGGCTTACCTCATTCGCTTCCCCGAGGTGATCGTCGTGCTTCATGTTTTTCAGAAGAAAAGCAAAACAGGAATCGAAACCCCGAGAGAAGACATGGCATTGATCAATCGTCGACTAAAAGCGGCAATCAACCAGTTGAAGGCGATCCAAAATGAAAAGAAAAGCGAACGACCACACTGAATTTCACATCAGTTCCGGTAACGTATTTGCTGATCTCTGCTTGCCTGACGCTGAAAGTTTGAAAGTTAAATCGGGCTTGGTGTGTGAAATCACCAAGGCCATACGTGATCGCAACCTGACGCAAAAGGATGCGGCCCAGCGAATGGGACTGACGCAACCCAAAGTGTCGGCACTCCTGCGCGGCGATTTCACCAACTTTTCAGAACGAAAGCTGATGGATTGCTTGAATCGTCTCGGATACGACATCGAGATCCGCATTCGCGCCACGGAAGATCAGGTCGGACATTTGCTGCTCATGCACGGTTGACCCCCGCCGGAGCGCATTCATGTCCATGACCCACACCTATTCCGCCGTCGAACCTACGCGCGCCGAGGTCGACGCCCTCACGCAACCGACCGTGCTGGAGTTCGGCACGGGCTGGTGCGGGCACTGCCGCGCTGCGCAGCCGCTCATCGCGGCCGTATTCGACGATCATCCGGAAGTCGACCACCTGAAGGTTGAGGACGGGAAGGGCCGGCCGCTGGGCCGCTCGTATCGCGTGACGCTGTGGCCCACGCTGGTGTTCCTGCGCGATGGCAAGGAAGTCGCGCGCCTCGTGCGCCCGCAGAGCAAGGATGACATCCGCACCGCGTTCAAGGCGCTGACAACGGCGTGATGCAGTGCGGCACGGCCCTTGCGCGACTGGGTACACACCTGGAGAACGCCATGACCGATCCGAAGCCCGACACCCAAAAAGACCCGCAGGCACCCACGGGCGTGAATGACGATCCCCCGCCCCACGCCGATGACCGTCCCCAGCATGAGGACGAGACCTTGAGCGGCTTTCTGCGCACGCACGACTCTGAAAGCACAAGCCGCGGCAAGGATAAGCCGTCTAAATAGCGGACTGAACTACCCGCGTACCCGCGCCGGGTTGCCCACGACCGTGGCACCGGCCGGCACATCGCGTGTAACCACGCTGCCGGCCCCGATCAGCGCATCGTTGCCCACTGTGACGCCCGGCAGGATGATGGCGCCGGCGCCGATCCACACATTTCGTCCGATGCTGATGGGCCGTCCATATTCGATGCCTTGCTCACGACTTGCCGCGTCGCGCGGGTGATCGGCAGTAAGAATCTGCACGCCCGGCCCGATCTGCGTTTTATCGCCCACCGTGACGCTGACGACGTCGAGAATCACGCAGTTGAAATTGAAAAACACGCCATCGCCCAACGTGATGTTGTAGCCGTAGTCACAGTGAAACGGCGGACGAACGGTCGTACCCTCGCCGACGGCATTCAGGCGCTCGCGCAGTAATTTGCGACGCTGATCGCGATGCATGCCGAGGGCCGCGTTATAGCGCACCATCCAGGCCATGTTCTCGGCCAAGTCGTTCTGCAGTTCGGGATCGCCGGGATCGTACATCTCGCCGGCCAGCATCTTTTGCTTCTCTGTGCGCATGAAAAGGGGTCTCCTGGTTAGACACCGATCATACTCAGCACGCCGCGCGCCTCGATCGACGTCAAACTTCGCCGCGTCAGGCGCGGCGCGGCTCCAGCAGCAAGCGGATCGCCAGCGCGGCCAACACGAACCCCATCACATAACGCTGCGCCGCCAGCCATACTGGATTGCGCGCGAACCACGTTGCAATGCCTGCAGCCGATAGCGCAATGACCAGGTTGATGGTGAAGCTGACGGTGGTTTGGGTAAGCCCCAGCACCATGCTTTGCAGAAACACCGAGCCGCGTTCGGGATTGATGAACTGCGGGAAGAACGACACGTAGAAAATCGCCACTTTGGGATTGAGCAGGTTGGTGAGGAATCCCATCATGAAGAGCCGCTTGGGCGAGTCGGCCGGCAGCGCGCGGGGCTCGAACATCGATTTGGCGCCGGGCTTGACCGCAAGCCACGCCAACCACAACAGATAGACGGCACCGGCGATCTTGAGCAGGTCATATGCCATCGGCACAGCGACGAAAATCGCCGACAACCCGATCGCAGCCGCCAGCATATGCACCATGAAGCCCGCCACCACGCCAAAGAGCGAAATCACGCCGGCCATGCGCCCTTGGCAAATCGATCGCGAGATCAGATACATCATGTTGGGGCCGGGGGTGAGCACGAGCAACAGGCAAGCGCCGCAGAAGATCAGCAGGTCGTGGAGAGGAATCATGATCGGGAGTGAGATAAGGGACCGCGACGACGCTTACCGCCCCGTCGACAGAAAAGGCGCGCGTTACATTCACCACGACATGCAGTGGCCGACGTTACGCGCCCAAGCGTCGTATCCACGGCGTGTCGAGACGAAATGAGAATACACGGTCTCGTAACAACGCGGCGCGGGTAAACCCAAATTGACGTTGCAATTGGTGCATCTATAAGATGATTTTTTACGTAGTCGGGTGATCCTCGATCTGCGGTAAAGCCAAATGTCTTAGAGAGTTGTTCACCGTGCATCAGAAGTTTCCTGTCGTGTTCACCCTCTTCACAGCGACGCGTTACCGCCCGTCTTTCGCCGCCCCCACCGCGATCCAGCCTGCCGAGCCGGCGTTGTGCACCTTGCATGACGCCACGCGCCGCACGCGTTCTGCGCCTACTGCCTCCCCGTCTGTCGCTGCGCGCGTTGTGTTCGCGCCGCGTTCGGCCGCGCGCAGCCAGCATCCCTCATAGATTTTTGCTGCACCCACCCACCCCTGGCCGACATTTCTGTCGTAAGCGCCAAGGGATATCCGACGAAGATCGCGCCCCGAGCGCCAAAGGAGCACCCCAGACCATGCGTACTTCCACGTTGCTGAAGCGATCGGCGCTGGCCGCCGCCCTCGTTGTTGCCACCGGCCTGGCGCATGCCGCCGAGACCAAGACGTTCCGTTGGGCCTATCAGGGCGATGCGATGTCGCTCGACCCGATGGCGCTGAACGAGACGTTCACGCTGGGTTTCCAGAACAACATTTACGAACCCCTGGTGGCCTACGATGGTGAGTTGAAGCTGGTGCCCGCATTGGCCACGAGCTGGGAAAATCCGGAGCCCACGAAGTGGGTCTTCAAGCTGCGCCAGGGCGTGAAGTTTCATGACGGCACGCCGTTCAACGCCGATGACGTGATCTTTTCTTGGAAGCGCAGCCTGACGCCGGGTTCGGACATGAAGGCTTACGGCGCCAAGGCCGCCGACATCAAGAAGATCGACGACTACACGATCGAAGTCACCACCCCCACGCCCAACCCCATCCTGCCGCGTGAATGGGTGTACCTGTTCATCATGAGCAAGCCGTGGTCTGAAAAGAACAAGACCACCGAGGCGACCAACGCCAAGGGCGACAACCAGGGCAACTTCGCCAACCTGAATTCGAACGGCACGGGCCCCTTCATGGTGACGTCGCGCCAGCCCGACATTCGCACGACGATGAAGCGTTTCGACGGCTACTGGGGCAAGGACAAGATCGCCACCAATGTGGACGAGGTGATCTTCCAACCGATTACGCAAGAAGCCACGCGCGTGGCCGCGCTGATCTCGGGCGAAATGGATGCGGTGATTCCGGTGCCGGTGCAAGACTGGAAACGGCTTGAAGACGCGAAAGGCGTCAAGCCGCTGACAGGTGCCGAAGCGCGCGCGATTTTCATCGGCATGGACCAAAGCCGCGACGAATTGCTGTTCTCGAACATCAAGGGCAAGAACCCGTTCAAGGATGTGCGCGTGCGTGAAGCCGTCGTCCTGGCGGTGGACACCAAGGCCATCAACGACAAGATCATGCGCGGCGCGGCCAAACCTTTGGGTTCGCTCGTGGCCACCGCCATCAACGGCTATGCCGACTCGTACGGCGCGCCGATCAAGCCCGACGTCGAAAAGGCGAAGAAGCTGCTGGTGGATGCCGGCTACCCGCAAGGCTTCGAAGTGACGATGGATTGCCCGAACGACCGCTACGTCAATGACGAAAAGGTCTGCCAGGCGGTGGCATCGATGCTGGCGCGCGTAGGCATCAAGATCAATCTGCTGGCGCAGACCAAGTCGAAGTACTTCGGCAAGATTCTGCCGCAGGCGGGCAACCAGACCAGCATGTACATGCTGGGTTGGACGCCGAGCTCGATCGATGCGCACAACGCCCTGCTCAACCTCGTGACCTGCCGCGACCCCAAAACGTCGGCCGGCCAATTCAACCTGGGCGGCTACTGCAATCCCAAGGTCGACGAGCTGACGGCCAAGGTGGGCGTGGAGACCGATCAGGTCAAGCGCAATGCGATGATCAAGGAAGCCTTCGAGATCGTGCGCACCGACTGGGGCTATCTGCCGCTGCATCAGCAACCGATGTCGTGGGGCGTGAAGGACACCATCAAGGTCGTGCAACGCGCCGACGACGTGATGGATCTTCGTAGCGTCGTGATGCCCTGATATGGCAACGTTCATCGCCAACCGCCTCTTTCAGGCCGTGCTTGTCATGTTGGCCGTGGCGCTGATCGCCTTCGCCATGTTCCGCTATGTCGGCGATCCCGTCGCCGCCATGGTGGGACAGGACACCACCACCGAGCAGCGGCTGAAACTACGCCAGGACCTCGGGCTCGACGATCCGTTTCTTGTGCAGTACGCCCGCTTCGTGGGCAAAGCCGCACAGGGTGATTTCGGTATCTCCTACCGGCACCGCCGCCCGGTCAGCGAACTGCTGGCCGAGCGGTTGCCCGCCACGATCGAGCTCTCATTGGTCTCGGCAGTGATGGCGTTGGCGCTGGGCATTCCGATGGGGATCTACACGGCGCTGCGCCGCCGCGGGCTCATCTCCAAGGCGTTCATGGCCGTATCGCTGGCGGGCATTTCGCTGCCGACGTTCCTCATCGGCATCCTGCTCATTCTGGTGTTCAGCGTGCAGTTGCGCTGGCTGCCGAGCTTCGGGCGGGGTGACGTGGTCAATATCGGCGGCTGGACCACCGGGTTCCTTACCCGCTCGGGATGGGCCGCGTTGATCCTGCCGGCCATCACGCTGGCGCTCTTCCAGATGACGCTGATCATGCGGCTGGTGCGCGCCGAAATGCTGGAAGTGCTGCGCGCCGACTTCATCAAGTTCGCCCGTGCACGCGGGCTGCCTGAGCGCCTGATCAATTTCCGTCATGCCCTGAAGAACACGCTGGTGCCGGTGATCACCATTACCGGCCTGCAACTGGGCTCGATCATCGCATTCGCCATCATTACCGAAACGGTGTTTCAGTGGCCCGGCATGGGGCTGCTCTTCATCCAGGCCATCAGCATGGTCGACATCCCCGTGATGGCGGCATACCTGCTGTTGATCGCCTTCGTATTCGTGCTGATCAATCTTGTGGTCGACCTGCTTTATCTGGTCGTCGATCCGCGCTTGCGCGTGCAAACCCGGTAAGCACCGCACTTTAAGAGACGCATGATGAATCGCGTAGCGACCTTCTTCGCCCAGACCGCAGATAGCGACATCTGGTACAGCTTCAAACGCTCGCCGGGCGCCGTCATCGCGGCCGTGGTGACCCTGGTGATGGTGCTCTCGGCGCTCTTTGCGCCGTTGATCGCGCCGCACAATCCCTTCGACCTGGCGTCCTTGAGCATCATGGATGCCAATACGCCGCCATCATGGGAAGAAGGCGGCAGCCGCGACTTCCTGCTCGGCACGGACGACCAGGGCCGCGATATCTTGTCGGCCGTGCTGTACGGCTCGCGTGTGTCGCTGTTCGTGGGCTTCGCGTCCGTGATTTTTTCGGTCGTGCTGGGCGTCACGCTCGGTTTGATCAGCGGCTACGCCGGCGGTCGGGTCGACAGCTTCATCATGCGGATCGCAGACGTGCAATTGTCGTTTCCAGCGATCCTGGTGGCGCTTCTGATCGACGGCGTGGCGCGTGGGCTCCTGCCCCGCGATCTGCACAACGAACTCGCGCTGTATGTGCTGGTGTTTGCGATCGGCATTTCGGGCTGGGTGCAATACGCCCGCACCGTGCGCGGCGCCACGCTGGTAGAGCGCAACAAGGAATACGTGCAGGCTGCACGCCTGATCGGCATCGGCCCGATCACGATCCTGCGCCGGCACATTCTGCCCAATGTGATGGGCCCGGTGTTGGTGATCGCCACCATCCATCTTGCCGTGGCCGTGATTACCGAAGCCACGCTGTCGTTTCTGGGCGTGGGGGTGCCGTCAACGACACCATCGCTGGGCACGTTGATCCGCATCGGCAACAGTTATCTGTTCTCGGGCATGTGGTGGATCTCGATTTTTCCGGGCGTGGCGCTCGTGGTGCTGGTGCTCGCAGTCAATCTGCTGGGCGACTGGCTGCGCGACGCCCTGAACCCCAAGCTGCGCTGAGGCTGAAATGGCATTATTGAACGTTCAGAACATGCGCATCGAATTCGCCAGCCGCCGCGGCACGCTGGTGGCCGTCGATGGCTTGAATCTCACCCTGCAGAAAGGCGAAATCCTCGGCGTGGTGGGCGAATCCGGCGCGGGCAAATCGACGGTGGGCAACGCCATCATCGGTCTGCTCGAACCGCCGGGCAAGCTTACCGCTGGCGAGATCAGCTTGTCTGGCACGCGTATCGAAGCGTTGGGACCGGCCGAACTGCGCGCGATGCGGGGCCGTCGCATCGGCATGATCTTTCAGGATCCGCTCACCTCGCTTGATCCCCTGCAAACGGTGGAAAGCCAACTGGTGGAAACCATGCAGGTGCACTTGCGGCTCTCGCATGCCGACGCCTGCCTGCGTGCGATCGACGCCCTCAAGCAAGTGGGTATCCCCGAGCCTGAATTGCGTGTGAAGCAATACCCGCATCAGTTTTCGGGCGGCATGCGCCAACGCGTGGTGATCGCGCTGGCGTTGTGTTGCGAGCCCGAGGTGATCATCGCCGACGAGCCCACCACCGCCTTGGACGTGTCGATCCAGGCGCAGATTCTGGATCTGCTGCGTAAGCTGTGCAAAGAGAAAGAAGTGGGGATGATCATCATCACCCACGACATGGGTGTGATTGCCGATATCACCGATCGCGTGGCCGTGCTGTACCGCGGCAAGCTGGTGGAAGAAGGCCCGACGCAAAAGATTCTGGGCGACCCGGATCACGAGTACACGCGCAGCCTGATTTCTGCCGTGCCGCGTCCCGACATCAAGCTGCACCGCTTTCCGATGGTGACCTACATCGAAGACGTGCGCACGCCGGCGAAGCCGCTGGACATCGCCACGCACTGGCTGGGGCAACGCCGCGACTTCGGCACCCGTGAAGCCGGGCCGCTGGTCGAAACGCGCAATCTGGGCATGCAGTTCACGCTCAAGAATGCGTTTCTGAAACGCAATCGCCGCACGCTCGATGCCGTCAAGCAATTGAGCTTGTCGATACCCGAAGGTGAGGTGTTTGGCCTGGTGGGCGAATCGGGATCGGGCAAGTCGACGGTGGCGCGATTGATTGCAGGCCTCTACACCCCGAGCAGCGGCACCGTGCATTTCAATGGCACCGAGCTCACCGGACTGAAAGACGAAAAGGCGCAAAACGCCTTTCGCCGGCAGATTCAGATGGTGTTTCAAGATCCGTTTTCGTCGCTGAACCCGCGCATGCGAGTGCTGGATATCGTCGCCGAACCGATCCGCTTTCATCGCCTGACCGAAAACGAAACGCAAACGCGTGCGGTGGTGCACGATCTGCTGGAAGTGGTGGGGCTCGGCGCGCAAGCGGCCAAGCGCTTTCCGCATGAGTTTTCTGGCGGCCAACGGCAACGCATCTGCATCGCCCGCGCGCTCGCCACCCGCCCCCGCTTCTTGATTTGCGACGAGCCGACGTCGGCCCTGGACGTGTCGATTCAAGCGCAGATTTTGAATTTGCTGAAGGACCTGCAAGAGACGTTAGGCCTGACGATGCTGTTCATCAGCCACGACTTGCCGGTGATCCGCCAGATGTGCGATCGCGTGGGCGTTATGCGGCACGGCGAATTGCTTGAAGTGGCGGATACCGAAACGCTGTTCAAGGCGCCTCAGCATCCCTACAGCCAGCATCTGCTGAGCTTGATGCCCAAGCTCAGCGACATGTCGCGCGACGGGCTGGATGTGGTGGCCGCTTAACACCGACGTCTACCCAGCGCCGCTCGGTTCATTGCGCCGGCGGCGCGCCTTCGTCGTAGGCGGGCACATCCGCATGCCATTGCAGCCAGGGCCGATCGTGCGCGGTCCAGATGCGGGCGGCCGGTTGCACGCCTGGGTCGTCGTCCAGCGATGCCACGCGCAAGATAACGTAGTCGCGGCCCACCCACTCCGCCATCAAATGCGTACCACACTGGGCACAAAAGTGGCGCAGTTTGCCGGGGGTCGATTCGAAGGCGCGGCGTGCCTCATCGCCGCGCGTCCAGCGAAACCCGCTGCGCTCCACCCGCGCCGTCGAGGCGAATACCGCTGAGTGCGCTTTCTGACACGTGATGCAATGGCAGTGCACGATAGGGCCGGTGAGCACGTCGGCATCGTAAGCAACGCTACCGCATAGGCAAGATCCCTGCATGGTCGACCTCGTTTGGATGCAGTGAATGAGCCCGCCATCATAGGCGAAGGGCGGCGCGCCCTCCGCGCAGCCCTACCGAAGGACGACTCAGGCGCCGGCCATCGCAGCGTGACTGCGATAGTTGCCACCCACGCCCGACGGCCGCACCGTTTCGGCACCCGCATCACCCGCAATCCGGAACACGGCCACGCCATCGCGCAGCAATTGCGCCTGCTCGGCCATCGAGGTGGCGGCCGCCGACGCTTCTTCAACCAACGCGGCATTCTGCTGCGTGACGGCATCCATCTGCGTGACCGCGATATTGACCTGTTCAATGCCTGCGCTTTGTTCGACTGACGCTGCGGCAATCTCTTCCATGATCACCGTCACGTTCGTGATCGCTTGTACGGCACTGGCCACGGTCGCCACCGCTTGGTCGGCACTGGCGTCACCCGCGCGCACCCGCTCGATCGAACTTTCGATCAGGCCTTTGATCTCCTTGGCCGCGCTGGCGCTGCGTTGCGCCAATGCGCGCACTTCGCTCGCAACCACGGCAAAGCCCTTGCCGTGCTCGCCGGCGCGTGCCGCTTCCACGGCAGCATTCAACGCCAGGATGTTGGTCTGAAACGCAATGCTGTCGATCACGCTGGTTATCTCGCCGATCTGGCGGGCGCTGTCCGTAATGTCCTTCATTGCCGTTTTGAGCACACCCACGGCCGCACCCCCATCGCGCGCGGTTTGCGCGCCGGTACGCGCCAGCCCGCTGGCTTGCGTGGCCTTATCCGCGTTTTCCTTCACGGTCACCGTCAATTCTTCCATGCTGGCCGCGGTTTCTTCCAGCGAGGCCGCCTGCTCTTCGGTGCGGCGCGAGAGATCGGTGTTGCCCATGGCGATCTCGCCGGCGGCGCCCGAGATGTTGTAGGCGCCCGTACGGATATCGCCTACCAGCTTGGCCAGGCCATCATTCATATCGTTCAAGGCGGCGAGCAATTGCGCCGTCTCGTTGTGACCCACGACGACATTGCGCACACTCAGGTCGCCACTGGCGGCCCGCTTGGCCGCTGCCACGGCAGCGGCAATCGGACGGGTAATCGATCGCACTACCGCAATCGAGAACAGCACGGCCAGTATCACGACGAGGGCCAGAACCCCCAACAGCAGTGCGGCTTCTTGACGTGCGGCGCCCGCCTGGCGATCGAGCAGGCCTTCGAGAAAGTCGGTGGCCACCGTGGCAACGCGATACTGCGCATCGATGGCTTGCGTGAACACCGTGATGTACTCCGCGGGAGCGAGATCGATCGCGGTGGCTTGAACAATAGCGCTTTGCGCCAACGCCATCGCACGCTCGGCCGAACGCTGGGCCTCCGCCGACGGCGCTTGCAGAAGCGTCGCCAATGCTGGATTGACGCCCGCCGCCTTGCCGAATGCACGGTTTACGCCGGCCGCGCGTTCTTGAGCGCGCTCAAGCATGTTCATCAACCCCAAGCGCTCGCTGTCGCTGGCACGGCCCAAGGTCAACAGGCCCGTCCCACGTGCACGCGCCTTACCCAGCTCTTCGGTCAATGCAGGCAATTCGGCCATCGATGCCATGATCAAGGAATAGCTATCCAGATCGCCGTCCAAGGACAGTCCGTATTGATCGAGCATCAGATTGTTGGCATCGAGTACACGGCGCAATACGGCGACGTGCCCGTCGAAACTCTGCGGTACCGAGAGGGCACCGCCCGCCGCACGATCGCGCAACGCGCGCCAATCGCCAACGGCGCTCGACCAAGCCACGGCGGCGGGCGCTTTGCTGTCCACGTGGCGCAACTGCACGTTGACCTGTTCGATCGCTGCATCGGCCCGCGATGCACTGTCGCGCAGGCCAGCTTCGCCCGTCGCGCCGCGCGATCCCAAAAACACCGCGGCGGCGGCTCGATGCTGCTGAATCGACTGCAGCGCTTGCATAAGCGGGCGCACGACCTGAACGCCTTGCATGGCGTGCTGTTTGACGGCAATTTTGGCATTGTCGATCACCACGACCATGGTGGTCGGCAGTGCGAGAAGCGCCAGGGCAATTGCGCCCAATATGGCGAACTTGGCCGATAAGGACAATCTGGACAGGAAACCTTGCATAGCGTGCTCGCGAATGTTGACGCTCGCGCCACGCGGTCGGCATTCAGACGGGGTCTGGAGGTAGCCAACGTTGGGCAGCGATGCCGTTGCTCGTTGAAAGCACCCATTCTTCCTGCGACGGCATTGCCGTTTCTACCGGATTTACCAAATTTACGTGATCGGTACATTGGATACACGTGTGGCAACACGGCTTACCGCGAGTCGTGGCAGGTTGCGCGCGCATGAGCCAAGGTGTTGACCCGAAAGTCCCGAGCGCCTCGCGACGACTCAGGCTTTGCTTATCTTTCGGCGTAATTTCTGCTCCGGCGCGCTACGGTAGCGCATGCCGGGAATTTGTAACTTTGACACGTCAAGCGGAAAGAACGGATGGTGGCAGTGTCGCGGATGCGCGACGCGAAGGATTGGAAAGCGGCAAGTCGCGGTTTGCATTGCCTTCTGGGTAGTGGCCGATTTCGGAGCCTCTGTGGGCACTGATGCGGCCGCTGGGGCCGTCATTTGTCTGGCCGCCTATCTCGTCGCCCACCCGAAACACTGCGACGCCATCGCGCAAGGCCTCAGCCTGCTCGGCCAGCGACAACGCGGCGGCAGAGGCCTCTTCCACCAAGGCCGCATTTTGCTGCGTCATGGTGTCCATTTGCGAGATCGCGATGTTGACCTGTTCGATGCCCGAGGTTTGCTCGACCGCAGCGGCAGCGATGTCTTCCATGATCAACGTCACGTCGCCGATGGCGCTTGCCGTGCGCTCGACGGTCGCTACGGCGGCGTCCACATTGGCCTCACCCGCACGCACACGATCGACCGACTCGGCGATCAGCCCCTTGATTTCCTTGGCGGCGGTCGCGCTGCGTTGCGCCAGCGCGCGAACCTCGCTGGCGACCACGGCAAAGCCTTTACCCTGCTCGCCGGCGCGCGCGGCTTCCACCGCGGCGTTGAGCGCCAGGATATTGGTCTGGAAGGCAATGGTGTCGATCACGCTGTTGATCTCGCTGATCTTGTGGGCGCTTTGGGCGATGTCCTGCATCGCGGCCTTCAACCCATTGACGGCCGCACCGCCCTCGCGCGCGATCTCGCTACCGGTACGCGCAAGTTGGCTGGCTTCCCGCGCCTTGCCCGCATTGTCTTTCACCGTGTGGGTAAGGGCCGCCATGCTGGCGGCCGTTTGCTCGAGCGATGCAGCCTGCTCTTCGGTGCGGCGCGAGAGGTCGGTATTGCCCATGGCGATCTCGCCGGCGGCACCCGAGATGCTGTAGGCGCTGGCACGGATATCACCCACCAGTCGAGCCAGCCCACCATTCATCTCGTTGAGCGCCCCCAGCAATTGCGCGGTTTCGTTATTGCCGACGATGCGGCTGCGGCCGCTCAGATCGCCACCCGCCGCACGCTTGGCGAAACTGACCGCGCGCGAGACCGGCCGCGTGATCGAGCGCGCGATGGCGATGGCCAGGCCGATCGAGATGAGCAGCACAGCACCCAAGACACCAAGCAGGACGAGCGCATCGCGTTGCAGAGCGCCAGCCTGCGCCTTGAGGCGCTGGCCGAGATAGTCGCTTGCCGCTGTGTTGAAGGCGAAGTTCGCGTCGATGGCGCGGGTGAGCGTGGCAAAAAAGTCGTTTGCCGATGCATCGATGGACACGGCATCCAGAATCGCCGTGCGCGCCAGTTTGAGCGCAGCATCTGTTTGCTCGTGTGCGGTGGCGGCGCTGGCTTGCAGGCGTTCAGCCAATTGGGCATTTGCGCTCGCCGCTTTCGTATAGGACTGGCGCTGCACATCGCCACGCTCTTGCGCGCGTTCGACGAAGTTGATCATCGCCGTCATATCCCAAGGCGATGCCGACTGCTTGGTCAAGATGGTAAAGCCGCGTTCGCGAATCTTGCCCAGGTCTTCGGTCAGCGCGGGCACCGCCACCAGGGCCGTTGAGATCAGTTGCGCGCTATCGAGGTCGCCATCCAGCGACAAGCCGTAGTGATCGAGCAGCAATCCGTTAACGGCCAGCACCTGCTGGGCAAGCGCCACGTGCGCGGCCAGGTTCTGCCGGTCGTCGAGATCGCCCTTGGCGGCGCGATCGCGCAAGGTGCGCCAATCGGCAGCCGTGCGCGTCCACGCCTGCGGGATGTCGCTCTGGCTATCCAATGCCGCAAGTTGCACATTGACCGCCTCGCTCGCGGCATCGACCTGCTTGGCAGCCGCGAGCCTGCGGCCGTCGGCCGCCTTATCTTTCGCGGCCAACGCCGCGCTGGTGGCGCTGCGATGCTGCTGCATCGCCTGCAATACACCGGTCACGGCCCGGCTCGGCGCCAAGCCCTGTAATTCGGTCTGCTTTTTTTGGATGCCGACATTGTTGCTCATTACAAACAGGGCTGTGGGCAGGCCCACAAGCAACAGCGCGATCACGCCCAGAATGGCAAATTTGACTGACAGCGTGAGTCTGGAAAGCAGGGCCTGCATGATCACCTCAAATGGAGCGGTCCGATCACGCATTCTTCACATTTCCCCCACGATCCGCCACGGTGTTAACTCTGTTTACAAACGCCGAAATTTAAGGCAGCGTTGCGACCTGGCTTGCCTGCGCGGGCCCAATCCATTCGTGTCTACGCTCATAATGCGAGACGTCCCTCTTTGACTCCGCCACCGCTCACAGGCTTCCGTTCGAATGACCACATTGAATGCACTCTTCGTGCCCCATCACGATCGCGACAGCGACAGCGCAGCGATGATCGTTGCTGCCATCGACTGCATCGAGGCGTTTACGGATCGATTCAATGCGCGCGATCTTGCGGGCATGGACGCTCACCTGCATTTTCCGCACGTCATCATGTCGGCCGAAACGCTAGTCGTGTGGGACACGCCAAATCAAGTGCCGGCGGATTTTTTCGACGTGATGACGCGCGATAGCGGATGGGACCGCACGGTGTATCTCGATCGCCAAGCTGTGCTGGTCAGCCCACGCAAGGTACACCTGCTCGTGACCTACACGCGCAATCGTGCAGACGGCAGCGTGATCTCGCAACACGAGAATCTGTGGGTCGTGACGCAGGAAGCCGGACGCTGGGGCATCAAGGCACGGTCTTATTGATGAGCTCGTACGAGATGGCACCGACCGCGTTGTCGCGGCGGGCGCCGGCCCCGTCGCCGTTCAGGGTCCGCAGCCCTCGCCCGCCTTGCCTTCGGGATTGTTGGCACGCTCCATCTCGCAGGTGCGCTGCTGCGTCATCGCGCGCAGACACTCGGCGCCTTCGATGCGGCTGATCGTGCCCTGACCCGCGCCATAGAACTTGCAGTTGGCATTGCGATAGGTGATCCATGCGCGCTGCGCCGATTTAAGCGGCGCGCGCTGCGCAGAATCGCTGCGTTTGGTCAGGGCCTGGTAGGCGGTGTTGAGCCGTGCGTCCCACACCTTCGCGCGTTCCGCCACGCATTCCGCGATGCCCATGGTGGTCTTGGCGCTGCACTGTTCGTAGTCTGCGCCGTACATCTGGGCGGATGCGGATGCCGAGGCGACGGCAGAGGGGCCGGTCGGGGCCGCCCCAGAAGGTGCCGCAAATACCGTTGCGGATGCGCTGATCAGTGTCAACGTCAATGTGGATCGTGCGATGGCGTAACGCATGGGACACTCCTTTTAAACAAGACTATGCCACGACCCCCGATGCGGACCAACGCGCGAAGAGGTGTAGTCCGGCCGCGATGCAGGCCGTAACCCCTCACCAATGTGATGGAGATTGAAATGACCGACCCCACTGCTGCTGTCTCTACGATTGCAGCCCGTTCGTGCACCTCGTGCCGCCGCGACGCCCAGCCGCTGACGCCGCAAGACATCGCGCGCGATCTGCCGCATTTGCCGGGCTGGGTGGCGGTAGACGACGGGCGACGCATCGAATGCCGATACACATTCAAGAACTTCGCCGATGCCCTGGCGTTTGCCGTGGCAGTGGGCGCGGCCGCGGAAGCGGAGGATCATCATCCCGATATCGGGCTGGGCTGGGGGTGGGCGACGATATCGTGGCAGACCCACAGCATTGGCGGGTTGCACGGTAACGACCTGATCATGGCGGCGCGCACTGAAGCGCTCTATGCCGCGCGCTGACGATGCATCGCTACTGCCCGCCGCGGGATGCCCGACCACTGAATTCCGGTGCCATTGCCGCCCCATCGCAGCACGGATCCGTGTTGCAACTCGCCCTTTACAAAATAATTGTCGAAAAGACTTGCGCACCTATCTACTAGTAGGTAATATTCAACACATGGACAACGCAATGCAGGCAGCACCGCAAAGCGCTCAACCGACGGACACACTGAAAAGTCCGTTTTTATTTCCCGGCTTACCTACCTAGTAGTAGATACAACCGAACGAATAATCTTAACCCGTATAGGACACCATCATGAAAACCATCACCTCCGCCCTGTTGATTTCCGCCTCCCTGCTGGGTTCCAGCGCCTTTGCCGCCGGCCCCGCACCGTCGGGTGAATTGGATTACCCGCCTGCCATCGCACAAACCTCGACGCTCTCGCGTGCCGATGTGGTGGCACAACTGCACGCCGCTCAAGCGGCCGGCCAAGTGACCTTCGGTGAAAACGACGCGCCGGTGCTCGCCAACAATCAAGGCGCCACCCCCACCCGTGCTGAAGTCAAAGCCGCAGCCCATGATGCCCGTACGCAAGGCCCCGTGTCGTTCAGCGGCAAAGGTTATCCCCAAACCGGCGGCGCTTGATCGTGCTTTTATTTTCCCTCGAAGCCTATCTACAGATAGATAGCTTCGGGGCGAACAGTATCCCCCTACTCGCTTGAATCCGATCCCTCTCATTTCTGGAGTTTCACCATGAAGACCCTCTTTTCCGCCCTGCTGCTTTCCATGACCTTTGCTGGCAGCGCTTATGCCGCCGGCCCCGCCCCGTCCGGCGAACTGGACTATCCGCCCGCCACTGTGAGCGGCCCGAGCCTTACCCGCGCGCAAGTCGTAGAAGAGCTGCGTGTGGCCCGCGCCAACGGCCAAGTCACCTTCGGCGAACTCGACCAGCCGACGCCCCAAGTGCACACCGCAGCATTGACACGTGAACAGGTCCGCGCCGAAGCCGCCCAGGCACGCGCAAATGGCGACATCGCTTTCGGCGAATTGGACTATCAAGGCAATCGCAGTTAATCGACGCGGCCCCCTTTGCGCCGCAAGGAGCCGATCATCATGATTTCCCCTACCAGCACGCGCGACCAGATCGTGGCGTTGGCCCAAACGCTCATTCAAACGCAGGGCAGCAACGGGTTCAGCTATCGCGATCTGGCAGCGAAGATCGGCATCAAGACGTCAAGCATCCACTACCACTTCCCGCAGAAAGAAGACCTCCTGCTGGCGGCCGTCGAGGATTATCACCAGCGCTGGCATGTGGCCATCCGTGCGATCGATCGCCAATTGCCCGCAGACGAACAATTGCGCCAATACATCGCGATGCAGCATAGCGCCTGCCGCGATTCGGGCAGCGTGTGCCTGGCCGGTGCGTTGGCAGCGGACGTCGGCTCACTGCCGCCCGCTGTGCGCGAGGCATTGCAGGGGTTTTATCGCTCGAATGAAGATTGGCTGGAAGGCTTGTTGCGGCAGGGTCAGGACGACCATGCATTGCGTTGCCCGAAAGATGCGAAAGCGGGTGGACGCGCGCTCTTCGCGGCGATCCAGGGCAGCTTATTGGCCGCCCGGCTGTTTCACAACGAGGCGCGCACGCAAGATGTGGTGGCAGGAATGGTCAACGATCTGGTCAAGCAGCTGCCGGGTGTGCATCCGGCTCGGCAACCGGGCCTGCAACCTGAACCGACGCCATGACGTCATTGAGCCGGCTGGCGTTTTGAAAGAGGCGGCTGCTCATCAAGCCGCCCTGAAACGCCGCAAACAACCATCGGCCGTCGCTCTCGCAATCGCCCGAGGCTTTCAATGTGCCGTCCACCTGCGCACGCGCCATGACCTTGGCGAGCCACGCCTCATGCACGCGATAAAACGCCTGCAAGGTTTGGCGTGAGCGTTCAGACAAGGACGCCAGATCGGCGGCCAAGGTGCCACAGAGGCAAATCTGATCGCTCGGCGCATTGGCAAACAATTGCGCATAACGATCGAGCTGCTCCTTGGCGGACAACGACTCGTCGATGGCGTTGATATTTGCGCTAACGCGAGCGGCGTAGTCGTTGACGACTTCCAGCAGCAAGTCTTCCTTGGTAGGGAAGTAGTAGTGAATGCTCGCAGTCTTGACCCCCACGTGCTCGGCTAGATCCCGGTAACTGAAGCCGTTATAGCCCCGTTGCCGGATCAGGATCTGTGCGTGGTTCAACAACTGCTCGCGCGTTGTGGCGGTATTCATGCCTTGATGCTACCTACTACTAGATTGGGACGCAAGTCAGCCTGATGCCCGAGCCGACTACTCGTGCGCGGCAGGCTTGACCAGGTTCACACCCAAGGTGACCAACGCCTCTTCCAGCGCCGAACTGGGATACGGCTTTTGCAAGAACAGCATCCGGCTATCGGCAGGAAAGCTCGCCTTGAGCTCGGGCGCGTGATAGCCGCTAGCCATCACAATCGCCAGATCGGCGCGGATTTCCAACAGTTTGTGGGCCAACACGTCGCCCTTCATGTCGGGCAATCCCACATCCAGCACGATCGCATCGAACGGGCTGGCCTGCATCAAACTCAACGCTTCAGCCGCATTCTCGGCTTCCGCAACGACGTAGCCCGCGTCTTCCAATGTTTCGACGGCGATCATTCGAATCATCGGCTCGTCGTCGACGACGAGCACGCGTGGCGTCGACGCGGTGCCGGCCGCTGGCGGAGCCGCAATGTTGGCGGCGGCGGAAGCACCGGTCGGGCCGAAGCCATCGGCAACACCGGTCGCGCCGAAGCCGTCGGCAACACCGATTGCATCAGCGACATCGGCGATATCGCCTGCAGCGGCGGCACGAGCCGTTGTCTCGACGGCAGGTTCCACGGCATCCAGCATCATGCGCACACGGTTGGCCAGTGCCACGAACGTAAACGGCTTGGACAGCAATTCCACGCCGGCTTCGAGGCGCCCCCCGCGCGTGACCGGCCCCTCGGCGTAACCCGAGGTGTAGAGCACCGGCAGCTCCGGGCGCACCCGATGCGCGGCTTCGGCCAACTCGCGGCCGTTCATGGCACGCGGCAGGCCCACATCGGTAAACATGAGCGAGATGCGCTGCGAGCTCTGAATGATGGCGAGCGCGGCGTGACCGTCGGCTGCTTCGATCACGTCGTAGCCCAGATCGCGCAGGATTGCGGTCGAGTGCGCGCGTACGCCCTCGTCGTCTTCGACCACCAGAATCGTTTCGCCCTTGGCGGCCAAGGCTGACGGATCGGTATCGGGCTGCACGGGCACGATCGCGTCCACGCCTTCGAGGCGGGGCAGATAAATATCGATGCGGGTGCCGCTGCCGAGTTCGCTTTGCAGATCGATGTGGCCGCCCGATTGCTTGACGAAGCCGTACACCTGGCTCAAGCCCAATCCCGTGCCCGAGCCGATGTCCTTGGTGGTAAAAAACGGTTCGAACACTTTATCGATGATTTCCGGCGGCATGCCGGTACCGGTATCGGCGATGCTCAGCAGTACATACTGGCCCGGATCGATGCCCTTGAACGGCGACGCCGCGCCGCGCGCCACTTCGGCGTTGGACGTGGTAATGCTCAGTCGGCCGCCTGCGATCATTGCATCGCGCGCATTCACCGCCAGGTTGAGCAAGGCGTTTTCCAGCAAATGCGGATCGGCGCGGGTGAACCATACGCTCGGCGCCAGATCGGTGTAGATCTCGATCTGCTCGCCCAAGGTGCGAAACAACAGTTCCGACATGCCTTGCACGAGCTGGTTGGGATCGATCTGACGCGGGCGCAAGGGTTGGCGGCGGGCGAACGCCAGCAATCGCTCGGTGAGCGCCGCCGCGCGTTGCGCGCCTTGCTTGGCGTGTTGCAACGCCTTGGCGATCCGCTCGTCACCCGCGGCGCTGGCCATGCCGTTCAGACGCCGCTCGAGCGTCTCGACGTTGCCCAGGATCACCGTCAGCAAGTTATTGAAGTCGTGCGCCACGCCCCCGGTCAATTGCCCGAAGACTTCCATCTTCTGCGCCTGGCGAAGTTGATCCTCGGCCACCACGCGAGCGTTGTCGGCATCGATTCGTTGGTTGAACTCCTGCCGCAGGCGCTTGTTGCTGTCGCTCAACTCCGCGGTGCGCAAGGCGACCATGTGCTCAAGCGCATCGCGCGTGGTCTTGGTCTCGGTGATGTCGATATTGACGCCCGTGTAGCCCAGCAGTTGATTGCGGCCATCGAAACGTGGCGCGCCATCGCACTTCAGCCACCGAATGGCGCCGTCGCGATCGTAAACGCGGGCCTCGAACTGAAAGCGGGTTCGATCGGCCATCGCCTGCCGAAACGTGGCTGAAAACGCCTCGACATCGTCGGCGTGCATCACGCGGCGCCAGCCATTTTCCAGCATCTCGCCCGGCGCGATCCCGAAGATGTGCTCGAAATGGTGATTGGCGAACGTGACGGCCGCTTTCTCGTCCGTGGTCCAGATCAGCGCCGGTGCACTATCGGCCATCACGCGAAAACGCGCTTCGCTATCGCGCAGAGCGTCTTCGATCCGCTTGCGCTCGCGCCGCCCGTCGGCCTCCGCCAACGCACGGCTCGCTGCCGCACCCAGACGCTCGAGGCGCTGTTTCATCACGTAATCGATCGCGCCTTCTTTCAAGGCGGCAATGGCAAGCTCTTCACCTACCACGCCCGAAACGAAGATGAACGGTACGCCGGGCGCTTGCACGCGGGCGAGCTTGAGCGCCGAGAGCCCATCGAACGTGGGCAGCGAAAAATCGGAAACGATGAGCTCGATATCGCCCCCCGCCAAGGCGGCCTCGAACGACTCGCGATCGCTCACGCGGTGCGTGACCGTCTCGGGCAAGGCCTCGCGCAACTGAAACGTCATCAGCTCCGCATCGAGATCGTTATCTTCGAGAAGCAGAATACTCACGGGATGCCTCAGGTGCTGCGGTCAGATGGGTTGCATGGGCCCGCGCGAGGGCACTTGATTGATGATGGCCCAGAACATGCCGAGACTTTGGATCGCCTCGAAAAACTCGCTGAACTCAACCGGCTTGACCACAAACGAATTAACGCCGAACTGATAGCTGCGAACCAGGTCGCGCTCTTCGCGCGACGAGGTAAGCATCACGATCGGAATCTGGCGTTGCTCCGGATCGGTCTTCAAGCGTTCCAGCACTTCCAGACCATCCACCTTCGGCAGTTTCAGATCGAGCAATATCACAGCGGGGTCGCCTGCCGGACGTTTGGCATGCGTACCCTTGCGATACACGTAATCCAGCGCTTCTGCGCCATCGCGTACCACCGTCACTTCATTGGCAATATTGCATTGCTTCAACGCCGCGAGCGTCAGCTCGATATCGTTCGAGTTGTCCTCGACGAGAAGAATAGGCCGCAAGTCGTTCATGTGCTCTGTTGTTTGTTAGGGAGCGCGAAGATGAACTGAGCGCCCTGATTAATCTTGCCGTGGGCTTCGATACGCCCACCGTGTTTTTCGACGATACGCTTGGAGAGCGCAAGCCCGATGCCGGTTCCCTCGAAATCTTCCGGCTTGTGTAACCGCTGGAAGACGCCGAACAGCTTGCCGACGTACTCCATCTCAAAGCCGACGCCGTTATCGCTCACCGTGTATACGGTTTCATCGTCACGGCGCTCGCCCGTGATCCGGATGACGGCAGGCTCCGCGCGGCGCGTGTATTTTGCCGCATTATCCATTAGGTTAAACAAGGTCTGCCGCAAGTAGTTCTGGTCGCCCCATGCCGGCGGCAATCGATCGATGCGCCAGTCGATGACGCGATCCTTGTTGGCAAACGCAATGGTCTGGCGCGCCTCGTCCACAAGCTTGTTCATATCCACCTCGCCATGCGACAACGCCGCGCGGCCCAGGTGAGAAAACCGCAGCAGATCGTCGACCAACGTACCGGCCGTGATCGCCGCCGTCACGATGTTCGAGAGGTAATGCTGCGAGGTCTCGTCCAATCCCGTGGCGCGCCGCTTCAGTAGCTCGGCAAACCCGGCAATGTGCCGAAATGGCGCGCGCAGATCGTGCGATACGGAATAGGAAAACGATTCGAGTTCGGCATTGCTGCGTTCGAGCTCGTCGGTCATCTCGGCCCGCTCTTCGGCACGCAGCAGCACGAAACTGATCAGCGCGTTGCGCAGATCCGCCACGGCTTCGATCTCCGACTCGCGCCACGGCATTGACCGCTGGCGCAGCTGCTCCTGCCATGCCGCGAACGATTTCCGCGGATGTAGCCGCCCCGACACGGGATCGACCGGTTTGCGCGGATCGCCGCTCCATTTCACGGTGCGCACCACCTCGGGCCGGAACCAGAGAATGAAGCTGGCATGCAGTTGCGAAATCGGCACGGCAATCAGACCGCTCGCCTTGTCCGCAAAGGTTTCCGCCACCGGCAGCAATGCGGCAAGATGATCGGTGGCCAGCGGCCGTTCGATCGGCTGCCGTCCAAGCCAATCCACGATATCGGCGATCTGCGCCAAGGAAGGGGTCTCGCCGACCACATCGATGCGGCCCTGATCCACGATCGCCACGCCGTGCGCATTGGCCAGACGCAGCCAGAGTTCGGGCGTTTCGGTCATGCCGATCTGCAGCGACGAGGCGCGCGACAGCTTCGCGACCAATTCGGTCTCGATGCGTTTGGAGGTGAGACGCTGCGCATTCTCGAGTACCCGGTACGTGGCGCCGATCTGCTGCGCCACGATACGCCCCAGAAACTCACACGCCGCGCGCACTTGCGGGCCTACCGCCCGCGCTTGGGCATTGTGGCAAGAAACCAGCCCCCAAAGCTTGCCGTCGATCACCAACGACACGGACATGGACGCCATCGTGCCCATATTGCGCATGTACTCGAGATGCACTGGAGACACGCTGCGCAGGTTGGCCGCCGAGAGATCGATCGGCGCACCGTCGATCGCTGCGGGCATAAGCGGAACCGGCTCGTATGCCGCATCCGAAATCAACCTTACGCGATTGGAGACGTACAGCTCGCGGGCCTGTGGCGGAATATCGCTTGCGGGAAAGCGATGATCGAGAAATGTCGGCAGCGTGCCGTCGCCGCTTTCGGCGATGACCGTGCCATGCCCGTCGTCGTCGAAACGATAAACGAGCACGCGGTTGTAGCCGGTAATGCCGCGTATTTCCTCGGCAGCACGACCCGCGATCGCCTCAATGCCGAATTCGGGCTCGAGGTTATCCAGAAAGCTGCGCATCCGCGGATACAAGGCTTCCAGCGTTTCAGTGTCGCGCGGCTGCACCAGCTCGAATTCGCACAGCAACCCTTGCGGCGTGCGGTGCACGGCCAACTGAAAGTTGTGCCCATTGAAAGCAATCGCGCGCACGAAATGGACGCCGTCCGAATGCGCCCACGCCGCCACCGCGTCGAGTACGAGCTGCGCCTCGGCGGCGTCGTCTCCCACATGCAGACGTTCGCCCACGGCAGCGCAGTGTCCCAGCATGTCGGCGCAGTTCACACTCGCGCTCAATACCCGTAGCGCCGTCGGTTCTACGAGCACCACGGCACCGTGCGGCTGCACAGCGCCAGGCACACGGATGGGCTCCTCAGCGCACTGATCGATATCGGACGAACTGGACGTAAACGAGATAGGGGTCCCCTGGTGAGTGGCGGCTGAATAAACATACGTGCGAACGCAAATCGCGGATGCTTAACAGGTGAAAGGATACCGTGCCAGCCCTTTCCAACTTGCAACAAAACACGTCTGAAATCTCCTCTTTCCCCTGGCCTTCACCTGACAAAAGGTTTAAATTGCCCTGCCTGTAATTTTCGTGAAAGGTTTTAGAACGGTGCCAAGCCGTCACTTTCACGGCCTGTGCCGCCATGTGGGGAGGGGCAGAAGCCAAACGATTCGTTTGAATGCAGTATCTGGAGAAGCAAAGAAGTGATGTTCAAGAAAACCGCAGCAGCAGTCCTTTTATCGTTCCCGTTGTATGTCGTACCGATGGCCGCCCACAGCGCCAGCGGCCCCGTCGTCGCCCATGGCACCACGCCCACAATGGGCAGCGTGCTGACCGACGGCGCCGGCAAAACGCTCTACGTGTTGTTGAGCGATTCCAAGAATGCCGACGAGCAGAAAGCGGCACTCGCCGCCTGCGACAAGGCCTGTCAGGACAAATTCACGCCGGTGGCCACGACCGGCCGCCCGCTGGGTCAGGCCGTGATCCCGGGTTTCCTGGGTAGCGTTAAAGGCGCCAGCGGCGCCGAGCAAGCCACCTTTCGCGGCTGGCCGCTCTATACCTTCGCCGACGACAAGGCAAAAGGCCAGGTCAACGGCCAAGGTTTCAAGCAAGCCGCTTACGTGATCTCGCCCGTGGGCGAAGTCAACCGCGCCGCCCCCAAGGCTGTGGCCCAGGCGGGTGCCGCCATCGCCAAAAGACCGGTCGACACGGCATTGATGCCGATCGGCCAGGAAAAGTACGCCGCCACCTGTGCCGGCTGCCATGGCGCCAACGGCCAAGGCGCGTTTGGCGCGGCGCTCGCGGGTTTTGCGCGACTGGGTGAAGACGATGCGTTCATCAAGCAGATCCTGATCGGCAGCGGCGATATGCCCGGCTTTGCCGGCGCGATGGACGATCGCGAGATCGCTGCCGTGGCGACCTACGCGCGCAACAGCTGGGGCAACGAGTTCGGCGGCATCACGCCCGAACAAGTCAAAGCCCTGCGCTGATCTCGTCTTCTCGACCCTTCGTTAGAACAATAAGCGCGGCCCGCCGCGACGCCGCCGGCACAGCCCGGCTCGTGCGCCGCCGCCAATGGAGCTTTACATGAAATTGCTGAGTCTGATTCTGGCCGCCAGCGCCGGCATCCTGGTTGCGCCCACGGTTACCGCCGCGGACGCTCAGAAATTCAATCCGATCACCGACAAAGATATCCTCGAGCCGTCGCCGAACGACTGGTTGATGTGGCGTCGCACGGTCGACAACCAATCGTTCAGCCCGCTCAAGCAAGTGACCACGGACAACGTGAAGTCGCTGCAAATGAAGTGGTCGTGGGCCCTGCCCGACACGGGTCTGCAGGAAATGGCGCCGCTCGTGCATGACGGCGTGATGTATCTGGGCATCAACCGCGGCATTGTGCAGGCGTTGGACGCGACCACCGGCGATCTGCTGTGGGAACACCGTCAAGCCCTGCCCGAATTCAAGGGCGGCTACCAAGCCAGCCAGCAGGATCGTCAGCGCAACAACATCGCGTTGTACAAGGACAAGGTTTACCTGACCACGCCGGACGCCAAGATCGTGGCGCTGGACGCCAAGACCGGCAAGGTCGTGTGGGAAGTGCAGGCGCATGACTGGGAAAAGGGCTTCAGCTACACGGCCGGCCCCCTGGTCATCAACGGCAAGATCTTCACCGGCATTTCGGGCTGCAGCATCACCGGCACCGCCGGCGGCTGCTTCATCACGGCGCACGACGCCGAGACGGGCAAGGAATTGTGGCGCCTGAACACCCTCTCCAGCGATGTGGATCCCGCGATCGACAAAACCTGGGGCGGCCTGCCGCGTGAAAACCGCTACGGCGGCTCGCCGTGGATCACCGGCGCCTACGACGCCAAGCGCAACATGCTGTATTGGGGTGTGGGCATGCCCGCACCGTGGTCGGAACAACTGCGCGGCTCGGGCGACGGCTCGGCGCTGTACACCAACTCGACCTTGGCGATCGATGCCGACACCGGCGCGGTCAAGTGGTACTACCAGCACCTGCCGCGCGACGACTGGGACTTGGATAGCCCGTTCGAACGCGTGCTGGTCAATAGCGAAATCGCGCCGAAAGCGGCCGACGTGAAGTTTCTGGCCAAGGACGTGAAGCCGGGTCAGAAGTACGACGTGATCGTTACGGTGCCGGGCAAGTACGGCACGACGTTCGTGCTCGATCGCGACACCGGCAAGCTGCTGTGGGCGCGCGACACGGCCTATCAAAACGTGATCAAGGGCTATACGGATGACGGCCACGCCATCACCAACGATGCCCTGATCGCCAAGAAGCTCGACGATTCCCCGCTGATCTGTGGTGGACGCGGCTTGGGCAAGCTGTGGATGGCCGGCGCCTACAGCCCGTTGAACAACACGTTCTACGTGCCGTTGAGCGAATCGTGCCGCACGATCACACCGCGTCCGACCGAAATGCGCGAAGGTGAAATCATCGGCATGCAGTCGTCGGGCAAGTCGCAATACGCGCCGGGCGAAGACAGCACGGGCCGCATCTACGCGGTGGACGTGAAGACGGGCAAGATCACGTGGGTGCGCAAGCAGAAGCCGATCTTCAGTTCGTCATTGCTGACCACGGCCGGCGGCTTGGTATTCGGTGGCGACAGCGCCCGCGAGTTCTCGGCCTTCGACCAGAAGACCGGCAAAACGCTGTGGAGCATCAAGCTGAACACGACGATCGGCGGTCATCCGACCACGTATAGCGTGAACGGCAAGCAATACATCGCCGTGCCCACGGGCCCGAACGCGCAAACGGCTGCCGCCGCCGCGATCGATCCCGAACTGAAGAAGATCACCGAAGGCGGTAACTCGCTGTTCATCTTCGCCCTGCCGTAAGGCAGCGCCCCGCCCCCCGCGCTAGCCGATCTGTTCGGCCAACGGCGCGGGTGGCGGGGCGGCGTCTTGCGCGGCGTGCCACGCCGCCAGGCCGCCCAAGAGCGCATAGGTGCGGCGCACGCCGCCGCGCTGCAGCCGCTCGGCCAGCAATGCCGCCGAGATTTCATTCGGACAGGCGCAATAAATCACCAGATGGGTATCGTCATCGATCGCGGGCAAGCTCGCGATGGCGACCTCCTGCGTGACGGCAATCGCGCCTGGAATCGCCGGCAATGCATCATCGGGCCCGCGCACATCGAGCACCACGACCGGCGAACCCGCTGCGCACAAGGCCTGCAACTCAGCCACCGCGAGCCGCGGGATGCGGCGACTGCGCCGCAAGAGCCGATGCCGCTGCCAGAATCGCCACGCGATGAAGGCCGCCAGCGCGCCTACCACCACCGCAATGCCGATGGGCACATAGCTGGCCAACAGGGCCAACATGATCTGCACGGTGTCTTGAAACACGATGCCCAACATCAGCGCCGACGCCACCCAGATCGCCGATCCCGCCAAGTCGTAGAGCAAAAACGTGCGATAACGCGTGCCGGCGGTGCCGGCCATCAGCGTCGACAAGGCGCCCGCCCCGGGTAGAAATTTCGCAATCAGCAAGATCTTTGGCCCCACCTGCAGGTACAGGTGCGTACTCTTGCGAATGCAGGTGTCGGGCGACATCGACACTTTGCAAATGGTGCTCATCATCCATGCGCCGTAGCGCCGCCCCGCGAAGTACCACGCCGAATCGGCCCCCACACACGCCAGCACGCCCAGCGCCAGAATCACGCCGGGCGTGGCCGTGACGGCATCCAGCGACAACGCACCCGCGATCACCAGCGACGGATAGGCAGGCACGGGCAAACCGGCCTGTTCGACCAGGACGTTGAGAAACAACAGCCACAGCGCCTCGTTGGAGAGCAGGGCATAAAAGACGTCCATCGCACGTTCCTCATCAGTGATCGTGAATTATCCGCCTCGCGGGATGGCAGGCCGCAAATGCCGTCACGAGGGTTAGGGTTACTTGCGCGTGCACGTCCCGTCTGCCTAAAATCGATGCTGCAGACCCCCTGCTCACAGGATCTTTCGCCCATGCGCTTCTAAGCCCTTGCAAGTTTTCTCGCGTTATCGCTGCGCCTTCGTGCCGTGCAATGACGTGTGCAACACCTTGTCTGGAGCTTCGCGCCTTGGCCGACCTTACCTCTCGAGCGGCAGCGCTCGTCATCGCTGCCCCTACCCCCCATTCCGACGATCGTTCGAATACGTCCGAGCCCTATGCCGCCGCGCTGCGGCATGTGACGCTGCGCGCGCCCGATGGCCGATTGTTGCTGGACGATCTCGACCTCCACCTAACTCCCGAACGCATAGGCTTGGTGGGCTGCAATGGCGCCGGCAAGAGCGTACTGGCGCACGTGCTGATCGGCGCCGTCATGCCCGATACGGGTCAAGTCGTACGCACCGTTCCCGTGGCGTATGTGCCGCAAGCCATTGCGCCCGCGCCGCACGCGACGATCGCCTCACTGGCCGGGTTGCGCGACGTGTTTGCCGCCCTGGACCGCATCGAACGCGGCATCGTGCATGCCGCCGATCATGATCTGCTGGAAGGCCGCTGGGACATGCCTGCGCAATGGGCGCGCAATGTGGCCGCCGCCGGCCTGCGACCACTCGATCCCCATGCTGAAGCGACCACATTGAGCGGCGGCGAATGCACGCGCGTAGCCTTGATCGGCGCGTTGCTGTCCGGCGCCGGCATGCTGATCCTCGACGAGCCCACCAATCATCTCGACGCGCCCGCACGTGATTGGCTGCGCCAGCAATTGGCGCGGTGGCAAGGCGCGGCACTCGTCATCAGCCACGACCGGGAACTGCTTGACGGCATGGATCGCATCGTTGAGTTATCGCCGGCGGGATTGCGCAGTTACGGCGGCAACTACAGCGTGTATCGCGACGCACGCGAACGCGAAGACGCAGCCGCGCACGCTGCCTTGGCGCATGCGCGCAACGCTCGCCGCGTGGCAGATCGCACGCGTCAGAAACAGCACGATGCACAGTTGAAGCGCCAGACACACAACGCGAAGGCCGCTCAGACCGCCAATCTGCCCGGCATACTCCTGGGGCGTCGGAAGGACAATGCACAAGCCCACGCCGGCCGCGAACACGCGCGCGAGACAGCGGCGCGGGCCAGCTTGAACGACGCCGTGCAAACAGCGGCAGCCAATGTGCGCCCCGCGGGCGAGGTGGCGTTGATGCTGCCCGACACGGCTGTGCCAGCGGGACGCCGCGTGGCCGAACTGATCGATGCCGTACCGCCCTACCCCGACGGCGCACCTGCCATCTCGGCGATGCTGATCGGGCCCATGCGCATCGGCGTCACCGGCCCGAACGGCAGCGGCAAGACCACGCTCTTGCGTCTGCTGGACGGCACCCTTGCACCCCGCGCCGGGCGCTGCGACGCCTTCGTGCCGACTGCCACGCTCGACCAGCATGCGCATGCGTTGCTTGCGCCTGAGCGTTCGGTGCTTGAGCAATTGGCGTACTGGGCGTGTCCGTTGCCCGACGGCGTGCTGCGCAGTCATCTTGCCTTGCTCGGATTGACGGCCGGGCACGTCACACGCCCCGCCGCCTCATTGAGTGGCGGCGAGCGCTTGAAAGCGGCCCTGGCATGCGCCTTGTGGCGCAAGCACCCTGCGCAATTGCTGCTGTTGGATGAACCGACCAATCATCTCGATCTGGCATCGGTGGAAGCCTTCGAATCGGCGCTGGCGCAGTATGCCGGCGCGATGGTGGTGGTATCGCACGATCGGCGTTTCCTGAACGCGCTCAAGCTTACGCATGTATTGGAAGCGACCCCTGAAGGCTGGTTCATGCGAACCGTTTGAACTCAGCGATGATGCAGCATGCGCAGCGCCCGCGCGTCCTGTTCACGTTGGATGGCGATCTGGTTCGTGAGCCAGGGCGGTGCGCCCACGTCACGCAGCGTGTCGCTATCCAGATGCTTCAGTTCGGTCATGGCCTCCGACCAGTCGCCATAAGGACGCGGCGAGAATACCGCGACGATTTGCCGCCATAGCCGGACGATCGCATTTGGCTTGCGCGCCGTGGGAGGGGTGGCATCGGCGGAGCGAGCGGCCGAACGAGCGGGCGCCGGCGGCGCGCTGGATAGTGCGCTGGATAGTGCCGTAGCCTGGCGCTCCCGTGCCGCGTCAGGCGCTGCGGCGGGATGATTCGCCTTGGCGATCGGGCCGCTGCACGCGGCGACATTTGCTGGGATCAGGGCCATGATTGTTCTCCTCAATGAGCCATCCGGTAAGCGTAAGCGCCCATTAGCCTAGAGAAAACCGCATTGTTCTACCCGATCTGGTCGGCTATGCTTACCAAACCCATCCCTGCTTGCCACCATGTCCCGTTTGCCCCTCGCCACCCTGCCCGCCTTCCGCGCCGTCGCCGAACTCGAAAATCTGCGCGCGGCGGCCGATCGTCTACACCTCACCCACAGCGCGGTCAGCCAGCAGATTCGCGTGCTGGAAACGCAATTGGGTTTTGCCGTCTTCGATCGCGGCGGGCGGCGGATCAAGCTCAACGCGGCAGGCCGGGTGTTGTTGCACAGCGTGCAAAGCGCCTTGACCCAACTGGACGATGGCGTACATGCCGCCGCGCAAGCCGCCTGCGGTCTGGAGCAGCGCCTGCGCGTGTCGGTATTGCCGTCGTTCGCGCAACGCTGGCTGCTGCCGCGCATGCACCGGTGGCGCGATCGGCACCCCAAACTCGCGTTGGAGATCGACGCCTCGCAACAGCCCGTCGACCTGCAGCGCGAGGGGTTTCACGTTGCATTGCGCCAAGGCGCCGGACCCTGGGCCAATCTGATGTCGGAGCGGCTGTTCGAAGGGTCGATGCCGCTGATCGTCGTCGGCTGCGCAATCGATGCGCGGCGCCTGTTGGGCGAGCCCGCCGAAGCGCTGCTGGGTGAACCCTTGCTGGGCGACGCTGAGGTGTGGCGCGCCTGGTTTGCCGCGGCCGGCGTACGCGCCAACGTCACGCCGGTTGCGGTGTTCAACGACAACGGCATGATGCTGCAAGCGGCAGAACAAGGATTGGGTCTTGCCTTGACGCGCGAAGTGCTGGCCGCCGATGCCTTGCACGCGGGTCGCCTGTTGCGGCTATCGCCCGTGTCGGTGGAATATGACGTGGGTCACACGTACCACTTCGTCTATCCGCCCAACCTGCAATCGTGGCCGCCGCTGATCGCGTTTCGCACGTGGATACGAGACGAGCTGGCCTTATCGCAACAACGTCTGGAAGACAACACGCCGGCCGTCACGCCCCGTTGAATACCGGCATCTGCGTCTCGATCCGCCGCAGCAGTTCATCGGCCGCGCGCGACAGCGGCCGGCCCAGCCGCACCATCAGCCGGCACTCGGGCTCGCGCGCCGCCTTGTGATCCAACGGAATCAACGCCAGATCGCCATCGGCGATTTCGCGCGTCACGCCGATATTCGTCATCAACGCCACGCCCGCGCCACTCATCACGTATTGCCTCACCACCGCCAGTGAGTTCGTCGTCAATGCGGGTGAAAGGTGAATCTTTTCGGCGAACTCGATCACATCCGCGATCCGGCGCAGGCCATACGGCGCCGTCATCAGCGCCAGGGGATATTTCAGCGCCTGATCGAGCGTCACCGCACCCTTGTTGCGGGTGAGCGGATGGCCACGCCCCACCAGTACATCCACGGGCAATCCGCGCCGCACACGGCACCGGATCTCGGGATGCGTAGGCGGATTGAATGCGATGCCGATATGCGCACGATCGGTGCGCACGGCCTCGACCACCTCGTTCACAGATTCCACATTGATGCCGATCTTGATACTGGGATGCTCCAGGCAAAACGGCCCCACCACGTGCTGCATCAACGTATCGATGACGCCCTCGCTGATGGCCATGTTCACGTGGCCGCGTTGCATGCCGCGCAGTTCCTGCAACCGGTCGGCCAGGTGCTCATGTTGCGCCCGGTAGCCGCGCAAAAAGTCTTCCAGCATCTCGGCGGCTTCGGTGGGCACCAGCCCGCGCGCGCGGCGCTCGAAGAGCGGCAAACCCACTTCCTTTTCCAGCAGTTGAATCTGCCGGCTGATCACCGAAGGCGCCGTGTTGAGCACGTCGGCCGCGCCGCGAATCGAGCCGCAGGCGATCACCTCATGGAAATACCGCAACCGGGTTTGACTGATGTCCTGCATGCGTACCGCGCCTTAAACGTAAGTGTTGCCCTGAAGGCAACGATAAGTGATTGCCGTGGTCATTGTCTATAACAGCGATCTTGCTCACCATGCGCCATTCGCCTCGTCAAAATCACATCAGTAAAAAGGGACAATCGATGGCCTCCACCCCCGCCGCGCTGCATGCGGATCAGCCTGCGTCCGACGCCGAGACGCGCGCGCTCTATCGCAAGATCGGCTGGCGTCTGCTGCCCTTTCTGCTGCTTTGCTACACCTTTGCGTACCTCGATCGCGTCAATATCGGCTTCGCCAAACTGCAGATGCAGGCCGACGTCGGCATCAGCGACGCCGTGTACGGCCTGGGCGCCGGCATCTTCTTTCTGGGCTACGTGATGTTCGAGGTGCCCAGCAACCTATTGCTGGTGAAGATCGGTGCGCGCAAGACGATCAGCCGCATCATGGTGCTGTGGGGTGCGACCTCCGCGTCGATGCTGTTCGTCCAAGGCGAATACAGCTTCTATGCGCTGCGCTTTCTGCTCGGGATCTTCGAGGCGGGCTTTGCACCCGGCATGATCTTCTATCTCACCTACTGGTACACGCAAAAGCGCATGGCCGGGGTGATGGCGGTGGTGATGTGTGCCGGCCCCATCGGCGGTATGTTCGGCGGGCCGGCATCTGCGTGGATCATGACGCGCTTCAGTGGAGCCCACGGGCTGGATGGCTGGCAGTGGATGTTCCTGATCGAGGGCCTGCCCTGCGTGTTGCTGGGCGCGATCGCCTTCTTCTACATGGTCGACAAACCGCAGGATGCCAAGTGGCTGTCGACGCGCGAAAAGACGCTGCTGGAACGCGACATCGGCGCGCGCAGTGGGTCGCACGTCAAGCATGCGTTTCGCGACGTGCTCAAGGATCGTGGCGTGTATGCGTTGGCCGCCACGTATTTCTGTTTGATCTGCGGGATCTATGCGGTGAGCTTCTGGTTGCCCACGCTGCTGCAAGCCACCGGCATCAAGGACACGATGCAGATTGGTCTCTACTCCGCGCCGCCCTACATGGCTGCGATCGTGGTGATGGTGTTGCTGGCACGCAGTTCGGACCGCATGCGCGAACGCCGCTGGCACGTGGCGTTGCCGGCCATCGCCGGCGGCGCATCCCTTTGTCTGGCCACGGCGTTTCCGCAGCATTTCGTATTCTCGATGATCGCCATCGCGGTCGCCACCGCGCTGATGTGGGGCGCCTACACCGTGTTCTGGGCCGTGCCGTCGCAGTATCTGAAAGGCGAAGCGGCCGCCGGCGGGATTGCGTTGATCAACAGCATCGGCCTGCTCGGCGGCTTTCTCAGCCCCTCGTTGATCGGCTGGATCAAGCAGAGCACGGGATCGTTGAACGCCGGCTTGTATTTCATCGCCGGCCTGCTCGTGGTCGGCGCTATTCCGATTATCCTCACCAAACACGCCCGCTAACGAAGTTCACGGAGTCGATATGCATATTCTCGTTGCTGGCTTTCAGCATGAAACCAATACCTTTGCGCCATCGCAGGCCGATTACAAAAACTTCGTCAACGGCGAAGGCATGCCGGCCCTGGCACGCGGCGCCGACGTGATGCCGCTGGCCGATACCAACATCCCGGCCGGCGGCTTCATCAAGGCTGCCGTGGCGGCCGGCCACACGATCGAGCCCGTGATCTGGGCGGCGGCCAGCCCAGCGGCGCACGTGACGCGCAATGCCTATGAGCGCATCGCCGGCGAGATCGTCGCGGCCGTCAAAGAGAAAACGTATGACGCAATCTATCTGGATCTGCATGGCGCCATGGTCACGGTGGATGCCGACGACGGCGAAGGCGAATTGCTCAAGCGCGTGCGCGCCGCGATCGGCCGCGAGATCCCCGTGGTGGTAAGTCTGGATCTGCATTCCAACACCACCGCCGGCATGCTGAATGACGCCACTGCAATGGTTGCGTACCGCACCTATCCCCATGTGGACATGGCCGAAACCGGCCGGCTCGCATTCGTTCTGCTGGAAGATATCGTGGCCGCCGCCGCGCCCCTGCACACGCATGTGCGCCGTCTGCCATTTCTCATTCCCATCAACGGCATGTGTACATTGCTCGAGCCGGCGCAAGGCATCTACGCGCAGCTCGAGCAGCTGGAGCACCGCGCTGGCATCGTGTCGCTATCGTTTACGCCGGGCTTTCCGGCCGCCGATTTCGACGAGTGCGGCCCGGTGGTGTGGGGCCATGGCACGGATGCCGCCGCCGTCAACGCTGCCGTCGACGAACTCTATGACGCCGTGGCGGCCGCCGAGCCGCAATGGGCGGTGGAATTTCTGGAGCCGGCCGAGGCGGTGGGCCAGGCCCAGCAGATCGCTGCCGGCGCATCGCGCCCGGTGGTGATTGCCGATACGCAAGATAATCCCGGCGCGGGCGGCGACTCGAATACCACCGGCATGCTGCGCGCGCTGGTCGACGCCGATGCCCAGGGTGCGGCGATCGGCCTCATTTGCGATCCGCTGGCGGTCGAGCAGGCCACCGCCGCGGGCGTCGGCCAAACACTGACGCTGACGCTGGGCGGTCAATCGGGCGTGCCCGGCGACTCGCCCTTTACCGGCACGTTCAAGGTTGAAACGCTGGGCGACGGCAAAACCCGTTTCGACGGCCCGATGATGCACGGCGTGCAGGTCAACGTGGGTCCCGTGGCGGGCTTGAGCATTGGCGGCGTACGCGTGGTGGTGAGCTCGGGCAAGTCGCAGATGCTGGATCGCAATCTGTTTCGCATCGGCGGCGTCGATCCCGACACCATGCAGATTCTGGTCGTGAAAAGCTCGGTGCATTTTCGGGCCGACTTCCAACCCATTGCCGAAAAGGTTTTGGTCGCCAAGGCGCCCGGCCCCATGAAGGCAGATTCGGCCGACCTCCCGTGGCAACGATTGGCGGCTGGTATCCGCATCCGTCCCTTGGGCGCGCCGTTTGCGCCATCGGGCGACTTGCGGTGATTCCCGCCCCGTCCTAAGCTGGCGCTGTCCGTTCCGAGACACGTGCGGACGGCGACCTACAGGACACGATGCCATGCGTTTGGACGACTCAAGAGAAAGCAGCAATGTCGAAGACCGCCGCGGCAGCGGTCCGCGCATCGGGCGCGGCGGCAGCATCGGCATTGGCGGCATCGTGCTGGCGCTGGTCGCCATGTACTTTGGCGTGGACCCTTCCGTGGTGCTCAACATGGCCGAAGGGCCGCAAACGCAGCAGCAGGAATCGCGGCCCATCCCGGCCAACGATCCCCAGGCGCAATTCGTCGCCCGGGTGCTGGGCGAGACCGAAGACACGTGGCGTGCCGTCTTCAAAGAACAAACCAATGGCAGCTACCGCGATCCCGGGCTGGTGCTATTCACCGGCGCCACGCCCACGGCGTGCGGCACCGGCCAGTCTGCAATGGGTCCGTTCTATTGCCCCGCCGATCAAAAGGTGTACATCGATCTGAGCTTCTTCAGCGAGCTGCAGAAAAAACTCAACGCGCCGGGCGACTTTGCCCAAGCGTATGTGATCGCCCATGAAGTGGGCCACCACGTGCAAACACTGCTCGGCACCTCGGCCAAGGTCGATCAACAGCGCCGTCAGGTGTCGCAGCAACAAGCCAACCAATTGTCGGTTCGCATGGAACTTCAGGCGGATTGCTATGCCGGCATCTGGGCCAACAAGGCCCAGGCGGCGCGCAAGATCCTGGATGACGGTGACATTGCCGAAGGCATGAACGCCGCCAGCGCTGTAGGCGACGATACCCTGCAACGCCGCAGCCAGGGCCGCGTGGTGCCGGATGCCTTCACGCATGGATCGTCCGCGCAACGCGTGGCGTGGTTCAAGCGCGGCTGGGAATCCGGCCAGATGCGCAATTGCGATACGTTCGCCGCCAACGCGATGTAATCCCCAATCACGCTTGAGGTTGGTCCGGACGCGCAGCCCCGACTCGCACCGGGGCCACGGCCTGCTGCCTTCGCACTAGGCGGCCTGCGTTGCGTCGCGCGCAGCCGCCTGATCGGCAGGCTGGCGCTCAGCCAGGCCACGCCGATAATCGGCCAGTTCAGCCACCGTCAACGCCACCAGCCCATGCACGGCCGCATAGCGTGCGATCGCGTCGCCGCGCATCATCGTGCCGTCAGGATTCATCATCTCGCACAACACGGCGGCCGGCCGCAAGCCCGCCAGAACAGCCAGATCGACTGATCCTTCCGTGTGCCCGCGGCGCGCCAGCACACCATCAGGCTGCGCCCGCAACGGAAACACATGCCCCGGGCTGACGATGCTGCCCAACGGCGCCGCGCGATCGAGCGCCGTGCGGATCGTGGTGGTGCGATCCAGGGCCGACACGCCCGTGGTCACACCGGCGCGCGCCTCGATCGAGACGGTGAATGCCGTGCCGTGGCGGCTTTCGTTATTGGGCACCATCGGCCGCAATTGCAGCCGCTCAAGATCTTCATCGCCCAGGCACAGGCACACGATGCCGCTGCAATCGCGGATCAACTGGGCCATCACGGGAACGGTGATTTTTTCGGCGGCCACAATGAGGTCGGCTTCGTCTTCACGATCGAAGTCGTCCATCAAGATCACGGGGCGGCCGATGCGCAAGTGTTGCAGGGCACGCGCCAACCGCATCTCAAACGGCTGAGCAGCGATGGTGGCGTGTAGCGGAGGGGTAGCGGTAAAACTGGACATTGAAACGCTCTCGCAAAAGTCAGTGGCGAAAAACGTTTCAGGGCTGCGTGACTGGCCGCGCCCATAGGAAAAGATGCCGGGCAAATAACGGCATCCGCACCTGTGGCGCAAGGCTCATCTTCTCTCATCCGGACTATACCGTCGGCTCTGGTATCTCACCAGATCTGCTGACCCCGCACTCGTGCAAGTGCGGGCGCTCGCGGGCTTTGCCCCTGGGGGCTTACCGCCGGTGGGGAATCTCACCCCGCCCTGAAGACGCATAACGAGCCGAAGGATTCGGCCCATATCGAGGTTAGATCGAAAGACGGCGGGGCGTCAAACCGGGCGATCAAATTGGCGATCGAATTGGCGACTAGGCGGGCAAGGCGGAACGACAACGCGTGCGTGCGCTTACCGGTTCACGTTCGCGCGCGACGGTTGCGCACTGTCTTCGGGTACGCGCTGCGCACCGGCGATCAACTGCAAGTGTGTGCCGTTCAGTCGGCAGTCAACTGCCGGTCAACTTTGGCAACCAAAAAAGTGGCAGCGGCGGACATAGATTGCCGAATTTTCCATTTTCAGGCCTGGAATTTGCCTAGTCGATATCACGCGGACGTCGACTCCCTCTTCGAACATCCGCCAAAAATCAGATCCCTGTATTCCTGGAGAAGTCATGTCTTTGCGTTCACCCGCGTCCGCCCCGTCCCGCTCGCGCCTCACGTTGGCCCGCCCGTTCATCGTACTGGCCGGCGTCGCAGCCATCGCCAGCTTGGCCGCGTGCAGCGCGCCGCCCGACAAACCCTCGCCCGTCGCCAACGCGGTGGCCAATACGTCGGCCGCGCTGCGCGCCGACGACGATATGAAAACGGTACTCGATGCGTTTGCTGCACTCGATCCCAAGGCGATCGAAAAGATCAGCGTGACCGAAGCGCGTGCCCAGCCGACGTTTGCCGATGCGGTGAATAGCGTGCTGCGCCAGCAAGGCCGCGACACGTCGCCCACGGCGCTGGTGCCCGGCGTGACGTCGCGCGACACCACAATCAAGACAGCCACGGGCGCCCTGCCGGTGCGCATCTTCACACCGCAGGGCAAAGGCCCTTTCCCGGTGATCGTGTACTTCCACGGCGGCGGTTGGGTGATCGCCGACAAGGCGGTCTACGACGGCGGCGCGCGCGGTCTCGCGAAGCAGGCGAATGCGGTGGTGGTGTCCGTTGACTACCGCCGTGCGCCGGAAGCGAAATTCCCTGCCGCCTGGGATGACGCCTTGGCGTCTTATCGCTGGGTCGCCCGCAATGCCAAATCGATCAAGGGCAATCCGAAGCAGTTGGCGTTGGCTGGCGAAAGCGCAGGCGGCAACTTGGCGGTCGCGACCGCCGTGGCCGCGCGCGATGCGGGCTTGACGCCGCCGATGCACGTGCTGGCGGTATACCCGGTGGCGCAAACCGGCAGCCTGAACACGCCGTCGTACATCGAAAACGCCATGGCCAAACCGCTCAATCGTCCGATGGTCGAGTGGTTCCTCGACAAGCTCTTGAAGAGCCCCGCCGACAAGGAAGATACGCGATTGGATCTGGTGCACGCCAACCTGGCCGGCCTGCCGGCAACCACCATCATCAACGCGCGGCTCGACCCGTTGCGCAGCGACGGCGCGCAGTTGGAAGATGCACTGCGCAAGGCTGGCGTTCAAGTCGAACGCAAGGATTACGAAGGCGTCACGCACGAATTCTTCGGCGGTGCCGCAGTGATCCAGAAGGCGCAGGAAGCACAGACCTACGCCGGCGAACGTTTGAAGCAATCGTTCGGCAACTAAGGCGATCGCGCGGGTTCGCGCCTGCGCATTGCAAAGCACGGCCCACTGAGAATGTGGGCCGTTTTTTTTAACGGGCGTTGTCACCGCGGCATGCCTCAAAAAAGGCTGGCCGCAACCTTAGAAGCGATGCCGGATTCCCGCCGCGTACTGCGACTCGTGCCAGTCCGCGTCATGCCAGGCGCCGTTCACATAGCCGTAGATTGCATAGAGGTTGGTGCGTTTGGTCAGGTCGTAGCCGTAGCCGATCGAATACACCTGCTGACTGTGCGTGGCATCGTCGCGTGCGAGCGCACCGCTCGAACGCGGCATGCTGGCCTGCCACGAGGCGAGCACCGTACCGGCGCCAATGCGCCACGCCGCACCCACCATGGCACCATCGACCGTGCTGCCGGGAAAATAAGCGCGCTGGCCCGGTGATATCACGCCAGGAATGGTCGATCCATTACGCATCATTGACCATGCGGCGTGCAACGTGATGGGATTCAGGCGCCACTTGCCAGCAAGCGTGGCAGCGTAAGGCTGTTCATCGCCGCCGGCCGCGCGCATGGCGGCTTCCTGGGTGGTGCCCTGGCCCCAATGCGCGCCTTCGTAAGTGGCCGTGAGGGCAAACGCATCGCGGTCGTACACCAGCGCGCCGCTCATCAGCTTGCTGGATGCCGGCGTGCGATAGCCTTGGCCGTCGTAGCTGAAGCTGTAGTCCACACCGGCACGCAGGCCGCCGATCGTGGGCGTCCAATAGGCCACTGTGTTGTCGGACCGATTGGCGTTGTAGGGCAAGAGCGTGGTTTGCGCACCGGTGATGAGATAGGATCCCAGAAACGCGTCGAAGTCGGCCAACGTGAGCGAGGACGCAGACGTCTGGCGGCCGAGACGCCATTCGCCCCAATCGCCGGACAGCCCCAGCCAGGCTGCGCGGCCAAACAAGCGGCTGCCTTGCGCCGATCGCCCTTCGTTGGCAAGAAAGCCGCTTTCCAAAACGAAGTTGGCGCGCGTACCACCGCCCAGATCTTCACTGCCGCGCAGGCCCCAACGCGAACCGGACTGCACGCCGGAAAGCATCTTCAACGACGTGCCATCGTTCTGGCTCGATATGCCGCCCACGCTCAAATCGACCACGCCATACAACGTGACGCTACTGGTCGATTGCGCTTGAACGGCGCATGCCATGCAGGCCGCCCAAACAGCCACGAAACCGGCCGCAGCGCGAGAAATCAACGTCATCACGATCCACGCCTTACAGATACTTGAGCCAGGCGATATCGCGGCGGCGTGCTTTCAAGCGACCAAAGGCACGCACCGGCCAAAACATCGCGACAGCCAGCAGCACCGTGATCACCCAGATCGTGCCGATGCTGTTCACGCCGAAGAACTTGCCTTGGTCCAGGCCCCAGATCGCCACGCATCCCAGATAGAGCGCCTTGAGTACGTACAAATGCACGACGTAGAAGAACATGGGCGCCGCGCCGTACACACACATCGCGCGCACCCAGGCGCGGTGCTGCGCGCGTTCCAGCAGGATCAGCAATCCGCATCCCAAGCCCAGCGTGAGCAGCAGAAACAGCAGCGACGGCGGATACTTCGTGATGTTGAAAAAGCTCATTGCCGTCTGCAAGCCATCGACGCCGCCTGACCATTTCTGCGCTTGGCCATAGCCATTGAGACTGCGCAACGCCACGAAACCCAGCAGCGCGATCGCACCGGCGAAAGCCAGGTAGCGAGTGCGAACCGCGGGATCGGCGAGCCGGCCAAACCACGGCCCGGCGGCATAGCCCAACGCAATCACCCCGATCCAGGGCAGGAGCGGATACGAGGTGCGCAGGCGTAAAGACTCGCTCACTGCAATCCAGCCTCGATCGTGCAGCACCGCCCACACCACGTGCAGCGGATGCCCGGCCGCGAAGTGCACGTGATCGAGCAGGTTGTGCCCAGCCACCACGGCTATCCCCACGGCAATCAAGGCCCAGCGCGGCAACCACAGCAATGCCGCCAGTGCCACCATGCTCAAGCCGATCGCCCAGATCACCTGCAGATACACCACCGAGGGCGGAAACTGGAGGGTCCACGCAAAGTTGATCACGATCATCTCAAGCAGGATCAGGAAGACGCCGCGCTTGAACAAGAATGCCGACACTGCAGCACGATTGCCGGCTTTATCGCCATAAAGCCACGCCGACAGCCCGGTAAGAAACACAAACACCGGTGCGCAAAGATGCGCCAACAGCCGCGAAAAGAAGAGCGTGGGATCGGTGCTCGCCACGTCCATCGGGTCGCTGACTTGATGGTGCAGGAAGAAGGTCTCACGCACGTGATCGAGCAGCATGATGACGATCACCAGGCCGCGCAGCGCGTCGATGGAGAGCAAGCGAGACGAGGATGCGGACGTAGCGGGCAATGGCGAAAGCGACATGAGGCAAGAAAAAATCGAGGAGCGTGAGGCAGCGATTGTAATGTAATAACATTACTTTTCAAGCCCATTTCTGACGAATTCCTGATCTCCGGGAACAAGTCGTGCAGACGCGGACTCCAACCTCGTCGAGGCCGGAAACACGCGCTTGACGCTCTTGCGCAAATTCGGCCTCCCGCCCCGCCTTAGGAGAACCGCCCCTGATGACCACACACAGCCGCGCCACATCCTCCGATGACGTTCGTGACCTCATCGCCACGCAACGCCCGATCGAAGCGCACGGCATCGTGGGCGATATGCGCACCGCCGCGCTCATCGCCGACGATGGCACCGTCGACTTCTTCTGCTGGCCCGAGTTCGACAGCCCGTCGCTGTTCGTGTCGTTGCTGGATGCGCCGCGCGCCGGCGCCTTCCAATTGGCACCCGATCTGCCGGGCGCCCGGCGCATGCAGATTTATCTGCCGGACACGAATGTGCTGGTCACGCGTTGGCTCTCGGACGAAACGATTGTGGAAGTCACCGACTTCATGCCGATCTATCCCGTCGATCGTGAGTCACGCCTCGTGCGCATCGTGCGCGCGATCGGTGGCGATGCACGCATCGATATGCATTGCGCCGTGCGCCTCGATTACGCGCGTGCCGACACGCAAGCGCGCGCGGATGGCGACGACATTTGCTTCAGCGCCGAGGGGCAGCCCAGCGTACGCCTGGCGGCGAGCCGCCCGATGACGCTTGACGACAACGCCGCACACGCCAGCTTTCAGCTGCGCGAAGGCGAAACCGCCGAGTTCATTCTCGGCGGCGCCGATGACGAGCTCGTGCGCACCGACGACATCGCCAACTGCTATAGCGACACGGTCACGTTCTGGCAACGCTGGATCGGCACGTCGAACTATCGCGGCCGGTGGCGCGAGATGGTGCAGCGTTCTGCATTGGCGCTCAAACTGCTCACGTCGCGCACGACCGGCGCCATTGCAGCGGCCGCAACATTCGGTCTGCCCGAAAGCCCCGGCGGCGAACGCAACTGGGACTATCGCTATACGTGGATCCGCGACGCCTCGTTCACCATCTACGCGTTCATGCGCCTGGGCTTTACCGAAGAGGCCAACGACTTCATGCGCTGGACCGCCAAGCGTGTGACCACCGATGCGCAGGGCAAGAACGTGTTGAGCATCATGTACACGATGGATGGCCACGAGGATATCGAGGAGAGCAATCTCGATCACCTCATCGGTCATGGTGGCGCGCTGCCGGTGCGCATCGGCAATGGCGCACACGATCAGGTGCAGCACGACATCTACGGCGAACTGCTCGACGGCATTTACTTGAGCAACAAATACGGCGAAGCCATTTCCCATCAAGGCTGGAAGCACGTGGTGGCGATCGTCGACGAAGCCTGCGAACGCTGGAATACGCCCGACGTGGGCATCTGGGAAATGCGCGGCGAACCGCAGCATTTTCTGCATTCACGGCTGATGTGCTGGGTCGCGGTCGATCGTGCGATCCGACTGGCGCAGAAGCGCTCGTTACCGGCGCCATTCAAGCGCTGGAACGACGTGCGGGCGGCAATTCATGACGACATCTGGAATAATTTCTGGGATGAAGAAGCCGGCCACTTCGTGCAGCGATTGGGCAGCAAAGCCCTCGACGGCTCGTTGCTGCTGATGCCGCTGTTGCGCTTCGTGGGCGCGACCGACCCCTGCTGGTTGGCCACGCTGGACGCGATCGAAAAGCGCCTTGTGCGCGACGGCATGGTGCGCCGCTATCTACTCGAAGATACGCCCTGCGATGGGCTGAAAGGTGAAGAAGGCGCGTTCGCCGCCTGCTCCTTCTGGTACGTAGAATGCCTGGCGCGCGCCGGCCGCCTGGATCATGCGCGCAGCGAGTTCGACAAGCTGATGTCGTATGCCAATCCGTTGGGGCTCTACGCCGAAGAGTTCGACCCCAAGGGCCATCATCTGGGCAATACCCCGCAAGCCCTCACGCACTTGGCGCTGATCAGCGCAGCCACCTTTCTCGACCGCAAGCTCGACGGCAAGGACACGCACTGGCAGCCTTGAGAAAAACCCCGGCTTCACAATGCGAGCGAAGCCGGGGTCGTCAGAATCAGGACTGAGCGCAGCGTCACGTTGGGCACACGTCTACGATCCCAGCCTCTGCAGGGTTATCAGTTCAGCGTGAGGTTCGCCTCTTTCACCACCCGTTCCCACTTCACCAGTTCGGCGCGGCGGAAGTCGTCCAGGGCTTGCGGTGTGGAACCGATCGGCTCAGCGCCGAAGCCCTTCAGCTTGGCGTCGATTTCCGGATCCTTGAGCACTTCGGCCAATGCGCTCGAGAGCGTGTTCACAATGGCAGGATCGGTGCCGGCCGGCGCAAACACGGCATTCCATTCATAGGACGCAAAGCCCGGCACACCCGCTTCGGCAATGGTGGGCAAATCTGGCGCTGCGGGCGAGCGAGCCGTGCCACCCACGGCGATCGGACGCAGCTTGCCGCTTTGGATGTGCGTCCACGCCGACCCCATGCTCGCAAACATCACCGGCACCTGACCGGCCATCACGTCGATCATGGCCGGGCCGCCGCCCTTGTAAGCCACATGCTCGAGATGCGCCTTGGCAAGCATATTGAACAGCTCACCCGACAAGTGCTGCGCCGAACCCGGACCTGCCGAGGCGAAGTACACCGGCTTATCCGGCTGCTGACCCAATGCGATCAGTTCCTTGACGGACTGCAGTGGATAGGACGGTGTGACCACCAGCACGTTGGGCACGCGCAGCAGCAGCGATACCGGCGCGAAATCCTTCAAGGTGTCGAACGTCATCTTGCTGTTCAGCGCCGGATTTTGCGAGTGGTTCGAAGCGTCGAGCATCAGCGTATAGCCGTCGGGCTTGGCACGCGCCACGACCGCGCCGCCGATCATGCCACCGGCGCCGCCACGGTTTTCGATCACGACAGGCTGGCCGAGCTTCTGGCTCAATTTGGGGCCGATCAATCGTGCCACCACATCAACCGTACCGCCGGGCGGATAGGTCACCACCAAGGTCACGGGCCGCTCGGGATACGCGGCCGCGCTCGGCGCGCTCACACCGAGCACGGCAACGCCGGTCAGGGCCGCGGCCATGACGGCGCGGCGCAGAATGTTGTCGATCATGGTTGTCTCCTAGATTTTGAATAAGTGTGCTGCCGTCGCGCCAAGGATGGCGCGGCGCTCGGCGGCGGGGGTGATCCAGTCGTCCAACTGCTGACGGCAGGTGTCGAAATCGGTGACTTCGCGGTGTTCGGTATGGGGCCAATCGCTGCCCCACACCAAACGCTCAGCGCCGAATGCGCCCAGCAGCAAGCGCGCGGCATGGGCACTTTGCGCGAGGGCGTCAGCGCCCGTCCAATTGCGGTAGGCCGCCGAAAGCTTCACCCACACGTGTCCGCTCGCGGCTTGCGTGAGCAGATAGGCGAAGCCCGGATCGTCCACGCCCTGGCGCGGATCGGGCCGCCCAAAGTGATCGACCACCACCCGGCAACCGGCGGCACGCAACGGTGCCAGCACGTGCGGCAGCTCGGCCGCGTGCTGATGCACTTCCACATGCCAGCCCAGATCGTTGACGGCGGCAAGCAATACCGGCCAGGTGCCCGATTTGAAATCGGGCACCTCGCGGCCGAAGAGATTGAGGCGGATCCCCACGATGCCGGCGCGGTCCATCTCGCGCAATGCCACGACCGACGTGTCGGGTGACACGACCGCCACACCGCGCAAACGCGCAGGCGCGGTGCGCAATGCGTCGATCAGATAGCTGTTGTCGACACCGAGAAAACTGGGCTGCACCAGCACGCCATGACTCAACCCCGCACGATCGAGATGCGCCAGGTACGCCGACAGTTCAGCGTCGTAACCCGGTGTGTAGCGGCGGCCGGCTTCCATCGGCAGATCGCGATGAAACACATGCGCATGCGTATCGACGGCGAGCGTCGTGAATGGGGCGGGTGTGGTCGGCGTCATGGCAGACGTGTCTCCGGGAAGGCGGGCCGGCTACATGAGCGGCACGCTCGTTATGGTCAATGCGAGCAGTGTAGGCAGCGCATCTATTGTTTTCTATCCCCAAAACCGACTTCTGCTATATCGTTTCGATATGGAAACCCGTCACCTGCGCCATTTTCTGGCGGTCGTCGATCATGGCAGCATCAGCGCTGCTTCCGCATGGTTGGGCATCGCCCAACCGGCGCTCAGCCAATCGCTTGCACGAATGGAGAAGGAGCTCGGCTTGCGCCTCTTCGACAGGTCGCGCGCGGGCGCCGCGCCCACGCCGGCGGCGCGCGCCATTCTCGAGGACATCCGGGTGAGTGTGGCGCGCATCGACGCCGCCGCCTTGCGGGCGCAAGCCATCGCACAAGGCCGGGCCGGCCAGCTCACGGTGGGCCTGGTGTCGTCGGCGCTGTTCGAAACGTTGCCGCGTGCCCTGCGCGCATTGCGTCGTGAGGCGCCCGACGTGCGCGTGGTGCTCAAGGAGATGAGCAATGTCGAGCAGGCCGAGGCGCTGCACAATGGCGATATCGACATCGGCTTGATGCACACGCCGGTGGCGGTTGGCGGACGCATGCGAGAACGGTTGCTGGCGCGCGATCGGCTGCTGGCCGCCGTGCCCGACGACTTCGTCACCGATGCAAACGGCCATGTGGGTCTTGCACAGATCGCGCAGGCAGGACTCGTGATGTATCCCCAATCGCACTTGCCCGTGCTCTATGCCGGCATCATGGACGCCATTCGCAAGGCCGGCCTGGATGCGCGCGTGGAGCAGGAAGCCAATCGCACGCTGACCGTACTCGCTTGCGTGGCCGGCGGCTGCGGTGTGGCGTTGCTACCCACATGGATACGCGCACTCAAGTTCGCCGGCGTGAAATTTTGCGACGTTCGCGATGGCGCGGCCCTGCCCAGCTTCGATCTCAGCGCCATCTGGCCGGCGCGCACGCAACCCGGGCTGGCGGATATTTTCGCGAATCTCGATCTGGCGCCAACATGATCGGCGATGCGCGGGCCGGTGCCGTCACCACCGTGCGGCGAAAGCAGAAACACGGGCGATGGGAATCGCCGCCGGCCGCGCAACCGCCCGCGTTAAGTTGGGTGCCAACTGCAGGCGATAAGGCGACAGTTGCGTCACCGGGTCGAGATCCGTACTGTGCACCGTGACGTTGGTGACGCCATGCGCTTGTGCAAGCGGCAATGTGCCCGGAATGCTGTTGAACACCACTGGCCCGGCCAATGAGGTCGCCGCAAAACGCCAGCTGCGATCCAATCCGAACTGAGTCAGATCCAACGTCTTCTTCGCTTTGATGAAGTTGATCAGCACATCCCGACTGGCGTCGGGCGCCTGCAGCACGATGTCGCCCTTGCCGCCTTCCAAACCGGGAAAGTTGCCGCCGCCACTGGCGCGATAGTTGTTGGTCGCCACAAGATACGTGTCATTGGCCTGGATCGGCGCACCGGCGTACGTCAGCGACGTGATGCGCGAGCCTTTCGGCCGCGTGATGTCGATCGTGTACTGCAGCGCGTTGCCCTCGGCATACAGCACATCGAAATTGAACGTCGGGAACGTCGTGTCCACCAACGGCTGTACATCGGCACGGGCGGGATCGATACGGTTGAATTGCTCGGCTGTCTTTTCGAGCCATTGCCGCACGGTATCGCCGGTGACCCGCACAACCTGCAAAGTGTTGGGGTACAGGTACAGGTCGGCCGCGTTGTTGATCGCGACGTCGCCCTGCTTCACATTGGTGAAGTCGCCCGGTCCGTTGCGACCGCCCTTGAACGGCGCTGCGGCCGACAGGATCGGCAGGCCGGCGTAGTCGGGCTGGTTTGCCGCGATATACGTCTTCAGATAATCGATCTGCGCCATGTTGACGATCTGCAGTGCCGACACATCGCCCACCAGCGCGAAGTTGGTCGACAGATCGAACGTGGCCTGCCCGATCGGCGTTTTGACGTAATCGATGGTGGCGGTATGCACCCCCGCCACGAGCTGCTGTGTGCCCAGATCAGGCTCGACGTAGGTGGCGGGCGTGGCGCCGCTTTGCGCCGTCAGCAAGGTTGGCACCCGCTGTACCACCGTTGCGTCGCGCTGCACCTGCCAGCCGCCGTCATACGCCAACGTCAAATCGATCACGCCCAGATTGTTGCCCCATTGACCGGGCTGAACGGCCGGCACGCCGTTGACCAGCCCTTTCACCGGATCCACACCGGGCTGGCCGACAAAGGGCGAATTGGCCGCGGCGTTAGGGAAAAGCTGATGCTGATGGCCGGTAAGCAGAACATCGATGCCCGGCACTTCGGTCAGGTATCCCGCGCCATTTTCCATATCGGGCGTGTACGGCGTCGTCATATCGATGCCGCCGTGCGCCAGCGCCACCACGATATCCGCGCCGGCGGTTTTCATTTCCGGCACGTAACGCGCGGCGGTTTCCTTCCAGCCCGTCACTTCGACGTGGCCTTCCAGATTGGCCTTGTCCCATTGCATGATGGGCGGCGGCGCGAAGCCGATCACCCCCACCTTGACCGTGACTTGAGTCGTCTTGCCATCGGGTGCTGTGGCGTCGAACGTCTTGGGCAGTATCACATACGGCTTGAAAATTGGCGCCTTGCTGGCGGCCGACACCACGTTGGCCGACACGAACGGAAAGCGTGGGGCGGCGCATTGCGCGGCGCCGGTGGGATTGCTCTGCGGCGTGCCCTTGGCGATGCCGCTCAAGCCAAAATCGACATTCGTGATTTGCGATAGATACGGCAGACCGTAGTTGAACTCGTGATTGCCCATCGTGCCTGCATCCACACCCAAGGCATCCATCTGACGATAGATCGCGATCATGTCGCTGCATTGAATCGGATTGACCAGCGCCTGATAGTCCGACAGCGCCGTGCCCTGGATGGTGTCGCCATTATCGAGCAGCACGTGATTGGGAAACTGCCGGCGCGCGTTGGCAATCAGCGTGGCCGTGCGATCCACGCCATAGCTTTTATCTTCCGCCAGCTTGTAGTAGTCGTAGCCCAGCACATTGGCATGCAGGTCGGTCGTCTCCAACACGGCCATCTGCAGGCGCGTGCCCTGAGCGATGGCGGGCGGTGCGGGCTCAGTGGGCGGCGTGCCGGGGCTGGCAGCCTCGTCGCCGTCGTCCTTGTCATCGCCGCCGCAGGCGCTCAAGCTCAACGCCAGGATGGCCGCAAGCAGTACACGCGCATAGTGCTGGTTGTGAAACGTCACCACAGATTCTCCTCGTTTGGCGAAGCGATTCTGAGGCTGACGTATGACGTGGCAGTGACACCGCGCGCGTGCGCGGCGCTCGCGGGCCGGCTAATCGAACACGGCGGGATCGACCCGGCCGAGCGCCTTGAAGGCCGGCTTGCAGAAGAAATAGCCCTGCATCAGATCGACCCCGGCATCGCGCAGAAAATTGCGCTCCGCGATCGTCTCGATGCCTTCGGCCAACACTTGCACGTCAAGCGCCCGGCACATCGAAACGATGCCGAGCACGATCGCCTGTTTGGGGAGATTGCGATCGACGTCGCGTACCAGTTCCATGTCGATCTTGACGATGTCGGGTTGATACTCCGACAGCAAACTCAATCCGGCATATCCCGCGCCGAAATCGTCGATCGCCGTGCGAAAGCCGAAGCGGCTGTACTCACGGAAGATGTTGACCAGATGCGGGCGATCCTGCACTTGCTCACCTTCGGTGACTTCGAAGATGATGCGTTCGATCGGAAAGCCGTAGGTGCGCGCCGCTTCGAACGTGCTTTGAATGCAGGCCTTGGGCTGATACACGGCGTTGGGCAGGAAATTGATGGACAGGGATTCCTTCATCCCCAACGCTGCCGCGCCGCGGATGGCTTGCACGCGGCACGCCTGATCGAAGGAATAACGCGTGTCGTCATTGACCTGCGCCAGTACCGAGGCAGCCGACTCGCCATTTGGCCCGCGCACCAATGCCTCATGCGCATACACACTGCGCGTGCTCAACTGCACGATTGGCTGATAGGCGAAGGTGAACTCGAAATCGAGCGCTGCAGCATTCTTGCAGCGGCCGCAGCCGGGCATCGATCCGGCATCGGCATCCGACGTCGACGACGACCCCGATTGGCGCGGCCGGTCGGGCACGGCGGCCGCGAACGCCAAGACTTGGGAATGCAAAGGCACGACAGCGGTTTGCGCACTACCCACAGGTTCTCCAATCGGATTTGAGGCCGGCTCGACCGTTTCTTGCCAAACTTATTTTCAGCAAAGCAGCATGTTTTAGCAAGCGATGTGCCGCGCTTTCAGACAAACCGCTGGCCGCACCTTACGCCATTCCCACGCCGAGCGGGGTATTGTGCCCCGGACGGCCCGCTCAGCCTGCCCCGTTGCAGTAGACTTTCGCCTATGAACCCACCTATCTATACGCTCACTTCCGGCACTGTGCCGCTCGTCGTGTCGATTCCGCACGGCGGCGCATTGCTCCCTGAACCCTATGCTGGCGCCATGACGCCCGCGGCGCAAATCGTGGCCGATACCGACTGGCACCTGGCGCGCCTGTACGACTTCACGCATGCCCTGGGCGGCTCGATGCTCGAAGCCAATTATTCGCGCTACGTGATCGATTTGAACCGTCCCGCCAACGGCGAAAGCCTGTATCCCGGCCAAACCACCACCAGCCTGTGCCCGACCGAAACGTTCCGCGGCGAACCGTTGTATGGCGCCCCCGATCAACCATCGGATGCCGATGTGGCCACGCGTGTCGACACGTTCTGGCGGCCATACCACGACGCCCTGCGCGCCGAACTCGAGCGCTTGCGCGCGATCCACGGGCATGTACTCCTGTGGGAAGCGCATTCGATTGCGAGCCAGCTGCCCCGCTTGTTCGACGGTCAATTGCCGGACCTGAATATCGGCACGTTCGGCGGTGCGAGTTGTGCGCCGAGCGTGCATGAAGCGGCCGCGGCGAGTGCGGCCGCCATGCCGTTCACGTCGGTGGTCAACGGCCGCTTCAAGGGCGGCTACATCACGCGTCATTATGGCCAACCCGAGCAAGGTATCCATGCCGTGCAGCTCGAAATGAGCCAGTGCATCTACATGGACGAGACGGCGCCGTTCGGCTATCGCGAGGATCTGGCTGCCAAGATCCAGCCGCACTTGAAGCGCATGGTCGAAAACGTGTTCGCGGCACTGCCGCGCTGAGCGGCAGCGGGCGCGGCATCTCCGCCGCGCCCCACCCACCGATGACCTCAGCACTCCCCGAACGAACGCCAGGCGATATCGCCGCCGACACGACCGCGTCGCTGCTGCTCGAGCTCCTGAGCCGCGAGGCCACGCCGGACGACTACGCCGATCTGTTGGCGCGGATGGCGGCGCAGGCAACCTCTTCCGCAGGCCGGGATCAGGTACGCGAACAGGTTCGCCTGGCGCTGGCGATTCGCGAACGGATCGAACTGCACCAGCAAAAGGAGCGGGGTCTGTTGGCCGTGATCGACTCGGCCCAGGATCTGACCGCGCTGCGCGACGTCGACCGTGTACTGGCCGCCATCGTGCATCGCGCCCGGCAGCTCGTCGCCAGCGACGTCGGCTATCTGTCCATCTACGACGCGGCCGAAGGCGACTTCTACGTGCGCGCCACCGATGGCGCGTTTTCCGAACGTTTCAAGCGCATCCGCGTACCGGGCGATATCGGCATCTGCGGCCACGTCGCACGCACCCGCGCGCCCTACAGTTCGACCGACTACATGTCGGACGGGCGCTTTTCGCACACCCAAGGCATCGATCACGGCGTGCGCGACGAGCACATCCGCGCCATTCTCGGCGTGCCGCTCCTCATCGGCGAGCGGGTACTGGGCGTGTTGTTCGTCGGCGATCGCTACGCCCGCCCCTATTCGCCTTGGGAAACGTCGATCCTGACCACCCTGGCGTCGCATGCCTCGGTAGCGATCGAGAATGCGCGTTTGTTTGCTGAGAACGAAGTGGCGCTGGCCCAGACCAGCGCCGCCAACGCGCAATTGCAGGCGCAAGCCGAAGCGACCCAGTTTGCCGCCGATGCGCACGAGAAGCTGACGGCTTTGGTGGCGCGCGGCGGCAGCCTGCACGACGTGGTCGCCATGGTCGCCGACCTGCTCGATGGCGATGTGGTCGTGCTGGATGAAAGCGAGCAACCCAGCGTCTGGTCCGACAACGCTGCCGCTTGGGATGTGCTGCCGTACGCCGAGCAGGATCTCATTCACGCCGCGTTGTTCACCAGCCGATCGCAGGGCAGGTCCGTGCTGGCTTATGAAAACGGCGGCCGTACGTGCCGCGTCGCGGCGATCACCAGCGGCGCCGGGCTGCTGGGCGGATTGGCCATCACCACGTCTCAGGATCTCACGCACCTCGAAACCGGCACGCTGGAGCGGGCGGCCTTGGTGGCGGGCATGGTGCTGTTATCGCAAGAGCGCGCCAGCTACGCTGGACTCGGCAGCCGCGTCGATCTCCTGCGCGCGGTATTCGATCCGCACCGCGAAGTGGGTCCCACCGACACCGCGCACCTCAATGCGCTCGGGCTCGATACGCGCCAACCGCTCACGCTGGCCATCGCTGCCGTGATCGACGGCGATGCGCAATACGTGTTGAAGCGTCTGCAAACCGCGATCAAGCGCGATGCCACGCTGTTCGAGTTTTACGACGGCCACATCATTGGCGTGAGTGCCGGCACAAGCACAGCCTCGCTCGCGCATGAGATGCTGGCGTGCGTGGCGCTCAAGCCTGGCTTGGCCGTTACCTGCGTCGACGCCGATCCCGCACCGCTCAAGCATTTGCCGCACGTGCTGGCGTCGTTGCAGCGCTGCGTGGCCTTGCTCGCAGCCCTGGGACGCGACGGCACCGCAGCGCACGAGGCCGAATTGGCGCTGTACGCGCGGCTCTTCGACGGGCGCAACGATGACGACATCGCTGCGTTCATTCGCGCGACCCTGGGCGCGTTGGCGGCCGGCGACGCGAGCCGCGCGAGCGACTTGTGCCACACCTTGCTCACTTATCTGGATGCGGGACGCAATGCCAGCGCGACCGCCCGCGCGCTCGACATTCACGTCAACACCTTGCGGCAACGACTGGATGCCATCGCGGGCGCGCTGCCGGATTGGCACAGCAACGGTCGTGCGCTGGACATCCATATGGCGTTGCGCCTGCAGCGGCTGCGCCAGCCACGTTGAAGTCTGGGCGGGGCTACGCGACCGTTGGAGCGTCCGCAGAGATCGGCGACGCGCACACGCAGTCGATCGTCCGATACCTCGGTGGCGCGGCGAGAAGGCACAATTCTCCACTTTCCTGCCAAAAATGTGTGGGCTTTCCACATAGGTCGAGCGCGCACGTCCCTGGACAATGACGACTCAAAATCAGAGCCGCCTATATGGCAGCCGCCAGGAGACAAACCATGCACCACCGCCACGCCCTCTCGCCGCCGCTGTCGCCTTAAGCCCGCGCGACGCCGCTCCCGCAGCGCTTTCGGCCTGCGGCGTCACGCGCTCGAACCGCCTGCGCACCGCCCTCACATTGTTCATCAGGAGCCCTATTTCCATGGCACTCGACTCCCGTCTCCCCAACTTTCGCGCGTTGACCCCCGCTCAGCGGCTGGACCACATCGCCGAAACCGCCGGCTTCACCGCCCCCGAGAAAGCGCAGCTCGCCCAGCCGGGCGCCCTGCCGCTGGAGACCGCCGACGGCATGATCGAGAACGTGATCGGCACGTTCGAGCTGCCGTTTGCGGTGGCAGGCAACTTCACCGTCAATGGCCGCGACGTGCTTGTGCCGATGGTGGTGGAAGAGCCGTCCGTGGTGGCAGCCGCGTCCTTCATGGCCAAGCTGGCGCGCGAATCTGGCGGTTTTCAAACCTCGTCGACCGGCCCGATCATGCGCGCCCAGGTGCAATTGATCGACGTGTCCGATCCCTACGGCGCCCGCCAGGCCATTCTGCAAGCGCGCGAAGAGATCCTGCGCATCGCGAACAGCCGCGACAAGGTGCTGATCGGCTTGGGCGGTGGCTGCCGCGACATCGAAGTGCATGTGTTTCCGGATACCAAACGCGGTCCGATGGTTGTGACGCATTTGATCGTCGACGTGCGCGATGCCATGGGTGCCAATACCGTCAACACGATGGCCGAAGCGGTCGCCGGCCATATCGAGAGCGTCACCGGCGGCAAGGTGCGCCTGCGCATTTTGTCCAACCTCGCGGATTTGCGCCTGGCGCGAGCGCGCGCACGGTTCAGTCCTGAGGTGCTCACCACGAAGGCCTACAGCGGTGAAGACGTCATCAATGGCATCGTCGACGCGTATGAGTTTGCCGCGGTCGACCCCTATCGTGCCGCCACGCACAACAAGGGCATCATGAATGGCATCGATCCCGTGATCGTGGCCACCGGCAACGACTGGCGCGCCGTGGAAGCCGGGGCGCATGCGTATGCTTGCCGCAGCGGCCAATACACGTCGCTCACCACCTGGGAGATCGCGAATAATGGCGACCTCGTGGGCTCGATCGAGATGCCGATGCCGGTGGGGCTCGTGGGCGGCGCGACCAAGACCCATCCGTTGGCGCGCTTGGCGCTCAAGATTCTCGATATCAAGTCGGCGCAGGAGCTGGCCGAAGTGGTCGTGGCCGTCGGGTTGGCGCAGAACATGGGCGCCTTGCGCGCCTTGTCCACCGAGGGCATCCAGCGCGGCCACATGGCGCTGCACGCCCGCAACATCGCATTGAGCGCCGGCGCCACCGGCGCGGATGTGGACTGGGTGGTCAAGCGCATGGTGGCGGCAGGCGATGTCCGTACCGAAGTGGCGGCGCAGTACCTGGCCGAACGCCAAGCGTCATAACGCAGCACCCGCGGGGCCTCCCGCGGCTACGAACCGGCGAGCACCATCGCCGGCAACCTTGAGCGGAAGAGACACATGACCAAGCCTTTGAAATTGATCGAAGTGTGGGGCGACACCGTCGACTCGCGCCATCTGCTGTGGGCCATCGTGATCGGGGCGGTGATCAGCCTGACCGCGTTCCTGGTGGCGCGCCACTTCTTGCTCGGCGTGGTTGCCCAGCCGGCCATGGCGGGCTCCTACGCCATGCTGATCGGACTGGGCGGCTGCCTCGTCGCAGGCGCCCTTTGCGCCAAGCTGTTTGCGCCGAAACGCGTCGTACTCGAAGAGCACAACAGCGACCCGCATTGGCGCGACGCGGCGATGGCAGAGTTGGCCGGCGAAGCCGGCGGGCTGGGCAAGCTCGCCGATCTACCGCCCGAGGTGGCCGCAGAGATGCGCGAAGTGGGGCTGTACGACCTGTTTGCCGACTACGAGAAAAAGCTCGAGGAAGAGGCGCGGGCCGGCAGTACATCCCCGTCTGCGACCGCATCCTCCCCCACACCAAAATAAGAACAAGGATCCGACATGGAAACCCTCATAACCGACATCCTCGTCGCCGTATCGATGGGGTTGCTGGGCGCGGTGATCTTCTCCGCGCTCGGTCTGGTATCGGGCACGGACGAGACGGCCACGCTGGCGCCGCTGACCCTGCTCGTCGTATTGCTGGGCGTGCCGCCCGCCGGCGTATTGACCTTCTTTCTGGCAGGTGCGGTCGCCAAGCACATGACCCACGCCATTCCCACCACGTTGTTGGGGATACCGGGCGACACGCTCGCCACACCGTTGCTTGCGCACGCCACCGCGCTGCGCAATCTCGGCGTGCCGCACATCGCCTTGCGCAAGATGATTTCGGGCGCGTTCATCGCGGCCTTCATCGCCGTGCCGCTCGCGGTGCTGTTTGCCGTATTGCTCGCACCGTTCGGCCCCGCGATCACCAAGTCGGCGCCCTGGATCTTCTTCGCTGCGGCGCTGATGATTGCGTACTTCTCACCGGGCCGCTGGGCCTCGGTGGCCCTGCTGGTGCCGTTCGTGACGATCATCATGGCGCTGCAAGCGGTGAGCCTCAAGTACGACGCACGACTGACGATCAGCTACTTCCTGGGCATTGCGATCGGGCCCTTGATCGCCGACCTGTTCGCGTCGATTTCGCCAGTCGACAATAAGCGCATGCAGCGCGACAGCCCGCGCAAATTTTCGCTTTCGCCCGACGTGCGCAGTTGGTCCGGCTACTTTCCCAATCCGTTGAAAGTCCTGGACCGCACGCAGCGTAAATGGACGGCGATCACCGCCGCGATCTCCAGCGCCACATTCGTGTTCAGCCCCGTGGCGATGACCGTGTTGATGGGTGAGATGGTGGGTTCACGCGTGAAGCACGCCTATCACCGGATGACCACGGTGCTGGCCGCGCGCAATGGCGTGACCGAAGCCACCTATATCGCCGAGGCGCTGATTCCGTTGATCGCGTTCGGCCTGCCGTTGAGCCCGGTTGCAGCCGGCCCCGCCGCGCCGCTGTTCAATGCGCCGCCGCGTTTCACGATCGACGCGGCTACCGGCGAAGTCAACAACCTGCACACGATGCTGTCGCATTGGGAGTTTCTGGGATACGGCTTGCTGGCGGTGCTGCTCGCGGCGCTGATCGCCTATCCCCTGACGATGAACTTCGCGCACCGCGCGGCCTTGTTCGTCTCGCGCAAGTTGAGCCATGAAGCCATCATCGCCACGTTCATCGGCCTGATTTTCGTGATCAGCATCTGGGAAGGCGGCATCATGGGCTTCCTGGTCATCCTCACGATGGGCTTGATGGGAGGGTTGCTGTCACGCCATTTTGGGTTCAATACCGGCGTGCAGTTCATGGGGTTCTACATCGCCATCCTGACGGTGCCTGCGCTCTTGCGGGTGACGGGCCTGGCCTGACGCCAGAACTGGCGTACGCCTCCCGATTGGCGCATCGCGCGCCGATCGGGATGCCGCCTAATGCGACTATCGCAGTTTTCGCAAAAGCGTTTTGTGCCGACCGGCATTGTTCGCAAGGGGTCGCGTGCTTAATCTTTGGGTCTCCTTTTGTTCACCTCGAGACCCTCATGCATTCGACCCTTTCCCGCCTGTTTGCCGCAGTCTTTTCGACCGCGATCGCCGCCGCCGCCGCGGTCATTCCCAGCGGTCCGGCAGTGGCCGCCCCCCATCCCACGATCCGCGCCATGTCGGGTGCCACACCGATCGCCGGTCTGGATCCGGCGAGCACCGCGCTCGTGGTGATCGACTTTCAGAACGAATACTTCACCGGTCGCATGCCCATTCCCGATGGCGCGGCGGCCCTGGCCAACGCCAAGCGTCTGATCCAGTTTGCCGATCAAGCCCGCATACCCGTCTATCACGTGCAGCATGTGGCGCCGGCCGGCTCGCCGGTGTTTGCGATCGATGGCCCCACCGTTGCGTTCCACCCCGATATCCAACCGCGTGCAAAAGACGTGGTGGTTCAGAAAGAAAACGTCAGCGCCTTCGTGGGCACCGATCTGGATGCCCGCCTGAAAGCGGCCAACATCAAGACGATCGTGATTGCCGGCCTGATGACGCATGCGTGTATCGCGGGTGCCGCGCGCGATGCCGCGCCGTTGGGCTACACCGTTGTGGTCGCCTCGGACGCCACCGCCACGCGCGACATCCAGCGCGTCAACGGCGAGCGCGTGGGTCATGCGAGCCTGCATGCCGCGGCGCTGGCCGAAATCGAAGACACGTTCGGCGATGTGTTGAGCACGGCGCAGATCACCCGCCTGCCGCTACACTGACGCGCATCGGGCGCCACGGTGTGCGCCGCTCTTGGAGACCCGACGATGGATCAGATCGAGGCCATGCGCGCCTTCCGCGGCATTGTCGAGGCGCAAGGGTTTACCGCGGCGGCCGATCGTCTGAACAGCACGCCATCAAAGCTCTCTCGTCTTCTGCAGCAACTGGAGCAGGCGCTCGGCGTGGCACTGGTCAATCGCACGACGCGCCGCCTGGCGCTCACCGAAGCGGGCGCGCGCTATTACCGGGCAAGCCAGGAGATCCTCGATCGGTTGGACGCGGCCGCCCTGGATGTGGCGCAGAGCCACGAGCAGCCTTCCGGACTGCTGCGCGTCAGCATTCCTACGGCGATCGGCGTGCTTGAGTTGCCGGATTGGTTGCCGGCGTTTCAAGATGCCTATCCAGACATCCAACTCGACGTGTCGTGTGAAGACCGCTTCGTGGACTTGATCGCGGGGCGATTCGATCTGGCGCTGCGGGTGACTGCGGCGCTCGCGGACTCCACGCTGGCAGCACGCGTGCTTGCCGAATCCGATCTTGTGATGGTGGCATCGCCCGGCTACGTGTCGCGACATGGCCTGCCGCGCGACGTGAAGGAGCTCGCGCGCCACCGGCTGCTGTCGTTTGCCGGGTCGGGCAGCGCGTCGTCCTGGTCGATCTCGCAGGCGAACGGCGAAGCCGTGGCGGTTGCGGTCGACACGGCGCTGCAGTTCGATGCGATCACTGCCGTTTACGCCGCCACGCTGGCGGGGTGCGGCATTGCCGCCTTCACGCAACATACCGTTGCGCGCGATCTGGAGCGCGGTGCCCTGATTCGGATATTGCCCGCCCACACGCTGGGTAAACGCCATTACTACGCCCTCTACCCCAGCGCCCGGCACATCGCGCCCAAGGTGCGGGCGTTCGTGGATTTCATGGTGGCGCACTACGCCAGTTCGGCAACCGGCATGATCAAGAGGGATTAGGGCTTTTGGGCACGCGCGATGCTTAAGGGAAAGTCCTACCCCCCCCCCCACCGCTCCGGAGTCCATCATGAACCAAGCAAAATTATTGGCTGTTGCCCTTACCCTCGCCGTGCTCGCTGGTTGCAGCGGTATGGGAAGCATGCCCTCCTCTACCGGTCCGGCCACCAACGCCGGCCAGCCTGGCTATTACCCCGATACCGGCGCCGGCAACTGATCTGCCCCCAGCCTGCCCGCACGCCAAACGCCCCATCGCCATGGGGCGTTTTCACGTGTGCACGACGGCGCGCGCGGATGCGAGTACGATCATTTTTCCCTCTGCCTGCCAAGGAACGTACCGTCATGCCTATGCTGTCATCCCCCGTGCTGCGCCCCCGCCACACCGCGCTTGCGCTGGCGTTCTGTCTCTCGATGGGTGCCGCCCATGCCGCGCCGGTCGCCCAGGTGCATGATGCGGCCCAAGCGCAGCAGCAGGGCGTGTTGGACACGATGCGCGATCTGGTGAATATCGAATCCGGCAGCAAAGACCCGGAAGGCGTGGCCAAGATAGCAGCGCTGGTGGCGGAACGTTTGCAGCAGCAAGGCGGAAAAGTCGAGATCATCACGCCCACCGATATCTTCCGCATGGACGATACGCCTGAGAAGATCGGCCCGATGGTGCACGCCGAATTCACCGGCACGGGTACCAAGAAGATCATGCTGATCGCGCATATGGATACCGTGTATCTGCCCGGCATGCTCAAGGATCAGCCGTATCGGGTCGAGGGCGATAAAGCGTATGGCCTGGGCATCGCCGACGACAAGCAAGGCGTGGCGCTCATCATCAATACGGTGGCCATCCTGCAAAAGCTCGGCGTAAAGGATTACGGCACGCTCACCGTGCTGATCAACGGCGACGAGGAAATCAGCTCGCCCGGCGCGCGCAGCACCATTACGCGGCTGGGTGCCGAACAAGATGCGGTGTTGTCGTTCGAAGGCGGCGGTGCCAAGGGCGATCTGCGCCTGGCCACCAGCGGCATCGGATCGGCTTATCTCACGGTGCAAGGCCGCACCTCACATGCCGGTTCGCGCCCTGAGGGCGGTGTGAACGCCCTGTACGAACTTGCGCATCAAGTGCTGCAGATGGACGACCTGTCGCAAAACGACGCCGGCTTGAAGCTCAATTGGACCGTGGCGCAGGCCGGCACCAACCGCAACGTGATTCCCGGGCAGGCCACCGCGCAGGCCGATGCCCGCGCGCTGAAGGTGTCGGACTTCGACGCGCTGGAAGCGGCGATGCGCGAACGCATTCAAAAGAAGCTGCTGCCGGAATCCAAGGTTGACCTGAAGTTCGAGGTGCGCCGCCCGCCCCTGCAGGCCACCGATGCTTCGCGCGCGCTCGCCGCCCACGGCAAAACGATTTACGACGAACTCGGGTTGCCCATGAACGTGCTCGATCGCGCCACCGGCGGCGGCACCGACGCGGCGTTCGCCGGCCTGAAATCCAAGGGTGCCGTGATCGAAGGCTTCGGCTTGAGCGGCTTCGGTGCGCATTCCAACGACGCCGAATATGTACTCACCAATACCATCGTGCCGCGCCTGTATCTGGCCACCCGCATGATCATGGATGTGTCGCAAGGCAAAGCCGCCTCGAAATAAGGTTTCGGCACTCGGCCGGGCAGTCACGCGGCTGCAACGCCACGACGGCGTTGCATGCACGGACGGCAGCCCGGCATGCCCGTTTACCGCCGCACTCGGCCCGCTCCCCACGGGCCGGGTTTATTTGGGGTGTACGGAACTTTCTCCAGCACCGACAATCTGCTTATTCGAGATCACGCTTCGCATCCTGCCGAGCATAAGGAACTGGATAGATGAGCACGACACCTTCTTCAACCTGGACGGACAATTCGCAGCGCTACGGCGCCGTCAGCCGGGTGTTTCACTGGACGATGGCGGCCTTGTTCGCCTGGCAGTTCACCAGTGCGCTGCTGCATGCCTTCGCCAGCGATACGCCGATCGAACGTTTTTTCTGGTCGACCCACGGCACCAACGGCTTCTGTTTGATGGTGCTGGTGCTGCTGCGCGGTGCCTGGGGGTTGAGCAACCTGAAGCGCCGTCCCGCCCACCAGCCCGGCCCGCTCGGCCGCTTTGCCGCCGCCGGTCATCTGCTGCTGTACGCACTGATGATCGTCGTGCCCTTCCTGGCACTGCTGCGCGCGTATGGGCGCGGCCGGGGTTTCGCACCGTTCGGCATCCAGGTGTTTGAGGCGACGGGTCAGCAGAACCCGGCATTGATCGCCCCCGCCAGCGCCGTGCATGGTTTGCTGGGATGGACATTGCTGGCGCTGATCGTGGGCCACATCGCCATGGTCATCATGCATCGCGTGGTCTGGAAAGACGACATCCTGAACCGCATGGCGGGACGCGCATAACCGCTTCACGCCCAGGTCGTCATCGATAAGGCTTAGGCCGCATGCCGGAGCGACGGCAGCGGCAATTGCGGCCACCATACGTCTGACAGGTTCCCTCACAACCACAGGCGGCAGGACTCGATGACTCCACGAATCCCTACCTGGCGGGTTGCTTTGGCATTGCTGCTCGGTGCGACGATCGTTCCGGTCGCCCACGCCAACGACACTTACCGCTACAAAGATCCCTTCGGCCGCTGGCGCACGATGATTGTGCCCACCGGCATGGCCAAACACTACAAGTCGGCGCAGGTGCGCGCGGCTGCCCGCTTGGGCACGACCGACCGCTGCTCGGCCTGCGGCGCGGGTGGACTCGTCGACAGCCCGGAGGCGACCGCTGCCCGGATGGCGCAGTTGCAAGCCCATCCCGGTCTGGCCGGCTTTCACAATGTGATCGGTCAGGCGTCCAAAGACTCGGGCGTCGATCGCGCCTTGATCAGCGCCGTCATTGCCATCGAATCCGGCTTTCGCAAGGATGCACGCTCGCCCAAGGGCGCCCTGGGGCTGATGCAATTGATGCCCGGCACTGCCGTGGCACTGATCAACGCCCGCGACATCCAGACCGCCCTGCTCGATCCGGCGACCAATGTGGGTGCGGGCGCACGGCACCTGCGGCGCCTGCTCGATCAATATCCCGGCCGCATGGATCTGGCGCTGGCCGCCTACAACGCCGGCGAAGGCGCGGTGGCCCGCTACGACGGCATTCCCCCTTATGCCGAAACGCAGGCCTATGTGCGCAATGTGACCGCGCTCTACCGCTCCTACGTCGTCCTGAAATAACGACTCTCCGCACGCGGCGCCATCGTCGCGTAATCCCTAATGCCGCAACCATTGCGGGCTTTGCGCCGTCCGCATACCATGACTCACCGTATACATAATCCTGGATCCAATCCAATGTATTCGAGGTAGCGCGCGCAACCGTAGCTGCCCACCCGGTCGAGACATGGGCATCTTCTAGGGGAAGTTGGCGTGCTGGATATCAAGGACTTGCGCGTGGGGTTCAGCGGCGTGCGCGTACTCAATGGCGCGTCGTTCGCGGTCCGCGGCAATACGATTACCGGATTGATCGGGCCCAATGGCGCCGGCAAGACCACACTCTTCAACTGCGTCACCGGCCTCTTGCCCACGATGCAGGGCGACATCGTTTTCGACGGTGCGCCGATCGCCGGCCTCGCCCCCGAACGCATCACGCAAGCGGGTCTGGTGCGCACTTTTCAGTTGGCCCGCGGCTTTCCCCGCATGTCGGTCTTCGAACACCTGATGCTTTACGGGACGCGCCAACCCGGCGAAAGCCTGTGGCCGGCGTACTTCAATTCGCGTGCGGCCGCACGCCGCGAAGCCGAGTTGCAAGAGCGCGCCTGGCAGGTCGCCCGTCGCGTCAAACTCGACCCTGTGATCGACAACCTCGCTACCGATATTTCGGGCGGCCAGAAGAAGCTGCTTGAGATCGGCCGTGCGCTGATGGCCGATCCCAAAATGATTCTGCTCGACGAACCCATGGCCGGCGTCAATCCCACGTTATCGCGCGATATCGCCGAACAACTCGCCTTGCTGCGTGACGAGGGCATGACCATTCTGCTGATCGAGCATGACCTGGAACTGGTGCGCATGATCTGCGATGAGGTCGTCGTGATGGCCGAAGGCGCTTTTCTCACGCGCGGCTCCTACGACGAGGTGGTTGCCGATACGCGTGTGCAGGAAGCGTATCTGGGCCATCGGCACGCGGTGGCCCAATGAGCGCCGAGCCCGTGTTCAAGGTTCGTAACCTGGCCGGCGGCTACGCCCCCGGCGAGCGCATCGTGAAGGGTGTGGATCTCGACATCGCGGCCGGCGAACTGGTGGTGGTGATCGGGCCCAACGGGGCCGGCAAATCCACGCTTCTGAAGTTGATCGCCGGATTGCTCAGCCTGGCGGACGGTACCGTCGAACTCAAGGGACAGCCGCTCGCCGAGCATTCGCCCATGGCGCGCGCTCGCGCCGGCGTGGGGTTCGTCCCGCAGGAGTACAACGTTTTCGCCGGCATGACGGTGCGCGAAAACCTCGAGATGGGTGCGTTTCTGGATGGCCGCGGCGCCGCCGCCAAGATCGATGAAATGTACGCACGCTTTCCCATCCTGGGCACGAAGCGCCGCGCCTTGGCCGGCACGCTTTCCGGCGGTCAGCGACAGGTGGTCGCCATGGCGATCGCGCTGATGGGCAAGCCCGATATCCTGCTGCTCGACGAGCCCTCCGCGGGCCTGTCACCGGTCGCGTGCGATGTGTTGTTCGACACCATCGGCGAACTCGCGCGCGGCGGACTCACGATTTTGATGATCGAACAGAATGCGCTGGCCGCCCTCGATATTGCCGATCGTGCAGTCGTGATGGTCAGCGGCGCGAAACGCGCCGATGGCGCTGCCGCAGACCTTGCGCGCGACCCCGAAACGCGCCGCCTCTTTTTGGGCGGCTCACCCGAACGCCCCGTCCACGCTTGATCGTCACGAAGGATTCGCGATGCCGACCCATACGCCACGCCGCCGCTTTTTGAAGTTCTCCGCCTCCGGGCTCATGCTGGCCGCCCAACCGCTGGCGCTGCAGCGCGCATTCGCCCAATCGGGCGACATCAGCATCGGTGCGCTGTCGCCGCTTTCCGGATCGGGCGCGCAGTACGGGCCGCCGATGCAAAAGGCAATCGCCGCAGTCATCAAAGAGGTCAATGACGCCGGTGGCGTGCTGGGCAAACGGATCAACCTCATCACCGAAGACTGCCAGACCAACCCGGAAGCAGCGGTACGCGCGGCCCGCAAGTTGATCGATATCGATCATGTGTCGGCCATCATCGGCCTGTGGTCGTCGCCGGTGACGCAAGCCGCCGCACCATTGTGCTGGGAAAGCAAAACCGTCATCGCCTGCGCGTCGGGCGCCGACGGCCTGACGCTCTTGCCGCATCAGGGTTACCTCTTTCGCACGCAACCCACCACCACCTTGCAAGGGCGCAAGTTCGGCGAGTTCGCCTTGAGCCAGAACGCCAAGAAACTGGTGTATTTGACGCCGCAGACGCCCTTCGTGCAGTCGATGACCGACAACATCACGAAGGCTATTGCATCGGCCGGGGGTACCGTCACGACCATCGTCTATGAAGACAAGAAAGCCACGTACCGCAGCGAAGTCGACCGCGCCCTGGCCGGTAAACCCGACATGCTGATCCTGGGCGGATATGTGGCGGACACCGCCGTGCTGGTCAAGGAAATCTATCGCGCCGGCTTCGAGGGCAAGATGGTGGCGTTTGCCTATGCCGTCAACAAACAGCTGATCGACTCGGTGCCGAAGGAAACGGTGGAAGGCATTTTCACGATTGCGCCCTCACCCGCCGAAGGCAGCGGCGCCTATACGCATCTCAAGCAGCTCATCGGCAACGACAATCCCGACCCCTACACCTGCCAGGCCTTCGATCACGCCAACCTCGTCACCATGGCGATGGCGATCGCCAAGAACGCGAGCGGCGAAGCGATCAAGAACGCGATGCGCAGTGTGGGCACGGCCGGCGGCGAGCCGGTGACCGGCGCCGTGGAAGGGATCAAGGCGATCGCGGCCGGCAAGACCATCGACTATGTGGGGGCCAGCGGGCCCTGCAAATTCACCCCGATCGGCGATGTGGTGGACGCGCAATTCCGCTACGAACAAATCAAGGCCGGCAAGCAAACGCTGCTCAAGATCGCATGACGGATCGCCGCGGCCACCTCAACCAGGAGCGCGTGTGAACGAGTTTTTGCAAGCGCTCGTCAACGGCGTGATCTCGGCCGGCGCCATCGCGTTGCCGGCCGTGGGCTTGTCGATGATGTACGCCGTCCTGCGGTTTCCGAACTTTGCCGTGGCCGGCATCGCCAGCCTGGGCGCCTACTTCGCCTATCTGGCCAACTTCCATCTCGGGTTGCCGGCGCTGGCCACGATCCCGATTGCCTTCGTCGGTGCGGGCATCGCGGGCGTACTGTGCGACTGGCTTTGCATGCGGCGACTGCGCGACAAGATGGGGCCGGACGGCATGCTCACGGTCGCCATCGTGTCGATCGCCGTCATGATCGCCATCGAGTCGGCACTGCGATTCACGTTCGGCAACGAGCTGCGCAATTTCGATGTGCCGCTGATGCGCGACGTCACGATCGTCGGCATGCGCGTCAGTCCGCAGCAGCTGTCCAATCTGGGCATCGCCGTCATCGTGACCGTTGCGTTGTTCGCGTACTTTCGCTTCACGCGCATGGGCAAGGCCATGCGCGCCGTGGCCGACAACCCCATGCTCGCGCGCTTGAAGGGCATCAACCCAAAAACGATCGCCGTGCTCACGATCTTCGTGGGCATGGGCTTGGCCGGCGTGGGCGGCACGTTACTGGGGATCGACACCAGCATCGACCCGCTCACCGGCACACGCTTTTTGCTGACGTTTTTTGCGGCCAGTGTGCTGGGTGGCCTGTCCAGCCCGGCCGGTGCGGTGATCGGCGCGGTCGTCATCGGCGTGGCCGAAGAGGTGGCGCTGATCTGGCTGCCCAGCACCTATCGCAGCGCCATCGGTTTTCTGGCGATCTTTCTCTTTCTGACCTTCCGGCCGCAAGGCCTGATGGGTCAGCGTTGATGGGGCGCTCACGATGATTTCCTATCTTGCTTTCTCACTCACCCTGGCGGCCGTCTATTGCCTGATGGCCCTGGGGCTGACGGTGATCTGGGGTTACACCGGCATGGTCAATCTCGGCATCGTCGGCTTCTTCGCCGTCGGGGCGTATGCGTCTGCCATCGTCACCACGCAACTGGGCTTGCCGATCTTCATCGGCTGGATCGCGGCCTCGATCGCCGCGGCGTTGGCCGGGGTGGTGCTTACCTATGCCACTCGCGGGCTGCGGGGCGATTACCTCGCCATCGTCACACTGGGATTTGCCGAAACGGTGCGTCTGGTGGCGCTCAACGAACAGTGGCTCACGCGCGGCGCCGAAGGCATCTCCGGTATTCCCGGGCCATTCAAGGCGCAGTTGGGGAGCGCGTTCAACATCGCCTATTTGATCGTGGCGTGGGTGATCGCCGGCTACGCCGCCTGGTCGCTGGCGCGGCTGGACAAGAGCCCGTTTGGCCGCGTGCTGCGCGCCATCCGCGACGACGATCTGGTGGCGCGTGTGGCCGGCAAGAATGTCGTGCGCTTCAAGCTCATTGCGTTTGCGATCGGCTCGGCACTGGCCGGATTGGCGGGTGCCCTGTACGCGCATTTCACGTCGTACTTCGCCCCCGATATCATCGCGCCGCTGTTGACCATCTACGTGTTTCTCGCGGCCACCGCGGGCGGCAATACTCGCCCGATGGGCGCGATCGTGGGCTCCCTGGTCGTCATGCTGCTGCTTGAGGGCAGCCGCATCTTCACCACCGCCGCCCTGGGGCTGCCCGCTGTGCAAGCTGCTGCGCTGCGCGATTTCATCATCGCGGCCACCCTTATCTTGATTCTGCAATTGCGGCCCAAAGGGTTGCTGCCCGAACGCATCCGGCCCGCGCCGCGCGCGAAATAGCCTGATCGAATCGACCGGGGCCAGCGAACCGCTGGCGTTCAGTGTCCAACCCACAACGGATGGCGACCGGCTCGCGACCCTGTTAGGATAGCGCCCGCAACGCTTACATGTGGCTTACGTTCGTGGCCACTGCGGGTTGCGTTCTATCTATTGGAGTGGGTTGTATGTCGTTTTCGACGAAGTTTTTCGCAGGTCTGGTCCTCGCCGCTGCCGCACCGCTGGCCTCGGCCGCCGACACGTGTGCCATCGACGTGACGGGTAATGACGCCCTGAAATTCAACACGGCGCAGATCACCGTTCCCGCCACCTGCAAGACGTTCACGATCAATCTTGCGCACATCGGCAAGATGCCCGCCGCCTCGATGGGTCACAACGTCGTCATCACGAAGACGGCCGATCTGGATGCTGTGGCCAAAGACGGCGCTTCGGTGAAGCCCGACCACGTCAAAGCCGGCGACACGCGCGTCATCGCCTTCACGAAGGTGATCGGCGGCGGCGAAACGACCTCGGTCACGTTCGACACCAGCAAGCTCGAAGCCGGTGGCGACTACAGCTTTTTCTGCTCGTTTCCCGGTCACTGGATGATCATGAAGGGCAAGATCGTCAAGAGCTGATCGGTTGTACGCGGCCTTCATGGCCGCGATCGCAACGGGCCGCCTCATGCGGCCCTTTTTAATGCGCGCCCGATTTTGCCGTGTGCCGCAGACTTGTAGAAATGAGAATTGTTAGCAATAATGCGGCCTCATTAAGAGCTGAAACCGAGGTCGTGCCCGAATGTCCACACGCAAGCGTCCTGTCCGCATCATGGGTGCGCCAGGGCTGATATTGGCTGCAGCGCTGGTGGCGGGCGGCGTATTCTGGTGGACCACGAGCGACGCCACACCTTACGACACACAGGTCGTCAAACGGGGCGATATCGAAGCGACCGTCACCGCGATCGGCACCCTGCAGCCCAGGCGCTACGTGGACGTGGGCGCGCAAGTATCCGGACAGATCATGCGGCTGCATGTGCAACCGGGCGACGCCGTCGAACGCGGCAAACTGATGGTGGAAATCGATCCCAGCGTGCAGCAAGCCACGGTGGACGCCGGCCGCGCCGAGATCGCCGGCTTGCGGGCACAGCTCGCCGATGAGCAGGCGCAGGCGCGGCTGGCCAATCAACAACTGGGGCGGCAGCGCGCCATGGCCCGTGAAGGTGCCACGCGCGATGAAGACCTGCAAATGGCGCAGGCAACGGCCACATCGGCCCAGGCCCGCATCGATCACCTGCGCGCCCAGATCGACCGCACCCAGGCCACGCAGCGTGCCGAAGAAGCGCGGCTGGGCTACACGCGTATTTACGCGCCGATGGCCGGCACGGTGGTGTCGGTCGACGCACGCGAAGGGCAAACGCTCAACGCCACGTATCAGACGCCAAATATCCTGCGCATCGCCGATCTCTCCGGCATGACGGTGTGGACTGACGTGTCCGAAGCCGATGTGCGCCGCGTGAAACCGGATATGCCGGTGTACTTCAGCACGCTGGGCGGCCAGAGCGACGTCAAGCCGCGCCGATGGGAAAGCCGCGTGCGGCAGGTGCTGCCGGCGCCGCCCAAGCCGGAAGGCACCGGCACCGCCAGCGAGAGCGCGACCCCCGCGGCGGCCACCAAGGCTGTGGTCTACACCGTGCTCTTCGACGTCGACAATGCCGACGGCGAACTCATGCCGCAAATGACGGCGCAGGTATCGTTCACCACTGCGCTGGCGCGCGACGCGATCGCCGTGCCGCTCGCCGCGCTCACGGCCGCACCCGATGCGCCCGGCCGCTACACCGCACGCGTGCTGGATGGCGATGGCCGCCCGCAAACGCGCGACGTGCGCGTGGGCATCCGCAGCCGCCATCTCGCGGAGGTTCTCGATGGGCTGCAGGCAGGCGACCGCCTGGTGACCGCCGAATCTTCCGGCGACGGCGGCATGCGGTGGTTTCAGTGGTAAGCGAGACGCCGTCCACGCCCGATACACCCCTCACCCCGTTGATCGAACTGCAGGGGATCCGCAAGCGTTATGGCGGCCGGGCGGCCCGCGGCGAAGCGCAACCGCCCGAAGTCGAGGTGCTGCACGGCATCGACCTGGCGATTCATGCCGGCGAGTACGTGGCCATCATGGGCGCATCGGGCTCCGGTAAATCGACCTTGATGCATGTGCTGGGCTGCCTCGATCGCCCGAGCGACGGGGTATATCGCTTCAACGGCCATGACGTGGCCACGCTGGATGCCGACGAACTGGCCTGGCTGCGGCGCGAGGCCTTCGGCTTTGTCTTCCAGGGCTATCACCTGATCGCGACCGAATCGGCCCGCGAAAACGTAGAAGTCCCAGCCATTTATGCTGGCCTCTCGGAAGCGGCGCGCACCGCGCGCTCCACCGCCTTGCTTACGCGCCTGGGTCTTGCCGATAAGCAGCACAACCGTCCCAATCAATTATCCGGCGGCCAACAGCAGCGCGTATCGATTGCGCGCGCGTTGATGAACGGCGGCCAGATCATCCTGGCCGACGAGCCGACCGGGGCGCTCGATACCAAAAGCGGCGCCGACGTGATGCGCCTGTTGCGCGAACTGGCCGATGCCGGCCATACGCTGATCGTGATCACCCACGACCGCAATGTGGCGGCCCAGGCGCGGCGCGTGATCGAGATCCGCGACGGCCGCATCGTGGGCGATACCGGTGCGGGTGCGAGTGCCGGTGCCGGTGCGGGTGTGCGGTCGGCTGCGGGCTCGGCTTCGGATCCGAGTGCAACGCACACGACTGCGGCGCCGGCGCACCCGGCCCTGGCCGTGCCCGACATCGCACACGCCCGCACGCAGGGCCACACCGGCGCCTCGCTGTGGGCCGATCTGCGCGAGGCCGCGCGCACCGCGTGGCGCGGCATGCGTTTGAACCGGTCGCGCACGGGTCTCACGTTGCTCGGCATCGTGATCGGGGTCGCCTCGGTGATCGTGATGCTGGCCGTGGGCGAAGGGGCACGCCAAAAGGTGGTGGCCGAGCTCGGCACCATGGGCACCACCATCATGTACCTCGGCAGCCGCCCGCCGAGCACGGGCGGGCCGCGCGGCATTCTTACCGAAGACGATCTGGAAGCCGTGCGCGCGTTGCCCGAGATCGGCCATGTGATGCCGGTGATCGGCGATCCCATCACCGTGCGTTATGGCCGTGCCGACAAGCAGATGTATGTGATGGCTGCCAGCCACATCATGCCCAAGGTGCACCATTGGCAAGTGGCGCAAGGCCGTTACTACACGGATGCCGAAGACCGCGATCTGGCGCCGGTGGCCGTGATCGGCAGCAAGACGCATGCACACTTCTTTCCCGATGACCCCAATCCACTCGGCCGCCAACTCCTGATCGGCAACTCGCCTTTCGAGATCATCGGTGTGATGCAGGAACGCGGCGCGGATTCGGGCGCGCAAGACTACGACGACATGGTGTTCATCCCCTACGATTCCGGCCGGGCGCGGGTCTATCAGGCGCAGACGGAACCCGACTATGTGGTGGTCGAGGCGGCCAGCAGCGATCTGGTGCAGGCCGCCGAAACGGCCATGAAAAACGTGCTGCGCGCCCGGCATGGACGCGAAGATTTCGGCGTGGGCAACGCGGCAGCGCGCCTGCAGGCCGAAGCGGCCACGCGCAGCGCGATGACGATGATGCTGGGATTGATTGCCGCCGTCTCGCTGGTGGTGGGCGGCATCGGCGTGATGAACGTGATGTTGATGACGGTGCGCGAGCGCACCCGCGAGATCGGGATACGCATGGCCACAGGCGCGCGGCAACGCGACATCCTGCGGCAGTTCTTGACCGAGGCGACGTTGTTGACGTTCGTGGGCGGCACGATCGGTGTGGTGGCGGGCCTTGCGATCGGCACGGTGCTGCGCTTATCCGGCGTGCCGGTGGTGTTTGCGGTGAGCGCCATGGCAGGCGCGTTCCTGTGCGCCGTCGCCACGGGCCTGATCTTCGGCTATATGCCGGCCAAAACCGCCGCACGACTCGACCCCGTCGTCGCACTCGCCGGAGAATGAGCATGCGCCCTACGATTCCTGCGGCGCGCCTGCGCGCCATATCGACTTCCTTGATCGCTATCGCATTGCTGGCGGGTTGCGGCGTGGCGCGCGATCGCACCACGGCCGGCCTCACATTGCCGGCGGCGTACTCAGCAGAAACGGCGGCCCGAATGGCAGCCCCGACGGTGCCCCAAATGTCGCCCCGGAAGGTGGCGCCCCAGACGGCAACGCACACCGCGGCCAACTCAACACAGCAGGCGGCCGCGCCGCTGCCGCAAAACGCCACCGATTGGCAGCGCTTCGGCAATGCCGAGCTGGCCGACTTGATCGCCATGGCCCACACCGGCGCCTTCGATCTGGCAGCCGCGATGGCGCGCGTGCGGCAAGCCGAAGCCTATGCGCGCATCGCGGGTGCCGCGTTGCTGCCGCAGGTGGATGCTTCCGCGTCGGCCGGTCGTAGCCGCACCGACGACGACACCGCGTCGAACTACGGTGCGGGCCTGTCGGCAAGCTACGAGATGGACGTCTGGGGCGGCAATGCCGCCGCGCGCGATGCTGCGCGCGCATCGCTGGCGGCCACGCGATATGGGCGCGACACGGTGCAACTCACGCTGACGGCGGGCGTTGCCACCACCTGGATGCAAACGGTGGGCGCGCGCGAGCGCACGGCGATCGCGCGCCTCAATCTCGATGCCGCCGAACGCGTGCTCGCCCTGGTCGACACACGCTGGCGGGCGGGCATGGCCACCCCCCTCGAACGCGCTCAGCAACGCGGTTTGGTCGCCACGCAACGACAGGCGCTCGCCGCGCGCGAGCGCGATGTTCGCGATGCGCAAGCCACACTGGCGCTGCTGCTGGGGCGCCCGCCGCAAGACGTTGCAGTGCACACGGCGCACCTGAACGCCATCGCGTCGATCACGATCGCCCCTGGCGTACCGGCCGATCTGTTGACGCGCCGCCCGGATGTGGCGCTTGCCGAACGCGAGCTTGCCGCAGCCGATGCCAACGTAGCGGCGGCGCGCGCCGCCCTCTTGCCGCGGCTCACCCTTACCGCTGGCGTTGGCGTGGGTCACAACCAGGTGCGTGGCCTCTTCGATAACCCGCTCTATAACCTGGCCGCCGGACTGACCGCACCGGTGTTCGATGCCGGCCGCCTGTCCGGCGCCCACGATCTGGCGCTGGCGCAACGCGAGGAACTGCTGGCGGACTATCGCGCTGCGATCGTCAATGCGATCGGCGACGTGTCGTTGGCATTGAATGCGATCGACAGCCTCGCGCAACAGCGCCAGGCGCAGGAAGAGGCTCTTGCGCAGGCGCGCGAAGCGGCCAGGCTATCCGAGTCGCGTTACCGCTTCGGGGCCGAGACGCTATTGACCGTGCTGGACGCGCAGCGCACGCTATACGCCGCGCAGGATGATGCCGTGGTGCTGCATCTGGCGCAGTTGCAAGCCGAGGTCGCGTTGTTCAAAGCCGCCGGCGGCGATTGGCGCTGACGAGACGGGAGGCTCGCGCATCACGCTCAGGGCATGATGCTCAGCGCAGTTCCATCGTGGCGGCGATCACGCGAAACGTGGGCATCAATTGCCGCCATGCATCCTTGGACAACGTGGGCGGGCGCACGAGCGCCAGCGCGCCGAGGTCCTCAGGCATGTCGCCCTTGTAGGCAAATACCACGCTGTTGGTCATGTCGTCATCCACCACTTCGATCATGGCGGCCCCGAAGGCCGCCCGCACGCGATCCATGTAATCGTGGTGATCGGGATGGTTGACGTGAAAGTTCACCACCATGACGCCATCGGGCGTAAGCGCATCGCGGCAGGCCGCGTAAAACGCCGCCGTGCACAGTGCATCGGGAATTCCGCCTTCGCCGAAGCCATCGAGCAGCAGCACATCCGCGGCCGGCTGCGACTGCAGCATGTACGCCGCGGCATCGGCGTGGATCACGCGAAAGCGTGCGCTGTCGGGCGGCACCATGAACGCCTCGCGCAGCGCGATCACGTCCGCATCGATCTCGATCACGTCGATCGTGGCGTCCGGCAGATAACGATGACAGAACTTCGGCAGCGAACCGCCGCCCAGGCCCACCATCGTGATATGCGCGGGCTGCGCATTGAAGAGCAGAAAGCCCATCATCATCCGCGTGTATTCGAGATCCAGCGCATCGGGATTGAGCAGCGACATGCGGCTCTGAATTTCCTTTTGCGAAAAATGCAGCGCGCGCGTATTGCCCACGTTTTGCACGAAGGGGCGCATCGGCACGCCACGCGCATCGGCGGCGTCGCGGCGGGACGTTTCGGGAGAGTCGCTGGAGGGGGATGCGGGGTCAGGCATGGCGCGATGTTACACCGCCATGCCTGCCTCAAAACCCTCCCGTGTCGCGTCCACCACGCCCCGTGCCACCCGGCAGTCACCCACCAATCGCACCTTGACGCCATGCGCACGCAGCGGCGCCGCCAATCCGTCACTAGGGGTGCGCGGCGTCGCGAACGAGAAGAACGCCACGTTCTCTATCCGTCCCACCTCCCCGCCATACACATGGTCAAGCGTCATCGTGCCGGTGTCTTCGAAGGCGTCGTTCCATTGCGGTTCACACAGCGTACGAACCTCGATCCCCATCTGATGAAAACGCCGGTGGATGGTTTGACGCGTCACAAGCGGCGTCTCTTGCGCAATGCTTTCGCGCGGCGTGACCACCACCGCGCGCTCGAAACGCGCATGCAGCAATTCCGCACAGGCATACACGCCTTCGGTCTGATCCATATCCAGCAATACCGCCACCCCAGGTTGACGCGTCGTGAGCGTCAATACCTCGGCGATCGCTTCGCGGATGTCCAACACCATGCCATCGCCGCGCAACGACTCGGGCAACATCGGCGGCCAGACCATCGTGGCGCCCGTGGCCAGCACGACCTCATCCGGCGCGCAGGCCAGCACGCGTGCAATATCCGCCGCCCGACCGAGTTCGAACACCACGCCCGCCTTCACCGCCTCGGCGTATTGATAGTCGTAGACGCTGCTCAGCGACTCGCTGCTGGGCAGGGCGGCGTGCACCCGCGTTTTCCCGCCAACCTCGGCGGACGCGCCCAGCACCGTGACGCGATGGCCGCGCCGCGCGGCGGTCCAGGCCGCTTCCAGTCCGGCGATCCCCGCGCCCACAACCACCACATGGTGCGCAGCGGTGGGCGCCGCGACCTGCGGTCGCCACAGCACTTCGTACTCCGTCGCTACCCGTGGATTGTTGTCGCATTGGATGGGACGATGCCCGATCACCACGTTCCAGCAGGTGTTCGCGTTCAGGCAGTAGCGGATGTCGCGCGCGCGTCCCGCCTGCGCCTTCAGCGGCCAGGTGGGATCGGTAATGAGCGGGCGGCCCAGCCCGATCAGATCGGCATCGTTATGCGCCAGAATGCCTTCGGCTTCAGCCGGGTCGGTAATGCGCCCAAGCGCCATCACCGGCACGTCGGGCACTGCGGCGCGCAAGGCGCGCGTCAAGCCCACATACGGCACGCGCGGATAGGTATCGTTGGGAATGTGCATTTCCAGGCTGCGATGATGCGCGCCCTGTGCCAGACAGAGGTAATGGGCATGCCCCGTATCGGCAAGCCGCCGGGCGATCCGCAACGACAAGGCCGGGTCGATGCCCCCAGGCACACCATCGTCGCCCGGCAGCTTCAGTCCCAGAATGAAGTCGCGTCCACACGCATCGTGAAGCCGCGCCATCAACAGCACCATGAACCGCATGCGGCCGTCGAAGTCGCCGCCAAAGGCATCCTCGCGGCGATTCGACCACGGCGACATGAACTGGTGGAAGAGATGCCCATGGCCGGCCGACAGCTCGACGCCGCTGAAGCCACACCGTTTAAGCCGCATCGCGGTCGTCGTCAGGTCGTCGATGAACAACGCGATTTCGTCAGCGGTCATGACGTGCGGCATCGTCCAGCTCAGATCGTCCGGTAGCGGCGACGCGCCGATGGCGGCAGGATTGCGACCCGGTTCGTGCCGGCCCCGGCCGCCATCCTGCAACTGCCCCAGCAGCCTGCAATCCTCGCCCTCGACGGCCGCGGCCCACCGTTGCAAGCCGTCGATATTGCTGTCGTCAAACGCGCGCACGCGCAAGGCGCCGATCTGATGGCGGGCCGCGCCCAGCGGCTCGGTAACCACCGCGGCCGCACCGCCTTTGGCGCGGTTCGCGTAGTACAGGATCTGCCGGTCGGTGACCTGCGAGTTCTGGGCTAGAGAGGTTGAAATGGACGCGTGCACGATCCGGTTGCGCAGGGGCCGGCCGGCCAACGCAAACGCGCTGAACAACGTGGGATAGGCGACATCGCCCGAAGCATCGGCAGGCTGTGTCATTGCAGTTGCAGCCCCGCTTGCTTGATGATGGCGGCCCACTGCTGCACTTCGCTATCGAAACGCGCCTGGAACGCAGGTTGGTCGCCGCCCAATGGCGTCGCGTTCAACGCCTTCAGCCGCGCCTGGAGTTCAGGCGTTTTCAGCGCGTCGTTGACGGCGCGATTCAACGTGTCGACCACGTTCTGCGGCACGGCCGCGGGTGCCATCAAGCCCCACCACACACCCACCTCCATCTTGGGGTAGCCCGCCTCGGCAAAGGTCGGCACGTCGGGAAACATCGGCGAGCGCTTGGTGTCGGCCACGGCAAGCGCCCGCATGCGATTGCCCTGCAGATGCGGCGCCGCGTTGAGCATATTGGTGGTGACCATGTTCAAACGACCGCCCATCATGTCCGTCATTGCCGCCGCCCCCCCGCTGTACGGCACCGAGATCATTTGAATCTTGGCCTGGCCCAGAAACATCTCTGAGGCCAGGTGCTCGGAGGTGGTGCCGTTGCCGCCGTGTCCATAGGTGAGTTCGCCCGGTTTCCTCTGCGCCATCTGCACCAGATCATTCAGCGTTTTGGCGGGCGAATCGGTGGGCACCAGCAATACGCTGGGCGCCGATCCCACCAACGCGATGGGCTTCAAGCCGCGCACCGGGTCGTACTGCAATTCCTTGTAGAGGCTGCCGGCGGCGGCGCGCGACGGCTCGCCCATCAGCAAGGTGTAGCCGTCGGCCGTGGCACGCGCGACATAGGCACTAGCGATATTGCCGCCGGCGCCCGGCCGGTTCTCGACGATGAACGTTTGGTGCAGTTGCTTCGATAGCGCCTCGCCCGTGGTGCGCGCAATCACATCCACGGCGCCGCCCGGCGCATACGGCACGACGATCGTGACAGCCCGGCTGGGATACTTGGGAGGATCGGACGCGGCCTGTGCATGCGCGGCGGCGACGAGCGATAAGCCGCACAGGGCGGCCTTGAGGATGGTCATGATTTGTCTCCAACGTCTTTATCGTTTTGTTGTGTGCGCCCTTGCCCTGCGACGAGATCGATAGGCGCTTGCGATCGATCCTGTTCCTGCGTGGAAGCGTGACGATGCCGCGTTCGATGCTGTGCCGATCGCAGTCGATAAATTCAGAGGGATAAATGCGGCGCCACTGTCCTCTCAGTGGCGGCCAGGATGCTTGACGGCTGTCCTCTCAGCCGGCGATCCTGTGCATTGAAAATCAGGCAATAGGCTTCAACCGCCGTTGCCTTTGCGTCTACCTACGCAGTGTTCTCCTCGCCAGGCCGCACCAATAGGCGCGATCCGGCTTGCTCCAGGTGATTGCGCATGGCCGCCTCGGCCGCCACGGGGTCGCCCGCCAGCACGGCGGCCACGACCTGCCGGTGCTCAGCCATCGACGCGCGTTGATAATCCGCGTCGATCGCCGCACGAAACTGCAGACGGACCAATGGAATGCGCATCTGATCGAGCGTGGTTTTGAGTTGTGCGTTTTGCGAGAAATCCACCAGCACCTGGTGAAACAAGCGATTCGCTTCGGGGAACGACATGCCGGACGGCGGCAGCTCGCTCAACCCCACGTCGGCCAGGGCCTGCGAAAACGCTTCGGGTGCGCGCTGGGCGCGAACGCGCTCGGCGCAGGTACGTGCGGCCAATCCCTCAAGCGTTTCGCACATGCGAAACAGATCGACCAGTTCCTTGTGCGACAACCGTTTGACGATCGCGCCGCGATTGGGCACGAGCTCCACCACACCTTCTGCAGCCAGCCGCCGCAGCGCCTCCCGCACCGGGCCCCGGCTGGACCCGAACGACGCAATCAAATCGTTTTCGATGAGTCGTTGCCCGGGCGCATAAAACCCGTCGAGGATGGCATCGCGCAACTGCGCCACCACCACCGCACTCATGTTGCCGGGCCGTGTGCTTGCCACGGCCGGGGAACTATCCACCGTTGCCATCGTTCTTCCTTAATGCGCCTGAACCCATTAAACTATTAACAGTTTTGTAGCGCAATAGTGTTTACGATAAATCCAAGAGGAGACATGATGGCCAATAGCCGCTCGATTTACCTGGTGCTCGATATGGAAAACGACCTCGTCCACGACGATGGGCCCAACGGCCGCGCCGAACTCGGCAATCAAGTGCGCACGCGGGGGATCATCGCGCGCACATCGAAGGCGATCGCACAGGCGCGCGCCGCCGGGCTGCCGATCGGATTCGTCACGGTCGGCTTCAAAGCAGGCTATCCGGAGTGTCCGGCAGGGTCACCGCTCTTCGCGGGCGCGCCCAAGCACGGCTTGTTTCAGCTGGGCACCTGGGGGACCGAGGTGCATCCCGACCTCGATCGCCAGCCGGGCGACCTCGATATCGTCAAGCACCGGGTGAGCCCCTTTTACGCCACTACACTCGAGGCGCAATTGCGCGCCCAGAAGATCGAACGCATCTACTGCTCGGGCGTATCCACGCAGGCCGTGGTGCAAGCCACCGTGCGCGATGGCCACGATCGCGATTACGAGATGATCGTGCTGGAGGATGCGTGCGCCGCGCATTCGGCGCAGGAACATGCGAACTCGATCGACAGTCTTCGGCTGTTCTGCAAGATCGCCACAACCGACGACGTCGTGTTCGAAAGCTGAACATGCGCGGGCGCCATCTATCGATCGCGCCCGCGGGCACCGCGGGACACGGTCTCGTCAGGTAAGAAGCGGCGCAGTTAAGCGAAGCGATCAGAAACGATGGCGAATGCCGGTGGCCACCACCGTATCGGTCACACCGTCGTGAAACGCGTAGTTGTCGGCATACGACGCATACACGTACAGGTTGGTGCGCTTGGTGAGGTTGTGCGTGGCGCCCAGGGCATACACGTTGAACGTCTTGTCGTCACCCGTCAACGTGGCGTTGTTGGGTGCGGCACGTTGCCATGAGCTGAACACGCTGGTGATGGCGCCCACCGGCACCGTCACGCCCAACATCGTCGAGTTGGCGCGAAACCCATTGCGCAACTTGAACGTGCCGAGGTCGCTGTAGTCGCCGCCGGGGCTGGTGTTGAGCGATTGGCCGATGAACCAGCCATCGCGCGTCTGGCTGTACGCGGCCGCAATCTTCAGCACCTCGAAGTTGTACGTGCCGCCCAGGCTCCATTCCTGCAAGCGCGCAGGCGATTGACCGCCCGTGGCCGCATTCGTGGGGTTCAAGCGATCGTAGGAAGCCGCCACATACACCGGGCCGTTTTCGTACGACATACCGGTGGTGATCGCGCGGTTGTTGTCGCCTGTGGCAAAGCCGGTGTTCTGACCGTCGTTGTTGGTGCGCGACGTATCGGCGTTGAACGAATAGCCCACGCCGAAGTTGAAGCCTGCCACCGTGGGCATCTGGTACATCACCAGATTATCCAAACGCATCGTGTTCAACGCGCCCATCGTCGTGCCCATATTGGCGCTGTTGAAGCTGATGGCAAACGGGTCGACCGCCGCCATCACTTTCGCACCCATATTGGTCTGCCGACCGAACTCGATCTTGCCCCAGGTTTCCGAAGCCAGGCCCAGCGTGGCCTGGCGGCCGAACAGACGACCGCTTTGCAGCGCGCGGCCATCGGTGGGGCCGAACCCGTTTTCCAACGTGAACACGGCCGACAGGCCGTCGCCCAGATCTTCCTTGCCGCGGATACCGAAGCGCGAGCCGCTTTGCGTGCCCTGCACTTGGCCAAAACGCGAGGCCTTGTAGCCGTCGCCCTTGATGCGTTCGTAACCTACGCCCACATCGAGCAAGCCATAAAGCGTCACTGAAGTTTCGGCGTGCGCCACGCCCGTAAACCCGGTGACCAAGGCCAACGCGAGGAGAGTCTGTTTCATGATTGTTCCAGTGGAGATAAAAGAAACGCTTAGTGCGATACCCGATTGCCGAGCCGACCAAGTGTCGATTTATTTCCAGCTGGGATAAACCGCGATTTTGGCGAACTTATTTGCACACGTGGGACAGTTGCCAGGCGTCAGGACCTGCTAGGGTGGATTCGGCGGCGCAGGGAATGCACCGCCGTCAGCCCAAGCGCCGCACGAGATTCAACGTGCCTTGGGCGGGTAGTCGAGTTCGCCGAAGGTGTAGTTGCCCGACGCTTTGGCTTGCGCCAGTTCGTCGCGCACTTGGTCGCGCGACTTGCCGGCCGTCGTCGCGACGGGCTTGGGCGGATAGGCCAGTTCGCCAAAGGTGTATTGGCCATCAGCCTTGGCTTGTTGCAGCTCGGCTTGGACCTGGTCGACCGACTTCTCGTTGCGCTGCTGAATAGCGGGCGGATAGTCGAGCTCGCCAAAGGTGTATTGGCCGCTGGCTTTGGCTTGCTGCAGTTCGGCGTTGACTTGATCGCGGGTCATGCCGTCAGCATACGCGGCGCTGGCGCCAACGAGGGTTACGGATAGCATCAGGGCGGTTGCAAGGGTTTTCATAATGGGTGCCTCCAGTCTTGGCTTGCCGTCTTTCGCCATGTGCACAATTGCAAGCATGGTGACGTGACAGGCGTGTTGCAGTGACTGAAGTATGCGTCGCCAAAGCATTAGTAAAAACCCTTAATTTGGCGAAGTTATTTCCATATATGGGATAAAGGAGGTTTTCCCCTGGTCGAGTCACCCTAGGGTGATCCCTAGGACGCCCCGTCACCCGCCGAAGAGACAAAAAGAACGTTATATATCAATGACATGCAATCTTTTCGTGGTCATTTGGCGACAAATTTCATGCCTCGCTGACAACCTGCTGAACTGCCAAGGCCTGAGGTTGGATTGAATTTCAACGATGTTGAATGGCCTACAATTATCCCGTCAGTGGAAAATTGAACAGCATAGTGATGGACGTCCAACTCAACGATATTGCCTTGTATGTCGAGGTTGCCAAACGCAAGAATTTCAGCCGCGCAGCACAGGCGCTCGATATCCCCACCTCTACCCTGTCGCGTCGCGTGAGCGAACTCGAACGCGGGATCGGCATGCGGCTGCTCAATCGCAGCACCCGCCGCATCGACCTCACCGAAGCCGGCAAGATCTACTACGAACGTTGCCGCCATTTGGTGGATGAGGCGCGCGTGGCGCACGAGCAACTTGCCTCGCTGTCTGGCCAGCCGAAGGGCAAGTTGCGCATTTCGATCTCGACAAGCCTGGCGCAACTTTTTCTGCCGGCGGTGATGGGCGCCTTCGCCCAGAAGTATCCCGAGATCGAATGCGATTTCGACCTCAGCGCGCGTGCCATCGATCCCATCTCCAACCCCTTCGATGTGGCCCTGCGTTTTGGGGCACAACCCGACTCGAACCTGATCGCACGCCGTCTGGTGCTGATGCCCAATCAGCTCTATGCCTCGCCCGACTATCTCGCGGCGAACGGGGTGCCGCAAGTGCCGCAAGATCTGGTGCATCACCAGTGCTTGCGCCAGACCCGCAGCAAGGAGCCCTCGGTGTGGGTGCTGCATAATGGCGATATGGTCGAGCGTGTGGAAGTGGGTGGCCAAATGTCGGCGAGCCATGCGGGCGTGCTGGGCCGATTGGCCAGCAGCGGCATGGGCATCACGTCGCTGCCGGTGTTCGATGCCATGCGGCGCGCCATCGACCAATCCGGGCTCGTGCGCGTGCTGCCCGAGTGGCATCTCGCGCCCGTCCCGCTATACGCCCTGTTGCCCACCCGCACGCCGCCCGCGAAGACCACGGCGTTTCTGGATTTCATCGAGCCGCATCTGCACGACTCGACAAGCGCCGCGACCTAACTAGCGTATAACTGCCGGGCCTGCCGCGTGCATACCTGCGGCATCCTCACAACGCTCGATCTCAAACGGCCCGCGCATCGCATGAATATTCAAGAGGTTCTCGACGACATCACGGCAACCCTGCGTCCCGAACTGGGCCAATCAGGCAAGGTCGCCGACTATATTCCGGCGCTTGCGCGCGTGCCCGCCGAGCAATTCGGCATCGCCGTGCGCACAGCGAAGGGGCAGGAGTACGCGTCGGGCGATTGCGACGTGCCGTTCTCGATCCAGAGTATTTCCAAGCTGTTTTCGCTCACGCTGGCCATGCGCGCGATGGGCGACGACCTGTGGACGCGCATCGGCCGCGAGCCGTCGGGCAACCCCTTCAACTCGCTGGTGCAGTTGGAGCGCGAAGAAGGCGTGCCGCGCAACCCGTTCATCAACGCGGGTGCGCTGGCTGTGGCCGATCGACTGGTCACGTGCGGCGATGGACTGGACGACATCCTGGCGTTTCTGTCGAGTTTGTCCGGTGACGCGATCGGCATCGACGAAGAGGTCGCCGAGTCCGAAGCCGCCACAGGCTTTCGCAACGCGGCGCTCGCCAACTTCATGAAGAGTTTCGACAAGCTCGACAACGACGTCGCGGCGGTGCTGCACGTGTATTTCCGGCAATGCGCGATCGTCATGAACTGCCGCCAATTGGCGCGCGCCGCAGCTTACCTGGCGCGCGATGGCGTGCACCCGCGGCAGAAAACAGCCGTGCTGAGCGATAGGCAAGCGCGCCGCGTCAACGCGCTGATGCTCACCTGCGGCACCTACGATGCAGCCGGCGAATTCGCGTTTCGCGTGGGCTTGCCGTGCAAAAGCGGTGTGGGCGGCGGCATCGTCGCCGTCGTGCCGGACAAGCTCAGCCTGTGCGTGTGGTCGCCGGCACTGGATGAATCCGGCAACTCGGTGCTGGGCATGCGCGCGCTGGAGCTGTTCGTCGCCAACACCGGGATGTCGGTGTTTTAACGGCGGTCCTCGACCTCAGCCAGCCCTACGCCGCATTCGCGCGCGCGTAAGCCGCAACCTGGGCGTGGGTCGCAAACCACGCGCCCTTTTCTTTCGCGTAGCGAATCAGCTCTTCCAGGATCCAGATGCGTGAGCGCGCGGTGATGATGTGCGGATGCATCGTCAACTGGAAGAGGCCGCCCTCTTCCAGCGCGTAGTCGAGTTCGCGCTTGAAGATGTCGAACACATCGGTGGGCGACGTGTAGGGCCGCAAGGCCTGGCCGAAGCGTTGCATCATGAAGTACACGGCGTCGTCGCGAATCCACTCCACCGGAAGCTCCACCACATTGGTCGGCTTGCCATCCATGAGCAGCTCGTAGCAATCCTCGTCGGCCATCAGCGACGAATCGTATTCCAGGCCCATTTCGACCGCGATGCGCAAGGTGTGCGGACTGAAATCCCACGAGGGCGTGCGCATGCCCACCGGCCGCACGCCGGTAATCGACGTCAGGGTATCGGACGCGCGCATCATCAGGTCACGCTCGGCTTCATACGGCAGCACCGAATTCAGCTCATGGATCCAGCCATGAATGCCGATCTCGTGCCCTGCGCCGACCAATCGGCGTTGTTCGTCTGCATGCAGCAGGGCCGCAACCGCCGGCACATAGAAGCTCGCCTTCACATCGTAGCGATCGAGGATTTTCTCCACGCGCGGAATGCCCACCCGGTTGCCGAACTGGCCCCAGCTCAAGCGGCCAATGGACTTGCCGCCATCGCGCAGCTCATTGGTTTCGTGGTCGCTGTCGAACGACAGCGCCACCGCACACGGCGCCCCGCCCGGCCAGCTATTGGGCCGCAAGGGACGCCCGGCGCGCGCCTTATCGACCAGGCCGCGCCACGTTTCTTCGGGCCATTGCCAAGGCAGCAACTCGTCTTTGTTTACGTTATCCATTGTGTCTCCAGTGTGCGTTCAACGGCCGCCATCGACCGAAATGATTTGGCCGTTGACCATGCCTGCCATGTCTGACGCGAGAAATGCCGTCACGTTCGCAATATCTTCGGGCATACCCAATCGCCGCATGGCAATGCCCTCGAGCAAAGCCGCCTGCTTGGCCGCCCCCATCGCTTCCCATTGCCGCTCGGTGGCGTCGTTGGTGCGCACGAATCCGGGTGCGACGGCGTTGACGCGGATGCCGTGCGGCCCCAGCTCGTGGGCCAGTTGCCGGGTGAGGCCGAGCACCGCATGCTTGGCGGCGCAGTACGCCTGCACGCCGGTCAACGAGGCTTGCAGCGCGGCACCGGAACTGATGTTGACGATCGCGCCCGACCCGCGTTGCTTCATCGCCGGTGCTGCCGCGCGGCTCAATGCAAACGTGCTGCCCAGATTGATGTCGATCACGCGATCCCATGCGGCGTCGGTGACGTCTTCGATCGGTTCATGCGCATGTCCCGCCACGCCCCCGGCGTTGTTGATCAGGATGTCGATCGCGCCACCGGCGCGCGCCTCAACTTCCCGTATCCAGGCGGCGCCCGCGTCGCGATCGCACAGGTCGACCACGGCGGTGGTCACACCCATGTCCGCCAATTCGGCTAGCTTGCCCGCCTGCACGTCGCAGCCGTACACATGCGCGCCAGCACGCACAAAGTACTGGGCGATGGCGCGTCCAAAGCCGATGGCCGCCCCACTCACCACAACCGTCTTGCCTTCGAAAGTCATCGTCATGCGCGCATCAACTCAAGCAGGTTGTCATCCGTCATCGGGCGCTTGCCATCCTCGATCTCGTGAATCATCGCAATGAGGCCAGCAAGCTTGGGGCATGCGATGTCGTGGCGGTCACCGGCGGCCACCACGGCGCCCAGCATCATGTCGACCTCGGTGCGACGCTTGCGAATCGCCAGATCGCGCCAGATGCCCGAATGCGTTTTTGCATTGGGACGATTGAACGCCACCATTGCGGCCACGCTGGCACGCGCATCCGCCTCGCTGGCACCCGCCGTGAAGGCTTCGGGCGAAAAGCCGTTGAAGCCTTGCGGGGTCACCTGCTCGGCGGCGGCCACCGTCATTACTTCGCCGGCGATGGCGCGCCACAGGGGCAGCAGTTCGTCTCGCGCCAGGCAATCCGCAATGCCCAATTGCCCCACCGCTTGCGCAATCAGCAAGGAGCCATAGCCCAGCTTGCCCCACAGGTACGACGCGATATCGTCGGTGACGATGGCATCGGGTTCGAAGTGGCGCAAATCGTCATGCAAGGTTTGCAGGCGCGGCGTGATCCGGCCGTCCAATTCGCCCACCACCACGGCGGCACGATTGCCGAACAGGATTTCGCCGGGCTCGATCCAGTCGGCGCCGAAGTTTACGAAGGCACCCACGGTACGCTGCGGCCCGACTTCGGCCGCGATGAACGATTCGCACAAACCATTCTGCAGCGAGAGCACATAGCCGTCGTCTGCCAAAAAGGGCTTGAGGGCGCGGCTGGCTGCTGCCGTATCCTGGGATTTGACCGCCAGAAATACCCGCTGCCATGTGCCCTGCACCTGATCGGGCGTCACGGCCGGCGCGGTCACGGTAAAGCTGTCGATCGGGCCGGTGATCCGCAAACCGCGTTGCGGGTCGCGAATGGCCGCAACGTGATCGGAAACGATATCGACGAACGTGACGTCGTAGCCCGCACGCACCAGGAATGCGCCGACGGTACCGCCGATCGCGCCGGCGCCCCAAATCAGAATATCTTTGTTGGACATAAAGCCTCCCAGGGGGTGCGTATCAAGCCAGTTTTTCGTACGCGGTTTCGCGGAATCCCCAGATGACCACGCCCGAGATCACGGCCGCCGCGATCACGTAGTACGTGGGTGCGATCGGCGACCCGGTGCGATCGATCAACCACGTGGCGATGAACGGAGCGAAGCCGCCGAAGATCGCCGTAGCCAGGCTGTAGCCGATCGAGAGCAAGGTCGTACGCGATTTGGTGGGAAACAGCTCGCACAACGTAGCGGGTGCGGCACCGGAAAACGACGCGATGAAAATATTGAAGAAAATCTGGATCGCCATGATCGTGTAGAACGAGCGGCTTTCGAGAATCAGGCGAAACAGCGGATAGGCCAGGAGCGCAAACACCACGCAGCACACCAGCAACAACGGCTTGCGTCCAATGCGATCCGACAGCCAGCCGAAGAACGGCGTGCTCAACACCAGCACCACCAGGGCCACCGAGTTCGACGTCAACGCCTGTGTGGGCGTCAGGCCCGCATATTTGACGAGAAACGTGGGCATGTACGACAGCATCAGGTAGTACGACACCGTCCAGATGATCGTGAAGCCGAAGGCTTTGCTCATCAATCGCACGGCTTCGCCCTTGGGCATCGGCACCACGGCTTGAGGCGCCGCCTGCGATTCGGTAAAGGCAGGCGTTTCGGCAAGATTGCGGCGCATGTACACGCCCACCGGCAAGATGATGGCGCCCAGCAGGAACGGCACGCGCCACGCCCAGGCGTCCATTTGCTCGGCCGTGAAGATGTAGGTGACGATGCCGACGATCACGCTCGAGAGCAGCGTTGCCGCAGCGATCGACGCTTGCCCCAGGCCCCCGAAGAATCCGCGCTTGTTGGGCGGCGCGGATTCCACGATGAAGGCCGTGGCACTGCCCCACTCGCCACCGGCCGCCAACCCCTGCACCAGGCGCATGGCCACCAACAGGATCGGCGCCATGATGCCGATGGTTTCATAGGTAGGCAGCAGGCCGATGCCGATGGTGCCCAGGCCCATGCCGAAGATCGTGAGCTGCAGCGCGACGCGGCGGCCCAGCTTGTCGCCGATTCGGCCGATGATGGCGCCACCCAGCGGTCGCGCCAGGAACCCCACGCCGAACGCCGCGAAGCTCGCCAGCAAACCCGACACCTCGTCGCCATCGAAGAACTTGCGCGCCAGGATCGACGCCAGGAAGGCGTACACGATGAAATCGTAGTACTCCAGCACGTTGCCGATCATGGCGGCTGCAAGCTGACGCTTTGGATTGAAGGCGGCGCCCGACGGCGCGGCTGGCGGCACGACGGATATGGACTCGACTCGACTCATGTTCGATCAACCCTTCTGCAAAAGCCACGCGAAGCACGTGAGCGGATGAAGCCTGCCGGCGGCAGACCCGGAACGCATTAACGTTCTCATGTACCGTTCATATATATGAACGGTAGTCATAATCATGAATGACGCATCTTTTCACGTCGGCAAAAGGCGCGTCTATCCGGGTTAACGCGAAGTCATCAGGCGAAAAAATGCCCCGGTGGAACGGGGCGCGGTAGGCGTATAGCGGGGTAATCAGTGAGGTGCAACGGACGCTGTCTGCGGGCGATGCGCGCAGCCGCATGACCGCCATGGGAGCGCGCTGCGGCAGGGCTTGCGCGCGCCCATGCGGATCAGATCGGCAATTGAAACCGTCGCTCGAGTTCGCTCACCGTATCGTGCAGCGCGCGGGTAATTTCTTTCTGCTTATCCTGATAGCGCACGGATACGCACGCCACGTTGACGATGCCTACCGCCGTGCCCTGCGCGTCTCGCACCGGCGCCGAGATGCCCGTGCCGCCGCGTTCGTGCTCTTCGATCACCACGCAATAGCCCTGATCGCGCGCGCGATCCATTTCGGCATGCAATCCAGGCAGGTCGGTAATCGTAAACGGCGTCATGGCCTTGATGGGATGCAAGGCCAGCAACGCTTCGCGCTCAGCACGCGACATGGCCGAAAGCAACATGCGGCCCATCGCCGTACAGTGCAACGGGATCAACCGCCCTACCGTCATCTCGTAGCGCAGCGGATTGGGCGAGAGGCACTCCATCAGCAAGCGCACCTGCCCCGTGTCGGCCAATGCACCGAAGCAGGTGGTTTCGCCAACCTCGGCCGTGAGCGCCTGCATCATCGGATGCGCCATCGCCATCAAGCGCGCCAAGGGGCTCCCGCCCCAGCCGAACCCTTGCGAACGAAAAACCTCGTTGAGCGCATACTGGCCTTGTTCGTCACGCAGCACGTAGCCGCGCGAACAGAGCGTGCGCAGCAAGCCGAGCGCACTGCTCTTGGGCATGGCAAACGCGCCGGACACTTCCGCCAATGAGACGCTGCCTGGGTTCGCGGCAAAATACTCGAGCAGATCGAGTACGCGCGCGGCCGATCGGACGATCTCACTCATTGACGAAACGTTCCTTCACGTGTTTTCTTGGGGTTTTTCACGAGAGGCACTGTATCAGCAAAGTTGCCCCGTGCACGCCACCCACCGGGCGCACCGCCCGCCACGATAAGGATAGAGACATGCGTTCGTTCGTCTTTCAAACCACGCCCAAGATCGTTTGCGAGCAAGGCGCGGCCGCCACATTGCGCGCCACCGTGGCGGCATTGGGTGCCACCCGTGTCTTCGTGGTCACCGACCGCGGCGTGGTGAACGCCGGCATCGCAACGGCACCCTTGGCAGCCCTTGAGCAAGCCGGGATCGCGGTCACCGTGTTTTCGGATGTGCAGGCCGATCCGCCCGAGGCCGTGGTGTTGGAGGCCGTCGCCGCCGCGCGCGCCGCCCGCGCCGATATGGTGATCGGGTTTGGCGGCGGAAGTTCGATGGATACCGCCAAGCTGGTGGCGCTGCTTGCATGTACCGATCAACCGCTGGCCGATATCTACGGCATCGGCCTGGCGCGCGGACCCCGCTTAGCCTTGGTGCAGGTGCCCACAACCGCCGGCACCGGCTCGGAAGTCACGCCGATCTCGATCGTCACCACGCCAACTTCCGAAAAGAAAGGCGTCGTATCGCCCCTGCTGCTGCCCGACGTGGCGGTGCTCGACAGTCTGCTGACGCTCGGCGTGCCGCCCGCCATCACGGCGATGACCGGTGTCGATGCAATGGTGCATGCCATCGAGGCGTACACCAGCCGCGTAAAGAAAAACCTGTTGTCCGACGCGCTGGCGATCCAGGCGTTGCAGCTGCTGTATGCCAACATCCGCACAGCCGTCACCGACGGGCAGGATGCCGATGCCCGCGAGAACATGCTCCTGGGCGCCACGCTCGCCGGCATGGCCTTCGCCAACGCGCCGGTGGCCGCTGTGCACGCGCTCGCCTATCCGCTGGGCGGTCACTTCCATCTCCCGCATGGCTTGAGCAACGCCCTGATGCTGACGGCCACGCTGCGCTTCAATCTCGAATCGGCGCGCGCCGAGTATGCGCAACTGGGCCGTGCCGTCGAACCCGCTTTGGCCACCGCCGACGACGCAAGGGCCGCCGAGCGTTTCGTGTCGCTGATCGCGGCGCTGGTGGCGGAGATGCCGTTTGCGCAGTCCCTCAGCGCCGCCGGTGTCACGGAGACGTCTCTGCCGCGCCTGGCGGAAGACGCGATGAAACAGCAACGGCTGCTGGTGAACAACCCCCGTGATGTGGCTCTGGCGGATGCGCTGCAGCTCTACCGGACGGCTTACTGAGCGCACGCGCACGGCATTGGCGTAGTCCCTGACTGCGCCCTTCGGTGGCTGGCGCATTCCCATGGCCCCATGTATAAAGGAGAGGACTCGAACGGCGGCCTGATGGTGCCGGCAGTCGATGACATCAATGGCGCGCTACGCGCTCGATCATTTCCAGCTCAGGAATGCATTCATGTTCGACATCGACGCGCCGTCGGATGCCAGCCCCGTTCTGTGGGGCGCCTTGCCGTGGTTTCGCCGTCTTTCCGTCCGCCGCCCTCCGGTCAGCCATCTTCCCGTCTGCCGTTTCCCCATCCGCCGTCTTCCCGTCCGCCAGGCCGGCAGCCTTGCTGCGCTCATCGTCACCCTGTTGTTACCGGCCGCCGCGCCGGCCCAACCCTCTGGCGCACGGCCCGGTTATGGCGCCCCCGGATATGCCCTTACCCCCGTGGACCCGCTGGCCCACACCATCGACGATATCGTGCGCCCGGCGCTGGCCAGCCAGGCCATTCCGGCGCTTACCGTGGCGATCACGCAAAACGGTCTGCGGCGATATTTCACCTACATCGGTGGCACCGGCCCCCGTATCGAACGCGACACCATCGTCGAGATCGGCTCGATCACGAAGGTGTTCACCACCGCCCTCACCGCCGAAGCCGTGAGCGCCGGTCAAATGTCGCTGGATGCGCCGATGCAGCAGTATCTGCCGCACCTTCGGCTCAGTGAATGCGCCGCGCGCGTTACCCCGCTGCAACTTGCGGATTTCACATCGGGCATGCCCACACTGCCCGACAACATGCCGGCAGCACTGCGCAACCGGGGCATCGACAACTACACCGAGCGCGATTTCCTGCAGTGGATCGCCGGCTGGAATCCGGGCGTGGACGGGCGCTGCGTCACCCCCGCGCACTATGCGTATTCCAATGCCAGCGTCGGCTTGCTGGGTCACATGGTGGCCAACGCCACCGGCACGCCATGGCGCGAACTCGTCGCCCAACGCATCACCATTCCGCTCGGCATGGTGGACACCGGCATCGATGTGCCGTCGCAGCATCGCAATCGACTCGCGCAAGGCCACGGGCCGCTGGGCGCACCCGTGATGCCGTGGCCGGTATTCGCCTGGTTCGCCGCCGGCGCCTTGCGCTCGACGCCGCAGGATATGCTGCGCTTCGGCGAAGCCGCGCTCGGCATGCCCCAGGTCGACGGCCATCGCGTGCCCGATAGCTTGACGCACGCCTTTCGCACCGCCATGTCGCCCATCTATCAGCCCGATGGCAAGCCGTTTCTGCAGGCCATGTCGTGGGCCGTGCGTCCGGCGACGACCGCGCCCGGCAGCGTACCCGTCACGCTCAAGGACGGTGGCACCGACGGCTTCAATTCGGTACTCGTGATCAGTCCGGACACCCAGGTTGCCGTGTTCGTGGTCGCGAACAAGGCGCAATCGGGCGTGCCCGGTCTCGGTGTGGCGATCGCGCGGGCCATTCCGGCCGCAGCGCGTGCGGCACTCGCCACGCAGTAAGACATCCCGGGCCGACGGGCGCCGCACGCCGGCCCCGGCAGCCCTACGTTGTGCAATGCGTTTGGACAGGTGAACATCATGGGCAATTCGCAAATCGCCATCATCGTCGCACTGTGCGTGTATGCGCTGTACCGGCAAACCGTGCGGCACACGATCGACGGGCGCAACCGCTACAAGATCGCCATCATCTACGCCATCGTGGGCGTGGTCATCGGCGGGTTTCATGCGCCCCCTACCGCACTCGCATGGGCGCTTCTGGCGGCGGGCCTGGTGTTGAGCGCCATCGTCGGCTACGCACGCGGACGGCTCACGCGCGTGTGGCAGCAGGACGGCCAGATCTACGCACAGGGCACCGCACTCACCATTACGCTGTTCGTTTTGTTGATCGCCATGAAGTTCGCGCTGGGCACCGCCGAGTATTTCGTCGGCATCCGGATGCACGGCAGCTTCGGGGAGATCCTGATTCTCATCGCCGTGATGGTGGCGTTTCAGTCGCATATCGTCTGGCTGCGCGCGCAGGCATTGAAGGCGCAGCACCCTCGCCCCGGCTCGCCGCCGGCGCGGCCGACAGGCGCCAACCCGCTCTCACGTATCGACACGATCGAGGGCAGTTGATGTTCCTGCACCTGGGCATCGGGTTCGGCGTCTTCGCGTGCGTATTCGCCTGCGCGCTGCTGGGCCTGCACTTGCGCAACCGGCTTCCGCAGCATCACCTGAGCGACGACTCGGTGAGTTCGATCAAGCTGGCGACGGGGCTGATCGCCACCATCGCCGCGCTCGTGCTCGGCTTAATGATTTCGTCGGCCAAGGGTTCGTTCGACAATGTACGCAACGATCTCGTCCGAAACGCCGTCAACGTGATCAGTCTGGACCGGACGCTCGCGCAGTTCGGACCCACGGCACAACCGCTGCGCGAAGCGCTCAAGCACAACTACGCCACGTGGGTCGCGCTTTTGGCCACGCGTGAGGAAATCGATCCCAGCGAGCTCGATCGCGCCAATATCCTGACCGACTTCGAGACCTTTCAGCTGCATCTGGCAGCGCTACCGGCGACCACCGCGCAAGAGCAGCGATTGCTGGCGCGCGCCTTGAACGTGTCCAACGATGTGTTCTCGGCGCGCTGGACGGCGTTGATGCACAAGGATGGCTCGATCCCCATCCCGCTGCTCTTTGTGGTCGTCTGCTGGCTCGCGGTGATCTTCGGCACGTTCGGCCTCTTCGCGCCGCGCAATGGCACGGTCATCGTATTCTTTCTCCTCTGCTCGCTCTCGGCATCGGGCGCCATCTTCGTCATCCTCGAAATGGATACGCCGCTGGACGGCATCATCTGCATATCGTTGACACCCATGCACGACGCGCTGGCACGGCTGGGGTCGTAATCACGCCCGTGGCCTGCATCTGTTATGTTGGCGCCCTGTTATCGGGAGATTGCTCATGTCGTGGATTGCCAGTCGCTATGCCGCTTTTGCATTGGTTGTGGTCGCATCGCTCGCCAGCCTTGCGCTGATCGTGACCGACTCGGCCTGGTGGCTGCTGCTGGCGTTGCCGGCGATCGCACTGTCGATCCTCGGGGTCTACGACATCCTGCAAACCTCGCACGCGATCCGGCGCAACTATCCTGTGATCGGCAATCTGCGCTTTATCTTCGAGGCCATCCGTCCCGAGATCCGGCAGTACTTCCTCGAAGACGACACCAACGCCACGCCGTTCTCACGTTCGCAGCGCTCGATCGTGTATCAGCGCGCCAAGCGCGAGATCGACAAGCGCCCGTTCGGCACGCAAGAGAACGTGTATGGCGACGGCTACGAGTGGATCAATCATTCGAGCGTGCCCACGCATATCGCGAGCAGCGACTTCCGCGTGCAAGTGGGCGGGCCGGCCTGTACGCAACCGTATTCGATGTCGGTATTCAATATTTCGGCGATGAGCTTCGGCGCCATGTCGGCCAATGCGATCCTGGCGTTGAACGAAGGGGCCGCCACGGGCAACTTCGCGCACGACACCGGCGAAGGCGGTGTGAGCCGCTATCACAAGAAGCCGGGCGGTGCGCTGGTGTGGAATATCGGATCGGGCTATTTCGGCTGCCGCGATGCCGACGGCGCGTTCTCGGAAAGCGCCTTTGCCGCCACGGCGTCGCTGCCGCAGGTCAAGATGATCGAGATCAAGCTGTCGCAAGGCGCCAAGCCGGGCCACGGCGGCGTCTTGCCCGGCAGCAAAGTCACGCTCGAGATCGCCGAAGCCCGTGGCGTTACGCCCTGGCAGGACTGCAATTCGCCGGCGGGCCACAGCGCATTCAAAACGCCGATCGAGTTGATGAAGTTCGTGCAGAAGCTGCGGGAGCTGTCGGGCGGCAAACCGGTGGGCTTCAAGTTTTGCCTGGGCCATCCGTGGGAATGGTTTGCCATGGTCAAAGCCATGCTGCATACCGGCATCACGCCCGACTTCATCGTGGTCGACGGCGCTGAGGGCGGCACGGGCGCCGCCCCCGTCGAGTTCGTCGATCATGTGGGCACGCCCTTGCGCGAAGGCCTGCGCCTGGTGCACAACACGTTGGTGGGCGTCAACCTGCGCGAGAAGATTCGCATCGGGGCCTCAGGCAAGATCATTACCGCCTTCGACATGGCGCGCACGCTGGCGATCGGCGCCGATTGGTGCAATTCGGCGCGCGGTTTCATGTTTGCCATCGGCTGCATCCAGGCGCAAACCTGTCATACCGGCAAGTGCCCCACGGGCGTGACCACGCAGGATCCGCTGCGCCAGCGCGCCTTGGTGGTGGGCGACAAGGCACCCCGGGTGGCGAGCTTTCACGCCAATACGCTGCATGCCCTGGCGGAACTCCTGGCCGCCGCCGGCCTTGAACATCCCGATGACCTGCGCCCGCATCACATCGCCAAGCGCATTTCGTCCAACGAGATCAAGCTGCTGTCGGCGTTGTTTCCCGAACTCGCGCCGGGCGAATTGCTCGAAGGCAAGTTTCGCCACAACATTCTTGAAGCGGGTTGGGCGATGGCGCAGGCCGATTCCTTTCAGCCCGTGCGCGATCTGACGTCGACGCTGGCACTGCTTGAAGCGGAACAGGCCGAGCGTCATGCGCCGTTGAGCGACGCACCCAGCAAACGCGCGCAACCAGAGCGCGAAGCCGCCGCGGCGGAATAACAGCGCTGGCGCGGCGACGGCCCGGTCGCCGTTGCGCGACGGCCAAGTCGATGCGGTGCCGTCGCGCGGCCGGGATGCCGCGTCTCGTTGCGCGGCGCAGTCGCCTGCCCCCCTACCGCCCTTCGTCGATCAGGAAATCCATCAACGCCTGCAAGGCCGCATCGACGTGCATGTTGGCACGCAACCGCATCACATAGCGCCACGATCCGACCATGCGGCGCTCGGGCATCAGCGCCACCAACCGCCCGCTGGCCAACTCGGCATCGATCAATGGCGCACGTCCCAAGGCAATGCCAAAGCCGCCGGTGGCCGCCCCCACCACGGTGCTCATGCCGGTCAACGTCAACACATCCTGTTTGGGCGCCGGCCGCAAGCCCACATGCCGGCGCCAGGTGCGCCAATCGGTTTCGGGACTGGCCACATGCGCTTCCTGGATCAGGCGATAGCGGTCGAAAATCTGCGGATCGTCGCGCTCCGCAGCGGGCACCAAAGCCGGGCTGCATACCGGAATAACCGATTCGCGCACGAAAGCGATGTCGCCGGGTGCAGGCGCATGCGGGCTGCCGGCGCTCATGTGCATGATCGCCAGTTCGATGCCGTGCGCCTGCCAATCGGGATCCTGACTGGCGTGCAAATGCACGCGGATCTGGATATCCGGATGCAGCATCGAAAATTTGCCGATACGTGGCGCCAGCCAGAGCGACGCCAACGAGGCATTGGCTGACACATGCAGCATTCGCTGCCCGGCATTGACTGCGGTCGCCCGGACGTCGCGGCACGCGCCATCGAGCAGCGCCAGGGCCTGTTGCACGGCGCGCAGCAACTCGAAGCCCGCGTCGGTGGGCTCGGCCCGCGGCAATCCGCCACCACGCCGCAATAGCGGCGCGCCGAGTTCGGCTTCAAGCCCGCGCAGTTGGTGGCTGATCGCGCTCTTGGTCACATTGAGCTCGAGCGCCGCCTGGCTCAAACTGCCCAGGCGGGCGACCGCCTCGAACGCCCGCAGGGCGCCCAAGGAGGGAAGTCGAGAGAAGATCGCGTTCATCCGGTTGAGTTTATCTCAACCGGATGTTGAAAAAGCATCGCTATCGCCGCACGCCCGGTTGCGCGACTATTCGCTCCTCAGCTTGGAGTGAACCCGATGTATTTCGATTATCGACTGTGGCAAATGATGGCCGGCTTGCGTGCCGGCATGGCGGGCGGCGTCGTGCTCGGCCTGCTGGCGCTGGGCGCCGGCATTGCACGCTTCGTGTTTCTGGGCTGGCTCCTGGCGGGCGTCTTTCGCGGCGAGGCGTGGTCGGATCTGCTGCCGTCCATCGTGGGCGTCGGGGCCATGGTGCTGCTGCGCGCCGGGCTGGATCATCTGCGCGCGGTGCAGGCGCATCGCAGCGCGATCGCCGCGCAGCACGTCTTGCGCGGCAAGCTTTACGACCGCATCGTCGCATTGGGACCGGCATGGTTTGCCAACCAGCGCACCGGCGGCATCATGCTCAGCGTGGTCGATGGGGTCGAGCAACTCGAAACGTTTTTCGGTACCTATCTGCCGCAGGTGGCGATTGCCGCCGTTGCCCCATTCGCCATCTTCGCCGTCATCGCATGGTGGGATCTGCCGGTCGCCTGCGTGCTGCTCGTGGCGGCGTTGTTCTCCCTTTTCGCGCCAATGGCCGTCCACATGCTGGATCGCCGCGCGAGCCTGGCGCGTTCGCAAGCGATGAGCGCGTTCGGCGAGAGCTTTCTGGATGCCGTACAAGGATTGCCCACGCTCAAGTCGTTCGGCCAAGGCAAAACCTGGGGCCGGCGGCTGGCCGAGCGCGCCCGGGCGTTGTCGGATCAAACGTTCTGGGTGCTGTCGGTCTCGCTCCTCACGCGCGGCGCAGCCGATCTCGGGATCGCGCTCGGCGCCGCGCTCGCGCTCACGTTGGGCGCGTGGCGCGTGGTCGACGGCCAGATGAGCGTCGAGGCGCTCTTGATCGTGTTGATGGCAGGTACCGAGATCTTTCGACCACTGCGCGACCTGCGCAGCGTGCTACACCGCGGCATGCTGGGTCAGTCGGCGGCCGACGGCATTCATGCCATTCTGCAAGCGGAGCCCGATTTGCCAGCGGCCGGCACCACGCGCGCCGCCACCCTCACGCCCACCATCGCGTTCAATGCGGTCACGTTTTCGTACTCCGGACGCCGCGCCGCCCATCGCGGCCTGGACTTCAGTGTGAAAGCCGGCGAGCGCGTCGCCATCGTGGGCCCCAGTGGCGCGGGCAAGTCGACCATCGTGCGGCTGCTGCTGCGCGAGCACGATCCCGAATCCGGCAGCATCGTGGTCGGCGGACACGATCTGCGTGCGCTCGCGACCGACGATCTGCTGGCGCACATCGCGATCGTAGCGCAAGACAGCACCCTCTTTCACGGCACGATCGAAGACAACCTGCGCCTGGGCAAGCCCGATGCAAACAGTGAGGCGCTGCGCGCCGCGGCCCGCGCCGCCAACGCGCACGACTTCATCATGGCGTTGCCGCAGGGCTACGACACGCGCATCGGCGAGCGCGGCCTGCAACTCTCGGGCGGTCAACGGCAACGCCTGGCCATCGCCCGCGCGCTGTTGCGCGACGCACCCATCCTGATTCTGGATGAAGCCTTGTCATCGGTGGACACCGAAAACGAGGCCGTCATCCAGGAAGCGCTCAATCGCTTGATGGTGGGCCGCACCACGCTGATCCTGGCGCATCGTCTGGCCAGCGTGATCGGTGCCGATCGCACCCTGGTGCTGGATGGCGGACGCGTGGTCGAGGAAGGCACGCATGCCGAACTGATGCAGGCGCGGGGCTTGTATCACCAACTGATGCATGAACAGGAAACCGTCGCCACGTCTCCCGGTGACCCGGCACGGATCGATGCGGTCGATGCACTCGCGCTGGCGACGGACGACACGGCTGTGGCAGGCGGCACGCCGCATCACGTTGCCGATCCCATGCACGCCCGCGCCGAAAAAAGGGCCGACGAAAAAGCCCAAGAGAACGCCAACGACCAGGCCGAAGAACGCGCTGGCCCGGTGCTGCGCGAGCTCGATGCCGATGCCGCTCAAGTCGGCTGGCGCGACACCATCAGGTCGTTGCTTTCTGTGATCGCCCCGTGGCGCGGCACGTTGATCCTGACGATCGTGCTGGGCGTGGCGCGCGTCATTGCCTTCATCGGCGTGGGCGTGCTGAGCGCGCTGGTGGTGGCCGCCATCCGCGATGGCCGCGAGATCGATAACCTGATCATCGCGTTGCTCATCACGGCGCCACTGGCTGCACTGTTTCACTGGCTCGAATCGTGGCTCGCGCACGCCATGGCCTACAAGCTGCTGGCCGATATGCGCATCGCGCTGTTCGACAAACTCGAGCGCCTGGCACCCGCATATCTGCTGCGCCGCCGCTCGGGCGATCTCGTGGCGCTCGCCACGCAGGATGTCGAAATGGTGGAGTACTTCTACGCCCACACCGTGGCCCCCGCCATCGTGTCAGTCCTCGTGCCGTTGAGTGTGCTGGGCTTTCTGGCGGTGTTCAGCTGGCCGCTGGCGATCGCACTGCTGCCGTTCCTCGGTTACGCGATGCTCTCGCCGCTGCGCGGCCGCGCGCGTGTGGATGCATTGGGTGGCGAAGCCCGCAGCGGCCTGGGCGCGCTCAGTGCCCACATCACCGATACGATTCAAGGCCTGGCCGACATCGTGGCGTTCCAGGCCGCTGGCCGCCGCCGCACTGAATTTCTGGCGCTGGCGCAGCACTATGGCGAGCGGCGCATGCGCCTGCTGCGCGATCTGTCGGCCCAGCAGGCCTACTTCGAAATCGCGACGGGCCTGGGCGGGTTGGCGGTGGCCGTGCTCGGCGCCTACCTTGTGACGCTGGGCATGTTGTCCGCCGGGATGCTGCCGCTTTTGGTTCTGATCGCGGTGGCGACGTTCCTGCCGGTATCCGAGATCTCACAAGTGAGCCGCCAGCTCGCCGACACCATTGCCGCCACCCGCCGCTTGCATGTGGTGAGTCACGAACCTGAACCGGTGGTGGATGGCCCGCTCGCGCCGGCGGCGCCTGCGGGCGGCTCGGCCATCGTCTTCGACGATGTCGGCTTTACCTATCCCGGCCGCACCCAGCCAGCGCTGCGCCACTTGCAGGTCGACATCGCCGCCGGTGCCACAGTGGCCTTGGTGGGCCCGTCGGGCGCGGGCAAAAGCACGGTCGCCGGCATGCTGATGCGCTTCTGGGATGTGCAATCGGGCGCGGTGCGCCTGGATGGCCGCGACGTGCGCGAGCTCAACCTCGATGGCCTGCGCCAACGGGTTGCGCTGGTGGCACAGGACACGTATCTGTTCAACGACACCCTTGAAGCCAATATCCGTCTGGCGCGTCCCGACGCCAGCGTCGAGGATCTCACACAAGCGCTCGATCACGCCGCGTTGACCGAAGTGGTGGCGCAATTGCCGGACGGCTTGGCCACGAAAGTGGGCGAACGCGGCGCGCAACTCTCGGGCGGCCAGCGTCAACGCATCGCCATCGCGCGCGCGTTTTTGAAGAACGCACCGGTGCTGGTGCTGGACGAAGCGACCTCGCATCTCGATACGCTCAGCGAATTGCAGGTGCGGCGCGCGCTGGACAAGCTGATGCATGGCCGCACCACCTTGGTGATCGCGCATCGCCTGGCAACGATCCGCCACGCCGACATGATCCTCGTGCTGAAGGACGGCGAACTGGCCGAGTCCGGGCGGCATGACGATCTGCTGGCGCAAGGCGGGCTATACGCGCACTTGTGGCATCGGCAAAGTGTTAAAACGGGTGAGGCCGCACCCTCCGCGGCCGCACACCGGAGCGATCATGAAGCTATTGCTTAAAGTAGTCGGCGCCATCCTCATCGTGATCGGCGGCATCTGGGTACTGCAAGGCATCAACATCCTGCCGGGCAGCTTCATGACCGGCCAGACGCAGTGGGCCGTGTACGGCGCGATTGCAATGGCCATCGGCGTGGTGCTGTTTCTGGTGGCACCGCGCCTGAAGTGAACGATTGATCAGATAAAGTCGCTTGTCGCGCGGCCGCCGGTGCGCCCAGAATGGGCCATCACATTAGAACTCGGCCACCAGCATATGCGAGACCAGGGCTTTGAATTCGCCAACCAGCGGACTGGGCCGATGACCCGGCCGGCTGATGATGCACAACGTGCGGCGCAGCACCGGTTCGCACAACGGCAAGGCCCGCACGCCCGGGCCCAGTTCAGGCAGCATGATGCGAGGCAAGACGGCAATGCCCACGCCGGCATTGACGAACGCAATCACCGTTTGCGGCTGCTGGGCTTCATACCGGATATCGAGCGTGATGCCGATGCCGGCTACGGCCTCGTCCACGACCGACCGCAACGCCGCCATACTGCTCAACACAATCATCGGGCACCCGGCCAACGCGGCCAGCGGCACGCGCTGGCGCCGCGCCAGGGGATGGCCTTCGGGCACGACAGCGTAGAGTTCTTCCTCGAAGAGCGGCGCGAAGTCGACCCGCGATTCGCCGGCGGCCAGCGGCCCCAAACCGAAATCCACGCTCTCGTCGCTCACCGCATCCACGATCTGCGTGGACTGCAGTTCGCGCACGCGCACCACCGCCTTGGGAAACCGGGCTTGAAAGGCGGCCACGATGGCGGGCAGGCGGGTGGCGGCAATTGTGGGCGACGACGCGAGCGTCACGACGCCGCGGCGCGCACTTACCGCATCGGTGAGCTCATCCAACCCTTCCGACAAATCGTCCAACGTGCGTTGCACGCGATCGAGCAGCATGCGGCCTTCGAGCGTCAATTCGACGCGCCGGGTGGTGCGCATGAACAGCGCCACGCCGATCTGATCCTCGAGCGTTTTGATCTGCATGCTGACGGCCGATGGGGTGCGCAAGCACTCGGCCGCGGCGCGCCTGAAGCTGCCGTGCTCGGCCACCAGCACGAACGTCTGCAAAAGCTTCAGATTGATATTGGCCACGCCGCCTCATCCCCCAACACCATCGTTGCCTCGCGCGCGCGGGCTTGAGCCACCGGCGCGGCAGCGTTTTCTATTGTTGATTCTGCTGAAAGGAGTATAGCTGTGTCCACACGCACTTTCGTGCCGCGCCGACCGCGTCTGCAACGATCCGAACTCGCCGTGCCCGCCACCTCGGCCCGGTTTTTTCAGAAGGCCGCCGAGGGCGCCGCCGACGCGATCTTCATCGACCTGGAAGACGCCGTTGCCGATGCGCGCAAGGTCGATGCGCGCGCCCTCGCCATCCAGGCGATTAACACCCACGACTGGCGCAACAAAACGCTATCGGTGCGCGTGAACGGCCTGGACACCCCCTGGGGCCAGCGCGACATCCTCGAGCTCGCCACACAGTGCCCGCGTCTGGACATGATCCTGTTGCCCAAGGCGGGCTGCGCGTTCGATATACGCTTCGTCGATCAACTGCTCATCGGGGTCGAACACGACACCCCGCGCGAGCGGCCCATCGGCCTCGAGGTGCTGATCGAAACTGCCCAAGGCGTGGCCTACGCCGAAGAGATCGCCAGCGCCAGCAATCGGCTCGAGGCAATGATTTTTGGCGTGGGCGACTTTACGGTCGACATGCGCACGTACGATCGCGTGTTCGGTCGTCCCAGCGCCCGCTATGCTGTGATGACGAACCCCAATGCCGAGGGACGACGCGAAACGCATTGGAACGACCAATGGCATTTCGCCCAGGCCCGCATCGCCGCCGCCTGCCGCGCCAACGGGCTGCGTGCCATCGATGGGCCCTTCACCGACTTCGGCGATCCCGACGGCTACACCGCCTCGGCGCAACGCGCGGCCGCCCTGGGCTTCGAAGGCAAGTGGGCCATCCACCCCTCGCAGATCGCCCAGGCCAACGCGCTCTTTTCCCCTACCGATGAAGAAACGCAGTGGGCCGTACGCATCGAAGCGGCGTTGCGCCAGTCGGGCGAAAGCGGCAACGGTGCGTTTGCCGAGAAGGATGTGTTGATCGATCTGGCCCACGGCAAACTGGCGCGCTCGCTGCTCGCACGGCAAGCCGCCATCGACGCGTTCGAACGCGCCGCCGCATCCAATACGACCGCGAGTGCCTGACATGACCCAAGCTGCACCGCTGGCCGATATCCGGGTACTGGACATCGCCACCTTCGTGGCCGCACCGTTTTGCGGCACCATCCTGGGCGACTTCGGTGCCGAAGTCATCAAGATCGAACAGCCCGGCGAGGGTGACCCCCTGCGTAAATTCGGCACGCCCTCAGACGCCGGCGACACCTACGTGTGGCTGAGCGAATCGCGCAACAAAACCTGCATGACGCTCGACTTGCGCACGCCCGACGGGCGCGACACGTTTCTGGCGCTGGTCGCCAAATCGCACGTCGTGCTGGAAAACTTTCGCCCCGGCACGCTCGAAAAATGGGGGCTGGGGATGGACGTGCTGCGCGCGGCCAATCCGAAAATCGTGCTGTTGCGTGTGAGTGCGTATGGGCAAACCGGCCCCTATCGCGAAAAGGCCGGCTTTGCACGCGTGGCCCACGGCTTCAGCGGCCTGTCGCACCTGGCGGGCGAAGCCGATGGACGGCCCGTCGTGCCGGGATCGACGTCGCTGGCCGACTACACCTCGGGCATCTGGGGTGCCCTGGGCGTATTGCTCGCGCTGCGCGGCGTGGATCGCGGCGAGCCGGGCCAGGTGATCGACGTGTCGCTATACGAATCGATGTTTCGCCTGCTCGACGAGATGGTGCCGGTATACGCCAAGCATGGCGTCGTGCGCGAGCGTCTGGGCGCGGATGTGCCGCACGTGGTGCCGCATGGGCATTGGCAGACCAGCGAAGGCAAGTGGGTCGCCCTGGCGTGCTCGAGCGACAAGATCTTTGCGCGGCTGGCGCGCCTGATGGGCGATACACCGCTGGCCGACGCGCGCTTTGCCACCAACGGACAACGCGTGGCGGCGCGCGCCGAGGTCAACGCCGCCATCGCCTTATGGGTGGGCGGCCACACACGCGAAGCGGTCGTGGCGCTGTGCGACGACGCCGGCGTGCCGTGCGGCCCCATCTATGCGGTGGACGATATCTTTGCCGACCCCCAATATCAGGCGCGCGGCAACCTGGTCGCCACCACCGACGAACGTGCGGGCGACGTGGTCGTGCCGTCCGGCATGCCGATGATGTCGGCCACGCCGCCCACGCTGCGTCATCTGGGCCGCGCGCTGGGCGCCGATACCAACGCTATTCTCGAACGCGTGCTTGGCCTGGCGCCCGAACGCATCGACGCGCTCAGGAATAATCACACCCTTTGATCATTGCTAAACACGACGCAGCCGACACAGGCGCGCACAACAGGAGACAAGCCCCATGATCGTTTCATTGCCCCACGCCCCGCGCGCGTGTTTGCTTATCGCCGCCCTGAGCTTGAGCGTTTGCGCGCACACCGCGCTTGCCGCGGCACCCTACCCGAGCCGGCCCATCATGGTGATCGTCGCCTCCCAACCCGGCGGCTCGATCGATTATCTGGCGCGCCTGCTGTCGGAGCCGTTGTCCAAGGCAATGGGGCAACCCGTGTTGGTCGAAAACAAGCCCGGCGCCAGCGGCAACATCGGCAATCAGTACGTCGCAGCGGCTCCCCCCGATGGCTACACGCTGCTGCTGTCGTACAACGGCTTCCACGTGGGCAACCCACATCTCTTCAAAAACGCCGGTTGGGATCCCATCAAGGATTTTGCCCCCATCGGCATGGTGGCGCGCTCGCCGCAGGTGTTTGTGGTCAACGCCAAATTGCCCGTCAATTCGATCAAGGAACTGGTCGACTACGCCCGCGCCAATCCCGGCAAGCTCGACTACGCCTCTTCGGGCAATGGCTCGGTACCGCACGTGGCGGGCGAATTGTTCAAACAGATCACCGGCACCAAGATCGAGCACATTCCATATAAAGGCGCAGGCGGTGCCGTCCAGGATCTGGCCGCCGGGCAAGTGGACATGTACATCACCAGCGCAGCCGGCGTGATGCCGCAGATCAAGGCAGGCCGCATCAAAGCGCTGACCGTGACGGGCGATCAACGGCTCACCTCCCTGCCCGATGTGCCCACCGCCAAGGAGGCGGGCCTCGTCGGATTCGAACTCGACTCGTGGTTTGCGATGTACGCCCCCAAAGGCACGCCCGACCCGATCGTGCAGCGCCTGCACACCGAACTCGACAAGCTCTTGAGCGATCCTGCGCTGATCAAGCAGGCCGAGGGCCAAGGCATGACGTTCGAGAAAATGAGCTCGACCGACCTTGCTGCCTACACCAAGCAGCAACTCGATTACTGGGGCCGCGTCATCGCGGATGCCAAGCTGACGATGGATTGATTCAAAGCGCTGGCAGCGTCACGCCCAACCGGGCGGCCATATCGATCGCCCGCATGCCCGCGCCATTGCGGATCTGCGACGTTTGCGTGTAGTCGCACGCCGGCGCGCGCGCCGCGCCCGCCATCAATTGGCTTACCACCCGGCCCATATCGGGGCTCACCATCCCGTCGTTCGCCACCTGCACGGCCAACGCATCGGCGACCGTCATGCCGCACCGCGTCGCGTTGCTGAACAACGCACGATCGTCGGCCAGGAGCATATCCACCTTCGCGTGCTCGCCCGCCAACTGCATGGTGATGACCGGCAGCACCTGCGGCTGTTCGACGCCGTAAATCCGCGTCCACTCATCGGTGCGCAAGCCTTGGTCGGCGCCGGCGGCCAGCCACTGTCGATAAAGATCGTCGGGCACCCACGGTGCCGCCAACAGCGAGATCGTGTCGCGCGGCAACACGCCATCGGGCGTGGCCGCGAGGTTGACCGGCACGCCGGCCGCCAAAAGGGACTCGGCCGTTGCGCGATACGCCGCGCGCGTCACGTCCCATGCCGCCTTCGCCGGCAGATCCTGCGCCGCCGCATATTCGGCGCGACTCCATTGCATCAGCAGCCGCGTCAACGGCGTGGCATCCAGCTCGCCCGACGGCTTGCGCGCCGCCTGCACGAGCCGATCGATCAGCGCGGGCGACAAGTAGGCACCTGCCAGCGCCAACGCCTCACGCAAGCCGTTGCGTGGTACGCCGCTATCGCGCAGGCCATATCCACCCACGGCCGTATCGGCGCCATGCGCGATCAAGAAGGCGATGCCGTCGGGCACCTCCGGCGCCACACCGGGTCGGATCGGTGAGGTAGACGTGCGCAGCAGATCGAGCAGCGGCGTTTCGTGCATCACCTGATATCCGTACGACATGCTGCCGTAAGTGGGACTGGCATCGACGCCACGCGCCAGCAGCGCTTCAGCCACCCAGCGGGCCTTCTGCCTTGCCATCGCGATATGCAACACGCTCTGCCCGCGCTTATCGCGGGCCTGGGGATCGGCGCCATGATCCAGTAAATACTGCACGGCGGGCCGATCGTCGGCGTAGTACGCAATGCGTTGCATCAGCAAGGTGGCGCCGTCGGCGTTTCGGCTGTCGACGGCCGCGCCGCCCTCGCGCAACGCGTCAGCGATGGCAAACCGGTTGGCGTCGGGCGCGGCCCGCCCGGCATCCGTGGCCCCGGCGGCGCGCGCCGACCGCGAGATCGCCGTGCCCAGATCGCGTTCGTCGGGCCGTGCTCCTGCTGCCAACAGGGCGCGCACGATCTCCAGGTTGTCGCTGCTCACGGCGGCGCTCAACGCGCTCACGCCCCGCGCATTGCGCACGTTCGCATCCTGGCCGAGCGCCAGTTGGGCGTTCACGCCCGCCACATCGGCGGCGGCAATGGCCGAGAACACCACATACTGCGGACGGCAGGTCGTGGCGTCCAAGGTTGTCGTCGCAAGCGCCGTCTGAATCCGCCCGGCCACGTTCGATGGGATATCCGCGCCATCCTTCAACCGGCGCGAGCAGTACTCGCGATAGTCCTCGCGCGCCAGGGCCTGGTAGTACGTGCGCTCGTTTTCATACTTGTGCTGCGCCACCGCCATGCGCGCATCGGCGCGATTCAGATACGCGGGCACACGATCGGGCGCCCGGCGCAACACGTCGCTCATCACGGGCTCCGCCACGATAGGATCGCCGCGCTGCGTCAGCCAGAACGCATAGTCGTTGAGCATGGCTACCGTTGCAGGATCGCCGTTGGCCGGATCGATATCGCGAAAATCGTGTTGCTGAAAAATGGCCGTCAGTCCACTCAGCGCGTCGGCGAATGCGCGCGCATCGCCGCGCCACGCACTGCGTGCCACCCCATGCAGGCGCCGCAATTCGGCCTCGCGGTTGGGCGGCGTGGTCTGCTCGAAGGCGAGCGCTGCCGGAAACGTTTCGAGTGAGCCGCTGGGGCGCAGCACGGTTTGCTTCAACACGGCGCGCGCTTCTTCCTGCCGCCGTGCATCCCAGGCGATCGGGCCCACGATGGTGGCGAGCCGCGTGTCGGCCACCACGCTGGCCACACGGCCTTCACCATCGACCAAAAACCCGCGCGCGGGCGTCTCCGTAGATGACCCTGTGAAGGAAACACCCACCCACACCCACTGCTGCGCATCGAAGGCACGCACGTTGATCGCCACTGCGGCTTCGCGCGCGGCGCGCAACAAATCGTCGGGCATCGCCATCGCGTCGGATCGCAGCACACGCCGCGCGGGCTGCACCGTTTTGTCGTAGCGGTACAAAAAGAGGCGGTTCTGCATGCGCCCCACCACCCACGCCACATCGCGCCCGTCACTGGCGGCGACCCGCGTTTCGGGCGCATTCAAGCCGAAGCGCGACAACTGAATCGACTCGATCACCGCACCCACATCGTTGGCGCGGGCCGCGCGATCGACCGTCACGCAGGCACTTGCGCACAAGAGGGCCAAAGCGCACGCGCGCAGGGGAAAACGAGAACGCAGCAGCGACATGAAAAACCGATAAAAGCAGAAACAATGCGATGGCGTCAGGCCGCGATCGCGGCCTGCGGGGCGCGTACTATAAATCGTATCGGGCGCCGCACGGTCTGGCACCGCAACGTTTGCATCAGACCGCCCGGCCGAACACGCGATCAAATACGCGGTCAAACCGGCGGTCACTTGCGCAATCGCTCACGCAGACGAACAGATGCACATCCGCCACCCCGGCGGCGATTCTGCTCCCTCAAGGCATCAAGATTTGTGGGTCGCGCATAACAAGCGGTTATCGACGTTGCCGGCAACCTGCCGCATTACGGCCAAATTCTCTTTAGTTTCAAACCATTAGCGTGAAACACGTCTGTGCCTTGCATGCGGGGCGCGAGGTTGCCCTGCCCGGCCATCGCGCTCACAATCGTTTGGCATTGCGGGCCAGGCGCCTTCCGACCGGGCCGCTGCGCAGTGCGTCCCTCGACCCGAAGAGAACACGCCATGACGAGACTTGCGCGCATTGCCGCCGCCCAGATGGGTGCGGTCAATCGATCCGACGCCCGCCCGCACACGCTGCAGCGCATGCTCGCGTTGCTCGAACACGCCGCCAGCCAAGGCGCACAATTGGTGGTGTTTCCCGAGCTGGCGTTGACCACGTTCTTTCCGCGCTGGTTGCTCGCGCCTGAAGACGTCGACGCGTATTTCGAGGCGGCCATGCCGAACCCTGACGTGCAACCGCTGTTCGATCGCGCGCGTGAATTGAAGGTGGGTTTCTATTTGGGCTATGCCGAGAAAACGCCCGACGGCAAACACTTCAACAGCGCCATCACCGTTGCGCCCAACGGCAAGATCATCGGCCACTATCGCAAAGTGCATCTGCCCGGCTCGGTCGAACCGCGCGAAGGCGCACGCGTGCATCAACTCGAGAAGCGCTATTTCGAGTACGGCGACCTGGGCTTTCAGGCGTTCTACGGCCCGCAAGCGTGGGGTGCACCGGTGACCGGCATGCTGATCTGCAACGACCGCCGCTGGCCCGAAGCCTGGCGCAGCTATGGGCTGCAAGGCTGCGAATTGATGTTGATGGGCTATAACTCCGCCGCCTACGATCCCAATGGCGGATCGAGCGAAGATGCCGCCTTGCGCACATTCCATTCGCTGCTGGCCACCCAGGCCAACGCCTATATGAATTCGACCTGGGCCGTGAGCACCGCGAAGGCAGGTGTGGAAGACGGCTTCGGCCTGATCGGCGCGAGTTGCATCGTCGACCCCAACGGCGTGGTCGTCGCGCAGGCACAAACGCTGGACGATGAGGTCATCGTGGCCGATTGCGACTTCGATGCGTGCAAGCAAGGCCAGGAAAAGATGTTCAACTTTGCCAATCATCGCCGGCCCCAGCACTACGGGCGGCTGATCGATCAGGTGGGCGCCGTTCGCCCCCCGGTTGACGCATCCCGGCAATCGTGACCGCGCAAGACGCCGCTCGGCGTGCCGCGTAAAGCGCCTCGCTGGGGCTGCCGGCGATCGCGCCGATGCCGCGATCGCCACGCGCTTTGCTGAAACCCTCGATTTTGGCGACAATGCTCGATGCAGCTGAACGAGGCTGGCGCTTTCATTGCCCTTGGGTAACGGTGCGCCCGCCAGCGTTTTCGCCATTTCTAATGCAGCAAGGTTAATGAGAAAAATGTCTACTACTTCGAAGATCATTTACACGCTCACCGACGAAGCTCCCGCCCTCGCGACGTATTCCCTGCTTCCGATCGTCAAAGCGTTTACCCGCTCGTCAGGCATTGCCGTAGAAACCCGCGACATTTCGCTGGCCGGCCGCATCATCGCTTCGTTCCCCGAGTTCCTGGACGACAAGCAAAAGATCAAGCAAGACTTGGCCGAACTCGGCGAGCTGGCCACGAAGCCCGAAGCCAACATCATCAAGCTGCCCAACATCAGCGCGTCGATTCCGCAGTTGAAGGCCGCTATCAAAGAGCTCCAGGGCCTAGGCTACAAGCTCCCGGATTACCCGGATGAAGCCAAGACCGATACCGATCGCGATGTGAAAGCACGCTACGACAAGATCAAGGGCAGCGCCGTCAATCCCGTGCTGCGTGAAGGCAACTCCGATCGCCGTGCGCCGTTGTCGGTCAAGAACTACGCCCGCAAGCACCCGCACAAGATGGGCGCCTGGAGCGCCGATTCGAAGTCGCATGTGTCGCATATGGAAAGCGGTGACTTCTACGGCAGCGAAAAATCGGCCCTGATCGCCGAAGCCGGCAGCGTCAAGATCGAACTGACCACCGCCGACGGCAAGAAAACCGTTCTGAAAGAAAAGACCGCCGTCAAAGCCGGCGAGATCATCGACGCCTCGGTGCTGAGCAAGAATGCCCTGCGTACGTTCATCGAAGCGCAGATCGCCGATGCGAAAGCCAAGGGTGTGCTGTTCTCGGTGCACCTGAAGGCCACGATGATGAAGGTTTCCGATCCGGTCATCTTCGGTCATGTGGTGTCGGTGTTCTACAAAGATGTGCTGACCAAGCACGCCGATACGCTCAAGAGCGTGGGTTTCGACGCCAACAACGGCATCGGTGACCTTTACGCCAAGCTCAAAGAACTGCCCGCCGACAAGCAGGCCGAAATCGAAGCCGACCTGAAAGCCGAGTACGCCCAGCGTCCGCAGTTGGCAATGGTCAACTCCGACAAGGGCATCACCAGCCTGCACGTGCCCAGCGACGTGATCGTCGATGCATCGATGCCCGCGATGATTCGCGACTCCGGCAAGATGTGGGGCCCGGACGGCAACCTGCACGACACCAAGGCCGTGATCCCCGATCGCTGCTATGCCGACGTCTACCAAGTCGTGATCGACGATTGCAAGCAAAACGGCCCCTTCGATCCCGTCACGATGGGCAGCGTGCCCAACGTGGGCCTGATGGCGCAAGCCGCTGAAGAGTACGGCTCCCACGACAAGACGTTCCAGATCGCCGCTGCCGGTACGGTCACCGTCACCGACGCCGCAGGCAAGGTGTTGCTGGAACAGAAGGTCGAAGCAGGCGATCTGTGGCGCATGTGCCAGACCAAGGACGCACCGATTCAGGATTGGGTGAAGCTCGCCGTCAACCGCGCGCGCGCCACCGGCACGCCGGCCGTATTCTGGCTCGACTCGGGCCGCGCCCACGACGCGCAGATCATCGCCAAGGTCAATCAGTACCTGAAGGATCACGACACCAACGGTCTGGATCTGCGCATCCTGTCGCCGGTTGAAGCCACCAAGTTCTCGCTGGCCCGCATCCGCAAGGGTGAAGACACGATCTCGGTCACCGGCAACGTGCTGCGCGACTACCTGACCGACCTGTTCCCCATCATGGAACTGGGCACCAGCGCCAAGATGCTGTCGGTCGTGCCGCTGATGGCCGGCGGCGGTCTGTTTGAAACGGGTGCGGGCGGCTCGGCCCCCAAGCACGTGCAACAGTTCGTGGAAGAAGGCTTCCTGCGCTGGGATTCGCTGGGCGAGTTCCTGGCGCTGGCCGCCTCGCTCGAACACCTGGGCAATGCCACCAAGAACGCCAAAGCGTTGGTGTTGGCCAAGACGCTCGACCAGGCCACCGGCAAGTTCCTCGACCTGGACAAGTCGCCCGCGCGCAAGGTGGGTGGTCTGGACAACCGCGGCAGCCACTTCTACCTCGGCTTCTACTGGGCGCAAGCCTTGGCCGAGCAGACCGAAGATCCGGCGCTGCAAGCGCAGTTCAAGGGCGTGGCCGAAAAGCTTGCTCAGGATGAAACCAAGATCCTGGACGAACTGAAAGCCGCCCAAGGCAAACCGGTCGACATCGGCGGCTACTACCGTCCGAACATCGACAAAACGTCCCAAGCCATGCGCCCCAGCAGCACGCTGAACGGCACCGTGGACGCGATCGCATAACACCAGCGCCCGTGTCGTCACCCAAAAAGCCGAGGCTCATGCCTCGGCTTTTTGTCGTTATTTGTCGTTCGTCTCAGGCCACCTGCAGCGCACAAGCGCTCTACGTTGAACGAACGGGCGCTGAACGGCCCATGCTTCGCGCCATCAGGCAAACGCCGGCGCGCCCAACGCGCGTGGGGCGGTGCCCTGGTCACTGTGTTCCGCACGACGCGTCACGTTGAACACCGCCATCGCCTGCACCAAGGCATCGGCTTGCTCTTTCAAGCCGACAGCGGCTGCGGCGCTTTCTTCGACCAAGGCTGCGTTCTGCTGCGTGGTCAGATCCATCTGATTGACGGCCTGCCCCACTTGCGCCACGCCCTGACTCTGCTCGACCGTTGCCGCGCTGATCTCGCCCATGATGTCGGCCACGCGGCGAATCGACGCCACCACTTCACCCATGCTCTCGCCTGCCCGATCGGCCTGTGTGGTGCCGAGTTCGACCTTGGTCACGCTGGTGGTGATCAATCCCTTGATCTCCTTGGCGGCTTCGGCGCTGCGCTGTGCGAGGTTGCGCACTTCGCTCGCCACCACCGCAAAGCCACGGCCCTGCTCACCCGCACGCGCAGCTTCCACAGCCGCGTTCAACGCCAGAATGTTCGTTTGAAAGGCGATGCTGTCGATCACTGCAATGATGTCGACGATGCGCTTGGAACTGTCGTTGATGCCCTTCATCGTTTCCACGACTTCGCCCACCACATCGCCGCACGTCATCGCCGACGTGCGCGCCTGCAGGGCTAATTGATTGGCCTGCTGCGCGTTGTCCGCGTTCTGGCGCACGGTGCTGCCCAGTTGTTCCATCGACGCGGCCGTCTCTTCCAAAGCCGATGCCTGCTCTTCGGTGCGGCCGCTGAGGTCGGTGTTGCCCTGCGAAATCTCCGCACTCGCCAAGGCCACGTTGTGCGCGTTGTCGCGAACGGTCGTCACGGTGGTCAGCAGACTGTCCTGCATGCGTTGCAGTGCGTTGAGCAGTTGTCCGGTTTCATCGCGCGCGCCTGTGGGCACGGGAATACTCAGATCGCCGCTGGCAACGCGGTCGGCCGATTCCACAGCGGCCTTGAGCGGCCGCGTGACCGAACGTGTGATGAGCAATGCGCACGTCAGGCCCGCAACCGCAGCAATCAATGCCGCCAGAATCATCACCCACATCCCCTCTGTGGCGTCGCGATGCGAGGCGTCGCTGGCGATCGTGATCTGCCGGTTCTGCACATCGACCAGCGTTTTCAACGCGGCCAAGTAGGCACCCTGGGTGGCGTAACCCGGACCGTAGAGCAATCGCGTGGCCTCGGCCTTGTTATTGGCCAATGCCGGCACGATCACTTGATCCGTGAAGGCGCGGAAATTGGCGCGCGCGGTGCTCACTGCGGCAAACGCGGTGCGGTCTTCGTCGCTGTAGAGCAGCGCCTCGATCTCGGCCATCCGAGCCGTGGAGGCTGCACCGGCTTTTTCCAGCGCTGCCTTGTTGGACGCAAGATCGGCATCGCTGGTAAGCAAAATCAGATTACGCACGATACGCGCGATATCCACGGCGTGATACGACAGCTCGTTGGAGGCTGACAAGGTTGGCACAAGGTTGGAGGTGATGTGCGTGGTCTGGTCTTCCTGTGCGCGCATCTTCGCTACGCCCATCATTGCGACGACCACGATGAGCACGATCATCGCGGCGAACGCAATGCCGAGACGCAGGCCGATCTTTAGATTCTTCATGGAGACTTGCCGGCATTCAAAAGTAATAGGAATGCGGTTTACGACCGGTCTGGCGAAACATTTAGCTGGTATTACCGAATCTTCTCAATTTGCCATTTGGTTACGTTTGCCGACGTTGTCGCCAGTTGGCTTTCGAAGGACGCGAAGGCCGATCCCGCTATTCACGCTGCAGTCATGGCAGTCATGGCAGTCATGGCAGTCAGCTATCGTATGAGGCAAGCGGGATCCAAGCGCACGCTCCCTTGCTGCCCTTCGCACCCGCTTATCGCCACATCCCTTATTGTCACGCCCTCTTGCCATGCCACCCAATCGACTCGACGCCCATCCCGCTACAGATCACGTCCCCCACATCGTCTCGGTCAGCCTCGATGCGCGCCATGGATTCACGAAGTGGCCGGTGCCCATGATCACGCTGGTGGCAGGACAAGGCGTGAGCGGCGACGCCCACGCGGGCATCACGGTGCAGCATCGCTCGCGTGTGGCCGCGAACCCGCATCAGCCCAATCTGCGCCAGGTGCATCTGATTCATGCCGAATTGCTGGATGAACTGCGTGCCGCCGGTTTTCGCGTCGACCCGGGCACCCTGGGAGAAAACGTCACCACGCGCGGACTGGATGTGTTGGCGCTGCCTCAAGGCACGAGACTCACTTTGGGTAAGGCGGCCGTGATCGAGATCACCGGTTTGCGTAACCCGTGCCGCCAGCTGGACGGCTACCAACGCGGCTTGACGGCAGCAGTGCTCGACCGAGATGCGCAAGGCGAACTCGTGCGCAAATGCGGGGTGATGGCGATCGTGATCAAAGGCGGCGAGGTGTTTGAAGACGACGTCATCAAAGTGAAGTTGCCTCGCCCCCCACATTTGCCGCTCAAGCCGGTTTAGCCGCTCAAGCCACTCAAGTTACTCAAGCCAATTAGCCGGTTAGACGTTTAGCCCGTTAGCCCGTTATCCGGTTTAGCCCATTATCCGGTTTAGCCGCTTCGGCAGTCATCTACGCGTAAGCGTTTCGCGACATCCCGATCAGCGCAGCGGGCTTGCCCGCCGCATTGGCAGCTGCAGCAGCAGTATGGCTGCCGAGCTTGAACACCGCCATCGCATGCACCAGCGCCTCGGCCTGATCCTTCAAACCAGCCGCCGCCGCCGCGCTTTCTTCTACCAGTGCCGCGTTTTGCTGCGTGGCCTGATCCATCTGATTGACGGCCTGGCTTACTTGCGCCACGCCCTGGCTTTGCTCCGTGGTGGCCGCACTGATCTCGCCCATGATGTCAGCCACGCGGCGGATCGACGACACGACCTCGCCCATGCTCGCCCCGGCTCGATCGACTTGCGCGGTACCCAGCTCGACCTTGGATACGCTCGTGGTGATCAATGCCGTGATCTCTTTGGCCGCATCGGCACTGCGCTGAGCCAGGTTGCGCACTTCGCTGGCGACCACGGCAAAGCCGCGGCCTTGCTCGCCGGCCCGCGCGGCTTCCACCGCAGCATTGAGCGCGAGAATATTGGTCTGGAAGGCGATGCTATCGATGACCGCGATGATGTCGACGATACGTTTGGAGCTTTCATTGATGCCCTTCATGGTTTCGACCACTTCGCCCACCACATCGCCACACACCACCGCCGAGGTGCTCGCCTGCATGGCCAACTGATTGGCCTGCTGGGCGTTATCGGCGTTTTGCCGTACGGTGCTGCCCAACTGCTCCATCGAGGCCGCCGTTTGCTCCAGCGCGGCCGCCTGTTCTTCGGTGCGTTCGCTCAGATCGGTATTGCCCTGCGCGATCTCGGCGCTGGCCAACGCCACATTGCCGGCATTTTCGCGCACCGTACCCACCGTGGAGAGCAGGCTTTGCTGCATGCGCTGCAAGGCGTTGAGCAACAGCCCCGTTTCGTCGCGCGCGCCTTCCGGTACGGCAACGCCCAGATCGCCGTTGGACACGCGATTGGCTGACTCGACCGCCAAACCCAGCGGCCCCGTCACTGAGCGGGTCATGTAGATCGCGCCCAGAACCCCTGCGATAACGGCCACGACCGCTACCACGATCATGGTTGTCATGCCCTGCACGGCATTCTCATGCGAGGCCGTGGCGCCGTCGGTGATGAATCTATTCTGCAGATCGACCATCTTTTGCAACTCGGCCACGTAGTCGGTCTGCGTTCGCAGTCCCGCACCAAATAGGACTGCGGTGGCAGCGCTGTTCTCGTTTTCAAGCGCGAGGTTGACCACCTGCGCCGTGAAATCGCGATAAGCGCGTTGATTCACTTGAATCGCGGCAAAGATCGCGCGCCCCTCATCGGTATCCACGAGCTTGTCGAGCGTGGCCGTGGCCTCAGTTGCGCGTGCCTGTGCGGCATCGAGCGCCGACTTACTGGCTCCCATCGATGCGCCGTCGGTAGCGAGAACGATGTTGCGTACCAAACGCGCGTTATCGGCTGAGATGTAGAGCAGCGTTCTGGCGGCTGCGAGCTTGGGCAGGATATCGCCAGTGACCTCGTTCGCCTGGCGATCCTGTGCATTGAGCTGGTTGACGCCAACCAATGCCACCGCCACCAACAGCACGATCATCACCGCGAACGCGATCCCCAGACGTAGGCCAATCTTCAGGTGTTTCATACATTCTCCGCGGGATGATCGAAATGAATCGAAAGCCCGTTTACGGCTAACGCAGAAGACCTTTAAGCAAAAAATACAATTGGCTTTTGAATGGCAATTCTTGAGGTTTACGTTGCGCGCCGATCGCGTGCACGCTTGGAAAAATCGCAGAGTGATGCCGCCAATTCAGCCACCTTCACTTGCCGCTCATCCAGACCGTCGGCGTGGTACACCGCGCTGTACACCATTGCCGGCGGCATCGGATCGCTGCGCACCACGCGCAACAGCCCTTCGTCCAATTCAGGCTGGAAATACTCGATCGACAATTGGCTGATGCCCAACCCACTGATGGCCAACTCGCTCAACACACTCAAGCTGTTGGTTGAGAAAATCCGGTTGAAGCGAAAGCCGTGCTCGGCTTTCCAGGCCTCGTAGAAGTGATTCTTGCCTGAGCTCTTGGACTGTTCCAGCACCGGATATTGCTCGAATTCGTGCGGCTTCAACGGCCGGTCGGGAATATCGAGCGCGGGGCTTGCCATCCATACGTTGTCGACCTGCCCGATCCGGGTCGCGCAAAAGTCCTCGCCCCAGAATACGCCGGGCATGATCGCCATATCCAGTTCGCGGGCGCGCAGCATATCGAACAAGCTCATCCCCGCATCGACCACCGGCTCCAATGTGAGCCCGGGATGACGGTCATGCAGCGCACGTACCAGCGCCCCCAGCCATGTCAACGCCGTCAACTCCGTGACGCCCAACCGGAAGCGGCCCTGCCAGACCGGCGAGCGCCCGGCTTCCAATCCCACCCGTTGGCGCAGGCGCATCGCTTCCTCGGCCAGGGGAAAAATGCGCGCACCGCAAGGCGTTGCCGTCAGCCCGCCGGCCAGACGATGCAGCAAGCGCTCGTTGAGCTCGTCTTCGAGATCGCTCACCCGCTTGGAAATCGCCGATTGGGTGGTATTCAAATGCGCCGCAGCAGCGCTGAAGCTGCCCAAGCGCACGCTGAAATATAGCGCTTCGAGCTGCTTGAAGGTGACGTTCATGACGTGTGCTCACACCGCATGCGACCCTGGCCGGGCGCACCCTGGCACCGGATCTGGCACGACGAAAAGGAATACCGGCGCATGCGAATTTCTCGTTTCAAAGATGTCGGGGCAGTGCGGATAATGCCCGATATCGACCTCTTCAGTGAATGTGCACCATCATGCTACATATTGCCTCGCGGCTGAACCGCATCAAACCCTCGCCCAGCTCGATGGCTGGACAACGCGCGCGCGCCTTGCGGGCAGAAGGTCGCGACATCGTCGGCCTGACCGCAGGCGAGCCCGATTTCGATACGCCGGCGCATATCCGCGAAGCTGCCACACGCGCCATGACAGCCGGGCAAACGCGCTACACCGATGTGGGCGGCACGGCGGCACTGCGCGAAGCGATCCGCGAGAAATTCGCGCGCGAAAACGGCCTCGACTACAACGCCGATGAAGTCATCGTGAGCGCAGGCGCCAAGCAGATCATTTTCAACGCTTTCATGTGTACGCTGGAAGCTGGCGACGAGGTGATCGTGCCGGCACCCTACTGGGTGTCTTATCCCGACATTGCACTGCTGGCCGATGGCGTACCCGTCATTATCGAAGGCCGTGCCGAACAAGGCTTCAAGCTGCAGCCCGACGCGCTCGAGCGCGCAATCACCCCGCGCACCCGCTGGCTGGTACTCAACGGTCCGAACAATCCCAGCGGCGCCAATTATTCGCGCGATGACCTCGTCGCCCTGGCCGATGTGCTCAACCGGCACCCGCACGTTTGGATACTCACCGACGACATCTACGAACACCTGCTCTACGACGGGCGCAGCTTCGACACGATCGCGCAGGTCGCCCCCGAACTCAAGGAGCGCACGTTGACGATCAACGGCGTCTCCAAGGCGTATGCCATGACGGGTTGGCGTATCGGCTATGCCGGTGCGCCCGCGGCACTGATCAAGGCAATGACGAAGCTGCAGTCGCAAAGCACGTCCAACCCTGCATCGGTCAGCCAGGCCGCCGCGTTGGCGGCGCTGACCGGTCCGCAAGACTTCATCACCGTCAACAAGCAGCGGTTCGAGACGCGTCGCAATCTGATCGTCGATGCGCTCAACCAGATCGACGGCATCACCTGCGCGCGCCCGGACGGCGCGTTTTATGTGTTTCCGTCCTGCGACGCGCTATTTGGCCTGCGCACGCCCGAGGGCCAAGTGATTGCCAATAGCGACGACTGGGTGATGCACCTGCTCAACGCCCAGAATCTTGCCGTGCTGCAAGGAAGTGCCTACGGCATCGGCGCGCACTTCCGCATTTCGTTTGCCGCCAACGAAGAAAAATTGCTGGAAGGCTGCCGCCGCATCGCGCTGGCACGCGCACAACTCGACTAGTTTTTCGTGCCGTGCATGAGGCGCTGCGGGATCGCGTTGCATGCCCGGCCAAGCTCGGCCTGTCGTCAAAAATCAAGGGGAAAATAATGAAACTCAACACACTCATCGCTGCACTCGCCACTGCCGTGGCAGGGGTCACCGCAGCGAGCACGGCTTCGGCGCAAACCTATCCCACCAAGCCGATCCGGCTGATCGTGGGCTTCGCACCTGGCGGCTCGAACGACATCATCGCGCGGCTGCTCGCGCCGAAATTGGGCGATGTGCTCAAGCAGCAGGTCGTGGTCGAGAACCGCCCGGGTGCTGCCGGCAATATCGCGGCCGATGTCGTGCTGAAAGCCCCGCCCGATGGCCACACCATATTCATGTGCACCACCGGCACGCTGTCGATTCAGCCGTTCCTGCCGCAACGCATGCCGTTCGATGTGAACGATATCGCCCCTATTACGCAGATCGGCAATACGCCTTACCTGATGTTGGTGAACAAAGACTTGCCGGCCACCAGCGTGAAGACGTTCATCGACTACGCCAAGAGCCATCCCAATCAAGTCAATTTTGCGTCGTCGGGCAACGGCACGACCGCGCACCTGGCCGGTGAGATGCTGCGCAGCAAGGCCAATATCGATATCGTGCACGTGCCCTACAAAGGCGCCGGCCAAGCCATGGTCGATCTGACGAGCGGCCGCGTGTCGCTGATGTTCGACCAGGCGGTGAGTTCGATGCCGCAGGTCAATTCGGGCAGCTTGCGCGCGTTGGCCGTGGTCAGCGCCCATCGTCTGCCCAGCTTGCCCAATCTGCCCACGACCAGCGAGGCCGGTCTGCCCGGTTTCGATCCCATCCCGTGGACGGGGCTGTGCACGGCGCGCGGCGTGCCGGACGACGCCATCGCCACGCTGCAGAAAGCACTGGCACAAGTGCTGACAGAACCCGCCGTGCGCGACCGTTTGCTGGCCGATGGCATCGAACCCATCGGCAGCACGCCCGCCGAGTTCGCGGCCTTCCTGGCAGCGGATAAAACCAAATGGGGCGGTCTGGTCAAAAACGCCGACATCAAACCCGAGTAAGCATCGCCATGACCGTTACCGATCCTCGCACCGAACGCCCCGCGCAACACCCCGTCGATTGGCCTGCCGGTTGGCGGATCAATCCTCGCGTGACGGGCCCCGCGCCCGCCACCGTGGCGGCATATGCGTCGCTGCCGGTTGCAGCGATCGGCGACGCCATGAGCCGCAATATCGGCGCCTTAGATCTCACGCGCTATCACGCGCGTTTGGACACCACGCTGTGCGGACCCGCCTTTACGGTAAGGGTGCGCCCGGGCGACAACTTGATGATCCACAAGGCGCTCACGCTGGTGCAACCCGGCGACGTGCTGGTGATCGACGGCGGCGGCGATGTGACGCAGGCGCTGGTGGGCGGATTGATGCGCACCACCTGCCTGGCGCGCAAGCTTGCCGGCCTTGTGATCGACGGCGCCATCCGAGATTTGAACGAATGGGCAGAAGACGGCATGCCCATCTTCGCGCGCGCCCACACACATCGCGGCCCCAGCAAGGACGGCCCCGGCGAGATCAATATCCCGATCGCCTGCGCCGGCCTGGTGGTCATGCCCGGCGACCTGATCGTGGGCGATGCGGATGGCGTCATCGCCGTGCCGCTCGCCGAGGTCGACGATATCCTGAACAAAACGCGCCTACATTTGCAGAAGGAAGCCAAGATACGCGCGGGCAACCAGGCGAACACTTCGGATCCCGAGCGTTTCGATGCCGTCTTGCGTGCGAAGGGCCTGCCGATCTGAGCGGCTGCGAGAGGTAGTGCGGCGTCGGCGTATGCCATCGCGTGGCGGAGCAATAAGAACGGGACCGCAATCGCGCGCCTGGTGCGCGGCGCCTTATTCGCCGCCGCGCGCTTCCGATAATGCGATCGTCAGATGCTGCACCTTCTTCTTCAATTGATCGCGTTCATCCTTCAGCTCGGCCACCAGCACCGTCAACCGATGGATCTCCAACTGGTCGGGGGTGGCATCCTCGGGCGGGGCTTCCACGTCGGGCTTGGGCTTGGCCGGTTGCCGTGCCTCGCGCACCTGGCGGGCGGCTTCGCGCAGTTCTTTCTTGCCGCCCGCAACTGCAGCCACTTGCTTGTCGCTCGGCAATGAGGCGACTGCCGCCGCGGCATTGATCGAAATCACGCCCGACTTCACAGCGCCCACCAACTCGGGCGCGGCCGTCTTTTGAATCTTCTCGATCTGGTTCAGCGTGGCATTGCTCACCCGAGCGGCGCGCGCCACCACGTCGCGCGTCCAAGGCGGTTCGCTTTCGACCGCAACGCCGGCAGCGGCCGATGCCGGCTCATCGCCAGTAGCGGCATCAGCCTCATGCGTTGCCGCAGGCTTCAGCTTCGCTTGCGCCAGGCGGGCCGACACGATCTCTTTCTTGCGCAGCGCAAGCACACCGCGCTGAAAATCCGATACGCTGCGGCGCCCCAGATGGTTGTCGATCATCCAGAGATGAACATCGTCCATCGATTTGAACGAGGTGTTTTGCACCGTGTTGAACGCGATGCCGTGCTTTTGGCAGATACCGTAGCGGTTGTGGCCATCCACCAGCAGATCGCCCCACAGCACCAGCGAATCGCGGCATCCCTCGGAGAGCAGACTGCGTTCGAGCGCGGCATACTCGTCCGGCGTGAGCGGATCGATGTAAGCACGCAGATCGTCGTTGATCGTAATGGTCATCATTAATCTTCCGCCGCCCACTCCACTTGCACGCCCAGGCTGCGCAGGTTCTCGACGAAGTGCGGATGCGCACGGCGAATCGGCGTGGCGTTGCGAATTTCCGAACGGCCGTCGATGCTGGCGGCCACCATGAACAACGCGATTGCGACGCGGATGATGTAGGGGCTCTCCACAACTGCGGGCGACAGCGGATTGCCGCCGAAGGTAATCAAGCGATGCGGGTCGGACGAGAACACATGCGCCCCGAACTTGGTAAGTTCACCGGTCCAGCCCAGCGCGCCGTCATACACCTTGTTCCAGAACATCGCATTGCCTTCCGCACGTACACCCAGGGCGATGAAGATGGGCAACAGATCCACCGGGAAATACGGCCACGGTGCGGCTTCGACTTTGGTGAGCACATTGCTGGTAAACGGCGTTTGCACCTTGAGCGGTCCGGCGCAGCTTGCGCGCGACCAGCCGTCTTCATGCGTGATCGTGACGCCGAACTTGGCAAAGGTGCGATCGATCAACGGGAAGTTTTCCGGCGCGCTGTTGCGCACCACGATATCGCCACCCGTGATGGCGCCGAGCGCCAGGAACGTGGTGATCTCGTGAAAGTCTTCATCGAAACGGAATTCGCCGCCCGTGAGTGCCGCGCCACCCTGCACGGTCAAGCGCGACGTGCCCATGCCGTCGATTTTCACGCCGATCATCGACATGAATCGGCAGAACTCCTGCACGTGCGGCTCTGAAGCCGCATTGGTGAGCGTCGACACGCCGCCGGCCGCTGCCGCGCACAAGACGAAGTTTTCGGTGGTGGTGACCGAGGCGTAATCGAGCCAGTGATCGGTAGGGGTCAATCGACCATCGCAACGCACCACGAGCGACCCGTCTTCGCGCCCGACCTCGCCGCCAAAGCGGCGAAACACTTCCACGTGGGGATCGATCTCGCGCACGCCCAGCGTGCAGCCCTTCACATTGTCTTCCAGACGCGCCACGCCGAAGCGCGCCAGCAGTGGCGGCACAAGCATGATCGACGAGCGCATCTCTTCCGGCAAACGATGGCACGTGGGATCGAATGCGGTGTCGCGATGATGCAGCGCCAGCGTGCCGCTTTCGTGGTCCATCTGCACATCGCTGCCCAGCGTGCGGAAGATATCGAGAATCTTGCGCACATCGGTGATGTCGGGCACGCCGTGCAACCGCAACGGCTCACGCGTCAACAATGTGGCGCACAGCACCGGAAGCACTGCGTTTTTGTTGGCCGAGGGGGTAATGCGACCACGAAGCGGCGTACCGCCGTGAACAATAAGACTGGACATGGATCTGCAGATCAAATGGGAGGGTAAGTCCCGAAAGGGAACCCCAGAGCTTATCGCACATCGGGCCGGTCATGCCCGCAGCGGGCGGTTTTCGACACGGGTTGAGGCTGATACGGAGGGGCTCGGCACACGCAGCCTCGCGCCCGGTCGCCTGACGCCCAGCAAAGCAGAATTGCTGCCGTCGCCCTGGCTGATGGCGGGCTAACCCGTCTATAAAAGTGCCAGACGCCCCCTGGGCGTTGGCACAAAACCCGACCGGCGATTCACGCCGGCGATCGACGGAGACCGCATCATGGCCGCGCACGCGTTTCGCTACTTTCCCTCGCGACTGGGGGTGGCATGATCGATTACGACACCATCAAGCGCGTCTCGGCCGGGTTGTACGACCGATCGCTGCGCGGGATTCCGGCCGATACACGCCAAGCGCTGGCCGCCATGAGCGAACGCGATGGCGACGACACTGCCCGCCACACGTTGCGCATCATGTTGAAAAGCGCCGACACGGCAGCGGCAGGCAACCGTTTCATCTGCTCGGATGCCGGTGTGCCCGTGTACTTCGTGCGCGTGGGCGCCCAGGCGCAATTCAGCGGCAATGTCCGTGCGGCCATCACTGACGGCTTCGATGAACTGGTGGCCACGATCGATCCCCCGCTGCTGCCGCACGTGACCCACCCGTTGACGCAGGCGCGCGGTTATCGCGGGCCTGGCATGCCTATCGTGACGTTCGACATGGTGGATGGCAGTGATGTGATGGATATCACGTGTTCGCCCAAGGCGCTGGGATCGGGCCGTTGGGCGGCACTGGAGATTTTCAGCTTTCCCGATCTGGCCACCATCGAACGCTTTGTGCTCGACACGGTGATCCGCGCCGGCTCGCAACCCTGTCCACCCGTGGTGATCGGCGTGGGCATTGGCGGGTCGTTCGACTACGCCGCCAAGATGTCGAAGGAAGCCACCTTGCGGCCGATCGGCACGTTCCATCCCGAACCCATGGTGGCCGACATGGAACGCCGGCTGACCGAGGCAGTGAACAAACTGGGGTTTGGCCCAATGGGCACCGGTGGCGACAGTACAGCGTTCGCCGTCAACATCAACTACGCCGCCGGCCATGGCTTTACGCCCGTTGCCGTCAGTTTCAACTGCTGGATCAATCGCCGCACCCGCGCCCGGCTGCACAATTCGGGCGACGTCGAGATCGTGGAGTGACGGCATGACATTGCGCACGCACCGCCTGACTTTTCCCCTCACCGCCGATCAAGCCCGCGAACTGCGCGCGGGCGACCAGGTAATCATCGACGGCGAGATTACCGCCACGGCCGGCATTCCCACCCACGAACGCCTGCTGCGATGCGTTGACGGCGCAGAGCCGTTGCCGATGCCGTTGGACGGGCATTGCCTGTTCCATCTAGGCAGTTTCAGCCGCGACACGCCCGAGGGCTTCGATGTGCTGTACATGAATCCCACCACCAGCACGCGCTTCAATCCGCACATGCCGCGGTTGATCCGGGCGTTGTCGCTGCACGCCGTAGGGGGCAAAGGCGGCCTGGATCAGCACAGCGTGGACGCGATGCGCGACACAGGCTGCGTGTACCTTTCCTTTCTGGGCGGCGGCGCCGCCCTGCATTCCGACGCGATTCGCGAGGTGCTGCAAGTGGGCTGGCCGGATATGCTCACCCACTACCGCCTGGTACGCCTGCGCGTCGAAGGATTGGGCCCGCTTACCGTGGCGATCGATGCGCACGGCAATAGCCGCTACAACGACGCCCAGGCCATCGCCCAATCCCGCTATGCCGCGATTCTGGCGGAACTCGACGCGGCTCGGACTCAGTAAGCGCCCATGTAATCGCGCTTGCCGATTTCCACGCCGTTGTGGCGCAGAATGGCGTAAGCGGTGGTGACGTGGAAAAAGAACTGCGGCAAGCCGTATTGGTGCAGGTAGACGGTGCCCACCAGTTTCTTCTCTTTCGGCGTATTGGGGCGCAACACGATCTCGCGCGAATCGCTTTGCGCGAACTGCTCGGGTTGGAAGCCGCCGATGTAATCCAGCGCCTTGGCGATCAACGCCTGCAACTCGTCGAACGTGGTTTCGGTGTCGTCCCACTTGGGCACGTCCACACCGGCCAGACGCGAGGTCACGCCTTTCGAAAAATCGGCGGCGACTTGCACCTGGCGCACCAGCGGAAACATGTCCGGAAAGAGACGCGCCTGCAGATAAGCGTTAGGGTCGATATTCTTCTCTTCGGCGTGCGCTTCGGCCTTCTTGAGCACGTCGGAGAGTGCCGTGAGCATTTGTTTGAACACGGGCACGGAGGCGTTATACATGGGATTCGTCATGGTGATTTTCACTGTGTGTTTGAAAGCGAGGCGCGAACCGCGCCCTTGCGGCTGACAAGACTACCAGCAAAACATCTCAATCCGGCAGGCACACCGGAGCCGCGCCCTCTACACTGCCACGTCATCCGTCAACCGGATCACCGCACCGGCGCGCGCGCCCGTGGCGGCGTCGCCGCGCCAGCTCACCACACCGTTGACGATCACCATATCGATACCCACGGACCTCGACGTCGGCGCGCCCCAGGTGGCGCGATCCATGATCGTCTCGGGATCGAAGATGGTGATGTCGGCAAAGTAGCCTGGTTTGAGCACGCCGCGCGCGGGCAGCCCGAAGGTGGCGGCGGTGAGGCCGCTCATTTTGTGTACGGCGGCTTCGAGCGTAAAAAGCCCGATATCGCGGCAATAGTGTCCCAGCACGCGTGCAAATGTTCCCCACAGCCGAGGGTGCGGCGCAGTGTCGTGCGGCAGGCCATCCGAGCCGATCATCGTGGGCGGATACGCCAGAATGCGTTGCACATCCGCTTCGTCCATCAGGAAATAGATCGCACCCGCTGGTTGCAGCGCATCCACGGTGTCTTCGGGCGAGAGGCCCATGCGCGCTGCGATGTCGTCCAGATCCAATCCGGCGTACTCGGGATGCGGCACCGAAGAGGTCACGATCACACGACTGGCGACCGGCAGCCGGTCGCGTCGCAAGATCGTCGAACCTGCGGTGTAGGGATAGCAGTCCAGCCCCACCGGCTGGCGCGTCATGGCCTGCGCGATGTGGGCCAACGTCTCGGTCGAACGACCATGATTGCGCGGCCCGATCAATTTGTGATGCGAGATCACGGTGGGCGCACTGCCCGCCGCGCCCACGGCAAAGGCTTCGTCGAGCGCGTCGAAAATCTTGTCGCCCTCGTCGCGAATATGCGTGGCGTACACGCTATCGAACTGGCGCAGCACGCTCGCCACGCCGGTCAACTCGGCGGTGCTTGCAGGCATCGCCGTGGGATAGGCTGCACCGGTCGAGAGCCCGATGGCGCCACTCGTCATCGCTTCGTGCAAGAGCGCCTGCATGGCCGCGATTTCGGCGTCAGTGGCCGTGCGGTCCAGGCTCGCCATCGCGGCCACGCGCAGGGTGGTGTGGCCCACCAGGCAGGCGGCGTTGACGGCTGCCGGCTGCGCTTCCAACGCGGCGAGATAGGTCGCGAAGTCGCCGAAGCGGAATGCTGCCGGATCCTGGCCCAGGAGGTTGAGCGGCGGCGGCACCGTGGCATCGGCAGGGGCGCGCCACGGCGCGAGACTGATGCCGCAGTTGCCGGTGACCACCGTGGTCACCCCTTGGCTCAATTTGGCCGGCATCTCCGGCGACAGCATCAGATAGCGATCGTCATGCGTGTGCGCGTCGATGAAGCCCGGCGCCACCACGCGCGCGGTGGCATCGATCTCGATCGCCCCCACCGCGCCGGAGAGGTCACCGATGGCCGCCACGCGGCGTCCCACAATGCCCACGTCGGCGTGGCGCCGCGGCGCACCGGTGCCATCCACAAGCAGGCCGTGCCTGACGACGATATCGAATGCAGTCATCTATTTCCTCTCATTAATCGACAACGGCGCCGGAGCTTTTGACGGCTTCGGCCCAGATCGGACGTTCACGCACGGCCCGCTTGAACAAGGCATCGGTGGGCGCCGGCGTGACGGAAATCGCCAGGCTCTTCAGGCGCGCCTGGATCTCGGGAGTTTCGAGCGCTTTGTTCACCGACTGGTTCAACCGATCGGCGATTTTCCTGTCGACGGCAGCGGGGGCCACGAACCCGGTCCACGCCACCGCTTGATATCCCTTCAATCCTGACTCAGCCATCGTGGGCAAGTCGGGCAACGTGAAATCGCGCACGGTGCCCGTCACGGCCAAGGGCTTCACCGACGGGTTGCTCAGGTAAGGCAGGATCGACGCGACGTTTTCAAACACCAGATCGACCTCGCCGCGCAACAAGGCCAGATCGGCTTCCAGCCCGCCCTTGTAGGGCACGTGCATGATCGATACGCCTGCCATGGCTTTGAACATCTCGGCGCTCAAGTGGCCGGTCGTGCCGTTGCCACCCGAACCCACCGTAAGCTTGCCGGGATTGGCTTTGGCATACGCAATCAATTCGGCCACGGAATTCACGCCGAGCGCCGTGCGCACCGCCAACACGTTCTGTACCGAACCCGTTTCTGCCACCGGCTGCAATTGCGTGTCGGCGTCGTACGGCAGCTTCTTGTAGAGCGATTGATTGATGGCCAGCGTGGCCGCATTGGCAAAGCCGATCGTGTAGCCATCCGGCGGCGCATTGATCACCGCCTGCGTGCCGATGATGCCCGATGCGCCTACGCGATTCATGACCACCACCGACTGCCCCAGATCGCGCGACATCGAGTCGGCCAGCATGCGGGTAAGGATATCCGGGGTGGTGCCCGCATTGAACGGCACGATGATGGTGACGGCACGTTCGGGATAGGCGGCAACGGCCGTGCCGCCGATAAGCATGGCGGCCAGGGGCGCTGCGAGCCACCGCAACATGCGGGAGGTCGAGTGGGACATGATTTTTTCACCTTGGAAGATTATGGGTAAAGCAAAAACAGAACGACCGCGTCACTTCAAACGGTGACGTCGAGCATCCTGGCGAGTAAAGCGGTATCGATATTGCCGCCCGAAAGCACGACGATGGCTGGGCGGCCGTTGAGCGTTAGTTTGCCGGCCAGCAATGCCGCCAGCGCCACGGCCCCACCGGGCTCCACCACCATACGCAGCTCTTCGAGCGCGAAGCGGATGGCGTGGGCGACCTCATCGTCAGTAACAGCCACAGCGGCGTGCAGAAAACGGCTATTGATGGCGTAGGGCAACTCGGCCGGCGTGGCGGCTTGCAGCGCGTCGCACAGCGACACCGCATCGGGCGCATTGTGCTCACGACGCCCGCTGGCCAGCGACCTCACGGTGTCGTCGAAGCCCGCAGGTTCCACGGCCATCATGCGGGCCTGCGGCGCCAGCGACTCGATCACGAGACCGCAGCCGGCAGATAACCCTCCGCCACCGCACGGTGCGGCAAAGAGGCCCAGCTCGCCCGCCACGCCATCGGGCAGCGCGCGCAATGCTTCCAGCGCCACGGTGCCTTGCGCCGCGAGCACATCGGGATGGTCGCCTGGCGGCACGAGCACACCGCCGGTCTCAGCAAGCAGCGCCATGCCGATCGTTTCGCGGCTTTCGCGGGTGCGGTCGTAATGCACCACCCGCGCGCCCTGCTTGAGCGCTTTGGCGATCTTGTTCTTCGGCGCATCCACCGGCATCACGATGGTGGCGGCCACGCCCAACTGCTGCGCCGCCCAAGCAATGGCTTGGCCGTGGTTGCCCGTCGAGTAGGCGACCACGCCGCGCTTGCGTTGTTCGGGCGACAGCGCGAGCAACGCATTGAAGGCGCCGCGGGCCTTGAACGATCCGGTGATCTGCAGGCACTCGGCCTTGAGATACACCGGCGCGCCCACCAGCGCATCGAGCACCGGACTGCGCAACAGCGGGGTATGTCGCACATGCGGGGCGATGGCCAGGGCGGCGCGTTCGACGTCGGCGAAAACGGGCACGCGCATCGGGCCCAGCATTTCGTGTTCGATCGAGAGCGGCGGCGCACGCCTTGGCAAGGCAGCGGGCGGCGTTTGAAAAACGTGTGACATGGGAATGTGCCCTTATGCGGCGGGCGGCGTCCACACGGGCGGCGCCACGCTGCCCGTTTGCTCGGTGATGCGGCGGTAGGCTTCAACGCGGCGGTGCGCCTCGAAGTTGAAGATGGTCGAGCGCCCGAGCTGGCACATATCCAGATCGCAATCGGCAACGATCAGCTCATCGCTCCAGCTCGTGGCCTGCGCCATGATCTCGCCCTGCGGATTGACGATGACCGAATGGCCAAACAGCTCATGACCGTCTTCGGTACCGGCTTTGGCCACCGCCACAGCGAAGCAGCTGTTTTGATAGCAACCCGCCTGAATCGATAACTGCGAGTGAATCACACGCAGGTGGTGCGCTTCGAAGCCGCGGTTTTCCATGTTCAGGCTGGGCGTGTTGTAGCCGAGCATGACGAGCTCCACTTGCTGCAGACCCAGCACCCGCCAGGCTTCAGGCCAGCGCCGATCGTTGCAGATGAGCATGCCCATGTTGACGCCATCCAGATCGCCTGCCGGTGCGCGCACCACCGGGAAGCCCAGATTGCCCACTTCGAAGTAGCGTTTCTCCAGATGCTGGACCGTGCGCGTGGGCGCGTACTCGACGTGCCCCGGCAGGTGCACCTTGCGGTACTTGAGAATGATGTCGCCCGACGGCGCGATCACCACCGAGGTGTTGAAGTGACGCCGCCGCACCACGCCGGTGTCGTCGGCCTCATTGGCGATCTCGCCGTAGCCCAATTGAATCGTGATGCCGTATTTGCGGATCGCATCGAACAAGGGTTGGGTGGCAGGCGACGGCAACGTTTCCTCAAACCAGCGATCGGCCTCGGCGCGATCTTCGTGGTACCAGCGCGGGAAAAAAGTCGTCAGCGCGAGTTCGGGAAACACCACCACTTGTGCACCGCGCCGATGCGCGTGCTCGAGCAAGCGCACCATGCGGCCCACAGCCACATCGCGGCCTTCGGCTTTTTGAATGGGCCCGAGCTGAGCCGCGGCAACGGTGATGTTTCTGGACATGATCGACAGCCTGCAAGAGAGGAGACAAGCCTGGATCATGCCGCGCGCATCGGCGCGCGTAAATCGCGTCCGCTGCGCGGTGACGATGCACCGCAACAATCGGGACGAACGCGCTAATACGTTGTTTTATATTGGTTTTACAGGTGTTGTGACTCGGACATGTCGCCCTTGTCGATAACACGATGTGGGGGATACCCCTCAAACAGTGATCGTTGCGACCGCCGCAATTTCGACGATCCGCAACGCACTTCCGGGTTAACCCGGACCTGGAACGCGCGGGATCATGGCGTCCAACGGCGAATGGTCGTTCTGGAGCACATGACGCAACGTTGCCATGAAACCTTTGGCGAGATTGGACAACGGCTGCGTGCGCGCATGCACCACGTAGATCTTGTGCGTGGGTGCAGGATCGATGCGTTTGAGCACGATGTCATCCAGCGGACCGGGCGGCAGCCCATACGGATCGATCAGCGCCACGCCTACCCCCTGGCGCACCAATGCCACTGCTTCAGGGGTGGAGGTGGCTTCGATATCGGGAATGCGCGGGCCGGCGCTCAGCTTCAGAAAATCGTTGGTCAATTGCCCATACGGCGAATTCGGATTGAAGCCGATGAAGGTGTGCCCCACCAGATCGCCGGGCGCAATCACGGCATGCTGCGCCAAGGCGTGGCCCACCGGCAGCGCGCACACCACTTCGCTCTGCCCGATCTCCTTGGCGGCGAGGCTGCCGCCCTGCGTGGGCTCGGTAGAAAGAATGCCCAGATCGGCATGACCCAACAGCACCTGCGCCACGATCAGATCGTAGGAGAGCGACCGGTACTTGATCTGCACATCCGGGTGCCGCGCGCGAAAGCGGCCGATCGTGCGCGGCACGAGCCATTCGCTATAGGTTGGGCTGGAGACGATGCTCAACTGGCCGACCATGCCTTCGGTCATGCGCTGCGCGAGAATGTTGAAGCGCTTCACACCCTCCTGGATCTCGATCGCTTCGGCAAAGAGCAATCGCGCTTCGGGTGTCGGTTGCAAGCGCCCTTTCACGCGTTCGAACAACAGAAACTTCAAGCGATTCTCGGCACTGGCCAGCACCCGGCTGATGGCCGGTTGGGACACGCACAGCACCCGCCCCGCTTCGCTCAAAGAGCCGGTGGTCATGATGGCGTGAAAGACTTCGATCTGGCGCAGGTTCAGCATGGGGTGGCGGCGGCCGGTTCAATCGCATGGCCCGCCGCACGCAGTCAAGGGGCTTGGTGCTCATTATCTGCGATCACCACGTTCCGCGCATCGTCAGCATGATGCTGCGCGGCTCACCGTAGACGCTGCGTCCCCCAACGGGCAGTGCGGCGATGCCGGCGTAATACGACTTATCGAAGATATTGCGCAGGTTCAACTGCAGGTCGATGTTTTTGGTGGCCTGGTAACCCACCATGGCATCGGCCAACGCATAGCCATTCTGTTGAACCCGGAATGGACGGCCCTGCGACATTCCTTGTTGATAGATCTCGCTTTGCCACGACGCGCGGGCGCCAACGCGCCATCGTTCCAATGCGCCGCCGAAGCGGTACAGCGTGCTCAGTTTGAGCATGTGGCGCGGCAAGCTGGTGTCGAAGCGCTCACCCACGTTATCCGGATTGGCGTCGCGCTTATAGGTGGCTTGGGTGTAGGTGTAGCCTGCGCCCACCTGCCAATTGGAGGTCAGGGCACCATTGACTTCCATATCCACCCCCTGGCTGCGTACCTTCCCGGAGGCCTCGTAGCAGTAGTTCGCGGGAAACGTCGGGCAACTGTTCTGATCCGCAAGTTCACGGGCACGATTCTGCTGATCGATCTGGAACAACGCCAGACTGGTGTTCAGATCGCCACCGAAATACTCGCCCTTGACGCCGATTTCGTAGTTCTTGCCCTTGATCGGCACGAGCACATTGCCCGCGGTGTCGCGCGAGTTCTGCGGCTCGAAGATATCGGTGTAGCTCACGTATACCGAATGATGGTCATCCAGGTCGTAGATCAAGCCGGCATAACGCGTCAGATTGGCATTGACCTTGTAGGACGTGTCGTCGCCAGTCAAAAAGGCCTGATGCATGTCGAACCAGTCGTAGCGGGCGCCCACGATCAGCTTCAATGGGTCGGCCAGATTGAGCCGAGTCGTCAGATAAGTGCTTTGTTGCTCGGTCTCGGTGAGCGCGCCATAGCTGTAACTGACCGAGGGCTTCGGATAACGGTGCGGGTCCCAATTGAAGATGTCGACATTGGTTCGGTTTGGGGCATACCCGCCCTTATTGTCGGACAGCGATTTGCGAATGCTGCCACCCAGCACCAGTTCGTGACTGCGGCCGAAGGCGCTGAAAGGGCCGCTGGCGAAAATATCGTAGCTGTCCTGGGTATAGGTCGAATCCTGCAGGCCGGTGCGTTGAATCCAGGCCCCATTTGTGCCGGTGATGAATGAAGCAAGATCGGCTTGCTGCGTCCAGTTTTTGGTCGCCGCCAGCCGCACCTTCCAGCCCCCGCCCAACCGATGATCGATCTCGCCGAAAAGGCTTGTCGTGTCCTTGTCCCAATACTCCCAGTCATTGCCCAGAAACGTGGACCGCTTGAAATGCAGATCGCTGCCGTCGCCCGATACCGGCAGCGACCCCCAACTCGTATTGTTGTTGGCATTCTGGTAGTAGCCCCCCACGGTGACCATGGTGCGGTCGGACACATCCGCTTCGAGAATGCCGTAGAGCAGACTATTCTCGCGCGACTCCACTGAACGGAAGCTATTGGTGTTCTGATAAGTCACCACGCCGCGCCCGCGCAAGGTGCCTGCGGAATTCATCGGTCCGGCGGCGTCGAGTTCGGCGCTGTAATTCTCCCAGCTGCCTGCACTTGCGGTGATACCCAGGCGAGGCGTCTGTGTTGGACGTTTGCGCACCAGATTCAGGCTGGCCGAAGGCGTTCCCGCGCCTTGCATCAACCCGGTTGCGCCGCGGACCACTTCCACGCGATCGTACATGGCCAGGTTGGGCGACGCCACGAAGTCGCCGTCATAGCTTGTCGGCAGCCCATCGAACATCAGACTCTTGACCTGGAAGCCACGCGAATAGATCAAGGGCCGCTCAGGTCCCACGCGACGCAGCGTCAGGCCGGGCGTATCGTTGACCACGTCATCGAGATTGACCATCGCTGCGTCGTCCATCCGCTGACGCGTGATCACTGTGACCGACTGCGGCGTCTCGCGCAACGACAGCGGCAGCTTCGTTGCCGCTTGAGTCGACGCAACCGTATAAGAACCGGTGCCTTCGCTTGCCGCGCTGTCCGTTGCGCCGGTGACCGTCACCGGCGCCAGGGTGGACACCGATCCCTCGGCAGAAACGGGCGCGAGCACATAACCGCCCTCGCCTCGTCCCACGGCACGCAAGCCCGTGCCGGCCAACAAGCGCGCCAGCCCCTCCTGCGTGCCATAGGCGCCAGTCAATCCCGATGTGCTCTTGTTCGCGGTGAGGACCGGATCCGCGGCCACCATCAAGCCGGCCTGCGCCCCAAACACACCCAACGCGCGGCTCAGCCCGCCAGGCGGTACGTCGAAGCTTCGTACCGCTTGCGCATAGGCCGTCGCCGGCATCGTCAGCGCCATGCCCGAAGCAAGGACGCCCATGCCGAGCAATAAGGCAAATCGTGTTGGCTGCATACCTGGCACGCGGCGTGACGCTCGATGGAAATAATGCCGACGCGCGGCAGCCTGGAGACGGGGTGACATAGACATTCCTGACGTAGTGGAGAGCGACGGTGCAAACACACGTGCGCTTTCCATTGATGACGCTCAGGAGATGACATTCCGCCGATATCGTTACAACTTCGCAGATCCCACGGTCACCCAGTACCGCGTCACACTGTGCACGCGCACGGGCAGCACGTGCGGCAGCATCGCCAAAACCCGATCGGTATCGTCGAGGGGAAACGCGCCAATAACCGGCAACGCCGCAACGGCGGGATCGCAACGGAGAAATCCCGTTCGATATCGGCTCAACTCGGCGATGAAATCGCCCAACGGCATTTCGTCGGCCACCAGCATGCCGTGCCCCCAAGCCAGCGTCGTTTCCAAAGCGGACACTGCGGGCGTCGCGTGCAAGCGCGAAAATTCGGTTTGCTGCCCGGCATGCACACGCAAAGGTGTCAGAGCCGCGTCGACGGGCACTACATCGACTTCGCCGTCAAACACCGCCACTCTGACCAGACCATCGGGCGCGGGCATCTCGCGCACCTGAAAGCGCGTACCTATCGGCCGCACAAGCCCGTTTCGGGTGCGTACCGCAAACGGCCGCCTGGTTTCGTCTCGGCCCGTCGTCACGACGATCTCACCGGCGATCAGCACAATCTCCCGGCGAGCGGCGCTCATGAGCACATCGATGGCGCTGTCCGTGTTGAGTTCAACACGTGTCCCATCGTCCAGGGTCGCCACGCGTCGTTCGCCGCGAACCGTGCGCAGATCGGCGCGCCAGACCTTCATCGGTTCGCGCACGGCAAACGCGCTCGCGCCCAGACCCACGCCGCCCGTGGCGAGCATCCAGTGCAACGCGCGCCGCCGCGCATTCTGGTGCGCCGCGTGCCGCAACGTTTGCGATGCCACGCCGGCTCCGATGGGTTCGGCGCGTGCGGCGATATCCCGGGCAAGTCCCGTCATGCGTTGCCACGCCAACTCATGATCAGGATCCGCTTGGCGCCAGCGCGCGCACGCCGCCACGTCTGCTTCGCTGCCGCCGCCGTGCAGCCTGGCCACCCACTCGGCAGCCCGCGAAATCACGCGCGCATCGAGCGGCTCGCGCTCAGGCACGAGCGGGCGGACGACCTCGCCGGTCATGCGTCGTAGATCGCGCTGTAGCAGCGCACCAGCGCGCGCGCAAACGATTTCTGAACTGCGTTTGCCGTCATGCCCAACATGACGCCGATGTCCTCGTATGAATGCCCATCGAGCTGCACCAGGAGAAAAATACGCCGGCTGGTTTGCGTCAGTCCGTCCAGCAGCCCCATGATCTGCGTGAGCGTCTCGAGAATCTCCAGACGATGTTCAGGCGAGGGCGTCACAGACTGCGGCAATGCCGCCAAGGTTTCCAGGTAGGCTGACTCGATCGCGCCCCGTCGCGCGCGACCAACAATGAGCCGATCGGCGATCGTACGCAAGTAGGCACGCGGCTCGAGCAACGGCGCGGCAAGCTCAGCCCGCAGCAAGCGCTCGAACGTGTCGTGGGCAACGTCGGCGGCATCGCTGGCGTTGCCCAGCTTGCGACGAAGAATGCCGTGCAGCCAAGGATGGTGCGCCTGATAGATGTGATGAACATCATCGCGGAAAGCGGACGAGGACATGAGCTGGCAGGCCGCGATCGGCTTTGTGAATGAAAATGATTGCTAATTCTACACTGCCTGTTCTCGGTCGGATCCCTGCTTGATCGACAAAAAAAATGACGCGGACCCTAAGGCCCGCGTCAAGGTACCGCCTTCCCACACCCTTACCAGCTGTAGCGGTACCCCACCTGCCCGAAGACGCCGCGACGGTCTTCACCGCCCAGGTTCTTGGACAGCTTCGTGACGGCATAGAGCTGCCCACCCTTGCCGATACTCGAACTGATGCCTACGCCCACTTCACCCCACGTGCGGCCGAAGTCCGGGCTGATGTTGGCGCCGTCGACCCGCACGCTGCGCGGCGACACAAAGTCGTGCAACACATCCAACGTGACGTAAGGCGTGCCTGCACCGGTGCGATCGGCGTTGTCCAGACTCGGCGCAAACAATCGCACGCCCAACCGGCCGCGCAACGCGTTGTCGCTGGCGCCCGACACATCCGACACGCCATCGTTGAAGCGGCTGAGCTTCAGGTATTGATAAACCAACTGCGCCTGCGGCTCGATCGCCATCGTGCTGCCCAACGCGAAGGGCTTGCCCACTTCCTGCGACAGGGCAATGCCGGCGCCGTTTTGCGTATCGCCACCGCCGTACACATCGCTGTACTTGTTGCGGTAGTGGGTGACCTGCGCCACCGAATCCCAGTAGCTGCCGTCCTTCGCATACTTGGTGTAGTAGCCGCCCAAGCTTTGCGCCTGCGTATTCACCTTGCCCACGTTGTTCGACAGGTTCATGTTCAGGTCGCGCTGATCATCGCGGAATTTCGCGTCCGAGGTGCTCAGGCTGGCCGTCACGCCGGCGTGCGTGCTGCCGCCGTCGGGGGCCTGCGACAGGGTCCAGTCCTTGCCGAACTGCATGAAGAACGTTTGTTGATGCACCGAGAACCGACCGGCATCGGCTTGCAAGCCCGATCCGCCAATACGGCCCCACACGCCGTCGGTATTGCCCTTCTGCTTGAGTTCCGTGCTGGCGATGTCGCCCACACGCTCTTGCAGTCGGCCCAGATTCGCAAAGCCATAATCCAGGTTCAACGTCGGCGTCATGACATAGCCGGCGACGCCGGGACGATACGCCACCGGTGCGGAGGGCGAGGTGCCGCCGCCCGGGGTGGTCGCGTCGCCCAAGGACGAGCGCAGGTAGTAGTTGTCGGCGCTGTCGCTGCCGCCGCGATACAGCAAGTATTCGTAGGCGCCGGCCTGCACGGGCGCGGCCAGACGGAAGGCGTTGGCTGCGGTGGTGCCGCCATTGGTCGTCTGCACCACGTTGATGCCGTTGCCGGTCGTCAAGCCACCCATGCCACCGGTGTTGTTGACCTTCAGGCCGGTGCTTCCGGTGGCGGTGCCGCCGTTGATGATCACGCGATCGGTGGGCGAGCTATCGGTACCCAGAAACGTATTGAGTGCAATGGTGCCGTTGTTGCCGACGTAGTTGGTCGCGGTGATCGTCTTGTAGCTCGAGGCCAGCGCGGGGTTGGCCGTGGGTGCGACGAAAGCGACCGTACCGGCATTGCTCAGATTGTCGAGCAATGAACTGGCGGTCACGTTCCATGCGCTGGTGTTGTCGATGGTCAACGACACCGGATCGATGAAACCCGTCAACGACGTGCCACGGCGCAGATTCACGACACCCGTGCTGCTTGCATCGGCGATCAGGTTACCCACGAGCTGGGTATTGTCGACGTTGACATTGGCCTGCGCACCGTTGCTGAAGTTGAGCAGCGTGCCGGTCGACGCCGTCAGCTGCGCACCGTTGCTGATGTCGATATTGGCGCGGGCACCATTCACGTCGATCGCATTACCCGCTTGCGCGTTGAGCGTGCCGCCATTGACCGACACCGTCGCCAGGTTGCCGCTGCCCACCGTATCGGTGATGGCAACCGCGCTGCTGGCCGCGTTGATGCGCGTACCGTTCAACGCAATCGCGCCGCCCGCATTCGAGGTGGCGCCCACGCCGGCGCTGCTGGTGAGCGACGTGCCGGTCACGGTGGCGGCGCCCGTGGGGCCGGTCACGAACAGGGCTGAAGAGCCGGTCCCGTTCGATGTGATTTCGCCGCCCATCAAAGAAGCCGTGGCGCCGCTATCGAGCACCACGCCCCGCGAGAAATTGCCCGAGGTGTTGATCGATGCATTGGACATCGTCAACATGCCCGCGCTGCCGACCAACACGCCCACGCCATTGGCGCCGGTGGCGTTGATCGTGCCGCCGGTGATATCGATGTTGCCGTTGGCGCCCAACGAACTGATGCCGGCCGCACCCACGCCATTGGCGGTTACGGTGGTATTGGTCACGTTGATCGTGGCACCCGCCGCCTGGTTGTTCAAGGCAATACCGGTGCCGTTGATCACGATGTTGCCCGCAGTACCCGTTACGCTGCCGCCGACGGCGGTGCTGTCGATCAGGATGCCGTCGGCCGTGCCGCCGGCATCGATCAAGCCTGCGCCCGAGAACGCCACCGACGCGCCGGGGCCCGTCAGATGCACCGCGGCAATGCCGTCGGCCGCCTGGATCGTGCCATCGTTGATCAGGTTTGCACGCGCGCCCTGCACCAGCGCGCCGTTGCCGTTGGCCACCGATATCGTGCCGGTGTTGCGCACGGTGCCTTCCGAGCCCACGATCACGCCGGTCGAGCCGGGGCCGGTGAGCGCAACGGTATTGTTGTTGACCAGCGTGCCGCGATTGCGCGCGATGAAGCCTGTGGTACCGGGTGTGGACGACTGAATCACGGCGTTGTTGGTCAACGTGGTCGACAACGGCGTGCCCGCAGCCGCGCCGGTGATGTCGAACGCCTGGCCGTCGACGATGCCGGCAATCGCCCCGGTGCTGTTCAACCGCACGCTGGACGCCGCTTCGATCGTGCCGTTGGCGCCGCCTTCGATGGCGATCGCCACCGGCCCGCCGTTGGCGCCCGTCGCACCCGTCACGGTGTAGGCCGAGGCACCGGTCGACACCGTGGTGCCCAAGCCCGTACCCACCACACCACGGGCATCTTCACCCGAAACGTTCAGGCTCGATGCTGCACCGTTGAAGGTGGCGCCATCGGCCACGCGGAACATCGTCGAGCGTGCCGTACTCACGTCCAGCGCATTCGCCGCCACATTGATGGTCGATCCCGCGCCCGACGCGTACGCGCCGATCTGATCCGAGCTCGACAGGAACTTCGGCTCGGCACCATTGGCGATATTGATCGTGCCGCCGTCTTGTGCAAACGCGCCGATGGCGCCCGTGCCCACGAGGTTCAAGCCACCGCTGATGTTGGCCACCGCACCCGCACCATCGACCCACACGCCGAAGTTGCGCGTGCCGCTCGCCGGATCGGCAGTGCCGTTGACGTTGATCGTGCCCGTCGATTCGGCGTTGGCTTGTGCGTTCGGGTTGGCGTTGACCTTGATGCCCACGCCATTGACGCCGTTGACATTGATCGTGCCGGCATTGCGGGCGATCGCGCCCGTGCCGGCCGCGCCGTTGTCGTCGGCCAGAATGCCGATGTTGGCCAACGGCGTGCCGCCCGCGGCGCCATTGATGTCGATCGTGCCGCTATTGAGCAGCAGCGACTGTTGTGGCGCCGTGGAGTACATGGCGACGGCATTCTGCGTTTTCGAGCCGATGGTGATCTGACCTGCGTTGATCGCCGAATCGCCCGTGTCCATGATGCGCACGCCATAGGTCGGCGCGAACGTGCTGACCTCGACGCTCGGATCCGACAGCGAGTATTGCGCTGCGCGGCCGATGTAGATCGTGCCGTCGGCCGCGTTGACGAACGAACTGCCGCCGCTGACATTGACGCCGATCACGTCGGTGACGTAGTCCGGGTTCACGCCCACGTTGATGTTGCCGTTGTTATTGCCCGACGCGCCGTTGGCCAAGCCCAGCCCGGTCGACGTGTTGTACAGATAGCCGAAGCCGGCCGTGTTGATGACGCCGCTGTTTTGCACAGTGGTGCCCGCACCCGTGGCCATCACGCCCGAGCCGGTGTAGTAGAACGGCATGGCCGTGGCGGTGTTGAGCTTGTCGCCCGCGAGATAGCCGGAAGACACGACACCGGATGCGCTGTTGACGAAGCGCGCACCGCTTTCGATTTGCGCGACCTGCGTGATCACATTGCCCGACAGCGTGCCGTTGTTGGTGACGAGGGCGCCATTGGTCGCCTTCACGGCACCCGAGGCGCGTTCGATATCGATCTGCGCGCCGGTGCCGATCGTGGCCGAGGCGCGTGCACCTTGAGCCAGGATCGCGTAGCGATCGCCATTCGGAATGCGCGTGAAGTCGCCTGCCGTGGTGTTGGTGCTGTACGTGACGGCTTCAAGCCTGGTGGAGAAGGCACTATTGAAGGCGTCGTTGTAGGCCTGCTGCGAGGTCAACTGACCATTTTGCAGTGCTGCGACCAGCACGTCGTTGTACGCCGCCAGTTGGCTGGCGTTGTTCACGGCGTAATTCGTTCCGTTGAACGCCACGGTGCCGGCGTAGGTGGTGACGGGGATTTCAACCAGCAGATTGCCGTTGACGTCGGGCGTGGGCAAACCGGGATCGATGCCCAGATTGATGGCATTGCGCGATTGCCAGTTCACCGCGCTATTGGCGCTGCCCGTACCGTCGGCGGACGTGAGATACGTCTGCTTGGCCGTCATCATGATGGCATTGCTCGACGGCGCGGCCGTGGGCGTATTGCCCAGGTTCACGTTCAACGTGCCGCCACTGGCCTCGACCTTGCCGAAGGACGCGTTGATGTATTGGTCGCCGTTCACGTCGCTGAACTGGTTGAAGGTCTTGTCGGCGTTGCTGCGATCGACGAAGGCGCGCGAATCGAACGTTTGATAGATCACGTTCGTGCCGGTGGCAGGATTGCGCTGCGACACCGCCGTGGTCTGGGACCCCATCGACAGCTCATTCGAATTGAAGGATCCCGTCACCGGGGTCAGGCTGCTCGCCGGCACGGTGGTATTGCCGCTGTAGCCCGAGCCGTAATTGCCCATGCCGCGCAACGTGACGTTGTCGCCGGCGGTGATGACTGCACCGCCCACGCCATTCTGGTTGATCGGCGTGTCGTAGTCGCCGATGGTGCAGGCGCCACCCGCTGGGGCGGATTCGGTACCGGTGCCCGTGGCGCAGGTCGACGCCAGGACTAATCCCGGCGCGCATAATCCGACGATGACCAGCGCACGAGACAGCGCCGACAAGCCCGTTCGCACGGCACCCGACGTTGTGCTTAGACTTGCCACCGCACCGGCGGTCGAGGTCGACGCCGATTTGGTTCTGCCACGCGCCAGCTCCGACGTGACGACGTATTGTTGTCGAGCGGTATTCCAAAGAACTCTGTGTAGCTGATTCATGACGGGACCTGATCAAGACGAGCGGCTAGCAACGCTTTGCCGCGTGACGCACGCCTTTCGGACGCAGCGGGGATTGACTGCATCATTGGCGTTAATCTGAACAGGGCCAATTGCCGATTCGCTCTAGGGCGAACAGACGAGATAACCTTCGAGGGATGGGGCACAACGCTTTCGCGGTTGTAAAAATCGCCCGCTTGATTTCGATTTCCGGGTGCGCCGGTCGTGCAATTTTTTCAACTGCAGCGATGCACGAGGCAGCAGACCGACTAAGGGTTTACACCACAGGGCTTAGGTCTCCACCCCTGCACTCATCAACTTGACCGACGCTGTATGGGCACGCGTGGCCGATGGTTAGTCGCCGATTTGCGACAAACGAGTTGCGCACGGGCATCTCCGGCGGCGGGTGATCTTCCGCAGAAGCCGCGCGCGGGATCGCGACCGACGAATTTATCGCTGTGCGCAGCGCACGCTATAGCTGGCGCTAAGCCGCAATAGATGGAAAGGAAAGCCTGAGCCGCCGCCGCAATGATGCGAAAAATTGCACCGCGGTATGCAAATTGCCCTTAGGCGGCCTTGACGACACCACGCTGCACCCACCATGAATATCAAACGCTTCTTCTCGCTTGCCCAAAAGGCCGTCAACGCCTGGATAGACGACTACGCCCCCAGCATGGGTGCGGCCATCGCGTTCTACACGGTGTTCTCCCTGGCGCCGCTGGTGATCATCGTTCTGGCCATCGCCGGTTTCTTCTGGGGTGCGGAAGCGGTTCAGGGCGAGTTGTTCGGCCAGATTCGCGGCTTGGTGGGCGCCGACGGCGCCTCCGCCGTGCAAGGCATCATCCAGGGCGCCTCAGAGCCGACCAAGGGCATCATCGCCACCGCGATCAGTGTGGTGGTGCTGGCCGTCGGCTCCACCACGGTGTTTGCCGAGTTGCAAAGTGCACTTGACCGCATCTGGCATGTGCCCGAAGCAAAAAAGAAAAGCGGCCTCTGGAATACCTTGCGCTCGCGGTTGCTGTCGTTCGGTCTGGTGCTGGGCCTGGCGTTTCTGCTGATCGTGTCGCTGGTGGTGAGCACGGTACTGACGGCCATCAGCGCCTGGACGGTCGGCCGCATTCCGGGTTGGGAAATAGTGCTGCAGATCGTCAACATCGTCGTCACGTTCGGCGTGCTCACATTGCTGTTCGCCATGATCTACAAGTTCATGCCGCAAGCCCATGTGGCGTGGCGCGATGTGTGGGTGGGCGCGGTGCTCACCGCCCTGCTGTTCGAGATCGGCAAGTATCTGATCGGTCTCTACATGGCGCAAGCCTCGGTCACGTCGTCGTATGCGGCCGCCGGCTCGTTGGTCGCGCTGTTGATCTGGGTGTATTACGCCGCGCAGATCTTCCTTCTGGGTGCCGAGTTCACCTGGGTGTATGCGTCGGAGCATGGGTCGCTGGCAAAAGCAAAGGCAGCCGCCACGCCTCGTGCCGTGTCGCAGGAACGTGCGCAACTCAATGACAAACTGGGACGGTTGGGCGCATCGTTCGTCCCGTCGGGCACGGAATTGCCCGAAAAGAAATCGGCGTCCAAGCATGCCATGGCGGTGGCGAGCCACCGCGAGATCTGGCTGTTCGGCGCGGGCAGCGTGCTGACGTGGCTGGCCCTGCGCGCCACGCGCCGGAAATAGCACGGATGGCGCACGCGCGCGGCACATGGTGTTTGCGCGCCTAATTCCCTACCATGATGGCAAATCATCACGATGAGCCACCATGGAACTGCGTCAGCTGCGTTACTTCGTCAAAGTCTGTGAATTGCGCAGCATGGGCCGCGCGGCGGTCGAGCTTGGGGTGGTGACCTCGGCCTTGAGCCAACAGATCAGCCGGCTTGAAAGCGAACTCAGCACCCGCCTGCTGCAACGCGCCTCCACCGGCGTCACACCAACCGCCGCCGGCTTGGCTTTCCTGCATCAGGCGCAACTCACCTTGCGCCATGCCGCCGACGCCGTGCGTGCGGCACAGCAAGCGCGGCTGTCCGGCCACGTGAGCGTGGGGTTGGCACCCACCACCGCATCGGTGCTGGGCGTGCCGCTGATCCGGGCGATGCGCGAGCGCTATCCCGACGTGCGGCTGCACATGGTGGAGTCGCTCTCGGGTCACTTGGCCACGATGCTGCAGGCGCGGCAGCTCGATCTTGCCGTGATCTTCAAAACCAGCACACCGCAGAAACTGAGCGTCGAACCCATTCTCGACGAAAAGCTCTTTCTCATCGCTGCCGCCGCTGCGGACATCCCCTTTGTTCCCGATACCGACGTGCGGTTGCTGCAACTGGCCGACGTGCCGCTGATCCTGCCCAGCGGCGGTCATGGCTTGCGTGCCACGTTGAACACCACCTTCGCCCGCGAGCAGATCGAACCCAATGTGGTCGCCGAGATCGATGGCCTGGCGCTTCTGATGGATGCCGTACGCGCGGGATTCGGCGCCACCATTCAGCCCGGCGCCGGCATCGCCCGCCATCTCGCCAGCGATTTGCGATTCAACCCGATCGCCGATGCCCACGCGGGCCGGCGCAACCTGCTCGTGAGCCTGTCCGACGACGAACTCTCGCCCGCCGCACTCGCTACGCGGATCGTCATTGCCGACACCATGCGCAGCCTGGTCGCCTTGGGCGGCTGGGCAGGCGCAAGTCTTCTCGATTGCTGAACACCTCTTGCCTGATACCGCCTTTCGGCTGAAGGCGGGAGCTTCTACAGTCTCCCCATAACAAGGAGACTTCAGTGATCGATGTTCTTGTCGTCGGCGGCGGCAATGCTGCGCTGTGCGCCGCGCTGATGGCGCGCGAAGCCGGTGCCTCGGTGTTGCTGCTCGAAGCGGCGCCGCGGGCATGGCGCGGCGGCAACTCGCAGCACACCCGCAATCTGCGCTGCATGCACGATGCCCCGCAAGATGTGCTCATCGACGCCTATCCCGAAGAAGAGTATTGGCAGGATCTGCTCAAGGTCACGCAAGGGATTACCGACGAGCACCTTGCCCGCCTGGTCATTCGTGCGTCCTCGAATTGCCGCGACTGGATGCGCAGCCATGGCGTGCACTTCCAGCCGCCCCTGTCCGGCGCGCTGCACGTGGCGCGCACCAATGCCTTCTTCATGGGCGGCGGCAAAGCCTTGGTGAACGCCTACTTTCGCAGCGCCGAGCGCCTAGGTGTGCAAATCCGCTATGAGACGCCGGTGGCGTCGATCGAGCAGGATGGCGACCGCTTTGTGGCAGCCATCACCGAGCAGGGCGAACGCATCGAGGCGCGCAGCTGCGTATTGGCTGCGGGCGGCTTCGAATCCAATCGTGAATGGCTGCGCGAGGCCTGGGGCCAGAACGCGCGCGGTGAATGGCCCGCCGACGAATTCCTCATTCGCGGCACGCGGTTCAACCAGGGCGTATTGCTCAAACACATGATCGCGGCAGGTGCCGACACGATCGGCGACCCATCGCAAGGTCATATGGTGGCCATCGACGCGCGCGCCCCGCTTTACGACGGCGGCATCTGCACGCGTATCGACTGTGTGTCGCTGGGCGTGGTGGTCAATCGCGAAGCTGAGCGGTTTTACGACGAAGGCGAGGATTTCTGGCCCAAGCGCTATGCCATCTGGGGCCGGCTGGTGGCCATGCAGCCGGGCCAGATCGGGTACTCGATCATCGACCAGAAAGCGATCGGTCGGTTCATGCCGCCCGTGTTTCCCGGCACGCAGGCCAATACGCTGCCCGAGTTGGCGCAGAAGCTCGGCCTGGACGTGGCCACGTTCATGCGCACCGTCGACGATTTCAACGCAGCGTGCAAGGTGGGTACGTTCGATCACACCGCCTTGGACGATTGCCATACAGAAGGTGTCACGCCCGCCAAAACGCACTGGGCACGCCCCATCGATACCGCGCCGTTCTACGGCTATCCATTGAAGCCCGGCATTACGTTTACCTATCTGGGTTTGAAAGTCGACGACACCACCGCCGTGCGCTTCAGCGATCGGCCCAGCCCCAACCTCTTCGTGGCTGGCGAAATGATGGCCGGCAACGTATTGGGCAAGGGCTACACGGCCGGCGTGGGCATGAGCATCGGCACGGCTTTCGGCCGCATTGCCGGCACGCAGGCGGCACGCGCCGCATTCGCCGCCCCAGCCGCAAGTCGCTCAAACAAGGAACGTTATGCAGCAGCTTGAAGCCCTCACGCGTGAAGCGATGTCCACCGCGGAAGCGAAGCGCACCGTGATCCCGATCATGTCCGTGGGCGAAACCGAAGTGGCCCGGCAGATGCAGATCTGCAATTCCTGCCGATACTGCGAGGGCTTTTGCGCGGTGTTTCCGGCGATGACGCGCCGGCTTGAATTCGCCAAAGCCGACGTGCACTTTCTGGCCAATCTGTGCCACAACTGTGGCGCCTGTTTGCACTCGTGCCAGTACGCGCCGCCCCATGAGTTTGCGGTCAATGTGCCTCAGGCGATGGCCACGGTGCGCGGCCAAACGTATATCGATTATGCGTGGCCGCCCGCGCTGGGCAAGCTGTATCAGCGCAATGGCCTGACGCTCTCGCTGGCATTGGCTGCTGGGCTCGCGTTGTTCATGCTGATCGCGGTCGCGCTGAACGGCACGCTGTGGGGCGTGCCGCCGGGCAGCCCCGCGGGCGGCAACTTCTATCGAATCTTTCCGCACAACCTGCTGGTGGGCTTGTTCGGCCCGGTGTTTCTTTATGCCACGCTGGCGCTGGCCATGGGTGTGCGCCGGTTCTGGCGCGACGTAACGCCCGCTACCAGCGGCGCACCGGTGAGTTCGCCGGCCGCAGCCGAGGCTGCCGATGCGGTGCTGCGATTGAAGTACCTCGATGGCGGTCATGGCGAGGGCTGCAACAACGAAGACGACGCCTTCACGCAGTCGCGCCGCCGCTTTCACCATCTCACGTTTTACGGCTTCATGTTGTGCTTTGCCGCCACCAGCGTGGCCACGATCTATCACTATGCCTTCGGCTGGGTGGCGCCTTACGAGCTGCCGAGCCTGCCCAAAGTGCTGGGCGTGGTGGGCGGGATCAGCTTGATGATTGGCACCGCCGGACTGTGGCACCTGAATCGCAAGCGCGATCCGATGCATGGCGACCTCAAGCAAAAACCCATGGATCTCGGCTTTATTGCGCTGCTCTTTTTAACCAGCGCCAGTGGCATCGCGTTATGGCTGGGCCGCGGCACACCGGCCCTGGCGATCTTGCTATGCCTGCATCTGGGCGCGGTGATGGCACTTTTTGCGACCCTGCCCTACGGCAAGTTCGGCCATGGCATTTTCCGATCGGCAGCGTTGCTGCGCCACGCGATCGAGAAGCGCCAACCGAATCCGATCGGACTGAGTGCAGATTAAAGAAAACAATAAATACAACGACAACGACAACGACAACAACAATAAAAACGACAGCAAAAGCGACAGCAAAAGCGACAACAACAAAAGCAACAACACACGTTTTACCGGAGACAAAGAGGATGAACACATTGCAGGTTTTACGCGCGGCCTTATTGGCGGCGCTTCCGTTGGCGCTGTCCTGTACCGCCAACGCCCAGGACTTCCCGCCCACCAAGACGGTAACGCTGGTCGTGGGCTTCGCAGCCGGCGGCGCGGCCGATGCCGCAGCGCGTCTCATCGCCAAGAAGCTCGGCGAGAACGTGGGTGCCAAGGTCATCATCGACAACAAAGCCGGTGCCGGTGGCAACATCGCGCACCAGCACGTGGCCAACGGGCCGGCCGACGGCTCGATGCTGCTGTTGGGATCGATCGGTCCGCTCACGATTGCGCCGCACATCATGCAAGTCGGGTACGACCCGTTCAAGGATCTGGCGCCGGTATCGGGTGGCGTGAACTTTCCCAACGTGCTGGTCGTGCACAAAGGCTTGGGGGTGAAGACCATGGCCGAATTCGTGGCACTGGCCAAGCAAAAGCCCGGCACGATCGATTTTGCATCGACTGGCGTGGGATCGGCGTCGCATCTTGCGGGCGAGCTGCTCGCCCAACAGGCGGGCATCCAGATGGTGCATGTGCCCTACAAGGGTGGTGCGCTGGCCCTACAAGACAACCTCGGCGAGCGGGTCGCGTCTTACTTCTCGGCACCGCCCACGGCCTTGCCGCATATCGCCACGGGCCGGCTGATTCCGCTGGCCACGACGGGCCTCACGCGCCCGGCCTATATGCCCGACATCCCCACGGTGGCAGAGTCGGGCTATCCGGGATTCGAGGCACTCAACTGGTATGCGTTCGTCGCGCCAGGCAAGACCCCGGCCGCCGTGCTGGATCGCTGGAACGTCGAGATCGTGAAGGTACTCAACGATCCGGAAGTGCAGGATGCGCTCAACAAACATGGTCTCACGCCGCAACCCACCACGCGCGCCGAGCTGACCGCTTTCATGAAGCAGGAAGACGCCAAGTGGGGCGCCATCGTGCGCGATCGCAAGATCGTCGCCGAGTAATCTTTCCTCCAATTTCCCAGCCACCAGGAGCCGCCATGACTTCCGCTCACCTGCCGCACGCGTTGCAGATTTCGTCAATGAAAGACCGATGTTCGGCCGAGGAGTGGCAGGCGCGCGTCGATCTCGCGGCCTGCTATCGCCTGGTCGAGATGTATGGCATGGCCGACATGATGGCCAACCACATTTCGTCCCGCGTACCGGGCGAAGACGGCGCGTTTCTGATCAATGCCTACGGCATGATGTACGAGGAAATCACGGCGTCCAGCCTCATCAAAGTGGATCTGGACGGCAACATTCTCGCCAAGCCCGACTACGGCCCGCTCGACTACGGCATCAACAAGGCGGGCTATGTGATTCACAGCGCAGTGCACCGTGCGCGTCATGAAGTGGACTGCGTGATTCACACGCACAGCTGGGCGTCGATGGCGGTGTCGTCACTCGAAGAAGGCTTGCTGCCGCTCACGCAAACGGCCATGCGCTTTCTGAAGATCGGCTATCACGCGTATCAGGGCGTGGTGCTCGATACCAAGGAGCAAGCATCCCTGCTCGAGGATCTCGGGCAGGGCGAAGCCCTGATTCTGCGCAACCACGGCGTGATGACCGTGGGCCGCACCGTGGGCGAGGCGTTCAACTGGATGCATCGCCTGGAACTGGCGTGCCGCGCGCAGTTGGCGGCGCAGGCGACACAACGCCCATTGATGCCGGTGCCCGCTGCCGTGCTCGAAGAAACCTGGAACAACTATCAGCCCAGCACCCGCCGCCCTTATGGCGTGATGGAGTGGCCGGCGCTGTTGCGCAAACTCGACCGCATCGATCCCAGCTATCGGGATTGAAGCGATCGAAACGCCGTTGAAAATCGCAGTCGAAGACCGTAGTCGAAAAATGTAGTTCGAAGCGTAGTCCAACAATACGCCGTTCATAAAAACGATCAGGAGACAAACATGCTTGATGCCAAGGCAGGACCTCACTCGCGTGCACGCGCCACAATGTTTCGCGCCCTACCCCGCGTCGTCGTAGCGGCCGCTTTGACGTGCGTCGGCATCGGTGCCGCACACGCTCAGGCTTATCCCGACAGATCGGTGAAGGTGGTGGTGGCGTTCACGGCGGGCGGCACCACCGATACGCTCACCCGCGCTGTGAGCAACCAAATGGGGCAAGCGTTCAAGTCCACATTCGTGGTGGAAAACCGGCCCGGCGCAGGCGGCAATATCGGCACCGAATATGTGGTGCGATCCCCGCCCGACGGCTATACGCTCATCGTCAATTCGGTGGGCCCCATCGCCGTCAATCAGTCGATGTACAAGCTCAACTACAACCCGCTCACCGATCTGATGCCGATCGTGCAGATCGCCAACGTGCCGAACGTACTGGTCGTGCCGGCCGATTTGCCGGTGAAGAACATCGAGGAGTTCCTGGCCTATGCGAAAAAGGCGCCGTCCGGCACGCTGAACTATGCCTCGACCGGTGTGGGCACGTCCTCGCATTTGTCGGGCTACATGCTGATGGATAAGCTGGGCGTGAACGCCACGCATGTGCCCTATAAAGGCGCAGACGCATTGAACGATCTGCTGGCCTCGCGGGTCACCTTCATGTTTGCGACGATTCCGTCAGTGATCGGTCACATCAAGGCTGGAAAGTTGCGGGCGTTGGCGGTGAGCAGCAAGGCGCGTTCGGCATCGTTGCCCGATACGCCAACGGTCGCCGATCAGGGGTTCCCGGATTTCGACGCCGGATCGTGGTTCGGCTTCTTCGCACCGAAGGGCACGCCGCCCGAGGTCATCGCAAAGATCAATGCCGGGGTCAATCAAGCGTTGCCCGCACTGAAAACGCAGATGATCAGCGAAGGTGCCGATCCCGTCGGTGGCACGCCCGAAGACTTCGCACGCTTTACGCAGGCCGAACAAAAGAAATGGGAAAGTGTGGTGAAAAAAATGGGCATCGCGCAATGAACGATCCGGGCACCTCCGCGGCGATACGCATACTTTGCTCGCCGGCCACCGCCGCCGAACTGCGACAGCGCATGCCGCAGGCGGGCGTGCGCGGCAGCTACACCTTCGTTCATCCTTCCCCCGAGACGCCACATCCCGATGCCGACATCGGGTTCGTGTCGCGCGACATCACGGGCGCCTCCACCAAGTTCGACGTCAAACCGGACACGGCGCTGTATTACGAGGCGATGCGGCACGCGCCGCATTTGCAGTGGGTGCATATCCATTCGGCAGGCCTCGATCGGCCGATCTATCTCGATTTGCAAGCGCGCGGGATTACCGTCACGAATTCGGCCGGTCACAACGCTAGATCAGTGGCGCAGATGGCACTGGGCGGCGTGCTGGCCTTGTCGCGCAAGTTGCCCGCGTTCATGGCGGCGCAGCGCGATGCGCGGTGGCTACCGCCTTACGAGCAGGCGCCGCCGCGCGATCTCGATGGCCAGGTCGCCGTCATCGTGGGCTGGGGCGGCATCGGCCAGCACATCGCGCGCGTACTGCAGGCGTTGGAGGTGCGGGTGCGTGTGGCGCGTCACAACGCCAGCCGAGACGCGGAAGGCGCCGACATCACAGTCGCCTATGGCGCCGTCAACACGCTGTTGCCCGACGCCGATTGGTTGATCCTGGCCTGCCCCATCAGTGACGCCACGCACAGGCTGATCGATGCCGACGCCTTGGCGCGATTACCCGCGCACGCGCATCTGATCAATGTGTCGCGTGGCACCGTGGTGGATGAAGCCGCGTTGATAGACGCCCTGACCCAGCGACGTCTGGCCGGCGCCTACCTCGACGTATTCGAGCAGGAACCCCTGCCCGCGGATTCACCGCTGTGGCGTCTGGACAATGTGATCGCCACGCCGCACAGTTCGGGGCATTCGTCGGGCAACCGCGAGCGCGTGCTGCAGATGTTCCTGCGCGAACTGGCGCGCCGCGAGGCCGACGGGCTACTTCGCAAGTAAGTTCAGGGAGCCCAGCAGCGTCGTCATCGCCGCCTGGTCGCGGCGGACGAACTCAGTGGTTTGCGCCGGGGACAGGCTCATGCGTTCGGCGCCCTGATTATCCAGAAATTGTTGCCACGCGGGCGTCGCCTGGATCGCACTTACGGCCTCGCGCAGCACCTCGATGGCCTGCGGCGGCGTGCCTTTGGGTGCGGCCAGGCTGTACCACGTCGACACCTCCGTGCCGCCGTAACCGGCCTCGGCCAATGTGGGCACTTGGGGCAACGCCGCAGCACGCTTCGGGCCGCCATACGCCAGCGCCCGCAACTTGCCTTGTTCGATAAAGGGCAACGTGGCCGCGAGGTTGAGCATGCCCAATTGCACCTGACCGCCCAGAAGATCTTTCAGCGCCGGCGAGGCACCGGGATAAGGCACATGGGTAATGCGTAGCCCAGCCTTTTGCAGAAACGCTTCGGCGCCCAGATGCGTGGCGCCCCCCGTGCCCGCCGACGCATAGTTCAGCGTGCCCGGCGCCTTCTTGGCAAGCGCCACCAGACCTTCCAGGCTATCCACCCCTACCGTGGCGTTGACCACCAGCACATTGGGTTGGTTGGCGACGATGCCGATAAAGGAAAAGTCGGCCACACCGTCGTACGGCGTGGTCTGCATCAACGGCGTGACCACGTGCCCGGCCGACGTCCCCATCAGCAACGTATAGCCATCAGGCTTGGCGCGGGCCACGAATCCTGTGCCGATGGTGGCCGCACCCCCGGCTTTGTTCTCGACGATGACGGGTTGCTTCAACCGCTCCTCCAGCGCACGTGCAAGCGCACGTGCCAGCACATCGGCCGGGCCGCCCGCCGCGTACGGATTGACGAGCGTGAGCGGATGCGTGGGGAAGGCCGCATCGGCAGCCATCACCGGCGCACCCCCCAACGAGGCGCCGATCAGGGCGGCGCTGACAACACAACGAAAGAACGCACGCATGGCATGTCTCCAGATCGATCGGGCCATCCCCCACTGCCGCACAGGACGGCAGTCGGCCGCACGCGACCGCGCGCCGCCGCCGGTTCGCACAGGAAACGGGACAAGGCCTTCAGGGATAGCGATTAAGGAATAGCGGTTAAGGGATATCGACCGACTTAGGCGATATCGGGGTGGTGGTTTGCGGGAACCGGACTTATCGTTGCGGTTCCCGGGAGGCGTTGATCGCGCCCGCGTCTGGCGCCCAGCCTTCGGCGCCGGGCGGCTTCTGCAGCATCGGCCGCAGGAAAATCTCGCCTAGCCCTGAGTAGTACGGGCCACCCAAACGTGCAATCGGGCGCATCGACTCAGAATCGACGCGATTGCCGTCATACACCTCGGATGACAGATGAAAGGCCACGACCTCGCCGATATACAGCGTATTGACACCGCTGCCCAGCACCACCGCCTGATCGAGCCGGCACTCCATCTGCACCGGCGACTGTGCAATGCGCGGCACCCGCACATGGCGACTTTTCAGCAAGGCGATATCCAGCGCATCCGTTTCGCTCACGCCCGGCGGATATTCCGCCGCGCTGCGGTGCATGACTTCCAGGCTGGCTTCCGTGGCCACGTTGACCACGAACTCGCGGGTGGCCATGATGTTGCGCGCCGTATCCTTGATTGCGCCGTCGCTGGCACGCGCCGCGATGTTGATGGCCAGCATCGGCGGGCTCGTGGCCACATAGTTGTATGAACTGAAAGGTGCGGCGTTTACCCGCCCCGCTTCATCGATGGTGGTAATCCAGGCTACCGGCCGCGGCACCACGCATCCCACGAGCAGCCGATAGGCTGTCGCCGTGTCGAGGCGATCGCCATCCACACATGTAAAACGTTCGTCATCCACTGGCCGTCTCCTGCCGCGTGGGAGCGCGATCACAGCGCGGCCCCCGGTGTTATGCAGACGACTATAAGCAGATTGCGGGGCTGTCGGAAGCCCCGTTACACGCAAACGTGATTTGCGCCTGTGCGCATAGCTCGGCGGTCAGAACGCAGAATTTGCGATTTGCGATGCGGGGTGCTGGATGCGGGGTGCGGAGTGCGGGAATCGGGATGCGGGATTGAGGAATCAAATCATGGAGCGGAGATCAGCGCTCGCCGAGTTCGGCCAGGATCTGCCGTGCCACCTCGCCAAACGACATACCGCCATCCATCGCGGCCTTCTGCATGCGTTCGTGGGCGGCTTGTTCGCTCAGGGCATAGCGGCTGACCAGAAGCCACTTCGCTTTCTCGATGCGCTTACGCTCATCCAGCGCGGTGCGCACAGCGGCCAGCGCCTCTTCGGAACGCTGCATATGCAGAGTTTGCTCGCGCATCACGTCCAGTATCGAGCGCTCCATGTCGTGGCCAACGCCGTCGGACGGTGGCACATCCACCACCCTGCCCTGCACATTGAACAGCATGCTCGTCGTCTTGCCGCTGGCGTGCTCGGCGAAACGCTCGAGCAGCAGGCGCCGGTTGTCCATTTCCTCGCGCGTTTCGGCGATGCGCTTGTCGCACTGCAGCGCCAGCGCGGTGGCCAATGTGCTTTCCACCGCGCGCATAGCATCCATACGCTGCGTGCAGAGGTCGAACCACAACTCGGCCAATCCGCCATCCACCCGATGCGCATCCGAGGTGTTGCGCGCCATCTCGCGCATCTGCACGACCGGCTGGGCGAGCGGCGCGAGTGTCGTCCAGGCCGCCTGCGCGTCGTCGGGTGCGTATTGCATGAACACATCGAAGCAGCGTGCCTGGCTGGCATCCAACGCCTGCATGCGCGCTTTCATCGCATCGGTGAAGTAGCCCGCGCGATAGCCGATCACGCCGCAAGCGCGCTCCTGGCCGCTCAACTCCTTGCCTTGCATGAAGTTCAGCAACGCCACGAGGATGCGCGTGACGCCCGGATCCAGCGCCGAATCGGCCGCTTCAAAAACCACGGCCAGCAAACTCCCGATCAAACGCGTAAAGGCCGCGTTCGCCTCTTCGGCAGGGATGCGCCGATCGCGCAACCGCCGGCGCATATCGGGCAATTCGTCGAGCCGATAGAGCGCGTGCGCCACGCAATTGAGCAGACGGGCTTTCTCGGCGCTACGCGTGGCGTCCGACTCGAGATCGTCGAGAAACCGCCGTACGCCCTCTTCCACGTCGATGGCGTCGCGGCTCAATCCAGTCAACGCCGCGAGGGGCTGCTCGTCGGCACCGTAAAGATACAGATTCGAATAGCCGCGCTCTTTCTGCAAGGCATGCACGAGCGTGCTTACCAGCACCACGAGTTCACAGGTGCTCGCCAACACTTCCAGGCCATGCAACTCACTGCGGCGGGCCGCCAGCAGGAAGCGCAACGTTGACGCCATGCGGTCCTTAGCCATGACGAGTGCCGTGCGGCAATGATATCGGGGCGACTTGAGTCATACGTAAACGCGGCGAGTTTCAGGTGGCGGCAGGGAGGATCGGCCGGGCGTGCACGACTGAGCGCGATCGATCCTGACGGGATGTCGCGATCATGACTGACAACCGAGACATGCGCCAGCACAGAACGCCCACGCGAGGGCGCCTGCCTGACTCAGCCGATCTCGACAGCGTCGCCGTTGAACCGTACGGGCCACGTGCGCAGGCGTTGCTCGGGAAACTGCACACACGTGCCGTCCACCAGCCGAAACTGTTGCTTGTAGAGCGGCGACGACACCACGAGATCGCCGCCGATCCGCCCAACCAGGCCGCGTCCGATCACGTTGGCGCCCGACCGGGGGTCCTGGTTTTCGACCGCATACAGTGTTTGCTCGCCGGCATCAGGCAGATAGAACAAGGCCACCTGCGTGCCATCGATGAGGGCGACGACGCCCGAGTTGGCCACCAGATCGTGGCGGGTGCAGGCGTGGCGCCAGACGGGTGAGGGGTTGTCTGCGGCCGGCATCATGCGATCTCCTCGGCAATCGGAATCACGCGCGAGCGGGGGCGCATCGGGCTCGGCCGGCGTTGGCCGCGTTCTTCCACGAATTCGATATCCGGATCTGCCGCGCGGTCGTTCACGAACGTGCGGAAGCGTTTGAGTTTTTCGGGGTCGCTCAACGCGTTTTCCCATTCGCATTCGTACCGGTCGACGATCAACGCCATTTGCGCTTCGAGCTCCGCACCCATGCCGAGGCTGTCGTCGATCACGACAGCTTTCAGATAATCAAGGCCACCCTCCAACGACTCGCGCCACACCGAGGTGCGCTGCAGTTTGTCGGCGGTACGGATATAGAACATCAACACGCGGTCGATATAGCGGATCAACGTGGCGTCGTCGAGATCGGTGGCGAACAGTTCTGCATGGCGCGGCCGCATGCCGCCGTTGCCGCACACATACAGGTTCCAGCCGTTCTCGGTCGCGATCACACCGATGTCCTTGCTTTGCGCTTCGGCGCACTCACGCGTGCAGCCCGACACCGCGAACTTGAGCTTGTGCGGCGCGCGCAGCCCCTTGTAGCGGTGCTCGATATCCAGCGCCATCTTCACGCTGTCTTGCACACCATAGCGGCACCACGTGCTGCCCACGCACGACTTCACCGTGCGGGTGGACTTGCCGTACGCATGGCCGGTTTCGAAGCCTGCGGCGATCAATTCGGCCCAAATCTCGGGCAGCTCGTGCAACTGCGCGCCAAACAAATCGATGCGCTGCCCCCCGGTGATCTTGGTGTAGAGGTTGTATTTCTTGGCGACCGCGCCGATGGCGATCAACCCATCCGGCGTGATTTCGCCGGCGGGGATACGCGGCACCACCGAATAGGTGCCGTTCTTTTGCATATTGGCCATGAACGTATCGTTCGTGTCCTGCAGCGGCACGAGCTTGGCATCCTGAATCGAGCGATTCCAGCACGAGGCCAGAATCGATCCTACCGCCGGCTTGCAGATATCACAGCCCATCGAGCCCTTGCCGTGGCTGGCCAGCACTTCTTCAAACGACTCCATGCCGCCCACGCGCACGATGGCATAGAGCTCCTGGCGCGTATACGCGAAGTGCTCGCACAGGCTCTTGTCCACGGCCACGCCGCGGCTGACCAGTTCGTGCTCGAACACTTGCTTGAGCAATCCCGCACAGCCGCCGCAACCCGATGCCGCCTTGGTGCAGGATTTGACGCCGGCGAGGTCGGTGCAACCGCCGTCGATGGCCGCGCAGATCGCGCCCTTGCTCACGTTATGGCACGAGCAGATCGTGGCGGCCGCCGGCAGCGCATCCACACCCAATGCGGACGCGGCCTGCCCTGCCGGCAAGATCAGCGTGGCGGGATCGGCCGGCGGTGCGATGTTGTTCTGCACATATTGCAGCAGCGTGTCGTAGTAACTGTTGTCCCCAACCAGCACGGCGCCAAGTACGCGCTTGCCATCGGCCGACACCACCAGGCGACGGTAACTTGCGCCGGCCTCGTCGATGAAGCGATAGCTCAGCGCGCCCGGCGTCACACCATGCGCGTCGCCGATCGAGCCCACATCCACGCCAAGCAACTTGAGCTTGGTCGACATATCCGCGCCGGTAAACGCTTGGGCATCGGCGCTGCACACGGCAGCCGCCACGGTGCGCGCCATCTGATAACCGGGTGCGACCAGTCCAAACACACTGCCGTTCCAGGCAGCGCATTCGCCGATGGCATAGATCGCGGGGTCACTGGTGCAGCACTGGTCGTCGACGGCCACGCCGCCGCGCGCGCCCAACTCCAGCCCCGCGCCTTTCGCCAGCGCGTCCTGCGGTCGGATGCCGGCCGAGAACACGATCAAATCCGTTTCGAGCGACTCACCATCGGCAAAACGCATGCAGTAGCGATACTCGGCGCCGGCCGTTATTTCCACCGTCGAGCGCGATAGGTGAACCCCCACGCCTAGCGCCTGGATGCGCGCTTTCAGTGCCGCGCCGCCCAGATCGTCCAACTGCACCGGCATCAGGCGGGGTGCGAATTCGACCACGTGCGCTTCGAGGCTCAACGACTTCAACGCATTGGCCGCTTCCAGGCCCAGCAACCCGCCGCCCACCACCACGCCGCGCCGCGCGCCTTGCGCCGCATCGCGAATCAGATCGAGGTCATCGATGGTGCGATACACGAGTCGGGAGGTGCCCTCGGCGCCTGTGATCGGCGGCACGAAAGGATAGGAGCCTGTGGCGAGCACCAGTTTGTCGTAGCCGTAACGGCCACCCGCCGTGACGACTTCCTGCTGCGCGCGATCGATCTCGAATACCGGCACGCCCAGATGCAGCGTCAAGCCAAGCCGTTCATAGAACGCCGCGTCGCACATGGCCATCGATTCGGCATCGCGGCCGCCCAGATATTCCGACAAGTGCACGCGATCGTAGGCGCGCAACGTCTCATCGCCGAAGACGTGAACACGATAGCGCTCGAGCGCGCCACCCGCGATCAACTGCTCGACGCAATGGTGGCCGACCATGCCGTTGCCGACAACAACGAGCGTTTGCAGAGGGTGGGAGGTGGTCATGGGATATCCCCGAAAGGCTTAAACGATTTCAACGTACAGACGGCAAAAAGGCGCCCTGAACCAGTCGGTCCGGGGCGCCTTTGCCTGTGCTGCACACGTTGTCTATTGCCGGTGTATGGCCGGCATCGGAACTAAAGCAATATCGATGCCAATTTTTGCCGCGCGTTCAGGCCTGCCTGCAGAGCCAGCATTGATGCGGGTTTTCGTGAAAACCAACGGCCAACATCGGCGCCATGGCTTATGACGCCTTCGTGACGAGCGCATCAACTCGGTGCACAACGCTGCGCGCCACGCACTGTTATGGCACGTGTGCCGCCGCACCCTGGGTCGCTGGCCTTCGATTCACCAGGCCGCATGTGCGAGCGCGCGATGCAGTCTGCGGACGAGCTACGCCCAAGGAAGCGGACCGATTACAAACAACTTCCAGTAATAAGCTTATGATCCTGGGCGATATGTCGGGGTCGCCATTTCCTCCCGGCTACCCGCGCCAGCACAGCCTTACTGAAGGAACCCGTGGTGTCCACCTCCGTCCTCGATCGCAACGTCCTGCGGCTCACCGCCGCGCAAGCGCTGGCCGGCGCCAACGCCACCGTGGTGTATGCCACTGGCGCCCTGATCGGCGACATGCTGGCGCCCGATAAAGCGCTGGCGACGCTCCCCATCACGATCTTCGTCGTTGGCATGGCCACCTGCACGCTGCCTGCCGGTGCGATCGCGCAGCGTTATGGCCGTCGTCCCGTCTTCATGCTGGGCGCCTTGTGTGGCGTGCTGGTGGGATTGCTGGCCGCCCTCGGCATCGTGCTGGCGTCGTTTCCCATCTTTTGCGTGGCCATGCTGTTCGGCGGAGCCTATGCCGCCGTGGTGCTGTCGTTCCGCTTCGCGGCCGCCGAATGTGTGGCACCCGAGCGGCGCGCCAAAGCCTTGTCGTTCGTGATGGCCGGCGGCGTGCTGGCCGGCATTCTCGGGCCGCAAACCGTCACGTTCACCATGAACCTCTGGCCCACCCACCTCTTTGCCGCCACTTACATTGCGGGGGCAGGCATCGCTGTGCTGTCGGCCATCGTGCTGGCCGGTGTGCGATTGCCCGCCGTCAAAGCCTCGGATGCGGGCGGCGGTCGTCCCCTGCCCGAGATCTTTCGCCAGCCCCGACTCATCACCGCCATGCTGTGCGGGGTGATCAGCTACACACTGATGAACTTCATGATGACATCGGCCCCATTGGCCATGCATCACCACGGTCTGCCGCTGGCCGCCTCCAACCTCGCGTTGCAGTGGCACGTGATCGCCATGTACGGCCCCAGCTTCTTTACCGGCAGCCTCATTACGCGATTCGGCCCTGGCAAGATCGTCCTTGCTGGACTGGTACTTATCGCGGCGGCCGCCATCGTGGGTATCACCGGCATGGAGGTCGGCCATTTCTGGGTGTCGATGGTGCTGCTGGGCATCGGCTGGAACTTCGGCTTCGTCGGCGCGTCGGCGATGGTGCTCGAATGCCACCGTCCCGAAGAGCGCACGCGCGTGCAGGCGATGAACGACTTCGTGGTGTTCGGCGCCATGGTGATGGGGTCATTCGCTTCGGGCGGCCTGCTCAATCACTATGGTTGGGAAGTGATTTGCTGGCTGGCGCTGCCGCCCGTGGCTGTCGCCGCGGTCACATTGATGGCCAGTGAAGCGGCGCGCCGGCGGGCGGTGGCCACGCATACGGCATAGGTCGTTCAGCCGCTTCATCAGGGCAGGCAGCCGCTTGAGTCGGCGCCTTGGGTTTTCATGCTCATGCCTCCTGAATGTCGATGGGATTCGCACCCACAACGATAAACCGATGCGAAGCCGACTTATCATGTTGGGTTGAACGAGGTTTTTCGCATGATCGATTCTGCCAACCTGCTGACCATCGTGGCGATGGCGAGCGTGACCTACTTCACGCGCATCGGCGGCTACATATTGCTGCGCAATCGGCAGCTCAGTCCCCGCGCGATGGCGGTGATGGATGCAGCGCCAGGATGCGTGTTGATATCGGTGATCGCGCCCAACTTTGTGTCGTCGAATCCCGCCGATCTGATTGCACTGGCGTTGACGGTGGCGGCTGCCACACGTCTGCCGCTCTTGCCCACGGTGCTGATCGGCGTGATCTCGGCGGGCCTTTTACGGCATGTGATGGGGTAGCCGCAGATGAACGCCGATCAGAACGCCAGTATCCGCGTGCACCACAACAATCGTGCGCACGCTGTGACATCGCAGCCCATCACGCCTGCCACACCCGCGCTTGGAGCCGAGCTCTCCCCTGAGCCGCCCCCTACCTGGACCGAAATCAAGCGCGGCATGCGCGCCATGGTGCCCGCGTTGGTCGGCATCGTGCCGCTGGGTTTGCTGCTGGGCGCGCAAGCCACCACCAAAGGCTTGAGTGTGGTCGAAGTGCCGCTGCTTACCGGTCTCAACTTCGCAGGTGGCTCGGAGTTTGCGGCGCTGGCGCTGTGGACATCGCCGCCGCACCTGCTGCTGATTGCCGGCATCACGCTTCTGATCAACAGCCGTTTCCTGCTGATGGGCGCCGCGCTCGCGCCTTTCTTGCGGCACCTCACCAAGCGCCAGGCGCTCGCATCGCTCTATCTGATGAGCGACGCCTGCTGGGCGCTTGCACTTTCCGATGCGCGCCGGCGGGCTGCGGCGGGCATCACGCCCGCATTCAGTTTGCCCTATTACCTGGGCGCATCGGCCATTCTGTATGTGTCGTGGGTGGTGGTGGCCACCATCGGCGCACTGTGCGGCCCGCTCTTGGGCGATGCCCAATCGCTCGGCCTGCACATGGCGTTTCCGGCCATCTTCATCGTGCTGATACGCAGCATGTGGAAAGGCCTGCGCGCCGCGCGCCCGTGGGTCGTCAGTCTTATCGTGGCGGCGTCGACCTACTTGTTTGTGCCCGGTGCCTGGTACATGGTGGCGGGCGCCGTATCCGGCATGCTGGCCGCATATGTGCTCGCGGGAAAAGCGTGAAGCGCGTCCATCCAGGACCGCCCAGACGCATCGATGCCACCAGCCCGCCCGCGCATGTTGTTCAACATTACCCTTGGAGCGTTCCCAATGAGAGCCTATAAAGTTGTCGATGTGTTTACCTCCACCCCTTTCGAAGGCAATCCGGTCGCCGTCGTGCTCGACGCCGACGATCTGGACACCGCGCAGATGCAGGCCATTGCGCGCTGGACGAACTTGTCGGAAACCACATTTCTGCTCAAGCCCACGCATGCCGAGGCCGATTACCGCCTGCGCATCTTTACGCCCCGTAGCGAATTGCCCTTTGCGGGCCACCCCACCCTGGGCAGCGCGCACGCCGCCCTGGAAGCCGGCCGCGTCGCGCCCCATGCCGGGGCGCTCGTTCAGGAGTGCGGCGCGGGACTGATTCGTATCGCCATCGACGGCGCCGGCGCGTCGCAGCGCTTGACGCTTGACATGCCCCAGGCGTCCATCACGCCGCTCTCGCCGGATGACGTGGCTGAACTGGAAGCGGTATTGGGTCAGCCGGTACGACGCGATTCCGCGCCATCGCGCATCGATGTGGGCGCGGTCTGGATCGTGGCGCAACTGCAAGACGCGCAAGCCGTCATCGACCTCACCCCTGATTTCACGCGATCCGCCGCCCTCGAGCGGCGCTTGAAAGCGACGGGGGTATCGATTTTCGGCGTGCATGCACAAGGGGAAACCGACATCGAAGTGCGCTCGTTCGCGCCGTCGTGCGGGGTGGATGAAGATCCTGTATGCGGCAGCGGAAACGGCAGTATTGCGGCATTCCGCGCTTTGCATCAGGGCCAGGCCGGCCATGAAACCGGCTATACCGCCTCACAAGGCCAATGTGTGGGACGCAACGGGCGCGTCTCGCTGGATGTGGCCATGGACGGCACGGTGAGCGTGGGCGGCGCCTGCGTGACCTGCGTCGATGGCCAATTGATTTTCTGACGCGCCGCAACAAGCCGTTGGTTGCCGAGGGGCGCCCATGCACCGAATTCGCCACGGCTTCGTAGTATGGTCATACTCTGCTGTTCAACCCCTAAAAGAGAAACTATGCGCCGTACACGCAAGGCTAAAGTTGTTGCAACGCTTGGACCCGCCAGCGCCGATCCCACAATGATCGAAGCACTGTTCGATGCGGGCGCCGACGTCTTCCGTCTTAATTTCAGCCATGGCGTGCAGGCCGACCACGCCGAACGCGTAAAAACGATTCGCGAAATCGAACAACGCCGCGGTCGTCCTATCGCCATCCTGCTCGATCTGCAGGGTCCGAAGCTGCGCATCGGCACATTCGCCGACGGTCCGGTAATGCTGACAGCGCACAGCACCTTCCGCCTCGATCTGGATGAAGCCACACCGGGATCGGTCGAGCGCGTTGCGCTCCCGCACCCCGAGATCTTTGCGGCGCTCACGCCCGGCGCCGACCTTCTGCTCGACGACGGCCGCATCCGATTGAAAGTGGTGTCGTGCAATGCCACCTCTGCCATCACCGAAGTCGTTAATGGCGGCGCCCTTTCCAATCGCAAGGGCGTCAACGTTCCGGGCGTCGTGTTGCCGCTGTCGGCCTTGACCGAAAAAGACCATGCCGATCTGGCCTTTGGATTGACACTCGAGATCGACTGGATCGCCCTCTCCTTCGTGCAGCAGGCCAGCGATATCGAAGAGATCAAGGCGATCGTCGGCGACCGTGCCAGCATCGTCGCCAAACTTGAAAAGCCCTCGGCCATTCACTCGCTGGCGTCGATCGTGGAAGTCGCCGACGCCATCATGGTGGCGCGCGGCGATCTGGGCGTCGAGTTGCCGGCCGAGCAAGTGCCGTCGATTCAAAAGCGCATCGTGCGCGAGTGCCGTCGCGCCGGTAAACCGGTGATCGTGGCCACGCAGATGCTTGAGTCCATGGTGACTGCACCCGTGCCCACGCGTGCCGAAGCGTCCGATGTGGCCACCGCCATTTACGACGGCGCCGATGCGGTGATGCTGTCGGCCGAATCGGCCGCCGGTGCGTATCCGATCGAAGCGGTGAAGATGATGGACAGCATCATCCGTCACACCGAAGCCGATCCGTATTACTTGCAAAGCATCGCCGCGTCGCATACCGCGCCGCGCGCCGAAGCGGCCGACGCCATTGGCTTGGCGGTGCGCGAAATCGTCGACGTGCTCAACGTGCCTGCCACAGTGGCATATACGAAATCGGGCTATTCGGCGTTGCGGCTGGCGCGCGAACGCCCGGCGGCCGCGATTGTCGGCTTGACGCCGGTGGCCGCCACGTCGCGCAAGTTGTCATTGGTATGGGGCGTGCATGCGGTGCTGTCGCATGAAGTGACCAACGTGCTCGAGATGAGCGACCTTGCATGCGAAACCGTGAAGAAAGAGGGCTTCGGTCAGAAAGGCGATTTGATCGTGATCTCGGCAGGCGTGCCGTTTGCCGTATCCGGCACGACCAACCTGCTCAAGATCTCGACCATCGAGTAAGCCGAGCCCTACCGTGTTGTCGGCCTAGAAATCCATCGACGCCGACAATACGAACGTCCGCGGCACGCCTTGCGATATCGTGCCGTAGGACGCCACACCCGACCAATACGCGCGATTGAAGGCATTGATGACCGTGCCGCGTATCGTCACGTCGCGCCCCTGCACCTTGAGTGCGTAGGCGGCGCCCAGATCCACCGTTGTCCAGGCCGGCACGGACTGCGTATTGGCCTGGTTCACGTACGATTTTCCGGTGTAGGTCACGTAGCTGTTCAACGACAACCCCGGCACCCAGGGCAAGTCCCATTCGGCGCCCAGGTTGGCCATCATGCGGGGCACGCCCACCGGACGATTGCCGATCGTGGCGGGGCTGTTGGTGCGCGTGAGTTCGCCTTCGATCAGCGACATACCACCCAAGATGCGCAAGCCCTTCACAGGTTCGCCCGAGAGATTGAGTTCGAGCCCACGGTTGCGCTGTTCGCTATCGGCAGCATACACGCTGCCCGTCAGTTGCCCGCTCGGCTTGGTCACTTGAAACGCACTCAGCGTGAGCAGTGCACGGTCGAAATCGACCTTTATACCTACCTCATGTTGCTTCGACTTGTAGGGCGCAAACACCTCGCCCGAATTCGACGCCGTAGCCGGCGCGATATCGCCCTTGCTCAACCCCTGAATGTAGTTCGCATAGAGCGACACGTTCTCCCACGGTTTGATGACGAGCCCGGCTAACGGTGTGGTCGCGCTTTCGTCGTAATGCGCGGTGGTTGTGCCGTTGACCGCGCTGGAATTTTTCGAATCGATGCGTTGATGACGCACGCCCAGCGTCAGTTGCGCGCGCTCGTCGAACGCACTCAACGTATCGGCTAACGACAGGCCGGACAATTCGGATGACGACACTTTCGGCACCGTGCCCGGCGCGGCGATGTTCTGCGATGGGCGGTCGATGGGGCGATAGATATTGGACAAGACCGCCGTGCCTGGCCGATTGGCTTGCGACACGCGATCGCTGTACATGCTCGCCTGCAACGACACCGCGTGCTTGATGGGGCCGGTGTCGAGCTTGCCGCGCAAGCCGGCGTTGTAGGTAGAGCGATCGACGATGAAGCGGTAGTACGTCGGCACGGCGCTGGTATCGCCCGCGTCGTTCAGGATGATGGGGGTTTGATCCGACAAACGGGAAACATTGGTTTCGGATCCGCCCACATCGGCATAGGCCGTCCATTTATCGGTGATGTCGTACTCGGCGCGCAGCAGCGCCGAGAGACCATCGGACTTCCACCATCCCCACGGTTGCGTGATATTGCGGCGGCCGTCCGGTGCGCTTGGCGCATCCACGCCCGCACCCAGCAGAAACGGCCGCGTGGGCGCGTCCACTTTCTCGTTCTGGCCGATCAGATCCAAGGTACTGCGAAACCGATCTCCTTGATAGTCCAACGCCAGCGCCACCACATCCGCACGTGCGGATTGATTATCCAGAGGGGTATCGCCTTGCCGGTGCAACGCATTGATGCGCACCCCGAAGCGGCCCTCGTCATCGAGCTTGCGGCTCAGATCCGCATGCACGCCGCCCTGACCGCGCGAGGTGTAATCCGTGGTGAGACGCGTGAGATCTTCGGGTAACGAGCGCTTCGGTACGATATTGATCACCCCGCCCACCCCACTGTTGGGCGAGATGCCGTAAAGCATCGCACCCGGCCCCTTCAGCACTTCCGCGCGTTCGATGTATTGCGTGAAGACATGGTAGTTGGGCGCCACGCCATACACCCCGTCAAATGCGATTTCGCCCAGGTTGCCCTCACCGATCGGAAACCCGCGCACATAAAACGAATCGGTAATCCCGCCGATTTGGCCGGTAAAGCGCACCGACGGATCGATGTTGAGCGCATCCGCGAGCGTGACCGATTGGCGATTCGTCATCAGTTGCGACGTGTAGCTCGTCACGTTGAACGGCGTATCCATGATGTCTGTATTGCCCAGCATGCCCAAGCGGCCGCCGCGCGCGACTGCGCCCCCGGCGTACACGTCAGGCAGCGCCGACGATCCTCCCGCGGCGGCGCCCGTGACGGTGACCGTGGGCAAAACCGTCGCCGCATCCGAAGCCGGTGTGGGGCGGCGGCGCAAGGTATAGGCACCCTGCCCGCGGGCCACGAGCTCGTATCCCGTGCCGCCCAGCAGACGGTCGAACCCCTCGCGCACCGAGTACGTCCCCCGCAAACCATCGCTGCGGCGCGCCTGCAGCAACGTGGGATCGAACGACAGTGCCACACCACTCGCGCCGGCAAAATCCGCCAGCACATCTGCCAGCAATCCCGGCCCGATCGCATACGTACGAACGTGCGTCGCCTCGGACGACACCGGCGTGGTTGCAGCGGCCACGGCAGTCGCGGGCATGCCGAAGCCTGCGCCGGCCGCGGGCAAGGCGGTGCATATAACGAGCGACCTGAGTGTGCGCGACATGGAGAGCGATCCTTTTTGCGGGAATAAACGAAGTCTGATGCGCCAAGCGTGCGCATCCACCCGGTACACCGGACGACTCGCAAAAAAGTGTCATGCCTTCGAAGAAAATGCGGCGATTGCTGCGTTACGCTATTCCGCCACTACGCCCTTACTTCTGTACTTCGCCACGTCGCTGCATGGCCACGTCGCTGCGACGTACATCGCTACAGCGCTTCGATCGTGACCCAGAACCCCGTGACGCGTGCAATGCGCACCGGCATCGTCTTTTCGATCAGCCGCAAACTCGCCTCCGGATCGCGCACGGGAAACGCGCCCGATACCCGTAGCTCCGCGATCCCGGCATGGCAGCGCAACACCCCGCGACGGTATCGGCTCAACTCATCCACCAGCGCTTGCAACGTGATGTTCTGTGCCACGAACATCCCCGTTTGCCAAGCATCGGCCGCGCGATCCGCCGGCTGCACCGCATCGGCGTGGCCCTCGCGCAGCGTGGTCTGCTGCCCCGCTCCGAGCATCACCGATGCACCGCCCATAGGCGTTGCTAAAACGGTGTCGGCCAATACGATCACGCGGGTGCGGGTATCTTCGCGCCGGACGATGAATCGGGTGCCCAATGCGCGCGCCATGCCGTCCACAGTTGCCACGATGAACGGACGATAAGCTGGCGCCGGATCGCGCCCGGTGGTTGCCAGAACTTCGCCGCGATGCAGAACCACGCGCCGCTCGGTCGCAGTGAACCGTACATCCATTGCGCTGCCCGTATTCATGATGACTGTGGTGCCGTCGGCGAGCGCCACCGTCCGCTGCTCACCCGTGCGAGTCTGATAGGTGGCGGTCCATTCGAGCCAGGGCAACTGCCGATACGCGATCCAGGCCGCGGGCCCCATCACCAGCAAGGCGCCCAACGCGCGAACGGCCCGCCGCCGCTCGGGGTGGTCCAGCCGATCGAATGCAGGCCGGGCCACCTCGACGGGCAACTGATCGAGCGTGGCTAACAGTCCCTCGGCGCGCTGCCAGGCTGCCCGATGCGCCGGACTCTGCGCGCGCCACCGCTCGAAATCCTCACGCGTTTGCGCGCCGACCCCTTCCGACGTAAATGCCACCATCCATTCGGCCGCCTCACTCAATAGCGCCTGACTGGGGGGTTGGGGCAACGGCGTGCTGGACACAACGTTCAAGCCTGCGCGGTGAGGCAGACGAGAAACGCGCGATGCATATGCCGCTTCACCGTGGCCAAGGACAAATTCAGACGCGCCGCGATCTCGCCATACTTCAGTCCATCGAACTGCGATAGCAAAAAGACCTCTTTCGTGCGGCCGGGCATCGCCGACAGCATGCTATCGATCTGCACGAGTGTTTCCAGGATCTGCAGGCGGACTTCAGGCGCCGGCGTTTGCGCCTCGGGCAACTGCGCCACGATCTCTGCGTACGCCGCCTGCACAGCCCGCCGTCGCCAGAGATCGATCACGAGCCCCTTGGCGATGTGCGTGAGAAAGGCGCGCGGTTCCTCGCCCAGATCGCGCACGCTGCGCCCGTTCATCAAACGCAAAAAGGTGTCGTGCGCCAGGTCGGCAGCGTCGAAGGAATCGCCAAGTTTGCCGCGCAGCCAGGTGTACAGCCAACCGTGATGGCTGCAATACAGCGTGTGCAGCAGTTGTCGTTCGCAGGCGTTGGAGACAGACACAGCAGTTCCCATCCGGATGCGACGGCGCACACCCGGGACTAAATAACAATGCTTCGCATTCTAATTTAAGTCGATCGCATTGTCGCTTGCCGATGGCGACGACCTACGGACGCGTACAGCACCTCATTAAAACGGACACCGCTGGAAGGTTGAAAGCGTATGTAGAGCGTAAGTTCGATCGCTCCAGATCGCGCTTGTCGCGCCTTAACGACAAGCCATATGCATTAATTCGTAACAAAAGTCTCGAATTTGCCGAATACACAAATATTTTGAGCGATTAAGTTACGTTTTATCTAGACTGGCGTACACCTTTCATTTGGCTACCAAAATGTCGCTGCGTCGGAAAAATCAGGTCCTTGTTTGTGCTTTGCTTAGCCTGGTCGGACAGACCGCATGGTCGCAGCAGTTTCCCAATGCCGGCAGCCAACTGCAGCAGATTACGCCCGTCCCAGCACTGCCCAAGCCGTCCCCGGATATCCGGATCGAACGGCCAGACGTCGACACTGGCGCAGCACCCGCGGGACAGGAAAAGATCGTCGTCAACAGCTTGGCTTTCGACGGCGCGACGGCGTTCTCGGAAGCGCAACTGCGCGACGTCGCCGGGTTTGTGCCGGGTAACGCACTTACCTTGGCCGAGTTGCGCAGCATCGCCGCGAAAGTCGCCGACTATTACCGGCAACAAGGTTACTTCGTGGCGCAAGCCTACTTGCCCGCGCAGGAAGTCAACGATGGCCGCGTGACCGTGGCCGTCGTCGAAGGCCGCTACGGCGCCATTTCGCTGCGTAACCAGTCACGCCTGTCGAACCAGGTCGCCACCGCCATGCTGGGCGATGTCACCAGCGGCGAAACCGTGCGCATCGCCGACCTCGAACGCGGCCTGCTGTTGATGTCCGACCTGCCCGGTGTGGCTGTGAAATCGACGCTGGCGCCCGGCGCCAATGCCGGCGCATCCGACCTGATCGTGGATGTGGATCCGGGCCAGACGGTTACCGGCAGCATCGATGCCGATAATCACGGCAACCGCTATACCGGCCGCCCGCGCGGCGGCGCAGTGGTCAATCTGAACAACCTCGCCGGGTTGGGCGATGTGGCCAGCGTGCGCATGCTGACCTCGCTCGACGGCTTGAACTACGGCCGGGCGTCGTATCAGATTCAGGCCGGACAGGCCAAGATCGGCATCGCCTACGCGCATCTGGATTACAAGCTCGGCCGCGAATTCTCCAGTCTGGATGCCAATGGCACCGCGAAAGTCGCCAGTATCTACGGCAGCTACCCGCTCGTACGCTCACGCGACGCCAACACATATGTGCAAGTCGCGTTCGAGAACAAGCGCTTCACCGACCGCATCGACGCCACGTCCACCAGCGCCAAGAAAGAGACGCAGGTGCTCACCTTGAGCCTGAATGGCGATCGCCTGAACGCCTTCGGCGGCCGCAGTGTGAGTTCGTACGCATTCAATGGCGTGCTTGGCACACTCGATCAAAAGAACGCCGCCGTTCGCGCCGTCGACCGCATGAGCGCCCGCACCGAAGGCAGCTACGAAAAGCTCGGCGTCAACCTGGCTCACCTGCAAGGCGTCGCCCGCGACACCTTCCTGTATGCCGGCATCAGCGGCCAGTTGGCATCGAAGAACCTGGACGCGTCCGAGAAAATGTCGCTCGGCGGCATGGGCGCCGTGCGCGCGTATCCCGAGGGCGAAGCCCAAGGGGATCAGGGTTATGTGTTCACCCTGGAAGCCCGCCAATCGCTACCGCAGCTCGCGTCCTACGTCCCCGGGCAAGTGCAGTTGGTGGCATTCGTGGACACCGGCTACGTCAAGTTTCGCAAAGACAACTGGGCCCAAGGCAGAAACTCCCGCACCTTGAGCGGCGCCGGCGTGGGTGTGAACTGGGCAGTCGGCCGCGACTACCTGTTCAACGCGTTCTACGCCCATACCCTGGGAAGCGCGCAAGCCGAATCGGCGCCGCCGTCCAGCAGCCGCGTCTGGCTCCAAGCCGTCAAGTACTTCTAAGCGCCCCACATTCGCCTACCGCTGCGCCTGCTCGCACCACGCCGATCCCATCAGAGACACTGCCATGAACCACATCTACCGCTCCATCTGGAATGCCACGCTGGGCACCTTCGTTGCCGCTTCCGAGATCGCCTCGGGCAACGGTAAAAAAACGGCAGGTGGCCGGTCGGCGTCGGCGCGCGCGCGCTTGGCGTTGACGCCGCTGTCGGCTGCGTTGTGGTGGGCTTTGGCATCGACGGCACACGCCGCGCCAACCGGCGGTGTGGTCTCGGCCGGGCAAGCCAGCATTGCCAATGCGCCGGGCGTGACGACGATTACGCAGGGCAGCCAGAACGCCGCCATCAACTGGCAAGGCTTCAGCATCGGTGCGGGCGAGACGGTCAACTTCAAGCAGCCCAATGTCAATGCCGTCACGCTCAACCGCGTGGTGGGCTCGGATCCGTCGAAGATCCTCGGCAGCCTGAACGCCAATGGGCGCGTGTTTCTGGTCAACCCCAATGGCGTGATGTTTGCACCGGGCGCGCAGGTCAACGTCGGCGGCATCGTGGCCTCCACGTTGAACATCAGCGACACGGACTTGATGGCCGGCCGCCTGAAGTTTTCGGGCACGAGCACAGCGGGTGTCAGCAACCAGGGCTCCATCAACGCTCCGGGCGGCTATGTGGCACTGCTGGGCGCGAATGTGAGCAACGAAGGCATCATCGCCGCACGCATGGGCTCGGTGGCCTTGGCCGCAGGTCAGGCCGTTACGCTGGATGTGGCAGGCGACGGCTTGCTCAACGTGACGGTGGATCGCGGCGCCGTCAACGCGTTGGTCAATAACGGTGGCCTGATCCAGGCCGATGGCGGTCAAGTGCTGATGACGGCGCAAGCCGCCGGCAACCTGCTGCACACTGCCGTCAACAACACCGGCGTCGTGCAAGCACAAACCATCGACACGCGCGGCGGCACCATCAAGCTGCTGGGCGATATGCAGACCGGCACAGTCAACGCCGGCGGCACGCTGGATGCCAGCGCGCCCAAGGGCGGCAAGGGCGGCTTCATCGACACATCGGCCGCGCACGTCAAGATTGCACCGAACTTGAAAGTGACCACCGCGTCGGCCTCGGGCCTGACGGGAAGCTGGCTGATCGATCCATCCGACTACAACATCGCCGCTTCCGGCGGCGATATCACGGGCGCCCGCCTGTCGGAATTTCTTGGCAGTTCCAACATCACGGTCCAAAGCATATCGGGCGGCGGCGGCACGGCCGGCAACATCAATGTGAACGACACCGTGTCGTGGTCGGCGAACAAGCTGACGCTCAACGCGCAAAACAATATCAACATCAATGCACCGATGCGCGGCACGGGCACGGCGAGCCTGGCGCTGGAATACGGTCAAAGCGCCGTGGCCGCCGGCAACCCCAGTACCTACAACATCGCGGCAACCGTCGACTTGCCGACCGGCAACAACCTGAGCACCAAGCTCGGCAGCAACGGCGCGGTGGTGGAGTACAAGGTCATCAACGATCTGGGTGCCCGCTTCAGTACGACCGGCAACGATCTGCAGGGCATCAATGGCAATTTGAGCGGCAACTACGCGCTGGGCAGCAATATCGATGCACGTGACACCGCAACATGGACTGCCGGTGCCGGCTTTGCGCCGCTGGGTCAGGGCGGAGAGTTTTCGGGCAAGCTTGAAGGTTTGGGGCACAGCATCACAGGCTTGACGAGCAATCGGCGCAACGCGCCAACCTCGTCCGCGGCGAACCTGGGGTTGTTCAGCACCATCGGCCCGAACGCACAAGTCAGCAACCTGGGATTGGTTGGCGGCAGCATGACACTCAGTACCGCCTTCGCAGAGACCGACTACCTGAACACCTACGGCGTGGGCACCCTGGCGGGACGCAACCAAGGCACGGTCACCAACGTGTGGAGCTCGGGCTCAGCATCCAACTCGAGCATGATGGGTTACATGGGCTACAGCCGCGTCGGCGCACTGGTCGGCGTGAATGAGGGTGTCATCAGCCGCAGCCGCGCGTCGGGCAGCGCCACCGCAACCAACAGTTGGGACGGCGCGAAAATCGGCGGCCTCGTGGGGGTCAACCTCAGCGGCGGTCTGATCGTCGACAGCTCGTCGAGCGTCTCGGTGTCGAACACCAGCGAAGGCTATGTCGGCGGTCTGGTGGGCGAAAACTATGGCGTGATCCGCAACAGCTACGCCACCGGCGACGTGACCTCGATTTCGGGCGCGGGCGGTCTGGTGTCATACAGCGAAGGCGTCATCGAAAACAGTTTTGCCACGGGCTCGGTCACGGGTGCCTACGCCGTCGGCGGACTCGTTGGTGGAACCAACGGCGCCAGCCGCATCAACAACAGCTACGCGACAGGTAATGTCACGGCGAGTGGTTACCAAATCGGTGGCCTCGTCGGCGGCAACGGCGGCAACATCACAAACAGCTATGCCACCGGGTCGGTCACCGGCAACGCCGAGGTCGGCGGTGTCGCCGGCGTGCACTTCAACGGCGGCGGCGGTCAAATGACCAACGTCTACTCGACGGGCCGCGTCATCGGCAACACCAATGTCGGCGGCGTCGTCGGCCAAACTGGCGGGGCGCGCACAACCATCACGAACGGCTACTTCGACAGCACGGTCAACAGCGACCGCGCAGGCGTAGGATCAGGCGGCACGACCGGAACGGCCGGTCTGACTACCGACCAGATGCGAACGGCAGCGAACTTTGTCGGCTTCAACTTCACCACGACCCCGGGCGTCGGCGGCAACAACTGGGTGATCGTAAACACCGACGGTACGCTCAACAATGCCGGCGGCGCGGCCGGGGGCACCGGCCCCATGCTGGCCTCGGAATTTTCCACCCGCATTGTGTCGGCGCATCAGTTGCAGCTCATGGCGATGAACACATCCGATGCTTACACGCTGGGCGCAAGCTTCGATGCCGCCAAGACGGCAGGTGGCGACGTGTGGCGCAATGGCGGCTTCGTTCCAGTGGGCAACGCGAGCAACCCGTTTAACGGCAGCCTGGATGGCACCGGCCACATCATCAGCAATTTGCGCGTTAATGAATCGGACTCGACTGGTCTTTTCCACACCATCGGCACGGCCGGCTCAGTTTCGAATGTTGGGCTGCAGGGCGGCAGTGTCAGCGGCTTTCAAAACGTAGGCGCTTTGGCCGGTGTCAACTATGGCATGCTCAGTGGAAACTTCTCCACGGCGAGCGTCAGCGGTTTCATCATCGTTGGCGGATTGGTCGGTACCAACAACGGCACCATCATCGACAGTTACGCGAGCGGTGCTGTCAACGGTGCGCATTTCTCCAGCGGCGGTCTGGTCGGCGACAACTTCGGCAGCGTCGTCAACAGTTACGCTAGTGGCAAAGTCGGTAACGGGTTCGCCGGTCCGATGAACGGCGGGCTGGTTGGCAGGAACATCGGCACCGTCACCGGCAGCTTCTGGAACACGACGACAACCGGCCAGTCGTGGAGCAATGGCAGCGGCATCGGCCTCACCGATACCGAGATCAAATCGCTCGCCACGTACAACAGCGCCACGCCCACCAATGGGGGTGTCAACCCTGCCTGGGATCTGAACAAAACCTGGATCGTCTATGACGGCCAGACCGCACCCTTGCTGCGCTCGTTCATGACGCCGCTCACCATCACGGTGAACGGTGGCACCAAGGTGTACGACGGCACGGCATTCAGCGGCGGCGGTTCGGTTACGTATTCGGCCATCACCGATGGCCGATTGCTGGGCACCAACAGCGTGACGAATCCGGGCACGGCGATCAACGCCGGCGTTTACGATCTGACCGCGCAGGGCCATTACTCGACCGGCCAAACCGGCTACGCGATCACGTACGTTGGCGGCAAGATCACGATCACGCCGAAAGCACTGACCATCACCGGCGTGACGGCGGGCAACAAGGTCTACGACGGTACCACCAGCGCCAACCTCTCCGGCGGCACGTTGAGCGGGCTGGTCGGCAACGAAACGATCGGACTCGGTAGTCTGTCGGGTGCATTCAGCGACAAGAACGCCGGCCAAAACAAAGCCGTCTCCGTAGGCGCTATCCTCACCGACGGCACCGGCTCGGCCAGCAATTACACCTTGGCAACGCCCACTGGGCTGACGGCCTCGATCACGCCCAAGGCACTCACCGTTACGGGCTTATCCGCCGAAAAGATTTACGACGCCAATACAACAGCCACACTTACCGGCGGCACGCTTAACGGCTTGGTGGGTACTGAAACGCTTGAATTCTCGGCGAACGGCCAGTTCAGCAATGCCAACGCAGGTGCGAACAAGGCCATAAACGTCACAGCTACCACGCTAACCAATGCAGGTTCGGGCGCAACGCAGGGGCTGGTTTCCAATTACGCACTTGTCAGACCGACTGACGTGACCGGTACCATTACGCCCAAGGCCCTCACGATTGTCGGCATGTCGGCCGTCAGCAAGACGTATGACGGCACCACCCGCGCGAGCGTCACCGGTGGATCGATCGCAGGCCTGGTCGGCGGCCAAACGCTTGGCGTGACGGGCCTCACGGTGAGTTTCAGCGATGCCAACGTCGGGCAGGGAAAATCCGTCATCGCCACCGGCACCACCCTGGTCAACGGCGGCAACGGCGGCTTGGCCAGCAACTACACCATGGCGAATCCGACAGGTTTCACGGCCAACATTACGCCAAAGACGCTCACACTCAGTGGGTTGTCGGCCTCCGACAAAACGTACGACGGCACAACCGACGCCACCCTTGCGGGCGGTGTGCTAAGCGGTTTGGTCTCCGGGCAGACGTTGAGCTTGAGCGGTCTGAGTGGCGCGTTTGCCGATAAGAACGCCGGGATCAACAAGGCGGTTTCGCTCAGCGGCGCAAGCTTGTCCGACGGCACTGGCCTGGCAAGCAACTACGTGCTGAATGCCCCCACAAATCTGACCGCTTCGATCAACAAGGCAACGATCAGCAGCGTGAGCGGCATCACGGCCCTGGACAAGGTTTACGACGGCAACACAAGCGTTTCCTTGCACGCACCGTCAAGCGTCAGCATCAACGGCAAGATCGACGGCGACAGCCTCGACTTGATCTCTGCGGCCGCCGATTTCGCGGACAAAAATGCGGGCACCGGTAAAACCGTCAACATCACGAACATCGCGCTCTCTGGTGCGGACTTGGCGAACTACACATTCACCAACAACTCGGCCACCACCACAGCCAACATCACGCCCAAATCTCTCACCCTCAGCGGCGTGACCGCGGACAACAAAGTCTATGACGGCAACACGCTCGCGCAACTCAGCGGCGGCACATTGTCAGGCCTGGTCAATGGCGAAACGATTGCGTTGAGCAGCAGCACCGGTACATTCATCGATGCGAACGCCGGCCACGCGAAAGCCGTGTCTTTGGCCGGCATGGGTCTGGCAAACGGCAGCGGTTTGGCCAGCAACTACACGCTGGCGGCACCGGCCGCTTTGACCGCCGACATCACCCCGCGCGCGCTTACCGTGAGCGGCACGATCGCGGCTGATCGCAGCTATGACGGCACCCGCAACGCCACGCTGTCGGGCGGCACGCTCACTGGTCTCGTGGGCAATGAAACGCTGGGCATCGCCGGACAAACCGGCACCTTCACCGACAAAAACGCCGGTCAGGGCAAGACCGTGGTCATCACGGGCACGACGCTGGTAAACGGCTCAGGCTCGGCACACAACTACACGGTGACCGACCCCAAAGGCATCATCGCCAACATCACGCCGAAGGCCTTGACGATTACGGGCATGACGGCGGTCGACAAGGTGTACAACGGCAGCACCCAGGCGGCCCTCTCCGGCGGTAGCCTGAACGGCTTGGTGGGCAGCGAAACGCTGGGCGTGACGGGCCTCACCGCCGCCTTCAGCGACAAGAATGCCGGCCAAGGCAAGACCGTCATAGCGAGCGGTTCGACACTCGTGAATGGCGGGAACGGCGGCTTGGCAAGCAACTACAGCATCGCCAACCCCACCGGCCTCACCGCCAGCATCAAGCCGAAGGCCTTGACGGTCAGCGGCGTGGTTGCGGCGAACAAAACCTATGACGGTAGTACCGCGGCAACGTTGTCGGGCGGCACACTCAACGGCTTGGTCGGCCAGGAAACGCTGGGCATCGCCAGTCAAACCGGCATGTTCAGCGACAAGAACGCCGGTACCGCGAAAGCGGTATGGATCTCCGGCACAACCTTGATCGACGGCACCGGGCTGGCGCGCAATTACACCGTGAGCGATCCCAAGGGCATCATCGCGGATATCACCCCACGCGCGCTGACGGTGGCCGGCATGACCGCTGCAAGCAAAACGTATGACGGCAACACCACGGCCGCCTTGTCGGGCGGCACGCTGGACGGCCTGGTCAGTGGCGAAACGCTGGGGCTGATCAATCAAACCGGCGCCTTCACCAACGCAAATGCGGGCAACGGCAAGAAAGTTGTCGTGTCGGGCACCACGCTCGTTGACGGCACCGGCATGGCCGCTAATTACACCGTCTCGAACGCCACCGGTGTGACGGCCAACATCACCCCGAAGGCCTTGACGGTCAGCGGCGTGGTTGCAGCGAACAAAACCTACGACGGCAACACCGTTGCAGCCCTGTCGGGCGGCACGCTCAACGGCCTGGTCGGCCAGGAAACGCTCGGTCTCACCGGTCAAACCGGCACGTTCAGCGACAAGAACGCCGGCACGGCCAAAGCCGTTGCTATAAGTGGATCAACATTGGTCGACGGCACCGGCTTGGCAAACAACTACACCGTCGCCAACGCCACCGGCCTCACCGCCAACATCACACCGAAGGCCTTGTCGGTCAGCGACGTGGTTGCAGCGAACAAAACCTATGACGGCAACACCGTCGCAGCCCTGTCGGGCGGCACGCTCAACGGCCTGGTCGGCCAGGAAACGCTCGGCCTCACCGGTCAAACCGGCACGTTCAGCGACAAGAACGCTGGCACCGCCAAAGCCGTTACTGTTGCCGGCTCGACGCTGGTCGACGGCACCGGCTTGGCAAGCAACTACACCGTTGCCAATGCCAGCGGCCTCACCGCCAACATCACACCGAAGGCCTTGACGGTCAGCGGCGTGGTTGCGGCGAACAAGACCTACGACGGCAACACCGTTGCAGCCCTGTCGGGCGGCACGCTGAACGGTTTGATCGGCCAGGAAACGCTTGGCCTCATCGGTCAAACCGGCGCATTCAGCGACAAGAACGCTGGCACCGCCAAAGCCGTTGCAGTAAGTGGATCGACGCTGCTCGACGGCACAGGCTTGGCCGCTAATTACACCGTCTCGAACGCCACCGGTGTGACGGCCAACATCACCCCGAAGGCCTTGACCGTCAGCGGCGTGGTTGCGGCGAACAAGACCTACGACGGCAACACCGTTGTAGCCCTGTCGGGCGGCACGCTGAACGGTTTGATCGGCCAGGAAACGCTTGGCCTCATCGGTCAAACCGGCGCATTCA
>JAVDKL010000002.1 GCA_030849965.1 Schauerella fraxinea | reverse complement strand
ATGAAGGAGTTTTTCAACTTCGTCAAGTCAGCTTTATTTCGCTTTCCTGACATTTTCGTGACTGGCGACTTATTCGCGACCAACACAAAAACCACTTCATAACACCGCTTCAACCCTTGCAGACCGAAGCCTGCAAACCTCACTACCCGGCTACCGAACCAGAAGCATTTCGCTTCCAACTCGCCGTTCAGCGAAGCCCTCAACTTTAGCACATTTCGCTGAGTTCTGCAACCGGCCTAGCGCCCAACTTGCCTTCGAACATCGCGCTGAAATGACTTCAGTGCCGATCGAGTCGCTTGCCACACACCGCTCGAAAACCGAAGCCTTCCGCAACTCGCGTTGCCTGGTGAAGCGCACTTATCAACCGTCCCGCACCTGCTTTGAATCGCTTCGTACCCCTTAGGGTTAACCCGCATTTCTTTGCAACTGCCGAGCCAAAGAATATAGCACAGTTTTAATTAGTAGTGCAACTCGGCACTAAAACTTACTGCCCACATCCTGACCGCAAACTTCTCCGGCCCTGACCCGCACCAGCCGGTCAAAACAACGACTGCTTGGTGAAGGGGCCGAACTATAGCACAAGATTTCGGGCGTGCAAGTAGGTCCGCCCCTACCTGCCAAATAATCAGAATCTACGTTGGCATTTCGCTATTGAGCTCGGCTATCCGCTGGGCGACTTACTGGATGTTGACGGGCATATCCAGTCACGGCAGTACTACTGTTCAAGAACAGACGAGATGGCTATGTCTATATATAGCAATACTCGCCCGATAATGCTTGGGCCGGCGATCACCTATAGATCGTCTAGTCGTAGATAGGTGCGAATGCCTCTATATAGAGAGGACGCCAGAATCATCGGTCTGTAAAGAGCAGCATGACTTGGAGTGTCTTCATTCACAGTCGCCCAAGACGACCACCTTGGCCGGCGTCATCTCGGCCGCGTCCCCTGTTCCCCTGTTCCCCTGTTCCCCTGTTCCCCTGTTCCCCTGTTCCCCTGTTCCCCTGTTCCCCTGTCCCCTGTCCCCTGTCCCCTGTTCCATCCCCTATATCTGCGTTCCGCACGCCCCCTATCTTCGAACCCCTATCTTCGAACCCCTATCTTCGAACCCCTATCTTCGAACCCCTATCTTCGAACCCCTATCTTCGAACCCCTTGTTTCCGTACGCACCCTGCAACCCGCATAACATTTCCTTAGTCGACGCTTCCCACCTTCCCACCTTCCCACCGTCCTGCCTTTCCTGCCTTTCCTGCCTTTCCTGCCTTTCCTGCCTTTCCCGCATTCCTGCTTTTTGGTCCTAGGACTCGGAACTCCTAAGTTCCTAAGCTCCCAGGCTCCTGGCCTCGTGCCTTCCAACGCCGCCATCCACCCTGCTCCTTCCGGCCCTTCCGCGCCTGCCTTCGCCACCGCCAGCCCCCATCAAAGCGCACTTCTTTAGCGGCTTGCATCCATACTGCCCCGCTTCGCTACCACCAATGTCACCAACAATGCCGCCGCCCTTATGACCAGCCTTGTGTGACGGCCGGCGGTCGATCCTCATGCGAGGTGCCCCGCCCGTATATCATGGCGACAGATGCTCGCACTCTTAACCCGCTTTCATTACAGCTGGCCAGAACCCCCAAACAATAAATACGACACCACTCACTCATATGCTGACACCCCCCGCGACTGCCCAGACTCCTGCCAGCGAGGACATTCTGATCAACGTGACGCCGTTTGAAACGCGTGTCGCCATCATCGAGCAAGGGGCGGTGCAGGAGTTGCATCTGGAGCGGAGTATTCAGCGTGGCCATGTGGGCAACGTTTGTCTTGGGCGTGTGGTGCGGGTGCTACCCGGGATGCAGAGCGCTTTCATTGACGTGGGTCTGGATCGCGCGGCATTCATCCACATCGCTGACCTGCGTGAAAACCGGCAAGAACGTTCGCAAGGGCTGACGCCTACCCCGATCGAACGCATGCTGTTTGAAGGTCAGACGATCATGGTGCAGGTGATCAAGGATCCTCTGGGCACCAAGGGCGCGCGTTTGTCGACGCAGATCAGCATCGCCGGACGCATGCTGGTTTATCTGCCGCACGATCCGCACATCGGAATTTCGCAGAAGATTGAGTCGGAAACCGAGCGCCAGCACATCCGCGAGCGTATTCAGCAGCTGATGCCCGCCGAAGAAGGCGGTGGCGTGATCGTTCGCACGCAAGCCGAGGGAGCATCCGATGAAGAGATCGCTGCCGATCTGGCTTATCTGCGCAAATTGTGGAGCCGCATCCAAGCCGCCGCCCGTGAGTCGGCGCCAGGAACCACGCTCTATCAAGAATTGACGCTCGCCCAACGGGTGTTGCGCGACATGGTGGGACCGCACACCGGATCGATTCGGGTCGACTCGCGTACGGTCGCCACCGAGCTGGTCGAGTGGGCGAAAACGTTTACGCCGTCGGTTACAGAGCGGATTGCACATTACAGCGGCGAACGGCCGCTCTTCGACACGGCCGGCGTGGACGACGAAATCGCCCGTGCGTTATCACGGCGCGTGGATTTGAAATCCGGCGGCTATCTCATTGTCGATCAGACTGAGGCGCTGACCACCGTCGACGTCAATACCGGTGGCTTTGTGGGTGGCCGCAATTTCGACGATACGATTTTCAAGACCAATCTGGAAGCCGCTCAAGCCATCGCGCGTCAGTTGCGTCTGCGCAATCTGGGTGGCATCGTTATTCTGGATTTCATCGATATGGAAGATCCGGAGCACCGCGACACGGTGCTGGCCGAGCTCAAGAAAGCGCTGGCGCGAGACCGGGTGCGAATGACGGTAAATGGGTTTACGCAGCTTGGCCTGGTGGAAATGACGCGCAAGCGCACGCGCGATTCGCTCGCGCATCAGCTTTGCGAGCCCTGCCCGACGTGCGAGTCGCGCGGTCGCGTGCGTACCCCGCGCACCGTGTGCTATGAAATCCTGCGCGAGATATTGCGTGAAGCGCGGCAATTCAATCCGCGCGAGTTTCGCATTCTGGCATCGCAGGAAGTGGTGGATCTGTTTCTGGAAGAAGAGCGTCAACACCTGGCGATGCTGGGTGATCTGGTCGGCAAACGCGTGTCGATGGAAGTCGAAGCGTCGTACTCCCAAGAGCAATATGACCTGATTTTGCTTTAAAGCGAGAGTTAGGGCATTGACCTCGCGCCTGCTCGGTGCTGACCGTTTAACGCCGGTATTCAGCCCAGTCATTAAAAGGTCGCGCGGCACTTAGCGGATGTGCCAGCGCCTAAGCACTTGATACGTGAAACCGACCAAATGCGGTTGATCAAATGCTGGTGATCAAATGCCATTGATCACATGCGGTTGATGGCGTCCGGCTGATCACGTCCGGTTGATCACATCCGGGCGATCGCGTCCGATGGATCACGTACGGTTGATCGATTGCGGCTGATCGCCTGCGGTTAATCACGTGCCGGGCAATCAAGTGCGGTTGATCAGGTACTCCCGATCAACCGGCAAGCACCTTAATCGTCGCGAAACTGCATTTTATAGAGCGAGGCATAGAGCCCGTTGGCGGCCAGCAGTTCGGCATGGGCGCCATATTCGACCACCTTGCCGGCATCCAGCACCACGATGCGATCAGCATTCTGCACGGTCGACAGGCGATGGGCGATGACCAGCGTGGTGCGGCCCTTCATCAGGCGCTCGAGCGAGGATTGCACCTGGCGCTCGGACTCGTTATCCAATGCCGACGTGGCCTCGTCCAGGATCAGGATGGGTGCGTTCTTGATCAGCGCACGGGCGATCGCCAGGCGTTGACGCTGCCCGCCGGACAAGCGTGCCGCGTTTTCGCCCACCGGCGTATGAATGCCGTTGGGCAATCCATCCACGAAGCTCAGCAGATTGGCCGCTTCGAGTGCATCACGGATCTGTTGATCGTTGGCTTCGCCAATGGTGCCGTAGCCCACGTTGGCTGCGATCGAGTCGTCGAACAGCACCACATCCTGGCTGACGAGCGACAGATGCGAGCGCAGATTGCTGAGCTGTATGTCCTCAACCGGCACGCCATCTACCAGGATGTTGCCGGTATCGGGCAACACGAACCGGGGCAGCATGTTGACCAAGGTCGTTTTGCCGCTGCCCGAACGTCCCACCAAAGCGACCGTTTCGCCGGGTTCGACGGTAAACGTGATGCCCGTTACGGTGTCGCGATCGGCATCGGGGAAGCGATGCGTAACGTTATTGAACTCGATGCGCCCGCGTACCGGCTCATCTAGTTTGCGCGTACCGGTGTCGCCTTCAGGCGTTTGATCAATGAGCGTGAACACGCTTTCTGCGGCCACCAACATTTTCTGCATCTTGCCGGCCACGTTGGTGAGCCGCTTGATGGGATCGAAAATCTGCGCCAGGGATGCCATGAACGCGGCAAAGCTGCCTACCGTGAGCGTGCCGGTGCTGGCCTGACTGAGCGCGACAGCGATGATGGCGGCAACCGAAATCGAAATGCAGATTTGCGTGAGGGGCGTCATTGCCGCGTCGGCCGTGGCCGAGCGCATGGCAAACCGGCGCAACTTGCTGCTGACGAAATGGAAGCGGCCGCGCTCAAATTCGTAGCCGTCGAACAGCTTGATCACGCGCTGGCCATCGATGCTTTCACCCACGACGCGGGTGAGTTCGGCATTCATGTTGACGGTGTCGCGGTTGATGCGGCGCAGGCGGCGCGTAAACAACCGCGCGATCGTGACAGACACCGGCAGCATCACCAGGATGATGAGCGTCAATTGCCAGGACATGTAAAGCAGCACGCAAATGAGTGCCAGCACTACCAGCGTTTCGCGCACCAGCACGGTAATGACGTCGGTGGCGTAGCCCGTCACGTTGCCGGCGTCCACCGTGAAGCGATTGAGCAGCCGCCCTGTATCGCCCCGCTTGAACTCGGCGTCTGGCAGCCCCAGCAAACGCTCGAACATATCCTTGCGCATGCCCAGGAGCACATTATTGGCCACCCACGCCAATAAGTACTCACTGAAGAAGTTGCAGATGCCGCGCAGCGTGATCAGCCCCACCACCGATAGCGGGAGGAACCAGATGAAATAGGGCTTGGTGCCGGAGAAGCCATCGTCGAGCAACGGCTTCATAATAATGGCGAGCGTGGGCTGGGTCGCGGCCGCGCCGGCCATCAGCAGCACGGCGGCCGCCAGACCCTTCCAATACTTCCCTACTCGGCTGTAAACCCGGGACCAGAGTTCGGTTTTGACCGGCTGAGAGCCCGCAGGCGTGGTGCGTGCACCAGAATTCAATGCTATCTCGCTTTTTAATCGTGATGTGGGGGGATTGTACCGTTCGCACTCGGCGCAGGCGCCTTTGACCCGCCACGGCGGGTCTCGGTTTGGTATTCTCTAGTCCGCATCAACGCGGCAACCCGCGCTTTTCAGGTTTATGTCACCCCCTTCGACGCTATATGTCCGGCTCCCCAATTGGGTGGGCGATGTTTGCATGAGTCTGCCGTCACTGGCCCTGCTCGCCGCCACAGGCGCGCCGCTGGTGGTATGCGCGCGTCCGTGGGCACGCGATCTTCTTGCGGGCTTGCCGGCACATGCCTTCGTGCCCATGACCGGCCGTGTCTGGGCCGATGCGCGCGCCGTTCGCCTCCAGCGCCGCCAGGATGAGGGCCCTGCGCGCGGCCTTTTGCTTCCCGACTCGCTCTCCAGCGCCGCCGTGTTCCGTCTGGCTCGTATTCCTAGTGCGGGATATCGAGACGACGGGCGGAGCGTGCTGCTGCGTTGGCCGATCGACAAACCGCAGTTGCCCGTGCATGCCGTGGAGTCCTGGTACGGTCTGACGCGCCGGGCGCTGACGCACTGGGCGTTGCCGGCCGGTGCCGCATCGCCCGCGAAAACCTTGGACCTGCCCTTGACCGCGGCGCATCGCGCGCAGGCGGACGCGGCTGTCGGGCCATGGACGACTGCTGCCCAACCGGTGGTGCTGATCGCACCGACTGCCGTCGGTTTGCACAAAGGACGGGTCAAGGTGTGGCCGCATTTCGATGCGTTGACGCAACAATTGCAAGCGCGCGGCGTCGTCGTGGCGATGTGCCCCCCGCCCGCCGAACAGGCTCAGGCGCAAACCAATGCGCCTACGGCGACGCTGTTGCCGCCGATGTCGCTGGGCGCCTTCGCCGCGTTGACGGCGCGCGTGTCGTTGACGATCTGCAACGACTCGGGCGTGTCGCATTTGGCAGCCGCCGCCAATGCCTCGCAATTGACGCTATTTGGCGTCACCCGTCCGGCGCGAACCGGCCCCTGGTCGCCCCGCGCCGTGTGCGTGGGTGCCGAGGATGCCTGGCCCACGTTGGACGAGGTCGTTCAGCGCGCCCTCACCCTTTTGAATTTGCCGCAGTAATGGACTTGCACGCATGCCCACGACGTCGTTTCTGACTGGACTCATCATTCCGCTCAATTTGTGCCTCACACTGGTCGCGGTGGGGCTGGTGCTCTGCTTGCTGCGTTGGCGCAAGACGGGTGCGAGCTTCATGCTGGCAGGCATCATTTGGGTAACGGCGTGGAGCCTGCCCGTGACGTCGCTGTGGTTGGGCGGTGCGCTTGAGAACTGGTATCCCAATCCGCCGCCCGAGCAAACCGAGATGGCGGATGCCATTGTGGTGCTGGGCGGCAATACGGCCAACGCGCGCGCCAATTGGTTCGAGCCTTACGATAAAACGAAGAAAACCACGCGCGTGGATGCCGCAGCCGAGCTTTACCTGGCTGGCCGCGCGCCCCGGGTGCTGCTCTCGGGCGGCGCGCTGGAAGGCGACGTGAGCGAAGCCCAGGGCATGGCGCATGAGATGCGTCAATTGGGCGTGCCGTCTTACGCGATCATTCTGGAAAACGCGAGCCGCAGTACCTATGAAAACGCGGCACTATCGGAAGACGCCTTGCGTGATCAGGGCATCCGCAAGGTGCTTTTGGTGACCTCGGCGCTGCATATGCCGCGCGCGATGGCGGTGTTCCATAAACAAGGTGTGGAGGCGATTGCCGCAGCCGTGGCGCCGCAGATCGTGCTGCCGCCCGACGGCTCGTTGTCGCCATGGTGGCCGAATGAGCGGGCGCTCGATGCGAGCAGGTCGATCATCAAAGAGTATGCGGCGATCGGGTTGTATTGGGCGCGCGGATGGCTGTGATCGCTTGCCGCTCAGGCTGCGGCGCCTGCTGCACGGCGCCGTCGATCACGAGCCCGATCCCAGGCATGCCGCACGGCAAGCCGGCAGGCGTGCCCTGTATCCAACTGATGCCCGATCTGCGATGCGCGCTTTTCGGCAAACCGGAACGGCCTGCATTTTGTGGCGGGTTGCAGCCGGAAGCCGAGATGTGCGGGGATGAACGCGGTCACGCGCTGACCTGGCTGACGCAACTGGAGTATCTGACTGCTCCCTCGGCCGCGCGCTGAACTGACTAGTGTAGAAATCGCTGCAGCCAAAACGGCCACTCGAGCCACATGGCGGTCGCGGACGCCGTCGCTATAGCGGCAGCGGTTGCGGACGCGGTCGTTAAAACTGCTGAGGTCGCGGACGCCGTCGCTAACGCTGCTGCGGTCGCCCTTCGCGCTGCGACGCCCGTTATCCCGACCTAAGCAGGCCCCGGACGCGCTAGCCCTCGCGCAGCGTGGTCACGCGAGCGCCGCGTTCGCGGGCGACCGCTTTGCGGTACACCGCTTCCGTATTGAGAATGAATTGCTCGACGCCGAACTGGCGCACACTGCGCTCGCGGGCGGCGATGCCCATCAAGTTCAGAAGCGACCGATTATTGAGCACGTCCAACACGCGCGCTGCGATGGCATCGGTATCGCGCTTGGGCACGATCCAGCCTTCACGGCCATTGGTGACGTTTTCCGGCAGACCGCCATGATCGGTGAGAATAACCGGGATACCCATGGACATCATTTCGCGGCACGCAAACGAAATGGTTTCGACGCGGTACGACAGCACAAAGCCAATATCGAAGCAGGCGACCAGGGGCCGAACGTCGTCCAGCCGCCCCACGAAAGTGACATGTTCGGTCATGCCGGCATCGGTCACGAATTGCCGCTGCGCGCGGGTAGGCAATTCGCCGGCGAGAAAGATATGGACGCGGCGGCGAATGGGATCAGCCAGCTTACCCACAGCGGTAATCATGTCTTGCCAGCCCTTGTAGCTGCCCGTACCGGCGTTGCTGCCTAGAATCAGCGTGCCTGGCGCCAACTTGCGACCCGCCCACTGCTCGGCCAGCGCAAACGCATCCTCGCGAGGGCGTGGCGCAAAGACCTGAGTATCAATCCCGTTATAGACGGTATCGATCGGGCAGATCGCAAACGGCGACTTCTCGAGCTGACGATGGACGAACTCGCACACGCCGATCACATAGTCGGTGCCCATGCGCGCACGCAGCGCCGAGCCGAAACGCGATGAAAAGTGATCGTTGTGCTTGGTGAAAATGATGCGCGGGCGTGCCGCCCCCATGCCGCGCGTGGCCACGATGGCCAGGCGGTGATCGGCCGAACCATTGACGTGGATGACATCGAACTGGTTGGCATTGATCAACCGGCGAAATTGACGGGCAGCACCCAGCATGTGATGGATGCGATTGGGAAACGACTGCACAACGCGCTGTACGCCCGGGATCTCCCCCATGCGCCGATACAGCCCACTTCCTGCGGGCGCCGCAACCGTAATGGTGTGACGAGCCGACAACGCGCGGGCAAGCGTCGCGATGTAGATCGTGTGACCGTCGATTCCAGGCGAGGTCAAGAAGTTGGTGAAGAGAATGTTCATTACGCTTGAATAGGCCATCCAGGAAGCTGATCGATCGAAACTGGGGTTGAGCGGCTCAACAATCTTCCCTCTTTTTATTCTCTTTTAAAGCGATCAATTTGGCATACCGAAAGAAATTTCCTGCCCCCGACCCCGCCGCCAGAACAACGCCCTGCCATCCATCCAGGAAGCCCCGGCGAAGCACGTACGTCCTGAAAAACGTCCAACATCCACGCATCAGCGCGCCCCACGCCGATGACGTGCGGCCCGCATCATATTTGATCTGAGCAGCGGCCGACGAGTACCGATTCATTTTGTCGATCCAGTCACTCAGGCCGTCGTAGGGAAAATGCAACATATGCGCACGGCACTGCCCCACCTTGCCGGTCACCTTGACCTTTTCATGCACAGCGGCATCGGTAAACCGAGCCGCTCCACGCCGAAATAATCGTACGACGGGATCGGGCCACCAACCGCTATGACGAATGAATCGGCCGCAAAACTCGGACAGGCGCGGGATGGCATACGCATCAGACGCGCCCGGCAACGTTAGTATGGCGGCAATTTCAGTAGCCAGCTCAGGTGTAATGCGTTCGTCGCAGTCCAGGGACAGCACCCAGTCGCAGGTAGCCTGCGCCAGCGCCCGGTTTTTTTGAATACCGAAGCCCGGCCAATCCGGCGTCACCGTGACGATCGCGCCCGATTGACGCGCCAACGCGACAGTATCGTCAGTGCTGCCACTGTCGATAACGATGATTTCGTCCGCAAAAGCAACAGACTTCAAGCATTCAACAATGTGCGCCTCTTCGTTTTTCGCGATGAGGATCACCGAAAGCGTAGCGCGCGACGTCATGCGGGCAGCGTCGTCTCGGACGCCCGGTGACCGCGCTCCGTCAACCATTGACGGTAGAGATTTTCAGTGCGTTCGGCCAGAAGCTCGGTCGAAAACGCCCGCTCTTCCCAGACCATCCGGCGTCCGGCGTCACCCATGCGGCAGCGCAAGTCGGGATCGTCGATCAATCGCTTGAGCGCGGCGCCCAGTGCCGCAGGGTCTTTGGGGGGTACCAGAATGCCGGTAATCCCCTCGCGCATCATCTCGGACACGCCGCCCACATTGGTGCCGACCACCGGCAAGCCACTCGCGGCCGCCTCGACGTAGACCGTGCCCGACGCTTCCTGCTGGGTCGCGAGCGCAAAGAGATCGAACCCCGCGAGCAAGTTGGGCACATCGTCGCGCATCCCCATCAAGTGGATGCGCGATCCGAGGCCGTGCGCGTGGACATACGCGTGGACTTGTTCGAAGGTAGGCGAACCGCCACCCACGAACACCATATGCAGCATGGGATTGTCGCGGATGAGCGGCGCCATGGCATCGACCAGATCACGGTGCCCCTTGGTGGCGCGCATGACCGCCACGCAGCCGACCACGAGGTGATCGTCGCTCAGCCCCAGCTCCGATCGCAACGTGGAGTGCTCGACCTGCGGCGGCAGTGCCACCGGTGAATACACCGTGGCGATACGCTCGGGCGGCACGCCGCGCTGGATCAGATAGCCTCGCACATGATCGCTCACCGCCGTCACCCGATGGGGCAGCCAGGTGTAGGACAGCATCGACGTCACTTTATTGGACAAGTGACGGGTGCGCACCACCAGCGGCACCCCGGCCAACCGGCCCGCGGCCGCCGCGATAATCGTGTCCATCCGGCTATGTGTGTTGACCACATCGTAGCGGCGCGCAACGAACAGGCGCCAAAGCGAATAAACGCCCTTTACATAGTTGCGCAAGCCGCCCATCGGAATCGTGTGCACCACGAAGCCTGCGGCACGCAGCCGGGGCAGCATCTTGGCATGCGGCTGACACACCACTTCGACGTGATGACCCCGCTCGCGCATGGCCAGCACTTCTTTGTAGATCCGGTGCTCTTGGCCGCCAAAGCCAATCGCGGCCTCGGTGTGCACGATGCGCAAGCCGGGCATCAGTAGAGCACCTCGATGCCGTCGGGCTTGGCCCACGTGCCCAATTGCTCGAGCAGGGTGTCGGCCATCCGGACACGCCAGGCTTCGCCCAGGCGCACCGTACATAGGAAGTTGTTGCGCATATAGCTGATCTCGACCGGAGTGCCGGGGATCCCGCTGTCGGGTTCGGCACGATAAGGATGGAGCATTTGCCGCAGTTTATCGGCGTCGGCCTGGCCGTTGAGCCGGATGCGTAATGCCCGCGCACGCGCTTCGCGCGCCAACTGCAAATCGTATAGCGAATCGGCGACGATGCGTACGCCGCCGGAGTATTCGTCGTTAGTGACCTTACCGTGCACGATGAGCAATTGATCTTCGCGCAGACGATCGCGGTGCTTCTCCATGAGTTCGGCGTACACCGCGACTTCAATCTGGGCGCTGCCGTCGTCCATGACGACGAACATCATCTTGCCGCGGCGCGTCATCATTGTGCGCACGCTCGACAAGGCACCGGCCATCCACTGCAAATCGCGCATGGGTTCCAGCCGCAACAGTGGCGACGGCACGATGCGGCGCACTTCGTCGCGCCAGGCGTCAAACAAATGGCCGCTGAAGTAATAGCCCAGCGCCGATTTTTCTTCGGTCAACCGGCTATGCAACCCCCAGGGCGCCACCTTGTGCAACTCCATCGCCACCACATCGCCGGTGTCGTCACCGAACAGCGAATTTTGATTGGCGCTGCGCGCCGCCTGCTCGGCCGCCTCCATCGCCATGGGGACGGACGCCAGCAATGCCGCGCGATTGGCGGCGATGCTGTCGAACGCCCCGGCGCGGATCAAGGCCTCGACGGTACGGCGGTTGACGGATTGCTTGCCCACGCGACGGCAAAAGTCGAACAGATCCTTGAAGGGTCCACCCTCTTCGCGCGCCCGGACGATATCTTCAACGGCTCCCTGGCCCGTGCCTTTCACGGCACCCAGGCCGTAGCGCATGGTGCGGGGCGGCAGGCCTTTCTCGGTATGACGGTCGGCAACTGGTTCGAAGCGATAGCCTGACGCGTTCACATCCGGCGGCAGCACCTCGACACCATTTTCGAGCGCGTCGCGCCAGAAAGTTTGCACCTTGTCGGTGTCGTCCATGTCGGACGACAAGGTGGCCGCCAGAAACTCGGCAGGGTGATAGGCCTTGAGCCACGCCGTTTGATAGGCGATGAGCGCGTACGCCGCGGAGTGCGACTTGTTGAAGCCGTAACCCGCGAATTTCTCCATCAAATCGAACAGTGTGACCGCCAGCTTGGCGTCGTGTCCCTTCTCGACCGCGCCCTTCTCGAACAGCTCGCGGTGCTTGGCCATTTCCTCGGCCTTTTTCTTACCCATCGCGCGGCGCAGCAGATCGGCGCCGCCCAGTGAGTAGCCACCGATGATCTGCGAGATCAGCATCACCTGCTCTTGATACACGATCACGCCATACGTGCTTTTGAGCGTGCCTTCGAGATCGGGATGGAAATAGTCCACCGCTGCGCGGCCATGCTTACGATTGACGAAGTCGTCCACCATGCCCGATTCGAGCGGACCGGGGCGATACAACGCCAGCATGGCGATGATGTCTTCGAACGTATTGGGACGCAGCTTTTTGAGCAGCTCCTTCATGCCGCGCGATTCGAGCTGGAACACCGCCGTGGTATTGCCGTCGCACAAAATCTTGTAGGCGGCCGGATCGTCCAGCTTGAGCGCCATGATGTCGAATTCGCGCTTTTCAGGATTGAACCGCTGCACGTAGCGCACGGCCCAATCCAGAATCGTCAGGTTGCGCAGGCCCAGAAAGTCGAATTTGACCAGGCCGGCCGCTTCGACGTCATCCTTATCGAACTGCGAGACCGCGCTGTTTTCCTGCCCCGGTTGGCAATACAACGGGCAGAAATCGGTCAGTTTGCCCGGCGCGATCAAGACGCCCCCGGCGTGCATGCCGATGTTGCGCGTCAATCCTTCGAGCGGTTGCGCCAAGTCGACCAGCGCGCGCACTTCCTCTTCCTGCTCGTAGCGCTCCTTGAAGGCCGGTTCGTCGCGCAGCGTGCGCGCCAGCGTCCAGGGATCGGCCGGATTGAATGGGATGAGCTTGGAGAGACCGTCGCACATCATGTAGGGCATATCGAGCACGCGGCCCGCGTCCCGCACGACGGCCTTGGCGCCCAGCGTACCGAAGGTCGCAATCTGGCTGACGGCCTCGCGGCCATACTTGATCTTGACGTAATCGATGACGCGTTCGCGATTGTCCTGGCAGAAGTCGATATCGAAGTCGGGCATCGAGACCCGCTCGGGGTTCAGGAAGCGCTCGAACAGCAAGTCGTAACGGATCGGGTCGAGATCGGTAATGCCCAAGGCATAGGCCACCAGCGAGCCCGCGCCTGAGCCCCGGCCCGGTCCTACCGGCACGCCATTTTGTTTGCCCCAGTTGATGAAGTCCTGCACGATCAGGAAGTAACCCGGGAATCCCATCTGAATGATGGTTTTGCACTCCCACATCAACCGGTCGGTGTATTCCTGGTACCTGGCGGCGCGCTCGGCATCGTTCGGGTACAGCTGAAGCATGCGTTTTTCGAGCCCCAGCACCGAAAGATCGATCAAATGCTGATCAAGTGTGACGCCTTCGGGCGTGGGAAAGTTCGGCAGGCGCGGCTTACCCAGCACCAGCGTGAGGTTGCAGCGCTTGGCAATCTCGATGGTATTGGCAATCGCCGAGGGCACGTCGGCAAACTTGCGGGTCATCTCCTCGGACGACTGCATGTACTGCTCGGGCGTGAACCGCTTGACCCGGCGCGGGTTGGCGAGAATCTCGCCTTCGGAGATGCACACACGTGCCTCGTGCGCCTGAAACTCCTCGCGATCCAGAAACTGCACGGGATGGGTGGCGACGACCGGCAAGCCGCAATCGCCCGCCAGACGCATCGCGGCCTGCGTGTAGGTTTCGTCGCCGTCGTGTCCGGCGCGCTGCAATTCGATATAGAAGCCGTCGTTGGGGAAGCAGGCCGCCCAGCGCCGCGCAGCAGCCTGCGCCGCCGGCAGGTTGCCCGCCTCGAGCGCCTGACCCACATCGCCCATACGCCCGCCGGACAACGCAATCAAGCCTTCCTGGCCGACCAGCCACTCACGGCGGATCTCGGCTTTGCCGCGGTGCTGATTGGTCAACCAGGCCTGCGAGATGAGTTCGCACAGATTGAGGTAGCCCTGCGTGCTGGCCACCAACAGCAGCAAACGGAAGGGCTTGTCGCGATCGTCTTCATTGGAAATCCAGACATCGCAGCCAGCAATCGGCTTCACGCCTGCGCCCCGCGCCGCTTTGTAAAACTTGATCCATCCAAACAGGTTCGCCAAATCGGTCAGCGCCACGGCGGGCTGGCCGAGCTTGACGGTGCGCTTGATCAGATCGGGAATGCGCACGATACCGTCCACCACCGTAAATTCGGAGTGCACGCGTAAATGGACAAAAGGCGGGGGGGGAGTTTGGACATCTTCAGACATGGGCCGAATTGTACCTATTGCTACCCGGTTTCGCCCGCCCCCGGGCAGGTCCGGCAAGCCGGGTGCCGATGTGCAAAAATGGGGTTATCTGTCCAGGTACGTGTCTGTGCCCGGAAGACGAGGAAAAGACGATGAAATGGTTCATTGCCGGCATCTGGCTGGCTTCCATCCTGTTTGCCCACTATCGCGGGCGCGTACGCTTGCCCCTGGCCCGGCAGTTCCTGGACCATTCGGTGCTGCTCGCCCCCATCAATGCGTTCATGATTCTGTGCTCGCGCGTGCCCACCACGCCGTTTGTGACACCGGCGGCCCTGCCCGAGCTGCAAAAGCTGCAGGACAACTGGGAAGTGATTCGCGACGAAGCCCTGGATATGCAGCGCCTGCGGCACATCAAGGCAGCCGAAAAACACGACGATATCGGTTTCAACTCGTTCTTCAAGTACGGGTGGAAGCGCTTCTATTTGAAATGGTACGACGCCCGCCATCCGTCGGCCGAAGAGTATTGCCCGCGTACGGTGGCATTGCTCAAGACGATTCCGACGGTAAAAGCCGCCATGTTTGCCGAACTGCCTCCGGGCGGAAAATTGAACAAGCATCGCGATCCGTTCTCGGGTTCGCTGCGTTATCACCTGGGACTGGCCACGCCCAACGACGATCGCTGCTTTATCGCCGTAGACGGTGAGTCGTACAGCTGGCGCGACGGCGAAGGTACCGTTTTTGACGAAACCTATGTGCACGAGGCCTATAACCATTCCGAAGCCAATCGCATCATCCTCTTCTGCGATATCGAGCGGCCGCTGAAATGGCGCTGGGCTGAAGCGTTCAACCGGTGGTTTGGCAAGGTGGTGATGTCGGCCGCGGCGTCGCCGAACGATAGCGGCGACAAAACCGGCGCGATCAACAAGCTCACCCATGCACACTGGAAGCTGGATCAGAAGCGCAAGGCGTTCAAGCAGTGGAACCGCACGGTGTACAAAATCACCAAGGTGGTGCTGATCGCGTTGGTCATCCTGGCGTTCTTCCTGATTTAGTTTTTCGACCGCTGGCATAGGGGCTACGGCAGTTGGCTTTTGACGCTAGCGCAGATGGTGTTTCGCGTTGAGGTAGTCGAACTTTCGCTCCGATGAGTCGATTTGCGGTCCGGAATCCGGTTCGATATAAAAATAAGGCGCGATGCCGTTATGATCGCGCCTTCTTTTTTGTCTGGTGGATGGCGCATGACCTTGTTCGGAATGACGCGCGCAGCGCTTGTATTGGGTATCTCGATCGCTTGCGCGCCGACATTGACGGCGCATGCTGCTTCGGCATCATCGTCATCGCCGTCATCGACGGCCCCGGCAGTGGCCGAGTCTTCCCCTGCGGAAGCGCCGCCAGTACACGACGATGTGGCGACGTTTTACGAAAGACGTGCTGCACTCACTCAGTGGGTGTACGACAAAGTGCCCGAACGCGAGGTGCCGGCGATTCTCAAGCAGGCGTTGATCGAGCAGGACAAACGGAATCAGGCTGCCGATCCGGCGAAGGATCTTGCCCAGTTTGCCTGTGTGGCGCCCGAGGCGCCGATCCCCTCGGCGCAGGCGCAGGCAACCTTCGAGCGCGCGGCATCCAGCCCTGATTCGGAAGCGTCCGCGCTGTATGCCCGCGCGGCGGCCGAAGGCCATTGGCGTGCGGCTGCGCGATTGATCTCCCGGATGTTGGACGACGAAGATTGGGAGTCGGCCCAGCCCGTGATCGCCTGGCTGCTGCACCAAAAGGTACCGTCGGGCTGGAACAAGCTGGCAGACCTTCTACAGGCGACGTCATCCTACGACGGCGAGTCGACGTCCGATCTCGCCAACGACTTCATCCTGGGCCTGCGCTGGCGGGCGGCGCAAGCTGGCGATCCGGTGGCGCAAATCACCCTGGCGCGGCTATTCGAGAAAGAAGGCGAGACGAAGATCGCCGCCGCATTGACCGCATGCGCGAAAAAGCATAACGAGGGGCTTTGAGCCGGTCGTGATGTGGCACCCCGGCCAGCTCTATTACTGGCTGGCAGGCCGACAAAAGACGCTACATAAGCTTAGAGCGAGCGCAAAGTCCGAGTGCTCTCTCGGCCCAGGCTGGGATTTCGGAAGCCAGATACCGCACGCGGTCCTGATCGCGCGAAAGGATTAGCCGGCGTCGATCTGAAGAATTATCCAGCACCAGCAGTCGATCGACACGCTTGGCGGCAAGCGTTAGATTATTAACGTCGTTTTTCCCGACCCATTGGGACCGGCCACGATCCACATCTGAGGCCGCATCAAGCCTGGATCACCGATATGAGCACCTCCTTGCCCATCCCAAAGTCGAATGTGATCAGTTCTTTTCGACCGCTCGGATATTCCTTCACACACATGCCCTCGGGCGTATCGTGTTCGGCGTAATAGATCGGATGACCGGCAGTGAGATGTGACTTTGCAACCGCACCGTCGTCGTCGCGCAGGGAGGCGTCAAAAGTGGTCAAGAAACACAACGCTTCCTCAGTCGTCATCGCATCGAGATTTTCAATCACGAGGTCCATTGCGAATTCCCTCAAAAAAATGTCACGCTCTAAGCATAACGCCAAGCTAGCACGGTGGGCCCACCTCCAAGCTCCGGTGGCCGTGCGGTGCTGTCCCCCTAGCGCGCCAACGCCGCCCAGTTCTTCTCCAGCCGCTTGACCGACACCGGCATCGGCGTGCGCAGTTCCTGGGCAAACAGCGCCACACGCAGCTCTTCCAGGAGCCACCGGAAATCGTCCAACCGTGCATCCGGCGCGCCTTTGCGGGCGGTGCGAGCGCGCTGATATTGCGTGAGCAACCCGGCCATGTCGGTCATCAAGCGCGTGTCGCGCGCGGGATCGGCGCGCAGCTTGTCGATGCGGGCGACAGCGGCTTTCAGATAGCGTGGGAAATGCTTGAGCTGCTCATACGGCGTATCGCGAATGAAATTGGCCGGCACAAGCGCGCCGATCTGTTGTTGCAGATCGACGTAGGCTGCGGGATGCGGCTTGGCTTGCGCCATCTTGCGTTGCAAGGCGCCCCACTCGGTAAGAATCGCCCCGGCCAGACGCGCCACTTCTTGCGCGAGCAGGCCGATGCGGCCCTTACCTTCGATACGGCGCGCCTCGAAGCTGGCCTCATCGGTGGGCCAGGGATCGCCCAGGCAGGCCAATGCCAACGCGCAGTCCACGATCTGATCGCGTAATTGCTCCTGGGTGCCCAAGGGCATGTACAACATGCTCATCTTGGTGAGATCGGTTAGGTTCTTCTCGAGAAACTTGACCTGATCGCGCAACCCCAGCCGGAACAGTTTGAGCAATCCGGCGCGGTGGTGCCGCTTGGCATCGTCCGGATCGTCGAACACATCCAGATCGGCGTGCGAATCGCGCGCGACGAGCGCGGGATAGCCGACGAACGACTGGCCGCGGCGCTTGATTTCCATCAGCTCCGGAAGCGCGCCGAATGACCACGACGTAAGGTTTTCATGCGCCAGCGCTTCGGCGACCTGGCTGTCGCGCCCGGCCATCTGCTGGAACGTGGCTTGGGCTTGACGACCATGCTCCGCCTTGATCTGCGCCAGATTACGCCCTGCGGCCAGCATGCGGCCATGCTCGTCATTGACCCGGAAGTTCATGAACAGATGCGCCGGCAGCGTTTCGATCTTGAAATCGGATGCGAGCGGCCGCACGCCAACCTGCTTTTGCATATCGGCCGAGATCGCGTCGAGCAGGCCTTGCTGGGGATCTTGCAAACTTTCGAACCAGCGATCGAAGAACCCGGCAGCGTAATCCGGCAAAGGCACGCAATGGCGGCGCATCTTCTGCGGCAACGATTTCAGCAGCAGATGTACCTTCTCCTTCAGCATGCCGGGCACCAGCCATTCGGCGCGAATCGGATCGACCTGATTGAGCGCCACGAGCGGCACCGTCATGGTGACGCCGTCGCGCGCCGATCCGGGCTCGAAGTGGTAATCCAGCGTGAACGTGGTGCCCTGCCAATCGACCTTCTTCGGGAAGACATCGGTGGTGACACCCGCTGCTTCGTGCCGCATGAGCGCATCGCGACTCAGCAGCAACTTGGCAGCAGCCGCCTTGTCGAGCCCCTTGACCCACTTTTCAAGTGACGTGGTCTGCGCGATATCGGCCGGTAATTGCTGGTCGTAAAACGCGTAAATCAGATCGTCGTCGACCAGAATGTCAGGGCGGCGCGTTTGATGTTCGAGCTTCTCGATCTCGGCGGCGAGCTTGCGATTGTGTGCGACAAATGGCAAGCGCGTATCGATCTCGCCCGGCACCAGCGCTTCACGAATGAAGAGCTCGCGCGCATGCTTCGGGTTGATCCGCGAGTATTGCATCCGGCGGCCCGAATACAGCGTGAGGCCATACAACGTGGCACGTTCGTTGACGACGACTTGCCCGCTTTTCTTTTCCCAGCGCGGATCGCTCCATTGCTTGCGCAACAGGTGCGCTGCCACGCGTTCGACCCACACCGGATCGATGCGGGCGATACAGCGCGCAAACAAACGGGTGGTGTCGATCAATTCGGCGGCCACGATCCACTTGCCGGCTTTTTTGATCAGGGTGGAACCGGGATGAATATGGAAGCGCACTTCGCGCGCGCCCTGGTAGTGGCCGGCCTCTTCACTTTTGATGCCAACGTTGCCCAGCAACCCGGCCAACAGCGCCAGGTGAAGCTGCTCGTACGTGGCCTCGACGCCATTGACGCGCCAGCCTTGTTCACCCACCACGGCGGATAACTGGCTATGCACGTCATGCCATTCGCGCAATCGCAATGGCGACAGAAAATTCTGCCGCAACAGGCCCACCAGCTTGCGCTGCGAGCCCTTGTGCTGCACCTGCTCGTTGTACCAGGCCCAGAGCTTCAGGTACGACACGAATTCAGACTTGTCGTCGTTGAACTTGGCGTGCGCGGCTTGGGCAGCGTCTCGTTCCGCCATGGGCCGATCGCGGGGATCCTGCGACGAAAGGGCCGAGGCGATGATCAACATCTCGGAGAGGCAATCGTTGTCGCGGGCGGCCAGGATCATGCGGCCGATCCGGGGATCGACCGGCAGGCGGGCAAGCTCACGGCCGAGATGGGTAAGCACGAAGCCCCCTTCGCCGCCGTCTTCGCCCTGCTCGATGGCACCCAACTCTTGCAGCAGGTGATAGCCGTCGGCGATGGCGCGCCCAGGTGGTGCTTCAACGAAGGGGAACTGCTCGATATCGTCGAGCTTGAGCGCCTTCATCCGCAAAATCACGGAGGCCAGCGACGAGCGCAGCACCTCGGGATCGCTGAAGGGCGCGCGATTATTGAAATCCACCTCGTCGTACAAACGAATGCAAATGCCGGGGCCTACCCGGCCGCAGCGCCCTGCCCGCTGGTTGGCCGACGCCTGACTGATCGACTCGATGCGCAGTTGTTCGACCTTGTTGCGCCACGAATAGCGCTTGATGCGCGCCAAGCCGCTGTCCACCACAAACCGGATGCCGGGCACGGTGAGCGACGTTTCGGCCACGTTGGTGGCCAGCACCACGCGGCGGGCATTGCTGCGCGGCCGGAAGATCTGCTCTTGCTCGGCCTGAGACAGCCGCGCGTAGAGCGGCAGAATCTCGGTGCCCACGGGGTGATGCTTGCGCAGGCCCTCGGCGGCCTCGCGAATCTCGCGCTCGCCGGGCAAAAATACCAGCACATCGCCCGGCCCGTGCGCCGCGCATTCGTCCACCGCATCGACGATCGCGTCGATCAGGTCGCGTTCTTCATCGCCCGACATGCGTTCGCCGGATCGTGGCGCGGCGCGCGGCGCCTCGTCCTCCGGCTTTTCTTCGCGTACCGGGCGGTAGCGCATTTCCACCGGAAAGAGCCGCCCCGAGACTTCAATCACCGGCGCCAACACACCATCGGCCGACGCAAAATGCTGCGCAAAGCGATCGGCGTCGATGGTGGCGGACGTGATGATGAGCTTCAGATCGGGCCGGCGCGGCAACAACTGCTTGAGATAACCCAGCAGAAAATCGATGTTGAGGCTGCGTTCGTGCGCCTCGTCGATGATGATGGTGTCGTATTTACGCAGCATCGGATCGCGCTGCGACTCGGCCAGCAGAATGCCGTCCGTCATCAGCTTGATCGCCGCGTTGGGCCCGGTGCGGTCGTTGAATCGCACCTGGTAACCCACCACTTCGCCCAGCGGCGTGTTGAGCTCGTCGGCGATGCGTTTGGCCACCGAGGTGGCCGCGATCCGGCGTGGCTGCGTGTGGCCGATCATCTTGCGCCGGCCACGGCCCTGCTCCAGACAGATCTTGGGCAGCTGCGTCGTCTTGCCTGAGCCGGTCTCGCCGCAGACCACAATGACCTGATGGGCATTGAGCGCGCGCGCGATGTCGTCCCGACGGCCGCTGACCGGCAGATCCTCGGGGTAGGAGATGGGGGGAATCACGCGCTCGGGCCGTTGGGGACGGGGTTGCGCGGCGGCGACAGGGCCGGCGGAATCGGGCATATTGGGGTTCATTAGCCGACCATTATAATTTCGCCATTCGTTTTTAATCTGCTGCCGCAAAATGTCCGATCTGGAACCCGATACCGTATCCGCGCTGGAAGCGCCTGGTTTTGCCGCCGCACAGTTTGTGCGATGGTTCCGAGACGTGGCGCCATACGTGCACGCGTTCCGGGGCAAGACCTTTGTCGTCGCCTTTGGCGGCGAGCTTGTACAAGCCGGCGCCCTCAACGCGCTGGTGCAGGATTTGTCGCTGCTGTCGTCGCTGGGCATCAAGCTCGTGCTGGTGCATGGGTCGCGCCCGCAGGTCAACGAACAGCTGCGTTTGAAGGGCTATACACAGCAATTCGATCGCGGCATGGCGCCCACCGACGCCGCAGCGCTCGAATGCGCCAAAGAGGCAGCCGGTGAAATTCGCCTCGATATCGAAGCGGCCTTCAGCCAAGGACTACCCAATACGCCGATGTCCAACGCCCGCGTGCGGGTGATTTCGGGTAACTTCGTCACCGCCAGGCCCGCCGGTGTGTTCGACGGCGTGGATTATCAGCACTTCGGCCTGGTGCGCAAGGTCGACGTGGAAGCCTTGCGCTTCGCCACCGAGCGCCACTCCATCGTGCTGCTGTCGCCGCTGGGTTTCTCGCCCACGGGCGACGCCTTCAATCTGGCCATGGAAGAGCTTGCCACGAGCGTGGCTGTTGCCCTGCGCGCCGAGAAGCTGATTTTCCTGACCGAAACACAAGGCGTGATGAACGAGGACGGCACGGTCGACACCGAACTCGCGCGCGTGGATGCCGATGCCATGTTGACGGCCGGCAGCCTGGACGAAGACACCGCCTTTTTCCTGCGCTACGCATCGCTTGCGGTCAAACGCGGCGTGGCCCGCGCGCACTTGGTGCCGTTCACGCTGGACGGCAGCGTGCTGCTCGAGATCTTTACCCACGATGGCGTGGGCACCATGGTGGTCGAGGATACGCTGGACGATCTGCGCCCTGCCACCCTGGATGACGTGGGCGCCATCCTGAGCCTGATCGAACCGCTGGAGGCGGACGGCACCCTGGTGCCGCGCCCCCGCAGCGTGATCGAGCGCGATGTGGAGCGCTTCACGGTGCTGGAGCATGACGGGGTGATCTACGGGTGCGCTGCGCTGTATCCCTATCTGGAAAACCAGATGGCCGAACTGGCCTGCCTGATCGTCCACCCCGAGTGGCAGAGCACGGGCGAAGGCGATCTGCTGTTGCGCCACATGGAAGCCCGCGCCCGCGCGATGGGTGTGAAGCGAATGTTTGCGCTCACCACCCGCACCTCGCACTGGTTCGTGAAACGCGGTTTCGTGCAAGGCGGTGTGACCGATCTGCCGCCGCAAAAGCAAAGCGCGATCAACAAATCGCGCAATAGCCACATCTTCATCAAGCGGCTGTCGTCGAGCTGATCGGTCGGGTTTCGATTGGTCTGATGCCTGTCGATTTGATTCGCATCGGCCTGATTTAAAAGAGGCCTGCGGCATCCCTGTCGCAGGCCTCCTGCCATTCTTGCCAACGATAAACCTCGAGAAGCGTGGCGTCTTTCCAGCCGATGCGGTCATCGAGGCAGCGGCGGCAGCACCGCTCCCTCCCGCCGCAATCGGCTTAAATCGTGCGCGCCAGCCGCACCACCGTCACGCCGGGCTTCAACTGGCGTAGCGACGGCATGATCAACGAGCAGTTGGCGTAGGGCGTGCCCACCGTGCGGCCGTCCATCGTTGCGATGGGCGTGCCCATGGCTTCCAGGCACTCCAATCCCTGCCACGGCTGCGTGAACGTAACGTCCATGGACGGCGCCACGACAGCATCGGTGACTTGCAGCACGGTTTGTTTGGCGGGATCGGGCAGGCGCCAGTCGGCCGGCAACGCATTGGGCGCCACGGTACCGGACGCGACCAGAAAGCGCGCCACCATGTCCAAGCCCACGCGATGAGATTGCAGGTCGCCGTGATAACCGCATTCGATCAACAAGGCCAGCGCGTCGCTCGCATCCGGATCGCCGAAACGGCCGAAATCGCGCATGCGCACGCCATCCTTGTGACCGGCATCCACGATCACATACTCAGGCGCACCCAGTTGGCGGGCCAGTTCGATGTTGCGCGGCAAGACGCCCGTCAACAGCAGGGGTTCGCCCTTCTCGTGCATCGAATGCAGATCGAGCAGCCAATCGGCCTGCTCGACCCACGGCAACAATGCCTGCGCACGGCGCTGTTCACCATTGACCGGGTGAGCGAGCACCTCACGGTCCCATACTCGGTTCATGTCCTGCTCGAGAAAGCGGCTGGCGTCGTGACGCTCGGGATCGAAGCGATCGAAGGCGTCGAGGTTGGCGAAGACCACGATGAGCCGACCGCGCTGCGGCCGGACTTCGGCGGCGAGCAGGTCTTTCAACGCCCAGGCGCCACAGAGTTCATTGCCATGCGTGAGCGCGGTGAGCATGACGGTGGGGCCCGGCTCGCCGGCGTCGAAGCACCACACGCCGGGCGTATCGGTATTGCCGAGACGCTCGGCGGTCAAATCGGGATAAGGCAGATCGAAAGCCATCAATGCTCCACGCGTAAATGTGGCCGCCATGATAGCAATCCGCCCCGCCCTACTCCATCTTGGCGCCTGACATTTCGACGATGCCTTTGAAGCGCACGATCTCGCTCGTCACGAAGGCCTGAAACTGCGCCGGGCTTTGCCCCTCGCGCATTTCTGCACCCAGATTGATGATGGTATCGCGCACCTCGGGTTCAGCCAGGATCGCGTTGATCTCCGTATTCAAGCGCGTCACGATCTCGGGCGGCGTATTGGCAGGCGCCATCACGCCATACCAGGCTGCCGCATACATGTCCTTGATGCCCGCTTCGGCAAATGTGGGGACGTCGGGCAGCGCCGGCACGCGTGCCTTGGACGCCACGGCCAACGCGCGCAATGCCCCGCCTTTCACCTGTGCCAGCGAGCCTGTGTCCAGCATCATATCGACCTGACCTGCCAGAAGATCGGAGACGGCCGGGCCGCTTCCCTTGTAGGGGATATGCGTCACATCGGCACCCGTCACGTGGCGAAACATCGCGCCCGCCAGATGCTGCGACGATCCCACGCCACCCGAGGCATAGTTGAGCTTGCCGGGGTGGGCACGCGCGTACGTGATCAACTGATCGACCGTTTGGAAGTCCGATTTCTTGGGCACTTCGAGAATGTTTGGAATCGACGCGATGAAGGCGACGGGTGCGAAATCGCGGTCCACATCGAAGCCCAGGCGGCTGTACAGATGGGGGTTGGCGGCATTGGTGGAACTCGTGGCCATGAGCAAGGTGTAGCCGTCGGCGCGCTCGCGCACAAAGGATGCCGTACCGATATTGCCACCCGCGCCGGCCTTGTTGTCCACGACGACCGTTTGGCCCAGACGCTTGCCCAAATGCTGAGCAATGATGCGGCCGAGCGCATCCGTGGCGCCACCCGGTGGCCACGGTACGACCAGTTTGATGGGCTTATCCGGATAGTTTTGTGCTTGTGCGGGCGCGGCAAAAACGCCCGTCAGCGCCACAATGGCGCAAGCCGCCGCGCTCGATGCCCGCTGCATTGAGATGGAAAACACCATGAATCTGTCTCCGATAATTTGTTGTTGTGTGGTGCAGCAAACTTTACCCATAACAAAACGGCTGACAAAGGGATAAAAATCGAACGTGCGTCATTCTCTTTAGGAATGATGAAGCCCTTTACAATAGCGGCATTATTTCTTTGATTCGCAGGATTCGTCATGACCCGTACCGTGCAATGCGTCAAACTCAAGCGCGAAGCCGAAGGCCTTGATTTCGCCCCCTACCCGGGCGAGATGGGCACCAAGATCTGGCAGAGCATTTCGAAGGAAGCTTGGGAAGAATGGAAGTCGGTGCAAACCCGTCTGGTCAATGAGAACCGGCTCAATCTGGCCGACTCGCGCGCGCGCAAGTACTTGAAAGAGCAGATGGAGCGCTTCTTGTTTGAAGACGGCAGCGTCGAGGCGGATGGCTACGTGCCGCCGTCGGCTTAACGAGTCTCGGTATTGCTCAACAGGGGGTGCAAACGCGAAAAGCAGCAATAGGCAAGAACGCCGGATGTCTGTGTATCGTCGGATGCGGCACCGCTCTTTAGGATGAGGCCTTCGCTTGAAAAAGAGCAGGCCTTTTCTTTTGGAGTTTTGCCATGACTACCTCAGTAACGCATCACACCCCCGAGTCGTCCAAAGTGGTGCTGCTTACCGGCGCCAGCAGCGGCATCGGCGAAGCCACGGCGCAATTGCTGGCAGCCCTTGGGCACCGCTTGGTGATCGGCGCACGACGCACCGATAGGCTCAAGCAACTCGCCGATACGTTGACGGCCAGGGGCGCTCAGGTTGCCTGGCGCGCGCTGGACGTGACCGATCAACAAGACGTGCAGGCCTTTGCCGACTTCGGTCGCGAGACGTTCGGCCATATCGATGTCATCGTCAACAATGCGGGCGTCATGCCGCTCTCGCCGCTGAACGCACTGAAAGTGGATGAATGGAATCGCATGATCGACGTCAATATCCGCGGCGTGCTGCATGGCATCGCCGCCGTGCTGCCGGACATGGAGCGTCAGGGTTTTGGACAGGTGATCAATATTTCGTCGATCGGCGGACTTTCCGTGTCACCCACCGCAGCGGTGTACTGCGCCACGAAATATGCGGTGCGCGCGATTTCCGATGGTTTGCGCCAGGAAACGGACAAGCTGCGGGTGACGGTGATCTGCCCTGGTGTCGTCACGTCCGAGTTGGCCGACACGATTTCAGACACGACCGCTCGCGACGCGATGAAGTCCTTCCGCAGCGTGGCCATCACGCCGGACGCGATCGCACGAGCGGTTGCCTACGCCATCGCGCAACCCGACGATGTGGACGTGAGCGAACTCGTCGTGCGCCCCACAGCCAGCCCGTATTGAGAGATCTTCGTACAGGAAAAAATGAAAGGCCTCCCGAGGGAGGCCTTTCATGTTCGGCCGAAGCGCAACCTGCGCAACTGCGCACCTTGCGCTGGGGCGCGGTGCGGATGCGCCTTGCCTCGATGCGTTATTGCGGCTCGGAGGCGATGGGCGATTCTTTTTCGCCACGCGGTTCGGCGGCCTCGCCACGCGCGAGACGCTCGGTATTTTTCACACCGGTGTGCCGCACGTCGGCGCCGTGCACCATATAGATCACGCGTTCGGACATATTTTTCGCGTGATCGCCGATACGCTCGAGCGCGCGGGCGATGAAGATCAGATCGATGGCGCGCGAGATGGTGCGCGGATCCTCGATCATGTACGTGATCAGGTGACGCAAGGTCGCCTTCCACTCTTTATCGACTTCCTTGTCGCTGCGCACGACCTGCGCGGCCTGTACGGCGTCCAGGCGCGCGAACGCGTCCAGGGCCTGGCGCAGCATCGCCAGCACGTTCTCGGTCATGTGACGCAGCTCGATGATCGGCAGATGGCGCGCTTCACCTTCATGAATGCGGCGCGACATCGTGGCGATCTTCTCGGCTTCGTCGCCGCAGCGTTCCATGTCGGTCAGCATCTTCGACACGGCCATCAACATGCGCAGATCAATGGCGGTCGGCTGATGACGGGCCAGAATATTGGCCACGCGCTCGTCGATATACACCTCGAGGCGATTGACCTCGCGTTCGCGTTCTCGGACCTTGTCGACCAACGACATATCGCCACTGGTAAGCGCTTCCAGCCCTTCGGCGATCATGGCTTCGACCACGCCGCCCATTTGAAGGAACTGCGAGCGGACGTTTTCCAGGTCCACGTCGAACTGTTTATTTGTGTGCTCGGCCATCCCGGCTCCTGCGAGGTGTGCGAATAGGCACGGCCGGCAGGGCAAAGCCTGGCCGACCGTCGACAAGCCGCAAGCTTATGACTTGTTTATGACAGGATTATGAACCTGACGCCGTCAATTTCCGAATACCCTGCTGCGTGGCCAACAATGCGACATCGGCGCCCGCCAGTGCGAACAGCCCGCAGGTGACTACGCCGGGGATGTGATTGACGCGCGCTTCGAAGTCGGCGCCGTCGGTAATCGACAAACCGGCCACGTCGAGGATGATGTTGCCGTTATCGGTAACGAACCCTTCACGCACCTTCGGCTGACCGCCCAACGCGATCATGGCGCGAGCCACAGCCTGCGTGGCCATCGGGATGACTTCCAGCGGCAGCGGAAATGCGCCCAGCGTTTGCACCAGCTTGGACTCGTCGGCGATGCAGATGAAGCGGTCGGCCACCGAGGCCACGATCTTTTCGCGCGTGAGGGCCCCGCCGCCACCTTTGATCATGTGCAGGGCGGCATTGATTTCGTCCGCGCCGTCCACATAGATGGGCATGTGTTCGACGTCGTTCAGATCGAGCACGGCGATGCCGTGCGCCGCCAGGCGCTGCGCGCTACGCTCGGAACTGGCGACGGCGCCTCGCAGGCGGCCCTTGAATGCCGCCAACCCGTCGATGAAAAGATCGGCCGTGGAGCCGGTGCCCACCCCGATGATCACGTCCGGACCGGCGACTTCGGCGACGTAGTCAAGGGCGGCGTCGGCCGCTTGTTGCTTGAGGGCGTTCTGATTGAGCATGGTGGCTGGCGAGAAGCAAAAGAGGAAAGGCGAAAATTTAGCAGAGTTGGAGCGTTGCACGGGCCAGGATGGTCGCCGCGTCCGCTTTTGGTGACAATTCGCCGGGCAATCGGGAGGCGCCCGCCGGATCTGCCAGCCGTGACGCGACGAAGGCATCGGCGACCGCGGCCGGCGCGTGCTGGATCAACAATGCGGCCTGCCAGAGGCGGGCCACGTCGGCCGCCACGCGGCGCGCGGCAAACGCCGCCGCGTCGGCCACCGCAGCCAGCCGTGAGGCCGCCAGCAGGCAGTCTGCCATCGCGCGATCGAACGCGGGATACACGCCCCGCGCGGCGTGCCATTCAGCCTCGAGCGCGTCCACGGCCCCGCTCTCGCGCCCAAACGCCCGCAGCACATCGAGCGCCATTACATTGCCGGCGCCTTCCCAGATCGAGTTGACCGGCGCCTCGCGATACAGCCGAGCCATCGGACCGTCTTCGATGTAACCATTGCCGCCGCAGGCTTCCAGGCATTCGGCCACGTACGCGATCGTGCGCTTGCACACCCAAAGCTTGGCCGCCGGCGTCCCCACACGCAATAACGCGCGCTCGGCAGGTGATGCGCCCCGGTCGAGCGTGCGCGCCAACCGCAGCCCCAGCGCGATGGCAGCCTCCGCTTCAAGCGCCGCATCGGCCAGCACATTGGTCATCAACGGCTGATCGATCAGCGCGCGGCCAAAGGCGTGGCGTGCCTGGGCGTGATGGATCGCCAGCGACACAGCGCGCCGCAACAGGGCCGTGCTGCCCAATACGCAATCCAGGCGCGTCACGCCTGCCATGCGCAACAGCACGGCAAGCCCCCGCCCCGGCTCGCCCAGCAAGGTGCCCCAGGCATTTTCGAATTCGACCTCGGCACTGGCGTTGCTGCGATTGCCGAGCTTGTCTTTCAACCGGCGGATCCGCACGGCATTGCGGCTGCCATCCGGGCACACGCCAGGCACCAGGAAGCACGACAGCGCATCGCGCGCGCGGGCCAGCACCAAATGTGCGTCGGCCTGCGGAACGGAAAAAAACCACTTATGTCCGGTGAGGTGATAGGGCTGGCCGGGGCCTGGCGCAGCCAGGGCCACCGCGCTCGTCGTGACGGCACGCACATCCGAGCCGCCCTGCTTTTCCGTCAATCCCATGCCAAACAAGGCGCCGTGTTTGGCCGCGGCAGCGGCCGGCTCCGGATCGTAGACGCGGGTACAGGCAGCTCTTGCCCAAGCGGCCGCATGGGTATCGCCATCAGTTGCCGCCTGCGTCAAAATCGGCACGGCGGCGAAGGTCATGGTGGTAGGGCATAACGTGCCGGCCTCGGCCTGACCTTGCAGGATGAAGGCTGCCGCCCGAGCCACATGGGCGCAGGGCCGGTCGTCCGACCACGCCGCGCTGTGCAGGCCGCGCGCGGCAATGCCTTGCATAAGGGCATGCCACGCCGGATGAAAGCGCACGGCATCGATACGGTGCCCGGTGGCGTCATAGCCGACCCATTCCGGCGGGTACCGATTGGCGGCGTCGCCCAGAGCCAAGGTCGCAGCGCTGCCGACCCACGCGCCGTGTTCGCCTAGCGAAGCGTCGTGCGCCTGCACCTCGGCGTTGGGATCGACCGATCCCGATGCATCGTCAGTCGCCGTTGAATCGCCGGGCGCAACGGCTCTGCCGTCCTCCTTCGCCCCTCCCGTTTGTGCTTCGCCGCCCATCTCACGGCAGGCGTGCGTGCGCAACAGCACATCGTGGGTCCACAGGTTCACACCTTCGAGCGGCGGCACCTGGTTGGTCACGTCATGCGTCGAGAAGGTCTCCGTGGGCATCGCGTTTCTCCGTCGCTTCGGGTAGGTCGCCCTCCGGTAGCGCTTGCGGCTGCGCCTCGGGGAGGGCTTCAACCGACTTCAGATTGCGCAGCATGGCACGCGTGCGCACCTCCGTGCTGCCCAACTTATTACTGGCCGACTCGAGCGACTTCTTGACGCTGGCCAGACTCTCGCCAAACTTGCCGAATTCGGTTTTGACGGCGCGCAGCACCTGCCACACTTCGGACGACCGCTGTTCGATCGCCAACGTGCGAAAGCCCATCTGCAGACTATTCAGTAAAGCGGCCAATGTACTGGGCCCTGCCACGTTGATGCGCAACCCGTGCAGGCGATCGAGCAATCCCGGCACCCGCAGAATCTCAGCATACAAGCCTTCGGTGGGCACGAACAGGATCGCGAAGTCGGTGGTGTGCGGCGGCGCGATGTACTTGGCAGCGATGGTGCGCGCCTGCAGTTCCAGGGCGCGCCCAAGCGCCACGCTGGCCGTCTGAATCGCATCGAGATCGGCGGCGTCTTGCGCTGCCACCAGACGCTCGTATTCTTCTTTGGGAAACTTCGCATCGATCGGCAGCCACACCGGCATCGCATCGCCACCCTGCCCGGGGAGCTTGATCGCGAACTCGACCTGCGCGTCGCTACCCGGCACGGTTTTGACGTTGCGCGCGTATTGCGCCGGCGTCATCGTGTCTTCGATCAATCGCGCCAATTGCACTTCGCCCCACGTGCCGCGCGATTTGACGTTGGTCAGCACGCGCTTCAGGTCGCCCACCCCGGCGGCCAGCGTTTGCATCTCGCCCAGCCCCTTGTGCACGGCTTCGAGACGATCCGACACCAACTTGAACGATTCACCCAAACGTTGCTCCAGTGTGGCATGAAGCTTCTCGTCAACCGTACGACGCATCTCTTCGAGCTTGGCGGTGTTGTCGGTTTGCAGCGCCTGCAGACGCTGATCGACGGTCTGACGAATCTCGGCCATGCGGCGGTCGTTGGTTTCGACGAGTTTTTGTACTTGCTCGCTGAGTTGCGCGGCAAAGCGCTGCAGACTTTCGGCCGACTCAGTTCGCCCCGCCTGGGCATCGCGGCTCACCGCGCCTCGCAGTTCGCTGATGTGGCGATGCAGCTCGTCTCGAAGCTGCCGCTCGGCCTCGCGCGCATCCCGTCCCATGGCATCGGCCACATCGTGCAGATCGCCCCGCGCGTCGCGCTCGGCCCGCGCCTGCGCCTCGGTGAGCGCCGTCAACTGCGCGCTGACGAGCGCGTGCCGCCGCGCTGCAGCAGAGAGCCCCAGCAACACACAAATGAATGTGACACCTGTGGTGGCCACCACAACCCAGAGCCATTGAACGTCCGTCAAACCGCAATCTTCCCGTCTATTTGTTGCCAATCAACCACATTTTGCACCGGCTTTCGACAGTGCGGCCAGTCATTTCATCCGAATTGGGAAATGCCGCCCCTACACTCGAAAGCAGAGAGACACTCAAAACCATGTCAGCCCATCCCGCCGAAGTAGCGCGAGGCAACAGCCCCGACCGATTCGCATCCGTCCACACACCCAATGTGTTCGACCGGATCGACCTGCAGCGCGCGCATCGCATTGCTTCCGGCAGCGAGCGCCACATTTACGAACACCCGGTCAATCCGGCTTTGCTCGTGAAAGTCATCAACGTCGAGAACTACGCCGCCTATTTGAAAAAGCGGCGCGTGCGTAGATGGTACAAGCAGTTCCAGCGCGACAGCATCTATCGCGTTTATATGGACGAACTCAACGAATACATCGCCGGTTCGGCGCAGCGCGGCGCCGATGGCCGCGTGCCGATCGCGCGCGTGTTGGGCTTGATCGACACGACGGATGGCCTGGGCCTGATGGTCGAGAAGATTATCGATGCCGATGGCGGCCTGGCGCCCACGGTGGCGTCGATCGCCAAAGCCGGCGGCTGGACGACAGCGCTGAAGGCCCGGCTGGATGTGTTTTTCGAGGCGCTCTGCGACGCTCATGTGGTGTTGAACGAGGTGAGCCCCGCCAATATCGCGTATGGCTGGAATGCCCACGGCAAACACGGATTATTTTTGATAGACGGCTTCGGCTGTAAACAGGCGCTTCCCGTCTACACCTGGAGCAAGCGCCTGAATCGAAATCAACTGATGCGCAAATATCAACGGTCGGTGGCCAAGCTCAACCGGCTGTATGGCGACTATCGTGAACGGGTTGAAGCGTTGCCTGAACCTGACGCCACGGCACCACTCGTTGCGCCGAGGTTCAATGCGCTGACGCTGCATAGGGACGCCGGCAATACCGCCACGCGCGTTGAGCGCCCCGCGCCAGGCGCGGCCTCCCCTCAGTCTGATTGAAGCCATTTCACGTCGTATGATCCCGCAGCCTCGAATCGATCCGAGGCTATCGAATCATACGAACGCAATGCCCGCTGATCACCCGGGCGCGGCGCTGTCGATCCAGACAAAATGATCGCTTTCGCGTTGCCCGCGCCTTAACGGATTACGTGTGCAATAGCGGGCGTACGCTGCGTCCACGAAACGATAATGCAGATGTTCGTCGCGGCCGGCTGGAATGCCCAGGCGCGTGGTCTGCACCAGACGCGGCGGATGCGCCCCCACGTCGTCCACATAGAGGTGCTCTGCGTCAAAGCCACGAGCATCCCAGTCCGGCACCTTCAGCGCCAGCGCCTTGCAGAGCAAGGTTTGACCGGCACATAGCCGGCCGGGCGCTCGCGGCTGTCCTTGCGAATCGGGGTTGAGCGCCAACATCGCCGCCAACGCATCGGGGCCGGACTGCGCATCGGTCCAGGGATAGCCCGACTTGATCAGCACAGCGTTGCCCTCGCCGCCCGCGCTGAAGTTGAGCGAATCGCCCCCACGCGCGTAATACATGTAGATAGTGCCGCCGGGCATGAACAGCGCGCGGCGCTTGTGTGTGTAGCCCAGTGAGGCATGACTGCCGCGATCATCCAGAAAATAAGCTTCCGTTTCGATGATGCGTGCCGCCAGCCAAAGCCCGTTCCATCGGCGACGAATGACTTTGCCCAGCAGCGCCTGCGCCACGAGGACGGCATCGCGATCGAAGAATGAATCCGGCAGCATAGTCATGATGTGGCGGCCGTGGCAGCAGCATTCACGATAGCGTCAGGCGAAGCGCTCGGTATAACGCTTTTCATTGAAGCCCACGCCAACCTCGCCATTGGGTGCGACCGCCACCGGGCGACGCACGATGGCGGGAAACTCGGCGATCAGCGCCAACCAGGCCGCATCGTCGGCCGGGGTTTTGCGGCTGTCGTCCAGATTGCGCCAAGTCATCGATGCGCGATTCACCAACTTTTCCCAGCCGCCCAACGATTCGGCCCACGCCTTCAGCGTTGCGGGGGCAACGGGCGTGTCGCGGTAATCGACGAAGTCATGCTCGACCGCGTGCGCCTTGAGCCATTCACGCGCCTTCACGCAGGTGCTGCATTGCTTCAGTCCATACAGGGTGGTGCGGGTCATGATGCTGCGGGTCCTTTGCGGTTTTGCCAGCGGTTGGCGGCGATCACGCAAGCGCCGACCACCAGGATGAAGAGCGTGGCCAGGGCATTGACCTCGGGTCGCAGCCCCAGACGCACACGTGAAAACACTTCCATGGGCAACGTGGTGTAGCCCGGGCCGGAGAGGAACGACGCGATGATCACGTCATCCAGCGACAGCGTAAACGCCAGCAGCCAGGCGGCCGCCAGCGCCGGCGCGATCAGCGGCAGCGTGATGGCAAAGAATACTTTCAGCGGTGTGGCGCCGAGATCCAGGGCCGCCTCTTCGAGCGAGCGATCGAGGTCGTGAATCCGCGACTGGATGATGATCGCCACGTACGCCATGCACAGCGTGGTATGCCCGATCCAGATCGTAAACATGCCGTTTTCCGCCGGCCAACCCAGCGTGCCGCGCATCTCCACAAACAAGATCAGGAGCGAAATGCCGAGCACCACTTCGGGAATCACCAGCGGTGCGCTGATCATGCCGATATAGACAGTGAAGCCGCGGAAACGCCCCATGCGCGCCAGCACATAACCCACCCATGTGCCGATGATCACGGCGGCCGTGGCGGTGAGGCCGGCGATGCGAAACGACAGCCATGCGGCATTGAGCAAGGCGCTGTCGTTAAAGAGCGCCACATACCAACGCAGCGAGAAGCCGGACCATTTGGTCACCAGGGGCGACTCGTTGAACGAGAACACGATCAGGCTGATGATGGGCACATACAGGAACAGAAATCCGACGCCCAGCGCGAGCGCGCGCAACCGCTTATCGGGCCCCTTCATGCTCGCCCCTTTGCGCCATGTTCAATGGTCTTGACCTGGTTGTACTGAAACAGCGCCAGCGGCACAAGCAACAACAGCACCATCACGCAGGTCACGGCCGCGGCCATGGGCCAGTCGGCATTGTTGAAGAATTCGTTCCACATCACGCGGCCCATCATCAGGGTGTCGGCGCCGCCGAGCAATTCGGGAATCACGTACTCGCCCACTGCAGGAATGAACACCAGCATGGCACCGGCAATGATGCCCGGGCGCGACAACGGAATGGTGATGCGCCAGAACGCCTGCCACGGCCGCGCGCCAAGATCGTAGGCCGCTTCGAGCAAACGCAAATCCATTTTCACGAGGTTGGCGTAAAGCGGCAGGATGAAAAACGGCAGATACGCGTAGACCATGCCGATGTATACCGCCAGATCGGTGCGATAGATTTCCAGCGGGCTGCTGATGATTCCCAAGGAAAGCAGGAACTTGTTGAGCAAGCCGTCGTTACGCAGCAAGCCCACCCAGGCATACACGCGCAACAGCAGCGACGTCCAGAACGGCAGGATCACCGCCAGCATCAGCAGGTTGCGCACGCGCGGCGAGGACCGCGCGATGTAGTACGCCATCGGATAGCCGATCAGCACGCAGAACACGGTGGTGATGAGCGCCATCTTGACCGAGTTCAGGTAGGTCGCCAGATAAAGACTATCTGTGAACAGCCGGATATAGCCAGTCAGATGAATGCTCAGGCCCAGCGTTTCGTTTTCGAACGTGGCGAGCGGCGTGTAGGGGGGAATGCCGAAGTTGAGATCGGCAAAACTGATCTTGAGCACCAGTAAAAACGGCACCAGCAAGAACAGCGCAAGCCAGACGAACGGCGGCACGATGGCCAAAGTGCGTTGCGAGGGCACCAGGCTGCGCCACGACCACCGCGTCATGACGACAGCACCGTTGCGCTATCCGCATCCCACGATACGAATACTTCTTCGTCGATACCCGGCGCATCGGTTTGCGCCAGTTGCAGACTGGGAATGCTGGCTTCGACCACTTTGCCGGCATCCAGACGAATCTGATACAGCGCGTAGCTGCCCATCCAGGCCATATGGCTCACGATGCCGTGGCCCCAGTTGTGCGCGGCCGTAGGCGGCGTACGCGTGACCACCACGCGCTCGGGCCGGATCGACACGTGCACCTGCATGCCCAACGGTTCGCTCACGCCGTGATTGACGAGCAACGGACGATGCAAATCGTCGGACTCGATCGCCACCCGATCGGGCTCATCGACCACGATCGTGCCCGTAAACAGATTCGTGGATCCGATGAACCCGGCCACGAAACGGCTATTGGGAAACGCATACACATCCTGCGGCGTACCGCATTGCACGATCTGGCCGTCGGTCATGACGGCCAGACGATGCGCCATGGTCATGGCTTCTTCCTGATCGTGCGTGACCAGGATGCAGGTCACGCCCACCTGCTCCAGGATGCGCACGAGCTCGATCTGCGTTTTTTGACGAATCTGCTTGTCGAGCGCGGACATCGGTTCGTCGAGCAACAGCAGCTTGGGCCGCTTGACCAGGCTGCGCGCCAAGGCCACGCGTTGCTGTTGGCCACCCGACAACTGCTGCGGCTTGCGGCGCGAATAGCCCGCCATCTGCACCAGATCGAGCGCCTCGAACACGCGGTCGTGAATCTCGGCAGCCGGCACGCCTTCCTGCTTCAAGCCGAAAGCCACATTGGCCTCGACCGACATATGCGGAAAGAGTGCATAAGACTGGAACATCATGTTGACCGGCCGCCGGTAAGGCGGCACGTTCGTGATGTCTTCACCGTCGAGCAGGATCTGCCCCGAGGTGACTTCCTCGAACCCGGCCAGCATGCGCAGCAACGTCGATTTACCGCAGCCGGAGCTGCCCAGCAAAGCGAAGATCTCGTTGCGGCGCACTGACAAATTCACCGACCGGACCGCAACCGTGTCGCCAAAAATCTTGACCACATCGGATACGCGGACAAACTCGGCCGGATCGACCGCCTGCTGAGCCGGGTGACGGCTATCGTTCATAGTGCTTATCGTCCAGACTTCAATTCAGCCCACATACGCGTTTGCAAGCGCTGCACCGGCAAGGGTTGCGGCTTGATCACGTACAAGGTTTTGGCCACATCGGCCGGGGGATAGATCATGGGATTATCGGCGACGTCCTTGTTCACGAACTTGCGCGCTTCCTTGTTCGCATTCGGGTAGAACATCGTATTGGTGATGGCCGCATGCACCTTCGGCGTTTCGATGTAGTTGATGAACGCCATCGCATTGGCGGCATTGGGGGCATCCTTGGGCACCACCATCACATCGAACCACGCAGGCGCGCCGCCCTTCGGGATGAAGTAGTTCACGTCAAAGGACTGCTTGGCCTGCTGCGCACGGCTGCGCGCAATCATCACGTCGCCTGAAAAGCCATACACCATGCACAGGTCGCCGCCGGCCAACTCATCGATGTATCCCGAGGAGCTGAACTGACGGATATACGGCCGGATCTTTTTCAGCACATCGAGCGCCTCTTTATAGTCGCTCGTGTTGCTGCTGTTGGGATCCTTGCCCAGGTAATGCAGCACTGCCGGGAAGACCTGCGCGGCCTCGTCCAGCATTGAAATGCCACAGCTTTGCAGCTTGGCGGCGTTTTCCGGCTTGAACAGCATGTCCCATGAGCCGAGATCCGCGTCGGCGCCGAGTGCGGCACGCGCCTTTGTGATGTTGTAGCCCAGGCCGTTGGTGCCGTAGCCCCAGGGCACGGCGTACTCGTTGCCGGGGTCGACCGTGGCCACGAGCTTCATGATCTCAGGATCGAGGTTTGCCAGGTTGGGGATTTTGGATTTATCCAGCTTTTGAAACAGCCCGGCCTCGATTTGCCGCGCGGCATAGTGCGTGGACGGCACCACCACGTCATACCCGGACTTGCCGGTGAGCAAACGCGCTTGCAGCGTATCGTTGCTATCGAAAACGTCGTAGCGCACCTTGATGCCGGATTCCTTTTCGAATCCGGAGATCGTGTCGGGCGCCGTATATTCGGCCCAGTTGTAGACATTGACGACCTTGCTTTGGGCCATTGCCGTCGATGCGGCAGTGGCCAACACGGCCATTCCCAGAACGCGCCCCAGATTGTTTACGGTATTCATCGCAATCCCCCCTCGCTTTGACGTGCCATAACGCTATGGAAGCCGGCGCGGCGCACCCGCACTGGCCGAAAAGGCGAAATGATAAAGCCTTTTAAGCGCGGCGGTCAGTGGTGGGAATCCCAGGCTTTGCGATAAGCCGCATCTATGCCTTCCCACGCCGCGATTCCGGCCGGCCCTGCCACCTTGTCCAGCGACCGGCGCAACCGCAGCACATTGCCGCGCCGCTCATTCGGTGCCACGGCGCCATAACGGCCGCGATCGAAGTCGATGAGCCAGGCATCCCCCTGCTCATCCAGCAAAATATTGAAGGCATTGAGATCGGCGTGCCACACTCCTGCCCGATGCATATCGGCGATCGCAGTCCCCACGGCATGCATGACGCGCTCGGATAGCGGCTCGGCCAGTACCCGTTCGGTAAGGGTGTGCACCCCGGGGATGCGGGCAATCAGAATGGCAGCACCATAAGTAATGCCGCTGCGCCAATAGCCCCCCGCGATGGGCGCCGGCACCCGCACGCCGGCCGCGCGCAATTGCGCCAGCAGCCGCATTTCAGCGAAGCTGCGGGTGCGTGCCTCGCCCTGCCACAGATAACGCTGACGGCTCACGCGCGCAGCCAGGCCACCGCGCCGATAACCGCGCAACACCGCCGCGCCGAACACCCCGTCCACAAACCAAGCCGACTGCCTCCCGCCTACCGCCACGGGACGCGCCTGCGCGCCATACGTGTCGGGCAGCAGCACGTGCGGCCCGGGATCGGGCAGGCTGCGAGGATCGAACAACATGGCGCCGGCACCCTGTTCGCCGTCGGTCCATTCGAAGCGCGCAAATGCCGCCGGTGCGGCCCCTACGTCGTCAACCGGCACGATTGCGCATCCAGTCGGCCGTACCGTAGAAGGCTTGCAGCAGACGATCCGACAAGGTTGCCGACACCCCCACATCGGCCATGGCGCGGCCCATGCACACCACCCACTGATCGCGTTCGGCTTCGCCGATAGCAAAGGGCAGGTGCCGGGCGCGCAACCGCGGATGGCCGAACTGCTGCACATACAAGTCGGGTCCACCCAGATAGCCGCACAGGAAGAGAAACAGGCGCTCGCGCGCCTGGTCCAGACTGGCACCGTGCGCGGCGCGTAACGCCGCGAGATCCGGCTCCACATCCATCAGGTCGTAAAAGCGCTCGACGAGCTGTCGCACGCCCGGCTCACCGCCCAATTGATCGAATGCACTGCGCGCGTGATCGATGGGCGTAAACACTGCATCGACCGTACTTTCGTTGGTCATACCGACTCCCGTAACGTCACGAGCGGCGGCGTGCGCAATACCCCACGCAACGCCAGCGCGCCGCCGGCCCATGCGCCGAACATGCCGACGCCCACGCCAATGGCCCACGGCCAGAGCCTGAAGGCGAATGCAAAATCAAACACGAAGTGCGACAGCGCCCATGCAATGCCTTGGGCACCGCCCGCGGCCAGCAAGCCCGCCAACGCGCCCACGGCCAGCAATTCGACCCGCTGCGCACGGCTCAATTGCGCGCGCGTGGCGCCCAGCGCCCGCAATACCGCCGACTCGCGCACGCGCTCGTCGCGCGTCGCCGTCAATGCGGCGGACAGCACCAAAATACCGGCAGCAAGCGTGAACAGGAACAGGAGTTGAACCGCCTGCACGACCTGATTCAGCACCGATTGCAGTTGCGCCAGGATCGCGCCCACGTCGAACACCGTCAGGTTGGGGAATTGTTTGACCAACGTGGGCAACACATTGGTTTTTTCGGGCGGCAGGTAGAACGATGTGATCCAGCTTTGCGGCGTTTTCTCCAAGGCAGCCGGCGACATGATTGCAAAGAAGTTCACCCGCATCGTGTCCCAATCGACCGTCCGCAGGCTGGTGATCGCCACTTTCACAGGTTGACCCGCCACATCGAAGGTCAAGCTGTCGCCCAGTTTCAGGCCCAGCGTTTCAGCGATGCCCGACTCCATCGACACTTCATTGGCCTTCGGGTCGAGCTGGCGGCCGGCATCGATGCGGTTATACGACGGCACCGAATCGCGGTAGGACAGGTTGAATTCCCGGTCCACCAGCCGCTTGGCGCGCGGGGTGTCGTAACGCGCGGGGTCGGCCGCCACGCCATTGATCTCGATCAGCCGGCCGCGCACCATTGGTGCCAGCTCGACCTGCGTGAGCCCGGCACGGTGCAAGGCCTCGTCCACCGCGCTGCGTTGTTCGGGCTGGATATTGATCAGGAAGCGATTCGGCGCATCGACCGGCAACGTGCGTTGCCAGCCGTCGATCAGATCGGTACGTGTCATTGCCAGCAACAGCAACGCCATCAAGCCGATCGCCAACGCGCACACCTGCGTGATGGTGGCGGCCCGGCGGCGCACGATGCCCGCCAGCGCGAAGCGCACGGCCGGATACCCGTTGGCGCGGCTGCGTACGCGATCCAACAACAGAATGCACAGCATCGCCACCCCGGCGAACACAGCAAACGCGCCCAAAAAGCCACCCGCCACGACCGCGCCCAGACGCGCGTCGCCCGCGAACCACCAGATCAGCAATGCGAAACCGGCCGCACCAATGCCGTAGCCCAGTGCACTGCGCGCGCGCAAGCCTTCAGCATCGCGCCGCAGCACCCGCGCCGGCGGGATATGACGCAATTGCGCGAGCGATGGCAGGGCAAAGCCCAACAGCAGCCACACGCCCACCACCACACCTTGAACCGCGGGAATGGCCGACGGGCTCGGCAACGTGGTGTCGATCAACTGCGCCAGCGCCGCCACCAAGGCGTGATGCACACCCAGCCCCACCAAGCAGCCCACGGCCGATGCAGCAAGCCCCACCAGGGTGAACTCCATCGTCAACATCCGGCTCACCAGCGACTGCTGTGCGCCCAGGCAACGCAACACCGCGATACCGTCACGATGACGCAGCATGAAGCGACGCGCCGCCAAGGCAACGGCGACGGCCGAAATCAATACGGCCAGCAACGCCACCAGCGAGAGAAATCGTTGTGCGCGATCCAGCGCACGGCGCACTTCGGGCCGGCCGGACTCGAGCGTATCGATGCGTTGGCCGCGTTGCAGATTGGACGACAGCCACTGCGTGTAGTCCTTGACCGCATCGGGTTCGCCAGCCACCAGCAAGTCATAATCGACGCGGCTGAGCGGCCCCACCAATCCACTAGCCGCCAGATCCGCCGCGTTCATGAGTGCGCGCGGCGCCACATTGACGAATTGCATGCCCCGATCGGGCTCGTAGGTCACGATGCGATCAATACGCAGGTGGCTATCGCCCAGATTGATCGTGTCGCCCACGTTGACGCCCAGCAGCGCCAACAATTGCGCATCGACCCACACCGCGCCCGGCGCCGGCACGTCTCGGGTGGTCTCTTCCGGGCCATAAGGCACCCGCGCCACACGCAAGTTGCCGCGCAAGGGGTAACCGGCTTCCACGGCTTTTACCGCCACCAATTGTGCGTTGTCGCCCGCGTTGGCCATCGAAGGGAAGCGGATCGTGGGCGAGGTCGACAAGCCCCGGTCGCGCGCGGCGGCAATGATATTGGCCGCCACAGGCGCATCGCCGTCGAGTTTCAGGTCGGCGCCCAACATCTGGCCCGCATCGCGTTCCAGCGCGCGCGCCACCCGATCGGCCAGAAAGCCCACGCTGGTAACCGCCGCCACCGCCACGATGAGCGCCAACACGAGCAAGCGCAATTCGCCGGCACGCGCATCGCGCCACAGCATGCGCAACCCCATGCGCCAGGCAGCGCCCGGACGTGAACGGGCCGTGGACGAAGCAGGAGTGGAAACAGCGGAAGCAGGCATCATGAAGGGGATAGTACCGAAAGCGGTTCGACAATAAAGAGGGGCGTGCTGGCCAACCGCTTACCCCGATGGGTAGCCCCTTGGCACTGAGATATGGCCCGCGATACGGCGACAAGTTCCCGCACCGCAACACGGCTATCCTGCGTCAACCTTCGAAAATCAGCAAACCTACCGTGGCAAACAACATCACGGCGAAGCAGGCCCGCAGCCGGCGCTCGGGTAATTGACGAGCCAACTTGACGCCGGTGGGTACGAACAACAGGCTGCCCACGGCAAGCGGCACGCCCACCATCCAATTGGCCTGCCCGGCCCACGTATACGTCCCCAGCGCGATCGCCGAACCGGGAATGATCATCGATAACGCCAGCGCCTGCGCGTTGATCTGCGAGAGCTTGAAGCCTACGGTCAGGATCGGCACGGCGAGAATCGCCCCGCCAACGCCGAAAAACCCGCCCAGCGTGCCTGCGACGATGCCAAGAATGGCGCCGCGCGGCCGCGTAAGACGCGGCGCGCTGCGAGCCGGTGCGGTGCCGCCCTTGAGGGCTTCGGTGGCGGCAGTTGCAACGCTCGTGGCCACCTGGGTCTCGTGCATGAAGGCCTCGGTAGCGGCCTCACTCGGTGTGAGGTCAGGATCGATGGACTTCCCCGCTGCAGGCGCTGCGGCGGTCTGGGCGGCACTGGCCGATACCGGATCGGGCTTTACGGCGGGTGAGCGTTTGGCGCGTCGGCCGATTTGCCACGTTTGCCATACGTAAAACAGGGCGATGAAAAACAGGAACACCGCAAAACTGCGCCGCAGGACTGACGAATCGATGCCCAGGGCCAGACGCGCCCCCACCCAGGTAAAGGCAATGGCTGACAAGGCGCCGGCCGCGGCCACGCCCCAGTCGATGCGGCTGTGCTGGCTGTACTTGCGCACGGCCAGAAGTATCGTCGGCAGTACCAGGATGAGCGAGGTGCCCTGCGCCAACTGCTGCGGCATGCCGAGGATCAGCGCCAGCGCCGGAATGGCGATGAGCCCGCCGCCGATACCGAGGAGTCCACCCAGAAAACCGATCAGCGCGCCGCTGGCGAGGCAGCCCATCACAATGAAAAGTGTCATGACACGCGCATTATTTCAGTCGTTCCAGTGCGGCGTCGAGTCGATCGACCGCCCAGATTTCCATGCCGTCGATGGGTTGCTTGGGTGCGTTGGCTTTCGGGATGAGCGCAATGCTGAAGCCGAGTTTGGCGGCTTCGCGCAAGCGCTCCTGCCCGCGCGGCGCCGGACGAATTTCACCGGCCAGCCCGATTTCGCCGAAGGCCATCAAGCCGCGCGGCAAGGGCCGGTCGCGCAATGACGACATGATCGCCAGCAAGACCGGCAGGTCGGCCGCCGGTTCGGTAATCCGCACCCCGCCCACCGCATTCACAAAAACGTCCTGGTCGTAGGTCACCACCCCGGCATGCCGGTGCATGACCGCCAGCAACATGGCCAAGCGGTTGCCTTCCAGACCTACCGTGAGGCGCTTGGGATTGGGGCCGTGCGAGCTGTCTACCAAAGCCTGAATTTCGACGAGCAACGGGCGCGTGCCCTCTTGCGTGGTCATCACGCACGAGCCTGCCACCTGCTGATCGTGTTGCGACAAAAACATCGCCGAGGGATTGGACACGCCGCGCAGCCCCCGATCGGTCATCGCAAACACGCCGAGCTCATTGACTGCGCCGAAGCGGTTTTTGAACGCCCGCACGAGCCGGAACGACGAGTGCGTGTCACCTTCGAAATACAGCACCGTGTCCACAATGTGCTCGAGCACGCGCGGGCCGGCCAGCGTGCCGTCCTTGGTGACATGACCGATCATCACGATCGCGATGCCGGTTTGCTTGGCCAGGCGGGTCAGTTGCGCCGCGCACTCGCGCACTTGCGACACGGAACCGGGTGCAGCCGTCAGCGCGCCGCTATAAACGGTTTGAATCGAATCGATCACCGCCACGGCCGGCTTTTGCTCGTTGACCGCGTTCTGGATGGCTTCGAGACGAATCTCGGCCAGCAGATTGACGTTGGCCGTGGGCACGCCCAAGCGCCGCGCGCGCAGGGCGACTTGCTCGGCGGATTCTTCGCCGGTCACGTACAGCACGTCGACACGTTCGGCGAGCGACGCCAGCGCCTGCAGCAGCAGTGTGGACTTGCCGATACCGGGGTCGCCGCCGATCAATACCACCGAGCCGGGCACCAGCCCGCCGCCCAGCACGCGATCGAACTCGTCGATGCCGGTGGGCTGGCGCGGCGATTCGCGCGGCTCGATATCGTCCAGCCGGCGCACCGGACTGGATGCCGCCAGAGGCGCGAATCGGTGCGCACCGCCCGTGGTGGCCGGCGATTCGACGGTTTCTTCGAGGGTGTTCCAGGCGCTGCAGTGGGGGCACTTGCCCTGCCACTTGGCGCTGATGCCGCCGCATTCGGAGCAAACAAACTGAGTTTTCGGTTTAGCCATCCGGCAATTATCGCCCGGCCGTCAAGCGCGACCGCCCAAGCTGCCGCCGCCGTCCACCCCGAGCACTTGGCCAGTGATGAAACCGGCCTCGTCGGACAGCAGGAAGGCGATGGCATGCGCCACCTCGGCCGGCGATCCCAGCCGGCTCATCGGGATCGAACCCAGCGCCCGCTTCTCGGCATCGCTACCGATGGGATGGCCTTGCCGGAACAATTCGGTTTCGATGGGGCCCGGCGCCACGGCGTTGACGGTGATGCCGTACTCGGCCAGCTCGAGCGCCCACGTGCGGGTGCAGCCCACCAGGGCGCTTTTGGCAGCCGAGTAGCTGGTGCGCTCGAAGCCGCCCTCGATCACGCGGCTGACCACGTTGACGATGCGGCCTTCGCGGCGCGTCTTCATGCTCTCGACGAAGGCCTGGACGGTTTGCACCGCCACGCGCACGTTGAGATCGAGCACGTTGAAGAGCGTGGTCAGGTCGACCTCGCCCAGCGGCTGCGCCCCCACCAGACCCACGTTATTGACGATGGCGTCGACCGGGAAGCGCTCGCGGATTTCGCGCAACGTATCTTCGGTACGGCCCGCATCGGCAAGATCGCAGGTATAGAGGTAGCCCGGAAAATCGACGTCGCCCGTATTGCGCGCAATGCCCACGACATGACAGCCCTGATCGGCCAGCTTGCGCGCAAGCGCCCAGCCGATGCCCTTCGTGGCGCCTGTAATGAGCACACATTTGTCTTTCATGAAACGCTCCTGGGAACTGCTTAATGATGCACGATCGTCGGCACACGCCGGGCGACCGCACACAGCAACTCATAGCCTATCGTGCCGGCAGCGGTGGCCACATCGTCGACCGACGGTCCACCCTCCCCCCACAGCACGACCTTACTCCCAACCGCGGCCAGGGGCACATCGGTCAGGTCGACAGTAAGCATATCCATAGAAATCCGGCCGACGACACGGGTGCGCACACCCGCCACGTCGATCGGGGTGCCGGTGCCGGCATGACGCGGATAACCGTCGGCATAACCGCAGGCCACCACGCCGATGCGCATGTCCCGCTCGGCCGCGAAGGTGGCGCCGTAGCCTACCCGCGCGCCGGCGGCAAGCTGCTGCACGCCGATCAAGCGCGAGCTGAGCGTCATGGCGGGCCTCAAGCCGTATTCGGCTGCGGTCACATCGGCGAAAGGCGACGCGCCATACAGACAGATGCCGGGACGCACCCAGCTTGGCCGGTCGGCCGAACCGACGGCGCATTCGGTATGACGCAAGGTGGCGGCCGAATTGCACACGCTGACCGAACCCGCATGCTGCGCGGTGGCGCGTTGAAAGACAGCGTATTGCGCGGCGATGCCCGGATCGCTGTCGGCCGTGGCGAAGTGGGTCATGCAACCGATATGGCCCACCACGCCGCGCGCCTGCAGCGCCATCAGACGCGCCAGGGCACCGGGAAACGCGGCCTCGGTGAAGCCCAGCCGGTTCATGCCGGTATTGAGTTTGAGGAAAACATCGAGCGGCCGCGACGGATGCGCGTGCGCCAACATATCGATCTGACCCTCGTCATGCACGGCGCATGTGAGGTGATAGCGGTCGGCCACAGCCAGATCCGCCGCCTCGAACAGGCCTTCGAGCATCATGATGGGCCCCACCCAGCCGGCTTCCCGGCAGCGGACGGCTTCGGCCAGATCCAGCATCGCCAAGCCCTGGGCGGCCGAAAAGGCAGTGACCGCGGTTTCGATGCCATGCCCGTAAGCGTTCGCCTTGATCACCGCCCAGATCGCCGGCGGCTGACCGCCTGCGGCCACTGCAGCAGCGTCGACATGACGGCGTACGACATCGAGGTTGTGCGTGAGTGCGGGAACGGAAATGGTGGCGACGATCGGGCGCGGCATAGTGGCTTTTCCTAGGGGATCGTAGTCTAACCCGACCGGAAATCCGCTGCCCAGCGGCGCACGCATAAAATAGGACTCCAATAGCCACCTATTCCACCGCCGTCCATGGCCGTCAATCACTACGAAAACTTCCCCGTCGCCTCCGTTTTGCTGCCGCGGCGCCTGCGCCGCGCGGTGGGAGACATCTATCGTTTCGCGCGTACGGCCGACGATATTGCCGACGAGGGCGACGATGCGCCGGCCATCCGCCGCGCCGGCCTGGCGCGTTATCGCATCGCGCTGCACGCAATTGCGGCCGATCCGCGCGATCCGCAGGGGTTCGACGCCGAAGTCGCCCCGATCTTCAAGCCCTTGGCCGCGACCATTTCGCGCCATCAGTTGCCGATCACGCCCTTCTTTCACCTGCTCGAAGCGTTCGAGCAGGATATCGATACGCATCGCTACGCCACGGCGCAAGCCGTGGACGACTATTGCACCCGGTCCGCCAACCCGGTCGGCCGCCTGATGCTGCACCTGCATGAAGCCGCCACGCCCGAGAACCTGACCCAGGCCGACGCGATCTGTACCGGCCTGCAGTGGACCAACTTCCTGCAAGACGTGCAGATCGATCTGCGCAAGGATCGCGTCTACCTGCCGCAAGAGGATCTGGCCCGCTTCGGCGTGACCGAAGCGGCCATGCGGGCGCGTACGCTATCGCCGGAATGGACCGCGTTGATGGCGTTCGAAGTCGAACGCACCCGGGCATTGCTACACTTCGGCGCTCCGTTGGCGCGTCGCCTGCCCGGACGTGTCGGCTTCGAACTGCGCCTTGTGGTGCAAGGCGGCCTGCGCATCCTGGAACGCATCGCCGCCAACCGATACGATGTTTTTATGAACCGCCCGCAACTTGAAGCGCGCGACTGGTCCGTCATGGTCTGGCGCGCGCTGGTGAAATATGACGCCTGACGCCTACTGCCAGGAGAAGGCCGCCAAGAGCGGTTCGAGCTTCTACTACGCATTTTTGTTTTTGCCCCCCGAGCGCCGTTTGGCGATCACGGCCCTGTACGCGTTTTGCCGCGAAGTCGACGATGTGGTCGATGAAGTGAGCGATCCGTCGGTGGCCCGCATCAAGCTGGCCTGGTGGCGCACGCAGGTGGATGCGATGTACGACGGCAAGCCAGATCATCCGGTCACCCGCGCGCTGCAACCGCACCTTGAAACCTGCCACATCACGCGCGAGCGCCTGCACGCCATCATCGATGGCATGGAGATGGATCTCGACCAGACGCGTTATCTGGATTGGCCCGGCCTGAAGAAATACTGCTGGCACGCTGCCGGCGTGGTCGGCGAACTCTCGGCGGGCGTTTTCGGCTATACCGATCCGCGCACGCTGCAATATGCCGAGAAGCTCGGCCTCGCGTTTCAGATGACAAACATCATCCGCGACGTGGGCGACGATGCCCGCCGGGGCCGCATCTATATTCCCGTCAACGACATGCAGCAGTTCGGCGTGAAGGCCTCCGAGATCATTGGCGGCGAGTATTCCGACCGCTTTACGGCCTTGATGAAGCAGCAAACCGAACGCACACGCGAACTCTACCGCGAAGCAGTGCTGCTGCTGCCCGAAGCCGACCGCCGGGCCCAACGCCCCGGTCTGATGATGGCCGCGATTTACCACGCACTGCTGGACGAAATCGAACGCGATAACTGGCAGGTATTGCACCAACGCATTTCGCTCACGCCGATCCGCAAACTCTGGCTGGCTTGGAAGAACTGGGTGGGCGGCGGTAAAGGCGTCGTGCGCAAACTGTCGCGATGACCCGCCCGCTCGCCGTTGCCATCATCGGCGCCGGCTGGGCCGGACTGGCCGCCGCGACCGCATTGCGCGAACGCGGATTTGCCGTGACGGTGTTCGAAGCCGGCCGTGTCCCTGGCGGCCGCGCGCGGCGCGTTGAGCGCAACATTGGCGATGCGGAAGCATCGGCTGCGGCCGACGGCGACTCGGCTGGGTGGGAGTTGCCCCGCGATAACGGGCAGCACATTCTCTTGGGTGCGTACACCCAAACGCTCGACCTCATGCGTCGCCTGGGACGCGACGACCGGCAACTGCTTCTACGCGTGCCGCTGCGGCTGGAATCGCTGGACGGTCAGTTTTGCCTGCGCGCCCCGCGCTTGCCCGCCCCCTTGCACGCCGCCGTGGCGCTGCTCACCGCTCGCGGGTTGCGCTGGCACGATCGATTCGAGGCCGTACGACTGATGACGGCGCTCAAGCGTGCCGCGTGGCGCACGGATCCCGATGCCACCGTGGCCGATCTGCTGTGCGCACACGACCAATCCCTGCACCTGACCGAGCGGCTATGGTCGCCACTCTGCCTTGCAGCCCTCAACACCCCCGTGGGCGACGCCAGCGCGCAACTCTTCGCGCACGTGCTGCGCGATAGCCTGACCGGGGTGCGTGCACACAGCGACCTGCTGCTTCCCCGCGCCGATCTATCGGCCCTGTGGCCGGACGCAGCCGCCTTGGGCAGCGACGTCCGCTATGGCACCGCGGTCCGCCAAGTGGCCGTGCACGACGCAGGCGTCGACATCGATGGCGCCGCCTTCGACGCCGCAATCGTGGCAGTGCCACCGCATGCCGCCGCGCGCCTGCTGCGCCCGTTTGCCGAACCGTCCCTGATCTCGGCACTCGATGCGTTCACCTATTTGCCGATCGCCACGCTGACGTTGCGATTGGCCGCAGCATGGCGCTTGCCGGCCCCCATGATGATGTTGATCGAGCATCACGAGCAGGGTCATGTCGGCCAATGGATTTTCGACCGTGCGCATCTCCTGGGACGCGACGATCTGGGCGAACTCACGATCGTGGTGAGCGCGGCGCAGACGATGTTGGATGGCGAGCGTGACGGGCATATCGCGCGGCTGATCGCGCAGGTCCGCGCGCAACTGCCGGCAGGCCTCACGTTGCCACCGATTACCTCGACCGAATTGATTATCGAAAAACGCGCGACCTTTGCCGCGACACCCGGTTTGATCCGCCCCGCCAATGCCACACCCTGGAAGCGGTTGGCTTTGGCCGGCGACTGGACCGATACCGGCTACCCGGCGGTGCTGGAAGGCGCGGTCGCCAGCGGTCTGGCCGCGGCCGACGTTATTTCAACCAACCTGCCGTAGCCAACCCCAGTCCGGTCATCGCCAACGAGCCACACACGCTGGCCGCGATATATCCCAGCGCCAAACCATATTGACCCCGTTCGATGTAGGCATACGCTTCAGCGGAAAACGTCGAAAACGTGGTCAACCCACCCAGAAATCCCGTCACTGCCGCCAGTCGGATCCACGCCGGCCATTCGGGATGCTGAGTGATCACCGCCAGAATCAAGCCAATCAGATAACCGCCCACCAGATTGGCGGCAAACGTGCCCCAAGGCCATGCCTCGGCGCCATTGAAGCGCAGCGCCAATAGCCACCGCGCCCAGGCGCCCACCGCTGCACCGATGCCGATGGCAATGAAATTGACCGGCGTCAGAAGCGGCAGCATGGCGTAGGTGTGCGTGATCGCAGCGGCATGATGGAAGTGTGAAAAATCTGCTTCGTATTATTTGGCGTACTGATACGGTCCGCCCTTCGTCACGGCAGCCTGATAGGCCGGGCGCGCCTGAAACCGCTTTACCCACGCCGCGATCCCCGGGTACTTGTCCAGCTTACCGAAACGATCCGCGATTTCGCCAATGAAACTCATCTGGATATCGGCCGCCGTCAGTTCGTCGCCCATCAGATAGTCGTGCTTGCTCAACGTGGATTCGAGATAACTCAGATGGTTGTCGATTTCGCTTTCGATGCGGGGGTGCAACGGCGCGCCCGCCTCTTTGAGCCGGCCGACATAAAGATTGAGCATCAGCGGCAACATGGCTGACCCCTCAGCGAAATGCAGCCATTGAATGTAGGTGTCGAACGCGGCCGTATCGACGGGCGGCGCCAGCCGGCCGCCGCCATGCTTGCGCACCAGCGTTTCGATGATCGCGCCCGACTCGATCAGGATTTGATCGCCGTCTTGCACCACCGGGGATTTGCCCAACGGATTGATTTTTTTCAGTTCCGGCGGTGCGAGCTGCGTTTCGGGGTTGCGTTGATATAGCTTGATGTCGTACGGCACATTGAGCTCTTCCAACAGCCACAAAATGCGCTGTGACCGCGAATTATTGAGATGGTGAACCACTAGCATGGATCGAACTCCTGATCAGTTAACACCCGTCGCCGACGGGCCGCGACATGTGCTGCTTTGCGCATATCGCGCGCTCAAAGGTGACCTGCATGCCGACTAGGTATCGGGTTGGCCATTCACTGGGCCGACCAGGTACCGAGCCGACGGTCGCTCACACCAGCTCGTGCACCAACGGCTGGCCAGCCACATGCCGACCCACGTTGTCCAGGAACCGATTGACGGTTGCATCCACGGCTTCGGGCGACCAGCCCGCCACATGCGGCGACAGCACGAGGTTGGGACAATCGAGCAACACCGTGGGCGCTTGCGGTTCGCCTTCATACACGTCGAGCCCCGCGCCGGCGATCGTGCCGGCCTTCAGCGCCTCGGCCAACGCGGGCGTATCGACCACACTGCCCCGGCCGATATTGACAAGATACCCCTGAGGACCAAGCGCCTTCAACACTTTCGCGTTCACCATGTGATGGGTGGCCTTTCCGCCAGGGACGGCCACGATCAACACATCCGCCCACTCGGCCAGCGACTGCACGCTATCGAAATACGTGGCCTCCGTATCCGCCTTTGGGCTGCGATTGTGATAGCCAATCGGCATATCGAAGGCCGCGGCGCGGCGAGCGATACAGGCGCCGATCGTGCCCATGCCCAGAATGCCCAGGCGCTTGCCCGAAATCGCAGGCGGGATGCCCACGGCGTCACGCCATTTGCCCGCACGCGTTGCAGCGTCGAGCTCGGGAATGCGCCGTTTGACTGCGAACAACAATCCCAAAGCATGATCGGCCACGCTGACGTCATTGGTGCCGGCGCCGTTCGTCACTTTCACACCAGCCGCGCGCGCGGCAGCCAGGTCGACGTTTTCATAGCCCACGCCCTGCGTGCAGACCAGCTTGACGTTCGGCATCGCCGCAATTTCCTCTGCCGTCAGGCCCAAGGTGCCGTTGGTGAGCACGTAATGAAACTCCGAGCCACGCGCCGCGATCGTTTCGGCGCGCAGGTCCGCCGTGGCGGCCACCGTCACGGTATAGCGTTCGCGTATCCAATCGAGATGCACATCGGTATTGGGGGTGATGACGAGTACTGCGGGACGGTCGGCGGCGGTCATGGGCGGCAATAAAAGAGGATAAAAAAAAACTACCGATCGCTCGGTAGTTCTGGGAATCAAACAGCGGCGTGCTTGACGAGGTATTCGCGCACGGATTCGATGGTGCACTCGAGCACATCGACCCGCTGCGGCAAGCTTTCCAGATTGGCCAGCGCCGCGGGCGGCGCCGCAGGATGGCCCAATGCCTCTTCAATCGTTTCCGAAAACTTCGCCGGCAAGGCCGTTTCGAGCACCAGCATGGGAATGCCCGGCTCCACAAACTCGCGCGCGACCTTGACGCCGTCGGCGGTATGCGGATCGATCAGCACGCCAGTCGCGTCGTACACCGACTTGATCGTGGCAATGCGATCGGCATGCGAACTCACGCCCGCTGCAAAGCCATACATGCCCTGGATGTCGCTCAAGCGATGCGACAGGTCGAAAAAACCTTGCGAGGCCAGTTGCGCCCACAGCTCACGCACTTGCGCCGCATCGCGGTCGACCAGTTCGAAGATGAAACGCTCAAAGTTGGACGCACGCGAAATATCCATCGATGGACTCGATGTGGCATACGTTTGCGCGGCCGTGCGCGGGCGGTAGATCCCCGTGCGGAAAAACTCTTCCAACACGTTGTTTTCGTTGGTGGCCAACACGAGCTTGGCGATCGGCAAGCCCATGCGGCGCGCGATATGGCCCGACAGGATATTGCCGAAATTGCCTGACGGCACGGCAAACGACACCGTTTGCGATGGGCCCGTCGTGGCTTTGAGCCAACCGTGGAAGTAGTACACGACCTGGGCGGCAATGCGCGCCCAATTGATCGAATTCACGGCGCCCAACTTGTAGCGCGTCTTGAAATCAATATCGCCGCTCAACGCCTTGACGATGTCCTGGCATTCGTCAAACACACCACGCAACGCGATATTGTGAATGTTTTCGTCTTGCAGGCTATACATCTGCGCGCGCTGAAACGCACTCATGCGCCCATGCGGCGACAGCATGAACACATGCACGCCGTGCTTGCCGCGCAAGGCGTACTCGGCCGCCGAACCGGTATCGCCCGACGTCGCACCCAGGATGTTGAGCGTGGTATTGCGTTGGGTGAGCACGTATTCGAACACCTGACCCAGAAACTGCATGGCCAGATCCTTGAACGCCAACGTGGGGCCTTCGGACAGGCCCAGCAGCGAGAGGCCGCCATCCAGCGGACGCAGCGGCACGATGTCTTCGCTGTTGAATACCTGATCGTTGTAAGCCGCGTGCGTCATGCGACGCAGTTCGTCAGCCGGAATATCGGTGACGAACAGCGACAGCACTTCGAACGCCAACTCGGCATACGGCAGGCCGCGCCAGCTTTCGAGCGTAGCTTGCGAAATCTGCGGCAACGTTTCGGGCAACGCCAACCCACCGTCGGGCGCCAGGCCCTCAAGAAGAATGTCGGAAAAGCCTTGCGGCGTCATGCCGCCGCGGGTGGAGATGTATTTCATGCCAGGTTCTCGATGCGCAAACGGGTCACCTTGGAGCGAACGAACGCGAGCGATTCGATACGCTCGATCGCCTGATCGACGTCGCCTTCTCGGGCTTCGTGGGTGATGAAGATGATGTCGGCAGCCGCGTCGCCCGAGGGCTCCTGGATCATCGAACCGATCGAAATACGCAGGTCGGCCAACAACCGCGCGAGGTCGGCCAGCACGCCCGGCTGGTCGTCGACCGACAAACGCAGGTAATAGGACGTGATCACTTGCGAGATCGGCAGGATCGGCATATCGGACATCGCATCGGGCTGGAAGCCCAGGTGCGGCACGCGGTTGCCGGGATCGGCCGTATGCAGGCGCGTGACGTCCACCAGATCGGCCACCACGGCCGAGGCCGTGGGCTCTTCGCCCGCGCCCTGCCCGTAATACAACGTGGGGCCGACAGCGTCGCCCGACACCATCACGGCATTCATCGCGCCTTCGACGTTTGCCAACAGGCGGTCGTTGGGCACCAAAGCCGGGTGCACCCGCAACTCGATGCCGTCCGGACGCTGCTTGGTGATGCCCAGCAGTTTGATGCGATACCCCAGACGCTCGGCCAAGGCGATATCTTCGCTGGCCAACGAGGAAATGCCCTCGATATGCGCTTTCGAAAACTGAACCGGCACGCCGAAGGCCATCGAGGCCAGCAACGTGAGCTTGTGCGCGGCGTCCACGCCTTCGACGTCGAACGTGGGATCGGCTTCGGCATAACCCAGCCGCTGCGCCTCGGCCAGCGCATCGCCGAACGACATGCCGCGCGAGCGCATTTCGGACAGGATGTAGTTGGTGGTGCCGTTGATGATGCCGGCCACCCATTGAATGCGGTTGGCCGTAAGCCCCTCGCGGATCGCCTTGATGATCGGGATACCGCCGGCCACGGCGGCTTCGAACGCCACCATCACGCCTTGCGCCGATGCCGCCGCGAAAATCTCATTGCCGTGCTTGGCCAGCAAGGCCTTGTTGGCCGTGACGATATGCTTGCCGTTGCCGATGGCCTCGAGCACCAAGGTGCGCGCAGGCTCGATGCCGCCGATGAGCTCGACCACGATGTCGACTTCGGGGTCGCGCACCACATCGGTCGCCTGATCCGACAGCGCCACGGCGTCACCCAGGCGCGCACGCGCCTTGGCCACATCGCGCACCGCGATACGCGTGATATCGATGCGCCGACCGGCTCGGCGTGCAATCTCTTCGGCGTTGCGCGATAAAACGTTCCAGGTGCCGCCACCGACGACACCGAGGCCCAGCAGGCCCACTTTCATGGGGTTCATTTTAAAAATCCATCCTTACGGAACATGTCCTTGATGCCACGCACGGCTTGACGCGTACGTTGCTCGTTTTCGATCAGTGCGAAACGCACATACTCGTCGCCATACTCGCCAAACCCGATTCCCGGCGATACCGCGACTTTCGCGTCGGACAACACCCGTTTGGAAAATTCAAGCGATCCCATTGCCAGGTATGGCTCGGGGATCTTGGCCCAGATGTACATCGAGGCCTTGGGTACATCGACCTTCCAGCCCGCCTCATGCAAACCGCGCACCAAGACGTCGCGCCGGCTGCGGTACTGCTCGACCACCTCGTCCACGCCATCCTGCGGGCCGTCGAGCGCCGCGATCGCCGCCACCTGGATCGGTGTGAAGGTGCCGTAGTCGTGATAGCTCTTGATGCGCGCCAAGGCATGCACGAGTTCGCGGTTGCCGACCATGAACCCGATGCGCCAGCCCGCCATGTTGTAGCTTTTGCTCATCGTGAAGAATTCGACGGCCACGTCGCGTGCACCTTCGACCTGCATGATGGATGGCGCTTTATACCCATCGAAGCAAATGTCCGCGTAGGCCAGATCGTGCACCACCAGGATATCGTGCTCTTTTGCCAACGCCACCACACGCTCGAAGAACGAGAGATCGACGCACTGCGCCGTGGGGTTGCTGGGGAATCCCAACACCATCATCTTGGGCTTCGGGATCGATTCGCGCACCGCGCGTTCGAGTTCCTCGAAAAAGTCCACGCCCGGCGTCATGCGGACCGAGCGGATATTGGCCCCGGCGATGACTGCCCCGTAAATATGGATCGGATAACTGGGATTGGGCACCAGCACTGTATCGCCCGCATCCAGCGTGGCCAGCATCAGATGCGCCAGGCCTTCCTTGGAACCGATCGTGACGATCGCTTCGCTATCGGGATCGAACTGCACGTCGTAGCGGCGGCTGTACCAGTCGCAAATCGCCTTGCGCAGGCGCGGAATGCCCTTGGATACCGAATAACCATGGGCGTCGTCGCGCGATGCCACCTCGACCAGCTTGTCCACGATGTGCTTGGGCGTGGGACCGTCAGGGTTACCCATGGACATGTCGATAATGTCCTCGCCGCGCCGCCGCGCCGCCATCTTCAATTCACCGGTAATGTTGAAAACATACGGCGGCAAGCGCTCGATGCGCGAAAACTTCCTCATGGCGGCAATCCTTAGAGACCTGGGGCGACAAAACCCAGTAATCTATCGTAAGGAAGCTCACCCGGCAAATGCGGGAAACCACACTGTGACTTCTACGTATTTCGTAGGGCAACCGTCATGTCGATGCGCTATCATGAACTCATCAAGCCGGAGTGTTCTATTTGAAGCTGCATACTGACCCAACGTCGGCATTGAACACCGTCACCGCGTATGGTGACGGCTACATTGAAATCAACCAGGTTCGCTACGACCATGCGGTCGCATTTGGACCTGAGGGGCCTGTCTCCCACTGGCATGCGCGTGCTGCCAGCGAGGTCACGACCACGCTGCTGCGCGATGCCGCCGGCCTGAAGGCCGCCCCGGTCAATCCGCTCGATTTCCTGGATGCCGGCGAATCCGCCCCCGCCCCGCTGCCCGACAACGCACCGGAAGTGATGCTTGTCGGCACCGGCGCCGTCCAGCGTTTCCTGCCCGCCGCCGTCACCGCGCCCTTGTTGGCGCAGGGAATCGGCATCGAGGTCATGGATACGCAGGCGGCCGCGCGCACTTACAACATATTGATGGCCGAGGGCCGCCGCGTCGTGGCCGCCCTCATCCCCACCGGAGAATGACCGCAATGCCGCCCTCCATAGGCAAACCCGCTCCCACCTTCAAGGCGGAAAGCACCATCGGCACGATCGATCTGGCCGACTGCAAAGGGCGCGCCGTCGTGCTGTATTTCTATCCGAAAGACAACACGCCCGGCTGCACGACCGAAAGTCAGGATTTTCGCGATCTGAATGACGAGTTTCTGGCCGCAAGCTGTGTCGTGATCGGCATCTCGCGCGATAGCCTGAAGTCGCACGAGAACTTCAAGTCCAAGTATTCCCTGCCGTTTCCCCTCATCGCCGATACCGAAGAAGACCTTTGCAATCTGTACGGCGTCATGAAGTTGAAGAATATGTACGGCAAGCAGGTGCGCGGTATCGAACGCAGCACCTTTCTGATCGACGCCTATGGCACCTTGGTTCAGGAGTGGCGCGGTTTGCGCGTGCCTGGCCATGCCAAAGAGGTGTTGCAGGCTGCCCTGAGTATCGGTTGACCCTTTTTCGCTGTTCGTTTCATCCACGTCAGGCGTACCTGCCGGCCCTCACACGAGAGTGACACCATGCCGCTTCCGAAGTTGCCCACCCGCCCTGCAGCCATCCTGACCTTCCCGACGGCAGAAGCCGTGCCGCAGGCGACGCGCAAGACCGCGACCAAACCGGCAGCCGCGAAGGCCGCCGCCGCCCCGACTGCGGCACCGCGCACAACCCGCCGCAAAACGGCCGCGCCTGAGCAGCCCGCCGCGCCGGCATTGAAGGTCGCCGGCCGCAATTACGCCGATAGCGAAGCCATGCAGCCGGAACTCGACGGCATGCCCAAGAGCACGCAGATTGCGCCGCCGCAGCCCGCAGCGGTCGTCGCGCCTGTTGCGCGCGAGCGCAAGGCCACGCCATCGCCCAAGGCGCCGCGCAAGGTCATCCCGCGCACCGAATCCGAAGCGCGCAAGTTGTTCGTGCTCGATACGAACGTGCTGCTGCACGATCCTTCCAGCCTCTTCCGCTTCGAAGAACACGATGTGTTCCTGCCGATGATGACGCTCGAAGAGCTCGATCATCAGAAAAAAGGCATGTCCGAAGTGGCGCGCAATGCGCGTCAGGTCAGCCGTTCGCTGGATGCCTTGGTCAACGACGCCGAGGATATCGACGCGGGTGTGGACCTGAGCGCCCTGGGCAACAAGGACGCCACCGGCCGGTTGCTCTTCCAGACGTCAGCCATTCACAGCACGTTGCCGGCCGACTTGCCCATGGGCAAGGCCGACAATCAGATTCTGGGCGTGGTGCGTGCCCTGCAAGAGAAATTCGCGCAACGCGACGTCGTCCTGGTGTCCAAAGACATCAACATGCGCCTCAAGGCGCGCGCGCTGGGCATGGCCGCCGAAGACTACTTCAACGACCATGTGCTGGAAGATTCGGATCTGCTTTATTCGGGCGTCATGGCCCTGCCCGAGGATTTCTGGAACAAGCACGGCAAGGATGTGGAGTCCTGGCAGCAAGGCGGCACCACGTTCTATCGCATTCACGGGCCGCTGTGCGCGCAGTTCGTCGTCAACCAGTTCGTCTATTTCGACGGCCAGATGCCCTTGCATGCCCAAGTGCGTGAGGTCAACGGCAAAACGGCCGTGCTGGCCACGCTGCGCGACTACACCCACGGCAAGAACAACGTCTGGGGCATCACGGCGCGCAACCGTGAGCAGAACTTCGCGATGAACCTGCTCATGAACCCGGATTGCGATTTCATCTCGCTGCTGGGTCAGGCCGGCACCGGCAAAACGCTGTTGGCGCTGGCGGCGGGCCTTACCCAAGTGCTTGAAACCAAACGCTATACCGAAATCATCATGACGCGTGTCACGGTGCCGGTTGGCGAAGACATCGGTTTCCTGCCGGGCACCGAAGAAGAAAAGATGCTGCCGTGGATGGGCGCCCTGGAAGACAACCTCGACGTGCTCAACATGGGCGACGGCGAAGGCAATGGCGATTGGGGTCGTGCGGCCACGATGGATCTGATCCGATCGCGCATCAAGGTGAAGTCGCTGAACTTCATGCGCGGGCGTACGTTCCTGAACAAGTACCTCATCATCGACGAAGCGCAAAACCTGACACCCAAGCAGATGAAAACGCTGATCACGCGCGCGGGTCCCGGCACCAAGGTGATCTGCCTGGGCAACATCGCGCAGATCGATACGCCCTATCTCACCGAAGGCAGTTCCGGACTCACCTTCGTGGTCGATCGCTTCAAGGGCTGGCCGCACTCGGGCCACGTCACCTTGCAGCGTGGCGAGCGTTCGCGCCTCGCGGACTACGCCGGCGATGTCCTCTAACGCCAACGCCATCGGGCAAAACGCGGCATCTGGAAGTGCGGTGCGTGGCGGCGCGGTGCCGTCAGGACCGCCAGCCACCCTGCCCGCACGACCCAACGGCTTGCCGCTCGGGATCACCATGGGCGACGCGGCGGGCATTGGGCCGGAAATCGTCGTCAAGTGCTTCGCCGAAGGTCTGGGTGCACCGGCGGTTGTGTATGGCGACATCGCGGCGATGCGGCGTGCGATCGCCCTGGTGGGCGCTCGCCTCACGGTCGTGCCGATCGCCACGCCCCATGAACTTCCCGAAGACGCCGATGCCATCGGCGTCATCCAATGCGGCCCGGTGCTGCCGGCCGACTTGCCGGCGGGCGAAGTCGCCGCTTCGGCCGGTCTTGTCAGCTACGAGGCGGTCTGCCAGGCGATCGACGATGCCCGTGCGGGGCAACTGCGCGCCATTGTGACTGCGCCATTGAATAAGGCGTCGATGCATGCCGCCGGCGTGGATTTTCCTGGTCACACCGAAATCCTCGCGGCCCGCACGCACACCGCCGACTTTGCGATGATGCTCGCCAACGATGTGCTGCGCGTGCTGCTCGTCACCATTCACGTGCCGTTCACGGAAGTCATCAAGGGCATCACGTTCGACGCCGAAGTGCGCGCCATTGCGCTTGCAGACAAGGCCTGTCGTCAGATGGGCATCGCCGCCCCGCGCGTAGCGGTCGCCGGCCTGAATCCCCACGCCGGTGAAAACGGTAAGTTCGGCCGCGAAGATATCGACATCATTGCACCTGCGATCGCGCACGCGCGCACGCTCGGCATCGACGCCAGCGGCCCGTGGCCGGGCGACACGGTGTTCATGCGCGCGCGCCAGGGCGAGTTCGACATCGTCGTGGCGCAGTATCACGATCAGGGCTTGATTCCCGTGAAGTACCTCGGCATCGACGAAGGGGTCAACGTCACTGTGGGCTTGCCCTTCGTGCGAACGAGCGTCGACCACGGCACAGCCTTCGATATTGCGTGGCGCGGCGTGGCCGATGCCGCATCGCTCAAAACCGCGTTCGATCTTGCGTTGAAGATGACGCCCTGACGGGGACCACGCGCTGAACAGCCTCCCTGCCCGCCAGACACTCGAACTGCCCTACACGCCGCCGTTCGATTGGCAGCGCCTGCTGCGCTTCTTTGCCGGGCATCAAACGCTCGGCATCGAACGGGTCACAGATACCCATTACGCGCGCAGCATCCACTGGTTGGGCGACGACGGCATTATGACCGTGCACGACGATCCGCAGCGGCACGTCCTCGTCGCGACGGTCGAAGGGGCTGCGAGCCGCCACATCAGCGCGTTTGCGCCCGCACTTGTGCGCATGTTCGACCTCGCGGCCGATCCCGAGGCCATTCGCGTGGGGCTGGCGCACGATCCCGACCTGGCACGCATGATCACGGCTGCGCCGGGTTTGCGTGTGCCCGGCACGTGGTCGAATTTCGAGTTGATCGTCCGTGCCATCATCGGGCAACAGGTCAGCGTCAAGGGTGCCACTACAGTCATTGGACGCGTCGTCACGCGCGCTGGCGAATTGCTGGGCACGTTTGGCGACGGTTCCGAGTGCTGGCGCTTTCCGTCACCGTCAGCCGTTGCCACCGCCGACCTGCACAAGCTTGGCATGCCCTACAAACGAATCGCCACGCTGCAGCACGTGGCCAGCGTCGTCGCCAGTGGCGAAATACCAATTGAGACACATCCGGCCGATACGACCCCGCTACGGCAAGCACTACTGGCATTGCACGGCATCGGCCCCTGGACGGTGGGCTACGTTGGGATGCGGGCCTGGCGCGATCCGGATGCCTGGCTGGAAAGCGACCTGGTGCTGAAACAGATTCTGCTGGCGCTGGACCCAACGGCCACCACACTCGCACAGCAGCGTCTGCGCACCAATACCTGGCGGCCGTGGCGCAGTTATGCGGTGATGCATCTGTGGAATAGCCTGGCCGATCGCACCGGGGCGGAACGCGGCGGTTGAAGGTGCGGGCCCCTTACGCCGATACAACCCACGCCAAACGCCGACCGATCTGCGCAGACAGCTATTCGACAGCTAGGCCGTTTGTTTCAGGACTACAATGCCCCTCGTCCTCAAGCGATCGACCTGGATCGCTTTTTTATTGATCGCTCACTCTGCATCATGAAACGCCTGTCACGACTTCTGCCCGACCGCTTTATCCTGTTCCTGCTGACTGCCGTTGCGCTGGCCAGCTTTTTCCCCGCCCAGGGCCAAGCGCTCGTCGTCGTACAGTGGATAACCAATCTGGCCGTCGCGTTGCTGTTCTTCCTGCACGGCGCTCGCCTGTCGCGCGAAGCGATTGTGGCCGGCGCGACGCACTGGCGCTTGCACACGACCATCTTTACCGTCACGTTCGTGCTGTTTCCGATGCTCGGACTGGCGTTCAAACCGCTGCTGCAGCCGCTTGTCACGCCTGAACTCTACACCGGCGTCATGTTCCTGTGCTGCCTGCCCGCCACGGTGCAATCGGCGATTGCGCTCACGTCCATGGCCCGCGGCAATATTCCCGCCGCCGTGTGCAGCGCATCGGCCTCCAGCTTGATCGGCATTTTCATCACCCCGCTGCTCGTGGGTCTGGTGGTCGCTCAGGCTGCCGAAGCGCACATCTCGTTCGACGCCGTCGGCAAGATCATGCTGCAACTGTTGCTGCCGTTCGTGCTGGGTCAAATTGCCCGCCGCTGGATCGGTGCCTGGGTGCAACGCAAGAAGGCCATGCTCAAGTTTGTCGATCAAGGATCGATTCTCTTGGTGGTTTACGTGGCGTTTTCCGAAGCCGTCACTGGCGGCCTGTGGCGCGATACGCCAATTCCGGCAATCCTGGGCCTGGTCGTGGTCTGCGTCGTGATTCTGGCCGCTGCCCTGCTGATTTCCCTGTTGCTGGGCAAGCTGTTCAAGTTCAACACGGCCGACCGCATCACGCTGCTGTTCTGCGGCTCCAAGAAGAGCTTGGCGAGCGGCGTGCCGATGGCACAGGTGCTGTTTGCCGGCAGCGCCGTAGGCGCCGTCGTGCTGCCCCTGATGCTGTTCCATCAGATCCAGTTGATGGTGTGTTCGGTACTGGCATCCCGTTATGCGAAACGACCGGTGGATCCCACCGAGGATCTGGAACACGCCTGAGCGATTGCTTCGCCGGGAAAGAAAAAAGCGGGGTCTTAACAGACACCGCTTTTTTTCTGCCTTCAAACCTATCCCGCTCGGCAGCGCCACCCGATCATCCCGAGGCGGCAACTGCTCTTATCACCACCCTGCAATAAGGTTCAGCCCGACGCTGCAACTCGAACCTAGTCCGATGCTGCAACTGGGTTCAGCCCGACGCCGCAACTCAAACTTAGTCCGATCCTGCAACCGAGTTCAGCCCGACGCTGCAATCAATACGTCTGTCCCGGCGTGAAGTTCAGGAAGCGTGTGCTCTGGCCCTGGAAAGTCATGCGCACGGTGCCGATCGGGCCGTTACGCTGTTTGCCGATAATGATCTCGGCCGTACCTTTATCCGGCGAGTCGGGGTTGTATACCTCGTCGCGATAAATAAACAGGATCACGTCGGCATCCTGCTCGATAGCGCCGGATTCGCGCAAATCGCTCATCACGGGACGCTTGTTGGGCCGCTGTTCCAAACTGCGGTTCAACTGCGAGAGTGCGATCAACGGGCAGCCAAGCTCCTTGGCCAAACCCTTGAGCGACCGGCTGATTTCGGAAATTTCCGTCGCACGGTTTTCGCCGCCCGAGTTTCCGGACATGAGCTGGATATAGTCGATGATGATGAGGCCAAGCTGCCCGCACTGACGTGCCAGACGCCGCGCACGCGCGCGCAGTTCCATGGAGGTGAGCGCCGGCGTCTCGTCGATGTACAACTGCGCGTCCTGCATCATCTGCACGGCATGCGTCACGCGCGGCCAATCTTCCGGCAGCAACTTGCCGGTTCGCATGCGATGCTGATCCAGCATCCCAACCGAACCCAGCATCCGCATCGCCAACTGAACCGCGCCCATTTCCATGGAGAACACAGCGACCGGCAAGCCCTGCTCGATAGCGACATGTTCGCCGATGTTCATCGAGAACGACGTCTTACCCATCGACGGCCGCCCAGCCACGATCACAAGGTCACCGGCCTGCAGGCCCGACGTCATCTTGTCCAGATCGGCAAAGCCCGTGGGCACGCCCGTCACATCTGAAGTGCTGTCGCGGTGATACAGCTCATCGATCCGCTCGACCACCTGGGTAAGCAGCGGCTGAATCACCTGGAAACCTTGGGTGCCGCGTGCGCCTTCCTGCGCAATCTTGAACACCTGGGTTTCGGCCTCGTCCAGGATCTGGCGAGCTTCCTTGCCTTGCGGATTGAGTGCGGCCGAAGAGATATCGTCGGCGATCGACACCAGCTTGCGCAGCGTGGAGCGCTCGCGAACGATCTCGGCATAGCGCCGAATGTTTGCGGCCGATGGCGTGTTGTGCGCCAACGCATTCAAGTAGGTCAAGCCGCCGGTTTCTTCCAGCTTGCCGCCCATGCTGAGCGACTCGTTGACGGTGATCACATCGGCAGGACGCGACAAGCCGATCAGGCGCGCGATGTGGTTCCAGATCAGGCGATGATCGTGGCGATAGAAGTCTTCTTCCAACAGCACATCGGCGATCTTGTCCCACGCCGAGTTGTCCAGCAGCAAGCCGCCCAGGACGGACTGTTCGGCTTCAACCGAATGCGGGGGTACCCGCAGATATTCGAGGGGGGAGTCGGCAGCGGCGTTCATGATTTCAATAGTAAACGTAAGGTGTCGGCAACACGGTAAAAGCCCTTCACGTCGCGCCATTCGACGCGGCCCAGCATGGGCCGCAGCGCATCCGTGATACGGCACACCATCTGGCCAAAACGCGTGAGTTGCGCGCGCACGGCGGCATCGGGATGCCGGGCGAAATAGCTTTCGAGCACGACCGGTCCAATCTCACGCATATCGGCGTCGGACACATGGCGCATCGCCATCAGGGACGATAACAGTTGGAACACGTCGTAGGCTTGCGACAACGGCAACGACAACGCGCCGCCAATGTTTTCTTCGAAGTCGATGCGCCACAGCTCGCCATCGCGCATCGTCTGATTGCGAACCTGAGCGCCACCATGCCAAAAGCCGCGCGCGTGAAACGCCGCAAGATCCTCGGCCAGGGCGCGCGCCAATCGCAAGCGTTCCAGCTGCGGCGCGGCGCGCAAGAGCAGCGCCACATTATCGCCCACATATTCGAGCGCCAACACACCAGGACCCTCAAACCAGATATTGGGCACGGCACATCCGGCCTGCGACAGAAACTTCAGCCGCTCGGCCTCGTACGGCAACCCATTGCGCAACAGCAGATTGGGCGATGGAAACTCGCCCAGCGCGATCTTGCACGTGACACCGATCGCAAACGCGCGCACATAGCGAATCGCATAACTCAACCCACGCGCCACGCTGGGGCGGCGGCGTTTGACAATGCACGGCACACCATCGATCTCGAGCCAGCGTACGCCGGGTTCACGTGCCGGGTCCATGGCCTGAAGATGCGCTTCGAGGTTGGGCGGCGCGGTGCGATGATGCGGCGTATCGGTCACGACGTTTCCTAATAGACGAACAGATCTAATAGATGCACAAATGAAAAAAGCCGGCACACAGACCGGCTTTTTTGTACCGCAAGCGGTTAAAGGCTTGTGCCTTTAAGTCTTACGACATTTCGCCCTGAACCACAACGGTCACGTCCGACAGAACGTCAGCGTGCAGTTGAACTTGGACGGGGTACTCGCCAACGGTCTTGATCGCGCCGTTGGGCAGTTGCACTTGCGATTTTTCAACCGTATCGAAGCCTTGCTTGCGCAGTTCGGCAGCGATGTCCATGTTCGTGACCGAACCGAACAGACGGCCGTCGACGCCGGCTTTTTGCGAGATCGTCAGCTTGAAGCCGTTGAGCTTCTCACCAACCGATTGCGAAGCAGCCAGCTTTTCGGCTTGGACTTTTTCGAGTTCGGCGCGGCGAGCTTCGAATTCCTTCAGTGCAGCTTCCGTCGCACGACGGGCCTTGCGTTGGGGAATCAGGAAATTGCGGGCGTAACCGTCACGCACGCGAACGACTTCACCCAGGTTGCCCAGGTTGACGACTTTTTCGAGCAGGATAATTTGCATATCGATCTCCCGGATCAGTTGTGGTTGTCGGTGTAAGGCAACAACGCCAGGAAACGCGCACGCTTGATGGCGGTATCCAGTTGACGTTGGTAGTGAGCCTTGGTGCCGGTCAAACGGGCGGGGATGATCTTGCCGTTTTCTTGCACGAAGTCGCGCAGCGTATCGAGATCCTTGTAATCGATCTCTTCGACGCCGGCGGCGGTGAAGCGGCAGAACTTACGACGCTTGAACAGCGGGTTCTGCTGCGCGAATTTGCGTTTTTCTTTGCGTTTTCCGAAGAAAGCCATGATGTGCCTCTTTGTTTGCTTCGGATCTTTCGATCCGTCATCTATCCGAATTCGTTAGGACGGCGAACCGTCCCGCTTGTATCTGCTTGGTGATGCGTCGCGCCGAATCGTTGTCGTTTTGCAGTACCGAAGGCGTGAGCCTCAAGCCACCAGGGGATCGTTGCCTCCACCGACCGCGTTTGCCTTTTGCAAGTGCATGCGCAGCTTGGCGGAATCCTTGCGCACCGGAGCGAGGAAACCCTCGACATCGAGCACCGTACCCAGTGGTGTATCCACCAGCAGCAGTGCCAGATCACCTAGCGCAATCGCCCCAATCGTGAGATCGACGCGGCGCGGCAAACCGGCTTCGACGACTTCAGCGGTGTGGCTGAACAACAATTCCAATGCGGGCAACCCTGCGGGAGTGTGACGTAGCGGCTCTCTTTCGAGTACCTGCACAGTCATCAACAACCGGTTGACGGGCAAACCCGCTGCCATAACGACAGCTTCCGATTACTCAGCCGCCGGAGCAGCCGTAGCTTCCGACGAGGCCTTGCGCGCTTCTTCGCGTTCGACCGACTTCATCATCAACGACGGGGTGGCTTGAGCCTTCTTGGTCTTGATGACCAGGTGGCGCAACACGGCGTCGTTGTAGCGGAACGAGTGTTCGAGCTCGTCGAGCGTGCCTTGGCCGCACTCGATGTTCAGGCACACATAGTGAGCCTTGACGAGTTTCTGGATCGGATAGGCCAGTTGACGACGGCCCCAGTCTTCCAGACGATGAACCGAGCCACCTTGGCCGGTCACGAGGGTCTGGTAGCGTTCGATCATGGCGGGCACTTGCTCGCTTTGATCGGGATGAACGATAAACACTACTTCGTAGTGGCGCATGGATAATACTCCTTGAGGATATTTCACCGGTGTGCCCACCAGCAAAACAGCCCGTCGGCCAAAAAACCTCTGGCAGATCGAGCAAGAAAGCCTTCGATTATCGCTGTACTGGCTGGAAAACGCAACGCCCACGTGATGCGAACGTGCGCCGTGCTTGTTTGCGTGGCCTCGGGCGTCGCCTGGTGCCTACAGGCAGCAGGCGGTAAGCACCGTCCGACGACATGAAGCACATCGGGCCGACGTCCCTGAGGAACGCCGGCCCGTCAATCACCCGCACGCGCGCGTCAGCCTTCGACGACCGCGTAAGCCGAGTGATTGTGGATCGATTCGAAGTTTTCGGCTTCGATGCGATAGCGCGCCACACCGGGCAATGCGCCGATCCGGGCCGCCACGTCGCGCACCAGATCCTCGACGAACTTCGGATTGTCGTAGGCGCGTTCGGTCACGAATTTCTCGTCAGGGCGCTTGAGCAACCCCCACAACTCGCAGGATGCTTCCTGCTCAACGGCGCGAATGATGCCTTCCATGTCCACCGATTCGGTCGTTACGGCAAAGACCGTCACGTGCGAGCGTTGGTTGTGCGCGCCATATTCGGAAATCGCCTTGGAACAGGGGCACAGGCTCGTCACCGGCACCTGAACCACCAGTTCGAACTCCACCGATTCGCCCACGGCACGGGCGATCCACTGCACTTCGTAGTCGAGCAAGCTCTGCACACCGGACACCGGCGCAGACTTGTTGACGAAGTACGGGAACGCCGCCGTCAGGTCGCCACGCTCAGCATGCAGCAGCGGCAACATTTCGCGCGCCATACCGCTGAAGAGCGCCGGCGTCATCGGCACCGAACGGTGCTTCTCGAGCAGCGCGATGAAACGCGACATGTGCGTGCCCTTCTCTTCGGCTGGCAGCGCCACGGTCAACGTCCAGTTGGCGACCGTCGGCTGCGCCGAGCCGTCACCCGCTTGCACGAGCATCGGATGACGCACGCCGCGAATACCCACGCGTTGAATCGGGATGTGCCGAGTGTCTTGCGAACTCTGTACATCGGGCATGACCAAAGCAGGGTCGATGGGGGAATTCATATGCTTACCTGTCGAGGCCGCCCGTCGCTAGACGGAAGGCCAGGAAATATTAGAGAAGTTCATTATGGCGCAAGAAACGCAGCCGACCCCGTAAAAACCCTGTAGCGGTTGGTGGGATTTGCTGCGACGCACTGTCTTGCGGACGCACCAATCCCGGTCAGACCGACTTGGCCGCCTTAGGTTCGATCGAGGTCACTGCACGCAGGCCCGAGGCCGCGGGCGCCGGGAAACGTGCCCGGATCGATGCCTCGATACCCTTCGCATCCAGGCCCTGTTGGGCGAGCAACGCAACCTGGTCGCCATGATCGATGAAGATGTCGGGCAAACCCAACTGCAATACGGGCTTGACGAGCTGTGCCGCGTTGAGCGCTTCGCACACCGCGCTGCCCGCTCCGCCCATGATGGCCGCGTCTTCGATCGTCACAAACGCCTCGTGGCTACCCGCCAATCCGGCAATCAAGGCCGCATCGATCGGCTTCACGAAACGCATGTCCACGACCGTGGCGTTGAGCGCTTCCCCGGCGACCAATGCCGGTTGCAGTAGCGTGCCAAAGGCCAGAATCGCGATCCGCGCGCCTTCGCGCCGCACCACACCCCGGCCCACCGGGACGTCGGACAGGCTCGTCTCGATTGCAGCACCACAACCGGCTCCGCGGGGATAGCGCACGGCGGCCGGTCCTGCATGGCGATAACAGGTAGTGAGCAGCAAGCGCGTTTCATTCTCGTCCGAGGGCGTGGCGATCACCATATTCGGGATGCAACGCATGAAGGCGATATCGTAATTACCAGCATGCGTGGCACCGTCTGCGCCGACCAAGCCGGCCCGATCCAACGCAAAGGTCACGTCCAGGTTTTGCAAGGCGACATCGTGGATCATCTGATCGTAGCCACGCTGCAAAAACGTCGAATAGATCGCGACGACAGGCTTTTGCCCCTCGCAGGCCAGGCCCGCGGCAAACGTTACGGCATGCTGTTCGGCGATCCCGACGTCGAAATAACGGGTGGGGAAACGTTGTTCGAACGCAACGAGGCCGCTGCCTTCACGCATGGCGGGCGTGATGCCGCAGAGTTTGTCGTCGACGGCAGCCGTGTCGCACAGCCATTGACCAAACACCTGCGTGAACGTGATCTTGCCCGGGCCGCTGGCCTTCTGGATGCCGACGGCCGGATCGAACTTGCCCGGACCGTGGTAAAGCACCGGATCGGCTTCGGCGAGCTTGTAGCCCTGCCCTTTCTTGGTGACCACGTGCAGGAACTGCAACCCGCCCAATGCCCGCAGATTCTGCAGCGTGGGCACGAGCGCGTCGAGATCGTGGCCGTCGATCGGACCCACATAATTGAAGCCGAACTCTTCAAACATCGTCGCCGGCACGATCATGCCTTTGGCGTGTTCTTCGAAACGGCGTGCCAATTCGAGCACTGGCGGCACGTGTTGCAGCACCGCGCGGCCCACGTTTTTGGCCGTCGCGTAGAACTGGCCGCTCATCAAGCGAGCAAGATAGCGATTGAGCGCGCCCACTGGCGGCGAGATCGACATATCGTTGTCGTTCAGGATCACGAGCAAATTGATGTCGGGCGTGACACCCGCATTGTTCATTGCCTCGAACACCATCCCGGCCGACATCGCCCCGTCGCCGATCACGGCGATGTGCTGACGCGAAATGCCGGCATTGCGGGAGGCGACCGCCATCCCCAACGCCGCCGAAATCGAGGTGGACGAATGTGCGGTGCCGAATGCGTCGTACTCCGACTCGCTCCGCTTGGGAAACCCCGACATGCCGTCCTGTTGCCGCAGGGACGTCATGCCCGAACGCCGGCCGGTCAGGATCTTGTGGGGATAGGACTGGTGGCCCACATCCCACACAATGCGATCGTGCGGCGTGGCGAACACATGATGCAACGCCAGCGTCAATTCGACCGTGCCGAGATTGGACGACAAATGACCGCCTGTGGCCGACACCGACGCCAACACGAACCCGCGTAATTCGCCGGCAAGCGTCTTGAGGTCGCGTCGATCCAACCCCTTCAGATCGTCAGGGGTTTGGATGCGGTCCAGAAGTTCAGTGTTGGTCATACGCACATCATCAATTAGGAAGCGTTGTCCGCGCAAGTAGCGCGCCGGGCGCAAATGCCGGTCAGCGGTCGCGCAGCACAATGAAATCGGCCAACTGCGCCAATCGGCTGCCCGCGCCGCCGAGCGGCGTGAGGGCGCTCAGGGCGGCCAAGCGAAGCTCTTCGGCAAATGCGCGAGCGGGCTCCAGGCCCAGCAACGACACATAAGTGGGTTTATTTTCGGCGGCGTCCTTGCCGGGCGTCTTGCCCAACGCAGCGCTATCGGCGGTCACGTCGAGGATGTCGTCCACGACCTGGAAGGCCAGTCCGATCGCCTGCGCGTAGGTGTCGAGCGCCCGCCGCGTACTGGAGCTTGCCCCGGCCACGATGCCGCCCAAGGCCACGCTCGCTTCGAGCATGGCCCCGGTTTTCATGCTGTGCATGATCTGCAGCTCGTCACGCGTGAGCGCATGACCCACGCTTTGGAGGTCGATCGCCTGGCCGCCGGCCATGCCCTGGCTGCCGCTCGCTCGGGTGAGCACATACACCGCCTGCACCACCAGCGCCGGCGCAATCGGCATCTCGGCCAACAATTCAAACGCCAGTGGCTGCAACGCATCGCCCGCCAGCATCGCGGTGGCTTCGTCATAGCGAATATGCACGGTGGGCCGGCCGCGGCGCAACGTATCGTCGTCCATGCACGGCAAATCGTCGTGCACCAGCGAATAGGCGTGCACGAGTTCGACAGCCGCGGCCGCACGATCCAGCGACGCGTCCAGTGCAATGGTGTTGCCGCCGGTATAGCAGGCCGCACCCGCCGCATAGACAAGGGCCGCGCGCACACGCTTGCCGCCGCCGAGCACCGCATAGCGCATGGCGTCGTGCAGACGCATCGGCACGTCGTCGGCCGCAGGCATGTGCTCGTCGAGCACCGACTCTACGTGCTGGGCCCGTTGCACGAGCCAGTCTTCAAATGCGAGGTGACCGTCCTTCATCCTTGGGCGTCGTCATCCAGTACCGCACGATCCAGGGGGCGCAACAGCTCCCCTTCCAGCACTTTGACCTGCTGTTCGGCGCTCGCGAGACGATCCTGGCAAATGCGCGACAGCGCCACGCCGCGGCGATAGGCGGCGAGCGACTGTTCGAGCGGCAAGCCGCCGTCTTCCATGGACGCCACGAGGTTTTCGAGTTCGGCCAGCGCGGATTCGAAATCCTGCGGATCCGATTCGGCCGAAGCGGCGGTGGAAGGCTTAGAAGTGACCATTGCTGTCCAAGCGGCAAGGCGCCGCGTGAGTTGTTCAGCCCAACATTGTACGAGATCACACCCTCTGAACGCTCGCATCAAGTCCTAACCCTTGGATACAGCCCTCGGACGATGCCAACTGTTACGGTTAGGGTATATGCGTATTGCCGAATTCCATCACACCCACGACGCCGTCCGAGAACGGCTGTCCCGCCTCGATACCGCCAGATGGTTGGCGGCCGCCGCAGTCGTATTGCTGCATAGTGCCGCGCAAACGCTGGCTGACGGGGCCGCCGCGTACGGCTCCGATGCCTGGATCGCCGCTAACATGTACGACTCGGCGGCCCGCTGGTGTGTGCCGGTTTTCGTGATGATCAGCGGGGCATTGCTGCTCGACCCCGGCAAGCCACAGGGGGGATTGAAACGTTTCTATCAGAAGCGCATGGCTCGCGTACTGACGCCGCTGGTGTTCTGGACGCTGTTTTTTCTGGGTTGGCGGGTCTGGCAAGAATGGCTCGACACGCGTGTGATGGATCCCACTACGCCCTTGCGCACAGTCGTTATGGGAACGCCCTACTACCATCTCTGGTACCTGTACATGATCGTGGGGCTGTATCTGTTTGCCCCGTTCGTGCGCACCCTGTACGCCCGCATCAGCGATAAACAGCGGCTATTTGCCGTGGCCGCCATGCTCGGGTTGGCGGTGGGCGAGGCGATCTACCGGCAGATCATGGACGCGCCCAACGGCTTCTTCATGACCTGGTTTGTGCCGTACATCGGGTACTTCATTGCCGGCCGTATGATTTTCGAGGGCCGGTTGCGCATTCCGATGCCCGGCCTGATCGTCGCGTTATCGGTCATTGCAACCGCCGCCGGGGTGTACCTGTGGTCGGATGCCGACCAGTTCTACGGCTACTTTTACGATAACTTCAGCATCACGGTGGCCCCCATGTCGGTCGCCATGTTCCAGTGGCTGGTCTCGGGTCCGCGCTTGCCGCGGCTGGCCGGTTTGGGACCGCTCACGTTCGGCATATATCTAGTGCATCCGGTATTCCTCGATCTGGCGCGTCGGGGCGGCGCCTTTTCGGGCGACGCGGTCGATATCGTGGCCGTTCCGCTAATCGCCGCCATTACCTTCGCGCTGTCGGCGATGGCGAGCTGGTTGCTCTTGCGGCATCCCATTACGCGCAAGCTGATATGACGTTTCCAGCCTGACAGACCTGCCAGCAGTTTCGCGAACGATCGCACACGTTCGAGGTCTCACCCTTTGCTCGCCACGCCCGCCACTCAGCCGACGGGTGTCACAAACAAGCCATATTGCGTGAGGTGAACCATAGAAAGACTGCTGCACTGTGCTACACGCGCGCTCCACTTAATGTCACCGGGTGATCGGGGACGCCGTGGGGTACAATCCAGCCTTACTGATCGGCCAGCCCGACTTTTCTTCGCGCCAGAACGGATCCCCGCCGTCCTGGCTTTTTTATCCGAGCGGAGGGAATCATGACCGACATCGGTCGGATGGCACATCTGGTGCCAGCACGCACCCAGCTACCCGTCAGTGCCTACTTTGACGACGCCCGCTTTGCGCGCGAGCTGGAAGTAATCTTTAAACAATCGTCGCAGTACATCGGCCATGAAAAATCCGTGCCCGAAGTCGGCGATTGGCGCACGCTCGTCCAGGAAAAGAATGGACGGGCATTGGTTCGCAACGCCCAAGGCGTCGAACTGCTTTCGAACGTCTGCCGCCATCGGCAGTCGCTGATGCTGGGCGGCGTGCCGGGAAATGTGTCCGGCAACGTCAACACGCATGGTTCGCTCGCCAAGAGCGGTGGCAATATCGTTTGCCCCTTGCACCGCTGGACGTATGACGACCGCGGTGAGCTTTTGGGCGCCCCGGCATTTGACAGCACGCCTTGCATGAACCTCGAACGTTTTCGCCTGCGCGACTGCCACGGCCTGTTGTTCGAAGGTCCGCGCGATCCCGCCCAAGACATGGCCGGCCTGTTTTCGCGCCCTGAATTCAATTTCGGCGACTACGTGCTCGACCACGTTGAAGTGCATCAGTGCAACTACAACTGGAAGACCTTCATCGAGGTTTATCTCGAGGATTATCACGTGGGTCCGTTCCATCCGGGCCTGGGGCGCTTCGTGGCCTGCGACGACCTCACCTGGGAGTTTGGCGACTGGCACAGCCTGCAACGCGTGGGTGTGCACAGTGCGCTGGCGCAGCCGGGTTCGGAGGTCTACAAGCAGTGGCACGATCGCGTGCTCGATTTTCGCGGTGGCGAAGAGCCTGATTTCGGGGCAATCTGGGTCACGTACTTTCCCACCCACATGATCGAGCTGTATCCGCACGTGCTGGTGCTGTCCACGCTTTACCCTGTGAGTCCGCAAGAGACGATCAACGTGGTCGAGTTCTATTACCCCGAGGAAATCGCCGCCTTCGAGCGCGAATTCGTCGAGGCGCAACGTGCCGCTTATATGGAAACGGCGATCGAAGATGACGAAATCGCCGAGCGTATGGATGCCGGGAGGCTTGCGTTGATGAAGCGTGGCGTAAGCGAAAGCGGCCCGTATCAATCGCCGATGGAAGACGGCATGCAGCACTTCCACGAGTGGTACCGCCGGATCATGGACGAGCGGTAGTCCACACAACCATGGCGGCCGATACACGGGCCGCCATTTTTATTTAACCGCCCCATCCTTCTCAACCGACCCGCGCAGAGACGATCATCAAACCGCCCATCAGCAGCAAGAAAGCCGTCAATATGGCGGTGACCTCAATAATCCTGTCGGCGCTTACCGTGCCCACGCTCTTCTTGATGATCACCGTCTTTATCTTTCCGGGGATCGCTTTTTTCGTCGGCTTGGCGGCGTTTATCAAGGCGCAACGCAATCCCGCCATTTCGTTCGGCGTCAAACTGTTGACGGTGGCGGCCATCGGGGTATCGATAGCCACCTTCATGGGGTGCATCTACGTGATCAATACCGGCTACCGCGCCTGAGCCATGTCATCGGCGCCGCAGGCTCGTGGCCGGTGATCAGCAGGGCCGGGCAAGTAGCGTCGCAACCGGCATCCTGCCACCCACTGATATACCTGCAAGCCACGGCGATGCAGTGACGCTCGCCGTTCAAACGTCGAGTTCGACTTCCCCGCCATCTTCGCCATCCCAGTAATGGATGCGGTCGGCGGTGACCTTTATCATGACGACGCCTTCGGTATCGATGCCATCCTCGAACCAGTTATCCAGATCGGGGGTCCAGTGCTTTTCAAACTGGGCCTTGTCGCGAATCAACGTGGCTTTACCTTGGACAGACACCAAAAATGTCTTCGATCCCTGAAAGCCCAAGTGAACAAACGGATTGCCTTCGATATCCTTCACCATCCGCGATTGGGCCCACGTGAAGTAGTACGAGGTCCCCTCGTAGGCCACCTCGCCGTTGTTGCTCATGGGGCGGCTCGCGATCAGACCGCCATCGGTAAATGTAGACAGCATCGTGATGTCGATCTCACGCATGGCATCGGCTAGTTCGGGCAAGCTCATTGTGGGCATGGTTTGTCTCCTGTTAGGTAACCGTCATCGCGCAAGGCATATACCCAAACAAAAAGCCGCGCCTCCCATTCAGGGTGCGCGGCTTTCGCCTATAGCAATACGGCTTGGTGAGCGTTAACCCACGATCTGCCCATTCCGATCAGGGCTTTTCACCCGTGGCGACGGGCCGGGAGCTGTCGCTTACCCATTCACTCCATGAGCCGGGATAGAGCCGCGATCCGCTCAGGCCCGCCACTTCCATCGCCAGCAAATTGTGAGTCGCGGTAATTCCGGAGCCACATTGATGCACAACCTGCTCAGCCGGAACACCCTTCAGCAATGCAAGATACTCTTCGCGCAGCGTATCGGCCGGTTTGAAGCGGCCGTCCTCTCCAAGATTGCCTGTATTGGGGCGGTTAAGCGCGCCCGGGATATGGCCGGCGACGGGATCCATCGGCTCGACTTCACCGCGATAACGCGGTGCGGCGCGGGCGTCCAGCACGGTAAAGGCCGGATTGTGAATGTTGGCGAGTACGGCATCGGCATCCACGGCCTCCATCGTCCCGTCGCCAAGCGACGTGACTGTGGCGGCTGACTGCTGCGTTGCTTGCTGAGCTGACTGCTCAATAGCCGGATTGCCGGCCTGCTCAGTGGCCGGAGGGCTAGCTTGCTTCGTTGCGTGTCCAGTCGCGTTTTCATTTGCGCGCCCAGCCGCCTGTTCAGTCGGCTGGGCGGTCGGCTGCGCAAGCGCCTGATCCGCAGGCGTCGCGGTTTGTTGCGTCAACCCTGCAGCGACCCACGCCTGCCAGCCGCCGTCGAGCACCTGCACATTACGGTGGCCGATCCAATTCAGCATCCACCACAAGTGCGCGGCGTACATGCCGCCACTGGCGTCATAAGCCACGACGTGCGTATCGGGCGTCACGCCGAGCGTGGCCATATGGGCGGCAAACACCTCGGGTTGGGGCAAGGGATGGCGGCCATTCTTGCCGGTTTTCGCAGCGGCAAGCTCGGTTTCGTGATCGATATGGATCGCGCCGGGAATATGGCCGGCGTCATACGCGCGGCGGCCCGCCGCGTGATCCACGAGATCGTGGCGCACGTCGAACACGCGCACGCGGTTCGGACTATCGGCCAAGAGATGGCCAAGCGCCTCGGCGCCAATCAGGGGGTGGGTCATGATGGAATCTCCTAGCGATGAACTTAGCCCGGGCGTGCCATGCGGTTCTCGCGCATCGTGCGCCAGACCGACAACAGGCCGGCGAAGATAATGAGGCCGATACCGCCCCACGCCCATGCGTCCAACTGGTCGCCGAAAAAGCCGACGCCCAGCAGGGCCGCGAAAATAATGGTGGTGTACTGCAAGGCGGCCGTCAACAGTGGCGAACCCAATCCGAAAGCGCGCGTGAGCGCAAGTTGACCGCACAATCCGGTCAGGCCTACGGCGCCAAGCGCCAGATAGCCGGTGGGCCCGGTTTGGCCAAACCCTTCGATCGACACGCCGATCACGCTGCTCAGGCAAACCGCGATCGAAAAATACAGCACCGTGCGCCACTCGGGCTCGCCGATACTGCCCAACTGGCGGATTTGCATCATGGCCACGGCCGACATCGCCCCTGCGCCCAAACCGAACATCGCCGCGATCCACTCGTCGCCGCTGATGCTCGGGCGCAGCATGGTGACCACGCCTAAAAATCCGAACACTACCGCGGCGATGCGCACGGGATCGCGCTGCGCGCCGCCCCAGCCGAGCATCCAACAGGCGATAAACAGCGGCGCCGTGTAGTTCAGACTGGTGGCTGTGGCCAACGGAAGATGGGAAAGCGCGACAAAGCCCAGCCACATCGAACTCACGCCGGCGATATTGCGCCAGATATGACGGCGCCAATGCGGGGAAATCAGGGGGAGACGGCCACTGCGCGCGAAAATCAGCAGCAAAACCACCGACGGCATGCCGCGAAACAACACCACTTCGGGAAGCGAAGCGCCCTGCTCGATTGCCAGTTTGACGGCCGACCCCATCAGCGCAAACATGGCTGAGGCCAGCAACATCCAGAGAGCCTGCATGGAATTGCGCGTTAAGTGGAGGAGAGGTGGGCGAAAAAAAGCGGCGAACCGTTACTATACTCCGCGTTAACCCCCACTCGGCGCGCGGGCGCCAAACAGGGGAACTGCTTTTTTACCGGACAGTCCAACCCGGTACATCTCGCTTGCAGAGGAACATAAGAAACCATGAAACGCGTCATTTTGTTCGTCATCACCAACCTTGCGGTGATGCTCGTCCTGTCGGCCACGCTGCGTATTTTCGGCATCGACCGCATGTTTGCCGGTCAAGGGCTGAACGTCACCGCCTTGCTGATTTTCTCTGTCGTCGTCGGCTTTACCGGCGCCATCATCTCGCTTCTGATGAGCAAGAAGATGGCCAAGTGGAGCGTGGGCGCCCAGGTCATCGACCCCAATGCGCCCAATGGCCAACGCGAAATCTGGGTGCTCGACACCGTCCATCAACTGGCTGACCGCGCCGGCATCGGCCGGCCCGAAGTCGCGATCTACGAAGGCGAACCCAACGCGTTTGCCACGGGTGCCTTCAAGAACGATTCGCTGGTTGCGGTATCCACGGGTCTGCTCAACAGCATGACCGAAGAAGAAGTGGCGGCCGTGCTCGCGCACGAAGTGGCCCACATCGCCAACGGCGACATGGTCACGCTCACCTTGATTCAAGGCGTGGTGAATACGTTCGTGGTGTTCCTGGCCCGCGTGGTCGGCTATTTTGTCGATCGCATCGTGCTCAAGAACGAGCGCGGTAACGGCATCGGCTACTTCGTTACCGTGATCGCTTGTGAGATCTTGTTCGGCGTGGCCGCCTCGATCATCGTGGCGTGGTTCTCGCGTCAGCGCGAATACCGCGCAGATGCCGGTTCGGCCCAATTGATGGGTGGCCGTGAACCCATGATTCGCGCCCTGGCTCGCCTGGGCGGCATCGAATCCACCGATTTGCCCAAGACGTTCGAAGCATCGGGCATTACCGGTGGCCGCGCGATCGCTGCGTTGTTCTCGACCCACCCGCCGATCCCGTCGCGCATTGCGGCGTTGCAAAACATGCCGGTGCGTTAAGGGCCGGCACCTTTACCCATGACGCCCACATCGAAAGCTGGGCGCGCATGGAAAGGTGGCTCGACTGACGTAAAACAACGAAGGGCCTTCGATCATCGAAGGCCCTTCCTGCATTCAAACTGTCATACCGCGCCGCTACACTTGCACCCCATGCGCGTGCTCTCTGCCCCCTCCCCCGACCTCTGGCCTGCCTTGGTGCGTATCGCCGCCGCGATCGCAATCGCCGTTGCGATCGGCGTGGGCGTCGCCCTGCTGCTCGCGCCCACCCCCGGCCCGCTGCCGCCTGCGATCATGGCCGCGCCGCCCCCGTCGATCGACACGTCGCCTGCTGCGCGCCTCTTTGGCAAGAACGAAGAGCTCACCACGCAAGTGGTTGTGGCCGGCATCATCAGCGGTGAAGAGAGCGGCGCGGCCGTCCTCAAGATAGATGGCGGCCCGGCCACGGCGTGGCGCATCGGCCAGGAAATCGCCCCCGGCTTGATCCTCATCGGCGTGGATGCCACCGGCATCGACCTCGAACGCGACACCGGCAAATTGCGTGTGGCGGCACCACAGTCCGATGCGGCCGTGGCAGGCATTCGTACGGTACCGGACGCACGATAGCCGGCCCTTCACCATCTGGTCGACGACATCGATCGTTGCCCACCAGCGCCGCCGTCACTAGCCCGCAATAGAGCTGTCATATTTCATCTCCATACTCCGGCCTTCAGATACGGTTTACCGGAGTGTCGTCTTGCGTTTGTCTCTCGTCGCGTCGCGCCTACGCGCCAACCCTGCTCAGGGCTGTGCCCGGCCCCAATCCCGTCGCAGCCGCCGCGCGCAGGCCGGTTTTACGCTGATCGAAATCATGGTGGTGGTGGTGATCATGGGCATTCTGGCCGCGCTGATCGTGCCGCGCGTGCTGGATCGTCCCGACCAGGCAAGGCAAGTAGCCGCCAAGCAAGACATCGGCGGCGTGATGCAAGCGCTGCAACTCTATCGCCTGGATAACGGCCGGTATCCGACCACGTCTCAAGGGCTCAAGGCACTCACCGAGAAACCGGAGGGCGCGCGCAACTGGCGGCCTTACCTGGATCGGTTGCCCAACGATCCCTGGGGCCATCCCTATCAGTATCTCAATCCGGGCGTGAAGAGCGAGATCGATGTGTTCTCGTTCGGCGCCGACAACAAGCCCGGGGGAGAGCAAGGCGATGCGGACATCGGCTCGTGGGAAAGCTGAAGCCGGCTTTACGCTGATCGAGTTGTTGATCGTGGTGGTGATCATTGGCATCGCGGGGGCGATGATCGGCTTGTCGGCCATGGCCGCGCCCGATCGCGCGCTGGAGAACGACGCCCAGCGATTGCGCGATGCCTTTCGCGTGGCGCAAAGCGAAGCCCGAAGCGATGGCCGCAGCATCGTCTGGCATGCCAACGACGAAGGCTGGTGGTTTACGCGCGCCGGGCAGCCAATCGATCTGCGTGAGGCTTCGGCCGAGAACGACGTGCCCTGGCCCGACGATCGCTTCGAACGCGATCCCATTCTGACGGCACGCAAATGGACCGAACCGCCTGTGCAAGTACGACTCGATCCCCGTTCGCCGCTGCGCTTCGATACCGAATGGGTACGCGATCCCTATACCGTGGAACTTGTGTCGCCCGGCCGCACGATCGTCATCGCGCACACTGCGTCGGGCAATGATGCGCCGCGCTGAGGTGACTGCGCATCGCAATCGATCGCGACAGCGCGCACAAGCCGGGTTCACCTTGATCGAAGTGCTGGTCGCGCTGGCGATCGTGGCGATTGCGCTGGCCGCCGCGCTACGCGCCACCGGCGTGTTGGCGCAGAACAATCGTGGCCTGCGCGATCGCACGCTTGCTACGTTGTCGGCAGAAAACACTGCCGCCCAACTGCGCCTGGACACCGCCATGCCCGACCCCGGCTCGGTGCGAACGGTGCCGTGCGACCAAGGCAAGCTATCAATGCGTTGCACGCTGGAATTCCGCAAATCGGTCAACAACAACTTTCGCCAAGTGGAGATCCGCGTGTATGCCGCCAACGACGACACTGCCACCTTGGCCACGTTGAGCACACTGGTCACCCGCCTGCCATGACGTCACGTTTAAGGGCCCGCCAGCGTCGCCATCCGCGCATCCCGCCGCAGCGCCGCCAGCGCGGCTTTTCATTGATCGAAGTGATGATCGCCATTACGTTGATGGCGCTTGTGAGCCTGCTCGCGTGGCGCGGGCTCACCCAGATCTCGACGGCACGCGATTGGCTCGATCGCGCGGCCGAAGACAACGATGTGCTGGTGCGCACGCTCGGCCAGATCGAGCTGGATCTGAATCAAGTGGACATGGGCTATCGCCTGCCATCGGCGACCGATGCCAGCGCGCCGCGCCTGCCGCCCGGTATCACACTCAACGCCGGTCAAGGCGACTCGCCGTTGCTTGAAGTGGTACGCGCTTCGGCGCGACGCGACGGCACATGGCAACGCGTCGTGTGGCGCATCCGCGATGGCGATCTGTGGCGCATGATCGGCCGCCCGGGCACGGCCTATCCGCTGGATGTGCCCACCGAGGGCACGTTGATGATGCGCGACGTTAAGCAACTCGATGTGCGGTTGTGGGTGCCCGCGCAGGGGTGGATCAGCCGCTCGGCGCGGGGGGCAGGTGCCGCCACGGGGCTGGAGATCGCGATCGACCGTGGGCAGGGCGCCGCAAGTGAGCGCTACACCCGCGTGGTGGTGCTGCGATGAGTCAGCGTGCACCCCAGCAAACACACAAGCGGTCGCTGCGACAACGGGGCATGGCGGTCGTCGGCGCCTTGATCGTCGTGACCGTGGCCGCGGCATTGACCAGCGGGCTTTTCATGCGGCAAACCGCCACCGCACGTCAGACCGAGAACGCTGCGGCGCGCGCGCAAGCACGCTGGCTGCTGATGGGTGGCCTCGATTGGGCGCGCCTCATCTTGCGTGACAACGTGCGGCGCGAGGCCACCGTACGTGGCGACCAGCTCTGGGCGTCACCCATCCGCGATACGCGCATCGATCAACTCGACCCCGACAGCCTCGCCGTATTCTCCGGTAGCGTGGAAGACGAGCAAGGCAAGTTCAACGTGTATCGGTTGGCGCAAACCGGCATCATCGACCCCACGATGGTCATACGCTTTACCAACCTGCTATCGGCCATCGGCCTCCCGCCCACGCTCGCCCCCCGCATGGCCGATGCGGTGGCGACGATGCAACCGCGCGGCGCAGCGCCCGGCGACAAGACGGGATCCGGCAGCGGCACGAATGCGGCCAATGGATCGAACAGCGCCCGTGCAAACCAAGGTGCCGGAAACAACAACAACAACAACAACAACAACAACACGGATTGGCCGACCCCTGCCGCGCGCGGCATCGACGACCTCGCCCAGCGCTTCGACCTCGACGAGCCCGCACGCAAACGCTTGCGCCGCGTGGCCACCCTGCTTCCGCAAGCGACTGAGCTGAACATCAACACCGCGCCCGCCGAAGTGCTCTCGGCATGGATCGACGGCCTCTCGCCCGCACAGGCGCGCACGCTGACCGAAAGCCGCGATGGCGGGCAATGGTTCGTCAATGCCGGCGACCTCACCAACCGCATCCGTGGCTTGGGGTTGGAAAACACCCCGCAACACATCGGCGTGACCAGCACCTGGTTTACCGCCACCGGCACCGTGGTTCTCGACCGGGCGCGCGTCACCATGCGCGCCCTCATCCTGGCCGCGCCCAATGCGACGCCCGCCATCGTCTGGCGTCAGGACATCTTGTGAAAAGTCATCTTCGTATCGCCCTGCCGCCGCTCGTGCAGTGGCACCCTGCGCAACCGTTGCCCTATGCCTGGTTCGATCGTCAAGGCCGCATCGCACAAAGCGGCGAGCTCGATGCCGCCGCACTCGCCACCGCCTTTCGGCCGCGCCGCATCGAGGCCGTCCTGCATCCCCACGACGCGATCGTTACCACCGTGCAAGTGCCGCCGGTCGCGCCGCGTCAGCGCGGCGCCGCCGTCGAAAGCGCGATCGAAGCCTTGCTGCTCGGCGATATCGATAGCGTCGCCGTGGCGTTCGGCACCCGCGAGCCCAATGGCACCGTCGCCGTCGCGTGGACCGATAAGCAACGCCTGCATCATGTGTGGGACAGCCTCGCCGGCACGGGGCTCAGGCTCGACGTCGTCGTTCCCACGGCCAGCGTGTTGCCGCCCGAGGATACGGATCATCATCAGCCCTTGCAATTGCCCGTGTCGCCGCGCTGGCAACATCCCGCGCCCCGCTGGGGGTGGGTCGTGCGAAGTGTGCGCGACACCCGCCGCCAAGCCTGGCGCTGGCCGCTCGCGCTCACCTTGGCGGCTGCCGTGCTGTGGGTGATCGGCCTGAACATGTATGCCTCGCGCCTCAAGCACGATGTGGACACGCTGCGCGCCACCATGACGCAACGCGTGCAAGCCACCTTCCCCGAACTGCCGGTGATCGTGGATCCGCTGCGCCAGGCCGAGCAAGGCCGCAACGCACTGCTCAACGCCGGCGGCACAAGCACCGCAAACGATCTGGTGCCGCTCGCCCTCGCCGCCGCGCGCGTACTGCCTGCGGCCGACGATCGCGTCACCCGCATGCAGTATTCGGCGGCCGGGCTGCTGGTGACCTTACGCGCCGAGTCGCCGGCGACCGGTGGCGCGAGCAGTCTTGGCAGCGGTGGCACGGCGGGGTCCGCGGCAAGCGGAACCCTAGCGGCCAAGCCGATGGCGCCTCGCACGGAGCCCGGCATCCGTGTGGATAAAACCGAAACCCCAAATACGTGGCGCATCGTGTCCACAGAGGCGCCTTAATGTCGCGTACCGCTACCCTCGATGCCTGGCGAGAACGCCTTCGCGTCCGCACCCGGCAAACCGCCCTCGCCTTCAATCGTCTGGCGCCGCGAGAGCGCAAGCTGGTGGTGGCGGGCGGTGCAGTCGCTCTGGCCGCGATAACGTATCTCTTCGGGATCGAACCCGCCCTGCAAGGCATCGCGCGCGATCGCGCCGCATTACCGGCGCTGCGGGTACAAGCGGCCACGGTCGAAGCGATCACCCGCGATGTGGCGCGGCTCCGCCAAAGTGCCACGCATGTGGCATCGGAGGCAGCCCTTACCCGCGACGACATTGCGGCCAGCCTTGCCGCGTCGGGCATGGCGGCCGACACCTGGACGGTGCTCGATCCGGATGAGGCGTCGTCCAATTGGACGGTCGCCTTCAAGCAAGTGCCTGCCGATACGCTATTCGCCTGGCTGCAACGCGCACCGCTCACCCTGCGCGCCAGCGCGCAAACGGCAGCCTTGCAGCGCAGCACCATGAGCACCGGCCGGCTGCTTTCCGGCAAGGCCGACGGCACGGTCACGCTTGCGCCGGTGAAACCGAAGGATGCGTCATGAGGCGCGGCCTTTGGCGTGTCATCGCGGCAGGCGTGGCGCTTTTCTTGATCGCCATCGCGGCAGCCGTCGCCGTGTTGCCTGCCCGCTGGCTCTTGCATCTGCCCACATCAGATAGCCTCATCGCCGTGGCCGATGCCGACGGCAGCCTGTGGCAAGGCACCGCCTTGCTGGCGCTCGGCCCCAACGGCGCACGCCGCACGCTCACGCCCGCCATCGCCTGGCAATGGCGCGACTGGGGCTGGACCGTCACCCATCCCTGGCTGGCCGGCCCATTTCGCATCACCTTGGGATGGCGCGGTGCCTCACTCTCAGCGCAACGCGCCACCCTGCCCGCCGACTTGCTGAGTACGCTGGGTGCTCCGTTCAATACGCTCGGCCCGGCAGGCGAATTGTCGGCCAGTTGGTCGGCCATGGCGCTCGGCGCAGGCTTGCCCGCCGGCTCGACCATCGATGTGCAATGGAAAAGCGCCGGCTCGGCGTTATCGCGCGTCTATCCCTTGGGCGATTACCGACTGCGCATCGCGGGCACTGCGCAGCAGACCGCCACACTCGCACTCACCACCGATCGCGGACCGCTCACCCTGCAGGGCAATGGCACGTGGCGCAACAAGGTGACGTTCAACGGCGAGGCGATCATCGCCGACACCGTGAGCGATGGCGACCGCGCCGCGATGGCGGGCTTGCTCTCGGCCATTGGACGGCGCTCGGGCGATCGAAGCCGGTTCGGGACAGGTGGAGGTTGATATCGGCCAAAGCGACACCCGAGCGACGTCGATATTATGTGGCGTTGAACATCGATATCGCATTGAAGAGGCTGTGGCTCATGGCGCAAAACATCTACGACAACCCCGATTTCTTCGATGGCTACAGCCAACTGCCGCGCTCCCGACTCGGCTTGGACGGCGCGCCGGAATGGCCGGCATTACGTGCGCAACTGCCGACGTTGAAGGGCTTGCGCGTATTGGATCTGGGCTGCGGCTACGGTTGGTTCTGCCGCTGGGCGCACGCGCAAGGCGCGGCGAGCGTGCTCGGGCTCGATCTATCCACCCTGATGCTGGATCGCGCACGCGAATTGACGCGCGTTGCTGGCATCGCTTACGAACAAGCCGATCTCGAACAGCTCGATCTCAGCCGCCACACCTTCGACCTTGTGTATAGCTCGCTCGCATTTCACTACGTGCAGGATCTGCCGCAGCTTCTGCGTGTGATCCGCGCGGCCCTGGCACCTGGCGGCAGGCTGGTGTTTTCGATCGAACATCCCATCTACATGGCTGCCATGCAGCCGGGATGGCTATCGACCCAGGACGGGCGTCGCGTATGGGCGGTGGACAGCTATCAGATCGAAGGAAAGCGCGAAACGGATTGGCTCGCCAAGGGCGTGGTGAAATATCACCGCACGATCGGCACGCTGATCAACGCGCTGATTGCGGCAAGGTTCAGCGTGCAACATGTTGAGGACTGGGGGCCGACCGAGGCTGATCTGGCACGCCAGCCGGCACTGGCAGAGGAAGTGCAGCGGCCCATGATGCTGCTCATACAAGCCCGCGCGTTCAGCCCTGCCCCACCACCGACGCATCCCTCACCCGGTTGACGAGTACATCGTCGATAAATTGGCGGATGAGTTGATCGGCTCCCCCGATCACCTCGACGGCGCTCGCCGACACGATCATCTTTCGCTGCGTGAGCAACGTCCATTTTCCGTTGCCCGACAAGGTGGACATGGGCGTGGACGACGCCGGTAAACAATACCAAATGTCCGCCGTCGAGAGCCCTTCGTAGCCCGCCTTGGGCACACCACGAACAAAAATCATGACTTGGACGCCGCAGTATTCAAACTCTTTTTGCAACCGGCTCTCCGCGTGTTCAACCGAGGGTGCCTTGCCAAGCCGATTGGCCCGCACGGGCACCGTCGGCTCGTAACGCTCGATTTTAGCGAAATCGGCAAATTCGGATAAGGTCGAAAAGGGCTAGTTCGTAAGGTTGAACACGACTGGCACGCAGCAGCCTGGCGCGATTGTGATCAATAGATCGCGCCGCCAGGCCCCGCGCTTGCGTGCTTCAGCGAACGTGCGCCCCAGGCGCCGCAGCGATCGTGTCCGTATCCGTCATGGCCCTCGCCTTGACAACGCCGCGTTCATCATCGAGCCCAAGACCTCTCATGCCGTGCCCACTCTCAGTGCTTGTCGTCGACGACGAGCCGATGCTTGCTGAACTTACCAGCGAGATCCTCGCCGATTTTGGTTTCAACGCCATTACGCGTACCTGTCCGCTTGCTGCGCTGGATTGGCTGGCCCTGCGCCACGGACTCGATTTGTTGATCACGGACGTCCAGATGCCGCGCATGGATGGCCTCGAACTCGCACGCCGCGCGCACATCGCCAAGCCAGACTTACCGGTAATTTATGTGAGTGGTTATAGCGCCCAACTTGCCGGCACATCGCTCGCGCTGCCCCGGCAGACGCTGTACGTCGGCAAGCCTTTTACACGGCGCGATCTGCTGACTGCGGTGGCCGCGCTGTGCTGCCCCAATACCCCGATCGACGGCGCATAGCCCGTCGCCGCCATTCCTCTGCCCTCCGTTTCAGGTCAATATCCATGCGTCCGCACACTCATCCCGACCCCTCAAGCAATGCGCCCAATGAAGTCCAGGACGGCTCGCGGCCCGACCTCGATCCGCTGGAAGAAGACGACGAGGATGCCGGCATGGATAGCCTTCTGATCGGCACGCCGCCCGAGTCATTGGCACCCTGATCTCAGAACGTTGGTGGTGAGACCGCACTGATAACCTCACACGTTTCTTTGAACGGGTTGTACATACGATGCGGCAGGCGGCTGTTGAAGTAGTAGGCCTCACCGGCCTCGAGCACCTGCTCCCGTTGACCCACGACGATCACCACTTTTCCCTTGATCACGATGCCGCACTCTTCGGCATCGTGCACATAGGGTTCGCCAGTATCCGCACCTGGCGCATAGCGCTCATGCAGCATCATCATGGCCTTGCCGGCAAGGTTGCTGCCGACCTGACGGTACGATAAAACGTTGCCGTCGGCGAGTTCGACGAGTTCATCTGCCTTGAAGAAAATGCGTTCTTCCTGGCGATCTTCGACTTCGGCAAAAAAGTCGCTCAACGGCATGTTGAAAACGTTCAGGATCCGTTTGACCGAACTCACCGAAGGACTCACCTTGTTGAGTTCGATCTGTGCGATGGTGCTGTGTGTGACACCGGCGGCCTCTGCCAGCGCCCGAATACTCAATCCGTACGACACTCGAATTGCCTTCAGACGTGAACCGATATCCAGGGCCGTTGCGGCAGATTCGCCTGCACGGCCTTCAGCCGGCAGTGCGGTCGCACTATCAGGCTCCAGCTTTTTGCTTTTCTGGGATCTCGTGGTCACGGCATTCTCGGTAATTGTGGGCAGTGCCAAGGCGCGCACGCACGCCTCATTTCGCTGAAGAACGAAAATGTTAGCACTGGCCTGACCGAATCCTCGCAGGTGCCGATATCACGAATGCGTCGAACAACCTGGCGCCTTACCGGCTGCCAGCGGTCATCGGCCAGCGCGCGCGGTCATCATTTGCGTCGCGGCAGCGGTAAACGCGCGCTTCATGTCGAGGACAACGTCGTCGGTGTGCGCAAAGGAAAGATACAGGCGCCCGAACGCCGAGGGCATCGCCAGCACGCCCTCGCGGCGCAACGCCAGATGAAGCGTGGTCGAGAATGCCTGATCGACCGCGCCCACAGCCTGGTCGTAGGTGGTCGGTGGGCGCTCGGACGGCCAGATGCTGAACACGTTCCCATAGCCCGATGTGCTCAACGTGATGCCGCATGACTTGAACGTCGACACGATGAAGTGCCGCAGGTCATCGCCGCGCGCCACGAGCGCGTCGTAGTCCTGCGCCGCAAGCAGGTCGAGCGTGCTGGTCAACGCCGCACAGGCCACAGGGTTGCCGCTGTAGGTGCCGCCACGCGACGCGCGTCCGTCCTCGAAAGGCGCGATAACGTCCGGGCGCCCAACCACGGCAGCCACTGGCACGCCGGTGCCGATCGCCTTGCCGACCGTCGCGAGATCCGGTTGCAATCCCCAGAGATGACTCGTCAGACCGCAGTGCAGACGAAACCCCATCAGCACTTCATCGCAGATCGCCAAGGCGCCGTGCCGATGCGCGATCCGTTCGAGCGCCTGTAAGTAATCGGGCGCGGGCAGCAAACAACCGGCGTTGGCGAGCATAGGTTCGTAAAGCACACCGGCGATGTCGTCACGCTCGGCAAACAAGCGCTCCAGGTCGGCCAAGTCATTGAAGCGTAAAAGCGTGGTGCGGTCGTTGACAGGCCGATGTCCATCGGCAAACAGCGCATCCCTGGTCGCCACGTTGCCGAGCGACACTTCGTCGAACCAGCCGTCGAAGCCCGCGGCAAGTTTGGCGATGACGGGCTTGCCGGTATAGGCCCGTGCCGCACGGCAAGCAAGGTGCACGGCCTCGCTGCCCGAATTCGTAAACATCACCTTCGTGAGGTTGCCGGTACGTGACGCCAGCGCGGCGGCCGCTCCATGTTCACGCACGTGGGCAAACGAAGGGGCGACACCACTTTGCAGGGCTGCCGTAGCATGCGCCACCACTGCAGGCGCACTGTGACCCACCAGCACGGCGCCAAATCCCAGTGCCGTGTCGATGTATCGGCGATTCTGGTCATCCCAGACGTAGGGCCCTTCGGCTTTGGCGATGAAGAGTTTCTCGCCGGCCAGATCGGGAAGCACCCGGGCACTACTCGATACGTCACCCACCAAGTTTTTCATTACGCTGCCGCACCTTCGAAAAAAGCGAAAAAACGCCTGACCTCGCCATAGATCGACGGCGGGGCAGATGGAGCATTTTATTTCCAATATGGATTTATTAGCAACCAACCGCCCGCAGCAAAAATGCGCCGCGGTGAGCAAGAAAGTCAGCAATATCAGCGGTTTCGGGAGTGGCACGCCGTCAGTAGGGAAAAACACCAATACGTTAATGGTGGACGTGAAAACATCCAGGTGGCATATTTAAAGTACACATTCACGTCTAGGCCATCCCATGGCGACCGCCGGAAACCTAGCCGCATCAGGAGCTTTCATGACCGTCTTGCCCCGCAGTCTGCTCGTGCTGGCCGCCGTTCTGGCCACGGCAATCCCCGTGAGCCACGCCGCTGCAGCCTTTCCGGATCGTCCGATTCGTCTGGTGGTGCCCTTCCCCCCAGGTGGCACGACCGATGTGCTGGCACGCGTGATCGCAGATCCCTTGGGGCAAGCACTTGGAACCACCGTTGTCGTCGAGAACCGTAATGGCGCTGCAGGCCGTATCGGCACCGAATATGTAGTCAGGGCCGATCCGGATGGCTACACCCTGGGCATCGCGACGGTCAGCTCCACGGCCATCACACCGGTGGTCTACAAGAATCTGTCGTACGACGTGCTGACGGATCTTGCGCCGATCACGCGTTTGGCGGCCGTACCCAATGTGCTCGTGGTCAGCCCATCGCTCGGCGTCAACGATATGGCGGCATTCGTGGAGAAACTGAAAAGCGAACCGAACAAGCACATGTTCGGGCACGCCGGCACAGGCTCGGAAGCGCACATGATGGGCGCCCTTTTCTTGCAGAGCACGCAAACCACCATGACCGCGGTGCCTTACCGTGGCTCGAGCCCGGCGCTGCAGGATGCACTGGGCGGACAGGTTTCGGCCGTCTTCGACAATCTGCCGTCATCGCTTCCCTTCATCCAGGCGAAAAAGCTGACGCCGCTTGCCATTGCCTATCCCAAGCGAATCGCGGCCTTGCCCGACGTTCCCACGTTTGCCGAGGTCGGACTCGCGCCGGTCAACGACGCGTCATTTTTCGGCTTGGTCGCTCCAGGCAAGACACCGCCTGCCGTAATCGAAAAGATCAATCAGGCCATCGTTGCCGTACTGAAGCAGCCCGACGTCCGCAACAAGCTGGCAGACTTCTCGGCCGAGCCGGTCGGTAATTCGCCGCAGGAATTCGGTGCCGAACTGCGCGCCGAATTGGAAAAACAGCGCGAGATCGCGGCCAAGGCCAACATCAGCCTCGAATGATCTCGACGCCGTCACGGACAAATCACATGAGTACCAAGCCATACCGCGTGCTGGTGGGTCAGATTTTTCAAGAGACACACGGATTTTCGCCGGTGCCCACCCCGATGCGCGCCTTCGAAGTCGATCCGGCGTCCTCGATGATCGACACGCAGCGGCAATCCGACTCCACCCTCGGCGGCATCATCCGCACCCTTGAAGCCGCAGGCGTGGAACTCATTCCTTCCATCGCCGCACGAGCACGATGCGGCGGCAAAGTGACGAACGAGGCGTACGCGGAAATCAGCGCGGCCATCGTTGCCGCCGCTGAGCACGCGCAGGCGGACGCGATCGCATTGGATCTGCATGGCTGCATGCAAACCGAAGCGCTCGATAGCGCCGAGCTCGATCTATTGACGCGGCTGCGTGCAGTGGTGGGCCCCCGGCTACCCATCGTGGCCGGCTTCGACCTGCATGCGCATGCCACCGCCGACATGCTGTCGCTGCTTGATTTCAGTTCTGCTTACAAAACCAATCCGCATGCCGACGCCGCGCAAACCGGCCAACGCGTGGCCGACCATCTGCTGCACATGCTGCGCACAGGCGAGCGTCCTGCGGGGTACTTTCTGCGCGTGCCGATGCTGACGAGCGGCAACGACGAGACGGGCACTGGTCCGCTGCACGCTATCCATCAGTCCGCCCAGGCAGCCATCGGCGCGCACACCGACCTCATCGACTATTCGGTGTTCAACGTCAACCCGTTCATCGATGGCCCGCAGGTCGGTCAAGGGGTACTTGTATACGGTGCCGCGAACGCCCCGCCCGACCACGCAGCAAACCTCGCGAATACGTTGGCCCAGAACCTCTGGGACGCGCGCGCAGCATTTGTGCACACGCTGCCCACGATCGACGACGTCATCGCACGTTACCCAAGATCCGCGCAAGCGATCACGATCGGCGACTTCGGCGATCGCGTGCTCGCCGGCGCGCCAGGCGACTCGGTGCATATTCTCGATCGCGTGCTCACGCGCGGCGATCGTCACATCACCATCATCGTCGCCGATCCCGACGCATACTTGCGCTGCGCAGAAGCGGGCGTCGGTGCAACGCTCGAAACGTCCCTGGGTGCGTCGCTGACGCCCGGCCTCACGCCCGTTACGGTATCGGGCCGTGTGAATCATATCGGTGACGGCTCATTCACCAATCGTGGCCAATTCATGAAAGGTGGAGTACTGCGATTGGGCCCCTATGCCGTTTTGGCAGGTAAGCATTTCATTGCTGTCATCACGCAAGATGCCGTGATGTCGCAAGACCCCGGCTGCTACCTCGATGCGGGGGTGCCACTCGACAACGCCGACATCATCGTGGTGAAGTCCGGCTATCATTTCAAACTCGCCTTCCAGGGTTACGGCCCCTGCGTGATCGCCGAAACGCCGGGACTTACTGGATTTGCGCCGGACACCCTTCCCTTCAGCAAATGTCGACCGATCTATCCGCTCGACCGCCTCACGCCTGTGCTCGAGGCGCAGCGGTTGACACGCGGATAGTGGAGACGATGCGTGGCGCGGGCGCACCGCATCTTGCGGATCCGCGCCTGCGGGTTTGCGGCAGCCGGCGCCGTCGATCTACTCCGGCTTGATATTGGCCCAGGTCACGACGGCCTTCTGCGCCGTGAGTTCGTCGTCCATTGTTTTTCCGAACTCGGCTGCACTGCCTGGCGCCGCCGTGCCCCCAAGCTTCTCGATGGCAGCTCGCGTTGCGGCCGAACTCAACACGGTTGTCGCCGCCGCGTTCAAGCGCTGCACAACCTCCGGTGATGTATTGGCGGGCGCAACCAACCCAAACCACGCCGATCGCGCAAGCTCGGGATAGCCGGCCTCTGCATACGTGGGCACATCGGGAAGCACGGCGAGGCGCGCGGGCGACGTCACCGCCAACGCGACGAGCTTGCCTGCTTCGATCTGCGGGAGCAGGCTGGGAAGATTGCCCTGCATCATTTGGGTGTGTCCGGCAACCGTGTCGGTGATCGCCGGCCCGCCGCCTTTATAGGGCACATGCAACGCTTCGGTTCCGCTGACCTTGGTGTACCCGACCATGCCCACATGGCCCTCGGCGCCGGTGCCGGATGTGGCATAGGTGTACTTGCCAGGATCCTTCTTCAGCAGCGCAGTGAGTTCGGCAAGGCTCTTCACGCCGAGCGTCGGATTGACGACCAACACATTCGGAACGAACGCCATGTTGCTGACGGGCACCAGATCTTTCTTCACATCGAAGTTGAGCTTGTGCACAAAAGGATTGATGGCATGCGTGGTAACGGTGGCAACACCAATCGTGTAGCCGCCGTCATCGGCGCGTGCCACAAATTCTGACCCGATCATCCCGGACGCGCCCGCACGATTTTCCACCACGAACGGCTGCCCGAGCTGCTGCGACAGACCCTCGGCCATCATGCGCGCAAGAATATCCGTGGTGCCGCCGGGTGGAAACGGCACGATGAGCTTTACGGCATGCGTTGGATAACGTTCGGCTGCCGACACCGAGCCCACGATCGTCGCGCATCCTGCGAGGGCCAGCAACGCGAATACGGGCGATCGAACGAATTTCTGCCCTAAGACAACATGCACGGTCAACTCCTATGGCGTCCGACGACGCCGACGTTGGAATATATTACGTACATGAGTATCTTTTAATTGACGGCAATTTACGCTTGGTGTTTTCCCTTGTCGTCACCATCGAAACGCCGAAACAGCGTCGCCGCAAGTGGCCCAGAGATGTTGTGCCATACGCTGAAAATTGCGCTGGGCACGGCAGCCAAAGGTGAAAAGTGCGCGGTAGCGAGCGCCACGCCGAGCCCGGAGTTCTGCATGCCCACTTCGATCGAAATCGCTTTGCGTTTCGGCAAACTCATCCCGCACACCTTTGCCAGGCCATAGCCGATCAACAGCCCCAAGCCGTTGTGCAGTACGACGACCGCGAAGATCATGAGCCCGCTGGTTGCAATGCGCTCCTGATTGCCGGCCACGACCGCCGCAACGATGGCGACGATGGCCACCACGGACACGAGCGGCAGCGCCGCAACGCCCACCTGCACTTTTTCCTTGAGCAGATACTGCACCAGCACGCCCAGCGCGATCGGGATCACAACCACCTGAACAATCGACCAGAACATCGCCGACGCACTCACGTCGATCCACTGGCTTGCCAGCAGATAGATCAACGCAGGCGTGACGATCGGCGCGAGGAGCGTCGTGACCGACGTAATGGCAACCGACAAAGCGACATCGCCACGCGCCAAAAAAGTCATCACATTGGACGCCGTGCCGCCAGGGCAACATCCGACCAGGATGACGCCCACTGCCACCTCAGGTGGAAGTGCCAGTGTGGTCGACAGAATCCATGCCAGGCCGGGCATGATCACGAACTGACCGCCTACGCCGATCGCGACATCCAGAGGCCTGCGCGCCACTTCCCGAAAATCTTCCTTTGACAGCGTCAGGCCCATGCCGAACATGATCAAGCCAAGCAAGGGCACGATGTAAGGGCCGATACCGCGAAACGCGGCGGGGTAAAAGAAGGCCAGCACGGCGAAGAGCAGTACCCAGATAGCAAATGTGTTGCCAACAAACCGACTTAGGCGGGCGAGAGCCTGCATGCAATGTCTCCAGTCTTTTAAAATGAGGCGCTAGTGTACGGGCCACTTTTGCAGCCTCCTACCTCGGTAAGACCGGATAATCACTGCATTCCGTCCAACAAACGCAATATGACCGACCAACTGACCACGCCCGATGGCCGCTACCTGATCGTCCGTGGGCGCCTGTGGCGCACCTCCAATCCGCATCTCGACCCGGTTCACCGTCAGGCCCTCGTGAATGCATTGATGGCGGCGCGTCGGGCCGTCGGCTCGGCAAAACGAAGCGACGATTCGGGCGCCATGGCCGCTGCTCGCGCACAGGTCGATGCTGCCAAGCAGGCATTGGGCGAACGCGGGCAGGTATGGTGGACCGACGGCGCGCCGGATCTGAACCGGCACATGGTTCACACCACGCGCTACGCCGAGTGGTACAGCGCTCTGCCCGACGAATGACCTGCCTGGCGCGGCATAGCGCACGTGCCTCCCACCGCTTGCGACGCCGCTATCCGCGGGCCCTGTCGCATCGCAGCAAACGCGGTAAAGTCGAAGGCTATCTTTTCACTCTGGAAAACTTGGATGCCTGCCAGCAAACTGTTCGAACCGATCGCCTTGGGCGGTGTCACCCTGCCCAACCGTATTGTCATCGCCCCGATGTGCCAATACTCTGCCGACAATGGCAATGCCACCTCCTGGCATCTGATCCACCTGGGCAAACTGGCGTTGTCCGGCGCTGGCCTGTTGCTATTGGAAGCCACCGCCGTTGAAGCCGACGGCCGCATCAGCCCTGACGACCTGGGCCTGTGGAACGACGACAACCAAGCCGCCTTGCGCACCACCCTCGCTGCCGTGCGCGCGCACTCCGATATGCCCATCGGCATCCAGCTCAGTCATGCCGGCCGCAAGGCCTCGGTGGACGCGCCGTGGAATGGCGGCAAGCAATTGGCGTTGGACAAGCGCGGCTGGCAGACGCTTGCGCCGTCGGCCGTACCGATGCTCGATACCGAACGCGCACCTACCGAACTCAGTACCGCCGACCTGACTCGTATCCGCGACGCGTTCGTTCGCGCCGCGCAACGGAGCCACGAACTGGGTCTGGATGTGATCGAGTTGCATGCCGCGCACGGCTATCTTCTGCACCAGTTTCTTTCGCCGCTTGCCAATCGACGCACCGACACGTATGGCGGGAGTCTGGAAAATCGCATGCGCTTCCCGCTGGAAGTATTCGATGCGGTCAAGCAGGCACTGCCCGACGGCTACCCGTTAGGCGTGCGCCTGTCCGCCAGCGACTGGGTGGACGGCGGCCTGGATCTGGAGCAATCCGTCGTGTTTTCGCGTGAGTTGCAAACCCGTGGCTGTGCGTTCATGCATATCTCGAGTGGCGGCGTCTCGCCAAAGCAGGCGATCCCTGTGGGCCCGGGCTACCAAGTGCCGTTGGCACGCCGCATCAAGCAGGAAGTGACGATGCCCGTGATCGCGGTCGGCATGATCACCGAACCGGATCATGCCGAAGCAATCGTGGCAACGGGCGACGCAGATATGGTGGCCATTGCGCGCGGCATTCTGTTCGAACCCAATTGGCCGTGGCGTGCCGCGGCCCAACTGGGTGCACAGGTGCAAGCGCCCAAGCAATATCTGCGCTCGCAACCGCGTCGTTATCCGGATTTGTTCAAAGCGTGATGTCGTGACCGCGGGCAGCCTGCGCTGCCTGCGACGTTACCCGCTCGACCTCGGCCAGAAAAAAACGACTTAGCTTCGAGGCAGCAACGGGGCCAAGCTCATCATGCTCCGCATGCAGCGAGATTTGCCTCACGTTTATCGTCACTTAAGCGAGTCGCGAAATTTCTGCAGCGCGGCCTGATTCAGGCGCTTGGCTTCCAACTCGGCGTAGCTTGCTTCGCCGCGTTCATACGCCCCTTCGTACTTGCAGGCGCTGCGGTTGCCCTTGCACTTATTGGCTGCAGGTGCCGCCGCGTTGTTTGGGCCGCTAGCACTGCTTGCGCCAGTGCCGCTATCGGCGCCTGCCGAGCCGCCGGGGCCACTCGATGCGCATCCGGCAACGAGCCCGACTAAAAGCAACGCCAGACCCACTCGTTTCAAGAGTGTCAGAAAACTCATTTGCACGCGTTTCACCCGTTGGCAGCGCTGTTGTGGATACTCCGCACGCCGCGCTTCAAACCGGCGTCACGTCGACGATCATCCATGCCGATCCGCAGTGCGCTCGGCGAACACAGACATATCAAACGCGACGTTAACGTCACCGGGGTGGAATTTGCGTCAAATGGCAAACGACGCGATCAGTGCCATCACGCGTTGAATCCCGCGTCCACCGTCATCACCGACCCCGTCATGAACTGTGCAGCTGGACTTGCCAGAAACGTCACGGCAGCCGCAATGTCGGCCGGATTGCCGTAGCGCCCCAGCGACGTCAACCGGCGATTTGGTTCTGCCCATTCTCCATCGGCCGGATTTTGATCGGTGTCGATCGGTCCGGGTTGAACCAGATTGACCGTAATCGCCTGAGGCCCGAGCTCCCGCGCCAAGCCGCGCGTAAACGCCAGCAATGCCGACTTGGACATCGAATACACCGTCAAATTGGGATACGGCACGCGTTCGGCCAGGCACGAACCGATGGTGATGATTCTGCCGCCCGCCTTCAGGTGTGGGATGGCAGCCTGCGCGGCCAGCGCTGCCGCGCGCGCATTTACGTTCAACACCGCGTCGATGTCTGCAAAGCTCATCTGCGCGAGCGGACCGGAGCGCGCGATGCCGACATTGTTGACGAGGATGTCGATGCCGCCAAGAAACGCCACCGTCTCGTCGATCGACCGCGTTACCGCCGCCGGATCGGCGCTATCCGCTCGAATGGCCAATCCCTTGCGGCCTCGGGCCTGAATCTCGCGAACCACGTTGGCCGCTTTCTCGGTCGATTCCCGATAAGTAAAGGTCACATCGGCGCCCCGATCGGCGAGGGCCACCGCGATGCCTGCGCCGATGCCGCGCGAGGCGCCGGTCACCAACGCCCGCTTGCCGATCAAATCCTGCACGCGAAGGCCTGCGCCACGCTGAGCGCTCGCGCCGGGTTCCTGAGCTGCCTGGGCCATGGACGATGCCGCCATCGCCGCCAACCCTGCCGTCGCACCCACCATCATCTTGCGCCGGGTAATGCCTGGTTCATTGTCATGCTGCATGACTATTTCCTTGAGAGAAGTAAGGTTGGATATGCGAACGCGTCGGCTCACCGGGCAAGCGTTGCCGCGTCCCGGTCTGCGCGGCACGCTTCACGGCCTCGATCAACTGCAGGTTGTGAACGGCATGCGTAAAGCCGGGTGTGATGAAGGTGCCTGCTGTGATGTCATGCACAAGACTGGCGTACACCTCACCCACATTGATCGCAGCGCCCGCCCAGAACGACGCCGCTGTGGGCCCCACGCCGTTCGCAATCGGCCGATCGGGTGGGTTGAAGGCCACGCTTGCCGACAATGTCAAGTCGCCGACCTGTACGCCCGCGAGGTGATTGCCGGTGAGCGTCAATACCCCCAGCGAGCCACGAATTTCAAAACTGAATTGCGCGTCATGCTCCGGTACGCCCGCCAACACTTGCACCGATACCACTGCACCCGCAGCTGTCTTGCCGATGAGGTCGACGTGATCAGGAATATCGCGCACGGACGTCTCCCCGGTATCGGTCAATTCGATCTCCGGCCACAGCAATTCGGTACGCGCATCGACTTCCACGATGTTTCCAAGCACTGCTTCCACGATGTCCAGAACATGTGCGGTAGTGATCGTGAGGAAGCTCGCCCCGGAAGCAGCCTTATTGAAGTAGTCGTACGCCTTGAGCGATTGCGGTCCAAACCCGAACGTGGTGGCTTTCACACGCGCCGACAGCAGTTTGCCAAGCTTGCCCAAGGCGATGATTTCAATTGCACGCCGCACCGCAGGATTCAGACGCCCCTGCAATCCGATCGCAGTGTGCAAGCCGCCCGCAGCCCCTGCCATCTCCCTGGTCTCGTCCAAAGACACACCTAACGGCGCCTCGCAATACACGGCCTTGTTCGCTTTGAGCGCAGCGAACACCAAGTCGCGATGCGCCGGCACCTTGACCGCGATCGTCACGATATCGATCGTCTTGTCGTCGATGAGTTCGTACGGGTTGGCGTACCAGCGTTCGGCCCCGAAAGCCTCGCCAGCGGCCTGCGCACTTTCCGCATGCCGGGTTGCGACGGCGGCGAGCACCAGCCCTGGATGCGCGTCGATGGCGGGAATGTGAGAGGCACCCGCCCAGCTTGCTTTTGTATCGGCACCGATGATGCCCACGCGTAGTCGATTGGATGTCATGGAAATCCAGAGAAATGAGAAAGGGATGGATGACGATCGACCGCTTTCAAGCGCGCCGATCGTCGCGGCGATCGAGCAGCCATCCGGGATACTCGATCGGCAGCGTGCTCACTGCGTTCAGTTTCTGCAGGTCGGCGTCGTCCAGGCGGATCGCCGCCGCGCCTACGTTTTCCTGAAGTTGGGCAACATGCTTGGCGCCCAGAATGACTGACGTCACCACGGGCTGATGCAGCAGCCATGAGATGGCGATCTGACCTGGCGTGGCGTCATGTTTGGCTGCAGTCGCTTTCAATACGCCGATCAATGGGTCGCCACGCTGGCGATCGATCGGTGGAAAATCCAGCGTCTGCAACCGGCCATCGACAGCGCTTGCCCCGGCGGCATACTTGCCGGTGAGATAGCCGCCCGCCAGTGGGCTCCATACGATCAGGCCCACCTGCTCCGACGTCAGCATCGGCACAAGCTCGCGCTCTACGTCGCGGCCTACCAACGTGTAGTACGCCTGCAGCGAAACGATCGGCGCCAGCCCGCGCGCCCGGCCGATCCCGAGCGCCTTCATGACTTGCCAGGCAGCCCAGTTCGATAAGCCCACGTAGCGCACGTCTCCGGCACGAACCAGGGTATCCAGCGCGTCGAGCGTTTCTTCGATCGGCGTGCCCGGATCGAACGCGTGGATCTGATAGAGGTCGATATGGTCCAGGCCCAACCGTACTGTGCTCGCCCGGCATTCGCTCAACACATGACGGCGTGAAGCGCCGCGCCGATTCGGCCCTTCACCCATGGCGGACGCCACTTTGGTGGCAATCACCACATCGCCGCGCGGCACACCAAGATTGCGGAGTGACTGACCGAGGATCGTTTCACTACGTCCGTCGGCGTACACATTGGCCGTATCGAAAAACGTGATGCCGGAATCGAGCGCCGATCTCACGAGCGCGTCGGCATCATCCTGACCGAGCTTGCCAACCTGGCCCCACAGCCCGTCAGCCCCGCCGAACGTCATTGCGCCGAAGCACAGCTCGGAAACGAACAAACCGCTGTTGCCCAATCTGCGCATGCGCATCGCGTGCTCCAAGAGAAATCGTGAGTGAGGAGACTTGCCTCACTCGGAAGCCCAGATGCTACGCAGGTGATTGGAAATAAAGAAGACCACAAATCTGACATCAGTGGTAATCCCAGCTTTACAATGTTCCACATGAATCCCGCCCTGCTCCCCTCCCTTGCCTGGTTTGCGCGCATCGCCCAGCACCGCAGCTTCACGCGCGCAGCAGAGGAAATGGGCGTCTCGCGCGCGGCCTTGTCGCAAAATCTCAAAGCGCTGGAGCGGCAGTTGGGCGTGCGGTTGCTCTACCGCACCACGCGCGATATGTCGTTAACCGAAGCGGGTCAGCAGCTGTTCGACACGCTACGGCGCACATTGGGCGAGATCGATTGGGCGGTACAGAATCTTGACGAGGCGCGCGATGTGCCGTCCGGCCTGATTCGTGTCAACAGCTCGCGCCTGGCCGCCCGGGTACTGGTGGAGCCGCATCTCGAAGCATTCACCGCGCGGTATCCCCAGATCCACGTCGAATTGATCCTGGACGATACCCTCGCAAACATCATTGCCGATGGCTGCGATGCCCGCATTCGCTTGGGGCGCAGCTTGGCCGAGCATGTGGTTGCCGCGCCGATCAGCCCGGCCCTGGCCATGGTGGTCGTGGGTGCGCCGGCCTACCTCCAACGGCATGGCATCCCCAAAACGCCGGCGGATCTGCATGCGCACAACTGCATCAACTACCGTTTCGCGAAAAGCGGCACTGCCAGGCCGTGGGACTTCATCGATCCAGGCAAAAAAAAGCTGCACTTCACGCAGTCAGTGACAGGCAATTTCACCGTGAATGACGACCAGAGCATGACGCGCGCGGCCGTTCAAGGACTTGGTTTGATGCAGGGCTTGAACATCGCCTTGCAAGCGGAGCTGGCGGACGGCCGGCTGGTTCGTATCCTGCGCACGTGGGCCTACGACCACGCAGGATTTCATTTTTATTCGCCGTCCCGCGACCAGATGCCGTCGAAAGTGAGAGCGTTACGCGACTTCCTGATTGAGAAGCGCGAGAATATTTCGTTGGCCTAGCAGGCGCTGAACGCCTACTGCGTCTCGGTGTTCTCTACCCACTTTGTATACGACGACCGCGTCAATGCGGACACCGATTCGATCACTTTCTTGTGCTCGACCTTATGACGCATCAGCAAGCGCGCGTCGGCCACCGCCCGGGATTTGCAGAACCAGTGGCAACTGTGCTGCAGCAGATATAACTCGGCTGCGATGTGGAAGGCGCGCGTCTTGGGATCCAAACCGGCATCGTTGCCGATCACGGCACGCAAGCCGACGGCGTGGATGTGCAGCAAGGCGCGAAAATCGCGCAACGCGGCTTCAGGTGCCACGCGCTCGACATACGGCACGCAAAACGCGAACGGGCCCATGGCCGTATCGCGTGCGTCTTCCTTCTGCATGGCGTTCGCCAGTGTCTGCACATTGGCCGCGACCACATTCTCGGTCTGGGTAAACGTGTCCAGCACCTGCAGTTGTCGGCTTTCGGACTCCTCGTGGATGGCGCGCGTATAGCCTTGCGTCAGCGTTTCCATATGGCGTTCGAGCTTCATATCGGCCAGATGGCGACCGAGCAGCGCAATGCGGGTGCGCTGGTAGTGCATCCGCAGCATATGCCAAGCCACGGCGACCATCAGCAGGGTTAAAGCAAAATCCATCGTGCGTACGTCTCGTGTGTTGAAGCGATCGGCGTCGACCGTCAGGCATTGTATTCGAGGCCTGCGCAGCCACTGAAAGCCCAGGCAGCGGCCGACTCGCCCACCAATGGCCAAACCGCAACGGTGCGCGGCCAGAAAGCCACGCGCGTGCCTGCAGACGCTCGCGAGCCCGGCCGATCGTCTGTAGTATGTGCAACGATGTCGCAAATGTCGTGCGACGCAGAGATGAGCTGCCGACGGAGGCCAACCTGCGCCGATTCCGCATTATCGCCATTGCTTCCCTCCTCGCGCTCACCGGCGCCGCAGTGCCTATTGCGGCAATGCTTTGGATTACCTGGTCCCTCGCCGTCAGCGACGAAAAAGCCCTGCTGACCACGACGGCCGAACGCGTGCTGACCCGAGCCAATCGCGCGGCGGGGGATGCGCAACGCACTTTCGACGTGCTGGCCACCACCCGGCTTGCGCCCTGCTCGACTGGCCATATCGAGCAAATGCGCCAATTGGTGTTCAACACCCGCAGCGTTGAAGAAATTGGCTATTTCGACAACGGCCGACTCGCCTGCACATCATGGGGCATCACCGAAAAACCCATCTTCTTTCGGCCGCCCGACTTCACGACCAGCAAAGGTTTGGGCGTGACCCTGAACGTGCGTCCCGCGCTGCTGGGCGGCGCGGTCAAGCTGGCGTTGAGCTCGGGCAACTACAACGTCCTCATCGACCCCATGCGGTTCATCGACGTGGTGGCCGAACCGCAGACGTTCATGGGCTTGACCATGGCTGACGGGCAATTCATCGCTCGCAGCAACGAGGCGCCGGACGAGCTCATCGAATCCCTGGCACGCACGCCCCGCATCGGCGTCGATGAGGAATTCGCGTTCAGCGCGGTACACGCGGGCGACTGGACGGCAATTGCCCTGGAGCGGCGCCCCGGCTTCTTCTCCAGCCTTCGCCGCGAACAGCTCATCCTGCTGCCCATCAGCCTGTTCATCGCGGGGCTGATTGTGTTGATGGTGGTGTGGCAATCCCGTCAACGACTGAGCTTCCGATCCGAAATCGCAACCGCGATCCGCAACAACGAGTTCGAGGTTCACTATCAGCCCATCATCGACGTCGCCTCTGGACACTGCGTGGGTGCGGAAGCGCTCGCGCGGTGGCGGCGGCCCGATGGCAGTTGGGTACGGCCCGACCTGTTCATTACGGTGGCGGAAGACACCGGACTTATCGGCGACATCACGGCGCTGGTCATCGAACATGTGGGACGCGATCTCGGTGCGATGCTGGCCCGCGATCCTTCCCTGCATGTGGCGATCAATCTAGCGCCGGACGATCTCAAAACCGACGTCGTGCTCAACCGACTCGACGCGCTCATCGCCAACCATGCCATCGCGCCCGCGCAGGTCTGGCTCGAGGTCACCGAACGCGGCTTCATGGATTACGATTCGGCCCGCGACATCATCGCGGAGGCGCGCGCCAAAGGGTACCGTCTGTCCATCGACGATTTCGGGACCGGCTATTCGAGCTTGACGCATCTGCAGCAGATCACCTTCGACGCCCTGAAAATCGACAAGTCGTTTGTCGACACGATCGGCGTGCCTTCGGCCAAGAGCGCAGTGATTTTCCACATCATCGAAATGGCCAAGGCGTTGGGGGTGTCGATCATTGCCGAGGGTGTGGAGCATCAGGCGCAAGCCGACTACCTCCGCGCCAATGGCGTGGGATTGGCGCAGGGCTGGCTTTATGCGCGAGCGTTGCCTGCGGGTGAATTTGCGGCCTATCTGAGCGATGTCCGCCGCGCGCCCCCTGCCGGTTCAGCGATCGTCGACAACGGTTAGCGGGGCAAACCCACCAGTAGCAACGATGCAACGGCGCCACTGCAAGCTGCACGATTTGGGCCAAGAATTCGATGTACTAGACTACAATGGAAATCATTCCCATTAACGTCTATGCGTCGCCCCCCTATCGTGCAGCCCGCCGAATTCTCGTCCACCGAATCGCTCGCCAGTGTCTATCGCGAGCATCATGGCTGGCTGGTACAGATGCTGCGGCGCCGGCTGAGCGGCAATATCGAGAACGCGGCCGACCTGGCGCACGACACCTTCGAACGCCTGCTGCGCCATGCGCCGGCCACGGGTCTTGACGAGCCCCGGGGGTTTCTCACGACGATCGCCAAGCGCTTGCTCATCGATCAGGCGCGCAAGAAAGCAATCGAACAGGCCTATCTTGAAACCCTGGCCATGCGTGAAGACGACACGGCACCCAGCCCGGAGACGATGGCGCTTGTGCTGGAAACGCTCAACGCCGTCTGCAAGGTCATGGAAAAATTGCCGCCGCGCGTTCGGCGGGTGTTCATTCTGGCCCAGATCGACGGCATGCCCTACCGCGACATCGCGCACGAGCTGAGCATTTCGGTGGCAGCTGTCCAGCGCGATATGGTCAAGGCGTGGGAGCATTGCTACGCCGCACTGTACGCATGATGCGCGACACGGCGGCTGTACCCAAGCCGATAGGCACCTCGGCTGGCGATGTCGAACCGCCATCGGCGGCAATCATCAGGCAAGCAGCCCAATGGCTTGTGCGCACGACCGATGCGCCCGATGCGGCTACGCTGGCCGCCTGTTCCGATTGGCGCCGGCAGGATCCTCGCCACGAACTGGCATGGCTGCGGATGCAGAGCATGCGCGGCGAATTTCGCGTGCGAGACGATATTCCCCTTACCGCTGGAACAGCCGGGCAAACCATTTTGCGTTACTGCGAGCAACGCTCGCGCCGCACTGCACTCAAATGGAGCATCGCGGGGCTGGGCGTGGGTGCGCTAACCCTCTTGGCTGCGCGCGAGCATCTCTGGGCTGGCAATACCGTGCTGCGTACGGCGACCGGCGAACAACGGACGGTGGCACTCACCGACGGCACATCGCTCACGCTCAACACCGACACCGTCGTGCGCGTGCATTACGACGCGCATCAGCGCCGCGTCGAACTGCGCAGCGGCGAAATACTGGTGGCGACGGGCGTCGATCCAGCCGCCCGTCCGTTCCTTGTGAACACGCCCCACGCCGTGCTCACGCCCTTGGGCACGCGTTTCGTCGTGCGCCAGATCGCGGCCGATCGAGCGTTTACGCGCGTCGCTGTGTTTGAGGGTCGAGTACGTGTGGAGCAACCCGGCGTCGTCGGCCCAACCCTCGTGCTGCAAGCGGGCGAACAGGCGGAGGTTGGCCCGCGCAAGCTGCCCGTGGCGCAGCCCCTGGATGGCAACGCGCAGGCCTGGACGCAAGGCATGCTGGTGGCGAACCGCATGCGGCTCGATGATTTTCTGACGGAACTGGCGCGCTACCGTGCCGGCATCCTGCGCTGCGATGCCCGCGTCGCCGATCGGGAGGTCAGCGGTGCGTTTCGCATCGACGATACCGACAAAACGCTGCAGGTCGTGGCCGGCGTCCTGGATCTTTCGCTGCGCTATCGCACCCGCTATTGGGTAAACATCGAGCCCCTCTGATCCCGGCAAAACCAAACAGCGGCATTTTTTGTAACGCCGGCGAAGATTTTCGATTCCTGTTCGTTAGACATAGTGAAACAGACCTGTAGCCGATAGCGGTCTGACCACTTTTTAGACGAATTAGGAACTCCCCATGGCCCAACGCCATCGACCTGCACCCGCCCCTCAATGGCAGTGGCGCGAATGCCGGATCCGTATCACCGTGGCGCGCTACGCTGCGTTGATGGCCCTTGCCTTGCCCATCGCCGCGCCCAGCGTGACATGGGCGCAAACCATACCGGGCGGCGGCGTGCACTTTTCGATTCCGCCGGCACCGCTCGACGTGGCACTGGGCAGATTTGGCGTGGCCGCGCGCACGACCGTCGCGTTCACACCGGCATTGACGCGCGACGTGCAGACGCAGGGATTGTCCGGCCGTTATTCAGTTGAACAAGGGCTGGCAACGCTCTTGCAAGGCACGGGTTTGCAAGCCGTACCCAATGCAAATGGCGACGGCTTTCATCTGCAGCGCATCCCAGCAGTCGTTTCGGGCGTGACCACGCTGGCGCCGGTCACGGTAAGCGGGCTGGCCGATGGTGTGATCACCGAGGGCACCGGCAGCTACACCACGCCCGCCGTCACGATCGGAAAAGGCCAACAGGCACTCAAGGAGATTCCGCAGTCGATCAGCGTCGTCACGCGCGAGCTGCTCGATGAGCAAAATCTCACGTCCGTATACGACGCGCTGGCCAGCACCACCGGCATCACCATTCAACAGAGCCCCCAGGGCGGACGCTACATTTACTCGCGCGGCTTCGACCTCACCACGGTGCAGTACGACGGCGTACCGCTCAACCGCGGCATGTATGGCCGCGCCAACAACTTCAATGCCGGTACGGCCATTTACGATCGCGTCGAAGTGCTACGCGGTGCGGCAGGCTTGCTGCAGGGTGAAGGCAATCCCAGCGGTGCCGTCAACCTGGTGCGCAAACGCCCGATGGATGCATCGGCGCTCACCATGGAAGTGCGCGGCGGTTCTTGGGATCGCTACGGTGCACTCATCGACGCCAGCGGCGTGCTGAACGAGGCCGGCACCTTGCGCGGTCGCGGCGTGGTCGATTATGAGGATCAGCATTCGTTCGTCGATTACGTGAATCGTCGCAATGCGACGTTTTACGGCACGCTCGAATACGACCTGTCTGCCGCCACCACCGTCAATGTGGGCATGAGTTCGGAGAAGATCAAAGGGCGCCCCACCCTGAACGGCCTGCCCCGACTCACAAATGGGGACGATCTTTTTCTGCCACGTTCCACCTATCTTGGCGCCACCTGGAATCGCCAGGATACGAGCAATCAAGGCGTATTTGCCGACCTCACCCACCGGCTGAACGACAACTGGACCTTCAAGGTCGCGGCGGTTCATTTCAACGAAGATCACGATCTCAAATACGCCAGTTCCAATCGCGCAGTCAGCCCGCTGCTGCGCCAGGGCGCCGTGATGGCCGCCCGCTCGATCGCCGACATTGAAACCTCGGGTATCGACGCCTATGTGACCGGCAATGTCGATCTGTTCGGCCGCCGGCATGAAATCGTGAGCGGCATGAACTATTCGCGCGCCACCAACAACACCACGTACGGCTTCAAAACGAACTACAACGTTTTCGATATCGACCACTACAACGCCAACATCCGCGAACCGGATGACGCCGAGATCTACGCCAATACGCGTGAAGCGCGCCGCGGCGATGCCCGACAGTTCGGTATCTACAATGCCGCCCGGCTGCAGATCGCAGATCCGCTCAAGCTGATTGTTGGCGCCCGCGTCAGTTGGTTCGACACCGACTGGAAGACGAATACCACGGGCGCCAGCCCTTCCACCGGTGCCACCAACAGCAAGGAAAACGGCGTCGTCAATCCTTATGCTGGACTGATCTACGACTTGACACCGCAGTGGTCGGCATATGTCAGTTACGCGGATATTTTCAAACCGCAGTCTGAACAAAACGAAGCCGGTGCGTTGTTGAAACCCATCACAGGCACCAACTACGAAGCCGGTGTGAAGGGCGAACTTCTCGATGGGCGATTGAATGCGTCTTTCGCGGCCTTCCGCATCAACCAGAAGAATCGTGCGCAAGCGGATTTCAATACCAGCCCCACCTGCCGCGCCGACTATTACTGCTATACCGACACGGGCGAAGTCCGCAGCCAGGGTTTCGACGCCGAAATCAGTGGCAAGGTGGCGCGCGGATGGAATGTCTTTGCCGGCTACACGTTCAATCAAACCAAGTACGTGAAGGATGTGAGCAGCGAGGGGATGTCTTTCAATACCTACACGCCCAAACATATCTTTCGTCTGTGGTCCACCTATCAGCTACCCGGCGATCTGCAAGATTTCACCCTCGGCGGCGGTGTGAACGCGCAGAGCGCGAGCTATCGCGAAGTGAGCGGCCAACGCGCAAACATGGGCGGCCGGTCGGTCTGGAATGCGTATGCGAAATACCAGATCAATCGCAATTGGGCGACTACCGTCAACGTCAACAATGTGTTCGACAAAACGTACTACAGCTCGCTGGCGAATCTCGTGGCCGGCAACTTTTACGGCGATCCGCGTAACGTGATGGTGACACTGCGCGGCACGTTCTGATGCAAGCGCTCGTGTCTGCGCCCTATCGGTTCTACGCGCCCATCATATGAAAGAGGGATTTCGACAGTCGATGTCGTGGCTGCACACATGGTGCGGGCTCACGTGTGGATGGTTGCTGTGCGCGATATTCCTGACCGGTACGCTGAGTGTGTTTCGTGAGCCGATCACACGCTGGATGGAGGCCAAGCCGGTGCTCGCCGCGCCCGCGCAGTCCACACTGGGCGACGCCCCCCGCTCACTGGCGCGCGCGACGGCGTACTTGAGCGAGCAGGCACCGAACGCGCGTTTCTGGCGCATCGTCATGCCGCTCGGGCCGGACGACGCCATGCAATTGGCCTGGCGGGCAGGCGCCACCACCGAACACCGTACGGTCCACCCTTTGACCGGCGTCATTCAAACCGAACCCTGGGGACGAAAAACAGAGGGCGGCCGCCACTTCGTGTTGTTCCACTACATGCTCCACGTGCCCACGATCGGTTACTGGATTGTCGGCTGGATATCGATGTGCATGCTGGTCGCTCTGATATCGGGTGTTGTCGTTCATCGCCGAATTTTCGTGGATTTCTTTACGTTCCGCCCAGGCAAAGGGCAACGATCGTGGATGGATGCCCACAACGTAAGCGCCGTTTTGCCCTTACCGTTCCTTTTCATGATCGTGTATACGGGCCTGGCGATTTTCTACACGGGCTACATGACCTGGCCGCTTCAGTCCGCCTACGGCACTGACCCTTCGGCCTACCGCCAATTTCAAACCGAACTCACGCATGACGTCGATCCAGCGCGCTCGCGCCCCCCGCCCGCCACGGCGACGCGCCTCCAGGATGTCGCCTCGCTCCAGCGTGAAGCTGAAGCGCTTACCCGGCAGCCCACACGCATGATGATTGTGGAGCAGCCCGGCCAAGTGGGCGTCACCGTCAGAGTCATCGGACGAATCGATCCCGCAGCACCATCTGGTGGGGTGTTGAGCCCCGTCGCGTCGGTGCTGTTCGACGGTGCGACGGGTACCGTGCTCAAGATGCAGCGCCCGGACGTAGATGCACCTTTTGCGGCGGAAGACATTCATGCCGCCATGGAGTCGCTGCATTTCGCACGCTTCGGCGGTTGGGGCATGCGATGGCTGTACTTCTTCTGCGGGCTGCTCGGCACGCTGATGATCGCCACTGGCGCGATTCTGTTCACAAGCAAGCGGCGCAAGAAAAGCGCTAACGAATTCGGCCACGCCACGTCTGTCGTCTACCGCACGATCGATTCGCTCAATATTGCAGCGATTGCGGGCATCGTCGTTGCCTGTATTGCCTACTTCTACGTCAATCGCCTATTGCCCGTCACCATGATCGACCGTTCGGCGTGGGAGATCCGCGGCTCCATGCTCGTCTGGCTTGCGACGTCGCTGTATGCGTTATGGCGCAAGCCGCAACGGGCATGGGTGGAGCTGCTCGGATTGGCGGCGCTGCTTTGTCTGGCCTTGCCGCTGCTCAATCTGATCACCACCGGGCAGCATCTGGGGCAATACATCATGATGATGGATTTGCAGCGTGCCGGCGTCGAATTGGTTTCTCTCGGCTTGGGTGCCGCGCTCGCCTGGGCCGCGTGGCGCATTCGATCGGCATCGCGCAACATACCGCAGGTACGACGCGCGGCGGGCCGCAGCGGCCAGGGATCCATGCCATGACACGCGCACCCCCGGCGCCCCGCTCAGGGCGATATCGCCTGGCCATCTTCAGTCGCGTCCTGGCGGCCGTCGTCGGCGGCTATGCGTTGAGCGCGCTGATCTCAACAGCGCTCACCCTCCTCTTGGTCAGCGCTATCGGTGTCTCGCGGGCGAACAGCGTTCTGATCGCTTCGATGCTCAGCTTTGCGATCTACGCCGGCGTGGCGGTGTGGGTGTTCGCGATCAAACGTCTGGCGGCGGTGTGGGCGATGCAAGCGACGATCGGATGTGGCTGCCTGGTCGTGGTCTATTTATTGAACGGCTTTCAACCGGCTTAGGTCGCGAAAAAAAGAACACCATCGATCATGGCGCATTGCATCGTAGACAGTGACAAGGCAGTTCGGCTGCTGTTCGTCCTGCTGGAAGAAAAACAGTGGCTCAAGGACGGCGGCGTGTGGGCCCATCCCGAGCGCCCGCGTCATGTCGAGTATCTGGCGCTGCGTTTTCTCATGCAGTTGCGCGCCTCCAATGCCGACGGTTGGGGGACGTGCGAGAAGGCAGTTCGTAAATCCGTCAGCACCTTCCTCATCGATTTTCTGTTCAAGCTGCGACAGCCCGAGCGTTTCCTGGGTCACGCCACATGGCCGGTGAGCGAAGACGAAGTGCCCTGGCGACAGGCGCTGCAGATCGTCGAGCACGAGATCCTGCGCACCTGTCCCGACATCTTCAAAACGGCATCATCGCCTTGAGCGAACCCGCGTGGCTTTGGAGGTTTGAACCAAACTCGCCGTCGTATTCCACCTTGAAGCTCCAGCCCTTAGCCGTGAAGAGCTGAATACCGCCACCCAGACGACCGATCACGTTGTCGGTTTTCAGCGAGGTGCGGAACGAGCCGCTGCCGGCGGGTGCGCCGGCGAGCCGCGTGTTGACCTTGAATTCGTCTCGCGACAGGAACGACACACCGGCATACGCATAGGGGCGCATTTCGGCACCATTATCGAGCGCGCGTCGACCGCCGATTTCGAGCATGGGCGAAAGCGCCATCACGAACTGGTCACTGCCATCCACGTTCAATTTGAGTGCGTCGATTGCGTTGGACTGGCATAAGAAAATCGAGCCGCCGACGGCCCCCTGGCCCCGCGGGTGCTTATCACCACGCTGCCTCCGGCACCCACAGTCAACTAATCCCGCACCACAAGCTTGCGCGCCTTCTCGCCTTCCATTTTGCCGAGCTCCTCACCCCTGGCGCGGATCCATTTGTCGGCAGATGCCTGACCGTCGCGCGCGGCGCGGCGTTTGTATTCGGGTTGAAGAGCGCGCGCGTGATAGGCCATGCGGGCGTTCATGTAGCGGTCGACATCGGCCTGGCTTCGCAGTGCGGGCTCGCTGGTTTTCGCCTTGCCCTTTTCTGATTTGGCGCCTGCGCTGTCCTCAAGCTTTGCCTTGGTCGATCCCCTGTCGCTCTTGCCTTTGGTCGCCTCGATACTGTTGCGATAGGTCGTGGAGCTATACGCGCCAAAACCCATGCCCTGCCCGAGCATCTGCGTGGCGCCTGCGTCGTACTGAGCACTCGAAGAAAATGCAACGAAGGTCAGACTGCCGACCACAATAGAAGATAGGATTCTTCTCATACAACACACTCCGACTGGATGGTTGAACTCGGAAAACCTTACCAATCCCTGAATGGGATGTGTGTTTCGGTATGTAATGTGTGCCTAGCCTGCTTCGTCGGATACGTTCAAATTACGGCAGCTTCGAGCCCGTTGTTTTGCCGCTTACACGGCGCTCCCTGCATCGAGCAGCACACTCAATAATTCAGACGGCTTCGATCCCGTCTCCATACAGGCGCGTCATTCTCCATGCGGTATCGAGTCATTCATGTCCAGTTTTAGCAAATCGGCGATCACGTTTTTCGTGCTTGGCCTCATCGTCGCCTTACTTTGGTGGGATGAGGACAGGCATCGAAAGAACATCGGCGTTGTTCAATGCCCCGACCGCACAATCGAGCAACTTGAACAAACCGTGATCGACTATTGGAAGTGGAAGTCCAAGTACTTTTGGACGTCAAAAGAACAAGCGGATTCTTTTTTTCGTACCCATCAGTTCAAACGAGATGAGGTGACGTACACCCCATCATCAAGCCTGTGGGGCGTCCCATTCACTATGGTTTCCACCCGAGATAACGTAATGGACGTGTGGATTGCCATCGTGGGCTGCGGCGGCAACGTTGAATTTTCCATCAGACCGCGGCACTGGCCTAAAAGCTCAGGCTAGTCAGACGAAACAATCCGAATGCCATATCGCTTGCCACATCTGAGGATAGGGTCAAAGCGGTAACTCGGGACCCCAACCTCACGTTACGCTAACGCTGCTGATGCATACGATCAGCGCACAGCATGGCAAAATCGTCCGCGTGTTCGCCGTTGTGATCTATCCAAATCATCGCGCTACGCTCCCAAAATCAGGAAAACCGCTCCATGATGAGTAATGCATATCGCCGGCTCGCCGGTTCGAGTCTACTGGCCGCGATGGTCATCAGCGCTTCCGTGCATGCCGCCTCCGTACCCGCTCCCACCGCCGCGGCTGTCAGCGCCAATTCGGTGGGTGCTCCGGCCTCTTCGCCTGCATCGGTGCACACCTTGATGCCCACAAGCGATACAGCATTACTCCCGCACACGCGCGAGTTCACCCTCACCTCACGCGAAGGCCGCGATTACCGCATTTTCGTGTCCGTGCCTTCCGGCGAGCCGCCTCCCGAAGGCTATGGGGTGTTGACCTTGCTCGACGCCAATGCCTACTTCGGCGCGGCGGCAGACGCCATCGGCCTGCTGCGTCAGTTTCCCCTCATACCCGAAAAGGGCAAGCTGACTGACGCTGCCCCCACCCTTGTCGTGGGTGTGGCCTACCCAGGTGACGAGCCCATCAACGGCGAACGACGCACCTGGGATTTCGTGCCGTCCGCGATCAATCCGGCGTCGCTGGAACGCCTGCGCGGCCCGAAGCCGGGTGGCGCGGACGCCTTCACGAACTTCCTCGTCAATGCGCTGCGGCCTGCCCTCGCCGCGAAATATCGTGTCAACGCTGAGCGTCAAACGCTGGCCGGCCATTCGCTGGGCGGCTATTACGTGCTGCACGCACTGGCCACCCAACCGCAATCCTTCCAACGCTATGTATCGTTGAGCCCAGCCGTCTGGTGGGACGACAGCCGCATATTGAAAGACCTGGCCGCGCTTAAACCGGGCAAGGCCGAAGTGATGCTGGCAATGGCGACGGAAGAATGGCCGGGTTTCCCTGCGGGCTCAGCCGAAATGCTCGACGGTGCACGCAACGCGCGCGATGCGCTGATGCGTGCCGGTTTGACGGGCGACGCGTTGCGCTACGTGGAACTATCGAACCAGGATCACATGACGACAGCGTCAGCGATGATGCCGGCGGTCGTGCGCTGGGCGTCGTTGCCGCGGCCTTGAGGCGCTAAGGCCTCGTAGAACACGAGCAATCGATAAAGAGCACCCATGCCGATTTTCTTTCTTCTTATGCCTGTCATCACCGTGTTGGCGTTGATCCTGGCGTGGCGTACGCGCGGAACCGAGCGCAGGTTGAGCGTTGCGATTGCAGCACTGAGCTCGATTTTCATCGCCTGGTATTTCACGGCGCTTTTTTCTTTGGAAATGCCGTGAGTCGGTGGTCCTTGGTGCAAACACCGGGGCGCGTTCGATGACGATTGAACGCGCCCGTCGGAAACCCTACTGCGAACTAGAAGCGCATCGCCAGATTGAGCAGACCCGAGTGCTGCCGATTGCCTCCGCCCAATTGCGCGTCGTAGCCGATGCCTACCGTCGTGTTGCGCGCGATCGTCATGTTGGCACCCAGCCCGAGTACGGCGGCGTCCCGTGCAATGGGCACACCCGTTACCGAGAAGGTGCCACCACCCTCGAACGCAAGCGTTTGGCTCGGCTTCACATCGCCCATGGCGTGGCGCCAGCCCAGCGATGCGGTCAACTGGCTCGGTGCGCGCTCTGCGCCGAATTTCCACGCGCCACGCAGTCCCACTGTGGTGCTCGTGACATCATCGGTTCGGCCCTTGCCGCGCAGTGCCGCCGTACCACCCGATTCTTCGAAGCTTCGTGTGCGCAGGTTGTTCCACGCCAGCCCGGCGAAGGGTTCGACAGTGTAGGCTTCGCCTAGCTTCATGTTGTAGCCGAGTTCGGTAAACACCTGCGTCGAAGACGCGTGGTAAGACGACGAAAGCCGTTGATTCAAACTCCCGGCCACCACGTCGCGTTTCGTGTCGATGTCGTGCCAGGTGTAGGCCGCGCCGGCCGTGAAGCGGAGATGGCCCGGACCCACGTCGAAGTTTCGTCCACCAAAGAGCGTCGCCGTATAGCTATCCACATTTGTGCGCGACGAAGTATCGGAGATCGTACTGCGGCTGTCGATATAGCCAAGCGCGCCGCCCAATCGCCAGCCGCCGCCCACTGCGCCATCGCCGCCGATGAAGAGCCCGCCATCATGTTGGCGCACGCGCGATGCATTGCCGTCGCTTGCAAATGTGCGCCAGTTGCCAAAGACCTGCGCCCAGACCGGATACGCCCCGCTTTGCGGCAATGGGTCTGACGACGATCGACCCAATTGGGCCGTGGGCTGACCGGCAAGCGCCGGCGCATCGAGGTTGGCGCGCAGATGCGCCTGCGGCAACATGCGAACGGTGTCTCCCAAGCTTTGCAGCACACTTGCGGTACTCGCATAGGCTTCGCCTGAAAGCATGTTCAACGCCGAGCGTGCTTCGTCCGGCGTCATCGTGAGAACCGCCTCGGCCACCTGGCTTGCGGCAGAACCCGCGACCGGTGCGGGACCGCTTCCGGCCACGGGCGGCGCGATCACGACTGGCGGAGATCCGTTGCCAGCCGATGCCGGCCCATTCTCCGACGGCGTCGGTTCATTACCGCCCGCAGACGATCCATTTCCTGCCGACGGCGTGCCTGGCGCCGGAGCAGGCGTTGCGGTCCCCGGCGACGTCGTCCCAGCGCCGGGCGTTGGCGTCCCTGCTCCAGGCGCCGTTGTACCGGTGCCGGGGGTCGTCGTTCCTGCTCCAGGTGTCGTCGAACCCGTCCCGGGTGCCGTCGTTCCGCCGCCGGTCGCGGGCGGCACTTCGTTATCCAACGACCCACCCACGCTGCCTTGGTTGCCCGTGCCGCCAACACTACCGATCGGCACGTCGTTACGCGCAAGCGTCATGAACGCAGTATTGGTGTTGTAGCTGAGCGTGGGCGTCAGGAATGCATACGCACTCGAGGCACCCGTGAACCGGCCACTGATGCCGCCGTCCGCCGTCAGAATGGGATAGGTGGTGCGGGGAGCGTAGTTGCCGTTAGGCCCCACGTGCGCCACCGAACCGTCGAGGTGAGCCACGCCCGTCACATGGATGCGATCGCTCAGCGTGCTGGCTGGGTCGGCATGCACGCGATAGACGGTGTCTTGGCCGAATGTGAGGTTGCCATTCACGGTAAGCGTGCCCATCGGCGAGCCATCATTGCCCGGAGAAATGATTGCAGTGGGATAGAGGACCGTGCTGCCCACCTGACCCACGCCTGCCAGCACTACCTCGCGGCCGATATCCATCGGGCCGTTCAACTTGCCGTTGATTTCCAGGGCGCCGTCGGCAATCAGAATGGGACCCGTAAGCCCGCTGCTGTCGCCATTCAAAATCACCGATCCCACGCCGGTTTTCACAAAGCCGTCGGTGCCTTGCAGCGCGTTGTCGATGGTGTCCACAAATCGTCCGGCCGCATAGGTGCCGTCGCCGACCACAATGGCGGGAGGATTGCCGCCATTGCCAACCAAGGTGATTGGCGCGCCCTGCAGCCGATACCGGTCGGAGGCGAACTGAATGCCTGACACACGTACCGGGCCGTCGCGGCCATCGACCGTCACCAATCCCGTTGCACCTGTGAAAATGGCATACCCACCGGCGGGCAGCGCACCCGCGGCATTGGTCGGGCTGTTCCAGTTCGCACTGGCTGCGGTCCAGGTGCCGTTGCCACCGCCCGCTCGGATTGCTGACGCCAAGCCGTTGCCGTTCCACAGGTTGGTGGTACTCGGCCCCAGGATGAGGTTGATGTGTTTGTCGTCGGTGAGCGACTGAATCGTCGCGCCGGGCGTGGAGTCGCCGGTGATCGTGCCCAACGTCAAGCCGTTACCGCTCATCGAGCCGCCGTATGACAGGATGCGGTAATAGCCCGCCGTCGTCCCGAGCGTATTCACGGTCACGTTCAAGGTAGTGTTGTTCAATGCGGCGTTGCCGCGCACGGTGATGTTATCGCCCGTGCCAGGTTGCGTGATCGGTAACCCCGCGTAGCCCGTCTCGAAGTCGAACACGGCGTTGTTCATCGACAAGTTGCCATTGACGATGAGATTGCCATTGGAGACGATGGTTGGCGTGTTCACGGGATACCCGGGTGCGACACGCGCATTGCCGGATACGTTGAGATCGCCGTTGATTGTGCCGAAGCCTCCGACCACACCATTCGATGTGGCGTCAACATTGCCATTCATCACAACGCCCGACCCGCCGCCATTGCCGCCGATCGTCAGCTTGCCGCCGTTGACTGCGATACCACCTGGAAAATTAGCCGAGCTGTCGTAGACGTACCAGTCAGTCGGCGAAACGTTCAAATCTGCTGCTGCCGCGCCAGCGCAATACGACGCGCTCAGGGCAATCGTTGCCCTCATCCACTTCGACCCATGCATCAAGGGGCATCCCCAAAAAGTAACGTTTTGATGTCAGAGCAATGTAGATTGCTCCCTAAGTATTACTACTTAACTCCCACTACTAGTTCTTTTAGACTAACAGTGGCTACCTATCGATACCCTTGTTACATTCACTAAGTATTTCCATTTGGCACCAAACATGCGACTAAAGTCGTAGAACTGCAATTTATAGTTACCTTTCAGTCGATTGCCTGAAGGCGTCGACGCAACAATCCGCAAACAAGTGATAGGAACTGAACGTCGACCTATCGCCAACCCTTCATTTGGCACGACGTAAACTCGACCCTTTGCCGGGACGTCTCATGCCGCACACCACGCCCTCCTCTCCGAACGCACATCAGCGTGCGGCAGAGGTGTCCTCGCCGCGCAGCTTCATCCTGCTGCTGGTCATGGTGGCCGCGGTCAGCCCGCTCGGGATCAATCTCTATCTGCCGTCGATGCCCGGTATGGCGCGAATGCTGGAGGTGGATTACGCCGCGATCCAGTTCACGCTATCCGTCTACATCGCCGCGATTGCCGTGGGGCAGCTCATCATTGGCCCGATTTCGGACCGCTACGGTCGCCGCCCGGTGCTTCTAGGCGGGCTGGCAATATTCGTGGCAGGCTCGGTGATCTGCATGCTGGCGCCCAACATCGGCACACTCATCGCAGGCCGAATCATTCAGGCACTCGGAGGCTGTGCCGGCATTGCGCTAAGCCGCGCCATCGTCCGCGACCTCTACGAAAGGGATCGCGCCGCGAGCATGATCGGCTACGTCACCATGGGCATGGCCGTGGCGCCGATGGTGGCGCCCACGATCGGCGGCGCGCTCGAGGCCACTTTCGACTGGCGCGCGGGATTTGCGTTTCTCACCGTATTTGGTGTTGCCGCGTTGTGGGCCACGTACCGCCGGCTGCACGAGACAGCGCCGCGCGTGGGTGTCACGTCCAGCGCCTCGCAGCTTGCTCGCGATTACGGTGTGCTGTTGCGCAGCCGGCTCTTCTGGGGCTATGCGCTGACGTCGGCCGGATCGGGCGCGGCGTTCTTCGCTTTCGTGGGCGGTGCAGCTTACGTGGTCGTCAACCTGATGGGCAGAACGCCGGTGGAGTACGGGATGTACTTCGCGTTGGTCAGCGTGGGCTACATGCTCGGCAATTTCGGGTCAGGCCGCTATACCACCCGATTCGGGCCACGACGCATGATGCGCGTAGGCATCGTCATCAGCACAACCGCGGCATTTGTTATGGCCGCACTTTACGCCGCCGGTTTGATGCATCCCCTCGCCTTTTTCCTGCCTATGCTTGTGGTGGCGATGGGCAACGGACTGACCTTACCCAGCTGCATCGCGGGTGCCGTGAGCGTAAAGCCCGACGTGGCGGGCGCCGCGTCGGGGTTGGCGGGCAGCATCCAGATGGGTGCCGGTGCGGTGGTGGCGGCGGTCGTCGGCACGCAATTGCAGGGTTCGGCGTGGCCGCTTATTTTGGCGATGGTGGGCTGTATGGTGTTTTCGTTTTTGACGTTGCGTGTGCTGTTGCGGTGAAACAATGGTAGATGGACGATCCCGCTCAAACGGAATTAATTGGTACATTCAGCTGTACCCAAATCCTTGCATAATCGGATTTATTTTATTTTCGCCAGGCCGCCCACATCTCAACTTTTTAATCAGGTCGTTACGTTCAAGATGAAGATATTGCTTTCCTCGGCAATTCTGCTAATCGCAGCCGCGTGCCCGGCAATCGCCAGTGCCGAATGGTCATACACCGAAAAAGAAGACCTCATGCGAGGCGTAACCAATCGCTGGGCCCTCATTGCATCGAAGAACGATGTGACGCTCAAGCAGCCGTACAGCGGGACGGCGCAGCTCGGTATTCAGATTCGCAACATGCCGGAAACCGCTGGCGAAGACACCCTCATCGTTTTGTCCCAGGGCCCCATCGACTGCTCGTTCAAACACTGCATCGTGTCGGTGAAGTTCGATGATTCCAAGGTGCGCACCTATCGAGGTAGACCCATGGGTAGCGGGCTCGCAGGCGTCATCAAACTCGAAGATCAAGCCGATTTTGTAGAGCGGCTGCGGGCTGCCAAGCGCGCAATTGTGGAGGTTTCGATATGGCGGCATGGTCCAGAACAATTCGTGTTCGAGCCCACAGGATTGGTATGGAAATAAAGTACGGCACGCCAGCGGCGTCGTAAAAAACCGATGCGCTAGTCCAAAATGGCGCACACTCGCATCGCCTGAATGCTTCATTTTGCGGCTCCCGCTTTCGATGCGGTAGTGCCACTGCGCAGTAATCTGTGTCGCACAATCAGCAACGTCAAACTCGGGTACAAAGTCGCGTAGCACACGATTCAGGTTTGCTTGAATTCTTCTGCCGTCTGACGCATATCGTTTTGCTCACGCGCGGTATCCTCCGCGACGAAGCACCACAAATGCGAAGTGCCACATGGCATCACTTTGCAAGCCCGCGCTGGCTTCCCAACGTCTTGAATAGAAGGTAATACATGGCTGATGCGAGCCTTGGGCAGTCGATAGTCCCGGCTGTCGTTTTAATGACTGCGGCCGTCGTGGCGGTGCCCCTGTTCCGACGGCTCGGGCTGGGATCCGTCCTGGGCTATTTTGCCGCTGGTGTACTCGTGGGGCCCTCGGTGCTCGAACTTTTCACCGATGCGCAATCCATCCTGCACTTCTCCGAGCTTGGCGTAGTGATGTTTTTGTTTGTGATCGGACTCGAGTTGCGGCCGCCGAAACTGTGGGCCATGCGCGGGCAGATCTTCGGCCTTGGCCTGGCGCAAGTGATGGCGACGATCGCCATTCTTACGGCCGCTGGCATGGCGATCTTCAGCCTTCCCAGTACGGTCGCCTTCATTGCAGGCGCGGGCTTCGTCCTTTCTTCCACTGCGGTCATCATGTCGGTGTTGCAGGACCGGGGCGAGATGTCGAGTCCGCAAGGCCAGCAGTCGGTCGCGATTCTGCTATTCGAGGATTTGATGATCATGCCGCTATTGGCGATCGTCGCTTTCCTGTCGCCGCTGTCGCAGGGGCAAGCAGGATGGACGGAGATTCTCACGGCGCTGGGCGCCCTGCTGCTGCTTCTGGGCGTGTCGCGCTGGTGCCTCAACCCATTTTTCTTTCTGCTGGCGCGGGCACGCACCCGCGAAGTGATGACAGCAGGCGCGCTACTGGTCGTGCTGGGTGCCGCGCTCCTGATGGAAGTGGCTGGCCTCTCGATGGCGATGGGCGCATTTCTCGCGGGCGTAATGTTGTCGAGCTCGAGTTACCGGCACCAGATCGAAACCGACATCGAGCCATTTCGCGGTTTGTTGATGGGCCTGTTTTTTCTGGCTGTCGGCATGTCGCTCGATCTGTCGGTTGTCGCCCTCGAATGGCGATTCTTGCTGTCGATGCTCGTCGTATTCATGATCGCAAAGGGCGTGGTGGTTTACACCGTCGCGCGCCTTTTCGGGAGTTCAAGCCATCAGGCCGTGCACCGCACGTCGACGTTCCTGCAGGGTGGCGAATTTGCTTTCGTGCTCTATACCGCAGCGGCGTCTGGCGGCGTGATCGATGCCACTGAAAATGCCCTGTTTTCCACGGTCGTGATCTTATCCATGGCGCTCACCCCGCTTTTGATGCTCGCAACCGACCGCCTGTTGCGTAGTGAACCGTCGATGGAGGGCGTCGAGGCGGCCCGAGATCTGAAGGGTCGGATTCTAATCATCGGCTTCGGTCGCTTCGGTCAGATCGCATCGCAGGCGCCGCTATCTAAAGGGATCGAACTTTCAGTCATCGATCGGGATCCCGAACGCGTTCGCGACGCGGGGCGTTACGGATTCACGGTGTTCTTCGGCGATGGCACTCGGCTCGACACGCTGCACCAGTCCGGCGCGGGTGAAGCCGACGCGATCATGGTCTGCATCGACGACCCCAAGGCTGCGTTGCAGATCGTGGAGCTGGTTAAGCACGCATTTCCGCAGGCCAAGCTGCTGGTGAGAAGCTTCGATCGTGGGCACGCTGTGGAGCTCATTCGTGCCGGCGTCGACTATCAGATCAGAGAAACGGTCGAGTCAGCCTACTTGTTGGGTGCGGAAAGCCTGCGCGCATTGGGTTGCGCCGAAGTGGATGTGATCGATGTGGTCGAGGATATTCGGCAGCGCGACACTGAGCGCCTTTCAGAACAAGTGCAAGGCGACGCGATGTCTGGCCTGAACAGACTTCATGTACAACCTGTACCGGAGCCGCTCGTCGGCGCCAGAAAGCGGAGCGTCAGTGCCGAGCGTGACGCGAAGCATTCAGCGGCCGATTGACCGTCACGAGAACGCCATTGCATCGTCATCAAGAATACGCATTGCGGCAGCAGAATGCAGATACGGGGGATGATGGATCTGCCAAATGCAAATCGGCGAGCGGTTCAATAGTGCAACGCACTTATTGGGATTCTTTTTAGCAATCGGCGCAGCCATTCTGCTTTTGCTGCGGGTTGACCGATCCGGCGCGGACGCCGTAGCGCTCGCAAGCTGCCTCGTATTTGCGGTGGCAATGATCAGCGTTTATTTCTGCTCGACGGCCTATCACTGGTCGCACGGAAAACAAAAAGGGTTTTGGCAGAAAGCCGACCACTGTTCAATTTTTCTACTTATCGCCGGCACATACACGCCGCTGGGACTAATCCCGCTACGCGATGCATGGGGCATCCCCATGACGACAGCGGTATGGCTGCTGGCGGTGCTGGGGATCCTGCGAGAACTGCGCGCATCCAGTATGGAACCCTCAGTGCTCCAGTATCTGGCAATGGGCTGGATCGGGGTAATGGCGGCAATCCCCATCATGTCGAATTTGTCGATCAGCGCATTGATATGGTTAATCGTAGGCGTGTGCTGCTACACAGCAGGCATCGCGTTTTATCAAAACGATCACCGATGGCGGCATGCTCACGGCATCTGGCATTTGTTTGTTCTAGGCGGCACGGCGTCGCACGTGCTGATGGTATTGGCATTCATGCCGGCACAGCCCAACTGACAGGATGCGTAAGCTGTTGCGGGTAAGCCGGAGCGCAGGATCAGACCCTCAAGCCTTAGGCGCGCGGTCAATTGCTGTTGATCATGTCCTGCGTATCTTGGATGAACCATGGCAGATTCAACTTTGCCCCTGATCCGGACTGGATGGTTAAACGCTGATCCGAGGGGTCGCCGGTACCGCGCGCACCTTGCGAGTTAGAGGATGACGGACTTCGGTAATCCAGGTCGGCTTGCCGCGCCGGACGATCCGCGCAGGCTGCCATCGACGCCCCCACGACCACAACCGCAACTGACCGGCATGCTGAACGAATGATCTTCATGATGTACGGATTCCAATGAAAAAACGGGCTGAGAGATCAGGCAGTCAGGCCTGCGTTCTATACCTTACTCGCCCCTACTCATCTTCGCGCGTTCCACAACTGCCTAGAGGCTGCGCCAACCTAAGACGACGCCCTTCAAGTTCTGGCCAACTGCTTGATCAGGGCGTCGTGCGCGGGATAAGTTCGCAGCAATAACTCGGTCTCTGCCAGCTCGAACTCACTGAACTCGAATCCAGGTGCCACTGTGCATCCCACCAGCGCAAATGACGAGGGATGTGCCAGTTCCGCCGCAAACCAGTTGCCAGCCTGCACGGTTGCCTGGAAAACGGTCTCGCTGGGGTCTGCGCCGAGCCGATGCGTGCGCAGCTCACCACCTGGCAAGAGCTCGTGCACGTGCAACTCAGTGCCCGCATGGAAGTGCCACGTTTCATCCGACCGAATTCGATGCCAGGTGGAATATGCACCGTTACACAGCAAATAATAAATGGCCGTGCTGGCGGAGCGATTCAGCCCATCGGCGCAAATTACCCGTTCCGACGATCGATAGGTTTCTCGATAGAACCCCCCTTCCGGATGGGGTTGCAGGCCTAGATGTTGTACGAGTTCTTCAGGGGTCATGCGAACATCTTAATGAAGAATCACGGCAAGGTGCTCGCCTGCGCGCGCGAAGCTTGATAAGTGAGAAATGCGCCGATCGACAATACTATCGCACTCGCGATGAAAGTGCTTTGATAACCGCTGGCATCGAACAGCACCCCACCCACGGTCGACCCCAGCGCAATCGCGAGCTGGACGACCGCCACCATCAGGCCACCGCCTGCCTCGGCATCATGCGGCATCGCCTGCGCGATCCAGGTCCACCACCCCACCGGGGCGGCTGTTGCCATCAGGCCCCACAGCCCCAACAGCACTGCTACGGGCACCACCGTTACGCCAAGCGGAATCAGCGCCAGTGCGATCGCCGCCATCGCAATCGGGATACCGATGAGCGGACCGTACACACTCCGTTTGATGATCGAGCCGATGACCAGGGTGCCAACGAACCCCGCTACACCGATCACCAGCAGCAATAACGACAGCGTGGAAACGCTGACGTGCGTCACGGTTTCCAGGAAGGGGCGCAGATAGGTAAAAAGCGCGAACTGGCCCATGAAAAAGGCCCCACACGCGGCCATGCCATAAGCCACCGTTCGGTGCCTGAGTATTTTGAACACGTTGCCTGAACCCGCCGCGCGTACACCGGTCTTCATCGCAGGCAATGCGATCCATTGCCAGACCAATGCGATCAAGGCCACGGGCACTAAAGCGAAGAAGGCGCCGCGCCATCCGAACAGCGAACCCAAATAGCTTCCCAGCGGCGCGGCGATCACCGTTGCCAAGGCGTTGCCGCCGTTGAAGATCGCCAGCGCCTTGGGCACCTGGCTGGCAGGCACCAGCCGGATAGCCATGGCAGCCGACATGGACCAGAAGCCGCCGATCACCACGCCGATGAGCGCACGCCCGGCCATGTAGGTAAGGTAATTCGGCGCCAGCGCCACGATGGCGCCGGAGATGCCCATCAGCACTGTCAGCACAAGCAGCAACTTTTTCCGATCCATGCTGCCGGCCAATACGGAGATCGACAGGCTGGTCAACACCGCGAAGGCGCCGGATATGGCAATGCCCTGCCCGGCCATCCCTTCGGTGATTCGCAGGTCATTGGCAATCGGCGTCAGCAGACTGACGGGCATGAACTCGGAGGCCACGAGTGCGAACACGCATAGCGACATGGCGAAGACGCCGCCCCAGTGTGCGGGACGATCCTGGGCGTCAGACCCCACTCCAACGTCCGCATCGGCGATGTTTGCCGTCATGGTTGCGTCTGCGACGCGATCGTACGAACGTCTTGGGTGATGGTGATCATGAGGCACTCCTTGCCAATGTTGGGAGGCGTATTCTCAGCCGAGAGTGTGAGCATGACTAGCTAATGAACGGTTAATACATATATAAGCTGCACTAATTAGCGGTGCGTGAGAAACTTCAAGCATGGCCAAACGCAATCTCAACGATCTTGTCTATTTCGTGACCGTCGCCCGTGAGCGAAGCTTCACGCGCGCGGCTGCCCAACTGGGCATCACGCAATCTGCGTTAAGCCAAGCCATCAGCGGCCTGGAAGCTCGAATGGAAATTCGCCTGCTAACCCGCACCACCCGCAGCGTGTCTCCCACTGCCGCTGGGGAGCGACTGTTGCAGGCCATCGGCCATCGTTTCGATGAGATCGAAGCGGAGCTTGATGAGTTGTCGGAGCTGCGCGACAAGCCGGCAGGCACCGTTCGCATCACCTGCGGCGACCATGTGCTCAAAACGACACTGCTGCCCAAGGTCGCGCCATTGCTGCACAGCTATCCGGACGTCAAGGTGGAGTTCGACGTGAACTACGGCTTTCGGGACATCGTGGCGGATCGCTTCGACGCCGGCGTGCGTCTGGGCGATACGATCGACAAGGACATGATTGCAATACCGATCGGCTCGCGACTCCGCATGGCCGCCGTCGCCACACCAAGCTACCTCGCCAGTCGTCCCAAGCCGAAACGACCCGAAGACCTGACGAACCACAGTTGCATCAACATGCGATTTCCCACGCACGGCGGGTTGTACGTGTGGGAGTTCGAACGCAAAGGCAAGCACGTGAATGTTCGCGTGGACGGACAGGTCACCGTGAACAGTACGCCGCACATCGTGTTGGCAGCGCTGGAGGGATTGGGCATCGCCTTTCTTCCCGAGGAAGAATTCGCCCCCCATATCGATGAAGGCCGCCTCGTTCGTGTACTCGACGACTGGTGCGCGCCCTTTGAGGGCTACTACCTCTACTACCCAAGCCGGCGGCAACCCTCCCCGGCGTTTTCGTTGGTGCTCGATGCGCTGCGTGCCTGATCTCCACAAGCACGCTTGAGGCGAGCTCAGGGGATTTCGCGCGCCTTCACATTAAACTGATATCGCGTTTCCCGTCTGTTAACAGGATCGTTTTGTGCGGATGATGGAAGCCATCACGGTCACTCTCCTCGGAGGCACCCGCCCCGCACTGCGGCCCAGTGCCCGAAGACCGTCGGATCCCTACACCTGGAGTGCAACGATGAAAGCCATTGGTTATTACCGCAATTTGCCGATCAGCGATGCCGAATCGCTGGTCGATCTGACCCTGCCCGATCCCACGCCCGGCGATCGCGACCTGCTGGTGGACGTGCGCGCTGTGTCGGTGAATCCCGTCGACGTCAAGATTCGCGCGAACAAAGCACCAGATGACGGCCAGCCCAAAGTCATCGGCTGGGATGCCGCCGGCGTCGTGCGCTCGGTGGGCAAAGATGTCACGCTGTTCAAACCGGGTGACAAGGTGTGGTACGCGGGATCCCTGGTGCGTCCGGGCACCAATAGCGAACTGCACATCGTCGATGAACGTATCGTTGGACCCATGCCCACGACGCTGGACTTCGCAGCCGCGGCCGCGCTACCGCTGACGACGATCACGGCATGGGAGCTGCTTTTCGATCGCCTGAAGATTTCGCAAAGCAAAGAGAAGTCAGACGCCACCCTGCTCGTGATCGGCGCGGCGGGCGGCGTCGGTTCGATTCTGGTGCAGCTGGCGCGTCAATTGACCGGTCTAACCGTGATCGGTACTGCATCGCGGCCGGAAACGACGAAATGGGTGAGCGATCTTGGCGCGCACCACGTCATCGACCACACGAAGCCGCTGTCGGAAGAATTGAAGCGGATCGGCTTCGATGGTGTCGATTACATCATTGGGCTTAACCAGACGGATGCCCACTTCGACGAGATCGTTGCCTCGATCAATCCGCAGGGGCATCTCGCGTTGATCGACGATCCCGATTTGTTCGACTTCCGCAAGCTCAAGATGAAGAGCGTATCGCTGCACTGGGAGTTCATGTTTACGCGTTCGATGTTCTCGACGCCCGATCAAATTCGGCAACACGAACTGCTCAAGCGCGTGGCCTCGCTGATCGATTCAGGCGTGCTGCGCACGACGCTGAACGAAACGTTGGGAACGATCAACGCGGCGAACCTGCGGCGTGCACACGAACTCATCGAAACGAATCGGGCACGTGGCAAGATTGTGCTCGAAGGATTCTGAACGCTGATGGGCTTGGGCCGCCCTGCGGCCAAATAAACCACTGAAAAAAGGATCGCACCATGACTGTCAAATTTATCGTCGCCGTGATCACCGCTGAACCGGCACACGCAGATACGGTGAGCGAGGCGCTACGAGCCGCCGTGCTCGCGGTGCGCAAGGAACCGGGATGCATTCAATATGACTTGCACCGAGACCTCGCGAAACCCGGCCGGTTCGTCATGATCGAGCAATGGCAAGATGCGCAAGCCTTGAAGACGCATGGCGAGGCGGAGGCATTTCAGAAACTGTCCGCCGTGCTCGACCAATACGCTTCCCTCGATATCACCGATCTCAACCAGATCGCATAGCGTGCACTGCCGAGGGCGTGCCAGCGCTGCTCGGGCAAGCAAGAAACGCATGCGTCGTCACAAGTGACGCGCAACTGACGGCGCACTACCGGAGGTAAGTGCGCACGAGCGATACCACCTCGTCAATCGACGCGGTTTGTTCGGGCGTGGTGTTGGCCAGCGTGGTGAACTCCTCGCGCAGATGGCTCTCCAGCACGCCGGCCATCAAGCCGTTGACGGCGCCCCGAATTGCCGCGATCTGCTGCAAAACGGGTCCGCACTCCGCCCCCTTTTCCAGCGCAACGGCGAGTGCGTCGAGCTGGCCGCGCACCCGTCGCACCCGTGCCAGCACGCGTTTCTTTTCAGCGGGGGTAGATGGCATCGTGCCTCCAGTCAGGGCCTATTGACGATCAATACTTGATGACCGAGCGGATCGATTCACCGTTGTGCATGAGCTCGAACGCGTCGTTGATCTGTTCCAGCGGCATCGTGTGCGTGACGAAAGGCGCGAGTTCGATGTCGCCTTTCATCGCGTCCTCGACCATTCCCGGCAACTGCGAACGGCCCTTGACGCCGCCGAACGCCGATCCTTTCCAGGTGCGGCCCGTCACCAGTTGGAAAGGCCGCGTCGAGATCTCTTGACCTGCGCCAGCCACGCCGATCACGATGGATTGTCCCCAGCCCCGATGCGCGCATTCGAGCGCCGACCGCATCACGTTCACGTTGCCGATGCACTCAAACGAGTGATCCACGCCCCAGCCCGTCATCTCGACGATGACTTCCTGGATCGGCTTATCGAAATCCTTGGGGTTGATGCAGTCCGTCGCGCCGAAGGTGCGCGCGAGATCGAACTTGGCCGGATTGGTATCGATGGCAATGACGCGGCCGGCTTTGGCCTGGCGTGCGCCCTGGATCACGGCGAGTCCGATACCGCCCAGGCCAAACACGGCGACCGAATCGCCAGGCTGCACTTTGGCCGTGTTGTGTACCGCGCCGATGCCGGTGGTCACGCCACACCCCAGCAGGCAGACGTGTTCGTGATTGGCTTGCGGATTGATCTTGGCCAACGACACTTCGGCCACGACCGTGTACTCGCTGAAGGTCGAGCAGCCCATGTAGTGATAAAGCGGCTCGCCGTTATAGGAAAAGCGCGTAGTGCCATCGGGCATCACGCCCTTACCCTGCGTGGCGCGTACGGCCACACACAGATTGGTCTTGCCTGACTTGCAGAACAGGCACTCGCCGCACTCGGCGGTATAGAGGGGGATCACATGATCGCCGGCCTTCAGGCTGGTCACACCCGCGCCCACCTCCACCACGATGCCGGCACCCTCATGGCCCAATACGACCGGAAACAAGCCTTCGGGATCGTCCCCCGACAGGGTGAAGGCATCGGTGTGGCACACACCCGTGTCGGTGATCCTGATGAGCACTTCGCCGGCGCGGGGCGGCGCAACGTCGATCTCAACGATTTCCAGGGGCTTACCGGGTGCGAACGCGACTGCAGCACGTGACTTCATGTGAAATTCCTCAAATCTAGATGCGAAGAGCGACGAATAGCCGACTTTCAGCCACTCGCTCGTCGCTCAAAATACTAGCCGGGAGTATACACATATACTGGTAGGGGGTATAAGACAGCGTCAGACCGCGTCGCCATGCGGCAGCCTAGAGAGGGCTTCTTGACGACACACATCCAGTATTTCGTCGGCAAGCGGAGAATCATCCGGGCAGGCCCGCGAGAGCACCATGGCCCCCACAACCTGCGCGATGACACGGATATGCTCGGCGCGCATGTCGGCGCTCGACACGCTGTCCGGCACCGTGCCGGATAAACCGCTCAGGGTCGCCACCCAGCCCTCGATGCCTTCGGCGAAAGCGTTCCTGACCGACTCAGGTTGACGTGCAGCGTCGCCGCTCAGCGCAGCCATCGTGCAGCCCTGCCCGGGCGCATCGCGGTGCGGCCTTGACAGGTAGTGTTGGATAAAGTCGGTCGCTGTCAGCGCTTCTGCCTTGGCAGCCGACCGCACCAAACCACAGGTTGCCGCTTCCGCCATCAAGTCCGATTTCGCGCCGAAGTGCTTGTAGAAGCCACCGTGCGTGAACCCTGCGGCCGCCATCAAATCCGCCACCCCTATGCCGTCGTAGCCCCGCTCTCGAAACAGCGTTGCCGCGGTTTCGACGATGTGCGCGCGGTTTGCCTGCATCTGCGCTTTCGTGACTTTCATGGGTAAACCTTGTTTGCTTTAGACCAGCTTAAGGCTTGAATATACATTGATGTCAGTCATAATCAAAGTTCTTGACATTAAAGATGATGATCGACATCATTGGGTCACTTTCGCTCGATATGCGCATTCAGCCGCTAACGAAGCGATGCCATTTCCCATCACTGCTCTGCCTGAGCAACGACGATTCGACAGATCATTCATGACGACAAACAAGCTCTTCACGCCCTATCACCTCGGTGCACTTGCCCTTTCAAACCGCATCGTGATGGCTCCGCTTACGCGCAATCGCGCAGGCGCCGGACTGGTGCCCAGCGAGCTGGCCGCAACCTATTACAGCCAGCGCGCTTCAGCAGGCCTGATCATTACGGAAGCCACGCAGGTCTCGGCGCAAGCTCAGGGATACCAAGACACCCCCGGTCTCTACACGCCATCGCAGATCGAAGGCTGGCGCAAAGTGACCGACGCCGTCCATGCCAAAGACGGGAAAATCTTTGTTCAGTTGTGGCACGTCGGTCGCGTATCTCATGTCGATCTGCAGCCCGACGGCGCAGCGCCCGTTGCGCCATCCGCAATCCGCGCCGAAACCAAAACCTTCGTCAACAATGGCTTTGCCGATGTCTCGCATCCGCGTGCGCTCCTGCTGGCGGAGCTTCGGACATCGTTGAGCAATTTCGCAGCGCTGCCTCCAATGCAATCGATGCAGGATTCGATGGCGTCGAGATTCACGGCGCGAACGGCTATCTGCTGGAGCAGTTCATCAAAGACGGCGCCAACATCCGCACCGATGCGTACGGCGGCTCGATCGAGAATCGCGCGCGCTTACTGCTTGAAGTCACGGCCGCAGTGGCCAATGAAATCGGCGCCGACCGCACGGGCGTTCGTCTCTCTCCCGTCTCGCCAGCCAACGGCATATCGTGCACTGACCCGCAACCGCAATACGACTACATCGTCGATCAGCTCAGTGCACAAAACATCGTGTACCTGCACATCGTGGAAGGTGCCACTGGCGGGCCTCGCGATGTCGCGCCTTTCGACTTCGATGGATTACGTCGGCGCTTCAAGAACACCTATATGGCCAACAACGGCTATGGGCTCGACTTAGCCAACGTCCATCTCAATGCAGACAAGGCAGACCTGATTGCCTTCGGTCGCCCCTTCATTAGCAATCCCGACTTGGTGGAAAGACTGGCGACTGGCGCCCCTCTCGCCGCGTTGGATCCCGCCACGCTGTATGGCGGTGGCGCCAAAGGCTACATCGACTATCCGACGCTTGCCAACGCCAACGCCGCGTAGCTTTTTTTGCCATGCCCGGCGCGGCATGCATTCACCTTTTCGTTCGAGAGAAACACACATGACTTCCCCCTCCACTGTTCTCATCACCGGCGCCTCCACCGGCATCGGCGCCACTTATGCCGAACGCTTCGCGCGCCGAGGTCACGACCTCGTGCTGGTTGCCCGCGACAAGGCGCGGCTGGAAGCGTTGGCCGAGCGCCTGCGCAACGACACCGGCGTGGCCGTTGACATCCTGGCGGCCGACCTCACCCAGCCCAGCGATCTGGCCGTCGTGGAAGCACGACTGCGCGAAGACGCTACGATTGACACGCTGATCAACAACGCCGGCGCCACGCTATCGGGCAGCTTCATCGACCAGTCCACTGACGATGTTGCCCGTCTGGTCACGCTCAACACGACCGCATTGGTCAGGCTGGCGAGTGCCATCACCCCGCGCCTGGCGCGAAGTGGGAACGGCGCAATCGTAAACATCGGATCGGTCGTGGGACTCGCGCCCGAATTCGGCATGTCGGTGTACGGCGCGACCAAAGCGTTTGTGCTGTTTCTCTCCCAAGGACTCAGCCTGGAACTCTCGCCGAAGGGCGTATACGTACAGGCGGTGCTGCCTGCAGGCACGCGCACCGAAATCTGGGCGCGCGCGGGCATCGACGTCAATACGCTGTCCGAGTTGTTGGATGTGGATAAATTGGTCGACGCCGCGCTGGCTGGTTTCGACCGCCGCGAACGCGTCACGATCCCACAGTTGCACGATGCCGCGCACTGGGAAGCACTGGATGGCGCTCGCGTAGGACTGATCTCCGACCTCCGTCAGGCCGAAGTCGCCGAACGCTATCGGTGAGATCAGGGCCGTTTCTTGTATCGACGTTGGGCGGGCCAAAGGCAAAGTTGTGGTGCAGATGGAATAGGTGATTGGCCTGCACCTCCTACGGGCTAGCCTACGCCGGGCCGCTCGTATCCCCCTGCGATGCCCGCGCAAGGGCCTGGGTGTCCACATACTCCCGGATGCGCGTCACTTTGCCGTCTCGAACCGTCATCGCAAAAATCCAGTCGTCCTCGAATGTTTTGTTCGTGGCCTTGATCTTGCCCGTGGCGAAGCCGATGACCAAGACCCGATCGCCTTGCGCGATGAATTCCCGGGGTTCTGTAGACGTTTCTATCGACCGGGATGCGGTCTCAAGCAAATCCGCCAGCCCCGCGTGTCCGTGCCGCGTGCCGGCCAATGGCCAGTCCTTACCCGGAATGATCCATTCGATGTCTTCGGCGGCCAAGGCCAGCAGACGTTTCTTATCGCCACTGCCGATGGCAGCGAAGAAATCCTTCACTGTTTGCACATTCGCTTCGATGCTCATCGTGCTCTCCTTGTAATGGACATGGAACTGCATCCATTTAACTGCATAAGTTGCGTAGAAGTGGCCACGATGCTCAGGCAGCTCGACGAGTTGATCGTGGCGGTTCGTAAGGGCTGATGGTGGCGGTTCGCATGGGCTGATGGTGGCGGTTCGCAAAGGCTAATGGTGGCGGGCCGCAACGGTTGATCGTAGCGGCCGGCAACGGCGAATGGTGGCGGCGCGCAACATCTAATCGTAGCGGCGAAACGGCTGATTTCAGCGGTCCGCATGGACGGATCGGGGAGCACCGAATTTGCTTCATATCGTCAGTTAGCTAAGTGACGATGTGAGGCGGGCGCAGGCGCATGCACACATCCTCGGCAAGATCGGCGTCATTCAACACGACATGTCAGACGCATATGCCGCCGACGCAGAGGCAGAGGCAGACGCAGAAGCAGTGGCAGACGCAGAAGCAGTGGCAAACGCAGAAGCAGAGGCAAACGCCGCCGCAAACGCAAACGCCATCGTCGACGTCAGGCCGGTCGCGCGACCGGCTCTTCGTCAGGATGCAGCGACTTGAGGTTGCGCAACTCGGGGAATAGCCACATCCAGATTCCCGCGATGGCAATCGTGCCCAGGCCGCCGATCACCACGGCCGGCGCGGCGCCCACGAGCGCTGCCACCACGCCCGATTCGAACTCCCCCAATTGATTCGACGTGCCGATAAAAAGGGTGTTGACGGCGCTCACCCGCCCACATCTACCGGTGAGTCAATACCGCGTATGAAAGGGAGTGACCATCGTGTCTGGCACGTCAAAGTTGCGCCAAACCGCCATCGACAGCGACTTCGCTGCCTGTCATAAAGCTGCTGTCCGAAGACGCGAGAAAGGCCGCAGCCGCTCCGATCTCAGCCGGATCGCCCATGCGCTGCAGCGGCGTCATCGCGCCGTACGCCTTCTGGCCCTCCTCACCCAGGGCTGCCTTCGCTAGCTCCGTTGCCGTCGGCCCGGGCGACAACACGTTCACGCGAATGCCGGTGCCCTTCAGGTCCTCCGCCCAGGTGCGTGCGAGGTTTCTGACGGCCGCCTTGCTCGCGCTATAGGCGGTAAATCCGGGGGCACCCGTGGTGCCGGCGCTTGACCCGGTCAAGATGATCGAACCGCCTGGCCCCATCAACGGCAACGCTTTCTGGACCGTAAAAATCGTGCCCTTCACATTCGTGTCGAAGGCTTCGTCGATGTGCTCAGCCGTAATCTGGCCAAGCGGGAGCGGGCCTCCTGCCCCGGCATTGGCGAAGACGATGTCGAGCGTGCCACGCTCGGCCTTCACCGCCGCATAGAGCCGATCGAGGTCCGCCTCATCAGACACCGAGCCCTTCACCGCACGGGCGTTGGCCCCAAGGTCAGCCACGGCAGCATCGAGCGCATCCTGCCGTCGTCCGAAGATGAAGACAAACGCGCCCTCTTCGATGAACCGCTTCGCCGCGGCGAGGCCTATGCCGGTCGCGCCGCCGGTGATCACTGCGGTCTTTCCATTCAATCTGGTCATGTCATGCATCCTAAGTCGAAGTCGTGAGGCAGCAGAAGCTGCTTGCTTGAGCTAAGTATGTGGGGCTGATAACCTAACGACAAGTATGCACTTTTAGGTAAGTACCCAAATAAATGACGACACCCATTGAAGTCTGCGATACCGGCTGCGGGCTGAACGCTACGCTGCGCATCATTTCGGGCAGGTGGAAACCACTTGTTCTGTTTTTCCTGCGTGATGGTCCCAAGCGCTATGGCGAGCTGAAGCGCTTGGTTGACGGCGTCAGCGACAAAGTGCTGATTCAGCAGTTGAAGGATCTGGAGGCCAATCGCGTCTTGGTACGAACCGACTACAAGGAAGTTCCCCCGCGCGTGGACTACGCGCTTACCCCGCTCGGTCGCAGCTTGGCCCAAGCAATCATTCCGCTATGCACCTGGGGCACGGAAAACGCAGAAGAAATGGCAAGCATCTTTGCCGAGCGCGACGCGTTGCCATCGCCAGAGGCTGCCGATACGACTGCGTAGCGGCCCGCTCGACGTCGTCCCTGACCTCACCGACGTGAGCCAAGGCCACGCCGGCCCCTGGTCGGGATCATTCCGACAATCGCCGGACCGCCATCACTTCACGTTCCGCCGTGCAAGTCGCACGGCGCAGTCGCCCATCACAAAAAGGCTGATGCCGAGCAAGGCAACGTCTTTGATCAGGAACGTCCCAAGCACATTCAACCAGGGGAAGCCGCCCAAAGGGAGCTCCCACACGGGCAGCGCGAGCATCGTGGAGATGGTCGTTGCAAAGGTCGCGCTGCCCAATGCACCCGCGGCAATCCCCGCGCGCGGTGACCAAGGCGAAGCAATAAAAAGCGCTGCGGTAATGAGCTCAACGACGCCAAGAAGACAGGACGTTCCGGCTTCGCCGAACACCCCATGCAACCATGCCAGCCAGGGCGTGCCGGTTATGAGAGGCTTCAATGCCTCGATCTCGATCTGCGTGAACTTCAGGATTCCGATCAGAGCAAGCGGCAACACCACGCCCGCAAGCATGACGGCTCGACCCGCTTTAACGACATGGTTTGGCCAGACTGCGGAAGGGGCGGGATTGATAAACCGGTTAAACATGATCTTCTCCAAGAATGTATGCGTGACGCACATACTACACAAGAATCTATGATTCGCGCATATAATTTGCAAATGAACGATGAAAAGCTTGTGAACATATTTGGCGCCCTCGCTTTGGCGGTGGCAGATGACTTACTTGCCGAGGCGCAGTCAGAGGCACCCGAGGCCGGCCCGGCAGCGGCCGCCATTTCTCTCCTGCGTCACGAACCCGGCATGTCGATCGATCAACTTCGTCGCGGCCTGCCCCTGTCACATCCCGGCACAGTGCGACTGGTCGATAGGTTGACGGAAGACGGACTGGTCGTGCGACAGACGTCCGAGCGGGATCGGCGAGCTGTCGCCCTCAAGCTAACGCCGGCAGGTGAACGCGCCTGCTCCAAGATTCGAATCGCGCGTGGGGTGAGTGTGGGTCGCGCACTCAATGCACTCAGCGCAGATGAACGCGCCACATTGGGTGGCTTGGTTGAGAAGATGCTTTCCACACTCGTACGTGGGGAAGATCATTGCTACGCCGTCTGCCGGCTCTGTGACGAAACAGCATGCAAGGAATGTCCAGTTAGCGCCGCGTTGCTGGCAAGAGGCTGAAGGCGCCTCTCCGACTCGGCTGAAAGCGCTTTTTCAATCTGGTGATTCGTCGCCAGAGAACGATCCAGTGGCGTGCTCTAAAACGCATCTGCTGGTGCACGCCCGATCGCTTTAAAACCGGAGACACATCGTGAACCTATTCCATGCCTCAAGCTACTCATCAGCGACAAAGCTGAGTCATTGGTCTTCCAGACTGGCCGTTGTTTCGCTCGTGGCGTTCGCATCGGCAGCGTTGGTGCCGAGCAGTGCCACCGCGCATGAAAGTGTTCACCGTACGCCACTTGCCAAGTCCGCGCAGCATCAAGAGCAAAGCGCTTTTTACCGGTTTGAGGTTGGTGATGTGCGCGTGGTCGCACTATCCGATGGAACGGTACCGCAAGACCTCCACAGCCTTCTCAAAGGTGTGTCTCCCGCCGAAATAGATACGATCTTGCACAGGGCCTTTATGGCTAATCCGGTCGAGGCTTCCATTAACGCTTACCTCATCGAAGGAGCTGGCCGCGTAGCGCTCGTGGATACCGGCGCAGGCGCCTTTTTTGGTCCCGGAGCGGGCGGGAAACTCTTGGCGAGCTTGCGTTCCGCCGGTTACGGGCCCGAACACATCACCGATGTGTTGCTGACCCACATCCACACCGACCACAGCGGTGGCCTCGTCGATGTGCAAGGACGTATGGTTTTTCCCAATGCCAACATCCATGTTGGCCAGCGAGATGTTGATTTCTTTCTTGCTGCTGCAAACCAGACAGGCGTAAACGGGTACGACAAAGCCTATTTTGAACAAGCGACGAAAAGCATGCAGCCCTATGTTAAAGCGGGCAAAGTAAAAGGCTTTTTATCGGCCACTGAAATTATGCCCGGCGTTAAAGCAGTGCCGACGCCAGGGCACACGCCTGGGCATGCCTTCTTCGTGCTCTCAAGTAAAGGCCAGAGCCTGGAATTCATCGGCGATGTCCTGCACGTCCAATCTGTACAGATGGCTCGGCCTGAGATCACAATCGTCTACGACGTCGAACAGCCCGCAGCCAGATCGCAACGCGAAACCCAATTTGCGCGTCTGGCCCAAGACCGTCACATGATTGCCGGCGCGCATCTGCCTTTTCCTGGGATAGGTCACATCCGCAAGGAAAGCACCGGCTTTACGTATGTGCCCACCGACTATCGCAATCGGGCGGTGTCGAATTAGAGAGCGCTGATTGACTAAATCGATATGCGTTGCAGGGTCATCGGCCCATCTCCGACGTGGTGCCGCCCGCATGTGATTCATTGAACGCAAGATTAGACCCTGCCGCTTCGCTACTTAGCCAAGCGCGAAACTGCACCACAATGTCATCCGTGTGCCGCTCTGCCGGCACATAAGTGAAATAGCTTCGCGACGGTAGCCGCGGTTCTGCAAAGGGTGCCACCAGGCGCCCAGCGGCAAGATCGTCTGCCACCAAGGCCGTTGGCCCCATGGCAATGCCGATGCCCTCGATGGCGGCTTGAATGGTCAGATAAAAGTGATCGAACGTGATCGTGGCCGCGGGTTCAAGCGCGCCACCTTTCGCTTGCGCAAGCCAGTCGGGCCACACTCGGGGAAGGCTCGAGGTGTGCAGCAAGGTGTGCTGCTGTATGTCCTCGATCATGCGCAAAGGCAGCCGCTGCAAAAGCGCCGGGCTGCACACCGGCACTCTTTCTTCGGACAAGAAATACTGCATCGTGTACCCGTAATACGTGTCCGGTCCGCCCCGGATGATGACGTCGAATCGGTCTGTCAGACTTTCCAACGGCGCGTTGGATGTCTCTACCCTGACCTCGACGTCTGCATGCTGTGAACGAAACGCTTCCAACCGTGGCACCAGCCAGCGCAGCGTAAACGTCGATGGCGCATTCACGGACAACGTTCGCGATCGCGCCGGGCTCGTACCGTACGTCGAGCTTGCCTGCGAAAGCTGCTCGAAGGCTGGGCCGATATGGGCCAGATACGCCCTCGCGGCGGGCGTGAGTTCGATGCGCCGATTATGCCGTTCGAAGACCGGGGCACCCAACCATTCCTCAAGCATGCGCACTTGTTGGCTCACCGCGCCCTGGGTGACGTGCAACTCAGCCGCCGCTCCCTTGAAGCTACCGCATCGACCAGCAGCTTCAAATGCACGCAGCGCGTTTAGAGGGGGCAGTGTCCGTTTCATTCGAAATAGTTTTTCTAATGCGAACGCACAATTTATATGGTTTGTTGTGCGTTCACAAGAGCGATACGCTACCGATCTGCCCCACCAGGATGATTTGCATGCTTAGTTACGCCAGCGGTTTGGTCCTCGTTGCGGCCTTGCTCCATGCCAGCTGGAACGCGATGTTGCACGCGAATAAGGATCGCTCGCTGTCGATGGCATGGATGAGTATTGCCATCGCCGTCGTGGCAACCGTGGTGATTTCTTTCACGCCTTCACCGGCGCCTGCCGCGTGGCCCTACATTGCAGCGTCGGGCATCGTGCACATCCTCTACAACCTGGCGCTTGTCCGTTCATACCGCACCTACGATCTTGCACAGGCGTATCCCATCGCGCGCGGCTCATCGCCCTTGTTCGTCACATTGGGTGCTGCGCTTGTCGCACAGGAAACGATCGGCCCATTGCATGTGCTGGGCATCGCGATGATCTCAAGCGGCATCATTGCGATCGCACTCGAGGGCCGCAAGCTCTCGTCTTCCGGCGCGGTAGCCGCGCTACTGACCGGCGTGACCATCGCGGTCTACACAGTCATTGACGGCATGGGCGTGCGGCTGACCCACGGCGATGCAATCGCCTACACGGCCTGGATGTTCTTGTGCTATTGGGCGATGCCGGTGTTGTTCATCGCCAAGCGCGGCGTCAATGCGCTGTGGACGCCTGTGCGCCTGGCACCGCGCAGCATCGGCATATCGATGATCGGCGGTGTGGTCTCGCTTCTGGCCTACGGCATCGTGATCTGGGCCCTGCAATCTGGTGCCATGGGTGCAGTGTCTGCCCTGCGCGAAACGAGTGTCGTCTTTGCCGTGCTGATCGGCCGCCTGTTTCTGGGCGAGGCATTAACGGTCAGACGCAGCATCGCCTGCTTGGTCGTGGCAATCGGGGCATTCTGCCTAGGGCTGTGAGCGCAATATTTTTCCATCTTCAGGCGTTTCGTCTCGGGAGCTTTCATGCAAAACACATCGGCGGACACATCGCCATCTCGCGTCATATTGATCACCGGAGGCAGCCGCGGGGTAGGCGCCGCCACAGCGCGCCTTGCAGCCGCCCAAGGCTACGATGTTGCGATCAGCTTCGTCTCCAATGCAGCCGCAGCAGAAGCCGTGGCGGCGGACATTCGAGCACTTGGCCGTCGCGCGCTAGCGGTGCAAGCGGATAACGCGAACCCCGAACAACTCGCACGATTGTTTGAGGCTGTGGACCGGGAGTTGGGCCAGGTCGACGTGCTGGTCAACAACGCAGCCATCATCGCGCCGCAGTCGCGGTTCGAAGATATCGAATACGCGCGCATGTCACGAATCTTCGCGGTGAACGCGATCGGGCCGATGCTCTGCGCCCAGCATGCGGCCAAGCGCATGTCGACGCGTCATGGCGGCCACGGCGGCGTCATCGTCAACATTTCGTCGGCGGCAGCGCGCTTGGGCAGCCCCAACGAATACATCGACTACGCGGCGTCCAAGGGCGCGCTGGAAACGTTCACGATCGGATTTGCCAAGGAAGTCGCCCGGGAGAACATACGCGTGAACTGCGTGCGTCCTGGACATATCTACACGGAGATGCACGCCAGCGGTGGCGAACCGGGACGGGTCGACCGCGTGAAGGACTCGATCCCAATGGGACGAGGTGGCCAACCTGAAGAGGTTGCGCGCGCAATTCTGTGGCTTGCGAGCAGCGAAGCCTCTTTCGTGACGGGTACCTTTCTCGACGTCACGGGCGGCAAATGACGGGGTAACGCGGTGCACCCATCGGCACGGGGTGTGCGAGCCAGAACCGCAGCCCTCCCTCCCCCGTCATCCCCACAGGTGCTCCCCATGCCCCCATCTCACGCTGAGCCAACATCCTCGACCTTCTCGCTCGAGCCCGTGCCGAAGGTCATCACCTTTGACTGCTACGGTACGCTCGTTCAGTGGTACGAGGTGCTCACGCGCGAAGTCGACGCCACACTGGCGACGCATGGGGCGCATGGGCAGCACGCCTCGGAGATCCTGGATCGTTTCACGGCGCAGGGCCAGCGCTTGACCGGCGAGAAGCCACATCGCCTGTACAAAGAAATTTTACGCACGGGATTCTCAGCGGCGCTCGCTGAGCATGGCGTTCAAGCCAGTAGCGAAGACATCGAACGCATTGCCACGTCGCCCACAACCATGGGACCGCACCCCGAGGTACCCGAGGTACTGCGTCGATTGCGCGAACGCTACAAGCTCGCGATTTTCACGAACTCCGACGACGACCTGATCGCACCCACGGTCGCCCACATCGGCGTACCGTTCGACTACGTCATCACCGCCGAACAGGCGCAAGCCTACAAGCCGTCGCGGGCATTCTTCGAACACGCCTACCGCACGATGGGCGTGACGCAGAATGAGACGGTGCATGTGGCCATGGGGATGTACTGGGACATGAAGGCGTGCCACGAGCTGGGCTTGCGGGGCATCTGGGTGAACCGGCGTGGTGAGCGCGGCAACCCCGATTGGCTGCCCTATGCCGAAGTCCGGGATTTGAATGGTGCGGCCGCCTTGCTACTGCCGGCACGTTGAGCCGCAACGGCTCGGCATCCTAGGCGTCACGCAGCCGTCGCGCATTGGCCAGGTCGGCAAGGGGCGAGAGCAGCGCGCGATCGAAGACGCCAAGGTCGTCGCCATTGCGCAGGCGACGGGCCCAGTCGGCATGCGTGAGTGCTCCCCTGCCCAGCGAAATCAAGTCCGCTTCGCCACGTTCAATCATCCCGACGCTCTCCACCGGCACATGCAGTGAGCCATTGGCAATCACGGGCACCGTTCCATGTTCCTTGGCCAGCGCGGCGAGACTCTGCCCTTCGCCGAAAGCGGGCTGCCATGCTTCGAACTCGGTCGTGTGCAGGTAATCGATGGGTGCGGCCGATAGCGTTTTGAAGATCACCGCCGCGTCCAACGTGCCGCGCGTCCACTTGTGGGTGAAATCGTTTACCTTGGCTTGCGATACGCGGTAGCCCACCGGGAAATCGTGTCCAACAGCTTGGCGAACGGCCTGAATCGTCTCCACACCGAGGCGCAGACGATGCGCTAACGAGCCGCCGTAGCCATCGTTTCGTTGATTGGTGTAGTCGGTCATGAACTGGTCGAGAAGGTAGCCGTTTGCGCCATGGATCTCCACGCCATCGAATCCAGCCTCCTTCGCACGCACCGCCGCGCGAGCAAAACCCGCCAATACATCGCTCACTTCCGCCAGCGATAGCGCGTCGGGCAACCGGTAGGCCCCTTCCCCGCGATAAAAACTCATCTGTGCGCCCTTCGGCTGCACCACCGACGGACCCTTGGCGTTTGGCCGGTGTGGATTACCTTGCGAGATGGCACCGGCGTGCATGAGTTGGGCGATGATGCGGCCACCGTTTGCATGTACGCGATCCACGACAGTCCGCCATGCCTCAACCTGGGTGTCGTCGGTCAGACCGGGTTGGAAAAGATAGCCTTGCGCGTACGCCTTGTCGGTGTACACGCCCTCGGTGATGATCAAACCGAATCCGCCGGCGGCAAAGTCGCCGTAGTAGTCCACCATCTCGACGGTAGCTCGACCATCGGCGGTTGCGCTCACTCGCGTCATCGGTGCCACGGCCAAACGGTTCGTCAACTGCAGCGCACCGATTGCGACCGGCTGGTAAAGACTCGACACGGCCATCTCAACGGACCTCGGCATTTGGCGGGAAAGCTATTGCTTCGATTTCGATGCTGGCATCAGGCGTGTAAAGGGCTTTGATTTCGGCGATCGTATCGGCGGGGTACGGCGCCGAGAAGAACTCGCGACGCAAGCTCACCACATCGTCGAAGTTGCCCATGTCGGTGACGAAGATGGTGACCTTGACCACATCCTTCAAACTGGCGCCACCGGCCTCAAGCGCGCGGCGCAGATTTGCAAATGCCTGCCGCCCTTGTGCCATGAAACCACCCGGCACGATGTTGCCGTCTTCACCGGCACCGGCCTGCCCCGATATGAACAGCCAGCCATTTACCTTGATCCCCTGCGACAGCAGAAAGGGCTCGTAGGGGTCCGGGTTGGTCACAATGCGTTCGATCATGATTAGTTCCTCTCATCCATGTATCCGCCAGGCTTGGGGGACAACTGCAGAGTAAAACTGCGATCGCCGCGTGACAAAGGTTCATTTGTCACCTGATAAATAAGTTATTCTCATCCATAACCAGGCTTCGCCTGCTGTATTCGAGCACTCATGAATCGACGATTTCTACCGCTTTCAGCGCTTCGCGCCTTTGAGGCTGCGGCGCGTCTTGGCAGCTTCAAGGCCGCGGCGGAGGAACTCGCCGTCACGCCAACAGCCATCAGCCACCAGATTCGCGGTCTGGAGCAGCACGTAGACGCGCCGCTCTTCAGCCGGCAGGTTCGGCGCGTCACCCTGACGGAAGCGGGTGCACGCCTTTACCCCGTGCTGCGAAATGGCTTTGACGACTTTCAGGTGGCGCTGGACCGGCTGACCGAATCGCGTCGCAGGCCACAGGTGGTGATTTCCGCGACCAATGCGTTCACGGCGAAATGGCTCTTGCCAAGGATGGGCGCCTTCCGCCGCGATCTGGCGAGCATCGATCTGCAGATCCAGGCGTCCGACGACATGGCCGACCTGCGCTCAACGGCGGTCGATATCGCGATTCGATATGGGAGGGGTCCCTATCCAGGTCTGATTGTGGAACCCTTATTCACGGACCGCTTCGCACCCATCGCCAACCCGCGACTAGGCGTCCATGCGCTCGAAGATCTCGCTCGTTGGCCCCTGATCTACTTCGACTGGCGACGGCATCACCCGGACAATCCCACTTGGACGCGTTGGTTCGCCGAAGCCCGGCAGGTCGAGGAATCTCCCGCGGGCGCTTTGCGATTTTCGGACGAAGGACATGCCATACAGGCTGCAGTCGCAGGAGAAGGCATTGCCTTGGTAAGCCAGGCTCTGGTCGCCGATGAATTGGCGGCTGGCCGGCTCCATCAGCCCTTTGGCCCGAGCATCGCCGGGCACACGTATCACGTGGCGTTTAGCAGTGAGCGCGCGTTATCGGTCAGCGCGCGTGCTGTGATGGAATGGCTGCAGGCACAGGCCGAAGGGGTTCCAAACCCATACCTCAGCATCGACCCTTAGCCTTCAACGCCGAGTAATGCGCCGCGACTTTGCGTTGGGCACTTTTCAGCGCAGTGCTCTCGTCCGACTTGCGGGTTTCGCGTCCCTCCTGCTGAATCACCTCATAAGTGCGACAGAAGGCCGTTAGTTCGGCTTCAGGTCGATATCGCGAACGACTTGTCCGAGAAGGGCGTAGTCGCCGCGTGCTCGCTCAAGCGCCTGCGCGGGCGTGTTGCCGACGATAACCCACCCCAATTCCTTGAGCTTGCGCTGGATGTCGGGTTCCTGAAGCGTCGTCGACAGCGCCGACTGAAGCTTAGTTGTGACGGCCGGCGGCGTGCCTTTCGGCGCCGCAAAGCCGAACCAGCCCGCTGGCACCAGGCCGGTGATGCCTAATTCCTTAGCCGTAGGAACCTTCGGATAGCCATCGAAGCGATAGTCGCTGGTGACGAATAACGCTGTTGTCTTGCCCGAAGACACATAGGGAATCTGCGAGGCGGCGTTGTCCATCATCGAGTCCACATGTCCGCCCATCAGGTCGTTGACCGCAGGCGCTGCGCCCTTATAGCCGACGATGCTGAGATTGACGCCTGCAAGCTTGGCGAACGCCGCTTGCGTGAGATGGGCCTGTGTACCAAGACCGGCGTTGGCAGAAGTTAGACCGCCCGATTTCTGTTCGCTCAGTTTTTTGAATGATGCGTAGTCTTGCGCCTGGAAGTCTTTACCCACAACGAACACAAAGGGCACCTCCACCGCGATCGAGATGTGCTCCAAGTCCTCTACGGGGTTGTAGCGCAGCTTGTAGATATGCGGGTTGACGGCGATCGTGCCGCTGGCACTGAGCAGCAGGGTGTAGCCGTCAGGCGCTGACCTGACGACATGCTCGGTGGCGATGGATCCACCCGCCCCCGGCTTACCTTCAACGATGACCGGCTGTCCAAGTTTTTTGGACATCGCGTCGGCAAGCAGGCGCGTCATCGTGTCGGACGCGGAGCCTGGAGCATACGGATAGACGATCGTGATCGGTTTGCCTGGATACGCATCCGCCGCGTGCGCTGCAGCCATTCCCAGAGACAACATCAATGCGGCTATCGTGACACCTGAGCGCTTCATATATTCCACCTGTTCTAACGGGATGTGTGAATAATTTTCTGTACCACCGGGATAGCGAGCGCCGCGTAACCACTGAGCTCGGCGATCATGTCTTCTCTGTACCAATCGGCTTGATGCAGCAGATTCAACGAGGCGATCGTTAGACCGTCCCATCTCACGGGCACGTTGATGGCACTCTCGCACCCTAGCGAAAAGATCACATCATGGTCGGGAAAAGCCGCTTCGCAGGCGCGACGATCCCTGCAGATGCGAGGCAGCCCAGCCTCTACCACGCGCGCGAAAAACTCACTGTCGGTGCGAATAGGCTTGGCGCCGTTCGTGGGATAGGCAACCGGCTGGCTTGAATAGAATCTTCGACTGATCCCTTCCTGTCGGTCTAAAACCAAAACCGTGAACAGCCGATAGCCAATGCGCGTTGCCAACGCCGCTGCCAATGCCTGCAAGCCCCGATCAGGCTGCCGATCCAGCGCCAACGATTGCGCCACGTCAAGCAGCGGCAACGCCTCAGGAGAGAACTCGTTTGAACTCGTCACCGCTCGATCTCGTCATGATGTGATGAGTCATTTTGGAGTTATCCGATATAAACAGCCAATGAATAAAACTGAGATATCCATTACCATTTCTGCATGAAAGCCGTCCCGCCCGACTTCTCTTGGACCCGCCGTCTGAAGTTGCGCCATTTGCAGGTGCTGACGGCACTCGAAAGCGCCGGGTCGCTTACGGCAGCCGCCAAGACGATGCACATGACGCAACCAGCGCTATCGCACTGGCTGAGCGACATGGAAGACCTCGTCGGAACGCCCCTTTTTGTACGCGGCCGGCCTTTGAAATTGACGGAAGCCGGCAGTGTGCTTTGGCGCTATGCGAGCCGAGTGCTGGGCGATACGGCTCGTACGGGCGAGGAAATCGAAGCTGTAAAGCGTGGCGCGGTTGGCCATCTACATATCGGTACGATTCTTTCCGCGGCTCCCGTCGTGCTACCGCATGCAATCGCCGCGCTTCACCAGCGCCTGCCCAAAGTGCAGATCGAGTTAATCGAAGGTTTGCTCGAACCGTTGATGGAGCGCGTTGCACGCCGTGAGATCGATCTCATCATCGGGCCGTTGGATGTGCGCGCAAGCCGATCCGGGCTGCGATCTGAATGGCTGATGACCGATACATTCAGCGTGGTTGCAAGACGTGGTCACCCCCTCGCCAAGCTGGCAACCCCACGATGGGAAGATACGGACGGCTATCCCTGGATCATGCCCCCGCCCGGCTCGCTGTCACGTGTGCGCCTGGACCAAGCCTTGGTCGACGCCGGCATGCCTCCGCCAACCCCCGCGGTGGAAACAAGTTCGCTGGTCGCGCTGCTTTCAATGCTGCAGGATCGTGATTACATCGCTACGCTGGCCACTTCCGTTGCGAGCATGTACGAAAGGCTCGACCTGATCCAGATTGTGAGCATGCCCGCACGCCTGGAGTTTGGACCCATCGGCATGCTTTGGGCCGCGGATTCCACAAGCAACGTGTTGCCAGTCCTGCGCGAGACATTGCATGACGAGGCCCGACGCTTCCTTGCCAACGGCGGCGTCCAGTCCGCGACGACCGACATCAAGTGATCTTGTGTTTTTCTATGCGCTTGCGCCGAATAACCCCTCACAGCTATCTGCTCGTGGCAACGCCAAGCCTGATGGCTTGTGGACGTGCACCAACAGATATCAATACACTCACGCGGCCTGGTGCACCGCGGACGATGAACATGCAGCAAAATGAATATGTCCGATGGCATGTGGAGCCGCGCAATGTGCAGTCACTACCTAGCCCTGAAAGAACGCGAATTGTTCGAGCGTAGCTTTGGCGCGAAGCTCGCAACAGGCGCATTCAAGGAAGACATGTGGCCCAAATACGAAGGCGTTTTCGTAAGACGCCCGCCTGAGCATGACGCTGGAGACGAAGCGGTACCCGATGTTGAGGCGGCAACCGGCAGGTGGGGACTGATCTCGGCACTCACCAGAACGCCGAATACGAAGCTCTCGACGTTCAATGCGCGATCGGAAACGGCAGCGACGTCGTTCACGTTCGGCAACGCATGGCGTCGCGGTCAGCATTGCATCATCCCAGCGGAGGCGATCTTTGAACCCGACTGGCGCTCGGGCAAAGGCGTGCCCACAAAGTTCACGCGTGCCGACGGAAAACCGATTGGGGTCGCCGGTCTGTGGGACCGCTGGCGATCGCCTGAGGGCGAGCTGGTCGAAAGCTACACCATGCTCACAATCAACGCTGACGATCATCAGCTTTTTCGCGACTATCACCAGGCCGGAAAAGAAAAGCGCATGGTCGTGATCCTGCCAGAGGGAAGCTATTTCGACTGGTTGACATGCGGCGCGGCGCGCACGCGAGAGTTCATGAATCCTTATCCTCATGACATGCTGGAGGCGAAGTCGATGTAGCCCTATGCGTGCGCAGCTCGATCAAGGAAGGCTGATCCGCGAAGCTGCGGCGCTGCGCATCCCGATCGCTTTTTGAAGGGATCGATGCGTGGGTCGATCCGACGGTTTGGCAAAGGACTGCCGCTTCCCAATCCTCTCGATATTGATCAAGGATGTAGCTGCCGACTGGCTCCCGGCGGCTGACCATGTACACGTTTGAAAGCCCGGCTGAATGCGGCTTGAGACGCATAACCCAGACGCTCAGCGACGGCGTCGATCGACAGATTTTCCTTGGCTAGCCATTGGCTGGCGAGACGCATCCGCAGTTCCGTGGCGTAGCGCAAAGGCGGTAAGCCAATGGTGGCCTGAAACCGTTGCGCGAAAACCGAGCGCGAAATGTGCGATTCAGCAGCCAATTCGGCAACTGTCCAGTCTTTCCCCGGTTGACGATGGAGCGCCAGAATGGCACGGGCGAGACGTGGGTCGCGTAATGCCGCGACAAGACCGGACGCGTTCTCACAGCCGCATTCGATCCATCCACGCAAGATCATTGCGGCCGCTACCTCAGCAAGACGTGCCAACATGCCCGCAAAACCGATGCGTCCAGAGCAAATTTCACGCTTCATGGCACTTAGAATTGGCGCCAAGTCTGGATAACGATGTTCATCCGTGTTGGCCACCATCACGTCAGGCATCAACTTTCCAAGTCCGTGCATGCCACCAAGATCCAGCGCCATGCAACCGTAGAAAAGCACTGCGCTTGGGGTGGGGTGGGTGCTTGGGCATGTGTCCACACCGCTGACTGACTCACCGATGGGGATCGCGTCAAACATATCGATTGGTTGAGATGAGCCCGCCAAATCCGATGACAGTTGGTGTGCCGCGCCTTGAGGAATGAACACCGCGCTGCCAGGCAATAGCTCGTGTACCGCACCATCATTCGTACGTAGAAGCGCCGTGCCCACAGCGACGTAGTGAAAGTACGCATGACCTGGCCGATTTTCGAATCCCAGGCCAAACGTTGGCCCGGTTTGAATACGGCGGTATTGAACACCACGCAACTGCATCCCAGTCAGCAGTTCACTGATGAGGTCGGACGACACGGCAAATTGAAGTTGTTCAGTCATTTCGGCGTTTCGATCAAAACATCAAGACTTAGCATCATGGATCATCCTGACGTTCAAACCTAGACTTTCAGCTGCGATAGAAAACTAGGAAGTTTCAAGATGAGTGATCAAGTTATCGATGATGTGCCCGACGGCGTTGCAGACGACGCTTCTGCTGCGCCACCCTGGATGGCCGTCTTTTCATTGGCAATGGGCGTTTTCGGCTTGCTGACGGCGGAATACCTGCCAGCTAGTTTACTGACACCGATGGCCTTCGACCTTGGCGTATCGGAGGCGTTGGCTGGCCAAGCAGTGACCGTAACGGCAGTTGTCGCGCTATTCGCCGGTTTGCTAGTGCCTCGTCTGACGCGTAAGTTCGATAGACGTGTGGTGCTGCTCAGCTTCTCCGTACTCATGATCGCCTCCAACCTGCTTGTGGCGCTGTCATCGAGTCTGATCGTTTTGTTAGTGATGCGAATTCTGCTCGGCATTGCTTTGGGAGGGTTCTGGAGCATGGCTGCGGCGGTTGCCATGCGTTTGGTTCCGGCCAAGCTTGTACCGCGCGCGCTTTCCATCATCTTTAGCGGTATCGCGGTTGGAACCGTCGTTTCGGTTCCACTTGGAAGCTATTTGGGTGGGCTTTATGGCTGGCGCAGCGCATTTTTTGCCGCCGCCGCAGTGGGAGCGCTGACATTGATCTTTCAGTGGTTCACACTGCCTACGATGGCACCACGTAAAGCGCTGCATACCGCATCGGTATTAGCGTTGCTACGCCGTCCGGGTATTGCGATAGGCATGATGGGCTGTGTGATTGCACATACGGGCCAGTATTCGATATTCACGTACATTCGCCCGGCCCTCGAAAGCGTTTCCCAGATCGACGTGGACGGACTGTCCTTGATGCTGTTGGGATTCGGTGTCGCCAATTTTGTTGGTACCTTGCTGGCCGGTTGGCTGATGGAACGTAGCCTGCGTGCCACCCTGGTCTTGATGCCGGCGCTGGTTGGCGTCGCGGCCCTCGGCGTGGTGTTGATCCCCGTCCAAACAACGGGATTGGCATTGTTGGTTGCCTTGTGGGGATTGGCGTTCGGAGGCGTTCCAGTGGCGTGGTCGAACTGGGTCGCACGCGCCGTCCCGGATCAGGCGGAAACTGCCGGAGGTATGGTTGTGGCGGCTGTGCAATCCTCAATCGCTGCTGGTGCGGCGTTAGGCGGACTCGTATTCGGGCTCGGCGGCGTCACCGGCGTATTCGTCACGGCAGGTGCTGTCATGCTGCTCGCCGCCATTGTTATTGCACGATGGGTTCGGGTGGCGCCACCCCAGCATGGTGTGAACGCAGTCCAAGCAACGCACGCTTGAAAAAGGCCCGAGAGCAACGCACCGGTCAGATATCGCCAGCCCGTTGGTTTCCCAAGCTCAACGCTTTGTCGCGCAGCAGTGCGATAAGTGCATGCGGTTGAAGCGGCTTGCCGAGATGCGTGTCGAAGCCCGCCTCCAATGCCTTCGCGCGATCCTGCTCTCGGGTGAAAGCGGTATGCGCGACGGCAAATATTGCGGGCTTGCCCTGGTCGATCTGGAGTTTGCGCAAGGCACGCATCAGGTCGTAGCCATCTCGCCCGGCCATGCCGATATCGCTTACCAGGACGTCCGGCCAGTGTTGCCCGGCCAAGGCAATCGCGACATCGTAGTTGGGCGCACTGTTCACCGTGGCACCGGCTTCCGACAACACCAGTGTGAGAATCTCACGTGCGTCTGGATCATCTTCCGCCACGAGCACATGCAAACCGGAGAGTTCAGGCGCGGGCGTGTGCGCGCTGTGCGATTCGTTTACCGTTGCGAGCTCGCCATCCGGCACGACCTTCAACACCGCCGTAAACACTGCGCCTTGCCCTTCGCCCTTACTTTCGGCGGCGATCGTGCCCCCGTGCAATTCGGCAAGGTTTTTGGTGATGGACAACCCCAGGCCGAGTCCGCCGTGGATGCGGCTATCTGGCGACTCGCTTTGGCTGAAGCGTTGGAAAATATGCGGAAGAAAATCGGGCCGGATACCGCGGCCAGAATCCTGGACCGACACGCGCAAGAGATCGCCGTCACGCGCCAGTCGAATCACAACCTGTGTGTCGGACTCGGAGAACTTGATGGCATTGGAGGTTAAGTTCCACAAGATCTGTTGAAATCGCGTGCCATCCAGCCATGCGGGCTCATCGGCATCCTGCATTTCCAGCACAATCTCGACGCGCTTGCTGTGCGCTTGCACGCGCAAGGCATCCAGCGATTCGGTCACGAGTGCTTCGGGCGCCACCCATTCGCGGTGCAAACGCAATTTGCCGGAGCTTATTCGGGATACGTCGAGAATGTCCGAAATCAGACGGGCCTGCGCTTTCACACTACGCGCGATCGCCGAGAGGCCTTTCTCAAGTTGTTCGGGCGTGCGCTTGCCTACGAGCAGCACATGCACCCAGCCACCGATCGCATTCAGCGGATTGCGCAATTCATGCGACAGCACGGCGACGAAATCGTCCTTGGTGCGGCTTTGCTGTTCTGCGGCGGATCGCGCGGCTTGCTCGCGCTCCAAGACTTCGCGACGGCGGCGTTCCAGCTCGTAGCGCTCCGACACGTCGAGCGCGATCCCAACGCGCAAGCCTGGCTCGATATGCGTCGACACGGTCCATTCCAGACGAATGGTGGTGCCATCGGGTTTGGTCAGCGGAAAATTCTCTTTCCATGAGCTGGGCGACGCTGTCGTCCGTGCCATTCTCGATTGCACGAAAGCCGCTTTTTCCGGCGGTGCGAATGCACTCACCAATTGGCCCAGCAAGGCATCGCGTCCACGTCCCAGCGTGGCGATCAACGCGGGGTTGATATCGGCGAACCGCCCCTGATCGTCAATGAGCGCCATGCCGGTCGGCGCCTGATCATAGATGGCGCGAAACCGGGCCTCGCTGGTGCGCAACCGTTCTTCCGCCATGCGGGCGCGAATCAGCGCCTGCAAGGTCGCGATGAGGACTGCCGGCTCGACCGGATGCACGAGATAGGCGTCGGCGCCAGCGTCCAGGCCGGCGACCTTGTCGGCGCTATCCACGAACGCCGCCGAAAGATGGATGATCGGCAGGGTCATCGTGGCATCGTCCGCGCGCAGACGGCTGCACACCTGAAACCCATTGATGTCGGGCAGGTGCACATCGAGCACGACGGCAGCCACGCCCCTCCCCGCCAGCGTGAGGGCTTCGGTGCCCGTTCCCGCTTCCTCGGTCTGGAAGCCGGCCGCGCGGATGACGCGCGCCGTGGCGTAGCGCGTGGCGGGATTGTCGTCCACTACCAGAACGGTATGCAGCGAACGGTCTATGGTCGCACTGATCATCGGTCGTGAAGGCATGCTTATTCTGGAGCCGTCGGGTGGGTAACGGGAAGCACCGCAGGCACGGTGATCGAGAACACGGAGCCTTCACCCAGTGCGCTGGTGACGTCGACGGTGCCGCCGAGCAGCGTCGCCAACTGCTTGCTGAGCGACAGCCCCAGGCCAGTGCCGCGCAAGCGCTTCTGGATCGGCGAATCCACCTGACTGTAATCGTCGAACAGCGCGCCGTGATGCTCGGCAGCGATTCCGATACCAGTGTCGCTCACGGAAAATCGCACGAATTGGTCGTCTTGCCTGACGGCACTCACCCGCACTTCGCCTTGCAGCGTGAACTTCAACGCGTTGGAAATGAAGTTGCGCAGGATCTGTGAGAGCTTGCGATCGTCGGTGTAGATGCGGCCAATATCCACCGGCTCTTCAAAGATCAGGGTGGTGTCGGGGTTGATCAGACCGGGCTTGAACATGCCGCGCAACGCGGAAAAGAGATCCACCATCTCAAACCACTCAGGCGACACATCGACCCGGCCGGCCTCGATTTTCGCCAGATCCAGCAAATCGTTGACGATTTCCGAGAACTCGGTTGCGGTGCTTTCGATGAAGTGAACCTGTTTCTCCTGCTCGGGGGTCAACGGTCCGTCGATGCGATCCGTGAGCAGGCGTGTGATGCTGAGAATCGAGCTGATCGGCGTGCGGAACTCATGGCTCATGTAGGCCAGAAACTGGCTTTTCAGTTCCGTCGCGCGTCTGAGCTGTTCAGCTTGGGCGTCGAGCTCGGCATAGAGCGCGACCACCCCACGGTTGGTTTCATCCAGTTCCTCGCGCAGGGCATCGAGCTGCTGGCGGGCAGTGGCCAATTCCTGCGCCATGGGCAGGCAATCTTGCGAGTCGGCGGGCGTGGGCATGATGGTCGTCCTAGGCATTCAGGCGCAGCACAACGACGGTCGCGTCGTCGCGCAGGCGAGAGTGGTCGCGCAGCAGAACGGCTGCGATGATGGACGGATCGCGTCGCAGCAGGGGCTGGATCGTTTCCGGCTTCCAGCGGGCAGCCAGACCGTCGCTGTGAAAGATCACGAGTGCATGCTCAGGAATGTCGACGTCCGCACTTTCCGGCTTGCGAATCTGCGCGCCGGCCGTGCCGTGCTGGGTGACGAGGGATTTGTCGAATACGCCGGATACGACGCGCCCGACGATGTTGCCGGCACCCACATAAGTGAGCTTGCGCGCGGCGATGTCGACGGCGGCGACGCACAACGCGGCGCCGCGTGTGGCTTGAAGACCGATGTGTGTGCGCTGGACGATGTCCTGAATGCTCGCACCGGGCGCCGCAGCAAAGATATCGACGGCTGCCGACGACGCCTTCGCGGCCTCGGGACCGTGGCCTAGTCCGTCAACGATCGTCAGTGCGATGCGTGCGTCATCCCAGCCTGCGGCCCAGGCGTCGCCGCATTCTATTTCTCCGGGTGCTGGCAGGCACACCGCGCCGAGCCGCATGACCGGAGCGGTCGCCGACAGACCCGTCTCCCGGCCCGCACGCACCCGTGCCACGATGACGGTTCCCGCAGGCGTCGCCGTGTGGATATCGAATTCGTTGGATAGCCGTTTCACGGCACCCATCCCGATACCCGCCGTGCTTCCGGATGAATGCCCGTCCGTCATGCATGTGGGCAAATCGTCCATCCCCGGCCCCTCATCGATGGACAGGATCTCGACTTCAGCCACGTCCGCACGGGCGGCAATGAACAGTCGTCCATTGACGGCGTGGCGCAGCAGATTGGTGCCGAGTTCGGTGATGACCAGTGCCAGTCGCCCGGCATCGTCAGCGCTCCATTGCCATGACTCAACCGCGCGCGCGGCAAATCGACGCGCCTCGCCGATGCGGCTCTCGTCTTCGATCGGAAAAGCCGTATGCGTCCAGCCGCGGATCACTTCCACTTGGTTATGCTCACGCGAGTTCCGACACCCGGGGTGGAAGCGACTTCGAAGTCGTTCACCAGACGCTTGCTGCCTGGAAGGCCAAGGCCCATGCCGCTGCCGCTCGTCCAGCCGTCCGACATGGCGAGCGTCAGGTCGGCAATGCCCGGCCCTTGATCTTCAAAGTGCAATTGCAGACCTCGACGCGCGTTGCGTTCGACGAACTCCCAACGCATCTGCCCGCCGCCACCGTGGATGAGCGTATTGCGTGACAGTTCGCTCGCCGCCGTCACCATTTTCGTGAGGTCGACCAGAGAAAGCTTCAGGTCCTGGCACAGCGTGCGCACCATCTGACGGCTGGCGACGATGTGCTGCTCGGACTGCAAGGGAAGCGTACCCGTAGGCTCAACGGCCAAGATCATTCCCCTGACGGGACTTTTCCAGCATGGCCATGCCGCGCTCGACGTTGAGCGCCGTGCGCACGCCATCCAGCGAAAGCCCAAGTTCGACGAGCGTAATCGCCACGGCGGGCTGCATGCCGACGACCACCGTTGCGGCCGAAAGAATGCGCGCAATGCTCGAAATGTTCGTCAGCATTCGGCCAACGAACGAATCGACCATTTCCATCGCCGAGATGTCGATCATCACGCCATCGGCGCCGGTTTTGATGATCTGCGCCGCCAGGTCATCCTGCAAGGCCAGCGCCGTCTGATCCTGCATGTCGACCTGGATGGTCACCAGCAGGGTTGCGCCCATGCGAAGAATTGGAATGCGGTCCATGATGATCAGGCTTCCCGGGAAACGCGCCAGCCGTTCTGGCGCAACGCCAGCGCCAGCGCGTCGGCCAACGTGGCTTTCGTGGTGATGCCTTGCAAATCGATGCCCAGATGCACGATCGTCTGCGCAATCTGCGGGCGAATACCGCTGATAATGCATTCCGCACCCATCAGGCGAATGGCTGTCACGGTCTTCAATAGATGTTGGGCAACCAGGGTATCGACCGTGGGTACGCCCGTGATGTCGATGATGGCGATGTCCGCGCCGGTATCGACGATGCTCTGGAGCAGTGTTTCCATCACGATCTGGGTGCGATTGCTGTCGAGCACGCCAATCATCGGCACGGCCAGCACGCCATCCCAGAGCTTCACCACCGGCGTCGACAGTTCCAGCAACTCTTCCTGCTGACGGCGGATCACGTCTTCGCGGGCCATTTGGTACACCGTCACGGTGTGCTGCGCTAACCGATCGACGGCGGTCGACATGACCAGCAGTGCGTCAGCCAGCTCACCCGGCTTGGATGCCAGGAGTTGCTGGGTGATATTGAAAAGCGGCTTTTTGAGCGCCAGCAGAAAATGGCTGGTGTCGCCCGCCGACTGCCCTTTCGCGGCACGGGATTTCGACAGCGCGGCAAGGCGGTCACGCATCGGCGCCCAGCCGGCGGCCCCTTTCAGCGTCGCAGTTTCGTTGCCGCCCTGGACAGCAGTATCGAGGGCACGCAGGATATCGCGAGCCTCGGTCGCCACGGCGCGACGCTCGCTGGCGTCGAGCAATTCGAGATCGTACAGCCAGGAATCGATCAGGCTGTCTGCATTTTCTTTCAACACTGCTGAAAGGACTTGATTTTCATTCATCATGAATTCTCTCGAATTGGACCGGGCAGGTCACCCGTCATTCCAAATGTAAAACTATGTTTGGCAGGCGCGTGAGCTTAGCAGAACCTTGGTATACCGCGCGTGAAATTCAATATGACGCGGCTCAAGATTGCAGCATTGCAACAGCATGGTGATTCTTAGGGGAAATGGCCATGTTCGGGCAAGTCCGCGAAACAAGGTGACCCTGCCTTCCCCTTATCCACCGGCACAGGCGAACCTACGTCAGATTCAATCCGCCGTCTGACAGGAGTATCTCGCCGGTCAAGTAATCTGATTCGACCAGCAAGGCGACAGCTTTAGCGATGTCGTTGGGGCTGGCGGCCCTGCGCATCGGGGCACGAGTGCGCCACAACGCCTGTGCACTGGTCCAATCCGCGGTCATCGGTGTGTCGACCAAACCAGGGGCTACAGCATTGACGCGAATGTCTGGCCCAAGTGATACCGCGAGCAAGCGGGTCATATGATTCAGCGCTGCTTTGCTTACCGCATAGGGAATCGATGCACCTTTGGGACGGATGCCGGCATGCGAACTGATATTTACGACGCACCCTGCCCGACGGTGACGGGCAGCATCGCGCAACGCCGACTCGGCCAATGCGACGAGGTGGAACGGCGCCACCACATTGACCTCGTTAAGTTCGTGCCAAACGGCCGAATTAGCCGCGGCAAGGTCGCCGTGGGGAATGACTTTGCTGATGCCGGCATTATTAACCAAGACGTCCAATTGCCCCCATGCCGCGATTGCCTCGTTAATAAGTCTGACCCGGTCGGCTTCGAGCGCTAGATCAGCTTGAACGTAAATAGCCTGCTTCATTTCGGCAGCCATCGCGCGCCCGGTCTCCGCAGAGTTTCTCGAGTGAATTATTAACGTATAGCCCGCTTCACTTAATACATGCGCAATGGCTGCGCCGATACCGGACGTGGAGCCTGTCACCAACGCGACCCGCAACACATCATCGGTCGCCGGATTCGGTTTCATAGGGATATCTCGAAGGGTTGCTGGAGAGGCGTTACCGTAGCACCAAGCCGGCAAGGTCGGCGTAATCCATCGAAATAGGTCACTGCAATAGCAGTTGTCGATACTGGCGCGGGCGCTATCTTGAGATAGCTTCTTGGGCGGCGCTCAATTTCCCAACTTTGTAGGATCTTAGAGGGGCTAGGCAGCATAGCGGAGGTTCGAATACAGGTCCGAAAACGCAGTTTCTGAGCGGAATCTTACATACCCAGAAGTATGTAAGATTGTGGGCGGCTATTGCTGTAAACGTCAATTGGGAAATAATTCGGCAATTTGGTGCCCGAGAGTACGGTTGGTGTGCCCATTTCATAGAGTTAACGCTGGCACATACACCGTCCGCCAGACACGGAATTAGACTGAGCGAGGACTCGATACTCATCTGAATGGGTACCAGCGACCCACTGCAGCAGCAGCGGCAGTGGAGTTGCGCCACCCCCCAAGTTTCTGGACAGCTAACGCACACTAGCCTGTGGCTGACGTGAGGGGCAGCAATTCAGTCCAAGTTTTTTTCATGGGAAACGGCGATATGCCTCGAAGTATGGAACTTTCGCATGCGAAAGCTTGGCTTACGAACAGATGCCTCGTGGCGGATGGAAGCTTACTCAGGGTAAAGCTCCAACAGTCTGGCTGGATTTACAAAAGCACGCTCTATGGCTGAGTTGATTGGCATTGCACGGCAGTAGCCTGCCCTGCGTACGCATTTCCAACCGATGTTTCCGGTCGCTCCATTTTCACAGTGGAATGTCGGTTCCGAGATGACTCAGCTCCATGAAATTTTGAAGTCTCTTGGTCGATAAAAGCCCTTTAGATTCGGGCGCGAGCGTGATCGACTCTAGCAGAGGCGCACAATGGACCTTGGCGCAGAACTAGCTAGTTCCGCAATGTCGCTGAGATTCTGCTCACCGTCACGACTGCGAGCGGGAGCGTCGATGGACTCATTGCCACCGAAGTGCAACCTAATTCGGACAAAGAGCAGCCAACCGTAAATGCACCACAAATGCAAAAAAAATTAAGGGAACCCGCTCAAGCATTGAGTTTCCGACGTCCAAATCTTGCTGGCGCCTCCAGACTCAAACAGGGGAACCTTCGGATTATGATTCCAAGATGCTTTAAAACGGCAATACAACAAACCCTTTAACTTCAACAACTTGCAGTGCCAGCCACGCCAAGCGCAAGCGTTGAATTGTACCTTTTTCAACGTAAAACGACCTACTTTGGACACAAAACGGGCACCGCATATACTGTATATCCATACAGTGAGGCTGCCATGTCAGAAAACGGAATTTTGGGCCGAGTCCCGGGCGAATACGTGTCCTAAGCATCAAAGGACCTTCCCTTTGCGGAATTGGCCGGGGATCGCGAATATGTGGCTGAGATCGATGCAGGCCACGCTGGGCGCGTGCGGATCTTCTACAAGCCGCAAAAGGTGAAAAAAGGCAAGTACAGCAACGTTTTCTGGCTTGCGTGTCGTGCTGAGCGCGTTGAATCCTGACGCCTAGAAGATCAGGAATAAAAGATGCGATGTCGGCGCGTCAAATGGGAGATGCTGATGAAAAACAGTAAGCAGGCGAGTCCTTCGTCCGACGAACAGCCGAAAATCGCTACTCGCTCAAGGGGGTTTGCAGTTGTCGCCCCAAAGAAGCTTGCGCGGATTTCATCGCAAGGCGGAACCACCGCCCATGCAATGGGCTTGGCGCATGAATTCACTCCTACGACGGCGCGTGAGGCGGCACTGAAGCGATGGAGCAAGGTCAAAACTTCGTCGGATGGGCCGCTGTGACGCTTGAATGCACGGGGTTGGCGACTTGCTTTGCACGTTAAAATATCGTCAGCCGAGCTAGGAGTGTGGGGCGAAGCTGGAGGTGCGCTTCACCAGTGCCAACCGAATGGCTTCGTCGTTCCGTGCGCCAGGATGTAAACATCGTCCATTGCATCGAGTTGGCGTTGGCGGGAGCGCTTCGCACGGCGAGATGGGAAGCGTTCAATCCAGATCATTCGAGACCAAGCGTAGCGCACAAAATAGGGACCACTGCCATCAACCATTTTTTCGCCCCGCCGCTTCGACCGCGCAATTGAATGCTCAAGACGATCGCAGCGACGAAAGTGCATACAAGCCAACACCATTCCTACCGCCCAAATTGACACGGCAGTCAGCCAAAACATCTCGTTCATAGCGAGCGTATCCGTTGTGGAAGGGACTACTTGATGGTGCATTTCGACGATGCGGCAGCACGGTCGATTGTACATAAAAGTAAGCGGGCCGCGGAATTGCTGAGAAGGTGGCTTCGGGGTGTTGAAGTGCCCTCCTGATCGCACCAAAAAGAGCAACTGGCGGACGAACCCGTGGTCAGTCTGCAGATTTTTACGTCTCGGGCTCGATTCACTGGCCCTAAATATTATGCAATCTTGTCCAAAGCCACTTGCACTCGTAGTGGATGATGAGGCGCTCATCGCTGACTTGACTGCCGATCGGTTAGACGAATTGGGCTTCCAGGTGAAGATCGCAACTTGTCCATTTGAAGCGCTCGATTGGATTGCTCGGCAAGGACATCTTGACCTGATGATTACTGACATCCAAATGCCTCGGCTTGACGGCTTCCGCCTTGCAGGCGCCGCCCGGGGTCTACACATGAAGTTGCCGATCATTTACGTCAGTGGTTACGCGTCGAAGATCTACGGCGGAGATTGGGCTCTTCCCATTAAATCCCTCTTCTTGAGCAAGCCCTACACTCTGAACGATCTGCGGGTTGCAGTTGGAACGCTGTATCAAGGCTCCGCTACACAGCGATCGAGCGAGTGCGGTAGCTAGAAATGTGTGGACGCATCGCCCAATCTCGCGCCGTCGCCGACTATCTGGAAACGATCGCGTGGAACTCATACAGCCTGCCTGACGCACTGGGCCCGCGCTACACCGTGCCGCCAGGCACGAAGCCGCTGGCGTTCCACTGCTTGACCGGCGACCCTGAGGCGACACAGCTTTTCTGGGGCTACAAACCGATGTGGTTCAATCGCGCCCCGGTGAGCAACGCGCGCCTGGACACCATTCTCGATCCCAAGAAATCATTCTGGCGTGGCCCGTTTGAACACGGCCGCATGCTGGTACCAGCCGACGGCTGGTACGAATGGACGGGCGAAAAAGGCAGTAAGCAGCCCTGGTTCATCCATTCCGAAGCTGATGAGCCAATCATGATGGCGGCGATCTGCGCGTGGCGCCCAGGTGCCGAGACCGACGCCGAACACGGCATGGCGATTGTGACCGACGACTCAGCCGGCGGGATGGTCGACATCCACGACCGCCGCCCAGTCGTGCTGCCGCCGGCGCTTGCGCGTCAATGGGCAGACCCGGCCACCACGGCCGAGCAAGCGCGCGAAATTATTGCGGCCGCCCTGCCCCCTGATGCATACCGCTGGCACAAAGTGCGCGCCGAGGTCGGTAGCTCGCGGTACCAGATGCCGGATGCAATGGAAGAATTGTTGAGCTAGTAGCCGCTTATCGGACAGACAAAAAAACCCGCGCTATGGCGGGCTTCGACTAACTAGTTGCTACTAACCGAGGGCGCGAGGAGCAGGTGGCGAGAGCGCTGCAACTGCCTTTTCAGCGAACCCGACCGGCAGCCCCTTTTGTCGCTCTTTAGAGGTTAAGTAGGTTTTCAGAGCGCCCTTACCGACGTAATCTTCACGGCGCCACCGATGAAACTCGCCAAGCGACATCTCGGGATAAGCCCAAGCCTCTTGTGGATTGGACATTGCTTGCGGGAAATCCGGGGGATAGCTACGAGGATAGTGAATGCGGCATCCGAACTGGTTGTCGCCACCAATCCTCACCCAATGCTTAGACCAATGCGAGCCCACGCTTCCGTCAGGGATGAAGGAGCTGTCGGTGAAAACCCCTCCCTCGCCTAAAGCTACAAAGATGTCTGCGATGGCGTGAAAAACGCCAAAATAACCGACAGGCACCGAATTGTGAACCATTGAAATTCGATCATGGAACGGCTTCCAGGTCGGCTCAATTACTGGCACACCGGTATATCCGACTTCTTTGTAGATAAAGTCGCGGAGAGCCTGCCCTGCCAGCCGGCGGAAATTCTGTACTGCCGCGTCCTTTACGTTAGCTCCCGCTTCGAACGCATAGTATTCAAGTACGGCTAAACATAGCGTGTCCTGGTAAGCATGAAAGTCAGCAAATCCGGGCTTCGTCACGGCCACGTAGGGCTCGCTCAGCCTGAGTCCCCGTTGTCCCAACAGCTCCTTGAGCTTGGTTACGCGAGGGGATTGAACTTCGCTTAGCCACTCGTACCCTATTCCCTGAATCTGCTTGGGACTGACACCGCAGAGGCTGGCCAAACCGCGACCCGTCAAAAACGGTGTGCCATCAGTCAAAACTCCCATTCCAATGCCGTCGACCTCGGCAGAGGCATGGATGGCAAAGTCGAATTTGTTCTGCGACAGGTTGGCACCCTTGCAGGGCATTTTTGCCACTAAGTCTTTGTTTTTAAATGAATTGACCATGGCGCCCTACGCCTCCATTTTCGAGCTAATAGGGCGTCGTGCGAAAGTGCGACAATGCATCATAGATACCTTTACATTTGTAAAGCTTGTTGACGGTACCGTCATCAAGAAGCAAAATTCGCACTGTCACGTTTGAGTTAGCTTCTGTCTGACGGAGTTGACCCTTGAAATCAGCCCTTGTTTGCAGCAAGGGCTTTTCTCGTTGGGTGAACCATTATCCGCGATGGTTAATTTTTGCACAACCCTACGTTCGATTTGGACATTCAAGTGGGTAAGAAAGTGCAGTAATTGCGGGCGCTAAAATAGCCACCCTCGGTGTTTTTTATGAGACGAATTTAGTTTCGCCACCCGCAGAGTGTTCTTCCAACCTCGTTGTGCGCCAATATCGGCGGCTGGTAGGATCTGTGAAATCGTCATCGACAGCCACGTAGATCGACTTCGCGATCGCGCAGTATTCGAGTCCCACTGGCTGCCTACTTGCGCAGCCAGTCGCGCTTAAGTTTCGGTCAAACCGCTAACTCGAGCTAAGCTGCACAGCGCTCGAATGAAGCATATTGTGCCCCGTTCTCCTCGAATTGCTGAACACGGCACGGGTCTAGCATTAGTGTGCCCATTACACGTCTCAGGATGCTCCTGGAGATACGTCGGGCGAGCAAGGAGACCCCATGAAAATTATTAAAGCAATACTACTCGCCGTAACGTTGTCGTTGTCGTGGCCAGCACTCGCGCAGTATCAGAGCGTTTACGGAGCTCCACGGCCGACGCAATCCCCCTCTTATCAGGTACCGCGCACAACAATGCCGAGCTATGGAACCGGATCGAATTACAGCAGCACCACTGTGCAGGGCCACACACGAAGTAACGGGACTTACGTTGCTCCCTATCAGCGTTCAATGCCAGACTCATCGCTGAATAACAACTACTCTACTAAGGGAAATGTTAACCCCTACAACGGCACAGGCGGAACACAGCGCGGATCCCTATACGGTCGTTGACGCACTAGGAGCTACCAATCGCACAGCACACGCCCCGCTCGTTGTGCTTAAGAATCTGCCGCGCGGTGGGATCCGTAAACTGGTCTTCGGCAGCCACCTAAATTGGCCGGTCGATCCAGCAGCACTCCAATCCGACTGGCTGCCTACCTGCGCAGCCAGTCGCGCCAACCACGAGTTCAACGCTCGGACGCGCCCCGGCCCTCTGGCGTGCGACTAAAGTATGATGCTCTAAACTCTCCACCTTTAGACATCTCCCCCATGTATCGCCGCTCTGAATACGTTGAGATAGACCGAATCAACGAATTAAAGAAGTACGAAATGAAAGATGGTTTCGTCCATGTCGGGCTTGACCGGATCGTAAGCATCGCGAAGCACCTTTTTCGCGTCCCTATTTCTCTCGTCTCGCTGGTGGAGTCTGAGCGTCAATTCTTTCCAGCACGCGTAGGAATCGAAGCGACAGAGACTTCTCGGGCTTCATCGTTTTGTGCGCATGCTCTTACGAGCCGAGCCCTACTTATCGTTCCCGATAGTCAAGCAGACCCTCGATTCGCCGACAACCCGCTTGTCACGGACACGCCGCATATTCGCTTTTATGCCGGGTGCCCGTTGGTCAGCCCTGTTGGCTTCGTTCTTGGAACCCTCTGTGTCATCGACACGGTTCCGCGATCTGGTCTGAGTATTGAAGACCAGCGGGCTTTGCGCGACCTTGCTGCCTTGGTCGAAGACCAACTGGAACTGCGAAAAGCGACTCGCGAAATCAAGAAAGCGCCGACCCCATAACGCTGGCGCATTTTCAGCCTTCCCATCTCGACGCCGCTCAGCACATCAGCACGTCCTCTCGAAGGCGTCTCATGCGCTCATTCAGAAGTACTGTCGTCTCTCTCTCGCCTTTCGCACGGACTCTCCGGCTGAAGCAAGCAGTGTTCAATCTGGGCCGAGCGCCCTCTCGCGCCGATTGCCCGCTCAAGAAGAACCTTGCTCCGCCGCAGCTCGACTGCGGCTTGCACGTACCTCGCATACGACCGGGAGGCCATTGGCGCCCTTGCAAACTCCGCTGCAGCCAGATAGTTTTCGGTTGCACAGGCCACTTCCTTCTTGGCGGCCTCGATCAATTGTCGTTTCATTGAAAATCTCCTGGCGGCCATCTTATTGCCGTAAGAGCGCCAACGGTTTTTCCGTATGCTACCCTGCGTATAAATGCTTGATTTTCATTGAAAAATCTGAAACACGCTGTAAGTTAGCAGATAAGGACGGCTACTAAAGTACGATGTGCTGGTGATCTCTGCATCCCCCACGATCTGCAACGTCGTGTTCCTATTCCAGCCCGGAGCAAATCATGGCCATCGGAAAACGCATTCTCTCAATAGGCAGCATGTAATGAACGGGCCTAGTTTTCCAACCAACCTGGACGCGCAAGTTGAAGCGGCGCGGCAAACTCGAGTTGACGACCTTCGACTCACGGAAAACAGCAGCGATAAAGTCTTCGATCTAATTGTCAAAACTGCCGCGCACTACTTCAATGCCCCTATCGTTTTGATTTCAATCCTCGATCAACAGAGACAGTGGTTTAAGGCGAAAATCGGCATCAGTAGAGCCGAGACGGCACGGCAAGATGCATTTTGCAACTACACGATCCAGACAAGACAAATCATGGAGGTCCTGGACTCGCTTGCCGACCCTCGATTTGAGTCTAATGCTTTGGTGCTGAATCCTCCACACATCAGGTATTACGCGGGTGCACCACTAATCACCATTGATGGTTTAGGTCTTGGAAGCCTTTGCATCATCGACACCAAGCCACGGCCTGCGCTTTCACCGCAAGAGCGCACGATGCTCGAACATATGCGTGACATGGTGATGGCGCGCATAGATTCTCTGAGAATCGACTCGTTCGTGGATGAGCCGAGCGGACTCTACAACCGCACCCGTCTGCAGATGGATGTCGGAGAAAGTCTCAAAGACGGCAAACGTGTAATGGCCGTGGCAGCCGACATGCAATCTTTGCCCTTTCTGAATGACGTCATCAAAACGCTGGGGTACACCTTCACGAACGATCTAATGCTGGCTATGCGCGACAGATTCTTCGAGGTACTGCCTGATGGGGCCACTTTATACAAAATCAGTCCAACAAGATTTGCCTTTATTTTGCTCGGAGAGAACCGACGAAATGCGCCTGCGCTTCTGAAGCGCATTCTGAAGTGCTTCAAAACACCGATTGACTGTAAAGGAATACCGGTACAGTCCGATCTTGCCTTAGGAGTGCTGGATCTCGGTCCCGAGGACACTAGCAGCAATGACTTGCTTCGCCTCATCGTTAGTGCGGCCGATGACGCCCGCCGTCGCAAAGTCGGCATTGCTTGGCATGACCCAATTCTCGACTCAGCACAATTGCGAGCATTCAAATTGCTAAGCTCGCTAGCGCATACCCTGCAGTCAGGGAATGAGTTTTGGCTTGCCTTCCAGCCCAGAATGAATCTGCGTACTGGAAAGTGCAATTCGGTCGAAGCATTACTTCGCTGGAACCATCCAACCCTGGGAAGCATCAGCCCCGGTGAGTTTATTCCGCTAGCAGAAAAAACCGCTTTGATTAAACCGCTTGGGCGATGGGTCCTTGCTGAAGCTGTGCGCCAGCAAGCCGCTTGGAGATCAGAAGGTCTAAAACTTCAAATTGGGATCAACGTCTCGGCCGAAGATTTGCAGGACACAGAGTTCGTTGCAGAGCTTGAGCGGCTCATTGAGAAGGAGATGATTTCCCCTTCGGACTTAGGGCTGGAGTTTACCGAAAGCGCCATCATAAGAAACGGCGAGGACACTCGGCGTGTGCTTCAACGGATCAGTCATCTTGGCCTCGAGATGGCCATCGATGATTTCGGTACGGGATATAGCAACTGGGCCTATCTCAGGCAACTTCCTGCATCTACTGTCAAGCTCGATCAATCATTCGTCTCGGAAGTTGAAAGCGATGTAAAGGCAAAGCAATTACTGAGGACGGTCATCACTGCTGCTAAAGGACTTGGCTATAAGACGGTCGTTGAGGGGATCGAGACTCAGGAGCAATTGCAACTCGTGCGGGAATGGGGATGTGACGAGGTACAGGGCTACCTCATAGCGAAACCTATGAACGCAAGCTCGCTCATTTCATGGCTGGAGATCTTCGATGCAACTGACATCGTTTAGAGTCCTGCAGAACCACGATGCACTCTCCCCCCTACCGCTTGTGATGTGCTTGCACCTACCGGACCTCCCAGCGCTAGTGCAGCCTAACGCTTCACCATTCGCACAAAGCTCTGCCTCGTTCGTTGTGACCGAGGATTTGCTTTGCGCTTGAATTCGTGAAGTGATCTTTTCCCGATAGGTAGATCGGCTTGGCAATCGAACAGTATTCGAAGCCCACCCGCTGCCTACTTGCGCAGCCAGTCGCGCTTAAGCTGGTCAGCAGCGCCGCCGTCAGGCGAGAAGGCGACTTGGCTGCTACGCTCATGCTCCATCAAGCTAGCCATCGGGTTCGGGCGCTTGCTAATATAGACACGTCTTTCGTGCCAGCATTGAGAGCGTACACGCTGGCTACAAGAGTCGCCGTCGCACGCAATCTCCTTACGTGCGTCCACCCTACCGTTCAAAGCGATTCACAAATGTCCGACTCATCGTCGACTGAACACGTCCAAGGTAGATTGATCGCTCAGCGGACTTTGATGCTTGCCCTCATTCGCGCCCTTTCGCCCAGCCAAATTTTGGAGTTGAAGCGCCACTTCGTCGAGGAGGTGGAACGCTCAACTGAAAAGCTTCAGGGCATTGATAGCGCAGAGGTCCTCGCCGCTTTCGAACGCGAAATTGAAGAGCAGGCAGATATGATCTTTCGCTTGGCGAGCTAGCCGGCAATCTCAGAGGTAGGGGATGCGAAATTTCTGGCATCGGGGCAAGGCCCCGGCGGACCAACACGGCGCATTCCCTCTAATCCGCCTTAGCCACGTCGAACGAGCTTTTCAGGGGTAGATTTTGCAGGGACTATCCGGCCTTAGCAGACAATCGTCGAGTTGTGCGGATCCACCCTTTTCCTTCAGCGCCCTTTCGAGCAAAATTTTGCTTCTACGCAGTTCAAACGCGGCCTGTACATACTTGGCATAGGAACGTGAAGCTATGGGTGCCTTCGCATTCTCGACCGTGGCCAGATAGTTTTCAGTTGCACAGGAGACCTCTTTTTTGGCGGCCTCGATGACTTCATTCGGCATATGATTCTCCTGCCAGCATCGTATTGCGCCTCCTGTGCCGAGGGTCTTTCCGGATGCTACGTTGCGTATGCATGCTTGTTTTTCCTTCGCATCTATGCGAATAAAAGCAATAGGCATTACAAACTATCATCGGCAGAGAGCTTTGCCGCGCTCGTTATGCGAAAGGATCTGACGGTGCAGTCGAATCGGTGAACCGGTCGTCGCCGTAACGCAGATCGGCTTCGTGATCGCGCAGTACTCCATTCCAACTGGCTGCTTACTTGCGCAACCAGTTGCGCTGGAGCGGATCGGCACCTTTGCCTGGGCGCTAGGGCGTCAATGATCGAACGAAACCCTGAAGCCCATTCACTTTGTCGGCGAGCCTTGCAGCATCGCCTCCCAAGCGCTCATATTCCGCGACACAGCTTCCAAGTACTCCGATCCAGTCGGTACCGGCGCCATCAGATCCGCTGCTGGTGCCGGCAGTCTTGGATCGACGGCGTAGCTGGTCGAGCAGCCCGTCAATACGAGCACGCTGAGTGGCAACAGTTTTTTGAACAGCTTCGCGCGCCATGATGGCGCCGCGGTATTGAGCATCGGCACGATCGGCCTCCTGTTGTGTCGCTCTTTCGATTTGAACGCTCAGCGCTTACGCATCGGACTTTGCTTGCTGATAGCCATCGGCGTACTGCTGCGCTCGGTCGTATCGCCAGGCGAGCAGGACAGCGGCGAGAATGGCGACTACTACCAGCACCGGCCAGAAACGTTTGACTAGGGCGTATCCAGCCATGCCGGCACCTCGCCCGAAGGTTTCGGCGTCGAAGGTGTCAACGCCTCAGAGAGTTCTTCCGCCGCACCCTTTGCCGTAGATGCCGCCGATCTAGCGCTTGTGGCCGCCGCGTTTGCTGTAGTCGCCGCACCACGCGCTGTCTTCGCAGCCCCCTTAACCCGGCTTCCCGCGTCCTTTGCAGTATCAGCAGCTTCCTGGGCCGTCTCGGCAGCGGCGCCGGCTTTCTCCGCGATAGCCGGCAGACGCTGCTCGATGATCAATAGAAGCTGCCGGTTGATATCCTGCATGCGCTGATTCTCCGCCTGGTACATGCCCCGAGCTTCCAGACGTTCACGATCGAACCAAACGTACAGCGGCGCACCGAGCACCACGCCACCGATGAAAATCAGGCCGAGGTACGCCATCCAGACCTTGATCATCAACTGCAGGCGATCGGCTTGATGGATGTCGCATCGGCAAATGTGCGCGATCAGATTACTCATCATCTTGGTCCTCTTTGGACAATGGCTTGCCCGTCAGGCTCGCGATTGTCTCGCGCGCCTCTTTAAGTTGATATCGAAGGCGCCCGAAATCACTTTTCATCGTCGCCCACTCTTTACGCATTTCCTGCAAGGCGTTGTCGAGCGTTTCCGCTTTCAATTTCCACTGGTCGCGCTCGGCGGCGATGGTGGCCAAGATGCCGCCCGATGCGGTGGCGTTCGCGACACTGTTTTCCAGCGTCCGCATGAGCAGCGGCACGAGATACTTCCCAAGTACGCCAACCGCCGCCGCCGCTAGCGCCCCATAAATACCCGTTTGCCAGTCCATCCCCTACCCCAACACGGCCATTGCCGCCTTATACCGACGTTGACGATCGGCCCACCCGTTGGGTAGTCCGTCTCTGTTCTTGCCGTTCACTCGAATGGATAGGCGCAAAAAATCGCCGGTGTCGGCGATCTCGTCGCATCCATTGTTTTGCCACCACCGCCCTGCAGAGCGCATGCCTTTTATCGGCTCGGTAAGTTGTTGCGGGTCGTTGAGCAGGTCGTACCCGAGAGCTTCGCCTGTGGATTTATGGTTGTCGTAGCCAGTGATCTGGATACCGCCATACCCACGCCACCACGATCCCGGCGTGGAACCGTGAGCCGCAGCTATACGGATCGCCTCCGGGCGGGTATTGCCGAGGTCGGCGCGGGTTTCGTAGCGCTTTTGGGTATCGGTGGGTCCCCATATCTCGGACAGGCGCATAAAGCCCATCGTTTCATGCCCAATGGTCGCCAGAAACATCGCTGCTCTCTGTGGCGAGGCAATTGCGAACTCCATCATGGCCCGCTCGACGGGGTCGTACCACTTGTCGGCGGTTGCCGCTGGCAGCCCCGTTGCCGCAGCGAAGTCTTCTTTGAGCATCAATCCTCCAGGCGTAAAAAAGCCCGCGCTAGGCGGGCTGGTCGGGGTCGGGCGTTTCTTCGGGCGGATCTGGCCATCCCACCTGGTAGGAATCGAGCGCGTCCACGTCGAGCGTTGCGATTTCTTCTTTCATCTGTCGCTGGCGGATATGGATATTGAAGCCCTGCGCCACGCGCGCGGCCATCATCGCGGCGTACAGGCCATTGAGCGCGTCGCTGTCCATCGGCACATCGTCGTTGGTCTCGTCAGTCCAGAAGAACTGGCCCGATGCTCCGATTCCGGATGCCACCGCGTCCTGCAGCCGCAGGCGCGACTTTTCGCCCCCGTCGTGCTGCCGCCCCTGAAAGTCGAACTTCACGCCCGCGCGCTCTTCCATATCGCGCCAAGTCTCGATCGCAATGGAGACCTGCGGCCGCAGACTTTCAGCGGTCGGCGCCGGCGGCGTGATGGCGACGGCCTCGCCGCCGATGACGTCCAGGGCATAGCCCTGCGCGTTTGCAGCAAGCAGAGCAGCGTACTGATCTTCGCTGATATCCACCGAGCCCTCGCGCTCGTCCTCGGTAAAGCCGTGTTCCTTCGAGAACCACATGTCTCAGTCTCCAAAAGCCAGGTAATAGAAGCCCGCGTTCACATTCGCCACGGTCGTAGTGATGAGGCGGTTGCCGGCGTTGAACCCGGCCGCGCTCAGATCGCGGACGGACACCGTAAATTGCTGGGTGGCCGGGGGAAGTCACTGACTGGCATCGGTTGGGGAACGCGACGGGGAAAAACGTGTAGAAGTCACCCGTGCCCTGCGAGTAGCCCCACTCCAGAATCTTCCCGTTGGGAAATTTCATCGTGCTTTGGGCCTCGTTGAGGTTCTGGCCGAAATAGTTCACAAGGCCGGCCGGGCTGAGTGCCGTCGTTCCGCTGCCGCCGATCCCCTCCGCCGCACTGGCGATCTTCAAAGCCCGATCCCACAGGCCTGCGATCTCAACCCATGCGGTGTTTGTCGCATTGCGCCGCTTCACCAGCCCGTTCGCTGTGTCTGCCCACGTCATGAAGGCACCGGCGAACTGGGCCGGATCGATCGTACCGGCGAAGTCGGTGCCCAGCGTCTGCAGCGCGCGGTTTAATTGCTGGACGAGCGCCAGCCCAGATAGCGGAGGGTTCTCCGATACCTGAATCGCAAATTGCGTCATTTCAATATCCCTGAGAGATGTGATTCATTTGTCGGGAGACCGACGTGGTGCCGTTATAGAAAACGATGCTGAAGCCTTGCTCGCTTTGATTCGATAGAACGTAGCGATCGCCGTTTAAGGCGTTGAGCCAAGTGATCTGCACGTTGGGCGTGGCGTGAAACCACTTGTCGTAGACGATGTGCAATCCGCCCACAGGTACAGTCACGAGCTCGCCGCGCTGGATCAGGTCCGGTACGTCGACCGTCCAGGTGAACGACTCGACGAAGGGCACGATCAGCGGATTGCGCGTCTCCAACACCAGGCGCACATCGAAGAAGCGAGCGTTGATCAGGCCGGGCACGTAATCCACCCAATCCGACCACTCGCCAGCGTTCACCGCGCTGCGGATCTGCGGCTGGATGCTGTAGAACTGCATGTTCGACGCGTTGAGGATGTCGTCTTCCGCGAAGATGTCTTCGACGGAAAGGACGTTCTCGCCAAAGTTGAGCGCATAGGCGTCAATGTCGAAGTCCACGCGCACCGGCGCCGGGTAACCGATGTCGATTATGTTCGCGTCGTTCGTCTCGTAAATGCCCCGGCCGCTCACGCCGCCGTACCAGAGCACGTCATCCATGGCGAATATGTTGTCCGCAACCAGGATGTCTCCTGTACCGCGCAAAGTCAGCTTGCCATCAATGACTGATGCCCCGCCCTGCACTCGGCTGCCCGAGCCTGTCCATAGCATCGACGCCCCCGCGGGCGGCGCGATCGCCGTGGTGACCGATGCGCCATTACGGAGGTAGTCGGTGACAGTGCGTCCACCTACGGCGCTGGTCGTGGGGATACGCGATGTGGCGACCGTACCCAACTCAGCCTGCGGATACCGCAAAATCAAACTGGAAACCCCGTCTCCTTGATACGTGGTGGATCCGCCATAGACTGCTTTCATAAATATCGCGACGCCGCCCGCCGTCGCATTGTCAGCCCGTCGGACTGTAATGGAGCATCGGCGGTAGCCATCGGGCAACTCCTCAATGGTGCCTAGCGTGTTTGATACGCGCAGATTTATGAGGACGAAAACAACAGAAGATCCCACACCCCAAGACGCAGCTTGTGCCGTTGCAATAACAATCACGCTTCTCTCTTGGGGCAACGCGTCAACTGAGAAACACACCTCTGCATTGGGGTTCGCAGCGAACATGCCAGTTTGGGAAATGTAATGACCTGAGCTTGCATCGTTCTCAGCATCAATAAGGACGATCGCCGGAACGCGTACGAACGCATCACCCACCTGGGGGGCCCAAACTGGCGTGACACGTCAGATAACATCATTGGGTTTATCGCCTACGCGCAGCACGACTTTTTCGTACTGAGGAATGGTGTGCGCACCGAGGTAATCATCGCTGAACGGTTAGGTCGGAGATATTTAAAGACGAGAGCGGACGACTCCGAACCGAATAATTTGCTTAGCCTTCCCGAATGCAACGGATAAGAGCGAATCCAACTTAAAGGGGTCTAGATGCAATTCATTCACTCAAGAGAGCATTTAAGCGCCGGTGATTCGGTAGTCGTGAACAGCTCGCATCAATGCAACATCTGGGTCACTGACGACACGAACTTTAGGCTGTACAAGAGCGGGCAACGCTATCGCGGATTTGGCGGCGGCTATCGCCGCTTTCCGGTTCGTATTGACGTTCCGACCGAAGGCTATTGGAACGTCACCATCGACTTAGGAGGAGGACAGGCAAGCATCCGGCACAGCATCTCGTACATCCGGGCCTAAGTTTTGGCTTTGCGCCTCATCGAGCGCTCGTGAAAGCGCCTCGATGATGGCGTCTTGAGTGCCATCATGCAGATAGGATGTCGAAGTTAGCCCACCCTTCTGATCCGCAATCTTCCAGTACTGCCATACCTCGGATCCGTCGACGCCGACAACTGAGACTTTCAAAATGATTGATCCAATGAAAAAGCCCCGGCACATTTCTGTGTCGGGGCTTGAATGTATTTGCCTACGGTCGCTACGACTCGTCGATCTCGATGTCGCCTTGAATCTCTACCGTGAACCTGTTCAAGGCGGCGTCGGATCCACGGACCGACACGACGCCTGGAACCTCATGACCATCTGGTGTGACCAATATCCAGTTGCCATTGAATCGTTCGTCAGGGTCCTTCCGCAGCTTCCACTTTGCGCTGTCGCTCATGATGTCTCCATTCGTCGCTAGTGCCGGCCGCACGTGAAACCCCGAACATGCCGAGCTTCAGTGCCAGGACCGAATCGTGACCGCGGACTGTCAGGTCCACATCGATCACGCCTTCGACAATGATACCGTCAGTCGTCTGGATCTGATGGCGCGCACCGTCTGAAACCAGTACCAAACGAACACGTTTTGCTTCCTTCGACGCAAACCCGTAATCCTGTTCTGCCGCAGCATTCGATTGCATCGTCATATTTTCCCCCTGAGAGTGATCTGTACACCGAGGTTCTGGCGCAAGGCATCCGCGAAGCGGAGCTCGCGCGCCGTCAAGGAAACGGCTAAAGATCGCGCTTGCCTAACCCGGCGGAGATTCGGTAGGATGCTGCGCCTTTACTCTTACTTTGGTGTCGCCAATGAGTACAAGTACCGTACGACTGCGTGATCGGCAAGGCGTTGTGCATGATGCGCAATGCAGCGTGCAAATCACGGACCCCACGGGCGATCCCAACATTCGGCTCTCGCGCATCTATACGCTTCCCAACGGCGGATTCGTGATTGAGCGTTTGGACGGATCGCTCTTTGGCCTACACGGCCACCAGTACTGGCTGGTGACTGAATAACTACGGCGCCGATAGCTCGCTCAAATAAAAAGCCCGCTCGGCTTTCGCTGGCGGGCTTGGGTCGCACTGATTCACAGTGACTAAACAGAAGCGATTTTAGCAGTAGTTTTTCAATCGTTCAAGATTCGTCGACGCTCAATTCCACATAGCCATTGCAGTCGATGATCGCAACGAACTTGACGGGCTTATTCGTCCGAGTGTTGAACATCGTGAAAGGCAAGCCCCAAAGACTCGAGGGTGCGCTGTACTTAATTTCGTCGCGGAAGAACTTGTGCTCTCGAAAAAAAGAGTCGGCCTGCACTTTCTGATTCCGATTGGACAGCTTACTTTCCCAGTGCCTAACGACAGCTTGTTCAAGCTGCTCTGGCGAGCGCTCGGGGCACAAATTCTGCTCGTCGGCTAATGCTGTAGCCGAAAAAAGAGTCGCGGTCAGCCCGAAGAAGAAATAAACAGTTTTGCGTAACTTAGTCATTTTCGACCCAATGAGGTTGTTATCACGGCAGGATCGATGCTAGGGCTTCATACCCTTGATATGCAAATTAATCTCACCCGTAATGGGAACTTGGAACTCCGTCGCGCCAAAAGTTTCCTTCACCCAAGTGAGAAAATTTGTGGCTTTGTTGTCAAACGCGTGCCTGTCGGCATTTGAAACGCCTCCGTCATAAATGTCGGGTGACGCAGTGAGTGTGCCATAAAACTCAAACGGTCCAGCCGAGTTGACGATTACATCTCCCACAAGACGGAGTTGAATATTACCCACTGTCCATCGAGAGAAAATGTCGTCCTTCTTCGTGTTTCGGTACCACGTTCCGTCGATATGTGACACCACGTCACGCGGCACATCGGCATGCTTAATCCCCGGCGAGAATGTCAAGTTGCTCCCAGTGAGTATCAAGATGCAAGGTATGAATAGAAACGGATTTCGGTGATCCATTCCCAAACGCGTAGTGGTAAAAGGCGCTAAGGGGCATAAGTGGCCCACCGAACCAAGGGAACAGGGAAGAAACTGGCTGTTCGACATCACCGAACACCGTAATTGCTTCCATGGTGGTGATCGGTGCCCCAGCCGTTTGTGCAGCGGCATAACGATTGTCGGCATGAGCATATGCGCGAAGCGTTTTACGCACATTCTCCGTCTGACCTGCGTCTTTATACCCATTGAGCTCATCAAGCGCGTACTCCGCGTACTGTGGCGTTTCGGCAAACGCTGTGGCCGCCTGGTACAACTGCGCCAAAATCTGTGGGTCTGCATCGCCGGGATTATTTTGCAACGTTTCCCAGTCGGTGCCCGGAAAACCGTACTGATTACCGATAACGACAATTGGATCCAGAGTAAACATTAATTATCTCCATAATAATGTTTAAGCCTATCGGACAAGTCGCGAGCGAAGCTCCGCAGAAAAATGTGGTTTCATGAAGGATAGTGAGACCCAATCTCATTATTAGCAAAGGTGACTGGTAAGCAACAAGTCAGTAATGTGGTGCATAGCCCTTGCCTCCTCCCCGATGACCCCTGCATCACGTTGAGCTCCAGTGCCCTTCACCGTCCGCGAACCGCGCAGCCAAGAGACAATCAACTTGTTGTGATTCGTTGCTGTGGCAGCGCTTACGTCGGCGCGCGCGGCAGCATCAGACAAGAGAATCTTCTTTCCAAAGTGCCGGGCAACGATCGCATCACGCAACACTCTTGCAGTGGGATGAGCGGAGAGCGCAGCAGTCACGGCAACATCTGAAACCTCTCGAACGGCGCCAAGCCAGTCGTGCGAGTCGACAGCACCACCGCAACTGCGGCATTCGCAAGTCTGGGGCGCAAATCGACAAACTATGATCGCTTGATGAAAGCGCCAAAGCTTCGCCACCTTCCCAAGGATGATGCCAGCCTGGCCAGCGCCGTCGATTCCAGCAAGACGTTTTCCTGAATGCACGCTCCCACCCGCCGCTTTCTCGGCCATACGCGCCATGGTCGGCCGGTCATATGCTTGGGCGGAGTAGTTGAAGGCAAACGTCAGCGCGGCGTGAGCGCTGGAAAACAGCGGCTCGTCGGCGCTTTGTGCATCGACGGCTGCGGGAGGGTTCAAAATTGCCGTAGTCATGCTTTGGGCTCCGGAAGCTTGGAATTTGAAATCGATATGAAGCGAGGTTGCTCCGCCGCGGCGCGTGCGGCTTGGAGACGCAGTGATGCCGAGAACGTGTACGGACGCTTTGACGTGAGTCGCTGGGCGCCTGCCATTTGGCCAGCGTAGGGATCGGGCTTGATCGTCTGTGGGCGCTTGGACAACGTCGCCTCGCCCGCATGAAGGTCACCCGCTGGACGCTGCGCCTCGATGCAGTGCCGGCGAACGCCGGGTGCGACGTCGTCCACAATGACCCGACGCTGCGGTGCCTTCGCCCGGAAAGGGACCACGGGGACGAAAGTGACCAACGCCGACTCCAACGCCTCCGCGCAAGTGCTGCCGCTCGAATGTTCGTTTGACTTCGTACTCATCCCTCAAAACCCCTTGATTTGCTTTTGTTGGATCGTGTCTCGTAAGCGGACATCGATCCGGTGAAGTTCTCGAATCGCGTGTACTCGCCCAGGTACGTCAACATGACCTTGCCAATCTTTCCGCCGCGTTGCTTCAGAACAAAGAGCTCGCCGCAGCCTTTCCATTCCGTGTCTGGCTTGTCCGCCTCTTCGCGATACAGACCAATGAGGATGTCGCTGTCCTGCTCGATCGACCCTCCATCGCGAAAATCGGACATCTTGGGATGTGGGCTCGTGCGCTTCTCGATGTCGCGGGAAAACTGGGATAAAGCGATGACAGCTATGTTCAGCGATTTGGCAAGTCCCTTAAGGCCCTTGGTGATGGTCTCGATCTGCTGATAACGCTTTTCTTCCAAACCGACCATCAACTGCAGGTAATCGATCACAAGCAGATCAAGCCCTCGTTTGCGCTTCACGGCGGGCGCCTTGGTAACGACGTCCAGAAGAGTCAGCGCCGGGGTGTCATCAATGAACAGTGCGGCCTCCGTAGCCCGTTGAACCGCAGCGGTAACGCCGGGCCAATGGCTCTCGTTCATGTGTGACTTCGGATCCGCCAGCGCCGAGGTAGGCACCTTGCCCCAGTTGGCCACCGCACGTTCGGTGACTTCGTCTTCCGGCATTTCAAGCGACAGAAAGAGCGTGGAGAATCCGTTGATTGAGGTGTGGCAGGCAATGGTCTCGGCAAAAGCAGACTTGCCCATACCCGGCCTGGCGCCGACCGTCACCGACCGCCCCCGACGTATGCCGCCATTGAGGAGCGCGTCGAGATCCTTCAGCCCAGTGGGAATGGCAGGGTTCTCAACGGCGCCGTGGTACCTCTGGTCCAGACCTTCAACATAACGACCCATCGCCTCCTGAATGCTGGCGGGCTCTTTCTTGATCGTTGTCTGCGCCAGCTTGCCGATTTCGTTCTGCGCAGCATCAAGCATCTCGGAAGCTGTGCGGCCAGACTCGTGAACAATCTCCTGCACGCGGTTCGTGGCTGACAGCAACCCCCGCATGAGCGCCTTTTCGCGCACGATGTCCGCATAGCGCCCAATGTTGGACGCGCTCGGCGTCGAACTGGCGATGTCATTCAGGTAAGCCACGCCGCCGGCAACTTGGTCCTTGCCGCTGAACGACAGCCTGTCGTGCACGGTAAGCACGTCTGCCGGACGCTGCATAGCGATAAGCCCGCGTATGGCCTCGAATAGCAGCCTGTGGTCGTGTCGGTAAAACGACTCAGCATTCAGTGCGCCGATGCGGTCGATCGCATCGTTGTCGAGCATCAAGCCGCCAATGACGGACTGTTCCGCATGGAGGCTGTGTGGGGGAGCCACGCTTTCCAGACTCATTGCTCAGCGCTCCGGTGGTACTTGTTTTCAAGCGTCTTCCGAAAACCTGCCGGCGACATCAGAAAATCGATGTCTGCCAAAAAAGGCGGCTTGTCGCGCTGCGCCTGCACCCTTCCAGTGAGAAAATCCGACTGGGCACATACCTCGAAGTATCGGCGCCATGCCTGCAAGCCTTCGGACGTGTCGCTGTAGCCAAATGGCTTGGTTTGCATCCGCGCGGCTTGCTTCCACCGAGCACCGATCGACTTCCGACGTGCATCGTCAAGCACACGGACGCGTGGGTTTTCAGGCATGCAACAGTGGTAAAGGTCGACGATTTTCTGTACCGGGCACGCGCTGACCACAGCTGGCTCATCGCAAGATTCGACGGCAGTTGCAGCACCATTGCCCAGCAAGTCGCCAGACGGCGCGCTAGCGGCGCTGGGGACAGAAGCGTTAGCTTCTATATCTTTTATATCTTCTCTATTCTTCTCTATTCTTCTCTTCTCTAGGTAACGGTGGGGTAACGCTAGAAGCGTTACCAGTGGCGTTAGCCTTGGCGTTAGTCTTATGGTTAGCCACACGTTTTGCCGTCAAAGCTCGGTCTTTCGCTGTCTTTCCGTTGTGACGATCAAAGTTCGGCAACGACATTCCCGAGTCGGTGGTAACCAGCCAACCAACATTTGCCATTGCTTTTGCGAATCCGCTAACGCCAGCTATACGATCCAGTAACGCCGAGGTAACGCTGTCAGCGTTACCGTCAAGAGTCTGTTGATCAAACCAACGCCAAACGCGAAGCAGCTTTCCGACCGTCAGATCGGGATCGTCCCAACCCATCTCAACTGTGATGGCCAGTACCTCCCGCTTCTCGGGTGTGTTGATCTCAAATTTGATCCAGTCGCCTGCCATAATTTCAGCCTCGGAAACCGTATTTCTTGGCTCTGGCGGACACTGCAACTTCCTGCTCTTCATCATCGCAATTCGGTAAGTGCGCCAAGGCGAACCAAAGTTGCTCGACGACTTCAGGAGTCACACCAATTCGCAACGCGTTGCAAATCGCTTTCGCCGCTAGGCGCGCGTCGTCAACGGCCTCAGAGCTTCGATCGTGCTTGAATTTCCCGATTGGTTTCATCTGACCTCCATCTCCACAAATAGACACGCCGGCAGGACGGGTGGAGGAGTCCGTCTTTTCGCTAGCTAAGCTAGCCGGGTGCTCACTGCTCATCTGCGACGCCGAAACAGCTTCGGGTCGTAATGCGATTGATTGATGGCAGACGCTGCGCTCTGCTTGTCACGTTGCTGCCGCGACCAGGCCGACACAGCGCGGTGCCTCCGCCAGGCGCGCAAGGACGACATGACTTTCGCCGTAACGACGATCGCCACGAGTGCCGCCAGAGGAACGCCAAAGACGACCAAGGCCGCTTGTCCGCTAAACATCGGTAGGCCCTATCGGTATTGCTTCATCAGGGGGCGGCGTGGTGGTGTCGCCCGGGGTGTGGGCGGGAGGCTTATCAGCCTCACCGCCCCAATGGGCGGCCAGCCTTGCTCGTGATAGATTGGCGGCTCTCACACCTGACCATCCATTACGAGGGGCTGACCATGAACGAAGCAACCAGAGAAGAGCGCAGTCAGACACCGCCGATGCGTAGCCCAACACGGCCACCACCTCCGCCGGTGAATTCACCGCAACGTTAGGAGTTTCAGCATGAATGCAGACCACGCGATTCCCGCCGAGAATGTGCGTACCAATTACGAAGCGTCCATCGACGTAATGTATGGGGTGCGTTTTAATGAGATGAACGAACGCTTCTATCGAAGGCTCGACAGCATCTTCTCTTTTCTCAGCGTCTTGGGTGGATCTGCAATTTTTGCAAGCTGGCTTGGCGACAAGCCACTGATCGCAGGCGTGCTGGGACCAGCAGTAGTAGTCATCACCTACATTGAGCGTGAGGTGCGTCCCGCACAGAAGGCCGTACGTTGCGCGGTACAACGGGAAAAGTTTGGTGAGCTTGCCTCTCGTCTGCCCACAATGGATCTGGCGGCCATAGACAAAGAGTTGCGCTTGCTTCAATCGACGGGCCCTGACTCTATGAGCTCCCTGGAAATCCCGGCGTACAACGCTGTCATGCGTAGCCACGGGCACACGCATAGCGTTGGGAGAGTATCCACCATGGGTAAAGTTCTGTCGTTGCTGGCTTGACGCGCGCAACGCCGTCGCGACTGATGGCGGCCTAGCGGCGCCCATTCTGCTACGGCTCGGCTAGCAATCTGCAGCGTTCTTTGGCTGGCTCGGCCTTGCGCCAATCAGGGTCAGCAGCAGAGACAGGAGCGAAACTCGAGGGACGGGCGTCGGTAGCACTCGATAACTCGCGTTCCGCTGCGACGACCAAGAGGCTAGCCGGGTCGCTCGTTTCTCAGTCGAACCGCGGCCGTTAATCGCGAAAGTGGTTGATGCGGGCGCTGCGCCGAATGCGCGGTGCCTGTTAAATGTCTTGTAACAAGCATCATTTCGCATCAGGGATGATGAAGCGCCCTCTTTCGAATGGCAACGATCGACCGGTCTACAAACAGATTGTTTCGGTGTTCCGAAGCACGGCAGTCGATCTGCGCGCTTGCTATGCGACCAAGATCTCCGGGCGGCGGGTAATGCTGTTGGCACAGGACGCATAGGCATGACGTAAGGTTGCCGCAGTCGTTTTTTGGCGAAACCGCATCGCGCTAAGGCACTTCGGAATACGATCGCTGCGCTTATCGTCCGTTAAATGCATGTCAAGCACGCAAGCACGACGGGCCTCACGCCCTCAGAAATTTTAAGCCACGCACGTGGAACCGTCCGGACCACCCTGGAACGACATTCAGAATATGTTGCTCGCAGCCAATTCGCGCCAGGCTGTCTAGCCTCGATCGTCAAGTCCACTTTAACGACAGGCGATGCTCCACCATCCACATTTATCGCAGTTCCAGTCACATAGCCATTGGCATTGGAGGCTAAGAAACAAGCAACTTGTGCGAATTCGCTAGCGGTTCCAACCCGTCCCATAGGCACCGACGTGGCAATTCCGTTGAGAAATTCTTCGTAGGTGTGATCCGCACTGTCTCGCTGGTGCTTTTCGAGCTTTTATCAATACTTCGCCTGCAACGTAAGCATTATGCTCCGCGGTTCGCCATACCAGTTACCGCCCATCGGACTACCCAGTGTGCGATAGTATTTCTTGTCGAAGATATTGTTGACGTTGAGGGCGGTGGTCAGATTTCTATTGATTCGGTAGCCAATGCGCGTGTCCCATAGCGAATACATGCCCTGCTTCAATTCGACGGTGCCGTTGGTCTTGGTCGTCGCGCTTTGCACACGCACGCCACCGGAGATTGTCACATCCCGAAGATCGTTCGGCAGTTGATAAGACGTCCAAAGCCGGAAGATGTGCTTGGGAGTGAAGCTGCTATACGGCTGGCCCTCGTTTGCAGTGGGTCCGCCGGTGCGGTCCCGATCCTGCAAATACTTGGTCGTATTGAAGGTGTATCCGGCAAACGCATTCCAGCCCGATGAAAGCTGGCCGTTGAGTTCCGCTTCGATCCCCTGGCTGCGCACCTTTCCGTCGGCCACATAGCAGGCGCCCAGCGTCGGCGATCCAAAGCAGGGTTCTGGATTGTTGGGGTCGATCTGCTCGCGATTTTCTTCCAGCACGCGGAAAACGGCTAGCGACGTGCCGATCCGGCCATCGTACAATTCGCCCTTGATGCCAACTTCGTAATTCTTCCCCACTGCGGGCTCAAGCGGTGAACCGTCCGCCGTGAAGCGGGTCGCCTGGCTGCGGAAGATCTCGGCGTAGCTAGTGTAGGCAGTCCACTGGTCGTTCAATGCCAGCGTGACGGCGGCGTAGGGAATGAAGGCGTTGTCGGTGGAACGCGTAAGTTCCTGCCCGGTAACTGTATTGAATTGCTTATTGCGATATTCGCTAAAGCGACCGCCGATCGTTAGCTTCAAGGGATCTGCCAACGTCAGGCGCAGCGAGCTATATAAGCCAGTTTGCTCGGTCTTTAGCTGACGGTTGGTGGGCGCACGGGCGATGACCGTCGGAAAATCGCTATAGTCGTGCGGGTTGAAGTTGAACACATCGATGGCGGGACGCGGAACAGTTCGCGATTGCGACTGGCTGTCGTAATCCCGATCCCAGAAGTTCGCCCCTGCAATGAAGTCGTGCTGTTTGCCGAAGGCAGAAAAAGCACCTTCGAGTGTGGCATCGATGGCGGTCTGCTCCGAATGGAACCGTGCGTTGAACGCCGAGATCGTCGGGCCCATGCCGGTAGCGGGATTGACCGCGTAGTAGTTCGAACCGGACTGATCGTGCCCAGTCTCGCGGGTGTTGGTAATCCCGCCGCGCAAGCGCCAGTTGTCGTTGAAACGATGCGTGAGATCGGCAAACAACGTCGTGCGTTCAAATCGTGTTCTCGACCACGCGGCATTCAGATTTTTGCTGCGACGAAACTGCAGGTCGGTGCCGTCCATATAGCGCGGCAAACCGCCATACATCGGCAACATATCGTTTTGCTCGTAGCTGACACCCACACCCATTGTGGTGGCGGGCGAAAAATCGTACTCGAGGATCCCGTATCCCACTGTCTTCTTCGTATTGGCGACATCGTAGAAGAAGTCACGATCCTGATAGACGCCGACGACGCGACCGCGCAGCGTGCCGGCTTCGTTCAGGCGGTTGCTCAGATCGAATTCAGCACGCCGATTATTCCACGAGCCGGCCGTCAACGTTCCAGTGACTGTAAAGTCGGGGGTGGGACGTTTGCGAACGAGATTGACAGTACCGCCGGGCTCGCCGACACCGTTGAAAATACCCGCCGGTCCGCGAAGAACCTCCACACGATCGTATAGCGCCATGTCGGGCTGCGTGACGAAACCACTGCCGATCTGGGTAGGTACGCCATCGTACTGAATCGTCTCGATCTTGAAGCCTCGGGCGAAATAGTTTCGCTCGTAGCTATTTGCGTCTTGGACCGTGATCCCGGTGGTCTGCTCGAGCACTTCTCCAAGCGTCTGCAAGTTTTGTTCGTCCATGCGCTGCCGCGTCACCACGCTGACAGATTGTGGGATGTTCTTCAACGCCTCCGTGATTTTGCCGATCGTTACTGCTGGAGCCGTGAAGCGCCCCGATCCTTCTGTAGTGACACCATCCATGCGGTCGCCAACGACAGTAAGAGTGGGCATGTAGATATGCGTGTCGGCGGCGCGAACGCTCATTATCGGTATGAGCATACTGGCGACAACGAGCGCGGAAAGATGGGCAGGACGAAGCCGCCGTCCGAAGGAAAGCATCACGTTAAATCCTCAAGGGTGAATGGAAGGCAACCCGAAGCTGCACAATCGATAATAGGAATTATACGCAAATAAGAATTGTTTTCGTATAAATGTTCCAATTTGCATCGATCCGTTCACTGCTCGTGCAGCCATCACTTCAATAAATCGAGTGCCACCCTCCTCCTGAATGAGTCGTAGAACACCAATCCGATTTGAACGTCTCGCAGAATCCGTGATGTCATCAGGCTTCCACAATATTGAACCGTATTGGCATTGCGGACACATTGTCATTTGCAGACGAGCGATTGCTGCTGAAACTTGGCGCACGACGCTATGGAAGTCCTCAACAAAAGCTTCAACGCAATCACCTGCGCGCGCACCGGGGACCGCTATCAAGAGAGCGCTACGACGCCGGCAGTGACATCGCGTACTCGACCCGGAGCTGACGAAATCTGAGGTCGTGAACGATCAGGGTAAACAGGCCACAGGTCTACCCAATGGCAGGCGCAGATGGGCGTAGAGTGAGATCTGTCTGCCATTCAAGGCGTAACGCTGACTACGAACGCAGCGACCGCATCGAGGCAGTACCGCGATTGCGGACAACTCGCTCTCGGTGCCCAGGCACACGGTTTTCGATGTGGGCCGCACGCTATGCGACCAAGGTCGCCTGACGGCCGGTATCCCTGCGGGGCGGGGCACAAATCTCACGAACGATGCGTATTGGGCAAAGGCGCATGTCACTCGCCTGGGTGTTGGCGCAACGTGCGCATCCTTACGCTCAGCAGCCATAGATTTCTGAGATCGGAAAAACTGGTTATAGCTAGCTCAAGTGGGCGCCCTGTTGTAGCGTGGACAATAAATTGCTGCCCTATCTCAACGCAGCGGCCGTCCGAAAAAGTGCAGGAACGATGGTTGACGTTACACGCTCAACCGAATAATCGTCGAAGGTCGTGGCTACTCCGATGGCGACACATGCGCCGGAAGGCAAAGATGCCAAAATCGCGACGGCGATCTGATTCATATTGACTTGATGCTGTGTGACGTAATAACCATCCAAACGAGCTTGTGCAATCTCTGCGACGAGCGTGTCGAGGTCAACCGTCGTGCGAGGTGTAAAGGCGAGTGGCGGCTGTCGATCAAATATCGCGCGCAATTCGTCCACGTCGCACTGTGTGAGCAGCATGCGCCCGCTGGCATTCGACCACGCCGGCAGCCGCCGTCCTGGCAGCATTTCCGCTAGCGTTAGCTGGTGGCTCGGCAATCGCAGCAAATAGATCATGTCGTCGCCCTCGCGCATACTGAGATTGACCGCTAGTCCGAACTGATCGCGAAGCATTGCGAGATGCGGCGCCACTTGTGCAATCAGCGGGTCGCCTCTGAGATACGAATGTCCTAACTCCAATGCTTTTGGGGTCAAGCGCAGCCGGCGCGACGCCGGATTGCGCGCGATATACCCGAGCTTTTCCCAAGTGAATACAAAGCGCTGAGTTGCGCTTTTCCCTTGCCCGCTCATCTGCGCCAGCTCGGTGAGACTCAGCTCGCCAGGCCGCTGAGAGAATGCCTCAAGAACTAGGATCGCTCGGTCGACGGCCGTCACGTAGAGCATGTTTTTTTCCGACGACTCGGCAATTCGCTGAGGCTTGTTCCGGGATTCTTGCGCGCGGTGATCGTCACTCATGGTTTTCCTCCATTGAAAGCCCAACGAGCCAATGGTAGATTGTACGATACTAAATATCGTATCGCAATACTTCAATCATGATCTCATCAATTTGCGACATCTCTGCGACGGTGCTTCGGCGTGAGATTCAGCATGGGCATTTGAGTGCACGAGAACTACTCACCGCGCATATCGAGCGCATTGAGCTCTGCAATCCTCACGTCAACGCACTCATCACGCTCGATCTGGATGCGGCCATGACGCAGGCACTACATGCCGACGAACGTCAAGCGCATAACGAGCCGCTTGGCTTGCTGCATGGTCTTCCTATCGTCCACAAAGATTGTTTTCTCACGCGGGGCATGCGCACCACGCACGGGTCGCCGCTCTACCGCGACTACATTCCGGACGTGACCACGCTACTCGTTCAACGGGAGCAAAACGCAGGCGCGGTTACATTGGGTAAGAGCAATATCCCAGAGTTCTGCGCCGGGTCGCACACTTTCAACGCCTTGTTCGGCGCAACGCGCAACCCGTACGATTTGAGCCGGTCGGCCGGCGGCAGCAGCGGCGGCGCTGCCGCCGCGCTGGCCTGCGGTATGACGACACTGGCCGATGGCAGCGATATGGGGGGGTCGCTCCGCAATCCCGCCTCGTTCTGCAACGTTGTCGGCTTGCGACCCTCCCCAGGACGCGTACCGCAGTGGCCTACCGTCAATCCCTTCAACGCACTGACCGTCGTGGGGCCCATGGGTCGCACAGTAGGCGATGTTGCCTTATTGCTGGCCACCATGGCCGGACACGATCCGCGCGATCCGTTTTCCATCGAGCAGGATCCTGCACGCTTTCTTGGCGCGCTTGAACGTGACGTCAGGGGCAGCAAAGTAGCGTTCGCTTCAACGTGGGGCGGATTGCCCATGGACGCCGAGATACTGCGCATGACCATGGCACAAGTGCCTGTACTTGAAGCGCTCGGTGCTCATGTCGAGATGGCTTGCCCTGATTTTTCTCGGGCTGATGACGCCTTTCAGATCCTGCGAGGTGTTGCGTTTGAGTTGGCGTATGGAGAGCTTGCCGCTTCCCATCCGGATGCCTTCAAAAGCAGCGTGCACTGGAACATAGGGGTAGGTCGACGCGCTAACGGCACCGACATCGCCCGAGCTGAAAAAGCGCGAGCCGCGATTTTTCTGGAGATGCATTCATTCATGCGATCTCACGATTTCCTGATTGGTCCGGTAAGCCAAGTGCCTCCTTTTCCCATCGAATGGGATTATGTGCCATCAATCGATGGAGTTCCCATGAACAATTACATCGACTGGATGCGCTCGGGCTATTACCTGTCGCTCACCGGGCACCCCGCGATCTCTGTGCCTTGCGGGTTCACCCATGACGGTCTGCCAGTCGGCGTGCAGATCGTCGGGCGTTATCGAGAAGAACGGGCCCTGCTGGAATTCGCGCATTCTTTCGAACAAGCCGTGCCGTGTCGCCAGCGTTTACCGCCGCTTGTGAAGATCGACTAAGTCCATCCACTTTTGCCTCATGACCATTTGGAGCTATGTATGAAACGCATGATTCGTGTTGCCATTGCCGCACTGGCCGTTCTTGCCAGCGTATCTGCTGTCGCTCAAACCTTCCCCACACGGCCCATTACGTTGGTGGCTCCATTCCCCCCCGGCGGTTCGACCGATGTACTTGCTCGTTTACTAGCATCTCGCCTGGAAGCTCGATTGGGGCAAACAGTTGTCATCGACAATAAACCTGGTGCCAACGGTGCCATCGGTGCTGCTGCGGTCACTCGGGCCGCACCTGACGGCTACACAATCCTTGTGATGGGCGCGTCTTCATTTACGATCAACCCTCTTCTTTATAAAACGATCAATTATGACCCCCTCAACAGCTTTGAGTATCTGGGCGTTGCGGGTGGTACACAATTGGTGATCTTGACCAATCCGGGCACTCGAATTGGCAGTGTGGCGGATATCGTTTCGCAGTCCAAAACCGAGTCGCTAAGCTACGGTTCCTTCGGATCAGGTTCTCTGCCTCATATTGCAGGTGAATCGTTGGCGCAAAAAACGGGCGCAAATTTGATGCATGTGCCCTATAAAGGAAGTGCGCCAGCCTTGATGGACCTGATCGGCAATCGCATCCCGCTGTCCATCGAAACGTTGGTGGCCGCCATGCCCCAAATTCAAGGCGGCAAAGTTAAACCCGTTGCGGTTCTGGGCGCAAAGCGATCGGACAAACTACCAAATATTCCCACCGTTCAGGAGAGCGGTGTCGCAGGCTTCGATTTCGAAACGTGGTTCGGCTTCGTGGCTCCAAAGGGGACGCCGCAAGATGTGACTGCACGTCTGTCGGAGGCGATTCGCGACATGATGGCTGACCCAGCGACGCGCATGGCGCTCGATTCCGCTGGCTTCGACGCGCGTTATTTAAGTCCGATAGCATTCCGTGATCAGGTAGAGCGTGAACTTCAGCGCAACATGGCGGTAATCGCCGCGGCACAGATTCGGATGGACTGACGCACCATGACGCATGTTGCCTTGCTGAGCCAAACTTCCAAACTTGAGTATTTGGGACCGATGCTCCAACAGGCCATACCTGACCTGAGCTATTCGGTGTGGCCCGACCCAGCCTGCCTTCATGCGAACGTCGCAGTATGCTGGAATACCCCGCCCGGGCTTTATGCGCGCATGTCCCAATTGCGTTTGGTGCACAGCATCGCTGCAGGTGTGGATAATATCCTGCCGGGGACTGCTGAGGCCGGAGTGCCCGTATGCCGGGTGGTCGACCCCGGCTTGACGCAAGGAATGGTCGAGTATGTGCTTTGGGCGGTGTTGTATTTTCATCGCTCATTCGATGTCGTCCAGCGTCAGCAGCGAAATCAGATTTGGAGTCGCCCTCCGCGCCGTCAGGCGGCAAATTGCCGTGTTGGCGTGTTGGGTCTGGGCAACCTCGGCCGGAGTGTCGCGATTGCGCTGCGCAATATGAACTATTCGGTGAGCGGTTGGGCGCGGAGCGAGCACGTCCTGGACGGTATTCAAACCTATGCCGGGAAGGAGTCTCTCGCTACCTTTCTGGCCTCCGCCGAGGTGCTCGTCAATCTCTTACCCTTGACTGAGGAGACGCGAGGCGTTCTGAATCGCGACTTATTAGCGGCTTTGCCGAACGGTGCGGCACTGGTGGGATGCGGCCGAGGTGAACACATGGTCATTGACGACTTGGTTGCGTCGCTACGCAGCGGGCATCTTCGAGGCGCCGTCCTAGATGTATTCCCGCACGAGCCGCTTGCACCAGACGATCCGCTATGGACGATTCCGGAAATCGTCATTACGCCCCACATGGCGACCATGGCGTCAGCGCAGGCGATCGTGCATCAAGTGTCCGAAAACATTCGCCGCATGGAACTAGGGGAACCATTGATCAATGTGGTAGACGCAAGCCGCGGTATTAATTGCTGAAACTTTAAATTGCAGCGTGCCTAAGCTCTCTGCACAACTTTCGTTCAACGTCATGTACACACCAAAACCGTACGAAAACAAAATCGAAAACGAACTGCACGCAAGCATGCGTGCCTGGAGTTTCGCTACGCTCATCACGCACGGTCCAACAGGTAGTCAGGCCACGCACCTACCCTTTCTTCTCGACACGGAACGAGGTACCCACGGCACGCTTACAACGCATCTCGCACGCGCTAATCCACAGTTGGCTGACTTGCAGAGCAATGCGCCGGCGCTGGTTATTTTTACGGGCCCGCACGCCTATGTGTCGCCCAGCTGGTACGAGAATCAACGCACCTTTCCAACATGGAACTATGCCGCGATCCACGTGCGTGGTGTACCCCGCTGCATCGAGGATGCGCTTGAAATACGCAATGTGCTCGAACGAACCGTTCAGATATATGACGAGCCTCTCGGCGGAAGTTGGCGCTTTGACGCCATGAGTGAAGATCTGGTGTTGCCAAGGCTCAGAGCGATCGTAGCCGTCGAAATTCCCATTGACTCGCTAGAAGGCAAATTCAAGTTCAATCAGGATAAATCTGCTGCTGATCGCATTGGTGTGATCGAGGCACTTGAAGCGTCAAATGTATTAAGCGACCGCGCCGCTGCTGCGCTGATGCGGGCTCGTGAGCCTCAATGATGGGCCTTCAGCTTTTCTAAAACGTATTGAAGCAAGTCACTTGCGCTCTTGAGTTCCTGCGTTCAGTCAGGATCGCGTGGTGGAGGCTGGTTTTGAGCGGTGGCCTCTCGCCTAGCGTTCCTAAGCGCGCTAAGGCCGCCCTCAGACTTTCAGCAGCGACTGGATTGCAACTCCCACTGCATCAATCGCGAAAGGCTTGGTCAGGACTGCCATGTCAGACGAGCGGCGTGTTCGCGAAAACATCAGTTTCCGCAAATCAAGTGATGAAGAGGACTTTGAGATCGCGGCGAGTGACTCGCGCGGCGTCGGCTATCTTCCGTCCATCCATACCACCTGGCAGGCCGACGTCCGTAATTAACAGGTCAATCCTGACATCGGATTGAAGAATCTCTAGGCCGGACAAACGATCGTTTGCTTCGATCGCAGCGTAGCCAAGGTCTCCCAGAAGTTCTGTGATGAGAACGCGGACAGTCGGCTCGTCATCAACGACGAGTACGGTAGCTCCGGGCCGAGGACGCAAACAGAGGGCTTTCGACTACGGCGAAAAGGTCTGCACCCAGGGTACACGACAAGAAATGTGAGGACTATGTAAAGAAGTGGCAACCAACTGAGCTGCAACAACTTCGTCAGCGATCGCACCTGCTGAGAGTATGTCCGGGCTACCCCACCTGGGACTGCCTTCTTAATGTGTCCGCGACTAGAGAAAGGGGCAGCCGTTGCGTTGAGGGGTTACGATTGTCGCGCGCCTGATTGCCCGCGTAACTGCGACGCGCAGCGCCAACCTCGATTGTGCGACACGCCTAATGTCAGCGTTGGCAGCGACGATGCGACCGGAGAACATGCCCTCGTAGATAACGACCTCATCAAACTCCTTCCCCTTGGCCTTGTGAATCGTCATCACGTGCAGCCCGCGCCAATCCTTTTGCGCGGCGATGAAATGCTCTTGGAGCAAGGCCTCGCGAAGTGCCGCCTCCGCACTGATATAGTCGCCTCGCGTTCGCCAAGTCTCACTCAGCGCCGTGCGCAGCGCGGAGCCCCTGTGGAGCAGGCGAAGAAAACGCGCGTCCTCGGCCACGCGGGCTACTTGGGGTGCTGTGGATTTCGCGATCAGCTCTCGCATTACAGCCCAATCTTCCTCGGGATTTCCTGAAAGCCTGAGATCCGTGCGTACGGCCGCGATTCTGAGGCATTCCTCGACGATGAGCTCCCTGTTCTTGCCGCGGATCTTTCCCGTCGAAATATAAGTGCTGATAGCGCCAGCGAGGCTCATCTCCGCCTGTGCAGGGGCCTTGTTGCCACCGCGCCCGCGAATATGAGTGTGTAGCGCGCCAACGAGGCGTGATGCGAGGGCCGCAGTGGAGCCGCCTTCCAGCAGTATGGCGATGACATGCGCAGCTAACGACGGCGACGCTGCGTCCATCGCCACATCGTGCCGAAGTGCTGGCAGTCCATCCAGATCCGAAGAAAGGTAGTGCGAGAACTGCAGCATGAATGCCTTTGACGGCACAAGTATGGCTACCGCTGTGTTTGGCTGGTCGCGCAGGCGCCGAAGTGCGGCCAACACCTCCGCCTTCGCTCGAAAGTGCGGGCTCTGGTTTTTACGGAAGCCATATCGCACGATCTTCACGTGCGTGTACTCCTTACCGCGGTTTCGATCAGTCAGCAAATCGTTGCCAAAGGCTGTGATGTCTGTCCCACTGCTCCTATGGTTCTCGCCGGAGAAATCGAAGCTACATGGATGGAACGCCTCAACAAAATTCCCCAAGCGATGGGGATCGGCGCCCCGGAACTCATAGATACGCTGGTCTGGGTCACCGAGCGCGATTAGACGACTATGCTGACCCAACTTGTGGACTAGTGTCCACTCATCGGCATTGGTATCCTGGAATTCGTCGAGGATTACGGTGGGATAAGCGTCGCAGTAGATTCTTGCCAATCGGTTTCCACGCTGGAACAGTTGCGCGGCCAGGCGAGCAAACAGGTCGAAATGTAGCCGCCCCTCCTCGTCAAATAGGCGAAGCATCTCCCGTTCGCGGGTGCCGGCATCTATATCAGCAAAGTGGGCCGCGGCCTCCGGTGGCGGGAGGAGGCTGATGGCCCTCGAGGTGTTCAACAGATAGCCATGGCTACGCAGGATGCCCCACGCGAATCCATGGTACGTGTTGATTTCGAGGTGCTTAAGCTCGTCCGGCGATATGAGCTCAGCCGCCTTCTCGACAATACGCGCGACAGTCGGCCTCGCAAAGCTAAGGAACAGTACCTTCTGGCCCGGTTTCAACGTTCTGCTCGCAATCTCTTGCTGGGCTTTCATGAGTGCCGCATGAGTCTTACCAGCGCCCGGGCCAGCAAGGGCCAATGCATGTCCGGAGCATGACAAGAACGCGAGTTTCTGCGGACTTAATGCCATGAACTTCAGGCCGTGGTGGATTCGACGAACGCAGCAGGCGGCTCTGGAGACGGAGGCTCGACGACCCGGAATATTCCATGAAGGCAATTGGCAATGTACTCAGGCATTTCTCGCCAATCCGTACAAGACGCCAGCAGATCGGCCGCTTGTCCGCTGCCTTTGCCCCAGGCGAAATACTCTGAAAGCGCATTCGCCAGCGTCGCTCGATCAGACTCCGCACTCGGCTTCAAGTGAATCAGGTGTTGTGGCCAGTCGCCGTCCGCGACCACGCCGAGCGCATAACGCCTAACCGCGTTTTCGTTGGTGCCCTGCAACACCAACGACTCGAATCCTTTCGTTTGCGATTCGTAGGGGTGGTCGACGGCGGCACGGATGAGTGCGAGCTGTGCCTCATCCTGCTTGTCAAATACCGCGAAGACAGTCTTGCCAAGAGTCCTGAAGAAATTTCCAAGCGGCGCGACTTGGGAGTCCGTCCTGGCATCGATGATCGCCACGCCAAGCGCCTCGAGTGATTTAAAATACTGGGGGTTCGTTCGACTGAGAGTACGCGCGGCCACTGGTAGCGCGTCGAACTCTGTGCGTCCTTCGACGATGAGCACGTATTTAGCGTGCAGTGCTCGCAGAACCGAGCACGGAACTCCGCCTTGTAGGCCTTCGGCTTAATTGTTGGAGGTAGACTGGCGGAAACCGAGGTCAGCACGCCACCCGCCCGCTTGATTACCTTGATTTGCGCTGGCTCGAACTCCTCGAGCACATATGGGGAGTGCGATGTGAAGAGAGCCTGTGCCGACTTCTAACGAACGCTATTGACGATGCGCTTTTGCGTGTGCGGAGGAAGCGCTGTCTCTGGTTCCTCCATTGCGAAGATAACGTTTTGCTTAAGCTCGGCGATGATAGACAGCAGCGCGAGCACCAGCGTATTGATGGTGCCCGTGCTCTGATGTTGATATGGCGCTGCGTAGGTGCTGCCATCAGGGCGCTGCGCGCCTGTCCCCATGAAGACCGTTGTGTTTGACGCTTCTGACGTTACTTTCCGGGACTACCATTGATCTGACGTCCGTCACCGGATAGCACGTTCAGAAATGCCACACGCATAATTTGAAGCAGCTCAGCGTTGCTCGCGACCTGAAGCTGTGGCCCCTTCCCTCGTCGGGGAGTTAACTGACGAGCGTTCATCCGACGAAAACCTACCTTGACGGCTTAACGAACTTGCGTATTTGTACGCAATGTTGAGCGCTCCTGCCCGCGACTCGACGGGGTAATCAACTAACGTCACTTCGCTTCCCACTTCGACGTAGGCTTGGTAGAGTCCACTTAAGCCTTTTGAGATGCGAGGGATCGGATTGCTACCCTTAATTAAACGTTCTGGCATGCTATTCCCCGATGCGGCAGGCGAGCCGTCTCCGCAATTGCTACCTGAGCAAACGTACAACCTTTGCAAAGGCATTGCAGAGGACACCATGACGGCGATGCCTAGCGTGAAACTGACGTCAGCTCTAATAGTATGCATTGACCAACTCTCGCGAAAGGTCAATTTGCACTAATTTTTTAGTCTCGAAGGGTGAGCTACTTAGCTGGATGCTTACTGCCTCTCAGCGAAGTTTAAATCGTCGCATACGTTATTGTCAGAGACACTCGTGGCATGACAACTGCGAACCTAATGTTGTTAGGTCCTTATTCGGTATTGCTAACCATGAATCGTCATGCAGAATTAGTGGAAATCGATCGCTTAAACGAACTTCGAAAGTATGAAATGAGCGACGGGTTCATCCATACTGGGCTCGACCGCATCGTGGCAATAGCTAAAACGATATTTGACGTGCCAATTGCCCTCATTTCACTTGTCGACTCAGAAAGGCAATATTTCGCCGCTAAACAAGGGCTGGATATTATCGGGACGTCCAGAGAGTCCTCGTTCTGTGCTCATGCACTGACCAGTCGCGCGCTTTTGATTGTCCCTGACAGCTACGTAGACGCACGCTTTAGCGAAAACATCTTAGTCAAGGGGGAGCCCTTCATTCGGTTTTATGCAGGATGTCCGCTCGTCAACCCGCGTGGCTTTGTGTTAGGAACACTATGCTTGATTGATACGGTACCTCGGCCTGTGCTCAGTGCGCAAGATCAACGCGTTCTCCGAGATCTTGGGGCGCTGGCGGAGGATCAGCTCGAACTTCGCCGCGCCAACCTACGGCGTCAGCCCTAGGTAAGACTGTAAAGCATTCGTTTGTTGTCGATGGCATGGAGTGTGTGAATTGGAACATCGCGTCTGACAGTGCTGCCGGTCATCTACGATCCTCGGACTGAATGATGAAATGTGAGATCACGGACCACATTCGCACCGAATTCGAAAACATCGGAAAATGTCCACACTGTTCGATCTCGGCCAAGCGCGCACCAAGGCGCTTGATAGAGGCCGGATAGAATAGATGGGCATTCTGCTCGCAATAAATGAACATGTTTCGACAGGGCAAATCCAAAAACTTACCCTTCAGATCGCCGTGATCTTACAGCTACACCATTGAGCAGAATATTCTTGGCACTGCATGTGCGCAAACCTTGTGGTGCAAGCTGGCCGCATATAACGTGCTAGCAAACGCAGGCGCGTGACGGGCCCGTTCAATGAATCGTTCGAAGAATACCTCGGGATCATCGTGTGGATGCTCGGTGATCTGCCGACTCAGGAAACACTCCTCGGGTGGATGTCGGTTCCCAGATTTCTTACGCGAGTTGCGATCAAAGCGTGGCGCTCATCCCCACATCGATGCGCAGGTTTGCACCCGATACCTTGGTCGTACGGCCGCTTGAAGAGCAAATGATGATCGTGACTGGCGCCGCTGCTTGTAACGCCAAGCGGCATCACCCGATGGCGGCCGAAGCGGCTGAGTGGCTGCGTTCTGACGGAAGGCAAGACCGTCACCAATTGGGCGATTTGTCTTAATCGCCAAGCAGTTTTCTACTACCTGTCTCTTGCAGTGACGCTATCAATGACCGCGCATCACGGCTTGGAATGTTTTCGTTTCGTCAGCGCGCGCGATGTCGCATTTTGATACGGCAGAGCCGAAAAAGGGGATCGCGGCGTTAGCGCCACCGTCGTGTCTTCAGACTTCATTCTTGACAGATCCAAGGCCCGGTCGAGCGCGAGCCGCGAATGCTGGAGGTCGAAATGTGCACGTGCATAAGCCGCGTACTCCCGCGACGTTCTCGGGTAGCTCGAAAATTTTTGGTAGCGCTCTAACCGTAGTTGAGCATCCGCTACATGTGCGTAAGCAAACGCAAGTTCCATAATTGGTTTTCCGGAAACCGATCCCTCAGTCTCAGATTCGTAAGTGCTGACACTGACGATCGTGCTTGTAGACGCCCATAGCGCAGTTGACTGGCGTCGTCTCAGCCGGGTTGTAATGCATTCAGTCCTAGCGTCCTGCGTGCATCTATCACGTCCGCATCAACCGTGGGGTCATGGGGTGCGATGCAGCTTCGCAGCAATAGCGATTCGGCAAGAGACTATTTACGTATTGACATGAAACGGACGCATAGCTGACGGCATTCTGGAGTCACTACCCTCTTGGATGTCGAATCCCTCATTTCACCTGTAGAAGGCTGAGGGATTGAGCGCGGACTGTCCAGCATATTAATTCGAGGGCGTGTCGAGCAGATTATCAATGTGTTCTCGTATTTTTCTCTCGGCAGCGAATCGCACGTCTTCTGCCTGCAGACCGACTAAAGTCTTGGCTTGCAATAACATCGTCCATCTAAAGGCTGAGGCGGTTAGGCATGGAATTGCGTACCAGATATCGGCGGTAAAAAGGCCGGAATAGCCAGCTTTTAAGATCCTGCGTATGTGAATCTGAACCGGGTAACCTCGATACTCAAAGTCTTCCTGCACACCTAATTCTCCGGCACGCCCGATTCTGCATTCCGAAATGGTGGGCAGCTGGAGCCGGCGAAATTCTAGCGAAATCGTCAAGTCTGGCATAGGGCATTTCGAACTAGTTGATAAGGGTCGATACCACTAGTGCAATTGATCCTGTTCCCCAATTCATCGACACGATGAGGTGACTGGGATGAGCTGTATGGTCCGTGAGCGCTAAATAGTGCGATCTTGGTCGCGCCCGAGCACGACGCTCCTTAGAAATCATGCATGCAGCAGTGATTCCTATGCCCAATCCAAAAATTGGTGACTTGGATCCGGCCTCTTGGGCCGAGCATCGCAGTGCCCAATGATCTTCGATATCTAGCAGCCGGGCCCAGGATCGATCTTCGCGCTCGCTGTCAGCGAATCTTTTAAGGCACAGGCGACGGCGCGGCATCGAGGGGTAATCCGGTCTCCTCTCAAGCTCCCTCGGTGATCACATCCACCACATCGTATGCATCGAAAGCGTAATAGTCAGCTCGGCTCGCGCTGGCCGGCTTTCTTGTCACATGGATTGCAGCAAGTAGAGCAGTCTTATTCTCGATTTTTTTGACTGTTGATACGCTCGAATGTTATCGCTTCAGGGTCCCGGGAGGAAACTTGACCGCGCCACGACAATCCACAAGTGCAATCTGGTCTTGTCCTGCCACCTCAACCTGAACCATCGAAATTCTGTCATGGGCGGTGTAGATTCCATGGGACTTGACCGAGAAACGAGATGGTGGTGGTTTTCGCCGTAGAAGTTGCTCGGTGATCGAGCACTGCAGGAATTCGCGATCCGCAGGCGCCGGTGCCGGTGTTCATAAGTTCATCTTTACTACAATCCTGTGTTTCGGCGCTGGCTGTATCTTCTTGCGGCAGACGGGTCCCAGCCAAACAGATTTTTCTGTCTGTGCCGCGCCCAGGTAATTGGGAAACGTTCAGCTAGTTGCTTCAGGGTCAACTTACGTCTTTTCTCCACTACACGTAAGCGGACGCACGCAGCGCCAGTGGCGCCGCCGAGTTCGCGGACGAGGTCTCCTGCGTTGCCAATATGAACACTGCCATTGTGTGCACAAGCGTCTGCGCTTGATCCTTCAGACCTGCTGCTGCGGCGGCACTTTGCTCGACCAGCGCTGCGTTCTGCTGCGTCGTCTGATCCATCTGATTGACGGCATGCACCACCTGCGATACGCCCTGACTTTGCTCGACGGTGGCCGCTGTTATTTCACTCATGATGTTCGCCACGCGCTGGATGGCCACCACCACATCGCTCATGCTCGCGCCTGCTCGATCCACTTGAGCGGTGCCGAGTTGAACGTCGGCGACGCTTGTGGTGATCAATACTTTAATTTCTTTTGCGGCCTCGGCACTGCGTTGCGCGAGGTTGCGTACCTCACTAGCAACCACTGCAAAGCCGCGCCCCTGTTCGCCGGCGCGCGCCGCCTCGACGGCCGCGTTCAACGCAAGAATGTTCGTTTGAAAAGCAATGCTGTCGATGACGGCAATGATGTCGACGATCCGTTTCGAACTGTCGTTGATACCTTTCATGGTTTCGACCACTTCAGCCACAACGCCGCCACATTTTGCAGCTGACGTGCTGGCGTGCATCGCTAGCTGATTGGCCTGCTGGGCGTTGTCGGCATTCTGCTGCAGGGTAGTGCCCAACTCTTCCATCGACGCCGCCGTTTCTTCCAGTGCCGCGGCTTGCTCTTCGGTGCGGCTACTCAGGTCGATGTTGCCCTGAGCAATCTCCGCGCTTGCTAATGCCACGCTATGGGCGTTCTCGCGCACCGTGCCCACCGTTTGACACAGGCTCTGCTGCATTCGTTGCAAGGCATTAAGCAAACGCCCCGTTTCGTCGCGGGATCCCTGAGGTACCTGCACACTAAGGTCGCCATTGGCCACCCGATCTGCGGACAGAACAGCGAGTTCTAAAGGCCGCGTGACCGATCGTGTGATGAACACTGACCCGAAGACGGCAGCCAATGCCGCCAGCACAGCCACCGTGATCATCACGGTCATCCCGAACTGCGCGTCTGCCTCGGAGGCAACTGCAGCTTCCTGGATTTGACGGTTCAGCAACGCCACCATTTTTTCAAGCGATGCGATCAGGGTCGCCTGCGTTGCGTAGCCCGAGCCATACAGGATGCGCGTCGCCGTCTCATTGTCATTCACCATTGCAGGTGCCACCACCTGGTCGGTGAAGAGGCGATAGGCCGTCAGCGCAGCGCGAACGTCGGCAAAGGCCGCGCGGCTCTCATCGGTATCGACCAGTCCACCGAGCCGATCCATCAAACCGTTGGCTTGTAAACGGTGCGCGTCGAGTACGGCTTTGTTGGCTCGCATCTCGGCATCGTCGGTGAGCAAAATGATGTTGCGCACTACATGTGCAATATCGACTGCCCGATAGGCGATGTCCTGGGCCGCATCCAGCTTGGGCACTAGGCTCTGAGTAATGCGATTCGTTCGAACTTCGTGCGCGCGCATCTCATAGACTCCGACGCCTGCCACGCACGCGAGGAACAAGATCAGCCCGGTGAATGTCGTGCCCAGCCTTAAACCTATATTCAAGTTTTTCATGGATGATGTCCTCAGAGAACCGTATTGGTTAGGACATGTTTACGGTCGAATAACAATGCTCTTTAGCGCATTTACTAAATTTTCGCTTTTTGCCGAATTGTTGCGTATTAGTGCGCTTTAACTTGCTAGCACACAATGGTGTTCAGAGGATTGTCAGAGTATGCAGTCACGAAGCTGAAGCATGCCGAAGGCGCCTGGCCAAGTTCATGAGACATTGTGCACATGCATTTGCAGAAAGAGTGGACGTGTGCCAATAGCGTATCGCGCCCGAGATCCGCTTTCAGCCGACGCGCATTATCGATTTGCGCGCGCGCTGTCAGCAAATGGTTGAGAACCAGGCGACGAGGTGGCATTTTGGGGTAATCGGGTCTCCTCAAGCTCCCTCAGTGATCACAACCCCCACATCGTGCGCATCGAAAACGTAATAGCCAGCTCGACTCGCGCTGGCCGGCTTTTCTGTCGCTTAGATTGGAGCAACTCGAGCAGTCTTATTCTGTATTTTTTAACTGTTGATACGCTCGAATGTCGATCGCTTCAAAGTTCCGAGAGAAAACTCCACTGCGCCACGACAATCCACGAGTGCAATCTGATCTTGCCCTGCTACCTCAATCTGGACCATCCAAATTTTGTCATGCTCGTTGTAGATACCATCAGACTGACCGAGAAACTGCATGGTTGCGGTTTGCGCCGTAGAAGTTGCTCAGTGATCGAGCGCTGCAGGAATTCGCGATTTGCACTGCCACAACCCACTGTGCCCGTTCGACCGCTCCATGCCCAGCTAGCTACAAGTGCAGTCACGATTACAAAGCCCAGCGATGTGAACCCAAATAAGCGCTTAAAGTATTGCATAGTCATCCCTCGGCTAGCGGTTGCCGAGCCATTCTGACTCGGCATAAATTTTTTTCAGCAGACGCACGGCGTCTGCGTTCGTTGCTGTTCCGGTCGAAACGCTCGCGAAGAAGCTTCGTCATATGCGGATGCATCGATCAGCGACCGTTGAATAGGCGCGGCATCTTCGAAGCCCGACGAGGCTGCATGGATGCTTAGACACCCGGTGTCGTCGGGACAACGTGTCTGCACGCTAGTTGCCGAACGCGCGATGTGTTCCCTAACCTGGCAGGCGTTCCGCAGTATAAGTGGACCCGATTGATGGCCGCCTCAGGCTCGACGTTACCCAGTTCACGCAAAAAATGATGCTTTCAGGGCCATGTGTACTGACTAACGAGAATTTGGTTAATAAGTTCTGCAGATCTTACGACTGCGATTAATGCCACTAGAATAACAAGGCTATAACCGTCCGGAATTGAAGCCTAGTCTTGCACCGGTGCTGAGCGAGTTCGCCAATATTGTTCGCTAATCGGCATCTTGATCAGCGTGCGACGCACGCAGCAGTCTTTTTGCGATCGCAAATTGAAGATGTGACGACTTTCAAAAGGCGATCGAGATCGGCCAGAGTGGCTCAAAATACGTGGTGCTTCAAGATAAGGAATAGGTTTGTTCACAGCGAATACACTCCGGCTTCTCGCCGTCATCTTTGGTTTAGCCATATACGTCCGGCGCGTCAGATCTGCAATTTGGAACCCTTACCTTTACGCGGAAGACGGGAAGGTCTTCCTGCAGGAACAGCTGATACATGGTGTCAGCGCGCTGACAATGCCGTTTGCGGGGTATCTCCACGCTGTACCTAGGCTGACAGCACTTGCGGCATCTCCTTTCAGTGCCACCCTAGCGCCCGCGATATATGCGGGCATCAACATGGTTGTCATGGTTTGGACGTTGGTTACGATCGCCTTCTGCCGGGTAAAACATGCACCTTTACTTGCAGCGCTGTTGTTCATGGTTCCCCATACCGGCGAAGTGTTCGGAACCATCACTAATGCACAGTGGGTCATGGCATGCGCGCTGCCGCTGATCGCGATGACGGAGACGCCACTCGGTCAATTGAATCGGATGAATCAGCTCGCGTTCTTACTGCTTGCCGGACTTTCTGGTCCCTTTTCAATTTTTGCACTGCCAATTTTTGTTTGGCGCCTATGGACAAATCGGGACGCCCACAGCATTAGGCTGTTTTCTGTCGCGTTGGTGCTATCGTCTACACAGCTGATAACGACGCTCAGAAACTATGTAAGCTTTGAAGGTGAGCGCGAGCCCTTTCATTTGGCGATAACAGTAATTGATAGGTGGCTAGGCGCACTCGCTAACGGGTGGCGAAGCGACAACTGGTACTTCGTGCTCATCACGATTCTCTTCGGTATCACCCTACTTTTTCTGGTCTGGTCTCCCAAATATCGTCGGCTCAATCTCGCCCTCTTGTTCATGACTGGCGCAGTTCTAGGATCGACGTGGCTCAAATTCATGCCAGGCCACTCGCGCCATTTGGATTGGATCTCAATGGACGATCGCTATTTCTTCAGACCCAAGGTGATGACCTTTTGGATTTTGGCGGGAGCGCTGTTTCAAGCCGAGCGAGTCAGGCAGTTTGCAGGGGCGGTTTTGCTGATGCTTGGACTGATGTCGGTCAAGCATGGCGAATACAACTGGTGGCGCAAACATATCTATCCGGAATTGCCCTGGTCTGCTCCTGCCCTCGAGATCGACAAAGGCAACGCAGTGGAAATACTCATCAATCCGGCTCCGTACAGCGTCCAGGTACCTGATAGGAAGTGGTAGATGCAGCAGGGTTCGAAAGCGCAAAGTCTGAACGGCTTAGGTAAGCAACAACTTCGTGTGTTGCCAACAGGAAGAATGAAGCGCTAGCTAGCCAGCTATGTTCGACGCAGGTGAGTTGCGGGAGCCATCATTAGCTGTGGCAAGACTGTTTAGTGGGGGACACTGACGCCTCGCCTCAACCACTGGGTACAAAAAATCCGAGCTGTCGTATCGGCTATAGGATGATCAATCGACATCATGCAGAAAGAACCAGAAATTGTGAAGATTGAGCTTGCGACAGTTGACGTCGATCTCGGATGCCTCACGGCGCTCCTTCACCGAGCCTATGCAGAGCTCGGCGACATGGGTCTGAGGATTAAGGCCGTGGATCAAAGTATCGATGTCACTCGCCAACGCATTGCCGCCGGCGAGTGCTTTCTCGCCTCTATCGGCAGTTCTCTCGTCGGTACAGCCCTATTCATACCACCACACCGCACGAAGGGCACTGCCTGGCTCAATCGTCCCGATGTCGCAAGCCTTCACCAACTCGCAGTCGAGCCAAACTACCAGCGATCGGGAGTAGGCAGACGACTTATGGAGGTTGTGGAAGCTCGAGCCGCGAAATGCGGAGCGGTCGAGCTTGCACTCGATACCGCTGAGCCGGCGACGCATTTGCAGAGGTGGTATGCGTCCCGCGGCTACCGGGCTATCGAAATGGCACAGTGGGCCCACACTAACTATCGAAGCGTCATTATGAGCAAGGGGCGACTGTGAAAAGCAGGATTGCTGATCGCTCTAGTTGCGCGGTGGTTCACAATATTGGATATCGAAAGCGTGCATAAAAGCAAACAGTTGTGCACATCCAGCGCATGGGCTAAATCAGCAACCTTGTCACTTGCAAACCGTGCTGAGAAGCCTTGGGACCAGCAGGACACTTACCCGCTAGGCAGTGAGGGTTAGAGCGCCTCAAAACGGTGAACGTGAAGCATGTCGGCAGTGCTCAATACTCCACAATTAGACATACCGGGGAAGTATGTAAGATTCTGAGGGGTTTCTGTTCCGCCGGTTCGAGTGGGCTCTGTGAGCGCTATGAGAGGACTCTCGCAGGGTCAAGACTGTGATGGACTAACGGCGCGGAGGGATTGCTAAAAGCAAAGCGCCTTCGGTCGGCACTTACCCGCCCCGCCCAGTAAGCCTGCTTCCTCAATGAAATGTGCGAATTGCTGATGTGCGAAAGCCCCACGCCACACCGTTGCAGGACTATATGTTCGAGCCCTGTCACCTTCACTCATAGTGATGGCACGAACAGCGCCGACCGCCTCGACTGCTACAAGGGCGGCCATTTTGTGATGGAGGCCAAGAAGCTCAAGGCCGGTGCTCACACCAAGGGTTTCGACTACGGGCTACTGCGTGCCCGTAAACCGCAACGCGCGTACCATCGACATAATGTCATGAGAGAGCGTGTGAGCGCGTGGCATGCCCATCGACCATCCATGAACTTGGCCACGGTTATGGTCAGTGTCGCACCGCCTCGACACGCAGGCCCGCGGCCCGCCATCCAGGAAAACCATCCCCCAAACGATGCGCCTTGAATCCCTGGGCCCGCAGCAGCGAGACCGCTTGGATAGATAGCACGCAGTAACGTCCACCACAATAGGCAAGAATGTCCTGATCGCGTGGCAGCTCGGCAAAGTGGTCTTCAAGCGCCTCGGTCGGAATGTTGATGGCGCCGGGAATGTGTCCAGCGGCATAGTCCGCCTCCGAGCGCACATCCAGCAGCAGCACGCCTTCCTCCAGCCTGTGCATCAACTCCTCGATAGAGACACCTTCCAGATGCTCCGGGTGTTGAATGCTGTCGGAGACGACACGCTGAATCTCGGCCTGCTGGTGGGCGAGGTAGTCGCGCAAGGCGGCGAGCACATTGGCGACTGGCCCTGCACCAATCCGATAGAGCACATGCTTGCCCTCGCGCCGGGTTTGGACGAAGCCTGCTCGCCTGAGTTGCTGCAAATGCTGTGAGGCGTTGGTGACGGAAAGGCCGGAGAGTTCCGCCAAACGCTCCACCGAACTCTCGTGCTGGAAGATGGCCTCCAGCAAGGCCAGACGGTGGGCGTGACCGAGCGTCTTGGCGATATCCGCCAACTCGGTGAGGGTTTCAGCAGGGGGATCGATCATCTTCATGGCCATGGCCGCAATCTGAGACTTCTGTTGACGCCAAAGTACCATCAATCTATCATTCCATCAATTGTTGGAATGATAGATTGAGTCTTCTTTAAAGGAATCGAACATGGCCTCGACAGCAGCAGCCCCTCAAGCCTCATGGAGCGACTTGTTCTATGGACGCAACGGCCTGCGTTCTATCGCGCTGGGCGGGGGGGTTGCACTGCATGCGGTGAACATCTACATCGTCACAACGATCCTGCCGACGGTTGTTCAGGAGATCGGCGGTTTGGCTTACTACGCTTGGAACACCACGCTGTTCGTCGTGGCGTCGATCGTGGGGTCGGCTGTTTCCGCTCGGGCCATTGACACAATGGGGCCGCGTCTGACCTATCTGCTTGCCTTGGTCGGGTTCTCGCTTGGCACCGTGGGCTGCGCTCTGGCGCCGTCGATGCCCGTCTTGCTGGCAGGCCGTACGGTGCAGGGGTTGAGTGGCGGCGTACTGTTCGCACTCAGCTATGCCCTGATTCGGGTGGTATTCGATTCGCGCTTGTGGCCTAGAGCCATGGCGCTGGTTTCAGGCATGTGGGGTGTGGCCACGCTTGGCGGTCCGGCCATTGGAGGCATCTTTGCCCAAGGCGGCCATTGGAGATTGGCGTTCTGGGTGATGTTGCCCGTCGCACTACTGCTGGCCCTCATCGTGGCAACTCAATTTCGAGGCAAGGAAGCCGGCGCTGCGGAGACAGGACGCCTGCCGATTGTCTCCATTGCATTGCTGGTGCTATCGGTCTTGGCGATCTCCGTGGCAAGCCTGTCGCAAAGCCTTGTGTGGAACGCGTGCGGTATCGCGGTCGGATTGATTATTGGCGGCCTCATTGCGCGAATCGACACGCGGTCCAGCGCCAAACTATTACCTTCAGGCGCCTATTCGCTGTCGGCCCAACTCGGCGTGATCTACGCAATCATGAGTTTGCTGGCGGCGGGGCTGACGACCGAAATTTTTGTTCCCTACTTTCTACAGGTCATCCATGGTCTAACGCCACTTGCCGCTGGCTATATGACCGCGGCCATGGCGGGGGGATGGACCGTGGCTTCGCTCTACAGCGCGGGCAGCAATGACGCCCGGGCGCATCGGCTGATCCGGATCAGTCCGGTGGTAGTCACGATAGCCCTGGCAACCCTCGCGGCCGCGATACCGATTACGACTTGGCACAATCCGGCGATCGCCATTGTCGTGTATTGCATTGCTCTGGCGTGCGTTGGCTTTGGCATTGGTTTGAGTTGGCCGCATTTGCTCACGCGCGTCTTCGCGGTCGCCGCTCCTGGTGAAGAAACACTGGCATCCGCGTCAATCACGACGGTTCAGCTTTATGCAACGGCACTTTCCGCGGCACTCGCGGGCGTCATTGCCAATGGCGCTGGGTTGACGAGTCCGGGTGGGGTTGCAGGTGCTCAGGGCGCAGCCTTGGCGTTGTTCGCCTCGTTTTCTATCGCACCCGCGCTCGCCATCCTACTGTCGGCACGTGTTAAACGATGACGATTTAGGGCAGCCAGTATGGAACTGCGCCACTTACGCTGCCTCCTGGCCGTCGCCGAAGAACTGCACTTCGCCCGTGCCGCAGAAAAACTGCACAGCAAGCCTCACCCAACCCGGCGGGGACAACGTTGGCCACAGCAAGCAAAAACCTTTGGGAGTTGCGATGCTTCGAGGCATCGCCGTGGCGCGCTCAGCTAGCCATTCACTGCCGACTCTGACGCGGACGCGGAAGTCTTGCCCATGCGGGCGGCCAAGACCTTGTCGATGGTCTTACCATCCATGTCCACGATCTCGAAGTGCCAGCCTTCCCATTCCACCGAATCGGCCACCTTCGGGAGGCGGCCCGTGAGCAGCATCATCATGCCGCTGAGGGTGTGGTACCGCCCTCGCTCCTCTTCGGGGACTTTAACGAGTGATAGGCGGTCTTTTAGCTCAGGCACTGGAATGTGGCCGTCGAGGAGCCAACTGCCGTCCTTACGTTGAACGGCCCAAGAGGTCTCAGGGTTACGTGCTTGAAACTCGCCGGTGATCGCCTCGATCAAGTCTTGCAAGGTAACGATGCCTTGCACCTCACCGTACTCGTCCACGACGAAGGCCATGCGTACGTCGGAAGAGCGGAAGTTGTCGAGCAGCTCCATGCCCGTCACCGTCTCGGGGACGTAGAGCGGCGTCTGCAGCGGCTGGCTCGACAGCTCGCGTTTTGCGCCACGCAGGGCCTGGAAGAGCCACGCGCGAGCATTGACGATCCCAAGCACGTTATCCAGGCCGCCTCGAACGACAGGAAAATGCTCGTGGGTCGCCGCTTCGAGCCGAGCAAGGTTTTCTTCAAAGGGCAGATCGACGTCAAGCACCTTCACGTCGCCGCGAGGCACCATAAGCGATGCGATCTCGCGGTCATCCAGGAGAAATACGTTGCGCACGATTGCGTGTTCGTGAGCCTCGATGACGCCGGCCGTCGTGCCTTCGACCAGCATGGCGTGGATTTCTTCTTCGGTCACGGGACTGCCGTTGGTTTCCTTGACGCCGAGCATGCGCAGCAGCGTCCGCGTGGAGACCGACAGAAGAACCACGAAGGGCTTGGTTGCGATCGCCAGCCAATTAATTGGTCGCGCGACGAGGCGCGCAAAGGTTTCGGGATAGGACTGCCCAATGCGCTTAGGCACGAGTTCGCCGACGACGATGGAGAAATAGGTGATCAGCAGAACGACCAAGCCCGTCGCGCAATAGCTCGCGTAAGGGCTGGGCACGCCCGCTTCCAAAAGCCAAACGGCAAGCGGCGCTGCCAATGCGGCTTCGCCAACGATGCCATTGAGCACGCCAATCGAGGTGATCCCGATCTGGATAGTCGACAGGAAGCGCGTTGGGTCTCGTCCGAGTTCCACAGCTGCGGCTGCCGAACGGTTGCCCTCGTCCACGAGCTTTTGCAACCTTGCTTTGCGCGCGGTGACCAGCGCGATCTCTGACATGGCAAAGAGGCCGTTGAGCAAGATAAGGCCGAGAAGTATTGCAATTTCCATTGGGAAGCAGAGAAGATGAGACAGGAGGTGCAGCAAACGGAGGCAGATTCGCGCGCTGAATGCCAGGAAATGCGAGGTGACGCGCAGGTTTGCGTCAGCACGCCAAGCGCACTTTGCTTTGATCCTGGAGGCAGTTTATCCAAGGACTCAGGCGCATTGGGAGAGCTCACTAGGCAAGCTGGGCCTACGCAGCTTACACGTAAAGTTTGGAAGTCGAATCTGCCACTGGCGCATATCCGGAACATCGAGCACGCAACCTCAATGGTTGCCCTCCAAAGCGGTGTAACGCAAACACGACATCGCCTATGAGGGCCCCCAAACGCGGCCACTCAGGATGTTTGCCATCGATTACGAATGGATGCTCATGACTGTGACGCTTGCCATCAAACGTTGCATCCTTGAGGTGTGGATGATTGAGCGGAAGATTTTCATGCTTATGCTTGATTGCGTCGCTATCGTCCTTCGGCCAAATACGAACCGTTGCAATCGCAGATCCGGTAGCAATTAAGGCAAGTGCAGCGGATGTCAAAGGAGATGGACAGCAGCACAGCTAGTTCACAGCAATCTTCCATACTGGGAGGTATGCAAGATTCCAGCGTGACCTCGCGGGCGGGGAGTCTCGACATTGGAAGCGCAATTAGCGTCCCATGACCTTGCCATCAAGATACTCGCCAACATGTTTCAAACCCGTAAAAACTGCCACCAAATCCGTATGTCACAGCTCTAATCCGTCCGACCCGATGTAATGCGGCCTTCATTACCAACAGGAGATGCGGGCGTGTCGATTACTTCAGCCGTAGGCATGGGCCGGGCCAATAAGCCGCAAGACGTGGGCGCGATTCAGAAGCTGCTCAATGGCCATATTCGTCGGGTACCCGGCGCTACCCCCCTGAAAGAAGACCGTTTGTTTGGCACGCAAACGGCCAGCGCCATCAAGGGCTTTCAGAAGGCCATGGGCATGGGCGCACCTGACGGCGTGGTCGATGTGGGCGGCCGTACGCTGCAAACGCTGCAGCAGCGCCCCGAAGTGTTTCGCATGGAAACCCGCACCAATCGGAGCGCGTTGGCGCAGTCGGGCACCTCGGCGGGTAACAGCGAAGGATCGGCCGCCAACGTGGATCGCCGCGCGCGCATCAATCGCGTGGCCGTCATGCACAACAACAGCAAGGCGTGGGCATTTGCAGTCGCGAAAGGCGACTTCGCGGCCAACACCAACAAGTGCAATAAGTTTGTGATCGACGTGATTCGCGAAGCGGGTGCTGCCGCCGCAGTGATGGGTCGCCAACCGCTGGCCGCCGAGTGGGCACATCCGGGCACGCGCATTCCCGGTTGGCGATTGATCGATCAAGGCGAAGCGCCGCAAGCGGGCGATGTGGCCGCGTATGCGTTGAGCGGCGGTGGTGCACGGTACTCCGGGCACACGGGCTTGATCGTGGATCTGGGTAGCGGGCAGCTCACAAACATGAGCGCGCATGAAGACAGCGTGTATCCGATTGCCGGGCAATTCGAGAATAATCCTGCTACGCGTTATCGTCGCTACACAGGAGAGTGAAACCCATGATCAAACACCTTATCAGTGCGCTGGCCGGCCTTACCTTGAGCGTGGCGGCGATCGCTGCCGAGCCCGTCGTGGTGCAGGCCTACCCCACAGCCAAGGGCGCGAAGTATCCGACCTACTCGGTGGATAACGCCAAGAAGCGCCTTACGTTCGACGAGCTCGGTCGCACGTTGGGCGCGGTGGCAGGCGATCCGGCGCGGGGTCGCGAGACGCCCGTGGCCGTGCTGGCGGATTCGCAGTTGAAGCTCGATGACGTCAACAACGTGGTCGGTCTGATCGGCTCGGTGGGCCTGATCAATGTGCGCTATTACGCGTTTGGCAAAGGCTCGCCGATGATGAGCGAGTTCGTACCGCAGGCCAGCCGCGCCTTCGGTCGCGACAAGCTCAACGAGATGCTCAGCGCGCCCCGAACGAAATAAATCTAGCCGTCGCGCGTCACTCGCACGATCTCCTCGGGCGACGTTGTGCCTGTCGAGATCCAACGCTCCCCATCCTCTCGCATGGTTTGCATCCCGGCCTTTCTGGCCGCGATGCGCAGATCCTGTTCGCCGTCTTCTTCGTGAATCAGCTTGCGCAAACCATCGTCCACCACGAAGAGTTCATGAATCCCGGTACGACCGCTGTAGCCGGTGTGGTTGCACTGGTTGCATCCCACGGCGCGATAGGTGCCGGGACGATCCGGCGCCGGCTCGCGGCAATGCACGCACAGGCGCCGCACCAGCCGCTGGGCCAACACACCCAAGAGCGACGACGACAGCAGGAACGGTTCTACGCCCATGTCGGTGAGACGCGTGACCGCTGACACTGCATCGTTGGTGTGCAGGGTCGCGAGCACCAAATGCCCGGTGAGCGAGGCCTGCACGGCGATTTGCGCGGTTTCGAGATCGCGGATTTCGCCGATCATGATGACGTCGGGATCCTGGCGCAGCATGGCGCGCAGGGCCAAGGCAAAGCTCATGTCGATCTTGGCATTGACTTGCGTTTGGCCGATGCCGGGCAAGTCGTATTCGATCGGGTCTTCCACGGTAAGGATGTTGCTCGTGGCCGAGTCCAGCCGCGAGAGCGCGGCATACAGCGTAGTGGTCTTGCCGCTGCCGGTAGGCCCGGTCACCAGCACGATGCCGTGCGGCTGTCGGATCAATCGGTCGAAGTCTTTGAGCAAGGGGCCGGCGAGGCCCAGCTTTTCAAGCTGCAGGCGCCCTGCTTCCTTGTCCAGCAAGCGCAGCACGGCGCGCTCACCGTGCCCGGTCGGCAGGGTCGACACACGCACGTCGATGGCCCTGCCCCCCACGCGCAAGGCGATACGGCCATCCTGCGGCAGACGTTTCTCGGCGATGTCCATCTGCGCCATGATCTTGATGCGCGAGATGAGCGCGGCGTGTAGCGCCTTGCGCGGGCTGACCACATCGCGCAGCGTGCCGTCGACGCGATAGCGCACCACCGAATGCGTTTCGAAGGGCTCGATGTGGATATCGCTGGCGTTGTCGCGCGCGGCCTGAGTGAAGAGCGCATTGATCATGCGAATCACGGGCGCGTCGTCCTGCACGTCGAGCAGATCGGCGATCTCGGGCATGTCCTGCAGCAAGCGATCGAGGTCGATCTCGGTTTCGGCGGCACCTACCACCGATGCGGCATCGCCGGTGTCGCTATACGCGGTGGTGAGCAGGGTTTCGAGTTCGGCGTCGTCCACTTCCACTTGTGGCCAGTCGCCATGGCAGCGGCGTATTTCGTCGATGGCCCAGGCGGGGGTGCGCGTGCTGGTAAGCAGGCGCTCGGCGCCCGGGCGTAACGACAGTACCGCGCGATGCGCACGTGCCCACATATAAGGCAGTGGGTGCATGCTCATCGGATCTTCCCCGCCAGGTGAGGTTCTGCATCGGCTGCCAACCAAAAGGCAGCATGGATAGCGCTCTCAAGTGCAGTGATTTGAGCGCTCGATTCGAAGGTTGCCATCACAGATGCGTCACGAGTTCGGGCCGATACCCCAATTGGCGAAGCACGTTCAACGTGGTGTCCACGGTAGTCGAGTCGCGCGACACGTACGTGCGCACCACATAGCCTTGATTGCCCGGCCCCGGTTGCACCGAAGGCGTGAGGCCGCTCATGCGGACGCGCTGCGCCACCGCGTTGGCATCCGCTTCGGTCGCCACCGCCGCAATCTGCAACGTGGTGTTGGCCGTGTCGCGCGAGCCGTACAGGGCGGCGGGATCGGTGGCGATGCTCACGCCCAGCGGCACATTGGCGCGAATCGGCTGATCGCGCATCGAATCTTCCGGCCGTCGCGGCAACTGGCGCACTGCAAACGATTGCGTGGTTTCGGGTGCGGGTTGCAGCAGCGTTTGCGCTGCGGCCTCAGGACGCAGATCGTGTGCGCCGCCGCGCTGGCCCACGGCACGCACGTTGGCGGGCGGCAGGATGGGGGCTTGCATGTCGGGCAGCAGCCAATGCTTGCCCGGCTGTGCGGCGCTCTGCGCACGACGCATGTAGTCATAGCGGTCGAGCGTGACGCTGGCGCCGGCCTGCGCATCGCGCAGCACATGCGGTCGCAGGAACACCATCAGGTTGGTCTTGGTGCGCTGGCGCGAGTCGTAGCGAAACAGAGCGCCCAAGATCGGGATCGATCCCAACAGCGGCACGGAGTCTTGCGTGTTCGATACCGAATCCTCCAGCAAGCCGCCCAGCACGATGATCTGGCCATCGTCGATCAGCACACTCGTGTCGATCGCGCGTTTGTTGGTGACCAGGCCACTGCTGATCGTGGATTGCGCCTGATCGATGCTGCTCACTTCCTGATAAATATCGAGTTTGACGGCACCGCCCTCGGAGATCTGCGGACGAATATTGAGCTTCAAGCCGATGTCTTCGCGCTCGATGGTCTGAAACGGATTGCTGCTGCTGTCGCTGCCGGATGTGACGTATTGGCCGGTGACGAACGGCACCGTTTTACCCACCAGGATGCTGGCCGCTTCGTTGTCCAGCGTGAGCAAGTTTGGGGTGGAGAGGATGTTTGCGCTGCCCGTGGTGTTGAGCGCGCGCGCCAGGATGTTCAGGTCGAGAATGGCGCCCACGCCGGGGATGTCGATCGTGCCGCTCACCAATCCGACATTCAAACCGCGCGGCAACACGTCGATGCCCGTTGCGCCGTTGGGATTGAGGCTGGTGCCGCCGGCATTGACGCCACCGATGATCGAGCGGCCGTTGGCGCCCAGGCCGTTGGTTGCGCCCATCCACTGAATGCCGAACTCGGCCGCTTGCTGGTCCGTCACTTCAACGATCAAGCTTTCCACCAGCACTTGCGCGCGGCGCTGATCGAGGGCGTCGATCACTTCGCGCAAGCTGCGATAGAGCGGCTCGGGCGCGGAAATGATGAGGGTGTTGGTGGTGGGGTCGGCTTGCACCGTGGCGCCCCCGGCCGAGAACGACACCGGCTGCATGGCATTGCCGTCGCCCCGGTCGATGGCGTTGGTGGTGCTCGCGCCGCCTGCCCCGCCAGAAGACGAGGAGGATGAGCCACCCATGCCGCCCATGCCGCTCAAACCGCCGCTGTTGCCACGGCCCGATGACGCCCCCGATCGTGAACCGCCTTGCGATCCACTGCCGCCAAAGCGGCTGCCCTGCGAGCCCGAACCGCCGTTGCCACTGGCGCTTGCGCTCTGCCCGCTCTGGCCTGACAGCAACCCGCCGAGCACTTCGGCCAGCCGCACGGCTTGTGCGTTGCGCAGATACACCACGTGCAGGTTGCCGGGGCGTTGGTTATCGGTATCGAGCTTGCGCACCAGGTCGCGCGCGAGTTGCGTGCGAGCGGGTGACCCCGAACGGATGATGACGCTGTTGGTGCGCGGATCGGCCACGATGCCCAGGCGTTGCGAGGCATCGCCGCCTTGTGCGTCGAGCAGTTGTGAGGCCATCATCGCGATGTCGGACGCGATGCCGTTGCGCACCGGCACCACATCGGTGTCCATCGAAGTGGGCACATCGATGCGCGCGATCACCTGCGCGATGCGCTCCAGGTTGTCGGCGTAGTCGGTCACGACGATGGTGTTGTTGCCGGGATAGGCGTTGACGGGATTGTTGGGCGGCACCATGGGGCGCAGCACGGGTACCAGGTTGGCGGCGTTCTCGTATTTGAGCGGAAACACGCGCGTGAGCATTTCGCTGCCCCGCCCGCCGCGATCGAACTCGGCCACCGAGATCGGCGCGCGATTGCTGCTTGCGCGGGGCGCCGAGCTGGATGCGCCGGAAGCCGCACGCTTTGATGCGCCTTCGGCCACCCGATAACCGCCACCGATATCCGGCACCGTGGCGCGTACGCGCTCACCAGATGCCACGCGACTGCCTTGCAGTTTGCCGTCCGCTTCGGGCACCACGCGGGTGACGCCGCCCACGTCCACCATCGCAAGCCCCTGCATGCGCAGTGACCCCGTCAACATATCCAGCGCCGTCTCGCGATCGACGGGCCGCTCCGAGACCAGGGTCATCGTGCCTTTTACGCGCGGGTCGACCAGGAAGTTCTTTTTGGTGAACAGCGACAACGCCCGCAATACGGCGGGAATGTCGGTGTCCACAAAATTTAATGTGACACGATTGTCGTTTACTTGCGCCGAAAAAGCGGGCGGCGGCACGCTGCTGCAGACAGCGGTCAACAGGCAGAGAGCAAGGCGTAGCGGGGCTGAGCGGCGCATGACGATTGTGTATAAGACATGAAATGCGGCTGAGTATACGGGGGGGTACTGCAACATTACGGTCATATTTCATTGTCATGGTAGAGGCCTGTGAGTTATGTCGAAATGCCCTCATGCCCTCTTTCAATTTCGAAGCCACCGACGCGCACGGCAAGATCGTGCGCGGCTCGATCGATGCCGATACGATGCGCGGCGCGCGCAACCTGTTGCGTGCCCGCGGTCTGCTGCCGCTTAAAACCGATGCCGCACGCGATGGCTCCACGGTATCGAAGATGCCGTTTCAACCGCGCGCGTCGGATTCGGATCTGGCGTGGATGACGCGGCAACTTGCCAGCCTGCTCGCGGCGCGTTTGCCGCTGGATGCCGCGTTGAGCGCCACGCTGGAGCAAACCGAAAAAAAGCACTTGGCGGCGTTGCTCAACGGCGTGCGGGCCGACGTGCGCGCCGGCCATCGCCTGGCCGATGCGCTAGCCTCGCGGCCACGTGATTTTCCCGAGATCTATCGGGCCTTGATCGCGGCCGGCGAAGCCTCTGGCGACTTGGCGTTGGTGATGGAAAAGCTCGCCGAGTACATCGAAGAGCGCAACGCCTTGCGCGGTAAGGTGCTCACCGCGTTTATCTATCCGGTGGTGGTGGCCAGTGTGTCGGTCGTGATCGTGTTCTTTCTCTTGGGCTATGTGGTTCCGCAAGTGGTGACCGCGTTTTCGCAAGTCAAACAGGAATTACCGCTGCTCACCCGCATGATGCTGGCCGCGAGCGACGCCGTGCGCGAGTGGGGGCTGATCGGCGTGGTGGTGCTGGGTGCGGCGATCTCGCTGTGGCGGTACGGCTTGCGCCAACCGGCCGCGCGCTTGCAATGGCATCGACGCGTGCTCAAGCTGCCGCTGATGGGGCGCTTCGTGTTGGGGGTGAATGCGGCGCGGTTTGCTTCCACGCTGGCCATCCTTACCGGTAGCGGCGTGCCGCTGCTACAGGCGCTCGAAGCGGCACGGCAAACGCTCAGCAACGATCAATTACGCATCGCCGTCGCCGACGCCACTGCGCGAGTGCGCGAAGGCACGCCGCTCTCGGCCGCGCTGGGGGCCCAGAAAGTCTTCCCCTCGCTCATCATCCACCTGATCGCCAGCGGCGAACGCACGGGTCAATTGCCAGCGCTGCTTACCCGCGGCGCGCAAACCTTGTCGCGCGAGCTCGAACGCCGGGCCATGGCCATGACGGCCTTGCTCGAGCCTGCCCTGATTCTGGTGATGGGCGGCGTGGTGTTGTTGATTGTCCTGGCCGTGATGATGCCTATTCTGGAAATCAACCAACTCGTGCGATGATTGCGGGCTGAAAGTCCTGCGCGGCGCCTATGAGCGCCGTCTTGTCATGTCCGCACTCATTGCTCTGCTCGATTTCGCCGGTTTCGTCGCCCTGTTGCTCTGGGGCGTGCATATGGTGCAAACCGGCGTCCAACGCGCTTTCGGCGCCGCCCTCGGTGCCACCCTCAGCCGTGCGCTGGGTACCCGCATGCGCGCGTTTGCCGCCGGGCTCGGGATTACCGCCGCGCTGCAGAGCAGTACCGCCACCGGGTTGATGATCGCCGGCTTTGCCGCCGGCGGTGTGGTGGGCCTGGTGCCGGCCTTGGCCGCGATGCTTGGGGCAAACGTAGGCACCACGTTGATCGTGCAACTGCTGTCGTTCGACCTGACGGCGCTCTCGCCTATCTTGATTCTTGTGGGCGTCTGGCTGTTCCGCCGTTACCCGCCCGGCCGCCCCCGCGATCTGGGCCGCGTGGCCATCGGGTTGGGCCTGCTGCTGCTCTCGCTGCATCAGATCGTCGAGCTCTTCGAGCCGCTGCAAAACGCCCCCATGCTGGGCGTGGTGCTGCAGGCGCTGGCCACGCAACCGTTTGCCGCGGTGCTGCTCGCAGCCGCCATCACCTGGGCCGCGCATTCGAGCGTGGCCGTGGTGGTGCTGATCATGAGTCTGGCCGAACATGGCCTGGTGGGCGCGCCGGTGGCGTTTGCCATGGTGCTGGGCGCCAACCTGGGCACGGCCATCAATCCGTTCACCGAAGGCGTGCGCGGCGACGATCCCGCCTCGCGCCGCTTGCCGCTGGGCAATCTGCTCACCCGCGTGGCCGGCGTGCTGGTCGGCGTGATGCTGCTGCCCTGGATCGCCCCGGCCATGACGGAGATGGCGGCCGACGCCTCGCGTGCGGTGGCCAACTTCCACACCGTATTCAACGTTTTGATCGCGTTGGTGTTCATGCCACTGCTCACGCCCTATGCGGCATTGCTCACGCGGTGGCTGCCCAAGCGGATCGATCCCAACGATCCCGGCATTCCGCAGTATCTGGATGACGCGGCGCACGACATCCCCGCGCTTGCCCTCGGCAATGCCTCGCGCGAAGCGTTGCGCATGGCAGACATGCTGCAAACCTTGCTGCTGTATGCCCGTGCCGGCTTCAAGCGCGATAACCGCCACCGTATGCTCCAGGCGCGCGCCATGGACCGGGCGATCGACAAGCTCGAGTTTGCGATCGCCCACTATCTGGCCACGCTGGACAGCGAATCGCTGACGCGCGAGGACCGCGTGCGGCTGGATTCCATCATCGCCTTCATCAGCAATATGGGCCATGCCGGTGACATCGCGCATCACGGCCTGCTTGGGTTCGTGAGCAAGCTGCGCAAAACGGCCGTGCAACTTACGCCGCAACAAAAGCAGCAGTTGGACGAGACGCTGGTACGGCTGATTAATAATCAGCGGCAGGCGGCCGCGTTGTTTGTGAACGAGGACGTGCCGCAGGCGCGCGCACTGGCAGCCGAGAAGGAGTACTTCCGCGTGCTCGAAAACCAGGCCGCCGAGAAGCATCTGGATCTGATCAAGTCTGGCCGCATCGACGTGGCCGAGGCCGGTGCGATCTATCTGGATATCCTGCGGGATGTGAAGAGCATCAACTCGCACCTCGTGGGTGCGACCGCATATCCGCTGCTGGCGCGCCAAGGCGAATTGCTGCCCAGCCGACTGCGCGAAGTGGATCGGCAAGCGGAGCGGAAGGCGGCGGAATAAGCCAGCCGATATCAGGCAACAGGCGATACCTTGGGCCGATTCGACATCCCGCCATCAAGAACGACAAGCGCAAAGCAAAACACCCCACTTCGAACGTGGGGTGTTTTCTTTGTACGAATCGACGCCGCAGCGTGCCAGCATCGCTAGCGACGTCAGCGCGCAGCATCAACTGGTGGCATCCGCCCCCACCAGCTTCACCAGCTTGCCCCACTTCTCGAATTCGCTGGTGAAGAACGCCTGCGTTTCTTGCGGAGACATCGGTGCATACGGCGGCACGCCCTCTCCTTCCAGACGTTCCGTCAGGCCAGGCTCGGCCATCGTTTCCACAATCGCCTGGCGCAGCGTGTTCACATCCGCCTCAGGCGTGCCCGACGGCACGCAGAAGGCATTCCACGTCACGATGTCGTAGTCGGTGCCCAGCGCTTCGGCTACGGTGGGCACGTCCGGTATCGCTTTCAAGCGCTCGGCACCCGACACGGCCAGCGCCACCAGACGGCCGGCCTTCACTTGCGGCCCCAGCACCGACCACGCGTCGAACGCATACGTCAGTTGTCCACCTGTGAGATCGGTGAGCACTTGCGGGCCCTGCTTGTACGGCACATGCAGCACGCCCGGGGTGCCCATTTTCTGCGCCAACACATGGCAGGCAATGTGGCTGGAGGTGCCGTTGCCGTTGGAGCCGTAGCTCGCCTTGTTCGGATTGGCCTTCACGTGCTTGACCAGATCGTCCAGCGTTTTGATGCCGGACTGGGCCGACACCACCAGCACCACCGGCACCTTGATGGTGACGGCAACCGGCGTGAAATCCTTGATCGGATCGAAGTTCAGATTGGTGTAAATGTGCGGATTGATGGCAAAGGTGGTGGCCGTGCTGTAGACCACGGTATAGCCGTCGTTCTTGGCGCGCGCTGCCGTCGAGGCACCGATATTGCCGCCGGCGCCGGCGCGGTTCTCGACCACGATATTGGTGTTCAACCGGCTGCCGAGTCCCTTGCCGATCAGGCGCGCGATGATGTCGGTGTTGCCGCCCGGCGCGAACGGCACGATCACCGTAATGGGTTTGTCCGGATAGCCCGATGCGGCAAACGCGCGCATCGGCGCACCGATGGTGGCCACCGCCGCGAAGAGCGGCGTCGCTGCGAGCACAGAGCAAAATCCACGTCGTTGCTTGTTCATTGCTTTCCCCTTCTTGTTTATGCCGACACCGGTGCGAAGTTGCCCACCTGTGCCGTCACTTCAAATACCGCCGCGTTTTCCGAAGCGACGTGATAATTCGCGACTTCCTGCGGCGTGGCAAACCACACGTCGTTGTAGGTCGCGATATGCGCGAGTAGCTTGTCCAGCATGCGCAGTCTCTGGCCGCGACCGGAGATCCAGTCGTGGACCGTGATCATGCACAAGCCGCCGTAGTCGCGCGTGCCTTCGAACTCTTCGATCCAGCTTTCCAGCACCGCCGCTGGGTTGGCGGGATGCGTTTTATCGCGCGGGCCGTTGGTATAGCGAAAGTAAAGCGCGTCGTCGATCGTCCACGTCACCGGGATCTGCACCTGGCCATCGATGGTGTACGGATGGTCGAAGCCCATCAACGAACTGTCGTAGGCCACGCCGGCTTCTCGAAGCACGGCGAGGCTTTGCACATCATGTTCGAACGATGGTGCACGATAGCCAAGCTTCGTGCGGCCCGTCTGTGCTTCGAACACCGCCATCGTCTGCGCCAGATAGTGCTTTTGGGTGGCAAGGTCGAGCGTATCCAGCCGCTCATGAAAATAGCCGTGATACGCCACTTCGTGCCCTTGCGCGATCAGCGTGGGCAGCAGATCCGGATAGGTTGCAGCCACCACGCCGGGCACATAAAAGCAGGCTTTGATGCCGTGCTTCTCCAGCAGGGCCAGCACGCGCGCCACGCCTTGGCGCGGACCATAGCGGCGCTGCTCGAGCTCGCCCAGGCTGCTGGCTTTCGCTTGCCGGCCCACCCAGAAATACGGCGACTCGGCGTCCAGATCGAGCGTGAAGTTTACTGCGCAGCGCTTGCCCTCGGGCCAGCGGTACTCGGGAAACGAGATGCGCGCATCCGCGTGCATATTGGGGAATTGAGGTGAGGTCATCGCGTTCTCTCCTTACGACGCAGCGAGCGCTGCGCGACGGTTCAATCCGCCACCGCCATCCACGGCGAGCACATGGCCCGTCGTGAAGGAAGCGTCGGGGCCACTCAAGAACATCACCGCGCGCGCGAGCTCGCCGGGGGCGATGGACCGCTGCAGCGGCACTGCCTTCGACACGCTCGCCAGATGCGCAGCGGGGATATGGGGATGTTCGGGATCGTCGGCGATGCCGGGGCGCACGGCGTTGACACGAATGCCGGCCTCGCCCAGACGAATCGCCAGGATGCGCGTGAGTTGCTCAAGCGCCGCTTTCGACGGCCCGTAGGTGGCACCGTTGGTGCGTGCCACCTCGGCGGCCGCGGAGGTGACGTTGACCACCACGCCGGCCTGCCCGCGAGCCATCCAGCGGCGCGCCAGTGCCTGCGTCAACATCAAGGGCGCCACCACATTCACATCGTGAATCTTGCGCACGAGATCGACGTCCACATCCAGAATATCGGCAAACGGAAAGATGGCGGCGTTGTTGATCAGGATGTCCGGCACGTCGTCGTCGTGCAACGCCTCGATGGCAGGCGCCACCTGTCTGGCCTGGCTCAGATCCAGCAGAATCGATTGCGTACCGGCGCCAAGATCGGCGAGTTGCGATGCCGACGCCGCCACGCGATCGATCAGCGTCAACGTCGCACCCTCGGCCGCAAACGCGCGCGCCAACTCGCGCCCGAAATACCCGCCGCTACCGGTGATCAACACCCGTTTGCCTGCGAAGCGGCCGCTGCTCATGCTGCCACCGCCATCAACTCGTCGAGATTGCGCAGGTCGAAGTCGCGCTTGCCCTGCTCCATCTCGCGGATCATGGCGATCATGCGCGCCACGACCGGCGTCTCGATGCCATGCCGCGTGCCGTGCAGCACGATATCCGTGATTTGCGGGTCTACTTCGGTGGGACGCTTGCGTACGGCCAGATCGCGCCATACGCCAGTGCGCGGCTTGCCCACCCACCGGCGGCAATGATCGGCGATTGTCTGCATTTGCGCGGCCGACGTTTCGGCTGGGGTGGCGCGGGTAAACGCATCGGGCGTGAAGCCATCGAACGGCGCGGGCTCGACACCCTCGGCGCGTGCCACTTCGACCACTTCCACGCATAGCGCGCGCCACAGCGGCGCATACGTGCTGCTGGAAAGCTGATCCACAATGGTTTCGTTCGTGAGCGCGGTGGTGAACAACAACGAACCGATCGCCACCTTGCTCCATTTGAAGCCCATCAGGCGATCCGTCCACGCAGCAGCGGGATCCACGCACTGCAGCAACGCCGCGGCCTGGCGCGAGCGCGCCGAATCGCGGCCGTCGCACTCGCCCACTTGCAGGCTACCCAATCCGCCAAACTGAATGCGGCCCGGCGCCACGTAATCCGACGCGAAATTGACGAGCGCGCCCATGGTGCGCGATGCGCCCACGGTGGCGGCAATCGTGTGTTCGGTGAGCCCGTTCTGCAACGCCAGCACCCAGCCGTCTTCGCTCAGATGGGGCAGCAATGCCGCGCAGGCGGCCGCCGTGTGCTGACCCTTGACGGAGAGCATGATGCGATCGAACTTGCCTTGCAGCTCGCTCGGCGTGAAGGCCTGCATCGGCACAGACACCGAGCCGCCTGCGGCGTCCACGATCTCCATCCCGTGCGACCGCACGGCCTGCACATGGTCTTGCGCAATATCCACCATGACCACATGGTGGCCAGCCTGCACCAGCCGCGCCGCAACCACACCGCCGATCGCGCCACCGCCCCACACCAAAATCGAATTCGAATCGCTCACCGCAAGTCCTCAACCAAGGCGCGCGATCGACTCAATCGCGCTTCACAAGGATTCTGCTGGCGGCAGACATATAATTCAATTTCCAAATTTGCAAGAACACTTGCGTAAAACGTATATAAAAACGGTATGAATCACAAAGCCTACGAGGCCCTGCATGCCTTCATCGAGGGCGGCAGCGTGGCACAGGCAGCACTGCGCCTGCATCGCACCCAACCGCAGGTAAGCCGGCTGCTCGCGCAACTCGAAGCCGACGCCGGCTTCGCGATTCTGCGGCGGGAAGGCCGGCGTCTCAAGCTCACTGAAGACGGCCGCCGCTTCTACCATCACGTGTATGGGCTGCTGCGCGCGCAAGATGCCTTGGCCGATTTCACGCAAGACATCCGCCATGGCATCACGCATCGCATTCGGATTCTGGCCGCCAATCACATCATCGATGGCTTGGCCCTCGAAGCCATGGCGCATTGCCGGCTTGAGCAACCCACCTTCTCGGCGTCGCTCACCGCCCGCATGCCGGCCGACCTGCAATGGTGGCTGGGCCAGCAGCAGTTCGATGTGGCGCTGGTGCAGTTGCCGCTGGAGCATCCCGCGATCGAAACGGCGTTGTTGGTGAAGAGCGAGATCGTGGCGGTGGTTGGGCCCGACCATCCCCTGCGCCATCGCGCGGCGATTACCGCCGAGGATGTGGAGCGCGAGTCGTTCATCACCCTGGGGCGCCGCAGCGTATTGGGCCAGCGATACGAAGCGGCGTTCGAAACGGCCAACGTGCAGCCGGCCGCGCCGCTGGAGGTGTCGTTCAGCACGTCAGCCGTGCAGTTGGCGGCATATGGGTGCGGCATCGCCATGGCGGAACCGTTTTCAGCGCTGGCGCAGCGGCATACCGGCGCGGTACTCCGGCGGTTTACGCCGACCGTCAACTTGCACTATGGGCTCGTGTTCCCGAAGGATGTGGAACGGCCGGATGGCGTGCACTTGTTTGTGAAGCATCTGCGGGCGTGTGCCGACAGGCAGAGCGCGCAATTGGCGCAGGCGCTGGATGCGCGAGCGCCTTAGGGGGTTTGCGCCATTTGCGTGGATCCCCCACCGACCGCACGGGGGCTCACGCAACCCCATCCGGCTCACACGTAGCAAGGCCCCTCGATCAACGGATGCGCCGCGATGAAATCGGTGTTGATCGTCAACCCGATACCCACATCGTCGTAAGGACGCACGCAGCCCTCCGCATCGAGGGTGTAGGGCAGGCGATGCGCCAACTCGTCTCGAAACGGATTGAGCGAAGTGACGTCCGCTTCGAAGTAGCCGGGGTTATCCAATGCGCACAGATAATGAATGCTTGTGGCCATGTTGATCGCCGTGGCCGACGTGTGCGGATTGATCGTCAATTTGAGCGCGGCCGCCATGGCCGCAATGCGCATCCCCTCAGTCACGCCCCCTGTTTTTGAAAGATCGGGTTGGATGAAGGACACATGACCGGCCTGCAGCAGCGGGCCAAACTCATAACGCGTGTAGTGATTCTCGCCGGCGGCCAACGGCACTCGGCCCATCTGTGCTGCGCGCGCATAGGCGTCGTGGTCGTGCGCCGGAAACGGTTCTTCCAGCCACCCTACGCCCATCGCTTCGAAGGCCGGCATCACACGCCTCACGTCATCCAGGCTGTAGCCGGTGTTGGCATCGACCAGAATATCGATGTCGTCGCCCAGCGCCGCGCGCACGGCCGTCACGCGCGCCGTATCGCGTACCGGCCCATCGCCGACGCGCAGCTTGACGGCGCGATAGCCCAGATCGACCAAAGCGCGCGCCTCATCGGCCAATTGGTCGGGTGGCTGCCACCCCAACGAGATACCGCCGGCATACGCCTTGATCGGCTTATTGGATCCGCCTAGCAACCGATACAACGGCCACTGGGTAGCCTGCGAACGAATGTCCCACAAGGCCAGGTCCAAACCGCTCAGCGCGAGTGCGGCGGCCGCCCCCATCCCATGGCTGGCGAACTGCATCTTCAAGACGCGCGCGGTGACGCCCACCGTATCGAGCGCGTCCATGCCCAGCACTAGCTCACGCAAGGTGGTGTCGATGAGTCGCGCGACGGCGCCCGGGCAGCGGCCATGATGGGCTTCGCCCCACCCGCTCAGTCCTTCGTCCGTGGTGACGTGCACCAGTACCGCGTCGCGTTTGACGCTGCGGCCGATCCCCAAACGCACCGATTTGTTCTCGGGCACGGGAAACGAAATGGGTACTGCCTTGATGTCGACGATCCGCATGCGGGCTCCTGCACTGAAGCGTTTTAAAAGGTGTTGACTTGATTCGAAGGCGCGTCGCCGCGCAGCAAGCGCAGCATGTCGTCGACGGCACCGTCGCTCATGCGGCGCATGCTGGTGGCCGTGGTGCCCGCCACATGCGGCGTGAGAAGCAGACGCGGCGCTGCCAGCACCGCAGCATCGGCGGGCAACGGCTGCACGTCGTGCACATCCAGTGCGGCACCACCCAGCCGGCCCTGCGCGAGCGCGTCGATGACCGCAGGCGTGTCGATCACCGGCCCGCGTGCCACGTTGATCAGCAGCGCGTGCGGTTTGGCCCAAGCAAGGGCGTGGGCGTCGATCATGCCGCGCGTCTCGGGGGTCAGCGGGCAACACAACACGATCACATCGGCAGTTTGCATCAGGGCTTGCTTATCGACGGCAGCCACCCCCGCTGGCAAGGCCTCAGGGCGACGCGTCAACCCCACCACGCGCATGCCCAACGCCTGCACGACCGCGGCCAGCTGCGAACCGATCGCGCCGAGTCCCACAATGCCGCACACGGCGCCCTGCAGTTCGGTGCCGCCATCCGCCATCGCTCGCGCCGGCGCCCAGCCGTCGCTGCGCAGGCGCGCATCCATGCCCACCAGGTTGCGGCGCAAGTGCAGCATCGCGCTCAAGCAATACTCCACCACCGCAGCGGTGTTCGATCCCGGTAGATTGGCAACCACGATCTTTCGTGCCGTGGCCTGGGCGACCGGAATCATGTCCAGCCCCACACCATGCCGCACGACAAAGCGCAATTGCGGGGCATGGTCGAAGATATCTTCGGGAAGATGATTGCGCACGATCAAACCCTGGGCATCGCGCACCACGGCGCGCAACGCATCGGGGCTCGCGTCGGCCGCCGTACGAACCTGTGCGGCCTGCGCCAGCCGAGCGTGCGCATCCGGATGAATCGGCGCGGTCAGGGCCACGATCGGTAATGCCGTCATGATGACTGCTCCTCGACAATGCTGGTGTGAAGGGTGCCCAGCCCGGGAAGCGACACGCGCATCGCGGAGCCGGGTCGCAACCAAGCGGGTGTCGCATGCGATGCCGCCACGCCGGCTGGCGTACCGGTGGCGACGATATCGCCGGGGTCCAACGGCATCTGGGTGGAGATGAACGCGATCAACGCCGGAATGTCGAACACCAGATCGGCCGTGGATCCGTTTTGACGCAACACCTCATCCAGATGCAGCGAAATCTTCACGTCATGCGGATCTGCAATTTCGTCGGGCGTGACCAACCACGGGCCCAATGGGCAAAACGTCGGCTGGTTCTTGCCGCGCACGAATCCCTTGTCTGCCCGCACCATGTCGCTCGCGCTGACGTCGTTGACGATGATGTAGCCGGCTACGTGCGCCATGGCATCGTCACGGCCGACGCGCAATGCCTGGCGACCGATGACGACCCCGAGCTCCGCTTCATAGGTCACGTTTCCCACGTCGGGCTGCAACCGCACCGCGTCGTCGGGGCCGATCACCGTGCGGCCGGACTTCACGAAAATGACCGGCGTCTCGGGAGGCGGCATGTTGCGCTCTTTCAAGGCGTCATGGAAGTTGAAGGCTGCCCCCACGATTTTGCCGGGACGCGGCAACGGTGCGGCTAACCGCACATGCGATACGGGTATTTGCGTGCCTTCCGCAAAGGCGGCCTCGCCGAGACGCTGCGCCAGATCGGCCAACCCCATTTCAACCCACGCCTGCAACGTGCGGGGCAGATCGGCCGCCCACGGCGGCCCACCGGCAGCAAACACGTCCACCACGTGCGATCCGTCTTGCGTCAGGAAGCCGGGCACGATCTGCCCACCGGCGTCGTAGTAAGAAACGAAACGCATAGGTCACACCACCCGGTAGCGATCGAGCACATCGCGTTTGACTTCGATGCCCAAACCCGGCGCGGTCGGGATCTGCACGATGCCGCGCACCTGAACGATGGGATCCACCGTGAGCAAATCTCGGAACGGGTTTTCGCATTGCTCGAATTCGAGCAGTGGCGGCATCGGCCGGAAGCTCGGCGGTTGATCGGGCAGCGCGGCCAGGAAATGCAGGGTGGCCGCCAAGCCAATGGCCGAACCCCAGGCATGCGGTACGCACTCCACACCATGGGCAGCGGCGAGCGTCGCGATCTTGCGGCACTCGCTGATGCCGCCGGCGGCACATACGTCGGGCTGCACGATATCCATGGCCTTGCGCGTGACGATGTCGCGAAAGCCCCAGCGCGTAAACTCGTTTTCGCCCCCGGCCACCGCCATGTCCAACGCCCGCGTCACTTCGACATACCCGTCCAAGTCTTCGGGCGAAATGGGTTCTTCAAACCAGTCCACGTCCAGCTTTTCCAGCTCGCGTCCCAACTTGATCGCGGCCGGCACCGTAAAGCAATGATTGGCGTCCACCATCAAGCGCACGTCGCCCCCGATCGCCTCGCGCACCGCGCGCACCCGTTCGATATCGAGCTTGGGCGACCCCAGGCCGATTTTCATTTTGATCGCCGTGAATCCCTGCGCAACGTACTCCTGCGCCTCTTCCACCGCCTCTTCGATCAAGCGGTCCATGTCGATGAAATACAGGCCGGTCGCGTAGGACTGCACCTCGGTGCGATGGGCACCGCCGATCAGCTTGTGAATCGGCTTGCCGCAGACCTTGCCGATGATGTCCCAGAGGGCGATATCGATGCCGCTCAACGCGGAGATCGCCATGCCCTTGCTGCCGTAGTCCTTGATGCGGTTATAGAGATCTTCCCAGATCACCTCCACATCGAACGCATCGCGCCCGATGATGCGCGGCCCATATTGCGACTCGATATAGGCACGCGCCACCTGCGATGGGCCATAGCATTCGCCCCATCCCACGACGCCGTCCGCCGTTTCGATTTCGACGATGCACGAGCCGCGCTGCTTGTACAACCATCCCCGCGATGACGTAAACGGACGTTCGACCGGGGCACTGACGACATGACACGTTATTTTTTTGATCAGACTCACAATTTCCTCGCGTGATGGGCGGCGTGGCGCAAAGGGCAGCCGATTAACAAAGGGGCAGCGTGACCGGGCGGGCTGCGTAACCTGACCGGCCGCGTCAACCCAGAGGCAGCGTTAAAAGAGAGCACCAGAAGTGCAGCGCCAGAAAACAGCACTGGACGTGCAACGTTATTTGGCGGTGACGAACACTTTCGAGGCCACGTCGTTGAGCGTGCCCTGCACGTCGTGCACTTCGCGATCGAGTGCGGCGCCCGATACGTTGTCGACCAGAAAACCGTTTTGCTGGGCAAAGGTCTTGAACTTGTCGCTCTGGATGGCACGATCGAAGATCGCGATCAGACGTTGCCGCACATCATCGGGAATGCCTGCGGGCGCCACCACATAGGCCATCTGCACCAGCGGGCCATACGGGAAAACGTCGTAGCCCTTTTCCTTGAAGGTGGGCACGTCGGGATAGAGCGCGAGGCGTTCATCGGCAAACACGCCGATCGGCTTCACATACTTGGCATCGATCTGCGGCTTGCTCTCAGACGGCTTCAGCACCCCTGCATTGATCTGCTTGCCGGCCAGATCCGCGATCACGCGCGAACCGCCGGGATACGGCACGTTCACGTAAGCCACGCCTGCGGCGCGTGCCGTCATCTCGGCGAAGATGTGATTGAGATTGTTGTTGCCCGGTGTGCCGATCGACACCTTGCCGGCGTTCTTTTTCATATCGGCCAAAAAGGCCTCGATCGTGTCGGGCCCATCGGCCGGCACGAGCAGCATCAACGGATCGGTCGACACGCGCGCGATATGACTGAACTGCTCGTTCTTCAACGGGGTGAGCTTTTGCGCGATCTGCGCCAGCGTCGAGCTGGTGCCCATGCCCACCATGTAGCCATCCGGTGTGGCGTTGGCCACTTTGGTCATGCCGATCGCACCTGTAGCGCCCGGCGCATTCTCCACCACCACCGTCACGCCCTGTTCGCTGATCAACTGCTGCAGCATGCGCGCGGCGATATCGTTCGAGCCGCCGGCATTCCACGGCACCACGAACCGAATCTCTCGCGAAGGAAACGACTTATCCGCGGCATGCGCCAGCGGCAATGAGCAGGCCAATACAGCGCCCACCACGAACTTGGACAGAACGGACATTTTCGGTCTCCTCCGAAAGTCGCCATGAGGGCGCTTCATCACTGCCTCTCAGGGCTGTTTTGAACTATTGTGCAATCATCCTATCATTCGTTATAACGAATAACAAACAACTTTCGATTCTGCGCCGCAGCAGGCAAATGAGAGAATGACGCCAATGAATCGAACCAGAGCAAGAGGACCCGCCGTGCCCGCACTTCCCCCCGCCATCAGTGTTGAGCCGGCGCGCAAGCCGTCGATCTTGCGACCGCTCGATCGGGAAACGCTGTGGGATCGCGCATACGCCGCGCTACGTGAAGCACTGTTGAACGGGCGCTACGCGCCCGGCCATCGCATCGTGTTGCGCGAAGTCGCGGCCGAGCTGGGAATCAGCTTGACGCCGGTGCGGGACGCGGTCAATCGTCTGACTGCCGAGCGGGTGCTGGAGCGCGGCACCGGCGGTCAAGGCGGCGGCGCGATCGTGCCCCACGTCGATGCGGGCATCTTTCGCCAGCTTGTGATCATGCGTGCCGAACTGGAATCGCGCGCGGCCTTCGAAGCCGTCGCCCACGCGAGCGATGCCGACGTGCGCCGGCTGCGCGAACTACACGCCGAGATGGCGCGATTAATCGATGCAGAGCCCCGTCAGGGTTATCTCGACGTGCATCGCCAGTTTCATTTTCATATTTATGGCTTGAGCCGCCTGGACGTGATCCAGGACAGCATCGAAACGCTCTGGTTGCGATGCGGGCCGGTGCTCAACATGGTGTTGCCCGAATACGTGCCGCATCTGAAAGCCGCGGACCATCACGCAGAAGCGGTGACGGCGCTGGCCAACCGCGATGCGCCCGCCATGGCGCACGCCATCCGCCGCGACATTTCAGAGGCCGGCGAATACATCCACGGCGTATTGATGCAGGAGGCGGCGGCGCACTGAGCGCGGCCTTGGGGGTTGGTCTTCTGCAGCGCTTCGCTGCTCACGTGTGCGCCCCCGAACGCAGCGCACGAACCCCTCACTTTCCTCGCACGAAATCAATCAACCGCCGATCGCGTTTGGTTGGCCTCCCCGCCGCGATATCCGCCGCCGGTTCAGGCGCCAAGCGCCTCATCTCTGCGGCCGCTTCACGCTTGGCTACGCTGTCGTTGGTTTCTTCGTAGAGTTGCCGCGCCACGGTCGCCGGACCGCGCATGTTGCTGATCCCGCACACGCATACCTCCATGGCCGGCGGCTCTTTATGCACGCTCACCAGATCGCCCACGCCCACTTCGCGCGCGGGCTTGGCCACCTGGCCATTGACCAGCACGCGCCCGCGTCCTACTTCTTGCGCTGCCAGGCTGCGGGTTTTGTAAAACCGCGCCGCCCATAGCCATTTATCGATTCGAAGCTTGTTCGCCATCATCACCTCACATCTATTTCAGCATCACTTCATCACGTGCCGCCACGGACGTCCACGGCATCACTGCACATCACCGCGTCACTGCACATCACTCAACAATTCACTCACCCAATCCACGAACACCCGCACCCGCGGTGCCAGATGCCGCTGATGGCCATACACCACCGAAAGCGGCATCGGCGGCACGGCATAGTCGGCCAGGACCCGAACCAATTCGCCGCGGGCGACATGACCGGCAAGTCCGCTCGAAGGCGCCTGTGCAATCCCCAAGCCCGCCAGGCAGCAGGCCACGCCAGCCTCGGCACTGCTCACCGATACCGCACCGCGCATGCGGATATTGCGCGCCACGCCCCCCTCTTCAAACTCGAAGTCCAGATCGCGCCGCGTGCGATTGGAAAAGAAATTGACGGCCGCATGCCGCGACAGATCGTCCAGCGTTTCAGGTGTGCCGCAGCGCTGCAGATACGTCGGCGAGGCGACTGTGATCTGGCCCAGCATGGCGATGCGCTTGGCCACCAGGCGCGAGTCGGTGAGTTCACCCACCCGGATTACGCAATCAATGCCTTCGTCGATCATGTCGACGATGCGATCGGTCACGCTGATGCGTAATTCGATGTCGGGATACTTCGCGTGAAAATCCCCTAGCGCCGGTACGATTTTCAAGCGCGCAAGGCGCTCGGGCAAATCGATGCGCACGGGCCCGCGCGGAGACTGATATGCCGACGGAAACAACGCATCCGCTGCATCCACCTCAGTGAGCACCCGCCGGCAACTGTCGTAGTAAGCCGCCCCCTCGCTGGTGAGTGTGACCTTGCGCGTGGTGCGATGAAGCAAGCGCGCACCCACATGCTTTTCCAGTTGCTGAATGGCGAGCGTAACGCCCGCACGCGGCAAATTCATTTGTTCGGCCGCAAGGGTGAAGCTTGATTGCTCCGCCACGCGGCTGAAGATACGCATGGCCTGCAACTGATCCATGGAGCGCCTTTATTGTTATCGCATTCTGAATAATTATTCTTAAATTAGCACGTTTATCTGGAAGCACGCGACGCGCACAATACCGCCATCGGTCGTCGTCCGACGCGCCAACCCATCAAGGAGCAGTCTCATGGAACAACGCCAATTAGGTGCAACCGGTCCGGCCGTATCGGCACTGGGTTTGGGATGCATGGGCATGTCGGGGATGTACGGTCCCTCTGACCGCGCGGAAAGCATCGCCACGATTCATGCGGCGCTCGACGCCGGCATCACGTTGCTGGATACCGGCGACTTCTATGGCATGGGCCACAACGAGATGTTGATCGGCGAGGCCATCGGCGGCATGTCGAGCACGCAACGCGACAATCTCATCATCAGCGTCAAGACCGGCGCGCTGCGCGACCCGGCTGGCGGCTGGATTGGCTACGACGGCCGTCCACAAGCCATCAAGAATTTTCTGGCGCATAGCCTCACCCGTTTGGGCGTGGACTATATCGACGTGTACCGCCCTGCCCGCCTGGATCCAAACGTGCCGATCGAAGACACGGTAGGCACCATCGCCGACATGGTGAAAGCCGGCTACGTCCGTCATGTCGGTCTGTCCGAAATGGGCTCGGACACCATCAAGCGCGCGGCCACGGTGCATCCCATCGCCGATCTGCAGATCGAGTATTCGCTGATCTCGCGCGGTATTGAAGACGGCATCCTCGCCACCTGCCGCGATCTGGGCATCGGCATCACCGCCTACGGCGTGCTGTCGCGCGGTCTCATCAGCGGCCATTGGCAAAAAGACAGCGCGAGCGGCCCAGGAGACTTCCGGGCGCACAGCCCGCGCTTTCAGGACGGCAACGTCGAACGCAACCTTGCACTGGTGGACGCCTTGCGCAAGATCGCCGATGCCAAGGGTGTGAGCGTGGCGCAGGTGGCGATTGCCTGGGTGGCTGCGCAAGGGATCGACATCGTGCCGTTGGTCGGCGCACGTCGCCGCGATCGTCTGACCGAAGCCTTGGGAAGCCTCACGCTCGATCTGACGACCGGCGATCTGGCGGCGATCGAAGCGGCAGTGCCCAAAGGCACGGCGGCCGGCGACCGCTATGCCGCGGCACAAATGGCGCATCTGGATAGCGAAGCCGGCGCGCATCCTTAACGCGGCTGCGTCGAGCGCACGCCGTTTGGACGCGATATTCTTGATGCATCATTCAACCCATCAAGGAGACACGCACATGCTGTTGGAGCGCATATCGATTTGCTTTGGTGTGGCCATTGCGATGTTTGTGGTCACGCCCGCCACCGCAGCGAGTGGCGAGCGGGAAACCGAACTGCATCAGGCCGCAGCGCTTGGCCATGCCGAAAAGATTCGCGGGCTGCTCGAAAAAGGCGCGCCCATCGACGCACGCAATGCCAAGGGAGAAACAGCGCTGCTGATCGCCACGCATGCCAATCATGTGGAGGCGGCGCGGGTATTGATCGAGGGCGGTGCAGACGTGAATGCCAAAGACAAGATCAACGACAGCCCTTATCTGTATGCCGGTGCGCGCGGCCACAACGATATCCTGAACCTGACGCTCGCGCATGGCGCCGATCTTAAAAGCACCAATCGCTTCGGCGGCACGGCGATCATCCCGGCGTCGGAGCGCGGCCATGCCGAAACCGTCCGCATCCTGATCGCAGCCGGTGCCGACGTCAATCACGTCAATAACCTGCATTGGACGGCACTGCTCGAAGCCATCATCCTGAGCGACGGCGGACCCAGGCATGTCGAGATCGTACGGGACCTGCTCGACGCGCACGCCGATGTGAATCTCGCCGATGGCGAGGGCGTGACGCCGCTGCAGCATGCCCACCAACGCGGCTATCACGCGATCGAGACGCTGCTCCTGCAAGCCGGTGCAAAGGGTTGATGTAAAAACGCTGAGTCGTCACGCCGTCATGTCGCGGCGACTGAAGCCTTCAGGAACGCGCGGGCATTCGGCATCGCACGAGCATCCTCAGCACAGCGCGAGCTGTCTTCAGCATCGCACACGCATCTTCAGCACCGCACAAGCGCTCAACATCAACATCGATCAAAAAAAGAGGCCCCGAGGGGCCTCTTTCGTCGCGACGACGACAAACAATCGTTCAATCGCGCATTACAGAAATTGTTTGAACCAATCCGTCAGACGGCGCCAGCCGTCCTTCGCATCGGCCTCGCAATAGTTCGCGCGGTAGTCGGCAAAAAACGCGTGATCCGATTCGGGATACACCACCAGCTCAGACGCTTTCGCGGCCTCATTGCCGCCTTTGAGCTTACCGCGCATGATCTCCACGTCCGCCACCGGAATGCTCTTGTCCAGGCCACCATACAGGCCCAGCACCGGGCCCTTCAGCTCACCCACGATGTCCACGGCGTTGCGCTTGATGAGCGGCCCGTGGCCCTGCGTGAGCTTGCCGTACCAGGCCACGCCTGCACGCACGTTGGCATTGTGCGCGGCGTACATCCACGTCAGTCGGCCACCCCAGCAAAAGCCGGTGATGCCCACGCGCTGCGCATTGGCGCCCTGCTTGGCTGCCCATGACACGCTCGAATCCAGGTCCGAGAGCACTTGCTCGTCGGGCACCTTGGCCACGATCTCGGCAATGAGCTTCGGGATATCGGTATACGTTTCGGCCGCACCTTGACGTTGGTACAGATTGGCGCCGACGGCGAAGTAGCCCAGTTTGGCGATGCGGCGGCACACATCCTTGGTGTGCTCGTTCAGACCGAAAATCTCCTGCACCACCAGCACGACCGGCACGTTCTTGTTGCCTGCCGGTGCGGCGTAGTACGCCTGCATCGTGCCGCCATTTACCGGCAGCTCGAACAGGCCTGCTTCCAGGCCGTCGGTGTCGGTGTGGATGGTGTGATCGCTAGCAGTCATATCGGCTCCTTTAAGGGAAGATCCCGGCCATGGACCGGGATCTTCGAATCGAAACTATCAGTGCTGATGCGGCGCGTGAATCGCGGGCACGGCATCGTGCGCGTGATCGTCATGGTCGTCATGACCATGACCGTGATGCATCATCGTGGTCACCGCGTAGATTACCGCCACACCAATGCCGACCAGCGCCAGTTGGGGCGCGGCATCGGCCGGCGAGACGCGCTCGTGCATCTGCGGCATGAGGTCGGCCACCGAGATGTACAGAAAGCTGCTGGCGGCCACCACAAGGGCATAGGGCAGCAACGCCTGTGCCTGTTGCAGCACGAAGTAGCCGAGGATCCCGCCCAGCGCCGAGCAGAAACTCGAGAACAGGATCAGCACCAACGCCCGCCGGCGCTTGAGACCCGCGTTGCGCAGCACGACGAAATCGCTGAGCTTGTGCGGCACTTCGTGAATGATGATCGACGCCGCCGTCAGCACGCCCAGGATCGGGTCGGTGAGGAACGCGGCCGCCACCAGTACGCCGTCACACAGATTGTGCAGCGAGCTGCCGATCAGGATCAACACGCCGCCGCGGCCGGCCTCGTGTTCATCATGCCCGTGGTGATGATGGTGCCCATCGCCTTCGTGGTGATGGCTGTGCCGCAACAAGGCGATTTTTTCGAGGGCAAAAAAACCGATGAGCGACGCCAGCATCAAGCCAAACAACCCATGCGCATCCGCATCGGCCAACTCGAAGGCTTCGGGCAACAGGTGCAATAACGCCACCGCCAGCAACACGCCCACCGACAGGCTCACCATGTGATGCAGATACTGTACGAACACACGATGCGCCAGCCAGTGCGCCACCAGCACAGCGATCAAGCCGCCGGCCACGGTGGCCAAAACGATCCATAAGAGCAGCATCAGTGCGCCTGCTCCCAGTTGCTGCCCACACCCACTTCGGCCAGCAACGGCACCCGCAGTTCGGCCACATTGCACATGAGCGCAGGGACGCGTTCACGCACCACCTCGAGTTCATCCTGCGGCACCTCGAGCACCAGTTCATCGTGCACCTGCATGACGATGCGGCTGGCCATGTTTTCCTTCATGATCCAATTTTGCACCGCGATCATCGCCAGCTTGATCAGATCTGCCGCCGTGCCCTGCATGGGCGCATTGATGGCGGCGCGCTCGGCACCCTGACGACGGGGGCCGGAGCCGCCGCGAATCTCGGGCAGCCACAGCTTGCGGCCGAACACGGTTTGCACATAACCCAATTCGCGCGCGCTGACCTTGGTCGACTCCATATACTGCGCTACGCTCGGATAGCGCGCGAAGTAGCGGTCGATATAGGCTTGCGCGGCATCGCGGGTGATGCCCAGGTTGGAGGCCAGGCCAAACACGCCCATGCCGTAGATCAGGCCGAAGTTGATGGCCTTGGCGGCGCGGCGTTGGTCGCTGCTCACCTCGTCCAGGCCCACGCCAAACACCTCGGATGCCGTGGCCCGGTGCACGTCGGCGCCGGTGGCAAAGGCATGCTGCAGATTGGCGTCGTCGGACACGTGCGCCATGATGCGCAGTTCGATTTGCGAATAGTCGGCTGAAACGATCAAACCACCCGGTTGCGCAATGAACGCCTCGCGCACGCGCCGGCCGGCCGCGGTACGCACGGGGATGTTCTGCAGGTTGGGATCCGACGACGCGAGCCGCCCGGTGATCACAGCCGCCTGCGAATAGTGCGTGTGTACGCGACCCGTGGCCGGATCGATCATGCGCGGCAGCTTGTCGGTATACGTGGATTTGAGCTTGGCGATACCGCGATAATCGAGCAGCACCTTCGGCAACGGATAATCCAGCGCCAGCTTCGAGAGCACTTCTTCATCGGTGGATGGCGCGCCACTGGCGGTCTTGCGCACCACCGGCAACTTCATCTGACCGAAGAGAATCTCACCCAACTGCTTGGGCGAATTCAGATTGAACGGCTGACCCGCGAGCTCGTAGGCCTTTTGCTCCAACGTGAGCATCTCCTGGCCCAGCGTATGACTCTGGCGATTGAGTTCTGCAGCGTCGATACACACGCCCTGCCGCTCGATCGCGGTCAGGATCTCCGATACCTCGATCTCCATACGGTAGATGCGATCCAGCCCTGCATCGGCCGCCACACGCGGTCGCAGCACCTGATGCAGTTGCAGTGTGAAGTCGGTATCTTCAGCGGCATAAAAGCCGGCCTTGTCGATATCGACCTGATCGAAGTTGATTTGATTGGCGCCTTTGCCGCACAGCGATTCGTAGGTCACGCCGGTGCGGCCCAGGTAGCGCTGCGCCAGCTCCGTCAGGCCCACGCCGCGATGCGATTCCAGCACATAGGCTTGCAGCATCGTATCTTCGGCAATGCCGGCCAACGCAATGCCTTCATTGGCAAACACATGCGTGTCGTACTTGGCGTGATGCAGCAGCTTGGGCGCATCCGCATCGGTGAGCCACGGGCGCAGGCGCGCCAGCACCTCATCTTTAGGCAGTTGCGGACCCACATCCTGGCCGCGATGCGCCAAGGGAATATAGGCCGATACGCCCGGCGTGACGCACAACGACAGCCCCACAAGCCGCGCCTGCATCTCGGAGAGCGACGTGGTTTCGGTATCGAGCGCCGTGAGCGTGGCGGCTTCGATGCGCGCCAGCCATTCGTCGAACGCTTCCCATGTGGTCACGATTTGATAATCGGTTGTGGCAGGCGCCTCGGGAATGGCCTCCTGCACCACGCGTGCGTCGTTTTCAGGCACGCGATTCTCGTCGCCGCTCAATTCGCGCAGCCACGAGCGGAAGCCGTAGTTTTCGTAGAGCGAGAGGAGCGTCGGCTCGTCCAGCGGACGCGGCACCAGATCGGCCAGGCTATCGACGATGCCGGCCAGGTCGCAGTCGCACTTCACAGTGAGCAGCTCGCGCGTCATCGGAAAATTTGGGATGGCCTCGCGCAGATTGCTGCCCGCGACGCCCTTGACGCTATCGGCGGCCGCCACCACACCCTCGATGGAGCCGTGCTCGGTCAGCCATTTGACAGCTGTTTTGGGCCCGACTTTGGTCACACCGGGAACATTATCGACCGTATCCCCCACTAACATCAGATAGTCGACGATGCGGTCGGGGGGGATGCCGAACTTGTTCACCACGCCCGGTTCGTCGAGCACTTCGCCACTCATGGTATTGACGAGCGTCACATGATCATCGACCAATTGAGCGAGATCCTTATCGCCCGTAGACACGATGGACTTCACACCATGGGCGGTGGCACGCTTGGTCAGCGTACCAATGACGTCGTCGGCCTCGACGCCTTCAATCGCGAGCACCGGCCAGCCCAACGCGCGCACTGCGCGGTGGATGGGTTCGATCTGCTGCGCGAGTTCATCGGGCATAGGAGGCCGATGAGATTTGTAATCGGGGTAGAGATCGTCACGAAACGTCTTGCCGCGCGCGTCGAAAATGCAAGCGGCATATTCTGCTTTATGATCCGAAGCGAGCTTACGCAACATGTTGACGACCCCGTACAGGGCGCCAGTGGGTTCACCCCGGCTGTTACGCAGATCAGGCATCGCATGATAAGCGCGGTAAAGATAGCTCGATCCGTCAACCAGCAATAAGGTTTTAGTCATGGTCACAAGAACAAATGGCGACACACCGGTCGACAAGCAAATACCGGTGATTATGTCAGAGATGGCAGTAGCTGCAGAACAACTGGCCGATATCGGCCCTGCGGTAAGTATATTTGGCAGTGCACGCACCAGCCGCGATTCCCCGCTGTACAAAACCTGCGAAGAGATCGCAGCCAAGTTGTGCAAAGCCGGTTTCGCCGTCATCGCCGGGGGTGGCCCCGGGATGATGGAGGCAGCCAACAAAGGCGCGCACGAGGCAGGCGGTGTGAGCGTCGGGCTCAACATCGTACTCCCCCACGAATCCAGCAATAACGAATTCCAGACCGTCAGCCTGCCCTTCGAGTATTTCTACTCGCGCAAGGCGACGTTTTTCATGCACAGCTTCGCCTACGTGGCGATGCCCGGCGGCTTCGGCACGCTGGATGAGCTCTTCGAAGCGTTGACGCTCATCCAGACCGGCAAGGTGCCGGCCGCCCCCATCATCCTGGTGGGAAGCGAGTTCTGGGGCGGGCTGATCGATTGGATCTCGGGTCAAGTGCTCGCCAACGGCATGATCAGCGCCCACGATCTGGATTTATTCGTGATCGAAGACGATCCCGAAAAAGTCGTCGAGCACGTGGTGGCCTTTCACAACAAGCATCTCTCGCAGGATGAATACGCGCCGTCTTTGCCGGCGTAAATCAGGAAGCACGGCGGCGTCGTTGCCGCTGTGAGATTGAAAGGCTGGCGCCATCGTGAGGTTGGAAGACTGGCGCCATCGTGAGGTTGGAAGGCTGTCGCCGTGGTGAGATTGGAAGGCTGGTGCCGTCGCTGCCGGGCGCTTGCTCGACATCCGGAGGCTTCCCAGCCGCCCTCCACCTCCAACCCTGAGTGGCAACACCCCCACAATGAATAAGCGCCCCGAGGGGCGCTTATTTACATTCAGCTTGAGCCGTTAAGGCTTAGCCGTTGTTTTCACGCGAAGCGCGCTTGCGCTCGTGTTCTTGCAGGTAACGCTTACGCAGACGGATCGACTTGGGCGTGATTTCGACCAATTCGTCGTCATCGATGAATTCGACGGCGTATTCCAGCGACATCTGGATGGGCGGCACAAGGCGCACGGCTTCGTCGGTGCCCGAAGCGCGAACGTTGGTCAACTGCTTGCCCTTGATCGGGTTGACGACCAAGTCGTTGTCGCGGCTGTGGATACCGATGACCATGCCTTCGTACAGCGGCTCGCCCGGGCTCACGAACATGCGGCCGCGGTCCTGCAGCTTCCACAAGGCGTAGGCCACGGCATCGCCGTTGTCCTGCGAGATCAGCACGCCGTTACGACGCTCGCCGATACCGCCTTCACGGGCCGGTGCGTACTCGTGGAAAATGTGGCTCATCAAGCCAGTACCACGGGTCATCGTCAGGAATTCGTTCTGGAAGCCGATCAAGCCGCGCGCCGGAATAATGTATTCCAGACGCGTACGGCCACGGCCGTCCGGCTGCATGTCTTGCAGGTCGCCCTTACGGCGGCCCAGCTCTTCCATCACGCCGCCTTGATGCGCGTCTTCGACGTCCACGGTCAACGATTCAAACGGCTCATGACGCACGCCATCGACTTCCTTGAAGACCACGCGCGGACGCGACACGGCCATCTCGTAGCCTTCGCGACGCATCGTTTCGAGCAGAATCGTCAAGTGCAATTCGCCACGGCCCGACACTTCAAACACCGTGTCGTCGCCCGTGTCGCGCACGCGCAGCGCCACGTTGGCTTTCAACTCGCGGTCCAGACGGTCGCGCAATTGGCGGCTGGTGACGAACTTGCCTTCACGGCCGGCCAGGGGCGAGGTGTTGACCATGAAGTTCATCGTGAGCGTGGGCTCGTCGATGCGCAACAGGGGCAATGCTTCGGGCGTGTTGGGATCGGTCACGGTGGTGCCGATGGCCAGATCTTCGATACCGTTGATCAGCACGATGTCGCCGGCTTCGGCTTCGTCGACGATCACACGCTCCAGACCCTGGAACTTCATCACCTGGTTGATACGGCCTTTGGCCACAGCACCCTCGGGGCCCGCGCGGAAGGCCACTTCCTGCAGCGCCTTCACACGGCCACGATTGACACGACCGATCGCGATCTTGCCGACGTAGCTGTTGTAGTCCAGCGAGATGACCTGCATCTGGAAAGGCTCATCCGGACGGTCGTCACGTTGGGGCACGTGCTTGATGATGGCTTCGAACAGCGGACGCATGTCGCCGTCGCGCACGTCGTCGGTCAGGCCGGCGTAGCCGGACAAGCCCGAGGCGAACACAACCGGGAAGTCCAACTGCTCTTCCGTGGCGCCCAGCTTGTCGAACAATTCGAACGTGGCGTTGATCACGAAGTCGGGGCGTGCGCCCGGACGGTCGATCTTGTTGACCACGACGATGGGCTTCAAGCCCAGCGCCAAGGCCTTACGCGTCACGAAAATCGTCTGGGGCATCGGGCCTTCGACGGCGTCGACCAACAGCAACACACCGTCGACCATCGACAGCACGCGCTCGACTTCACCGCCGAAGTCGGCGTGGCCCGGGGTGTCGACGATGTTGATGTGCGTGCCTTCGTATTGAACCGCACAGTTCTTCGACAGAATCGTGATGCCGCGTTCTTTTTCGAGGTCGTTGGAGTCCATGACGCGCTCGGTCAGCGCCTGGTTTTCCCGGAATGTCCCGGATTGACGCAGCAGCTGATCGACGAGCGTCGTTTTGCCGTGGTCAACGTGGGCAATGATGGCGACGTTGCGCAATGCGCGGGTCATAACAAGTCCTTTAGGTTCGACCGGCGGGCATCAGACCCGTCGGCAATTCATCTATCGCAATAAGCGCTTGGGCAGGCGCCTCGGACGCTTGCAACGCTTCCAGCGTTACCGCGCCCTGCAACGAAAACGGTCCCACCTGCGTGCGTCGCAGCGCGGTGAGGTGCGCAAAACAGCCCAGCGCCCGGCCGATATCCTCGGCCAGCGTGCGGATATAGGTGCCTTTGCTGCACGCCACATCCAGTTCAGCCGTCATCCCGTCGCAAGCCACCAGCGTTAGGCTATGGATTGTGACGGTGCGCGGCTCGCGCTCGAGTTCGATGCCTTGCCGCGCGTAGTGATAGAGCGGCTTGCCATCGCGCTTGAGCGCGGAATACATCGGCGGCACTTGAGAAATCGTGCCACGGAAACGTGACAATACGACCTCGAGCGCCTCGGGATCGACCCCGGTAAATCCTTCGGGCGCCGACTGCGTCGGAATGCCCGTCAGATCGCCGGAATCGGTTTCCTGACCAAACAGTACTGTGGCGCGATATGACTTGTCGGCATTGAGCATCGCGCCCGCAATTTTCGTGGCCCGACCCATGCAGCACACCAGCAAACCGGTGGCGAAAGGATCGAGCGTGCCCGTGTGTCCTGCCTTGGCGGCATCCATTGCGCGCCGGGCGCGCTGCAATGCATGATTGCTCGACAAACCTACCGGTTTATCAAGCAACAGAACCCCATCGAGCACCTGCCCGCGTCGTTTGGCCATCGTCGAATCCGAGAAAAGTGACGACCGCCCTACTTGGACGGGTCTTCAGGTTCGTCAGGATCGTCGGCACGCGAACCGGGACGGTTGGCGCGGTCGATAAGCAGCGACATTTCAATGCCTTCCGCGATCTTGGGATCGTGGAAGAAGCGCAACGTCGGCACCGTGTGAATCTGCAGCAGTTTGTACAACTGCGAATGCAGCCAGCCGGCCTTTTCATTGAGCAACGCGGCAGCCACATCCGGCTCGCCTGCGATGACGGTGAAATACACCTTGGCGTGCGCGTAGTCCGCGGAAAGATCCACGCCGGACAGCGTGATCAAGCCAGCGCGCTTGATATCGATCTCGCGCTGGATGATCTCCGCCAGATCCTTCTGGATCTGGTCGGCCAGCCGAATATTTCGGCCGGGGATCGCTTTGGTTTTATGACGGCTCATAGAGACAGCATTGGGTCGGTGGCCGCTTTACAGCGTCCGCGCGACTTCCTTGATTTCGAACACTTCGAGTTGGTCGCCGACCTGGATGTCATTGTTGTTCTTGAGCGTGATACCGCAATCGAACCCCTGTTTGACTTCCTTGACGTCGTCCTTGAAGCGGCGCAGCGATTCGAGCCAGCCGGACCATTGCACCACGTTGTTGCGCAGCAAACGCACTTGCGAGTCGCGGCGCACCACACCGTCGAGCACCATGCAGCCGCCGATGTTGCCGATACGCGAAATCGTGTAGACCTCGCGAATCTCGACCATACCGATGACTTCCTCGCGCTTCTCGGGGGCCAACATGCCCGACATGGCTGCTTTGATCTCATCCACGGCGTCGTAGATGATGTTGTAGTAGCGCACATCGATGCCGTTGTTCTCGGCCAATTTGCGCGCGCTGGCTTCAGCACGCACGTTAAAGCCGATGACCACTGCGTTGGATGCGATCGCGAGGTTGATGTCGCTCTCGGAGATACCACCCACGGCGGCGTGCACAACCTGCACACGCACTTCGTCGGTCGACAGCTTCGTCAGCGAGCTGACCAGCGCTTCCTGCGAACCCTGCACGTCGGTCTTGACGATCAAGGCCAGGGTTTGCGTGCCCTCGCCCATGTTGTCGAACAACGACTCGAGCTTGGCGGCTTGCTGGCGAGCCAGCTTGACGTCGCGGAACTTGCCTTGACGGAACAGTGCAATTTCGCGCGCCTTGCGCTCGTCGCCCAATACCATCAGCTCGTCGCCAGCGGCGGGCACTTCGGTAAGACCTTGGATCTCGACCGGAATCGACGGACCCGCACTCTGCACCGGCTTGCCGTTTTCGTCCAGCATGGCGCGCACGCGGCCGTAGCTTGCGCCAGCCAAAACGACATCACCACGCTTGAGCGTACCGGACTGCACCAGGATCGTGGCCACCGGACCGCGGCCCTTGTCCAGACGCGCTTCGATGACCAGGCCCTTGGCCATGGATTCGACGGGCGCCTTGAGCTCCAGAATTTCGGCTTGCAACAGCACGTTTTCCAGCAAATCTTCGATACCGGCGCCCGTTTTGGCGGACACGGACACGAACGGCACATCGCCACCGTATTCTTCCGGCACCACTTGCTCGGCAACCAATTCCTGCTTCACACGCTCAGGATTGGCACCCGGCTTGTCGATCTTGTTCACTGCCACGACAAGTTGCACACCGGCAGCCTTGGCATGGTGAATGGCTTCACGCGTCTGCGGCATCACGCCGTCGTCGGCGGCCACCACGAGAATCACGATGTCGGTTGCTTGAGCACCGCGGGCACGCATCGCGGTAAACGCTTCGTGGCCCGGCGTGTCGAGGAACGTGACCATGCCGCGTTCCGTTTGCACGTGATAAGCACCGATGTGCTGCGTGATCCCGCCGGCTTCGCCCGAGGCGACCTTGGCGCGGCGGATGTAATCCAGCAGCGAGGTCTTGCCGTGGTCGACGTGGCCCATGACCGTGACCACCGGAGCGCGCGGCAACAGCTCGGCGTCGGTGGTGGCAGGCGACAGATCCAGGAAGGCTTCGGGATCGTCCAGCTTGGCTGCGATCGCCACGTGACCCAACTCTTCCACCACGATCATCGCGGTTTCCTGGTCGAGCACCTGGTTGATCGTGACCATCTGACCCAACTTCATCAGATGCTTGATGACCTCGGCAGCCTTGACCGACATCTTGTGCGCCAGATCGGCAACGGTGATCGTTTCGGGCACATGCACTTCGCGAGCGATGAACTCGGCGGGTGCGGGCTCGGCACGACGATCCGACTGCTGATTGTTGCGCGAATTGCGGCCACCCTTGCCACCGCTGCCGGCCTTGCCGCCTGCACGCCAGCCATCACGGCTCGGCGCACCCTTGGTGTCAGCAGGCTTCTTGCGGGACGCATCGTCCTTCCAGGTCGACGCGACTTCGGCCGTCTTGATGGTTTTCTTGCCATCGGCGCCACCGGCGGCGGGCTTGGCATCTTTCTTCGCGCCAGGCTTGCCTGCAGGTTTGTGCAGCGTGCCGGAAATCGGCGCGGCAGGCGCTTCGGGTTCCGGTGCACGCAATACCTTGCGCGGACGATTGAGCATCTCGCGCAAGGCAGCGGCTTCCGCCTCGGCCTTCTTGCGCGCGGCATCGCGATCGGCGTCGCTTGCGGCAGACGCGGGCGCGGCACGGCGGGTATCCGCCGCGACGGCGCGCACGCGCTTGTTGCTGTTCATATTGGGCGGCGTGCCGCCCACGGTACCGCGGGCCTCAGCGGCGGCGGCATCCGCAGCCGGCGTGGCCGTGCTGGCTTGCGCGACAGGCGTCGCGGCGGGGGCCGACGGTGCAGCCTCCGTCGATGCGGGCACGTCGGCCTCGGACGTACCGACCGCGTCAGTCTTGACGGGAGTCGATTCGGTCGCAGGCGCTTCAGCCGGCTTGGCGGCAGCATCAGCTTCCGTAGCGGCAGGTGCAGCCACTTCCGGTTGCTCGCGCGACTCGGCGGCAGCAGGCTTGGGCGTCTCGGCAACCGGCGCTGCGGGCGTTTGCGCCACAGCTTCGGTGGTGGCGGGCACGTCGGCTTCGGTAGCGGCGACAGGCACCGGCTCGGCCGGCTTGGCTTCTTCGGCACGCGGCGTGTCTGCGACTTCCGTCACGGGCTCGCTCGCAGCGGCTTCGACCGGTGCGGGTGCGGGCTGTTCGGCAGCGGCCGTGTCCGTCGTCTCGACAGCCGGCGCGGCGACCGCGACCGGCGCGGTATCGATCACGTCGGTGTCAGGCGTTTGCGCGATATCCAGATCGGCGTCCTCGGACGCGTCCACACCTTCGGCAGTCACGTCGTTTGCATCGCGCTTGACGAAGACACGCTTCTTGCGCACCTCGACCTGGATCGTACGGGAACGACCCGAACCGTCGGCTTGACGGATTTCCGAGGTTTGACGGCGCGTCAGCGTGATCTTCTTGCCTTCTGTCGCGCCGTGCGCGCGGCGCAACGACTCGAGCAGTTTCGCCTTGTCGCTGTCGGTGACGTTATCTTCAACCGATTTCAGGTCGACACCAGCCGCGCGCAGCTGTTCCAGCAGCACGTTGGATGGCATTTTCAGTTCGACAGCGAACTGGGCGACGGTGTTACTCGACATTAGGCTCTCTTCCCTATATGCAGCTATTTCTATTGCAGGCTCGCCATCGGTAGATGGCTGCCCGGCAGGTACTTATTCTTCATCGAACCAGTGGGCACGGGCCCGCATGATCAGATCACTCGACTGTTGCTCGTCCAGACCGGAAATCTCCGACAATTCGTCGGTAGCAAGTTCGGCCAGATCGTCGCGCGTGTGGACTTTACGTTCAGCCAACTTGGCGGCCAACTCGGGGGTCACACCTTCCAACGCCAGCAAATCCTGGGCCGTTTCGAGGCGCTCTTCCTGAGCGATGGCTTCGGTCAGCAACGCATTGCGTGCCCGCGTGCGCAGCTCGTTGATCGTGTCTTCGTCGAAGGCTTCGATCTCGAGCAACTCTTGCATCGGCACATATGCGATTTCTTCGATGCCCGTGAAACCTTCGTCGATCAGGATGTCGGCGACTTCTTCGTCCACATCCAATTTCTGCATGAAGGTCACGCGCAAGCCGGAACGCTCGACTTCCTGACGGTTCTGACTTTCTTCAGGCGTCATGATGTTGATCTGCCAGCCCGTCAACTCGGAGGCGAGGCGTACGTTCTGACCCTTGGCGCCGATGGCCTTGGGCAGATTTTCCTCGTCGACGACGACGTCCATGGCGTGCTTGTCTTCGTCCACCACGATGGACTCGACATTGGCGGGCGCCAACGCGCCGATCACGAACTGGGCAGGATCTTCCGACCACAGCACGATGTCAACTTGTTCGCCACCCAACTCATTACGTACGGCGGTCACACGCGAACCGCGCATTCCCACGCACGTACCAATCGGGTCGATGCGCTTGTCGTAGGCGACCACGGCGATCTTGGCCCGCACGCCCGCATCGCGCGCGGCAGCCTTGATCTCGAGCAGGCCCTGTTCGATTTCGGGCACTTCGTTTTCGAAGAGCTGGCGAATGAAATCGGGCGACGTGCGCGACAGAATGACTTGCTGGCCACGGGCAGCGTGATCGACACGCGCCACGAAGGCACGCACACGGTCGCTGACGCGCAGGTTTTCTTTCGGGATCATTTCGGAACGCGGCAGGCGCGCTTCGATCTTGCCCGTTTCGATGATGGCGTCACCCTTGTCCATGCGCTTGACCGTGCCGGACACAATGGTTTCACCGCGATCGAGGAAGTCGTTGAGCACTTGCTCGCGCTCGGCGTCGCGGATGCGCTGCAGAATGGCCTGCTTGGCCGCCTGCGCGCCGATCCGGCCAAACTCGATCGGCTCGAGCGCTTCTTCGATGTATTCGCCCGCTTCGATGTTGTCGACGATTTCAAGCGCGTCCGACAGCATTTCCTGCTTGTCGGGCTCTTGCAGACCAGCGTCGTCGGGAACGACGAGCCAACGGCGGAAGCCTTCATGGCTACCCGTCTCGCGATCGATCGACACGCGGATATCGGCGTCTTCTTTGAAGCGCTTTTTCATGGCCGAGGCCAGCGCGTTTTCGAGCGCGCCGAAGACCACTTCGCGCGTCACGTTTTTCTCACGCGCCAAGGCATCGACCAACAGAAGAATTTCGCGACTCATCGCTTTTTGCCCTTGAAATCGAGAATGGGATCCAGCTTCGCACGGTCGACATCGTCGATCGTGAACGTCAGGAGTTGAACCTCGTTCTTTTTTGCCTCAAATTCGAGGCCGAACACGGTTTTGTCGACTGCTTGCGCATCGGCTGCTTCACCGGACGTTTCCGGCAAAACCAACATCCCGGAATACATGCGCCGGCCGTCGAGCGCCGGTTCGCGCATTTTTACTTCGGCGCGCTCGCCGATAAAACGCAGGAAATCGGCTTCATTGCGCAGCGGGCGATCCACGCCCGGCGACCCGACCTCCAGGCGCTTGTAATCGATGTTTTCGACTTCGAACACGCGCGACAATTGATTCGACACCTGTTGACAATGGTCGATCGTGACCCCGTCGACATGGTCGATTGTGACGCGCAGCAAGCCCATCGCAGCACGTTCGACGTCGATAAGTTCGACGTCCATGCCCGCGAGCGCTTCTTTAGAAAGTACGAATAGATCAGCCATACACTCAAAAAAAATGGGCTGTATGTCCAGCCCATGTTCAATTAATCCAATGACGGTGCAACGAGGTGCGGAGTTTGCCAACAACGGCAACACGCATGGGCTGGTAAACCAGCCGCTGCTCTCGATGCAAGCATCCCTGGCGACCTGGCGTAAACAACGCCGTGCCAACGGAATACAAAAGCCATGAAAGCCCAATATCTTAACAGAAAAATATGAAAACTTCCTGTTATGTCTAGGGTTTACGCGGTAGGGCCGGGCAATACAACACCCCGCCCAACCCTTTCGCGCCGTCACGAAGCGTCGCGCAGACCCGCTGCAGCGCGCCTGGACGCATCGCGCGACCGCAGCCGCGCGAAGTGCGCACCCTTAACGGCCGCCGCGTCCCCGGCCAGCCACGAAACCCAATGCGGATTCGTGCGCCGAAGCGCTGCGCGGCTGCCAATCGTCGCCGCGCGCGCCGCCACCGCCACCGCCGCCTGAGCGACCGGTATTGCCGTTGCCGCTGCTATTGCCGTTCACGCTGCCGCCGCCATTGCCGCCGCGACCGTTGCGCGGTTTGGCCGGGCCGGCGCTTTTACCCGCACGACCGTTTTTCGGCTTCGGCGAGCGCGAAGCGTTGTTGCCGCCGTTGCGCGGATTGTCGCCGCGGTTGTTTGGCTTGGGCGATTGCGGCGCGGAGACCGCGTTGAAATCGCCCGTTGCAGCTTGCGCGCCATCGGCGCTTGCTGCTGCTGGCGCCGCCGTCGCCCCATCGGGACGCGGACCGCGGTTGTTGCGATGACGCGGCTTGCCGTTGGGCTTGCCGCCGGGTTTGCCATGCTGCGGGCGTCCCGAAGTATTGGCTTGGGGGCGAGCAGGGCTGAAATTGCCGTCCACTGCCGGCGCCGCGCCCTGACCGGCGTTGCCGGCATTACCCTGCGCACGATTGCCGCGAGCTTGCGGCTGGGCGCCACGCTTGTTGCGACCACCCTGGCCTTGCGGCTTGCCGTTGCCATTGCCATTGCCAGCCGCACGGCCGCCACCGTCTTTGCCCAAAGGATGACCGTTGGCATAACCCCCGGTAATCATCAATCCGGTACCGAACGGGTCGGACGGCGATCCCGCCACCTGGCCGGGCTGATTGGGACGCACGGCTTGCAACGTGCCGCGGCGACTCACGCGAGCACCGTTGGTGCCGTTGTTGGTCAACGTGCCGTAGCCGGGCGGCAACGCGCCTTCGTGCGAGATGGGCTGACGCGAACCGCGCTTGCCACCTTCGTCGTCGTCACCGCGCACCAGGCCCAACTGGACCATCAACGCCGTCGACAACGAACCGTCGATCTCCTCCCAACGGCCGCGGCGCAAATTGCGCGGCAGCACGATGTCGCCAAAACGCGTGCGAATCAGGCGGCTCACCACGACACCGACCGCTTCAAACATGCGTCGAACTTCGCGGTTGCGCCCTTCGTTCAAGGTCACGCGATACCAACGATTGCTGCCGTCGCCGCCCAGATAATCCAGGGAGCCGAAAGCGGCCATGCCATCTTCCAGTGCAATCCCTTCGACCAGCGAACGGCGTTGCGCCTCGTCCATCTCACCCAGCACGCGCACGGCGTATTCGCGCTCCGAACCGTAGCGCGGGTGCGCAATACGGTTGGCCATGTCGCCCGAGGTCGTGAAAATCAACAAGCCTTCGGTGTTCAGATCCAGACGTCCGACCGACAGCCACTTTCCCGTCTTCAGGTGCGGCAAACGCGAGAACACGGTTGCACGGCCTGCCGGATCGTCATGACTGACGATTTCGCCGGCCGGCTTGTGATACAGGATCACGCGCGGCGGGCGCTTAGTGCTCAGGCGCGTGATCAACTTGCCGTTGACGCGCACTTGATCGTTGGCGCCTACGCGCTGTCCGATATGCGCCGGCTCGCCATTGACCGATACGCGACCGGCTACGATGAGCTCTTCCATTTCGCGGCGGGAACCCACGCCCGCGTCGGCCAGCACCTTGTGCAACTTCGGCATGACCGCGTCGCTGTTCAGGTATTTGGTCAGACGCTGCTCGATGCGCGCAGCCTCGTCCAGGTAAGACAAGGCTTCGTCGGTTTCCTGCTCGTTATATTCCACGGGCGGCGCAACGTGAGCCGAACGATCGACGGCAACGCCCTCGCCTGCCCCTTCTTCGCCAACGGCATCGCTGCGGCGGCGGCGGAAAGGCGTACGCAATTTGCGACCGCGGCCACGCTGCGCGCCACCGTCGCCGTCACCGGCGGCAGAACCGTTTTCACGACGCGGCGCGACAGCATCGAACGACTGCTGCACACCATCGGCCTGACCGGCCGCCGAATCGCCCTGAGGCGCAGCCGCGGACCGTTGACCGCCGGCCTCGGCCGCGCGCGGTGGGCGCTTGGCACGGGGCGGCCGGGGCGCGCGCGGTGCACGTGCCGGGGCGTCCGCAGTTGCGTGCGCTTCAAACGGCGCACCGGCATCGACCGTACGCGCGCCCTGCTCGGCACGATCGGCACCGGCATGTGCCGTTTGCTCAACGCCCGTGCCGGTTGCGGCGGTATCGCCGGTGCTTGTATCGGCGGCACGCGGCGCGCGAGGCGCTCGCGGTGCGCGCGGCTTTTTCACTGGCGCCGCATCGATCGCGGGCAGATCGCCGGAGACGGCAGCAGCCGGTGCGGGGGCCGCAGTCGATTCAGCCGCCGCAGCGACGCCGTCGGCCGCCTTGGGCACGCGCGGCTTGCGCGGGGCGCGAGGGGCGCGGGCGGGCCTGGCAGCGCCTTCGGCAGACGTGTCGCTGCTTACGGGCTTGAAAAGATCGGGCTGCTGTTCGGTTTCTTTTGTCACGTTGGACTACTCCGGCTTCGTATCTTGATGAGGCAAGCGCTTATGGGCCTCATCGTCCTGTTCGTTCGCATCGGTCGACGACTGGGAAGTCTCTCCCGGAGCGTCGGGCATGGGCGCCACATCGGGCGCCGGCGGTGTTGGTTCGGGTTCGGCGGGTTCCGCGGGCGTGGGCTCGACATCGGGCTCAGGCTTCGGTTCACGCACAGGATCGGGCTGCGGCTGCGGCTCGGGCGTCGGAACGGGCACAGGCACGTCGACATCCGGGCGCACCGGGTTCGGCACGATCTCAGGGGTATTCAAGGGCGGCATTTCCGGCACCGACCCAGGCTGCGGCACGGTATCGCCCGTCGACGGCAACGAAATGCTGTCGGGACGAACGGGTTCGAACTCGGGCACAGGGGTAAACGGCACATGGTCGCCTGCCGCGGCATCGACCTCGAGCTCGCCCGACAACGTTGCGGCAGCGCCGCTCATTTCCTCGGTATCGCTCACATCTTCAGTATCGCTTGCGTTGGCAGCATCGCCATCGAGCGATTCGCTCGCGGCAACCGATGTCTCTTCGGGACTTGCGAGCGCTGCAACAGGCGGCTCACCTTCAGCCACGACTGCGGATTCTACGCCATCATGACCCAAAGCCGCTTGCACTTCCGCAAAATCGAGTCCAGCCAATGCAATCACCGCGTCGTTCGACTCCAGGGCCGGCAGCTCGTCGAGCGCCCGCAAACCCAAATCATCCAAAAACTGACGCGTCGTGGCGAACAATGCCGGACGTCCCGGCGCATCGCGATGACCGATAACTTCGATCCACCCTCGATCCTCCAACGACTTGACGATCTGCGACGACACCGTCACGCCGCGGATATCTTCGATATCGCCACGCGTCACAGGCTGCCGCCATGCCACGATCGCCAACGTTTCCAGCACTGCCCGAGAATATTTCGGGGGCTTTTCCGGATTGAGCCGTTCGAGATAACGCTGCATCGCCGGCCGGCTTTGAAAGCGCCAACCGCTACCCAGTGCAGTCAAGACCATGCCGCGGTTTTCCCACTGCTGGTCGAGCTGACCGAGCCACTCGCGCAGACGCACGTCGTTGACTTCGTCTGTTTCACCGAACAGCCGCCGCATTTCCGCCAGCGGCATGGGCTGCGATGCGCATAAAAGCGCGGTTTCTAGCACTACTGTTGCCTCGCCGTCAGTCATTCAAACCAAATCGAGAAATCGTTAATCGGGTCCGCCAAGCGGACGTTTGTAAAAACTGCTATAGTCTCGTTCTCAGACGCGGGGTGGAGCAGTCTGGCAGCTCGTCGGGCTCATAACCCGAAGGTCGTAGGTTCAAATCCTGCCCCCGCAACCAAAAGCCTGGCGCATCTCGCCGGGCTTTTTGTTTTTCTGCTCACCAAACAGCAAGGCAGCCGGCGTTTCGCGGTGCGGCAGGCATCCAACCACGGTGCCGTGGGCGTAATCCTTCTCACCTGCGAGAAATGCGCAATGCTGCAATGCCTGGGTCCGTCTGAAAAGAATGTGTGCGAGCCGGGCGCTGGATCACGTGATACCCAGGCCACCAAACACGAACGTATATATAAGCCATCACGCCAGCCGGTCCGACTCCCGCAGTAAACGAAGACTTTGGGATAAGCGTCTGCCATTGCAACGGGCAAACGTATTAATGCTTCGGAACAGCGCGTGAATTCGAGAAACACCGCAATCAGCGTAGCGGCGAAACGCTTCGAACGATCGGCAAACAGCACTTTCGGCATACACCGAGACGCGGGCCGGACATCGCACGAATGCGCCGCAAAACACCTGTATCACACCTCGGCGCGGCCAAGACCAAGATTTTTGGGCCATGCGTGCGGCTGACATCGCCGGAACAATCACGCCTAGAGGTGGAAGGGTTGAAAAAAGTATACCGCCATTCGCCCGGGCGAAGCAAAGAAAAGGCGGCCTATTGTTCTGAATCCACACCAGAGCGTTGCGCTGGCGGCAATTCCCCTGAACGATCCCGCCTTTTAAAATTGTGGGAACCCCCACCGTCGCGGCAACGCCGCCAGTGCGACGGCCTCCGAGCCCAAGCCGACCGACCGCGCCGCTCGACGGGTCCGCTTTCAGCTAATCATTTCCATACGGATCATCATGACGCCTCTCGACCAAGCCAGCCTGGAACGCGTGTTCCTGAACGCCCGCACGTTCAATGCGTTTACGTCCCAGCCCGTCACGGACGAGACGCTCGAGGCGCTTTACGACCTGGCCAAATGGGGTCCCACGTCGATGAATGCGCAACCGGCGCGCTTTGTGTTCTTGCGTTCGCCCGAGGCCAAGCAACGCCTGGCGCCCGCGCTGAGCGCCGGCAATCTCGATAAAACGATGGCCGCCCCCGTGACCGTGATCGTGGCGCAACACACGCGCTTTTTCGACCACCTGCCCACGTTGTTTCCTGCCTATGACGCCAAACCCATGTTCGAAGCCAATGCAGCCCTGGCCGAAAGCACGGCGGCGCGAAATAGCGCACTGCAAGGCGCCTACTTGATCGTTGCGGCACGCATGCTGGGACTGGACAGCGGGGCCATGAGCGGTTTCGACCCCGCCAAAGTAAACGCCGAGTTTTTCCCCGATGGCGCTCACTCGACCAACTTTCTGATCAACCTGGGTTACGGCGACGACAGCAAAAACCATCCGCGCGGCATTCGCCTGCCGTTCGAAGAGGTCTGCACGATTCTTTAATTTTTAGTCAGCGGCACCGAACGCGGCTTCGACTGCCGCGTCCACATCGCGGGGCGGTACGTCGCGGGTAATCAGCACCAGCACACCACCATCGTCGATGGTGCCGCCCGCTTTAGGGAGGGCTGCTCCTGAATCGTCCTCCAACGGCTCGGGCGCATACATCACATCGTGCACGCCGTGAACGGCATACACCATTGCGGAGCCGTCACGGCGGCGCCATCTCACGATGCCTTTCATGCGCAATAGCGACGCACCAAGATCGCGTTGCAACTTCTCAATCGCCTGGGCGAATGCCACACGCGAAAGCGGCTGAGGCAAGCGCACCACTTTCTGATGCACACGGCCGTGCGAAGCGAATGAGAGCTTGGGCACATACCCAGGCGCGGAACCACGCGGCACCAGAGCATCGTCCAGCATGCGGATCAGCATCGCAATCACTTCGACATCGCTTGCCGCCCCATCGATGATGCGCGCAAACGCATTCACATCTTGCACGGCATTCCGTGCCGCAACGCGTTGCGCATCATCGGCCAAATCGCTTTTACTCAACCACACCACGTCGGCCAACGCCAGTTGGCGTGCGACTTCGGGCTGGGTCTCGAGTTGGCGTTCTAGGTGCGTTACATCGGCCACGACAACGGCTCCGCGATATACGAATCGCTGCGCAAGAAAAGGTTCGTGGGTCAGCGTAAACAAGACCGGCGCGGGGTCGGCCAACCCCGTCGTCTCGATCACGACGCGCGAAAATGGCGGCACTTGGCGCGCCATTGCCGCCATGAACATATCGCGCAAGGTATCCACCAGGCCACCACGCACGGTGCAACATAGGCAGCCGCCAGCGATGACGGCCAGCCGATCGTCGCCCACGCGCACCAGATGATGATCGATGCCGATGTCGCCAAATTCATTGACGATCACCAGCGCATCCGTGAAGTCGGGTGTACGCAAAAGCCGGTTCAGCAGCGTGGTCTTGCCGCTCCCCAGAAACCCGGACAGCACGGTGACGCCGATGCGCGTATCGGACGGATGACTTGAGGCGGGAACGTTCGGCGAGGACAAGGTTGAGATAAAACGGCGATGGTGATGAGCTAGGTTGCGTGGCATCGCGCCTTACACCGAGTCATCGCCCCACTTCGGAAAGGGGTCGGTTTCTCTCAAACGCTCCAGTGCTGCCAGCGGACCTGTTAATTCTTCCGCAGTCATCAGACACGCTTCAAGCGCCGCGGTCAATGCGTCGCGATCCATGTCGATGCCGATGAGCACCAGCTCCTGCATTCGATCGCCATAGATCGGATCCCACTCTGCGAGACGTTGCGCCCGCGATGCCTCATCATCCGGCCAACTCGACGAGGGCGTGGCGGCCATCCAATATCCTGCGACCCCATGCCGGGTTACCGCTCCCGCCTGCGACCAGGATCCGGCATAGGCAGGTTGTGTCACCAACCAAAAAAATCCCTTCGAGCGCACCACGCCCGACCACTCTTGATGGATGAACGCCCAAAAACGCGCCGGGTGAAAGGGCCGACGGGCGCGAAAGGCAAAGCTCGAAATGCCATAGGCTTGCGTTTCGGGCATGTGCTCGCCGCGCAGTTCCGCCATCCAGCCTGGCGCGGCGGCGGCAGCGGCGAAATCGAACTTACCCGTGTCCAGCACGCGATCGAGCGGCACGACGCCAAAATGAGCATGGACGATATCGGCCCGCGGATTGAGCGCCTTGAGCATCCCCTCGAGTTGACTCAACGCCGCCGGCGTGACGAGATCGGCTTTATTGAGCACCAGGACATCGCAAAACTCGATCTGCTCGATCAACAGATCCACTACGGTGCGGTCATCCTCCTCACCCGCGGTATCGCCTCGGTCGGCCAAAGCGTCTTGCGACGCGTAGTCGCGCAGGAAGTTGTACGCGTCCACTACCGTGACCATGGTGTCCAAACGCGCAACATCCGAGAGCGCACGCCCCGCCTCGTCCTCGAATGTGAACGTCTCGGCCACGGGCAAAGGCTCGGAGATCCCGCTCGATTCGATCAATAAATAGTCGAACCGACCTTCGGCCGCCAGCTTTCGGATCTCGAGCAAAAGATCTTCACGCAACGTGCAGCAAATACAGCCATTGCTCATTTCAACCAGCTTCTCATCCGCGCGAGAAAGCGCGGCGCCACCCTCCCTAATCAACCTGGCGTCGATATTCACCTCAGACATATCGTTGACGATTACAGCGACGCGCTTGCCCTCGCGATTGGCCAAGACGTGATTGAGCAGGGTCGTCTTGCCCGCGCCCAAAAAGCCGGACAACACGGTGACAGGGAGCTTGGCACCATCAGCGGCGCGGGCCTCAGGCGGAAAATGGACAGTCATGCGGCACTCCTGATCGAACAAAACGTTATGTTATTACATATCATTTAATTCGCGCTGAACCATTTTCGCCTACCCCATTTGCATTCCTCAAAAAGATCGTGTTATAGTTTCGTTCTCGACGCAGTTCCCTGATAGCTCAGTTGGTAGAGCGACGGACTGTTAATCCGCAGGTCGCTGGTTCGAGCCCAGCTCGGGGAGCCAATCTCTCTAATGCGTCGACGCTGCAATACCATATGCAGCAAAATTGAAAAAGCCACCGCAAGGTGGCTTTTTTATTTGCTGCGTCAGGCACATCGCGGGTTTTCCAGATCGGCAGACAACATCGCGAAACGCCACTTACGAGAAGAGCTGTCCGCCGGCAGGCGACGCGATCATGTAGGCGGGATTGTGTTGCGCGATCGTCGCCGCCCTCTCGGCCCCAGAGCAATACTCGACGTCGTTCAACGTTATTTCCTGTGACGGGAATGCTGCTTGTCTTGATGCTCGACAGCATCAGGGCGTTTTCTGCATTCGAATCTCGTAGCGCTCAAACAGTGCAAGAACGCGCTCGCGTATGGTGCGCCAGTCATTGAGATACTGCCGATTTGTCGTGATGCTGAAAGTGGCATCCTTATGCGCAAACGTCATCGTGCATGAGGGGTACGGCACATTTATCTTGTCGTACACGAAACAAATCACGACCGTTTCGAGGCGGTCTGGGTTGCCCTCAATAAACAACTCCTGCGGCATGACACGATGGCGGCTCACGCTCGAGCGGATCGACTTGAGGCCATCAGGCCCAGGACCGACGCTCACCTCTGGCGTGGAACCGTTTTCTCCCGGTAGCGGTGCATTGATCGCCACGCGATATGCAGCCGTTAGTGCATTCGTGCTTCCCGGCGGTGCGCTGCGAAGTCGCTCCTGCACAAGAATCGATACACGCTGCGGGTCGGAAGAACGCGCCGTTAGCGCATCGTAATTCTTGCCAGTCAGTGGAATCAGGTTCGGCAAGTAGGCGCGAAACACTACCGCTCTCGGTCGACGCTGCCCCGTCGCGGACGGAGGATCGAAAAACGCGGCAGGTATCGCGTAAGTGGCATCGCCCAGCACAATCTTGCGTAACACCATTTCAGACGGGTGACCGACATCGTCTGCCCCGCCGATGGTTGACACACCGATGGGTGACACACCGCCTGCGCTTTGCGCCATCAGTGCAAAGCCGCTGGCAAATGCGCAAACACCGACCCTAAGCCATCGAATCACGAAATCTCCACACCGTCACCCGCTCACCCAATACATTGTTCAATCGGCACGCTAAACGATTCTCGCAAAGGATCTCGCCACTGAAGGAATGCGATGCGCTTTGATACGTAAGGTAGGGCCGTCGGCTTGGGCCCGGTGTCACGCTTCTCTCAGATTCGGTCAACCTCGCGAAAGAATCGCCAAAGTGCGTTGCACTAGGCGATCTCGGTGATTCTGGCATATCGTCTCTGCAATCCCACCCCCGGGCGTAGCGCGGCAGCGGTTGCGCCGTATTGTTTTAGAAGATTGCCAGGCTCGACTTGGCGAGCTCGAGCGTTACGGCTTGAGCCTCATTCAACACGGAGACATGCAATGCAAAATAACGACCTCAATCGAAAGCGACGGCAATTGTTGCTGGCCGCGGCCGGCACAGGATTGGCTGCCATGAGCGGCTTGGCCGGTGCGCAATCGTTCGCGTTCAAGCCCAGTCAGCGCTATCCGGATCCCAACGTGTTCATCCTGGATCCCAGCTTCGCCAAGTATCGTATTTACAGCAGCACGATCGAGCAATTGGGCACCGGGATGCGATGGGCGGAGGGGCCCGCCTATTTCGAGCAAGGCGGGTACTTGCTGCTGAGCGATATCCCGAACAATCGATTGATGAAGTACGACGAGAAGACGGAGAAGTTCAGCGTTCACAAAACTGGCGTGAACTATGCCAACGGCAATGTGTGCGACCGCCAGGGCCGGCTGATTACCTGCGAGCATTCCGTCACCCGGCGCGTAGTGCGCACGGAGAGAAACGGCAGCCTCACCGTGCTGGCCGACCGTTACGAGGGCAAGCGCCTGAATGCCCCGAACGACGTGGTGGTGCGTTCGGACGACAGCATCTGGTTTACCGACCCCACATTTGGCATCAATGGTGAGTGGGAAGGATCGAAGGCAAAACCGGAACAGCCCACAACCAATGTTTATCGCATTTCTAAGGACCGAAAGATTACTGCCGTGATCACAGACTTGGTTAACCCCAACGGGTTGGCGTTTTCGCCCGATGAGAAAAAACTGTATGTGGTGGAATGGAAAGGCACCCCCAACCGCAGCGTGTGGGCGTACGACGTTTCTGAGGACGGCACCACCGTGTCGAACAAGACCAAATTGATCGATGCCGGCGGGCCGGGCGCCTTCGACGGCATCAAGGTCGACCGCGATGGCAATCTCTGGTGCGGGTGGGGATATAGCGGCGCGTTGGCGACGGATGCCGTGGATATTGGCGGCGGCATGCAGGCCTTTCCACCGGCCGGTAAATCCGAAGAGATGGATGGCGTGAAGATCTTCAATCCGCAAGGCAAAGCCATCGGCTTTATTCGCTTGCCCGAACGTTGCGCGAATCTCGCGTTTGGCGGCCCCAAGCGAAATCGGCTGTATATGGCGAGCAGCCATTCGCTATACGCCTTGTATGTGGAATCGCATGGCGCAGCGTGATTGAAAAGCCCGGGGGTGCACTGGCGCGACGGACGGCGCGTCGCTATTATTCAACTGACATCGTCCGCCGTTCTTACCCTGTGTACTCCGCTTTTCCACCTTTCATGGACCGGCCTCGCGCCCGGAATCATTTATGCGTATTGCCGCCCTGTTGATGCTGAGTTTGCTCACCGCCTGCGCCAGCAAGGTGGATCTGCAAAATCTGCCGTCCGCCAGCTATTCATGCGATGACGGCACGTATTTGTGGGTGGTATTCGAGCCTGCCGCGGCACGCGTCACATTACCCAACAAACAAGTTGCCCTGCTCCCGCAGCAGCGAGCGGCATCCGGCATGTGGTATCAGTCGACGGAATATGAACTGCGCGGCAAGGGCGACGATGCGACGTGGACCGCCCGTGGACGATCGCCGTTGGCCTGTCGGGCGCGATAGCGAGTGCCCAAGCGTTGTGCGTAAGGGCTGACCACTAGCCTTAGGCGTAATGGTCAACCCATACAACGATCAAACGGGCTTGGGACCGTCTTTCTTCTTCAGCATTTGAGGACTGTCGTCTTTCAAACCCAGTCCTTTTTTGTCAGCAGGGATGATTTCCTCACTGCCGTTCATTTGCGAATTGCTCGGCGTGGGGCCGGGATTGGTTTTGTGCGTTTCGGGGCGAGGTTGCTTGGTTTTATCGCGCAGGTCTGCCTCACGTTGCTCGTTGTCGCTCATGATCGCTCCTTGATGAAAGATGTCATACGCGGGCCGCAACCCGCATACCTGCATGACAGAACCCTCAATGCGGGAGCGGCCGGGCAACCTTAAAGCGCGTCGCCTGAGGCGTCAGATCCACACCGCACATACCGAAAATCCCCTTCTGTACAAAATGCGGCGCCCTGGATGCACAACATCAAAAAGTCGTGCTAGAATTTCGTTCTTCGCCGGTGTAGCTCAGTCGGTAGAGCAGTTCATTCGTAATGAAAAGGTCGAGGGTTCGATTCCTTTCACCGGCACCAGTTGCCTTCGGTTGTATGTCCTTCGGGATGCGTCTTTCAGACCGCATACAGCCACAGCAACCGGTGTAATGCAGCGAAGTTCCGATTCCGGATCAAATCCAGAATCAAGCATCAAGGCTAACGTGTCATGCGTTAGCCTTTTTTGCTTTCTGCGGCGATGCGTTTACTTTCTTCCTGCCGGCAGCAGTCCCGCCTCGGCGCCGTGATCGGCATGGGCTTTCGCCAGGACGAACTCGATCAAAGTCGAAATCGCGCGTGGGTGATGTCGGTTTGGCATATACAGCATGTACATGCTGCGGCCGTAAATACTCAGGCGCCAGGGATCGAGCACGGTCAAGACCTCCCCCCGTGCAATATCGTCGTGCACGACATAATCCGGCACCACACCCACGCCCAATCCCGCCAATATCGCATCTCTGAGGAAGGGATAATTTCGCGATACCACCGTGGGTTCCAGAATCACGTATTGCCGCTTATCGCCCTGATATACCGATAGCCGCAACGGCCGGCCAATCACGGCGGCGCTCACCACGCGCATGCGCGTGAGATCCTCGGGTTGCTCAGGCAGCGGATTGGTCTGCGCATAAGCCCGCGACACGCAGGCCACGTAGCGCACGGCACCTAACTCACGCGCCACCAAGGTTTGCGGCGGCTCGGACATGATGCGCACGGCAATATCCACTTCATCGCGCAGCAGGTCGTCCACGCTATTCTCAAACAGCACATCCAGCACGATGTCGGGATAAAGGCGCTTGAACTCAAGCAGCCAGGGCGACATCACGAACTGCCCATAGCCGCTGGGCACACTCAGCCGCACCCGGCCTTGCGGGGTTTTGCCGAGCGTCTCAACAGACTCTCGCGCGGCGGCCAGCTCGTCGCGAATGCTGCGCCCATGCTGATAGAGCTTCAGGCCGATCTCGGTGGGTTCCACACGCCGTGTCGTTCGACGCACCAATTGCATGCCTACCGACCGCTCAAGCTGATTCAAGTGATAGCTGACATTGGCGCGCGTCATTTTCAGGCGGCGCGCCGCCTCGCTAAGGTTGCCCGCATCCAGGATATCGACCAGCAGCGTAAGTGATTTCGTGTCCATGCTGCCATTGTCAAAATTTCTTATACGGTATGTCAACCATTGATGCCATTGTCAAGACTCCTTTGCTGGTCAAGAATGCGGGATGACAAGACGGGTCAACACGATCCGCAATTGGAGACTCTCACCTATGGCGACTATCGCTTCTGCGCGATCCAACACGCCCGACCAGTCCGATGCGACGGCACACGCCGATCGCAATGGCCAGAAAGTCGAAGCGGCTGCCGTTCCCGTGTCCGACGCCGTGCAGGCGGCGCGCGACTACGCCGACCACGCTTTGAGCGCGGCCGCTGACGTGCCCGAAATCCGGCAGGCGACCGCCCGCCCCCTCACTCATACCGGCATCATCGGCGGCGGCACCATGGGCGCCGGCATCGCCGTGGCGATGCTCGATGCGGGCCTTCACGTGGTAATGGTGGAGCAGGACGATGCCGCCTTGGCTCGCGGCCGTGGGCGGGTCGAGGCGGTGTACGACCGCCTGATCGTGCGCGACCGGATGACGCCGGCCGAGAAAAAAGACCGAATGGCGCATTTCAAGGGTGCGACGGCCTATGCCGCCCTGTCTAACGCCGATCTGATCGTGGAGGCTGTGTTTGAAGATCTGGCGGTCAAGGCCGAGGTGTTCAAACAGATCGACAGATTTGCCAAGCCTGGCGCGATTCTGGCCACCAATACGTCCTATCTGGACATCGATCGCATTGCGCAGGCCACCGGCCGCCCCGCCGACGTGCTCGGCCTGCACTTCTTTTCGCCGGCCAACATCATGAAGCTGCTGGAGGTCGTGGTCGCCGCGCAGACGTCGCCCACCGCCGTAGCCACGGGCTTCGCGCTCGCCAAGCGGCTACGCAAAACGCCGGTACGCGCGGGCGTCTGCGATGGTTTCATCGGCAATCGCATTCTGGCGGCCTACCGTCACGCGGCTGACCTGATGATGGAAGACGGCGCCTCACCGTACGACATCGATGACGCGGTACGGGCATTCGGTTATCCCATGGGTCCTTATCAAGTGGTGGATCTGGCCGGTGGCGACATCGGCTGGGCCACGCGCAAACGGCGAGCTCCCACGCGCGATCCGCAAGCGCGATATGTGGAGATTGCCGATCGGCTGTGCGAGCAAGGCTGGTTTGGCCAGAAGACGGGCCGTGGCTTTTATCGGTACGCGGAAGGCGCACGTACCGGCACGCATGACCCCGATGTGTTGACCGTGGTGGATGCCGAGCGCACACGCGCTGGCGTTACGCCGCGCAACTTCACGGCCGGTCAGATCATGCGGCGCTACATGGCGGCCATGATCAACGAAGCCGCCAACGTGTTGCACGACGGGATTGCGCTGCGGCCGTCCGATGTGGATGCGGTGTTTCTCGCCGGCTACGGTTTTCCGCGCGATCGCGGCGGACCGTTGTTCTACGCAGATACGGTAGGCGTAAAGCAGGTGCTCGCCGACATCGAATCGTTCGCCGACGAAGATCCGCGCTTTTGGCGCGCCTCGCCATTGTTGCTGGAACTGGCCAAGCGTGATGCAACGTTTGCCAGCCTCAACACGCCCTCCAGATAAGCAGGAACAGCCTCATGCGCGAAGCCGTTATCGTCGCCACCGCCCGCACGCCCATCACCAAGGCACATCGCGGTGAGTTCAATCTCACGCCCGGCCCCACCTTGGCTGCCTTCGCCGTGCGCGAAGCGGTCAAGCGCGCAGGCATCGACCCTGCCCTGATCGAGGACGCCGTGATCGGCTGCGGTTATCCGGAAGGTTCCACGGGCCGCAATATCGGGCGCCAAGCCGTGATCCGCGCGGGTCTGCCGGTAAGCATCGGCGGCACAACCGTCAATCGCTACTGCGCCTCGGGTCTGCAGGCCATCGCGAATGCTGCCGGCCATATCGTCGCGCATGGTGCGTCGGCCATGATCGCGGGCGGCGTCGAGTGCATTTCGCACATCCGCACGCGCGACGATGCGCAGTCGGGTATCGACCCCTGGATCGCCGAACACCTTCCAGCGCTTTATATGCCGATGATCGAAACCGCCGATATCGTGGCCGCGCGCTACGGCATCAGCCGCGAGGCGCAGGATCGCTTTGCCGCCCAGAGCCAGCAGCGCACGGAAGCCGCGCAGAGCGCCGGCCGCTACCGCGACGAGCTCGTCGCCTGCACGACCACGATGGCCGTTACCGACAAGGCGACCGGTGCCGTGACAGAGCACGAAGTTACCGTGTCGGCCGATACCTGCAATCGCCCGGGCACCACTTACGACGCACTGGCCAAACTCGCGCCGGTACGCGGGCCGGATCAGTTCGTGACCGCCGGCAATGCGTCGCAGCTCTCCGATGGCGCTGCCGCATGCGTGTTGATGGAAGCAGCCGACGCTGCCCGTGCCAATCTGACGCCGCTGGGCGCTTTCCGCGGCATGGCGATCGCCGGCTGCGAGCCTGACGAAATGGGCATCGGCCCGGTGTATGCGGTACCCAAATTGCTCGCGCGCCACGGCCTGAAAATCGACGACATCGACCTGTGGGAATTGAACGAGGCGTTCGCCTCACAGGCGCTGTATTGCCAGCAGAAGCTGGGCATCGACCCCGAAAAATTGAATGTCGATGGCGGCGCGATTGCGTTGGGCCATCCGTTTGGCGTCACCGGCGCTCGCCTGGCCGGCCACGTGTTGATCGAAGGTCGCCGCCGCGGCGCCCGTTACGCCGTCGTCACCATGTGCGTGGGCGGCGGCATGGGCGCGGCGGGCCTGTTTGAAATTTATTGAGGACTTGTCATGGATCTGACGTTTAGCCAGGAAGAAGAGGCGTTTCGCACGCAGGTGCGCACGTTCTTGCGCGATCAATTACCCGAGCGCATTTCAAGCAAGGTGCACGGCGGCCGTCCGCTGACGCGCGACGATATGGCCGAGTGGCATGCCATCCTGAATAAACAGGGCTGGCTGGCCGCGCATTGGCCAGAAGAATACGGTGGCACCGGCTGGACCACGGTCGAGCGTTTCATTTTCGAGAACGAATCGGCCTTGGCCGGCGGCCCCCGCCTCGTGCCGTTCGGGTTGAGCATGCTCGCCCCTGTGCTGATCAAGTACGGTAGCGAAGCGCAGAAGCGCTATTGGTTGCCGCGCATTCTGGACGGCTCGGATTGGTGGTGCCAGGGTTACTCGGAACCGGGCGCGGGATCGGACCTGGCGGCGGTAAAAACACAGGCTGTGCGCGATGGCGATTATTACGTGGTGAACGGGCAAAAAACGTGGACCACGCTTGGCCAGTACGCCAACATGATTTTCTGCCTGGTGCGCACCGCCAACGAAGGCCGTCGCCAGGAAGGCATCAGCTTCTTGCTGATCGACATGAACACGCCCGGCGTTGAAGTGCGCCCCATCATCACGCTGGACGGCGCGCATGAAGTGAACGAAGTGTTCTTCTCGGATGTGCGCGTGCCGGTCGAGAATCTGGTGGGCGAGGAAAACCGCGGCTGGACGTACGCCAAGTATCTGCTGACCTACGAACGCACCAATATCGCGGGCGTGGGCCCATCGACCGCCGCACTCAATCGCCTGAAAGCCGTGGCAGCACGCCAGCGCAAAAACGGTCGCACCCTCGACCGCGACCCGGCGTTTGCCACCCGTGTTGCCCGTGTGGAAATCGAGCTTGAGAACATGCGCACGACCAATCTGCGCGTGATTGCCGCCGCAGCCGGTGGCGGTGCGCCAGGCGCGGAAAGTTCGATGCTCAAGATTCGCGGCACGCAGATCCGCCAGGAGATCTCGGCACTCAATCGTCGCGCGATGGGTCCATACGCCCAGGCATTCGTGGCCGAAGCCGAACTCGAAAGCGCGGCACCCGTTGAACGCGCCGTGGCTGAACTTGCCTTGGCAGACGGCGGCGACGACGTGCCATCGCGCGGGCTGGAAGCCGGCATCAATGCGGACGCCACCGGCACCGCCGCTGCCGCCACAAGTGAGCGGATCGGACCTGAGGGCGCGGAAAGCGCAGCCGCCCAGTACTTCAACAATCGCAAGCTGTCGATCTTCGGCGGTTCCAATGAAATCCAGAAGAACATCATCTCGAAGATGATCTTGGGACTGTGAGGGCAACATCATGAATTTCGAACATACCGAAGACCGCCGCATGCTGTCGGACATGCTGCAGCGTTTCGTGGCCGATCAATACAGTTTTCCGGTGCGCGATAAACACGCGCATTCGGCCGAAGGTTTCTCCAGCGAACACTGGGCGCGCTACGCTGAGCTGGGCGCGATCGGCGCGCTGTTCACCGAGACCGATGGCGGCTTCGGCGGCGCCGGCTTCGACATCTCCGTGGTATTCGAAGCCCTGGGGCGCGGTCTGGCCGTCGAGCCGTTTCTGGGCGCACTGATGGCGGGCAGCGCGATCGCGCACGCCACGCGCCCTGCCGCATCGGCATCATCTGCGTCGGCGTCTTCTGCATCGCCATCGACGGCACCGGGCACATCCGATCATCACGCGATCCTCGCCGACATCGTTTCGGGCGAGCGCATTGCCGCGTTCGCGCACGGCGAACCCGAGTCGTTCTATGAACTGGCACGTGTCGCGACCCAAGCCCGCCGCGAAGGCGAGCAGTGGATCATCGACGGCGCCAAGGCGGTGGTCGCGCAAGGCGAACGCGCCGATGTATTTGTGGTGTCGGCACGCACGTCGGGCGACATCGACGATGAACACGGCATCTCTTTGTTCGTGATCCCCGCGGACACGGCCGGCGTGCAGCGGCGCGGCTTCGCGCTCATCGACGGCGGCCGGGCAGCGGAACTTACGCTGAACGACGTCCGCGTACCTGCCGGCGCCCTGCTCGGCCGCGTGGATGAAGGCTACGCCACGATCGAACATGCCGTGGGCCGCGGCATCGTCGCCTTGTGCGCCGAAGCCGTGGGCGCCATGGACGCCGCCCGCGACGCGACACTTGAATACCTGCGCACGCGCAAGCAGTTCGGCATGCCCATCGGCAGCTTCCAGGCCCTGCAGCACCGCATGGCGGATGTGCTGCTCGAGATCGAACAGGCGCGCTCGGCGGTCATCAATGCTGCAGCAGCGCTGGATGGCGACGACCGTCGCACACGCGAGCGCGCCCTTTCGGCCGCCAAATACACGATCGGCCGCGTGGGCATTCTGGTGGCCGAGGAGTGCATTCAATTGCATGGCGGCATCGGGATGACCTGGGAACTGCCGCTGGCGCACTATGCCAAGCGTTTGGTGATGATCGACCATCAACTGGGCGACGAGGATTTTCATCTCGAACGCTACGTGGCGCTGGGTCAGGATTGATGCCATGGAGGCCATGATGAAGCCCGACCAGGCCGTCTCAACGCCGGCCCCCTTCGATCCGCCCTTCGCAGCATTGTTGCCCGTGCGCACAGCTGCGGATGTGCGGCTGCTCGAAGCGCGCCCGCTGGCCGAAACGGTGACCGCACGCAGCACCTATGCCCTGTTTCGCAATGCCGCGCATGCGTTTGGCGACAAGACGGCGCTGACGTTCATGCGCACGGCCGACCCCGCCGATGAACCGCTGCGGTGGAGCTATCGCGAATTGCTTGCCGGCATTCATCAAACCGCCAACCTGTTGCACACGCTGGGCATCGGCACGCGCGACACGGTGGCGGCGATGCTGCCGGGCTGTCTGGATTACCACCTGGCGCATTGGGGCACGCAAGCCGTTGGCATCGTGCAGCCGCTCAACCCGCTGCTGAGCGAAGAGAAGCTGGCGTCGCTGATGAATACTGCCCAGGCGCGCATTCTGATCGCTTACGGCTCGGATGCCGAATCCGGCATCTGGAGCAAGGCGCAGCGCCTGCGCGCGCTCGTGCCCACGTTGCAGTGGGTGCTGCGCGTGGCGCCGCACGACGAGCCGATCGACGCCCGGCCTACCCTGCCCGCCTACACGCTGAATTTCGACCTCGCCCGCCTCGAGCAGCCTGACGATGCGTTGATCAGCGGTCGTGTCATCGCGCCCGACGATATCGCTGCGTACTTTCATACCGGCGGCACCACAGGCGCGCCCAAGCTTGCCATTCATACGCACGCCAATCAGGTGTTTACCGCCTGGGCCGCAGTGCAGTTGCAAGGCGCCGGGCCTGGCGACACGGTGATCAACGGCTACCCGCTCTTTCACGTGGCGGGCGTATTGCCGGCGTCGCTTGCATCGCTCTCGGCAGGCGCCAATATCGTCATTCCCACACCCGCCCTCTTGCGCAATCGCGACGTGGTGCGCAACTACTGGCGGCTCGTCGAGAAGTATCGCGCGACCACGCTGATGGGCGTGCCCACGGTGCTTGCCGCATTGGCCGAAGTACCGCTGGACGATGCCGATATCTCCTCATTGCGCTATTGCCGCACGGGTGCAGCGCCACTGCCGGCCGAGCTCGCGGCGCGCTTCGAGCGGTTGTTCGGCTTGCACGTGCACGAAAGCCTGGGCATGACGGAAATGGCGGGAATTTCCTCGATTACGCCGCCCAACGTGATCGGCCCGGTCAATTGCGTCGGTTTCCCGCTGCCCTATGCACGGATGCGCATCGTCGAACTCGATGTGGCCGGCGGCCAACCCGCCCGCGACCTGCCGCCGGGCCAACCGGGCATGGTGCTGTTCAAATCGCCCAATGTGTTTGCCGGCTTCATGGATCCCGACGACACACAGCGCGCCTTTACCGATGACGGTTGGCTGATCACGGGCGACGTCGGTTTTCTGGATGCCGAAGGCCGCTTGAATCTGCAAGGCCGTGCCAAGGATCTGATCATTCGCGGCGGCCACAACATCGATCCCAAAACGATCGAAGACGCCCTCGCCTCACACCCGGCGATCCGCATGTGCGCGGCCGTGGGTGCGCCGGATGCCTACGCCGGCGAATTGCCCATGGCTTTCGTCACGCTCATGGACGACGCGCAGGTAACCGAAGAGGCCTTGCTGGCCCATGTGGCCCAGCGCGTTGACGAAGCGCCCGCGCGGCCTAAACGCGTGATCGTGATCGATGAGATGCCGATGACCAATGTGGGCAAAATCTATAAGCCCGATCTGCGGCGCTTGGCCACAGCCCACACGGTTGCCACGCTGGCGCAGCAAGCCATCGATCAGGCAGGCTTGAAGATGGTCGCCACGGATGCTTTCCGCGTGCTGCCCGATGCCCAGCCCGACGTGGGACTGGAAATCGCCAACGAGTTGCCCAGCGCACTGAAAGCGCAGATCAAGGACAGCCTGGATCGTTTGCCTGTGAAAGTGACATTGAGCGAGGTGACATTGCCCAGGTGACTGACTCATTGACCGAGTGACTTAACACGTGCCGAAAAGAGTACGCAAGCATCACAACCGACACACACAAAAATAAAGACACCGAAGGAGACATCCATGCCCCGTTCCATTTCCCGCCGCGCTTGTCTAGGCTTGAGCCTGGCCGCCGTGTTCAGCGCCGCGCTACCGTCGGCTGCACACGCCGAAGCCGCGTTTCCCAGCAAGCCGGTCACGCTGATCGTGCCCTTCCCCGCCGGCGGCTCCACCGACCGGCATCTGCGCATCGTGGCGCAGGATGCATCGAAGTATCTCGGCCAGCCGGTCGTGGTCGAAAACCGCCCTGGGGCCGGCGGCACGCTGGGCCCGGCCACGATGGCGAAAACGGCGCGGCCCGATGGCTACACGGTAAGCCTGTATCCGCTGGGCATGTTACGCATGCCGTACATGCAGAAAACCAACTGGCATCCCATCGATGACTTCACGTTCATCCTGGGATTGTCTGGCTATACCTTCGGCTTCACGGTACGCGCCGATTCACCCTACAAAACCTTCAACGAGTACATCGAAGCCGCACGCCAGTCGCCGGGCAAAATCGACTACGGCTCCACTGGTGTGGGCTCATCGCCCCATCTGCTGATTGAAGAAATCGCGATCAATGCGGGCGTGAAACTCAATCACGTGCCGTATCGCGGCAATGCCGATATGCAGCAGGCGCTGTTGGGCGGCCATGTGATGGCGCAGAGCGATGCCACCGGCTGGGATCAGTTCGTGGATGCGGGCAAGATGCGGCTGCTGGTGACGTTCGGCGAACAACGCACGACGCGCTGGCCCGATGTGCCCACAGCGAAGGAACTGGGCTACAAGGTCGTCTCGGTATCGCCGTACGGTTTGGCAGGCCCCAAAGGCATGGATCCGGCCGTGGTCAAAGTGCTCCACGACGCGTTCAAGAAAGCGCTTTTCGATCCGGCCAGCATGGAAGTCATGAAGCAGCTGAATCAAGAGCCGGCCTACAAGGGCAGCGAAGAGTACAAGCAGTGGGCTGAAGCCACGTTCTTGAAAGATAAGGTGCTGATCGAACAGTTGGGTCTGATGGCAAACTGAGGACGCATGCGCGAGGCCCGCGCCAGAGCAGAACGCTCACCCTGGATAAGGCGCCCCGAAGATCGGATCGAGATCCGACACGACGGGGAACATTTAGGGTGAGCGTTTTTTCTGCTGAGCGGCCGATGGCGAGGGTCCGGCTGCCGTATGTCGAACGCTCGGATGCTCACGCCGTTGCTTAATCGGCGACCGACTTAATCAGCATCCGGCTGATCCTGCGTCCGCATTATTCAGCATCCGGCTGATTCTGCGGTGCGGCTTTCTCGAACGCGGGCAGTGCGCGGCACGATTCGTCGATACGCACCAGCGTCGGCATCCCGCTCAGGTCGCAATTGAAACGGCGTGCGTTGGCCATTTGGGGCACCAGGCAGATGTCGGCCAACGTGGGCACGTCGCCATGGCAATATGTACCGGTACCGCGATCGTGTGCCACGCGCGACTCAAGCGCACGCAAGCCCTCTTCGGTCCAATGCCGGTACCAGGCGTCTTTCGCCTCATCGTCAACCTGCAGCGTGTGCTTCAGATACTTGAGAATGCGCAGGTTGTTGATGGGATGGATATCGCACGCCACCATGAGCGCGAGGTCGCGAATGCGCGCGCGATCCTCAGGCGACCCCGGCAGCAAGGCCGGCTCGGGATGGGTTTCGTCCAGATACTCGATCGTGGCCAGCGACTGGCCGATGATCAGCCCATCGTCCACGAATGTGGGCACGAGCCCCTGCGGATTGAGATTGACGTACGACTCGCCGCGTTGCTGCCCGCCATCCTTGAGCAAGTGCACGGGCAGGTAGTCGTACGGCAAGCCTTTCATATTGAGCGCAATGCGCACGCGATAAGCGGCCGAGCTACGAAAATAACTATAGAGCTGCATGAAACGGGTCTCCTCCTATTGTAGTGACGCGCACGGCGCGCACGTCAATCGAGCCGCGAGCACCATGCGTCGAGCGGTAGCATCCGCCCTTTTTTTATTCCAGCGACTCGATGCTGACCGTTTTGCGCGACAGTTCCTTGGGCAACGGAAACACGACGTTCTCTTCCAGTCCGGGCATCTTGCGCACCGATACCGCCCCCAGATCTCGCAGCCGCTGGATCACCTGATCGACCAGGATTTCGGGTGCCGAGGCGCCTGCCGAAATGCCGATACGCTGACGGCCTTCGAGCCACTCGGGCTTGATCGAATCGGCGCCATCGATCAGATACGACGCGGTGCCTTTGCGTTCGGCCACTTCGCGCAGCCGGTTGGAGTTGGAACTGTTGACGCTCCCCACCACCAACACCAGATCGCATTCCGGCGCCAATACCTTGACGGCGTCCTGCCGGTTCTGCGTGGCATAACAGATGTCGCTTTTCTTCGGCTCCGCAATCGTGGGAAACCGCCGCTTGAGCGCATCCGACACATCGCGCGCATCGTCGACCGACAACGTGGTCTGCGTGACGAAGGCGAGATTGTCGGGCGTATTGACTTCCAGGGCCTCGACGTCGGCCACCGTTTCAACCAGATAGATGCCGCCGCCTTCGGCCTGACCGAGCGTGCCTTCGACTTCAGGATGGCCCTTGTGGCCGATCATGATGATTTCGCGGCCGGCCGCCCGCATGCGGGCGACTTCGATGTGCACCTTGGTGACCAGCGGACACGTGGCATCGAATACGCGCAGGCCGCGCGCCTCGGCGTCGCTGCGCACGAGTTTGGACACACCATGCGCCGAGAACACAACGATGGCGCCCTTGGGCGCTTCGTCGAGTTCGTCGATGAAGATGGCGCCCTTGTTGCGCAAATCCTCGACCACATACCGGTTGTGGACGATTTCATGACGCACGTAGATCGGCGCGCCGTGCAGTTCGAGCGCGCGCTCGACGATATCGATCGCCCGATCCACGCCCGCGCAAAAACCGCGCGGTTGCGCGAGCAGCACTTCAGCGCCTTCGGCGGACTGGCGTTGGGTCATCACAACACTCCAAGAATGGCGACATCCACGCGCAGCGCGGTGCCGGCCAGCGGATGATTGAAGTCGAACAGGGCGGCATCACCGTCCCACGACTTGAGCACGCCCGAGTAGCGTCCACCGTTGGGCGCGGTGAATTCGACCAGATCGCCCGGCTCGAAGGTCGCGTCCGCACCGGCGTGTTCGGCCAGCATGCGGCGGCTGACGTTTTGCAGCAGCTCGGGATTGCGATCGCCGTAGGCCTCGGCCGGCGTCAGGTTGAGGGTGGCGCGGCTGCCTTCGGCTTGGCCCACCAGGGCAGCCTCCATGCCGGGCGCCCATTGGCCGCTGCCCATTTGCAGCGTGCCGGGCCGGCCGTCAAAGGTATCGGTAAACACCGATCCAGCGGCGGGACCCGAATCCAATGTGATCCGGTAATGCAGCGTCAGGTAGGAATCCGGACGGACTAAAACGTTCGCGGCTTCAGTAGGGGCACTCACGAGGTGTCACCGTAGAGACTAGCTAAAAACGCTATTTTAAGGCCTTAGTCCATGCTTACCCATCCCCCTTCTGGAGAACGCCCTCGCGAACGGCTGATTCGCCACGGCGCCGGCGTCCTGACCGACCCCGAATTACTGGCCGTCGTGCTGCGCACGGGCCAACCCGGCTGCGATGCCGTGCAGCTCGGCCGCGTGCTGCTGGAGCGTTTCGGCAGCCTGCGCGGGCTGTTCGGGGCGTCGCCGGACGATCTCATCGCCACCCACGGCATCGGCCAGGCCAAAGGCTGTCAACTGCTGGCCGTGCTGGAGCTCGCCCGGCGCACGCTGGAGGAAGATCTGGTGCGCCCGGATGCCTTCGATCACCCGCAACGCGTCAAAGACTACTGCATGACGATCCTCGGCCATCGCTCGGTCGAGCACTGCATCGCGCTCTATCTGGACATGCAATTGCGGCTGATCGCCTGCCGGGAGCTGGCCCGCGGCACCCTGGGGCAGGCCTGCGTGTACCCGCGAGAAGTGGTGCGGGACGCCCTCAGTCACCACGCGGGCGCATTGATCATCGCGCATAACCACCCCTCGGGCGCCGCGCAGGCCAGCCAGGCCGATCGAGCGTTTACCCGGCATTTGCGCGACGCGCTGGCGCTGGTGGACATCCGGCTGGTGGATCATTTGATCGTGGCATCGGGGCAAGCGATCTCGATGGCCGAGCTGGGGCAGATATGACGGCCTGCCCAACCGGATCGGCAGCGGCAGCGGCAAAAGCGGCAGGAGTGAAAGGCATCCCGCGTTGCGCCTGCCCGACAACGCCGGCGTTCAACCTTCTCATCCGGCTTACCCATGATAGAATGCGAGGTTACTTTCTGGATACGTTGCAGGCCAACTGGTGTGTACCCACACTTATCGAACCTGCTGGCGACCCGTTATTACTCTTAGGACTCTATAGCCATGAAAGCAGGCATTCACCCCGAATACCGCGACGTCGTGTTTCTGGACCAGCAAACCGGCAACAAATTCCTCAGCCGTTCGACCCTGCACAGCCGCGAATCCATCGAAATCGATGGTAAGTCGTATCCGCTGTTCAAGTGCGACGTGACCTCCGAATCGCACCCGTTTTACACCGGCGCGCAAACCCGTATCGTCGAAACCGGCCGTGTCGAGAAATTCCGCGCCCGTTTCGCCCGTACGCAAGGCACGGTCAAGTCGGGTTCCTAATCCGAACCGGCTAAACGCTCGCGCGTTCCGACGCAGCCCAAAGTGCTCTGCACTTTACAGCGGCACCTAACGCGTCGAGCGTTCCAGAAGCAGCCTGACTCAGGCTGCTTTTTTTTTCTCTCTCGCCGCCGCTCGTCGGCTAAAGTAGCTTCGTGTCCACGCTCACGCAAACCACTCCCGCGCGCCTGACTTCTCCCGCCACCGCCAAGTTGCCGCGTCTGGCGCTGTTGATCATCGGTCTGGCTTATATCGTCGCCGGACTGTTCATGCGCGATCCGTGGAAGACCGATGACGTGGTGGGGTTGGCCACGATGCTGACGGCCATTCGCGAAGGCGGCACCACATGGTTGCTGCCGCAGGTCGGGCACCTGGCCTACGCGCAAGACGGCCCGCTGATCACGTGGATCGGCGGCGCATCGATGTGGCTGTTCGGACCACTGTTGGGCGACATCACGGCCGGCCGTCTGCCCAATCTGCTCTGGTTCGGGTTGGCCGCCGCGGCGATCTGGTACGGCACCTACCTTCTGGGACGACGCGCTGAAGCGCAACCCCTGGCCCTGCCCTTCGGCGGCGAGCCCTCGGTGCGCGACTATGGCCGCATGCTGGCCGACGGCGCCCTGCTGCTGCTGATCGCCACGGTGGGCATCCTGCAGCGGATGCACGAATCGTCGGACGTGCCGGCCATCATGGCCTGCCATGCGCTCGTGTTCTACGGTTGCGCCCGCATGCTCGACCGCCCCATTTCTGGCGCCGTTACCTTGGGCGTCGCCTTGGCCGCCAGTTTTTTCGCGCGCGGCTGGCCCGGCCTGCTGCCCGTGATGATCGCCACCCTCATCGCGTTTCATCCGCAAGGCGGTCTCTGGCCGCAGCGCCGCTGGTTGCCGCTCGCCGCCTTGCTTACGGTTGGATTGATCCTGGCGTGGTGGATACCTGCCGGTAACGCCAGCGAGTACTGGGTGCGCAACTGGAAGCTATGGTCGGCGTCGGTATTCAGTTGGCCCGACGTGACGGGCTGGTTCCGTTCGCTGCGCGATCTATCCTGGTTTCTCTGGCCCACCTGGCCGTTGGCGCTCGTGGCGATCTGGCGCTGGCGCGCCTGGTGGCGCTCGCCGCACGTGTCGTTGCCGGCCGCGATGCTGTTTTCCGTACTGATCGTGCTCTTCGTGATCGACGAACCGGGCGAAGACGATTACATGGGCCTGGTCGTGCCCTGCGCCGTGTTGGCCGCCTTTGCATTGCCCACGTTGCGCCGCGCGGCCGTCAATACGCTGGACTGGTTTGCCGTAATGGTGTTCTCGTTGACGGTGGTGACGGCATGGCTGGGCTGGGTCGCCCTGCACTTCGGCGTGCCGCCCCGGATCGCCGCCAATATCGCGCGCCAGACCACGGGTTATGTGCCCGAGATTTCATGGATTGCAGTGATTCTCGGCCTGATCGTTTCGGCCTTCTGGGTCGCGTTGGTAACCTGGCGTTTGCGCACCAAACCGCTCGCGCTGTGGCGTGGCACGGTGCTGTCGGCGGGCGGTCTGGCGGCAACCTGGATTTTGCTGGTGCTGTTGTGGCAACCCGCCGTGGACTACGCCCGCAGTTACCGCACGGTGTCGGGCGAGCTCGCCGCCGCCATCGCGGCCAACGTCCGTCCCAACGAATGCATGCGCGGCTTGGGGTTGGGTAGCGGGCAACGCGCGTCGTTCCTGGTGTTCAACAACCTCAATTTCTCGTACGACACGCGCTGCACCATCGTCCTCCAGCAGACCACCCGCAATAATCTGCGCGACGGCACCAATGCCTATCGCGACGGTGCGGATGTGCTGTGGGAAGGCGGCCGGCGCGCCGATCGGCACGAATGGTACAGGCTGCTGCGCGTTCGCAACCCATGATCACCCCCGTGCGCGTCGGCGCCGATACCTTTGCGCAGGCCCTCGCGCGCATCGTGCGGCAAGCGTGGCCCGTGCTCATCAGCCAGTGGGCCGGCATCGCGTTCGGCGTGATGGATACCGCCATGACGGGCCATTCGAGCGCCGTCGATCTGGCGGCGATGGCGCTGTCGGCCTCGATCTACATCACGATTTTCGTGGGCCTGATGGGCGTCGTGCACGCACTGATCCCGATCCTGGCGCAGCTTTATGGTGCCGGCGACGACCGCGCCGTAGGCCGGATGTGGGGCCAAGGCGTGTGGCTGGCACTGGGGCTGGCCGTGATCGGCGCGGCGTTCATGATGTTCCCGGATTTCTGGCTTTCGTTTTCGGGCAACGTCGACCCCGCCGTCCGCGATCAGATTGCCGGCTACCTGCGCGCACTCACGCTCGCCATTCCTGCTGCATTGATATTTCGCACGATCTATTCGCTGGGTAATGCCATCTCTCGCCCCAAGCCCGTGATGATCATCAGCTTGGGCGGCGTGGCGCTCAAGTTGTTTTTTAACTGGTTGTTGATCTATGGCCAATTCGGTTTGCCGGCCATGGGCGCGAGCGGTGCCGGCTTGGCGACCGCCATCGTGTCGTGGCTGTCGTTGGGCGCCGGGCTTCTCATCTTGCGGCACGATCCGCACTTCAAACGCTTCGACCTGCGCATCGGACGACCGAGCTGGACGGCACAGAAAGAGCTGCTCAAGCTCGGCGTGCCGATGGGCGCCTCGTATTTGGTCGAAGTGTGCGCGTTTACCTTCATGGCGCTGCTGGTGGCACGCGAGGGCACCCTGGTCACGGGTGGCCACCAGATCATGTCCAATCTTGCAGCGCTCTGCTACATGATGCCGATGGCGCTCGGCGTGGCCACCTCGGCGGCGGCCGCCCAGGCACTCGGCGCACGCGATCTGGCGATGGCGCACCGGATGGGGATGGCGGGGCTGACCGTAGGGCTGATCGGGGCGGTGCTGACATCCTGTGTACTGCTCGCCGGTCGGCCGTGGATTCTGGCGCTCTACACCAACGATCTCCAGGTAGCCGCCGTGGCGGCCACGCTGATGCAAGTCATCCCGCTGTTCCATTTGTTCGACGCCATGCAGTGCATCAACTCCTACCTGCTGCGCGCGTACAAGGTGGCCTTCATCCCGTTGATCTTGCAGGTGGTAGCGTTGTCGGTCGTGGGATTGGCGGGCGGCTGGTGGCTGGGCTTCGGCGCCGGCCGCGGATCGATCGATGGCATCCGCGATGTGCTGGTGCCCAATGCGCCGGAAGGCGCAGGCACGATGTGGCTGATGGCCATGTTGGGCTTGGGCCTCTCGGCCGTGCTGCTGCATCTTTGGTACTGGAAGATCCGCGGCGACCGGCTGCGGGCAGCCGCCGCGGCCACAGCGCTGGCGTGAACACGCTCGCGGCATGCAGGACGGCCGCAATGAAAACGGACCCCATCGTGGGATGCGGTCCGTTTTTTTCTCGCGGCAACTGACTGGCGATCGCCGTTACGTCATTGGCGGCGGGCGTACCCTACGCCTTCTGATGCTTGTCCATCACGCATCGGACGCTAGTCCATCACGCTTCAGACCCTGTCCATCACGCCCCAGACGCTCGACCATCACGCCCGCGGACGCTTGTCGATCACACGCCGCGCCTTGCCCGTGAGCGTGCGTTCGATTTGCCCGCTTTCCGACACGTGCACGCGCGCCGTCACGCCGATATAGGCTTTGATGGCCAATTGGAGTTCTGTGCCGACCGCACGGCGCTCGGCCTCCGACAGGTGCGTGAACTCGGGCCGAATCTCGGTCAGGATGTCCAGCTCGTCCAGGTTGCCCTGGCGGTCCAGAACCAGTTGATAGTGCGGCGCCAACGATTCGATCTTCAGCACCAGCTCTTCCACTTGCGTGGGAAACAGGTTCACGCCACGCACGATCAGCATGTCATCGCTGCGCCCGGTGATCTTACCCATGCGGCGCATGCTGCGCGATGTGGGTGCGAGCAGCTCGGTGAGATCGCGGGTGCGATAGCGAATGATCGGCAGCGCTTCCTTGGTGAGCGAGGTAAATACCAGTTCGCCTTTTTCGCCGTCAGGCACCGGTTGCCCCGTGATGGGATCGACGATTTCGGCATAGAAGTGATCTTCCCAAATGACGGGGCCGTCTTTAGTTTCCACACACTCGCTTGCCACACCCGGGCCCATCACCTCGGACAAGCCGTAAATATCGACCGCGTCGATGCCCGCATGCGACTCGATATCGGCGCGCATCTGCCCCGTCCACGGCTCGGCGCCGAAGATGCCCAGACGCAGCGAACTGTCGCGCGGCTCATGCCCCTGGCGTTTCATCTCTTCGAGAATGTTGCAGAAGTAGGATGGCGTGACCATGATGATGTCAGGCTTGAAATCCGCGATCAGTTGCACCTGCTTCTCGGTCTGACCGCCAGACATGGGGATCACCGTGCACCCCAGCCGTTCAGCGCCGTAATGCGCGCCCAGCCCACCGGTAAAGAGTCCGTAGCCGTATGCGATGTGCACGATGTCGCCCGCGCGGCCGCCCCCGGCACGAATCGAGCGTGCCACCAGGTTGGCCCAGTTGTCCAGATCGCTCTTCGTGTAGCCCACCACCGTCGGCTTGCCGGTGGTGCCGCTGGAGGCGTGGATGCGGGAGATCTGCTCGCGCGGCACGGCAAACATGCCGTAGGGATAGTTGTTGCGCAGATCCGCCTTGGTCGTGAACGGAAACTTGCTGATGTCCGACAGTTGCTTCAGATCGCCGGGGTGCACGCCTGCCGCATCGAACGCCGCTTTGTAATGCGGCACGTTGTCGTAGGCATGCGCCAGCGTCCATTTCAGACGCTTGAGTTGCAACGCTTCGATTTCGTCGCGGCTCGCATGCTCGATCGCATCCAGGCCGGGCTTGCTTATTGTGGTGTCCAACATGTCTTGTCTCCGTCTGCGCCGCGCGGCGTCTGTGCGCCGAACGCCGCGATATCACTGCGCCGGCGGCTCGCCGACGATTTGTCCTTTGATGCGATAAGACCGGCCGCGGAAAAAAGCGATGGTCTTGCCGTTCTGATCCGTCACGGTGGTGTCGTACAGGCCGGTGCGCCCGGCCAACGATTGTTCCTGCGCGCTGGCCGTCAGGCGATCGCCGGCAAAAGCGGGTGCCACGAAATCGATACTGCCGCCGGACGCCACCGTGCTCACATTGCGCGCATTGCAGGCAAAGGCAAATGCGCTGTCGGCCAAGGCGAAGAGATAGCCGCCATGACACGTGAGGTGGCCATTGAGCATGTCGTCACGCACCGTCATGGTCATGACGGCACGGCCCGGACCGATCTCGTCCAGCGACAAGCCCAGCCCTTGCGAGGCGGTGTCCGCGGCAAACATCGCTTTGCCCACAGCCTCGGCCAGGGCCTGCGGATCGGTCGGCGCGCTAGCGCGATTTGAGTCGAGCGCCATGATCAGACTCCCTTGAACACGGCGTCGCGCTTACCCAGGAAGGCGTTCACACCCTCGGCATAGTCGGCGCTACGGCCCAGTCCGCGCATGGTGTCGCGCTCAAGATCGAGCTGGGTATCCAGATCGTTGCCCAAACTCGCCAGCATGAGGCGCTTGGTTTCGGCCAACCCACGGGTGGGTGCGCGTGCGAAGTGCGCGGCGAGCTCCTTCAAGCGTGCTTCGAAAGCGTCGTCAGGCACGCATTGCCAGATCAAGCCCCAATCCTGTGCCTGCTGTGCCGAGAGCTTGTCGCCCAGCATCGCCAATCCCAATGCGCGGGCACGGCCCACCAGGCGCGGCAACGAATACGTGCCGGCCGTGTCGGGAATCAGTCCGAGCTTGCAGAACGATTGAATGAAGTTGGCCGACGCCTTGGCGATGACGATGTCGCCGGCTAGGGCCAGATTGGCACCCGCCCCGGCAGCCACGCCATTGACGCCCACCACCACCGGCAACGGCAACGCATTCAAGCGCCGCACGAGCGGTGCGTAGTACTTGTCGACCGTGGCGCCCAGATCGGGCGGCTCGCCACCCGGCGCCATCTGGCGCTCGCTCAAATCCTGCCCGGCGCAAAAGCCGCGGCCCGCGCCGGTGATCACAAGCACGCGCGCGCCTTCGGTTTCAACTCGCGTGAGCGCGTCAGCCACTTCACCGTGCATCCGTGCGGTGAAGCTGTTGAGCTTGTCCGGGCGGTTTAAGGTCAGCCGGGCAATGCCATCGGTGAGGTCGAACTGGATATCCTGGTACGTCATCGCTGTCTCCTGTTTTTGTTGTTTGATTGCGCTTTACACGTGGCGGCGGGCCTGCACCACACGGAAGCGGTTGGCCACGTAAGCACTGTCGGAGAGCGCTGCGTTGGCGGCCGGATTGGCGCCGGTGCCATGGAAATCGCTGAACGCCGCCGTTTGATTGACGAACACCGGGCCGGTCAGATTCAGCGACCACGACACACCCGCTTCTTCAGCCGCATCCTGCACCTGCGCCGCCACCGCATCGCTGGTGGTGTAGGCCGAGAACGACAACGCGCCGGCCTCATTGATCAGGCGCTGCGCCAGGGCCACGCTGTGGGTGGTGGAATCGGTCGCGACCACGAAGCTGATGGGGCCAAACCATTCGTGCGCGATCGCGGGATTGTCGGCCTCGGCACGCAGCACAAGTGGCGTGCGCACGCGGGCATCCGGAAACTGAGGATGCGCGAGCGTTTTGCTGTCGGCCACGATGGGCAAGCCCAGCGCACGGGCTTCGTCGATGCGCGCCGCCGTCTGCTCGTTTTGAATCGCACCGGTGAGTTCGACCGCGCGCGCGGCATCGCCGCTCAGTTTTTCAACTGCACTGCCGATTGCGGCCACCACGTCATCGAAGCTCATTTTGCCGTCGGCCGTATCGATGCCGTCGCGCGGCACGTAGATGTTTTGCGGCGCGGTGCACATCTGGCCTGAGTACAAGGCCAGCGAAAAACCCAGGTTGCGCGCCACGCCCTTGATGTCGTCGGTCGAATCGATGATGACCTGATTCACGCCGGCTTTCTCGGTATATACCTGGGCCTGCGTGGCATGCTGTTCGAGCCAGTTGCCATTAGCGGTGCTGCCGGTGAAATCGATGATCTTCACCTCGGCGCGCGTGGCCAGTTCGCCGGCCAGGGCATCGCCCGCCTCATGCGCCGCCAGCAACACGGTGTCGGGGTCGAAGCCGGCTTCGGTCAATACCTCACGGGCAATCTTGACGGTCATCGCAAGCGGGAGGATGGCACCAGGGTGCGGCTTGACGATCACCGTATTGCCGGTGGCCAGACTCGCAAACAATCCGGGGTAGCTGTTCCAGGTGGGGAACGTGGAGCAACCGATCACCAGCGCGATGCCGCGCGGTACCACCGTAAACCGTTTTTCCATGCGAATCGGATCGTTCTTGCCCTGCGGCTTTTCCCATGTGACCACGCCGGGAATACGCGCCATTTCCTGCCAGGCATACGTGACCGCTTCAAGGCCACGATCCTGCGCATGCGGGCCGCCGGCCTGAAACGCCATCATGAAACCTTGACCGGTGGTGTGCTGCACGGCATGCGCGATCTGGAAGCTCTCACGATTCAATCGATGCAGGATTTCCACGCACACGCCCACCCACACATTGGGACCGGCGCGACGCCATCCGGCCAGCGCGCGCGTGGACGCGGCCACCAATGCATCGGCCGACAGACGCGGATAGGTAATGCCCAAGGCACCGCCGAAAGGCGACACTTCGCCCCCGACCGTGTCGAAAGCATCGGCGAGTTCCAGCGGAAACGGCTTGCCACGCGCATCTTCAAATGCTTTCTGACCGGCTTCTGCAGCCCCCTCACCATAGTTGCGCGGGCTGGGCGATTCGGAAAACGGACTCCAGTAACCGCGCGCGGCAGCCGCTTCGACGGCTTTTTCCAGAACGGCCTGATGACGAGCAAACAAATCTTGGGACACGCATCTCTCCTTATTTATGTTTCTTGATCGAAGTCGATCACAAGCTTGTCGCTGACCGGATAACTCTGGCAACTGAGCACAAACCCACGGGCGACTTCGTAGTCTTCGAGCGCGAAGTTGGCGTCCATATCCACTTCACCTTCAATTACTTTGCAACGGCAGGTCGAACACACCCCGCCCTTGCACGAATACGGCAACTCGATCCCCTGCGCCAAGGCAGAGTCGAGCACGCTATCCTTATTTTTCTTGATGAAAAACTGGCGGCTGCGGCCATCCTGAATCACGGTCACATCGCAATCGCCGCGGCCGGGCGCATCGGCCATGTCGTGACCGGTGCGCATCGCGCGCGGGCCTTTCGGCGCGCCAAACAATTCAAAGCGAATCTGCGCCTTGGGAATGCCGCGCGCTTGCAACGCGGCCACCACGTCTTCGGTCATGGTCTGCGGACCACAGACGAACACATCGTCGATAGGGTCGTCACGCAACCAGGTCGTCAACAGCTCATTCACCTTGGCACCATCGAGCCGCCCGTTGAAGAGTTCGATATCCTGTGTTTCGCGGCTCATGATGTACACGAGCGACAAGCGCTGCATGTAGCGGTTCTTCAGATCTTCGATCTCTTCGCGAAACAACACCGACGACGACGCCCGATTACCGAAGAACAACGTGAACCGGCTATCGGGCTCGATGGTGAGCGCGGTTTTGACGAGTGAGAAGATCGGCGTGATGCCGCTGCCCACGGCGAACGCCACATAGTGGCGCTTGCGGCCCGGCGCAAACTCGGCTGTGAAGTTGCCGGCAGGCGCCATCACATCGATCTGCTCGCCGGCGGCAAGCGCACGGTTGGCCCAGCTTGAAAACGCGCCGTCGTCCACGCGCTTGATCGCCACGCGCAAGACGCCATCGTTGGGGGCCGAACAGATCGAATACGACCGGCGCAACGATTCGCCCTCGACCTCTTTTTGCAGCGTGAGATATTGGCCCGGACGAAACGCGAACTCGTCGCGCAAGTCGTCAGGCAGCGCAAACGTCACCACCACCGCGTCGCGCGTATTGCGCGCGACGTCCAGAACTTTCAAGGAATGAAATGCCGTCATGATTGCGGGCGCATTCAATGCGCTTTGAAGTAATCGAAAGGCTCGCGGCAATCCGCGCAGCGGTAGAGCGCCTTGCAGGCCGTGGAGCCGAAGGCGCTGAGCATGCGCGTATTGCGCGATCCGCATAACGGACAGGCCACCACGGGCGCGTCGATGCGCCGGCTGATGCCGGAGATATCGATGGCGCGCTGCGTGGGTGCCGCGATGCCGTAGGCGCCCAATGCGGCGCGGCCACGTTCGGTCATCCAATCGGTGGTCCACGCCGGCGCGAGTTGCGTCGCGACCTCGACCTCATCCACGCCGTGACGCGCCAGTACCGTGCGGATATCCTCGGTAATCTCGCGCATCGCGGGGCAGCCCGAGTACGTGGGCGTGATCGTGACGACGCAAGTGTCGTCACGCCATTGCACCGCGCGCACGATGCCAAGATCAACAATCGAGAGCACGGGGATCTCGGGATCGGGCACCTCGCCCAACCACTGCATCAACTGCTCCGGCTCGGCCAGCACGATCGCGTTTACCATTTCGCCCCCGGATAGGTGCGCGGCAAGGTCTGCATCTCGGCCAACAGATAGCCCAGGGCTTCGGTATGGCGGCCCTGCCGTCCACCGGTGTACGCGGCGTAGTTGGGGAAATCGGGATCCGGCACGGTCAGCGTGGCTTCTTCGAGCACTTCACGCACCTGCTTGACCCAGGCTTCGCGCAAGCCGCCCAGATGGCAGCCCACACCCGCCTCGAGCGCCGCAGCATCCAGCGCATCGTCCTGAAAAAGTTCGTTCGTGTAGGGCCAGAGATCGTCGATCGCCGTTTGCATCTTGGCGTGACTCTCAGGCGTACCGTCGCCCAGGCGCACCACCATGTCCGACGAGCGGCGCACGTGATACGTCACTTCCTTAAGGGATTTGGCGGCGATGCCGGCCACACGCTCGTCTGGCGACGCACTCAATTCGCGCAGCAGGAAGTAATGCCACACGTCGAACAAAAACTGTCGACCCATCGTGTCGGCATAGTTGCCGTTGGGGCGTTCGACCAGCAGTGGATTGCGAAAGGCCGGCGCATCGCGCAGGTAAGCCAGCGCGTCTTCATCCCGTCCCGCACCTTCAACCTCGCCGGCAAGACTCAACCAGAGACGCGCCTGGCCAAGCAGATCCAGTGCGGTATTGGTGAGCGCCAGGTCCTCTTCCAGGATCGGGCCATGACCGCACCACGCCGACAGGCGCTGCGACAGCACCAAGGTCGTGTCGCCCATGCGCAGGGCAAATTCGAACAATGCGTTGTCCTTCATGTCGCCCCCGCTCACATGTGCTTGATTTCGTCGGGCATCGGGAAAAACGTCGGATGCCGGTACACCTTGCTGTTGGCGGGTTCGAACAGCGGGTCCTTGTCCGACGGACTGCTCGCGACGATGTCCGCCGCGCGCACGACCCAGATGCTCAAGCCTTCGTTGCGGCGCGTATACACATCGCGCGCATGATTGATCGCCATCTCGGCATCGGTGGCATGCAGGCTGCCCACGTGCTTATGGGCCAGACCGTGCTGACTGCGGATAAAGACCTCCCAGAGAGGCCATTCCTTGCTGCTCATGATTGTCGTCCTCGTGACGAGCCGCTCAAGCGGCTTCGCGATGTTGCTGTTTTTCGCCGTAGGCGGCCAAGGCGTCGCGCACCCAGGCGCCCTCTTCGTGCGCGCTCACGCGTGCGGCCAGGCGCTCGCGGTTGCAGGGTCCGTGACCCTTGAGCACCGAATAGAACTCGCTCCAGTCGATCTCGCCGAATTCGTAGTGCTTGGTTTCTTCGTTGTACTTGAGGTCGGGATCGGGCACGGTCAGGCCGAGATAGTCGGCTTGCGGCACCGTTTGATCGACCATCTTCTGGCGCAATTCGTCGTTGGAAAACAGCTTGATCTTCCATTGCATCGACTGCGCACTGTTGGGCGAATCGGCATCGGGCGGGCCGAACATCATCAAGGCCGGCCACCACCAGCGATTGAACGCTTCCTGGCACATCGCCTTCTGCTCAGGCGTGCCATTGCGGCACATCTCGATCAACAGGTCGTAGCCCTGACGCTGATGAAAGGACTCTTCCTTACAGACCCGGACCATCGCGCGTGCATATGGACCATACGAACAGCGGCACAGCGGGATCTGGTTGATGATGGCCGAACCGTCGACCAGCCAACCGATCATGCCGATATCGGCCCACGTGAGCGTGGGGTAATTGAAGATGCTCGAGTATTTGGCGCGGCCAGCATTCAAATCGTCAACCAGCTGATCGCGCGACACACCCAAGGTTTCAGCCGCGCTGTACAGGTACAGCCCGTGCCCGGCTTCGTCCTGCACCTTGGCCAACAAAATGGCCTTGCGCTTGAGCGATGGGGCGCGGGTGATCCAGTTGCCCTCGGGCAGCATGCCCACGATTTCCGAATGTGCGTGCTGCGAGATCTGGCGCACCAGGGTTTTGCGGTAGGCGTCGGGCATCCAGTCTTTCGCTTCGATGCGGATGCCGTCGTCGATACGACGCTGAAACGCCTGCTCTTCACCTTGTAACTCGTCGGCACTGCGAACCTGCTTGACGCCGGTTTCCACCAGTTGTGCGTACATGTCGAACGTCTCCTCGAATCTGGGCGCCTCGATTGCCGAACTGCCCGCGCAAAGCTCGGAAAAACCCCGGTTGCGTGACCTTCGGATGTGCGCCATCCATACATCGATTATTTAATACAAAAAAACGTCTGTCAAACGTATTTCTGTATCGCATTCAATTTCTGTATCATATCGAGACCTGCACCTTCCCCTCGTCACCACAGGCTTATGGCCCCATCGCCCGCTCCGCTTTCGCGCCACATTGCCCGCCTCTTGAAAATCGACCCGCCCCGCGCCAAGTCGCTGTGCGTGACGTTTCTGGGGGACGCGCTGGCGCCGCGCGGCGGCGAAGTCTGGCTGAGCGATCTGATTGCGCTCTTTACGCCGCTGGGCATCAACGAACGCCTGCTGCGTACCAGCGTCTTTCGTCTCGTCGCGCAGGGTTGGCTGACATCGGAACGGCACGGGCGGCGCAGCCTGTACCGGTTGTCCGCACTCGGCGAGCGCACCACGCAGCGCGCGTCCACGCGCATCTACGATGGACCGGCACTGGAGTGGGACGGCAATTGGACCCTGGTCGCGCTACCGCGCAACGGCAATAACGGCCTGGCCGAGCGCGGTGAGCTTCGCCGCGAGCTCGAATGGGAAGGTTTCGGGATGATCGCCCCGGGGCTTTTCGCGCATCCCCAGACCGAAGCGGGCGCCGCGCATCGCATTCTGGACGAGCTGGGCATTCCCGATAAGGCGCTCGTGCTGTCGGCGCAGGATCTCGCTGGCGCGGGCGGACTGCCCATCGCGCAGATTGCGCCGCAATGTTGGAATCTGGCCGACGTGGCTGAGCAGTATCGGCAGTTTTCGCGGCAGTTCGCGCCGCTGGTGAAGCATCTGGACGAGGAAGCTGCCGCGCCGCTGGATCCGGAGCAGGCGTTCATCCTGCGGATGCTGGCGTTGCACCATTGGCGCCGGATCGTCTTGCACGACCCGCGCTTGCCGCAGCCGATGCTGCCCGCGGACTGGCCAGGCCATGCGGCACGTGCCGTCTGCGGCGCGCTGTATTGGCGCCTCTTCGACGCCTCGGAAGCCCATCTGGACGCGCTGATCGGCGCCGCGGCTTCCGACGCGCGCCCGGCGCAGCAATCGACGCGGTTCGGGGGCCGGCAGATTGCCGGCATCACTGAGGCGGCGGGGGTCGGCGCCTAGCGCCTCGGCGACGTGCGGTGGCGGGTGCCGCCACATGGCGAACGGAAGGCGCGTGGTAGCGAATGCCGGCGCATGGCGATGTGACAGCTCATGGCGGCGGGTGCCCGCACACAGGCACGCAGCCGCCCCTGAATGCCTGGTCAGACCTTGAGGAAGTGCTCGCGGTAGTACTTGAGTTCGTCGATCGACTCATAGATATCGGCAAGCGCTTCGTGGCGGCTCTTCTTGTCGAAACCCTTGTACACGTCCGGGCGCCAGCGGCGCGCCAGTTCCTTGAGCGTGCTTACGTCCAGATTGCGATAGTGGAAGAATTCTTCCAGCTTCGGCATGTAACGCACCATGAACCGGCGATCCTGACCGATCGTGTTGCCACACATCGGCGACTTGCCGGCCGGCACGTGCTGCGCGAGGAAAGCGATGAGCGTGGCTTCGGCCTGCGCCTCATCGATCGCCGACGCGCGAACCTTCTCGGTCAACCCGCTGCGGCCATGCGTGGATGTGTTCCAATGGTCCATGGCATCGAGCAGTTCGTTCGACTGGTGAACGACGATCACGGGCCCTTCCGCCACCACGGTGAGATCGGGTTCGGTCACTACCACCGCCACCTCGATGATGCGTTCCTTTTCCGGGTCCAGCCCGGTCATTTCCATATCGAGCCAGATCAGGCGATTTTCGTTCGCAGCCATATAATTTGTTTTGCCTCTAAAACGCTGGATTTTCGCACAGCCTCGTCTGCGCCACGCCCTTTATGCTCACATTGCTGTTTATTGCGCTGCTGCTCACCGATGTTGCAGTCCGGCTCTGGCTGGCCTCGCGGCAGATTCGTCACGTCGCCCGTCATCGCGACGAGGTGCCGCCCGAATTCGCGGCCCGCATCGGCTTGCATTCGCATCAGCGGGCGGCCGATTACACCGTCGCACGCGCCAAACTCACGATGATCGAACGGGTATTCGACGCCGCCGTGCTCGTGGGCTTGACCTTGCTGGGCGGCTTGCAGGCAATCGACACCTTCGTGTCCGGCCTCACCAACCACGACTTCTTGCGTCAGCTCCTGCTCATCGGTGCCGTGGTCGGGCTGCTGGCCGTGATCGGGTTGCCGTTTACGCTGTGGCGGCAGTTCAAGCTCGAGGCGCGCTTTGGCTTTAACCGCATGACGCCCCGACTCTTCATCTCCGATGCCATCAAAGGCGCCTTGGTGGGCGTGGCGTTGGGGTTGCCGCTGGCGGCCGTGGTGCTGTGGCTGATGGCCGCTGCCGGGCCGTTCTGGTGGCTGTGGGCGTGGGGCGTGTGGACGGCGTTCAACATGCTCATCCTGGTGCTGTATCCCTCGGTGATTGCCCCACTCTTCAACAGTTTCAAACCGCTGGACGACCCTGCCCTGGCCGACCGCATCAAAACGCTCGCCACGCGCTGCGGCTTCTCGCTCAACGGCTTGTTCGTGATGGACGGCTCCAAGCGCTCGGCCCACGGCAATGCCTACTTCACCGGCTTTGGCCGCGCGCGCCGCATCGTCTTTTTTGATACGCTCCTGGCCCGGCTCAACGCCGACGAAATCGAAGCGGTGCTGGCGCATGAGCTGGGCCATTTCGCCCGCCGCCACATCGTCAAGCGCATCGTCATCAGCTTCGGCCTGGCGCTCGGTTTCTTCGCCCTGCTGGGCTGGCTGGCGCAACAACCTGCCTTCTATGAAGGTCTGGGCGTAGTGCCGCAATTGGGCGGCCGTAACGATGCCATGGCGCTGATCCTCTTCTTCCTGGTCGTACCGGTGTTCACCTTCCTCTTCACGCCGCTGTCGAGCTGGTATTCGCGCCGTGCCGAATTCGAGGCCGACGCCTACGCACGCGACCAAAGCTCGGCCGAACGCCTGACCTCCGCGCTGATCAAGCTCTACGACGATAACGCGGCCACCCTCACGCCCGATCCGGTGCATTCGGCGTTTTACGATAGCCACCCGCCGGCGGCCGTGCGCATCCGACATCTGAACGCCACCCCTGCATAGGTCGTGACCCATGACATTTTCTTTTTCTTTTGGCGGGCCCTCCGCATGACGCACCAATGAGCCGACTCGAGCAAGGCAGAATCATCGCGGCCCATGGCCGCCACTACACCGTCGAGTTCGCAGACGGGGCCTTGCGCAAGTGCTTTCCGCGCGGCAAGAAAGCCGGTGCGGCCGTGGGCGATGAGGTCACCGTCAGCTTGCAGGGACAGGACGAAGGCGCCATCGACGCCATCCTACCCCGGCGCAACCTGCTATATCGCTCGGACGAATTGCGCACCAAGCAATTCGCCGCCAACGTCGACCAGTTGTTGATCGTCGTCGCCGTCGCCCCCACGTTTTCGGACGATCTGGTCGGGCGCGCACTGGCCGGTGCCTGGAGCGCCGATCTCACACCGGTCATCGTACTCAACAAAGTCGACTTGGCTGACGGCCTGGAAGCCGCGCGTAAACGCCTGGCCAAGGTGGCCGATCTTGGCGTGCCGATCGTCGAAATCTCGGCACAGGATACGGTTGCGACGCGCGAGCAATTGCTGCCTTACCTGAAAGGCAAGACCAGCCTGCTGCTCGGCCAAAGCGGCATGGGTAAATCGACCGTGCTCAATGGCTTGATCCCCGATGCCAAAGCGCCCACCCGCGAACACTCGCTGGCGCTGGACATGGGCAAACATACGACCACCAGCACCCGCCTCTACCATCTGCCCGATGGCGTGGGCGACCTGATCGATTCACCGGGGTTTCAAGCATTCGGTTTGCAGCACCTGAACGGCGAAGACATCGTGCGCGGGTTTCCGGAGTTCAAGCAGTACATCGAACAGTGCCGGTTTTATAACTGCTCGCACCGCCACGAGCCGGGCTGTGGCGTACTCACGGCAATGGCCGAAGGGAAAGTGCATCCGGAGCGGCATGCGCTATATCTTCGGATTCTGGATGAGCAGGCGGCAGCCAAGGATCGGTACTAGGCGCGGGTGTCCGCATCCAGCACCAGCGGCGGACTCAGTCGCTTGCCGCGCTGTCGTCGACGGCAGCCATGCTCAACAGGTGATACAGGTTGCGCAGCATCCCGGCCGTGGCGCCCCAGATGAAGAACTTCTGCCACATCATGCCGTAATAGTTGCGCGTGGCGCCGTCGGGCAACTCCACGTGATGCAGCCGGTGATTCGCGGGGTTCATCAGAAAAGACAACGGCACTTCGAAAATCTCTTCTACCTCGAAGGGCTCCGCCTGCAATGGCGCACCGGGTGAGACGAGGCCGACGACCGGCGTGATCGAAAAGCCGGTCGCCGTCACGTAGTCGTGCATCGAACCGAGTACCTCGACCCGATCTGCGGCCAAGCCGGTTTCTTCAAAAGCTTCTCGCAACGCTGCAGCCACCGGGCTGGCATCGTCGTCTTCGATGCGCCCGCCCGGAAAACTGATCTGGCCGGCATGCTCGCGCAAATGCGAAGTGCGCTGCGTGAGCACCACACGAATGCCGTCGGGATACATCATCATCGGCACCAGCACCGCTGCCTTCAGCGGCTTGCCCTCGCGGCCGGGATAGCGGCGATCGTTATCGACCGGCAAGTCCATCGCCCAAGGCGCGGCTGACGCCAGCATGCGCCGCAGGGCTTGCGGCGTGAGCGCCCAGGCGGGGACCGGGGTCAATCCGTCGTCGGCAGTAACCCACGGCTGATCGGCGGGATCGAAGCCGGGTCCTACGGGAATCCGTCGCAACGGCGGCGCGGATGTGGGGTCAGACATGTAAATGCATGCGAATAAAAAAAGGCACCTGTCGAGGTGCCTTTTTAACCCGGATTTGCATCCTTGCCGAAACGATGGGGCAATTGCCCCCAGCATTGAACGCGATCCGGGGCCAAGCTTTGCCGCAATTATGCTGCCGAAGCAACCTTCTTGCTGACGAGCTTTTCCTTGATACGTGCCGACTTGCCCGAACGCGAACGCAGGTAGTAAAGCTTGGCGCGGCGAACGTCACCACGACGCTTGACTTCGATCGTGGCGATCTGCGGCGAGTACAGTTGGAACGTACGCTCGACGGCTTCACCCGACGAAATCTTGCGCACGATGAAGGCCGAGTTCAGACCACGGTTGCGGCGGGCGATAACAACACCTTCGAACGCCTGAACACGCTTACGCGTGCCTTCGACGACGTTGACGCTGACGACAACCGTATCGCCGGGGGCGAATTCGGGCATGGCGTCGATGTTTTTCGCGGCGAGCAGCCGGGTGATCTCTTCTTGTTCGAGGGTAGCGATAAGGTTCATTACGAACTCCTGATTCATCGTACTGCGCGACTCGTGAACAACGCTATGCCGGGCGTTGGCGGCTCAAAGCAATGACGGATCATTTGTTTTAAGCTGTTGCTTCGTGACATTTCGATGACAATTCAAATGCGACACAACGAGAACGACCTGAGCCGATCCGTGTTGAGCCGCGTTGTTATCGTCATGCGAATCGGGACGTCACATTTGGCCTTATGTCTTGAGACGCAAGGTTTGAAGCTCGTGTCTTAAGTGGTATTTCGGGCAAGCATGCGATCGCTAGGATCGACGCCTGACCCAACGTACCGGCCGATTTATCGTCGCGCGCAGAGGATGAGTTTTGGCAAACCCAGCATTCTACATTAAAACAACAACTTACGTCGTGCCCCACCTTACCCGACTGCTGCGTTTTACCCACACCGACGTGAATCGGCTCACATCAGCGCCGCGATGGCTGGCCTTGCCGCTGAAATGGCCCGCGGCCTCAGTAACGGCCTGACCCACCATGTCCCACACCGCCTTGCTTCTCGTCATTCTGGCCGCGATTGCACACGCCGCCTGGAATCTGCTGGCCAAACGCGCGGCCAAGGTGGGTCCCGCCTTCGTGTACGCCTACGGCCTGGCCGCCACAGTGATCTATGCCCCCTGGGCGCTCTGGTCGATGTTTCACGACGGCATGCAATGGACGCTGCCGGTGGTGGCGTGCATCGTGATTTCGGCTGGCCTGCACCTGGGCTACAGCTTGTGCCTGCAGCGCGGCTATCAGGTGGCCGACCTCTCGGTGGTGTACCCCATCGCGCGCGGCACGGGGCCGTTGCTCTCGAGCATTGGCGCCTTTACCTTGCTGGGCGAGCCTACCTCGGCGGCTGGCTTGGGCGGCATGCTGTGCGTGGTGTCTGGCGTGCTGCTGATCGCCACGCAGGGCCGGCTCACCATCTTCACGCAACCGCAGGCCTGGATCGGCGTGCGATGGGGATTGATCATCGGCGCCTTCATTGCCGTGTACACCATGGTGGATGCCTACGGGGTGAAAGTGCTGTTGATCATGCCGGTACTTTTCGATTGGCTCACAGTACTGACGCGCACGGTGATGTTTACGCCCCACATGCTCAAGCGCCGCCGCAGCAATTGGGAATCGATGCGCGGATACTGGGGTTTGGCGATTGCCGTGGGCTTTCTTTCGCCGCTGGGCTACATCCTGGTGTTGTATGCCCTGCGCATGGGCGCGCCGCTTAGCCTCGTGGCGCCGGCGCGCGAAATGTCGATGATGCTGGGCACCTTCGCCGGCATGATCCTGCTGCGAGAGACGGTGGGCATCGGCCGCCTGTTGGGTTGCCTTGCCATCGTGGCCGGCGTGGTGCTGTTGGGCAGCGCTTGAGGAGCCACGCGCTGCCCTGCCGGTTGGTGGCGCCAACCTGGGAAAAGCCAACCTAGGAAAGCCAACCCAGGATGGCGACCGGGGGTGCGCCCTTACGGTGCCGGGTTGGGATACTTCTTGTGGATCGCGTCGATAGCCGCCAGCACGTCGGCGCTCAAGTCGATATCCACGCTGTCGATATCTTCCTTCAATTGCGCGATCGTGGTCGCACCGATCAAATTGCTGTTCACGAATGGCTGCGCATTCACCCATGCCAAGGCGAGATGCGTCGGCGAAATGCCGTTCTCACGCGCCAGTTTGACGTACTCAGCCGTGGCCGCTTCTGCCTGCGGATTGCTGTAGCGCGTAAAGCGCGTGAAGATGCTCAAACGCGCATTGGCCGGACGTGCACCGTCCAGGTATTTGCCCGACAGCATGCCCATCGCCAACGGTGAATACGCCAATAAACCCACGCCTTCATGATGGGTGAACTCGGACAAGCCGATTTCATACACCCGATTAAGCAGGCTGTATGGGTTTTGAATCGACGCAATCCGCGGCAAACCGTCAACATCGGCGTGCTTCAGAAATTGCCCCACGCCCCAGGGTGTTTCGTTGGACACGCCGATATGGCGCACTTTGCCTTCACGCACGAAGTCCTGCAGCACGCTCAACGTTTCGCTGATGGCAGTGGTCGACTCGTCCTTCACCCAAGGGTAGGACAATTGACCGAACGTGGCCGTGGTGCGATCCGGCCAATGCAGTTGGTACAGATCCAGATAATCCGTCTGCAGGCGCTTCAGGCTGGCGTCCAGCGCGGCCGTGAGGTTTTTGCGATCGAGAAACGTCTTGCCGTCGCGGATGTGCCCGGGACGCTTGGGATCCCGCACAGGACCGGCGACCTTGCTGGCCAACACGATATCGTTACGGCGCTTCGTTTTTGCGAGCCACGTGCCAATGTATTGCTCTGTCAAACCTTGCGTTTCGGGTTTGGGCGGAACCGGGTACATCTCAGCGGCGTCTACCAGCGTCACGCCTTGAGCCAACGCAAAATCCAACTGCTCGTGCGCATCGGCCTCGGTATTTTGCTCGCCCCAGGTCATGGTGCCCAAGCCAATCAGGCTAACGTCAAGATCGGTGCGGCCAAGTTTGCGGTATTTCAAAGTTCAGTACTCCGAAGTAGGTGCCATGCGGCGCGGCGGATCGCATCGCGCGAAGCCCGCCCGGTCGGCGTCGATCTTGATGTTACTACCGCAGCGCCGCATCGGAAATCGCAAACCACGAACGCGGCACCGCGTCATAACGGCACCCTATTTGCTTATCGCTCAGCCATACCGCCCCGTGCGCCAACCGTCTTGGTTGGTGCAGGGCAGCACCAGGAGAGCACAATGGATTTAGGCATCAAAGGGCGTATCGCCTTGATTACCGGCGCGGATTCCGGCATCGGCTTCAGCACGGCCGAGCACCTGCTTGCCGAAGGCGTCACGGTCGTCATCAGCGATCTCGATCAGGCGGAACTGGATAAGTCGGCTGCCAAACTGAAGGGTACGGTGCACGCATTTGCGGCTGACCTGACCAAACCTGCGGAAGTGGCCGCGTTGCGCACCAAGGTGCTCGATGCTGTCGGCGTGCCGCAGATCTTGATCAACGCTGCGGGCATCACGGGCGCCACGGGCTTCTTTCATGAGATCGACGACGACGGCTGGATGAAAACGCTGGAGGTCGATCTGATGTCAGCTGTGCGCTTGGTACGGGCCTTCATCAACGATATGCGCCCCACCGGATGGGGTCGTATCGTGTTGACCGCATCAGAAGATGCTGTGCAACCTTACGTGGATGAACTGCCTTACTGCGCCGCCAAGGCGGGTGTGCTGAGTTTGGTGAAGGGCCTGTCGAAAACCTATGCCAAGGATGGCATCCTGGTCAACGCATGCTCGCCGGCCTACATTCACACGCCGATGACCGACGCCATGATGGAAAAGCGCGCGAAGGAAAAAGGCGTGAGCTTTGAAGAAGCCATCAAGAGTTTCCTGGACGAGGAGCGCCCGTTCATGGAACTCAAGCGCCGCGGTAAGCCCGAAGAGGTGGCAGCCGTTATCGCGTTCTTGTGCTCGGAACGTGCCAGCTTCGTCAATGGCAGCAACTACCGTGTTGACTCAGGATCGGTCGCGACCATCTAGCACTCGCTACCCGGGAGGCTGCCTCTGGGTGGCCTGTCAGCGAAAGGTGCAACGTCCCAACGGCGCTGGGCGTTGCGTCCAAAAGGTGCAGTGTTCCAAGGGTGCAGTGTCACAACGGTGCCGTGTGCCGAATGTGCGTTGTGCCGAAGGTGCCGTGTCCCGAAGGTGCGGTGCCGAAGGTGCGATGTCGCAAGGATACGGTGTCACCAAGGTGCGGTGTCCCGAAGGTGCCATGCCCCGGAGCGCTGCCCGAATTCAACATCTGCGCGCAGCGCAGCTCGGGGCTCAGTAACCGACAGCGCTGCCGATCCACATCACGCCGGGAATGACGGCTCCCCAGCCGGCGACCAACATAACATCCTTGATCATGCGCGCCCGGGTGACCGGCTGGGCCATCGCACCATGAATTCCCACACCGGCGATTGAATTGCGGTCGATCGCCTTCATCACGGCTACGCTCGGTATTTTATGCACGGAGGGACGTGCGGGTGACGCCGCAGGCGCCGTCGCCGGCACCAATGACGGCACCAAGGCTTCGAGTGCGCCGGTGTGCATCAAATGCACCTCGTTGGAGACGAAGGGCCAACGTCCGCGGGGGGCCAGCTTTTGCAAGGTCTTGTGCATGACGAATTCCTGAAAAGAACAAAACGAAATGGTGTGAACGCGGCACCAACACCGCGTTGACGGGCTTTAGTCGAACAACGCCAATTGACTTACCGGCGTGGCGGCTTGCGGCGCCGATGATCGGCGCGAACGGATAAATGTGACGGGGGCAACATGCCCCCTGGCGACCGAATTCGTGGGTTGCGGCATGGCAGAGAACTGCGCCGACGACTGCGCCGACGACATCACCGGCGGCACGAACTGCGTGGTATCCAGCGCCAGACGGGTGCGGTTGAGCTTATGACGGCGAACCGCCACATCGAATCGTTGACGCAACAAATCGGACCACACGCCCTCGCCTTTCATGCGCGTACCGAAGCGCGGATCGTTGCGCTTGCCGCCACGCAGATCCTCGATTCGATGCAGGACGCGATCGGCCCGATCGGGAAAGTGCGTACGCAGCCAGGTTTCAAAGACTTCTTTGACTTCCCACGGCAGGCGCACAACGGTGTAGTTGGCGTAATACGCGCCGGCCTCGGCAGCGGCTTCGAGAATATGTTCGACTTCGGCGTCGTTGATGAAGGGCATCACGGGCGCGACCAGCACACCCACTGGAATGCCAGCATCGCTCAGCGTGCGCACGGCCTGCAGCCGGCGCCACGGCGCAGAGGCGCGAGGCTCCATCGTGCGCGACAACTCGGCGTCCATCGAGGTCACGCTGATGTACACGGCAACCAGATTGCGCTCAGCCAACGACTTGAGAATATCGAGGTCGCGCTCGACCAGTGCATTCTTGGTGACCAGCGTGAGCGGATGGCCCGTATCGGAGAGCAACTGCAGGATGCCGCGCGTGAGACGCCATTCGCGCTCGATAGGTTGATAGACATCCGTCGCCGACCCCACATTGATGGGCGACATCCGATAGGCCGGCCGAGCCAATTCGGCACGCAGCGCATCGACGGCGTTTTCCTTGACGATCAGCTTGGTTTCGAAATCCAGCCCGGGCGAATAGCCCAGATAGGCATGCGTAGGCCGGGCATAGCAATAGACACAACCATGCTCGCAACCGCGATAGGGGTTCACGGCCTGATCGAACGGGATATCGGGTGAATCGTTGCGCGACAACAACTTGCGCGCTTGTTCACGAATGACCTGCGTGCGTAATGGGGGAGGCGTATCTTCGCCGTTGGGCTCGTACGCAACGACGTCGTTATCCGCTTCGCGGGCATCGCTTTGAAAGCGGTGCGCGACATGAGTAACCGCTCCCCGACCGCGTATCGCGGTGGGGGCGGTTGCCGGGGACCCAAGACCGGCTAAAACGGAGCGTTCGGTGCGTGCCATGGAAGTACTGTACAAACATACAGTACTTTTGGCAAGCGCCTTCTTTCGTTTTAGATCACAACCGGTCGCACCGCAAGCGGGGCTTGCCCGCCCCGGTGTGACAAAAGGGTCCTACAGCAGCATCCCAGCTGCCGCCGTCTGATGCGTAGCCTCATCGATCAGAATGAACGCACCGTTGGCCGGCACGTCCGCATAGGCGTCCACCGCCAGCGACTCGCGGGTCTGCAACGTGACGCGGCCGATGTCGTTCATGCCGAGCGGTTCGGTATTGGGTACCGACTGCAACTCGTGCACGTCACGCCGCGTGTGCACAGCTTGTATGCGCGCCGAGGTCAGTCGCGTACCGTGCTTGAGCAAATACTTGCGCGACAGATTGAGCGGCCGATTGTCGAGCCAGCACAACTCCGCTTCAAACTGTCGGTCGACCCGTGCCGGCGCATCGGCATGCACCAGCACGTCGCCACGCGAGACGTCGACGTCACGATCGAGCACCACCGTGATCGCATCGCCCGATACCGCAGACGACAGCGATTGCTCGCCGATCGAGATGGCCGTCACGCGCGCCGGTGTGCCGGCGGGTTGCACGATCACCTCGTCACCCACGCGCAACACACCGCTTGCGAGCCGCCCCGAGTAGCCGCGGAAATCATCGACCCGATCGCCGCCGTGGCGCGCCACCCACTGCACCGGAAACCGCAACGGCGTGCTGTGCGGATCTCGCGACACATCCAGCCCTTCCAGTAGCGTGAGCAACGGCGGGCCGGCGTACCACGGCGTTTTTTCCGAGGCAGTGACGACGTTGTCGCCACTCAGTGCCGACAACGGCAGGATATCGAAATGCGCGATATCCAATCGGCGCGCCAACTCTGTATAGGCCGTACGGATGCGCTCGAATACCGCTTCATCCCAGTCGACCAGATCCATCTTGTTGACGGCAACAACGATATGGCGCAATCCCAGCAAACGCGCGATCGTGCTGTGGCGTTTCGTCTGCGTGAGCAGCGTGCCATCGGCCGCGCGCGTGGCATCGATCAGGATCAGCGCGATGTCGGCGGTGGACGCACCCGTCACCATATTGCGCGTGTACTGCTCATGACCCGGCGCGTCGGCAATGATGAACTTGCGCTGGGGCGTCGAAAAATAGCGGTACGCCACATCGATCGTAATGCCCTGCTCCCGCTCGGCTTCGAGTCCATCGGTAAGCAGCGACAGATCGAGGGTGCCGGCGGCCACACGTTGATGCTTGGCGCGCGAAATGGCGTCGAGCTGATCGGCGAATACGCCTTTGCTGTCGAACAGCAGGCGGCCGATCAACGTCGATTTACCATCGTCGACCGAGCCCGCAGTGATGAGTCGCAGCACACTCGAATCGGCGCCGGATAAAAATGCGTCGTTGATAGCGTTCATGTGTTGTCCTTGCTGTGACACTTAAAAGTAGCCTTCCTTCTTGCGGCGTTCCATCGACGCCTCGGAAGTCTGGTCATCCATGCGCGTGGCGCCGCGCTCGGTAATCGTGGTGATGGCGGTTTCGGCGATGATGGCCAGCGGATCCGCCGCCTCGGACGCCACCGGGCACGTACATGAAATATCGCCCACGGTGCGAAAGCGCACGGCCACGGATTCGACCGTTTCGCCTTCAGCCGGCGGGGTGATCGGCGTCACCGGCACCAACAGACCGCGGCGGCGCACCACCTCGCGCTGATGGGTGTAATAAATCGGCGGCAGCGCGATCTGCTCGCGCTGGATGTATTGCCACACATCGAGTTCCGTCCAATTCGAAATCGGAAACACGCGCATGTTCTCGCCGCGATGCACCCGGGTATTGAACAGATTCCACAACTCGGGACGCTGGGCCTTCGGATCCCATTGGCCGAACGCGTCGCGGAAAGAAAAGATGCGTTCTTTCGCGCGCGCCTTTTCCTCATCGCGCCGAGCGCCGCCAATACACGCGTCAAAACCATGCTCTTCGATCGCTTCGAGCAAGGTCACGGCTTGTGCGGCATTGCGCGAATCGTTCTCACCGCGCAACACCACGCTGCCACGGGCGATCGAATCTTCCACGCTGCGCACGATCAGGCGCTCGCCCAATTGCGCCACGTAGGCATCGCGAAAGGCGATCACTTCAGGAAAATTATGGCCGGTATCGATGTGCATCAACGGAAACGGAAACCGTCCCGGACGAAAGGCTTTCTCGGCAAGCTTGAGCAGCACGCACGAATCCTTGCCGCCCGAAAACAGCAAGGCCGGCTTTTCGCATTCGGCAGCCACTTCGCGCAGGATGAAAATCGCTTCGGCTTCGAGCCAGTCCAGATGGCTGCGCGTCACGACGGTAGACATGGCGTCTCCTAAATTGATTCGGTAACTCGGTTAATTCTCAAGCCGGTGCGGGCAATAACACGGGATTCGCCGCACGGCGGCATTCAATGGGCTTGCTTGATCGGAATCGCCGGCCGGTTGCCGGCATGGAGCCCGCATTCTTTGCTATCGGCCTGCTCCCACCACCACCGCCCCGCGCGCACGTCTTCGCCCGGGCGCACCGGGCGCGTACAGGGGTCGCAGCCAATAGAGGGATAGCCTTGGTCGTGCAGCGGGTTGTACGGCACGCCGAAGGCTTCGATGGCGTGCCAGATCTCCTCATGCGACCACTCGGCCAACGGATTGAATTTGTAGAGCCCGAAGGTGTCGTCATGGCCCTCTTCGGGCAATGCCACACGCGTGGCGGCTTGCTCGCGGCGCTGACCCGTGAGCCACGCGGCGCGGGCGTCAAGCGCACGCTGCAACGGCTCGACCTTGCGGATATGACAACACGCTTTGCGCAAATCGACCGATTCGTAGAAAGCGAAGGCGCCATGCGCCTGCACATGCGCGTCCACCTCAGCCGCATTGGGGCGAAACACCTCGATCTCGATACCGTAGCGGTCGCGCACCACGTCGATCATGCCCAGCGTTTCGGGATGCAGCCGGCCGGTGTCCAACGTAAAAATGTGCAGACCTGTTTCCGACTCGGCGATGGCATGCGTCAACACCATGTCTTCGGCGGCCAGCGACGATGCCATAACCGCATCCGGATAGCGGCGCGCGATATCCCGCAACCGCGCGATCAACGCCGGCCAGCGGATCGCAGCGACCGTGTCGGCCACCGTTTCGTTTGCACTCGCGCTCACGCGGTGGCGCTCGCAAAAATACGCGCCCGGCGCGGCGTGGCGAGAAACGTTTCGCCTTCAACCGGATTGAGCGCGCGAAACACCTCTTCGGGCAGCTCGGCCTCGATCAGCGTGTTGTCCGACTCGACCGACAGCTCCAGAAACGCGCTCGGTCCCGCCAGGTAGGCATGATTCAAACGAACGGCAATACCATTGCCTTCGGCGCGGTAGCGCGCGATATCGAACTCATGCGGTCGGATATAGGCAGTCGCGGCCTGGCCTGCGGCATCGGCAAATTCCGGCGCCGGCAACGACCAGCCGTTGGCATGCCAGACGCCCCCTTCGGCGCGTCCCTGAAACTGATTCACGTCACCCAGAAAGCCGTAGACGAACGGCGTGGCGGGGTGTTCCCATACCTCGCGCGGCGTACCCACTTGCTCGATGCGGCCGGCGTTCATCAGCACCACGCGATCCGCCACTTCGAGCGCTTCTTCCTGGTCGTGCGTGACGAACACACTGGCCACATTGAGTTCGTCATGCAGGCGGCGCAACCAGCGGCGCAGTTCCTTGCGGACCTTGGCGTCGAGCGCGCCGAACGGCTCGTCGAGCAACAGCACGCGCGGCTCCACGGCTAACGCACGTGCCAGCGCAATACGCTGCCGCTGTCCGCCCGACAACTGCGCCGGGTAGCGGTCGGCCAACCAATCGAGTTGCACCAGGTTGAGGAGGTCATGCACCTTGCGCTTGATCACCTCTTCCGCCGGCCGTTGCGAGCGGTGCTTCACCCGAAGTCCGAACGCCACGTTCTCGAAAACAGTCATGTGCTTGAACAGCGCGTAGTGCTGGAAGACAAAGCCGACCTGACGCTTGCGCACGTCCACGCTCGTGGCCTCTTCGCCGCTGAACCAGACACTGCCCGAATCAGGCGTTTCCAACCCGGCGATGATGCGCAGCAGCGATGTTTTGCCACAGCCCGACGGGCCGAGCAATGCCACCAGCTCGCCGGTTTCAATATGCAGCGACACGTCGTTCAGCGCGCGAAAATCGCCGAATTTCTTGGATAGCTGACGAACTTCGATACTCATCTTCTTTCCTTCAAACAGGTTGGGCTGCAGGCGCAAACCCGGGCTGGCGCGTATCCGTGACCGCCGCCGCGCGCATCAATCGGGCATGCCGCCACTCGACCAGGCTCTTGGCCACCAACGTGAACAAGGCCAGCAGGGCAAGCAACGACGCCACGGCAAATGCCGCCGAAAACATATATTCGTTGTACAGAATCTCGGTATGCAAAGTCATCGTGTTCGTCAGGCCGCGAATCCCGCCCGACACCACGGCGACCGCACCAAACTCACCCATGGCGCGCGCATTGCTCAAGATCGCACCATACAACAACCCCCACTTCACGTTGGGCAAGGTTACGCGCCAGAAAATCTGCCAGCCGCTGGCCCCCAACGTAAGCGCGGCTTGTTCCTCCTCGCTGCCTTGCGCCTGCATCAACGGAATCAGCTCGCGCGCCACAAACGGGAAGGTGACGAACAACGTGGCAAGCACCACCCCCGGCACGGCAAACACCACGCGCAGGCCATGCGATTCAAGCCACGGCCCGAGCCACCCTTGCTGACCGAACACCATCACGAAAATCAAACCCGCCACAACCGGCGAGACGGAAAACGGCAGGTCGATCAGCGTAATCAAAAACTGCTTGCCGCGAAATTGGAATTTCGTGACGGCCCAGGCTGCCGCAATGCCGAAGACGAGATTCAGCGGCAAAGCGATCGCCGCCACCCACAGCGTCAACCGAATCGCAGACAGCGCGTCGGGTTCGGTAATCGCTTCAACGTAAAGCTGCCATCCTTTGCGGAAGGCTTCGGTAAACACCAGCACCAGCGGCAACAGCAGGCACACGCCCAGAAAGCCAAGTCCGATGGTGAGCAACAGCACGCGCACCCACGTGGGCTCGGTCAGATGTGCCGGACGAGACGTGGAATCGCTCATGCCAACCTCCCGTTGCGACGTGACTGCCAGGCTTGCAGCAGGTTGATGATCAAGAGCATCACGAACGACACACCCAGCATCACCGTGGCAATGGCTGCCGCCCCCGCATAATCGAATGCTTCGAGTTTGGCCATGATCAGGAGTGGCGTGATCTCGGTGCGCATCGGCATATTGCCCGAGATGAATACCACCGAGCCGTACTCACCCACCGCACGCGCGAAGGCCAAGGCAAAGCCGGTCAGCAAGGCGGGAAACACTGTGGGCACGACGATGCGCCAGATCGTCTGGGTTCGGCCGGCGCCCAAACTCGTCGCCGCCTCTTCGAGTTCGCGTTCGAGATCTTCGAGCACCGGTTGCACCGTACGCACCACGAATGGCAATCCGATGAACACCAGCGCCACCACGATACCCAGCGGCGCGTACGCGACCTTGATGCCGAGGCTGTCTTGCAGCCATCCGCCCAACCACCCCTTTTGCGAATAGAGCTGGGTGAGCGCGATGCCGGCCACGGCCGTTGGTAAGGCAAACGGCAGATCCACGAGCGCATCGACGATCTTGCGCCCCGGAAACCGGTATCGCACCAGAATCCAGGCCAGAATCGACCCGAAAACGGCGTTGATCAAAGCAGCAATGAACGAGGCGCCGAACGTCAGCTTGTACGACGCCATCACCCGCGGCGCCGTGACGGTTTCCCAGAAGCCCGACCACCCCAACTCGGCGCTGCGCAACGGCAACGCGGCAAGCGGAATCAGCACCAGCAAGCCAAGATAGAACACGGTGTAGCCGAGCGAAAGCCCAAAACCCGGCAAGATGCCGGGACGTTGGCGGCGAAGCGGCTTGGCCGCTCCGCTACCGATCGCGATTGCACGTGCATTCATCTGAGACGCGGTTCCATGATTGCCAACCCGGTTCGGTATCGGCCCTTACTTGGGCGCGTAGACTTTGTCGAACGTGCCGCCATCGCTGAAGTGTTCCTTCTGCGCCTTGGCCCATCCACCGAATACCGAATCGACCGTGACCAGCTTCACCTTGGGAAAGCTGTCCGCATACTTGGCAGCCACTTTCTCGTCCGTGGGCCGGTAGTAGTTCTTGGCGATGATTTCCTGCGCCTCGGGGGTGTACAGATACTCCAGATAGGCTTGTGCCGCGGCTCGCGTGCCCTTCTTGTCGACATTGCTGTCGACGATGGCTACTGGCGGCTCCGCCAGAATGGATAGCGACGGCACGATGATGTCAAACTTGTCCGGACCGAGTTCCTTGATGGCGAGGAACGCTTCGTTTTCCCAGGCCAGCAAGACATCACCCACACCACGTTCCACAAAGGTCGTGGTGGCGCCGCGCGCGCCGGTGTCCAGCACCGGAACGTGCTTGAGCAACTCGCCCACGAAAGCCTGCGCCTTCGCCGGATCGTTATTGTTCTGCTCCAGCGCGTACGCCCAAGCCGCTAGGTAATTCCAGCGCGCGCCGCCCGACGTTTTCGGATTGGGCGTGATCACTTCGATTTTGTCGCGAATCAGATCGTTCCAGTCCTTGATCTGCTTGGGATTGCCCTTACGCACCAGGAACACGATCGTGGAGGTATACGGGGAGCTGTTCTTGGGCAGCTTCGCTTGCCACTTCGGATCGAGCAAGCCCTTCTCTGCCACGGCGTCGATGTCATAGGCCAGAGCAAGCGTGACCACATCGGCGTCCAGCCCGTCGATCACCGACCGCGCCTGACGGCCCGAACCGCCGTGCGATTGGCGAATCGTCAACTGCGTGCCGGTCTTCGCTTTGTACTGCTTGATGAAGGCCGCATCGATATCGCGATACAGCTCGCGGGTGGGATCGTACGAGACGTTCAACAGCGTCTGCGTGGATTGCGCCTGTGCGGGCAAAACGGCAGCAACCGATAACGTTACGGCTGCCAGGGCATTCAAAACCAAGTGCTTGCTCAACCGCATGATCCCATCCCAGATTATTTAGTGTGATGAGAGTGTGCCGGGACGACCATTGGAACGGAACGAATCATTATGTCGTTGCTCATCGCCAGGAGTCATATAGAACCCAAGCTGAAAAAAAACCTCCCGAAGGAGGTTTTGAACGTGTCGCCAGGGAGCAGGCCACCGAAATGACCCCACTGCGCCCGGCAACCAGCGGCATTACTTATTGGGCTGCGGCGTCACGCGCAAGTAGGGGCGCACGGCCTTATAGCCCTTCGGGAATTTTTGCTTGATCACGTCTTCGTCTTTCAACGACGGCACGATGATGACATCATCGCCATCTTCCCAATTGACCGGCGTGGCCACGCTGTGGCTATCGGTAAGCTGCAGCGAATCGATCACGCGCAGGATTTCGTTGAAATTGCGGCCCGTGCTGGCGGGATACGTCAGCGTAAGGCGCACTTTCTTTTGCGGGTCGACGATGAACACCGAACGCACCGTCAACGTCGTATTGGCATTGGGGTGAATCATGTCGTACAGCGTGGAAACCTTGCGGTCTTCGTCGGCCAGAATCGGAAAATTGACGGTGGTGCTTTGCGTCTCGTTGATGTCTTCGATCCACTTGACGTGCGAGGCAGCCGCATCGACCGACAGGGCCAGCACCTTCACATTGCGCTTGGCGAACTCGTCGGCCAGGCGGGCGGTGTAGCCCAGTTCAGTCGTGCACACGGGCGTGAAATCAGCCGGATGCGAGAACAACACGCCCCAGCTGTCGCCGAGAAACTCGTGGAATTTGATGCGGCCAATGGACGAATCTTGTTCGAAGTCGGGAGCGATATCGCCCAGATGAAGTGCGGTCATGATGGTGTTTCCTCGGGGTTTGAAGGTGTGAACGTGACCCGTGACGATAATTCTGGCATCAAACCTAAACCAGACTAAATACGCAATTTATATAACCTTATGCAATATCGCCATCGGTCCCGCAGGCTTCAATGACCTCACCCGCCAGCACCGCGTGCGACAGGGCCGACACGCGAGGCAACAACTGGGCGCCATAGAAAAAGGCCGTTGCACGCTTCTGCACATAGAATTTATCGCTGTCGCCATCCCGGATGTGCTGCTCGCAGACCAGGGCTGCGCGCGCCATCTGCCAGCCGCCATGCGTGAGGCCCGTGAGCATCAGATAGGGCACGCTGCCGGCAAAGACGGCCCGCGGATTGTCTTTCGCGTGCGTGAGCACGTATTGCACGGCTTTTTCGTAGGCCCCGATCGCAGCCTCGAAATGGTCGTGCAGCACGGCCCAAGCCCCCTTCGGTGCGCCATCGGACGAGGTCGCGCCCGCCACCACTGCCGCCAGCGCCGCCAGCGTATCGCGCATGGCCGCAATGGCAGCCGCGGCCACTGCGCCGCCGTCGCGCAAGGTTTTACGGCCGACCAGATCGTTGGCCTGAATGGCAGTGGTACCTTCGTAGATCGGCAAAATGCGCGCATCGCGGTAATGCTGCGCCGCGCCCGTTTCTTCGATGAAGCCCATGCCGCCGTGTACCTGCACGCCGAGCGATGTGACCTCGAGCGCTGCTTCGGTCGAGAAGCCCTTGATGACCGGCACCAGATACTCGTAAAACGCCATATTGCGGGCACGCACCTGCGCATCCGCGTGATGCTTGCCGCGATCGTGCGCGGCCGCCGCCACGAACGACACCGCGCGGCCGGCCTCGGTAAGCGCACGCATCGTGAGCAGCATGCGTTGCACATCGGGGTGACGCGCGATCGCGACAGGCCCCGACGAGCCTTCGACCGCCCGGCTTTGCACCCGGTCGCGCGCGTACGCCAGCGCTTGTTGGTAGGCCCGCTCCGATACCGCAATGCCCTGCTGGCCCACGGCGTAGCGGGCGGCGTTCATCATGATGAACATGTACTCCAGTCCGCGGTTTTCCTCGCCGACGACATATCCCACGGCGCCCTCGCCCACGTCGCCATGGCCGCTGCCGAACATCAGCACCGCAGTGGGACTGCCATGGATGCCGAGCTTGTGCTCGATCGACGCGCACCAGACATCGTTGCGGGCACCCACCGCACCATCGTCGCCGACCAGGAACTTCGGCACGATGAAGAGCGAAATGCCTTTGACGCCCGGCGGCCCGTCGGGCGTGCGGGCCAATACGAGATGAATGATGTTGTCGGCCAGGTCGTGCTCACCGTAGGTGATGTAGATTTTCTGGCCGGTGACGCGATAGCTGCCGTCGGGCTGCTTGACGGCGCGGGTGGCGACTTGCGCGAGATCGCTGCCCGCCTGCGGTTCGGTGAGGTTCATCGTGCCGGTCCATTGGCCGCTGATGAGCCCGGGCACGAACTTGCGCTGCTGCTCATCCGTGCCGGCCGTGAGCAGCGCTTCGATCACGCCATCGGTGAGCATCGGGCACAGCGAGAATGCCAGACTGGCCGCATTGATGTTTTCACTGGCAGGCGCGGCGACCAGCTTGGGCAGCCCCTGGCCGCCCCAATCCTGAGGATGCGACAACCCTTGCCAACCGCCCGCCGCATACGCCTTGAAGGCTTGCGCAAAGCCCGGCGTGGTGGCGACCGCGCCATCCTTCAATACCGGCGGCTGGGTGTCGCCCGCGCGATTGAGCGGCGCGATGGCCTGCTCTACGAAACGCGCGTTTTCGTCCAGGATGGCATCGACCAGATCCGGCGTGACTTCTTCGAAGCCCGGCAAAGCTAGGACGTCATCCAGGCCCGCCAGGGCATTGAGTGCGAAACGAATATCGCGCAAAGGCACGGTGTAAGTCATGAGGTCTCCGAAAACGCGCCCTCGCCGCTACGCTGCGGGAACGCTGTTGTTATTTTGACCGGTACAAGCCGGGCAGCATCTATCAGACGAGGTTATCAGACCAATGCCCTATGCGAAAAGGCCCGCCAAATGAAAAGTCGTACCAAATGAAAAAGGCCTGCACAACAGGTGCAGGCCTTCGCAGACGCCGACGCTCGCGCGGCGGTGTCGGGCGTTTACAGCTTTTCGGTCAGTTCGGGCACGATCTTAAACAGATCGCCCGTCAGGCCGTAATCGGCCACACCGAAAATCGGCGCTTCTTCATCTTTGTTGATGGCCACGATGACCTTCGAGTCTTTCATGCCGGCCAAATGCTGAATCGCGCCGGAAATACCGATGGCGATATACAGTTGGGGCGCCACGATCTTGCCCGTTTGGCCCACCTGCCAGTCGTTGGGCGCGTAGCCCGCGTCGACTGCAGCGCGCGAGGCACCCAGTGCGGCGCCGAGCTTATCGGCCAGCGGATCGAGAATCTTGAAGTTCTCGGCGCTGCCCATACCGCGACCGCCGGAGACGACGACCTTGGCGCCGGCGAGCTCGGGACGATCGTTCTTGGCCACTTCGCGGCCCACGAACGACGACAGTCCCGAATCGGCGACGGCCGTGACGTTTTCGACCGTGGCACTACCGCCTTCGGCAGCGACCGGATCGAAGCCCGTGGTACGCACGGTGATGACCTTGATGGCATCGGCCGATTGCACGGTAGCGATCGCGTTGCCAGCGTAAATAGGACGCTGGAACGTATCGGCCGAGTCGACGGCCGTGATATCCGAAATCTGCGCCACGTCGAGCTTGGCGGCCACGCGGGGCGCCACGTTCTTGCCCGATGCGGTGGCCGCGAACAGGATGTGCGAGTAGTTCGACGCAATTTCCAGCACTTGAGCCGCAACGTTCTCAGCCAGGCCATCGGCCAACGGCGTGCCCTCGGCCAGCAGCACCTTCGCCACACCCGCCACCTTGGCTGCAGCATCGGCGGCCGCTTGCGCGCCCTGGCCGATCACCAGCACATGAACGTCACCGCCCAGCTGGGCTGCGGCAGCCACGGTATTCAAAGTAGCGCCTTTCAACGAGGCGTTGTCGTGTTCAGCAATAACAAGAATCGTCATGTTCAGATCACCTTCGCTTCGTTCTTCAGCTTGTCGACCAGTGCAGCAACGTCGGGCACCTTGATACCGGCCTTGCGTCCGGGCGGCTCCGACACTTTCAGCGTCTTCAAGCGCGGGGCGGGATCCACACCCAACTCGTCGGGCGTCAGCGTATCCAGCGTTTTCTTCTTGGCCTTCATGATGTTGGGCAGCGTCACATAGCGCGGCTCATTCAAGCGCAAGTCGGTGGTGACGATGGCCGGCAGCTTCAGCGACAGGGTCTCCAGACCCCCGTCCACTTCGCGCGTGACCTGTACCGTACCGTCGCCGAGCTCGACCTTGTTGGCGAACGTGGCTTGGGGCCAGTTCAGCAGCGCAGCCAACATCTGGCCGGTCTGGTTCGCGTCGTCGTCGATGGCTTGCTTGCCCAGAATCACCAATTGGGGCTGCTCACGATCCACCACGGCTTTCAGCAACTTGGCCACGGCCAACGGTTGCAATTCGACGTCGGTTTGCACCAGGATGCCGCGATCAGCGCCAATGGCCATGGCCGTACGCAGCGTTTCCTGACTTTGCGTGACACCGCACGAAACCGCGACCACCTCGGTCACGGCGCCTTTTTCTTTGAGACGTGTGGCTTCTTCAACGGCGATTTCGTCGAAGGGGTTCATCGACATCTTCACATTGGCGATATCTACGCCAGTTTGATCGGATTTGACGCGCACCTTGACGTTGTAGTCGACGACACGTTTGACGGGTACCAGTACCTTCATCCAGCAATCTCCAGAAGTTTTCGTGAATCGTTTTCGTGAATCGGTTTCGAAAATCGTTTTAGGTCCAACCAGGCCGTGCTTGATGCTTGGCCGCACCGCCGCCATGGGCAGCCCTGTGCAGCGCTCGCGGCAACACGCTTACGCGCGCGGAGCAGCAAATCCAATCGATTCTACAACTTTGCGAGCGCGCGTATGTGAGCAACCACGCTGCGACCGAGGGCAGACAAGCTGTAGCCCCCCTCGAGCAGGCTCACCACGCGGCCTTGCGCATGGCGATCGGCCGCGCCAACCAACTGCTGCGTCATCCAGGCGTAATCGGCTTCCACCAGTCCCATTTGACCCATGTCGTCTTCGCGATGGGCGTCAAAACCCGCCGAAATCAACAGCAATTCCGGCTTGAATGCCTCGATCGCCGGCAACCAGCGATCGGTCACGATGGGCCGCACCGCGTCGCCGGCGGAATAGGCAGGCAACGGCGAATTGAGCATATTGAACGCCGGGGCATCCACACCCGAGTTCGGAAAGAGTGGATGCTGAAAAAAACTGCACATCAACACGCGTTCGTCGCCGGCAAAGATGGCCTCGGTCCCATTGCCGTGATGCACGTCGAAATCGACGATGGCCACACGCGACAAGCCCCACACATCGATCGCGTGCCGGGCGGCCACGGCCACGTTGTTGTAGAAGCAGAATCCCATGGCTCGGTTACCCTCGGCGTGGTGACCGGGCGGACGCACCGCGCAAAATGCGGTCTGATGCGCCCCACCCATCACGGCGTCGACGGCCGCCACGCCGGCCCCTGCCGCGTGACGCGCAGCCTCCAGCGTGTGCGGATTCATGAGCGTATCGGGATCGATCGGCGCATACCCTTCGGCCGGCGAGCGCGCGGTCAGGTCGGCCAGATACGCCGGATCGTGCACACGTGCCAGATCGACGGCATCGACCGCGGGCGCGTCTTCGGCGACCAGAAACGGCATCAGCCCGCTGGACAGTAATTGATCGGAAATGGCATCCAGTCTCGCCGGACATTCGGGATGCCAATCGCCCATCTCATGCAGCCTGCAGGCCGGGTGGGTAAGATAGAGTGTCTCCATAAGGAAGGATTATGTTCATCAGTTGGCGTTTACTGCAAATCGGTGCTTTTTCGGCGATGCTCGCCGCCTGCTCAACTCCCGCGGCCGAACGGCCGGGCACCGGCTCTTCGTCGCAGTTGCCACAGCCTTCCATGCCTGCAGTTTCGGGACCTGCCGCACTGCCCACGCACACGGGCGAATCGGCGGTGCTCGCGCCTGACGGTCGTCTGCGCCCGGAGGTGCAGGCGTTCGCCAGCGAACTGGCGGCTACCCGCGGGCTGCAACCTGCTGCGGTCAATAGCCTGCTGGCCACCGCGCAATACAACGAACGCGTGGCCAAATTGATCGCGCCGCAGGTTGCCACCGGCCGCAAGATCGTGCGCAGCTGGACGGTTTATCGCGCGCGCGTCGTGGAGCCCGTGCGCATCCGCTGGGGCGTGGACTTTCGCGAAGCCAATCGCGATGTGCTCAATCGTGCTGCGCAACGCTATGGCGTGCCCGACACCATCATTGCCGCCATCATCGGGGTCGAAACGAATTACGCCCGCAATATGGGATCGTTTCGCGTGATGGATTCGCTGACGACGTTGGCCTTCGACTATCCGGACACCAGCCGGCCCGAGCGCGAAACCATGTTCCGCAATCAATTGGCCGACTTCATCGAACTCACGCTGCAAGGCAAGCTCGATCCTGAAACCGAGGGGTCGTTCGCGGGCGCCATCGGCATGTCGCAATTCATGCCGGGCAGCATCAAGCTCTATGCGGTGGACGGCGATCAAGATGGCCACATCGATCTGGCGCATAGCATCGAAGACGCCGTGATGTCGGTGGGCAATTTCCTGAGCGAACACGGATGGCAGCGTGGCTTGCCGGTGTTTGCACCGGTGGCGCTGCCCGCCAATCCGGCCGCGTTGGTCGACGGCGGTCTGGTGCCCAAACAGGATTGGACGCGGATCGAAGCAGCCGGTGGCAGATTGATGCCTGGCGCGCGCGATACCGGCTGGATGGCCCGGCCGTTGGGTGTGATCGACTTGCCCGACGAGGCTCGCGGCACGGCGCAATATCGCACCGCGACCGAGAACTTCTTTGCGTTGACCCAGTACAACCGCAGCTACTTTTATGCAGCCTCGGTGGCCGATCTGGCATCGGCGCTGGAACAACCTTGATTGCGCAGTGGCTCCAACGAGCCACGATGACTACGCGTTGAACACGCCCGTGGACAAATACCGATCGCCGCGATCGCAGACGATGAATACGATCGTGGCATTGGTGCTGCGTTCGGCCACGCGCAATGCGGCGATCAACGCCCCCGCGGCGGATATGCCGCCGAAGATGCCTTCTTCCGACGCCAGCCTGCGCGCCATCGCTTCAGCATCCGCCTGCACGATCGATTCGTAGCTATCGACGCGCGCGCGGTCGAAGATGACCGGCAGGTAGGCTTCCGGCCATTTGCGAATGCCGGGAATCTGTGAGCCCTCGGCCGGCTGCGCACCCACGATTTCGATAGCCGAGTTTTGGCCTTTCAGATACGTCGATACACCCATGATGGTGCCCGTCGTGCCCATCGCGCTGACAAAGTGCGTGACCTCGCCATCGGTCTGACGCCAGATTTCCGGACCCGTGGTTTCAACGTGCGCCAACGGATTATCCGGATTGGCGAACTGGTCCAGCACGCGGCCTTTACCCTCCGCCTGCATCGAGGAGGCCAGATCGCGCGCGAACTCCATGCCGCCCTTGTCGGCCGGGGTCAGGATGAGCTCGGCACCATAGGCGGTCATCGCCGCGCGCCGCTCGACCGACAGATTATCCGGCATGATGAGAATCATGCGATAGCCACGCATCGCGGCCACCATCGCCAGCGCAATACCGGTATTGCCGCTGGTTGCCTCGATCAACGTGTCGCCCGGCTTGATGTCGCCGCGTGCCTCGGCGCGCTGGATCATCGACAGCGCCGGACGGTCCTTGACGGAGCCAGCCGGATTGTTGCCTTCCAGCTTCGCCAGAATGACGTTGCCGCGATCGGCGCCCAGCGCGCCCGGAATCCGCTGCAAGCGCACGAGCGGGGTCTCACCGACGGTTTGTTCGAGAGTGGGATAGGTTTTCATGCTGATGATCATAACGCGCAGACGACGGCGTCGTCAGAACCGGCGTAGCGATATTGGGGTTGCGCGTTGCACGCGCGGCCGGCACCACCGCAGGCGCGGCCGATGGGCCTGACTCATCGACACGCAAACCCTGCGTGTGCAACGCACGGACCTTTTTTTGACCCAAGCCCCGCACGCGATCGGACAGATCCTCGAGCGATTCGAAGCGCCCCGCCCGCTCGCGTTCCTGAACGATAATCGCCGCGGTTTTTGGCCCTACCCCACGCAACGCCTGCAATGCATCGGCCGATGCCGTGTTCAGATCGACGGCATGCGCCACGCCAGCGTGCAGACCGACCGCCAGGACAAGGCAGGCAAAGGTGGCCGATCGCGCATGACGGGTATCGAACTTCGAATACGTCTCGAACGCGGCCGGCGTATCCCACGAGAAAGGCGCGCTCGAAGGGTGACGCGTCTTCGACAAGGCTTGTGTGTCGCACGCGGGAGACCTAGACGGACGATTCGTGTCGGACGAGGAACGCGCCTTGGGCGGCGGCATCGTGCTCAGCGGAAAACGCGTCGAAGCCGCTGAATGCGCAGGCGACACAGGTGATGCCGAACATGCGACAGGGTCGTGAAGAAAAGGATTCATGGGCGATGCTCCGATAAAGAAGCGCGGCAGGAACATTCACCTCCGCACCGCTTCATCATCACGCCCAACGCATCGCGTAAGGGCCCGGGTGCATGAAAACACCCCTGCGCACAACTACGTGTCGTGCCCGGTAGCACCCATAACGCTGCTTGTGCCTTACTAGCGCCCGACGCTATAGGTTGGCTTTGCATGGCCTTCGCATGGCCTTTGCATGGGATTCACTTGCGCCCCATTCGCGTGCGACGCTTTACCTGGGCTTCACTTGAGTCTTACGCAAGCTTGACCCGAGTCACACCAGCGTTACTTGCGCGCGCGCCAGGTTTGCACGTACTCGGTCACGCCGGTACGCACATCTCGCATCGGTGCCGCAAACCCCGCGCCGCGCAGTTGCGTCACATCCGCCTGCGTGAAGCTCTGATAGCGTCCTTTCAAGTCGTCTGGAAACGGGATATACCGGATCAAGCCCGCAGCCACGAGTTCCTGCAGCGACGCTTGCGGCACGCCTTGCTCGGCACGCAAGGTATTGACCACGGCAGCGGCGATATCGTTGAACGGTTGCGCGCGACCCGTGCCGCAGTTGAAGATGCCCGATTGCTCGGGATGATCCAGGAAGTGAAGATTGACGGCGACCACATCGTCCACCGAAATGAAATCGCGGCTTTGCTCGCCGTCGCCATAGCCATCCCAGCCGGCAAACAGGCGCACATGGCCTTCGGCCAGGAACTGATTCATGTTGTGGAAGGCCACCGACGCCATGCGGCCTTTGTGCTGCTCGCGCGGGCCATAAACATTGAAGTAGCGCAGTCCGACGACCTGTGCGGTGCGCCGCGATTCGCGTTGCCGCACCACTTGATCAAACAGGAGCTTCGAGTAGCCGTACACATTGAGCGGCCCTTCATTCGCCGGCTCTTCGCGATACACCTCGGAGGCACCGTACACGGCCGCCGACGAGGCGTAGATCAACGGAATGCCGTTGCTCTGCGCATACTCGAGCAACTCGAGCGACACCCGATAATTGTTGTCCATCATGTAGGCGCCATTGCGTTCGGTCGTGTCCGAACATGCGCCTTGATGCAGGATGGCGGTCACGCCGGGCAACGCGCCATTGGCCACACGTGAGCGAAACACATCGCGATCCAGGTAATCGGCAATCTTGAGATCGGCGAGGTTGCGAAACTTGTCGCCCTCCGTCAGATCGTCCACGGCGATGATGTTGTCGATGCCGCGCTGGTTCAGGCCTTTGACCAGATTGCTGCCGATGAATCCTGCTGCGCCGGTGACGACGATCATGATGACTCTCCTTCCAACTCCGCGGCCGTAACCGTGGAGGTACCCAATTTACCGACGACGACACCGCCGGCCCGATTGGCCCAACGCATCGCATCGGACCAGGATAATCCCGCTGCGCGCGATACGGCCAGCGTGGCCAGCACCGTATCGCCTGCGCCCGAGACATCGAATACTTCGTGCGCCTGCGCATCGACGTGATCACGGCCCGCCTCGGTGAATAGGGTCATGCCCTGCTCGGACCGGGTGACGAGCAACGCCTCGAGGGCCAATTCGCGGCGCAACGCTTGCGCGCGCTCGTCGAGTTGGGCCTCGCTCTTCCAATTGCCCACCGCCTGCTGCATTTCCGAGCGATTGGGTGTGACGAGTGACACGCCGGCATAGCGGGTGTAGTCATCGCCCTTGGGGTCGACCAAAACCGGCACGCCAGCGGCACGTGCCATGGCGATCAGGTCGACCACGCGGTCGAGTACGCCTTTGGCATAGTCGGACAGCACCACGATGTCGTGATCGGCCAATTGGCGTTCGAATTCGGCCGTGATCGCATCCATGCATGCGGGTTCGGGGATCGCCTCGAAGTCCACGCGCAGCAACTGCTGTTGCCGACCCAGCACGCGCATCTTCAACGTCGTGGGAAGCGCAGCATCGGTAAGCAGCGCGGCGTGGATGCCGTCATCGGCGGCAAGCGCGCGAATGCGCTCGCCAGCTTCATCGGCTCCGATGGCCCCGATCAGCGTGGCACGCGCGCCCAGCGACACGATATTGCGCGCCACGTTGGCCGCACCACCCAGACGGTCCTCGCGGCGCGCAACACGCACCACGGGTACCGGGGCTTCCGGCGAAATCCGATCGACTTCGCCAAACCAATATCGGTCGAGCATCACATCGCCGACCACAAGCACCCGCACGCCCTGGATGGCGCGCGTTGGAAATTCCATCATTCGAGTTCTTCCAGTCGACGGGGCGAGTAGGTTTCCCATGAATTACACCCCGGGCATTGCCAATAAAATCGTCGGGCCTGAAAACCGCAGTGGCGGCAGGCATAGCGGTCGAGCCGCTGCGTATGCTTGTGAATCAGGCTGCGCAGCAAGGTCAGATCGGCGCCGGGCACCGGCGGCTCACCACTTGCGCCCTTGGTCGCGAGTTCAGCTTCGATCAACCGATCCAGCCCCAACAGCGACGGATGCTGCGCCAAAGCGGCGCGCGCAAAGGCCCACGCCGGATCCACACCGTGCTGAACCCGCATCTCGCGGAACACCACATCGAAAACATCCAGCGATGGCGCGTGGGCATACTGCTGCGTGAGCACGGCCAAGCCTTCGGCAGCTTGGCCGGCTTCGCGGTAATTGCGCAGCAACGATTCAGCCACCAGGCCGGCGTACTCCGGCATGTGCGCCAGCACGCTGCGTAAATGCATCCGCTCTTCGTGCGGCTTGCCTTGCTTGACCGCCAGTTGGGCGCGAATCATCGCCACGCGCGCCGTGGACGCCTTGCTTGCGGTCGCGGCACCGGTGCCGGCTTCGATCGCGTGGTCGGCAGCATCGAGCGCCACCTGAGCGGCATTGAAATCGGGCGGATTGCGCTCAAGCGCCATCTGCGCCTGTTCGCAGTGGTAATGCACCAATTGGGGCACGGGCTCATCGACCAGGCCGCGCAATGTTTTCACTGCCTCGATGGCCCGCGGCCAATCGTGCTCGGACTCATAAATGCGGATCAAGGACCGCATCGCGGGCAGCGCATAGCGCGTTTCCTTCAGCCCCTCGAAACCCGACTCGGCCCGATCAAGCATGCCGGCTTTCAGGAAGTCCTGGGCCAGCTCGTGCTGCGCGTGCTCACGCTCGACATTGGGCAGATCAGATCGGTTCAACAGACTTTGATGCACGCGGATCGCCCGCTCCATCTCGCCGCGGCGCCGAAACAAGCTGCCCAAGGCAAAGTGCAATTCGGTCGTCTCGGAGTCGAGCTTGGCGACTTCGACGAATGCATCGATCGCGCGATCGGGTTGCTCGTTAAGCAGAAAATTAAGGCCGCGAAAATAGGAATCCGGCAGTGTGCGCGTTTCGCTCAACATCTGACGGATATCGACGCGTGCGGCCAACCAGCCCAGGCCGAACACGACGGGCAAGAAGATCAACCACCAAGGTTCGAAATCCAAATCGCCGACTCGCTTGAAAAAACGTTGAGGGCGCAAGGCGCGCCCTAAATAGCAGCGTGCGGCCGGATCGACCGGCGGCACGCCTAACCCAACACAGACGCGCTGGGAGATTCGTGTTGCGCGCTTACAGCGGCGACATTGGCGCCACCGCCTCAGGCGGCAACACCGTTGTGTTCACAGGCGTACCGCCCACCGCGGCCTGGAGGCGATCCAGCTCGCGCTTCATGCGCACCATCTCGCGGCGGCGGCGCATTGCAGCCGGAACCATCAAGAGCAAACCGAAAATCGCACCCACGACGAACACGGCCAGCATGACGACGATCAGCGGCAAATCGGGCACCACGTAATCACCCCAGAATTTGACGGAAACCGGATCCGTATTTTTCAGGGCGAACATCAGGACCACAACGAAAATCACCAGCCGTAAGGCCCAGACGACATAGCGCATGAGAACGCTCCAATTAGTGCGAGATCGGCAATTGTAAGTCGGATCGCGGCATGCCACAGCACCGCATCGGTGCGCCAAGCACAAGACGTGCCGCAATTCGGGGCAGCCGATGACGCCCGCGAGGAATTATCCGTTCACACAATGAAAAAGGGCCACGCTAGCGTGGCCCTTCTCGTACTCAAACGTAACCGTCAATGCATGACATGCGCGTCGAGGGTGGAGGTATGCGCATCGAGCGTGTCGTCCGATACGCGATCCCCCTCCACACCATCGAGATCTACCCGCTCGCGCAACTCCTTACCGGCTTTGAAATGCGGCACCTGCTTACCAGGCACCAGCACTTGCTCACCGGATTTCGGGTTGCGACCGACGCGGGGCGAACGCTGCGACAGCGAGAAACTGCCAAAACCGCGGATCTCGATGCGCTGGCCCGAAGCCAAGGCTTGGGTCATCGCATCCAGAACGGTCTTGACGGCGTAATCGGTGTCGCGGGCGGCCAACTGGGGATAGCGGGCCGCCAGCGCTGCGATCAGCTCCGACTTGGTCACGGATCAGCCGTCGTTGCGAGCCTGATCCAGCTTGGCCTTGAGCAACGCACCCAGGTTGGTGGTACCCGAGGAGGCGCTGGCATCCGACATGCGCTGGAGCGATTCTGCGGTTTCGGCGTTATCGCGGGCCTTAATCGACAACTGGATCGAACGCGTCTTGCGGTCGACGTTGATGATCATGGCTTCGACGTTTTCGCCGGCCTTCAATGCCGTCGTTGCGTCTTCGACGCGGCCCGACGAGATTTCCGACGCGCGCAGGTAACCTTCGACGTCCACCGACAGGGTCACGACAGCACCCTTGGCTTCGACCGACTTCACGGTACCCGGAACGACAGCACCCTTCTCATAGGTGGCGACGAAGTTGTTGAACGGATCGCCTTCCAGCTGTTTGATGCCCAGCGAGATGCGTTCCTTGTCGGTGTCGATACCGAGCACAACGGCTTCGATCTCGTCGCCCTTCTTGAAGTTGCGAACGGCTTCTTCGCCCGTTTCGGTCCACGACAGATCCGAAAGGTGAACCAGACCGTCGATGCCGCCAGGCAGACCAACGAACACGCCGAAGTCGGTGATCGACTTGATGGCGCCGCTGACCTTGTCGCCGCGCTTGAAGTTCGTCGAGAACTCTTCCCACGGGTTTTGACGGCACTGCTTCATGCCCAGCGAAATGCGGCGACGATCTTCGTCGATCTCGAGAACCATGACTTCGACTTCTTCGCCCAAGGTAACAACCTTGCGCGGGTCGACGTTCTTGTTGGTCCAGTCCATTTCGGACACGTGGACCAGACCTTCGATGCCGGCTTCGACTTCGACGAAGGCGCCGTAATCGGTGAGGTTCGTGACCTTACCGAACAAACGGGTGCCTTGCGGGTAACGACGGGCCAGGCCCACCCAAGGATCTTCGCCGAGCTGCTTGACGCCCAGGGAGACGCGGCTCTTCTCTTGGTCGAACTTGAGGACCTTGGCTTCGACTTCTTGACCCACTTGCAGGACTTCCGACGGGTGACGCACACGACGCCATGCCATATCGGTGATGTGCAACAGACCATCGATGCCGCCCAGGTCCACAAAGGCGCCGTAGTCGGTGATGTTCTTGACGACGCCCTTGACGATGGCGCCTTCGTGCAGCGTTTCGAGCAGCTTTTGACGCTCTTCGCCCATGCTGGCTTCCAGCACTTGACGACGCGACAGCACGACGTTGTTACGCTTGCGATCGAGTTTGATAACCTTGAACTCGAGCGTCTTGCCTTCGTACGGCGTGGTGTCCTTGACAGGACGCAGGTCGACCAGCGAACCCGGCAGGAACGCGCGGATGCCGTTGGTCATGACGGTCAGGCCGCCCTTGACCTTGCCCGTGATCGTGCCGGTAACCAGCTCGCCGTCCTCGAGCGCGCGCTCGAGTTGCAGCCAGGCCGACAGACGCTTGGCGCGGTCACGCGACAGGATGGTGTCGCCGTAGCCGTTTTCGAGCGAATCGATGGCAACCGAGACGAAATCGCCGGGGTTGACTTCGAGTTCGCCTTGATCGTTCAGGAATTCTTCGAGCGGAATGAGCGCTTCGGATTTCAGACCGGCGTTGACGACGACGAAATTGTGGTCGATGCGAACGACTTCAGCACTGATGACCTCACCGGACTTCATGTCCTGGTTTTTAAGGCTCTGTGCAAAAAGGTCGGCGAAACTTTCTCCGCCAAGCGCGGACGAGGGAACGGAAGACATTAATGGAAACCCATCGGTCCCGAGGGACCCGTTAAATAAACACACCGTCACGGATTGGCCGCAACAGTGGAGTCAGAAAAACCTATTGGCGCTTACCAAACAGCCGGAGCACTTCTAGGGCGTAAACACCACCCTTAGCTAGCCGGCGCGACGTCGCGCCAGTAATCGAGAATGGTTTGAATCGTTTGCTCGGCAGTGAGATTCGACGAATCCAGCTGCTTTGCGTCCTGTGCGGGCTTGAGCGGTGCGGCGGCGCGTTGTGTATCGCGCGCATCCCGTTCTCGCATATCGCGCAGGAGGTCTGTGAGGTTAGCAGGAATTCCCTTGTCGATCAACTGCTTACACCGCCTTTGGGCGCGGGCCTCGACATCGGCCACCAGAAACACCTTCAGCGGCGCATCGGGGAACACCACAGTACCCATGTCGCGACCGTCGGCAACCAGGCCCGGCGCCTGCCGGAATGCCCGTTGCCGGGCGAGGAGCGCTGCGCGAACCGCCGGGAACGCGGCCACGCAAGACGCCATGTTGCCCACGCGCTCGTCCCGAATCGCTTCGGTAACGTCGCGTCCTTCCAACAGAATCGCGCCGCCGTCGAACCGGACGTCGAGCGCCTGGGCGACTGCCGCGATTTCGTCCTGCGCATCGGGGGCGATATCGCGTTCGATGGCGGCCAATGCCGTCAGGCGGTACAACGCGCCGCTATCGAGCACGGCCCAACCCAGCGCGACGGCCACGCCATGGGCCACCGTGCCTTTGCCGGAAGCGGTCGGACCGTCGATCGTAATAACCGGAGCGATGGAGGCGGAGGTGGACGACATCTGGAAAATCCTGAAAAGCGGGGTTATTGCTTGCAATGCGTGTTGCCACGAACGCGGCTGGGGGCAAACGCTACCGGTCGGCACTCAACCTTCGGTGAGCAGTCCGGCGTAGACGTCGAAATAATCGGGGAACGTTTTGCTCACGCACCCCGGATCGAGAATCCGCACGGCAGCCGGACCAAATGCTGCCAATGAAAAGCACATGGCCATCCGGTGATCGTCCCAGGTGCCGATGTGCGCATCACGCCAAGCATGCACCTCAGGCGGCGTGACACGCAACCAGTCCGGACCCGAATCGACGGTGGCGCCCAGCTTCTCCAGCTCGGTACGCATGGCGTGAATGCGATCGGTTTCCTTCACGCGCCAACTGCCGATATTGTGCAGGTGGCAAGGCCCGTCGGCGAACAACGCCAGCGCGGCGGCCGTCATGGCGGCATCGGGGATCAGGTTGAAATCGGCATCGAACGCACGCAGCTTCTGGCCATTGGCCACGCTCACGCCTTCGCACGCCATCCAGTCTGCGCCCGCTTCCACGCGCGCGCCCATGGCACGCAAGGTGTCGGCAAACGCCACGTCACCCTGAATACTGTCGGCACCCACACCGTTGACTCGAACGGGGCCGCCGCCAATGGCGCCCAGCGCCAGAAAATATGAGGCCGAAGACGCATCTCCTTCGACCCGCAGCGCGGCCGGGCTGCGATACATCGCGTTGGCCGGCACCGTAAAACGCGCCCAGCCGTCACGCTCGACGGTCACGCCAAAGCGTGCCATCAGATTGAGCGTGATTTCAATATAGGGCTTGGAAATGAGCGTGCCCTTGACCTCGAGCACCAAGGGCTGCCCGGTGCGCTGTGTGAGCACGGGCGCCGCCAACAGCAAAGCGGTCAGGAATTGACTGGATACCGATCCCTCCACACCGACGCGGTAACCGCCCTCGCCGACCGCCATGCCGGCCATCCCGATGGCCAGAGGCGGATAACCCGCCGTGCCGAGATAATCCACATGCGCATCCAGCCCGCGTAACGCGTCGACCAGGTCGCCAATGGGCCGCTCATGCATGCGTGACACGCCCGACAGGCGATAGTCGCCGCCCATCAACGCCAACGCGGCGGTGAGCGGACGAAACGCGGTGCCGGCATTGCCCAAAAACAAATCAGCGCGCGCCACGGGAAACCGGCCGGCGGCGCCAATCACCACGGCGCGTTTGGCTGCAGCGTCGTGCGCAACCTCAACACCCAGGGCCCGCAACGCCGCCAGCATGACCCGCGTGTCGTCCGAATCGAGCAGGCCGTCGATCTCGCAACGCCCCTCGGCCAACGCCGCCAATAACAACACCCGGTTCGAAATGCTTTTCGAACCCGGCAGCGTGATCTCACCCTGCGCCCGGCGGACGCGGGGCAGATCGATAAATTCGAGTGCGCTCATGCGCGACGTTCCTTTTCCCATTGGCGGCGCGCGTCAGCGGCCGTTTGCAACAACGACTGCAGTGCGGCCGTATCGTGCGCACGCAGCGCGCGCTCGCTCTCGTCGAGCACGTCGCGCAACGCCGCGATTTCGGTGAGCATGGCTGACCGGTTGGATTGAAAAATATCGCGCCACATTTCGGGCGATCCGGCGGCAATGCGTGTGAAGTCGCGAAAGCCACTGCCCGCCAACGCCATGCGGCGCACGGCATCCGGCGATCGCACGATGTGCGCCATGAATACCGAGGCCAGCAAATGCGGCAAATGACTGACCGCGGCCAAAGCCTGATCGTGCGCATCGGCATCCATGTCGATCACGTACGCGCCGCAATAGGTCCAGGCGTCACGCACCGCGCGAACATCCGCCACCGTATTCTCGGCAAGCGGCGTGAGGATCACCGTACGGTCCTGATATAGCGCGGCTTGCGCCGCATCCGGCCCGGTACGCTCGGCGCCGGCAATCGGATGGCCCGGCACGAACTGACCGATACGCTTGCCCAAGGCGGCGCGCGCGCTGGCCACGACATCGGCTTTGGTACTGCCGGCATCGGTAATGATGGTTTTCGATCCAAGGTGCGGGGCGAGTGCGCCCAACAACGGGCCGGTCGCTCCCACGGGCGCGGCCAGCATGATGAGGTCGGCACTCGCAGCCTCTTGCGGCGTGGCAATGGCGTCGATCAAACCCAGCGACTGCGCCTTTTCGAGCGACAAGGGATTACGGCCCATGCCCAGCACGCGACCGACTTGCCCGGCTTGCCTCAGTGCAGCGACGAATGACCCGCCGATCAACCCGACACCCGCCACCGCGACCGTCGGAAAACGCGGGGCCGTCATGCGCCGGACAGGATGTCGGTCAGCGCGGCGATGAACACCGCATTTTCTTCGGGCAAGCCAATCGTCACACGCAGCCACTCGGGCAAGCCATCGCCTGCCACCGGGCGCACGATGACGCCGCGCTTGAGCAGTTCGAGATTGATCTTGGCCGCTTCGCCCACGTGCACCAGAACGAAGTTGCCATGGCCGCGAACATACTTCAGACCAAGCTTGTCGAACGCCTCCGTCAGCACCTGGCGGCCGGCCTTGTTGAGCTCGTACGAGCGCTGCAGAAACTCATGATCGCTCAACGCTGCAATCGCGGCCGCTTGCGCGAGCGTGTTGACATTGAACGGCTGGCGGACGCGATTCATCAGATCGGTCAGTGGCGGTTGCGCAATCGCAAACCCCACACGCAGGCCCGCCAGGCCATAGGCCTTGGAGAAGGTGCGCGACACGATGAGATTGGGAAAACGGCGCACCCACTGCACGCTATCGAACCGCAACTCGGGATCGAGATATTCGTTGTAGGCCTCGTCGAGCACCACGGTCACGCGATCGCCATGGCGCGTGTGAACGGCTTCAAGGAAGGCTTCGATTTCGGCGGCCGGCAAAAACGTACCCGTCGGATTGTTCGGGTTGGCAATGAACACCAGGCGCGTATCGTCGGCGATCGCACTGAACATGGCTTGCAGGTCGTGGCCGTAGTCGCGCGCCGACACCATGATGTGACGCGCGCCGCGCGCCTGGGTGGACAAGCGATAGACCACGAAGGCGTGCTCGGCGTACACCGCGCTCGCGCCCGGCTCCAGCAGTGCCAGACCGGCGATTTCGAGGATGTCGTTCGAACCGTTACCCAACGTGATCCAGCTCAGCGGCACACCGTAGCGCACCGCCAGGGCCGACTTGAGGTCGAAACCATTGGGATCGGGATAACGCGCCAGCGTACTGGCGGCGTCGATCATCGCCGCCCGCGCCGACGCCGGCATACCCAGCGGATTTTCGTTGGAAGCGAGCTTGACGATGTTGGCCGGGTCGAGCCCGAACTCGCGCGCCAGCTCATCGATCGGCTTGCCGGCCTGATAAGGCGCAATCGCGCTGATGTGAGCGGGGGCGTGCAAAGGCGAGGATACGGTGGTCATAAGAGACAGTGTTTATTGCGCGGGGTAGGACCCAAGAACCTTGAAAAAGGCGACTTGCGCTTCAAGCGCGGACAAAGCGCGGGCAACCGCCGGATCGTCGCGATGGCCCAGCACGTCGACGTAAAAGTAATACGCCCACTGCCCGGTTCTCGCGGGACGCGACTCGAATCGTGTCATCGACACGCCATTCTCAGCCAGCGGAGCAAGCATCTCATACACCGCGCCGGCGCGGTTGGGGACCGCCAGAATCAGACTGGTCTTGTCCTGCCCCGTGGGCAGCGTGGCGATGTCCCCGATGGCAAGAAAGCGCGTGCGATTGTGCGGATCGTCCTGAATGCCCGCCGCGACGACCTTCAGGCCCCACACGTCGGCCGCCGATTCGCCGGCGATTGCCGCAACCGTGGGATCCTGCGACGCCACGCGCGCCGCTTCGGCATTGCTTGCCGCCGACGACCGCGCGAGTTCGGGATGATGCCGCGTCAACCAGTCCTGGCACTGCGCCAGGGCCTGCGGATGCGCCATCACGGTTTTGATGCCATCGAGCGAACCCGACGACGTCATCAGACAGTGCCGGATCACGATCGAATGCTCGCCGATCAGCTTGACCGGCGCGTTGAGCAGCAGGTCGAGCGTGCGATTGACGGCACCTTCGGTCGAATTCTCGACCGGCACCATGCCTACATCGGCCTGCCCTGCCTGCACCGCGCGAAACACTTCGTCGAACGACGGACAGGCCAGCTTTTGCACGGCGTGACCGAAGTGTTCCAGGGCTGCCTGCTCGGAAAATGAACCTTGCGGTCCCAGATATGCCACAGTGAGGCCGCGCTCGAGACCGCGACACGCGGAAATGATCTCGGTCCAGACCGGGCCGATCGCTTCATTGGGAAATGGACCGGCGTTATTGGCTTGCAGGTTGCGAATCACTTCGGCCTCGCGCTCGGGCCGCAATACCGGCCCTTCGGCGTTGGCCGCGTGCTTCACATCGCCTACCGCCTGCGCCGTGCGCGCACGTTCGCACAACAAGGTCAGAATCTGCTGATCGATGGCGTCGATACGATCCCGAAGCGGGCTCAACTGACGCTTCAAAGCCTCATCCATAACGGCGCTCGAAATCCTTCAGGTAATCGACCAGCGCTTGCACGCCGGCTAACGGAATCGCGTTGTAGATCGACGCACGCATGCCGCCAACGCTCTTGTGACCCTTCAGTTGGGTCAGGCCAGCCGCATCGGCGCCCTTGAGGAAGGCATCGTTGAGCGACTCGTCACGCAAGATGAACGGCACGTTCATGCGCGAGCGCACCGGCTCATGCACCGGATTGCGATAAAACGACGACGCGTTCAGATAGCCGTAGAGCAGATCGGCCTTGGCGATATTGGTCGCTTCCATGCCTGCCAGACCGCCCTGCGCCTTGAGCCACTTGAACACCAGGCCGGCGATGTAGATCGCATAGGTGGGCGGCGTGTTGTAGCGCGAATGCTCAGCCGCCACATTGACGTAGTCGAACGCCGACGGGCAGATGGGCAATGCCTTGCCGATCAGATCGCGGCGCACGATCGTCATCGTGACGCCTGCCGGGCCCGCATTTTTTTGCGCGCCGGCAAATACCATTCCGGTTTTGGTGACGTCCAACGGTCGGGACAGAAAATGCGACGACACATCGACCACGAGCGGCACATCGGGCGCACCGAGGGTGGCCGTATCGGGCCAATCGTTGAACTCAACGCCACCGATCGTTTCGTTACTGCAAAAGTGCAGATACGCCGCATCGGCGCGCACGTTCCAGGTATCGACGGGCGGCACCCACGTCCATGGCGCTTGTTCGCGGCCATCGATCGTGGTGGCCGTGCCGCTCGACGCCGCAACGTGCACATCGCCATACCGCAGCGCTTCTTTTTGCGACCGTGCCGACCAATGCCCAGTGAGCACGAAATCGGCCTTGGCAGGACCGCGGCGGCCAATGAGGTTGAGGGGAACGATGGCATTTGCACCACTGCCCCCACCCTGCATGAATAACACCGCGTAGTCGGCGGGCACGCCCAGCAACTCGCGCAGATCGGATTCGGCCTCATCGCAGATCCGCACGAAATCTCGGCCACGATGACTCATTTCCATCACCGACATGCCGGACCCATTCCAGTCCAGCATTTCGGCTGCGGCTTGTTTCAAGACCGACTCAGGTAAGGCCGAAGGACCGGCCGAAAAATTCCAGGGGCGTGCCATGCTCACTTGTCATTACTCCGCATCGGGCTTGGGCGTATCGTCCGAGCCATCCACATCGCCATCGGCATCGGTAGCGTTGCCTTCGGCGGCATCGGTATCGGCCGAATCGGCAGATACTGCACCGTCGCCCTCAACCGCACCCTCAGCGCCTTCGATACCCTCGACGCCTTCATCATCCTCATCCACGTCCGCATCGCTTTCCACCACGCGACGCACGCCCGACAGGCTGCTGCCGTCGTCCACGCTGATCAGCGTCACGCCTTGCGTGGCGCGGCCCATCTCGCGGATTTCGCTCACTCGGGTACGTACCAGCACACCAGCGGTGGTGATGAGCATGATTTCGTCCGTCGGCGTGACCAGCACGGCGCCCACGACCTTGCCGTTACGCGAACTGGTCTGGATGGCGATCATGCCCTTGGTGCCGCGGCCATGGCGCGTGTACTCGGTGATCGGCGTGCGCTTGCCGTACCCGTTATGGGTAGCGGTAAGCACGCTCTGCGTTTCATCGCCGGCGACCAGCAGCGAAATCACCGTCTGGCCTTCCTCGAGCATCATGCCGCGCACGCCGCGGGCATTGCGGCCCATCGGACGCACGTCGTTTTCGTCGAAACGCACGGCCTTGCCGGCGTCGGAGAACAGCATGACATCGTGCTTGCCGTCGGTAAGATCGGCGCCGATCAGGTAATCGCCCTCGTCCAGATCGACCGCGATGATGCCGGCCTTACGGGGATTCGAGAAGTCGGACAGCGGGGTCTTCTTGACCGTGCCGCGCGACGTCGACATGAAGACGAAATGGTCTTCGCTGAACTGCTTGACCGGCAAGACCACCGTGACTTTCTCGCCATCGGCCAACGGGAACATGTTGACGATCGGGCGGCCGCGCGAGCCGCGCGTGCCCTGAGGTACTTCCCACACCTTGAGCCAGTACACACGGCCGCGATCGGAGAAGCACAACAGGAAATCGTGCGTGTTGGCGATGAACAACTGGTCGACCCAGTCGTTTTCCTTCATCGCCGTCGCCTGCTTGCCGCGGCCGCCGCGCTTCTGCGCGCGGTATTCCGACAGCGGCTGGCTCTTGATGTAGCCCGTGTGCGAGAGCGTGACGACCATATCGGTCGGCGTGATCAGATCTTCGGTATCGAGCTCGGTCGCATTGAACTCGATATGCGAACGGCGCGAATCCTTGGCAGCCGTCGAGAACTCGGCTTTGATCGCCTGCAACTCATCGGCGATGATGATCGTGATGCGCTCGGGGCGCGCCAGGATATCCAGCAAATCAGCGATGGTCGACATGACGTCGCGATACTCGCCCAGCACCTTGTCCTGCTCGAGGCCGGTCAAGCGTTGCAGACGCATGTTCAGAATTTCCTGAGCCTGAACGTCGCTCAAACGGTACAAACCGTCGCCCTGCATGCCGAAGTCGACGCCCAGATCGTCGGGGCGGAACGCTGCCCGGCCGCCGGGCGCATCGCCGTCGACGCGCGACAACATCTCGCGCACCAGCGACGAATCCCACGAACGCGCCATCAATTCCTGACGCGCCACCGGCGGTGTCGGGGCTGCCTTGATGATGGCGATGAATTCGTCGATATTGGCCAGCGCAACTGCCAGACCTTCCAGCACGTGACCACGCTCGCGCGCCTTGCGTAACTGGAACACGGTGCGGCGCGTGACGACTTCGCGGCGATGGGTAAGGAAGTACTCCACCATCTGGCGCAAATTGAGCAGGCGCGGCTGACCGTCCACCAACGCCACCAGGTTGATCCCGAAGGTGTCCTGGAGCTGGGTGTTCTTGTAGAGATTATTGAGGATGACCTCGGGCACTTCGCCGCGCTTGAGCTCGATGACCAGACGCATACCGTCTTTGTCCGACTCGTCGCGGATATCCGAAATCCCTTCGATCTTCTTCTCGTTGACCAGTTCGGCAATGCGCTCTTGCAAGGTCTTCTTATTGACCTGGTAAGGCAGCTCGTCGACGACGATGGACTGGCGATTGCCGCGTTCCATGTCTTCGAAGTGCGTCTTGGCGCGCATCACAACCCGGCCGCGGCCGGTGCGATAGCCTTCGCGCACGCCGGACATGCCGTAGATGATGCCGCCCGTGGGGAAATCGGGTGCCGGAATGATCTCGATCAGCTCGTCGACCGTGCACTGCGGATTGCGCAGGCAGAAAAGGCAGCCGTCGACAACTTCCGCGAGGTTGTGCGGCGGAATATTGGTCGCCATCCCCACGGCAATACCCGAGCTGCCGTTGACCAGCAGGTTGGGCAGGCGCGAAGGCAGGAGCAAAGGCTCCTGCTCGCTACCGTCGTAGTTGGGACCGAAGTCGACCGTTTCCTGGTCGATATCGGCCAGCAATTCGTGCGCGACTTTCGCCAGGCGGATTTCGGTGTACCGCATCGCCGCGGCACTGTCGCCGTCGATCGAGCCGAAGTTACCCTGACCGTCGACCAGCATGTAGCGCAGCGAGAAGCTCTGCGCCATGCGGACGATCGTGTCATAAACGGCTTGGTCGCCGTGGGGGTGGTACTTACCGATGACATCGCCGACGATACGCGCCGATTTCTTGTAGGCGCGATTCCAGTCGTTATTAAGCTCGTGCATGGCAAACAGCACGCGCCGATGTACCGGCTTCAAGCCGTCCCGCACATCGGGAAGCGCCCGCCCGACGATCACGCTCATCGCGTAATCGAGGTAACTGCGGCGCATCTCTTCTTCCAGCGATACCGGAAGCGTCTCCTTGGCAAAGGAATCCATATATTGAATGATCAGATAGAGGAACCCGGGCCGGGCCAACAGGAAATTCTAACATTCGATTTCAACCGAAGCCTGACGTCACACTCAGACGAAACGCAATACCCTGCTCGGGCCGTTCCGCGCGGATTTATCCACTCTGTTGTCTAAAACCAACAAGGAAACCTGCCTCGAGGCCGAAAATGGGACGTTGGGGCACGTCGCCACTGCTGTGGGCCTCCAAATGGCTTAAGATTGTTTCCAGCACGCAGGAAACCCAGTTGCAAGACTCTGAACCTGTTCTTGGCGTTGCTATACTGGCCCCGTTTCCTGATATGCGGCGGGGGTTCGCTGCGAGTCACCACTTATCCAGCTTCAAGCTCAACGAGGAGAAACATGAATAAACCCTCCAAATTCGCTATGGCGCTCGCCTTCGCCGCCGTGACGGCCTCTGGTGCAGCTTCCGCGCAAACCGTCGATAACTGGCGCAATCCGTTCGGCGACGTTTGGAAAAACGGCACGAACGAATTGTGCTGGCGCGATGCGTTCTGGACGCCTGCTACCGGTATCCCCGGTTGTGATGGCGTGCCGGTCGCGCAAGCTCCGCGTCCCGCGGCGCCCACGCCGATGGCGAACAAGGTCGTCTTCAACGCCGACACCTTCTTCGACTTCGACAAAGCTACTCTGAAGCCGGAAGGCCGTCAGTTGCTGGATCAGGTTGCCCAGCAAGCCGGTGGCATCGACCTCGAGACGATTATCGCTGTGGGTCACACCGACTCCATCGGTACCGATGCGTATAACCAACGCCTGTCCGAGCGCCGCGCCGCTTCGGTCAAGCAATACTTGGTTAGCCGTGGCGTCGACGCCAACCGTGTTTACACGGAAGGCAAGGGCGAATCGCAACCCGTGGCTTCGAACGCGACCCGTGAAGGCCGTGCTCAAAACCGTCGCGTTGAAATCGAGATCGTCGGCAGCCGCCGCTAATTGAAGCGCTAGCCGCTACAATTAAGGGCCTCGCATAGCGAGGCCCTTTTTTTATGTATTGGACGGACTGATTATGCGCGCCTCGACCGCCGATTCCCCGAACGCCCGCCTGAATGCCGACCAGGCCGAACTGGAAAAGTTCGGTGCGTTGGCCGCGCGCTGGTGGGATCCCAATAGCGAATTCAAACCGCTGCACGCGATCAATCCGCTGCGCCTTGAATGGATCAGCACCCTCGCGGGCGGTCTATCCGGCAAGCGTATTCTGGATGTGGGCTGCGGTGGCGGCATCTTGTCGGAGAGCATGGCAACCGCTGGGGCCGACGTCACCGGCATCGATCTGGCCGAAAAATCACTGAAGGTCGCCAAGTTGCACGGCCTGGAGTCGGGCATCAAGGTCGACTATCGCGCCGTTCCGGTCGAAACCTTGGCCGAAGAGCAACCACTGTCCTATGACATAGTGGCCTGCATGGAAATGCTGGAGCACGTCCCCAACCCCGCATCGGTCGTGCAAGCCTGCGCCCGCCTGGTCAAACCGGGCGGCCATGTGTTCTTTTCCACACTCAATCGCAATCCCAAATCGTTTCTCTTCGCCATCATCGGCGCCGAATATGTATTGCGTCTGCTGCCGCGAGGCACGCATTCGTATGAAAATTTCATCAAACCCAGCGAATTATCCAGCGCTGCGCGCGAAGCCGGCCTTGAGCCGCAAAGCATGCGCGGCATGACCTACAACCCCCTCACCCAGATCTATGCGTTGTCCAACGACACGTCGGTGAACTACTTGATGGCCTGCCGCAAATGACCGCACTCATTCTTTTCGACTTCGACGGCACGCTTGCCGATACCGCCCCCGATCTGGTCGCGGCGGCCAATCATCAGCGCACGCGCCGTGGCATGGATCACTTGCCCTATGAGCAGTTGCGCCCCGTGGCATCGCAGGGTGCGCGCGGTTTGCTGCGCGAGGCATTGGGCCTGACGCCGGACGATGCCGCCTATGAGCCCGCCCGCCTGCAGTTTCTTGAAGATTATGCCGCTGGCTCCACCGTGCACAGCCGACTGTTTCCCGGCATCGCCGACCTGCTGGACGATATCGTTCGGCGCGGTATGGCCTGGGGCATCGTGACCAACAAAGTCACTTATCTCACGCTGCCGATCGTCGAATTTCTGGGATTGGTCGAAGAAAGTGCCGTGCTTGTATGCGGCGATACCACGCCGCATGCCAAGCCGCACCCTGAACCTTTGTTGTATGCCGCCCGAAAAGCCGGCTATACGCCGGATCAGTGCGTATATGTGGGCGACGATTTGCGCGACATCCAGTCTGCGCATGCCGCCGGCATGCCGGTCGTGGCCGCCGCTTATGGGTATTTGGGTGAAAACGGCGACGTGACAAAGTGGGAAGCAAACGCCACGGCCGATTCGGTCGAGACATTATGGGCCGCGATCGAAAGTCTTTTGCCGGCCAAAGCGCGGGCGGCGGGTTAACCGCGCCTCCCCTCGCATCCCGCAGGATAAAAAAAAGCCAACCTCGAAAGGTTGGCTTTTATATATCTACTCGATATCAAGCGGAATAATGGTGGAGCCGGGGGGAATTGAACCCCCGTCCGCGAGCCCTCTGCAGGCAGTTCTACATGCGTAGTCGATTTATTTTTTGTTTAACCTCGGGCTTAGCCAACCGACAGGCCGGCCCTCAGCGATTCACTTCTTTTTAAGGCCTAACGCGTGTGACCCGGCTAGATCCCGATTCTTTGTAAGTGTCGTAGCTGTGAGTTTGACCCCACCTGACCCAAAGACAGATCAGTGCTACGGCTCACCGCTTAAGCGGCGAGAGCGAAACGCTCGTCGTTGGCGTTTGTAGTGTTTCCAGTGGTTTAACGAGCGTACTGGTGCTCGACATGCCCTGCACTGTTTCGCGACCCACGTCGAATCCGGATCGGCCCCAGTACGCTTATTGTATCGTGAAATGCACTGCGCTGCTGCCGAGTCGACCAAGCCCTGATCCACGTTGGGCGTCTATTGCGACACAAACAGGCAGCACGATCACCCGCGCTCAATCATGCTGCTCAACCGATAGGTCCAGTGCCGCTGTTTTATCGGCTCGGCAAAACAACTGCTCCCCCCGTTGATAACGCGTGTTGCCCAACGTGGTTCCTATGATGCCCCGCGTCGTCAGCCAATTTTGCCCAACAACAGGATCTCGCTCAGAATGGCCAATAGGCGTCTGACGCGCACCCGCATCGCAGGCGGCAAACCGTCCACCACCAGTTCGTCCAGGCTATCTTTGCCGGTTCGAATCACGTCGACTGCCTTGCCTTCCGCCTCCGGCTCAGCGTTGGAACCCTGCTGCGGACCCAATTGGTTGGCTGCGGCATTGATATAGGCGAGTTCAGCCACGAAGAGTTTGGCGATTTCGGGATCCATGCCGCCAAACGCGTCACCCATCCCATCAATAACGCCCTCTTCCAGCAAGGCATTACACGTGGTCTCGAAAGCGAATTCATAATCGCGCAGCCCGGGCCGCTGAGCCTGCCTGAGCCTTGCAAGTTTCCAGCGAAAATAACGCTGACACCAGCGCACTAATTTTTCGAATTCTTCAGCGCCGAGTTTGGAAAGGTCGACCTTTTCCATATTGTTGCACCCCCATGCAGAGTGCACAGGGTAGCCCAGGGCTATTCGGGCGTCTGCATGCCTTAAAGGATTAGTTCAATGCAGCGTCAAACGCGCTGCCGATACTGACTTTGTGCGGATGGGCGGCGGTGGTCGCAACCGTGCATCGGCACGTTTGAGCGTGCTTTCCGTTATATCGTCAGTCACATCGCCCAGCGTATGGGACTGCGCCAGCGATACCGCCACAACTTCGGCCATGATTTCGGTTACCCGGCGCGACGACACAAGAATATCCTGCATGGTCGTGCCTGCCGTTTGCACCAGACCGGCACCGCGATCGATTTCCGATACCGAGGTAGCGATCAGCGATTTGATTTCACGCGCGGCCGACGCACTGCTTTGCGCCAGATTGCGCACTTCCGTGGCCACGACGGCAAACCCCTTGCCGTGCGAACCGGCGCGCGCCGCTTCTACCGCGGCATTCAGCGCAAGAATATTGGTTTGAAATGCAATGGTGTCGACGACGCCGACGATTTCGGAGATACGTCGCGAATTGCTGGTGATGGCCTGCATGGCGCTCACCACATCATCGACTGTACGACCGCCCTGCTCGGCCACGCCACATGCCTCACGGGCGAGCAAATCCGCTTGCGAGGCGCGATCGGCGTTTTCAGTAAGGCCCACGACCGCACCACGCAGCGCCTGCGCCGCAGTAAACCGCCGCGTGATGTCAGTCGCATATTTCACGACTTTGAATGGCCGCCCTGAGGCATCGAAAATCGGGTTGTAGCTCGCCTCGATCCACACTTGCCGGCCATGCTTGCCGATACGCAAATACTGTCCGGAATCATTGCATCCCATGGCAAGCTTTTCCCAGAACTGCCGATACAGCGCCGACTGACGGTCTTCAGGCTGCACGAACATGCTGTGATGGCGGCCTACGACCTCGTCTTGTGTATAGCCCAGCGAACTTAAAAAGAGATCGTTGGCCCAGATGACGGTGCCGTCGAGTTCGAACTCGATGATTGCCTGCACTTTGCCGATCGCCTCCAATTGACCGCGTACATCGGCATCGCGCCGTTCCTGGTCGGTAATGTCGGTGGCGTATTTGACGATTTTGATGGGCTCGCCCGTGTGATCCAGTATCGGGTTGTAGGTCGCCTGCAGCCACACCTCGCGACCGTCCTTGGCCACGCGCAAATAACGCCCGGCATCGTATTGCCCGGCGCCGAGCTTATGCCAGAAATCGCGATAGGCGGGGCTGCTACGTTCCTCATGCGTCACAAACATCTGATGATGCGCACCCACGACCTCGTCCAACGCATATCCCATCGTATCGAGGAAATTTTGATTGGCCATGAGCACATGCCCCTCAAGATTAAACTCGATCACGGCTTGCGCACGATTAATTGCGGCAAGCTGGCCGATTATCTCGGCTTGCCGCTGACGGCGACCAATCCCAAAAAGCCCACTGAATGAGAACCGTCCCATGGACGTCTCCTGGAAAAAAATAAACGGGCTGCGTAGATCCGACGCCGCTGCGATCGGCGCCGGGTGCGGTAAGTCCAAGTACTCAGCAAAAGTATCATGATTTCTCGCGATGTTTCATTATCGTAAATACCGATTAATCTGGTCTTACGAATGCGCGACGAATGCATTTACGACTCAACATCGGAAATTTCGGAAAATATGATTTCTGCAGTAGCCGTATTTTCCGAGTATTCTTTTTCGCAGCGATTTAGTAATCCGCGTGTCAGCTTCGCGCTTCGGACATTGGGCTTTGATTAACCGATTCACTCATGCAAGATAAACGTGCGTTGTGGATTTGTTGCGCCAGAGCAACCACCACCCTGGCGATGGCGCATCGACGCGACGCAGCGGCACAGTGGCCTCCGAGTGCATTGTGCGCAAATCGCGTCACATGATGTCGTCTTCAGTGCATAACGCGCATATTGCATAGCGGTCGGAATATCCCAGCCCCTTGCGATGGCATCGAATTGACCACATCGACCACACATCTCCAGCCACCAGAGTCTTACAATGGCCGTCAGTTTTATGACGGCGGTTCGCATCTGTGCGCCGCCCTTTGATTGCGATTCCGGAGACGATTTCCCATGCGTAGATTGACCCTCGCCCTGACCCTGGCAGCACTCGCGTGCAGCACCGCCGCGGTTGCTCAAACATCCACGCTACGAATTGGCCTGCAAGACGATCCCGACGTGCTCGATCCGGCGCGTGCACGCACCTTCGTCGGTCGCATCGTGTTCGCATCCCTTTGCGATAAGTTGGTCGAGATCACGCCCGAACTCAAAATCGTGCCCCAATTGGCGCAATCGTGGGCCTGGTCGGACGGCAACAAGACGCTGACCTTCAAACTGCGTACCGATGCGGTCTATCACGACGGTGTGGCGATCGATGCTGCCTCAGTCAAAGCCAACCTCGATCGCGCCCGTACGTTGGCCGACAGCAATCGCAAGAGCGAGCTCGCGAGCGTGGCCAGCGTAGAAGCGCCCGATGCGCACACCGTGGTCGTCCGCCTGACCGGCCCCGATGCATCGTTGCTCTCACAGTTGTCGGACCGTGCCGGCATGATGATCTCGCCCGCCTCGTTCGATAAGGATCCCAACGCGAAACCGGTGTGTTCCGGCCCGTACAAGTTCACCGAGCGCGTGCAGAACGATCGCATCGTGCTGGATAAGTTCGCCAAGTATTACGACGCCTCGCACTACAACTTCGACCGCGTGGTGTTTACGCCGATTCCGGACTCGACGGTACGGTTGAACAATCTGCGTTCGGGCGATCTCGACATCATCGAACGCGTTGCACCCAGCGATGCGCAAGCCGTGAAGTCGGACGCCAACCTGACCTGGGCGCCGGTCACCGGTTTGGGTTTCCAGGCGTTTACGTTCAACCTCGCCAACGGCGCCCGTGCCGATGGCCCAGCGGCCAAGGACAAACGCGTGCGTCAGGCGCTCGACTTGGCCATCGATCGCGATGTGCTGAATCAAGTGGTGGGCGAAGGCTTGTTCCAACCGGCCTATCAACCCTTCCCGCCGGCCAGCTTCGCATTCGACAAGACCGCCGAACGTCGCGGTCGCGATGTGGCCCGCGCAAAAGCCCTGCTGAAAGAAGCCGGCGTGGATCGTGTGAAGATCGAGATCACTTTTGGCAACAACACGGTCATGCAACAAGTGTATGAGCTGATTCAAGCCATGGGCGCCGAAGCCGGTTTCGATATCTCGTTGCGACCGGTCGAGTTCGCGGCGCTCCAATCGAGCCTTGCGCGCGGCGACTTCCAGATCGGACAAAGCGGCTGGTCGGGCCGAGTCGATCCGAGCGGCAACATTCACCAATACGCCAGCACCAAAGGCAGCCTGAACGACGGCAAGTTCTCGAACGCCGAAGCCGATCGCCTGCTCGACGAGGCGCGTGCCGAACCCGATGAAGCCAAGCGTCGCGCGCTGTACACGCAGTTCCTGGCCATCATGGCCGACGAACGCCCGATCGTTTATCTCTACTACCTGCCCTACACCTTCGGCACGCAGAAGAAAATCAACGGCTTCGTTCCTTATCCCGACGGCTTGATCCGCCTGAAGGACGTTCAACGCGCCAAGTCGTAAGGAGCCGGCATGTTCACCACTCGTCCTGAAATTCTGGGTACGTTTGGCGTGGTTACCTCCACGCACTGGTTGGCCACCGCCTGCGGCATGGCCATTCTGGAGCGTGGCGGCAATGCCTTCGACGCCTGCGTCACCAGCGGCTTCATGCTGCAGGTGGTGGAACCGCACCTGGTTGGCCCGGCCGGCGAGGTGCCTGCCGTGTTCTATTCGGCGCGCACCAAGCGTGTTGAAGTGCTGTGCGGCCAGGGCACCACGCCGGCTGCCGCCACGCTCGAACGCTATCGGCGCGAGGGATTGTCGATGATTCCGGGTAACGGCCTGCTCGCGGCCGTGGTGCCCGGCTCGTTCGACGCCTGGATGCTCATGCTGCGCGACCACGGCACGATGCGCGTGCGCGATGTGCTCGAACCCGCCATTCACTACGCCGAAAACGGCCATCCCTTAATGCCGCGCATCGCCAATACGATTGCCGGCCTGAAGGATTTTTTCGAAACCAAGTGGCCGACCACGGCTCAGGTGTACGTGCCGGGCGGCGTGTTGCCCGAAGCTCGCAAACTCTTCAAGAATCCCGGACTCGCGCAAACGTGGCGCCGCATCCTGCAGGAAGCGGAAAGCGCGGGCGCGGATCGCGAACGCCAGATCGAAGCGGCGCGCAATGCGTTTTATCGCGGCTTCGTCGCTGAAGCCATCGACGCGTTCTGCCGCACCACCGAGGTGCCCGACGAGAGCGGCGGCGCCCATCGCGGCGTGCTGACCGCCGACGACATGGCCCGGTGGTCGGCAACCTATGAAGCGCCCGTGCAATACACCTATCACGGCCACACGGTCGCCAAGGCCGGCGCCTGGAGCCAGGGGCCGGCGTTTCTGCAAACACTCGCCTTGCTCAAGCCGTTCGATCTGACCACCGGTGGCCCAAACAGCGATCATTTCTATCACACGGTGACCGAGGCAATGAAGCTCGCGTTCGCCGACCGCGAGGCGTACTACGGCGATCCCAACTTCGTGGATGTGCCGCTGGAGACGCTGCTCTCCGATGCGTACAACGACTTGCGTCGCAGCCGGATGACCGAGCGCGCATCGCACGATCTGGCGCCCGGCCGTCTTACCGGCTTCGAGGCACAGGTGGACCGCGTCATGGAAACGCTGGGCCGCCTCTCGCCCGTCACCAAGCCAGGCGCACCCACCAACGAACCCACGCTTGCCGACATGCGGGCGAGCGCCAAACGGGGCGACACGACCCATGTGGACGTAATCGACCGCTGGGGCAATATGGTGTCGGCTACACCCTCGGGCGGCTGGTTCCAGTCGTCGCCGGTTATTCCTGCGCTCGGATTCGGGCTGAACACGCGCGCACAGATGTTCTGGCTCGAGGACGGCTTGCCGTGCACCCTGGCCCCGAACAAACGGCCCCGCACCACCCTCACGCCCTCGCTCGCGATGCGCGGCGACCAACCCTATATGGTGTTCGGCACGCCGGGAGGCGACCAACAGGAACAGTGGCAAATGATGATGTTTTTGCGTCATGTGCATCACGGTGCGAACCTGCAGGAAGCGATCGACATGCCGATGTCGCATACGCAGCACTTCCCCAGTTCGTTCTATCCGCGCGACCGTAAGCCGGGTCACCTGGCGATCGAGGTCAGCGCGGGCCGCGAAACGATCGATGCCTTGCGCGCACGCGGTCACGACATCGAAGAAGTGCCTGCCTGGTCGGTGGGCCGCTTGACGGCAGCATCCCGCGATGCGGACGGCATGTTGCACGCCGCTGCCAATCCGCGGCTCATGCAAGCGTACGCGGCGGGACGATAGACGCGACGCGGTGTCAGGGTGCGCACTCATCACTGTGCTGTGACACCGCGATGAACAAAAAGCCCGAGCGGTGCTTTGGTCGGCCCAAGCGGGCCGCTCTCGATAAATGTTCTGTTCAGTCTTCAAACGACACAATTGGACATTAGAATAGCGGCCCCGAGGCGGGCAGCGCACTCCGCGCTGTTGTCGCGGGATCGAGAGGAAAGCATGGAGTTGAATTCCGTCCAGATCGGCATCGATGTCGCCACGAGTTTGGCCATCGTTGCCTCCGCCGCCACCTTTTTGTACGACCAGCGCAAAAAGCAGAAGCAGGCCAAGCGGCAGCAACTGGACGACACCGTTCGTGCGGTGTCGGTTGAGAAATTTCAGGACACGATCCATACGCTCTCGAGCTTCTTCATCCGCGACATCGTCGGCAATTTTCAGAAGGTCGATAATCTGATCGGCCGCGATACCGCCGAGCTCGAACAGCTCTATCAGCGCCGGCCCGAACTGTTTGAACGCGCGTTCAAACAGATGGACACGACGTCGGATGCGATCAGCCAATATATCGATCACATTCACGCCCACAAATATCAGATCTATCCGTTGCTCGACAGTATCGAAGGCGGCCGCAATCAGGTGCTGATGTTTCGTGCCGCATTGAGCAAGCTGATCGACAAGTACAACCAGATCAATGCCAACCATCGCGCATTGATCAGTGAACTCGACGGCTTGCTGGCGTATACGAAGGAGCACAGCTTCGAAGCCAGCGATCCGGAGATTCTGTATCGCCGCGCCTTCTCGATCCTACACGACCGCGATTACCAGGCGTGGGTAAACACCTTCATTCCCGATGGCCAGGAAGCGGTGTATTGGGAGGGCCTGGCAAACGGTAATGTCGACCTGAACGATGCGTTGATCAAACGCGTGCTGGCCAACTTCATCGGCCACATTTATGAGCATCCCGGTCGTATGCTGGCGCAGGTACTGCGCAGTGCGGCCGGCTCGATGATCGACGCTCGAACCCAGTGCAAAGAGTTTCTGGTGGATCTTTCGGCGATAAACTTCTGGCTGATTCGCAAAAATGACGCCGACAGCTTATTGGCAGACGGCGAACTTGCCCAGACCATCAAACGCTATCGCGGCCCGGACATGTTCGATCTGAATACCGAGATCCGCTGAGCTTACAGGTCGCCCTTGACGAGGGCGTCCATCGCCTCGCGGCCTGCCATTTCGGCATCGGCCGCGGTCTCGAAGGGAATATCGGTATCGCGCTCGTCGCGCTTGCTCTCGCGGCCATCGGCATCGTTGGCCGCGATTTTCCATGAGAAGGTATCGTCGCCTCGTTCTTGAATGAGCAACGTATAAGTGACGCCGTCGACGGTGTTGGTAATTGTCATTGCGTGCTCCTTTTTGCAGGTGAACCTGGTGCACGAACCGCAGTGCTTGAAATCATTGCATGCACGTTTCCGCACACCGTTTCATGCGCTGTGTTTCATGCCTTGTGTTTCATGCGTTGCTGTAGGCCATCGTCGACGCCCCGCAGCGCTCTGATGGCCCGGCTTCACGCATGGTAGCCAAAGGCCCCCTCAGCTCGGAGGCCGAAGGCCCGCTTACTTTGCAGCCTGATCGTAGCGCTTCGTGACTTCGTTCCAATTCACGACTGACCAGAAGGCCTTGACGTACTCGGGCCGCTTGTTCTGATACTTCAGATAGTAGGCGTGTTCCCAGGTATCGAGCGCCAGAATGGGCGTGCCCTTTTCCTGCACCACGTCCATCAGCGGATTATCTTGATTGGGGGTATTGGTAATGGCGAGCTTGCCGTCCGGCTTCACGATCAACCACGTCCAGCCCGAGCCAAAATTCTTGCCCGCCATCTCGCTGAATTGCTTGACCATCTCGTCTTGCGACTTGAAATCCTGGGCGATCCGCTTTTGCAGCGCCGCACCTGGTTTGCCGCCCTTATCGACCGGCGCCATGATGGTCCAGAACAGGCTGTGGTTATAGTGGCCGCCTCCGTTATTACGAACGGCAGCGTCATACTTCGACACTTGTGCCATCACGGTTTCGATCTTGGCGCCCTGCAGCGCCGGGAAATCCTTCACTTTGCCGTTGAGATTATCGACGTAAGCCTGATGATGCTTATCGTGATGCAACGTCATCGTTTGCGCATCGATTGCAGGCTCGAGCGCGTTGGCCGCATAGGGCAGCGGCGGCAACGTAAAGGCGGCGGTGGTGTCGGCCGCGCCTGCCGCTCCGGCAAACAAGGCCATCGACAATGCGGCGGCGGCGGGCAATCTGAATTTGAGCGACATGGGGCGTCCTGACAAAAGTTGACGAGAGTCCTCACCCTATCACTGCCCATGCCCTTGAAGCGTTAGAGGCTGGCGTCAAACCGTTAAGGTTTGCTTCAGTTAGACAGCGGTTGAAGGCGCTGCAAATCAACATTTGCGAGGGCAGTTACCCAACAACACCCCTGGAGCTGACCTCTCCACTTGGCTGACCTCTCCACTTGGCCGACATGATGACGCTGGGGTGGCATGATGACGGCGTTGCGTCACCACAGCTAGCCTCAACAGGTCCGATCAGCTCCGTCGATCACGGCCCGGTAAAGCGTGTTGCCCTATAGAGTCGATTGTTGAGCCACCTTTAGCCGACTCACTGGATACATCACGCGGCGCATCGAGCGCGGCGAGTTCGTCTTCGTCGAAACCCGCTTGCCGCCGCGCCGCGAGATTAAAGGGCCCCCGCAGCCGTGGCGCGTCGTATTTCGCGGCAAGCACCGGGTAGGCTGCCAGCGGCGCCAGCCCCTGCTGCGCGCAGGCGTAGCGGTACCAGCGATTGCCGATCGCAACATGACCGATCTCGTCACGCAAAATAATGTCGAGGATTGCCGCGCCCGCCTCATCGCCCACCCGGATGAGCTTGTCGCGGATGGCGGGCGAGGCATCCAATCCACGCGCCTCGAGCGTGCGGGGCACGAGCGCCATGCGCGCCAGCACGTCGTCTTGCGTGCGCTCGGCCATCTGCCAAAGCCCCTCGTGCGCCGGAAAGTCGCCGTAGCGATGTCCCAAAGTCGCCAGATGATCCTGCAATAACGTGAAGTGATACGCCTCTTCTTTCGCAACGATCAGCCAATCGCGATAGTAGTCGGGCGGCATGCCTTCAAAGCGCCACAGCGCGTCGAGCGCAAGATTGATGGCATTGAATTCGATGTGCGCAATCGCATGCAGCAAGGCCGCGCGGCCGGCCGGGGTGCCGATCGCGCGGCGTGGCACCTGTGCGGGCGGCACGCAATCCGGCTTGGCTGGCCGGCCCGGCACGGGCAAGGACGCGGTGAGGCGTTGAGGGGCATCGATCGGCGCGTCGTCAGGGATTGCGCGTACGGCCGCCACTTTATCTGCGGGATCGCAGCACACGAGCGCGGCAAGCGCCAGGTGCCGGATGGACAAGTCGTGATTCAAAAACGGGTTCCTATTGACGATCTTGTGGCGAAGCCGCATCCGGTGCTGGCGCACTGGCGACACGTTTCGATCGGCGGTCATTATCCCATCCGCTGCAACCTGCCATAATCGCCGCATGGACGCCAACGACCCCGTTCTCACGATTGAGACTTCACTTGACGCGTTTACCGCGCCGGAATGGAACGCCCTTGCTGGCACGTATCCATTCATGCAGCATGCGTTTTTGAGCGCCCTGCACGATACCGGGTGCGCCTCGACGCGCACCGGCTGGACGCCCTACTTTCTGGCCCTGCGTCAAAACGGTCGTCTGGTCGGCGCAATGCCCCTTTATGTGAAAGCGCATTCTCGCGGCGAATATGTATTCGACTACGCCTGGGCCGATGCATTTGCGCGTCACGGTTTGGCGTACTACCCGAAGCTCCTGTGCGCGGTGCCCTTTACGCCAGTCAGCGGGCCGCGGCTGCTGGCCCACACGCACGACCATCGCGTGATGCTGGCACGCGGCGCCATCGCGCTGGCCAAGCATCACCACATTGCATCGTTGCACATCTTGTTTACCCACGCCGCCGATGTCGAGGCGCTATCGCAATCGGGCTTCATGCTGCGTGAAGGGGTGCAATTTCATTGGCGCAATGCGGATTACGCCGACATGGATGCGTTTCTCGCGACCATGAGTCACGACAAGCGCAAGAAAATCAAACAGGATCGCCGGCGGGTAGCCGATGCGGGCGTCTCGTTCACCTGGTTGCGCGGTGCCACACTGGACGAAGCCGCGCTGGATTTCTTTTATCGGTGCTATGCGCAAACGTATTACGACCACGGCAACCCGCCCTATTTATCACGCGAGTGTTTTGCGCGATGGCATGCCGAGATGCCCGAGCAGTTGCTGCTCATCATGGCTTATCGCGACGGCGCACCGATCGCGTGCGCCCTGGATGTGGTGGCTGATGGCATTGTGTATGGCCGCTATTGGGGCACGCAATCCTTCGTCTCCGGCCTGCACTTCGAAACCTGTTATCTACAGAGCATTGCCTACTGTATTGCGCATGGATTGACGGCCTTCGAGGGTGGCGCGCAAGGCGAACACAAGATGGCGCGCGGATTGTTGCCCACGCCGACATGGTCCGCCCATTGGATTGCCGACGAACGATTTGCCGAAGCCATCGGCGATTTTCTCGACCGCGAAACCGAGGCGATCGACGCCTATATCGGCGAACTCGAACAACACACCCCATTCAAGAAAATACCCGTTAGCTGAATGCAGGAGACGCAGTGCCTCACGCGCAAACCCAGACAATCGATTGGTGGCAATGGCAAGGCGAGTGGGTCGAGCCGCCCAATCATCGGCGTGGCGGAGAAAGTGGCGTGCAATTTGTGCGTGACGCCGACGGCAACGGCTACTACATCAAGCGGCAACGCAATTTCCTGTTCAAGTCGCTGCGCTACCCGCTCGGGCGTCCCACGTTCTTGCGTGAAGCGCGCAATCTGAAACGCCTGAACCAGCTTGGGGTGTCCACGCCCAAACTGGTGCATTTCGATATGCGGCGTGTGGGGGGCATTTGGGAAGCCGTACTGGCCACGCGCGAATTGGCAGGGTATGTGAGTTTGGAGCAAGGCTTACGCGACAATCGATGGCCGGCACATACACGCGCAAAAATCTACCGCTTGCTGGCCGAGCACCTGCTGCGCATGCATCGCGCGGCATTCAAGCATGGTCATCTCTATCCAAAAGAAATCTTCGCGCATTGCGACGGCGACGATGCCGATCCGCAGATCGCATTGATGGATCTCGAACTGGGCCGGCGATGTCTGACTGCCGCGCAGGCCGCCAACTCCGATCTGCGTCGGCTTTTCCATGGACTGCGCAAGCGCGGTTTATCGGAAGACGAGATCGCGATCTTTCGCCAGGTGTACAGCGCCGCGAAACTGGTGCCGAAAGCCCTCAAGCTATGACCGCGGTGTAACGTCGAGAATGCAAAGCCGATCAAAGCATTGCCCACTTGTAACGGTCGCAGTCCGCGATCTTTCGATGGTTGCACGCTGATCGGTAGGGTTTGCAATCCCGTCGTGGCGATGCCACTGCCGCGGTCGTCACACGATAGCGTCATCGGGAAATTCTGCATGCTGCAGATCACAAATATGCCGGGTCATCGGCGTTACATTTACCCACAAGGCCCGTTTGACAGGGCTGCGGCACAACCGTAACTTGACCTCGCTGGTTGAGATGTTGTGAAGGCGTAGGTGGCTTATCCCTCCGATCGACTTTCAGCGCCAGCCGACTGCTTGAGAATCTTCATTACCGTCCGACTGCCCGAGAATCGAATGGAAGACGATCCAGCAGACGTTTGAAAACGATCCAGCAGGTTTATTTGATCAATGCGTTGGACGCGCCGCGAACCGACAGGAGCATCACCATGCTGCATTACGCAGTTGTCTTTTTCGTCATCGCGATCATCGCCGCCATCCTGGGCTTCGGCAACATCGCTGCCGGTGCTGCAGGTATCGCCAAAATTTTGTTTTACGTTTTTCTCGTGCTCGCCGTGCTTTCGATACTTAGCGGCATGTTCCGAAAAAAATAAGCGCGACGTTTGCCGCGCAACCTGTCTTTGTTTACCCAGTAGGAGATTACTCATGAATTTTCAAAAACTGCTCGCCGCCGCCGCCATTGGCTCGACCGTCGCCTTTTCGTCCATCACCATGGCCGCCAGCACGACGACGACCAATGAGCCGAAGCAATCCGTGGGTGAATACACCTCCGACGCCGTACTGACCACCAAGGTCAAGGCCGCCATCGTTGCCGAGAAAGATCTCAGCGCTTTGGACGTCGCCGTCGAAACGACCGAAGGCGTGGTTCAACTGACGGGTACTGTGGCTACGGCCGCCCAAGCCGACCTGGCCGCTCGCGTGACCCGTGACGTCAACGGTGTGAAGCAAGTCAAAAACCTGATCAAGGTTGACGCCACCAAGGCCAAGTAAACCGGTTGAGGGAAAGCGGCCAGCGCCCAATACGCGCTTTTGGCCGCCTTTTCTCCGGGACGAAAAATGCGCGCTTTCGAGTGCGCATTTTTTTCGTCTACAGCGTCATCGTGCCGCGGCCTATTTCTCGTACGCGTCCGCCGACGTGAATGGCGCCGCCCTCATCCACTTGCAGTTGCAAGTGGCACGTTCGGTGCATTTCCACGCCCTGCATCACCGTCGCGCGCAGCGGCAACGGTTTTTGGGTCGCCTGCCACCAGCCGCCGAGATTGGCGCACGCCGATCCCGTGCCGGGATCCTCAGAAACGCCGCCTGCGGGTGGCACGAAAAAGTAGCGCACACGAACCGTCGCGCTTATACGCGATGCGTCACTGCCACCACCCACCGCAGTAGTCGCCTTCGGCACCTCGAAGAGATAGGCCGTGCGCCGTCCAATGCTGCTTGTCGGCCAGTCAGAGACCAGACCGGCGTCTGGCTTGGCGCGTGAGACGGCGTCGGCATTGGTCAACGGGATCAATAACTGATCTGAGCCCGTGTCGACCCACATCGGATCGTCGGCCAGATCGTCGGCCGCGAGCCCGAACCATGCCGCAGCGGTTGCGCGATCAATCCCTGCCGCCCGCGCCTGCACGCCACTGGGCGCAGGTGCGATAAACGTCCACACATCCCCATCGGCCACGAGCGGCACCAGGCCGGCGGCAAATGCGAGGGTGACACGATCGCGAAATCGATCAGCTTTGTCGAGCGCGCGCACCACATGCGCCGAGCCGATCGCGGGGTGTCCGGCAAACCGCATCTCGGCGCCGGGTGTAAACACGCGCACGCGCCGATCGGCTGCATCGGAAGGCAGCAGAAATGTGGTTTCGGAAAGATTGAATTGGCGCGCCAATAACTGCATCTCGGCATCGGTCAGGCCCGTGCCATCCTCAAAGACGCACAGCGGATTGCCGTCGAAGGTCGATTCCGAAAATACATTGAGCAGTCGGTAAGCGTAGTGGCGCATGGCGTAGCACGTTCAAGGGTTGGATAGACCGCGGGCGAGACCAAACGATCGCCCCCGACGCTACCGGTGAACAGGCCGAAGCACCCTGCTCACCGAGCGCGCTTCACCACACCACGAAAAAGAGGATCCATGCCCACACGAAGGGCACCAGCCCGATCGCGGTGGCGGCAAGCGCCGTGGCATTCTGCCACAGCGCACCATGACGCTGCGCGATGATGCGCGCGCCCATTTTCAAGCTCCACGCCACCGCGAGCGCGAGCAAGGTGAAGCGCACGCTATTGGCCCACCCCGTGCCCATGCCTTCATGCTTGAGCAATGTGAGCGTGGTGGCGGAGAGCCCCAGAAACACGCCCACGCCGGCAACGGGAATCAGGCATTGCGCCAGCTTGTGCAGACTGGCACGGCCCATGGGCGTGCGGGGCGCGCCCGACACCGGCGGCAACACGCGATCGGCCACCCAAAGGCCGGCAAACGCCGCGCCGCCGATCACCACCATGGCGCCCACGACGAACAGCAAAATGCCCGAGCCGTCCAGCCACGAAAAACTGTCGTTGAGCTCCGGGTAGTGAGTGAGGATGTACCAGGGCGCGTTGTCCAGCAGCGGCCACAAAATATCGTGCTCGACCAACCACGTGGCTGCCGCCTGCTTGTACACCACGAACCACGGACTTGCGCTCCACAGGAAGGCGCCCATGGCCAAGCCCATCATGCCAAACAGGATCAACGCGGTCTGCCAGGGATCGCCGTCCGCCACGTTGACGATCTCTTCTTCCGGAGATCGTGGCGTTAACGTGATCGCGCCGCGATAGCCGCTGCACCGGCCGCACATATGGCAGTCGCCCGCGCCCTTCATGTGCCGCAACGGAACCAGCGGCGCACAGTTGATCGACTCGATGCGCACGACCGGATGGCGCCACGCGGTTTCGTCGACTTTGAAATGCCACGGCGCCATCTTGGCCAGCAGATTGAAGACCCCATTGACCGGACAGAGGTATTTGCACCAGACACGCTTGCTGCGGCCATAGCGCCACCCCACGATCATGGCCGCCACGGTCGATCCGCCCAGCACCACGAGTACCGCTGCCGGATATTGATATACGCTGATCAACTGACCGTAGACGGTGGTGCCCGCGAACGCCACGAAGGGCCAGCCGCCCCACCGCATCCACTTGGGGATGGCGTGACCCTGGCCGTGCTCGCTGGCCCACTCCGACAACATCCCTTCCGGACAGAGCGTGCCGCACCAGGTTCGGCCCAGCAAGGGCATCGACACCAGTACGAAAGGCCACCAGATGCCCCAAAACGCGAACTGCGAGACCACGGTCAGATTATTGAAGACCGAGGCGGCATTATCCGGCAGCGGCATGATCGCCGGCACAATAAGCAAAAAGGCGTACACAAGCACAATGCCCCACTGCAACTTGCGAAGCAGTGGGGCATGATCGCGCAGGAAATCCGCCGCGCGCGAAGCCGAACGGGCGAGCACGGCAGTCATGGCGCTGGCGCACGCGCCACGGTATTACGCGGCGCGGCCTCGGGCTGCGCGCGGCGCAGCAGCGCCACCACGATCACCCAATAGAGCACCCAGACGATGACTGACGTCAACGCCGGAAAGGCGCGATAACCGGCGAAATCGGCCAATACCTTGCCGATGCCGCTGCTGTCGTCCAGCAACCGGGAGCTGTCCCAGATCGGATCGACCAAGGTCGGCACCACACCCAATGAAATGAGGTGATCGAGCCCGCCGATCAACAGGGCGGCCGCGAGCAGCAGCAAGAGTATTTCGGTGACGGCGAAAAAGCGACGCCAGGTGATGAACTTGCCGCCCAGCTGCAAAATATAAAAAGTGATGAGCGCAGCGAAGAATCCCCCGATACCGGCCAACGCAAGCATGGCCATGTCAGACGCTGCTTCGCCGGCAGCCACGGTGCCATACAGGAACACCACGGTTTCGCTGCCCTCGCGCGCCACCGCGATCATGACGAGTACCAGCAAGCCCCACCAGCTCGACGCGTTCATCGAATCGCGCGCGCCGCTCTGCAGTTCGCTCTGAAGCGTGCGACCGTGCTTGCGCATCCAGAACACCATCTGCACCACAAGCGCGCAGGCGACCAGCGCCATGCCGGCCTGGAACCACTCCTGACCTTCGTCGCTCAGCCAGGACGAAACGCCCAACAGCACCAGCGCCAGCATCACTGCCAAAGCCAGGCCGGCCGCCACACCACCCCAAAGATACGGCAAGCCGCGCCGGCCTTCGGGCGTGGCGCGCAACCAGGTATAGAGAATGCCGACGATCAGCAGCGCTTCCACGCTCTCTCGCCAGACGATGAAAAGAACCTGTTCCATACTGCTGTCTTAATCCTTGGGCTTCACAACCAGCGTGCCCTTGACGCTTTGATGAAAGTCGTCGAAAAAGGGATACTCACCGGGACGTGAAATGGTGATCACCACAAACGATTTCACCCCGGGGCCCAACACTTTTTCTTTGCGTAGCGGAATGCTCTCGAACTCGACCGGCTCATTGCTTTCATTGGTGAGTTCGATTTTGAAGCGCCCAGCAGGAACCTCCAAACGGGCAGGTTCGAACGTGCCGTCCGGCTTGAAAGTCAGTTGAAACGTCGGCAGCTCATCCGCACAGGCGGGCAGCACTGCTGCCCCCATGAGTGCGACGCCGAGCACCGCTTGACGCCACCGTTTCACAATCAATACCCACCCTTCTTGCCCGTACCGGCGTACACGAAGGTGTAGTCAAGCACGAACGGTGCGAACCAGGGGCCCACGCCCGTTTCCTTATCGATGTGACGACCGAAGTGCGATCCCTCGCCACCCGGCGGCGAGATCGTGTACTTCAGCTTGTATTTGCCCGGGCCTTCCAGCTTGACGTTGTCGCCGTAGTGCGGACCGTCGTTGGCGACCATGGGCATGAACGTGCCCTTCTGGACGTTGTTGCTGCCTTCTTTCTGCAGTTCGAACTGCACGGTCAGGTAGGGCATCCACTCACCTTCCGGAAAACCGGTGGCGTTGTCGGCCAAGGCGTGAATGTCGGCTTCGAGATGGATATCCGAATCTTTCGCCGGGCGCATCATGCCGGGCGGGTCCATTTCGATCGGCTGCAGATACACCGCGCCGATCTCCATACCGCCCTTCTGAGCGGGTTTACCGATGGGATATTCCGCTGCCGACGCGTGCGCGCACATGCCCAATGTCATGGCCAATCCTGCCGCCATGCCCACGACCTGCTTCATCATCTGAGGTGTCCTGTTCGTCTCGATTGCTCTGAAAAAAGGCTCTTGCAATGCAAACAAGAACCGTTTTCATGAGCCTAACCGGGAACGGCTGACACCCCGCTGAACCTCGAACGGCGGCTGGGCAAGCGCGATTGCCGACGCTTGCCGGAGATGCTTACCGGAGATGCTTACCGGAGATGCTTACCAGAGATGCTTACCGAGAACGCTTATCGGAGACGCTTAACCAAGGACGCTTAACCGAGGACGCTGATCGAAACGCTGACCGAGCGCCTCGATTGAAAGCGCTAGCTGTCGGCTTGCAACCCTAGGGCTTGCGGCCGCCGCCCGGTGCGCCCGGCGTGCCGGGCGGAACGAACGGAAACGTCGAGAACATCGAACGCGTCTGGTCTTGCATCTGATCCTGCATCTGCACGAACAGATTTTTGCTCTGGTCGATATAGCTGTTCATCATGCTTTGCATCATCGGCGTCTGCACGTTCATGAACTGCGCCCAGGCTTCCGGGCCGAACTGGTTGCCGTAGATGCCTTTGGACTGCTCAGCCACGCGATCCTGGATTTCGATGAACGCCTGGATGTTCTTTTCCAGATAGGAGCCCATGATGCCTTGCATGGCATGGCCGTAGAAGCGGATGATCTGCGCGAGCATGGGCGCGGAGAACATCGGCGAGCCCTCGCTTTCTTCTTCGAGAATGATCTGCAGCAGGATACTGCGGGTCAGGTCGTCGGAAGTTTTGGCATCGATCACCTGGAACACTTCGGTGGCGAGCACGAGCTGTTTGACGTCGGCCAGCGTGATGTACGTACTGGTCTGCGTATCGTAGAGCCGGCGATTGGGATATTTTTTGATCAGGCGGATGCCTGAGTCGTTAGGTGCATGCGTCATGGTGTCGCCAGGATCTATATCGTTTCGAAAGGAGTGATGAAAACCGTCTCGCGTGCTCCCCTGCTGCGAGACGGTGGCCGCCGTAGCGGTCAGCCCATATGCAGGCCGCCGTTGAGCGAGAAGTCGGCACCGGTCGAAAAACCGGATTCTTCCGAAGCAAGCCACGCCACGATGGACGCGATTTCTTCGGGAGTACCCAAACGACGAACCGGAATGGTGCCGACGATTTTCTCGAGCACGTCGGGACGAATGGCGCGCACCATGTCGGTTCCGATGTACCCCGGCGAAATCGTGTTGACGGTTACGCCCTTGCTTGCCACTTCCTGTGCCAGCGCCATCGTGAAGCCGTGAATGCCGGCCTTGGCGGTGGAATAATTGGTTTGACCGAACTGACCCTTCTGGCCGTTGACCGAACTGATATTGATGATGCGGCCGAAATTGCGCTCGACCATGCCATCGATCACTTGCTTGGTAACGTTGAACAGGCTGTTCAAGTTGGTGTCGATCACCGCCCGCCAATCGTCCAACGACATTTTGCGAAACAGCCCGTCGCGGGTAATGCCCGCATTATTGACCAGCACATCAACCGGGCCAAGTGCGGCGCGCACTTTATCGAATGCTTCTGCCGTCGAGTCCCAATCGGACACGTTGCCTACCGACGCGAAAAATTCGTAGCCTTGTGCAGCTTGCTCATCGATCCATTGCTGGTAATTGCGACTCGGCCCGCAGCCTGCGGCGACCTGATAGCCCTCTTTTACCAGTCGGCGGCAAATCGCGGTTCCGATGCCTCCCATACCGCCCGTCACGTACGCTACTTTGCCTTTCATGTTGTTCCTCCGATGAAGCAACTGTTTTTTGTCTTACCCGCTTGTTTTCACACCATACCAGAGCACACCGGTATTTTTTCTAAACCGACCGATATCTATACGCGCACTTTTACATACCGACCTGGCGCCGATTCGATAACGGGATACGCAGCGCTGCCTTGCGCTTTCGGTGCCCGGCCACGACGGCCGGCATAACCCGCCAACCACTCGGACCAATCGGGCCACCAACTACCCGGATGCTGGGCCGACTGCGCCAGCCAATCATCGGCATTGCCGGGTAAGTGATTCGAATCGCCCGGTTGCGCGTCGACCGTCCAGAAATGCCGGCGCTGCTTTTCAGGCGGGTTGATCACGCCGGCAATATGGCCGGAAGCCCCAAGCACGAAACGCTTGGGGCCGCGCAGGATCTGGGTCGATGCATAGGCCGCATGCCAAGGCACGATATGGTCTTCGCGCGAACCGAAGATATACGCCGGCATATCCAGCCGCGTCAGGTCGATCGGCTGCCCGCATGCCTGGGTCTTACCCGGCATGGCCAAATTATTTTCGAGATAGGTATTGCGGAAGTACCAGGAAAAGAAAGGCCCCGGCAGATTGGTCGCGTCGGCATTCCAGAAAAGCAGATCGAACGCCGGCGGCGTTTCGCCCTTCAGGTAATTGGCGACGACGTAGTTCCATACGAGTTCGTTGGGCCGCAAGAACGAGAACGTGGTGGCCAGCTCGCGGCCCCACATCAGGCCGCCAGAACCGATCGATTGGTCGCGAATGAGCGCATGCACTTCATCGACGAAAACGCTGAGCACGCCCGTATCGCGAAAGTCGAGCAAGGTGGTGAGCAACGTCAATGCAGCCACCGGCGACTCGCCGCGCGCTTTCGCCAGCGCCAGCGCCGAGGCCAGCATCGTGCCACCCACGCAAAACCCCAAGGCATTGATCTGTGGTTGACGCGTGATCTCGGACGCCACGGCAAGCGCCTTGAGTACGGCCTGGTCGAGATAATCGCCCCAGGTGGCCAGTTGAATACCGTCGTCGTCGGCCGGCAGCGGATTGCGCCACGACACCAGAAAAACAGTGTGCCCGGCCGCCACCGCATAACGTACGAACGAGTTGGCCGGCTGCAGATCGAGAATGTAGAACTTGTTGATATTGGGAGGCACCACGACCAGCGGACGCGCATGCACGGTGGGCGTTGACGGCGCGTATTGAATCAGTTGAAAGAGCTGATTTTCAAACACCACACTGCCGGGCGATATGCCTACATTGCGGCCGATTTCGAAATGCGTTTCATCGGTTTGAGTGATGCGACCGCGACGCACATCGGCCAAAAAATTATCGACGCCACTATTGAGCGCGCTGCCTGCCGTCTCAACGATGGTGCGCTGGGCTTCGGGATTGAGCGCAAGAAAGTTCGACGGCGAGAGCGCATCGACCCACTGCATGATGGAAAACCGCAAGCGTTCGCGCAGCGGCTGGGCGACATCGGCGGCATCCACCATTTTGCCCATCGCGCGCGCGGACAGCAGATACGCATGCGCGAGCAACAGATGCTGGTGGCTGCCTACCCAACCCGGGCCGGCGAAGCGGCGATCGGCGGGCGGCGCGAGCGTGCCTGCACGGGCGGCCTGAGTGACCTGTTCCCAGTCGCGGGTAAATTCGGCTTGGATCTGCACCAGCACTTCGGGCGCCAGCGGAACGGCACCGGCGGGCATGGCAAATGGAAGGGCGTTCGATTGAGGAGCGTTCACTACTTACACCTTATGCGCTTACTTGTGCTGCTTCATTGCAGCTGCTGTGCTGCTGCGTGGGCGGCCGCTCTTCTTTTGGCTGCTGCGCGACTCGCCTAATAAAGGTCGTTCGCGCATGCATCGTCTCGCGAATCATGGTGCATGGGGGTGCGGCCAGTGTCAATGCGGGTAATCAAGGGTGACTTCGCCAGGCGAGCGTTACCATGCGGCCGCACTGGCCATCGCGGCGATACGAAAAAAAGCGCTCGCGGTCGGTCACCGTGCACGCGCCGCTTTGCACGACGACCGTCACGCCGGCACGGCGCAGCCGCTGCTCGGCCAATAGCGGCAAATCGGCAAGCCATTTTCCGGGCGCCTCGGCCTTGGCCGAAAAGGCCAATTGCGATGCCGCAGACACCTCGGGTGCGATTGCGCCATCCGGCGGCGCGACGAACGCTTGCCGCACCTCATCGCCCACTTCAAACGCATCGGGGCCAATGGCCGGGCCGATCCACGCGCGCCAACCCGGGGCATCGGGCGCCGCCGCACGCATGGCGGTCAACAACGCTTCCAGAACGCCGGCGGCCAAGCCGCGCCACCCCGCGTGCGCCGCGCCGACGATGCTGCCATCGGTGGCGGCGATCACCACCGGCAGGCAATCGGCCGTCATGATGGCCAGCACGCGGCCGGGCTCACGCGTAAAGGCCGCGTCGGCAGTTGGAACGGTGTGGGCCGTGCTTGTTGAGTCTGTGGTGCCTGTCGCGTTCGTGGCGCCTGTCGCGTTCGTGGCGCCTGTCGCGTTCGCGGTGCCTGCCGCGTTCGTGGTGCCTGTCGTGTTCGCTGCGGCGTTGCTGGCAGCCGTGTCGGCATCGACCACCGCAATGCCATGCACCTGTTCAAGCCAGAGCGGCTCGCCCGGCAAGCGCCGGCGCAACGCCACGCGATTGGCGGAAACGGCGTCGGGCGCGTCGCCCACGTGGGCGCCCACATTGAAGGTGTCGTAAGGCGGCTTGCTCACGCCGCCGTCGCGGCCGGTCGTGAAAATGCGCAGACCGGGCCAGGCTGGTCCGGCGAGATCGCCTGCGCCTATTGGATCACCGGCCGGATGAAGCAGCGCGGCCAAGTCGCTTTGCAAATGGCCCTCGCTCATGCCGCCGGTTCCCAGGCGACCTGCTGCATGACGGCCGCCATATCGGCTGGAATGTCGGCCGTCCATTCAACATCGCCACCGCCGCCCGGGTCGTCGAAGTGCAGCGCGCGCGCATGCAGCATCTGCCGGGTGGCGCCGCCCGCAAGCCGGCCGCCATAAAGCGTATCGGCCACCAACGGGTGACCCAAACTTGCCATGTGCACGCGGATTTGATGGGTGCGCCCGGTTTCGAGCTTGCATTCCACCTCGCTCACCGTGGCGCCATCGAGCGTGCCGCGGCGCATTGGGCGGTAATGGGTAACGGCGGGTTTGGGCGCGATCGGCCGCTCGACCGCCATGCGCACGGGCACGCGCGGATCGCGGCCGATGGCCAGATCGACCTTGCCCGGGGCGCGCACGGTGCCATGGGCAAGCGCAATATAGCGGCGCCCCATTGTGCGGGCTTGCAGTTGCCGCACCAGATGCGTCTGGGCGCGTTCGTTGCGCGCCACGACCATCAAGCCGGAGGTATCCTTATCGAGCCGATGCACGATGCCGGCCCGCGCCACGTGCGCGAGCTCGGGATACCGGTGCAGCAGCCCATTGAGCAAGGTGCCCTGCCAATTGCCGGCGCCAGGATGCGTTACCAAGCCGGCAGGCTTGTCGACCACGATCCAATCGGGGCTATCGGCAATGACGCCAAAATCGATGGGTTCGGGCTGAAATGCCAGGCTTTCGGGCGCGGGCTGCGCCCAGACGGTCAGCACATCGTCGGGGCCAACGGTTTGGCGTATCTTTGCGACGGTGCCATTGACGTGCACGTGTCCGGAGGTGATCCACCCCTGTAACCGGCTGCGCGAGTGCTCGGGCAACAGGCAGGCGAGCACCTTATCGAGGCGGTCAGCCGCCTGTTCGAAAGGAACGCGTAATATCTGGGGGTCGTCGTCGTGCAGCGCTTCTTCGCTGTCGGCTATATCAGGCATGGAGACTAATCATATAATCGTCGCTGCCATGCTAACACCAAGGATACAACCCGTGATTTACCTGAGTGCTGCTCCATCGATTGCCCGGTCCCGCGGGCCGCTGCTTTGGCTGGTCATGGCGATGCTGACCGCCCTGCTGATCTCCGGCTGCGGCACGTCGGGCGCCAAGGTCGACCCGACCGCCGGCTGGAGCGCCGAACAACTCTATGCCGATGCCAAGGAAGAAATCAATTCCGGCGGCTGGAACAACGCGCGCGATCGCCTCACCGCCATCGAAAGCCGTTACCCGTTCGGCGTCTACGCCCAACAAGCGCTGATCGAACTTGCCTACGTCAACTGGAAAGACGGCGAGAACGAACAAGCGTTGGCCGCTATCGACCGCTTCCAACAGCAATACCCCAATCATCCCGGCACCGACTACGTGCTGTATCTGAAAGGCCTGATCAACTTCACGCCGGCCAGTGCCTTCATGACCAACGTGACGGGCCAGGATCCAGCCGAACGCGATCCGAAGGGTTTGCGCGCGTCGTACGATGCCTTCGCCGAACTGATCAAGCGGTTTCCGGACAGCAAGTACGCACCCGACTCACAGCAGCGCATGAACTGGCTGGTGAATACGATCGCCATGAACGAGGTGTTCGTTGCGCGCTACTACTACGAGCGCGGCGCCTACGTGGCTGCGGCCAACCGTGCGCAGATCGTGATCACCGACTTCGAAGGCGTCGCCGCCAACGAACAGGCGTTGTACGTGATGATGATTTCGTATGACAAGCTGGGCATGACCAAACTGCGCGACGATGCCGACCGGGTGTTGACGCAAAACTTCCCCAACAGCACCATTCGCCAGGACGGCTTCAAGTCCAAGGAAAAGTGGTACAGCCCGAAACGCTGGCTGTAAACGGCGGCGGCACGGCGACCGGCGAGGCCGGCCTGCCGTGATGCATACCGAACTCGAATCGCCTGGCGCATGAAAAAGGAACCTTGCGGTTCCTTTTTTTTCGTCCCGACGGCGGTGCGCCGCGGATGCCATCAAGAGACGAAGCGCCTCTCGATCTTGCACCGCCGTGCGCCGGTTCGATCGCTTACTCGCAACGCCACGGTCATGCCGTCACGGGCTGCGCTGCGGTCTCATCCGCCGCACCGGCAGCGTCGCGGCGGGCAATACCGCGCACCACGTCCACCCGCGCCAGCAGAATCAGTCCACCCACAAAAAACAGCCCCGTCGCCAAAATCGCGGTGCGATGATCGCCGTGCGTCATCCACGTCACCAGTCCGTAGCTGAGCGGACCCACGACAGCGGCCAGTTGCACCGCGAACGTCCAGAGTGCGAAAAACTCGGCCAACCGGTTGGCCGGGGCAAGCGCACCGGTGAGCGCACGGCCGGCGCTTTGACTCGAACCCATGCACAAGCCCGCCAAGGCTGCCGCCACCCAAAACACCGGCGGCGTTGTGGCCACATACGCCACCAGCACCATCACGATCCAGCCGCAGAGCGTGACGGCAAGCGCCGGCCGGTGACCGATGCGGTCCTGCAGATGACCGAACGCAAACGCGCCTGCCGCAGCGGCGATGTTCACAAGAAAGATCAACAGCATGATCTGCGGCGTCTTGAATCCCATGGCCTGCTCGGCATAGACGGCGGCCAACGTAATGACCACGGAAATCCCGGCCTGGTAGCAGGCCCCGCACATCAGCAGCCGTCGAAACTCGGGGTAGTGCACGCCGGTATCGCGCCATGCATGGGCAAGTTGGCGCAAGAGGTGAACGGGTGCCTCCTTTTGGGTTTGCGGCCGGGCGCGCTCGCGCAAGAGCAAAAACGAAGGCAGGGCCGCGAGCGCGAACACCACGCAAGTCACGGCAATCACCCAGGGCACATACGTTTGCGCGGACCAGCCGCGTGCCATGCCGGCCGTAACGATGGCCAGCGAAATCCCCAACGTCAGCATGCCACCGAAATAACCGAAGCCCCAGCCCCACCCCGATACCCGCCCCATGGACTTGGGCCGCGCCAGCTCGGGGAGAAAGGCGGCCACCACCGATTCGCCGACGCAATAGCAGTAGTTGGAGGCGATCAGCGCCCCCAGGGCGAGCACGATGGTGCCGGGCCCGGCCTGCGACATCACGGCCGTGGCGAGGATGCAGCCGATCGTGCTGGTAAACAGCAGCCGGCGCTTGGCGCCGCGTGCGTCGGCCCGCGCCCCGAGGGTGGGCATCGTGAGCATGACCGTGAGATACGACACGGAGAGTGCGCTCGTCCAGGCCAGGGTGCCCCAGGGGGCATTACCGGCCACCACCCCCACGAAATAGGTGCTGAAGACCGCGGTAAGAATGACGGTGGTATAGCCCGAGTTGGCAAAGTCATACATTGCCCAGGCCCAGAGTTCCCGGCGCCGCACGCCCGGATTGAGGTGGGCGGCCACATCCGGCAATCGAACGCTCATTGAAGGCTGTCCTTGATCTGGTCGAGCGTTGAAGGATCTTCGATGGTGGTGAGGTCGCCGGTTTCGCGGCCCTCGCAAATCGCCACAATCGCACGGCGCAATACTTTGCCCGAGCGCGTCTTGGGCAAAGCCAGCACGAATCGTAGCGCAGACGGACGCGCAATCGCACCCAGTTGATCGTCCACCACCGCCAGCATCTCTCGGCGCAGGGCATCGGCCGCAGGGCCCGGCTCGCCTGCCTCGGCGGATTTGAGCACCACGAACGCCACGGCCGTCTGCCCTTTGATCGCATCGGCGATGCCGACCACGGCGCATTCGGCCACGCCCGCATGGCTGCTGATCGACTCTTCGATCTCACGCGTGCCCAAACGGTGCCCAGCCACGTTGATCACATCGTCGGTACGCCCAAGGATGAAGTAATAGCCGTCGGCATCGCGACGACCCCAGTCGAACGTCGAATACACCTGCCGGTTGGGAACACTCGTGAAATAGGTTTCCACGAAGCGGGCGTCGTTGCCCCAGATGGTGGTCATGGCGCCGGGCGGCAAGGGCGGCACGATGGCGACCACGCCCTTCTCGTCGGGTCCCATATCCTCGCCTGTCACTTCATCGACGATTCGCACGTCAAAGCCGTACACCGGAAACGACGGGCTGCCGAATTTGGTGGGCACGCGTTCCACGCCGGGCTGCGCGGCCAGTATCGGCCAACCGCTCTCCGTCTGCCAATAATTATCGATGACAGGCTTGCCCAGACTATCGGCCACCCATTGCGCCGTAGGCTCGTCGAGCGGTTCGCCAGCCAGATAGATGGCGCGCAGCGACGACAGATCATGCTGTTTGAGCAGTGCGGGGTCTTGCTTCTTCAGTACGCGAATCGCGGTGGGCGCCGAAAACAAGGTGTTGACCTTGTATTGCTCGATCAGCCGCCAAAGAATAGCGCCATCCGGGCGCACAGGCGTGCCTTCATACAGCACCGTGGTCTGCCCGCCGATCAGCGGGCCGTAGACGATGTAGGAGTGGCCGACCACCCAACCGATGTCGCTTGTACAGAAAAAGGTCTCTCCGGGCTTGCCATCAAAGATATAAGACATCGACGACGCCAGGGCGACGGCGTACCCGCCAATGTCGCGCTGCACGCCCTTGGGCGTACCGGTTGTGCCCGATGTGTACAGGATATAGCTGGGTGCCGTGGCGTCCATCCAGACGACCGGCACCGTGGCGCCCGCATGACGTGCACGCGCTTCGGCATAGTCGACATCGCGCGCGGGGTCGATCTGCATGGGCGCCAGCCCCCGGTCGAGAATGAGCGTGCGGGCCGGTGGGTGGCGGGTGAGCGTCAGCGCCCGATCCAGCAAGGGCTTATAGGCGACAACTTTGCCACCACGCGAGCCGCCATCAGCGGATACGATCACCTTGGGCGCGGCATCGTCGATACGCTGCGCCAGATTGACCGATGCGAAGCCACCGAAGACCACCGAGTGAATCGCTCCCAACCGCGCACATGCCAACATGGTGAAAACGGCCTCGGGCACCATCGGCATATAGATCAGCACCCGATCGCCTTGTTCCACACCTGCCTCACGCAGCATGGCGGCAACAGCGTTGACCTCGTCGTACAGCTGACGAACCGTGTACTCGCGCGCCTGATCGACTTCCGTCGACACCCATACCAGCGCGCGCGCATCGCCGCGTGACTCGAGCCAACGATCGACCGCGTTGTAGCAGAGGTTGGTGGTCCCTCCAGGAAACCAGCGGGCAAACGGCAGATTGCTGTCGTCCAATACGTGCTCGAACGGCGTTTCCCAGTGAATCCGCCGGGCCTCATCGCGCCAGAAATTGTCACGATTGTGTATCGAGCCGTAATGGAAATCCCGCATGGTTTGCATCGCTATCTCCTGTTATTGTCTGGCCGCACTTAAGGTTTAGGGCGTTCGGGCTATACTCCGGCCGCCACACTCGGAAACGATTCTCCCACGATCCCGCCCCTACCCACTAGGTCGATGATCGCCGTGCACCGCACAATGTTGGTAGAATCCGCTCCAACTTTCAATCTCAACATGTTGATTTAGTTATGTTCTTGCTAAATCACAAGGCCAAGCATGCATTCCACCAACCCTGCCGCGCAGCGACTTCAAGATCCTCACGGCAACTGGTGGCGTGCTCTTCGCATCCCCCTCCTCGCAAGCTGCATCGCCTTGGCAGGCTGCGCGGGCACGGGTTCGCACAATAAATCGGCCTATCTCGATGCAGCGGATCCCGACGGCTACAGCCGTGAGTGGCGCCAGGCGCAGGAAGATCCAATCGGCATGCTGGTCGCTCAAAACCTGCGCCGCGAACGTCAAGCCGGCCTTCAGCGCAGCAACGATCCGGCCTTGGCGGGCGAAGCCCTCAACTATCTCGGTGTGCGCTATCGCTACGGCGGCAATTCGCCCGACAACGGTTTCGACTGCAGCGGATTGGTAAGCTACGTTGCATCGCAGTCGCTGGGCATCAAGCTGCCGCGCAGCGCTGCGGAAATCTCGCAGTGGGGCCAGTCGATCGAGCGTGAAGAACTGGTCGCGGGCGATCTCGTCTTCTTCAATACGATGGGCCGCCGCAATTCGCACGTGGGCATTTACCTGGGCGACGACCGCTTCATCCACTCCCCCAGCTCCGGCGGCGTGGTCCGCATCGAAAGCATGACCATGGCGTACTGGACCAAGCGTTATAACGGCGCTCGTCGCCTGGATACCGGGCTGATGGCCTCGGCGCGCGCCGCGCGCTGATCGCATCGGCTCAACGAGCCTATAAGCAAACAAGCATAAAAAAGGGCATCGAATGCATTTCGCATTCGATGCCCTTCTCGCTTGGGCGACGGACCGGCCGATCCATGGCCACTCGGCACCGCTTATCTTGGGCGTGACATCAACGCTTGCGCGATGTCAGGCATTCAAGCCGCAGAGACCGCACTGATTGAGCGCCTGCTGCATGCTGCAGACGGAACGACGACAAGCCACCACACGAATACCACCGCGTTGTGCCGCATGGCGGAACGTCTTCATCACGTTATGCCCGAGGAAGTCGGTGAGCAGAATCACCAACTGCGTGCCCGTGGGCAACTGCAACGTGCGTTTTTGATGTGAGGGATCGCGTCCGCTGATGTGATGCGTGATCGCGATATTGTGCCCCTTCAACAGATCAGGAATATTGCCGAGTCGATCGGCCCCCACCACTACTGCACTGAGCGCTGCTGCCATGATCACTCCACAAAAGTTATTGGCGTGAAGGAATGATAATGATTCTTGTTTGTTTGCTCAACACAAATGAGATGAATTCTCATTTAATATATCTATGGGGTTGAATCCGCGATAGCGTCAGGCTTCTTCGGTACCTTGAACCGCGTCCTGCACCACTGCACGCGTGAGCGAAGACGCCAGCATTTCAAGGAAGGTGTACACGTAATCCCGCAGAAAGACGCCCTGCTTGATGCCGACACGCGTCGTGTGCGTGCCGAATAGATGGCCGACCGGCAAGCCCACCAGGCCGGTGTCGCGCCGCGGGTCGAATGCCACGCCGGCAATGATGCCGATGCCCAGCCCCACATCCACATAGGTCTTGATCACGTCGGCGTCGATCGCTTCGAGCACGATGTCGGGATGGATGCCCTGCCCGGCAAAAACCTCGTCGATCGTGGAGCGGCCAGTAAACGCCCGGTCGTAGGTCACGATAGGGTATTCGGCCAATTGTTCGAGCGACAACGCGCGCGCCGCGCTCGACGTCAGTTCAGCCAGGGGATGATCTGGGCGCACCACCACGGTGTGCTCCCAGGTATAGACGGGCAACGTCACCAGTCCAGGCGTAAGTGCCAAGGCTTCGGTTGCGATGGCGACGTCGGCATGCTCGTGCAACACCATCTCTGCCAACTGCGCCGGGCTGCCTTCGGCCAGCGACAGGTGCACTTTGGGGAATTGCTTGCGAAACGCCGGAATTACGCGAGGCAGGAGATAGCGCGCTTGGGTGTGCGTGCACGCGATCACCAGGCCGCCTTCGTCGCGGCGCGCGAATTCTTCGCTGACCTTCTTGAGGTTGTCCACTTCACGCATGATGCGGTCGATAACCTGAGACACTGCCAGCCCCGGTTTGGTCAGACCCTTGATGCGCTTGCCGTGCCGCTCGAAAATCTTGACGCCAAGTTCGTCTTCGAACTCGATGATCGCCTTGGACACGCCCGGCTGCGACGTGTACAGCATCCGCGCAGCCTCGGTCAGATTGAAGTCGCGGCGGATGGTCTCACGCACGAAACGGAACTGTTGAAGATTCATAAACACCCCTTAGTCGGGGCATTATAGGTAATATAGAAGCAATCTATTATTACTTATACATATAAGCTTAGGTGTACGGAGAGCATAAGTAAAAGGGGGCTCGAAGCCCCCTTTCCTATCGCCAGCATGCGTGCGCCGCGCGACGCGCACGGCGCACCGTGATTACATACTGATGGTCGTATTGACCTTGCGACCGTGCGCCGACCAGCGCGCCGTAATCGTTTTGGTCTGCGTCCAGAACTGTACCGCCTGCTTGCCGTTGGGGCCCAGATCGCCCAGCTTGGAGCCGCGCGAACCGGTAAAGCTGAACCAGGCCACCGGCACGGGAATCGGAATGTTGATCCCGATCTGACCCACGTCGACGTTGTTCTGGAAATAGCGTGCCGCGCCGCCATCCTGCGTAAACAGCGCCACGCCATTGCCATTCGGATTCTGGTTGATGAATGCGACCGCCTGCTCCAGCGTTTCCACACCCACCACGCACAGCACCGGGCCGAAGATCTCTTCTTTATAAATCGCCATCGAGCCCGTTACGCCGTCAAAAATCGTGGGGCCTACGAAGTTGCCCGACTCAAAGCCCTTGACCGTCAGATTACGGCCATCAAGCAGCAGGTTGGCACCCTCTTTCACACCTTGTTCGATCAGGCTCTCGACGCGCGTTTTAGCTTGCGGCGATACCAACGGCCCGAGGTCGGCGTCGCGGTCGCTGCCCGCATTGACCTTGAGTTTTTTGGAACGCTCGACGAAGTCGGGCAACCACTTGCGCGCATCGCCCACCATCACCGCCACCGAGGCGGCCATGCAGCGCTGGCCGGCCGCACCGAAAGCTGCGCCCACCAATTGATTCAACGCCACTTCGGGATCCGCATCGGGCAGGATCACGCAATGGTTCTTGGCGCCCATCATCGACTGGCAACGCTTGCCGTGCTGCGACGCGCGGTTGTAGATCTCGGTGCCTACGCGGGTGGAACCGATGAACGACACCGCCTTGATATCGGGATGCTCGCACAAGGCCAACGCCGTCTCGGCAGCGCCATGCACCACGTTGAGCACGCCCGGCGGCAAGCCGGCTTCCTGAGCCAGTTCGGCCAGGTACATCGAGGCACTGGGATCCTGCTCAGACGGCTTCAGGATGAAGGTATTGCCGCACGCCACCGCAATCGGAAACATGAAGCACGGCAACATGACCGGAAAGTTGAACGCCGTAATGCCGGCGCACACGCCCAGCGGCTGAACGGTCGTATAAACGTCGATACCTGAGGCTGCGTTTTCAGCGTACTCGCCGAGTTGCAAGCTGGCGATCGAGCAGGCGTGTTCCACCACCTCCAGCCCCCGGCCCACTTCGCCTTCGGCGTCGGGCAACGTTTTGCCGTGTTCGCGGGTGATCAGTTCGGCGAGCTTGCCGCTATTGTCGCGAATCAGTTGCTGCAGCTTGAGCATCACGCGCATGCGCGTGCCCTGCCCGCTGTTGCGCCACGTGGCAAAGGCTTCGCGGGCATTGGCCACCGCGGCGTCGAGCTCTTCGCGCGTGGCCAACGGCACTTGCGCCACGACCTTCTGGGTCGCGGGATCCAGCACGTCGCGCCATTCCGTCGACTTGCTTTGCACATGTTTGCCGCCGATCAACAGCGGAATGCGGGGAACATCGGTCATCAGAAACTCCTCTAGCGATTAAGGGATAGCGCAGGGTGCGGCACGCGGACGACGACGCTTTGAACATCGTCATCACGCGCACCCGCCCGATTTATTGCTTGACCAATGCGCAGGTCGAATTGGCCAACGGTTGAAAGGCGTCTTTGGCAGGAATCGTGGCCAACAACGTCGAGTAATCCCATTCGCCTTTCGACTCGGCAGGTTTTTTCACCTGATAGAGATACATGTCGTGAATCACGCGGCCGTCGGGACGAATGGACGCGTTGCGCATGATGGGATCGTCGATCGGCAACGTGCGCATTTTGTCTGCGACGACCTTGCCATCGGTGCTGCCGGTAGCTGCCACGGCGCGCAGGTAATGCAGCACGCTGGAATACACGCCCGCCTGCGTCATGGTCGGCTTCAGGCCACCGAATGCTTTGGCGAATCGATCGGACCACGCCCGTGAAGCGTCGTCGAAATTCCAATAAAACCCGTCCACATATGTCAGCCCCTGGGCGTTGGTGAGGCCCAAGGCGCGCAAGTCGGACAGAAAGATCAACAGCGACACCAGCTTCTGCCCGCCTTCGACCACGCCGAATTCGCGCGCCTGCTTGACGGCGTTGACGGTATCTTGCCCGCCATTGGCGAGCGCGACCACCTGTGCCTTGCTGCTTTGCGCCTGCAACAGGTAGGACGCGAAGTCGGGGGCGTTGAGCGGGTGACGCACACTGCCGGCGACCGTACCGCCGAGCGACTTCACGCGCTGCGACGTATCGGCTTCGAGCGAGTGACCGAAGGCGTAGTCCACCGTAATGAAGAACCACGATTTGCCACCCGCATCGATGGTGGCCTTGGCGCCCCCTACCGACTGCGAATACGTGTCGAACATCCAATGAAAGCCGACCGGCGAGCATTCCTTATTCGTGAGCGCCGTGGTGGCAGGACCCGAGAACATCACTACTTTATTCTTCTCGCGCGCAATGCCTTGCACGGCCAGCGCCACGGCCGAGTTCGTGAGGTCGGCGATGGCCGTCACACCGTCGCGGTCGAACCACTCGCGCGCGCGCGAAGCGCCCACGTCGGCCTTGTTTTGATTGTCCGCCGAGACGAGATCGATCTTCATGCCCTTGCATTCGGCCGCCAGACACGTCTCGATGGCCAGCTTCGCGGCCGCCACGGAGCCAGCGCCGCCCATCGACGCATAGTTGCCCGACATGTCGGTCAGCACCCCGATTTTTACCGGGGGCGGCTCGGCCGCCCATGCCGCACTGCCCATCCCGACGCCCAAGGCCAATCCCGCGGCCATACCGCGCATGTGCGATCTCATGATTGTTGTCTCCAGTCCGTTTTTTTCGTTTTAGGTGAGGGACGCGACGCCCCTCCCGCCGGGTATCCCGGTGCGGCCAGTGTAGGTGTGTAAAAAAATCCAGGCAACGGCGATAAATGCACATGTGTTGTGCATTCATGCACAATGTCATCCACGGAGATCACGATGCTCGACTGGGACAGCCTGCGGTATTTTCTTGAAGTGGCGCGTACGCAGCGCGCCAGCGCCGCCGCGCGTCGATTAGGGGTGGAACACACCACCGTCACGCGGCGCATCCGGGCGCTCGAAACGGAGCTGAACACGCAACTATTCGAGAAATCGCGCAGCACCGGCTTTACGCTCACGGGCGATGGCCAGCGCCTGTTCGTACAAGCCGAGCAGATGGAGAATCTCCTGCACACGGCGCGCGAAACCTTGTCCGGCACGGGACCGGATCTTGACGGCCATGTGCGCATCGGCGCCACCGAGGCGTTCGGCACGTACGTCCTCACGCCGCTGGCGACCGAATTTCAGCGGCTTTATCCGCACATGACGCTGGATATCCTACCCGTGCCGCGATTTGTGAGCTTGTCCAAACGGGAGGCCGACCTGGCGATCACGATCGAACGCCCCCAGCGCGGACCTTATGTGTGCACCAAACTGTGCGACTACACGCTACGCCTGTACGGCACGCCGCAATATCTGGCTCGCCATGCCGCCATCCGCAGCGAAGCAGACTTGGCCGACCATGTGTTCATCGGCTATGTCGACGAATTGCTATTCAGTGAGCGGCTGCGATATCTGGAAGACATGGTGCCCACCGCGCGCGTGATCCTGCGCAGCACCAGCGTCATCGCCCAGTACCATGCGGCGCTGCAGGGCGAAGCGCTCGCCGTGCTGCCGTGTTTCATGGCCGCGCGCGATGATCGGCTTAAACCCGTGCTGACCGATGAGCTCGTGATCACACGCAGTTTCTGGATGTATTGCCACGAAGACCTGCGCCGCTTGAAGCGCGTGGCGGCCTTGTGGGATTTCATGCGGCAGGCCGTGGCGGCGCATACCGATCTGTTGATGGGGACGCCGGAGGGGTCAGCCCGCCATGCGGTGGGCCGTTGATTCTTCGGCAGAAGAGGACGCCGGAGGCATCCGCCAGACGTCACCCGATCCTGCGTCTCAAGCCGCCGAAGGTGTTGAAACCGATGTCATCCGAACTGTAGCTTAGGCCGCTGCCGGCCGCGACGGCGGCTGCGATTTGGGCGCTTTCACGCGCAATCGCTTGATCATCAGCGCCACCATCAGCGCGGCCACGACCGCGTGAATGAGCCACACCCCGATCGAAAAACTGAGCCGTCCATCGCTGATCCACGCCCGCGTCAGGTTGATCATGTTCATGTACAGCAGCGCCACCAGTCCGGCGATCAACAGGTCACCCGAGCGGCCCATGCGCGGATTGACCGCACCCAGCGGGATGGCCAGGAGCGCTAGATTGAGCGCCGCCAACGGCAAGGAAATGCGCCACATGATCTGCGACCATGAACTATCGGTATTGTCTTGCACCAGGAGCTCGGTCGGCCGCGCCTTGCTGCTGCGTTCGGCCGCCGCGCGCGCTTCCGCTGCGCTATTGGCATCGCTGCGGCTCTCGATCCGCACGCCGTAGCGTTCGAACTCGATCATGCGCAACTCGGACGTGCCGGGCTTCAAATCGTAGCGATGACCCGCGCCCATCACCAGGAAGCGATCGCCGTTGGGCATCGTTTCGGTGTGCGCGCTATGCGTGGTGAGCAGGCTGTGCCACTCGGGGTCGATCTGCCTGACGAACACATTGCCCAGCTCATCACTTTGCTGCTGTGGCTCGTCGGCGAAAAATACGCGCGAGCCGTCGCCCGATTCGGCAAATTGCCCGGCTGTGACCTTGGCCAGATCCGAACGCTGCTCGAAGCGCTGGCGATACTCGCCGATCTGGCGATACGCCCAAGGCGACGCCACCAGCGTGAGCACGGCAATCACGATCGAAATCGGAATCGCCACGCGCAGCACGGGACGGAACCAGTCGGCCAACGACAGGCCGCTCGCGAACCAGACCACCATCTCCGACTCGCGGTAATTGCGCGTGACGGTGGTGAGCACCGCGATGAAAATCGTGACCGACAAAATCGTCGGCAACGCCGTGATCGTCGAAAACGCGGCCAGCCCGAAGACGACATCCGCGCCGATCGTGCCGCCGGCCGCCTCACCCAACAGGCGTACGAGCAGCACGCTCAGCCAGACGACTACGAGCGTGGAGAACACGACACCGGCATGACTGCTGATTTCGCTAACGACGGAACGCTTGAATAGGGACATGTGAAAATATGCGGGATAATCGACTGCATCTATCGACGCACGTGGGAATCCGAATGGAATTTAGCACACAGACCACCGCCTCTCTGCATCAAGTCAAAACGGCCGCCCTTGGCGTGGGCATCTTTGCCGACGGCGTATTGTCGCCGGCGGCCGACCAGATCGACCGGGCATCGGACGGCGCCGTGCGCGCCGTTGTCAAATCCGAGTTTCGCGCCACCGTGGGCGAGAGCCTCGTATTGCGCAATCTGCCCGGCGTCGCCGCGCAGCGCGTTGTGCTGATCGGCCTGGGCAAGCAGGAAGAGTACAAGGCCACGACCTTGGCCAGCGGCGAGCGCGCGTTCATCGCCGCTTGCGTGAAGGCCAACGTCACCGAAGCCGCCTCATCGCTGGCGTCGCTGGCCATGCAGGATGTGCCGGTACGCGCGCGTGCGCGCAGCGCGGCCATCGCTGCCGGCGACGCGACCTACCGTTACGACGCCACCTTCGGCAAACCGGATAAGGACAAGCGCCCCAAGCTGAAGAAAGTGGTGCACGTGGTGGCTGCCGGCGACGCCGCGGACGCGAAGACTGGCCTGCAGGAAGGCCGCGCCATTGCCGAAGGCATGAATCTCACGAAGCTGCTGGGCAATCTGCCGCCCAACATCTGCACGCCTACCTACCTTGGCGAAACCGCCAAGCGGCTGGCGGCCGAGTTCAAGACGCTCAAGGTCGAGGTGCTCGAACGCAAGCAGATCGAGGCACTGGGCATGGGTTCGTTCCTGTCGGTCGCGCGCGGCTCGGAAGAGGCACCGCGATTTATCGTGCTGCGTCATCCGGGTAGCGCCGCCAAGAAGCTCGCGGCCAAACCGGCTGGTAAAACCTCGGGCGGCGATGGTCCGGTGGTGCTGGTCGGCAAAGGCATCACGTTCGACTCGGGCGGCATTTCCATCAAGCCCGCCGCCACGATGGACGAGATGAAGTACGACATGTGCGGCGCGGCCAGCGTGCTCGGCACGTTCCGCGCGCTCGCTGAACTGGATCTGCCGTTTGAAGTGATCGGCCTGATCGCTTCTTGCGAAAACATGCCGAGCGGCAAAGCCCTGAAACCCGGCGACGTGGTGACCAGCATGGCCGGTCACACGATCGAAGTGCTCAATACCGACGCCGAAGGCCGTCTGGTGCTGTGCGACGCCCTCACCTATGCCGAACGCTTCAAGCCGGCCGCCGTGATCGACATCGCCACGCTCACCGGCGCATGCGTGGTCGCGCTGGGGCATGTCAATACCGGCTTGTTCACGCAGGACGACGACTTGGCCGACAGCCTGCTCAAGGCAGGCCGCGCAGCGTTGGATACGGCCTGGCGCATGCCGCTCGAAGACGCCTACCAGGAACAACTGAAGTCCAACTTCGCCGACATCGCCAACATCGGCGGCCCTCCGGCCGGCTCGGTGACGGCGGCGTGCTTCCTGTCGCGCTTCACCAAGGCGTATCGCTGGGCGCATCTGGACATCGCCGGCACGGCCTGGAAGGGCGGCAAGGAGAAAGGCGCCACGGGTCGCCCCGTGCCGCTCCTGGTGCAGTACCTGCTCGATCGCCAGGCCTCGCGCGCATGATGAACGGGCGCTTGAATACCCCGGCCGCACGATGAGCCGGGTGGATTTCGCCTTTGGCGCGCCGGACCGCATGGTCATGGCGTGCCAAGTGGCCCGTAAGCGCTACGAAGCCGGCGAGCGGCTCGTCGTGTACTGCAGCGAGCCGCGCCGTCTGGCCGCATTCGACCGGTTGCTGTGGACGTTCGACGATATCGCGTTCATTCCGCATGCGGCCGCCGACGATCCGGCGGCCGCCGCGATGCCGGTAGTGCTCACGCCGCACGCGCCCGACAGCCTTTTGCGCGACGACGCCGTCGAGGCCGAATCGCCCACGTGGCTGTTGAATCTGGACGATGCATGCCCGCCTGCTTACACGCGGTTTGCGCGTGTGATGGAAATCGTGTCGGACGCCGATGACGACAAACTTGCCGCCCGACAACGTTGGCGAACCTACGCGGCCGCCGGCGACGACGTGCGCAGCCACAAGATCGGCGCCGCCGCCTGATTGACGTGCGCCCCATACCAGGAGTTCGTATGCAACATCGCGACGACGACACCATCCCGACCCTGACCATCGCGGTCGACCCGCCCGAGGCCACGGCCGATGCACTGCCACTCTTGACCGAACTTGCGCCCGCCGCACCCTCAAGCGATAAATCCGCCGTTTCCGCGCACGAGTCGCTATTGCGGGTTACGCTGCAAGCAGAGATCGACGATGCCGTGCACCGTGCAATGGACGATGCACTGGCTCAGGTTCGCGCCACGCTCGACGCGCAATTGCCCGACATCATCGAGCGGGTGCTGCGCAAAGTGCGCCCTGGCTGAGCGATTACCCCGCCCCCTTGCGATCCACTTGATACCGATCGATGCACTTTCGGCTTCAAAGTAGACCTTTAAGGGAACTGTCAGGTATGCTACCCCTCTAACAACCATGAACGCGCGCTTCGCGTCGCGTCATTGTGCCCAGGAGCATTTCATGAACGAACTTCGTCCTTCACCCTTTAACCGTGCCGGTGCGCCCGCTGGGGCCGCTGGCGAGGTCGTCCGCAACCGCGTGTTGCGCAACACCTATTGGCTGCTCGCGCTTTCCTTGATCCCCACGGTTCTCGGGGCGATGTTAGGCCTGTATACCGGCATCAACCAGATCATGGGCGCAAGCCCCGGTTTGTCGGCCATCGTTTTCCTCGTCGGCGCCTTCGGCATGATGTTCGCAATCGAGAAGAACAAGGACAACAGCTTCGGCGTGGTCCTGCTCCTCGCGTTCACGTTCTTCATGGGCGTGATGCTTTCGCGCATGCTCGGATTCGTGTTCGGGATGGGCAATGGTGCCCAACTCGTGATGACGGCATTCGGCGGTACTGCGATCGTCTTCGGCACGATGGCCACGCTGGCCACCACCATCAAGCGTGACCTGTCCGGTCTGCAAAAGTGGCTGTTCATGGGTGCGGTGGTGATCATCGTTGCCGCCCTGGCCAACATCTTCCTGCAGTTGCCTGCCCTGATGCTTACGGTGTCCGTTCTGGCCGTGGTGATCTTCTCGGCATTCTTGCTGGTCGACATGCAGCGCGTGATCAACGGCGGCGAAACGAACTACGTCTCCGCCACGCTCGCCATCTACCTGAGCGTGTACAACATCTTCTCGAACCTGCTGATGCTGCTCGGCATCTTCGGCGGCAATCGCGAATAAAGATGCATCTTCGGCATCGCCTCGGCGATACCGTAACGGATGATGCGAAAGGCCTGCTCTTCACGGAGCAGGCCTTTTTGTTTGGCCAGGCGATCGTGCGTGCCTGGGTGATCATGTCTTATTTTGGCCAAGTGCCCTTAACCAAGCCCTTCAACCGCATGCATGCATGCAACCTATTGCGGCAGATGCCGCTGCAGATCCAGCAATACCTGACGGGTAGACAGCGGCCGACCGGCCAATTGTTCGGCCAGGCGTTCCCGCAAATCGCGGCGCAAAGCTGGCTCCTTGGTGGGATCGTCGAAATCGGGCGCGTCGGCATCGATGCCATACCCCGTCTCCCGCAGCAAGGTCCACTCGAACCGGCGCAGCGCGCTGGAGGCACGTGTGCCCAAGGCAAGTTGTTCGAGCGCCATATCGTAGGCATCGAACAGCACGGGATGCGCATCCTCGCGCGGCAGGAGCCGCAGGATAAGTTCGTTCATATACCAGGCAGACATCAGCGATGCCCCCGTCAATGGCCGAATGCCAGCCGTCTCAGCCCGCGTAAGGGTCTTGACTTCATTGGACCCGGTCCACGACAGCGCCAAGGGCTGAAAGGCCGACAGCACCGGTCTGAGTACCGAATACGGGCGCTTGGCGCCCTTGGCCACCATTGCCACACATCCGTGATCGCGCGAAAACGCCTGCACGATCAACGAGGTCTCACGCCACGGGGTGGCGTGGAGCATGTAGGCAAAGCTGTCCTGGACGCGGTGCGCCCTTCTACTCATCGCCTGTCCGTTTACTCATATCCCAGGTCGCGCAGCGCGCTTTCCCGGTCGGACCAGCCCTTGCGCACCTTGATGTAGACCTCGAGGTGAACGGGCTTTTCGAGCAGCTTGACCATGTCCTGGCGCGCTTCGGTCGCGATGCGCTTCATGTGCTCGCCGCGGGCGCCGAGCAGGATCGGTTTGTGACTTTCACGTTCGATCACGATGCAGGCGGCGATGTGCACGCCCTTGTTCGTTTCTTCCCATTGTTCGATCACGACGGTACAGCCGTAGGGCAATTCGTCGCCGACCAAGCGAAAGATCTTTTCGCGGATGAGCTCGGCCGCGATAAAGCGCATGGGCCGATCCGTAAGCGTATCTTCCTCGTACATCGCTTCGCCCTCGGGCAAGCGGGCTGCGATCTCGGTGAGCAACGGCTCCAACTGCTTGTTCTTGACCGCGCTCACGGGGATGACCGCACCAAACGGATGCAAGGCCATGATCTTCGAGACGAAGGCAAAGAGGTCGTTCTTGCTCTTGAGCTGATCGATCTTGCTGATCGCCAGCACCGTGCGCTCGGGCGACGGCAGAAGCGGCAGCAATTTGGCATCGCCCTCGGACCATTTACCGGCCTCGACCACGTGCACGGTGACATCCACCTGCGCCAGCGCCTGGGTGACCACACGATTCATCATGCGGTTCATCGCGCCGCCGTGGCGGGTTTGAAAACCTGGGGTGTCGACAAAGATGAATTGCTCGTGCTCGCGCGTCAGCACACCGTGGATGCGATGGCGCGTGGTCTGCGCCTTGCGCGACACGATGGAAATCTTGCTGCCGATCAGGGCGTTGAGCAGCGTCGACTTGCCCACGTTGGGACGGCCGACGATGGCTACGAAACCGCAGCGGAAAGGCGTATCGCTCATTTGTTCTCTTGAATGACGGCCACGGGCAAGGACAGTTGCGTCGTCTTGCGTGACCGGCTGGCTTTTTTAGCCGGGCGGGCGGGCGTCTTGGCCTGTACGGCTTCCAACGCCAGTTTGGCGGCCGACTGCTCGGCGGCACGACGGCTCGATCCGGCAGCCGTTACAGTGATCTCAAGCGCCGGGACGGCGCATTCGACCTCGAATTGCTGGCTGTGGGCAGCGCCATGGGTGGCGATGACCGTGTATAGCGGCAACGCCATTTTACGGCTTTGCAGTGTTTCCTGAAGCAGGGTTTTGGCGTCCTTGCCCAGCGTGGCGGGATTCATCGTTTCGAGCACGGGTGCGTATTGGCGCGCCACCACGCGGCGGGCCTCATCGAAACCCGCATCCAGAAAGACGGCGCCAAAAAGGGCTTCAACCGTGTCGGCAAGAATGGACGGACGGCGAAAACCGCCGCTTTTCATCTCGCCCTCGCCCAGCCGCAGATGCTGCGAAAGGCCCAATTGGGTACCGATATCGGCGAGCGACGCCTGCTTGACCAGATTGGCCCGCAGGCGCGACAGGTCACCCTCATCGATCGCGCTGTAGCGCTCGTAAAGGATGGCCGCGATGACGAAGTTGAGCACCGAGTCGCCCAGAAACTCCAGGCGTTCGTTGTGCCGCGCGCCGTGGCTGCGGTGGGTCACCGCCTGCTCGAGCAGAGCCTGGTCCTTGAACCGGTAGTCGAGCTGGGCTTCTAAGGTGTAGAGCGCCATGTTCAGTTGAAGCGACCGATACGGCCCAGATCGCTGAAGTTCATCCAGATGAAAAAGGCTTTGCCGACGATGTTGCTCTCAGGCACGAAACCCCAGTAACGGCTATCGGCACTGTTATCCCGATTGTCGCCCATGGCAAAGTAGTGCCCTTCCGGCACTTTACACCGGACGCCCGCGCGCGAGTATTCGCAGTTGCCCATATGGTTGAATTGCCAGATCGGCCCGTAATCCTGACGGCGTTCGGGGTCGAGCAGGATGCGATGTTCGGTATCGCCGAGCTTCTCGGTGAACTGCGCGATATAGGACACGCGGTCCGGTTCGTAATAGTCGCCGTCGCGGGTATGCGCGACGACTTGACCGTTCACGTACAGCGTCTTGTCCAGGTAAGCGATATCGTCGCCCGGCAATCCCACCACGCGCTTGATGTAGTCCACATCGGGATCGACCGGATAGCGGAATACGAATACGTCGCCGCGCTTGGGCTCGCCGATATCGACCACTTTCTTGTCGATCACAGGCAGGCGCAAGCCGTAGGTGAACTTGTTGACCAGGATCAGATCGCCCGACTGCAACGTCGGCAGCATCGATCCCGACGGAATGCGAAACGGCTCGACCACGAACGAGCGCAGCACGAACACAAACAGAATCACCGGGAAAAAGCTGACGGCATACTCGATCCACCACGGCACGCGGCCCACGTTGGCCACGACTTCGCGCCGATGCGCTTCGCGTGCGGCGGGATCGGCAGTGGCGGGTGAGGCCGCCATCGCGGCGTCCACGCGGCGTTTGCGTGCCGGACGCAACACCAGCAGGTCCAGCGCCCACAGCACGCCGGTCACTACCAGCAGCAAGAACAGAATCAGGGCAAAGTTCCAGCTCATTCCCAACCGCCTTTATTCAACACGTTACGACTCACTTGTCTTCGACTTGCAGAATGGCCAGGAAGGCCTCTTGAGGGATCTCGACGCTGCCGACCTGCTTCATGCGCTTCTTACCGGCCTTCTGCTTTTCGAGGAGCTTCTTCTTGCGGCTGATGTCGCCGCCGTAGCACTTGGCCAGCACGTTCTTGCGCAGCGCCTTTACGTTTTCGCGTGCGATGATCTCGGCGCCGATGGCGGCCTGGATCGCCACGTCATACATCTGACGCGGGATGAGTGCACGCATGCGCGACACCACGTCGCGCGCGCGAAAACGCGCATTGGCACGGTGAACGATCACCGCCAACGCGTCCACGCGATCGCTGTTGATGAGCAGATCGACCTTGACCACGTCAGCCGTGCGGTACTCGAGAAACTCGTAGTCCATCGACGCATAGCCCCGCGACACGGACTTCAGCTTATCGAAGAAGTCGAGCACGATTTCCGCCAATGGCATCTCGTACACCAAGTGCACCTGGCGGCCGTGATAACTCATATTCATCTGATTGCCGCGCTTGTTGTTGCACAGGGTCATGACCGGACCCACGTACTCTTGCGGCATGAACAGCGTGACGTTGACAATCGGCTCGCGAATTTCTTCGATGTAGCCCACTTCAGGCATCCGCGACGGGCTTTCGACGCTGATGACCTCGCCATCTCGCTTGACCACTTCATACACCACCGACGGCGCGGTGGTGATGATGTCCATGTCGAACTCACGCTCCAGGCGCTCCTGCACGATCTCCATGTGCAGCAAGCCCAGGAAGCCGCAACGAAAGCCGAAGCCCAACGCTTGCGACACTTCGGGCTCGAACATGAGCGCGGCGTCGTTGAGCTTGAGCTTTTCGAGCGAATCGCGCAGTTGGTCGTACTCGCTGCTTTCGACCGGATAGAGCCCGGCGAACACCTGCGGCTGCACTTCCTTGAAACCGGGCAAGCTGGTGGCGGCAGGCTTGCCGGCCAACGTGATCGTGTCGCCCACCTTCGCGTGCGCCAGATCCTTGATGCCGGCGATCACGAAACCCACATCGCCCGCGGACAAATGCGGACGCGGCTGCGACTTGGGCGTAAACACACCGACTTGTTCGCACAAGTGCGTGACGCCCGCGGCCATCAGCAGAATCTTGTCCTTGGGCTTGAGCGTACCGTTGACGATACGCACCAGCATCACGACGCCGACGTAGTTGTCGAACCACGAATCGATGATCAGGGCCTGCAGCGGTTCATCGACGTTGCCTTTGGGCGCCGGAATGCGCGCCACGATGGCTTCCAGAATCTCATCAATGCCCATGCCGGTCTTGGCGCTGGCCAGGATGCCGTTGGACGCGTCGATGCCGATCACATCTTCGATTTCCTGGCGGGCGCTTTCCGGATCGGCTTGCGGCAAATCCATTTTGTTGAGCACGGCGACCACTTCCACACCCAGCTCGATGGCGGTGTAGCAGTTGGCCACCGTTTGAGCCTCGACGCCTTGAGAAGCGTCGACCACCAGCAGCGCGCCTTCGCAGGCCGACAACGACCGGCTGACTTCATACGAGAAGTCGACGTGACCCGGGGTATCGATCAGGTTGAGCGCATAGACCTGCCCGTCCTGCGCCTTGTACTGCAAGGCGGCGGTTTGCGCCTTGATCGTGATGCCGCGCTCGCGCTCGATGTCCATCGAGTCGAGTACCTGGGCCGACATTTCACGGTCGGCCAGGCCGCCACAGCGATGGATCAGGCGGTCGGCGAGCGTCGACTTGCCGTGATCGATGTGGGCGATGATGGAGAAGTTGCGGATATGCTGCATGGGCCGTATAGGTAATACGACAAAGCGGGTGCAAATACAGCACGCGGCTTTGCCGAAGCAAATGATGTCGTCGCACAAAAACGAGGGGGGCGCCTTGCACCCCCCTCGCTGCAACCAGGCATTTTAGCCGGAGTTGTCCAAATGTGGCGCCGGGTGGGTCAAGGCGCCGGCTTGATCAACACCCATTGGGTCTGATCGGCACGTCGAACGAGGAGCGCGGCCGCCTTGGACTTGTCCAATCCGGCGACCAACTTGGCGAATTGATCGACACCGGTCACGTCGGTCTGATTGACCGCCATGACGATATCGCCTGCCACCATACCGGCGGCGCCGGCTACGCCCTGCGCTTCGCGCACCTGCACGCCGCCTTTGATACGCAATTTCTTTTGCAGCTCGGCCGGCACTTCGGTCACGGTCAGGCCCATCACATTGGGCGCTTCCTTGGCGGGTACCGCCTTTTCCTTCTCGGCTTCGGCGGTCGCCGCCGCCGGCAATTCGGCCACCGTTACGTTGAGCGTGACGCGCTTGCCGCGGCGCCACACGTCCATCGTCGACTTGGTGCCCGGACGCGTTTCACCCACCACACGCGGCAGATCCGACCAGCGCGCGATCGCGTGGTCGCCGAATTTGAGAATGACGTCGCCCGGCTGCACGCCAGCCGTATCGGCCGAGCCGCCCGCCTGCACGCTGCTGACCAACGCGCCCTCGGCCTTGGGCAATCCCAGCGCATCGGCGACTTCCTTGCCGACTTCGCCGATCTGCACGCCGATCAGGCCGCGCGTCACACGGCCATTCGTGCGCAGTTGCTCGACCACACGCATCGCTTCGTCGATGGGGATCGCGAGCGAAATGCCCATGAAACCGCCGCTGCGCGACACGATCTGCGAATTGATCCCCACGACCTGGCCCTGCATATTGAGCAAGGGGCCACCCGAGTTGCCAGGATTGACCGCGACGTCGGTTTGAATGAAGGGCAGGTATTCGCCCGTGTCGCGACCGATGGCGCTGACGATACCGGAGGTCACGGTCGAATCCAGGCCAAACGGCGAACCGATCGCCAGTACCCAGTTGCCCTTCTTGAGCGTACCGGGGTTGCCGATCGGCAACGTGGCCATTTCCTTGGCGTCGACCTTGATCAATGCCACATCGGTGCGCTCGTCGGTACCGATGACCTTGGCCTTGAACTCGCGGCCATCGGTCAACGTGACGTAGATATCCGTGGCTTCGCTGACCACATGATTGTTGGTCAGGATGTAGCCGTCTTCCGAGATGAAAAAGCCCGAGCCCACGCCACGCGGCACGATGCGGCCCGAGCCCTGCCCTTCGGGCGCGGGGGTGCGGCGCGGCACCACGCCGCGCGGGGGCGACGGTTGGCCCGGCGTGGCTTCATCGCCGGGGCCTTGAAAATCGGGGCCGAAGAACCAGCGGAACAATTCGTACGGATCGGCACCACCACCCGGGCCCCGTCCGGGACCCATCCCGCCGCGCGCGGGGATCGTTGCGGTGGTACGGATGTTGACGACCGCCGGATCGGCCTTCTCGACGATGGTCGTGAAGTCGGGCAACGTGATCGTGGGGCCGGCGGCCGGCGACGCAGGCTGCACCTGCTGCTGGGCATAAGCGGTGGGCAATGCGGCGCCACTGGCTAACGCGGCCGTCAGAATCGTGATTACTGCGCGGCGCATCACAGGCGTCGTCGTCATCTTCGGGTGCATTGCGGAACTCCGGTAGTAAAACGACTGGCGACCAAGCGCCAGTTTGCAGGACAACTCAAGGCGCGGGAAGCGGAACGTATTCCGTCGACTCGGCCACCTGACGCAAGGTTTCCATGGGCACTTCGCCCAAGGCGGTCAGCCAGAAATTCGCAATGCGCGTGCCGAAGACATTGATGGCGCCTTGGCGCTCGCCGCCTTCGGGACGTTGACCGTGCATTTGCGCATCATAAGGCTCGATGAATACCGAAATGGCAGCCAGCCCATCGGACAGCACCATCTGACTCACACCGCCGCGCTTCATCTTGCGGCCCACCTGCATCACGCTCACGAAGCCCGGCGGCGCAGGAACGCGCCAGCCCTTGGCGGTGAGGTCGACCGGCGTCATATCGGTCTGCTGCACTTCCCAATCGCGGGTTTCCCACGGGGACTTGAGCGCATCGGACTGGATGCCGGCGCCGATGCGCAGCGACGTGAAAATCACCTGTTCGACCACGGCCTTATTGGCCGAGACCGTTTGCGCTTTCACGAGCAGATTGGTTTCGGTATCCGCGCACAAGCGATAACCGTAACGCAGACCGTCGCGCGGCTCGATGAGAATCAAGCGGCATTGACGACCCGCCACGCGATGCATCTTCTCATCGGCGCGGATATCGTAATGGTTGGCCAACCCGGCGGGATCGCCCAACAACAACCCGGGAAAACGATCGCCCCGGCGCCGTTCCAGGCGCACGGTTTTGCGCTCGGGCATCAGGCATTGCACATCGTCGTTGTGACGCAGATACTCGCGCGGCTGGCCGTCGAGCACCTCGAGCCGTTCGCGCTCGCCGGTGCCGTCCAACATATGCACAATGCGTGACGATTGCGTGAACTCACCCTGGCTGTACACAAAGACGCCGGCATAATCGAGCTTGCGCGCAGCCTGCTGGATACGCGCAAGCAGCGCGACAGGATCGTCCGATGTGGGCACGCGCGTATCGGCGGCAAAGCCGATGCACATATGCATGGTCAACAAGGCGCCGAGCGTGGCGGCTGCGATGCCTGCACGCCCGCGGCCGCGCGTTCCGGTTTCCCCGGAGCTGTGCTGACGCCTGACCGGCCAGCGCACAAGGGAAAGCAACGCCATCAGCGCCCCATCCCTGCTTCGAACGACACTTGACGCACGGCGCTGGGGCCTGCCATCTGACGATGGGCTTCGAGATAATCGCGCAAGCCCGCATCCATCGGTGCCGGGCTGCCGGCATCGGCCAGCACCTGCCCGCCACCGGTGCGTACGCCGGTTTCGAAGTAAGGCTGCGACACCCAGACCACCGTGGCTACCGCCGCGGCGACGGCAAAGCCGGAAAATCCCATCCGCCAGGGCATGCGCCGGCGTGGCGCGGCCACGATCGGCAGCTCGGCATCGAGCGCACGTGACAGACGCGTCTGAAACGCATCCGTGGGGGTAATGGCAAGATCGCGGCTGCGCATGACGTCGCCGATCAGGTGGTAGGTATCCCACGTATCGCGATGGCGATGCATGAGACCTGCGTCGAGTTCTTCCTCGCCAAAGGCGTCGCCGTCCATCCAGGCGGACAGAAGTTCTTTATTGCTTGGCGATTGGGCAGCAGGGGTTTGCGTAGCGGTTTGCATGATTCGGCTCCTTACCAGCGACGCTCGGCATCGGTGCCAAGCAAGGGACGCAGCTTTGTGGCGATCGCTTCTCGCGCGCGAAAAATACGCGACCGCACCGTACCGATCGGGCAGTCCATAGTCTGGGCGATGTCTTCGTAACTCATACCTTCCATCTCCCGCAGGACGATGGCGGTACGCAATTCCTCGGGCAAGGCCTGGATAGCGGCATTGACCGTTTGAGCGATTTCACGGCTGGCATACTCGGATTCGGGCGTGCTGTTGTCTGTTAGGTTGTCGGTTTCGTTAAAAGTTTCACCGTCTTCCGTTTCGAGCGCATTTGGTGCGCTCGGCCGCCTGCCCGACGACGATAACCAGTTTCGTGCCGTATTGATCGCGATTCGATAAAGCCAGGTGTAAAACGCACTATCGCCGCGAAACTGCGGCAACGCGCGATACGCCTTGATGAAGGCCTCTTGCGCCACGTCCTCGATCTCGGACGGGTCGCGAATCATCCGCGCCAGAAGGCGCATGATCTTGCGCTGGTATTTGAGGACCAGCAGATCGAATGCTTTTTTGTCGCCGCGCTGGACGCGGGCAACGAGTTCGGCGTCGGCTTCGCGTTCGGAAGTCATGCGAACTCCGCTTCGCGCGCCGGCCTGGCGGCCCAGACCGCCACACTGACACACAGCTTGCGCCAACGCTCAGCCGACAACCGGCCGCGTCTGACGGTAAACGACAACGCGCGCGATTCGCCCGCGCCGACGGGCGTGAGGCGATGCACGGCGGCATGAAAAGTGAGCATGCCACCGGCGCGCACACAGCGTTCGATATCCACCGCACGCCACGTACGGCCCTGGCGAACCTGCCATGTCCCGCGAGGCAACACACGTACGGCGCGCACAGCAGGCGTGCGCGATCCGCGCGCCCGGAGATATCCGACGCACGCAACGGTGCCTACTGCTACGGCAATAACGAAGGCCCATGCGAGCGGCGACCCCGACCGCCAGGCCGACCAGGACATGGCGGCGACGGCGCTGGCCGCGATGCATGCACCCAATACGCGCCAAGCCAACACGGCGCGTACGGGTGCGGTCACCACAGGCTCAAGGCGAGGCTTACGCGACACGCGTCAGACCCGACGAACAGCCATCGAGCCGTTGGTGCCACCGAAACCGAACGAATTCGACAACGCGACCTCGATCTTCATCTCGCGCGCCTGATTGGCGCAGTAATCGAGATCGCACTCGGGATCTTGATTGAAGATGTTGATCGTGGGCGGCGAGATCTGGTTGTAGACCGCCAGCGTCGTGAATACGGCTTCGATCCCCCCAGCGGCGCCCAGCAAGTGCCCGGTCATCGACTTGGTCGAATTGACGGTGAGCTTCTTGGCGTGATCGCCGAAAGCGAGCTTGAGCGCCTCGGTTTCGTTCTTATCGCCCAACGGCGTCGACGTGCCGTGCGCGTTGACGTAGGACACTTCATCCGCATTGATGCCGCCATTGCGCAAAGCATTGGCAACACCGCGGCGCGGACCGTCCTTGTCGGGCGCGGTAATGTGATGCGCGTCCGAGCTCATGCCGTAACCGGCCAGCTCGCCATAAATGCGCGCACCGCGTTTCTTGGCATGTTCGTACTCTTCGAGCACCAATACGCCTGCGCCCTCGCCCAGCACAAAACCGTCACGATCGCGGTCCCAGGGACGCGAGGCCGTCTGCGGATCGTCGTTGCGCGTGGAAAGCGCGCGCATCGCCGCGAAACCGCCAATGCCCAAGGGGGACACGGTGGCTTCCGCACCGCCGGCCAACATGACGTCGGCGTCGCCGTACTCGATCAGACGGCCGGCATCGCCAATGCAGTGCAATCCGGTCGTGCACGCGGAAACGACCGCATAGCTGGGACCCTTCATGCCGAACATGATCGACAACTGACCGGAGATCAGATTGATCAACGAACCGGGTACGAAGAACGGCGAAATGCGACGCGGACCGCGCGCCAGATATTCGGTTTGCGTATCTTCGATGCGCGGCAGGCCGCCGATACCCGACCCCACCAGAACGCCAACGCGATCGGCGTTGGCTTCGGTGATTTCGAGACCGCTATCGCGCCAGGCTTGCACGCCGGCCGCAAGGCCGTAATGGATAAACGTATCCATCTGGCGCGCCTCTTTGGCGGGCACATATTCGGTGATGTCGAAGTTCTTGACCTCGCCTGCGATGGTCGTCGTTAACGGCGACGGATCGAAACGCGTAATACGGTCGATGCCGGAACGTCCGTTGACGATATTGTCCCAAGCGCTGGAAAGGTCGTTCCCTACGGGAGAAATGACACCCAATCCGGTGATGACGACACGTCGCTTCACGGATGACTCCTAATCAGACAAAAGAAAGGCGGTTCCGCTTCCGATACGAACAAGACACGACCGGCGCGCAGGGATGACTCCTGTCGCACCGGTGTGCCGCGTTCGCGCAGACACCAGAATCCGCCCCGAATCGGGAGTGACGAGCACCGTGGCGCCCGCCCTCCGCGACCATGCATAGATGGCTTATTGCTTACCGTGCGAATTGATGTAATCAATCGCTTGTTGCACGGTCGTGATTTTTTCAGCCTCTTCGTCGGGGATCTCGGTCTCGAATTCATCTTCGAGGGCCATGACCAGCTCGACCATGTCGAGCGAATCGGCACCGAGGTCGTCAAGGAAGGAGGATTCGTTCTTGATCTCGGCTTCGTTCACGCCGAGTTGTTCAGCGACGATCTTCTTGACGCGCTGTTCGATGCTTTCCATGCAACTCTCCAATTGGGAAAAATCCCGCGAATTATAGCCAAGCGTGAAGGAATGCAAATGCTTGGCCATGATTAAAACAGCTTTGCCGGGCGCCGATGCTCATAAAGGTGAGCAAAACATCCGCCTGCAAGGCCTCCAAAGGCCGGAACCCCTCGGATCGCACGCGCCCTGAGGCTTCTCGCGCGACCCGCCGGTTCCGACGACTTTACATATACATTCCGCCGTTGACGTGCAACGTCGAGCCCGTAATGTACCCTGCGCCCGGTCCGGCGAGGAAAACGACTGCTTGCGCGACGTCATCGGGCGAACCCAAACGACCCAGCGGAATCTGTTGCAACAGCGCCGTGGTCTGCGCTTCGCCCAGTGCACGGGTCATGTCGGTATCGATAAAACCCGGCGCCACGCAGTTGACGGTAATGTTGCGGCTGCCCAACTCTCGGGCCAACGCGCGCGCCATGCCGGCCACGCCAGCCTTGGCGGCGGCGTAGTTGGCTTGACCCGGATTGCCGCTCTCACCCACAACCGAAGTGACGTTGATGATACGCCCCCAGCGGGCCTTCATCATGCCACGCAGCACGCCGCGCGACAGGCGGAAAACCGCGGTCAGATTGGTGTCCAGCACGGCGGACCAGTCTTCATCTTTCATGCGCATCGCCAACGTATCGCGCGTAATGCCCGCGTTGTTGACGAGAATATGGGGCCCACCGCTTTCTTTGCTCAGTTGGTCGAGCAACGCGTCGGTTGCCGCAGCATCCGTTACGTTGAGCACCACGCCGCGGCCACCGAACGGCGCCAGCGTGTCATTGATGCGCGCTGCGCCCGAGTCGGAGGTGGCGGTGCCGATCACGGTCGCGCCCTGGCCGGCCAGGGCCAGCGCAATCGCTTGGCCGATACCGCGGGTCGCACCCGTAACAAGGGCCGTCTTGCCGGCGAGCGGCTGTTGTGCTGTGGTCATCTTATTTCTCCGAAACCGCGGCCAGCGCGGCGTCAAGCGAAGCCGGGTCGGTAATGGCCAACCCGATGAGATTGCTGCCGATACGCTTGGTCAGGCCAGTGAGCACCTTGCCCGGGCCGCACTCGATGATGTGCGTCACGCCGCGCGCTTCCATGGCTTGAATGGTTTCAACCCAACGCACGGGATGCCAGGCTTGACGCACCAAGGCATCGCGAATCGCGTCAGGCGCATCGGGCGTGGCAACATCGACGTTATTGAGCACCTGAATGCGCGGCGACTGCACATCGACCTCGGCCAATGCGCGGGCCAGGACCTCGGCCGCAGGACGCAGCAGGCTGGAGTGAAACGGCGCGGACACCGGCAACATGAGCGCACGCTTGGCCCCGGCAGCCCGAGCCGCCTCGCAGGCGCGTTCGACCGCCGCCTTGTGCCCGGCGATCACCACCTGGGCAGGCGCATTGAAATTGACGGCTTCGACAATCTGGCCTTGCGCGGCGGACGCACACGCGGCGATCACGGCGGCGTCGTCCAGGCCGAGCACGGCGGCCATGCCACCCTCGCCCACCGGTACGGCGGCTTGCATGGCATCGGCGCGAATGCGCACCAGGCGCACAGCGTCTTCGAGCTTCAACGCGCCGGCTGCGGTGAGCGCCGCGTACTCGCCCAAGCTGTGACCGGCCACGAGGGCGGGCGCGGGGCCGCCGGCAGCGACCCATGCCGCGTATACGGCCGCACCGGCCGTCAGCATCGCGGGCTGCGTATGCGTCGTGAGATTGAGCTGTTCCGCCGGTCCTTGTGCGATCAGCGCAGCGACGTCTTCGCCCAACGCTTGATTGGCGCGCGCCAGCACGTCAGCCACGGCAGCGTTACCCGCCCAGGCGTCCAACATGCCGATCGATTGTGAACCCTGCCCCGGAAATACGAATGCAAATGTCATGTCGAGCAATAACCGATAAAGGAATTTTCGAAAAGATGTCGCGCCAGACCGCGTCTGCGCGGACTAGCGGGGCAACGGCGCAACGACGTCACGCCGCACGTGGCCATCACATCTTGGCGAGCACGGAGCCCCAGGTGAACCCACCGCCCACGCCTTGCAGCAGCACGGTTTGCCCGGCCTTGACACGACCGTCGCGGCGCGCCGCATCCAGCGCCAGCGGCACGCTTGCGGCCGAGGTGTTGGCATGCGTATCCACGGTCACGATCACGCGTTCGAGCGGCATATCGAGCTTGCGGGCCAGGAAATTGAGGATACGCACATTGGCTTGGTGCGGAATCAGCCAGTCGACGTCGGACAAGGCGATGCCCGCATCCTCGCATACTTTGCGAGCCGATTTATCCAGCACGGTGACGGCCTGCTTGAAGACCGCCTGGCCGTCCATGCGCAAAAACGGATCGCCGGTCACTTCGCCATAGGCGACGTTGCCCGCGGCGCACAGAATATGCGTCTGACTGCCGTCGGCGTTCAATTGCGCGGCGATGATGCCGGGTTCATCCGACGCCTTGAGCACCACGGCGCCCGCGCCGTCGCCGAACAGCACGCACGTGCCGCGGTCGTTCCAATCCAGGATGCGCGAAAAGACTTCTGCGCCAATGACCAATGCGCATTTCGACCGGCCGGCACGCACGAAGCTGTCGGCAGTGGTAAGCGCGTAGACGAAACCGCTGCACACCGCTTGCACGTCGAAGGCGGCCGCCCCTTTCGCGCCGATCTCCGCCTGCACCAGACATGCCGTGCTGGGAAAGACAAAATCGGGGGTGGAGGTGGCGACGATGATGAGATCGACGTCGGCAGCGGTGACGCCGGCGTCTTCAAGCGCGCGGCGCGCAGCGTGTGTGGCCAAGGCGCTGGTGGTGACGCCACGCTCGGCCAGGTGGCGTTGACGGATACCGGTACGCTCGACGATCCACTGATCGGAGGTCTCGATGCCGCGCTCGGCCAGTTCGGCCGCCAGCGCGTCGTTGGAGACGACACGTTCGGGCAAGAAACTACCCGAGCCCGCAATGACAGCGTAGGTCATGGTTCGATCCATGTTGTAGGTGTTACGGCGAGACGGTGTCGCCGACGGCGGGCGGCAGTGCCTGGACGACAGGCGGCACCTGCACGCTGCGCGTCAGTTGCGCCACCGCTTGCGCTGTGCGATCCAGCAGTTTACTGGCAACGGCCTCGCGTGCGCGCTGCAAAGCGAACCCAAATGCGTAAGCATCGGCCGAACCGTGGCTCTTGATGACCACGCCGCGCAGGCCCAGCAAGGCTGCGCCGTTGTACTGCCGATTATCGACGCGCTTGCGCAGCCGGTTGAGCACAGGGCTGGCGATCGCGCCGGCGATGAGCGTCAACAGGTTGCGTTTGAATTCTTCGCGGATGATGCTGCTCAACATCTTGGCCAATCCTTCGACCGACTTGAGCACCACGTTGCCGACGAAGCCATCGCACACGACGACGTCGACGGTACCTTTGAAGATATCGTCGCCTTCGACATTGCCGTAGAAATTGAGCGGGCTGGCGCGCAGAAGCTCGGCCGCTTCCTTCACGACTTCGTTGCCCTTGATGACTTCTTCACCAATATTGAGCAGCCCAACGCTGGGCCGCTCGATATGGTCGACAGTCTGGGACAACGCCGACCCCATGATCGCGAATTGCAGCAGGTGCTCGGCCGTACAGTCGACATTCGCGCCCAGGTCGAGCACGGTCGTCGCCCGACCGAGTTGATTGGGAATCGACGTCGCGATCGCCGGACGATCGATGCCGTCCAGCGTCTTGAGGATATATCGCGAGATCGCCATCCACGCGCCGGTATTGCCTGCAGACACACAGGCGTCGGCGCGCCCATCCTTGACCGCTTGGGCGGCAAGGCGCATGGACGAGTCTTTCTTGCGGCGCAGAGCGATCTCGACCGAATCGTCCATTTCCACGACCTCGGTCGCGGAGACGATTTCGATCCGCTCGCGCGGCACATCGCTCTCGAGGGAAAGCGCCTGCTCGATCTCGGCCGCACGCCCTACCAGCAGCAAAGCGGTATCGGGGAAGCGGCGCGCGAATGCAAGCGCGGCGGGCACGGTAACGGGCAAGCCAGCATCGCCGCCCATGCAATCAATCGCAATACGTATCACGGAATTACTGCATCAGCGGAAGTGGCAGCCCAGCACAATGCCGGACAGACGATCGCCCTTTCAAGGCGATTTATTCGTCGGCCTTGGTCTTGAAGATCTTGCGGCCACGATACACGCCGGTGGGGCTGATGTGGTGACGCAGATGGGCTTCGCCCGTCGTCGGCTCGATGGCCGTCGGGGGATTGACCAGAAAATCGTGCGAGCGGTGCATACCGCGCTTGGAGGGGGACTTCTTGTTTTGTTGAACGGCCATGATGACTCCTAGAAACCGGGCGCATTGTACGCGAAGCGCCCGATAGTGATCTCAAAGTTTTTGCTTCAGGTTTTCCAGCACTGCAAACGGCGACTTTCGGGGCGCCGCTTCTTCGGGTTCGTCGTCGGCTTCAACCAACGGCGCATCCGGACACACGTCATGCTTGGGTACGAACGGAATGCTCAAGAGCAATTCGTCTTCGACCAAAGCCAATACATCGAAACGATGCGAGCCGACGATCTTTTCAGGCGCTTCAAGCGCCTCTTCATCGTCGGACTGCAGTCCCAGCCCTACATCTTCAGCATCGAGCTCGTTGGCCGACTGCACCAACTGCACCGTGACCGAGGTGTCGACCGGGTAAACGAACGGCGCGAGGCATCGCTGGCAGATCAACAACGGACGCGCCTGGATGTGCAGGGTCAGAAGTGACTGACCCGCGCTATCCTTGCTGCCTTTCGCCGACCACGAGACGGCTTGACCGCCATCGCCCGCCTGCTCGGGAAGATCTTCGATCACCCGGGAGAAACGAACGATGGGCAATGAGCCCTCGACCTGCGTACCTTCGCGCGCCAAAGCAAAGACGTCGATGTTCGTGCCGTGTTCACCGGACTTTCGCCCCGACCCGCGGCCCGTCTTTCCTTCATCCATGTATTTGCCTTGTGTGTTGCATGACAGCGAGCCGCCCGCCGGAGTCGCCGGCTTTGCAGCCAACCTACTTCCAGCCAAATGGCCAACCTATTCGTATACGCGATACGCTCACGCAATCTGTTGCGCGGCTCAAAGGTGTGGTTCGAAGGCCTGGCACAAAACCCACGCGCTTTTCAGCCATCGGTTTTTCACCTCAACCTTCCAACCTCTGCTTTTTTTACCCTTCCCGAGCGCAGCCTCGATGAGGCGAGCGGTCGATGTCTTCGCACGCTGTGTTATTCACACTTGTGCGAAAATGCCGCGGAAAACGATAGATGATACTTCGGAGCGAACAGCAGCGTCAAACGCCACGCGACTGTGCTCCCTGATATCGCCGCCCGCGCCCCTCTTTCCGCACTTGACCAGGCCCCTCATACGCATGTCTCTCGAATCGCCCCGCCTCATTCTTGCCTCGTCCTCCCGCTATCGCAGGGAGATGCTCGGGCGTCTCGGCATTCCATTCGCGAGCGTGGCGCCCGATGTGGACGAAACGCCACACTCGGGCGAACCGCCGCATGCGCTGGCGCTGAGATTATCGATCGAGAAGGCTCAAACAGTGGCCAAACGCTACCCCGGCGCCATCGTCATCGGCTCGGATCAGGTTGCCACCATCGACGGCACGCCGCTGGGCAAGCCCGGCAATTTCGAGCGTGCCCGCGAGCAATTGCGCAGCATGTCCGGCCGCACCGTGGACTTTCACAGCGCCTTGGCCGTCACGGACGGCGAGCAGATCGAACATGCCGATATCGTGACGCAATGCCGCTTTCGCAAACTGAGCGAAGCGGCGATTGAAGCCTATCTGAACAAAGAGCAGCCCTACGACACAGCCGGTAGCGCCAAGGCCGAAGGCCTGGGCATCGCCCTGATGAGCGGCATGACCAGCGACGATCCCACGGCCATCATCGGGCTGCCGTTGATCGCCTTGACCGGGATGCTGGCGCGCTTTGGACTCGATCCACTGCTCTTTGCCGCACAGCCATTGGCACGCACGCCCAAGGCTGCCTTGTGAGCGCCGGCCAGCTTCACCTGATCCCCGTCAGCCTGGGCGACGCGCCCGTCGAGCGCTGGCTCCCGGCCGACGTGCGTACACTTGCCGGCAGCCTGGAAATCTATATCGCTGAAAACGCGAAAACCGCACGCGCCTTTCTGAAGCAGATCGGCACCGTACGCCCGCTGCAAGACATCACGGTACATACGCTGTCCGAAAAAACAGACGAACGCGAGATCGCGGAATGGCTTGCGCCGCTCTCGGCCGGACGTGACATCGGGCTGGTATCGGAAGCCGGCTGCCCGGCCGTCGCCGATCCGGGCGCCCGCGTGGTCGCCGCGGCACACCGCGCCGGCCTGACCGTTCGGCCTTGGGTGGGCCCCTCCTCCATCCTGCTGGGCCTGATGGCCAGCGGCCTGGATGGACAGCGCTTTGCCTTCCACGGCTACGCGCCGATCGATGCCACCGAACGCGCCAAGCAATTACGCACTTGGGAAGGGCTCTCCGCGCGCGGCAATCAAACGCAGATGCTGATCGAAACGCCTTATCGCAATGCGGCGATGTTCACCACGCTGCTCGCGGCCCTGCGCGGCGATACGCGCCTGTGCGTGGCCCGGTCGCTGTCCACCGATCTCGAATACGTGGCGACCCGCACTGTGGCGGAATGGAAGAAAGCGCCTGCGCCCGATCTGGACAAGCAACCGACGTTGTTTTTGTATTTGGCGAAGCCGGCATGATCGCGAGTTACCTGGGTACCGTTTTTGGATCTGCCAGTGCGCCTGCCTTCGCCCGGTCGCACGGGCGCACCCTGCGACCGGCACTGGCCCTGGCCGCACTGGCCCTCTTGGCCGGCTGCGCCAGCGCACCCAAAACGGTGCCGCTGGATACGTCGATTACCGCCCAGGGGCAGAACAGCCGCGTGCGGTACATCATGCTGCACTACACGGCCGGGGACACGGCGCGGTCGCTGAAGGTGCTGTCCCAAGGGCAAGTGAGCTCCCATTATCTGATCACCGACGATCGCGCGCCCAAGGCCTATCGGCTGGTCGACGAAACGCGCAATGCCTGGCATGCGGGCGACGGCTCCTGGTATGGGCAATCGTGGCTGAACACGAGTTCGATCGGCATCGAGATCGTCAATATGGGTCCGATCGGCACCCAATGGCAGCCGTACTCGGATGCGCAGGTATCGCTGCTGATTCGTCTGATTCGCGAAATCGCCGCCCGGCACGACGTCAAGCCGCAGCACATCATCGGCCACAGCGATGCCTCACCGCAGCGCAAAACCGACCCCGGCCCGGCCTTTCCGTGGCAAAAGCTGGCGCAAGTCGGCATCGGCCGCTGGTACGACATCAACACCGTCGCACAGTTCTCAGCCAGCCTGGCGCAAACGGGCTTGCCTGACGTGCTGTGGTTTCAGCGCGAACTTGCGCGGGTCGGGTACGCCGTGCCGCAGCATGGCCAACTCGACCGCGCCACGATCAACGTGCTGGCGGCTTTCCAGATGCATTATCGGCCGGCACGCTACGACGGCCAGCCCGATATCGAGACGGCCGCCATTCTTTCAGCATTGGAATAGCAGCATCCTGCGTTGCCGCTGCGTCGTGTCGCAGGTTTCAAGTGGTAGGTAGGTCGGACGGGTCACGTGCAACGTGGCATGGCGCAAGTGCAACGCAAGCGATGCCGGGTAAATGGCGGCGTCGCTTCGGCCGTTGATGTGGCGGGCCGGCTCAGCGTAGCGTGTTGCAGGCGACGCTAAACCGCATGCGGCGCTCTACCGCGCCGCCGCGCGATTACGCAACCAGACGACCACGCGAAATCCCAAGAGCAAGGCCAGGATGCCGGCATAGATGCTGGGCTCGAAGAAGTCGTTCTTGCCCGCCTTGTGCCACCAGTAATGCAGCACGACCAGACCGCCGATCAGGTAAACGGCGCGGTGCAGTTTCTGCCACCGCTTGCCCAATCGCCTCATCCACCCTTGCGTGGAAGTCGCAGCCAAGAGACAGAGCAAGACGAACGCGGCAAACCCCACCGTGATGAACGGTCGCTCATACACGTCTTGGATCATGAGGGAGGGATCGAGCGCGCGATCCCAATATACCCAAGCCGTAAAGTGCAAAGCGGCATAAAAAAACGCGAACAGGCCGCACATCCGTCGCAACCGCACCAGACCAGGCTGCTTGAGCAGGCGCCGCAAGGGCGTCACCGCCAACGTCACCATCAAACAGACGATGGCCCAGGTGCCGGACGACCGCGTCAAAAACTCAACGGGGTTGGCGGTGAGACCATCGTGGGTGCCCAGCCAGAACCAGCGCATGACCGGATAGAGCCCCAGCAGAAACAGCAAGGGCTTGAATCGACTGATGGTTTTCGCCGACCAGTTGGGGGATGCTGCGCGCGCAGCCCCGGCCACCGACGCTCGCGGAGCTCCTGCAGACGCTCGCGCCGCGACGCCATCGGGTCGCGACAGGTCGGGACGCACGGATTTTTCAACCACGTTGGACTCAGTAGTTTTGCTTCAGATCGAGGCCGGCATACAGCGATGCCACCTGATCGCCATAGCCGTTGAACATCAAGGTTTTGCGCTTCGGCGTAAAAAGGCCATCCTCGCCGATGCGGCGCTCGGTGGCCTGGCTCCAACGCGGATGCGGCACACTTGGATTGACGTTCGCGTAAAAGCCATACTCTTGCGCGGCAGCCTTGATCCAGGCCGTTTTGGGCTGCTCGGACACCAGGCGGATCCTCACGAGCGACTTGGCCGATTTGAACCCGTACTTCCACGGCACCATCAAGCGCAGCGGCGCGCCATTCTGATTGGGCAGCACCCGACCGTAGACGCCGAATGCCAGCAAGGTCAACGGATGCATGGCTTCGTCCATCCGCAGGCCTTCCACGTAGGGCCAGCCAAGAACCCCGGAACGCACGCCCGGCATCGTGTCGGGCTGCACGGCAGTCACGAACTCGACGAATTTCGCATTGCCGGTAGGCTCGACCTGCTTGAGCAGCGCCGACAGCGAATAGCCCACCCAAGGGATGACCATCGACCAGCCCTCGACGCAGCGCAGCCGGTAGATGCGCTCTTCCATCGGCGCGAGCTTGAGCAGCTCATCGATATCGAACGTTTTGGGTTTGCCGACCTCGCCCTCGATACTGACCGTCCACGGGCGCGTCTTGAGCTTGCCGGCATATTTTGCCGGGTCGCCTTTATCCAGGCCAAATTCGTAGTAGTTGTTGTAGGAGGTGACGTCCGAAAACGGCGTCTGCTTTTCCATCACCGAAAACTGGGGATTCGGGGTGGCTTGCAGCACCTCACCGGTGGGTCCGTCGGCCGCGAACGCCTGGCGCCCGCTCAATCCGCCTACGCCGACCGCCGCGGCTCCCGCACCCATGCGCAACATCCATTCGCGGCGCGCGCGCCACACGGCTTCAGACGTTATTTCTGACGGCAGGACGTCGGCGGGTTTCTTGATCAGCACGGTCCATCTCCCAGTAGCGCGCCGACTGGCGGCGTGCGCGGTAATTGCGGTTGTAGCCAAAGCATGATGCCGTATGACCGCACCGGCTGGAAAGAGTTCTTCCAAGCGCAGAAGCCAATGGAAACAACGTGATGGCGGCGCGCAACACATTACGCGCCTCGACCGCCTTTGGATCCGAGCTTGCCTCTGGCCCGCACTTGCTGCCGTCGTAAACAAGACACCCAGCCCGGGCACGATGCCGGCCTGAGCTTGGAGCAGTCTGAGCCTGGGGCCATGCTGAGCTTGTTGCAGGCCTCAGATTTTTGCAGGCCTCAGCTTGTTGCCGGCCCGACCGCCGCTGCCTTCAGCCCGCTGCAGCGACACGCCCGGCGATGCGCGGCACCAGCCACTCGCGCATCTCGGCCACGTTGTTGACGATCGCCTGGGGCGCGCACGACTCGAGCTCCGCACGCGCATGCGCGCCGTAGGTCACCGCCAGCCCATGCACGCCAGCATTGGTGGCCATGCGCAGGTCGTGCGAGGTATCGCCGATCATGATCACTTCCTCGGGCTGCACGTCCAGCACCGCCATCAATTCGAACAGCATGCCGGGGTGCGGCTTGCTGAACGTTTCGTCGGCGCACCGCGTGGCGTCGAAGACGGGACGCAAGGCGGTTGCCGCCAGCGCCCGATCCAGGCCGACCCGGCTCTTGCCGGTTGCCACGGCGAGCTTGGTGCCCATGCCCGAGAGCGTGGCCAACAATTCCATCACACCGTCGAAGAGGCGCAGCTCAGGATCGCGCAGCAAATAATGAATGCGGTAGCGGTTCAGGAACTCGGGGAGCTGCTCGTCGCGCAATTCCGGCACGGCACTTCTCAAGGCCGCCTCGAGCGACAGGCCGATGACCCAGCTCGCGCTGTCGTTGGACGGCACCGGCAGGTCCAGGTCGCGACACGCACCCTGGATCGCCGCGACGATACTGTGCGTCGAATCCATCAGCGTGCCGTCCCAATCGAATATCACCAACGAATACGGCATGATTACAGCGACTCCAGTTTTTGTAGGACGGACAGGCACGCCGCCGGCAGCGGCGCAGCCAGGTTCAGCGGCTCGCCGGTAAGCGGATGGGCCAGCGCCAGCGAATGGGCATGCAGAAACATACGGGTAAAGCCCTGGCGTGCAAAGGCTTCCCGCACGGCATCGTCGCCGTACTTGTCGTCGCCGACGATCGGAAAGCCGCTGGAAGCCAGATGCACGCGAATCTGATGCGTGCGCCCCGTGCGCAGCTCGGCATCGACCAGGCTGTAACGGCCCAGACGCTGCTTGAGCGTGACGATCGTGTGCGCCGCCTTGCCGCTCTCGTCCACCTTGACGCGGCGCTCGCCGCTTTGGGTGGTCCATTTGAGCAGCGGCAGACGGATATGCTGGCGGTCGTTTTGCCAATCGCCGCACACGAGGGCGTAATAGTGCTTCTGGCTCCGGCCCTCGCGCAACATGTCGTGCAGGGCCACCAGCGCATTGCGCTTCTTGGCAATCATGAGCAGGCCGGAGGTGTCACGGTCGAGCCGGTGCACGAGTTCGAGAAACTTGGCTTCGGGGCGAGCGGCCCGCATTTGCTCGATGACGCCAAACGCCACGCCGCTGCCGCCGTGAACGGCCGTACCGGCCGGCTTGTCGATCACCAGCATGGCGTCGTCTTCATAAACGGTGGGGAACACGGCGCCGGGCACTTTGCGCGGCGTGCCGGGCGCGGGCAACCGCAACGGCGGAATCCGCACGACATCGCCCTCGGCCAGCCGATAATCGACGGCGGTGCGGCCCTTGTTGATGCGCACCTGTCCGCCCCGAATGGCTTTGTACAGATGGCTTTTCGGCACGCCCTTGCATTCGCGCACAAGGAAGTTATCCAGACGTTGGCCGGCCTCTTCGGGACCGATCTCGATCATGCGGACAGCGGGGGAAGTATTGGGGACGGAAGTTTCTTTGCGCATCACTGAAAGCGGCATATAATCGGGCCAGCCTTCACGAGGCTGAAACAAGCCGCCTGATGTCGAGGTGCGTACCTTGCACGATCCGGCAGAATCCTGGAGTTTTCGAAGCGCCCTTTGCGCCGTCAGCTCCCAGATACAGCAAGATCCTTTGCAAAGATCGCAACTCCGTCTGGCGCGCGGAGCACTTATTGTACCGCCTGCCGATTTCAGCCTTTGGGTTACCCGTTAGCGTGTGTATGCGCGCCTCGACGAACACTGGCTGGCACCATTTGCCGGCGGTTCGGGCGACGCGCCGCCTCCCGCACAGGGTTGATAGCATCAGCAAGATTGCCGCATAGTTTCTATGCACCAGACTTAAAGCACCAGCCGCGCGAGGCATCGTCATTGCCGCCGCGGCTGTCGTTCTCACAGCATTTTTTATGGTCGACCACAATCCGTGACTCAGACTCCCCTGCTGACCGAACCGCGTGCCGACCGGCACGTCGTGCCCGCCTGAATCAGCGGACACGCCCGGCTACGAACCCGGGAACGGTCCGCTTCTTGCCTGCTTCAATCCGCCCAAACGGGTGACCCGGGGTCACGCGCCGATATCGGCGCGTCATGACAACGGAGAACTCACTCATGAAGCGCATGCTGTTCAATGCAACGCACCAGGAAGAACTGCGCGTTGCGATTGTCGACGGTCAAAAACTCATCGACCTCGACATCGAGACTGCCGGGCGTGAACAACGCAAAGGCAACATCTCCAAAGGCGTGATCACACGTATCGAACCGGGCCTTGAAGCCTGCTTCGTAAATTACGGCGAAGATCGCCACGGCTTTTTGCCGTTCAAGGAAGTTGCCCGCACGTACTTCAAAGAAGGCGTGGACGTTCGCACCGCCCGTATCCAGGACGCCCTGCGCGAAGGCCAGGAACTCATCGTTCAGGTCGAAAAAGAAGAGCGCGGCAACAAGGGCGCTGCCCTCACCACGTTCATCTCGCTGGCCGGCCGCTATCTGGTTCTGATGCCCAACAATCCCCGCGGCGGTGGCGTATCGCGCCGCGTCGAGGGCGAGGATCGCCAGGAACTGCGCGAAACGATGGAACAGCTCAATGTGCCCACGGGCATGAGCATCATCGCGCGCACCGCCGGCATCGGCCGCTCGGTCGAAGAGCTGCAGTGGGACATGTCCTACCTGATGCAGCTCTGGACCGCCATCGACGAAGCCTCCAAGACGCATGAAGCGCCGGTCCTGATCTATCAGGAATCGACCCTGGTCATCCGCGCCATCCGCGACTACTTCTCCTCGGACATCGGCGAAATCCTCATCGATACCGACGAAATCACGCAGCAGGCCACGGCCTTCATGAGCGTGGTGATGCCGGATCATGTGCAGCGCGTGAAGCGCTACCGCGACGACACCCCGCTCTTCTCGCGTTTCCAGATCGAACACCAGATCGAAACGGCCTACTCCCGCACGGTGCAACTGCCCTCGGGCGGCTCGGTCGTCATCGACCACACCGAAGCCCTGGTTGCCGTGGACGTCAACTCGGCCCGCTCCACGCGCGGCTCGGATATCGAAGAAACGGCTGTCCGCACGAACCAGGAAGCCGCCGACGAAGTCGCTCGCCAACTGCGTCTACGCGATCTGGGCGGTCTGATCGTGATCGATTTCATCGACATGGAAGACAGCAAGAATCAGCGCTCGGTCGAACAACGTCTGCGCGATGCGCTGCATGTCGATCGCGCCCGCGTCCAGATGGGCAAGATTTCGCGCTTCGGCCTGATGGAACTGTCGCGTCAGCGCCTGCGTCCGGCCCTGAACGAAGGCTCGCACATCACTTGCCCGCGTTGCAACGGTACCGGCGTGATCCGCGATGCCGAATCGAGCGCACTGCAGATCCTGCGTCTGCTGCAAGAAGAAGCGATGAAGGAAAACACCGCCGCCATCCACGCCCAAGTGCCGGTGGATGTGGCCACGTTCCTGTTGAACGAAAAGCGTAGCGACATCGCCAAGATCGAAGCGCGCCTGAAGGTCAACCTGATCCTCATCCCCAACAAACACCTCGAAACGCCGCACCACCACATCGAACGTCTGCGTCACGACGACCCGCGCCTCGAAGAACTCAAGGTGAGTTTCGACTTGGCCGAGGCACCGCCCGCGGTCGAAGAGTGGTCGCCCAAGGAGCACGAGGCTTCCCAGCGTCCGCAAGCCTTGGTCAAGGGCATCACGCCGTCGCAACCGGCACCGGTTTCGGCTCCGGCGCAGCCCGCTCCCACGGCACCTGCCGCGGCAGCTGCACCTGCCGCCGGTCTGGGCGGTCTCTTCAAGAAACTGGTGAGCTGGATTTCCGGCGAACCGTCTGCCCCGGCCAAGCCCGTCGCAGCCGACGCCGCGGCCGGCAAGCGCCCGGCACGCGCCAAGTCGCATGACGGCCAGGAACCGCGTGGCGAACGCCATGGTTCCGAGCGCAAGCGCGGTGGTCGTCGCAACGGTCAAGGCCGTGACGGCGCGCCCGACGCTGCAAACGGTGCCGGCGAAGGTGCCCGTCACAATGTGCGTGGCGGTCGCCGCGCCGATGGCGAACGTACCGAACGCGCCGATCGCCCCCGTGGCGAATCGGCCGGCCGTCCCGAGCGCGATCTCGCTGCCCGTGATGCCGGTGAGCGCGATGCGCAAGCCGCCAAGCCCAGCCGCCCGGCGGCACCCGTCTCCGGTGAAGCCGGCGACGACGCACCGCAAGGCCGAGGTCGCAACCGCCGCGGCCGTGGCCGTGGCCGTCGTGAAGACGCACAGCTCGACGCACCGATGAACGATCAGGAAAGCATGGTTGCCGCCCTGGCGCAGACCGTCAATGACGCACTGCCGCCCAAGGTCGACAATCCGCGTCCGATCGACTCGGAAAACGACACGCTGGATGCCGACGCCCAAGCCGACAACGATCTGTTGAACGCCGATGACCGGGACGGCGATGCCGGCCTGGATCCGGAACGCAAGCGCCGTCGCCGTCGCAGCCGTCGTGGTCGTCGCGCTTCGGAAGATGGTGTGAACGGTTCGGCCGATGGTGCCGATCAAGGTGATGACGCTTTGGCCGACGACGCGCAAAACGCGTTGACCGGCGTGGCGCACCCCGCACCCGCCGCCGATCCCGTCACACCTTACGACGACGCGATTCCTGCCCAAGCGGCAACGACTGCACCCGTGCAAGTGGCTGCTGCTCAAGCCCCGGTTCAAACCACCGCCGAACCGACGCACCCCGTCGCCTCGGAAGTGGCTGCGATCCCGTCGGCTGAAGAAGTACCCGTCCCCACGGCACCTGCTGTGGCTGCTGAAGACGTGACGCCGGCTGCCAAGCCCACGCCCGTTGAAGCCGCTCCGGCTGCCGTCGCGCCTGTGGCAGCGCCGGCACCGGTCGCTGCTCCGGCAGCTCCAGTGGTTGCTCCGGTTGCTGCGACGCCGGTTGCAGCGCCTGCCTCGGCTTCGGATGTTCCGGCGGCTTCGGCACCGGTTGCTTCGGCGCCGGTCGTGGCCCCTGCTGCCCCGGCAGCACCCGTCGCACCGGCCGTTGCTCAGCCCGCGGCGTCTACCGACACCGCCCCCGCTTCGACGGACATCCGTGTGACACCGGCCGCTCCCGCGCCCGTTGCCTCGCGCGAGACGTTGAACGACGTGGTGTCCAAGCAAGGCTTGAACTGGGTCGAAACCAACCCGGAACGTTTTGCCCAAGCGCAGCAGCGCATGGCGGACGCTCAACCGGTAGTACGACTGGGTCGCGAACGCAAAGCCGTGACGCAAGTGGCTGAGAAGCCCTTGCAACAGGTCGAAACGCAGTAAGCGCAATACCGAAGCGGTTAATCCCGCTTGGCGCGACCTGAGATCTCTCAGGTCGCGCAAGATCCGAAAACCGCGACAGCTTTGGCTGGTCGCGGTTTTTTTTGGCCATAAGCGGAAGCTGCGATCGACAGTGGCATGTCGATTCCAGCGCCATGCAGCGTCACGCAGCATCGCGCCAATGCAGAATTCGCCGGATGGATCTGGGCGATTGTGGAAATCGATCCGGCAGTATTGGACGAAACGGTCGAGCGGATCAACATCACCCTGCCGCGCCGCATCTTGAATCGTCTGGACGCGAAGGCGCGCGCGGCCGGCGCAAGCCGCTCAGGGTTCATTGCCCACATGGCACTGACGTGTTGACGTCGCCCAAAAAAAAACCTCCCGAGAAGGGAGGCTTTCATGCGCCGGGCAATGAAGCGCCGCGACCTTAGAACGTGTACGTGTAGCCCAGCTCGACCACATCCAGGCCCGGATTCGGGCGCTTGATGCTGGCGTTCGAGAAGTGCGCGTAGCGCAAGCCCAGACGGCTGTTTTGCGTCATCTGGAAGCCCACACCGATCTGGTCGCCGAATTGGAAGGCGGTGCTGATCGTTTCGTCGGCAAAGCGGGTGTGGCTGAATGCCGTCACGCCCACGCCGCCTTCGATGAAGAAGCGCTCGCTTACCCACCAACGCAGGAATGGCATGGCGCTCAATTGCCATACATGGCCGGGCTGACGGTTGCCGTCGGCCTTCCAGTACGACACGCTGCCTTCGCCCACCAGATCCAGACGACCCCAGTTACCGCCCAGGTCATACGTCCAGAAACGCGGGGTTTCGTACGACAACGAGGTACGCGAGTAGTTATCGCCCTGACCGTACTTCACTCCGATGCCGCCGTTCGTGCCGGCCGGACCGGCTTGGGCCATCGCCACCGAACCAGCACCCGCCAAAACCAGGCCTGCAAGGGTCATTGCCCAACGCTTGGTTGTTGTTGTTTTTTGCATCAGAAACTCCACATCGATCATCAATAACAGAACACAAAAGATATTACGGGCTTGGAGCCACGCTGTCGCTCCAAGCCCGCATCGGACACTTATGGTTTCACCGACCTGTCGTCAGGCGGCAACAACATCGGCCGGTTGATTCGTCAACAACGTCAGCAAGCGGGCCAACTCTTCACGCAACTGGCGACGGTCGATCACCATATCGATGGCGCCTTTTTCGAGCAGGAACTCGGAGCGTTGGAAGCCCTCGGGCAACTTCTCGCGAACGGTTTGTTCGATCACGCGCGGACCCGCAAAGCCGATCAAGGCCTTGGGCTCGGCGATCACCACATCGCCCATGAACGCGAACGAGGCCGAGACGCCACCCATGGTGGGGTCGGTCAGCACGCTGATGAACGGCAGGCCCGCTGCGGACAATCGCGTCAGCATGGCGTTGGTCTTGGCCATCTGCAGCAGCGACAACAAGCTTTCCTGCATCCGTGCGCCACCCGAGGCGGCCACGCAGACGAACGGGGTTTTGTTGTCCAGTGCCGCTTGCGCGCCGCGGGCAAAACGCTCGCCCACCACGGAGCCCATCGAGCCGCCCATGAAACTGAATTCGAAGCAGGCCACGACCGACGCCACGCCCAGAATCGAACCGCTCATCACCACCATGGCGTCGGTTTCGCCGGTTTGTTTGGTGGCTTCGGACAGGCGATCGGGATACTTGCGCGTATCTTTGAACTTGAGCGTATCGACCGAGCGCGTTTCGCTACCGATCTCGATGCGGCCTTCCAGGTCGAGCAGGGAATCGAGGCGTGCCCGTGAGCCGATGCGCATGTGATGATCGCATTTGGGACACACATGCAGATTGGCGGCCAGATCTTCGTGATAAAGCACGGCTTCGCAGGACGGGCATTTGACCCACAGCCCTTCGGGCACGCGTCGCTGACCGTTGTCGGCCGTCTTGTTGATGCGGGGAGGCAGGAGTTTTTCGAGCCAGCTCATGTCGTGTGAGTATCCTGAATAACGCGCGCGGCCGGTCAGGCCGTGACGCTTTTACGCTCGACGGTGTCGATCGCTTGACGAATGGATTGCAACCAGGCGCCGCCCGCCGCCGCTGCGGTAGCGGCCACGTCTTCGGGCGCCACGCCCTGGACGGCCTGATCGATCGTGTCGATAAGTTTGCTGCCGATCACGACGGCATCGGCGACTTGCGCCACTTGCCGCGCGCTCTCGCTGTCGCGGATGCCGAAGCCGACACCCACTGGAATCTTCACATGCTTGCGGATGGCTTCCACGCGGCGCGCGACATCGGTCGTATCGATCGTGGCCGCCCCCGTCACACCCTTGAGCGAGACGTAGTACACATAGCCGCGCGCGATGCGGGCAATGGCGGCAATCCGATCGTCGGTCGACGTGGGGGCCAACAAAAAGATCGGCGACATGCCGTGCTCAGCCAACTGGCCCGAAAACACGTCCACTTCTTCGGGCGGATAGTCGACGACGAGCACGCCGTCCACGCCGGCCGCCTGCGCCCGTTGAGCAAACGCGGCCTGCCCCATCCGCTCGATGGGATTGGCATATCCCATCAACACGACGGGCGTTGTTTGATCGCTGTTGCGAAAGTCGCGCACCAATTCAAGCACGCGCGACAACCCCACCCCTTGCGCGATCGCGCGCTCGGCGGCGCGCTGGATCGTGGGGCCATCGGCCATCGGATCAGAGAACGGCACGCCCAGTTCGACCACATCGGCCCCTGCCGCCACCAGGGCATGCATCAGGGGCACCGTGGCGGCCGGCGTGGGGTCGCCTGCGGCGATATAGGGAATCAACGCCGCGCGACCTTCGGTAGCGAGACGCGCAAAGGTTTGGGCGATACGGTCGATCGGGGCAGTCATGGCGCCGCTCACAGCACGATGCCGGCGCGCTCGGCGACGGTATGCATGTCCTTGTCGCCGCGGCCCGACAGGTTGACCAGGATGACTTTGTCCTTGGACATCGTGGGCGCGAGCTTCACGGCATGCGCGATCGCATGCGCCGACTCCAGCGCCGGGATGATGCCTTCGGTGCGGCAGCAATCGTGAAACGCGGCCAGCGCCTCTTCGTCGGTGATCCCCACGTAAGTGGCGCGCTTGCTGTCCATCAACCAGGCGTGCTCGGGGCCGACGCCGGGATAGTCCAGGCCTGCCGACACCGAATGCGTTTCCTGCACCTGGCCGTCTTCGTTTTGCATCACATACGTGCGGTTGCCGTGCAGCACACCCACTTGGCCTGCGGCCAGCGAGGCGGCGTGACGGCCCGAATCCATGCCCTCGCCTGCAGCTTCGACGCCCACAAGCTGCACGTCGTCATAGCCGATGTAGGGGTGGAAAATGCCCATGGCATTGGATCCGCCGCCCACCGATGCCACGACCACGTCGGGCTGACGGCCCACGACCTCGGGCATCTGCGTAATGCACTCCTGACCGATGATGGCCTGGAAGTCCCGCACCATCTGCGGATACGGATGGGGGCCCGCTACGGTACCGATGATGTAGAAGGTGTTTTCGATGTTGGCGACCCAGTCGCGCATCGCTTCGTTGAGCGCATCCTTGAGGGTGCGCGAGCCGGATTCCACGGGTACCACGGTGGCGCCCAGCAGCTTCATGCGGTAAACGTTCGAGGCCTGGCGGCGAATATCCTCGCTGCCCATGTACACCACGCATTCCATGCCGTAGCGCGCAGCCACGGTGGCCGTCGCCACACCATGCTGGCCGGCGCCGGTTTCGGCGATCACGCGCGGCTTGCCCATCTGACGGGCCAGCAACGCTTGCCCGATACAGTTATTGATCTTGTGTGCGCCGGTGTGGTTCAAGTCTTCACGCTTGAACCAGATCTGCGCGCCGCCAAGCTTTTCGGACCAACGGCTCGCGTGATAGACCGGGCTGGGACGCCCTACGAAGTGCTTGAGTTCGTACCGATACGCCTGGACGAACGCCGGATCCTGCCAGCATGCGGAATACGCAACACGCAGCTCTTCGAGCGCGTGCATGAGGGTTTCCGCGACGAACACGCCGCCGTAGGGGCCGAAGTGGCCAGTGGCATCAGGAAAATCGTAGGGTTTCAAAGTTAAATCTCCACGCTCACCCGGGCAGGAGGCGTCATGACACGGTCTTCTGACCCGGTTAGGGAACAGAGCATTCTAACAGTGCGAGGCCGCTCGCGCCCGAGGGCGCGCCGGTTCAGGTGGCCGCGGAAAGTTGCTTGAGGAAGCGTTCGCAGGATTCGAGTTGGTCGATATCCACGAATTCGTCCGGCGCATGCGCGTGGCGGATGTGTCCGGGCCCGCACACAACCGTAGGAATACCGCTGGCTTGAAAGAGGCCGGCTTCGGTGCCATAAGCCACTTTACGGGTGTCGTTGTCGCGGGTCAGGCCGCGCACCAGTTCGGTGATTGCGGCTTGCTCGGAGGCTTCCAAGGCAGGCGCGGCGGCGACGGCATCGATGTCGATCCGGGCATCGCCGAACTCGGCCTTCATGGCCGGCAGCAACGTGTCGCGCACATATGCTTCCACTTCCGCCTGGATCTCGTCCGGACGCGCGCCCGGCAGATTGCGGAACTCATACAGGAAGTTGCAAGCCTGCGGAATCGTGTTGACCGCAATGCCGCCCTGGATCTGGTTGGTCGTCATCGTCGTGAACGGCACGTCGAAGAAATTATCGTACGGACCTTCAGCCTTGAAGCGGTCGGCGATTTCGCGGATACGCACGATCAGACGCGCGGCGTACTCAATGGCGTTGCAACCCGAGGGCGTCAGCGACGAGTGCGCGGCGCAGCCTTGCAGCGCGCAGCGGAACAGGTTGATGCCCTTGTGCGCCACGACGACCTGCATACCGGTGGGCTCGCCCACGATGCAGCCTTCCGGGTGGATGCCGCGCTCGCGCAACGCCCGCAGCATCACCGGCGCGCCCACGCAGCCCACTTCTTCGTCGTACGAAAACGCGAAGTGCAGCGGCTTTTTGCGTGGCTGGCTGAGGAAGGTGGGCACCAGGCTCATGGCCGTGGCGATGTAGCCTTTCATGTCGCAGGATCCGCGGCCATACAGCTTGCCGTCGCGCTCGGTGAGTGTGAACGGATCGGTGGTCCAGTTCTGGCCATCCACCGGCACCACGTCGGTGTGACCCGAGAGCACGATGCCGCCGGCCTCGTTTCCATCGGCAGCCGGCAAGGTCACGAACAGATTGGCTTTGCTGCCTTCGGCGTTGTGCGCCAACCAGGGCTTCAGCCCGTGGCCGGCGAGCGCATCGCGCAAGTCTTCGATCAGGGCGAGGTTGGAGTGGCGGCTGGTCGTATCGAAAGCGACCAGGCGTTCGAGCCATTGACGTGCGTTCACGGGTGCATCCTTATTGGGTTTCAGCGGCGCGTTACCGACGTCACGCCGTTCAGTTCACTCAAGGCCGAGACCGCACGCGTCATCGAATCCGCGTCCTTGACCTCGACCGTAAAAACCATATGCGCGAGCGATTGGCGGCTTTGGGTATTCACACCAATCACATTCAAACGCAGACGGGCAAAAATTTCCGACAAATCGCGCAGCAGCCCGGAGCGATCGATGGCGCGCACGCTGATATCCACGGGATACAACGTATCTCCGGTTTCGCCCCAGTCGACGTCGATCACCCGCTCGGGTTCACGCTCGGCCAACGCGCGATACGCGTGACACTCGTGCCGATGGATCGATACGCCACGTCCGCGCGTGACGAAACCCACAATATTATCCGGAGGCGCCGGTCGGCAGCAACGCGCCAATTGCGTCATCAGCGAGTCCACGCCCACCACCAGCACGCCGCTACGGCCACTGCGCTCGGCGCTTTCGGCGCGGCTGGCATGGGTGACCACGGTATCGTCGGCACGGGGATCGGCAGGCTGATGAAAAAGCGCGTCGATCTGACGCAGACTGAATTCTTCCTTCGCGGCGGCGACGTATAGGTCTTCCGCCTTGGAGAAGCCCAACTGCTGCGCCAGTTGTTCGAGATTGACCGCGGTTTTGCCCAACCGCTGCAGTTCTTTCTCGACGAGCGTTTGGCCTTGCGTGATGCGCTGCTGCAATTCGATGGCGTTGAACCACATGCGCACTTTGGCGCGCGAGCGCGGGCTGGCCAGAAAGCCAAGCTGCGGATTGATCCAGTCGCGCGACGGCCCGCCCGATTTGGTCGTGACCACTTCAACGGTTTGCCCGGTGGAGAGCCGCGTGTTCAACGGCACCATCTGACCATCGACCTTGGCGCCGCGGCATCGATGGCCGAGATCGGTGTGCAGGTAATACGCAAAATCCACCGGTGTCGCGCCCACCGGCAATTCGATCACGCGGGCTTGCGGCGTGAGCACGTAAATGTGATCGTCGCCCGAGATGCGCTGGCCGTCGCCCTCGTCGAGTTCGTCGTTCCAGGCCAGCAGTTGGCGCATCCACGCCAGCTTGCGATCGTAATCGCTGCTCGCCACAGCCTGACCGCCGCGATTGCCGGCCTCTTTATAGCGCCAATGCGCCGCCATCCCATATTCGGCAAACTGGTGCATTTCGCGGGTGCGAATCTGCACCTCGAAGGGCCGTCCGGCATCGTCGCTGACCACCGTGTGCAGTGACCGGTAGCCGTTGGGCTTGGGCCGCGTGATGTAGTCGTCGAACGCGTCGCCCACCGGCGCCCACATGTCGTGCACCAGCCCAAGCGCCGAATAACAATCGCGCACGTCTTCGACGATGACCCGCAACGCGCGCACATCCATCAGCTGCGAAAAATCGAGCGACTTCAGGCGCATCTTGTTCCAGATGCTGTAGATGTGTTTGGGGCGACCGCTCACTTCGGCCTGCACCCCCGTTTTGGCCAGCCCTTCCTGCATGCGCGCAATCGCGTCGGCGATGAACGCTTCGCGCTCGACGCGCTTTTCCTCGAGCAACTTGGCGATGCGCTTGTAGGTATCGGGCTCGAGAAAACGAAAGGCCAGATCTTCCATTTCCCACTTGATCTGCCAGATGCCCAGGCGATTGGCCAGTGGCGAATACAGATCGAGCGTTTCGCGCGCGAAATCGGCTTCGCACGGCGTTTTGGATTCGGCGTGCCAGCGCAAAGTGCGCAGCCGCGAGGCCAACCGCATCAGCACAATGCGCAGATCCGCGGCCATGGCCAGCAGCATCTTGCGCAGCATTTCCTTTTGCGTGCCGGTATCGACGCCGGCGCCACTTGCGCCACGCGCCACCAGCCCCAAACGCACCAGGGCATGCGAGCCTTGCACAAGCTTGGCAATATCGACGCCAAACGTTTGCGCCACGGGATCGTCACGCAGCGACGGCGCGGGTGCGGCCAGATCGGTGGGGAATGCGGCCATCACGGCGGCCGCACGGGTGGCCGCGTCGGTATGCAGGCCGGCCAGAATGAGCGCGACGTGGGCGCCATGCAGCGCGAGCGGCTCACCGCTGGGCGCCAACTTGCCGTCGAAATGCTCAGGCGCCCAATCGCGTACTCGCGCCAGCAAGGCGCGACCATCCGGGTTCAGCTCCGTACACACTGCCTCCAACCAGGTGGCATCGAAAGGTGACGAAGCAAGAGGATCGTGAGCAGCGGACATCGCGGGAGCGGTGTAAGGAATAAAATTTCCCGCAGGACGCGCGGAACCGGTAGTTGCCGACACTCTACACTAGGCGCGCGCCCGACCGAAGCCCCCAAACCGGGCGGGCAAGACCCAAAAGGAAGCCCTTTTATGTTGCGTTGGCTCAAAGGACGCGGCGCCCGAACCGCCGAGGTCGCCGACATGCAGTCGCGGATCGACCCCGACCGATGGTCGGCGCTGCTGGCCGCCTACCCCTTTCTCGCCGCACTCGATTCCTCGGAGCGCGAGGCTTTACGCGCCCGGACGGCCTGGTTGCTCGCCAGCAAAACCATGAACGGCGCGCAGGATCTCGCGCTCACGGACGCCATGCGCCTGGCGATCGCGGCTCAAGCGGCGCTGCCGATTCTGCATCTGGAGCCGACGTTATACGAAGGCTGGAACGAGATCATCGTTTACCCGGGGGGCTTTGCCATTCCCCGCTCGCAGGTCGACGACGATGGCATCACGCACGAGTACGTCGAGGAAGCGGCGGGCGAAGCGTGGGATGGCGGGCCCATCGTGCTGTCGTGGTCTGACGCGGGTCGGCATACCGACGCGTTCAATGTGGTGATCCACGAATTCGCGCACAAGCTCGACCTGCACGGCGGCGATGCCGACGGCATGCCCAGCCTGCATGCCCACCGTGAGTTGAGTCCCCGGCTGTGGCGCCGCGTGCTCGAGACGAGCTACGACAGCTTCGTGCAATTGCTGGAGCGCACCGAAGCCAGCATTCCGTCCGACGTCGATCCAGAAGGCCCCGATGCCGATATGTACTACGCCGCCCTGCCGCTGGACCCCTATGCAGCCACCGACGAAGCCGAGTTCTTTGCGGTGAGCTCGGAGCACTTTTTTACCGATCCGGCACCGCTCGCGGCCGCCCTTCCCCAGTGGTTCGCTTTGCTGGAGCAGTATTACCGGCAGGAACCCCTGCGCCGGTTGGCTCACCAGGCCTCGGATGCGTCCAATGCCACCGATACGCCCGGCGAGGCCCTGCCAAAAACGTCGGCCCCAATCGCGCTGCCGCCGGCATGACCGCGCAACTGCTGATCGTGTGGCACTCGCGCACTGGCGCCGCTGAGCAAATGTCGCAAGCATTGGCCGATGGCGCAGCGGCAGCGCTCGCGGAAATGGCGGCCTGCGAGCAGGTGACGATCGCGCGCCAGCCGGCCGTGCACACCTCGGCCGACGATCTGCGCCGTGCCCAGGGCTACGTGTTTTGCGCGCCGGAAAACCTGGCGACGGTATCCGGCGAAATGAAGGCTTTTTTCGACCGCTGTTATTACCCGATGCTGGATAGTCTGGCGGGGCGGCCGTATGCCCTGGCGATCAGCGCGGGCAGCGACGGCTCGGGCGCCGCGCGCCAAATGACCCGCATCTGCACAGGCTGGCGGCTCCAGGCCGTGGGGGAGCCGTTGATCGTCAATCTCGGCGCACAAACGCCGGCGCAAATCCTTGCGCCCAAAAAAATCGGCACGCTTGCGCGCACCGATTGCATGAATCTAGGGGGCCTGATGGCGGCCACCCTGGCGCTGTCGCAAACGGGATAACGCCCCGTTCACCACAGCACGCCGTATCAGCCGACGGCAGCCGTCACCACGATTTCGACCTTGAAGTCGGCATTGGCCAAACGGGCTTCGACGGTGGCGCGCGGAGGCGCATTGCCGGCGGCGACCCATGCGTCCCAGGCCTTGTTCATGCCATCGAATTCTTTCATGTTGGCCACGAAAATCTGCGCCATCAGGATGCGGGATTTGTCGGTACCGGCTTCGGCCAGCAGGCGATCGATCGTCGCCAGCACCTGAGCCGTCTGACCGGTGATGTCCGCCGTGGCGTCGTCCGGCACCTGGCCGGCCAGATACGCCACGCCGTTGTAAATCGCCATGTCCGACAGACGTTTCTCGACGTTCACACGTTTGATGCTCATAAAACCTCCAGTTGAAACACGTTGGCCGGCGTGCCGAAGATCGGCCCGCCCGGCGAGAATGACGGCCTGCTGCCGTCAGGCGGGCGGCAGTTCGAATACCTGCCGCAGATAAGCCAGATAAGCGGGATCGTCGCACATGGTCTTTTCAGGCGCGTCGGACACCTTCGCCACCGGCTGGCCATTGCAGCGAACCATCTTCATCACGATCTGCAGAGGCTCATGGCCGAGATCGTTGGTGAGATTGGTGCCGATGCCGAACGACACGCGGCAACGCCCGGCAAACCGCGTGGCCAGTTCGATGGCACGCGGAATGGTCAGACTGTCGGAAAACACCAGCGTTTTGGTACGCGGATCGCAGCGGTTTTGTTCGTAATGGCGAATCATGTGTTCGCCCCAGACGAACGGATCGCCCGAATCGTGCCGTGCGCCATCGAAGAGCTTGCAGAAATACATGTCGAAGTCGCGCAGGAAGGCATTCATGCCATACACGTCCGACAGCGCGATGCCCAGATCGCCGCGATATTCCTTCGCCCAGACTTCGAGTGCGTACACCTGCGAATCGCGCAGACGCGGGCCCAATGCCTGGCACGCCTGAAGATACTCGTGACCCATCGTGCCCAGCGGCAACACACCGTGGCGCTTGGCCAGCAACACGTTGCTCGTGCCGGCGAAGTGCTGGCCCATCTGGGCCTTCATGGTGGTGACGACCTCTTCGTGCCAGGCGCCCGAGAACCGACGGCGCGTACCGTACTCGGCCACCCGGAAGTCGGCCAGCGCGGGATCGTCGATCACCAGCTTCATCTTCGACTGCAGACGCTCGCGGCCCTCCTCCCATTGCGGCGAGCGCTGCGTATTGCGGAAGTACACCTCGTTGACGATCGCCAATACGGGGATTTCAAAGAGAATCGTGTGCAACCACGGACCCTTCACACTGATCGCGATCTCGCCCGAATCGCCGTCCGGCTCGATCGAGATGCAGCGTTCCGGCATGTGAAACAGCTCAAGAAAGTCGACGAAGTCGCTCTTGATGAATCGCAGGCTTTTCAGGTAGTTGAGTTCGTCGGTCGTGAACCGCAGCTGACACAGGCTGTGCACCTCGGCCCGGATCTCGTCCAGATAGGGACGCAAGTCGATATTCGGCGTCCGGCATTTGTACCGGTACTCCACCTGCGCCGCCGGAAAATGGTGCAGCACGACTTGCATCATGCTGAACTTGTATAGATCCGTATCGAGTAACGAGGTAATGATCATGGTGTCTTGTCGTATTTTGCGCACACAGTAGCACAGCCAAGAGGCCCGGCATGGCGTCTTATGCCGCCTGCCCATATAGACGGTGAGGGTTATATGGTGCCCCGCGGCCGCGACCGGGTAAAATGCGAGATTGACTTAAAAGCTCGGACCGGAGTACCGCATGACCCATGTCGTCACCGAAAACTGTATCAAATGCAAGTTCACCGACTGTGTGGACGTGTGCCCGGTCGACTGTTTTCGAGAAGGCCCCAACTTTCTGATCATCGACCCCGACGAATGCATCGATTGCGCGGTGTGCATTCCCGAGTGCCCGGCCAACGCCATCTTCGCTGAAGAAGACGTGCCGCAGGATCAGCTTGCCTTCATCGCGCTCAACGCCGAACTTTCCAGCGAGTTCAAGTCGATCAGCCGCGCGAAAAAGCCGCTGCCCGACGCCGACGAGTGGAATGGCGTGCCGGATAAACTGCAGCACCTCGAGCGCTGAAGCCGACGACCGGCCGATGACCGACGCAAAGTACACTCGTCAAACCGTCACCGCAGTGGATACCTGGGTGGCGGACAAGCTCTTTTCGCTGCGCACCACGCGCGATGCCGGCTACGTCTACCAGGCGGGCCAGTTCGCGCGCCTGGGTCTGCCGGCGCTGGACGATCCAGAGGGTCCGCCCACGCTCTGGCGGGCCTACTCCATGGTGACCGCACCCGGCGACGACGGTCTGGAGTTCTATTCCATCGTGGTGCCCGACGGCGAATTCAGTCCGCGGCTGGCCGCCTTGCAAGCGGGCGATGCGATCTATATCGACAAAACGCCCTTCGGCTTTCTGACGCTTGACCGTTTCGCGCCCGAAGGCGACCTGTGGCTGCTTGCTACGGGTACGGGCTTGTCGGCGTATATGTCGCTGCTGCGCGATCCGGAAACGTGGCGGCGTTACCGCCGCATCGTGCTGGTGCATGGCGTGCGGCACCTCGAAGAGCTGGCTTATGCCGACACGATCCGGGGCTGGCGCGATGCGCCCGTCGCGCCGTATGCGCATGAGACCGGTGCTGCTGCCCATGCACACGGTCATACACAGTCCCAAGCACAGGGCCAGGCCGATGAAACCAGCGCCAGTACGGCGGTCGCCGCGCCTGCAGTGGCTGCGGAGCTCGAAACCGAGTCGGCCCGCCTGGTGTACCTGCCGATCGCCACGCGTGAGCCCTCGGGCGACCTGCCGCAAGCGCGTCTGACCACGCTGATCGAAGACGGGCGGCTTGAAACCTTGGCCGGCCTGCCCCTGGATCCGGCGCAGGCGAAGATTATGCTGTGCGGCAACCCCGAGATGCTGAGCGCGGCGCGCAAACTGCTAGCAGAACGTGGCTTTGCTCCCGGACGCCGGGGGATCCCCGGCAATCTGGCCGTCGAGAATTACTGGTAATTGCGCGTCCTGCGCGTTGCCCCGCAGTCCTTTATGGAAGCGAACCGATGCTGTATCAACTGCACGAAATCCAGCGCGCCTTTTTGACGCCCATCGCCGCCTTTACCGACCTGGGCTCGCAGCTGTTTTCAAATCCGTTCAGTCCGCTGGCCTACACCCCGATGTCGCGGCAGATCGCCGCCAGCTACGAGCTCGTGCACCGGATCGGCAAGGAATACGAAAAGCCCGCCTGGCAGTTGCCGACCACCGAGGTGGGCGGTAAAACCGTCGCCGTCACCGAGCATGTTGCCGTCGCCAAGCCCTTCTGCAATTTGATCCATTTCGAACGCGCCACGCCCAAGGGGCACGCGGCCGATCCGCGCGTGCTGCTGGTCGCGCCGCTGTCGGGCCACCATGCCACGCTGCTGCGCGACACCGTGCGCACGCTGATGCCCGAGCACGATGTGTACGTCACCGACTGGATCGATGCGCGCATGGTGCCGGTGTCGGCAGGCCCATTTCATCTGAACGATTATGTGCACTACATCCAGGACTTCATTCGTGAACTCGGTCCCGATGTTCATGTGATCTCGGTCTGTCAGCCCACGGTGCCGGTGCTGGCCGCCATCTCGTTGATGGCGCAGGAAAACGATCCGTGTCAGCCCAAAACCATGACGATGATGGGCGGACCGATAGACCCGCGCGAGTCGCCCACGCAGGTCAACAGTCTGGCCGAAACCAAGCCGTTCGAATGGTTCGAGAGCCAGTTGATTCATCGGGTGCCGGGACGCCATCCTGGCGTTGGGCGCCGGGTATATCCGGGCTTTCTGCAGCATGCCGGCTTTGTGGCCATGAATCCCGATCGCCACATGCAATCGCACTACGATTTCTATCAGGATCTTGTGCGCGGCGATGACAGCGATGCCGAAAGTCATCGCCGCTTTTACGACGAATACAACGCCGTGCTCGACATGCCCGCGGAGTTCTATCTCGACACGATCCGCATGGTGTTTCAGGAATATCAACTGCCCCGCGGGCTGTGGCAGGTCGACGGTGTCACCGTCGATCCGTCGGCCATCGAGAAGGTGGCGTTGCTCACCGTGGAAGGCGAGCTGGACGATATCTCCGGCCAAGGCCAGACCCGCGCGGCGCAAAAGCTATGCGCCAACATCCCGGCGAGCGACAAGCAGCACTTCACCGCACCCGACTGCGGCCATTACGGCATCTTCTCGGGCCGCCGCTGGCGCACGCTCGTTTACCCCGAAATCGCGGCATTCATCCGCGCCCACGCTTGAGTTTTTCCTTGTGACTGCTGTTGCTTTACTGATCGACCGGCTCGATGCCCGACTGCCCCAGACCCAATGCCGGCAATGTGGCTATGACGGGTGCCGTCCGTATGCGGCTGCGATCGCCGAGGATGGCGCGCCGATCGATCGTTGCCCGCCAGGCGGGCAAGCGGGTGTGCAGGCGTTGGCCGATGTACTCGATGTGGCGGCGCCGCCGCTCGACCTGACCCGCGGGCGCCCGGTGCCGCTGCACGTGGCACTGATCGATGAAGCGCATTGCATCGGCTGTACGCTCTGTATTCAGGCATGCCCGGTCGATGCGATCGTGGGTGCCAACAAACGCATGCACACGATCCTGCCCGACGTGTGCACCGGATGCGACCTGTGCGTGGCCCCCTGTCCGGTCGATTGCATCAGCATGGTGCCGGCAGGCCGCGCGTGGACAGCCGACGATGCGGCGCTGGGCCGCCAACGGCATCGCGCCTACCTGACGCGTCAGCAGCAGGCCCGCGTGGCCGCGGACGTGCCGGTCGCCCCGGCCGACGACGAGGCGGTCGACAAGAAGCGCGCTGCCATTGCACAGGCCCTGGCGCAGGCGCGTGCGCGGCGGGAGCAACGCCGGCCATGAACGCGCAAAAACGACTCGACATCTTCACGCGTTTGCGCGCCGCCAATCCCAGCCCGAAAACCGAACTCGAATACGACACGCCATTCCAGTTGCTCATTGCCGTGCTGCTGTCGGCACAGGCGACAGACAAATCGGTCAACCTCGCCACGCGCCGGTTTTTCCCGGAGCATGGCACGCCGCAAGGCTTGTTCGATCTGGGTGTGGACGGGGTGGCCGAGCGCATCAAAACCATCGGCCTCTACAAGACCAAAGCGAAGAACGTGGTCGCGACCTGTCGCATCCTGCTCGACACGTATGCGGGCGACGTTCCGCGCACGCGTGAAGCGCTCGAAAGCTTGCCCGGCGTGGGACGCAAGACCGCCAACGTCGTGCTCAACACCGCCTTCGGCGAAGCCGCCATGGCAGTGGATACGCATATCTTCCGCGTCGCCAACCGCACCCACTTGGCACCGGGCAAGAATGTGGTCGAAGTCGAGCATAAGCTTATGCGTGTCGTGCCCCGCGACTTTCTTATCGACGCCCACCATTGGCTCATCCTGCACGGCCGCTACGTCTGCGTGGCGCGCAAACCGAAATGCCCGCAATGCGGCATTGAGGATTTGTGCGAGTACAAGCACAAAACTGCCGCCAACGCCGCCTGACGCCTGCCGATCGGCATCTTGCGCATGACGCCATGGCGATCGTTCACGCTGCATCGCACCTATGACAAACCCGCATAGCAATGCGCGTCTGACGTCCGTATTCTTGCCGCAACGACTAAAAGAAAAGTACCCGTTGTGGCGCAAAAAAAATGGACGAGACAATCCTGCAAACGCGCGGCCTGACCAAAGAGTTTCGTGGTTTCGTCGCGGTCAATAATGTCGATCTGAACGTCAAGCGCGGTCAGATCCATGCCTTGATCGGTCCCAATGGGGCCGGCAAGACAACCTGCTTCAATCTATTGACCAAATTTCTCACGCCCACGCGTGGGCAGATCCTGTTCAACGGCGCCGATATCACCGGCGAGCGCCCGGCCCAGATCGCGCGGCGCGGCATCATCCGCTCGTTTCAGATTTCGGCGGTGTTTCCCCACCTCACGGTGCTGGAAAACGTACGCATCGGTCTGCAGCGTGCCACGGGCCTGTCCTATCGCTTCTGGCAAAGCGATCTGCGTCTGAAGCATCTCGATGCGCCGGCCCGGGCCTTGTTGGAAACAGTCGATCTCGCCGAGTTCGCCGAAGAAATGACCGTCAATCTGCCCTACGGCCGCAAGCGCGCGCTGGAGATCGCAACCACGATGGCCATGGAACCGGAGCTCATGCTGCTCGACGAACCCACGCAAGGCATGGGGCACGAAGACGTGGACCGCGTGACCAAGCTGATCAAGCGGGTGTCGGTGGGCCGCACCATCCTCATGGTCGAACACAATATGAACGTGGTGTCCTCGATCGCCGACACGATTACCGTGCTTGCGCGCGGCGCCGTGCTCGCCGAAGGGCCGTACGCCAGCGTCTCCAAAAATCCCGCTGTCATGGAAGCCTATATGGGCACCACCGACGGCGCCTTGCAAGGGGCCCATGCATGACGACCACCGCCGCTCTCCAGATTCGCGGCCTGCAAGCCTGGTATGGGGAATCCCACATCCTGCATGGCGTGGATCTGACCGTCGCGCCCGGCGAAGTCGTGACCCTGCTCGGGCGCAACGGTGCCGGCCGCACAACCACGCTGCGCGCCATTCTCGGGCTGACCGGCTCGCGCAAGGGCTCGGTCTGCATTCACGGCACCGAAAGCATCGGCCTGCCCACCTACAAGATTGCGCATCTGGGCATCGGTTATTGCCCTGAAGAACGCGGCATTTTCTCCAGCCTGTCGTGCGAGGAAAATCTGCTGTTGCCCCCGCCCGTGGGCGCGTTGGGCGGCGGCATGTCGCTGTCCGAAATCTACGAGATGTTCCCCAACCTGCAAGAGCGGCGCCATTCGCAAGGCACTCGCTTGTCCGGTGGCGAACAACAGATGCTGGCGGTTGCGCGCATTCTGCGCACCGGCGCCAATCTGCTGCTGCTCGACGAAATTTCGGAAGGCCTGGCGCCGGTGATCGTGCAGGCACTGGCACGCATGATCAAGACGCTCAAGAGCCGCGGCTACACCATCGTCATGGTCGAGCAGAACTTCCATTTTGCCGCCCCCCTGGCCGACCGCTTCTATGTGATGGAGCACGGCCGCATCGTCGAACACTTCGATGCGTCGGCGTTGGCGGAAAAACAGAACACCTTGAATGAGTTGCTGGGCGTGTAAACGCACGGCTGGCGAGAGAGCGACAGTCGTCGTCCAAGGCGTGCGCGCCGCTCCCCCGCCCGAAAGACGGATTGAGCAGTCAGGCAGTCGGCAGTAAACAGGATTAAAGAACCGGGCTCAGCCCGGCATCAAAAAAAGACGAGGAGTCGAGACATGAAGTTGCATACCATCACTGCTGCGCTGGCGCTCGCCGGCCTCACTGCCGTGCCGTTTGCGGCCACGCAGGCGCAAGGCATTTCCAATGACGTCATCCGCATCGGCTTCATCTCCGATCTTTCCGGCGTGTATTCCGATATCGACGGCCGGGGCGGCATCGAAGCCATTCGCATGGCAATCGAAGATGCGGGCGGCGAAGTCAACGGCAAGAAAATCGAACTCCTGACCGCCGACCACCAAAACAAGGCGGACATCGCCTCAGCGCGGGCGCGCGAGTGGTTCGATCAGCAAAACATGGACATGCTGGTAGGCGGCACCAACTCCAGCACCGGCCTCGCCATGGCCGCCATTGCCGGCGAAAAGAAAAAGCCCTTCTTCCCGATCGGCGCCGGCGCCTCCGACCTCACCAATTCGCAGTGCACGCCTTACACCATCCACTACGCGTACGACACCGTGGCGCTTGCGCGCGGTACCGGCTCGGCTGTGGTGAAGAACGGCGGCAAGAGCTGGTTCTTCCTGACCGCCGACTACGCCTTCGGTCACGCCCTCGAACGGGATACCGCAGCGGTCGTGAAGGCCGCCGGCGGCGAAGTAAAGGGCACCGTGCGCGCCCCGCTCGCCACCGCCGACTTCTCATCCTTCCTGCTGCAAGCGCAAAGTTCCAAGGCGCAGATCCTGGGTCTGGCGAACGCCGGCGGCGATACGATCAACTCGATCAAGGCCGCCAACGAGTTCGGCATCACGCCCACCATGAAGATGGCCGGCCTGCTGGTGTTCATCAACGATGTGCACTCGCTCGGACTCCAAGCGACGCAAGGCTTGTATCTGACCGATAGCTGGTACTGGGATCAAAGCGACGAGGCGCGCGCCTGGAGCAAGCGCTTCGAAGACAAGATGAAGCGCAAGCCGTCGTCCATTCAGGCTGCCGATTATTCGGCTGTCTCGTTTTATCTGAAGGCGATCAAGGCCACCGGCACCGACGACGCCGATACGCTGATGAAATGGATGCGCAGCAATAAGGTCGACGACTTCTACGCCAAGGGCGGCGTGGTGCGTGAAGACGGCCGGATGGTGCACGACATGTACCTGTTCCAGGTGAAAACGCCGGCCGAATCCAAGGGACCGTGGGATTACTACAAGACGATCGCCACGTTGCCTGGCGACGAGGTCTACACCAAACTCTCCGAGTCGACCTGCAAACTCGTCAAGAAGTGATCCATGACTGAACTCTTCGGCATTCCACTGCCGGCGCTGTTGGGACAGTTGCTGCTGGGCCTGGTCAACGGGTCCTTCTACGCCATGCTGTCCCTCGGCCTGGCGGTCATCTTCGGTCTGCTCAACGTCATTAACTTCGCGCATGGCGCGTTGTACATGATGGGCGCCTTCGTGGCATGGCTGGGGTTGACCTACCTGGGCTTGAACTACTGGGTGATGCTGGTGCTCGCGCCCATCGTCGTCGGGATATTCGGCATCATCATCGAACGGCTGTTGATGCGGCATATCTACAAGCTTGATCACTTGTATGGGCTTCTGCTTACCTTCGGGCTCACGCTCCTGATCGAGGGCGTGTTCCGTAGCTTCTTCGGTGTGTTGGGGCAACCCTATCCCACGCCGGAATTGCTGCGCGGCGCCACCAATCTCGGTTTCATGGTGCTGCCCAACTATCGCGCATGGGTGGTGGTGGCCTCGGTCACGGTGTGTCTGATCACCTGGTTCGTGATCGAACGCACGCGGCTGGGCGCATTGCTGCGCGCCGGCACCGAAAATCCCAAGCTCGTCGAAGCGTTTGGGGTCAACGTGCCGCGCATGGTCATGCTCACCTACGGGTTCGGTGTGGGGTTGGCAGGTTTTGCGGGGGTGCTCGCGGCTCCCGTTCTGCAGATCTCCCCGCTCATGGGCTCCAACCTCATCATCGTCGTGTTTGCCGTGGTCGTCATCGGCGGCATGGGCTCGATCCTGGGCGCCATCGTGACCGGCTTGGGCCTGGGCGTGGTCGAGGGGATGACCAAAGTGTTCTGGCCTGAAGCCTCCAGCACCGTGGTCTTCATCATCATGGCGATCGTGCTGCTCATTCGTCCGGCCGGCTTGTTCGGAAAAGAAAAATGAAACGTCACGCTCTCGGTTATCTGGCATTCGCCGTCATCGTGGCGATTCTGCCCTTTGTTGGCGTGTACCCCATCTTCGTCATGAAGGTGCTGTGCTATGCGCTTTTCGCCTGCGCATTCAATCTGCTGCTGGGGTTCACCGGCCTGCTCTCTTTCGGTCATGCGGCCTTTCTCGGCACAGCGGCCTACGTGACCGGACATGCGATCAAGATCTGGGGGCTGCCCACCGAACTCGGCCTGCTGGCCGGCGTTGGCGCAGCGGCCTTGCTGGGTTTGGTCATGGGCGCAGTCGCCATTCGGCGCAGCGGCATTTATTTCGCGATGATCACGCTGGCGCTGTCGCAGATGGTGTTCTTCTTCTTTCTGCAGGCGCGCTTCACGGGCGGCGAAGATGGGTTGCAAGGCGTCCCGCGCGGCACCTTGCTGGGCTTTATCGATCTGAGCCGCGACCTCAATCTCTACTACGTCGTGCTCGGCATTTTCGCTCTGGGCTTTTTCATTATCTGGCGCACGGTCAACTCGCCGTTCGGTCAGGTCTTGAAAGCGCTACGGGAAAACGAACCGCGTACCGTCTCGTTGGGCTATGACGTCGAACGCTTCAAGCTGCTCGCGTTCGTGCTGTCGGCCGCGCTGGCCGGATTGGCCGGCAGCGCCAAGACGCTGGTGTTCGTCTCGGCCACGCTGTCGGACGCCACCTGGCAGATGTCGGGGCTTGTGATCCTGATGACGCTGATCGGTGGCCTGGGCACCTTGACCGGCCCTGTCTTGGGCGCTTTCGTGGTCGTTCTGCTTGAGAACAAAGTGGGCGACATGGGTGTTGCCTTGGCGCGCATGACCGGTGTGGAGTGGTTCGCAGGCTTGGGCGAATCGGTCACCATCGTGATCGGACTGATCTTCATCATCTGCGTCATGGCCTTCCGCCGCGGCATCGTGGGCGAAATCGGCGCACTGATCGACCGGCGCCGCCAGGCGGCGACACGCCCGGTGTAGCCGCGCGACATTCAACGCATGCCCCGCATCCACAGGCGCCCTCGGGCGCCTGTTGCCATTGAGACCGATGCAATCGGAAATAGGTACAGTCCGGATAACGCACACGCCGATCATCAGCGTGATTGCCGCGTTTTCATTGATCGTCCAGCGCCGCCCCCGGTAGCGGGTCCAAGCGGCAGGTATCGCGACCGCTGATGCCGCGGCGCAGGAATGCAGGCTCCGGTGTGCCGACATGCGAGCGCCAATCCGAGTACGTCATCCGCCAGGCATCGCGGCTTTCGAACGCACCCAGCTCACCCACTTTGCCCACCCAGTAATTCGTAAGCGTCTCGCGCTCGGCAGCGGTAAAACGATCGTCCTCGCCGGTGTCGCGGTACGTGAGCACCAGGCCCATCATCGCTTCTGCAATCTGCTCGGCTTGCGCCGCGAAAAAATAACAACTGCGCACGGCATCGATAGGGAGCGCCCGGTACTCGGCTTTGAAATACGGCGCGCGCTCGTTTTGCTCGGTGGCCAGCACGCCCAGGTTGTACAGCGCCAAGCCGTCGCCGTTTTGCGCGGCGCGCGTCAACCATCTGGCGCCTTCCGGCCGATTGTTGCTCAGCACAGGGTTATCGGGATCGCGATCATAGATCTGCTTCCATAACGCATACGACCACGTCGTCGGTGGCCTGCGCGAGTCCCAGAAGCGCAGCCCCAACCAGCGTTGCGCTGGCGGATAGTCTGCTTTCGCGGCATTCAGCAAGGCGTCGCCCGCGCGCGACGCACATCCTTGCGCCTCGGGATCGTCGTTGCACCAGCGATCGAGTTCCATCAAGGCCGGCGGAAAACCTGCATCGGCTGCGCGCAGCAACCAGGTCCAGGCCTGGGCACGATCGTCAGGCGCCTTGGCATGACGCAGTCGGCGCGCCGCTTCGAGGGCACCCTGCGGCAAGCCCGCTGTGGCTGCCTGCTCGATCAAGGCCAGTTCCCCGGCCCGATCGCGCACGGCGCCCGGCTCGCCTCGGCTCAACTGGGCCGCATTGAAGAGCGCCCGCCGTTGCCCCTGCTCCGCTGCGCGAGCGTTCCACACCCGTGCCTCGGCAGGATCCTTCGCCCCGCCCCAACCATTGAGCAGCATGCGCGCCAACGACGCCTGCGCGCCCGCATGGCCCTGCTCGGCGGCGGCGCGATAGCGTCGCTGTGCTTGCGGCAAATCCTGCCGCACATAGCGGCCGTCTTCCACCAGCACAGCCATCGCATATTGCGCGTCCGGCGCGGGGTTGCCCGCGTCATGCAGAATGCGTTCGACTTCTGCTGGGGACCAGCCGTCCGGATCGATGTCATACCAATACAGCGCCGGCAACCAAGGCGGACGGGTGATGACGTCGGCCTGTAGAAGTGGCGTCGTTCCGGCACGCGGGGCAATGCTGGCTTGTGACGGCGGTTGGGATGGTGACGGCGACTGCGACAATGACTGTGACGGCGACGGCGACTGCGACTGCGACCGTGGTTGCGACTGCGCCGCTGCAGAGGCCGGCTCGCCATCATGTTCGGCCGCAACCGCTTCCGAACCCAACAAAGCCGCCATCACCGCGATCGTGCACAGCGCCGCTTGTGGACGCATCGAGCCGTTGAACATCACATTCCATTCAGAAAACAAAACAGGCGCCGTTGGCGCCTGTCAGGGGATTAGGTGGGTACGCGCGAACCACACGCGACCGTGCACGCTATGCGCGGACGATCACGCGGCTTCCTGTTGCTTACCCAGTCCCAGATAGCTTTCGATCACGCGCGGATTGCCCGCCAGCTCATTTGCCGGACCGGACAATATCACTTCTCCGGTTTCCAGCACATAGCCGTGATCGGCCACTTGCAGTGCGGCGCGTGCATTCTGCTCGACCAGCAGGATGGCCACGCCAGTCTGACGCAATTGCGACACGATATGGAAGATCTCGCGCACGATGCGTGGCGCGAGCCCCAAGCTGGGTTCGTCCAGCATCAGCACGCGCGGCTTGGCCATCAACGCGCGGCCCACGGCCAGCATCTGGCGCTCGCCGCCCGACAATGTGCCGGCCTGCTGCGCGCGCCGCTCCCGCAACCGGGGAAACAGCTCAAACACGTCCTGCATGGTTTCGCGCCAGCCGGATTCGCGAGCGCGATAGCGACGGAAGCCGCCCAGCAAGAGGTTGTCTTCTACGGACATGCTGCCGAACAACTCGCGGCGCTCGGGCACGAGCGACAGGCCGACGCCGACACGACGCTCGACGCTCCACCCGGAAATATCCTGGCCGTCGTACGTGACCTGGCCGGTCGCATGACCCGTTTGCGGCAAGGCGCCCATGATGGCGTTGAGCATCGTGGACTTACCTGCGCCGTTGGCGCCGATCACCGTGACGATGCTGCCGGGCGCGACCGACAGCGTGGCGCCCGATAGCGCCCCGACTTTGCCGTAACGCGCCGCCAGATCCCGCACTTCAAGAATGGTTTGCGTCGTCATCAGGCGACTCCGGTAGCGTTGGCAGGATGTGCGGGCGCGACAGGCGCGGCAGGCGTTGCCGACTGCGGCAACGTGCCGGGCATGTCTTCGTCGATACCGCCCAGATACGCTTCCAGCACCGCCGGATTGCGTTGCACCTCGGCCGGTACGCCTTCGGCGAGCTTGGTGCCAAAATCCATCACCACCAGATGATTGGTGAGGCGCATCACGAAATCCATATCGTGTTCGACCAGCAGAATACTCATGCCCTCTTCACGCAGTTGCGACAGCACGCGGGCCAGATCCTGCTTTTCCTTGTAGCGCAGGCCGGCGGCCGGCTCGTCAAGCAGCAGCAACACGGGATCGGTAGCCAAGGCACGCGCGATCTCGAGAATGCGCTGCTGACCCAAAGCGAGGTTGCCCGCCTGCTCGTACAGATAATCGCCCAACCCCACACGCTGCAGTTGGCGTGCGGCTTCGTGCAGCAACTGTGCTTCGCGGGCCCGATCGGTATGCAACGCACCGGCCGCCACCCCCACCTCGGTGCGCAGGTGCGCGCCCAAGGCCACGTTTTCAATGACAGACATGCCGGGCAGCAATTGCACATGCTGGAACGTGCGCCCCACGCCTTGCTTGGCAATCGCTCGCGCACTCAAACGATCGATGCGTTGCCCGCGAAACCGCACCTGGCCGCGCGTGGCGGGCAGGACGCCGGTGATCAAGTTGAACGTGGTGCTTTTCCCGGCGCCGTTGGGGCCGATCAAGCCCACGATCTCGCCGGTGCGTACATTGAAGCTGATGTCGTTGACCGCCACCAGTCCGCCAAACTCCTTGCGAATGGCATCCACTTCAAGCACATGTTCGGTGGGCGCATCGCGTTCACGCTTGGGCAATGCCGGCGCCTCGGGCGGCGCGGGCGCATTGCGGCGCGAACCCGCGCCACCGGTCAGGCGACGGAAGAGCCCGCTCAAAATCGGCCACAGCCCATCGCGCGCATATTGCAGCACGAGCACCAGCATCACGCCGAACACGATCAGTTCGAAGTTGGCATCGGTATTGAACAAGCGCGGCATCCAGTTCTGGATCTGATCCTTCAGGATCAGAATCACGGCCGAGCCCAGCAACGCGCCCCACACATAACCGGCGCCGCCCACGACCGCCATGAACAGATATTCGATGCCGTAGTTCAGGCCGAACGGACTCGGGCTGACGGCACGCTGCATATGCGCGTACAACCAGCCCGATACGCACGCCAACAGGGCCGCGTACACAAAGATGATGATCTTGTAGGCAGCGGTGTTTACGCCCATCGATTCGGCCATGCCGGCGCCGCTCTTGAGGGCACGGATGGCGCGTCCGGGGCGCGAATCGAGCAGGTTGTGCGTGGCCCACACGGCCAGCAACACCAGTACCCAGATCAGGTAATACATGTTGCGCCCGCCGCTGAGCGACCAGCCGAAAAACGTGAGCGGTGCGATGCCGGCGATCCCATCGTGCTTGCCCAGCGCTTCCATATTGCCGAACAAATAAAAGAGCGACAGGCTCCAGGCGATGGTGCCCAAGGGCAGATAGTGGCCCGACAGGCGCAACGTAATCGCGCCCAGCGTAAAGGCGATCAACGCCGTGAGCACCAGCCCCGCGACCAGCGCCAACCAAGGCGACACGCCGTATTGGGTGGTAAGCCACGCCGTGGTGTAGGCGCCCACGCCCACGAAAGCCGCCTGACCGAATGAGGTCAAGCCACCCACGCCGGTAAGCAGCACGAGGCCCAGCACGACCAGACTGGCCAGGCCGATGTAATTGAGTTGGGTGATCCAGAACTCAGGCGTGGCCGTCGTCATGGGCAGCACGGCCAGCACGACGACGAACAGCGCGATCAACACATGATTCTTGCGCATGATTTATTCCTCGTCGTCCACGTGATGACTGCCAAACGAGCGCCACAACAGCACCGGAATGATCAGCGTAAACACGATGACTTCTTTGTAGGCGCTGGCCCAGAAGGACGAAAAAGCTTCCAGAATGCCGACCAGCAACGCGCCGGCCGCCGCGACCGGATAGCTCACCAGGCCGCCGATGATGGCGCCCACGAAGCCCTTCAAGCCGATCAGGAATCCGGTGTCGTAGTAGACGGTAGTGACCGGGGCGATCAACATCCCCGACACGACCCCAATGGCCACGGCGAGCGTGAAGGTAAGCGTGCCCGACATCGTCGTGCTGATGCCCACCAGGCGCGCCCCCCGCCGGTTGACCGCTGTGGCGCGCAATGCGCGGCCGTACAACGTTTTGCCGAAGAACAGCCACAACGCAATGATGAGCGCCGCGCACGTGCCGACCACGAACAAACTCTGCGCCGACCACGTCATGAAGCCGAAGTCGACCTGCCCGGTGACGAAAGGCGGCGTGCGCCAGCCTTCGGCCCCGAAAAACACCAGTGCCAATCCCATCAATGCAAAGTGCAATGCGACCGACACGATCAGCAGCACCAGCACCGTGGCTTCGGCGAGCGGTTGATAGACGATGCGATAGACCATCGGTCCCATCGGCACCACCAGAATCAGCGTGACGATGATGTTGAGCCACAGATTGCGGTCGGGCGCGACGAACTGCATCGTGGCCCACAACACCGCAAGCGGCAGCGCCACATAGGTGATCGCCGTGCGCAACAGCCCGGACCAGGCGCCGGTACGGATGGCGCGGCCGATTTCCAGCAGCAGCACGATGGCACCCAGCATGGGCATCAGATACGCCGTCCCCGGCACGCGACCGTTGACCAGCATGGCCAAGGTAAGTGCACCAAACGCGACGAATTCGCCCTGCGGGATGAAAATGACGCGGGTGACCGCGAAGACGAGCACGAGCGCCATGCCCAACAGCGCATAAATGGCGCCGTTGACAATGCCGTCCTGCAATAGGATCAGCGCAATTGTTGAGTCCATCGAACCACTATCGTGTTATCGGTATGCGGCTCGTCGCCATCCGCGAGCGGCGACGGCCTATGTCACGACGCCGGCCATGCGGCCGGCGTCCCCTGCCTGATATGGTGACACACCAGCCGGTCAAAGACCCGGCTGATATACCCACTTGCCGTTTTCGACCTTCACCATCACGCGCGAACGGTCGTCAAAACCGGCATGATCGGTCGGGCTCATGTTGAACACGCCCTGGGATGCCGGCACGTTCTTCAGGCCTTCGAGCGCATCGCGCATGGCGGCGCGAAACTCGGGCGTGCCCGGCTTGGCACCGGATTTCAACGCCACCGGCAATGCCGCCGTCACCAATTGACCGGCGTCCCACATATGGCCGCCGAATGTGTTGGTCGAGCCTTCGCCATGCGCTTTTTCATACGCCTGGATATAGGTCAGGGCCGACTTCTTGACCGGGTTGCTGTCAGGCAATTGGGCGGCGACCAGCAGCGGACCCGCCGGCAGGAGCATGCCGTCGCAATCCTTGCCGCACACGCGCAGCACGTCGTTGTTGGCCGAACCGTGCGTCTGGTAAATCGTGCCGCCGTAGTTGCGCGCCTTCAGTTCCTTCTGCGGCAAGGCCGACGGCGTGCCGGCGCCGGCGATCAGGATGGCGTCGGGCTTGGAGCCGACCAGCTTGAGCACCTGTCCAGTCACGCTGGTGTCGGTCCGGCTGTACTTCTCGATCGCCACGATCTCGATGTTCTTGGTGGCGGCAGCCTTCTTCATCACGTCCAGCCAACCATCGCCGTAGGCGTCGGCAAAGCCGATGAAGCCCAGCGTTTTGACTTTGTTCTTGGCCATGGCGTCCACAAGGGCGCTCGCCATCAACGCATCGTTTTGCGGGGTCTTGAACACCCAACGGCGCTTTTCGTCCACGGGTTCGACAATCTTGGCGCTGGCCGCGACGCTGATCATCGGCGTCTTGGTTTCGGCGGCGACGTCCACCATGGCGAGCGAGCCCGGCGTCACCGAGGTGCCCACCAGCACGTCGACGTTGTCTTCCGTGATCAACTTGCGGGCGTTGCGTACGGCTTGCGTCGTATCGGTGGCGTCATCCAGCACGATCCACTCGACTTTCGTACCCGCGACTTCGCGCGGCAGCAAGGCCACGGTGTTGCGCTCCGGGATGCCCAGCGAGGCGGCCGGGCCCGTGCTGGCGACGGTGACACCGATCTTGACCTGCGCCGAGCTTGCCAGCGGAAATGCCAGGGCCAGCGACATTGCGGCCACAGTGAGGCCGAAACGTGGGGAACGCATCATGGTTTTGTCTCCGAGTCGACCCTTTTGTCCACCGCTGAGCGGTGATACAGGGCCTGGTTAAAGTAATACACAAAAACTTATTATAGGTTCAAAACAGTATCAGATCACACTTGGCACGCCCGTGGATTACCCGAAGTTGGCACGTCGAATGCATTTGTTATTGTCTAATAAGTGTGTCAGACCCTGAACGCGAGCGTCAGCTAGGGGATTCCCTGCATTGCCTCGTTTAAGATGCGTGTATAGCACCCTGATGGATGCCGCGAACCAATCCCCAGTGCGGCGCTCCAAGATCAGGGTTCACGCGCTATCAATATTGGAGACCATTCATGGACAAGCCCGTTACGCCAGAAAAAGTCGTCAAGAGCGATGCCGAATGGCGCGCGCAGTTGTCGCCGGAAGCATTTTTCGTCGCTCGCGAAAAAGGCACCGAGCGCGCCTTCAGCGGCCGCTATTGGGACACCACCACGCCCGGCATCTACCGCTGTGTAGGCTGCGGCACCGCCCTCTTCGCCTCCGATACCAAATTCGACGCGGGCTGTGGCTGGCCGAGCTACTTCGAGCCGCTCGATCCCGCCCTGGTGCGTGAAGAGCGCGATGTCAGCCACGGCATGGTGCGCACCGAAGTGATGTGCAATGTATGCGACTCCCATCTGGGGCATGTGTTCCCGGACGGCCCGCCGCCCACCGGCCTGCGCTATTGCATCAATTCGCTGTCGATGACATTCGAGCCCGCTGAATGAAGAAGTTCCTGTTCGACCTGTTTCCGCTGATTCTGTTTTTTCTGGCGTATCGCTACACAGAGATCTACACCGCAACTGCCGTCGCCATCGGCGCATCGGTGCTGCAGATTCTCTGGCTCAAGCTCACCGGCAAAGCCATCGAAACCACGCATTGGATCAATCTGTCCGTGATCGTGATTTTCGGCGGCGCCACCCTGTGGCTCAAGAGCGACGTCTTCATCAAGTGGAAACCGACCGTGCTGTATTGGTTGTTTGCCGCGGCATTGTTGATCGGCCGCTTCGTCATGGGCAAGAACCTCATCAAGCACATGTTGGGCAAGCAGATCGTGATGGCCGACGCTGCCTGGGATCGCCTGAACACCATGTGGGCCACGTTCTTCGTGGCCGCCGGCGCACTCAATCTGTACGTGGCGTTTTCGGGTCACTTCACCGAATCGCAGTGGGTGAACTTCAAAGTGTTTGGCTTGATGGCGCTTCTGGTCATCTTCGTGATCGGCCAGTCGCTGTGGCTGGGCAAACACATGAAGTCGGTCGAACCTGACCAGGCTGACGCCAATCGGAGCATCAAATGAGAGATCACGATACGCACGCGTCCGCTGGGCACGACGACAGCGGCAGTGGCTCGGCGCACGACGCTTCGCATGCCCATGCAGGTGCCGCCGCCACGTCGGTCGGCGCCGAACGGATGGCACTGATTCGCACGCGTCTCGCCGCGCTCGAACCCGACTTGCTCGATATCGACGATGAATCCCACCTCCACGCGGGGCACGCGGGCGCCGAGGGGGGTGCCAGCCACTTTCGCGTACGCATCGTCTCGCCCCGTTTCGCGGGCCTGACGCCTGTGGCACGACATCGGCTGGTGTATCATCAACTCGCCGATCTCATCCCCTTTCCCATCCACGCATTGGCGTTGGATACCCCGGCTTTCAAAGAGTAAAAGGATCGATATGAACCGTTTCATCATGCTGGCTGCTGCATGCGTTATCGCCGTGCCGGCATTCGCCCAAAACGTTGCCACCGTCAACGGTAAGCCGATCACGCAACAAAGCGTCGACCAGTTCGTCAAGCTGCTGATCAGCCAAGGGGCGACCGATTCGCCGCAACTGCGCGAACAGGTCAAGCAAGAGATGATCAACCGTCAGGTGTTCGTGCAAGCTGCGGAAACCTCCGGCGTGGCCAAGCAGGCCGATACCCGTACCGAAATCGAACTGGCTCGCCAAGGCATCCTGGTCCGCGCGCTGATGGCCGACTATCTGGCCAAGCACCCGGTCGACGCCAAGAAAGTGCAGTCCGAGTACGACAACATCAAGAAAGAACAAGCCGGCAATATGGAGTACAAGGTACGCCACATTCTGGTTCCGGAAGAGAAGCAAGCCAACGACATCCTCGCTCAGATCAAAAGCGACAAGAGCAAGTTTGACGACCTGGCCAAGAAAAACTCCAAGGATCCCGGTAGCGCCGACAAAGGTGGCGATCTGGGTTGGGCACCGCCCACCAACTACGTGCCCCCCTTCGCTCAAGCTGTGACCCAGCTGAAAAAAGGCGGCATTGTGGACAAGCCCGTGCAAACCCAGTTCGGCTGGCACGTGATCATGGTTGAAGACACCCGTCCGGTACAGTTCCCGCCGCTCGATCAGGTGCGCCCGCAGATTGAAGAAATGCTGCGTCAGCAAACCCTGAGCAAGTATCAGGAAGACCTGCGCAGCAAGGCCAAGATTCAGTAATTCCGGATCGCGACCCCGCAAAAAAAGCCTCGATGATTCGAGGCTTTTTTGTTTTTTAGATGGCGGGCCAGGGACGTCGCACAGGCCAGAAATTTCGCCCTGGGCTTGAGATCTCGCTGCTGGCCGAGGAGTTCGCCCTGGCTTGATTCCGCTGCAGGCTGGAGATGGCAACAGTGCTAGAGGATCCTCTGCAGGCCGGAGATTTGGCTGCAGGCTCGAGATTTCCAGTACACCCGGAGATTCAGCAGCAGGCCGGCGATTTCGCTGCATCTCAGATTCCGCGACGTCCCGAGCCAGGCGGCCGGTCAAAAGATATGGTTGGGATTTACATCCCGAGCAGCGTCTTCAGCCCATCTTCGTCCAACACCGTCACGCCCAGTTCCTGGGCCTTGGTGAGCTTGCTGCCGGCATCTTCGCCCGCCACCACGTAGGCGGTTTTCTTCGATACCGAGCCGCTCACCTTGCCGCCTGCGGCCAGCACATAGCGCGTGGCCTCATCGCGGGTCCAGGTCGGCATCGTGCCCGTCAGTACGAGCGTCTTGCCGTCCAAGCGGTTGCCTACCGGCGCCTCATCCGGCTTCGGATGCACGCCTTGCTTGGTGAGCTCATGAACGATCTCGCGATTGTGCGCTTCGGCGAAGAACCGGCGAATCGAGCCGGCCACCACCGGGCCCACGTCCGGCACCGCCAAGAGGGCCTCTTCGTCGGCATCCATAATCGCCTGCATAGAGCCGAAGGTGCGCGCCACGTCGCGGGCCGTCGTTTCGCCCACATGCCGGATACCGAGTGCAAACAAGAGGCGGCTCAACGCCGGCTCCCGCGCTCGATCGATCGCCTCGATCAGGTTATCGGCCGATTTCTTGCCCAGGCGATCGTAGCCCGCCAACTCGAGCGCTTTCAGGCTGTACAGATCGGCGAGCGATTTGACGCGATCGTTGTCGACCAACTGATCGACCATCCGCTCGCCCAAGCCCTCGATATCCAGTGCCTTGCGGCCAGCCGCATGCAAGAGGGTCTGCTTGCGCTGGGCCGCGCAAAACAAGCCGCCCGTGCAGCGCGCGATCGTTTCGTCCTCGGGGCGCTCGATGGCCGAGCCGCACACCGGGCATTGCTTGACCATCACAAACTCGGCCGCATCCTTGGGACGCTTTTCGAGTACCGGCCCCACCACTTCTGGAATGACGTCACCCGCCCGGCGCACGATCACGGTATCGCCGATGCGGACATCCTTGCGGCGGATCTCGTCCTCGTTGTGCAGCGTGGCATTGGTGACGGTCACGCCACCGACGAACACCGGCGCCAATCGCGCCACGGGCGTGATGGCCCCGGTGCGACCCACTTGCACTTCGATGGCTTCGAGCGTAGTGGTGGCCTCTTCGGCCGGATATTTGTGTGCCAGCGCGAACCGGGGCGCTCGCGCCACGAAGCCCAGCACCTTTTGCGCCGGCAACGCGTCTACCTTGTAGACGACGCCATCGATGTCATAGGGCAACGTGGGCCGCAAGGTGCGCACATGCTCGTAGAAGGCCAGCAAGCCTTCCGCCCCCTGTGCCATCTGGTTATGACGCGTATTTACCGGGAAGCCCAGTTCGGCCAGCCAGCCGAGCATTTCGCCATGCGTGTCATAAGGCAACTCGGCAGCCGCCGCCACGCCGGGTGCAGGCTCTTCGAATGCCGCATCCGTATCGCGGGGCAAGCCCTGAACCTCTCCCCATCCATAGGCGAAGAAACGCAGATTGCGCGTTGCCGTGATCTGCGAATCCAGCTGCCGCAAGCTGCCGGCCGCGGCGTTGCGCGGATTGACGAACACCTTCTCGCCGCGCTTGCGCTGGGCGTCGTTCATCTTGTCGAAGTCGCGCCGATTCATCAGCACTTCGCCGCGCACTTCGAGTACGCGGGGCGCCCGGCCCCGGAGCTTGACCGGAATGATCTTGATCGTGCGGATATTGCTGGTGACGTCTTCGCCCGTCTGGCCGTCGCCACGCGTGGCGGCCTGCACCAGCACCCCGTCTTCGTACCGCAAGCTGATGGCCAGGCCATCGAGCTTGAGTTCGCAAAAATAGGCGGTCTCGTCCGCCGCGCCCAACATGCCCGCACCGCGCAACGTGTCGCTCACGCGCTTGTCGAATGCGGCCACGTCCTCGGCCTCGAACGCATTGCCCAGCGACAACATCGGCACGGCATGGCGCACGCTGGCGAAAGCCGCCGATGGCGCCGCACCCACGCGTTGCGTGGGCGATTCCGGCGTGATCAGTTCGGGATGCTCGGCTTCGAGCGTCTGCAGCTCGCGCATCAAACGATCGTAGACGGCGTCATCCACCGTGGGATCGTCTTCCACGTAATAGCGATAATTGTGCTGCTCGATCTCGCTGCGCAAGCGGGCGGCAAGCGCCTCGGGCGATTGCGCAGCGCCTGCGCCGGATGCCTCACCTGCCGCAACATCCTTCGCTGCCGCAGCCGATTCGCGCGCCAGCGCCTCTACGGCTGCAGGCGAGCCTTCGCCCACGTGATTTTGCGCCGCGGCCGCCTTCGCGGACGGCTTACTGGTCTTGCTGGCGCTCACGAGAACACCCGCTGCGCGCGCGCACTCCCCGAACGCAAACCTGCTTGATCAAGTTGCGAGAAGAGCTTCTGCAAACGTTCGTCGATGGCCACGTCCGAACCGTCGGCCAGTGGCTTGCCCTGGTCGTCGACCAGATCGGCGCGCAAGCGCGAGGCGAGCTCGCGGCCCACATCGACCATGCGGCCGAAGGCGCGTGTGTCCGCCGGGCTGCACGGCACATCGAGCAAGAGATTCATTTTTTCGACGCCGCCCACGCCGGCATCGAACGGCGCGCCATCGCTGCGCGACAGCGTGAAGCGTGCGACGCCTTCGTCGGACATCCATGCCAGACGCGGGCCTTCGTGCACAAAGCCCATATCGCGGGCAATGGCCAACACTTCGGCGGCCGGTTGCGCGCAACCGAGCAGCAGCGTCAAGCCCACTTGCGTGTCCAATGCCGCACACACGTCATCGAGCTTGTGCGCATGCTCGAGTACCGGTTGTTGCTCGGGACCCTCGGGCGACGCATCGAAACGCTCCGCCAGATCCTGCGCACGGGCCCAGGCTTGCGACCATTCGATCGCCGTCAACGGCCCGCTGCGGTTGGCCAGCAAAATCGCGAGCTGCAAACGGGAGTACGTTTCGTCCGAATGAATACGGGCGCGATGGCGGCCGCCTTCGGTCTCGGCAAAGATGCGCACAGGCTTGCGGCCCACATTGCGCACGCTTTGCACGTGGGGCAACAATTCGGCGCCGCGCACGGGCGAGCCGAACGTCAATTCGATCACCGCCTCGATCGCGGGATCGACTTCCTCGGCATCATCCTGATCGCTGCCGGAGGTCGACATCACCGAGGCTGCCGGCGCTTGACCGGACGGCACGCTCGTCGCACTGCCGCCCCCAGCGCCAAAGTTGGGCTCGCGCCGCGGCTCGGCGCTTTGCGCGCCCTTGTGCACCTTGGTCGCGGGCGCGCGCGGCTCGCCCGTGCCGCCATGGCCGCCGCCATGCTGCTCGGCGCCCAACAAAGGATCGTGCTCGTTGGTGGGGAAATGGCTCTGCATCTTGCGCCGTACACGACGGTCCTGCCACCAGTTGAAACCCAGTACCAGCAAGATCAACAGGACGCCCAGAACAATCAGGCCAATCTGCAAATCACTCATAGTTTTTTCCCCCGTCTCGGTGAGACGGCATATTCACGTCACAGGTTTACGGTTTCGGTCGCCATTTGCAGAGCCGAGTCGATGTCCACTGCCACAATACGCGAAACGCCCTGTTCCTGCATCGTCACACCGACCAATTGTTTAGCCATCTGCATCGCTATTTTATTGTGTGAAATGAACAGAAACTGCGTTTGATCGCTCATGGCGCTCACCAAGTTCGCATAGCGCTCGGTATTTGCATCGTCCAACGGTGCATCCACCTCGTCGAGCAGGCAGAACGGCGCCGGATTGAGCTTGAACAACGCGAACACCAACGCCGTCGCCGTGAGCGCTTTTTCGCCCCCCGACAGCAGGTGAATCGTGCTGTTGCGCTTGCCGGGCGGCTGCGCCATGATCAGCACGCCGGCATCGAGAATCTCGTCTCCGGTCATGGTGAGCTTGGCTTCGCCGCCGCCAAAAAGGCGCGGGAACAACTCGCCGAAGTGTCCGTTGACCGTATTGAACGTCTCTTGCAACAGCTCTCGCGTTTCGCGATCGATCTTGCGAATGGCGTCTTCAAGCGTTTCGATGGCCGACAGCAAATCGGCGTGCTGCGCGTCCAGATAATCCTTGCGCTCGCGCGAGGCGGTGAGTTCGTCGAGCGCGGCCAGATTGACGCTGCCCAACGATTCGACCTGGCGCGAAATGCGCGCGACCTCCGATTGCAGCCACTGCGTGCGCCGCCAATCTTCTGTCTGAGCGCCGATCATGTCGGCCAGCGCGACGCGGTCAACTTCACGCGCGTCCAATTGTTCGGTGAACTGCTGCTCAGCCAGGCGCGAGGCCTGTTCCTGCAATTGCAGTTCGGTAATGCGCGTACGGCGCGGCTCGACCGACATTTCCTGCCGCATGCGCTCTTCGTCGGCGGTGCGCAGTTCGGCGGCCAGATTGTCCATTTCGATGCGCGTGCGTGCCAGCGCCTCTTCACGTTCGGCACGGCCTTCCAGCGCATCCTGCAGCCCTGCCTGAGCGGCGGAGGCATCGAGTTCCTCGAGCTCCGACAAGAGTTGCTCCAGCTCCGTGGCACCGCGCTGCGCCTGATCGGTCGCCAATTGCTGATTGCGCTGCAGGTCGTTGATACGGATTTGCACACCGCGCTCGGCAAACTCCGCCTCTTGTGCGGCACGCTCCAGATCGCGCAAGCGCGCACGTGCCGCCTCGGCGTCGGCCGCCAGTGCCTCACCGCTGATCTCGGCATCCGAAAATGCGGACTGGTGGTCGCCCAGCTCCATATCCAGCGTTTCGAAGCGGGCCTCCGCCTCTTCACGCGTGGCGCGGAGTTCTTCTTCCTGGCCTTTGATTTCTTGCAGATCGTCGTTCAGGCGGCGCGCGCGCTCACCCGATTGCTCGGCTTGCTGTTGCAGGCGCGAGTGCTCGAGTTGAATATCGTGCGCGCGGCGCGTGACTTCAGCCACGCGTTGGCGGGCCGGGCCGATGGCCTGCCCCACCTGTTGCCACGCGGCTTCGGCTCGCGCGACCGCCGACCGCGACTGATCGGCGATCAATTGCTTGGCCTTGATCTCGCGTTGCAGGTTTTCGATTTCCTGCTGCCGGGCCAGCATGCCGGCCTGCTCGGAGTCGGCGGCGTAGAAACGCACGCTGTGCGCGTCGACGATGTGCCCGGCCTTGACGGCGTAGCTCGCGCCTTCGGGCAGCGTTGCGCGGCCGGCCAGCGCTTGCTGCAGCCCGTCCGCCACAAAAACGCCGCGCATCCAATCGTTCATCAGCGTGCGCAGATCGGCATCGGCGATGCGCAGCACGCTGGTCAGGGGCGTCAAGCCCGCCGGTGCGGGCACCGCAGCGGCGGCCACCGGTACTTGATAAAACGCCAGCCGCGCCGGCGGCGCGTCCTCGGCGAAGGCGCGCGCCCAATCGAGATTGCGCACTTCGAGGGCCGACAGCCGCTCGCGCAGCACCGCTTCCAGCGCAGGTTCCCAACCGGGTTCCACGTGCAGCTTTTGCCACAAGCGCGAGAGGCTCGTGAGTTCGTGTTTAGCCAGCCAAGGTTCGAGCGTGCCCTGCTTCTGCACATCTTCCTGCAGCTTGACCAGGGCTGTCAGACGCGCCTCCAGGCGGGCCAATCCCTGTGCGTCTTCCTGTGAAGCGGCCTGTGCCCGCGCACGTTCGGCGTCAGCCTCCGGCACACGCGCTTCCAGCGTGGCGAGTTCGCCCTGTGCCGTTTCCAGTTGATCTTCGGCCGCCAGGCGATCGCCGCCGAGTTGCTCGAGGCGAACGGGATCGGGCGCGTGCAGCTCACGCAGTTCCTGCTGCAAACGCTCACGCCGCTGTTCTAGCACCTGAAGCTGACGATCCGCATCGCGTTGCGTTTGTGCGGCCAGCGCGAGATTTTGCTCTACGCGCGCCAGCCCGGCGCGCATCGCGTCGCGTGCGACGGCGGCATCCCGCACCTTGGTTTCGACGGCAGGCAAGGCCGCTTGAGCATCTTCGGCCCGGGCACGCGCTTCTTCGGTGCGCGCCGCACCCGTGGCCAGATCCTCTTCGGCCTGGGCAATTTGCTCGGCGCAATGCTCGCGCTGCGAGGTCCACTCGGCAATCTGCGCCTGCAGTTGGTCGCGGCGCATCTGCACGCGATTGCGCGATTCCACCACGTGACGAATCTCGGCTTCGAGACGGCTCACCTGCGCATTCGCCTCGTACAACCCGCCTTGCGCCGCATGCAGCGCATCGCTGGCGGCGTAATGCGCCTGGCGCCGCGACTCGACCGCGGCTTCGCCCGCCCGCAAGCCGGCAATCGCCCCTTCGAGCTCGGTTTGCGCCTGATCGATCTCACGCGCCTTGCGCTCACGTTCTTCGCGAGCCGCCACTTCTTTCAAAAACCACAGTGCGTGCTGCTTGCGCTCGCCATCGCCTTGCAGGTCGCGATATTGCCGCGCCACTTCAGCCTGCGCTTCGAGCTTTTCCAGCTGCGCGCCCAGCTCGCGCAGGATGTCGTCGACGCGCGTCAGGTTCTCGCGGGTGTCGGACAAACGATTTTCCGTCTCGCGGCGGCGCTCTTTGTAGCGCGACACGCCCGCGGCCTCTTCGAGAAACACGCGCAACTCTTCGGGGCGCGACTCGATCAGGCGGTTGATCATGCCCTGACCGATGATCGCGTAACCCTTGGCGCCCAAGCCGGTGCCCAGGAAAATATCGTGGATGTCGCGCCGGCGAACCTGTTGATTATTAACGTAATAGCTACTGGTGCCGTCGCGGGTGAGCACGCGCCGCACGGCCAGCTCGGCGTAGGCGCTCCATTGGCCTACCGCCCGGCCTTCGCTATTGTCGAAGACGAGTTCGACGGAGGCCCGGGCAGCCGGCTTGCGGTGGCCCGAACCGTTGAAAATCACGTCCTGCATCGACTCGCCGCGCAGCTCGGAAGCTTTTGCTTCGCCCAGCACCCATCGCACAGCGTCGATGATGTTGGATTTGCCACAGCCGTTGGGCCCGACCACGCCGACGAGCTGGCTCGGTACGGGAATGACGGTCGGGTCGACAAAAGACTTGAAGCCGGCGAGTTTGAGTTGGGTAAGGCGCACGGGCGGTTTCGGTCGTAAAAATGGTCGAAAATCGCGGAACTGCCGCGTTATTTTGCAGAACGGCCCGCGAAGGGCCGGTGTCGCGTCGTATGATACCCCACGCGATACGGCCAACGGGCGCCAGACGACCCGGCTGATCGCGAGCCGCGCGTGGGGCGCGGTAAGCAGCCGCTATACTCGTTGTGATGTGAGCAATGGCGCGGGAAACCGGTCTCAGGCCCGATTGTTATAACGGGCCATTAATGTGGGGGCATCTTTGAAACGAGGCTTTTTTCTAGTAATGGCCGCCCAAGGGTTTTCATCCTTGGCGGACAATGCGCTTTTCATTGCGGCAATCGCGCTGATCCAGGAACTTCACGGTCCGGATTGGATGGCGCCGATCATGAAGTGGTCCTTCGCGCTGGCCTATGTGGTGCTGGCGGCTTTCGTCGGCGCCTTCGCGGACTCGTTCCCGAAAGGCCGCGTGATGTTTGCGACCAATGCGCTCAAAGTGGCGGGATGTTTACTGATGTTCGCTTATGCGAGCCTTGGGATAGCACCCGAATACCAAACCTACTTCGTCGTTGGCGCCTACGCGGTGGTCGGCATCGGTGCAGCAGCCTATTCGCCTGCCAAGTACGGCATCGTCACCGAGATGTTGCCGCCCGCCATGCTGGTCAAGGGCAATAGCTGGATCGAAGGCCTGACGGTGCTGTCGATCATCATGGGAACGGTCGTGGGCGGCGCGCTCATCCATCCCACGGTGTCGGGTTGGCTGCTGAGCCATCCGTGGATCAGCGCATTGGTGCATTCACCTGCCGAAGCCGCCATTCTGGTGATCGCGGTGGTGTATCTGCTCGCGGCGCTCTGCAACCTGTTGATCCCGAACACGCATGTGCGCTATCCGCCGCAGCAGCGCAATCCGATCAAGCTGGTACGCGCCTTCAACGGCTACGTGAAGATTCTCTGGCGCGACAAGCTCGGCCAGATTTCGCTCGCCGTTACCACGCTCTTCTGGGGCGCTGGGGCCACGTTGCAGTTGATCGTGATCGAATGGGGCCGCACACACCTCGGTTACCGCCTCGACCAGGCGTCGCTGCTGATGGGCGTAGCGGCCGTGGGTACGGTCATCGGTTCGATCCTGGCTGGGCGAATTCCGTTGCGCCGGGCGTTGTCGGTGCTGCCGGTGGGCGCACTGATGGGCGTCGTGGTGCTCATCATGCCGTTCGTCTACTCGCCGCCCTTTGTGTACATCACGCTGTTGGTGATCGGCGGGCTTGCCGGGTTCTTCGTCGTACCGATGAATGCCCTGCTCCAGCACCGCGGACATGTGCTGCTGTCGGCCGGCCATTCGATCGCCGTACAGAACTTCAACGAACAACTGAATATCCTGCTGATGGTGGCGGTGTACACGTTCATGCTGTGGATGAACCTGTCGATCAACATCGTCATCGTGATCTTCGGACTGATCGTGGCCATCCTGATGCTGATTTTCATGCGCTGGAGCCGCCGCAACCTCGAACGCGACCCCACCCTGCACGACCAGATCGGACAGGAAGGTCACGGCAAGGCGCTGGACAATACGCCGCACTAAGCGCGGCCACGTCTGCCCGGCACGAAAAAAGGAGCGCCCAGGCGCTCCTTTTTATTGCTACGTTTCATGCGCTGAGAATGGCGCGTGTTGGCCGGCCAGGCGGGTGGCGCCCCAAGCCCCAAGCCCCACGTCCGCAACTTGGGCGCGCGATGGCCAGGCCTCCTTCAGACGGGGCCTTCGGGCGGCCGCGCTATTCCCCGCCGCCCTCGCCCGTCATCCTGCTACTGCGGCAAGCGCAGATGCTCAGCCGCCAATTGCAGGTCTTGCCAAGCCCGGGCCTTTTCAGCCGGACTGCGCAGCAAGTAAGCCGGGTGATAACTCACCACCAGCGGAATCTCGCGCCCATCCTCGCCCTTGAACGCGTGTACCTTGCCGCGCAATTGCGCGATCGCCGCATCCGTACCCAGCAACACCTGGGCGGCAAACCGGCCCAGCACCAGCAACCCCGCCGGTTGCACCAAGGCGATCTGGCGCATCAAGTAGGGACTGCACGCCGCAATTTCTTCCGGCTTGGGATTGCGATTGCCAGGTGGCCGGCACTTGATCACGTTGGCAATGAAGACGTCATCGTTGCGGCTCATGCCGACGGCGCGCAGCATGGCGTCGAGCAACTGACCCGAACGGCCGACGAACGGCAACCCTTCGCGGTCTTCCTGCTCACCCGGCGCCTCGCCCACCACCATCCACTTCGCCTGCGTGGCGCCAGCGCCATACACCGCGTGACGACGGCTTTCGCACAGGCCGCAAGCCGTACAAGCTTCGACTTGCGCCTGCAACGTTGCAGCATCAGCCTGGGCAATCGGCGAATCGAGGGCGGCAGCACGCATCAGAGGCGCGCCAGGCGCTTTACCGACAGGGGCGGACCCCTGCGCCGCCACATCCGCCTCCAACGGCGCTGAGGCCGTCTGAGTGGCGACGATGGCACTCGGGGTCACGGGTGCGTCAGATATTGCGATGCGCTCATCAGGCGCACGGTGCGCCGACGAACCGGCAGCGGTGCCCATGTTCATCCCAGCGGCTTGCGACACCTCGGTGCGCTCAGGTGCTTGCGCAGTGTGGGCGGTGTCGGCGGTAGCCGCCGTGCGCAGTCGCGCCTCGCCGCCTGGAACAGCACCACCTCGGGCACTCGACGCGGGCGCCGCGGCACGTTGCGCGGCGGCCAGCGCCTCGCCCGGCCCGCTGGCCGTTGCGGGTGAGGTCGCCGCCCGTTCAGACTGCATCGGCGCCAGAAACGCACGATCGATACCGAGTTCGCGTAGCCAGAGCCGCTGCGTCCCGGTCAGCCGCGGCGGCGCCGGCGTATGCACGGGAGTGTGCTCAACCATGATGTGCCGGCGCATGCGCAAGCGTCTTCTTCATGACGATGGCATCCTCGCGTTGTTGATGGGGAGCTGGATAGTAGCCCTTTCGCACGCCGATCTGGGCAAAGCCGTGGCGAGCGTAAAAGGCCAGCGCACCGGGATTGGACGGCCGCACTTCGAGCAAGATCGCGGGCAACCCACGACTTGCGGTTCGAGCAATGCACCATTCCAGCACGTAGCTGCCGATGCCCTGCCGATGGCGGCTGTCGTCGACGGCGATGACCAGCAGATGCGCCACGTCAGGCGCCATCATCAGCAAACAAAATCCCAGCAAACCCTGTTCGTCGCGCACCACGCAGGCGTCATAACCCGCTTGCAGCGCATCCGCAAAATTGCCGCGCGTCCAGGGGAACTGCTGCAGCCGGGCTTCCAGTTGCGCCACATCGTCGAGATCGTCGGGCGTCATGGCGCGAGCGGCGTACGGTACGACCGCGGCGCGCGGCTGGGCTTTCGGATTGCCACCCAATCCGGCTTCACGCTCGGCCGTTGTGTAGGCGACCTTGTCGCGCACATAGCGTGGCATCGCTGCCGAAGGATCGATCGCTTCGCCCCGCTGCCAGGCCGCCCGCGCCAATCGCGCCACGCTATCGGCATGCGGTCGCGCGGCAGGCGCCAAGCGCCAGGCTTGTGGCCACGCCAAGCGGTCACCGTAGGCCGACCATGCATCACCGGCAAGGATAGGACGCATATCGGCCATCACGCCGGCGTCTGCGGCCGCCCAGGCAAACAGGTCGTCGGCGGCGATGAGCGTCGGTTGCGCAAGCGGCGTCAACACGAACTCGGATGCGGTGTCGGCCGCATTGAGATCATCAGTCGCGCCAGCCTGCGCGGCCCGACGATACGCCGCCACATACATTTCGCCCATGCGAGCATCGAGCGCCACCACGATCACATCGCCTGCCGCCGCCGGCGTGGCTTGCGCCACGGCAAGATGCGACACCACCCCGATCACCGGGATACCCAACGCCAGCCCAAGACCTTGCGCCACACCGCACGCGACGCGCAGCCCGGTGAACCCGCCCGGCCCCTCGCCGAAGGCGATAACCTGCAAATCAGACCGTTTCACCCCGGCTTGCGCCAATAAGTCGTCGGCCATCGGCAATAATCGTTCGGCATGCTCGGCGGTACCGTCGTGTTCGGCGCTATACAGGGTGGCTGAGCCGGCCGCATCCACGGTCAGCAAAGCGACACTGCAGAGCGACGACGACGTCTCAAGGGCAAGTAGGGTAAATGTCATGCTCGCGATTGTACGAAAACGCCAAACATCCGCCTCACACACGTTTCCTCCTATTTGTCACCATTCACACGGAGGATTTCAACTGATCCGAGCAATGTGTAATATCTTGTGAACAGGCACTAGCCGCTCAAACTCGCCACTGTTACATTTCCGGCCATGAATACGCAAAACACCCCCCCGACTCGCAAAATCCTCGTCGTAGACGACGATCCGCGCTTGCGCGACCTGCTCCGGCGCTATTTGTCCGAGCAGGGTTTCAACGTGTTCGTCGCCGAAGATGCCAAGGAAATGGGCAAATTGTGGCAGCGAGAACATTTCGATCTGCTGGTTCTCGACCTCATGCTGCCCGGCGAAGATGGCTTGTCCATTTGTCGGCGCCTGCGGGGGGGCCACGACAACACGCCCATCATCATGCTCACGGCCAAGGCCGAAGAGATCGATCGCATCGTCGGTCTCGAAATGGGTGCGGACGACTATCTGTCGAAGCCGTTCAACCCGCGCGAATTGCTGGCGCGCATCAACGCCATTCTTCGCCGCCGCGGTACTGAGGAGCATCCCGGCGCCCCCAGTCAGGAAAACGAGTCGATTGCCTTCGGCCCGTACACGCTCAACCTGTCGACCCGCACCTTGACGCGCAACGGCGAACAAGTGCCGATCACCACCGGTGAATTTTCGGTACTCAAAGTATTTGCCCGTCACCCCAAGATCCCGCTGTCGCGTGACAAACTCATGGAACTCGCACGAGGCCGGGAATATGAAGCGTTCGACCGCAGTCTGGACGTTCAGATTTCCCGTTTGCGCAAGCTGATCGAACCCAACCCCTCCAAGCCGGTATTCATTCAGACGGTGTGGGGCTTAGGCTACGTTTTCGTACCGGACGGTGGTAGCTGATCATACGGTTCGCTAGACTCGCGGGCCCGGCAGCCGCCGGCCCCTCTTGTCTTGAAGCGATGACATCTTGACCTCTCGTCTCAAACTCGGCCTCTTCGGCCGGACGTTTTTGCTCCTTGCCGCCCTGATGCTCGTTAGCCTCGGCGCCTGGCTCCAAGTTTTTTTCAGTATGGAGTTAGGGCCGCGTGCGAACCAGATGGCGCAACGGGTAGTCACGGCTGTCAACATCACGCGCACAGCGCTGGTGTATGCCCAAAGCGAAGAGCGCAGCAAGTTGCTGCTCGACCTGGCGACCAATGAAGGGATCCAGGTCTACCCGCGCGAACTCACCGACTTTGCCGAGCCTCTGCCTGACGACCGCTATTGGCAGCGCGTCGCCGAAAACATCCGATTCCGCTTCGGCCCCGAAACGCAGGTTGCATGGGGTGTCAACCAAGTTCCGGGGTTCTGGGTCAGTTTCAACATCAACGACGACTTGTTCTGGCTGGTGTTCGAACGCGAGCAGATCGGGTTAACCGGCGGCATCGAATGGCTCGGCTGGGGCGCGACCGCCCTGCTCCTATCGCTCGTGGGTGCTGCAGTGAGTGTGGGCTTCGTCAATCGCCCGCTTTCGCGCATCGCACGCGCTGCACAAGTGCTGTCGCGTGGCGAGAACCCCTCACCGTTGCCTGAAAACGGCCCCCGGGAAATTCGGGATCTCAATAAGTCGTTCAACCGCATGGCACGCGACCTACGCCAGACCGAGGCGGATCGCGAGCTCATGTTGGCGGGGATCTCGCACGATCTACGCACACCGCTGGCGCGCATGCGGCTCGAAATCGAGATGAGCGGTGTCTCTGAGGAAGCGCGCCAGGCGATTGACGACGATCTTGGCCAGATCGACCACAGTATTGGTCAGTTGATGGAATATGCGCGGCCCGCGGGCACGCTCCCCCAGTTGGCCACCGATGTGTCGACCGTGCTGAACGATCTGCTGGAGCGCGAGCGCGCGATGGCGGACATGCGCGGCGACGAGCTCGACAGCGATATCGAACCTGCGCTGCGTGCACGCATTACCGCCCTTGATCTTAAGCGTATCGTCACCAACTTGATTGAGAACGCGCGCCGCTACGGCAGATCCGAAGACGGCGTGTTGCGTTTGTCCACGACCTTGGTGAACGAGGGCAATATGCTCTTCATCGATGTGGCAGACCGTGGTCCCGGCATCGCACCGCAGGATGTCGAACGTTTGCTGCGGCCCTTCTCGCGCGGCGAGGCGGCGCGTACCGGCGTAAGCGGCGCGGGCCTCGGTTTGGCCATCGTAGAACGCTTGCTCAAGCACGTTGGCGGGCAGCTTCGATTGCTGCCACGCGAGGGCGGCGGATTGCGTGCTCGGATAGAGTTACCCAAAGCCAAGGTTAGGAATTTTCAATTAGACAGCGAGTTTCAATAGCGTAGAATTACTTCCATGGCGTCAGGGATGGGTTTACCCCACCTGGCACTGCGCATTACTCACCCAACACCAGGAGTCCAAATGAAAACCGTAGGCGATAAACTCGAGCCCTTCAAAGTTTCCGGCGTGAAGCCTGGCTTCAACCAGCACGAAGAAAACGGCGTTTCGGCGTTCGAAGACATCACCGAAAGCTCGTTCCCCGGCAAGTGGAAGGTCATCTACTTCTACCCGAAGGACTTCACGTTCGTTTGCCCGACCGAAATCGTCGGCTTCAATTCGTTGGCCAAAGACTTCGAAGACCGCGATGCAGTATTGCTCGGCGGCTCGACCGACAACGAATTCGTCAAGCTGGCATGGCGTCGTGAGCATCCGGACCTCAGCAAGCTGGGTCACTACCAGTTCGGCGACACGACCGGTTCGCTCGTCGACCAACTCGGTATCCGCGACAAATCGGCTGGCGTGGCACTGCGCGCAACGTTCATCGTTGACCCGGACAACACGATCCAGCACGTTTCGGTGAACAACCTGAACGTGGGTCGTAACCCGGAAGAAGTCCTGCGTCTGCTGGATGGTCTGCAAACGGACGAATTGTGCCCTTGCAACCGTACGGTTGGCGGCGGCACGCTGTAATCTTAAAAGCCTGGCTTGCCGGGCGCTTAAAGCCCGGTTCGCCGGGCTTTAATTGGACAAAATAATAGGAAAAAACTATGGCACTGCTCGATTCGATTAAAGAACAACTGCCCGACTGGGCCAAAGACATTCGTCTGAATCTGGACGCCGTCGTCAGCCGCTCCACCTTGTCGAGCGAAGACGCGCTGGGTACCGCTTTGGCCGCCGCCTTTGCCGCGAAAAGCCCGCTGCTGGTCGAGACGTTCAAAAGCGCCCTGTCTGAAACGGACGCCAATGCCGCGCTTACCGCTGCCGCGCTCATGGGCATGAACAACGCCTGGTATCCGTACGTTGAAATGACGGGCGACGCTCAGTTGAAGAGCCTGCCGGCCCAACTGCGCATGAATGCGTACGCCAACCATGGTGGCGTCGAGAAAAAGCGCTTCGAGCTGTTTGCGCTGGCTGCATCCGTGATCGGCAAATGCCACTTCTGCATCCAGTCGCACTACGAGCTGCTCAAGAAGGAAGGCTTGACGGTCGAACAACTGCGCGATGCCGGCCGTATCGCCGCCGTTGTGAACGCGGCCGCCCTGGCGCTGGCCGCACAAGGCAAGTAAGTCTTTGCGCACACATGGCCGTCACGGCGGCTATGTGGCGCAGGAGTCAACCGCAGGTGGCGCAGCAACAATCGTTGCTCGCACCCTTTACCAAAAAGCACTCGGTTCGGATCTCGGACGAGTGCCTTTTTATCTGGGTGTGAAAGACGGATTAGACGCGCTCGATCAGCGCCACGACGGTCGCGGCAATCCCTTCCTTGCGGCCGAGAAAACCCAGTGCTTCATTGGTTTTCGCCTTCACGTTGACGGCATCCGGTGCGATGCCTAGGTCGGCCGCGATATTGGCGACCATCGCGTTTGCATGCGGGCCGATCTTGGGCGCTTGCGCGTGCACGGTGGCGTCAACGTTCACCACCGTCCAGCCTTTCTCGGCCACGCGCCGCATGGCTTCGCGCAACAACACGCGGCTGTCTGCACCGAGATAGGCGGGATCGGTGTCGGGAAAGTGCCGGCCGATATCGCCCAGCCCAGCCGCGCCCAACACGGCGTCGGTGATGGCGTGCAGCAGCACATCGGCGTCGGAGTGGCCGGCAAGCCCCTGCGTATGCGGGATCGTGACGCCACCGATGATCAGCGGCCGACCGTCGACCAACGCATGCACATCGAACCCTTGTCCCACACGAAAAGCTGCACTCATAACCATTTTTCCATTAATTCGAAATCGTCCGGCCACGTGACCTTGAAGTTGCGTGCCGATCCCAACACCAATTGCGGCGCATATCCGGCCGCCTCGATCGCCGACGCCTCATCGGTGACGACCACACCTGCCCGGTCCGCAGCCAGCAACGCGGACTGCAGCATACCCGCTCGGAACATCTGCGGTGTCTGGGCCAGCCAGAGACCATCGCGCGCGAGTGTGGCATCCACCCGCACGGCGGCAACGTCGACCGGCAAAGCGGTGGAAGCGTTGACGGGCGATTGGCGGCCGGATATGTCGGTTGCAGCCTGTGCCGATGAGGCGCCCATCGCTACCTGCCCGGCAGACGCCACTGCCCGCTTCACCGTATCGGGTACCGGCACCGCCAGCAAACCGCCCACCGGATCGTTCAGGCATGTGTCGATCAGGCGCGCCAAGGCGTCGGCCGGCAAGCCCGGACGCGCGGCGTCGTGCACGAGCACCCAGGCGTCGTCGTCCAAAGCAGCATCGGCCAATGCGCCGGCCACCGTAGCAGCGCGGGTGGGTCCCCCGCAACGCCGGATCACGCAGCGGGACAAGCCCGCCAAGGCGTCGGCCGCCCAGCCGTCATCGGGCGACACGGCCACTCGAACCTGGGTCACGCGAGGATCGGCCAGCAGCGCCAGCACCGCGTGGCGGAGCATCGGCTGGCCGGCCAGGCCGCGATATTGCTTAGGAAATGCGTCGCCCAGGGCGCGCTGCGCCCGGGCGCCAACGCCCGCAGCGGGCACAATGCAGATAATCGATTGAGACATAGCCCGGTGATTTTATAATCAACCTCCTCATGCCCGCCTCCTCATCTCTCGTTTTGCCCATCACCGCGCTTCCCGTCACCGCCAAGACGCTTACCGCCCTCAAAATCGGCACCCGTCACGCGCAGCCCCGACCGCCCGGTTCGGGCGATGCCTGGCTGCTCGCCGACCTCGCGCGGCAAGCCCAGGCGCCGCTCGTCATCCTCACGGCCGATCCGCTCGAAGCCCAACGTCTGGCAGACGAAATCCATCTTTTCGCGCCCGCGTTGCGCGTGCGCCAGCTGCCCGACTGGGAAACCCTGCCGTACGACGCGTTTTCGCCGCACCAGGACCTGATTTCGGAGCGGCTGCAGACGTTGCACGCGCTGATGCAGCAAGGGGTGGACGTGCTCACCGTGCCCGTCACCACGGCGCTCTATCGCCTGCCCCCGCCCTCTTTTCTTGCCGCCTACACCTTCGCTTTCAAGAAGGGCGACAAGCTGGATGAGGCGGCGTTGCGCACGCAACTCACGCTGGCAACCTACGCGCACGTCACGCAGGTAACCGCGCCAGGGGAATTCTGCCTGCGCGGGGGATTGATCGACCTGTTCCCGATGGGTTCGGTGCTGCCATACCGGCTGGATCTGTTCGATGACGAGATCGAGTCGATCCGCGCATTCGACGTGGACACCCAACGCAGCCTGTATCCCGTCAACGATGTGCAACTGTTGCCGGGCCGCGAGTTTCCGATGGACGAAGACGCGCGCAATCATTTTCGGGCGCGCTTTCGCGAGGTGTTCGAAGGCGACCCATCGCGTGCCCTGCCCTATAAAGACATCGGCAGCGGCATCGCCTTCGCCGGCGTCGAATACTACCTGCCGCTCTTTTTCGAAGAGACCGCCACGCTGTTCGACTATCTCGATGCGAGCACCATCACGGTCACGCACGGCGATATCGACGATGCGATTCAACGGTTTTCGCACGACACGATCAGCCGCTATCAGTTCTTGAAGGCCGACCGCGAACGCCCGGTACTCCCGCCGCCCGAATTATTTCTCGATGCCGAGGGGCTCTTCGGACATTTGAAGGCGTTTCGCCGGCTTGCCATCACCGCGGCCGAGCCGCGCGAAGATATTGTGGCGCCGCCCGACGTGAGCATCGCCCGCCGGGCCGAAGACCCGGTCGCGAAACTGCGCGCCGTGCTGGCGCGCGGCGACCAGCGACTGTTGCTGTGCGCCGATTCGGCCGGCCGACGCGAAACGCTTGTGCAAATGCTCACCGATCAGGGCCTGCCGCCCGAAGCGCAGTACGACGACATCGACGCGTTCATGTCGCTGGACGCCCGCTTCGCGCTGGTGGCTGCGCCCTTGAACCTGGGCTTTGCGCTCACTGACGCGCATGTCGCGTTCATCACCGAAAACGATCTCTATCCCGATCAGGCGAGCAGTTCGCGCCGTGGCCGCCGTGCGCAGGAAGGCGCCAGCAACGTCGAAGCGATGGTGCGCGATCTGTCCGAACTGCGCGAAGGCGACCCCGTCGTTCACGCGCAACACGGTATCGCGCGCTACTGCGGTCTGGTCAATATGGATTTGGGCGAAGGCGTCACCGAATTCCTGCATCTCAAGTACGCCAACGACAGCACCTTGTATGTGCCCGTGGCGCAACTGCATGTGATCGCACGCTACAGCGGCGCAGATCCCGATGCGGCCCCGCTGCACCATCTCGGCTCAGGCCAATGGGATAAGGCGCGCCGCAAGGCCGCCAAGCAGGTGCGCGACACCGCTGCCGAATTGCTCGAGTTGTACGCCCGGCGTGCGGCCCGGCAAGGGTTCTCGTTCAAGTTGCCCATCGGCGACTACGAAACGTTTGCCGAAGGCTTCGGCTTTGAAGAAACGCCCGACCAGGCCGCCGCCATCGGCGCCGTACTGGGCGACATGACCTCCGGGCGCCCGATGGATCGCCTGGTGTGCGGCGACGTGGGCTTCGGCAAAACCGAAGTGGCCTTGCGCGCCACGTTCCTGGCCATCGCCAACGGCAAGCAAGTGGCCATTCTGTGCCCCACCACGCTATTGGCCGAACAGCATGCTGCCACCTTCTCCGATCGCTTTGCCGATTGGCCGGTCAAGGTGGTCGAACTCTCGCGTTTCCGTTCGGCCAAAGAGATCACCGCAGCCATCGCCGGCATCAACGACGGCACGATCGACATCGTCATCGGCACGCACAAGATCCTGTCCAAAGACGTCAATTTCAAACGTCTGGGACTGGTGATCATTGACGAGGAACACCGTTTTGGCGTGCGTCAGAAAGAAAGCCTGAAAGCCCTGCGCGCCGAAGTCGATGTGCTTACGCTTACGGCCACGCCGATCCCGCGCACACTCGGCATGTCGCTGGAAGGCATCCGCGACTTTTCCGTCATCGCCACGGCACCGCAAAAGCGGCTCGCCATCAAGACGTTCGTGCGCCGCGAAGACGGCAGCACGATCCGCGAGGCACTGCTGCGCGAACTCAAGCGTGGCGGGCAGGTGTACTTCCTGCACAACGAAGTCGACACCATCCACAACCGCCGCGCGCGGCTCGAAGAGCTGGTGCCCGAAGCGCGGATTGCCGTGGCACATGGCCAGATGCCCGAGCGCGAACTCGAACAGGTGATGAAGGGCTTCTATCAGCAGCGCTTCAACGTGCTGTTGTGCACGACGATTATCGAAACCGGTATCGACGTTCCCAGCGCCAACACGATCGTGATCCATCGTGCCGATCGATTCGGCCTGGCGCAGTTGCATCAATTGCGCGGCCGCGTGGGACGCTCGCATCATCAGGCCTATGCCTACCTGATGACGCCGGGCGAAGATGCGATCACCAGCAACGCTAAAAAGCGTCTGGAGGCCATCCAGGCCATGGAAGAACTGGGTTCCGGATTCTTCCTGGCCATGCATGACCTGGAAATTCGCGGCACCGGTGAAGTGCTCGGCGACTCGCAATCCGGCAACATCCAGGAAATCGGCTTCTCGATGTACAACGAGATGCTCAATGAAGCGGTGCGTGCGCTTAAATCTGGCGAAGAGCCCGATCTGGATGCGCCGTTCAACGCCGCTTGCGAAGTCAATCTGCATGCGCCGGCGCTGCTGCCCTCCGATTACTGCCCGGACGTCCATGCCCGCCTGGGCGTGTACAAACGTCTCGCGCACGTGAAGGATGAAGATGCGTTGATTGGCATTCAGGAAGAACTGATCGATCGCTTCGGCAAGCTGCCGGATCCGGCGCGCACGCTGATTGCCACGCACCGCCTGCGTCTCGAAGCTGTGCCACTGGGCATCGTCAAGATCGACGCGAGTGAAACGCAGGCACTGCTCCAATTCGGCCCCAAGCCGGCCATCGATCCGATGCGCATCATCGAACTCGTGCAGAAGCGGCGCGACATCAAACTTGCCGGGCAAGACAAGCTGCGTGTGGAGATCAAAGGCCAGCAAGTGCAGGCTCGCGTGGATGCCGTGCGCGTCGTCTTGCGGGCGCTCAAATGACGGCCGGGGCATGACAATGCGCGGGCCAGACACGACCATGACGCGATCGATGCCGATATCGCCACCTCAGCGTTGCCCAGCGACGATGCGCAAAAGCCCGGTCCTATATTCGAGCAAAAGCGCGCGCCATGGCCGCTTGCAGACGCGTCTCCAACACCGATTTCAGATCAAGGATTTTTCTTACTCATGACTGTCCATCTCGTCATCCAATCGCCCGCGCTGGGCGCCGATCATGTTGAACAGGCCGCCGCCATGGCGCAGGCCAATGGCGTGCAACGCATGAGTGCCACCGCGGCACGCCTGCGCGCCGTGAATGACGATGCCGAGACGCGCCAGGCGCTGCGCCAATGGAGCGAGCAGGTTGGCGTCGATATCGCGTTCGTGCCGGCTGGCCGTGCGCTCGCCGACTGCAAGATCCTCGCCATGGACATGGACTCCACGCTCATCAACATCGAGTGCATCGATGAGTTGGCCGACCTGGCCGGCGTCAAGCATCGCGTATCGGAGATCACTGAAGCCGCCATGCGCGGCGAAATCAAGGACTTTTCCGAGAGCCTGCGCCGCCGGGTGGCGTTGCTCACGGGTGCCTCGGCCGCGGGCCTGGACACGGTGTATGCGGAGCGCCTGCGCCTGAACCCCGGCGCTGAAGAATTGATATCGACGGCCCAGGCGGCCGGCATCAAGGTGCTGTTGGTATCGGGCGGCTTTACGTTCTTCACGTCGCGCCTGCAGGCGCGCCTGAAGCTCGACGCAGCCTATGCTAACGAGCTCGACGTCGTCGACGGTAAATACACCGGCCACGTGCAAGGCCGCATCCTCGATGCGCAGGCCAAGCTCGACTATCTCAATGCCTTCGCCGCCGAACACGGTGCCGGGCCCGAGCAAATCATCGCCATCGGCGACGGTGCCAACGACCTGAAGATGCTGGGAGCCGCGGGTTACGCGGTGGCGTACCGCGCCAAGCCGATCGTGCGCGAGCAAACGCCGTATGCCATTAACGTGTGCGGGCTGGATGCGGTGCTCAATTGGTTTGAGCATTGACACGGCTGCCGCTACCGCACAGCGAACGCATAAATCGAGTGCAATCTTGAGGCCGCCGATCTTGACGCCGCCTGCCGCCGCGGCCCAGTCGTCCAGGCTGATCAGTCGCGGTGCACGCGTCTTATTGTTCGCTGTACTGTCTTTAGGGTTCTGGATGGCGTTCGAGGAGCGCTATCTCGCTCACCAAGAATGCATCGACAATTTGGTCAATTCAAGTTGCATCGGTCCAGACGGCGCACACTACACGCCAGGCGGCATGTTGTGGGTGGTGCCGTCAGCAGGATTCGCGCTGCTGGCGCTACACGCCGCGTACACGTTATGCCGGGCGTTGCAGGCGCATGCGCTATCGAAGGCGCAAAAGCAAAACGGCCCTTGAAGGACCGTTTGATCTTGCGCTGTAGTGGGGTTGACGCGTACCGCTAACTACACGTCTTGCCGCCCGCCATGATGGCGAAACAGATACCGGTACACAAAGCCCGGATACCCCAGCACCAGAAACAAGCAAAACGTGATTGCGTAAAACTCCCACGTTTGCGTAAATCGGTTGCCGAGCGCCGATTCGGCAGCGAAGCCCAGCGCACCCACGATCGCATAAAACACGACCACTTCGATCAGCCGCATCCACAGCGGCTTGATCGCGGGCGCGCCGCCCTGCTTCCAGGTCACCGCGCCAAAAACGCGCTCGGTGACGAAGGGCAGATTGGCGGTGATCAGCGCCAATGCGATCAAGAGCCAGGCGGCAATCGTCTGGTTCATAGACCCAGCGAAGTACCCATCGTCTTGATGCACAGTGCCATCAAGCCGCCCGGCAAAATGCCCAGGACCAGAATCAACGCACCGTTGACCGACAGCAAGCTGCGCTGGCCGATACCGGCATGCACCGGCATGGCATCGCCCGAGGGCTCGTCGAAGTACACGGCTTTGACCACGCGCAGGTAGTAGAACGCGCCGATCAGCGAGAACACGACCGCCACAACGGCGATCCAGGTGTGACCAGCGCTGACGACCGATTGCAGCACGGCCAGCTTGGCGTAGAAGCCCACCATCGGCGGCAACCCGGCAAGCGACACCATCAACATCAGCACGATGGCGGCATGCCACGGGCTGCGTTGGTTGAGGCCCTTCAGATCGGCGATGTTTTCAGCTTCGAAACCCTGACGGGCCAGGAGCAGAATCAAACCGAACGAACCCAGCGTGGTGAGCACGTAGGTGAGCATGTAGAACAACGCGCCGCCGTAGGCGTTGACCGCCAGGTTGGGACGGCCGTCTACATAGCCCGAACCCAGCGCCAAGAGCACGAAGCCCATGTGCGAGATGCTCGAGTAGGCCAAGAGGCGCTTGAAGTTCGTTTGCACGATGGCGGTGAGGTTGCCGATCGCAAGCGAAAGCACCGCCATGATCAGCAACATCGGCTGCCAATCGATGGCGAGGTCGAACAGACCTTCCACCAGCAGACGCAGGGTGATCGCGAAGGCCGCGAGCTTGGGCGCACCGCCCAGGATCAGCGTGGCGGCCGTCGGCGAACCTTGATAGACGTCCGGCACCCACATATGGAACGGCACTGCGCCCAGCTTGAAGGCCAGACCTGCCACGAGGAACACGATACCGAAGACCAACGGCATGTTCTGCGCGCGGCCGGCGCCGATGACTTCGGAGATCACGGCGATATCGAGATGGCCGGTGGCGCCGTAGATCATCGACATACCGTAGAGCAGGAAGCCCGAAGCCAACGCACCCAGCACGAAGTACTTCATGGCGGCTTCGGTCGCTACGGGGTCGTCGCGACGCAGCGCGATCAGCGCATACAAGGCCAGCGACATCAGTTCAAGGCCGAGGTACACCGTGATCAGGTTGCCTGCCGAGATCATGACCATCTGGCCGAGCAAGGCAAACAAGGCCAGCACGTAGTACTCGCCGCCCGCCAGCATCTCGCGGTCGCGCGCATACAGGCGGCCGTACACCAGGGTCACAGCCACGGCGATATAGGACGCCAGCTTGAGCAGATGCGCCATGCTGTCGACTACGAACAGGCCGTTGAACGTGCGGCCGGCAACACCCTGCTGCCATTGCACGACGGTAACCACGGAAATCACGGCCAGCGCCAGGAGCGACAGCATGAACGTGGGCTTGCGCTCGGGATGCTTGTTGATGGCATCGAACAGCAGAATCGCCGCGCCGAAAATGAGCAGCAGGATTTCCGGTGTCGCCAGGGCGAAATCGATTTGAATGGGCATCATGATCCGGTCTTACAGTTTCGAGATGGCGACGTGTTGCAACAGGGCTTCAACCGACACGTGCATGACGTCGGTGAAAGGCTTGGGATAGATCCCCATGAACAACACGGCAATCGCCATCACACCGAGAATCAGAAATTCGCGGCGGTTGATGTCGGTGAGTTGGCGGACGTGATCGTTGGCGATATCGCCGAAGGCCACGCGCTTGACCATCCACAGCGAATAGGCAGCGCCGAAGATCAGCGCGGTCGCCGCGAGCAGACCGATCCAGAAGTTGTATTCGACGGCGCCCATGATGACCATGAACTCACCGACGAAACCGCTGGTGGCGGGCAAGCCGCTGTTGGCCATCGAGAACAGCACGAAGAACGTCACGAAACGGGGCATCACGTTGACCACACCGCCGTAGTCGGCGATGTTGCGCGTATGCATGCGGTCGTACAGCACGCCGATACACATGAACATCGCGCCGGAGACGAAGCCGTGCGAAATCATCTGCACGATGGCGCCTTCGACGCCCGCCGTGTTGAACACGAAGAAGCCCAACGTCACGAAACCCATGTGGGCAACGGACGAATAAGCCACCAGCTTCTTCATGTCTTCCTGAACGATCGCGACCAGGCCGATGTAGATCACGGCGATCAGCGACAGCGCGATCATCATGCCCGCCAGGCTATGCGAGGCATCGGGCAGGATGGGCAGCGAGAAGCGCAGGAAACCGTACGCGCCGAGCTTGAGCATGATCGCCGCCAGCACGATCGAGCCACCCGTGGGCGCCTCGACGTGAGCGTCGGGCAACCACGTGTGCACCGGCCACATCGGCACCTTCACGGCGAACGCCGCGAGCAAGGCCACGAACAGCAGGATCTGCGGGGTGTAGCCGAGCTTGAGCTGGTGCCAGGTGAGGATGTCGAACGAACCGCCCGACGCATTCCACAGGTAGATGAAGGCCACCAGCGTGAGCAGCGAGCCCATCAGCGTGTACAGGAAAAACTTGATCGACGCGTAGACGCGATTGGCGCCGCCCCACACACCCACGATGATGTACATCGGGATCAGCGTGGCTTCGAAGAACACATAGAACAGCATGCCATCGAGCGCGACGAACACGCCAACCATCAGCCCCGAGAGGATCAGGAACGCCGCCATGTACTGCGCGATGCGCTTGGTGATGATCTCCCAGCCGGCCACCACCACGATGATCGTGATGAAGGCGGTGAGCAGCACGAACCAGAGCGAAATGCCGTCAACGCCCAAGTGGTACATGACGTTGAACGATTCGATCCAGTTTGCGCGTTCGACGAACTGCATTGCTGCCGTCGTCTCGTCAAAGCCCGTGTAGATCGGAATCGTCACCAAGAAGCTGACGATCGCGCCCACCAGGGCCAGACCGCGGGTAAAGCCAGGGCGGTCGTCACGACCCACCGCCAGCACCAACAGCCCGAACACGATCGGCACAAAAATCGCAAGCGTGAGCCAGGGAAAAGAATTGGATGCCATCTCGCCTGCCATCATTGGGGAATCAGCACAAAGAAAGTCACCAGCGCCATGATCCCGATGATCATCGCGAAGGCATAGTGATAGATATAGCCCGACTGCAGGTGCCGGCTTGCCGCCGCCACCCAGCCGACCACGCGCGCACTGCCGTTGACCAGGAGGCCATCGATCAGCCCGCGATCACCGGTTTGCCACAGGCCGCGGCCCAGGACGCGCGAACCGCGCGCGATCACTTGTTCGTTGACCCAGTCCACGAAGTATTTATTTTCTAGGACCATGTTCACGAAACGCAGACGACGCTTGATCGCGGCCGGCACGGCCGGATTGATCAGGTAGCAGTACCAGGCCACGACGGCGCCGGCGACGACCAGCCAGAACGGCAAGGTTTGGAACGCGTGGAGGCCGTAGGCCACCCAACCGTGGAATTCCTCGCCCAGCTCATGCATGGCCGGATGCTGCGGCAGGACCGAAATCACGCCGTCGAAGAAACCGCCGAAGAGCATCGGATCGACGACCCAGGCACCCACCAATACCGACGGAATCGCCAGCAGGATCAGCGGCAGCGTGACCACCCAAGGCGACTCGTGCGGCACCCCGCCATGGCCGTGGCCATGATCGTCGTGACCGTGGTCGTGGGCGTTGTCGTTATGGGCGTGGGCATCGTGACCATGGCCATCGTGCGCATGCGCATCGTTATGGGCGTGCGCAACCGCCGCCGTGGCCACCGTACCGTGCGCGGCGTGATCGTCATGACCGTGCGCCGCATGACCGTGGGCACCCGTGGTGTCGAAACGCGGCTTGCCGTGGAACACCAGGAAGTACACGCGGAACGAGTACAGCGACGTCACGAACACACCGATCAAGGTCGCGTAGTAGGCGAAGGACGCGCCCCACACGTTGGCCGCATGCGCCGCTTCGATGATGTTCTCTTTCGAGTAGAAACCCGAGAAGAACGGCGTGCCCACCAATGCCAGCGTGCCCAACAGGAACGTGATCCAGGTGATCGGCATGTACTTGCGCAGACCACCCATATTGCGGATGTCCTGATCGTGGTGCATGCCGATGATGACCGAACCGGCCCCCAGGAACAGCAGCGCCTTGAAGAACGCGTGCGTCATCAGGTGGAAGATGGCAACCGAGTAGGCCGAAGCGCCCAGCGCCACCGTCATGTAGCCGAGCTGCGAGAGCGTCGAGTAGGCCACCACACGCTTGATGTCGGTTTGAATGATGCCCAGCACGCCCAGGAACAGTGCACCGATAGCGCCGATCACGATGATGAACGACAGCGCGGTATCCGAATGCTCAAAGAGCGGCGAGAAACGCGCAACCATGAAGATGCCGGCCGTCACCATCGTCGCGGCGTGAATCAGCGCCGAGATCGGGGTGGGACCTTCCATCGAATCGGGCAACCAGGCGTGCAGCGGCACTTGCGCCGATTTACCCATGGCGCCGATGAAGAGCGAAATACATGCAACGGTCAGCAGCATCCAATCGGTGCCGGGAAATGACATCGCGGCCAGATTGTCGGCCTGCTCGAACAGATCGCCGTAGTTCATCGAACCCACGTAGGCGAACAGCAGACCGATACCGAGCACGAAACCGAAGTCGCCCACGCGGTTGATCAGGAACGCCTTCATGTTGGCCTTGATGGCCGTGGGACGGGTGTACCAGAAACCGATCAACAGATAGGAGACCAGACCCACCGCTTCCCAACCGAAGAACAACTGGAGCATGTTGTTGGACATGACCAGCATCAACATCGAGAACGTGAACAGCGAGATATACGAGAAGAAGCGCTGGTAGCCGGGATCGTCGGCCATGTAGCCGATGGTGTAGATGTGCACCATCAGCGACACCGACGTCACGACGACCATCATCATGGCCGACAGCGGATCGATCAGGAAGCCGATGTGCAACGCCGTCTTGCCGATGAGGCTCCACGTGTAGATGTTGCCATCGAAGGTGTTGCCGTCGAGCACGTCGAGCAGCACGAAAACCGAACCCACCGCGGAGATCAACACTCCGAGGATGGTGATCATGTGTGAGGCGCGACGACCGATCGGACGGCCCAGGAAGCCTGTGCCGAACAAGCCGGCCAGGATCGCACCGACCAATGGGGCCAGTGCGATGAGCAGATAGAGGTTGGGTGAGCTAGACATTTTCTTCCAAGTCCCCGTCAGCCCTTGAGGCGATCGAGATCGTCGACGTTGATCGTGTTCAGGTTACGGAACAACAGCACCAGAATGGCCAGACCGATGGCCGCCTCGGCGGCCGCCACGGTAAGGATGAAGAACACGAACACTTGGCCCGCGGTATCGCCGAACCAACTGGAGAAGGCGACGAAGTTCATGTTGACGGCGAGGAGCATCAGCTCGATCGCCATGAGCAACACGATCAGGTTGCGACGATTCAGGAAAATGCCGAAGACACCGATCGCAAACAGAATGGCGCCCAGAATAAGGTAATGAGCCAGCGTGATCGTCATGCTTTGTCTCCGGAAGTGGCGGCGGGATCCGTACCTTCAGGTGCGGGATCGCCTGCACGCGCGCGCTTGATCGTCGGCATGGTGACCATGCGGAAGCGGTCGCGGGCCTTGACGCGCACGGCGGCCGAGGCATCGTTGTACTTGACGTCGCGGCGGCGGCGCAGCGTGAGCGCGATCGCGGCGATCATACCCACCAGCAGCAACACGGCGCCCACTTCGACGGCAAACACGTACTGCGTGTACATCGCGGTGCCCAGTTCGAGCGCGTTGTTGTAATCGGCGGCGCGTTCGACCTGGGGTCCGATGTCGTGCCACGTGGTGCCCAGTACGAACGACATTTCGCCCACGAGGATCAAGCCGATGACCAGGCCCAGCGGCAGATAGGTGCGCAAACCCTTGCGCAGGTCCGACATCCGGACATCGAGCATCATCACGACGAACAGGAACAGCACCATCACCGCGCCGACGTAGACGACGACCAGCAAAAGCGCGAGAAACTCGGCGCCCAGCAGCATCCACAGCATGGCGGCATTGAAGAACACCAGGATCAGGTGCAGTACAGCGGTTACCGGGCTGCGGGCAGTGATGACGCGGAAAGCCGCAATCACCATCACTACCGACAGCAGGTAAAACAGAAACGTTGAGAAAGTCATTGTGCGTCGGTCCCGGCGATCAACGATAAGGCGCGTCTTCGGCGCGGCGACGAGCAATCTCGGGCTCGTAGCGGTCGCCGACGGCAAGCAGCATGTCTTTGGTGAAATACAGGTCGCCGCGCTTTTCACCGTGGTACTCGTGAATGTGCGTTTCGACGATCGAGTCCACCGGGCAGCTTTCTTCACAGAAGCCACAGAAGATGCACTTGGTCAGGTCGATGTCGTAGCGTGAGGTGCGGCGCGAACCGTCCTCGCGAACTTCCGACTCGATCGTGATGGCCACCGCCGGACAGACGGCTTCGCAGAGCTTGCACGCAATGCAACGCTCTTCACCATTGGGGTAACGGCGCAGCGCGTGCAACCCGCGGAAACGCGCCGACGTCGGCGTCTTCTCGTGCGGGTAGCGCAACGTGACTTTGCGCTTGAAGAAGTACTTGCCCGTCAGGCGCATGCCCTTGAGCAGTTCGGTCAGCATAAAACTGCCGAAGAAATCCTTGATCGCTTCCATTTCCAGCCTCGTCTAGCGCCAAATGTTCCAGGGCGTCTGCATCCAAATCGCAACCAGGAGCAGCCACACACCCGTCAGAGGGATGAAGATCTTCCATCCCAGACGCATGATCTGGTCGTACCGGTAGCGCGGGAACGATGCCCGGAACCACACGAAAAGCGATACGACGCAGAAAGTTTTGAGTCCCAACCAGATCCAGCCGGGAATCCACGTAAAGGGCACGATGTCGACGGGCGACGTCCAGCCACCCAGGAACATGATCGCGGCCAGGCATGACAACAGAATCATGTTGGCGTATTCACCCAGGAAGAACAGCGCGAACGCCATCCCCGAGTACTCCACCATGTGACCGGCCACGATTTCCGACTCGCCTTCGACCACGTCGAACGGATGGCGGTTGGTTTCGGCCACGGCCGAAATCACGTAGATCACGAACAACGGCAAGAGCGGCAGCCAGTTCCACGACAGGAAGGTCAGGCCGTGATCGGCAAACCAACCGCGCGTTTGACCCAGCACGATTTCGGTCATGTTCAGGCTGCCGGACACCAGCAACACCGTCACCAGCACGAAGCCGATGGCCAGTTCGTACGACACCATCTGCGCCGAAGCGCGCAACGCACCTAGAAACGCGTACTTGGAGTTCGACGCCCAACCGGCCACGATCACGCCATACACACCCAAGGAGGTGATGGCCATCACGTAGAGCAAGCCGGCATTGATGTTGGACAACACGATTTCGGGACCGAAGGGGATGACCGCCCAAGCTGCCAGGGCAGGCATGAGCGTCACCACCGGTGCCAGCACGAACAGCACTTTGCTGGCTTCGGTGGGCACCACGACTTCTTTTGTGAGCAGCTTGAACACGTCGGCAAACGGTTGCAGCAGGCCGCGGAAACCGACGCGGGTCGGTCCGAGACGCACGTGCATGGCGCCGATCATCTTGCGTTCCCAATACGTGAGGTATGCCACGCACAGGATGATGGGGACAGCGATGACGACGATTTTGACGATCGTCCACACCACCAGCCACAGCGTGGGTCCCAACAGGGCCGTACCGTGGCTTTCCAATACATTAAGCCATTCCATCAGACACGCTCCACGGTCAACTGACCCGTCGTTCCACCCAAGGCGGCGGTCTGTTCGAACCCTGCCGCGACACGAACCGCGCGATCGGCGACCGTGTCATCCTGAACCGTTTCAAGCTCGACTGCACCCGAAGCCGAACGCACGCGCACCGCGATACCGGCCGTCAACCCCAGATCGGCCAGCGTGCGGCCGTTCATGCGAGCGGTCGGCGCCCGCGACGCCGGCGCCGCTTGCAGCGCTTCGGCACGACGCACCATGGCGTCGGAGCGATAGATCGGCAGATCGGCCACACGCTCGAGACCCGAGACGGCGGACGGCACACCGATCGCGCCACCGATCTTGTTGGACAGGCGCGTTTCCACGCCACCCGACAAAACGGCATCGCGCACCGACTCGGACGTTTCGTCGTCGAAACCCGGAATCTGCATGACGTTGCCCAGCACGCGCAGGACCTTCCAGCCCGGACGGCTTTGGCCCAACGGAGCGACCGTGCCCTTGAAACTCTGCGCGCGGCCTTCGGCATTGACGAAGGTTCCCGAGGTTTCGGTAAACGGCGCGATCGGCAGCATGACGTCGGCCCAATCGGCCGCAGCCGATTTGTAGGCTGTCAGTGCCACGGAGAATTGAGCATCCTTCAACGCTTGCACGGCTTGGGGGCCATTGTCGGCATCCAGCAGCGGTTCGGCGTGCACGACCACATAAGCCTTGAGCGGCTCGGCCAGCATCGCGGCTGCCGTCTTGCCGCCCTGCCCGGGCGTCGCGCCTGCCAGGTAGCCGCCGACGGTGTTGCCACCGGAGGTCAGGAAACCGAACTTGGCGCCGGCCAGCTCGGCCAACGCTTGCGCATTGGCAGCCAACACGGCGGCGTTGTCAGCGGTAACGGCCAGGTTGCCCATCAGCACAGCGACGTTCTCGCCGCTATTCAGGCTCGCGGCGATCACCTTCGCGGCTTCGCCGGCTTCTACCGACGCGAAGGCCTGCGGGGCCTGCGTGCCGCGGGCTTGCGCCAGAGCGACGGCAACTTGCGCCACGGCCTGCGGCAATGCGGAAGGCGCCACCGTGATGCGACCGGCCACCGGCAGCAGCGGATCGTCGGCAGCAGCATCGATGAGCAAGATCTGGGTGCCGCGCTTGGCGGCCTGGCGCAGACGTTGCGTCATCAACGGATGATCCTTGCGCAAGAACGAACCGATCACGATCACGCGATCGAGATTGTCCAGTTCGGCGATCGGCATGCCCAACCACGGCGTGCCGGTCAAGGCAGCATCGAACGCCGCGTCGGTTTGACGCAGGCGGAAGTCGATGTTTTCCGAACCCAGGGCACGCGTCAGGCGCGCCAGCAAGGCGAATTCTTCGACGGTGGCGTATTCAGTCGCCAGGGCGCCGATCTGTCCGGCACCGAAGCTGTCGCGAACGCGCGTGAGGCCTTGCGCCACGGCTTGCAGGGCATCGGACCACGAGGCTTCGGCCCACTGGCCGGAAGCATTGCGAATCATCGGCACCGACAGGCGATCGTCGCTATTCAAGCCTTCGTACGAGAAACGGTCGCGATCGCTGATCCAGCATTCGTTGACGGCTTCGTCTTCGAACGGCACCACGCGCATCACGCGGTCGTCCTTGACCTGGATGACCAGATTGGCGCCCAGGCTGTCGTGCGGGCTCACCGAGCGGCGGCGCGCCAGTTCCCATGTGCGGGCGCTGTAGCGGAACGGCTTGGAGGTCAGTGCGCCCACGGGACAGAGGTCGATCATGTTGCCCGACAACTCGGACTCAATCGCACGGCCCACGAAAGCGGTGATTTCAGCGTGTTCGCCGCGGCCCAACATGCCCAGTTCCATGACGCCGGCAATTTCCTGGCCGAAGCGCACGCAACGGGTGCAGTGGATGCAACGCGTCATTTCCTCGGCCGACACCAGCGGACCCAGGTCTTTATGGAACACCACGCGCTTTTCTTCACGATAGCGCGAGGCCGAGCCGCCGTAACCGACGGCCAGATCCTGCAACTGGCACTCGCCGCCCTGATCGCAGATCGGGCAATCGAGCGGGTGATTGATCAGCAGAAATTCCATCACCGACTTCTGAGCGGCGCGGGCGCGCTCCGAGCAGGTGTGCACGATCATGCCGTTGGTTGCGGGGGTCGCGCACGCGGGCAGCGCCTTGGGCGCTTTCTCGACCTCAACCAGGCACATCCGGCAGTTCGCCGCGATGGACAGTTTCTTGTGGTAGCAGAAATGCGGTACGTACAGCCCAATCTTTTGGGCCGCATGCATCACCATGCTGCCTTCGGGCACTTCAACCGCATTACCGTCGATGGTAAGTTCAACCATTGCTATTCCTGAAACTTACAGATATTGCGGAACCACGCAGCGCTTATGCTCCACGTGGTGCGCGAATTCGTCGCGAAAATGCTTGAGAAAGCCTCGTACCGGCATCGCGGCGGCATCACCCAGGGCGCAAATCGTGCGGCCCATGATGTTGCCGGCGACGGTGTCCAGCATGTCGAGGTCTTCCGGACGCCCCTGACCATTCTCGATCCGGTGCACCATACGGTAGAGCCAGCCCGTGCCTTCGCGGCACGGCGTGCACTGACCGCAGCTCTCTTCAAAGTAGAAATAGGACAAGCGCATCAGCGACTTGACCATGCAGCGCGTGTCGTCCATGACGATGACCGCGCCCGAACCCAGCATCGATCCGGATTTGGCGATGGAATCGTAGTCCATCGTGGTGTCCATCATGATGTCGGCCGGCAACACCGGCGCACTCGAACCGCCGGGAATCACCGCCTTGAGCTTGCGCCCGCCGCGCATGCCGCCCGCCAGCTCGAGGAGCTTGGAGAACGGCGTGCCCATCGGAATCTCGTAGTTGCCGGGCAACTCGACGTCGCCGGAAATCGAGAACAGTTTCGTACCGCCGTTGTTGGGCTTGCCCACTTCGAGGTACTGCGCGCCGCTATTGCGAATGATCCACGGCACGGCCGCGAACGTTTCGGTGTTGTTGATCGTGGTGGGCTTGCCGTAGAGGCCAAAGCTCGCCGGGAATGGCGGCTTGAAGCGCGGCTGGCCCTTCTTGCCTTCAAGCGATTCCAGCAGTGCGGTTTCTTCGCCGCAGATATAGGCGCCGTAACCGTGAAACGCGTGCAGTTGGAAGCTGAATTCCGAACCGAGAATCTTGTCGCCCAGGAAGCCGGCGCGACGCGCCTCTTCAAGCGCCGCTTCGAAGCGGTCGTAGACTTCGAAGATCTCGCCGTGAATGTAGTTGTAGCCCACGCTGATGCCCATCGCGAAGGCGGCAATGGCCATGCCTTCGATCACGATGTGCGGATTGAAGCGCAGGATGTCGCGATCCTTGAACGTGCCCGGCTCGCCTTCGTCCGAATTGCACACCAGGTACTTCTGACCCGGGAATGCGCGCGGCATGAAGCTCCACTTCAGGCCCGTCGGAAAACCGGCGCCGCCACGGCCGCGCAAACCGGAAGCTTTCACCTCGGCGATCACGTCCTCGGGCTTCATGCCCGTGGTGAGGATCTTGCGCAAGGCTTCGTAGCCGCCACGGGCGACGTAATCCTGCAGACCCCAGTTGTTGCCGTCGAGACCGGCCACGATCTGCGGCTCGATGTGGCGGCCATGCAGCACCATCGATTTGGACAGATCGTTCATGGGGTTGGGATCCAACCCTTGCGAAAACTGCTGGTACAGACCCGGCGCGTTCATGCCGTCTCTCCTTGCGTCTTCAATCCTTCGACCAGGGCGTCGAGCCGCTCGTCGGACATCTGCACGCACATGTGCTTATTGTTGACGATGACCACCGGCGAGTCGCCGCAGGCGCCCATGCATTCGCCTTCGACCAGTGTGAACTGGCCGTCGGCCGTGGTTTCGCGATAGCCCACGCCCAACTTATGCTTCAAGAATTCGCCGGCGCGATCGCCGTCGCGCAACGCACAGGGCAAGTTGGTGCACACCGCGATCTTGTGACGCCCGACCGGACGCACATCGAACATGTTGTAGAAGGTCGCGACTTCCTGCACCGCGATCGGCGGCACCTGCAGGTAATTGGCCACGTCTTCCATGACATCGGTGGACAGCCAGCCCTTCTCTTCCTGGGCAATCGCCAGGGACGCCATGATGGCGGATTGCTTCTGATCGTCCGGGAACTTTGCCAGTTCGCGGTCGATTTTTTGATAGGCCTGTTCGGAAAGCAACATGATTCGAATCCGGGTTATGCGATCTGCGCGATCGCAAGCAACAACACGATGTTCATCGATCGATCTCGCCGAAAACGATGTCTTGCGTGCCGATGATGGTGACGGCGTCGGCGATCATGTGACCGCGCGACATCTCGTCCAAGGCCTGCAAATGCGGGAAGCCGGGCGCGCGGATCTTCAGGCGGTACGGCTTATTGGCGCCATCGGACACCATATAGATGCCGAACTCGCCCTTGGGATGCTCGACCGAGGCATACGCCTCGCCCGGCGGCACATGGAACCCTTCGGTAAAGAGCTTGAAATGGTGAATCAGCTCTTCCATGTTGGTTTTCATGTTGGCGCGTGAGGGCGGCGCAACCTTGTGGTTGTCGATCATCACCGGGCCGTCGTTATTGCGCAGCCATTCCACACACTGGCGGATGATGCGATTGCTCTCGCGCATTTCGGCGATGCGCACGAGGTAGCGGTCGTAACAGTCGCCGTTGACGCCAACGGGGATATCGAAGTCGAGCAAGTCATAGACTTCGTAGGGCTGCGTCTTGCGCAGATCCCAGGCCACGCCCGAACCGCGCAACATCGGGCCCGTGAAACCCAAGGCCATCGCACGCTCGGGGCTGACCACACCAATACCGACCAGACGCTGCTTCCAGATCCGGTTATCGGTGAGAAGCGTTTCGTACTCGTCGACGCAAGCGGGGAAGCGGTTGGTGAAGTCTTCAATGAAGTCGAGCAGCGAGCCGGAGCGCGCATCGTTCATCTCGTGAAAGTCTTTCTTGCTGCGCAGCTTGCTGCTGGCGTCGGCATATTGCGGCATCACGTCCGGCAGGTCGCGGTAGACGCCGCCAGGACGATAGTAGGCCGCGTGCATGCGCGCGCCCGAGACCGCTTCGTAGCAATCCATCAGGTCTTCGCGCTCGCGGAAGGCGTACAAAAACACCGCCATCGCGCCCACGTCCAACGCGTGCGAGCCCAACGACATCAGGTGGTTGAGCAAGCGGGTGATTTCGTCGAACATCACGCGGATGTACTGCGCGCGCAACGGCGGCTCGACGCCCAACAGCTTCTCGACCGCCATCACATAGGCGTGCTCGTTGCACATCATCGACACGTAGTCGAGGCGGTCCATATAGGGCAGCGCCTGGATGAACGTCTTGTGTTCGGCCAACTTTTCAGTCGCGCGATGCAAGAGGCCAATGTGCGGATCGGCGCGCTGAATGACTTCGCCGTCCAGCTCGAGCACGAGGCGCAACACGCCGTGTGCCGCCGGATGCTGCGGGCCGAAGTTCAGGGTGTAGTTCTTGATTTCTGCCATGATTAACGTCCTGCCCCGTAGCTGTCTTCGCGCACGACGCGCGGCGTGACTTCACGCGGGACGATGGTGACCGGCTGGTAGATCACGCGTTGCTGCTCGGGGTCGTAACGCATTTCGACCGTACCCGACAACGGGAAGTCTTTGCGGAACGGATGCCCGATGAAACCGTAATCGGTAAGGATGCGGCGCAAGTCGGGGTGACCCTCGAAGACGACGCCGTACAGATCGAACGCTTCGCGCTCGAACCAGCCCACGGCCGGCCAGCAGTCCATCAGGGAGGGCACCACCGGAAAATCTTCATTGGTGGCCCACGTGCGCACGCGCAAACGCCAGTTGTGCGTGATCGACAGCAGGTGAATCACGACGGCGAAGCGGCTGCTGTGCAGCGAGGAGCCACGGGCATCGGGCGTTTCGCGCGTGCCGTTGCCCCAGGTGAGGTAATCGACCCCACAGAGGTCGACACAGGTTTCGAAGCGCAAGCCGGCGTCGTCGCGCAAGCGATTGCACACCGATAGCCATTGCTCGGCCGGCACTTCGAGCGTGAGTTCGCCGAGTGCTTCGGTCAAGGCGGCGTCTTCGCCGAAAATGCCGATCAGATTGGTCTTGAGTGTTTCGAGCCTGGTCATCTTTATGAACGCAAGTAGGTACCGATACTGGCCGCGGCCGGGTCGCTCGAGCGCATCGCGCGCTCAGGCGTCACCCAGGCTCAGCGGGCGATGGTGTTGGTCAGACGGATCTTGTTCTGCATTTGCAGCAGTCCGTACACCAACGCTTCGGCCGTCGGCGGACAACCCGGAACATAAACGTCCACCGGCACGATCCGATCGCAGCCGCGCACCACCGAATAGGAATAGTGGTAGTAACCGCCCCCGTTTGCACAGGAGCCCATCGACACGACCCAACGCGGTTCGGGCATCTGGTCGTAGACCTTGCGCAGCGCGGGCGCCATCTTGTTGCACAACGTGCCCGCCACGATCATCAGATCGGACTGACGGGGACTGGGGCGAAAGATGATGCCGAACTGATCCAGGTCGTAGCGCGCTGCGCCTGCGTGCATCATCTCCACGGCGCAACAGGCCAGACCGAAGGTCATGGGCCACATCGAGCCCGTCTTGGCCCAGTTCAGGAACTTGTCCGCGCTGGTGGTGATGAAGCCTTGCTTGAGAATGCCGTCAATAGCCATGTTCGTCTCTGCTAGCGTGTGAGGGGAATGATGCGAATCGGGGATTACTCCCAGTCCAACGCGCCCTTCTTCCACTCATAAACGAATCCGACGGTGAGAATGGTCAGGAAGACAATGACCGTCCAGAATCCGACCATTCCGATCTGCTTGTTAGCGATCGCCCAGGGGAACAGAAAGGCGATTTCGAGATCGAAAAGGATAAAAAGAATAGCGACGAGGTAGTAACGCACGTCGAACTTCATACGCGAATCGCCGAACGCCTCGAAGCCGCACTCGTACGGCGCCAGCTTCTGGGGATAGGGATTGCGGGGGCCCAGCAGCGTGCCGGCGCCTAACAGTGCAAATCCGATCGCAGTTGCGACAGCGATGAATAGAAGTACCGGAAAGTATTCTTGCAAATTGGTTAGCGCGGGCATGTCGTCTTTCGCTTGGGGCTGAAAATTGGTGCGGTAAGCGGGATGGAGCAGTCTTGCAATCGATGCTGCGCCGCAACTTGTGCAACGCCGCGGCAGCTTGTGGCCTTATACAAGTCCCGCACATGGATCATGCGCGCAACCGATAAAGCCCAACCTGCACAAACCTCAAGATTGTAGCATTTCATGCTAACTCGCGACTGAACCTAATAGCTTTGGACTACAGGGTCGATTGCCCCCTTATTCAGGCCAAAAGCCGCATGAACATTGGCGTCAGCACGCGCCGCACCCAGTCAGCGACTGTTGTTGCAGCGCGACGGCACATTTCTTTTGCACAATAAAAAAGGCCACTCCTAAGAGTGACCTCGATAGACGGGCCGAACCCGTCTTGTAGAGCTTTATACCCGCCGGCTCGCGCCGACGGGTTTCGATCTCGATCAGCTTGCGCTGACCGAAAGTCGATTAGAAGCGGTGACGGACACCGACAACACCGACCGTGCTCTTCAGACCATCGATGAAAGCATAGTCTTGCGAGTACGAAGCGTACGTGTACAGGTTCGTGCGCTTCGACAGGTCGTAGGTGTAGCCCAACGAGTAGATGTTCATCTTTTCGTCGTCGCCGGTCAACTCCGTGTTGCCACGGGGGTCAACACGCTGCCACGAACCGAACAGCTTGCTTGCGCCGCCGATCGGAGCCGTAGCGCCGACCATCCACGAATTGGCGCGGAAGCCACCAGCCGTCGAGGCGTACGAAGCGCCGAAGGCCGAGGGGATGCCGTTCGAATCCGAAGCGCTGAAGGGCGACAGACCTTGGCCACCGAAAATGCCGTTGCGGGTTTGGCCGTAAGCCAAAGCCAGCTTGACGATTTCGAAGTCATACGAACCGCCGACGTTCCACGAACGAACCTTCTCGTCGTCAAACGAGCTGACTTGGTTCAGTTGGTCGTACGAAGCAGCGACGTTCAACGGGCCGTTGGCGTAACGAATACCAGCCGTGATGGCACGTTGGTTTTCGTTCGTACGGAAGCTGTTGGGGCTCGCAGCACCGTTGCCGGTGTTGAACGAGTAGCCAGCGCCGACTTGGAAGCCGCTGTAGCTAGGCGTTTGGTACTGAATCATGTTGTCGTAGCGAACGGTGTTCAGTGCGCTGAAGCCAGCACCGATGTTCGCTTGACCGAAGCCAGCGCCGAACGGATCGATCGAACCGAAGTACTTCGAGCCGATGTTCGTTTGGCGACCGAAGTCGAGTTGACCCCAGGCGTCGTTAGCCAAGCCGACGGTCGATTGACGACCGAACAGGCGGCTGCCTTGAGCCGAACGGCCATTGTTGGCTTCGAAACCGCTTTCCAGAGTGAACACAGCACGCGTGCCGCCACCCAGATCTTCCGTACCACGCAGGCCCCAACGCGAGCCGTTTTGGTTGCCGCTGACCAGACCGAACTTCGAGCCGTCATAGCCGGAAGGACCGCCCTTAATCTTTTGGTAACCCACGCCGAGGTCGACGATACCGTAAAGGGTGACCGAGGTTTCTGCCTGAGCAGCACCGGCGAAACCGGCGAGCAGGGCGGCAGCGATCAGAGTCTTTTTCATTTAAGAAATCTCCGTTGATTTGAGTGACAAGAGCAGCAATCCAACACGTTAAATCTGCCGCCCCCCTAACTCCGCGAAGGGAAGTTGTAGCTATTGCATCAAAAATCGGCGGGGCTGGCTACGATTACCCTCGGAAAGGTGCTCATAAGGGTAGGAGTGTGTTGGCAGTTAACAACAGAGTGTGGTTTTAAGGCCATTTTTATAAGGGTAAACCCTTGGTTTTGACGCGATCTGCTGCAAACCGGTGTTGCGGCCGTGCATCACTTTTACAAGGCCCTGCGCAAGTTTGCACACCCCTATTCGACGCGCTGCAATCACTCCAAAACCAGTTTGCTCAACACTTCCAAAGGTTTGCTGAACATTTCGAAGTATTTAGCTTAGGTTTAAAGGCGTCCATGTGGCCGCTCCCTCCCACGCCGATTGCCCAAAGACGACGCCTCGCCTCAAAATGGGGTCACAACCATCCAGAACTGGAGGAGACCTGTCATGACTGATCCCACGTCAGGGCGCCCGGCGCCTGCCGCAACGGCCACTACGGCCCCGCCTCGAATGACCACGGCCGACTTTCGGGCGCTTCTGGCTCGGGACCATCCCTTTGCGACGGGCTTGGGCATCGACATCGTCGAGATTGGCTACGGGACCGCGCACGCGGTGCTGCCTGCCCAGCCTGCGCATCGGCGCCTGGGCGACATCGTGGCCGGGCCGATGCTGATGGGATTGGCGGATGTGGCGCTATACGCCGCGGTCGTGGGCGCAACAGGCCAGGCCCATGCCGTGACGGCGACGCTCACGATCAACTTTCTGCAGAAGTGCCCTGCCCGCGACGTGCACGCCCACGCGCGATTGCTCAAAGTAGGCCGCTCCACCATGGGGGAGGTGGCATTGCATGTGGAGGGCGTGGACGGACCCGTGGCCCATATCGTGAGTACGTGGGCCGTGCCAGCTTAGAGATCCGATCGGTTCGCCCGCGCCGGCCTGGGGATGCGTTCGAACGTACCGGCTTAGGGATCAATTTGCCGGTATCGGCTCAGCGATCAATTCGCCCGCGCCGCCGTGGCTCGCCGCTCGATCGCTTCGAGCCCGGCGATGCACAGGGCCAGCCAGACCGACGTGATCGCCCAACCCGCCAGCACGTCGCTGGCGTAGTGCACCTGCAGCATGATCCGGGTGATGCCCACCACCACCACGATCGTGGCGGCGATCAGCAGCACGGCAAGCCGCCGCTCGGGCACCACGAGCCGCAACACAAAATAGGCGCCCATCCCATAGATGGCCATCGCCGCCGACGCGTGGCCGCTCGGGAAGCTCCACCCACTGGCGTCGGACAAGGTATGAACGAACTCCGGCCTTACTCGCTCGAAGGTGAGCTTGAGCACTCGATTGATCACCCCACCGCCGGCCGTTGCGGCGACCCACGCCACCGCCCACCACCATCGTCTGCGCCAGAGAAGGACCACCGCCACCCCCGCAGCGATAACGGTCAGCAACTGGCGGTCGCCCAAATGCGTCACCACCGACGCCGTCTGCAGCACCGCCACCGGCAATGCCACGCGCAAGGTGGCGGCCAACGTATCGTCGAACGCCGTAACGCTGCTGTCGCGCGACACCAGAAAGGCCAATGTCGCGAATAGCGCCGCTGCGCCGCCGGCCGCCCCCCAGTACACCGCCTGACGCCGTGCGCGCGGGCCTTCGCCGGCCCCCACCTGCCAAAGGCCGGCCGTCAGCAACCAGGCCAGCACCAGCGCCCCACCCGATACCACCAGCGCGTGTTCGCCCAACCACGTCGCTGTTGCCTGCATATCCATCATCATGTGCTACCCATCTCGCCAAACACGTCCCTTCCCCCTACCCCACCGTATCCCGACTCAAAATGAGTTCGGACGTCTCGACCCGGTCGAACGCCTGCGAGGTCGCGTCGAAGTCCCAGCGTTCGATCAGGCACCGCGTCGAGACCGGATCCCGAACGATGACGTTCACGGAATTCGGGACGTCGCCACGTACCCGATGCGAGAGCGCTGTTCCGGCCTGCACGGCCCAGGCATTCCGGCCTTCAGGATCCTTCGCCAGCGCCGCCACGTAAGGCAGATGAATGTGCCCCCCCAGCATGAGGTCCATGCCAGCGTCGATCCAGGTCGGCAACGCCACGCGCCGGCCATGCAAAAGATTGGCTCGGTCGGAGGCCTCGCGAGCCTGCACCGGGTGATGCGCCATCACGATGCGCAACTGACGCGGACTTGCCCGGCGCAACCGGTCGGCTACCCGCGCAATCTGGCGCGAACTGATTTCGCCGTCTTTGTGGCGCTTGGGGTGCGTGGTGTTCACGCCGATGGCCAGCACCTCGTCGGTCTCGAATACGGGTTCCAGATCCTGCCCGAGGGCGCGGCGATAGCCGCCATAAGGATTGAATATCCGGGCGAAGACGTTATAGAGGGGAATGTCGTGGTTGCCGGGCACACAAAGCACCGGACGGCCAAGGCTGCCGATGAAGTCCCGCGCCGCCTCGAACTGCGCGGTTCGGGCGCGCTGTGTCACGTCGCCGCCCAACAGCACCGCAGTCGGTGCAAGACGGTCAATCAACGCTTTCAGGGCGATCACGACAGGGGGTTGTTCGGTGCCGAAATGCGGGTCGGAAATATGAACAAGCACTGTCATGCGCGTTCGACGCCTTCGCCTTCAGCAGGCACGAGCAAGGGCAGCGGATGATCGGAAACGCGAAACGTAATAGGAGTCTCCATGTGGGTGATTTCGCCGTCCATGGCGATCTTGATCCGTCGTGGGCGTCCCGTTGGGCGCACCGTGAGGCGCTCGAAACCGAAACTGAATACCTTGTCGGCGTCGCCCAGCCGGCGCATCAGCCCAAGCAGCAACATGCCGTAAAGCGCCAGCGTGCCCACGGGCTTGGAGCCCATGGCCACCAACTGGCCTTGTTCGAGTGCGCCGCGCTCCTCGATCCCCACATGCTCCAGCTGCAGCGGATTGTTGCCCACCACGATGGAAGGGGTCCGGATCGTGCGGGTGTCGCCGTCCGTTTCGATGCGCAGCGTGAGCTGCTTGTGCGCCTTGAAAAGCGTCACGATACCGGACCAGAACGCCACCAGGCGGCTGCGCCCATAGCGCTTCTTATAGGCCTCGCGATCCTCGAGCAGCTTGGGATAGAGGCCCAGGCTGGCGTTGACCAGAAACACGCGATCGTTGACCAGCCCCACTTGCGCCGGCTGAATATGCGCGTTGAGCAAGCATCGGGTCGACACCAACGTCTCTTGCGAGATGCCGTAGGTGCGGCCGAAATAGTTGAAGGTGCCTTGCGGGAGGATGCCGAAGGGCACATCCTGGCCGTGCACCACCTGCGCCACCGCATTCAAGGTACCGTCGCCACCGGCAGCGATCACCGCCCCGCCTTCCGCGCGCGCCAGCTCGAGCGCCCGCTTGGCCATGGCCTCCAACTGCGTAGGATCGTCGACCGGGAACAGCGTGTAGCGCCGACCGGCGCCGTCGAGCACCGATTTGATGGCGTCCTGCACTTCCTGTGTGTCGGAACGACCAGAGGCCGTGTTCTGCACAATGAAGAAGGGCGCGTCTTTGGCGAAGGTGGTGGGCGGCATAAGGAGGAGCCTAAGGCGCGTGAGTGAGGGGAGTGTGCAAGATAGCGTAGGCCGATAGCGCCTCGCAAGAAATGTAACTCGCTGACGCAGACGTACCCCGTCGTTGCATCTGGCCGCTGCATTTGTTGCACTCCCCAAAAATGCGCATTGTTTAAATTATGGTCGTAATGTAAATTAAGCACCTCAACTGCCGCTCCGGATCTCCTCATGCTTGCGTCAACGTTTTCCAGATGGTTAGCCGGTCGCGGCATTCATTACGGTTGGGTCGTTGCGGCGGTGGCATTTCTGGCGATGCTTTCTTCGTCCGCCGCACTGGGTTTGCCCGGCGTGTTGCTGCGGCCCCTGGGCGAAAGCTACGGCTGGAATACCGAGCAGATCTCTTCGGCGCTCGCCGTGCGCTTTCTGCTGTTCGGCCTGATGGCGCCGTTTTCAGCCATCTTCATGGCGCGCTATGGCTTGCGCAACGTGATGTGCGTGGCGCTGACGTTGGTCGCGAGCGGTCTGATCCTGGCCACCGGCATGACGGCACTGTGGCAATTATTCATGCTGTGGGGCGTGATGCTGGGCATCGGCTCGGGGTTGACGGCGCTGGTGCTGGCTGCCGTGGTCGCCAATCGCTGGTTCGACGCGCGGCGGGGACTCGTGATCGGCATGCTGACCGCAAGTTCTGCCACCGGCCAGTTGATCTTTCTGCCGATCGGCGCCTGGCTCGTCGAGCATTACGGCTGGCGCATGGCCATCGCACCCGTCTTCGCGTTTTGTTTGATGGTCGCCCTGCTCGCCGCCTTGTTCGTACGCAGTCACCCGGCCGACGTGGGCTTGCGGCCCTATGGTGCCAAACCCGATGCCGAGCCCAGCGCCACATCCGACGCAAAACCCGACGCGCCAGCAGCAGCAACGGCCACCGTTTCCCCTCCTGCTGCCACCCTGCCCCTCGGCCGGGCGCTGCTCACGCCTTTTACCCAACTCTATAGCGTGCGTAAATCCAGCACGTTCTGGGTGCTGTTCGGCACCTTCTTCATCTGTGGGCTGAGCACCAACGGCCTGATCCAGACGCACTTCATTTCACTGTGCAGCGACTTCGGCCTATCGGCCATTCCCGCTGCATCGGTACTGGCGATGATGGGCGCGTTCGACTTCGTGGGCACGATCCTGTCGGGTTGGCTCTCCGATCGGTACGACAATCGCAAGCTGCTGTTCTGGTATTACGGCCTGCGCGGTCTATCGCTCTTCTGGCTGCCGCATTCCGAATTCTCGATCTACGGCCTGTCGCTCTTTGCGATGTTCTATGGCCTGGACTGGATCGCTACCGTGCCGCCCACCGTCAAGCTTGCCGGCCAAGCCTTCGGACGGGATCGCGCGCCACTCATCTTCGGCTGGATCTTCGCGGGCCATCAACTCGGTGCGGCCACCGCCGCTTACGGCGCGGGCACCGTGCGGACGCTCTTGTTGACCTACTCGCCGGCGCTCTATGCTGCCGGCACCGCCTGCCTGATTGCGGCAGTGGCCGTCTTCATCATTCGACGCCCGGCCGCCAAATCGGCCGAACTCACTGCCCAGCGTGCCTGACCGGCCGCACATCGAGATCCTCATGGCACCGCCCACCGCTACGCTTGCTGCACCCTCTCCTGCCCGCCCATCGGCGCGCACCGAACGCATGCTGCGCGGCCCCGTGCTCGCCACATTGCTTGCCTTGGCCGCGCCCAACATCGTCGTGATGCTGGCGCAGGCTGCCGCCAATTTTCTCGAAAGCTACTACGTGGGGCTGCTCGGCGTGGATGCCCTGGCGGGCGCCGCGCTGGTGTTTCCGCTCATCATGCTGATGCAGATGATGTCGGCCGGCGGAATCGGCGGCGGCATTTCATCGGCGATCGCTCGCGCCATCGGCAGCGGCAATCAAGCGCGCGCGGAAGCGTTGGCCTATCACGCGGTGATCATCGCATTGGTGTTCGGGTTGGCGTTTACCGTGTTGCTGCTGATGGCCGGCTACACCCTTTACAGCGCGATGGGCGGATCTGGCGCGGCGCTCGACAACGCTGTCGTCTACTCCAATGCCGTCTTCGCGGGCGCCTGCTTTCTTTGGTTGCTCAACGCCCTCGCCAGTATTTTGCGCGGCAGCGGCAATATGCTGGCACCGGCGGCAGTGCTCACAGGCGGCGTGCTGATCCTGCTCGTCTCCTCGCCGATCTTGATCTTCGGCGCCGGCCCCCTCCCCCCACTCGGCATTGCCGGCGCGGGCTTGGCGCTGGTGCTGTATTACGCGATCGGCTGCGCCATTCTGCTGGTCAAGCTCGCCCGGGGGCACGGCGGCGTGCGGCTCTCCACCAAGCATCCCCTGCAACGCGCGCTGTTTGCCGACATTCTCGGCGTGGGCGTGCCGGCCATCGTCAATAACGTCACCTCGAATCTTTCGGTGATCCTGGCGACGGCACTCGTTGCCACGCATGGCGCGGCTGGACTGGCGGGATTCGGCTTGGGCATTCGACTCGAGTATCTGCAGGTCCCCATCGTGTTCGGGTTCGGCGCAGGAATGGTGGCCATGATCGGCATGAACATCGGCGCAGGCCAAGCCGAACGCGCCCGGCGCATCGCCTGGACGGGCGCGGCCGTCGCAGCCGGCGTGACCGAGCTCGTGGGATTGGCCGCCGCGATCTTTCCGGCCGCCTGGCTGGGCTTGTTCACCAACGATGCCGAAGCGATTGCCGCGGGCGCGGAGTATCTGCGCAGCACAGCGCCCGCGTACGGATTTTTCGGTGCCGGGCTTGCGTTTTACTTTGCGTCGCAAGGCGCCCGCCGGATGGGATGGTCCATCGTGGGCGGATTGGCGCGCGTGGCCGTGATCGCAGTGGGCGGCGCGGCCGTCATGCGGGCAACGGGCGGCAGCATCACCGCGCTCGGCTGGGTGCTGGCGGCCGCACTTGTGGTGTTTGCCGCCGTCAATAGCGTGCCGTGGATCAAACCGCCCCGACGCTGAACTGCATCGGGACGGACTGCGCGCTGAATGGGCCGGGCGTCATCCAGCAGACTTCATCCGCCGAGCGTCATCCGCCGCGCCTCATCCGCTCACGCCTTGCGCTGATCAGGCATGGCCGCCCAGATACGCGTTGGCCAGATCGTCGTTGGCGCTGATCTCTGCCGCCGTCCCTTGCGCCACGACGCGCCCGCCTTCGATCACATAGGCACGGTCGGCCAGCGCGAGCGCCAGGCCTGCCATTTGATCCACCAGCAAAATCGTCATGCGCTCCTGCCGCAAGGCATCCAAGGCCGCAAACAACTCTGCAATCACTTTTGGCGCCAGACCCAGCGAGGGTTCGTCCAGCAGCAAGATGCGCGGACGCGCCATCAGGCCGCGAGCAACGGCAAGCATCTGCTGCTCGCCCCCTGAAAGCAGACCTGCCCGCTGATGCAAGCGCTCGCGCAAGCGCGGAAACCGCTGCAACATCGATTCAACGCGCGCCTCCAGCCCATCGGGATGCAAGAAACCGCCCAAGCGAATATTGTCCAGCACCGACAGCTCGGGAAAGACCTGGCGACCTTCGGGCACCAGCACCACGCCCAAGCCCACGATCGCTTCGGCACTCTTGCCGTCCAGCGCATGACCATCGAAATGCATGCCGCCGCCCGTGGTGCGATGCAGGCCGGCGAGCGCCCGCATCAGGGTGGATTTGCCGGCGCCGTTCGCGCCCAGCAACGCCACCATCTCGCCCTCTCGCACCTGCAGGCTGATACCGTGCAGCACCGGTTCGGCGCCGTAACCGGCGACCAGATCGCCCACACCCAGCAACTCGCGGCTGGCGACCAGCGGCGCCCGCGGGGCAGCATCCCGGCCGTCGAGCAACGATTCGCCCAGATACGCCTGCTTCACGGCCGGATCGTTTTGCACGGCTTGCGGCGTACCCAGCGCCAGGCGCTTGCCCGCATCGAGCACGACCACCTGATCCGAGATCGCCATCACTAATGCCATGTCGTGTTCGACCACCACCACACTGATGCCGGCCTCGGCGATCCGGCGCAACAGCCCGGCAAGATGGTCTTTGTCTTCACGCGACAACCCGGCGGCCGGTTCGTCGAGCAGCAACACATCGGGATCGGTCGCCAATGCACGCGCAATCTCAACCAACCGGCGATCGACGTGCGGCAGGTCTGCGGCACGCGTGCTCAACGCGCCGCGATAGCCGCAAAACGCGAGCAGCGCTTGCGCGCGCTGCCGTGCTGTATCGGAGCCAAAACGCTTCGCACCCAGAAGCGATCCCAATTGGCCACGCGTGGTGGCCAGCGCCACGTTTTCGGCCACCGAGAGTGAACCGAACAGCTGTGAGGTTTGATAGGTGCGCGCCACGCCGCGACGCGCAATGCGGAATGCCGGCAAAGTAGCCAGCGGCGCACCGCCCAGCGAAAACCCGCCGGTGGTGGGCCGGTAGAATCCGCTCAACATATTGAGCGCGGTTGTCTTACCCGCGCCATTGGGGCCGATCAGACTGGTGACCGCAGCAGCCGGCACGTCGAAGCTCAATCCCGATACCGCCTGCACGCCGCCGAAACGCATCCCCAGATCGTGCGCGGCCAGCGTCGCACGCGTACGCTGCGCCAGGCCCGGATCGACAGCATCCAGGGCCCCGTCAGGCGTGACCGGGGTTGCCACGGCGTGCACCGGACGACGCTTGAAGCGAGCTGCCACGGACTGCACCAATCCCATGACGCCGTCGGGCGCCACCCAGAGCACCAGCAACAGCAGTGCCCCAAAAAACAGCAACCGGAAGGCTTCCAGACTCGCCAGCAATTCGGGCAGCACGCCCACAATCACCGCACCGATGATGGGGCCGGCGATCGATCCCGCGCCCCCCACGATCACCACCAACACGAACAGAATCGACTGCATGAAGCTGAAAGTTTCGGGCGTGACGAATGTGGACAACGGCGCGAACAATCCGCCGGCCAACCCCGCCGTCATGGCCGACAAGGCAAACGCGATCGTCTTGATCACCAGCGGTCGCAGGCCGATGGATTCGGACGCCACCTCACTATCCTTGACGGCGCGCATCGCCGCGCCCCACGTGCCACGCGACAGCCGGGCATAAGCGATCAACAAAATCGCCGCAGTCGCGATGGCAACCAGTGCTACACCTTGTTCGGTACTCAGGCCCCCGGCAAACGACGGCCCGCCAATGCCCATGATGCCGCTCTGCCCACCCGTCAGATCGCGCATCTCGATCGCTGCGTGTTGCACGATAAAGCTGAACGCAATCGTGACCATGGCCAGGTATGGCCCTTTCACTCGCAACGCAGGCAACGCCAGCAAAGCGCCAGCCGCGCACGAGATCGCAGCGCCTGCCGCCCATGCCGGCCAGAAACCCCAGCCGGCTTTAGTGGTCAAGATCGCCACCGTGTAGGCGCCGATCGCATAAAAACCCATATGGCCGAACGACACCTGGCCCGTGAGACCCAGCAACACATTCAACCCAATCCCAACGATGGCGATCAACGCCACATTGGCGAGCACAAACACGTAATAGCTGTTGACGGTCAACGTCAACATCACCGCCAGTGCGACCACGGCCGCACCCAGAAGATAAGCGCCGCGGTTCATACTTTCTTTACCTCCGCGCGACCGAACAAGCCATTGGGACGCAAGGCCAGCACCGCAATCACCAAGGCGAACGTGATCATCTGCGTGTAGCTCGATCCCAACGTCACCGTGATCAGCCCTTCAGCCAGGCCGAACAGCAAGCCTGCGATCATGACGCCCCAGGCGCTTGTGATGCCGCCAAGAATCGCCACGGCAAACGCCTTCAAGCCAAACAAGGTGCCCATATCGGCGTTGACGTTGAAGAGCGGCGCGATCAGGATGCCTGCCACGCCGGCAAACAAGGTCGACAGCGCAAACGCCACGGCGATCGCCCGCGAAATCGGAATACCCATCAAGCGCGCGGCATCGCGATTTTGCACCACGGCAAGCAACGCGACACCCCAACGGGTGCGCCGCGCGACCGTATGCAAGGCCGCAGCCAACACCAGGCCGATCACCGGAATCAAGAGCTGCAAGGGATACACGCCCAACCCCACACCCGCCAGATCGATCGGCGCCGACACCAAAGGCGACGGCAAGCTGCGCGGTTCGCGGCCAAACGTGTGCATCACCACGTTGTCGAGCACGATGCCCAACGCGACCGTGGACATCAGCCAGGCATTGGAGCCGCGGCTGGCGAAGGGCCGCACGGCCAGCCGCTCCACCAACAACCCATACACCGCGCACAACAGCAGTGCCAAAACGATGGAAAGCGCCATCGGCAAGCCGTAGGTTTGTGCAAACGTAAAGCACAACACCGCGCCCAGCATCATCGAACTGCCCTGAGCAAAATTGACGGTGCCCGATACGGCATACGTCATATAAAAACCCAGCGCCATCAACCCGTACATACTGCCCAGGCCCAGCCCGCTGATCAATGCCGATAGCAACTGCATGTGTATCCCCTGAATGCGTTGGCGAACGCTGGCTTACTTGGCCATGCCCACAGGCAGGATGCGGTTGTCGATGAACTGCGCCCACACGTAGTCTTTCTCGGTCAGCGCGTCGTGCATCTCGGGTGTGAACGGTTTCTCATACGTCTTGATCAGGCCGTCGTACTTGCCGATCTTGTAGAACCCTTCGCGAATGGCGTCGCCATCGGTCGAGCCCGCTTGCTGAATCGCCAGCGCCGTCAACTTCATTGCGTCGTAGGCATTGGCCACACCCACGGCCGGACTGATGTCTTCAGGGCCTTTGATATCTGAATACTTGGCTTTCAATGCCGCGATCACCTTCTCACCGGTAGGCGATTGCTTGCCGAAGAAGCTATACGTTTGCACGAAGTGCACATCGCGCGCACTCGGACCTGCGAGCTCGGTGAAGCGGCCACCGGCCGGTCCCCAGTGCGACACCACCGGCACCTTCCACCCCATGCGGTCGAGCGACTTGACGACCTGCGCCGACGGGCCTACGTTGCCCACCATGAACAGCGTATCGGCACCCGCTGCGCGCAAACGGCTCAACTGCGGCGTCACGTCCACATCGCTGCCTTCGAATTTCTCGATCCCCACCGCTTTCATGTTCTTAGCGGTAAGCGCAGCCACAATGCCCCGCTCGTTCGACTCGCCCCACGGGTTGTTCACCATGATCAAGCCGAACTTCGATGTCTTGAAGGTGTTCTGCGCATAGTCGACCATCCCGCGATCGACGATTTCATCCACGGCCGACACGCGAAACACGTAATTGGGATTGGCGTTGTTCTTGGTGATGGGCGTACCTGCCGCCCACGGCGAAATGAACGGCACCTTGCCTTGATTGACGAGGGGCACGATCGCCATCGACACCGGCGTATCCAGGCCGCCCACGATGGCCGCGACCTTCTCCTTGAACATCAACTCGCGCGCCGCCACCACCCCTTTGGCGGGATTGGATTCGTCGTCGCGGCGCACCAGCACCAATTGACGGCCATCCAGCAGGCCGCCCGACGCATTGATTTCGTCGATCGCGATTTGCACGCCGCGCGTAATGGCTTCGCCCGACAAGGCCGATTGACCCGACAGCGCCGTCACCAGGCCGATCTTGATCGGCTCGGCGCTCAAGGCGAACGGCGCCCATCCCAGACCGAGCACCGCGATAGCGGCCGACGTGAACGTACGACGAGTGATGCGAGACATAGGTTTCCCCAACAGGTTTCGAGTAATGGCGGACGCCGCCCTGGAACAGTTCCAAAGCAAAATCGATGCCAATTTTCGGCGCTCATTCGCGAGACCCGCCTCAAAATTTTCCGACGTCAATTTTTCCCAATAATTGTCTGCAAAAAATCAATTTATTGACGATAATAATTCGTCTCGCTTGCCCTGAAACACACAGGCCACATAAGCCTCTCAAGACAACGACGCACCACAAAAGTGCAAATCATGGGGAATTTCGATGCACGATGCACCAACTTCGAACACGACCGATGTGGCCGCTGCCGCCGGCGCGCTTGTCGACCAGTACCTGACCATTCTGATGAAGCCCGATCCCGACGGCGCACGCGTGTTCGTGTCGCCTAAATTGGCGATTCGATTCACCGGGGGTCGTGCGATGTCGGACCCTGCGGAATGCGCGGCCTTCAATAAGCAACGTTATGCCTGGGTGAAAAAGCGCTTCGACGCCACCGAGGTCGTGGCCGGCGCCACGGTCGAGCATGCCGTGGTCTACAACCGCGGCACGCTGTACGGCGAGTGGCTCGACGGCACGCCTTTCGAAGGCAACCGCTACGTCGATCGGTATGTGGTCGAACACGGATTGATCGTTCAAATGGACGTGTGGAACGACAGCGCCGAGTGGCTGATCGACCGCGCGTCGGGCGCGCGCCCATGACCGCGACCACACCCTACGGCCGCCTCGCGCATCACGACCGGTTCGACTACACGCCCATCACGCGACGCGTGCCTTACGCGTGGCCGGGCGGCGCGAAATTGGCCGTGTATCTGGGCTTCAATCTTGAGCACTTCCATTATGGCGAAGGCATGGGTGCGCGGCTCGGTCTGTCGCTGGGCGAGCCCGATATCCTGAACTACGCGTGGCGCGAATATGGCAATCGCGTAGGCGCCTGGCGCTGCCTGGAACTCTTCGATTCGCTGTCGTTTCCCGCCGGCATCATCGCCAACACTTCCATTGCCGATCACTGCCCCGAACTCATCGACGCGTGCCTGGCGCGCGGCGACGAACTCATCGGGCACGGCCACACCAATGGCGAGCATCAGAACCAGATGAGCGAGGCAGACGAGCGCGCCTTGCTCATGCATTGCCGCATTCGCTTGCAGGCCGCAGGCCAGCGCGCGCCCCGTCCGGTAGACACGGCACCCGCCGGATGGCTCTCACCCTGGATCGCCGAGTCGCGCGTCACCCCCGATCTGCTTGCCGAAACCGGCTATCGCTATACCTTGAACTGGTGTCATGACGATCAGCCCGTGCCCATGCGCACCCGCGACGGCAGTACCTTATGGTCCATTCCGTACCCGCAGGAACTCAACGACATACCGATGATCGTGGCGCGCCAGATGGACGGCAAGGATTTCGCCCAAATGATCATCGATAACTTCGACGAGATGCGGCTGCAGGCCGCCCATCAACCTTTGGTGATGGGCATTGCCCTGCATCCGTATATCGTTGGCCAACCCTATCGGCTGCGGCATCTGCGACGCGCGCTTGCGCACATCGCTGCCGCGCGCGAGGATGGCGATGTCTGGCTCACCACGCCCGGCGCCATCCACCGCCACGTCGCCACCCTGCCCCAACTCGCTACAGGGATTTCCGTATGACCCTCGCTTCCTCTTCCTCGACCGCGTCGCAAGCTTCTGCATCGGCACCGTCGACCGACCTCCTGCCGATCTCGCAAGGCCTGCCTTTTACCGACACCGTTGGCGCCTGGCTGCCGCACGGCGCGTTCACCATCGCGCCCACGGCCACCGGCACACTGGATGGCTTGCGCTTTGCCGCCAAGGATCTCTACGACATTGCCGGCTTGCCCACCGGGGCGGGCAACCCTGACTGGCTCGCCACGCATCGTGCGGCCACAGCGACGAGCCCCGTCGTAACGGCACTGCTCGCGGCAGGCGCCACGCTCGTGGGCAAAACCATCACCGACGAAATCGCCTACAGCATCCAAGGCGACAACACGCATTACGGCACGCCGCTCAACACGCGTGCGCCAGATCGTGTGCCCGGCGGATCGTCGAGCGGATCGGCCTCGGCCGCCGCCGCCGGACTGTGCGACGTCGCCTTGGGCACAGATACCGGCGGATCCACGCGCGTGCCGGCAAGCTATTGCGGCTTGTGGGGCTTGCGCACCACGCACGGCCTGGTTTCCACCGATGCCATCGCGCCGCTTGCGCCCAAGTACGACACGGCAACGTGGCTGGCGCAAGACGCCGCCGTGTTTGCGAAAGTAGGCGATGTGTTGCTGCCCGACAATGCCGTGCGCTTCGATCGCGTGTTGACGTTTACCGATACCTGGGAAGCCGCCGACCCCGCGTTTCAGGTGCCGCTCGAACGGGTGACGACCGCGCTGGCCAGCGCCTTGGCGGACCCCACCCCGATTGCCGTGCAGCGCATGCGCATCGCCGATGCCGGCCTCGAAGCGTGGCGTCAAATCTACGTGACTGCGTCTGCCTATGACGCCTGGGAAACGCACGGCGAATGGATCGGCGCAAACCAACCGCGTTTCGGCGCTGCGGTCGAGGGTCGCTTCAAAGCCGCATCTGCCATCAGCGCAGCACAGGCCGATGCGGCCTTCGCCAGCCAAGCCACCATTCGTGCTCATGTACGCGATGTGCTTGGCGCCACGGGCGTCGCCGTGTTGCCATCGGCCTCGAGCGCCGCCATCCCGCGCAATGCGAGCGGCGAAGCGGTCGACATCGTGCGCGCCAATACCTTCCGCATCACATGCATCGCGGGCCTCGCCGGCCTGCCGCAAGTGAGCCTGCCGTTCATCGGCGACGATGGCTTGCCGATCGGCGTGTCGCTGATGGGCCCGGCCGGAAGCGACCGCGCGCTCATCCACCTGGCCGTGGCGATCGGCCAACAACTCGGTTGCCTCGGCACAGTGGCAGAATAGGCCATCATGTTTTTCGCACTGTATGCCCGTCATGACTAAAGCTGCTCCCCGGTCCGCTGCGCCCGCGATCAAGAAAGCGGGCAAACGGGGCGCCGCCGCTCGCGCTGTCTCCGCCGATCCCACGTCGCACCCCGTGCATCACCGTGCGGCCAACGACGCCGCGCCGCCTGCGTCAACCCGCGAGGTCCGTCGCGGCCGACCGCGGGTGCGGCCGGTGGCGTTGGCGGCCAGCCAGCGTGGCCCGGCCGCTTCCGAACGCGACGCCGAAGATACCGAAGACCGTATCTACCGCGCCGTATTTGAAAGCGTGATGAGCCAGCGTCTGGCGCCAGGCACCAAGTTGCCCGAGGCGGCGCTGTGCGAATTGTTTGGCGTGGGGCGATCGGTCGTGCAGAAAGTGCTGCAACGCCTGGCGCACGATCACATCGTTGCATTGCGGCCCAACCGCGGCGCCATGGTGGCCATGCCCACCCGCGAAGAAGTCGGCAAACTCTTCGAAGCCCGCCGTGCGCTCGAAGCCGCCATCGTGCCGCTGGTGGCCCAGTTCGCCACCCGCGCCGACTACGCGGCCCTGCGCCGGCAACTGAAGGCCGAGCACCGCGCCATGCATCACGCGCCGCAAAACGAGTGGGCGCGTCTGGCCAGCACCTTCCATTTGCGTCTGGCCGAACTCTCGCGCAACCCGATCCTAGAGCGCTATCTGAAAGAGCTCATGTCGCGTTGCGCGTTGGTCGTGGCCATTTATGAAGCGCCCGGCAATGCGCCTTGCGAGCATGACGAGCACGTTCGCGTGGTCGACGACATCGAACGCGGTGACGTCGCCCGCGCCATCGCCACGATGGACGCGCACTTGCGCGATCTTGAAAGCAATATCGATCTGGTCGAAGACCAGACCGGCAAGAGCTTGGCGCATATGTTGGGATTTGACTAAAGCGGCGCGATATCGCGCCTGGGGCGGGTCGGGGCTGGGCTGATCGGGTTGGAGGAGGCCCGGGCCGGGAGGATTGGAGGCGGCCCGGCTTGCCCGAATAAGCTAAGGACTTCGCGGCATAAGGCTTGCGGCGCACAGCACTCAGGCGACCCCTCTCGGGCGCCGCCAGTGGCCAAGGAGCCAATATGCAACCCAACACCCTGCAAGCCAGTATCGAAAAATGCTTCGCGTGTGCCGCCGCCTGCGAACACTGCGCCACCGCGTGCCTGGACGAAAGCGATGTCGTCGCGATGAAAGACTGCATCAAGCTCGACATGGATTGCGCCGACATGTGCCGCTTCGCGGCCAGCGTGATGGCACGCGGCAGCGCCTTCACCGGCGACGTATGCACCCTGTGCGCCGGCATCTGCGAAGCGTGCGCGGCCGAATGCGGCAAACACGATCACGATCACTGCCAGGCGTGCGCCGAAGCGTGCAAGCAATGCGCCGAAGCCTGCCGCACGATGATGGCGGGTGCAGAGGCGGGCTGATCTGTTCGGCGCCACGGCGCTCACTTATAATGCGAGCGTTGGTTCAACGGACATCCATGCTATGCCAAAGCCAGGAACGGTCGCCGTCACATTGAGCGATGTCGCGGCGGCAGCAAGCTGCGATTTATCGACCGTTTCGCGAGTGCTCAGTGGCGACAAAAACCAGCGGGTGCGCGAGGAAACGCGTGAGCGGATTCTTGCAGCAGCCAAGGCGCTGGATTACCGGCCCAACCTGAGTGCACGCGGCCTGCGCACATCGCGCACTTATACCTTGGGCATTGCGGTGCCGCAACTCGATAACCCGGTGTATTACCAGATCATCCTGGGCGCCGAACGCGGCGCCTATGAAAGCGGTTATTCGCTGGTGATTTCACATATCGAAGAAAATGCCGCGGACGACTCCGCCTACGCCCGTATCGTGCAAGCCAATCGGGTCGATGGCTTACTGGTGACGACGCTGGACGACAATAGCGCGATCTTGCGCGCTGTGCGTCAAGCACGAGTGCCCTTTCTGCTGCTCAATCGCAAAGTCAAAGGCGTACGCAACTGCTACCACTTCGACAGCCGCGCGGCAGCACGCATGGCGACGCAGCATCTCATCGACCTTGGGCATCGACGCATCGCGTATCTATCAGGCCAGGTTCATCCCACGCTTGGCGCGGGAAGATTGGCGGGCTACTGCGAGGCGCTCGACGCTGCGGGGGTGGCGTATGACCCCGCACTGGTGGCTATTTCGGGCTACACGGTGCAAGGCGGCGCGACGGCCATGCGAGAGATTCTCGCGCGCGGCGGCCCTCGACCCACGGCGGTATTCCCGCTCACCTTGACGGCTGCCACCGGCGCCATGATGGTGCTGCACGAACAGCGCATCGCCGTACCAGATGACATGTCCGTCATCACGGTTCACGACGGCCCTATGGCGGAAGTGATGTATCCACAGTTGAGTACGGTCAGCATGCCGGTCGAACAGATGGGATACGAGGGCGCGCAGGCGCTAATCGAACTTATTAACGGCACGCGCACTCGCGCCAATCGCGAGTTCGCGCCGCTGTGCCTGGTGGCACGCGCTTCGACGGCCCCGCCTCCGGCCACCGCTACGACGTAATACCTACCTCGCCCGACGGCGCCAACGCGCGACCCAGTGCGTCGGTTGCCACGATCGCGGCGGCAATACTCGCCCGATCGGCGCGCGGCACGACGTTGCCGATGTAAGGCGCCTGACATGTCAATGCAGCAATGGCATCGATCTCATCTGCACGCAGGGTAGGCACGCCCAGATCGGCAAAACACACCGGCAAGCCCAGGCGACGCGTGAGCCCGGCTTGTTGCGCGATGGCGGATGGCGCATCCTGCTGAACGAAACGTTGCACCAGTGCGCCAAACGCCACGATTTCGCCGTGCAACAGCGCGCCCAATACCGGATGTGCCGAAAAGCCGCGCGTCAAGGCATGCGCGATCGACAGCCCGCCACTTTCAAAGGCCAAACCAGATAACAGCACGCTCGCTTGAACGGCGCGCTCCACCGCATCATTGGGCGTGCGATGGTCGCGTACCTGACGCAGGGCCTGTTCGCCGAAAGCCAGAATATCGGCGTAGCACTGCTCGGCCAGCAGCCGCGCCACCGGTAGAGACGGCGTAGCAAAAAAGTTGTTGCCGCCCGCCAGATGACACTGGGTTACTTCGTCTTTCTTGCTCAACGCGTCGCCGAGCCCGGCCGCGAAGAAGCGCGCGGGCGCACGAGCGATGATCGTGGTGTCCACAATCACGGCGTCCGGATTACGGGCCATCAGCCGCACCCCCGCCACGGCATGATGATCGTCGTAGAGCACAATCAATCGGCTCGTCGGCGAGTCGTTCGAAGCGATTGTCGGGATCACCACCAACCGCGCGCCGCAGCTCAACGCCACCCCTTTGGCGGTATCGATGGTTTTGCCGCCACCCAGCGCAATCACGCAATCCGCAGCCCGCTCGACCGCTTGCGCGCTCAGCGCATCGATCGCCATCTGCGTGCATTCGCCTGGGAAATTCAGCACCGTGGTTTCCAACGCGAGCAGGGCCATGGCAGATTCAAGCGGCAGCCACACCGCGTCGCGCACGACCGCATCGGCCAGCACCACCGAACGCCGGCAACCCAACTCGGCCAGCAAGGCCGGTAGTGCCAGGATCGCGTCGGGCCCTTGGGTATAACGTCCCGGAAAGCCGATTGTTCTGACCATCACTCGCCCCAATAAAAGTCGCGCCGCCCACCGTCCATGCACACCAGCGCGCCATTGATGAAGGCGGCTTGGCCGGACGCCAGAAAAGCGACCAGCGCGGCCACCTCATCCGGCCGGCAAGGCCGTCCCACCGGATTCTGCCGATAGAGCCGTGCTCGCATATCGTCAGTGAAGCCATCGATCAATGCCGTTTCCACGTAGCCCGGTGCAATGGCATTCGCCGTAATGCCATAGGGGCCGGCCTCCTTGGCCAACGTGCGCGTGAAGCCGGCAATACCGGCCTTGGCTGCAGCGTAGTGCGCCACGCCGGGCCGCCCGCCGCCGGTAAAGTTCATCGACGAGGTATTGACGATGCGGCCGAACTTTGCCGCGCGCATCGGTTTGAACGCAGCGCGCGAAAAGAGGAAGGTGCTGCGCAAATGGGATTGCAGCATTCCGTCCCAAGCCGCTAACGGCATATCGGCCACGGCGTAGGCGGGTTTGACGCCGATGCCCGCGTTATTGACCAGCACGTCGAGGCGTCCGAAATGCGCCAGCACGTCGTCTACCACACGCTGGACGGCATCCTCATCGCATGCATCGCCGCAAAAGGCAGCCGCGTTGATCCCACGATCGCGCAGCCCATCCACGACCCGCTGCGCAGCCGTCGCGTCGATGTCGTTGATCGCGATGCACATGCCCTCCTGCGAGAAGCACAACGCCTCGGCCGCACCGATGCCGCCGCCACCGCCCGTGATCAATGCCACACCATCCTTCAACCCGAGATCCATCGTTCATCCTTTGACTGCACCGGCCGCCAGGCCTTGTATGAAATAGCGGCTGAGAAAGGTAAACATCACCAACAGCGGCAGCGTGATCAGCGTGGCGCCTGCCATCAACTCGCCCCAACGCGCATCGAACGAGCCGAGAATGGCCGCCAGCCCCACAGGCAACGTCTGCTGGCTGTCGCTGCTGAGCAGCACGAACGCAAACACGTAGTCCGTCCACGACAACAGAAACGAAAAAATGGCCACGGTCACGATGCCGGGCAACGACAACGGCAGCACGACTTTGTAGAAGGCCTGCGCACGTGTGCAGCCATCGACCATGGCAGCCTCCTCGAGGTGCATGGGCATGGCCTTGAAGAACCCCCACAACAGCCACACCCCTAAGGGAATCGTCATCGTGCAATGCGCCACCACCACCGAGAAGAGACTATCCGCCAAGCCCCAGCGCGCGAATATCGCCAGTAGCGGAATCGCCAGCAGCAGCGGTGGGAACATATAGGCGTAAAGCATGCTGCTGATGATGAGCGACTTGCCCGGCACCTTGAAGCGCGACACCACGTACGCGACCACGACCGACACCACCAAGCTGATCGCCACGACCGCGCCGGCAACGATCAGGCTGTTCATGAACTGCTGCCAGTAATCGGTCAGATGCAGGAGATTCTTGTAGGACTGCAATCCGGGATCGATCGTTTTGGGGATGAGGCTGGGCACGCTGAAGATGTCGCGCTCGGGCCGCAGGCTCGACACGATCATCCAATAGATCGGGAAGAACGACCAGATCGCCATCAGCAGCACGCCGATGAACAAGCCGGCATGACCGGCCACGCTACGACGCTGGCTCATGAGCGCGCCTCCTTGTCGTCAAGCGGCACGAAATGAAAGTAGATCGCCAGGAGTATCGACAGCAGCAGAAACGATAGCGTCGCTACGGTTGCGCCCCCACCCACGTCGAACTGCATGAACGCGCGGCGGTAGGCGAGAATCGGCAGGTGCTCCGTCGCCGACAAGGGCCCGCCCTTGGTGAGCAACCACACGATATCGAATTTGTTGAACATCCAGATGCTGCGCAACAGCACCACCACCATCAGCATGGGCACCAGCATCGGCAGCGTGATGTGAAAGAACCGCGCGATCGGTCCCGCGCCATCCACCCGCGCAGCTTCGTACAGGCTGCCGGGCACCGTCTGCAGCGCAGCCAGAAAGCACACCGTCACGAACGGTGTCCATGTCCACACACTCGCCACGATGACCACCGCCAACGCCGCCGGTCCATTCTCAAACCAGGCTGGCCGCGCAAACCCCAGATCCTGCGCCCAGTGCGTGAAGAGCCCGAGGCTGCCGTCGAGCAACCATTGCGCGGTAATCGCAATGACGACCGTAGGCAGCATGTACGGCAGAATGGCGATGCCACGCATCAGCGCGCGCCCGGGAAACGACTGATCCAGCAAGAGCGCGAAGGCAATGCCCAGCACCACCTGCAGCACGATGGCGCTGACCGAAAACACCAGTCCCACGGTCAGTGAATGCCAGAATGCCGGGTCGACGATGATGCGGGCATAGTTCGATAGCCCCACCCAATTGCGCGCCGACACGAACGAAGTCGCCTCGTACAGACTGAGTTGGATCGCATGCAGCACGGGGCCCAGAATCAGCAGCAAGGTTGCGCCCACGCACACGATGAAGAGCATCAACAGGCGACGATCGCTGGACGTTCGAAAGGATTGCATAAGCTTCGGCCGAAAATGAACGACGTGAATTAACGCGTGCGGGTGCGCGATCGCGCCGTCTCCGCACGCGCTGGCGCTACAACACCGTGCGGTACTTGGCGCAGGCCAGTTCCAGCGCTTCATTGGCCGGCATATCCTTCAGCAACCGGTTCTGGATCGCCTCGCATATGGCGTAGGTTTCGAACATCTTGGCCGGCCGCAGATCGATCCGGGGCCCTTCGGTGTCCACCGACCGGATGATGACATCGTCGCGCGTCAGAATGCTCTTCATGAACGTCACCAGCTCGGCGTATTTCTTGATCATCGCGTTGTCCTGCCACCGCTTGTCGTCATACACATCCATGCGCGGCGGTTGGAAATGCAGCGGCGCCGAATGGAGAAAATCGATGTAGTGATTTTCGGTAAACCATTCCATGAACTTGAGCGACTCTTCGCGCATCGGTGTATCGAGCACCACCCACCCGTCGTAACCGTGATTGACCGCCCGAGCCCGCCCGGCACTGTCCGGGTACATGAAGACGCCCGTTTGCGCCGCCAACTCCGGCGCGCGTTGATCGAGCACTTCCATGAGGCGGCCGGCATACGGCGCGTGCGCGATCTGACCGCCCGAATATTGCCCCAGCACGGTCGCGAACACCGCCTGCGTCATCCCCGGCGGCATCGTGGGATACAGACGCTTCATCATGTCGAGGTAGGCCGCCGCCCGAGGCTTGATCGTCGGGCTGTCCAGGATGAGCTTGAAGTTGTCGTCCAGCATCGACACCCCATCGGCCCACATGTACCCCAAACTCATCCACTGCGCCGCCTGATTGGCACCCAGCGGCTGCGCGCAGCCGAAGCGGTTGTCGCCCGTCAACGCGGTCGTGTTGTGCACCATCTCATCCCACGTGGTGGGTACTTTCAGGTTCTTCGCCTGATAAAGATCCTTGCGGTAGTACAGCCAGCAGAAGTTGTAGTCGTAGGGATACCAATACTGCTCGTTATTGATGGGGAACATGATGCGCGGCCCCCACTTGTAGCGGCTGACCAGCGAGGTGAGCGGCACCAGTTTGCCGGCATCCGCAAGGATCAGCACGTGGCCCGCAAAGGCCAGCGTGCCGATGTCGTAAGGCGCGCCTGAAGAGATGGACGCCTGGATTTTGCCGAACGACTCGTCCGACGGCACCGTATCGATGACGACCTTCACGCCCGTCTTCTTCTCGTACTCAGCGGCCACATTGCGCAGCGCTGCAACCGACTCTCGCGAAGGCTCCCCGTTCAGAAATCGAATCGTCTTCTGCTGCGCGTGAATGGCCGGCGCCATCAGGACCGCCGCCCCGGCCGCGGCCGTTTTGAGCAACGTTCGTCGCGTTTGACTGCTGGGCGTTACCGCATCAGAGGCGGCCAGGCGCTTGTCGCGCGTGCAGGTGTGATCGATAGCCATGTATGTCTCCTGGAGCAGACGCTCAGGCGTCTTGTTGTCGGTACGGCCGTGAGAGGGTTACTGCGGCGGTGCTGCGTTCAATAAACTCGTTCCTGTCGTCGTGTCGAAAAGATGCACGCGCGTACGGCATACCGCCAATGCGCAAGATGCACCCACTCGGTGATCGTCACTGCGTTCGGAGAGCACGCGCAACGCGCGACCGTCGCCGGTGTCGCAAATCATCATGGTCTGCGCGCCCATCTGTTCGATGAGCTTGACCGTTGCCGAGAGATGGATGTGATCGGCGATCCCAACCGTGCCCGGTGCCGCATGGCCATCGAGACGCAGATGCTCCGGGCGGATCCCCAACGTGACGGGATGCGGTCCGGCGCCTGGGGCCAGCACGAACCGCCCCATCGGCACCGTTACGTCGATGCCGCCGCCGCAAAACCGCAAAGTGCCGTCGTTCGCGGTCACCGCCCCCTCAATGAAGTTCATTTCGGGTGCGCCCAGAAATCCCGCCACGAACCGGTTGGCCGGCTCATCGTAGATTTTCAGTGGTGTGCCAATCTGCTGCGCCCGCCCGCCATGCATCACCACGATGCGATCGCCCAGCGTCATGGCCTCGACCTGATCGTGGGTGACGTAGATCATGCTGGTGCCGATACGTTTGTGCAGGAGTCCGATTTCCTCACGCATATGCACGCGCAATTTGGCATCCAGATTGGAGAGCGGTTCATCGAGCAGGAACGCGTCGGGGCGACGCACCAGCGCCCTGCCCAGCGACACGCGCTGCATCTGGCCACCGGACAGCTGGCGCGGCTTGCGATCGAGCAGCTTCTCGATGCCCAACATCCCGGCGGCCCAATTCACTTGCGTCTTGATATCTTCGGCCGGCGTTTTTCGAAGGCGCAGGCCGAAGGCGAGATTTTCATAAACCGTTTTGTGCGGATAAAGCGCGTAGTTCTGAAACACCATCGCAATGTTGCGGTCCTTGGGCTCCAACGCCGTCACATCCCGCCCGCCGATGGACACCGTTCCCCCCGTCAGATCTTCCAGGCCCGCCACGATGCGCAACGTCGTCGACTTCCCACACCCCGAGGGCCCCACCAGCACCACGAACTCGCCGTCGGCCACATCGAGCGATAGCGACTCCACCACATCGACGGCGCCAAACCGTTTCTTGACTCGATCGAGAACGATGCCTGCCATGGCTACCTCGCTGCCGTAAGCGCAGGCGCGGACGGCGCCACTGCACGGGGTTGGGTCAATCGCGCCAGGCCATGCGACACCGGCGCCAGGCCCGCCTGCGCTTGCTTGTAAAGCGCAAAGAGATCGTTGTAGAACGCGGCGCGCGCGGCATCGGGCCGGGCCGTGGCGATCACGCGCGCACAGGCTGCTGCCTCACGTTCGCTGCCGAAAACCCCTACCCCAACGCCCGCCAACAATGCTGCCCCATATGACGCATCCACCGTTTCGGGCAGATGAATCTCGAGATCGAGCACATCGGCCACGATCTGCCGCCAGGTGGCACTATGCGCCCCACCGCCAATGATCCGTGCAGACGCCATCGGCATCTTCAACGCCCGAAATTGCTCCAGCACATCGCGCAACGAAAACGCAATTCCTTCGTACAAGGCGCGCACCAGATGACCGCGATGGTGCGCGAACGTCAATCCCACAAAATCGGCGCGCAGCATGGGATCCCAATAGGGTGCACGCTCGCCTTGCAGATAGGGATGGAACAGAAGGCCATCTGCCCCGGGCGCAATTTGCGCGGCCATCGCATCCATCTCGGCAAACACCTCGCTGCCCTTGCGGCCCGGCGCCATGAAGAACGCATCGCGCAACCAACGATGCGCCGAGGCACAGCTATTGGTGCCGCTGATCGCGTACCAAAGGCCTGGCACGGCCAAGGGGTAGTTGATCAGGCTGGGGTGCAACTGCGGCCGGTCGCCCACCACACTGACCGTGCCGGCGGTCGCCAGCTTGATCGTGCCGTCGCCCGGGCGAACGGAGCCGGCGCCAAAGGTCTCGATCGATGTGTCGGACGTGCCGCACACCACCGGCGTGCCAGCGCGCAATCCCGACTGAAGCGCTGCGGCCGCACTCACCTCGCCAACCACGCTTGCGGGCGTCGTGAGCGGCGGCAAGGTGGCGACATCCCAGCCAATCATGTCGCACAGTTCGGCAGACCATGCATCGCGTGCGGTATCGAACAGCATCGTGCCCACAGCCTCTGTGCGATCGGTGACCCAATCGCCGGTCAAACGCGATCGCAACCAATCCTTGGCGACGTATACCCGCCGCGTGGCGCGCACCACATCGGGCTCATGCCGGGTCAGCCACATGAACTGCGGCATCGTCCAGGTCGGCGAGGGACGGTTCATCGACAGCTCGAAAATACGATCGCCATGCCGGTTCAACAGCTCGGCCACCTCCGCGCCACTACGTTGGTCACTCCACAATATGGCGGGCCGCAAGACGCGGCCGTCGGCGTCTTCCAGAACCGGCGTGTGCGCACCGGCACTGAAAGAAATCGCGGCAATGGCGTCGGCGCCGATGCCTGCTTCGGCCAAGGCACGCGGCACGGTTTCGCACAAGGCACGCCACCAGTCCATCGGATCCTGCTCGCTCCAGCGCGCGTGCGGCGTATGCGTCACCACGTCAGCCGAGGCGCTGCCTGCCACACGACCGTCCGAAGTCACTACCATCGTCTTCAAGCTGCCCGCGCCCAGATCGATGCCCATCAGCCAGGACTGCGATGCCAAGTCAGCCATGAGAGACATCCTCGGCCTGATCCAGCGCGCGTGTCAGTACGGCAGGCATATCGAAGCCGTAGGTGCAGTGACCGCGGCTCGCGTCTGCGGCATCGCGGCGTGACAGGGCATGCAACGTATCACTGTCGCGTTGCACGCGCCGGGCCAGCACCGCCAGTGTGAGCAGGCTCAATGCCGACGGCGTCTGCGCTTCGATCTGCAGGTCGGCCCGCGCGGGGTATGAGGGGCGGCACGTGTTGGGACAGAATGCACAGGTGTTCAACGTCGCAATATCTTCGGGTAACAACGGCATGTCGACTCCGCGAATGAGGTCGGATAAGCAAACGAGGACTACAGAACGATTGCACCTGGCGCGGCACGTAGACCGAGCTTGCCTGGATTGAGCAGGTTGCCGGGATCGATGCCGTCTTTGATGATCTGCAGCACATCCATTCCAGTGTTGAGCTCTTCGCGCAGCCAGGCATTGCGAAAGAGTCCCGCGCCGTGGTGATGAGCGATCGATCCGCCGTGCGCCAGACACAACCGCTCGACCACATCCCAGGCTTTGCGATGGAGCGCCAACGCCACATCGTCGTCCGGCATCGGCGGCAAGCGCACCGTCATGTACTGACAGGCACCCTCGGCGTAGATATGCGACCAGTGCGCGCCGAAATGAATGTCCGGATGCAGGGCATGCACCGCCTCGCTCATCGCGGCATACATATGCGGCAATCCGGTCCACGTGCCGGTCACTTCGATCGTGTCCATGTAATAGCCGCCGGTTTGCCATTGGATCGAGTACGACTGATACCGCGTCGTTTCCCAATGCCGGTACGGCCCATCGTCGGTCAACTCGCCGCCGTGCGCGGCGCAGATCGCCAGCGACAGGCGCTGCTCCACTTCGGCCAGCTCGCGCAAACCGCTGAACTTCAGGATGCACAGGATCGGCTTGTGCTTGAACGCCGCAATATCCTTGGTGCGCTGTTGGCTTTCCATCTCGTCATACAAACGCATCACCGCAGGACGCAGCTCGCTTTGGATAATCTCGCGCAGTGCGTCAAACCCCGCCTGCAACGTGGGAAAAGCCAGCACTACTCCGGCCTCATGAGCCGGCAGCCGCCACATGCGCAATGTGAGTTGCGTAATAAACCCGAACACCCCTTCGGAGCCCACCATGAGGTCCTTGATGCTGGGGCCCACGGCACGCCGCGCGACGGCGCGCACTTCCAAGGGTTGCGCGTTGGGGAGCAGCGCCTTCAAGCCCACGACCATGTCTTCGATCTTGCCGTAGCGGGACGACGCCTGCCCCGCGCCGCGACAGGCCGCCCACCCGCCCACCGTCGACATATTGATCGACTGCGGCAAATGCCCGGCCGTGTACCCGCGCGCATTGAGCGCCGCTTCAAACTGCCCGCCGTTCATGCCGGCTTGCACCGTGACCGTGCCATCGATCTCGTTGATCTCGACGATGCGGTTCATGCGCTTCAGGTCGACCATCACCTCGCAGTTCAAGGGCATCGTGCCGCCCAGTACGCCAGAACCCGCGCCGAACGGAATCAGCGCAATCTGTGCCTCTACCGCCCAGGCGATGACGGCCTGCAGCGCGGCCTCATCGGCGGGGCACACAATGGCAGCGGGCAATGTGGCAGGCAATTTGCCCACTCGTAAACGAAACGTGCCGAAGGGCAAACGGTCGCGGCAATAGGTGTATCGATCGGCAGGTGCCGTCAGCACACCCGCTTCGCCTACCAGTGTCACCAACTGCGCCCGATGGGCATCCGACAACGCATGCGCACGCCACTCGGCTGGAATCGCATCGTGCGACGCACCGTCGACCAGGGAAAACGTCACGCCGCTCATGATGCCCGCACCTTAGCGATGATGACTTCAACTTCGACGTGGAATTCGACTTCAGCGAAGGCCGGGCAGCGCGTGCCCGGACCAGCGAAACTGGATCTCATGACGTGTCTCCGTATGCATTCTTCTTGTCGCGTGCACAATTGCGCAAACGTTTGTTCGTACTCTAGCACTGCGCAAAATCGTGTCAACAATAAATGTTGGAACCGAGGGAAAACGTGATCAACCATCCGGCGGGGGACGACGCCGTCGAACGGAACTGTATCGGCGCGAATGCCAATACAGGGCGACTCAAGATGCGATCGGGCGTGCATGGCGATCATCGTGCACATCCGGCATGATTCAGATCGGTTCACCTTGAATGCCATGATGAAAACCCATTCCAGCGGCTGGCTCAACGGCGCGATCGGCGTCTTGATCTTCAGTGGTTCGCTACCCGCTACGCGCCTGGCCGTTACCGGCTTCGACCCCACGTTTTTAACCACGGCGCGCGCTACGATCGCCGGATTGGCTGCGCTTGCCTTGCTGCTGATCTTTCGCGTGCGCCGGCCGGCAGCGCGCGACATGATGCCGCTCGTGTGGATCGCACTCGGCGTGGTGGTGGGCTTTCCGCTTCTGACGGCGCTCGCGCTCACGCACATCACCGCGGCGCGCTCAGTCGTCTTCATTGGCTTGCTGCCCTTGGCCACCGCGATTTTCGCTGCCGTGCGAGGCGGCGAGCGGCCTCGGCCTGCGTTCTGGTTGTTTGCAATGCTTGGCAGTGCCTGCGTCGCGAGTTTCGCGTTTCTCAAGCACGACGGCCCATCGTCGTTGATCGGCGACCTGTACATGCTTGCCGCGGTGATCGTGTGCGGATTTGGCTACGCCGAAGGTGCTCGCCTGTCGCGCCACCTTGGCGGCTGGCAAGTGATTTCATGGGCGCTCGTGGTGTGCTTGCCCGTCATGGCGATCGCAAGCGCACTCATTGCCCCCGCCACCTGGACACAAATCCCGTGGCAAGCCTGGGGCGGCCTTGCATATGTATCGCTCTTCAGCATGCTCATCGGCTTTTTCTTCTGGTACCGCGGCTTGGCACAGGGCGGTATCGCAGCGGTGGGGCAACTGCAGTTGCTCCAGCCGTTCATGGGCCTGGCGCTGGCGGCGTTGCTGCTGCGCGAGCCCGTTGCATGGTCGATGGTGGTGGCGACCTCGGCGGTCGTGCTGTGCGTGGCGGGCACGCGGCGATTTGGGCGCTAGCGCTCACACTGCCGCGGTTCGGTTCCTGCGGGGCGCATCGATGCGTCGAATATCCTCGCGCCAAGGTCCTTGGGTGACGGTTCTTTAGCTATCGGACGGCCCATTGTGCTGTGCCGATAGAACATCGTGCTGAGCCTATGGCAGAGGATCGAATGCCGCGTTGAGGGCCTCGATGTACGCCTTAGTACGCCTGACTGCGCGTGGCACTGAAGCGCCACTGCCCATCGGCTTGAGATCGCCCCGGTCGGCCGGTGGTCTGGTTGGCAAATCGCCTGACCACCGGTTTGCTGGCCAATCTGAAGCCGAATGAAACTTCCTTATCTTCAGACTTTACCGGAATTCGCGTTTCTCGGTATGCCTCTTGCTTTGATGAGACCACTGCCCATCAACGTCAAAAAAAAATGGAAAGCGCACTCAAACATTTGAAGCAAGCCCAGCAAACCGTGCTGGAATTTCAGAACGGCCCGGCGATGAAGATCAGCTCGGCAAGATACGCGGCTTACGCTCAAGCCTGCTATGAACTCAGACGTGCCGAACGCCTGCTGAACGCGGCCATCACCCGGGATATTGATTCGGGCTGGAACGAAGGTTTGATGCATACGTCACCACGGCATGCAGGCGACGACAATCACCCGTAAGCAGTCGCGAGACATTCGCATAAGGGGTTGCTCTTATCATTGGCGTGCTGCTTGGCCACCGCGATCTTCGCCATCGTATGCCGTGGAGAGCGGCTTCGGCCTGCGTTCTGGGTGTTCGCTATGCTTGTGGCGGTGCCTGCATGGCGATCCCTTGGAGCACGCCTGCCTTTAATGGCGATCGCAGTCACTCATAGCTCTGCCACTTGTGCAAGGATCTGGTGGCAAGTATGGGAGGGCCTTGCACACGTGACGCTCATCAGATTTTGCTGCAGTTACAGCGGCTTGGCGCTCAGCGTCGCAACTGCCCGAGCCCGTTGCTTGGTCAATTGTGAGTCGCGAAATTGGCGGTAGTCCTAAGGTGGAAGGAAAGCGGCCACTGGCAGGCTGTCGCGCAACATCGTACGTCGTGCTTTCATCCAACACAGCAAGTGATATAAATCCAGCGAACGACGCATTGCCAGCGTGAAATCAATAACTTTCTGACACTGCTCTCGAAATCGAAGAAATTGAAGCGCTTCGTTATTAGCTGTTCAGATCTTTCAATTTCAAAATTGCGATTGCACGACGATTCGGCACTCCGCTCATTGACACGTAGTTAATACGGGATCCTACGCGAACCGGTTTTCCCGCTATTATTTCAGCCTCATGAAACATTAACGGTTTGCCTGAAACAGAACGACCAAACCAAAACGCTCCATAGGAGCCTTTTTCGGTCACAACACCCATTTCCCTCATACCAGATAAATAGGCCAACTTTGCGATCTCTTCCACCAATTCGATTGCAGTTGGCCTCTGTGCTGGATCGATCTCGAAGCACGAACTAATAATTTCCTGCAACTTTAATACCAAGTCTGCAGTCGCCCTATTTGCAGTTAGACCGGGGGCCCACGCCTTCGCACTACCTTCAAAAATTCCCGGCACGGCTTCGAAACCTGTACCGAAAGGATGTTCACCGGAAAGCAACCAATAACCCATCGCAGCAAGGCTCCAAACGTCCGCCGGTTTATCTATCGGTGGCATTCCGGGCTTGTTCTTCCGCAGCACTTCAGGCGCTAGAAAAGGTATAGCACCCAGCATTGTGCTCGTGAGGCCCTGAGTTCTACCCTGATTAATCTCATTGATCCCTTGCTCCATAGCACTCTGAGCAAGCTTAGCAATACCAAAATCTGTGATCTTTATCATCGCAAAACTTAAGTCGCTGCTAACCATCACATTGGAGGGCTTAAGATCACGATGTAAAACACCTACTGCGTGGGAAGCTGCCAATCCCTTTGCTAAATGATGAAGCACATGTGCGGCCGTATCTCCGTCTAATCGCGGAAAGTGTCGATCCATACAGACCTGAAGATCGATGCCATCGATCAATTCCTCAACATAGTACTCACCCGAACTGTCGTCAACATAGTCTAAAGCCGATGCTACATTTGCATGCCTAATTCGCGCGCTTAGCTGCGCGCTCTGCGAAAAACGTTTTCTCGCGCCATCGACGATAGGGACTTTTACCGCAACACGCCGATCCAAGCTCTGATCCACTGCAGCCCAAACTTGCTGCATTCCACCCTGGCCAATGATTTGCTCAAGAATGTAGCGTTCGCCCACAAGACTACTTGGTGAAAGAACCATCAGATGACTAGCTCCGGTACAAATTGGCGGAACGGCGCAAATGCCCTTCCAGCGGCAAGCGATGCATTTCCGAAAGTAAGCAGGCAACCCTCGGTTAGTCGGTGTCCGACCACAGCAGCTGAATTGTTGATAAAAACATCGCCCCCTACCGCTGCGATAGAAAAATCGTATCCGTCATATTCAACCTGAATAGAGTTAGCGCCGGCACTCAATTTTTTTCGCGGCGTGCCGACATCAATTGTCGCAGGTCCACCGGATAACAGGACAGACGCCCTATGCCTTCCACGAGTCAACTCATTCCGCAGAGTCAAGACAGCTTCTGAAATCTCAGGTCGGTCATCGGGCTTCCACGACATACAACGGTCGATTAAATCCGCGAGCCGAATCGGAAGCGTGGTTCGACCACCAATACCTTCAATAGGAAAATGAGAGGCCTCCGGAATCCCATGTCTCCCAATTTTGGGAAGTTCTCCCACTAGCACCTTCCAACAAACGGCACCAAATGAATAGACATCACTCTTCAAGCTAATAGGGACAGGTCTCGAGAAAAATTCAGGCGCACAATACCCCATAGTGGCACGCGCCTGAAGCGATGTTTCACCTGCAGGTGTTGCAAGGCCAAAATCGCAAATCTTGAGACGTCCGTCGACACTAATAACCGTATTCTCCGGCTTCACATCTCGGTGTACGATCGCGTTTTTGTGTAGATCCGTCAGTCCCAATGCAAGCTGATAAAGAAGATGAAAAGCTTGTATTTGTTGCTGTTCGTCATCTGGCACTGGCACATCCATTAACGTGCCCCCAGCGACGTATTCCATCACAATACCAAAAAGCGCACCGTGACGATCAAAGACGAGATCGTATATTTCGACTACGTGACGGGAAACAGCATTGGCTAGAACGCGCCATTCGTTTAGCAGTTGATCTTCCCCATCATGTGAGATCAACCATTTTATTGCAACCTCACGATTCAGCATGTTGTCATGCCAAACCTCCACTACTCCATAACCTCCAGCGCTACTTGCGCGGCTCGTCGCTTTGTAGCGCGTTGGTGGTTGAGGTCGACTCATCATTCGTTGGCTCCTCAGCAATTACAAGTTGACTACCTGCATCTGGGCGGCTTTTGCCCTTTTCAGCCGTCGATCCACTGCCCTTTCGTTTACTGGAAGACTTTCTTGCCGGCGACTTGCTATTCGATGTTTCTGTCGCATGCTGAACCCCAGTCGAGAATTCTCGCTCACCATGCATTGGCCACTTACTAGCACCGTCAGACATAACAATGCTTTGATTTCCGGGCAACGAGAGCACGAAACAGCCATCTGGAGTTGCGTTTGCGGTATTGTTAAGAAACTTTAAAGCAATATGAAACGGGGGAAGCATAATCGCCGATGCATTGTCGTGACCACCAGTCCAGTCACTGAGGATTAGCAGGCGCCTCATTAACTCCTGTCCATCACTACACGCGCCAACAACTGCTTCCAAAACTGGTTGCACTGGCTTCCACACACCATCAGAGCACAAAATGCAGAAAGCTTCCTCACTTGAAGGCAGCCATTCAATTACATTTGCGACGAGATTAGAATCGCCACCAACGGCTTGTGAAAGCCGCTCGCCGTACTCCTCGTTCAGCTCTAGTGCGAACTTCGAATCAGTCTTTGCAATCGCACTCGCTAGAGTGTCGTCAATCGTAAGCTGTGTCGCTTCACCATCAGATATTTGATAGGCACGAGAGTCACCAACCCAACCGATAACAGCGCTACCACCAGAAATTAAGCATGCAACTGCCGTGGTACTCGATTTCGAATTAAATGCGGCTGACGTTCGAATGTGCGCCCTATGCAATAAATCTTTCAAGATGTTAGCGGCACCACGTCGCCGGCGTACGGTCGAAAGATCTACAGCCAAACTCGCGACAGTCAGTGCTGCCGCGCGCTCCCCATTCGCACTTCCACCAACGCCGTCGCAAACAACCGCCAAGAGCCAACTGTCTTCCGGGTCATCACACACGCGATAGGCCGCAGCGATGCGATCTTGGTTCCCATACGACATATGCCGCACATCAGTGAAACCAACGAGCGGAAGCGCATCAATCCTCAACGAAGAGCGTGCCTCCGATGGCAATTTCAGCACCACCTTTGTTAGCCAGTCGATCTGATTGGGCGCGTTCAATTTACTCTCGTTCATATACTGGAAGGACATCTCTCTGCTTTCAAAGAATTTCGTGCACGTTGCCATCCAAGACTCCGGAAGAACTCGAAGGATCTGTTGGCTAGTCGCAAATACAAAATTAGGGCACGCTTTCTCCGCGCTCGGCTAACTAAATCGTGCTCGAGGTAAAGAGATTGTTGCCGAAACTCTCAACCTAACAATCGCAAGCGCGTAGCACCGGAATCTTCTAAACAGAAATGGGAAACGTATTCATCATCGTACGCTACTTGCTCACATAGATCACGTAGTGAAAGCCAGCGAGGGATCGTTAAAGTCCTCAATAGACGTGTGTGCCGAGCCCTTGTCTCCTCCTCCGTCAATCGGACCACAAGAAAAAAAAGCCCGCCGAACTTTCGTTCAGGCGGGCTTTTCATATTCACTCAGATCTCGCGATCTTAATTCTTGGTGCCGACGGCGAGACTCGAACTCGCACAGCTTTCGCCACTACCCCCTCAAGATAGCGTGTCTACCAATTTCACCACGTCGGCTTAACCGTCTTTCCAAATCCATTGATCTGGAAAGACCAAGATTCTAGCACGAACTTTTCCTACTTTGCTCGCACTGTCGAAAAAACGGCCGCGTTTTTTACGGCCCTCTTTTCGATCGTCTAACGACTTACTTCGCCGGCGCGGGCGTGGTCGCCGGCGCGGGTGCGCTGGGAACTGCTGCGCCGCCCGTAGCGGGTGCTGCCGGCACGGCAGCGCCACCCGGTGCAGCAGGTGCTGCGGGCACGATGGAGGTACCGGCGCCGGGCACGGACAAACCGGCGGGCGGGGGCACAGCGCCCGGTGCCGTCGGCACGGAGCGATCGGCCGGGGCGAAGTTTTGCATCAGGCCCGAGTCGGCACCCGTAGCGCCACCACGGTGACCCATCCACGCCAGCGCGGCGGTGGAAGCAAAGAAGATGACGGCCGCCCACTTCGTCGCGCGGGACAGGAAGTTGGCCGCGCCGGACGCGCCGAACAGGCTGCCGGCCGAACCGGTGCCGAAGGCCGAGCCCATGTCGGCGCCCTTTCCTTGCTGCAGCAGCACGAGAACGATGATGGACAGTGCCGATACGACTTGGACGATCAGCACGATGGTAAGCATTGACGACATTTACAGACTCCGACTACGGATACTTAAACGGTGGCCGTTTCGGCCGCGGCGATACGCCAGAATTCTTCCGCTACCAACGACGCGCCACCCACCAGCGCACCATCGATATCGGGCATGGTGAACAGCGTGGCGGCATTGGCTGCCTTGACGCTGCCGCCATATAACACTTGTACTTGCGGCACGCCCAGGCCACTCAATGCGGCGCGAATCGCGCTGTGCACTTCCTGCGCTTGCTCGGGCGTAGCGGTGAGGCCAGTGCCGATGGCCCACACGGGCTCATATGCCAGCACCATCTTCGCCAGGCTTTCGGCGCCCAACGCCAGCACGGGTGCCAACTGCCGCTCGATCACGGCGAGCGTATTGCCCGCTTCGCGATCCTGCAACGTTTCGCCCACACACACGACGGGAGTCAATCCCGCCTTGAGCGCGGCTTGGGCCTTTTCGGCCACCAACTGATCCGATTCGCCGTGATACATGCGGCGCTCGGAGTGACCGACCAAGGCCCAACGGCAACCGAAGTCGCGCAGCATGACGCCGGACACTTCGCCGGTGTAGGCGCCCTGCTCGTGCACGCTCACATCTTGCGCGCCCCACGAGACCGGGCTGTCCGCAAGCGCGGCCGCCACCTGGGCAAGATAGGGAAACGGCACGCACACGCCGATGGCGCATCGGGCGGAGAGCGTGCCGTCGGCAGCGGCTACGGCGTGCAACTGGCTAAGCAACCGGGCATTGTCGGCCAGATTGCCGTGCATTTTCCAGTTGCCCAGCACGAGGCGGGGGCGAGCCGCAGTGGCTGAATTGGCAGAAGTCATGTCGCGTTTGTCTAGTAGGTGCCCGGATCGGTCCGGGTCGAACCCACTATTGTATCCTTTTGTGGACCAACGCGTATGACACCGTTGTTAAACGGTCAAGATGATTTTCCCGATCTGCTCGCCAGCGTCCATCATGGCGTGGCCCTTCGAGGCGTCCGCTAAGGGAAACGTCGCGTGAATGATCGGCTTGATCTTCTTGTCCGTCAGAAGCGGCCATACCTGGTCGCGCAGTTGTCGGGCAATCTCGGCCTTGAACGAAATCGGCCGCGGCCGCAGTGTGGACCCCGTGATGGTCAGGCGGCGGCGCATGATTTGATTGAAGTCCAGCGTGCCCTTGGAGCCGCCCAATAAAGCGATGACGACCACCCGGCCATCGTCGGCCAGAGCCTGCACGTTGCGAGGACCGTAGTCGCCCGCCACCATATCGAGGATCACGTCCACGCCCTTCTTATCCGTGAGACGTGCGACCTCGACCACGAAGTCTTCCGTTTTGTAGTTGATCCCGTGGGCGGCCCCCAGCTTTTCGACGGCGCGAGCGCGGTCGTCGCTGCCCACGGTGGCATATACCGTGTGCCCCACGGCGCGCGCAATCTGGATCGCAGTGGTGCCGATACCACTCGCGCCGCCGTGCACCAGCAGCGTCTCATCGCCCTTCAACTGCCCGCGCATGAAGACGTTGCTCCATACGGTGAAGTACGTTTCCGGCAAGCCGGCCGCTTCGATATCCGACAAGCCTTCAGGAATCGGCATGCACTGCACGGCAGGCGCCACGGCATATTCGGCATAGCCGCCACCGGCGATCAATGCGCATACGCGGTCGCCGATCTTGAAGCCACCCGCCGCCGCATCGCCCCGGACGATCTCGCCCGCCACTTCCAGCCCGGGGATATCGGAGGCGCCGGGCGGCGGCGCGTAGTTGCCCTGGCGCTGAAACACATCCGGGCGGTTGATCCCCGCCGCGGTGACCTTGATCAGCACCTCGCCCGCACCGGGTTCGGGCGTGGGACGCTCGCAGGCGACCAGTACTTCGGGGCCGCCGGGCTGCGTAATTTCAACTGCGCGCATCGATCACTCCTTATGCTTGATATGGATAACAACCAATATTTTCAGCACACAAGATACCCGAAGTGGCGGTCAGGATATAATTCGGCCCCTCGACGGTACCGGGATATATTGCGCCCATGCCGAGTTCGCCTTGCATAGAGGCGGCACGAGACAGGAAGCGTGGCAGAGTGGTCGATTGCACCGGTCTTGAAAACCGGCAAAGGGCAACCTTTCGTGAGTTCGAATCTCACCGCTTCCGCCATCAACGGCAAGATACCCGCGGCTGACCTTTCATCCGCCTGAAACCGCGAAAGCACGCCATATTTGGCTGCTGTTCCCGCATTGCCCCTGCATCCCCGCCCCGTATATTCCAAGCCTTCTTATTGGTGATGCAGCCTGCCGTCGGCATGCGCACATCTCTATTTTTTGCTTTGGAGAGCGCAATGCTCGGTCGTATCAAATTAAGCACCGGCATGATGCTGGTGATGGGCGCATTCATTCTGGCGCTGCTGGCTTCGAGCGCATTGGGGTGGCGCGATGCCTTCGACGCGCGCAATGCGCTGCAGGAGTTCAGTCGGTTGAGCGTCGAGCAGCGAAATCCGCTGCAGGAAACGTATGCGCTCTTCACGCGCAGTCGCTTGGCATTGGCCGGCGGCTTTCTGGAGATGCAGGCGGGCCAACTCGAGAACGCCAACACCAGCAAACAGCGCAGTCAGGCACTGCTGAACGAAGGTGACGTTCAATTCAAACGTTTCATGTCTGTACCCAAAGGTCCGATCGCCACGCAGCTCGCCGCTGACGTCGACAAGATCTACGGCACCTATCGTTCGCTCGTCGCAGAACAGCAGAAGGCCGTTGAGGACATCGACCTGAATGCCTATAACGACGCCAATCTGCGTGCCCGCGACGCAGGCACTGCATTTGAAACGGCCTATCGTGCGTTTCTGAAGCGTGCTGACGAGCGCAGCGCGCAAGCACTTGCCACGGCCGATACCCGATACACAATGGCGCAAAGCCTCGCCATTGGCTCGATCGTGCTGGCATTGGCGTTGGCCGTCATCTGTTGGCTCTTCATGACGCGCGGCATCCTGCGCCCCTTGCGCGAAGCCGAACGCACGTTCGACCATATCGCTGCCGGCGATTTGTCCTCGCCCGTGGTCGTACGCTCGAACAATGAAATCGGCGTGCTGTTTGCCGCCGTGCGCCGCATGCAGGAAGGCTTGGTCAACACCGTCACTGCCGTGCGTCACGGCGTGCATGAAATCGACCTGGGCGCGCGCGAAATCGCCGCCGGCAACACCGATCTTTCGGGTCGCACCGAAGAGCAGGCCGCCTCGCTGGAAGAAACCGCCGCGAGCATGGAAGAGCTGGCCTCCACCGTCAAACAAAATGCCGACAACGCGCGCCAAGCCAATCAGTTGGCAGCCAACGCAGAATCGGTCGCACAACGCGGCGGCCACGCCGTCGACCAAGTCGTGAACACCATGCGTTCGATTTCGCAGAGCTCGGTGAAGATCGCCGAAATCGTGAGCGTGATCGAAAGCATTGCTTTCCAAACGAACATTCTGGCGCTCAATGCTGCCGTCGAATCGGCGCGTGCCGGTGAGCAAGGCAAAGGCTTTGCCGTCGTCGCCGGCGAAGTGCGCACGCTGGCGCAACGCAGCGCGCAAGCCGCCCGTGAAATCAAGCAATTGATTTCCGAATCGGTCGAACGCGTGAACGCCGGTTCAGGCCAGGCCGATGCCGCAGGCACCACGATGCAAGAAATCGTCGCGTCGGTAAAACGCGTGACCGACATCATGGGCGAGATCGCCGCCGCTTCGCAGGAGCAGTCGAGCGGCATCGACCAGGTCAATCTGGCCGTGTCGCAGATGGATCAAGTTACCCAGCAAAACGCATCGCTGGTGGAGCAAGCCGCCGCGGCTGCGGCATCGCTCGAAGAACAAGCCGGGCACCTGGCGGCCGCCGTGTCGGTCTTCAAACTGTCGAGCCACGAGCATGCTCACCGGCAAGAGGCCCATGGCGGCTACGCCCCGCCCTTGACGCTGGCGGGCGCCTGATCGTGATCCCAGGCGACTTCCGGTAGAATTCGCCCTCGTCGATAAACCAGCACGTCGGGTTTATCCGCCGCACCCATGGCGAAATTGGTAGACGCAAGGGACTTAAAATCCCTCGACGCAAGTCGTGCCGGTTCGATTCCGGCTGGGTGCACCAGCTTTTCAAAGGCCCGCGCGCCATGCTCGCGGGCCTTTTCTTTATCGTTCTGCCGCCGCGCGTCTTTTGACGCCGATTCAACGTCTTGCCGCCTATTGTTCGTTCGCTATCCGCCGCGAGCGGCCTATTTCAGGCAAGACATGAATTATTCCCCTCCCAGATTTCGCACGGCCGCCGTGCCGCTATTACCCACGCTGCGCCTGGATGCGGTATCCAACGCCACGATCGTGCTGGTCATCGGCTTCTGGCTGGGTGCGTTTTCTTGGCTACGGCCGCTCACGTTGCCAGACGAAGGTCGTTATGCCGGCGTCGCGTGGGACATGCTGCGTTCCCACTCACCGTTGACGCCCCTGCTCAACGGCATGCCGTACTTTCACAAGCCACCGCTCTATTACTGGCTGTGCGATATCTCGTTCATGATCTTCGGCGTCAATCCATGGGCGGCGCGCTTGCCGTCGCTGTTGGCCGCGCTGCTGATCGTGACGATGATGCTGCGTTTTCTGACGGCATTCTTCGATCGCAAGATTGCGGTGGCCACCGTACTGGTGCTGGCCACGATGCCGTTTTTCTACGGCGGCGCGCAGTTTGCCAATCTCGATATGCTGGTAGCTGGCCTGATCGGCGCCACGGTATTGCAAGGCGCAACGGTGATGTTGGCGCCGGCACCAACGCAGCGGGCGATCGTTACGGTCGCGCTGCTCGCCGCGGCCGGCGTGTTGGCCAAAGGCTTGATCGGCGTGGCGTTGCCGGGCGCGATCCTGGTGGCTTGGGCGTTGGCCACGCGTCGTCCGCGTGCGCTCTTGATGCTGTTGGCGCCCGCGCCGATTGCAGTCTTCTTGATTGCGGCATTGCCGTGGTTCTTGACCATGCAATGGAAGTACCCCGACTTTTTCCAATACTTTTTCATCGTGCAGCAGCTCGACCGGTTTGCAAGCGTGGGCTACAACAACGCGCAGCCGATGTTTTTCTACGTGCCGGTGATTCTTGCGATGACCTTGCCCTGGACGCTCTGGTTGGCCAAAGCAAAATCGGTGTCGCTCAAAGCCTTGTTCTGGAGTGACGACGCCGCGAAATTGATGAGCATCTGGTTCGCCGTCATTCTCGTGTTCTTTTCGATTCCGCACTCGAAGTTGATCGGGTATGTGTTGCCATTGCTGCCGCCGCTTGCGTTTTTTCTGTGCAGGCTGGTGCTGATGCATGCGCCCACGGTTGCGCAGCGTCATGTGTTTACGCGCGCGTTCGGCATCACGATCGGTATCGCGGCGCTGCTGTGTCTTATCGTGGTCGGCATTGCCGCCGCCCGCGATGGCGGCTCCGGTCGCGAAGCGGCGCAGCTACTCAAGCGGCGCGTGCAATCCAGCGATATCGTTTTAACGCTGGGCAGCTTGCCGTTCGACCTGCCGCTTTACGCGCAATTGAAAAAGCCGATGTGGATTCTCGACGATTGGACCTCGCCCGACATCGCGAAGCGCGACAACTGGCGCAAGGAATTATTCGACGCTGCCAAGTTTGCACCCCCGCCCGCCGGTGAGGTATTGGTCACGCCCGAGCAACTGCGCGCCAGAATGTGCGCACCGGAAAATGAACACCGCCGCATCTGGGTATGGGGCCGCGAGCAAGATGCACAGGGCGACCTGGCGTTCGCGCCAAACGTACCCCACTTCACCCGCGGTCGCTACACGGTCTGGCTGGCCAATGCGCAGGACATGCCGGCGCCGTATCGGTGTGCGACGCCGGGTTGATTCAATCCGCTTGCCGCCCCTCGGTTTCAAGGAAGACGGCATAAGCCATCGCACACGCTTCAATCGATGTCACAGTGATATCCCACCACGTTAAATACAGCGCCAACGTGGGACTGCAGGGTGTGGGCGGTCGAATCTATGTCAAAGCCGGCTTAGACGACCGTAAAGAGCGGCTCGCCGCTAGGTCGCACGCCTTGAATACCCAAGAGCACGTAGCGCCCATAGCGCTCCGCTTCTTCTTCTTTATCGAAGCAACGATCACCAGGCACAGACCATTCGCGCGCTTCAGCGCTGCCATCTTTAGGCGCAGTGATCACGCCAGCGCGAAAGCGATCGTCGCGCTTCAAAACCGTGCAGCGCACGTCGAATCCATCGATTGTTTGTCGTTGCGTCATTGTTCAGCGCGGATCGGCTGGTAAACACCCGCTGCGAGAATGCAGGTGGAGGAGTGAAACGTGAGGGGGATGCAAAGTTTAGCGAGATGTCATATAGCGAGGAAGGTTCATACACACTAGTTCGGGTAGTCCTTCGTCACTGATGAACTAGTGCTTCGTCACTGCCAAGCTAGTGATTCATAACTGGCAACATGCCCGGCGAGAACTCCGCGCTTGTCCGATGAATGTCGGTCCCCGCGATGTGAACGGCCCGGCCGCGGCGGTCTGACCACACCATGCTTAAAGCGGGTACTGAAGACATCGCATTCAAGAATATTCAGCGTACTGCTTCGGGCACGCGGGTTGCTCTAAGGGTTTACGCGCAACTGTCGCCACAGACGGTGCGTAAACATTAGATAAGTACACGAGGAGTTATCCGCATGAAAACCACCCATTCCCTGATCGTTGCCGCCATGCTCAGCCTGAGCGCCGTCTCCTTCAACGTCAGCGCCCAAACCGCGCCGATCAAGTCGGAAGACCAGATCAAGGCTGAGTACAAGGCCGCCAAAGAAAAATGCGACGCGATGAGTGGCAAGCAAGAAGATGCGTGCGAAGCCCAAGCCAAGGCCGTGCGCGAAACTGACGAAGCCAACGCCAAGGTTGCCCGCAAGGACGCCGAAGCACGCAATGACGTCGCCGGCGACAAGCGCGACGCTGACTACAAGGCCGCCAAGGCTCAGTGCGACACCTTGTCGGGTGATGCCGAGAAGAAGTGTGAACTGGACGCCAAGACCAAGTTCAATAAGTAATCGATAGGCGGCGAATGCCGCTTGTCTGGATGATGAGATAGGCCCGCTCACGCGGGCCTGTTTTCATGATGGCGCGCAGAGGCTCGCTTTCATGGTCTCGCAGAGGTCGATGTCGATCTTGCGAGCAGAGTTCTCCCCTTGTCTTGACAAGCAAACGCCTGTTTTCTCCGTCCGTAAAAAAGGCCTTGGCAGTTGCCCGCCAAGGCCTTCTCATGCCGCCAAGTGAACCGCTAGTGGCGACACTCGCCGCCCGTGGGCGGTGCAATGCCATCCATCGCCCTCAGCCCATCCACGGCGGCATTGGTCGATGTATTGAACTGTTGCGGCGAGGAGACGGTCGTGTCCACGGGCTTCGCATGCGGATCGTGAACCTCGACTTCCCAGCCGAACTTTCCTTCCTGTGTCGCCACGACGTTTAACGTCGCACGCCATTCGGCGCTTGTTCGAGTCAGAATTTTCATGATGGCACCCTAGAACTCCTTTCCTGATATCACGCAATTGCCGTTCCTGTACAAGCACTTAGCGTCGGAACCGCAGACAATGGCGCGGCAATCCGCTAGCATGGCGGCCATGAATGACATGCCAATCCCCCCAAACGACCCTGATTCAGCCTTAACGGACGCTGAATGGGGCTATCTCCATCCGAATTGCAGCGGCGAAGCCGCCTTGGCGTTTTTTACGCGCGATTTGGCCCGAACCATCGAACAGCACCTGGGCGGTCGCGCCGTCACGCAAGAGGATGTTGCTCAAGCGCAGACGGCCCTCGATGCCCTGCTTGCCAAATACGTCGAGATCGAAGCCGCCCCTTATGCCTTCGAGGCAGCGGCGATACGACTGCGCATCGCCGTCGACCGAGCGCCCGATGGCACCGAGATGCCCTATGTGGCGCTCGAAACCAGCGAACGCCTCGAATCGATGATTCTGGATATGCAAGAACGCGCGCGCCTGGGTTTGAATTGAGCACGCCCGCGCAGGAACCTGCCGAATACGTCGTTCTGGACGCCTGTGTATTGATGTCGACGCTGCTGCGGCGCATGTTGCTGCGCGCGGCTGAAGCCGGCGTTTTTCAACCGGTCTGGAGCGAGCGTGTCGGGGATGAGTGGCGCCGCAATGCAGCGCGTCTCTGGGAGAGCACCAGCGCCGACACGCTGATGGCAGAGTGGCAACGCATGCAGCGCATGTTTCCCAACGCCGATCCTGGCGCGGCCGAGGCATACGAAGTGGGCTTGCGGTACAGCGATCCGAAGGATTTTCACGTGATCGCGTCCGGCTTGGCGAAACGTGCCCGCAGTGGCGACCAGCTCACGCCGCGCGTGTCGGTGCTCACCTGGAATCTGAAAGACTTCAATCGCTCCGAATGCCGCCGGCTTGGCTTGCAGGTGTATTCACCGGACCGCCTGCTGGCGGCTTGGTGGCCGGATCACCGCGATGCCTTGTTGACCGCAACCGAAGGCTTGGCGATCGACTGGGCGGCGATGGGTCGCACGCCCATGCCGCTGGCGTCGATCCTGCATCGCGAACGACTGTACCGCTACGGCAAACTCGCCGCCGATAGCTTGAGCGACGCTGGCGTCGCTTATCCCGCAAGCCCGCAATAAGCGGCGCGTAGCGCGCTCAACGCGGGCGCTCACGCCGGGCGTTCAAGCCGGGCGCTTAAACCGGGCGCTCAACCCGCGCGCGATCCCGCGCACTTAAACCAACGCCTCCAGCCGCACCTCCAGCCGCGCCGCATTTACGCCGGACGATCGGCAATCGCCGTTCAGTGATCGTGATTGCTGGCCGCAAAGCCCGCCGCGTTCAAACGCGAGATGACCTCGGCAATGTGATCGTGCCCACGTGTTTGCATGACGAAGTCGACCTCGACGTTTTGCACGGGCAACGTCGTAAACGCACGCTGGTGATGCACCTCGGTAATGTTGGCCTGCGCATCGGCGATAAGCGTGGTCGCCCGGGCGAGCGCACCGGGCAAATCGCGCAGATCCACGCGGATACGGGCCAGCCGCCCCGCGCGCACCATGCCGCGCTCGATCAACTCGCCAAGGGTAAGCGGATCGATATTGCCGCCGGTCAGCACCAATCCGATGCGCTTGCCCCGATAGCGTGTGCCGCCGGCATCCTTATCCCGCAGCAAAGCGGCCAATCCGGCCGCGCCGGCGCCCTCGACGACTGTTTTTTCGATTTCGAGCAGCATCACGATCGCATGCTCGATGTCGCTCTCGCCCACCAGTTCGATGTGATCGACCTTCTCGGCCACGATTTCGCGTGTGAGTGTGCCGGGCGTTTTCACAGCGATACCTTCGGCGATCGTGTAATGCCCTACCCCGGCCGACTCGCCGTGCCGCAAGGCGTACATCGACGGGAACCGCTCGGTTTGCACGCCTACGATTTCGATCGCGGGGTTGATTGCCTTGGCTGCTACCGCAATACCGGAGATCAACCCGCCCCCGCCGACCGACACGATGATCATGTCCAGATCGGGTTGATCTTCGAGCATTTCGATGGCGACAGTGCCCTGGCCGGCCATGATGGCCGGGTCGTCATACGGATGAATGATCGTCAGCCCGCGCGCCTCTGCAATCTCGAGCATCCGCGCACGCGCATCGTCAAAGGTGTCGCCCGCGAGCTCGACTTCCACACCGAAACGGCGAGTGTTGGCCACCTTCACTGTAGGCGTAAAGCGCGGCATGACGATCACAGCGGGAACAGCCATGCGTTGCGCGTGATAGGCCACGCCTTGCGCGTGGTTGCCTGCAGAGACGGCAATTACACCTGCCGCGCGCTCCTCAGCCGTCAATTGGCGCATGCGGTTATACGCGCCGCGCTCCTTGAACGAAGCCGTGAACTGCAGGTTTTCGAACTTCAGCCAGATCTGCGCCCCGAGAATTTCCGACAAGGTTCGCGATAGCGAAAATGGCGTTTTATGCACCTGCCCGCGCAATGCGTCGCGAGCGGCCAGGACATCGGAAAATTCGATCACGTTGTATTCCAGAATTCAGCGCACGGGCAAAAAGTTGAACAGCATCAAACCCTGTGCATAGTTGATGCCGATACGCCGGGAATTCTCACCCAGCAGGTTTGCGATCAAATCGAGGCGGCCGATGATGGCGCCGAACTCACGCTCGAAACTGAGATTGACGATCTCATCGCTTTTTTCGTTGGCCAACAGCAGCAACTGCCCTTGTCCATCGCGCCGCGTGGCGAGCATCCATGCCGCCGCCTCGACGTTGCGCGCCGCGTTATACACGCGCCCGCCATCCAGAATATCGGCAGCGTAAAACCGCAGCTTGCCATTGTGAGCCGCAATGATCGTATCGGCCAGTCCATAGATGAAAGCGCGTGCGCGATCGCCTTGATAGGCTGGATCCAACGATACAGCAAGGATCTGAATGTCGCGCAACGACGCCAGATCGACGGGCGGGACACCGTTCTCGATATCCTGCTTCAACACCCGCACGGCCGCTTCGCGACTGGCGGCGCCGGACTTGTGCCATTCGCGCGGATTGCGCCGGTAGAGCTTGTCGGCGAGCACATACAGGCTCGCCAGATCGTCGCGCAGCGCAATGCTGACGGTGCGATTGAAATCGGTCTGGCCCAGTTGATCCGCCGACATGGCTTCGGTACGCGGGCCGCGTCCATCCACGGGCGCCACCCGATCGCCCACGGGCGTCATACAGCCGCCGAGGTTCACGCAACACAACATCAGGATGGCGAGACGTCGCACAGCCGACGGGCTCCCAGGTTTGATTCCGATGCGCGAAACTGTACCGCACAACGGTGCGGCTCAGCGGCAGCAGCTAATCGGAAGCAGCTAATCGGAAGCAGATAATCGGCAGAAGATCAGCGGCAGCAGCGAAGCGACGGCAGATAATCAGCAGCAGCAAGCGGCAGCGGTTCAGCGCCGGCAAAGAGGCCAGTGCCGCGAACCCGATGCCACTAACCGGCACTGCACAACCATCGCGGCAAACCGATGCCACTAACCGGCAGCGCATAACCATCGCGGCAAACCGGTGCAGCCGGCCAAGCACCTCCCATCGATCGCACAAACGAAAAAACGGCGCCCGAAGGCGCCGTTTTCAGCGTGGCAAAGGTCTGGTTAGACGTTTTGCGGTGCCGGTGCGTCGGTAGCAGGCGCGTCAGCAGGTGCCGCGTCAGCCGCAGCGGCCGCGGGTTGCTGGGCTTCGATACCGCCGATGGCCTTGATCGACAGGCGCAGACGGCCCTTGTCGTCGGCTTCGATGATCTTCACGCGAACGTGTTGACCCACCTTCAGCACATCGTTGATGTTCGCGATGCGGTAGTTGGCGATTTCGGAGATGTGCAGCAGACCGTCACGGCCCGGCAGCACTTGCACGATGGCGCCGAAGTCCAGCAGACGCAGCACGGCGCCTTCGTAGACTTGACCCACTTCCACGTCGGCGGTGAGCTCGACGATGCGGCGCTTGGCATCTTCGGCGCGGTCGAGGTCGACGCTGGAGATGACGATGGTGCCGTCGTCGCCGATGTCGATCTGCGTACCGGTTTCTTCGGTCAGTGCACGAATCGTGGCACCGCCCTTACCGATCACGTCGCGGATTTTTTCCGGATTGATCTTGACCGTGATCATGCGCGGTGCGAAAGCCGACAATTCGGTACGCGTGCCGTCGAGCGATTCACGCATCTTGCTCAGGATGTGCAGACGGCCTTCGCGCGCTTGCGCCAGTGCCACTTGCATGATTTCCTTGGTGATGCCCTGGATCTTGATGTCCATCTGCAGCGCGGTGATGCCGTTGTCGGTACCCGCAACCTTGAAGTCCATGTCGCCCAGGTGATCTTCGTCACCCAGAATGTCGGTCAGCACGGCAAACTTGCCGTCGTCCAGGATCAGGCCCATGGCCACACCAGCCACGTGATCCTTGATCGGCACACCGGCGTCCATCATGGCCAACGAACCGCCGCACACCGATGCCATCGACGAGGAGCCGTTGGATTCGGTGATTTCCGACACGAGGCGAATCGTGTATTGGAAATCAGCGGGTTCGGGCAACAGCTTGATCAGCGAACGCTTGGCCAGACGGCCATGACCGATTTCGCGGCGCTTCGGCACGCCGATGCGGCCCGTTTCGCCAGTGGCGAACGGAGGCATGTTGTAGTGCAGCATGAAGCGGTCGCGGTACTCGCCCATCAACGCATCGATGATTTGCTCATCTTGCTTGGTGCCCAACGTGGCGATGACCAACGCCTGGGTTTCGCCACGCGTGAACAAGGCGCTACCGTGCGCGCGGGGCAACACGCCCAGACGCACGCTGATCGGACGCACCGTGCGGGTGTCGCGACCGTCGATACGGGGCTCGCCGCTCAGGATCTGACCGCGCACGATCTTGGCTTCCAGATCGAACAGGATGTTTTCGATCTCGACGTTGTCGACCTTGGCGCCAGTGGCAGCAGCCTGCTCGGCAGCGGCAGCCTTGACCTGTGCATACACTTCACGCAGCTTGGTCGTACGGGCTTGCTTTTCGCGAATCTGGTAGGCGGCGTTCAGGCCGTCTTGCGCGGTCGAGGTGACCGTAGCAATCAGCGGCTCATTCTTGGCCGCGGCTTGCCACGTCCATTCCGGCTTGCCGGCTTCACGCACCAGTTCGTGGATCGTGTTGATCGCGGTTTGCATTTGTTCGTGACCGAACACCACGCCGCCCAACATGATTTCTTCGGACAGCTGATCGGCTTCCGATTCGACCATCAGCACGGCCGTTTCGGTACCGGCCACAACCAAATCCATCTTCGAGGTCTTCAACTTCGAAGCGACGGGGTTCAGCACGTATTGACCGTCGATGTAGCCGACGCGCGCCGCACCGATGGGGCCATTGAACGGAATACCCGAGATGGCCAAGGCTGCCGATGCGCCGATCATGGCGGCGATATCGGGGTCGATTTCAGGGTTGACCGACAACACGTGCAAGACCACTTGCACTTCGTTGTAGAAGCCTTCCGGGAACAGCGGGCGCAGCGGACGGTCGATCAAACGCGACGTCAGCGTTTCTTTTTCGGACGGCTTGCCTTCGCGCTTGAAGAATCCACCGGGGATGCGGCCAGCAGCGTAGGTTTTTTCGATGTAGTCGACGGTCAGCGGGAAGAAATCCTGACCGGGTTTTGCTTCTTTGCGAGCCACAACGGTGGCCAGCACAACGGTGTCTTCGATCGAAACCAACACCGCGCCGGAGGCTTGGCGTGCGATTTCGCCGGTTTCGAGCACGACGGTATGTTCGCCGTACTGAAACGATTTGGTCACTTTATTGAACATGACGAATGATCCTTACAAATGAAAAACCGTGGCCGGCGCGACGAATATCGCACCGACCACGGTTGTGTCATGGGGTTGAGACCCCGCCGATCACTTGCGCAGACCGAGTTTTTCGATCAGAGCGCGGTACGAATCGGGGTTGCGGCCCTTGAGGTAATCCAGCAATTTGCGGCGACGGCTGACCATGCGCAGCAGACCGCGGCGCGAATGGTGATCCTTCATGTGAGCTTTGAAGTGACCCGTCAATTCATTGATGCGGGCGGTGAGCAGAGCCACCTGAACTTCGGGGGAACCGGTATCGCCTTGCGCGCGTTGGAATTGCGTGACGATATCGGCTTTCTTGATGTCAGCTACGGACATTGTAATGACCTCTTCGGACAGGCGTCAGGGCCGAGGTGCCCAGACGTGAGTTTCAGGAATAAAATCGATGCGAACCCAGAAGCGCGCATCCAATGCATGCACACGCAGTCGAGTGCATCAGCGAGTATAGCGTAAAACAGGATATTGGACGGATATTCCGCCCATGCCACCCACCATCGAAGGCGGAACGTTGCAAAACCGACGGCCGACCTTGCGGAGACGCACCATGTTAATACCCGTCCTGCCCATGCCCACGCAATACCGCGCCGCCTTCTATCGGGGCGGCAAACTGGCGGCTGTCGCCACCGCGGCCGCCCTGCTGGCCGCCTGCGCGATCCCCAACGTGCCGCCCGGTGCCAGCGTGGCCGAGGCGCAGGCCGCCTACGGCAAGCCCAAGATGACCTGCCCCATCGCCGGCGGCGGTGAGCGCCTGATCTGGTCCCAACAACCCATGGGGCAATACGCGTGGGCCACCAACGTGGGCCCCGATGGCCGCACCGATGGCGTCAAACCGATCCTGGTCGACAGCCACTTCGAGGTGCTGCGCGAAGGTGTCTGGACGCCGGATCGCGTGCGCTGCGAGTTTGGCCCGCCCGCCGAGATCGACGCCGTGGGCTTGCCCAGCGTGCGCCAGGTGGTATGGGCGTACCGTTATCGGCAATTCAGCAGCTGGAACTCGCTGATGTACGTGTATATGGGCCCCAACGGCGATCAGGTCACCCGCTTCCACCCGGGGCCCGACCCGCTCTGGGACGACCGCAGCGACTGGAGCAATAACTGAAAGCATCCGTTTGGCGGCAGGCGCTATCGATGAACACCGCGCCTTCATCAAAACAACGCACGAATAAAAAACAGCGCCCAAAGGCGCTGTTTTTCTGAGCATCAACTTGTGCGGCGGCGGCCGTCCACCAGCTTGCGGGCGCGGTTCCAGCGCCACAGCCAGACCACCCAGCCCGACAGGCCGTAGATCACGAAGAGTGCGAACAGCACCACCGGGGGATCGCTGGAGACGAATACGAATACCGCCACCACCAGCAGCAACACCCAGAACGGCACGCTGCGGCCAAGCGCGAAGCTCTTGCCGCTGTAGAACGGCGCGTTGGTCACCATGGCGATACCGGCATACATGGTGATGGCAAAACCCGTCCAGGCCAGAAAGCCGTATTGCAGATTGAGCTTGTTATCGACCGCCAGCCAGACGAAACCGGCAATGAGCGCGGCCGCCGATGGGCTGGGCAGCCCCTGGAAAAACCGTTTATCGACCACCGCGATGTTGGTATTGAAGCGCGCCAACCGCAACGCGGCACCTGCCACATACACGAACGCCGCCAGCCAGCCCCACCGGCCCAGGTCGTTGAGCACCCACACATACATTACCAATGCGGGCGCCACGCCGAACGACACCATGTCCGACAGCGAATCGTATTGCTCGCCAAACGCAGACTGCGTGTTGGTCAGCCGCGCCACGCGCCCGTCCATACCGTCGAGCACCATGGCCGCGAAAATCGCGATCGCGGCGGCTTCGAATCGGCCGTTGATCGCTTGCACGACAGCATAGAAGCCGGCGAAAAGCGCTGCGGTCGTAAAGGCATTGGGCAGCAAGTAAATGCTGCGGCGCCGGAGTTCGGGATCACGCAAAGGGGTTTGGGCCATGGCTGAGTATTAGCTGTAATTGCGGGGACTTTATCACGGAGGCCAAGCAAAACGGCATGTCCCGTCCGCCGAGACATGCCGTTCTTTCGAAGCACGCGGCGCCGCCCTCTCGCCGCGCAAAGCGGCGGAAGCGGCTGCCCGCGATCAGTTCTTCGACTTGTCGACCAACTTGTTGGCCGCGATCCAGGGCATCATGGCGCGCAGCTTGCCGCCGACTTGTTCGATCTGCGATTCGGCGTTGATGCGACGACGCGAGGTCAGGGTCGGGGCGCCGGCCGCGCTTTCCAGGATGAACTTCTTGGCATATTCGCCGGTCTGGATGTTGGCCAGGCACTCGCGCATGGCTTTGCGCGTTTCGTCGGTGACGATGCGCGGACCCGTTTCGTACTCGCCGAATTCGGCGTTGTTCGAAATCGAGTAGTTCATGTTGGCGATACCGCCTTCATAGATCAGGTCGACGATCAGCTTGAGTTCGTGCAGGCACTCGAAGTACGCCATTTCGGGCGCGTAGCCGGCTTCCACCAGCGTTTCGAAACCGGCTTTGATCAGTTCGACGGTACCGCCGCACAACACGGCTTGCTCGCCGAACAGGTCGGTTTCGGTTTCTTCGCGGAAGTTGGTTTCGATGATGCCGGCGCGGCCGCTACCGATAGCGCAGGCGTACGACAGACCGATGTCGCGAGCCGAACCCGATTTGTCTTGGTGAACGGCCACCAGAGCCGGCACGCCGCCACCTTGCGAGTACGTACCGCGCACGGTGTGACCCGGCGCCTTCGGGGCGATCATGATGACGTCGATATCTTCGCGCGGCACGACCTGGCCGTAGTGCACGTTGAAACCGTGGGCGAAGGCCAGCGCGGCGCCAGCCTTGATGTTGCTGTGCACTTCACTCTTGTAGACCTGAGCGATGTTTTCGTCGGGCAACAGGATCATGACCAGATCGGCGCCCTTGACGGCTTCGGCCACTTCCTTGACCTGCAGGCCGGCATTGGCAGCCTTGCTCCACGACGCGCCATCCTTGCGCAGACCGACCACCACGTTCACACCCGACTCATGCAGGTTCAGGGCGTGGGCGTGACCTTGCGAGCCGTAGCCGATGATGGCGACGGTTTTACCCTTGACGAGGGAGAGGTCGCAGTCTTTGTCGTAGAAAACCTTCATTGTCTTGCTCCAGAATAATTTGATAGATGCTTCAAAACAGGGACGGCGCGGCGCACCGTAACCGGCTGGCCGGCCTATGGGTTACAGCTTTAGGACGCGTTCGCCACGACCGATGCCCGACACGCCAGTGCGGACCGTTTCCAGGATGGCGCTGCGATCGAGCGCCTCGAGAAATGCCTGAATCTTTTCCTGCACGCCGGTGAGTTCCACCGTATAGGTCTTGTCGGTGACGTCGATGATGCGGCCGCGAAAGATCTCGGCCATGCGCTTCATCTCGTCGCGCTCCTTGCCGACGGCACGCACTTTTACGAGCATCAATTCGCGCTCGATATGCGGGCCTTCGGTCAGATCGACCACCTTCACCACGTCCACGAGACGGTTCAGATGCTTGGTGATCTGTTCGATCACTTCGTCCGATCCGGTGGTCACGATGGTCATGCGTGACAAGGTGGAATCCTCGGTAGGCGCCACGGTCAAGGTTTCGATGTTGTAGCCACGTGCGGAGAACAAACCGACGACGCGGGACAGCGCACCGGGCTCGTTTTCGAGCAGCACGGAAATCACGTGTTTCATGGTTGCTTCCTTACAGATCTTCCGAACCGAGCAACATCTCGGTCAACCCGCGGCCGGCCTTGACCATCGGCCAGACGTTTTCCGTCCGGTCGGTGATGAAGTCCATGAATACCAGTCGGTCCTTGTGCTTGAATGCCTCGCGCAGCGCCGGCTCCACATCGGCCGGTTTGTCGATGCGCATGCCCATGTGGCCATAGGCTTCGGCGACTTTGACGAAGTCGGGCAGCGAATCCATGTACGACTCGGAATAGCGCGAGCCGTAATCGATCTGTTGCCACTGGCGCACCATGCCCAGGAAACGGTTGTTCAAACAGACGATCTTCGGCGTCAACCCATACTGCTTGCAGGTCGACAATTCCTGGATGTTCATTTGAATCGAGGCTTCGCCGGTTACGCAGGCCACATCGTGGCCCGGATTGGCCATCTGCACGCCCATGGCGTACGGCAATCCCACGCCCATCGTGCCCAGGCCGCCGGAATTGATCCAACGGCGCGGCTTGTCGAATCGGTAGTACTGCGCGGCCCACATTTGATGCTGGCCGACGTCCGAGGTCACGAAGGCGTTGCCGCCCGTGATCTCGCACAGCTTCTCGACCACGTATTGCGGCTTGATGACTTCATCGGAATTGGCGTAGACCAGGCACTGCTTGCCGCGCCAGGTTTCGACCTGCTCCCACCACTTATCGATCGGCGCCGGCTTGGTCGTCTCGGCAGCCGCCTGATATTGGACGATCAGTTCCTGCAACACATCCTTCACATTGCCCACAATCGGCACATCCACGCGCACGCGCTTGGAAATGGACGAGGGGTCGATGTCGATGTGAATGATCTTGCGGGCGTTCTGGGCAAAATGCTTCGTATTGCCGATCACGCGGTCGTCGAAGCGCGCGCCGATGGCCAACAGCACATCGCAGTGCTGCATGGCCATGTTGGCTTCATACGTGCCGTGCATGCCGGGCATGCCCACGAACTGACGCTCGCTGGCCGCAAACGCGCCCAGGCCCATCAGCGTATTGGTGCACGGCGCGCCGAGCTGCTTGACCAGCGTGGTCAATTCTTCCGAGGCGTTGGACAGAATCACACCGCCGCCCGAGTAGATCATCGGCCGCTCGGCGGCCAACAGCATCTGCACGGCTTTCTTGATTTGCCCTTGGTGGCCCTTGTTCACGGGCGCATAGGAGCGCATCGTGATCTCACCCTTCGGCGGCGAATACTTTGCCGGCGTGAGCGTGATGTCCTTGGGGATATCCACCAGAACGGGGCCGGGACGACCGGTGCGCGCGATGTAAAACGCGCGGCGGATCGTGTCGGCCAGATCCTTGACGTCGCGCACCAGGAAGTTGTGCTTCACGCACGGCCGGGTGATCCCCACCGTGTCGCACTCCTGGAAAGCGTCTTCGCCGATCGCAGCCGTAGGCACCTGACCGCTGATGATCACCATCGGAATGGAGTCCATATAGGCGGTGGCGATACCGGTCACGGCATTCGTCACGCCAGGTCCGCTCGTTACGATGCAGACGCCGACTTTATTGGACGAGCGCGAATAGGCATCCGCGGCGTGCACGGCAGCTTGCTCGTGGCGCACCAGGATATGCTGGAATTTGTCTTGCTTGAAGATTGCGTCGTAGATATAGAGCACTGCGCCGCCGGGATAGCCGAAAACGTGTTCAACGCCTTCTTCAGCCAGACAACGCACGACGATATCGGCGCCATTGAGTTCCATGATCAGTCTTTCCTTTCAGTACCGGCTCCACCCTCCCGATCGTCGTGCCGAAAACGGCAGCAAACTGAACTTGAACCGGCATCAGCAACATGATCCAGCGCTTGATGACTCACGGAGTCATGCCACCTGGACACCTTGCCGACCCGGCACGCATTCGTCGAGAACGTAGCGCGAGCGTCCCTTAAGGGTGGAACGCCGGAGGTCGAAATGGAAGCTTTGGCAACACACGCTTGTGGCGCGGCCAACAGCAAGTAAGTATGCCGAGCGCAAGGAGAAGGATGGTTCTCACTCGTGCTGACATCGCGCCGGCCACAGATTGGCGGGACCGGCGACAAGATGGCGACTTTACCCGGTTGCCGAGCGCCGCGCAAATGTCATGCACGTTTGCATACGATTAGTGTCGCGTCCATGCACCGTTTTGGCACCAGTTTCCCTATACTGTGAGCTCTGTTACGCGGGCCTGGCCTCGAGTGGATATGGAACTGCGCATCGCCAGCCTTCGGAATTTTTTCTACAGCCATTATTTTTTCGGTGGCGTGCGCCAAGGCGTGGGCATGTTGCTGCCGGTATTGGTGCTCGGCGGCATTTTCGGCGAATACGCGATCGGCCTGATCGCCACCTTTGGCGCGCAATGCGTGGCCATCATCGACCAGCCCGGCGGCCCGCAGCGCCACCGCACCAACGAAATGCTGGGCGGCGCCACATTGGGCGTGCTCACCGTCATCATCACCGGCTTGGCCTCCACCTATCCACTACTCACGTGGGTCGTGGTGGTGGTGCAGTGCTTCATCTTTTCCATGTTTTCGGTGTTCGGCAAACGCGGTGGGCTGATCGGCTTCGCCGGGCTGCTGCTGATGACGCTGACCATGCACACCCCGCTCTCTCCCAACGAAGTGTGGCTGCATGCCACGTGCACGCTGGGCGGCGCGCTGTTCTATCTGGCGTTCAGCAATCTCTTCAGCCGCTTGCTGTGGCTGCGCGAAGAGCGCCAGTCCATGTCGCTGGCGCTGCAGGCCACCGCCGATTATGTCAGCGCGCGGGCGGCGTTCTACGACGAAACGGTCGATCTGGACGATGCGTATCGCACCCTGATCGCCCGCCAGTCGGCCGTCACTGAGAAGCACCAGAGCGCGCGCGACATGGTGTTGCGGGCGCTCCCCCGCGGCAAGGGTTGGGGCGACCGGCACCGCGTGGCGATCTGGAATATGTTCGTCGACATGCTGTCCTTGCTGGACACGCTGGTGGCTACGCACACCGATTACGGCATGCTGCGCCGCGAACTCGCCGGCAACGACATCCTGCTCTTCATGCGTGACGCCTTGACCAAAATGGCGATCGAGCTCGAACGCCAGGCACTGGCCGTGTCGCAAGGCAAGCCAGTGATTCGCCGCTCCAGCACCAAGGCTGAGCTGCGCGCCATCGAATACGAAATCGAGCAGCTCAAGAAAGGTGGCCTGGGCGAACGCGACCCGGAAACGCTCGCCCTCATCATCCAGATCCTGCGTCGCATGCGAACAGCGGCACGCACCATCGAGCGCCTGTCGGACCATACCGCGGCCTCGCCCGACGCCAAGCCCACGCAGACGCTGCGCATCGGCAAGTCGCTCACGCGATTCCTGTCGCGGCAGGAGTTTCGCTTCGGGATGCTCACCAGCAATCTGCGCCTGGATTCGCCCCACTTCCGCTACGCCATCCGGGTGATGCTGGCGGCCGCTGTGGCCATGACGCTCACCGGCCGCTGGCTCACGCCCGAGTACTCCGCGCACAACTACTGGGTGATGCTCACGATCATCATCATCATGAAGCCCGGCTTTGCCCTCACCCGGCAGCGCAATGTGTGGCGCTTGATGGGCACGTTGATCGGCTGCGCCTTGGCGCTGGGATTGTTTACGATCACCACGCAGCCCGGGGTGTTGTTCCCGGCGCTGCTCTTTGCCTGCGTGATCGGCAACAGCCTGGTGCAGATCAATTACATGGGTAGCGCGATATGCAACACGCTCTTCGTGGTGCTGGTGTTTCACTTCGTCTCGCCCGCCACCGTGTCGCTCGAAGTGATCGGCGAACGCGCGCTGGATACGGTGATCGGCTGCGTGCTCGCGCTGCTGTGCAGCTACGTGCTGCCATGGTGGGAGTCGGCCTTTACGGCACCGCTCGCCCGCGCGGCCATGGCCGCCAACCGCGATTACCTGCAAGCCGGGCTGCGGTACGTGAAGGCAATGCAAGCGCAAAGCAATCCGGAAGGCGCCGCAGCCACCGGCGAAACGGCTCCCAGCGTGGTCGAGGCGGATCTGCAGTGGCGCTTGGCGCGCAAGAACGTGCACATTGCGTTCAGCAACTTCGCCGAGGCGTTTTACCGAATGATGAGCGAGCCGAAGTCGCACCAGCTCAACGTGCCCGAAATCAATAATCTGCTGATCCAGAACCACATTCTGGCGTCGCAGATCACCGCTGCCGTACCGATGCTGGCCAGCTTGCACGAGATCCCGCCCAATATGCGCCAGACGCTGGAAGGCGTGTCGGCAGCGCTCGACCCGCAGGCGAGCGGTGCACCACCGCTCCCCACGTCCATCGAAAATGCGGGCGATCTTGCGGCGCTGTCGTATCCGGTCAAGCAGATCGTGAAAGCTGCGACGATGATCAGGCAGGAAATGGCCGGCTTTGCCGAACCCACCGTGCCGGAGCCCAAGGCGGCGGGCGTGGCGGGAGCAGCAGCCGTGGCCGGAGCGGGTGCTGGTGGGGCGGTCGCCCCGGCAACTGCGAGCGCATCCGCGCGTGACAGCGCTGCGGCGGCCGAGGCCGCCGAGGCCGCCGAAGCCGCGCAGGCCGATACGCAAGCGGCCGTGGAAGAAAGCGCGGCTGCTGCGGCGGCAGGTGCGGCAGCAGCAAAAACAATGTGATTGGCTTGGATACGGCGCAGAACTGAGCGTCTGGCGTCTGGCGTCTGGCGTCTGGCGTCTGGCGTTTGGCGTTTGGCGTCTGGCGTTAGGCGTTAGGCGTTAGGCGTTAGGCGTTAGGCGTTGGACGCTGGGCGTCGCTGATTCAGAGCACCTAGGGCGCGATGCCTGTGCCGCCCACCGCCGTCACGATCAACGCCACTTGAGCCGCAATCGCAGGCGGTACCGGCTGCTGGCCATCCAACACCGCGCGGATATACGCCGCCGTCGCCGCGGCATCCAACACGTCGCCCAGTGGAGCCGCCGCCTTGGGGCCTTCCCCTTCCGGCATCACAACCTGCGCCTGCCCGGCCACAAGGTGTTCCACCTGGCGCGGCAAGGTGGTGTCCGCCACCGCCTCGCCTTCCGTGCCACGGCTGATCACTACGCCCGGCGCCTCGGGTACGTCGACGTTGTTGAAATAATCAACCAGCACATCGCGGTAGGCTTGATGGGTGTAATTCACCCAGCGCAAGGCAGGCGTGGTGAAGGGCTGGATCAGCTTGGCCAGGGTATGCGCGCTGTTGCGCACGCCCAGCGGCTCATTCAATGCCAACTGACGACCCAACGCGGGCGACAGCGTATCGATGGGCGTAAACGCAATACCGGTATCGCGCAACGCGGCTTCGATCGCCGGCACATCCGTGCACGGCGCCTGGCCAAGCGCGGCAAACACGTGTGCAGAGGTGACCCGCGTGCCCATGTCGAGATAACCGTGCACCAACACCGGCACGCCTTGCCGCGCCAGCAAATGCGCCAGCAACGGCAGCAGATTGGCTTGCTTGCGCGCGCCGTTATAGCTGGCTAGAACGATCGGCGTTTTGCCATCGGGCGCCTGGATGCGGTTCAGCCGTGCCTGCACGGCCGCCATCATCCCGCTCAGCTCAGCCGGCTCTTCACTCTTGATCCGATAACACAGCAGCACTGCGCCAAGTTCGAGATCGCTCACACGGCCGTCCAGAATCGCCGCGTAAAGCGTATGGGCCTCATCGGCGGATAACCCGCGCGAGCCGCGCGCGCCGCGGCCGATCGTCTTGATATACGACGCGCAGGGAAACGGCGAGGTGTCAGCAGTAGCCGTTTCGGCGTTCGCGGTCAGCGTGCCGGCAGGCGCAGCACCGGATGCGACGCCGCCGCCCGTGTTCACCGGCGTACCGGTGCCGCGCATGCGATCGGGAGTATTCATCGTGGTTGCCTCCAGGCGCCAGGGTTGTCGGGGTCGAGCCGTTTGATCGAGACGCCGCACACCCTCGGGTGGCGACACGCGGCGTTCAGTTCAATCCTGCTTGCGACGAAACACCAGCGAATCCGGTGTCGACGCTTTGGCATCGTAACGGTAGCCTTCCTTATCGAAGCCCTGCAGTCCCTCGGGTGCGGTGATACTGTTTTCAATGGCGTAGCGCGCCATCAAGCCCCGTGCACGTTTGGCATAGAAGCTGACGATCTTGTAGGCGCCGGCCTTGTGCTCTTGAAACACGCACTGCACCACGCGGGCCTTGAGCACTTTCTTGTTTACCGACTTGAAATACTCTTCCGACGCCAGATTGATCACCACAGGATCGGCGTCTTTCTTTTGACGCTCGTTGAGGTATTGCGCGATGCTTTCACCCCAGAACGCATACAGATTGGCGCCCGCGTCGGTTTTCAGTCGCGTACCCATTTCGAGCCGGTACGGCTGCATCAAGTCCAACGGGCGCAACACGCCATACAACCCACTCAAAATGGCCACATGCTGTTGCGCCCAGTCGAGTTGCTTGGCCGACAGACTGGGCGCCTCGAGCCCCTCATACACATCGCCATTGAACGCCAACACGGCTTGACGCGCGTTCTCGGGCGTGAAGGTAGGCGTCCACTCGGCATAACGCTGCGCATTGAGTTCGGACAACGCCTCGCTCAAATCCATCAGCTTGGCGATGTCCTTGGCGGACTTGGTTTTGAGTACATCGATCAACTGCTCGGCCTGTTCGACGAAAAGCGGCTGCGTGTGCTTCTTGATATGCAGCGGCGAGTCGTAATCAAGTTTCTTGGCTGGCGAAAGCAACAACAACATGAACGAGAGTCCTGAAAAAAAGGGTACGCGGCTAGGTTGGCGATGCCAATCGAACTGCGCGTTGAATACGCGGGTGGCAGACCGCTGATGGATAGCGGCCTGCCAGGATCTTGTTAAGGGCTGCCCGTCTCAAATCAGCAGCAGCCGGTCGCACAACGACAACGACCCATGACGGGACAACGCTGCGTTAACGCGCGGTCCAGCCGCCGTCTACCGAAATCGACGTGCCGGTAATTTGATCGGCGGCGCTTGTGCACAAGAATACCGCCGTACCGCCCAATTGCTCGGGGGTCGTGAACTGCAGCGACGGCTGCTTCTCACTCAACAAGGCCCGCGCGGCGGTTTCCTGATCCACGCCATCGCGCGCAGCGTTGGCCGAGATCTGCTTCTCGACCAGCGCCGTGCGCACCCAGCCCGGGCAAATCGCGTTGGCGGTAATGCCCAAGCCAGCGGTTTCCAGGCCCGTCACTTTCGTGAAGCCCATCACGCCGTGCTTGGCCGCCACGTAAGCCGACTTATTGGCCGAGCCGACGAGTCCGTGTGCCGACGCGATATTGATGATGCGCCCCCATTGCTGCTTTTTCATGTGCGGCAGCGCGGCTGCCGTGCCATGAAACACCGCAGACAGGTTGAGCGCGATGATGGCATCCCATCTTTCGGTCGGGAAATCCTCGATCAACGCGGTGTGCTGGATGCCGGCATTGTTGACCAGGATATCGATGCGGCCCAGCGCCTCGACCGTGCCGTCGATCAACCCACGCACCGCCTCACCCGAAGATAAGTCTGCCCCGTCATAACGCACCGTGACCCCATGGCGTTGGGCCAGATCGGCGCGCACGCGTTCCACTTCCGCCGCCTCGCCAAACCCGTTGAGCACGACATGCGCACCTTGCGCGGCGAGTGCTTCGGCAATGCCTAAGCCGATTCCACTGGTCGAACCGGTGACGACAGCGACTTTTCCTTTCAGCATGCGGGTCTCCATAAGCGATGCCACGATGGCGGGTCGCTCAAGTGTAGCCAAGTCAGGAGGAACCAAGTGTTGGAGAGGAGGACAAATCACGCCCCCGGTTTCTTGTCCTCGGCGCCCGCGGTGGTGACTGGGTCAGTGAAGCCCGCCGGCGGGTACGGCATGCCCTTGATGCCGCCCAGGCGTGCAGGCATGGCCTCCAGCGCCTTGAGTAACAGCGGCACCGTGGCCATCGAAATGGCGACCACCGCCGACATCAGATCCCGCTGGGCCAAGGACAGCAGCCCGTTATCCCAGGCTTCGGCAAAAATCGCGAAACCGAACTCGCCCCCTTGCGCCAACGTCACGGCAAAAAACAAGCGGTGATAGTGCGGCAAGCCGATCAGGCGCGCGATCCCATACACGATCAGGATTTTGATACCCAGAAGCGCGAGTACGCCAGCGATCACGTAGGGCCAATACTCCCGAATCTCATGCAGATTGATCGACATGCCGATCGTGAGAAAAAATGCGCCCAGCAGCAAGCCCTTGAACGGCTCGATCGTCTTTGCCAACTCATCGCGATGCCGCGAGCGCGCCATCACCACACCGATCAGCAGCCCGCCGAAGCCCGCGGACACGCCCGCCATGATGAACAGTTGCGCGGTGCCGAACACCATGAGCAGGGTCGCGGCCGTATACATTTCCGGGAGACCCGTCTTCGCCGCCCAATCGAGCATGCGGAGCTTTTTTCCCACGAAGATGGCAAGAATTGCCAATGCGATCACGCCTAACGAAGGCGCCTGCGCCCCACCGGCGCCCAGCAACCCGGCCGCCGCCAAGAGCGGAATCGCCACGATATCCTGCAGCAGCAACACGCCGAGCGATGCATTGCCCAATGGCGTACGCATCACCCCGCGTTCTTGCAGCAATGCCAAGGCCACGGCGGTCGACGACAGCGCCAGTGAGAATCCGCACAGAATCGCCATCTGCCATTCCATGCCGGCCAGATGACGCAGGCCAGCGCCGAACACCACGCCCAATACCGCGCCGCAGGCCGCCATCTGTAGCGAGCCGGTACCGAACACCTGCCGGCGCATCGCCCACAGATGCGGCGGCGTGAGTTCCAGGCCAATCACGAACAGCATCATGACCACGCCCCACTCCGAAAAGCGCATGATGTTTTGCACATCGGTCACGACAGCCAAGCCGGAGGGGCCGATCAGAATGCCTGCAAACAGATAGCCCGGGATGGCGCCCATCTTGAGCCGGTGTGCCAGCGGCACACAGATCACGGCGGCAAGCAAAAGGGCAGTGACGATGTTCATAAAGCCCGTGGAGGGTTCTGACGTAAATGACGTTGGACAGCAGGCGAGCGTCGCGATCACGCACTGCCGGCACAGACAGACTTCGCAAACTTGGAAGGCGCAATGGACCAGGCCCAGTGCCCGGCCGTTGAACGCATCCCGCGTCGCTATTCTGCCAAGAAAGCCGATCTGCAAGCGGTCAATATGCGGGGCGATGGCGCAACGTCACATCGCCGACACAAGAATTTTAAAAAATCTTGTCGCCCGCTTTACCATTCGATAAATATTCTGGTAAAGTAGCTGGCTTCGCTCCTACCGAAACAAACGCCTGAAAACGCATCGACCCGTTTTCGCCGGCCTCGGTAGACAGCACCGGAGAGGTGGCAGAGTGGTCGAATGTACCTGACTCGAAATCAGGCGTACGGTTATCCGTACCGTGGGTTCGAATCCCACCCTCTCCGCCAGGATTACTATGTGAACGTTACTGATGTTCGCAGATCGAAAAACCCGCACGAGCGAACTGCTCTGCGGGTTTTTTTTTGCCCTGACCCCAAGGAACCTACAGCATGAGCCAATCATCCGAGTACGTACCGCCATCTGTCTGGCAAAACACGCAAAGCGGCGGCCGCTTCGCCAATATCAATCGGCCTGTTTCAGGGCCCACGCACGATAAGGCGTTGCCGGTTGGACGCCACCCGCTGCAGTTGTATTCCATGGGTACGCCCAACGGCGTGAAAGTGACGATCATGCTGGAAGAGCTGCTGGCTGCCGGCCACAGCGGCGCCGAGTACGACGCCTGGCTGATCAAGATCCATGAGGGCGACCAGTTCGGCAGCGGTTTCGTGGACGTGAATCCCAATTCGAAGATTCCTGCCTTGTTGGATCGTAGCGGCGCCAAACCGATTCGGGTGTTCGAATCCGGTGCGATCCTGCTTTATCTGGCGGAAAAATTTGGCGCCTTCGTGCCGACCGAACCGGCCGCGCGCGCCGAAGTGCTGTCGTGGCTATTCTGGCAAATGGGCAGTGCGCCTTATCTGGGCGGCGGCTTTGGCCACTTCTACGCCTACGCGCCGACCAAGATCGAGTATGCGATCGATCGCTTCGCGATGGAAACCAAGCGCCAATTGGATGTGCTCGATAAGCATCTTGCGAACCATGCGTACCTGGGCGGCGACGACTATACGATCGCGGACATCGCCGTCTTTTCTTGGTACGGCCAGCTTGTGCAAGGCGAGCTTTACGAAGCGGGCGAGTTTCTGGCCGTGCATGAATACAAACACGTCCAACGTTGGGCTGCCACGATCGGCGATCGCCCTGCAGTCAAGCGTGGCCGCATGGTGAATCGCACCCGGGGCGAACCATCGAGCCAATTGCTGGAGCGCCATGAGGCGAGCGACTTCGACACGAAAACGCAAGACAAGATCGGCTGAGCTGCGGTCATAATCGAAAGCCCCGAGGAATCCCTCGGGGCCGCCGTTACTGCGCACTACGGCGGATGAAGGCCTTACGCCTCGGCATCCACCGCCTTCAAGATCTTCCCGAAGAGTTCGTCCGCATGCGCCGAGTTCAGCCAGCGCACGATCACGACCATCTTGCGCTCGGGCTCGACCCACGTAAACGAGCTCCCTGCCCCCACGCCAAAGAAGCTCGACGCCGGCACGCTCGGGAACATCTTCTGGTTGTGATTCAACCAGATCAGAAAGCCGTAATACGGCGCGAGACCGCACGGTTCCTGCATCTGACGGATCCAATCTTCCGACAGCACTTGCGTACCGTCCTTCGCGCGACCGCCGTTCAACAGCATCTCGCCCACCAGCGCCTGATCGCGCGCACTGACCGACATGCCGCCGCCCCAATGCGAGCCGCCCGGCACCGATTGCACGCGCTGGCCGTCAATCTCTACCCATGACGTGTCGTAACCCACCCACTGCCAATCTTCACTGGTGCCGATCGGCCGCATGATGGCCTCGCGAAATACTTCCGGCAGCGCTTTGCGAAATACCGTCAGCAACGCCAGCGAGAGCTGGTTGATGCGCACGTCGTTGTATTCCCAGTAGGTGCCCGGTTTTTGCAACGGCCGTGCATCGCCTTTCTTGCCTGCAGGGGGATCACCGAAGGTGACGGCGCGATAGCGGTCCACTTGATCCGGCACGCCGAAGCGTTCGCCTTCCCACTCACTGGTCTGCTGCAACAGCTGGCGCCAAGTGATGTCGGCATTCTGACCTTCGTCAAAGCCGATACCCGGCGCACGCTCGCGCACGGGCTCGTCGAGATCCGGAATCAGCCCGCGGTCGTGGGCCACGCCCGTCAGCAAGGCAAGGTACATCTTGGCCACACTGAACGTGAGATCGGCGCGGTCGGGTTCGCCCCAACTGGCCACTTCCTTGCCATCGACCAGAACGACGCCGGCGACCGGACCGCGATCATGCACCGGGCCCAGCAACCGGTTGTAGGGTGCCGGATCCTGCTGATGAACGCCCCACACGCCCGTGACGCTGCGGTCCCAGGTGGATTCATGATCGACGGCAAATTGAATGGCGTCCTGCATTAACGCGTTTTTCATCGAAAGCCTTGTCCTTGTATTGAACTGGAATGATTGGCCGATATTTTCTCGACCGCTGATAGTGGCTGTCTGAGATCGGATTGCTGCTAATCGTGGTCTGCTGATCGCTGGTCTAAGCCGCCAGATATTCCATGGCCGCCTGCACCCCACCGCTCCGGTGCGGCACGCCCGCGGCAACCAGCCCCATCTCCACGCCGGCCAACGTGCCGCACAGCGTGAGGTCGTTGAAGTCGCCCAGGTGGCCGATGCGAAAGATCTTGTCCGACATCTTGCCCAGCCCTTGTCCCAACGACATGTTGAAACGCTCGAGCACCACCTTGCGAAAGGCGTCGGCGCCGGCACCACCAGGCATCAGCACGGCGGTCAGCGCGGGGCTGTAGCGCGCGGGGTCCAGGCACAGGATTTCGAGCCCCCACGCCTGCACGGCGCGGCGTGTGGCTTCGGCATGACGCAGATGCCGTGCAAACACGCGATCCAGTCCTTCGGCCTGCAACATGGCCAATGCCTCATGCAGCCCGTAAAGCAGATTGGTGGCGGGCGTGTACGGAAAATAACCGGACGGATTGACCGCGAGCATGTCGCGCCAGTCCCAATACGCGCGCGGCAATGACGCGTGCTCGCTAGCCGCCAGCGCGCGGGCGCTGATGGCGTTGAACGACAAGCCCGGCGGCAGCATCAAGCCTTTCTGCGAACCCGCCACGGTGACGTCCACACCCCACGCGTCATGCGCGTAATCGACGGAGCCCAACGACGAAATCGTATCGACCAACAACAATGCAGGATGCGCCACGGCGTCGATGGCGATGCGCACCGCAGCGATGTCGCTGGTGACACCCGTGGCCGTTTCGTTATGCACCACGCATACGGCTTTGATGCTGTGTGCGGCATCTTCGCGCAAGTGCTGCTCGATCACGCGCGGATCCACACCATGGCGCCAGTCGCCCGGCACAAACGTCACCACTAGACCGAGCCGTTCGGCGAGGCGTTTCCACAGCGCTGCAAAGTGGCCGGTTTCGACCATCAACACGCGGTCGCCCGCGCTCATTGTGTTGACCAGTGCCGCTTCCCAGGCGCCGGTGCCGGAGGCGGGATAGATCACCACATCCGCTTCGGTTTTGAAGATGGCCTTCATCCCCTGCAATACCGCCCGCCCCAACTCGCCGAACTGCGGGCCGCGATGATCGATGGTCGCCTGATCGATGGCGCGCAGCACACGATCGGGCACATTGGTAGGACCCGGAATCTGCAGAAAGTGGCGTCCCGACGGATGGGCATTGAGGGCAAGCATGCATGGTCTCCAAACATTATTTGTATACAACGTTGTACTGGCATACCAAAGCGCGCACGACCCGATCGGACGATCTGAACGTTGAAGACGAAGATCTCTGCGTGACAGGACTCTATCCTATTGTTTTTACGCTGAGAATTTAGGGTATTCCCCATCAATCCATTCAGAAAGGTCTGACATATAGTGCTCCAACGCAGTCCAGATTTTGTATACCAATGAGCGCTATTCCCACATCCGCCGCTGCACCCAGCTCCGTCTCGACCGACAGCAGAACCCTGCCGTCGACCGTGGCGGCGCAGTTGCGCCAGATGATTACGGAAGGCCAATTGGCGCCCGCCGCGCGCTTGAACGAACGCGAACTCTGCGATGTGCTCGGTGTGTCGCGCACGCCGTTACGCGAAGCGTTCAGATTGCTTGCCGCGCAAGGTCTGGTGCACATCGAACCCAATCGGGGCGCGCAAGTCATCGCGATGTCAGAGCAGGACATCCGCGAAAGTTTCGAGGTGATCGGCGCGCTGGAAGCGCTGGCGGGCAAAGCCGCCTGTGAGCGCGCCACCGATGCCGAGATCGCGGAGATCCGCGCCCTCACCTTCGAGATGATGGCGAGCCACGCGCGCCAGGATCTGCCGGCCTACTACAAGGCCAACAGCGGCATCCACAACCTGCTCAAGCAAGCCAGCCACAACGCGTTGCTGGGCCAGTTGTACGACACGCTGAACCTGCGCATTCAAAACCTGCGTTTCCATTCCAACGAAAACCGCGAGAAGTGGGACCAGGCGATGCGCGAACACATCGACATGGTCGAGGCCCTGACGGCGCGCGATGGCGTGCGATTGGCCGCGATCATGCACGCACACCTGCAACGCAAATGCACCGCCGCGATCGAGGCCATGCGCGCGCAAGCGCCCCTCGCCACGGGTACGAATTAGCTTTTCAAGCATTAACGATTTTCACTGCAGCATTCGTTTTCGGCACTTCCCGCCCCCAACACCGTATCGGTACAGAGGAGCCATATCATGGCTGAACGTCGCTTTAACGCAGCATCGTCGTCGTCCCCGCGCAGGCCTGTTCCCACCGTTTCAACCCTGATGACCGGGCGCGGCTTGCCGTTCAAGCTCATGACGGCAGCCTTGCTGGCGGCCGGCCTGATGTTCTCGGCCGGCCATGCCTTTGCCGCCAAGAAGAACGACACGCTGCGCATGGCCTACGATCAGGCGCCCGAAAGCGTGGATCCGTATTTCAACAATGTACGCGTGGGCGTCATCATCGCCGCCAACGTGTGGGATACGCTGCTGTATCGCGATCCGCTGACCAATGAGTACAAGGGTCAGCTGGCAAAAAGCTGGACGCAGGTCGACGACAAAACCCTCGAACTCGAGTTGCGTCAAGGCGTGAAGTTCCACAACGGCGAAATCTTCGACGCCGACTCGGTGGTGTACACCCTCAACTTCGTGGCCGACCCGAAAAACAAGGCCGTCACGCAGCAGAACGTGCGCTGGATCGACAAGGTCGAAAAGATCGATCAGTACAAAGTGCGCATCATCAGCAAGGAGCCGTTTCCTGCGGCCAAAGAGTATCTGTCGACCACCGTGGCCATCCACCCCGCCAAGTACTACGCCGAGGTGGGTCCGCAAGGCATGAACGCCAAGCCGGTGGGCACGGGGCCGTACAAGGTGGTGGAGTATCTGCCGGGCAAATCCATCACGATGGAGCGCAACGCCGACTACTTCAAAGACTCGCCCAAGCGCCAGCCCACCATCGGCAAAGTCGTCGTGCGCTTCATCCCCGACCGCCAGACGCAGATGGCTGAAGTGATCTCGGGCGGCGAAGACTTCATCATGCACGTGCCCAAGGATCAGGCCGAGCAGTTGAAGGGCATGCCCAATCTGCAAGTGCTCAGCGGCAACACCATGCGCATCGTGTTCATGCAAATGAACATCATGGACGGCACGCCGGCACCGCAACTCAAGGACGAGCGCGTGCGCCGTGCGATCGCGCACGCCATCGACCGCGACGCCATCATCAAGAACATCGTGGGCGACGGTGCCGAGCTCCTCAATACCATCTGCACGCCCTCGCAGGTCGGCTGCACGCAGGATGGGGCAACCGTCTACAAATACGATCCGGCCTTGTCGAAAAAACTGCTGGCCGAAGCGGGCTATCCCAATGGCTTCGAGATCGATCTGGCCGCCTACCGCGAGCGCAACCAGACTGAAGCCATCATCAACTATCTGCAGGCCGTGGGCATCAAGGCCAAGCTCAATTTCCTGCAGTACGCCGCGATGCGCGACATGACGCGGGCCAACAAATCGGCGCTCACGCACCAGACCTGGGGCTCGAACCTGGTGAACGATGCCTCGGCTTCGATCCCGGTGTATTTCGGCTTCGGCGGTGACGACATCACTCGCGATCCGAAAGTGCGCGACCTGCTGGACAAGGGCGACCGCACCATCGATCCCGAAGCCCGCAAGGCGGTCTACAAGGAAGCGCTCGGCATCATCGCCGAACGTGCGTACGCCATACCGCTGTGGTCGTTGCCGGTGTACTACGTGGCCAATAATGAAGTGTCGTTCAAGGCTTATCCCGATGAGCTCGTGCGCTTCTGGGACATGAGCTGGAAGTAAGTCTCCCCGCCGCGCGAGGCCCGCATCAAGGGCTCGCGCGGCACGCACCGAGAAGGCGAAGCACCGATGCTAGCGTTCATGACCAAACGCCTGGGACTGGCCATCCTGGTGGCGTTGACCGTATCCATTCTGGCCTTTCTGCTGCTGCACCTGTCGGGCGATCCGGCATTGGCGCTGGCCGGAGAAGGCGCGCGTCAGGCCGATATCGAAATGATCCGCAAGACCTACGGCCTGGACCGGCCCATCGTCGTCCAGTACGCCGATTGGCTGTGGAAGATCATGCAAGGCGACTTCGGTATGTCGGTGTATTTCAAGACGCCGGTGGGCCCGCTGATCTTCGATAAGCTGCGCACCACCCTGCTGCTGGGCATGGCCGCACTCGGCGTGGCACTGGCGGTATCGATTCCGCTGGGCGTGCTGGCCGCGTTGTACAAAGGCAGCATCATCGATCGTTTCTGTTTGGCGATCGCGGTGCTGGGCCAAGCCCTGCCGAACTTCTTTTTTGCGCTGCTGTTGATCATGCTGTTTTCGATCAGCCTGCGCATGCTGCCCGTATCGGGAAGCGGCACCTGGCAGCACTTCGTGATGCCCGCCATCGCGCTGGGCTACTACATTGCGCCCGCCTTCATGCGGCTCATCCGTGCCGGCATGATCGAGGTATTGAGTGCCGATTACATCCGCACCGCACGTGCCAAAGGGTTGCCTGCACACACGGTGATCTTCAAGCACGCGTTGCGCAACGCCATTGTGCCGGTGGTCGCGCTCGCCGCCGTGCAACTGGGTTATCTGCTCGGCGGCTCGGTGGTGATCGAAACGATCTTCGCGCTCGACGGCCTGGGCTACCTCGCTTATCAAAGCATCACCTACAAAGACTACCCGGTGATGCAGTTGATCGTGCTGCTGCTCTCGGTGCTCTATGTGCTGTTGACGCTTGCGTCCGATATTGCCAACGCGTGGCTCGATCCACGCATCCGGGTGTCCTGATCATGTCGCTGACCACGCCTTCCATCCCGCCCGGGTTGCCCGCGGCGCAATCGGCTCAGACCCTCACGGGTGCGGCGATCGCCGATGGCCCGCCCGCAAGCCCGCCACCCGGTGCAGGCCGCGGCACGCGCCGATCGCTCGCCAGCCGCATCTGGCGCAACAAGGCGCTCTTTACCGGCGGTGGCATCCTGGTGCTGATCCTGCTGATCGCCCTGCTCGCACCGTGGCTCTCGCCGCACGATCCCTATGTGCAGAATCTTGCCAATCGCACCATCCCGCCCGTCTGGTATCCGAAAGGCTCGTGGCTGCATCCGCTGGGCACCGACCAATTGGGCCGCGACTATCTGTCGCGCATCTTCTACGGTGCGCGCATCTCGCTGTTGATCGGTGTGAGCGTGGCGCTGATCTCGGGGATCATCGGCACAGTCATGGGCATGGCGGCCGGCTACTTCGGCGGCCGCGTCGACATGGTCGTGTCGTTTCTCGTGACCACGCGGCTTTCGATGCCCGTGATCCTGGTGGCGCTCGCCACGGTCGCTATCGTCGGCGGCTCGTTGTGGGTGGTGATCCTCGTGCTCGGACTGCTGAAATGGGACCGGTTCGCGGTCGTGATGCGCAGCGCGACGCAGCAGGTGCGCTCGCTCGAGTATGTGGCCGCCGCACAGGCGGCAGGCGCCTCGACGTGGCGCATCGTGCGCGGCGAAGTGCTGCCCAACGTTGTGCCGCATTTGATCGTGATCGCCACCCTTGAAGCCGCCAGCGCGATTCTGCTGGAAGCCTCCCTCTCGTTTCTTGGCTTGGGCGTGCAACCGCCGCTGCCCTCGTGGGGACTGATGATTTCCGAGGCCAAGGCATATATGTTCTTCTCGTTCTGGTTGATCTCGATTCCCGGCTCCGCACTCGCCCTCTTGATCTTCGCAATCAATTTGGCGGGCGACGGGCTGCACCAGTTCCTCACGCCTGAAGAAAGGGGCTGACGCGATGCCAACCACCACTGTGCTCGACGCCCCTTTCGCCAATGCCACGGCCGTCGTCAACGATATCGTGCTGGACGTGCAAGGCTTGCATGTCGACATCGCCACCGCGCGCGGCCCGCTCCATGCCGTGCGCGATATTTCGTTCACCGTGCGCCGCGGTGAAACCTTGTGTCTGGTGGGCGAGTCGGGTTGCGGCAAATCGATGACGTCTCTCGCCATCATGGGTTTGCTGCCGAAAGCCGCAAAACGCAGCGCGACCACGCTGTCGATGTTGGGTGAAGATTTGAGCCGGGCAGGACGCAACCGGATCAATAATCTTCGCGGCAACAAGATGGCGATGATTTTCCAAGAGCCGATGACGGCGCTCAATCCGGCTTACACCATCGGCGAGCAGTTGATGGAACACTACATCTATCATCGCCGCGCCTCCAAAGCGCAGGCGCGCGACCGCGCCATCGAGCTGCTCGAGAAAGTCGGCATCGCATCGGCGGGCCAACGTCTGGGCCAGTATCCGCATCAGCTCTCGGGCGGATTGCGCCAGCGCGTGATGATTGCGATGTCGTTGATGTGCGGTCCTGAACTGCTGATTGCCGATGAACCCAGCACGGCGCTGGACGTGACGATTCAAGCGCAGATCCTGCGGCTGCTGGCCGACCTGCAAGCCGAGCTCGGCATTGCCATGGTGCTCATCACGCACGACCTGGGCGTGGTGGCGCGCATCGCCAAGAATGTGGCGGTGATGTATGCCGGCCAGATCGTCGAGGAAGGCCCGGTGCATGAGATTTTCGCGCAGCCCATGCATCCCTACACCGAAGGCTTGATGGCCTGTATCCCCGTTCCCGGCCGCACGTTGCCCGGCGGCGAACTCGGCACGATTCCCGGTGTGGTGCCATCATTGGTGGGCGATTTGAAAGGTTGCGCCTTTCGCGACCGCTGCCGCTACGCGCAGCCCCGATGCGCGGGCGACATCCCCGTGCGCCGCACCCCGCAAGGCCAGCAATGGCGCTGCATCAAAACCGAGGACGGAGTGTTCGCATGAGCGCACTGATAGAAGCCCGCGGACTGAGCCGCAGTTTTTCGATCAACACCGGCATGTTCAAGCCGCGTCGTACGCTGCACGCCGTCAATGGAGTGGACCTCACCGTCGCCCGTGGCGAGGTGCTCGGTATCGTGGGCGAATCCGGTTGCGGCAAGTCGACCCTCGCGCGCATGTTGCTCGGCCTGATCGCCCCCACGAGCGGCAACATGGTGCTGGAAGGACAGGACATCACCACGATGTCGCGCCGCGATATGGCGCGACGGGTGCAACCGGTGTTTCAGGATCCCTACTCGTCGCTCAATCCGCGTCGCAGCATCGCCTCGATCGTGTCGTTGCCGCTCGAAGTGCATGGCGTGCCCAATCCAAAGCAGGAGAAAGCCATCGCCATGCTGGAGCGCGTGGGTTTGCCCGCGCGGCTGGCCGACAACACGCCGGGTCAATTGTCGGGCGGCCAGCGGCAACGCGTGGCCATCGCGCGCGCATTGGTGATGAATCCCGAGATCGTAATCTGCGACGAGCCGACCTCGGCGCTGGATGTGTCGGTGCAGGCACAGATCATGAACCTGTTGATGGCGTTGCGTCGCGAGTTCAACCTCACCTACGTCTTCATCAGCCACAACCTCGCCGTGGTCGAACACATCGCCACACACGTGGCGGTGATGTATCTGGGCCGCGTGGTGGAATCGGGCGTCACGGCCGAACTCTTTCGCAACCCGCGCCATCCGTACACGCAGGCGCTGCTGGCGTCGGTGCTCACGCCTGAAACCGGATTGGGCATCCCCGATATGGGGCTGGGGTTATCCTTTCCCGACCCGGTCAATCCACCGTCGGGCTGCCCGTTTCATCCGCGCTGCAAGGATGCCATGCCCCACTGCAGCACGGTACGCCCGCCGCTCGTCAAGCGTGACGACGGACTGATCGCCTGCCACCTCTATCCCGCAGAAGAAAGGACATTGCCCTCATGACCCGCGACGCTGTCATCGCCCTGGCCCGTAAGTGTTTCGATTCCGGCGAATTTCGCCAAACGCTTGCGGCCCGCATCGAGATGCCGACCGAAAGCCAGAACCCGGACCGCGCGCCTGTGCTGGCGCAGTATCTGGATACCCTGATGAAGCCCGCCTTCGAAGCGATGGGTTTCACGTGCGAAACGCTCACGCACCCCGAGGCGGCCGCGCCCTTCCTGTATGCCGAACGCATCGAAGACCCGGCGCTGCCCACCGTATTCGGGTATGGCCATGGCGACACCATCCGCGGCCTGGATGCGGAGTGGAAAGCGGGCACCCAACCGTGGGCGCTGACCGAGCACGAAGGCGTGTGGTTTGGCCGCGGCATTGCGGATAACAAAGGCCAGCACACCATCAACATGGAAGCGATGCGGCTGGTGCTGGAAGCGCGCGGCAAGCTCGGCTTCAACGCCAAGTACTTGATCGAGATGGGCGAAGAAACGGGGTCGGTGGGCCTGCGCGAACTGTGCGAGGCACACAAAGCGCGTTTCAGCGCCGATCTGTTGATCGCCTCGGATGGCCCGCGCCTGAGTGCCGAACGGCCCACGGTATTTCTCGGGTCGCGCGGCAGCGTCAATTTCGATCTCGCGATCGAAGCACGAGCCGGCGGCCACCACTCCGGTAACTGGGGCGGGCTGATCTCCAATCCCGGCACGCAATTGGCGCACGCCATCGCGAGCATCATCTCGCCGACCGGTCAGATCCGCATTCCGGAATGGGTGCCGAAAGAACTGCCGGCATCGGTGCGCCGCGCGCTGGCCGACTGTGAAGTAGATGGCGGCGTAGATGGTCCGGAAATCGAACCGGCCTGGGGCGAAGCGGGCCTGTCGCCTGCCGAGCGCGTATTCGGCTGGTGCGCGTTTGAAGTGCTGGCCTACAAGACCGGCAATCCGGATACGCCCGTGAACGCGATACCGCCGCGCGCCTGGGCGCGTTGCCAGTTGCGCTTCGTGGTGGGTATCGACGCCGACGAAATCCTGCCGGCCCTGCGCCGCCATCTGGACCGCCAGGGCTTTCCGATGGTGAGCATCACCCCCACGCGCGAGGTGATGTTTCATGCCACCCGGATCGATCCCGACGACGCCTGGGTGCAATGGGTGGTGGCGTCGCTGGCCAAGACGAGCGGCAAAAAACCGGCCATTCTGCCGAACCTCGGCGGATCGTTGCCCAACGATATCTTTACCGATGTGCTGGGCTTGAAGACGGTGTGGGTGCCGCACTCCTATCCCGGTTGCTCGCAGCATGCGCCCAACGAACACTTGCCGCCTGCCTTGCTGGGTGAAGCGCTGCAATTGATGGCAGGCGTGTATTGGGATCTGGGCGCGGGCAGCACGCCGAAGAATCGTTGAGCGCGCGTTGAACGTTAAGCGGCTAGCTTCCAGCCGCTTTTCGTTGTCTGAAACACTACGCGATCCTGATGGTGCAGGTCGAGTTCAATCAGCCGTTCGATCCAGGCTTGAACCTTAACGTTGCCATCGAGATATTCAACGTAGAGCAACTTTACCAATCGGTCATATCCTTTTGGCATCCTGCCATGACGCTCCCATAGCGAAACCGTTTGCTCCGAGGTGCCGAGCAGATCGGCAAGCCTTTTCTGCGACAGGCCCATTTCCTTGCGGAGATAGCGAAGTTCAGTGCCCGTCAGGTGCGGCTTACTTGCCAAGGACCTTCCGATAACACGATGTAAATCATCCGCGTGTGCTATCGAGACGGCGGTGCCGTCATCGTCCCGGAAGGTCTTATACCCATTCGAAAGATAAATGTTTCGAAGTCCTGATTCTGTGTAGTGATACATGGATATCACCCTCTAAGAAAACGGTGATGACTGCGACCCACTCGCCGTTGTCATCTTTTTTGATTGCACCAGCAACAATGACGATGTCTCCCGCGTGCCGATGCGTCAGGGTGAAACGCCAATCCCCCCTGACATCCTGGTGGGTAGGCTCGGCAATGACACCTTGACATAGGCACGCGTACACCTGCGTCATGGTGATTCGGCGTTGGCGCATGCGCAGCTTCGCGTGCGACAAAAGTCGTACATTCATTGAGTCAGTTGCGAGCTTGCGCACGATCCTAAGGACCGTTGCATCGTTCATTCGAAAGGGAAGCGGCTCTTCATACCCGTAATTATTATGGGTATGAAAATATCTGAAAACGTTCATCTGTCTGGTAATTGGCTACACACCCACGACACAATCCCCCATCCTCCCGATATCGCTTCTGCATCGCACCAAGAGCGCTGCGTGTTATACCGAAGTCACATGAGAACGGACCACTGGTAACCGATCCGAGGAGACAACATTGAAGATCATCAAGGTGACGGCGATTCCGCTGTCGTTTCGCCTGCCTGAGGGCAAGACTGTTGCCATGGGCATCGGCAGCACCCTCAAGCGCGACGCCATTATCGTGCGCGTCGAAACCGATGACGGCATCGTCGGCTACGGCGAAGCCCATCCGGGACGCAGCGCCGGCGCCATCGTCAGCCTGATCCACAACACGCTCGCCCCCCTCATCATCGGCCTGGAGGCCACCGATGTGATCGGTGCCTGGCAGCGCATTCACCGCATGCAGTTCTCCAGCCATGGCCTGGGTGCCGGCGCCGCACTCGCGTACTCCGGCATCGACATGGCGTTGTGGGATATCCGCGGCAAGGCCGTGAACCTGCCGGTGTACGCGCTGATGGGTGGGTCGCGCCGCCGTATTCCCGCCTATGCCGGCGGCATCGCAATGGGCTTCCAGCCGCCCGAGAGCTTGGCCGACGAAGCCCAAAGCTATGTGGCCCGCGGCTACAAAGCCGTCAAGCTGCGCTTCGGCGACACCGCCCAGGACGACATCGCCCGCATCAGACACGTGCGCAAGGTGCTGGGCGACGATATCGATATCCTCACCGATGCAAATACCAACTACACGATCGCGCAAGCGCGCCGCGTGCTGCCCGTGCTGGCGGAAGTGCAGGCCGGCTGGCTGGAAGAGCCGTTTGCCTGCAATGACTTCGCCTCGTATCGCGAAGCCGCCAAGATCACGCCTCTGGTGCCGATCGCCGCCGGCGAAAACCACTTCATGCGTTTCGAGTTCGCCCAGATGCTCGAAGCCGGCGCGGTGCAGATCTGGCAGCCGGATCTGTCCAAGACCGGCGGCATCACGGAAGGCATTCGCATTGCGGCGCTCGCCTCCGCTTTCCGCATCCCGATTCATGCGCACAGCTCCGCCACCGGTTTGAATCACGCGGCCAGCCTGCACTTTCTGGCGGCCACAGAGAACGCCGGCTACTTCGAGGCATGCGTGTCGCACTTTAATCCGTTCCGCGACATGTTCGGCGCTACCTTCGAGATCGGTGCCGACGGTTGCGTCGAGCCGCCTTTGGGACCCGGTTTGGGTGTGGAGGTGGATGAGGATCTGTTCAAACAGTATCCCTTGATCGATGGGCCGGGTTACGTCGTGAAGTTTTAAACGCAGGGTTGCGTCGCAACGATAGAAGCGAAGCCTCGGAACGAAGCCTCAGAGCAAAGCCTCAAAGTGACGCCTCGGAACATGGATTTGGAACAAAGCCTCAAAGCACAGCCATAAAACACAGGCTCAACAAGGGCCGAGGAGACAGGAATGAGACGACTGAAAAAGGCGTTGGCACTTGCGTGCATGACGCTGGCATCGCTTGGCAGTGCCTCGACCGCGCTGGCACAGAACTTCCCCTCGCACCAGGCCACGATCGTGGTGCCCTACCCGCCGGGGGGCTTTAACGACACGCTCGCCCGCATCCTGAGCCAGCATCTCACGCAGGCCTGGAGCCAATCTGTAGTGGTGGAAAACCGCCCCGGCGGCAACAACCTGATCGGCAATCAGTATGTGGCGCGCGCCAAGCCCGACGGCTACACGTACCTGATCACACCGCTCCCGTTTTCGGCGCTTCCAGCGCTCTACGGCGCCAAGCTGCCCTACGACGCCGTGCGCGATTTCGAACCGGTGATCTGGGCGGGCAGCACGCAAAACATCCTCACCGTGCGCAGCGATTCGTCGATCAAGAGCGTGGCAGATCTGCTGGCTGCGGCGAAGAAGAATCCTGGCAAGATCAACTTCGGCTCGACCGGCGCGGGCTCGTCCAACCATCTCTCCATGGAGCTCTTCATGATGATGGCCGACGTCAAGCTCACGCACATTCCCTACAAAGGCAGCGCCCCGGCCGTCTCGGCATTGCTTGCCGGCGATATCGATGTGCTGTTCGACAACGTGCCCAATGTGCTGCCCAATATCCAGGCGGGCAAACTGCGCGCAGTGGCCGTGACCGGCACCAAGCGCACGACGCAATTGCCTGAGGTGCCTACCGTGGCGGAAGCAGGCGTGCCGGGGTATGAGGTCACCGTGTGGTTTGGCGTGCAGGCGCCGGCCGGCACCCCCAAGGATATCGTTGCTCGCGTCAACAAGGACATGGCCGCCGTGCTGCGACGCCCCGAAGTCGTCAAGCAGGTGAACGAACAAGGCGTGGAGATCGTGGCGAGCACCCCGGAAGAATTCAAGCAGCTTGTGGCCCGTGAAATTCCCAAGTGGGAAAAGGTTGTGAAAGCCGCGAACGTGTCGCTGGAGTAATCGCCGCACGCTCATGTCATCGCAACATCCTTACCCGACCATCTGTGCAAAACCGCGCTATCTGCTACCTCGCGCGCATGCTTGTCGCAATGAAACAGACATGCAATCGTGCCCTGTACGCCTGGCAAAACAGGCGGCAGGCGCGCCATCACGGTGAAACGCATGGCGAGTCCATCAATAAGAATCGGAGACTTGTCATGCATTTCGCTTTATCTATTTGCACACGGCTGCCCGCGCGCCGCGCCTGGCTGGGCGCACTGTCGACCGTTATCGCAGCGATGCCCCTGTTAATAGCGAACGGGGCCGCGCACGCCGAGGAGGCCTACCCCACCAAGCCGGTGACAATCATCGTCGGCTTTCCGCCCGGCACGGCCACGGATGCGGTGGCCCGCATGTTGAGTGAGCAACTCACGCAACGTATGGGTCAACAATTCATCGTCGACAACCGGCCCGGTGCGGGCGGCTCGATCGGCGCGGCGATGGGCGCGCGCGCCAAGCCCGATGGCTACACGCTGATGATCGGCGCCTCGGCGCCGCAAGCGATCAACCCGCACGTCTATTCCAACCTGACGTATGACGCGCGCAAGGATTTCGCGCCGATCGGCATGCTGGTATGGCTGCCCTATCTGCTGGTGGTGAGTCCGGACAATCCGGCGCGGGACCTGACGCAATATCTCGCCCAAGCCAAGGCCTCACCCAACACGGTCACCTACGCCACCACGGGGGTCGGCACAACCAGCCACCTCATCATGTCCGTGCTGATGGCGAAATCCGGCACGACCATGACGCACGTCCCGTACAAGGGCAGCAGCCAGGTACAGACCGACATCATCGGCGGCCGCGTGACCTCGACCTTCGACACGATGATGTCGACGCTGGCGATGGTGAAATCGAACCGCTTGCGGGCGATTGCGGTGAGCACGCCGGTAAGGAGTAAGCTATTTCCTGATGTGCCCACGGTGGCCGAACAAGGGTATCCCGGCTTCGATATGGGCGCGTGGCTGGGATTGATCGCGCCGGCCGGCATCGACAGCGCCATCCAGAATAGATTGGCTCGAGAAGTCAACGCCACCCTGCAAGATCCTGCCCTGCGGCAGAAGCTGACCGACCTGGGCGCGGAAGTCCGCACCACGAATACACCGGCCGAGTTCGGTGCTTTCATGAAGGCCGACTACGACGCCTGGGGAAAAATCGTCAAGGCATTCAACGTCAAACCAAGCGAGTAAAGAAGGAGACAAATACATGCAACAGGCACAACCGCAAAGTCGGCAACACAGCGCACAATTGAGCACCGGCAGGGACAACGTCACCGATAATGTCAGCACGCTCTTCAGCGAACAGGAATGGGAAACACGCGTGCAGTTGGCCGCGTGCTATCGCCTGGTGGCGCATTTCGGCATGAGCGATCTGATTTACAACCACATCACCGCGCGCATTCCCGGCACCGACGATCATCTGCTGATCAACGCGTATGGCTTGATGTACGACGAGATCACGGCCTCCAATCTGGTGAAGATCGATCTGGCGGGCAACGTGCTGGGCAACACCACCGAGCACGGCATCAACGCTGCCGGCTATGTGATCCATAGTGCGGTGCACGCGGCACGACATGATGTGCAATGCGTGATTCACACCCACACACGCGCCGGCATGGCGATCTCGTCGTTGAAGTGTGGCCTGCTGCCGCTCACGCAAACGGCGATGCGCTTTGCGAAGATTCCGTATCACGACTATGAAAGCGTGGCGATCGACCTGAGCGAGCGCGATCGATTGGTGGCCGATCTTGGCACGTACGATTCGATGATCCTGCGCAATCACGGCTTGCTTGCCGTGGGCCCCTCCATCGCGCAAGCCTTCAATACGTTGTACTGGCTCGAGATGGCGTGCAAGTCGCAAGTCGATGCGATGGCCTGTGGCAGTGAGTTGACGATGCCCCCGCAAGCCGTGATCGACAAGACCCACCACCTCTATCAACCGACCACGCGGCGGCCTTTCGGCGAACTGGAATGGCCGGCGATGATTCGGTTGATGGATCGTAAAGACCCGAGCTACAAAAACTAAGGCTGAACCCGGCCCAGGATCCTGGCGACACGCGTCGGCGCCTGGGCGGGTGGATTGTGAGCCTTAACCTCGCGCGCAGGCCGGGTGCAAAGTTTCCGGTAGGCCAGAGGCGGGGCGCGTTATGCCGCAGGACGCCGAGGGATGCCACCGGTCGGCCGCGTTATGCCACCGGTCGGCGGCGCTATGCCGCGTTCGGCCGCAGTCTCAAGCCGGCGATGCTGTCCACACCATCCGGCAGAATCGCGGCCAAGCTCGTGCGAACCTCGATGAAATAGGGCGCACGTGCGCTTAATCCACGATCGATGGCGGCGCGCACCGCGTCGGCCTGCGTCACATACTCCGCCTGGATGCCAAACGCGCGCGCCATCATCACGAAATCGGGGCTCGCCAGATTGGTGCCCACATAGCGGCCGGGATATGTGCGCGCCTGATGCAGCCGGATCGATCCGTAGCAATTGTTGTTCGACACAATGAACAGAATCGGCAGTTGCCGCTCCGCGGCTGCCATCATTTCATTGCCCGTCATCATGAAGCCGCCGTCGCCGATCAAGCACACTACCCTCGCCGACGGATGGCGCAGTTGTGCCGCGATCGCAGATGGCGCGCCATAGCCCATGGCACCCGATTGCGAGGCCATCAACCGTTGTGGATAGACGAAGGGAAAGTGCCGGTACACGGGTGCTGCAAACGTGCCGGCATCCAGGCACACCATCATGTCGTCCGTAGCGGCGTCGGCCAATGCGTGCACCACGTCGACAAAGGGGATGCCATCCTGCGCGACACACGCGGGCCACGCCGCATGGCGCTCGTGGATGCCCCGCAACGACGCGGCCCACGCCTCGCGCGCGGGCCGATCGCCGGCAACAGGCAAAGTGCACAAGGCTTGCGCAAATGCTTTAGGGTCGCCCACCAAGCCCACATCGGCGGCGAAATGCTGATTGACGATATGGGCATCGGCAAAGCAATGCACCAGCCGTTGCGAGGGTTTGGGATACTGGGGAAACGCATAGCCCTGCGTCGTCACGTCGCCCAACCGGGTGCCGAGCGCCAGAATCAGATCGCTGGATTCGAATGCCGCCAGTTGATCGGCCGGATTGGCCAGGTCCAGGTTGCCGGCATATAGCGGATGCGTATTGGGAAACACGTCGTGCCGCCGAAACGCCACTGCAACTGGAATATGGAAGGTTTCTGCCAAGGCCAACAATGCATCTCGCCCGCCCTCGGCTTCGAACGCACCACCCGCGATGATGAGCGGACGCGTCGACGCCGCGATCAGTGCATGCACGCGCGCGAGCCCAGCGGCATCCGGCTGGGTCGCGCAGGGCGGCGGCGCGATCCATTCAGGTTGCGCCACGGCCTGCTGCTGCACATCCTCCGGGATCACCAGCACCACCGGCCCGGGCGTGCCCGACACGGCCACACGCATTGCCTTGAAGGCCGCTGTGGCGATTGCTTCAGGGGCCGTGACCTCGCACACCCACTTCGCGATCGACCCGAACATGCGCTGATAATCGATTTCCTGAAAGGCCTCGCGTCGCAGATCTTTCTTGGGCACCTGCCCCACGATCAGCAATAGCGGCACGGCGTCCTGCTGGGCAGCATGTAAGCCAATGGCGGCATTGGTGGCGCCAGGCCCGCGGCTCACCATCACCACGCCCGGACGCCCCGTGAGTTTGCCGTCGGCGCATGCCATGAAGCTCGCGCCCCCTTCGTGCCGGCAGGTCACCACATCCACCAGCGGAAAGTCGCTCAAGGCGTCGAGCACGCCGAGGTAGCTCTCGCCGGGAACGACGAAAACCCGGTCGACCCCATTTGCCGTCAACGTATGGAGCAAGGCGTGGGCGGACGTATTCAACTTGGTCAACGCAGTCATCGGCACGCCATCCTCATGAGGAAAAGAAACCGGCCATCGGCCTCGAATCAGCGCAGTGTAGATTGCTGCGGATGTGCCAAATAGGCATACTTGGGCTATCAGATATACATAAACTGCACGCACACAAGTACTTGATGGCGGTGGCGCAATGGACTTGAGAAAGATCGAAAACCTGATCCAGGTGGCCGACTACGGCAGCTTTTCCAAAGCGGCCTCCGTGATCGGCGTGGCGCAGTCGGCACTCGGCCGCCAAGTACGAAAGCTCGAGGAAGAATGCGGCTGCCCCTTGCTGTATCGCAACGGCCGCGGCGTATCGCTCACACCCGAGGGCGAAAAACTGCTTGATCGCTTACGCCCGCTATTGCGGCAGATGGATGCGGTGGTATCCGCATTTCACGACGATCAGCGATCGCCGTCAGGCCAAGTCACGGTTGGGCTCACGCCTACCCTGTGCAAAATGATCGGGATGCGGTTGATCGCCGACCTGTGGCAGAAGCACCCCCGCATTCAATTGAACATCGTGACCGGCTACAGCGGCTATGTGCATGAGTGGCTGACCAATGCACGAGTGGATATCGCGGTATTGCACGATGCACGCCGCTCACAGCATCTGGTGGTCGATCCACTGGCGGCGTTGCGCTTATCGCTGGTCTCGCCCAAGCAAGCGCTCTCACCCGCCGCGCGACGGCTGACCGACATTGACGTGAAACAGTTGAAAGGCCTGCCGCTCGTACTACCCACCAAAAATCACGGCCTGCGGCGCACAGTGGAGTACGCCGCCAGTCAGGCGGGCGTCACCCTCGAGGTGGCCTTTGAAGTCGACGCGCTCGATTTGATGAACGACATCGTGGTGCGCGGCATGGCCCATACGGTACTGGCGGCACCTGCCTTCCAGGCCGAATTGACGGCCGGCACCGTCGTGGCCAGAACGCTGATCAACCCCAATGTGTCCACCAAATTGATGCTGGCCACGGCCTCAAGCCGGCCGCTTACGCAGGCAGTCAAAGTGGTGCACGAGGCGCTGCGCGAGTTGATGCGCGAGATGGCGTCGAGCCCCGCGCATGGCGGGTATCTCTCGCTTGCAACGCCCAGCATGTGAGGCTGTCGATTGAACTGCGCCGAAGGCGCTCAGCGATCCAGCTTGCGCACGGCGGCCGCCAGCGTCGAGAACTCGAACACCTTGGCCGTCTTGCCGGCGAACGCCTGCATCAACAGGATGACCACGACCGGCACAAAGGTCGCAACCAGAAACGACTCCAGCAGATATACCGGCTTTTCACCCGGCGCCGGAAACAACAGCAGCCCTGTCACCAACCCGAACGCAGTACCCACCACGGCGCGCTTGCCATCGTGATACTTGCTGAACAACCCATAAAACACCGGAAAGGCCGCCGCCGAGCACAGCAGATCGGCGAGCAGGAACAGATACAGCACGCTGTAACCCTGCGCGGCCACGATCATCACGGGGATCGCCAGCAGCACGATCAAGCCCCGCGACAACTGCATCATCTTGTGGCTGGTGGCGTTGGGCAGCAGGCGCCCCAGATCGATCGCGATCAAACTCGACACCGCGCTGATGGCGCTATCGGCCGTGCTCATCACCAAAGCCAGTCCCAACGGAATCAGGGCGAAGGCAAACCAGTCGGGGATGTGCGGCATGATCAGCGCAAACACGGCGACCGAGCTGTCGCCATTGGGCACCAAGGCTTTGAACGCCAATCCAAACAGGCCCATGATGAAGATGAACGGCATCACCATCAGCCCGCCAAACAGAAAGCCGTTTCGCACGGTGCCGGCATCGCGCGAGGCGTAGATGCGCTGCCAGGCACCCTGATGGAAAAGTCCGGTAAGCAGGATGGCCACGAAAAACGTGAGCCCTGCCTTGATCCCCACGGGATCGGAAAAACTCAACATCTGCGGCGCGCTGATGCGCAACGCGTCGATGGTGGGCATCACGCCGCCCGCGGCTTTCCAGCCAAAGTAAAACAGCACACCCAAAAGCGGCAGGATCACGAGCACCTGTACTTTGTCGGTGAAGATCGAGGCACGCAAGCCGCCGTACGACGTGTAGATCAACGTGGCGGCCATCACGATCGCGGCCGTCTGCCACAGCGGTACGGGCGCAATGAGGGTGACGAGCTTGGCGATGGCGGTGATTTCGGCCGACAGCGCGATGAAGAGATAGAACAGCATGATGGCCAGCGTGAGCCCGTACATGCCGCGGCCGTAGCGGGCCATGATGAACTCAGTGAGCGAATGGCCGGCGGGCATCACCTCGCGCATCCGCTTGCCCAACGGAATCATCGCCAAGCGCGGCGACATCGCGCCGATCGCGTAGCCCAGCACCGCGCCGATACCGCCCCAGGCCGCGGCTTGCGCCGGTGAAAAGAGGATCCACCCGCCCAGCGTGGACGCCAGCAAGGTCGCCATCGTGGCCAGCGTGTTCTGGCTATTGCGTGCAATGACGTAATCTTCGAGACCGCCCAACACGCGGCGGGCGTACAACACACTGGCGAGCGCGAAGCCGCCGCTGAACAGGATCAGCCACGTGATAACGGATGCGGTGCTGCGCATGATGAAAAGCCTGCGGAGTGACAACACGCTGCACGACGCCCGATTGAGGGACGTCGACCACGACGGGACTGCAGCGATGCCGGATTGCAAAAAAACCGGGCAGGCAGGCGCAAAGATGGATAACGATTTCCTTCCCTTCGCCGGCATGACCCGGATCAGGTTCGAAGGGTGACCGCAAGACGCGGAATCTCAGCCCAGACAGGGCTCCCCCAGGAACAAGCGGCAAGAGTAGGCAAGCGCCTACCGTTTGTCAATGCGCGCCGGCGATGCCGGATGTGCTAATTTCGCGGCTTGTTCGCCGGCACCGCCTTTTGTTGCGCGTGCGGCTTTGTCTTTTAGGATGACCACCCATGTCCACCCCGTCGCTGTCACCGCGTTTAAATGAGCAGCTCGTTCTTGTGACCGGCGGCGGGCGCGGGCTCGGCGCCCACATCGCCCGCGCGTTCTTGCGCGAAGGCGCGCGTGTGGTCATCAACTATCTCAATAGCGAAGCGGCCGCGGAAGCGATCGAAGGCGAAGCGCCCGAACGCGCACTCGCCGTGCGCGCAGACGTGCGCGAACCGGAAAGCGTCGCCGCCATGATCGCCGCCGCGCGCAAGCATTTCGGCGCGCCGGTCACCACCGTGGTCAACAATGCCCTGCCCCGTTTTCAGTTCAACGGCGATGCGCGCCCGCATGCCGACACCCTCACCTGGGAAAGCCTGAACCAGCAGATGGAAGGCATTCTGCGCGGCGCATTGAATACCGTTCAAGCCTCGCTGCCGGGCATGCGCGAAGCCGGGTTCGGTCGCATCATCAACGTGGGCACCAATCTCGTGCAGAACCCGGTGGTGCCGTATCACGACTACACCGCCGCCAAGGCCGCCCTGCTCGCCTTCACACGCACGATGTCGCAAGATCTGGGCGCCGACAACATCACCGTCAATATGGTGTCGGGCGGTTTGCTGCGCACGACCGATGCGTCGGCCGCCACGCCCGAAGCGGTGTTCGATCTGATCGCCGCGAGCACGCCGCTCAAACGCGTGACCACGCCGGCCGAATTTGCCGATGCCTTGATGTTTTTTGCGTCGCCCTGGTCGCGTTCGGTCACGGGTCAGAACCTCGTGGTCGATGGTGGACTCGTCAAGAATTAACGCCACGAATCAACACCGTGAAAAACGATTCATCTCGCATGCTGCATCTGAACCTGTTCATCTTCGCGTGCGGTCACCACCGCGCGGCCTGGCGCCACCCCGACTCCGCCGTCGAGCGCCTGGGCGACATCAGCTACTACGAAGAACTCGCACAACTCGCCGAGCGCGGTAGGTTCGACGCCGTGTTCTTCGCCGATGGCGCTTCGGTGGATACGGTGGCCGACGGCCCCCGCTGGTTTCTGGAGCCGCTCACCGCAATGTCGGCCATGAGCCGCGCCACGCAACATATCGGCTTGATCAGCACGGTATCGAGCACCTTCTACACGCCGTTTCACGCGGCGCGCCTGATGGCGTCGCTCGATCACATCTCGCACGGCCGCATGGGTTGGAATGTCGTCACCTCGATGTTTGACGCGGAGGCACGCAATCACGGCTACGACGCGATGCCCGAGCACGCTTGGCGCTACGCGCGCGCCGAAGAATTCGTGGATGCCGTGCTTGCGCTGTGGGACTCCTGGACCGACGATGCGCTGCTGCACGATCGCCACGGCAACTATGCTCATCCCGATCGCGTGCGGGCGATCGATCATCATGGCGAGCACTTTCGCGTCGATGGCCCGCTGACGGTACCGCGCATGCCGCAAGGCCATCCCGTGCTGTTTCAAGCCGGTGCGTCGGATCAGGGCCGCGACCTGGCCGCGCGTCGCGCCGAGGCGATTTATGCCGTGGCCTACGACATGGCCGCCGCGCAGTCTTACTACCGCGATATCAAGCGGCGCGTGCGGGAAGCCGGCCGTCATGACCCGGTGCCCATCATGCCGGGCCTGGTCACCTACGTGGGCTCGACGGAAGCCGAAGCACAAGCCAAGCAGCGTGAACTGGATGTGCTGCTTCCAGCGGACGCCTCACTACGCCAGTTGTCGACCTTTACCGCACAGGATTGCAGCCAGTGGGAGCTCGATGCGCCGGTGCCGAAACTGCCGCCGATGCACGAATTCAAAGGCCCGCAAGGCCGCTACGGCACGATCTTGCGCATCATCGAAACCGAGCAGCCCACCGTGCGCCAGTTGCTGGGCCGGCTTGCCGCGGGCGGCGGGCATTGCACGATGGTGGGCACGCCCGAGCAGATCGCCGACCGCATGGAAATGTGGTTTCGCAACGAAGCCGCCGATGGCTTTAACCTGATGCCACCGAGCTTGCCCGGCTCGATCGCAGATTTCGTGGATCACGTGGTGCCGGTGCTGCAGCGCCGGGGACTCTTTCGCACTGAGTACGACGCGAGCACACTGCGGGGCCATCTTGGCCTCAGCCGCCCTGATCTCAAGTCCAGTTGAAAACGCCGCGCGATAGCGGCGTTTTCCGCGCCGATATCGCGATAGATTGCGCGTGTCTCAACTCGACGCGCGACGTTCCTTCGGCCTGATCCTGGTGCAGGCGGAGCCGCGATACGCGCTCTTCGCTCATGATGTTTATCGCTCGCGCCATGACGGCGTTATCCGCGTTTCGCCGCACCAGAGTTCACACGCATGCAGCGGCGCCGGCCCGCGCAATACCCGAAGTCATCACCCTGCCGCCCGTCAAAGCGCTGTTTCTGTGCGGGTCGCCCCCGGGTGCGCGCAGGCGTCTGATCGACGTTGGGCGCGACCCTACGTTTTCCGCACAAGGCACCGCATCGGATCTCGTCAGCACGCCACACCCGCCCCGTGACGCGCGCTACGAGGTGTGCACGCTGCATCCATCCGTCGATCTCGTCCGGCTCGCGGCCGTTGGCGCACAGTTCGACCTTTCGCGCCTCGGGCAGATCCAGGTGTGGCAAGCGGGTGTGGTCGTGGCGGCACAGTCGCCATCCGACTGCCTGGCACTGCGCTGCCGACATCTCTGCGAGGATGAAGCGGTTTATCTCGCCGCCTACCTCCGTTCGATCGGACGCCGATGGAATGATCCCGATCAGCGCGCTGCCTGCATCGCCATGCCGAGCATGTAAGCGGCCAAGCGTGATTTCAAATGCGGCACGGCGTTCACTTCCTTCAGAAACGCATTGATCGGCATCAGCGACCACTGCTGCCCTTCTTCGCCAAACTGAATGGCGTCAACGGCCTCCTGCTCGATGCGGGCCACAAAAAAATAGCTGCCCAAACCGCCCGCCTCGAGCGGCGCGTGCAAGCGCTCCCACACCACACGTTCCGGATCGACGATCAATCCAAATTCCTCGCGGGTTTCGCGCAGCGCGCAGGCAATGGGTGACTCATCGCCCTCACGCCCACCGCCGGCCAGATCCCACATGCCACGAAACGGAATACCGTCTTTATCGTCGCGAAGATAGGTCAATACGTTTGCGCCACATAGCAACGCGATCTTGGCGCCATCGAACGCCGGTCCATTCCACATCGGGTCTCGTCCTTCCTGAAAATCCAGCCACAGTGTAGACGTTGCGCCAGACCCGCCTGGTCGGCGGCAGGGCACAAAGCGCCTGATGCAAAGGTTTCAAAATCTCAACGATGCCGATGGTCGATGGCGAATCCTGTATAAACGCCCGACCCTTTTCAACCACGGTAATCCCTTCACGTGACGCCCTCGCAACCGCTACCGCCGGTCGACCCGCTCGACGCTGCTCCCCCATCGCGCCTCCCCACTGCCTGGGGCCGCTCGGACAAGATCGTTTTGATCTGCGGCATTGCCGCCGCCATCCTCGCCGTGATTTATCACAGCGTACTGACGACCGCGAAAATACCTTGGGCACAGCGATGGATACTCGCGTTTCCGTTGCACTGGTCGTGGCTGCTGCCACTGGCGATCGCCATGCTGGCGGATATGCGATCGCGCACGCGCTGGATGATTGCCCTCGTCATTTACGGCGTTGCGCTGCCAGCGCTGAGCGCGCTTAGCCTGGTCCCGCTCGGCAATCTGGCGCCGGTAGAGCAGCGCGCGTCCATGGTGGGCTACGAACTGATGGGCACGACGGTACTCACCGCCATGCTGGGCTTCATTCTGTTGCCCTTGATCGGCGCCTTCGATCGCCGTCAGCCATTAGGCGACTACCCCCAGGTATTTCGAGCGGCATGGCGCATTGCGGTGCAAGGCGTTCTGGCAGGCGCCCTGTCGATGTGCGTGCTGACGTTGCTCTATCTGGGCGCAAAGATGTTCGCCATGATCGGCATGACGTTCCTGGAAAGTCTGTTCGCCGAAACCGTGTTTTGGCTGGCCGCCGTGCCGGTGGCCTTCGCCATCACGCTGATCGGGATTCAACGCCGCCCGCAGTTGGCCACGGTACTGCAGCGCTCATGGCTTACGCTGAGTGCCTGGATGCTGCCGTTGGCCAGCGTTCTGGGCGTGACGTTTGCCGTAGCCTTGCTCGCGCAACTCGCGTTTGGATTACGTGCGGGGACGCTCTCGGCGGGCGTACTGATCGGGTTCTCCGGCGTGTGGATCAAGCTGGTCAACGCGACGTGGCAGGATGGCGGTGACACCGCCCCCTTCGGCCCGCGCCTGCAACGCGTGTTGCGCTGGAGCCTGTACTGCCTGCTGCCACTCGCCGCACTGGCGCTTTACAACGTGGGCGTGCGCGTCGACCAATATGGGTGGACCGTATCGCGCATATGGGCGGCCTTCGCCGCGTTGCTGGCGGTGATCTACAGCTTGGGTTACCTGTACGCCGCGCTGCGTGCCACGCGGTTTCACGCCATCCTGGCACGCACCAATTACGTGGCCGTCTTTGCCGCGATTGGCGTGCTCACCGCGCTGAATACGTCGCTCTTCGACCCTCGCCGCATTACGGCCGAAAGCCAGACGCAGCGATTGATCGATGGTCGCCTGTCACTCGAAGATTTCGAGTTTGGGATGCTGCGATCGCAAACGGATCAATACGGGCGCGATGCCTTGCAACGCTTGGCCGAAGGTGCAGCCAACGAACGCGATCCCAGAATTGCCGAGCTGGCCAAACGATCGTTGGCCGGAGAATACATCAGCGACTCGGATCGTCGGCCGAAAGTACGCGCTATGCCAGCGATGACGGTGTTTCCGGCTGGAAGAACGGTGCCCGCCGACTGGTGGCCAGCGGTTGAAGGCGACTATTTCTCCGATGTGGATGGTTGCATCGATATGGCCAACCGCCCCGATGCCGCTACCAAGCCACCGCATTGCAGCGTTATTTTCGCCGACCTATCCGGTACAGGCCGCGAGGACCTGATCCTGTATGTGCCTGGCGTTTCACGCCCCCGCATTGCCGAGATTTTCCGGGTGTTTACGAAAAACAAAGCGGGCACATGGGAGCGTAGCGGGACGCTTGCGCGTGCCGACGGCATTGAGGGCTTTGACGGCTTCGACATCGCGGTGGGCAAAACGGATGGCGGCCCGCCGCCGGATGAGGGGGTCTCCGCGCTTTCGGCACACATCGCAGCAGGCGCCGTTCGCACCGCGCCGCGAACCGATCGCGATCTCCTGATCGGCGACACGCGCCTCCAATTGCAGTAAAGGCGCCGCCGATGCGTGACTTCTCACACGCATCGGTGGTGGCGGAACGATGGCAGGACTATATTGAAGATTCGACCATGCTTGATTTGCCGCCACGATGGCGGCGCTTGAGGAGCCACCCATCATGCCGGATATCAAACAGCCTGGCCCCGACCATCCCATTACGATTACGCCCAATCCCGCGCACGTCGTGGTGTCGGCTGCCGGTCAGGTCATCGCCGATACACATGCGGCCGTTACGCTGAAAGAAGCCAGTTATCCCGGCGTGCAATACATCCCGCGCGATGACGTCGATATGTCGCTGCTTTCGCGCACCGCGCATCGCACCTATTGCCCGTACAAAGGCGAGTGCGCCTACTACAGCATCGCAGGCGGCGATGCGCGTTCAGTCAATGCGGTGTGGAGTTACGAGTCGCCGTACGATGCCGTCGCACAGATCAAAGACTATCTGGCGTTTTACCCGGATCGCGTGCAGATCGTGGAGACACCATCGGCGTAGCCTTACGGAAGTCGCGTGATGCGAACGTTGCGAAATCGTCGTAGGACTTTATTTGGTCGACTTACATCATGCGACATTGCCCGGGCAATCACAGAGAATCTTCACAGGATCCTCATGCCGACACATGACTACACATAGGGAAACTTGATCCTCCTGGACCATGTCGTCATCATGAATCGGACATGAACACGACTTAGGAGGCTTCATGCAGAAATCGACCAAAGCGCTTTTTTCAGCCACAGTACTTGCCGCAGCCGTGTCTTTCGGCCCCGTAATGGCCCAAAACGCGCCCGCCGCTGCCCAAGCTCCCACGCAGTCTCAAATGCAGCCGGCTGTCGCCACGCCCTCGGATGCGCAGCTTCAGAAATTTACCGGTGCGGCCCAGAAAGTCTCGGGCCTTGCCGAGACGTACCGCCCCAAGATCGAGTCCGCCAAGGACGACGCTGCGCGCGAAAAGATCTTCAAGGAAGCGGACGAAAAGATGGTCAAGCTCGTCAATGCCGATGGTTTGACCGTTGATGAGTTCAACGGTATCGGCCAGGCCGTCGAACAAAACCCGCAACTTCAACAGCGCGTGCGCGAAATCGCGCAGAGCAAGACGCCCGCCAAGGCTAAGTCCGGCGGTTGATGCAAATGAGTGTGGCGTAAACCGTCGATCGTTTGCCCGGGTCGGCAACGCACGGTTGGCACCACCTCGGTGACTTGCACCTCAAACAAAGCGCGCCGCAATTGCGGGGCGCTTTGTTGCGACTGGCGATCCAGCCGCCTCACGCACCGTCGATCAGCGCTTTTACGGCTGCATACGTACGGCTGCGTACGTCGTGGCCGCACAAGCCACTGCCGCTACCCATCCCTGAACCTGATGCCCCAACGATTTCGTAATTTTTTGTAAATCGAGTGGGGCATACCTGGCTTCAAGGTAGTGATTTCAATCGATTTCGGCCTAAAACCGCGCCCATGAAGGTGCTCGGGCAATCTCGCCAATTATTTTGTAACTGCCCAAAAATTGACGGTTGAGGTGTTGCGGCTTGTCGCTATTGCCGTCGTCACGTGCTCCCTATGACGCGCGAAACACGCGAAAATAGAGCCGTTCTCTTCAAAAGCCGAATTCATCGGCGAGGTGATGCATCATGAAACGTTGGCTCATTGCGGGACTTGCAGCGCTAGGCGTACTGGCTTCGGCCTCCGCTTCGGCACGCGTGGACATCGGGGTGAATATCGGCGTACCTGGCCCCTACTACTACGGCGGCCCGGTGTATCGCCCTGCCCCGCCCGTGTATTACTCCCCAGCGCCGGTGTACTACCCACCCGCCGTTGTGTACGAAGCGCCGCGGTACTACCGCCCGGGTCCTCCGCCCCCGCCGCCATACTGGCGCGGCTACGGTCACGGACGTGACCACTGGCGGGGCGACCATCGCGGCGGCCGCGGTGGCGATCGCGGCGATTGGCACGGCCGGCGCGGTCGCGACTGACGCGATGGGACAGCACTGGTCAGCGACAGTTGAAGCTAATTAGCCGTCGCTGAAACAAACCTGTCGCTGAAACCCATCGCTGAAACCCCCGCCCAAATGAAAACGCCACGTTATACAAACGTGGCGTTTTTTTCGTCTTCACGATCAAGAAAAGTCGCCACTACCCAAGGGAATCGCGTCTTCAGAGGCAGGGGTATCGAGCGCTTTACCGGCGGCGGCCATGATTTCGGTACGGCCCTTCTCGAAAGCGGCCAGCAGGGCGGCGTCGGAAGCGTCCTTGGCGCCAAAATGCTGCGTTAGCGCTTCGCTGGACAATTCAAACACACGGGTTTCGCCATCGGGCATCACAGCGTTGAATCGTACGGCGCCGTCAATCACGGTCGCTTCGGTTTTTTGCGTGGAAGTGTTGCTCATTGCAGGGGCTCCTAAAAATCCTTGAGCCATCCTGAGCGCAGGTTTCGCGCCCGGGGATGTCGGCTTGCCTGCCGCAACGGTGCCGTGCCATGTGCTGCGGCGCAGGCTCTACGCATACACAACGCACATACAACTTACATCCAATGCACGTACCGCACATGTGCAACGCTAGTGCAACGCGCGAGCCACGCGCGTGCCAATTACGCTTCCAAGCTTAAGACGCCGTCAACGTGCTCAGACCACCCATGTAGGGGCGCAGCACCTCGGGCACGATCACGCTGCCATCGGCCTGCTGACCGTTTTCGAGCACGGCCACCAGCGCGCGCCCAACCGCCAGTCCGGATCCGTTGAGCGTATGCACCAATTCGGTTTTGCCTTGCGCGTTGCGGAAACGGCCTTGCATGCGGCGAGCTTGGAAGTTCTCGCAATTCGAGATGGACGAAATCTCGCGCCAGGTATTTTGCGCCGGCAACCACACCTCGAGGTCATACGTTTTGGCGGACGCAAAACCCATGTCGCCCGTGCACAGCAGCATCACGCGATACGGCAGTCCCAAGGCCTGCAGCACGGCTTCCGCATGGCCCACCATGCTTTCGAGCGCCTCGTAAGATTGCTCGGGATGCGTGATCTGCACCATTTCGACCTTATCGAACTGGTGCTGGCGAATCATGCCGCGCGTGTCGCGCCCGCCACTGCCGGCTTCCGAGCGGAAGCATGGGGTATGCGCGGTCAGCTTGATCGGCAAGTCAGCCAAGGGCGTGATCACGCCGCTGGCCACGCTGGTCAATGTGATTTCGGACGTCGAGATCAGGTACTGGTCTTCACGCACATAAGGCTTGCCTTGGTCGTCGGACACCGGACCGTCGTCTTCGCCGCCTTTGCTGACGGCAAACATGTCGTCCTTGAACTTGGGCAACTGGCCTGTGCCCAGCAGCGTCGACGCGTTGACGATATACGGCGTGTAGCACTCGGTATAGCCATGGGTGCCGCTCTGCAGATCGAGCATGAATTGCGACAGCGCACGATGCAAACGCGCGATAGGCCCACGCATGAACGAAAAGCGCGCCCCCGACAGCTTGGCCGCCATGTCGAAATCCAGCCCCAGCGGCTCGCCGAGCGCCACGTGGTCGCGGGCCTCGAAGGCGAGCGGTTGCGGGTCGTCGGTGGGTTGGGCCGCACCCGGCACCCAACGGCGCACTTCCACATTTTCATCGCTGGACGCGCCTAGCGGCACGCTGGCGTGCGGCATATTGGGGACGACGAGCAACATGTCGTTGAGTTGCGTTTGCAACGCCGCCAACGACTCTTCCTCGGCCTTGAGCTGCACGGGAATCGCTTGCGACTCCGCCATCACGGCGCTGGCGTCTTCGCCTTTCGACTTGAGCTGACCGATCTGCTTGGCCAGCGCGTTGCGACGCGCCTGCAGCGTTTCGCAACTGACCTGCACCGCCTTGCGCTGAGACTCGAGCGTGTTGAAACGTTCGACGTCGAACGCATATCCACGGGCGTTGAGCCGCTCGACGACGGCGGCTAAGTCTTTACGCAGCAATGAAGGGTCTAGCATGTCTTGGGCTTTATTGAAAAACGGTTATGAGAATAGTCTGCAAGCATAACGCGACTGGACCGTCACGATAAACCGGCCGCAGGTGCGGCGCTCAGCCGTTATTGGCGTCGTCGTCGAGCTTGCGCAGGTGCGCGAGTTTTTCAGCGATCTTGATTTCGAGGCCGCGCGGCACGGGGCGGTACCAGCCTGGATCGCCGATGCCATCGGGCAGATAGGTCTCGCCGGCCGCATAGGCCTCAGGCTCGTCGTGAGCATAACGATAGGCGTGGCCATGACCGAGCTCTTTCATGAGCTTGGTGGGCGCATTGCGCAAGTGCACGGGCACTTCACGCGATTTGTCTTTCTTGATGAAGGCGCGCGCTTCGTTGTAGGCCATGTAGCCCGCATTGCTCTTGGGCGCGATGGCCAGATAGATGGCCGCCTGCGCCAAGGCCAGCTCGCCTTCGGGCGAACCGAGCCGCTCGAACGTGGCGGCCGCGTCGTTGGCAACTTGCAGCGCCCGCGGATCGGCCAGACCAATATCTTCCCAAGCCATGCGCACGATGCGACGCGAGAGATACTTGGCGTCGGCACCGCCATCGAGCATGCGGCACAGCCAATACAAGGCGGCATCGGGATTGGAGCCACGCACCGATTTATGCAGCGCCGAGATCTGGTCGTAGAAGTTGTCGCCGCCTTTGTCGAAGCGGCGCGCATTGAGCGTTAACGCATTCTGCAGAAACGCGGCATCCACACGGTCCACACCGGCTGCGCGCGCGGCGGTGTCGGTTTGCTCCACGAGATTCAGCAACCGGCGGGCATCGCCATCGGCGTATCCCACCAACGTATCCACCGCCGTTTCGTCCAATAGCAGATGCGTGAGCACTTTTTCTTGAGCGCGCTCGACCAGGGACTTGAGTTCGTCATCGGTGAGCGCCTGCAGCACGTACACCTGGGCGCGCGACAGCAAGGCCGAGTTCACTTCGAACGACGGGTTTTCGGTGGTCGCGCCAATGAAGGTGACCAAGCCCGATTCGACAAACGGCAACAGGCCGTCCTGCTGGCTTTTGTTGAAGCGGTGAATTTCGTCGACGAACAAGATCGTCTTTTTACCCAGGGCCAGGTTGTGCTCGGCCTTTTCCATCGACGCGCGAATCTCTTTGACGCCGGCGAATACGGCCGAGAGCGCAATGAACTCGTAGCCAAACGCACTCGCCGTCAATCGCGCGAGCGTCGTCTTGCCCACACCCGGCGGGCCCCACAAAATCATGGAGTGCGGTTTGCCGGACTCGAAGGCAAGACGCAACGGCTTGCCTTGACCGATCAGGTGGGATTGCCCGATCACCTGGTCCAGGCTCGCCGGCCGGAGCGCCTCGGCGAGTGGCGCAACGGGTGCGGTTTGAAACAGATCGGCCATGAGCAGTCAGTATGAAGAAGAAGGTGCGAAGGTAAGATAGCCGGATACCGGCAGCACATTCTCCATTACAACATGGCCGCGCGCCGGCTCGCCGGGCGCCGCGGCCACCTCGCAAAAGGTCCGCCATGTCGCCATCCGCCCTGCATTTCCCGCACCGCTACGCCTACGTGGGTACGTTTACGCATGACGCGCCGGGCGGCACCGCCGGAGGACCGGATGCCGAGGGGATCTATGTGTTTGCCGTGGATGACGCCGATACGGTCTGGACGCCCGTTCAAGTGGTCGCATCGGAAAACCCGTCCTTTCTCGCCTTGCATCCCACGCGCCCGTACTTGTATGCGGTCAACGAAATCGACACCTATCTGGGCATGCAGACGGGCACCGTGGAGGCCTACTCGATCGACGCGACGACCGGCATGCTCACGCTGCTCAACCGCCAACCGCTCTCGCTGTCGCAATCGGGTGCCGCGCCGGCGCACCTCGGCGTGACGCCAGACGGCAAATACGTGGTGGTGGCGCTCTATGGCGGCGGTGCGTATGCCCTGCTGCCGATCGGTCTGGACGGCCGGCTGGATTCGGTGTCCGACCTGCACATCGTATCGGGCAGAGGCGTGCACGCCACGCGTCAAGAGGCTCCACACCCGCACATGGTGGCCTTCGATGCCGAGGGCGGTTTCGTGCTGGCGACCGACCTGGGCACCGATAGTTTGAATGTGTTCAAGATCGAGCAAGACAAATTGCATCTGCACCATCAGGCCGCTGCAGAACCCGGCGCCGGCCCGCGGCACGTGGCGTTCGATCCGTCGCATGCGCGCATCTTCGTCACCAATGAACTCACCGGCACCTTGGCGGTGTATGGCTACGATCCGGCCACCGGCACCGTCCTGGCGCGCGAGCACGTGGTGGATGCGCCGCCTGTGGAGAAACCCAATGAGCCGGATGCTTCAGCCGTCATCGTGCATCCGTCGGGACGATATCTGTATGCCAGCCATCGCGCGCAAAAGGCGGCTGACGATCCCGCAAGCGAGAGTGTGTCGGTGTGGGCGATCGACGACGCCACCGGCGCCTTGACGCTGGTGCAACGCTGGACCGAGGGGGTGGTGTTTCCGCGTGCGATGACGCTCGCGCACGACGGTCGTTTTCTTTACGTGCTCAATCAGAAAAACGACGACATTCTGCGGCTGACGATTGCGGCGGACGGCACCTTGAGCGATCTGCTGCGCGTGGCAAACGTGCCCACGCCGGTGTGTTTGGTGCTGACGCCGCGTACCGATACCGATCAGGACGTCAGCGACACGCCGGGCGCCAAGACGTCCTGACCGAACTCGATCAGGGCTGAGCAAAGGTGATCGGGCCTGATCGAGACGGATGGGGCCTGGCCAGGCCTGACCGGCCCATCCGATTTACATCTTCACGACGTCCACACCGGCAGGCGCGGTGAACTGAAACTCGGATGCGGGCAATGACGGATTGGGTTTCCAGCCCGACAACTCCACACGCGTGGTTTGGCCAAACGTATCCAGCAGCTCGATTCGCGCCGGCTGATTATTGGCAAAGCCAATATCCACTTGCGAGAATCCCGCGTCGGCATTGCGCGGTTTGGCGCGCAACCAGGCCAGGCCATCCTTGGCCGGCAGGCTGGTTACGTTGAACGACGCGTCCAACGAGCCCGAGCCGAACAGAATCGCGGCGGGCGATGTGCCGATGGCCTGATCGACTTGCCGCTGCGTGACCTGCGCCAGATCGGGGTCGTATTGATAGACCTGTTTGCCGTCGGACACGATCACTTGTTCATAAGGCGTTTTTACGGCCCACTTGAATTTACCCGGACGCGAAAACGAAAACGCGCCGCTTTGGGGCGTTTGTGCGCGCCCTTGCGTGGTCGTGGTGGACTGGCGGAACGATCCGGTGGCACCGGTCACGTTCTTTACGAACGCCTTGAGTTGATCTTGCGCGCTCGGCGCGCTTTGCGCGTGGCCCAACAGCGGGCACAAGCCCAACGCAGCCACGGCAATCATTTTGGTAAAGGTACGGCTCATCATGCTTCCTCTCTGGTTGGAACCAGAATTTCTCGGTTGCCATTGGATTGCATGGGGGACACCATGCCCGCCTGCTCCATTTGCTCGAGCAGACGCGCAGCGCGGTTGTAGCCGATGCGCAGGTGTCGTTGCACCAGCGAAATCGACGCACGCTTGTTCTTCAGCACCACCTCGCAGGCCTGATCGTACATAGGATCGGACTCGACGTCCGAAGACCCCGCGCCGCCGCCCGCGCCATCGCCGGCATCCCCTTCGACGCCGCCCTCGAGCAGGCCTTCGATGTAATTGGGTTCGCCTTGCTGCTTGAGGTGATTGACCACCCGGTGCACTTCCTCGTCTGACACGAACGCGCCGTGCACGCGCACCGGCAGCCCGGTGCCGGGCGGCATGTAGAGCATATCGCCCTGACCGAGCAGCGTTTCAGCACCCATCTGATCGAGAATCGTGCGTGAGTCGATCTTGGACGACACCTGGAACGCGATGCGGGTGGGAATGTTGGCCTTGATCAGGCCGGTGATCACGTCCACGCTGGGTCGTTGGGTGGCGAGTACGAGGTGAATCCCCGAGGCCCGCGCCTTCTGCGCCAGACGCGCGATCAATTCTTCGATCTTCTTGCCCACCACCATCATCAGGTCGGCCAGCTCGTCGATCACCACCACGATCATGGGCAACGGCTGCAGCGGTTCCGGCGCATCGGGGGTGAGCGAAAACGGATTGGGAATCGGCTCTTCGCGTTTGATGGCGTCGCGAATCTTGGCGTTATAGCCCGCCAGGTTACGCACCCCCATCTTGCTCATCAGGCGATAGCGTTTTTCCATCTCCCCCACGCACCAGTTGAGCGCGTTGGCCGCATGGCGCATATCGGTCACGACCGGAGCCAACAGGTGCGGGATGCCTTCGTAGACGCTCATTTCGAGCATCTTGGGGTCGATCAGGATCAAGCGCGTGTGACTGGCGTCGGCCTTGTACAGAAGCGAGAGGATCATGGCGTTAATCCCCACCGACTTGCCCGAGCCGGTCGTACCGGCCACCAGCACGTGCGGCATCTTGGCCAGATCGGCCACGACCGGATTACCGGCGATGTCCTTGCCCAGCGCCATCGTCAGCACCGAGGACGGCGCGTGATAGGTTTGCGACCCCAGAATCTCGGACAGCTTGACCATCTGACGACGCGGGTTGGGCAATTCCAGGCCCATCAGGTTTTTGCCCGGGATCGTTTCAACCACACGAATGCTGACCAGGCTGAGCGCCCGGGCCAGATCCTTGGCCAGATTGACGACCTGGCTGCCCTTCACGCCCGTGGCGGGTTCGATTTCGTAACGCGTAATGACCGGGCCGGCCTGCGCGGCGACCACGATGACCGAGACGCCGAAGTCGGCCAATTTTTTCTCGATCAAGCGCGAGGTGAATTCGATGGTTTCGGCGGAGACGGTTTCAACCGCTGGCGCGGGCGGATCCAGCAGGCCGAGCGCCGGTAGATCGCCCTCGCCCACCGGCGGGGTAAACAGGGTTTGCTGCTTTTCACGCTCGGCACGATCCGAACGCGGCACGGTAACCACGGCAGGCTCGATGCGCACCGGTTGCTCGTGCACGAGTTTTTCCTGCTTGGTAGCCACTTGCTCGGTGCGCACGGCCTTGGCCACTTCGCCCACCTTGCGATCGGCCCGGGCCGTGTACGAATTGCGGGTACGCGTAAACAGCCCCTCGATCGAGGCGCCCACGCGTTCGGCCAAGTGCAGCCACGAAAACGAAAAGAAGAGCGACAGACCCACCGCCAGCATCACCAGCAGCGCCATCGTGGCGCCGGTGAACCCGACGCCACGGGTCAGCGCCTCGGAAAGCGTGCGACCGATCACGCCGCCTGCGCCGCTGCCGCCATCGGCTGCACCGGGCAATTGCATGCCCCAGCTATAGAGACGCAAGGCTTCCAGGCCTACGGAGCCGGTGAGCAACAGCAGAAAACCGATGCCCTGCTCCCAGTGCACGCGTGCCAGCGGCTCGGGTTCGCGGCCATTGGTGACTTTCAGATGGCTGGCCAGGCGGCGATAACCGGCGCGCACGCGATGCAGCAGCAACACGACCCACCACCAGGCGGAAAAGCCGAAGAGGTAGAAGAGGATATCGGACAGGTAGGCGCCGATCGTGCCGCCACGGTTGTAGATCGTGTCGCCAGCCACGGAGTGGGACCAACCGGGATCGTGCTCGCTCCAGGTGGCCAGCACGAGAGCGAGCCAAACGGCGAGCGCGGCGAAGAGAATCCAGCGCGCTTCTCGCATCAGCGAGGAGAGCCGGGTCTGGAGGGGCGTGGGCCCGTTACGGGTGTTGCGCGAGGCGCGCGGCGAGGCTGTAGAGATACGGGGCATGCGGCTCATTATAATTGGGTGTTACCCCAATGACTGATGCACTATGACGACGCCTAAACACGCGAAAGTTTTGATCCTGGGTTCCGGCCCTGCCGGTTACACGGCAGCGGTGTATGCCGCACGCGCCAATCTCAATCCTGTGCTGGTTACAGGCTTGGCTCAGGGTGGTCAATTGATGACCACCACAGAGGTGGACAACTGGCCCGCGGACGCCATGGGCGTCCAGGGGCCCGAACTGATGCAGCGTTTTCAGGCTCACGCCGAGCGCTTCAATACCGACATCGTCTTCGATCATATCGCGCAAGTCGATGTTTCCAAACGTCCTTTTACGTTGACGGGCGATACCGGCAATGTGTACACGTGCGATGCGCTGATCATCGCGACCGGCGCGTCGGCCAAGTATCTCGGGCTGCCGTCGGAAGAGGCCTTCATGGGCCGCGGCGTGTCGGGCTGCGCCACGTGCGACGGCTTTTTCTACCGCAACCAGGATGTGGTGGTGGTGGGCGGCGGTAACACGGCCGTCGAAGAAGCGCTGTATTTATCCAACATCTGCAAAACCGTTACCGTCATTCACCGCCGCGACAAGTTCCGCGCCGAGCCGATTCTCATCGACAAGATGATGGCCAAGGTGGAAAGCGGCAATATGCGCTTGAAGCTCTTCACTACGCTGGATGAGGTGCTGGGCGATCAAAGCGGCGTGACGGGTGTGCGGATTCGCAACACCGATACGCAAGCCACCGAAGATTTGCCGGTAACCGGCGCGTTCATCGCGATCGGCCACCAGCCCAATACGGGTATCTTCGAAGGCAAGCTCGACATGATTGCGGGTGGCTATATCGTGACGCGCAGCGGCCTGAACGGTCTCGCAACGATGACATCGGTGCCCGGCGTCTTTGCCGCCGGCGACGTGCAGGATCACATCTACCGCCAGGCCATTACCAGTGCCGGCACCGGCTGCATGGCCGCGCTGGATGCACAACGGTGGTTGGAGAATGCGGGGGAGTAAGGTCGGCTTGGCCGACCTCAAACGCTTGCGTCAAGATATCGAGGCCACAAGCCTGCGTGAAGCGGCGCAAGCCAAGGTGCGCGCCGAACGCGCGGCAGCCGAGGCACGCGCTGCGCAGTTGGCGGCCGGCGTCATCGATGCCGATGATGCGCAAGCTTTCGAGCGGGCGGTAAGCCACGTGCAGCCTTTGGCGCGCGATGCGCGCATCCTGCATGCGCCCGCCGCGCCCAAGCCTGCGGACGCGGACGATCTGAAAGCGCGGCGTGCGGCGGCCAGCGGCACCTTGCCCGGCCAGGTCGATGCCGGGTTATCCGATGGCGATTTGTCGCATTTGCTGTGCGAAGGCGGCACGGCATTCGTGCGGGTGGAAGCCGACCCCGATACGCCGCGCAAGTTGCGGCGTGGCCAGTGGCGCATCGGCGCTGAACTCGATCTGCACGGCATGCGCGTCGATCAAGCCCGCAACGCATTGGCCGGCTTCGTTCGCGACTGCATGGCCCATGAGATTCGCTGTGCCCGCATCGTGCATGGCAAGGGCTACGGCTCGCGCGACACCGAACCGGTGCTCAAGGATAAGGTGCGCGCCTGGTTGATTCAGACGCCGGATGTTCAGGCGTTTACCGAAACCCCCGAAAAAGAAGGCGGCGCCGGGGCGTTGCTCATTTTGCTCAAGCCCAGGAACTGACACGCGATGGCTTCACATTGGGTCACGCTGGGCATCGCCATCGCCGCCGAAATCGTGGCGACGTCGGCGCTCAAGGCGTCGGATGGATTTTCGCGGCTGCCGGCCAGTGCGCTGACGGTCGTCGGCTACGCCGTCTCGTTCTACTTTCTGGCCGTCACGTTGCGCACCTTGCCGGTGGGTGTGGCCTACGCGATCTGGTCAGGCGTGGGCATTGTTGCCATCACCATCGTGGGTATCTTTTTATTCAAGCAGATCCCCGATACGGCTGCGTTGATCGGCATGGCCCTGATCGTGGCCGGTGTGATCGTGATCAACGTTTTCTCAAAAGCGGCCGGGCACTGATCCGTCGTCGGCCGCAATCTCGCGCGGCATGCGGGCACCGGCGCTGCGCACATAATCCACCAATGCCAGCGTACCGGCATCCGGTCTTGGCGTGAGCCACGACACCGCCACCATCACGATGAACGCGATCGGCGCACCAAACACGCCGGCTGCGATCGGCTGTATGCCCCACCACAACGACACCGGATCGGATTGGGGTACCGAAAACGCCCACTCGCGCAACCCGGGGTGCGTAAACACCATATAGCTTGCCGTGACCAGCAACCCGCTGATCATGCCGGCGATGGCGCCCCAGCCGTTGGTGCGTTTGCAAAACACACCCATCACCAGGGCAGGGAAAAACGAGGATGCGGCGAAAGAGAAGGCGGCCGACACCATGAACAGAATATCGCCTGGCTTGCCCGCAGCCAGCCACGCCGCGGTAAACGCCACCAGCAATAAGAGGCCCTTGGACAACATGATGCGGCGTGCCATTGGCATGCGCGGCGACGCGATGCGATAGCCGAAATCGTGCGACATGGCATTGGACAGCGTGAGCAGCAGCCCATCGGCCGTGGACAATGCCGCAGCCAGCGCACCCGCGGCCACCAGGGCGGAGATGGCAAACGGCAGGCCACCGATCTCCGGCATCGCCAGCGCGACGATATCGCCCGACATCTCGATTTCACCCAGTTGCACGATGCCGTCGCGATTGATATCGGTCACTTGCAAGAGCTGCGGATCGAGCGCGCTCCAGGCATCCACCCAATCCGGCAACGAGATGAATTGCAAGCCGATCAGTTGGGTATAGATCTCGTGCTTGACCAGGATCGCCAAGGCCGGCGCGCACAGATACAGCAGCAAGATGAAGAAGAGCGCCCATCCCACCGATCGCCGCGCTCCCGCCACCGAGACACTGGTATACGACCGCGCCAGAATATGCGGCATCCCGGCAGTGCCCATCATCAGGCACACCACCAAGGCCAGGAAATTGATTCGCATGGCGTCGCGCTGCTGTGGATCGGCGGCCGGATACGGCTCGCCTGCCGGCACGACCGGCTCGGCACGCGCCAGGCACCGGTCGCGTTCGCGAATCCACGCGTCGCGGGCAGCGGCAATGTCGGCAGGGTAATTGGCCAGCTCCCGCTCCACCAGCCGCACCTCGACCAGCGGCGCCTGCGCCGTATTCAGGTCCGCCAACCGCGTGCGCAGCGCTTCTTTTTCGTGTGTGAAAGACGCCGGCAGCGCATCGAGGCGCCGGGTCATGTCGTCCGCGCGGGCCAGCCACACGGCACGCACCTGTTGCTCGGCGGGATCGTTGAGCAGATAGGCTTCCTTCTGCACCACCTGCTCCAGCACGGCGCCCACGCGCGCTTGGGGCACGGGCTGGCCGGTATGCTTGACGGTCAGCAGCACCACCGGCACGGTGTAGGCGATGACCATGATGATGTACTGCCCCACCTGCGTCCACGTCACCGCGCGCATGCCGCCCAGAAACGAACACACCAGCATGCCGCCCAAGGCGATGAAGATGCCCAGCTCGAAGGAGATGCCGGTCATGCGTGAGGTGATGATGCCCACCCCGTAGATCTGAGCCACCAGGTAGGTAAACGAACACAACACCGCGCAGAGCACGCCCATCAGGCGCGGCCCGCGGCCGCCATAGCGCGCACCCAGGAAATCGGGGATGGTGTATTGGCCAAATTTGCGCAGATAAGGCGCCAGCAGCAAGGCCACCAGCACATAACCGCCGGTCCAGCCCACGATATAGGCCAAGCCGCCATAGCCCGACACGTACAAGGTGCCTGCGATACCGATGAATGACGCCACCGACATCCAATCCGCGGCGGTGGCCATGCCGTTGTACACCGCGGGCACACGTCGGCCGGCCACATAATACTCAGCCGGATCGGACGTCCTGCACAGGATGCCGATCCCCGCGTAGAGGCTCACCGTGACGGCAAGAAAAACGTAGCCGATCCACTGACGCGGCATGCCGCGCGTCTCAAGCCAGGTGAGCCCACCGATCAACGTAATGAACGCCGCCGCAAAGCTGATGTAACCCACCAGCACGCGCAAGGGCAAGCGATCAGGATCGTGGGGATGCACCGGCATCAGGGCCGCTCATCATCGGCAGGATCGCTGGCGTCGACCCGGTTCATGACGGCCGCGTAAATCGCCACGATCACCAAAAAGGTCAACGGTGCACCATAAGCGGTCATCCAGAAGGAAAACGGCCAGCCAAAGAAACTAAACGTGAAATCGCGCGCGAAAAACGGCGGTATGAACGACACGGCCGCCCAGATCGACAGCAGCGTCGCAATGAGTATTGCGTTTATGCACCAGAAACGTGCAGAACGACGGGGCGCGCCATCGGCATCGATGACCGAAGACGTGCGTGATGCGCGCTTGATATTGGGCGTGTGACGATCGGGGGGAGTAAGCGACGGTGGCATGTGCGAAGGCAATGGCAAACTGGTGCGCTTGTCGCGAGACATGCCAGAATACATTGGCTCGTTATAAGCGACAACGGCTGGCACTGCCTGGTGCCAGCCGTCGCGCATTTTTGTTGTTATCGGTACTGCCTATCTTTCTTATATACCGGTGCCGCCGGTTCTATTTGCCCATGCAGGGCTTTGTCTCCTCACCTGCATGAAACGTATTCTGCACCAATTACGGGAACCCGGCACTAGGGGAATGCCCTAATTCGGCGCATTCATTTAGATATTTCCTGCACTAATATAGTGCAATAACAACGAAATCGACAATCGGACTGGTCCGAAACGCAAAATCGGCGGCATGCGCTCCATTCACGCCCCACGTCGGGGCATAAAAAAGACCACCCCGAAGGGTGGTCAAAGTAAAAGATCGCCCCGACTCTGGTAAGGGCGCTCCCTAGTGCTCGCTTAGAAGCGGTGGCGCACACCGGCGCCAACCGTCGTGATCTTGTTGCCGTCGACGAAGCCATAACCGTCAGCATACGAACCATATGCATACAGATCCGTGCGCTTGGAGAGGTCGTACTTGACGCCCAAGCTGTAGATGTCGGTCTTATCCAGCCCCTTGTTGGGGTCGGCGCGCTGCCACGAACCGAATAAGCTCGATACTGCGCCAATCGGTGCGGTCAGACCGACCATGTACGAATTGATGCGCAGGCCGTCCCACGTGAACGAACCGTTGGTCAGACCGAAGCCATCTTCAGAGGGCGCACCCGACCCACGGCCGAGGAACTGGCCGCTGATTACGCCGTCTTTGGTGTAGCCATAAGCCAGACCAAGCTTAACGATTTCGAAGTTATAAGACGCACCGAGGATCGCTGACTTTGGACGCGGCTGATTCGGCTTGAGGTTCTGTTGATCGTAGGAAAGTGACACTTGCAGCGGACCAGAGAGATACATCGCACCTGCGGTAATGGCGCGGTTGTTCTCCTGCGTGCGGAAATCTCCGCCCAAGTCGCTGTCAAAGTTGAACGAATAACCACCACCGAACGTGAACCCGCCGAACGTCGGCGTTTGATACATCAGCGTGTTGTCGTAGCGAACGGTGTTGGCCGCGCTGAATGCGGAGCCCATGTTCGCTTGATAGAAATCAAGCGCGAAAGGATCGACGCCTTCAAAGTATCGCGAGGCCAGGTTGGTCTGACGGCCCATGTCGAACGTACCGAAATCACCCGTCAAGCCAACGGTCGATTGACGGCCGAAGAGACGATTTTGCGCGTTGCGGCCATCGTTTGCAGTAAAGCCGCTTTCGAGCACGAAGGTAGCCATCGTGCCGCCGCCCAAGTCTTCGGTGCCGCGCAAGCCCCAACGCGACCCGCTCTGCTGGCCTTCCTGGATGCCGATACGCGACTGGCTGCCGCCACCGATGTCGGCTCGGCTGGCGTCGCGGTCGCCCGTCTTGTTGCTTTGGTAGATCAGCCCTTCATCGATCAGCCCGTAAAGGGTAACTTGTGTCTCAGCCGAGGCCGCGCCAGCAAAACCGGCGATCATCGCACCCAACAGCACGCTTTTTTTCATCTGCATAGCACTCTCCGCATGTGACCCCTTGGGGTACGAAATAAGGTTCGTGATATGAAGATATGCGCGACGCAAGCGTCATTGAAACGATATAAATATTTATATGTCTTAATGAAACCGGAATAGGAAGAATTTTTGACAGCTTTGTTTTCGTATCAAATACTTATATCGATACGGCTGTAATTTCTGATTACATAAGTGTCACATTAATTGTTGTTGTTGCGACACAGCAAAAATTCGTCCCGATTGCAGCCACACAAGACCTGAACCGCGTGCGGTTCGTGCCGCCACAGGACCCACTGCCATGAGCCCTTCCACAACCCCGGTACTGATCGTGGGCGCTGGCCCAACAGGCCTTGTGCTTGCCTTGCGCCTTGCCGCACATGGCGTGCCGTTCACCTTGATCGACCGCCGCAGCGGACCGGGTCAAGCCTCCCGCGCCATGATCGTGCAAGCCCGCACCCTGGAGTTTTTTCGTCAACTGGGTCTCGGGGCCGAGGTGGCGGCACAGGGCATCCCGATCGAGCACGTTCACTTTCGAAGCGGCGGCAAAGTCATCGATCGGATCGATTTGCACGATGCGGGCGGCGGCTTGAGCCCCTACCCTTACATCCTTGCGTTTCCGCAAGACGATCACGAACGCTATCTGGTGGCGCAACTGGCCGCGCGCGGGATCTCGGTGCAATGGAACACCCAACTCATCGCACTCGTGCAAGATGAGCACGGCGCATCGGCAACCGTGCAAACGGCTGCGGGTGAGGCGGTGATCGAGGCCGCCTACGTGTGCGGCTGCGACGGCGCGCACAGCACCGTGCGCCAGGCGCTCAACATCGAATTTCCGGGCGACACCTACACTCAAGTGTTTTACGTCGCCGATGTGCAACTGGCCGGCGGCTTCGATCACGATCTGCACATCAATCTGGGCGAACGCGCGCTCGCGTTGGTACTGCCGGTGCGCAGCCGTGGCGTGCAACGCGTGATCGGGTTGATTCCCGAGCGCTTTGCCCAGCGCGAGGACGTGACCTTCGACGATATCCGCGGCGACGTCGAGGCCCTCGCCGGGATCACCGTCGAGCACGTCAATTGGTTTTCGCGCTATCGCGTGCATCACCGCGTGGCGGATCGATTCAGCCAGGGGCGTTGCTTCCTTGCCGGCGACGCCGGACACATCCACAGCCCTGCGGGAGGCCAAGGCATGAACACCGGTATCGGCGATGCCGTGAATCTGTCGTGGAAGCTGGCCGCCGTCGTGCAGGGCCACGCCCCCGCCAAGTTGCTGGAGACCTACGAGACCGAACGCATCGGCTTCGCCCGCCAATTGGTGGCCACGACCGACCGCGCCTTTCGTGCCATGGCCGGTGGCGGCTGGTTCAGCCGCCTCATGCGCCGCGGCGTCGTACCCAATGTGCTGCCGCTCGTGGCCGATTTCGCCGCCGTCCGCCGAACCTTGTTCAGCACCGTTTCGCAGATCCGCATCGCGTACCGGCATAGCGCCATCAGTGCCGGCCACGTTGGCCGCACGGCGGGCGGCGACCGCATGCCATGGGTGCCCGATGAACCCGCGATCGCAGCCGCCTTCAATTATCTCGGCTGGCAGTGGGTGGTGTGTGGGTCGCCCGATTCCGCGCTCGTTGCGCGTGCGCACGCTGACGCCCTCCCCGTGCGCACTGTGACGTGGCGTACACAGGTCGAAGATGCCGGATTGATTGAACAGGCGGTGTATCTGGTGCGACCAGATGGGCACATTGCGCTGGCCATGCCACGCTACGACGCGGCAACGCTGGACGCGTATGTGGCGCGCCACGGCTGGCGCTTTACCGTCCCTGCCCCGTAGACGATGCGCCGCCGGACTGGCCTGGCCTGGCACCGCAGTGATGCAGCTGCGCTTTTACCGCCCACAAGGTCAGATATGCGAGAACCCGCGCGGCCCCTGATGCTGCTTTATCGCTGCTTTATCGCTGCTTTCACGCCGCTTTAACGCTGGTCTAACGCCGCTTTAGCACTTCTTCAACGCTGCTGTACCGCTGCTTTAGCACTTCTTCAACGCTGCTGTACCGCTGCTATAGCACTTCTTCAACGCTGCTGTACCGCTGCTTTAGCACTTCTTCAACGCTGCTGTACCGCTGATTCAGCACTGCTTCAACGCTGCTGTACCGCTGCGCTAACGCGGCCCGACGACCCACGCCTGAGCGGCCAATCGCTCGCTCAGAAAATCGAGAAAGCAGGCGATGCGGGGCGACAGTTGCGTATTGCGGTAGTACACCGCATGTATCGGCTGCAGCACCTCGACGGTATCGCGCGGCAGCACCTGCACCAAACGCCCATCCCGGCGATCGGCCTGGGTCATGAAGTCCGACAGACACACGATGCCCGCTCCCGACAGTGCAAGCTGCCGCAAGGTTTCGCCACTGGACGCGCGCAACGACGGGGTGATACGCAGCCGATCGCCATGCGGGCCTCGCAACGGCCATTGGTTCAACAAATCGGGCTGGTTGAAGCCCAGCAGCCGATGCCCGGCCAAGTCGTCGGGGTGCTTGGGTCGGCCCGCCACCTTGAGATACTCGGGGCTGGCCAGTACCCGCAGCACACTGGCTCCCAGCGATCGTGCCCGCAGCGTCGAGTCGCGCAGGAGCCCGATGCGGATCGCCACATCGGTGTCTTCCTCGAGCAAATCGATCACCAGATCGTTGGTGTTGAGCTCGAGCTCAATCTCGGGGTAACGCGCATGAAAGGCGGCGATCTCGGGCACCACCGCGTGCAGCATGAACGGCGCGGCGGCGTTCACACGCAACCGCCCGGCGGGCCGCAGCCGGCGCACAGCCACGTGTTCTTCCGCTTCGTCGACAGCCGCGAGGATGGCGCGGGCGTGGCCCAATACAGAGTGTCCTTCTTCGGTAAGCGTCAGACGCCGGGTGGTGCGATTGAGCAACGTGGTGCCCAGCTTCTCCTCCAGACGCGTGAGCGTGCGACTCACGCCTGAGATGGTTTGACCCAACTGGGCGGCCGCCGCCGTGATGGAGCCGCTATCGACCACCGTACGAAACGCCAGATATTCGTCGAGCGACGTCTTCACTATCCTGCCCGTGTGCAAGGCGCTGAATGCATGATTGGACTAGCGCCCGCCCGCTTGCCGCAATTGCGCGCGCAAACGGGCGTTTTCTTCGAGCAGATCCAGCACCAACGCCACACCATTGACGTCGAGTTCAAGATCGCGGATCAACCGCAATGCCAGGCGCGCGCGCCCGAGCGAGGCGCCATCGAAACGCCATTCACGTGGCTCGTGCCCGGCGGGTTCGAGCACCCCTTCATGCACCAACACCACCACGCGTTCATGCTCGACGCGGCAGGCCCGGCACAGTTCGTCGAGCGTGAAATGCACATGCTCCTCGACGATAACGGTGTCGATCGCCCGAAGATTCGACGGTGTGCTCATCGCTTTGCCTCCGTTGTGGTGCGCGCATCGAATGTGGGATAGGCGCGCGCCAGCGCCTCATAGGCCGACTTCTGATCGGCGGTCACGGCCGACGGTGCCACGATGGTCAGCACCACGTACAGATCTCCGGTCGGATTGCCCGGTAGGCCACGGGCCTTCAGACGCAGTTTGCGGCCGCTGCGCGACCCTGGCGGAATCGTGAGTTCCACGGGGCCTTCGGGCGTTGGGGCTTCCACGCTCGCGCCGAGCGCGGCTTCCCACGGCGCCAAGGGCAGATCGACATAAACGTCACGCCCATCCACGCGGAACTGCGGATGCACGCGGTAAGCGATCTCGAGATAAAGATCGCCGGCTTGTTTGGTGTCGGGATCGCGGCTGCCTTGGCCGGCCAGGCGTAAGTGCTGACCTTCGCGTACGCCTTTCGGAATCGTGATTTCAAGCTGCCGCGCCGTCATCGTCACGCGGCCCTGTGCGTCGACGACCGGCATCGAGAGCGAGATGGTGCGCGTGGCGCCCAAATACACATCCTCGAGTTCGATCTCGATCTTGGCATGATGGTCCAGACTGGCCGCGCGTCGGCGCCCCTGACCGGCGTGCGCACGCTCCTGATGACCGAAGAGGGATTCGAAGAAGTCGCTGTAATCGCCCGGTTCGCCAGCGCCGAAATCATGACCGCGGGCATCGCGCCCGCCGAAATCACGGCCGCTGAACTCGTAGCCTTGCGGGCCGCCCGGTGGCTGCCCAAAGCCTTGCGGGGCCTCGCGCTCGCGGCGCACGCGATCGTCGTAGGCCGCCCGCATCTCGGGATCGTTGAGCGCGTGGTACGCCTCGTTGACTTCCTTGAAGCGCGACTCGGCGTCGTCCTCTTTACTCACATCCGGGTGATACTTACGCGCGAGCTTGCGGTAAGCCTTCTTGATGGCGTCTTGATCGGCGGAGCTATCCAGACCGAGCGCAGCGTAATAGTCTTTGAACGTCATGAGTCCATCCACAAAGCCTGCCCACAGCATACGGCAGACGCGGCGCAAAGACCATGCCGCCCGCGCGCGGCGCGCCCGGCGAAAAAGACCTGCGTGGCCCTATTTCAGGTCCGGCATCAGCCGCGCGATTTCGGCTGCCGCAATCACGCTGATGCGATTGTCGCGCGCGAACGTGCGCGCGGTATCGCTGATCTCGTTCACACTGACGTAGATGCTTTCGTTGGCGCCGCGCGAGCGGGTTTCGGCCAGCAACGCCCGCAAGGGTTCGATACCCGTTCGCGCTGCCTTCCAGCGCCTCGCGCTCACCACCGCGGTATGACCGGCGCGGGTCAATTCGAAATCGGCCCGTGCACCATCCAACCGCTTGACGGTGCTGCCGTCGCGCTCGAATCCTGCCTGCAACGCTTCGGCAAACGTGCTCCACGGCATGGCAGATACGGTGGTCGTCACCGCCTCGACCTTGGCTGCCGACGGCAGATGCCGCCGCTTCCAGGCCGATATGCCGGCAATGGCAAAGAACGGAATCGCCGCAAAAAATCCTGCGGGCTTGACCACCGGCGGCAACGCCAGCACCGATATCACCGTGACGGCGACTGCGATCAAACCGCTGATCCACCAGGGCTTGCGCAGCAGAATGGCAAACACCGAATGCTCTGCCATCTTGAACTTCATGAACGTCCTCGTCGAAATGGGATTGAAAAGCACATCACAGATTGTCGATCATGACTTGGCCGAAGCCGGAGCACGACACCTGGGCCGCGCCTTCAAGCAATCGGGCGAAGTCGTACGTGACCTTTTTGGACAGGATGGATTTCTCCATGCTGGCGATAATCAGATCGGAAGCCTCGACCCAACCGATATGACGCAGCATCATGGCGGCCGACAGAATTTCCGAACCGGGATTGACGTAGTCTTTGCCCGCGTATTTCGGTGCCGTGCCGTGCGTGGCCTCAAACATCGCCACCGTATCGGACATGTTGGCGCCCGGCGAGATGCCGATGCCGCCCACTTGCGCCGCGAGCGTGGCAGAAATGTAGTCGCCGTTGAGATTGAGCGTGGCGATCACATCGAAGTCGCGCGGGCGCAACAGGCTCTGCTGCAGAAACGCATCCACGAACATATCCTTGACGATAATGTCGCGGCCCGTACGCGGGTTCTTGAACTTGCACCACGGCCCGCCGTCGATCACATGCGCGTCGAACTCTTTTTGCAGCAGCTCGTAGCCCCAGTCACGGAAACCGCCTTCCGTGAACTTCATGATGTTGCCCTTGTGCACCAGCGTGATGGACGACCGATCGTTGGCAACGGCGTACTGCACCGCTTTGCGCACCAAACGCTCGGTACCTTCGCGCGACACCGGCTTGATGCCGATCGACGACGTGTCGGGAAAGCGGATCTTGTTGGCGCCTAGTGTGTTCTGCAGGAAGTCGACCAACTGACGCGCCTGCTCGCTTTCTGCCATGAACTCGATGCCGGCATAGATATCTTCCGAGTTTTCGCGGAAGACCACCATGTCGGTTTTTTCAGGTTGGCGCAGCGGCGAGGGCACGCCCTTGAAATAACGCGCAGGACGCAAGCAGGCATACAGATCGAGCTGCTGGCGCAGGGCCACATTGAGCGACCGGATCGCGCCACCGGCGGGTGTGCCGAGCGGACCCTTGATCGACACCACGTAATCGCGCACGGCATCCAGCGTTTCGGCCGGCAGCCACACGTCGGGCCCATAAATCTTGGTCGCTTTCTCGCCAGCGAAGACTTCCATCCAGTGGATACGGCGTGTGTCGCCGTAGGCCTTGGCTACCGCAGCATCGACGACCGTCTTCATGACGGGCGTGATGTCCGCCCCCGTCCCATCGCCTTCGATAAAGGGAATGACGACGTGATCCGGCACGTTGAGCGAAAAGTCGGCGTTGAGCGTGATCTTTTCGCCACTATCAGGCACTTGGATATGTTGGTAGGACATGATGCTCGGCGGCTCCAGGTATTTCGAGTGATGCGGTGCAGCCTGGGATTCTATCCCGCATCGCGCCTGGCGCCGCGCGCCAACCCTGGCGCAGGCGTAAAATGATCCCATTCAATCCGTATGCATCGATCGTTATGTTCAATCCCTCCCGCGACCAGGTTCGCGAGTTCTTCACCGGTACCTGGCGGAAACACCGTGCGCACGAGGTGCTGACCCCGCTCGAAGCGATTGCGCTCGACTGGATGATCGAGCACCCCGAGTATCACGGCGACCTCGAACACCCTGAAGCGATGACGGCCGAGTATTCGGTCGAGAAGGGCCGCACCAATCCGTTTTTGCACATGTCGATGCACTTGGCGATCGCCGAGCAGTTGTCGATCGACCATCCACCCGGCATCCGCGCGGCGTATCAGCAGTTGGTCGGCAAGACCAACGCGCATGAGGCCGCACACGAAATCATGGAGTGTTTGGGACAGGTGGTGTGGGAAGCGCAGCGCCTGGGTACGCCGCTCGATAGCGACACGTATATCGATCTGATCCGGCAACGCGCCGGTCGCTGATCCATCGATCCGACCCGGCAACTGGGCGGTCTTCGATCCGGAGATGCGGGTTTAGCTTTCCACGTTTTGCGTGCCGCGGCCGCTGGCGCAATGCCAGTAGATACCTGCAGCGATCAGCACATCGGCTCGGACAACGTGGCACGGCCCGCAGTCGCGTGGCGGCTGGCCCCCTGCATTCGCGATGAATGGCTCATCGCCGCCGAGGCTGGCACGACGCTGACATCGGCCTCGTCGTCGCCCGGCAACGACGGTGTCCAGGCGGGAACGCTCGGATTCCCTCCGAAGTACTGCGAGGGAATCTCGTAATGACTATTGGCACTTGCACGCTTTGACCGCATCGAAACTCCTCTCTGGTCGCCCGAATGACTGGCGCATCGCGCGCCGATCCGGGCTGCTGACGAACAGCTGAACCTGTCAGAGTGAATTTACCGGCGTTCGTTCCGCACCACTAGACGGCAAAATCCGCATGGGCTTATGAGTCCAGCTTCATAATCCATGCGGCTTCGGTGCGAATACCTTAACGACGCACGCCGAGCGGGCCCGGCTGGGCCGCCAACCAGGCCGAGACGTTGGCGATGTCTTCGGCGGACAACTGCGTGGCGAACGCACCCATGATGGGATTCTTGCGGGCGTTGGCGGTGGCCGGTGCACCCGATGCGCCGCGCTGATAGGCTTTCAACGCATGGGCCAGGTAATCGGCGTGCTGACCGGCGAGTACCGGGTACGACGGATCGACCGATGTGCGGGCATCAGCGCCGTGGCACGAGGCACAGTTCAACTTTTCGAAAATGGCCTTGCCGGCGTTGAGATCGGCGGCCTGGGCCGACAAACCGGCCATGGCCAGTACGGCGCCCGCGAGGGCAACGGTGTAGCGTTTCATGTGTGCCCCCGGTTTATTTGAGATCGGCGTAGTAGGCGGCCAGATCGGCAATGTCCTGGTCGGACAGGCTGCCGGCGATGGCGTCCATGGTCGGATGCGAGCGCGATCCCTTTTTGTATTCGTTGAGTGCAGCTTCGATGTACTTCGCGTTTTGACCCGCGATCATCGGGACGTGATACAGCTCGGGAAACGTTGCCTTGTAGCCGGGAATCCCATGGCATCCGATGCACATGGAGATCTTGTCGCGGGCTGCCTGAACATTGCCGACCGGGGGCGCATCGGCGGCGAACGTCTGGCCCGCGATCAAACAGGATCCGGCCAAAGTTATCGATGACACCATGCGCATCATAGGGTTTCGCAACTTCATGAAGATGTCTCTTATTATGGCTGTAGTCGTTTCCGGGCGTGCACCCGGCCGCAAAACACCACGGATTGTACGATAATTGTCCGCACATTCCGCCCGCCGTCGCGCACCGTGCGACATTCTCACACGAGCTTTCGCCCCATGCCGCTGAATCCCCCGTCCACGACCGCCGCACGTTTTGAAGGTAGCGAGCGTTACGTTGCCACCGATGATCTCAAGCTTGCCGTCAATGCGGCACTGACGCTGCAACGTCCGTTGTTGATCAAGGGCGAGCCCGGCACCGGCAAAACAATGCTGGCCGAAGAAGTCGCCGCGGCACTCGATCGGCCCCTGCTGCAGTGGCACATCAAGTCCACCACCAAGGCGCATCAGGGGCTGTACGAGTACGACGCCGTCTCGCGGCTGCGCGATTCGCAACTGGGCGACGAGAAGGTGCGGGATATCCGCAACTACATCATCCGCGGCGTGCTCTGGGAGGCGTTCCAGGCCGACGAACCCGTGGTGCTGTTGATCGATGAAATCGACAAGGCCGATATCGAATTCCCCAACGATCTGTTGCGCGAACTCGACCGCATGGAGTTTCATGTTTACGAGACCCGCGAAACGATCAAAGCCGTCAATCGCCCGCTCGTGATCATCACGTCAAACAACGAAAAAGATCTGCCGGATGCTTTCTTGCGCCGCTGCTTTTTCCACTACATCCGTTTCCCGGATCGCGACACCATGCGCGAGATCGTGGGCGTGCACTTCCCGGATCTGAAGCAGGACGTGATGCGCGCGGCACTCGATACGTTCTTCGGCCTGCGCGACGCGCCGGGCTTGAAGAAAAAGCCGTCGACCTCCGAACTCATCGACTGGCTGCGTCTGCTCCTGGCCGAAGACGTGAGTGCAGAAGACTTGGCCCAAGCCCAGAAAGACGCCCTGCCCAAGCTGGCGGGCGCGCTGCTCAAGAATGAGCAGGACTTGCATCTGCTCGAGCGCCTGGCTGCCATGACCCGTACCGGCCAGCGTCGTTAAGTTCTCAACCAGGGCCACCCATGCTCGTTGATTTCTTTTTCCATCTGCGTGCCCACCGCCTGCCGGTTTCCGTCAGGGAGTATCTGTCGCTGCTCGACGCATTGCGGCACGGCGTGATGGGGCCGTCGCTGGATGATTTCTACTATCTCTCGCGTATCGCCTTGGTCAAGGACGAAAGCTATTACGACCGCTTCGATGCGGCGTTCGGCTCGTTCTACAAAGGTCTGGAGGCCAAGCTGCCGCCGGCCAAGGACATCCCGCTGGATTGGCTCATCAAGCAGTTGCAGCGCGAACTCAGCGACGAACAAAAAGCGGCCGCCGAGAAGCTCGGTTGGGACGAACTGATGGAACGCCTGAAGCAACGGCTGGAAGATCAGAAGGGTCGCCATGAAGGCGGCAACAAATGGATCGGCACCGGCGGCACATCGCCTTTCGGCAATGGCGGTTACCACCCCGAAGGCATCCGCATCGGCGGGCAATCGTCCGGCAATCGCAGTGCGGTCAAGGTGTGGGATATGCGCACTTTTCGCGATTACGACGATCAGGTCGAGTTGGGCACGCGCAACTTCAAGGTGGCGCTCCGCCGCTTGCGGCGATTTGCCCGGCAAGGCGCCGAGATGGAGCTGGATCTGGACGGCACGATCGCCGGCACGGCGCGCAATGCCGGGTATCTCGATCTGCAAATGGTGCCGGAGCGCCGCAACACCGTGAAGGTGCTGATGCTGCTGGACGTGGGCGGCAGCATGGACGACCACATCGCCCGAATCGAGGAATTGTTTTCCGCGGCGCGCAGCGAGTTCCGCCATCTCGAGGTGTACTACTTTCACAACTGCCCCTACGAATCCCTATGGCAGAGCAATAGCCGCCGGCAGAACGAACGGGCGGATACATGGGATGTACTGCGCAAGTACAACGCAGATTGGCGCCTGATCATTGTGGGCGATGCCACGATGAGTCCCTACGAGATCATGCAGCCGGGGGGTTCCGTGGAGCACTACAACAAGGAACCGGGCGCGACCTGGATGCAGCGATTGCTCGAGCAATGGCCCAAATCGGTGTGGTTGAATCCGGAGTCCACCGCGTCGTGGCAATACCGTCAATCCATTGCGCTGATGCGCGAAATCATGCACGACCGGATGTTCCCGGTCACGGTTGCCGGACTTGAACAAGCCATGCGGCATCTCGCGAAATAAAAAACGGGAACCGGGCCAGCGATCGGCGCGGCTCCCCTGTCGTCAGGCGGCTTCGCGCTGCTGCGGGCAATGCCGCCAGTTCAACGCGTCCTGATCGAGGTCGAGCTCGAAGTGCTCGACGTAAGGCGCATGGATGGAACGGGCCGGGAGATCGCCCTCCACTTCCAATACATGTCCTTTGAAACCGCAGGGCGTCACGGCGCCTTCTGCGCAAAACCGGCCATCGGCCACATCCACGACATACGTTTTCTGGTCATGCAACACCAGCGCGACATACTTGCCGTCGTCACTGGCATAGGCATAGCGAAAATGCCCTTTCAGGTTGGACGATTGAAGCGTACGGCCTGTCAATTGGGATAAAGCACGCGTGACAATTTCAGTCAGCATGGGGCTCTCCGGGTTGACGCGGCAGCACGATGCCACCGCATAGAGCGCGAGCAGCGTCGGAAGACGGTGTAAGACAACAGCAGGAATTTGGACTGCGCCTGATGCCCTAGGGCGGCGGCGCACCTGCTTGAAAGACCGGCGCTGAATGCCACTTCAGGCTACGCAATCCCAGCCGATTCGGCTAGGTGTAACGGTATCGAGACAATTCATCGCCCCAGGGCGCAGAAATATTTCGGCATATAGCGCAACAAAATAAAGAGGATCAACGGGAATCTTTCCGCCTTCCCGCGCATGAATAAATCGAACCGAAGCCGCCGTATACACTCCAAGCACACACGTTCTCTCGGAATTCGATTCATGCCACTGTCCTTTGCCGTGCTGGTGCGCCGTCTATCGGCTGCCTTCGTCGCCACGTTCCTGGGAGGTTCGGTCATTGCGGCCGAGCTGCCTACCGGTATCACTCAGGGCCCCGCTGTCGAAGGCGTGACTGAATACCGGCTCGAAAACGGCTTGCGGGTATTGTTCGCGCCTGACGCGTCCAAACCCACCACCACGGTCAACATGACCTACCTGGTGGGCTCGCGGCACGAGAACTACGGCGAGACAGGCATGGCCCATTTGCTGGAACACTTGCTCTTCAAGGGCACGGCCACCACGCGCAACGCGCTGGGCGAGATGTCGCGCCGCGGTCTGCAAGCGAACGGATCAACCTCCAGCGACCGCACCAATTACTACGCCAGCTTCGCGGCCAATAGCGAAAATCTGGCGTGGTACCTGGGCTGGCAAGCCGATGCCATGGTGAACTCGCTGATCGCCCGCGAAGACCTGGACTCGGAAATGACCGTGGTCCGCAACGAGATGGAAAGTGGCGAAAACAACCCCTTCCGTGTGCTGATGCAGCGCATGGAGGCGTCGGCCTACGAATGGCACAACTACGGCAAGAGCACGATTGGCGCGCGCTCTGACGTGGAAAACGTGGATATCGGCCGCCTGCAGGCTTTCTATCGCTTGTATTACCAGCCTGACAACGCCGTGCTGATCGTGACCGGCAAGTTCGATCCTGCCGCCACGCTTAAGACCGTGTCGCAAGCCTTCGGCAAAATTCCTCGTCCTGAGCGCACGCTTCCCCGTCTGTACACCACCGAACCGGTGCAGGACGGCGAACGCAGCGTGACGCTGCGCCGCGCCGGCGGCGTACCGATCGTGGCGGCGATGTATCACATCCCTTCGGCCGCCGATCCCGCTTTCGTACCGTTCGATCTGGCCAATACGATTCTGGGCGATACGCCGTCGGGCCGCCTGTATCACGCCATGGTGCCCACGAAGGAAGCCGCCAGCGTGTTCGGCTACACGATGACGCAGTTCGACCCTGGCATGACGCTCTTCGCCGCCCAACTCGAACCCGGGATGGATGCAGACCGTGCACTCAATACGCTGACAAGCACGCTCGAGGGTCTGGCAGCCAAGCCCTTCACCAACGAAGAACTCGAACGCGCCCGCAGCAAGTTCATGACGAGCTGGCAGCGTATCTACAGCGATCCCGAACAAGTGGGCGCCGCGCTTTCTGAGTCTGTCGCCTCGGGCGACTGGCGCCTCTTCTTCCTGCATCGCGATCGGGGCCGCGATGCCAAGCTGGAAGACGTGCAAAACGCCGCCAACCATTATCTGCTGCAGAGCAACCGCACCTCGGGCCGCTACATCCCGACGGTCAAGCCGCCACGTGCGCCGGAAACGGTTGCGGTCGATATCGACGCGCTGCTGAAAGACTACAAGGGCGACCCCGGCTTCGTGGCCGTGGATGCCTTCGATCCCACGCCTGAAAACATCGATCGCCAAACGCGCCGCACGCAGCTCGATCTGCCCAACGGTCCGGTTTACTTGAGCCTGCTGCCCAAACCCACACGCGGCGATATGGTGCAAGCCCGGTTGCTGGTGCAGGCCGGCGAGCTCGACCAATTCCGCGGCAAACGCACGACGGCCATGGCGATGGCTGATCTGCTCGAACGCGGCACGCCTACCCTCACCCGCCAGCAGATCCAGGATCGCTTCGATCAGTTGCAAGCCGACGTGTCGATCGGCGGCATGGCGGGCAATCTGCAAGTGTCGATGACGACCACGCGCCAGCACCTGCCCGAGCTGACCGCTCTGGTGCTGGATATCGTGCGCCAGGCGAACTTCCCGCAAGACCAGATCGACGAGTACCAACGCCAGATGGCCAGCAGCATCCAGCAAAGCATGACCGAGCCCCGCTCGGTGGCCGCGCGCGCGTTGGGCCGCTATGCCAATCCCTACCCGAAGGACGATGTACGTTATATGCCGAGCTTCGAAGAGTCGCTCGAGAACGTGCGTGCCGTGAACCGCGAAGCGCTGCAAGCCTTTCACGACCAGTTCGTGGGCACGGGTTCGGTGTACTTCACCGCAGTGGGCGCATTCGACCCCGAGGCGATCCAAACCACGTTGAAGGCAGGACTGGCAGACTGGAAACGCGCCCCCGCCTATACGCGCATTCCGAGCCCGTACAACGCCGTGGTGCCCAAGGCATTCGACGTTAACACGCCGGACAAAGCCAATGCCTTCTTCCTGTCGCGCGTGCCGATGAAGCTGCAGGACACGGACGCCGACTACGCCGCCTTGTACGTGGCCAACTATCTGCTGGGCGCGTCCGAGACGTCGCGTTTGTGGAACCGGGTACGTGAAAAAGAAGGCTTGTCCTACACCGTGCGCAGCGATCTCTCAGTGTCGTCGTTCGAGCCGGACGCCAACTGGACGATCTACGCCATCTACGCCCCTGAAAACCGCGAACGCCTGCAACGCGCCATCAACGAAGAGCTGGCACGTGCCGTCAAGGACGGCTTCACCGCCGAGGAAGTGAAGGACGGCATCGCCTCATTGCTGAGCTATCGCCGCTTGGCGCGCTCACAGGACGACGTGCTGGTGTCGGCATGGCAGGGCTATCGCGTGCAGCAACGCACGTTTGCCTGGTCGGCCGAGATGGACGAAAAAATCGCCGCGTTGACACCAGAGCGCATCAACGCGGCGTTGCGATCGCACTTGAAGCCAGAAGACTTCAGCAGCGTCTACGCGGGCGACTTCACCCGCGCGCAAGCTGCCAAGCCCGCGCAGGCCACCAAGCCTGCACCGGCTGACCAACCGAAGGTCAACTGAAGAATTCCTTCACGCGATCCGTCCAGGACTTGCTCTGCGGCGAGTGGCGATCGCCACCGTCGTTGAGCGAGGCCTCGAACTGGCGCAGGATGTCCTTCTGCTCTTCACTGAGCTTGACCGGCGTTTCGACCGCCACGTGGCAATACAGATCGCCCGGATAGTTGCCGCGCACGCCGCGCACACCCTTGCCGCGCAGGCGGAACACCTTGCCCGACTGCGTACCGTCGGGAATCGTGATCTCGGCCTTGCCGGTAAGCGTAGGCACCTGCAAATCGCCGCCCAAGGCCGCCGTCGTAAACGGAATCGTCAGTTCGCAGTGCAGATCGTCGCCGTCGCGCTGGAAGATCTTGTGCGGCTGAATGTGCACTTCCACATACAGATCGCCTGACGGACCGCCATTCACACCGGGTTCGCCGTTGCCCGACGAGCGGATACGCATACCATCGTCGATGCCGGCCGGAATCTTGACCTGCAGCGTCTTGTTCTTGCGCACGCGGCCCTCACCGCTGCACGCCGTGCAGGGATCGGTTATCTCTTTGCCGTTGCCGTGGCAGGTGGGGCACGTTTGCTGCACGCTGAAAAAGCCCTGCTGCATGCGTACCGTACCGGCGCCGCCGCACGTCCGGCAAGTTTTCGGGGTGGTGCCAGGCTTGGCGCCCGAGCCGTGGCACACCTCGCAGTTATCCCAGCTCGGCACGCGGATCTCGGTATCGAAACCGTTGGCGGCTTGCTCGAGCGTGATGTCCAGTGCGTACTTGAGATCGGAGCCGCGATACACCTGCGGCCCGCCACGGCGGCCTTGGCCCGCAGCACCACCGAAGATTTCGCCGAAGATATCCCCGAAGGCATCGGCAAAGCCGCCGCCCATGCCCGCGCCACCCATGCCGCCGGCATTGGGATCAACGCCCGCATGACCGAACCGGTCGAACGCCGCGCGTTTCTGTTCGTTGGTGAGGATCTCGTAGGCCTCGTTGGCCTCCTTGAACTTTTCCTCGGCCTCTTTGTTATCCGGATTGCGGTCCGGATGGAATTTCATCGCCAGCTTGCGATAGGCCTTCTTGATGTCGTCGTTCGAGGCGTTTTTGGCGACGCCCAACACCTCGTAATAATCACGTTTTGCCATAGTCGTCCGCCCCGCGATCGGGGCACTCTGTCGTGTCGCAGCGCCGTAGACGCTGACAGGGGCTAAAAAGCGCGCGCCCGGCGACCGTCAAAAACGGGCCGGGCGTGCGCATGGGTCAACGCATGACCATTACTGGTCGCGCTTGACTTCCTTGAAGTCGGCGTCGACGACATTGTCGTCGGCCGGTTGCGCTTGTGCGCCTTCAGGTTGGCCGCCGGCAGCTTGCTGCGCTTGCATGTCGGCGTACATTTTCTCGCCCAACTTCTGCGATGCCGTCGACAGGGCTTCGACCTTGGCGTCGATGGCCGGCTTGTCGCCGTCCTTCAACACGTCTTCGAGGTCCTTGATGGCGGCTTCGATCGTTTCCTTCTCGCCCGCTTCCAGCTTGTCGCCGTATTCGGTCAACGACTTGCGGGTGGCGTGCACCAAGGCATCGGCTTGGTTGCGCGTTTGCGCCAGTTCGGCCAAACGATGATCTTCTTCCGCGTTTTGCTCCGCGTCCTTGACCATGCGCTGGATCTCGTCTTCGGACAAACCGGAGTTCGCCTTGATCGTGATCTTGTTTTCCTTGCCGGTGCCCTTGTCCTTGGCCGATACGTGCAGGATGCCGTTGGCATCGATATCGAAGGTTACTTCGATCTGCGGCGTGCCGCGTGCCGAGGGCGGGATGCCTTCGAGGTTGAATTCGCCCAGGCCCTTGTTGCCGGCGGCGATTTCGCGCTCGCCCTGGTACACCTTGATGGTGACCGCAGGCTGGTTGTCGTCGGCCGTCGAGAACACTTGCGAGAAGCGCGTCGGGATGGTCGTGTTCTTCTGGATCATCTTCGTCATCACGCCGCCCAGGGTTTCAATACCCAGGGACAACGGGGTCACGTCCAGCAGCAGCACGTCCTTGCGGTCACCCGAAAGCACCGAACCTTGAATCGCAGCGCCGGCGGCAACCGCTTCATCGGGGTTCACATCCTTGCGCGGATCCTTGCCGAAGAACTCTTTAACCTTCTCCTGCACCTTGGGCATGCGGGTCATACCGCCGACCAGGATGATGTCGTCGATGTCAGACACCTTCACGCCGGCATCCTTGATCGCGATGCGGCAAGGTTCGATGGTGCGGGCGATCAGATCTTCGACCAGCGATTCGAGCTTGGCGCGGGTGATCTTCAGATTCAAGTGCTTCGGACCGGATGCATCGGCCGTCACGTACGGCAGATTGATTTCGGTCTGCTGCGTCGACGACAGTTCGATCTTGGCCTTTTCAGCCGCTTCCTTCAGACGCTGCAATGCCAGCACGTCCTTGGACAGATCCACGCCTTGCTCTTTCTTGAACTCGGCAATGATGTATTCGATGATGCGTTGGTCGAAATCTTCGCCGCCCAGGAACGTATCGCCGTTCGTGGAGAGCACTTCGAATTGCTTTTCGCCATCGACGTCGGCGATTTCGATAATCGAGACGTCGAACGTTCCGCCGCCCAAGTCATACACGGCAATCTTGCGATCGCCCTTTTCGGTCTTGTCCAAGCCGAACGCCAGGGCAGCTGCCGTAGGCTCGTTGATGATGCGCTTGACGTCCAGACCGGCGATGCGGCCGGCATCCTTCGTGGCTTGACGCTGGCTGTCGTTGAAGTAAGCGGGAACCGTGATGACGGCCTCGGTCACTTCATGGCCGAGGAAGTCCTCGGCGGTTTTCTTCATCTTGCGCAGCACGTCGGCCGACACTTGGGGGGGCGCCATTTTCTTGCCGCGCACTTCCACCCAGGCGTCGCCGTTGTCGGCGCGCACGATGCCGTAGGGCATCAATTCGATGTCCTTCTGGACGGCTTTTTCTTCGAACTTGCGGCCGATCAAACGCTTGACCGCGTACAGCGTATTGCGGGGGTTCGTGACCGCCTGGCGCTTGGCCGGCGCGCCGACGAGGGCCTCGCCGTCTTCCATGTACGCGACGATGGACGGCGTGGTGCGCGTGCCTTCGGCGTTTTCGATGATTTTGACCTGGCCGCCGTCAAGCACCGCCACGCAGCTGTTGGTGGTGCCGAGGTCGATACCGATGATTTTGCTCATGATGGCTTTACCTTGAATCTCAAACTATGCGAAAAGGATTTAAAACTTCAGTCCCCATTTAATTGGGGTTCGGAGTAGGGCTTTTCAAGACGCCGAAGCGTCTTTTTGCGCATCGGCCTGCAGTTTTTGCACCGCTTGGGTGAACTGCGGCAGGCCCGGCCATCCCGTGATCCGTCCCAGGCGCTTGCCCGAACGGAAAAAGTAGAAGGCCGGCACGCCGTGCAACGAAAACCGGCGGCTGAGCGCGGTATCGCTGTACACATCGGCCTGAAACCAGGTGAGCCCAAGCTCGGTGAGCTGGGCCCGGTAATGCATGGCCGACTGCTTGAACAGATTGCAGTTGTAGCAATCGTGTCCCCAAAGGAACACGCATCGCAAATCGTCGCCAGGCGCCCGCACCACTTGCTCGTCGAAACGGACATCCGCGGTCTCGCTCATTGCGAAAGCCTCGAAGACCGCGGTCGGGTCGAAAGCGGTGGGATCTGCCATGGCGGGCGCCTTATGCCTTGCCGGCCGACACGATCACCAGCGCGGGCCGCAGCACGCGATCCGAGATCATGTAGCCCTTCTGCAGGGTTTGAACGATGGTGTTGGCCGGCTGGTCGCCCGGCACCGACGAAATCGCCTGGTGCTTGTGCGGATCGAACTTATCGCCCTGCGCCGGCTGAACTTCGGTCAGGCGGTTGCGCTCGAACGCCGAAGATACCTGCTTGAGCGTGACTTCAACGCCTTCGCGCAGGGTATCCAACGTTTGATCGGCCTGAGCCAGCGCGGCTTCCAGACTGTCCTTCACGGGCACCATGCTCTCGGCAAACGACTCGATGCCGAATTTGTGGGCCTTGGACACGTCTTCCTGGGCGCGGCGACGGACGTTTTCCGTATCGGCGCGAGCGCGCAATACGGCTTCCTTCTGCTCGGCAACTTCCGCCAACGCGGCGTCCAACTGCGCTTGTAACAGCGCGATGGGATCTTCGGCCGCATCGGCCGGCGCGTCGACGAAATCAGGTGCATCGCCCTTTGGGTGGGCGTTGGGATCGGTCTCGGGCCGGGGATCGACCGGCTCGTGCGATGCCGTCATGGACTTGTCCTCCAGAATTCAAAAAAGCGGTTGGCCTGAATAATGGGGACGAGCGCAGGGTTTTCAAGGGGTCAGCCGGGCCAACCTTGCAGATGACGGCGCACAACGGTCGTCAGGGCGTCGGCCCAGGCGGGATCGTCGTTGAGCGCGGTGATGTAACGGAACTGCTTGCCGCCGGCTTCGAGGAAGGCGTCACGGCACTCCTCGCTCACTTCCTCGAGCGTTTCGAGGCAATCGGCCAGGAAACCCGGGCACACCACATCGATATCGGTCACGCCCTGCCCCGCCAGCATCTTCAACGTGGGCTCGGTGTAGGGCTCGAGCCAACGCGCGGCGCCAAACCGGCTCTGGAACGTCACCTCGTACTGATCCGCCGTCAACGCCAACTCACGCGCCAGTTGATGCGCACTCTGCATGCAGTCGCGATAGTAGGGATCGCCCATTTCGATGGAGGCGCGCGGCAAGCCATGAAAACTCATCACAAGCTTCTGCGGACGGCCGTTGACATCCCAGAACGCCTGAATCTTGCCGGCCATCGCAGCGATATATCCGGGATCGTCGTGAAAGCGCTTGATGAAGCGCAATTCGGGCTGATCGCGCAGCCGTGCCACGTGGCGCGTGACCGCATCGACCACCGTTGCCGTGGTGGATGCCGCATATTGCGGATACATCGGCACCACGAGAATGTGCTCGCATCCACGCGCGCGCAGCTTGGTCATCGTGTCGGGAATCGACGGATTGCCATAGCGCATCGCCAATTCGACCTCGACATCCACGCCGGCCTGCGCCAGTCGCGCGCGCACGCCATCGGTTTGCGACTGGCTATACACCAGCAGCGGTGAGCCGCCTTCCATCCAGATGCCCGAATAGCGCGGCACCAGCCGCTTCGGCCGCCCGGTGAGAACGAATAGATTGAGGATCGGCCACCACAGATACTTCGGGATCTCGATCACGCGCGGATCGGACAGAAACTCGCGCAGATAGCGCCGAATCGCCGGCGCCGTGGCCTCATCGGGCGTGCCCAGATTGACCAACATGATGCCGACACGGCCTACCGTGCGAGGCGCGGGATGCTCATCGAAAGGATCGGCCTGAGGGGCTTCAGGAAGATAGCGCTCGGGCCAGAGATACTTGAACAGACGGAGGAACAAGAGAGACCTTATTGGTTGTGGCTGAGCGCGTTGGAGAGCAATCGCGCGGTGATGTCGACAATGGGAATCACGCGCTCGTAGGCCATGCGCGACGGCCCGATCACGCCGAGCGTGCCCACCACCTTGCCGTCCACGCCGTAGGGCGCGGTAATGACCGACACGTCTTCGAGCGGCATCAATTGCGAGTCGCCGCCGATGTAGATCTGCACGCCTTGGGCACGGCTGGACACATCCAGCAGTTGCAGGAGGTCGGTCTTTTTCTCGAACAACGAGAACATCCGGCGCAAGCGATCCATGTCGGACGCGATATCGGTCACTTCGAGCAGCTTGCGTTCGCCAGAGATCACCACCGAATCGTTATCGTCGAACGCCTCGGTACCCGCTTCGACCGCAGCTTGCATCAGCCCGGAGATCTCTTCACGCAACTGCGTGAGCTCCGTGGCCAACGTACGGCGCACCGCGTCGAACGATTTGCCGGCGAAATGCGCATTGAAGAAATTGGCGGCTTCGAGCAGTTCGATCTGGGTGTAATCGCGCTGCACGAACAGAATGCGGTTTTGCACGTCGCCATCTGGCGTGACGATGATCAGCAGTACACGCTTGTCGGAGAGGCGAATGAATTCGACCTGGCGAAAGATCTGCGCGCGCTTCGGCGCCAGCACCACGCCGGCAAATTGCGTGAGATTGGACAGCAGCGCCGCTGCGGCATTAACCGCGCGAGACGGCTCGGACGCCGGCAGCATGTTGCGGATATGCGTCGGCTGCGCCTCGTAGGAATGCACGGCGAGCAGCGAATCGACGAACACGCGGTAGCCGCGGGGCGTGGGTACGCGCCCGGCCGACGTATGCGGACTGTGAATAAACCCGAGGTCTTCGAGGTCGGCCATCACATTGCGTATCGTGGCCGGCGACAGGTCGATCACCTTGGAAAGCGTGCGGGAGCCGACGGGCTGCCCATCGGTGATATAGCGTTCGATCAACGCCTTTAACAAAGCACGAGCACGGTCATCCATATCCGCTATTTTATGGAAAGAATCGTCGGCAGTGCTATTTTTGTCAGATTGCCCTCTATCCGGCCCCATATAATCGGCCGCATACTCTCGTTTTGAGCCTTCCACCCATCGTCGCCCATGCACTTTAAAACCGTTGCCTTGATCGGCCGCTATCAGGACTCAGGCATGGCCCTGCCCCTGCGGGCGATCGCCGAACGTCTGACCCAGTCGCACTGCCACATCCTGATCGAGTCGGATACGGCAGCCAATACCGGGATGGACGAATTCGCCGTGGCGTCGATGCAAACCATCGGGGAGCGCGCCGATCTGGCCATTGTGGTGGGCGGCGACGGCACCATGCTCGGGGCTGCGCGCCATCTGGCACCCTACGATATTCCGCTGGTGGGCATCAACCATGGCCGCCTGGGATTCATCACGGATTTGCCGCTCGAAGACGCCAACGATGCGCTCGAACGCATTCTGGACGGCAGCTACGTGGTCGAAGAACGCGTGCTGCTCGAAGGCAGCGTGTGGCGCGGCGACGAAAAGATGTTCTGTGCCACCGCGCTGAACGACGTGGTGCTCAACCGGGCCGGCCGCGGCGGCATGATCGAAGTTCGCGTGGAGCTCGATGGCGTTTATATGAACACGCAGCGCGCCGACGGCCTTATCATCGCCACGCCCACCGGCTCGACCGCCTACGCGCTCTCGGCTGGCGGCCCGCTATTGCACCCCACCCTGAACGCACTGGTGCTCGTGCCGGTGGCGCCGCAAACGCTGTCCAACCGGCCGATCGTGATTCCCGATACAGGGGAGCTCAACATGACGCTCACCGCCATCGGCCGCGTCGAACTGGGCGCCAGCGTGCACTTCGACATGCAAACCTGGTCTGACCTGCAACCGGGCGATCGCATCACCGTGCGCCGCAGCCCGCACACGGTTCGCTTTCTGCATCCCGAGGGCTATAGCTTCTTTTCCACGTTGCGCCACAAGCTGCACTGGAATCTGATGCCGCAAGCTCTCAGCAACACGGACTCCACCGACTGACGCGACATGCTGCGCACCCTGCATATCCGTGACTTCGTCATCGTCGATCAAGCCGAAATTCACTTCGGCGCCGGCTTCACCGTATTCTCCGGCGAGACCGGCGCGGGCAAGTCCATCCTGATCGACGCCCTCGCCTTGACCCTCGGCGGCCGAGGCGAAGTGAGCATCGTGCGGGAAGGCGCGCCCCGGGCCGACATCAGCGCGGTGTTCGACACGCCCGATACGCTGCGCGCCTGGCTGGTCGAACACGAACTCGATCATGGCGATGAACTCGTCCTGCGGCGCGTCGTGGATGCGCAAGGCCGCAGCCGCGCCTTCGTCAATGGGGTGCCCTCCACCCTGAGCCAGCTGCGTGAACTGGGCGACCAGCTGGTCGATATTCATGGCCAGCATGCGCATCAGAGCCTGATGCGCGGCGACGCGCAACGCGATCTGGTCGATGCCCATGGCAATCATGCCGAGCTTGCCCGCAACGTGGCGCAGACGCACAAACACTGGCGTGCCATGACGCGACGGCTCGAGCTTGCCGAGCAAGATGCCGAAACGCTCAAAGCCGCGCGTGACCTGATCGCCTGGCAGGTCGACGCCCTGGATCAGCTCGATCTGCAGCCGGGCGAGTGGGACGACCTGCAAACCGAACAAACCCGCCTGGCCCATGCCCAAACGCTGCTCGATGGCGCGGCCCAGATTTTGACTGCCATCGATGGCGACGACGACAGCGCTCAGCATCGGGTGCAAGTGGCCGTCTCGAAGCTCAATCAATTGCTGCGGCACGACCCGGGCTTGCAGAGCATTCACGACACCCTCGAATCGGCCGGCATTGCACTGGACGAAGCGTCGTCGGAACTGAATCACTATCTGACTCGGGTCGAACTCGATCCCGAGCGCCAGAATCAGATCGAAAGCCGCTTATCGGCCGTGTTCGACGCCGGCCGGTTGCTGAAAACGCCGCCCGAGGGGCTTGAAGTCCTGCGCGAACAGCGCCACGCCGAACTGGCCGAAATGGAAGCCTCGGCCGACATCGAGAAACTGCGCCGCGAGGCCGACAACGCACGCGCGCAGTACGACGGCGCGGCCGAATTGCTGACCGCCGCGCGTGCAGGCACCGTGCAAAAGCTCTCCGCATTGGTCACGGGTGCCATGCAGACGCTGGCCATGCAGGGCGGACGCTTCGAAGTGCAACTGGTGAGCGGCGCGCCCTCGGCGCACGGCAACGAAGATGTGGTGTTTCTGGTGGCAGGACATGCCGGCACCACCCCCCGCCCATTGGGCAAGGTTGCATCGGGCGGCGAACTGTCGCGCATCTCGCTGGCGCTATCGGTGATTGCCAGCCGTGCGGCGCGCGTCCCCACGCTGATTTTCGACGAGGTCGATAGCGGAGTGGGTGGCGCCGTCGCCGAGGTCGTCGGCCAACTGCTGCGCGAACTGGGCGAGCGCCATCAGGTGCTCTGCGTGACGCACCTGCCGCAAGTGGCTTCATGCGCGACAGCGCATTTCCAGGTCAGCAAAGCCGAAACCGACGGCACGACCCGTTCGAGCATCGTGCCGCTTTCGGAAAAAGAACGCGTCGAAGAGGTGGCGCGCATGCTGGGCGGGATCAAGATCACCGCCACCACACGCAAGCACGCTCGCGAGATGCTCGGCTAGGCGCCGAGCGCTTGGGCTCAGACCTGCTGGCCCAAGCCGCCGCGAGTGGCCGGACGCGAGCTGCAGTCGCTGCACACGCCGTACAACACCATCGCATGGCTTTCCAACGAAAAACCGTTGTCCTTCGCGATCTTGTGCTGACGACGTTCGATCTCGGTATCCGAAAACTCGACGACCGTGCCGCAGTTTGTGCAAATCAGGTGATCGTGGTGATCGCCGTCGTTGAGTTCGAATACCGCCTTGCCGCTGTCGAACTGGCTGCGCGACAAAATGCCAGCCTGCTCGAACTGGGTAAGCACGCGATAGACGGTAGCCAGGCCGATTTCGACGTTTTCGCCAATGAGGGCCCGATACACATCCTCGGCGCTGAGGTGACGTTCGCCGGATTTGCGGAAAATATCGAGGATCTTCAGGCGCGGGAAAGTGGCCTTCAATCCCATATTTTTCAATTCACTCTGGTCGCTCATGGTGTAATCGCAGTCTTTACTAAACCTTTATGATACCGTTTTATCGGTCTTTTTACGGGGGACTGCGTGTCCACGAATGCTTCCTATTACACCCGCCGCTGCGCGATTGCCGCTGTGCTCGGCGTCGCCTTGACGCTTTCCGGCTGCGCATCGGGCAAGTGGGGCTTCCCTTACAAGGCCCCCATCCAGCAAGGTAACTGGATCACCAGCGAGCAGGTCGCCCTGCTGCAGCCCGGCATGACGCGCGAACAAGTGCGCTTCGCCTTGGGCAGCCCCACGCTGACCAGCGTGCTGCATGCCGATCGTTGGGACTACCCCTATTACTTCAAGCCGGGCTACGGCGACGCCGTCGAACGCAAGTTCACCGTCTACTTCCAGAACGACGTGCTCGCACGTTGGGAAGGCGATCAGCAGCCCGCGCTGCAGCCGTTTCAGATGGGCCAGCAAAATCCTAAGGCCGATGAGCGTGCCGAGGAGCGATCGGCCCGCGAGACCGAACGTGCTCGCGAAGATGCCGGACGTCAGGTCACGCCGCGCATCAATGTAGACCCCATCACTGGCAACGGATCGGGCAATCCGAGCACGGTACCTGCCTCGGTGGGCGGCCCGTCGCCGGCGCTGCCGTAGTGCCTGCCGGGCGGCAACGCCCGGCGCTCATTTTCGCCAAGCGGGCGGCCATAGCGCCGCCCGATGTCATCTTATCGTTGGAGCGCAGTATGAAAATCGCCGTCGCAGGCGCCAGCGGCCGCATGGGCCGCATGTTGATCGAAGCCATCGTCAACGCCCCCGACCTCACCTTGGCCGCCGCGCTGGATCATGCGGGCAATGCCAATGTGGGTCAGGACGCCAGCGCGTTTCTGGGCAAACCCAGCGGCATCGCGATCACCGATCAGTTGGATGCACTGGCCGGCGCCGACTGCCTGATCGATTTCACCCGACCGGAAGGCACGCTTGCCCACCTGGACGCTTGCGTCAAACATGGCGTGCGCATGGTGATCGGCACCACCGGCTTCGATGATGCCGGACGCGCCGCCATTGCACGCGCCGGCGAATCGATCGCCATCGTGTTTGCGCCCAATATGAGCGTCGGGGTCAACGCTACGCTCAAGCTGCTCGATCTGGCGGCCCGCATGCTCAACTCAGGCTTCGACGTGGAAGTGTTCGAAGCGCACCATCGCAACAAGGTCGATGCGCCTTCGGGCACCGCGCTCATCATGGGCGAAACGGTGGCGAAGGCGTGGGACAAATCGCTGGATGACATCGCCACCTGGTCGCGCGAAGGCGAAACGGGCCCACGCGAAACCGGCACGATCGGCTTCTCGGTGGTGCGCGGCGGCGATCTGGTCGGTGAGCACACCGTGTACTTCTGCGGCACCGGCGAGCGCATCGAAATCACGCACAAGTCGAGCAGCCGCGCGACGTATGCCGAAGGCAGCCTGCGCGCCGCCCGCTTCTTGAACGACAAGCAAACAGGCGTGTTCGATATGCAGAGCGTGCTGGGGCTGTAAGCGGCGCAGTGCTCAGGCCGACGGCACCACAACCGGCTCCGGCTCGAGCATCACCCCATAGCGTGCGTTGACATCGTCTTGAATCGCGCGCGCCAACGTCAGAATATCCACGGCGCGCGCGCCGCCGCGATTGACCAGCACCAGCGCCTGGCGGTCGTGCACACCGGCCGCGCCCAGATCGCGGCCTTTCCAGCCGCACTGATCGATCAACCAACCGGCCGCCAGCTTGTAGCGCCCGTCGGCTTGGCGATAAGCCACCACGCCCGGAAATTTTTCAGCCAGCGCACGGTGATCGTCGGCACTTACCCACGGATTTTTGAAGAAGCTGCCGGCGTTGCCGATCTTGGCCGGATCAGGCAATTTGGCGCGCCGGATCGCGCACACGGCATCGAATACCGCCTTTGCATCCACGGGCTCGTCTGCGGCCAAACGCGCCTCTTTCAATGCATGGAGATCGGGGTAGTCCAACATCGGTTGCCACGTCTGCGGCAAACGAAAGCGCACGGCCAAAATGACCCACCGGCCTGCGGCATCGTGCTTGAATCGGCTATCCCGATAGGCCAGACCGCATTCCTTTGCCGCTAGCGTCACCAGCGCTTGGGCATGCATGTCCCAAGCGACCACGCTGTGCAGGCGATCGACAAGCTCGATGCCGTAAGCCCCAATATTCTGAACGGGCGCCGCACCCACGTTGCCGGGGATGAGCGCCAGATTTTCCAGCCCCCACCACCCCTGCGCCACGCAATACGCGACCAGCGCGTGCCAGTTTTCACCGGCACCCGCCTCGACGATCCACTGCCCGTCATCCTCGCCCACCAGCGTCACGCCCTTGAAGGCCGGACGCACCACTACGCCGCCCACCTCCTCAGGCAGCACCACATTGCTGCCGCCGCCCAGCACCAGCATGGCGCCGTGCAAAACGACCAGATCGTGGAGCGCCGACACTTGGTTCGCCTGATCGAGCGTGACGCAGGCGCGTGCACGACTGCGCAGGCCAAGGGTGTTGTGGGCCGTTAAATCGAACGGTTCTGCAACAAGCGGCACGGATTTTGACGATGTTTTTGACAAGGGTATTGACATGCATCTACCAAGTTATGCTAATATCTTTTTCTTCGCTCAGTTTACTTGAACGAACAGCAAGACCGAGATCGAAGTTTGATCGCACTGCACGGCAAACGCCGCGCAACTGCAAATAAACGATGATTGAAAGACAAGCTGAAAAATTTCAGGTAATATGCGCGACTTCGATGACATCACGTTGGTTTACCAACACACCAGGGTGTCACTCGACGCGGGAATAGCTCAGCTGGTAGAGCGCAACCTTGCCAAGGTTGAGGTCGCGAGTTCGAGCCTCGTTTCCCGCTCCAAATTCAGTAAAAAGGGAAGCCTCCGGGCTTCCCTTTTTCATTGCTGCTCGGTTTGGGAAGATAACCGCATGCACGCTTGGAGCGGACTACCGCGACATCTCCTGCGCTGCTCTTCGCCTCGCTTGCGCGTCGGGCAACTTTCCCAGCCATTTGCCATTTGCCATTTGCCATTTGCCATTTGCCATTTGCCATTTGCCATTTGCCATTTGCCATCAATTGGACCGCGGCGCCTGCCGCGCCAAAAGTTGAGCCCCCTCGTCAGGCACTTGGGCACCATGTTTTTCCTCGACTGACCGCGCATCGGCGCATCGAAGAAACACCTCAATCCCCCTCACTTGCACGCCGTTTTCAAAACGTTGTATACTCGCTGTCTTTCGTGAATACTGATCTTGATCGAGGGGTTAAACCCCGCACCGCCAACTTCGCGTTTGCGTGCAGATCGACATCCCAGGCCAGGTATCGGTGCCATGAAATACGCGGGAATAGCTCAGTTGGTAGAGCGCAACCTTGCCAAGGTTGAGGTCGCGAGTTCGAGCCTCGTTTCCCGCTCCAGATTTTTTGCACGGACGTCCATCGTAATGTCCGTGGCTTATAAGAAATAAAAGCAAAGAAGTAAAAGCGAAAAGCTTGAGTTTGTCTTGCCGGCGCTTGCTGTGCCGGACCTGCCGGCGCCATGGCAGAGTGGTTATGCAGCGGATTGCAAATCCGTGTACGTCGGTTCGATTCCGGCTGGCGCCTCCAAGTATTTTTCAGCATTCCACGGCTCGCATTCATGCGAGCCGTTGTTGTTTGTGCGCTCGCCTTTCCGGTATGGTTTGGCATCGCGCCTTCAACAGGAATACGCCCATGGATCCCCAAGTTCTCGACGCCGTTGCGCGCTGGCCCAATGTGCCGGCCGTGCATGGCTGGCTCTCGCTCGATGGACGCGGACGGTTTCGGCTGCATCCGCAAGGCGATGCCGCCGAGCACACCCCAGGCGAATCGATCTCCAATACGCAAATTCTCGGCTTCATGGCGCGCAATTATGCGCACGACGATGCCGGCCGCTGGTATTTTCAGAACGGTCCACAACGGGTGTATGTGCGGGTCGACGCCGCACCGCTCATCCTGCGTGGCGCAGACGAGGGCGAGGCACTGGTGGCGCACACGGGTGCCGCGATCGCTCGCATCGACGCTTGGTGGCTGGACGACACGGGCGCGTTGTATGCCGCGACAGACATCGGCCCCGGCGTGGTCGAGGACCGCGATCTGCCGGCCGTACTGGACGCGCTCACCTTGCCGGACGGCAGCCCTGCCCTGGATCGCATCGCCACCCTGAAAGCCGGCCAACACCTTGAGATTTGCGCCTACGGCAGCACAGCGACCCTGACCGTTATCGCGCGCAGCGACGTCCCAACGACGATGGGTTTCGTGGCCTTGCCTGCCGGCGACCCCACATGACGATCAATCCGCAGAGACAGATCCGGCCACGCGCTGCTCAATCCTCGCGAAGCTTCGGTAGAATCCTGGCATGAGCGACGACCCAGCCTTCTATTTCCCCGCACCGCGCCGCGCCCACTTCTGCAGCCAGTGCGGCACGCCGATTACCCGCCGGGTTCCACCCGACGATAATCGCGAGCGCGATGTTTGCGAACATTGCGGCGCCATCCATTATCAAAACCCGCGCATTGTGGTCGGCACGCTGCCGGTACTCGGCGATCGCGTATTGCTCTGTCGCCGGGCGATCGAACCGCGATACGACACCTGGACGTTGCCGGCGGGCTTCATGGAGCTGGCCGAAACCATCTCTGAAGGTGCCATGCGCGAGACCAACGAAGAGGCCGGCGCGTCGATCGACCTTGGCGCGCTCTACACCGTCATCGATGTGGCGCGTGTCGATCAAGTGCACGTGTATTTTCTGGCGCATGCCCGCGACGACAGCCTGAATCCTGGCCCTGAAAGCCTGGAAGCGCGCTTTTTCACCGAGGCTGAGATTCCCTGGGATAACCTGTCGTTTGGATCGGTGGTGACCACGCTGCGGCACTTCTTTGCCGACCGTAAAGCGGGCACGTTTCCCACGCATCATTACGCTATCGACTAAGCACCCACCATGAAACTGCCGTGGCTGACGCGGGACACGCCGTTTCCCCCGGTCGAACAGGCGTGGCGCGATCCGGATGGCCTTCTGGCCGCCGGGGGCGATCTGTCGCTGGATCGGCTGCGCTCGGCCTACACCCAGGGCATTTTTCCGTGGTCATCCGAGGATGAGCCGCTGCTGTGGTGGAGTCCGGATCCACGCATGGTGCTCGCCTGTGCGCAGTTTTCACCGCCCCATGCGTTGCGCAAACGCCTGCGGCAGATCGCACGTTACGAAAGCCAGCCGCCATCGCGGATCGAAGTTCGGGTCGACACCGCGTTCGCCGACGTGATCGCCGCCTGTGCCGCGCCCAGGCTGCCGGAAACGGGCACATGGATCACACCGGCCATGCAACGGGCCTACATCGCGTGGCATGCGGCGGGCACGGCGCACAGCATCGAAACCTGGATCGACGGCCGACTTGCCGGTGGCTTGTACGGCGTCAGCATGGGTCGCATGTTTTTCGGCGAATCGATGTTTACCCGCGTGACCGATGCCTCCAAAATCGCGTTGGCGTATCTGGTGAATTTTCTGCGACTGCACGATGTGCCGCTGCTCGATTGCCAGCAGCAGACGGCACACTTGGCCAGCCTCGGCGCGCGCCCCGTCGATCGCGCCGCATTCAGCGCCCACCTGCGCGCCACCGTGCATGCTGCGGCGCCCGCGTGGCAGGCCGGACGGCTCGATAGCCGCGGGATCATTCATCCACTCACCGGTCATGCCGCGATACACGATGCAGCGCCGCACGCGCCGATTTAGGCGTTAATATGAATCGACCCGTGCCGTGAATGGCGCAGGTGACCATTCATGAGCAAACTCAAAGAACTCCCGTTTTCAACGCTACAGTTCTATGCCACGGCACCGTACCCTTGCAGCTACGTGCCCGATCGGCAGGCGCGCTCGCAGGTCGCAGCCCCAGGCCATCTCATCAACGCCGATACCTACTCCCATTTGGTTGAGCAAGGCTTTCGACGCAGCGGACTCTTTACGTATCGGCCGCACTGCGACACCTGCCAGGCGTGCATTCCGGTGCGTGTGGACGCTGCGGCCTTCACCCCCAATCGCAGTCAGCGCCGTGCCTGGACGCGCCACCAAAACCTGCGCGCCTTCGTGGCCGAGTTGGCTTGGTCGCCTGAACACTACGCGCTCTACACCGCCTACCAGCAAAGCCGCCACCCCGGCGGCGGCATGGATGAGGACAGCCGCACGCAGTACGCCCAATTTCTGCTGACGAGCCGGGTCAATACCCGCCTGGTCGAATTTCGCGAGCCGGACGGCCGCTTGGTGATGGTGTCGATCATCGACGTGCTCGACCAAGGCCTATCATCGGTCTACACGTTCTACGACCCGGAAGCGCGCGGCAGCCTGGGCACCTACAGCATCTTGTGGCAGATCGAGCAATGCCGCAGTCTGCAGTTGCCGTGGCTCTATCTCGGCTATTGGATCGAAGCAAGCCGCAAGATGGCCTACAAGGCAGCGTTTCAACCCTTGCAGCGCCTGATCGACGGCACCTGGCACGACAGCGTGTAATCCGGCGATCGCGCAGGCCGTGCGCTGCAATGGGCGATAATGGCGGCTCTCCGCACGCGCTCACACGCACGCGACGCCGCCGCAACCGCCAACCGCCGCCCATGTCGATCCTCTTCCAAGCCTATCCCCTCGCCCGCAGCGCCTTGTTTTCGATGGACGCCGAGCAGGCGCACGAACTCACCCTGAATGGCCTGCAGCGGGCCTACGATTGCGCTGCCACGCGCCGCTTGATGCACGCGCGACCGGCTGCTCCCCGCACGCTGATGGGCATGGCCCTGCGCAATCCGGTGGGACTGGCCGCAGGCCTGGACAAGAACGGCGCGCACATCGACGCGCTCGGCAACCTGGGATTCGGCTTTATCGAAGTGGGCACCGTCACGCCGCGGGCGCAGCCCGGCAACGCCAAGCCCCGCATGTTTCGCCTGCCGCGCGCGCATGCGTTGATCAACCGCTTGGGCTTCAATAATCAAGGCCTGGATGTCTTTCTGCAAAACGTGCAGAAAAGCCAGTGGCGCCGCGAAGGCGGCATTCTCGGGTTGAATATCGGCAAGAATGCCGACACGCCCATCGAACGCGCAGCCGACGATTATCTGATCGGCCTGGCGGGCGTGTACCCGCACGCCGACTACGTTACCGTCAACATCTCCTCGCCCAATACGCAGAACCTGCGCGCCCTGCAAGGCGGCGACGAACTCGATCGGTTGCTGAGCGCCTTGCGCGATCGACGATTGGCCTTGGCCGATGAACACCAACGTCACGTTCCGCTCGTGGTCAAGATTGCCCCCGATCTCACTACCGAACAGATCGATGCGATCGCAGACGTGTTGCCCCGCTATGGCATCGACGGCGTCATCGCCACCAATACGACCCTGTCGCGCGACGCCGTGGCCGGCCTGCCGCACGCCGACCAGGCGGGGGGCCTCTCCGGCCCGCCCGTGCACGCGCTATCGCTAAAGGTAATCGAGCGGTTGCGCGCACGCGTGGGCACCTCGATGGCCATCATCGGTGTGGGCGGCATCGTGTCGGGCAAAGAAGCGCGCGAGAAAATGGCAGCCGGTGCGGATGCCGTCCAGGTCTATACCGGTTTGATCTACCGTGGCCCGGCGCTCATCGACGAGTGCGTGCGCGCCATCAAGTAAGCACCAAAAGGCGCCAGAAGGCACCGTGGACGCCGATACGGGCAAGCAAAGAACATTTCTCGTATCGCAACTATTAAGCATAAAAAAAGCCGCCCTTGAAGGCGGCTCAATACTTATCCAGCTAGGTGCTCCCCATCCGGCACGTCAACCTGCAACGGCGCCGAACGGCTGGCACTGCCCCAATCAGGCGGCGGTGCGGCGCGTGCGGGAGGCGACTTTATTGGCGGCGTCGGCGGCATCCGAGGCGGCTTTAAAGCTCGCGTTCGTGGCGGCATTCAAATTCGTTTCAGCAACTTCAGCAGCCTGCTTGGCAGCCTTGGTCATCGAATCATAGGCACTGTTGGCGGTGGCCAACGACGACTTCAGCATGGCCACGGCACCTTCGGAACCGGTGGGCGCGCTCTTGGCCATCTGATCGATCACGTCGGCCATTTGCTTCTGCGCATCGGCAACTTGCGATTCGCTCAACTTGGCCAAATCGCCTTGCACGCCGGCAACGATGTCATAGACATGCTTGCCGTAGGCCAACGCTTTCTCGGCATTGGGCTGGGCAATCGAGGTTGCGAACGTCAGTGCTTCTTGCGGATCCTGCACGCCAGCGGCTTGCTGCGACGTTTGCGAAACTTCGTCGAGCGTGGCGCGCATGACTTTCATGTTCAGGTCGATCAGCTTTTCGAAGCCGGAAAACAATGCCGACTGCGTAGCGATAACGGTATCGATCGCGGATTTCTGACGGGCAAACAACTGTTCGGGAATGGCGTTCATCTAACTCTCCTCTGGGATGGACCGACACGGCATGGTTTAGGAAAAAAGCCCGTTCGGTTGAACCGGTGGGTACTGGTGCCGGTTCCATGTTGCAACGCAACAAACCCATTTTAGGCGATCAGTTTTTACTGTCAAGCACTTTTTGCGCAGCGCAACATTCAGCATTGGCGCGGGTCTCAGGAACTTTCACGAGACTTACGGTTAGGGGAACCCCGGATGACGTACAGTCTAAAACTCACTAGACTTGCGGCGCGCTGTCACAGATTGAAAGAACAGCCGATAACAATATTTGTACGGAGACACTATGACCACTCGCTTACGCACGCTGTCCGCAATCCTTGCGACGGCCACCCTGTTCGCGGCAGGTTCCGCTCAAGCCGAGTATCCAGAACGTCCGATCAACATGGTTGTACCCTTTGCGGCCGGCGGCCCCACCGATAGCGTGGCGCGCTCTTTGGCCGAAGCCATGCGCCCGTCGTTGGGTCAAACCGTCGTGGTCGAAAACAAAGGCGGTGCCGGCGGCACGATCGGCACCAGCCAGGTCGCGCGCTCAGCACCCGATGGCTACAGCGTCTTGCTGATGCACGTCGGTTTCTCGACGGCACCGTCGCTGTACAAGAACCCCGGTTACGACGCGCTCAAGGGCTTCGAGCCGATCGGCCTGGTGGTCGATGTGCCGATGACCATCATCGCGCGCGAAGATTTTCCGCCCAACAACGTGGCCGAGCTGAAAGACTACATTCTCAAGAACAAAGAGAAAGTGTCATTGGCCAACGCCGGCGTGGGCGCGGCCAGTCACCTGTGCGGCACGATGCTGATGGATGCGCTGGGCACGGAACTGCTCACGATTCCGTACAAGGGGACGGCGCCCGCCATGAACGATTTGCTGGGCAAGCAGGTCGATATGATGTGCGATCAAACCACCAACACCACGCAGCAGATCGACGGCAAGAAGGTCAAGGCCTATGCCGTGACCAGCCTGAAGCGCGTTCCCACGCTGCCTGACCTGCCCACGATGGATGAATCGGGCTTCAAGGGCTTCCAGGTCGGCATCTGGCACGGCATGTGGGTACCGAAGGGTACGCCCCAGCCGGTGGTCGACAAGCTGGTGAAATCGCTGCAAACCGGCTTGGCCGATCCCAAGTTCCAGGAACGCATGCGCTTGTTGGGTGCTTCGGTGCTGACAGCGGAGGCCAATCCGCAAGCGCTGACCGCCAAGGTCACGCAGCAAGTGCCGCAATGGGCCGAGCTCTTCAAGAAAGCCAACGTACAACCACAATAACGATATCCCCGCAGCTTCACACTGCGGGATCCTCGACGCCCTGCCCTCGTGGCAGGGCGTTTTTATTGGCGCATCGGTGGCGTGGGCGCCTCGTACCCCAGCGCCTCCGAGATCTCGCTTGCCGTGCGGATGAGGTGCGCGATCCATTCATCATGCAAGCGCTCGGCCGGCGCGGAAATCGAGAGTCCCGCCACGAGCTTGCCGGAGTCGTCGTAGATGCCGGCCGCGATGCAGCGCACCCCGAGTTCGAGTTCTTCGTTGTCGCGCGCATAGCCGTGACGCCGCACGAGCGAGAGTTCGCGCTCGAGCTTATCCAGATCGGTCAGGCTGTTGCGCGTGTGGCCGGCCAGCCCGGTACGCAGCGCGTAAGCGCGTACGCCGCGGGTGTCGCCCTCGGACAAAAAGAGTTTGCCTGTCGATGTCAGGTGCAAGGGCGCCCGGCCGCCGATGGCGCGCACCACCTGCATGCCCGACCGCTCGCTCCAGGCGCGGTCCACATAAACGATCTCGTCACCTTGTTGAACCGACAAGTTGACCGTTTGACCCGTGAGCTTGTGCAACGCACGCATGGCCGCCACGGCAGCCTCGCGGACGTTCAGCCGCCCCTTCACGAGCGAACCCAACTCCAGCAGGCGCATGCCAAGTTGATAGATGCCGTTGTCGACCCGCTCAACGTATCGACCGATCACGAGATCGTTGAGAATGCGGTGCGCGGTTGAGGCATGCAGCCCGGTGCGGGCGGCCAGCTCTTTTAACGCGACGGGATCGGGCTGCTGCGCCAGCGCATCGAGCAAACGCATGGCGCGCTCGATGACTTGAATGGCCAGTGCCGGACCAGGCGCACCATCACCCCGGACATCGCCGGAAAGAGCATCGTTCGTAGAATGACGTGCCATAGCGTGGGTCGAACCGAGAGCGCCGAAACGATGGGAGCAGACTCGCGCCGCACCGCAACAAAGACGGCAATGCGACGAATTCTATCCCATATTGTGAAATCTCACCATGATTTGCAGACCAAAACTGTCCGCCGCGCGGCGGCTCGCCGGTCAGGCCGCGACGGTAAATTCACCGCCCAGCCGACTGACTTCGTCGCGCAGGTAAGCCAGCGCCTCGCCGGCCGCCAGGGGTTCACCCTTGACACCCAGCTCGATGTGCGGCCGATCGCCATTTTCGCCCACGCTGGGCAGGCTGAAGGCGCGCAAGCCGGGCCAATGTGCCTCCACGTACACCATGGCGGGCGTGATGCGCGATTCGGGCAGCTTGTAGACCAGGAAGGAATGTTCGGCGTGCAGCGTCCGATGATGCAGATCGGCGTAGCGCGTGTCGAGCGTCCACTCGAGCATGGGCCACGCCATCACCGGGAAGCCCGGTACGAAGGTGTGATTCTCGATGAAGAAGCCGGGAATCTTGTTGTACGGGTTGGGAACGATCTCGCACCCGGCGGGGAAGGTACCCATCTGCAAGCGCTGCTGATTTTCAGGCAGCGACATATCGGCGCTGCCCTGCCCTTTTTCGGCCATCTCGGCGCAACGCGCGGTGATGAGTTGCTCGGCTTCGGGGTGCAGCACCAGCGGCACGCCCAGCGCGGCGGCAGCCGCCTGACGCGTATGGTCGTCGGGTGTGGCGCCGATCCCGCCGCAGCACAGGACGATGTCACCACTGGCGAAGCTGGCCTTGAACGCATCGGTCATCGTGGCACGGTCATCGGGCAGCAATTGCGCCTGATGCACCGACAAACCGCGGGCGCTCAGCATGTCGACGATTTTGCCGAAATGCTTATCCTGGCGCCGTCCCGACAGAATTTCATCGCCGACGATGATGAGGCGGATGCGGCGCTCGGTTGAAACAGAAGTCATGACTAGTCGTTCCAGAAAGGTTTTTCGACGTATTAAAGGGCGGGCGGTGCGCCGATCTGCCGGGGGTCAATGGCAAGAGGATCGGGTGCAACCGGTTGCGAGCGGCGCAGGTCTTCGAGGGCGTTCAATCCGTAATGCGCAAAAACGAGCGCCGAATACACAGGAAGCACAATCCAGGCCGGGGGCAGCAAATTGATGACGGCACAGATAAAGCCGATCATCCAGAAGCCCTTGTTATGCCGCGCCAGCAAAAGCGCGCGCTCGGCAGGGCTGGCGTGATCCACGATCGCGTCGATGCGCAACATGCGTGAAAACGCGAAGGCCCACCAGAAGACAGACAGCAGCACCGCCATCGGCGGCACGAGCCACAAGGGCAATGTGAGCGCCCAGCCCAGCGCGAATGCAGCCATGACCCAGATGGCGTTCCAGGTGCTGACCATCGTGGCGTGGCGCCCCATCCGAGCGACTGCGGGGTAGTTGCGCGGCCCGATATGCCGCAACACGATGGGCATGACGAACACCGCCGCCACTGCCAGCCCCAGGATGCCGGAGATTGGCAGCAGGATCACGCACGCCAGGATGGGAATCAGCCAAAGCTTGATGGAAAAAAGGCCCACGGCCACCAGCCAGGCATCCACGTCGTTGACGATCTCCCACTGCGCGGCTTGGGCCGCAAGCCATTGCGTGAGCGGCGTCCAGCCGAACCACAACAGCAGCAATGCGCCCACGAAGACGATGAGAAACGGCAGCAGCAAGGCAAACAGCATGCTGGGATGGCACTGCGACACCGCTGCGCGTTTGAACGCGGTGGCCACGCCTCGGAAACCCACGGAAACCGGGGCGCCGGGAGGGATGACGGCAGGACGACGATCGGACGGAGTCATAGGCAAGACTTGAAAAGGATAAAAGGCATCCCGAGTATCATAGTCAAACCGGATTGCCCCTGCTTACGATGCCTGCCCTACTTCCCGATTCCGATACCGCGGTGCTGCGCGCCGCCTTGGCCGACACCACTCGCGACCGCATCGTGGTGTGCTACTGCGCCGCCTGGTGCGACACCTGCAGTGCGTACCGCGTGAAATTCGACGCGCTGGCCGACGCACGGCCAAATACCCTGTTTATCTGGGTGGATATCGAAGACCACGCCGAATGGCTGGGCGAAGAGGATGTGGAGAATTTTCCGACGCTGTCGGTACGCCATGGCGATCGCCATGTGTTTTTTGGACCGATGCTGCCGCATATCGGCCATCTCGAACGTTTGCTGGACAGCCTGAACGCCGAGAGTGCCGCGGTGCCGACGAAGCTGCCCGACTGGACGCGCCTGCAGGCAGCCTGATGCGACTGGCGGAAACGCTCGCGAGCGTTTCCCGGCAAGCCGCTCATCCAAGCCTCTGATGAGGCTTGGCCTGCGCGAGGCTACTGATCAGGCCTTGCCGCCGCCGCCAAGCAATACAGCAGTCTGGCGCTTGAGCGCGGGGCGCACGGGCTCATCGGGCACCGCCGATTGCTCGCTGGCGGCCGACGGCTCGTACGGCTTTAAGAAGAAATCATCTACCGCAGGACCACGGCGATTGCTCGAACGCGCGGGGCGCTCGCTGCGATCGCCACGTTCAGGCCGCTCGGCACGGTCACCGCGCTCCGGACGTTCGCCACGGGCAGGACGCTCGCGGGGCTCGCTCGACCGCGTGTGACTGCGCGCGACCAATTCGGCTGGCACGTCCAGCTTGCCGCGCGGCACCTGATACTTGATCAGCTTCTCGATATCGAGAAGAAATTTTTCTTCATCAGGCGTGTAAAGCGCGATGGCTTCGCCCGACGCGCCGGCTCGACCGGTACGGCCGATACGGTGCACATAATCTTCGGCGTTGTACGGCAGATCGTAGTTGATCACGCAAGGCACACCGGCCACGTCCAATCCGCGCGCAGCCACATCGGTGGCCACCAGCACTTCGAGCTCGCCGGCCTTGAAGGCTTCAAGGGCCTTCATGCGGTCGAGCTGGCTTTTATCGCCATGAATGGATTCGGCCGTAACGCCGTCCAGTACCAACTGACGCGCCAGGCGGCCGGTGCCGATCTTGGTGTTCGAAAAGACGATCACTTGTTTCAAGCCACGCGACTTGACCAGGTGAACTACCGCGGCACGCTTGGCGTCGCTGGACATCTCATACGCGATTTGCGTCACATTTTCGGCGGTCGCATTGCGTGCTGCGACCTCGATCTCGGTCGGCGACTTGAGATAAGTACGGCCCAGTTTGCGGATTTCGCCGCTGAAGGTGGCCGAAAACAGCAGCGTCTGGCGCTGTGCCGGCAACAGACGCATGATGCGCTCGAGATCGGGCAAAAAGCCCATATCGAGCATGCGGTCGGCCTCGTCAAGCACGAGGATGCCGACCTGGCCAAGATTCACGTTCTTTTGTTCGACGTGGTCGAGTAGCCGGCCGGGCGTGGCGATGAGCACTTCGCAGCCCTCGCGCAACGCTTGCTTCTGCGGGCCGATATCCACGCCGCCAAAAACCACGGCCGAACGCAGCGGGGTGCGCTTGGCGTAACGGCGCACGCTTTCGGCAACCTGATCCGCCAATTCACGCGTGGGCGTCAGGATCAAGGCGCGTACGGGATGGCGCGCAGGCGAGGCGCTGGCATTGGCCATCGGCATGATGCGATGCAGGATCGGCACCGTGAACGCTGCCGTTTTGCCGGTGCCGGTTTGCGCCGCCCCCATGACGTCGCGCCCCTCGATCACGACAGGAATGGCCTGCGCCTGGATAGGCGTGGGCGTCGTGTAGCCCGTCTCGACGATCGATTGCAGCAACAACGGATGCAGATCGAAATCGGAGAACGTGCACGAGGGTGCGTCAGTCGCGGGTGCGACGGAGGAAATTTCTTGAGTCATGTACTGGGCAGGTGCCGGAACCGATTACGCTGTGCGGATGTAAGTACCGCGAAGCCGTCATACAAGAGACGCTTCGATCGCCAGGCACCGGGCCGTTGGGCTAGGAATCCTGCTAGTTTAACGCACCCAGCCAAAAATCGTTATTACGTCACCCAACGCAGCAGCCAAAGTGTGGCCATCCCGCTCACAATCACCATGACAGCACTGCGCGTGCGCAAGAAAACGAGGGTGGCCACAATGCCCGCCACCAGCCGGTAATCGAAGGTGGGACCGGCCGCCGCCGTCCAGGGAAGCATATCGGGCAGCACGATGGCGGTCAGGGCCGATGCCGGCGCATAACGCAGCGCGCGGCGCACGCTATCGGGCAGCGGCAGGTAGTCGCCGAACACCATATAACCCGAGCGCGTGACCACACTGCAGATAAACAACAACACGACGGCGAGAACGGCGTACCACTCTTGCCACACCAGATCACTCATGGACGCCGCTCCGGCAAAAAGCGCTCAGCGAGCATGCCGGCCACGATGCCGGCGAATACCGCAGCCGCAAGCCCCAAGCGCAAGGGAAACATCTGCCCGACCCACGCCACCATCCCGGCCGCCAACATGGCCACGAGAATGGGGCGCGAACTGGCCAGCGGAATCGTGATGGCCAGGAGGGCCAGAACGGCCGCGAAATCGAGCGACCACGTGGTGGGGACGATCGAGGCGAGGTAGATGCCGGTGAGGCTGGAGATCTGCCAGGCCAGCCATCCAGGCACGATGCACCCGATGAAAAACCACATCTGCTCACGCGTGCCGCGCACTGCGGCTTCGCCATAGCGCGGCATGAAGAGCACAAACGCCATATCGGTGGTGAAGTAGCCCAGCACCAGGCGCTTGGGCCAAGGCAGATGGCGAAAGTAAGGGTGCAACGCGGCGCCGAAAATGATGAATCGCACATTGACGACGCAGCCGGCGGCGAAGATCAGCCACAACGGTGCGCCGCTGGCGATCAGCGGCAACGACGTCAATTGCGCCGAGCCTGCGTACACCAACAGCGTCATGGCCAGCGCGACGTTATCGGTAAGGCCGGACTTGACCATGGCGACGCCGGTGACCAATCCCCACGTGGCGGTGGCGATCAACGTGGGCGATACCGCGCGCAAACCGTCGCGCAGCGCCCCCCGGCGCTCGGTGCGCGCACACTGTACATCCTCGGCGGCGAGTTCCGTCTCGAGGGTCATGACGCGTGCGCCGGGTGCGAACGCGAGGCCGGTAGACCGCGCAATGCGGCTGTCTCCGCCGGCCCGAATGCAAAAGCGATGAAGCAGTTGGACATCGGTTATCTTGGAGCGGGGCGAACCCCGGATGCGGGCCTTTCCGGCCACGGAATTGAACGCGCATTGTAACCTCGCGCTTGATACAATACGGCGCGATAAACGCGAGTATTGGAACTTGTCATGACCGCCGCTACGACCCCTAGCACCGCCACCCACGAAGTGATTGAAGTGGGCGCTGAAGATTTGCCGGTGTATTGCCCCAACCCGAAGGCACCCTTGTGGAGCATGCACCCGCGTGTGTTCCTCGATGTGGCGCATACCGGCTCGGCACGTTGCCCCTACTGTGGAGCCGAGTACCGGCTGCGCGCAGGCACCGTGTTGTCCGGTCACGGCCACTAAGCCGCGACGCCCATGTTCTCGACCCCCGACGAAGCCGAACACGCCTTCTACGAAGCCCTCGAGCAAGGCGATTACTTGCGCCTGATGCAGGTGTGGGCGGACGATGACGACATCGTTTGCATCCATCCGGGCGGGATGCGATTGCAGGGTCATGACGCGGTTCAACAATCGTGGCGCCAGATACTCGAAGCCGGCCCGGTACACATTCGTCCGATGAGCCCGGTCGTCATGACCAGCATGCTGAGCGTGACGCATATCGTGATCGAGCAAGTGACCGTGCGCACTCGCGACGGCGCTCGTCTGTCGTACGGCTATGCGACCAATGTGTTTCACAAGGGTCCCACGGGCTGGCGCATGGTGTTGCACCATGCTGCCCCGGCGCCGCACACCGCCGCCGAGTTCGATTTGCACGACATGCCCGACATGCTGCATTGATCAGGCGCTGATTTGGCCTCCGCCCGCTTAGACGCCTCGCCCTGTCCTACGCCAGCCTGGTTGCCCGATGGGCACAGCCAGACGATTTACGGCGCGCTGTTCGCGCACCATCATCGGATTGCGTTCGTGCGCGAGCGCGTCAACACGCCGGATGGCGACTTCGTCGACATCGATTGGACGGGACCAGGCTTGTTCCCGCATAAAGCCCCGGCCGGCGAATCGATGGCCGCCCTGGCCATCGCCGATAAAAAGACGGCAGCCGCCCGGTGGGCCTCCGGCGCCGACTGGGCGGCATTGCCCAATACGCCGCTCACTCCCGCGCTGGTGCTTTTCCATGGTTTGGAAGGCGGCAGCAAAAGCCGCTACGCCCAAAGCATCGCGCACCATTTCCGCGCGCGGGGCTGGGTGGTGGCGATCGCGCACTTCCGCGGCTGCTCGGGCACGCCCAATCGTCTGGCGCGCGCCTATTACTCAGGCGATTCGGACGAAGTGCAGTTTTTGCTCAGCACCACGCAACGGCGTGTGCCGCACGCCCGCTGGCATGCAGTTGGCGTCTCGTTGGGTGGCAATGCATTGCTGAAATACCTGGGCGAACAAGGCTCGGCCATCGAAGGCTTGCATGCCTGCGCCGGCGTCTCGGTGCCGATGGATCTGGTGGCCGGTGGCAATCAGTTATCGAAGAACGTCTTCAACCGTCACGTCTATACCGCGCATTTTTTGAAGACCATGAAGCACAAGGTCATGGAAAAAGCGCGCCGCTTTCCCGGGGCGATCGATGTGATGCGGATTTCGCACGCTCGCGATCTGCGCGATTTCGACGATGCGTACACCGCCCCCATGCATGGCTTTCGCAACGCGCTCGACTACTGGACGCGCGCCTCCAGCAAGCCGCACCTGCGCACCATTGCCCTGCCCACCCTGATCTTGAATGCGCGTAATGATCCGTTCATGCCGGCTGCGGCCCTGCCCGGTCCGGCCGATTGCGCCGAGTCGGTGCTACTGCATCAACCGCCCGAGGGCGGCCACGCGGGCTTCCCGGCCGGCCCCTTCCCGGGGGACCTGAACTGGCTGCCCCAGCGACTTGGCCGGTTTTTCGAGACCGGGCTGTAGGCTTTTTGGTATTGAAGGCAAATCAGCCTTTGAAACGCTCCAATAGTTGCCGCTCGTCGGCCATCTTGTCTTTCAGTTCGCGAATCTGCACGTCGATCTGCGACTGCTCGTAAAAGTCCTGCGTCATGTTGCGCGCCTGCTGCAACTGCGACTCGGCGGCCGGCAAGGCGCCCGTCATCCCATAAAAGCGCGCCATGCTGCGGCGGGCGGCCACGTCGTTGCCGCTGCGTTGCTCGCTTTGGGCGAGCAAGCGATAAAGATCGGGTTCCTCGCTTGGCCATTGCTTGATCCGCTCGCGCAGGAAATCACGGGCTTGAACCTCTTGACCGTTACGCGACAGCGCCTGCGCGTAGGACATGGCCAACGCACGCCGTTGCGGCCAGCGTTTGTAGGCTGCTGCGGCAGCGGTAACGGCACCGGCGTTGTCCTTGCGCGCCAGCAGGATATCCACCTCCAATTGCGCCAGGGCCGGCACGCTGCGCCCGCCGGCCGACGCTTCCTGCCATAAGGATTGCGCCTCGTCAGGCCGGTTGCGCTGCAAGGCGATCAGCGCCAAGCCGTAGTAGGCGGCCGATTGCCGCACGCCGGTAAGCGCGCGCACCTCGTCGCGGAGTTGCTGTTCGGTGCTGCGCTGTGACGTGGTGTCACGGCCCTGCAGCACGCGTAGCTTGGCGCGAATGTAGGCGTAATCGTCGCTATCGAGATAGCGCGTGGAGGTGAGCTCGCGGCTCCGGTTTTGAATGTCGGACATCCGGTCGATCGACAGCGGGTGAGTACTCGCCCACGCGCCGCCGCCCGCCCCTTCATTCAAGCGCGATGCATTCATGAGCAACGAGAACATGCTGACCATGCCGGCGGGGTCATAGCCCGCTTTCGTCATCATCTGAAAACCCGCACGATCGGCTTCACGCTCGGCATCGCGCGAGAAACCCAATTGCCGATTGATGGCCGCGGCCTGACCGAAGGCTGCCACACCGATAGCGAGATTACCCCCGCCGCCCGCCAAAGCCGCCAGCAGGGCTGCCGCCATCGCGCCCATCATCACGGCGCCGCTTTGCTTCTGCTGAGTCATGCCCCGCGCCACATGGCGCTGCACCACGTGCCCTATTTCGTGGGCGACGACCCCGGCCAACTCGGATTCGGAACGGGACGCCACCACGAGCCCGCTATGCACACCGATAAAGCCGCCGGGCAGCGCAAAGGCGTTGATCTCCGGATCGCGCACCGCAAAAAGTGTTACATCGGGCACGCTTCCTGCTGCGAAACTCGCCAGCTTTCTGCCCATCGTGGTGAGATACTGGTTGACCTCGGTATCGTCGATGAAAGTCGGGTCGCGTCGGCCCTGGGCCATGATGGCCGCGCCAAGCTGGTCTTCCAGTGCTGGCGACAATTCGGCAGTGGACGCCGCGCCGATGGTAGGCACCCCGACCGGTTGGGCATACGCTGGAACGAGGGGCAGCATTGGCGCCAAAAGCGCGAGGCTGACGATGCTGGTGATGACGCGGCGGCTACTCATTCGAATGGATGACGCCATCTGGGATGCAGGAATCTTACGGTTCATGCGACTATGATAGCGACAGCCTAAAAAAGTTTTGCACCATTTCTCTTTTGAAGCCTGAGGATTTAATGCGACCGATTCGTAAAGCAGTTTTTCCCGTCGCAGGGATGGGTACTCGTTTTCTACCCGCGACCAAAGCGATGCCCAAGGAAATGTTGCCTGTCGTCGACAAACCGCTGATTCAATACGCGGTAGAAGAAGCCGTTAAGGCCGGTATCACCGAACTGATTTTCGTCACGGGCCGCAACAAGCGTGCGATCGAAGATCACTTCGATTCCGCCCCTGAACTTGAAGCCGACCTCGAAAGCAAAAACAAGATCGAGTTGCTCAACACTGTGCGCGGCATCTTGCCCGCCAATGTGAACTGCATCTATATCCGTCAGTCGGCGCCCTTGGGTCTTGGCCATGCTGTGCTTACCGCCGCCCCCATCGTGGGCAACGAGCCGTTTGCCGTGCTGCTGGCCGATGACCTGATCGATTCCGACGAGCCGGTGCTCAAGCAATTGATCGACGCGGCCATCAAGTACGACGGTAGCGTGTTGGGCGTGCAGGACGTGCCGCGCGAAGAAACCAAGAAATACGGTATCTGCGACGCGCAACGGGTGGACGATCGCGCCGCACGCGTGACGCACATGGTCGAAAAACCTGAGCCGGCCGACGCGCCCTCCACGCTCGCCGTGGTTGGCCGCTATATTCTTGAACCGGAAATTTTCGATCATCTGCGCAAGACGCAACGTGGTGCCGGCAATGAGATCCAGTTGACCGACGGCATCGAGGCCTTGCTGCGCGAACGCGCTGTGTACGCCTACCGCTACGAAGGCAAACGCTACGACTGCGGCAACAAGACCGGCATGTTTGAAGCGACTGTGGCCCTGGGCCGCAAGTATCACGGCCTCGAGCCCTGAGTATCCCCGGACGCCAAGCCTGACGGCGGCGTTCTGGATAAAAAAGGGCGTTCCTCTCCGGGCACGCGCTTTTTTTTATGCTGCCAGCTTGGCTTTCGCGCGTGCTGCGCGGTCCACGGCACGCAACCGGCCCTTGCCGGATAGCCGCATCAACGTGCCGAGTGCCACGAGCAAGCCGATCACCTCGACGAGCGCGGCCGGAATCCACATGGTCAAGCCGCCGATCGTCTGATCGGTTTCGGCGCTCATGGCGATGGCGCGGCCGCACAGCTCAAAAAGTGGATACAGGTCGCGCTCCGTGAAGGCGATGATTGCGCCCGCCACCATTTGCGGTGCCATGGTCAAAATGGGCGAGATCACGCGGCCGCCCGGGGTCATGGCCGCTGGTGGCGCGGGCCGGCGATCGAGGATGAGGTTCCAATACAAAATCCCGGTTATCACCACCGACCAGTTCATCAAGCGATAGAGCCGCACATCGAGCATGGAATAGAACTGCACGGTGGGAACCAGCCAGACGAGCACCATCAAGACGAAAACCGTGGGGATCAGAATCTTGTGGGTGAGCACGCCTTCAACGCCGCGGCCCACCGGCGTGCTCAGAAACCGACGCAGCGCTGTGCGCCACGCGAGCGGCAAGCCGGCACGCATGGCCGATCCTGGGAAACCCGCCATCAACAGCAGGGGCCCCAGGTGATGCAGTACCAGATGCTGCAGCCGGTGGATGAAAAACATCCGTTCGGCGTAGTAGTCGACCCGCGTGTGCAGCGAGAGATACAACAGCACCATGCCCGCCCAGAAGAACACCTGTCGCGCCACAGTGACCCGATGACGACGCTGGCCGCGCACGAACAAGACAGCCGCGACGATAAATGCCAGCACCACGGTGGGCGAAAATTCCCAGGGGACCAGCCAGGCGATCAACTCCATGTTCGGCATCCGTCATAAGCCCAAGCGAAAAAAAGGGCGATGCGTCGGCATCGCCCTCTATTGTAGTGACTAAGCGGTTTTACACAGCAGTCGGTCGACGCACCTGACCGAACTGCACGTGACGCACGTCGGGATTGTCGCTCAGGCGCTTGGCCTGCGTCATCAGCGCGCCACGCAGCTCTGGCGGGCAATTGACCGTGATGCGGGCCGACGCCAGTTCCGATTGACCGCTATGGTCGACCTGAAATTGCGACACATCCAAACCAGCCGCCTGAAAATCGAGGCAGATTTGCTTGCGCAGATTGCCCAGCTCAGTACGGGGGCATTCCAGGATCAGGCTCGAACTCGAGCGACGCCGACTCATGGCGGTCGCACGATCAACGCCGGCACGGCGGAGAAAGAGATCGAATATACGCATAGAGCCTCCTGATGAGTAAACAGTAATCGGGAAGGACGCGCGAGCACCGTCGCCAACGGTATCCGACACGCACTAAGCATGCGCGCACGAACACTCACTGGCACTAAAAGGCGAAAACGGTGGAGAAGATGCTGGGCGGCGAATACGGCTCGGCAACGATCTGGTCAACAACCAGCGCATCGTACGGCGCACTCACTCAAAGAGCAACCCAAAAAGACAAGCCTGGCTCAGTGCGCGCAAGCCATATGACTGCGCTGCGCTGCTGATCCGCATGCGCCCGACCTAAGTCGAACGCTGCACAACTTGATAGACATCCACCACACCCTGCTTAGACAGGGCATGACAGACTGGTGATCTGCAAACCCTGTCAGGCAGCGACGTCGAAAAAAGATCGACTACAACTGTCGCCGGAATCGGTATTCACACGAACACCCCTGAAATCGAAGAATGTTAAGTCTAACGTGTTGGCAGGCGGATGGCAATACTTTGAGCGAGGTTATCGACAGATCAAGGTGTGACGACTTGTGGTTACCCCGCGGCCTACAGCACCAAGCCATCGAGCCAGCCCATGGCGGTGTACACGTAAACCACGACCATCGCGATCCCGAACATGCCCACGGTGGCGCCCACCAGCGTGGTCAGGATGGCGACCAGTACCGGCCCCCACCCTGTTGCAGCGGCCGGTGCCCGCCCGCGATTGAACAACCGGTCGAACTTCTCGTCCGTGAAAAGGCAGACCACCACACCTTCGATGAACCCCTCGATCATGGGAATGAAAACGAGAAAGAAGGCGGGGCTGTCCCACCACACGGGAAACTGCGTCGACCATGCCAGGCAAAGCGCGGTGAAGAGCGTAAAGCCCCACGCCCCGCGCCGGCCGAGATACCACCAATGCGCGCCGAAGGCTCCCAGAAAACAGGCCAGCAGACCGGCCACGACTTTGCTTCGAGGCGCGGGCGCCGAGGTGGCGAGCGTGGCGGTTTGCGACATGGGCAGACACCGGATGTTGAGCGTTGGCCCGAGGCTGCGGGCGAGCGGGCATTGTAGCGGGGAGACGCTAGAATGCCTCATGACGTCCGACTACGACATTGCAATCCTGGGCGGCGGCCCGGTGGGCCAGACGATGGCCCTGCTTTTGGCCGCCCATGCGGCCGATCCCACCCGTATCGCCCTCCTGACAGCTACGCCTGCGCCGGCTGCGGCCAGTGACGACCCGCGCGTCTTGGCGATGAACCACGGCAGCCGCGTGCTGTTGGATGGGCTCGCTGCCTGGCCCGCCCGAACGGCCACGATCGACACCATCCATGTGTCGCAACGCGGGCGCCTGGGCCGGGCGGTTATCCGGCATGACGACTTCGGCGTGCCGGCGCTCGGCTACGTGACGGCCTACGCCGCACTGCACGACGCGCTGTCGCAGCGCCTGGCGGCAAGCGGCGTCACGGTGCTGGCGCGCGGCCCAGCGAAGGTCGAGCAATCGAACCGCGACGGTGTCGATATCATTCAGGGCGACAACCGCCTGCGCGCGGCACTGGCCATCCAATGCGACGGCCGCGCCCGTGACGACGTCAAACGCGATTACGGCCAACACGCCGTGCTCGCCACGGCCCGCGCATCGCTGCCCCGGGCCGGCTGGGCATGGGAGCGATTCACCCAGGGCGGTCCCCTGGCATTGCTGCCGCACCCCGAGATCGCCGGCGGCTACAGCGTGGTGTGGTGTTGCGCCCCGGCGCATGCGGCCGCCCTGCAAGCGATGGACGCGCACGATTTCGGTGCCGCCCTCAATGCAGCCTACGGCACGCGGATGGGCACGCTCACGGTCAGCGGCGACCGTCACGTGTTTCCCTTGGCGCTTTCGATGCGCCGCGAGCAGGTCGAGGGCCGGGTGGTCACCATCGGCAACGCCGCGCAAAGTCTGCATCCGGTGGCCGGCCAGGGGCTCAATCTGGGTTTGCGCGACGCGGCGGCTTTGTCCATCGCGCTGTCACCTTGGCAAGCCGTGCCGGCGATACCGCTGGACGGCATCCTCAAGCGCTTTGCCGAAGCGCGCCGGGCCGATCGCTGGACCACTGCCGGGCTCACCGACCTGATGCCGCGCGCCTTCGCCACCGGTATGGCGCCCGTCGAACACGCTTGCGGCGCGGCACTGCTGGCCCTGGATCTATCGGCCACGCTGCGTCGCCCGCTTGCGCGCCATCTGCTTTTTGGCCGCCGGGCGTAGCCGATAGGCGTCATCCCTCTTCTTTCCGACGATAAAAATTGTGTCGATGGAAATAGGGCCGAATGGCGGCGGTTAAACTGCAGCCCATGCGCATCGGTCAATGGTCCCTCACCAATAACGTGTTCGTCGCCCCCATGGCGGGTGTGACGGACCGGCCATTTCGCCAGTTGTGCAAGCGACTGGGCGCGGGCTATGCCGTGTCGGAAATGGCCGCCAGCAACAAAAAATTGTGGGACAGCGTCAAAACGTCGCGACGTCTGGACCATGAAGGCGAAATCGATCCGGTGTCGGTACAGATCGCCGGCGCCGATCCGCAGATGATGGCCGAAGCCGCCGTGTTCAACGTGTCCAAAGGCGCGCGGATCATCGACATCAATATGGGCTGTCCGGTCAAGAAGGTGTGCAACGTGGCCTCTGGCTCGGCGCTACTGCGCCACGAAGACCAGATTGCACGCATTCTGGACGCGGTCGTCGGCGCGTGCACGCCATTGGGCGTGCCAGTAACGCTGAAAACCCGCACCGGCTGGGATCGCGAAAGCCGCAACGCCTTGCGCGTGGCCCGCCTGGCTGAAGACGCCGGCATCGCCGCCCTCACCTTGCATGGCCGCACCCGCGCCGATATGTACACCGGCGAAGCCGAGTACGAAACCATCCGTGCTGTCAAGGCAGCGTTGCGTATTCCCGTCGTTGCCAACGGCGATATCGATTCGCCGGCCAAGGCACGGGCCGTCCTCGATTACACTGGCGCCGACGCCGTCATGATCGGACGCGCGGCACAGGGCCGGCCTTGGATTTTCCGCGAGGTCGACGCTTTCCTGCAAACGGGTATGATCCCGCCCCCGCCGTCCTACGTCGACATGCGCGATTTATTGCTCGAGCATCTCGACGATCACTACCGTTTTTATGGCGAATTCACAGGCGTCCGATCGGCGCGCAAGCATATCGGCTGGTATGTCGAGAGCTTGCCCGGCGGCGTTGAATTCTGTGCATCGATGAACACGATGGAATCGACCGTGGAGCAGTACCACGCGGTCGAGCAATGGTTTAGCCAATTGGCGCGCCAACCGGATCCGATCCGGCAGGCCCCGGCGGTCGAATCGTTGGCGGCATGACGCCGGGTGGCGTCATGCCGAGTACCCCCTGAACGAACAAAAAAAGATCTGTATTAAAAATGAGCAAGAAAGACGTCCTGGAAGATTGCGTGCGTGCCAGCCTGGAGCGCTACTTCGAAGACCTCGGTGACTCCGAACCGCACGATATGTGGGAAATGGTCATGCGATGCGTCGAACGCCCCGTGCTGGAAGTTGCGCTCGAGCGTGCCGCCGGCAATCAGTCGCGCGCCTCCGAAATGCTGGGCATCACGCGCAATACGTTGCGCAAGAAATTGCTCGCGCACAACATCCAGATCTAGCCCCCATCACCGCCCCTGCGGCCATTGCGCCGCAGTCCGCGCCCTTCCTTTTTGAATCGCCGCTTCTTCAGCCCCCTTCATGAAAATCGAAACCGCCCTGCTTTCCGTCTCCGACAAGACCGGAATCCTTGAGTTCGCGCGTGCCCTGGCATCGCGCGGCGTCCGACTTCTTTCGACGGGAGGCACGGCGAAACTGCTGGCTGAAGCCGGTCTGGATGTGACCGAAGTGGCGACCCACACGGGTCAACCGGAGATCCTCGACGGCCGCGTGAAAACGCTGCACCCGAAGATTCACGGTGGACTGCTGGCGCGCCGCGACAGCGCCGCGCATTTGGAGACGATCGCCGAGCACGGCATCGATCGCATCGATATGCTGGTGGTCAACCTGTATCCGTTCCGCGAAACCATCGCGCGCCCCGGCTGCACGTTCGCCGACGCGATCGAGAACATCGACATCGGCGGCCCGGCCATGTTGCGCGCCGCCGCCAAGAACCACGGCACCGACGCAGGCGGCGTGACGGTCGTGATCGATCCGATCGACTACTCGCGCGTGCTGGCCGAGATGGACGCCGATGGCGGCAAAACCTCATATGCATTGCGCCTGGCGCTGGCCGCCAAGGTGTACGCCCATACTGCGTCGTACGACGGCGCCATTGCCGGCTATATGACGAGCCTGGCCGATGCTGCGCCCGCGCAAGACGCCGCACCCGCACAAACCGCATGGCCCCGCACGCTCACCGTGCAACTGACGCAAGAGCAAACCTTGCGCTATGGCGAGAACCCGCACCAGTCGGCGGCGTTCTACGTCGACAGCAACCGCGCCGCCGGTTTGCTGGGCAACTATCGCCAGTTGCAGGGCAAGGAACTTTCGTACAACAACATCGCCGATGCCGACGCGGCCTGGGAATGCGTGCGCTCGTTCGATGCCACTGCCTGCGTGATCGTCAAGCATGCCAACCCCTGCGGCGTCGCCGTGGCCGAGAGCCCGCGCGCCGCTTACGACAAAGCCTTCAAGACCGACCCGACTTCGGCCTTCGGCGGGATCATCGCCTTCAACCGTCCGGTGGACGCCGCAACGGCCGAGGCCGTGTCCAGCCAGTTCGTCGAAGTGCTGCTCGCCCCGTCGTATGACGGCGCGGCGCTCGCCATTCTGGCCGCCAAGAAAAACGTCCGGGTGCTGGAAGTGCCCACCGGCGCCGGTCAGAACGCCTTCGACGTCAAGCGCATCGGCGGCGGTTGGTTGGTGCAGACGCCCGACGCGTTTCATGTGCCGCGCGAATCGCTGAAGGTGGTGACGCGCGTGCAGCCGACCGACGAACAAATGAACGACCTGATGTTTGCCTGGAAGGTCGCCAAGTTCGTCAAGTCCAACGCCATCGTGTTCGTGGGCGGCGGCATGACGCTCGGCGTGGGCGCCGGCCAGATGAGCCGCATCGATTCGGCTCGCATTGCCTCGATCAAGGCTGAAAACGCCGGCCTCACGTTGACCGGTTCGGCCGTGGCGTCGGATGCGTTCTTCCCGTTCCGCGACGGCCTGGACGTCGTGGTCGCCGCCGGCGCCAAGTGCGTGATCCAGCCGGGCGGCAGCGTGCGTGACGATGAAGTCATCGCCGCCGCCGACGAGCAGGGCATCGCCATGGTGCTGACCGGTACGCGCCACTTCCGTCACTGATGCGTATCCTCGGCATCGATCCTGGTCTGCGCCGCACCGGCTTCGGTGTGATCGATGTCGACGGACCGCGCATGCGGTACGTGGCCAGCGGGACGATCGTGGTGCCCACCGAACAAAGCCTGGCCAAACGCCTGAAGGTCATCCTGGACAGCGTGCGCGACATTGCGCGCGACACGCGTCCCGATATCGCCGCCCTCGAAATCGTCTTTCTGAATACCAACCCCGCGTCCACCCTCCTGCTGGGCCAGGCGCGCGGCGCGGCATTGTGCGCGCTGGCGGATGCCGAACTCGATGTGCACGAGTACACGGCGCTGCAAATCAAAAAATCGGTGGTGGGCAGCGGCCGAGCGGCCAAGCCGCAGGTGCAGGCGATGGTGCAGCGATTGCTCAACCTGAATGGCTTACCCGCGCCCGACTCGGCCGATGCGTTGGCGTGCGCCATGTGCCACGCCCACATGGGTCCGGTCACGGCGCGCCTCGAAAAAATGGGCGCCTTGCTGGGCGCGGGCCGCAGCCGTCTGCGTGGCGGCCGCATCGTCGACGCTTGACGCGCGGCATTTTTGTTTACGGCCTTGGGCCTCAATCGGATCAACCATGATTGGACGTATTACCGGCAAGCTGATCGAAAAGCTCCCGCCTACCGTGTGCGTGGACGTCAACGGCATCGGCTACGACATCGACGTGCCGATGAGCACCTTGTACGCCTTGCCGGATACCGGCGCGCAGGTCACGCTGTTCATCCATCTGACCGTGCGTGAAGATGCGCACATCCTGTACGGCTTCTCCACCGCCAACGAACGCGCCACCTTTCGCGAACTGGTGAAGGTCAGCGGCATCGGCGCCCGCACGGCGCTCTCGGTATTGTCGGGGATGTCGGTGGCCGATCTGGCGCAAGCCATCACGCTGCAGGAGCCCGGCCGACTGATGAAAGTGCCCGGCATCGGCAAGAAAACCGCCGAACGGTTGCTGCTCGAAATGCGCGGCAAGCTGGGTGCAGACCTCGGCGCCACGCCGCATGCGCACAACAGCCACGCCGCCGATATTCTCAATGCCTTGTTGGCGCTGGGCTACTCGGATCGCGAATCGCAAGGGGCGCTGAAAACCTTGCCCGAAGATATCGGCGTATCCGAGGGGATTCGCGCGGCGTTGAAGGCGCTCGCGCGGTAATCCATCACGCGGTAGTCGATCACGCGCCGGTCAACAACCCGCCGTAGCTCTTCAGGTCGACGTTGCCGCCGCTGATGATGATGCCTACCCGCTTGCCGGCCAGCGGGAAATCGCCCGACATGGCGGCCGCCGCACCCAGGCAACCCGTGGGCTCGACCACCATCTTCATCCGCTCGGCAAAAAACCGCAGCATGGTGACGAGCTGTGCATCGCTGACGGTGACGATGTCGTCCACATGCGCCTTGATCAGTGCGAACGTGATCTTGCCCAGGTGCGTGGTCGCTGCGCCGTCGGCCAGCGTCTTGGGCGTGTCGATACGCACGATGCTGCCGCTGCGAAACGATTGCTGACCGTCGTTGCCCGCTTCGGGTTCGACGCCGATCACTTTGCAATTCGGGCTCAGCGCGCGTGCGGCCAGCGCGCTGCCGGATAACAAGCCGCCCCCGCCCAGGCACACAAACAAATAATCGAGCTCGCCGACGTCTTCGAAGAGCTCGCGTGCGGCCGTGCCCTGGCCTGCCACCACATCCGCGTGATCGTACGGCGGGATCAACGTCATGCCACGCTCTTCCTGGATGCGGCGCGCGACGGCTTCGCGATCTTCCTTGTAGCGATCGTAGGTAACCACTTCGCCGCCATAGCCTTCGGTGGCGGCGCGCTTGGCGGCCGGGGCATCCAACGGCATGATGATCACAGCTTTCACACCCAGGATCTGCGCGGCCAGAGCGATCGCCTGCGCATGGTTACCGGACGAAAACGTCACCACGCCTGCGCGGCGCTGCGCCTCACTCAGCTTCGCGATCGCGTTATAGCCGCCGCGAAACTTGAATGCACCCATGCGCTGATAGTTTTCGCATTTGAAAAACAGCGACGCGCCCGCACGGGCATCGGCCGTGTGCGAGGTCAATACCGGCGTGCGATGCGCCACGCCGGCCAAGCGCTGGCTGGCGGCGACGACATCATCGAAGGTGGGCAGTGCTGAGACCATCTTGCATCCTTGAACGAGTGAGCGGCAAAGGGCGCATGATAGGACATTCCGGCGCATTTGACGCCCACTTGCTGGTGTACGATTTGTGCCGCAGCCGCACTTTGCGGTCTGCAACCTGTCTCCAAGATTCCCGTACATGCCCATTCAATCCGACTCCCTCTCGTCACTCCCGGATCCCGTCCGGCTCGTGACTCCGCAAGCGTCTTCGCCCAACGAGGAGTCGATCGAACGTGCCTTGCGCCCCAAGGTGCTCAAGGAGTATGTGGGCCAGCATCGTGCGCGCGAGCAGCTCGAGATCTTCATCGCCGCCGCACGACAACGCGGCGAGTCGCTCGACCACGTGCTGCTGTTCGGTCCGCCGGGCTTGGGCAAAACCACCTTGGCGCATATCGTGGCGCACGAGATGGGCGTGCAGTTGCGTCAAACCTCGGGCCCGGTGCTCGAGCGCCCGGGCGACCTGGCGGCATTGCTCACCAATCTCGAAAAAAACGATGTGCTGTTCATCGATGAAATCCACCGGCTCTCCCCTGTGGTGGAGGAAATCCTCTATCCGGCATTGGAAGACTTTCAGATCGATATTTTGATCGGCGACGGCCCGGCCGCGCGCAGCGTGAAGATCGATCTGCAGCCCTTTACGCTCATCGGCGCCACCACGCGTGCCGGCATGCTCACCAACCCGTTGCGCGACCGCTTCGGGATCGTGTCGCGGCTGGAGTTTTACTCGGCGGACGATCTGGCCAGCATCGTGACACGCAGCGCGGGCCTGCTGCACGTCGAGCTCACACCGGAAGGCGCCACCGAGGTTGCGCGCCGTTCACGTGGCACGCCCCGGATCGCCAATCGGCTGTTGCGCCGCGTACGCGATTACGCGCAGGTCAAGGCGGCTGGCGTGATCGATACCGATGTGGCGCGCGCCGCGCTTGCGATGCTGGAAGTGGATCCGCAAGGGCTGGATTTGATGGACCGCAAACTGCTCGAAGCCATCATTCACAAATTCGACGGCGGCCCGGTAGGCGTGGACAGCCTTGCCGCCGCCATCGGCGAAGAGCGCGACACGATCGAGGATGTGATCGAACCCTATTTGATCCAGCACGGCTATCTGCAACGCACGCCGCGCGGCCGCATGGCCACACAAACCACCTGGCGGCACCTGGGACTCACCCCGCCTGCCGCGCAAGGCCTGGCGGGCGATCTGTTCAGTTGAGCGTGGTGCGGCGGCGGTGAGCCGCTGCACGGCGTAAACGCGGGCGAGGGCCTGCGTGGCTCGAAGCACTGCGTGCGGACCTGCAGGGCTTGAAGCACAGCGTAAACGGCTGATTGGCTCGAGAACCGCCATGCCGAGGGCACGCGAGTCCAGCGACCGTCGCGAAGGGACGTCGCTCAAATCTTTTACTTCAGCCCGTGAAGGCCAACACCGCGAACACCGAACCGTTCAACGTAAATTCGGCCACCTCGTTCATGCCCATGCGCGCATGCGCGTTGAGCGATGCGGCGTTGTCGCGGCGGATAAAGAGGATGCCTTGCCGCCCCGGCAGCAATGCGCGCAAGGCATCGAACATCGCTTGCGCCAATCCGCGGCCGCGGTACTGCGCATCCACGCACACCGGGCCGTAAAGATAGGCGTCGGGCGCCCCAGGAAACGCGTCGAACGTGGCGCGAACAATCTCGAAATCGCTATTCATTTCGCGCGGGGTCGTCATCAAGAATCCGACCACGCGGCCGCGGTCGCGCGCCACCATCAGCGGCATCGCATGCAGCATCGCGTGGAGGCGCGCGCGGGGCAAACTCGCCGACAGCGTGCCACCGTTGCTGACCTCATTGGCAAGTTGAAGGGCCATGATGCCGTCGACATCGGATTGGTCGGCACGGCCGATTTCGATCGCATTGCCGCGACCGACCTCGATATCATTGGCACGCGCGATCACGCGCCGCGCGCCACTTCGCGCAGGATATCTTCGCCATAGGCTTCGAGCTTGCGGGCGCCCACGCCGCTGATATGCGCCAGATCGTCGAGCGAGGCCGGCTCGGCCAAGGCGATCTCGCGCAACGTGGCGTCGTGAAAGATCACATACGCAGGCACGCCGTGGCTGCGCGCCACTTCGCCGCGCCAGGTGCGCAATGCTTCAAACCGCGTTTGCGCTTCGCCGGGCAACACGATCGCATCGGCGCGGCTGCGCGTCCCCACACGCGTACTGCGCGCCGCCTTTTCCGATTCACGGCGCAGCATCAATTGCCGCTCGCCCTTCAACACCGCCCGGCTGTCTTCAGTGAGCATCAGCGTGCCGAAACCGTCATGGTCGACGGCCAATAAGCGCTGCGCCAGCAATTGCCGCAACACCCCGCGCCAGGCTTGATCGGATAGATCGGCGCCGATGCCGAACACGCTCAACTGATCGTGCGACGATTGCTTGATGCGCTCGTTTGATTTGCCGCGCAGGATATCGATGATGTGGCCCGCGCCATAGCGCTGGCCGCGTTCCTTCCACAAGCGATACACAGCCGACAGCACTTTTTGCGCGGCCACGGTGCCGTCCCAGGCCTCCGGCGGATCGAGGCACACATCGCAATTGCCGCAGGGGCCGGTGTGCTGGCCGAAGTATTCGAGCAGACGCACGCGCCGGCACGTGACCGTTTCGCACAAGCCCAGCATCGCATCGAGCTGCTGCCCCAGGCGACGGCGATAGGCATCGTCGCCAGGCGACTCGTCGATCATGCGGCGCTGTTGCACCACGTCCTGCAGGCCATAGGCCAGCCATGCCGTGGCAGGCAAGCCGTCACGGCCGGCGCGGCCGGTTTCCTGGTAGTAGCCTTCGACCGATTTGGGCAAATCGATATGCGCCACAAATCGCACGTCGGGCTTATCGATGCCCATGCCGAACGCAATGGTGGCCACCATCACGATGCCGTCTTCGCGCAAAAACCTGGACTGATTTTGCGCCCGCACCGCCGGGCTCAACCCTGCGTGGTAATGCAAGGCGTTGACGCCCTGCGAGCACAGAAATTCGGCGGTATCTTCCACGCGCGAGCGCGACAGGCAATACACCACGCCGGCCTCGCCCGCGTGCTCGGTGCGAATCAGCTCGATGAGTTGGCGGCGCACATCGTTTTTCTCGACGATGCGATAGCGGATGTTGGGACGGTCGAAACTGGCGACGAAATGTTCGGCATGATCCAGCGACAGGCGCTGCGCGATCTCGACGCGCGTCTCGGCCGTGGCAGTGGCCGTGAGTGCGATGCGCGGCACGTCGGGCCAGCGCTCGTGCAACATCGACAGCCCGAGATACTCGGGCCGGAAGTCGTGACCCCACTGCGACACGCAATGGGCCTCGTCGATGGCAAACAGCGAAATGCGGCCATCCGAGAGCATGTTCAGGCAGCGATCGGTCAGCAAGCGTTCGGGCGCGACGTAGAGCAGATCGAGGTCGCCGGCCAGGAATGCCTGTTCGACTTCGCGGGCCACTTTCCAGTCTTGGGTCGAATTGAGAAACTCGGCGCGCACGCCCAATTCGGTGAGCGCATCGACCTGATCCTGCATCAATGCGATCAAGGGTGACACCACTATGCCGGTACCGGGCCGGGCGAGCGCCGGCACCTGGTAACAGAGGGATTTGCCGCCGCCGGTGGGCATGAGCACCAGGGCGTCGCCGCCGGCGATCACATGATCGACGATCGCATGCTGGTCGCCCCGGAACGATTCGTAGCCAAATACCCGCTGCAGAATCTCGAGGGCGCGCGAATCTACGTCAACATCAGACATGGGGGATCAAGAAAAGCATCATGGTCGAGAGTGTAAACCGCCTCACCAGCCCAAACCGAGCGTGCCCATAAAATCATCCACCGGCATCGTGAGCTTGACGCCCATCTTGTATTCGCCCGACACGACCTCGCGATCGGCACCCAGCGCCATGCGTACGCGCGGCGCCAGGGCCATGCTGTGCTGCACGCCGTAGCGGCGTTCGGCCGAGGCATTGTTTTCCTGCAGACCGGAATACGTGCCGCTGAAGGTACCCCAGCCGCTGATCGGCACACCGGCCGTCAGCGTATTGCGCGTTTGACGCGCACCCGCCGCACCATCTTCGTAGGTGGCGAGATCCGAGAAGCCTTGATCGATCTGTTCGTTGACGTAGCTGACGGTGACCGAGTGGGCGAGATCGACCGAATAGCCCAACCGGTAGCGTCGCGCATCCGACCGCTCATATGTGCTCTGCGTGGCGCCCACCTGGAACGTGCCCAAGGTGCCCGCGGTGTAGGTGGTGCCCAATCCCATCGCGGTGAGCGTGGGGGCCGTTTCGACCTGGCTTTCGAGCGTCATCGAGGGCGTGACGCCATAGCGCAGACTGCTGCTGCCGGCCGTGGCGCCGTAATCGAGCTTGCCGGCGCCCGCGGCCAGATCGGTGTTGTCGATCCGCCCTACCATCGACGAATAGCCGAACTGACCTTGCGACAGCGTGCGCGCCGAGGATGAGGACCAGTTGGACAACTGCACCCCGCCAATCTGGGTCGACTGCCCCCACCACGGCGTATTGGAGGCCACGCTACCCACGGCCACGGTCTGGCCGCTTTCATTGCGGTACGTCATCGTGCGCGTATCGGTCGTCACACCGGTCTGCGGGGTGAGCGAACCGAGCCACTTGCGTTGCGTGCGCCGGGGCGTGGGCATGATGACCTTATCGGCCGCGGCGTGTCGTTCTTCCGGCGTGAGTTCGAGCACATAGGCCGCGTCGGCCTCCGCCACAACGGCCTCGTTGCCCAGGCGGCAACGCGCCTGCGCCATGTTGTCGATCTCATCGCCGCCCACTACCACGCCATCGAGCTTGAGCCCGCCGCCGGCTTCACGCGCGCAGACGGTGGGATCGAGGGGCTCGATCGCCATGGCGACCGGTTCCGGGGCCTCGATCGGCATCGGCAACGCAGGCGCCAGCACGCCGATGCCCAGATTACTTTGCGCCCAAGCGGCGCCGCCTGTGAACGCCATTCCCAGCAGCGCTCCCGCCAACACGCCCGCGCAAAGCAACGGGCGCGAACGGTCATCCGCGCGACGCGCGGTCGAAGAGCGTAAAGAGAGCTGAGAAATAGGGGTCACTAGCGCCTCGAAAAAAGCGAACGAAAGCGAACGGGGGAATCGATTCAGTTTACGTCATCGAACGCTGCACTGCAGCAGAACCGGGCGCCCTTCGCTGCGCCCGTGTTCATTTCAAACGGTTTCGCCCGCTTGCTCCCCGGGCGCTGAGAGGCGATGATGCCGCATGGACGCCCCTCACACAAAATTACTGGTCGTCGACGACGATCCGGCACTCCGTCAGTTGCTGGCCGATTATCTCAATCGTCACGGCTACGACACCCTGCTGGCGCCCGATGCCAACGATCTGGCCGAGCGCATCATTCGCTATAGCCCCGATCTCATCGTGCTCGATCGCATGTTGCCCGCGGGCGACGGTGCCGACGCCTGCCGCCGTCTGCGCGAACAGGGAGAAGATATTCCCGTCATTCTGCTCACCGCGCGCGACGAAGCGGTCGATCGCATCATCGGCCTGGAGGCCGGTGCCGACGACTACCTGGGTAAGCCATTCGACCCGCGCGAGTTGCTGGCCCGCGTCGAGGCGGTGCTGCGCCGCAAGCGTGGCCCATCGGCGCTCACGAAGGATGCACCGGTCAATTTTGGCCCGTTCACGTTCGACCCCGTCCAGCGCCAACTCTCACGCGAAGGGGTGCAGGTCAAACTCACCGGCGGCGAAATCAATCTGCTCGAGGCGCTGGTGCGCAATGCGGGCAAACCGCTGTCGCGCGAACGCCTGCTGGCGCTGGCGCGTGACGACGACGCCGGCGAGCGCAACGACCGGGCCATCGATATCGCCGTGCTGCGGCTGCGCCGCGCCATCGAGGTGGATCCCAAGCAACCCCGCTGGATTCAGACTGTCTGGGGTATCGGTTACCGGTTTGCCCCCTGATGGCGTGGTCGTCGTGGTTCCATCGCTCGTGGCGGCATAGCCGGCGATTTCTGCCCAAGTCCTTGCGGGGCCGCCTGACGTTGCTGGTGCTGGGTACAGTGCTCGTGGCCCAGGCCGCCACGTTGACCACCGTCTCGTACTACCGCGACAAGTTCATGGAAGAGGTGGCGCTCGATTACATCGTCACCACGATCCGCACCCTGCGCGCGGCCGTGTCCCAGGTACCCGCCGAAGAGCGGGCCGAGTTCGTGCGCAACGCCTCGCAAAACCAGTGGCGCCTGTGGTCGCGCACCCTCCCCGCCGAGGCCCGTCTGCAACGCCAATGGCGGCGCCGCGAGGACGGCGATATGCCGCCACCGCCGACGCCCGACGACGTGCGCCGCGACCTGCGCTCGCTCGTACGCCAACTCAATGCGCAACTCAATGACGGCACGCGCGTGGCCCTCTCGCGCGGGCCGGACCCGGAAGTATTCATTTCGCTCGCCCCCAATACGAGTACCGACGACGGCCCGCAATTGCGCGAATGGCTGGTGATTCCGCTCGAGCGTCTCGATCCACCCATATCCACCCCCTTGATCGTGGTGTGGCTGGGCGGGCTGGGCGTCTTGCTGCTCTTGGCGGCCACGTTTTCCTGGCACATCGCGCGTCCCCTCACCCGGCTCGCCGAGGCGGCCGACCGGTTGGGCGAAGGCAAGCCGCAACGCGTGTCGCCCTCCGGCCCCTTCGAAACGCGCGCGCTGGGCGAGCGCTTCAACGCGATGCTCGATGCCTTGGCCGAAGCCGAATCCGTACGCCGCACGCTGCTCGCAGGCTTGCCGCATGATCTGAAGGGCCCGCTCTCGCGCATGTGGCTGCGCATCGAGATGGCCGACGATCCGGCGCTGCAAACCGGCTTGCGGCACGATCTTCAGGACATGCAACGCATGGTCGATCAGTTCATCGGCTTCGTGCGCGGCACCGACCCCGGCACCTACCGCTTCGCCCCCATGCTGCTCAACGAGTGGCTACCCGAACGCGTCACGGCCTGGACCAGCGTGGGCAGCCCCGTGGTGCTCACGCCGTTGCCCGAACGCACGATCACCATACAAGGCGATGCCGTCGCCCTGGCGCGTCTGCTGGACAACCTGATCGGCAACGCCTTGCACCACGGCGCGCCGCCGGTCGAGGTGCAACTGGAACGTCTGGAAGATACGGTGCGCCTCACGGTGCGCGATCATGGCGAAGGAATTGCGCCCGACCGGCGCACCGAGGCACTGCGGCCGTTTGCCCGACTGGACGATGCCCGCACCCGCACGGGCAGTGTGGGACTCGGCCTGGCGCTGGTGGATGCCATCGTTCGCGCCCATCGCGGCGAATTGGTGCTGGCCAATGCCGACACAGGCGGCCTGCAAGTGGTGATCACGTTGCCCTTGGCGGCCGATACGCCCACGCCGGCATTGCACGCCTGAAAAACGCGACTCCGGCAGCGCCAGGCCGAGGCCTCAGTTGCGCAGCACTTCGTCGCTGAACACCGAGCGGTAAGCCAGCAGGTTAAACACCAGCATTACCGGCACCGCCACGCCGACGCCCACCAGAACCAGCCGCAGCACATCGGTGTTGGCGGCGGCATCCCACAGCGTGAGGTCGTCCAGAATCAGATAGGGGAACAGGCTGAACGCCAGCGCGCCCACCATCAAGGCCAAGAGGCAGATGCAGAGCAGGAACGGCGCGGCGCGCAGGCTGCGCACACGGCCCGCCACGATCCGCGTGAGGATCATCTCGATGGCCACGAAGCAGCCCAGCAGCAGCACCCACGTCAACATCGCCACGCCGATGTGCGCCAGATTGCTCCACTTATAGAAGATGCCCGGGTTGGCCAGGCCCAGCGTGACCGCGATCGCGATCATGCCGGCGGCCGTCCAGCGCACCGCATGCCGGCCCCAGTTGGCCGCGCGCTGCTGCAAGGCGCCACGCACGCGCATGATCACCCAGCTCGAACCCAGCAGCACATAGGTGGCGACGGCGCAAAAGCCGACGAAAACGGCAAACCAACCGTAACCTGCCACCGTTTGATAGCCGGTGACGATGCGCCCGAGCGCCATGCCCTGGCCGAACGCCGTCAGCACCGATCCCGCCCAGAAGCCCCAGAGCCACCAAGATTTGTGTTCGGTGCGGGCGCGGATGCGCAGCTCGAAGCACGCCGAGCGCAGCACGGTGCCGATTACCATCGCCGTCAGCGGCCCGTACAACTGGCCGAGCACGGCCCCCCAACCGAAAGGAAACGCCGCCACGAACAGGCCTACGCCTAGGAGCAGCCAGAATTCATTGGCGTCACGCCACGGGCTGAGCAGATTCATCATGCGGCCGCGTTCTTCCGCCGGCGCCCAAGCCAAAAGGATGCCGACGCCGATATCGAAGCCGTCGAAGACGGTACCCGCCAGCACCAGCAAAAACAACATCCCCATGAACGCGAGCGGCATCCAGAATGCGGCGTCGCCTGGGTTCAGGCCCATCGAGGCGGCAAGCGTGGCGATCATGCGGCGCGTCCTACTTTACGAACAGGGATGACGCCATACCGGGCGGCGTGGAACAACATCGCCAGGAAGGCGACGATCAGCAACACATACAAGGCGGTGTAGCTGGTGAGCGCCAAAGCAAGCGACCCGGCGGCGGCCGGCCCGAGGATTTCCGTTTGCGTGACTGTGCCGTTGACCGCGTACGGCTGCATGCCGAAAAGATAGATCCACGTGTGCAACACGCCCGACAGGCTGCCCGCAAACATCAGCAGACTCAGCCCACGCAGGCTGGCGCGGGACAACACCGACGGATCGAAGCCGCGATTGCGCACCCGCAGAAAGACCACCCAGGCCGTCAGCCCCATGAGGATGGCCAGCAGCACCGCCACACGCACGGTAAAGAAGATCGGACCGACTGGCGGATGCATGCCCGAGTAGGTGTCCAGGCCCTGGAACTGACCCGTGACTCCGTCCTGGCCGAGCAGCGTGCTGCCGTGGGCGACCGTCACAGCGTGACGGGTTTGCTTGTGGCGGGAATCGGGAATGCCCCACAGGGTGAAAGCAGGCTGTGAGCCGGTTTCCCAATATGCCGCCACCGCGGCGGCCTTGGCCGGCTGATGCAACGCGGTGACGCGGGCGCTGCCCACGCCCACCGGTACCTGCAGCACCACGGCGAGCGCGCCCAGCACGACAGCGGCTTTGAAGGCCAGCTTTTCGGCATGATCCAAGGGCCGGCGCAATGCCTGCCAGGCCGTGACGCCCATGATCAGGAAGGCGGCCGCCAAGGCCGAGGTGAGCGCAAAAAGCCCCAGCTGCCAGCCGAGCGCGGGGTTAAGCACCACCGCGGGCCAATCGAAAACTTGATAGCGGCCGTCGAAAAACCGGGCGCCAGTGGGCGTTTCGAGCCAGGACTGCAGCACGACCACCCAAAACACGGCGGCCATCTGGCCGATGGCCACCATGAAAATCGAAAATGTATGCACGGCGGGCGATACGCGCCGCTGGCCAAACAGCATCACCCCGAGGAAACACGATTTGAAGATGAAGACGGACAACACGGCGTAGCCGATCAACGGGCCCGCCACATTGCCGATCTTGTCCATCAAGCCCGCCCACAGGCTGCCCAGCTGAAACAGAAGCGGTACGCTGCCCGCCAGCGTGAGCACAAAGGCCAGCGCATACACCCGCACCCAGAAACGGTATGCGGCCGTCCAGCCCGGATCGCGGGTGACCCGGGCGCGCCATTTGAAGAACAGCAGCACCCACGCCAGAGCCAGCGTCATCGGCAGGAAAAACGCCAGGAAGCTTGCGCTACCCGTGAACTGAATCCGGGCAAGTTGCAGGGGAGAGATATCCATGATGGCCGCTAGTGTAGAGCGACTTCAACCCGGATGGGCCGACGCGCCGCGCCCCGTTCTCCAGACGTGGCAAAATGATCCCTTTACTGCTGCACGCTACCTCCTCCGAGCATGACCTCCCCCACCACTCCGACACCGCCCGCGAACTTCCTGCGCCACATCATCGATGCCGACTTGCGTGCTGACCGCTATCAAGACAAGCGCTGGTCCGGCAAGCCGGGGCCTGCCAGTCAACAGCAGGCGGGGGGATTGGATCCTGCCCGCATCCGCACGCGCTTCCCGCCGGAGCCCAACGGTTACCTGCACATCGGACATGCCAAGGCCATCTGCCTGAACTTCGGGCTGGCGCGCGATTTCGGAGGCGTGTGTCATTTGCGCTTCGACGACACCAATCCCGAGAAGGAAGAGCAGGAGTACGTCGACGCCATCATCGAAGCGGTGCACTGGCTGGGCTTCGACTGGAAAACGCCCACCGAAGATAACCTGTACTTCGCCAGCGACTATTTCGACGACATGTATGACTTCGCCGAAGCGCTGATCGGCGCCGGTCATGCCTACGTGGACGAACAAAGCGCCGAGCAGATCCGCGCCTTGCGCGGCACGCTCACCGAGGGTGGCCAGAATTCGCCCTTCCGCGACCGCCCTGCCGACGAATCGCTCGCCCGCCTGCGCGAAATGCGCGACGGCCAGCATCCGGACGGCAGCATGGTGCTGCGCGCGAAGATCGACATGAAGTCGCCCAACATCAATCTGCGCGATCCGGTGTTGTATCGCGTGCGCCATGCCACGCACCATCGCACGGGCAACAAGTGGTGCATCTACCCGATGTACAGCTGGGCGCACCCGGTGGAAGACGCGCTTGAAGGCATCACGCACAGCATCTGCACCCTCGAATTCGAAGACCAACGGCCGTTTTACGACTGGATCCTGGCGCGCCTGGCCGAGCTGGGCAAGCTCGCCGAGCCGCTGCCCCACCAGTACGAATTCGCGCGCATGAACCTGAGCTACATCGTCACCAGCAAGCGCAAGCTGCTGCAATTGGTGCGCGAAGGCCATGTGGACGGTTGGGACGATCCGCGCTTACCCACCTTGTTCGGCCTGCGCCGCCGCGGCTACACCGCCGCTTCGATCCGCCTCCTGTGCGATCGGTCGGGCGCGTCGAAATCCGACTCGCGTCTCGACTACAGCCTGCTCGAGCAGGCCGTGCGCGACGACCTGGATCCGATCGCCTCACGTTCGGTGGCGGTGCTCGACCCCATCAAACTGGTCATCACGAACTATCCGGAAGACGCCGAAGAACCCTGCACTGCGCAGATCAATCCGCACAACGCCGACGCCGGCTTGCGCCACTTCCCGTTCACGCGCGAACTGTGGATCGAGCGTGACGACTTCCGCGAAGAGCCGCCCAAGAAATACTTCCGTCTGTTCCCGGGCAACACGGTGCGCCTGAAATACGCCTACGTGATCAAGTGCACCGGGTTCGTCAAGGATGCCGACGGAAACGTGACTGAAGTGCATGCCGAGTATTTGCCCGATACCAAAAGCGGCACGCCGGGTGCCGATAGCGTCAAGGTCAAGGGCAACATCACGTGGGTGAGCGCGCGTCACGCCATCCCCGCCACGATTCACCTTTACGACCGCTTGTTTACTGATCCCCACCCCGATGGCGGCGACAAGGAATTCCTGGATTTCATCAATCCAAATTCCAAGCAAACGATTCAAGGCTGGCTCGAACCGGGCAGCCATGCAGCGCCCGGAACGGCGTGGCAGTTCGAACGGCTGGGCTACTTTACGGCCGACCGCGAAACGTCCACGCCTGAAAACCCCATCATCAATCGCACAGTCACGCTGCGCGACTCCTGGGGCACGGCGCAGGGTTGATGTGTCTGGGGGCCATCTGGCGATGGCCGCCCGGCGCATCAGCTTTCGTCGTCGCGGCCGAGGTGGGTAGACCGGTGGGTTTGCGCATCCAATTGATCGATCGGCAACGACGACTCGCCAGCCTTGGGCAACATGCCCTTGCGCTGGGCGTCGCCCGTGGGATCGCGGTGCTTCTCGCTGGCAGGCGCGGATTTGTGAGCGGCCTCGTAGTGTTCTTCGGTGTCGGCCTTGCCGGGGCGATCCGGATCGGGCAACGCGCTCGCATCGTCGTCGTATCCCTTGGCGGCCGCGTCCAACTGCTGGCGCTCCTGCTCGCTCAACGCGCGCGGCGCGGCTTCCTTGGTCGGCAAATCGGATTTCATAAGACCTCCTGGTTGGACTCCCCGCCGTTCGCGCAAGGCTTATGCCTGTTGTACGACCATTGCGGGTTATCATGCCCGACATTCATTCATCGGCCCGGTGTTACCGCCGCGGCTCGTTTTTGCGCTGCCCATGACCGCTGATTCCCTCGCGCTCGATTTCAAGAGCGCCACCCTTTACGCCGTACGCGTCGTGCTGCACCGTGCGGACGTCGGCGATCTGCTCGCCGCGCTGCAAAAACGCATGCACGACGCAGGTAGCTTCTTCGAAAACGAACCCGTCGTGATCGACGCCTCCCGTGTCGAGGACGTGATCGACTGGACGCGGCTGCTCGAAGCGTTGCGCGAATATCGTCTGCCCCCCATCGGGGTGGTCGCGACCGGCGAAAACCTGGCTGCGGCACAACGCGCGGGCCTCACGCCCGTCGAGATTTCAATTCCCGCCGCACGCCCCGCACAAAATAACGCTGCCCTGGCAGCCGACAACAGCGATGCGCCGGTACCCAGCGTACCGGCCGCTGCCGTCGCCGAAGCGCCCACCCCAACCGATACCGGTTCGACTGCCGTAGTCACCGCCGTTGGCGCACCCGATAGCGACGTGCCGCCGGTAAGTGAATCGGCGTCTGCTGAAGTGACTGCTTATGACAACAGCGGCGCGGACAGCACCCCGGGCGCGAATGGCAACGACAGCACGTCTTCTGACGGCACCACCGGCAACCAACCGCGCCTGGCGCGCGAAGCGCAGCCGGTCGGTGACGCCGGCCGTCCCAACGCCCGCCCGCCGCAATCGTCGTCGGCCCTGGTGATTACCAAGCCGCTGCGCTCCGGCCAACGCGTCTATGCCCGTCACACCGACCTGATCGTGATCGGCATGGTGAGCCGCGGCGCCGAAGTGATCGCCGACGGCAATGTGCACGTGTATGGACCGCTGCGCGGCAAGGCCATGGCCGGCGCACGCGGCGACACGTCTGCCCGCATCTTCACGACCGAACTCGACGCCGAATTGCTGGCGGTCGCCGGCGTGTATCGCGTGGTCGAAGACAAATTCGATGCTTCTCTTCATAACCATCCGGCGCTGATCCGCCTGGATGGCGATACCTTACGAATCGAAGGTCTAAAAGCCTGACTAACGTGTCGTCACGTCCCGTCCTCGCATTTTGCTTTACGATACGCCGATTATTTTTCAAGACATAAGGGCTTCATCCTCATGACACGCATAGTTGTGGTGACTTCCGGCAAGGGCGGGGTTGGTAAGACCACCACCAGCGCCAGCTTCTCTTCCGGGCTGGCGATGCGGGGCCACAAGGTCGCCGTGATCGACTTCGACGTCGGCCTGCGCAATCTCGACCTGATCATGGGCTGCGAACGACGCGTCGTATACGACTTCGTCAACGTCATCCAGGGTGAAGCCACCCTGAATCAAGCGCTGATCAAAGACAAGCAGGTTGAAACCCTGTTCGTGCTGCCTGCCTCGCAGACGCGCGACAAAGATGCCCTCTCGATGGAAGGCGTCGAAAAAGTCATCAATGACTTGAAAGACATGGGCTTTGACTACATCGTCTGCGATTCGCCGGCAGGTATCGAAACCGGTGCGCTGATGGCCGCCTACTTTGCCGATGACGCGCTGGTCGTGACCAACCCGGAAGTGTCTTCCGTGCGTGACTCGGATCGCATCCTGGGTATTCTGTCGGCCAAGTCGCGCCGTGCGGTGCAAGGCGACGAGCCCGTCAAAGAATTCTTGCTGCTTACCCGCTACAACCCGAAGCGCGTCGACGAAGGCGAAATGCTGTCGTTGAAGGATATCGAAGACATCCTGCGCATCAAGCTGATTGGCGTAATTCCCGAATCGGAATCGGTATTGCAAGCGTCCAACCAAGGTTTGCCTGCTGTTCACCTGACCGGCACCGACGTGTCGGAAGCCTACAAGGACGTGGTCTCGCGCTATTTGGGCGAAGAGAAGCCACTGCGTTTTGTGGACTACCAAAAGCCGAGCTTCCTGAAGCGTCTGCTGGGGGGGAAATGACGATGTCTTTTCTGTCGTTTTTGATCGGCCAGAAGAAAACCTCGGCGAACGTCGCCAAGGAACGGCTGCAAATCATCCTTGCGCATGAGCGGCGCGGGGGCGGCTCGCCCGACTACCTGCCGCAACTGCAACAGGAACTGATCGCCGTTATTTCCAAGTACGTGAAGATCGACCCGAACGACATCAAGGTTCACCTTGAGCGTCAAGACACGCTGGAAGTGCTGGATATCAAGATCGAGATGCCGCAACCCAGTACCGACAAGGTCTGAGAACACCGGTGGATAAGTAAAAAAGCCTGCATCGCAAGATGCAGGCTTTTTACGTGGTGCGTACCGGCAGGTTAACGGCGCTTGCCGACCTGGTCGCCAATCACGCCGCCGATGGCAGCGCCACCCACGGTACCCAGAACGCCGCCATTGGTGATCACGGCGCCAGCCACACCACCCAGGCCCGCGCCCGTGACGGTGCTCTTCTGACGACCGCTCATGCCGTCCCATGACGAGCAACCGGCGGCAGTCGCCGACAACAGGCACACAGCGGCGATCTTGGAAAGCGTTTGAATCTTCATAGCATGCTCCTGTTAGCGAACCGGACCCGTCACCCTCACGGGTTCGATCACCGGTAATACAAATGTTGTTGTAACGGCATTCAGGATCGCAAATGCCGGACCGGGTTGCTGTTAGGTTTACCCAGGAATTGTGTCAAGCGGTGTTCATTACTGCGGAAACCCCAATTCGTATTTCAAACGGGGGTTTGACGTTAAGCAGATGTAACCGGACTGCCCTCATTTACAACAGGAAAGATCCGGTCTGGGCCTGCTCAACGGTTGAGTGCCTTACTTCAACGCCTTGTAGCGCAGGCGCTTGGGCGAGGCGCCCTCTTCGCCCAGACGACGCTTCTTGTCGGCTTCGTACTCTTGGTAGTTGCCGTCGAAGAACACCACTTCGGAGTTGCCTTCGAATGCCAGGATGTGCGTCGCAATGCGATCCAGGAACCAGCGATCGTGGCTGATGACCATCACGCAACCCGGAAACTCCAGCAACGCATCTTCGAGCGCGCGCAAGGTTTCGACGTCCAGATCGTTGGACGGCTCATCCAGAAGCAACACGTTGCCGCCGGCGATGAGGGTCTTGGCCATGTGCAAACGCCCGCGTTCGCCGCCCGACAATTGGCCCACTTGCTTGTTCTGATCGCCGCCCTTGAAGTTGAAGCGGCCCAGATAGGCGCGTGAACCGATTTCGAACTTGCCCACGGTGAGCACATCGGCGCCGTCGGATACGGCATCGAACACGGTTTTGCCGTCTTCCAGCGAGTCGCGCGACTGATCGACAAATGCCAGGTGCACGGTTTTGCCGATGGCGACTTCGCCGCTATCCGGCGTTTCGCGACCAGCGATCATGCGGAACAGCGTCGACTTACCGGCACCGTTGGCGCCGATGATGCCCACGATGGCGCCAGGCGGCACCTTGAAGCTCAGGTTGTCGATCAGCAGGCGATCGCCGTAAGCCTTGCTCACGCCCTTGAACTCGATCACTTCATTACCCAGGCGCTCGCCCACGGGGATGAAGATTTCGGAGGTCTCGTTGCGCTTCTGGTATTCGTAGGACGACAATTCTTCGAACCGCGCCATCCGTGCCTTCGCCTTGGCCTGACGACCCTTCGGATTCTGGCGCACCCACTCGAGTTCTTTCTTGATCGTCTTCTGGCGGGCGGATTCGGTGGACTCTTCCGTCTTCAGGCGATCTTCTTTTTGCTCGAGCCACGAGCTGTAATTGCCCTTCCAGGGAATGCCATAGCCGCGATCCAGTTCGAGAATCCACTCGGCGGCGTTATCCAGGAAGTAGCGATCGTGGGTCACGCCCACCACGGTGCCGGGGAACTTGTGCAGGAATTGCTCCAGCCACTCGACACTTTCGGCATCCAGGTGGTTGGTGGGCTCGTCCAGCAGCAACATATCGGGCTTGGACAGCAGCAACTGGCACAACGCCACGCGCCGCTTCTCGCCACCCGAAAGATTGCCGACCTTGGCATCCCAGGGCGGCAGGCGCAGCGCATCGGCCGCGATTTCCATTTGCAGTTCGATATCGTCGGCGCCGCTGGAGGCGGCCGCCGAAATGATGGCTTCCAGATTGGCCTGCTCGGCCGCCAACTTGTCGAAATCGGCATCCGGCTCGGCGTACTCGGCATACACCTCGTCCAGGCGCTTGCGCGCGCTGACGACTTCGCCCAGGCCGGCTTCGACCGCCTGACGCACGGTGTCGTCGGGCGCGAGCTGCGGTTCCTGCGGCAGATACCCGATCTTGATGCCCGGCATCGGGACGGCGTCGCCCTCGATCTCGGTATCCACACCCGCCATGATCTTGAGCAGCGTGGACTTGCCGGAACCGTTCAACCCGAGCACGCCGATCTTGGCGCCCGGGAAAAACGACAGCGAAATGTCGCGCAGAATCTGGCGTTTCGGCGGCACGATCTTGCCGACGCGGTGCATGGTATAGACGTATTGGGCCATGAGTGTTTTATGATGGTGAATGCGGTGAATCCAGCATTGTAGAGGTGCGACCTGTCGGCGTCATGTTTTGCCGGCTTACGGTCCGAATCCGATACGCCTTCGCCGCGCTCATACCCGTTGTAGGAAAAATTGTATGTCCGCTACCGCCACGCCGCCGCCCCGGTCGCCTCAATTCAGCCAGGATGAACTGGCGATGTTGTCGAAAACCGCCGATGCGCTCAGCGCTTATCTGGGCAAACCCGTCCTGGCCGAAGTCGGCCAATCCGATACCGGCACCGAATGGGTCACTTTCGGTGTGCCGATCGACGAGCAGGCAGAAAGCGAGGTGGACCACGCCCATGTGCAGCTGGGCGGCCCAGCGTCGCGCCTGCTGGGCAATCGCGGCGGGCTGCCCATGTCGGATAACGTCACCTACGACTGCGCTTACCTATGGGCGATCGAAATTTCGGTCACCGCCGACGAACGCTTCGTAAAGCTCGACCATGACGGCGAAGAGTCGGCCTGGTCGGACGATCTGATCGACGTGCTGCCCTTCGGCCTGAACGACGACGACCTGCTCGATGACGACGAAGACGACGAGTCGGAAGATGACGACGAAGACGACATCACCGGCACCGGCGCATCGCCCTTGTCCACCGACCCCGAGACGCATCCCTGGGGCAAACGCCGGCATTGATCGGGGTGGTATCTGCCGCAGCTTGCCTGCACACATGCCATGCATGACGGCGGCGTGAGGTGGAACGGGCAGCGCGCTGTCCCTGTGGCGCTGTCCATGTGGTTAGTGCCAGCGCCGAGCCTGCGACGATGGCGGTGCTGTCGGCCGATAACGCCTGCCGCTGCCCCTAAGCGGCCTGACTGCCCCGCTCGCGTCGGTGCCGTTCATACAGCGCCCACCCCAGCGGCCACGTCAACCACACCATCACCCGGCTGAACGGCTGGGTGAGCGGATAGCGCTGAATCACGTCGCCATGCCCTGCAGCTTGCGCCGAGCGGGCAAACCGGGTGAGCCGCGCGGCCGACATGGTAAAGGTCATCGGATCGTTCCAGAACGACCCCGCATGATGCTGCAGCGTGATCCAGTTCAGCAGATAGAGGCCGACCGCGTGGCGGTTGCCGGCCTGACGCCGATCCGATAGCGACCCCGGCGTGGGATGGTAGACGCGCACCACTTGATTGACGAAGCGGTTGAGATACCCGGCGCGCGAAATCGCCCACCACACGAAACTCTCTGGCACGAACCCCGGCACATCCTCGGGAAACGGAAACTGGCGCAGTACGTCCACGCGCTGACAGCCGAATTTTTCGCCCCGTACGCGATGCTTGAGCGCCATTTCTGCGGCGGGGCAATCGAACACATCGGCCGGAAACAAATCGCCCACGACCTTGCCATCGGGCCGCGCACAGAGGCCCGTGACGCCAATGAAGTTGCCGCGCTGTTCGTCGCCAATGCCGTCCCAGATTTTCTTCAGCCGCGCCAAGGTGTCGCGGGTGAGTTCATCGTCATCATCCAAGACCACCAGCAATTCGCCGCGCGCTTCGCGCACGCCGTGGTTGAAGGCGGTTTTCTTGTGTGCGTTTTCCTGCCATACATAGCGAATGGGAAAAGCCGACTCGGCCACCCACGCCAGCACGTGCTCGCGGGTCGCGTCGGTCGATCCGTCGTCCACGATGAGCCACTCGAAGTCGCGATAGCTTTGCGCCGCGAGCGAGGCATAGGCGCGCTTGAGCACATCCACGCGGTTGTAGGTTGTGGTGAGGACAGTAAAGGCGTACTGCGAAGCCTGCATCGGCGATCCTTTATCCGGGCAAAAAACGGCTGCCCAGCGGGGCACAGTGTAAAGCTTGGTCAGCGCAGGCGGTACACTGGGTCTCTCGAATCGGTTTTCGACCATGAACGCGCCCTCCGTCCAGCTCAACGACATCGCCCTGTTTGTCGAAGTCGCCAAGCGCCGCAGCTTCACGTTGGCCGCGCAGCACCTGTCCATCCCCACGTCCACGTTATCGCGCCGCATCCTCGCATTGGAAGACGCGGTGGGCATGCGATTGCTCAATCGCAATACGCGCCGGCTCGATCTGACCGAGGCAGGCGCGGTTTATCTCGAGCGCTGCCAGTTTCTGATCGAGGAAGCTCGGCTCGCGCACGAACCCTTGCTGGCGCTATCGCGCCAGCCCCATGGCCTGCTGCAGGTCGCGATGCCGCAAAGCCTGGGTGCCCTTATCCTGCCCAATGCGCTGGGCGCCTTCATCACGCAGTATCCCGATCTGGATTGCGCGTTCGATCTGAGCATGCGTTCGCCCGCCACCCGCGACGGCGGCTTCGACGTCATGATCCATTTCGGTCAGCTGCCTGAGGTGGTCGAAGGCGACGTGCGCGAATTGGTGTCGCTCGACCAGCATCTCTACGCCTCTCAGGCCTATCTGGACCGGTACGGCACGCCGCAGACCCCAGACGACCTGAGCCGCCACCAGTGCCTGCGCTCGACGGCGGGGCCAGAGCACTCGACGTGGACGCTGGCCGGGGCCGATGGCAAGCGGATCGATGTGCCCGTCACGGGACGGATCGCCGCCAATAGCGTAAGCATGGGGAGCGTGCTGGCCGGATTGGGTCTTGGGATCACTCGCCTGCCGCAATGCCGCGCCATGCTGCCGGCACTCACGCAAAACAGCCTGCATCGGGTGCTGCCCGATTGGCGCGTGGCACCGGTGTCGATCTACGCCATCTGCCCGTCGCCGCTGCTGCCGGCGAAAACACGCGCGTTTCTGTCGTTTATCGAGCCGTTGCTGGCGCCGCTGCAACCCGGCGAGCTGGAGCTCACCCGCGAACGTACGCAGGCCGCCGCCCTCAGGCATACGGAAGAACGCAAACCTGCGCACGGATGACTGGCTGTGCAAAAGCATCACGGATGACTGGGGTGCAAATTCATCAGGGATAACTGGCGTGCAATGCACCACGGACGAGCTGAGCGCACGAGCACCACGGACGAAGGGTGCGCAGAAGCCCACTAGATCAGGGTGAAAGAGGTGCGGGTGGAAAAATAAGGGTGAAGAAGGCACGGACGAAAAAAAACCGCAGCCCATGAGGGTGCGGTTTTTTCTGCGGCTGCTTGAATCGCTTCAATGCATCACCCGCTTCCACGGGCTGCTCAAAAAAGCGATTCAAAGGCCGATCCAGCATGGCCGCGCGGCATCAATAACACCGGGGCCCGTTCAAGCAAAAGCTTAAGCGCGCTTGATCTTTTCCAGCATCTTGAACACGCCCTTGGGCGAGTTGATGAACAGACGCTTGAAGGCCTTGCCCAGGCAGCGGCGTTCGAGAGTGTTGCGACGTGTGCGCTTGCGTTCAGCCATGAAGATCTCCGAGAGGTAACACGCGCCACCTACGACCGGCTGACGCTAATGAATGAGTTAACCCACGATTCTACAACGAAAACAGGCCATTGACCTAACCGGAGGCGCTAAGCGTTGTCAAGACGCCGCCAGCGCCGCCCACACCGTGGCGCGCCGCGGAATGGGCGCCACGGCACCGAATCCCGTGGTCGACAGCGCTGCCGCCATATTGGCGTAGGCCACAGCCGTGGGCCAGTCGTCGCCCGCGATCACGCGCGCAAGCAGGCTGCCGGCAAAGCAATCGCCGGCGCCGGTGGCATCCACACTGTTCACCCGGTGCGGCGCAAAGGTTTGGGGGGCATCCGCGCCGGTATCCAGCAGCACGCCCTCGGCGCCCAGCTTGAGCACGACAACACCCTTCACGCCCTGGGCCCGGATCCACGCCAGAATGGCCTGTGGGTCATCCAGACCGATCAAGGCCGTCATATCGCTCGTGCTGGGCAGGAACACATCGGCCTGGCGCATGGCTTCGAGCAGGACGGCCCGGGCGCGCGCCAATGGCCACAGGGCCGGCCGCAGGTTGGAATCGAACCACACGGGCACGCCGGCCTCGTGGGCTTGCGCCATGGCGGCAAATACCGTGTCGCAGGCGGAATCGCTGATACCCATGCTGATGCCCGAGGCATAGAGGCACTTGGCCGTGGCCACCACGCCCGCCGGGATATCGGAGGGTTGCATGCGCGATGCGGCAGAGCCGCGTCGCAGATAGTTGAACGCGTGGCCGTGCTCGTCATGCTGCACCACGTAGGCGCCCGTGGACGCCTGCACATCGGTGCGCACATTGGAGGCATCCACCCCCTCGATACGCCACAGCTCACGCAGTTGCTCGCCGAAGGGATCGGCACCGACGCGGGTGACGTATGCGGTGCGGGCACCCTGGCGGGCTGCCGCGATCATGGCGTTGGACGTATCGCCCCCGAACCCTTGCAGATAGTGCGGCTTGCCCGGCTCGGTCTGGTTGAACTCGACGAGCGGCTCGCCAATGGCGACGATATCCACGTTGCCCAAGGCCGCGTTATCGAGCGAAACGTCGATCGAATCGACGTCGGGAATGGCGTTGCCGTCCTCGTCGACATCAACCACGCGCGGCTCCCTGGGCGGGCATCGCGGCTTCGCGGGTGCGCTGGATCTGCGCGACGAGCGCGCCAGTATCGCGGGCAGCGAACGCTTCCTTGCCATACAGGTTGCTGCCGATGCCCACGATGCGGGCGCCGGCGGCGAAATAGGCGGCCATGTTTTCTTCGGTAACCCCGCCGGTGGGGCAGAACGTGACGGACGGAAACACCGAGCGCAGCGCGCCCAGATGCTTCGGCCCGCCGGTATCGGCCGGGAAGATCTTGACGATATCGGCGCCCTCGGCCTGCGCGGCCAGCACCTCGGTAGGCGTGAACGCGCCCAACAGGCACAACGCATCGGCCGCATGGGCCAGATCGGCCAAACCGGGGATGACGGCGGGCGACACGATGAAATCGGCGCCGGCGACCAGAACGTCGCGCGCCTGGTCTTCGTTGAGCACCGTGCCCACACCGAGAATCACGCTATCGCCGTGCTTGTCGCGCAGGGCGCGCAGCAGGGTGACGACGTCAGGAATGGTCCAGGTGAGCTCGAGCACGCGGCAGCCGCCGGCGATCGCGACCTCGGCCGCGTAGGCGGCGCTGGACGCATCGGTGTAACGGAGCACGGGCACAACACGTGCATCGCAAACCGCATTGAACTTGGCAAGACGGTTCGCGCCGGCGGCGGAATCGGAAGTGGTCTGGACAGTGGACATGGCGGCATGGGTCTCATGGCGAAGTGGTCATCGATTATTTCACAGCCACGCCCTACCGCTCGCGAATCTCGCCCCCATATCGGACAAATCCCCGGAAAGGCTACGATTAAGCATGAGCTCAGAAATCCGCATTGTTGGCGCACGCCAGAACAACCTCAAAAACCTCGATGTCACGCTACAGACCGGCGAACTGGTCGTGATGACCGGGGTATCGGGATCGGGCAAGAGCTCGCTGGCCTTCGACACGTTGTATGCGGAGGGCCAGCGCCGCTACGTCGAAACCTTTTCGCCCTACGCGCGCCAGTTTCTGGACCGCATGGACAAGCCCCAGGTCGACCGGATCGAAGGGATCTTGCCGGCGATCGCCATCGATCAGACCAACCCGGTGCGCAGCTCGCGCAGCACCGTGGGCACGATGACGGAGCTCAACGACCATTTGAAGCTGCTGTTTGCTCGTGGCGCGGTGCTGTTTTCGCGCGGCTCGGGCCGCCGCGTGCAGCGCGATTCGCCCGACACGATCCGCCGCACCTTGGCGGAACGCCTGGCCGGCCTGAACGATCCGCGATTGGTGGTCACCTTTCCGATCCGCATCCCGGCCAACTTTACTGAAGAAGAAGTGCTCGGCTTCCTGGAAAAGCAGGGCTACACCCGCGTGCACAGCGAAGAAGCCGTGCGGGTGCCCGAAGCCGGCGATCGCGTCGCCAAATCCAAAGCCAAGTCCAAAAAGGCGACCGCCGATTCGGGCGCCACGCGCGTGCTGAACGTGGTGCAGGACCGGTTCCGCTTCGGCACGGTCGAGTCCGACCGTCTGGCCGAAGCGCTGGAAACGGCGCTACGCATGGGCGCGGGCCACGTGGCCGTGCGCGCGCTGGATGACGACGGCGCCGATGCGCATGTGTGGCAATTCAGCGATCGCCTGCACGATGCCGATGACGACATCGAATACAGCGATCCGCTGCCCAGCACCTTTTCGTTCAATTCGCCGCTGGGTGCTTGCGAAAGCTGCCGCGGGTTTGGCCGTGTGATCGGCATCGACTTTGGGCTGGTCATCCCGGACGAGTCGAAAACGCTGAAGGAAGGGGCGATCAAGCCCTGGACCACACCGAGCTACAAGGAGTGCCAGGACGAGCTCGAAAAATACGCGCCTCGTGCCGGCGTGCCGCTGGGTGTGCCCTGGCACGCCATGAAACCCGAGCATCGCCAGTGGGTGCTGCAAGGCGATCCCGACTTCAAGGGCGGCAGCCAGGCCTGGAAAACGCAGTGGTATGGCGTCGAACGCTTCTTCGCATGGCTGGAGACGAAAGCCTACAAGATGCACGTGCGCGTACTGCTTTCCAAGTACCGCAGCTACACGCCCTGCCCCACCTGCAAAGGCTCGCGCCTGAAGCGCGACGCGCTGCTGTGGCGCCTGGGCACCAAGGCGCAGGCCGACAGTGTGCTGCCGCCGGATGACGACCGCTACGCGCGCTTCATGCCCGTGCATGCCAGTTGGTCGCGCGAGCAACTGAACAATCTCGACGGCCTGTCGTTTCACGACCTGATGCTGTTGCCGATCGAACGCGTGCGCGCGTTTTTCGAGAACCTGCGTTTCGAAGGCGCGCTGGATGCCGCTACCGATCTGCTGTTGACCGAAGCCCGCGCACGACTGAAATTTTTATTCGATGTGGGGCTGGGGTATCTCACGCTCGATCGCCAGAGCCGCACGCTATCGGGCGGCGAAGTGCAGCGGATCAACCTCACCACCGCACTGGGCACGTCGCTCGTCAATACACTCTTCGTGCTCGACGAGCCGTCGATCGGCCTGCACCCGCGCGATATGCATCGCGTGGTCGAGGTCATGCATCGCCTGCGCGACGCGGGCAATACGCTCGTCGTGGTCGAGCACGATCCGCAAGTGATGGTGGCTGCCGACCGCATCATCGATATCGGCCCGGGCCCAGGCGAACGCGGCGGTCATATCGTGTTCGACGGCACGCCGGAAGCCCTGCGCGATGCGCGCACCTTGACCGGCGATTACCTCGGCAACCGCCAGCGCGTCGAGGCGCCACGACCCATGCCGGTGGCCGAGAACACGCCACGCCTGTTGCTCGAAGGCGCCACGGCAAACAACCTGCGCGATGTGTCGATCTCGATTCCGCTGGGCCGTCTGGTGTGCGTGACCGGCGTTTCGGGATCGGGTAAGTCGACCCTGATTCAGGATGTGCTGTTTCCCGCTCTGCTCAAGCAAAAGGGCAAGCCCTCCGAAGCGCCCGGCCCCTTCCGGCAACTGCTGGGCGCCGAACGCATCGCCGACGTGATCATGGTCGATCAAACGCCGATCGGCAAAACGGCGCGTTCCAATCCCGCAAGTTATGTGGGCGCGTTCGACGCAATCCGCAAGCTGTTTGCGCAGGCGCCCGTGAGCAAGGAACGCGGCTATACCGCCGGCACGTTCAGCTTCAATAGCGGCGATGGCCGCTGCCCCACCTGCGGCGGCACGGGCTTCGAACACGTCGAGATGCAATTCTTGTCCGACGTGTATTTGCGCTGCCCGGACTGCGACGGCAAGCGCTTCCGTCCGGAAGTGCTGCAAGTACGCGTCGAGCATCTGGGCCAATCGGCGGCGATCGACGATGTGCTGGAGATGACGGTCAGCGAAGCGCTGCAGTTTTTCAAAGGACTGCGTGATGTGCAGACCGTGCTGGCGCCGCTGGCCGACGTGGGTCTGGAATACGTGCGCCTCGGCCAGCCCGTGCCCACACTCTCGGGTGGCGAAGCGCAACGCCTGAAGCTCGCCGGTCACTTGGCCGAAGCCGCCAAGAGCGGCATCTCGAGCGCCAAGGTGGCCAAGAAAGGCAGCCTGTTCCTTTTTGACGAGCCCACCACGGGTCTGCACTTCGACGACGTCGCGCGTTTGATGCGCGCGTTCCGCAAGCTGCTGGCTGCCGGTCACACGTTGCTCGTGATCGAACACAATCTGGACGTGATCCGAGCCGCCGACTGGCTGATCGATCTGGGCCCCGAAGGCGGCGACGCCGGCGGCAAGTTGATGGCCTACGGGACGCCCGACGATGTGATGGCGGTCGCCGCCTCGCATACGGGCCGCGCCCTGCGCGAATACACGTTGAATGTGCTCTCGCCCGAGCGCCATGCGCCGGCCACGCAACTCGGCGAACCTGCTGTGGCGTATGCCGCCCAGGCGCTCGCCAGTCGCGACGATACGTACTCGAGCACAATCGTGGCCGAAGGCGGCGAGTCCGACGCCGCCACGCAAAACGCAGACGGCCTGTTCACGAGCGGCAGCGGTACGCCGTTGCAATCGCTCGTGCGCCGCCGGCGCAAGAATGCCGGCACGCAGGCGATCGAGATTCACAACGCCCGCGAACACAATCTCAAGAACGTCACGGTCAACATCCCGCGCGACAAGTTCACGGTCATCACTGGCGTGTCGGGATCGGGCAAGTCCACGTTGGCGTTCGATATTCTGTTCAACGAAGGGCAACGTCGCTACCTCGAATCGCTCAACGCCTATGCGCGTGCCATCGTGCAACCTGCCGGCAAGCCGGATGTGGACGCGATCTTCGGCATTCCGCCTACCGTGGCGATCGAGCAGCGCACCAGTCGCGGTGGGCGCAAGTCGACCGTGGCCACCATGACCGAGATCCATCACTTTCTGCGCCTGCTTTACATGAAGCTGGGCACGCAGTACTGCCCGGATTGCCAGGTCGCGGTCGAGCCGCAGAATGCCGATCAGATCGTGGCCCGCTTGCGGCGCGATCACACGGGCCAGCACATCGGTTTGATGGCGCCGCTGGTCAGCGCGCGTAAGGGTTATTACACCGATCTGGCCAAGTGGGCATCGGGCAAGGGACACACGCATCTGCGCGTGGATGGCGCATTTATCGCCACCACCAATTGGCCGCGTCTGGATCGCTACAAAGAGCACACCATCGAGCTGCCCGTGGCCGATCTCACGATCGAAGCCAACAACGAGGCCGAACTGCGTCGCGCCGTCACGTCAGCGCTTGAACATGGTCAAGGCGTGATGAGCGTGGTGTGGCCGGTGAGCGGTTTGCGCGACAGTCTGGACGCGCCGCTCGAACAGCAGCACTACTCGGTCAAGCGCGCGTGCCCCTGCTGCGGCATGAGCTTTCCCGAGCCGGATCCGCGCATGTTCTCCTACAACTCCAAGCACGGCTGGTGCGCGGAGTGCTTCGGTACAGGCTTGCAATTGCAAGGTTTCGATGCCGAGCAAACGGGCGAGGAAACGGCCTGGAACGCGTGGTACGAAGGCGACGCGCATGCGTGCAAAGCCTGCCATGGCGAGCGCCTGAATCCGGTCGCTCGAGCGGTGCGATGGCGCGACCGATCGATCGCCACGTTGGCGGCCATGCCGGTATCTGAAGCCTTTACCTTCTTCATGGGGCTGGTCACGCGCGGCCGTGAAAACGAAATCGCGCGCGACATCCTGGCCGAGATTCGCGGCCGGCTCACCTTCATGCAAGAGGTGGGTCTGGACTATCTGGCGCTCGATCGCGCAGCGCCCACGCTATCCGGCGGCGAAGCCCAGCGGATTCGTCTGGCCGCGCAATTGGGCTCCAACCTGCAAGGCGTGTGCTACGTGCTGGACGAGCCCACGATCGGCTTGCACCCGCGCGATAACCGCATTCTGCTGGACGCTTTGGCGCGGCTTGAGAAAAACGGCAACACGCTGGTGGTGGTCGAGCACGACGACGACACCATCCGTCGGGCCTCGCACATTATCGATATCGGTCCCGGCGCCGGCGTACGCGGCGGCCGCGTGGTGGCCGAGGGCACGGCCGAAGATTTGATGAACGCGCCCGAATCGGTCACCGGCCGCTATCTCAAGCATCCGTTGCAGCATCCGCTGCAACCCCGCCGTCCGGTCGAGAAGGACACCCCGGCAATCGAGATCCAGGGCGCGCATTTGCATAACCTGCGTCGCGTCGACGCCCGTTTTCCGATCAATCGATTGACGGTGGTGACGGGTGTATCGGGATCGGGTAAGTCGACGTTGGCGCGTGAAGTGTTGCTGGAAAATCTGGTGCAGGCGGTCTCGCAAGGCAAGGCGCCCAAGTGGGGCGGCTGCGTGGAGATGACCGGCTGGGAAGCCATCGACCGCGTGCTCGAAGTGGATCAAACGCCGATCGGCAAGACGCCGCGCTCATGCCCGTCGACCTATATCGGCTTCTGGGACGATGTGCGCAAGCTCTTTGCCGACACCAATGAGTCGCGCATGCGCGGCTGGTCCCCGGCGCGCTTCTCATTCAATACCGGCGAGGGCCGTTGCCCGGTGTGCGAAGGCCAGGGCATGCGCACCATCGAGATGAACTTCCTGCCCGACGTGAAAGTGCCGTGCGACGCCTGCTACGGCGCGCGCTTCAATCCCGAAACGCTGTCGGTGCACATGCGCGGCAAGAGCGCGGGCGAAGTGCTGTCCATGGAAGTGGATGACGCAATCGGCTATTTCGAAGCGCATCCCAAGATTCATCGGCCGCTGCAACTCATGCAGGATGTAGGCCTGGGCTATCTCACGCTGGGTCAGCCCTCCCCCACCCTGTCAGGCGGCGAGGCGCAACGCATCAAGCTCGTTACCGAACTCACAAAGGCGCGCATGACTGAAGGCGTGATCAAGACGGGCCGTGCCTCCCGCCTGCCGCACACGCTGTACATCCTCGATGAACCCACGGTGGGCTTGTCGATGGCCGACGTGGAGAAACTGATCCGGGTATTGCATCGCCTGGTGGAAGCCGGCAACACGGTGGTGGTGATCGAACACAATCTGGACGTGATCGCCGAAGCCGACTGGCTGCTCGATCTGGGCCCTGAAGGGGGCACCGGCGGCGGCAAACTGGTGGCGCAAGGCACGCCGGAGGCCGTGATGGCATTGAAGGATAAATCCCATACCGGTCGTGTACTCACCGAGTTCATGCTTGCGGCGTCATGACGTGCAGGTTTGAAGATCGGCTGGGCGGCACCGCGCTGGCACTAGGCGGGCTGGTCAGCCGTATCGAAGCGCGTACGCGCGCTGAGGTCGCCCCCGCGTTGGAGGCGATAGAGGCGAGCCGCAGCGCCGGTCATTGGGTGGCGCTGCTGCTCGATTATGAGCTGGGCGAATGGCTGCTGCCGGAAACGGCGGCGGTGCCGGTACACGCGGGTGACGGAGCGCGCGACGATGCAAAGGCCGGGAACAGTCCCCAACGGACCAACTTGCCAGGCATTGGCGATGGGGTTTCGATTGGGGCAACGTCTAACACCGCTGGATCATGCGCTCCCCCGCGCCTGACCGCGTTGATCTACGCGCATGCCGAGCACACGGTGCCGTGGCCGGCGCCTGCGGTCAGCACGGCACGCGTGGTGTCGGTCGCGCCGCGCGTGCAAGAAGCCGATTACCTCCCGCGTATCGACACGATCCGCGCCGGCATTCACGCTGGCGACTTTTATCAGGTCAATTTCACGCAACCCCTGGATGTGCGGATCGCAGGCGACGCCCAAGCGCTGTACACGCAGTTGGCGTCGCGCCATCCCAGCGCGCATGCCGCTTACATCGATGATGGCGGGCGCCGCGTGTTGTCGTTCTCGCCCGAACTCTTCGTGGCGCGCAAAGGCGCCACATTGACCACGCGGCCGATGAAAGGCACGGCGCCGCGCGCGGCCAATCCGGATGACGATGCCGCGCAGGCTCAAGCGCTCCTGGCCAGCGAGAAAAACCGCGCCGAAAACGTGATGATCGTCGATCTGCTGAGAAACGATCTGGGCCGTATCGCCACGCCGGGGACGGTGACCGTGGACGCACTCTGCGCGCTCGAGGCGTATCCCTCGGTGTGGACGATGACCTCGACGATTCGCGCGCACGCGCCTGAGGTGTCGCTCGCCGAGGTGCTGCGGGCGCTGTTTCCATGCGGCTCGATCACCGGTGCGCCCAAGGTGGCGGCGATGCGGCACATTCGCGCAACCGAAATCGCACCGCGCGGCCTGTATTGCGGCAGCGTGGGCTGGCTCGCGCCCAACGGCGACTTTTCGCTCAATGTGGCAATCCGCACCCTGGTGCTGAACGCCGATGACACGGGCGTGTACGGCGTGGGCGGCGGTATCGTGCACGATTCGGATCCGGCTGAAGAATGGCAGGAATGCTTCTGGAAAGCGCGCTTGCTGGGCGTGCCGGTGGAGTCTGCTTCAGTGCAGTCTGCTTCGGCACAGTCTGCTTCAGTACGGTCTGATTCAGTGCATTCTGCGTCAGTGCATGCTGCTTCGGCACAACCTGCTTCAGTGCAGCCCACGTCAGTACAGTCCACGTCGTTGCCATCCGCGCCGGTGCCGTCCCCTCCCGACCCGCCCCCGTCCGATTCAGGCGCCCTTCATCTCTAACGCATACTCCCCTGCATGACACTGCCCCAGAACGCCCCCAATCTCATCGAAACCATGCGTGCCGAGCACGGCGTGGTGCAACTGCTCGACTGGCACATGGCGCGGCTGCAAGCATCGGCCACGGCGCTGGGCTACGCGCGGCCGAACGCGGCCCTGCTGGCGCGCGTGCAGGCGGAGGCAGAGGCATTGGGCGACATCGACGCGAGCGCGCATCGTCTACGCCTGCTGTGGTCTGCCGACGGCACAGTCACGCTCACCGCAGCCGCCCTGCCCGCCCTGGCACCCGATCCCCAAGTGCAATGGGCAAGCACACGGCTCGATTCGAATGCGCTGCTTTTGCGGCACAAGACCACGCATCGGCCCTGGTATGCCGCCGATACCGACTGGCTGACGGCGCATCCCGACGTGTTTGATCTCCTGTACCTCAACGAACGCGACGAATTGTGCGAAGGCACGCGCAGCAATGTGTACCTCGAGATCGATGGGGTGTGGCTCACGCCTGCCGTGGCCAGCGGATGCCTGCCCGGCGTGCAGCGCGGCGCATTGATGTACGAGGGCCGGGTGAAGGAAGCCACGATTACGCCCGATCTCCTGAAACGGGCCACGCGGCTGCGCTTGTCGAACGCGTTGCGCGGCTGGTTCGACGTGCGGCTGACATAGTCCGGCGCAAGGCGCAGCATCCTGTTCAACGCGGCGTCGCGGAACCGGTTTACGGCTCACGCCACTCGCCGCGGACGCTATGCGGTGGGTGCGGGGGGCGGCTGACGTAGCGCCAGTTGCAACGCCATGTTGGCGGCGGCCAGCCCCATCGACGCCGTCACCGTCACCACTGAGCCGTATCCCGCACACGACAGCCCTTGGGGCGCCATGCCTGCGGGGGCTTGCGTATCGGACTGCCAAGCGTCGGGCAAAACCACCTGCTGATCGAACCATAATGCCCGCACGCCCATCTTCGGCACACGCTTGAGGGCTTTGTTATTGGCGTCGACGTTGCGCGGATAACCGTGATGGCGACGCAAGGTGTTGCGCAACTTGGCCAGCAAGGCATCGTTCACAGCCTCCGACAAATCGCCGGCGCGCAGCGCCAGGGGGTCGGTCTTGCCGCCCGCGCCGCCACACAGAATCAACGGCGTCTTGGCGCCGCGCGCATGCACGATCATCGCGATCTTGGCAGCCGCCTGGTCGGCGCAATCCACGATCGCCGTGTACCGATCGGCCAGCACTTCGGCCACGTTATCCGGAGTGACGAAATCGTCCACCACCGTAATGGCGCAGTCCGGATTGATCGCCGCCACACGCTCCGCCATGGCCAGCGCCTTCGACTGCCCAAGCGTTTCGGTCAGCGCATGGATCTGGCGATTCACATTCGATTCGGAGATGTGATCGAGATCGATCAGTGTGAGCGCGCCAATGCCGCTGCGCGCCAACGCCTCGACCGTCCACGATCCCACGCCCCCAAGCCCCACCACGGCAACGTGGGCGGCGCGCAGGCGGGCTGCCGCGCCGGCACCGTACAGGCGATCCAGGCCGCCAAAGCGGCGCGCGCTGTCGGCGGCGTCGTCAGTTGCACTGCCCGTGGCAGGCGTGAGTTCCAGTTCGAAGCGATCTTGATCCATCCCGATATTGTCGCACTGCGGTTGCGGTTAAGCGCGCTGCCGTGGTGGCGTGTGACGCCGCCTTGCTCCGCGCCGCCTCATTAATGCTCCCGCTTGAACGGCCTCACCCAAACGGCCTAGCTCGCTTAAAAAACGCTGCGCTGCACCCCGCGTCGGCGTGCGGCGGCGTACGGTCATTTCTTGTTGCGCTGCAAGGTCGACAGCCGCGGCGATTGCGCCCAGAATGTAAGCCTAATCGCCGTGCCCAAAATAAAAATCTACCCCTCGCTGTCGCCCGCGCCAGGTTTCTCTGGTGCGTTGATGCTGTGCGTGCTTACGATGATGAACCATGTGGTTCTCACCGGCGGCCGCATCACCGTGTCGCTCACGGCGTTGAAGATGGGCCTGTCCACGATCGAAGTGGGTTGGCTGGTGGCTGTGTTCGCCATTCTGCCGATGCTGCTGTCCATTCGCACCGGCCGCTGGATCGATCAGATCGGCACCTTTCGCCCGTTGGCGATCGGCGGCACGCTCACCACGATCGGGGCCTCGCTACCCTTCATTTTCCCGTCGCAGATCACGCTGCTCGTGGCGGCCTGTAGCATCGGCATCGGCTTCATGCTGGTGCAGGTCGCGACCCAAAACCTTCTGGGCCAGGCCGATCCGGCCAAACGCCTGCGCAACTTTTCGTGGCTGTCGCTTACCCTCGCCGGGTCCGGTTTCGCCGGACCGCTGTTTGCCGGGCTGGCCATCGACCATTTGGGCGACCGCTATGCCTTCGGCTTGCTGACGATACCGCCGCTCGTTGCCCTGCTCGTCATGCATTATGTGCGGCATATCCTGCGCGCGGCCGACGCGCCCACAGGCGCCAAGCCGGAAAAGCGCCGCCGCGTGATGGAACTTGCGGCCATCCCGCCGCTGCGCCGGGTGCTGGGCGTGAACACTATGCTCTCGGGCGCCTGGGATACCCACTTGTTCGTGGTGCCGCTATACGGCGTCACGATCGGCTTGTCGGCCACGACGATCGGCATCATTCTCGCGGCGTTCTCGTCCGCCACGTTCGCCATTCGGCTGGTACTGCCGTTCATTCTGCGGCACGTGCGTTCCTGGACGCTGGTGCGCGTCGCCATCGGCACGGCCGTGGTTGTCTTCGTCGTTTACCCGTGGTTCCGAGACTTGCGCGTGCTGATCGCGCTATCCTTTGTGCTCGGGTTGGCGCTCGGCAGTTGCCAACCCAGCATGCTGGCCCTGTTGCACCAGCATTCGCCGCCCGGCCGCGCCGCCGAGGCCGTGGGATTGCGGATGGCGCTGATCAATACGTCGCAGGTGTCGCTGCCGCTGGCATTCGGCGCGCTCGGCACGGTGATCGGCATCGCCCCGCTGTTCTGGGCTTACGCGTCCACGCTTGTGGCCGGTGGCGTTCTTTGCCGCAACCCGCCTGCCGAATCACCCTCCGATACCGCGTGAAAGCCGTCTCCCCCGTCTTACCTTCTTCGACCGTTCCACCCTCGCAGGCGGACTTCAAGCTCTGGACGCCCGATCAGCGCCTGGCGTCGATGCGCGAAGCGTTGCGCCATTGGCAAGACGGCGACGACGTGTGGGTCTTCGGCTATGGGTCGCTGATCTGGCGCCCTGAATTCGAATACGTCGAACGGCGATTGGCCACGTTGCACGGTCACCATCGCGCGCTGTGCCTGTGGTCACGGGTCAACCGCGGCACGCCGGAAACGCCGGGCCTGGTGTTCGGCCTGGATCGCGGCGGCTCGTGCCGCGGTATGGTGTATCGCATGGCTGGCGCCGGCGTGAGCGACTTTTTCCCCAAGCTGTGGGAACGCGAGATGTCCACGGGCGCCTACCTGCCACGCTGGCTGCGCTGCACGACCGACGAGGGCGATGTGAGTGCCCTCGTGTTCATCATGAATCGTGAGAACCCGGCCTACATCAGCGCCTTGCCGCGCGAAGAGCTGCTGGCCGTGGTCAAGCGCGCCACCGGCCGCTATGGCGCCTGCACCGAATACGTGCTCGAAACCCACCGCGCACTGATGGACGCAGGCATCTGCGACCGTCAATTGGCATCGGTGGCCGCCGATCTGACCGGGCAGGATTACGCCCCCGGCGAAGACTGACGCGGGCGCGCCCGAAGGGCAGTACACTTGCAGGCTCTCCTGCCGAAACCGATTCGCCGTTTTATGTCCGTTGCCGACCTGCGTCAGACCTACGACCGCGGCGTGCTGCTCGAATCTCAAGCCGCCGCCTCACCTTTCGACCAATTCACGCTGTGGTTCGATCAGGCGCTCGCCGCGGCGGTGCCCGAGCCCAATGCCATGACGTTGGCCACGGTGGACGCCACTGGCCAACCCTCGGCACGCACCGTATTGATCAAGAACTTCAACGAACGCGGCTTTGTGTTCTTTACCAACTACGAATCGCGCAAGGGCCACGATCTGGCCGCCGAACCTCGCGCCAGCCTGCTGTTCTTCTGGCAGCCGCTCGAGCGCCAGGTGCGCATCGAAGGCACGGTCGAAAAAGTGAGCGAAGCCGAATCGGATGCGTATTACGAGAGCCGTCCCGTAGGATCGCGGCTCGGTGCCTGGGCGTCGCCCCAGAGCCAGCCCACCACCCGCGAAGCGTTGGAAGCCAACGAGCACCTGTACCGCGAACGCTTCGGCGACGACCCGCCTCGCCCGCCGCATTGGGGCGGATACCGGCTGGTGCCGCATGCGCTGGAGTTCTGGCAAGGCCGCCCCTCGCGCCTGCACGATCGTCTGCGCTACCGCCTGACCGACGGCCAATGGATCATGGAGCGACTGGCGCCGTGATGTCATCCTGCCTGTCTTGCCAAACCACCGGGGCGGAGCACTGCCGGTCATGAGCACGTTGTCTTTCGATACACGTTACTTTCGTACGGCGCTGGGCCGCTTTGCCACCGGCGTCACCGTAGTCACGGCCGAAACGCCCGATGGCGTTCCGGTGGGGCTCACCGTCAGCTCATTCAACTCGGTTTCTCTGGATCCGCCGCTGGTGCTGTGGAGCCTGTCGCGCAATTCCGCTTCGCTGGCCGTGTTCGACGCCTGCGACCGCTATGTGGTCAATGTGCTGTCGGCCTCGCAGGCCGAGATCGCCATGCGCTTTGCCCGCGGCACGTCAGCCGAGCGCTTCGACGGCCTGGGCACCGGGCGCGCGCCGGACGGCACGCTCACGCTGGATGACAACTGCGCCGCCTGGTTCGAATGCCGCAACCGCAGCCAGTATGTGGAAGGCGATCACATCATCATGGTGGGCGAAGTGCTGCACTGCGGCCACCGCGACATTCCGCCGCTTGTCTTTCACGCCGGAAGTTTCGATCTCACGCCGGCCAATCCCGCCTGATCGATGACGCGCTCATGACACCGGATATCGACTGTATCGTGATCGGCGCGGGCGTGGTGGGACTGGCCACGGCGCGCGCACTGGCGCTGGCGGGTCGCGAAGTGCTGATCGTGGACGCGGCCGAAGACATCGGCACCGGCACCAGCTCGCGCAATTCGGAAGTGATCCACGCGGGGATCTACTACCCTGCCGGCAGCCTGAAGGCCGCGCTGTGCGTGCGTGGCAAACAGATGCTTTACGCGTACTGCGCCGAGCGCGGCATCGGTCACAAACGGCTGGGCAAGCTGATCGTGGCCACGACCGCCGATCAGGCCGACCAGCTCGATGCGATCGCGGTGCGCGCCCGCGCCAATGGCGTGAACGATATGCAGAAGCTGGACGCCGCAGCCGCCCGCGCGCTTGAACCGGCCCTGCACTGCACCGCCGCCTTGCTCTCGCCATCGACCGGCATCGTCGACAGCCATGCCTACATGCTCAGCCTGCAGGGCGACGCCGAAAACGCCGGCGCCCAAACCGTGTTCTTTACGCCATTGCTGTCCGGCCAGGTGCTCGCGGGCGGCGGCTTCGAACTCACCTTCGGCGGCGAAGGCGCGATGCAGATCACCTGCAACACGCTGGTGAACGCCAGCGGCCTGCATGCCCCCACGCTCGCGCGCAGCATCGCCGGCATTCCGGCCGCCACGATTCCGCCTGAGTTTCTGTGCAAGGGCAGCTATTTCACCCTGGCCGGCCGCGCGCCCTTTTCGCACCTGATCTATCCCGTGCCCCAACACGCGGGCCTCGGCGTGCATCTGACACTGGACATGGGTGGCCAGGCCAAATTCGGCCCCGATACCCAATGGATCGAACACGAGGACTACACGCTCGACGCCGCGCGAGCCGATGTGTTTTACGATGCCGTGCGCAGTTACTGGCCCGGACTGCCCGACGGCGCGCTCATGCCGGGCTACACCGGCATCCGGCCCAAGATTTCCGGCCCCAACGATCCTGCCGCCGATTTCGTCATCGCCGGTCCGGCCACCCATGGCATCCCCGGCTTGGTCAATCAGTTCGGCATCGAATCGCCCGGACTAACCGCCAGCCTGGCCATCGCCGCCGCCACTTTGGCCGCGCTCAACGCTTGAGTTTTAAATGCAACACAACGATTTCATCCTGACCATCGCCTGCCCCGACCGCACGGGTATCGTCTACCGCGTGAGCGGTTTCCTGTTTGAACTGGGCTGCAATATTCTCGATTCGCAACAGTTCGGCGACGAAGAAACCGGGCGCTTCTTTCTGCGCGTGCATTTCGATCTGCCGCCGCAATACACGCAAGAAGTGGTGACGGCGCGCTTCGCGCCGATCGCCGATGCGCACCAGATGGTTTGGCAACTACACGATGCCCGTCGCAAATCGCGCCTATTGGTGTTGGTAAGTAAGCAAGGCCATTGCTTGAACGATTTGCTCTTCCGTGTGCAAAGTGGGCAGTTGCCGGCCGAGATCGCGGCGATCGTGTCCAATCATCCCGACTACGCAGCATTGGCGGCGTCCTACGGCATTCCTTTCCATCATCTGCCCGTGTCAGCCGAGAATCGGCAGACGCAAGAGCAGGCGATCATCGATCTCACGGCATCGCTTAATATCGATCTGGTGGTGCTGGCGCGATATATGCAGATCCTGTCGCCTACCCTGTGCCGGGCGCTATCGGGACGCGCCATCAATATCCACCACAGCTTTTTGCCCAGCTTCAAGGGTGCCCGCCCATATCATCAGGCCCACTTGCGGGGCGTGAAGATTATCGGCGCCACCGCCCATTATGTGACCGAGGACCTCGACGAAGGTCCCATCATCGAGCAGGACATCGAGCGCGTCGATCACACCATGACCGCTCAAGACCTGACCCAAGTCGGTAGCGACGTCGAATCGCTGGTGCTTTCACGCGCCGTGCGCAGTCATGTCGAACACCGCATTCTGCAAAACGGCAGCAAGACCGTCGTGTTTCGTTGAACGGTTGGTCCAGACTCGGTGCGCGGCCCATAGGCAAGCGCTACCGTTGGACGGCGTCGAGGCGGCAACACGCAGATTTGAACGATCCACTGTTGATTTAGCTATCCAGGCAAGTTTGATACTTTAGGTTTAAACTAGTTCAACTCTTACATCGGAGCGAGACCCGCATGTCCTCTATGCCTTCTTTCCACTGGCAGGATCCCCTGCTACTCGACCAGCAACTGACCGACGATGAGCGCATGGTCCGCGATGCGGCCGAAGCCTATTCGCAAGACAAGCTGGCGCCGCGCGTGCTGCAGGCGTTTCGCAACGAACAAACCGATCCGGCGATCTTCGCCGAAATGGGTGAGCTCGGGCTCTTGGGCGCCACGATTCCTACGGAATACGGCGGCGCGGGCCTGAACTACGTGTGCTACGGCTTGATCGCACGCGAAGTCGAGCGGGTCGATTCGGGCTATCGCTCGATGATGAGTGTGCAGTCTTCGCTCGTGATGGTCCCCATCAACGAATTCGGCTCGGAAGAGCAAAAGCAAAAATACCTGCCCAAGTTGTCGGCCGGCGAGTGGATCGGCTGCTTCGGCTTGACCGAACCCAACCACGGTTCCGACCCGGGCAATCTGGATACACGCGCGGTCAAGACTAGCGACGGCTATTCGATCACCGGCAACAAGATGTGGATCACCAATTCGCCGATCGCCGACGTGTTTGTCGTGTGGGCGAAGTGTGTAGGCGGCGAATTCGACGGCAAGATCCGCGGCTTCATCCTGGAAAAGGACATGAAGGGCCTGTCGGCACCGGCGATCCACGGCAAGGTGGGTCTGCGGGCGTCGGTCACGGGTGAAATCGTGATGGACAACGTGGAAGTGCCGGATACGCAAATGCTGCCGGGCGTGTCGGGCCTGAAGGGTCCGTTCACCTGCCTGAATTCGGCGCGCTACGGCATCGCCTGGGGCGCCCTGGGTGCTGCCGAGTTCTGCTGGCACATGGCCCGCCAATACACGCTGGATCGCAAGCAGTTTGGCCGCCCCTTGGCTGCCAACCAGCTGATCCAGAAAAAACTGGCCGACATGCAAACCGAAATCACGCTGGCCCTGCAAGGCTGCCTGCGTTTGGGCCGCATGAAGGACGCCAACGACGCCGCCGTCGAAATCACGTCGATCATGAAGCGCAACTCGTGCGGCAAGTCGCTCGATATCGCCCGCATGGCGCGCGATATGTTGGGCGGCAATGGCATCTCGGATGAATTCGGGGTGGCGCGTCATCTGGTCAACCTGGAAGTGGTCAACACGTACGAAGGCACGCACGACGTGCACGCGCTCATCCTGGGCCGCGCGCAAACGGGCATTCAAGCGTTTTATTGATCGAGACAGGCGATCGCATGGCGTCATTGCCATGCGGCATCCCTTCCTTGGCAACAAAAACGGCCTGCCGGCGTAAGTCGGCAGGCCGTTTTCACAGCAAACGGGCATTGAAATGAACACGGCACCGCGCAACGGTCTCGCAGGACCGCCGTTGCGATGCGATCAACTTTGGTCGTCGAGTTCGAACAAATTGGTGGCGTCGATTTCCAGCACGACTTCCTTGTGCTGGTTGTAGACCGCCCATACCCACGTCACGATACCCAGATCGTCCCGGCCGGATGATTTACGCACGCCGGTCACCTTCGCTTCCAGGCGCAGCGTGTCGCCGGGCCGCACGGGCACACGCCAGCGCACTTCGCCCAAGCCGGGCGAACCGAACGAATCGGAATCCTTCAACGCAGCATCCACGGCCATGCGCATCGTCAAGGCACAGGTATGCCAGCCGCTGGCGATCAAACCGCCCCATCGGCCGCGCTCGGCGCGAGATTTATCGGTGTGAAACCATTGCGGATCGTATTTCTGGGCGAACTCCAGTATTTCTGCTTCGGTAACGTCGACCGGGCCGCCCTTGATCACCATGCCCTGCCGTAGATCGGCGAACTTCATCGAAGATCCTTTAAACACAATCCGACAGCATAGAGCAACGCGTGGCCGAACGACAGCCGCGGTCAGGAATCAATGGCCCAAGCCGTCGGTATCCAGCGCGAAGGCGGCCGCGGCGCGATGAATGCGGTCGTTGACGGCCGCCCAGACCGAGGTGGCCGGCGGTGCCTGCACCACCAAACGCGCCATTCCGCGCGCGTCCCAGTCGCGCAACGTGGCATACAGCGCGTGGGCGTATCGATTGGGATCGTCGGGCAAGGCATGCCACACCACCGCATCAGGCAGGTGCGCAGGTGGCGGGCCATACGCCAGCACCACCGTTTGCCCGTGGGCAGGTAAGCCCTCACCAGCACACACAGCCGCCAGCCGCGCCGCATCGGCGAGTTCCAGCGGCGTATGCGGGGCGTAATGGGCCTTCAACGTGCCGGATGCACGCGGCGCGGCAGCATCCGGCCGTGCGGGCATGGCGCCAATAACTGCCGCGAGCTGTTCAGCCGTGATCGATCCCGGGCGCAGCAAGGTGGGAGGCACACCGAGGTGCACACGCGATACATCCACAATGGTGGACTCGATCCCGCGATCCGACGGGCCGCCGTCCAGCACGGGCATGCCGGCGGCGACTTCCTCAGGAAATTCGGCAACCACATGGGATGCTTGCGAAGGCGATACCTGGCCGAAGCGATTGGCCGAAGGCGCGGCCACGCCGCACGGTTCGCCGGGATGCAGTTGCGCAAACGCCGTCAGAAGCGCCTGCGCCACAGGATGCGAGGGGCACCGCAAGCCGATACTGTCCTGCCCCGCCGAGACGGTGGCATCGATATGCGCGGCACGCGGCAAAATAAGGGTAAGTGGACCCGGCCAGAAGGCGTCGATCAAATCTTGCGCGACCGGCGGCACGTGCGCCGCCCATTGCGTCACATCCGCCCCTGGCGCCAGATGCACGATCACGGGATGATCGAGCGGTCTGCCCTTGGCGGCGTAAATACGGCGCACGGCGTCGGGATTGCGCGCGTCGGCACCCAGTCCGTATACCGTTTCAGTCGCAAAGGCGACCAGCCCACCGGCATCGAGCCGCGCGGCTGCCGCGGCGATTGCCGCCGCGTCTATGCTCAGCTGCAGCCCGGCAGACACCTCAATCGTCCGTCGGCGCCGGCATGCCGAGCGCATCGGCCACCGTGGCGGCATCGCGCTGGGCGGCTTCGATCGTTGCGTTGACGCACGTCATATGGCCCATCTTGCGGCCGGCGCGCGCTTCACGCTTGCCGTAAAGATGCAACTTGGCAGACTTGACCTCGAGCGCACGCGACCAACGCGGCTGCTGCGCCGTCGATTGACCGGGCTCAAACCAGATATCGCCCAGGATGTTCAACATCACGGCCGGCGACAGCAAATGCGTGCTGCCCAGCGGCAAGCCGGCCAACACGCGCACTTGCTGTTCGAACTGGCTGGTCACACACGCGTCGAGCGTGTAATGGCCACTGTTGTGCGGGCGCGGGGCGATTTCGTTGACGACGAGACGACCGTCGCGCAGCACGAAAAACTCCACGCACAGCACGCCCGAATAATCGAGGCCACGGGCAATGGCACGCGCGGCATGGCCGGCTTGATCCGTCACGTGCTGGGCGGCGGTGGCGGCACCTGCGACTGTGGTCACGGCAAGGATGCCGTCGCGGTGCACGTTGCGCGCCACGGGGTAGACGACGATATCGCCATCGAAACCGCGCGCCAGCACAACCGAGATTTCATAGTCCAGCGGCATCAGCGCTTCGAGTACGCAGGGCACTTCACCGAAGGCTTCGAACGCCTCGCGGGCTTGCGCACGCGTGGCGATACGCGCCTGACCCTTGCCGTCGTAGCCCAAACGAGCCACTTTCAAAATGCCGGGAAAGAGGCCTTCGTCGGCCTCGTCGATGTCGGCCAACGCGCGCACGGCGGCATGCGGCGCCACGGGGATGCCGTGCGCGGCGATGAAGGCTTTTTCGGTGATGCGGTCCTGCACCACGGCCACGGCGCTGGCCGCCGGGCTCACACGGCACTGCGCCGCCAGAATGCGCAGGCTGTCGGCCGGCACGTTCTCGAACTCGGTGGTGACGGCGCGGGCGATCGACGCCAGCTCACGCAACCCCTCGGCATCGTCATAGGCGGCTTTGATATGGCGGTCGGCCACCATGGCGGCCGGACAGTTGTCGGTATCGGCCGGGTCGAGCACCACGACGCGGTAGCCCAGACTTTGTGCGGCTTGACAAAACATGCGGCCCAATTGGCCACCGCCCAACAAACCCAGCCAGTCGCCGGGTGCAATCGAAAACGGAATGGAAGGAGACGTCATAACGAGCGAACCGGCAAGATCAGGATTGAGGCGGGATGCGCATGTCGCGCGCGGCCTGGGTCTGGCGGGCACGAAACGCCACCAGCTTGGTATAGAGCGCGTCGTCGGTCGTGGCCAACGTCGCAATCGCGTGCAGTGCCGCATTCGCCGCGCCCGCTTCGCCGATGGCGAAGGTCGCGACCGGCACGCCCTTGGGCATTTGCACGATGGAAAACAGCGAATCTTCGCCCCGCAAATACTTCGAGGGCACGGGTACGCCAAACACCGGCACCGGCGTCAACGCCGCCATCATGCCGGGCAAATGCGCGGCGCCGCCGGCGCCCGCCACGATGGCACGCAGCCCGCGGTCACGCGCATCGGCGCCGTAGTCGGCCATATCCTGCGGCATCCGGTGCGCCGAAATCACGCGCATCTCGCACGGCACGCCGAAGTCTTCGAACATCGCCACGGCGTGCTTCATGATGTCCCAATCGCTGGACGATCCCATGATGACGCCGACGATCGGCTTGGTTGACGGCGAGACAGGTGCTGACATGGCGCGATCCTGGTGAATGAGATTTGAAAGTCGGGGGCGCCTGCTCGTGCGGTTTCCAGCGGAAACGGCGTGACAGGCACAAGGTGCGCAGCGCGATCGGGCAACAACCGCCGATCGCGCGCCGCTGCGGATCGTCAGGCGGTGAGGCGATCCAGCGCTTCGCGGTACTTGGCCGCCGTGCGTTCGAGCACTTCGGCGGGCAGACGCGGCGCGGGCGGCGTTTTGCCCCACGGCTGCGTTTCGAGCCAGTCGCGCACGAATTGCTTGTCGAACGACGGCGGGCTGATGCCTTCGCGGTACTCGTCGGCCGGCCAGAACCGCGACGAATCGGGCGTCAGCACCTCATCCATCAAATGCAGCGTGCCGTCATCGCTCAAGCCGAACTCGAACTTGGTGTCGGCGATCATGATGCCCTTGGTGCGGGCGAAGGCAGCCGCCTCGGCATACAGCTTCAAGGTTACGGTGCGGATGTGTTCGGCCATGTCCTGACCGACTTCGCGCACCACGTGATCGAAATCGACGTTCTCGTCATGCGCACCCATCTCAGCCTTGGCCGCGGGCGTGAAGATGGGCTCGGGCAATTGCGCTGCCTGCTTCAAACCGGCGGGGAGCTTGATGCCGCAGATGGCGCCCGTATCCTGGTAATCCTTCCAGCCCGAACCGATGAGGTAGCCGCGGGCCACCGCTTCGACCAGGATGGGTTTCAAACGTTTGACCACCACGGCGCGCCCGATGACCTGATCGCGCTCGTCGGCGGCGACCACGGATTGCGGATCGATGCCGGTCGAGTGATTGGGCATCACGTGCGCCAGTTTCTCGAGCCAGAAATCGGTGAGCGCCGTCAACACCTGCCCCTTACCGGGAATAGGGTCATCGAGAATGACGTCGAAGGCGGAGATGCGGTCGGTTGCGACGATCAACAGTTTGTCGTCGCCCACCGCGTACATGTCGCGCACCTTGCCGCGGCCAAGGAGGGGTAAGGACCGGATGCTGGATTGATGCAGAGCGTTCACGAGATGGCCTATGTCAAAAAGAAGATTCCCGCCTGGACGCCGTCCGGGCGGGAATGAGCACAGCTTCGGGCAACATTATCGCACTACTTGCCCCGGCCCGAAACCGGGCGGCAAACCGCCCGCCTACGGTGAGTGGCTCCGGGTAGCGAACTCCGCGCCGCGGCGCGGGCTCAGTGCACCCGATAGAGCACCTATGACTGAACTCGTGCTCCTCTCACTGCACCGGTTATTGCACCACTTGCTGCAGCTTGCCGGCCGCGTAAGCTGCGGCAATCTCGTTCAACGGCACGACCTTGATCTTGCTGGCCTGGCCGGCGGCGTTGAACTCCTGATAGCGCTGCATACAGATGTTCTTGGCAGCCGTACGGGCGGGCTTCAAGAATTCGCGCGGGTCGAATTTCTCCGGGTTCTCGAAGAGGAAACGGCGCACGGCGGCCGTCATCGCGAGGCGGATGTCGGTATCGATGTTGATCTTGCGCACGCCGAACTTGATGGCTTCCTGGATCTCTTCCACCGGCACGCCGTAGGTTTCCTTCATGGCGCCGCCGAATTCGCGGATCTCGGCCAGCAAGTCCTGCGGCACGCTCGAGCTGCCGTGCATCACCAGGTGGGTGTTGGGCAGCCGGGCGTGAATTTCCTTGATGCGCGAGATCGACAAGATATCGCCCGTAGGCTTGCGGGTGAACTTGTAGGCGCCATGGCTGGTGCCGATGGCAATTGCCAGGGCGTCCAGTTGCGTGCGCTTGACGAAGTCGGCGGCCTGCTCCGGATCGGTGAGCAATTGATCCATCGTGAGCTTGCCGTCGGCGCCGTGACCGTCTTCCTTATCGCCTTCCATCGTTTCGAGCGAGCCCAGACAGCCCAGTTCGCCTTCCACCGTGACGCCAACCTTGTGCGCCATGTCCACCACTTTGCGGGTGACGTCGACGTTGTAATCGAAGTCGGCGATGCTCTTGCCATCTTCCTTCAACGAGCCATCCATCATCACGCTGGAGAACCCGAGGTCGATGGCGCCCTGACAGACGGCCGGCGATTGGCCGTGATCCTGATGCATCACCACAGGGATGTGCGGATACGTTTCAACGGCCGCCTGGATCAAATACTTCAGAAACGTCTCACCGGCGTACTTGCGGGCGCCAGCCGACGCTTGCATGATCACCGGGCTATCGGTTTCGGCAGCGGCCTCCATGATGGCCTGAACCTGTTCAAGGTTGTTGACGTTGAACGCGGGAATACCGTAGCCGTGCTCGGCGGCGTGATCCAGCAATTGGCGCATGGAAACAAGGGCCATGAAAACTCCTGAAAATTGAAGAAATAAGCGAATGGGGATCGATCGATGGCGTAATTTTACGGGCGGATTCTAATGCCGCATGTCGAAGGGGCTGCCGACACCACGCTCGCCCGTGTCGGTAGAACGAAACAAATGCAACCGAAATAAGGCCGTGATTTGCGGCAATAAGGGCCGGAAAGGCGCCGCACGCTCCGTTGCACCGCACGAAAACCTGGACTTTCAGGGCCTGGCGCGCTAAGATGGCGATAGATTCTCACTGTCCATCGGCTGCCCCACGCAACGCTTTCTCGAGAGCTGTTTGCTACCGATGCGATCCATCCGCGTGACATGCCCCGCACGGTATGTGCTACGCCTCTTTGCCGCAGTCGTGATCGCGGCATCTCTGCCCCGCCTGCGGCGCTCAAGCGCCGATACTGCCTGTCGGAGCTGCGGGACCCCTCCCGCGTTTTTACCGCACGCCCGGCTTGAGCTTTCGCCCCGCGTGCCGTGCACGCCACCATCCTGTGGCAGTGCGCACGCCACGGCTGGTGCCGTGCATCAAGTATTTAAAGGAGTTGCCCTATGGCTAAGGAAGAACTGATCGAACTCAACGGCGTCGTCGGCGAAGTGCTGCCCGACAGCCGCTACCGCGTTACCCTCGAAAACGGCATCGAAGTCGGCGCCTACGCGTCGGGTCGCATGCGCAAGCACCGTATCCGTATTCTCGCCGGCGATCGTGTGACGCTGGAAATGTCGCCCTACGACTTGACCAAAGGCCGCATCAACTTCCGTCACAAAGACGAAGTGCGTCCGGGTGCAGCCAGCCGTCCGCAGAATCCCCGCCGTCGTTGATACGACGTCGCATGGGAGGGGTGCAGCAGGTCTGCATTTTCCCCATGTGAACCCCAAAGCAGGCGTTTGAACGCTTGTCATGCCGGTAGACGCTCGATGGCCGGTCCATCGATGCCCACCGGCATTTTTTCGTCTGCCGTCAGCGGTTGCCACCCATGCTGGCCGGCGTGGGGTACGTGCCCGGCAGCAAAATATCGCGATCGACCGATTCGATGGTCTTGCGACCGCAGAAAGCCATCGTGATGTCGAGTTCCTTGGCAATCATTTCGAGCACCTGGCGCACACCGCGCTCGCCGCCCGCACCCAAGCCATACAGAAACGAGCGCCCGATCAACGTGCCCCGTGCGCCCAAAGCCACGGCCTTCAGCACGTCCTGACCCGAGCGGATACCGCCGTCCATCCAAACCTCGATACGCGACCCCACTGCTTCCGCAATGGCGGGCAACGCCTGAATCGACGACACGGCACCGTCGAGTTGACGACCGCCGTGATTGCTGACGATCAAGGCATCGGCGCCACTCTGGGCGGCCAGACGCGCATCGTCCGCATCCAGAATGCCCTTCAAAATGAGCTTGCCGCCCCAGCGGCGCTTGATCCATTCGACGTCGTCCCAGCTCAGGCGGGGATCGAACTGCTCGGCCGTCCAGGCGCCCAGCGACGACAGATCGCTCACGCCCTTGGCGTGCCCGACGATATTGCCGAATGTGCGGCGCTGCGTGCGCATCATGTGATAACACCACTTCGGCTTGGTCGCCAGATCGATCATGTTGCGCACCGTCATCTTGGGCGGCGCGGTCAGGCCATTCTTGATGTCCTTATGGCGTTGACCCAGGATCTGCAAATCGAGCGTGAGCATCAGGGCCGAGCAATTGGCGGCCTTCGCGCGGTCGATCAAGCGTTCGACGTAATCGCGATCGCGCATCACATACAACTGAAACCAGAACGGCTTGGTGGTCGCCGCCGCAACGTCTTCGATCGAGCAGATGCTCATCGTAGACAGCGTGAACGGAATGCCAAAAGCCTCGGCCGCGCGCGCCGCCAGGATTTCGCCGTCGGCGTGCTGCATGCCGGTCAGCCCGGTCGGCGCAATCGCCACAGGCATGGCGGCATCGATGCCGACCATCTGTGTGCGGATCGACCGCCCTTCCATGTTGACTGCCACGCGCTGGCGCAGCTTGATCTTCTGGAAGTCGTCGGTATTGGCACGGTACGTCGATTCGGTCCACGACCCCGAGTCGGCATAGTCGTAGAACATCTTGGGCACCCGGCGCTTGGCCAGTACGCGCATATCTTCGACGGTGGTGATGGTCGGATCGAGCAGTGTCGTCATGCTGTGTGGCGCGTGCAGCGCGCTCTCCTGGAATGGAACCGTGCGCTCGGGCGATGGAGGCAAATGAAGCGGGCGCACGCGGAATGACATCATACGACGATGCGTCGCTCGTGCGCCGGCGATGTGCGTCGGCTAGATCCGCCTTTTAGGTCAGCCTTCTAGGTCAGCCTTCTAGATCAGCCTGCCAGGTGCGCCCGACAAGTGAAAGCGGCTCAGGGCTTGAAGGTACCGATGAAGATGGCCGGATCGACGCGGGCGTCGTTCAGGCTCACGTTCCAATGCAGATGCGGACCGGTGGCGCGCCCCGTGGCGCCTACTTTCGCCACCGACTCGCCCCGCTTGACCGTCTGACCGACCTGCACATCGATGGCCGACAAGTGGCAAAACATTGTGATCAAACCACGGCCATGATCGATGAATACCGTCTTGCCGTTAAAGAAGTAATCGCCGATCAGGATGATCTTGCCGTCGGCAGGTGCTTGCACCGGGGTGCCGGTGCCGGCTGCGAAATCCAGGCCGGAATGCGGGTTGCGTTCTTCACCGTTGAAGAACCGCCGTACGCCGAAGGGGCTCGACTGGCGCCCGGGCACCGGCACATCGAACTTCACGTTGGACGGCGCCGTGGGCGAAAACGTGCGGTAGGCCGCAAGCTGCTCGTCGAGTTCGCGCTTGAAGCGCTGTTCGTTTTCGGGGCTCAGATTGACCTGACCTTTGTTCTTGAGCGTAATGCGTTGCTCGGGATACGCCTTGGCATCCACCTTAAATGCGACGCGGCGCTGCCCGCCTTTGGCGTCACGCACCAGCGCCGATTGCTCCGAACCCGCTTTCACGGTCAGTGGGATGCCCACGATCGCCGTCCATTGGCCCTGATCGTCGACCACCAGCACCGGCCGATTGGCGAACGTTACCGTGGGGGCTTCGCCACCCCGCTCCAGTGGCAACACCGCCACGCCACCCGGCACGGGCTTGTTCAGCAGGCGAAAAATAAAGCTGTCTGCGGCGTGAACGGGAACACAGAGCAAGGCGCTCAGGCACAACAAAGCGGTTCGAATCAGAGGCATCATGGATACGGCAAGTTAATGGTCGATAATCGTGCGTAACGATAACCGATGGCGGCGCCGTGCTTCGCGAACGACCGAGCGCGCATCCGCCAGAAAGATGGAGCCCCCATGCCAAGATCGACTTCTTACGCCCCCGGCGCACCGCCCTTTCGTACCCCCGCCGACGTGGTGGCGTTCTGGCAGGAAGCCGGCCGCGAGAAATGGTTCGTGAAAGACGAGGCGTTCGACGCCGAGTTTCGCCGGCGCGGCATGGCGGCGCACTTTGCCGCTGCTGCTCGGCTACGCGACGATTGGCTGCAAAGCGACATCGGCGCGCTGGCCCTGGTGATCCTGCTGGATCAGTTTCCGCGCAATGCGTTTCGCGGAACCGCGCACATGTTTGCCACCGACGTACTGGCCCGCAAAATGGCGCTGGGTGCGATCGAAATCGGCGCCGATCGCCGCGTGACGCCCGAGCTGCGACCGTTCTTCTACCTGCCGCTGGAGCATTCGGAAGACGCCGCCGATCAGGCGCGCTGCGTCGAATTGATGGGCGATACGGATGCCGACTCGTTGCACTGGGCCGAGATGCACCGCGACATCATCAGCCGCTTCGGACGCTTTCCCCACCGCAATGCGGTACTGGGCCGCCATACCACCCCGGATGAGGCGATGTTTCTGGCCGATGGCGGGTTTGCGGGGTAAGGCGCAGCACGTTGCTGCCCTCCGCGGCTACCGCACCTAGATGCAGAGATTGGCCGACTGCATCATGTCCTGGTGGCCGTAGGGCATGCGCGAGTACATGTTGACGTGCGTTTTATTGTCGTAGGTTTGCACGCGGATAACTGAATCGATATTGCCCAGACGGCCATCGGCGGCGATATCGAAACCATTCGGGATTTCGCGCTGATTGACCGTCTCGCCCAGCCCGCGCCACGATTGCACCACACACGTGGCGTACTCGACGGCCGTTTTTTGGGTGGTGGTGAAAAACACCGGATCCTTGCGGCGCAGATCGTCACTACTGGCACAACCGGCCAACACACCCAGGGCCACCACGGTCATCAACAAACGGGTTTTCATATCGCACTCTTGGTTTCACGTTTCGAACAGACTGCGACTATACCGCTAGTCGCAGCGCGCGGATCAACCGCCTTCACACCAGTCGCGCCGTTGCGGGTTGTGGGTTGTGGGTTGCGCAGGCTATCGCGGCGACTGCGCGAATCACTCCTTGATCCGGCGCGCCGACTTCGGCCGAAATGCCGCAATCACGCTGTCGTTCGTTTCGATATAGGGGCCGCCAATCAAATCGATGCAATACGGCACCGCTGCGAAGATGCCCGGCACGGCGCGCATGCCTTCGCCGCCCTTCAGCCCTTCGAGGGTTTCGCGAATCGCCTTCGGTTGACCCGGCAGATTGATGATGAGCGCGGCATGCGCCAGCGTTTCGCGAATCACCGCGACCTGGCGCGACAGAATCGCCGTGGGCACGAAAGTCAGACTGATCTGACGCATCTGCTCGCCGAAACCCGGCATCTCGCGCGTGGCCACCGCCAGCGTCGCCTCGGGCGTCACGTCGCGCCGCGCGGGCCCTGTGCCTCCGGTAGTGAGCACCAGGTCGCACTCCTGCTCATCGACCAGCTCGATCAGCGTGCGCGAAATCGTGGCCGCGTCGTCGGCGATCAGGCGTTCGACCGCCTGCCAGGGCGACGTCAAGGCGCCATCAAGCCAGGTGCGCAGCGACGGCACGCCCTCGTCGGCGTAAACGCCTTGCGAGGCGCGATCGGAAATGGAGACGAGGCCGACGATCAAATCGTCGGCGTTGCGGCGCACAGGCGCCGATGCGAATGCCACGGAAGATTCTCCCTAGAAGTGGGCCGGTAACGCCCCACGGGCACCGGCTACGGCACTGTAGCTTAACGCCCTCAAACGGCCCCAAGTGTTCGCGTGACACGTCACAAACCTGCAATAATCCCCCCTTTCAATGCCCGACCATCACGGTCCCCATCATGCTTGACATGTTCTCCGGCCTGGATTTCTGGGTCGGCGCCAGCCTCGTGCTCGCGCTCACATTCGTCCTCGCGTTTGAATTCATCAACGGTTTCCATGACACGGCCAACGCCGTCGCCACGGTGATCTACACGAAAGCGATGCCACCCCATCTGGCCGTGGTGTTTTCGGGAATCTTCAATTTTCTCGGTGTTTTGCTCGGTGGCGTGGGCGTGGCGTATGCCATCGTTCACTTGCTGCCGGTCGAGCTGCTGATCAATGTCGACACGGGGCGCGGATTGGCGATGGTATTCGCCATGCTGGCCGCCGCGATTACCTGGAACCTGGGCACGTGGTATTTCGGCATCCCGGCCTCCAGCTCGCATACGCTGATCGGGTCGATCCTGGGCGTCGGTCTGGCCAACGCATTGCTTACCGACGCGCCGCTGGCCGGTGGCGTCAATTGGGGCAAGGCGATCGATATCGGCCTGTCGCTCGTGGCCTCGCCGATTGCCGGCTTTGCCGTGGCGGCAGGCATTTTTCTGGCGCTCAAACGCAAATGGCCGGCGTCGAAAATGCACAAGACGCCGGATCAACGCCGTGCGCTCGACAACAAGAAGCATCCGCCCTTCTGGAACCGGCTGGTGCTTGTGCTCTCAGCCATGGGCGTGAGCTTCGTGCACGGCTCCAACGACGGCCAGAAAGGTATCGGCCTCATCATGCTGGTACTGATCGGCATCGTGCCTGCCCAGTTCGTGCTCGACACGCACAGCACCACCTATCAGATCGATCGCACCCGCGACGCGGCCGTGCATCTGCTCGACTTCTACGTACGCAATCAGCAAACGCTGGCCGATTTCATTCCCACGGCGACCTCCCAGGCCATCGACCTGCCGCCGGCGTTCCGCTGCGATCCGGCACTCACCAACGCCACGATCAGTGCGCTGGTGCGCGATCTGCAAGGCGTGTCGAACTACAACGGCCTCGCGCCGGAAAAACGGGTGGATGTCCGCCGCTATCTGCTGTGCCTGGACGACACCGCCAAACGCGTGGGCGCGCTGAACGTGCTGGATGCACGCGAACGCGCCGACCTCAGCCGCCTGCGGGTGGATCTGGCCGCCACGACCGAATACGCGCCCTTGTGGGTGATCGTGGCCGTTGCTCTCGCACTCGGGATCGGCACGATGGTCGGCTGGCGCCGCGTGGTGCTCACGGTGGGCGAAAAGATCGGCAAGCAAGGGATGACGTACGCGCAAGGCATGAGCGCCCAGGTGACCGCCGTCGTCGCGATTGGGCTGGCCAACGTATTTGCCCTGCCGGTGTCGACCACCCATGTGCTGTCGTCCGGCGTGGCCGGTACGATGATCGCCAACCGCACCGGCCTGCAAGGCAACACCGTGCGAAATATCCTGCTGGCGTGGGTGTTGACGCTGCCCGCCTCGATGCTGCTGGCAGCTGGGCTGTTCGCCTTGGCGACGCGCTTCACGGGGTGAGACGTTTAGGATCAGGCCTTAAAGCGCGCCGCGCGGATTGAATCCGGCGTGCGCGCGGGCCAGCGCTTCGTAGGCCTCGCGCAATTCGGGCGACACCGCCGGCGGCGCCACGATGCTGAGCACCAGATAAAGATCGCCCGCCGGCGCGCCCGGCATGCCGCGCGCACGCAGCCGCAACTTGCACCCGGCCACCGAGCCGGGCGGAATCCTGACCTCGACCTTGCCGCCCGGCGTGGGTGCGAGCACATTGGCCCCCAACGCCGCTTCGGAAGGCGTGATCGGCAACGTGACGTACAAGTCGCGCTCTTCGATCCGGTAATAGCGATGCGGCTTGATGCGAATCTCGAGCAACAAGTCGCCATGCTTGCCGCCCAGGCGCCCAGGGCGCCCCTGCCCGGCCAGACGAATTTGCTGCCCACCGCGCACGCCGGCGGGAATATCGATGCTCAATGTGCGCATGGCCGGCGAGCGCACGCCGGCATCATGGGCAAGCGAGCGTAATTTGATTTCACGCGTGGCGCCGCCGATGGCATCTTCAAGGTCGATTTCGATGACGGCGTGGTGATCTTCACCCTGCGCCCGGCCCATCTTGGCGCCGGTGCGTGCGCCGGTTGTGCCGCGAGAGCCGGTTCCATTCGACGCGCCGTGGGTGCCGTTGGTGCCATTGGTGCCATTTGTGCCAGCGGAACCGTGGGTACCGGCCGAGCCGCCCGTACCGCCCGCACCCTTGGCACCCGACGCGCCGTTTGCGCCAAAGCCGCCAGCGGCGCCGTTCGCGCGATGTGTGCCACCTGCGCCAGTCGAACTATTTGCGCCATTCGAACCGTTCGCGCTATGCGTGCCGTTCGTGCCATGGGGCCCGTTGGCCCCATTTGCGCCCGTCGCACCATTGGCGCCACGGGTGCCGCTTGCACCGGCCCGCGCGCGGGCGCTGCCGGCGGCGCTTTCGCCACTGGCCGCGCGCCGTGCACGACTGAAAAAAGAGGAAAAGAAATCGTCGTCGGTCTGACTGCGCGCGGGTTGCGCAGGACGCGGTCGTGTGCGCCCGAACCCGGTGCTGCCGTTCCAGGCTGCGCCCGGACCGAAATGCGTCGATCGCGTGGCAACCAACGTCTCGCGGTCGTAGGCCCGGCGTCGCATGGGATCGCTCAACACGCCGTACGCCTCATTGATTTCACGCATGCGCACCTCGGCATCCAGCTCGGCGCTGACATCCGGATGGTACCGGCGCGCCAGGCGGCGGTACGCCTGACGAACATCGTCGCCAGTGGCAGTGCGCTTCAAACCGAGGCTTGCGTAATAGTTCTTGAGGGACATACCTGCGCGCCAAAGCGCATCAAAGGATCAAACAGTACATTTCATTCGCACGACGTTCGGGCTGCGCCTTTGAGCCGGCCCGCTCGCGCGACGATAACGCCCGCGCGTCGCACAAACACGATAGAAGCGACGCTCACGAAACGCAATACATCATAGGTACGCCATAGGTCGCGCATAATTCGGGTCGAACGGTAACCGTAACACCGAGGAGATGCAATCCGTGCTTCACATCCACACCGCCGATTTTCGCTCATCCCGCGACGCCGCCGAGGTGGTCGCCCTGCTCGACGCCTATGCGCGCGACCCCATGGGTGGCGGAACGCCCCTCTCCGAGCACACCCGCACCCACCTCGCTGCCGAGCTCGCGAAGCGTCCCCATGCGCACGCACTCATCGCCCGAATGGACGATGTGCCGGCCGGCCTGGCGATCTGCATCGAAGCGTTTTCGTCGTTTGCTTGCGCACCGATTCTCAACGTGCACGATTTTATGGTGGACGGCGCGTTTCGTAAGCAAGGCGTGGGCGCCCAACTGATGGCAGGCGTTGAAACGCTGGCCCGCGAACTCGGATGCTGCAAGGTCACGCTGGAAGTGTTGGAAGGCAACGGCCCTGCCCGCAAACTTTACGAAAACGCCGGCTTTGCGCCCTACGTGCTCGATAGCGCCATGGGCCACGCGCAGTTTTGGCAAAAGTATCTGACGGCGTAACCGATGCCGGGCATCTGTCCCAGTCCTTACGTTGCATTCGTCATGGCGCGCGCATGTTGCAGCGCAGCAAGCTTTGCGGTGTAATGGTCGACAGACCGACGCGCCGATTCGAGCGAGCGTGTCACGGAGGAGAACGACAATGACGCCCAGCCCGACCGACGTGCTGACCAACAGCCTGCCCGCTGCCTGGACAGACGCCTACGCCTTCATGCGCGACGCCGTCGAACGCAGCATCCTGTACGCCGACGTGATGCGCCAGCGCGGCAATCAATATCACGAGCACATGGCCCAACAGGCGCCCAATGTGCTTAGCATGGCCTACGAGCTGGTGCTCGACGGCCGCACGCTCGAACGCCCGGTTAACTACGGCCTGTTGCGCATTCCGCCGACCGACGGTGTCAAGGTCGATCCGCTCAAGCGTCCGTTTCTGGTCGTCGACCCGCGTGCCGGACACGGCCCGGGCATCGGTGGCTTCAAGCCCGAAAGCGAAATCGGCGTGGCCGTGCGTGCCGGGCACCCCTGCTACTTCGCCACCTTCCTGCCGTCGCCCACGCCCACACAAACCGTCGAAGACGTGATGCTGGCGGAAGCACGCTTTCTGGAAGAAATCATCGGCCTGCATCCGCAAGCCGAGGGCAAGCCGGTCGTGATCGGTAATTGCCAGGCCGGCTGGCAAATCATGATGACGGCGGCCATGCGGCCTGAGTTGTTCGGCCCCATCATCATCGCGGGCGCCCCGCTCTCATATTGGGCCGGCTGGCGCGGCATGAATCCGATGCGCTATGCGGGCGGCTTGCTCGGTGGCAGTTGGCTCACCGCGTTTGCCAGCGACCTGGGTGCCGGCACATTCGACGGCGCCTGGCTGGTGCAGAACTTCGAAAACCTCAATCCCGCCAATACCCTCTGGGCCAAGCAATACAACCTGTACGCGAATGTGGATACCGAAGCCAAACGGTACCTGAGCTTCGAGAAATGGTGGGGCGGCCATGTATTCCTGAACGGCACGGAAATCCAATACATCGTCGATAACCTCTTCATCGGCAATCGCCTTTCTACCGGCGGCCTGGTGACTTCCGACGGTATCCGCATCGACCTGCGCAATATCCGCTCGCCCATCATCGTATTCTGCAGCAAGGGCGACAACATCACGCCTCCGCCTCAGGCACTGGGCTGGATTCCAGATCTGTACGAAGACGATGCGCAAATTCGCGCACACGGCCAGACGATCGTCTATGCCGTGCACGAAAGCATCGGTCACCTGGGCATCTTCGTATCCGGCGCCGTGGCGCGCAAAGAGCATCAAGAATTCACCAGCAATATCGACATGATCGACGTATTGCCGCCAGGGCTGTACGAGGCGGCAATCGAAGACAAAACGCCCGAAACGTTGAATGCGGATCTGGCACAGGGCGATTACGTGCTCGCCTTCGAACGCCGGCAATTGAACGACGTGCGGGCCATCGTCGCGCATGAACCCGAAGACGAGCGCCGCTTTGCCGCCGTCAAACGCGTGTCGGATATCAATCTGGGCCTGTACCGCAGCTTCATGCAGCCATGGCTGAAGGCCACGATCACGCCGCAGATCGCCGACACCATGCAACGCCTGCACCCGTTGCGCGTGTCGTACGAGATGTTTTCTGACCGCAACCCCTGGATGAAGGCGTTTGCCGGTGTGGCCGACCAGATCCGCGAACAGCGCGAAGCCGTCGAGCCGGACAACATCTTCGTGCAAACGCGCGATGCGTTTTCCAATACGCTGATCGGCGCGTTGGACATCTGGCAACAGGTGCGCGACGACTGGCACGAAAATACGTTCATGTCGGTATACGGCTCACCAGCCGTGCAGGACATCGCCGGCCTGGGCGCCCAGAACGGCCCCTTGCGCGGCCATCCGGGCGTGTCACCCGAACATCATCGCTTCATGGCCGAGCGCACCGCGGAACTGCGCGCGCTGATGACCGTGGGCGGCGTGCGCGAAGCGGCGTTGCGTATGCTCCTGTACGTGTGCCGTGCCGAAGGCGGTATCGACGAGCGCAGCTTTGCCGTGATTCGCAAGCTGCGCCTGGAAAAAGACCACATGCTCTCGCTGCAGGAATTCAAGGATGTGATCCGCGACCAGGCCTTGGTGATGATGCTCGATGGGCCGGCTGCGATCGGCGCCATCCCCGATTTGCTGGCCGATGCCACGCCTGCCGAGATCCGCGCCGCATTGGGCGACATGAAGCAAGTGCTGAGCGCCGCCGAGCCGCTGGGCCAAGCCGCCACCGAAGGATTGGCGGAGATGACGCAACTCTTCGAGCGTGCAGCTGAAAAAGCGGCATCGGCATCGTCGAAAACGTCACGCGGTTCCGCCAATGGCGCCGCAGCCCGTGGCAGTCGATCGAAACAGGCCAATGGCAAGGCCACCTCGACGCGCGGCAGTCGTGCCGCGGCGCTGGACGATAAACAAACATCAACGCCGGGCGCCTCGCGTCCGCCGGCGCAGTTGGTGCTAGAACCTGCCGAATCGGTAACGGCGCCGGAGACAGCGGGCGGCGCTGCGGGCCGCACTACGGGCCGCACGGTCACGGCCTCCGCCACGGACGCATCGGCCGTGGCAGAGGTGAAAGCTGCTGTGGCCGAAGAACACGGCCTGACGCCGACGAAGATGGCCGCCAAAGCGGCTGGCAAGTCGGCGGGTAAATCGGCTAGCACTGGGGCCGCAAAGACAGCCGTGAAAACGCCTGGAAAACGGGCTGTGAAAAAATCCGTGAAGACTGCGACAACGTCGGCGAGCGGCGTGGCTGCCAACAAGGCCGTCACGAAGGTCGTCAAGAAGGCCACCAAAGCGCCGGCAAAACAGGCGACAAAACAGGTGCCGAAAAAGCTCGCATCGACCACCGTGAAAACGGCGACGGTGAAAAAGACTGGCCAGAAGAGCAACGCTAAAACCGCGCCCGCGAAGAAAGCAGCGAAGAAGGCAGCTGCGAAGTAAGGCGCGATTAAAGCGCGGTCGAGCGACGAATGCCGAGCCTGAACTTCGGGCCCGAATCGAGTTTGGCTTCAGCTCCGGGTCCGGGTCTGAGTCGGGTCTGAGTCTGAGTCGGGCCCGAGTCCGAGCCGAACCCAAGCCCGAACCCGAGTCTTCAGCCGAAGCTCGGAGCCTGTGCTCCAAGCCCCCATAGAAAACGCCGCGCCCCGGTAAAGGGCGCGGCGTTTTTACTGGCATCGTACGATCGGTGAGCGTTGACGTGCCAAGGCACACCTGCCAGCACGCCGGCTCGCCGTTCGCCGCTACAGCACGATCACTTTGCGGCGCGCTGTTCCAGCACTTCCACGGCCGGCAACGTTTTACCTTCTAGGAACTCGAGGAACGCGCCGCCACCGGTGGAGATGTAGCTCACCTGGTCGGTGATGCCGAACTTGGCGATGGCCGCCAGCGTATCGCCGCCACCGGCGATCGAGAACGCATCCGACTCGGCGATCGCGCGGGCGATCACTTCGGTGCCGTGCGAAAAGGCGTCGAACTCAAACACCCCAACCGGACCGTTCCACACAATGGTGCCGGCTTGCTTGAGGATATCGGCGATCTGCTGCGCGCTTTGCGGACCCAGATCCAGAATGAGATCGTCCGCTTCCACGTCCGCCGACGCTTTGGTCGTCGCTTCGGCATTGGCGCCGAAGGTTTTGGCGCACACCACATCCACGGGGATGGGTACGGCCGCGCCACGCGCACTCATTTGTTCGATGACGGCGCGGGCTTCACCCACCTGATCGGCTTCGGCCAAGGATTTGCCGATCGGCAGATCGCTTGCCAGCATGAACGTATTGGCGATCCCGCCACCCACCACCAACTGATCCACACGCTGCGAGAGCGTTTGCAGGATCGAGAGCTTGGTCGACACCTTGGAACCGCCCACGATCGCCACCAGCGGCCGTTTGGGTTCGTGCAGGGCCTTCGTCAGTGCATCGAGTTCGGCGGCGAGCAAGGGGCCGGCGCAGGCGATGGGCGCAAAGCGCGCGATGCCATGCGTGGTGGCTTCGGCGCGATGCGCCGTGCCGAAGGCGTCGTTGACGTAAACATCGCACAAGGCGGCCATTTTGCGCGACAACGCTTCGTCGTTTTTCTTCTCGCCTTTGTTGACGCGGCAATTTTCGAGCAGCACCACTTCACCGGGCTGCACGCTGACGCCGTCGACCCAATCGGCGATCAGGCGCACTTGCGCGCCCAGCAACTCCGACAGGCGTTGGCCCACGGGCTTGAGCGAATCGGCTTCAGCCAGTTCGCCTTCTACCGGACGGCCCAGATGCGAGGTGACCATCACGGCGGCACCGCCGTCGAGCGCCAGGCGGATGCCGGGCACCGAGGCGCGAATGCGCGTGTCTTCGGTGATGCGGCCGGCCTCGTCGAACGGCACATTGAGGTCGGCGCGGATGAACACGCGCTTGCCTTGCAGTTGGCCGGACTTGGCCAACTCGGAAAGGGTAATAACCTTGGACATGGTCGGACAACCTTTTCAAAAGCAAAAGGGGCCGGCCTGGCATGACCGCGACCGGCCCCAAAGGGGGAACGCACGCGGGGGAAGCGCCCGAAGGACACTCCCCCCGCACGAACATTACTTTGCCGACATCAGGGCAACAGTGGTGTCCAGCATGCGGTTGGAGAAACCCCATTCGTTGTCATACCAGGACGACACCTTCACCAGCGAGCCCGACACCTTGGTCAGGCCGGCGTCGACCGTGCTCGAGGCCGGATTGTGGTTGTAGTCGACCGATACGAGCGGCTCGTTGTTGTAGTCGAGAATGCCCTTCAACTCGCCGTCGGCCGCAGCCTTCAGGATGCTGTTGACTTCTTCGACCGTGGTTTCGCGAGCGGCCACGAACGACAGGTCGACGATCGACACGTTGATCGTGGGGACGCGGATCGCGTAACCGTCGAGCTTGCCGTTCAGTTCGGGCAACACCAGGCCCACTGCCGAAGCCGCACCGGTTTTGGTGGGAATCATGCTGTGCGTGGCCGAACGGGCGCGGCGCAGATCTTCGTGATAAACGTCGGTCAGCACCTGATCGTTGGTGTAGGCGTGGATGGTGGTCATCAAGCCATTGACCAGACCGATCTTGTCGTGCAGCGGCTTGACCAGCGGCGCGAGGCAGTTGGTCGTGCACGAGGCATTCGAAATCACGGTGTGCTCTTTCTTCAGCACGTTGTGGTTCACGCCGTACACGATCGTGGCGTCCACATCCTTGCCACCCGGTGCCGAAATGATCACCTTCTTTGCGCCGCCTTTCAGGTGGGCATTGGCTTTTTCCTTGGTGGTGAAAAAGCCCGTGCATTCCAGCACGACGTCGACCTTCAGGTCGCCCCACGGCAATTCAGCCGGGTTGCGGTTGGCCAACACGCGGATCTTGTCGCCGTTGACGACCATGTAGTCGCCGTCGACTTCGACCGTGCCGGGGAACTTGCCGTGGGCCGTGTCGTAGCGCGTGAGGTGCGCGTTCGTGGCGGGATCACCCAGATCATTGATTGCGACGATCTCGATGTCGTGCTTCTTTCCCGATTCGTAGTGGGCGCGCAAGATGTTGCGGCCGATGCGGCCATAGCCGTTGATGGCGACGCGAATACTCATGAACCTGCTCCTTTGTTTTAAAAATAAAAGCGGAAATCTGCACGGACGGCGCGATCATCGCGCCGCGCCGATCAGAGGATCTCTTGCACCGCGGCCGCTACCTTGTCGGCAGTCAAACCGAAGAACGGGAACAACTCGTTGGCCGGAGCCGATTCGCCGTAGCGATCGATACCGATGACCTTGCCTTCGAGGCCGACATACTTGTGCCAGAACGCGGTGATACCCGCTTCCACGGCCACACGCGGCAGACCGCGCGGCAGCACTTCGGCGCGGTAGGCGGCATCCTGACGATCGAAGACATCGGTGCTGGGCATCGACACCACGCGCACCGGCACGCCAGCGGCAGCCAGTTGTTTTTGCGCGTCCAGCGCCAACGCCACTTCCGAACCCGTGGCGATGATGATGGCACGGGCATCGGCCGCGTCGCGCAGCACATAGCCGCCGCGGGCAATCGCTTGCACGGTGGCAGCATCACGCTCGACGAACGGCAGGTTCTGGCGCGACAGCAGCAGCGCGGTCGGACCGCCATCGGCGACCGTCATACCGAGGCTGGCGGGCCGTTGCACCGCCGATCCCCATGCCACGGCCGTTTCGGTGGTGTCGCAGGGACGCCAGACGGACAGGTTGGGAATCAGACGCAGGCTGGAGGCGTGCTCGATCGATTGGTGGGTGGGGCCGTCTTCGCCCAGGCCGATGGAATCGTGCGTGAAGACGTGGATCACGCGCGACTTCATCAGCGCAGCCATGCGGATGGCGTTGCGCGAGTAGTCGGAGAACGTGAGGAACGTGCCGCCGAACGGCAGATAGCCGCCGTGCAGCGCGATGCCGTTCATGACGGCGGCCATGCCGAATTCGCGCACGCCGTAGTTGATGTGGCGACCGAACTGCAGTGCTTCGCGGCCGACACGCACGGGCACGACGCCCTTCCAGTCGGTGTAGTTGGAACCGGTGAGGTCGGCCGAGCCGCCCAGCAGTTCGGGCAACACCTCTGCCAGCGCGGTGATGGCGAATTGCGAGGCCTTGCGGGTGGCCACGGTTTCGGCCTTGCCGACGGTGGCGTCGAGGAAGCCTTTCAGACGATCGGCGAAATCGGCCGGCAGGTCGCCCTTCATGCGGCGGGTGTACTCGGCGGCGAGTTCGGGATGGGCCTTCGAATAGGCATCGAAGCCTTCCTGCCACGACGTTTCAGCGGCAGCGCCGGCGTCGCGGGCATTCCAGCCGTCGTACACGTGCTGGGGAATCTCGAACGGCGCATGCGACCAGGCCAGCGCTTCGCGCGTGGCGGCCACTTCGGCGGCGCCCAGTGCCGAACCGTGCACCTTATCGGTACCGGCCATATTGGGCGCACCCTTGCCAATCACGGTGCGGCAGAGGATCAGCGTGGGACCGCTGTTATCGGCGGTATTGCTGCGCGCCAGCGTGATGGCGGCGTCGACCGCAGCCGCATCGTGGCCGTCCACACCGCGCACGACGTTCCAGCCGTAACCTTCGAAACGCTTGGCGGTATCGTCGCCGAACCAGTGCTCGACCTTGCCGTCGATGGAAATGCCGTTGTCGTCATACAGCACGACGAGCTTGGACAGCTTTAGCACGCCGGCCAGCGAACACACTTCGTGCGAAATGCCTTCCATCAGGCAACCGTCGCCCGCGAACGCATACGTGTGGTGGTCGACGATGGTGTGACCGGGGCGATTGAATTCGCCGGCCAGCAAGGCCTCGGCCAATGCCATGCCCACAGCGTTGCCCAGGCCCTGACCGAGCGGACCCGTGGTGGTTTCGACGCCCGGGGTGATGCCGACTTCCGGGTGACCCGGCGTGCGGCTGTGCATCTGACGGAAGTTCTTGAGTTCCGAGATCGGCAGGTCGTAGCCGGTGAGGTGCAACAGCGCGTAGATCAGCATCGAACCGTGGCCGTTGGACAGCACGAAACGGTCGCGATTGGGCCAGGCCGGATTGGCGGGATTGTGGCGCAAATGCCCCCGCCACAGTGCTTGGGCAATCTCGGCCATGCCCATGGGCGCGCCAGGGTGGCCGGAGTTGGCCTGCTGCACGGCATCCATGGCCAAAGCGCGAATGGCGTTGGCGAGGTCGGGAGTGGTGACGGGAGGTTGGCTCATCTATGGACTCGTTAGCCGGCCTTCAAACGCATCCGCGCAGCCGGTGGACAGTGTGAAAAGCTCACGATTTTACCACCCGCGAGCGACGCGCCTGGGGCAAACCCCACCCTCCTTACGCACGAGAGATGAAATAGGACGGAGTTATGCCCTACCATTCGCGTCCAGGAGATTGCGTTCGATGGCCCACCCCCGCTTCTATTGTTCGACGCCGATTACGGCCCATTCCCGCTATACGTTGCCCGACGACGTGGCGCATCACGCCTCGCGCGCGCTGCGATTGCGGGCCGGCGACACCATCGTGCTGTTCGACGGCCGGGGCGGTGAATATGCCGCCAAGCTCGTCTTTGACGGTAGCCGCGCGCTGGCCGACGTGGGCGACCACCTGCCGCGCGAAGCCGAACTTCCGGGCGATATCGTGCTGGTGCAGGGCCTGCCCGGCGGCGACAAGATGGACTGGATCATCGAGAAAGCGGTCGAATTGGGCGTACGCCGCATCGTGCCCGTGGCCGCCCAGCGCAGCATCGTGCAATTGAGCGGCGCGCGGCTCGAAAAGCGGCAAGTGCACTGGCAGCGGGTGGCGATTTCGGCCTGCGAGCAGTGCGGCCGCAATCGCGTGCCCGATGTGGCACCCGTAACGTCGTTGCGCGACTGGCTGGCGGCGCCCTTTGAGGGTGAGCGGGTGTTGTGCCACCCCGAGGCCGAAACGTCGCTCATGACGCTTGCCTCCCCCGAGGGAATCCATGCGCGGAAGGCGTCGGATCCGACCGATGCGCCCGCGCCGCGTCCCCTGGCCCTGTTGGTGGGCCCCGAAGGCGGCTGGTCGGCGGGGGAAGCGGCGTTGGTGGTGCGGGCCGGCGTGACGCCGGTGCGCTTCGGCGATCGGGTGCTGCGCACCGAGACCGCGGGTCTGGCGATGCTGGCCGCGATCAGCGCCCGGCGCGGCTGGGTGTAAACAGCGTCGATGTAAGCAGGGTGAGGGACGCTAAGGCGGGGGGTCGAAAACCCGTTGCAAAACGTCGGTCTCCAGCGACGCTTCAGTTGTCAGTCGTACCTAATGCTTCAGTCGTGAGTCATACCTAATGCGTCAGTCGTCGACGTAACGCGGCACGTCGGCTTGCGGCGGTGGATCGGGGTGTTTGCCGGCGTGTTCGAGCACATAGGCAAAACTGCGGCCGTTCTCGCGCGCGAAATCGGCTGCATCGGCACACGCCTGAGCCACGCGTGCGGCATCTTCTTCCAGGGCGGGATCGCCCGAATGCAATCTATAGAGCCACAACACGACGCCAGACTTCTGATCGAGCACCGTATCGCACAGGCAATCGTAGAGGGCATCCAGATTGCCGCCAAAAAAGACCGGAAAATCCACCGCCTTGGCGATGGCGCGCAACACTGCCGAGCGGCTGCGCGCACGGTCGCAATCGGCCACATACAGCGGCAGCCCCAATGCGTTGGCGGCGTCGACCACGTCGACTTTTTCAAATGCGGCATGATCGAGCTCGCCGCCCTGCTGCAACAGCTGCTGCATGCCGGCCTGAGTGGTACGCGTCATACAGGCGCCTCCTTAAAAAACCCGATCACTGCCTCGGTCTGCCGCATCGTATCGGCATAACCTAATTCGATCAATCGTCGGGTGTAACGCGCTTCGAACAAGAGGTAGGACATCAATGTCCCACCTTCTCGTCGCCCAGGTGCCACGCCCATGCCGAGCGCGCGCAACAAAGCGCGAACCTCGCGTGGCATGTCGTCAAGATACGACAGCGCCAACGTATCGAGCGATTCACTGGGACCCAATGCCAGCACCGCCACGGAACGCAATCCGCTGTCGCGTCCCATATGCCCGCCGTCGATCAGCGCGTTCACCCGCCGCACACTCTCCACATCGGTAGACACGCTATCGATGAAAATGTTCGCCAACGCATGACCTGAAATTTGCGCAAGCGTGGGGTAAGGCGGCGCCTGGTGGCGGTCTTCCGGGTGCGTGTCGTCGCGATGGGCGGTGCCAATTACCACCACCCGGTCCGCGCCCATGTGGATCGCCGGGCTGATCGGGGCCAATTGCCGCATCGACCCATCGCCGCACCATTCGGTCTGCCCGAAAACATCCACGGCCTGCGCCGGAAACACAAACGGGATCGCGCTGGACGCCATCAGATGATCGACGCCGATCGTGGTGGGCACCGCACGGCGCAGCGCCCGCTGCCACGGCTCGATCGTCTCGGCGGATTGATAGAACGTCAGGTGCTGGCCGGAGGTGTAACCGGACGCCGTAATCGCCAGGGCCGTCAGCGTGTGCTTGGTGAGTTGCTCGCTCAACCGGTCGAAATCCAGCACCTGGGCGAGGAGATCGGCCAACGGCGCGTTATCCAGCAGCGAGCGCGGACGCGGGCCGCGCCGGCCGGCAAACATCCACCCCAGCGCCAGCAGACCCAGCCAACGGCCGCCCGTGCGGATCAGGCCCGGTGCATCGGCGCGATACACCATGCCGGTGTGCAGGCGCGACCACAGCCGCCGCATGCGCGCCACGGCCACGTGCGGCCGGTCGGCGCGGCATGCATAGGCGGTCGCGTTGAGCGCACCGGCAGAGGTGCCGCAAAGAATATCGAAGGGATTGCGAAAATCGGGACGGCGCGGCGTATCGAGAATATCGAGCAGCGCCTGCAAAACACCCACTTGGTAGGCGGCACGGGCGCCGCCTCCAGTGAGGATCAGGCCGGTGCGAGGGGCACCCTCGCTCCGGCCGTCAAGCACGGTCGCGTCAGCGCGGCGTGTTGGCATCCACCACGGTCAACGCGGTCATGTTGACGATTCGGCGCACCGTCGAGCTCGACGTCAGGATATGCACCGGCGCATTCACGCCCAAAAGGAACGGGCCCACGGCCACGTTGCCGCCGGCAGCCGTCTTCAACAGGTTGTAGGCGATATTGCCCGAATCGACGTTGGGGCACACCAGCAGATTGGCCTGCCCTTTCAGGGGCGACGAGGGCAGCAGCTTCTGGCGCAACGTTTCGTCCAGCGCGCAGTCGCCGTGCATTTCGCCGTCGACTTCCATGTCGGGGGCACGCTCGCGGATGATTTCCAACGCTTCGCGCATCTTCGCACCCGATGCCGAGCTGCCCGAACCGAAGTTCGAACGCGACAGCAACGCCACCTTGGGCATCAAATTCATGCGCGTCATTTCTTCGGCGGCGGCGATCGTGAACTCGGCCACTTGTTCGGCGGTCGGATCGTCGGTCACATGAGTATCCACCAACGCCACCGTGCGTTCGTTCACGAGCAGGATGTTCATGGCGGCGTAGACCTTGTGGCCTGCGCGGCGACCGATCACCTCGTCGATGAAACGCAAGTGATCGCCATAGGCGCCCACCGTGCCGCAGACCATGCCGTCGGCATCGCCCAGGTGCAACATCATGGCGCCGATCAAGGTCATGCGGCGGCGCATTTCGACGCGCGCCATTTCCTTGGTGATGCCGCGGCGGCACATGATTTCCCAATACGTCGTCCAGTAACGATGGAATCGCTCGTCGTATTCGGGGTTGCAGACCTGCGCGTCTTCGCCCAGGCGAATACGTAGGCCGTATTTTTCGATACGTGCGGCCAACACTGCCGGGCGGCCCACCAGAATGGGCTTGGCCAGGCCTTCGTCGACGATGACCTGCACCGCGCGCAACACGCGCTCGTCTTCGCCTTCGGTAAACACGATGCGCGCTTTCCCGCCTTCGCGCACCAGACGCTTGGCATTGGAAAACAGCGGCTTCATGAACGCACCGGAGTGATACACGAACTGCTGCAATTGATCGACGTAGGCTTCGAGATCGGCGATCGGACGGGTGGCCACGCCCTCGTCCATCGCCGCCTTGGCTACGGCCGGTGCGATACGCACGATCAGGCGCGGATCGAACGGCTTAGGAATCAGGTATTCGGGGCCGAACGAGATGTCGTATGTGCCATAGGCGGCCGCGACGATTTCGTTTTGCTCTTCCTGCGCCAGCTTGGCGATGGCCAGCACAGCGGCTTTTTCCATGCCACGCGTGATCGTGGTCGCGCCCACATCCATCGCCCCACGAAAGATGTAGGGGAAGCACAGCACGTTATTGACCTGGTTCGGGTAATCCGAGCGGCCCGTGGCCATCACGATATCGTCACGCACCGCGTGCGCGACTTCAGGCAGGATTTCGGGCGTGGGATTGGCCAGCGCCAGGATGAACGGGTTGGGGCCCATGCGAGCGACCATATCGGCCTTGAGCACGCCGCCGGCCGACAGCCCCAGAAACACGTCAGCGCCGTCGATCACCTCGCCCAGCGTACGCAGCTCGGTGGCCTGCGCGAAACCGGCCTTGTCCGGATCCATCAGTACCGTGCGGCCTTCGTACACCACGCCTTCGATGTCGGTCACCCAGATGTTCGATTTGGGCAGGCCCAGATCCACCATCAGCTCCAGACAGGCCAGCGCCGCGGCGCCCGCGCCGGACACGACCACTTTGACTTGCTTGATGTCTTTCTTCACGACCTTCAGGCCGTTGATGAACGCGGCCGATACAGTGATCGCCGTGCCGTGCTGATCGTCGTGAAAGACCGGAATCTTCATGCGCTCACGCAGCTTGCGCTCGACCGTGAAGCACTCGGGTGCCTTTATATCTTCAAGGTTGATGCCACCGAACGTGGGCTCCAGCCCCGCGATGATGTCGACCAGCTTGTCGGGATCGGTTTCGTTGATCTCGATATCGAACACATCCAGGCCGGCAAACTTCTTGAAGAGCACCGCCTTGCCTTCCATCACCGGCTTGGAGGCCAGTGCGCCGATATTGCCCAGTCCCAGAACGGCCGTGCCGTTGGTGATCACACCGACCAGATTGCCGCGCGCCGTGTAGCGAAACGCATTGACGGGATCTTTGACGATCTCTTCGCAAGCGGCCGCAACGCCAGGCGAATAGGCCAAGGCCAGATCGCGCTGGTTGGACAATTGCTTGGTCGGCATGACCGAAATTTTGCCGGGGCGACCGGACTCGTGATATTCGAGTGCGGCGCGGCGGAGATTTTCATCCATGGGACAGGCTCAAGGTGGAGTGTGACTGAAAAGAGGTGGAATCTTAACCTGTTGCAACGCCTAGGCCAGCATGGGGAACAGGTCAGCGGGATCGAAGGCGTCTTTGATGCGGCGCGTCAAACGACGGCCGGCGTCGCGGGCCGCCGCGTCGTCGTCGCCAATGGAATCGCCGCTCGTCGTTATTGAATCGCCACTACTCGTTATCGAATCGCCGCTGGCGATCGACAATTTGCCGTCCGAACTCGAAGCCTCTTCAGCTTCTTCAGTATCGAGCCTGGTGCGCGCATCGGACGCCGTCGCGCCGTGACGCATCGGCATGGCGATCAAGCGTACGCGGCATACCCAGGCCAAGGTGCCGCCATGACCCAACAGCGCTTGCCCAAGATTGACCGTGTGCGGCGCCTGGGGCAGCAACGCATCGAGCCGATAGGCCAACGGCCAATGCCTCTGCGCGCGGCACGCTTGCCCGTCGGGACTTGAGGCCGCCTGAAACAACGCGGGCACCAGTGCCTGCACGGTGGCGGATTGCAGCGGTTGCGTGGCATCGGCGCCAAACGGACCCAGCGCCTCGAAGGTGCCGTCGGCCAACAACACTTCCACTGCCACGATGCCGGTATCGTCGGAGCCGCCCGGCGCCAACTCAGGATGCGGCGCGGCCAGCCAATGCGCCAGCGTGCGGTGGCGCGGCGCGCCCTCGAACTGCGTGAGCCCGGCGTCTGCCAGCACACCCAATGGGCACCCTGGCTGCGCATCCCACGCTACCGGCGACGCAGGCATTGCCTGCACGCCGGGGCCCGCAGCATGGGATTGCGAATCGTGTGCCTCCTGCACGACGGCGAACACCGGCGTCAGACGATCCAGCCGGACCGGATCCACATACACCGCCGGCCGATCGTCGGGCGGCGCGGTCACCGCACCCTCGGGCGCCGTCAACGCCAGCACCACGCCGTACTCGCGCGCCAGCGATACGGCCACCGCCATATCGCCATGGCCGGCCGGCGCAAACCGCGCCCGACCCACGCCGTCGTTGTCACCCGATGCGGTAAACACCCCGTCGCAGGCGCCGCCCAGGCGGCGGCAGAATGACGCCCAGGCACTGGGCGCAGGCTTGCGGCCGGAGAGAAACGCGCGTCGGGATGGCTGCATGACTACAATTCCTTTTTTGTTCTGAGAAGCACCATGCCTCGCCTCGCCACCCGTACCCACGATTTTCTGACCTTTCAGGTGATGAACCTGTTCAAGCAGGCGCAAGCCCTGCAGGCCGCCGGCGAAGACATTATCAGCATGGGCATCGGTGAACCTGACTTTACCGCGCCGCCGGCCGTGGTGGCAGCACTCGATCGCGCCTCGCGCAGCGGCTTGAGCGGCTACACGGCCTCCGCCGGTATCGCCCCATTGCGCGAAGCCATCGCTGCGTTCTACGGTAAGCAGTTCGGCGCCACCATCGACCCCGCACGTGTGATCGTGACCGCCGGCGCATCCGGCGCGCTGAGCCTGGCGTGCGCTGCCCTGGTAGACCCGGGCGCCGAAGTGCTGATGCCCGACCCCTCCTACCCTGCCAATTCCAATTTCATCCTGGGCGCCGGCGGCAAGCCGCGCTTGGTCGCCAGCTCGGCCGAAAAGCGTTTTCAACTCAGCGCCGACGACGTACGCACGCATTGGAACGATGCCACCCGTGGGGTGTTGATCGCGTCGCCCAGCAATCCCACCGGCACCTCGATCGCGCACGATGAGTTGGCCGAGCTGCTGCAAGTGGTTCGCGAACGCGACGGGTTCACGATCATGGACGAGATCTACCTGGGCCTGTCGTATGACCACGCGCCCCAGTCGGCCCTGACGCTGGACGACGATCTCATCATCATCAACAGCTTCAGCAAGTATTTCCACATGACGGGCTGGCGCCTGGGCTGGCTGATCGTGCCGGAGTCGATGGTCAGCACCATCGACAAGATCGCCGGCAGCCTGTCGATCTGCGCGCCGACGCTGGCGCAGCACGCCGCGCTGGCCTGCTTCGAGCCCGAATCGATGGCGATTTTTGAAGAGCGCCGTCGCGCCTTCCAGGCCCGCCGCGATTATCTGCTGCCGGCCTTCGAAAAGCTGGGATTGACGGTGCCGGTAAAACCCGACGGCGCGTTCTACATCTATGCGGACGTGAGCAGCACCGGCATGGATAGCCAGACGTTTTCGCAGCGCCTGCTGCTCGAAACCGGTATTGCCGCCGTGCCGGGCCACGACTTCGGTCCGGCCCATGCCAAGAAAATGATGCGCTTTTCCTACGCGACCGCGATGCCGCGCCTGGAAGAAGCCGTGGACCGCATGGACCGCTGGCTCACGCGCATCAAAGGCTGATCCTGAGCGGCTACGGTCACTCGCGGGCCAGCGCGATGCCCGAGGCCAGCGCCAGGCGGCGGCGCTCGGCTTGCACCTTGCCGCTGTAGCCGCCGTCGTTGGGGCCGGTGGCGCCCACATAGCACGACAACCCGGCGTTGACCGAGCCGCGGCGTTGGATACAGTCGCGCAGAATCGTGGAGCCCACGCGAATGTTGGCCACGGGATCGAGCGCGGCGTTGTCGCCGAACTTCTCGAACTTCTCCTGGTGCACGCTCGTCATGACCTGCATCAGGCCCTGCGCGCCCACCGGACTTTCGGCGAACGGGTTATAGCGCGATTCGATAGCCATCACAGCCAACAGCAAGAGCGGGTCGAGATCATGCTCGTCGCCCACTTTGAAGGCGGTAGCGACCAGCACACCGGTGGCGTCGTTGGCCACCTTGTACTTACGCGAGATGTAGCTCTTCAACGCATCCATCTGATTACGCGACGCGCTCGCCGTTTGCGGCGCGGGTTTGGGCACGGGCTTGGGTGCCACGCGTGGCGGACTCAGATACGCCGTCGCGTTGGACGCGGGCGCGTTGGGGATGGCCAAGACGACCGCGGTCGGCTCGCCGCCATCGCCTGCGGTATCCTGGCCGCCCGAGAGTGAGGACGGCGCCAACGCGGCGAGCAGTGCTTCGTGAACCTGAAGGGCTTGGCTGCGTAAACCCGGCAGCGCCATACCCATGCTGACGGTGACGATCACAACGATGCCGAGGTATACCGAGCAGAGTCGGAGCCATTCGGCCACAATGCGATGAATGCGTCGCGCCAGCAGTTGAAAGTCGAGATGGGAAGCCAATGCTTCAGCCATGGGACCTCCTGCTTGGTGGAGAGGGAACCGATGTTAACCTCTCCCCAACTTCACAAATGTAACTAAATTATCCGGAATTAACGTGAAATACCGTGACTTGAGAGACTTTATCGCGCAACTCGAGACCAAGGGCGAGCTCAAGCGCATCACAGCGCCGGTGTCGACCGAACTCGAAATGACCGAGATCGCCGATCGGGTGCTGCGCGCCGAAGGCCCGGCTTTGCTGTTCGAAAACGCGCAGCATCGCGGCAAGCAGGCCGGCATGCCGGTGCTGGCCAATCTGTTCGGCACGCCCAAACGCGTGGCGTGGGGCATGGGCGCCGAAGATGTCACGGCGTTGCGCGATGTGGGTGAGTTGCTGGCGTCGCTGCGCGAGCCAGAACCGCCCAAAGGCTTCAAGGACGCGTGGGCCAAGGTCGCCATGCTCAAGGCGGCGTTGTGGGACATGAGTCCGAAAACGGTACGTACGGCACCCTGCCAGGAAGTCGTGATCGAAGGCGACGATGTCGATCTGAACGCCCTGCCGCTGCAACAATGCTGGCCGGGCGACGTGGCGCCGCTCCTCACGTGGGGCCTGGTGGTCACGCGCGGCCCCAACGCCAAGCGTCAGAATCTGGGCATCTACCGCCAGCAGCCGATCGCCCGCAACAAGCTCATCATGCGCTGGCTGTCGCATCGTGGCGGTGCGCTCGATTTTCGCGATCACGCCCTCGCCCATCCCGGCACGCCGTTTCCGATCGCCGTGGCGTTGGGCGCGGACCCCGCCACGATTCTGGGTGCCGTCACACCGGTGCCGGATTCGCTGTCTGAATACCAATTTGCCGGATTGCTGCGGGGCTCGCGCACCGAAGTGGTCAAAACCATCGGTAGCGATCTGCAGGTGCCGGCCTCGGCCGAAATCGTGCTCGAAGGCTACCTGCTGCCCTCGAGCGATCCGCGCGCCACGGCCCCCGTGGTGCCCGACGGGGTGAAGGCCCCGCCCAAAAGCGATTACGAGCAGGCGCTCGAAGGCCCTTACGGCGATCACACGGGCTACTACAACGAGCAGGACTGGTTTCCGGTCTTTACGGTCACGCGCATCACCATGCGCCGCGATCCGATCTATCACTCGACCTACACCGGCAAGCCGCCCGACGAACCGGCCGTGCTGGGCGTGGCGCTCAATGAAGTGTTCGTGCCGCTCCTGCGCCGCCAGATGCCCGAGATCGTGGACTTTTATCTGCCGCCCGAAGGCTGCAGCTATCGCCTGGCGGTGGTGTCGATCCGCAAGCAGTACCCAGGCCACGCTCGCCGCGTGATGTTCGGGCTGTGGAGCGTGCTGCGCCAGTTCATGTACACCAAGTTCATCATCGTGGTCGACGAAGACATAGATCCGCGCCAATGGAAGGAAGTGGTGTGGGCGATGACCACCCGCATGGATCCGGTGCGCGATGCGGTCATGGTCGAACGCACGCCAATTGATTACCTCGATTTCGCCTCGCCCGTGTCGGGCCTGGGCGGCAAAATGGGTCTGGACGCGACCAACAAATGGCCGGGTGAAACCGACCGCGAATGGGGCCGGCCGATCGCGATGAGCGACGAGGTGAAGCAACGCGTGGACGGCATGTGGAGCGATCTGGGGCTGTAAGACGCGGGTGCGGGTGCTGCGAATCGTGTGTTGAGTTGTGCGCGGCACCCGTTTCAAGTACCCGTTTCAAGTACCCGTTTCAAGTACCCGTTTGAGGTACTCGTTTCAGTTACCCGTTCAAGTACTCGTGTCAGATACTCGTTCGTGGCGCTCGGCCCCGGCTCACGCGGCGGCGTCAAACCACACCTGCAATCGTCCGGGCAGCATCGGATGCGGCAGCACATGTGCCGCCATGCCATACGTGCGCGCCAGGATCGCGGGTGTGAGCACAGCCTCGGGCGGGCCGTCAGCCACCACCTTGCGATCGGCGAGCAATACCAACCGATCGCACCATTGCGCCGCCAGATTGAGATCGTGCATCACGATCAGCACGCCCGCATGCTGCTCCCGCGCCAATCGGCGCGCCAGGGCCAGCACCGCATGCTGATGCGGCGGATCCTGGCTGGCGGTGGGTTCGTCCCACAACAGATAACGCGGCTCAGCCGCCACCGGCTGCGCCGCCGCCTGCACCAGCACCCGAGCCAAATGCACCCGCTGCTGCTCACCGCCCGATAACAACGCATACGGCCGGTCGAGCAAACCCGCCACGTCGGCCCGCGCAGCCGCGTCTGCCACCAGCGCATCCACGCGATCCGGCACCAGCGCCGGAAACGGATACGAGCCCATGCCGATCACTTCGGTCACCGACAACGCAAACCGCAACCCGGGCTTTTGCGGCAGCACCGCGCGCCGCATGGCCTGCTGCGTGGGCGGCATGGTGTCGAGCGGCAAATCGTCGAGCGTGACGCGGCCGGCGGCTAGCGGAAGTTCGCCGGCCAGCGCGCCCAGTAGCGTCGACTTGCCGGCGCCATTCGGACCCAGCAAGCCCAATACTTCGCCTGGCGCCAAGCGGCAGGAGACGTCCTCCAACACCGTTTGCCCATCGCGCTCGACCCGAAGATGACGGCCGTCCAGACTCATACCAGTCGTCTCCCGCGGGCAAGCAGCCAGATGAAGAATGGGCCGCCGACCAGACTGGTGACCAGACCGATCGGCAACTCGGCCGGCACGATCACGATCCGCGCCAGCCAATCGGCCAAGGTAAGTGCCAGCGCGCCCGCCAGCATCGACGCCGGCAGCAGCCAGCGGTGATTGGCGCCCAAGGTGAGCCGGATGAGGTGCGGCACCACCAAGCCGATGAAGCCGATACCGCCGGTGGCCGCAACAAGCGGTCCCACCACGAGGGCCATCGCCACGATGAGCTTGCGGCGCACGGTGGCGAGCGGAAAGCCCAGGTGCTGCGCTTCGCGCTCCCCCAACAACAGGGCATTGAGCAGCCGCCATTGGCGCGCGAGCCATATCGTCCACACCAACGTCCAGGGCGCGAGAAACGCCAGCAGTGACCAATTGGCACCGGCCAGACTGCCCAGATTCCAGAACGTGAGATCGCGCAGTTGCGCATCGTTGGCCAAGGTGGTGAACAAGCCGATCAGGCTGCCGGCCACGGTGTTGATGGCGATGCCCGCCAACAGCAATCCAGCCACGCCGGGCGCGCGGCGGCCCAGCGTGTAGGCCAGCGCCGTGGCGCCCAGGCTGCCCAGAAACGCCGCCGGTGCGAGCAGCCAGAAGCCACCCGATGTAAATACGATCGCCGTGACCGCGCCTAATGCGCCGCCCGCCGAAATCCCCACCAGGCCGGGCTCGGCGAGCGGATTGCGAAACAAGGCCTGCATCACCGCGCCGGTAATGGCGAGCGCTGCCCCCGCCAGCGCGCTAAACAGCACTCTGGGAAAGCGTACATCCACGAGCACGTTGCGCAGCAACTGGTCGCCGGGGGCCGGTTGGCCCCACAGCAGCGTCGGCAGGCTTGTGAGTGGAATGACGACCGCGCCGCTGGCGCAGGCAATGGCCATCGCCACCACAAGCAGCACGGCCAAACCGGCAATCGCAGTGGCCGGCCGGACGTCAGCGCGCCGCACGCGCGGGCGCTCCAGCAGCATCGTGCAGGTGCTGCAACGCCTGCGGCAAACGCGGCCCCAGGCCCAGCACCAACAGATCGTCCATCACCACGATCCGCCCCGCACGGGCCGCCGGGGTGCCGATCACGCCGGGTACCTGCAGCAGTTTGTCCATGCCGCCCAACGCCTCCAGCGAGGAGGACGTGATCACGATCAGTTCAGGCGCCAGCGCCGTCATGGCTTCTGGCGAAAGCGGCTTGTAGCCTTGCTGAGCAGCCAGCACATTGGTGAGTCCGGCCAGCCGCAGGATTTCGTCGGCCGCGGTACCGCTGCCCGCCCCCTGGGACGCTCCGGTGCGATTGACCATCAACAATGTGGGACGGCCGCTTCGGGGTTGTGCCTGGATGCGATCCAGGTCGCGCTTGAGCGCTGCCGACAACTGCGCGCCGGCAGGCTTGGCATCCAGGGCAGCGGCCACTTGATCGATACGGCGATAAAGCGACGCCACCGTAGGTTGATCGGACACAACCTGAACATTGACGCCGAGTTCAGTCAACTTCTGGATGGCGTGCGGCGGACCGGCCTGCTCGGAGGCCAGCACCATGTCGGGCCGCATGGCCACCACGCCTTCAACCGGCGTAGCACGGTAGTAGCCGACGCGCGGCAGGCGCGTGGCGGCTTCCGGATAGAGGCTGGACAGATCGTCGGCCACGATTCGATCGCCGCGATCGAGCGCAAAGGCGATCTCCGTCACGCTCCCACCCAGGGTGACCACCCGCTTGGGCGCAGCACCTTGAGCGGCCCAGGCTGCCGTGCTCAGGCAAAAAGCCAGGCCGGCTGCCAGAACACCGCGTGCCACCGTACGTGCCAGCGTGCCTTCGGTTGTAACGCCTACGCCCATCGTGTTCTCACTGCGCCAAAGGGGTGCCGCACAGGGCGGCCAACGTGCGGCGCCACGCCGGCAGTTCCGCCTGGCCGGGCTTGCGCGCGCCAAAGAATTGAACGATCAGATCGCCTGAGGCGTTATACACCTCCAGCGACGTCACCCACCCGTCGGCGGTGGGTTTGTTGACCACCCACACCTGGGCGATCGCCGTGGTGTTCAGATGCAGATTGAAATCGGGATCGAGCACGTTGTACCAAGGGCCGGTACGCCGCAGGGTGTGGATCGGGCCGCTGTGGATCTGGATCATGCCGCGGTTGGCCACGAAGCACATGATGGCGATACCGTCGGCCGCCGCACCCGTCAATACCGTTTCAACCGCATCGATCGCCACCGGCTGCGCCAGATCGGCGCCGGCGGCTTCAAGTGCGGCCAAGCGATCGGCATCGTGCTTTTTCAAGAGCGGGAAAAACTGATGGGTATCCGTCATCGCGCGCCAATCGGTGCGCAAGGCTGTTGCATCCTTGACACCCCGCGGCGCAGGCCGCTCAGGTGCCGGGCCGTTGTCCGGCCAAACCGGTGCGGCATGGCGATGCGCGTCGACCAGCGCCTCGAACGCGGCCATATCCGTTTCGGCCGTCGCATATATCTTGTGCACGGCCATCCCGGCCGTGTCGAAAAACTGCAAGCTGCGTCGCCCGGCGTCGTTCACTGACCACGCGGACGCCCAATTGAAAAAGAACACGCGCAAATCGATGTCTGGCCCGAGCACCAGCCCCATCGGCCCATCGGCACGCACGTCTTCGTAGCGGCCATGCCGCTCATGCACGCACCAGTCGTTGCGCGTAAGCGCCATCACCCGGCCCACTTCGGGCAGTTGCCGGAAAAGGGCTTGAAGCGCAGGCTGTAGCGGCGTCGATTCGATGCCCGCACAACCCGCCGCCACCCATTGCGCTTCAGAGACGCCCAGCGCATCGGCCGCCTGCCTGGCTCGTTGCCCGCTCAGGCGCTCGGCTTCGGCCGCATAGCGGGCACGAACGACTGCGGCCGCGTCGGAAAACGCGGCCGCAGAGGTAGGCGTGACGATATTGTTCAAAGGGTGCGACGCGCCGCTTGGATCGCCGCCTCATCGCGCTGCGCGCGGGCCGAGGGCGCCGAGCGCACATCCTGCACCATACGCAGGGCCTTGAATCCCACAAAGCCCAAGCCGGCCACTTTAAGCAAGCGCATGACGCCGCCGCCAGCCAGCATCCCACCGCCCTTGAGCGCCAACGCCGACAGGCTCGACCCCACCACCGGATAGCGACGCAACAGGTGATATGCCTGCATCGCGATCGTGGTGCCTTTCATCGAGGCCAGGCGCGGCCACACATCTTTTGCCAACGCCGAAGGCGTCAAATCGCGGCCGGCGCCCACGACGCTGCTCACGAGCGCTTCGCGCTCAAGCGCCGCCTTGGCGCGCAGGAGTTCGATTCGCACCGCGCGATCTACGTGCGCTGAGGATTTGGACATCATCAATACTCCCGTGCTTGAGCGCGACGCTCGCCGTCATGTTCGGCTGCGCCGCGGATGCGCGACAACAACTCGGCATCGCGTTGCAGTTCGGACAACGTGGCCGCAAACGGTACGGGGTCATATATCAACGAACGACGCACGGCGGCCAGCATGACCACACCCAACACGCCATACACCGCAGCCAAGAGACCCAGCGCGAGATAGCGGTTTTCGGTCGGCCAGAAGTACACCGATACCAGCACCGAAAATACCAGCACGGCAAGCGTCAAAAACAATAACGCCGCGAACGACATCCCCAACAAGCGCAGCAAGCGCGCCTTCTCGTTGGCGGCCTCAAGGCCCAGCAGTTCGAGGCGCGTGCCGACGAGGCCAACGACCCCGGCAGCCACACCAATCAAAGACTTGCGAATACCCATGTTCCATCAACCCGTCGTGAGGGGGAAAGACGCCGCCGCAACCGGCCGCGCCACCCGTTCATCAACGACGCGCGATCAGCACGCCGAGCAGCAATCCACCAACGCCGGCGGCAGCAATCGCTTGCCAGGGTTTGTCGTGCACGTAATCGTCGGTCGCACGCGCGGCGCGACGGCCGTGTTCGAGCATGGCGTCTTGCGCGTCATACATGGCTTCGCGGGTACGGCGGATCGAGATGATGGCGCGCTCACGCAGCTCGGCGGCTTTTTCGCCGGTGCTCGAGGCAGCCTCGCGCAGCAACGCTTCTGCGTCGGTCAGGCTAGCCTTGACCGAATCCATCAAATTTTCGCGATCAACGTCATCAAGGTGGGGCTTACGCATGGTTTTTCTCCCTATACAACTGCGTGTGAATCAGCCGATGATACCAGCGGTTGTAACAACTCGGGCCGCTGGAATCGATACCGTCTGCTACCTGATCTGAGTGATTTCCACCTTCGACACACTCCCCTGCTGATTGATCTCTTGCTTCATCACCAGATTGGCGTTCGGGCAGTACCAATCGGTCACCCGCGACTTGGTGCCGGGAATCGGCAAAGTAAGGCCGTTGAAGGTGGCTTGCGTAGGATCGCTGTCGCGGTCGTAGCTCACCGGCCAGCACGACTGCTGGCCCAACGCGGTGGCGATGCTGGCGCGTTGACCAACGGTTTTCTCGCCTATGCGGATGGTGGTGGCGGGTGAGCCGCCCACGGGCGCGTCCTTGCCGAATTTCAATCGGAAGGTGGTGCCCGGAAACTTCTGGCCCGGTGCCGTGATGGGCTGCTCATAGCCAAACAAACCCAGCATGCGCAGATCGAAACTGCCGGGATCGCCCGGCCTTTCGCCGGCGCTGTCGTATTTGACGAAGCTGGCCTGCCCGCCCTTGACCGTCATCAGGTAATCGAGCTTGGAGGCGGAAGGCGGCAAGCCAGCGTACGAAAACGACGCCGTGCCCTGCACGCGTGCCCGGCAGGTCGTCGCCGAGCTCTTGGTGACTTCGGAAAAATTCAGGTCGGCGCCAAGCTTGAGGTTGCCCGACCCCGTAAATTGCACGAACCCACCGTCGTGCATGAATTTGGCGTCGCAGACGGCAGCTTGCGCCGAGCCCCACGACAACATGCCTGCGCAGGCGGTCAAGGCGACCGCCGCATATTTCTTTACACAGCGAACCATGTTCACTCCAAAAAAGCCGAGCCGGGACGCCGCGTCCCGCCCCTCGGCGCATTCGATACTACACGCTGGCCGCGCACCGCGCGCGACCAGGCCACATTGTCAAAAGCAATTAAAACCAGAGATTGATATAACCATTAGAGATAAAGAAATGCCGACATCTTCGTTAGCATCTCGGCCGCGACTGCCTAGAATCGAGCAAGATGCGCGGTCTGGGACCGCGTCGTGGTTCTCGCGCTCAATGCTCCCCTATTACCTATGATGCTTTTTCCGATATTTGCCGATCTGGCCCACCGCGACGTCCTGGTCGTCGGCGGGGGCGAGGTCGCTACCCGCAAGACGCAGGCCTTGCTCGAGGCCCGAGCGCGGGTCACCGTGGGCGCGCTCGCGTTTACGGCGGAATTGCAGCATCTGCGCGATACCGGCCGGATCTCCTGTATCGAGGGCACGTTCGACCCCGAGTGGGTTGCCGAGAAATGGCTCGTCATTGCCGCCACCGACGATCGCGAAGTCAATCGCGCAGCTGCGGATGCGGCGTCGGCCCGGCATATTTTGTCCAACGTGGTCGACGACCCAGCCCTCTCCTCCTTTCAAGTGCCGTCCATCGTCGACCGCTCGCCGCTGATCGTCGCCATTTCCTCCAGCGGCGTGGCACCGGTGCTGGCGCGCCGCATGCGCGAGCGCATCGAATCGCTGTTCGACCATACTCTGGGACCCCTGGCCAAACTGGCCGCGCAATATCGCCCGCAGATCAGGGCGCGACGACCCGATCTGGGCGCCCGGCGCGCGTTTTACGATTGGCTGCTCGATGGTCCGGTGGCGGCGCTGTTGCGGCAGGCACGTCCCGAAGAGGCGGCCGCCGCACTGGATGCCGAACTCGATCAGCCGCAACCGGCCCGTGTGGGCTCGGTCGTGCTGGTGGGTGCCGGACCCGGCGACCCCGGTCTTTTGACGCTCAAAGCCTTGCGCGCGCTGAATGAAGCCGATGTCATCCTGTACGACCGATTGGTCAGCACCGAGATCATGTCGCTTGCCCGCCGCGATGCCGATCGCATCGACGTCGGCAAGCAGCCGGGCGAAAACCATCATGCCACCCAGACACGCATCCACGGGTTGCTGGTCGAACACGCGTCGGCCGGCAAGCGCGTGGTACGTCTGAAAGGCGGCGACGCCTTTGTGTTCGGGCGCGGCGGCGAGGAACTCGAGTATTTGAAGGCGCACGGCATTCGCTTCGAAGTGGTGCCGGGTATCACCGCGGCGCTGGCCTGTGGCGCCTATGCGGGCATCCCGCTCACGCATCGCGAACATTCCCAATCGCTCTCGCTGATCACTGCCCATTGCCGGGACGACAGCGACAGCATCGATTGGCCGGCACTGGCGCGCGCCAATCAAACGCTCACGTTTTACATGGGTGTGGGGCAGTTGGATAACCTGACCGCCAAGATGCTGGCGCATGGCAAATCCGCCGACACGCCTTTCGCCTTGGTGGAAAACGGCAGCCGGCCCGAACAGCGCGTGCTGCGCGGCCGGCTCGCGGATCTGCCCGAGCGGGCCCGCGAACACGCCATCAAATCGCCCGCCCTGCTGATCGTGGGCGAGGTGGCGGCGCTGGCCGACACGCTGCACTGGTTTGGTGAGCGGGTGGGCCTGGAGGCGGCGGCCGTGCCGGTTGCGCCGTAACGACCTCGCACCACCGCGCCCCCGACGTCCCAAGCGCCCTTCTCGACCCTGCCCTTCTTGCAGGGTCGCTTCGCTTTAGCGACGCGACAGCTATTCCGTCTTCTGCTTCGTACCGAAGATCCGGTCGCCGGCGTCGCCCAGGCCCGGCATGATGTAGCCGTGCTCGTTCAAGCCGTCGTCGATCGACGCCGTGTAGATTTCGACGTCCGGATGCTTGGCGAGCACCGCTTCGATACCCACGGGTGCCGCCACCAGCACCAGCGCACGGATTTCGCGGCAACCCGCTTTCTTTAGCATGTCGATGGTCGCGACCATCGAGCCACCGGTGGCCAGCATCGGATCCACGATCAACGCCAGGCGCTGATCGATCTCACCTACCAGGCGTTCCAGGTAGGTATGCGCCTGCAGCGTTTCTTCATTGCGGGCCACGCCCACCACGCTCACCTTGGCGCCCGGAATCAGGCTGAGCACGCCGTCGAGCATGCCGATGCCAGCACGCAAAATAGGCACCACCGTCACTTTCTTGCCCGCGATCTTCTCGACCGCAACATCGCCGCACCACCCTTCTACGGTGTGCGGCGCCATCGGCATGTCCTTGGTCGCCTCGTAGGTCAGCAAGGCGGCGACTTCCTGCGACAACTCGCGAAAGCTCTTGGTGCTCAAGTCCACGCGACGCATGATGCCCAGCTTGTGGCGGATCAGCGGGTGGCGGATTTCATGCACGGCCATGTGCGATATCTCCAGGATGAAAACAAATAAAAACCGAACGAACAGGAACCGATCTTCCCACTAAAGCACGGATCGCTCGCACTCGCGGCACTGATTGGCGTACTTGCGGCACGAATCGCTGCCCTTCAGCCGATCAGCGCTCGGCAAGCCACTTGATCAAGGCATCGTCAAACGCGCGCACGGCATCGGAACGATCGTGGTTGACCAGGCTCACCACCACATAACGCTTGCCGCTTGCGCCCAGCACATACCCGGCGATCGCCCGCACATCGCGCAGCGACCCGCTCTTCAAATGGGCCATGCCCTGCGTCGACTCGTTGCGCATGCGGCGGCGCATCGTACCGTCAATTCCCGAAATCGCCAGCGACGACATGAATTCAGGCATCAGCGGCGAGCGCCACGCGGTGTCGAGCATCGCCGCCAGGCTGTTGGCCGACACGCGCGCATCGCGCGACAGGCCGGCGCCATTGTCGATCGCCAGCTCCGGCATCGGCACGCCCTGATCGGCCAGTACCCGCGCTGCCACGGCGCCGCTCGGCCCCACGGTGGCGGGTCGGGTACCGCGTTCGGCACCCAGCGTGAGCAGCAGCGTGCGCGCCATAACGTTGTTGCTGCGTTTATTGATGACGCGAATCGTGTCTGCAAGGGGCGGCGAGTCGTGCGCCGCCAACGTGATGGCGTCCGGCGGCACCAGACCATTCTTGACCGTGCCGGTGAACGTGCCCCCCAGCTCCTTCCACAGCATGCGAAAGGTCGAGGTCATGAGTTCCTGCTGATCGAGCACCAGGCGGTAGAGACTGAACTCGCCGCAGGATCCGGCGGCCGTGCCTGAAATCCGGATGGTTACCCCTTGCTGGGTGATCAGCGGCTCGGTGCGCACCACGGGCGAACCGGGGCACACCGCATCACTCCATTGCACGCTGCCTTCGATGCGGATGCCGGGCACCGGCGGATCGATCACGGGCACCCATTGGCGATTGACCGCATCGGGCATGAAGAGCAGGCGCATCGCACCAAAGCCCACCATCAGCGCATCCGGGCTGGCGTTGTAGGGCCGGTCGCCGGCGCCGTCGAACGCACCGGGATCTTCCGATACCGGCCCGAAAATGCTGCGATCGATCACGAGATCCTTGATCTGCTTGACGCCGCGCAACCGCAACTCGCGCAGCAGATCCCACAAATCTTCGAACATCAATTGCGGGTCGCCGCCGGCGCGCAAGTACAGCACGCCGGGCAGGCGGCCCTGCGCGTCGACGCGGGCGCCGGGATCGGCCATGAACGCCGTGCGCCAGGTGTAGTTGGGGCCGAGTTCCGACAAGGCCGCCCAGGTCGTCACCAGCTTCATTACCGAGGCGGGATTGCGCGATACGGCACCGTTGATGCTCATCAGCCGCGGACCGTCGAGCTCCTGCACCACGAGGGACAAGGCGTCTTCCGGCAACTGGCTCTTGCGGTAGAGATCGGCCAGCGGCGGCGGCAAACTGCTCACACTTTGCGCGGCCGGCAGCGTGGGTTTGACGGCCACCGCGGGCACGGCCGTTTGCGCGGTGCCGGGGCTTGTACCGGCGCCGAACACGACGAGTGCCATGGCGCCCGCGATAAGCGTGCGCCGAAATCTACCTGTGCTGCCCGTCATGCTTGCTCGATGTGTGAGGTGCGAAAAGCGCTAAGCATACAAAACCTGACGGCGGCTGGCTTGCCGAATTACGCGCGAAGAGCGCGCCGCCGCACTACAATGCCGCGATCCGAACCGCCCGCAAGCCTGCCGTTTTGCTCTCCTTATCCGAATTCGATTACGTCCTTCCCCCCGAGCTGATCGCCCAGACGCCGCCCGTCACGCGCGGGGCCAGCCGGCTATTGCACCTGGACGCCGCCGGCGCGCTGCACGATCGCGTCTTCGCCGATCTGGTGGCGATACTGCGCCCGCACGATCTGTTGGTGTTCAACGACACTCGCGTCATCAAGGCGCGGCTCACCGGACATAAAGCCACCGGTGGCAAGGTCGAAGTGCTGGTGGAACGCATCCCCGAGGCCACCCGCGCCTTGGCGCATGTGCGCGCCAGCAAGGCGCCCGGGCCCGGCATGACGCTGCGCCTGGCCGACGCGTTCGACGTCACGGTCACCGGTCGCCAGGGCGAATTGTTTGAACTGGACTTCCCCGAGGCAGTGCTCGATCTGCTGGACGCGCATGGCGCCGTGCCGTTGCCGCCCTACATCACGCACGCCGCCGACGCCGAAGACGAAGCGCGCTATCAAACCGTCTATGCGCGCGAACCCGGCGCCGTGGCGGCACCCACGGCCGGCCTGCATTTCGACGATGCCATGATGGCGCGCTTGGCCGCAGCCGACGTGGATCGCGCGTTCGTCACGCTGCATGTGGGCGCAGGCACGTTCCAGCCGGTGCGCGCCGAGGTGCTTGCCGACCACGTCATGCACGCCGAATGGTCCTGTGTGCCGCCCGAAACGGTGGCCGCGATTGCGCGCGCGCGCGCCGCCGGCGGTCGCGTGATCGCCGTGGGCACCACCAGCATGCGCGCGCTCGAATCGTCGGCCCATCCCGCCGGCGCCTTTGACGATGCCCGCGGCCCCACCCCGCCGACGCCGGGTCCGCGCCCGGCGCCCGAAGCGCTCCTGACCGCGCCGCGCGACACCCAATTATTCATCGCCCCCGGCTACCGCTTTCTCGTGGCCGACGCCCTGATCACCAATTTCCACCTGCCGCAATCCACGCTGCTCATGCTGGTGTCGGCCTTGGCTGGGGTAGACCCCATCCGCCGCGCCTACGCGCATGCGATTGCGCAGCACTATCGCTTTTTCAGTTATGGCGATGCCATGTTTATCGAGTCGCCCGCATCATGACAGGACTTCAATTCGAACTATTGGCCACCGACGGCCAAGCGCGGCGTGGCCGCATGACCCTCAATCACGGCGTGGTCGACACGCCGATCTTCATGCCAGTCGGCACGTATGGCAGCGTCAAGGCCATGCTGCCGCACGAATTGGACGAGATCGGTTCGCAGATCGTGCTGGGCAATACCTTCCACCTGTGGCTGCGTCCGGGCACCGAAGTGCTCGACAAGCACAAGGGGTTGCATGGCTTCATGCAGTGGCACAAGCCCATCCTCACCGACTCGGGTGGTTTTCAGGTATTCAGCCTGCAGGGCATGCGCAAGATCACCGAGGAAGGCGTGAAGTTCGCCTCGCCCATCGACGGCTCACGGTTGTTTCTGACGCCCGAAGAGTCGATGCGCATCCAGCGCTCGCTTAATTCCGACATCGCCATGGTGTTCGACGAATGCACCCCTTATATGATCGGCGACCGCCCGGCGACCTCGGAAGAAGCCGCCCGCTCGATGCGCATGTCGTTGCGCTGGGCCAAGCGCTCGCGCGATGCCTTCGATCAGTTGGACAATCCCAACGCCCTGTTCGGCATCGTTCAAGGCGGCATGTTCGAAAACCTGCGTGACGAATCGCTCGCCGGACTCAAGGACATCGGTTTTCACGGGTACGCCATCGGCGGCCTCTCGGTGGGCGAGCCGAAAGAAGACATGCTGCGCATCCTGACGCACGTGGCACCGCGCCTGCCCGCCGATCGTCCGCGCTACCTGATGGGTGTGGGCACGCCCGAAGATCTGGTGGACGGCGTGTCGCAAGGGATCGACATGTTCGACTGCGTGATGCCCACGCGCAATGCCCGCAACGGCTGGCTCTTCACCCGCTTCGGCGACATCAAGATCCGCAACGCGCGCTATCGTGACGACACCCGGCCGCTCGATCCCACCTGCGCCTGCCACACCTGCAAGCTCTTCTCGCGCGCCTACCTGCATCACCTGCAACGGTCCAACGAAATCAGCGGCGCGCGCCTGAACACGCTGCATAACCTGCACTTTTACCTGACCCTGATGGGCGAAATGCGCGAAGCGATCGCCGCAGGCCGCTTCGAGGCCTGGAAAACCCAGTTCAGGGCCGACCGCGCCCGAGGGATCGAATAGCGGCCGTACGTCAGTCATCGCCCGCCGTCGGAGGTGCCGGTATTGACCCCGAAAAACGCCGGGTCGCGGCTCAAAACCATCCGGCTGCGTCGCGAATGACCAACATCGCTACAATACCCGGTTGACCCCGCTTGAAGCTTAGCGCTCGCGAGCGGCCTCAAGCGGCTAATAAAGCAACGCTAGAAACCATCTAGGAGATTTACCCATGTTGACCATCGACACCCTCGGCGTCGTTCTGGCGCAAGCCGCCCCCGCTGCCGAAGGCGGCAGCGCGTTGATGGGCATGCTGCCCATCGTGCTGATGTTCGTGATTCTGTACTTCCTGATGATTCGTCCGCAGATGAAGCGTCAGAAAGAGCACCGCAACCTGTTGGCTGCGCTGACCAAGGGCGACGAAGTCGCAACCTCCGGCGGCATGCTGGGTCGTGTCACCAACGTGGCCGACGCCTTCGTCACCGTGGAAGTGTCGCAGTTGGCCGACAAGCCCGTGGAAGTGCTGATCCAGAAAGCCTCGGTCACGCAAGTGTTGCCCAAGGGAACCATCAAGGCCCTGTAAGCGTCCATTAAACACCCCGGTCGTCCGGGGTGTTTCTTCGTTTCCCTTCCGTTCTCTTTTTTCCTGCCGTCAATGAACCGCTATCCCCTCTGGAAGTACATCACGGTCCTGGTCGCGGTCGTCATCGGTCTGCTCTACACGTTGCCCAATTTCTACGGCGAAACGCCGGCGGTGCAAGTGTCCAGCGCCAAGGCCACGGTCAAGGTCGATCAAACGTTGCTGGATCGCGTCGAGCAAATCCTCAACGCGGCCCAAACGCCGGCCGATGGTGTGTATTACGAGCAAAACGGCACCCAAGGCACGATTCGGGCGCGTTTCAACTCCAACGACTCGCAGCTGCGCGCGCGCGATCTGTTGGACAAACAGCTCAATACCATCCCTGACGACCCGCAGTACACGATCGCACTGAACCTGCTGCCGGCCTCGCCGCCGTGGATGCGCACGCTCGGGTGGTTCGAACCCAAGCCGATGTATCTCGGCCTCGACTTGCGCGGCGGGGTGCACTTCCTGTTGCAGGTGGATATGCGCGGCGCCCTGACCGGCCGCTACGATTCGCTCGCTTCCGATATGCGCACCACCCTGCGCCAGCAGAATATCGACGCCCGTAGCGTCGAGCGCGATGGCGACAGCGTGGTGGCGACGTTCAACGCCGAAGATGCGCGCGACCGCGCCATTTCCGCCGTCCGTACGCGCCAGCCCGATCTCGAATTCACGACCCGCGCCGATGGCAATCGTCCGCAACTGGTCGGCACAATGAACGCCGCCGCGGTCACGCGGGTGCAGGAAAGCGCGCTCAAGCAAAACATCAGCACGCTGCACAACCGGATCAACGAACTCGGCGTGGCCGAACCGGTGATCCAGCAGCAAGGCACCGACCGCATCGTGGTGCAGTTGCCGGGTGTGCAAGACGTCGCCAAGGCCAAAGAGTTGCTGGGCCGTACGGCCACGCTCGAAATCCGCATGGTCGACGATTCGCCGGCCGCGCAAAACGCGCTCATGTCCAACACCGTGCCCTTCGGTCTGGAACGCTACAACGATCGCGACGGTCGCCCGATTCTGGTGCGCCGCCAGGTGGTGCTCACGGGTGAAAACCTGCAAGACGCGCAGCCGGGCCGCGACGGCCAGACGCAACAGGCGGCGGTTCACCTGACGCTGGACTCGCAAGGCGCGCGGATCTTCCGTGACACCACGCGCGACAACGTCGGCAACCGCATGGCCATTCTGCTGTTCGAAAACGGACGTGGCGAAGTGGTCACGGCGCCGGTCATCCGTAGCGAAATCGCGGGTGGACAGGTGCAGATCTCCGGCAGCATGAGCGCCGAAGAGGCCGCCGATACCGCTCTGCTTCTGCGCGCGGGCTCGCTGGCGGCGCCGATGTCCATCATCGAAGAACGCACGATCGGCCCCAGCCTGGGCGCCGACAACATCAGTAAGGGGTTCAACTCCACGCTGTATGGCTTTCTGGCCATCGCGATCTTCATGATCGTCTACTACCAGTTGTTCGGGATTTTCTCGACGCTCGGCCTGGCGTTCAACGTGTTGCTGCTGCTGGCATTGCTGTCGATGCTGCAGGCTACGCTGACCCTGCCCGGTATCGCGGCCATCGCGCTCACGCTGGGGATGGCGATCGACGCCAACGTACTCATCAACGAACGGATCCGCGAAGAGTTACGCAATGGCGCCTCGCCGCAGCAGGCGATCCACCACGGTTTCGAACGCGCGTGGGGCACCATTCTCGACTCCAACCTGACCACGCTGATCGTCGGCCTGGCCCTGTTGGCATTCGGTTCGGGTCCGGTTCGCGGCTTTGCCGTCGTTCACTGCCTGGGCATTCTGACGTCGATGTTTACCTCGGTGGTCGGCGTGCGCGCCCTGGCGAACCTCTGGTACGGCCGCAAGCGCAAGCTCGCCTCGATCTCGATCGGCGAAGTCTGGAAACCCAAGCAAAACTAAGCACGAATACAGGCGTCTCAGTCACATGGAATTCTTCCGAATCCACCGCACTATCCCGTTCATGCGCCATGCATTGGTGCTGAACGCCATCAGTCTGATCACTTTCCTGCTGGCGGTGTTTTTCATCATCGTGCGCGGGTTTCATCTGTCGATCGAGTTCACCGGCGGCACGTTGATGGAAGTCAACTATCCGCAGGCCGTGCAGCTCGAAACGGTCCGCGGTGCCGTCACCAAGCTCGGCTATACCGACTTCCAGGTCGCCAACTTCGGCACTTCGCGCGACGTCATGATTCGCTTGCCGCTGGGCGAGGGTCAAACCTCGGCCGCGCAAAGCGAAGTCGTGTTGAAGGGTCTCAAAGAAGTGAGTCCCGACGTCGAACTGCGCCGAGTCGAATTCGTGGGCCCGCAGGTCGGCGAGGAGCTCGTGCATAACGGCCTGATGGCGCTCATCGTGGTGGTGATCGGCATCATGGTCTATCTCGGCATACGATTCGAATGGAAATTCGCCGTGGCCGGGGTGATCGCCAACCTTCACGATGTGGTGATCATTCTCGGCTTCTTCGCGTTCTTCCAATGGGAGTTCTCGCTCCCCGTGCTCGCGGGGGTGCTCGCGGTGCTCGGCTACTCGGTCAACGAGTCGGTCGTGATCATGGATCGAATCCGCGAAAACTTCCGCAAGTACCGCAAAGCCGATACCACCGAGGTGATCAACAGCGCGATCACGCAAACGATCTCGCGCACCATCATCACCCACGGTTCGACCACGCTGATGGTGGGCTCGATGCTGATCTTCGGCGGCCCGTCGCTGCATTACTTTGCACTGGCGCTGTTGATCGGTATCTGGTTCGGTATCTACTCGTCGGTGTTCGTGGCCGCCGCGCTCGCCATGTGGATGGGCGTGAAGCGCGAAGACATGGTCAAGCCCGTCAAGAAAGACGACGTCGAAGTGGCTTAACGCGGATGGCCCGCAAGGGCCGTTCTGCCTGACCCCACTGCACGCGTTGCCATGCGCTGCTGTTTCATTATTTTTACTGCGCTTCGGCTGCCCTGCATCCAGGCGCAGGCATAAAAAACCCGGCCACCTTACGGTGCCGGGTTTTTTACTGGCCGCCGCTGACGGCCCCGCTCTAGCTCGGACAGCGAGCTCGCGGATTACCCGCGTTGCCACCAGCGCCACGGCGTGCGCACGGGCCAGGTGTAAGCCGGGCTCAACATGCGCGGCGCCATGTATGTCGCGATTGCCCAGGCGATGCAGGCCGAGGCCAGCACGTCGGACAGAAAGTGCTGCTGAATCGCCATACGGGCAAAGGCCACGCCAAACGCCAGCACGACCGCCAGAATCCGCAAACGCGGGGCAATCGCACCGATCACGAATGCCACTGCGAAGGCCGTCAACGTGTGGCTGGACGGAAACGAGTCGAAGGGATCGCCCGAAAACATATCGCCCAAGCCATAAAAGCCGGTGTTGTGCAGCAATTCCGGACGCGAGCGCGCCACGACCATTTTCAGGATCCACGTCACCAACCCGCTGATCGCCATCGTGACGATCAGGAACAGGCTGCAACGCGCCACCCGGTCGAAACCGGCACGGATCGGGCAGGTCCAGCCGCGGCGCATGCCTACCAACGACCAGATGTACAAAATCAAGGCGACGATCAAGTACTTCTCGCTATCGCCCAGATCGTCGTACAGCCGCGCAATCTTGCGCCAGGCCGGCGTTACTTCCTGCTGGAGTTCGAGCGCCAGCGGGCGATCGACAAACCAGGCCAACGCCACGAGCGCCAGCACGGCCAGGACGGCCAGCACAACGACCAAGCCGCGCTTGGGCGCCGTGGGCACACCGGCGAACGGGGCGCCCGGTTTAGGAAGGGGAGGCAGCGGCATCTGATCAGTCTGGAATTTTGAAGGCGCTATCGTAACCGTCTAGTAGCTGCGCATGCGTATTGGATATGCAACACAGGGGCCGCCCCCCAACGCATCCGCGCGCTGTCGCTGGCATCTGCGCCCTGTTCCTCGTCTTCGCGCTCTGCCTCACACCTATCGCGCGGGCATTCAACGCGAGCCCCCGGCGGATCGCCCCACGTTTTCCCCCCAGGCGCGCTAAACTCCTTTTTTCCTCTTTTTGCCCCCGGGATCTAAACCCGTCACGGCCACCATGCAAGAAACACCGCTCAAACGGATGCCCAACGCATCCCCCGCCCCCACGCCCCTCACCCCGACTGCCGAGACGCCCGCGAAAACGCGCAAGCTGTTCATCCGCACGTTCGGCTGCCAGATGAACGAGTACGACTCGGACAAAATGGCCGACGTCCTGCGCGAAGATCAGGGTTTGGAGATCACGAATACGCCCGAGGATGCCGACGTCATCCTGTTCAACACCTGTTCGGTGCGCGAAAAAGCGCAAGAGAAGGTGTTTTCGGATCTGGGCCGCGTACAGCATCTGAAGCTGCTCAATCCCGACCTGGTGATCGGCGTGGGCGGCTGTGTGGCGAGCCAGGAAGGCGAGGCCATCGTCAAGCGCGCACCGTATGTGGATGTCGTGTTCGGCCCGCAAACGTTGCATCGCCTGCCGGAACTCATCCGCCAGCGCAAGCTGCAGAACCGTTCGCAGGTGGACATCAGCTTCCCTGAAATCGAAAAATTCGATGCCATGCCGCCTGCCCGTATCGACGGCCCAACGGCGTTCGTGTCGATCATGGAAGGCTGCAGCAAGTACTGCAGCTTCTGTGTGGTGCCGTATACCCGCGGCGAAGAAGTGTCGCGCCCGTTCGACGACGTGCTGATCGAAGTCGCCGATCTGGCCGACCAGGGCGTTAAGGAAGTGACGCTGCTGGGCCAGAACGTCAACGCGTATCGCGGCCGGATGAGCGATACCAGCGAGATTGCCGACTTCGCCATGCTGCTCGAGTACGTGCACGAGATTCCAGGCATCGAACGCATCCGCTACACCACCTCGCATCCGAAGGAAATGACGGCCCGCCTGATCGAAGCGTATGCGCGCCTGCCCAAGCTGGTGTCGTTCCTGCATTTGCCGGTGCAAGCCGGCAGCGACCCCGTGCTGGCCGCCATGAAGCGCGGCTACACCACGCTCGAATTCAAATCGGTCGTGCGCAAGCTGCGCGCGGCACGCCCCAACCTCACGCTGTCGTCCGACTTCATCGTCGGCTTCCCCGGCGAGACCGAAGCCGATTTCGAGAAGACCATGAAGCTCATCGACGACGTCGGCTTCGATACCTCGTTTTCGTTCATCTACTCGCGCCGCCCGGGCACACCGGCCGCCGATCTGCACGACGACACACCGCAGCCGGTCAAGCTGCAACGGTTGCAGCGGCTGCAGGCCCGCATCAACGAGCAAGCCGCCGAGATCAGCCGCAATATGCTGGGCAAAGTCGAACGGGTACTCGTCGAAGGCCACGCCCGCCGCGATGTGACCGAACTGATGGGCCGCACCGAGAACAACCGCACGGTTAATTTCCCGGGGCCCGCGCGGCTCATCGGTCAGATGATCGACGTGGAAATCACGCAGGCGCACACGAATTCGCTGCGCGGCAGCGTGGTGATGGCCGATAGCGATCGGGCCCTGGAGCCCGCGCAATGAGTACCGCGCGTGCGCCCCGCCGCCGTGCCCTGCCCGAAATCGTCAATCTCGATGGCGACAACCATCACCTGGCCAACCTCTGCGGCCCGCTGGACGAAAACCTGAAGCAGATCGCCGACGGTTTCGACGTGCAGTTGGCACGCCGCGGCAATCGCGTCACGCTGGACGGCGAGAACGCCGAACTGGCCGCGCGGTCGTTGCGCCGGTTTCATCAACAGGCCGTGCATCGCGAACTGAACGTCGAAGATATTCAGTTGGGCGTGGTCGAGATGAAGGCGCAAGCCGCCGCAGCGCAGGCGGCCGAACTGGCGGCCAAGGCGGCCGCGGAGCGCGTCAACCAGAAAACGCCTGCGGCGGCAGTGGCCGACGCCACGCTCGAACTGCCGCCGCTGGACGATGAAGGCGACGTGATCGCGTTGCGCACCCGCCGCAGCGATTTGCGGCCCCGCACGCCACGCCAGCGCGACTATCTCAACAACATCCTCAAGCACGACATCACGTTCGGCGTGGGTCCGGCCGGCACCGGCAAGACCTGGTTGGCCGTGGCGTGCGCGATCGACGCCCTCGAACGCGAAACCGTGCAACGCATCGTGCTCACCCGTCCGGCCGTCGAGGCGGGCGAACGCCTGGGCTTTCTGCCTGGCGACCTGGCGCAGAAGGTCGATCCTTACTTGCGGCCCTTGTACGACGCGCTGTACGACCTGATGGGTTTCGAGCGCGTACAAAAGCTGTTTGAAAAGCAGGCCATCGAAATTGCACCGCTCGCCTACATGCGCGGCCGCACGCTCAATCATGCGTTCGTGATCCTGGACGAAGCCCAGAACACGTCGCCCGAGCAAATGAAGATGTTCCTCACGCGGATCGGTTTCGGCAGCAAGGCCGTGATTACCGGCGATCCGTCGCAGGTCGATCTGCCGCGCGGCCACAAGAGCGGGCTGGCGCATGCGGTCACGGTGCTCGAAGCCGTCAATGGCATCGCCACCACGCGCTTCACCAGCCGCGATGTGGTGCGGCACCCCTTGGTAGCGCGCATTGTGGATGCGTACGAACAGGCGGCCGAGCACGATGGCCATGCCTGATTTTGCGTTATCGGTGCAATACGGCGTCGCCGAACCCAGACTGCCGCGCTGGCGTCTGCGGCGCTGGGTTGGCCGCGCACTGGCCGCCGCGTTCGAAGACGCCCCCGAACTGGCTCAGACGGCGGCATTGAGCATCCGCCTCGTCGGCCAGGCCGAAGGCCGTCGGCTCAACCGCGATTTTCGCGAACGCGACTATGCCACCAATGTGCTCACGTTCGAATACGGCGTGGGTCCTGACGGCGTGGCGCGCGGCGATATCGTGATTTGCAAGCCGGTGCTGGTGCGCGAAGCCCGCGAACAGGGCAAGCGGTTCGAAGATCATGCCGCCCACCTCACCATCCACGGCACCCTGCATGCGCTGGGTTACGACCATCTGGACGATGAGGATGCACGCCACATGGAAGCGCTGGAAACGGCGGCGTTGGCGCGCATGGGCATTGCGGATCCGTACTTGTCCCTATAACCCTGCACCGCACAGTTACAAATATGCTTGAGATATTCGGTTATCCTCAAGCTTCCAAAACTTGTCCTCCTGGACGATGCCCGACCCTCTCCCTGCCCCCGATGCGGACGCCACACGCGCCGCCAAGTCTTCCCCCAAATCCCTGTTAGACCGCATGTTGTCCCTGGTTCGACGCGAACCCGAGGATCGTGAGGGCATCAAGGCCATTCTCGAAGCCGCTCACGAGCGCGATCTTCTGGACGCCGAGTCGTACGCGATGATCAAGGGCGCGCTGGCCGTGTCCGAGCGCACTGTCGGCGACATCATGGTGCCCCGCTCCCGCATGGATACGCTCGACATCGCGCTGCCGCTGCAGCCGCTGCTCGGCATGGTCATCGAAACCGCGCACTCACGCTTCCCTGTGTTCGAAGGCGATCGCGACAACATCATTGGCATTCTGCTTGCCAAGGATCTGCTGCGCTGCATGCTCGAACCCGGTATCGAAGTGCGATCGTTGCTGCGGCCTGCCGTCTTCATTCCCGAAAGCAAGCGCTTGAACGTGCTGTTGCACGAATTCCGCGAGCGCCGCAACCATCAGGCCATCGTCATCGATGAGCATGGCGGCATTTCGGGTCTCGTCACGATGGAAGACGTGCTCGAACAGATCGTCGGCGAAATCGAAGATGAATTCGACGAAGACGAAGCCACGACCATTTTTGCCGAAGGCGAAAATCGCTGGCGCGTGATGGCCGCGACGGATCTGGATCGCATCAACGAAGCCTTCGAAGCCGACTTCCCCGAAGACGATTACGACACCCTCGGCGGCTGGCTGAGCGGTGAACTCGCCCGCATTCCCCGCCGCGGCGACTACGCCCAGCATGGCGATCTGCGCGTGGATGTGCTGCGTGCCGATGCGCGCCGCGCACTGTGGTTGCGGGTCACGCGCCTGGCCCCAGCTGCAGCCGACGCCCCGGAAACCCCGGGCAGCAACGGCGCCTGACGTGACCACGGCAGTGCCCCTCAAGCCCTCGCCCCGAGCCGCCTGGATGCGGCGCGGCGCATTGGCGCTGGCAGGTGCCCTGCAGGCGCTGAGCTTTGCGCCGGGGCCACTTCCCACGGTGCTCTTGGCCGTCGCGCAAATCGTGAGCTTGGGCTTTTTGGCCCGGTTGACCCTCACTGCACCCAGCGTGCGCCGCGCCGCGCTCGATGGCGGCCTTTTCGCGCTCGTCACCTATGCCGTGGGCCTGTATTGGCTCTACATCAGCCTGCATGTGTACGGCTACATGGCGGCCCCCCTGGCCGCCGGTGGAGTGCTGGCGCTCGCCGCCTATCTGGCGCTGTATCCGGCGGCCGCATGCGCCCTGGCGCGCTGGCTGACCGTACGGCCCGCCGCCGCGCAACCCGGACGCGCCCCCGGCGCGGTGACCTGGCTGCGGCATACGGCCACCTGGGCGGCCACCTGGACCGCCTTCGAATGGCTGCGTGGCGTGATCATGTCGGGCTTTCCGTGGCTCAACATTGCCTACGGTCACGTCGATAGCCCGCTTGCCGGCTGGGCACCGATCTTCGGTGCCTACGGCCTGGCTTTCGCCGCAGCGTTCGTGGCCGGCGCCGTGGCGCTGCTCGCGGCCAACGGCCTCGCCTGGCGCCAGCGTGCGCTCACGCTGAGTGTGGCCGGTGCGCTGGTGGTGATCGGCGGCGCCATCGCCTTCATCGGCTGGTCCAGCCCCACCGGCAATCCATTGGCCGTGCGCCTTGTGCAAGGCAATGTGCCGCAGTCGCAAAAGTTCGAACCGGCGCTGATGGAACAAGGCATCATCAAGCATATGCGTCTGGCCGCGCAGCCTCCGTCTGCCGGCAAGCCTGCGCCCGACTTCGTGCTGCTGCCCGAAACGGTGCTACCGGTGTTTCAGGATCAGTTGCCGCCCAATACCTGGGAAATCTGGCGCAGCCTGGCTGCCAAAACCAACGCTACGTTTGCGATGGGCGTTCCGCTGCATCGCACAGGCGCCGATGGGCAGTCCATCTACACCAACAGCGTGGTCGCCTTCGACGGCAACACGTCCGCCGAATCGCTCGAAACCGCCACGGTCGACCGCCTGTACGACAAGCGCCATCTGGTGCCATTTGGCGAGTATGTGCCCACCGGGTTCCGTTGGTTCGTGAACGCCATGCAGATCCCGCTGGGCGACTTCAATCGTGGCCCCGAACGGCAGACACCGTTTGCCGTGCGCGACCAGCACATTGCGTTCAACATCTGCTACGAAGATCTGTTCGGCGACGAACTATTGCCTGCCATTCGAGCAGGTGCCGACGGCGCGCCTGGGGCCACCATCCTGGCCAACGTCAGCAATCTTGGCTGGTTCGGCGACTCGTGGGCCTTGCGCCAGCATCTTCAGATTGGTCGTTTGCGCACGATCGAAACCGCGCGCCCGATGCTCGCGGCCACCAACACCGGCCTCACCGCGCTGATCGATGCGCGAGGCCGCGTCACCGACTCGATCCCGTCGCATACCTCCGGCGTGCTCGAAGTTTCGGTGCAAGGCATGACGGGCTTGACGCCCTATACCCGCTGGGGCGATAGCCCTGCCCTGCTAATCGTGGGCCTGATGCTCGCGGCCGGCATGTCGTGGCGCATGCGTCGCCGGTAAGCATAGGGCTCGACGGTTGAGCGATCAGCCCCCGATCGGTCCCACGCTACAGCGACAGGCTCGGCAAGATATCCAGCACGGATTCATCTTCACGGCGTGGCGGCCGTGCGGGTCCGATACCCGCGCCGGTGCGTGCGATGGCATCGGCCACCACATCCAGATCAACGTCGTCGAGCTCCAACGTGGCCGCTGCCAACCAGTCGTCGACCTGCGCGGGACTACGGGCGCCCACGATCGCGCCGGTAACGCCGGGCCAGGCGAGCGTCCACGCAATCGCAACGGCTGCCGTGGTGGCCCCGTGGCGCTGCGCCAGCGGCTTCATGGCGTCGGCCAATGCGAGATTGCGTTCGAGGCGCGGAGAGGTGTATTCCACATGACCCGCACGCCAATCGTCGTGGCCCAGCGCGCGCACGCGGGCCGGCGTCATCGTGCCCGTCAACAACCCCGACTGCATCGGGCTGTATACGATCACACCGGTATCGTGACGCTCGCACCACGGCAATACATCGTCGGCCGCACTGCGCTGAATCGCCGAAAACGGCGGCTGTAGCGTATCGACGTGACCCAGCCGCTCAGCCGCCTCGAGCTGCGCCACGTTGTGATTGGAGAGCCCCACCGCGCGCACCTTGCCACTGCGTTTCGCGTCGAGCAGCACCTGCCAATAGGCCTCCACGGGCGTGCCGTCGTCTGTGGGCCAATGCATTTGATAAAGGTCAATCGCATCCACGCCCAGGCGCTTGAGCGAAGCGTCGATCTCCTCGCGCAAACTATCCGGGTCGCCCACCCGCCGCGGTGCGGCTTGCCGATCGTGATCGTCCCAACGCAATCCGCCCTTGGTAAAAATCAACGGCCGCTCCGAACGCGACAATCCTTTCAACGCCTCGCCGATGATGGTCTCCGAATGACCCAGGCCATACACCGCCGCGGTATCGATCCAATTGATGCCGCGGCGCACCGCATGCTGGATCGCCGCGATCGAATCGGCATCGTTTTGCGCGCCCCATCCACGGGCCCAATCGCCACCGCCCAACGCCCACGCGCCAAAGCCTACGCGCGTGATGGACATATCGGTGGTACCCAGTGCGCGCACTGGAAATGAGGTGACTGGATGCACGGCAACTCCTCGTTTTTGTGAATCGGAAACGCCCGCATATCGTATGCCTCAAAAATTTTTTGATCTTTTTTATGTTTTTCCGCCCATCGACTTGCACACTCAAAAAACTTCGTGCATAATCTCGTTTCTTCGCGGCACGCACTAAATATCTAGCGAAAACGAAGCGACTGATTGGCAACAAAAAGGCGCTACGAAAGAAGCAAAAATATCTAGTTGACGGGGGTATAGCTCAGCTGGGAGAGCGCTTGCATGGCATGCAAGAGGTCAGCGGTTCGATCCCGCTTACCTCCACCAGTCAAAGCGCTGCGAGGAATGTAGTTTGTACGGTCCGGTCCCCATCGTCTAGAGGCCTAGGACATCACCCTTTCACGGTGAGTACAGGGGTTCGAATCCCCTTGGGGACGCCAAGATTTTTTGGCAGCAGTATCGAAGTTGCAGTTCAGTAGTTGAAGTAAAATAGTTGTTTGAAGTATGTGACGTAAGCCGCTGCGGAGCGGTAGTTCAGTTGGTTAGAATACCGGCCTGTCACGCCGGGGGTCGCGGGTTCGAGCCCCGTCCGCTCCGCCAAATCTTTCTGCACGAAGCAAAGAGCCTCGCACGATTATTCGTAGCGGGCTTTTTTGTTTTTGCACGACCGAAACGCAGCACTGCCGTATCCCGCATGGTCGATACGATCCACGCAGATTTGCCTGCCTACATTCGTGGCGCCCCCCTCCTTTAGTCCTAATCGGCAGATCGAGCACTTGCCCCCAATCGTCGAATTGCTGACGCGGCTTCTATCCGTCTGTTCAATTTGCGCTACTGCATCTGCATCACACAATAGCCTCGCTTCGCGCCGATGAATGAGCCAACTCCCGATGCACGGCGGTTCTGCTGCTGGTTGCTTGGTTGCTGAGTCGCCGCTATCGCCCTCACCCCCGCGTGAATTACATTCAATAACAAATTTCTGAGCCCCTCAAGATCGCAGGCGTTGGCAGCACGTTGTCCACCAAACGCATGCAACGCGGCGGGTTCATCCGCCAAACGCGCCCAATGCGAAGCCAAATACGCCTAAATTTGCCACATTGCAGTCCATGAGTCCTTCTCCCTAATATCCGCGCTTTCCTGCATTACATCGCTCGGACCATGACGCCCTCACCCGAACACTGCGCTCTCCCCGCCGCCATCGTGTCTGCATCGCCACCCGCCTGGACCACTGGCGAGATTCTCGCGCTGTATGCGCTGCCCTTCAGCGATCTGATTCAACGTGCGCAATCGGTGCTGCGCGATCATTTCGATCCGTACGAGGTTCAGCTATCGAGTTTGCTGTCGATCAAAACCGGCGGATGCCCTGAAGATTGCGGTTATTGCCCGCAATCGGTGCATCACGACACGGCCGTTAAAGCGGAGAAGCTGATGCCACTGGCGGACGTGCTGAAGGCGGCACGCATAGCCCGCGATCAAGGCGCCACGCGTTTCTGCATGGGCGCCGCCTGGAAGCGTCCGAAAGATCGCGATCTCGAACGCGTGGCCGAGATGATCCGCGAGGTCAAGGCATTGGGACTGGAGACCTGTGTCACGCTCGGCATGCTCGACGGCGCGCAGGCCCGCTCGCTTAAAACAGCCGGCCTCGATTACTACAACCACAATCTCGATACGGCCCCCACGTTCTACGGTCGGATCGTGAGCACGCGCACCTACCAGGAACGCCTCGATACGCTGGCGCACGTAAGCGACTCCGGCATCAACGTCTGCTGCGGCGGCATCGTGGGCATGGGCGAGTCGCGCGAGCAGCGCGCGGCGCTCATTGCCCAGTTGACGATGCTCAGCCCCCAACCGCAATCGGTGCCGATCAATCGGCTGGTTCGCGTCGCCGGCACACCTTTGGCCGACGCCGCCGATTTGGACGTTCTGGAGTTCGTGCGCACCATCGCAGTGGCGCGTATCGCCCTGCCGCTGGCGCGGGTGCGGCTCTCGGCCGGGCGGACCGATCTGTCGCCGGCCGAACAGGCGCTCTGCCTCATGGCGGGCGCAAATTCGATTTTCTACGGCGATACGCTGCTCACCACGCCCAACCCGGAATCCAACGCCGACGTAGAATTGCTCGCGCAGTTGGGATTGCGTCCGGACACGCTTCGTGCCTCGCCTGAGTCATCGGCGCCGCCAGCTTCGCCGAGTACTGTCTCACCCCACCCCGCTTCACCGCATGCCGTCTCTCGACATGCCGTTTCACCCTCCTCTGCTACAACCGATCCCTCATCCCTCTCCAGCACGGCGCACGCACTATGTCGATGAATCCCGGATTTCTGTTTTTGATCACCAGCGTGCTGTGCAGTGTCACGGTCGCGATCCTGCTCAAACTGGCGCGCCGATTCGATATCGACATCCGCCAGGCCATTGCCGTCAATTATGTGATCGCGGCGTTGGCGTGTTGGCTGCTGCTGGGCGCCAATCTTTCAGCACTCGATAACACCGGCACACCCTGGGGCGTGTTGATCGCCTTGGGCATTCTGTTGCCGACGGTGTTCGTGGCCATGGGCCGTGCAGTCCGGCATGTGGGTATCGTGCGCAGCGATGCGGCGCAGCGCTTGTCGGTGTTCATTCCGGTTGTAGCGGCGTTTCTCTTCTTCGGCGATACGCTGACTGCCCGCAAGGGTGCGGCAATCGCACTGGGATTGATCGCGCTGCTGTGCCTGCTGGCCAAAACGCGCAAACCGGCCCCTGAAACGGATACGGCCGGTACGTCCCCCGTGCCGGTGTGGGTGTGGCCGCTGGCCGTATGGCTGGGCTATGGCGTGATCGATGTGCTGTTCAAACAGGTCGCCAAATCGGGCACGGCGTTCGGCAATGGCTTGCTGTTGGCGTTTCTATTGGCCGGCGTGGTGATCTTTGGCTATCTGCTCATCACCCGCGTGCGCTGGCGCAGCCGCGACTGCCTGGCTGGCGTGGTGCTGGGCGTCATGAACTTTGCGAACATCTACACCTATATTCGCGCGCACCAGAACCTGCCCAACGATCCGGCAGTGGTGTTCTCCACCATGAACATCGGCGTGATCGCCGTGGGCACATTGGCCGGCGCCGTGCTCTTCAAAGAGCACGTCAGCCGCCTCAATGTGCTGGGCCTGATCCTGGCCGTGGCAACGATTGCGCTTATGGCGCCTTGGTAGGCTTGGGCTCCGCCGTAGCCGCTCCGTCGGGGATCGGCTCGGGCGCCGCATTGGCCAGCGGTTCATTGGCGCGCGGGTCATTGTCCAATGCACGCTTCGCGGGCGTCGAATCGGGCGTCGGCGGGAGCGCCCTCGGGTCGGCCACGGGCGCAGCATGCCCAATATCGGCGGTCAGCGGGCGCTTGGTTTCGACTTGCACCAGCCCGCCCGCGATTACGGGAGAGGCCGTCGCCGCAGCGCCTGCTGCCGTACCGCCCGCCTCGGGAAACGCATGGTGTTGCGGCACTTCAGGCGCACTCGGTCGCGACACATCCTCGTCGCCGGCCCCAACGACCGCCTCACCCTCACCATCCCCCTCAGGCACTGTCTCCACGCTGCTTTCCGGCGGCGGCTCATAAGGCGCAGCCGCTGCCTGCGCGGCCAGCACGGCCCCCTCTTCCGGTACCGAGGCCGTGTCGGCATCCTGAGGCTGCACGATGCCTTCCATCGTGATGTCTACGTCCAAATCCACCCGCGGATCCAGCACCACCACGGTCGCGGTGCTTTCCAGGCTGGTGGCCATGGGCACGAAGTGCACGGGCGCTTCCTCAACCTGGTGGGCATTAGTCACGCGCGCCGGACGAATCTGCCACACGAGCAAGGCCGCGCACCCCGAGATAAACATGAAATAGCTATGCGGCCCGAAGAGGGACATCAAGCCCCCGGCGATCAGCGGCCCCACGCACGCGCCCAAGCCGTACGTGATCAGCAGCACCGCGGCCAGCCCGACGCGCCGTTCGTGCTCGACGTGATCGTTGGCAAACGCCGCCCCCAGGGGATACAGCGTAAATTGCAACGCGCCCATCAAACCCGACAACAGCAGCATGGCCCAGAACGGCAAGTCGAACAGGCCCCACAGCAGTACCGAAAGCACCATCAACATGATGGCATTGAACCGCATCAACCCTGGCCGATTGATGCGATCGGAGAGCCAGCCCACCGGCCATTGCGACACCAGCCCCGCCGCCACGCCGGTGGCCACGAACAGCGCCACCTCGGTGGTGGTGAGTCCGGCTTTGGTGCCGAACACCGGCGCCAAGCCGTAGAACGCGCCCGACAAGTTGCCGGCGATAAAAATCACCGTGAGCGACAGTGGCACGCGGCCGGCGAAGAACTTGAAATCCAGTGGCGCAGGCAGCGGCGACGGCGGGTGCGAGCGACGCGTAATCGCGATCGGCACCAGGCACATCACCATGCACACGCCCACCAGAATCAGCGGGCGCAAATCGATCGCGCCGGGAAAGACGGTCAGCGCCAATTGCCCCAGCACTACGCCGAGGTTGGACACCACCATGTAAAACGAAAATACCTGCCCGCGTTGCTCGTTGGGCGTCTGCTCATGCAGCCAGCTTTCCAGCACCATGAACTGCGTCACCATCGCCACGCCGGAGATGATGCGGAACAACATCCATACGGGAATGGCATCGACGAGCGTCTGCGCCAGCACCATCGCCGTGGCGATCGCGGCGCACGCCGTGAACGCGCGGATATGTCCTACGCGGATAATCAATTTGTGTCCCAACCGCGCACCGAACACCAGGCCCAGGTAATAACCGGCGATGAGCGCACCCACCCACACTTCGCTCACGGATTGCGAGGTGAGTCGCAACCCCATGTAGGTGTTGAACAGGCCACTGCCCAGCATCATCAAAAGCGTGGCGGCGTAAAGGGAAGAAAAAGCGTGAAGCGTGGTCAGCATAAAAGCGGCAAGAGCAGCATCCGGCGCCAATGCCGGAGCGCGCCATGCGCCCGATTGGACGCATGGCGAGGTCAATCAAATAAAAATCAGAGCTGCGACAGCATCGTGTCGGCGTCGCTGACTTCGAACTTGCCTGCGCCTTCCACGTTGAGCTGCTTGACCACGCCGTCATCCAGCAACGCGGAATAGCGCTGCGAACGCACGCCCATGCCGCGGGCATTCAGATCGAGCTCGAGGCCGAGCTCGCGCGTCCACGCGGCAGCGCCGTCGGCCAGCATGCGCACACGGCCAGCCGAATGCTGCTCGCGGCCCCAGGCGCCCATCACGAACGCGTCGTTGACCGACACGCACCAGATTTCGTCCACACCTTTGGCGCGCAGCGCATCGGCCTGGGCCAGGTAACCCGGCAGGTGCTTGGCCGAGCAGGTGGGCGTAAAGGCGCCCGGCACGGCAAACAAAGCGATCTTCTTGCCTTTGACCAGATCGGCCACCTGGAAAACGTTGGGGCCCAGCGAACACGAGGGCGTTTCGGTTTCGATGAATTCCGTCAACGTACCGTCCGGTACGCGATCGCCGACTTTGATGGTCATGAAGATCTCCAAGGTAAAAAAGCACACGCGCGGATGCGCGCAACCCCACATCATAGAGGGTTGCCATGACAACCCGACGCAGCCGTCGGAGCGCGATACGTTCGCGTACACCCTGACACGATCGTAACGGCGCGATGCCTGTCACGCGCCGCGCACCGGTAATAGAATCGGCGGCTACCTCACCCACTCCACCCAATCGTGATGACTATTCGAACCCTGCTTGTCCGCACGTCACCGCTGTGGCGTGTTGCCCGCGCCCTGCCGATCGCGCTGCTCGCGGGCGCCGCCCATGCCGCAGAGCCGATCGCGTTCGATCAGACGATGTACGAGCAGTTGATCAATACCTCCGGCGCCAGCAATGGGGCAGCCGAAGTGTGCGGCGCCGCCGCACCCGACGTGGCCGCGCAGCATGACAACATGCGGACCAATCTGCTGCGCTTCGGGCGGGAATACGGGTTTTCGGGCGAGCGCTTCGATGCGCTTTACGAGGCCGGCCGCGTACATGGCCGCGAGGCACTGGAAGACATGCGCCGCCGTAATGTGAACGGCTGCATGGGCGTGCTGCAAAGCCTGCAGATCGATCGCACCATGCAATACGATGATATGAAGCGCGGGATCGCCGAGGTCACGGGTGCGCTGCCCGATCCCGCGAAATAAACGGCCGCTTAAGCGCTCACGCCCTTCTGCGCGAACCAGTCCAGCATTCGCACCCAAGCCTGCTTGGCGGCAGCCTCGCGATAGCTGGGCCGATAGTCGGCATGGAACGCGTGCGGCGCTTCCGCATACAGGTCGATGCGTGACGCCTGCGCGGCAGCCGAACCGGTCTTGAGCGCATTGCGCATATCGTCCACATCCGCCAACGAAATCCCGGCATCCTTCTCGCCGTAGGCGCCGATCACCGGTGCGTTGAGCTTCTCGACCAGATCGATCGGGTTGAGCGGGCGGAGGTCATCGGGCGACCCCTTCAACCGGCCGTACCAGGCGGCGCCGGCCTTCAGTTTGGGATTGTGGGCCGAATACAGCCACACGATGCGCCCGCCCCAGCAGAAGCCCGTGATCGCGAGCTTCTCGGGATCGCCCCCCTGGGTGGCGGCCCACGCCGCTGCGGCATCCAGGTCGCCCATCGCTTGCGCGTCGGGCACCTTGGCAATGATCTCGGCCTGCAGCTTGGGAATATCCGTGTATTTGGTCGCGTCGCCGTGACGCGCGAACAGCTCGGGCGCGATCGCCAGATAGCCGGCCTTCGCCAGGCGGCGGCACACATCCTGGATGTACTCGTGCACGCCGAAAATCTCCGACACCACCAGTACCACCGGCAGATTTTGCTTACCGGCCGGCATCGCGCGGTAGGCAGGAATCTTTTCGCCCTTCACCGGGATCTCGACGGCACCTGCCGTGAGGCCGTCGACGTCGGTCTTGACGGCGGTTTGCGCCTGAACCTGCCCCGCGGCCAGCGCAAAGCCCGTGGCGAGGGTCGTCGTCATAAAGCCCCGGCGGTCGACCCGCAATGGCGGCAAGAGGCTGTCGAACTCGGAATTTCCATCGGGCGTGCGCGTCGTCATAGGATCTCCTGACATAATTGGCTTGGCATTCAGGGCATTATCATCCGCGATCCGCCACTCGTCTATCATTAGCCGCCGTACGTCTATTACGCATCCATCATGTCCGATACCGTTCCCACGCTTTCCCATTTAGACGATGCCGGCCAGATCACCATGGTCGACGTCGGCGCCAAAACGCCCACCGCGCGCACGGCGATCGCATGCGCCACGGTGCGCATGAACGCGCAAGCGTACGGCTTGCTCACGCAACCGGGCCAAGGCAAGGGCGAAGTGCTCAATACCGCGCGCGTGGCGGCGATTTTGGCGGCCAAGCGGTGCGCCGAATTGATCCCGCTTTGCCATAGCCTGCCGCTGTCGTTCGTGGGCGTGGACTTTGCGTTGGACGATGCCACGCATCGCATCGAGATCCGCAGCACGTGCCGCACGGCCGACAAGACCGGCGTCGAGATGGAAGCGATGACGGCGTGCAGCATCGCGGCGCTGACGATTTACGATATGTGCAAGGCGGCCGACAAAGGCATCGTCATCGACGGCGTGCGGTTGGTCTACAAATCTGGAGGCAAGAGTGGCGAATGGCGCAACGATTGATGTGCTGTACTTTGCACGCATCGCGGAACTGACCGGCAAACGCACCGAAGCGTGGCCTGTCGCGGCCGGCATGCGCGGCGCGGATCTGCTCGCGGCGCTCATGCAAAAGTATCCCGATCTGAGCCAGGCCACCCGGCTCAAGCTCGCCGTCAATCAGACGCATGCGCAACCCGACATCGCGCTTTCGGCCGGCGACGAAGTGGCCGTGTTCGAACCCGTGACCGGGGGCTAGGCCATGATCACCATTCAGAAATCCGACTTCGATGCGGCACTGAGCCAACAGGCGCTGCGCGCCCGAGCCGCCGGCGACATGGGCGCGGTGGTGACATTCGTGGGCTATGTGCGCGATTACGCGCCCGGCGAGGCCACCAGCACGCTGTTTCTCGATCATTATCCCGGCATGTGCGAACGCGAACTCGAGGCCATCGATCGCGAAGCCCGCAGCCGGTGGCCGCTCACCGACACCGAGATCATCCATCGTGTGGGTGCGCTCGGCCATGGCGAGCAGATCGTGTTTGTGGCAGTGGCGAGTGCCCATCGCGGCGACGCGTTTCGCGGCTGTGAATTCATTATCGACGCCCTCAAGACCCGGGCGCCCTTCTGGAAGCGCGAAACGCTTGCCGATGGGAAAGACTTCTGGGTCGAACAGCGTGCGACCGACAGCCAGCGCACGGCGCAATGGGCGGCAGCGTCCTCACCATCGAAGGAGCCATCATGAACGAGCATCCCCTATCCCTTGCCTGCGCGGTACTCACCGTGAGCAATACCCGCACGGCGGGCGACGACACGTCGGGCAACTATCTGGCGGAGAGCCTGGCGCACGCCGGTCATGCATGCATCCGGCGCGACATCGTGCCCGAAAATATCTATCAGATCCGACGGGTGGTGAGCGATTGGATCGCCGACCCCGAGGTGCAGGTCGTCTTCACCAATGGCGGCACGGGCTTCACGCAATTGGACGCCACGCCCGAAGCCGTTTCGGTGCTGCTCGATAAGGAAGTGATCGGATTTGGCGAGTTGTTCCGTCACCTGTCGTTTGCCGAAATCGGCGCCTCCGCGATTCAGTCGCGCGCCTTGGCCGGTTATGCCAACGACACGCTGATCGTTTGCCTGCCGGGCTCGACCAGCGCTTGCCGCACCGCATGGGACGGCATTCTGCTCGAACAAATGGATAGCGCCAAAAGCTGCAATTTCGCAGCGCAGTTCAAACGCACTGCTTTGGCGCGCAAGGGAGCTTCGCAATGATTTCATTCGACGATGCACAACAACGCCTGGCCGACGCCGGCGTGCCGATCGGCACCACCGAACAGGTGGCGTTGACGCACGCAGCAGGACGCATCCTGGCCGAGGTCGTGATTGCCACCCTGGATCTGCCGCCCGCCGACAACAGCGCGATGGACGGCTATGCGATTCGCGCCATCGACTTCCAGCCCGGCGTGGTGCTGCCTATCCAGGAACGCAGCTTTGCCGGCGATAAGCCGCAGCCGCTCACGCCCGGACACGCGACGCGCCTGTTTACCGGCAGCATCATGCCCACCGGGGCAGATACCGTGATCATGCAGGAAGACACGGAAGAAGCTGACGGCGAGGTCAAACTGCTGGTCGCCCCGCGCCCGGGACAGCACGTGCGCAAACGCGGTGAAGACACCACCACCGGCCGCGAACTCATTGCTGCAGGCACGCGTTTGACGGCAGCCCATCTCACGTTGCTGGCCTCGCAAGGCGTGGCCCACGTGTCGGTATTCACGCCTGTGCGCATCGGCATCCTCACCACTGGCGACGAACTGGTGGCACCAGGCGAGCCGCGCGGCGAGGCGCAGATCTACAACTCCAACGGCATCATGCTGGCCACGTTGGCGACCGGTCTGGGCGCCGAGGTCGTGCATGTGCTGCATGCCATCGATACCAAGGAAGATCTGCAACGCGCACTGCGCACGCTGGTCGACGATTGCGATCTGGTCGTGAGCGTGGGTGGGGTGTCGGTTGGCGAACGCGATCTGGTCAAGCCGGCCATCGAAGGCCTGGGCGGCACGCTCGACTTGTGGCGTGTGAAGATGAAGCCCGGCAAGCCGGTGGCACTGGCGCATATCGACGGCACGCCGATCGTCTGCCTGCCTGGCAATCCCGTGTCGGCCTTTGCGGTGTTTACGCTGCTGGTATCGCCGTTGATCCGACGCCGCCAGGGCCGCGCCGATATTTTCCCGGCCGTATACGCGCAAACGCTGCGAACCGAGCAACCGCATCATGACGACCGCGAAGAGTTTTTGCGGGTGCGCGCATCGACGGCGACCGGCGGCAACGTCGAGCTCACCGCATTCAGCCAACAAGGTTCCGGCATCATCAGCTCGCTGCCCTGGGCAAGCGGCTTCGCCCGCATTCCAGCAGGCACACCGGTGTATGACGGCGAGAAGGTCGCCTACTACGACTTCTCGCGCTGGCTGGCGTAGCGCCACATTATCGGGGCGAGCTTTTTCGGGTAACCCCAGCGGGCACCCCCCCCATCGGGTAAAGCTTGCCGGGCGGCACTTATCGGGGTGAGATTTATCCCGGTGGGACTTGACAGGCGGGCGGGCAGCGTCTCGCCCTTCACATCTCATCCGCCGATATAACTCATTTCGACCGGACGCTCGGCGTCGCGCGGGCCTTGGCCCGTGGCGGCGCTGCGCTGCTCCGAGTAGTTGTCGCCACGCGCGGTCCAGATTTGTGCGATCCGACGGCGCAACCGTTCATCGTCCTGATCCCCGCGCAGCACTTCGCGCAGGTCATGGCCGTGGCCGGCAAACAGGCACAAGAACAACTGCCCTTCGGGCGACAGGCGCGCGCGCGTACAGCCGCCGCAAAACGCCTGCGTCACGCTGGAAATCATGCCGACTTCGCCTGCGCCGTCCAGATAGCGCCAACGTTCGGCCACGCGCCCCATGGGATCGTCGATCAAGGGCGACAGCGGGTAGGCCGCGCCCAGCCGTGCCACGATTTCGGCGCTGGGCACCACATCCTGCAGGTTCCACCCGTTGGTAGATCCCACATCCATGTATTCGATGAAGCGCAGCACATGCGGCGTGCCGCGAAACTGGCGCGCCATCGGCAGGATCTGGTCGTCGTTGAGGCCACGCCGCACGACCATGTTGACCTTGATATTGTCGAGCCCCGCGTCGGCGGCGGCATCGATGCCGCGCAGCACGTCGGTAGCCGTGTAATCGGTATCGCTCATGCGCTGGAAGGTCGCGTCGTCCAGCGCATCCATGCTCACCGTCAAGCGATTCAGCCCGGCATCCTTCAATGCGCGCGCCTTGCGCGTGAGCAGGCTGCCGTTGGTCGTCAACGTGAGATCCAGGGGCTGACCGCTGGGCGTGCGAATCTCGGCCAGCATGGCGATCAGCACTTCCAGATTCTTGCGCATCAGGGGTTCGCCACCGGTGAGCCGGATTTTCTCCACACCCAACTCGGCAAACACTCGCGCAGCCCGCGCCATTTCTTCGAACGACAGCAAGGCCGAATGCGGCATGAAGGTGTAGTGGCTGTCGAACACATCGCGCGGCATGCAATAGGTGCAGCGGAAGTTGCAGCGGTCGGTGACCGAGATGCGCAAATCGCGTAACGGCCGCGCGCGCAGATCCCGCACCGGCTCACCGGCAGCAGGCAGATCGCCCGTCCAGATCTCGGGCAGCGAAGCCCTGCGTTGCTCGGTGAGAAAAATGACCTTGCTCATATACCCATCATAGCGTCAGCCCAGGAAATGCCTCGGCCACCGTAAACAATTGCCCTGTTTCCTGCGCGTCGTACCCGACGAGCTGACCCACATAAGCCACATATTGAGGACTGCGCATAATACGCAGAAGTTCCGCCATACCAGGTGTATCAAGACCCGCGCGCCGGATGGCGAAGAAATACCGCTCGCGCACGAGCGGTATGAAGTCCAGCCCAAATCGCCATGCAGCAGTTTCCACGCCCACGCCGGTATCGGCCATACCGCTGGCGATATGCGCCGCGATCGCCATGTGCGTGAACTCGTTGCTTTCGTAGCCGTTGACCTCACCGATCGCGATCCCCGCCTTCTCGAGCATCAAGCCCACTAGATAGCGCGTGCTTGAGCCGATCTGGCGATTAACGAAGCGCACATCGGCACGCGCCAGGTCGCGCAAATCGTCGATGCCCTTGGGGTTGCCCGACTGCACGAACAGGCCAGTGTTGCGCACCGCCAGATGGATGAGCAGATAATCGTCCGGATCCAGCCATTGCGCATACCGCGCCAAAATGGGCTGCTCGAATTCGCCCAACGGTACCTGGAACCCCGCCAGATCGCATTCGCGGCGCTCGAGCGACGCGAGCGCCTCGATCGCCGTGCGATAGCGCAGCTCCAACCCCGGCTTCTGGTCGCTCATGTGCTGCATCAGCGCTTCGACCGCAAAACCATGGCTGGCGTGCAGCCGCAAATGCGGCCCGTCTTCGGGCAGCAGCCGCGCCAGTTCTTCCTGCAGTTCCGACGCCATGCTGTCCAGCGTGGGCATGAGGCGCGCCTCGATGCGACGGTTGGCCCACAGCAGGCGCTGCGCAAAGGGCGAAAGCGTAGTGCCTTGGCGGCGGCGCGTGACCAGCAACGGCGTGCCGAACAGGCCTTCGAACTTGCGCAGAATGCCCCAGGCATGGCGATACGACAGATTGCATGCGCGACAGGCGCCGGCGATGTTGCCCACCGCATCGATGGCGGCCAACAACGCCAGCATATCCGCGAGCGGCACGCCCGCCTCCCCATGGCTGCTGGCCAGGGACCACGCCGGGCGCAATCCGATGCGCAAGCTCTTATATGTCATAAATCTCTTATTGAAGCCTCGGATTCACAAGCATAGAGTAAGGCCCATAACGAATTAAGCGCTTCCATATCGGTTTTATATGCTTTGTTTTGCATATAAACAAGACCGGATGGCCAAGACGACAAGCCGGCACAAACCGGCAAAGACAAAGGAGACACGCGATGGATACGCGCGTAGTGCCGCTTGCGGCCTCGTCCTGTAGCCCGGCGATTGCTGTTGCTCGCGAAGCAATCGCCCGGCACCGCGACACCCCGGGGCCGCTGTTGCCCATCCTGCATGCCATCCAGCACCGACTGCGATGCATTCCGCCCGAAACCGTGGGCACGCTGGCCGAGGCGCTCAATCTGTCACGCGCCGAAGTGCATGGCGTCATCACCTTCTATCCGCACTTTCGCACCGCCCCGCCGGGTGACCATGTGATCGAGGTGTGCCGGGCCGAGTCCTGCCAATCGCGCGGCGGCGAGGCCATTGCGGCGCACGCCGAAGCGCGGCTGGGTTGCAGCTTCAACGCCACCACGGACGACGGCCGCTACACGCTCGAATCGGTGTATTGCCTGGGCCTGTGCGCGCAATCCCCATCGATGATGATCGACGGCAAACCCTACGCTCGTATCACGCCGGCGCGTTTCGATCGCCTGGTGGCAAATGCAGTGGCGGCAGCGGCACCCGCTGCCTCTCCAGCAGCCGCCATGGCCGTACAGCGCGGCGCGCCGTCGCTCGCTACGGCGGGCAACGACCCACCGCCCCTTGCGACACCAACGGTACATCCCACCGTTGCGTCAGGCAACTCGGAGGCTTCAGCATGAGCGCGCCCTTCATTCTCTATGTGCCGCAAGACGCCGCGGCATTGGCGGTGGACGCCGATGCCGTCGCCCAAGCGATCGCCCATGAGGCCACAGCCCGAGGCCAAAACGTTCGCATCATTCGCAACGGCTCGCGCGGCCTGCTGTGGCTCGAACCCATGGTCGAGATCGCCACCCCGCAAGGCCGCATCGCCTACGGCCCCGTGGCCCCGGAAGACGTGCCCGGCTTGTTCGATGCCGGCTGGCTCAGCGGCGGCGCCCATCCGCTGGCGCACGGGTTGACTGAAGCCATACCGTATCTGGCGCAGCAGGAACGCCTCACCTTCGCTCGTGTGGGCATCGTCGATCCGCGTTCGGTTGAAGACTACGTGGCCCACGACGGCTATGCCGGGCTGCGCGCCGCGCTGGCGATGCCGCCCGAAGCTATCGTGGCCGCCATCACCACGTCCGGCCTGCGTGGCCGCGGCGGCGCGGCGTTTCCGGCCGGCATCAAATGGAAAACGGTCGCGTCGGCCGCCGGCCCGCGTAAATACATCGTGTGCAATGCCGACGAAGGCGATTCGGGCACGTTTGCCGACCGGCTCTTGATGGAAGGCGATCCGTTCACACTGATCGAAGGCATGACGATCGCCGGCATCGCCACGGGCGCCACGCAAGGCTTTGTGTATATCCGTTCCGAATACCCGCACGCCATCGCCGCCATGCAAGCCGCCATCGATGCTGCGCGCGCCAGCGGCTGGCTCGGCACCGATATCGCCGCCAGCGGCTACGGATTCGATATGGACGTCCGTGTTGGCGCAGGCGCCTATATCTGCGGCGAAGAAACGTCGTTACTTGAGAGTCTTGAAGGCAAACGCGGCGTGGTGCGTGCCAAGCCGCCGTTGCCGGCCATTGCAGGCCTCTTTGGCTGCCCCACCGTGATCAATAACGTCATCACACTGGCCAGTGTGCCCACCATCCTCGCGCACGGCGCCGAGCGGTATCGCGACTTCGGTGTCGGCCGCTCGCAAGGCACGTTGCCGTTTCAACTTGCCGGCAATCTGCGGCAAGGCGGCCTGGTGGAAAAAGCCTTCGGCGTCACGCTGCGCACGCTGATCGAGACCTTCGGCGGTGGCAGCGCATCGGGCCGGCCGCTGCGCGCGGTGCAAGTGGGCGGACCGCTAGGCGCGTATCTGCCGGCCGCGCAATGGGATGCGCCGATGGATTACGAGTCGTACGTGAAGATCGGCGCCATGATCGGCCACGGCGGTATCGTGGCCTTTGACGACACGGTGGATATGGCGCGCATGGCACGCTACGCGATGGCCTTCTGCGCCATCGAGTCCTGCGGCAAGTGCACCCCCTGCCGCATCGGCGCCACCCGTGGCGTCGAAACCATCGAGAAGATCGCCGCCGGCGGCCCGCAACGCGAGCAACACATCCATCTGCTGCGCGACTTGTGCGACACGATGATGGGCGGTTCGCTGTGCGCCATGGGCGGCATGACGCCCTATCCGGTGCTGTCGGCCCTCGATCATTTTCCTGAAGATTTCGGCGGCGGCACGCTCAGCGCGCCATCCCCCCAGCCCGCGACGCACGCGGCATAACGTTTACGGAGAGCACCATGCTTGAAACCGTTGTGAAGCGCGAACGCGATTACGGCACGCCCGAGCGTCTCTCGGCCGCCACCGTCACCCTCACCATCGATGGCCAGAACGTGACGGTGCCCGAAGGCACGTCAGTGATGCGGGCGGCCGCCGAGTCGGGCATCAATATCCCCAAACTTTGTGCCAGCGACAGCCTCGAGCCGTTCGGCTCGTGCCGGCTGTGCCTGGTGGAGATCGAGGGCAAACGCGGGTACCCAGCGTCGTGCACCACCCCGGTCGAGGCCGGCATGGTGGTGCGCACCGAAACGCCCAAGCTGCATGAACTGCGGCGCGGCGTGATGGAGTTGTACATCTCCGATCATCCGCTGGATTGCCTCACGTGTCCGGCCAACGGCGATTGCGAGCTGCAGGATATGGCGGGCGTGGTGGGCTTGCGCAATGTGCGCTATGGCTACGACGGCAAGAACCATCTGCACGACGCCATCGACGATTCCAATCCCTATTTTTCGTTCGACGCCTCCAAGTGCATCGTGTGCAATCGGTGTGTGCGCGCGTGCGAAGAAACCCAGGGCACGTTTGCGCTGACGATCTCGGGTCGCGGGTTCGATGCGCGGGTGTCGCCGGGTCAGAACGAGTCGTTCATGGAGAGCGAATGCGTATCGTGCGGTGCCTGTGTGCAGGCTTGCCCCACCTCTACGCTGCAGGAAAAGACCGTCATCATGATGGGCCAGGCCGAGCATTCGGTAATCACCACCTGTGCCTATTGCGGCGTGGGCTGCGGCTTCAAGGCCGAGATGAAAGGTCAGGAAGTTGTACGGATGGTGCCGTGGAAGGACGGCCAGGCCAATCGCGGTCACTCCTGCGTGAAAGGCCGCTTCGCGTGGGGCTACACCACCCACAAGGAGCGTGTGCTCAACCCCATGATCCGCAAGCGGATATCCGATCCGTGGCAGGAAGTGTCGTGGGACGAAGCACTCACGTATGCTGCCTCCGAATTTCGCCGCATCCAGGGTGAACACGGCCGCGACGCCATCGGCGGCATCACGTCATCGCGTTGCACGAACGAAGAAACTTGGCTGGTGCAAAAGCTCGTGCGCGCCGCTTTCGGCACCAATAATGTCGATACCTGCGCCCGGGTGTGCCATTCGCCCACAGGCTACGGGTTGAAGCAAACATTGGGCGAGTCGGCCGGTACGCAAACGTTCGACTCGGTCATGCACAGCGACGTCGTCATCGTGATGGGCGCCAATCCCAGCAGCGGCCATCCGGTATTCGCGTCGCGGCTCAAGAAGCGTCTGCGCCAAGGCGCGCGCCTGATCGTGATCGACCCGCGCCGCATCGAACTCGTCAGCTCGCCGCACATCAAGGCCGACTTTCATTTGCAGGTTCGCCCCGGTACCAACGTGGCCTTGCTGGCGGCACTCGCGCACGTGATCGCGACCGAGGGCTTGATCGACGAGGCGTACGTGGCCGAGCGTTGCGATACCAAAGCCTTCAACGAATGGCGTGAATTCGTATCGCGTCCGGAGCAATCGCCCGAAGCCACGGCCGACGTGACCGGCGTGCCCGCCGACCAGGTGCGCGGCGCGGCACGGCTCTACGCCACGCACGGCAATGGCGCTATTTACTACGGACTGGGCGTGACCGAACACAGCCAGGGTTCGACCACGGTGATGGGCATCGCCAATCTCGCAATGGCCACCGGCAACGTCGGGCGCGAAGGCGTGGGCGTGAATCCGCTGCGCGGCCAGAACAACGTGCAGGGCTCGTGCGACATGGGTTCGTTCCCGCACGAACTGCCGGGCTATCGCCATATCTCGGACAACGTGGTGCGGGCACAATTCGAATCCGCGTGGGGCGTGACGATCCAGCCCGAACCGGGTTTGCGGATTCCGAACATGTTTGAAGCGGCATTGGGCGGCACGTTCAAAGGCTTGTATTGCCAGGGCGAAGACATCGTTCAGTCCGATCCCAACACCCAGCATGTGGCCGCCGCGCTGGCGGCGATGGAATGCATCGTGGTGCAGGACCTCTTCCTGAACGAAACGGCGAAGTACGCGCATGTGTTCTTGCCAGGCTCGTCGTTTCTGGAAAAAGACGGTACGTTCACGAACGCCGAACGCCGGATCTCGCGCGTGCGCAAAGTGATGGAGCCCAAGAACGGCATGGCCGATTGGGAAGTGACCGCCGCGTTATCCAACGCGCTGGGTTACGCCATGCCCTACACGCACCCGCGTGAAATCATGGAAGAGATCGCGCGGCTCACGCCCACGTTCGCAGGTGTGTCGTATGAAAAGCTCGACCGCCTGGGAAGCCTGCAATGGCCGTGCAACGACGATGCGCCGGAAGGCACGCCCATCATGCACATCGATTCGTTCGTGCGCGGCAAGGGCAAGTTCATGATCACGAAGTACGTGCCCAGCGATGAGCGCAGCACGCGCAAGTATCCGCTGTTGCTCACCACCGGCCGCATCCTGTCGCAATACAACGTGGGTGCGCAAACGCGCCGCACGCCCAATGTGATGTGGCATAGCGAAGATGTGCTGGAACTGCATCCGCAAGATGCGGAGGATCGCGGCATCGTGCAAGGCGACTGGGTGGGCGTGCAGAGCCGCGCAGGCGAGACGGTATTGCGTGCGCTCGTGACCGATCGCGTACAGCCGGGCGTGGTGTACACCACCTTCCACTTTCCCGAATCGGGCGCCAACGTGGTCACCACCGATAACTCGGACTGGGCCACCAATTGCCCGGAATACAAGGTGACGGCCGTGCAATTGATGCGGGTGACCCAACCTTCCGATTGGCAACGGCAATGGTCGCGCTTCGCCACGATCCAGGATCAGTTGCTGCGTGAGCGCGCGCGCGAAACCGATGGCACCGCCGCCGTGGCTACCGTGGCCGGAAAGTAAACTGGGTTATGGATATCACCGACCTCGATCTCGACCGCCCCCTGCCCGCCGACCGCATCGCCGCCGAAGTGGTGCGGATACGGGGCGGGCGGCGCGCGCCTGCCAGCGCGCAGGACGTGCTGGCCGAAGAAACGCCCATCGCCCTGACCTACAACGGTATCAGCCACGCCACGATGCTCGCGTCGCCCACCGATCTCGAAGATTTTGCGATGGGCTTCTCGCTCACGGAAGGCATTGTGGATGCGGCGCGCGATGTGCGCGACATCGTGCTCAACGTGAGTGACGACGGCGTGGTGGTCGATATCGAGATCGCCAGTGCCTGCATGGCGCGGTTGAAGACGCGGCGGCGTGCGTTGTCGGGCCGTACGGGTTGCGGGCTGTGCGGTGTGGAAACGCTGCCCGAAGTGCTGCGCCCGGTCGCCCCCGTAACCGCGACCACCGTCATGCGACTGGCCGATCTGCTGGCGGGGATGCAGGCCATGCGGCACGCGCAGGTTCTGCATGGCGCGACCGGTGCCACGCACGCGGCGGCCTGGCTTACGGCCACCGGCGCGCTGTATGCCGTGCGCGAAGACGTCGGCCGGCACAACGCGCTCGACAAATTGATCGGTGCCCTGGCGCGTGCCAGCATGCCGGCGGCCGACGGCGCCTTTCTCGTCTCCAGCCGCGCGAGCTTCGAGATGGTGCAAAAAACAGCCGCGGCCGGTTGCCCGATCCTGGCCGCCGTCTCGGCGCCCACCGGCCTGGCGGTTCGTCTGGCGCACACCAGCGGCGTCACCCTGGCCGGCTTCGTGCGCGGCGACGACGCCACGCTTTATACCCACTCGCAACGCCTTCCCGACTGAGCGCCGCCACCATGAACAACGCCAATCTGATTCGCATGGCCAATCGCATCGGCGATTTCTTCGATGCGCTCCCCGATCGCGAGGAAGCCCTCGAAGGCGTGGCCAACCATATCCACAAGTTCTGGGAGCCGCGCATGCGGCGCGAGCTGCTGGGCTATCTGAGCGCGCATCCAGATGGGGTGAGCGACGACATCACCCTCGCCCCGATTGTGCTCGAGGCGATAACCCAACATCGTGTGCGGCTCACCCCTGCCGCCGCGACGGCGTAGTACACAGTATAAAAAAAATCCCGCCAACGAGGAGACTTCATGAATACGGCCACATCGACGCTTGACTATCCGGGCGCGCGACCCGGACTACTCAGCAAGGAACGCACGATCGCAGGACCGGGCTTTAACCGCTGGCTGGTGCCGCCGGCGGCACTGGCGATTCACCTTTGCATCGGGATGGCCTATGGGTTCTCGGTGTTCTGGCTGCCGCTATCCAAGTCGGCAGGCGCGGGCGCGTTGACGTGTCCCAACACGATGAGCGTGTTTACCGAACTCTTCGCCACCGACTGCAATTGGCGCATCTCGACGATGGGCTGGATGTACACCCTTTTCTTCGTGCTGCTGGGATGTTCGGCAGCGTTGTGGGGCGGCTGGCTCGAACGCGCCGGCCCACGCAAGGCCGGCGTGGTGTCGGCCGTGTGCTGGTGCGGCGGCCTGGTGATCTCGGCATTGGGCATCTACCTGCATCAGATGTGGATGCTGTGGCTGGGATCGGGCGTGATCGGCGGCATCGGGCTCGGGCTGGGCTACATCTCGCCGGTGAGCACGTTGATCAAATGGTTTCCAGATCGTCGCGGCATGGCGACCGGCATGGCCATCATGGGCTTCGGCGGCGGCGCCATGATCGGTGCCCCGTTGGCCGACATGCTGATGCGCCATTACGCCACGCCCGGAACCACGGGTGTGTGGCAAACGTTTCTCACCATGGCGATTGTGTATTTCGTTTTCATGATGTCGGGCGCCATGGGCTACCGCGTACCGGTCACCGGCTGGAAGCCCGCCGGTTGGACGCCGCCGCCCAGCCAGGCGCAAAACGCCATGATCACCAAAGGCCATGTGCATGTGAAGCGCGTCTGGGGCATTCCGCAATTCTGGCTGGTGTGGCTGGTGTTGTGCCTTAACGTGACGGCGGGCATCGGCATCCTCGGCATGGCGTCGCCCTTGCTGCAGGAAGTGTTTGGCGGACGTTTGATCGGCGAGCCGGGCGTGGCGTTTACCGCACTGAACCCGCAGCAGCTGGGTGCCATCGCGGCCATTGCCGCCGGCTTCACCGGGCTGATCAGTCTGTTCAATATCGGTGGGCGCTTCTTCTGGGCCAGCATGTCCGATAAGTTGGGCCGCAAGCTTACCTATCTCATCTTCTTCGTTCTGGGCTTCATTCTGTATGCCGCCATTCCCTGGACGGCGCATACCGGCCAACTCGCGCTCTTCGTGGCGGCGTTTTGCGTGATTCTGTCGATGTATGGCGGCGGGTTTGCCACGGTGCCGGCGTATCTCGCCGACCTGTTCGGCACGCAGATGGTGGGCGCCATTCACGGCCGCCTGCTCACTGCCTGGTCGGCAGCGGGCATCTTCGGCCCGGTGCTGGTCAACTACATCCGTGAGTATCAGCTCAACCATGGCGTGCCGCGCGCACAGGTGTACGACATCACCATGTACATTCTCGCAGGCATGTTGGTCGTAGGCTTTTTGTGCAACCTCGCGATCCGTCCGGTCAACCCCAAATACTTCATGACCGACGAAGAACTGGCGCGCGAAAAAGCGCTGGCGCACGAGCGCGCCTCGGCCGCCGAAGTCCGCGATACGCGATCGGGGATCAGCGTAACGGGTGCGAGTGCCGGTGCTGGCACGGCAGCGATCTCACAAACCCCGCAAGCACTGGTCATTGCCGCTTGGGCCTGCGTGGTGATTCCATTGGCCTGGGGCGTGTGGATCACGCTGCAAAAGGCGGTCGTGTTGTTTCAATAAAAAAAAATCCCCACGCGTCACGCAGGACGGGTGGGGATGGTGGCTGGCCGCTTCGCCAATGTGCATCGTCGCATGCGCGATGCAGGCCAAGCCGATTTACTTCTTATCTTCCTTCACGCGATACACCAGCACGCCCATGGTGGCCAGCGACAGCACTTTGGCCGTCACGCTGCCCAACAGCAAACGGGACAAGCCGCTGCGGCCGTGGCTGCCGATGAAAATCAGATCGCAGCCGGTTTCCTGCGCGGCTTGCACCACGCCGTCGGCCACGTTGAAGTTGGACACGGCACGGTATTCGGCCTTCACGCCCGCCATACCGGCACGGTCGACGATATCCTTCAGATACTTGTCGGCCTGGTCGCTGGCGGCCTTCTCGTAATCCTCGTCGGTAATGGCGTACGCGGCCGCCATGCCGTCGAAGCCGATCGTTGCGGCAAACGGTTGCGTGACGTTCAGGGCGACCACTTCGGCGCCAATCGAACGGGCAAACGTGACGCCGGCATTGGCCGCCTGCGCCGACAACGGTGAACCGTCGGTAGGGATCAGGATTTTCTTGAACATGTCGCCAACTCCTGTTTAATAGGTTCCAAATCCTACATGAAATCGGTCAAGTCGCACACATCCGCGACGCGCGCGGTGTGGCGGCACCTTGACCCATATCATGTCGGGCCGGAAATCAGGCCGCCCGCAGCGCGCGATGCGGTCACAGCCGCTTCACATGAACTGCTTGGCGGCGGCGAACAGGTTGGTGCAACGCGTGCCGGTACGGCAATAGGCCAGATGCGGGCCTGGCAGCGTCTTCAGGATTTCGGCAAAGCGGATGGCGTCGCCGATCGTGAGCGCGTTGCCCGGCACCGGTTGATATTCGACTTCGAGACCGGCTTCGCGCGCGGCTTTCGAGACGGCCTCAGCGGTGGGCTGATCGGGGCCGCCTTCGAAATCCGGACGGTTGATGATGACGCTGCGATAGCCTTCCGCGGCGACTTCGGCCATATCTTCCGGCCCGAGTTGCGGCGCGACCGCGAAATGCTGGGTAATCGGTTTGATGAGATCGGTCATGGTGAACTCCTCGGGATCAGTGTGCTTTCAGGTGGTCGATCAGTATATTCACTTCCGCCCATTCGGCGAAACGCCACCGCGCACGTCAGCCATCACCTGCGCCAGCGTGCGCCAAACCGCGGGGTGTTCCGCCATGGACACCGTGAACCGCATATAGGGCGATGGCGTCTGGGAAGGCGAGTACAGGCTCCCCGGAGCGAGCAGCAACTGGCGGGCCGAGCCCGCGCGCGCCAATGTCTCGCCATCCATGCCGCAATCGGCCCACACGAACATGCCCGCGCGCGGCTCAAAAGGTAGTGTAAATCCCAGCTCGAGCAACCGTGCGACGCACGTATCGCGAGCCGCATTGACCCGCGCGCGCACCCGCTCCACGTAGCGCCGGTATGGCCCGTCGACCAACACGCGATGCACGATGCGCTCGCCCATTTCGGGTGTGGTCAGCCCCGACAACAATTTTTCATCGGTGAGCGCGCGGGTGAGCTCGGGCGCTGCCGCCAGGTAGCCCACGCGCAAGCTGGGCGCCATCATTTTGGAGTAGCCGCCCACGCGCACCACGCGTCGCAAGCCGTCCATCGCTGCCAGATGCACGGCGCCGCCCGGATGCAATTCGCCGTAGGTATCGTCTTCGACGACGGTGAAGTCGTAGCGCTCGGCAAGCCGCAAGATGGCATGGGCGTTGCCCGCCGTAAGCGCCAGCCCCGTCGGGTTGTGAACGGGCGTGTTGATGATGAAAAGCTTCGGACGATGACGCGCCGCCATGGCTTCGAGCACTTCGAGATCGGGGCCATCGGCCCGGCGCGGCACGCCCACCACATTGGCGCCCGCCGCCTGCAATTGACCGTACACCACGCACCAGCCCGGATCCTCGACCAGCACCGTATCGCCCGGGCGCACGAAGTGCCGCACGATCAGCGTGAGCGCGTGCGTGACGCCCGCGGTCGTCAAAATATTTCGGTCGGCGTGCGCTGGCACGTCTTCCTGCCGCAAGCCGGCCGCGATCTGCTGGCGCAACGGCGCATAGCCTTGCGGTACGCCGTAATGCAACACGCTCGCGCCTGCGGTGCGGCCCACGGCGCGCACCGCGGACATCACCATGTCGCCGTCCATCCAGGCCGCCGGCAACAGCCCGGCCCCGCCCGGCATACCCGGTTGCACGGTGCTGCCGAACATGCTGCGCAACAGCCACGGAATATCCATACGCTGCGGCGCCATGGGTTCCGGCGCCGCCAGATACGGGCCGCCGTCGCTCGGCGCCGGTGCCCGCGACTGCACAAAAAAACCGGCGCCTCGCCGAGAAGCAATCACGCCCTGCGCGGCCAGCCGGTCGTAGGCCTCGACCACGGTAAACCGGCTCACGCCCATCTGCTGCGCCATGTCGCGGATCGAAGGCAAACGCGTGCCGGCACGCAGCACATGCTCATCGATCTGGCGCGCCAGATGGTCGACCAGTTGCTCGACCAGCGTGCGATCGGCGTCGCGCACGGGCGACCACGCCGAGGCGGGGCGTTCGTGGATCGCTTCGGGGTTCGCTTCGTGGGTCGCCTCGGGGGTCAATGCAAGGGTCAGTTTGGAGGTCGTGCCGGTGGCAGCGCGTGCAAGTGTCATGGCGGGTCGACCAGGCCAGTTAGGAATTGAACTGTTGATGTGTACCGGTACTGTACCGCTAATACCCGGTAGAGTGAAGGCCTCCCTCCTGCACTGCCCCGCTTATCATGCTCAGCCCCGATTCCGCCTCACTGCTTTCACCTGCGTTCATCGCGTTGCTTGGACCCCTGGTGCTGTTCATCTTCGCGAACTCGATCACGCCCGGTCCGAACAACGTGATGCTGACGGCCTCCGGCGTCACTTTCGGCTTTCGCCGCACGATCCCGCACATCATCGGCATCGGTTTCGGCGTGGCGGTGATGTTGATCCTGATCGGCTTGGGCGTGGGATCGCTGTTTCAGCGGTACCCGGCCGCCTACACCACCTTGCAATACCTGGCCGCCGCCTATTTGCTGTGGCTGGCCTGGAAAATTGCGCACGCCGGCCCGGCAGAAGCCAGCAGCGCCCGCAGCAAGCCCATGACGTTCATGCAAGCGGCGGCGTTCCAATGGGTCAATCCAAAAGCATGGGTGATGGCGCTGGGTATCGTGACTACCTATACGCCACCTGGCGCGGTGTTCGCCCATTTGGCGCTGATTGCGGTGATCTGCCTCATCATTAATGCCTCCACCACCAGCATCTGGGCGGCGTTCGGCACGGGCTTGCGCCATTATTTGCGTTCGCCAGTGATTGTGCGGCGGTTCAACCGCGCGATGGCCCTCTTGCTCGTCGCATCGCTCTATCCTATTCTGATGTCATCCCACCCCTGATGCGCGTAGCCGGTCGTCCGGTCGGCGGAACCCACGGGCGCCATTTCAGTCCAACCGTTCATGCCCGCCACGTCCCGCTCCTTCCTCAAACGCGCCATCGGCGCGACCCTATTGATCGCAGCAAGCATCGTGGGATGCACGCAACTGGACGCTTGGCAGCGTGAAGCGATTTTCTCGCCCGTCACCGAGCAGCAAAGCTGGTGGCGCGATCCCCCCGAGGGCACGCAAGAGTTCGATATCGCTCTGGCCGATGGCGACAAGATCCACGCCTGGTACTGGCAGAGTCCCAAGCCCAATGCGCCCACCCTGCTCTACCTGCATGGGGCGCGCTGGAACCTGAATGGCAGCGCCTTCCGGATGGAAAGCTGGACTGACCGCGACTACTCGATGCTTGCCATCGACTATCGGGGATTCGGCAAATCCACCCCGCGCCTGCCGTCTGAAGAAACCGCGTCCGAAGATGCCGTGGCCGCCTTTGCCGAACTGGTCCGACGCCAACCCGATCCGCGCAAGCGCTTCATCTATGGCCACAGCCTGGGCGGCGCCGTCGCCATCGACCTGGCGTCGCGCAAGGACCTGCCCGAATACGCCGGGCTGATTGTGGAGTCGAGTTTTACGAGCATCGGCGGCATGTTGGGCACCCTCAAGTACGGCTGGGTGCCGGGGCTGAATTTTCTGGTCACGCAGCCGTTCGATTCGCTCGATAAACTGGCCACCCTGACCGCGCCCATCCTGTTCATCCACGGCACAGCCGATCGCGTCGTGCCCCACGAGATGAGCGACGCGCTGTATGCCGCAGCGACCAAAGTGGCACCCGACCTGCGGCGGTTGGTCAAAATCGACGGCGCCTCGCATTCCAGCGCCGTACGCAGCGGCAATACCTACTGGTCGGCCGTGGCGAACTTCACGCGCGATGCAACGGCCGCGTATCGCAATCGTAAAAACGATTCCGCGCCCGACAACGTCCGTCAGGCGCGCGGCGCCGGCTGATCGCCGGATGGCGCGCCGGCGCTGTCATGCCGGGCGCTTCCCCTTCGGCCTCAACCTCTTCGTTCTCTATCGATTAGGTCTCAACCAACAGCCACGTTTGCGGTGCCATCGCCAGATCGGCCATGCACCTGCCTCACTCGCCGGGCGAATACCGCGCCGCCCCCGTCAGCCGGGCGATCGCCACGCCCGATTCCGCCAGCCACGTGTCCATCTCCGCGCTGCCCAGCACGGCAAACTCGGCGGCGCGTTGGGCAGCCATGGCATCTGGGCTGTTCGGCAAGGCCGGATGGCACATCATCAGATCGCCCTGGCGCGCGTCGCGCAGCCAGTGACGCACCGCGTGGCCATACCCTGCCTCGCCACCGGTAAAGTCGTACACCCCCAGAAGCCGACGATTGCGGGCGCTGTGCACCCGCCGCGCCGCGCGACCCAGCGCATGACTGCCCAAGCCTGCGATCACCCGCGCCTTGAACCACGCGCCCAGCCCCAAACCCGACTGCGGCCCGGCGGCGGTACAGCGCAGCCACGGCATGGCAACGCCGTAACGGCGCGTCATCTCGGCGATCAATTCACGACGAATGACCGGCAATTGATGCACATGTTGATGCCCGTCGATGTAGTCCGGCGCGCGGCCGAACAAGGCTTCGAACGCGTCGAGTTGCGCCACGATCTGCGCACGCACCAGGGCAGCGGGCAACCGGCGCGAATAAGCCTGACCGATCAACTGCCCGAGCGGTAGATAGAGGCCGTCGCGCCCGAACGATTCGGTGAAATTCAGATGCACGCCGATGTCGACGGGCAAAGCGGCAAGGTCGGCCGGCCGCTCGGCGGCCGACGGGCCCAGCGTCAGCACGCTGGCAGCGCTCAACCGGCCTTGCGCCGCGAGTGCGAGGATGGCGCCATCGACTTCACGATTCATCCCGAAATCGTCGGCACAGACCACGATACACTGACGCTCCGTGTTCTTGCCGCCACCCTCGCGGGTGCGTCCATCATGCTTGCGCTGGTCCATCAGCTCGGTTTCTTCGTGATCGTCGGCTGCGCCGCCGCGGCCACTCACTGGCTCATCGCCGTGGGCTGCGTGGAGTATCTCGGCCTCACGCCGCTCGCGGGCAATGTGGTCGGCTGGCTGATCGCGTTTTTCGTGTCGTTCTGGGGTCATTTTCGTTTCACTTTCCGCCAGAGCGAACAGGTCTGGCATGTGGCCGCGCGGCGGTTTTTCTTTATCTCGGCGCTGGGGTTCGCGGTCAATCAGGCGGCCTATGCCGTGCTCTTGCATATTACCCACGTTTCTTACGAGATCCTGCTTGCTGGCGTGCTGATCGGCGTGGCGGCCATGACGTTTCTGCTTAGCCGGCTTTGGGCGTTTCGCCACAAAACGCCGTCTTGAACGCCGGATCCGTCACCACGCGCCAGACGGCCTTCTTGCCATCGATGGCCTGCGGCGAGCGGCCGCGCAGCGTGCGATAACTCTCACCATCCTGCAACGTGCCCCAAAACCAGAAGGTGCGTGGCGGATCCGTACACATGCGCGTCACCGTTTCTTCGAACGACACCAGCACATCGTCGCCCGCATCGGTATCGAACTGGCCGGCGTCCCACAACTCACGGCGCCAGTTGTCGCGCCGGGTAATGTCCGGTCCATCCCAGTCGTACACGATCCAGGCCGGTTCTCGCAGCCCTGCATACAACGACAGATCGTACGGGTACGTATGCAGCGTGACCAGCGTATCGCCTTCCTGCATTTGCGGCCCGATCTCGGTGGCAAGCGGCTTGGCGCTGTTCTTGGCATTGGTATCGGCCAACCACACGCCCACGGTACATACCAGCATGGCGACTGCGAGTGACGCGATGCCGACGCGCTTCACATAATCGGCGGGTGTGCGCCGCCAGGCCGTCACCACCACTTCGGCGATCAGCACGGCAATCGCCGGCAGCACCGGCATCGCATAGCCCACGAGCTTGTTGCTGGGCACCGAAAAAAACACGACCACCACGCCGACCCACACGGCCATCAACCAACGCAGGTCGCGCCCGGCGCTCGCATCGGTCCAGAAGGCGCGGTGCCACAGGCCGCCGCTCCATAGCGACCACGGCAACGCCAACCCCGCGATCACCGGCAGGTAAAACCAGAACGGCTGTGTGTTGCCGAAGTCGCTTTCTACATAGCGGTCGAACTGCTGGTAGACGAAAAAGTAATCGAAAAATCCCGGAAACCGCAGTTGCATCGCCACGAACCACGGCACGGCGATGGCGGCAAACACCACGATCGCAGGCGGCCAGAACAGCACCTTCCAAGCGTGCCGGCGGCGCGTGGCAATGAGCCATCCCACCAGCACCACACCCGGCAACACAATCCCGATCAAGCCTTTTGCCAGCACCCCGAGCGCCGCGGCAACGGCTGCCGCCACGATCCACCGCCGCCAGCCGCGCCCGGCGTCGGCCTCCAGTACCGCCCCCGCACCCGCCATGATGCTCATGCCGATGAACGACGCGACCAGCATGTCGAGATTCGCAAACTGCGCCCCGCCGAAAAAGAACGGTTGCGTGGCGAGCACGACGGCGGCGACCGCCGCGACGGTTGCGCCGCGATAGTGGCGCACGAACGCATAGGTGGCCAGCACCGAGGCCCACGCGGCCAGCCATGACGGCGCACGCGCCGTCCATTCATTGACGCCGAAGAGACGAAACGCCGCCTCGGCAATCCAGTAGAACAAGGGGGGTTTGTGGACGTAAGGCAAGCCGTCCATGAGTGGTACGAAACCGCTGCCGGCGCGCAGCGTGTCCCAGGCGACGCCCGCATAACGCCCTTCCTCGGGCATCAACGGGCGCAAGCCGGCAAAGACGCCGAGCCACACGCCAATCGCCAGCAGAAGCCAAAACGCCGGGATACGTCCCGGCGTCGACCGTGATGAACTGCCGGTCATGATTATTCGGCGCTCGGCTCCGTGCGTGCGGCGCGACCCAGGCGGTCACGCACCACATACAACGGACGACCTTTCACTTCGTCGAAAATCCGGCCCACGTACTCGCCCACCACACCCAGCGACACCATATTGATGCCGGCGAAGAACAGCAGTGCGCACACGATCGTGGTCCAACCGTCGACCTGATGGCCGTACTCGAAATACTCGGCCACCAGATAGGCGCCATATCCGAACGACACCAGTGCGAACATGAAACCGACCAGGCTCAGCATGCGCAAGGGCCACGTCGTAAACGCCGTGACACCGCTCATCGCCAGCTTGATGAGTTTGACAGGCGTGAACTTGCTTTCGCCATGGATGCGATCGGCCGGCGTGTACGGGAAGGCCTCGGTCTTGAAGCCCACCCAGGCGTACAGGCCCTTCATGAAACGCGTGCGCTCCGGCAACGCATTCAAGGCGTTGACGACCTTACGGTCCATCAAGCGAAAATCGCCCGCGTGCGCCGGCACGTCAACGCGTTGACCACCGCTCACCAAGCGATAAAACCACTTCGCGCCCTGGCGTTTGAACCAGGTTTCGTCGTCGCGGTTTTCACGCACGGCATACACCATGTCCGAACCCGCTTTCCAGCGCGCCAACATGTCGGGGATCAATGCCGGCGGATGCTGCATATCGGCGTCCATGCAGATCACCACATCGCCGTCGCACGAATCCAGGCCGGCGCTGATGGCAGCTTCCTTGCCGAAGTTGCGCGACAGTTGGAGATAGCGGAAACCCGGTACGGTGGTCCACTCGGCCATCAATTGCGGGGTATCGTCGGTTGAACCGTCATCCACCACCACAACTTCCCAGTTGCGGCAGGTGCGATTGAGCAACAGCATCAAGGTGGGCAGCATCACGCGCAGGTTGGCCGCTTCGTTCAGGCCGGGCACCAGCACGCTCACATGCGAGTCATAAAACACCGAGCCGTCGGCTCGAGTCGAGACGGCATTAGCCGTCGATTCAGCGGAGAAAAGTTCCGGGAACAGCGCATCCGGGCGAGACTCGATATGCATGACACCACTCGACGAAAAAAAGAAATCGGGAGACAACGCCCCTACTTTGATCCCGCTTCCGTTGAATTTTCATCAAATCTCGTTACCTCGCGCCTTCTTTTAGTAACGGATACGGATTGATCGCGCCGCCTGTCGCATAAACGCCATAGTGCAGGTGTGGCGGGGTACCGCGAGCATTGCCCGTGTCACCCACGGTGCCGAGCTCGGTGCCGGCCACCACCCGGTCGCCCGCGGAAAGATCCGCTTGCGTATCGAGGTGGGCGTAATAATGCCGTTGCCCGCCCGGCCCCAGTACCCACACCACATTGCCACCCAGACGATTGGTGCCTACTCGCGTCACCATCCCCTCGGTGGCGGACAGCACGGGCGTGCCCCGCTTGGCGAAAATATCCAGGCCCTCATGCTTGCGCGTGCTGCCGCGCGGCGCGCCATAAGTATTGGCGATCTGCCGGAAGGAGACGCCCGCCACCGGCACCGGCAAGGCCGCCGGGGCTTCCGCCATCGAGAGGCGCGCGGCATAAAACGGGGCCGTCACCTTCGCCATGACGCCGGTGGGCAAATGGGGTTGCACGAAGGGCCAGCTCAGCCAGATCGCGCCGGCGGCCACCACCCATGCAAGTAGCTTGAGCACCGGGCGATGGGCCGTGGAAGGCAACGTGACGGTTTCGGGTGTGGAATCGGTCATTAACTGTCAGACTACGGGTTTCCCCCGTGAGTTCCCATGAAGAAGACCGACCTCGAAAAGAACAAAGCCCTCAAATTGATGGGCGATCTCAAGCATTCCAAGACGCCGGCACGATTCGGTCAGGGCGCCGCAGCACCCGCCGTGGATCGACGCGAGCAACGTCGCCTGGATCAGGCCGCCGGACTGGTGTCGTTTCCGGTCAAGCTGCCGCAGGAACTGGTCGACCAGCTCCGCGCGCGCGCGCAAACCAGCGGTGAGCCCGTCAACGACGTCGTCGCCACATTGCTGGCCGCCGCGCTCAAAGGCTGACGTGCACATCTGGGTCGACGCCGATGCCTGTCCAACCGTCATCAAGGACATCCTCTTTAGGGCGGCCGACCGGTGGGAAACGCCGTTGACGCTGGTGGCGAACCAGATGTTGCGCACGCCACCCTCGCCGCGCATCCGCGCCATCCAGGTGCCACGCGGTTTCGACGTGGCGGATGCCTATATCGTCGAACGTCTGCAACCCGGCGATCTGCTGATCACCGGCGACATCCCGCTCGCCGCCCAAGCGTTGGACAAGGGCGCTTTTGCCATCCATCCGCGGGGCGAGCGCTATACCGCCGACACCATCCAGGAACGTTTGGCCGTGCGCGACATGCTCGACGCCCTGCGCGGCACCGGCGTGGATACGGGCGGGCCGCCCGCGATGGCGGCCAGCGACCGCAAGGCATTCGGGAATACCCTGGATACGTTGCTCGCCCGTCACGCGCGACCGCGGTGACGTTACAAATGCATAGTCTTATTTCCAGCAAGTCGTTGGAATTGTCATAAACCAGGGATAGGATAGAGATCGATACATAGAGAAGACCAAAACGTAGGAAGAAACACCATGCTTCGCACCAGTCCCCAACTCATCGGCCGCGTTCGCGCCCGCCGTCAGCAAGAAATTCGTCACCAAGAGCTCCAACTGCGCCAAGCCTTTTTCGAACGTCAGCAAGTTGCTGCCATCGACCAAAAAGCGCCTCTCACGCAGATCAAGCCCGCCGCTTAAGCGGTGTGGCGGCATCCGCCGCCTCGAAGTCAAAGCAAGCCGCATCCTGCGGTAAGCGCTCCCCCCTTTTTTCAAGCACACTCGAATCCGCCGACTGAGGCGGAACGTTGGGCTGCGCCCTTTCGTCGTCAATCTGTGCCGCCAGCCCGGGCTCGCTCACGCAGCAAGAACTTCTGAATCTTGCCGGTGGACGTCTTCGGCAGATCGCCGAACACCACCGTCTTGGGCACCTTGAACCTAGCAAGATGCGCGCGGCAAAACGCAAGGATGCTTTCGGCATCCGTGTCGCGGCCCGCCTTCAAGGTCACGAACGCGCACGGCGTTTCGCCCCACGTGGCATCGGGACGCGCGACCACGGCCGCCTCCAGCACATCCGGATGGCGGTACAACACGCCCTCCACCTCGACAGTGGAGATGTTCTCGCCGCCTGAAATCACGATGTCCTTGGCGCGGTCCTTGATCTCGATATAGCCATCGGGATGCATCACCCCGAGATCGCCCGTATGAAACCAGCCGCCGGCAAAGGCCGCTTCGGTGGCCTTGGCGTCGTGCAGATAGCCCTTCATGATCGTATTGCCGCGAACCATGATTTCACCCATCGTGACGCCATCGGCAGGCACGGGTTGCATGCCGTCGTCCATCACCGTGGCGTGTTCGAGGTTGAGTTTGCGCACACCGATGCGCGCCTTGATCGCGGCACGCGCCGTCAGATCGAGCGCATCCCAATCGTCATGCCATGCGCAAACGATGGACGGCCCGTAGGTTTCCGTCAGCCCATAAAGGTGCGACACGCCCACGCCCAAGGCCTCCATCGCCTCGATCACTGCGGCGGGCGGCGCCGCACCGCCCGTCACCACCTGCACCGGATGCGGCGCGCGCCGCTGCACCGCCGCCGGCGCATTGATCAACATGCCCAGCACCACAGGCGCCGCACTGAAAAACCCCACGTTGTGATCGACGATGGCATCGAAAATCGGCCCGGCTTCCACGCGGCGCATGCACACGCTGGTGCCCGCCAACGCCGCCAAGGTCCATGCAAAACACCAGCCATTGCAATGGAACATCGGCAACGTCCACAAATACACCGCATGCCGCGGCATACCGCACGCGATCACGTTGCCGGTTGAATTGAGATAAGCACCCCGATGGTGATAGACCACGCCCTTGGGACGGCCCGTGGTGCCCGAGGTGTAGTTCAAACAAATCGCGTCCCATTCATCCGGCGGGCTGTAGTCTTGCGGCAGGCCGGAGGGACCCGAAGGCACCGCAGCGGGCGGGCCGGCCTGAGCGTCTGCCGGCCCAGCGTCTGCTGGCCCAGCGTCAGATCGCGTGCCGTCTGCGACGGTATCGAATGCGCGCCCGACGTGGCGCGCTGCTGCACCGTCATCGGCCACGACAGCATCGCTCAACCACGTCTCGTAATCGATGTCGCCGAAGTCACCGTGCTCGCCCGCAAACAGGGCGTCTTCGATGCGCACAACGCGGATCGGATGCGTGGCCTGCGCAATCACGTCGCGCACGAGCGGCGCAAACTCGCTGTCGTACAGCAACACCTGCGCGCGGCCGTGATCGAGAATGTAGGCGAGCGTGGGGGCATCCAGCCGGGTATTCAACGCATTGAGTACCGCGCCCGACATCGGCACGCCAAAATGCGCTTCATACAATGCCGGCGTGTTGGGCGCCAGCACCGCCACCACATCGCCGCGCGCCACGCCCCAATGCTGCAATGCCGCCGCCATGCGCCGGCAGCGCAGATACGTGTCGTGCCACGTTTGGCGCAACGCGCCATGAATGAGTGCGATGCGCTCGGGATAGACGTAAGCCGACCACGCGATGAAGCCCAACGGCGTCAGCGGCACATGATTGGCCGCATTGCGCGGTAATGCATCGACGTTCGACATCCCCTCTCCTCGTTTTCACGCCGGACGATTCACACCCCTAGGCGGCGCGGCGATCTGAAATTCCTCACCCACTGGCGGCAGGTCCGCTCAGCCACAGCGCTCAGGCGCCGCAACGCTCGGCCGCCTGCCATCCCAACGCCGCCAACGGCGCCACCTTCGCCCCCATCGCTTCGCCATCGCCCGATGCCGCATTGCCCGCCCTGGCGCGTGCATAGACGCCCTGCAAAATGGCAGCGATGCGAAAGAAGCTATACGCCAGATAAAAATCCCAGTCGGCGGGCAATGCAATCCCGCGCGCCGCGCAATAGGCCGCCACGAACGTGGCTTCATCCGGAATGCCGAGCCGCTCAAGATCCCGGCCCGCAAAGCCCCGCCACAACTCAGGGCTGACGCGCCAGCACATGCAGTGATACGCAAGATCTGCAAACGGATGGCCCAGCGTCGACAACTCCCAATCCAGCAATGCCAGCGCTTGCGGCCGCTCCGCATCGAAAATCAGGTTATCGATGCGGTAATCGCCGTGCACTAGGCACGTAGCCTCATGCGCCGGGATGTGTTGCGGCAGCCAATCGATCAAGGCGTCCATGGCCGCAATCGGCGCAGTTTCCGTTTCTCGATACTGACGGCTCCAGCGCGCAATCTGGCGCTCGAAGTAATTGCCCGCGCGCCCGTAATCCGAAAGCCCCACCGCCGCCACGTCCACGTCATGCAAGGCAGCCAGCACGCGCCCAACTTCGGCATACACCGCGCCACGCTCGGGCGGTGTCAAGCCGGGCAAAGCCGGATCCATGAAGGTGCGGCCGCGCACGAAATCCATGAGGTAAAACGGCGTGCCGACAACCTCGCGATGCGCGCAGTAATGACGCATCCGCGGCACCGGCACAAGCGTGGTCTGCAAGGCCTGCATCACGCGATATTCCCGATCCACCGCATGCGCCGACGGCAGCAATTGCCCCGGCGGCTGTTTGCGCAGCACCACCACGTCGCCACCTGCCTCGATGAGATAAGTGGGATTGGACTGGCCACCCGCGATCGGCGTGATGCGCGCATCCTCGATCGCGCCCGGCAATACGGCATGCTGCGCGAGATAGGCTAACAACGCCTCACGCCAAGGCGGTGGCGCGCTTCGAACGTCACTCATCGCGGCCCGCCTGCCGGCTCGCCCACGCTCGGCACATGACCGTCTTCATCCGCCACATCCCACTTCCAGAAATCGTCGCCTTCGTCGATCAAGTGACGCGCCAGCACCATCTTGTGCACTTCCGATGCACCGTCGACCAACCGCGCTTGACGCGCATAGCGATAGATCCATTCAAGCGGCGTGTCTTTCGAATAACCGCGTGCACCATTCAGCTGCAACGCGGTGTCTACAGCCTTGTGCAGCGTTTCGGACACCACGATCTTGGCCATCGAGACTTCCTTGCGCGCGAAGTGACCCTGGTCCAGACGTTCGGCTGCACGCATCGTGAGCAGCCGCCCGATTTCGATCTGCATGGCCGCCTCGCCCAACAGCCACTGCACGCCTTCGCGATCGGCCAGCCGTTGACCAAAACTGTGGCGCTCGGACACGTAATCCACGCCGATCGCCATCGCACGTCGGGCCAGGCCCAACCAGCGCATGCAGTGGGTGAGCCGCGCGGGTCCCAGACGAATCTGCGTCAGCTTGAGACCATCGCCCACCTCCATCAGCCGATTCTCATCGGGGATTTCCAGCCCCTCGAATGCGATTTCGCAATGACCGCCGTGCTCTTCCGGCCCCATGATCGGAATGCGCCGCTCGATACGCCAGCCCGGTTGCGACGCGTCGAAAAGGAAGGCCGACAATCCCTTGCGCGCATCATCCGACGTGCGCGCAATCAGAATGAAATGCTGTGCGACGCCCGCACCCGTGATGAACCACTTGCGCCCCTCGATCACCCACTTGTCGCCGCGCCGTGTGGCGGTGGTACGCATCATCGACGGATCCGAGCCGCTGCCCGGATGCGGCTCGGTCATCACAAACGACGACCTCACGCGGCCATCGATGATCGGCTGCAGCCAACGCGCTTGCTGATCGGGCCGCGCCACTTTGGCCAGCACGCGCATATTGCCGTCGTCGGGCGCTGCCGCATTGAACGTGACCGGGCCAAAGATCGACCGGTTCATCTCTTCGTAGCACGCCGCCAGGCCCACCATCGACAAGCCCTGCCCGCCCAACGCTCGCGGCATTTGCAAGGCCCACAAACCATCGGCACGCGCCTGGGCACGCAAGGGTTCGAGCACCTCTTCGCGAATATTGTCGTGCTCGTCGTAGTTGGCGCGATCGGCCTCAACCGGGATCAGATGGGTATCCACAAACGCGCGAATTCGCGTTCGATAATTTTCGATCTCGGGGGACAGAGAAAATTGCATGCCTTGCCTCCAATGGCGACGCGCCGGTACGCGCGTCGCGAGTTAACCGATCAATGCAGAGCGTGTGATGGGACGATGTTCGATGCGATCCGGCGAGCGTGTTTGCGCGCCGCACCCACGTGCGCGGCGCCTGTGTTGGGGCAGGCCGAGGTAAGAAGAACCGTGCCTGCGAGGCGATGCGGCAATCACAGCGAACTCACCAGATGTCCGCCGTCGACGTCGATCACACTGCCGGTCATGAATGCGCTGGCGTCAGAAGCCAACAGCATTAACGGACCATCGAGATCGGCCAGCTGCCCCAGGCGCCGTTGCGGCACGCGCGCAATCAACTTGTGGCCCGCGTCAGTGTCGAAAAACGCGCGATTGAGGTCTGTTTCGATATACCCCGGCGCCAGGGCGTTCACGCGAATCCCGTAACGCGCCCATTCGAGCGCCAAAGCCCGCGTGAGATGGATGAGGCCGGCTTTGGCCGTGGCATACGCCGCCACATGCGAGGCTACGCGCAGCCCCAGAATCGAGGCGATATTGACGATACTGCCGCCATGGTCGTGCGCACGCATATGTCGCGCGGCGGCTTGCGCCACCCGCCAGGCGCCATTGAGATTGACGTCGATCACACTCTGCCAGTCGTCTTCCGATAGATCGAGTGCCGCACGCGTCATCGCCACACCAGCGTTATTCACCACAATTGAAATCGGCCCCAGCGTCGCATGGGCCGTATCGAAGGCAGCGGCGATATCTTCGGTCTGGGTCACATCCATGCCCACAACCAGCGCGTCGCCGCCCGCCGCCCGGATCTCCTCGGCCACCGTCTCGCCCAGTTCGACCCGCCGGCCGCACAAGGCTACGCGCACTCCGGCGGCGGCTAGTGTGACGGCAAAATGGCGGCCCAGCCCGCTATAGGCCCCGGTAATCAAGGCCGTCCGGCCCCTGACATCAAACGTCATCTCGTCTCCTCGCAGTGTCGGCGTGTGGCGAGGCATGAGGTCTCGCACCGATCTTTATGACTCATTATCAACCTTTGCGCGCGTTTGGTGGGTGTCTGATGGAACGTCTGGGGCGCCTTCCCACAACGCATCTACGCGCAGTGATCGTCATCCGCTACCGCCTCTCCATCAGACACGCGCTACAATTCGCCCCTGCCTCGCGACCCGTGCGCGACGATCTCCTCCCCCTTTCGCATGACACCGCCTTAACACGCCACCCTCGTTTCGCTTCGCTTTCGGCGACGCACCCTGACGCGCTTCCACGAATGAAGCACGCAGGCGGTGCACGCCGTGTTTGCTATCGATTGGCCGCCTCAACGGCGACTGTGTGTTGAAGGTTTTTTCCCATGTCTATTCAAACGCTCAAGCGCGCGTGGTTTTCCAACGTGCGCGGCGATTTGCTCGCGGGCCTCGTCGTGGCGCTCGCCCTCATTCCCGAAGCCATCGCGTTTTCGATCATCGCCGGTGTCGATCCCAAAGTCGGTCTGTATGCCTCGTTCTGCATTGCGGTTGTGATCGCGTTTGCGGGCGGGCGTCCCGCCATGATCAGCGCGGCCACGGGTGCCATGGCGCTGGTGATGGTGGATCTGGTGCGCGATCACGGCCTGCAGTACTTGTTTGCCGCCACCCTGCTCACTGGCGTGCTGCAGATGCTGGCCGGCGTGTTCAAGCTCAGCCTGCTGATGCGGTTCGTTTCGCGTTCGGTGATCACCGGGTTCGTCAACGCCCTTGCCATCCTGATTTTTCTCGCGCAACTGCCCGAGTTCATTGGCGCCACCTGGGTGATGTACGCCATGGCCGCCGCCGGCCTGGCCATTATTTATCTGTTTCCCTACCTCACGCGCGCCGTGCCGTCGCCGCTTATCTGCATCGTGGCCCTCACGGCCGTCTCGATGGCATTGGGCCTGGACATCTCCACCGTGGGCGACAAGGGCGCACTGCCGGATAGCTTGCCGGCGTTTCTGTTGCCCGATGTGCCGTTCACATGGGACACGCTGCGCATCATCCTGCCGTACGCCGCCACACTGGCCGTGGTCGGCTTGCTGGAGTCAATGATGACGGCCACGATCGTCGACGACTTTACCGACACGCCCAGCGACAAGCGCCGCGAATGTGTGGGTCAGGGCGTGGCCAATCTGGCGTCGGGAATGCTGGGCGGCATGGCCGGGTGCGCGATGATCGGGCAATCCGTGATCAACGTGAAAAGCGGCGGCCGCACGCGGTTGTCCACGCTCACGGCTGGCGTGGTGCTGCTGATCCTGGTCGTGTTTCTCGGCCCTTGGGTGAGCCAGATCCCGATGGCCGCGCTCGTGGCGGTGATGATCATGGTGTCGATCAGCACCTTCAGTTGGGTGTCGGTGCGCAATCTGTGGCGCCATCCCACCAGTTCGAGCGTGGTGATGTTGGTCACGGTGATCGTCGTGGTCTTCACTCACGACCTTGCAAAAGGCGTACTCGCCGGCGTGCTCTTGAGCGCAGTGTTTTTCGCCAACAAGATCAGTCGCCTGGTCACGATCGATCGCCATGTGAGCGATGACGGCCGAAAGATTACCTACGCCGTTGGCGGGCAGATTTTCTTCGCCACGGCACAGGCGTTTTCGGCGGGCTTCGATCGGGCGGACGAGGCGATCGCGGCCATCGCGCCTACCGCAGCGAATGCAGGCACACAGGCGACAACGACGCAGACGTCGTCCGATACGTTCTCATCCGCCTCGTCGCCTACCTCCGATGCCGCGCCGGCTCAGGCAGCCCGCATCACGATCGACGTCTCGCAGGCGCACTTCTGGGACATCACCGCGGTGGGTGCGTTGGATAAGGTGGTGGCGCGATTGCGGCGGCATGGCGCCGACGTCGACGTACAGGGCTTGAATGCCGCCAGCGCAACGATGGTAGACCGCTATGGCGTGCACGACAAATCCGATGCCGCTATCGCTCCAGGCGGGCATTGACGGCTCGGCGAACAGCATCGGGTTCGGCGCCTAAGATGGCGATCCCGCGCACCGGCGCTCAGCGCCGGGCGGCACGTCCAGCGCAGCCCCCTGCGGGCGCGCGGGCGTTACGTCAAATCGCGCAGCGTGCCTTCGAGCGTCGGATGTTTGAAGGCGTAGCCCTCGCGCTGCAAACGCGTGGGCATCACGCGTTGGCCGTCCAGAAACAACTGACCCATCTCGCCCGCCAGCATTCGCAGGGGTGCCGCCGGTAGCGACAGCCATGTCGGCCGGTTCAGCACCCGGCCGGCCGTAGCGGCGAAATCGGACTGGTGCACCGGCTGCGGCGCGACCATGTTGTAGACCCCCGTCATCTCGGGCTGATCGATGGCGCGGCCGATCACCGCCAGCACATCGTCGAGATGCACCCAGCTGAGCATCTGCCGGCCGCTGCCCAATCGGCCGCCCAGGCCCAAGCGATAAGGCATCAACATGAACGGCAGCGAACCGCCGGGGCCGAACACGAGGCTAAAGCGCAGCACGACTTGGCGCACGCCCAGGGGCACGGCCGCACGCGCCGCCGCTTCCCATGCCACGCACAGTTCAGACATGAACCCGTTGCCCACAGCGCTGTCTTCCGACAGCACTTCCTCCGGATCGCGCACACCATAGACGCCGATGGCCGAGGCTTGTACCCACACGGCAGGCTTCTGTGCCGTTCGGCCCAGCCACTCGATCAACGCGCGGGTCGTTCCCACGCGGCTATGCATCAGCACCGATTTCCGCCGTTTGGACCACGGCGGGCCAACAACGGGCGCACCGGCCAGATTGACGACCACATCGAACCCATCGTCGGCGGACAATCGCGCCAGCGTTTCGATGCAACGCACCGCGCCGCCCAAGCTCGTACTGGCTTGGCGAGGCCGCCGCGTCAGCACCGTAATGCGATCGCCTGCCGCAAGCAACCGCTTGACGAGCGCCTTGCCGATAAACCCGGTGCCGCCCGTGATCAGTACGCGCCGACCTGTGTGTTCCGTCATCGTGATGTCCCCGTTGTAAGAGCCCGCGTGGTGAGCCCGCAGCCTGCCTCATCAAACCATAAATCGCGCAACGATAGTCAATGACGCGGAACGGGAGAACGGTCCTGGCGCCGCTGCACCGATGCCGTCCAGTCGATCTGCTGCTTCGGTCAGACACCTGCTGTCGGTACGGACTGCCACATGCGCGCCATACATGCTCGCCGAGGGCGACCTTACGCCACAGCCGCGCGTCGATCCAGCTTGCGGCTCAGCACCACCGACGTCTGCGTGTGATTCACGCCGTCGATCATCCCGATGTGGTCCAACAGCGCATCCAATTGCTCGGTGTCCGCACACCGCAGCAGCACCAGGTAATCGAAGGCGCCGCTTACCGCGGACACCTCTTCGATCTCCGGTAAACGCTTGAGTGCGTTCATCACTGCAACGCCGGTTTTCGCACCCACGTTGATCGAGCAATACGCCCGCACCGAGGCCGCCTCCATGGCGCGCCCCAGTCGCACGCCGTAGCCGGCGATCACCCCCGTACGCTCAAGCCGCGCGATGCGTGCGACTACCGTAGTGCGCGCCAGGCCCAATTGCCGCGCAAGTGTGGCGACAGGCTCACGTGCGTTGGCCTGCAACAAGCTGAGCAAGTGTCGGTCGGTTGCATCGAGCGCGTCGATCATCGAAATTGTCCGTTTAGATAGTCGTTTCGACCAAAGATACCAACTATTCGACGTTTTCGCAGCTAAACATTGACGACATCTCCCGTTAGCATAAAAAAATCGTAAACGCGGGCGCATCTCGAAGGCCACGCAGTGGCGAACGTGCAGCTCGCATCACTCAGGGGAAAAACATGTCCACGACCGTACGCCATGTGACCGTGCTCGGCGCAGGAAAGATCGGCTTTGCCATCGCGCTGCTTCTGAACCGCACTGGGCAATATGAGGTTCGCGTCGCCGACCGCGACGCTGCCCGCCTCGAACGTGTGGCCGCGCTGGGATGCGATACGCTGCTGCTTGACTCCAGCGACGACGCGGCGCGTGCCATCGATGGCCAGGATGCCGTGCTCAATGCACTGCCGTTTCAGTTCGCTTACGCGATTGCGCGCCAATGCGCCCAACGCGGTGTGCACTACTTCGACCTCACCGAAGACGTCGAAAACACCCAAGCCATCCGGCAGTTGAGCGGTGAGGCCACGCATGTGCTGATGCCGCAGTGCGGCCTGGCGCCGGGCTTCATCGGCATCGTCGGCCACGACCTGACGCGCCGATTCGATCGCGTGCTCGACGTCAAAATGCGCGTCGGCGCCCTGCCGCGCTTTCCAATGAATGCCCTGCGGTACAACCTCACGTGGAGCACCGAGGGCCTGATCAACGAATACTGCAATCCTTGCGAAGCCATCGTCGAAGGCGAGAAAACGCAGGTGCTCGCGCTCGAAGGACTTGAAACTTTCGTGCTGGACGGCGTCGAATACGAAGCCTTCAACACCTCGGGCGGCCTGGGCACGCTGCCGGATACGCTGCTGGGCCAAGTGCGCAGCGTGGACTACAAGTCCATTCGCTATCCGGGGCATTGCGCGATCTTGAAGCTGTTGCTGAACGACCTGCGCCTGCGCGATCGCCGGGAGCTGATGCTGGAGATGTTCGAGCACGCCTTGCCGGCCACGGACGACGATGTCATCGTCATCGTGGCCAGCGCCAGCGGTTATCTCGGCACTCGATTCAGCGAAACCGTCTTCAAGGCCAGCATTCTGGGCACGGAAGTGGATGGCCATCGCTTATCCGCGATCCAGCTCACAACCGCTTGCGGCATTTGCGCCGCACTCGATCTGGTGGCCGACGGCACACTGCCGCAATCAGGGTTTATTGGGCAAGAGACCATCGTGCTCAAGGATTTCCTGGCCAACCGATTTGGGCGGGTTTACGGCGGCGAGCCGGTCGCGCTTGCATCGGCGGCCGAGCTGGCGGTAACGGCTTGAGGGTAATGGGCCAGAGTGGCGGAATTAAAGAACGCTGCAGGCCCATGCCGGTGCGTGGTGGGCGGTGCGCGGTTCCTGATGCACGGTTCTCGATGCGCGGTGCGTTGTTCCTGATGGGGGATGCGTGGTGCGCGGCTCCTTCAGGTAACGACGCTTGGTGCCGCCGTCCATAACCATCAGTAGCGCCACTGCGCAATTCACCCACGCACAAAAAAGCCAACCGCTAAGGTTGGCTTTTTCGACGAATCAGGCTCTTTGGTGGGCGGTACAAGTTTCGAACTTGTGACCCCTGCCGTGTGAAGGCAGTGCTCTACCACTGAGCTAACCGCCCAAAGAGACAAAGATTCTAGCACGAAAATTTTCGGTTTGGGAAGAGGCCAAGAATAATCTTTATAACCAGGGCCTTCACACGTTCCCCTCGCCCGCTACCGATGAGCCATCCACATTACTACGCGGGCGCTGACTCCATCGCCTCGGCCTTGGGTTCGATCGTACGCCACACGCAGTTGCCGCCGGCAGCCTTGTCCAGATCCTTCAGATACGAGTCATGCGCCGCCGACTCGTGCGCCGAGGCCGAAACCACTCGCAAAACGGATGCGTCGAACCCGCCCACCACCAAATCGCCCGCGCCAGCGGACGTCTCTTCTGGCTCGATCAACAACGCATCCTGACCGCGCGTCATCGCCAGCCACACTTCGGCCAACAGTTCCGAGTCGAGCAATGCGCCGTGCAGCGTGCGGTGGGCATTCGAAATGCCGTAACGGTCGCACAGCGAATCCAACGAGTTGCGCTTGCCCGGATGCAGCAGACGCGCATGCATCAGCGAATCAGTGATCTTGCCGCAGTGCTTATCCAAAGTGCCGCGTCCGATACGCGCCAGTTCGGCATTCAAAAACTTGGTATCGAACGACGCGTTGTGAATGATGAGTTCGGCATCGGCCACAAAGTCCAGAAACTCATCGGCAATCGCGTCGAACTTGGGCTTATCGGCCAGGAATGCGGTCGTTAGGCCGTGCACTGCCAACGCCTCGGGATCGCTGTCGCGATCCGGTTTGAGATACAGATGCAGGTTGCGACCGGTCAACGTCCGGTTGACGACTTCGACGCAACCGATTTCGATAACGCGGTGGCCCTGGCTAGGTTCGAGACCGGTGGTTTCGGTATCGAGAATGATCTGACGCATGAGTGTCCTGCAAAAAGAGTCGCCGCTCGGGCACTTTCCCCATTAATGGGGCGTAGCGTCGGCGGGTCGGACGGGCAGCGATTCGGCCGCGGGAATACGCTCAGGGCGGTCCGAGGCGATCAACGAATACGCAACCGGCACGACGAACAAGGTCAATAGTGTACCTAGTGACAGCCCACCCACCAGCACCCACCCGATCTGCTGGCGCGACTCGGCACCGGCACCCGTGGCCAAGGCGAGAGGCACCGTGCCCAGCACCATGGCGCCGGTGGTCATCAGAATCGGGCGCAACCGCATGATGCTGGCGCGTGTGACCGCTTCCACGCGCTCAACGCCCTCGTCTCGCAATTGGTTGGCGAATTCGACAATGAGAATGCCGTGCTTGGTAATCAAGCCCACCAGCGTAATCAATCCAATCTGGCTGTAGATGGACAGGGTACCGCCCGACAGCCACAGCGCCAGCATGGCGCCAGTCATCGACAGCGGTACCGACAGCATGATGATGAAGGGATTGCGCCAGCTTTCGAACTGCGCCGCCAGCACCAGGTAAATGAACGCCAGGGCCATCCCGAAGACCAGATAAATACTGGCCGCGGAGTCCCGATACTCGCGCGATTGCCCATCCAGATCGGTGATCACGGTATTGGGCAAGGTTTCGCGCGCAACGGCATTCATGTGATCGAGCACCTCACCCAACGCATAGCCCGGCCCCACCACAGCCTCGATCTTGACTGCGCGCAGGCGATTGAAGTGGTTGAGCGACTGCGGCGACACGCCCTCTTCCACCGTCAGCAGGTTATCGAGCTGCACCATGCTGCCGTCACGTGCACGCACATAAATGCCGGCGATATCACGCGTATTGGCGCGATCGCGTGGCGTGACCTGCACGATCACATCGTATTGTTCGCCCCCGTCCTTATAGCGGGTGACCTGGCGCCCGCCCAGCATCGACTCGAGCGTGCGCCCCACCGTGGCCACGTTAGCGCCTACGTCAGCCATCTTGTCGCGGTCGACCCTGATGCGAAGCTCGGGTGTATTCAGTCGAAGATCGGTCTCGATATTGACCAAGCCTGGGTAATCGGCCAATGCCGCCACGTAGCCGTCCACCATCTTCGAGAGCTCGGCATATGGCGCCTGGCTCATGATGATGAACTCGATGGGACGCGAGCGCGTGCGCTGGCCCAGCGACGGCGGATTGGTCGGCGTAGCGCGCACGCCCGGTAGCGCTGCAAACTTGGGCTGCAGAAACTGCGTGATCTCTTGTTGCTTGCGGGAGCGTTCCTCCCAGGGCTTAAGGCGCAAAATCGCCGTGCCGTCGGTCACGGTGGGAAATCCGATGGTGACCTGATTGCCGCTGGCTTCCTCGATGCTGGCGTAAAGCTTCTCGATCGCCGCCATGCTTTGCTCGGTGTAGGCCACGGTGGCGCCTTCGGGTGCCGTCACCACGCCGAACACCACGCCACGATCTTCGATCGGTGCCAATTCGCTCTTGACCACCTTGAACAACACACCACTGCTCGCCGCCACCAGCAACCCCAGCACGATCACGATCATGCGGTGCCGCAAGGCCAGGCCAAGCGCCCGCCCATACCCGCGGCCCAGTGCATTGAGCCAATTCTCGATCATCGTATAGGCGCGGTTGTGGCCCTTTTGATGCCGCAGCATGACCGAGCACATCATCGGCGTGAGCGTGAGCGCCACAAAGCCCGACACCACCACAGCGCCGGCCAGGGCCAGCGCGAACTCGATAAACAACCGACCCGTGCGGCCCGTGGCAAACGCCAGCGGCGCATACACCGTGACCAGCGTGAGGGTCATCGCCACCACGGCAAACCCGATTTCCTTGGACCCGCGCAGCGCCGCTTCGCGTCGCGGCATCCCGTCCTCGACGTGCCGATAGATGTTCTCCAACACGACGATCGCGTCATCCACCACCAGCCCGATCGCCAGCACCATGGCCAGCAATGTGAGGGTGTTGATCGAAAACCCGAACATGTACATCAGCGCGCACGCCCCCACCAGAGAAACTGGAATGGTGACGATGGGAATGATGCTGGCCCGCAAATTTCGCAGGAAGAAGAAAATCACCAGCACCACCAATACGATGGCTTCGAGGATGGTGTGATACACCGACTCGATGGATTTTTCGATAAAGACCGACGTGTCGTACGCGATGGTGAGCTTCATGCCGGTGGGCAAGGTCTCGTTGATGCGCTCGACTTCCACGCGGGCGGCTTGCGACAGATCCAGCGGGTTGGCAACGGACTGCCGGGTGATACCGATATTGATGGCGGGCCGGCCATTGAAGCGCGACACGATCCGATCGGTATTGGCCGCCACCTCAACGCGTGCAACGTCGCGCAGCCGCACCGGATACCCCCGCACATTGGCCACGATCACGCTCTCGAACTGTGCCGGCGTTTGCAGATCGGTGGACGACACCACCGAAAACTCGCGCGCCTGCGATTCGATTCGGCCGGCGGGGATCTCCACGTTCTGATTGGCCAGCGCCGTCTCGACGTCCTGCACCGTAAGCGCGTAGGCCGCCAGCTTGTCGCGATCCACATACACCCGCATCGACGGCAGGCGTTCGCCGAACACCCGCACTTCGGCGGCTCCCGGCAGCACCGACAGGCGCGTCTTGATGTAGCGGTTGATGTAATCCGAGGTCTGGATCACCGAGTAATTACCCGACTCCACGGCGATATAGATGATCGGCTGAGAATCGGCCTCGACCTTGGCGATGATGGGCTCATCGATCTCGTCCGGCAGAAAGCGCCGCGCGCGCGAGACCTTGTCGCGCACTTCAGCTGCCGCCGCGTCGGGATCGCGCGATAGATTGAATGTGATGTTGATCAGGCTGCGCTCGGAGCGGCTGCGCGAGGTCATGACATTCACGCCCTCGATCCCGGCCAACTGATCTTCGAGCGGCTTGGTGACCTGCGACTCGATCACCTCAGGCGAGGCACCTTTGTAGGTCGTGTCCACCGACACCACGGGTTCGTCGATGCGCGGATACTCGCGCACCGTCAGTCGTGAATAGGAGATCAGGCCGATCAGCACGATGATCAGCGAGAGCACCGATGCGAACACCGGACGGCGAATGCAGAGATCGGACAAGACCATGCCGATCCCCTCAGGCGCCTGGGCCGGCGTCGACCACGGGGCCGCCGTCGATCACACGCTGCAGGCCAGACACCACCACGCGATCGCCTGCGGTAACGCCACTGATCACTTCGACCCGCCCGTCGCGCCGCTCGCCGATGGCCACCTCGACCCGGCGCGCCACGCCATCCCGCACCACGAACACGTACTGCGAGTCGCCCGACGGCGACAAGGCCGCCTCGGGAACGACGTTGGCGCGATCCTGGCTAAAGGTCAACTGCACGCGTGCAAACATACCGGGCCGCAGACGCCGGTCGGCATTGGGAACGATCGCGCGCAGCAAAATCGAGCGCCCGCCGGCATCCACGAGCGGGCTGATCGCGTAGACCTTGCCTTCACGTAACTCGCCCGGCAGAGCATCCAGTCGCACCGACAAGGTTTGCCCGGTCTGCACCCGGCTCAAATACATTTCAGGCACGCGAAAATCGACTTTCAGCGGATCGATTGCCTCAAGCGGCGCGAGATCCTGTCCCGCGTCGACAAAATCGCCTTCGGACACACTGCGCAATCCGGCCACACCCGAAAACGGTGCGCGGATCGTCAGCTTGTCGAGTTTTGCCTGCGCCAGCGCGGCCGCTGCTTCCTGCACTTTGAGGGTGCTGCCCGCCTCGTCGCGCGCCTGTTGGCTCACGAAACCGCGCCCCTGCAGTTCGGAAGCGCGGCGATATTGACTTTGCGCCAGGCTGAGATTGGCGCGGGCCTGGGCCAGCTCGGCGCGCGGAATCGCGTCATCCAGCTGCACCAGTACGTCGTCGCGCACGACCGGCTGACCTTCTTTGAAGCGAATGGCGCGAATCCGGCCAGCAACCTCCGGCCGCAACACGACGGCTTCGTCGGATCGCAAACTCCCCACGGCCGAAATGCCACGCGTGAAATCGATGGCCGCCACGTCGGCCAAGGCGACGCGGGTAGGCTCCACCTTGCGGGCCGGCGCCGCATTTTTAGACGATGTGGCGGTGGCCGTTGCAGGCGCGCCATTGGGCAACCAGCGCGGCGCGTAGACGCCAGCCACCACGCCCACGGCCACGGCCGCCACTACCAGAGAAGTCAATGCAACTTTATTCATGCCACGCATCGCCGCGCCATCGCCGTCGCAGCGTCAGAAAGAGGGTATCCAGCGCGCCAGGCGCGACTCGCAGCCGAGCGGCCGAAGCTCGAAGAATGTAGCATCGCTTCGCCTCCGGCGCGCGACGTATTAACCCGCAGTATTGCCCCTTATCCTGCCGTTCCGCCCTCGACGGCATCGGTATCGGGGGGTTGTGCCAGCGGTGCCTCGGTCAAATGATGCGACAACGCGGCCGACAAACCACCAAGCGCCGGCAACGACGTTCGGATCACGAAGGTGGGCACACCTGCCAGATATTCGGCAAAACGCCCCTTATCCTCAAAGCGCTGCCGAAACGGCGACCGGGCAAACACCGGGCCCAGACGGGGAATGATCCCGCCCCCGATGTACACCCCACCGCGTGCGCCCAGCACCAGGGCTAGATCGGACGCAACGGTACCCAGCAACCCGCAAAACAAATCCACTGCATGCATGCTCAACGATTCGTCGCCGTCGAGCGCGCCTGCCGTAATCTCGGGTGCGCTGCGCTTGAGCGGTCCGGTATCCGCGGGCGCGCGGCTACGCAAGAACTCATAAATGAGCTCGAGGCCCGATCCGCACAAAAGACGCTCGGCCGACACCCGACCATAGCGCTCACGAGCGAAGGACCAGAGCGCCACCTGTTCGTCGTCGACCGGGGCAAAGCTCACGTGCCCGCCCTCTCCTGCCAAGGCCACCCATCCGTTACCGGAAGGAATCAAGCCCGATACGCCCAGGCCGGTGCCCGCCCCAACCAATACCCGGGGCGACCGATGCTCGACGGACCCACCACCAATCTGTTCAAGATCTCCCGCCGGCAATTGCGGCAGCGCGTAGGCCAGCGCGGTGAAATCGTTGATGACTAAAAACGTGGTGAGGCCAAGCGACCGGCGCATGGCGGCAATCGAGAACTGCCACGAATGGTTGGTCATCTGCACGTGATCGCGATAGATCGGATTGGCTATTCCCACCGCGGCATGGCGTACCTGCGCGCCCAGCTCGCCACAACGTTCGAGATAGGCGCGCATCGCCGCCTCGAGCGACGTGTAGTCGCGGGTCGCAAGCACTGCGACCTGCGTGACCTCATGTGGCGCCGTTTCGAGCGCGAAACGCGCGTTCGTGCCGCCCACATCGCCAAGCAACCGGGGATACGTTTCTGCGGAATCCAACACCATGCCAACGACCTCTTAAAACGAAATGATCCAACGGCTGCGCGACCAGCCGCGCGGCGCCGCATCAAGAGTACCGCACTGGAAAAACCGCGTTGTGGCGCTTTTGATTGAGTACGTCTGCGAAGGTCGGCGTGTTCGACTTTTTACCCATGACGCGGCCGCGCGAAGCTAGATAAATAGGACGGATTCCGGATTGTTCGGCCCTGCGATAGCGCCTGTAATGGTCACTTCCCGGTTCACCTGGCCACTTCCCGTTCACTTGGCTCACTGTCCTGGCCCACTTGGTTCGCTCCTGGTCCACGTTCGTCACTCGAGGCCGCACATCGGCCCCTCATCGGAGACATCGATATGGTTCGCGCAAACGTCAACTCCCCCATCCGCAAGGCAGCCGCAGCCCATGCCGCGCAAGCCGGCGCCAAGCGCCCCTCGACAGCCCGACTGCGTCTTACCGCATTGACCGCAGCAGCGATGGCCGCCGTCGCCGTCGTCGCTGTAACGCCGGCTCATGCGGGCGAGGTGGAAGTGCTGCATTGGTGGACCTCCGGTGGCGAAGCCCGTGCCGCGCAAGCGCTGCGCGACATGATCACCGCGCAGGGCGATACCTGGAAAGACTACGCCGTGGCGGGTGGTGGCGGCGACAACGCCCTGACGGCGCTCAAGACGCGCGTCGTGTCGGGACAGCCGCCTACGGCCGCTCAAATCAAAGGCCCACAGATCCAGGAATGGGGCGCCGAAGGCGTGCTCGCGGATATCGACGCCATTGCGGCCGATGGCAAATGGGACGCCGTCCTGCCGCCGGCCATCGCCACCATCATGAAGTATCAGGGTCATTACGTCGCCGCGCCGATCAATGTGCATCGCGTCAACTGGTTGTGGGTCAATCCGGCGCTGCTCGCGCAGGCCGGCGCTACGGTGCCCACCACGATGGCGAGCTTCTTCGACGCGGCCGACAAACTCAAGGCTGCGGGCCTGCTCCCGATCGCGCATGGTGGCGATCCGATGCAGGACGCCACGCTTTTCGAATCAGTGGCACTGGGCGTAGGCGGCGTGGATTTCTATCGCAAAGCTTTCATCGAGCTTGACGCCGCCACGCTTTCAGGCCCCACCATGGTCGCTGTTTTCGAAGCCATGCAGCGCATCAAAGGCTACATCGACAAAGGTTCGCCCGGCCGTGACTGGAACCTGGGCACCGTCATGGTCATGAACGGGAAAGCCGCCATGCAATTCATGGGTGACTGGGCGAAAGGCGAATTCACTGCCGCCGGCAAAGTCGCGGGCACAGACTATCTTTGCGTGCCGGCCCCGGGCACCGCAGGTGCCTTCACCTACAACATCGATAGCCTGGCGATGTTCACCCAATCCAGCCCGCAAGCGCGCACGTCGCAAGCGCATCTGGCCACGGCCGTCATGAGCCCCGAGTTCCAAACCGTGTTCAATCTGAACAAGGGCTCGATACCCGCGCGCATCGATGTCACGCTCGACCAGTTCGACGCATGCGCACGTCAATCTTCCGCCGACCTGCAGGCGGCATCTTCCGCGCAAACATTGATCCCCAGCTTCTCGCACAAGATGGCGATGTCGCCTGCTGTCGAAGGCGGCATCGTGGACGTCGTCAGCCGGTTCATGCACTCCAATCTCAGTCCGAAGGCTGCGGCGGCGCAACTGGCGGCTGCCGTCAAGGCGTCGTAAGCCATGACTCGCCGTCTTGCCATTGCCAGCCGCCGGCAGCGTTGGGCTGACGCCTGGCTGCCGCGCATCGTGCTCGCGCCCAGCGTCGCGCTATGTGCGGTCTTCGTCTACGGCTTCATCGCATGGACGGCGTGGATTTCCATGACCCGCTCTCGCCTGCTCCCGGTCAACGACTGGGTGGGCCTGGAGCAGTATGTCCGTCTCATGGGCAACGCGCGCTGGTGGACAGCCGCCAGCAATCTCGCCATATTCGGCGTGCTGTTCGTCGGCGCCTGCGTGGTGCTGGGCTTGCTCATTGCCGTCTTGCTCGATCAACGCATCCGCGCCGAAGGTGCCCTGCGCACGATCTACCTCTACCCGATGGCGCTCTCGTTCATCGTCACCGGCACCGTGTGGAAATGGATGCTCAATCCCGACCTCGGCATCGAGACGCTTGTCCGAGGCTGGGGCTGGAGCACCTTTCGATTCGACTGGCTCGTCGACCCCGAACGCGCTTTGTATACCGTGGTGATTGCAGGGGTCTGGCAAGCGTCGGGTTTCGCCATGGCATTGTTTCTGGCCGGCCTGCGCGGTGTGGATACCGCCATCATCCAGGCCGCGCAAGTCGACGGCGCCAGCTTGCCTCGAATCTACCTGCGCATCGTCATTCCCAGCCTGCGCCCGGTGTTTTTCAGCGTGATCCTGATCCTGGCGCACATTGCCATCAAGAGCTTCGATCTCGTCATGGCCCTCACGGGCGGCGGGCCCGGGATTTCCACCGATGTCCCCGCCATCTTCATGTACCAGTTTTCGTTCACGCGCGGTCAGCTCGGCATGGGTGCGGCGTCCGCCATGATGATGCTCATGACCGTTATCGCCGTACTGGTTCCCCTCATGTATCTGGAGACGCGCAGTGCCGGCAAACACTAATCCACCTCACGCGCCCGCGCGCCGCTGGGGCCGATGGATCGTCTACCTTGCGCTCATTGCCATGGCAGGCTATTACCTCGTGCCGCTGTACGTCATGATCGTCACGGCATTCAAGCCGCTCGACGAAATCCATGGCGGCGGTCTGCTGACGCCCCCCTCGGGGTGGACCACATCGGCGTGGCAGGCGGCATGGCAAGGCCGCTGCGATGGGCCCGGCTGCGGCGGCATGCGCGACGCCTTCTTCAATTCGTTGCGGATGACGATTCCGGCGGTCCTGATCTCGACCGCGATCGGCGCCCTCAATGGTTACGTGCTCGCGCTGTGGCGCTTTCGCGGCGCCGACATCCTCTTCACGGCCATGATGGTGGGATGCTTCGTGCCGTTCCAGGTCGTCATCCTGCCGATGGCCCGGCTGCTGGGCGCGGCGGGCTTGGCCGGCACGACCACCGGTCTGGTGATGGTGCACGCCATCTATGGGCTGGCGTTCACCACGCTGTTCTTTCGCAACTTCTACGTCACACTGCCGGCGGAGCTCATTCACGCGGCGCGCATCGACGGCGCGGGATTCTGGCGCATCTTTCAGCGCATCGTATTGCCGCTATCCACGCCGATTTTCATGGTGTGCATCATCTGGCAATTTACGCAGGTCTGGAACGACTTCCTGTTCGGCGTCGTCTTTGCCAGCGGCGAAGCTCAACCCGTCACCGTGGCGCTCAACAACCTCGTCAACACAACCACTGGCGTCAAGGCGTACAACGTCGACATGGCAGCAGCGCTCATCGCCGCCCTGCCCACCCTCGTCGTGTACGCCGTCGCGGGGCGCTATTTCGTCCGCGGCCTGACCGCCGGTGCCGTCAAAGGCTGAACCATGTCCGCGCTTTCCATTCGCAACGTTCGCAAAACCTATCACCACGGGCCGGACATCCTCAAGGGCATCGACATCGAGATCGATGATGGCCAGTTTCTCATCCTGGTGGGTCCCTCGGGCTGCGGCAAGTCGACGCTGCTCAACATGATCGCGGGACTCGAGTCGATTTCCAGCGGCGACATTTTGATCGGCGATACGTGCGTCAATACGCTTGCACCTAAAGATCGCGATATCGCCATGGTGTTTCAGTCGTATGCGCTCTACCCGTCGATGTCCGTGCGCAAAAACATCTCCTTCGGGCTCGAAATCCGCAAGCGTCCGAAGGCTGAAATCGAGGCCACGGTGGCCCGCGTTGCCGACATCCTGCAACTGGGCAGCCTGCTCGATCGCAAACCTGCGCAGCTTTCGGGCGGCCAGCGCCAGCGCGTCGCCATGGGACGCGCGCTTGCTCGCAATCCAGCAATCTTTCTATTCGACGAACCGCTTTCCAACCTGGATGCCAAGCTGCGGGTCGAGATGCGACTCGAGATCAAACAGATGCATCAGCGGCTGGGCGCCACCATCGTGTATGTCACCCACGATCAAATCGAAGCGATGACGATGGGCGACCGCATCGCCGTCATGCGCGACGGCGTAGTGCAGCAATTCGGTGCGCCGCAGGAGATTTACGACACACCGGCCAATCTTTTTGTTGCGGCATTCATGGGTTCACCCGGCATGAACTTCGTTCCAGTTGAACTCAATGCGGCCTCCGACTATGTGACCTGCCACGTGCAACCCAAAGGCCGGCCCGCTACGGAGTGGACGCTGCCACACCGCGCGTCCGACCTCAACGCCTGGCTGGGCCGAACAGTGCTGCTGGGCGTGCGGCCGGAGCAGATCACGGATCGCCGCACCGCCCATCGGGCCGACCTGCCGGAGTTGATTGCAGAAGTGGATTTAACCGAGCCCACTGGGGCCGACACGCTAGTGAGCATTCGGTTGAACGACACCAAAACGTGCTGCCGGGTGCATCCCGGCGAAGCGGCAGTGCCGGGGCAGCCCATGCCGTTCATTGTCGATCTGTCGAAGTCGCTGCTGTTCGACCGCGACTCCGGCCGCCGCATTGCCTGAAGAGCGCCGTCCCCCACGACGAAGACGGATACATGCCGGAACAGGCGGCTCCGTTTACGCCGACCGCTCAGCCGGCATGCATTCAAGCCGGCTGCTTCGCCATCTTGCGGGCTTCGTCCACGCCTTGATTGGCCAACACGTCGGCGCGTTCGTTGTTTACGTCGCCGTTGTGGCCGCGCACCCAGCGCCACGACACCTGATGGCGTTGCACTTGTTCATCGAGCGCTTTCCACAGGTCTGCATTCTTGACCGGCTTCTTGTCGGCCGTCATCCAGCCGCGCTTCTTCCAGTTGACCAGCCACTCGGTCATGCCCTTCATCACGTACTGCGAGTCGGTATGAATCGTGACGGTGCATGGCCGCGTAAGCGCGCGCAAGGCTTCGATCGGCGCCGTCAGCTCCATGCGGTTGTTGGTGGTCACTGGCTCACCGCCATGCAGCGTTTTCTCATGCGTGCCGCTGATCAGCAGCGCGCCCCAGCCGCCCAGCCCTGGGTTGCCCTTGCAGGCGCCATCGGTCCACATCTCGACGGATTGTTCTTGCGTCATCGTGCTCTCATTCTTTAACGAAGGCGCCATTAAAGCGCATTCTTGCGCGCCGCCCTGGCCTGCGCGACGGCGGTGGCCACACGGGCGCTTTGGCGCGGCTTCTTCCACGCCGGGCCGATGATTTTCATGCCGCTTACGCGCTTGACAGCCGACACCACATAGACGGAGCCCGCCAACCCCCACCAGCGCTGCCCGAGGCCTTCCATGAAATGCCACCGGTTGAGCCACGCCTCGCTGTCACATGCGGGCGCGTAGCACCCAAATTTGCCGCGATCCACCTCGAAGGAAAGCAACTTGAGCCAGTCCTTCAAGCGCGGCAGCGACACCTGTGCCGAGGGCGGATGCGGCAAGAACGGGTCGATGCCGGGAATCTGGTTGCGCGCGCCCCATAAGCTCCAGGGATTGAAGCCGGAGATGATCACGCGTCCCTCCGGCATGAGCACCCGCTCGACCTCGCGCAATACCAGGTGAGGTTCGTCGGTGCATTCGAATACATGCGGCAGGATCAGCAGATCCACGCTCTGCGCAGCCAGTGGCAGCGCTTCCGGATAGGCGACCGCGCACCCCTGCCACTTTGCTGCCGCCGCTTTCGTGGGCATCACTTCACCCACGTACGCCTTGAACGGCATGCGGTTGTTGCGCAGCAGATCGATCTCGGCCAGGCCGACCTGAACAGCATGAAAGCCGAACACATCCGCCACGGCGCAATCGAACTGCGCCCGCTCCCACGCGAGCACGTATTGCCCGGGGGGTGTGGCCAGCCATTCGGCCAGTTCTACAATAGGCGTCGTCTCTTCAGCCACGCAATGGATCCCTCTCTATGAAGCCTGTGCCGAATGCGGATAGCGCCCGCGCCGCCCACATCGTGCCGATTCCGGCGTTTTCCGATAACTATATCTGGCTCATCCGCGCAGGCGACTGCGCCGTTGTCGTAGATCCGGGTGATGCCGCACCGGTATCGGCTTACTTGAAGTCGACCGGGTTGCGTCTGCTCGCCATTCTACTGACCCATCACCATAACGATCATGTGGGGGGTGCGCTCGAATTGTCGCAGGCGACCGGGGCCACCGTATACGGCCCTGCATCGGAGCGGCTTCCCTGTTGCGACGTACCTTTGAAAGAAGGCGATCGCGTCGAGATCGCCGAAGTGGGCCTGGATATGCAGGTGTTGGACGTCCCAGGCCACACCGCCGGGCACATCGCACTGGCGGGTCAACTGGCCGGACACGCACACGTGCTGTTTTCGGGCGATACCCTTTTTGCAGGCGGATGCGGGCGACTTTTCGAAGGAACACCCGCACAAATGCTTGATTCTATTGATAAATTCAATAATCTCCCTGCCGACACCCTGGTTTTTTGCGGTCACGAGTACACTCTAGCCAACTTGCGATGGGCAATGGCGGTCGAACCGTCGAATCACGCCCTGAAAAAAACGTTTGCCGATGCGCAGGCGTTACGAGCACGCCAGGAGCCCACACTGCCGACCTCCATCGGCCGCGAACGGGAGACGAATCCTTTCCTGCGTACCCGGCAAGCCACTGTTGCCGAAGCTGCCGCCGTGTGGGCTGAAAGACCGCTCGCCGCGCCAGTTGAGGTATTCGCCGCTTTGCGAGAATGGAAGAACAACTTCAAGTGACGCCTCAATGAATGCGCTAAGACTTTTTATTCCCCTGCTGCTTGCCGCACTGGCCGGTTGCTCGGGAGTACCCCAAAAGCCTGACGAAAAACTAGTCAAACAACCCGGTTACACCGATCGCTATATCGCACGCGATACCTCGCGCACGGTCGATCTCACCCACCCGCCCACCGATGCCTGGGAACGGATTCGCCGCGGTTTCGCGATCCCGAACATGGACACGGCGCTCACCCAGCAGTGGACCGACTACTACGCCTCCCATCCCGAGTCGATGTACCGGATGACGCAGCGCGCGGGCAAGTATCTGTATTACGTGATCGAAGAGATCAACCGTCGCGGTCTGCCCACCGAACTGGCGTTGCTGCCTTTCGTGGAAAGCGCCTACAACCCCACCGCGCTGTCCAGTGCCCGTGCGGCCGGCCTGTGGCAATTCGTGCCGGCCACCGGCACCCAGTTCAACCTGAAGCAAGATTGGTGGCTCGACGAGCGCCGCGATCCCGTCGCGTCCACCAACGCCGCCCTTGACTATCTCGAGTACCTATTCAACATGCAAGGCGACTGGTATCTGGCACTGGCGTCATACAACTGGGGCGAAGGCTCGGTTCGTCGCGCGATGGACAAAAACAGCACTGCCGGTCTCGCCACCGACTATCTGTCGCTGAACATGCCGGACGAAACCCGCAACTACGTGCCCAAGTTGCAGGCCATCAAGAACATTCTGGCCAATCCGCAAAAATACGCCGTCACGTTGCCGCCGGTGAGCAACACGCCGTACTTCGTCACGGTGCGCAAGAACAAAGACATGGACGTTTCGCTGGCGGCGAAGTTGGCCGAAATGCCGGAAGAAGAGTTCAAAGCGCTCAATCCGTCGTTCAACCGTCCAATCATCCGCGGCGAACATTCGCCTGCGCTGCTGCTGCCCGCCGACCGCCTGGAACGCTTCAATGCCAATATCGAGGCATATGAAGGCGAACTGTCGACCTGGAAGGTTTATAGCGCGCAAAAAGGCGAGAGTTTCGCCAGCATCGCACAGCGCCATGGCGTGAGCGAATCGGTGCTGCGCAGCGTAAACGGTGTGGCGGGGTTGAAGCGCACCGCCGCCGCGCAAACGCTGCTGGTGCCAGGCAAAAACAACGTTCAACTGGCTTCGCTCGAAACGCCGAGCGAAGCGGTCGAAGCCGTATCGTCGTCGCGCACGCGCGCGGTCGTCGTCGTACCGGCCAACCGCAACCCGCGCAACAAGCCCAACGTGCGCACCCATCGCGTCAAGAACGGCGACACGCTCTTCGGCATCGCGCAGAAGTACAACACCAGCGTGGACGCGTTGCGTGCCTTGAACAATTTGAAGGGCAAAAACGCCAATTTGAAGATTGGTTCGTCATTGCGTATTCCCGGCACGAACGTACGCGGCTAATATCGCACCCGAATTTCTAGATAGAACAAGGAAACACAACATGGGCTTTCTCGCCGGCAAACGCATCCTCGTGACGGGTGTCTTGTCCAACCGTTCCATCGCGTACGGCATCGCCCGCGCGTGCCATCAGCAAGGCGCCGAGCTCGCCTTCACCTACGTGGGCGATCGCTTCAAAGACCGCGTCACCGAGTATGCGACCGAATTCGGCAGCGACATCGTGTTGCCCTGCGATGTGGGCGACGATGCCCAGATCGAAGGCACGTTCACCTCGCTGGCCGAACGTTGGGATGGCTTGGACGGTCTGGTGCATTCGATCGGTTTTGCCCCGCGCGAAGCTATCGCAGGCGACTTCCTCGAAGGCTTGTCGCGCGAGGCGTTTCGCATCGCGCACGACATCTCGGCCTACAGCTTCCCCGCGTTGGCCAAAGCCGCCCTGCCGATGATGGAAGGCCGCAAGGCATCCGTCCTCACCTTGACGTACCTGGGTGCTGAACGCGTCGTGTCCAACTACAACACGATGGGTTTGGCCAAGGCGTCGCTCGAAGCCAGCGTGCGTTATCTGGCCACGGCATTGGGTCCGCGCGGCATTCGCGCCAACGGCATTTCGGCCGGCCCGATCAAAACGCTGGCTGCCGCCGGCATCAAGGATTTCTCGTCGATCCTGAAGTTCGTCGAAGCCAACGCCCCGCTGCGCCGCAATGTGACGATTGAAGACGTCGGCAATGTCGCGGCCTTCATGCTGTCCGACCTGGCCGCCGGCGTCACCGGTGAAATCACCCACGTCGATTCGGGCTTCTCGACCGTCGTGCCGGGTATGGAAGGCTGATTCGCGTCCAGCGTCTGACGCGTTCGGCAATGTAGAAAGGCTCCTTCGGGAGCCTTTTTTCATGCGGAAGCGCGGCGCCTCTTGCATGACGATGCACGGGGCCATTTGCGTACCGACGCACGGCGCCTTCTGCATGACGACGCACGGCGCCATTCTCGCGACGATGCACGGGGCCGCTTTCAATCACGTTCGTGACGCGAGCGAATACGTTCAGTTTTCCCTGTACTCCTGAACGTAACCTGCGGCGAATACGCCCGGCACCGCCGTCGTCGCCGGGCATGTTCCCCACAATGCGAAGCCCCGTTTTCCATTGCTTACACCCCGCTGAACCTTTCAAGGCTCTTTCGGTCGTATCGTGTCCTTTTTGATTTCTGGAGAGTGCCTTGAGTGCACGCAATTTGCTCGATCAACTACTGCAACAAGGTCAAAGCCTCATGCGAGGCGGTTCGGGATCGTCCGCGCCGGGCCAAAGTGCGCCGGGCCAGCAGGCAGGTGGGCTGGGCGGCGGCGGATTGGCGGATGGCCTGAACTCGCTGCTCGCCAGCGTGGGCGGCAATAAAAGCGGCGGCGGCGCCAGCAACGGTGGCGGTCTGTCGTCGATGTTGTCCGGTTTTGGCGGCGGTGCCCTGAGCGGCGGCGCGATCGGTCTGCTGCTGGGCAATAAAAAAGTGCGCAAGGTAGGCGGCAAGGTCGCGCTTTATGGCGGCATGGCGGCCTTGGGTGTGCTGGCCTACCGCGCCTACGGCAATTGGCAGCAGCAGAAAGCCGATGCCCCGCAAGGCGAACCGCAAACCATGGATCGCCTGCCCGCGCCGGAAGCCGAGCGCCACAGTGCGGCCGTGCTCACCGCGATGATTGCAGCGGCCAAGGCCGACGGCCACATCGGCCCGGAAGAACGCCAGCTGCTCGACGGCGAACTCGGCAAGCTCGCGAGCGATGCGTCCGACCGCCAATGGCTCGAAGCCGAACTCGCCAAGCCGCTCGATCCGGCAGTGGTGGCCCAGGCGGCCTCCACACCCGAAATGGCGGCCGAAATGTACTTGGCCAGCGTGTTGATGGTCGACGAAGAAAGCTACATGGAACGGGCCTATCTCGACGAACTGGCGCGCCAACTGAAGCTCGATCCGGATTTGAAGATGCATCTGGAAAATCAGGTCAAGCAGGAAACCGCCTGATTGACGACGCGCCGTCAGCACGAATCGTCGACGTGCGAATGGCGATCAATGATTGACCCGTCATGCGGATCGATGATTGATCCGTAAGGGGGCCGGGATAGCGTCAACGACACCGTGCTGGCGCCATCCCGACATCCCACGACCATCTCACCACCATCTCATGTTTGACCGCGGCCTCGCGATGGGCGATGCTTCTCCTCGATAACATCGAGGAGACACCTTCATGCAGTTGGCCCCCAACCTGTTCAAGCGCGCCCTGGCCGCCAAGCAGCCCCAGATCGGCATCTGGTCCACGTTGCCGCACCCGTATGTGTCGGAAATCGTGGCCGGTTGCGGCTACGACTGGATCTTGCTGGATACCGAACACACGCCGACCGACGTGCCCGGCATGTTGCACCAACTGCAGGCCGTGTCTGCCGCGCGCGAAAGCAAGACGACCGCAATCGTGCGTCCGGCCTGGAACGATCCCGTGCTGATCAAGCGCTACCTGGATATCGGCGCGCAAACCATCCTGCTGCCCTTCGTGCAGGATGCAGACGAAGCACGCGCCGCCGTCTCGGCCATTCGCTATGCGCCTCATGGCATTCGCGGCATGGGCGGTTCGACCCGCGCCTCCAATTTCGGCCGCGTGGCCGACTACGCCCAAAAATGCGAACAAGAGTTGTGCCTGTTGGTGCAGGTCGAAACGCAGGAGGCCCTGGATCGTCTGGAAGAGATCGCCAACGTCGACGGTGTGGATGGCGTCTTCATCGGCCCGGCCGATCTCTCGGCCAGCATGGGCCACCCCGGCGACACGGGCCATCCGGAAGTGCGGGCCGCCATCGACAGCGCGATTCGCCGCATCCGCGACTGCGGCAAAGCGCCAGGCATCCTGTTGACGGACGAAGTGCGCGCCCGCGATGCGCTGGATAAAGGCGCACTGTTTGTGGCAGTCGCCATGGACATGTTGATCCTGGCGCGCGGCGCCGAAGCCGTCGCCGCCAAATTCAAATCCAGCGGCGACGTGCCGACCAGCTCGGCCACGTACTGAAGCATCAAACGTACGGAAGCCTCTTACGTACTGAGGCGCCACGTACTAAAGCCTGATACGGAATTAGGCATTACGTACTGAAGCATCACGCGAGCAAGATGATCGCGGCGCTACGCAGTCAGTAGCGCCGTCTTTGCATCGAGCGATTGCAACGCATCCTCTGACGACACGAACAGCGCGGCGGCCACATGCAGCCGCTTGTAGAGGCGGCCAAGGCGATAATCGTCGGTTACCCCGATGCCGCCGGATAGTTGAATCAATTGCCCGACGCCGCGCAGCGCGCGGCGTCCCACGTGGCTTTTGGCCGCTGCGAGCGTGACCGGATCCACGCCCGACCACTCATCGTCTTCGCGTCCCAGGCGATCGACCAGCGCCAGCAACTGTTGCAGATCGCAAAATACATCGGCCATGCGATGCTGCACCACCTGCAACGCGGCCAACGGCCGGCCGAACTGTTCGCGTTGCTTGAGATAGTCGAGCGTGAGCGCAAACGCGGCCTCGAATGTGCCGCAAGCGTCGGCAACTTGCGCCGCACATGCGTAGGCCGACAAATGGGTGCCCGCCACATCCAGCGGCCGAGCGGCCACGTCACGCAGATCGACCACGGCATTGGCGCGACCGTCCAGCCAACGCGCGGGCTGAATGCCGCCAGCCAGCGCCTCACCGTTCACCAACCAAGCGCCGGGGATAAGCCGTTCGCCCCCTGCCCATAGCACCGCATGCGTGGCCCGATGGCCCCCATAAAGCGCCATGCTTTGTGCGGTGACGACATCGGACGCGTGGTCGGCAAGCGGCCCATCCGCCATCGCCAGGCGCATATCGCCCTCGATCAAAGCTTGCGCCCAGTCTGCACGTTCTCGATGATCGCGGGCCCGGTGTAGCAGCACTGGAGCGAGAACGAGATGCAAGTCGAGCGGCGACTGACACTCGTGACGCGCCGCCAACCGGATAAACGTCAATACCGTGCTCAGGTCCGCGCCAAAGCCACCCTCACCTTCAGGGATGGATAGCGCCAACCACCCCAGTTCCGCGAAGGCGTGCCATTGGCGATCGGCCGCCCCATTGGCAAGATCGGGGAACGACGCCGTTTCAAGGCCGGGCAAGGACTGCCTGACCGGGGCGTCCTGCGCACCGAACCAACGTTCTGCCGTCTCCATCACCATCGCGACATCCTGCGTGTCCATCGTGCCTCCTACATGCCCAAGATCGACTTGGCGATGATGGTGCGTTGAATTTCATTTGCCCCGGCATAAATGGTGACCACCCGGCGAAAGAGATGCCGTTCGATCCATCCCGATGCGGCGGCGTCGTACGGGCCATCGCCATAGCCGGGCCTCAACACCACCGCGCGCGTGCCAAGCCAAGCCATTGCCGTTTCTGTCACGCGCTGCTGAAGTTCGGAGCCGCGTATCTTCAAGGTCGACGCCGCCGGCCCGGGTTCCTCGCCGCGCATCTGACGCCCGATCACCGCCAGTACCGCCGACTCCAACGCCATAAAGTCTGCCGTCAGCGTGCTCAGCCGCCGCCGCACGACCGGATCCTCGATCAACGGTTTGCCGGCGGCATCGCAGAGACTGCGGGCCAAGGCGTCCAGGCGCACGATGTCGGATTTGGTGCGGGGCGCCTGCGCATTGTTCACCCGTTCGCGCGCGAGCAGATCCTTCGCATAATCCCATCCGCGATTTTCCTGCCCAATCAAGTGATCGAGCGGTATGCGCACGTCTTCGAGAAACAACGCATTGACGCTATGCCCTTCGTCGATCGTGAGAATCGGGTCGAGCGTCAAGCCGGGCGTGGACATCGGCACGATGAACATCGACAGTCCCGCTTGCGGTTTTGACTGCCGATCCGTGCGCGCCAGCAAGAACAGCATATCGGCGTAATGGCCACTGGACAGCCACGTCTTGGCGCCATCGATCACCCACATATCGCCATCCCTGCGAGCCGTGGTTTTGAGCGATGCCAGATCCGATCCGGCATTGGGCTCTGAAAAACCCTGGCACCAGAACTCGGTCCCGTTCAGGATCGGCGGCAGGTATCGGGCGCATTGCGCGGCGCTGCCTGCGGCGATCAACATCGGGCCCGCCAGATACAAGCCCAGCACGTCGCCCGGCGGTGCGTCGGCAAATGCACACTCCTCTTCGAACACATACCGTTCGAGCGCCGTCCATCCCGGGCCGCCGTGCGCTGCCGGCCAGTGGGGCGCACCCCAGCCTTGGCGGCCGAGAATAGCCTGCCACGCCGCCATTTGCGTGCGCGACAAATGCAGGCCGCCGCGCGTGGCGTCACGCAGTTCTTGCGTCAGTTCGCGCGCCAGAAACGCGCGTACGTCGTGTCGGAATGCACGCAAGTCGGCAGTATCGAAAAGGCCCATGATGTCGCCCCCTAGCGATCGTCTGCGCGCAAGTCATCGGTGGTCGACAGCACCACCGCGCCCACCGTATGACGCGATGCCAGCGCTTCGTGTGCGCGGGCAGCGTCGCGCAGCGCGAACGTGCCGCCCACGTGCACCCGCAAGTCGCCGCGACCGATCAATCCGAAGACTTCCGCAGCCGCCGCCGGCAGATCGGCGCCGCCGTGCACGTAGGCAAATACGCCGGGCACCGATATCGTCAATGACCGCGCAGGCCCCAGGTCGCCGAGCGCCACCGAAGGCAAACCCGCTGCTACCTGCCCAAGATTGACCAGATGTCCGAATGGCCTCAGCACCGTCAACGAGTCATGAAAAACTTGTCCACCCAAGCCTTCGAATACCGCATCCACGCCGCGGCCGTCGGTCAGCCGACGCACTTCGTCGACGAAGGATTGCTCGCGATACAGAATGACGTGATCGCAACCGAACTCGGTGGCGATCTGCGCCTTGTCCGGCGAACCTACAGTGCCGATCACGCGTGCCCCGAGCAGCCGTGCCCATTGGCACAGCAACAATCCCAGGCCACCGGCTGCGGCATGGATGAGTACCGTGTCGCCCGGCCCCACTGGCGCCACGCGCCGCAACACCATATGCGCCGTCAGGCCGCGCAAGGTCGCCGCACCCGCCTGTTCGAAGGTCACGTCATCCGGCAGATGCAGAACGGTCACAGCCGGCAGATTGCGCCGCGTGGTGTAGCCGCCAATGGGGCGGCAGGCATAACTCACGCGATCGCCGATCGCAAATCCCGCAACACCCTCCCCCACAGCCGCGACCACGCCCGCGCCTTCCACCCCAAGCACACCGGGCAGCCGCGGCAACGGAAACACGCCGCGACGATGGTAAGTGTCCAGGTAATTGACGCCGGCGACATGTTGGACGATCTGCACTTCGCCCGCGGCGGGCTCGGGCACCTCGACCCGTGCGAGATGCATGACATCGGGATCGCCATAAGCGGCAATCTGGATCGCTTGAGCAGTGTGCATGGGTGTTCTCACGTTGAACCTGGGCGGCGTGGGGCGACGTCGATGCGCCATGGCGTCTCGGTCACAATCATGTCGCGCAATTCGCGCTTCAAAATTTTCCCCATGGGATTCTTGGGCAGTGCCGGCAGCACAAACCATTGGCGGGGGCAGGCATAGTCGGCCAAGTGATCGGCGCATAGTTGCGCCAGCACCTGCAGATCAAGCTGGGTGCCTTCGCGTGCCACCACACATGCGGCCACGTCTTCGCCCAAACCCGGATGCGCCACGGCGATCACGGCTGCCTCCTTCAATCGCGGGTCGCGGTACAGCACTTCCTCCACAGCCGCAGACGCCACTTTCAAGCCGCCGCGATTGATGATGTCTTTCTTGCGGTCCACGAAATGCAGATGCCCTTCGTCGTCGATACGCCCGATGTCGCCGGTGCGCACCCAGCCATCGACGAACGTTTGCGCGGTCGCCTCCGGGTTACGGTAATAGCCGAGCGCCGCGCTGGGTCCGGCGAACGCGATTTCGCCGGTGCCGCCCGACGCCATCGGCGCACCTGTTTCATCGTCGACGATGCGCACGGCGCAACCTGGCATCGGTTGACCGATGCAACCGGCTTTGCGCGGTAGATACCAAGGCGGCAGAAACGTGCCCGCCGGGCCGGTTTCGGTCATGCCCCAGATATGCACCTGATCGACCCACGGCAAATGCCGGCGAAACTTTTCAATGACCTCGACCGGCATGACGGCGCCGCCATAGCCCAGGCGCCGAAGACACGTGAGGTCATAGCCGCCGCGGGCGTACTCGTCGATCATGAAGTGCAAAGGCGACGTGACGCCGTGGTACACGCTCGTGGCCTCCGCGGCAATCAACCGCAACCGCGCCGCGTTGTCCAAGGTGTTTTCTTCCAGCACCACGCCGGCGCCGTAGACCCACGACGACATGCACGCCATGTTCAGCACCGAACTGGTAAAGAGCGGCCATGCGCCTTGATACGTATCGGCCTCGGTCAACCCGATTGCGCCACCCACTGCCAGGCCGGCATGCAACTGCGAGCGTTGCGTGTGCACCACCGCCTTGGCGCGTGCGGTCGTGCCGGAAGTAAACAACAGCACACTCGGCGCTTCAGGGTCGGGCACCACGTAGGCGGCAGGGCCATCCACGCGATCGCTCGGGGTGGCCGATGACGCCGCCGAAGCGCCCGCCCCGCCGTCCTGCGGATCCGGCCAGCGTTCAGCACCTGGCGTCACATCTTTCCCGCCGCTCAAACACCACACGCGCGCCGCCGCTGCCAACCGCCGCAAGCGCGCGACATCGGCGTCCTCGGCCACAATCACCGCGGGTGCAATCAGGTCGAGCGCAAACGAGAGTTCGTCATCCGACGCCCGCACATTCAGCGGCGCCACGATCGCGCCGATCTCCCAGCAGCCCAGCGCCGTCAACACGCCTTCGCGCACGGCGGTGTTGGCCAGAAACAAAGCGACCCGATCGCCCGCATTGACGTCACGCGCGCGCAGCGAGCGCCCCATTGTCGTCATGCGATGCACCAGTTGCCCGTACGTCAGCCGATCGCGGTAACCGCGATGGGACGGGGCCGACAATGCGAGTTTGAAGCGCAATGTGATTGCGCGCCGTCGCAGCAACGCCGGAATCGTCAGTCCGGCAAGCTCATTGAAGTGGTCCATGCGTACACCGGCTCATCGACCGGTAAAAACGGGCTTGCGCTTGGCCTCGAAGGCCTCGACCGCTTCACGATGATCCTGGGTGAGATTCGTCAGGCATTCATAGGCGGTACCGGCATCCATGTGGCCGTGCGCCAACTGGCGCAGCGGAATCGTGTAGCCCGCCTTCGTCCAGCGGATTGCCTTGGCCGCCCCATGGCGCAGCTTGGCCACGATGCCATCGACGGTGCTGTCCAGATCGGCTGGATCGACTACGTGGCCAACCGCGCCCAAGGCATACGCTTCTTGCGCGGTGAGCAAGTCGCCGGTCAACAGCATCTCGCGCGCGCGGCCGTAACCGATCACTGCCGGCCACAGAAACCCGCCGCCATCGGCGGCATTCAATCCCACGCGCACATGCGGATCGCCGATGCGCGCGCCATCCGCCATCACGGTGATATCGCATAGCAAGGCGAGCGTGGCGCCCAGGCCCACGGCGTGGCCATTGATGCGGCCGATGATGGGAATCTCGCAGTCGAGCATCGAATACACAATGCGCTTGGCCTCCCACGTCACCACCTCGAAATCCTCCGGCTCGCGCACCGCCGCTTTCATCCATTCGATGTCGCCGCCGGCGCAAAAGGCCTTACCTGCGCCGGTGAGCACAATGGCGCGCAAATCGCGGCGCTCGGCGAGGTCGATGAACACGCGCGAAAGCGCCGTATGCAGCGGTCCGGCCACTGCGTTGAGTTGGTCCGGCCGATTGAGCGTGATGCGCGCCACGCCATCCTCGATATCCAACAGCAAAGACGTATCCGACATGCTGTGTCTCCTCATTATTGTGCGCACAGTGTGAGTGGCGCTGCGCTCGCCCGCCAAGCCTCCGATGCAGGAATGTTCACGATGTGAACGTCCATGCATCTTGTGCACCGCACACGGCATAACGCTTGCCATCGTGCCAAAACGCCCACAAGCTTCGCCTTCATGCCCGGAGACATGCCATGACAAGCGCTTTCCACCCCCCTCAACCGTTCACCTTGTGCATCACCGATGACGCGCTCGCCGATCTCGGCGTTCGTCTCGGGTTGACGCGCTTTCCCGATCAACCCGACCTGCCCGCGTGGACGACCGGCACGGATCTGGCGTGGATGCGCGAGCTGGTCGCCTACTGGCATAAGCAATTCGACTGGCGTGCGCAAGAGGCCCGGCTGAATGCATTCGACAATTACACCGTCGACATCGGCGCGCACACCTTGCATTTTCTGCACGTGGCCGGCCGGGGTCCCGCGCCGCTCCCGCTGGTGCTGTCGCATGGCTGGCCGGGATCGGTATTCGAATTTCTACAGTTGATTCCGCGGCTCACCGATCCGGCCCGGTTCGGCGGCGATCCGGCGGATGCCTTCACCATCGTGGCGCCCAGCCTGCCGGGTTACGGCCTGTCGTTCAAAGCGGGCGCACCACGCGTTCCCATCGAAGGCATGGCAGACCTGTTTGCCACGCTGATGACCGATGTGCTGGGGTACGCGCGTTTCGGCGCGCAGGGCGGCGACTGGGGTGCGTCGGTATCGGCCCGGCTGGGGCATGCTTACCCCGACCGGGTTGCCGGCATCCACCTGAACATGCTGCCGCTGCCACGCGATCCGCATGCGTTCGACGCGCCCTCCGCAGAAGAACGCGCGTATCTCGACGCCGTGCAAACCTGGCTCAAGCAGGAAACGGGATACAGCACGATCCAGGGCACGCGTCCGCAAACGTTGGCCTATGCGCTCACCGACTCACCGGCAGGCCTGGCCGCCTGGATCGCCGAAAAATTTCGCGCCTGGTCGGATTGCGGCGGCGACATCCACGCCTGCTTCTCGAAGGATGAACTGCTGTCCCACATCGGCCTGTATTGGTTTACGGGCTCGATCAATGCGTCGTTCTGGCCCTACTATGCGCGCCATCAAGGCAGCTGGCCGTTCCCGCCAGCGGGCGGCGTAACGGTGCCAACCGGATACGCGGCCTTTCCTGCGGAGATCGTGCGTCCGCCCCGCTCGCTCGCCGCGCGCACTTTCACGAACATTCAACGTTGGACCGACATGCCTCACGGCGGCCACTTTGCGGCGCTCGAACAGCCCGACGCGCTGGCCCACGAGATCCGCGCCTTCTTTCGGCCGCTACGAATGTAGGTCGAGCTGCTGCAACTCCGATGTCAGCAGCTTCTGCAACGCATGCTGCCGCTCGGGGCCGAAACGCAGGGTGAGCGTGGCGATGCTGATGGCACCCATTGCATGCTCGCCCAATTTGAACGCCACGCCGATGCCCGCCACACCCACTTCGAAGGCCTCGAAGGTAATGGCGCAGTCGCGTTCACGCACCGCGGTGCCCATCGCCAATAATCGATCAAGACCGATGTGCCGCTCGGCATACTCCGCAGCATTTCGTTGATGGGTCAGCGCAATCTCTGCCGCCGTCATGAAACCCAACACGGCAACGCCGCAGGTGCCGGTGCCGAGCAGCCGCCGTTGGCCGATATTGGTCGTCAACACCTTTACCAGCGAACTGCCGACTTCGCGATGTGCGCATTGCACAAAATCGCCCTGCCGAATCATCAGGAAGGTCGTGTCGCCGGCGATGCGCGCAACCCGCTTCATTGCCGGAATGAAACGCGTAATGAGTGGGGTGGGACTGGGCAAGAGCGAACCCAGCAACACGGCTTCAGGCCCAAGGTGGTAGCGTTGCTCGTCGTCGCGATCGACGAACTGTTCCTCGACCAGGCAACTCATCAAGCGGTAGGTGGTGCTGCGATCCAGTCCGGACTCTTTCACGAGTTGCGTCAACCGCACGCCGCCATCGCCTCGCCGCGCCACCAGCCGCAAGAGCGCCAAGGCCCGCCGCAAACTTTGCGTGCCGCGCACGCCGCTGGCGTCATCCGTGGTTCGTATGCCCATCAATGCGGTTGTCATCAAGCGACTCCCCACCGTTAGCCAACAGTTACGCGATGCTGTATCCGCCGTCGACAGGCAGCGTGACGCCCGTAATGTAGCGCGCATCGGCCGAGCACAGGAAAGCAACCGCCTTGGCCACGTCTTGCGGCACGCCCCAGGCGCCGATCGGCAATCGTTTGAGCAATGCAGCACTGCGCTCCGGGTCGGCAAAAGCGGTCGCCGACATCCGCGTATCGATCCACCCCGGTGCGACCGCGTTCACGCGGATGCCCTCGGCGGCGTAGCCAGCGGCGAGCGACTTGGTCAGCGACACCACCGCCCCCTTGCTGGCGGCGTAAGCCGGATTGCGCGGAGAACCGAAATAACTCCACATCGAGGCGAAGTTGACGATATTGCCGCGCGCGGCACCCAATGCCTGGCGAAACAACACGCAAGCGAGCTGAGTGCCCAGCAGATTGACGTCGACCACGCGTTTGAAGCCCGCGACGGTGTGCTCGGCGTTGTCATGCAAAATGATTCCGGCCGCATTGATCAGCACCGCCACGCGCGGCTCGGCGGTGGCGATCGCCTGCAGCGCCACCTCATCGGTGATATCCATGCGCCGAAAATCGATATCCGTGCCCTCGATTGCGGGCTCGGTATCCAGGCCCAGCGCCAGCACTCGAAAACCGCGGGCGCGCAATTCGATGCACGTGGCCAGGCCCAGCCCTGTGCCCCCGCCCGTCACGATGGCCAGCGGCGCGTTCGAAGAGGTATCCGTCATGATGCGTTGTACTCAGGCAGGAGAAAAGGAAAGGGCTTCGACCCGCTGCATGGCGGCCACAAAATCGGCCTGTGCCAAAGGGCGCTGGAAATGCTTCAAGTGTGGCGACTGCATCGTCCCTTCGGCGATCGACGCGATCATCGCGTCATCCACCTGTGACGCGCCCAGTTCGGCCAGTGTGCGCGGCAAGCCGATGGCCCGATAGAAGCGCGCCTGCTCCGCCATGAACGCCTCGGGTCGGCCTTCGAGTTGCCACTGCACGTACAGGCCATAGGCCACCTGCAAACCGTGCAATGCCGCGCCCAGTGCGGGCACGCGCGGCAAACCGCGCGTCATCGAATGCGCAATCGACAGCCCGCTGTTCTCGAACGCCAGTCCGCTGAGCAGCACGAGCGCCTCGGTAAGCCGCTCGAACGCGGCGTTGGGTTCTGCGGTGCCCAGCGCCGACAAGGCGGCTTCGGCATCGGTGCGGATAACCCGATCGCACGCGACCGACAACTGCTCTGCGGCGATCGTGCTCACGCCGCCAAAGAGATTTCGGCCCCCGGCAAGCCGGGTCTGATCGCCTTCATACAATTTGCACAAGGCGTCACCGATGCCCGATACCAAGAGCGCTCGCGGCGCTCGCACCAGAAAGCGGGTATCCACCACCACTGCATCCGGATTGCGCGCCAACTGCTCCACCGACAACAAGTTGTGGTGGTCGTCGTAGAACACGAAAGCTTTGCTGCACGGCCCGTCGTTGGAGGCAGACGTGGGCAATACGACCAAGCGCGCGCCCAATTCGCAGGCGACTGCCTTTCCCGTATCGACGCCTTTGCCGCCGCCCGCCGCGATGACCACGTCGGGCGTAGCGCCCTCGGCCCTAGCCGCAACACACAGGGCCGCCACCGCGGCACGCGTCACGTCGCCACGTACCTCGAGCCAGCGCAACGATTGCGACTGCGCGGCACACGACGCCACGACCCCGGCATGCACCAGGTCGCGCACGATCATGTCGCACACCAGCACCGGATGGCGTCCCAACGACGCCACGCATTCGCCGATCAATGCCACCGCGCCGGGCCCCTGAAAATAGCGATGTGCGGCGCCGAACGCCCTGATGTCGCCCGTGTCCATATCAGGCAGCCTCCAGCCAACTGCCCACGCGCGCAACGATGCGGTCGGTGGATAGCCCGTAGCGATCGAGCAAGAAAGCATGCGAACCGCACGAGGTGAACTCGTCGGGAATCGCGATCTTCAACACCGGCCGTTGCAGCCCCGCATCATGTAGCGACTCGATCACCAATGAAGCCAAGCCGCCACTGGTCACATGGTTTTCGCACACCACCAGCCGCTTGACCGATCCGGCGAACTCGACCAGACCCGCATGATCGAACGGCTTGAGCGATGCCGTGTGAAAGATCGACGCACCCACACCCTGGCGCTCCAACTGCGCCACGGCATCGAACACGCGCTCGGTCATCGACCCGGTCGACACGAAACCGATGTCGCCATCGCCCCACACCACGTGCCCACGACCGACCTCGAGCTTGTGCGTTGCCGGGTCGAACACCACCGGCACGTTCGCGCGCAGCAAGCGGCAATACATCGTGCCCGGCCAGTCTGCGGCCTGCTCGGCAATCTGCATCATTTCGGTGGCGTCACACGGGTCGAGCACGGTCATGCCGGGAATGGCCCGCATCAACGCCAGGTCTTCATTGGCCTGATGCGTGCCGCCATAGCCCGACTGCAACGCGGGATTGCCGGCAAACATCTTCACGCGTTCATTGCTGTGCGCGCACGCGATCGCCAGAAAATCGTAGGCGCGCCGCGTGGCGAACGTGCCGTACGTCGTGCAGTACGCCACCTTGCCGACTTTGGATAAGCCGGCTGCCGCCATCACCATGGCCTGCTCGGCCATTCCCACGTTGAAGTAGCGATCGGGATAGCGCTGGCTGAAGTCGGCCGTGTCGGTGTACTTCCCCAGGTCGGCGGTCAACAGCACCAATTCCGGATGACGTTCGGCGGCCCGCATCATGCCTTGGGAAAACGGCGCACGGATCGCGTCGCGGCCCACCACCGCTTCGGACTCGCTCATTGCAAGGGTTCTGCCTTCACGCATTTTCAGTCTCCAGTTCGCGCGCCACGTCTTCCCATTCGTCGGCATCGATGCGCACGAAATGCGCACGATCCCGCTGTTCGATCCGTTTGACGCCGCGCCCTGGATGCGTGCGCATCACGATGGCGCGCGGCTTGCCTTGACGCTCGCGAGACCACTCGGCCGCGGCCAGCAGTTGCGTCATGTCGTTGCCATCGATTTCCTTGACGTCCCATCCGAAGGCGGTAAACCGATCGGCCACCGGTTCGATCGAGACCACGATAGGACCGTCCGCCTGAATGCCGTTGCAATCCACCCAGCACACGAGATTATCGAGATGAAATGCCGCCGCTGTGTTGGCGGCCTCCCACGTCGAGCCCTCTTGCAACTCGCCGTCCGAGACTTCCACGTGGATCTTCGATTGCTTGCCGTCCAGCCGATATCCCAGTGCGGCCCCAGTGGCGATGCCCAGCCCGTGGCCCAGCGATCCCCCGGTCATCTCCACGCCCGGCACATGCCCTTCCATCGTGCTCATGTCCAGCCGACCGCCGTCGGCGCCGTAGGTCATGAGCTCCGCAGGATCGATCGTGCCCAGTTCGGCAAACACCGCCCACAACGCGATCGAATAATGGCCGGTGGACAAGTAAAAACGCTGTCGATCGTGCGCGTCGAACCGCCAATCGTCTTCATCGAACACATGCCAATACAGCACTGCGAGAAAATCGGCCAACCCGAGTCCCTGTCCCAGATAGCCCTGCCCCTTGCCGCGCGCCTGCACGATCATGTGCCGGCGCAGCTTCAGCGCGATCGCGCGTAGCCGCACGGCTTCCGATTGCGTCATCGAGTCCATATCAAATTCCCAGATAGGTTGCGCGCAAATGCGCGTTGTTCATCAGTTCGGTGCCGGTTCCAGACAGCGAGATCGTGCCGTTCTCCACCACATAGCCGTAGTCGGCCATCTGCAATACCTTGAACACGTTCTGCTCGATCACGAGCACCGTGACACCCAATGCGCGGATGCCGGAGATCGACTCGAACAAGCGGTCGACCATGATCGGCGCCAGGCCCAGCGAGGGCTCATCCAACGCCAGCAGCTTCGGCTTGGCCATCAGCGCGCGGCCCACGGCCACCATCTGCTGCTGCCCGCCCGAGAGCGTGGAGGCCGACAGGCGCTGGCGCTCTTCGAGAATGGGAAATAGCGCAAACACCTCGGCCAAGGTGCGGTCGCGCACTGCGCGGGCGCGCGCATTGTGCGCACCCACCAGCAGGTTTTCGCGGATCGACATATCCAGGAAGAGCTGTTTGCCTTCGGGCGACTGCACAAATCCGCGTTGCACCACCTTGTGCGGCGGCAGACCCTCAATCGCGTCGCCATCCAGCGCGATCGAGCCGCGAGTGGGCCGCAGCAACCCGGAGATCGTGCGCAACAGGGTTGTCTTGCCCGCGCCATTGGCGCCGATGAGCGCCACCATCTGACCGGCATCGACGCTGAGCGACAACCCCTGCAACACTGCGGCATCGCCGTAGCCCACGGCCAGATCGCGCACCTCAAGCATCGGCACCGGCATAGTCGTCTCCAAAATAGGCTTTCAGCACATCGGGCTGCCGCACCACCTCGGCCGGCGCGCCGTTGGCGATCAGCTCGCCCAGGTGCATCACGATCACCCGGTCCGACAACCCCATGATCACTTTCATCACATGCTCGATGATGAGGATGGTCACGCCACGGTCGCGTACCTGCTTGATCAGTTGCACCATCAATAGCGCCTCCTGCGGCGTGGCGCCCGCCACCACCTCATCCATCAGCAACAACGCTGGATCGGTAGACAGCGCCCGGCCCAGCTCCACCTTGCGGCGCTCGAACGCCGTCAGGTTGTCGGCATCCACGTCGGCGATATCGCGCATGCCCAAGAAATCGAGCAGTTCATCGGCACGCTCGACGCTGTATTTACGATCGTTCGTTTTCACCAATGCACCCACGATGAGGTTCTCGCGCGTGGTCATCCCCCCGAACGGTTTCGACAACTGAAAGGTGCGTGCCAAACCGCTCTTGCACACATCCCAGGGACGCTTGCCCGTGATGTCGCGGCCATCCAGCCGAATGCGACCGCTATCGGCCGGCACAAAGCCCGCGATCATGTTGAATGCCGTGGTCTTGCCGGCACCGTTGGGGCCCAGCAATCCGAGGATTTCTCCGCGTGCCAGGTTGAACGACACGTCCTTGACCGCCTGCACGCCGCCATAGCGTTTGGCGATGCCTTTTACTTCAAGCAGGTTCTCGCTCATCGCGCACGCCTCATCAATCGCCGGCCCAACGCCTTGATGGGATGCCACAGCCCCTTTGGCAGATAAAGGACCGAGATGATCAGCACCAAGCCATACATCGCCAGATGCAAGCCGATGAACCGTCCGCCCAGATAAATGCGCGTGAGTTCGGCGATCGGCGCCAGGAAGAGCGCGCCGATCAGCGGCCCGAACACCGTGCCCTGCCCACCGATGATCGTCATGAGCGCCATGTCGATCGACAACTCGATGCCCATATTGCGTTCGGGATTGATGAAGCGGACGAACTGGGCGTAGAAGCTGCCGCCCAAAGCCGTCATGAAGGCGCTCATCGCGTAAGCCATCAAGGTGTAGCGCGTGGGGTTGATGCCCAGCGATTCGGCGGCATCGCGATCGCCCCGGATCGCCTTCAGGCAGGCGCCCAGCCGGCTGCGTTCCATGAGCCACGTCATGCCCATCACGATCACCAGCAGGCCCAGGATGATGTAGTAGTAAGGCACTTTGCTCTCGAACTGGAACAGTGCGAAGTTGGTTCCCAGCAGCGGTACGGAAAGCCCCTCCGCGCCCTTGAGGGCGATGCCGAAAAAGTTATCCGTGTTTTCCACCCAGATGCGCACCATCTCGGCCACGGCAATCGTGGTCAGTGCAAAGTACGGCCCCCGCAAACGCATCGTGGGATAGCCGATCGCCACGGCCAGAATGGCGGCAAGCACGCCCCCCACCAGCATGCCCAACCATGGCGACATGCCCATCCCCGTCAGCAGCAGCACCGACGTATAGCCGCCCACCCCGCTGAATACCGAGTGGCCGAAGGAAATCTGGCCCACATAGCCGCACATCAGATTCCAGGCGCACGCCAGATAGGCGAAGTACAGCACCATGATCAGCGAATGGATCATGAAGTTATCCACCAGGAACGGCAGCCCACACGCCAGCAGGAGCAACAGCACCGGCAACCAGGCATTCGATCGTCGAGTCATCGTAGGGTCCTCATTTCTTTTTGCCCATCAACCCCTGCGGGCGCCAGAGCAGAATAAGAATGAACAGGCCGAGCGAAAGGATGGATGCCGCCGGTGCCGAATAGAACTGGGAAGCGACCGACTCGAACAAGCCGATCACCAGCCCGCCCACCAGTGACCCCGAAATGCTGCCGATGCCGCCCAGCACCACAACGATGAACGACTTGATACCGAACGCCAGACCGACGTTGGGCGTCAATGGGATAAACGGTGCGATGAGGCAACCCATGACACCGACGATGGCGCAACCGATGCCGAACGTGAGGTTGTAGATGAACGGCACGTCGATACCCGATAGCGCGGCCGCGTCGCGGTTTTGCGCCGTCGCGCGAATGGCGCGTCCGGTATCGGTGCGCGCCAGCCATAGCGCCAGGACGGCGGCCAGCACCAACGCGGCGCCCGCCGCGACCAACCGGAACACATTGATGGGAAATTCCGCCACCATCAACGAAGTCACCGTGATCCCGGAGGTCACCGATTGCACGTTGGGGCCGAACAGCATCAGCACGCCGTTGTCCATGAGGATGTAGACGCCCGCAGTCAGCAACAGTGCGCTGACCGGTTCGACCACCAAGGCGCGCTCGCGGCGAATGAGCGGGCCGATGATCACCGCCTGCACCGCGAACCCGAGCGCAAACATCAACGGTGCGGCAACAAGCACACTCACATAAGGATCCAGACCCACAATCTTCTGGAACCAGAATGCGACGTACATCGAGACCATCAGGAAGGAACCATGCGCGAAATTGACGATGCGCAGCACACCGAAAATCAAGCTCAGCCCCAATGCGATGCCGCCGAACATGGCGCCCACCAACAACCCATTGAGCGCCGAATAAGTCAGGACATAACCATCCACCGTGCCACCTCGCCGAACATATGAGTCGAACGAAGGCTCGCCAACCGTACCGCCCGAACAGCGGACGGCACGTCAAGCAAAGGCGAGCCGGGTCAGGGTATTGCGTCGGTTATTGGCGCGCGGACCACTTGGGTACGGGCCACACCGGCTTGGTATCCGAAGCACGGTTCTCGAGCGGCCAGATCGTGCGGCGACGGCCGTCGATATTTTCCGAGATCACGCCATGGGCAAACGTGTTTTGTCCGTGCTCATCGAACTTCACCCGCTGATAACCGGGAAAGAGCGCAGGTCCACTGGTGATGTCGGTCGCCGCGAGTGCATCGCGAACCTGCTCGCGATCGGCCGACTTGGCGCGTTCCAGCGCATCCTTGATCACGTACGTGGCCGCCACGCCTTGCGCGCCATACGCGCTCAAGCCATATCCCAAGGCGGCCTTGGCTTGCTTATCGGCGTCGTGCAGCAGGGGATCCTGGTTGTTGGCCAGAATATCCACTTGCCAGTCTTCCTGCACGAAGTAGTAGGCAGGAAATTTGGGATTGATGGCAGCATAGAAAGCAGGATCTTCAGTGCCGCCCCCGGCGGAGTGCACGCCGAAAGGCAAGTCGAGCCGCTGCTCGGCCAGTTGCCGGGAAAACAGCAGTTGATCCGGCGTATACAGTGCGAGCACCAGCGCATCGGGTTTGGCTGATCGTATCTTCAGCAATTGCGGTGTGAAGTCGACCGAGTTCAGCGGCGCCGCCTCGTCGAAAACCACCTTGATGCCTTTATCGGCGATCAGCTTGCGAAAGTTGGAGGCGTGCGACCGGCCCCAATCTCCACCCTCGAAAAACAGCGCCACGGTTTTGACGGGCTGCCCGGTTTCCTTGGTCAGCAACATCATTGCCTCAACCTGCTCGCGCGCGTCGTAAAGCGCCTTGTTGTTCACCCGAAAGATGTAGCGAAACTTGCGCTCGGTGATCTCGTCTTTGACAGCGCCCACCGCCACCCAAGGCGTCTTGTTGCGTTCGGCCACTTCGGTGGCGGGAAACGTCACGGCGCTATTGAAGGCGCCGCAAAGCACAGCGACGTTCTCACGCTGGATGAGGCGCTCGGTTTCCGATACGCCCACATCCGCCTTGGACTGCGAATCGGCGAACACGGCTTCAAGCTTGGCGCCGTTCATGGCCGCAATGCCGCCGGCGGCGTTGATCTGCGACACCGCCGCTGCCACGCCCACCCGGGTTTGATTGCCCACGGCGGCCGAGCCGCCGCTCAAGGGCAGTACGCAGCCAATCTTCACCGTACTTTGCGCCATGGCGGGACCGCCGACGATCAACCAGCCACACAACGCGACACCGGACCACAGCGCGCGCGGGCTCACACGTAAGCCGTTCATGTTTGTCTCCGTTATTTTTTATAGTTCGGGCAGTGTGCGAGCCGGTCAGGTCATCCGCAAAAATAATTCCATGTGCTGTTCATATAGTGCACATAGCGGTTTCCCTTACCACGGCAGCATGGTGCCGATGCAAAACCACGTGCACATGTTGATCCGACCATTTGACGCCGTGCAGCACAATCTCCTACAGTTGTTCTGCTTACAGGAACTTTTGTTCCGTTTTATGGAACTGCAATGAGTATTTTGGATGGCGTGCAAAAAGTGCTGACCCTGTTCGGCACCGGCGCGACCGATCTCAGCTTTTCAGAAGTTGCCGCACGCCTGGCGTTGCCCCGCAGCACGGCGTCGCGCCTGCTCAATCAAATGCACGCGTATCAACTCCTCGACCAGGACGCGGCCACGCGCCGGTATCGTCCGGGTGCATTGCTGTCGGCGGCGGTAAACGCACGCGCGGCCACCACGCCGCTGGACGATGCGTGTTGCGCGGCGCTCGAACGCATGTGCGAGGCGAGTGGGCTGACCAGCTACTTGTGCACCCTGATAGGTGCCGAAAGTGTGGTGCTGCAACGGATCAACGGCGCGCATCCATTACAGGTGCTCTCACAGCCCGGCGCACGGCGGCAGGCTTCCTATACCGCCGTGGGGCGCGCATTGCTTGCGCGATTGAGCGACGCAGAGTTTTTTGCGGCGTTCGGCAGCGATGCGCGTGCGGCCTTGCCCACCACCGGGCGCGATACGCCGGGTACGGTGGCCGACCTGCGCAACCGCGTCGGCCAAGCGCACGCTGCGCGCTATGCGGTGGCGATCGATGAATCGATGCCGGGCGTCGGTGCCGTTGCGGCTGCCGTGCGCGATCCCGCCACGCAGGAATTGCGCGGGCTGTGCCTCACTTTTCTTTCTTTTCAGGTAAACCCCAGCACGGTAGACGCCCTGCGGGCGTTGGTGCTGGGCGAAGTCGGCGCGCTTGGCCGACAACTCGGCGATCCCTACTGGGCGACTTGATTTTCTTCTACGGACCTTAAAGCATGAATCTGTTGTTGTTGAGCAATTCCAGCAGTGACGCGGGCTATCTCGTGCATGCGCTGCCGCATATTCAGGCCCTGATGCAGGGACTGCCCGCAGGATTTCCCGCCGTGTTCTTGCCCTTTGCAGGCGTGACGCGCAGTTGGGACGACTACACGCGCCAAGTGAACGATGCTTTAACGCCCACCGGCATTACGCTGGAAGGCCTGCATACCAGCGCCGATGCGCAGGCCGCGATCGCCGCCGCGCGATTGATCGTGGTGGGTGGCGGCAACACCTTCAATCTGCTGCGCGAGGTTCGCGCGCGCGGATTGCTTGCGCCGATCGCCGCCCGCGTGCGCGCAGGTGACGCGCGTTATCTGGGCTGGAGCGCCGGTGCCAACCTGGCCTGCCCTACCGTGTGCACGACCAACGATATGCCGATCACCGACCCCGGCGGTTTCGACGCCTTCGACTTGATCGATTACCAGATCAATCCGCACTACACGAATGCCCACCCTGCCGGCCATCGCGGCGAGACACGCGATCAACGTCTGGCTGAATTTTGCACGCGTAATCCGTCGATGCCGGTCATTGGTTTGCGGGAAGGCTCGGCACTGCGTATCGAAGGTGCGACGACCACGTTGCTGGGTGAAGATGCCCCGCTGTTTCTGGGCACGGACGCCCAAGGCTTGCTCGTGCCGGGTGTGATCAATATCGCGCAACGCGGAAAAGCGAACGCCTCTGCCACGGCACCGGCTCGCGCCTGATCAATCGTCGCGCCGCTTGCCTGTGTAAAAACGGCGAGCGAGCAAGCCCAGCACGACCAGTGCCACGGCAATGCCGGCTGCCGTGAGCAGCGCGTTTTCGTTGGACGTGCGGGCGGCATCCGCCAACTGATCGAAGAACACGATCTTAAGCAGAATGCCGGGCGACATGCCCAGGGCGGTGCCGATCATGAAATCGCGAAAGCGCACATGCGATGCGCCCACGATGATATTGATCAACACGAAGGGCGCCACCGGCACCAAGCGCACCGCGAGCACGGCCTTGATCCCTTCGCGCCCCAGTCGCTTGCTGATCGATTCGACGCGCGCGCCGGCAAACTTGCGTAGCCGGTTCTCACCCAGCCACCGGCCGATCGCAAACGATGTGGCCGCGCTCAGCATCGTGCCGGCAAACGCGTAACCTACGCCCGGCCAGGCGCCAAACACCAGGCCCGTTACCGCGATGAGCAACATCACGGGCACCGCGCACAGCACGCCAAACACATAAACGGCAAGCACGATCAAGAAGGCAAAGCGCGTCGTCTCAAGATCGGTGGCGACTTCGGTCAACGCCTCGACTGACATGTATTCGCGCAAAGGCGTCGCGGTCCACAGCGCCGCCAGAAGGCCGGCGACAACGACGAGTACCGCAATGAAGCCGTAGCGGCTCACGCGCGAAGAGGTATCGGTAAATGAAGACATGTCGGACGCGCAAGACGCAAGTCGCGCGCCTGATTAGGATAAAAAAATGCGCGCTATCGAAAGGCCACGTGCTGGCTGTCAAAGACGAATGCCGTGAGGCTCAGCTTCTGCGGCGCCGATACGTCAATGAATTCCAATCCATGCACCACGAGCGACTCGGTAGTGGACGCGGGCACCACATTGCGCACGACCGCTGCCACCTCGACATCCGTATCCACCGCAGCCGACTTGAGCCGAAATGCAATCTGCACGCGTTCGCCCACTTGCCAGACCGCCCGCGACGCCGCCAGCGACATGCCCAATACGCTCACGTCGCGCGCGACGCCCAAGCCGTCGTAACGATCGTCGCCCGCGATCGACTTGAACCGTACTGCGAGACGCGCGCCCACACGCGGCGACTTGCGCTCGCGCAGCAACTGTATCGGGCCCGGCGCAGACAGCACAAGATAATCGAAGGGCTTCTTGCACACCACCTGCACCGTACACACGAACCGAAACACGCCCTGGCTGGACACCGCCACCAGATCGACGTTTTGACCCACATCCAATGAGAGGTAGCGGCCATCGACCATGGGTGGCGTCACGAACAGCGCCTGTTGCGGGGAACGTCCGATCAACCGGCTCGGACTCATCTTGCCGCTTACGGCCGACTGCGGCTTGATGCCGAGCATGAGCCCGATCGACAAACGCATGTCTTCGACTTTCAACGGCGGATTGCCCGATGCATCCGGCGCACTGGCGGCCGCCTCTTCGGCCGGCGGTCGATAGCAGGGGCGAAACGCCAGAAATAGAAACGCGACCGCGTCGGGGTCATGCAGCACCGTGCCCTGATCCAGCAGCACCGTGCCGTCGGCGTCCTCCACGTCCCAAGGCAGCGGTTCGCCCACCGGCACCAGCGCCGGGTCGAGCGGCATACTGGGTGGGAGCGTGGCGATAACGGCCTGGGGCGCGACGGTGCTGTCCTGACTCATGCGGAAATCCTCGTGTCGTGGGTGGCGTGCCAGATATCAAGCCACGATTCCAGCTTGCCTGGCGGGAGCGGACGCGACATGAAATAGCCTTGCGCCAGATCGCAATGCAACAGCTTGAGCTGCTGCAAGACGGCCTCGCTTTCGACCCCTTCGGCGACCACCTTCAGGCCCATATTGTGCCCGAGATCGATCGTGGATCGAACGATGGTTTCGTCGTCTTTATCGTGGGCCATGCCCATCACGAAACTACGATCGATCTTCAGTTCGTCCACGGGCATACGTTTGAGATAAGCCAGCGATGAATAGCCCGTGCCGAAGTCGTCTATCGACAACCGCAAGCCCAGCGCGTGCAGACGATCCAGCGTTTCCATGGCATGCAGCGGATCGTCCATGACGGCGCTCTCGGTAATCTCGATCCAGATCCAGGCGGGGTCGACGCGATGCAGTGCGAGCAGGCGGGCGAGCAACCCCGGCAGATCCGGCCCCAGCAGATCGCGCGCCGACACATTGATCGACACCTGCAATTCGATGCCACGCGCATGCCAGTCGGCGCATTGCGCGAACGCGCGATCGATCACCCACCGTGTGATCGACTTGATATAACCCGTTTGCTCGGCAAAAGGAATGAACTGATCGGGCGACACAAATCCGCGCGTCTTGTGGTCCCATCGCACCAACGCTTCCACATACTTGACCACGCCCGTGCTCAGATCGAGCTTCGGCTGGTAATACAGCGTGAGTTCATCGTGCTCGACGGCGTAGCGCAACTCGCTCATCAGCGTCAGCCGCTCAGGTGTGTGCTTGTCGTGCGTGGCGTCATAGCGCGCATAGTCTTCGCCGGCACGCTTGGAGGCATACATCGCCACGTCGGCGCGCCGCATCAACGTATTCATATCGGTGCCGTCGTGCGGCAGCGTGACGATGCCGATGCTGGTGCTCACATCCACGAGCTGCCCCTCCACCGTAATCGGCCGCTGCAACGCTTGCGTCATGCGCACGGCAACGGCGGTGGCAGTACCCAGATCGCCCCCCGGCAACAGCACGGCAAACTCATCGCCCCCCAACCGCGCCACGGTGTCGTACTCATGGCGCAGCGCCGCCGTCAACCGCCGGCTCACTTCCACCAGCAGCAGATCGCCAATGTGATGACCCAGCGTGTCGTTCACATACTTGAAGCGATCAAGGTCCATCATCATGATGGCCAATGTGGTGTCGTTTTCGCAGGCGAGCGCGATCGCCTTCTGCACGCGATCGTTGAAGCGGGCGCGATTGGGCAGCCCTGTCAACACATCCTGATAAGCCAACGCGGTAATACGGGTTTCGCGGTCGAGCAACGCGCCGCGCATGTGATTGAACGCCTGCGCCAGCTCGCGAATCTCGTTGTTTTCCCGAATTTGAATCGGCTTCGGATACTCGCCGCTACTGATGCGCCGCGCGAAATCGATGAGCTTGGTCACCGGCCGCGTTACCTTGCGCGCTATCAACACACTCACGAAAACCGAGATCAACACCCCGGCCAAGGTCAGCAGCGCCAGCATCGATTGCAAGCGATGAAACGGCGCCATGGCCGCATCGAGCGAATGCTGCAACACGATCAGGATCGAATCGTCGCGGGGTGCGGCGCGCACGCGACGATAGGCATATTCGTGATCGTCGATGGTGATTGTGGTCGCCTCTTTAGGCGATGCCGTATCGCGCGCAATGGCGGGCAACAAACCCTGCTCCATCCGCTGCGACAACGACGACGCCATCACGCGCCAATCGCCTTCAGGCGTACGTGCCAAAAACGACACATCGAGCGACGCAATCTTGCGCATCGTATCGGTCAGCCGCTCGTCGATCTCGAACCCCATCACCACCCACGCGATGGTGAGCGGTGCCCGCACGGGCACGGCCACCAGTTCGTAGATGCGCTCGTCGATCATACCGATCGCATTCGCCGAGCCTTGCCGCTTGGCTTCACTGATCAGCGACTGGTAGGTCGCGACGTTAAGCGCACGCAGCTCGGCCCGGGTATCGGCGATCATCTGCCCATCCAGACCGATCAGCAACAGCACCTCGGCGCCGATCCGATCGCCGTGATTGCGCAATGCCGACACGATGGTCGCGCGATCGCGCGTGGCCGCCGCTTCGCGAAAACCGAAGTCGGCCGCCAGCACATTGGCCGCCTGCCCAAGACGTTCGCGACGCGAGCGGATGATCTGCTCGACCACGTTTTGCGCCACTGCCAATTGCTCATCCACATTGCGACGCGCGTTATTGGCGATGATCGCCGAGATCGAACCGAACGCCACCACCTGAATCACCAAGAGCAGCCCGCTGAAGGCGAGCGCAATGCTGGTGCGTAAGCTCAAGGTGCGAGGCGTCAGCACGCGTCAGGCCCTAATGGGCATCGACCGCCAACGCGAACGCCGGGGTCGAATGCACGCCGGCAGGCAAGGCCTGCGTGGGCAGATGTTGCGCGTCGCGCAACGCGTGGTGCCAAGCCGTCAACACATACTCTCCGGCAGGCAATCCCGCCAGCGTTGCCACGCCATCGGTACCGGTCTTGGCGAAATAAGGCGTATCGACCACAAGCACGAACGCGACCATCGAGTCGTGAATATTGCAGCCCAATACCACCAGCCCCGGCTTATCGAAAATGACCGGATGCGAGGGCGTGCCCGAGTAGAGCGGCAGTTGAAACCGCTTGGCCGGTGAGAACGAATACACATCGTGCTCGACATCGTCCGTGTTGGGAAACGCCACCGCGACACCGGCTTGCGCCACCGACACCAACGGCACAAACTCGCGATCGACCTGATCGATTTTCATCGCCGACGGCTTGCTCGGTGGCACCACGCCCTGCTTCGGCTTGGCGTACACCACAGCATTGGCGAGCGGCGCACCCATCGTGTCCGTCACGGGCACCGTCACGTGGACCTGGCCGGCCGTCGCGGGCGACGCGCCGGCGTTCGAGCCAGTGGCCGCACCCTCTGCGGCCACGGCCGCACCAGGACTGAGCAACAGCGCCAGGGCAATTGCTGCCGCGCAAAGCGCCGCACGCTGCAAAGAAACGGAAACCGCCATCGTCATGCCCTTGAAAGTCACTGGTGGAAAAGTCACTGGTGAATTGAACTACCGCGTCTCGATATCGCGATACATCGGCGCCAGCTTGGCCAGCAATTGGTTTTGCGCCTGAAACGGCACGTGGTGTTTATCCATCGCGCCCTGCAACACTTCCACCACGGCATTGAAGGCTGCACGATCGATCTTCAGATTGCTGTGCACCGCTTTCATCGAGCTGCCGTCGTACACGCATGGCCCACCGGTCACGCTACAGAACTGCTTGGCCAGCATGATGCGCAGGCGTTTGTCGGACGCTTTGGCGAAGTACGGCCGCGTGCGAGGATCGGCATGCACGTCCGCCACGAAATCATTCACCACGCGCTGAATGCCATCTGCCCCGCCGAAGGCGCGATATACCGCGTCGTCTGCCTGCGCTGTTGCAGCCGCCACCAGCAGCGCCGCGGCCAGTGCCACCATCACGGCGCTTTTACCCAGCGCGTTTTTCAGGCACTGCCCGCCCCATCTGCGCCGCGTCTGCCCTCCGCGCCCGATAGGCCACTGGCCCCATGCATGCAGCGTGGTCCCCCTGCCCGGCGCTATGCTGCGACACAGGGTGCCCCATGCAGCGCAGGCGGTATTCAAGGCCCGTGATACCCGACAAGCCGAAGGGGTACGCATCATGTCGTCTGCCTTAAAAGCCCGCTTGCGCGGAAAGATAAACGCCGCTTTGATTCTTGATCGTGGCGATATCGCCCAACGACAACCACGCCAAGGTGAACGACACATGCTTGGACGGCGCCCAGGCGATGAACGCGTCATACGCGTTTTGCTCGCGCGCGAACCCCAGGTTATTGGGCTTTTGCCGATACTCCACACCCACTGCCACGTGCCGCGACAACAGGTAGGCGGCAGATCCCTCGAGCTGCGGGCGATAATGGTTGTTGAGATCCCCACCGAAACCCAGCAGGCCGAACTGATTGGCGCGGGTCATGCGCACGGTGCCGTTGAGCAAAATGCTCTGCGCGAGTAAAAGCTTCGTGGCCGACACGTAATAATCGACGCCCGAGTCGCCTCGCGCACCGATTGCATCCAGCACCACGCCTTGCTCGTTGTGCTTGTACTGCATGCCAACGGCCACTTGCGGCACCCACGTATCGGCATCGAGCACGGCATCGCCAAGCACGCGTACTTTGGCGCCCGCGATGTTTTGATTGAAGGCATAACCGCGGCCTAGCCCAAGCGTGACGCCAGCATCGCGGGTATCGAAGCGCTGTCGGCTTAACGACAACTCAACGCGGTCGGCCAAGCCAACGGTCACGCCATAGGCGCCCAACGAATAATCCTGCGTGCGCACAAACGCCGTGTGCACATTGACGCCGAATTGCTCACGCGTACCGTAGCCGCCGATCACCGCCCAGGGCGTCAACCCGCCGCCCGCTGCGCCTTCGATCTGCGACACACCGCCCGTAAGCAGCAGCTTGCCGCCAACGGGCGACTCGGCGCCCAGAGCCCACGACGCCTGATAGAGCAACGCAACGGTGAGGAAGGCTCGCGAAAAGCGAAACGGCGCGGGCGACAGAATCATGAGACACGACGAAAGCACATGGAGCGCGTAACACGCGCGCGGAGTGAGCCGCCATTGTCAATGCGGACTCTTTACCGATAACGACACGCTTCCCGCAATATTTAGTCGGAACTGCCAAATTTTCCGAAATTGAATTCGAATTCGGATTTGTCGGTGCTGTCCGCTACACATGTCGATGCGGGCTGCTACACATGTCGATGCGGGCCGCTATACATGCCGATGCGATGCCGGCTGCACTAAATGTCGATGCCGTCCGCCACACATTCGATGCAGGCTGCTCCATACATCGATGTCGGCTGCTCCACACGTCGATGCCGTCCGCTACACATTCGACGCAGGCCGCTCCATACGTCGATGTCGGCTGATCTGAACGTTCTTGCTTCACAACCGAAGCCGGTCGTACGCGGAGCCCACATATGCCAACAGCGTGCTCCCCGATCAACGCAAGTTACAAACAGGCAGGCTACTTGCTGAGCACACGCACCGATCACTAAAATATTGGAGGTACTTGATGGCATACCAACGTACACAAGCACAAAAACTCCTGACGGCACCTGAGCTCGCGCTATTCGATGCAGGCCGCACGGCAGAAATCAAGTCACTCAGCAAATCGCAATTGCGCAGCAAGCTTGAGCGCAGCCGCAAGCTACGCGACAAGTATCGCGACTTGCACCGCCGCCAACGCGTGGCATTGCGTGGCAAATCCGGATCGAAGTCCGGCACGGAAGATACCGCCAACCTGCGCACCCAACAGAAAGAAGAAATCCTGGCCGAATCCGTGGTGCGCTTCGAAACGCGTCTCGCACAGATCGAACGAGAGGAAGATCGCGATTTCGCCAAATTCGAATCGGCTGCCGCAAAATCGGCCCGCGCCGGCGCATCCAAGACGACGGGTCGCGCCAGCTCCGGCAGTGCCGTGAAGAAGACGGCGCGCAAGTCGGCCGCCAAGCGCACGGCGACCGCCAAGTCGGCCACGACATCCGCAACCAAGTCGGCTGCTAAGAAATCGGCAACCTCGCCAAAACGCGCCACGGCAGCCAAGAAGACGTCGGCCAAACGTGCGGTAAAGAAGGCTGGTGCTGTAACCACGGCCTCGACGGTATTGGCGGCGAAGAAAGCGGTCGCTAAAAAATCGTCGGCCAATAAAGTGTCATCCAAGTCGGCGAAAGCGCCTGCTGCCAACCCGCTCGATATCGCCACTGAAAAAGGCAAAGTGAGCGCTCAGGCCCGCGCCATCGGCAAAGGTGCCGCAGGCCAAAGCTCGCGCGCCTTGAGCATCGGTGCCCATCAGCGCGGCCAAACGCGTCGCTCGCAAGCCAAGCGGGATAGTTGAAGGCGGTGCGCGATGCGCAGCGGCGTCGGGGATCCAGTCCCTGCGCCGCCGCGCCATCGCTTTGTCATTTTGAGCAATCATTATTTTGAGGCTGTTAACAAGCGGCTGTAAATGAGCGGCTGTAAATGGGCGGTTGTTGATGGCCGGCTGTTGGGCGACTAGAACTGACCGATTATTATTGGGCGGCTATTCTGCGCGACAGTCTTGAACGCCCACCGGGAGCGGCCTCGCGAGCGGCAATTTGGGCGGCCATTTGAGCCGACGTCGCAAGCCAAACCTGCAAGTCGACACTGCAACTCGCCATCGATCGTCCAATGCGACACCCCGTAAGCACAAGCCTCTCCTGAATATCGCAGGGCAGGCTTGTTGTCATTTGGCCGTTACTTGCGGCATTAGGGATCGGATATCCCTGAGGCACGCAATGCGCCCTCACTGCCATCCCGGCCTTCGGTCTAAGCGGCAGCGTCACTTTTCTTGAAGTTCGGCCATGATGCTGGGCGGAATAGTTTCCGCGGGCGATAGCGGTCAGTCTGTTGGAAGCCGGTCGTCCGATAGGTCAAAATCACGTCGACTGCAGCATGCAGCCCGAGCGGCTTTCATCCCCCGAGCTCGCCTGAATCGGCATCTGTGCGCCATACAGCGCCCTCCAAAAGATGGCCACGGTAGACAGGACCTTGTTGAAGTCTGGCGTCGCGCTGCCGACTCCTTTACAGTGCATGATTGCAGTGACCGATCAAGCGCAACAAACCGCCCGCCATAACAAAACCATAATCTTCGGCCCGGTAAGCGTGAGTACTTTCATCGATTGCGGGAGAGTTGCATGGATCGTCGCGACGTCATTCTGAAGTACATCACGAAAGAGAAACAAGGCATCGAGATTGGACCTTTCCATTCGCCGCTGACGCCCAAGCGTGACGGCTATAACTGTCTGGTGATGGACGTGTTCGATTTGGCCACATTGAAAAAAATGGCTAAAGAGAATGTCGGCATATCCGATGAGCAATGCGAGTTGCTGGAAGACGTCGACTTACTGGGGTCCTCCACGCACATCGACAAGGTTGTCGAACAACACGGCAAGTTGGGGCAATTTGACTACCTGGTGTCGTCGCACAATTTCGAGCACCTACCCAACCCCATCCGATTTCTCCAGGGGTGTGCCAAAGTACTCAAGCCGGGCGGCATGTTGTCGATGGCCATACCCGACCGCCGCGCATGCTACGACTACTTCCGGTCCGCGACGCCCCTCTCTGCATGGCTCGAAGCGTATTTCGCCGACCGCAATCAACCCACCCTCACCCAGAACTTCGACGAGAAATGGGTCCGCGCGAGTTACGACCATCACGGCGTACCGTACGGCAGCTTCTTTCGTGGCGCGCCGCCCACCGCAGTCACACCGGCAATGACCTTCGAGCGTCATTTCAAAGAATGGGAAGCCAACGCCGCCTCCAACGACCGCGAGTACGAGGATGCCCACTGCTCCGTCTTCACGCCGTCTTCGTTCGAGCTCCTGGTGCGCGACTGTGCCTATCTTGGGTTGATCGATTTCGAAATCGTGGAAATGTCCGACTCTCCCGGCGTCGACTTTTTCGCGCATCTTCGCGTGGCCACCGATCCTGCTGCCTTGCGTCCCGCCGATTACGAGACGCTTCGCAACGAGCTGCTGCATCGCATCCTGGATGAAGCGGCAGAGACCTCCACGCAAGGCGCCACCGCGCGACAGAAGGCTGCGCAGCCCGACGTGCCTCCACCACAAGTCGAGCCGGCCCCCGTAGCGGCGCAGGCTCCCCTCCCACCCCTTCCGTCAGCGCTCGACAGCACCCTCGAACAATTGCGCGACATCGCGGCGCGCTCGGCGCAACGTCTCGAAGATATCAACCAGGCCCTGGCGCAGCAGCTTGGCGATCAACACGGGCAGGCCGCAGCCTTGGCCGCCGCCCATGAGGAACGTCAACGCCTGAGCGATGAGCGTCAACGCTTGAGTGACGAACGTCAACGCCTCAACGACGACGTTCACCGGCTCAACGCAACGGTGCTTGCCATGCAAATGTCGACCAGCTGGAAAATAACGGCGCCATTACGGCGCATGATGAATGCGGTGCGCCGGATGGCTTAAGGGTCGCCCTACAATGCCCAGGCGACCACACCCCAACCGGAACATTGATGGAACGAGCCCGAGACCTTCTGGATCACCGCCAGATCGCCATCTATTTTTGCGCGATCATCGCAGCGGCGGCATTTGCCTGGTTTGTGCCCGGCACAAGCCGACTGGAAGGGTTCATCAACCCGGCACTCGCCTTGATGTTGTATGTGACGTTTCTGCAAGTGCCGATGGCCCAGCTTCGTCACGCGCTAGGCAACATGCGCTTCTTGAGCGCCTTGCTCATCGCCAACTTCGTTGTGATTCCGGCGCTGGTGGCGGCCTTGCTGCAGATGGTGCCGCACGATCCCATGATCCGCCTGGGCGTGCTGTTCGTGCTCTTGACCCCCTGCATCGACTACGTCGTCACGTTCGCCCATCTCGGGCGCGCCGACGCGCGACTGCTGCTTGCCGCCACGCCCAGCCTGCTGATCGTTCAGATGCTGCTCCTGCCTGCGTATCTGAGACTGTTCCTCGGCGCAGATGCCGCAGGTCTCGTCGCGCCCGGCCCCTTCATCCATGCCTTCGTCTGGCTGATCGCGCTGCCGCTGATCCTGGCCGCGCTTACCCAATATTGGGCCGGTAGACGCCCGCTTGGAACGCGCATCGCGAACGGGCTCGGCCTATTGCCGGTTCCCGCGACGGCACTGGTGCTGTTTATCGTGATCGCGGCGGTGATGCCGCAAATCGGATCGGCGATCGACATCGCGCTGCGCGTGATTCCGATCTACGTTGCGTTCGCCTTGCTGGCACCCGCGCTCGGCTGGTGTGTTGCGCGCCGCTTCAACCTTCAGAGCCCTGCAGCACGCGCCGTGGCGTTCAGTTCCGGCACCCGCAACTCGCTGGTGGTACTGCCACTCGCCTTGGCCGTTCCCGGCGCGATGCCGATCTTGCCGGTGGTGATCGTGACGCAAACGCTGGTGGAACTGGTGAGTCAGTTGTTTTATGTTCGGGTCATGCCGAGGCTTGGGCGGGGGTAGGATCGCTGGCCGCAACCGGAAGCAATGAGGGTGAATACTCAACACGCGGAAGCATGACGTGAGGACGCACGGGTATTAGGAAGCACGGACATTAAAAAAACCCGCACAGCTTGCGCTGATGCGGGTTTCGAGGCATTGCAAGGCAACACCACCACTATTCTTGGCGGACAGAGGGGGATTCGAACCCCCGATACGTTTGCACGTATACACGCTTTCCAGGCGTGCGCCTTCAACCGCTCGGCCACCTGTCCTGATCTTTGATCGCGCCTACGACAACCTCGTCGTACCGCTTTGATCGGTCGATGCCTTGCCAGACATTGCGGCACTGCCGCGGCTCGTGAGAACCTGTCCATCAAAACATCAGCCCGCGATTCTAGCAGATTGCGGGAAAGTCCGTCAGCGCCCTACCATTGGACGCGAATCGCGGTCAGCGTTCGCAAATAAAGAAGCCGCCGTCAGAGCCACGCCACCGAACGGGAATCGCCGTCGGCCGCGCCCGCACTCATCATGCGTTCCACATACCGGGCGATCGTATCGATCTCCAGGTTGACCCGGTCGCCAGGGCGCACGTGGCGCAACGTGGTGACCTCTTGTGTATGCGGAATGATGTTGATGCTGATCTCACAGCCGTCGGGCGTGTCTTCAACCCGATTGACCGTGAGGCTGATACCGTTCACCGTTACCGAACCTTTGTACGCCAGGAACTTCGCGAGCGATTCCGGCACCCGGATCACCAATTCGCGCGACTCGCCCACGGCGTCGAAGCGCAGCACGTCGCCCATGCCGTCCACGTGGCCGGACACGAGGTGACCGCCGAGCGGATCGCCCATGCGCAGCGACTTCTCGAGATTCACTTCGCCGGGTGCCGAGAGGCCCACGGTGAGGTTCAAGCTCTCACGCGACACATCGACTTCGAAGTGCCCTTCTTCCAGCACCACGACCGTCATGCACGCGCCCTGCACGGCAATCGAGTCGCCAATGGCCACGTCCGATAGCGCCAGGCCACCCGCGTCGATACGCAAGCGCAGCCCGGCGTCTTCGTCGCCAGCCAACAAGGGTTCGGTCGTCACAATGCGGCCCACCGCCGCCACGATTCCAGTAAACATGTGCTCTCCAACGGCTGTCTCGCGCCGCCGATCAATTATCTGCCGCACTCAGGCTGACGGCGTTCCAGCCTCCCGCGATTCTAACGGGCCTCACCACGCACGCGCGCAAGCAGCGCCTGCCACGCCCCGTCGCGCCTCGCACGCAACCGCACGTCGGGGCCAACGAATTGCGTGTCGATGAACGCAAACCGTTGCGCACCATCCAGATGTTCCAACAGCGGCATCTTGACGATACCGGCGGCATCCCCCAGCAACATGGGCGCCAGATACACCAGCAGTTCGTCGATACATCCAGCCGAGAGCAATGCGCCTCCCAAGCCGGCGCCCGCCTCCACATGCACTTCATTGACGTCCTGCTCTCCCATCCAACGCATCATCGCCGCCAGATCCACACGATCCGGTCGATCCGCCATCGGCAGCACAATCACGCGCGCACCGCGCGCCGCCAGGCGCTGGGCCTTGGCCGCGTCGTCGCGTGCAGTAAATATCCACGTTTCGCCATCATCGAACAAGCGCGCCGTTTCAGAGATCTCGAAGCGGCCATCAACCACAGCTTTACGCGGTGCCCGTGGCGTTGAGACGCCGCGCACATTCAATTGCGGATCGTCCTTCAATACCGTGCCCATGCCGGTGAGCACCACATCGCTGCGAGCCCGCCAGTGATGGCCATCGGCGCGCGCTTGTGGCCCGGTGATCCATTGCGACATGCCGTTATGCAGGGCGCTACGGCCGTCCAGAGACGCCGCCATTTTGAGCCACGCCCACGGTGTGCCGCGCACCATGCGCGCGATGAAACCGGCGTTGAGCGACAAGGCGGCCTCAATCTCTACACCTGTGGCCACCGCGATGCCGGCATCGCGCAACTTGCGCACGCCTACGCCATTGACCAGGGGATTGGGATCGCCCATCGCGATGACCACACGCGCCGGCCGTGCGGCAAGCAGTGCGTCGACGCACGGCGGGGTACGGCCAAAATGGCTGCACGGCTCCAACGTCACATACACGGTGGCACCCGCCACATCGTGACCGCGCGCCGCAGCATCCCGCAACGCCATCACTTCGGCATGGGCCGATCCCGGTGGTTGCGTGGCGCCTTCGCCCAGCACATGGTCGCCACGCACGATCACGCAACCAACGCGAGGATTGGGAGACGTGGAGAAAAGCACGCCCTCGGCCAACGCGAGCGCGCGCTGCATCCAGCGCACGTCGTGATCGGTAATCGATGAGGACGCTGACATGGTCTTAGCGCGGCGGGCGCGGCGTCCCGGGCAAGCGCGGCCCCTGCATCTCGCGAATGGCGTCGACGAATTCGCCGATGTCTTCGAAGCTTTTGTAAACCGACGCAAACCGCACGTAGGCAACCTTGTCCAGGCGCTTGAGTTCCTGCATGACGAGTTCGCCCACTTGCGCAGACGGCACTTCACGCAGCCCACTGGTCAGCAGTTGCTCTTCGATGCGGAAAACGGCGTTATCGACTTGCTCGGTAGACACCGGGCGCTTGCGCAAGGCAAGCGACAGACTGCCCCGCAGCTTGGCCGAGCTGTATTCGCTGCGGCTGCCATTGCGTTTGACCACGGCGGGCATGGTCAATTCGATCCGCTCGTAGGTGGTGAACCGCTTGTCACAGGACAAGCAGCGCCGCCGGCGGCGGATCGTGTCGCCCTCGTCCGGCACCCGGCTATCGATAACCTGGGTGTCGGGATGGGCGCAGAACGGACACTTCATGGATTTCCCCGTTTGGTCGCCTGCGCCCGCGTACTACCGTCGCGCGCCGCGATCAGCCGTAGACCGGCAGACGTGCCGTCAGCGCGTTGACGCGCTCGCGAACGGCGGCGATATTGGCTTCGTCCCGCGGATTGTCCAACACATCGGCGATCAGGTGTGCGGTTTCTTTCGATTCCGCTTCCTTGAAGCCGCGCGTGGTCATGGCCGGCGTACCGAGGCGAACGCCGCTGGTGACAAACGGCTTTTCCGGATCGTTCGGGATGGCGTTCTTGTTGACGGTGATGTGCGCCGCGCCCAGTACAGCCTCGGCTTCCTTGCCGGTGATGCCCTTGGCACGCAGATCCACCAACATGACGTGGCTTTCGGTACGGCCCGACACGATGCGCAAACCGCGCTCGACCAACGTATCGGCCAGCACCTTGGCGTTCTTGACGACTTGCTGGGCGTAGTCCTTGAACTCAGGCGCCAACGCTTCCTTGAACGCCACGGCCTTGCCGGCGATGACGTGCATCAGCGGGCCGCCTTGAATGCCAGGGAAGATGGCCGAATTGACGATCTTCTCGTGCTCGGCCTTCATCATGATCACGCCACCGCGCGGGCCGCGCAACGACTTGTGCGTGGTCGAGGTAACGAAATCGGCGTGCGGCACCGGGTTGGGATAGGCGCCACCGGCGACCAGACCCGCGTAGTGTGCGATGTCGACCATGAACAAGGCACCGTTTTCGCGAGCGATACGGGCCATGCGTTCGAAATCGATGTGCAGCGAGTAGGCGGACGCACCGGCCACGATAAGCTTCGGCTTGCTCTCGCGCGCCAGTTGCTCCAGGCGCTCGTAATCGAGCACTTCCTCGGCATCCAGACCGTACTGCAGGAAGTTGTAGAGCTTGCCGGACTGGTTGACCGACGCGCCATGCGTCAGGTGACCACCTTCGGCCAAGCTCATGCCCAGCACGGTGTCGCCGGGCTTCAGTACCGCTTGGTACACGCCTTGGTTGGCCTGCGAGCCCGAATTCGGCTGCACGTTGGCGGCTTCGGCGCCGAAGATTTCCTTCAGGCGATCGATCGCGAGCTGCTCGATGACGTCGACGTATTCACAACCGCCGTAGTACCGCTTGCCCGGATAGCCTTCGGCGTATTTGTTGGTCAACTGCGTGCCCTGCGCCTGCATGACGGCGGGGCTGGCGTAGTTTTCCGAAGCGATGAGCTCGATGTGCTGTTCCTGGCGGACGTCTTCTTTCTGGATGGCTGCCCAGACGTCGGGGTCCACCTGATCGATGGTGCGGGTGCGGTCAAACATGACGGTTCCTGAAGCGGTGACTTGAATTCGAAGCCATCTAGTTTACCCCGGTAGCCTGCGGCATCCCAGGTAAAACCCTAAGCATGGTCGTTGTTTAGCGACTTTTTTACGCTTGGCCGCACCGGACGAAAAAGCGGCTCATGTTGAGATGAGCCGCTTTCATAACCTGGCCGGATGACACCGGTATCAGGTGGATGTGGCGCCAATTTGCTTGGGCGCCAGATCGGGGTTGAGCGAATACGTGCCACGTACCGACGCATGCGCCAGCACCTTGCCCTGCATCGCCCGCAATGCGTCTTCGCCGGTAAACGAGCCGTCGAGCTTGAGCGACGACACATTGAGCGCATAGAGCGTGAAGATGTAGCGATGCGCCACTTCGTCGTTCCACGGCGGGCAAGGGCCGTCATAGCCGAAGTACTCGCCATTCATATCGCGGTCGGCGGCAAACCATTTGGTGTAGTCGTTGAGCCCCTGGCGTGCTTCCATCGGCGCCAACGGGCCACCTTTACCGCGCGGCGTGATGCTGTTGGAGAACGTACCCTCGTCGATCTCCCGTAAGCCCGGGTTCAAGTCGACCAGCACCCAATGGAAGAAATCCATCCGAGGAAGATCGGCAGGAACCGTACGGCCTTCGACATTGACGTCGTCAGGCTTGCTCGGCACATCCGGGTCGTGGCAAATCAACGCGAATGACAACGTGCCCTCGGGGACGTCGTCCCACGAGAACTGCGGGTTGTAATTATCCGCCAGTACGACATGCGTATCAGGGTCGATCTTTGCGAACGCATAGCGCTCGGGAATCGCTTCGTTATCCGTGAAAGACAAGCTCGTGAGTTGCATGCGGGTCTCCTGCAGAAATTAAATTTCTACCTACTATCACCCCACAACGGTAACACGCGCGAACTTGCGTTTCCCCACCTGGAGCACGTAGACGCCACCGTCGATTTGCAACGATTTGTCTTCGATCTTGGTACCGTCCAAACGTACGCCACCCTGCTCGATATTGCGTTGCGCCTCGGAACCCGATGCGACCAACCCAGCCTCGCGCAGCAGCTTCAAAATGCCGATCGGCGCGCCGGCCACGGTCACCTCGGGGATGTCGTCGGGAATCGCGCCATCGCGAAAGCGCGCCTCGAATGTCGCCAAAGCCGCGTCAGCCGCCGCTGGCGAATGAAAGCGCGCGATGATTTCCTGCGCCAACATCACCTTGGCATCGCGCGGATTGCGCCCACCGTCGATCTCGGCTTTAAGTGCAGCGATATCGTCAAGACTGCGGAAGGACAGCAATTCGAAGTACGACCACATCAGCGTGTCGGAAATCGACATCAGCTTGCCGAACATCGAATCCGGGGCTTCCGAGATACCAATGTAGTTACCCTTGGACTTGGACATTTTCTCAACGCCGTCCAATCCCACCAGGAGCGGCATCGTCAAAATGCACTGCGGTGCCTGCCCGTACTCTTTCTGCAGCTCGCGACCCACCAGAAGATTGAACTTCTGATCGGTGCCACCCAGCTCAAGATCCGACTTCAACGCCACTGAGTCGTAGCCCTGCAGCAGCGGGTAAAGAAACTCGTGCACCGAAATGGGCACGCCGCCCTTGAACCGCTTGGTGAAATCGTCGCGCTCCATCATGCGCGCCACGGTATAGCGCGAGGCAAGCTGAATCAGGCCGCGGGCACCCAATTCGTCGCACCACTCGGAGTTGTAGCGGATCTCGGTGCGCGCCGGATCGAGCACTTGGCTAGCCTGCGCGTAATAGGTTTTGGCGTTCTCAGCGATCTGCTCACGCGTAAGCGGCGGGCGGGTCGAATTGCGGCCGCTCGGGTCACCGATCATCGAGGTGAAGTCGCCGATGAGGAAGATCACGGTATGACCGAGATCTTGCAACTGACGCATCTTGTTCAGCACCACGGTGTGACCGAGGTGGATGTCGGGCGCCGTGGGATCCAGGCCCAATTTGATGCGCAGGGGCTTGCCCGTCTGGCGGCTTTGCGCCAGTTTTTTGGCGAATTCCGATTCGACGAGCAACTCGTCGCATCCGCGGCGAACAATGCGGAGATCGGCTTCGACTTCGGGCGAAATTGAAAATTCTGACTGCGTCATGGTCGGGGCTTTTACAGGGAGAAGACACCAGCAAGGTGTAAAAATTACGATTTTTGTCGAATTTTCAACACAGATGCGTTAGGATACAGCCCGAATCATAGCAACTCTCTGGTTGCACCGATTCCGTAGCGTCTAGCTTCCTTTTTTTCGTAAGCGTGGATCTCCGTGATCCGGTGCGGCCGATGTGCCCCGTGCAAACGGTGTGGCGTTTTGGCCCCGGTGAATTGATCCATGTTTCATCATCAAGGGTTCCCACACGATGACTCGTGGAATTTCAGATCTCCCCGATCGCACTCCTCGCGCCACCTCCCCCTCGCTCGCCATCCCCACAAGTAGTGCCGCTGTCGCACCCACCTCGCCCCGCGTAGGTTGGTTTCGCCGCACGCTCGTCGTTTCCGCATTGGGCCTGTTTGCAGGCGCCGCAGCAATCGGCATGGTCAGCCAGCCGGACCGCACCGCGATGCCTGCAGCAAGTGTCGTGCAGAGCATCCTGCCGATGACGGCCGATGCGATGTCGGTGAGCGATAACGTCGTGGATACGCCCTACATCAGCGAAACGCGCATCCGCTCGGGCGATACGCTCGCGGCCGTACTGCAGCGTCTGGAGCTCGACGAGCCCGGCCTGCAAACGTTTCTGACGCACGACGCCAGCGCGCGCAGCATTTATAAGCTCTACCCGGGCCGTTCGGTTCAGGCCGCCACCAATGCCGAAGGCAAACTGGTCTGGCTGCGCTACATCCATACGCCCGGCAATGACAGCGAAGGCCAGGTCGTCACCAAGATGCTGCATGTCGTGCCCGAAGGCACCGGCTACGCCGCTGATGAAATTGCCGAAAATACCGATCGTCAAACGCGTGTGGCTGTGGGCACGATCAAGTCGTCCCTCTTCGGCGCTACCGACGCGGCCGGCATTCCCGATTCGATTACGCTGCAGATGGCCGATATCCTCAACGGCAAGGTCGACTTCCTGCGCGATCTGCGTCAGGGCGATCAATTTCGCGTCGTCTACGAAACCCGCTCCCACGATGGCCGCTACGCCGGCGCAGGCCGCGTGATGGCCGTCGAGTTCATCAATCAGGGCAAAACGTATAACGCCGTCTGGTTCAGCGCCAATGGCAACGGCCAAGGCGCCTACTACGATTTTGACGGCACGAACCTGCGCGGCACGTTCCTGAAAACCGCGCTCAAGTTCACCCGAATCAGCTCGACGTTCGGTGGCCGCATGCACCCGATTCATGGTCGCTGGATGGGCCACAAGGGCGTGGATTACGCTGCCCCCACCGGCACGCCGATTCACGCCGTGGCCGATGGCACGATCGACTTCGCCGGCACGCAAAGTGGCTACGGCAACATCATCGTCATCAAGCATTCCGACAAGTACACCACGGCTTATGCCCATCAAAGCCGCTTGGCCGAAGGCATGCGCAAGGGTACGAAAGTGTCGCAAGGCCAATTGATTGGCTACGTCGGCTCAACCGGCTGGGCCACCGGCCCGCACCTGCACTACGAATTCCGCGTCGATGGCCAACCCATCGATCCGCTGGCCGCCGACCTGCCCATCGCCCGCACGCTCGACGCCAAGGAAGTACAAGCCTTCAATCAGGCCGTCGATCCATACAAGCAGCAGATCGGCATGCTCGCGCAACTGCAAGCCATCAATCCCGATTCGTTGACCAACGTCGCAGCTCGCTAACTGAGTAGGCCCCTTAGTAAGTTGGCTCCTTAGTAAGTTGGCTCCTTAGTAAGTTGGCTCCTTATTAAGCAGGCTCCTTAGTAGGCAGGCGATAAGTAGGCAGGCCGCTGATCAGCAGATGCACGAGCAGATCGCGCGAGGCGCGGCACGTTGCAGCTGACAGCACACATCAGGAGGCCTCGTGCCTCCTTTTTCATTGCGTCGTTTTGCTGTGGTTTGAAGCGCTGCTGCCCGCGGCCTCGCTCAATCGGCAGCGGCGCTTATAAGTCGGCGATGGCGGCGTTCAGCCGGCGGCTCTGCGTTTACACAGCGGCAATGGCTGTGTTTATATGGCGGCGACGGCTGCGATCATATGGCGGCGAACCGTGCGTTTATTTGGCGGCGTTTATTCGGCGCTTATGTGTCGGCATTCTATTCTCAACGTTTTCTCCTCTGCGACGATTACCCATGACGACCTTCGACGGCACCTACTTCATCGGCCTGATGTCAGGCACCAGCGTCGATGGGATCGATGGTGCGCTGATGCAAATGCGTGCCGCGCCCGATGGCGCGTTGCATCCGCATCAACTGGCACGAGCCAGTGTCGACATGCCGCCCGATCTGCGGCGTGAGCTGCTTGCCTTGAACGATTCCGGACTGGACGAACTGCATCGCGCGGCACTCGCCGCCAATGCGCTGGTGGGCTGCTACGCAGATACCGTTGCGCAGTTGCTCGATCGCGCGCACATCGCACCCGCCGATATCGTCGCCATCGGTGCCCATGGGCAAACCGTACGACATCGCCCCAACGAGGGCTACACGCTGCAATTAAATGCACCGGCGTTGCTGGCAGAACTCACGCAGATAGCGGTGGTGGCCGACTTTCGTACGCGCGATGTGGCAGCCGGCGGACAAGGCGCCCCGCTCGCGCCGATCTTTCATCACGCCGTGTTCAGCACCGATCGGCCGCGTGCGGTACTCAACTTGGGCGGCATCGCCAATGTGACGGCGCTGCGGCCCAACGTGCCCCCTATCGGCTTTGACACTGGTCCCGCCAACGCGTTGTTGGATCTCTGGTGCCTGCGACATACCGGCCAACCGTTCGATGCCGATGGCGCTTGGGGCAACACGGGCACCTGCGACGACGCGCTGCTTGCCGATTGGATTGCGAGTGACGCCTGGCTTGCCGCAGCACCGCCTAAATCGACGGGACGCGATCACTTCAATGCCGAATGGCTCGATCGGCGCATCCCGCAAGGCTACGCCGACCGCCCCACGTGGCGTGAAGATATCCAGGCCACACTGTTGCACCTCACCGCAGCGACTGTAGCGCAAGCAATTGCGCAACAAGCTTCAGATGTGGAAGACGTGCTGGTCTGCGGCGGCGGCAGCCGCAACGGTGCGTTGATGCGGGCGCTGGCCGCGCGACTGAATCGCCCTATCGCCCTTACCGATTCGGTTGGGGTGGCGGCACAAGATGCTGAGGCCATGGCGTTCGCATGGTTGGCTTACGCGCATTGCGCGCGCATCCCGGCGGGCATTCCCGAGGTGACAGGCGTGCGCGGCCCACGCGTGCTCGGTGCCTATTATCCGGCTTGAAACTACGCACCAACAGCCGGGCGGCCTGAATGCCGTGCACCCGAACGCTGTCCATCAGCAAGCCGTCTATTCGAATCCCGTCAACCCGAAAGCCGTCCATCTGAACGCAGCCAACAAAAAACCCTCGCGCGAGCGAGGGTTTTTGACTGCTGAAGCGCCTCGCCCGAACGGCGAACGCACCCAGTGCAGAGACTTATACCGAGAAGGACGAACCGCACCCGCAGGTGGTCGACGCATTCGGATTACGGATGACGAACTGGGCGCCTTCCAAGTCTTCTTTGTAATCAATCTCGGCACCCACCAGATACTGGAAGCTCATCGGATCGACGAGCAGTTGCACGCCTTCCTTGTCCAGTGCGGTGTCGTCGTCGTTGATCACTTCGTCGAACGTGAAGCCGTACTGGAAGCCGGAACAGCCGCCGCCCTGTACAAAAACACGCAATTTCAGATCGGGATTACCTTCTTCCACCAGCAGCTCTTTAACCTTTGCGGCGGCAGCGTCAGTAAAGACGAGCGGCGCGGGGGGAGCAGCTTGTAGGTCAACGGTTTCGGTCAAAGCATTCATGATGGTCACTCCTGGCCGAGACGGCCAATATCCGGTCGGACGCAAAGCGCCCTAATGTGTTCACTATAGCCCAGTGCATCCCGGGATTCAAAATCTCAATTCAACAGACTGCGAGGCACGCACTGTCTTTCCCTCCAGGACGCTCACAACCAGCGTCTCAGTGGCAAAACCGTCGGGTAAAGCCAACACGCCCTCGAGCCGTTGATATTGCTCGAACTTCAACCCTAAAGTGTCGTCGCCGGGCTGGCTGGAGGCTGGCTTGGCCATGTCGAGCACCTTGGCCGCAATCGAAGCGGTCGTGTCGCGCAACGGCGCTAGCGTGACGGTCTTCACTTTATCGCGACCCGATTCGCGCCCCGATGCGGTGATCTGCAATCGGCCCACGAACGGCGTATCGGACGCTTTTCCGTTGCGCATGATGAGCACGCGGTATCCCAAACCATTGGGCAACTTCTGAAACTCAGCGCCGCGAACGGCTACCGACCCCTCAGGACCGGCGGGCAACAACTGTTCGTAAAACGCCAACTGCTCACGCACCCGGCCCACGTCATTTTGCACGGCGGCCAGTTGCCGCTCGAGTTCAAGACGTGCGCTGCGCTCCAGCGCCACTTCGCCATCGGCCACGTCCAGACGGGTTTGCATGGCCTGAATCGCAGCCTCGCGCTCCCAAATCTTCGCATCCAAACCGGCCATTTCTTGCGGCGAGCCGGCCTGCCCGGTGGTGCTGGGCGCCACTGGCCGCTTGGCCAACAGTGCCGCGCCGGCACCCACCACCATACTCAATACCACCACGACAACCCAGGTCGCCCACTTCGGCCAATGCATCAGGATGAGACCGGAAAAGGTATGGATTCGTTCCCACGGCGGCGAGAGGCGCAACCGGCCCCTCCGCCCGCCGTGTCCCGGTTACGGCAGCAACGCAACGTGATTCAGACCCGCCGTTTCGGGCAGGCCAAACATCAAGTTCATGTTTTGAACGGCCTGGCCGGACGCGCCCTTGACCAGATTGTCTTGAATGACCATGACGATGAGCAGGTCGCCGCCATTCGGGCGTTCTACGGAAATGCGCAGCGTATTGGAACCGCGAACCGAACGCGTTTCGGGCAGGCTACCGGCGGGCATGACGTCCACAAACGGCTCGTTGGCGTAACGCGCTTCAAACAGCGCCTGGAAATCCGTATCGCGCGCTTCGGGCAGGATCCGCGCGTAAAGCGTGGAAAACATGCCCCGAATCATCGGCACCAGATGCGGCACGAATGTGAAGCCCACCGGACCCCCGGCGATCTTCTCAAGCTGCGCCTGGATTTCGGGATGATGGCGATGACCCTTAACGCCGTAAGCCTTGAAATTGTCCGACGCTTCGGAAAACAGCGTGGCCACTTCAGCCTTGCGGCCTGCACCCGACACGCCTGACTTGCAGTCGGCGACCAGCGTTTGGGTATCCACGAGCACGTTGCCCGCCTCGATGAGCGGAGCCAGGCCCAGGATCACAGTGGTGGGGTAGCAGCCGGGATTGCCGATCACGCGCGCGGCAGCAACCCGCTCACGATTGAGTTCCACCAGGCCGTAGACCGAATCCGCCAGAATCTCCGGGCAGGTGTGCGGAATTTTGTACCACTTCTCGAACACCGCTGTATCCTGCAACCGGAAATCGGCTGCCAGGTCGATGATGCGCACATCCGCGTCCAACAACGTTTGCGCCTGCGCCATCGCCACGCCGTGGGGCGTAGCGAAGAAAACCACATCGCAATCGGTGAGCGCGGCATTTTCGGGCGTCGTGAACTTGAGGTTCACATGCCCACGAAGATTGGGGTACATCTCGGAAACGGGCATGCCCTCTTCTTTTCGCGAGGTAATGGCCGTCAATTCGACGTGCGGATGCTGCGACAGCAATCGCAACAGCTCGACGCCCGTATATCCGGTGCCGCCGACAATACCTACTTTGATGCGCTGAGAAACTTGGGACATGATGATCCGCTTCCTTGTTCGAACAACGATTGTATCTTCGCAAAAAACAAAAAGGCCGCAATAGCGGCCTTTTTGACAGAGAACAGTTTAGCGCTTGCTGAACTGCTTCCGACGGCGCGCCTTGCGCAAACCGACTTTCTTTCGCTCGACTTCACGGGCGTCACGGGTCACAAAGCCCGCTTGCTTCAACGAAGGCTTGAGCGACTCATCGTAGTCGATCAGTGCACGGGTGATGCCGTGACGGATCGCGCCGGCTTGACCCGACTCACCGCCGCCGCGAACGTTGACTTTGAAGTCGAACGATTCGAGGTGACCCGTGAGGTCCAGGGGCTGACGAACGATCATACGACCCGTTTCGCGAGCGAAGAATTCGTCGACGGGCTTGCCGTTGACGATGATCTTGCCCGATCCTTTCTTGAGGAACACGCGCGCCACAGAGGACTTGCGACGGCCGGTTCCGTAATTCCAGTTACCGATCATGGCGTTTCCTTAGAATTCCAGCGGCTTAGGCTGCTGGGCGGTGTGGGGATGCTCGGCACCCGCGTACACCTTGAGTTTCTTGATCATGGCGTAGCCAAGCGGACCCTTGGGCAACATGCCCTTGACCGCTTTCTGGATCGCACGACCGGGGAAACGCTGTTGCAGCTTTTCAAAGTTCGTTTCGCGGATACCGCCCGGGTACGTCGTGTGACGGAAGTACTTTTTGTCGGTGGTTTTCGCGCCGGTAACGACGATATCGGCAGCGTTGATGATGACGATATAGTCGCCAGTATCAACGTGCGGCGTGAATTCGGGTTTGTGCTTGCCACGCAGGCGGCGTGCGACTTCGCTGGCCACACGACCGAGGACTTTGCCCTTGGCGTCGATCACAAACCAGTCACGCGTGACTTCATGCGGCTTGGCCACAAAGGTCTTCATGATGGGTCCTAGATAAAAAATTGGGATGATGCCGCTCGGATAAAGCACCGAGCGCCGCCCCCTGATCCTTCGTCTCGTCTCAAGGCGTTATTAACCGCCCGTATACGCATGTACTGCCAACAAAGCGAAAAGGAGAGCCCATGACTTTAGCATGCGTAGGGCAGCCACACAAGGGCACGTGCTGTCAAGACGATCGGGTGTTGTCGGCGCGCGATGCACGCCGCCTCGAAAACATCCCGATCTTTCCAGACGATCAGACCATCAGGCCCCGGCGATGGACATCCGCTCGATCAGGATCGAACCGGTGCGCTTGGTGCCGCGCATCAGCGTGTCGTTGCCGATGGCCACGATCTGCTTGAACATATCCGGCAGGAAACCCGCAATGGTGACTTCTTCCACGGCATGCTGGATCTCGCCATTTTCGACCCAATAGCCGAACGCGCCGCGCGAGTAATCGCCGGTCACGTAGTTCACGCCTTGACCGATCAGTTCGGTGACCAGAAAGCCCGTGCCCATTTTCTTGAGCATGCCCGCGAAATCGTCGCCGGGCTGCGTCAGCCGGGACGTCATCGTCAGGTTGTGCGAGCCGCCCGCATTGCCGGTGGACGGCATCCCAAGCTTGCGGCCCGTGTAGGTCGACAGGAAATAGCCTTGAAGCACGCCCGCCTGCACCACATCGCGGGCCTGCGTGCGCACGCCCTCGTCGTCGAACGGCGAACTGCCCATCCCGCCATATACAAAGGGATCTTCGGCGATATCGATGTGGTCGGCCATTACCGGCTTGCCCAATGAATCCACCAGGAAGCTCGCGCGGCGGTAGAGCGCCCCGCCGCTGGTGGCTTGGGTGAGCGCGCCCAGCAGGCCCAGCGCCAGCGGCGCCTCGAACAGCACCGGAAACTTGCCCGTGCGAATGCGGCGGGCAGACAAGCGCGACAACGCGCGCTCGGCAGCATAACGGCCGACCGCTTCGGGATCGGCCAATTTGGTGGCATCGCGTTCGCTGGAGTACCAGAAATCGCGCTGCATGCGGTTGCCGCGCCCGGCAATGGGCGCCACCGACAAACTGTGCCGCGAATAGGGATAGCCGCCCATGAAACCGCGGCTATTGCCCATGATGAACTGACCTTCGTAGGCACCCACACTGGCGCCTTCGGTATTCGTAATGCGCGGATCGACGCCCAAGGCGGCGCGCTCGGCGCGCAGCGCCAGCTCGGCAGCCGCTTCGGTGGTGACGTCCCAACCGTAATGCAGGCCCAGGTCGGGATAATCGCTGACCAACATATCGCTATCGGGCAGGCCGGCGGCCGGGTCTTCCGCGGTATAGCGGGCGATGTGCCAAGCGGCTTCCACTGTTTCGCGCAGCGCAGCGTCGGAAAAATCGGACGTCGACGCCGAACCGCGGCGCTGACCGGCGTACACCGTCACGTCCAGCGATCGGTCGCGCGTTTGCTCGACGGTTTCGACGTCGTTTTTGCGCACCGACACCGACAGCCCCAGGCTTTCGGAGACTTCGGCCGCCGCGTCGGACGCGCCGGTTTTCTTGGCATGGGCCAGTACGAAGGCCACGATTTCGGAAAAGCGCGCCTCATTGGCGGCGATCGGCAGGGAGGATGATGAATTAGGCATTGCAGTCCACGGCAAAGAGACGGGTATCATAGCCAAGTCCGCCCTCTTCCCGTCTATTTTTGATGATCGCACCTTATAACGTCTCCTCCTACGACGCCGACTACGTCCCTGACGAATTGGACGACCGCCCCAGCAAGTCGCAGATCAAGCGCGAAATGAACGATCTGCTCGATCTGGGACGGGAGCTCGTCGAGCTCTCCAACGACCGGCTCAAGCAGTTGCCGATCTCCGAGCGACTGTACGAGGCCATTCGCACGGCGCAGAAAGTACCGCCATCGACGCGCGAGGGTCGCCGCCGTGCGGTGCACTTCGTCGGCAAGTTGATGCGCGATGCGCCGGCCGACGAGATCCGGGCCCAGCTCGATACGTGGAAAAACGGCTCACGCGACGAAACAGCGGCAATGCACCGGCTGGAGTCGATGCGCGACCGCCTGGTCACCAATGACGACACCTTGACGCAGCTCCTGGAACGCAACCCCGATGCCGATATCCAGGCATTGCGCGCGGCCATTCGCGGCGCGCGCAAGGAAGCGGAGCAAAACGCTCACTTGCAGGCCGGGCAGGAACCGCAGCGCAAGCACTATCGCGCGCTCTTCCAGATGCTCAAGGGCATGCAGCATTAACTTCAAGAATCACTTATGACCTCGTCTACCGATCTGCTCGACTGCGTTGAAATCGAAACCACGCCTGCGCCTACGCATAGCGTGATCTGGCTGCACGGTCTGGGCGCCGACGCCAACGATTTCGTGCCGGTGGTGCCGGAATTGCGTTTGCCGAGTTCGTTGGCTGTGCGTTTCGTGTTCCCGAATGCCCCCGTGCAGCCGGTCACGATCAACGGCGGCATGGTGATGCGCTCGTGGTATGACATTTTGGTCATGGATCTGGTGCGTCAGGAAGACGCGGCCGGCATCCGTCGCTCGCAAGCGGCTATCGAAGCGCTGATCGCGCGTGAAAACGAGCGTGGCATTCCCACCGAGCGCATCGTGCTGGCAGGCTTCTCGCAAGGTTGCGCGATGACGTTGCACACGGGTTTGCGCCTGAAAGAAAAACTGGCCGGCATGATCGGCTTGTCGGGCTACCTGCCGTTGATCGACATGGCAGCATCCGAACACACGCCACACAACACCGATACGCCGATCTTTCTGGCGCACGGCACGTACGATCCCGTGGTGGCGCTGGTGCGCGCCGAGGCGTCCCGCGAACGGTTGACGCAATTGGGCTATGCCGTCGAATGGCACACGTACCCGATGCCGCACGCCGTCAATCCGCAAGAGATCGCCGATATCGCGGCGTTCCTGCGCCGCGTGTTGGTGTAAACGCCAAACGCAGCACTTGAAGCACAGCGTAGCGCCATGCGCTGCGCCCCCTCTCCTACGCGCTTGCAGGACCGTCCGGCCCTGCCGGCGCAATCGGCTCAGCCGGCTCCAGATCGAGCCACACGCGCCGCATCGTCGGGTCGTCGTGATCGCGGTCGTTCTTGAATCCCAGGCTCGTCATCAACGACAACATCGGCCGGTTCGCGGCCAGCACCAAGCCATCGATATACGCCAGATGCTGTTCGCGCGCGGCGTCGATCAGCGCCGTCATCAACGCCTTGCCCAGCCCGCGCTGCTGCCAATCGTCGGCCACCACCAAGGCATACTCCGCGCCGCGCCCATCCGGGTTGCGCAGATAGTGCGCCAACCCGATGATCACCTCATGCGGATGCCCGCGGTTTTCGGGATTGGGCACCTGCGTGGCGGCGACCAGGGCCAGCTCGCGGTGATAGTCGATCTGCGTGTAACGCGCAACGAGCGTGGGTGTGAGTTCGCGCATCATCGACACGAACCGCATATAGCGCGACCGCTCCGATAGTTCGCGAATGAAGGTCTGCAAGGCCGAGCCGTCCTCGGGCCGAATCGGGCGCAGCGTCCATGGCAGTCCATCCTCGAACCGCCGCGCCTGCACGTAGCGCGCGGGATAAGGATGAATTGCCATGTGCGGATAGCCGCTTGTCTGCGGCAGCTCCGCCACCGGTCGCGCCGTGAGCACCACCTTCACCGCGCCGGCATAGAGGCCGTTTTCTCCCACATACAGCGGGTCGATTTCCAGCACCTCGACGTCGGGCAGTTCGGCCGCAATCTCGGAGACGTCCATCACGGCCCGCTGCAGGATCTCGGACGTTTCTTCATTGACGCGCGGTGCCAGCACATGGCGCCACACTCGGCTGCGAGCGATAAGCTGACGCGCCAGAAAATGATTGAGCGGCGGCAGATCCATGCCACGATCGCTCAATGTGAGGATGGCATCCGGGCCGCCGGCACCAAAGCGCAGCACCGGGCCGAAATGATCGTCGCGGCGCAAACGGATGGCCATGGGTCGGGGCAAGGCCCCTTCGATAGGATCACCGGTGGCGGTGAGCGCCTGCACCGGCGCGCGAAAGGCAGCCAGCAACGCCCAGCACTCCGCGTGCGACAGCTCGATGCGACCGGCGGCACGCGCCGTCGCGATGATCGCGCGCGCGGCCTCCAGATCGGCCCGATAGGCGCGCGTGTCGGGCGGTTGCGTTTGCAGCAAGAGTTGCTGGTTGTAGTAATGCGCCGAGAGTACGCCCAACGCGTCGGCGGCGGATTCGGGGGTGCGAAAAGCGGGCGTGCCGGCGTCGTCCAGAATGCGGCGCAGTGGCCGCATGCCCGCATCGCCCATGAAACAGGTCACCACGGGTTTGCGGGCGCGCGGCGCGAGCAGGGCCAATTGCGCTGCCACAGCAGGCAGATCGGCCAGGGCGTCGGGCGCCAACAGCACCAGCAGGCCGTCCACGCCGGTGTCGTCGAGCACGATGTCAACAATCGCCTGCATGCGCTCGGCCGTCAGCGGCACATAGGTGATGACTGGATTATCGATGGCGGCGTCGGGTTCGAGCTGCTCGGCGAGCGCACGTTGCGTGGCCGACGAGAATTCGGCGCGCTGGATGGCCGCTTCGGGGCCGATCAGGTCCAAGGCCAATTGCGGCGGTCCGCTGCCGTTGGAGATCAACGCCACGCGCTGGCCGCGCGGGCGGCGGTTGTAGCCGAGCACCTTCACGGCCGAAAACAACTGCACGAAGTAGCGCACGCGCACGGCGCCGGCGCGGCGCAGTGCCGCGTCGAACACGGCATCGCTGCCCTCGGCATCGTGGCGGCCCGCCTTGAGCACCACCACCGGCTTGACGCTGGCGGCGGCGCGCATCGCGCTCATGAACTCGCGCGCCGGACCCACGTCTTCGATATACAAGGCGATGCTGTCGGTACGCGGATCGGACGCCAGGTAGTCCAGCACTTGCGCCAGCCCCACAACGGCCTCGTCGCCCAATGCCACCGCAGTCGAAAAGCCGATATGGACGTCGTCGGCCCAATCCATGACCGCGGCCATGATGGAACGCGACTGCGCCACCAGCGCCACGCGACCGATGCGCGCAAGCGCCGGATGCTGACTGAAGTTGAACCCGGCATGCGAACGCTGTACGCCAAACGAACGCGGCCCCAGCACCTGGCAATCGTGCGTGCGCGCCCACTCGCGGCACAGCGCTGCTGTGCCGCGCGGATAGGGATCGGGCAGCGGATGCGGCAGCAGGATGAGGCCGCGCGGCGCGGCGGGGCCCAGACGGCGCAGCGTTTCAGGCAACACGGCGGGCGACACGCACACCAGCGCCAGGTCGGGCCGCGCCCCCGGCTCGACACCGTCGAACATATCGGGCATCTCGGGCGCCACCCCCACCTCGCAGTCGACGAGCGTGGTGCACGCCTTGAGCGCGGCAGGCAACCACTGCGCCACGGGCAAGGGGCGATCGGTCACGACGACGAGCGATCGGGGTTCGAATAATGGAGCCAGGGCGTGACGCAACATAGGTGTGAACGCGCTCTACTCTAAAATGGGGGTTATCCGTAACGATACACCGCCTCAAGGTCATGACTTCTTCCACTCCCAACGCCATCCGCACGCGCTTCGCCCCCTCCCCCACCGGCTTCCTGCATTTGGGCGGCGCGCGCACCGCGCTGTTCTCGTGGGCCTTCGCGCGGCATCACAAGGGTGTATTCGTGCTGCGCATCGAAGATACCGATGTGGAACGCTCCACCCCGGAAGCCGTGCAAGCGATTCTGGACAGCATGCAGTGGTTGGGCATGGGACCGGACGAAGGCCCGTTCTACCAGATGCAGCACATGGATCGCTATCGCGAAGTGGTGGCGCAGATGCTGGCCGCCGGCACCGCCTACCACTGCTACAGCTCGCCCGATGAAGTGGAAGCGATGCGCGAGAAAGCGCGCGCCGAAGGCCGCAAGCCGCGCTATGACGGCACGTGGCGCCCCGCGACCGGCAAGACCTTGCCGCCGGTGCCTGAAGGCCGCCGTCCGGTGGTGCGCTTTGCCAACCCGCAATCGGGTGTGACGAGCTGGGACGACATGATCAAGGGCACGATCACGTTCGACAACGGCGAACTCGACGATTTGATCATCGCGCGTCCGGACGGCACGCCAACGTATAACTTCTGCGTGGTGGTCGACGATTGGGACATGAAGATCACGCACGTGCTACGCGGCGACGATCATGTCAACAACACGCCGCGCCAGATCAACATCCTGCGCGCGCTGGGCGCCACGCTGCCCGAGTACGGCCATGTGCCGATGATCCTGGGGCCGGACGGCGAGAAGCTTTCGAAGCGCCATGGTGCCGTCAATGTGATGGCCTACGACGACGAAGGCTATCTGCCCGAAGCGATGGTCAATTATCTGGCGCGCCTGGGCTGGAGCCACGGCGACGACGAGTTGTTTACCCGCGATCAATTGGTGGAATGGTTCGACACCAAGCATCTGTCGAAATCGGCATCGCAATGGGATCCCAAGAAGCTCAACTGGGTCAACGCGCATTACATCAAGCACATGGACGACGCTGAATTGGCGGCTCGCGTGGCGCCGCGCATCGTCAAACGCGGCGGCAACCCGGAAGCCACCGACCTGCCCGCCGTGGTGGGCCTGCTGAAGGATCGCGCCGAAACGCTCGAGCAATTGGCCGACGGTGCCATGCTCTTCTGCGGCGAATTCACGGGCGCACCGGCCGAACTGGCCGCGCAGCATCTGACCGATCCGGCCCGCGAGGCGCTGCGCGACTTCGCGCAACGCGCCGCCGGGGGCGACTGGACGCGCGAAGCGCTGTCGGCCACGATCAAGCAAGTGTTGGCGGATCGCGGCATGAAGATGCCGCAATTGGGCATTCCGCTGCGCATCGCGGTGACGGGCCAGCAGCAAACGCCGGCGATCGACGCGGTGCTGGCCATCCTGGGCCGCGACACCGTGCTGGCGCGCTTGGGCACAGTGTGAACGGGCGGTAGCGTCACACGAGCGGCGTCATCCCGAACGCCCAACAAAAAGCCGGAACCTCGCGTTCCGGCTTTTTTTGTTCGCTCAACGAATACTGTTTGGCATCGAGCGGCTTTTTCGGGATCACGTCAGGCACTCACATTCACCGCGTACGCTGGCCGCGTACGCTACACGGCACGTCCTTTACGCCGCAGGGCTGCGCCAAACGCGAGCCCCAGCACCGGCAGCAGCAAGGCCGAACTGCCGAAAATCCAAACGGCCCCGGCCGCATCGACCAGCATGCCGGCGATCGCCACCCCCACCGCCTGTCCCATGAAGAGGCACGAGGCAAACCAGGCCACCGCCGTACCGCGCGCTTCCGGCACCATCTGCGTGGCATTGGTCTGCAAGGTGGCGTGCAGGAGGTAGTAGCCGAAGCCGGCCAGCACGCTTGCCGCCAGGCTGACGGCCCATACGGGCCCAATCAGATACAGCAGGAAGGCGAGTCCGAGCACGAAGCCGCCGGCCACGACCATGCCGCTTTCGCCCAATCGCGCCACCACCCGGCGCGCGACCACGGTGTAGGCCAAGCCACCCAGCGCATAGACGGCGACGACTGCGCCCGCCAAGGTGAGCGACAAGCCAAAGCGGGTGTGCAGATAAGCCGGCGCAAAGGCCAATGAACCGAATACCAGCAGGCCTTCGATGAACACGGTGGCCAGCACCACGCGCGCCCACGGCGTGCGCCAGACAACGGCCGCCTGCGCCACAAAACGGGGCCGCGCCTGACCGCCGGTCGGCACGTCGTGCGTCTCGCGCTGGCGCCGCAACTCACGCTGCAGCAATACGCCGACCACGAGATAGCCCACCACCAGCAGCGCAAAGGCCCATCGCCAACCGACCGTGTCCGCAAACACACCGCCCAGCACTTGGCCGGTGGACATGCCCAGAATGGTGCCCGTCAAAAATCGCGCCAGCGTTTCCTGCCGGCGTTCATACGGGACGTTGTCGCCGATCCACGCCATCGACAGCGGCACGATGCCCGCGCCGGCCGCGCCGGATACGGCCCGCGCCGCGATCAGGATCGGCAACGAGCTTGCCAGCGCCGCCACTGAACTGCCGATGGCGCACGCCAGCGTGGCGAACGCAATGACGCGGTATTTGCCGTAGCGATCGCCCACGGGACCGAACACGATCTGCACGAAACCGTAGGCCACTGCGAACGCTGTGACCACATAAGCGGCGCCGCCCGTGCTGGTGCCGAAATCGAGCGCGAGCTGCGGGAGCATCGCATCGCAGATCCGAAACGCGCTGGAGCTGACGAATGCCGCCAGCGCCAGCAGCGTGATCGCCCGCCGTTCGTCGGCGGGGTTCAAGGCAGGCGGTAATTCGGCGCCATCTTCTTGGCCGATGACGACTGGCCGCCCTTGATGTCTTCGCGCAGCGTCATGCGCTGTGCATCGACGCGCTCGACGCGATAACGATTGCGGTAGATGGGATCTTCGATATCGACCGGCTCACCGTTGGAGCGGGTCGTCTGCATCGTGTAGATGCCGTTGGTGTACGTCCAGCACCCCGTTTCACGCAACGCCGGGCGAATCCGCTTGCCCACCTTGAGCTGCGATTCGTAGCTCATGGTGCCGTCCGGCTTGAGCACGGTCACGGTTTGCATTTGACCGGCCATGCCGCGCGGTGTCGACACCGCGTACCACGTGCCGATCAAGGGGTTCGACGCCTCTTGCGCCTGGCATGCGATCACGCCTGCCGCATTGACGGACGCAGCGCCCGATGCGGCGCCAGCGGGAGGCGCGGCGGGTTTTTTGACAGCGCAGCCGGCGAGGGCCAACGCGGCGCATGCGCCCAAGACGGCATGCGTAAGAGGACGACTCATCAACACGTTCAAAACCTTTTGAATACGCAGCAGCGCGAGGTGCGTGGCCACTCACGCACTCTAAATAGCCTGCCGCCAAGACGCAATATCGCGTTTGGCGCTAGTGCAATTGCGCAACACTTAGTATGTGCGCGCTTTGCATTCGGTATGCACTTGATATGCGTTTGGTATGCACAAGGCATGAGCGCCCTCAGAATCGGCGCCAGCCACAAGAGGAAGATCGGTTCCAGCCGCCACGCCAATTACAGCGGCAGCTTCACGTCATGCTTGATCTCGCGCAGCGCCACGATCGTGCGCGTTTGCCGGATACCGGGCAGATTGAACAGAAACCGGTGCAAAAACCGGTCGTAGTCTTCCGCGCTCTCCACCAGAATCTTGAGCAGGAAATCCGAGTCGCCTGTGACGGCATAGCACTCGAGAATTTCTGGCGCATCGCGCACCGAACGCTCGAAGTGCTCCACCACGCTGGTGGAATGCCGCTCAAGACTCACATGCGCAAACATGCACGCCTTCAGATCCGTCTTCGACCGATCCACGTGCGCCCCGTAACCCACGATCACACCCTGCGCCTCCAGCGCCTTCACGCGCCGCCACACCGGCGCGGCCGACAGGCCCACTTTCTCTGAAAGCTGTTGCGCCGACGCGCGGCCATCTTCCTGCAGTGCGCGCAGAATCCCTAGATCCGTCTTATCCATTTCCACTCCTCTCACACGCAAATTGAAGTATGCGGGCGCTTTTCGGCCATCAAACGAAACGTTCATTTCGAATCATAGGGAATTTCCGCGTCGATTACGCAATAAAACCCCTGTGCGGGAAGCCTATCATGGCTAAAACGAGGAGACATGCCCAATGGACGGCACCCGCCATACCGATCTGGATCCGCGCGCTGTCGCGCTGGACAATTACGCCCTGAGCGACAACCTGTCGCGTACCAGCGGCCGCATCTTCCTCACTGGCACGCAAGCCCTCGTGCGCATGTTGCTCACACAACATCGCCTCGATCGCGAGGCGGGTCTGAACACTGCCGGCTTCGTGAGCGGCTATCGCGGCTCGCCTCTGGGCGGCGTCGACATGGCCTTGTGGCGTGCCAAGAAGGCGCTCGATGCCGAAAGCATCACGTTTGTTCCGGCCATCAATGAAGACATGGCCGCCACGGCCCTGATGGGGACGCAGCAGGCGGGCATGCGACAAGACCGCACGGTCGATGGCGTCTTCGGCATGTGGTACGGCAAGGGTCCGGGTGTGGACCGCGCCGGCGACGCCTTGCATCACGGTCACGCGGCTGGCGCCTCGCGCCACGGCGGCGTGCTGGTGGTGGTGGGCGACGATCACACCGCTGTCTCCTCCTCGATTCCCCACGCCAGCGAACCGTCGCTCATCGGTTGGCAGATGCCGATTATCAATCCGTCGACAGTGGCCGAGTACGAAACCTACGGCTTATATGGTTGGGCGTTGTCGCGCTATGCCGGTGCATGGGTCGCGTTCAAGGCCTTGTCCGAAACCATCGAAAGCGGGCGCGCCTTCGATGTGTCGCCGCCGGCCCAGTTCGCAATGCCGCCTGCGGCCGATGCCGACGATCTGGAATACGGTGCGCGCGATTTTCTGTCGCTCGCCATTGAAGCCCGTATCGATCGCCGCATGCTCGCGGTCGCCGAGTTTGCGCGCACCCACAGTATCGATACGCTGGTTCGCGCCGCGCCTGCTGCCCGCATGGGCCTGATCACCGTCGGCAAAGCGCATCTGGACGTGATGGAGCTGCTGGCCCGCGCGGGGCTCGACGAGGCCGAAGGCACCGACGCCCTGCGCATCTATCGCCCGGGTCTCACCTGGCCGCTGGACCGCGATCGCCTGCTGGCGTTTGCCGAAGGTCTGGACCACATCATGGTGGTCGAGGAAAAAGGGGCGGTGGTCGAAACGCAGGTCAAGGAAATGCTTTTCAACCGCGCCACCCGCCCCAGTGTGGTCGGCAAACGCGACATGGACGGTGCGGGGCTCATTCCCTCGGCCGGCCAGTTGCGCCCGTCGTTGCTGGCGGCCCCGCTTCTGCGGTGGATCGCCGCCAACGGCGGTGCCGATCGCTTGGCGCATCTGGCGGCCTTCACCTGTCCGGAGTCGCTCAATAATGACGCCGACGGCATGCGGCGCAAGCCCTACTTCTGTTCGGGCTGTCCGCACAGCACGTCGACCAAGGTGCCGGAAGGCAGCCAGGCGCAATCGGGCGTGGGGTGCCATTACATGGCCGCGTGGATGGACCGCGACACAGGCGGGCTCACGCAAATGGGCGGCGAAGGCGTGGACTGGGTCGGCCTGTCGCGCTACACCACGATGCCGCATGTGTTCCAGAACATGGGCGAAGGCACGTACTTCCACTCGGGTTACCTGGCCATTCGCCAGGCTGTGGCGGCCAATGCCACCATCACCTACAAGATCCTGTTCAACGACGCGGTCGCAATGACGGGCGGCCAGCCGGTCGACGGCCCCATCTCGGTACCGCAGATCAGCCAGCAGATGGCCAGCGAAGGCGTCAAGCGCGTCGTGGTCACCTCCGATGAACCCGAGAAATACAACGGCGTGAACATGGGCGCGGGCGTGGTGGTGCATCACCGCCGCGAACTCGATCGCCTGCAGCGCGAGCTGCGCGAGATCGCGGGCGTGACGGTCCTGATCCACGATCAAACGTGCGCCGCCGAGAAACGCCGCCGCCGCAAAAAGAACGCGTACCCCGACCCCGCCCGCCGATTGGCAATCAATACCGCGGTGTGCGAAGGGTGTGGCGATTGCGGCGTGCAATCCAATTGTCTGTCGGTCGTACCGGTCGAGACCCCCTACGGCCGCAAACGCGCCATCGATCAGTCGAGTTGCAATAAAGACTACAGCTGCGTCGACGGCTTCTGTCCCAGCTTCGTCTCGGTCATGGGCGGCGCGCCGCGCAAAACGGCCGCCCCGCAAACGGAACGCACGCGTCTGGCCGATGCCATCGCCACATTGCCCCTGCCTGCACCGGCGTCGCAAGACGGCGTGTACAGCTTGCTGGTCGCCGGCATGGGCGGCACGGGCGTGATCACGATCGGTGCACTGGTATCGATGGCCGCGCACCTGGAAGGCCGCAGTACCTCGGTGCTCGATCTGACCGGTCTGGCGCAGAAAGGCGGCACGGTGATCAGCCATATCCGCATCGGCACGGCCCACGCGGCCCCCGGCCCCGTGCGCATCGATTGGCAGCAAGCCGATACCGCCATCATGTGCGACCCAGTGGCGGCCGTCTCGCCTGAGTCGCTGGGTGCCTTGCGCCACGGTCACACGCATGTGATCGCCAATACCTATGTGGCGCCGCTCTCGGAGTTCACGCGCAATCCCGATGCTGCCTTCCGGCCCGAATCGCTGTTGGCCAAGATCCGTCATGCCGTGGGCGATACTCATGCCGAATCGCTCGATGCCCATCAGATCGCCGTTGCACTATTCGGCGACAGCATCCTCTCGAACATCTTCCTCCTGGGCTATGCGTGGCAACGAGGCTGGGTACCGGTGTCGCACGCCGCGCTCAGTCGTGCCATCGAACTCAACAATGTAGCGGTGCAAAAGAACACCGAAGCCTTCGACTATGGCCGTCTGGCGGCGCAGCAACCCGAGGTGCTCGCCACCGTGTTGCGTCCCGCTGCCCAAGTCGTTCAACTGACGATTCCAGAATCGTTCGACAAACGCCTGGCCCGCGGCATCGCCGATCTCACGCGCTATCAGGATGCAGCGTACGCGCGGCGCTTTGAAGCGATCGTGCGCGGTGTGGCCGATAGCGAACGCGCCGTGCATCCCGATGGCGCCCTGCGTCTGGCCCCGGTCGTGGCGCGCGAACTCTATCGGCTCATGGCCTACAAGGACGAGTACGAAGTGGCGCGCCTCTTCACCGACGGCACGTTCGAGGCGCAACTCGGCGCGCAATTCGAAGGCGACTACAGTCTGCGCTTTCATATGGCGCCGCCGCTTCTGGCCCGCAAGGATCCCCGTACCGGGGTGCCGCGCAAAATGACGTTCGGCCCGCGCATGATGCCGGCGCTGCGCCTGCTGGCCCGGTTCAAACGGGTGCGCGGCACATGGCTCGACCCATTCGGCTACACTGCCGACCGCCGCACGGAGCGGGCGATGATCCAGACCTATGTGGCGGCCATCGAAACGCTCTGCGGCTCGCTGGACGCCGCCCGCCTGGGTGAGGCGGTGCGTATCGCCAGCCTGGCGGAAAAGGTACGGGGCTATGGTCACGTGAAGGATAAGAATATTCTTAAATTTCACGAAGACCTCACCCGCGCCTTGCAGGCTTACGATATGCCTCATTCTCCGGTCGAAGATCTACGAAAAACCGCTTGAAACGGCATTCTAAGTAGTCACTTCGCCCGCCGCGCAGGCTCTGCGCGCCGGGCGATTTCGTTTTTTTAAAGGCAGTCGCGAATTTGCATTTTTCGTCCGGTTCGTCAAGTAAACTTTTGACTTGATCCGAACGGCCAAGGTCACTAGAATTGGTGCCGACGCCACGGACACACACTACATCTAGTGGCCAGAGAAGGAAAAAGTCTAATCCTTCTAGCGCGCCGCAGTCGTATTTGACTCACCTGTCCCACGCTTTCACGCCTCACCCCTTTACTTCGGAATTGGCCTCGATCGGCCAGTTCCTTCATCACGCATTCCACGCATACTAGGAGCTTCCATGCAGACGACCTCCTCTACCGAGACACGGCAAGGTGCCGTTCCCCAGCAGTCGAAAGACGGCGCCCAGGCACCCGCCGGGCAATGGGGCAGCTTTAACATCATTCGCCGCAACGGTTCCGTCGTACCGTTCGAGCCCAGCAAGATCGCCATCGCGTTGACCAAGGCCTTCCTGGCCGTCAACGGCGGCCAGGGCGCCGCTTCCGCACGTGTGCGCCAGCTCGTCGAAGAACTCACGCGCCAGTCGGTGTCGGCCCTCGTGCGCAATCGCCCCAGCGGCGGCACGTTCCATATCGAAGACATCCAGGATCAGGTCGAACTGGCGCTGATGCGCTCGGGCGAACATGACGTGGCCCGCGCCTATGTGCTGTATCGCGAGAAGCGCACGCAAGAGCGCGCCGCGACGGCCGGCACGGCGGCCCCCGCCCCCAAGAACGAGCTCGGTCTGAACATCACCGATAACGGCGTGAAGCGCCCGCTGGATCTGGCGTCGCTGCGCGACACCATCGACGCCGCGGGACTCGGCCTGACGGAGTTCATCGACACCGAAGCCATTCTCAAAGAAACCATCAAGAACCTGTACGACGGCATCCCCGTCGACGAAGTGTTCAAGTCGGCCATTCTGTCGGCCCGCGCGCTGGTCGAAAAAGATCCCGCCTACAACCAGGTCACGGCCCGTCTGCTGCTGCACACGATCCGCAAGGAAGTGCTGGGCGAAGAAGTGCGCCAAGGCGCAATGAACGCGCGCTATGCCGTTTACTTCCCCACGTTCATCCAGCGCGGTATCGACAACGGCCTGCTCGACGCCAAGCTCGCGACCTTCGATCTGGATCGTCTGGGCAAGGCCCTGAACGCCGATCGCGATCTGCAGTTCGGCTATCTCGGTCTGCAAACGCTGTATGACCGCTACTTCCTGCACATCCGCAACACCCGCATCGAATTGCCGCAGGTGTTCTTCATGCGCGTGGCCATGGGCCTGGCGCTGGGCGAAAAAGACCGCGAAGCGCGCGCCATCGAGTTCTACGAGATCCTGTCCTCGTTCGACTTCATGAGCTCCACCCCCACGCTCTTCAACGCCGGCACGCTGCATTCGCAATTGTCGTCATGCTATCTGACCACCGTGGCCGATAACCTCGAAGGCATCTACGACGCCATCAAGGAAAACGCCTTGCTGGCCAAATACGCCGGCGGTCTGGGCAACGATTGGACGCCCGTGCGTGCGCTGCGCAGCCACATCAAGGGCACCAATGGCGAAAGCCAGGGCGTCGTGCCGTTCCTGAAGGTCGTCAACGACACCGCCGTCGCGGTCAACCAGGGCGGCAAGCGCAAGGGCGCCGTGTGCACGTACCTCGAAACGTGGCACCTGGATATCGAAGAATTCCTGGAACTGCGCAAGAACACGGGCGACGAGCGCCGCCGCACGCACGACATGAACACGGCGAACTGGATTCCCGACCTGTTCATGAAGCGTGTGATGGAAAACGGCGAATGGACGTTGTTCTCGCCGTCGGACACGCCTGACCTGCACGACAAGGTCGGCCGCGCATTCGAAGCCGCTTACCTGGGCTACGAAAACAAGGTCGCCACCGGCGAACTGACGCTGTTCAAGAAAATGCCCGCCATGACGTTGTGGCGCAAGATGCTGTCGATGTTGTTCGAAACCGGCCATCCCTGGATCACGTTCAAGGACCCTTGCAACATCCGTTCGCCCCAGCAACACGTGGGTGTCGTGCACAGCTCGAACCTGTGCACCGAGATCACGCTGAACACGAACGAATCGGAAATCGCGGTCTGCAACCTGGGTTCGGTCAACCTCGTCGCGCACATGAAACCGTCGGCCAACGGCGGCTTCGAGCTGGATCACGCCAAGATCGAGCGCACGGTGAACACCGCCATGCGCATGCTCGACAACGTGATCGACATCAACTATTACGCCGTCGAAAAGGCTGCGAACTCGAACAAGCGTCATCGTCCGGTGGGCATGGGCATCATGGGCTTCCAGGATTGCCTGCACATGATGCGTCTGCCGTACGCCTCGCAAGGCGCCATCGAATTCGCCGATCGCTCGATGGAAGCGGTGTGCTATTACGCCTACTCGGCGTCGAGCAAGCTGGCCAGCGAACGCGGCCGCTACGAGTCGTTCCCCGGCTCGCTGTGGGATCGTGGCATCCTGCCGCAAGACACGCTCGCCCTGCTCGCCGAAGAGCGCGGCGGTCATGTCGAAGTGGATACGTCGAGCACGCTCGACTGGTCCGCGTTGCGTGCCAGAATCAAGCAAAACGGCATGCGGAATTCGAATTGCGTCGCAATTGCCCCAACGGCGACGATTTCCAATATTATTGGTGTATCTGCGTGCATCGAGCCGACATTCCAAAACTTGTACGTCAAATCGAATCTCTCCGGCGAGTTCACGGTCGTTAACGAGTACCTCGTTCGCGATCTCAAGAAGCTCGGTCTTTGGGACGAAGTCATGGTCGCCGACCTCAAGTACTTCGACGGGAGCCTTTCCCGCATCGATCGCGTACCGGCCGAATTGCGTGGCCTTTACGCCACCGCATTTGAAGTTGAGCCGAACTGGCTCGTCGAGTGCGCTTCGCGTCGCCAGAAATGGATCGACCAAGCGCAATCGCTCAACATTTACATGGCAGGCGTGTCGGGCAAGAAGCTCGACGACACCTACAAACTGGCTTGGCTGCGTGGTCTGAAGACCACCTACTATCTGCGCACCATGGGTGCAACGAGCGCCGAGAAGTCCACGGGTCGTGGCGGCGAACTGAACGCCGTATCGTCGGGCGGGCAAAGCGGTATTGCCGCTGTTGCTGCCGCTCCCAACTTGCCGGAACCGGAAATCGTCGGCGCGGCCTGCACGATGCGACCCGGTGACGCCGGGTTCGACGAGTGCGAAGCCTGCCAATAACCGACGCTGGAGAAAGCATTTATGATTAATTGGGACGACGAACCTCTCGCCACGCAGCCTGCGCCGACGCCCGCGTCGGGCCGCGGTCCTGCCCAGGCCGAGCCGGTGCGCGCGGCAACCAACGCGTTCAACGACGCGGCGCTGCCCCAGCCCACCCCCGCCACTGCCGAGCCGGCAGCGGACGAAGCCGCTACGGCGCATCGCGTCAAAGCGGCCGACAAACGCATCATCAACGGTACGACCGACGTGAACCAGCTGGTGCCGTTCAAGTACAAGTGGGCGTGGGAAAAATACCTCGCCACCTGCGCCAACCACTGGATGCCGCAGGAAGTGAACATGTCGCGTGACATCGCGCTGTGGAAGAACCCCAACGGCCTGACCGACGACGAGCGCCGCATCGTCAAGCGCAACCTGGGTTTCTTCGTGACGGCCGATTCGCTGGCCGCCAACAACATCGTGCTGGGCACCTATCGCCACATCACGGCGCCCGAAGCGCGCCAGTTCCTGCTGCGCCAGGCGTTTGAAGAAGCGATCCACACGCACGCCTATCAGTACATCGTCGAAAGCCTGGATCTGGACGAAGCGGAAATCTTCAACGCGTATAACGAAGTGCCTTCGATTCGCGCAAAAGACGAGTTCCTGATTCCGTTTATCGATGCCATCGCCGATCCGCATTTCAAAACGGGCACGCCCGATGCGGACCAGACGCTGTTGAAGTCGTTGATCGTCTTCGCATGCTTGATGGAAGGACTGTTCTTTTACGTGGGCTTTACCCAGATTCTGGCGTTGGGCCGCCAGAACAAAATGACCGGCGCCGCCGAGCAGTACATGTACATCCTTCGCGATGAATCCATGCACTGCAACTTCGGTATCGATCTGATCAACACGGTGAAGCTCGAAAATCCGCATCTTTGGACACCGGCATTCCGCGAAGAAATTCGCGAACTCTTCCGCAAAGCGGTCGAACTGGAATACGCTTACGCCGAAGACACGATGCCGCGCGGTGTTTTGGGTTTGAATGCACCGATGTTCAAGTCGTATCTGCGCTTCATCGCCAATCGCCGTTGCCAGCAAATCGGTATCGAGCCGCTCTACGCGCAGGAAGAAAATCCCTTCCCGTGGATGGCCGAAATGATCGACCTGAAGAAGGAACGCAACTTTTTTGAAACACGCGTGATCGAATATCAGACCGGAGGCGCGCTGAACTGGGAGTGATCCCTGGTCGGGGTGTTCGGACACGTTGAATAAAGCGGTACGCAAGCGGGTGATCCCGTGCGCGTACCGTCGCCATTTGAAATGGCCCGCGTTAGCCGCGGGGGCCAGTTCAAATGGCTGTGCCGTATTCATTAGCGCACACCACTTTTCGGCATGCTTGTCATGCCGCCGGTATGTGCCGATGAATAACCCGAGCGACTCCTCCTGAGGCGCGCGGGTTTAAGTTCTGGGACCCCTGAACCTAAGGAGCAAGACCATGGCAACAGCCAAAAAAGCTGCGAAGAAGGCACCGGCCAAGAAAGCCGCCGCCAAGAAGCCCGCTGCGACGAAAGCCGCAGTAAAGAAAACGACGGCCACCAAAGCCGCCGTGAAGAAGACGACCGCCGTTAAAAAAGCACCGGCCAAGAAAGCCGCTGTGAAGAAGGTTGCAGCGAAGAAGGCTCCGGCCAAGAAAGCGGCAACCAAGAAAACGGCGGTAAAGAAGGTCGCTGCCGCCAAGAAAGCACCGGCCAAGAAAGCCGTTGCCAAGAAAGCGGTCGCTAAAAAGGCTGTAGCCAAGAAAGCTGTCGCCAAGAAGTCGACGGCCACCAAGGCACCGGCCAAGAAATCCACGGCCAAAACGGTTGCCAAAAAAGCGCCGGCTGTGAAGAAGACGGCCGCAGCCAAGCCGGCAGCCAAGCCCGCCGCGACCAAGAAGCCCGCCACCAAGAAAGCCCCTGCCAAGAAGACTGCCGCCAAAAAGCCGGCACAGCCTTCCGCAACCGGCGCCGCATCCAGCACGAAGACCGCGCTGAACCCGGCAGCGTCGTGGCCGTTCCCGACGGGCGGCCGTCCCTAAGACGACCATGCCCGATCCGCGCCGCTGAAGGCGCGCGGATACCGAGCCATCTCGCTTCATGCGAGGTGGCTTTTTCATTTGCACGCCGAGATCAGCCGTATCTTTCGCCTGTTTATCATTCGTATGAGCGGGCGGCGATTTTCACTTATGCGTGCGACAATAGCGCCACCTCAACGCGACAGATGACACCATGATCGGCGACATTCTCCGGTTCTTGCTCGATATTGCCTTCACGCTTTTTGGCGCCGCGCTCATTATTCGCGCCTGGATGCATGCCGTGCGTATTCCCCCGCTCAATCCCTTGGCGCATGCCGTGTTTCGCGGCACCGATTGGCTCGTGGGCCCCTTACGCCGCGTGATCCCCAGCCGCGGCCGGATCGAATGGGCTTGCCTGGTCGGCGCCTGGCTGGCCGCACTGGTGTACCTCTTCCTGATGTGGCTGGCCGCCATCGGCACGCTGCCGCCCGTCTCGGCGTTGCCGATGGCTCTCGGCGCGGCGTTGCTCACCGTCGTCAAATGGATTTTGAATCTGGTCGTGTGGCTCACACTGGTTCAGGCGGTGCTGTCGTGGGTCAATCCTGGCGCCCCGCTCATGCCGCTTCTGCAAACGCTCACCACGCCGCTGCTCGATCCCATTCGCCGCATTTTGCCGCGCACCACGATCGACTTCTCGCCGCTGGTGCTGTTGATCCTGGCGCAAGTGCTGCTGATGATCATCACGCGTGCAAGCTTCCGGTTGTTCGGGCTGTAATTTCACAGCTGAACCCTGGCGCTTGGCTACACACTCGGCGCTTGGCCTGAATCTTGAAGCCCGAATCTAGGGCGTATCAGCCAGGCTGGCGTCGAATAACAAAAACCCGCTCTGGCGGGTTTTTGTTTGCGTGGGCGCGCTATCCCCCGCTTACGCGCCATCCCCCCCTTAAGCTGAGGTGCATGGTCACGCCGGCATGGCCGCATACCATGCGGCAAGCGCCTTGCGATCGATCTTGTGATTGGCCGACATCGGCAAGTTCTCGCAAACGATCAATTCGGTGGGCACCATATACACCGGCAACCGTTCGCCGAGCACGCGCTTCCACTGACCAAAGGCGTCTGCGCCTTGTATGTGCAACGCACCCGCCGAGCCCTTCGAACCCATCGAGCTCTCGCACTCTTTCACGCCTCGCGCCCGCTCGACAAACCCGATCAACCTCACGGCAGTCCCGTCCGGGCGGCGCAGCACAATGCAGGCGCCGGCGCGCACGCCGTTCAAGTGATCGAGTGCGGCGTCGACTTCGCTGAGCTCGATGCGATAACCATTGAGCTTGATCTGATCGTCACGCCGCCCGCGGCAAAACAGCAGTCCATCCTCGCGCTGCTCGCCCACGTCGCCGGTGCGAAAAGCGCGCCGTCCCGATTCATCGGTAAAAAGTTTGGTGGCATTGAGGTCGGGCCGATTCAGATAGCCCCGCATGACATGGTCGCCTGCGATGCACAGTTCTTCCCCCGCCACCCATACCGTCGAATCGGGTTTGGCATAACCAATGGGCACTTGCGGATGCGCAGCCAGAAGCGCGTCGTCGATTTCGATCCACGTGGTGGCCACCGTGGCCTCCGTGGGGCCGTACGTGTTCAAGATCCGCGCGGAAGGAAATCGCGCCCGCAGCTTTTTGGCCAATGCCACAGGCAGCGGCTCACCGCAAAAAAGGAAGAGCTTGAGGCTCGGCAGGTGTTCAGGCGAGAAACCGGCGTGCAATAGTTGCTGGTGCGCAAACGATGGGGTCGACACCCATACCGTGATACCGGCCTCAGCCAGACTTTCGAACCATGCCGCACCATTCGCAATGCGCTCGCGCGCATTCAGCACGCACACGCCGCCAGTGGCCAACGTGCCAAACACCTCGTACATCGATAGGTCGAAGCTGAACGGTGCCTGGTTCATGAACACCGGCGCATCGCCCAAACCAAAGCAGCCGCGCATCCACTCAGCCAGCAACGCCACACTCTCGCGGCCTATCTGCACGCCCTTGGGATCGCCCGTGCTGCCCGAGGTGAACATCACGTAGGTGACGTTTTTCTCGGCCAAGGGCGTGCCGCCACCCGGCGTGCCCGGCAGGAAGTCGTCCGCAGCCGCGTCGTAGACGGCCCCGGCGCGGGCGATCTCGACCACGCGCAGCATACGTTCGCGCGGATAGAGCGTATCGATCGGAACGAACGGCAGACCTGCCAGCAGGCACCCCACCATCGCCACAAAGAATGCGGCCTCTTTATGACCGTAAATGGCTACCGGCACGTCGGCCGTCAGACCGGCGACACGGGCGCGTGCGGCCCATGCGTGCGCGTCGTCATGCAACTGCTGCCACGTGAGCGTGCGATCCGCCCCGATCACAGCGGGTGCATCGGGGCGATGCGTCAGATCGGTAAAGCAGGCTGAAGACAGATCGACATGCATAAGCGCGCTTCAAAAGATCAAATTGGACTGCGGCCGCTGAACACATAAAGCGCCAGCGCAACGAGCACGAGGGTCAATATGCGGCCCGTGAACTTGATCGCGGGTTGGGCGAACACCGCCTGCCAGGCGGGCCGGGTGCGTGCGGCGTTTACCAGCAGATTATGGCCCACCGAATACGCGCCAAACATCACGCCGCTTGCGATGTAATGCCACGAGAGTCCGTTCCACACCCCCATCGCCAGCAGGGTCGCAAAGATGCCGATGTTTTGTGCGGCCAGGCGATGGCGCCCGAAATATGCCGTTTTGGACAGCGCCTTGTAGATCGGCATAAACACGACGTCGCGCAGCCAATCGGAAAGACTGATGTGCCACCGACGCCAGAAATCCTGCGGGTTGAGTGTGGCGAGCGGATTCTTGAAGTTGCCCGGCAACGACAACCCGAAGAACATGCCCACACCGATGGCCATGCTTGTATAACCGGCGAAATCGAAGAACAGATAAAAGCTGTATAGCGATGCGTTGAGCACCACGCCGGTAAACGAATAATCCTGCGCCGAGACCTGGCTGAGCCCGAACCGCCAGATCGCTTCGGCCAGACCGAACTTCTGGATCACACCAAGCAGCACGAGCTCCAGACCCGTGAGCCAATTGTTCAGCGATATCCCGTCGTAGCCGCGCTTCAGATCCGCCTGGAAATTCTTCCACCGGTACATCGGTCCTGCCAGCAAAGTGAGCGGAAAGAACAGATACGCAAAGTAGTCCAGCGGATCGATGCGCTCGTTGCGCTGCGAGAACAGCAGCACGTCGATGGCGCGGAATGTCGCGAATGACAAACCCAGCATCGCCGGCATCGTCGACACACCCGTCTTCACCACCAGCAACGGCGCCAACGTAAGCACCACCGCTGCCCAAGTGGGAATGTAGCTGCGGCGCACGAGCCACAATACGCCGCTGGTGACTGCCAGCAACCCTAACGGTTGATAGGGCCGCTCCCAGAAAATGGCCAGCCACGCCGCCACCACGACGAGGCCCACAACCCGCCGGTAAGACAAGCGCAACGGTGCCGCAAAGAAACGATAGGCGAGCAACCCCAGACCGCCCGCGATGGCGCTACCGAAAAAGCCGAAACTGCCGAAGAGTTCCATGGCGATCAGAATTGCTGGTACTGGAATTCGACCTTGATCGGTCCGCCACTGCCCGTGGTGGGCTGCGCCTGCAGGATAAACACCAGGATCAGACCAACGTACAAACAGAGGTGCCACATAAAACGTTTCATCGTGTGAAGTACTCCGCTATCGCACGGTTGGCGATCGCCCAACCCAATTCGGCGAGATGCATATCGTCGCGCACCACGCCGGGTTCGAAAGGCATGCTGTACATGTCCAGACAGCCCATGCCGTAGTGGTCGCACATGCCCTTGAAGGCTGCGACGGCGGGATCGAAGCGATCGTGGTCCAGGATCAACTTAGGATTGAAGGGCTGCATGACGAAATACGCCCGCACCTTGTGCCGCTGCAATAACGCCATCACGCGCGCCAGGTCGCCCAGCTCGGTACGCGTCAACGGGTTGACGTCGGCAAATTCGTTGTGCGCGGGCGTGGCCAACGGCTTGAGAAACTGCTCGTAGTAATCGTCCCGCACGTCGTAGGGGTTATGGCCACCCAGCGCCCGTTCGGCCGCGCGCGCTTCCTGCGTCAAGGCATCCCAACCCGAGGCCGACAACTTGCCCGCCGACGGCCACGTCACGTAACGGTGGGCCGGCACGCTCAATTTGCTGCGCGGCCGGTCGGCAGGACGTTCGCCATAGGCGCGCCACCACAGTCCGAGTTTGTCCTTGAGTTGCGAGGCTTGCCCATTTGCGATGAGCCAGAGCAAACCGAAATTGGCGTTATTGCTGATCCACGATTGCATCTGGTCGCGCGTGGCGGGCTTTTCCCACAACCGATCCCACACCGGACCGCTGATGTGTTCGGCAAAGGCACTGCGCGGCAGTTGGCCGCCCGACGCAAACCACGCCGGCGACACCATGATCACCAGGCGCGTATTGGGCGTGAGCGAATCCGAGATCGACTCGAGCACGCTGAAGATGCCGTAGGACTGAAACATCGCATGGCCATAGGCCAGCGTCGGCATCTTCAATTCTTGCGGAAAGAACCGGTACGGCACGAAGCGCAGATCGTGGCTGGACAGCTCCGACGAACCCAGCACCGTCAAGGTACCGTCCGACAGCGCGTTGGCCAACCGCCCGATATTGACGTTTTGCGTGCCCCAATCGGGACCTAGATTGGGCAGGTAATTGTCTGTCGCCGTTGTGGTCGCGGCCGTTGGCAACTGCACGGGCAACGGCAACCGATCCAGAAAATCGTCGCCGGCGATGTAGAGGCCCAAGGCCAACACGGCGGCCGTCATGGCCGCCGCGATATGCGACAGCAGCCGGCTGTTATGCGTGAGCAGCGACATAGTCGGCAAGCGTACGAACCGACTGCAAGTGCTCGGCAATTTCCGGGGCCGGAATGCTGCAGCCGAACGCGCTTTCCACAGCAAGCGTGATATCCACGGCAGACAGGGAGTCGACCAAACCCGATTCGATCAGGGGCGTGTCGGCCGTGACTTTCTTCAAAATGATGGATTCGACGATCTCGGCAAGACGATCGTGCATGGCTTGTTCAGTGATCATGATAACGCTGCGCCCCAAATGCTGTGATAGCGAAGTAAGAATCGCGAGATTTAACAATGGACAACAGAAGGTTGCAGCGCGATTCTAAAGATCGCCAACTGACAGCGCGCTTAACGAAAATGCAAAAACCCGCAGGTTGTGCATGCACACAACACTGCGGGTTTGTCCCATCCTCCGGGCAATGCCCATCGGGGGTATGAGCCATCTCACCGGCCAAATGGCCGATGCGACGACAACTGCATTACATCGGGGCGACGCGCGTGGGGCCAGCGCCACTGATGACTTGTACGCGTTGACCCACGCTCAGCGGAATATCCGCTTCCTGGGCCACGACACGGGTTTCGCCGTTATCCAGGCGAACCGTCACTTCCAGACCGGAGGTGCGGCCCACTCGGTTTTCGACGGCATTGCCGGCGAGTGCGCCGAGCAACGCGCCACCAACGGTTGCGATCGCGCGACCCGTACCGCCACCAACGGCGTTACCGGCGACACCGCCCAGTGCGCCACCGGCGAGCACGCCGGCGCCCGAGGTCTTGTCTTCTTGAATCACGATGGGACGCACGGCCGTGATGGTGCCGGCGCGCACGATTTGCTCGCGCTGGGCTTGCCCATAGCTATAAACGGAGCCCGAAGCGCTATTGTTGGCGCAACCTGCGAGCAACGCCACGGAAGTGACGATGGCGCCAAGCGCGAGGACACGAACGCGCCGCGCCGTTCCCGTCGAGAAAAATGGTGTCGTATTCATTACGTCTGTTCTCCTGATCAGCACAGCATCGCCAGATGATAACCCGTGCATGAAGCAACAAAATTAGCAGTAGCGCAACAGGCTGCTACGCATATTACGGAAGTGCAATGCCATAAGCGGCCTGCAATTGCGCGGCGATCTCGGCCCGCGTGGGCGCATAGTTTTGCGTGCCGCGCGCGCTCACCTTGAGCGCGCCCATCACGTTGGCCAAGCGGCAGCAATCTACCCAAGACATCCCGGAGGTCAGCCCATAGAGCAAGCCAGCCCGGTGGGCATCGCCGCAACCGGTAGGATCCACGACCTCGCCGGCCGCAACCGGAGCGATCTGCGTTTCCTTCCCTTTTTGCCATAGCGTGGCGCCACGCGCGCCATGTGTCACGACCAACGCTTGCACGTTTTTGGAAATCTCGCCCAGCGACTTGCCCATGCGCTCTTCGACAACACCCGCTTCATAGTCATTGACCGTCAACACCTCGGCCAGTTCCACCATACGGGCGATATCCGCGCCGTCAAATAGCGGCATGGCTTGGCCCAGGTCGAAAATAAACGGTACGCCGGTGGCATGCAGCCGCTCGGCGTGCGCAAACATACCGGCCTTGGCGTCGGGTGCCACGATGGCCCAATCGGCTTTCACGCCGGAAATATCGTTCTCGGCCGACAGGGCCATGGCGCCAGGGTGGAAGGCGGTGATCTGGTTATCGTCCAGATCGGTCGTGATGTAGCACAACGCGGTGAGCGTGCCCGGCATGACGCGCACGTGTTCGGTATCGATACCCAGACCGCGCAGACGCTCGAGGTAATCGGTGGCGTCTTCGCCCACCGTGGCCACCGGCAGCGGATTGCCGCCCAGCAGCTTCAGACCGTACGCGATATTGCCGGCGCAACCGCCGTAATCCTTGCGCATCTGCGGCACCAGGAACGACACGCTGAGCGAATGGATGCGGTCCGGAAGAATATGATCTTTGAAGCGCCCTTCAAACACGGCAATCGTGTCGAAAGCCATGGAACCACATACCAGCACGGAGCTCGCCATCGTTATCGCCTTCCCTTATCAAGGAAAAAATTTACCTATCTGGTAGCCGTTGACCTGCAGATCGGTCACGTCAATCGGCACCGCCACCGACAACTCGCCCTCGGCCGCGAACGGCTGAGCGGCAAGATTGGCCGGCAAATACATCTCGGGTCGCAGCACCTTGCGCGCCACGATCGTGTCGGAAAAATCGGTCAGTTCGAGCGTCAACGCCGGCAACGGTTGCGGCATGTTGTAACGATTGCGGATCACTGCGCGCATGATCAGACGGTTACGGCCCGGCTCCGACGTGAATCCACCTGCGGGCGGCTGCAACGAGGACGACAGGATCGCGATGCGATCGATACGGCGTGCGTACCCGACCTCGCAACCCAACCGCGCGCACAATTGCGCCATCACGGGACGCAACTGCGGCGCCGAGGTCACGATCGCATTGCGGTACGTCCAGAGGCTGGCCAGCGCCAAGGCGATCAGGGCTAGCACGCACAATATGCCCCAGAACCACCGGCCGAACGCGCCCTGGCGCTCAACCTCGTCATCCATGAACTCGGGCGGCGTGGCGCCGGCATGAGGGTCGCCGGCGTGCCGCACCCGGGTCTCGCCGCGCACGACGGGCGCGGCATCCTGGTCGTCTTCGTCCCACTCATCGTCGCGACCATCGCGCGCCACGTTATCGTCGGCCAGATCGTCGTCGAGCGTGACGCGCGTTGGACGAATATCGCGGGCGTCGGGCGCATAGCGTTCGTCATGTTCAGACGCGTCGGTTGCCGCATCGTCGTCATTAAGGAAGAAAGCCGCATCGCCGCGCGGCGATGGATTGCGGGCCGACTGGCCTGTTCGGCCCCACTGATCGGCCGGGCTGGCTGCGGCGCGCGGCTGGGTAAATACGGCCGGCTGGCGGCGATTGTCCCAAGGCGATAAGGCGGGCGCGGGGATATACGGCGCGTCACCGTCGTCGTCCTCCTCGCGGCGCGGCACATCATCGTCCTCGCTCAGATCGAAGCGGGGATTGCGCGCCGGGCGGCCGGCGGTGGCAGGCGACGACGAGGGCAGCGGGCGATCGTCCTCATCCTGGTCGACAGCGCCAGCCAAGGTGTGATCATCGCTATCGTCACGCTCGACCAAATACGCTTTCGAGGCGTAGTCGTCGCTGCGGTAGCCCGCATGATGCGGTTCGCTGCTGCGGTAATCGTCGGCGTGATCCGTGTTGGCGTGCTTGCGCGCGTAACCGAAACCGGCGGCGCGCAGGCCGGCAGCTTGATCGTCGCCATTGCTGTCGCGGTAAGGCGCGGAATACGGCTGCCCCCGACCCGACACGCCAGCCTGAGGGTCGCGATCTTCATCGTCGCGGTCGGCATCGTCGTTTCGATGCGCCAAGTTACCCCGTTCGTCGCCCTGTTCGTCGCCCTGTTCGTCATCGCGTCCGCGGCGCGAGGCGTGCGAACGATCGCGCAAGACGGCCGGTTCGGGCGCGTGTGCAGGTGCCTGTACAGGCGTGTCAAATGGCGTGTGCGAAGGCGATTCGGCGATGCGCGGCGTGCGCAAATAATCGTTTGACGAGGGCTCGGCGGGGGTGGCGCGCGGCATGGCCCATGGCGGCTCGGCGTCGTCCGCTGCCGGCTCGGGGGCACGCGGCGTCGAAGGTCGATAGGGAGGCGGCGCAGGCTGCGGCGACGGTGCCGGCGGTTGATGAGTCGGTTGCTGCGGCGGCCTTGGCTGTACGTAGGCAGGTGCCGGCGAGGTTGGGGCGGCCGTTGACGGTGCTGACGGTGCTGAGGTTACTGGCGGCAGGTACGTCGGTGCCGAATACGGCGCCGGCGTGACCGGGTGGGCAACGGCGGGCGGGGCCGGCGTACTTTCCGCTTCACCGATCAGACGCGCATAGCCGTCGAAGACCGCGCTGCACACGCCGCACCGCACCAGTCCCTGGCGCACACGCAGTTGATCCGCCACCACCTTGAAGGCGGTGCCGCATTGTGGGCAACGGGTGGTTAGCGAAGCCATGGTGTGCGCGTGATCGCCGTCAAATGCGGCGGCCGTGCAAGCACACCCAGCCGTCTTTCTCACGCCAGACGCTCATGGCCAGCCACGGAGCATATGCCGCCGCAACTTCTTCGGCCTGGCGCGCCAATACGCCGGAGAGCACCAGATCGCCGCCTGCGGCCACGCGGCCACTGAGCATCGGCGCCAGCACTTTAAGCGGATTGGACAAAATATTGGCAACCACCACTTGATACTGGCCGCCGGTCAAACCATCGGGCAACAACGCCTGAACGGCCACGTGATTCACGGCGGCATTGTCGCGCGTGGCCTGCACCGCCTGCTCGTCGATGTCGACACCCGTTACGGCGCTCGCCCCCAGCTTGCCGGCCGCAATGGCCAGGATGCCGGAGCCGCAGCCGTAGTCGAGCACCGTGGCACCTAGCGGCAAGGTGGCCTCAAGCCATTCCAGGCACAAATGCGTGGTGGGGTGACTGCCGGTGCCGAACGCCAGACCGGGGTCGAGTTCGATATGGATGCGGCCGTCGGCGCTACCGGCATCGTCGAGCCCAGGCACGGCGGGATCGTCGCGGTGCCAACTGGGCACGATCCAGAGCCGGCCAGCGATGGGAATCGGCTGAAACTGCGACTGCGTCAACCGCACCCAATCAGCGTCAGGCACGTCGCGCACCGTCCACGCTTCCCAGGCGGCAAACGGCGCACTGGCGGCCGTGGCTTGCGCCACCATCTGCGCCGGGTCCGTGCCGTCAGGCATCAGCGCCACGACCCGATTGTGGCCCCAGGCCAGCACATCGGGCTCGGTGCCCGGCTCGCCGAACAGCGGGCGTTCGTCGGGCGTGTCGCTATCGGCATCTTCGACCGATACCGACAAGGCGCCCGCCTCCAACAACGCGTCGGACATGGCTTCCGCCTCGGCGTCGCGACAATGGAGGACTAATTCACGCATGACGACAGTTCCGCAGTCTGCTGGCACACCCGTTACGGGCGTTGCGCCAGCTTGTTCTCAAGATAATGAATGCTCGTGCCGCCTTCGATGAACCGGGCATCCTGCAGCATCTCGCGATGCAGGGGCACGTTCGTCGAAATGCCTTCGACCACCATTTCGGACAAGGCGATGCGCATGCGCGCCAACGCCTGATCGCGCGTGTCGCCGTACGTGATGATCTTGGCGATCATCGAATCGTAGTTGGGCGGCACGAAGTAGCCGTTGAACACGTGCGAATCCACGCGCACGCCCGGACCGCCCGGCACATGCCAGTTGGTGATCCGGCCGGGGCTGGGCACGAAGCGGAACGGATCTTCAGCGTTGATACGGCATTCGATGGCGTGACCGCGGAACTCGATATCGCGCTGACGCAGCGTGAACTTCTCACCGGCCGCAATACGAATCTGCTGCTGCACCAGATCGATGCCCGTAATCAGTTCGGTCACGGGGTGCTCGACCTGAATCCGGGTATTCATCTCAATGAAATAGAACTCGCCGTTTTCGTACAGAAACTCGAACGTGCCGGCACCGCGATAACCCATCTTGCGGCACGCCTCGGCACAGCGCTCGCCGATGCGCTCGATCAAGCGGCGCGCCACGCCGGGAGCCGGCGCTTCTTCGATCACTTTCTGGTGACGACGCTGCATCGAGCAATCGCGCTCGCCTAACCAGACCGCGTTGCGTCCACCGTCGGCCAACACCTGGATCTCGATATGGCGCGGGTTCTCGAGGAACTTCTCCATATAGACTTCAGGATTGTTGAACGCCGAAGCCGCTTCGGCCTTCGTCATCGTGACCGCGTTCAGCAAGGCCGCTTCGGTATAGACGACGCGCATGCCGCGTCCACCACCACCGCCAGCCGCCTTGATGATGACGGGATAACCGACTTCGCGGGCCGTTTGCAGAATTTCCTGCGGATCGTCGGGCAATGCGCCCTTCGAGCCGGGAACCACCGGGACGCCGGCTTCGATCATCGCGTGCTTGGCGCTGACCTTGTCGCCCATCAGACGAATGGTTTCCGGACGCGGGCCGATGAACACGAATCCGCTCTTCTCCACACGCTCGGCAAAGTCGGCGTTTTCCGACAGGAAGCCGTAGCCAGGGTGGATCGCTTCGGAATCGGTGACTTCAGCCGCCGAGATCAGCGCGGGCATGTTCAGGTAGCTTTCACGGGAAGGCGGCGGACCGATGCAGACCGACTCGTCGGCCAGCCGAACATACTTGGCGTCGCGATCGGCTTCCGAGTGCACCACAACGGTCTTGATGCCCAGTTCCCGACATGCGCGCTGTATCCGCAGCGCAATTTCGCCGCGGTTGGCAATCAGAATTTTTTCGAACATATCAGCCAATGACAAAGAGAGGTTGACCGTATTCGGTAGGTTCACCGTTCTCGATCAGGATTTCCTTGATGACGCCGGATTTGTCGGCTTCGATTTCGTTGAGCAGCTTCATCGCTTCGATGATGCACAGCGGATCGCCTTCCTTGACGGTTTGACCCACTTCGACGAACGGCGACGCACCGGGGTTGGGCGAGCGGTAGAACGTGCCGACCATCGGCGCCTTCACGACATGGCCCGACACCACTGGCGGCGCTTCGGGCGCGGCCGGTGCGGCTGCGGGTGCGGCACCAGGCGCCGGCGCATAGCCGTGCTCGGGCTGATGGTAGGCCACGGGTTGCAAGGTTTGCGAGAACTTGACGATGCGAACTTTGCCTTCGCCCTCGGTGATTTCGAGCTCGGCGATGCCGGACTCGGCAACCAGATCGATCAACGTCTTAAGTTTTCTGAGATCCATGAAAGCTGCTTCCCGTTAGTGTTTACGGCGATCGATCGCGTGCGCGATCGCCGGGAATGAAAAGGTGGAATGAATAATGCGCCGGCGCAATCACTGACGCGACGCGAACCGTACCGCCGATTCGTACCCGTCCGCACCCAGACCGGCGATGACGCCGACTGCGATATCGGAAATGTAGGAATGGTGTCGAAACGATTCGCGCTTGTGGATATTGGACAAATGTACTTCAACGCACGGTATCGCCACACCGGACAGGGCATCGCGAATGGCAACACTGGTATGGGTGTAGGCGGCGGCGTTGATCACGATGAAATCGGTGGCATCGCCGGCCGCAGCCTGGATGCGATCGACCAGCGCACCTTCGTGATTGCTTTGATACGTACTGACGGTCACGCCCAACTCGGTGCCGAGCGCGTGCAATCGAGCGTCGATCTCAGCCAAGGTCAAGCGCCCGTAGATACCGGGTTCGCGCTTGCCCAAGAGATTGAGATTGGGTCCGTGCAGGACAAGAATGCGTTGGGCCATGGAAGGGGGAAAAACACCGGAAAGACCGGCAACAACTACCGTGAACGTCGACGATAAGGCGCCTTTGTACGACAAATCACTGCATTTGTCCAGAAAGGTTACGCCGTGATCCGCGACAGCGTTTTGGCAATGTCATCGGCGTCGATCTGACCCAGGATGTGGCGATCGACACGCCCCTGAGGATGCACGATGACGGTAAACGGCAATCCGCCCGGGGCATTGCCCAGCGCGCGAAGCAGCTCCACCCCATTGTTTTCCAGTATTAGTAATGGGTAGTTTACGGGCACTTTACGCTGAAATGCGCGAATATTGTCAGGCGAGTCGATGCCGATACCCACAAATTGCACGTTTGGATAGGCACGTGCAAGCGCATCGAGCTCCGGCATCTCTTTCACACAGGGCGCACACCAGGTGGCCCAGAAATTGATCAGTAGCGGTTTGCCCGCCCATTGCGAAAGCGCCATCATGCGACCGTCGACATCCGGCAAGGTCTGGCCCATCAGAGTGGCCAGACCGCCGTCGGCCGCCACAGGTTTCGGATCGGCCGTTTGCGGTGCGGCGCCACGCGGCGAGTCGCCGCGCGTCACCGCATAACCGGTCGCGCCGATGGCGATAGCAGCCAACCCGCCATAGACAAAATTACGTCGCTTCATGGCGCGATGATACCTGTTTGCCCACAGATACGTCACGATGTAGCCAAAGTGGGCGACCGGGATGCCGGAGGGTAATTCGTCCGATTCCGCAGAACGCGCTGACACGCTCCACTACAATGGGGCCGCAGACTCACTTTCGTTGGTACGGCATGCATCTACACATATTAGGCATCTGCGGGACCTTCATGGGCGGACTCGCGCTGATTGCACGCGCGGCCGGTCATCGCGTCACAGGATGCGATGCGGGCGTCTACCCGCCCATGAGCACGCAGCTCACCGAACAAGGTATCGACCTGATCGAGGGATTCGGGGCCGAGCAGCTTGCGCTCGCCCCCGATCTCTATGTCATCGGCAACGTGGTCAGCCGCGGCAATCCGCTGATGGAAGCCATCCTCAACAGCGGCGCGCGCTATGTGTCCGGCCCGCAGTGGCTGGGCGATCATGTGCTGCCCGGTCAGCATGTGCTCGCCGTTGCCGGTACGCACGGCAAGACCACCACCAGCGCCATGCTCACCTGGATGCTGCAGCATGCGGGTCTCGCGCCTAACTTTCTGGTGGGTGGCATCGCGCCCGATCTCGTTACCTCGTCTCGCTTCGATCCCGCGCAAAGTCACTTCGTGATCGAGGCCGACGAATACGACACCGCCTTTTTCGACAAGCGGTCGAAATTCGTGCACTACCGGCCGCGTACCGCGATTCTCAACAACCTCGAATACGATCACGCCGATATCTTTCCCGATCTCGGTGCGATCGAAACGCAATTTCATCACCTGGTGCGCACCGTACCAGGCAACGGCCGTCTGGTCGTACCGCAGCATGACGAGGCGATCGCACGCGTGCTGGCCCGCGGATGCTGGTCCCAAACCGTTACGTTCGGCGCGAATGGCGACTGGGCGGCGTCGGAGGTGGATCAAAACGGTCACTTCGACGTCTTATATCGTGGCGTGCCGATTGGCCGCATCACATGGGGCCTCACCGGCGAGCACAACCGCAGTAACGCGCTGGCCGCGCTGGCCGCTGCCGAGCATGCGGGCGTGACGCCCGGCGCCGGCATCGACGCGCTCAATGCATTCGGTGGCGTCAAGCGGCGGATGGAGCTGCGCGGCACGATCGACGGCGTCAAGGTGTACGACGACTTCGCGCACCACCCCACCGCCATCGACACGACGTTGGCGGGTCTGCGCAAACAGATCGGACAGGCGCGCATCGTGGCCGTGCTCGAACCGCGCTCCAACACGATGAAGCAAGGCACAATGGCCGCGCGCCTGGCGCCCGCCCTGGCCGCCGCCGACGAAGTATTTTGCTTCGGCGCCGCCACCGGCAAGCACGCGCTGGGCTGGGACCCCGCGCAGGTCCTGAGCCCACTGGGCACGCGCGCTCATGCTTATGACGACATCGACGCGCTGGTCGCGGCGATCGTCGCCGGCACGCGCACCGGCGATCACATCGTCGTCATGAGCAACGGCGGCTTTGGCGGCATTCACGGCAAATTGCTGGATGCGCTTGCCGCCCGGCAAAAAAGTGAGGTCGCATGATCCTTTATCTGCATGGCTTTCGCTCGTCGCCGCAGTCCTACAAAGCGCGCCTGATGGCCGACGCCATGAAAGCGGCCGGCCGTGAAGACCAATGGGAATGCCCGCAGTTGCCGGCTGATCCGGCCGCTGCGGCAGCGCTTGCCCTCGAACTGGCCACCGCATTGCTCGCCCGCGCGGCACGCACGACGCCCAACGCCGGCCCACGCGCCCTCACTGTTGTGGGCTCTTCGCTCGGGGGGTTCTACGCGATCTGGCTGGCCGAGCAGCTCGATTGCAAAGCCATATTGCTCAATCCCGCCGTGCATGCCGCCCGCGACCTGGCCACCCAGGTCGGTTCGCACACGCAGTTTCACAGCGATGCGCCCTTCGAATTCAAGCCCGAGTACGTCGACGCCTTGCGGGCGTTGACCGTTGCCGCCCCCACGTCGCTCGACCGCTATTTCCTGGTGGCGGCCACGGGCGACGAAGTGCTGGATTGGACCGAAATGCGTGATTTTTATGCCGGCGCGCATCAGCGCATCATTCCCGGCAGCGATCACGGCCTATCCGATTTTCAAACCTGGATGCCTGAAGTGCTCGCCTTCGCCGCGCCCGACGCCGTCGCGACCCCTCAATCCTGATTTACATACGGCATGTCCCTGAACATGCCGGTTGGAACGTTTCATATGTTTGTTTTTTTCGAAGATGACGGCCAATTCAAGGCTGGGCATATCCTGTCCGAAACGGACGCCAGTCTGCAGATCGAGTCCGAGACCGGCAAGCGCAGCAAACTCAAACGCAGCAATACGCTGTTCACGTTTTCCGCGCCCGACGCCACCGCATTGATGGCGCAGGCCAACGACACCGCCGCCGAACTCGACATTCCGTTTTTGTGGGAAGTGGCGCCGCAAGAAGAATTCGACGCGCAGGAGCTGGCGCTTTCCTACTTCGGCCATACGCCGAGTTCAGTCGAGCATGCCGCCGTCATCCTGCGGCTGCACAGTGCGCCCATCTATTTCCATCGCCGGGGTCGCGGCCGTTATCGTCCGGCGCCGCCCGATATTCTCGAAGCGGCGCTCGCCGCGCAAGAAAAGAAACAACGTCAGGCCGAGCAACTTGAAGAATGGGTCGAGGCCATGGCCGCGGGCACGCTGCCCGAGCCAATCGCCCAGGTCGCCGAGTCGCTCGTGGTGCGTCCCGATAAAAACACCATGGCGTGGAAGGCGCTGGAAGCGGCCTGCGCCCGCACCCGCAAGCGTCCTGATCGCCTCCTGCTGGATCTGGGCGCGTGGCCGCATGCGCTGGCGTTGCATCAACGCAGGTTTCTCGCCGTCAACTTCCCGCGCGGCCTGGCCTTCCCGCCGGTGGAAGTGCCGCCCGTCACGCAAGATCTGCCGCTTTCCGATGCCGAGATCTATTCGATCGACGATGTGACCACCACGGAGATCGACGATGCCCTGTCGGTCACGGTACTGGCCGACAATAAAGTGCGTGTGGGGATTCACGTGGCCGCGCCCGGTCTGTCCGTGACGCGCGATAGCGAACTCGACCAGCTTGCGCGCGCGCGTCTATCGACGGTGTATATGCCCGGCGACAAGATTCCGATGCAGCCCGACGAGGTCATCGCGGCGTTTTCGCTCGATGCCGGACGTGCCGTCCCGGCGCTGTCGCTTTATGTGACGGCCGATCTGGATACCGGCGACATTACCGCAACCGAAACGAAGGTCGAGCGCATCACCGTTCGCGAAAACCTGCGACACAATCATCTTGACGGCGCCGTGACCGAAGCGGCACTGGACGATGAAAACGCGGCGATGCCTTATGCCCACTGGCTGCGCCCCCTGTGGCGCCTGGCCACGGCACTTTCGCGCAAGCGCGAAGAAGTGCGTGGCAAGCCCGAAAACAACTCACGGGTGGAATATAGCTTCTACCTGGATGGGGATCCCAACGACCCCGACACGCCCGTGCGCCTGGTGCCGCGTCAGCGCAACGCGCCGCTGGACCGCATGGTGGCGGAATACATGATTCTGGCCAACAACGTCTGGGGCGGCCTGCTGGCCGAAACCGGGTTGCCCGGCATCTATCGCTCGCAGCAGGCCGGACGCGTGCGCATGAGCACGCAGGCGTTGCCGCACGAGGCGATTGGTGTGCCCCAATACGCCTGGTGCACGTCGCCCTTGCGCCGCTATGTGGATCTCGTCAATCAATGGCAGTTGATTGCCGCAGTCGAGCATGGCGTCTCGGCGCGTTTGGTGGCGCCGTTCAAACCGCGCGATGCCGATCTGTTTGCCATCATCAGCGCCTTCGAAACGCAATACGCTGCCTGGGCCGACTTCCAGAACGGCATGGAGCGCTACTGGTGCTTGCGCTGGGTAGCGCAACAAGGTCTCACGCGCACCACGGCCTCCGTGTTGCGCGACGATCTCGTGCGCTTGGGCAACGCGCCCCTGGTCACGCGCATTTCCGGCATGCCGGCATTGGCGCGCGGCACCGAGGTCGATATCGAGATCTTCGGCGCGGATGAGCTCGCACTCGAGCTGGACGCGGCGTACCGTGAAACGCGTGCCGACCAGTCGGGCGCGCCTTCGGTGTCGCTGGCAGCGGATCTCGCCGAAAGCGGTGCAGAAGATGTCGGCGCCCCCGCGGGCCTGGATCAGGATCCCGAAGTGCTGGCGGCGGCGGCCGACGATGTGCCAGCCGACGCGACCGATCGCGATCCCAGCGACGCCACGGCGATCGATGCTGAGATGCCCGCCGCCGCGGCAGCGCCTGTCAACGCACGCGATGCGGCCGCGGATGCCGCTGAAGATGTCACTCGGGCCCGTCCGGCATAGAATGCCGATGTGCAAACGTTAGACTTTTCCCTCTCGACGACGGACAGGCACGCCCGCGAACGCCGGGCGCGGGCGCTGTCGACACTGTGGATCGCGGTGGCGGTGTCGCTCGCGGTGCACGCTGGGCTGCTCGCCTGGCACACCAGCAGCGCGCCGCGACCGGCGTTGGCTGACAACACGCTCGAAGTGGCGATCGTCAACGCACGCACGGATACTGTCCCGCCTGACAGCACGTTGCAGGCGCAGGTCAATGTGGATGGCGGCGGCACGGCGCAGACGGGGTTTGCATCGTCGGCCTTGCCCCGCACCGACGACTCGCCCGACAGCATCGTGCTGGAAGCGCTGCGTAAGCGCCAAGCCGAACTGGAAGCGGAGCGCACGCGTCTGTTGACGCAATTGGCGCCCACGGCGCGCGCCGCGCCCGATTCGCCTCCCGCTGACGACACGCCAGACACGGCCGGCAACGGCGGCGATAACGACGCCGATCAGGCAGCACGAATCCAGAACGCTCGCCTGGCCGCCTTGGCCCCGCAAGAAACGGTCGGCAATCAAGCGCCCCGGCGCTCGGTCGACGCCCCTGCGGCCGTTGCCGCTGCACAAGCCGCCTATGTGGCTGCCTGGCGCAGCCGGGTCGAAGCCGTCGGCACTGCGCATTACCCCGACAGCGCCGGCGGACGGCTTTACGGTTCGCTGCGCATGACCGTTACGCTCAACGCCGATGGCAGCATCGCCAACCTGACCATCGACCGCCCCGCGGCCTCCCCCGCACTGAATCAGGCAGCACGACGCATTATTCAGCTGGCTGCGCCGTTCGACCGTTTTCCTGACGCGCTCGCAAGCCAGGCAGGAACCCTTTCCATTACCCGCACGTGGCATTTCGTTAACGAGACGCTCGACATGCGCGCCCAATGACCGCTCCTGCCATGATTGCTGCCCAGAACCTCCCCGCCGCGCGCTTTGCGGTGATCGGCCACCCCGTGACGCATAGCCGTTCGCCCGACATCCATGCCGCGTTCGCGGCGCAAACGGGCATCGCGCTTCGTTACGACCGGCTGGAAGCACCCGAAGACGCCTTTATCGACTCGGCCACGGCATTCTTCAAGGCAGGCGGCGTCGGGTTGAACGTGACGGTTCCGTTCAAGCACGAAGCCTTCGCCCTGGCCGGTTCACGCTTGAGCGAACGCGCCCAGCGCGCAGGTGCCGTCAATACGCTCTGGATGCAAGCCGACGGCGTGCATGGTTGCAATACCGATGGCATCGGGCTGGTTGCCGACCTGCGCCGCCTCGGCGTGCGGCTCGAGGGCGCGCGCATCCTGATGGTGGGCGCAGGCGGCGCCGCGCGCGGGGTGCTGCATCCGTTGCTCGCAGCAGGCTGCGCCACCCTGCACATTGCCAACCGCACGCCCGCCCGGGCACAGGCCTTGGCCGCGCTTGACGACACCGGTCTGGTCACCGCAGGCGATTTGGCGTCGGCCGCTCGCCCACAGGGCTGGGATCTGGTGATCAACGCCAGCGCCAGCAGCCTGGGCGATGCGCCGCCCGACCTGCCTGCCGGGCTGTACGCGGCAGGCGCCTTGGCCTACGACATGATGTATGGCGCGCAACCGACGCCCTTCATGCGCCAGGCCACCGCCGACGGCGCGCATACGACCGCTGACGGACTGGGCATGCTGGTCGGCCAGGCGGCCGAGAGCTTCTTCATCTGGCACGGCGTGCGCCCCGAGTCCGCCCCGGTGCTCGACGCGTTGCGTCGATCGTTGGTGAAGCGCGCCTGATGGCCCGGCCCGCGCGCTCGATGGCGGTACGCAACGCGCCTGGCGGCGGTAAACCGCGCCGCTCATGGCTGCGTATCGCGACCGCCGTGTTGATGGCCTTCGCCATCCTCATCATCGCTTATCAACTGTGGTTGTTTTGCCGCGTCGTCTGGTACAACTACCAGCCGCCCAGCAGCAGCGCCGTCATGCGCGACGAGCTCTCGCGCTTGCGAGAAACCAACCCCGACGCCGAGTTGCAGTACACCTGGGTGCCCTACGACAAAATCAGCACGTCGCTCAAACGCGCCGTCATCGCCTCGGAAGACACGGGTTTTACCGAGCACGACGGTGTGGAGTGGGATGCCGTGCGCAAGGCGTGGGAATACAACCAGGCCCAGGCCGAGCTTGCGCGCGCCAAGATACGGGGCGGCTCGACCATCACCCAGCAATTAGCGAAAAATCTGTTTCTTTCGGGCTCGCGCACCTACGTGCGCAAGGGCCAGGAACTGGTGCTCACCTACATGATCGAACACGTCATGTCCAAGGAGCGCATTCTGGAGCTGTATTTGAACGTGGCCGAATGGGGGGTGGGTGTATTCGGGGCGGAAGCCGCCGCAAGGCATTATTACAAGACTTCGGCTGCACAGCTCAACGCCTCGCAGGCTGCGCGCATGGCCGTCATGCTGCCCAATCCGCGTTACTACGACAAACGCGGTGTGACGACTTACCTGGGCACCCGCAGCGGCACGATTCAACGGCGCATGCGTATGGTCGACATACCCTGACCTGACCCTGCAGGATTTGTTAAGCTGCAACGTTGGGCGTCACCTTCTTTCTCATTCGATTCATGCGCACTGCTCGCCGCTATCTGGCTCGGGAAATCTACCGCTCAAGCACCGTCGTCATTCTGGCTTTGCTGGGGCTGTTTACCTTTTTCGCACTCGTCGACGATCTCGATAACGTCGGCGACAAATTCACCGTGCTCGCCCTGTTGTATATGCAGGCGCTGGCGGTGCCCACACGGCTCTACGACCTCCTGCCGATCGGACTGCTGATCGGCTCCATCCTGGCGCTTGCAGGGCTCGCCCAGCGCAACGAACTCGTCATCCTGCGGGTATCCGGGGTGAGCGGCATGCGGCTCATGGTCATGCTCTGGGTGGTCACCATCCCCGCCATGATCTTCGCCACGCTGCTCTCCGAGTACGCCACGCCCTGGGCCGAGATCAAAAGCGGCGAGGCCAGCCTGGAATATCGCGGCCGTGCCGGCGGCGGCCAGATGGTCAGCGGCTACTGGTTCAAAGAACCCACGGCCGAAGGCGGCACCCGCATCATCAACGTCGCCAAGCTGCTCGCCAGCGGTCAAGTCTCCGGTGTGAACACGTACGAGTTCGACAAAGGTCAGCAGTTGCTTTCAATGTCCGTCGCCGAACGCGGCCGGTTCAACGACGGCAAGTTCGTGATGGAAAACGTCACCGCCAACCGGCTCAAGCCCAACGCCATCGATGCCTTGAGCGATGCTGAACCCGATCGCGAAACGCTGCTGTCGGTCGATCGCGTGCCCAATATTGCGTTTGGCAGTTCGCTCACCGGCGAGCGCCTGCTGGCGCGCGTACTGACGCCCGAACGGATGTCCATGGCCACGCTGATCGACTACATCGATTATCTGCACGTCAATCAGTTGTCGTCCGAGCGGCAGGTCGTCGCACTATGGCGCAAGCTGGTCTATCCGTTCACGCTGCTGGTCATGATGACGATCGCCGCGCCGATTGCCTTTATGCAAACCCGCCGGGGCGGCGTCGGCGCAAAGGTATTTGTGGGCATTTTGCTGGGCGTCGGCTTCTTCATGATCAACCAATTGGCGCTGAATGTGGGGATGCTCAGCAAGTGGCCGCCATGGGTGACGGCGATCGGGCCGAACGTGGGCGCGTTGTTGCTGGCCTTGGGCGCGCTGACCCGCATGGAGTCCCGACACGCCATTGCCAATCTGGTGCAGCGCCGCTGGCCGTGGAGAAAGGCTGCCGTATGACGTCAAGTATCTGGATGATTGGCGACATACAAGGCTGCTGCGATTCTCTCGATCAACTGCTGGCGCATCCCGACCTCGCCGCCGAACCCGATGCGCGCTTCTGGTTTGCGGGCGACCTCGTCAATCGCGGCCCACAATCGCTGGCGTCGCTGCGGCGGATCAAGGCGCTGGGCGACCGCGCCGTGGCCGTGCTGGGCAATCACGATCTACATCTGCTCGCCGCCGCCGCGGGCGTGCGCCGGCCCGGCAAATCGGACACCATCGACGACATCCTGCGCGCGCCCGATCGCGAAGAGCTAATCGACTGGTTGCGCAACCGGCCGCTGGCACATTTCGCGCAAGGCCACCTGCTGGTGCATGCCGGGACGCTCGCCAAGTGGGATGTGGACAAAACCCTCGCCCTGGCTGGCGAAGTGCAGGAAGCGTTGCGCGGCCCCAACTGGCAGAAAGTGCTGCAGAAGATGTATGGCAACGGGCCGGTCAATTGGAAGGACGACTTCAAGGGCAGCAAGCGCCTGCGCGTCATCATCAATGCGTTTACCCGCATGCGCATGTGCACGCCGGCCGGTCACATGGAATTCGACACCAAGGTCACCCCGGGGGCTTGGCCCGCAGGTCTGGTGCCGTGGTTCGACGTTCCCCGCCGCGCCACAAAAGACATCACGGTCGTCTTCGGCCACTGGTCCACCTTGGGCCTGATGATCCGCTCGGATGCGATCTGCCTGGATACGGGCTGCGTGTGGGGCGGCCAGCTCACGGCCATGCGCCTGCAAGATCACAAGCTGGTGCAAATCGAGTGCGAATCGTCACTCGATCCGCACGATCATTGATTGTGATGCCGGTAGCGGCGGCGAGACCGTGCCAGGTCAGCCGCCTCGCCACGCTGACGGGCGCTGAGCGCGAGCTCGATCGCCGCGCAGCCGTCCAGCGTTAGCCGTTGAGGCCACGCGCGATCGCGTGGCGAGCCCGTTCCGACAATACCGCACGAGGCGCGACGGCGGACGCGGCCTTCGCGTTCGGCGATGTCTGCGTGACAGGCGATATTTCCGTTGCAGGCGGAGTTTGCGTTGCCGGCGGGGTTTGCGTCGCCGGCTTCGATTCCGTCGCCTGCGCCATGGCCGGGGCCCCGTCCACGCTCAGGTCAAGCGGCGGCAGATAGATGATGTCTACCGACAGCCCCCGCGATCCCAGTACCCGCCACAGATTGGCCACCAAGGTCTCTTCACCCACAAACGCGGCCGTACTGCTGCGCTTGCCATGCTGGCGGAACTGCATTGCCAGCGGCTGCACGGGTACCGCCGCAAACCGGACCGGCTCAAACAAACTGGCATGAAAGGGCAGCAGATCGTCGCCGAGTGACGTCGTTCCTTCAGGAAACAGCCCCAACGCTTCGCCTTGCGCGAACCGCGCCTGCATCGCTTCGCTCACGGCATGCACCGCGTGACGCTGGCCGCGCTGGATGAAGAGCGTGCCCGCGCCCGCCACCAGATAGCCGATTACCGGCCACGCACGAATTTCGCTCTTGGCGATGAACGCCGTGGCGCGCACCGAATTCATGACGAAAATATCGATCCACGACACGTGGTTGGCGACGTACAGCACGGGGCCGTCCAGGATCGGCTCGCCGGCCGCCCGCACGCGGATGCCGCATACGGCCAGCAACAACCGCGACCACCGTCGATTGAGGCGACAACGCCCCGCCACGCTCAAGAGCGGATACACCACGCCCACGCACAACAGCCCCACCACAAGGAGCGGCAGCAACAACGCCATTCGGGCCACGAACCATACAACGCTCATTGCGCCGCCCGCCATACACACTCTCCATGGATAAAGGTCGCAGTCACGCGACCCGTCATTGGCATGCCGGAAAACGGCGTGCGCCCGTAAAAGGTCGTGCCTGGCGCGGCGCCACGCGCCTCGCCGGCGGGCACCAACCAGAAATCGTCGATATCGAACACGCAGAAATCCGCCGGCACACCCACTTCCAACCGTCCCGCACGCGGCAAGGCCGGTTGCGTGGCGGCAACGACTGCCGCCGGGCCCGTCGTGATTTTGGCCAGCGCCTGCAGCGGCGCGACGCCGGTTTCCCGTGCCCACTTGAGCACCAGCGACGCCAGGAGCGGACCATCGGCCGCGCCTGCGCCGGCATAGGCAAACGGCGCATCCGCGTGCTCGGCGGCGACCACGCGATGATGCGAGCACACGGCATCGATGGTGTCGTCTGCCAATCCCGCGCGCAGCGCATCGCGATCGCGCGAGCCGCGTAGCGGGGGATCGAGCCGGTATCGCGGGTCGTAGAACCCGATGTCCAGATCGATCACATGCAGATGGTGAGCCGCCACATCGCAAGTAATGGGCAACCCCTCGCGTTTGGCCTCGCGCACGAGCGCCACGCCTTCGGCGCTGGTGATCTGCGACAGGTGCACGCGCGCACCCGTATCGCGTTGCAGCGCGAATATCTGCGCCAACGCCAGGGTTTCAGCCACGACAGGCACGCTATCGAGCGCCAGCCGCGCGGCGTAAGCACCCGCTCCTGCCACACCGCCTCGCGCCAGCGCCGCGTCGACTGGCGGCAACCACAATGCGCCGCCCAGTCCGCGGGCGTACTGCATGGCGCGCCAGAGCAGGTGGGGGTCGGCGCCAGCGCTCCCGGGGCGACCGGTACTTTGGCCGTAAGTGCTTTGGCCGTAAGTGCTTTGGCCGTAAGTGCTTTGGCCGTAAGTGCTTTGAGGGTGGCCCCGACCGGTGGGGTCGTTGCCGTCGAGACCGCGACCGGCGGCAACATCAGATGGGGTCGTCGCAGCCGAACTGCTAGAAGGCCTGCCGGGCGACCACGCAATACATCCAGCCTGCCGCAACCGCCCGAAATCGGATAACTGTTGGCCTGAAACGCTCGAACACATCGGTCCAACACGCAATATGCGGGGCGCGAACGATCGATTCGACGCCCTGCTGACGACACCCGATCCAGGCGCGATGCCTCCCGACGCCACAGGCGACCTCGCTTTCGACGCTATCGGCTCGTCTGCCGACGGCAGCACCGCGGCGTCCGATGAAGACCCAGACGACGCAGATCCAGACGCCGGCGCTCGCGACTCAGACGCAGCATTCGCATCTCCCACTTCTCCCGCTTCGTCCGCGACCGCCACCGTAGTAATGCCGCCTGCGAAAGCGCCTTGCCAGTCGTGTTGAGGCCCTGGGGTGAAGGACAGATCCACCAACCCCGGCAGCACGCAGCGCCCCGCTGCATCGATGCGTTGATCGGCCTCGAAGCCCAGCGGGCGTGCGCCGATGCCGACGATGACGCCGTCGGCAATCCAGATATCCGCCACGGCATCCACGCCGCTCGCTGGGTCGATCAGGCGTCCGCCTGCGACTTGCGTCTTCATGCGTTGGCCTCCAGAGGGCGAATCGAGGCGCCGGCTTGACTATCGCATCGTCTCTCTCGCCCAGTCATGCCTCGCCTTCGATCAAGGTCTGTAAGACGGCCAGGCTCACCGCCTCGCCCCAGTCGTTCAGCGCCAGGGGCACCAGGTCGTCAGCGACCTCCACACCCTGCTCCAGACCATCGGCAAGCAGCACGACGGCGCCGGGGCAGGCAACGCTCAAACGCGCCCGCGACATCCCGTATTGCGCACGGTACTCACAGGTCGCGAGTCGCCGCGACGGGTTGCCGTGAGCTGAAGCCATCGGGAGCACGACGACCACATCGGCGCCAACCAGTGCGGCATCCACGTCCACATACGACTGCACGCCCAGCGCCGCACTCACTTCGGGTGCCAGGGTAGGCGGTGTCGCCAGCCGCACTTCCGGCACGCCCAAGGTGGTCAGAATATGCAGGCAGGAACGCCCGGCTGCGCTTGCGTTCAAATTGCCCACGAGGGTGACCGTCAGCGCCGTGAGGTCGGGCAAGGCCCGGCGCAGCGCGGCCACCAGGGTCAGTCCAGACACGGGGTCTTCGTGGGTGCCATCGCCTGCGTTGACGATGTGCCGCGGCCCGGGCGTGCGTCGAGCGGCCCAGTGCGCCGCGCCACTGGCACGATGCCGCATAACCAGCACATCGGGGACGAGCTGATTGGAGGTGATCGATGCACCTGTAATTGCTGCACCTGTAAACGATGCACCTGTAATCGATGCACCTGTAATCGCTGCACCTGTAATCGCTGCACCGGTGATCGGGGCGGGCCAAGCGGATGCGGGTTTGGAGGGTCCCGAGGCTAGGGGTACAGCACTTCCTGCAACCGAGTGCGCGTCGAGCGGCATGATCGGCTGAGCAAACACCCCGCCGTCACTCGGCCAGTGCACCAATGTTGCGCCCAGAAAGGTGGCCGCGTGTGCCAGGCGTGAGACCGATTCGCCGCGAAGCAGCCCAGGCAAGACGTCACCAGCACGCCCATCCACCAAGCGAGCGCCCTCGCCCAGCCCTTCCACGCCCGCTTCACACCACACCGCCACTTGCCACTGCGCGAGCGAGGCGTCCGACGCCGCATTCAAACGCCCGTCTGCCCCCACCCGCTGGTCGGCCGCATCGAGCAGCGCCGTAATCAACGCGCGCGACAATCCTTCGGTCGACAAGAGATGGACCAACCGACCTTGACGATTCAGTTGCGGATTGAGCATGCGGACAGCGGGTGCCTAGGCGGCGGGCAGTGAGTCGAAGTAGCGTTGCAGAATAATAGCCGCTGCCACGGCATCGTCTGGTGCGTGATTGCCTAATATCGACTGGGCTTCCATGCTGGAGCCGCGTTCATCCACCAGTACCACTGCCAGGCCGTAGCGCCCATGCAGTTGGTTGCCGAACCGCCGGGCGCGCTTGGATGCAGGTTGTTCTTCGCCGTCAGTCGTAAGCGGCAGGCCGACCACGATCCGTTGGGGTTGCCACTCGGCCAGCAGTTGTTCGATGCGCGCGAATCGCGGTGCTTGCGCCTCGCCCTTGATGATCTCGAGTGGGCGGGCGTGCGTGGTGAGCGTATTGCCGATCGCCACGCCGATTTTGGTTTCGCCGTAGTCGAACGCCAGCAACGTTTCTTCAGGCATGGCCCGCGTCACCCGTCAACATCACGGGATCGAAGCCCAGCAGCTTGAGCGCGGCGGGATAACGTTCGTCGGGCGGCACATCGAAAATGATGTGCAGATTGGCGGAGACGTTCAACCAGGCGTTCTGGGCCATTTCGTTCTCGAGCTGCCCGGCGCCCCACCCGGCATAACCGAGGGTGACGAGCATGCGCGCCGGCCCGCTGCCATCGGCCACGGCCTGCAGCACGTCGCGCGACGTGGTCAACGCCAGATCGCCCAGCTTGATGCTCGAGCTGTAGTCGCCGGCGGGGGCATGCAGCACGAAGCCGCGGTCGGTTTGCACCGGCCCGCCAAAAAATACCGGCGAATCCTTGACCGGGGCAATCTCAAGTTCGAGATCGATGCGCTCGAACAGCGTGCCCAGGGTGAGATCGGTTGGCCGGTTGATCACCAGCCCCAAAGCGCCCTTGGGCGTGTGCTCGCAGACATAGATAACAGTTCCGGACAAACTGCCCTCGACCATCCCCGGCATCGCCATCAAAAACTGATTCGACAGATCGATGGGCAGGGCAGTGGTGTCTTCGGTGGTGCGTTGTTCGGTCATGGCAACCTCTACGACAGCGGTAGTAGCATGGCGCAGAAGGCAATTTCCGCGCCCGCGATCAAATTTCCATCAATTCAAAGTCTTCCTTGCGCGCGCCGCACTCAGGACAGACCCAATTGGGCGGGACGTCAGCCCAGCGGGTACCGGGGGCAATGCCCTCATCCGGCAATCCAGCCTCTTCGTCATACACCCAACCACAAATCAGACACATCCACGTTTGCATAGTTCTCTCTAGCGTTCAAATCGGTTCATACCGCCGCGCGCGGCACGATCCCGGGGCCGATCATTTAGAATGGGGGCAATCTTACCGAAACCCAATAGGGGATGTCCTGATTACCTGCGGCGTCTTGCCGTAGATCAAGACATTCCCACTTCGCATTCGCCGTGACTTCCGCCACTCCTCCCCTTGCATTGATCTTCGGCCCTGTGGACCCCTCCGGGTCGGACGGCATCCCTGCGGACGCCGTCACCACTGCGCAACTGGGGTGCCATAGCCTAGTAGCCGTGACCGCCCTTACTGTGCAGGACACTGCCGCCACCGAAGATGTTCAGCCCGTCGCCCCCGACTTTCTCGACGATCAGGCGCGTTGCCTGCTCGAAGACATGTCGGTACAAGCGATCAAGGTGGGTGGCGTTTATACCACTGAGACCGCCAGCGCGATTGCGCAGGTCGCCGCCGACTACAGCCAGGTGCCGCTGGTGCTGCATCTGGGCCACCGCATGCCGCTGCCCGTGGACGCCGCCAGCCAGGACGATGCCGAGGATCTGCTGGCCGCCACGCTCGAGTTGCTCTTGCCGCAAGCCGATGTGGTGGTGATCGAGTCGATCCGCCTCAATCAATGGATCGCCGACGGCCATATCGATGCATCGGATCTCGCGACGCCCATGCACGCCTTGCAGGCAGCGGGCGCCGACTGGGTACTGGCGCTGGGCACCCAGCAGCGGCCGGGCCATCGCGCCCACACGCTGATCGGCCCGGACGGCCAGACGCACACCTGGGCCTGGCAATTGCCGCCCGAGCGCAATGCCGACGTGGGTGGCGTACTCGCAGCCGCCCTCACCGCCCGCCTGGCGCACGGCGACGAAATGTCGCAAGCGGTCGAGCGCGCGATTGCCTATGCCGACCGCACAATCGGCATCAGCTTTCTGCCGGGCATGGGGCACCGCGTGCCCAATCGCCTGAGCGACACCGAACCCGGAACGCCTGAATGACCGAACAACTGCTACCGTCCGACCGCGCCACACCCCTGCGTTTTCCTGCGGGGTTGTACGGCGTCACGCCGGGCTGGGAAGATACCGACCGCCTCGTCGCCGCGGTGCGCGCCGCAGCCGCCGGTGGCATGCGTTCGTTGCAGTACCGCAGCAAGCACCCCGACCGCGCGCTGCGCATGGCACAGGCGCAAGCACTGCGCGCCGTATGCACCGAATTGGACGTGGTGTATCTCGTCAATGACGAATGGGCGATTGCCCTGGCCGTGGGCGCCGACGGCGTGCATCTGGGCCGCGACGATGGCGACATCGAGGCGGCACGCACAGCGCTCGGACCCGAGGCCATCGTGGGCGTCTCGTGCTACGACGATCTCGATCGTGCGCGTGCCCTCCTCGTGGCCGGCGCCGATTACATCGCTTTCGGCGCGGTCTACTCCTCCACCGTCAAGCCGGGCGCGCCGCGCGCCACGCTCGACCTCCTCCGTCAGGCGCGCAGCCTGGTCGCGCATCTCCCCGCGCTGCGTCCCGCCGTGGTCGCCATCGGTGGCATCACGCCCGACAACGCCGCGCCGGTGGCTGCCGCCGGCGCCGATGCGCTGGCCGTCATCACCGGCCTGTTCGATGCGCCCGACATCACCGCCGCCGCGCGCCGATTGGCCGCGGCCTGCGCTTAACCTTCAGAAGCTGACTGCCCTATGCCTACCAACGTTGAACTGTTCGAACGCGCCTGCCTGACCATTCCCGGCGGCGTCAACTCGCCCGTGCGCGCTTTCAAGTCCGTCGGCGGCACGCCGCGCTTTATCGCCCGCGCGCAAGGCCCCCATATCTGGGATGCCGAAGGCAAGCGCTATATCGATTACGTCGGCTCGTGGGGCCCGGCCATTCTGGGCCATGCCCATCCCGACGTGGTGCGCGCGGTGCAGGAAGCCGCCGTGCATGGCCTGTCGTTTGGCGCGCCTACCGAGGCTGAAGTGACCCTCGCCGAAACGCTGGTCGCCCGCCTGCCCTCGATGGACAAAGTGCGTCTGGTGAGCTCGGGCACGGAAGCCACGATGTCGGCCATCCGCCTGGCGCGCGGCGCCACCGGCCGCACCAAGATCATCAAGTTCGAAGGCTGCTATCACGGCCACGCCGATAGTCTGCTGGTCAAAGCCGGTTCCGGCCTGCTCACGTTCGGCAATCCGACGTCGTCGGGCGTGCCCACCGAGTTCGTCGCGCACACCATCGTGCTCGACTACAACGATTTGCCCGCGGTGGAGCAAGCGTTTATCGAATACGGCCAAGAGATCGCCTGCATCATCGTCGAGCCCATCGCCGGCAACATGAACCTCATACAGCCGATCGCGGGCTTCCTCGAAGGGCTGCGCACACTGTGCACACAGTACGGTGCGCTGCTGATTTTCGACGAAGTGATGACGGGCTTCCGCGTGGGCCCGCAAGGCGTGCAAGGCCGCTCGGGCGTCACGCCCGACATCACCACGTTGGCGAAAGTCATCGGCGGCGGGATGCCCGTGGGTGCCTTCGGCGGCCGCGCGGATGTCATGGCGCATATCGCCCCCCTGGGCACCGTATATCAAGCGGGCACGCTCTCGGGCAATCCGGTCGCTGTGGCGGCGGGCCTCGAAACGCTGCGCCTGCTGGCCGAACCGGGCTTCTACGAACATCTTTCGGCTCAGACCGCAAAGCTCGCCCATGGACTGCAGGCAGCCGCGCGCGATGCCGACATCGTGATGTGCGCCGATAGCGTGGGCGGCATGTTCGGCATTTACTTCACCGAGAATGTGCCCACCACCTTCACGCAAGTCTCGGCTTGCGATGTGGAAGCGTTCAAGCACTTCTTCCACGGCATGCTGGATGAAGGCGTGCACTTCGCCCCGTCGGCATTCGAAGCCGGCTTCGTGTCGGCCACGCACGACGACAGCGTGATCGAAGAAACGCTGGCCGCCGCAACGCGCGTCTTCGCGAAAATGAAGAAAGCCTGACGCAGACGGGGCACGCCGCAAGGCGAATGCAACACCGGCGCCGCAGTCCTCGATGAGGTTGCGGCGCCTTCGTTTTGCACGGCACTTTCTGCGGTGCGACCTCGAGGCCGCCAGCGCCGACGCGGCGTGTTTGCGCCGGGCCGCTTCTGCCGCCTGCGATTACGCGTCGCCGCCCTGATGATTGGCGGGCGGCACCACGGCAGTGACTTCGATCTCGACCCGCGCGCGGTCTTCGATCAGATCGGCCACTTCCACGGCCGTCATCGCCGGGAAATGCTTGCCCAAGAGCGCGCGGTAGTGCTTGCCGATCTCGGGGTACGCGTTCACGTACTCTTCCTTGTCCTTCACGTACCACGTCATGCGCGTAATGTGCTCAGGCCGCGCGCCGCCGACCGCCAGAATATCGACGATATTTTGCAGGGTCTGACGCGTCTGTTCGGCAAAGTCATCGCTTTCGAATTGCTGTTGCCCGTTCCAACCGATCTGGCCGCCGACGAAAATCAGGCGCGAACCCACAGTCATGTCGGTCGCGATCCCGTTGGCATAGCCTCGCGGCGCCAGCCAATCGGGGGGTTGCAGTTTCATCATAGGAGTTCCGTTAAAAGCCGCCGGCCGCCACGGATGCCATCGCATCCGCACCCGGCTCGACAAATGGGGTAAGGGCTTGCCGCACATCTTCCGGCAAGCGAATGGAGCGCATCGTTTCCAGATCGATCGTCACGATGGTGAGTTGCGCCTCGAGCCGCGTCTGGCCCTCGGGCGATGCAAAGCGCACCTTCAATCCGATGGCCGCACCGCCGATGCTGGTCACCGTCATCGATTGATGCAGCACATCGTTCCACCGGCTGGGTGCCTTGAAGTCGCAGTGCACCGAGGCCAGCGGTGTGCCGATCTTGCGGCCCACATGCAAGGCATGAAACGAGGCGCCCAGGCCGCGATCGAAAAACGCTTCGACGAAATCGTTGATCATTTCGAAGTAACGCGGATAGAACACGATGCCCGCAGGATCGCAATGGCGAAACGCCACCGTCATCTCAGCGGTAAACGGTGAATGACTCATGCCGAGGCCTCCGTCATGCCGAAATCGAAGGCGGCGATGGTGACTGAGTTCATGCCGACGCCATCGCCGTCTGGCGCAACGTAAAGCGTTGCAGCTTGCCGGTTTCGGTACGCGGCAACGCGTCCACGAACGCAATGGCGCGCGGATACTTGTAGGGCGCGATCTCGGCCTTGACGAAGTCCTGCAGCGTCTTGACCAAGGCCGCATCGCCATCGATGCCGGGCTTGAGCACCACGAACGCCTTCACCACCTGACCGCGTTCTTCGTCTGGCAGGCCCACCACGCCGCACTCGGCCACGGTGGGATGGCGCAACAGCGCGTCTTCCACTTCGGGGCCGGCGATGTTGTAGCCGGCCGAAATGATCATGTCGTCATTGCGCGCCTGGTAGTACAGATAACCATCGGCATCCTGCACGAAGGTGTCGCCCGGCAGGTTCCAGCCGTCGCGCACGAATTTGCGTTGGCGATCGTCATCCAGATAACGGCAACCGGTAGGGCCTTTGATCGCCAGGCGGCCCGGCGTGCCGTGCGGCACGGGCTGCATATCGTCGTCGACCACTTGCGCAATGTATCCGGGCACCACCTTACCGATCGCGCCGCGCCGCACTTCGGCCTCATTGCATGAGACGAACACATGGATCATCTCGGTGCCGCCGATGCCGTCGATCATCTCGATGCCGCTGGCCGCTTTCCACAACTGCCGCGTGGCGTCGGGCAAGGCTTCACCGGCCGACACGCTTTTCTTCAATGACGACAGATCGTAGTGATCCACCAGCCCCGCCATCTGGCGATAGAACGTGGGCGCGGTAAATACGATCGTCGCGCGGAAATCCTGAATCGTTTGCAGCAAGCTCGCCGGCGCAAGTTTCTCCGACAAGATGGCCGATGCGCCCACGCGCAGCGGAAAGCACAGCAGCCCGCCCAAACCAAACGTGAACGCCATCGGTGGCGTGCCGCACACGATGTCGTCCGGGCCCATACCGATCACGTGTTTGGGAAACAGATCGCACATCGCCAATACGTCACGATGAAAGTGCATGCAGCCCTTGGGCTTGCCCGTGGTGCCGCTCGTAAACGCAATGAGGCACACATCGTCGGCTGCCGTATCGCAGGGCGTGAAGTCGTCCGATTGCGCTGCGGCCAATGTGTCCAGTGCGTCCGGACCGCTATCGTTGAACAACACCAGTTGCGCGAGCTGCGGGCAATGATATTCGTGCGCCGCGTCGCGGCAAAAAAAGGCTTCGTTTTGCAGCGAAGCATCGCACAGCACGGCCTGGATCTCGGCCTTGTCGATGATCTGCTTGAGCTCTTTGGCGCGCAACAACGGCATCGTCGGCACGGTGACCATGCCCGCCTTGATCGCGCCCAGCCAGGCCGCCGCCATCATGGGGTTATTGGGGCCACGCAAGAGCACGCGGTTGCCGGGCACCAGGCCCATCGGACCCACCAGCACATGCGCGATGCGGTTGGTGAGGGCCTTGAGTTCGGCATACGTCATCGCCTTCTTCTGGCCCGCATCCACCCAGCGCAACGCCACCCGCGCGCCATTGCCGTGCGCCACCATGCTGTCGACGAGCTCTGCCGCGCAGTTCATGCGCTCGGGATAAGCCACATCCGGGCTATCCAGCAACAGCTCGGGCCAATCGCCGCGATCCGGCAAGTGATCTCTGGCAAACGTATCTTGATGAGCGGAAACAGCCATGACAAACCCCTTGTATAGACGACGCGTTCATGCGCGTCAGTTCTTGAGTAGCTCGCGTGCGATGATGAGTTTCTGCACCTCGGTCGCGCCTTCGTAAATGCGCAGCGACCGGATTTCCCGATAAAGTCTTTCCACGATGGCGCCGCTCACCACACCGGCACCGCCAAACAATTGCACCGCGCGATCGATCACCTGTTGCGCCGATTCGGTGGCCGTCATCTTGGCCATCGCCGCTTCGCGCGTGGTGCGCACACCTTGCACGTCGCGCATCCAGGCCGCGCGGTAGGTGAGCAACGCCGAGGCGTCGACGGCCGTGGCCATGTCGCCCAGTGCGGCCTGCGTCAGTTGCAGATCGCCCAGCGTTTGACCGAACATGCGGCGCGACCGCGCCCGGCCCACCGATTCGTCCAACGCGCGCCGCGCAAAACCCAATGCCGCGGCGGCTACCGACGCACGGAAGATGTCCAAGGTCATCATCGCCAACTTGAAGCCCTGCCCCGCGTCGCCCAGCAGATGCGTCTTGGGTACGCGGCAGTTGCGAAACTTCAGCGTGGCCAGGGGATGCGGCGCGATCACGTCGATGCGTTCGGAAGCGTCCAGGCCCGCCGTATCGGCGTCGACTACGAAGGCGCTGATGCCGCGGGCGCCGGGGGCTTCGCCGGTGCGGGCAAACACGCAATAGAAGTCGGCGATGCCGCCGTTGGAAATCCAGGTTTTGTCGCCATCGAGCACGTAGTGATCGCCGTCCAGGCGAGCCGCGCAACTGAGCGCGGCCACATCGGAACCCGCTTCGGGTTCGGACAAGGCAAAGGCGGCGATGGCGTCACCGCGCGCCACGCGTGGCAGATACGCCTCGCGCAACGCATCTGACCCGCCCAGGGAAATGGCGCCGCTGCCCAACCCTTGCATGGCGAAGGCGAAGTCGGCCAAGCCATCGTGCCGTGCCAGCGTTTCGCGCAGGATGCACACCATGCGCGAGTCGATCGCACCCAGTGCACCGCCCCACGCGCCGCCGGGGCCGGCCGCCACGGCATAACGCAGCCACCCGGCATCGCCCAACGAGCGCACCAGATCGCGGCACGCCTGATCGGTATCGCGATGGTTCACATGGGCGAGCGCGTGCCCGGCCCACGTATCGAGCTCACGCGCCACACTGCGATGGCGGTCGTCGAAAAAAGGCCAGTCCTGCCAGGTGGTATCGGCCATGATCAGTTTCCTTCGAAGACGGGCTTGCGCTTGGCGACGAAGGCCTCATAGGCCCGATGAAAGTCGCGCGTTTGCATGCAGATGGCCTGCGCTTCGGCCTCGGCTTCGATCGCCTCGTCCACGCCCATGGACCATTCCTGATGCAGCAGTTTCTTGGTCACGCCATGCGCGAAGGTGGGGCCGGCGGCGATCGACGCTGCCAAGGTGTGCGCGGCGCCCAGCACGTTGGCGTGCGGCAGCACCTGATTGAAGAAGCCCCAGGCCAGCCCTTCGTCGGCCGTCATCGCGCGGCCGGTATACAGCAGCTCGGACGCGCGGCCCTGGCCGATCATGCGCGGCAGCAACGTGCATGCGCCCATGTCGGCACCCGCCAAACCCACTCGCGTGAAGAGAAACGCCGTGCGGGCATCGGTGGCGCCGATGCGCAGGTCCGACCCCAGCGCCAGCATCGCGCCGGCGCCCGCGCAGATGCCGTCCACGGCGGCCACGATGGGCTGCGGGCACGCCCGCATCGCCTTGACCAGATCGCCGGTCATGCGCGTGAAATCGAGCAGTTCGGGCATCGTCATGCGCGTGAGCGGGCCGATGATCTCGTGCACATCGCCCCCGGAGCAGAAGTTGCCGCCCGCGCCCGCCAGCACCACCACCTTGATGTCGGTGGCGTAGACGAGACTGCGAAACAGATCGCGCAACTCGGCGTACGACTCGAACGTGAGCGGATTCTTGCGCTCGGGCCGATTGAGCGTGATCGTGGCCACTTTGCCGTCGGCCGACACCGCCCACAAAAACGTCCGCGCCTGATAGCCGGCGAGCGGTTGCTTGTGGTGCGCCATCGTGTGCGTCTCTTGCGTCTGGGTCATCCTGGGTCTCCTCGATTGGTTGAGCGTGGTGGGCGCGCAGCCCGCCACCTAGCCCGTCATCACTTCGCCGCCATCCACCGAGATGGATTGGCCATTGACGGCCATGGCGGCCGGCAGGCACAGCCACGCCACGGTCTGCGCGACATCGTCGGGCTGCACCAGCTTGCCTTGCGGATTGCGTTGGGCGAGTTGTGCGCGCGCCGCCTCTTCGGTCATGCCCGTCTTGCCCATGATGTTGGTGACGGCATCGCGCACGATATCGGTTTCGGTATAGCCGGGGCAAACCGCATTCACGGTCACGCCCTTGTGCGCCACTTCAAGGGCGAGCGCGCGCGTCATGCCGATCACGCCGTGCTTGGCGGCGCAATAGGCGCTCACATATGCGTAGCCGATCAGGCCGGCGGTACTTGCCACGTTCACCACGCGGCCCCACTGCTGCGCCAGCATCCCCGGCAACGCGGCCTGGGTGCAATGAAACGTGCCGGTGAGATTGACGGCCAGCATGGTGTCCCACACTGACGCCTCCATGCGATCGAACCGCTCGCTCACTGCCTGGCCGGCGTTATTGACCAGCACGGCAATCGGACCGAACGCCTCGGCGGCAGCGGCAAACGCCGCGCGCACGCTGGTGGCATCGACGATATCGCACGCGGCCGCCTGAACTTGGCCCAACGGCGTGAGTTCGGTCACGGCGCGATCGAGCGTGCCGCGATCCCTACCCACTAACGTGACGGCCGCCCCGTGCGCCAGCAGATGGCGCGCGATGGCCATGCCGATGCCCTTGCCGCCCCCGGTCACCACCGCGTGACGGCCGGCAAGCGGTGTGGCGATTGCCGCATCGCTCGCGGCACCCGTCGCAGCCTGATGCGATGTATTCGCCGCTGCAGTGGCGTTACCGGTCGGTGTCGACGAGGGGATCATTTCGCCTCCGGCGCGGTTTGCGCGGCGCGTTGGAAGTTGACCTCCAATTGGCGGCGGCCCGCTTCATATTGCTTGGGCCAGATCACGTCCGGCGCGCCCACGCGGGCGGCTTCGCGCAATGTCCATGCCGCATCCGCCAGATGCGGACGCGCGATTGCGCACAGATCGGCACGGCCCGAGGCAATGATGCCGTTGACATGATCGGCTTCAAAAATCGCGCCCACGGCCATGGTGGGGATGCCGGCTTCGTTGCGCACGCGATCCGAAAACGGCGTTTGGTACATGCGGCCGTATACCGGCTTTTGCGCCGCGCTCACCTGCCCCGAGGAGCAATCCACCATGTCCACACCGGCCGCCTTGAAACGGCGCGCGATCTCGACCGCGTCATCGGCCGTGATGCCGCCCTCCACCCAGTCGTGGGCAGAAATCCGTACCGACATGGGCAGTTGCTCGGGCCAGACCGCGCGCAGGGCAGCGAAGATCTCGAGCGGATAACGCAAGCGGTTATCCAGACTACCGCCGTATTCGTCGTCGCGATGATTGGTGATGGGCGAGATGAACGACGACAGCAGATAGCCGTGCGCGCAATGCAGTTCCAGCCAATCGAAGCCGGCGTCGGCCGCGCGTTTGGCAGCGGCCACGAAATCATCCCGCACGGCATCCATATCGGCGCGCGTCATGGCGCGCGGTACCTGGGATACGCCCTCCATGTAAGGCAGGGGCGACGCCGAGAGCAACGGCCAATTGCCGCTGTCCAACGGATAGTCGATCTTGTCCCAGCCCAGCTGCGTCGACCCCTTGCGCCCCGCATGGCCCAGCTGGATGCCGATCTTGGCCTCGCTTTGCCCATGCACGAAATCCACGATGCGCTTGAAGGCATCGCGCTGGGTATCGTTCCACAGGCCGGGGCATCCCGGCGTGATACGCGCGTCGGCCGAGGTGCACGTCATTTCGACCATGATCATGCCGGCGCCGCCGAGTGCGCGGCTGCCCAGATGCACCAGATGGAAATCGCCCGGCACCCCGTCTTCGCAGGAATACATCGCCATCGGCGAGACGACGATGCGATTCTTGAGTTGCGTCGAACGCAGGGCGAACGGCGTGAGCATCGGCTGCGGCGCACGGGCGCCGGCCGGCAGATCCTGACCCGCGTTGCGCGCGATCCAGGCCTCGTAGCCTTCAAGCCAGGCCGCATCGCGCACGCGCAGATTTTCGTGCGAAATGCGTTGCGAACGCGTCAACAATGAATAGGCGAATTGTTCGGGTGCGAGGCCCGCATAACGTTCGACGTTCTCGAACCATTCGGTCGAGTTGCGCGCGGCATTTTGAATCTTCAGCACTTCCACACTGCGCACGGCTTCGTATTCGCTCAAGGCCTCGCGCACATCGCGTCCCGGCTGGGCCATGCGACGCGCCAGTTCGATCGCATCTTCGAGTGCGAGCTTGGTGCCCGAGCCGATCGAGAAATGCGCCGAGTGCGCGGCATCGCCCATCAACACCACCGGCACATCGCGCACGCCCGACGCCGTTTCCAAGGTGTGCCAGTGCACCCACCGCTTGCAGATCACGCGCGGAAAGCGAATCCAGCTGGCGGAGCCGCGCAAGTGCTTGGCATTGGTCATCAACGCGTGACCATCGAGCCACGGTGCAAACAGTTTTTCGCAATACGCGATGCCGTCTTCCTGGCTCATCCCTTCGATGCCCGCGGCGCGCCAGGCATCTTCAGTGGTTTCGACGATGAACGTAGACAGGCCCGGCTCAAAGCGATACGCATGCGCCTGGAACCAACCGTGTTCCGTCTGCACGAAGGCAAACGTGAACGCATCGAATACCTTGTGCGTGCCCAGCCAGACGAAGCGGCACAGCCGCTGATCGATATCGGGTTCGAACGACGGCAGATAAGCGGTGCGCACGCGGCTGTTGATGCCGTCTGAAGCAATCACGAGATCGGCGTCATACTGCAACGCCACATCGCGATCGTCTTGCGCATCGGTTTCGAACACCAGTTCCACACCGACTTCTTCGCAGCGCGCTTGCAGGATATTGAGCAGTTTCTTGCGGCCGATGCCGATAAAACCGTGGCCGCCACTTCGAATGCTCTGACCCTTGAAGTGGATCTCGATATCGTCCCAGTGATTGAACGCCGCCGCGATTTCTTCGGCAGACACCGGATCGGCGATGCGCAGATTGGCCATCGTCGCATCGGAGAACACCACGCCCCAGCCGAACGTGTCGTACGGCTTGTTGCGCTCCAGCACCACCACCCGATTGGCGGGGTTCTGCAGCTTCATCAGCAATCCGAAATACAGGCCGGAGGGACCGCCCCCGATGCACACGATATTCATGGCTAGCACTCGCTTCGATGACGCCGCACATCCCACGCGCTCTGGGGCGACGATTATTTAAACCTGGATAGTTTAGGCTTGAACTATATACACGTTCCTACCCTGCCGCAACCCGGGTTTTCGCGTAACGGCATGCGCCGGAAACGGTGACTGATCGGCTGCCGTACAGGCGCGCGCGACGGCACCACCCGCAGGCCAGGCGCACGTCCTTTTATACCGGTTTTCGCGGGCGCGAGCAGCCGCGAAAGGGCGAGGCAAGGGTGGCCTGGCGCGTCAAACGCACCCGCCCCCACCGCTACGCCTTCGGCTGTCGCTACACCCCAGTTGACCGCTGCGCCAGCCAGTGCTCGAGTTCTATTGCCGGCAGCGCCGGCGAGTACAGAAATCCCTGTACTGCATCGCAGCCCAGTTCGGCCAGGAAGTGCCGTTGCGCTTCGGTTTCGACGCCCTCGGCCACCACCTTCAAATCCAGGCTTTCACCGATGCGCACGATGGCGCTGGCGAGCGCGCGCGAAGGCGCGTCCGACTCGATGCCCACCACGAAGCTGCGGTCCAGTTTCAGCTCGTGCACCGAGAGGCGGCGCAGATGACCCAGGCTCGAATAGCCTGTGCCGAAATCGTCCATCGAGAGCCGCACGCCAGACGTCGTCAGGCGCGCGATCGTATTCATCGTGTCGGGATTGCTGTCCAGCAGCACACTCTCGGTGATCTCCAGCGTCAGGTCGGACGGAGTCAGGCGATAGCGCCGCAGCGCCGCCTCGATCGTGGCTTCCAGATCGGCACGATGAAAATTGGTGGGCGACAGGTTGACCGATACCGTGGGTACCGCCACGCCTCGGGCGCGCCAGTCGGCCAACTGCCGGCACGCGGTGCGAATCGCCCACTCGCCCAGCGCCCCGATCAGGCCGCACGATTCGGCCAACGGCACAAATCGCGCCGGCGACAGCTCACCCAGTTCCGGATGACGCCAGCGCGCCAGCGCTTCCACGCCGTACAGCACACCATCACGCATGCGAATCTGCGGCTGGTAGTGCAGGTGCAGTTCTTCGTTTTCCAGCGCGTGCCGCAAGGCGCCTTCGAGCGCATGGCGCTCCTGCGACATCTGGTTCATTTCCGGACTGAAGAAGCGCACACAGGCGCGCCCGTCGGCCTTGGCTTGCACCATCGCCATGTCGGCATGGCGCAGCAGCGCGGGCAAATCCTGTCCGTTGTCGGGAAAGAAGCTCACGCCCACGCTGGCCGTGGGCCGCAGCACCGCCGGGCCCACATCGAACGGACGCGTGAGTTCGGCGGTGAGATGACGCGTCACGATCTCGATGCCTTTCAGATCGCATTGCGGCAACACGACCAGAAATTCATCGCCCGACATGCGGCCCACGATATCGCCGCTGCGCAGCACCGCCCGCAGACGGCGCGCGACCTCGCGCAGCAGCGCATCGCCCGCGCTGTGGCCGAATTGCTCGTTGACCTGTTTGAACCGATCGATGTCGATCACCAGAAGGGCCAATGCACCGTTGCGGCGAATCATGTCGTCCACGGCCCGCTCGGCCTCGGCATGCAGATGGCTGCGATTGGGCAGCCCGGTCAAGTCGTCGTAGTACGCCAACTGCCGGATGCGGGCGCGCACATCTTCGCGCTCCAACGCGAGCGAGCACAAATGCAGACCCACATCCATCAAGCGGCGATGAAACGCGTCGGGTTGCGCGCGATCGCGTAAGAAAAACGCCAGCAGACCAATCGTGCGCCCCGCCGCCGTAACGATCGGTCGCGCCGCGCAACCGGTGAGTTCGGCCGCCTCAAGCCACGCGCGCTGCGACGCCCATTGCGCATCGTGCGCCGGATCGATAGCGATCAGTGGCTGGCAAGACGAGCCCTCTTTTGCCGCGTCCGCCATGGCCATGGGGTCGAACAAGCGCAAGGCGTCGAGGTGTTGCGCCGGCAGTCCCGGTGCGGCGAGCGCCTGCCATTGCCGGTCGCCATCCAGGCGGGCAACGGCGGGTTGCAGTTCGGGCGCCAACTGCGCCAGCTCCGTGCACAGCAGCGCCATCACCTCTTCGATCGGCTGATCGTCGAAGACGGCTTGCAGAATCCGCCGCTGCAGCACTTCGTAGATTTTGGTGGGGGTGATGTCGGTGAGGACGTCAACGATGTTGGCGACGTTACCGCGCTGATCGAAGATGGCGTTGGTCGTGGCCGAGACCCAGATCGGCCGCCCGCTCTTGCCGTACAGCAGCAACTCTTCCTGACGCCCGGGGGGTTTGGACAGGCGATTCGACAGGTACCGCGTCGTCGCCGGCTCCACCCGCACCGCACCGATCAACTCGCCCAATGACTTGCCGCGCACACTCTCGCCGCGCTTTTCCAGCAACCGCTTGAACCCATCGTTGGCATACACCACGCGGTCGTCCGGGCTGGAGATCACCACCGCGTTGCCGGCTTCGTCCACGCCTCTGAGCACGCGCCGCACCGATTCGCGGCGGCGTACATCGTCGGTCACATCGTCGGCAATCTGGATCACGCGTTCGAGCTCGCCGTGCGCGCTCATGATGGGCGTGTAAAAGGCATCCAGCCAGACTTCGCTGCCGTCCTGCCGGGCGCGGCGCACGATGTGGCTGAAGGCTTCGCCGCGCTGCATGCTCGCCCAGATCGCGGCCTCACGACCAGCCGCGCCCATCACGGGCGGGCACAGCACATCATGCGATTGTCCGCAGATCTCGTCCAGCCGGTAGCCCATGCGGTTCAGGAATGTGTCGTTCGCACCCACGACCACACCCGCCCGGTCGAACTCCAGAATCAGCATCGTGCGATTGATGGCGTCGAGCACTTCGGCCCGGTCATGCATGGAAAAGTCTGCGGGGGAAATACGGCTGCACTCTGGCAAATCTTCCTGCATTTCGGCTCTGCCTCGTCAACATGGAGCGCACGCTCGAAATCACGGCGCCCCGCTCGGCGCACGGACGATCAACGCTCGCCCGACAGGCACGCCTCAATCCTCCCCTGACCGGAGTACGAGGATTGTATTGCAATGTCCAGAAATATTCCGAAATACTTAGTGTCGGATAATCGCAGGTCGTCAGGGTGTATTGAATTCGCCACGTCACCCGGCGCGAACGGTGCCGCCACATCGCCGCGCCAGCGCGCCGCAGTCGCAGTGCGGTCGCGCCAAAGCAACGGCGGCCATTACCGCTGGCCGCCTTGCAAAACGTGTGTAAGGGTGCGCCGCGCGCAGCGCCTATACCCCGAGGTAGCGCGTCCACAACGACCGATCGCTATCCAATTGCGTTGAGTCGCCTTCCCAGACGACCTTGCCACGTTCGAGAATAACGTGATGATCGGCCAGCGCCAAGAGCCGCTCGACATACTTGTCGATGACCAGAATGGTTTGCCCCGTCTCACGCAACCGCGCCAGGCACTGCCAGATTTCCTCGCGCACGCGCGGCGCCAGGCCTTCGGTGGCCTCGTCCAGAATCAGCAGTTTGGGATTGGTGACCAACGCGCGGCCGATGGCCAACATTTGCTGCTCGCCGCCGGACAGCTGATTGCCCATATTGCGGGCGCGTTCACCCAAACGCGGAAACAGTTCGCACACGCGATCGGCAGTCCATGCCTCTGCGGTCTTGCCATTACGCGACCCGGCAAACGCCGTGAGGTGTTCGCGCACCGTCAGATTGGGAAAACACTGGCGGCCTTCGGGCACGATCGCCAAGCCTGCGCGCGCGATGCGATCCGACGGCCAACCCGAAATATCGGCGCCGTCCAGATGCACCGAACCCGCCCGCAACCCAAGTTGCCCGAACAGCGTGCGCAGCAGCGTTGTCTTGCCCATGCCGTTGCGACCCAGAAGCGTCACCACCTGACCGGCGGCGATGTTCATGTCGACGCCAAACAGCACCTGGCTCGCGCCGTAGCCGCTCTCTACTCCTTGCGCTTTCAGCATCATGTGGCCTGCTCCGCCTCGCGGCGTTTCGATTCGGGGGTGTGGTCGTCGTCATCGCCCAGATAGGCCTGCCGGACTTCCGGACTATTGCGGATCTCTTGCGGCGTGCCGGTGGCGATCACCTTCCCGTACACCAAAACGGAAATGCGGTCGGCAAGCTGGAATACCGCCTGCATATCGTGTTCGACCAGCAGCATCGCTGCACGCCCCCGCATCGATTCGATCAGGGCGGTGAGCCGCACGGTTTCATCCGGGCCCATGCCGGCCATCGGCTCATCCAGCAACAGCACCTTGGGATTGGCTGCGAGCGCCAACGCAAATTCGATCTTGCGCTGCTCGCCATGTGGCAAGGTACTGGCTGTACGGCCGAGCAGGCTGTCGTCGATCGAACACTCGCGCGCCAAGGCACGCGCCGCGTCGTACAACGCCGCTTCGTTGCGGCGTGCGCGCCAGAAACCGAAGCTCGACCCCGCGTGGGCTTGCACCGCCAGCACCAGATTATCGAGTACCGACATCGACTTGAAGATGTTCGTGATCTGATACGAACGCGATAGCCCGGCCCGCACGCGCTCATGGGCGTTCATGCTGGAAACATCGGTACCGGCCACTCGCAGGCTACCCGCATCCGCGCGCAGCATGCCAGACAGCAGATGAATCAGCGTGGATTTACCGGCGCCATTGGGGCCGATCAGCGCATGAATTTCGCCAGGATAAAGTTTGAGGCTGACGTTATCGGTGGCCACCAGTGCGCCGAAGCGTCGGCACAAGCCTTGGGCCTCCAGCACCGGCACGGTGGATTGCAGGTTGTCGTTCATGAGGCCACCCGTTTAGACAGCAACCCGACCAAGCCACGCGGCGCGAACAACACCACCAGCAAGAGCAACACGCCCAAAGGCATGTGCCAATACTCGGTCCATTGCCGCAGAAATTCTTCGAGCAGCAACATCACGACTGCTCCCGCCACCCCGCCATACCGCAAGCCGATACCGCCCACCAGCACCATGATCAGCAGATTGGCCGATTGGGTCCAATGCATGAGCGTGGGCGACACGAACAAATTGTGATTGGCCAGCAGCGCACCGGCCAAACCGGCCACCGCACCCGAGAGCGCAAACGCCACGAGCTTCAAGCGGTACACCGGATAGCCCATCGACTCCATGCGCGATTCGTTTTCGCGAATGCCCTGCAAGGCCGTGCCGAAGCGCGCGTCGACCGTGCGATTGAAGAGCGCCATCACCAGCACGAAGATCGCCAGCGTGACGTAATAGAACGTGGTGTCGTTAGCGAGATCCAGACCAGGCAACGTGGAATAGCCCGTGAGGTTCAACCCGTCTTCCCCGCCATATTGGCGCAGCGAGATGAACACGTAATAGACCATCTGCGCGAACGCCAACGTGATCATGATGAAGTACACCCCGCGCGTGCGCAGCGATATCGCCCCCACGATCAAGGCCAGCACGCCCGAAAGCAGCATGGCCGCCGGCCAGACGATCGCGGCTGCCGTGATGCCGGAAGCACCCAGGATGGCGACGGCATAGGCACCCGCGCCAAAGAAAGCCGCATGCCCCAGCGCCACCATTCCGCCGTATCCGAGAATCAGGTTCAGGCTCGTCGCCGCCAGCGCGTAGATCAAGATGCGCCGCACGAGCGACACGTAGAATTCAAGATCGAAAATCGGTGCAATCCACGGCACCGCGATCAGCAAGGCCAATGCAAACAGGGTCAACCACAATGTAGGGCGCATCGTCATCTCAGCCTCGCGCCGGAAAGAGACCGGACGGACGGAATACCAACACCACCGCCATCAGCACATAAATTGAAATCGCCGCGAGCGTTGGGCCCACGCTGGCCGCCACCGAGGGCGACGCAACCTCACGCAGCAGGCTGGGCAGAAAGGCCCGCCCTGCCGTGTCCACAAAGCCCACAAGCAGCGCGCCCACGAACGCGCCGCGAATCGACCCGATACCGCCGATCACGATGCACACCAGCACCAGGATCAGGATGTCTTCGCCCATGCCGATCTGCACTGCAGTGATCGGTCCAAGCAAGGCGCCGGCGACGGCGGCGAGCACCGTGCCCAACGTGAACACGCCCAGAAACAGCAACGGCACGCGCACGCCCATCAGCGTGGCCATCTGGCGATTGGACGCGCCCGCGCGCACCAGGACGCCGGCGCGGGTGCGCGTGACGAAGGCATACAGCCCCACCGCCACGGCCAGACCCACCGCGATGATCATGATGCGATAAGCGGGATACAACAATTCTTCGGTCAGCCGCACCGGACCGGACAGCATGGCCGGCATATTGAGCATGACGGGCGCGGCGCCCCAGATCATTTTGACGGCGTCGTCGGCGATCAGAATGATGGCGTAGGTGCCCAGCACCTGCGCCAGATGGTCGCGTACGGCCAATCTTCTGATGAGCACGATTTCGAGCACGGCGGCCACGAGCCCCGTCACCACGGCGGCGACCAGCACCGCCACCATGAACGAACCCGTGCGCTGCATCACATCGGCCGCCACATAAGCGCCCGCCATGTACAGCGAACCATGCGCGAGATTCATGATGTCCATGATGCCGAACACCAGCGTCAAGCCGGCGGCGATCAGGAACAACATCAGCCCGAACTGCAGGCCGTTGAGCAATTGCTCGATCAACAACGTCGATGTCAAAACGATTTCCCCATGGCCACCGCCCCGGCGAGCGGAGCGGCATGCATCGTTTATGGATGAAGAGTGGCGCGCGCGGTCATGCCGTGCGCGCCTGGCGTGCTTAGAGCTTGCACTCGTCGACGTACACGTCCTGATAGCTCTCGAATACCTTGCCGTCGAGCTTGTTGGTCACGCGGCCGTCGGCATCCTTGACGATGGTGCGAACGTAATAGGCCTGGATCGGATAGTTGTTCTTGCCGTAGGCGAACTTGCCGCGCACCGACGGGAAGTCGGCTTTTTTCAGCGCAGTCAGGATGGCTTCGCGATCGCTCGCCTTGCCGCCCGCCTGCTTGACGGCGGCATCCATCGACATGATGACGTCGAAGGCTTGCGCGGCGTACACCGACGGATAGCGATTGTTGTATTCCTTGCGGAACGCGGCCACGAATGCCTTGTTGGCCGGCACATCCAGATCGTGCGCCCACTCTGCCGTATTGACCATGCCCAACATCGGCTCGCCCACGGCTTGAATCACATCTTCGTCGGCCGAGAAGCCCGGGCCGATCAGCTTGATCGACTGCGCCAGGCCGGCTGCGTTGAATTGCTTGATGAAATTGATGCCCATGCCGCCCGGCAGGAAGATATACAAGGCGTCGGGTTTGGCGGCGCGAATCTGCGCGATTTCGGCGGCGTAGTCGATCTGGCCGAGCTTGGAATACAGCTCTTGCGACACGGCCACTTCATAGCCGCGCTTGAAGCCTGTGAGCGCATCCTTGCCGGCCGGATAGTCGGGTGCCAGGATGAACATATTCTTGAAGCCACGATCCTTGGCCATCTTGCCGGCGGCCGTGTGGAAGGCGTCGTTCTGATACGACGTGCCGAACCAGTACGCATTGCACTGTGCGCCGGCATACTGGCTGGGGCCGGGGTTGTTCGACAGATACGGCACCTTGGCGGCGAAGAGCGAGGGCCCGACTGCCAGCGCCACGTTCGAACCGATGGGGCCGGTAAAGAAATCGATTTTTTCGCGCTGCAGATAACGCGAGACCAACTGACGCGCCTGATCGGGATTGCCGGCCATGTCGGTCTGGATGAATTCGGCCGGTTGACCGCCGAGCTTGCCACCCAGTTGCTTGATCGCGAGGTTGAAGCCGTCACGCGCTTCGGCGCCCAGGGCCGAGAACGGGCCCGAAATATCGTTGGCGATGCCGACCTTGATGGTTTGGGCAGCAGCCAGACTCGGCACCAACAGTGCGGCGGCCAGTACTGACATCGTGAAACGCATGTGAAGCTCCTTGCGCGGCGACGCGCCCTGTGAGGCAATGACGAAAAAAGCGATGTGAAAAACCGACCGAACCTCGTGTGATCACACGGTGCTGGCATGCTGCATAGTTTAGGTTTAAAGTAATCGGCAAAACAAGTCTAGGGTTTACACCCATGCTTGCTTTGCGGGCCGTTCGGGGTCGATTCCGAAGCGGCTCTTGGTCGATCTTGCTGCGGGTTTTTATTATTCATTTCGCTTCAGGCGACGGACGGTTCATGACCTCTCTTTATCGCGATTACGATCAGTCCGGCCTCGACGTGCAATACAAAGCGCGGGCAACGGTACCGGATATCTGGCCCATTCTCAAGCAATACGAAAGCGAGAGCGCGCACGCGCGGGCCACGCTCGCCTGCGACACGGATGTCGCCTACGGCGATCATCCCGACGAGGTGCTCGATATCTTCCGGCCGGCCAGCGCACCCAGCGCAGCCCCCGTGTTCTTCTTTATCCATGGCGGCTACTGGCGCCTGCTGAGCCAAAAAGAATCGAGCGGCATGGCACCGGCCTTTACCGTTGCGGGCGCCGTGGTGGTCGCGCTCAACTATTCGCTTGCACCCGCCGTCACGCTCGATCGCATCGTCGATCAAACCCGTCGCGCACTTGCCTGGGTGCATACCCACATTGCGCAATACGGCGGCGATCCCGCACGCATCCATGTATGCGGCACGTCCGCCGGCGGACACCTCACCGGGATGTTGTTGGCTGCAGGCTGGCATGCCGACTACGGCGTGCCCACCGATGTGGTGCGGGGCGCGGCGCCCCTCTCCGGGCTGTTCGATCTGCGCCCCCTGCCGCACACGCACATCAACGAATGGATGCAACTGTCGGAAGACGACGCGATCCGCAATAGCCCGATCGATCATCTGCCCGCAAAGGGATGTCCGCTGATCGTGAGTTATGGCGGCAGCGAAACCGACGAGTTCAAGCGGCAGAGCCGCGATTATCTGGCGGCCTGGCAAGCACGAGGCTTCCAAGGTATCGACGTGCCCATGCCACACACCAACCACTTCGATATCGTGCTGGCGTTGAGCGATCCCGCTACGCCGCTCACGCGTGCCATCTTCGATCAGATGCGCCTGCCGACCGCATCCTCCCATGTCTCCGCCTGAAGGTTCCGCCATGATTCCGATGCCCGACCTCGAAAGCCGAGCCGCCCCCGACGACCATCAGGATCTGCGCGTCTGGCTGCGCCTGCTCACGTGCTGCAACCTCATCGAAAGCGATGTCCGCAGCCGCCTGCGTAACGAGTTCGACACCACCCTGCCGCGCTTCGACCTGATGGCCCAACTGCAACGTGCCCCTACGGGCATGCGCATGGGTGAGCTGTCGCGCCACATGATGGTCACCAACGGCAATATCACCGGCATTACCGATCAACTTGAGAAAGAGGGTTTGGTGGTGCGCACGAAAATCGAAACCGACCGCCGCAGCTCCCTGATCCAGCTCACGCCGCTGGGCCGAAAATCGTTCGCCAAGATGGCGCGCGCTCACGAAACGTGGATCAAGAATATGTTTGGCGCGCTGCCTGAAAGCAGCCGCGATGCGCTTTTCAAGGTGCTGGGTGAGCTCAAGCTGCACGTGGTCGCCGACCGGCACGACAAGGCGTGATCACGGTCACAACGCAACACGGGTAACGGTGGGATAATAAAAGGCTATGTTCTTCCTGGAGGGCGCATGGCCGTCAATCTTCACATCCCGCAAGCAGCCGACATTTTCCCCGTCGAGGGTATCGAGATCGGCGTCGCCGAAGCCGGCATTCGTAAAGCCAACCGCCGCGACCTGACGGTATTTCGCCTTGCGCCCGGCACCACGGTGGCCGGCGTGTTTACGCTCAACCGCTTCCGCGCCGCACCCGTTCAGATCTGCGAAGCGCATCTGGCCGCCGGCGGCCCCATCAGCGCCCTCGTCATCAATACCGGCAACGCCAACGCCGGCACCGGTCAATCGGGCCTGGACGCTGCAAACGCCACCTGCGCCGCACTCGGCGATCTGCTGGGCGTGCCGCCCGCGCAGATCCTGCCGTTTTCCACCGGCGTCATTCTCGAGCCGCTGCCGGTCGACCGCCTCACCGCCGGCCTGCCGCGCGCCATCGCCGCCTTCGGCCCCAACAACTGGATGGAAGCGGCGCACGGCATCATGACCACCGACACGCTGCCCAAGGTGGTGTCGCGCCGCGTCGAGATCGGCGGCCGTACGGTCACCTTCACCGGCGTGAGCAAAGGCGCCGGCATGATCCGTCCCAACATGGCCACCATGCTGGGCTTTCTGGGTACGGATGCCGGCATCGCCCAACCCGTGCTCGCGCGTCTGGCACGCGATGTGGCCAACGTGTCGTTCAATCGCATTACGGTCGATGGCGACACCTCCACCAACGATTCCTTCATCGTGATGGCCACGGGCAAGTCCGGTCTGCAGATCGACGCCGAATCGGACGCCAACTACGCTGTGCTGCGCGATGCGTTCGCCGATGCCGCACGCGAACTCGCGCAAAAGATCGTGCGCGATGCCGAAGGGGCCACCAAGTTCATGACCATCCAGGTCGAAGAAGCCGGCACCACCGAGGAAGCCCTCAAGGTGGCGTATGCCGTGGCGCACTCGCCGCTGGTCAAGACCGCGTTCTTTGCGTCGGATCCCAATCTGGGCCGCATTCTGGCGGCCATCGGCTATGCCGGCATCGACGACCTCGACGTCAATGGCTTGCGCCTGTGGCTCGACGATGTGCTGGTCGCCTGCGATGGCGGCCGCAATCCCGACTATAAGGAAGCCGACGGGCAACGCGTGATGAAGCAGGCCGAGATTCTCGTGCGTATCGCACTTGGCCGCGGCACGGTGGCCGATACCGTCTACACCTGCGACTTCTCGCATGAGTACGTCACCATCAACGCCGACTACCGCTCGTAAGCGCATCCGGAGCAAGACGTGTCCGACATCGACCTTACCGCGCTGACGGCGCGCGCGTTGCGCGTGCTGGCGCAACTCGAAGCCTATCTGCCGCCGGCACCGCCCGACATCGACTGGACGGCGCATGCCTTCCGGTGGCGCAAGCGCGGCGCGCGCGGTTGGCTCGATGCCGTACGGCACGTGGCCCGCATCGCGCCCGACGACCTGCAGCACATCGGCCGCCAGAAAGACATCATCGATCGCAATACGCGCCAGTTCCTGCGCGGCAAACCGGCCAACAACGTGCTGATGACCGGGGCGCGCGGCACCGGCAAAAGCTCGTTGGTCAAAGCCATGCTGGCGCAGTACGGTGCCGAGGGCCTGCGCTTGATCGAAGTCGATAAAAGCGACCTGGGCGATCTGGCCGATATCGTCGAACTTGTGGCCGGCCGCCCCGAACGCTACGTCGTATTCTGCGACGATCTGTCTTTCGAAGAGGGCGAAGCGGGCTACAAGGCGCTCAAGTCCGTACTCGATGGTTCGGTCTCGGCGTCAGGCGATAACGTGCTCATCTACGCCACCTCCAATCGCCGGCATCTCATGCCGGAGTACATGAGCGAGAACCTGCAAGCCAAGCATCAAAGCGATGGCGAAATCCACCCCGGCGAAACCGTCGAGGAAAAGATTTCGCTGTCCGAGCGCTTTGGCATCTGGCTGTCGTTCTACCCCTTCAAGCAAGACGACTATCTCGACATCGTGCATCACTGGCTGCGCGTGCTGGGTTGCCCCGAGGCGCACATTGCCGAGTCGCGCACCGAAGCGCTGCAGTGGGCGCTGGAACGCGGTTCGCGCTCGGGCCGCGTGGCACATCAGTTTGCGCGCGACTGGTCGGCACGATATGTCTGAGCCGAAGCAGGCGACGGCGCGTGCGACCGACGGTCCCAACAATGCCTCGACCCGTGTCGCAAACGATAGCCACCCGGCAAAACCTTCAGGCAGCGACACCGCCGAGCGCAAGATCACGGACGTCGCCGTCGGCGTGCTCGTCGGTCGCGACGGCCGCGTGCTGCTCGGGCAGCGGCCAGAAGGCAAGCCGTGGTCGGGATGGTGGGAACTGCCGGGCGGCAAGCTCGAGCCCGGCGAAACCGTGCTCGAAGCGCTGGCCCGCGAACTGCATGAAGAGCTCGGCATCAGCGTCACTGCCGCCACGCCGTGGGTCACCTACGTGCACGCCTACCCCACCACCACCGTGCGACTCGCCTTTTGCCGCGTCACCGGCTGGACGGGCGAACCGCGCGGCTTGGAAAACCAGGATCTGCAATGGGTGCACGCGGCCGACGCGCCCACGCTGGGCGATGTGCTGCCCGCCACTTATCCCCCACTGCGGTGGCTGCGGCTGCCGGATACCTATGCCATCACCGCCATTGGCGGCGAGGATCAGGTCGACGCATACCTCGAACGCCTGGATCGCGCCCTCGCTGGCGGCCTCAAGCTGCTGCAGTGGCGCGAGCCACAGTGGGATGAAGGTGCGGACAGCGCAAGCTGCCTGGCAGCGCTGGAGCGCGTTGTGGCGCGTTGCCATGCGGCCGGCGCCCGGGTGCTGGTCAACAGCGTGCACCCGCCATCATGGTGGGCCCGCGCCGACGGCGTACACCTGCGTGCGCGAGATGCCCACGTCTTGACCGCCCGCCCCGTGCTTGCACCCACCGCCTTGGTGGGCGTATCGGCGCACTCGGCCGCCGAGATCACGCAAGCGCGCGCGCTGGAAGCGGATTTTGCAGTATTGAGCCCCGTGCTTCCCACAGCCTCACACCCCGGCGATCCCGGCTGCGGCTGGACCGGGTTTGCGGCCATGTTGGCCGATGCGGGGATCCCGGTGTTTGCGTTGGGCGGGCAATCCGCCGATACGCTGGCGATCGCGCAGTCGTACGGCGCACACGGTGTGGCGGGGATCCGCGGGCTGGTGTAGAGGCCCCGCGAGACGGCGAATGCGCGCGGCGCACGGCCTGGTGCGCCTGCACCTTCGCTGGCCGCGTACCGACGTTCCTGCGCCTTTACGGCTTGCCCATTTCCGGGTTGGCCACTTTCTGGTTGGCCACTTCCTGGTTGCCTACGTTCTGCTCGCCTACTTTCTGGCCGCCTCCTTTCTGGTCACCCACTTTCGGCTCGCGCCCTTCCGACATCAGCCGTCCAATATCCTCAAACATCGACGCCCATTCCGCCTCGGTCATCTGCAAGATGCCGAACGATCGCAATAGAAACGCGCCTTCAGTCGCCAGAAACGCGAGCCGCGCCTGACGTCCCTCGGGGGTATGTGGATCGACACGGTCCAGCAAGGCGCGGTACCAGGCGCTCACTTGCGTGCGGATATCCGGCGTGGACAGCATGGCGGTCATCAACCCAGCCGCGCGATCAGCTTCGGCGTTGTCCATCCTGCGCGTCGTTTCCACATGCCCTGCAAAGGCGTCGATCGGCCCGGGTGCATGGCCCACAAGTGTCGCCACCGAGGTGTCGTAATCCGCCGTCCACCGATCGAACACCGCCTGCACCAGTTGCGCCTTGGTGCCGAAGGCGGATTGCACCCCACCTTTGCTGATACCGGCGGCACGCGCAACCGCACCGATCGTCAAGCCGGCCACGCCCTGTTCGCGCACCAGCGCTTCCACGGCGTTCAACACGGCATTGCGATCGATCACAGGTTGCCTGCTCATCTGAATTTTCCTTTAGAATACGATCGTATTTTAATCATGATGGACGTGGAAGTGGAAGCGAATATTCCGAAAACGCCGATTGCGCATGAACAGTCGCCCAAGCGCTGGCTGATCCTGGCCGTGATCTCCAGCGCACTGTTTCTCATCGTTATCGACATGACCGTGTTGTACACAGCGTTGCCCACGCTCACCCACGCGCTTAACGCCAACGCATCGCAAAAGCTGTGGATAGTAAACGCCTACGCGTTGGTCGTCTCCGGCTTGCTGCTGGGCACCGGCACACTGGGCGACCGGCTCGGGCATCGCCGGCTTTTCATTGCCGGGTTGGTCGTGTTCGGCGTGGCATCGCTCTGCGCCGCGTTCTCGCCCACGCCGGCTTATCTGATCGCCGCCCGCGCGCTGTTGGCGGTGGGCGCGGCGATGATGATGCCCGCCACCTTGTCCATCATTCGCCTGACCTTTCTCGACGAACGCGAACGCGCAATGGCCATCGGCATCTGGGCCGCTGTGGCTTCCGGCGGCGCGGCCTTTGGCCCCGTGCTGGGCGGCCTGCTGCTCGAGCATTTCTGGTGGGGCTCGGTGTTTCTGATCAATGTGCCGATCGTGATCGCGGCATTGATTGCCGCCGTTACCCTGATCCCGCCGAGCACGGGCAACCCGGCACGTCACTGGGATCTGCTGGGATCGTTGCAAGCGATGGTGGGGCTGATCGCCCTGGCCTATGCGATCAAGGAACTCGGCAAACGGGATCCTTCGTTGGAAGCCGCTGCGGCGGCCTTCCTGCTCGGGGTGGCGTTCATCGTGCTCTTCGTGCGCCGCCAACGTGCCAGCCCTGACCCCATGCTGGATTTCCGCATCTTCCGCACGCCTGGCTTTACCCCGGCCGTCGCTGCCGCGCTGGTGGCCGCCGCCACGTTGATCGGCATGGAACTCGTCTTCAGCCAATGGCTGCAACTGGTGCAAGGCATGTCGCCCTTGCAGGCGGGCCTCTTCATCCTGCCGCTGCCGCTGGCCTCATTCGTGGCCGGACCGGTAGCGGGCCACCTGCTGCCGCGCGTGGGCAGTCAGCGGCTGCTGTCGTGGGCGCTGTTCATGTCCGGCGTGGGAATGGGGGCTTATGTGATGCTGTACGAGTCGGCGGTCGTGGCGCAGGTGGCGGCATTGAGCATCCTCGGCGCCGGTATCGGCGCCACGATGACGGCCGCATCCAGCACCATCATGCACAGTGCACCGCCCGAGCGCGCCGGGATGGCGGCGTCAGTAGAAGAGGTGTCGTACGAACTGGGTGGCGCCATTGGCGTCACCGTAATGGGCAGCTTGCTCTCGGCGATCTACACCGCTTCGATGGCCCCGGCGCCGGCGGCATTCACACCCGCCGCTGCTCGAGATAGCCTGGATGAGGCGCTGATCGTGGCAGAAAAGTTGGCAGGCCCAGAACGCGATGCGCTGATTGCCCTTGCCAAAGCGGCATTCGATCGCGGCTTCGTGACCGTGCTCGCCGTCGCGGCAGCGATGCTCACCGTCACAGCATTCATTGTGGGGATCAAGGCCAGACAACATCATCGCAGCGGCCCCGCCCCCGCCACGGCACGCTCGGCCGAGTAACACGGGCAGTGAACGCCCTTCAGTTGGGCGTGCCGACGTCCAGCAAATAGTGCATGCCTTCGCGATTCTCGATCGTGATCGATGCTGGCTTGGGCTCTTCCAGACTGGCGTCGGGGCGAATCGACAGCGTCAGATTCGCTAGTGCGATTTCCCAATGATCGTCGGCCTGGCGTGCAGGCACATCGACCACACGTGCCAGCAGCGCCGCGGTGGCGGCAGCGTCAGGCGCTGCCACCTCGATGCGCGTGGCGGTGCGCGCGCCGTTGGCATGCGCCATCAACTCAGGCACCCACACGTATTCGGGCGTCAAATGGCGGCAGAAATACATCCGCAATCCGGGGATGGGCTGCTTGGCAAAGCGCACGCTCTGAAACTTGGCCTCAACCGTTTCGCCTTGATAGACCAGCGATCGCGACAGCTCTTGCACCGGGTTGACCTCGAAGCCCAACCCACTCAAACGCTCGAACGTCGCTTGCGCATCGGCCGTGCGAAACACCAGCGCTTCCAGGCCAAGCGCCGAATCGGCGATTTCCTTGCGTACCGGCGGTTTGCCCGCGGGCCAGCCCAGCAGTTCGATATACAGGTTTTCGAGCGCGATCAACCGGTTGCACGACCCCAGGTTGTGCACGGCCACATCGCTTAGTGAAAAACCTTGCCGCTCATAGTGCGGCGACAACGTATCGAGCTGATCGCGCACCATGATGACGGCATGGTCGAATTCGGTACGTCCGACGGGATACATACCGATTTCTCCTTTAGCTCAACTTACCGTGGCACTGCTTGTACTTCTTGCCGCTGCCGCACGGGCAGGGATCGTTGCGGCCCACTTTGGGCAACGCATTGCGCACGGTATCGTCCGCCGGCGCGGAATTCGTGGCAGCAGTCGCCAACGCTTCTTCGTAGTCGGAGTGGTGATACTGCACGTTTTGCAGTTGGTTCTGAGCCTGCTCGGCTTCAGTCGCTTCTTCGACCTGCTCGGCCGATTGCACACGCACCGTCATCAACAATTTGACGACGTCGTCGCGAATGCGATCGAGCATGCCCGAGAACAATTCGAACGCCTCGCGCTTGTATTCCTGCTTGGGGTTCTTTTGCGCGTAACCGCGCAGATGAATACCCTGGCGCAGGAAATCCAGCGACGACAGATGCTCGCGCCAAGCCGTATCGATCGACTGCAACATGACCGAACGCTCGAACTGCGACCACGACTCTTCGCCCACCAGCGCGATCTTGGCGCTGTAGACGTCGGCTGCCGCTTGCTGAACGATCTTCAGCACGTCTTCTTCGGTCAGATTGCCGTCTTTCTCGACCATCTGCACGAGCGGCAAATCCAGTTGCCAATCCGCAGCCAGCACCGTTTGCAGGCCGGCCACGTCCCACTGCTCTTCCACCGAACCGGCGGGGAGATGGGCATGCACCAGATCCGCAATGGCGGCATCGCGAAGATTGCCGATGGTTTCACCCACCGACGAGGCTTCGAGCACGTCGTTACGCTGCGCGTACAGCACCTTGCGCTGATCGTTGGAGACGTCGTCGTATTCGAGCAATTGCTTGCGGATATCGAAGTTGCGGCCTTCCACCTTGCGTTGGGCCGTTTCGATGGAGCGCGATACCACGCCCGCTTCGATCGGCTCACCTTCGGGCAGCTTCAGACGCTCCATGATGGCGCGCACCCGATCGCCCGCGAAAATACGCATCAGCGAATCTTCGAGTGACAGATAAAAGCGCGACGAACCGGGATCGCCCTGGCGGCCGGCACGGCCACGCAGCTGGTTATCGATCCGGCGCGATTCGTGGCGTTCGGTGCCGATGATGCGCAACCCGCCTGCGGCCTTCACTTCTTCATTCACCGGCTTCCAAGCGGCGCGGATCGCTTCGATACGTTGGGTTTTTTCGGCTTCGGAAAGCGCGGCGTCGGCGTGGATGGCATCCACTTGCTTCTCGACGCTGCCGCCCAGCACGATATCGGTACCGCGACCGGCCATGTTCGTGGCGATCGTGATGTGACCGGGCTTGCCCGCGTCGGCCACGATCTCGGCTTCGCGTGCATGCTGCTTGGCATTGAGCACTTCATGCGGCAGCTTGGCTTCTTTCAGCAAGCCGGCCAGCAGTTCGGAGTTTTCGATGCTGGTGGTGCCCACGAGCACCGGTTGACCGCGCTCATGGCAATCGCGGATGTCCAGCAGAATGGCGTTGTACTTTTCGGGCGTGGTCTTGAAGACCTGATCGTTTTGATCCTTGCGCACCATCGGCCGATTGGTCGGGATGATGACCGTTTCCAGGCTGTAGATTTCCTGGAATTCGTAGGCTTCGGTATCGGCCGTACCCGTCATGCCGCCCAACTTGGCGTACATGCGGAAGTAGTTCTGGAACGTGATCGACGCAAGCGTCTGGTTCTCGTTCTGGATGCGTACGCCTTCCTTGGCTTCGACGGCTTGATGCAGCCCATCGGACCAACGACGACCCACCATCAGGCGGCCCGTGAATTCATCGACGATGACGATTTCGCCGTCTTGCACGACGTACTGCTGGTCGCGGAAGAACAGATTATTGGCGCGCAACGCCACCATCAGATGGTGCATGAGCGCGATATGACGCGGCTCGTACAGCGATTCGCCGGCCGGCAGGATCTCCAGGCGCGCGAGAATTTCCTCGGCGTGCTCGTGACCGGCTTCCGACAGGTAAACCTGCTGGCTTTTCTCGTCGACCCAGAAGTCGCCTTCGGGTTCGGGCTCTTGCGGCTTGGGCTCGCTCGCCATGCGCGTGAGCATGGGCGGCACGGCGTTCATGCGGATGTAGAGTTCGGTGTGATCTTCGGCCTGGCCCGAAATGATCAACGGCGTACGCGCCTCATCGATCAGGATCGAATCCACTTCATCGACAATGGCGTAGAAGAGGCCGCGCTGACGGCGGTCTTCCAAACGGTATTCCATATTGTCGCGCAGGTAATCGAAACCGAATTCGTTGTTCGTACCGTACGTGATGTCGGCCGCGTAGGACGCCATCTTCTCTTCGTTGGGCTGCTGCGGCACGACCACGCCGACCGTCATGCCCAGGAAGCCGTACAAGCGGCCCATCCACTGCGCATCGCGACGTGCCAGGTAATCGTTGACCGTGACGACGTGCACGCCCTTGCCCGCGATCGCGTTCAAGTAGACGGGCAGCGTGGCCATGAGCGTTTTACCTTCGCCCGTACGCATTTCGGCAATCTTGCCGCTGTGGAGTGCAATACCGCCCAACATCTGCGAGTCGAAGTGCCGCATGCCGAACACGCGCTTGCCGCCCTCGCGGACCACGGCGAACGCCTCAGGCAACAAGTCGTCCAGCGACGTGCCCTGCGCGTGGCGATCGCGAAACTCTTGAGTCTTTGCGGCCAGCTCGGCGTCGGAGAGCGCCGAAATCTGCGGCTCAAAACTGTTGATCTTTGCGACCTGCTTGCGATACTGCTTCAGCAACCGGTCATTACGGCTACCGATAAGCTTCTTGAGAAAAGAGACCATGCGTCTTGTGGGCCGCACACGCTACCTGCCCTATCGAGCGGTCGCGCGTGACACTGAGGCGAAAGAGTTGAGCGGTCGAACCCGCCGGGAAACGAATCAGTTTAACGCAACGCGCCGCTTAGCGCGGCGAGCGTGCATTGCCTGACGCTTCAGCGAGCTGCGGCGGGGCGCTGCGCGGTGCGCCGAGGAAAAGCTTGGGGTCCAAAGCCTGACCGGCCAGGCGCACTTCGAAGTGCAGATGCGGGCCGGTCGAACGTCCGGTCGACCCTACCCGCGCCACGAGCTGGCCCCGTTCGATCAGGTCGCCCCGTTTGACTAGCAACGCCTGCGCGTGGGCATAACGCGTCATCAGACCATCGCCATGGTCGATTTCGACCATATTGCCGTAGCTCGGATGAAACGACGATTCGACCACCACGCCACCGGCCGCGGCCAGAATCGGCGTGCCGGGCGGGGCAGAAAAATCCAGTCCTTCATGAACGGTATAGCGGCCCGTCAGCGGATGCTGCCGCCAGCCATAGGAAGACGTGAGATACGGGAAGTCGGTGACCGGCATGGTCGTGGGCAAACGCGCCACTTCCGCCGACCGGTGCGTGAGCGCCAGGTCATACACCGCCATGCGGTCCGTTTCGCCCGACAGGCCGATCAACATCTCGTCGAGCTCGCGCCCCAGCGCTTCGGCCGATAGTGTGCCCTCGCCTGGCGCCGCACCTTCAGAGACGATGGCGGGCGCGCCCGCCAAGCCGCCTTGCACGGCGGAGTCGGTGTATTCCACACCGGCGGCTTCAGCCACACGGCGGCCCAGCGTTTCGATACCGGTCATACGCGCCTGCAAGGCACCCAGGCGTTCCGACAGCAACGTCACGCTCTGGCGAGCCGCAGCGGCCGCACGGGCCGACTCGGGGGTATCCGTCGAGGAGACGGTAATCGTGGCGGGGGGCTCGGATGTCAGGTAGTCTTGGGTCCAGGCGCCCGCAACACCCGCCAATGCGATCACCGCACACGCGACTGTTGCCAGGACGCCGGCGCCGATGGCGCGCTGGCCACCGTTACCGTCGCGGCCCCACGCAATTGTTAGTTTCACACTGCATTCCTATAATCGTTACGCATGAGCCAACGCGTTTTCATCAATCGCCCCCGGTACGCCCCTAAACGGCGTGACCATACCGCATTTGCATGGCTGGGCAATGACACGAAAAGCTCAGGCGTGCTCGAAACAGCACGCCGCCATCTGGCGATTCAAACTGCTGTCGCCGCCGCGTTGCCGCGGCAGCTCGCCGACGTATGTAAAGTATCCAAGCTCGACAGCCAGCGGTTGACCGTTGCCGTGCCGAGCGCTGCACACGCTGCCAAACTGCGGCAGTTGGGCCCGAGCATCGCTGCCGCGTTGGCCGAAAAAGGCTGGGCGGTCAACGAGGTCGAAGTCCGCGTGCTCGCCAGCCTGCAACTGCTGCAGGCCTACCGGCGCCCCGCTCCCAAGGAAGCGGTTCCGTTGGACAACACCGCGCTGGATGCGTTCCAGACCCTGCAAACCAATGTGCGCCCAGGTCCGCTGGCCGATGCGATCGCCCGGCTGTTGGCCCATCACCGCGAAAAATAGCGCTCGAAAAATGAAAAGACCGGCTACGGCGCCACGCCGACCGGTCCTTCTTTTACCTCAAAATCGCTTTTATTGCCTACCGCACTATCGCCAGCGGGGACGCTGCCCAACTATCGCGCGACACACTCAAGCGGCAAATTGCCACTCATGATGAAACGCCTTGGGCGCGGCCGCTTCGGACTCGTAACTCACGAGTTCCCACGAATCTTCCTGCGCCAACAAGGCGCGGGCCAATTGGTTGTTCATATAGTGACCCGACTTGCAGGCCACGTAGCGCGCCACGAGCGGCTTGCCGAGCAGATACAGATCGCCGATCGCGTCCAGAATCTTGTGTTTGACGAATTCGTCGTCGTAACGCAGGCCATCGCTGTTGAGCACCCGATATTCGTCCATCACGATGGCGTTATCGAGGCTGCCGCCGCGGGCCAGACCCATCGAGCGCAACGCTTCCACTTCGTTGACGAAACCGAAGGTACGCGCACGTGCGATCTCCTTGGTATAGGAGTGCGTGGCGAAATCCACTTCGGCAAAGTTGGCCGTCGAGTCGATGGCCGGGTGACGAAAATCGATGGAAAACGCCAGCGAGAACCCATCATGCGGTTCGAGACGCGCCCATTTTTCCTGCTTGCCTTCACCTTCGCGGTACTCGATCGGCTTGGTCACGCGGATGAAGCGCTTGGGCGCATTCTGTTCCACGATGCCGGCCGAACGCAGCAGGTAAACGAAGGTGGCGGCACTGCCGTCCATGATGGGCACTTCTTCGCCCGTCAGGTCGACGTGAATATTGTCGATGCCCAATCCCGCCAATGCGGACATCACGTGCTCGACTGTCGAGACGCGAACGTCGCCCTTTTGCAGCACCGAGGCCAACCGCGTATCGCCCACGCCGTCGGCGCGCGCGGGCAAGTCCACCACTTCCGGAAGATCGGTACGGTGAAAGACAATGCCGGTGTTCGCTTCGGCCGGTCGCAAGGTAAGCTCTACCCGGCGTCCGGAATGGACGCCTACGCCGGTCGTTCGAACGAGGTTTTTGATGCTGCGTTGACGGAACATATGTGGTGTAAATCAATATCGCGATAAATAAGCGGCCTCTCCAGATGAGAGTACTTATCATCGCTGGTTGCCCATTGTAGTCCGCCGCACTGCACAAGCCAAGCGAGGCGCAACCAATTGAAACGTTTCACCGTGATGTCATCTTGCTCACGATCGCCCCAACCGCCCGGAACCGAAAGGCTCCGGGCGTGAGGGTGTCATGCAGGTCCTGCGTCGATCAATCCGCCTGCTTGCGCAGGAAAGCCGGAATGTCGAAGTGGTCCATGCCGGAGCTTTCGAGCGCGCGAACCTGAGCCGACGCCTGCGTGCGCGGGTTGCGCATCACCGACGGCATGTCCAGATTGCGGTAGTCGCTGCCGCCGTTGTTCATCTGCATCGGTGCATCGTCGGTGCCGGTACGGAGCATTTCGACGGTGTTTTGCACCAGTTGGGGACGTTGCTGCTGTTGCGCGGCGGCGCGGCCCAGACCCGTGGCGACCACCGTGACGCGCAGGCTTTCGCCCATCGTCTCGTCGTACGCCGTACCGAAAATGACGGTGGCGTCGTCCGAGGCGTAGCCGCGGATGGTTTCCATGATTTCACGCGTTTCGCGCATCTTGAGCGAGCGGCTGGCGGTGATGTTGACCAGCACGCCGCGAGCGCCGTGCAGATCGATACCTTCCAGCAGCGGGCAGGCAATGGCGTGCTCGGCGGCCACACGGGCGCGATCGGCGCCGCTGGCGCTGGCCGTACCCATCATGGCTTGACCTTGCTCACCCATGATCGTCTTGACGTCTTCGAAGTCGACGTTGACGTTACCTTCCACATTGATGATTTCGGCGATACCGGCGCACGCGTTGTGCAGGATATCGTCGGCCGAACGGAAGCAATCTTCTTGCGTCGCGTCTTCGTCCATCAAGTCGTACAGGTTTTCGTTCAGCACGACGATGAGCGAATGCACGTGCTTGGCGAGTTCGCCGATGCCGTCTTCAGCCATCTTCAGGCGCTTGTTGCCTTCGAAGGTGAAGGGCTTGGTCACCACGCCCACGGTCAGAATGCCCAATTCCTTGGCCACTTCCGCCACGACCGGACCCGCGCCCGTGCCCGTACCGCCGCCCATGCCGGCCGTAATGAAAACCATGTGTGCACCGTTGAGCGCAGCACGGATTTCTTCACGCGCGGTTTCAGCCGAGGCACGACCCTGCTCAGGCTTTGCGCCCGCGCCCAGACCGGTACGGCCCAGACGGATCTGCACCGGGGCATTAGTCGCCGCCAATGCTTGCGCGTCGGTGTTGGCGCAAATGAAATCCACGCCCTGCACGCCCGAACGAATCATGTGCGCGACGGCATTGCCGCCCGCGCCGCCTACCCCGACCACCTTGATAACGGTGCCCTTGGTTGTGTTGTCCAACATTTCAAAGTTCATCATGATGACTCCCTCAAGTCCGATTCATAAAATTTCGTAAATCCCACATCCCTGGAATCGTCTCAAAGCTGATGCCGGCTCTTAATGGCCCGCAACGGGTTTGAAACGTCTCTCCTGCATCCTGCTTCGGGGCTCACGCCCCCAACTGCGATCTTTCGGTACTGCACCTGCCACTTCCCACTGCCGACTGCTGATGCTGCGAACAGCCGATCGCCTATCTGCTGCGACCTGCCCGTCCTACTGCGACTGCCGGTACTGCTTGTCCTGCGTGTTCTGTCCTGCTTGCCCTGATTTCTTCGGTAGGTCTTGTTCGGTACTGCTCATTCGGTACTTCTTGTTCGGTACTTCTTGTTCGGTACTGCTTTCCTGCCTGTCCTGCCGTCTTGCTTGTCCCGCCTGTCCTGCCGTATTGCTTGTCCTGCCTGTCCCGCCTGTCCTGCTCGGCGCCCACCTCTGCCTCGCCCCGCCTCGCCGATCTCCCGAGCCGAGCCGTGAGCGGGATCAGTTCATGAACCACTCTTTCATGCGCGCCAACAGACCCTTGAAATTACCGGTCTGCGCGGCCACCTTGCGGCCCCGGACACGTTGCATCCGTGCTTCGGCCAACAATCCCATCACGGTCGAGAAGCGCGGATTGCGCATCACGTCCGACAAACTGCCTTCATATTCCGGCACCGCCACGCGGACCGGCTTCAAAAACACATCTTCAGCCAGCTCGACGATGCCGGGCATCTGCGCGGTACCGCCGGTGAGCACAACGCCGGACGCCAGCAGATCTTCGTAGCCCGATTCGCGCACGACCTGCTGCACCAGCGAAAACAATTCTTCGACGCGCGGCTCGATCACCGCGCCCAACGCCTGGCGCTTGACCAGACGCGGACCGCGATCGCCCAGGCCCGGCACATCCACCGCATCTTCCGGGCTGGCCAGCACTTGCTTGGCCACGCCGTGACGCAGCTTGATTTCTTCTGCATCGGGCGTGGGCGTGCGCAGCATCGCGGCGATGTCGTTGGTGATCTGATCGCCGGCGATCGGCAACACAGCCGTGTGACGAATGGCGCCGCCCGTGTAGATCGCAACGTCGGTCGTGCCGCCGCCGATATCGACCAGCACCACGCCGAGTTCTTTTTCATCAGCGGTGAGGCATGCCAGGCTCGACGCCAACGGCTGCAGGATCAGATCCTGTACTTCCAATCCGCAACGGCGTACGCACTTGACGATGTTTTGCGCAGCGCTCACGGCACCCGTCACGATGTGCACGCGCACTTCGAGACGCAGACCACTCATGCCGATGGGTTCGCGAATATCTTCCTGGCCGTCGACGATGAATTCTTGCGTCAACACATGCAGCACTTGTTGATCCGTGGGGATATTGACGGCCTTGGCGGTTTCGATCACGCGCGCCACATCGGTCGCGGTCACTTCCTTATCTTTAACGGCCACCATGCCGCTGGAATTAAAGCTGCGGATGTGGCTGCCGGCGATACCGGTATACACGTCGCGAATCTTGCAATCGGCCATCAACTCGGCTTCTTCGAGCGCGCGCTGAATGGAATTGACCGTGGTCTCGATATTGACGACCACGCCTTTGCGCATGCCGCGCGATTCGTGCTGGCCCAGGCCGAGCACCTCGAATCGGCCTTCCGGCAGGATTTCGGCGACGACGGCCACAACCTTGCTGGTTCCGATGTCCAGGGCAACGATCAGGTCTTTGATGTCACGGGTCATGGCGTTATCGTTTCTTCTGCGGAGAATGAATGGGTTTGGTCTTGGGTTCGGGCGGCGGCAATGGCGCAAGCGTCAATGCAAATCCGTTGGGATAACGCAAGTCTGCCTGCGTTACAACCCGTCCGTCGAGCTTGTTCGTGACTTGCGGCCAAAATTGTACGAATCGTTCGATGCGCGCACCAAAAGGCAACGCTCCGGGCAGCCCGTGCGGGTCCGGCGCATCCGCGCCCGGATCGCGTCCGAGGTCCAGCACCATGCCGTTGTTCAGCGTTGCGCGCCATGCATAGCGCGCACTCAGATCGAGCTCGCGCACCTGCAGATCGAGCGGCGCAAACCAGCGCGCCAGCTCGGCGTAACGCTGCACCACCAACGACTCGGTGCCATCGGGCCCGGCGAAATGCGGCAAGTCCGATTCGTCGTCCAGCTCCCCGGTGTTCGCCGTAAACGACTCGCCCCAGGTATTGATCATTTCGTTTTCGTTCCACAGCGCCAGCGGCTGCTGTTCCTCGATGCGCACGCGCAGGATGTTCGGCCAGATGCGACGCACCGTGGCATGCCGCACCCACGGTACCGACTCGAACAACGCGCGCGTCTCGTCCAGATTGATCGTGAAGAAATTGCCCTTCACCTGCCCCGCGATCGCGGCGCGCACGGCGCCCGGCGACACGTATTTCAGGCTGCTGTCGGGCACCGGTTCCAGCTCGATTGCCGTCAGCGAAAAATACGGGCGCTGCGCGACCCAGGCCAAGCCCGCGGCGAGCATGGCCAGCACCGCCAGCACGGCGAGCGTGTTGGCAATACGGTTGATGGTGCGAGCGTCGTTCCACACAGAGCATCCTGACCTTACGCGATCCGCGCCGGGCTACGCACTTTCAGCGCAGCATCGGACAAGATAGACAAACACAGGTCGGCATAACTCATCCCGACCGCTCGTGCCGCCATCGGCACGAGCGAGTGGCTCGTCATACCGGGCGACGTATTCATTTCAAGCAACCATGGCCGGTTGTCGCGATCGAGGATGAAGTCGGCACGACCCCAGCCCGCGCAATCCAGCGCGCGATACGCTTCCACGGCAATCTGCTGCATCGATTCGGCCAGCGCCACCGGCAACTCGGCCGGGCAGTCGTAGCGCGTATCGTCCGAAAAGTACTTATGTTCGTAGTCGTAGTTGCCGTCGGGCGCCACGATTTCGATCACCGGCAACGCGCGCGCATTGCGCCCGGTGCCCAGCACCGGAATGGTCATCTCGCGGCCCAGCACGAATTGTTCGGCCAGCACCACGCTGTCGAACCGCGCGGCCTCGGCATACGCCGTCTTCATGTCGGAGTAGCCCCCCACCTTGGTGATGCCGACCGTGGAGCCTTCATGCGGCGGCTTCAAAATCAAGGGCAGTCCCAGGCGATCCGGCACCGTACGCAATTCGCTCGTCTCGTCCAGCGACTCGAACGCCGGCGTGGGCAGACCAACTTGCAACCACACACGCTTGGTCAGCACTTTATCCATCGCGACCGCGGACGCGGTGGGACCACTGCCCGTATACGGGATCTCGAGCAATTCGAGCGCGCCTTGCAGCGTGCCGTCTTCGCCATAGCGGCCATGCAACGCAATGAAGACGCGATCGAAGCCGGCCGCAGCCAGATCGGCCAGGCTTTTCACGCCGGTATCGAACAGGTGCGCATCCACGCCTTTGCTCAGCAATGCTTCATGCACGCCCGTGCCCGACATCAGCGAGACTTCACGTTCGGCCGACCGACCGCCGTACAACACGCCGACTTTGCCGAAATCGACTGTCATGCCCGTTCTCCAAGTTGCGCCGGGATGCGGCTGATCGAGCCCGCCCCCATGAAAATCACCACGTCGCCATCGCGCACGAAATCGTCCAGTGCGGCCGGCAATTCATTCACTTCATTCACGAACACCGGCTCGATCTTGCCGGCCACGCGTACCGCGCGTGCCAATGCCCGGCCGTCCGCGGCCACCAGCGGCGTCTCACCGGCGGCATACACCTCGGTCAACAACACGGCGTCGGCCGAACTGAGCACGCGCACGAAATCTTCGAAGCAGTCCCGCGTGCGGGTATAGCGATGCGGCTGGAACGCCAGCACCACGCGCCGCTCGGGCCATGCGCCACGCGCAGCAGCGAGCGTTGCCGCCATCTCGACCGGATGATGACCGTAGTCGTCGATCACGGTGTAGGTGCCGCCGCCTTGACGCGCGGGCACCGCGAAATCGCCCACTTGCGTGAAGCGCCGGCCCACGCCATTGAACGAGGCCAGTGCCTGGCAAATCGCCTCATCGGCCACACCCAGCTCGGAGGCCACGGCGATGGCAGCGAGTGCGTTGCGCACGTTGTGCAAACCCGGCAAGGCCAGTTCCACATCCAACGGCGGCAGCACCACGTCGCGATCGCGGCGATCGACCTTGAAGCGCATGGTGGTGCCATGCGCCACCACATCGTGACCGTAGATCTGCGCGTCGGGCGTCAACCCATACGTCGTGATGGGGCGCGAGACGAACGGCATGATTTCCCGCACATTCGCGTCATCCAGGCACAGCACGGCGCTGCCGTAAAACGGCAGCTTCTGCGTGAACTCGATGAACGCACTTTTCAGGCGGGCCACGTCATGGCCGTAGGTGTCCATGTGATCGGCGTCGATGTTGGTCACGACAGCCATCACCGGCAGCAGATTCAGGAAGGACGCATCCGACTCGTCGGCTTCGACCACGATGTAGTCGCCCTGCCCCAGCCGCGCGTTGGCGCCGGCCGAATTCAGGCGGCCGCCGATCACGAACGTGGGATCCAGGCCGCCGCCGGCAAGGATGCTGGCGATCAGGCTCGTGGTCGTGGTTTTGCCATGCGTGCCGGCCACGGCAATACCGCGCTTCAAGCGCATCAGCTCAGCCAGCATGATTGCGCGCGGCACCACCGGAATGCGCGCCGCACGCGCGGCGATCACTTCCGGGTTGTCGCCGGCCACGGCCGTCGAGGTGACGATGGCGTCAGCGCCTTTCACGTTCTCGGCATCGTGCCCGATGTGCACATGGGCGCCGCGCTCGGCCAGATGACGCGTCACGGCGGATGCGTTCAGATCCGACCCGCTGATGGCATAGCCGAGATTGAGCAGCACTTCAGCGATGCCGCTCATGCCCGATCCGCCGATGCCGACGAAATGAATGTGTTGGATGCGATGCTTCATGACACTTTGCCCGCAGCGTGCTCGCACACGTCAGCGATATCTGTGGCGGCGTCGGGGCGCGCGTAGTGGCGCGCACGCTCGGCGACGGCGAGTAATTCGGAACGGCGCATCCCGCGGAGCACATCCGCGAGCGCCGTGGGATCCAGCGTCGATTGCTTGAACAACCACGCAGCATCGTGATCGGCCAGATAGCGCGCATTGGCCGTCTGGTGGTCGTCGATGGCGTGCGGCAACGGCACGAAGAGCGCAGCCACGCCCGCCGCGGCGATCTCGGCCACGGTCATGGCACCAGCGCGGCAGATCACCAGATCGGCGGCGCCCAGTTCAGCGGCCATGTCGTCGATGAACGCGCGGCACTCGGCGGTCACACCGGCCTGCGCATAACGCGCACGCAAGGCATCGATATGTTTTTCACCGGCTTGATGCACGATCGTGGGTCGCGCCTCGGACGGCAACAGCGCCATCGCTTGCGGCACCAGCGTATTGAGCGCTTCGGCACCGAGGCTGCCGCCCACGACCAGCACGCGCAACGCACCGGTACGGGCACCGTAACGCTCGGCCGGCGACGGCAGTGCGCGCACATCGGCACGCACCGGATTGCCCAGATGGCGCGCGCCCGGCAATGCATTCGGAAAGCCAGTCAACACATTGCCCGCAATGCGCGCCAGTGCCCGATTGGCCGTACCGGCGATCGCATTTTGTTCGTGCACCACCAGCGGAATCCCGCGCAGGCGCGCCATGGCGCCGCCCGGAAAAGCCACGTAACCGCCCATGCCCAGCACCACATCGGGGGCATGCTCGCCCAGCCGGCGCCAAGCCTGCAAGCAGGCCCGCGAAAGCAGGAACGGCAGCTTCAACAATGCGGCGGCACCCTTGCCGCGCAAACCCGCGAAACGCAACGGGATCAGCGGCAACCCGCGCGCCGGCACCAGACGGCCTTCCATGCGATCGGGGTTGCCCAACCACAGCACCCGCCAGCCGCGCGCGGTCAATACTTCGGCCACGGCCAGGCCCGGCATGATGTGCCCGCCCGTGCCGCCCGCCATGATCATGATCGTGCGGCCGGTCATACGCGGCCTCCACGCATCAGCACGCGATTTTCGTAATCCACGCGCAGCAACACGGCCAGCGCGCACAGGTTCATGACGATGCCCGAACCGCCGTAGCTCATCAGCGGCAACGTCAGACCCTTGGTGGGCAGCAGCCCAAGGCACACGCCCATATTGATGAAGGCCTGGACGCCGAACCACATGGCCACGCCGTTAGCGACCAGGCCGCTGAACGTGCGCTCCATGGCGATCGCCTGGCGCCCGATTTCGAAGCCGCGCGACACCACGATGGCAAACAACGTCACCACCGAAAACACGCCGACGAAGCCGAGCTCTTCACCCACCACCGCCATCAGGAAGTCGGTGTGCGCCTCGGGCAGGTAATGCAGCTTTTCCACACTCGCGCCCAGTCCCACGCCGAACCACTCGCCGCGGCCCAACGCGATCAGCGAATGCGACAGCTGATACGCGCTGCCATAGGCATTGGCGTCGTTCCACGGATCCAGGTAGGCGAACAAGCGCGCCCGGCGCCATGGCGAGATCCAGATCAGCACGAAGAAGGTGGTCAACATCATGCCCAGCAACGCGCTGAAGTACGCGCCGTTGATGCCGCCGATGAAAATAATGCCGATCGCAATGGCCACGATCACCATGAACGCGCCCAGGTCGGGCTCGAGCAGCAGCAGCATGCCGACCGCGCACAGCGCGAACGCCATGGGCAGGAAGCCGCGTGCAAAATTCTGCATGTGCTCTTGTTTACGCACCGTGTAATCGGCCGCGTACAACAAGGCAGCCAGCTTCATCAGCTCCGACGGCTGAAAGTTCAGCGGACCCAGCGGAATCCAGCGGTGCGCCCCGTTCACTTCGCGACCAATACCGGGCACGAGCACGGCGGCCAGGAGAAACATTGCAAAGGCAAACAGCGGAATCGCGCAACGCTGCCAGACGCGCGTCGGGATCGTGTAGCAAACGGCTGCGCCCACCAGGCCGATCGCCAGGAAGGCGCCGTGGCGGATCACGAAATAGTATTTGCCGTAGGACGCATAACGCGGGCCATCGGCCAGGCCGATCGAGGCCGAGTACACCATCAGGGCGCCCAGCAGCAGCAAGGTCGAAACGGCCAGCACCAGCGCCAGATCGTAATTGCGCATCTTCGTGCGGCCAGGCCGCACGGCATTGAGACTGCCCGTGAGTTCGGTGAACAGGCTCATGCGATCTCTCCGTGATCCAGCGCCAACGCACTCACGGCGTCGATAAACGATTGCCCGCGATGCGGATAATTACGGAACATATCCATGCTCGCGCAGGCCGGCGACAGCAGTACCGCGTCGCCTGCTTGCGCGGCGGCCATCGCGGCCGTCACGGCGGCATCCAAGGTATCGGCATACACCAGCGGCACGCCGGTGGATGCCAGCACGTCACCGATCAAACGGGCATCCTGTCCGATCAACACTACCGTGCGCGCATGCTGTGCCACCACCGGTTGGAGCGGCGAAAAGTCCTGACCCTTGCCCAAACCGCCGGCGATCAACACCACTTGTTGACCCAGGCCTTCCAATGCAGCGACCGTGGCGCCCACGTTGGTGCCTTTGCTATCGTTGATGAAGTCCACGCCTTGAATCGTGCGCACGAACTGGGCGCGGTGCGGTTCACCGGCATACTCGCGCACCGCGCGCAGCATGGGGCCCCAGCCGATATCCAGCGCACGGCCCAGGGCCAGTGCTGCCAGGACATTGGTCGCGTTGTGCAAACCGCGCAACGGCATCGCATCGACCGGCATCAACCGCGACACGCGGCCTTCTGCACGCACGGGCGGCGGTGCATTTTTCTTGCGGCGCGCGGGCGCCGGCATATCGTCGAATTCTGTGCTCTCGGAGGCCACCAGCCAGGCCACGCCATTACCCGTTTCCAGGCCGAGATCGCCTACCAGCGGCGGCAAATCGCGGCCGAAGCTGCGTACCGTCAGCGCTGCGGTATCGGGCACCATCGCCATCACGGCGGCGTCGTCGCGATTCACGATCGCAATCGAGGCCCGCGCAAAAATACGGGCCTTGGCACGCGTATACGCCGCCATGTCGCCATGCCAGTCGAGATGATCTTGCGTGACGTTGAGCACCACGGCGGCGTCGGCCACCAGGCTGGTCGTCGTTTCGAGCTGGAAGCTCGACAGTTCGATCACCCAGACATCGGGCAAATCGTTTTCATCCAGTGCATCGATCAGGGCAGTCAGCGCGGCCGGGCTGATGTTGCCGGCGGCGCGCACGCGCAGTCCGCCCGCTTCCACCATCTGGCGAGCAAGCGCCGTCACCGTGGTTTTGCCGTTCGTGCCGGTCACGGCCAACACGCGCGGCCGGTATTCCTGCTGCTCAGCCAATTGCTTCAATGCACGCGCGAAGAGTTCGATCTCGCCCACGACTTCGATGCCCGCAACCTGTGCTTGCGCCAGGAGCGCCGCCACTTCGGGTGCGGTCGGCGCGAGGCCGGGGCTCAATACGATTTGCGTCACGCCGGCCAGCAAGCCGGTATCGAAAGGCGACTGACCCAGCGCGAACGTCACGTCGTCAGCGCCCGGAAATGCCCGAACCGCGTCGATGCCCGCAGGCTGCGCACGCGTATCGGCTACCGTCACGCGCACGCCTTCCCGCACGCACCAGCGCGCGGCGGCGACACCCGTCTCGCCCAATCCGAGGATCAGGGCGTGTGGTGCCGCAGCGTGGGTGACAGCCGTATCGTTCATCGCAGTTTCAACGTGGAAAGACCGATCAGCACCAGCATCATGCTGATGATCCAGAAGCGCACGACGACCTGGGTTTCTTTCCAGCCGCCGACTTCAAAATGATGGTGCAACGGTGCCATGCGGAAAATGCGGCGCCCCTGGCCATAACGACGCTTGGTGTATTTGAACCACGTCACCTGGATCATCACCGACAGCGTCTCGACCACGAACACGCCGCCCATGATGAACAACACGATTTCCTGGCGCGCGATCACGGCGATCGTGCCCAGCGCGCCGCCCAAGGCCAACGCTCCGACATCACCCATGAACACTTGCGCCGGGTAGGCGTTGAACCAGAGAAAAGCCAGACCGGCGCCGGCCAGTGCGGCGCACAGCACGATCAACTCGGACGCGCCCGGGATATACGGAAACAGCAGATATTTGGAATAGTCGGCACGACCCACCACATAGGCAAAGATGCCCAGTGCCGTCCCCACCATCACGGTGGGCATGATCGCCAGGCCATCCAGGCCATCGGTGAGGTTGACCGCGTTGCTGGTGCCCACGATCACGGCCCAGGTCAACGCCACGAAACCGAATACACCGAGCGGATAGCTGACCGTTTTGAAGAACGGCACGATCAAATCGGCACGCGTGGGCAACGGCATGGTGAAGCCGCTCATCACCCAGTCGCGAAACAACGGCCAGAGTTCGGTATTGGCGGGCGCCGACACGGCAAACGCCAGATACACCGCCGCCACCAGGCCGATGGTGGCCTGCCAGAAGAACTTCTTGCGCGCGGGCATGCCTTCCGGATCGCGATACACCACCTTGCGATAGTCATCCATCCAGCCGATGCCGCCAAACCCGAAGGTCACCAGCAGCACGACCCAGACGAAACGGTTGCTCCAGTCGGCCCACAAAATGGTGCTGAATCCGATCGAGATCAAAATCAGTGCGCCGCCCATGGTGGGCGTACCGGTTTTGACCAGATGCGTTTCGGGACCGTAAGCGCGCACGGCCTGACCGATCTTCAATTCGGTGAGTTTGCGGATCACATGGGGGCCGGCAATCAGCCCAAGCAACAACGCCGTAGCGCAGGCAAATACCGCACGCAACGTGATGTATTCGAATACCGCAAAGCTGCGGAAGTCGTCGGACAGCAATCGGGCGATCTCAAGCAGCATGCGTATCTCCCCGCGGCGCGGCCGAATTGTTGTTCTTATCGGAAAGACCCATCACTACCCGTTCCATGCGCATGAAGCGCGACCCTTTAACCAATACGCTGCGGGCCTGCACGGCACGCAACGCATCCAAAATTTCTTCCACGTCGGCACACGCGCGGCCGGCTTGCCCAAACGCTTCGACCGACGCCGGCGTGGCGCTCCCCAAGGTGTACAAAGCATCAATGCCCTGTTCGCGGGCGTAGGCGCCAACCTCGCGATGCATCTCCGGGCCGTTGTCGCCCACTTCGCCCATGTCGCCCAGCACCAGCACGCGCGGCTGCGGCAAATGGGACAGCACGTCGATCGCGGCCCGCACCGAATCCGGATTGGCGTTGTAGCTGTCGTCGATCAAGAGCGAACCGTCATCCATCTGGCGCTTTTGCATGCGACCGGCAACCGCGCTGAAATTCTCCAGCGCTTGCACGATGGCCGACAGCGGCGCGCCGGCCGCCTGGCCCGCGGCAGCCGCAGCCAGCGCATTGCGCAGATTGTGGGCACCCGGCACCGGCAAGCGCAGATCGGCGCTCCCTGCCGGCGTCACGAGGCGAAAGCGGGTGGCCACGTCTTCAGCGTGGATCGCTTCGGCGCGCACCGCCACATCGCCGCGCAGGCCGAACGTGATGTGCGCACGCTCACCCACGATCTCGGCCCACACACCGGCATGGGCATCATCGCCGGGATAGACGGCCACGCCATCGGCCGGCAGCGCAGCAAACGCCTCACCGTTTTCACGCGCGACAGCTTCCACCGAATGCATGAATTCCTGGTGCTCGCGCTGCGCGTTGGTCATCACGGCCACTTGCGCTTGCGCCATATCGGCCAGTGCCGCCATCTCGCCGGGATGATTCATCCCCAGTTCGATCACGGCCGCACGATGCCGAGCCGTCAATCGCAGGAGCGTCAGCGGCACGCCGATATCGTTGTTGAAGTTGCCCGCCGTTGCCAGGCGATTATCTTCACCCAGCCAACTGGCCAGGATTGCGGCGATCATTTCCTTGGTGGTCGTCTTGCCATTGCTGCCGCTCACCGTGATCACCGGCAGATCGTAGCGCTCGCGCCACGCGCGGCCCATACGCATCAGGGCCGGGCCCGTGGGTCCGAGCACGATCTGTTGCAGGGTGCAGTCGCTGCGGCGCGTCGCCACCACCGCAGCGCAGGCACCGGCGTCTTGCGCGACCGACAGATAATCATGACCGTCGAACGACGGTCCGGTCAGCGCGACGAACAACTCGCCCTCGCCGATGCGGCGCGTGTCGGTCGACACACCACGCACTGCCGGCAGCAACAGCGCCAGGCGTGCCCACTCGCGGTCGTCGAACGGCGTCTTGCGCCCTTCGGCCTCTTGATAGGTCTCGTGGCCTTTGCCCGCAAGCAGCACCACGTCTTCATTCATGGCATGCCAGACGCTGGTCATGATGGCGACCGCGCGATCGGCGACGACGCGATGTTGCACATCCGCGGCCACCATGCCGGCCACGATCTGCGCAATGATGGCGTCCGGCGATTCGCCGCGCGGATTGTCGCTCGTCACAGTCACGCCATCGGCATAACGCTGCGTGACGCGACCCATTTCCGGACGCTTCCCCGGATCGCGATCGCCACCGCAACCGAACACGCAGATCAAGCGTCCACCGCGCGCATCGGCCACCGGGCGCAACGCGATCAACGCGCGCGCCAAAGCGTCCGGCGTATGCGCGTAATCGACCACGACCAACGGGCCACGCGCAGCACCCGCGGGCACCGCCACCGTTTGCAGACGGCCATCCACGGGTTCAACGCTGGCGATGGCGCGCGCGATCGCCGCGAGCGGCCATCCCAGACGCGTCAACACGCCAGCCACCAAGAGGAGATTCGACACATTGTGCGCACCCAACAGCGGCGTCACGATCTGTGCTTCGCCGCCAGGACCGACCAACGTAAATACCTGACCTTGCGCCGTCGCCTGAACTTCGCGCGCCGCGATCGCGGCGCGTTCGGCGTGTTCGGGCGTGGCGCCGAAACCGGTGACCATGCCGGCGGGCAACGTGTCGGCGAGACGGCGACCCGCCTCGTCGTCCACATTCACCACCGCGGCAGACAAGCCCGGCAACGCAAACAACAACGCCTTGGCGCGTTCATACGCCGCCATGTCGCCGTGATAATCGAGATGGTCGCGCGTGAGATTCGTGAAAGCTGCAATGCCGACGCGCACGCCATCCATACGGCCTTGCACCATGCCGATCGACGACGCTTCGAGCGCCACGGCTTCGGCGCCGGCCGCACGCAACGTGGCGAGCAGGCGATGCATCGACAACACGTCCGGCGTGGTCAATTCGCCCGCCAATTGGGTGCCGTCGGGCAACGTGGTGCCCAAAGTGCCCATGATGCCGCAAGGCTTGCCGACGTGATTGAGCGACTGGGCCACCCAATGCGCCGTCGACGTTTTTCCATTCGTGCCGGTCACGGCAATCACGGTGATCGCAGCCGATGGCTCGCCGTACCAGGCGTCGCCCAATGTGCCCAACGCGGCGCGCAAACCAGGCACCGTCAAGTGGGGCACCGCTTCGGCGTCGGTGCTGTCGGCGATGTCGCCGCTTTCGGTTTCGACCACCACGGCGGCAGCGCCACGCGTCAAGGCATCGGCAATAAAGCTGCGGCCGGCTTGCGTGCCGCCTTGGCAAGCAAAGAACACGTCGCCGGCTTGAACCGCGCGCGAATCCAGACGCAGATCGGCCGTGGGTGCCACATGGGTGCGCAACCATTTCATGATGGCGCCTGCCGGCGCCATCGAATTCAGATCGGCGGCCATCTCGGCGCTCATCGACGCGGCTCCTGCATGCCGGCCACGATTGTCGACTCGAAGGGCGCATCGGGCTGCACGCCCATCATGCGCAAACTGCCGCCCACGATCTTGGCGAATACCGGCGCGGCGACCGCACCACCGTAATAAGCGCCTTTGCTCGGCTCATCGATGGTCACGGCCACAACGATCTGCGGATCCGACACGGGGGCAAAACCCACGAACGAACTGCGATAGCGGCTGGTGCTGTACTTGCCGTCGACGATCTTGCGTGCGGTACCGCTCTTGCCGGCCACGCGGTAGCCCTGCACTTGCGCCGCTTTCGCGCCATCCGGACCGGCGGCCGCTTCGAGCATGCCGCGAATCATTTTGGCAATCTTGGGCGGATAGACTTTCACGCTGGTGGGTTCGCTCTCACGCTTGACCAGCGTCAACGACACCATATCGCCCTCGCGCGCGAACACCGTGTAGGCGCGGGCCATCTGCAGCAACGAAACCGACAAGCCGTAGCCGTACGCCATCGTCGCTTTCTCGATCAGGCGCCAGCGTTCCCACGGACGCAGACGGCCTGGTGCGGCGCCCGGAAAGCCCAGTTGCGGCGCCTGACCCAAACCGAGTTCGGTAAAGCGATCCCACATTTCGCGCGGCTCGAGCCGCTCCGAAATCATCGTCATCCCGATGTTGCTCGAGCGGCGCAGCACGTCGGCCACGGCGATCGTGCCGTTGCGGCTCACGTCGCTGATGGTGCTGCCTTGATAACGGAACTTGCCGTTGCCCGTTTCAAACATCGTCGAGGTCGTGATGCGGCCCAGATCCAGCGCCAGCGCGGCGGTAAACGGTTTCATGATCGAGCCCGGCTCGAACGTATCGGTAATCGCGGTGTTGCGCAGGTTGGAGCTCTTCAGTGTCTCGCGATTATTGGGATCGAACGTGGGCACATTTGCCAACGCGAGGATCTCACCCGTGCGCACGTCCAGCACCACGGCAGCGGCGGCACGCGCGCCGCGCTCTTCCATCGCATCCATCAACGCCTTGGAGACCAGAAACTGCAGGCGCGTATCGATGGACAGGCGCAAATCCTTGCCATCCACCGGCGGCACCACAGCCTGCACGTCTTCGATCACGCGACCCAGCCGATCCTTGATCACACGGCGGCTGCCCGGCGTACCGGACAACAGATTATTGAAGGCCAGCTCGACGCCTTCCTGACCCTTATCCTCAACGCTATTGAAGCCGACCACGTGGGCCATCACTTCACCGTCGGGATAAAGACGACGCGTTTCCGGCTGCTGATGCACGCCCGGCACGCCCAGATGCTTGATCTGGTCAGCCACTTCCATCGCCACCTGACGTTTCAGGTACACGAAGTTCTTGTCTTCATCCGACAGACGGGCGCGCAGATCGCGCGCCGGCATGTCGATCAGCTTGGCCAACGATTCGAGTTGCTCGGGCGTCGCGGGCTTCACATCTTCGGGGATCGCCCAGATGGCGCGGGCCGGCACGCTCGAGGCCAGAACGCCGCCGTTGCGGTCGAGGATCTTGCCGCGCGTGGCAGCCAGCGACAACGTACGCTCGTAGCGACGCTCACCCTGCTGCTGCAGGAATTCGGTCGACAAGCCTTGCAGAAACAGCGCCCGCCCGATCAGGGTGGTGAACCCCAGAAACAGCAGGATCAGCACCAAACGCGCACGCCAGGTCGGCAATTGGCCGCGGAGCACGGGATTATCGAAGAACGGCACGCGCTTCATCGTGCACTCCCGGTTTGTGCTGACGACGGCGTTTGCGCCGTCGATTGGAGATAAATCGTGCGCTCAGGCGCGATGGGCATCATGCCCAGCTCGCCGGTGGCGGCCTGATCGACCCGCGTGTTGCGGGCAAATTCGGCGCGCGCGACCTGCATGCGGCGCCATTCGATTTCGAGCTCGCGTGCCTGCGACTGGGCGCGCTCATACTCAATGAACAGTTGGCGCGACTGATAACGCGCCGAAATCAGCGAGATGGCGGACAGCATCAAGAGCGTGGCGACGATCAAGCTGGCTCGGCCCATCAGTGCGCTCCCTTGCGACGGCTGCGGCCAGGCGTGGCGGCGCGTTGTTCGCTCGGCAGGCTGCCCGACCCCACGAAGTGCGCGGCGCCGGCGGCATCCAGGGGCGTATCGGTCCGTTCGGCCACACGCAGCACGGCCGAACGCGAACGCGCATTGCCGGCGATTTCTTCGTCGTCGGCAAGCACACGCCCCAGCGACCGATACAGCGGCTGGGGCATTTCACTTTCGCGGATCGGCAAACGCGCCATGGCTTCACCTGGACGCGCAGCCGCGGCGATGCATTGCTTGACCATGCGATCTTCAAGCGAATGAAAGCTGATCACGGCCAGACGTCCGGCGGGTGCCAGTAACGTCAGCGCTGACGCGAGGGCGCTAGACAGCTCCTCGAGCTCGCGATTGAGGTAAATCCGTAAAGCCTGAAAGGTGCGTGTGGCCGGATGTTGGCCCTTTTCGCGCGTGCGGACGGTGCCGGCGACGAGCTCGGCAAGGTCGAGCGTGGTGCGCAGCGGCCCTGCTGCGCGGCGAGCTGCAATCGTTTTTGCAATCTGAAAAGCAAACCGTTCTTCGCCATAAGTTGCTATGACCTCCCGCATCTCATCAATACTGGCATCTGCCAGCCACTGCGCCGCCGTAGGGCCGCGCGTCGTATCCATGCGCATGTCCAGGGGACCTTCGCGCATGAAAGAAAAACCTCGTTCGGCATCGTCGATTTGCGGCGAAGATATGCCCAGATCCAGCATCACGCCGTCGATCTGAGCAATACCGTGTTCGGCCAGCGCCTCGGGCATGCTCGAAAATCCATCGTGAACCACGGTCACGCGAGCGTCGCTCGCCGCCAGGTCACGCGCCACGGCAATCGCCTGCGGGTCCTTGTCGAACACCACCACGCGTGCCGTCGACGCCAGACGCGACAACAATTCGCGCGTGTGCCCGCCCCGGCCGAAAGTACCGTCCACAAAAACGCCACGACGGCGGCGCTCGTACTCCGCTTCGCTTTCTTCGTCGCTCAGACGGTGACCGCGTTGGCCGAAATCAGGCACCAACAACGCATCTACCGTCGGCGCCAGGAGCACCGGCCGATGTTCAAAACCCATAACCGATATCAGAAGGAAAACTGATTCAAAACGTCCGGCATACCCTTGGCCAAATCTTCCGCTTCACGCGCGGCCAAGGTTGCGGCATCCCATAGTTCAAAGTGCGAACCCATACCGAGGAGCATGGCTTCCCGGTTCATGTTCGCGGCACTGCGCAATTCGGGCGCAATCAGCACGCGACCGGATCCATCCAGTTCAACATCCTGTGCATTACCGAGCAGCAGGCGCTGCAGCGCACGCGCCGTCATCGGAAAAGCGGCGATCTGCTCGCGCTTCTTTTCCCACTCATGCCGCGGATACACCAGCAAACAGCCGTCGGGGTGGCGGGTAAGCGTCAAACGGCCTTCGGCCTGGGAAACGAGCGCGTCGCGGTGCCGAGTCGGAATCGAAATCCGCCCCTTGGCATCCAGCGTTAACGCGCTGCTTCCTTGAAACACCCCATGCACCCCACTTAATTGCACTAAATCCTACTTTTTCCCACTCTACGGGAACGGGAATAGCGGGTCAAGCTACGGTTGCACTTTTTTCAATCACAACAAGGACTTAGAGGATGTTTGCAAAGTGAGCAAAATCAAAACCCCCTAACAAATCAGGGGGTTACAAATTGAACTCAAAGTGTTTGATCAAGCTTGGGGCAGTCACGAATTTGTCACCGTTATTACGTTTGAACGGGACGTGTTGCAGTAACCGCTTACAAGCAGTTGAATATTCAAGGAAAAATGGGGTGTGCAAAGCGGATCTATAGGCCGGATTCTGTACGTCGAACGTGAGTCCGACGGGCAATCATTCCTCTCGCCGAGCCATTGCTGACCCGATCTAGCCATCTACCCGCACGCTTGAGCGAGCCGCCCTTCGGCATCCGAAAACGCCACGCGTGCCTATTTGATGTTGCTCCGGGTAGAGGTTGCCGCGTTTCACCCTGCCAGGCCGCGCATCGTTGCCGACACGCGCAGTACGGAGTGGCCGTACCAGTGCGTTATGCACGCCCACCTGACAGACTCGTCTCTGTGGCCCTGTTCCTCAATCTCACGCGATGGATTTGCACCCGCCGCGCCGCCGGGCGGCCGTTAGCCGCTACCCTGCCCTGTGGAGTCCGGACCTTCCTCGATGCGGCAAGCCGCAACGCGATTGCCCGATCCGCTTTGCGCCGCCATTCTAGAACATTCGGCGCAATGTCGGGTCGTGCAGGTCCCGGCGCGCGCCGCAAACATGCAAATATTTGCGTCGATCAGCGCCGAAGTTGCTCACAAAACCACAGTTTTCGTGCTTTAGAACTGCCGCACGGTCACGCACATTGCCCGTTCCTGAGACAATAGAGGCTATTGAAGGGCGTACTGCGTGATTGCGCGGTCGCGCCCCGTTTCCAGTTCACGGATGTTATGGCGCCCACCTCACTCATTACCCTCAGCGATATTCAGTTGGCCTTCGGCCACCACCCCCTGCTCAACCACGCCGATTTTGTCATTCAGTCTGGTGAGCGCATCGGTCTGATCGGCCGTAACGGCGCCGGCAAGTCATCGCTCCTGCGCCTGCTGGACGGCCGCTCGCAGCCTGACGACGGCGACATCGCCCGGTCGTCCGGCCTCGTGGTCGCCACGGTCGAGCAAGAGCCTGAACTCGACGATTCGCGCACCATCTTCGATACCGTCTGCGATATGGACGAAGACAGCGAAGACTGGGCGCGCCCCTCGCGCGTGAGCGCCCTGCTCGAACGCCTGCGTCTGCCGCCCGATGCTCACATCGCAGGCCTGTCCGGCGGTACCCGCAAGCGCGTCGCTCTGGCCCGCGCCTTGGCCGGCGAGCCCGATTTGCTGCTGCTGGATGAGCCGACCAACCACCTGGACTTCGAAGGGATCGCCTGGCTCGAGGACATGTTGCGCACCTGGCGCGGCGCCTCGGTCATCATCACCCACGATCGGCGCTTCCTCGATGCCATCACCACCCGTATCGTCGAACTCGATCGCGGCCGCCTGCTGAGCTTCCCCGGCAACTTCTCGCAGTGGCAGGTTCGCAAGGCCCAGTTCCTGGAGTCCGAGCGCCTGGAGAATGCGCGCTTCGATAAGTTGCTCGCGCAAGAAGAAGTCTGGATCCGCAAGGGCGTCGAAGCTCGCCGCACACGCAATGAAGGCCGCGTGCGCCGCCTTGAACAACTTCGGGTGGACCGCGCCGAGCGCCGCGATCGTGTGGGCAATGTGTCGCTGGCGCTGGCCGAAGGCCAACGCTCGGGCAAGCTCGTCGGCGAACTCGAAAACGTCGGCAAACGCTTCGGCAACCGCGTGGTGGTCGAAGGCTACAGCACCACCGTCATGCGCGGCGACCGGATCGGTATCGTCGGCCCCAACGGCGCCGGCAAGACCACACTGCTCAAACTCATTCTGGGCGAACTACAACCCGATACCGGCACCACCCGCATGGGCACCAACGTCTCGGTCGCCTACTTCGACCAGATGCGCTCGCAACTCGACGAAAACGCCTCGTTGGTCGACGTGATCAACCCGGGTAGCGAATGGGTCGAAATCGGCAACGAGCGCAAGCACGTCAAGAGCTACCTGGGCGACTTTCTCTTCTCGCCGGCGCGCGCCAACTCGCCGGTCAGCAGCCTCTCAGGCGGCGAGCGTGCCCGCTTGCTGCTGGCGCGGCTGTTTGCCCGTCCCACCAACGTGCTCGTGCTGGACGAACCCACCAACGATCTGGATATCGAGACGCTCGAGCTGCTCGAAGAGCTGCTGCAGGAATATCGCGGCACCGTGCTTCTCGTCAGCCACGATCGGGTGTTCCTCAATAACGTCATCACGCAGACCATCGCCTACGAAGGCAACGGTCACTGGCGCGACTACGTGGGCGGCTACGATGACTGGGTCGCCCAGCGTCCCGCCGCGCCTGCCGCGCCCACCACGCTTGCCGACAACATGGACGTGGCCGACCTGGCAGACAGCACCCCTGAACCGGTGCCCGAGCCCGCCAAAGCCACGAAGCGTGTGCGCTTGAGCAGTTGGGAACAGAAAGAGATCGATACGCTGCCCGAAGAGATCGCCGCCATCGAAGCCGAGCAAACCACGCTCTCAGCCACCTTGGCCGACGGCATGCTGTATCGCGAAGATCCGGCTGAAGTCGAGCGCGTCAACGAACGCCTGGCGGTGCTGCAATCCACGCTCGAGACGAAATTCGAACGCTGGGAAAAGCTCGAAGCCAAGCAAAACGGCGGATGATGCTTGCCGTTAAATGAATAAGGCGGCACGCGCCGCCTTATTCAGGGTCTTGAGAAAAAAACCGGCCATGGCCGGTTTTTTTCGCTCCTGCTGTGCCTGGCTCTGCTTTGCTCGGCTCTGCTTTGCCCGGCTCCGTGCTTAAGCAGCCGCCGTATCCACCAAGGCGCGCCACGACAACGACTCACCGGCTGCCAGCGGCACCAGCGTCGTATTGCCGAACGGCAACTCGTCAGGCACCACCGTCTCCTCACGCACCAACGTAAGCGTGTCGGTGTTGCGCGGCAGGCTATAGAAGTCAGGGCCGTGGAAGCTCGCAAACGCCTCGAGTTTGTCGATACGGCCCACCGCCTCGAAAGCCTGCGCGTACAACGCCATCGCATGCAGAGCGGTGTAGCAACCGGCGCAGCCACAGGCATGTTCTTTCAGGCCACGTGCATGCGGCGCACTATCGGTGCCCAAAAAGAAGCGCGGGCTGCCACCAGTGGCCGCTTCGACCAGCGCCTCGCGATGCACTTCGCGCTTCAAGATCGGCAAGCAATACCAATGTGGACGCACCCCACCGGTAAACAGCGCATTGCGGTTGTAAAGCAAGTGCTGCGGCGTGATGGTGGCTGCGACCGGCCCCTCGGCATCGCGCACATAATGCGCACCTTCGCGCGTCGTGATGTGCTCGAACACCACTTTGAGTTCCGGAAACGCCCGACGCAACGGAATCATCACACGATCGATAAAGATCGCTTCACGATCGAACACATCGATACCGGGATCGGTCACTTCGCCATGCACCAGAAGCGGCATGCCGCAGGCCTGCAACGCTTCGAGCGCTGCCGTGCAATGGCCCAACAGATCCGTCACCCCCGCATCCGAGTTCGTCGTCGCGCCGGCGGGATACAGCTTGACCGCGTACACATGGCCAGACGCTTTGGCGAGCCGGATCTCTTCGGCGCTGGTGTTATTGGTCAGGTAAAGCGTCATCAGCGGCGTAAAACGATCGGCCGCCACGCCAGCACCGGCCACCGCCGTCAGGATGCGCTCGCGATACGCCAACGCCTGCTCGGTCGTCGTCACGGGCGGACGCAAATTGGGCATGATGATCGCGCGCGAAAACTGCCGTGCGGTATCGCCCACAACGGCAGCCAATGCCTCGCCATCGCGCAAATGCAGATGCCAATCGTCGGGCCGGGTGATGGTGATGCTAGTCATAAAATCAGGTCACTTATTGGTTAGCGATAAATTGGTCGGCACGCGGCTCGTTGGCTCGTCGGCACGTGGCTCTTCGGCAGAAAATCGGCGGCAAGGGGACGGCAGATGGTCGGCAAATGAGCGGCGGGTCGGCTGCAACTGGGCTGGATGGGCTGAATGAGCGGCAAGTCGGCATAGGCGTTAATTCGGCGGCAAGTCGGCAGCGAACAGGCAGCACAAGTGGGCCGCAACCGAATTTGCGCGCGACGATCAGATGTCGGCCAGCGGCATTCCTTTTTCGGCCAAGGCAGCAAACATCGCACTCCCGACCGGAATGATCTCGTCGTTGAAATCGTACCGCGTATTGTGCAGCGTGCATCCTGCCTCGGCGCCACCCTGACCCACGCGGAAGTAGGCGCCTGGGCGTGCCTGCAACATGAAGGAAAAATCCTCCGAACCCATCGACGGCACCAAGTCGCGCACCACCTGCTGTTTTCCGAGCATATCGGTCGCGATATCGCCCACTAGTTGTGCGTGTTGCGGTGTATTCAACGTGGCCGGGTACATCCGCTCGTAGTTGAGCTTGGCCTGGGCGCCAAAAGCCACTGCAATGCCCTCGACCACGCCGCGCATCCTTGTCTCGACCATCTCCTGCACGGAGCGGCGAAACGTACGCACGGTCCCCACCAGGCGAACTTCACTCGGGATCACGCTCATGGCGCCCGGGTGCCCCGCTTGTAAGGAGCCAATCGACACCACGGCAGAATCCAGCGGATTCACATTGCGCGACACCACACTTTGCAGCGCCGTGATCACATGGCCGGCAACAAGCACGGGGTCGATCGTTTGATAAGGATGTGCGCCGTGACCGCCGCGGCCCGTAATCACCACCTCGAAGCGATCGGCTGCGGCCATCATTGGCCCCGGATTGATACCCACCGTATTAGGCGGCAGGCCGGGCCAGTTATGCATCGCGTAAATCGCGTCACATGGGAACGTATCGAACAGCCCGTCTTCCAACATCGCCTTCGCGCCGCCCAACCCCTCTTCTGCGGGTTGGAAGATCAACACGGCCGTGCCGTCAAAATTACGGGTCTGCGCCAGATAGCGGGCGGCACCCAACAAAATCGTCGTGTGCCCATCGTGCCCACAGCCGTGCATCAGGCCGGACTTGGTCGATTTGTGACTGAAACTGTTGTCTTCGGTCATGGGCAACGCGTCCATATCCGCGCGCAACCCGATCATACGACCACTATCGTTGGTCCGTCCCCGAATAACACCGACCACGCCGGTCTTGGCATAGCCCCGGTGCACTTCCACCCCCATCGCCTCCAGGGCGCCGGCCACGATGCCCGAGGTGCGTACCTCCTCGAACCCCAGCTCCGGATGCGCGTGCAGATCGCGCCGGATGGCGGTGAGATCGGAATGAAAGGATTGAATAGCCTTGAGTGCAGCGGTAACTTCAGTCATGGTCACGAGGCGAATGGCAGTAGGATGAAACGATCCTCTATTTTAGTTGCTACAGACAATAAATGCCTTTGTCTTTACGATCCGGAACCGCTATGCTTCGGCGCAGGACATTTTTCCAATCACCAGAAGGAGCGCCGTCTTATGGCCACTACCTCCACAACCGCGCGCAAGCCTAACGCGGCTTTCATGAAGCCCTTGACTCCCAGCGCCGAACTGGCCGCCGTGATCGGGTCGGAAGCTGTGCCGCGCACCGAGGTTACGAAGAAGATCTGGGAGTACATCAAGAAGCACGACCTGCAAGATGCCGCGAACCGTCGCAACATCAATGCAGACGACAAGCTGCGCCCGATTTTCCAGAAAGATCAAGTCTCGATGTTTGAATTGACCAAGCTGGTCAACGCACACCTGAAATAAAGCTGCCATGGTGGCGAGGTGCGCTGTCACCTCCCGCCCGATCACCGCGACATGCGTACTGTCGCGGTCGATTCTTCCCAGCAGCTCTCGCGCTGCACCGTAGTCCCTACCCACTCGTTCTACCTATATCGTCGCCATCCCGCGGTCTGCATCCCTGCGTCATCGATTTCCAGCGCCACAGTCAACGCTGTAGGCTGTAGCGCGATGCCCCTTTTGCCAAACCTTGATCGATCGCGAAGATAAGGACTGCCCAAGCAACCCGCATTGCTTTTGGTCACGCTCCGCCGTCAAACACCCGCATCGCGTGTGAAAAAAAACACGCTACCAAGTTTGGTAGCGTGTCTTTTCGGGGCAATCCAGGTGTCGCTCTGGCGCTAAACGATCAGTTGGTCAGCGTTCCCCGGCGCGCGCGGCGCTCAAAGAATCCGTTTGCTGGCGCAACTTAGGTATGCATGCCCGCATTGGTGCCCTTATGCAGGGACACACTCAAGCGTACTGGCTAGGTGGGTTACCTTCAAACAGGGCAAGCCAGCCGCGAACCAGGCGGTAGAACACCCATACAAAAGTAGCGACAAAGCCCAGCCATCCGATAAAGATGAAGGTCGCGATAAAGCTGATGGCCAACCAAAGCAGCGACCACCAGAACGTGCGCAACATCCAGTCGAAGTGGGCAGCGTACAGTGTGCCGGCCGTATCGGGCCGCTTCACGTACATCAACACCACAGCAGCCAGCGTTGCTGCAAACAAGGCGCCGCTCGTCACAAAGCCCAGCGCAAAGAGGCCGTACGCGATATGCGTAAGCATTTTCAAGTCAGGCGATTTGGGTTTGACGGGGATTGGGGTTTCATTCACGTTAACGGCTCCTACAGTCGTTTTCACGAATCTTACCCCACATTTAGGCTACGTTCGCCAAATCTGGCGTTTGCCAGCGATCGGGCCGCGGACACATTAGCGGTCGCGTGGTGCAAGTGAAGCGCCAGCACTCTAGTCAACACGCTAACTACTAGCTGGGGGGTTTAGGTGCTCGCTAAGCGATACGTTCAAGGGCGTGACATCTGGAGCGCGTTGCCTCATTGGCCAAGACCAGATGTGGACCCGCGCGCGTCATGGGTTCGACGGAGAGTGCGAACATCGAAGTGTGCTCTAACTACAGTGTCCTCTGACGCGAAGTCGGTTGCATTCAGCCGATGCAGGATTAGGTGATAGCCCTGCATCATAACGTTCTCCCCCTTAACGCATTGATGGGGCAAAGGCGCGGGGGTCGGCCTGAGCGCTTCAGGGGTTTAGCATCAATCCGATGACTGGAAGTCCAATCACTGGAGTGCTACCACTGGAAGTGCAACCACAGGGGTGCAACTACTGGGGCGCCTTTCGATTTCCCAATGGCAAAACCCCGCTGGATTGCTCCAGCGGGGTTTTGGGAATAAAAGCCTGA
>JAVDKL010000001.1:974553-3422687 GCA_030849965.1 Schauerella fraxinea | reverse complement strand
AATTACACCGTCTCGAACGCCACCGGTGTGACGGCCAACATCACCCCGAAGGCCTTGACGGTCAGCGGCGTGGTTGCGGCCAACAAAACCTACGACGGCAACACCGTTGCAGCGCTGTCGGGCGGCACGCTCAACGGCTTGATCGGCCAGGAAACCCTTGGCCTCACCGGTCAAACCGGCACGTTCAGCGACAAGAACGCCGGCGCAGCCAAAGCCGTTGCCGTAAGTGGCTCGACGCTGGTCGACGGCACCGGCTTGGCAAGCAACTACACCGTGGCCAACGCCACCGGCCTCACCGCCAACATCACACCGAAAGCCTTGACCGTGAATGGCATGACGGCCGCCGACAAGACGTTCGATGGCAGCTCACTCGCCACGCTTACCGGCGGCGCGTTGCGCGGTTTGGTTGATGGTGAAACGTTGACCTTCGCCGGACAGCAAGGCGCGTTTGCCGATGCCAACGCCGGCACCGCCAAGCCGGTCGCGGTAAGTGGCCTCACCCTGCAAGACGGCACAGGCTTGGCCAGCAACTACAGCGTGACCAATCCCGTGGGTATTACGGCGACCATTACCGCCGCCGTGGTCCCGCCCACAGCGCCCGTCACGCCGATCACCCCTGTGACGCCCGTCAATCCGCCGGTCGCACCCGTGACGCCGCCTGTTACGCCGCCGGTCGCTCCCGTCGCCACGACCACGCAAGCGGTCGCCGACGCCATCGCCACTGCGGTCTCCAGCGCCATCACCGTCAACACTGGCGGCACGGTGCAGGACACCACGCTCGCCAACGCGAACGAGTTGCTCAACGCTGAAACGCAGGTCGCGGTGAACACCTCGCCTGCAGGCACGCCGTCACAACAAAACAACGTGTCCAACGTCCCTGAGCGACTCAGCGGCCTGAACTTCGGCGTCCAGGGCGATGGCTTAAACTGGTCGCAGAACACACGTGTGGACGCGACCCGTGGGGGCAACGATCCGCGTAACTGATGCAAGGTTCTGAATGACTGCTCATTTTGTCGGCGTAACCGGCCTGCCGCGCGCCGGGTCGACCCTGCTGTGCCAGTTACTGGCACAGCATCCCGAGATCCGTTGCGAAGGAAACAGTTCACCGCTGTCCAATGCCTTGGTCAGCATCCGCAAAATGGTCAGCGCCGATCCGTCCTTCCTGTCGCAGCTCGATGGCGGATTCGACAACAGCTACACGCATCTGAAGTCGGCCATGCAGGGGTTCCTGCGCGGCTGGCATCACAACGCAGAGAAGCGCGTGGTCGTCGACAAGAGTCGGGGATGGCTGCACAACGTCGAGATGTTGTTGACGCTGGCACCGGAAGCCAAGCTCGTCGTGTGCTTGCGCGAATTGGGCCAGATCTACGGCTCGATCGAAGCGCAACATCAGAAGACCATCCTTTTGGACTTTCCCGACCAGCTTGCCGACTACGACCGCTTCGGTCGCGCCGATATGCTGTTCTCCAAGGAATATGCCGTCGGGGCACCGCTCGCCGCGCTACAGGCGGTGATGGACTTGCCCAATACGGTGCGCGAACGCCTGTACTTCTTGCGCTTCGAAGATCTGATGGTCAACCCGACCGCCTGCATGTCGCATCTCTATGCCTGGCTGGATCTGGCGCCCTTCGCGCTCGATCCTGAAAACCTGCCGATCGGCCTACCTGAAAGCGATAGCCACTACCGCATGAAATTCATGCACAAGCAATCGACGGTTCTGGCCGGTCCCAAAAGGCATGCCATTGCGCCGCGGATCCAAGCTCAGATCGAGGCGGCGTGCGCCTGGTATTACAAGCTTTACTACCCGCAAGCGGCCTGAACCGCCGATCACACCAACATGACCCTCGCGTCCTCGCCTAACAACCTCGTCTGGCAACCTGCCTTGGTGGACCGCGTCGATCGCACGCAGCGCAATGGCCATCCCGGCGTTGTGGTGTGGCTCACCGGGCTGCCGGCGTCCGGCAAATCCACACTGGCCAGCCAAGTCGAAGCGCGGCTGCACCGCATGGGATTGCACACCGCGCTACTCGATGGCGACAACATCCGTCATGGGTTGTGCGCCGACCTGGGGTTCTCGGTCGAGGACCGCGCCGAGAACATCCGCCGCGTGGGCGAAGTTGCAAAGCTCTTTGCGGCGCAGGGATGCGTGGTGTTCGTGGCGCTCGTGTCACCGATGCGTGACGCACGCGATGCCGCGCGGCAACGTCTTCCAGCGGGCGACTTCATCGAAGTGCATTGCCACTGCCCCGTAGCAGTGTGCCAGGCACGCGATCCCAAAGGGATGTACGCCCGCGCCCTGGCCGGCGAGATACCCGACTTCACAGGGGTGTCCGCCCCGTATGAAGCGCCGTTGAAGCCTGAACTGTGCATCGACACCGCAGCTAACGATGTCGAGGTATCGGCGGAGCAGCTTGCGCGCTATCTACTCGACCGGTTGCAGTTCAAGGTTCAAGGCGCCTGACGGTGCCGCTTCGACTGGCCGCTGCACCTTGTCTCAGCACCTTGTCGCTTCAACTTGCCGCTACACCTCGCCGCGTTCATTTGATGCCCTGATCTGATGCCCTGATCTGATGCCTTAGTTTCGCGTCTCAACGTACCGGTTCAACTTCCCGACGCCGCCGCTTGTGCGGCTTGCCACACGTGCTGCGGCACATGCGTTTTGAGCCGTTCGACCACCAGCTCCAGCGCTTCCTGCGACACGGTGTGACCCAACTCGGTAAAGATATCCGCCGTGACATCGGCGCCTCGATCGAGCAAATGCTCGGCTTGGCTGATCGCATAGGTATGGGCGATCACGGCATCTTTTTCACCGTGGATCAGATGGAACGTGACGGTTGCCGGTGCGACTGCGGGCAACGTTGCGAAGCGGCCTGACAGCGCCACGATCCGCCCAGCCAACGGCGCGCCCGACTGCGTGGACTCGAGCGACATGATCGCGCCCTGCGAAAAACCGATCAACGCGGTCATTGCCGCCGTGGCGCCCGTCTTCGCTTGCCAGTCCTCGATCGTCGCGCGAAAACCCGGCATTGCGTCAGCGATGCGTGCCGGCCGCGACGCTTCCGTCACGTCCTTGGCCGAAAACCACTGATATCCGCTGCCCACATCGCCCGGATGGGGCGCCTGAATGCTCACGACGGCTGCCTGCGGAAATTCGGTAGCCAGACGGCGGCCAATGGGCGCCATGCTTTCGGGCGTGCTGCCCATGCCATGAAACAGCAGCAACAGTTGCTGGGCGCCGTCGGACGGCATTTGCAAAATGAGGGGGTCGGACATGATGTGCTTTGAAAACGTCAAAGCACAAGATTAACCGCTGACAGCGGACGTGTGCGCCGGCGCCGTCAAGCCCGCGTTGGCAATCTCGACCAACTCCCCCCCACATCGCGCTACGGCTTGAAGAATGCCGTGGGTGTCATCAAGCGGTTTTCCTGGCTGATCAGATACGCCGCGTCGGCGCTTTTGGTGAGGTAGCCGGCCCACTCGGGATCTTTTTGCAATGCCAGGCGCTTTGCTTCCCGATCGGCCGCGCTGTCATACACCCAGATGTGCATGTAGCTGTTCACATCGCCGGCGTCCGTTTGCATGTATGCCAACGGCTTGCCCAAGTGGCGGCTCTGCACGGCGTAGCCATGCTCGGCATACAGCGCGAGATGCTTCTTGATGGTGCCAGGGCGGCAGGTATAGGTTCGAACGTCGTAGAGCATGCTGCTTTTCCTCGAAATGATGGAAGACTGAGTAGACTTATTCGGCCGTCGCGCCGGACTGTTTGACGAGCACGCGCCAGCGCGCCACTTCCTGATTCACGTACGCTTGAAACGCCGCGTGACCGTCGCCGATCGGGTCGGCGCCCAGCCCTTTCAACTTCTCCTGCACCCCGGCGTCCGCCACGCTTTGCGTGATCGTCGTGGACAACGTATCGACCACGCCGGCGGGTGTACCGGCCGGCACGAAGAGACCGAACCACGACCGGGCGTTCATATCGGCGTAGGGCGTTTCCGCGAAAGCAGGCACGTCGGGTAACGCACTATGACGCTGCGTACCTGTCACGGCCAGCGCCTTCAACCGGCCACCTTGCACTTGCGATAGCACCTCCGGCAGATTGGCAAACATCAACTGCACCTGGCCGCCCATCACATCATTGAGTGCCTGCGCGCCGCCCTTGTAGGGCACATGCGTCATCTTGGCGCCCACCAGTGCATTGAACTGTTCGCCTGCCAGATGCGACGCCGTACCCGTTCCCCCCGATGCGAAGTTCACGCGATCGCCATTCGCTTTTGCATAGGCCGCCAGCTCGACCGGCGTAGCCACCGGTACCTTCGGATTTACCACCAGCAGCAGCGGCACCGACGCCAGGTTCGACAAGCCTACGAAATCTCGCGTGAGGCTGTAATCCAGATGCTGATACAACGACGCGTTGATCGCATGCGCCGAGGTCGCCATCAACAACGTATAGCCATCGGGCTCGGACCGCGCCGCTGTGACGGCGCCGATATTGCCATTGGCACCGGCCTTGTTTTCCACCACCACGGGTTGCCCCAGTCGCGTCGACATCGCCTGCGCAACGGTGCGGGCGATCACGTCGGTCGCGCCACCCGCGGCAAACGGCACCACGATCCGTAGGGGCCGATCGGGAAACGCCGCCTGGGCGGCACCTGCCGTCAGCGTCAGTGCGCAAGCCAAGCCTAAGCGCGCGCTCAAGCGAACGAATGTCTTCATGTCTCACTCCTCTTTTTGGATTATTTTTAGTCTCGCCGGCATCCTTTTGTGCCGGGGCAATCCGTTTCGACGCGTGGCGTGCGAAACCGCAAAAGACGAGTGAAGATTACGCAAGCCCGACCGGGCAGCGTGAGGACAGAACCTACGTTGTGTTGGACTTTTTCGCGGACTGGTCGAGCGGAATGGTCGAGCGGGCTGGCTGAGCGCGCCGAGCCAACGATTCATTCGCGCGGCAGATTGAACGTGCTAATCGAACGTGTTGGCCGAATAGGAAAATCCAGCGGACTAGTCGAGCGGGCGGCAATGCTTTTTGCGAAAGTCGCCGGGCGTGTGCGCCGTATGCTTTTTAAAGAAGCGAGCGAAGTAGGCGGGGTCGTCGATATTCAGTTGGAAGGCGACTTCGGCCACCCCCAGATCCGTATTCGTGAGCAGCCGTTTGGCCTCCAGCACCACACGTTCTTGAACGAACTGGCTGGCCGTGCGACCCATCGTGCGTTTCACCGCATCGTTAAGTTGCCGCTCACTCAACGCCAGCGCGTCGGCATACTGCCCGATCGCGGCAAAGTCCAGGTAATGCGTCTCCACCAACAACGCGAAGCGTTTGGCGAGCGCGTGGCCCGGCCCCAGGCGTAGTGCGCCCTCACCTTCCGGATACAGGCGCCGCAACTGCGTGAGCAGGATCAACAAGTAAGAGCGCACCACGTCAAATCGCCCTTCGCGCCGAGCCGCCATCTCGGCCTCGATGGCGTGCAGCAGCGGCAGCATCCCGTCGTGCTGCGCTCGCGAGAGATAGATTGCCGGTGTGCCCCGGGTCATCTGAAAAAAGGGAAACTTTGCGATGTCGTCCGCGCGAGGAAACATCTGCGCGAAGAAATCCGTGCTGATGTTCAGCACATATCCGCTGGGTTTCACCGAAGACGTCCACGCATGTACTTGCCCCGGCGAAAGAAAAAATACCGAATGGTCACGCACGTCGAATTGCTCGAAGTCGAGCACATGCGTACCGCGTGCAGTCGTCATCCACAGCAGATGATAGTAATTGTGCCGGTGAAGAAAAGCGCGCGGGATATCGTCGCGTTGCTGCAGCCGCACGAGGTCGAAATAAAACGATCCAGCGCCTGAAAAATCCGAAGATTCAAAGGTGGGAAACGCTGCTGCGGATTGCGCGGACGTACCTTCGGACACGGTACGGGTCTCCATATTATTTTTGCCAGGGGCTTATGGTGAACATCATAAAGGCAAACGCGCAGCGCAAAACCGCGCGGCGTCAAACCAAGCCGGCAGGAATAGGCAAGCATTGCACAGCTCTGGGTCTGTCTAGGAGGCGATGCACCCAATAGCATTCCCTCATCGCCCGCGTCGCGGCCGATTCGATCGCCCACACCGCGAACACCGCCACGTCGCTCGATGCGCGACGCGCGATCGGTAAACGATTGATCAAGGAGATCGCCATGAGTATTCAATCCCGTAGCGCACAACTCGTCTTTGCGTCGTTGATTTGCGCCGCCATCAGCGCCCCGGCCGGCGCGAGCGGCCGCCCACACACGCCGGCGAAAAGCAACGCGGCGCTCGTTCAACAAGCATTCGACAACTGGGAACAAGGCCGCGGCAGCGTTTTCGACCTGCTCGCGGAAAACTCGGTATGGACAGTGGCGGGGACGAGTCCGTTCTCAGGCACATACCGCACCCGCGAAGAATTCATGACGCAGGCAGTGATTCCGATCAACGCCCGGCTCGCCACGCCGATCACGCCCGATGTCAAGCACATCGTGGCGCAAGGCGAGCATGTCGTGGTCATGTGGGACGGCACTGCCACAGCGAAAGACGGCAGCCAGTATGAGAACAGCTATGCGTGGCATCTCACCATGCAAGACGGCAAGATCACACAGGTCAATGCGTTTCTGGATACGTGGAAGTTGGCAGAACTGATGCGCTAGCGCCAACCACGCGCCAGCCCCGCGGCGCTGCCGTCCGCACGCGTCCAGCAGCGCCGCAGGCGATTACCATCCCGGCACAGCGGCGCCAGGCGCGATCATCACGCGTCCAGGGGCGCGAGACCAGCTTGCTTCAACGCATCGTTGAGCCACGGCGAAACCAGCTCGCCCCGCGCAATTTCGGCCAGCCGCTGCTGCTCCGCCGCCACCTTGGCTTCGGCGGCGACCAATACCGCCTCCACGTCGGCGCGCGGGATCACCACCACGCCATCGACATCGCCCACGATCAAATCGCCGGGATGCACGGCCACGCCACCCGCAGAGATCGGGCCGCTCAATCGGCCCGGTAGCCCCTTCGTGGGACCGCACGGATTCGTGCCGGCAGCAAAGATGGGAAACTTGCCGTGCATCAAGGTATCGGTATCGCGTGAGGCAGCATCCACCACGAAGCCGCCCAGTTTGGCGGCCGCCCCCTGCGTAACCATCAGCTCGCCAAACAGTGCGCAGGTGGTGTCGGCCTTGCCATCGACCACCAGCACGTCGCCGGGCTTGGCGACTGCCAACGCAACATGAAACATGAGGTTGTCGCCGGGTCGCACTTCCACCGTGAAGGCCGGGCCGCAAACCTTCATCTCCGGATGCAGCGCGCGCACGCGTGCATCGAGCGTGCCACGCCGGCCGGCCACATCGCACAGGATGGCGGCCTGGAAGGCGCGCGCGCGTTCAATCTGTTCAGGCGTTACGCGATCGAACTCAGCGGTTTTTCGGTAAGACATCATCACTCCAGAAAAGACAGTTAACGCGCAAGCGGTGCATGCACCACATTGCGCGGCGCGCCTTGCAGGAAGGCGTCGATGTTATCGATCAATTGATCGGCGAGAGCCTGGATCGCCTCGTCGCTGGCCCAGGCCACATGCGGCGTCAGGATGAAATTGGGCGCATCCATCACCTGCATGAAAGGATGGTCCGGCGGCGGCGGCTCGGTCGACACCACGTCGAATCCAGCACCTGAAATCTGCCGGCTCTTCAGCGCATCGACCAGGGCGGCCTCGTCCACCAGCCCACCGCGCGCGGTGTTGATCAGCAGCGGACGGCGATGCATGCGGGCAAACTCCGGCGCCGCGATCATGTTGCGGGTTGAGGGCAGCAGCGGGCAATGCAACGTAATGATGTCGGCCTGCTCGAGCACATGATCGAAGGGGGTGTAGAGGTCGCCCATGCCGGTGCTGCCCTTGTGCGCGGCAAACAGCGTTCGCATGCCGAGGGCTTGCCCGATCTGCGCCACCTCCCGCCCCAGCACGCCATCGCCGATGATGCCGAGGCAAGCGCCAGCGAGATCGCGGATCGGGTAGTCAAAGAAGCAGAACTGATCGGCCTCCTGCCAGCGCCCGCGCGCCACCGCAGCGTGGTAGGCCAGGATGCTGCGCCGCAAGGCGAAGATAAGCGCAAACGTGTGCTCCGGCACCGTGTGGCGGGCGTAATTGCGGATATTCGACACCACGATGCCGCGTGCGGCACACGCCTGCAGATCGACGTTGTCGGTACCGGTGGCAGCCACCGCAATCAGCTTGAGCCGCGTTGCACCCGCAATGGTGGCCGCATCGAGCTTGACCTTGTTGGTGACCACGATATCGGCATTCGCAATGCGTGCCACGATATCAGCGGCGGCTGTGCGGGGGTAATCGGTCCAGGTATGCGCCGAGGCCGGCGCGCGCAGGATCGTCTGCGGCGAGAACGTGTCGTGGTCCAGAAAGACGATGTTGCAGGAGGTCATTTTCAGTGCTTCCGATCGATCAAAAATGTGTCGCTCAATTCGTTCAGCGATGCGATGCCCATCATCCCCATGTCGCGCAATATCTCGCTCTTCATCAGTTCGATGCCATGCCGCACGCCCGCCTCCCCGGCCACCGCAGCGGCGTAATTCAAGGGCCGGCCCACAAACGCGCAGCTCGCCCCCAGCGCCAGGGCTTTCATTACGTCGGTGCCGCGGCGCACGCCACTATCGATCATGACGGTCATGCCTGCCGCCTGCGCCACGATTTCCGGCAACACCTGCAGCGGCGCGGCGGCGCCGTCGAGTTGTCGTCCGCCATGGTTGGACACGATGATGCCGTCCATCCCCGCCTGCCGCGCACGTAACGCATCTTGCGCGTCGAGGATGCCCTTGATGATCATCGGCCCCTTCCAGCGCCGGCGAATGCGGGCGACGTGGGTCCAGTTCAAATGCCCCCGCTCGGCCAGATCGCGCATCACACGTTTGGACAAGATCGGCGCACCGCGCGTGGCGTAGTTGTTCTCGAAATGCGGCATGCCATGCTTGATCAGCGTGCGCAGAAACGTGCCGCACAACCAGCGCGGATGCGTTATGCCCTGCACCGCGAGCGCCAGGCTGGGCTTGAGCGGCGTGCTGAAACCGGTGCGCACATTGTTTTCCCGATTCGCCTGCACCGGCGTATCGACCGTCAGCACGAGGGTTTCGACGCCCGCTGCCGCCACGCGATCGATCAAGGCGGCGATCTGCGCTTCATCGCCTGGCAGATAGGCCTGAAACCACGTGCCGGGTGCCGCCGCCATCACCTCTTCAACACGGATCAGCGACGACCCGCTCATGATGCAAGGCACCTGCGCGGCTTGCGCGGCGCTTGCCTGAACGATGTCGCCGCGATACGCGGTGAGCGCTGAGATACCCATCGGCGCCACGCCCACCGGACTGGCATAGTGCCGGCCAAAAAGCGTGATGCGCTGATCGCGTTTTGAGACATCGACCAACACGCGCGGGCGAAAGCCATAGCGGGCATAAGCCAGCCGATTATCTTCTTGCGCCGTGCCGTCTTCGACGAATCCCGCTACGTAACCGAAGATGGGCTTCGGCAGATAGCGGCGTGCCGCAGGTTCGAAATCGCTCAAGCTGAGAAAACGCGCCAAATGGGCCGGCGCGACATAGGGCGCAGACGCGCGTGCGGGCTGTGAAGGCACGCCGTCCGGCACGGACGCGTCTGCCGGAAGGGGCGACTCGGCGCGATCGATGGCATTCGCGGCACGCGCGGAGGGGCTGACAGGAGAGGCGGACATGAGGCGTTGTGACGATCACGTAGGCGAGAACTCGCGACCCCACGAAATATATCGACCGCCATCTCATCGAAAAAGCGCAATTAAACGATGGAGCTTCATCGCTTTTTTCTGCGTCACGCATCGCAGATCACCACAGCACGTGGGGTGCCTCGAAATCAACTTCAAGCATCACCCGCTCGCGCATGGCTGCCACCAACGGGCGAATGTCTTCGCGTCGGCTTTGAAAGGCGTAATGCAACGGGCGCAAGGGCGGCTCGCCCGCGATGGCACGCAAACCATGTTTTTCGCGCAGCGGCGTCAGCCACGCGTTGGGGAAAAATGCGATGCCCACACCTGCGGCGACCATGCCCGCAATGGCGCCCATATTGTTGCAGATCAGTTGTCGCGACACCGCCAACTTGTTATCCACCATCCAGGCTTCGAAGATACGCGTTGAGCCGGCGCCTTGCGGCATCGTGATGACCGTCATGTCTTTCAGCGATTCCGGCGTGAGCACGTCGATATCACCCAATTGCGCATCGGTGCCCACCCAGTCATAACGCACCTCGGCGATCGTATGCGAGGCAATAGCGCTGCGCGACGACCAGCCGGCGACCACCGCGAAGTCCAGTTCGCCGGCTTCCACCTGGCGCTCGAGGCTCTGCCCAACATCCACATGCGGCTCAAGCCGCAGATCCGGAAAATCGCGCCGGCAACGGGCGACGAATCTGGGTAACCATGTGACGGCGGCAAGTTCGCCCATCCCGAAGCGACAGACGCCTTGCAGACCCGTGTTCTTGCCGATGGTGTCGCGCGCATGGCGCGCAGCCTGCAACATATCCCGCGCCAGTGGGAGCAGCGCCTGGCCGGCCGAGGTCAGCACGGACCGGTGACCCGTTCGGTCAAACAGGACTTCGCCAAGATCGGATTCCAGTTCGCCCAAGCGTTTGGACAATGACGATTGCGACAGATGCAGTTGTGTGGCGGCCGCGGCAAAACTCGATGCCAGGGCGGCCGCGTAGAAAGCTTCCAACTGCTTGAATGTCATTGCAACGCTCTGGAGAAAATCGCCGGTGCGGAACACGCCGGACGCGAACAGCTGGGTTCGGAAAAAGCGATGGAGTTTTGTAGAAATTTATCACTTTCTTCTCTGGATCCGGATTGCTACAGTCGGCCACACACCTAGAAAGCCTTGCGCGCGGTCTTAGAAACCGCATGAGGAGACAAACATGAACACCACAATGAAATGGCTGGCGGCCGGCCTCGCCTGGGCGTCGTTCGCCAGTCCTGCCCTCGCGCAGGAATGGAAGCCAGAGCGCCCCATTGAAATCCTCGTCGGCTTCGCCCCCGGCGGCTCGGCCGACCAGATCGCCCGCCAGCTTGCCAACGCCGTGAAAAGCACAGTACCCGTGCCGGTGATCGTGATCAACAAACCCGGTGTGGCGGGCGTACTCGCCGCTCAAGAGGTTGCCAATGCCAAACCGGACGGCTACAAACTGTTCGTCGGCGGCGGCAGTGAGACGACATCGGTGGGCAATCATCAAAAAATTTCCTATGACGCCCGCCGTGATTTCACGCCCATTCTCAAAGCGGCGCGACTGCCGTCCGTGCTCGCTGTCAATGTGAATTCGCCGTACAAGACGATGCAGGAATTGATCGCTGCCGCCAAGGAAAAGCCTGAAGGCCTCTCGTATGGCTCCACCGGCGAAGGCAGCTTGTTTCATTCCACCATGCTTGCGTTCGAGGCCAATAGCGGCTTGCGGTTTCTTCATGTTCCCTACAAGGGTGCCGCTGAAGCCACGATGGCGCTGGCGGCCGGTCAACTCGATATGGCGTTCGGCGCGCCTGAAGAAGTGAAAGGCTTGATCGATGGCGGCAAGATCCGGCCGATCGCGGTCTTCTCCAAAGTCCGCGTGGCGTCGCTTCCCAACGTGCCCACCGTGGGCGAGCTCGGCTACCCAGTGGCGCTGGACAACATGAAAGGCTTGATGGCGCCTGCCGGGCTGCCGGAACCCATTTACCGGTATTTGAATCGCGTGTTTCACGACGCCCTGGATAGCCCCTCGTGGAAGACGTACGCCCAGAGCAGCGGGCTTACTACCGACTATGCCGACGGCCCGGCGTTTCAGAAAGAGATCAACGAAAGCTACACCTTGGTCGGCGATTCGCTGGCCAAGATCAAGAGCGCCAAAAACTGAGGAACAGGCAGGCATGACTACCACCGTCGCTAAAACCATAGGTTTCATCGGACTTGGCATCATGGGGCGCGGCATGGCCGCATCCCTGCTGCGTCGCGGGTTCGAGGTCCACGTTCACAACCGCAATCGTTCTGCCGAAAGTGCGTTGATCGACGCCGGGGCGCATGGCGCGGCGTCGCCGGCCGAGATCGGCGCACGAACCGACGTCGTCATGTTGTGCCTGTCGGATACCGAGGCCGTCGCTGCCGTGCTGTTTGGCGAGCAGGGGCTCGCCGCTGCGCTTAAACCAGGCAGCTTCATCATCGACACCAGTACGATTTCGGCCCAGGCCACACGCGACCACGCACAGCGCCTGGCACAGCTAAACGTGACCTTGCTCGACGCACCGGTCAGCGGTGGCGAAGCGGCTGCGGCGCGTGGCGAGCTGAGCTGCATGGTGGGTGCCAGCACCGAAGCATTCGCGGATTGCCGCCCCTATCTGGACGGCATCGCCAGCCGCGTGGTGCACGTGGGCGATCCTGGTGCCGGGCAAATCGCCAAGGCCTGCAATCAAATCGCCGTGAGCAGCGTGATGTTTGGCGTCGTCGAGGCGTTTGCCCTGGCGCGGGCCAATGGGGTCGATCCTGCAGCGGTGCGCGAGGCCCTGCTCGGCGGCGCGGCGCGCAGCGCAGTACTGGAAAAAAATGCCGTTCGACTGCTCGAGCAGGATTTCAAACCAGGCTTCAAAGCGGAACTGATGCGCAAGGATTTGCGCTTGGCGCAGGCCGCAGCACAGGCTTCTCGAGCCGATCGCGAGATGGCCGTCGCGCAAGTCATTTTGCAGCGCATCGAAGCGATCTGCGAACGCGGCGATGGCGCACAAGATTGGAGCGTGGTGGGAAAGCAGAATTGACCGTACGCAACCGCCGTTGCAAACAACCGATCAGATGAAATGGCCACCCTTGTGGGGTGGCCATTTGCCATTCAGGTGCCTTCGTGCGCAGATCGCGGCTCGCGAGATCAAAGTCGCACCACGCAGGCGATCTACCTTGCACCCTTACTTCTCAGCCGTGTCGTCCTTTGCATCGTCTTGCTCATCGTCGGTCTTCAGACGCGGCTTCTTGCCAGGCTGCACGGCATGCTCGGCATCCGGTGCAATCTCTTCGCCCTGATGCTTTTTCTCTTGAATGACTTTCTTGTCGTGCGCAACGTTACGGGGGTCGGTCATGAAGATCCTCTTTACGGTAATGAATCGAAGCACCGCGATTTCAGCGGGGTCACCCTCCCCCTCGCAATGACTGTGCCACGCATCTCCTCTATCCGTTAGGGAAAATAGCGGGTTGCATTAATACATCACGTCATGATATTTTTCATGCCAGCCATTTGTGAGCCCCGTTGGAAGGTCAGCTGACGCTTTCGACGAGGATGCGCCACGATAGGTCGCAGCAACCGTCATGTGCCGGCGCTCATCGCGCCAGCGCGTACAACGGTGGCCGATGCCCGCAGACGTAGGCAGCACGCCACTTTCGGCACGACATGGGTTCGGCACGCCAAGGCGCGCCTGCCTGCGTCATGCTTTCGATCGCACGGGTCCGTCCCGGCATTTCCATCCCTTTTTCTGACCCAGGAACCCGGATTCAGCACATCAATAAGCTTTCATTCTGCTTTCTTGGCGCTTTCGGAAACGACAGTAATGATCGACATCAACAAGGGCGTGCATGACCTACCCAGTCGCGACGCGCCCCAACACAAGGAGACAACCGTTTGGTTAGAAACAGACAAGACTTCTGGTCTGGGGCGATGTTTATCGCCCTGGGTGGCGCCTTCGCGCTCAAGGCCACCAGCTACAGCATGGGCACGGCTGCCCGCATGGGCCCAGGCTATTTCCCGTTCTGGCTGGGCATCGTCCTGGCATTGATGGGCGCCGTCGTATTGATGACCTCGCTCGCCAAACGCGCGCCCGAAACCGAGATCACCCGCTTCGACTTCCGCATCCTCCTCCTGGTCGTCGGTTCGGTCACGCTATACGGCTTCGTGCTGCGCCCGCTCGGGTTGTACCTCTCCGTTTTTCTGCTGGTGCTCGTCAGCAGTTTCGCCAGCCACGAGTTCAACTGGAAAGTCGCCATCGCAAACGGCCTCTTCCTGGTGTTGTTCTCCTATGTGGCCTTCATTCGTGGGCTGGGATTGATCTTCCCGCTTTGGCCCGCTGCACTGAGCTACTAAGGAACCCACCATGGAATTGATGGACAACCTCATGCTGGGGTTCTCGGTTGCCTTTACGCCCGAAAACCTCACCTATGCATTTCTCGGCTGCCTGCTGGGCACCCTCGTTGGCGTGCTGCCCGGTCTGGGTCCCGTGCCCACCATCGCAATGCTGCTGCCGATCACCTACGTGCTGCCGCCGATTGCCGGGCTCATCATGCTGGCCGGCATCTACTACGGCACGCAATATGGCGGGTCGACGACTGCCATTCTGGTCAATCTACCAGGCGAGACGTCGGCCGTGGTAACTGTGCTCGACGGCCACCAGATGGCCCGCAACGGCCGCGCGGGCGCCGCGCTTTCCATTGCAGCCATCGGCTCGTTTTTCGCAGGCAGCGTGGCCACCGTATTGATTGCGGCGTTCGCCCCGCCATTGGCGGAAGTGGCGTTCGCTTTCGGCCCGGCGGAATATTTTTCGTTGATGGCACTGGGGCTGATCGGTGCCGTCGTACTCGCCTCCGGGTCGCTCTCCAAGGCGATCTGCATGATCCTGCTTGGGCTGCTGCTCGGCATGGTGGGCACCGACGTGAACTCGGGCGTTGCACGCTACGACTTCAGCATTCCCGAACTGCAGGACGGCATCGACTTCGCCATCGTGGCGATGGGGGTGTTCGGCTTGGCCGAAATCATGGCCAACCTGGAGCTCAAAGAGCAGCGGGTCGAGATCGCCGACAAGGTCGGGTCGCTTTATCCCAGCAAGCAGGAGTTCAAGGAATCGTGGCCCGCCGTGGTGCGCGGCACGGCGCTGGGGTCGGCACTCGGGATCTTGCCCGGCGGCGGATCGGTACTCTCCGCGTTTGCCTCCTACACGTTGGAAAAGAAGATCTCCAAGCATCCGGAGCGTTTCGGCAAGGGTCACCCTGCCGGCTTGGCGGGACCGGAGTCGGCCAACAACGCCGGCGCGCAAACCTCGTTCATCCCCTTGCTCACGCTCGGTATCCCGGGCAACGCCGTGATGGCGCTGATGGTGGGCGCGATGACGATTCACAACATCCAGCCCGGCCCGCAAGTGATGACCAGTCACCCGGAATTGTTCTGGGGCCTGATTGCATCGATGTGGATCGGCAACCTGATGCTGGTGGTACTCAACCTGCCGCTGATCGGCATTTGGGTGAAGCTGTTGCGCGTGCCTTATCGCATGCTCTTCCCCGCAATTCTGGTGTTCTGCACGATCGGCGTGTACTCGCTGAACTACAACGTGTTCGACATCTTCATGTTCGCGGTGTTCGGCGTGGTCGGTTATGTGTGGAGCAAGCTCAAATGCGAAGGCGCACCGTTGCTGCTCGGCTTGGTGTTGGGCCCCATGATGGAAGAAAATTTCCGTCGGGCGCTTTTGCTGTCGCGCGGCGACTACACCACGTTCGTCACGCGGCCGCTTTCCGCTTCGCTGCTCGCCGCCGCCGCCATTCTGCTGGTACTGGTGACGCTGCCTTCCCTGCGCAAGAAACGCGATGAGGCCTTCGTCGAAGAAGACTGACGCCTCACGCAAAAAGTTGGCTCTTGGCCTGGTCTCGCTCACGCGAGTTCCAGGTTTTTTTTGTGCACGCTGCCGATGCCATGGACGTTGCTGGGCGTTGTCATCAGGCGATCGCCGCTGACGTAGCCCGGGCGCCATCACACCGCCAACAGCACCTTTGTCAGCAGGTCCGGATGTGTGATGTGCGCTTCGTGTGGCGCAGCGATATCCACCCAGTTCCAGCCCTTTTGCGACTTCACCAGCTTGCGCGAATCCTCAAGCACCGGCAGTTCCGGCGAGGTGCAGTGGATGTAGGTGCGCGGCCGTCCATTGCCGACAGGATGCTTGAGCTGCAACGGTGTGGTGTAGCTGGCCAACGGATGCGGCGTCAGGCGGCGCGTCACCCAGTCGTGGTCGGGCGTCCCCACGTTGAAGCCCCATGCGGCGGGCAGCGGCGTAGGCACCGGCACAGCCAGACCGCCGGTAGCCGCGGACGCGGCTGCAATACGCGCATCGGCATCGGCCTTGGGGTAATTCGAGAACGCGGTCTGACCGCTTTCGAGCACGATCGAGTCGAAGTAGACCAGATGCGCGATGCGATCGGGGATGCGGTCGGCCACGCCGGTAATCGGTATACCGCCGAAGCTGTGTCCCACCAGAATCACATCAGTCAATTCTTCGGTCTCGATCACGGCCACCAGATCGTCAATGAATGTGTCGATGGTGATGCCTTTATTGATCAGATGCGCGCGATCGCCCATGCCGGTGTAGCTGGGCGCAAACACATCGTGGCCGGCCTGGCGCAGCCGTTCGGCCACCGGCCGCCAGCACCACCCGCCATGCCACGAACCGTGCGCAAGCACGTAGGTTTTCTTGCCGCCGCGCGCGGGCGTGGCCGAAGAAGATGAGGAAGCGGATTGCCCGGTGGCGGCATGCGCCGCCCCAGCAGCAACGGCAAAGGTAGCGCCAGCGGCCATGGAAAGAAAGTTTCTGCGTAATGTCATGATCGTGGACTTATCTTAAAGTACTAAACGGCGGCGAGCGCCTGCTTGAGATCGGCGAGCAAGTCATCGATATGTTCGATGCCGATCGACAGGCGTACCGTTTCTTCTTTCACACCCGTGCGCGCCAGCTCTTCGGCATTCAACTGGCGATGTGTGGTGGAAGCCGGATGCGTTGCGAGCGACTTGGCGTCGCCGATATTGACCAGGCGTGTGAAGAGCTTGAGCGCATCCTGGAATCTGGCGCCACCTTCGCGCCCGCCCTGCACGCCAAACGTGAGCAAGCCGGGCGCTTTGCCCGAGAGGTACTTCGCGACCAGCGCATGGTCGGGATGCGACGGCAACCCGGCAAAGTTCACCCACTGCACCTTGGCGTGTCCTTCTAGGAACGTGGCGATCTTGAGCGCATTCTCGGTGATGCGATCCACGCGCAGCCCCAACGTCTCGATGCCTTGCAGGATCAGAAACGCATTGAACGGCGAAATCGCTGCCCCGGTGTTACGCAACGGCACCACACGCGCCCGGCCGATATAGGCCGCCGGACCGAACGCTTCCGTGTACACCACACCGTGATAGCTGACGTCGGGTTCGTTCAATCGCTTGAACCGCGCTTTGTGCTCGCGCCACGGAAATGTGCCGGCGTCGACGATCGCGCCGCCCAGACTCGTGCCGTGGCCGCCGAGATACTTGGTCAACGAGTGCACGACGATGTTGGCGCCATGCTCGATGGGGCGCAGCAGGTAAGGCGAAGGCACCGTGTTGTCCACGATCAGCGGCACGCCGTGTCGATGCGCCACCTCGGCAAGCGCGGCAATGTCGGTCACGTTGCCCAGCGGATTGCCCACCGACTCGGCAAAGATGGCCTTGGTGTTCTCGTCGATCAATGCGGCAAAGGATTCGGGCTGACGCGCATCGGCGAAGCGTGTGGTGATCCCGAACTGCGGCAAGGTGTGGGCAAACAGGTTGTAGGTGCCGCCATAGAGCGCGCTGGCCGAGACGATGTTGTCGCCCGCTTCCGCGATCGTCTGAATGGCATACGTAACGGCGGCCTGGCCCGAGGCCAGCGCCAGGGCGGCAATACCGCCCTCGAGTGCCGCCACACGTTGCTCCAGCACGTCCTGCGTGGGATTCATGATGCGGGTGTAGATGTTGCCCGGCACCTTCAGATCGAACAGATCGGCCCCGTGCTGGGTATCGTCAAACGCGAACGCCACCGTCTGATAGATGGGCACGGCAACGGCGCGCGTGGTGGGATCCGGCTGGTAGCCGCCGTGCACGGCAATCGTTTCCAGCTTCCAGTTCGGTTGATTGGGGTCCGACATTGTTTTTGCTCCTCATGTTGCTCGGTCGTCTGCTGCACCGCCCTTGCCAGAAGCGCAGGCCGTCGAAGTGGGCAAAGTCTACGAGGAATGCCGGTTTGCACTCAGTTTGATTACTTATATGTATATGGACGGCCGCAACGGCGCCGCTGTCTTTTCTGAAAGTCGACGCCATCCAGGCATCGGCGTCGCCCACTCTTGCGGCGCGCATCCGCCAAGCACGGGTATACCCCTACAGATAAAGCGTGTTTTCGAGGGATTAAATCCACTCTTGCTAAAATGTTGCGGCGCAACCTAACCGTTGCAAGATCGAACGCATTTTTCTGGGCGCTGCTGTTACACGGTTTTTGAGCTGTTTTGTGCCGTGTGGCCTCCGTGCGCCGCCTATGGATCGTTGTTTCTGCAGGCCTTCACCGGCCAAGGATGCCATGCGTCCGCGTGCAAAGCCACGCCCACTCTCTTTCTAGACATCCCGGAAGTTATGAAAAAAATCCTTAAAACACTAGCGGGGCTCATCGTGGTCCTCGCGGTGGTCGCCGTGGTTTTCCTCTACTGGCCGCTGTACAAGGGCTCGCCCCCGAAAGCCGATAACGAACAACCGGTGGACGTGGTTCTGATCGGCGGCGGCGTGATGAGCGTTACCTTGGCGACGTATCTGCAAGAGCTCGAGCCGGGCTGGAAGATGAAGCTGTTCGAACGCATGGATGGCGTTGCGATGGAAAGCTCCGACGGCTGGAACAACGCTGGTACGGGTCACTCGGCGTTTGCCGAACTGAACTACACGCCCGAGCTCGAAGATGGTTCGATCGAAACCAAACGCGCGGTCGGCATTGCCGAGCAGTTCGAGGTGTCGCGCCAGTTCTGGTCGCATCAAGTAAAGCGCGGCCATCTGCAAGAGCCGTCGGCTTTCATCAATCCCACGCCGCACATGAGCTTCGTCTGGGGCGATGAAAACATCGAATACCTGCGCAAGCGTCACGCGGCGCTGATCAAGAACCCGCTCTTCTACGGCATGGAATTTACCCAGGATCAAGAACAGATCCGCAAGTGGGCGCCGTTGATGATCGAAGGCCGCGACCCCAAGCAAAAGCTCGCCGCGACCTACATGCCCCTGGGCACCGACGTGAACTTTGGCGTGATCACGCGCGAACTCACGAAGTCGCTGCAGACCAACCCGAACTTCGAACTGCAACTCGGCCACGAAGTGCGCGGCCTGCATCAGAACGACGACAAGACCTGGAACGTTACGGTACACGACCTGAAGTCGGGTAACGATACGACGATCAAATCGAAGTTTGTGTTTATCGGTGCCGGTGGCGCCTCGCTCAAGCTCCTGCAGATGTCCGGCATTCCGGAATCCAAGGACTACGCCGGCTTCCCGGTGGGCGGTCAATTCCTGGCTTTCGAATCGCCGGAAATCAGCGCGCGTCATAACGTGAAGGCGTATGGCAAAGCCGAAGCCGGCTCGCCGCCGATGTCGGTCCCGCACCTGGATGCACGCAAGCTGGACGGCAAGCCGGTCACGCTCTTCGGGCCCTTCGCACTCTTCAGCACCAAGTTCCTGAAGGAAGGCTCGTGGTTCGATCTGTTCTCGTCGGTCAACCACAACAACGTGGCGGGCATGCTCGCCGTGGGTTCGGAAAACCTGGATCTGGTGCGCTATCTGGCACAGCAAGCCGCGCTGACCGACGAAGACCGTCACGCCGAATTGATCAAGTACTTCCCTGAAGCCAAGCGCAGCGACTGGAAACTGGTCACGGCCGGACAGCGCGTGCAGGTCATCAAGCGCGATCCGCAGAAAGGCGCCATCTTGCAATTTGGCACCGAAATCGTGACCGACAAGGAAGGCACCATCGCCGCATTGCTGGGCGCATCGCCCGGTGCCTCGACGTCGCCCCCGATCATGCTGAACGTGCTGGCCAAGGCTTTCCCCAAGGAAATGGCCGCCGGCTGGCAAACGCGCTTGAAGGAAATCGTGCCTTCGTACGGCCGCAAGATCAACGAGAGCCCCGCGCTCACGAACGAAATTCGCCGCATGACGAGCGATGCGTTGAAGCTGCCCTACCTCACGGTGCCGGACGCCGCCTCGGCGGGCTTGGCCCCCCAGCCCTCGGCTGATCCCAAGATCACGCCGAAGCCGTCGGATAAAAGCGACCGCACGAATGTGGAACTGCAAGCGCTCTAATCTTGAAGCGTAAGCCCCGGGGATAAGTTCACTGCCCCAAAGAAATCGGCCCCTTCGATATGAAGCGGCCGATTTTTTTATGCCTCTGTGCGTGTGCCGATTGGCCTCAACTGCCGTCGCCAGTGACGCTCCAGACCGCGTTGCCCACATCGTCCGCAATGAGCAGCGCACCGTCAGCGCTCTGCGTCATGCCCACTGGCGCGCCATACAGATCCTTCTGGTCGGCAGAATAGAAACCACTCACCACCGTTTGAGCGGGACCCGTGGGCACACCATTGGCAAACGGCACGTACACCACTTCATAGCCGCTCAGTGGCGTGCGATCCCAACTGCCGTGCTCGGCGACGAACGCGCCGCCCTTGTACTTCGCCTGCAACCCGGCACCCGTGTAAAACCACAGGCCCAACGGCGCCACATGCGAGGCCAGCGCATAGTCGGGCTTGATCGCTTTCTTCACCAGATCCGGGCGCTGCGGCATGACCCGCTCATCCACATTCTGGCCGTAATAGCTGTAGGGCCAGCCGTAGAATCCGCCTTCGCGTACGGCGGTCATATAGTCCGGCACCAGATCGGCGCCGATTTCATCGCGCTCGTTGACGATCGCCCAGAGCTTGCCGGTCTGCGGTTCCCATTGCAGCCCGGTCGGATTGCGCAAACCGGACGCATAGACGCGACTGCCACGCGTGGCCACATCGACCTCCAGCACGGCCGCGCGCCGGTATTCCACCTCCAGGCCATTCTCGGTGATGTTGCTGTTCGAACCCACACCCACATAGAGCTTGCGCCCATCCGGGCTCGCCAGCAGTGCCTTGGTCCAATGGTGATTGATCGTGCTCGGCAGATCGGTAAATTCCGTGCCGGGATCGGACATCTTCGTTTCACCCGGCGTATAGCGGTACTGCATGATGCTGTCGGTATTCGCCACATACAGCGTGTTGCCGATCAACTGCACGCCAAACGGCGAATGCAGGTTCTCGATGAACACATGCTTTTCCCACGCGCCACCGCTCGCGCTCTTGCGCAGCAAGGTGATTCGGTTCCCGCCCTTGCCGCCCTTGCCAGATTGATTCTTCACTACCGTGGCAATCAATTGCTTGGGTGTGGTGACGGCTTCGGTACCCGGGCCGTTGGACTCCACGACGAGCACGTCGCCATTGGGCAGCGTGTAAAGCATCCGGGGATGCAGCAGATCGGCCGCAATCTTCTCGATCTTCAAGCCGCTTGCCACCTTGGGCGCCGCACCGGCCGCCCACCCTTTGCCATCCGGCACCTGCATGGGCGGCACCAGAAAATTCTGCGCCTTCGGCAAAGTGGGATCGGCGCCCATCTGCTTGACGGGATCGACCTGCGCTTTCTCACTGCAACCGCTTACCAGCACGACCAACGCCACCGATAGCGCGCCCAACGACTTGGATTTATTCATGGCCACGCTCCTGATAATCGAACCGGTGCAACGACAGAACGATATGTGCCACGCACAACAACAACACGGTTACCGCAGAAAGCCACACGCCTTGCGGGATGACCGCGTAGGCATCGCGACTGTGCACGAATGCATTCACAATGGCCGCGACGATGGCCAGCAGGTTCAACCAAAAGTGCAGCTTCCTGGCGCCCGCGGTCGTGCGCGACCGCACAAACCACACCGAGACGAGGTTGATCAAACGCGGAATGATGGCAAGGATCAGTCCGAACACGATCAACCACGCGGCCGCCTTCATCCACAGGATCCCGCCCGTGCGCATATACAGCACGTCGAAAATGAAGGCGGCCACGAAGAAGCCGAACGGCAATGGATCGAGCAGCGCATACACGACCGTGGCGAGCCGCGACCGGTGGCCTTCGGCATGGGTTTTCATAGACGTCCTTTGTGCGGATGACGAAATAAGGGGGGCGATGGATCGAGACAGGTTACAAACTCACTGTACGAGGGTGCTGCTGAATGGCGGTTGAACTTCGTACCTTTGGTTTTGGTGGGAAGTCCCTGCCCCGACCTTGTTAGGCCATCAGGAGTCAGACCCCATGCCGGAATCGACCATCCCCTCGCCCGACGCGCTCCCGCAGCGGGCCGGTCCCGCCCCCAAGGTGTACCCGGGGCCGCCCCAGCATCAGCTCGAGCAGCATCCCGAGCACGCGCAGTGGCAAGCCCTGCGCACGCTGGTGGAGCAATGGGAATCGGCAGACAAGGCACCCACCTTGCGTGGTACACCCGGCACGCTGGGTCTTTTTCTACCGAAAGCGCGTGCAGGCGTGGGCGAGTACGGTTTCCTGATCGGGCGCGAGTTCGCGCATCATCATCCCGATGATGGCGGACTGCACATGACGCTGCCCAGCGCCTGGTGCAAGGCGGTGATTGCCTGCGGTTGGGGCGAGCCGCATGTGTGGGCCGGGCGCCCTACGGTGTCGGCCAATACGGTGCTCGTGTACGCGCCCCGCGATGCGCAGGAGATCGATGTGGTGCGACGCTTGATCGAGGTGTCGGAGGGCTTCGCGGACGGCACCCTCGTCGACTAGCGCGGACCTGATCGCTCGTCGCTTATCGGCACGACGACCATCTCGAAGGCTGCCTGCTTGCGCTACAGCGCCGCGATCGCGCGCAAGAACGCTTCCTTCTGCTTCTCGTATTCCATGCCGGCCTGATCGCGCTGCGTCGCCAGTTCGGCCATCGCGTTTTCGGATTTTGCCAGGAGATCCATATAGCGGCGGCCAATCTCGCTATCGGGCGGCACGGCACTCAGGTTGTCGCGCAGGCGCGATTGCTCGCCATTCTGCTTCTCGATCCTGGTGTCGATATCGGCCAACTTGCGCTCGGTGGCCGCCCACGTGCGGCGCTGCTGGGCAAGTGCCTTGAGCTTGGCGCTCAACGCCGGTGCCGCCGGTGCGTTGGCCAGCATGATCAGCACTTGTTCGTCGGTATCGGTCAACGCGAAAGTATCGGTGCCAGGCAATTCGTCCGTCACACTCACTTCAGCGGTTGCCCCGGCCGCCACATCGATTCGCAACCGGCGATGCGTGGCCGTTTCGCTATCCAGACGATCTGAGCGCGTGGTCCAGCCCGCTTGCTTGGGATGCTCGATGATGATCACCCGCGGCGCATCGCTTGCGCCTTTGATGCGATACGTGGTCACCGTACGCGACAGGCTCCGAATCTGTGCCACGCCCTCGCTCACCTTCACATCCACCATCTGCTCTTCGGGTTTCACTTCCGAGGTGATCTCGACCTTGCGATCCGCTGCAAAGCTCGCCAAGCGCGATTCACCCGCCGGCAATGCAGGCATCTTCGCATCACCCACAAAGCCCGACGCACCGTCGTACACCGTCAGGATGCCCGGTGGCAGCGTGCTGGGCGACGTGTTCTTGAGCATCACAGCCGACACCGGATTGAACGATCGCATTTCGGGTTGGAACACCGCCAGGCGCTCAGCCGGCAGCGCCACATCCACGAACGGCACGGATAAGGTTTGACCGCGTGCCAGCGTCACGGGCTGCGGCAAATGAAAGCTCACGTTCGTCATGTTCTCTTGCGCGCTCGCCGCCTGCGTGGGCGCGGCGGGCGTGGCCATCGGTGCCGGCATGGGCGCCGCCGCCGGACGCGGCCGGGCCATGTCGGCCGACATCATCGCAGACGATTCGGCGCGCGCACCGGCTCCCCTGCCGCCTTGTACCTCGGCTTGCTTGCGTGCCACAGCAACGCCGGCCGAGTTATCGGCGCGCGGCATTTCGCCGACGCCTACTGTCACGGGCAACTCGGGACGCTGGCGCCAGTAGCGGTCATGCAGCTTTTGCGTCAATGTGACCGGTGCGCCGGACACCAACGTCAAATCCACATCCTTCCAATCCTGACCCGTTGCGTTTTCGAGGACGGCCCAGCCTTGCAGACGCGCGTCACCGGTATTGCCGATCACCAAACGAAAGGCGGGCTTCCATACCGGCGCGGCGGTGATGTAGCTCAACCCGACGGCGCGTTGACCTGACCCCTTCACGTTGACCGCAAGCGCACGCAGTTGATCGTTGCCGGCACGCCCCAACGATTGAACGGCATCGGCGAAGCGATCGCGCATTGCGGCGTCAAGGATATCGACGGTGGCATCGGCGCCCAAGCGCAGCACATCGATGCGCTTATCTTGCGTCAACACCGACAACCGATGCTCAGCAATCGTCTCGCCCTCCGGCGTTTTGACACGGTTGCTATCGGTGCCCAGTACCGCCCCTTCGATGCTGCGCCCACCCGACGTCGCACGCACCTGAATGCCTTTCAACCGTTGCAGCAACGCGGGCAATGACCCGATGGTTTTGGCATTGAACGGCAGCGTCGAGAACGTTTCTTCAACTGGCGACAGGCCGTCCAATGTGAGCGAATCGAGCGTGCCGCCCGCGTCGCTCACCAGCAGGCTCTTGAGCACATCGTTGACGTGCGACAACGGCACCTCGATACGCACCGTGCCATTACCGTCGACGTTGGCCACGCGATGCACCTCGGCCACCCCGCCCGACGACAGCGTGATGCGATCGATACGCGCGGCGTCGGCGGGTGCCACAGCCGATTGCGCGGCATGGGCCGCAGTGGTCGAGATCAGCGCAAAACCAAGCACGGTGGAGAAAGCGTTTGAGCGCATGAGGCGTCCGCGAAGTGTGAGGGTCGTTGGACTGTAGCGGCCAAGGCCGCAGGCTGCAAGCGCTCGCGCACGCACTCAGGCATGACCGCGCGTAGAACTGCGCGCCACCCTGTGTGTTATCCCTTGCGCGTCACCCTGCAAAAACCGCCGCCACGGCACGTTCCCCGATCGCCAGGCCCACCGTCATCCCCACGCCGGAATGCATGACCGCCACCGTGGTTGCGGCGTCCACCGGCAGCACGGAGAACGGCGCGGGGCCATGCGCGCCGTACACGCCCTGCCAGCGCTCCACCACGCGCAGGCGACTGCCCAGCGCTTGTGTGGCCAGGTCCAGCAAAGCCTGGTCGATCGCTTCGTCGTTGAACGGCGGCGCGTCCTGACCGTAGTGATGCGAGTCGCCGATGATCAGATCGCCATGCGGCGTGGGGCTGATCAAGAGATGGATGCCATGGTCCAACAGCATCGGCGTGGTGGCCTGGATGCGATCGCGAAGCACCTGCGCAGTGGGCAGATCCGAAAACGCGCCATAGTGCACGCACGATAGACCGGTCAACACCGGCCGGTCGAGTGCGAAGCCCGCACCCTCGAACGCCACGCGCAGCATTTGCAGTCGGCTCACCTCCAGGTTCATGGCGGCAAAAAGCGCGGGCATCAGCGTCAGATAGTCGTGTCCTGGGCACACGAACACATGGCGCGCCTTGAAGTCGCCCGCAGTGGTGTGCACGTTGCCGTTTTCGGCGGCGCGCGCCAGCGTACCCGTGATGAACGTCACCCCCAATGTTGCCGTCAGATAGTGGCGAATGGCGGGGAGCGCCTCGCGCGAGTAGATCTGCAAATCGTCAAACCCCTGCAGGGCCGCGTGGTGATGTGCGACCTGCCCATCGAAGAGCTGGCTCAACTCACGGCTCGACAGCAGCGCGGCACGATACCCTTCGCGGCCAAGCCGGTCGCCCGCAAACTCTTCCAGCACATCGGCTTCCACGGCCGAACGCGCCAGCACCAGGCTGCCCGTGGCGCGCACATGAAAGCCGGCTTCACGCGCCAGCGCCAACCACAGTTCACGCGATTGCGTGGCGTGCGACAGCATCATGCCCGGCGCTTGTCCGGTCACCAGCACCTGACCGAAATTGCGGATGGTGGCACCATGCGCCTGCTGGCTGCGTTCGATCACCGCGACCGAAAGGCCTCGCTTTGCGGCCGCCCAGGCGTGCGCGACACCGAGCATGCCGGCACCCACGACGATGACATCGTATTGCTTCATTTGTCTTGCTTCTCTCGAGGAAAATGCGTGCTCATCAATGCCGGTCGAATTATTTCTTCGGCTCGGACTTGCCGTCGTAACGCTGCGTCCACTGCGCGATGATGCGTTCGCGATGGGTGGCGGCCCACACGAAATCGTTCTTGATCAGCCGCGCGCTCAGGTCTGCGGGCAGGTTGGGATTGACGGTGGCAATCGAGGGAATCGCGAGCACGGCAAAGTTGGCTTTGTAGAGTTCGTTGGCTTGCCGGCTGGCCGAGAAATCCGCCAGCTTGCGCGCGGCGGCTTCATGCTTGGTGCCCTTCATGATCGCCGTCGCTTCGATTTCCCAGCCCAGGCCTTCGGAGGGAAACACACCTTCGATCGGCGCGCCATCCGCCTTGAGCTTGGCCGCGCGATAGTCGAACGACACGCCGATGGGATACTCGCCTGCAGCGGCCATATTGCACGGCTTGGAGCCCGAGTGCGTGTAGGCGCCAATGTTCTTGTGCAACGCATCCATGAACGCCCAGCCCTTCTCTTCGCCGAACATCTGCAGCCAGGCGCTCACATCAAGAAAGCCGGTGCCGGAAGACGCCGGGTTGGGCATCACGATCTTGCCGGCGTACACCGGCTTGGTAAGGTCCTGCCAGGACGTGGGCATCGGCAGGTTCTGCTTCTTGGCTTCGATCGTATTCACGCACAAGGCAGCCGCGTAGCCGTTCATGCCCACCCAGGTCGGTTCCGGCTTGGCGTCGCGCATATTGGCGGCGATCTGATCCAGCCCTTGGGGCACATAAGGCTGCAGCATGCCCTCTTTGTCCATCAAGCCCAGTGCCGTACCGGCCAGACCCCACACGGCATCGGCCTTGGGGTTGTTTTTCTCGGCCAACAGCTTGGCGGTGATGATGCCGGTCGAGTCGCGCACCCACTGGATGCGGATATCGGGATTGGCCTTTTCGAATGCCGCCTGGTAAGCCTTGATTTGATCGGCTTCCAGTGCGGTGTACACGGTGAGCGTGGTGTCGGCGTGTGCGGTGCCCATCAGGCCACCGAGCGTCAAGGCGATCAGGAGGGTGTTGTAGCGGTTCATGTGCAAACTCCGGGGTCGATTGGGTGTGAAGGTTCAGGGGCGTTGGCCGGCGGCCAGGCGTTGTTCGATATCGGCGATCACGTCGGGCAGATCGGCGATCGTGTCGATTGAATAGTGCGGATGGGTAGGGGCGAATTCGGCATGAGCGCGTTGTCGCAGTGCCTCCTTCTCGCGCTCGTCCGAAGCGTCGAAGGCGGCCAAGGTCAGGCCCGCGGCATTGCCGGACAGCAGCAGCGCCACGGTCCACATGCCAGCACGCCGGCCTTCCTCGATGCCGGGCGCCGTGTCGTCCACTTTTACGCAACCCGCGACGTCGTTCAGGCCCAGCATGACCACGTTCTTCAATGCCATCGCTGGAGACGGGCGTGCGCGCGGCACCTCGTCGCTGGCGACAATGCAGTCTGGCGCAATGCCTTCGGATGCCGCTCGCTCAGCCACGCGCGCCATGATGCTGGCCGGATAGCCCGAGCATGAGCCGATCTGCAACCCGCGATCGCGCAGGTGCTCAAGCACTGCAACCGCACCGGGAATCGGCGCCGAGTATTGCGCCACCTTGTCGCGCTGCATCGGCAGAAAGCGTTCATAGATCGCGGTCACATCGTCATCGGTCGGCAGATGACCGAATCGTTGCTCGTATTGCTGCGCAATCTCAGGCGCGTCGCACAAGGTGCGGATGTGGTCCCACTTGCCCAGCCCCATCGGGCCGCGCGCCTGTTCGAGCGACATCGTCACGCCGAACTGTGCAAACGCTTCGACAAACACCTGCGTGGGCGCAAACGAACCGAAGTCGACCAGTGTGCCGGCCCAGTCGAAAATCACGGCTTCGAGCTGTGCGGGCAAAGGGGAGGTAGTCATCAAAGTTGTCCTGAGAAGATCGGAAGAAATGAAGCATGGCGAGGGCGTGGCGTGCGGCGTCACGCGGCCGGCAATCGCCACCGCTGCGAGCGCGCCACCAGCGTGCGGCTGGCGAGATGCAGCACGATCGAAGCAGTGGCGGAGCTGGCCATGATCACGGTGCACATCGCCGCGGCCGGGCCGATGAAGCCGGCGTCGTCCATGTTCAGCACGGCGACCGCAGCCAGCACGGTGGATGGGCTATAGAGAAAGACCAAGGCCGACACGGTGGTCATGGCCGACACGAACAGATAGCGCGCCACATCCAACACGGCCGGCAGGCACATCGGCAGCGTCATCCGAAAGAAGGTGGTGATCGGCGGCGACTTCAGCGAACGCGAGGCGGCTTCGAACTCGGGATCGAGACCGTTCAACGCCGTGGCGGCAGTCAGATGCGCACTGGTATAGAAGTGAACGATCGTGCACACCACGAGCAGCGCCAGGCTGCCATACAGTGCAGGCACCGGGTTTGCAGGGCTGTTGAACACGAAGATGTAGCCCAGGCCAAGCACCAGCCCCGGCACCGCCATCGGCGCCAATGCCAGCATGCTCACCAGCCCACGAAGCCCGCGCGCCGCCGGCGTAACGGCAGGCATCTTCTCGATCATCCACGCGCCGACGAACACTACCGCGGTGCCGATGGTCGCGGTCCAGAATGCCAACTGCAGACTATTGCGCCATGCCAGCCAGCCGCCGCCATCCATGTTGCCGAAGTCGTATGACCGCAGCGACATCGACAGGTTGTAGGGCCACATTTTGACGAACGACGCCCAGACGGCAACGCCGATCACCAGCAGCACGCCCGCTGCCATCGTCAGCATCAGGATGAGGAAAACGCCGTCGCGGATACCATGACGGCCCGCCACATAAGGCTGCGCCCGACCGCTGATCTGCGCCCCCTGGCGTGCGCGCAATTTGCGATCGAGAAAGAACGTGAGCAGCGCCGGCAGCAACAGCAGGATCCCGATCGCGGCCCCTTTCGCAAAATCCTGCTGCCCGACCACGGCCTTGTAGGCTTCCATGGCGAGCACGTTGTAATCGCCGCCCACAACCTTCGGCACGCCGAAATCCGTCACGGTGAGCGTGAACACCACGCAGCACGCCGAGAACACGGCGTAGCGCGTGCCCGGCAACGTGACGGTCATGAACGTGCGCCACGACGAGGCCCCCATCGCGCGCGCCGCGTCGTAAAGCCGGCCGTCGGCCAATGCCAGGCCGGTCAACAGAATCATCACGGCATGCGGGAACGTATAAAACGCCTCGCCCACCACAATGCCCCAGAACCCGTAGATGGTCTGGCCGCCCAGCAGGTCCTTCAGCAACCCCTGGTTGCCCAGCAGGTAGATCAACGCGATGCCGGGCAGCAGCGATGGCGCGAGCAAGGGGAGTAACGCCACCACGCGTAAGGCGCGACGGCCCGGCAGACGCGTGCGCGTCAAGCCATAGGCGAAAACGTAGGCGCACGGAATGACGAGTAGCGTGGTCACCAGCCCGACGGTCAGGCTGCGGCCCACCATGGCCGGAAACCCATCGGCGGCAACGATGCCGGCCAGCCGCCCCACGCCTGCCCAGTCGCCGTCGCTATCGAGCAACGCGCGCACCAGGATGGCGCCCAACGGCAGCGCCAGGAATAGCGCCAGCCACAGCACCAACGCGCCTTGTCCAAGCATGAGGCCCAGGCCGCCCACCCAGCCGGGCATCGGGCGACGGCCCAGGGAGGTGGGCGCCACGAGGGACGCATGCGACGCGTGAACGGCAGGCGTCGGCGTGGCGATCGCGCCAGCGGTCATGAGGGGCTCAGGCGTAACCACGCAGCGCCTCACTGGGAAGTTCGATGCGGCAATGGCGTGCAGCCTGCGGCGACAGCAGCGCATCCCCGGTCTCGGGCGGCACGATGGCGTTGAGCGTGACGCCCGACAACCCTTCCAGCCGCAGGGCCACGCGGTAGCTGCGACCCAGAAACACGCCATCCAGCACTTCAGCCAGCAGCGTGTTGGACATCGCATCGCGACCGGGCACCACGCGCACCGCTTCCGGGCGCACGAACAGCCGGCGCGTGCCGTTCATCAACGGCGAGTGCACGCGCAGCTCGTGCGCACCGATACGTGCGCGGTGTTCGTCGATACGCTCGCAAGGCAACCAGTTGGCCTCGCCCACGAAGTCGGCAATGAATGGCGAAGCGGGTTGTCGATAGAGTTCATTCGGCGTGGCGAACTGTTCGATGATGCCGCCGTTCATGACCGCAATCCGGTCGGCCATCACCATCGCCTCTTCTTGATCGTGCGTCACCATGAGCGTCGTGATCGAGAGCCGCTTCTGCAACGCCCGCAGCTCGGTGCGCAGATGCTCCCGCACCCGAGCGTCCAGCGCCGACATCGGTTCGTCCAGGAGCAAGAGCGAAGGCGACGGCGCCAAGGCGCGCGCCAGCGCTACCCGCTGCTGCTGTCCGCCCGAAAGCTGCCCCGGATACTTGCTCGCAAAGCCGACCATATCGACCAGGCTCAGCATTTCTTCCACGCGCCGCGCAATCCGATCCCGCAGGCCCCGCTTGCCGCTCAGGCCATAAGCCACGTTTTGCGCCACGGTCAGATTGGGAAACAACGCGTACGACTGGAACAAGATGCCGTAGTCGCGCGACTGCGGCGGGGCCATTGAAATATCGCGTCCGCCCAGGACGATCGTTCCCCGATCCTGACGCTCCAGTCCGGCGATAATGCGCAACAGCGTCGTTTTGCCGCAGCCCGACGGGCCCAGCAAACACACCAGCTCGCCGGGGAGAATGTCCAGCGACACATCGCCCAGCGCGGCGTGCGCGCCGAAGTGCTTGACGATGTGACTGACCGAAAGAAAGGCGGTTTCGCGCTGGGGCATGATGCCTCCGGCTGGTGGAAAACAAGGTCAGTATGAAAAGCTGTCATGGAACCGTCATGACACTTTCCCCAAGTTCCGTGATGCCACGATCAGATTTTTCGCGGTACGGTAGCGATCGTCGCGCGCTCAACCACAGGCCCTCATGTCATGCTCGTTGCCGAACTCAAATCGTTTTATGCCGTTGCGCGTTGCGGCAGCGTCACCAAGGCCGCTACGCTGCTGGGCGTCAGCCAACCCACGGTAACGGGCCACCTGCGCCAGCTCGAGGCGCGCTACGGCGTTGAGTTGTTTCACCGCCAGGGCCGTGCGATGAACCTGTCGGACATGGGGCGCAGCCTGATGCCGATGGTGGAAAAGCTCGTCCAGCAGGAAAACGAAATCGATTTCCGGCTACGTGACGCCAGCGATCTGCGCGAAGGCATCCTGCGCGTGGGCGCCACCGGCCCCTTCTACATCATGGATACGGTGCGGCGTTATCACGAACGTTATCGCGGCGTGGAACTCTCGCTTACCATCGGCAATTCGCAAAGCATGCTGCGGGCCCTGCAGGATTACCAGATCGACATTGCCACGTCGTCGTTTCTGATGAACGACAGCCATCTCTACCGACGCATGATCGCGGCCGATCCTTTGCGTGCCGTCGTCCATCGATCCCATCCATTGGCCGAGCGGGATACCGTCACGCTGGAGGCGCTCGCCGCGCACACCCTTTTACTGCGCGAGTCCGGATCCATGACGCGGCAATTAACCGAACAAGCATTTCAAGACGCAGGCATTCAACTGCGCCACACCATTGAGATCGGCAGCCGTGAATCCATACGGGAGGCCATCCTGTGCGAGATGGGCGTCAGCCTGATCCCGTCACGCGAGATTCCGGCCCACGCGGGCCTGGTCACGCTGCAGCTTGCGGATGTGGAAATCGAAATGCACGAGTTTTTGTATTGCCTGCAGGAGCGTCAGCCTGTGCAGGTGATCGCACGGTTTCTGGAGATGACGCCGATCGTGCAGTGAGGCGCGCAGCTTCGGAAGTAAACACGAGGCATGCGTTGGCAGGCAGGAGTCGTGCAACATCAACCTCAAGCGGTGCGCAGCGTCTGCGGCACACAGGTCTTGCCGACGACCCCTGATCCGCCTTAAGCGAGCATGATGTCGCGCACGTCTTTCAGCGCCACGGCAAACGCGATATCCGCGCCGGCCAGCACATCGCGTTGCGCAAGGTCGCCAAACGTCAGCCCCGTCAAAGCCTGAATCGCACCGATCGGCCGCTGCTGATCCTGAAACTCGCCAAACACGAATGTAGGCTCCAGATCCGCAATGGCGCGCGCCTGCGAGCACAGGTAAGCGATGGCGGAGAGCGCCCCCGATTCGTCGTACACAAAGGCCACGATCTTCCAGAACTGGCGCGGAATCTTTACCCCATGAACAACGGGATCGTCGGCACGCAACACCGGGCCGGTAAACACGCTGATGCGCATCCGGTCGCGCTGGGTATTCGCCAGCACGTAATCCTCAACCTCGTTCCATAATCCGCCATTGAAACCCTGCACTTGTGGTGCAGCATTGGTGGCATGAAACGTATCGGCGTCGGCCAGGCGTGCCGTCTTCTTGCTGCCCCAATTGGGATCCTGCCGCCGCGTCATGTGGCCACGGCTGAAATAGCCCGCTTTCTGGTCGCCGTACACCTCTTTCAAGATCTGATACTTCTGGTCGATGCGCGGATCGTATTTCCAAATATTGGTGCGTGGCACGTCTACCGCCTGCGCGCCATCGATATTGCAGGCGCTATAAATCGGCAACCGGCGCGACTTGGAAACCGCGACCGAGAAGTGGGTGTAATCCAGCACATGCGTTTTACGGCCTCGCCATGTGTGGGTGGCTGCATCGCGCGCCACCGCAGCCGCCAGACGCGGTAGCGGGACTGCTATAGCGGGGTCGATGAACAGCGGATCGAAACCCTCACGATCGTCGTAGGTATCGAGCGGATCGGGGGTGAGTCGAACGCGTTTGGGTTCGAGGGCGGCATCGGCCGCGAAGCGGAAGCGAGGTTTCATATGCGCAGGATCGCCGATGAATATGACAAGCGCCCGACACATATCGAACGCGCTCACTACCCTGAACACGCTTGCGGCGCGCCCGTGCCGAAACCCCGACCAGTGACCTCGTCAGGTCAATATCAAGCCGACACTAGATCAAAGCGACGTGGATTCAAGTTCAGTTCACGGCCCATGCATGGGCCAAAACGAGGCCGATGTCAGGCTGGCGCCTTCAGACGCCGCCGCGGCGGGCGGACGCTCACCACGCGCTCGGGCGAAAACGTCCATTGCGACATGCCTTTGACCACTGAAGCGATTTCGGCCTTGGGCCCATCCACCAACAGCGTGCCCGGCAACGTATCGATCACTTTCACGCGATCGAAACAAGACAACAAGCTGCTCACCTCCTGTTGAGAAGGATCGTTTGCACCTTGATAGCAAACGACGTAGCGGCTCATGATGTTTTCATCCTACATCAAAATTCCTGCACCCTCAAAGTTTACGCCGAACCCCAATTTCTGGGCCTCGTTCAGCGCCAATCTGAGGATCTCGTCCGAGCGCTTCTGATTGCGCGCCATCCCCACCAGCCGGGGATTTTTTGCCAGTAACCGCGCCACAGCGCCACTCATTACCGGGCACGCCATGGATGTGCCATCCATCACAGCATAGCCATCGATATAGGTCGACACAATGCCCACCCCGGGGCCGGTCAACGTCACTTCACTCCCGACGTTGCTGAACGCCGCCACAAAATTCTTGCGATCCACGCCAAATGGCTTGGCCACTTCGAGCGTTTGCAACACTACGAGGAAACGTGCCACGCCGCCCCATCGCTGTAACGGCCATCACCTGGCTGTAGCGCGCGGGGTAACTCACCGCTGCCCGATAATCGTTGCCTGTGGCGGCCACACACACCACACCGAGCGCACGCGCCCGCTGGATTTCGCGCAGCACATCCGGCACATCGCCCGCGCCGCCGAGCGACAGATTGATCACATCGCAGCCATCGTCCACGGCCTGCCGGATGCCCTTGGCAATGTTGAACGATGTGGCGGTTTCCTGGCTGCGCCCAAACACGCGATACACATTGAGTGCAGCCGCCGGCGCCACCCCACGCATACCTTTCCCCGGCGCCGCACGCCCCGCGATGATGCCGGCCACGTGCGTGCCGTGCCCCACCTGATCGGCCACGTCGCTCGCCTTCTCGCCTTGCACCACATTTACGCCGCGCGCGACCTTCAGATCCGGGTGCTTGGCCACGCCGGTGTCGATCACCGCAACCCGCACGCCCTCGCCGTCGCCATCCGCACCTTCAAAACCAAAATGCCGCCGCGCGTCGCCCGTGGCGAAATCAATCGGACGGCACGCGACACGCAACGTCTCGGCACCCACTGCCGCCTTCGACACATAAGCCTGCCAGTAGCCACTCGCCGGATATACCTCCACCGACTCGAGTACGGTCACGTCCTGCGGAAACATCAATCTCGCCCGGCCGCGCGCGTTGGTGCGGCTGCTCGCCCCCACCCGCTCGGCGCGATTCACGTAGCCCACCACATCCACATTGGGAAGCGGCGCGCCGCTTTCGGCATCGACCACATCTACTGTGAAGGCCACACGGGCGCGCGCCTGCAAGCCGATGAACGGAATGACGATTGGGTGCCGCAGCCACAGCGGCGCCAGCTCGCCCACCGGCAGAATGCGCAGGCCCGGTTGCTCCAGCAGCAAGGCCAAGCGCTCATCGTCGGTCATGTTGACGAGCACCGTATCGCCGGGCGCGACGCGATCCACGATCTGCATGCCGGCCAACAACGCGCCTTCACTCGGGCGCGCACGGCTGCCCTGCCGATAGGTGCCCATTTGCCGCACGAATGCCGGGCTGGCGCCGGGGTTGTCCACGTTCCACATATTGGTGCTGGGCAACAGCACATACGCCGATCGGCGTTTCGAAACTGCGGTCGTCATACAGGCGCCTCCTGTGGGAATGGCCGATTGCATCCACGCCGGATCAATCGCCGCACGTCAACAGCTGAGGTTCATTACACACCAGTCGTGTTTCAACAGTGCAATAAGACAACGCGGGTGAGGTCCCACGACAGCAATCGCCGCGCATCACGAGCACATACGCACCTCAGTCCTCTTCCAGCTTCTTGAATTCGTCGCCCAGGAAATCGATCAGCGTGCGCACCGACGGCAGCAAGCCCCGACGCGACGCGAACACCGCATGCACGATCTCACGGCGCGGTGCCCACCCAGGCAGCACCTCGATCAGATCCCCGCGGGCGAGTTGATGGGTGATCATCATCTTCGGCAGTTGCACGACGCCCACGCCAGCCATCGCCGCCGAGCGCAGCGCCGGCATCGCGCGCGTGACCAGACGCGGCTCGTGCGCGATAGCCGCGACGGCGCCCTCCGGTCCCAGCAGATTCCATACATGCTGGGTTTGCGGTGCACCCCACTCCAGGCTTGGGAAGCGACTCAGCTCGTCGGGGCACGTGGGCACGCCCAGCCTCTGCAGCAAACCCGGGCTTGCGACCAGGCACTGACCGCGATCGGAATACACCCGCATGACGAGATCCGTATCCTCCAATGGCGGCGGCCGCACGCGAATCGCCACGTCGATGCCTTCTGCCAGCACATCTACCCGGCGGTTCGTTTCTTCCACATGAATCTGCACCAGGGGATGGCGCAGCATGAAGTCGGCAATCATGTCGCCTACGCGCCCATCGAGCAGCGCCACCGGACACGTCATTCGCACAATCCCACGCGGTTCGGCGTGCGTCATCGCGATCACTTCGTCGGCCGACTCCGCCTGCACCAGCATGGCCTTGCAGTGGGTGTAATAGCGATGACCGATTTCAGTTACCGCGAAATGCCGTGTCGATCGCTGCAGCAGACGCGTCGTCAACCTGTCCTCCAGCAAGGCGATACGCCGGCTCAGTTTGGACTTCGGCACGCCGAGCGCCCGGCCTGCCGGCGCGAACCCCCCGTGGTCGACCACCTGCACAAAGTAATAAAGATCGTTGAGATCGCGCATTGATCGTTCTTCAAATAGGACGCTGATGGCAAATTCTACCTACTACCGGCCCCATCGTTCCAGTTTTATAGTTCAACACATGGACGGAACACATCGGTTCCGACAACAGCAACACCGCACTCCTGCAGTACCGAATCGCCAATCATCAATCCATCATTCACTTCAAGCGAGAACCCCATGACCTACGCCTACAACCGCCTCGACAAAGACAACGCCGTCGTTCTGCTGGTAGATCACCAAGCTGGCTTGCTCTCGCTGGTGCGCGACATCGATCCCGACAAGTTCAAGAACAACGTGCTCGCTCTGGCCGACATGGCCACCTACTTCAAGCTGCCGACGATTCTCACCACGAGCTTCGAATCCGGCCCCAACGGCCCGCTCGTGCCGGAGCTCAAAGCACAATTTCCCGACGCACCCTACATTGCCCGCCCCGGCCAGATCAACGCATGGGACAACGAAGACTTCGTCAAAGCCATCAAGGCCACCGGCAAGAAACAGTTGATCATTGCAGGCGTCGTGACCGAAGTGTGCGTGGCGTTTCCGGCCCTGTCGGCGATCGCCGAAGGCTTCGACGTGTTCGTGATTACCGATGCCTCAGGCACCTTCAACGAAATGACGCGCGAAGCCGCGTGGCGCCGCATGACGGACGCCGGTGCGCAATTGATGACGTGGTTTGGCGCGGCGTGCGAACTGCACCGTGACTGGCGCAATGATGTGGAAGGTCTGGGCACCTTGTTCTCGAATCACATTCCCGATTATCGGAATCTGTTCACGAGCTACGAAACGCTGACGGCCGGCAAGTAAATGAGCACGGGGGGGCTGAAAGGCCGCCCCCTCAACCGAACGCCGGCAGCATGTTGAACAGCAACACCATCAGCAACCCCACGACCGACACGATGGATTGCACCACCGAAATCGTCTTGGTGGCTTCGCCCATGGTCATGCCGAAGGACTCCTTCACCATCCAGAACCCGGCGTGATTCGCGTAGTTGAAGAAGAGCGATCCGCAGCCGATCGATAGCGCGAGCAGCGGCAGGTTCAAGTTGGGGTCGGTACCGGCCAGCGGCGCCAGCAACCCCGCGGCGCCCACGATGCCCACCGTGGCCGAGCCGGTCGACACCGACAGCAGCATCGCAATCAGCCAACCCAGGATCAACGGCGGGAAGGCGAACTGATGCGTGAGGTGCACAATCGCATCGCCCACTTTGGCGCTTGTGAGCACCTGCTGAAACGCGCCCCCGCCGGCAATGATGAGCATGATGCCGGCCACCGGCTTCAGACTTTGGCCCAACGACTCGCGCAGCTTGTCGGCGTTGTTGCCGCGCATGTAAACCAGCGTGATCGCCGCGAACAGCACGCCGAGCAACATCGCCACCAGTGGATTGCCCAGGAATGCCGCCACGTGCATCAGACTCGATGTCTTGGGTAGCACCATCTCGGCCACGGCATGCACAAGCATCAACAGCGCCGGCAACAACGCGGCCAGCACGCCAAGGCCCACGCCCGGCGGATTGTGGCCGGCGGCCTTCTCTTCAGCGGTGGTGAACTGGTCGATCAGCGCCTGGTCGGGACGCGTCGTCATGCGCGGCGCGAGAAACGCGCCATACAGCGGTCCACCCAAAATCATCGCCGGCAGCGCGGCGATGAAACCATAGATCATCGTGGGACCTACCGTGGTCTTTAAGGTGGCAATCGCGGTGAGCGGACCCGGATGCGGCGGCACCATGCCATGCATCGCAGCGAGTGCGGCGATCACCGGCACGCCCACGTACACATACGCCGAGCCCTTGAAATGTTCACGGCTTTCAAGCTTGCGCGCCACGCTGAAAATCAGCGGCAACATCACGACCAAGCCCACTTCAAAAAACATCGGAATGCCAACGACGAACGCCACCAGCGTCATCGCCCAAGGGATCATGCGATCCGACGTGTGGCGCAGAATAGCGCTCGCCAACCGCTCGGTCGTGCCCGAATCGGCCAGGATCTTGCCGAGCATCGCGCCGAGTGCAATCACCACGCCAACCGCGCCTAACGTCTTGCCAGCGCCATCGGTGAGGTTTTTGGCGATGTCAGTGGGGGCCATCCCCGTTGCGATACCCCCGCCGATCGACACGATCAATAGTGCCAGCAGCGGATGCATGCGAATGCGCGAAACGATCAGTGCAACGAGCACCAGCACGCTCACCAATGCGGTGACGAGCAACTGAATATCAAACGAAGACATGGCTGACTTGGAAAGCAAACGAGGCGTCGTGAATCTGGTACCCCGTGGCCATGGAAACCCGACACTCGGCAATTCTAGCGTCGAATGCGCGCGAGCCGGCTCAGCGGCTTACGGTGCGCTGAATAGCGCGCTTCCCCTGGCGTTGCGAGGTCTTACACTCGTCCATTGACCTCCTTCGACTTTTCTCTTCAAAAGCCATGAAAGGCACACGCAATTCTTTATCGTCGCTCCGAATATTTCTGGTGGCCGCTGAAACATTGAACTTCAGCCGTGCAGCCGAGGTATTGAACGTTTCGCAAAGCGCAGTCAGCAAGCACGTCGGCGCACTGGAAGACCGACTGGGCACGGCGTTGTTCAAGCGGTTGCCTACCGGGCTGAGGCTGAGCTACGCCGGTGCGTTGTACCTGGAACGCGTCAGCGCCGGCGTACGTCTGATCGACGAGGCGGATGCCTTGGTGGCGCACCCCGCATCGCGCGTGGCGCTGAACATTGCAGTGTCGCCGTCTTTCGCGCAGTTCTTTCTGCTGCCTCGCCTGGGTAAATTCTTTGCCGCGCATCCAGAGATACGCGTCAACATCCGCCCGCGGCTATTGCATGGCCGCGAGCGTGCCGAGCGATTCGATGCCGAGATCCAGCTGCATACCGGTCACGTGTCGGGAATGAGCGCGTCGTATCTGCTAGGACGCGAAATGACACTCGTGGCCGCGCCTGCCCTCCTGGCACGTTGCCCCGTCACATCGCTCGAAGATCTGGATCGGTTGCCGTTGCTCAAACGCGACCAGCGCGGCTATGGCTGGGATGAGTGGAAGGCGGATGTGGTGCCGCTCTGGCGCGGGCCGGCAGCCACGGCGTCCGAATACGAAGGCTTTTCCATCCTGCTGCCTGCCGTGCTCAATGGCCTGGGCGCAGCCATCATGCCGATCAGCATGGTGCTGGGACACCTGGAATCCGGCGAGCTGACGCGCCCCTTCGGCGAATCCGTCGAGGGCCGCTACGGCTATTACCTGATGCAGCCGCGACCCAATGTGGGCGGGCCGTATTGCCAGGCTTTTTGCGATTGGGTGATCGACGAGGCGCGGTCACTGGATGCCAAGACACGGGACTATGCCGCAATGGAATAGCCCATGCACATACATCCTTTGCGCAGTGTGTACCGCTTGCTCAGAATGCAAGGCTGTCATCTACGAATGAGCCGAACTCATCATGATCAAGTGGAAAAAAATCTTTGGCGCCGTCGCGCTGCTCAACGGGCTTGCCGCAGCCAGTTCAGTGGCTGCGGCCTATCCCGATAAGCCCATCAAACTTGTCGTGCCGTATGCGGCAGGCGGGAGCTCCGATGTGGTGGCACGTGCGATCAGCGATCAATTGAGCGCTGCGTTGGGTGCATCGGTGGTGGTGGAAAACCGCAGCGGTGCAGGCTCGATGATCGGCACGGCATATGTGGCCAACGAAGCGCCGGACGGCTATACGCTCTTGTTGGCCGATGTGCCCTTCACGATCGTACCTGCGCTGTACAAAGACCGCGTGAAGTATGACGCCCGCCGCGACTTCGCCCCCCTCACATTGCTCGGGCTCTCGCCCATGTACCTCTTCGTCAACCCGGCGTTTGAGGCGCAAGATGTCAACGCCCTGATCAAAGCCGCCGCGGCCAAGCCAGCGTCGATTTCGATCGGGTCCGGTGGCAATGGCTCGCTGACGCATCTGATGGCCGAACTCTTCATGCAAACCACCAAGACCCGGTTGGTTCATATTCCGTACAAGGGCGCGTCGGCCTCGGTGAACGATCTCGCAGGCGGTCAGATCCAGACCAGCTTCACCACGATGCCTACGGCGGTCGCGCTCTATCAAGGCGGGAAAATCAAGCCGCTTGCCGTGTCGTCGCCCGCGCGTCATCCCGATACGCCGGATGTTCCCACGTTCCAGGAGCTGGGCTATCCAGGCCTTACCGTGCAAAGCTGGTGGGGCCTGGTCGCGCCCGCAGGCACCCCCAAAGCGGTGCAAGACAAGATCAGCGCTGCCATGACGAAAGTCATGCAGTCCGAACCCGTCAAACAGCGCCTGTCCAGCGTGGGCATGAGCCTGCCGCCCGACACCAGCGCAGCGGCCTTGCAGACGCTGCTGGATCAGGACTTCGCACGCTGGGCCGAAGTCGTGCAACGCGGCAATATCACATTCGAATAACACCTGTCGCAACCCGCGCTGCGACGGGTGCGCGCAGCGCACAAGCTGGAGACATCGATGACACCATGGCAACAAGCGGCCGCCGACGATGCGGCCTTGATGAGCGATTTTCAGAAGATCTGCGCGTTCGGCGGGCGCCTGTCCGGCAGCGGCCAGGATGTGGCGGCAATGGAATGGGTAGTGGGACGTCTGCGCGAGATCGGGCCAGATGTGCGCGTGATGTCCGTGCCCTACGATGGCTGGCGCTCGGTTGCCGCGACGTTGACGCTATTGGGTAACGCACCGGTCGAATTGGACTGTGTGCCGTTGTTGCGATCCGCGTCGACGAATGACGCAGGACTCGAAGGCACGATCCTCGACCTGGGTGCGGGCCGTTCGGAAGACTTCGAGCGGGCCGGCGACGCAGTGCGAGGAAAGATCGTGCTGGTGCGGCACGAGTATCCCTTCGCTCAAACGCATATGCATCGTCGCCGCAAATACGATTTGGCGGTGAAGTATGGCGCCGCGGCCTTCTTGATCGCCAATGCCATCCCTGGTGCGGGCCCGCTTTCGGGTTCATCGGGCCGTCCCCGCGACGGCGCCGGCATTCCAGCCGCATACATCGATCAGGAAGGGGCGTTGGCACTTTCGGCACAGCCCAATGCGCAGGTGCGGCTGACGATATTGGGTGAAGAACGGCGCGACTCGATGGCGCCGGTCGGCATCCTCGATCTGCCGGGCGGCCGCGACAGCCGTATCGTCATCAGCGCGCATCTGGATGGACATGATCTTGGCACCAGTGCACTGGACAATGCCACCGGCGTCGCTGTAGCTCTCGCCGCGGCGCGCATTCTGGCGCCGCACGTTGGCCCGGACACCCCGGGATTACGCGTCTGTTTCTTTACTGCAGAGGAATGGGCCTTGGCGGGCTCGGCGCGATACCTTGCTGACATGGCGCCACCTGAGCGCGCGGCGTTGAAACTGAACATCAATCTCGACACCGTCGCCGGCGATGACTCGCTGTGTGCGCTCATTAGCGAGTATCCGGCGTTGGCCGAGATCGTCGATCGCACGGCAAAAGAAGCAGGTGTGCCTGTGTCTCACTGGCTGCCGTTCATGCCCAACTCGGATCATGCCAACTTCGCCAAGCACGGCATTCCCGCGCTGCGTCTGGTTGCGGGTTTCGACAAACCGCAATCCCGCGTGCAGCACATCCTTTCGCGCCAGGACCTGCCTGAGATCATTCGCGAAAGCGAATTGCGTAGTGCATTGGCGGTGACCTGCGCCATGGCTGCCGTGAGCCTGGAGATGAGCGACGACGCGTTGAATGCGTTGACGCGGGGCGCGACCTGCCCCCGCGTTTGATCGGCATGGCGGCGATGTCGGTGCAAGCCTGAAACACGCATGCACCGGTACGTCGCGCCGTGCCTCAATTGGCCGTCGATTCGCTCTGCTTCGCCAACCGCAACCCTTTGTCGCCTTCCTCACGCGCGAAGGTAGCGAACGCAGCTTGCGATGTGGACGGGGTCACCTGCTCGTATCCCGTCTCCATCCCTTGCTGCACGCCGGGCTGCTTCAACGCTTCATTGGTGGCCTCGAACAATTTCTGTACGACCGGCTGCGGCGTGCCCTTCGGCGCAAAGATGCCCCACCAGTTCGACAGGTCATAGCCCGGTACCGTCTCGGCGATGGGTGGATAAGGCAACAAGGGCGAAGGCTTGCCCGACGTCACCGCCAGCCCGATCGCTTTGCCCGTATCGATTGCCGTGCGGGCCGACGGCGCCGTGGCAAACGAAATATCGGTGTCGCCTGCCGCCACTGACTGCGTGGCCGCAGCACCGCCCTTGAATGGAATATGCATGAGCTTGGCGCCCGTCAATTGCATGAACTCCACTGCGGCAAAGTGCGTGACCACGCCGTTACCGGAAGACGCCACATTCAGCTTTCCAGGTTGGCTGCGCGCGCGCTCCAGCACATCTTTTACGCTCTTCAAACCCGAGCCGGCATTGGCGATCAACACCAGCGGGCCGGTGGTGAGTTGCGCGACGGGAATGAAATCGGCCGGGGTGTAATCCACCTTGTAGAGCGCGCCATCGCTACCCATCACGCTGGAATTGCCGAGATAGATGGTGTAGCCATCCGGCGTGGCGCGCGCCGCATAGCTGGCGCCGATCGTCGATCCTGCACCGGGACGATTCTCCACCACCACCGGCTGACCCAACACTTTTGAAAGGCTGTTGGCATACACCCGACCCACTTGGTCGGCCCCGCCGCCGGGAGGGAAGCCGATCACCAACGTGATCGCCTTGGCCGGATAAGGTGCTGCTGCATGTACTGCCGTGCTCGCGCCTGCGAGCGCGCCGATCAGCACGATGGCTGTGGCGCTTATTGCATTGTGAATATGCATGTTGTTGTCTCCTCGTTTTTTATGCCGTCAATACGTTGACGGTTGCGCTGCTATTGCCCCGTAAAGTCGGGTTTTCGCTTCTCCTTCCAGGCGCGCGCGCCTTCCACCATGTCTTGCGAGCGCTCCGACTGCCGCACCGATGCTTCGATCTCCGCAACGTCGACGATCCCGCGCGCGATCAGATTCAGTTGACGCTTGACGCCCACTAATGCGATCGGCGCCATGTCCGCCAACTGTGCGGTGAGCGCCTGAACGCGTGCATCCAGTTGATCGGCTTCAACCATTTCGGTCAGCATGCCGATACGCAGCATCTCGTCTGCACCGATTTTCTCAGCGGTTAAAAACAGACGCTTGGCCGCATTCAAACCGAGCCGCGTCACATAACGCACCATGCCGCCTGGATAAAAATGCAGGCCTAATCGCGTTGCCGGCATAAACATATCGGCCTGTGGCGTACCCACGCGAAAATCGCACGCGAGGCAAAGATCGGTACCCCCGCCATACACGCCGCCTTGAATGGCTGCGATCGTGACAGGCCGAGCTGCCTCGATCAGATCGATGGTCTCGCCAAAATAAAGTGAACTGGGCGCACTCTCTGCGGCCAACGACGAGATGTCGTAACCGCTGCAAAAGTATTTTCCTTCGGAGACGAAGCGCAGCACCAGAATGCGGGTATCGGCGTTGACCGTTTCGAGATGCGCCCGCAACACATTAAGATCCTGCGGGCTAAGCCGGTTGGCGTAGGCGGGTTTGCGTAAAGCGATCGTGGCAACACGGCCATTGACGGTGAGTTGCGGCGCGTCGTTTGATGAGCCGATAGGCGTATCGGTTTGCGTGCTCGTGGATGCACTCATGACGCCACCACCGCTTCACCAGATTGGAACAACACCCGCTGCGCCATTAGCCGATCGATCTCTTCGGCATTTACACCGAAGCTTTCAAGCACCTCGCGGGTATGCTGGCCGAACACCGGTGGCGCCTGCTGCGCTTCACCCGCTTCTTTGCCGGCAAGATCCAGCGGCAATCCAACCTGCTTGAGCGCGCCCAGGATCGGATGCTGCAAGGTCTGCACCAATCCGCATGCTTGCACCTGGGGGTCCGCAAACACATCGGCAAGATTATTGATGGGGCCGGCCGGAATTCCGTTCTCGATCATGATCGGCGTCCATTCCATGCGCGTCTTGCGCTTGAGCGCTACTTCCAATTCCAGCTTCAACGCATGGCGATGCTGCATCCGCTCGGCGTTCGTCACGAAGCGCGGATCCGACGTCAAATGCGACAACTCTAGGATGCCGCACAACCGCGTCCACATTGCCTGCGTGGCAGGTGCCAGATTCAGTGGGCCGTCTGCCGTATCGAACGTGCCATACGGCGCGATCACCGGGTGCACATTACCCACCGGCTGTGGAATTTCACCCACGCTCAAATAGCGCTGACCCTGCACGCTGAGCAACGCAATCAGCCCGGCCAATAAAGACGTTTCCACGTGCTGGCCCACACCGGTTTGATGGCGCTGCACCACGGCCGACAAAATGCCGATGACCAGCCACATCCCCGCCGTCAGATCGCCGATTGCCGTGCCCACCCGCGTGGGACCGGACTCCGGTGTGCCGGTGAGACTCATGAAACCCGAATAACCTTGCGCGATCTGATCGAAGCCCGCCCACTCCTTCGCCGGGCCGCGGCTGCCGAATCCCGAGATCGACGCCATGATCAGCTTGGGATTTTCCGCGGCCAGCTCGGCGTAGCCCAACCCCATGCTCTCCATCGCACCCACCTTGAAGTTCTCGACCACGATGTCGCAATCCAGCGCCATCCGGCGCAATAGCGCAAGCCCTTCAGGCTGACGGAAATCGATGCCGATCCCTTTTTTATTGCGGTTGGCGCTAAGATAATAAACACTTATATCTTCATCGAAAGGTCCCCACTGCCGCACCATTTCGCCTTCCGGCATGGGTTCGACCTTCACGACTTCGGCACCCAAGTCGCCCAGCGTCATGGTGCTGAAGGGCCCCGAAAGCGCACGCGTTAGATCCAGCACTTTCAATCCGGCAAGCGGCAAGCTCATCTTTTTTGTCTCCTCGGTATGCAACCCATTCTAGGCAGACCCTCCGAGACATAAAAATACGCATTACCGATCGACCCATAAGAAAATCTTATTGCCATGAACCTGCGTCAGCTCAAGTACTTCGTGCGGATTATCGAATTGCGCAACATGACGCGCGCGGCCGAAAGCCTACATGTGGCCCAGCCTGCGCTCAGCCAGCAAATGGCGCTATTGGAAGAAACACTCGGGGTGTCGCTACTGGTGCGCGGCGTCAAAGGGGTCGAACCCACCGCCGAAGGCATGCTGCTCTATAGACACGCGCAAACCATCCTCCGGCAAGTCGATACCACGCGCAGCCTCCTGGCGCGGACGGCCGATCATGTCACCGGCACCGTCTCCATCGGCCTGGCGTCGAGCACGGCGCGCATCCTGTCATTGCCGCTGATGCAGAAGGTGAAGGACACGCTGCCGTCTGTCGTGCTGGAAATCGTCGACACACCCAGTGCGGACCTCACCAAACTCGTGCAGCAAGGCCGCATCGATTTTTCGTTATCGCCCGACCAGCAATCCGTGCAGGGATTGCTCTGCACACCGCTGTTGCTTGAAGACCTTTTCCTGCTCACCCATGCCGACGTGAAACTGCCGAATGGCCGACTGTCGATTCCTGATTTTCATCATGTGCCGCTCATCTTGCCCAGCTTGCCCAATACGCTGCGCGCGCGGGTGGATCATGCGTTCCTTTCATCGCGCCTGGTGTGCAACCTGTTTGCGCAGGCCAGCTCATCGGCAATCCTGATTGCCGCCGTACGCGAGGGCATGGCGGCCACCATCCTGCCCTACTCGGCCGCCGGCCCGGATATCGTTAACGGCAACATTGCCGCACATGCGCTGGATCTGGGGCCAGCGCGGGAGCTCGTGCTGTGCGCAAGTGCCAGCATGCCTCTCACGGTTGCTGTGGAACGCGTGATTGCGCTGTGCAAGGATGAGATCAAGCGGCTGGTGACGACAGGGGTGTGGAAAGGGTGCAGCGTGCTGTATTGATTGATGGCGAGTTGATCAATGGAGAATCCGTCCTTGGTGGATCGGTCGATGGTGACCTGATTGTGGTGACCATCGGATGTAGAAACTAAGCACGTCGTTATCCGATATCCAGTCATCCGGTCATTTTGACCGTCAGTAGATACGGCACGACATGGCATTCAATGCGCATCCGAGCAAGGGCGTGGTGACGGCGAGCAGCATTAGAATGGCCCAGCGCCCTGTCATTCCCGATGTGAAGAATATGCCGTTGACCCCCTTGCTACATCAGCTGAGTTTCTTGAGAGAGATCGACCGCCTCAAGAACGTTGTCCGACAGTCTCCGCTTCTCGATAAAAGCCGGAAGGAAAATTCCGCCGAACATTCGTGGCACTTAAGCGTGTATGCGATGGTGCTCAACGACTATGCGAGCGGCACGGTAGACGTCCATCGCGTGATCAAGATGCTTCTCTTGCACGATATCGTAGAGATCGACGTTGGGGACTACCCCATTCACGGCGGGTCATCCGCTGATGTGCAAGCCGAAGAGGAAGCCCGCGCCGCTGCGCGGATATTCGGGCTTCTGCCACAACAGCAGGGCACTGAATTTCTGAGCCTCTGGCAAGAATTTGAGCGCGCAGAATCAGATGACGCGACGTTCGCGAAAGCACTCGACCGGTTTCAGCCCCTGCTGATCAACGTATTCACAGACGGCGGCACGTGGAACCAGAATGATGTTTCGATGGACCAGGTTTTGTCGCGCTATGGCCCGGCCATCAAACGCGGCGCACCGGCACTATGGGAAGTCTGTGAGCAGTGGGTGACGCAACATTTTTCAGACCGGCCGACCGCCACGCTGCGGCAACCAGAAAATTGAGAACGCAAAGTATGCACACCATGCGAACTCGAATGTTCTCCCTCCTTGCCTTCACACTATTCACCGGTCTGGCCGCGCACGCTGCAGACCGCCTACCCATGACGCTCACGCCAGCACCGGACGTCAGGGCGCACGTGGAGAAAAAAGGTGGACGCTACAACCTGATCCAGCCGCAGGGGCAACGCACGTCACTCGCAACGGACGACGACATGCTGGACGGCGGTGAGCCCAGGTTCAAGCAGGAAGACTACAACGCTGATGGTTTTGCTGACCTTGCCGTCGGCATTCCGGCGGGCCCGGTGGATGTGAGTTACGCTCTCTATCTCTACGACCCTAAGTCCACATCCTACAAGCGGTTCAAGTTGCCGGCGGGCGTGTCGGAGAAGCAGAACTGTGAGGGCTTCTGGAACATCGCGCTCGTGCCGCAACGCAAGGCGGTACGCAGCGAATGCCGAGGCGGCGCGCGTCAACATTACGACGTGCTGCAGTTCGAGCCTGATGGATCGGTGTGGATCTCGGAGCAATCCCGTGCACCCAAGAATGCGGCTAATTGGCCAACGTTCACACTGCCCACGCGAGCAGTGACGTACGACCGGCAAGGCGCCATTCTGAGCGAGACGGTGTTGCCTTATGACGCGGGCGGCGATGAGAAGGCCACGTGGGTGGTGCCCGTGAAACGCCTTGCGCTTTACTCTGCCGCGGATGCACTCGCGGCCACGAAGGGTTATCTCATCAAGGGCGACAAGACCGAGATGCTGGCCTTCGAAGGTGACACCTGGATGAAGATTGCCTACGTGGGCAAGCGCGGCAGAATTGAGCGATGGGTGTTGTTGGAAGATGCCTATGGCGCGACCAAGGGATCACGGTAATTGCAAGCGGCCTAGCAAGGTTTGTTGTTTCGGCCTACCTCAATTCTTTCATATACGTCGGCCAAACCCCATCACCGGTCAACCGCTGCACGGTATCCACCAGCAAGCGCACAACACTCATCACCGCTATGGTTTTGGGCGTGCTGGGATTCGTGCACAGATAGACGGACCGCGTCAGTCTGGGCGTTTCCACATGAAGCGCACGCACCTTGCTGGAACTGCTGTCGCCCACCACGGACGAATAGGAAAGAATCGTCGCCGCGACGCCGGAAGCAGCCAATCCAATCAACTGCGGTGTGGTGTTCACCTCGGCGGCAATCGTCAGTTGCTGTCCCGCACGTTGTAAATAATCTTCTAGTCGCATACGCAAACTATGCGTGCGTGTCGGAAGAATCATCGGGAAATCAGCCATTTCAGATAGTCGGATTGATTTGCGTCGCGCGCTTGCCGCCCCCAGATGCTTGCGCAACAACGCAGCAGAACTAATGAACACCAATTCCTCTTCGATCAACGCGGTGTAGTGCAGGTCGCGCCTTTCGTCCTGCCCGAATGTCATGCCAATAGCGATCTCCCCTTTCCGGAGATATTCCGGGATATAACCCGAACTCAACTCAATGATCTGAAGCCGAATTTGCGGCCAGCGCGACAACACTTCTGCAACCAGCGGAACAGTCAAAAATCGCGCGAGTGATTGGGGCAAGCCGATAGCCACATGCCCGCTTGGCACGCGCGCCTGCTGGCTGACCTCCTCTATGGCGAACTCGGTTCGCGCAAGAATGTCCTTGGCATGCACGCGCAAGCGCTCTCCCGCCTCCGTCAACGCTACACCTTTGGGCAACCTCTCAAAAAGCGACGTACCCAACTCTTCCTCAAGCTGCCGGACAAGCACGCTCAGCGCAGGCTGTGTCATGTGCTGAAGTTCGGCCGCACGAGAGATTGATCCCGCGGCCGCTACCGAAAGAAAGTGTCGCAGATCCCGCAGGTCGATGGGCACACATGACTCCAAAAAGGCAACCGCAAACTTTGATATACCAAATTTTATATGGCATCCATAAAAACATAACATTTGATTTATATGCGGCCCACGCAGATAGTTGGCCTCCACCACCAATGGCCGACTGACAAGGCCATGGATACACACCGGAGGCAGACTATGCACATTCCCAACCGCCGTAAGTTTGTATTAGCCGCAGCCATGGCATCAGCCGCGACCATCATTCCTCCCAAGGCAGTGATGGCGCAACTGATCGGCGATCAATCCACGATTCGTCTCGTGGTGCCCTTCTCGGCTGCGGGACCCACTGACTTTATCGCTCGCCTGTTCGCTCAGGCACTCTCCGAAGAGCTGAAGGCGACTGTCGTTGTTGAGAACAAGGCAGGTGCGTCCGGCAATATCGGCACGCAATTCGTCGTGGATGCGCCAGCCGAAGGGACGATGTTGGTTCACACAACGGCGGCCATGCAGGCAGTCAATCCCATTCTGTATCCAGGACAACGGTTCGATCCCGCCAAGGATCTGGTGCCTATCGGCATTACAGGGTCGCTGGCCAATGTGCTGGTCGTGCATCCCGACTCGGGTGTGAAGACAATCGAGGATTTGATCAAAAAAGGCAAAGAAAAAGAGCTGACCTTTGCAACCTTCGGCCCCGGGACGTCACCGCACATTTACGGCGAGTTGTTACGCGGGCTGACCGGTATCAAAGCCATTCCCATTGCCTACAAAGGCAGCGGCAACGCCAAGGCAGATATGCTGGCCGGACGCATCGACTTCATGTTCGACAGCATGACGACTGCGGTGACGACGGTGGAAGGCGGCCAACTGGTGGGCTTGGCGATTACGTCACAAGAACGCTCCGCGTTGTTGCCCAACGTGCCTACGTTGAAGGAAAAGGGTTACGGCAAGAGCAACCTGAATTTTTGGTTCGTGCTGCAAGCCTCGGCCAAGACGCCGCCGGAAACCGTCAAGCGTCTGCGCCTGGCCGTTGCCAAGGCCGCCCAGAATCCTGCTTACCGCAAAGGCGTCGCCGAGCGCGGTGTTGATCCATTCACGGTGCCTGCAGATGAGGTCGAGCGATTTGTGCGCGAGGACACAGAAGTGTGGCGCAAGGCGGTCGTTGAGATGGGAATCAAAGCCGAATGATGGCTACACGTAATCAAGAAGGAGCTGAATGATGCGACCTTTAGCTGGATTGAAACTCGTCGATTTCTCCAAAGTGCTGGCGGGGCCGCTGTGTGCGCAGTACCTGGGCGAGTTAGGCGCAGAGGTCATCAAGGTCGAGCCCGTCGAAATGGGTGACGACACCCGTGGGTGGACGCCCACCGTGCAAGGGGAGTCAACGATCTTTCTTGCCGTCAACCACAATAAACGAAGCATTGCGCTGGATCTCAAATCCACCGAAGGTCGCGAGGTCGCACATCGTCTGGTCAAGGATGCCGACATTGTGCTGCAGGGCTTCGGCAGCGGATCTGCGCAACGGCTTGGCATCGATCGGACCACGCTGATGGCGCTCAACCCAAAGCTGATTTATTGCGAGATCAGTGGTTATGGGCGCACCGGTCCGATGGGTAACGAACCGGGATACGACGTTATGCTGCAGGCATTCAGCGGCATGATCAGTACCTTGGGTCACCCGGACGGTGATTTTGCACGGGCCAGTTTTTCTCCCGTGGATATCGGCACGGCGATGTTCGGGTTGAGTGGCGTGCTGGCAGCGGTCATTGAGCGTCAACGCACAGGCAAGGGTGTGTATGTCGAACTGGCGTTGCTTGATACGGCTTTAGGCTTCATGAGTTACATGGCGCAAACGTACTGGCACACGGGCAAGGACCCGCAGCGGATGGGGACAGCGCATCCAAGCATGTGCCCTTATCAGGCATTTCAAGCCAAGGACGGCCCGCTCATGCTGGGCGCTGGGAACGACGCGCAATGGCGCCGCTTTTGCGAAGCAGCTGATATGGCCGAATATGCCAATCACCCCGATTTCGCAACGAACGCACAGCGACTGACTAATCTCGCGCGCTCAGTCCAGCTTGTGCAGCAACGCATTGCCACACGTACCGTTTCCGAGTGGGTGAGCCTGCTTAGCCGCATCAAAGTGTCTTGCTCGCCTATCCACACGCTGGGGCAAGCGTTGAATCATCCCCAGGTCCAGGCCCGAGAACTCATTGCGTGCTCAGAGCACCCGGTGGCGGGCACCCTCAAACACATCGGCCTACCCGTGAGATTCGAGGACCAACCACGCGAGACCGTGTGTCCGCCTCCTTTGCATGGTCAACATACGCGTGACGTACTGCAGGAGTTGGGCTACGACGCTGACGCGATCGCCGCCTTGCTCAAGGCGTCGGTCGTGCATCAGTGGAAGCAGGACGAAACCAATCAGCCAGAAGGTGCATGATGATTCGATACGACGTTCGAAACCGAACCGCAGAAATCCTCTTCGACAATCCGCCAGTAAACGCACTGTCCGAACACATGCTGGATGATTACCTCGCCGCGTTGCAGCGTGCAGCAGACGACGATGACGTGCTTGCCGTCATCGTGGGCAGCGCCGTTCCCGACCGCTTCTGCGCCGGGCTGAACTTGATGGCCATCCACGAAGGCGAACACGGAAAAGTTCGCGACCTGCTTCAGCGGCTCTATGTGCGCAATGTGGACACGCAGTTCCACATGGGCAAACCCACGATTGCCGCGGTGGATGGCACCGCGCGGGGTGGCGGCATGACGCTGGCCGTGTCGTGCGACATGATCGTCGCCTCGGAAAGTGCGGATTTCGGATATCCGGAGATCAACGCAGGCGTGCCGCCGTCGATCCACTTCTCGCACCTGCCGCGTATCATCGGGCGCCATCGGGCGTTCGAATTGCTGTTCACCGGTCGGGTATTCGATGCTAACGAAGCAGCCGAGTTGGGGCTGGTGTCCAGAGTGGTGGCACCCGGGCAAGCCATGACCGCCGCCCGAACGCTCGCCGCCACGTTGTGCGCAAAGTCGCCCGAGGTCGTGCGGTATGGGCGCCAGGCATTCATGCAGGCCAACGACAACGGCTACCGTTCCGCTGTACAGGCCGCTGCGGATAGCTTCTGTGTGGCGGCCGGACGGCCCAGCGCCAAGGAAGGCATTGCGGCTTTCGTCGAAAAACGCGCACCGGTGTGGTCGTCTAAGCGTTGATTTCCGGGCAGTACCGCTGACCAGACTTCGCTAGAACCGCTTCGGTATCGTTTGTACCGTCGCCCGGTATCTAGCGTGTCTAAAGGGCCCAATGAATCCTACATACTGGTCGGTATGGAGGAATCCACCCCTCACTCCACCGTCACGCTCTTCGCCAAATTCCGCGGCTTGTCCACATCCGTCCCACGCGCGCATGCCGTGTGATATGCCAGCAACTGCAGCGGGATCGTGTGCAAGATCGGCGACAACTTACCGTAGTGTTCCGGCAAGCGAATCACGTGCATGCCTTCAGCGCTGGAGATCTTGCTGTCGCCGTCGGCAAACACATACAGCTCGCCGCCCCGCGCACGCACTTCCTGCATGTTCGACTTGAGCTTTTCCAGCAACGCATCGCGCGGAGCGATCGTTACCACCGGCATGCTGGCCGTGACGAGCGCCAACGGGCCGTGCTTCAGCTCGCCGGCCGGGTAGGCCTCGGCGTGGATGTAGCTGATTTCCTTGAGCTTGAGCGCGCCTTCCATGGCGATCGGATAGTGCATGCCGCGGCCCAGGAACAGCGCGTTTTCCTTGCTGGCAAAGCGGTCGGCCCAGGCCATGATTTGCGGCTCGAGCGCGAGCACGGCGCCGATGGCGGCCGGCAGGTGGCGCAGCGCTTTCATGTGCTCGGCTTCTTCAGCTTCGGTAAGCAGACCGCGCGTTTGCGCGAGTGCCAACGTGAGCAGGAACAACGCCGTGAGCTGGGTGGTGAAAGCTTTGGTTGAAGCCACGCCGATTTCAACACCGGCGCGCGTGATGTACGACAGTTCGCATTCGCGCACCATGGCGCTGGTGGCCACGTTGCACACCGTGAGGGTGTGCGTCATGCCCAATGAGCGGGCGTGCTTAAGTGCGGCGAGGGTATCGGCCGTTTCACCCGATTGCGAGATGGTGACCACCAGGCTCTTGGGATTGGGCACGCTGTCGCGGTAGCGGTATTCGCTGGCGATTTCGACGGCGACCGGAATCTTGGCGATCGATTCGATCCAGTATTTGGCGGTCAAGCCAGCGTAGTAGCTGGTGCCGCACGCGAGGATGAGCACGGAGTCGATCGACTTGAACACCTTGTAGGCGCCGTCGCCAAACAATTCGGGCGTAATCGATTCGATATCCTGCAGCGTGTCGCCCACGGCGCGCGGCTGCTCGAAGATTTCCTTTTGCATGTAGTGGCGATAGGGGCCGAGTTCGGCCGAGCCACTGGCGATGCTGACGGTGTGCGTCTCGCGCTCAACCGATTTGCCTTCGCTGTCTACAATCCAGACGCGCGAGAGCTGCAGGTCGACGACGTCGCCGTCTTCCAGGTAGATGATCTTGTCGGTCGTGCCGGCCAATGCCAGCGCGTCGGACGCAAGGAAGTTTTCGTTGTTGCCCACGCCCACCACCAGCGGCGAGCCTTGGCGTGCACCGACCACACGATGCGGTTCGTCGCGGCAGAACACAGCGATAGCGTAAGCACCCAGCAGGCGACGCACGGTTTGCTGCACGGCTTCGAACAGGTCGCCGGAATACAGGTGATTGACCAGATGGGCGATCACTTCGGTATCGGTTTGGCTTTCGAAGACGAAGCCTACGCCTTCCAATTCGGTGCGCAGTTCTTCATAGTTTTCGATGATGCCGTTGTGAACCAGCGCGATGCGCGGCTTTTCATTGGCGAGCGCCGAGAAGTGCGGGTGGGCGTTGTGCGTGGCGGGTGCGCCATGCGTGGCCCAACGGGTGTGGGCAATGCCGGTGAAGCCGGACAGCTTATCTTGAGCAATCTGTTCGCCCAATTCAGCCACGCGCTGCGTGCTGCGCGTGCGGCGAAGTTCGCCGTCGGCATAGAGCGCCACGCCGCAGGAGTCGTAACCCCGGTACTCGAGTCGTTTCAGCCCTTCGACGAGGACAGGGGTAATGTCGCGTTGAGCGACGGCGCCGACGATGCCACACATAGTCCGGTACTCCAATGCATTAAGTGATGACGCATTCTGGAGCAGGTGCGAAGAAATTAGATTTCTTAATTGACGAATATATGTTTATATATTGCACATCAGCTTTAACGTGAAATATAATTTCCCACAACATAATCATAAGAAATAAATATGCACGAGCACATCAACGCCTCTGCCGTCGTTCGCCCTTTCCTGGACGACCTCGATCGCCGCATTCTGGAACAGATGCAAAGTGACAGCTCACTAACCAACCAGGATCTGGCTGCCCGTGTGCATGCGTCACCGCCCACCTGCTTGCGGCGCGTAAAGCGCCTATACGAACAAGGCATCATCGAAAAGCAGGTCGCCATTCTCGCCCCCGAGAAGGTAGGCCCTAGTTTGACGGCCATTGTGGAAGTGACGCTGGACGTGCAGGCCGCGGAGCGCCTGGATGCCTTCGAGCAAAAGATGGCACTGGAACCCGCCATCATGCAGTGCTATCGCGTGTCGCCGGGGCCGGATTTTCTACTGGTCGCGCAAGTGCAGGATATGCCGGCGTATCACGCCCTGGTGCATCGGGCGTTTACTGCGACGGCCAATGTGCGCAACGTGCGCACGTTCTTCTCGGTGCACCGCTCGAAGTTCGAAACGCGGGTGACGCTTTAAGGTCACGACCGGCTGCTGTGTCTTCCGACCCGGCTGCTGTTTCCCCGACCAATGCTGTGTCCCCACCCGTGCGGCGTCCGATGACCGCCTGTTACTTCCACTGCCGCCTGCTACTTCCGCCGGCCCGGACGCTTATCCAGCAACGCCTGATAGGTTTCCAGATACCGCTGGCCCATGATCTGCACATCATGCTCGCGCCGCACGTAGGCATAGCCTTTGTCGACGGCCTGCTGGCGAAACGCGTGATCGTCCAGCATGCGCATGATGCCGTTGGCCATGGCTTTGTGGTCGCCGACTGGCACCAGGATGCCTCGGCCGTCGGCCAGGGTTTCCTTCAACCCACCCGCATCGGTGGACACCACCGGCACGCTATAGAGCAAGGCATCGAGCACGCTGCTGCCCAGCGCTTCGAAGCGTGAGCTCATGGCAAACACGTCCATCACGCTGAAGAAATCTTCAACGCCGCGGCGAAAGCCGGTAAAGAGATAAACGTCCTGCAGGCCGAGTTCACGTACTAGTTGCTGTGCATCGGCTTCGGTGTCGCCACCATCGCCAAAATGCAGAAACACGAAATCATTGCGCCGCCGGGCCACCTCACCGATGGCACGGACCAGCATGAGCGGATCTTTTTCGCGGGTAAGCGCTGCCGCGGTGGCGACCACCTTGCGGCCGCGCAGGTCGAACTCGTCGATGAGGCCTGCCACGCGGCGCGAGTCGATGGCCTGCGATTGCACGGCGCTGCCGATTATCAGCGTTTCCAAGCCCATGCGGCGTGGTTCGCGGGCTGCTTCTTCGCCGATGGCCACCAGCCGATCGACCCGTCGCCACTTGAAACCGGTTTTCCATTCGTCGCCGCGCTCGACCGGAAAGGCCGTGCGGCGCGTAAACACGATCGGCCGGCGATGCAGCCAGCGCGTGAACACAGCCCAGGTCACGGTATTGGCCGTTTGGGCGTGGATGATGTCGAACGTGCGGCCACGGCGGGCCAGAAACGCCGCCAGGCTCAAGGGGTTGCGGTACTCGTGCACGACAAAGCCGGCTTCGGCCGCGCGCTGGGCGAGCGCCCCGCCCCGACGGGCAATGAGTTCGACGCGATGTCCGGCGGCACGAAATACTTCCATGCAGAACATCGTTTGACGCTCGCCGCCGCGCCAGCCTTTCTCGAAGTTCAGTTGGAGGATATTCATGTGGGGCGTCGATCATTGTTGCCGGGATGCCAGGCGGCATTATAAGGATCGACACCGGCGCTCATGCTGCCGCCTTCGGATTCATCTCGCGAAACCGCACGGTGTTGACGACCACGGCGAGAAACGCGCAGAACGAAGCCACCAGCAGCGCCGCCCAAGGCCCATGCAACGCGCCGCTCAGGCTGAACGCAATTGCCACGAACGCCGCACCCATGCTTTGGCCGAAGACGCGCGTAGTGGCCTGCAGACCTCCGGCCGCCCCGCTGCGATTGCGCGGGGCCGGCGAAATCATGGCGCGATTATTGGGGGTTTGGAAGAAGCCGAAGCCCAGACCGGCCAACAGCATGGCGCACATGATCAGAATATTGGACGCCGTGTCGGGCATGAATGCCAGGGTGAGCAAACCGATCGTCATGGCCAACGCGCCCATGCCGCTCAAGAGTGCGGCGGAATACTTGTCGCTCAATCGGCCGGCGAGAATGGCGATCAGCGCCGTGCCGGCGGGCCAGGCGCCCATGAGCAGCCCGATCTCGATATAAGGGCGATGCAGGGTGTTCTGGAAATAGAACGGCAGCGAAACGTACGCGCACATTTGGGCTGCAAACGTGAGCGACGACGCGCCTACGGCAAATGCGACCGCCTTGATGCGCAGCAAATCGATGGGCACGAGCGGCGCCGTTTGATGGCGGCAGCGATGCATGAGCATCACGCCCGCCACCATCGCCACCAGGATCAGACCCAGGCCCTGCAGCAGGTTGCCACCCAGGTTATCGACGCCGGTAATGAATACACCAAACACGATCATGCTGAGCAGCGCCGTTTGCCAATCGAAGCGCACATTGACCCGCGGCACGTCGGGCAGGAACCGCACGCCAAACAGTGCCAACAAGCCGAAGGGCACATTGATCGCAAAGATCCACGGCCAGTGCGCTACCGATAGGATCGCCGATCCCAGCGTGGGCCCCAGCACCGACATCACCGCCACCGTGGTGGCGTTGATGCTCATCCCCATGCCCAACTTGCTCAAGGGATAGATATTGCGCACCAGGCCCCCCATCAGGCACATCAACGCCGACGCTCCCACCCCCTGCGCAACGCGCGCAATCGTGAGGGTTTGCAGGGAGTTGGCCATGGCACAGCCGAGCGATGCCATGGTGAACAACGCCAAGCCCATCGCAAACATGCGGCGAAACCCGATGCGCTCGGCCAGCGCCGAGAACGGCAGCAATAGCGCGACCACGGCCACGTTGTAGGCGTTGACGATCCAGACGGCGGCAGCTGCCGAGGTGTCCAGGTCTTGTGCAATGGCCGGCAACGCGACGTTGGCGATGGTGGCATCGAGCACCGAGAGGCTGATGCCGATCATCACCGTGGCCACGGCATAGTGGCGGCGGGGTGTGGGCAGGCCTTCGTACGGCTTGGGCTTGGGAGGCGCTTCGGCTTTGGATTCGGGCTTGGGGTCGGTCTTCAGCTCGGCCGCCGACGCGCCAATCCCGACTGGCGGTATGTCGCCCCCGGGTTTGTCGTCCGGCCCCGCGCTCACGACTTTTTGACCGGACGGCGCCAGCCTTCGATCGTAATCTGCTTCGCACGCGACACAGTGAGCTTATCGGCGGGCGCATCACGCGTCAGCGTCGTGCCGGCGCCCAGCGTAGCACCCCGACCTACCGTCACCGGCGCGATCAATTGCGTATCGGAACCGACAAACACGTCGTCTTCGATCACGGTGACGCTTTTGTTCACGCCGTCGTAGTTGCAGGTGATGGTGCCGGCGCCGATGTTCACGCGCGCACCGATTTGCGCGTCGCCCAGATAGGCCAGATGATTGGCCTTGCTGCCGTCGCCCAGCCGCGTCTTTTTGATTTCGACGAAATTGCCCACGTGGGTTTCGGCGCCGAGGTCGGCACCGGGCCGCAGGCGTGCATAGGGCCCGATACGCGCATCGCGATCGACCCGGGCATCGTGCAAGTGGCTGAACGCTTCGACGTGCGTGCCGCGGCCAAGCGTGACATCGCGCAGCACGCAGTGCGGACCAATACGCACGCCGTCGGCAAGGGTAACGTTGCCTTCGAAGACACAACCCACATCGATGAACACGTCGCGACCGCACGTGAGCGTGCCGCGCACATCGAAGCGGGCCGGATCGGCCAACGTGACGCCGGCTTCGAGCTGCCGGCGCGCTTGTTCGTGCTGCCAGCGGCGTTCGAGTTCGGCCTGTTGCACGCGGCTGTTGACGCCGAGCGTTTCCCATCCGGCCGCAGGCTGCGCAGCGCCCACGGGCACGCCGTCGGCCACCGATAGCGCGACCACGTCGGTAAGGTAATACTCGCCCTGCGCGTTGTTATTGTCGATCCGTGCGAGCCATTGCTTGAGCTTCGCGGTGGGCGCGCACAGGATGCCGGTGTTGACTTCATCGATCGCGCGCTCGGCGTCCGACGCATCCTTATGCTCGACGATGCGTTGCACCTGGCCGTCGTCACCACGCACGATGCGACCGTAGCCGGTGGGATCGGTCAGCGTTTCGGTGAGCACCGCCATGCCCTGTCCGCGCGCGGCCAGGAGGTTGCGCAAGGTATCGGGCTGCACCAGCGGCACGTCGCCGTAAAGCACCAGCGTAGCGTCGTCGGCACCGTCGCCTTCGAGCAAAGCCGGCACGGCTTGCTGTACGGCATGGCCGGTGCCTTGCTGCGGCTGCTGCACGGCGAATTCCAGACCGGGTTCGCCCTGAAACGCTTCGCGTACCCGCTCAGCGCCATGGCCGATCACCACGACGATGCGCGCCGGATCGAGTTGCCGGGCGCTGTCCAACACGTGCGCCAGCATAGGCTTGCCGGCCAGCGTGTGAAGGACTTTGGGAAGATCGGACTGCATGCGCTTGCCGAGACCGGCCGCGAGAATGACTACGTTAAGCATGTGAAAGAAGCGTCAGGGAAATGAAGTATCAGGAGGTCTTGTTCGAAGCGGACTTGCGGGCCGTGGCCTTGCGCGCGGCAGGCGCACGTTTGGCGCTTGCGGACTTGGCCGCGCCCTTCTTGGCCGCAGCGGGTTTGGCGGCAGCAGTTTTACCGCTCGCTTTTGCTGTACCGCGTGCTGCTGAAGGGGCTGCCGCACCGGCGTCCGATCCCGATGCCGTCGTATTGCCCGCCTTGGGGCTGCCGGGTGCTTTGCTGCCCGATGAAGTGCCGCTTGACTTGGCGCCGGCAGATTTCGCCGCGCTCGCACGCCCATCCGCCGCGCCAGCCGTTTGCGGCATGGACGCGGCCGTGGCGGCGGCAATATTCGTAAACTGCTGCTGCAACATGTCCCACCACGCTTGCGCGGCGTTGGACGTCTGCGCAGTGGCGTCGCCAGCCGCCTGGTTGGCGGCCTGCCCGGCTTGTGCCGCGGCTTGGCTGGCTTGCGCTGCCGCATCGCCCGCAGCCTGGGACCAGGCTTGGTCGGAACGGTTACCGGCATCGGCGCCCGGCGCACCCGTGCCTGCGCCTGCCGTCGTGCCCGGTTGGCCAAAGCCGGCAAACCCCGGGAACCCAGCCGACGCAGCGCTACCGCTCGGCGGCGTGCTAGAACCCGTGCCGGTGTGAGCCGTACCGGACGATTGAGACGACGCGCTCGCGGCCGCTGGCTTGGCCTGCGGTTTGGGCGCCGGCCGCAAGCCCAGTACCACTTCGAGGGGGGAAGCAGGCGTATCGCCGCTGGTGCGGTCGGTGCTGGACAAGCTATCGGCGAAGGAACGCAACGTAGCGATCGTCGATCGCTGCACTTCCATACCTTGAATGGTGCTGGAGAGCATGGATAGATTCATGCGCAGCCACCCCTCGACCGAACGCAGCTCAGAGATGCGGCGCTCAAGGTCTTCGAGGTTCATGGGGGGCGTCATGGGCAGCGACTGCGCGAGCCCACCCGGACCGGTGAGACCGGCCCAAGCCTGTCGCATCATTTCCATGCTCGCCATGAGCGGGTTTCCGGACAGGTCCGAATGCTGGCCCATTCCAGGCAAGACAAAGGGATTATTGTTAGGCATGCTCATGGTCGTCTCCTTAATTCACCCTACAAGGTAACGAATGACTAGCGCGGCCGCAACTGATTGTTCTCAATGCGGACGTGATCACCCGAGGCAAATTGCACTTGGTCGCCGTTAAACGTGCGGGTCGAGCCATCGCTCATCTTCACGGTCGTCTCATAGCGAATGACCGTCGGTTGCTCGCTCACGCGATCCTGAATCTCCCGGCCGGCGAGCGCGCCGCCGATTGCGCCCACGACCGTCAGGGCATCGCGGCCACTACCGCCTCCAAACTGATTGCCGATCACGCCGCCCGCGACACCACCGGCCACGGTGCCGATGATGTTGTTGCTGTCGCGACGTTGACCGGAGGGCACCCGTACTTCACGCACCCGCTCGACCACGCCACACGCGGCACAGTCGCCGGCCGCAGGCGTACCCGTCGACGTTGACTTGGCCGGTGCGCTCGAACCGGTCGCCGTGGACTTTGCGGGAGTTGTCGTGGTGGACGCCGCCGCGATCTTCTTGGGCGCCTCGGGCGGCACCTTGCCGGTGGCGGCGGATTCGATCGCAGGGTTATCCGCGCCGCGCGCCCACGGCGTGGGCAACCAGCCGAGTACGGCGGCAACGGCCACGCCACTGAATAAAATCACGCACACCGCAGCGGTAGCGACCAGGGGATGGATGCCGCGTTCGCGCGGCTGGACCGAATGGGGGGTAGACATGGCAGGCCTCCTCGAAGTTGCCGTGCTTCGGTATAGCACCGCCCTGGGGTTTCGGTCTGTTGCGAAGGTGACCGTTTGCAAAGCCTGGCGTGGGGCGCGCTTATCGTCATGATGTTCTGGGACAATGATGGGATGAGCCAACCGCTTTCACTTCCCGAACTTGAACGCGCCATCAATTACTGGCGCACCCAGATCCCCGCTACCGGCGAGGAATCGCGCCTATGCGCGCAGGCGGCCGCCTTGGCCGAACCCTATGCGCTGATGATCGTGGGCCATCTCCGCGATCTATCGATCGACGATTTGTCGCCCAAGGCCCGTGCCGCTTTCGATGAAGCCAACGCACGCGACACGTCGCGCGCCGCGCCCACGGCTGAAACGCTTACAACAACGCTTTGATATCGTGCTCGAGCGCGGGCGCGCCGATGGTGTTGTTGGCCAGGACGCGCGCACTGCCCTCGCGGTCGAGAATGTAAAACGCCGCTGTGTGATCCATGCTGTAGTTGGCGCTCGATCCCGAGGCGCGGGCGTAATACGCCTTGAACGAATCGGCGGTTTGCTTGAGCGCCTGCGCATCGCCGCGCAGGCCTAGAAAGCGCGGATCGAATGCCGTCACGTATTGCTTGAGCACCTCTTGCGTATCGCGATCGGGGTCGACCGTGATCATGAGCACCTGAACCTTGTCGGCATCCGCGCCTAAATTCTTCATCACCTGCGCGAGCTCGGCCAGTGCCGTGGGACACACGTCGGGGCACTGTGCAAAGCCGAAAAACGCCACGACCACCTTGCCCTTAAAGTCGTCGATGGTACGCAGTTGCCCGTTGTGATCGGTCAGGCGCAAGCCACGGCCCAGATTGGTGCCGGAGATATCCGACCCCTGGAACGTGGGCTTGGACTCGCCGCACCCGGCGGCCAAGGCCATGACCGACACGGCCACGGCGGCACGCAAGACAACGCGGCGCGCGGGAGAAACGACAACCATGGATAACTCCATCGGCCGGGTCAGCGCAGTAGCCCGACCCAGTGATCGGCCAGCAATGCGCCAAACAACAGCGAAAGATAAAGGATGGAAAAGCGGAAGAGCTTGCGCGCCAAGGCGTCGCTGTATTCTCGATACAGGCGCCAGGCGTAGTAGATGAACATGCCGCCCAGCACCAGCGCGCAGGCCAGATACAGCACGCCGCTCATGCGGATCACGTACGGCATGAGCGTGGTCGCCAGCAGCGCGAAGCTGTAGAGCAGGATGTGCAAGCGCGTGAACTGCTGGCCGTGCGTCACGGGCAGCATCGGCAACCCTGACTTGATGTAGTCGTTATTGCGATAGAGCGCCAGCGCCCAGAAGTGCGGCGGCGTCCAGATGAAGATGATGAGGACGAGAATCCACGCCTCGGCCGGCACGGCGTTGGCGATGGCTGCCCACCCCAAGGCGGGCGGCATGGCGCCGGAGAGGCCGCCGATAACGATATTCTGCGGGGTGCGCGGCTTGAGGATGATCGTATAGATCACCGCATAGCCCACGAAGGTGGCAAAGGTGAGCCACATCGTGAGCGGGTTCACGCCAAAATACAGCACAAACATCCCGGTGCCACCAAGCAGCCCGGAGAGCGCCAGCACCTGGGTGGAGGTGATCGTGCCCCGCGCGGTAGCGCGCCGAGCAGTACGCAACATGCGGGCATCCACTTCCTGCTCGATCAGGCAATTGATCGCGAAGGCGGCCGCCGCGAGCAACCAGATCCCCAGGGTGCCGAACGCCACGCGCGACAGATCCGGCAGGCCCGGTGCGGCGAGAAACATGCCGATCACAGCGCAAAAAACGGCCAGTTGGGTCACGCGAGGCTTGGTCAGCACCAGATACTGGCGCAGCAAGCCCGGCTGGGAGGCAGCAAGAGTGTTCATAAGGCTATTTTAGACGCCATTCGCTTGCGCGACGTCGCGCATGGGCGCGCGGCCGGCTGTGGCCAGGCGCACCAGCAGGGTCGTACTGGCCAGCACCAAGCCGGCGGCGCCGCCGTTATGCAGTACGGCAATCAGCAGCGGCCACTGGAAGAAAATGGTGGTGAGGCCGGTAAACAATTGCGCCAGAAGCAACGCCAGCACCAGCGTGGCCGGGCCTTTCAAACCCGGTTCGGGGCGCATGCGCCAGGCCAGAATGCCCACGAAGGCAAACACGAAGAACGCGAAGTTGCGATGTACCCAATGAATCGCGGTTAGCGCCGTTTGCGAGATCATTTCGCCGGAGGGAAGCTCGCCCAACGCCCGGATGAGCGAATAGCCGCCGTGGAAATCCATGGGCGGCACCCATTCGCCGTGGCACATCGGGAAGTCCATGCAGGCCAGCGCGGCGTAGTTGGTGCTCACCCACCCGCCCAGCGCGATTTGCATCATCAGGATCACATACGCCGCGATCATCCAAGGCCGCCACCGGGCGGCCGACGCGGCGATCGGCAAATGTGGACGCTCGCGCGCCGCCAGCCACGTCATCAAGGCGAGCAACAGCATGCCGCCCATCAAGTGGGCCGTTACCACTACCGGCATCAACCGGTGCGTGACCGTCCAGGCCCCGAAGGCACCCTGCACACACACGGCCACCAGCGTCGCCACGGCGAGCTTCGGGCTGCGTCCCAACTGCTTGCGGTAGCGCCACGCCATAAACGTGAACGCAATGATGAGCAGCCCCAGGAGCGAACCCACATAGCGATGGATCATCTCGATCCAGGCCTTGGACAACGTCACTGGGCCATACGGCATGTCTTGCGTGGCGGCATGAATATCGCCCATCGCGCCGATCGGCGTGACCGAGCCATAACAGCCCGGCCAGTCGGGGCAGCCCAGGCCCGAATCGCTCAGGCGCACGAAGGCGCCGAACATGATCAGGTCCAGGGTCAGAAACCAGGTGATGAACACCAGTTTGCGATAGCGCGAGGTAATGCGGTCCACAGCGGATCAACCAATACGGGAGTTGGAAATGAGTTTGCGCACGTCGTTGCGCACCTCGACGGGGTCGGCCTCGTCGGGAAACTGCTGCATGAGATGGCCCAGCGGATCGATCATCCAGATGGGTCCGTCCAGTTCATCGGCCACGGTGACTGCCGAGGCAGCCGCCGGGCCTGCGCCCAACAAAAACGGCGCCAGATCGGCCGGTTTGCCGCGCACCATGACCGTACCGACGTACGCATCCAGCACTTTTTGCGGCACCGGCGCGCCATCGGTGATGAACCACACGCGCATCAGGCGATCGACGTTCTTGCCCAGACTCGCGTGCGTGTTGCGAATGATGAAGAGCTTACGCGCGCAGGATTCGGGGCACTCGGCCTCGTCAGCAGCGGCAAGCACCCAGCGGCCCCGCAAGGCGTTCAAGTCGTAGGGCTTGCCGTCCAGCGTGGCAAGCGGCATCTCGGCCGGACCCGGTATCGGGCGCTGGGGATCTACCAGCTGGCCATAGGCGCCAGAGTCGGTGGGCCACCATTGCGGATTGAAATACACCACGAATGCCGCCACGATCGGCGCCAGACTGACCAGAAATACCGCGATCATCGGCGCGAGCGAGCGGCGCGGACGCGGGGTGGGCTGAGGGGCGGTAGACACGGCGGGCGGTTCCTGCAATCGGTTCAAGGCAATCGGGTTAATCAAGGCTGGCGGCACGCCGGCGGCGCAATGCGCGCACCAGCACGACCAGCCAGGCAATCGCCGCGATGGCGGCAAATGCAAACCACTGCAGGGCGTAGCCCTGATTCTGGTTGTAATCCACCGACGGCTGCGGCCAATCGCGCGACAGGCCCGGCGCCTCGGGCGCCAGTTGCTGCATTACCGCCGGCACCAAGGTGAGCCCCGTCGCGCGGGCGTAGTCGTCCAGGGCCAGGTTTTGCACTTTGGGCAATGCGCCATCTGGCGCGGGTAGGCGTGGGGGCAGTGTAGCCGCTGCGCCCATTCCCCACAGTTCGAAGAGCCGCGGCACGTGCGTGACCAGCTCGCCACTGGCCAACTGCTCGCCGGCCGGCGCGGGCGGAAACGGCGGCTGCGGTTGGCCCGGCACGGCACGCGCCACCCAGCCGCGCAACACCAGCACGGCCACATTGCGGGAAGCGTCCAGCACCAGGGGCGTGGCCAGCCAGAAGCCCGGGCGGCCATCGTGATTGCGGTTCTCAAGCACGACCGTGAGGTCGTCGCGCCACTGCCCCGTCGCACGCGCGGGCCGCCACGGCGTCAACGCTTCGGGCGTCACATCGGGGCCCAGCGTGAGCGGCGGTTGCACGCGGCCCGCTTCGATCGTGTGCAATGTGGCGCGGCGCTCATCGGCGCGCTGCAGCTGCCACCGGCCCAGCGACGCCAGCAGCACCACGGCAAGCGCGAGCAATACCAGCGCGGCCAGCGTGCGAGAAATCGAGTGAGGTCGTGCCATGTCTGCAATAATTCCGTCTTTATCGGAGGCCGCCATGCGTATCGTTGTCGTTCTGGCCTTCATCGGCATATTGGCCAGCCTGGCATCCGCCCTGGTCTATCTGATGAAAGATCAAGGTAAAACCAATCGCACCGTCAATGCATTGACCGTGCGCATCGGCATGTCGGTCGTGCTGTTTCTGTTCGTCCTGTTTGCCCATCACATGGGCTGGATCGAGAGCACGGGACTTAGATGAGCGCCAAGCGCCAAGGTTCCTGAAGGCCGAATCGCGTTTGGACAGGTTCCCTGCGTGACGCCGGGAGAACTCCGTGCGGTACGCCTGGGTTCCGCATGGCGCTTGAGCCCGGCGCGTTGCACGCCTGCTCTCGTAAGACCAGGCGTGGCACCGGCAGGCGCCACGCCATTGCGCGTCACATCAGAACCAATACACAAACAGGTACAGCCCCAGCCACACCACGTCCACGAAGTGCCAATACCAGGCAGCGGCCTCGAAGCCGAAGTGGTTGTCGGCCGTGAAGTGGCCCTTCATCAAGCGGATGAGCATCACCGTCAACATGATGGCGCCCATGATCACGTGAAAGCCGTGAAATCCCGTGAGCATGTAGAAGAGCGAACCGAATGCGCCGGAGTTGAAGCGCAGATTGAGCTCGGTATAGGCGTGGTGATACTCGTACGCCTGCACACCCACGAAGATGAAGCCCAGCAGCACGGTCGCCGCCAGCCAGAACGTGGTCTTGCCCCGATGGTTTTCACGCAGGGCGTGGTGGGCGATGGTGAGCGTAATGCCCGAGGTGAGCAGCAACGCGGTGTTGATCGTCGGCAGCCAGAACGGGCCCACGCTCTGGAACTGCTCGACCACGCCGGCCGGGCCGAAGTTGGGCCACACGGCATTGAAGTCGGGCCACAGCAGAAGCTTGTGATCCAGGTCACCCAGCCACGGTGTGGTGATGGTGCGCACATACCAGAGCGCGCCGAAGAAGCCGGCGAAGAACATCACTTCCGAGAAGATGAACCAGCTCATGCCCCAGCGGTAGGACACGTCGATACGCTTGCTGTAGAGCCCTTGCTGCGCTTCGCCGATGGAGTCGGCGAACCAGTAGAACATCACGGTGATCAGGCCCAGGAAGCCGACCAGCACGCCCCACTTCGCCAGGCTGACACCGTTGATCCAGGCCGCGGCACTGACGCCGATCACCAGCAGCGTCAGGGCCATGCGCACCGGATGACCGGAGTCGGCGGGGACGTAGTAGTAAGGTGCCTCGTTGCCTTGAACCGAGTGGCTTGCACTCATGATGTTCTCCCTGCTCTCGAAGAGTAGTTATTGTATGTGTCAGCTCAGGCTGGCGACCGCAAAGCGGACAATAGTCACCAGCACAACAACAAAAATGACGCCGCCCAATATCCCGGCAATGATGAGATGCACGGGATTGAGGCGGCCGATGTCTTCCTGATACCCCGAACCCTTACGGACCCCGAAGAATCCCCACAGTACCGCTCTCAGCGTTTGAAAGAAACTGAGTTTGCGGCGTGAGAGTTCCCGGATGTCGTCGGTCATGTCGGCATATCCCTAGCGCCCGGCCATGCCGGCGAAACCCGCGAAGATTTCGGTGCCGCGAAACAGCGTCCAGGCGAAGATCGCCAGCACCACGACCACCAGCACGGTGAGCGCGATGCGGTTCTTGCGGCGTTGTTCGGTGGTGAGGGCCACGGCGATTCCTAAAAGCGTTATTTGACTTCGGGCGGCGTTTCGAAGGTATGGAACGGTGCCGGCGACGGCACGGTCCACTCCAGGCCTTCAGCGCCTTCCCACGGTTTGGCGGAAGCCACTTCACCCTTGCCGGCGTAGCAGCGCAACACCGCCCACAGGAAGATCAACTGCGACAGCCCGAACCAGAACGCGCCGATCGTGGCCACCTGGTGGAAGGTGGTGAACTGCGCGGCGTAATCGGCATAGCGGCGCGGCATGCCGGCCAGACCCATGAAGTGCATGGGGAAGAAGGTGACGTTGAACGAAATCAGCGACGACCAGAAGTGGAACTTGCCCAGCTTCTCGCTATACATGCGGCCCGTCCACTTGGGCAGCCAGTAATAGGTGCCGGCGAAGAGCGCGAACAAGGAGCCCGCCACGAGCACGTAGTGAAAGTGCGCCACCACGTAATAGGTATCGTGCACCTGGATGTCGATCGGCGCCACCGACAGGATCAGGCCGGTAAAGCCGCCCATCGTGAACACGAAGATGAAGCCCACCGCGAACAGCATCGGCGTTTCGAAGGTCATCGAGCCGCGCCACATCGTCGCGATCCAGTTGAACACCTTCACGCCCGTAGGAATGGAGATCAACATGGTGGCGTACATGAAGTACAGCTGCCCGGTGACCGGCATCCCGGTCGTGAACATGTGATGCGCCCAGACGATGAACGACAGCACGGCGATGGACGCCGTGGCGTACACCATCGAGGCGTAACCGAAGAGCTTCTTGCGGGCGAAGGCGGGCACGATGGCCGAGACGATGCCGAACGCTGGCAAGATCATGATGTACACCTCGGGATGCCCGAAGAACCAGAAGATGTGCTGGTACAGCACCGGATCGCCACCGGCGGCGGCGTTGAAGAAGCCGGTACCGAAGTGACGGTCGGTCAGCACCATCGTGATCGCGGCGGCCAGCACGGGCAGCACGGCGATCAGCAGGAAGGCAGTGATGAGCCAGGTCCAGCAGAACAGCGGCATCTTCATCAACGTCATGCCGGGCGCGCGCATGTTGAGGATGGTGACGATGATGTTGATGGCGCCCATGATCGATGAGGCGCCCATGATGTGCATCGCGAAGATGGCGAGGTCCATCCCCGGCCCCATCTGCAGCGACAGCGGCGCATAGAGCGTCCACCCCGCAGCGGTCGCGCCCCCGGGTACGAAGAACGACAGCGTGAGCATGAGGCCGGCGACCGGCAACAGCCAGAAGCTGAAGTTGTTCATGCGGGCAAAAGCCATGTCCGATGCGCCGATCTGCAGCGGAATCATCCAGTTGGCAAAGCCCACGAAGGCCGGCATGATCGCGCCGAACACCATGATCAGGCCGTGCATCGTCGTGAACTGGTTGAAGAGTTCGGGACGGAAGAACTGCAGACCCGGCTCGAACAACTCGGTACGCAGCAGCAACGCCAGCGTGCCGCCTTCGAGCAGCATGGTGAACGAGAAGATGAGATACATCGTCCCGATATCTTTGTGGTTCGTGGCAAACAACCACCGGCGCCAGCCCGTGGGGGCACCGTGGTGATGATCATCATGACCGTGGCCGTGACCGTGGCCCGGCGATACGTGGTCGACTGGGACGCTGCTCATGGTGGACTCCTTCCTGCTGGATGCCGGCTTCAGTCCATGAAGCCGGCAATCATTTCTATTACTTATGGATGTCGGCGGATGGGGCGCGCACTCAGCGCGCGGCAGTCACGTCGGCAGGCTGCACCACAGGGTCCTGACCCTTGCCCGCATTGCCCCAGGCATTGCGGGTGTACGTAATGGCGGCGGCGATCTCAACGTCATTGAGCTGACCGCCAAACGCGGCCATGGCCGTGCCGGGACGGCCATTGAGCACCACTTTGATCTGCTCAGCCTTGGGTCCCAGCACGGTTTTGTCTCCGTCCAGTGCAGGGAAAGCGCCGGGCAAACCTTTGCCGGTGGCCTGGTGACAGGCCACACAGTTTGCGCCATAGACCTGCTCGCCACGGGCGACCAGCTCTTCTTTGGTCCACTCTTTGGTGGGATCGTCGGCATTGGCCGACATCAACTTCTTCTGCTCTTCGGCCCAGGCGTCGTAATCGGCTTGCGATTTGACCTCGACCACGATCGGCATGAACGCGTGATCCTTGCCGCAGAGCTCGGCGCACTGGCCGCGGAAGAAGCCGGTTTTTTCGGCACGGAACCAGGTATCGCGCAGGAAGCCGGGGATGGCATCTTGCTTTACGCCGAACTCGGGCACCATCCAGGAGTGGATGACGTCGGCGGCGGTAAGCACGATGCGGACTTTCTTGTCCACCGGCACCACGAGCGGCTTGTCCACTTCCATCAGGTAGAACTCGCCCTTCTCCTCGCGGTTTTCGATCTGCGCGCGCGGGGTGGACAAGGTGGAGAGAAATTTGACGCCGTTGGCCGCGCCATCGATGTATTCGTAGCCCCACTTCCACTGATAACCCGTGACCTTGACGGTCAGATCCGGGCTGGACGTATCTTTCATGGCCACGACCGTGCGCGTGGCGGGCAGCGCCATGGCGATCACGATGATGAAGGGGATGATCGTCCAGGCGACTTCCACACCGAGGTGTTCATGGAAGGTAGCGGCCTTGGCGCCACGCGATTTGCGGTGCGCCCAGATCGAGTAGAACATCACGCCGAACACGCCGACGAAGATCACCATACAGATGCTGAGCATCATCCAGTGAAGCCAAACGGCATCGCGTGCGATCGATGTGACGCCTTCGTGCAGGTTCAGCTGATTGACGCGCGGGCCGCCGGGCATGTCTTTGACCTGGGCGACGGCGACGCTGCCAACCAGCAGCGCACAGGTGCCCAGTACCCCTCTCAACTTCTTCATGCTGACCTCGAATTACGGCGCTTTTTTGTTTCGTGTTGCGCCGGTGGATGCCGGCGTGTCTCCCCACGGAAGCGCACAATTATTGGACGGCAGGAACGCAAGGCTATAGAGCATCCTCGTAGACCTGCACGAATCACAGCTAAAACGGCAGGATTATAGCGGACAGGCAACGGGAAGTGACGAGCCTCTTGAAGGATGGCAGAACCATCCCCATGACCACACCCGCCTGTCCGTCATGCACTAAACTCCGCCCATGTCGACTTCACACCCTCTGGCGCGCCGCGACGCGCTCACGGAACTGTACGCCCAATTGAACGCTCGCGCCCAGGAAGCGCCGCCCGAACGCGCCCACAGGCTATGGATAGGCGGCCATGTGTGCGGTTGGGCAACGGATGCCGCATGGGACGCCCTGCGCCACGTGCCGGGTGTGGTTGCCCGCGAGGGCGCGTTGCACATCGGCGCGGATCTCGCGCCGGGCGCGCCACTCAATGCGCTCCTGGCCGATGTGGCCGATACGATGCGCCAGGCGCAATGCCTGCGCGGCTGGCGTAACGAGCTGCTCGACGTGTGCACGGAAAACGGTGAGGTGATCGGCGCCATCGAGCGCGCCGCCTCGCGCCCCCTGGCGCTATGCACACGCGCCGTGCACCTGAACGCCTGGACGCCCGATGGCCAACTGTGGATCGCCCGTCGGGCGATGAGCAAATCCACCGACCCCGGCATGTGGGACACCTTGGTGGGCGGCCTGGTCTGCACCGGCGAACCTCTGGACGAAGCGCTGGTGCGGGAATGCGACGAGGAAGCCGGTTTGTCGCCCGAGCACCTTGCCGATCGGTCGCCCCTGCGCACCATCCTGCGCATGCACCGGCGCCTGCCGGAGGGTTATCAGGTCGAGGACGTGCTGGTGAGCGACTGCGTGCTGGCCGCCCATGTGCAACCGGCCAATCGTGACGGCGAGGTCTCCGAGATCATGCATGTGGATGTGGACACCGCCATCGAGATGGTGCGCGCCGGCGAATTCACCCTCGAAGCCGCTTTGGTGATCGTCGAAGACATCATGCGCATCGAGGCCGCAAGCTAGGCGAGCTCGGTTCCTGACCGGGTACCGGTCAGGCACATCAGCCCTGCTGCCCCGAAAATTGCCGCCACACTTCGATGGCGCGCAGCCGTTGCTTGGCCACTTTTTCGATCCGCTCGCGCAGATCCGGATCGCGCGCCAGCAACGCGCGGAAATCGCGTTCCGAAAGCATCAGCAGCCGGCTGTAGCCCAGCGACGTCACGTTGGGCACCAGATCTTCCTTGCCCAACAGCGCCAGTTCGCCGAAGAACTCCCCGCTGCCCAATTCGGCATCGGTGCCGTCCGGCAGATGCACCGTGACCGCGCCGGATGCCACGAAGCACATTTCCATCGCTCCTTTCGACAGGATCGGCTGGTCGGGCAGCGCGAGGCGCGGTCTGAGCAACCGGCTGATCGCGCGCAAGGAGTCTGGGCTCAAACCTTCGAACAGCGGCACACGCTGGATCAGATCGGCATTGCCGAGCTCGATATCCAACGGCGGATGCGTATCGATGTGGCGCCAGCGATCTTTCAACTGCGACATCAGGTCGGCATAGACCTCGCCGCTGATCAGGAACTGATCGAGCATGTCGCGATAGCGCATGCGTTCGAGTTCGCGCGCGACACGGCCCAGATAGCTTTCCTGCAACCACAGGGCATAGGCGGGGTATTGAAGATCGAGCGCCTGCAGGGCGTTTTCGATCATGTCGAGGCGGCGCTGGTGAATCTCGACGATACGCTGCGCGGCCGCTTCGCCCAGCAACGGCTGGATCTGCTCGCGCGTAAAGCTGCACAGGCGCTGCGCGACCGATCGCTTGGTGCGCAGATTGACGAACCGTTGCCCCAATTCGCGTGCCAGCCAATGCTGGAAGCCGAACATATAGTGCACACGCAACGCCAGGCGAAAGCCGCGCGAGTACCGCACGTCTTGAGGAATCGCGGCTTCGAAGCCTTCCTGGCCGCCCGTGCGGATGGCGTCTTCGAGCCGTTCGGCGCGCGCCAGCAACGTTTCGGCGGTGCGCCAGTCGACCAGTTGCGCCTTCAGAATGTCGAAGAACATTTCGGTTTCGCGCTGTGCGACGATGGCCAACCCCACACTCACGCGCTGCGCTTCGGACATATGCGCGACCTGCGCATCGTGCACGCTCGCCAGACTCGCGTCGAACACCGCATGGATGCGCGCCTGCGCCTCCGCGCCGATGTGTTCGCGGGCCGCGATCTCATCGGTCTTGCCTTGCAGGTCCTCGAGCGTGACCGTAAGGGCTTGATTACGAATGGTGCGTTCTATCGACGACAGCTCGTTCAATCCCAGCGTGCGAATCAACGGCCGCAAACTGATGCCGTTGACAAACAACGTCAACAACACATAACCCGTGGTGGCCACGGCGATGAATTGCCGGGCGTCCTCGGGCACGTTCTGCTGCTCGGTCACGGCCAACGCCAGCGCGAGCGAGACCGCGCCGCGCAGGCCGCCCCACAGCATCACGGTCTTGTAGGGGTTGCTGACTTTGGTGCCGAACCGCGTCATGCCGAGCAAGGGCAACAATCCGAACACCACGATTGCCCGCGCCACCAAAGTAACGACGAACAGCACCCCGATCAGGAAGACGTCCTGCATCGTGGCATCCGCCATCAATTGCGGGATCAACATCGCCGCAAACAGGAAGATCAGCGAGTTGGCCCAAAAGCCGAACTGGCTCCAGGCGCTTTCGAGAAATTCGAACGTGGTGGGCGACATGCGGGTGCGCCCGGTCGACCCCACCACCAGGCCGGCGATCACCGTGGCGACCACACCCGACACATCCAGGTAATGCTCGGAGACGTAAAACGAGAGATAAGCCAGCGTCAGCGTGAGCGTGATCTCGGCCGTGGGCCAACCGCGCAGCCATGAAAACAGATAGCAGGCGATGCGGGCCATGATGAAGCCCGCCAGGCCGCCGCCGACAAAGTGGACGATGAAGTCGCCGGCGACGTTGCCAGCCGAGACTTTTTCGCCACCGCCCACGGCAGCCAACAGCACGGAGTACAGGGCAATCGATGCCGCATCGTTGAATAGGCTTTCACCTTCAACGAGCGTGGTGAGGCGCTTGGGTGCTCCCACTTCGCGAAAGATACCGACCACGGCGACCGGATCGGTCGTGGCCACGATCGCGCCCAGCAGCAGGCATACCAACAAGCTGTAGGACGACACCATTTGCAGCGCAAAGCCCACGACCACCGTGCACACCAGCACGGCCACGATCGCCATCATGAGGATGGGGCCGATGTCATCCATCAGGCGCCGCACGTTCATAGCGAGCGCTGTTTCGAAGAGCAGCACTGGCAGAAAGACAGTTAGAAAGGTCTCGGACGAAATCTCGAAGGTTTCAAGCGAATCCAGAAAATAGGCCAACGGCGGCGGGGCCCAACCGTGCACATGCACGACGATGCCGAGCATGCAGCCGACGATCGCCAGCAGCACCGAATACGGCAGCTTCAAGCGGCCGGCAAGGGGCGGCATGAAGCACACCAGCGTCAACAAGCCCGCCAGCCCAAAAACAATAAACCCGACATTCATAATCGCGTGTCCAACCTTCCCTGGCTACAGAGATCCCCGAGCCAAGGATACGGGATTTTTACGCGCGCCCCTGCACGCGCAGCACGTTTCGTTACGCAGACGGCGGCAGATTCGACGCCGCCGTCCTATTTTTTGAGTAACGTACGTTCCCGAGTCATTTTGCAGGAGCCCGCGTGGCTGCCGACGACCACCGCCGCGAATCCGGCGCCCCCGTATTGCTCGTACAGATCACCGACTGCCATCTGCTGGCGGACGCGCAAGCCGAGCTGCGCGGCGTGCAGCCCGAGCAGACGCTCGCGCAGGTGTGCGGGCAGATTGCGCGCGATGGCCATCGGCCGGACGTGCTGCTGGTGACGGGCGATATCGCCCATGATGGGTCGGAGGTTGCCTATCGGCGCTTCGCCGACCGCGTGCGGACAATCTCGCCAGTGATACGCGTGCTGCCCGGCAATAAGGACGACGGCGCCCAATTGCGGGCGACCTTGAAAGATTGGACGGCCAGTGTGACGGACGCGGGTAACTGGCGCATCGTGACGCTCGACTCCACCATTGCCGGCCAGGGCGGCGGCCGACTGAGCGGCATCGAGTTTGCGAAACTGGACGCCGCTGTGGCCGACGCCGGTGAACGGCACATCCTCGTGGCGCTGCACCACAATCCGGTGCAGACCGACCCCAGTTTCGACGACCGCATGATGCTGGGCAATGCCCGCATTCTGCTGCAGCATCTGACGGCCTGGCGGCAAGCGCGCGTGCTGATGTGGGGCCATGTGCATCAAGCCTTCGATTGCCGGCTCGACAACATGCGCATGCTCACCACCCCGGCCACGTCGTTCCAATTCGCGATCCGTGACGGGCAGGTCGTGCAGGACGACCAGCCACCGGGTTATCGGTGGCTCAAGCTTTATGACGATGGGTCGATTGCCACGAGCGTCGTGCGCGTGAACGCAAAGTGATGCTCGGCTTTTAGGCGAACGCCTGGGCTATCGCACTGCAACGCACATGCGGCGCCCATAAAAATCGGGGCCCCCTGAGGGGCCCCGCAAGCACCCGTCTCATAGGGGAGGGGAAAGAGGAGAAGCCGAGACGGATGACAAGACAGCAGCGCAAAGCCTGAAGCTCACCACACGCTATCCACATCAAGTTAGGTGGGCTTGAGGGCGTTAAGTTTCCCGTTCGACGAAAAATTTCGGCCCGACTGTGTATCAATTTATGAAGCGCAGTATTCAGGACCCATAAGCGCTGGTGGACTGTTCGCATCCGGCAGGCACCATGCAAAACGGGGATCCCTGGATCCCCGTCATGTGTGTGCACCCTGCGCCGCGCCTTATGCTGCCAGCGCCACGCGCATTTTCTTCATGGCCGCCGATTCGATCTGGCGAATGCGCTCGGCCGACACGCCGAATTCTTGTGCCAGCTCGTGCAATGTGGCACCGCCATCGTCCTGCAACCAGCGGGCTTCCACAATACGACGCGAGCGGTCATCGAGCCCTTCCAAGGCATGCACCAGCCCGGAACCCTGAAGATCGTCGAACGCTCGGCGTTCGAGTACGTGCGTGGGCTCTTGCTGACCATCGTCGGACAGATACGCCGACGGCGAATAGCTATCGTCGTCATCGTCCTGATTGTCCATGGCCATATCGCGACCGGACAGGCGCACTTCCATTTCGCTGACGTCGGTGGGACGCACGTTGAGCGTGCGCGCGATTTCGTCCACTTGCGAGGGATCGAGGGTTTGACCGTCGGGACGCATGCTGCGCAGGTTGAAGAACAGCTTGCGCTGCGCCTTCGTGGTCGCGACCTTCACCATGCGCCAGTTGCGGATGATGTACTCGTGAATCTCAGCTTTGATCCAGTGCACCGCAAACGACACCAAGCGCACGCCGCGCTCGGGATCGAAACGCTTGACGGCCTTCATCAAGCCCACGTTGCCTTCCTGAATCAGGTCGGCGTGCGGCAGGCCATAGCCCAAATATTGGCGCGAAACGGACACGACCAGACGCAGATGCGACAACACGAGCTCGCGAGCGGCGTTGACGTCTTCGCTATCGCGCAGGCGGCGGCCCAACGACGTCTCCTGCTCTTGCGAGAGCATGGGCAGACGGTTGACGGCCGAAATGTAGGCGTCGATCGTGCCAAGGGCGCCGGGGTTGGCGATAGCCATCGCCAGGGCGTTGTTGGACACGGCCAACGAATGCGATGCAGGCTGCATAGTTTGAGCCTCCGAAAAGCAAGCTGTAGTACTCATTGAGTTTATCTTAGCACTCCGCAATTGTGAGTGCTAATACGACCGTTGCGCCGCACCAAAAGTTCACACTTTGGCAACGCATAGACTGAGCTAAATGTTACCGATCTGACGCGTCACGCAGAGCAAGGACCCAGGGGGCAACGGAGAGCAGGAACCCAGGACCACTGGCGACACTGGTGCAACCTGTGCGCTGCATCGCCTGTGCCTGCCTCAAACCTCTCCAGCATCAAAACCCGTGCTGAACCAACCTGAACTTGGTGGCGTCGTCGGCAGGACGCACGAACAGGGCGCCACGCGGATCCATGAAGACCTGGTAGCGGGCCCCATCGAACATCGGCATATAGGCCCCACTTCCAAACACCACGTCCACGAAAGGCAGCCAGTTCGGGAACCGCCGGCGCAGCGTTGCCAGATCAGGCACCGTCCAGTCATCCAGCGGATAGACCGTACGCGCGCCGGTTCGTTCCTGCTCGATATCGCTATAACGGCCAGACACCCGCTCCAGGCGATACAGCGGCGGCAAGCCGGCCATCAGCGCCGGCAGGCGCCAGCGCAACACCCGGCCTTCGATCTGCCACTGGTCGCCGGCGATTGCGTAGTCGCGCGCGCCGACGTGCGGCACGGTAGCGGTAAGGGTGTATCGCTGCGGCCCGTCTTCCTTCAGAACGACCTGGGCGACAGGGGCATCGTCGGTGAGTCGCAGAAACTGGAAGATCGACAGCGCCAGCAGCAGACACACGCCGCCCAGCGCCAGCAACAACAGACCGATAAAACGCCGTATCGGCCGAAACCGGAACGTTTTACGGCCGGTCGCATCGCGCGGACCGCCACGCCCGAACAGCATCAGCAACCCCGGCAGAAACACGATGGCCGCTGCCAGGACGACCCACAGGTAAGGCGCAAGACCGTTGATCACCGACTGACACTCCGAGGGATGACTGGCCGGTCAGTATAGGTCAGGCGGTTACCCCAAGACGCTCCGCATGAAAGCGGATGTGATCATCCATGAAGGTAGAGATGAAGTAGTAGCCGTGGTCGTAATCCGCATGACGGCGCAACGTAAGCGGCTGGCCGGCAGTCGCGCAGGCGGCCGCGAACGTGTCCGGATGCAGTTGCGTCGGCAAGAACTGGTCGGCTTCCCCTTGGTCGATCAGAATGCCGTCCGGATACACCGCCCGGCCGGCGTTTTCGATAAGCGCCGTCGCATCGTATTCCGCCCACGCCGTGCGCTCGTCGCCCAGATAGCCGCCGAACGCCTTTTCGCCCCACGGGCACTGGCTGGGTGCGGCAATCGGCGCAAACGCCGACACCGACCGGTACTGGCCGTTTGTGCGCAGCGCCAAGGTCAACGCCCCGTGGCCGCCCATCGAATGGCCGAAGATACCGATCCGGGCCGGATCCGCGCCAAGGGTGTCGCATGCGATGCCGTGCAGCTCGGAGGTGATGTAGCTGAACATCCGGTAGTGCTGCTTCCACTGATCGGTCGTCGCGTCGAGGTAGAAACCGGCGCCGGTGCCGAAATCCCAGGCGTCGTCTTCACCCGGCACATTGGCCCCGCGCGGACTGGTATCCGGCGCGATCAGCATGATGCCCAATTCGGCCGCCAGACGCTGTGCGCCGCCCTTGATCGCGAAGGTTTCCTCGGTGCACGTGAGCCCGGCCAGATACACCAGCGCCGGCACCGGGCCGTTAGCCGCCTGCGGGGGCACGAATACCGAAAACCGCATCGGCAGGCCGATCTCGGCCGAGTCGTGACGATAAAAGCGCTGCCAGCCACCATGACAGCGGTGGGCGCTCACCTGCTCCAGAGCCGTCGCCATCAAAACACCACGACCGAACGGATGGATTCGCCGCTCTTCATGAGATCGAAGCCGCGGTTGATGTCTTCAAGCTTGAGCGTGTGCGTGATCAGATCGTCGATGTTGAGCTTGCCTTCCATATACCAGTCGACGATCTTGGGCACATCGGTGCGGCCGCGTGCCCCGCCGAAAGCCGAGCCCTTCCATTGACGACCGGTAACCAGCTGAAATGGACGCGTGGCGATTTCTTCGCCGGCCGCAGCCACGCCGATGATGAAGCACTCGCCCCAGCCCTTGTGGCAGCACTCGAGCGCCTGGCGCATCACTTTGGTGTTGCCGATGCATTCGAACGAATAGTCGGCGCCGCCGTCGGTCAATTGCACGATATGGTCGACCACGTTCTCGACTTCTTTCGGGTTGATGAAGTGCGTCATGCCGAACTTGCGGGCGAGCGCTTCACGCTCTGGATTCAGGTCCACCCCGATGATCTTGTCGGCACCCACCATTTTGGCACCCTGGATCACGTTCAGCCCAATGCCGCCCAGGCCGAACACGACCACGTTGGCACCCGCCTCGACTTTGGCCGAGTACACCACGGCACCCACGCCGGTGGTCACGCCGCAGCCGATGTAGCAAACCTTGTCGAAGGGCGCATCGTCGCGAATTTTGGCCAGCGCGATCTCCGGCACCACGATGTGGTTAGAGAACGTGGACGTGCCCATGTAGTGATGGATGGGTTTGCCACCCACCTTGAAGCGGGACGTGCCATCGGGCATCAAGCCCGTGCCCTGCGTGGTGCGGATCGCCTGGCACAGATTGGTCTTGCGCGAGAGGCAGAATTTGCACTGGCGGCATTCGGGCGTGTAGAGCGGAATGACGTGATCGCCCGCCTTCAGCGATGAAACGCCGGGGCCGGTTTCGAGCACGACACCGGCGCCTTCATGGCCCAGGATCGACGGAAAGATACCTTCCGGATCGGCGCCAGAGAGCGTGTAGTAATCGGTATGGCAGACGCCGGTCGCCTTGATTTCGACCAGAACTTCGCCCGCCTTGGGACCTTCAAGCTCGACGTCCTCGATCGTGAGGGGCGCACCAGCCTTCCAAGCGATAGCAGCTTTCGTCTTCATGAGGTCTCCTGCAAATGGGGGGGTTCATACCAACTGTCCGAGATGGAAAATACAGCAGTAACATTGCGCTCAATGTTAACCTGCGCCGTCACGGCTTCGGTCGTCAGCACTCTCAGCCCACACCCATCATGGCACGCCTGCCACGCCTCTACGCCCCCGGACTCCCGCAATTGGTGCAAGCCAATTTTGTGCATCCGTTGGCCACGGCCTCGCAGCCCACGCCGGCCGATGTGCTCAACCCGCTGATGGGTTGGTTGGGCGAGGCCGGCGCCAAGCATAAGGTGGCGGTGCATGGTTGGCTGCTCGCCACCGATCGCATCTTGCTGCTGGCAACGCCTACCGACGAAGACGGCTTGCCGCGCCTCATGCAAACGTTGGGGCGCAATCTGGCGGCCCGGCTGCGCAGCGGGCGGGTGTTTGCGGGGCGGTACCGTTCGGCGTTGATCGAGCCCGGCACATGGGTGCTGCCCGCACTGGTCTGGCTCGAAACCTTTCCGGCGCGAGCCCAGCCGCCGCACGACCCCGAGAACTGGCCCTGGTCGTCGGCCGCCGGCCATACCGGCGGCCTCCACAGCGCGTCGCACTGGCTGGCCGATCACGCCGACTACTGGGCCTGCGGCAACACCCCGTTCGACCGCCAGGCCAACTATCGCCGTCGCTTGGCCGAAGGCCTGTCGCGCGGCGATCTGGCGCGCATCGATCAGGCGGTGCTCGGGCAGTGGGCCTTGGGGAGCGCGGCGTTCATCGACGGCCTCTCACATGTGGCCAGCCGCCGCGTGGCCCCTGGCCGCCGCGGCCGTCCCCCAAAGAAGCCACCGACCGATTTGCCTGCGGCCTGAAGGCCGGGCGCTTTCGGCGTTTCCGGGCACGTTCTCTCTAACGAAGCATTGTGCTGCCTACTGCAGCATTGCGCTGTCGCGCCCTTTCCTGAGCTTTTCCGGGGGGCCGGCCTCCTCTCGCCGCTGCGCGGATCGCCTCACCGTTTGTCTGCCGTGCCCGGCACGGATGTCGCCTCACTCACCAGCAGACGCTTCCCGCCCCGCCATCGATGGAGAAATGCGATCAACCCAAATGGCGATCGATGCCTGACAACAGAAGCAGGTCGGGCGCGGGGCGCGGCCACTCCCTGGCCGTAAACCCTGTCGATGACAATGCCTTAATCGATACGTCCCCATTATTGCACTGAGGCAAAGACAGAATATTAAATTGGGGTCACACCCCGTTTATTGTGCTTGCGTGAGGGAAAAGCTGGGATTATTGTTGCCCCCTGCACTGCACCATTCCCGTACCCCGCCCAGCGGAGATCGCTATGTCCAAAGATTCCTGTAGTCCTGTTGTCGCCGCCCCCATCGATGCCACGCGCATCGGTCTGGCGCCGCGCGCGCAAGGGCTTTATCACCCGAAAAACGAGCACGATGGCTGCGGCGTCGGTTTTGTCGCCCACATCAAGGGCCGCAAAACGCATGCGATCGTTCAGCAAGGGCTGAAGATTCTCGAAAACCTCGACCATCGGGGCGCCGTGGGCGCCGATAAGCTGATGGGCGACGGCGCGGGTATTCTGATTCAGATTCCCGACGCGCTGTACCGCGAAGAAATGACCGCGCAAGACGTGCGTCTGCCGCCGCCCGGCGAATACGGTGTGGCGATGGTGTTCCTGCCGAAGGAAACCGCCTCGCGTCTGGCGTGCGAGCAGGAACTCGAACGCGCCGTGCGCGCTGAGGGCCAAGTGGTGCTGGGCTGGCGCGACGTGCCGATCGACCGCGAGATGCCGATGTCCCCCACCGTGCGCGATTGCGAGCCGGTGATTCGCCAGTTGTTCATCGGCCGTGGCGCCAACGTGATGGTGCCGGATGCGTTGGAGCGCAAGCTGTATGTCATCCGCAAAACCGCCAGCCACGCCATCCAGGCGATGAAGCTCGCGCACGGCAAAGAATATTTCGTGCCGTCGGCATCGGTGCGCACCGTGGTGTACAAGGGCTTGTTGCTCGCCGACCAGGTGGGCCGCTATTACCGCGACCTGGCCGATACGCGCACGATCAGCGCCGTGGCACTCGTGCACCAGCGTTTCTCGACCAATACATTCCCGGCGTGGCCGCTCGCTCACCCGTACCGCATGATCGCGCACAACGGCGAAATCAATACGGTGAAGGGCAACTTCAACTGGCTGCGCGCCCGTGAAGGCATGATGCAGTCGGCGGTCTTGGGCGACGATCTCAAAAAGCTGTACCCCATCGTATATGAAGGCCAGTCCGATACGGCAACGTTCGACAACTGCCTCGAACTGCTGGTCAATTCCGGCTATTCGCTCGCCCACGCGATGATGATGATGATTCCCGAAGCCTGGGAGCAGCATGCGCAGATGGACGAAAGCCGCCGCGCCTTCTACGAATACCACGCTGCCATGATGGAGCCGTGGGACGGCCCGGCCGCCGTTGCGTTTACCGATGGCCGCCAGATCGGCGCCACGCTGGACCGTAATGGCTTGCGCCCCGCCCGCTATCTCATTACCGACGACGACCTGGTCATTCTGGCGTCGGAAGCCGGGACGCTCAGCGTGCCTGAGCACCGCATCGTCAAGAAGTGGCGCCTGCAGCCGGGCAAGATGTTCCTGATCGACCTGGAACTCGGCCGCATCATCGAAGACGCCGATATCAAGGCACAGTTGGCCAATACGCGCCCGTACCGCCAATGGATCGAGCGGTTGCGCATCAAGCTGGAAAGCCTGCCCGCGCCGACGTCGCAAGCGCCCGACCCCACCCGGTCGAGCGTGTCGCTCCTGGATCGCCAGCAGGCCTTTGGCTGGACGCAGGAAGACTACAAGTTCATTCTCGAGCCGATGGCGCAATCGGGCGAAGAAGTCATCGGATCGATGGGCAACGACGCGCCGCTGGCCGTGCTGTCCAATCGTCCGAAGCCTTTCTACAACTACTTCCGCCAAATGTTTGCCCAGGTGACCAACCCGCCGATCGATCCGATCCGCGAGCAGATGGTCATGTCGCTGGTGTCGTTCATCGGCCCCAAGCCCAACCTGCTGGACATCAACAACGTCAACCCGCCGCTGCGCCTCGAAGTCGCGCAGCCGGTGCTCGACGTGGCCGCGATGGCGCAGATCCGCGACATCGAACAAGTCACCAGCTATAAATTCCGCAGCCACGAACTCGACATCACCTACCCCGCCGCCTGGGGTTCGGAAGGTATCGAGGCGCATGTGGCCGCCCTGTGCTCGCGTGCCGTCGACGCGGTGCAAAGCGGCTACAACATCCTGATCGTGTCGGACCGCCTGATCGACAGCGAGCGTGTGGCGATACCGGCGCTCCTGGCCACCTCGGCCGTGCACCAGCATCTGATCCGCGCGGGCCTGCGCACCAATACGGGCCTGATCGTCGAAACCGGTTCGGCCCGCGAAGTGCACCACTTCGCGCTCCTGGGCGGCTTCGGCGCCGAAGCCATCCACCCCTACCTCGCGCTGCAATCGCTGGCCGAGATGGCGGATCCCGAAAAGGCCGTCAAGAACTACATCAAGGCGGTCGGCAAGGGCTTGAACAAGGTCATGTCCAAGATGGGCATCTCGACCTACATGTCGTACACGGGCGCACAGATCTTCGAAGCGGTGGGCCTGCAAAGCGCGCTGATCGACAAGTACTTCACCGGCACCTCGACCAACATCGAAGGCATCGACATCTTCCAGGTGGCCGAAGAAGCACTGCGCGCGCACCGGGCCGCTTTCAGCGCCGATCCCGTGCTGGCCAACGATCTGGACGCGGGCGGCGAGTACGCCTTCCGCGTGCGGGGCGAAGAGCACATGTGGACGCCCGACTCGATCGCCAAGTTGCAGCACGCCACGCGCGCCAACAACTACCGCACCTATAAAGAGTACGCTCAGCTCATCAACGACCAAAGCCGCCGTCACATGACGCTGCGCGGTCTGTTCGAGTTCAAGTTCGATCCCACGCGCGCCATTCCGCTCGACGAGGTCGAATCGGCGAAAGACATCGTCAAGCGCTTCGCCACCGGCGCCATGTCGCTGGGTTCGATTTCCACCGAAGCACACTCGGTGCTGGCCGTGGCCATGAACCGCATCGGCGGCAAATCCAATACCGGCGAAGGCGGCGAAGACGAGGCCCGCTACCGCGATGAAATGCGCGAAGGCAAGAGCACCATCAAGGACGGCGATACGCTCGCCTCCGTCTTGGGCAGCGACCGCATCGAGGCCGACGTGCCGCTGATGGCGGGCGATTCGATGCGCTCCAAGATCAAGCAAGTGGCATCGGGCCGTTTCGGCGTCTCCGCCGAATACCTCACCAGTGCCGATCAGATCCAGATCAAGATGGCGCAAGGTGCCAAGCCGGGCGAAGGCGGTCAGTTGCCGGGCCACAAGGTCACCGACTACATCGCCAAGCTGCGTTACTCGGTGCCGGGCGTGGGCCTGATTTCGCCTCCGCCGCACCACGACATCTATTCGATCGAAGATCTGGCGCAGCTCATTCACGATCTGAAAAACGTCAACAGCCGCGCCTCGATTTCGGTCAAGCTCGTATCCGAAGTGGGCGTGGGCACGGTGGCCGCCGGGGTGGCCAAGGCCAAGGCGGATCACGTTGTGATCGCCGGTCACGACGGCGGTACGGGCGCCTCGCCCGTGTCGTCGATCAAGCACGTGGGCACGCCCTGGGAACTGGGCCTGGCCGAAACCCAGCAGACGCTGGTGCTCAACCGCCTGCGCAGCCGGATTCGCGTGCAGGCCGACGGTCAGATGAAAACCGGCCGCGACGTGGTGATCGGTGCCCTGCTGGGTGCCGACGAGTTCGGTTTCGCGACCGCGCCCTTGGTGGTCGAAGGCTGCATCATGATGCGCAAATGCCACCTGAACACCTGCCCGGTGGGCGTGGCCACGCAAGATCCGATCTTGCGCAAGAAATTCCAGGGCAAGCCCGAGCACGTGGTCAATTACTTCTTCTTCATCGCCGAAGAAGTGCGCGAAATCATGGCGCAACTGGGCATTCGCAAGTTCGACGACCTGATCGGCCGCGCCGATCTGCTCGATACCCGCCAAAGCATCGAGCACTGGAAGGCGAGCGGTCTGGATTTCTCGCGCGTGTTCTACCAAGCCGAATCCGATACGCCGGTACGGCAAGTCGAAACGCAGGATCATGGCCTGGCCAATGCATTGGATCTGCAACTGATTGAGCGCTGCAAGCCGGCGATCGAACGCGGCGAAAAGGTCTCGTTCATCACGCCGGTGCGCAACCGCAACCGTACCGTCGGCGGCATGCTGTCGGGCGCGGTGGCTTCGCGCTACGGCCATGACGGCTTGCCCGACGACACCATTCACATTCAGTTGAACGGCACCGCCGGTCAGAGCTTCGGCGCGTTCCTCGCGCATGGCATCACCCTCGATCTGGTGGGCGAAGGCAACGATTACGTCGGCAAAGGCTTGTCGGGCGGCCGCATCATCGTGCGCTCGCCCAACGACTTCCGCGGCTTCGGTCCCGAGCACATCATCTCAGGCAACACGGTGCTCTACGGTGCCTTGGCGGGCGAAGCGTTCTTCAATGGCGTAGCCGGCGAACGCTTCGCCGTGCGCAACTCGGGGGCGGCGGCCGTCGTCGAGGGTACGGGCGATCACGGCTGCGAATACATGACGGGCGGCACGGTCGTGGTGCTCGGCGCCACGGGCCGCAACTTCGCCGCGGGCATGTCCGGCGGCGTGGCATACGTGTGGGATCCCGAGCGCCAGATGCGTCACAACTGCAATCTGTCGATGGTCGAACTCGAAGGCGTGGCACCCCGCACCGAGCAGGAGTCGCAAGACAACCGCGAAGGCTGGCACAGCGCGCAACGCGGCGGCGAACGCGAGACCGACGAAGCCATTCTGTACCGCTTGATCGAAGATCATTTCCGCTACACCGGCAGCTTCCGGGCGCGTGAAATCCTGGGCGACTGGGAAACGGCGCGCGGCAAGTTCGTCAAAGTGATGCCGACGGAATACCGTCGCGCGTTGGGTGAAATGTGGCGTGCGGCCAATCCGCAGAAAATCGCCGCCTGAGGACTGAGAACATGGGCAAAATTACCGGATTTCTCGAGCACAAGCGTCTGAAGGAGGCCGCCGAGGTCCCGCAGAAGCGCTTGAAGAACTGGCGCGAATTCGTGCTGCACCTGACCGACGACGAGTCCAAGCAGCAAGCGGCGCGCTGCATGGATTGCGGCATCCCGTTTTGCAATAACGGATGCCCGGTCAACAACATCATTCCCGACTGGAACGACCTGGTCTATCGGCAAGAGTGGAAGCGTGCGCTGGATGTGCTGCACTCGACCAACAACTTCCCCGAATTCACCGGCCGGATTTGTCCGGCGCCGTGTGAGGCCGCCTGTACGTTGAACATCAACAGCGACGCCGTGGGTATCAAGTCGATCGAGCACGCGATCATCGACAAGGGTTGGGCCGAAGGCTGGGTGCTGCCGCAATTGCCTACCAAGAAGACCGGCAAGAAAGTGGCCGTCGTCGGCTCGGGCCCGGCGGGCATGGCCTGCGCGCAACAGCTGGCGCGCGCCGGCCACGCCGTGACGCTGTTCGAGAAGAGCGACCGCATCGGTGGCCTGCTGCGCTACGGCATCCCCGACTTCAAGCTCGAAAAAAACCAGATCGATCGCCGCATCTCGCAGATGGAAGCGGAAGGCGTCGAATTCGCGCCATCCACCTACATCGGCCAGCCCGGCGATGCAGGCAGCGATGGCCTGACCGTGCGCACGCCCGCGTCGCTGATGGACGAGTTCGACGCAGTGGTGATGTCGGGCGGGTCCGAGACGCCGCGCGACCTGCCGGTGCCCGGCCGTGAGCTCGATGGCGTGTATTACGCGATGGACTTCCTGCGTCAGCAAAACAAGGCCGTTGCCGGCGATCGCCTCACGAATCAGACGCTGGCCAAGGGCAAGCACGTGGTGGTGATCGGTGGCGGCGACACGGGTTCCGATTGCGTCGGCACGAGCAACCGCCACGGCGCGGCTTCCGTCACGCAATTCGAGCTGATGCCGCAGCCGCCCGAAACCGAAAACAAAGAAATGACGTGGCCGTACTGGCCCGCTAAACTGCGCACCTCGTCATCGCACGAAGAAGGCTGCGAGCGCGATTGGGCGGTGACCACCAAGTCGCTCGAAGGTGCCGATGGCAAGGTCAAGAAGCTGATCGGCGCTCGCGTCGAATGGTTCAAGGACGAGGCCACCGGGCAGATGAAGATGCGCGAGGTGGAAGGTTCGGAGTTCGAGATCAAGGCCGATCTGGTGTTGTTGGCCATGGGGTTCGTCGCGCCTTTGGCACATGTGCTCGATTCGTTCGGCGTCGAACGCGATGCGCGCGGCAACGTACGCGCCAATACCGACGATTACCGCACGAGCGTGGACGGCTTGTTTGCCGCCGGCGATATGCGGCGCGGGCAATCGCTGGTGGTGTGGGCGATCCGTGAAGGCCGCCAGTGCGCCCGTTCGGTCGACGAGTATTTGATGGGTGCGAGCGACTTGCCGCGTTAAGGCAATCTCCCGCAAGCGGGCTCAGCCCCGCAGCCGTTTTTACCGGCCGCAGCGTTTTTTCGCTGCGGCCGTTTTGGTTTTTACCCGTTCAAGGGATAAGGAAGAGACATCATGACCGTACTGCCCTCCTCAATGCGCCGGGCGCTCGCCGCCACGTTGAGCCTCGCCGGCCTGACCGCCGCGCTCGCCGCAGCGCCCGCATCGGCCGCCGATACGTGGCCGAGCAAACCCATTACCTTGATCGTGCCCTACGCTGCCGGCGGTTTCGCCGATACGCGGGTGCGCCTCCTGGCGCGCAAACTGGGCGATTCGCTCGGCCAACCGGTCGTGATCGAAAACAAAGCCGGTGCGGGTGGCGTGGTGGGCACGAACCTGATCGCCAAAGCCGCCCCCGATGGCTACACGATCGGCACTGGCAACCTGGCGCCCATGGCCGTCAACCCCAGCCTGATGCCGTCGATGTCTTACGATCCGATCAAGGATCTGGCCCCGATTATCTTGATCGAGAACAGCCCGCTGGTGCTGAGCGTGGGCAACGAAGTGAAGGCCCAATCGCTGGCCGACGTGATCGCGCTGGCCAAGAAAGAACCCGGCAAGCTCACGTTTGGATCCTCGGGTGTTGGCGGCGCGCATCACTTGTCGGGCGAGATGTTTCGTGAGCAGGCAGGGATCGACATCGTGCACGTGCCCTACAAGGGCGGCAGCCTGGCAGCCACCGATCTGATGGGCGGCCACATCACGATGATGTTCGAAATGGGTTATTCGGCCTTGCCCGCCATCCAGGGCAAGAAGATCCATCCCATCGCTGTCACTTCCGCCAAGCGCCTGGCGGTGTTGCCGGATGTGCCCACCATGGCCGAGTCAGGTTTGCCGCAATTTGAGTCGTATAACTGGCAAGGGATTGTGGCGCCTGCTGGAACGCCGCGTCCTATCATCGACAAGCTCAATGCTGAGTTCAACGCAATCCTGAAGGATCCGGATGTGGTCAAAGCCATCGCCGATACGGGCAGTCAGGCCGGTGGCGGCACCCCGGAAGACTTTGGCGCTTTCATCAAAACTGAAACGGCAAAATGGGCCGAGGTGATCAAGGCCGGTAACATCACGTTGCAATAACTCCCTATCGGAAGATAGGTTGGCTTGAGGGCACGCTACACTAGCGCCTTTGCGCGTGCTTATGCCCCCTCGACAGCCTCCCTCATCCGATCTCGTCCTCCGGCTCGACAACGTCTCGCTTGGCTACGGTGCCTTCACCGTCCTGCGCGATGTATCGATGACGGTCGCGCGCGGTCAGGTCGTCGCGGTGATGGGTGGCTCCGGCTCGGGCAAGACCACCATGCTCCGCGCGGCTACAGGCCAGCTCCTCGCGCAAGCCGGTACGGTCGAGGCCTTCGGCCAGGATATCGCCGCCGCCACCCCTGTTCAACTGCGCGATCTGCGGCAACGCATGGGCGTGCTGTTTCAGCAGGGGGCGCTCTTCACCGACCTGATCGTTTTCGAAAACGTAGCGTTCCCGCTACGTGAGCACACCACATTGAGCGAGCGCGACATCACCGCCAAGGTGCTGGAAACGCTCGACGCCGTGGGCTTGCGCGCGGCCGCACACCTGCGCGTGGCCGAAATTTCCGGCGGCATGGCCCGGCGCGTCGCGCTGGCGCGCGCCGTGGTGCTCGAGCCCGAACTGATTTTGTATGACGAGCCTTTTGCCGGCCTCGATCCGATCTCGCTGGGCATCACTGCGCGCCTGATTCGCAATCTGTCGGATCGCCTGGGCTGCGCGTCGGTCCTGATCACGCACGATATCGAAGAGTCCTTCGCCATTGCCGATCAGGTGTATCTGGTGGGCCAAGGCAAGCTCGCGGCGTCGGGCAAGCCGGCCGATCTGACCGCGTCCACCGATCCGTACGTGCGCCAGTTTCTGGATGGCGCGCCCGATGGCCCGGTGGCCTTCCAATATCAAGAAACTCCTGCATTCACGCAGTGGTTGTCGCGTCAGGAGGGTCGCCGTTCATGAGCGGACCCGTACATGCCATCGCCCGCGTGGGCGGCTGGGTGCGCGAGAGCGTCTCCGGTCTCGGCACCTTCACCCGCTTCTTCTTCGCGCTCCTGGCGCGCTCGGGCATCGCTTTCAAGCGCCCGCGTCTGGTGTCGCAGCAGATTCATTTCATCGGCAACTATTCGCTGCTGATCATCGCGGTATCCGGCCTGTTCGTCGGCTTCGTGTTGGGCCTGCAGGGCTATTACACGCTCAACCGCTACGGCTCGGAAGAGGCGCTGGGCTTGCTCGTAGCCCTGTCGCTCGTACGCGAATTGGGGCCGGTGGTGACGGCGCTGCTGTTCGCCGGCCGTGCCGGGACGTCGCTCACCGCTGAAATCGGCTTAATGAAAGCCGGCGAACAGTTGTCGGCCATGGAAGTGATGGCCGTCGATCCGATGCGCCGCGTGCTGGTGCCGCGCCTGTGGGCCGGTCTCATCGCAATGCCGGTACTGGCCGCCGTGTTTTCGATGGTCGGCATTCTGGGCGGCTACATCGTCGGCGTGCAGATGATCGGCGTGGATGAAGGCGCGTTCTGGTCACAGATGCAAAATGGCGTCGACGTCTGGGACGACGTCGCCAATGGCGTATTGAAAAGCGTGGTGTTCGGCATTGCCGTCACCCTGGTCGCACTCTATGAAGGGTGGCAGGCCAAACCGACACCTGAAGGCGTCGCCCGCGCAACCACGCGCACCGTCGTGGTGAGCTCCCTGGCCGTCCTTGGCCTGGACTTCCTGCTCACCGCGTTGATGTTTGGGAATTAAACGGATCCATCATGTCTCGTGAAAAAACCGATTTTTGGGTAGGGTTGTTCGTCCTGTTGGGCGCAGCCGCCATCGTCTTTCTGGCGCTGCGCGCCGGCAACCTGAGCACCTTTTCGTTCGCGCCGACCTACGCGATCAGCGCCAACTTCGACAACATCGGCGGCCTCAAACCGCGTGCGGCGGTCAAGAGTGGCGGCGTGACCATCGGTCGTGTCAAAGACATCTCGTTTGATAACCAGATGTTTCAGGCCGTCGTGACGATGGACATGGACGAACAGTACAAATTCCCAACGGATTCCTCAGCGTCCATTCTGACGTCGGGTTTGCTGGGTGAACAGTACATCGGTCTGGTGCCCGGCGGCGAAGAAGAAAACTTTGCTGCGGGCGACAAAATCCGCTATACACAGAGTGCCGTCGTACTCGAGAATTTGATCAGCAAGTTCTTGTACGGCACGGCTGAAACTCAAGGAACGGGCACGTCGGAACCGGCCGCGCAAGCGCCGGCAGGCGCCGCGCCCGCGACCGCTGCGCCGGCCCCCGCCGCCACGCCTGCTCCTGCAGGTGCGGCCAAGCCCGCGGCCCCCTGACCCTCCGATTGCCCCTCTCACGCCCATAAGAATCATGAACAAGACCTCCCTGACCCGTCTGGCCGCTAGCATTGCAGCGGGAAGCATGCTGGCCGGCTGCGCCGCCGTTCAGAACCCCACGCCCAGCGATCCTTGGGAAGGTTTCAACCGCCAGGTCTACTCGTTCAACGATTCGGTGGATACGGTCGTCCTGCGTCCCGTAGCGAGTGCGTATAACTACGTCACGCCGCAGCCGGTGCGCAGTTGTATCAACAACATGTTCAGCAACGTGGGCGATCTGTGGTCGGCCACCAACAGTTTCTTGCAAGGCCGCGGCCACGACTTCGTCAATACGCTCGGCCGCTTTCTGTTCAACACTACGATGGGTGTGGGCGGCTGTTTCGACGTCGCCTCCACCACCGGCGCCAACAAGATCCCCAACGACTTCGGCGTGACGCTGGGCGTGTGGGGCTTTAGCCAAGGCCCGTACGTGGTGCTGCCGATTCTTGGCCCCAGCTCGGTCCGTGACGGCGTGGGCCGTGTGGGCGATTTCGCCGGCAACATCGCCAGCGTGGGTCATATCGAAAACGTGCGCTTGCGCAATTCGTTGTGGGGCCTGCAGGTGGTCGATACGCGCGCCGCGCTCATTCCCACGACCGATCTGATCGAACGCACGGCGCTCGATCCGTACAGCTTCGTACGCGACGCCTACCTGCAACGCCGTAATGCGCAGGTGCTCGGTCGCGATGCGCCGGCCGACAGCAACTTGCCCGATTACTCGGTCGAGGACGATGAATCGCAAGCGCCTGCGGTGCCCGGCCAGCCCGGTCCCGCCACGGGCGGTCCCAAGACGCCGGTGCCGGCGGCACGATAATTGTGACCGCGGCTATTTCCAAGCTTAGGAGTTAACGCAATATGCAGTTCACCTTACTTTCGCAGATCAAGCGCTTCTGCGCCGTCGGCTTTCTCGGTCTGGCGCTGGCTGCTACAGCGCAAGCCAAGCCCGATCCCAACGGCGCACCCGACAAGTTCGTGCAGGATGCCGCCAATGAGGCCCTGAACGTGTTGAAGTCCGACTCGCAATTGCGCTCGGGCGACCTCAACCGCGTCAATCAGGCGGTCGACCAGCACATCCTGCCGTACGTGAATTTTGAAAAGACGACGCGTCTGGCAGCCGGTCGCTACTGGCGCCAGGCCTCGGCCGACCAGCAGCAACGTCTGGCTCAGGCGTTTCGCGGCACGCTGGTGCGCACCTATAGCGGCGCGCTCACGCGTGTGAACCAGCAGACGAAGATCGCCATGCTGCCCTTCCGCGGCGATGCCAACGCCAAGGATGTGGTCGTGAGCTCGACCATTTCGCAGCCCAACGACCAGCCGGTGCGCGTCGATTACCGTCTGGAAAAAACGGCTCAAGGCTGGAAGATCTACGACATCAACGTCGAAGGCATCTGGCTGATCGAAAACTATCGCAACCAGTTTGCACAGCAGATCAATCAGAACGGCGTCGACGGTCTGATCAACGCGCTGAATCAACGCAATCAGTAATGCGGTTCGGCGGCGGGCGCGTGCGTCCCGCCGCCTTCACATCCCGACTTTAGGGCTTTGGTTGGCCGGCGCTCTATAATCGTCAATTCGCTCCGACTCGGAGCGGCCCCCATCCCCGCCCTATGTCCCCCGCCGTCCGTCTCGATCACGTCTCCAAAACCTATGCCCCCCGTTCCGTGGGTTGGCGCAGCATTTTGGGCAAACGTCCCGCCCCTGGCTTTACCGCACTCAACGATGTCAGCCTTTCGGTTGAACACGGTGAGTTCTTCGGCTTGCTGGGGCCCAACGGCGCCGGCAAGACCACAATGATTTCGGTGCTGGCAGGCTTGGCGGCCGCCACCAAGGGTACCGCCAGCGTGTGCGGCTACGACGTCGTGTCCGACTACCGGATGGCGCGCCGTTCGCTGGGCGTGGTGCCGCAAGAGCTGGTGTACGACCCGTTTTTCTCGGTGCGCGAAACGCTGCGCATCCAGTCGGGCTACTTCGGCCTGCGCAAAAACGACGACTGGATCGACGAGATCCTGTTCAATCTGGGCCTGTCCGATAAGGCCGATACCAATATGCGGGCGCTGTCGGGCGGCATGAAGCGCCGCGTGCTGGTCGCCCAGGCACTCGTGCACCGTCCTCCGGTGATTGTGCTGGACGAGCCCACCGCCGGCGTCGACGTCGATCTGCGCCGCACGCTCTGGGAATTCATTTCCCGCCTGAATAAAGCTGGCCATACCATCGTGCTCACCACGCACTATCTCGAAGAAGCCGAGGCACTCTGTAATCGCATCGCCATGCTCAAACGTGGCCGCATCGTTGCGCTCGATACCACGCAGGGGCTGGTGGATCAGTTCGGCGGTGAAGATCTCGAAGATGCCTTCGTGCGCATCATGCGCCGCGACGAAACCGATCTGGCGGAGGTGGCCCTGTGAAAGCGCCCCTCGCCCCCGCCGATCGCTCCATCATCGAACCTCGCACCGATATGGGTTCGGGCTTTCCCACGTTGCTGCGCAAGGAATTGCTGCGCTTCTGGAAGGTAAGTTTTCAGACGATCGCCGCGCCCGTCATCACGGCGCTGCTGTATCTGATGATCTTCGCGCAGGTGCTGCAGGATCGCGTCCAGGTGTACGGCTCGGTGCCTTATACCTCCTTCCTCATCCCCGGCCTGATGATGATGAGCATGCTGCAAAACGCATTCTCCAATCCATCGTCGTCGCTCATTCAGAGCCGCATCACCGGCAACCTGGTGTTCATGTTGCTGCCGCCGTTGTCGCACCGCGAGATCTTCTCTGCCTACGTGCTGGCGGGTGTCGTCCGTGGCTTGGCCGTGGGCCTGTGCGTGTGGGCCGTGGCGCTGTTCTTCGTCACGCTGCCGCCCGCCAATCCGGGCTGGATCATCGCGTTCGCCATCATGTCGTGCGGCATCATGGCCGTGCTGGGGCTGCTGGCCGGGTTGTGGAGCGAGAAGTTCGACCAACTGGCCGCGTTCCAGAACTTCCTGATCATGCCGGCGACCTTTCTGTCGGGCGTCTTCTATTCGATTCACACGCTGCCGGCATTCTGGCAGGCGGTGTCGCACTACAACCCCATTTTCTACACGATCGACGGTTTCCGCTACGGCTTCTTCTCCGTATCCGATGTGTCGCCCTGGCGCAGTCTCGCCGTGGTGACCGCCGTCTTCATCGTCTTGTCTTTCGCCACGCTGCGCCTCTTGGCCAGTGGCTATAAATTGAGGAGCTGACGCGCATGCTGCCCACCCCCGAGCAAGTCCGCCAGTACATTGCCGATCATCTGCCCTGCGACCACATCGACGTGCAAGGCGACGGCTCGCATTTCGACGCGGTCATCGTCAGCCCAGCCTTTGAAGGCAAGCGTCCGATCGCCCGCCATCAATTGGTCTACGCAGCATTGGGCGATCGCATGAAGGCCGAAATCCATGCGCTGTCGATGCGTACGCTCACGCCTGCGGAGTACGAGGCCGGCCGCTGATGGATAAGCTCACCCTGACCGGCGGCAATGCGCTGCGCGGTGAAGTGACCGTATCCGGCGCCAAGAATGCGGCGCTGCCGATCCTGTGCGCCGGATTGCTCACGGCAGATACCGTCACGCTCACCAACGTGCCCGAGCTGCGCGATATCGGCACCACGCTCAAGCTGCTCACCCGCATGGGCGCGCGCGCCGAACGCGCCACATGCGGCACGATCGAGATCAGTGCGCCGTCGATCGATAACCTCGAAGCGCCGTACGACCTCGTGAAGACGATGCGCGCGTCGATTCTGGTGCTGGGTCCGCTTCTGGCGCGCTTCGGCGAGGCCCGCGTGAGCCTGCCGGGCGGCTGCGCCATCGGCCAACGCCCCGTCGACCAGCACATCAAGGGACTGGCCGCGCTGGGTGCCGAGATCACGATCGAACACGGTTTCGTGATCGCGCGCGCCAAACGCCTGAAGGGCGCTTCGGTGCGCACCGACATGGTGACCGTGACCGGCACCGAAAACCTGCTGATGGCGGCCACGCTGGCCGAAGGACGCACCGTGCTTGAAAACGCCGCCAGCGAGCCCGAAATCGTCGACCTGGCCGAATTGCTGATCAAGATGGGCGCCAAGATCTCCGGACACGGCACCGACCGCATCGTGATCGATGGTGTGGAACGCCTGCACGGCGCCACACACCGCGTGATTCCCGACCGCATCGAAGCCGGCACCTTCCTGTGCGCCGTAGGCGCCACCGGCGGCGACATCATGCTGCGCAACGTCAATCCCACCCACATGGGCGCCACGCTCGACAAGCTTATCGAAGCCGGCCTCACCATCGAGTGCGGCGACGACTGGATTCGCGGCGCCATGCAAGGCCGGTCGCGCGCCGTGGGTTTTCGCACCCGCGAATATCCGGGTTTCGCCACAGATATGCAGGCCCAGGTCATGGCGCTGAATGCCGTGGCCGAAGGCACGGCCGTGATCGTCGAGAACATTTTTGAAAACCGCTACATGCACGTGCAGGAACTGCAACGCCTGGGCGCCAAGATCGAGATCGACGGCCACACGGCTGTGGTAACGGGCGTGCCCCGGCTGTCGGGCGCGACCGTGATGGCCACCGACCTGCGCGCGTCGGCCAGCCTGATCATCGCCGGTCTGGCTGCCGAAGGCGACACCGTGGTCGAACGCATCTATCACCTGGATCGTGGCTACGAGCGCATGGAAGTCAAACTCAGCGCCTTGGGCGCGAACATTCAACGCGTGGCGCAGACGGAGGCCGCATGACCCAGACCCCAGAACAGGCTGCGCAAAAGCCGCTGACGCTGGCGCTGTCCAAAGGACGGATCTTCGAAGAAACGCTGCCGCTTCTCGCGGCCGCCGGTATCGAAGTGCCCGAAAACCCCGAGCAGTCGCGCAAGCTGATCCTGCCCACGACCGATCCCGGCCTGCGCCTGATCATCGTGCGTGCGTCCGACGTGCCCACGTATGTGCAATACGGCGCGGCCGATCTGGGCATCGCCGGCAAGGACGTGCTGATCGAACATAGCGCCGAGCATCCCGGTGGCTTGTATCAACCGATCGACCTCAATATCGCCAAGTGCCGCCTGGCGGTCGCCGTGCGCGAGGGGTTCGACTATCGCGCCGCTGTGCACCAGGGCGCTCGCCTGCGCGTGGCCACCAAATATGTACAGGCCGCGCGAGAGCACTTTGCCGCCAAGGGCGTGCACGTCGATCTGATCAAGCTGTATGGGTCGATGGAGCTCGCCCCGCTCGTGGGCCTGGCCGACGCCATCGTCGATCTGGTCTCCACGGGCAATACGCTGCGCGCCAATAATCTTGTGGCGGTCGAGGACATCATGCCGATCTCTTCCCGCCTCATCGTCAATCAGGCCGCCCTCAAAACCCGAGGCGCCCGCCTGCAACCCTTGCTGGACGCCTTCGCGCGCGCTAGCGCCTGATTCCTGCCGACATCATGGATCTGATCCAACGTCTCGACTCGCGCGATGCCGACTTCGCGCCCCAACTGTCCCGCTTGCTGGCTTTCGAAGCCGAGCAGGACGAGTCCATCGACCGCGCGGCGGCCGACATCCTGGCCGACGTGCGCCGCCGCGGCAATGCCGCGCTGATCGAATACACCAACCGCTTCGACCGCATGACGGCCGCGAGCATCGACGACCTCGAGATTCCGCGCGCCGATTGGCATGCCGCGCTCGCCGCCCTGCCCACCGCGCAACGCAACGCGCTGGAAGCGGCCGCCGAACGCGTACGCATCTATCACGAGCGTCAGCGCAGCGAAACCTGGACCTACACCGAGGCCGACGGCACGATGCTGGGCCAGCAGATCACGCCGCTGGATCGCGTGGGCCTGTACGTGCCGGGCGGCAAGGCCGCTTATCCGTCGTCCGTGCTGATGAACGCCATTCCCGCCAAGGTGGCCGGCGTGGCCGAACTGATCATGGTCACCCCCACGCCCGACGGCACGCGCAACCCCATCGTGCTGGCTGCCGCCGCCATTGCCGGCGTAGACCGCGTGTTTGCCGTGGGCGGCGCGCAAGCGGTAGGCGCCTTGGCGTACGGTACCGAAACCCTGGCGGCTGTGGACAAGATCGTCGGCCCCGGCAATGCCTATGTGGCCGCCGCAAAGCGCCGCGTTTTCGGTACGGTCGGCATCGACATGATTGCCGGCCCCAGCGAAATCCTGATCATCTGCGACGGCAAAACGCCCGCCGACTGGATTGCGATGGATCTGTTCTCGCAGGCCGAGCACGACGAACTGGCGCAATCCATCCTGCTGTGCCCGGACGCGGCCTTCCTCGAAGACGTACACGCCGCCATCGAACGGCTGCTGCCCACGATGCCGCGCGCCGATATCCTGCGCGTGAGCCTGGCCAACCGGGGCGCCTTGATCCTCGTGCGCGATCTGCAGGAAGCCTGCGACATCGCCAACCACATCGCCCCCGAGCACTTGGAAATCTCCACCGAAGCGCCCGAAGTCTGGGCGGCACGCATTCGTCACGCCGGCGCCATCTTCATGGGCCGCTTCAGCTCCGAAGCGCTGGGCGACTACTGTGCCGGCCCCAACCACGTGCTGCCCACCTCGCGCACCGCGCGTTTTTCGTCGCCGCTGGGCGTGTATGACTTCCAGAAGCGTTCGAGCCTGATCCAGGTGTCGCAAGCCGGCGCGCAAACATTGGGCCGCATCGCCGCCGAACTCGCTTACGGCGAAGGCCTGCAAGCCCACGCGGCCAGCGCCGAGTTCCGGCTCGACAAGCCATGACCGCCGCGCGCGCGACGCAGGTCGCCGCAACGATCCGCGCCGACATCCAGGCCATGACCGCCTATCCGGTCGGCCATAGTCTGGATGCGATCAAGCTCGACGCGATGGAGTGCCCGTATCCGCTGCCGGATCACGTGCGTGACGAGATCGCACAGGCCGCTCGCGACGCGGCGCTCAACCGCTACCCCGGCGGCGACCTGACGGCGCTGCATGCCCGATTGCGCGCGGCCTTCGGCATTCCCGAGGCCGCCAGCGTGATGTGCGGCAACGGGTCGGACGAATTGATCCATCTGATCGTGCAGGCCTGCTGCGAGCCAGGCGACGTGGTGCTGTCTCCGGCGCCCTCGTTCGTCTATTTCGAGATGGCCGCGCGCTTCGATCATGCCCGCTATGTGGGTGTGCCGCTGAAGGCCGATCTCACGCTCGACCTGGCGGCCATGCTGGACGCCATCGCCACGCACCGCCCCAAGGTCGTGTTTTTGGCCATGCCCAACAATCCCACAGGCGGCAGTTGGGCGCCCACCGACGTGGCTGCCATCATCGCGGCTGCCCCGGGGCTGGTCGTGATCGACGAGGCCTATCAACCGTTTACCGACCATACCTGGATGCCGCAAGTGCTCGACTTCGACAACGTCGTCGTCATGCGCACGGTGTCCAAGATCGGCCTGGCAGGCCTGCGCTTCGGCTATGTGGCGGGCGACGCGGCGTGGATCGGCGCGTTCGACAAGATCCGCCCGCCGTACAACATCGGCGTGCTCACCCAAGCCGTACTGCACGTGGTGCTCAAACACAAGGCGGTGCTCGACGCCCAGGCCGCCCAGATGCGCGCAGACCGTGCGCCGCTGGCCGAGGCGCTTGCCGCCCTGCCCGGCACCACGGTGTATCCGTCGGCCGGCAACTTTCTTCTGGTGCGCTTTTCCGGCACACTGGATGGCAATACGATCCACCGCAGCTTGAAAGAGCGTCGCATACTTGTGCGAAACTTCGGGCATTCGCATCCGCTCCTTGCCGATTGCCTGCGTATTTCGATCGGCACCCCTGACGAAAATGCCGCCCTGCTGGCGGCCCTGAAAGACCTCCTGAAAGCCTGACATGCGTACCGCAGAAATTACCCGCAACACCAACGAGACCCAGATCCGCGTCGCGATCAACCTTGACGGCACCGGCCGTCAACAGATCGACACGGGTGTCCCGTTCCTGGATCACATGCTGGATCAGATCGCCCGTCACGGCTTGATCGATCTGGACATCAAGGCGGTGGGCGACCTGCATATCGACGATCATCACACGGTGGAAGACGTCGGCATCACGTTGGGCCAGGCGATCGCCCAGGCCGTCGGCAACAAGGCCGGACTGCGCCGCTACGGCCACGCCTATGTGCCGCTGGACGAAGCGCTGTCGCGCGTGGTCATCGATTTCTCGGGTCGTCCGGGACTGGAATTTCACGTGCCGTTCACACGTGCCCGCATCGGCACGTTCGACGTCGACCTCACCCGCGAGTTTTTCCAGGGTCTGGTCAATCACGCCGGCATCACGATGCACATCGACAACCTGCGCGGCATCAATGCCCATCACCAGTGCGAAACGGTGTTCAAGGCCTGTGGCCGCGCCTTGCGCATGGCGGTCGAATTCGACTCGCGCAGCGAAGGCGTCATTCCCTCGACCAAGGGTGTGCTGTGAGCAATTCAATTGCCATCGTCGACTACGGCATGGGCAACTTTCACTCGGTGGCCCGCGCGTTGCGCGCCGCCGCGCCCGATGCCGACATCCAGATCTGCAATGACCCCGAAGGCATACTTGCGGCCGACCGCGTGGTGTTTCCCGGACAAGGCGCCATGGCCGATTGCATGCGCACGCTCAATGAATCGGGCCTGCGCGACGCCGTGACCCAGGCCGCGCGCAACAAGCCGCTGCTGGGTGTGTGCGTGGGCGAGCAAATGCTGTTCGACGCCAGCGAAGAAGGCGATACCGCCTGCCTCGGCATTTTCCCCGGCGTGGTGCGCCGCTTCGACGGCCCGCAATTCGCCTCCCGTCTGCTCGCCGACAACATCGCGTTGAGCACCGGCACGGGCACGCCCGACGCCGTGGACGAACGTCTGAAGGTGCCGCACATGGGCTGGAACCGCGTGCGGCAAACCCGCGCCCACCCGCTGTGGGAAGGCATTCCAGACAACACGCATTTCTACTTCGTGCACAGCTACTACGCCGCGCCCACCGACCCCGCCCTGACCGTGGGCGAATCGGATTATGGTTATCTGTTTACCTGCGCGGTCGCGGCCGACAACATCTTCGCCGTCCAGTTTCACCCCGAGAAAAGCGCCGACCACGGTTTGCGCCTGTACCGTAATTTTGTAGACTGGCAGCCGGCCTGAGCATTTCCGCTCGACCGGCATCTCCTTTTTCTCCTCTTCATCTCCGCTATTGACCATGCTGCTGATCCCCGCCATCGACCTCAAAGACGGACGCTGCGTTCGCTTGCGCCAGGGTGACCTGGAAGATGCTACGGTGTTCTCCGAAGACCCTGCCGCGATGGCCTCGCTCTGGCTTGAGCGCGGCGCCCGCCGTTTGCATCTGGTCGACCTGAACGGCGCCGTGGCCGGCAAGCCCAAGAACGAAGCGCAAATTCGCGCCATCGTCGACGCCGTGGGCGACGACATCCCTGTGCAGATCGGCGGCGGTATCCGCGACCTCGACACCATCGAGCGCTATCTGGACAGCGGCATCACCTACGTCATCATCGGCACGGCCGCCGTGAAGAACCCCGGCTTCCTGCACGACGCCTGTGGCGCGTTTCCCGGCAGCATCATCGTTGGCCTGGACGCGCGTGACGGCAAAGTCGCCACCGACGGCTGGAGCAAGCTCACCCGCCACGACGTGCTCGATCTGGCCAGAAAGTTCGAAGACTACGGCTGCGAAGGCATCATCTATACCGACATCGGCCGCGACGGCATGCTGTCGGGCGTGAACGTCGAAGCCACCGTCAAACTGGCGCAGCACGTGCGTATCCCCATTTTTGCCTCGGGCGGTATCGCCGGCATGCAAGATATCGAAGCGCTCTGCGCCGTGGCCGAAGAAGGCATCGAAGGCGCCATCCTGGGCCGCAGCATCTACGAAGGCACGCTCGATTTCGCCGCCGCGCAAACGCGCGCCGACGAGCTGACCCAATCATGACCAACGCCGCACCGGCGGTCAGCGCCGCCGCGTCCGGCGCCCTCACCCGCCGCATCATCCCCTGCCTGGACGTGACGGCGGGGCGCGTGGTCAAGGGCGTCAATTTCGTCAACCTGGTCGATGCCGGCGATCCGATCGAGATTGCGCGCAAGTACAACGAGCAAGGCGCCGACGAGCTGACGTTTCTGGACATCACCGCCACCAGCGATGGCCGCGACCTGATCCTCCCGATCATCGAAGCCGTCGCCTCGCAGATCTTCATTCCGCTGACGGTGGGTGGCGGCGTGCGCCAGGTGTCCGATATCCAACGCCTGCTCAACGCCGGCGCCGACAAGATCAGCATCAACAGCGCCGCCGTTGCCAATCCCGAACTCGTGCGCGCCGCAGCCGACTATCACGGCTCGCAGTGCATCGTGGTCGCCATCGACGCCCGTCGCACCTCCAAGCCGGGCGAGCCCGATCACTGGGAAGTGTTCACGCACGGTGGCCGCAAAGCTACCGGCCTCGACGCCGTGGCCTGGGCGCGCCGCATGGCCGCCTATGGCGCCGGTGAAATCCTGCTCACCAGCATGGATCGCGACGGCACCAAATCGGGCTTCGACCTGGCGCTCACGCGCGCCGTATCCGATGCCGTGCCGGTTCCGGTCATCGCCTCGGGCGGTGTCGGCGGACTCGAGCATCTGGCGGAAGGCGTGACCACCGGCCGCGCCAGCGCCGTGTTGGCGGCCAGCATTTTTCACTACGGCACCCACACCGTGCGCGAAGCCAAAGCCTTCATGGCCGAACGCGGCATTTCGGTAAGGATGGATTGATATGTCGAGCACCCAACCCTGGATCGCCGAGGTCGTCTTCGACGCCGACGGCCTGATTCCCGCCATCGCCCAGGACGCCGGCAACGGCCAGATCCTGATGGTGGCCTGGATGAATCGCGACGCGCTGGAAGAAACTGCGTCCACCGGGCGTGCGGTGTACTGGTCGCGCTCGCGCAAGCGCCTGTGGCGCAAGGGCGAAGAGTCGGGCCACGTTCAGCAAGTGCACGACATCCGCCTGGATTGTGACGGCGACGTCATTCTGCTCAAGGTGGAACAAATCGGTGGCATTGCGTGTCACACGGGACGTGCGAGCTGTTTTTTCCGCAGTCTCGACGGCCAAAGTGACAACGCTGTCTGGAAAACCACCGATCCCGTCCTGAAAGACCCGGAACTGATCTACAAATGAGCACGTTGAGCCCCTACGGCGACGATATTCTGAAGCGCGTCGCCGACACCCTGGCCACGCGCCGTCCCGACCAGGGCGGCGACCCCGCCACGTCTTATGTGGCGAGACTGCTCGCCAAGGGTCCAGATTCGTTCCTGAAGAAGATCGGCGAAGAAAGCACCGAACTCGTGATGGCCGCCAAAGACGGCGTGCCGGAACGCATCATCAGCGAAACCGCGGATCTGTGGTTTCATTGTCTCGTAGCATTGACTCACTACAATCTGCGGCCCGAAGCGGTGTTGGCCGAGCTGGCCCGCCGCGAAGGACTCTCCGGACTCGAAGAAAAGGCCCGCAGAACCCCCGACTGAGATCGTGTATCCCGGTCGGGAAATCACCCACCGGCTTCATACCGGTGGCGAGAGTAGAATGTTTGGTAATTCCACCGTAACGGCGGTCCGCGTTTTCGAGTAAAACGTCGCGGCTCCCACGCATGATATCCACGGAGAACCGTCATGGGTAGTTTCAGCATTTGGCATTGGTTGATCGTTCTGGTGATCGTGGCGCTGATTTTTGGCACCAAAAAGCTGCGTAACGTCGGCGGCGATCTCGGTGGCGCGGTCAAAGGATTCAAAGACGGCATGCGCGAAGCCAATAGCGACGCCGACGCAAAGCACGATCCGGTCACGCATCAGCGCGTCGCCGACGACACGATCGACGTTCAGGCCCGCGAAAAGAACAAATCGTGAGTTTGAGGGGCGCGCGCCTGCATGGCGGCGCCCGTTGATCGTTTCCCTCCCTTTTCATACGGCCGTCGCATGTTTGATGTCAGTTTCACCGAACTGATGGTGATCGGCGTGATTGCGCTGATCGTCATCGGTCCGGAACGTTTGCCCAAGGTCGCCCGCACCGTGGGCCATTTGCTTGGGCGTGCCCAGCGTTACGTCAGCGACGTCAAAGGCGATATCAAGCGCGAGATCGAGCTCGACGAGCTGCGCAAGTTCAAAACCGAGATGGAGGACGCCGCGCAAACGGTCAATACCTCGTTGCGCGATACGGAAGCGACCATCCGCAAGTCCGGTACCGATCTACGCAGCGAGCTCGACGCCACTGCGCGCGACGCCGCCTCGGCCGTGAAGGGCGATGGCGCCGCCACGCCCAACGCGTTGTCGAACGACGCGACCTCACCCTCTGTTGCTACCCCCGATCCGCTCGTGCCGTCGACCACGCTGCCGTTGACCGACGCGCCTGCCGGAACTGCAGTGACTGCCGATTCCGACGTTGCGCATGCGCCTGCGGCGATCAGCCCGACGGCCGCCATGCCCAGTGCGCATGATGGCAGTGAGCCTGTCGTACCCGCGGCGTACGGCATCGAACCGGTCAAGACGCCGGTTGCCGCACCTGCAGCGGAATCCGTGTCGCCCGGGTCCGCCCCGGTGACCACCCCGTCCACGACTGGGGCAAATACGCCCGCACCCGCCCCCTCCCCGACGGCTCACGCGGTAGCGCCCGCACCCGCCAAGCCTGCGGCGGCGCCAGTTGCGACCAGCGTGTCGCCCATTGCCGCCATGCCGCCGATCGAAGCACCCGCCCACGACACCGCGTCGACCCCTCCTGGACAAACGGGCAGCCCTGCCCCATCCGTGGCGACGGCGCCCGCCACCGAACTCAAACCTGCCTCTGCTGCAGCCGTCGCCGACGCGAAAACGCCCCCCTCGAGCGGAGCTGCCTCGTGAGCGCGCAAGACACGCCTGAAGAAGGCCAGCAAGACAGCTTCATGTCGCACCTGATCGAGTTGCGTCTGCGCCTCATGTGGGCCGTGGGCAGCGTCGTGGCGGTGTTCATCGTGCTGTTCATCTATCCTGGCGCATCGGTGATCTATGACGTGCTGGCGCAGCCCATGCTGGCTTCGTTGCCGCAAGGCACCCGCATGATCGCCACCGGCGTGATCACACCGTTCATGGTGCCGGTCAAGGTCACGATGATGGCGGCATTCATCGTGGCGCTGCCGATCGTGCTGTATCAGGCTTGGGCGTTCGTTGCGCCCGGACTGTACAAGCACGAGAAGCAACTTGCGATGCCGTTGATCGTATCGAGCACGCTGCTGTTTATCGCGGGCATGGCGTTTTGCTATTTCTTCGTCTTCAAGACAGTGTTTCATTTCATCGCCAGCTTCGCGCCGCAGTCGATTACGCCGGCGCCGGATATCGAGGCCTACCTGAGCTTCGTGATGACAATGTTCCTCGCCTTCGGCATCACGTTCGAGGTGCCGGTCGTCGTCGTGTTGCTGGTGCGAACCGGGCTGGTCACCGTCGAAAAGCTGGCCGCTTCGCGTGGCTACGTGATCGTGGGCGCGTTCGTGATCGCAGCGGTCGTCACGCCTCCGGACGTGGTGAGCCAGTTCATGCTGGCCGTGCCGTTGTGCCTGCTGTTTGAGGTAGGCCTGATCTTTGGACGAATGATCAAACCCCGCAGTCGCAGCGATGCGGATGCCGCGGAGATCGCCAAACGCGATTAGGGCCATCATGGCCGCGACTGCAGCCCTGGCGCAACGCCAACGGCGCAACGCTATTGTCGCAACGCGGCCGCGGCAACCTGCCGCATCAACCGGGATCACATTGCCACCCAGGCACACGCCGCCTTCGGGCGGCGTTTTGCATTCCAGACATATCCGGGACTGATTCACCCTTGAGCGCACGGGCGATGTAATCCTACATTGCCATATGACGTTAGCAACTCGCTTGAGCGCCCGGATGCGTTGGCGCGGCATCACCAGCCAGCAGGAACTCTCCCGAATGTCCGGAGTGTCGCAGTCCTGCATTCATCGGATTCTCACGCTTGGCGACGGCTACAGTCCCAAGCGCAGTACGCTGCTCGCCTTGGCCCGCGCGCTGGATACGACGGCGGTGTGGCTCAGTGACGGGATCGAGTTTGCCAATCCCATGCCGCAACCCTCGCGCACCAGCGTGATGTTGAACGACGCTTGCAGCGGTACCGGATGCGCGGATAGCGCCTATCCAACCGCGCCATCGGCTGCCGCATTGCCCATTACCCGGCTCGATCGCGAGCGTGCGGAGATCGATCGATTGGTGCGCATGCTGACGCCGGCCGAGCGCAGCGCATTGCTGACCCTCGTACGATCGATCGCCAAAGGCGGTGCGTACGACGCGCGTTCCACGTCGTCATCGTCGTTGTAGGGGGCGACAGTACCTGTGGCATTCACGCGTGGATCGCGCACATCCGCTCGCCTCACCTCAATGCATTCAAGGCCGACGATACGCCATCAATTGGGACGCGTGGGGCGCGTGCCGACCTTCACGCGAATCGTGCGTTCCTTGCCGGCGCGAATCACGGCCAGCTCGGCCGTATAGCCCGGCGGCAATGCCGCAATCATCGACAACATCGAAGTGGTGTCGCGCACCCGCGTGCTCTCGATCGCGATCACGATATCGCCCACCCGCACACCCGCCCGGCCAGCCGGACCTTCACGTATGACGCCCGCGATGATCACGCCCTGGCGATCCGCCAATTTGAACGAGCGCATCAGCTCGGCGGTGATGTCTTGCGGCTCCACGCCCAGCCAACCGCGTTTGACCGAACCGTTGGCCACGATCTCTTCCATGATGCTGTGCGCGGCGTCGATGGGAATGGCAAAGCCGATGCCCAGGGATCCCCCCGAAGGCGAGTAGATGGCCGTGTTGATGCCGATCACGCGGCCCTGTGTGTCGACAAGTGCCCCGCCCGAATTGCCCGGGTTGATGGCGGCATCGGTCTGAATGAAATTCTCGTACGTGTTGATGCCCAGCCGGTTGCGTCCGAGCGCCGAGATAATGCCTTGCGTCGTAGTCTGACCCACGCCGAAGGGGTTACCGATGGCCAGCACCACATCGCCCACACGCGACTCTCGATTGCGCGCCAGCGTGGCCAGGGGCAACGGTGCGTCGGTTTCGGGAAGCTTCAATACTGCCAGATCGGTTTCGGGGTCAGCCCCCACCACCTTGGCGGTCAAAGCGCGGCCATCAGCCAGCGCCACCTCGATCGAATCGGCCGCCTCGACCACGTGATAGTTGGTGAGCACGTAGCCTTCGGCATTGATGATCACGCCCGATCCCAGGCTGGTCGACGAATGGTGGCGCGGCGCGTCCGGCATCTGCCCCAGATACTGTCGCAGTATCGGATCGCCGGGCAGCGGTGTGCTGGGTAGATTGACCGTTTTAGTGGTGTAGACGTTGACGACCGAGGGCGCCGCCAGCGCCACCGCGCTCGCATAGGACGTGACATTGACCGCCCCCCCGGGTATCGCGATCGGCGCCGGCGCCACGCCCGTTTCCGGAAGCGCGACCACTTGTGGGCCGACCCACTGCGGCCGCAGGGTCGAGACCACGAATAGAATGGCAAGACACACGGTGACCGCTTGCGCGAAGATCAGCCAGTAGCGGCGCATGTTTTTAACCAGGCAGGAAGATGAAAGACGTTACCGCACAAGACCTCGCACGCTGGCTCGATGCCACGCTGGCCAGCACGCGTTTCAAGGACTACTGTCCCAACGGCTTGCAAGTCGAAGGCAAGCCCACGATCCGCCGCATCGTGACGGGCGTGACCGCAAGCGAAGCGCTGTTGCGTGAAGCGATCGCGCACGACGCCGACGCGGTGCTCGTGCACCACGGGTGGTTCTGGAAAAACGAAGATCCCCGCGTGCGCGGCCCCCGCCGCACCCGGCTGGCGCTGACTTTGGCGCATGATCTGAATCTGTTCGCCTATCATCTTCCCCTCGATGCCCACCCCACGCTGGGCAACAACGCTCAACTGGCGCGCATACTGGGCTTGGAGCCGCTGCGCGACGATGCGGGTAACCCGCTTTTATGTGGTCCCGATAATCTGATCTGGCAGGGCACCGCGCCCGGCCTGAACACGCTGGCCGACTTGCAACATCGCGTGGCCCAACGTCTCGCCCGCACCCCCCTGGTGATAGGCGACCCCAACCTGCCGCTTGGCCGTATCGCATGGTGCACGGGCGGCGCGCAAAACATGATGGCCGACGCCCTCGATGCAGGCGCTACCGTCTACCTCACCGGCGAAGCGTCCGAGCAAACGACCCATCTCGCGCGCGAAACCGGCACCGGCTTCATTGGTGCCGGACATCACGCCACGGAGCGCTACGGCGCCCAGGCACTGGGTGACGCCGTCGCGGCGCAATTCGGCGTTGAAGTCATCTTTATCGATGTCGACAATCCGGTCTGATCATCATTGCATCCACCTCAGGGCTACTGGACCTGCATGAATGCTCGACATGACTCACATTGATGATCGACCTGATCTGCGTTATTGCTCGACCGGCGAAGCACGCCGAAGCGCACATCCCAACGCGGTTTCAATCGAAAAAAGCACTTGGGCTCGACCGAAAGCCCCCTAACCGCCCGCCACTGTGGCGCACAGGCAACAGTGGCAGGTTTGATTCCTACCCGATTACGGGGTCAGCGGACGACCGGCAACCGGGGCTGCAGGCGTACCCGTTGCCGGCACTGCCACCACCGTATTGCGGTCTTGCAACGAATCGCGGATTTCGCGCAGCAGTACCACATCTTCGGCCGGCGCCTTGGGCGCAGCTTCGACTTCCGACTTGCGGCGAGCCGAATTCACAAGCTTGACCATCCAGAAGATGATGAAGGCCAACAACACGAAGTTGATGAGGATCGTGACGAAATTACCCCAGGCGAACAGCACCGCGCCGGCCTTGGTGAGATCGTCGTACGTCATGGCGCCGGCGTATCCCTCAGGCATTCGCAGCACAATGAACTTGTTCGAGAAATCGACCGCCCCACCGATCAGGAAGTTGACGACCGGCATCACAACGTCTTTGACCAATGAGTTCACGATCTGCCCAAACGCAGCGCCGATGATGACACCGACGGCGAGATCGATCACATTGCCTTTGACGGCAAAGTCGCGGAATTCCTTAACGAAGGCCATAAGTGCTCCTGTGTATGACGTTGCCCACGGCGGGCTCAAGCTATAATACGCGGTTGTAGAGTAGTTAAAAATCCCAGCAAAACGGATGCAGTACGCCGGAGCACCTAGCATCTTGGCCGCATCGCAAAGGAAAGAGGATGATGAGACAAGATACTCTGGTGCACGATGACGACGGAGCGGTTGCCCTTAACCTGCCGCCCGATCCCTCTCGACGCTTCTGGCTGACCACGACCTGTGCGATCGGCGGTGTTGCCGGGGTAGCAACAGTCGTGCCCTTCGTCAGCACCTTTGCCCCGTCCGCCAAAGCCCGCGCGGCAGGCGCGCCGGTCGAAGTCGACGTCGGCGATATTGCCCCCGGGCAGATGCGCACCGTCGAATGGCGTGGCAAGCCGGTGTGGATTCTGCGCCGCACCGAAGAGCAACTGGCCGGTATCAAGAAGGGCGACGCGTTGATGGCCGATCCCCAATCGAACCGGCCCGGCTACACCCCCGAATACGCCAAAAACGAATACCGCTCGCGCAAGTCCGACCTGTTCGTCTGCGTCGGCATCTGTACTCATCTGGGCTGTTCGCCCACCGCCGATCTCGGCGGCAGCCCGGCCCTCCCCGGCGGCACCGGCGGCTTCGTCTGCCCCTGCCACGGCTCCACGTTCGATCTCGCAGGGCGCGTGTACGCAAACAAACCCGCGCCCGACAACCTTGAAGTTCCGCCATACGAGTATCTCAGCGACACCCGCATCATTGTGGGCGTCGATGAGGACAACAAGGCCTGACGCGGATCCGCGCAGACTCCATACGAGACTAAGAGCTTTACGCCGAGAATAAGAGGAGCCGTTTCATGGCTGGCGAGAAAACCGTCGAGACGACAGGGCTGATGGGTTGGCTGGACCGGCGCTTTCCGGTGACATCCACCTACAAAGCGCATCTGTCCGAGTATTACGCCCCAAAGAATTTCAATTTTTGGTATTTCTTCGGATCGCTCGCACTACTCGTGCTCGTGCTCCAGATCGTGACCGGGATTTTCCTGGTCATGCACTACAAGCCCGACGCCGAGCGCGCGTTCCAGTCGGTCGAGTACATCATGCGCGAAGTGCCATGGGGCTGGCTGGTCCGCTACATGCACTCCACAGGCGCGTCGATGTTCTTCGTCGTCGTGTACATGCACATGCTGCGCGGGCTGTTCTACGGCTCGTACCGCAAGCCACGCGAACTGGTCTGGATCTTCGGCGTCGCGATCTTCCTCTGTCTGATGGGCGAGGCCTTCTTTGGCTACCTGCTGCCCTGGGGTCAGATGTCGTATTGGGGCGCCCAGGTGATCGTCAACCTGTTCTCCGCCATTCCGTTCATCGGTCCCGAGCTGTCGATCTGGATTCGCGGCGATTACGTGGTGTCCGACGCCACGCTCAACCGCTTCTTTGCGTTCCACGTCATCGCCATTCCGCTGGTGCTGGTCGGCCTGGTGGCTGCTCACCTGGTGGCCTTGCATGAAGTGGGATCGAACAACCCGGACGGCGTCGACATCAAGAAGCACAAGGACCGGTTCGGCCGCCCCCTGGACGGCATTCCGTTCCATCCGTTCTACACCGTGCACGACATCATGGGCGTGGCGGGGTTCCTGCTGATCTTCGCGGCCATCGTGTTCTTCGGCCCCGAGATGGGCGGCTATTTCCTCGAGTACAACAACTTCCTGCCGGCCGATCCGCTCAAGACGCCGCCGCACATCGCTCCGGTCTGGTACTTCACGCCGTTCTATTCGATGCTGCGCGCCACCACCGATCAATTCACGTGGGTGCTGGCGGGCGCAGCCCTGTTGGGCGCGATCTTCGTCGCCCTCAAGAGCAAGCTGCCCACGCTGTGGCGCATCTTCTTCACCGTGCTGCTCGTGGGCACGGCCGTGCTGCTGCGCCTGATCGACGCCAAGTTCTGGGGCGTGGTCGCCATGGGCGGCGCGGTAGTGATTCTCTTCTTCCTGCCGTGGCTCGATCATTGCCCGGTCAAGTCGATCCGCTACCGGCCCACGTGGCACAAGGCGTTTTACGGCATCTTCATCGTCAACTTTCTCATCCTGGGTTTCCTGGGTACGCAACCGCCTAGCGATGCGTACAACCTGACCTCTCAGATCGGCACGCTTATCTACCTGGGCTTCTTCTTCGTGATGCCGGTATGGAGCCGCCTGGGAACCTTCAAGCCCGTGCCGGAACGCGTGACGTTCCATCCCCACTGAGCCCTGGATGCCGACAATGATCATGATCAAAAAGCTGATGGGAGCCGCCGCAATGCTGCTGGCGTGCTCCGCCGTTCTGGCCGCTGAAGGCGGTGCGCCGCTGGATCGCGCGCCCAACCGTGTGACCGACATGGCCTCGTTGCAGAACGGCGCCAAACTCTTCGTCAACCACTGCCTGAACTGCCACAGCGCTGTGGCCATGCGCTACAACAAGCTCGCCGAAATCGGCCTGACCGATGCGCAGATCAAGGAAAACCTGCTGTTCACCGGCGAAAAAGTGGGCGATCTGATGACGATCGCGATGAAACCGGCCGACGCCAAGAAGTGGCTGGGCGTGGCGCCGCCCGATCTGTCGCTCATCACGCGCGCCAAATCGGTCAACGCCGGCCCATCGGGCGTGGATTACGTCTACACCTATATGCGCACGTTTTACCGCGATGCAGGACGGTCGACCGGATGGAACAACCTGGTGTACCCTAATGTGGGCATGCCGCACGTGATGTGGGAAGACCAGGGTCCGCGTGAGCTGACCACCGTGGCGACCCGACCGCTTGCGGCCAAGGAAGGCGACACCGGCCACCCGGGCTGGGAAAAGGTCACCACCGTGTATGACGCCCAAGGCTACGCGTCGGTCAAACGCGAGCCGTTGGCCGAATACCACGGGCATGCGACGTCCGAATCGAAGTTCAAGGCGCTGGACCCCGCTCGGGCCACCGCCTATGAAAAGCAGATCGCCGACCTCACCAATTTCATGTCGTGGATGGCTGAGCCGGTACAGCAGCAGCGCAAGACGCTGGGGGTGTTCGTGCTGCTTTTCCTGGGTATTTTCTTCCTGGTCGCGTGGCGTTTGAACGCTTCTTACTGGAAACACGTCCGCTGATGTGATAGCTCTCGTGGCCCCCGCCCTCGCTTTTTAGGGGTCGGGTCGGTTACGATAGACGTCTTTGCCTCATCGGCCCTGACACTTGGGCCAGCGCCCAGCCTATTGGCCGCCGCTGGCCTTTCGCTTTTTATACTAAGGAATCTCCGCCATGATGGTGCTCTATTCCGGGACCACGTGCCCTTTTTCGCAACGCTGCCGCTTCGTGTTGTTCGAGAAAGGCATGGATTTCGAAATTCGCGACATTGATCTGTACAACAAGCCGGAAGACATTTCGGTCATGAATCCGTACGGACAGGTGCCCATCCTGGTCGAGCGCGATCTGATTCTGTACGAATCCAACATCATCAACGAATACATCGACGAGCGCTTTCCGCACCCGCAATTGATGCCGGCCGATCCGGTGATGCGTGCGCGCACCCGCTTGTTCCTGTACAACTTCGAGAAGGAACTGTTCGTTCACGTTTCCGCGCTCGAAGATCGTAGCGGCAAGCCCGACGAAAAGCGCCTCGAGCGCGCTCGCCAGAACATTCGCGACCGCTTGGCCCAGTTGGCGCCGATGCTGCTGAAGAACAAGTTCATGCTGGGTGAAGAGTTTTCGATGCTGGACGTGGCCGTTGCACCGTTGTTGTGGCGCCTGGATCACTACGGCATCGAATTGCCCAAGAACGCCGCTCCCCTGCAAAAGTACGCCGAACGCATTTTCTCGCGCCCGGCCTATATCGAAGCGTTGACGCCGTCTGAGAAAGTGATGCGTCGATAATCAGGAGGTCAGATCGATGGGTGAGACATCAACCAAACCGTATTTGATCCGCGCACTACACGAATGGTGCACCGACAACGGCTATACGCCGTATATCGTGGTGCAAGTCGATAGCCACACGATGGTACCGATGGGCCACGTTCAAGAAGGTCAGATCACCTTGAACGTGGGCACACTGGCTACCAACAGCCTGGTGCTCGGCAACGATGCGATCGAGTTTCAGGCGCGCTTCGGCGGCGTGACCGAGAACGTGTATGTGCCCGTAGGCGCCGTAAGCGCCATTTACGCGCGCGAAACGGGCGCCGGCATGGGATTCGAAGTCGAGCCCTACGAGCCTGCCGCGCAGGATGAGAACGATGCCGGTCTGGCGGTGGCTGACGACGGCAACGCCGTGGCGGCCGAGCCTCCGGTGGTGCCCGACACCACGGCGGCTGATGCCGATGGCAAACGCCCGCACCTGACCATCGTGAAGTAAACCGAATCTGGGTGGACAATCCGCCCAGATTCACTACAATTCAGTCCCCCGCTCGCCACGTTCTGTGTGCGAGCATCGTGCCGGTGTAGCTCAGTTGGTAGAGCAGCTCACTTGTAATGAGAAGGTCGAGGGTTCGATTCCTTTCTCCGGCACCATCCCCCCCCCGGCTTCAATCTTTCAATACCTGCGCGGTCGTCGACCAATCGCTTTGACGTGAGAAGCGTGCCAACTGCGCCGCGACGTCGATGCCGTAGACGCTGAGTTTCGGCGCCCAGGCTTGGGCATTGGCGTTCAGTTGCGCATCGTCAGGCAGTGGGCCGTTCACCGCGAGAATCACCCGGTTGTTGGCGCGCAAGTTGAAGAACGTGCCGAACACATCCGCGTACGTCACCGATTCACTGTCGTAGCGATCGCTGGACGTAAAGGTGTTCGCCGCCAACACGCCGCCAGGGGGCAAGAGCCGGCGCGCCGTTTGCACGAATTCGCGCGTCATGAGGTGTTTGGGGATGTAGTCGATATCGAACGCGTCGAGCATGACGATGTCGTAGCGTTTGCCTTCGCGCAGCGCCGCTTCGATGTACGCGCGGCCGTCGGCGGTGATGATGTGCTGCCGCGGCCCGGTGCGAAAACCGAAATATTGCTTCGCCACGTTGACGACCGCAGGATCGATTTCGACGGTGTCGATATTGGCCTCAGGCAACACCTCGGCCAGTGCTTTGGGCAAGGTGCCGCCACCCAGACCCACGATCAGGATGTTGCGCGGTGCAGGCTGCACGAACAGCGCACTCATCATCATGGGCGTGTAGGTGAACACCATGCGTTGCGGCGCGGTCAAGTCGATGCACGACTGGCGACCGAGCGCCTGAACGCTGCCGAACGTCATGCAGCGCTGGTTATCGTTTTCGTACACGACGACCGGCGAGAACGCCGACGCTTCGGTATGGATGACGTTCGCGGCAAGCGCCGCCGCCGGCGCGAGTACCGCGCTCGCAAGCAAGGCAGGCAGGAGCGCCGCAAGGCTGGACGCAGCGGGCCAAGAAGCTGCAAGACGGCGGAACAGGGCTGGCGACGGTTTCATAAAACGAGTGTATCGCCATTGGCATGACACAGCCGAAGGCTGAGTGCCCTTCGCATTGGCAAGCGGAGCGGCGCGCGCTCGACAGATTGCCGCCGCGCTCGTGCAAATCGCGACACGCTCAGCGCCTTCAGCTGCCACCTTCAGCCAGGCACCTTGAGCCAGGCACGAATCCACGCCCCTGCCCAATAACGACAAAAGACGACACAGGAGGGACTGTGCCGTCTTTCATTCAGCCCCGCGCAGGCGTTAAAGCCCTACTGCTGCGTGCGGCCTCGGCTGAACAGTTTGCTCCATGCGCGAATGAACGCCCATGAGAGCCAGCGGCCGCTGGTGAGACGCGCACGCGGCAAGCGGCGCTTCACTTCGACCATCCATCCGCCTTGACGATGCCAGACCTTCTTGCGGTTCTGGCTATCGGTGCGGCGGCCAATGAGCCACGGGAACGTGCGCAGACCGGGCTTGTACACGGGCGGCACGTTGAAGATCAGGATGTAGGCCAGACGCGTCGAATCGGACGTGTTGGGCCCCGTGTGGTGCAACGTGCGCATGTCGTGCACCGTGCAGTCGCCGGCTTGCAACGGGACCGGAGTCGCTTGGCTACGGTCGAAGTCGCCGATGCACTCCAGCGGGTGCAGGGTTTTGTCGCCACCGGGCGATTGATGTTCGAGCACCGGACCCACTTGCGATCCCGAGATGAACTGCATGCAACCGCTTTCTTCCGTCACGGGCTGCAAAGCCAGCCAGATGCTGAGCTCGCGGTATTCGAAATCGGGCGAGCGGAATGCCTCGTCCTGATGCCACGGCGTGGGCGGACCCACGCGTGCCGGCTTGAGCAATGCGTGTTCGCCATAGCACGCGGCATCTTCGCCGAGGAGCTGGCGCGCCACAGCAGTCGCCCGCGCGAAGAATTGCGTTTGCGTGAGCTCAGGTGCGTAGTGGCTGGGATCGTGCAGACTCGGGAACGACGCGGGTTTGCCTGCTTCGTCGCGTTGTGCGAAATCGTATTGGGCGCCTTCGTCGTAGCCTGTGCGCTGCTCGAACATTTTGAGCAGCGTGCTACGAATCATGGCCACCTCGTCGGGCGGGCAAAGCGAACCCAGCGCGACGTAGCCTTGGGAACGGTAGGTGCTTTCCGCCAGCGGCGAAATCAGCATTTCTTCCGGTCGGGCAGAACTCGTGCGCAACAACGCTGTAAGGGACATGGCAAATCTCCCGCGGGGGTGTGCCCTTCAGGGCAGCAAATGGGGTGAAACGTATGAGGGGTCTGGTTTTGCGCTCTCTGGCGCGCTGTGACATAAAGTATCCTGACGCCAAGTTGGCCGGAATCGCCCCGACGCACTACGGCGAGGCGGCATCCTAAATCGCAATGTGCAGGTCTTGCGGGTGTCGAAATAGGGAGATTCGGCTGAGTGGATGAGATAAGTATTAGGACAATATGTGCCCTCCCTTTGACGCCGTCCCTACCCCCCTCGCCCTCTACAATGCCACTCCACCGGTGACACCGCTTCCCGTATGTTCAACCTGTTTCTTCCAGCGACCTCAGCATGACCGCCCCCCACCATAAAGCGCCGTTGCGCGACTATTGGCTGGCTGAGGCCATCCGTTTGCGCGAGGCGCATTGGGGTCCACTCATGGACGCCGACGCTGTGCGCGCCGCGCGCCAAGGGCCGGACGATTTCGAACAACGCATATTGCTGCGCGCTCAAGCGTTGGCGGTGGTGACGCCACTGCCGCGCATGATCGAGCGCTGGCGCCAGGGCGCGCTCGCCGCGTTGATGGGGTTGCTGTTGCTGGCTGCGATGACCGGCGCATTCACTGCGCTGGGCGCATTGGGCGACGGCACACGGGCCGTGAATATCCTGTGGGCGCTGGGCGCGTTGCTGGGCTTGCACGTGGTCATGGGCGTGCTGTGGCTGCTGAGCTTTTTTATCCGCGCACCCGATGGCGCAGGGGGCTTGGGCCGCGTCTGGTTGTGGCTCAGCCGCAAGTTTGCGCGTGGGCCCGACGCGGCATTGGTGCCGCATGCGTTGTTCAATCTGCTCGCGCAGCGCGGCGCCTTGCGCGCCCTGCTCGGTGCCGTCACGCACGCCATCTGGTTTACCGCGCTCACCGTGGCGTTGATTACGTTGCTGGTGGTGCTGTCCACCGCGAGCTACCGGTTCATTTGGGCGACCACATTGCTGGCGCCCGATACCTTCGTCGCCCTGACGCGCGCCATTGGCTGGTTGCCGGCCCAGTTCGGCTTCAACCTGCCCGATACGGCGTTCGTGCGCGCCAGCGACGGCACGCAAGCATTGCCCGTGCAGGCGCAGATTCAGTGGTCGGTCTGGCTGATGGGCACCGTTGCGGTCTACGGCGTGCTGCCGCGATTGATGGCATTGCTGGGCTGCGCGCTTGTGGCACTGCGCGGCATGCGGCAACCGGCGCTGGACCTCACTTTGCCGGGCTACGCCGGACTGCATGACAAGCTGCTGCCGCGCGCGGAAACCATCGGAATCGATCGACCGGCCGACGCTGCCACGGTGACACCGATCGATGCCCACACGGCCGTTCATCGAACGGCCGATCTCGGTGGCCGGACTGTCGTCGTCGCGATCGAAGTACCCGCCGATATACCGTGGCCTCCGGCGCCGTTTCCGGCCACTGTGCACGACGGCGGCGCGCTCGATACACGCCAGGATCGCAATCGCATGCTCGACACCCTGGCGCGTGCGCCCGCCGCGCGCTTGTTGATCGCCTGCGACGCCCGCCAAACGCCAGATCGGGGCACACTGTCGCTCATCGCCTCGTTGGCCAAACACGCCGCGCATACCGCCGTATGGCTGTTGCCGTCCGATGCGGCACCGCGGCGCCAGGCGTGGATCGACACCTTGCGCGATGCGGGACTGGACGGCGAGGCCATCGTCGTCGACGCCAGCGACGCCACCCGCTGGTTGGAGACTGCGCATGTCGATGCCTGATCTGACCGCGGTGCTTCCCGACGCCCCGATTCGCATTGCCGTTGTGGGGCACACCAACACCGGCAAGACATCACTGCTGCGCACCCTCACACGCAACAGCCGCTTTGGCGTGGTGGCCGACCGGCCAGGCACGACCCGGCATGTGGAAGGCGCGCGGCTGCTGCTGGACGGCAAGCCGGCGATCGCCTGGTACGACACGCCCGGCATTGAAGACAGCATCGCATTACTCGAGTATCTGGACGATCTGGCACGCGACGAGCGGCTCGATGGCCCTGCCCGGATTCGGCGCTTTCTCGACACGCCCGAAGCGCGCGGCCGGTTCGAACAGGAAGGCCGGGTGTTGTCACGCATGCTCGACAGCGACGCGGCACTGTATGTGATCGATGCGCGCGATCCGGTACTGGCCAAGCATCGTGACGAACTCGACATTCTCAATGCCTGCGGCCGGCCGCTTCTGCCGGTGCTCAATTTCGTCAACGCGCCCAACCATCGCGTGGCCGAATGGCGCGACGCCATGTCGCGCCTGGGCCTGCATGCCACGGCCGAGTTCGATACCGTGTTGCCGGCGCTCGACGGCGAAGCGCAGCTTTACGCCCGGCTGGCACTCCTGCTGGATCGCGAGGCCGAACTGCTGCGGCGATTGGCCGAAGACCTGGCCCAGCAGCGCCGCGATCGGCGCGAGGCTGCTTACCGCGTGGGCGCCGAGGTGCTGGTCGACGTGGCCGCGCTCCATATGCAAAGCGGTAACGACGCAGCGGCGTTGGCTGCCAGCGCCGAGCGGTTGCAGACAAGCGTGCGGGTGCGCGAGCAAAGCGGCATCGACGCGTTGCTCGCGCTCTACAACTTCAGCCGAGAGGATTACGCTGCCGAGCACCTGCCGTTGGAAGGCACGCGCTGGGGCATGGATCTGTTTCACCCCCAAACGCTCAAGGACATGGGCGTGCAATTGGGTGCCGGCGTGGCGGCCGGCGCCATGGCGGGCGCGGCCGTGGACGTCTTGACGGCAGGCCTGAGCCTGGGCACCGGCATGCTGATCGGCGCGGCTGCCGGTGGGATGTGGCAAGGCGTGGAACGCTTCGGCAAGCGCCTGGCAGGCCGCGTGCGCGGCTACCGTGAGCTGAGCGTGGACGATGCCGTGCTGCGCGTGCTGGCGTTGCGCCAGCGCACACTGATTCAAGCGCTCGAACGCCGCGGCCATGCGGCGACCGCCCCCCTGCAATTAGTGGCGGCGCAGGATGAAAAATGGCGCAAGGCGGCGCTCCCTGATGGCTTGAAGGAAGCACGCAGCCGGCCGGAATGGTCGGCGCTGGCGCCGGGTCATGATGATGACGCCCGACGCAAGACGGTCGTGAAGCAGCTGGCCGAGGATCTGGCGCGCGAGGATTGAGGATCGAAGCGGATTAAGGACCGGGCGGAACGTGTTCGTGCATGGCCGTTGCCAGCCAACAGACCCTACCAACGCCCGGACGCGCCGCCACCGCCACTGCGGCCGCCGCCACCGCCGAAACCGCCTCCGAATCCACCGCCACTGCTGCGTCCGCCGCCCATCGAACCGCCGCGCAGCCCGCCGAGGCCGCCCAGGATGGCGCCGGCGCGACGACCACCGCCCCCGCCACCGCCTTTGCCGCCCCCTTTGCCACCGCCGCCCTTGCCCCCGCCCTTGATACCCAAGGCGTGAAGCACCAACGACAGGACTGACGCCAGTACGACGGCCAAGCCAGCTACCCAGAGCATGCCTGTGGCGGTGTAAGCTGCCGCGCCCACGGCCAGCACGCCCACCATTGCGGGCAACACCAGAACCATGATGACGCCGACGATAAGCGACGTCATCAACGTGGGGAGATTCAGTGAGATGTCGTTGGACGTGTCTCGCGAAGCCGAGGCCGGCGGGGGCAACGGCTCGCCGTCCACCAACGCTGCAATGCTCTTTACGCCGGCCGCAATGCCGCCGGCAAAATCGCCGGACGCGAATCGCGGCACGATCTGTTCATTGATGATCTGCGACGCGCGCGAATCCGGAATCGCGCCTTCCAGGCCATATCCCACCTCGATGCGCAACGTGCGATCGTCCTTCGCCACCAGGAGCAACACACCGTCGTCGGTATTCTTGCGGCCCAACTTCCACTGCTCGAATGCCCGCGTTGCATATTGCTCGATGGACTCCGGCTGGGTCGTCGGCACGATCAGCACCGCGACTTGCGCGCCCTTGCGGGCTTCGAGGGCGGCCAACTGTGCGGTCAGCGCCTCACGCGCCGCGGCATCCAGCGTATTCGTGCGATCGGTCACCCGCTGCTGCAAAACCGGCACGGGGGCGTCACCGGTGTCGGGAGATGGCGTGCGAGGTGCGGGCGATGGCGGCGCGGGGACCGGCACAGGCGCACCGGACGGCACTGTCTGCGGCGTGCCGGCACCGGTGGGTGGCGGTGACTGCGGCGCCGCCGAAGACGGCACCGCAGGCGGCACGTTAGCGGAGGGCACGTTAGCGGGCGGCGCCGGATTGATCGTGATGTAGCCGGGCGCAGGTTCGCTGGCCGCCAACAGCACCGGTCGAGCATGACTTCGATCGCGCTTGATCGCATCGGCGGAATGGGCAACGTCAGAGACATGCCGCGCATCGGCATCGACGCCGGGCGCGCGTGCTTGCGCACTCACCGGAGCGGCCGCCAATGTTGTCGCCCCCAACAAAACGGCGAGCATCGCTGCTCGCCGAAAGTAGATCATCACAGACATAGTGGAAACCTAGCGTGCTGCAGGCGCAGGAGCGGGCGCAGCAGGCGGCGTTGCACCGCGCGTGTTGCTGAACTCGATCGCCGGCGCACGCGAGACTGCAGCTTCGTTTTCGACGCTGAAATTGGCCTTGGGCGCATAGCCCATGATCTTGGCCGTGATCACGCCCGGAAACTGACGGATGAGCGTGTTGTAGGCCTGCACCTGCTGCACATACCGGCCGCGTGCCACCGCGATGCGGTTTTCGGTACCGGCGAGTTCAGCCTGCAGATCGCGGAACAGCGCATCGGCCTTCAACGTAGGGTAGTTCTCGGTCACGACCAACAATCGCGACAACGCCGATGACAGCGAGCCTTGCGCTTGCTGGAAGCGTTCCATGGCTTGCGGATCTTCGAGGTTGTCGGTGCTCATCTGCACGCTGCCCACGCGAGCGCGGGCCTCGGTCACTTCCTTGAGCACTGTGCGCTCGTTGGTCATGTAGGCATCCACCGACTTGACCAACGCAGGAATCAGATCGGCGCGGCGTTGATACTGATTGAGCACCTCCGACCATGCCGCCTTCACCTGCTCGTCGCCGGCCTGCATGGCGTTATAGCCACAGCCTGCCAGCAGCGTGACCCCGAGCGTCATGACCACGAGGCGGCCAAGTCGGCCCACACTGCGCGAGAACAGGTCGCTCAGGGCGGCCCTCATTACGGCTTGACCCGAGTGGCGGGTTCGGCCGGAACGGCTTCGTCAGCAGGCGCGTCTTCCATTTCTTCCTCGTCCTCTTCGTCCATGTCGCCACCGGAGAGGCCCATGTTACTGCCGGAACCGAGAACCATGCTGAAGACTTCGCCAGCGAACTCTTCCACCGGCATTTTCTTGCCGTTGAAATCGACCTGACCAGCGGCGTAATTCAGCGTCGATGTGATCTTGTCGCCTTCGACCTTGACCACGCCGGCCTGTGCGCCCATACCAGCCACGAGTTCGGACTGCATCGTGGCCATTTGCGCGGCTTGCGCGGGATCGGCGCCTTCCTGCGTGGCGGCGATCGTGAAGATCTCCGCCAGCATGCCCTTGGAGACGACGAGCTTCGCGTCGAGCGTCTTGATCGTTTCGAGAATCATCGCGTCGATCGACGTCGCCTTGTCGGACGGCTTGGTCAGGTTCAGATTCAGATTGAACGTGCTCTCACCCTTGGACGTCTTGATCTGCAACGGATCGATCGACAAGGTGGGGTTGCCAGCCAACAACGCCAGCATCGCACCCTGCATCGCCTGAGCTTGCTCGGGCGTCATTTCGGGCATTTCTTCCTCGCCCTTGGACCCCATGCTCTTGAGCGCGCGCACGTACATGTCGCGGTAAAGATCGTTCAGCGTTTTCAGGGCTGCCGGATCGAGATTGCCGCCCTTCATGACGAACTGGCCACCGCCTACGTCTTTGCCCTTGTAGTTGACGCCGCCGACTTCATAGCCAACCATCACGTTCAACTTCTCGTTCTGCACGCCCAGATCCGCGCGCTGCACGAGATCGCGCAGCACGATCATCGGCTTGTCCTGTGCTTCGGCGATCGTGAGCGACTTGGTCGTCATCGAATATTTGCCCAGGTACAGATCGGCAATGCCCTTCGTCATGTCGCTATCGAACGACACACCCTTGAAGTCCAACGCCAGCGGCTTGCCGTCGGCCTTGCTCAAGGTCGTGGCCACAATCGACTCGATCAGGCCCGCGACCTTGACCGATTCGCCGTTCTTGCCCACGTCGGCGTTGATGTCCAGACCGGAAAAGGCCAGCTTGCTGTCGCCTTCGGCATACTCGGCCGGCGCCACGCGCACGACGCCCGTGGACGAACCACCGTAGCCCAGGCTGAATGTGGACGAGACCGGCGGCACATCCTTCGTCGCCACGAACCAGGCGTCGAGCGTGCCGTTCTTCTCGAGCTTGGCATTGCTGGTGGCCATCATCGGCGCCAGCTTGCCCGTCTTCAGACGCGACCAGGGGAACGGACCGTGTTCGATGTGATCCGATACCAGCACCTCGATGGGCGCGGGAGCGGGCTTGCCTTCCTGAGCCGGCAGGCTCAACGTGGCGGTGTAGCGTGCGTCCGAAGAGAACACGCCACGCTCGAAGGATGCCAGAGCGAATTTGACGCCGGGCACCGGCATCACCTTCGCGAGTTCGACGTTGGCTTTGTCGATCGAGGCAATCAGTTCTTTCTCAACCTTGGTGCCCGTGTAGTACGCTGCACCTGTCCAAGCGATCCCTGCGACCACGACGACGCCGACTACTGTGCCGACAACCTTGCTCATAATTGGTTCCTATCCTGAATTGGGCGTTAAGCCGGGCGATTATAGAGAGCGCGCACTGTCGCTGTTACGATTTTGGGTGCGAAACCATTGCCAGTTGTGACAATGTCTCCCGTCGCGTCGATAGGGCCGTCAACAGTGGTATACGGCCGTCGCACGGTCTCGCGCGGGGCAAAGTTATAGCAAGTTGGGTCGTGCCAGATGTATGCGACACAGATTTGCGTCGCCGTTTCGTGCCTATTCGCGGTTTTTTGCAGCTTTTCCCCGGGGATGGGCCAGCATCGGATACAATCTTACGCTTGGGCTGTACCAATCCGCCCAAGCGTCCCTGTGACGGCGCCGCCGTCACCTCGCAGGGCTGGTCCGCTACGACCCGCCTTCTTTTCTCCTGACGCGTCTGCCTCGATTGGAGTCCTCTGACCTAGAGCGACAGGCTGCCGCTGGAGCTGTACTTGACTTCCCCCATTACATTTGCCGACCTTGGCTTGGCCGAGTCGTTGCTGCGCGCTATTGCAGATACCGGTTACACCGCCCCCACCCCGATTCAAGCGAAAGCCATCCCCCTGGTACTGAAGGGCGGCGATCTGCTGGCCGCGGCCCAGACGGGCACCGGCAAGACTGCCGGCTTCACGCTTCCCATCCTGCATTTGCTCGAAACCCGTCCCGCACCGGAAACCCGCAAGCCGGGCCGCCCGCGTTGCCTGATCCTCACGCCCACGCGCGAACTCGCCGCTCAGATCGAAGAATCGGTCCAGACGTACGGCAAGTACTCCAAGCAAAAAGCGATGGTGATGTTCGGCGGTGTGAACATCAACCCGCAGATCGGCGCGCTCAAGCGCCCGCTGGATATTCTGGTCGCCACGCCAGGCCGCCTGCTTGACCATGCCGGTCAACGCACGGTCGATTTGTCGGGCGTCGAAATCCTGGTGCTCGATGAAGCCGACCGCATGCTGGACATGGGCTTCATTCGCGACGTGCGCAAGATCCTGGCCCTGCTGCCCAAGCAACGCCAGAACCTGCTGTTCTCGGCCACGTTCTCCGAAGAAATCCGTGCACTGGCGCGTGGGGTGCTCAACAACCCCGGCGAAGTGTCGGTCACGCCGCGCAATACGGCCACCGAACTCGTGCACCAGACCGCGCACATGGTCGATCAGGCCCACAAGCGCGATCTGATCAGCCACATCATCAACGAAAGCGGCTGGCATCAAGTGCTGGTGTTCACACGCACCAAGCACGGCGCCAACCGCCTGGCTGAGAAGCTGGTGAAAGACGGCCTGTCGGCTGCTGCGATTCACGGCAACAAGAGCCAGGCTGCGCGCACGCGCGCCCTGGCAGGCTTCAAGGACGGTTCTGTCGCCGTGCTGGTCGCGACCGACATCGCCGCCCGCGGGATCGATATCGATCAATTGCCGCAGGTCGTGAACTTCGAACTGCCCAACGTGCCAGAGGACTACGTGCACCGTATCGGCCGCACCGGCCGCGCGGGTTCGACGGGCTCAGCCGTGTCGCTGGTTGACGCCAGTGAGGTCAAGCTGCTCAAGGCCATCGAACGCCTGATCGGCAAGACGATCGAACGTGTGCCGGTTACGTCCGACTGGACGCCTCCCGTGGGCGCCGCGCTGGACGTGGATGCACGCGAAGAGCGCACCGAACAGCGCCGTTTCGGCAACAACAGCCGCGGCGGTAACGCGGGTGGCGGCAATGCCGGTCACAACAAGAGCCGCAACAACGGTACGGGTCCCACGCGTGGATCGCCAGTACGTGCCAGCGCTAATGGCAATGGTAGCGGCCACGGCCGTCCCGCCAGTGCCGGTGCCGCCAAGCGTCCGGAAGGCGATGCACCCCGCCGCCACAGCGAACCGCGCGGCGATCGTCCCGCGGCCGCCCGTCCGGCAGCACCGCGCTCGGGCGATGCGCCCCGTTCCGCCGCTCGCGGCAACGACGGCCGCCGCAGTGGCGTGCTGTTGGGCAAGTAATACGGAGTTCGGGCGATGAGTGTGTCCACTTGGCTGACGTTCATGCTGGCTTCATGGGCCATTTCGTTCTCGCCCGGCGCCGGCGCGATCTCAGCCATGTCGGCCGGGCTCAAGCACGGCTTTCGCCGCGGCTACTGGAATACCGCCGGCCTGATCGCCGGCATCCTGTTCCAGTTTGTCGTGGTGGGCGTCGGACTGGGCGCCCTGCTCGCCACGTCTGAAACCGCCTTCACGGTGGTGAAGATGCTGGGCGTGGCGTACCTCGTGTACCTCGGTGTGAAGCAGTTTCGCACCGACGCCACGCCAGTTGCCGTGGAAACGGGCAATCTGGCGCTGGAGCCGATTCGCACGTTGATCATGCGCGGCTTTCTGATCAATGCCAGCAATCCCAAGGGCACGGTGTTTTTGCTCGCGGTGGTGCCCCAGTTCGTGGACCCCACTGCCGCGCTTGCGCCGCAATATGCCGCCATGGCGTTTACGCTGGCTTTCACCGATACCGTCGCCATGGGGGTGTATACCCTCCTGGCGGCCAAAGTGCTGCGCCTGTCGCGCAGCCCGCACCACATCCGCTGGATGAACCGCAGCTTCGGCGCGCTTTTCGTACTCGCCGGGGCCTTTCTGGCCACTTTCCGGCGCGGCGTCTGAAGACGCGCGGCTGTAGAATTCGCACACCATGACGATCCAAGAAGAAGTTGCGCGTCGCCGCACATTTGCCATCATTTCTCACCCCGACGCGGGTAAGACCACGCTGACCGAAAAGCTGTTGCTGTTTGCAGGCGCGATTCAGATCGCCGGCAGCGTCAAAGCGCGCAAGGCGTCCCGCCACGCCTCGTCGGACTGGATGGAAATCGAAAAGCAACGGGGCATCTCGGTGGCCTCATCGGTCATGCAGATGGAATACCGCGACTGCGTGATCAATCTGCTCGATACCCCGGGCCACGCCGACTTCTCCGAAGACACCTATCGCGTGCTGACGGCGGTCGATGCCGCGCTGATGGTGATCGATGCCGCCAACGGTGTCGAACCGCAAACCATCCGTCTGCTGCAGGTGTGCCGGGCCCGCAACACCCCCATCATCGCGTTCATCAACAAGATGGATCGCGAAGTGCGCGACCCGCTGGACCTGCTCTCCGAGATGGAATCGCATCTGGGCATGGATGCCGTGCCCTTTTCGTGGCCGGTGGGCATGGGCAAGGCATTCGGCGGCGTGTTCGATATCCGCCGCGACCGCATGCGCATCTTCCGTCCGGGGCAGGAGCGCCGCGGCGCGGACGACGACATCATCGAAGGACTGCAGAATCCGGAAATCGCCAAGCGTTTCGGTTCTGCCTTCGAGCAAGCCAATTCGGAGATCGAGCTGATCACTGCGGCCTCGCCGGAGTTCGATCACGACGCGTTCCTGGCCGCCAAGCAAGCACCGGTATTTTTTGGCTCGGCGATCAACAACTTCGGCGTACAGGAAGTGCTCGACGCCTTGGTGGATCTCGCCCCACAGCCGGGTGCACGCCAGGCACTGCAACGCGAGGTCAAGCCGGACGAGCCGAAATTCACCGGCGTCGTCTTCAAGGTGCAGGCCAATATGGACCCGTCGCACCGCGATCGGGTGGCGTTCGTGCGCGTAAGTTCGGGCAAGTTCGACCGCGGCATGCGTTTGAAGGTGTGCCGCACCAATAAGGAAATGCGACCCAACAACGTGGTGTCGTTTTTGTCGCAACGGCGTGAGTTGCTGGATGAAGCGTACGCGGGCGACGTGATCGGTATTCCCAATCACGGCGTGTTGCAGTTGGGCGACGTGCTCACCGAAGGTGAGATGCTGACGTTCACTGGCCTGCCCTTCTTTGCGCCCGAGCTCTTCCAGGCGGTGGAAGTAAAGGATCCGTTGCGCATGAAGCAATTGCGCACCGGGTTGGCGCAGTTGGGCGAAGAAGGCGCGATTCAGGTCTTCCGGCCAGTCGCGGCGGGCGGCGCCTTGCTTCTCGGCGCAGTCGGACAATTGCAGTTTGAAGTGGTCGCGCATCGCTTGAAGACGGAATACGGCGCCGACGCGCGCCTGATGCCGTCGCGCTACACCATGGCACGCTGGATTACGGCGGATGACCCGAAGGCACTACGCAAGTTCATGGATGCCAATGCAGCCCATATCGCCTATGATGTGGTGGATGCTGCGGCCTTCTTGATCGGCTCGTCGGCGCAGCTCCGGGTTGCTCAGGAGTTGTACCCGGACGTGAAGTTCCACGCGATGCGTGAGCATGGCGGACAGGTGTTTAGCGAGAAGATGCGCGCCTGAGCGGATCTCACAGGTATACGAGGTTAGGGATGTCTTGGCGGTTTTTGTTAGTCGTACTTTTACTGGCGCTGGGCGCATCTGCGTTTGGCGGCATGCGGCTGGGCGACTGGTTGGTCGAACACGCGCCGCCGGCCACGCCGGCGCCGGGCCAGGACGAAAACGGCACGCAGCCTGTTCTCGACGCCAACGGTCGCGCGTTCGTGGCGCAGCCGCCGCAACCCCGCGTCGATGGTACGTTGGGTATTCCCGACAAACCCGCCGATCTGAAGTGGAATGTGCAAATGGTGTCGTTGTTCGACACCGTCAAGGATCCCTCGATTCTGCTGTCCAAGTCGGGCATGACCGCCGAACAGGCACGTGAGGTGGCCGCTGCGGCCCAGACCACGCTGCCGGGTGGCGGTTCGGATGTGAGCACACTCGATCTGATGCCGCCCGTCCCGGCGGCTCCCGTTGCGCCGCCGATCCGCGGTCAGATTTCGGTGTCGAGCGGTTATGGCGGCGCCGAGATGGTGCAGCAAGCCCCGCAAATGGCCTACGCGCAAGCGCGTCCGGCACCGGCTACCGGCGCCAACGGCTGGCAAGGCGCCTTGCGGCAAGAACTGGCGCAATGCGCCAATACGGGTTTCTTCGAACGCCCCACCTGTTCATGGAATGCACGCAACAAGTACTGCGCGCCCAATCAGGCATGGGGCACGATCGCGGAATGCCCGCGTCGCCCGGGCGAATAAGCGCATCGCACCCAGTGAAAAAAGGCACCCCAGGGTGCCTTTTTTACGTCGGTCGACACGGCGATCAGCCGTTATAGACTTCCATCTGCGATTGCAGGTAGTTCTGCACGCCCACCTTGTCGATCAAGTCGATCTGCGTTTCCAGATAGTCGATGTGCTCTTCGGTATCGTCCAGGATGTCCTGGAACAGATCGCGCGACACGTAATCACGCACCGATTCGCAGTGAGCAATCGCTTCCTTCACGGTGGCTTGCGCGCCTTGCTCAACCTTCAGATCACAGGCCAGCAATTCGGGCACGTCTTCACCGATCAGCAGCTTGTGGAGGTCTTGAAGGTTGGGCAGGCCGTCCAGCATGAAAATGCGTTCGATCAGACGATCGGCATGCTTCATTTCGCCGATGGACTCTTCGTATTCGTGCTTGCCGAGCTTCGTGAAGCCCCAGTGATTCAGCATGCGGGCATGCAAGAAATACTGGTTGATAGCCGTAAGCTCGTTGGTGAGTTGCTTGTTCAGAAACTGAACGACAACGGGATCGCCTTTCATGGGGTGTACTCCTGATGGGTCTGGCAAGCGCCGCCAGAACACCGCATGAAAAGAGCGGTTGGGCGCTGCAACCCGCAGAGGCTAACACTGAGCACGGGGGGCGCACCAGCCTGTGGCTGCATTTGGTTAACCGCTACGCGAGCGCGAGCCGAAAACGTCAGGATAATGATTCTGAATATCGATGGCAAAGCGGCTTGAGGACGTGGCGCGCTATGCGGTGCTCTGGAGGGGGTTCGCCCCGTAAAAGCGTACCCTTGCGCTCGCCGCAGCGACGCACAAACGCTGCCCACATTGGGCAAACCTCGCCCCATCACGCGCCCATCCAAAAACCGCGCCGTTGCAGTCGTGCAACGGCAGCGCGGCTCAGGCGGCGGCGACCAGGCGAATCGGGAACGTATTCGCGGCGTGCGTAGGCGGCAGCGCTGGGCGAGTAGGCGGAACCGGATGCCCTACCGCGCTATCGTGGCTGGCGCAGACGCTGGAGCAACGTCCGCCGGGCAGATATTCCAATGCCGTATCCGCACAGCGACCGCAGCAGCTCGCAACGCCCAGCTCGAATTGAAGATCTTCGAGGGACGTGGCACCGCGGTCCACGCTCGCGCGGACCTGACGTTCGGTGATTGCATTACATACGCAAATGTACATGAGAATAATTATCGAAAATTATTCGCATTAGCGCAAGCGCCCTTTTGTGACAGGGCCGTCGGCCAAACGCCTTAGGCTGGGCGACTCATCGACGCTTGGGCGCGCCGCAACGAAGCCGGCGCGATGCGCAGCGATTCGCGATATTTAGCGACCGTTCGACGCGCGATCACAATACCCTGCTCAGCCAGCTTTTGTGTGATCTGGTTGTCGGACAAAGGCTTGCTGCGGTTTTCTTCCGCGACGAGCTGACGGATATGGGCCTGCACGGCGGTGGCGGAAGCAGAATCGCCGTCGTCGGTGGCCACGCCTGCACCGAAGAAAAACTTGAGTTCGAGCGTACCGAACGGCGTGAGCATGAATTTCTGCGTGGTCGCCCGCGAGATGGTCGACTCGTGCAAGCCCAGTTCGCCGGCGATGTCTTTGAGGATCAACGGTCGCATCGCTGCCGGCCCCTTGCTGAAGAAGCCGCTCTGGCGATCGACGATCGCTTGCGACACCCGCAGAATGGTATCGAAGCGCTGCTCGACGTTCTTGATCATCCAGCGCGCCTGCTGCAGTTGCGATTGCAGGCCCGCGTGCTGCGACGCGCGCTGATTGCCCAGCATCTGCGCGTAAAGCGCATTGATGCGCAGCCGCGGCATGGCAGCCGTGTTGAGCGATACCTGCCAGCCTTTGCGCGTGCGTCGCACGATCACATCGGGCACGGCAAAGTCGGCCGCCGGTACCGACCAGCGCCGGCCGGGGCGCGGGTCGAGCTTCAGGATCAGGCCGTGTGCGGCGCGCAGCGTGGCGTCGTCGCAGTGCAGGAGCTCTTTCAGGCGCGGCGCGTTGCCTGCCCCCAGAAGGAGCAAATGATCGGCACAGATGGCACGCGCGCATTGCAGCACGGCGGGCCGCGCCGCATCGGGCATGGTGGTGAGGTCGGGGTGCCGCAATTGCAGCAGCAGACAGTCCGCAAGGGTGGTTGCCCCCACCCCCGCGGGATCGAACGACTGCAGAAAGGTCAAGGCTGCGCGCAACTCGTCGAGATCGGCGTCGATCTCGGGTGGCAACCAGCTCAGCACTTCTTCGAGCGGCGAGCCAAGGTAGCCGTTTTCGTCCAGCTCGTCGATCAACAAGCCGATGAGCGCCATGTCGCGCGCGCTAACGCGCGTCACCCCCAACTGGTTCAGGAGATGTTCACGCAGCGTCTCCTGGCGCGTGGACTCCGGCGGACCGCTGTCTTCGTCATCGCCTTGGCCACCGCCGCTCCCGTACGACTCGCCGCTGAAATCCTCGCCGCTTGCCGCGCCGTCGTCATGCTCACGCTCATCGGGAGGCGCCTCAGGGGCCTCGCTCGGCTCGTCGCCGGCAGCCGCGGGCTCGTCGCCAGGGAAATCGTCTTCACGCTCGAGCAAGGGGTTGTCGGAGAGGGCTTGCGAGATCTCCAATTCGAGTTCGAGCGTCGACAATTGCAACAATCGGATCGACTGCTGCAACTGCGGAGTCAGCGTAAGATGCTGACCAGGACGAAGTTCTAACGCTGGACGACTCATAGGACGCTATTTTGCATGAAGACGCTCACTTCACCTGACCGCATTAAGCAGGATTGCCGGTCAATTAACCAGACGTTGCTCAAATTATCCGGTCCGCGCTTCATCATGCGCGCGGTGGTGCTCGTCGTTGCCTTTGTAGTGTGGCTGTTCGTATCGTCACGCCTGCTGGCGTTCGGACGAACGTTGGATTACAGCGCATTTGCCGCGATGGGGCAGCAAGCGGTCGATCTTATGGTGCGCATCAATCCTTACCTCTGGTGGGTGGTGGTGGCCATCTGGACGTTGATCGTCTTCTTCGGCGTTCGCTCATGGCTCAACGGCAGTATCGCGGCCGGGCGTGCCACGCCGGTTGCCGCCGACGTGCTTGCGGATCTCGTTGCCGGCCTTTCCGAAGGTGTGGTCGATGTCATGCAATGGGTGTGGAACCCGCGCGACGAACCCCTCACAATCGGCGACCTGCGCCGTACAGTACAAGAAACCCGCCACGGCCGCATCGAGAAGATCGAGCTGGTGCGCGAACAGGAGGCGGTGTTGCGCGATGAAGCGCGGCCAGCTGCCGCCCTGCGCCGCACGGCAAGCGGTGCGCCAGCAGTCGGAAGCCCTGCAGCCGACCGCAGTGTGCGCACCGCGCGCCCGGCTGTCGCACCGCCAGTCGATCCCACGGGCCGGCAGGATCAGGAACCCACCCTGGGCGGCAAGCCGCGCAGCGTAAGTGCCGGACGCGCCGAGCCGGGCATCACCCGATAGTTGCTTTCCGGCGCCCGCAAAGTCGAGCCTCTCGGCAAAAAATATTTGCGCGGCGCTCGGAAATGTGTTCGACTTACATCCTATGTCCACCGCCCACATGTCCATCTCCTCGACAGTCGGTTGCGATTCCATCGCAACCGGGGCGGTCGTGTCTGCTTCTTTCGCATCCTTCGATGCCGCGCGTGGCTCCTTCGCACGCGCCGCTGTTGCACGTGCTGCTACGCAAAGCTCGGCCGCTCGCGCCGCGCTACTGCTATCGCTACCGATCGGTCGCCGAGCCTAGCGCTCCGTGGTAGCTCGGCAACCACGCTTGCCACACGTAAATCTCCGCAGTTTCTGTCTTACCCCTGACTAACGCTTTTGTCTCAACGATAGCTGAGCCCGCGACATATCCGTCGACTGTGTGCTCGCTCGTACGACACCTTGCGTTGGCTGCACCTTGAGGACACATCGTCATGTTTGCCAATCCCGCTCAAAAGTACATCCCGTTCAAACCGTTCACCGCCGACTTCGCCGAACGCACTTGGCCCAGCCGCAAAATCACCACGCCGCCGATCTGGATGAGCACCGACCTGCGTGACGGCAATCAGTCGTTGATCGAGCCGATGAGCGTAGACCGCAAGATCCGCTTCTTCGACCAGTTGATCAAAATCGGCTTTAAGGAAATCGAGGTGGGTTTCCCGTCGGCCTCGCAAACGGACTTCGATTTTGTGCGCAAGCTCATCGATGAGAACCGCATTCCCGATGACGTCAGCATCATCGTTCTCACGCAAGCGCGCGAAGATCTGATTTCGCGCACCATTGAATCGGCGGCCGGCGCCAAGCGCGCCATCGTGCATTTGTACAGCGCCTGCGCCCCGGCATTTCGCAAGATCGTGTTCAACATGACCTGCGACGAAATCAAGAATTTGGCGGTAACGTCGACGCACATCATCAAGAAGACGATGGCGAAATATCCGCAAACCGAGTGGCATTACGAGTATTCGCCGGAAGTGTTCAGCACGACCGAACCCGAGTTTGCATTGGACGTGTCCAACGCGGTGGCTGAAGCCTGGGGCGCCACGCCCGATAACAAGATCATTCTGAATTTGCCGGCGACGATCGAAGCGACGACGCCCAATATGTACGCCGATCAGATCGAATGGATGCACACGCATCTCGACCGTCGCGACAGCATCGTGTTGAGCGTGCATCCCCACAACGATCGCGGCACCGCCGTGGCCGCCGCGGAATTGGCCGTGATGGCCGGCGCCGACCGCGTCGAAGGTTGCTTGTTCGGCAGCGGCGAGCGCACCGGTAACGTCGATCTGGTGACGTTGGCCTTGAATCTCTACACCCAAGGCGTGCACCCGGGCTTGGACTTTTCCGATATCGACGAAGTACGCCGTTGCGTGGAGTACTGCAATCAATTGCCGGTGCATCCCCGCCATCCGTATGTGGGCGACTTGGTCTTCACCGCGTTTTCGGGTTCACATCAGGACGCCATCAAGAAGGGCTTTGCACAACAAAAGGCCGATCAACCTTGGGAAGTGCCGTACTTGCCCATCGACCCCGCCGACCTCGGCCGCAGCTACGACGCCGTCATTCGCGTAAACAGCCAGTCCGGCAAGGGCGGCGTGTCGTACTTGCTCGAACAGGAACACGGCTTGGTCTTGCCGCGTCGTTTGCAGATCGAGTTCAGCCGCGCCATTCAACGCCACACGGACGAAACCGGTCGCGAAGTGACGGCAAGCGATGTGTTCGATATTTTCAATCGCGAGTACTTGACGCAAAGCACCCCCTGGTCGCTGGTGCGCCACCGCATCGAGGGCGACCCCGCTGCCGGTGAAGGCCGCCACTTCGCCATCACCGCCGACGTGATGCACGACGGCGACAAGCGCACGGTCAACGGCGTGGGCGACGGCGCCATCTCGGCCTTCGTGGACGCCATGGGCTTGCCCGTGCGCATCATGGATTATCACGAGCACGCCATCGGTACGGGCACCGACACGCGCGCCGCCTGCTACGTGGAAGTGCGACTCGGCGATTCGGCCACCGGCTTTGGCGTAGGCATCGACCGCGATATCGTGACGGCGTCGTTTCAGGCCCTCTTGAGCGCCATCAATCGCCACGCCAAACACGGCGTGGAAAGCGATCCGCAAACGATTGAATCGGAAACGGCGCCGGCGTAACCCGCCGCAGCGTCGGCACCTCGATGCCGGGCGCAGCCAGCGTCCGGTGCAGAGGTGATGAAAGCGAAAAGGGTGCCCCTCGGCTGAGGGGCACCCTTTTTTATGCGGCACCTTAATGCGCGATGCAAGCGGTGGCGATCGTAGTGATATCGCCCCACGCTGGCCGCCATCGCAGGCACGCCGCAAGTGCGGATCGGGCCTTCAATGCGCGCGGCATTCATCGCTCTTGGTCGTGGCGCGACAGGGGCCGGCGACCCTATTTTTGCAGCAGGGGATGAATCCAGCGCGCCGCTGCCATCAAGCCGATGTCGTGACCGATGCGGCCGATCGCCTGCAACCCCACCGGCAATCCCTGCGGCCCCTTGGCGAACGGCAAGTGAATGCATGGCACACCCAAGAGGGTCCACAAGCGGCAAAACAGCGGATCGCCGGTGCCCTGATCGGCGAACGGCGCTTCGCCTGTTGCACTGGGCGTCAACAGCACATCGCAATCGCCGAACAAACGCTCGACGCGACCGCGAATCTCGGCCGCCTGCGCCAGATTGGCCATGTGCTGTTCACGCGTGATGCGCGCGCCGCCATCCAGGATCGCGGCCAGGGCCGGACTCAGCCGATCGGCATGGCGCCACCGCTCGAAGGCCAACGCCCCCACGGATTCGTAGGCCATGATGTCGGCCTGTAATTGCATCAGCGCACAGTGGGCATCGGGCATCGGCGTTTCCACCACCTCCACCCCCGCTGCCTTCAGCCGCTCGGCCGCCATCGCAAACGCTTCGCGCGTTTCCGGCGCGGCATGGCGCCAATGCAGGCTGCGGTACATGCCCACGCGCGGTGCGGTATCGCGACGCGCAGTGACCAATGCAGGCTCGCGCATCAATACCGATGCCAGGAGCGCCACGTCGTCAATACTGCGGCCAAAGCCGCCCAAGGTGTCGAGCGAATCGGCCAGGGCCTTGCACCCGGCGCGGGGCACGGCGCCGAAGCTCGGCTTGAAGCCCACGATGCCGCAATAGGCCGCGGGACGAATGATGGAGCCGGCCGTTTGCGTGCCCAAGGCCAGCGGCGTCATGGCGTCGGCGACCGAGGCGGCCGAACCGCTGGACGAGCCGCCGGGCGTATACGCCGTGTGCCACGGATTGCGCGTGGCGGGCCGTTGATAACTCGCGAACTCGGTCGTGACGGTTTTGCCGAGAACGACGGCGCCCGCCGCACGACAGAGCGCGACGGCAGCGGCATCTTGCGCCGGACGATTACCTTCGTAGATCGGCGACCCGTAGCTGGTGGGCAGATCGGCGGTGTCGAAAATATCCTTCACGCCCAACGGCACACCGTGCAAGGGCCCCACGATAGGCCCGGCGTCCAGGCTGCGAGCCTGCGCCAGCGCATAGTCGGGATCGATGTGCGCCCAAGCGTGAATCTCGCCATCGCGCTGGGCGATGCGCGCCAAGCACGCACGCGTCACCTGCTCGGCGGACAGCGCACGGGTTTGCAACTGCGCGGCCAGCTCGACGGCGCTCAAACGATTCAGATCGGCAGGCATGGCAAACGGCGCAAGAAGAGGATGAATGAGAGGAAAGAAGGATCAATAGCCGACCGTGAGGCCGGGCAAGTCGACCGTGATGCGCGGCTTGCCGAGCGCAAGCGCCGCATGCTCGGCAAACGTTTGCGCCTGGGCGGCGTCGGTGGAGAGCACGTCGTATCCCAGCGCATCGGCCACGCCCATGATGCGATCGAGCAGCAGGACTTTGCCGCTGGGCCGCAACGGCTCGCAGCCAAGCGTATCCCAGGAGGTATCGAACCACTGGCGAGCCGCGTCGGCGCTGCTTTGCGTGGGTTCGACTTGCGCCGCCAGATCCAACCGGCGGCGGGCATCGAAAATGATCGTGACATCGCTACGCATGAGCACTTATCTCCAGTCGAAAGAAACACGCCTTCAATACGGCGAAGAAGATTCCCACATGACGTTGTCGCCGGACGCTTGAGCACGGCGCATCAGGTCGATCAACGGGAAGGCGCGTTGGCGCAGGCTGACTGCGCGCTCCATTGCCGGTACAGGCGGCGCATCGTCGTCTTCGTCCTCGTCGGCCACCGCCGGCGCGCCACGCACCAGGGTTTCAAGACCTTCGATCGCGCTGGGCAATTGTTCTTTCGTGAAGACCCCGCGATCGGGCAAGCTCCCGTCGAAATGCTTGCCAGCGGCATGCAGCAGGGGCAAGGCATGCTCCGACAGCATCAAGACATCGGCAGCGGCGTTGGAGCTAAACGTGATCAGCATATTGTTATATCCCTCAATAGATAGGTTCATACACTACCCGATCGTCAGACGCATGCCAACTTGCATCATGCCCCTGCACGTGGCGATGGACGCCGCGAGCGCAAGCGCCGGCAGGCGACGGGGATGCAATGGGACGGTACAGAGGGATCATGGCGGCTGGAACAACCGCCGCGACCACGGGCGTGTGGTGGGGCCTGCTGTGGGGTCTGGCGCTGGGCGCGCTGTGCGGACTCCCGATGGCGCGGGCCGCGGGCTGTGGCCCCAGTGAGATCGGCGCACCCTGCCCTGGCGGCGCGGATGGGCCGGCGCCCAATGTGGGGATCGGCAATCCGGTGCATGCGGTGACCGGCAACAAGTACCAGCGCGAAATGGATCTACCCAGGCTGCCGGGCTCGGGCGGTGTGGCCCTCATCCGCCATTTCAACAGCCGGGACCCGCGCCCCGGGCCGCTCGGCCGCGGCTGGGCGCTGGATCTGGACGACCGGCTCTATCTGACCGGCACGCGGGCGCAGATCGTGACCGCCGACGGGACGCGTCACCTGTTCGATTGCCCCCTCGTTTACGGCGACTGCCGTGCGGCAGGTGCGGCGGCGGGTACGCTGCAACGCACCGGCCCTACCTCGCAATGGCAGCCCCTGCCTGGCAGCCTGACGCGATTCGATTCGGGCGGGCGAACGGTGGCGATCGCCGGCAATGGGCGTGCGCTGACCATCGAACGGGCGGCTCGGCCGCGCGCGCTGCGCGGCGAGATCCTGGCCGTGCGCGGCGCCAATGACGCGTCCCTGACGTTTCACTACGATCTGCACGGGCGCGCCGCCAGGCTTGCCGCCATCGACACCCCACACGGACGGTTCGCCTATCGATACGGGGGCGACACGGCAGGTGGCGCGCCGGGCCACCTCGAAAACGTGGTGCGCCCCGACGGCATGCAGCGGCGCTATCACTACGAGGCCGCCTTTCAAGCCGGCGACGCCCATCGCCTGACCGGCATCAGCGTCGTGGCGACCGACGGCGCCGTCTGGCGCCAGCGCAGTTGGCGGTACGACCGCTATGGCCGCGTGATCCATGCCACGCGCGGCGCGCCGGACGACGCCGCCACCGCAGCGGCCATCGCCTACGTTCGTACGCCACTGGGCGACGGCGACGTTGGCCTGACCGAGGTGCGGGAGGCCGCCGGGTTGACGCAAGTGCACACCGCGCAGGTGGGCGGCCGCTTCGTGGTGACGCAAGTCGACGGTGCCGGCTGCACCGGCTGCGCACCGCCGGGCCTGCGTATGACGTACGACCGCGAGGGCCGGGTCACACGCGCGAGCGACGTGACCTTGGCGCGCGACGCGGCAGGACGCATCCGCGACATCGCCATCGACCATCCCGGCTGGCCCGGCTTGAGACAAACCTTCGACAGCGGCGGGCGGCTGACTGCGTGGTACACGACGGCCACCGGCCGCGAGACGCGACGCTACGACCTGGCCGGTCGATTGAACGGCCGGCATTACGCCAATGGCGACCGTCTGCAGATCTCGCACGATGCCGCAGGCAGGCCGGTCGATCTGCTCGCCACCACGCCGCGCTCGCCCTACGCCCTGCGCACCCGGGTCGCGTGGCGCGACGGCTTGCCTGTAAGCATCCACCATCCCTACGAAACGGAATACCGCGAGTACGACGCACGCGGCCGGTTGATCGGGCGCACCGCCATCCGACCGGCAACGCTTGCCCGGTTCCCTGGAAAACCGCCCAACGCGCGGCTGTTGTCCCTCGCCAAGGCGCCGGCCGGCGCGGGTGCCGGTGCAAGTGCCCGCCTGGCTGCCTCACGGCCGGCAGCCGCCGTGCAGTATCGAGACGGATACGCATGGGACGATGCGGGCCGGCTGATCCGCCACGACCTGCCTGAAGGCGGCGCGCTGCATTACACATGGGTGGACGACACGCACACCGCTGCCACCATTACCTGGACCGATGCGAACGGTGCCGACTGGCCGGTGTGGCAAGCGACCGACCCTGCGGTGCCAAACACTGCTGCTCCCGCGCAGGTCCATCTGGATGATGAGGGCCGCGTCATGCTTGAAACGCACCGGCTGCGACCGGGATGGGGCCGCGCCTATGTTTACGACGCGGCCTCGCGCCTCGTGGGCGCCCGGATCACGGCAGATTCTGATGCGGCCGCAAACCCATCGGGCGCCGTCTCGGGCCAATACTGGTATGCCTGGCAACGCACGGGTGCGGCTGTAGGAACGCGCGACCCGGCGGGCAGCGCGCTTGCCGAGATCGCGCGCGATGCCAGTGGCCTGCCCCTGCGCGTCGGCTCACGCACCCTGGTGTACGGCCCGGATCGCCGTCTGCAAGCGGTACAAGGGGGGCGCGCCATTGAAGCCACCTATGCGCACAACGCGTTTGGCGAACAGATCCTGGCACGGATCGGCGATCGCACGGCGCACCGTCTGTATAGCGGCAATCGTTGGGTGGCCGATGCGCAAGCATCGCGGTCGGGACTGCAGGTGCTGCGGCGCGCGATCTACGCCGGTAGCCAACCGGTCGGCTGGATCGTGTACGACGAGGCGTCGGCCCATGGACGATTGCTGCGCGTACACGCCGATGCCGTCGGCGCGCCCTGGCGGCTCACGGATGGGGCGGGCCGCGTCGTCTGGCAAGGCGATCACAGTCCCACCGGGGCGCTGATCGCCGCCACCGGCGATCTGGAAATGCCCCTGCGCTTGCCCGGCCAACGGGCCGATGCCGTGACCGGCTGGCACGACAACTATCTGCGCACCTACGATCCGGCCGCCGGTCATTATCTCGAACCAGATCCCATGGGACCCCTCCCGGGCAACAGCGTTTACGGCTATGCGGCACAACAACCCCGGCGCTTCGTCGACCCGCTCGGATTGTTGCTCTTTGCATTCGATGGCACGCGCAATGATCCCGTTACGCAAACCAACGTCATGCTGTTTGCCCAGCATTACACCGGCGGCGATGTGTTCTATCACCGGGGACCCGGGCGGCGCGACCGCATCGACTGGGACGGCATCGCGGCCTCATCGGCCAGCGAGATTCTGGAAAAGCAGTGGAATCATCTGCTGGATGCCTTGAGTGCCCACCAGGATGCCGGCGGCGCAGGCGCCCTGGCGATAGATCTGGTGGGCTATTCGCGCGGCGCCGCGCTGGCGCGGGACTTCGCCAACCGCATCGCCGCACGGGTTCGTGACGGCCGGTTTTTTCTCGATGATGGTGAGCGCGGCATCATTTCAGCCTGCGTGGACCTGCGCTTCATCGGGCTCTTCGATAGCGTCACGCAATTCGGCCTGCTGGGCGCCGACGATCGCGACTTCAATATGGCGGTCAAATCCGCATGGCGCTGGGTGGCGCATGCCGTCGCCCTGCACGAGCGCCGCATGATCTTTCCCGTGACCTCGCTCATCGGCGCGGGCGGCAATACCGTCGAAGCGCCATTCCTGGGCGCGCACAGCGATGTGGGTGGCGGCACGCGGGTGGCGACGGGCGGCGACATCTCGAACGTGGCGTTGCAGTGGATGGCCTGGCAAGCCCGGGTGGGCGGCGTCGATCTCGAACCCCTGGCGCGCCACCTGCGCCAAGTCAGCACACCCTTGCTGCACGATAACCGCGTGCCCCGCCCGGTGTTTCAGGATTTCGACAGCGGCGACCGGACGGTGCAGGATACCCATGGGTTGCCGCTTTACCAGCAGGAACAGGATCCGACCATGGGCGGCGCGCAACGCCGCGCGGTCGAACCGTATATCGACCGTCAGGCGCCAGGCACCGATCGGGACGGATCGGTGGCCGGCAGGGTCGACATGCGCGGCTACCGGCGCTGGCTGCGCGACACGTTGGGCTTGCAGATCGGACGATGACACCGCTCGCACCAGGTTCGGATCGGCTATGATGCAGGGCACATTTCGGGCCATTCCCGACTGCCGCCGCCGCATCAACGGCCCGCGCGCGCGCCTCCCTTTTCCACTTCAGACTTCTCCCGACCGCCTCATGCTCCTCGAGCAACAAGACTCCCTTATCGCCCTGATTTCCGCCGCCGTCCGGCAGGTTTTGCCCGACGCGACGCCCGCCATTGCGCTGGAGCGCCCGAAGGTTGCCGCCCACGGCGATCTGGCCTGCAACGTTGCCATGCAGCTGGCCAAGCCCGCTCGCCGCAATCCGCGCGAACTGGCGCAGGAGATTGCCGATGCGCTGCTGGCGCAACCGGGCGCGCGCGACGTGCTGGCCGCCGTTGAGATCGCCGGTCCTGGTTTTCTCAATTTCCGCGTCACGCCGGCCGCCCGCCAAGCCGTGCTCGGCGCCATCGCCGCGCAAGGCGGCACGTTTGGCCGCGCCGCACCCCGCACCGACAAGGTGTTGGTCGAATTCGTGTCGGCCAACCCGACCGGCCCGCTGCACGTCGGCCACGCCCGCCAGGCCGCCCTGGGCGACGCCCTGTGCCGTCTGTTCGATGCGCGCGGCTTCGATGTCACGCGCGAGTTCTATTACAACGACGCCGGCAACCAGATCGCCAATCTCGCGATCAGCGTGCAGGCGCGCGGCCGCGGCATCACGCCCGACTCGCCCGACTATCCTGCCGACGGCTACAAGGGCGAGTACATCGGCGATATCGCACGCGATTATCTGGCCCGCGCCACGGTGCAATGCGCCGATGGCGAACCGGTGCCGGCCGCAGGCGACATCGACGATCTCGATGCCATTCGCCGCTTTGCCGTGGCGTACCTGCGCCGGGAGCAGGATCTCGATCTTCAAGCCTTCGGCCTGAAATTCGACAATTACTACCTCGAAAGTTCGCTGTATACCTCCGGCCGCGTCGACGACACGGTGACCAAGCTGGTCGCCAGCGGCCACACCTACGAACTCGACGACGCGTTGTGGCTGCGCACTACCGAATTGGGCACCGGCGACGACAAAGACCGCGTGATGCGCAAGCGCGAAGGCGGCTATACGTACTTCGTGCCCGATGTGGCGTATCACATTGCCAAGTGGGAACGGGGTTTCCATCACGCCATCAACATTCAGGGCAGCGACCACCACGGCACCGTGGCGCGTGTGCGCGCCGGCCTGCAGGCACTGAACGTCGGCATCCCCAAGGATTTCCCCGCCTACATCCTGCACAAGATGGTCAAGGTGGTGCGCGGTGGCGAAGAAGTCAAAATCTCCAAACGCGCCGGCAGCTACGTCACGCTGCGTGATCTGGTCGACTGGGTGGGCCAGGACGCCGCCCGCTTTTTCCTGATCCAGCGCCGCGCCGACACCGAGTTCGTGTTCGATGTCGATCTGGCCTTGTCGAAAAGCGACGAGAACCCGGTTTATTACATTCAATACGCCCACGCACGCATCTGCACCATGGTGTCGCAAGCCGGTGAAACCGACGCTGCAATCGCAGCCGGCGACGTGTCGCTGCTGACGGCGCCCACCGAGTTCGCGCTGATGCAACGGCTCTCGGGCTTCCCGGCGGTCGTGGCCTTGGCGGCCGAAGAATTGTCGCCGCACCTGATCGCATTCTGGCTACGTGATTGCGCGGCCGACTTTCACGCCTGGTACAACGCCGAGCGCGTGCGCATCGACGACGTCGCGCTGATGCGCGCACGTCTGCAATTGGCCACGGCCACCCGCCAGGTGATCGCCAATGGCCTGGCCCTGTTGGGCGTGAGCGCTCCGGAACGGATGTAACATCACTCTATGGCAACAAAGCGAAAACCCGTCAAACGCAAAAGCGAACGCGGCAGCACGCTTTACGGCGTTCTTGCCGGGCTGCTGATCGGCCTGGTCGTGGCGGCCGGCGTGGCGTTTTACGTCACGCAAGCGCCCATGCCCTTCGTCGATCGCGCCTCGCGCGAGAAGCAGCAGGCGCAACTCCCCGATCCCCGCCAAGCGCCGGATCCCAATGTGGCGCTTTACGGCCGCGACGGTCCTGCCGGTACGGCCCCGAGCGGCCCCACCGACACGGCGCCCGCGCCGCTGCCGGGCGTACAACCCGCCGCACCCCCTCCTGCCACGGCCGGCAGCACACCGCCTTCGACCGGCGACGATCTGGGCGCGCTGATCGCCAGCCTGCCCAATCCGCCCAGCGCCGCCGCCAACGCCAAGGCCCAAGCCACGCCGCGTGCGCCGGCACCGCCTGCAGGCGCACCCGCTCCACCGGGGTCGTACTTCCTGCAAGCCGGCGCCTATCGCGGGCTTGACGATGCAGAGTCGCTGCGAGCCCGCATTCTGCTCATCGGATTGCCGGTGGCGATTCAGCGCGCCGAGGTCAATGGCGTACAGATCAATCGCGTGCGCGTGGGGCCGTTCGCCCGGCTCGACGACATGAACCGCGCGCGCTCGCAGTTGGGCGAAAGCAAGATCGACTCGGCCGTGGTGCGTCAGCAGTAGTGCTCGCCGGCCGCGTCATCGCACCGGCCGGTTGAACTCTTGACCCCCCACGCTGTCCGTACCTTATCTTTTTGTACTTCCTTTTTCTGATTGGAACTTCACCAATGAACTCGACGTTTACCCGCGCACTGGCCGCCTTGGCTTTGGCGGCTTCGACTTTCCTGATGCCGGCCGCGCAGGCACAGAGCAGCCAGCCCTACCTCGAACTGAACCCGCCGATGCCGTCGGACACCCCGGGCAAGATCGAAGTGCTCGAGTTTTTCGCCTACACGTGCCCGCATTGCGCCGCGATGGAGCCGATGCTCGAAGAGTGGGAAAAGAAAGCGCCTCAGGACGTGCAACTCAAGCGTGTGCCGATCGCGTTCAACGCCAGCATGCAGCCGCTGCAGCAGATGTTCTACGCCCTGGCCGCGATGAATCGCATGGACCTGCACCCCAAGGTGTTCCTGGCCATTCATAACGAGAAGAAGCGCTTGTTCGACAAGAAGTCGCTGGTGCAATGGGCTGCCGATCAAGGCGTAGACAAAACGCAATTCGAATCGGTCTTCGATTCGTTCAGCGTGCAAAGCCAGGTGCAACGCGCCAACCAGCTCGCACAAGCCTATCGCGTCGAAGGCACGCCGTCGCTGTCCGTGGGTGGCAAGTACCTGACCTCGCCTGTGATGGCCGGCAACAGCTACGCCGGTGCGATCCAGGAAGTGGACAAGCTGATCCCGATGGTGCGCAACGCCGCTAAGTAAGCGACTGCGCATAAGCAAAAAAGGTCACTTTGAAAAGTGGCCTTTTTTTCGTCTTGATGCAGCTGTTCTCGATGCAGCTGTTCTCGATGCAGCTGTTCTCGATGCAGCTGTTCTCGATGCAGCTGTTCTCGCTACGCCTATTCTCGCTACGCCTATTCTCGATGCGCGTATTCTCGGTACACCTGTTCTCGGTACACCTACTCTCGATGCGCTTCCTTTAGGCTGCGCCACTTCACGATCGCGCTTCGTTCACCGTCTCCCGATTGGCTTCGGCGTTTTCAATGCGGGGCTTTTTTAAGCCGATGCGCGATCCAGCGCCTGCGTGAGGTCGTCGATGATGTCCTGCGTGGCTTCGAGGCCGATATGCAGGCGCACGAGTGTCTCGGTCGCGTGATTCCAGTACCGGTGCGGGGTGAGCGTGGAAGGCTCCACATACTGCACCAGGCTCTCGTATCCACCCCAGGAAAAGCCGATGCCGAACAGCGTAAGCGCATCCACGAACACACGCGCCCGTTCGGCGTTGAGCTTGAGCGCCACGGAAAGCATGCCGTTGGAGCCCGTGCAATCGCGCTTCCACAGCGCATGCCCGGGATCATTGGCCCAGGCGGGATGGTGAATGCGCGCCACTTCAGGCCGCGACTCGAAGAAGGTGCACACCGTCAACGCGCTCGCAGCATGATGCGTCATGCGGATCGGCAAGGTGCGCACACCGCGCAATGCCAGCCAGGCATCGTCGGCGCTGACTGCATAACCCATGGCGTATTGCGTTTGGTTGAGCTTCTTGGCGATCGCTTCATTGGTCGTGACCACGGCGCCCAACATCAGATCCGAGTGACCGCCCACATACTTGGTACCTGCAATCACCGATACATGCGCGCCCAATTCGAGCGGCCGGTAAATGTAGCCCGAGCCCCAGGTATTGTCGGCCGCCAGCACCAGACCGTGCCGATTGGCGAACGTGGCCAGCGCCGGAATATCGAGCATTTCAAATAACAACGATCCCGGCGACTCGACGTAAAGCAGCTTCGTATTGGCCTGGCGCAAAGCTTCAAGATCGTCCTGCGCCGAGAAATAGGTGATCGAAATATTGAGGCGCTGCAACACCGTCTGATCGAGGTAGCGCACCGGCCCGTATACGTTATCGGACACCAGCGCGTGATCGCCGGCGGACAGCAGCGCCAGCATCGTCATCGTCACCGCCGACAGGCCAGACGGTGCCAGATAGCAATGCGTGCCGCCTTCGAGCTGCTTGAACACATCTTCAAGCGCGGCATTGGTATCCATACCCATGCGGCCATACGTCACCACGCGGTCGCCCGCCGCCTTGCGCTTTTGCGCCACATCGAGCGATGCCAGATCCTTGAAGCGCACGGTGCTGGTACGCATCGGCGGCAACGCAACCGGAGCGGAGCCCGACACCTCGTCGAAGGCCGCGGTGCCGGTGTGCTGCAAAAGCGTGTCGATATGGGTACGGGACGAAGAAGCCATGAAACGGATCGCCGAAAAAAGAGTCGAGCGTTATCTTAACGGCTGCGCACAATGCGCGTCGCGGATGTCGGCGCAACGCCGCAGCGGTATACCCGCTCATTCAACGCGCAGCGGGCTTGGGCAATGCCATCTGGCTATTCGTCCTGCCAGGTTACGACCTCGGACAACGGCGCGCGGGTGGTGCGATACGTGGCCGAGGCGTGCGTGGGATCTTCGAAGCCGAACGAGATTGCGCAGACGACCTTGCGGTCTTCCGCCAGGTTCAACTGCTCGCGCAACACCTCCGGATAACTGGCCAATGCCGCCTGCGCGATCGTGGCCACGCCATTGGCTTGCGCCGCAAGCATGAAGGTCGACACGTACCCGCCGCAGTCGATGGCGCCGTAGATTCCCAAATCGGCGGGCGACGTGACGATCGCGACATGCGGCGCGCCGAAAAGATGAAAGTTCTGCAACGACTGCTGGCGATAGGCGGCCTTGTCGCCGCGCACCACGCCCACCGCGTCATATAACTGAAATCCGCATTCGCGCCGGCGTGCCAGGTACTGATCGCGATAGGCGGCAGGCCACGCAAAATCGGGCTTGGCCGGCAGATCGCTTTCGGCGCGGGCCACCAGCGCCGCGCGCAACCGGTCGCATGCCGCGCCAGACGCGATCGTGACCTCCCAGGGCTGCACGTTGTTCCAGGATGCGGTGCGTTGCGCAAGGGTGAGCATGCGTTCGATCGTGGCGCGCGGCACCGGCTCAGGCGTGAACGCCCGGCAACTGCGGCGGCCGCGCAGCCAGGTGTCGAGCAGCGTATCGTCTTGGGCAATCGTCATGCTGAGTCTCCTTCAAATAATCGTCGTATCATGCCGCAACGACGGGCAGCCCCATCGCAGGGCACCCACATTGCCATCTACAAACGGTACACGGGCGGGGACAACACATGCATCATCAGGCCGCACTTTCATGATCAGTCTTGATACGGCACTGGCCTTTTTCGGCCTCTCGGTTCTGTTGGCGCTCGCGCCCGGGCCGGACAATATCTTTGTGTTGCTGCAGTCGGCCCGTTGGGGTCCGCGCGCCGGATTGGCGGCCGTCTGGGGCCTGTGTTCGGGCCTCGTGGTGCACACCGCGGCGGTCGCACTGGGTGTGGCCGCCGTGATCGCAGCCTCGGCCACGGCATTCACCGTGTTGAAGGTGCTGGGCGCGATGTACCTGCTGTACCTCGCGTGGCAAGCCTGGCGAGCATCGGGCAACAGTACGAACCAGGCAGCGCCGGCCGCCGCCCCGCTGGGTGCGCTATATCGGCGCGGCATCCTGATGAGCGTGAGCAACCCGAAACTCTCCATTTTCTTTCTCGCCTTCCTGCCGCAATTCATCCACCCCGAGCAGGGGTCGGTGGTGATGCAGACCATCGAACTGGGCCTGTTGTTCATGCTGGCGGCTTTCATGGTGTTCAGCGTGATCGCGTTTTGCGCCGGTAGCCTGGGCCGCGCCATGGCGCGCTCGCCGCGTGCCGAACGCAACCTGAACCGCATCGCCAGTCTCGTTTTCCTGGGGTTGGCCATCAAGCTGGTGACGGCGTCGCGATAGCGCCGGCAGCCGCTCTGAACGCGGCTGCGGGCGCCAGTGGCGATAACGATGCGGCGACGCCACTTCGCCGCACCTTGCCGGCTTGACCGGTTAAACGCGCCCGCGCGTCACACCGCCGAAAACCGCAGTACCCCGTCCTCTCCCATGGCACGCGTAAGCTTGCCTTGATGCATCAGCATGTTCAGGTGCGCCAGCGCCTCGCCCATGGCAAATGTCATCTGGTGCATGTCGAGCTTGCGCAAAAACATGATCGGCACGATGTCGCTGGTAGACCGCGGGGCTTCGCGGCAAGCCACCATCACCTCTTCGAGGCGCGCAGCGTGATGCTCGTGTTGCTGCCGGATGCGCTCTTGCAGGCCCTTGAAGGGGCGACCGTGTGACGGCAGCACGAGCGTCGTTTCCGGAATGCCTTCGTAGCGGTCGAGCGAGTTGAGATAGAGCTGCAGCGAGTTGGCATCAGGTTCGTAGTCGAACACGCTGATGTTGGTGGAAATGCGCGGCAACACCATGTCGCCCGAAATCAGCACACCCAGGTCATCGCATTGCAAGGAAATATGCTCGGGTGCATGGCCGTATCCCACGATGGCGCGCCAATCGCGCCCGCCGATGCGCACGCGATCGCCGTCCACGATGCGGTGATAGGTGGACGGCACCGCGGGCACCAGATCGGGGTAATACTTCGCGCGCTCGCGCAAAAATGCCTGCGATTCGGGATCGGTCAATCCATGGCGCATGAAGTGCTGCACCGCCGCTTCGCCGGCCGGCCCGCCAGCCGTCGTCGTGGGCTGCGAGAAGTACCGCGCGACGAAGTAGTCGGTCATTGTCATCCACAAGGGCGCCTGCCAGCGATCGCAGATCCAGTGCGCCAGCCCGATGTGATCGGGGTGCATATGGGTGACCAGCACCCGCACCACCGGCAACCCTTCCAGCGCGTGCTCAAACACCTGCTCCCACTGCGCCTTGAGGTTGTCGCGCGCGACCCCGCAATCGACCACGGTCCAGCCGTCGCGCCCATTGAAGGTGTCGCGCAGCAGCCAGACGTTGACGTGATCGAGCGCAAACGGCAGCGGCAGCCGCACCCATTTCACGCCATCCGCCACATCCAGTGCCTGACCGGGCTCAGGCAGCGTGTCGCCCCAGGGATACTGCAGTTTTTGCTCGTTTGGATTCATTTTTGCCATCACTCCACACTTGACGTTGCTTTGATGTCATCATAACTTTACGTTTACGTAAACTGCTAATCACCGCATGCCTGCCAAAAACTGGACCATTTCCGACCTCGCCCGCGAGTTCGACGTCACGCCCCGAACGATCCGGTTTTATGAGGATCAGGGCATCGTCAGCCCTACTCGCGATGGTCGCAACCGTGTCTACGCTACCCGTGACCGCACTCGCCTGAAGCTGGCGCTGCGAGGCAAGCGGCTGGGTTTACAGTTGTCCGAGATTCGCACGCTGATCGATATGTATGACGGGCCGGGCGATACCGAGCCGCAGTTGCGTCAGTACCTGAGTGTGTTGCACCAGCATCGCGAAACGCTGGCGCAGCAGCGTCGCGATATCGACGACGCGCTGGGTGAGATCGAGGTCCAGGAGCGCCAGTGCGAGGTGCTGCTGCAGCAGTTGCAACGGTCGATATAAGACCGTGCAAGATCAAGGGTTTGAGACGAGGCCCCGCCGAACGGGCCAGCAAGAATGGAAAAAGACACCAGCGCGTTGAGAATGCCGACGGCATCTCAAGGCCTACGCCCCGAATAACGAAAAGCAAAGCACCACATCAGGAGACAAGCATGGACATTCCCGGTCTGAATTTCGATCTGGGCGAAGACCTCGATATGCTGCGCCGCGCCGTACAGGATTTCGCGCAAGCCGAAGTCGCGCCGCGTGCACAGGAACTCGATCGTACCGATCAATTCCCGATGGATCTGTGGAAGAAGTTCGGCGACCTGGGTGTGCTGGGCATGACTGCCAGCGAGGAATACGGCGGCACCAATATGGGCTACCTCGCCCATATGATCGTGATGGAAGAACTGTCGCGCGCGAGTGCCTCGGTGGCCTTGTCCTACGGCGCGCATTCGAACCTGTGCGTCAATCAGATCAACCGCAACGGCACGACGGCGCAGAAGGAAAAGTATCTGCCCAAGTTGATCTCGGGCGATCACATCGGCGCACTGGCGATGAGCGAACCGGGCGCGGGTTCTGACGTGGTGAGCATGAAGTTGCGCGCCGATAAAAAGGGCGACCGCTACGTGCTCAACGGCACCAAGATGTGGATCACCAACGGCCCCGATGCCGATACGCTCGTGGTGTACGCCAAGACCGACGTACAGGCCCACCAGCGCGGCATCACGGCATTCATCGTCGAAAAATCGTTTGCCGGTTTTTCGGTGGCGCAAAAGCTCGACAAACTGGGCATGCGCGGCAGCCATACCGGTGAGCTCGTCTTCCAGGACTGCGAAGTGCCCGAAGAAAACGTTCTCGGCCAGGTCAACGGCGGCGTCAAGGTGCTGATGAGCGGTCTCGACTATGAGCGCGCCGTGCTCGCCGGCGGCCCCCTGGGCATCATGCAAGCCGTGATGGATGTGGCCGTGCCGTACGTGCATGAGCGCAAGCAATTCGGCCAAGCCATCGGCGAATTCCAGCTCATTCAGGGCAAGATGGCCGACCTCTACACCACCATGCAAGCCAGCCGCGCGTTCTGCTACGCGGTCGGCAAACAACTCGACAAGCTGGGCGCCGGTCACGCGCGTGAAGTGCGCAAGGATTGCGCGGCGTTGATCTTGTACTGCGCCGAAAAAGCCACCTGGATGGCGGGCGAAGGCATTCAACTGCTGGGTGGCAACGGCTACATCAACGACTACCCCACGGGCCGTCTGTGGCGCGACGCCAAGCTGTATGAAATCGGCGCCGGCACCAGCGAAATCCGCCGCATGCTGATCGGCCGCGAGCTCTTTAACGAAACCGCCTGAAGGCCGGAACCGGCGAGGCGTTGCGACGGGGGCAGGCGGTTGGGCAGAATGTGGCGCACCACAATGCGCCAGTGGCGCAGAGCCTTGGGTCTTATTCGCCTATCGACGCTTACTTCACGTTCTGCCTCGCCGCAACACCGACCGCTTTTTTGCCGACCCTGTTCTTTCTACTTAGGCACTGGTCTTATTTTTTGAAGCCGGGCACCGCCCCCTAAGGGTCCTGCCCGGGTTCGCCGTACATTCAATCTTCATTCTATCGATTCAGGAGTGTCACCATGTCCGATCCCGTCGTCATCGTTTCCGTTGCCCGCACGCCTATCGGCGCCATGCTCGGCAACTTGTCGGGGCTGGCCGCGCACGAGCTCGGCGCCATCGCGATCAAGGCCGCCGTCGAGCGCGCAGGCTTGAAGCCCGAGCAGGTGCAGGAAGTCATCATGGGCAACGTGCTGCAGGCTGGCCAAGGCCAGGCACCTGCCCGCCAAGCAGCTTTGGGCGCGGGCCTGCCGCTGGGCGTGGCGTGCACCACCATCCACAAAGTGTGCGGTTCGGGCCTGAAGGCCGCGATGTTCGGTCATGACATGATCATGGCAGGCACCAGCGAGGTGGTCGTGGCCGGCGGCCAGGAGAGCATGAGCAATGCCCCGTATCTGCTGCTGCGCGGCCGTCAGGGTTACCGCTATGGCCACAGCACGGTATATGACCACATGGCGCTGGATGGCCTGGAAGACGCGTACGACAAAGGCAAAGCCATGGGCGTCTTCGCGGAAGACTGCGCCTCGAAATACAGCTTCACCCGTGAAGAACAGGACAACTTCGCACTCGAATCCTTGAAGCGCGCGCGCGCCGCCAGCGACGATGGCAGCTTCGCGTGGGAAATCGCTCCCGTTACCGTGGCTGGCCGCAAAGGCGACACCGTGATCGACAAGGACGAAACGCCCACCAAGGCAATGCCCGAAAAAGTGCCGACGCTCAAGCCCGCGTTCAAGAAGGACGGCACCGTCACTGCAGCAACCTCGGCGTCGATTTCCGACGGCGCCGCCGCCATGGTGCTGATGCGCGAATCCACTGCCAAGAAATTAGGCGTGACGCCGCTTGCGCGCATCGTCGGCCACAGCCAGCATTCGCAAGAACCCGGCTGGTTCACGACGGCGCCCATCGGTGCGATGAAGACGCTGTTCACCAAGACCGGCTGGCGCGCCGAAGATGTCGATCTGTACGAGATCAACGAAGCCTTTGCCGTGGTGACGATGGCCGCCATGAAAGACTTCAACCTGCCGCATGAGAAGGTCAATGTGCACGGCGGCTCGACCGCCCTGGGCCATCCCATCGGTGCCTCGGGCGCGCGCTTGATGACCACCTTGATCGGCGCGCTGCGCAAGTCTGGCGGCAAGAAGGGCATCGCCACGTTGTGCATCGGCGGCGGCGAAGCCGTGGCGATGGCCGTCGAAATGATCTGAGGCCGATCCCATGCCCATTATCGAGACCCGCATCAACGCGCGCTCGCAAGGCTTCGCCGATAACGCGCAAGCCATGCAAGCACAACTGGACGACCTGGCGCAGCACATCGTGCGTACCGCGCAAGGCGGTGGCCAGGCGGCACGCGACAAGCACCTCGCACGCGGCAAGTTGCTGCCGCGCGACCGCGTCGAGCAGTTGCTCGATCCGGGCACGCCCTTTCTCGAGTTCTCGCCACTCGCCGCGCAAGACATGTACGAGGGTGCCGCGCCCGGCGCGGGTCTCATTACGGGCATCGGCCGCGTGGCCGGCGTCGAATGCGTGATCGTCTGCAACGACGCAACGGTCAAGGGCGGTACGTACTATCCGCTCACGGTCAAAAAGCATCTGCGGGCGCAGGAAATCGCGCTTGAAAACCGGCTGCCCTGCATTTATCTGGTCGACTCGGGCGGTGCCAACCTGCCGCAGCAGGATGAGGTCTTTCCCGATCGCGATCACTTCGGCCGGATCTTCTACAACCAGGCGGTGATGTCATCGCAAGGCATCGCACAGATCGCCGTGGTGATGGGTTCTTGCACAGCGGGCGGCGCCTATGTGCCGGCCATGAGCGATGAATCGATCATCGTGCGCAACCAGGGCACCATCTTTCTGGGCGGCCCGCCGCTCGTCAAGGCAGCCACCGGCGAAGAAGTCACCGCCGAAGATCTGGGCGGCGGCGATGTGCACACGCGCCTGTCCGGCGTGGTCGATCATCTCGCTGCCAACGATACGCATGCGTTGCGGCTGGCCCGGCAATCGATCGCGCGCCTGAACCGCGCGAAGCCCGATCACGGCATGGCCTGCGTGGCGCCGCGCGAGCCGCACTACGATCCGGCCGAGCTCAACGGCATCATCCCCGCCGATACCCGCAAGCCTTACGACGTGCGCGAAGTGATTGCACGCATCGTCGACGGCTCGGATTTCGACGAATTCAAAGCCCGCTTCGGCACCACGCTCGTCACGGGCTTTGCGCACATCCACGGCATGCCGGTAGGCATCGTCGCCAACAACGGCATCCTGTTTTCCGAGTCGGCACAGAAAGGCGCGCACTTCATCGAGTTGTGCGCCCAGCGCAAGATTCCCCTGGTGTTCCTGCAGAACATCACCGGCTTCATGGTGGGACGCAAATACGAAAACGAGGGCATCGCGCGCCACGGCGCCAAGATGGTTACCGCCGTCGCCACGGCCGCCGTGCCCAAGTTCACGATCATCATCGGCGGCTCTTTCGGCGCCGGCAACTACGGCATGTGCGGCCGCGCCTATTCGCCGCGCATGCTGTTCATGTGGCCCAACGCACGCATCTCCGTGATGGGCGGCGAACAGGCGGCCAGCGTGCTGGCCACCGTGCGCCGCGACGGTCTGCAAGCCCGCGGGCAAACGTGGTCCGACGAAGACGAACAGGCATTCAAAACGCCCATCCGCGAACAATACGAACGCGAGGGTCATCCCTATTACGCCACCGCACGACTGTGGGACGACGGCATCATCGCGCCGGCCGATACCCGCCGCGTGCTGGCCCTGGGATTGTCCGCTGCCCTGAACGCGCCTATTGGCGATACACGCTTCGGCGTGTTCCGTATGTGATCGGGCAACCGGTTCGAGAGGAGACACTGTGTTTTCGACCATATTGATTGCCAACCGCGGCGAAATCGCCTGCCGCGTCGCCGCCACCGCGCGTCGCATGGGCCTGCGCACCGTCGCCGTGTATTCGGATGCGGATGCCGATTCGCGCCACGTCGCGGCCTGCGACACCGCGATTCATATCGGCGGTTCCGAGCCGCGACAAAGTTATTTGCGCGGTGATGTCGTGCTGGCGGCCGCGCGCGCGGCGGGTGCCGACGCGATCCATCCCGGCTACGGGTTCCTGTCGGAAAACGAAGCCTTCGCGCAAAGCGTGGCAGATGCTGGCCTGATCTTCGTAGGGCCGCCCCCCTCAGCCATCGCAGCCATGGGCAGCAAATCGGCAGCCAAATCGCTGATGGAAAAAGCCGGCGTGCCATTGGTGCCCGGCTATCACGGCGACGACCAGGACCCCGCGCTCTTGCATCGTGAAGCCGATCGCATCGGCTACCCCGTGCTCATCAAAGCAAGTGCGGGCGGCGGCGGCAAAGGCATGCGCGTGGTGGAAACCACGGCGGCATTCGCCGATGCGCTCACGTCGTGCAAACGCGAGGCGCTGACCAGCTTTGGCGACGATCGCGTACTGATCGAACGTTATTTGCAGAAGCCGCGTCATATCGAAATCCAGGTGTTTGCCGATACGCATGGCAACTGCGTGCATTTGTTCGAACGCGATTGCTCGGTACAGCGGCGCCACCAGAAGGTGATCGAAGAGGCGCCCGCCCCCGGCATGACGCCTGAACGCCGCAAGGCCATGGGCGATGCCGCCGTGGCCGCCGCACGCGCGGTCAACTACGTGGGTGCGGGCACGGTGGAATTCATCGTCGAGCCCGATGGCCGGTTCTACTTCATGGAAATGAACACGCGACTGCAGGTCGAGCATCCGGTCACCGAGTTCATCACCGGCACCGATCTGGTCGAATGGCAGTTGCGCGTGGCCGCGGGCGAGCCCCTGCCCGCCACGCAAGACATGCTGCACATCCATGGCCACGCCATCGAAGCGCGGCTGTATGCGGAAAGCCCCGACAACGGCTTCCTGCCTTCGATCGGTACGCTTGCCCACCTGGCCTTGCCGCCGCACACCGCCTTTGCCCTGGGCGAGTTGCGCGTGGACGGCGGGGTGCGCCAAGGCGATACCATTTCGCCCTTTTACGACCCCATGATCGCCAAGATCATCGTGGCTGGCGCCGACCGCGATCAGGCGCGCCAGCGCATGATCCAGGCACTCGCCGCCACCCAAGTCGTGGGTGTGCAGACCAACGCCGCATTCTTGCTGCGCCTGATGCGCGACGAGGCGTTTGCCGCCGCCGACCTCGATACCGGGCTGATCGAACGCCGCCGGGCCACCCTGCTGCCCGAGGCCGGCGCGGTAGCCACCGGCCAGGACGATCTGCTGCTGGCCGCCATCAGCCAAATTGCCGCACCCTTGCGCGACGGTGCTGCGGCGGCGCCCTCGGGCGCGGCCGTACATGCGGGTGGTCATGCCGCCACCGGCGCGGCCTCTCCAACGCCACAACGCGGCGCCTGGGCCGATCCGTGGGGCGCAAGCGACGGCTGGCGCGGCCAGTCGGCATATCGCCGCAGCTTTACGTTCGTGGATCGTGAGCATCCCAGCACGGTCACCGCCACTCGTCACCACGGGCAGTGGCGCATCGGCGCGGACGACAGTGAGGAAGGCGGCGCCAACGACGGCGCGGTCGCGGTCACGTTCACCACCGAGCCCGCGCCCGATGCGGCCGATCCGCGCAGCATGACGGTACAAGCGCATTTGCCGGATCGGCGCGTGCACGGCACCGTGATCTGGCAAGGCGAGCGCGTGGTGGTGTTCCGCGAGGGCAATACCACTGCGCTCACATGGCGCGATCCGCTCGCGCACGCCGACGACGATGCAGGCGATCATGCCGGCAGTCTCACGGCCCCCATGCCGGGCAAGATCATTGCCGTGCATGTGGCCGCGGGTGACACCGTCGAACGCGGGCAGGCGTTGCTGGTCATGGAAGCCATGAAGATGGAGCACACGATCACTGCGCCCGAAGCGGGCCAGGTGGGCGAGGTGTTCTTCGGTATTGGCGATCAGGTTACCGATGGCGCCGTGCTGTTGGCGATCGAGGCGAAAGCAACGGCTTGAGCAACAGTCGGGGTGCTTGTGGGCGGGTCGCAAGCGGCGTAACGTAGCGGCCTTCGCGGCCGCGTTGTGTGCGGCGCTTCAAGCGGTCGTAAGCCCGCCCCAGGTACGATCCGCCGATGCCTCCTGCTGCCCCTACTCTGCTTGCCGCGCACCCGGCGTTCGCGCGTTTCCTCGTCGCGCGCTTTGCCTCGTCGCTGGCCTTCCAAATCGTGTCGGTGGCCGTAGGTTGGCAGGTGTACGACATGACCGGCAGCGCATTCGATCTCGGCATGATCGGCCTGGCGCAGTTTGCACCCATGGTGATTCTGACCTTGGTCGTGGGTCATGCGGCCGACAAGTTCGATCGGCGCAAGATCGTGGCCTGCTGCCTGGCGCTCGAAGCCATCGCCACCACCGTTCTAGCCGTGGCCTCGCTTACCGGGCACGCCGACAAGCTGCTGGTGTACGTCACCATCATCGCGTTGAGCGCCGCGCGCGCCTTCGAGGCCCCCACACTCTCTACCCTCATTCCTGCAGTCGTCACGCGCGAATGGATTCCGCGCGCGACGGCCTTGGCGGCATCGAGCAACCAAGTGGCGCAAATCGCCGGGCCGGCGTTGGGGGGGATCGGCTATGGCTTTGGCGCGGGCGGCATTTACCTGGCGGCCGCGGCCATGCACCTGACGGCCTTGGCGGCGATTGTGTCGCTGCCCATCCGGCGCACGCCTGCCAAGCGCGCGCCCACAACGTGGCGCACCATTTTTGCCGGCTTGTCATTTATCGCGCGCCGCCGCATTCTGCTGGGCACGCTCTCGCTGGATCTGTTTGCGGTGCTGTTGGGCGGCGCCACGGCATTGCTGCCCGTGTTCGCCAAGGACATCCTGCATGCCGGCCCGTGGGCGCTGGGTTTCCTGCGCGCCGCACCGGCGTGTGGTGCGGTACTGATGTCGTTAGCGCTGGCGCGTAGCGGTGGGCTGGAGGGCAATATCGGTCACAAGCTGTTTGCGGCAATTGGAATGTTCGGCCTGGCGACGGTCGTGTTCGGCATCTCCACGTCGATTCCGATCTCGGTCGCGGCCCTGGTGGTGCTGGGGGCCGCCGACGCCATCAGCGTCGTGGTGCGCTCTTCGCTGGTGCAGCTCAACACGCCCGACGAGATGCTTGGGCGGGTGAGCGCCGTCAACACCCTTTTTATCGGCACGTCCAATCAATTGGGGGAGTTCGAATCGGGCGTGGTTGCAGCGCTCGTGGGCGCCGCGCCGGCCGTGGTGATCGGCGGCCTGGGCACGATTGCCATCGCGGGAATCTGGATGTGGCTATTCCCCGAGTTGCGCAACCTCAAGTCGCTGCATCCTGACGAAGAGCCGGTCGCGCGACCGGCCTGACGTCGACGACGGCGTTTGCGTTTGCGGCGGCGTTTGCTTCTGCTTCAGCGTTTGCCTCTGCTTCAGCGTTTGCCTCTGGTTGTGCGTTTGCCTCTGGTTCTGCGTTTGCCTCTGCTTCGGCGTCTGCTTCTGCGTCGGCGGCATCTGCGTCTGACATGTCGTGTCGAATGACGCCGACCTTGCCGAGGACGTGTGCGTGCGCCTGCGCCCGCCTCACATCGTCACTTAGCTAACTGACGATATGAAGCAAATTCGGTGCTCTCCGATCCGCCCATGCGGACCGCTGAGATCAGCCGTTTCGCCGCTACGATCAGCCGTTTGGCCGCTACGATTATCCGTTTCGCCGCTACGATTAGATGTTGCGGGCTGCCACCATGCGCCGTTGCGGGCCGCTACGATCAACCGTTGCGGCCCGCAACCATTAGCCTTTGCGAACCGCAACCATCAACCCTTGCGAACCGCCACGATCAGCTCGTCGAGCTGCCTGAGCATCGTGGCCATTTCTTGCTCGGTCACGTTCAGGGCCGGCATGAAGCGCAGCAGATTGGGACGCGGTGCATTCAGCAGCAGACCTTCGGGCGCCCGGGTGCGCGCCGCTTCCACAATCGCGGGACCGTCGTCGCGGTCGAGGATCAACGCACGCAAGAGACCATGACCGCGTTCGCCGCCCATGCCGTGTTTGTCGGAAATGGTCATCAGGCCCCTCTGCAACTGCTGGGCACGTGCCTTGACGCCGTCCAGGAAGCCCGGCGCCGCAAGCGCATCGAACACCGCTACGCCCACGGCCGTGGACAGCGGATTGCCGTTGTACGTGCCACCCTGGTCGCCATGCGAGAACACGCACACGTCCTGGCGCGCCAAGAGTGCAGCCAGCGGCACACCGCCGCCGATGCCCTTGCCCAGCGTCATGATGTCCGGCACCACGTCCGACAATTGATAGGCGAACATCGTGCCGCAGCGGCCCATGCCCGTCTGCACTTCATCCACAATCAACAGCAGCTTGTGTGTGTCGGCCAGACGGCGCAGGCCTTGCATGAATTCCTTGGTGGCGGGAATGACGCCGCCCTCGCCCTGCACCGGTTCGAGCATGATGGCGACCGTCTGATCGTCGATCAACGCCTCGACGGACGCCAGATCGTTCAGATTGGCCTTGGGGAAACCGTCCACCTGCGGCGCGAACATCGTGCCCCAACCCGGTTTGCCCGACGCCGACATCGTGGCGAGCGTACGGCCGTGAAAGCCGTGATCCATCGTGATGATCTTGTAGGCGCCATTGCGCTTGACCCGGCCCCATTTGCGCGCGAGCTTGATCGCGCCTTCGTTGGCTTCGGCGCCGCTGTTGGCGAAGAACACACGATCGAAGCAGGATGCCTGCGTGAGACGCAGTGACAGCGCGATGGACGGCTCGTTGTAGAACGCCGGCGACGGGTTCATGAGCTTATCGGCTTGCGCGACGAGGGCCTGCTTCATCTCGGGCGCGCTATGGCCCAGGCAGTTCACGGCCCAGCCCTGAATGAAATCCAGATATCGCTTGCCGCTGTTGTCTTCGAGCCAGGAGCCCTGACCCTTGACGAAAACGAGGTCGGGACGCGAGGTGATGTCCATCAAAGACGAGACATCGTAATCATTCAAGGCCATGTGCAGTTCCTGAAACGGCAAGAGTAAGACCACCGATGTGGCGTAACCGCACAATTTAGCACCGCACGGGGATGCTATCGTGACGCCCGTCGTCAAAAATGCTCGCGGCATGCCCACAAGGTGCGTCAGACGAGTCGACAGGGGCCTGACTCGCGGCCCCTGCAATGCCGTCTTCGCTCACTTGTATCGCTTTCCGCCGGCATCGCCCGCGCTTATATTTTCGAGACCTTGCTATGAAACGTCTTCTTCTCGGCCTGTGCTTGGCCGTGGCCAGCAATGCTGCGTTGGCACAATACCCCGACCGCCCCATCCGCCTGATCGTGCCGTTCCCGCCGGGACAGGCGACCGACATTTTCGCGCGTGCCATGGCCGAGCGTCTGGGCCCGATCATCAAGCAGCCGATCATCATCGAAAACAAGGCCGGCGCCGGCAGCAATATCGGCCTGGAACAAGCCGCACGTGCCGATGCCGACGGCTACACCTTCGTGATGCCGGCCAGCGCCGCCGCGGTCAACCGCACGCTGTACACGTCGCTGCGCTACGACCTGAAGAAAGATTTCACGCCGGTCGCCAGCGTGTTTTCCGTGCCGCTCGTGTTCCTGGCCAATCCGCAGTCGGGCATCAATTCGATCGCCGATCTGGTCAAGGACGCTCGCGCCCATCCCGACGAACTGGCCTACGCCAGCGCTGGCGTAGGCGGCACGCAACATCTGTCGGCCGAGATGTTCAAGGCGGCCGCGCAGATTCAGATCCGCCACATTCCCTATCGCGGCAGTGGCCCGGCGCAAGCGGATTTCCTGGGTCACCAGGTGCCCTTGATGGTGGATTCGGTGACGGCAGCGATGACCAGCTTGCAGTCCAAACGCGCTATCGCTCTGGCGGTGACGTCCGCTCAGCGCATTTCGCAATTGCCCGACGTACCCACCGTGGCTGAATCCGGCTATCCCGGCTTCGAGGCGATCGGCTGGGCCGTGGTGCTCGCGCCGGCCGGCACGCCACCCGAAGCCGTGACCTATATGAACGAGGCGATCGGCCGCGTGCTTCAGCAACCGGACATGGCGCAGTTCCTGCGCGATCGCGGCGCCGAGCCGATGATCAAGACGCCGGCCGAAACCGGCGCGTATATCGACAGCGAAATCGTCAAATGGGGCGATGCCGTCAAGCGCTCCGGCGCGCAGCTCGACTGATGCAGGTCATCGAGGCGGCGGCCGCAGCGCCGCTCGCCATCAGTTGCTCCTTTCAGTTGCTCCTTTCAGTTGCTCTTTTCAGTTGCTCTTTTCAGTTGCTCTTTTCAGTTGCTGGCCTTTCAGTTGCCGGCCTTGTTGTTTACTGACCCAGTTGGTTGCTGACCCTACCCGCCGCGAGCCACGGCCTCGGCGAGCCCCAAACGGGCGCAACTAGCGGCTCAATCCCCGAGCCGCGATCGCCCACAAGCCTTCGACCCGGCCGCCGCGCACGGCCACGACCGTGTCGTGCAGATTGAAAGCCGGATCAACGTGCGGCACCACGAGCGCTAGCTTGTCGCCCAACGCGGGCGCGTCACCCGACTCGACCGCCACCACGGCATGCTCGTCGTTGACCTGCGCCACGCGCAAGCCCTCGCGGCCCAGCACGCGGGGTAGGCCCGACTCGATCGTCATCGATTTCAGTCCGGCATCCAGCACCGCGCGGCCCGGCGTGGCCACACTCATCACCGTGCTCAACAGCGTGAGGCTCACATCGAACGCCAGCACGTCGTCCCACGCGTTGCTGCCGTAATCCACATCCATGAAGGCGTAGCTGCCGGCCTGCAATTCGGTATAGAGGCCATTGCCCGCATCGAATTGCGCCGAGCCTGTGCCGGCGCCGCTGATGTCGGCGCACGCAATACCGCGTTCGCTCAAGTGCGCGACCACGGCCTGGATACGCGCGGCGACCTCCGCGCAAATGGCCGCGCGCGCCGCTGGATCGCGCACATGCTGCACCGACCCGTGATAGGCCTGCAGGCCGCGAAACCGCAGGCCCGGCGTCGTAGCCGCGTACTGCGCCAAGGTCCAGGCGCCAGCCGCGTCCGGTACGCCGCAGCGCCCCTGCCCCACATCGATCTCCACCAGGATATCGATGGTGGTGCCGGCGTGCTGCATGGCTGCCGCAATATCGGCAAGATTGGTGGCATCGTCCACACACACCGCCATGCGTGCTCGGCGCGCGAGCCGCGCGAGTAACGCCAACTTGGGCGCGCCCACCACCTGATTGCTGATCAGAATATCGTCCACGCCGGCTTGCACGAAAGGCACGGCTTCGCTCACTTTCTGACAGCAGATGCCCACGGCCCCCAAGGCGATCTGCCGCAAGGCGACCTCGGGGCATTTATGTGCCTTGGCGTGCGCGCGCAAGCCCACGCCATGCTGGGTAGCCCACGCCTGCATGCGCGCCAGATTGGCGTCGAACACCTCCAGATCGAGCACGAGCGACGGCGTGTCGATCTCCGAGGCTGCGTCGCCCACGCGTGCGGGCGGCGGTACCTCGATGTCGATAAACGCGGTGATGGCAGCATCATCGGTAGCGTCGAACGTCATAAATCGATCTCTCCTAGTTGGGGCAAACCATGATGCCGTAGGCGTTGGCTTGAGATACATCGCGTGCCAAACTGACACAAGCGAGCCATTATCACACCGCATGCACAGACGGTTGATGGCTTGTGCCGCATCGCGCGCCTGTCTGAGGGGATGGGCGCCCAAGTCACGTCATCGAGCAGTCCTTTGGAGAAGCCTTCATGTCGTTGAATACCTGGGTTAAAACGCTGTCGCTTGCCGCCGTTCTCGCCACTGCCGCCACCGGCGCACAGGCGCAACAATTCTTCCGCATCGGAACGGGAGGCACGGCCGGCACCTACTACCCTGTGGGCGGCATGATCGCAAACTCGGTCTCGGTACCGGGCAAACTCATCGCCACCGCCGTGGCATCCAACGGTTCGGTGGCCAACATCAACGGCATCCAGGGCGGTTCGCTCGAAGCCGGTTTCACGCAATCCGATGTGGCCTATTGGGCCTATAGCGGCACGGGCACCTTCGAGGGCCGGCCCAAAGCGGACGGCTTGCGTCTGGTCGCCACGCTATTTCCGGAGAGCATTCATCTCGTCACGCGCAAAGGCGCGGGCATCAAATCGGTGGCCGACCTGAAGGGCAAACGTGTGTCGATGGATGAGCCCGGTTCGGGCACGCTCGTCGACGTACGGTTGATCCTGGGCGCCTACGGCATTACAGAAAAGGACATCAAGGCCGAATACCTCAAGCCCAACCAGGCGGGCGACAAGCTCAAGGATGGCGGGCTGGATGCGTTCTTCTTCGTGGGCGGTGCACCGGCCGGCGCGATCGCCGAGCTCGCCTCGAGCGGCGGCGGCATCGAACTCGTATCGCTGGTGGGCCCCGAGATCGACAGCCTGCGCCAGAAGCAGGAGTTCTTCACGCCCGACGTCATCGCGGCCAATACCTACCAAGGCGTGGGCGAGACGAAGACCATTTCGGTGAATGCGCAGATGGTCACGTCGGCCAAGATTCCTACCGATGTCATCTACGAGATGACCAAGACGCTCTACAACGACACCACGCGCAAAACGCTCGATAGCGGTCATGCCAAGGGCAAGATGATCACGCGTGAAAACGCCGTCAAGGGCGCTGGCATTCCGTTTCATCCCGGCGCCGAGAAGTACTACAAGGAAGTCGGCCTGTTGAAGTAAGACAGGCGCCACGCGGCCTTTCCTTTACCGGCGGTCTCGGGCATATCGAGGCCGCCGCGACGCTTTTTTGCGACGGTACCTCTCATGCAAATCGATCTCGAAAAAACCCAGCAGCTCGCAGAAAAGTTCGATCCTGAGATCCGCTTTCGTCCGCTGCACCGATCGGCTGCCATGCTGGTTTCTTTTCTGCTCGTGACGCTGTCGATCTTCCATTACTACACGGCAGGCTTCGGTCTCTTGCGGGAGGCCACGCATCGAGGGGTTCACCTCGCCTTCGTCTTGAGCCTGATTTTTCTGGTGTTCGGATTCAGCAAGGCTCACTACGAACGCGAGCCGCGCCATACCTGGTGGACGCCGGGTGGTGTGCCGCTCTACGACTGGGCGATCGCCATCGCACTTGCGTTGACGGTGCTCTACATCCCCTACATCTTCGATGACCTGGCCTTCCGCATCGGCAATCCCGATACGCTGGACGTGGTCATGGGCACGATCCTGATCGTGGGCCTGCTGGAAGCCACGCGCCGCGCGATGGGCTGGCCGCTCACCATCATCGCGTTGGTATTCATGGCCTACGCCATGTTCGGCCAGATCTTTCCCGGCCTGTTCCAACATGCAGGCAACACGTGGTCGCAGCTGGTCAACCACCTGTATCTCACCAGTCAGGGCGTCTACGGCATTGCCGTGGGCGTGGTGGCCACCTACGTCTTCCACTTCGTGCTGTTTGGCGTGCTCGCCACACGCATCGGCCTCGGCCAGCTCTTTCTGGATGTGGCTTCCACCGTCGCCGGGCGGTATGCCGGCGGCCCGGCCAAGGTATCGGTGTTCGGCTCGGCCATGTTCGGCATGCTGTCGGGATCGTCGGTCGCCAATGCCGTCACGGTGGGCTCGCTCACCATTCCCGCCATGATCCGCACTGGTTATCCGCGCCACTTCGCGGCGGCGGTCGAAGCCGCCTCGAGCACCGGTGGGCAGATCACGCCGCCCATCATGGGCGCGGCGGCCTTTCTGATGATCGAATTTCTGGGCATTCCTTACCAGCAGATCGCCATCGCCGCGATCTGCCCAGCCGCGCTGTACTTCTTCGGCATGTTCATGCAGGTGCACTTCGAAGCCAAGCGCCAGGGCCTGCGCGGCATGACGGCCGAAGAAATGCCGCATCTGGTGCAGTCGTTCAAGCAGCGCTGGCCCACGCTGATTCCGCTCATCATGCTGGTCGGCGTACTCGCCAGCGGCCGCACGCCTTATCTCGCGGCCTTCGCCGGCATCACCGGCTGCATCATCGTCGGCATGCTCAACCCGGCGCAGCGGCTGAAGTGGCGCGATCTGTACGACGCCTTCGAGACGGGCGCCAAATACGCCCTGGCCGTGGGCGCCGCCGCCGGCTGCGTGGGCATCGTGATCGGTGTGGTCACGCTTACCGGTGTGGGGTTCAAGATCTCCTACATCGTGATCAGCGCGTCCCAAGCCCTGGCCATGGGCTTTCAGGCCATCACGCCAGACTTCCTGGCGGCCTTTACCGATACGCAAGCCATTACGCTGACGATGGCGCTCATCATGACGGGCTTCGTCTGCATTCTGATGGGCTGCGGCGTTCCCACCACGGCCAACTACATCATCATGGTCACGGTGGCCGCGCCCACGTTGGTGCAGTTGGGGGTGCAACCGATCGCCGCGCATTTCTTTGTGTTCTATTTCGGCCTGCTGGCCGATATCACGCCACCGGTCGCGCTAGCTGCCTATGCCGCGGCGGGGCTGGCGGGGAGCGATCCCATGGCCACGGCCAACACCGCGTTCAGGCTGGGCATCACCAAGCTCATCGTGCCGTTCGTTTTCGTGTTTTCGCCCGCGCTGCTGATCTCGGTGCAAGGCTTCACGTGGCCGGACTTTTTCGTGACCTTCATCGGCTGCGCGATCGGGCTGGTGTTGCTGTCGGCTGCGCTCTCCAAGTATCTGTTCATCACGATGACCACCTGGGAGCGGGTGCTGTGCGTCGTGGGCGCGCTGCTAATCATCAAGCCCGGCATCACCAGCGGCGTGATCGGTGTGCTGATCGCCCTGCCCGCCGTCTTCAGCCAAATGGCGCGGATGCGCAAGCAGACGGCGCTGGCGGTATAGGACGAGGGGATGATGCCATCGCACCACAAGCCCTCTGACTGAACGAAGCCATCAAGGTCGTTTGATTCGCTGGCGCTTCTGCCGCACAATAGGGTCTCAGTTCGTTTAACCGTTAACCTGAATATCGCCACCGTCTGTTTGTTACGCAGTTGCCGCTCGCTTCAGATGAGCGTAACTTGAATTTCGTGTCTGCTGGTTTGCCGATACGCGGGCCAACTGTGCAGGCAGGCTCACTTACTGCGACTTATGTTCGATATCCTGGTTTACCTGTTCGAGAATTACTACACGCCGCAAGCATGTCCCGCGGCAGATGTCCTCGCAAAGCGTCTGGCTGCGGCCGGCTTCGAGCACGAGGACATCGACGACGCCTTGGGCTGGCTCTACGGCCTGGCGGAAACCACTGAGCGCTGCGTCGATCTGGCGCACGTCCCCAGCTCGGGCACCCGCATCTACACCGATAGCGAGTACCAGCAAGTGGGCACCGAAGCCATCGGCTTCGTCGCTTTCCTCGAGTCCGCCGGCATCCTGCCCGCTCCCCTGCGTGAGATCGTGCTTGAACGTGCCTACGCGTCGCCGGAATCCCCGGTGCCGTTGGCCAAGATCAAGATCATCGCGTTGATGGTGCTCTGGAGCCAGGAAGCCGAGATCGACAACCTCGTTCTCGAAGAGCTGCTGGACGACGAGGGCGTGCGCCGCCTGCACTAAGGCGTCGTGGTGTCGCTTATCGTCGGGGGCTCGCCCCCCGCCTACGTCGGCCGATTCGCGCCCAGCCCCAGCGGCCCGCTGCACGCGGGATCGCTGGTGGCGGCCATGGCCAGCTTTCTTGATGCCCGTGCCCATGCGGGTCATTGGCTGCTGCGCATCGAAGACGTAGACCGCCCTCGCACCGTGCCGGGCGCGGATGCGGTCATCCAACGCCAATTGATCGCCTTGAACATGCACTGGGACGGCCAGGTGATGCGGCAATCGCAGCGCGATGCGCGCTACGAGGCGGTGATGGCCGGACTTGCCGAACGTGGATTGATCTACGGCTGTGGCTGCACCCGCCGCGAAATCACCGAGGCGGCGGCCAAGCGAATCGCTACAACCAACGTGAACGGCAGCGACGCTGTCGACGGTAACGGCACTGCCGACGGTAGTGGCACTGTCGACGGTCGCGGCAATGCGACCAGCGAGTTCAACGCCCCTCCGGCAGCCAACGCTACCGACAGCACCGAACGGCCCTACACCGGCACCTGTAGTCACGGCCTGGCGCCGGGGCGCACCGCCCGCGCCTGGCGCGTTCGCGTGCCGCCGGGCGTCGACCGGTACGACGACCGGTGGCTCGGCCCGCAGTCGCAGGATGTGGCCCATGAGGTGGGCGATTTCGTGATCAAGCGGGCCGACGGGCTCTGGGCATACCAGTTTGCCGTCGTGGTGGACGATGCCGATCAAGGTGTAACGGATATCGTGCGCGGCGCGGACCTGCTCACGTCCACGTCCCGTCAGCGCGCCCTGCAGCGGCTGCTGGACGTGCCCAACCCGCGGATGATGCATGTGCCGCTGATCGTGGACGCCGCGACCGGGTTCAAGCTATCGAAACAAAACAACGCGCCGGCGCTGGATGTGTCCGCACCGGTAGCCACGCTCAATGCCGCCTGGCAGGCATTGGGCTTCGCCGCGTTGCCCGCGCGCGACGCGGCGGATTTCTGGGTGCGCGCGGTGCCGATATGGTCGGCACGTTTCGCGGCAAATCGGCCAGCGCCGAAGGTCTGACGTCGCCGGCATCGTACAACTTCCAGCCTGCAACGTCGGCCAACCAGGATCATCTGCGACTAAAGCGGGTTCAAATCGCCGTCTCGCAGCCTGACCAGCAAGCCGGTACCTTCGGCGCTGACGCGCAACTCGCCAAAGCGCGCTGCCTCGAAATGCTTGGCCTCGCCCTCCGGGAAGAAGAATGCATTCGTGACGATATAGGTTTGGTCGTTGCGGATCCGATAGCGCAGCAACGTCTCACCCGAGTTGAGCGGGGTACGTGCGGGCTGGATGCGCGCCAATTGCGCAATGCCATCGCGATCGAGTTCAAGCACCAGATATCCATCCAGGGCAGGCCGTTCGCCCGGCGAGGTGACGGGATTGGCTGACGCCGCCTCGGCGCGCGCCTTGTAGCGCGCGCGCTCGACCTGACGCGCGACGTCAAACCGCAGCGCCATGTAATCGCCTTGCAGCAACGCCCGCGGATCCACGGGCGCCAACTGGAGCATCACCGTGCGGCCCGTGGCCAGGATGGTTTCGTAGCGATAGATGCTGGCGTTGGCCAGCGCCAGGATGACGCCCAGACCGCCCAACACCGCCACACGCCAGTAGCGGTCGACGATATCGGCAGGCGCGGCTGCCGTGCCGCGCGCTGCCCGCCGTGCTCGCATCCGCCGCCACAGCGTGGGCGCGGCGCCCACCAGCCATAATGCGGCCCCCGTTGCGAGCAGCAGGTACGACTTGGCGAGCAGCGGCATGCCCAGATCGTAATAGAACATCCAAAGGAATGTCGCCATCATCGCAGCGCCGAACGCCTGCCATATCGGGCGTCCCCAGGCGAACCCGGCCAGAATCCACGTCACGGCCAATGCCGCGCCCGGTACGAACGACAACGGCCACGCAAACGCCAGCATGATCGCCGGCAAGGCGATGGCAAGCCGCCGGTCGAACGCCCGTCCAGGTTGCGTCACGATCACCAGCGCCATCAGCGTCGGCAATAGCGAAATGGCGTAATACGCGCCCATCATCCACTTGACCATCGCCATGGCGCGATCGTTTTCCAAGTAGACAAACCCTTGGCTGTAGTCGCCGAACGCCACCACCACGTGCGCCCCGATCGCCAGGGCCCATGCCACCGGCAGGACTTTTGCATAGCCGAATCGCAAGGCAGCGATCAACAACAGTCCGGCACTCACGCCGAGCGCAAGCACGGCCAATACCGGCACGCCGTTGTCGAACACGACGAAAACCGTCAGGCCTGCGGCCAATACCAGCCCGCTCACGAATCGCCACACCGGATCGTCAGCCAGCACGATCATGACGACCGCCACCACCGTCATGATCAGCCCTGTCGCGACAGGACCCTGGGTCATCACCAAACCCGTGGTCAATAACGCCTGCCCTGCCACCCCGAGAGAAATGGCCGCCTGCCGCATGAACGCGCCAGGATTGCCCTTCAGCACCAGCAGGCCCAACAGGGCGGCAATGGCACCCACCGTGATCGCCGTTGCCTCGCTATCCACCAACCCGCTGAATACCAGTACGGCGGCAATCAGCCCCATCGACAACCAGGCACTCACGCCGAGCACGGCCTGCACGATCCCATTGGTTTCGGCGTCGTGGTTTGCCGCTTCGGAGGCCGTGCCGGCATGCATTGCCGACGCAGGCGCCGATCCGTCCGTGCCTGCTGTGGGCGAGGCACTCGCATCCTCGGCAACGTCGGCCGATAGCCCGTTGGCCGGCCATGGCGTTCCCGCAGACACCGCCGCAGCGTTGGGTGCGGCGGGCGGCGTTGGCGGTGAGGAAGAAGACGTCGGCGCAGCGGATGCCGTTGGCATCGCTGCCGGCGCGGATGGCGCAGGCCGTGACACGGGCAGCGCTTTCAACCACCGCGCAATGAGCACCGACTGACCGATCACCATCACGGCCAGCACGAGCAGCATGAGCACCTCGTCCATCCGCGGCCCCAGCAGATCGAACAGAATGCGCAGCGACATGGCCATGGCGCCCAGTGCCAGGAGGGCCAGAATCGAACGATCGAGACGCTGATAACGGTAGTAAGCACCGGCGCCCAGGGTAACGAAGACCCAGAGTGTGATCGAGAATCGGCCTTCGCCGCTATAGAGATGACTGCTGGTGAGCGCGCCGGAGGATGCGCTCACGATGCATACGGCCGCCACGATCGCGATCATGGCGTGGGTGGCTGGGGTGGGCCGCGCCATTTTGCTGCGCAGCGCGAACTCCCAGCCGGCCACCAGCACCAGATTGACGCCGGCCAGGAAAATCCCCGGCACGCTGGAATCGAGCAGGCTGAGCGGCCCGTTGTCGCGCGTGCCCCACCACATGATCGCGGCCACGTTGACGATCGCGCACCACAAAAGCCACACACCTGGCGCTCGGGCGGCGGCCGCCCAAGGCAGCAGCAGGACGGCCCAGCCGGCGAACAACATCCAGGAATCGGCGCCGGTCTGATACGCTTGTCCGATGACAGCCAGCAAACCCCCGATCGCCACACCGCCCAAACCGAGCAATATTGCCGGCACAGCCTGGCGTACCCCAGCGGCCCTCGCGCAACGCGGATAAGCCGCCAGCGCCGCCCCCACCAACAAGAGCAAAACGACTTGCACGCCCCCCAACCGCATGGTTTTCGTCATCTGGGCCCAATTGGCCGCGATGAAGCAAATCAGGCCGCTTGCGAGCAACACAGCGCCCAGCGTCAGCGCGAATCGCGCCAGAAACGTCACCCATCTGTGTTGTTCCGATCCGCCCTTAATAGCGACTTGGACTTGCATCTCACGAAACTCCGCTCGTATCATCCGCGCTATTGCGGCTGACCGCCGCCACTGGATTCCGATGAATAAAACGCTGATTATTGCCGAGAAGCCCTCGGTCGCTCTCGATATCTCCCGTGCTTTGGGGGGATTCGCGCGCGAAGGCGACTATTTTGAAAGCGAACGTTACGTCCTGGCCTCGAGTATCGGTCATTTGCTCAGCCTTGTCGCCCCCAATGATCCGGTCAAAGGCAAATGGAGCTTTACCCATCTGCCGGTGATCCCGCCCGAATTCGAACTTGGCCCCACCGACAAGAAGTCGGCCGAGCGGCTGAAACTCCTGGTCCGGCTGGCCAAGCGCAAGGATGTGGACGCCATCATCAACGCCTGTGACGCGGGCCGCGAAGGCGAACTGATCTTCCGCTACATCGTGCAGTACTCCGGTGTGAAGAAGCCGATCCAGCGCCTGTGGCTGCAGTCGATGACGCAGCAAGCCATTCGCGACGCGTTCGATAACCTGCGCGACGACAGCGTGCTCAAGCCGCTCGAAGCGGCTGCCCGCTCGCGCGCCGAAGCCGACTGGCTGGTGGGTATCAACGGCACGCGCGCCATGACGGCGTTCAACAGCAAGGACGGCGGGTTCTTCAAGACGCCCGTGGGCCGCGTGCAAACGCCGACGCTGGCGATCGTGGCCGAACGCGAAGAACGCATCCGCCGCTTCGTGTCGCGCGACTATTGGGAAGTGCGCGGCACCTTCGTCGCCGCCCAAGGCCTCTACGAAGGCCGCTGGATCGACCCCGAACACAAGAAAGACGAGCGCGATCCCGAAAAACGTGAAACCCGCTTGTGGTCGCAGGCCGCCGCATTGAGCGTCGTGGCCGCATGCCGCGCTCAGCCCGGCACCGTGACCGAAGAGTCCAAGCCGTCCACCCAGGCCGCGCCGGCGCTCTACGACTTGACGTCGCTGCAGCGCGAGGCCAACGGCCGCTTCGGCTTCTCGGCCAAGACCACACTGTCGCTGGCGCAAACGCTTTACGAGCGTCACAAGGCGCTGACGTATCCGCGAACCGACTCGCGCTACCTGCCCGAAGATTACGTCGCCACGGTGGGCGACACGATGAAAGTGCTGTCCGGCAGCCGCACAGGCCCTGCCGGTGCGCTGGCGCGTCATGCCGCCAAAGTCGTCGAACAAGGCTGGGTCAAACCCAACCGCCGGATCTTCGACAACAAAAAGGTCTCGGATCACTTTGCCATCATCCCCACGCTGCAAGTGCCCGAAAACCTCAGCGAGGCCGAAGCCAAGCTGTATGACCTGGTGCTCAAGCGCTTTCTGGCCGTGTTTTTCCCGTCGGCCGAATACCGCATCACGACCCGCATGACCGCCGTATCGGGGCACCGCTTCCGTACCGACGGCAAAGTGCTGGTGGTACCGGGCTGGCTGGCCGTCTACGGCAAGGATGCTCAGGACGACGACGCCAATCTGGTGGCCGTGGCCGATGGCGAAACGGTGCGCACGGAGAACGTCGAAGCGGTCGGTTTGGCCACCAAGCCGCCGGCGCGCTTTAACGAAGGCACGTTGCTGTCCGCCATGGAAAGCGCCGGCAAGCTGGTCGAAGACGAAGAGCTGCGCGAAGCGATGTCCGAGCGCGGCCTGGGCACGCCGGCCACGCGGGCGTCCATCATCGAAGGCCTGATCAACGAAACCTACCTGCGTCGCGAAGGCCGCGATCTGGTGCCCACGGCCAAGGCGCGTCAATTGATGACGTTGCTGTCGGGACTGGACGTGAAGGAACTTACCTCGCCCGAACTCACCGGCGGCTGGGAGCACAAACTCAAGCAGATCGAACAGGGCGGCCTGGATCGCGCGGCCTTCATGCGCGAGATCGCGCAGATGACCCAGATCATCGTCAAGCGCGCCAAGGAATATGAACGCGACACCGTGCCCGGCGACTACGCCACCCTGACCACGCCTTGCCCCAAATGCAAAGGCGTCGTGAAGGAAAACTACCGTCGCTACGCCTGCACCAACTGCGACTTCTCGATCGGCAAGCACCCGGGTGGCCGTACGTTCGAACTGCCGGAAGTGGAAGAGCTGCTGGCCAAGCGTGAGATCGGTCCGCTGCAAGGCTTCATCAGCAAGATGGGCCGGCCGTTTGCCGCCATCCTGCGCATCACGGCGGAAGACAAGCTCGAATTCGACTTCGGTCAGAACGACGAGGACGACAATGAGCCGGTCGATTTTTCCGCCCAGACCACATTGGGACCCTGCCCGAAGTGCCAGTCGCGCGTGTTCGAGCATGGCATGAGCTTTGTGTGCGAGAAGTCCGTGGGTCCTGAAAAAACCTGCGACTTCCGTTCGGGCAAGGTCATCCTGCAGCAGGAAATTTCGCGCGAGCAGATGTCAAAGCTGCTGAACGAAGGCCGTACCGATCTGCTGGACGGTTTCGTCTCCAGCCGCACCAACCGCAAGTTCAAGGCGTTCTTGTCGCGTCAGGAAAACGGCAAGGTTGGATTCGAGTTCGAACCGCGTCCCGAGAAGCCCGGCCGCAAAACGGCGGGCAAGCCGGCAGGCGCACCGGCCAAGGCCGCCACCAAGACGGCGGCGAAAAAAGCCCCGGCGAAGAAGGCAGCTGCTAAGAAAGCCGCGACCAAAACCCCGGCCGTGAAGAAGGCTGCAGCCAAAAAGGCGCCTGCCAAGAAAGCTGCGGCCAAGAAAGCGGCGACCAGCACGGCCGAATGATTGGCATCCATCGCGATCCGCGTGCCCTGCATGCCGGATCGCGAGCCGCCCCACCCTCCGGGCGGCGTGCTGCGCTATCCTGTCAGGCTAACAAGCACGCGCGCATTCCGACGCGCACGGCACAGGAGATCGCAGCATGGCCGGCGGCCCCCCGCACATTCTCGATGGCTTCGCGTTGCAAGGACGCGTGGCGCTCATTACCGGCTCGACCCGCGGTTTGGGACTGTGCATGGCGCGCGCGCTGGCGCAATGCGGTGCACGCGTCCTGATCAACGGCCGTCGCGAAGATGTTGTGCAGGCCACGGTCGCACAACTCCGTGAAGAAGGTCTGGCGGCCGATCCCCTGGTATTCGACGTGGCCGACGATGCCGCGCGCGATGCCGCGTTTTGCGCCATCGACACCGATGTCGGTCGCCTGGATATTCTGGTCAACAACGTTGGCGCCCGCCACCGGGCGCGCCTGCGCGATATCGATCTGGGTGCCATCCGCGCATTGATCGACACCGACCTCATTGCCGGCATCGCGCTCTCGAAACTGGCCGCCGAACGCATGCGCAAGCATGGCTGGGGCCGCCTGATCGCGGTCACTTCCATCGTGGGCGAACTCACCCGTGACGGCGATGCCGTCTATCCCGCGGCCAAGCAAGGACTGACCGGCTTGATGCGGGCGCTCGCCACCGAGTACGCCACTTTCGGCATCACCAGCAACGCCATCGCGCCGGGCACCTTCGCCACCGAGGCCAATGCGCAAATGGTGGCCGACCCCGCCATCGGCCCTCAGATCGCCGCGCGCAATCCGCTGAAGCGCTGGGGCGAGCCGCACGAGATCGCGGCAGCTGCCGTATTTCTGGCGTCGCCCGCGGCCTCTTACGTCAACGGCCACGTGCTGGTGGTCGACGGCGGCCTCTCGGTGCAGTTTTGATGGCGCGCAGCCGTCAGCGCCTGGCACTTGCCGAGCATCGTTCGCGCTCGTTGGTGGGCATCCTTTCGCGCACCTTCGTCCACATCCGTTTTTCGTTTGAATCTCTCTTCCTTCCGAACCCCGTCCGATTTTGAGGAGCGTTGCTTCGTCATGAAAACGCATTTCATCGCCAACCAGCCCGTGTCGCCTGCAAGCGGCGAATCGATTGCCGTCGTCGATCCTTCCGACGGCCAGACGTTCGAGCACATTGCCCGCGGCAACGCCCAGGACATCGATCGTGCCGTACGCGCTGCCCGCACTGCCTTCGAAGGCGACTGGGGCCGCCTGACCGCCGCTGAGCGTGGCCGTTTGCTGCTGAAGCTGTCGCTGGCGGTGTTGGATAACGTGGACGAACTCACCGCGATCGAATCGCGCGATTGCGGCAAGCCCACACGCCAGGCGCGCGCGGACGTGATCGCCATCGCCCGCTATTTCGAGTTCTACGGCGGCGCTGCCGACAAGCTGCACGGCACCACGATCCCGTATCAAAACGGCTACACCGTGCTCACGATCCGCGAGCCCCATGGCGTCACCGGCCACATCGTGCCCTGGAACTATCCGCTGCAGATCTTCGGGCGTAGCGTGGGCGGCGCATTGGCCGCCGGTAATGCCTGCGTGGTCAAACCCGCGGAAGACGCCTGCCTGTCGCTCTTGCGCATCGCCGAGATCGCCGCCGAGGTGGGCTTTCCCGCTGGCGCGATCAACATCGTTACCGGCTACGGCCACGAAGCGGGCGACGATCTGGTGCGCCATCGCGGCATCGATCACATCTCGTTTACCGGTTCGCCGCGTGTGGGCGTGCTCGTCACGCAAGCCGCGGCCGAAAACCACACCCCCGTCACGCTGGAGTTGGGTGGCAAGTCGCCGCAGATCGTGTTTGCCGACGCCGACATCGACGCACTCCTGCCGGTGGCCGTGAACGCGATCATCCAGAACGCGGGCCAAACATGTTCGGCCGGCAGCCGCCTGCTCATCGAACGCAGCGCGTACGACCACGTGCTCGAGCGCCTGGGTGCCGCGTTCGCCGCCTTGCGCACCGGCCCGGCGACGATGGATCTGGACTGCGGTCCGCTCATCCGTCAAACGCAGCAAACGCGCGTGGCGGGCTTCTTGGAAGACGCCAAGAAGGCCAACATCGGCACCGTAGCGCAAGGCAAGCTGGCTGACGGCTCACCGGCGTCAGGGTTCTATCAAGTGCCGACGCTGCTGCGCGACGTGCCGGTCGATCACCGCCTGGCCCAGGAAGAAGTGTTTGGCCCGGTACTGGCCGCTATGCCGTTCGATGACGAAGCCGATGCCGTGCGCATCGCCAACGCCACCGAATACGGATTGGCAGCCAGCATCTGGACGCGCGACGGCAGCCGCCAGCTTCGCCTGGCGCGCAAGGTACGCAGCGGCCAGGTGTTCATCAACAACTACGGTGCGGGCGGCGGCATCGAACTGCCGTTCGGCGGCGTGAAAGCCAGCGGCCACGGTCGTGAAAAAGGCTTTGAAGCGCTGTACGGCTTTACGGTGCTGAAGACGATCTCGATCAAGCACGATTGATCGGTGTGGCAGGCGCCTCTACTCGGGCACGATGCCCGCGGTTTGGGCGACCTGCCCCCACTGCGCCTTGTCGTCGACGATGATCTGCTCGAACGCCTGCCGCGTCACGCCGCTGGCCATTGCCCCCTGAGCTGAGAAGAACTGCTGCATGTCGTCCTGCAGAATTACCGCCTTGACCGACTCGCTTATCTGCTCCGCTAGCGGCTCGGGCAGCCCGCGCGGCGCGAAAAGGCTGAACCAACCGATCGCCTCAAAGCCAGGATAGCCTTGCTCAGCTACGGTAGGCACATCGGGCAACACCGCAACGCGAGCCTTGGACGTCACAGCCAACGCTTTCAGATCACCGCGCTGCACATACGGCAATGAGGTCATCACCACATCAAGCATGAAATTGACGTGCCCGGCCATGGTATCGGTGAGCGCAGGCCCGGAGCCTTTGTAGGGCACATGCGTGAACGGCACACCCAAACGCGAGCGCAAACCCTCTGTAGCAAGGTGGTTGGATGACCCCTGGCCGCTGGAGCCGTAGGTCAGTCCGCCGCTGGACGACTTCGCCAATGCCACGAATTCCGCCAGTGTATTTACGCCCAATGCCTTGTTCACCACGACAACGTTCGGAACGGTCGCAATCATCGCCAGAGCGGTGAAATCGGCAACCGGATCGTACGATAGTTTTTTGTACAGGAATGGCGCCACCGATTGCGTACTCACCGTCCCCAGAAACAGCGTGTAGCCATCCGCCGGCTGTCCGCGCGCATAGGCCGCGCCGATCGTGCCGCCGGCGCCGGGCTTGTTCTCCACCACTACTGGCTGGCCGACACGTTCGGCTAAGCGCTGCCCGATCTTGCGGGCGACGATGTCGGTGGAGCCGCCGGCCGCGAACGGCACGATGAGACGAATGGGTTTCGTGGGCCATTTATCTGCAGCGCGCGCACTTCCCGGAAAAATCGCAGCACATCCAAGGGCAGCAGCGGCCAGACCGAACGTCCAGCGGACATTGAAGCGCTTCATGATCGTGTTCCTTGCTCAGTCAACGCTTGCCGCATTGGCAGCGTGCACATTTGAGCGATGATGGTGAGATAGGCAACATGGGCCGAACTGAATGCACCGGCGGCACCCAGCACGTTGATCGATCCGTAGGCGGTACCGAAAAGGTGTACGGGCACGTTGAGCACGCTGCCGCATCCCATCGCCGCGATCTGCTGTGCATCGCCATAAAAGCGCTCGACCTCGAACAAATCGTTCGCCAAAAATGGCGTGCGCGAGGTGAGCGCGCGTTGCGACGCGGGCGTTTGGTCAACGCGCTTTTCCCCGCCGATCGGATACGTTTCGGGATCGCTGCTGTACAGCCGCGTGAGCGTCCCCGCTTCGGGCGCAAACAGCAGCACGCTCAAGAAGCGCACGCGCATCATTTCGCGGCACGCCGTCATAAGGTGTGGCCAGACCTCGTGCGAACGCGTAGCGTCGCCAACGGCTGCCGAGAAGACGTGCAAGGCCGCCATGGCGCAATCGGCGCCCGACGGCGAAAGCGTATCGGACGGCGCTATGGGATGCGCCGGGTCGATGCCGGATGGTATTGCCATGATGTGATCCCCCTGATCGGCGCTGGTGCGCCTTGAATCACCCAGAAATCGAGGTGAGGGGAGATCTTAGAAACCGCCGTGCATGATCACAAATACGAGATAACAATGCAGGCATAGGGCAAAGCAATGGATGGGGCATAGGCGACATTACTCATTTTCAAGCCGAGGGTTTCCTCTTATTTGGAAGCCCCCATACTTGAAACCTATACCTCGTTGAAACCTTTACCTCCCCATCAATCCGACGTGGTCACGTCCTCATACCACTCGCCTGCCGCCAACATGATGCGGTGGTGGCCCACGCCTGCCGGCATCATCGGAAAGCAATTCTCCTGCTCGGCCACCGACACGTCCAGGAAGAATGGCCCGTCGTAATCGAGGCACGCTTGCAAGGCGGCGTCGAGTTGATCGGGGTGCTCCACGCGCGCGGCACCCCATCCGAACGCTTTCGCCAACGCCACGAAATCGGGCAGCGATTCGTTGTAGCTGTGACTGTAGCGACCGCCGTGGATCAGCTCCTGCCACTGCCGCACCATGCCCATGTAGCCGTTGTTGCACAGCACGACCTTGACGGGCACGCGGTGCTGCATGGCAGTGGACAGCTCCTGGATATTCATCAGTACAGATGCGTCGCCGCTCACGCACACCACCGTGCGCTCGGGATGGGCGATCTGCGCGCCGATGGCGGCGGGTACGCCATAGCCCATCGTGCCGGCGCCGCCCGAAGTGAGCCACCGGCCGGGCTTATCGAAACGAAGGTGCTGCGCGGCCCACATCTGATGCTGGCCTACGTCGGTGGACACCACCGCGTCGCGGTCCTGCAACAACGCGTTCAATCGCTTCATCAGATCCTGCGGCAGGATACGGTCGGCATCGGGCGTCACGCTCAGGCAATCACGTTCGCGCCAGCGCGCCACGCGTGTCCACCACGCATCCAAACGCGCCGGGTCGAAACCTTCCGGGCCCACCTGCTCGTGCACCGCTTCGCGCAGCGCAGTAACCATCGGCAGGCAGTCGCCAACCAACGCCACATCCACGCGAATCACCTTGTTGATGGACGAGGGGTCGATGTCGATATGGATCTTTTTGGCATGCGGACAGAAGTCGGCGATGCGGCCGGTGATGCGGTCGTCGAAGCGCGCACCCACGCACACCACCAGATCGGCGTTGTGCATGGCCAAATTGGCTTCGAGCGTACCGTGCATGCCCAGCATGCCCACGAACTGGCGGTCGGACGCCGGAAACGCGCCCAAGCCCATCAATGTGAGGGTGCACGGCGCGCCGGTGTCGCGCACCAGTTGCGTAAACACCGCGCAGGCTTCAGCGCCGGCGTTGATCAACCCGCCCCCACCGTAGAACACGGGCCGCTTGGCCTGAGCGATCAGCGCGGCCGCATTGCGCAGCGCACCGGCCGGCAAGCGTGACGGGCTGCGATCGGCCTGACGGCGTGCGCGCAACGCGGCGCGGCTGGTGACGGCGGCGGCCGCTTCTTCGGATTCGGGGTCGACCGACGGCAGCGGCGCGAGCTGCACGTCTTTGGGGAAATCGATCAGCACGGGACCCGGACGACCGGAGCGCGTAAGCGCCAACGCACGGTGCACGATATCGCCCACATCGCCGATATTGTGGATTTGCGCGTTCCATTTGGTGACCGGGCGCGAGATGCCGATGGCATCGCATTCCTGGAAGGCATCGGTGCCGATCGCCGAGGTGGCCACCTGCCCGCTGATGCACAGCACCGGGATCGAATCGCACATGGCGTCCAGCAGGCCCGAGGTCGTATTGGCCACGCCGGGACCGGAGGTCACGATCACGACGCCAGTACGGCCTGTGGAGCGCGCGTACCCTTCAGCGGCATGCACGGCGGCCTGCTCGTGACGCACCAGCACATGGCGCAGGCGCGGCTCGGCATGCAGGGCGTCGTATAGCGGAAGGACGGCGCCGCCGGGATAGCCGAAGACGGTGTCTACCCCTTGCGCAATCAAGGTATCGAGCAGCAACGACGCGCCATTACGGGGCGCACGATCGGGCTGCGTATCGGGGCGAGCGTCGAGCTCGGTAACGGCATGGGCGTGGAGTCGGTCATTCATGCTGACCATATTAAGGGGATTTGTCGAGAATATTTGTCCTATTTCTCTGGAAAATAGACACGTTTGGAGTAAATTTATCTTCATATCCGCTAAGGTGAAGAAAATGAATCTCGACAAATTCGACTTGGCCATTTTGCAGGTGCTGCAACGCAACGCGCGCGCGAGTCTGGCCGAGATCGGGGCCGCCGTGGGACTGTCGTCCACGCCCTGTTGGAACCGTATCAAGCGCATGGAAGGCGCAGGCGTCATTCGCGGCTATACCGTCGACATCGATCCCGCGAGTTTGGGCTTCATGGACACGGTGATCGTGCACGTGACGCTCGAGAGTCACAGCGACGAAACGCTGTATGAATTCGGCAAGGCGTTGTCGGCCATCCCCGAAGTGCTGGAAGCGTTTCTGGTCTCTGGCGATTACGACTACTACATTCGGATTGCCGTGCGCGATACGCGCGACTACGAACGCATGCTGCGCGAGCAGCTTTATCGCATTCCGGGCATCCGGCACAGCAAATCCTGCTTCGTATTGCGGCGGCTGAAGGAAACCTTGCTGCCGATCGCGCACAGCGGTTAGCGTGCCGCTAAGCGCTTGGCCGTGAGAGCGGCGAACCTGAGCGACTGGATGTCATGGCTGACTCAGGTTGCTGCGCACATGCGCGAAGCGCAGGCCGCACATGCGCTTTCGTTGCGCGCCGATATAATTCGGTCTCTGCGGCGCATCGCGCCCACTGTTGCAACACCGCCCACACGCAATGACCCTCGTCACCGAAAAGCCCTGGTACACCGTGCGCCGCTCCAAGCTGCACGGCAACGGCGTCTTCGCCGCCCGCAAGATTCCCGAAGGCACTCGCATCATCGAATACGGTGGCGCACGCATTTCACCCGAAGAAGCGGATCGTCGGCATCCAACCAATCCGGACGATCCTTTTCACACCTTCTTCTTTGCCTTGAGCAGCGGTCAGGTGATCGACGGCGGCGACCAGGGCAACGATGCCCGCTGGATCAATCACGCGTGCGCGCCCAATTGCCAGACCGAGGAAGGCCGGCACGGCAAGCGCGTGTATGTGGTGGCCCTGCGCGATATCCCGCGTGGCGAAGAATTGTTTTACGACTACGGTCTGGTGATGGAAGACAAGATCACCAAGCAGATGAAGCGCGACTACCAATGCCTGTGCGGCGCGCCCACGTGCCGCGGCACCATGCTGGCGTTGCCCGAGAAGAAAAAGAAGAAGGCGAAGACGGCCGAGGCTTGATCGGGAGATAGGCAACGCCGTCCGCTAACCCATCAGCGTCCCAATGTGCCGCTGCGCGCCATTGCGGCCAGGCAATCGAACACATCGCCGGGCACGATGCGCCCAGCGCACGCCAGCATCAGATTGCGCGGCAAGCCGAAGTCTTCGATTGTGTAGCCCTCGGCATCCACCGTGCGATGCGCATCACGCGGATCCGGGCGGCCCGGCACCTGATCCACGATGGCTGCGTCGCTCTCCATATACATCCACACCGGTTTGCCTAAAGCCGCCGCATAGCCGATCTCGAATGCGGTGCCCGAGTCCGGTTCGTAACCGCGAAAGGCATTCACGTTGGCCAGCACGGCGTCGGCCTGGCGGATCAGGGCCACATTGCCTTCGTAGATCCATTCGGCCAATGCCGGCCCGCTTATGTCAGCCGGCGCGGCATTGTCCAGCGGATACAAGCCTTCAAAACCATGCTCGGCGCACGCTGCCTTCAGCCGCTCGCCCCACGCCACGGCATCGGCGCGAAACACATCGAACCCCGCGAGGTACAAGGTTGGGCGCGCCGGCGCTGCACGTGCCGACGCGCCGACGGCATTGACGGTGGGGATTGCGGAATCGTTCATTGATGTACCGTTATCGCGCGAGGATCAACTTGCTTTCTCAGCCGTCTTGGCTTGCTTGGCGCGTCGATTCTGATACACCTGCAGATGGCAATACGCCGTGCGCAGATACGGCGTCTCGATGCCCAGCGTGCGGGCGCGCGCGGCCATGTCGCCCACGATGTGGTCGGCTTCGACTTGTTGGCCACCTTGCAGATCGCGAAACATCGACGCCGTCATCGGCGATGCCGGATCGAGCATCATCTTGCTGGTGCGCGCGTCGGCTTCCGCGCTTACCGGATGCGTCATCGCGCTGGCCACGGCTTGCGTTTCGGCGATCAGGCCGCGCAGGATGTCCAGGCCGTCTTGCGTGGAGGCGATCTCGCCCACCGCGCCGCGCATCAAGCAGGTCGCGGCCGCCAACGAGGTCAGGAACGTGAACTTCTCCCAGATCGCCTGATAGATATTCGCGCTATTGGTAAGGTCGAAGCCCGCCTGGCCCAATGCGGCCACGATGGCCTGGCTGCGCGCACTGTTGTGATCGCCCGTGCGTTCACCGAAGGTCATGGCGGCGCCCTTGTTCAGATGGCGCACCACGCCGCCCTCGCCCAACGTAGCGCTGATCTGGCACAGGCCGCCCAGCACGCGATGCGCGCCAAAACGGGTGTCGAGCACCTCGTAATGCGCCACGCCGTTCATGATGGGCAGAATGGTGGTGTGCTCGCCGACGGCGGGAGCGATCGCCTCGATGGCCGCATCCAGGTCGTACGCCTTGCAGCTCAGCACCACCAGATCGTAGTCATCCTTGAGTTCGTCTTGCGTCACGATTTTGGGATGCACCACGGCGTCGCCCAGCGGGCTCTCGATGCGCAGGCCATCCGCGCGCAACGCCTGTGCACGCTTTTCGCGCACAAGGAATGTGACGTCCGCACCGGCCTGTGCCGCCCGTCCGCCAAAATAGCCGCCCGTGCCGCCGGCACCCAAGAACAACATACGCATCGCTCAATCTCCAGGAGTGACCGCCGGACGCACACCTGTTGCAAGCGTCGGCGGCGGTCTTATATGAAGCGCCATTATGCGCGCGTCGGCCGACCAGCCGAACGCCCTATAATGGCGCGCTTTGCAACACTCACGCCCCAATTTGGGGCACGTTACGCAACCTTGCATCAAAAGAGTGCAACGTCCATCGCGTTCCGTCTCAGACTGCGAATAGACGTTGTAATGGCATACATTTTGCATGATCGTAAGCCCTGCGCACGCCATCCTTGGCGTGCCGAAGACATCCGCGGCATGCCGTCATTGGCGCTGCTTGCTCATTCCTAGCTTTCGATCCGAAAAGGACCTTGTCACCATGTCATTCGTCTCCCGTTTTCCGGCCACGTCCGCCGCGCGACGCCATGCCCTCAAGCTCGGCGTGGGCGTGATTGCCGCCATCGTCATGGGCGGTCCGGTCCATGCGCAAACGGCCAAGACACGCGTTGCCGCCGTCTATACCGTGCCGGTCGAGCAGCAGTGGGTGTCGCGGATTCATACGGCCTTGAACGCCGCCAAGGCGCGCGGCGAGATCGACTATGTGTATTCCGAAAACGTGACCAACGCGGACTACGAGCGCGTGGTGCGCCAGTACGCCGAGCAGGGCAACAAGCTGATCGTGGGCGAAGCGTTCGCCGTCGAAGCGGCCGCCCGCAAGGTGGCGCGCGATTATCCCGATACCGGCTTTTTGATGGGGTCGTCGGGCAAGCCGCAGAAGCCCAACTTCTCGGTTTTCGACAACTACATCCAGGAACCCGCGTATCTGACCGGCATGATTGCCGGCGGCATGACCAAGACCGGCAAGATCGGCTTGGTGGGCGGCTACCCCATCCCCGAAGTCAACCGCTTGATGAATGCATTCATCGCCGGCGCGCGTGAAACACGTCCCGACGCCACGTTTACCGTGAGCTTCATCGGCTCGTGGTTCGATCCCCCGAAGGCCAAGGAAGCCGCTTTCGCCATGATCGATCAGGGCGCGGACGTGTTGTACGCCGAGCGCTTCGGCGTGTCGGACGCGGCCAAGGAACGCGGCAAGCTGGCCATCGGCAACGTGGTCAATACGCAAAGCCAGTATCCGGACACGGTCGTGGCCTCGGCCTTGTGGGATATGCAGCCCACGATCGACCTGGCGCTCAAGCAGGTGCGCGAAGGCACGTTCAAGCCGGCCGAATTCGGCGAGTACTCGATGATGAAGCACAAGGGCTCGTCGCTCGCGCCGCTCGGCACGTTCGAATCCAAGATCCCGGCTGAATTGAAGGCGCGTGTCGAGGCCAAGCAGAAAGCCATTCTGGATGGCTCGTTCGAAGTCAAGGTTGTGGACAGCGAGCCCAAGCCCGCCAAATGAACACCGTGTCGCCCGCCGCCGTCGCACCGGCACTCGCCCTGCGCGGCATCACCAAACGCTTCGGCACCCTGACGGCCAACGACGATGTGTCGTTGACCGTCGCGCCCGGCGAAGTGCTGGCGCTGCTGGGCGAAAACGGCGCGGGCAAGTCCACGCTCGTGTCGATCCTGTTTGGCCATTACATGGCCGATGCCGGCGACATCGAGGTGTTCGGTCAACCGCTTGCGCCCGGCAAACCCGAAGCGGCCCTGGCCGCCGGGGTGGGCATGGTGCATCAGCACTTCACGTTGGCCGACAACCTCACGGTACTGGACAACGTGATGGTGGGCACCGAATCGCTGTGGCGGCCGGCCTCGCGCCGCCGCCAGGCGAGCGAGAAACTCGTGGCACTCGGCGCACGGTTCGGTTTGGCCGTGAACCCGCAAGCGCGCGTCGCCGATCTGTCGGTCGGCGAAAAGCAGCGGGTCGAAATTTTGAAGGCGCTGTATCGCGGCGCCCGTATTCTGATTCTGGACGAACCCACGGCCGTGCTTACGCCGCAGGAAGTGGATGGTCTGTTTGCCACCTTGCGCGGCTTTATCGCCGAGGGGCTGGCCGTGGTGTTCATCTCGCACAAGCTCGATGAAGTGATGGCGGTGTCGCACCGCGTGGCGGTGCTGCGCCGGGGCAAGCTGGTGGCCGAACGCGATACGCATGCCACCTCGCCCGCCGAACTGGCCGAGCTGATGGTGGGCCGTAAAGTCGTCCTGCCGCGGGCGCAGGCCACAGTGCGCGCCGAGCAAGCCAGCCCCGTCGTCACGCTGTCGCAAGTGACCGTGCGCGGCAGTCGCGGCGCCGCGCCGAAGCTCGATGCCTTGGATCTCACCGTGCATCGGCATGAAATCGTGGCCATCGCCGGCGTGGCGGGAAATGGCCAGCACGCGTTGGTGTCGGTGCTGACCGGCATGGCGCGCCCGCATGACGGCACGATCCGACTTGGCCCCGAGCATGCGCCGGCGCCGCAAACACCAGCGCAATGGACGGCCGCAGGCGTGGGCCGCATTCCGGAAGATCGTCATCACGAAGGGCTGATCGGCGATAACCCGTTGTGGGAAAACGCCATCGTCGAAGATCTGCATGAATCGCGCTTCGCCCGCTTCGGGCTGGTGCGCGCCGGCGCCGGCCGCGCCTTCGCGCAATCGCTGGTCGACCAGTTCGATGTGCGCGCCGCCTCGTTGGACGTGCGCTCGCGCAGCCTGTCCGGCGGCAATATGCAAAAGCTGATTCTGGGCCGGGCGTTGTCGCGCGAGCCACGTTTGATCGTCGCCGACCAGCCCACCTGGGGCCTGGATGTGGGCGCGGTCGCCTATGTGCGCGAGCGCTTGCTGGCCGCGCGCGAACGCGGCGCCGGCATCTTGCTCGTCTCCGAAGACCTGGACGAAATCTTTGCCCTGGCGGACCGGATTGCCGTGCTCTGCGCCGGCCGCCTGGTGGCCGATCGCCCGGTGGGCGACTGGACCCCCGCTACCGTCGGCCTGGCCATGACGGGCGCCTTGCCCGACTTCGCCGCCGCCCCTCATTCCGACCTGACTGCCGCCGTATGAAGTACTCGCTCGAGCGCCGCCCCGAACCCAGCCGCGTCGCCATGGCCGTCGCCCCGCTGGCTGCCGTCGCCTGCACCCTCATCATCTGCGCCCTGCTCGTGGCCTGGGCCGGCGCCCCCGTGGGCCGCACGTATGTGCTGCTATTCGAGGGGGCGTTCGGCTCACGCTTTGCCTGGGCCGAGACGCTCACGCGCGCCACGCCCATCATGCTCACCGGGCTCGCCTGCGCCGTGGCGTTTCGCGCCCGGTTCTACAACATCGGCGCCGAAGGCCAACTCTATCTGGGTGCGCTGGCGGCCGTGGCCGTGGGCGGCATGCATGGCGGCGTAGGGCTCGATCTGCCTCTGCCCGTATTGGCCGTGGGCATGATGCTGGCGGCCGCGCTCGCCGGCGCGCTATTGCTGTTGATCCCGGCGTTATTGAAAACGCGCCTGGGCGTGGACGAAGTCGTCACCACGCTCCTGGGCAACTTCATCGTGCTGCTGTTCGTGTCGATGCTGCTGGACGGCGCCATGAAGGATCCGATGGCGATGGGCTGGCCCCAGTCGGTCGCACTCAATCCCGATCTGGAATTCAGCAAGCTCATCGCGCGCACGCGCGCCCATACCGGGCTGCTGTGGGCTGTGGGCTTGGCCATCGCGCTGTGGCTCATCAATCGCTACACGGTGTTCGGCTTCAAGATGCGCTCGGTAGGCGCCAATGCGCATGCCGCGCGGTTTCTGGGATTGCCCGTCACGCGCGTGATGCTCGGCACCGCCATGCTGTCGGGCGCGCTGGCCGGCCTGGCGGGCGCCATCGAGGTCGCGGGCCGCACCAGCTATGTCACGCTCGATATGTCGCCGGGTTACGGCTACACCGGCGTGGTGGTGGCCATGCTTGCTGGCCTGCATCCGCTGGGCGTCATCGCCGCGAGTGTGTTCGTGGCCGGCATGCTCGTCGGCGCCGACAGCATGAGCCGCGCGATCGCGGTGCCCAATTACATTGCCGACGTGATCGTGGCGGTGTCGCTGCTCACGATGCTGGTCGCCACCCTGTTCGCGCAATATCGCGTGCGGCGCGGCTAACGGCCAAGGACGAACACGATGGAATGGATGGATTTGCTGGGCTCGAGCGCATTCTGGATTGCCGTGCTGCGCCTGGCCACCCCGTTGATTTTGGGCACCTTGGGTGTGCTCCTGTGCGAGCGCGCGGGGGTGCTCAACCTGGGGATCGAAGGCATCATGGTGGCGGGCGCCTTCACGGGCTGGCTCGCCGTGTATCTGGGCGCGCCGCTCTGGTTGGGCGTGCTGGCCGCCGCATTCACGGGCGCCCTCTTCGGACTGTTGCACGCCATTCTTACGGTGCCTCTGGGATTGTCGCAGCACGTGTCGGGGCTCGGCATCACATTGCTGGCCACCAGCCTCTCGGCATTTGCCTATCGCGTCAGCCTGCCCAGCGTCACCACGCCGCCCACGATCACGCCGTTCGGCGAAATGCACTTTTTCGATGTCATCCCGGTGATCGGCCCGATCCTGGGTGCCCAGACCCCGTTGACCTTGCTGGCGTTGCTCGCGGTACCGCTCATCGCCTGGATCCTCAATCGCACGCCGGTGGGCCTGGCGCTGCGCATGGTGGGTGAAAACCCAGCCGCTGCTGAAGGTCAGGGTTTGTCGGTCACGCGCCTGCGCATGGGCGCGATCGTCGCGGGCTCGAGCCTGATGGGCATTGCCGGCAGCTTTCTCACGCTGGCCGCGTTCAATGCGTTCTTCTTCAACATGGTCAATGGCCGCGGCTGGGTATGCGTGGCGCTGGTGGTATTTGCCTCGTGGCGGCCAGGCAAAGCGTTGCTGGGTGCCGTGATTTTCGCGTTCTTCGATGCCTTGCAGTTGCGCGTGCAACAAGGCGCGGGCAGCCTGCCCGGCATTCCCGAGCTGCCTTATCAGGTGTACCTGATGCTGCCGTACGTGCTGTCCATTCTGGCCCTGGTGGTAATGGCGCGCCGCGCCGCCTACCCGCAGGCGCTGATGAAACCCTATCGCAAAGGCGAGCGCTGATGCGCCGTCCGGCCGGCCGCGCCCTTTACGCGCTGCTGGCTTCCCGTTCAAGGTAATGAAACGATGTTCGATCTGCTTCTGAAACACTGCGTGCTGCCGGATGGCCGCGCCGATATCGATGTCGCGGTGCGCGACGGCCGCATCGTGGCCATCGACCACAACATCGCCGCGCACGCCGGCGAGATCGTCGACGCCGGCGGCTGCCTGTTGAGCGCGCCGTTCATCGACGCACATTTCCACATGGATTCGACGCTGTCGTACGGCCTGCCGCGCGTCAACCAGTCGGGCACCCTGCTCGAAGGCATTGCGTTGTGGGGAGAACTCAAGCCCCTGCTCACGCAAGAAGCCTTGGTCGAGCGGGCGCTGGCCTATTGCGACTGGGCGGTATCGCGCGGCCTGCTGGCCGTGCGCTCACATGTGGACGTCTGCGATCCGCGCCTGCTCGCGACCGAGGCGTTGCTGCATGTGCGCGAAAAAGTGAAGCCCTATCTCGATCTGCAATTGGTCGCATTTCCGCAAGACGGTATCTTGCGCGCGCCCGGTGCCATGGCCAATCTGGTGCGCGCGCTGGACATGGGGGTGGACGTAGTGGGCGGCATTCCCCATTTCGAACGCACAATGGCCGACGGTGCCGAATCGGTGCGCCTGCTGTGCGAACTGGCGGCCGAACGCGGCCTGCGCATCGACATGCATTGCGATGAGTCCGACGATCCGATGTCGCGTCATATCGAAACGCTCGCGTATCACACGCAACGCCTGGGATTGCACGGCCGCGTCGTCGGCTCGCATCTGACGTCCATGCATTCGATGGACAACTACTACGTGTCCAAACTGATTCCGCTGATCCGCGAAGCGGGTGTGGCCGCCATCGCCAATCCGCTCATCAACATCACGCTGCAAGGCCGCCACGACACGTATCCCAAACGCCGCGGCATGACGCGCGTGCCCGAACTGCTGGCGGCCGGCGTGCCGGTGGCCTTCGGCCAGGACTGTGCCATGGATCCCTGGTACAGCCTGGGTTCGGGCGACATGCTCGAAGTGGCGCACATGGGCTTGCACGTCGGCCAGATGACCAGCCGCGACGCCATGCTCAGTTGCTTCGAAGCGGTCACCACGACGCCTGCCGCCATCATGGGGCTCACCGAAACGGGCCTGGAAGTGGGCCGTCGTGCCGACTTTGTGTTGCTGCACGCCCGCGATCCGATCGAAGCCATTCGCCTGCGCGCCACGCGCCTGGGCGTGTGGCGCGCGGGTCGACGCATCGCGTCCACGCCGGCGCCGGTCGCGAAATTGGACCTACCGGGACGCCCGGCAAACGTCGATCTGTTGGCACCACAACGACCCGTCTAAATGCTGCCCGTGCGGGGGATTAGAAGGACAATCCTAGCAAGGCGACTAAACCCGGTCGCTAGATTGAATCTTTCCGTTGAAAAAGGAGACGCTCATGACAGCGATGATGGTGTTGGAAGCAAATAGCAAAGTTGTACGCAGTGAAGTCAAAACCGCGTTGGGCCTGGCTGGCGTGCAGCACGTTGCGGAAGATGATGAAGGCTTGTTCGGCGAGTTTGCTGCTTCCAAACTGTACGTTGCAGTCAATGATGTCATCTGGCGACCCGAGCTTTCGATGATCGACAACCGGCCTGCTTGGCCGGTGGCCTTGCAGATGGTGTTCCACTTTGCGCCCGGTGAGCTCGAAGCCGGTTTGAAGGATATTCGCGCGTTCGTCGAAGCACTGGCGCCGGCGACCAAAGGCGCGTTCGTCGTCCACTACGGCCGCGAACACATGTGCGCGCGGTACGGCGACGAGACAGGGCTGAACTGGTACGGATTGGCGTAGACCGACAAGGCAGTTTGACTCTTGCTTTGAGCGTGCGTTCGTAGACTGCGGCCACCTTGAAACCTTGGATTGCCGGAACAGAAGCGACGCTGCGGCACGCGGAGCAACCCACCACAGCAGCCCGTCCATGCTCGGCATCGAAGGTTGCTTGGGCGCCCAACCGATCCGACCCTGCAATCGGCCTTCAAGCGCGCTGTGCGGTAGCGCCATGGGTTGAGTTGAAGTCGCCTGCTTGCTTTTTCGATTTACTGTATATTTGTACAGTGACTTTAAATCGAAAGTTAGCCATTCTTGCCGACGCCGCCAAATACGATGCGTCGTGCGCCTCCAGCGGGACGTCCAAGCGGGATTCAGTGGGCGGCCGGGGGATCGGCTCGACTGAAGGAATGGGCATCTGCCACAGCTATGCGCCCGATGGCCGATGCATTTCGCTGCTCAAGATCCTGCTCACCAACTATTGCCTGTACGACTGCCAATACTGCGTGAACCGCGTGAGCAGCAACGTGCCGCGCGCACGCTTCACGGCCGAAGAGGTCGTGCAGCTCACGCTGGATTTTTACCGGCGCAACTGCATCGAAGGGCTGTTTCTCAGCTCCGGCATCATCCGCGATTCCGACTACACCATGGAGCAGGTGGTGGAAGTGGCGCGCAGCCTGCGTGAGGATCACGATTTTCGCGGCTACATCCACCTCAAAACCATTCCTGATGCCAGCGACGATCTGCTGGCGCGCGCCGGCAAGTATGCGGATCGGTTGAGCATCAACGTAGAGCTGCCCACCACGCAAAGCCTGCATGCATTGGCCCCCGAAAAGGACAGTGCCGGGATCCGGCGCAGCATGGCGCGGTTGCGCGTTCATATCGACAATGCTCGCGATGATGCCCGCAGTGCGGCCCAACCGGCCACCGCATCCACATCGCGTCCGCAAACGCCGCCCCGGCGCGCCGCCGCGCCGCGCTTCGCACCGGGCGGCCAAAGCACGCAGATGATCGTGGGTGCCGACGCTACCGACGATCGCACGATCCTGACGGCCAGCGCCACGCTGTACGGGTCGTACCGCTTGCGGCGGGTGTACTACTCGGCCTTCAGCCCGATTCCGGATGCCGCGCGCGCTTTGCCGTTGGCGGCTCCCCCGATGATGCGCGAGCACCGCCTCTATCAAGCCGATTGGTTGATGCGGTTTTACGGTTTCGAGCATCACGAAATCGTGTCGGCCGGCGACGGCATGCTCGATCTGGATATCGATCCCAAGCTGGCGTGGGCATTGGCCCATCGCGAAAAATTTCCGGTCGACCTCAACCGTGCGCCGAAGGAATTGCTCTTGCGTGTGCCGGGTCTTGGGGTCAAAACGATCGAACGGCTGCTGCAAACCCGACGGGTGCGACGCTTGCGCCTGGATGATTTGTCCCGGCTTCATGTGTCGTTGAAAAAGATCATGCCCTTCATCTGCGTGCTCGATCACCATCCCGGCCGCACCCTCGACGCGGCCGATCTGGCGCAACGCCTGCGGCCGCCACCGGCACAGGGCGGGCTGTTCGACGCACAAAGCGCTGATGGGGCACCCACCTCCGGCTTAGCGGGCGCATCGCCTCATTCCGGCTCAGAATCTGCCTCGACGACCAGTACGTGGGCGGCCCTGCCTGAGGCGAGGAGCGTGCCATTTGCAGCGGCCCATCGGGTGCCAGTTCCGACGGCACCGTCTCAATCGGCGCAGGCGCGGTCAGCGCAGGCGCGATCGGCACCGGCTCAGTCGGCGCCCTCTCAATCGCCATCATCTCAATCGCGACCGGCCCAGCGTGCCCCGGTCGCGCCGGCGCCTGCGCAGCGCGGCCTGTTCGACGACGCGCCCCCGCGCCGCGAGACTGTTGCCGCCTGACGCGTGATTCATGATGTCCCAAGCACCGTTACCCGACCTGCCCCCTTCGCCCTCGATGCGCACGGCCGTGCTCGAAAGTGCTACCGATCTGGCAGGCTTTCGTACGCAAGCCCGCGCCCTGCTCATCGCCGAAGTGCCGCCGCAGCAAGTGACTTGGATGCTGGCCGAGGGCCGCACAGGCGACTTGTTTGCCTCCGGCCCCGATACGCTTCCAGCCGTGTCGCCCGATAGCCCGGTGCCGGCCAATGCGCCGCGCGTGCCGGCCTTCTTTCTGCAATGGTGCGAGACCGTGATCCTGCATCGCGAGCCGCATCGTTTTGCGCTGCTCTACCGCATGCTGTGGCGGCTGGTGCACCAGCCGTCGCTGCGCGACGATACGCTCGATCCCGACCGGCTGCGCCTTGAAGACATGGCCCGCGAAGTGCGCCGCGATCTGCACAAGATGAAAGCCTTCGTGCGCTTTCGGCCGATTGCCGATCCGGATGGCGGCGAGCCGGTACACGTGGCGTGGTTCGAACCCATGCACCACATCGTCGACGCAGTGACCCCATTTTTTCAGAAGCGTTTCACCAGCATGCGGTGGGCCATCATGACGCCCGAGCGCTGTGTGCAGTGGGACCTGCACACGCTGTCGTTCACCGGTGGTGCCCGGCGCGATCAGGCGCCGGAAGCCGACGCCGGCGAGCAGTTATGGCTCACCTACTACAAGCACATCTTCAATCCCGCGCGCTTGAAGGTGAAGATGATGGAAAAGGAAATGCCGCGCCGGTATTGGGCAAACTTGCCTGAAGCGGTGCTCATCGCACCGCTCACCGCCGAGGCCGCCTACCGCACGCAGGACATGATCGACCGCGAGGCCACCGTGCCTGCCAAACGCCGGCCACGCAACGGTCCGGCAGTTGCCGACGCGACGCCGATGCATACCCAGCCGCTCGGCGACGACGTGGTGATCGAATCGTTGGACGCCTTGCGCCATGCCGCCTCGCGTTGCCGGGCCTGTCCCATCGGCGAGCATGCGACCCAGGCCGTCTGCGGCGAGGGGCCGGATCAGGCCCGCCTGATGATCGTGGGCGAACAACCGGGGGATCAGGAGGATCTGCAGGGTCGCCCGTTCGTGGGACCCGCCGGCAAGCTCTTCGACCGCGCCCTGGCTGAACTGGGCTGGGACCGCAGCGTGATGTACGTCACCAACGCGGTCAAGCACTTCAAATTCGAGCCGCGCGGCAAGCGGCGCATTCACAAGACCCCCACTCAGCACGAAGCCGCTGTGTGTGCCGATAACTGGCTCGAGCGCGAGATTGCCTTGGTCAAACCTGCCGCCATCATCGCCTTGGGTGCCACAGCCGCCCGCGCCGTCGTGGGCCACGCCGTGGCGGTAACGCGCGAGCGCGGCACGTGGATGACGCGACCCGATGGCGTGCCGGTGTTGATCACCTTTCATCCGTCCGCATTACTGCGCGCGCCGGAAGAATCCAAGCCCGAGGCCTACGCTGCCTGGGTGCAGGATATTGCGCTCGCAAGCGAATACGCAACAACGTAACCGGGCGCATCAAGCCTCTCGTTCCGGCTCGCCGATTGCTATGCTGTCGTTCTCTTGCAATCTGCACCCCGCATTCGATAGGCATCTCAATGAGTCAAATCACCCCCACCAAAACGATTACCGTCCTGGCTGTCGAGGATGAAGATGCGGTTCGCGAGCTGCTGGCTGAGTTCCTTCAGGAACTGGGCCACGCGTCGATTCAGGCCGCCAGTGGCGAAGAAGCGATCACCCACCTGGGCGACAAAGCCGGTGTCGATCTGTTGGTTACCGATGTGCGCATGCCGGGCATGAGCGGCCTCGACATTGCCTGGCTGGCCCGCAAGAAGCGTCCGGACCTGCCAATCGTATTTGTGACGGGCTACGCCCCGGAACTCAACGATACGGGCCTGGCGCAAGAGCCCTTCACCGCCGTGCTGACCAAGCCGTTTACGCTCGATCGCCTGCGCGGTGCAGTGGAAAAGGCACTGGGCCGCAACCAAGCCTGAGCGATTGCGTTCAGCGGTCAATTGCCCCGCCAGGATCGCCCTGCCAAGATTGCCGTGCTAACCAAATACCGCCAGCGGCGCCCACACCGGCGCCGGGCGCGGCAACGCCAGGAAGTGCTCCAGGATCAGATAGTGATCGTCGAGAAACTGATCGGCGTGGCCCGCGAGGTCTGCGATCGGCGTCCAATGCGCGGCCAGTGCATCGTCGGCCCCCTCCACCTGCGGCAGGGGCCCATCGCCTAGATCGAAGTAGTGCGCGTGCGTGACGGTGCGCCCCCGCTGGCTGCGATCCGGTCGATCGAATACCGCCACGCCACGATAGATCGCGTCGACCGCATCCATGTCGAGCGTCAAGCCGGTTTCTTCGCAAAGCTCGCGCACGGCAGCTTCAAACACCGTTTCCGAAGGCTCCAGAAACCCGCCCGGTACGGCATAAAGCCCCTTGCCTGGGTGCTGGCCGCGCTCGACGAGCAACACGCGACCCGCGCAATGCACGACCGTATCCACGGTAACGAAGATCGGCGGGTAAGGCGCGACCGACCACGCTTCGCGATACCCGCGCAATACGCGCCATTCTTCGGCGATCGCGGCGAAAGCCGGCGTCTGCATCCAGTGCGTCAGTTGCGCGTGCAACGGCGCGGGCACCGCGGCCGCGACGGCATCGGGCAAGGTTGCCGGTGCAGTGCCCTCTTGAGGATCTGCGTCGAAGAGCAGATCGCGTAAGGCTGTCTCGGTCAGAGGCTCAGCAGCCGCCTGGGTTGACGCTTCACTGGCCACATCGATCGCGACGCCAGTAGCGTTCGATGCACCCTCGGTTGCAACGGAATCCGTCGCCACCGGCCCCAGATCGGCATGCAACGCCACTGCCAGCTTGCCGATATCGTGCAGCGTCGCGATTTCGGAAGCGGTGGTGAGCACCGGGCGACTATCGTCATGCCAGAGGTCAAGGTCTGCCAACGTGCGTTGCAACGCCGCGCGCCACAAGCTGTCGGTGTCTTCATCGCGTAGCGGCAACACGCTCAAGGCAGCCTGCTCTTCCGTTGTGAGCCCTTGTGCCAGCAGGGCCGCTACCGTGGGCCAATCGAATGGCTGGCGCGGCGAGGGGGCCTGATGGCTGCCGGCCAGCACCACGATGCCACCCGCGCCCCGCGCCGCCATGCGTCGCAGGGCGGCAAAGTCTGCCTGGGTGGGCGGCTGAAAGCGGCCGATATAAATAGCAGGAGTATGTACCGCGATGGCAGGCGTGTTCACTACAGCGTTCTCGGAAGTTTGGGCAAGTGCGGCGACAGCCTCGCTGGCAGGGGCACCGCCCGCGGCGTGACCTGCGGCGCTTGCCGCCGGCCATGAAAAATCGCCTGCGGGCGATGGCACCGCAGGCGATTCGGGAAGATCAGCAGAATGAGGCGTCATGGCGCCAAGGATACCCGGGATCAGCCGCCCAGATAGGCCTCGAGCACACGCGGATGGCCCAGCAAACTGCGCCCTTCGCCGGACAGCGCCATCTCGCCGTTTTCGAGCACGTAGCCTTGCTGCGCGATCTTCAACGCCTGACGCACGTTTTGTTCGACCAGGAAGAGCGTGAGCCCGTCGCCATTGATGGCACGCAGCGAGCGGAAGATGTCCTGCACCACGATCGGTGCCAGGCCCATCGACGGTTCGTCGAGCAGCAGCAAGCGCGGCTTGGCCATGAGCGCGCGGCCGATGGCCAGCATCTGCTGTTCACCGCCCGACAAATTGCCGGCGACGCCTTCCAGCCGCTCTTTCAAGCGCGGAAACAGATGAAACACGTATTCGAGATCGGTACCGGCGTTCTTCAAGCCGCGGCGATAGGCGCCGAGTTCGAGATTCTCGCGCACGGTCATCGTGGTCAGAATGGCGCGGCCTTCGGCGACCTGCACGATGCCGCGCGCCACGATCTGATGGGGTGCCAGCTTGGTGATGTCCTCGCCTTCGAACAGCACCTTGCCGCGCGCCTTGGGCAGCAAGCCCGACAGCGCCAGCAGCGTTGTCGATTTGCCGGCGCCATTGGCGCCCACCAGCGCCGTGATGGCATTGGCGTTCAGATCCAGGTCGATGCCGCGCACCGCTTCGATGTGGCCGTAATTGACTTCCAGCCCGCGTACTTCCAGCATCGCGCTCATGCCTGGGCTCCCGTCGTTTCCATGTCGTCTTCGTCTTCGCGGCCTAGGTAGGCCTCGATGACTTCCTCGTTGCTGCGGATGGCGTCGGGGCCGCCGCACGCGATGATCTTGCCGAAATTGAGCACGGCGATCTGCTCGCACAGGCCCATCACGAAACGCATGTCGTGCTCGATCATCAAGATCGTATAGCCCCGTTCGCGGATCGCGATGATTTCACGCATCAGCTCGGCGCGTTCGCCGGTGTTCATGCCAGCCACCGGCTCGTCGAGCAACAGCAGCTTGGGCTCGGTCGCCAAAGCACGCGCGATTTCGAGGCGGCGCTGTTCGCCGTACGAGAGGTTGTCGGCCAGATCGTTGGCCTTGTGTTCCAGACGCATCCACGTCAGCAGCTCGAGCGCACGCTCGCGCGCCCGATGCTCTTGCTCGCGGTAGCCCGGCAGGCTCAACAAGAGCCCGGCGATGCCGTAATTCATGTGGCGATAAGCGCCCACGACCACGTTTTCGAGCAGTGTCATTTCCTTGAACAGGCGGATGTTCTGGAACGTGCGCGCCACGCCCGATCGCGTGATGCGGTGCGGACGCTGGCCCAGCAAGCTCGTGCCTTGAAACTCGATCGATCCTGCAGTGGGCGCCAGCAAGCCGGTGATCAGGTTGAACACCGTGGTCTTGCCCGCGCCGTTGGGGCCGATGAGGCCGAAGATCGAGCCTTCCGGCACCGACAGGTTCACATCGCGCAGCACATGCAACCCGCCAAAACTCTTAGAGACGCCTTTCAACTCAAGCATGGCGTTTGCCTCCCTTGCGCATCCAGCGCTTGAAGCGCACCGGATCCCAGATGCCTTGCGGCAAGAACAACACGATCAGAACGAGAATCACGCCGTTGACCACCAGGCGGATGTCGCCAAAACCGCGCAGCATTTCGGGCAGCACCGTAACGATGGCGCTGCCGAGAATGGGGCCGGTGAGGCCGCCGATACCGCCCAAAATCGCCATGGTCAGAATCTCCACGCCACGATCGAACCCGTATTCGCTGGGGCCGATGAAGAACGTGAGGTGCGCGTTGAGCGCGCCGGCCAGACCGGCGATGGCGCCGCCCAGCACGAAGGCCGCCATTTTGTTGGCGCGCACGTCGATGCCCATCAGGCTGGCGGCGGTTTCGTCACCGCGAATGGCGTCGAACGCCCGGCCGACCTTGGAGCGGCGCAGGCGCCACAACACCAGCAATACCAGCACCACGGCCAACAGCACATGCCACCACTGCGTGGACTGCGGAATGCCGTTCAGGCCGAGTGCGCCGCCGGTGACCGATTCGGTATTCAGAATCGTCACGCGCACGACTTCGCCAAAGCCCAACGTGGCCATGGCGAGGTACACGCCGGATAATCGTATGGTGGGCAGCCCGATGAGCGCCGCCACAATGGCTGGGGCGATCATGCCGCCCGCCAGCGCCACGGTAAAGGGCGCGTCGTAGTTCATGGTGAGCAAGGCGGCCGCATAAGCCCCGATGCCCATGAAGGCGGCATTGGCCAGGGCCAGCATGCCGCACGCCAGCGTCAGCCAGATCGACAGCGCCAGCAAGGCGTTGGTGCCCAGCGTAAGAACCAGGTTGCCGTAAATGGCCCAGAAAGTATCGAATCCACTCATCACTTATGCCTTGCGCTGAACGATTTTGCCGAACAAACCCTGCGGACGAATCAACAGGATGAGGAACAGCAGGCCGAACGCCACCGCGTCGCGCATCGTCGAGCCGATATAGGCCACCGACAGCACTTCCGCAAAACCCAGGAACAGGCCGCCGATCATGGCGCCACGAATATCGCCCATGCCGCCCAGGATGATGACCGCGATGCCTTTGTGCAGCATCGGTTGGCCCATCAGGGGGAACAGCGCGTTGGAATACAAACCGATCAGCACACCGGCGATGCCGCCGAGCGCCGACGCGGTAAACGAGGTCACCAGGAACAACCGTTCGACGTTGATCCCCAGAAGCGACGCGGCGCGCGGCGATTCGGCAATGGCGCGCAACGCGCGGCCGAACTGCGTGCGGTGCATGACGAACATCAGCACGGCCATCAGGGCAAACGACACGAAAATGATGCCGAGCTCGATGACGGTGACGTGGATGCCCGCGATCTCGAGCGCCGTTTCGGGCACCGTGCCGTGCGGGAAACGCAGGTTGCTGGCGCCGAAAATGCCCTGGATGCCGTTATTGATGATGATGCCGACACCGATGGTGGCAATCATGGGGATCAAGTGGGGTGCATTGCGACGGCGCAGGGGCTTGAGCACCAGCACGTCGATGATCACGCCCACCACGCCGGCCACCACGCAGGCCACGACGATCGCCGCCCACAGCGGAAGCGCGAAGTGATTGATCACGCTCAGCGCCGCGTAGGCGCCCAGCATGAACACTGCGCCGTGCGCCAGGTTGATCACGCCGAGCACGCCGAACACCAGCGTGAATCCCAGCGCAAACAGTGCATACACGCAGCCTAACGACAGCGCGTTGACGAATTGTTGTTGCAACATGATGGCCTTCCAAAATCAAAAGCGCCCTGCGGGCGAGCTCGAGGCGTCGTCCGCAAGGCGCACCCCCGCGGCCGCGGGAATGCTGTCGTGCGCGTGCTTATTGCTCGATCACGTACTTGCCGTCTTTCGTCACACTGACGATCGGCTTCTGCTGGGCGTCGTAACCGGCGGGTTTGCCGGCACGGTCGGTGGCTTGGCGGAACTCGAACGCACCGGTAGCACCCGACCACTTCACGGCCGGCAAGGCATCGCGCAAGGCCAAACGATCGGCGTTCAGGTCGCCGGTGCGCTTGGTCGCCTTGAGCGCCTGGGCCGCGATGTACATCGCATCATAGGCTTGCGCGGCAAACTGGTCGGGCGAGTTGGTGTACTTGCCCTTGAACGCCTCGATGAACTTGGTGTTCTCGGGCGCCTTGTTCTCGATCGACCAGGGGCTGCCGATCCACAGATTGTTCGATGCACCGCCCGTGGCGAGGTCGAAAATCTTGACCGAGTTCATGCCGTTGCCGCCGATGACCGGCACGTTCAGACCCACCTGACGCGCTTGCACCATGATGGGCGCGCCTTCAGCCAGCAAGGCCGACAGCACGAGCGCATCCGGGTTGGTGCCCTTGATCTTGGTGAGCTGCGCCTTGAAATCGACGTCGCCCTTGGCGAAGGTTTCCGTGGTGGTGACCGGAATCTTCTGGTCGTCCAGGGCCTTCTTGAAGTTGTCGTAGCCGCTCTTGGTGAACACGTCGTCGTTGCCGTACAGCACGGCGACCTGCTTCAGACCCGTCTTGCGCTTGACCGTTTCGATCGTGGCCGGCAGCACGTCGGCTTCGGTGACCGAGTTGCGGAAAATGAAGTTGCCGATCGACGTGATGCCGTCAGCCGTATTGGAGGTGCCGAAGGCGACCGTCTTGGCCGCTTGGGCCACGGGGTGCGCGGCTTGAGCCGAGTTCGACAGCGTGGGGCCAAACACCATCAGCACGCGATCCTGGAAAATCAGCTTTTTGAATACGTTGATGGCTTCTTCTTTCTTGCCTTGCTCATCTTCGACGACCAGCACGATCTTGTCGCCATTGATGCCGCCGGCGGCATTGATTTCTTCCACGGCCAATTGGAAGCCATTGCGGATCGACGCGCCATATTGGGCGGCGCCGCCGGAGAGGGCTTCAGCCACACCGATCTTGATATCGGCGGCGTGTGCAGCGGGCAAGATGCCAGCGACGGCCAAGGCCATCAGCGAACGTTTGAACAGCATATTCATGGTTGATACCACCCTTTCGGTCAGGCTATTTCTATTGTCTCCACCAGGTGCTCCCCGGCGTGCGTGCGCAATTATTACCTTTTTCGTATCGCTCTGATACCTTCGGCACAGATTTGTGCGATGTAAACAGTGAAAATAGCTGCATATGCACCAGAAGACACGACATTTCTCTGCTGCACCACGGCAATTCGGCCCTCTCCAGCCTGCTGGCGCGTTGCGCCCACAACACGTTTACCCGCGATCGATCGCAAGGGCCGCATCCCCCGGGCACGACGATGGCTTTAGAATCGGCCCTTGAATCTTCCGTTTCATCGATGCCATGGCGCTTCCCGATCCCAATGTAGAAACCGTTTCCGTCCATGTCACCGGCCGCGTGCAGGGCGTGGGGTATCGCGCGTTTACCGTGCGCCATGCCCGCCTGGTGGGTGCGTACGGCTGGGTGCTCAACAATGAAGACGGGACGGTACGCGCCATGGTGCAGGGCACACCAGATCAGGTCGACAGGATGTTGGAATTCATGCGCCGCGGCCCGCCGGGCGCCGTCGTGCGTGAGCTGACGAGCACCCCCGAATACATCGACCGCCGATTCGCGCGGTTCGAGCAACATTGATTGCCCCTGCCCCCTCAGCTTCCGCCGACATGACCGCATCTTCGATCTCCGCTGCGCCCGCCTTGCCGACCGGTTCGCACACTGCAGCCGCGCCATCCGCCGCGCCCGACGGCGAGGCGGGCGCAGCGCGGCCCGTGCTTTCGCAGCGCCTGCGTACGGAGACCGCCGCGCAGCATGAGCGCATGCATACGCTGATGGCCGAGGGCAAGCCGTTTGCCGATCGCGACGCCTATGCGCGCTTCGTGGCGGCGCAATACGTGTTTCAACGCGACGTGGAGCATCTCTTCGCCGCGCCCGACCTGCGTGCCGCCGTACCGGATATCGACATGCGCGGCCGCCAAAGCGCCTCGCAAGCCGACCTGGCCGACTTGGGTGCGGCCGTACCGGATACCCCCTTGGCCACGCACGACATCGGTATGCCCGAAGCGCTGGGCTGGCTGTACGTGTCGGAAGGCTCCACGCTGGGTGCGGCGTTTTTGTTCAAGGAAGCGCAATCCGCCTTGGGCCTGACGGCCGACTTCGGCGCGCGCAACCTGGCGGCCTATCCGGAAGGCCGGGCGCGCGCGTGGAAGCAATTCGTGGCGGCGCTGGACGCGGCCCCGCCCGATCTGCACGACGGCGCCATCGCCGGCGCCAATGCCGCCTACGACCGTTTCGGCGCCCTGCTGCGCCATCATTTCGACCTATGAACACGCCGGGCGACCGGCCGCCGCCGCCGGTCGCGTCCGGCCCATTACGCTGGCTTTATGGTGCGCTGGCGGTGCTGTGCATCGTCTTGGCCGTGATCGGCGTGATTCTGCCCGGCATGCCGACCACCGTGTTCGTGATCGGCGCAGCATGGGCCGCCACCCGCAGTTCGCCCCGGCTCCATGCCTGGCTGCTTGCGCACCGCATCTTCGGACCCAGCCTGCGCAATTGGGAAGACGGCGGCCGCATGACACGGCGCGCCAAGTGGGCGGCCACGATCGCGATGAGCGGCGGCGCGGCAGTGATCTGCTGGACGATTCGCCCGGTATGGGCTGCCGGCGCGCTGATCGCCGTGATGGCTTGCGTGCTGGCGTGGCTATGGCGCCGACCTGAACCTGAGGTCGCTACGCCGCCCGGTTGATGCCGGGGCCACGATTGGCCTAAGCCGCCATCGCCCGCAACTGTGCCAGCAGCGCTTCCGGCACATCCACCCCGTGGGTCTGCGCGCGATTGCGTAATGCGCGCCGCCGCTCGCCCGGCAGCCGCACGCCGTCGTCTTCAAGCATCGCGGCAAGCAATGTTTCAACGCGCGCCAGATACGTCTCCCGCCCCGCCAACGCACCCGGATCGATCGCGATAAACGCCTGGCCGATCCGCGTGGGGCCGCCTTCGTCTTCAAAAAACGACGCCGTCTCGAACCCGAATTGCGAGCCGGTGAGTGCCACCACCAGCAGCTCGACGATCAGCGCCAGCATCGCGCCCTTCACCCCGCCCGCCGGCAGCATGCTGCCCGCCAACGCAGCCTTGGCATCGGTAGTGGGGCGGCCATCGGCATCGATGGCCCACCCTTGCGGGATCGGTTTATTGTCGCGGGCCGCCATCATGATCTTGCCGCGCGCCACTTCGGATAGCGATAGATCGATCAGCAACGGCGCCCCGTTGGCACGCGGAAAAATCGCGGCAATCGGGTTGGTGCCGAAAAGCGCGCGCTTGCCGCCCCAGGCCGGCATGGCGGCCGGCGAGTTGCTGATGGCCAGCCCGACCAGGCCCGCCTCTGCCAGCGCCTCGAGATGGTAGGCCGCCGCGCCGAAGTGATGGCTATTGGCGATTCCCGCGCACGCAATGCCGTACTGCGGCGCGCGTGCGATGCATTCCGCAATGCCGAGGGCGCAGGCCGAAAACGCCAGTCCCGATCCCGCATCCACCAGCACCGTACCGCCGCGCTGATTGGCAATGCGCGGTTGCGCCGACCCGATCGCCCGGCCCGCCTTCAAGTGCCCTGCATAAAACGGCACCCGCGATACGCCGTGCGAGGCCAGCCCATCGCCTTCGGCGTACACCAGCGCCCGCGCAGTGGCAGCCGCCATTGCGGGGTGGGCACCGCTTTTGGCCAGCGCGGCTTGCGCCAGGGCATGAAGTTCAGGCAACACGATCTGCGTCATGGTCCGTCCTAAAGAAGGTTTGCCACGCAACAGGCGTGACGAGAGGCAGTGGCGTGTCTCGGCGCCACCGTCGGGTGAAAGCGGGAGTGGCGTGGCGGCAGTCGCCACGCGGGATGCAACGACTGCGTCACGGTCAAGACGATGGCGCTGGCCACCGTCGAGCCCGCGACGCGCCGGGTCAGTTGGCCGTCACGAGGCTCAGCGCGTCGGCCACGCGCTCGGCCACCAGGCCCGACACACGCACATTGGCCTCGGCCGTGAGCCCCGCAATGTGCGGCGTCAAAATCAAATTCGGCACGCCCACGAGCGGGCTGCCGGCTTTCAGCGGTTCGTCTTCGAATACATCCAGCGCCGCGCCGCCGAGCGCACCCGACTTCAGCGCCTGCGCCAGGGCATGCTCGTCCACCACGCCACCGCGCGCCGTATTGATCAGAATCGCGCCGCGCTTCATGCTGGCGATGCGCGTCGCATCGAGCAGGTGGCGGGTGCCATCGGTCAACGGCACATGCAGCGTCACCACGTCGGCCTGCGCGAGCACGTCTTCCAGTTCGCCACGCAGCACGCGCCGTTGCTGCCAGCGTTCGTCGTCGGCGCTGATGGCTGCATCGCTGGCGATCACACGCATGCCCAAGCCATGCGCCAGTTGCGCGACCAGACGCCCGATTCCACCGAACCCCACGATACCCATCGTGCGCTCGCTGGCTTCCAATCCGTTGGAGAGTTCATTGCGCGGCCATTTGCCCGCAGCCACGTCAGCCGACGAACCGAACGCGCCGCGCAGCAACACCAGCGTGGCGGTGATCACATACTCAGCCACGGCCCGCGCGTTGGCGCCGGTGGCGGGATGCACCGCCACGTTCGCGGCGGCACATGCGGGCATATCGATGTTGTCCAGTCCCACGCCCAGCCGGCCCACCACGCGCAAGCGTTTTGCATGCTTGAGCAATTCGGTGTCGACCTGCGTGCGGTTGCGCACGATCAGGCCCTCTGCGTCGGCGACCGCGGCAAGCAGCGCGGCCCGATCGTCCACGAGTTCAGGCACATAACGCACCTGGAATTTGTGGCGCAGCAGGGCCACGGCGGCCTCGTCCATGAACTCGGAAATCACAATGGTGGTGGTCATTTTGTCATCCTCTGTTTTATGCGCGCCGGGTGCCGTGAGGCACGCCGGCAGATCGCCTGGTCGTAGGTACCGCGATCGCCTGATGCACATTCGCCGCATCCGCGTATCGAGACCCGCGTCATGACAGTACTCCGCAATCCGGCGTTTGCGTAGTCATCCCTGCAGGCCGGGCCGGCCGCACACGCGCAGGCGGCATCCCGACCGCGCCCTCATGACGTCGTGATGTTGGCTTCCTTGATGATGCCGCGCCAGCGGGTAACCTCGCCCGAAAGATAGGCACCGAAGGCTTGCGCATCGCGCGGCTGCGGCATGAAGCCCAATTGCGTCAGCGACTGGGCCATGGCGGGTTTGGACAGTTGCGCCACGATCGCCCGGCTCACGCGCGTCACGATTTCCGGCGGCATGCCGGCCGGCCCCATCACACCGGTAAAGTTTTCCACCACCAGATCGGGCAACCCCACTTCGGCCACCGTGGGCACGTCGGGCAACTCCTTGGTGCGCGTCTTGGTGGTCACGGCCAGCGCGCGCAGCTCGCCGCTCTTCACAAAGGCCAACGACTCCGGATAGTTCGAGAACACCACGTCCACATGGCCGCCGATCAGATCGGTGAGCGACGGTGTGCCGCCTTTGTAGGGCACGTGCATGAGCTTGGCGCCTGTGATCTTTTGATAAAGCGCCATCGTCAGATGCGGCGGCGTGCCGTTGCCGCTCGACCCGGTCGACAGCGCCTTCGTCTTAGCGGCCTCGGCCAGATCCTGCATGGATTTGATCGCACTTTTCGAACTCACCACCACCATGATCGGCGATGAGGCCAGCCCAGCGATCGGCGTGAGATCCTTGAGCAGTTCGTAGCCCGCCCGGCCCTCGAAGAGGGTGGCGTTGGCGGCATGCGACAGCGTCATCGCGAGCCACGTATAGCCATCGGCCGGCGCACGGCTCACAAACGCCGCGCCGATGTTGGCGTTGCCACCAGGCTTGTTTTCGATCACCACATTCCATTTTTCGGCGTCGCTCAAGGCCTTGGCGACTTGGCGCGCGGCCACATCGGTCAGGCCGCCCGCCGGAAACGGCACCACATAGTTGATCGGCCGGTCGGCTGGCCAGGCGGCGCCGGCCTGGGCCGCCCACGCGCTGCGACTGACTCCTGCGGCACTCAAACCGACAGCACCCAGTGCGGCCAGAACACGCCTGCGATCGGCGTCGATGGGGATATGCGAATGGCTCATGAACTGCTCCTCCGGTGGATGGTGGCCCGTTGAAGGAGGCTTACCCGCTCGGCTGCCGCGAGACTGACCTCAAGGCCTTGTTTTTGTTTTGCTGCCACGGCGCGCGCACGTCAGGCGAATGGCGGTTGCGTCACTGCCCAACGCGCTTGCGAAAAGTCGGATCGATCCAGTAGCGGATCGCGGTCGAGCGCCGTAGCGCCCAACCGTTCGGGTAGGCGTCTAGGCGCTTTCGAACAATCGGGTCAACACGAACTCGCGATGCCCCAGGGCTTCCGCAGCCGTCCACCGCCCGTTGGCCGTGGCCAGCATGCATTCGAGGAGCTTGTCGCCGGCCTGGTCCAGATCGATCTCGCGTTGCAGCAAGGCCGAGGTGTCCACATCCACGTGCTCCGACATCGTGCGCACCGTGCGTGGATTGGCGCAGATCTTGATGACGGGCAGGATGGGATTGCCGATCACGTTGCCCTGGCCCGTCGGGAAGAAATGCACCACGTAGCCTGACGCCGCGCAGAGCGTGACCATCTCGGCGGCCGCCGATGACGAATCCATGAACCAGAGCCCCTTGCCATCCGGGATCTCGGCCTTGTCGATCACGCCGTCGACCTTGCACTGCTTGCCGATCTTCTGGATGTTGCCCAACGCCTTTTCTTCGATGGTGGTCAACCCGCCGGCAATGTTCCCCTTGGTAGGCTGCGACTCCGACAAATCGCTGGTTTTCCAGCGATCGATCATGTCCTGATAACGGTTGAACATGAACATGAACTTCTCGCGCACCGCATCGGTGGCGCAACGATCGGCCACGATGTTCTCGCCGCCAGTGAGTTCGGAGGTTTCGCCGAACACCAGCGTATTGCCGGTGGCGTACAACTTGTCGAATGCGTTGCCCACCGTAGGATTGGCGCCGCAGCCCGAGGTGGTGTCCGACTCACCGCATTTGGTGGAGACCCACAGTTCTTCGATCGGGCAGGTTTCGCGCGTCAACGCGGTGGCAAAGTGCACGTATTCCTTGGCCTGCTTGGAGGCCCGCATGATGGTGTCGTGGTCGCCATGCAATTCGATGCTGAAGCCGGCTACCGGCTTGCCTGTTTTGGCGATGCCGTCGACCACGCGCTTGGTCCAGCCTTCCTCGATACCGATCACGATCACGGCGGCCACGTTGGGGTTGGACCCCGTGCCGATCAACGTGCGGAAATGCAGTTCGAGATCCTCGCCGAATTGCAGTCGGCCATAAGGGTGCGGCAATGCCATCGTCCCTTTGATGTTGTTGGCCACGGCTTCGGCAGCGGCATTGGAGATGTCGTCCACGGGCAGCACGATGACGTGATTGCGCACGCCGACGCGGCCATTCTCGCGGCGGTAACCCTGGAAAGTCGTTTGAGCGGTGATGACAGGCATGAGTGTCCTTTGAGCTTTAGGGTGGGGGGCCGCGCGGCTTACCAGCGCTTGGTCTTGATGTTGTGAACGTGGGCATGCTGGCCGGCCCTGATGGGCGCCACGACCTTGCCGATATCCACCCCATACTTGAAGACGGTGTCGCCCTGCGCCATATCGCGCGTGGCCACCTTGTGCCCGATCGGGATGTCCTGCAGCGCCTTGATCTGAATGACGGTGTCGTCATCCATGATCCACGCATTCATCTCGGTGCCTGCCGAGACGCCTTCGACCACCGCCACGGCAACGGTGTCCTTCGCATCGTGCAAAACGGCATGAATCATGTCTCTTCCTTTTTCTGGTTTGCGATTCGTGTGGCAAATCTTAAGACCACAAAAACCTCATGTCAACTAACTCATATATATGATTGATATGAATTGCATGCATGTCGCCGGCCCCGCTACAATTCGTGCTCTGCAACACTCTTCCTCGTCATGACTTCATCGCCCTCTACCGCCGTGCCGCTGGGCACACCGCTTTACCTGCAAGTGAAGGACGCCGTGCTGGCGGCCCTGGCGCAGGGCGAGTGGAAACAAGGCGATGCCATTCCGTCCGAAAAAATGCTGTCCGAACGCTTCGGCGTCTCGATCGGCACGCTGCGCAAGGCCATCGACGAGCTCGCCGCCGAAAACATCCTCACGCGCCATCAGGGCCGCGGTACGTATGTGTCGGAGCACACGCGCAATCCGCACTTCTTCAAGTTCTTCCGGATCCAGCGCAACGACGGCCACAAGGCCTACCCGACCACGCGTCTGGTGCGCTTCAAACGCGTGCGCGCCACCGCCGCAGTGCGCGAGGTGCTCGCCCTGCCCGCCGGCAGCCATGTATTCGAGTTTTTGAACGTGCTCGCGCTCAATGGCGATGTGGTGCTGGCCGATACGATCGCCTTGCCGGAAGCCCTTTTTACCGGGATGACGGATGCCGATCTGCGCGACCGATCGAGCACGCTGTACCGCTTCTATCAGGAACGGTTTGGCGTGAATGTGATCGCCACCGATGAACGCGTGCGCACCTGCCGCGCCGAAGCGCCTTTTACCGAGTTGCTCGAGGTGCCGGAAGGCGAGCCGCTGCTTGAGATTCGGCGCGTGGCGTTTTCGTATCACGGGCAGCCGGTAGAGTGGCGCGTCTCGCGTGTGAATACGGCGCGCTACGATTATCTGGGCCAGGAACCGGGCGCGATGACCGGCAAACCGGGCTGAGGCAAACGAAAATACGAATCGGCCGGCCGATCCAATCGCGGCGAGTCACCAGGACGGCCAACGGTCACGAACAGGCGTCCGGTTAGCGGGTACGATGGCGGCAGACGCCCACCCATGTTTTGAGCGCCACGGCCATGTACGCCGCCCTGCACCCAAATGCTCGCCCACACCCGATCCGAGATGCCATGACGCCGCTCACGCTGCTCGACGATGAAGACATCGTCGTTCGCCCGCTGCATATGGACGAGGCCGATGCCTTGTGCGAGGCCGTCGTGGCCTCTTCGGCCGAAATTGCACCGTGGCAAAGCTGGTGCACGCCCGATTTTGCGGCGCGCGAAGCACGGGCCTTTCTGCAAAGCAGTGTGCAGGAGCGCACCCGGCGCCGCGCGTTCGACTTCGGCATCGTCGAACGCACGACCGGCGCCATCCTGGGCGTGGTGTCGATCAACGGCATCGATGACGAACATCGCGTGGGCAATCTGGGTTACTGGGTACGGTCTACCGTGGCCGGTCATGGTCTGGCCACCCGCGTTGCCCGCCGCGTGGCGAGCTTCGGCTTTTTCGAGCTGTGTCTGAACCGCATCGAGATCGTCGCGGCCACCGGCAACCGCGCCAGTTGCCGCGTGGCCGAAAAGCTCGGCGCCCAGTACGAATGCGTGGCTCGCCACCGCTTGATGCTGCACGGCCAAGCCATCGACGCCCACGTGTACGCGCTGCTGCCCGGCGACCTCAACGCGTAGAATTCCAGGCATTGAGCTAAAGAGAGCACACGTATGAGCCAAGACCGAGATGATGTCCCCGGCGTAGAAGACTACGCGGGTCCTGCCGGTGGATGGGGCGCATTGGGCGCGGTCGCGAAAGCGCTGCGGCGTCAAATGGCGGTCGGCAAAGATACGCGCATGCTGCTGAAGGTCAATCAGCCCGATGGCTTCGATTGCCCGGGCTGTGCCTGGCCCGATCCCAAGCACACCTCGTCGTTCGAGTTTTGCGAGAACGGTGCCAAGGCCGTTTCGTGGGAAGCCACGGGCAAGCGCACCACGCCCGATTTCTTTGCCGCGCATACGGTGGCCGACTTGTGGCAATGGTCGGATCACGCGCTCGAAGACCACGGCCGTCTCACGCATCCGATGGCGTACGACGCCGCCAGCGATAAATATGTGCCGGTGTCGTGGGCCGAAGCCTTCGACGGGATCGGTGCGGCACTACGCGCCCTGCCCGACCCCAATATGGCCGAGTTCTACGCCTCAGGCCGCACCTCCAACGAAGCGGCGTTTCTCTATCAGCTCTTCGTGCGCGAGTACGGCACCAACAACTTCCCCGACTGTTCGAACATGTGCCACGAGGCCACGAGCGTGGGCTTGCCGGTTTCCATCGGCGTGGGCAAAGGCACGGTCACGATCGACGATTTCGACCATTGCGACGCGATCTTCTGTATCGGGCACAACCCCGGCACCAATCATCCGCGCATGCTCGCCACGCTGCGTGAAGCATCGCTGCGCGGCGCCCCCATCATCGTCTTCAATCCCTTGTCCGAGCGCGGGCTGCAACGCTTCACCTCGCCGCAGCATGCGAAGGAAATGATCGGGCGCCAGTCCACGCCCATCGCCACCACGTATTACAAGGTGAAGATCGGTGGCGACGCGGCCGTGCTGAAAGGCATGATGAAAGCCTTGCTGGTGGCCGACGCCGCGTCGCAAGCCCGGGGCGACGGCGAAGTCGTCGACTGGGATTTCGTGGCCGCCCACACCGCCGGCTTCGAGGCCTTGCGTGCCGATCTGGACGCCACGGCCTGGGACGACATCGAGCGTATCTCGGGGCTTTCGCGCGCCGAGATCGAAAGCGCAGCGGCCGTGTATGCCAAGGCCAAACGCGTCATCATCTGCTACGGCATGGGCATCACGCAGCACGTGCACGGCACGCGCAACGTGCAGTACATCGCCGACCTGCTGCTCATGCGCGGCAACATCGGGCGGGAAGGCGCCGGCATCTGCCCGCTGCGCGGCCACTCGAATGTGCAGGGCGATCGCACGGTGGGCATCACCGAGATTCCCAACGCCGCCTTGCTCGACGGCATCGAACGCCGCTTCGGCTTCAAACCGCCCACCGCGCACGGTCATGCGGCTGTCGAGAGCATTCGTGCCATCCACGATGGCCGCTCCAAGGCGCTGGTGTGCCTGGGCGGCAACCTCGCCGTGGCCATGCCCGATCCGCAGAAAACCTTCGAAGCGATGCGGCGCCTGGATCTGGTCGTGCACATTGCCACCAAGCTCAACCGCTCGCATTTGATTGCCGCGCGCGCCTCGTACCTGCTGCCATGCCTCGGCCGTACCGAGCTCGACGTGCAGGGCGGTGTCGCCCAGTCGATCACGGTGGAAGATTCGATGTCGATGGTGCATGCCTCGCGCGGCACGCTCAAACCGGCTTCGGAGCATCTGCTGTCCGAACCCGCCATTGTCGCCGGCATGGCGCAAGCCACACTGCCGCAGACGAAGGTCGACTGGGCCGGCTTCATCGCCGACTACGCCACCATCCGCGATGCCATCGAAGCCGTGTTCCCCGACTTCCGCGACTTCAACGCGCGCGTCAAGGAACCGGGCGGTTTCCGCCTGACGGTGGCCGCGAGCGACCGCGTTTGGCGCACGCCCAGCGGGCGCGCCAACTTCATCTCGTATCCGGGCTTGAACGAAGATCCTGTCGCCGCGCCCGACACGCTGCAGCTCACCACGTTGCGCAGCCACGATCAGTACAACACCACGATCTACAGCGCCGACGATCGCTATCGCGGCATCACCAATCGCCGCGATGTGGTGTTCATGAACGTCGACGACCTGACGGCCTTGGGCCTGAAGCATGGCGATCGGGTGGATGTCGAAGCGTTTGCATTCGACGCGCACGACACCGAACCGCGCCGCATGACCGGGCTCACCGCCGTGGCGTACGACATCGCGCGCGGCTCGACCGCCGTGTATTACCCCGAGGGCAACGGGCTGGTCGCACTGGCGCGGCACGATCCGCAAAGCGGCACCCCCGCCTATAAATCCATACCCGTTCGCATTACCGCCTCGGAGGCCGTCCATGGCTGAATTGATCATCGCCGCCCGCCAGGGCGACCTGGGCCACGGCCTGACCGTCCAACGCATCCTGCCGTATCGCAAGCGGCGCATGGTGGGCCCCTTCATCTTTCTGGATCACGCGGGTCCCGTCGCCTTGCCTGCGGGCATCGCGCGCGAAGCCGACGTGCGCCCGCATCCGCACATCGGCCTGGCGACCGTGAGCTACCTGTTCAGCGGTCGCATCACCCATCGCGACAGCCTGGGCGTCGAACAGATCATCCGGCCCGGCGAAGTGAACTGGATGACGGCGGGCCGCGGCATCAGCCACTCCGAGCGGTTTGAGGATCCCTCGGCCTTCACCGAACCCGGTCTCGAACTGCTGCAATCCTGGGTGGCGCTGCCGGCCGAAGATGAAGAATGCGCCCCCGCTTTCGAGCACTACGATGCCAGCGCCTTGGTCGAAGCCGAGGCTGACGGGGTGTGGATGCGGGTGGTGGCAGGCAGTGCCTACGGGCTGCAGAGTCAGGTCGCCACACGCTCGCCCCTGTTCTACGTGCATGCCGTGATGAAGCCCGGCAGCCGCATGAGCCTGCCTACGGGCCACGCCGAGCGCGGGGTTTATGTGGCGCACGGCAGCATCGAGGCCGACGGGGCAACCGTGCCGGCCGGCAGCATGGCCGTGTTCGGCGCGGGCGAATTTCCCACGATCGCCTCGCAAACGGGGGCCACGCTGATGCTTTTGGGCGGCGAACCGTTGGGAGAACGGCATATCTGGTGGAATTTTGTGTCATCCCGCAAGGAACGCATCGAAGCCGCCAAGGCCGATTGGGTCGCCGGCCGCATTGCGCTGCCGCCGCACGATCATGATGAATGGATACCCTTGCCGGGCGATTCGGTCGATCCGCCCAAGCCCCAGCCGCTGTCGTAAATCGCGCGGATTGACGGTGTAGCGGGCACATATCCCGTTACACCGCTCCCTTTGGTGCATGGCACCATGCGGCACCGCTTTTGGAACGTTCCAAAGCTGCTCATCCAAAAGGGAAATTCGTTTGGCGCCGCCCTTCGCGCTGCACTCGCTCGACACCACCTTGCACGCCCTGATCGCCGACCATCCCGGCGAAACCGGGGCCATGCTGCTGGACGACAATCTGGACGCCTTCGCCGCGCGTGCACTCAGCACGCGTGCAGCCACGCGCACGCTCGATCTGCAGTACTACATGTGGCATCCCGACATGACCGGCCGGCTGCTAGGGCGCGAAATGCTCAAGGCTGCCGCCCGCGGCGTGCGCGTGCGCCTGTTGATCGACGACATCAAGCTGCATGGCCTGGACGACACCATGCTGGCGCTGGATCGGCACCCGGGAATCGAAGTGCGTATCTTCAATCCCGGACGCGTGCGCAAGCATGCGATCGGCCGCGCGATCGAGATGCTGCTGCGCGCGGTGCGCATGAATTGCCGCATGCACAACAAGCTGTGGCTTGCCGACGATACGGTCGCCATCCTGGGGGGACGCAACATCGGCGACGAGTACTTCGATGCCAGCGAGGTCGCCAACTTTCACGACGCCGACGTATTGGTCGTGGGCGCGGTGATCGCCGAATGCCGGCTCGCCTTCGAGCGCTACTGGCATTCGCCGTTGGCCGTGCGCATCGCCGATCTGCACCCCGGGCAGCACACCGAACCCGACGCGCCCGACGATGTGTTCGACGCCCTGGCCGATCTGCCCGACGCGCATCCCTATTTGAAGCGTGTCGAAGCCGACGAGAGCGTGCGCACCATGGTCACGGGCGAACGGCCGCTGCACTGGACCCCACACGCCCGCCTGGCCGTCGATCCGCCGGACAAGCGCGATCGCGCGCTGACCGATGCCTGGATCGTGCACGACGTGGCGCGTGCCATCGAAAGCGCCACGCGCGACGTGTTCATCATCTCGCCCTACTTTGTGCCGGGCGACCGCGGGGTGGCGCAACTGGCCGCACTCGCTGCCCGCGGCGTAAAGGTGACCGTCTTGACCAATTCGCTAGCGGCCACCGACGTGGCCGCCGTGCATAGCGGCTACGCCCGATACCGCGAAGCCTTGTTGCGCGCGGGCATCGCACTTTTCGAGCTCCGGCCCGATGCCAAAACGCGATTGCGTCTGTTCGGGTCGAGCACCGCCAGCCTGCACACGAAAGCGTTTACGGTCGACGACCGCATCGCGTTCGTCGGCTCGTTCAACTTCGATCCGCGCTCCGTGTCGCTCAATAGCGAGATGGGTTTGTTCTTCGATCAACCCGCCTTGCTCGCCAGCTTGCGCGCCCGCGGCATGGCGCAAACCGGGCCGGGAAACAGTTTCCGCGTCACCTTGGATCAAGGCCGTCTGCGATGGCAAAGCGATGCCTCGGCCGGCGGCCGGGTCTGGCGCCGGGAACCCGAAGCCAGCATCGGACGCCGGCTCCTCGCCGCCTGTTTACGCTATCTCCCGATTACGTCGCAACTCTGACGTCTCTCCTCTTCTCTCAGGACATCTTGTGATTTCGCACTTCCCCAAAACCGCCATGCGACGCCGCACGCCTTTCGTGCTGTGCCGTGCGGCCGGCGCCGTGGCGCTTGTGCTGGCCGGCGCCCCGTTGGCGCATGCCGATGTGGTCTACATGAAAAACGGCGACCGCCTGACCGGCAAGATCACGCTGCTGGACGACGGCAAGCTCATTTTGAACACCGACTACGGCGGCAGCATGACCCTCAAATGGGCCAGCGTCGAAACGCTCGAAAGCGACGAGCCGCTGATTCTGAAGAATCAAAAGCTCAACCGTGAAGTGAGTGCGCGGTTGCGCCGCTCCGACGAGGGCAAGGTGGTCGTGGCCAATCCCACGCCGGTGGACGCATCGACCGAGATCGGCACGCCCACCGCTGCGCCCTCGCGCCAGGTGGCGTTGACCGACGTCGATCAGGTCATCCGGCCCAAGCCCTTTCTGCGTGACTTCATGTGGAAAGGCAACGCCGATGTGGGCCTGGCCTACAAGACGGCGTCGTCGCGCAACGAGGACTACACCGTGGCGGCCAGCACGAAGATGCGGCATGGCATGTGGCGCCACAACCTGGACGGCGGCTACGACCGCGACAAGGAAGACGGCAACCTCACCACGCACAATCTGAACGCCGCCTACGCGCTGGATCGCTTTCTTACCGAGAAAGCGTTCTGGCAGGGACGCGTGCTCTATAAGCGCGACTGGGTGGAGGACCTGAGCCGCGAAACCTCGATCGGCACCGGCCCCGGTTATCAGTTCTGGGACGACGAGCAAGGCGCCTTCTCGCTGACGGGACTGCTTTCGCGCGTGGAATATCACTACTCGGATGGGGCTTCCGATCGCTTTCCGCAAGCCAGTATCAAGTGGGACTACCGCCGCTTCGTATACGGCAAGCAGCTCGAAATGTTTACGCAAGGCGAATTGGGCCGGCCGCTCGGCAACGAAGCCAACTACAGCCTGGATGCGGGCGCCGGCTTGCGGTACAAGGTCACCGACTGGGCGTCGCTGTATGTGAGATACGCCAAGAATCAGGTGAGCGGGGCACGCGGCGGCGTGAACGAAACCACGTGGACGACCGGGCTTGGCGTGACCTGGTAACAGGCGCGGCGCGATGGTGGGGCCGCAGGCGCGTGAAAACGCGGATCGACGGTGCGACGGTTCGACCTGGCGCGTTATCGCCAAGCGCACCGGGCTGAACCCGCACGATCAACAGCGGCCCTGTCGTGTTTTTAGTCCTGTATACAGGACTTTATTATTGTCCGGAATGCAGCACAGTGTTACGCTTGACGCCACTTTTGCGTTTCCACTGCTGCATCACGGAGATCTGCCATATGTCCGCCACTTCGGCCACGGGCGCCTTGCGCGCCGTTTTCATCGACGCCAACCCCACCCTCGGCGCCGTCGCCGAACGGCTGCACACCAGCAGCGACTTCAAGCTGGTCGTGAACGGCCAGCCCGATATCACGTCGGCAGACATCCCCGGCGTGCTGGGCGATGCCCAAGTGGCCATCATCGATCATACGCACCTGCCCACCGATATCGCGCGCCAATGCAAGGGCTTGAAGCATGTCGTGTTTCTGGGCACCGGCCCGCGCAGCTACATGAATCCCGAAGAACTCGCCGAGATCGGCATCACCGTGCACATCATCAAAGGCTATGGCGACACCGCCGTGGCCGAGTGCGCCTTCTCGCTGATGTGGGCGTCGGCGAAAGGCTTCGCCAAGATGGACCGTGGCATGCGCGCCGGCAACTGGCTGCGCACCGAAGCCGTGCAACTCACCGGCAAGACCATCGGCCTGATCGGCTTTGGCGGCATCGCGGCTGAAATGGCCCGCCTGGCCAATGGCGTGGGCATGAAAGTGCTGGCCTGGAACCGTACGCCGAAGCAACACCCGGGCGTGGAATTCGTCGAGCTCGACGCCCTGCTGGCGCAAAGCCAGGTGGTGTCGATCCATCTCACGCTCAACGACGACACGCGCGGCATGATTTCGCGCGAGCGTATTGCCGCCATGCAACCCGGCAGCATCCTGATCAATACCGCGCGCGGCGCGGTGGTGGACGAGGACGCCATGGTCGAGGCACTCAAATCGGGGCACCTGGGCCACGCCGGCCTGGACGTATTCACGGTCGAGCCGATGCCCGCCGGCCACGTGCTCACCACGCTGGACAACGTCACCCTCTCGGCGCATTCGGCGTTCCGCACGCCCGAAGCGAACGATAATCTCGTCGGCGCTGCCATTGCGCACTGCCAACGTATCGCCGCGACCGGCGCCTGAATTCCGTATCCCACCCGTTGGACATCACCATGACGCAAGCCACTGTCACCGAAGAAGCACCGTTTACGATTGCCTCGCGCATCGCCGCAATCGAAGTTTCCGAAATTCTGCGCATCGGTCAAAAGGCCGCTGCTGCTAAGAAGGCCGGCCGTCCGGTCATCGTGCTGGGTGCGGGCGAGCCCGATTTCGATACGCCCGATAACGTCAAGGCTGCCGCCATCGCCGCCATTCACGGCGGTCAGACCAAGTACACGGCCCTGGACGGTACCGCCGAGCTCAAGGCCGCGATCGCCGCCAAGTTCAAGCGCGACAACGGCCTGGACTACGCCCCCAACGAAATCATCACCGGCGCGGGCGCCAAGCAAATTCTGCACAACGCGTTTCTGGCCACGCTGAACGAAGGCGACGAGGTCATCCTCGCAGCACCGTATTGGACGTCGTATGTGGACATCGTCGGCATCGCCGGCGGCACGCCCGTGACCGTGAAGTGCAAGGAAGAAAACGGCTTCCGCCTGGATGCCGCCGACCTCGAAGCCGCCATCACGCCCAAGACGCGCTGGTTGCTGCTGAACTCGCCGTCCAACCCCAGCGGCGCCGCCTATTCGGCCGCGCAAATGCGCCCGATCCTCGACGTGTTGCTGCGTCATCCGCACGTCTGGCTGATGTGCGACGACATCTACGAACACCTGCTGTATGACGGTGCCGAATTCGTCACCGGCGCGCAGCTCGAGCCGCGCCTGAAGAATCGCACGCTCACGATCAACGGCGTGTCCAAGGCGTATGCCATGACCGGCTGGCGCCTGGGCTACGGCGCCGGCCCCAAGTCGCTGATCGGCGCAATGGCCGTGGTGCAAAGCCAGAGCACGTCCAATCCGTGCTCGGTGAGCCAGGCCGCCGCGATCGAAGCGTTGAACGGCCCGCAAGAAGTGCTGGCCGAACGCCGCGCCGCCTTCCAGCGCCGCCGCGACATCGTCGTCGAACGCCTGAACGCCATCGACGGCATCACCTGCCGCAAGCCTGAAGGCGCGTTCTACACGTTCGCCAGTTGCGCCGGCATCATCGGCCGCAAAACGCCCGATGGCGTCACGATCGATAGCGACAGCGCCTTCTGCAAGTACCTGCTCGATACGGTCGACCTGGCCGTGGTGCCGGGGAGCTGCTTCGATCTGGCGCCCTATTTCCGAATTTCCTATGCCGCGTCGGAAGCGGACCTCATCGAAGCGTGCGACCGTATCGCACGCGCCTGCAAGGCGTTGACATGACCTCCACAATAAAAACGAACGAGACAACGACACTGGCCCCGCGTACCGGCGGGCAAGTGTTGATCGACCAGCTGGTGCGTCAAGGCGTGGATCGCGTCAGTTGCGTGCCGGGCGAAAGCTACCTGGCCGCGCTGGACGCGCTGCACGACAGCCCCATCGACGTGGTGATCTGCCGCGCCGAAGGTGGCGCGGCGATGATGGCCGAAGCGTACGGCAAGCTCACCGGCCGCCCAGGCGTGTGCTTCGTCACACGCGGTCCCGGCGCCACCAACGCCAGTCATGGCGTGCACATCGCCATGCAAGACTCCACGCCGATGTTGCTCTTCATCGGTCAGGTGGATCGCAGCATGAAGGAACGCGAGGCGTTCCAGGAAGTCGACTACAAAGCGTTCTTCGGTTCGATGGCTAAATGGGTCGTCGAAATCGATCGCGCCGACCGCGTGCCCGAACTCATTGCCCGCGCGTTCCGTGTGGCCATGCAGGGCCGTCCCGGTCCGGTCGTGATCTCGTTGCCGGAAGACATGCTGGTCGAAACGTGCAGCGTGCTCGACGCCCCGTACGTCGAACCCGTACGTGCCGCGCCCGAACCGGCCGCCATGACCGAACTCGGCAAGCTGCTGGGTCAGGCCAAGCGCCCCATCGCCATCCTCGGCGGCTCGGCCTGGACGCCCGAAGGCGTTGAGGCCTTCCAACGCATCGCCGAACAGCACAATCTGCCGGTGACCACCTCATTCCGCCGGGCGGCCCTCTTTCCGGCCAAGCATCCCAACTACGCCGGCGAACTGGGCATTGGCCCCGATCCGCGCCTGAAAAAGCGTATCGACGAATCCGATCTGATCCTGCTGATCGGCGGTCGGTTATCGGAAATGCCATCGCAATCGTACGGCCTGATCACAATTCCGCAGCCGCAGCAGCCCTTCGTGCACGTGCACCCGGGCGCCGAGGAACTGGGCCGCGTCTATCAGCCCACGCTGGGCATCCAGGCGTCGCCCGTAGCGTTCTGCGACGCGCTCGAAGCCCTGCCCGCCACCGGCACGGCCGATCGCGCCGCGCAAGCCAAACAGGCGCACACCGATTACATCGACTGGACCGAAACCCCGCGCGATCTGCCGGGCGACTTCCAGTACGGCAAAGTGATGGCCTGGCTGCGCGACCGCGCACCCGACGACACGATTGTCTGCAACGGCGCGGGCAACTACGCCGGCTGGCTGCATCGTCACTACCGCTTCAACGCCTTCGCCACACAACTCGCGCCCACCAGCGGCTCGATGGGCTACGGTGTGCCGGCCGCGGTGCTGGCCAAGCGTCAATATCCCGAGCGCATGGTGATCGCGTTCGCCGGCGACGGCTGCTTCCTGATGAATGGTCAGGAATTCGCGACCGCCGTGCAATACGGTGCAGCGCTGATCGTGATCGTGGTGGATAACAGCCAGTACGGCACGATCCGCATGCACCAGGAGCGTGACTATCCTGGCCGGGTGGTGGGCACGCAGTTGCACAATCCCGACTTCGCCGCCTACGCCCAGGCCTTCGGCGGCCATGGCGAACGCGTCGAGAAGACGGCCGACTTCGCGCCCGCTTTCGAGCGCGCCGTGGCGTCGGGCAAGCCGGCGATTCTGCACTGCATTCTCGATCCGCGCGCGCAATCGCATGCCCGTGATTTCACGGGTGTAGACAACAGCAAGGCTGCGCAATGATGATCGCCACGCCGCCCGCCGAAACTACTGTCGACAGCATTGTCGATCGCGTTCACGGTCAATTGAGCGCCATGGCCATCGGCTTTGCGTTCAAACCCGGCGAGCGGCTCAACGAAGTCGCGTTGGCCAAGCAGTTGGGCGTGAGCCGCACACCGTTGCGCGAAGCGCTCAACCGCTTGAACAGCGAAGGTCTGCTGCGCTATCTGCCCGGCAAAGGGTTCTTTTGCCGCGACCTGGATGTGCAGGAGATTTTCGCGCTCTACGAATTGCGCAAGGCCATCGAAGTGGCCGCCGTGCGGCTGTCGATTGCACGGGCGCAAGATGCCGAGATCGCCGCGCTGCTGGCGTTCCTGGATGCCACCGGCCCCGATCCCGGCGAGCGTACCCCGGTCGAGTTGGTGGAGCTCGACGAAGCGTTTCACGAAGGCCTGATGCACCTCTCGGATAACGCCGAGATGGTGCGCGTGCTGCGCAACGTCAATGCCCGCATCCGCTTCGTGCGCTGGATCGATATGGATCGTGGCGACCGCCGCCACACCCAACTCGAACACCGCGAAATCGTGCAGGCGCTGCAGCGGCGCGATGAAGCCACCTGTGCCGCCTTGCTTGAAAAGCATATCGACCGCCGCGTGGATCAGATCACGTCGGCGATCAAGGAAGGCTACGCGCAGATCTACATGAACGGCGTGGCGCGGCACGGCTGAGGGATTCTTCGGTCATCGGCGTCGCACTGACGGGCGACTGCCGTGCGACCGCGTTGAGCATCGTACGAGAACGACATGTCCGGGTGCGACGCCACCCGCAACCGCACGTGGCGCCCAATGAACGCCACCATCTTGACCGAATATAATAAGAATCACTTCTATTTAAGGCAGTGGTTCGGCATATGGTCTTCAACGCGTTGCATCGGGCGGGATCCGCTCACCTATCGGCCCGTGTGATGGGCAGCACCCTCAACGCGAGACGACTGTCCCGCTTTACCGTGGCGCTGGCGCTGCTGTTTGGCGCAAGCGTCATCACGCACACCGCGTCTGCGCAGGCGCCTACGAATACGGGGGCACGCGGTCAACGGGCGATCGGTGACACCGTGGCCGATCATCCCTCCAGCGTGTACCGATTCGAGAGGCACATACTCGACTCGGCCGACGGCAAGCGGCATTACCGCGTCGAGATCGCGATCCCGGCGGCGCCCGCCCCCGAATCGGGCTTTCCAGTTCTTTACATGCTCGATGGCAATTCGGCGATGGCAACGCTCACGGATGACGATCTCGCCATGCTTGCGCGTACGCGCCCGGCCGTGCTCGTGGCGATCGGCTATGACGTCGACACCCGCAACGACGTCGTCTCGCGCGCGTACGACTACACCCCGCCTGAATACGACAAAGACAACGGCAAGCTTGCAGCGCCGCCCGTGGTGCGCGGCCGGGTGGGCGGCGGAGCCGACGTCTTCCTGGCCCTCATCCAGTCCCGGATCATGCCGCTGGTGCAGGCACGCGCCAACGTGAACCCCAAGCAGGCCTACCTTTGGGGCCATTCGTACGGCGGCCTCTTCACCTTGCACACGCTCTTTACCCAACCCGACGCCTTCGCGCGCTACATCGTGGGCGACCCATCGGCATGGTGGAACGACGGCGCACTGGTGAACGAATGGCAGGCATTTCAAGCCGATCGCGCTGCGGGCAAACGCATCGGCATCTTCGTGGGCACCAAGCCGCGCGACACGCCACGGCCGGTGTCGCCCCCTGCCGTAGCGGCCACGCCCGATGGCACGGCGCGCAATGCTCAGGCAACCGGCAACACCACGCCGCACGCAACGCCTGCCGATCAACGCGCCGCCGTGGCTGAAATGGCCGAAGGCTTGCGGGCTGGTGGCGCCAGCGTGAGCTATGAAACCTTTCCGCAATACGGGCATGGCGAGATGATCCGCGCTTCGCTCGAGCGTGCGCTGCAGATCGTCACCGAGCCTTGATATCCGCTCGCGCTGGGCTGCGTGCGCAAAAAAAAGGCCCCCATGCGCGGGGGCCTGTCGGCCTATGACTCCACAATGGAGGGAGATCCATTGCAGGCCGAAAAGCAAAACGGTTCGTTCACAGCGCGTCGCTAGAACAAGAAGCTCAAAGCTCGCCACGGTGAACGGTTCGTTTTGATCTACGAAGCATCAAAAGCACGACGAATCATCAAACGAACACACATCTTTATCTGCAGTCCATCCTTCGACTGCGAATCTGCAAGGCATCGAAGACTGCGGTACACCGACGCCTACCTTGCACTTCATACTGCTTGGTGCTGCACTGACTGCCTTGCATTGCGTACTGCTCATTGCTCTGCATAGGTACTCACTGCGTTGCTGCTTACTGCATTGCTACTGACTGCATTGCTACTCATGCGTTGCAGCTCACGACCTTGCAGCACTGACTGCTTCACTGCGGTACTGCCACCTGGAAACTGCGGTACGTCTACCTGCACACTGCGGTACAACCCTGCGGCACATCAAACGCTTCACTTCAGCACTTCCGGCACTGCAAACGACTCACTGCCATGGCCTGCGGCACTGCCACTTCCGCCCGAACATCCGAGGATGTTCGAGCACTTCCCTTCATCTTTCGAACCGATCAGTTCGGCATCAACACGCTGTCGATCACGTTGATCACGCCGTTGGACTGATACACGTCATACGTGCTGATCGTCGCCACGCCGCCCTTCTCGTCCTTGACGGTCAGGTTGTGCTTGCCGTTCATCATCACCACCAGCTTGCCGCCGCTGACAGTCTTCAATTCGGTCATGTTCTTGCCGCCCTTCTTGATGCGCGCCGCCAGCGTGTCGAAATCCAGCTTCCCTGGCACCACGTGGTACGTCAGGATCTTGGTCAGCGTGGCCTTGCTTTCAGGCTTGACGAGGGTGTCGACCGTACCGGCCGGCAGTTTGTTGAACGCGGCGTTGGTCGGCGCAAATACGGTGAATGGGCCCTTGCCTTGCAAGGTTTCCACCAAACCGGCGGCCTTGACGGCAGCCACCAAGGTCGTGTGATCGGCCGAATTGACGGCGTTATCAACGATCGTCTTGCTGGGCAGCATCGATTGACCGCCCACCATGACCGCATCGGCGGCGTGGGCCGCGGGAAAAACCAGAGCTGCGGATACGAGGGCAATGGATGCCAGAATTTTCATGACGATCTCCTTTTGGTGGGCCTACACCTGGAGATACGCGTGAGCGCAGCGTTTGGATGCAGCAAATCGGCTAGGGACAAACCCTAGGCGCTGAAAAGCGAAAAGGACCCCGGAGGGTCCTTTCGCTTTCAACCATCATCACGTCATCCAACGCTGCCGGCGCCGTTGCCAGCGCAGCGCGATCCTTTAGATCACCGTCCCGGTAAACACGACCGGACCCGTCGGCTGGCCGGTCGGCGATCCACCGTCCGGTTCCAGACTGATGGCCAGCGTGTCGCCACGCGTAAACGGCGCCTTCGGCACGATCACCGTATCGCCGCGTGCGGCGACCAGGCCCAGCGAACGCGGTTTGCCGCCGGGTGAGATCGCCCAGAGTTCCAACGTTCGGCCGTCGGCCAGTGCGTTCAGATCCTGCATGGCCTGAATCGACAGTCGGCTATCCGGCAAGCGGTTGACGACCAGCGACGACGGCGCCTTCTCGCTGCCCAGCACGGCCAGCGTTTGGGTGCGGGTATTGGCGAAGTACGGCTCGATCACGATGAATGCCAATGCGGCCACGGCAATGGCCAACCCGGCGCTCACCGTACGCCACAGCGCCAGTCCGCTCCAGCCCCATGCCGGTCGAGCAGCGGGCTTGACGGCCGTACGGCGTTCGATCGCTTGCCACACGCGAGCGGGCGGCATCTCAGGCGGCAGCGCATGGATCAGCGGCAGGAGCCGCGTTTCCCAGGCCGCCACCACGCGACGCAGCAGGGCGTCGTCGCGCATCAGCGTTTCGAAACGGCGGCGCGCGCCGCCCCGCAAGGTGCCGGCCACATAGGCGGCTGCCAGATGTTCTTGAAGATCGGGGTGCCGGTAGTTCATCCCAAGCACTCCTTAAGACGGGCCAAGCCACGCCGCACCCAGCTTTTGACGGTGCCCAACGGCGCTGCCATGCGTTCGGCCACCTCGGGATGGCTGAGATCGTCGAAAAACGCCATGGCGATGGCCGCCCGTTGCTGACCCTCGAGGGTTTGCATGCAATCGGCCAGGCGCTTGCTCTCCTGCGCCGACTGCAATTGCGACATCGGCCCGGGCGCATCGTCCGCCCAGGCGGCCGCGATCTCGCCGTCCGGATCGGCCACTTCGAGATCGGGACGGCGCAAACGGTCGATGCAGCGGTTGCGCACAATGCGCGTCATCCACGTCATGACCTGGCTTTGCTCAGCCGAATATTGGGCAGCGCGCTGCCAGATCGTCACAAAACACTCCTGTAGGACCTCTTCGGCCCCTTCTTTACTCCTCAACATACGTTTGGCTAACGGAAATAGATGCGGCGCCGTCAAACGATAAAGTTCGGCGAGCGCCGGCTGGCGCTGGCGCGCACAGTCGGCGAGCAGGGATTCAAGATGTGCGGGATCGGCCATGAGGAGGAAGCAGGTCTGTGACAGCGCCTAGATTACCCGGCGGCGTGCAGCAGGGGAAGCGGCATAGCTGCTTTGTTGCCCTGCACATACCCGCGCCCGCGGGTGCTCGGTAAGATCGGTCGCAAATCAAACGAAAAAGACACGAGACAACGTTCCATCAGGCCACGGCGCACCGGCGGCATTGTCAGTGGCTTTTTCAGCCACTTTTCACCACGAGATACGCCGCCATGATGACCCTGCACTGGTCCCCCAAATCGCCGTTCGTACGCAAAGTCATGATCGTGCTGGCGGAGACCGGCCTGACCGACAACGTGCGGCTGGTGCGCACGCCGGTCGCCATGAGCCGCGTCAACCTGGACCTGCTCGCCGATAACCCGCTCAGCAAATTGCCCACCCTCGTGCTGGACGACGGCACGCCGATCTTCGACTCGCGCGTCATCGTGGACTACCTCAGCACCTTTGCCGAAAGCCAGATCGTGCCCTCGCACGATCCGGCCCGCCTGCTGGCACTACGCCGCCAGGCCTTGGGCGACGGCCTGCTGGACATGCTCTTGCTGTTTCGCCAGGAGCGCAACAAGCCCACCGAACGTCAAACCCCCGAATGGCTGGCCGGATTTCAGGTCAAGCTCGACGCCACGCTGGCGTACCTCGAGACCGAAGCGCCCAAGCTCGACACGGCACCGTTCGATATCGGTGTCATCGCACTCGGGTGCGCCGTGTCCTACCTCGACTTCCGCTTTCCCGAAATCGACTGGCGCGCCAAGCACCCACAACTGCGCGACTGGCTCGCCCGCTTCGACGCCCATCCGTCGGTGGCCCGCTATGCCCCGCAAGACGATCAACCTGCCTGAAGGAGCGCCTGTGAGCCGTATCCCCTTGCCCACGCCCGACACCATGACGCCTGCCCAGCTGCAGGTGTACGAGAAGATCGTGAGCGGCCCGCGCAAGCGGCTGGTGGGGCCGCTGCGCGCCGCCCTGCACAATCCCGAGCTGGCCGACCGCTGGCAGCAACTGGGCGCGCTGCTGCGCTTTGGCACAAGCTTGTCGCCCCGGTTGAACGAGCTCGCCATTCTGGTCACGGCCCGTCGCTGGAATAGCCAGATCGAATGGCATATCCATGGCGAAGCGGCACTGAAAGCCGGGTTGCCGCAAACCGTGTTGGACGCCATCCGCGACGGCAACGTACCCGACTTCGACGATGCCGACGACGCGCTCGTCTATGCGTTTTCGCGTCAGTTGCAAAGCCATGGCGATGTGGACGCCGCGCTCTACGCGCGCGCCGTCGAACGCTTTCAACCGGTGGGCGTGGTCGAACTCACCGCCGTGGTGGGCTACTACACGATGGTGTCGATGACGCTGAACGTGCATGCGATCCCGATGCCCGACGACATCGCACCGCCGCTCGATGTACCGATGGCCGACGGTCGGGCACAACTGAGCGCGTTGCCACCGGCCGCCATCGAAACGCCGGCGCAATCGAACACCGCGATCCCGCCTTCAATGCAGTCGCAAGCGCCGTCGCAATCCCAGACGAACGCCCCAGCGCACACCGAAATGCAAGCGTCCTACATCCCCGAGACGGTAGAAACGCCGCGCATGCCGCAGGCGCCCAAGCAAGCGCTGCCCGCCAACGCCTGCGATACGCATTGCCACGTCTTCGGTCCCTACGACCAGTTTCCGCTGCACCATCGCGCCAGCTACGCCTCGCCCGATGCGCCGGTCACGCGGTACCGCACGATGCTGCACACCATCGGCGCCGCGCGCGGCGTGCTTGTGCAGCCGGCGCCTTACGGCACCGATGCCTCGGCCATTCTCGATGCGCTGGCGGCCGATCCTCGTGCGCTGCGCGGCATCGCCGTGGCCACGCCCGACATCGATGACGCCGCGCTCAAGCGCCTGCGCGATGCGGGCGTGATGGGCTTGCGTTTCGTCGAAGCGCGCGACCCCGCGGGCAAGCTGTTTGCCGGTAGCGTGGGCTTTGAGCACGTCGATGCGCTTGCGCCGCGCCTGCGCGCGCTCGGGATGCACGCGCAACTCTGGTCACCGTGCGATGCCTACCTGCAGCACCTGCCCCGCCTGGCTCAACTGGGCATTCCCATCGTGCTCGACCACATGGCGAGCCTGGTGCCATCGCGCGGTCGTGACGACCCGGCGCGCGCACTCGTGCGCCATTTGCTGGCGGACGGCCGCGTGTGGGTCAAGCTCACTACGTGCCGCGTACCGCAGGACGACCAAGAGCCGAACGGTGTGCGCGCGCTGCACGACGAGTTGCTCGCCGCCAACGAAGATCAGGTGCTGTGGGGTTCCGATTGGCCCTTTGTGCGCATGGGTGCGCGTGCGCCGGACGTGGGCACGCTGATCGATACGGCCCATGCGTGGCTTGCCACCGATGCCCGCCGCCGCAAGGTGTGGACCGACAACCCTGCCCGCCTGTACGGCTTCGACAACTAGGAGATACACCCCATGCCGCAATCGACAGGGCCGCTTTCGCACGTCCGCGTGCTCGACTTGAGCCGCATCATGGCCGCGCCGTGGGCCTCGCAGGCGCTGGCCGATATGGGCGCCGACGTCATCAAGATCGAACGCCCCGGGGCTGGCGACGACACCCGCGCCTGGGGGCCGCCGTATCTCAAGGATGCCGACGGCCACGACACGCAGGAGGCCGGGTACTTTCTATCGGTGAATCGCGGCAAACGCTCGGTCACCGTGGCGCTGGATCAGCCTGAGGGCCAGGCCATCGTGCGCGAGTTGGCCAAGCAATGCGACATCGTGCTGGAGAATTTCAAGGTGGGTACGCTCGCGCGCTACGGCCTGGATTACGAGGCCCTGCGCGCGGTCAATCCCGGCATCATCTATTGCTCGGTGACCGGCTTCGGACAAACCGGCCCGCGCAAGGATCAAGCGGCGTACGACTTCCTGATCCAAGCCATGGGCGGCTTGATGAGCGTGACCGGCGAGCGTGACGACAAACCCGGTGGCGGCCCGCAGAAGGTGGGCATCCCGATCGTCGACTTGATGACCGGCATGTACACGGCGGTCGCCGTGCTGGCGGCGCTGTCGCATCGCGAACGCACGGGCGAAGGTCAGTTCATCGATATCGGCATGCTCGATGTGCAAGCCGCCGTGCTGTCCAACCAGGCGCTCAACCACCTGGTGTCGGGCAAGACGCCGCAACGCAATGGCAACGCGCATCCCAACATTCAACCGCAGGATGTGTTCGCCTGCGCGGATGGCGAAGTGATTCTGGTGGTGGGCAACGATGGCCAATTCGCCAAGCTTGCCGCTGCTGTGGATCGTCCTGACTGGGCCACCGATGCGCGGTTTGCCACCAACGCGCAACGCGTGCGCAACATCGATGTGCTCAAGCCGCTGATCCTCGAGGCATTTGCCACGCGCACGCGCGCCGATCTCACCACGATGCTGGATCGCGCCGGCGTGCCGTGCGGCCCCATCAATGCCGTGCCCGATGTATTTGCCGATCCGCAAGTCGTGCATCGCGGCATGCGCATCGACCTGCCGCATCCGGCGGGCGTCGATGTGCCGCTGGTGGCCAGTCCGATGAAGTTCATGGGCACGCCGCTCACGTTCGAACGTGCGCCGCCCACGCTGGGCCAACACGTGGACGATGTGCTGAGCGGAATTGGCTATAGCGCCGAGCGCATTGCCGATCTGCGTACGGCGGGCGTGGTGTAGCTGGCGTGGTGCAGCAGGCGTAGTGAACCTGGCGCGGTGCAGTTGGCGTGGTGAACCTGGCGTGGTGCAGTTGGCGCGGTGCAGTCGGCGTGGTGCAGCAGGCGTGGTGCCGCCGTTCTGGCGGGCCGCCGGCGTTGCTATGCAAACAGGCGGTCGTCCGCACATAACGGGCGGGTCGGCGCCGCGACTAACTGTCGTGCCCGATCCGATCGGTGTGCCAGATGCCTTCGGCGCCGATCTCGCGCGTGAGGGCTTCGATCTGCGATGCCACTTCCATCACCGTGCGGCCAGGTCCCTTCGCACGGGCGAACGCCATCGAGATGATGCGCTCCAGCGAAGGATCGACGAGCTTGGTGGCTGCCAGCTTGCCTTCCCGCACCTCCTGCCACACCGCATGCAGCGGCAGCACCGTATACATGCGCTCGGTTTGGCACACGGTTTTCATGAGCGGCAACGAATCCGCTTCGATCAATGGCGTGATCTCGATCTTGACCGCGCGCGCCATCGCATCCAGCGCATTGCGCAAGCCATTGGGCGAACCCGGCAAGATAAACGGCAAGCCGTCCAGGGCGCTGAACGGCAAGGTGGGGGCCTGCAGAAGCGGATCGTCCGCCGCCCCGATCAAACACGAATCCACATGGGCCAGGGCTTGCTCGCCCACCGGCGCCTTATCGCTGTAGCGATAAAGGATGGCGATGTCGACGCGGGAATCGGTCAGCCACTCTTCGAGTTGCCCGCTCGATCCTTCGAGAATCTTCAGATGCACCCGCGGAAACACTTGCCGCAATCGTGAGAACAATCGGCGAATGAGCGGATGCGCCGTGGACGGCAATAACCCCAGCGTCACTTCGCCCGCTGGCTCGCGCGCTTCCGCATTCAATTCGAGCTCCAGCGCTTCGGCATCGCGCAGCAATGTCTGCACGAGCGGAAACAGGCGCGCGCCGATTTCCGAGAGCTGCACGCCACGCCCGGTGCGATTGAAGAGCCGTGCGTTGCAGTCGCGCTCGAGCGCGTTGATGCGGCGGCTCAGTACCGATTGATCCTGATCCAGAAAAAGTGCCGCGCGAGTAATGCTGCCGAGTTCGGCCGTCGCCATGAATGCGCGCCAGCGCTGCAGATCGGCAGTGACGTCGAGTTGAACGCCGGTGGCCTTCGATTTGTTCATCGTGCGGTGTGCCATGAGGTCGCATCAGAGATGCGCCAACTTAGCACACTGGCACGCGGGGATTGCACGCGAATGACTTAGGATTGGCGCGCTGGAGCGCATCGGCGATGTTGGCAGACAGAAGGCGCGCGCACACGAGCGATAAAGCCGTCATCATCATCGTACGGGCTGAAATCAGCATGGAAAACAGACTGCATCGATCGCAACATATCTGTTTCTTAAAACAACACTTATGTTGTATATTCGGCAAGTGATCGAGGCAAATGAAATACAGCGAATTTCGCAGATGGCTTATCAGAAACGGCGTGGAACTCATCGCGCACAAGGCCGGAAGCAGTCACTTCAAAGCAACCCTGAACGATCGAACCTCGATCTTTCCAGACCACGGCGGCAAGGAGATCGGTACCGGATTGGTGAACAAGATCAAGAAGGACCTCGGACTGAAGTAGCGCAAGTGACCCGAAAGGGATGCCGCTCACCGCTGCATGAATGCGCGCCAACCGCAAAGGACAAGCCATGTTGACGTATTGCTACACCTTGACGCCCGACGACAACGACACACTACTCGTTCAATTTCCCGACCTTCCCGAAGCCGCGGCAGTCGGCGAGGACGCGGACAGCGCAAAAGCCAATGCTGTGGAAGGTTTGGAAGCTGCACTACAGATGTACCTTGACGCGCGCCGGCCGGTTCCCCTGCCCGCCGCCGTTGGCGCCGGCGCCGTTACCTTGCCGGCCGTTCAAACCGCAAAAGTACTGCTGTCCAACGAGATGGTCGTGCAAGGCATCCGCAAAGCTGAACTCGCGCGGCGCCTGAACCTCCACATGCCGCAAGTCGACCGCATGCTCGACCTGTCACATGCATCCAAGATCGAAGCGATCGAATCTGCGTTTGCTGTATTGGGCAAACGTCTCAACATTGAAGTTGCCCAACAATGACCATAACACCCACGCCACCTGTACAGCATCTCGATCCCGGCTACATCTCCGCAAACATCGACGAGCGGTTTCGCCCTTTTTTCCTGATCACCGCCGCCGACATTCCCATTGCGATGACAGACACGATCGATTCGCTGTGCGTGGCCGTCAATCTGTTTGGCGAGCGCGTTCGCTTTCGCGTCGCCAAGCATTTGGTGGTGGGCGGATCGCCATTCAATATCGAGCTTGCCAGCGGTTCGCTTTCTTACACGCCCAAGAAAGAAACCATTCACGTCAACATCGAGGAGTACATCTTTCTCGACGTGAACAAAGCGCAGGCCCTCTCGAAGAACATCCGGATTGCCACATTCATGGAAGAGTTCGTTCACGCTTTCATGAACATCACGGATGAGGATTTGACGGCAAAAGTGGTTTGCCTCATCTATCCCCAAGTGCAATTCATCGAGGGTCAGTACATCGATATCGGCGCCATCGCCGAGCCGTCAGTGTTCGGTCTTTCAGCGAGCCAATCTATTCCCTGATTGTCGTTTCGCTCGAAACAAAACCCGGCGACGTCGCCGGGGTTTTCTGCAGGCCTGCAATCTTCCGCAGGCATCTGTCGGCAGCACGGCCAGGCTTTTACGCCTCCGGCGCATCCTCAAACAGCACGATGCAGTCCGCCACGAACGCGGGCCGCTCGCTGCCCTCGATCTCCATGGTGCATCGCAAGGTGACCTTCGTTCCTGCACCCTGCCGTGCGGGCGCGGCTACTGTCTGGTGCAGCCGCAGCCGGCATCCCACCGGCATCGCGGCGGTGTAGCGCACGCGATCCGTGCCGTAGTTCAACCCGCGACCGCGCCTGGCGATATGAAAGATCTCGCGTTGCATGCGCGGCACGAGCGACAGCGCAAACAGCCCATGCGCAATCGTCTTGCCTTGCGGCATCTCACGCGCGGCGCGCGCCACGTCCACATGGATCCAGAAGTCGTCGCCGGTCAATTGCGCGAAGCCATCGAGATGCGCCTGGGTGACGGTAAACCAGTCACTTGCGCCCAGCGATTCGCCAATGCGCGCCTCGAAATCAGCCGGCGTGGCAAGCTGCACCGTCACGGCTGCGCCTCACCCAATTTGCCGTCCTTGATCACTTTGCCCCACTTCACGAATTCCTGGTCCATCAGCTTGCGGTACTCCTCAGGCGTGGTGGTGACCGGCAAGGCACCTTGATCGATCAGCTTCTTGCGCACCTCAGGCTCGTTGACGGCGGCAATCACCGCCTGGCGAAACTTCTCGATGATGGCGGGCGGCACACCCTTCGGCGCGATGATCCCGTAATTGGAATCCGACACCACCCCCGGCAGGCCCAACTCGGCCGTGGTGGGCACATCGGGCAAGCCTTCGAAACGCTTGGCGCTCGACACGGCCAACGCCTGCACGCGGCCCGCTTTGATGAAGCCGATAGCGGCCGACGCATCGCCGGGGAAGACTTGAATCTCGTTGCCCATCAGGGCGGTCACGGCAGGTGCCGCACCTTTATACGGGATGTGCGTGAGCTTGATGCCCGCCTGCTGATTGAGCAGTTCGCCGCCCAGATGCGGCGTGGTCACGTTGCCGGCCGAGCCGAAGTTGTACTTGCCCGGGTTGGCCTTTGCCGTGGCGATGAGTGCGGGCAGCGTCTTCTCGGGAATGCTGGTGCTCGCCATGATCACCTGCGGAATGCGCACCACCAGCGTCACGTAATTGATGTCCTTCAATTCATAGGGCACCTTCATCACGTGCGGCAAACCCGTCAACGCCCCCGGCACGCCGAAGCCGAACGTATAACCGTCGGGATCGGCACGCACGGTTGCATCCGTGCCGATGGTGCCGCTGGCGCCCGCGCGGTTGTCGATCACCAGGGACTGCCCCAGCTTGGCCGACACCTCGGGCGCGATCAGCCGCGCCACGTTATCCACGGGGCCGCCGGGCGGATACGGCACGATCAGTTTGATGGGGCGCACGGGCCAGTTGTCCTGCGCGGCGCCCGCACTGCCCATCATTGCCAGGCCCATTGCGGCTGCGGTCAAGATACGTTTCATGGTTGTCTTCCTCCTTAGAAATCGCCGGTCTTGCGCGACCGGTCGTTCGTCTATCTCATTGATGGGCGAGGCCCAATACCTGTTTGGCCAGGATGTTTCGCTGCACCTCGTTGGTGCCGCTGAAAATGGTCGCCGCCAGCGCCGCCAGATACGGCGCTTGCACATGCACGTGCGTGTCCGGATAGGCGCTGCGGGCATGCGCCCCGCCCCACATCTCGGCCATGTCGATCAAGAGCGCACCGATGCGCTCATGCGTTTCCGAGGCCCAGATCTTGAGCAACGACACCTCTGCCGGCAGCGGCCGGCCCGACTTCGCGATATCGGCAAACACGCCATACATCGCAGACAAGTCCGCCGCATCGAGTTGCAAGCCGGCCAGCCGATCGACGAAGACGGGGTCGCGCATCCGATCCTGATGCGCGGCCAATGCCGCGACCTGGCCCAGCGCGTAATGCGAATGCTTGGGACTGCCGCTGAAGAGCCGTTCGAAACCCAGCAGGGTTTTCGCGATCGTCCAGCCGCCGTTCAGGTCGCCCACCAGTTGGCTGCGCGGCACGCGCACGGCATCGAAAAACACTTCCGCGAATTCGGCATCGCCCGATAGCGTCTCGATCGGCCGCACCGTCACACCAGGCTGCTTGAGATCGACCAACAGGAAGCTGATGCCGGCCTGCTTCTTCACCGTTTTGTCGGTGCGCACCAGCATGAACATATGCGTGGCGTCCTGCGCCAGCGTCGACCAGGTTTTCTGACCCGTGACGATGAAATCGTCACCGTCGGCAATGGCCTCGCAGCGCAGTGCCGCGAGATCCGAGCCGGCGTTGGGTTCGGAATAGCCTTGCGCCCACACATGCTCACCCGACAGGATCGGCGGCATGAACCGGGCCTGCTGCTCGGGTGTGCCGAAGCGCGACAAGATCGGCCCCAGCATCACCAGGCCCTGATCCGGCGCGCGGGCCACGCCATAGCGCTCGGCCTCTTCGATGAATGCAATCTGCCTGGCCGGCGACAACGCCATGCCGCCGTGCTCGCGCGGCCATGACGGCGCAATCCATCCTTGCCGCGACAACGTCACGTACCAGGATTCGATTTCGTGCCAATGCAAGCGCCACGGCATATGGCGCAAGCGTTCCGGATAGTGCGCGGCGAAAAACGCCCGCAACATGCCGCGAAACGCGGGCTCGGGCATCGCCTCCCAATCCGCATCGTGCGGAAAGTCGGCTGACGTCCAGGGCGTCACGTCGTCGTCGGACGCGGCCACTGACGATTCTGCTGCCGTCTGCAATCCCTGCGAATAACGACGCCGATGGGCATCCGCATTACCCAACCAGGTCGACAAATGCAGTGCACGCTTGAAGTACAACCCGATGTCGTACTCGGCCGTGTACCCAATCGCGCCATGCAATTGAATCGACAGGCGCGTGACCTCGCGCACCGCCCGGTTGGCACGCGCCTTCACGCGGCTGGCCAGCGATGCACGCCGGGCCGCCGGCATATCAGGCGTCCATGCTTGCAACGCATCGGTGAGGCTGGCCGCAGCCAATTCGATCTGCAGCAATGCATCCACCAGCCGATGCTGCAGCGCTTGAAAGCTGCCGATTGCCTGGCCGAACTGCTGCCGCGTATTCACATACTCCACGGTCGCGGCCAGCGTGTGGCGCGCGACGCCGATCGATTCGGATGCGACGATGAGACGGGTCGCGTCCAGCGCGGCGTTCACTGCGTGTGGCACGGCTTCACCGGTCGCGACGATGTTGTCCGCCGCCACTTCCACGGCCTGCAAGTGCAACTGCGCGATCGTGCTGTCATCGGCGCGTGGCGTGATCGCGACGGTCACCCCGGGCGTGCCGGCCGGCACCCACACCAGCACGGCATCCGCATCGCGTTGCGCCACGACGAGCCATCCGTCCACGCCTCGGCCAGGGACGATGAACCCCACGTTGCCCTCGAGCTGCATGCTGCCCGATGCGGTCCCGATCGCGCGCACCCCAGCGTCATGATGCGGCGGTGATGGCGCACGATCCCCTGCCGAGGTCCGATCGCGGCGCTCTTCCACAGCGCTCATCGAGGCGCCGTCTGCGCTACTGCTTTCAACACGGCAACTGATTTGCTCGGCGTGCGTTTGCCACGCTAGCGCCGCCACGACCTCGCCGCTGCCAATCTCCGCCATCAAGGCATCGCGACGCTGGCTCGCCGGCAACGCGCGCAGCACTTCGATCGGCAACACCCCACACGCGGCAAACGGCTCGGGCAATAGCGCGCAACCGGCCTCTTCAGCAATCAATGCGGCTTCGCTCAGCGTGAGCCCCAAGCCGCCATCCGCTTCCGGCACGGTCAGCAGCAACCAACCCAGGTCGGCCATTTGCCGCCAGTAGGCTCGATCAAAGCCCGCGGGTGGGGCATGCGCGGCGAGCGCCCGCACGCGCGCACGTTGATCGGCGCCGTTCAGAAAATCACGGGCACTGTCGCGAATCGCACCGGCATCCTCGCTCATACGATGCCCTCGGCACGCAGGGCGGCAATCTCTTGCGGATTCAGCCCAAGCTCGGCGGCCAGCACGGCATCGGTATGCTCGCCCAACAGCGGCGGCGGCAGTTCGTACGCGATAGGCGTATCCGAAAACACCACCGGATTCTTGATCAGGGGCATCTCGCCGATCAGCGGATGCGGCATAGATCCCAACACGCCACGATGCTTGACCTGCGGATCCTCAAACACCTGATCCATTTCGTAGATCGGGCCGCACGGCACGTTGGCGGCCGACAGCGCCTCGTTCCAGGCCGCCACGGTGCGCGCCGTCATCGCTTCGGCAATCAAGGGCACCAGCACCTTGCGGGCGGCCGCGCGTTCAAGGTTGGTCGCGAAACGTGGATCGCTCGCCAGTTCGGGGCGCTCGATCACGCGACAAAAGCTCTGATACTGCGAGTCGTTGCCCACTGCGATCATGATGTGGCCATCGGCACATTCAAACGCCTGATACGGACACGTGATCTGCGATGACGTGCCCACGCGTTCCGGGCGCTCGCCGGTCGCAAAGTAATTCATGCTCACATGCGAAATGGCGGCGATCTGCGCATCCAGCAGCGCCATGTCGATGTGCTGCCCGGTGCCGGACACCATATCGCGGTGATGCAAGGCCGCCAGGATCGCCGCGATCGCATAGAAGCTGGCCGTGAGATCGGATACCGAGTACCCCACTTTCACCGGCCCGGAGCCGGGCTCGCCCTCGGCTACACCGGTCACCGCCATCAATCCGCTCATGGATTGAAAGATCGGGTCGTAGCCCGGCAAATGGCTATACGGCCCGGTTTGTCCGAAGCCCGTGATCGAGCAGTAGATCAACTTGGGATTGATCGCCTTCAGCGCCGCGTAGTCCAGGCCGTAGCGCACCAGATCGCCGGCCTTGAAGTTCTCGATCAGGATGTCCGACTGCGCGACCAGCTTGCGGATCAGCGCCTGGCCCGCGGGCTTGGACATATCGATCGTGATGGACCGCTTGCCGCGATTCATCGCAATGAACGACGACGTCTCCGAGGTGGGCTTGCCCGCGCCATCCTTCACGCGAAAGCCTTGATGACGCACATCATCGCCACGGCCCGGCCGCTCCACCTTGATCACATCGGCGCCGAAATCGGCCAGCATCTGCGCGGCCCACGGCCCCGAAAATACGCGGCTCAAATCCAGCACTTTGACATTCGACAATACGCCGGCCATTGCTCTGTCTCCATATCTAATCGTTATGCAGTCAGGATAGCGACGGGGCCTCGCAATCGCGAGGCCCCGTCAGGCAAAGCTGGTTTGCTGTTGGCGCCTGATCAGCGCCCTTCGAACACCGGCGCCCGCTTCTCCAGAAACGCCTGCCGGGCTTCGCCCGCGTCGTGCGTCTTGGCGATCGCCGCCGTCATGTCCTGCTCGTAGCGATAGCCGTCGCGCAGGCTCATCTCTTCGATGGCGTTCATCGTCTGTTTGGACAGTTGCACCGACAGCGGGCTCTTGGACGCAATCGTGGTGGCGATGCCGAGCGCCGTATCCAGCACCTGATCGGCCGGTACGCTGGCCTCCACAATCCCCAACCGGTACAGTTCATTGCCATCCACGCGCATGCCGGTGAAGGCCATGCGGCGCAAGCGGGAATGACTGAAGAGCCGCATGCCATGGCGCCCGCCACCCAGCAAACCCACATCGATCTCAGGCAGCCCCACCACGGCCGTGCTGGCCGCTACCAGAATGTCGCACGACGCCGCGATGGCCAGTCCGGCACCCAGCGCTGCGCCGTTCAGGCCACACACCACCGGCTTGGCGCATTCGCGCAAGGCATGAAAGAGCTCGCGCGTACGCCGCGAATGCTGCGGCAGATCGCCCGGGCCTTTGATCGTGTCGCCGCGGCCCTTCAGATCGGCGCCCGCACAAAACACCCGGCCTTCGCCGATGAGCACGATGGCGCGCACCTCGTCGCTTTCCGAGCACACATCCAAGCAGTGTGTGAGCTCGTTGATCAGCGTGGTCGACAGTGCATTGACGGGCGGGTTGGCCAAATGGATGACCGCCACGTGTTCGCGCATCTCCAGTTTCAACGCGGTGTAGGCAAGATGGGGCATGAGGTTCTCCTGAAAATGTGATGTTGCCGCGACTCAGGTCACGGCACGCTTGGCGAGCTCGGCAATGTCGGCGGGCGAATAGCCCAGCTCGCCCAATACCTGCGACGTGTGTTCGCCCAGCAGGGGCGGCGGCAATTCGGCACACGAGGGCGCGGCGGAAAAACGCAGCGGATTCATCACTTGCGGCACCGTGCCGGCCAAGGGATGCGGGATGTGCCGCAGCATGCCGCGGTGCACCACCTGCGGATCGGCAAACACCTCGGGCACCGTGTTGATAGCGCCCGCCGGCACATTGGCAGCGCCCAACCGTTCAAGCCACACAGCACGATCCTCGGCGCCGAAAGCCGCATCGAGAATGGGATCGAGCAACGCCTGATTGACCACGCGCTTTCCATTGGTTGCGAAGCGTTCGTCCGTGGCCAATTCCGGGCGACCCATCAGCCCGCACAACGTGGCGAATTGGCCGTCGTTGCCAACCACCACCACGATCTGCCCGTCACGGCATTCGAATGTGCGTTGCGGCTGAATATTCGGGTGCGCCGTGCCGGTGCGTTTGGGGGTGCGTCCGGCCAGTAGATAATTCATCGCCTGGTTCATCAGCAGGCCAACCTGCACATCCATCATGCCCAGGTCCACATGCTGCCCGCGGCCGGTGGTGTGACGGCCGATAATGGCCGCCAGGATGCCAACGGCCGCATACACGCCCGTCACCATGTCCACGATCGGCACGCCCACTTTCTGCGGCCCGCCGCCCGGCTTGTCGTCGCGCTCCCCGGTCACGCTCATCAAACCGCCCATGGCCTGAATCAGGAAGTCATAAGCGGGCTGTTTGGCGCGCGGCCCGGTTTGTCCGAATCCGGTCACCGAGCAATAAATCAATTCGGGGTGGTCCGCCGAGAGATCGGCGTAGCCCAACCCCAGGCGCTCGAGCGTCCCCACCTTGTAATTTTCCAGCACCACATCAGACTGGGCCGCCAACTGCTTGACGATGGCGCGGCCTTCTTCCGTCTTCAGATCCAGCGTGATCGAGCGCTTGCCGCGATTGGCCGCCACGTAATAGCCCCCGTCTTCGGTATCGCTACCGTCGGCACGCTTCAGAAACGGCGGCCCCCATGCGCGGGTATCGTCGCCACGGCCGGGCTTTTCGACCTTGATCACATCGGCGCCCAGGTCGGCCAGGATCTGGCTGGCCCAGGGCCCGGCAAGCACGCGGCTCAAATCGAGCACGCGAATGGACGAGAGCAATGCAGACAATGCGGTCTCCTTCGTTATGGCAGCGGCACGATGTGACGCGCGGTGTTTGTTGGCAGTCTATGCGGCAAGCGCGTGGCAATCCAGGACGGGCGGCGTAAACCAGATATGCCTATTGCGTCATATCGACGCCGCGACGGTTGCTGAAATACGCAACTCTGGTTTGCCGCCGCGTTGCTGGTTGGCGCCCCCTGAAAACCGTAGACTGCCTCTCACAACATCGAGGGCGCGCGACACGCGTGCCCCCTATCAGGAGACACCCTCATGGCCATGCCAGCCGTTGCCGCCGACCGCGACACGCTTACCGCGTTTCGCGACAGCGCGCGTGACTTCCTGCGTCAGACCGCTCCGCGCAGCCGCTTGCGGAAACTGCGTCAGACACGTCCCGGCTTCGAGCGCGCCGTGTGGCGGCAGATGGCAGACGCCGGCTGGTGCGGGCTGCTTGCACCGGAATCCCTTGGCGGACTCGATCTGGGCTTGAGCGCGGTGGCCGTCATCGCTGAGGAAATCGGCCGCAATCTGCTGTCCGAGCCTTTTATCGGCGGGGCGGTGCTAACGCCCGCCTTGCTGGCTGCGTTGCCCGCAAGCGCGATCCGCGACGATCTATTGGCGCGTATCGCCTCAGGCGACGCGCTGATCGGCGTGGCGGCGCAGACCGACGCAGCACGCGCATTGGCAGGGGTGCCGCGCATGACGCGCGAGGGCAACGCGCTGGTGATCGATGGCGCCGCGCACTGGATCTACCCCGGCGCCGAGCTCGACGGCTGGATCGTGGCAGTGTGCCATGCACCGGCAAACGCAGAGGAACATGCGAAGGCGCAGTCACCGGCCAAAGCAGCGGTCCAGGCACCGATGCATGCGGAGGCACAGGCGAAGGCAACCCACGGCGATCGTCAGAACGTTTGTGCAGACGCCATCGATGCGCTCATCTACGTGCCGCGCACCGCTTCCGGCGCCCGAGCGGAGACCGAAGATCGCGTTGACGGCACCACCGTGGGCAGCCTGCAGCTGAGCCACGTGCAGGTGTCCGGCGAGCACATTCTCGCCGAAGGCGAGGCCGCCCTACGTGCATGGCAGCATGCCATCGCCTGCACGCGCGCCATCCAATCGGCCGAACTGCTCGGTATCGCACGGCAGTCGTTCGACACCACCCGCGATTACCTCAATACCCGCGTGCAGTTCGGCAAGCCCATCGGCGCCAACCAAGCGTTGCAGCACCGCATGGTCGACGCCTTGCTGTATATCGAATTGGGCGACGCCGCCTTGCGTGCCCTGCTAGCCGGCGATCACACGCCCGCCCCCACCTTCAATGCCGCCTGCGCCCGCGTCAAGGCGCGTTGCGCGCAAGCCGCGCTGCACATGACGCGGCTGGCCATCCAGTTTCATGGCGCGATCGGCTACACCGACGAGCTCGACGTTGGCCTGTATCTCAAGCGCGCGCTGCATCTGTGCGCGTGGCATGGCGGCGTGCTCGACAATCAACGTGCGGCCCTGCCCGAGCCGTTTGCCGCAGTGCGGCGCGACGAGACACCGGCGGCCGGCGTACCAGCAGACGGACAAGCAGGCGCACGAGTCGATGCGCAAGCGGATGCACAACCCGACGCACAGGCAGGTCAATACAGTGATGCCCCCTCGGACGCCGCGCGGGGCGCTGAAAACGGCGCCTCTGCCGAAGATTGGAACGCCATGCCGGAACAGGCCTTTCGCACGCGCATCCGCACATTCATCCGCGCCCACTACCCCGATGCGCTGCGCAATCCGCCACGACGCTTGCACTGGGATGAACTCAAGGGCTGGTATCTGAAGCTCTCGGCACAAGGCTGGATCGCGCCCGCCTGGCCGCGCGAATACGGCGGCATGGCGCTCGCACCCGACAAACTCATCGCCTTCATCGAAGAGATGGAAGACTACGGCGTGGCGCGCATGCCGGATCAAGGTCTGATCAACATCGGACCCGTGCTGATGCGCTACGGCACGCCGGCACAGCGCGCGCGCTACCTGCCGCGCATCCTGAACGGTGACGACGTGTGGTGCCAAGGCTATTCCGAACCCAATGCCGGATCGGATCTGGCGTCATTGCGCACCGAGGCCATCCGCGATGGCGAGCACTTCGTGGTCAACGGCCAGAAGATCTGGACCACCTTGGCGCAAGATGCCACGCACATCTTCATGCTGGTGCGTACCGATAAAACGGTAAAGAAGCAGGCCGGCATCAGCTTTTTGCTCGCCGATTTGAAAACCCCCGGCATCACCGTCAAACCGATCCGAAATATCGGCGACGAGGAAGAGTTTTGCGAAGTGTTCTTCGACAACGCGCGCGTGCCGGCCGAGAACCTGGTGGGCGAACTCAACCAGGGCTGGACCATCGCCAAGGCGCTGCTGGACTTCGAACGCATCTTCGTCGGCAGCCCCAGTCAGGCCAAGTACGCGCTCAACCAACTGCGATTGGTGGGTCAGCATACCGGTGCTGCGAACGATCGCGGATTCGCTGATCGCTACATTGGATTTGCGCTTGACGTGGCCGATCTGCAAGCGCTGTATGCGGACTTTGCCGACATGGTCAAACGCGGTGAGCCGCTACCCGCCAGCGTCTCGCTGCTGAAGATCTTCGCCACCGAAACCTACTCACGGCTGTGCATGGCGGTGGTCGAGGCAGCACAGGAACGGGGCGGCGACGACGCAGCGTTCATGGTAGACGGCACGCAGATCGCACCGGCCAATCGCCTCTACAACTCAGCCATCACAACGATCTATGGCGGTACCAACGAGATTCAGCGCAATATCCTGGCCAAGGCGGTGATCGGCTTACCCAGCTAACACGCCGCCCGCTGCAAGAGGCGCGGCCCATTCGCCGCGCATGCCTTGAGATTCGTCGCACCGCTGCACCTTGCACCGCTTCACCGATAACGACAACAGCAACAACAAACACAACAACAAACACAACAACGATCGACATCGAAAAACGATCGAGGAGACGAATACCATGCCGTTCAAGACACTGATCGCAGGCCTGCTGCTTTCGCTGGCCATGCCTGCTGCACACGCTGCCGACACGCCCTACCCTAATCGCCCGATCCGCCTGATCGTGCCGTTTGCGCCGGGCGGTGGCGCCGATGTGACCGCGCGCATCGTGGCGGAAGCGACCGGCAAGGTGCTCGGGCAAAGCATCGTGGTCGAGAACAAGCCCGGCGCGGGCGGCACGGTAGGCGCGACGACCGTGAGCCGCGCCACACCCGATGGCTACACCCTGCTCTACACCACGCCGGGACCGCAGATCACCAATCCGTTTCTGATGCGCTCCCTGCCGTACGATCCCGAGCGCGATCTCGTGCCCGTCTCGCGCTTAGCCGTCGTGCCGAGCGTGCTGGTGGTGGGCAAGCAACTGCCGGTCGACAGCGTCGACGGCTTGATCAAGTACGCCCGCGCCCACCCGAACGAAGTCCGATTTGCGAGCGCCGGCATCGGCGCCACCAGCCACTTGTCGGGCGAGTTGTTCAAACGCATGGCCGACGTGCAGATCGATCACATCCCTTACGGCGGTACCGGCGCCGCACTGCAGGATGTGCTGGGCGGCCGCGTCGAGATGGCCATCGATAGCGTTGCGGTGTATCTGCCGCAGATCAAGTCCGGCGCGGTCAAAGCGCTCGGCGTGACCACACCGCAGGAGCTGCCGATGCTGCCCGGTGTGCCGCCGATCGCCGACCAGCTGGCCGGCTTCGATGCGTCTCCGGTCAATTACCTTTCGGCACCCGCCGGCACGCCGCCTGCCGTGATCGCCACCCTCAATCAAGCGGTCAACAAGGCGCTCGACGATCCGTCGGTCAAGCAACGCATGCTGGACCTCGGCCTTCTGCCCAGCCCCAGCACGCCCAAGGAAATGGCGGATCAGATCGCCACCGAGCGCGCGAAGTGGAAGCAGGTCATCGAGAAATCGGGCGCCCGCATCGATTGATGCATGCCGCGATCGCCCTCAACCTGCAAACACCTGCTGCGTTTCGAGGCGTTCGCCGATCGCTCGCAACGCTTTGGCGGTGGTGCGTGCCGCTAAAGACAGCGGTCGCACCGCGGTGGTGGCCAACACCACCTGCCGCGCAATCACGGGATCGACGATGCGCGCAGCCTGCAAGCTGCCTGCCGCCCACTCGGCCGCAATCGCGTGGCGCGGCAGCACGGTGTAGGCGCCGCCCTGCGCGGTGATCGCCTTCTGCAATTGATTCGAATCCGCCGCCACGACCACATTGAGGACGATCCCGGCGCGGCGCGCCAGTTGATCCAGCAGCACCCGCACGCCGCTGGGCGCGCTGGGCAGTACCAACGGCAATCCATCCAGCCGCGCAAAGGGCACCGTATCGCTACGCGTCAAGGCGTCACCGGCCTGACCCACCAGAAACGAATCGCAGGTAGCCAGCACCTCAACCTCGGATGCCGGTGCTTGTCCGTAGCGATACGGCAACCCGATGTCGATATGCCCGCTGGCCAGCCACTGGTCGATCTGCCCCGCCGACCCTTCGAAGATATGCAGCGTGATGCCCGGGAAGGCCGCGCGCAGATCGAAGAACAACGGCATCACCAACGCGCGATACAGCGACGGCAATACCCCCAAGCGCACATCGCCAAACGGCATGCCCGCAGTGTCGGCCACTTGCTCACCCAGCGCATCCGCCTCGAAGAGCACCCGTTCGATCTGCGGCAGCAACCGTTGACCGAACTCGGTCAACGCCATCCCCCGCCCGGTGCGGCCAAACAACCGCCCCCGGCACTCCTCTTCAAGCCTGGCGATCTGCCGGCTGATCGCCGGCTGCGGCTGACCCAGCAGTGCCGCAGCTTGCTTCAGGCTGCCGGCGCGCGCGACCGTGGTGAACACAATCAGGCGATTCAAATCCCAGCGCGGCATTTTGGGTGAGGACATAACGAAGATCGCAATGCTGATATGCGCCGGCCGCGACTGGTTCGCCGACCTTGGCGCACCTAGACTGAACGTCGTCACGGCGCACAGAAGCCGCGATCATAATAATGAGAGGAAGACAATGTTAAACAGATTCGCGACGTTCCTGACCGGCATCGTGTTGTGCACCGCAACCACGTTTGGCGCCCATGCTGCGGGCTTTCCCGACAAGCCGGTGCAACTGGTGGTGCCGTATTCGCCCGGCGGCATTACCGACAACCTCGCCCGGCTCTACGCCGAACGCCTCCAGGCGCTGTGGAAGCAGCCTGTGATCGTGGAAAACCGACCTGGCGCCGGGGGCTCGATCGGCGCGGGCAACGTGGCGCGCGCCCCCGCCGATGGCTACACCGTACTGCTGGGCAGCGTGGGCATGGTGACCAATGGGCTGTTGCTCAAGAAATTGCCCTACGACGCGAATGCGCTCACGCCTTTGGCGTTGGCCGCCCTCGCCCCCAATGTGCTCTACGTGCATCCCTCGGTGCCGGCGACGACCACGGCCGAACTCGTCGACTATGCCAAACGCCATCCCGGAAAGTTATCGTTCGCCTCATCGGGCGTGGGCTCCAGCCCCCATTTGGCCGCCGAGCTGTTTGCGGCGCGTGCCGGTATCGACGTGCTGCAAGTGCCTTACGGTGGCACCGGCCCGGCGCTCTCCGACTTTCTGGGCGGTCAGGTCAACGCGTACTTCGACACCATGCAATCGATGTCGTATGCCAAGAGCGGCAAGATCCGCGCGTTGGCGGTCACCACGTCCAAGCGGCTGGCCGACGAGCCGGGCTTGCCCACCGTTGAGGAATCCGGGGTCGCGCCCGGTGTCGTGTCGAGCAGCTGGTTCGGCTTCTTCTTGCCCACCGCCACCCCGCCGGCCACGCAAGCCGCCTTTGCTGCGGCCCTGGCGGAAGTCTCCCGCGACCCCCAGGTGCAAACCCGGCTCAAGGCGCTTGGCGTGGTGCCCGACTTCCGCGACCAGCAGGCATTTACGGCATTCGTGAAGGACGAAGCGGTGAAATGGGAGGATGTGATCCGGACACAAAGAATTTCGATTCAGTGAAAAGGGGTAAGGGTGCTGGCCTAGCGGTTTAAGCAAATGTTAAGGTCGGCAGCCACCAAAAACAGACCGACCCAGAGAAGCCCCGATGACGTCCCCTAGCCAGACCGGCGCCGGCGCACCGCCGCCCGACGCGCCCGATCGCACGCCCAATCACACCCCCGATCGCGCGCCCAAATCCTCCCTTAACCCCCCGGTGTTCTACACCTCGGCCGCCCTCGTGCTGCTGCTGGTCGTGTTTGCCGTGGTGGCGCCAGACACCGCAGCGCGCGTCTTCGGCAGCACACAGGATTGGATCCTCACCAACGCCAGTTGGTTCTACATTCTTACCGTGGCCATCGTTCTGGTGGTCACCGTGTTTCTTGCGATCAGCCGCTACGGCGACATCAAGCTGGGGCCGGACCATAGCGAACCCGACTATCGCAACCTGGCCTGGTTCGCGATGCTGTTCTCAGCCGGCATGGGCATCGGCATCATGTTCTTCGGCGTGGCCGAGCCCGTGATGCACTTCATCGAGCCGCCGATCGGCGAGCCTGGCACCGCCATCGCCGCCCGCGAAGCCATGAAGCTGACGTTCTTCCACTGGGGCCTGCATGCCTGGGCGCTGTATGCCATCGTCGCGCTCATCCTGGCGTTCTTCAGCTACCGTCATGGCCTGCCGCTCACGCTGCGCTCCGCGCTCTTTCCCATCATCGGCAATCGCATCAACGGCCCCATCGGCCATGCCGTCGACATTTTCGCCATCATCGGCACCGTACTCGGTGTTGCCACCTCGCTTGGGCTCGGCGTAGAACAGATCAATAGCGGCTTGAACCACTTGTGGGGCGTGCCGATCAGCACGACCACGCAGATCATCCTGATCGTGGTCGCTTGCGGTTGTGCCACGCTCTCGGTCGCCAGCGGTCTGGACAAAGGCATCAAGATTCTGTCGGAGCTCAACCTTGGGCTGGCCGCCATCCTGATGCTCTTCGTGCTCATCGCCGGTCCCACCGTATTCATTCTGCAGACCTTCGTGCAGAACACAGGCGGCTATTTGTCGGAGATCGTCAGCAAGACCTTCAACCTATATGCCTACAACCCGACGGACTGGATTGGAGGCTGGACCCTGTTCTACTGGGGCTGGTGGCTCGCGTGGTCGCCCTTCGTGGGCATGTTCATCGCGCGCATCTCGCGTGGCCGCACCATCCGCGAATTCATCTGCGGCGTCCTGTTCGTCCCCGCCGGCTTCACCCTGTTCTGGATGACGGTATTCGGCGACTCGGCGTTGCACATGATCCTGATCGATGGCGCCAAGGATCTCGCCGACACGGTCGATGCCAACACGTCGCTCGCGCTTTTCGCATTCCTCGAAAAGCTGCCGTTCAGCTCGATCGTGAGCGTGCTGGCGATCGTCATGGTGATCGTGTTCTTCGTCACCTCGGCGGATTCAGGCGCATTGGTCGTCGACCTGCTGGCTTCCGGTGGCCGCGAAGGCACGCCGATGTGGCAACGCGTGTTCTGGTCGCTCTCGATGGGCGCCGTCGCGATCGCGCTGCTGCTCGCCGATGGCCTCACAGCCTTGCAGACCGCCACCATTGCCAGCGCGTTGCCGTTCTCGGTGATCCTGTTGCTTTCGATATGGGGGTTGTTCAAGGCGCTCAAGCTCGATGCCACCAAGCGCGGCATCCGCTATCAATCGCTCACGCTGTCGCGCCCTGCAGGCGCGAGCGATATGTCGTGGCAACGCCGGTTGCGCAACATCGTGATGATGCCGCGCCGCACGCATGTGGTCCGCTTCATCGCCGATACGGTGCGCCCGGCGTTCAACGATGTGGCCGAGGCCTGGCGCAAAGAAGGCTACACGGTCACCGTGTCCGAGCCCGAAGAGGAAGCCGCCGAGATCGTGGTGTCGCACAACGATCTGCTGGACTTCACCTACGCCGTGCGAGCCGAGGAGCACACGCGCCCCAGTCTCAGCGCACGCGATCACGCCAAACTCGACGACGACGCCAAGTACTTCCGCGCCGAGGTTCACCTGCGCGAAGGCGGCCAGGACTACGACATCATGGGCTGGACCCGCGACGACGTGATCGGCGACATCCTCGATCAGTACGAACGGCACCGCCACTATCTGCACGTGGTGCGATAGCGCTCGACCCGGGCGCACGCCGCAAGCGAGAAGATCGCTTTAACGTGCCACTGCCCCAGCGTCGACCAGGATGGCCCCTCGGGCCATCCTTTTTTTATCGCACCTGGAACCCCGCGCCCACCGGATCGTTGCGGTCGATCACCCAACGCGCCGTGCCCAGGATGCTGGCCGTGCCTTTCACGGTGGGCCGAACCGCGCGCGTGCCGGCCAGATCCACTTCACCCAGCAGGCAACCCTCGAACGTGCCGCTACCCAGCAGTCCTTCCGACAGGATCGGTTGATTCAGCCCCATCTTGCCGCGCGCCTCGAACATCGCCATCATCGCGCTGGTGCCCGTGCCGCCGGGCGAACGATCGAGCTGGCCGTGGCTGAACACGTGCACATTCTTGTAGAACGCGCCTTCAATCGTGGCGGGATGCCAGAACGTGACGAAGTTCAGATTGTTGATATGTGCCTCGGTAGGGTGCTGGATGCGATGTTGCGCATTGAGTTGGTCGCGCACCATCAAGCCCAGGCGCGCCAGCTCGGTGCCGTTTTCCGGCGAGATGCGCAAGGCGCAGTTCGTCAGATCGACAATGCCGAAGTAGTTGCCGCCCCACACGATGTCGGCTTTCAGATCGCCGTACTCGGGTAGCGTGACCGGCAGATCCTGCGCTTCGACATAGGCCGGTACGTTCTCGAAACGGGTCCATAAAATCTCGTCGCCTTCGGACTTCACTTCCGACACCACGAGCCCTGCCGTCGTCTCGAAGCGGATCTTGGTCAGCCCATCCGGGCTGCGCGGCACCAGGCCCAGTGCCACCATCGCCATACTGACGGCAATCGTGCCGTGGCCGCACATGTGCGAGTACTGGCTGCCATCGATATAGATGAGGCCGGCGTCGAATTCGGGACCGGACGGCGGCGTGAGAAACACGCCGAACATGTCGTTATGGCCGCGCGGTTCGCGCATCAGCGCGCAGCGCAACCAGTCGTAGTTGGCCTCGAGAAACGCGCGCTTCTCGAGAATGCTCGAGCCGGCGGGATACGGAATACCGCTATGGACGATGCACAAAGGCTCGCCTTCGGTATGGGTATAGATGACGTCGAACGCGTCTTGCTTGCGCATGACCAGGTGCTCCAGAAGAAGGTGGGTAGAAAAAGACGGGGTTACTTGCGCTCGGACAGCATGTCCAGGCCAACGGTCAAATCCAGGATGACGATCGCCAATACCGCGACCACGATGGTCGCGCCGGATACCGCGGCAATCGTCGGGTCGATCGTGTACTGCACGTAATTGAAGAGCTTCACGGGGATGGTGTTGAGATCCGCCGTGGTGTTGAAGATCGACAGCTCGACGTTGATCCACGATGAGATGAACGCGAAGATCGAACCCGTCACGATGCCGGCACGGATCTGCGGCAACGTCACCAGGAAAAATGTTTGCAGCGGATGGGCGCCGAGGTCCGACGACGCTTCTTCGAGCGCACGTTGCTCGGGCGAGAGCAGCGCAAACGTCGATCGCAATACGAACGGCGCCACGATCACGGTATGCCCGATCAGCAATGCCAGAAAGCTGCGGGTGAGACCGAAGTAGCCGCCAAATTGCAGCAATGCGGCACCGAGCACGATATGCGGCAACACAAGCGGCGACATCAACAGGGCCGACATCGCGGCCTTGCCCGGAAAGTCGTAGCGCGCCAGCGCAAGTGCGGCAGGTACCGTCATCAACACAGCGATCAGCGTGGCCGCCATCGCAAGCAGCGAGCTGGTCACGAACGCCGACACGTAGCTCGCGTCGCCCAGCATCTGCCGGTACCAATCCAATGTCCAGCCTTGCGGCGGGAACGTGAGATAGGGCGTGGTCGTGAACGACGCGCCCATGATCACCACGAGCGGCAGCACGAGATAGATCAACAACGCCCATGCCACCAGCCGAACGATCCATCGCACGATCATCGCGCACTCCCCGCCGGCACACCGATCCGGCCCGCCAGCGCAACCATGATCAACGTAAACACCAGCAATACGATGCTGAGCGCACCGCCATAATGAAAGTCGAACACGCTGCTGTACTGCTGGAAAATCAGCATCGACAGCACCGAGATACGGCCGCCGGACAGCAGGGCTGGCGTGACGTAGGCGCTTACCGCGAGGGTGAACACCATGATGGCGCCCGCCACCACGCCCGGCAGCGTCAACGGAAACGTGACGTGCATGAACGTTGCCGCCGGGCTTGCCCCCAGATCGGACGACGCCTGCTCGCACGCCGGGTCGACGCGCGCCAGCGCATTGCCCACCGCCAGCACCACGAAAGGCAGCAGCACGTACACCATGCCGATCAGTATGCCGAGTTCGGTGCCGAGAAAGCGCATTGGCCGCTCGATGAGTCCCACGCCCATGAGCGCATCGTTAACCATGCCATTGCGGCCCAGCATCACCATCCACCCGAACGAGCGCACGATGTTGCTGGTGAAAAGCGGCACCACGAGCACGATCACGCATACCCGTCGCCATAGCGGCCACTGCACGATGCGCACCAGATACCATGCCAGCGGATAGCCGAGCAGGATGCAGATCGCCGTGGTCGCTACGCCGATCCGAAACGTCACGGCGATCACATCCCAGTGATAGTGGTCCGCCAGAATATGCGCGTAGTTTGCGAACGTCAGCCCGCCCGCAGCCTGCGTGAGGCTGGCCACGGCCACCACACTCAACGGCGCGAGAAAGAATGCCGCGAAAAACAGCAACGGCACGCCCAGCAACCACAGTGGGGTGTAGCGGCGTGCCATCACTGCGCCCCGCCGATCAGATGCAGCCGCGCGGGATCGAAGGCGAGGCGTACTGTGCTGCCTGGCACCACGTCGTCGGGCGCGGCGCCGGCCAGTCGCGCCGTGAGCGTCTGATCGTCCACGCGAACATGCACCAGCGTATGGCTGCCGATGCGAATGACATCGGTGATCACGCCATGCAGGGCCGTTTCATCCGTGGGCAATGTGCCGGGCGCGACCACGCTCAACGCGATATCTTCGGGGCGCAACACCGCCATGCCGGACGGCGCATCCAGCGCTTGCGCGCATGCGAAAACGGCGCCCTGCAACATCAACGTGATCGCGGCCTCGCCGGGCACGCGCCGATACGGCAGCAGATTGGCCTCGCCGATGAACTCCGCCACGAACTGCGTGGCCGGCGCGCGATAGATCTCAGGCCCTCGCCCGATCTGCTCGATGCGACCCGCATGCATCACCACGATGCGATCGGCCATGGTCATGGCTTCTTCCTGATCGTGCGTGACGAAGACGAACGCAATCCCCAGGCTCTCCTGCAGATGCTTGAGCTCCAATTGCATCCGGCGGCGCAACTTCAAATCGAGCGCCGACAATGGCTCGTCCAGCAACAGCAGCTTGGGTTCGTTGACGATGGCGCGCGCCAGCGCCACGCGTTGCTGTTGGCCACCCGACATCTCACGCGGATAACGCGCACCCATATCCGGCAATCCGACCATGGCGAGTGCATCACGCGCCTTCTCGTGCGCCTGGCGCTTGGACAAGCCATGCCGGCGCGGCCCGTAGGCCACGTTGTCGAGCACGTTCAAATGCGGAAACAGCGCATAGTTCTGAAAGACGGTATTGAGCGGACGGCGGTGCGCCGGCAGACGGCTCACGTCCTGCCCGGCGATCGCAATGCGGCCGGCATCCGGCGCCAGAAACCCGGCAATGGCCCGCAGCAGCGTGGTCTTGCCGCAGCCGCTGGGGCCGAGCAACGCGATGAACTCGCCCTGCTCAACGGTCAGATCGACACGATCCAATGCCGTGTGCGCGCCGAAGCGCTTGCACACGCCGTCAATGCTCAATATCGCTGCCATTGTCCGCCCCGATCAGCGCTTGCGCGCCACTTGGCGGTTCCACGCATCGGTGATTTCCGCCCGGCGCGCGTTGACCATATTCCAGTCGAGCAAACTCAAATCTGCAATCGACCCGCCCACGCCCCACGGCAGCTTGCGCGCCACGTCGTCCGGCACCTTGACGTTCTTGACCGCCGGGCCGAGATAGAGTTTCGTGGCCAGGCATGCCGACGCTTCGGGCGTCAACGCGGTATCGATGAAGCGCTGGGCGGCCGCACGGCGCTGCGATCCCTTGACCAGATGCAAGCGGGCATCAGTGGCCCACACCCCTTCCTGCGGCACCGTAAAACCGATCGGCAAGCCTTTATCGATCAGATCCCACGCGCCCACATTGAAATGCGCGCCAATCACGGCTTCGCCCGACTGATAAGCGTTGGTGGCCGCACCCGAGCTATCGAAGTACAACGCCGTATCCAGGGCGGCAATCTTCTTGTAGAGCGGCGTCAGATCGGCCGGATCGATGCCCCACACCTTCGCCAGGAAGAACACGAACGGCACGCCCGACGAATTGGACGCCGACGGAATCGCGATGGCGCCGGCATACTCCGGCTTCCACAAATCCTTCCAGCTCTTGGGCGGCGTTTTGACTTCCTTGGTGCTGTACGTCAATCCCAAGGCGTAGTAACCGGAGCCCACCGCAAACGCATCGGCGCCTTGCTTGTACACCGCCTGATCGACCACGTTCGCCAGATTGGGAATGCCCTGCACATCCAGCGTATCGAGCACGCCTGCCTGCTGTGCAAGTTCGCTGATGCCGCCGTCCATCCAGGCCACGTCGATGGTGGGCGCAGACTTCTGCTGCTGCAACTTGGCCAGCGTCGTCGTGGACGTGCCTACTTCCGGCGTGACGGCAATGCCGGTGGCTTTCGTGAATGGGTCGGCCACGCACGCCTTGAACGCGTCGCCCCAGTTGCCGCCATACCAGGCCACGGTGATGCGGTTGTCCTGCGCGACAGCTGTGCCGCCGATGGTCAAACCGGCCGCCAATGCGGTGGCCAGCAGGGTGCTGCGAAGGTGTACAGGTAATGCCATGACGTTTTCCCCTTGTGCGTGGTCATTCGGATACACAGGCACATCTTGCGCTGCCGACACACGGCAAGCTTGAAATGCGTGGTCATAAAATTGAATAATTACGTCATGATGATTGCCGGCGCCGGTACGACGGGCTTTGCGCCCCGTGAAGACGCGCATTTCGAGGGAAAACCCGAACTTTCGATCGGGTTGATTCTGCTCGATCAGTTCACCTTGGCGGCGTTCTCCGGCCTGGTGGATGTGTTGCGTCTGGCAGGCGACCACGGCGGGCGCAGCCGGCAGATCCACACCGCGTGGCACGTGATGAGTTGGGATGGCAAACCGCGCCGCTGTAGCGCCGGCATTACGCTGGACGTGGACGGCGCCTTGCCCGTGGATCCGGAGCGCTTCGACTACATCGCCATCTGCGGCGGCAACGACTATCCCAATATCCATCTGCCGCCGGTGCTGGCCGAGTGGCTCAAGCTCGCCGCCACACGGCGCGTGCGCATGCTGGGCATCTGCACCGGCACCTTCGCGCTGGCGCAAGCGGAGCTGCTCGGCTCGCGGTCGGTGTGCGTGCACTGGAATGTGCTGGATGCGTTTCGCGCCCGCTTTCCGCGCACGCCCGCCGTGGTCGACCGCCTCTTCATCGACGAAGGCGATCTCATCACCTGCGCAGGATCCACGGCCGCAATCGATCTCGGGCTGTATCTCATCGATCGCCATTGCGGCCGCGACAAGGCGCAGCAGGCGGTGCGGCACATGATGCTGCAGGGCATCCGTCCCGCGCGCGTGCCGCAAGCCCATTTCTACAACGACCTCACGGGCATCGAAGACATGCGCGTGCGCCAGGCCGCCCACTACATCGAGCAACGCGTCGATAATCCGCCCTCACTGGACGCGATCGCGCGGTATGTGGGTGTGGGCCGACGGCAGCTCGAACGCGCCTTCAAGCTGGCGCTTGGCGTCACACCGATGGCGTTCCAACGCGACATGCGGCTGGCCTATGCCCATTGGATGTTGCACCACAGCGTCGCAAACATTACCCAGATCGCGCTCGACTGCGGTTTTTCCGATGGCGCACATTTCTCCCGCGAATTTCGCACCCGCTACGGCCTCTCGCCCCGGCAGTTTCAACGCAACAGGACCGTGCCCGCATGATCGATCTGCGCAATATCGAAACCTTTTATTGGGTCGCCACGCTGGGCACCTTCAGCGCGGCCTCCGAAAAACTCAACACCACGCAGCCCACCATCTCGCAACGCATCGCCGCGCTCGAAAAGGATCTGGGCGTGCGCCTGTTCGATCGCGATGCGCGTGGCGTCAAGCTCACGGCCAAGGGTCATGAACTGCTGTCGCATGCCGAACGCATGCTGCAGGGCCGCAGCGACATGATCCAGGCTGCGCGTGAAGAGAACGTGTTCACCGGCACGATCCGGATCGGCGTGGCCGAGACCATCGTGCAAACCTGGCTCTCGGCCCTCATCGAACAAATCCACGCGACCTATCCCGCGCTGGTCATCGAAATCGAAGTCGACACCACCCATGTGCTGCGTTCGCATCTGCAGTCCCGCAGCATCGATCTGGCCTTCCTGATGGGGCCGGTGCTCGAGGCACGGGTCGAGAACGTGCCGTTGTGCACGTACCCGTTGGCCTGGGTGGCGAGTCCCTTGCTCGATCTGGGCCCCGAGCCCTTGACGCTGGACCGGGTGGGACGACTACCCATCATCACCTATCCGTCCAACAGCAAACCCTATCAAGCCGTGCGCGACATGTTGACCACCGCCGGTATCCACAAGCCGCGCATGTACGGCAGTGCGTCACTGTCGATGGTGGTGCGGATGACGCAGGACGGTATGGGCACGAGCGTGATTGCGCCGATCTTTCTCGGCAAGGAACTTGCCAGTGGCGAGTTGCGGATTTTGAACGTGGACGCCGGCCCATTGCCTGAGTTGAGCTTTACCGCCACGTGGATCTCCGGCCCGGACAGCCACGCGATTCGCGTCATCGCCGAGCTCGCCCAGCGCGTGGCCAACGCCGCTGCACACTAGGACTTTCCCTTAGCCAATTCACTTTGGCAGCGCCCAAGCGAACGCCGGGCGAAGCGCGCTCAACCTCCTGGACCCGCGCCAATTAACGCTATGCGGACGATTCTGCACCTCGATTCACCCAGCCATAAGGGAAATTTATACCCCCGCATGCGTACGAACAATTGGACGCTGTACAGGCGCTGCGATGCAATACGTTACAGAGCCATATCGAAATAGCCAGATTCCAAGGGGTTGGCCGGTACCGACAGGTACCGGATCTGGACTTGATCGCCTATGCCATCCAGCGCGCGCCGTGTACGGGCACCCCGCGCGCTCATGACATCCCGTCCTCAGGAGCATCGTCCCATGAAGAAGCATCTCGTTTTTGCCGCCGTCGCCGCCTCGCTGGTCGCCGGTAGCGTGTCGGCCCAAGACCTGCCCAAGACCCAACTGCGCATCGTTGGCGGCTTGAGCAATCTGACCGCCTATAACGACTACGAGCGTCCGTTCTGGACCAAGACGATTCCCGAACTGTCCAAAGGACAAGTGACGGCCGAAATCAAAGGCTTCAACGAAATGGGCCTGAAGGGTCCGGAATTGATGCGTTTGATGTCGCAAGGCGTGATCGAGTTCGGCACCGCCACGCTGTCGTACTTCGCTAGCGATAACCCCATCAACGAAGCCATCGACCTGGCCGGTCTCGCGCCCGACGTGAAGACGGCCCGCGCAGTCACCAAGTCGTTCGAGCCCGTGTATGCCAAGTTCTACGGCGACGGCGCCAAGGTGAAGCTGCTGGGCATCTCGACCTATCCGGCGCAAGTGCTGTTCTGCAATGCCACGATCACCGGCCTGGCCGACATCAAGGGCAAGAAAGTCCGCACCAGCAGCCGCACCACGGCTGAGTTTGTCGAAGCACTGGGCGGTTCGAGCGTGACCATGGCCTTCGGTGAAGTCGTGCCGGCCTTGCAGAACAAGGTTGTCGATTGCGCCATCACCGGTTCGCTCTCGGGCTATTCGGCCAAGTGGTACGAAGTGTCGACCCATCTGGTTGCCTTGCCCATCAACTGGAACCAGCAGATCCACGCCGTCAACCAAAAAGCTTGGGACAAGCTGGATCCGAAGGTCCAGGCGTTCCTGCAAACGAACGTGACCAAGCTGGTTGACGACATCTGGGACGGCGCCGCGCGTCAAACTCAGGAAGGGTATGACTGCAATACCGGCGCGGCCGCATGCTCGTTGCCGGTGAAGGGCAAGATGAAGCTCGTCGAACCCAGCGATGCCGACCGCGCGTTGCTCAAGAAGGTGCTGCAAGAAGCGGTGTTGCCGAAGTGGGCAGCCCGTTGCTCGGCAGACTGCGTCACGGACTTCAACGCCACCGTTGGCAAGACGGTTGGTTTGACGGCCAGCAAGTAAAGGCATGACGACGTCGGGCCATCGTTTGGCCCGGCGTCACGCAGTACCCCGTACCGGCCACGCCGGTACGCCATGAAGTCGCCATCGCGCGGCGCGGCAAGACTCCCATCGCATCATTCGCATTACCGACCAACGCGGCATTTCTGCCCAGAGGTTCATACATGACCACATCCCCTCGTTTTCAGACGCTCGCGCGCCTGCTGCGCCTGGCTGAATCGCTTTCACGCGGTGCAGTCTGGGTGGGCGGCGGCCTGACGATCGCCAGCGTTCTGCTCATTTCCTTCGACGTGCTGGCGCGCAAGTTCTTCGGTTTCAACACCGGTGGCGCCGACGAACTGTCCAGCTACGCTTTCGCGATCAGCACGTCGTGGGCACTGGCCTTCGCCACGCTGCAACGCGCCAACGTGCGTGTAGACGTGATCTATCAATACTTTCCCGTGCGTATTTCGGCGCTGCTGGACTGGCTGGCACTCGTCGCGCTCGGTGTGTTCATGGTCTTCCTGACGTTCTACGCCTACGAAGTCGCACTCACCTCGCTGCAGGAAAAAGCAGCCGCCAACACCCCGCTCGCCACGCCTTTGTGGATCCCGCAGGGTCTGTGGGTGCTGGGCCTGGCGTGGATGTGCATTGTGGTGGCGCTGATGTTGTTGCGCGCCTCCGCGGCGTTGGTGACTGGCGATATCGCGCTGGTCAAAGAAATTTGCGGCGTGCGTTCTTCGCAGGAAGAAGCCGAAGAAGAAGCCGCCGCCGGCGAACGTATGGTCAAAGGAGAACCGGCATGATCGCCACCGCACTCACCCTATTGCTTGTGTTGATCGGCCTGAGCATTCCTGTGGGCGCTGCCCTGGGCGTACTGGGACTGCTGCTCGATCCAATGTTCTCGATGCTGCCGCTCACGCGCGCCATCGGTGAAATCTCGTGGAGCTCGAATAACGAGTTTCTGCTGGTCGCCATTCCGTTGTTCATCATGTTGGGCGAGGTACTGCTGCGCGCCGGCTTCGCAGAGCGCATGTACTCTGCCATGAGCTTGTGGCTATCGTGGCTGCCGGGCGGCCTGATGCACGCCAACATCGGCGCCTCCACGCTGTTCTCGGCGACCTCGGGTTCGAGCGTGGCCACCGCCGCCACCGTGGGCACGGTCGCCATTCCGCAGATCAAGAAGTACGGCTACAACGAGCCGCTCTTCCTGGGCAGTCTGGCAGCGGGCGGCACCTTGGGCATCCTGATTCCGCCATCGATCAACCTCGTCATCTACGGCGTGCTGACCAATTCGTCGGTGCCCAAGCTGTATCTGGCCGGCATCATCCCCGGCTTTGCGATGGCGCTGCTTTTCATGTTGACGGTGATCTTTGCCTGCGTCGCCAAACCGCACTGGGGCGGCAAGAAAATCCACGCCACCTGGGGCCAGCGTTTCGCCAGTCTGGTTCATTTGGCACCGCCGCTGGGCATCTTCTTCCTGGTCGTCGGTTCCATCTATGCCGGATTGGCGACGCCCACCGAAGCGGCTGCGCTGGGCGTGCTGGGTGCATTGATTCTCGCCGCCTGGTTCCGCCGCCTGACCTGGAACATGCTGCGCGAAGCGATCGAAGGCACGATGAAGTCGACCGCGATGATCATGCTGATCGTGATCGCGGCCAGCTTCCTGAACTTCGTGATGTCGGCCACCGGCCTGACCGATGCATTGACGCAATCGATCACGGGTCTCGGCCTCTCGCCCGGCATGATGCTGCTCATCATCATCGTGTTCTACCTGGTGCTGGGTTGCTTCATGGAAACGCTGTCGATGATGATCACCACGATCCCCATCGTCGCACCCATCATGATCGCGTTGGGCTATGACCCGATCTGGCTCGGCATTGTCATCATCGTGTTGGTCGAAGCGGCCCTGATTACGCCGCCGGTCGGCCTGAACCTGTTCGTGGTGCAAAGCCTGCGCAAGAGCGGTTCGATGAGCGCGGTGATCGTCGGCAGCCTGCCGTTCGTCGCCGCCATGTTCGTGATGCTGGCGCTTCTGGCCTTCTTCCCCGATATCGCGCTGTGGTTGCCGCGCGTATTCGGTTGATCCGTTGTCTCAGTTGATTCTTAGTCTTAGACCCTCTTTTTTGCAGAGCCTCACATGAAAGTAGCCTTCAACATCATCGGCACCGATCGCCGCGTCGAAACCGACATCGCCAATGTGGTCGTGGCCGGCTGGGCCGGGCGCGACCGCGATGCGATCGAGCATCACATCGAAGAACTGGCCGCCATCGGCGTGCCGCGTCCCAGCACCGTGCCGCTCTACTACCGCATCGCCGACAACCAGCTCACCCAGGCCACCGAACTGCAAGCGGTGGGCGGCGAATCGTCGGGCGAGATCGAAACGTTCGTGTTCACGGTCGACGGCGTCATGTACGTCAGCATCGCCTCGGACCACACCGACCGCAAGCTCGAATCGCACAGCGTCGCGCTCTCCAAGCAGTTGTGCGTGAAGCCTTTGGCGAGCGACGCCTGGGTGTTCGACGACGTGGCCGACTACTGGGACGAGCTCGTCATCCGCTCGTACATCGAAGAAAACGGCGTGACCGTGCTGTATCAGGAAGGCACCCTGGCGTCGCTGCAATCGCCGCTGGATCTGATCGCCGGCTACACGGGCGGCGCGCGCACGCTGCCCGAAGGCACCGGCATGACGTGCGGCACGGTAGGTGCCATCGGTGGCATTCGTCCCGCCGCGGCGTTTACGATGGAGCTTCACGATCCGCGCCGCGACCGCACCCTGCGCCACGCCTACCGGGTCGAGTTCCTCCCTGAAATCGCCTGAGTCCGTTGCCACCATGACCCTGCTTCCGACGCTTAACGACCTCTCCGCCTCGCTTCTTTCCGGCAGCACCACCGCCGCAGCGTTGGCCAACCAAGCGATCACGCGCGCCACCGATCCGTTCGGCGAAGGCGAACGCGTGTTCATCGAGGTGTACGCCGAGCAAGCGCGCGCCAGCGCTGCTGCTGCGGATACCTTGCGCGCGGCCGGCCTGCGCCGCTCGCCCATCGATGGGCTGCCGATCTCGATCAAGGACTTGTTCGACTACAAGGGCAGCATCACCAAGGGCGGCTCGGTAGCGCTGAACGACGCGGCACCCGCCACGGCCAACGCCGTCGTCGTCGATCGTCTGCTCGCGGCGGGCGCGGTCATCGTGGGTCGCACCAATATGACCGAGTTCGCGTACTCGGGGCTGGGCATCAATCCGCATTACGGCACCCCACGCAATCCGTGGGATCGTGCCACCGGCCGCATTCCCGGCGGCTCGTCGTCGGGCGCCGCGATCTCGGTGACCGACGGCATGGCAGCCGCGGGCATCGGGTCCGACACCGGCGGCTCGGTACGCATTCCGTCCGCGCTGTGCGGGCTCACCGGCTTCAAGCCCACGGCCCGCCGTGTCACGATGCAAGGCGTGCAACCGCTCTCCGCCAGTCTGGACTCCATCGGGCCGCTGGCGCCGTCGGTCGCCTGCTGCGCCGTGCTCGACGCCATCCTGGCCGGCGACCCCATTCATGTGCCGCAACCTGCCGCGCTGCGCGGCTTGCGGCTCGCAGTGCCGACCACCGTCGCGCTCGACGGCATGGACGAAACCGTGGCCGCCGTGTTCAGCGACACGATCGAGAGGCTGCGCGCGGCCGGTGCACAAGTGGACGAGATCGCCGTTCCCGCTTTCGCCAAGCTCGCCACCATCAACGCGGCCGGCGGCTTTACCGCGTCGGAAGCGTGGGCCTTCCACCGCAAGTTGATCGGCACGAGCGCCGACCGTTACGACCCGCGCGTGGTGTCGCGCATCAAGCGCGGCGAAGCGATCTCGGCGGCCGACTATATCGACCTGCTGGCCGCACGCCAGGCGTGGGTGGCCGAAGTGTGCGCCACGATCGCCCCGTTCGACGCGTTGATCATGCCCACGGTGCCCATCGTGGCGCCGTCGATCGAGGTGCTGTCTGCCGCCGACGACGCGTACTACGCCGCCAATGGCGCCATCCTGCGCAATCCCACGTTGATCAACTTCCTCGACGGTTGCTCGTTGTCGGTGCCTTGCCATGCTGAAGACGAAGCCCCGGTGGGATTGATGATCTCGGCCTGCGCCGGCGCCGACCAACGCGTACTGGCCATCGGCCTGGCCGTAGAAGACCTGCTGCACAGCCGCCAAGGATAAGGATTCGCATGACGCTGGTTACTGCCATTGCCCCCGCCTACCAAGCGCGTCTCGATGCGCGCGCGGGCCGTTTGACCGGTCCCACCGTCAACCTTGCACCGGGCAATGTGCAGGCCAACCTGGCGATTCTGCCACGCGAACTGGCGGCGGATTTCCTGCGCTTCTGCCAGCGCAATCCCAAGCCCTGCCCCGTGCTGGCGGTGTCCGAGCCGGGCGATCCGTCGTTGGCCGATCTCGGACACGACATCGATATCCGCAGCGATATCCCGCGTTATCGCGTGTGGCACGACGGCGAACTCGTCGCCGAACCCACCGATGTGCGCGATATCTGGCGCGACGATCTCGTGTCGTTTCTGATCGGGTGTTCGTTTTCGTTCGAAGAAGCCATGCTCGACAACGGCCTGCCGGTACGGCACATCGAACAGGGCTGCAATGTGCCGATGTATCGCACGAATATCGCCACGCGCGCGGCCGGACCGTTCTCGGGTCCGCTGGTGGTCTCGATGCGGCCGATGAATGCTGCCGACGCCATCCGCGCGGTGCAGGTCACGTCGCGCTTTCCGTCGGTGCACGGCGCGCCCGTGCATCTGGGCGATCCCGCATTGATCGGCATCCAGGATATCGGCCGACCCGATTACGGCGATCCCGTCGAGATCAAGTCTGGCGAGATGCCCGTGTTCTGGGCTTGCGGCGTCACCCCGCAATCGGTCGTGGCCGCCACCCGCCCCCCGTTTTGCATCACGCATGCGCCGGGGCACATGCTGGTCACGGACCTGATCAATAGCCGGCTCGCGGCGTTCTAACGGGCGGGTTGACGCGGGCGCAGGCTCGCGTCGGTGGACGAGCGACCTGACGCGGCAGACAGCGGACGACCCATCGCTTCCGCTTATCGGTCGATCCACGCTCGGCACCGCATCAAGCGACAGCAATCGTCGGTTGCCGCGCACGGCCCGCATAAAACAGCGCCGCCGCGGTCACCTGCACCGCAGCCGCCACAACAAACACCAGATAGGGCGAGACCGCCGCCGCTTGCAGGCTGCGCAGCATGCCGAACACGGCCGGTGCAAACGCGTACGTGCCCTGCGATATCGCCACGATCAGCGGCACCACGCGAGCCACGTCGGCCCGCTCGAATTCGGCCTGCGCGATCAGCGGCGGCAACGACGTCGCATTGCCGATTCCCGAACCAAACAGCACAATGCCCAACCACAGCAACACCGGATGGCCGCCCGCCGTCATCAGTACGATCGAGCCCACGATCTGAATGGCGTACGCCGTCACCGCCACCAAGCGCCGGTCCACGCCGGGCGCCAGCAGCTTGCCCACGGCATATCGGCCGCCGACCGCGCATAAGGTCGCCAAGGCCATCGCCCATCCGGCCGCCCGCTCACCCACTTGCGGCACCAGGATGGAAAAGAGATGCGCAATCAAACCGATCTGGGCAAACAAACCCAGCGCCATGCCGGCCGCCAAAGTGATGAAACGACGGTCGGCCGAAGCGCGAGTGAACGGCGCTCGCTTGACCGTTGCCGCGCCGGTAGCTGCTGCTCCAGCGGCAGCGAGCGCCACGCCATCCGCCTGCTGCCCCCGCTGCTCCGGCGTGTAGCGAAACACGAACCGCGCCAATAGCGCCATGGCAATCGTCATCACGATGCCCACAAGCGCTGCAGCCCACGCAAAGCCGAACTGCGCGATCAGTCCCACCCACAGCGGCGACATCACGATGCCGCCCACGCTCGCGCCGTTGTAGGCCATGCCAAGTGCCGCAGGGCGCTTGACCACGAACCACGGCGCAATCAACGCGTTGACGGCCGCAGCGCCCAGCGCGACCCAGCCCGCGCCGCTCACGGCCGCCGCGAGCAAGAGTTGCACGGGGGTGGCCGCCACCGCCCAGCCATACACGCCGATGGCTGTCGCAAGCGCACCGGCAAAGGTGGTGGCCGCCACGCCCCATCGGCGATACGCCTTCGGCAGATTGGCGACCACAAAGGCGCCAAGCACAAAGTGCAGGGTGACCGCCCACGACACGAAGCCCACGCTCCATCCCGTGCGCTGCACGACGGCGTGCAGGAAAATCGGCGGCCCGTAGAAGCCCACGCCCCACCCAAAAACGGCGAGCACGAACGTGGCCGCGAGAACCTTGTTGCCGAAAAAGGGTGTTGCTGTGGACATCGTGCGCGTCTCTGGAAATGGATCGTGGATCGCAGTATCCTGGGTTTTTACGTCAACACTTCGGGTTTGAGCGAATCATGGATGCACACCGTACCGATCTCGACGTCGCGGCCATTGCCGCCGCCATCGGCGACCCCGCCCGCGCGCAGATGCTGTGCAGTCTGCTTGACGGCTGTGCACGCACCGCCACCGAACTCGCCGCGTTGGCCGACGTGGGCGCATCGACCGCCAGCGGGCATTTTGCGCGGCTGCGCGAACAAGGTCTGGTCGAGATCGCCGTGCAAGGCAAGCATCGCTATTACCGCCTGGCCAATGACGATGTCGCCGCCGCGCTGGAAGCATTGCTCGTGGTGGCGGGCGTCAAGGGCAAGCCGTTCAAGCCCAGCACGCCTACGGATATGTGCCATGCCCGCACCTGCTACGACCACATGGCCGGCGAGATCGGCGTAGGCATTCACGACCGGCTGATCGCCAAGCGCTTTCTCGCGAAACAGGATCAGGATTACGTGCTCACCCCATCGGGCGAGGCGTTCATGCAGGAGATCGGTCTCGACATTGAGACGGCGCAAAACAAGCGGCGCAGTTTCGCCAAGCCCTGCATGGATTGGAGCGCCCGGCGACCGCATCTGGGCGGTGCGTTGGGTGCGGCGCTGCTCACGCATGTGCTGCACCATGGGTGGGTGGAGAAGGATCTCGATTCACGCGTGTTGCGCGTCACGCCCAAAGGCAGCAAGCCGCTGGAAAAACTTTTCGGACTGCCTGCTCGCCGCATGGCCTAGACTGTCGGGCGTTTCATTTGTCGCCCTTGGAGTCTGACGTTCATGCTGCCCGTTCCCGGAGATGTATTTGCCGTTTTCAACGATCGCATGCAGGCGTACGTGGCCATGCAAGTCACGCACGTGCGCAGCGAAAACAAAAGCACGCAGGCTGCGGTACTGGTGTTGAGCCCCACCTTCGATGCGTTGCCCCGCGCGGCGCAGCTGGCGGACATGCAGCCCGCGCGCTTCGACTTCTACTTCTGGAACGATCGTCTTCAACATGTCTGGGCGTCCGCCGATGTGCCCCGCGGCTATACCCACGTCGGCCACACACGGCCCTTAATCGAAGATGAGACGAACGCGTATGCCCAGTGGCCAGATGGCGACCTGTTCGATAACCAACGCCGCTGGAACACCATCCCCCAAGCCGATCGCGACCACTTCAAGCAGGCGGCAGCCGACGACGACGAAACGGTCGTGCTGGAAACCCCGCACGGCATGAAGATCCGGCGCTCGGCCACCCGCCTCTTTACCGAAGATGTGAAGGTCATCCCCAACCTGGCCACGTTCGACGACTTGCCCACGCTGACCTCCGTGCATGTGGTGGAGCCCATCGACGGCCTGATCGATTTCATCCGGCGCCGCCCCTTCATCCACGAAGCCGGCATCCGCAACCATGGGTTGCACACGATCGACGTGCGCGACACCTACCTCACGCGTTTCATTATCGACGTGACGGGGGTGCGGGATTTGTATGTGAACGACGCGATGGAGATGCTGTCGCTCGTGGGTACGGCTGATCCTGCCTTGACCATTCACCAGGCAGCGAACGGCCGGTGGCTCTCGCTCAATGCCAACGATGTGCCGCTGGTGTGGTCGGGCCTGGATGCGTTAAGCAGCCTGCTGCTGGGCCAGGTTCGCGACGTGGATGCAGCTGCCATCGCCCAACGATTTCCGGCGCTGCATGAGCTGCGCATCTGGGGTGCGCCCGCCGTGTTGCAGCAGGTGCACGCTTTAAGCACACTCGGCAAACTTCGCACCCTTACCTTGAGCGATGTGTTCGGCTACGAGGCCGTCGCCTTCCCACCCCCCGACGCATGGCCGCACCTGGGCCAGCTCTGGCTCACGAGCCTGCCGGCCGATGTGGCAGCGGCAGTGAAGAAAGCCTACAAGCCGGCCGTACGCGGCGGCTTGGACCTCGCGGTGCGCCAACCGCGCAAGCCCGAGTGGCTGGCTGAAAATCTCGACAATCCCTTTCGCGACTGGGACGGCATGGATCAGATCACACCGGCGCAGGCCAAAAAGGCGGCCGACCTGTATCGCAAGGCCCGCGCAGCTGCCATCAAGATCGCAGCAGAAACGCCCGGCTCGCAGGCCAGCGTGAATGCCGCAGACGGCGACGCGGCATGGGCGGCACCTGTGGCCGCAGACTTGACGATACAACCGGCGGCACCACTCGAAGCAGACGTGACAGCGGCATTGGCGCCGGTCGTCACGACCTACACCCAAGGTTTCAATGCGCTCGATCGCCGTGCCGGATTTATCGAGACCGTCGAACGCGAGGCGATCTTCGAAGCGTTGATGGGCATCATCGATGCGGTCGATGAAAAACGCGTCGCGCTGTTCGGACCCGACACGATCCCCGTCAATCGTGATGCCATCCTGGCCGCCATGGACGAGGTTCGCGACTTCTGATGGCGCAATGCCTCGGCGCAGATACGTAAACCGTGCTGCGGCGTTAACCGCAGGCGCGGGACCATACTGCGGCGGATACCGCAGGCGCGGAACCATGCTGCGGCGGACACCGCAGGCATGCCGTCAGTTACGGCGCATGAAACGGCCGCCGAGCTGGTTAACCAGCAACCCGAGCAGCACGATGGCCGCGCCGACCCATTGAATCGTGAGCAGGTGTTCGTCGAACGCCCATGCGGCTGCGGTCAGGCCAACCACCGGCACCAATAGCGAAAACGGCGCCACGCGACCGGCGGCGTGACGCATCAGCAAGCGCGTCCAAAGCGAATATGCCAGGATCGTCGCCAGCAGCGCCAGATAAAGCGCCGACAGGAACGCCGGCCAACCGATGTTCACCACGGATGACCATGCCACGTCCGCACCGTCCATGGCGACCGCTGCGAGTACGAACGGTACGATCGGCGCGGCGCTGCTCCAGATGATGAACGACACGGGGTCATAGCCCGGCGCCGCGCGGCTGGCGATGCGCACGATCAGGTTCGACGTCGCCCACATGAAGGCGGCGCACAACGTGAGCACGAAACCGATCATCGTCATGGCCGCCGGCCCTTGACCGCTCGCGGATGCAATGACGGCAAGCCCGGTGGCGGCCACGATCAGCCCCAGCCAGTGGTGCGCGCGTGCCGGCTCACGCAACAGTCCTGCCGCCAGCATCAGCGTGAAGAACGCCTGCGTTTGAATCACCAACGACGCCATTCCGGCCGGCATTCCCAGATGAATCGCCGTAAACAGAAACCCGAACTGCCCCACCCCCTGCGCCAGGCCGTACACCACCACCAGCCGCCACGGCACGCTGGGGCGTTTGACGAAGAGCATGAAAGGCAGACTGGCCAAAGCAAACCGCAACGCCCCCAGCATCATCGGGCTCAAGGTTTGCAGACCGATCTTCATCACCACGAAGTTCATGCCCCAGACGAGCACGACAACCAGCGCGCACAGATAATCGCGAGCGGTAAAGGGGTGTGAAGCGTTCATGACAGATGGCCTGAAAAGAAAAACAGCGTCCCGCCACGCAGGAGAAAACGGCGTACCGACCCAAAGGTAACAACAGCGTCCAGTCCCGAAGTGTGCAGGGTGCGCCATGACGAATGCCCGGCAGTATGCGCGCACCGCGCCGAGAACACTTCGTCACTTAGCTAAATGTGAATGCGAGCTGCGCAAGGTGATGCAGGCGGGCGCCGCTCCCACAGGCGAACGCCTCTCGCACCGACATCGCATCGACATCGCATCGACATCGCTTTGACCTCGCCCGAACGAGCCCGAACGAGTCCGCAGCCGCCAACGCTTGCCACCGATCACGCCCACGCTCGCCACCGATCACGCCCCAATGTTGCACCAATCAGGCATGATGGCTTGTCAACGCCGTCTCTCACAGCAAGGACGCCGCGCCACCTCACCAAGGACATCATGCCCGCCTGGACACGCAACGATATGCCCTCCCAAGCCGGGCAACGCGCCATCATTACCGGCGCCACTGGCGGCCTGGGTTTCGAGGCCGCGCTTGCGTTGGCGCAAGCGGGCGGTGCAGTGGTACTGGCCGCGCGCGATCCCGCCAAGGGCGCCGATGCGTTGGCGCGTCTGCGTGCGGCCTGTCCCGGCGCCGACGTTCACTTTGCGCGGCTCGACCTCGCCAGTCTCGCCTCGGTTCGCGCCTTCGCTCAAACCGAGATCGATCGGGGTCGGCCGTTGGATCTGTTGATCAACAACGCCGGCGTGATGGCGCTGCCCACGCGCCGGGTCACCGAAGACGGCTTCGAGATGCAGTTGGGCACGAACTATCTCGGCCACGTTGCACTCACCGCCGCCTTGCTACCGGCCTTGCGCGCAGCGCCGGCGCCACGCGTCGTCTCCTTGAGCAGCCTGGCGCACCGCGCCGCACACATCAACGAGCGCGATCTGCAGGCCGCCAAGCGCTACACCCCTTGGGGCGCATATGGGCAGTCCAAGCTTGCGATGCTGATGTTTGCGCTCACGCTGGAACGCCAAAGTGCCGCACATGGGTGGGGGATTGCCAGCAATGCCGCACACCCCGGCCTGGCGACCACTGACCTTTTCACCAGCGGGCCGGGCCGCCGAGGAATCGGCAACCGGCTGATGCAGCGTGCACTGCCTTTTTTCGGCCACGACGCGGCCAGCGGCGTGCTCCCGGTGTTGTATGCCGCGACCGCCCCGCAAGCGGCCGGGGGTGGCGGTTACTACGGGCCGGCGGGGTTGTTCGAAATCAAGGGGCCGCCCGCCAAAGCCCGCGTGGCCTCGGCGGCAGCCGACACCGCCGCGGGCGCGCGCCTGTGGCGTCAGGCCACTGCGCTCACCGGCGCGATCTGGCCGGATTGAATGACAGCAGGCCGCCCGCGCCACGATTCAAGTGTGTACGTCACATCAACCGCTATACTGAACCGATCGCGGATGCCGGCTCTTACTCACTGCCATGCCGAAAAATAAAACTTCTTCTGCGTCCGGCACACCGGACTACCAATTTTCCGAGCAGGTCGGCCATCTATTGCGGCGCGCGTATCAGCGCCATGTGGCACTGTTTCAGCAAACAATTCCCGACTCGCAACTCACCGCCGCGCAATTCGTGGCGCTCTGCGCCGTGCGCGACAATGGCGCCTCGTCGTTGAGCGACATCGTGCGCGTCACCGCCATCGACCAGGCCACGGTTCGCGGCGTGATCGAACGGTTGAAGTCGCGCGCACTGCTCGCGGTGTCGCACGACCCCGCCGATCGCCGTAAAGTGCTGGTGACGCTCACGCCGGCCGGACGCCGCGTGATCGACGACGTCGTTCCGTTTGCGCACGACATCACCGAAGCCACGTTCGGCAATCTGAACCCCGCCGAGCGCGTCGCCATCGTTTACCTGCTGCGCAAGATGAGCGGCGCGGACGATCTCGCCGCCTCGCGTCACGACGGCGACACTGGCGAAGACGCGTAATTCCAACCTAGGGAAAACACTGAGCAAATAGAGTGTAAACGCTCTTTTTACTGCTCAATTCCCGATGGTATCTGGCCCGCACCCGTGCACACCCCTGGTATCGAACATCACCAGTAAGCCACTGATTTAACGCCGTTTAGGGTATTCCCCAACCTCGTTAACGAGGCATGGCGCATCGCAGCATGCATCCACGGGTTGCCCCTATTCCCATCGATAAATTGAGTGTGTACACTTTATCGAAAATCAGCTTCGCACTCAGCCGGGCGACCGGTCGTGGTGACATGCAACAACGTCCAAGGGGAATTCATGAACGGCCGCATTCGCTTCACCCTATTGCTGTCCGCCGTCATCGCAGCGATGCCGCTGTCGAGCGCGACAGCACAAAACGCCACGATCAAAATCGGTGAGATCAACAGCTACAAAGCGCAGCCCGCGTTTCTGGGCCCTTACCGCAAAGGCATGCAGCTGGCGCTGGATGAGATCAACGAAGCGGGAGGTGTGAACGGCAAGAAGCTCGAACTCATTATCCGAGACGACAACGCCACGCCGGGAGATGCCGTGCGCGCCGCCGAGGAGCTGATCTCACGCGAACGCGTGGATATGTTGACCGGATCGTTCCTCTCGCATATCGGCCTGGCACTCACGGATTACGCCAAGGAAAAGAAAGTCTTCTTCTTGGCGAGCGAACCGCTCACCGACAAGATCACCTGGGAAAACGGCAACCGCTACACGTTCCGCCTGCGCACCTCGACCTACATGCAGGTCGCCATGCTGGTGCCTGAAGCCCTGAAGATGAAGAAGAAGCGTTGGGCCCTCGTGTATCCCAACTATGAATACGGCCAATCCGCCGTCTCGACCTTCAAGACCTTGATGAAGGCCGCTCAGCCCGACGTCGAGTTCGTGTCCGAGCAAGCCTCGCCGCTGGGCAAGGTCGATGCGGGCAGCGTGGTGCAGGCGCTGGAAGACAGCAAGCCCGACGCGATCTTCAACGTGCTGTTTGCCGCCGACGTCACCAAGTTCGTGCGCGAAGGCACCACCCGGGGTCTCTTCAAGGATCGGCCGGTCGTGAGCGTGCTCACCGGCGAACCCGAGTACCTCGACACCTTCCGCGACGAAGTGCCCGAAGGATGGGTCGTCACCGGCTATCCGTGGCAAACCATCGAAACGCCCGAGCACCAGGCCTTCCTGAAAAGTTATCAGGCCGCCTTCAAAGAATATCCCCGCCTGGGCTCGGTTGTCGGCTATAGCGCCATCAAGTCGCTGGCCGAAGGCATCAAACGCGCCGGCTCCACCGATACCGAAGCGATGATCAAGGCCTTCCAGGGGCTGAAGCTGACCATTCCGTTCGGCCCCATCGAGTATCGTGCGCTGGACCACCAGTCCACGATGGGCGCCTACGTCGGCAAGCTGGGCCTGAAGGACGGCAAGGGCGTGATGGTCGACTATCGTTATATACCCGGCAACGAAGCGCTGCCCTCCGACGACGTCGTGCGCACGCTGCGCAAAGCCGACTGACCCCGCGATCGGGCCGCAGCAACCGCTGCGGCCTGACGACTCATTACGGATTCCGAGGTTATGGATCTGACAGGATTTCTCGCGCAGTTGCTCAACGGCCTGGCCGAAGCATCGTCGCTGTTTCTCGTGGCCGCGGGCCTCTCGCTGATCTTCGGCGTGACGCGCATCGTCAACTTTGCGCACGGCTCGCTGTACATGCTGGGGCTGTACGTTGCCTATACGCTGATCGAGCGCTTCGGCTCGACCGGCCTGGGCTTCTGGGGTGGGGTCATCGCCGCCTCGCTGGTGGTGGGCGCCGTGGGCGCCGCCATCGAGATCGTGCTGCTGCGGCGCATCTATCGCGCCCCCGAACTCTTCCAACTGCTGGCCACCTTCGCGCTGGTGCTGGTGATCAACGATGCCGCCCTGTGGTTGTGGGGCGCCGAGGATCTGCTGGGGCGCCGCGCGCCCGGCCTTACCGGCGCCATCGATCTGCTCGGCCGCCAGTATCCCGTCTACAACCTCGTGCTCATTGCACTCGGGCCGCTGGTGCTCGCGCTACTGTGGCTGCTGCTCACCCGCACGCGATGGGGCACGCTGGTGCGCGCCGCCACCCAAGACCGCGAGATGCTGGGCGCGTTGGGTATCAATCAGGCCTGGCTCTTTACCGGCGTCTTTGCGCTGGGCGCCATGCTCGCGGGCCTGGGCGGCGCCGTGCAACTGCCGCGCGAACCGGCCAGCCTCGGCCTGGATCTGCGCGTGATCGGCGACGCCTTCGTGGTGGTGGTGGTGGGCGGTATGGGATCCATTCCAGGCGCCTACGTGGCTGCCCTCATCATCGCCGAGATCAAGGCCATCTGCATTGGATTGGGCAACGTGTCCATGTTCGGCATGACGGTTTCCTTCTCCAAGCTCACGCTTGTCGTCGAGTTCGTCTTCATGGCGCTCGTGCTGGTATTTCGCCCCTGGGGTCTGTTCGGGCGCCCACAACCGGTCAGCCGCAACTCCGCGCCTGTCGAAGCACCGATCCGCAAATCGTCGCCGCTCTTCAAAGCCTTCGGTGCGGCGGTGCTGCTGGTGCTGATCGTGCTGCCGCAGTTATCCACTTGGTTTCCATACGCCTCGGTGCTCACGCTGGACATCATGATCGCCGCGCTCTTTGCGGTCAGTCTGCACTTCATCATGGGCCCCGGCGGGATGCATTCGTTTGGCCATGCCGCCTACTTCGGACTGGGCGCATACGGCGCCGCGCTCCTGCTCAAGGCCGCCGCGTTGCCCATGCTCGCCACATTGGTGCTGGGCCCGCTGGTCGCGGCCGTGGGTGCGCTGATCTTCGGTTGGTTTTGCGTGCGGCTCTCCGGCGTGTACCTGGCGATGCTCACGCTGGCGTTCTCGCAGATCGTCTGGTCCATCGTCTTCCAGTGGGACGACTTTACCGGCGGCTCCAACGGCATCATCGGGGTGTGGCCGGCACAGTTCCTGTCGGGCAATGCGTTCTATTACCTCACGCTGGCCGTGGTTGCCTTCGCCGTGGTGGCGCTGCGCCGCATCCTCTTCTCACCCTTCGGCTTTGCGCTGCGCGCAGGACGTGACTCGGCATTGCGAGCCGATGCCGTCGGCATCGACGTCAAACGGGTGCAGTGGATGGCGTTCGTCGTCGCCGGCTTGTTTGCCGGCTTGGCCGGTGCGCTTTTCACGTTCTCAAAAGGCAGCATTTCGCCCGATGCCATGGCCGTCACCAAGTCGGTCGACGGTCTGGTGATGGTGCTCCTGGGCGGCATTCAAACGTTGGTTGGCCCGCTGGTCGGCGCGGCCACCTTCAACCTGCTGCAAGACACGATCATGCGCAGCACCGAGTATTGGCGCGCGCTCTTCGGCGGCATCATTCTGCTGCTGGTGCTGGTGTTTCCGCAGGGCATCGCCGGCTTCTGCCAACAGATCGCCGAACGCATCGGCCTGCGCCGCAGCACACCGGCCAGCCGCCACGCCACGTTGGGCGCGGCCCCCGCCACCCCCGCCAGCGTCGAGGAGAACCGGGTATGAGCTTGCTCGAAGTACGTCACATCAATAAAGCCTTCGGCGGCGTCAAAGCGGTCAACGACGTGAGCTTCGATCTGGCCGCCGGCGAACTGCTGGCGCTGATCGGCCCCAACGGCGCGGGCAAGTCCACCACCTTCAACATGGTAGGCGGTCAGTTGCCGCCCACCTCCGGCTCCATCAAGCTCGATGGCCGCGAACTGACCGGCATGCGTCCGCGCGACATCGCCAAGCTGGGCGTGGGCCGCACGTTTCAGATCGCCGCCACCTTCGCGTCGTTGACGGTGGCCGAGAACATCCAGATGGCGCTCCTGGCACACCACGGCAAGGTGTATTCGCTGTGGACGCCGGCATCGTCGCAGTACCGCAAGGAAGCCCTGGCGTTGTTGGAACAGGTGGGCATGCGCGAGCAGGCCGAACGCCCCTGCAGCGAACTGGCCTACGGCGATGTCAAACGCGTCGAACTTGCCATGGGCCTGGCCAACGATCCCAAGCTCTTGCTGATGGACGAGCCCACGGCCGGCATGGCGCCACAGGAACGCAATGCGTTGATGGCCTTGACCAAGCAGCTTGTGGTCGATCGCAACATGGCGGTGCTGTTTACCGAACACAGCATGGACGTGGTGTTTGCCTATGCCGACCGCATGATCGTGCTGGCGCGCGGCGAACTCATCGCCGAGGGCACCGGCCCCGACATTCGCAATCATCCAAAGGTGCAGGAAGTGTATTTCGGTACGGGCAAAACATTTGAGAAAGCACGTGCGGCCGAGGTGCCGGCATGAGCACAGCCATCGATACGAACGCGCCACTGCTGCGCGTAGAAGGCCTCGACGCTGGCTATGGCGCCGCGCACATCCTGTTCGACGTCGGGCTGGAAGTGAAGCGCGGTGAAGTGGTGGCGTTGATGGGCCGCAACGGCGCCGGCAAGTCCACCACGATCAAGGCCATCATGGGTCTGCTGCCTGCATGGAAAGGCCAAGTGCATTTCATGGGGCAAAACGTGACGGGGCGGCAGCCCTTCGAAATCGCACGTATGGGCATGGGCTTCGTGCCCGAAGATCGGCGCGTGTTTACCGATCTCACGGTGACGGAAAACCTCGAAGTGGGCCGACAGCCGCCCCGCCAATGGGCCGACGGCACCCGCGCGCCCAACTGGGAGCCGGCCGCGCTCTACACGTTGTTTCCTAATCTGGGCGCGATGCAGGATCGCCCGGGCGGCCAGATGAGCGGCGGCGAACAGCAGATGCTCACGGTCGCGCGCACGCTGATGGGCAATCCATACCTTGTGCTGTTGGATGAACCATCGGAAGGCGTGGCGCCGGTGATCGTCGAACAGATGGCGCACATGATTCTGGCGCTGAAGGCACAAGGCGCAAGCATTCTGCTGTCCGAGCAGAATGTGCACTTTGCCGAGTTGGTATCGGATCGCGTGTATGTGCTCGAGAAAGGGCAGATCCGCTATAGCGGCACGATGCAATCATTGGCGGATGACGAGGCCGTGCGGCGCGCTTATCTGACCGTGTGACGGCTTTCGATCACTCGCCGTGCTTGGCGCGCAACGCGCCGACGCGGGCTTGCGTATCGGTCCACACCGGCTTGCCAGGCGCATAACGGTTGCGCACGTAATCGACGAGCGCCGCCACTTGCTTATCGTTGAAGCTGTCGCCAAACGCCGGCATATAGCCGAGTGCGGGATTGGCCGGGTGCTCGATACCCTGCAGGACGACTTGAATCAGGTTATCAGGCCGCGCGCTGTGCACATTGCTGTTCAACGCCAACGCCGGCTTCGCGCCATACACCGTGGCACCATCGTCATGACACGCCGCGCAGGCCCCGCGAAAGAGCGCTTCGCCTTGGGCGTCGAATACGCGCGCGCCGGTTGCGCCGGTTGCGCCGGTTGCGCCGGTTGCGCCGGTTGCGGCGAGCGCGGCCGTTGCCGTTGCCGTCTTTGATAACGATGTCGACGCTGCTTCGGCTGCCGCTGCTTCTGCCGCCGCTGCTCCCACCGCAGCCGTTGACTTCGCGCTGACGCTTTCCGGCTGCTGCGCTTGGACCGCCAGCGACGCCAGATACACGGCCATCGCCCGAATATCGCTATCCGGCAACTGCGCCAGCCCATGAATCACCGGCGCCATCGGACCCGCCGCCACGCCGTGGCGCGCCGAAAAACCCGTGCGCAGATAATCGAACAAATCGGCCTCGGTCCACGCCAATGGCGCGGCCGATGTTCCATTCAGCGCCGGCGCATCCCAACCGTCCGCATTGCCGCCACCCAGGAAAGCCGCGCCTGCGCGCTCGGCGCCCAGTGGATTGCGCGCCGTGTGGCATGCCCCGCAGTGCCCGGCACCTTGCACGAGATAGGCGCCGCGATTCCATAGCGTTGAGCGATCGGGATCGGGGGTATACATCGCGTCGCGATGGAAAAGCGTATTCCACCCGGCCATCAAGCCACGCAGATTGAACGGAAACGCGAGCTGCGTTTCCGGCGGCCGCGACACGACCGGCGGCTGGGTCATCATGTAGGCGTACAGCGACTGCATATCGGCTTCCGTAAGCTTGGCGAACGACGTGTACGGAAACGCGGGATAAAGATGGCGGCCATCGCGATGAATGCCCTGCCGCATGGCGCGATCGAAGGCCGCAAACGACCACGTGCCGATGCCCGTTTCGGGGTCGGGCGTGATGTTGGTCGTGTACACCGTACCAAAGGGCGTATCGAGCGCCAGACCGCCTGCGTTAGGCGCGCCGCCGGGCACCGTGTGGCACACCACACAATCGCCAGCGGCCGCCACCAGCCGCCCACGCTCGAGTGCCGCCACCGAATACAAGCTCAGATCGGGTGCCGCAACCGGCGCAATTGCTGCGCGCCACGGCAAGGCCGCAACCACCAAGCCCGCTGCGGCGGCCGCAATCCCACCCATCCACGTGTAGGCTCGCCGACGCGAACCGCGATCGTTACGCTGCGCGCGATCGGCAGGCGCGTTGGACCCCGCATCGCCGCGCAGCAAGGCCTGCGTACGCGCATCGCCAAACGGCGCGTCGCGCAAGCGCACGCCGGTGGCCGCAAACACGGCATTCGCCACCGCGGCCGCCGCCGGCAAGGCAGCGTGCGCATGCCAATCCACCGCACCGGGTGGCGTGGCCGCCCGCCCCGTGGCCACGTCGGCACGCGCCGCGCCGCCGCTGCCCACCACATCGATCGTGGGTAAGCAATCGGTGGCCGGCGGCGTGCCTGTGCGCCAGGTGTCGAACGCATCGGGTGCGTCAAGCAAGTGCTGCGTCGTGGCGCGCACCGCCATCTCGATGGCGGCCGTGTCGGCATCAGGATCGGCACCGCGTGCATCGTCACGAGATTGCTCGGCATCGTGGCCCACGACGACGCGCGTTACCGCGATCCGGCCATCCTGCGGATCCACCGCGACATCCGCCACCCATGCCGACCACGTACGCACGGGTGGGTATTGCGTGTCGTCCCACGCACACGCGTAGGCCATGCCGCGTCCGGTGGCGGCAACGGTATCCGCCGTATCGGCACTGGACATCGTATTGTCGGTCGCCGACGTCGTGGCGTAAGACGGCCGGGTTGCGCTCGACCTGATATCTGCATCGAACGTTGTACTCGCGGCAGACGGCGTCCAAGCGGCCGCAAGGGCCACACGCGCCAGCAAGTCGGCCCCGCGTGGGTCCTGCAGCCGCGCCAGGCGAAACGCCAAGGGGTCTTCGCCCGCCCGATGCGCCGCCTCGTCGATGAAGGATTCATGTGCAAACACGGCCGGCAGATAAGCCTGCGTCCCCGTCGCCTCCGGTGTACCGAGCGCCAAGTTTTGCGGCCAATGCACACGCGCGTCACCCAGCGCATATACCGGCGACAGCACCGCGACGTCTCCACAAGCGGCAATCCCGTTGGCGTCCTGCAGCGTGGCAGCGCCGCCCATCAGCAGACGTGCAATCGACGGCCGGCGGCCGAGATAGCGTGATGGCGCGACGCGGTATTGTCCTGCGTCGTGCGGATCCGTTACTGCCGCAGACAACCCGATGACGGTATCGGATGCAGCCGATGTCGCACTATCCAGCGCAGCCTGCGTCGCGATGTCCGAGGCGGCGGTCGTGCCGAATGCGGGCGACCTTTGCACCCCGTCGTCTTGCGCATCGGCGATCACGCGTACCGGCCCGGCCACCGCACGCGACAACAATGCTGCATCGGCGGCGACGTCCACATCGTCCATCGAAGGCGCAGCACCGGTCGTCACGATACGAATCGCCGTTGCCGGCATCTCCAGCAACGCGGCAAGCTCGGCGCGCAACGGCGCCGGCGCATCGGTTGCCGACCAGACGGTAATGCCGTCGCCATGCCACCAGGCCACCGCACAGGCTTGCGTTCTCACCGCCTCGGCCATCGGCCACCGATACGTCGCCGACAGCGCCAAGACCCCGGCGCGGTCTCCTGACGCATCTTGTGCTGCGGCGGACGCATTTTTATCCGCATCGGCGCGCACATCCGGTGTCGGACTGGCAGCACCGCGCTTGCGCGACGACGGCCGTTGCCACCGCCACCTTGCCTGGTCCACGGCCGCATGCGCCTCTCGCGCCGTGGCGGCCACAATCCCCACAAAGGTGCCGATCACGACCAGCCGCGCTTGGCTCCCGAAGCTGGCATCAGGGTTGCCTTCAGCATCCGCGCGCGCAGCCGTCACTGGGTCGATATCGCGGTTAATGAACGTCGGCCCGGTGTATCGCTCGCCGTTCCATGTCATCTCGGGAGGCCGCACCACGATGCCCACGGCCGCGTCGGAAGGCGGCGGGTCCACCACCGCATCCGGTGCCGGGCTGTCCAGCGCATTGCGCGGCGGGCGGGCCTCCGGCGGCGACGTCATCGGTGCCGATCGCCTTCGGCGACGCGCCAATACTGCACCGCCAATCGCACGGCCGCGAGAATTTCGATATGCGTGCCGCACCGGCACAAGGTGTACTTGAGCGCGTCGCGAATCTCGCGCTCGCTGGGCTCAGGATTGCGTCGCAGCAGGGCTTCGGTCGTCATGATCATGCCGTTGAGGCAATAACCGCACTGCGCGGCTTGCGCGTCGATGAAGGCACGCTGCACGGGGCCGGGCGCGGCTGCCTTCCCCAAGCCTTCGAGCGTGGTGACCGCCCGGCCTTGCAAACCTGCGATCGGCATCACGCACGACCGCGCTGCCTGGCCATCGATCAACACCGTACAGGCGCCGCACTCGCCCAACCCGCAACCGAACTTGGGACCATTGAGCGCCAGATCGTTACGCAGCACATACAACAATCGCGTTTCAGGCGCGGCGGGCACCACATGCTCCGCGCCGTTGACGTGCAACGTGCTACCTGCCCGCGCAACAGGGGCAGACGAAGACGCGGCAGACGTCGCGGCGGGTGGCATGAACGGTCGCCTTCAGGCGGCAGCGGGCGTTTTCGCGGCGGCTTCCTGCAACGGCACCTCGAAGACGTCGTAGCCGAAACACCAGTCGGGGTTTTCGTTGGTGCGCAACCACGTGTTGTCGTGCGACACGCGCTGCACACGGCTCGCACGCGCCGTGCGGTTTTGTTCGTACACCGCAAAGGCCTGTGCGTGATCGGTCATGCCCACCTCTTCGAATACCCGCGTGAGCATGGCGGCGTCTTCGATGGCCATCGCGGCGCCTTGCGCCATGTGCGGCTTCATCGGATGGCAGGCGTCGCCCAGCAAGACGATGCGGCCGCGGCTCCACAACGGCAGCGGGTCGCGCTCGAGCAAGGGCCACTTCGATACTTCGGGCGTGGCCTCGATCAAGGCCTGCACGGTGGGGTGCCAGCCGGCGAACGCCTCCCGCATGGCCTCCTGGCTGCTGGGCACCCAGCTTTTGGTCATGTCCCACTGCGCTTCGGGCACGCCCGTGACGTAATAGATCTCGTCGCGTTTTTCGGTCACGTAATAAACCATCATGTGACGATCGTCCGACCACCACTTCACGCACATATCGAACGGCAGCGTGCCGCTGTCCAACGGCGTCGGAAACACGGCACGGTGCCCGACGAAGCCGGTGTATTTGGGCGGCTCGGCGCCCAGCAAGTGCTCGCGCAATCGCGAATTCACGCCATCGGCGCCGATCACGATATCGGCGACCTCGGAAGTGCCGTCTTCGAAACTCAGCAGGACATCCGCGCCGCGGTCATCCACCGACGCCAGCTTCTTGTTGAATGCCAGAACACCGGCCGGCAAGGCAGCCGTCATCAGCGCATGAAAATCGCCGCGGTGCACGGTCAGGTAGCTGGCGCCATAGTGCGACAACGCATAGTCGCCCAACGGAATCTTGGCAAGCTCTTCGCCCGTTTGCCAATGGCGGCTGTACCAGAAGTCGGGATGCGAGCCGCTCGCGTTGAGCTCATCTTCGATCCCGATGCGCCGCATGATCTTCATCACATTGGGCCCGAGGTGGATACCGGCGCCCAGACGCGAGAAGGCCGGCGCCTGCTCATAGAGCCTGACGTTGAAACCGGCGCGGGCCATCAGCGCGGCCGCAGCCGTTCCACCCAAGCCGGCGCCGACGATTGCGATTCTCGGTTTGCCTTGCACGATGTATCTCCTGGAGTCGCGCGGAAAATCGCGCTCAAATGCACTGATAAAAAGTGTACACACTCAATTTTCGAGTGTAAACAGGGTTTTCCCGTGACCCTGGCGCGGCGCACCAACACGGCTTGCAAACCCACCGCTTACGCACAAGAATTAGCGCTTGTTCATTGTTTTATAGGGTTTTCCCGTAAATTCCAACGCGAAAAACAAGGCAGGGAAAACAGCCATTGTCAGCCGATGGGTTAGCTGCAAGAATAGAGCGTACACATTCAATATTGCCGTCGACCGCCACTGCTTCTGGCGATCCCGTGCGCCAAAGACCGCAGGAGTCATGTCGTGCAGAAGTCCTATCGCATCGGGCAGATCGTGCCCAGCTCGAACACCACCATGGAAACCGAAGTACCCGCCATGCTGCTGGCGCGCCAGCAGATCCGGCCTGAACGCTTTACGTTTCATTCCAGTCGCATGCGCATGAAAACAGTGGCCAAGGAAGAGCTGGCGGCCATGGATGCCGAGTCCGACCGGTGCGCGCTCGAGCTCAGCGATGCGCGCGTGGATGTGCTTGGATACGCGTGCCTCGTGGCCATCATGGCCATGGGCCATGGCTACCACCGTGTCTCGCAAAAGCGGTTGGGCGAGCGCACTGCCGAGAACGGCGCGGCGGCACCGGTGATCACCAGCGCAGGTGCTCTGGTCGATGCGTTGCACGTGATGGGCGCCAAGCGCATTGCGCTGGTCGCTCCTTACATGAAACCGCTCACGCAGTTGGTGGTGGATTACATCGCCCACGAAGGATTTGAGGTCGTGCATTGGCACGCGCTCGAGATCCCGAACAACCTCGACGTTGGCCGCCACGATCCCGCGAAGCTTCCGGGCATCGTTGCCGGCATGCCAACCAGCGACGTCGATGTAATCGTGTTGTCGGCATGCGTGCAGATGCCATCGCTGTCCGCAATAGCCAAGGTCGAAGCGCAAACCGGCAAACCCGTGCTTACGGCCGCCGTGGCCACCACCTACGCCATCCTGAAGGCGCTCGACCTCGAACCCATCGTTCCCGGTGCAGGCGCCCTGCTCTCGGGCGCCTACTGACACTCCACCGGAACCGCCATGACCAGCTCGTTCTTGTACGGCGCCAACGTGCGCGCCAACGACATCCGCCAACACTATCTGCGTTATGGCGGCACCGAGGGCGCTCGCGCGCACCGCGACGCCGTCATCGTCATCCCGGGCATCACCAGCCCGGCCGTGACCTGGGGCTTCGTCGGCGAGCGCCTGGGCCAAAGCTTCGACACCTATGTGCTGGACGTGCGCGGCCGTGGCCTGTCCGAGGCGTCCGATTCGCTCGACTATGGTCTCGATGCGCAAGCCGCCGACGTCATCGCGTTCGCGCAAGCATTGGGCTTGCAGCGCTATGCGCTCGTCGGCCACTCGATGGGCGGCCGCATCGCCATCCGCGCCGCGCGCAGCGCGCCCGCCGGGCTTACCCGCCTGGTCGCCGTCGATCCACCCGTGTCTGGTCCGGGCCGCCGCGCCTATCCCTCCAAACTGCCGTGGTACGTCGATTCGATTCGTCTGTCGCAACGCGGCATTACGCTGGCCGAAATGCGCGAGTTCTGCCCCACCTGGACCGAGGCGCAGGTGCGCCTGCGGGCCGAGTGGCTGCACACCTGCGACGAGCGTGCCATCGTCACAAGCTTCGACGCCTTTCATACCGACGATATTCATGCCGATCTGCCCTCGGTCACGCAACCGCTGATGCTGATGGTGGCCGGCCGGGGCGACGTGATCCGCCCTGAGGATGTGGAAGAAATCAAGACCCTGGCGCCGCACACACAAGTCAGTCACGTGACCGATGCGGGTCACATGATTCCATGGGATGACGAAGCGGGTTTCTACGCCGCGTTCGGCGACTTTCTCGGCGCTCCTGTCTAACCGATGATGCCCATCACACCGAGGAGTTATCCATGCCCGTAAGCGATGCCGATATGATGGCCGCCTGGCGCCAGGTGCTCACGCTGTCCAAGCTTGAATCCGGACAGATCGTGACCGTACTGACCGGCGCGGCCACCCACCCGCAAACCCTGCGCACCGCCATGACCACGGTCGCGTCGATGGGCGCCATCGTCAACCGGCTGGATCTGCCACCGGTCAATGGCGAGAAAGCGATTAGCCGCGATGCGCTCGCCTATCTGGGCACCACGCCGCTCACCGGCAACCGCGCCGCGATCGCCGCGTTGAAAGAAAGCGATCTGGTGCTGGATCTGATGACGTTGCTGTTCTCGCCCGAGCAGCACGACATCCTGAGCGGCGGCACCAAGATTCTGCTCGCCGTGGAGCCACCCGAAGTGCTCTGCCGCATGGTGCCCACCGAGGCCGACCGCGCACGCGTCAAGCGGGCGGCCGCGCGCATCGAAGCGGCCAAGACGATGCACATTACATCGCCTGCCGGCACCGACCTGCATTGCCCGCTGGGCGAGTTTCCTGCGATCAGCGAATACGGTTACGTGGATGAACCGGGCCGGTGGGATCATTGGCCCAGCGGCTTCGTGCTGACGTGGCCCGATGAGCTCGGCACCCAAGGCCGCATCGTGCTCGATCGGGGCGACATCCTGCTGCCCATGAAGCAGTACATCAGCGAGCCCATCACCCTGACCGTCAAGGACGGCTTCGTGCGCAAGATCGAAGGCGGCGTGCATGCCGATCTGCTCAACGAGTACATGGCGTCGTTCAACGACCCGGACGCCTACGCCATGTCGCATATCGGCTGGGGCCTGCAGCCGCGCGCGCACTGGTCGATGTTGGCGCACTACGATCGCGAGGCCACGATCGGCATGGATGCGCGGGCGTTTGAAGGCAATTTCCTGTTTTCGATGGGTCCCAACAACGAAGCCGGCGGCGATCGCAATACCGCCTGCCACATCGATATTCCCATGCGCGGCTGCACCGTGCGTCTTGACGGCGACATCGTCGTCGACGCCGGCCGCGTGATCGACACCGCTACCTCCGAGGCTGCCGCATGAAAGACGACATCTCCGCCTATGCCCGTCAGGGCTTCGGCACCGACCTGCCGCTGGCCGCTCCTTTTGGCTTGCTCATCGTCGACTTCGTCAATAGCTTTGCCGACCCCAATCGCTTCGGCGGCGGCAACATTGCACCCGCCATCGCGCAAACCGAGGCGTTGCTGGCCTTCGCCCGCGAACATGCATTCGCCATCGCGCATACGCGCATCGTGTTCGCCGACGACGATAGCGATGCCAATGTGTTCTGCATGAAAGTACCGGGCATGCTCACGCTCAAGGAAAACGATCCGGCAAGCGCCATTGTGCCGTCGCTTACGCCCCTGACCGGAGAAGTCGTGATTCGCAAAACGTTGCCGTCGGCGTTTCACGGCACGACCTTGCAAGCCTGGCTGGCGCAACGCGGCGTGCAGACGCTGCTGATCGCTGGCGCCACCACCAGCGGCTGCGTTCGCGCCAGCGTCGTCGATGCGATGTCGGCGGGTTTTCGGCCATTGGTGGTGGCCGACTGCTGCGGCGACCGCGCCATCGGCCCGCACGACGCCAACCTGTTCGACATGCAGCAAAAATATGCGGCCGTCATGCCGTATGCGGATGCCGTGTCGCAGTTGAGCGCCCACCTTGACCGCCACCCCGCGCACGCCTAAAGCAGCGCATCGCGCGCTGCTCGATCGGCCGGGCACACTGCTCGTGCTGCGCACCCCTGTGCGCGGGGTAGTGCCGGCGGCGGGTCAACCCGGCGCCGCGTCGAACTACGTGCCGAGTAAGCCCGACATCTTCATCGCCTTATGCGATGACGGCCGCATCGAGGCTTTCAACGGCCACGTCGATCTGGGCACCGGCATTCGCACGGCGCTGGCGCAGATCGTGGCAGAAGAACTTTACGTGCCGCTCGATCGCGTGACGATGACGCTCGGCCACACCGAAGCCGCGCCCAATCAGGGTCCGACGATCGCCAGCGCCACGATTCAAATCTCGGCCGTGCCACTGCGCCGTGCGGCGGCACAAGCGCGCGAGTGGCTGCTGGACGCGGCTGCCGAGCGGTTGAGGGTGCCGCGCGATACGCTGCAGATCCGCGATGGCGTGGTGTTGGCCGCCCCAACCCACGACGCGATCGACCCGTCACGCAGCCCCGATAGCGCGCCCAACGCCGCGCCTGCCGAAGCGGCTGGCGCGCGTGAACGCAATGCGGCCATCCCCGGCTTTTCATATGCCGACCTGCTTACCGGTCAGCGCATCGCGCTCACGCTCGCCGACGATGTACCGCTCAAGCCCGTCTCGGCGTACCGCCTTGTCGGTAGCGCCCCGCCGCGTGTGGACATTCCCGCCAAAGCCACCGGCGTACTCACTTTTGTGCACGATGTGCGCGTGCCTGGCATGCTGCACGGGCGCGTCGTGCGGCCGCCCTATACCGGCCGCGATTGCGGCGCGTTCGTCGGCACCAGTCTCATCGACGTCGACCGCGCTGCGTGCCTGCGCTTGCCTGGCGTACGGCATCTCGTGGTTGAAGGCGACTTCATCGGCGTGGTGGCCGAGCGTGAAGAGCAGGCCATCGCGGCCGCACGTCGAATCCAGGCACGCTGGCGGCCCATACCGCCCGGCCCCGATCTGTCGTCCATCGAAACGGCGCTTTTGAATGCCCCCTCAACGGCGCGTCCGTTAACCGCGCACGGCGACGTGGATACCGCGTTGGCGCATGCGGCGCAGCCACTCTCGCGCACCTACGTGTGGCCGTATCAGATGCATGCCTCGATCGGGCCATCGTGCGCGGTGGCCGACTACACCCCTGACGGCCTCACGATCTGGTCCGGCACGCAAAATCCGCACATGCTGCGCATCGATCTGGATCGGCTGTTGGACGTCGGCGAAGACCGCATCGAAATCGTGCGTCTGGAGGCCTCGGGCTGCTATGGCCGCAACTGCGCCGACGATGTTGCCGCCGATGCCGCGCTCCTGTCGCGCGCCGCAGGCGCCCCTGTGCGCGTGCAACTCAGCCGCGAACAAGAACATGCGTGGGAGCCCAAGGGCGCCGCGCAGTTGATGACGGTGCGCGGCGCACTCGACGCCGATGGCGGCTTGGGCGCGTACGACTTCACTACCCGCTATCCCTCCAACGATGCCCCGCTTCTGGCGTCGCTGCTCATCGGCAAGATCGCCGCCACGCCGCGGGTTCTCGAAATGGGCGACCGCACCGCCGTCAGCCCCTATCGCTTCAAGCATCTGCGCGCGGTCTGCCACGACATGCCCGCACTGGTTCGCGCGGCCTGGCTGCGCGGCGTTTCCGCATTGCCCAATTCCTTTGCCCACGATTCGTTCGTCGACGAACTGGCGCATGACGCGGGCGCCGATCCGGTCGACTTCCGGCTGCGGCATCTCGACGACACGCGCGCGGCCGATCTGCTGCGCGCCGTCGCCGCCCGCGCCACCTGGCAACCCGGACACCCCGGCACACGGGGCAGGCCCGCCGCCGATGGGTTGTTGCGCGGGCGCGGCGTGGCATACGCGCGCTACGTGCACAGCCGGTTCCCGGGCTTCGGCGCCGCGTGGTCAGCCTGGATCGTCGACCTTACCGTCGATCCCACCACCGGCCGTATCGTGATCGATCGCGTCACCATCGGCCAGGACACCGGCATGATGGTCAATCCCGATGGCGTGCGGCATCAGATGCACGGCAATGTGATTCAGGTGCTCAGCCGCGTGCTCAAGGAGCGCGTCGCCTTCGATGCCGACGGCGTGGCAAGTCTCGAATGGGGCGGCTATCCGATCCTGAGCTTTGACGAGGTGCCCGAGATCGACGTGGTGCTGATGCCGCGGCAGGATGAGCCGCCTTTGGGCGCGGGCGAGTCGGCATCGGTGCCGGGGCCGGCAGCCGTTGCCAATGCGTTGTTCGATGCCACCGGCGTGCGCTTTCGCGCGCCGCCGTTCACACCCGACACCGTGCGGGCAATGCTATCGTCGCGCTGAACCGCCCGACTGGATTGCCATGCCCCCGTTTTCTCGTTTGCCCACATCGCGGTCCGCGCCGCGCGCGGCTGTGCCCGCGCTCACTCCCGCAAGCCAAGCCACTGCCGAACAAGCCACCTCGAACGAACAAGGCTTGCCGCGCCCAGCGGCACCTGCCGATCTTCCCTTGTCGATCGAACCGCTTTCGGCGGCCGCCTTCGCGCCGTATGGCGCGATGCTGGGCCTGCCGTACGACGCAAAAGCGCCCACCCCGGCGTTCACCAACGTCAATACCGATTTCTGGCATCAGCATGCGTTCGACACCGGCAGCGGCGGCCGCACCGAAGTGCTGGGGGTGAATTACCGTCGCTGCGATGGTCGTATCGATACGCTTGAAGTGCATCACCTCACGCAACAAGCCATCGTGCCGCTGGGAAGCGTGGGCGTCATACACGTGGTGGCCTGTTCGGACGCGCAGGGCGCGCCCGACCTCGCTACCTTGCGCGCGTTCGATATCGCGCCCGGCCAAGGCGTATGCATGCAGCCGGGCTGTTGGCACGCGACGCAAGTGGCAACCGGCGAAGCGACGTGCTTGATGTTGACCCGTGACTCAACCACCATCGACCTGGTCGCGCATATGCAGCACGGTGCGCCCGCCCAGGAGTCGGCGTTCCAGCGGCTTCCCCACGTTTATATTCTTGAGCGTTGAACTGATCTTCTCGGGCGCTGACCGAAAACCCGGTTACATGAATGCCCGCGCGCGGGCAGGCATCCGGGTTATGTTGACCGGGACCGCGACGATCTTTTTTCAGACCTCGCCGCGCCCATTTGAAAGGACAGCTTCATGAACCTGATTCGCAGTGCCTTGTATGCGTGCGCCGTGGCCGGCACGCTTGCCGCGTCGGCCGCCATGGCCCAACCCGTACCCACCGCCACCGCTGATGGCTTTCGCTATCCCGAGCCGGGCAACGTCGTTGCCAACCCCAACGCGCCGCCGCAGTTGCGCATGCGCGAGATCCCCGATCCCAGCGCGCCGCCGCCCCCGCCGTTGGTGACCAACTCGCCCGAGAGCCTGGAGAACTACAACCTGTGCGTCGAGCGGGTCAATCGCGAAACCAGCACGCGCGCCGAAATGCTCAATGGCACCAGCCAGTGCATGCGTGAACTGGACGAGCGCCGCCGCATGGGGCGCTGATCAGCCTGTTCCACCGGCGATTCCTGCATAAAAAAAGTGATTTTTAGTATGTGGGCGTTTCACGTTTGTGATTATCCTTGAGCCCTTCGATGCCGCGATAACGCCGCGCACGTCATGTGTGCGGCGTGGCTCTTGCGCCGCCGCATCACGCAAACGTAAGGACCTCAAGGCTCATGACGACGTTGTTGGACCGGCGCTTCGCGCGCACGCTGGACAGTCTGGTCGACGAATTTTCCACTGAAGCCTGGCGTGGCGGCACCCTAGAAGCCTGGGTGTTCGACGATCGCGCCGCTCGCATCGCGGCCGAGCAGCGCTTGGCCCGCGCCGGTGTTACCGCGCGATTTCGCAGTGCCTACAAGCCGCTCATCCATGCGTTCGTCGAAGACATCGATCTCACTGACGTCGACCGCGTAACGGTGCGCTATCCCGTTCATCCTGCGGCCACCGCCAAACGGTTCACGCTCGAAGCCTATCCGTTGGTCGGCATGCTCGCAAACGTCGACGTCACGCTCACACCGGGCGAACCGGCGTTGGTATACGAGGTGGAACTGTCGTATCGCGATGGGCGCACGCAGCACTTGGACGTGTTCGCACCCAACGTCGAACGCGTGGATCACACGGGTGCCGTCAACCTCACGCCCACCGGTTGGGTACGGGCGTCGCGCGCGGATGACGAGAGCGAAGGCAAAGGCAAAGGCAAAGGCGCGCAGGATGCTGCCCGCACCACCGATCTCGAAACCGCGTTCGCGGCATTGATCGATACCGTGCGTTTGCACCCCTGGGGCACGCAAGAGCCCTACTTCGAACGCCTCTCCGTACGCCTGAACATGCCGGGTTCCGAGCTGGATCTGCACTACGGCGATGAGGTCGTGAGCCTCTTCGAAGCACTCCACGAAGACATCTACTTCAGCCTGCTCGAAATATTCCAGCTGCACAGCGGCCGCCCGCTCGGCGATCGCGGCCTGCAGCCGGGCCAGTTTGCGCCTGACGTGCGCGCAAGCGCGGACGGCGCGATTCACCTCGTCATCGCCACCGAACCGTTCGCTGCCGTGACGCCACCTATACCCTCAAGCGACGATCAGCCGCTGGCGGCGGCCACGCGCGCACTGCCGATCGAACGCGTGGCGTATGAACTCGATGCGCTTGGCGGCGAACGTTTCGACGCGCCCTCACGCCAGGGCCGCACGGTGTGGGGCACGTACGTCAAAAGCGCCCAGCCCGCAATCGTGATCTCGGCTGCGCAGCATGCCAACGAAAGCTCGGGCGTGGTGGGGGTGCTGCGCGCCGCGCACGCGTTGCGCGATGAAGCACACTTCGCGCTCATCGGCGTCGAGAATCCCGACGGTTACGCCATGCATCGCGACCTGTGCGCCACGCATCCGCGCCACATGCATCATGCCGCGCGCTACTCCGCATTGGGCGACGACATCGCCTATCGTGAACGCGCACCGTTCTACGAGCGCGAAGCGCGCCAGCATGCATTGGCCATCAGCGGCGCGGCATTGCACATCAACCTGCATGGCTATCCCGCGCACGAATGGACGCGCCCGATGTCGGGCTATCTGCCGCGCGGCTTCGAACTCTGGACGATCCCCAAAGGCTTCTTCCTTATCCTGCGTCATCACCCGGGCTGGGGCGACCGCGCGCGCGCACTGATCGAACACGTCACGCAACGCTTGGGGCGACTGCCCGGCTTGCTGGACTTCAATACACACCAGATTGCGCTCTTTCGCGCCCATGCATTGGAAGACGGCTTCGAGCTGCTCAACGGCATCCCGATCCTGGTGGCCGAAGATGCGCGCGAGGCGGCACCGCTCGCGCTGATTTCGGAGTTTCCCGACGAAACGATCTATGGCGACGACTTCGTGTTTGCCCACACCGTGCAGATGGAGACGGTGCTCGCCGCGCATGAAGGGTATGTCCGGTTGTCAGGCGATGGGCAAGTTGTGCCCGCGCCCTTCACGCCCCCCTGACCCTACTGCGCCTCCAGCCCCGACGACGCCACGATCGCGGCGTACTTCTTCAATTCGGACGCGAAGTACGCCGCCGTTTCGGCAGGCGGGCGCAGCACCACGGTGTTGCCTTGCGTGGCCATATGCGCTTTCACTTCCGGGCTGGTGTAGGCCTTCTGGAAGCCGGCGTAGATGCGATCCACATCGGCCTTCGGCAGCTTGGCCGGCCCCACCACTGCCACCCACCCTTCGATCTCGTAGTCGGGCATGCCCTGCTCGCGTACGGTCGGCAGATTGGGGAGCGTCGCCGTGCGTTGCGGACCGCACACGCCCAGCGCCACCAGCGCGCCACTTTGCACATGCGGCAATGCCGAGGGCAGCGACACCACACCCACATCGACCTGACCGCCGATCAGGTCGGTAACCATCGGACCCGTGCCCTTGTAGGGAATGTGACGGATTTTCAACCCGGCTTGCTGCATGAACAGTTCCGCCGCCAGGTGCAGCACTGTGCCGTTGCCCGACGACGCATAGTTGAACGTGTCGCTCTTCTCGCGCAGCATCGCGACCAGCTCGGGCACCGTTTTCACCGGCAATCGTTTCGGATTGACCACCAGCAGGAAGGGCGTGGTACAGACCACCGAGATCGGTGTGATGTCGGCAATCGGATCGAACGGCAGCGACTTGTACACGCTCGGATAGATGACATGGTTGTTCGACACCATCGAGAGCGTCAGCCCATCCGGTGGCGAACGCACGAGCGCCGACGTGCCCACGATGCCGCCCGCACCCGCCTGGTTTTCGACGACCACCGTATGGCCCAACGCGGCCGACAGTGCGGGACCCGCCGCACGCGTAATCGCATCCACGCCCGAGCCCACACTCAACGGCAGGATGAAGCGGATCGGCCGATCGCTTTGCGCCCACACCGGCATGGCGCCCAGCGCAGCCGTACCGCCCAACGCCGCCAACAAGGCGCGGCGCGTGTGATCGACAGCATTCTTTTTCATGTGTTGTCTCCTCATTATTGTTGTTGCACGCGCCGGCTCTTTTGCGGCCGGCGTCGGTGCGCAGCGATTCGAATCAGCGCGTCATGCCACCACGCCGTCTTTGTTCAGTCCTGCAATCTCATCGGCGCTGAAGCCGAGTTCGCCCAGCACATGTGCGGTGTGTTCGCCCACGGTCGGCGGATCGCTGCGCACGCCCAGCCGCGCGCCGTCCATCGTGATGGGAAAGAGCGCGGCACCCACGGTTTGCCCGGCACGTTCGCCGTCGGGCAAACGCACGTCGGCCAGGCCGCCGGTGGCCTTCAAATGCGGATCGTCGTAGAGCGCTTCGGGTTTGACGATGGGTGCGAAGGGCAAGCCCTGCGCCTCGAAGATCGCGGTGAGTTCGGCGACCGAATAGCCGCCCAGCCGGCTGCGCAGTTCGGGCATCAAGGTGGCGCGTGCAACCACTCGCTTGTTGTTGGTGGAGAGTTCAGGCGCCGTCTTCAAATCGTCGAACCCGAAGGCCTCGCAAAACGTCACCCACTGCGAATCGCTCACCGCCGCCAGAAAGATCTGGCCGTCGCGCACGGTAAACACGTCGTACAGCGCCCAGGCGGAAATGCGATCCGGCATGGGCGCAGCCGCCTGACCCGTGATCGCGTACTGCAGCATGTGCTGGCCCACCAGGAACACATTGTTCTCGAACAAGGCCGACTGCACTTCCTGGCCACGACCCGTGATGCCGCGCTGGATCAGCGCCGCCATCGCACCGATCGCGCCGAACATTCCGCCCATGATGTCGTTCACGCTCGTGCCGGCACGCAATGGATCGCCGGGGCGACCGGTCATGTAGGCCAGCCCGCCCATCATTTGCACCACCTCGTCCAGCGCCGTACGCATCTCGTACGGGCCGGGCAGAAACCCCTTCAAGCTCACATAGATAAGCTTGGGATTGACGGCCGAGAGCGCCGCGTAATCCAGACCATACTTGGCCATCGCGCCAGGGCGAAAATTTTCGGCGAATACATCGGCGCTGGCCGCGAGCTTGCGTGCCACGGCCGCGCCGCGCGGGTCGCGCAGATCGAGCGCCAAACTTTTCTTGTTGCGATTGAACATGGGAAAAAAGCCCGATCCCGCACCCAGCAGATGGCGCGTGCGGTCGCCTTCGATCGGCTCGACCTTGATGACTTCAGCGCCCAGATCGGCCAGCACCATGCCGCAGGTGGGGCCCATCACCATGTGGGTGAACTCCACCACACGGAGGCCGGCCAACGGCAAAGCACGGGAAGATGATGCGGTCATGCGTGATTCCTTGATGTGTCAGGCGTGCGCGCGAGGCGCGACGTAGGTTGCAGGCAGGCCGGCACGCCACAGCGCGCCGCTCAAGGGCTCGCCGACCAGCCATTGCGCCACTTCCGCTCGCAGTGCGAGCAGGCGCGCGATGTCCAGACCGGTATCGATGCCCATGCTGCCAAGCATAAAGGCCAAGTCCTCGGTCGACACATTGCCGCTTGCGCCGGGCGCGTGCGGGCAGCCGCCGATACCGGCCAAGCACGCGTCGAACCGGTCGATGCCGGTGTCCAGCGCGGCCAGCACATTGGCCAGCCCCAGGCCACGCGTATCGTGAAAATGCGCGCAGCAGAGCCGCTCGCCTACCTGCCGACGCGCCGCTTCGAACAGCATCCGCACGCCCGCCGGGTCGGCATAGCCCACGGTGTCGGCGAGGCTCACGCGATCCGCGCCGGCGTCCAGCAATGCCTGCATCAAACGCAGTACCTCGTTGGGGTCGACCGCGCCTTGCAAGGTACAGCCGAAGGCCGTGCCCACCCCGCCTTCGATGATCGTGCGTGCGCCCGACGCATCGCGCGCCGTGCGCATCCGGGCGACCTCGGCCACCACCTCATCGGGCGTTTTGCGCAAGTTGGCCTGGCTGTGCAGCGCGCTGGCCGACAGCGGCACGACGATCACGTCGGCCTGCGCGGCGAAGGCGCGCTCGGCGCCCTTCAGATTGGGCACGAGCACCGATACCGTCAAGCCGGGCAGCGTGCGCGCGTGCGCCACCACGATCTCGGTATCCGCCAGTTGCGGCAAGAGCCGCGCCGGCACGAATGACCCCACTTCGATCTCGCGCTGACCCGCGGCGTATGCGGCATCCACCCAGGCCAATTTGTTCTCGGTGGTCACGATCGTGGCGACGCTTTGCAGCCCATCGCGCAAGCCGACTTCGCGAATCGTGACGCGCGCCGGCCACGCGGCAGGGCGCGACGCTGCCGCCGCCGCTCGTCCCACTTTGCCCCCATCGCTCGCGTCTTCGCGTTGTGAATTGCCTGAACTCATCTCGCCACCTACCCCGTCCAATCGATCGTGCCAAGTTTAGGGTTTCTGATCTGAGATTGAAGTGCCGATTCGGAAGTCCTATGCTTCCGAAACGGAATATCTCAAGGCCTCTTCCCATGCGCGATCTCGACATGACCACCTTGCGGCTCTTCGTGGCCGTCTGCGAGCAGCGCAGCATCGCGCGCGCAGGCGAAGCCGCCAATATCGTGGGCTCAGCCATCAGCAAGCGGCTGGCTGCGCTGGAAGACACCGTGGGCATGAAGCTGCTCGTGCGCGGCCGCCGCGGGGTGGAGCCCACGCCCGCCGGCGAAGCGCTGCTCGACCATGCCCGCGCCATCCTGGGCAACGTTGCCCGCATCGAACGCGACATCGGCGCGTTCACCGCCGGCGTCAAAGGCCAGGTGCGCATCCTTGCCACCGCCTCGGTGCTTGCCGCCTCGTTGGCCGAAGACGTGGCGACATTTCTGCACGATCCCGCGCATGCCGATATCCGTGTCGATATGGAGGAAGGCCTGAGCCATCACATCATCCGCGGCGTGCGCGACGGCGTGGCATCGCTGGGCATGTGCTGGGATGCGGCAGACTTCCTGGGGCTCGCCTGCCTGCCCTACGGCGGCGATCGCCTGGCCGTGGCGGTCCACCCGCAGCATCCGTTGGCGCACTACCGGGAAGTATCGCTGGCCGACACGCTCGATCATGAGCAGGTCACCTTGCCCGATGCCAGCGCCGTCACGCGCACCCTTACGCAACTTGCGCGTCAACACGGCAAGACGCTCATGCGCCGCGTGATCGTGTCCAACCTCGACTCGGCCATGCGCGTGGTGGGCGCCAACCTCGCCATCGCCATCGTGCCCACCACCACGGCGCAGTATTACGCCGCCTCCAAGGCGATGCAGGTCGTCGCCCTCACCGACGCCTGGGCCGACCGCCGCTTTGCCCTCTGCTATCGCGGCGAAACCGACCTGTCGGCCGCGGCGCGACTGCTGCGCGACCATCTGGTTGCCGCACGGGCACCCACGGCCGCACCGTTAGGCCCAAGTTAGCGGTACGCTTAAGCGCACAACAAAATCCCCCAACAATGAGGATGGGATGGAGACATACGACTACATCATTGTGGGCGCGGGCTCGGCCGGCTGCGTGCTGGCCAATCGCCTGAGCGCCAATCCCGCCCATCGCGTGCTGCTGCTCGAGGCCGGCGGCCGCGACAACTATCACTGGATTCACATCCCCGTCGGCTATCTGTACTGCATCGGCAATCCGCGCACCGATTGGATGTACAAGACGCAGCACGAGGCCGGCCTGGATGGGCGCGCGCTCATCTATCCGCGCGGCCGCGTGCTCGGCGGCTCATCGTCGATCAACGGCATGATCTACATGCGCGGCCAGCGCCAGGACTACGATGACTGGGCCCACCTCACCGGCGACGAGCGCTGGAATTGGGATCATGTGCTGCCGGTGTTCAAGGGCAGCGAAGACCATTATCGTGGCGCGGACGCGCATCACGGCGCCGGCGGCGAGTGGCGGGTCGAAGCGCAACGGCTGCGCTGGGACATCCTGGAGTCGTTTGCCGAGGCCGCGCGCCACGAAGGCATTCCGCGCGTGACCGACTTCAACGGCGGCGACAACTTCGGCACCAGCTACTTCGACGTCAATCAAAAAGGCGGTTGGCGCTGGAACACGGCCAAAGCCTTTCTGCGGCCGGTCAAACGGCGGCGCAACCTGCATGTGCTCACGCAGGCGGCGGTGCGCCATCTCATGTTCGAGGGCACCACGTGTACCGGTGCGGTGATTGACCATCAAGGCAAAACGCGCGGCGTGCGCGCAAGCCGCGAGGTCATCCTGGCGGCCGGCGCCGTCAACTCGCCGCTCCTGCTCGAACGCTCCGGCATCGGCCAGGCGGATCGCCTGCGCGACGCCGGCATCGCCCTGCGCCACGACTTGCCCGGCGTGGGCGAGAACCTGCAGGATCATCTGCAATTACGCGTGGTGGTCAAAGTGCAAGGCGTGAAAACGCTCAACAAGATGGTGGCCACCTGGTTGGGTAAAGCCGGTATCGGCATGGAGTATCTGTTCAAGCGCACCGGTCCCATGAGCATGGCGCCGTCGCAACTGGGCGTGTTTGCCAAGTCGGATCCGGCGCAGACGCGCGCCAACCTCGAGTTTCACGTGCAGCCGCTTTCTTTGGGGGCGTTCGGCGAAGCGCTGCACGCTTTCGATGCGTTCACGGCCAGCGTGTGCAACGTGCGGCCCACCTCGCGGGGGTCCGTGCACATCGATGCCACGGGCGACACGCAGGGGCCGATCATTGCGCCCAACTATCTCAGCACGGCCGAGGACTGCCGCGTGGCCATCGATGCGATCCGCCTCGTGCGGCGCATTGTGCAAGCGCCCGCGTTGGCCGGTTATCGGCCCGAGGAGTGGTTGCCTGGCGCGGCCGCGCAAAGCGATGCCGAACTGGCTCAGGCCGCAGCCAAAATAGGCACCACCATTTTCCATCCGGTAGGTACGTGCACCATGGGCAAGCACGCCGACGAAGGCGCGGTCGTGGATAGCGAACTGCGTGTGCATGGGCTGCAGTCCTTGCGCGTGATCGATGCGTCGATCATGCCCACGATCACGTCGGGCAACACCAACTCGCCCACCATCATGATCGCCGAACGGGGCGCGAGCCTCATCCGGGCGGCCGCACTTGAGCGGTAACGGCACGCTTGCGGTGCCTGCGGTGGGGTGGCGCACGATCGAGGCAGCGTCACGCGTGTGAGGGGCGCCACGCACAAGCGCGCGAATCGGACGCGGCTGTGATGCATGATGGTGCGGTCGCCCGATTTCAGGCATGAGTTCCGCTTATGCATGAAGGATTTTTAATCGTTTGCGGCACCACGCAGGCGACCCTAGACTGCCCTGGCATCGTCTTCGCGGCCCGCCTGTTTTCAGGCTTGGCCGATCGCCTTTATTCAGGAGTTTCGGTCATGTCCCGCATGCGTTGTCTGCTCATCAGCCTATCGATCGCCGCCGGCGCCTGCCTGGCGCCCCTGGCCCACGCCGCCGATCCTTACCCCAACCGCGCCGTGCGCGCCGTCATTCCCTTTCCTGCCGGTGGCATCAACGACACCATCGGCCGCGTGCTGTTCAAGCACCTGTCCGATACCTTGCCGGGCAACATCGTGGTCGAGAACAAGCCCGGTGCGGGCGGCACGATCGGCACGCTGAACGCCATCAACAGCCCCGCCGACGGCTACACGCTGCTCCTGGGCGCGGCCAGCACGATCGCCGTGGCACCCAATCTCTACAAGGATGTGGGCTACAGCGCCGAAAAGAATCTGATTGCCGTGGGCGGCATCGCCGCAGTGCCGAGCGTGGTGATCGTGGCCGAACAATCGCCTTACAAAACATGGGCCGATCTGGTTAAAGCAGACAAGGCCAAGCCCGGTAGCCTGAACTACGGCTCGGCCGGGTCGGGCACCAGTCATCACGTGCAGGCCGAGCTGCTCAATCTGCGCGCCGGCACCAAGTTCATGCATGTGCCGTACAAGGGCGGCGCACCCGCCATGACCGATCTGATCGGCGGTCAACTCGACCTGCTGGTCGATCCACTGCCCACCACGCTGGCCAATGTGAAAGCCGGCCGCGTGCGCGCACTGGCCGTCACCACAGATACGCGCGTACCCGAGCTGCCCGACGTGCCCACATTAAAAGAACTGGGGCTCGACTACAATGCGAGCACATGGTTCGGCCTTTTCGTGCCGGCCGGCACCCCGCCCGATGCGGTGGCGAAACTCAGCGCTGGTCTCGCGGCCGCGCTGGCAGACGGCACCCTGCAGGCCGACTTCCGCAGCCGCGGCATTGCGCCGTTGACCATGGACGCTCCGGCGTTTACCGCTTACGTGCGCGATGAAGACCGCACCTGGCGCGACGTCATCACCCAGGCGGGTATTCAGGTGCAATAGTGCCGGCCGCCGCAACTGCCGCGCGTGCTATGCCAGTCACGAGAAATCTGCCGCCGCTCACCACCATCCGTGCCTTCGAGGCGGCAGCCCGCCATCGATCGTTCACGCTCGCGGCCGAAGAACTCAACGTGACGCAGAGCGCGGTCAGCCTGCAGATTCGCAAGCTCGAAGCCTTTCTCGAAAAGCGCCTTTTCATACGCGGTGCGCGGCAGGTCGAATTATCCGAAGCCGGATTCCTGTACTTCGACACATGCCGGCGCATCCTCGCCGAACTTGAAACGGCCACGCACCGCGTACGCGACCGGCCGCGCCGCGAAGTACTCACGGTGAACACGATTCCCACCATCGGCCAACTCTGGCTCATGCCGCGCCTGGCCGAATTCACCGCCCAGCATCGCGATATCGAGATCCGCGTGGTGTCCGATATCCGGCCCCTCGATATGCTGGCCGACGGCGTGGATCTCGCCATTCGCGTGGGCCCGCTCGCCGGCACACGTTACCCGCGCGACGCCCCCGGCGTCGATCTCACGCTGGTCAAGAACTGGGACGGCATCTGTGCCGACTTCATGTTCGACGACATCCTGGTACCGGTCATGTCGCGCGACCTGCATGCGCAAGGCGGCCCGATTACCTCGCTTGACGATCTGACGTCGTTCGAACTCATCCACACGGCCAGCCGCCCCGATGCATGGCGCGACTGGCTGCGCGCGCAAGGCGCCACGTTGCCGGCCAAGCGCGCCAAACTCGAGTATGGCCATTTCTACATCGCCATGCGGGCCGCGCAGGAGCACAAAGGCATTGCACTGATCCCGGAAATTTTGCTGGACGGCTATCCCGGCCGCAACGAGCTCGTGCTGCCGCTAAGCCGCGCCACGCCGCTCAAAAGCGCCGGCGCGTATTACCTCTTAACCCACACCGGCGCGCACGACCGCCCCGCCATCGCCACCTTCCGCACCTGGGTGCTGAACGAGGCACGGCATTCGGGCACACCGGTGTTGTCTTAACCCTCGTTTTTGTGAGCAGATCTTCATGACCCACTATCGTGTTGGTATCGCAGGCTTCGGCGCCATCGGCAAATCATTGGCGCAGGCGCTCGACGCCGGTATTCCCGGCCTCACCCTCACGGCAATCGGCGTACGCGATCCGGCCAACGCGCCCACGTTCGATTGGACCCATGACGCGCCGCGCTTCACCACCATCGACGACATGGTCGACGATTGCGACGTCGTCATCGAATGCGCGCCGGCCGCCGTGTTGCACCGCATCGCCGCGCCCTTCCTGCGCGCCGGCAAAAAAGTGATCGTGCTGAGTTCGGGTGCATTGCTGCAGAACGAAGACCTGATCCCGCTCGCCGCCGAGCATGGCGGTCAGATCATCGTGCCGTCGGGCGCGATCCTGGGTCTCGATGCGTTGACGGCCGCGGCAGAGAACACGATCCACTCGGTCACGATGATCACTCGCAAGCCGGTGCGTGGCCTGCTGGGCGCGCCGTTCCTGGTCGAACAGGGAATCGATATCGCCGGCATTACCGAACCCAAGCTGATCTTCAAAGGCTCGCCGCGCGAGGCCGCCATCGGTTTCCCCGCCAACCTCAACGTGGCGGTGAGCGTGTCGCTGGCCGGCATCGGGCCCGATCGCACCACGCTCGAGATCTGGGCCGATCCTAATATCGATCGCAACACGCATCGCGTCGAAGTCGATGCCGACTCCGCCTCGTTCACGATGGAAATTCGCAATATCCCGTCGAACAATCCCAAGACGGGCCGCATCACTGCGCTGAGCGTGTTGTCGGCGTTGCGCAAACTGACCGGGCCGCTGCGCGTCGGGACGTAAGTCTCACAATTGGGAGACGCGCCGCGTCCGTCCGTCGTTGTCAGTTCCTCCGATCACGCTCGATCTCGATTCAATCGAGCTTGATCGGCCGATGACTTTGGGCCGACGCGTAGATCGCAGCCATGATCTTCTGATCGCGTACGCCCTCCTCGCCCGGCGTGTGAGGGGTTCGATCTTCTCGCACGCACAGCGCCATGTGATCGATCTCGGCCGCAAACTGGCTCTTGAGCGCACGCTGCACGACCCGTTGCTGGCTATCGTCACCACAACGCTCGCCGATCACCAACTGCTGTCCGGTATAGGCGTAGGCATTGGGCATATCCACCGTGGCGCGTTCGAAGCTCAAACGCTGCGCCTTATCTTCGCGCGCGCCGTAGCTGGAGAATGCATTCGCGATGAAGCCCGACGGGAAACGCAGCATGAACGACACCGTTTCTTCCACCTCGGCAAAGCGCGGATCGCGTGCTGGCGTCACCGATTGCGCAAACACTTCGCAAGGCTCTTCACCGGCCAAAAAGCGCGCGGCATTCAGGCAGTACAAGCCGATGTCGGGCAATACCCCACCGCCCGCCATCGCAAGCTTGTGCCGCCACTGACGTTGACCGTCTTTCGCCACCGTCTGCGTATTCACTGCGGTCAAACCCTTGAGCTTGCCAAAGGTGCCTTCGCGCACGAAACGCCGCGCTTCGAGATGGTGCGGCTCATACTGGCAGCGGTACGCAATCATCAGCTTGACTGCTGCCCGTTCGCACGCCGCCACCATGTCTTGCGCTTCCTCGACGGTATTGGCCATCGGTTTCTCGCACAGCACATGCTTGCCCGCACGCGCCGCGCGCAATACGAATTCATGATGCATGGCATTGGGCAGCACGATGTACACCGCTTCGATGGCCGGATCGTCGATCACGCGATCGAAAGACGCGTAGTCGTAGCAGGCCGAGGGCGGCACGCCGTACTGATGGGCGACCGTCTCCAGTTTGTGCGGCGTGCCGGACACCAGCGCCACCACGCGCGCGTGCAGACATGCGCGAAACGCGGGAAGGATTTCTTCCAGCGTGAGACGGCCCAGGCCCACCACGGCAAACCCGACGCGCCGCTCATGCGGCCACGGCGCGGGCGGCGGTGACGACGGCTTATCGGCTTCGCCACGCCATGCCGGAAACACCACCCCATCGCCCACGACGTGACCGGTGTCGACATCGGAAGGAGGGATCCAAGGGCCGTCAGTAATCTTGCGGTCGTTCGTCATGCCGCGCGCCTTTCATCGTGCTGGAGACGAGCAGGCTGCAACCCGCGTGCCGTGGCAAAGGCCAGACGCAAGTCGTTATCGCGTTTGACCCGCCGCAACGTCCAACGGCACGTCCGGCACACTCGCCGATCGCGTGCCGGGCAGCGGCGGATTGCTCGCCGCGTGATAGGTATTCACCACCGAGATCTTTACGCGATCGGTCGCGTTCTGGCTGGCCGCGTGCAGCGTGCGGCAATGAAACAGCAGCACGTCGCCGGGCGCGAGCGTCAGCGGAATCGCCTGCGCGAGCACCGGCACATTGCGCGGATCGTCGGCCACGAAAAACTGCTCGCTATCGAATTGATCCGCGGCAAACGTCATCGCGTGCGAACCCGGCACGACCCACAAGCCGCCGTTCTCCGACGATTCGTGGCCCAACGCCAACCAGGTCGATACCAGATCGGGCCGCCCGAACGACCAATACCGGATATCGCGATGCCAGCCGGTGAGGCTGCCGTACCGCGGATGCTTGGTCATCACGCAATTGTGATGCGCGCGCGACAGCAAGGCGGGTTCATCGAAGTAGGTCGTCATCCAGGCCGCGATGGCGGGGTCGCACGCCCACGCGGCGAAGGCTGCATCGCGTGCATACGCGTCGCGCAGACGCCGGATCGTTGCGCCACCGTCTGCCTCACGTGACGCCGGTGCCCCCGGATAACGCAGATCGGCCTCGAACTCCAGCGAACCCGCAGGCACCAGCAACGTATCGTTGACCACCGCCAGCATGGCCTCCCGGCGCGCCGCCGGCACCATGCCGGGAACGATGACATAACCCTGCTCGCGCAGAACCGCTATCTGGTCTTTCGTTGTGGTGGTCACACTATCCGCGCCTTGGCGCCTGACTGCTGGAAAACCCTATTCTTCCATAATGGTGGCGGTTGTGGTGCGGGATCGTCGCGGGCAGGTCAGCCCACCGCCGATTCGTCCTCGCCGCGCGCCGTTCAGTTTCCGTCCTTCAGTCGACGCAGTGCATTCAACACCTCCTGCAGGCCCCGATTCAGCGGCTTGTCGCGCCGCACGACGATGCCCAAGGTGCGATGCAGGCGCGGGCTCAGCGAGGCCATATCAATCTTGCTGCCGGCGCGCGGGCCGCCCAGCGCCATCTTGGGCAGCACGCCGCACCCCAGCCCGGCACGCACCAGTTCTTTGATTGCCTCCACGCTGCCCAGCGACATCGAAGGCTGCGCGACCGCATCGGCGCGCGCGAACCAGTCGTCCACCAGATGCCGCGTACGTGCCCCGGGTTCGAAGAGCACGAGCGGCACCCGGCTCAATGCAGCCGCCGTCACGCGCGCAGGCAATGGCAGGTTCCTGGGCGAGATCGCCACGAACTCATCTTCCAGCAACGGCGTGACCTCAAACATTCGACCGCGAACCGGCAGCGTCACGAGCGCCACATCCAAGGTGTTTTGCGCCAGCGCCTGCAACATGTCGTCCGTGTTGCCGGTACGTACCACCACGTCGAGCGCCGGATAGCGGCGACGCAGATCCGCCAGTAGCGGGGGCAGCAAATAGGTGCACGCCGTGGCGCCTGTGCCGATCGACACCCTGCCGGCCACCGTGCTCGCGCGTGCCGTCATGGCGTCGGTGGCGCCTTGCACCGCCGCCTCGATGTGCGCCACATGCGCCAACAATGCCGTGCCGCTTGCAGTCGGCATCACCTGCCGTCCCACGCGCTCGACCAAACGCGTGGCAAACCGCCGCTCGAGCTGGCGCACCTGCAAGCTGATCGCCGGCTGGGTGAGCCCTTGGGCTTTTGCCGCGGCCGAGAAGCTGCCCCGTGCCACCACATCCGCGAGCGTGCGCAGATGATCCAGATTCAATCCCTTCATTCCGGCCTCGCCATCTCAAAGTTCTTCTTATGCTTTGCATAATATAGCGAGGCTTTTTCTAAGGATTGCAGCAGCGCATGATCGAGGCTCCGCAACCCCTTCGATATCTCCGTCATGCTTGCCGACATCGCTGTTTGCGCGCCCCTTCGCCCCACCCTCGTCGTGCGCGATGCCACCGACGACGATCTGTCCGCCATCACTGCGATCTATGCGCATCACGTTTTGCATGGCACGGCGTCGTTCGAATTGGCGCCCCCATCGGCGGCCGACATGCAGGCACGGCGCCTCGATATCGCGCAGCAAGGCTTGCCCTATCTGGCTGCAGTCATCGACGAGGTCGTTGTGGGTTTTGCCTATGCCACGCGCTACCGCCCACGCCCGGCCTATCGCCATACCGTCGAAGATTCGATCTATGTGGCGCCCGGCCAGGCCGGCAAGGGCATTGGCGGACACCTCTTGCGAACCGTGATCGAGCGCTGCACGGCGGGCGGTTGGCGGCAAATGCTGGCGGTGGTGGGCGACAGCGCCAATGCCGGCTCACTGGCCGTGCACGCCCGTTGTGGCTTTGTGCCCGTCGGCACATTGCGGTCGGTGGGCTTCAAGCACGGCGAGTGGCGCGACACCATACTCATGCAGCGCAGCCTGGGCGACGGCGACCGGGCGCCGCCGGTGTAAGGACTCCTCCATAAGATTCATGTTCGGGTTTTCGCTAGTGTGACAACCGACCGGCCCCGCTATACTTGCGCCAAGTCATACGACAACATACAACTAGTGGAGACAGCATGGCCCTCGATCGTCGACAGTTTCTGACTGCGGCGGCTTCCCTGCCGCTGACCGGTCTTTCCTTACCCGCGTGGGCGCAACAGACGTGGCCGTCGCGCCCAGTGCGCATTGTGGTGCCCTATCCTCCCGGCGGGTCGTCGGACATCATCGCGCGACTCATCAGCCAGCCGTTGTCGGAAGTGCTGAAACAGACCGTCGTGGTCGAGAACAAACCCGGTGCCAATGGCAACGTTGGGGCGGGACTTGTCGTACAAGCTGCGGAAGAAGGTCATACCGTGCTGCTGTGCGACGTGGGCGCGCTGGCCATCAGCCCGTCTGTCTACACCAAGCTGACATTCGATCCGGCGAAGGATCTGCGCGGCGTCAGCATGCTGGCGTACTCGCCGCACGTGCTTGCCGTGCACCCGGACGTGAAGGCCAATACCCTGACCGAACTGGTCGCCTTGTCGCATAAAGAGCGGTTGAACTTTGCTGTAACGGCAATCGGCAGCGCCCCGCACTTGGCGGCTGTGGCCGTCGAACAGGCCACGAAGGCGAAGTGGGAATACGTGCCTTACAAGGGCGGTTCGCAAGCCGTGACCGATACCATCGGCGGACAAACGCAGATCATCATGAATGGCCTGCTCGCCACGCTGCCGCACATCAAGAGCGGCAAGCTGCGCCCCATCGCGATCTCCAAGCGTGAGCGCATGACGCTCGTGCCGAATATCCCGACGATCGCCGAACAGGGCGTGCCGAACTTCGAATCGGGCACGTGGCAGGGCATCATGTCGCCCAATACGTTGCCGGAAGCGACCGCCAAGATGTTGGCCGAGCGCCTGGCCGCCATCGTCAATCAGCCCGACATCGCCGCCAAGCTCAACGAACAGGGCGCCGAAATCGTGGTGATGGACCCGGCCAAGCTCAACGCGTTTTTCGAATCGGAACGCCAGCGCTGGGCGAAGATCGTCGCCAGCGCCGACATCCGTCTCGACTAAGCGTTATCGGCGGCTTCGGCCGCCGCACTCAGCGCCAGGCTGCGCGACTTCACCACACGGTGAACGAACTGCAGCTTGCCGACCACAGCATGGGGCAGCACGAAGGGATAGAAATCCCGCTGTCCCATACTGCGCGACAACTCGTTGAGCACGCCGGTGAGTTCCACCCAGGTGTTCACGAGATTCAAGAATTCCTCCGCATCCGGCGCGTCCTGATCGATCAGCACCTCCTTGGTGAAGGATGCGTAATCGCGCTTGACCACGCGCGCGCTGATGCCGAAACTGAGTGCCGTATCGAGCGTATCCATCATGTGAAGATAGTGCGCCCACGTTTCGGCCCAGTCTTCCCAGGGATGGCACGCCGCATAGGTGCTGATGAAACGGGTCGGCCAATCGTCCGGCGGACCGTTTTCATAGTTGTTCTTGAGCGCCTCGGCATAGTCCTGCCGTTCGTCGCCGAACACCTCGCGAAAGTGGGCCAGCCAGCGGGTCGGCTTAATCAACAGATCCCAGTAGTAATGGCCCACCTCGTGCCGGAAGTGCCCCAGCAGCGTGCGATACGGCTCGTGCATGTCTTCGCGCAGTTTGGCGCGGTAAGCATCGTCGGCCTCGAGCACATTGATCGTGATCACACCCTCGTCATGTCCGGTGAGCGGCGCCTTGCCGTATTCATCGGGACCGAGCAGATCGAACGTCAATCCGCCATCGTGCGGCACGATCGCCGGCGTGACCGGCAAGCCCAGCGTCAACAGTTGCGCCACCAGGCGCCGTTTGGCGGCTTCGAGTTTGCACCAGCGCTCGCCGTTCTCCGGGATCGACAGATCCGGGATCATGCGATTGAGCTGGCACGCCAGACATAAATCGTGGCCGTCGGCCACCGGCACCAGCCAGTTGCACACGGCGGGCATCGTCAAATTGGCGCAACGCTTGTAGACGGTATCGTCGCCGGCATCCGTCATCACCCAGGTGTCGGGCGCCGTGCCGGGGGTGAGGGCATGAACCTCGCCCAAATTGGGCGCATACCCCAGCTGGAGGCCGCACGCCAGACACTGCGTATTGTCCAAAAATACCGGCTGGCCACAGGTGCAATGGAAGATCTTGCCGCTTGAGCCTGACGGCCGGTACTTGTGCGCGTCAATCAGGCGCGAACCGATGACATCGAAAAAATTGCTCATGCGCGAAACGCCGTAAAAAAGAGGGGGATGGGGGAAGCGGGGAGCGGGAATGAAGCAACTAACGCGCCCAAAAACGCCGGCACGCGACGGCACCGGCAGCCGCCACGGTACTCCCTATCACGCGCCGCCGTCCCGCCGGGTTAACCTTCCACGTCAAGCCGCTCGCCGCCCGCGGCATTACCTTGCCGGTTTCCTGGCTTCACCCTCCTGAAACGATGACTTCTACTGCAGATAATCTCGCCACCATCAGCCAAGAACTCCGATCGGCGGCCGCCGTGCTGGACGCCTTTCTCAGCGACGCCGATCAATTGGCGCGCGTGGAGGCAGCCGCGCGGATGCTGGCGACTGCGTTCGACCGCGGCGCCAAGGCGATTTCCTGCGGCAACGGCGGTTCGCATTGCGACGCCATGCACTTCGCCGAGGAACTCACTGGGCGGTTTCGCGACGACCGCAAGGGTTTCGCCGCCATTGCGATCTCGGATGTGAGCCACATTTCGTGCGTGGGCAACGACTTCGGCTTCGACTACATCTTCTCGCGGTATGTGGATGCGGTAGGACGCCCAGGCGACGTGCTGTTTGCGCTGTCGACTTCCGGCAACTCGGCCAACGTGGTCAATGCGCTGGCGTCCGCCCGTGCAGCCGGCATGACGTCGATCGTGCTCACCGGCAAGGACGGCGGGCGCATCGCGCGCGAGAACCTGGCTGATATCGTGATCACCGTCCCACACCATGGCTATGCCGATCGCATCCAGGAAGTGCACATCAAGGTGATCCACATCCTGATTTTGCTGATCGAGCGCCTGGCCCGATCCTGAATCTCATCCCACACCCTCGGAGTTGCTTGTGCCCTACGTCAAGATCGACATGTTGAAAGGCCGTTCGGAAGAACAAAAGGCAGCCATTGCCGCGACCGTCACCCAGGCCCTGGTAGAACACGGCGGCGCCAATGCCGCCAGCGTGTTCGTGGTTTTTCAGGACGTCGAGGCCGGCGATTGGGCCACCGGCGGCACTCTGGTGTCGCAGAAGCCCAAGCACGGCTGAGCGGCCTCACACGGCCCGCGCGTGCGCCTCGCCGGTTGCAAGCGCCGCAATCTCCTTTTTACTCAACGCCCGCGTCGCCAGATCGGCGCGCGGCGGATGCGTGGCCAACCCCCGCAATGCCGGCACCGGCTCGCGCAGCGCACTCAGGTCCGGCACGGGGCGGCGCAACTGCGGGTCGTCTGCAAACTCGTGCTCCATCGCCAGCCCACACGCCAGCACATGCGCATCGCCGCGAAAACGCCCCACGACCTGCAAGCCGAAAGGCATGCCGCGCCCGTCCACACCGCACGGCAGCGCCAGTGCGGGATTGGTCAGCAAGGTCACCACATAGGTCAGCCCCAGCCAGTGGTAGTAGTTGCGCGCAGGCTTACCCTCGATCGTCTCGGCATAGAGCGTGGACCAGGGGAAGGCGGACACCGGCGTGGTCGGCGACAACACGATGTCGTAGTCGCGATAAATCTCCTGGAACGACCGGAACATTTTGGTCTGCGCCAGATGCGCCCACGCCCGATCGGCCAGCGTCATCTGCGCGCCGATCTCGTAATTGGCGCGTACGTTGGGCCCCAGCAAACCGGGATCGCGTTCGTACGTGTCACGAAAGGCCGCCACGAAACTCTCGGCGCGAATCACATCGAAGCAACGATCGGCATCGGGCAGTGAAATCGCCACCGGATCGCAACACTTGAAAAACCGCCGCATCGCCGCGATCTTGGCGCGAAAGGCCACACGAATTTCTTCATCGACCGGGCAGATGCCGAAGTCTTCGGTATAGGCCACGCGCAGATTTCCGAGATCCACCGGCCGCAGTTGCGCAAACGAGGCGCCATCGGAGGTGTAAGACAGCGGATCGCAATCGTCCAGCGCGATGCTGGCCGAAAACTGCAAGCAGGCGTCGGCCACGGTGCGCCCCATGGGTCCCACCACCGAGATGGGCGTCCACCCCAGTTGCCGGCGCTCGACGGGCACCAGGCCGGGGGAAGGCCGAAAGCCCACCACACCACACTTGGCGGCGGGAATCCGCAGCGACCCGCCCGTGTCCGATCCGGTGCACAGCGGCAGCATGTCGGTCGCCAGCGCCGCAGCCGATCCGCCCGACGAGCCGCCCGCGTTGAGCATCGGGTTGAACGGATTGCCTGTGGCGCCCCACACGGGATTGCGCGAATTCGCACCCGCTCCCATTTCAGGCACATTGGTTTTGCCCACCACCACGGCGCCGGCGGCGCGCAGGCGTCCCACCAATGCGTTGTCGCGGGCCGGCACGTGATTCAGGAAGTTGGGCGAGCCGTGCGTGGTCAGCAACCCGCCCGTGTCTTCGAGATCCTTCACTCCCAACGGCAGACCATGCAGCACGCCCAAGTCGTCGCCTCGCATCATCGCGGCCTCAGCGGCGCGCGCCTCGGTACGCGCACGGTCGTAGCAGGTGGCCGTCACCGCATTCACGGCCGGATTGATCGCTTCGATGCGCGCGATGCACGCCTCCAGCAGCTGAACCGGCGACAGGGACTTGGCGCCGATCCGGCGTCGCATCTCAACGGCGGACAGTTGCAGGATCGAATCGGAATCGCTCATCGGGTAGTGCTCCTGTGCGCGGCACATCGCGTGCCGCATGTGGGGTTACTGGGCCTTGATGCCGGCGCGCTTGGCGATCTCGGCGAAGCGCGGCGTTTCTTCCACGATCGTCCGTTGCACACCTGCGCCATCCATGAAGGTCGGCTCAAAGCCGCCATTGCGCAGTTGCTCTTGCGTGGTTGGGTCGGCGAGGGTTGCGGCCAACGCCTTGGTCAATGTTGCGCGCGCCTCGGGCGGCGTGCCCTTCGGCGCGAAGACGGCAATCCAGGTGTCCATGTTCACGGCGGGATAGCCGCTTTCGGCAACCGTGGGCACGTCGGGCAAGAAGCTCGATCGTTGCGCGGTGGTGACGGCAATCGGCTTCACCTTGCCCGATTTGATATGCGGCATGGCCGACACCACCGTGTCGAACAGGATCGGAATCTGCCCGCCGATCAGATCGGTGATGGCCGGCGAACTGCCCTTGTAGGGAATGTGCGTCATGCGTGTGCCGGCCGCTTCCTGGAACATCTCGCCCGCAAAGTGCGACACCGTACCGATGCCGAACGAGCCGTACGAAAACTTGTCCGGATGCGGTTTGACGGCCGCCACCAGACCCTTCACGTTCGAATAGGGTTCCTGCGGATTGGCCACGATGATCAACGCCGCGCGGCCCACCATGCCCACGGGTTCGAAATCGCGCACGGTGTCGTACGGCAGCTTGTCGTAGATGGCTGGGTTGACGGTAAACGTGGTGCCTGAACTCAACAGCAGCGTGTAGCCATCGGGTTGCGCGCGCGCCACGTACTGCGCTCCCAGAATCGTGCCGGCGCCCGCCTTGTTTTCCACGATGATCGACTGGTTCAACTCGCGGCCCAACCCTTTCGCGAGAATGCGGCCCAGCACATCGCCCGCACCACCCGGTGGGAAGGGCACCACGAGCTGAACGGGCCGCTCGGGATACTCGGCAGCCTGGGCCGCCCCCGCGCTCAACACCGCCGCCATGGCGGCCATCAGCACTGCAACCTTGCTCGACTTCAACATCATGATTTTTCCCCTTGTATGTGCAGTCATCGCTCACGCCCGTCCCATCGGACGCGCGCGTAGATTCGTAGGGCTAACGCAAGCGCGCCGGCAGCAACGCATCGGCGTCCACACCGTGCGCCAGTAGCGTGTTGGGCACCGGTTCGCCCAGCAGTTGCGATGCGGCCAGTTCGGACACCCCGGCCGCCGACTGGATGCCGTAGCCGCCTTGCGCCGCCAGCCAGAAAAACCGTGGCGCCGCGTTATCCCAACCGATCACGAGATCGCCATCGGCCACAAACGATCGCAGGCCCGCCCACACATGTTTCGGCCGGCGGATCTGCAATGTGGTTGCGGTCTCGATATGGTAAATACCAGTGGCCACGTCCAGCTCCTCTGCCACCACATCGTGCGGATCGACAGGATCGGCGTTGGCCGGCGACCCCAACAACTGGCCGGCGTCGGGTTTGAAGTAGAACGTCTCATCCAGGCTGGCAACGGTGGGCCATGCGGCAAAGTCGACGTCTTCCGGACCGGCAAACGTAAAGGCCGTACGCCGGCAGGGCTGCAAACCAATCGGGGCCACGCCACACAGGCGCGCCACGTCGTCGGCCCAGGCGCCGGCAGCGTTCACCACCGTGCCCGCGCGAATCACCGCGCCATCGGCAAGCTGCAGCGACCACAGCGCCGAGCGGCGCTCGGCCGCCACAAGCGCCGCCTTGCATCGCAACTGACCGCCGCGCTTGCGCATGGCGCCCAGAAAGCCCTGATGCAGCGCATGCACATCCAGATCGCGCGCCTCAGTTTCGAGAATGGCGCCGCCCACGCATTCGGGACGCAGGCAGGGCACCAGCGCGCAGGCCGCTGCGGTGTCGATCAGCGACACGTTGGGCGAGCGCGCATGCAACGCCGCAAACTCGGTGTCGAGCAATTCGCGTTGCTCTGGGGTCGCGATGTAGAGGCAACCGCGCGCCGCCAAGATCGGATGGTCGGTGAAGCCCTCGGGCGGGTGCTCGTAAAACGCGCGGCTCGCCCGCGTGAGCGCCTGGATCTGCGCGGTGCCGTAGGTTTCCATGAACATCGCGGCCGACCGGCCCGTCGAGTGATAGCCCGGCTGATCCTCGCGCTCGAGCACCAGCACACTGGCGTGCGCGGCCAGGCGATAGCCCAGCGACGCGCCGGCGATGCCGCCACCGACGATCACATAGTCGAAAACCGTATCGACCGAATTTTCCTGTGCAGCCATCGCGCCTTCCCGAATTCTCATTTATGAGAATTCTCTGATACGAAAACATAGGCGTCAATGCAAAATGACGGCACAATCCCCGCAAACAACGATTTCAAGGGAAATCCCCAGGAGTTCCATCGCATGCCCAAAGGCACGCTTGCCGCTACCCCACAGGATCCAACTATCGACCGCACCAGCATGGGCATGCGGCTGCGCGCCGTGCGCAAAGCGCACGGCCTGACGCTCAAGGCGCTGTCGACGCAGACCGGCGTGGCGCTCTCCACACTCTCGAAGATGGAACTGGGACAAGTCTCGATCGGCTACGAAAAGTTCGCCGCCGTGGCGCGCGCGCTGAAGGTGGACATCGGTGAGTTGTTCGGTGCGCCCGCCGGCGCGGCCGGGACGCCTGCGCCGACGGCGGTGCATTCCGTCATGGCCGGCACCCCGAGCTATCGCGGCAGCACCTACGAATACCGCCTGCTGGCCGGAGAGTTCCCCGCACGCCGCATGACGCCGATGTTCGGGCGCATACACGCGCGCAGCGAAAGCGAGTTCGACGATTATGTGCGCCATGAGGGTCAGGAATTCATCATCGTGTTATCGGGCAAGGTGCGCCTGCAGTTCGTCACTGGCGAAGTGCTGGAACTTGCCAAGCATGACTCTGCGTATTTCGACAGCAGCGTGGGACACATGTACCTGAGCCTGAGCCGCACGCCTGCAGAAATCATGGTGGTGATGGCGGAGTGATGTGAGCCCGTGGGCCGGCGTGTGCCCAGCCGCACGCCACGCAGACGGCTGTGCTCGGCGCGGGCAACGCTAAAGCGCTCTCCGCTACAGCCTATCCAATCGCGAGCGCAGGTCGGCTGCATGCGCCTGCAGCGCCGCACGATCGTCGGCCGACATCGCGGCGAGTTGCCGATAGGGCATCGCCAGCCGGCGATTGACCGACAACATCGCTTCATTGCGCAAGAAGAAATCCCAATACAGCGCATTGAACGGACAGGCCCGTTCGCCCAGCCGTGCACGCTTGTCGTAGTGACAGCCCTTGCAGTAATCGCTCATGCGATCGATATACGCCGCACTGGACACGTAGGGCTTGGTGGCCAGCTGACCGCCATCCACGAACTGGCTCATGCCCAACGTATTGGGCGCCTCCACCCATTCGAACGCGTCGATATACACGCCGAGATACCACTCGTGCACCGCCTGCGGATCGCAACCTGCCAGGAGTGCAAAATTGCCGATCACCATCAGCCGTTGAATGTGATGCGCGTGCGCGTCGTCCAGCGACTGGCCCACGGCATGCGCCAGGCACCGCATCCGCGTCTTGCCGTCCCAAAACCAACCGGGCAGGGGCAGTGCATGGGCAAAGGCGTTTTGCTCGGTATAGCCCGGCATATGCGCCCAGTACACCCCCCGCACATACTCGCGCCATCCCAGAATCTGGCGGACAAACCCTTCCACGGCCGCAAGCGGCGCATGACCGCTGCGCCAGGCTGCTTCGGCGCGCGCCACCACCTCTTGCGGCGTGAGCATTTTGGTATTCAGCGCAAACGACAGCAGCGAATGAAACAAGCGCGGCGCCACGCTATTCATCGCGTCCTGAAAGTCGCCGAAGTGCGGCAAGGCCTCGTCGATGAAATCGTCCAGATGCGCCAACGCTTCGCGCCGATTGAGCGGCCATACGAAGCGGGTGGCCTGCGGTTGGCCAAAGCTCTTCACGCCCGCCGCCACGATGGTGTTCCACAACGCGCCGTGGTCGTGCAAGGGCCGCTTGTCGAACGGTTCCTGCGGCTTGCCGCGCCACGGCTTGCGGTTGTCGTGATCGAAGTTCCATTGGCCGCCGGCGGGCGCGTCGCCGGCGTCGAGCAGCACGCGGTGCTTGATGCGCATGCGCCGGTAGAAATCTTCCATCCACCAGTGCGGCCGCCCGGCAAAGAACGCCGCCGCTTCATCACGCGCGGTGTAGAAGTGCGCGCTGTCCACACAGGTCCAGACGATGGCTGAGCGCTGCGCGTACTCGGCCAACTGCGCATCGAGCCGCCACTCGTCGGGCGCCTGGTATTCGACGGCAACGATTGCGTCGCGGGCGATCAGGCGATCGAGATTGAGCGTGATCGCATGCGCGTTTCCCGGGTCGTCGATCGCCAGGTAATGCACGCGATGCCCGGCTGCACGCAGGGATTGCGCAAAGTCGCGCATGGCCGCGAAGATCGCAATGATCTTCTGTGCGTGGTGCAGCACGTAATCCGTTTCCTGCCGCACCTCCATCAGCACGTAGGCCACGTCCTCCCGCACGTCGTCGAACCACGGATGGTGAGGATTGAGTTGGTCGCCCAGGATGAGTCGCAGCGTGGTCATGCCGCGATTCTAGACCAGCCCGCTTAAGCCACCATCCCCAGAAACTGCTGCAGCTCCGGCGTTTGCGGATTGCTGAAAAGCGCCTCCGGCGCGCCGATCTCGTGCACTTTGCCTTGGTGCATGAACACCACGCGGTCGCACACCTGACGTGCGAAGCGCATCTCGTGCGTCACCATCAGCAGCGTCATGCCGTCGGCCGCGAGTTCGCCCACCACACCCAGCACCTCGTTGACGAGTTCGGGATCGAGCGCCGAGGTGATCTCGTCGCACAGCAACGCGATGGGTTGCATCGCCAAAGCGCGCGCGATCGCCACGCGTTGCTGCTGGCCGCCGGAAAGTTCTTCCGGCCACGCATCGAATTTATGGCCGAGGCCCACGCGGTCCATCATCACGCGGGCCAGTGCTTCGGCATCGCGTTCCGGCACCCGCTTGGTCACCATCGGCGAAAGCATCACGTTGCGCCCCGCCGTCAAATGCGGAAAAAGATTGAACTGCTGAAAGATCATGCCCACTTTCAGCCGCAGCGCACGCAAGTGCATCTCGCTGTCGGCCAGCTTCGCCTCGGCCACCATGATCGCGCCGCTGTCGATGGTTTCGAGGCCGTTGATACAGCGCAGCAGCGTGCTCTTGCCCGAGCCGCTCTTGCCGATGATGGCGATGACTTCACCCGGCTCGATGCGCAATGTCACGCCTTTGAGCACTTCGTTGTCACCGAAACTTTTGCGGACGTCTTCAAGGGCGATAAGAGGCATTCAGCTTCCTTTCCAAACGCAGACTGAGGCGTGACAGCGGCCAGCACAGCGCGAAGTAGAACAGCGCGGCATAGGCGTACACGGTGAAGGGTTGGAACGTGGCGTTGGTGATGATCGTGCTGGCCTTCGACAGCTCGGTAAAGCCGATGATGGAGGTGAGCGCCGTGCTCTTGACGATCTGCACCGAAAACCCGACGGTGGGTGCCACCGCCACACGCAGCGCCTGCGGCAGGATCACGTAGCGCATTTGATGCACATACCCCATCGCCAGACTGGACGAGGCCTCCCACTGCCCTTTGGCGATCGAGTCGACGCAGCCGCGCCAGATCTCCGCCAGAAACGCGGCCGACCACAACGTGAGCGCCACGCCGGCGGCAAGCCACGCCGGCACATCGATGCCGGCCAGCGACATGCCGAAGAACGCCAGAAAGAGCTGCATCAACAGCGGCGTGCCCTGGAACAGCTCGATATAGAGCCACGCGGTGCGCTGCAGAATCTTGTTGCGCGAGCTGCGCATCATCAACACGATCAGGCCGAGCGCGGTGCCGGTCACGAAGGTCACCAACGCCAGCACCACGGTCCAGCGCGCGGCGAGCAACAGATTGCGCAGGATGTCCCAGGTCGAGAACTCGATCATCGCGTGCTCCTGCGGAAAAGCCGCTGCCCCAGCATCCGCAGCAGTTGGCGCAGCACCAAGGCCAGCACGAGATAGATGCCGGTGGTGACGAAGTACACCTCGAAGGCGCGGAAGTTGCGCGACTGAATGAAGTTGGCGGCGAACGTCAGATCTTCGGCAGCGATTTGCGAGACCACCGCAGAGCCCAGCATGACGATCACGATCTGCGACGACAACGCCGGCCAGATGCGCGTCATCGCGGGCTTGAGCACCACATAGCGAAACACCTGAAAGCGCGACATCGCCAGGCTCGACCCCGCCTCATATTGCCCGCGCGGGGTGGCGGCAATGCCCGCCCGAATGATTTCCGCACTGTAGGCGCCGAGGTTCAAGGCCATGGCGAGGCAGGCGGCCTGCATCTCGCCCATCTGGATGCCGATGGCAGGCAGTCCAAAGAAAATGAAAAAGAGTTGAATCAGAAAGGGCGTATTGCGGATGAGTTCAACATACGTGGTGACCACGGGCCGCAATGCCATGGGCCCTTGCGTGCGCGCCCATGCACACGCGATGCCGATCGCCACGCCGATGACGGCACCGAACGCGATCAATTCGACGGTCACGCCGATGCCCTTCAAGAGCACCGGGGTGTAGTCGAATACCGAAGCGAATTCGAAACGGTACGCCATCGACGTGGGCCTCGCTTAGAGTCCGGCCGGCAGATCGGCGCCCAACCACTTCTGCGAGACCGCCCCCAGCGTGCCGTCTTTCTTGGATTCAGCCAGTACCGCATTCACGCGCGCCTGCAGCGCGGATTCGCCCTTGTTCAACCCGATGAAGCAGGGCGAGTCCTTGATCAGAAATTTCTTTTCAGGTTTCTTGGGCGGGTTCCTGGCCAGGATCGCGGCGGCGACCACATTGCCGGTGGCCACCAACTGCACCTGGCCCGACAGGAATGAGGTGATCGTGCCGTTGTTGTCTTCGTAGCGCTTGATCGTGGCGCTCGTCGGCGCGATCTTCGAGAGCTCGATGTCTTCGATCGAGCCTCGCGTAACGCCGATGGTTTTACCCGCCAGATCGTCCGCCTTCTCGACCTTCATGTCGGCCGGGCCGAATACGCCGTTAAAGAACGGTGCATAGGCATCGGTGAAGTCGATGGCTTTTTCGCGCTCGGGATTTTTGCCCAGGCTCGACACCACCAGATCGACCTTGTTCGTTTGCAGATAAGGCAGGCGGTTGGCGCTCGTCACTGGCACGAGTTCGACCTTCACGCCCAGCTTCTTGGCGATCAGCTCGGCGGTATCGATGTCGTAGCCGCGCGGCTTGAGATCGGTGCCGACCGAGCCGAACGGCGGAAAGTCCTGCGGCACGGCGACTTTGAGGACGCCCGCTTTCATGATGTCGTCCAGGGCATCGGCGTGCGCCAGAGGGCCTGTCGTCATCACAAGGGCAGCACACAGGGACAGCAAAAGGTTTCTACGCTTCATTGACGAATCTCCAAGATGCCGCTGGGCGGTGCATTGATCTGTTATTTGCACACCATAACGGTATACAAAACGAGTCAATGCAAAATCCATGCCATGTGAAGATGCCCCTGGTCAAGGGCACAGGGCCCGGCAGGGAAGTCGATGATTGCGTATTTTCGGTGCGTGCTGCGCCATTCTGGCGCATGCCATGCACCAGAATGGACCGGCGCGTTAGGTCAACAGCGCGGTGATGAGATTGGTGTCGGCCGGCAACTCATCGGTGAAGTTCAGCGCATGCTCGACATGTTCGAGATGCTCCACCATCAAGCGGCACGCAAGCTCGACGTCGCCCGCTTTCGCCGCTTTGAGAAACGCGTGGTGTTCGTCGGACGAACATACCGCATCCAGACTCGACTGATACAGCACCGTGATGATGGCGCTGCGCGCCGACAACTCACGCAGCATTTCGGTCAAGACCGAGTTGCCCACCGTATCGGCGAGCAGGATGTGAAAGTCGGCCAGAAGCCCATTGCGCAATTGCACGTCGTCCGCTTTCACGGCGCGGCGCTCTTGCTGCAGATGACGCTCGATGCGCTTGTAGTCGGCCGGCGTGGCCCGCGCCACAAACTCACGCGCCAGCGCGGTTTCAAGAATGCGCCGCACGGCAAAGATCTCGCGCGCCTCGGCCGCGCTGGGCTTGCTGACGAAGGCGCCCTTCTCCGGCACGGTGCGAATCAGTTTGTCTTTGGACAGCATCAACAACGCGGCGCGAATTTTGGTGCGGCTGACGTTATAGGCGCGGGCCAATGCCTCTTCGCGCAACCGCGTGCCCGGCGGCAGACGGTGCGCCACAATGGCGGCAGCGATATCTTGGGCGATGTGTTCGGCGCTGACGTCCGAAGGCGGGGTGCGGGTAGTGGCCATGTCGCCGCATAGTCTACCGAAATCCTTGACCAGATATTGCATACAATATTTACATGCACTAAATTGGAAACGTTGAACGTCGATTCCAAAGCGCTTCAGCCCACGCGGTTGAAGCCGCTGGGTCTTACGCGCTCCGCTCTTCTCTCACCTTCGCGCGCATCGCTGCCTCATGACTACCGCCACTCCCCGCGTCATTGCCGACTTCCTCGCCCACCAGCAGCCGGCGCAAACCGATTTCCTGCAAGCGTTGGTGCAAGTACCGTCGGACAACCCGTCGGGCGATTGCGCCCCCCATGCGGCGCGCGCGCAAGTGCTCTTGGAAAGCTTGGGATTGACGGTGCACGCGTATCCCGTGCCCCAGGACTTGGTCAACGCCTGCGGCATGCGCTCAGCCACCAATCTTGTCGTGCGCCACGTATTCGGCGCAGGCACCGGGCCGGTGATCGCCTTGAACGCACATGGCGATGTGGTGCCGCCGGGTGCCGGCTGGACGCACGATCCTTATGGTGGCGAGATTGTGCAAGACGCCGCGCACGGCGCGGTGATGTTCGGCCGTGGTGTGGCCGTCTCGAAATCGGATTTCGCCACCTACACCTGGGCACTGCTGGCGCTGCGCGAAGCCGAACGGCAGGGTGCCGCATTCAATGGCACCGTCGAACTGCACTTTACCTACGACGAAGAAACCGGCGGCGAAATCGGCCCCAAGTATTTGCTGGACGCCGGGCTGAGCGCACCCGATCTCGCGCTCTCGGCCGGCTTTTCATACGGCATCACATCGGCACACAACGGCTGCCTGCACGTTGAAGTGACCGTGCACGGCAAGCAGGCGCATGCCGCCATGCCGCACACCGGTGTGGACGCCTTGGAAGCCGCCACGCACATCCTGCGCGCGTTGTACGACTTCCGCGCCACCTTGGCACAAACACATTCGGGCACGCCCGGCATCGATACGCCAGGGTTGAACGTGGGCTTGATTTCGGGCGGCATCAACACCAATGTCGTGCCCGATACCGTGACCTTTCGCGTCGACCGCCGCATGATTCCCGAAGAGGCGGGACACGACGCCGAACACGAACTTCGCACGTTGATCGAAGCGGCCGCCGCCGAGCGGCCTGGCATCACCGTCGGCGTGCGCCGCATCATGCTGGCGCAGCCGTTGGCGCAATTACCCGGCGCCGATGTCCTGATCGATGCGCTCAAAGGCCACGCCGAAGCGATCTTCAACACCGAGATTCTCGTGCAAGGCGTGCCGCTCTACACCGATGCGCGTCACTACACGCATCGCGGCATCCCGACGGTGCTGTATGGCGCCGGCCCGCGCACGCTGATGGAAGCACGCGGCCACAATACCGACGAGAACCTGCGGTTGAACGATCTGTATGGCGCCACGCAGGTGGTGGCATTGACGCTGGCGGACGTCCTGGCGGCCTAAACGGGGACGACGGCCGCGTAAAAACGCTAACACAGCGCCCGAGACACGGGTCAATCAACGCTTCAAAATATGATTGTCTCGAACCACGAGACTATTACTCCTGTAGCGCCCCGTTTATCCGCCAAGCCGAATCGACAACACTCTCGCCATTCAAACGCTTCTCGATGGTGGCTCACCGAGCCGCCCTTAGCGTCGTCTCGGAGTTTGTCATGATCGATTCGCGTACCGCCCCCTACGGCGCCTTCCTGATGCGCCTTGCCTTGGGCGTCATGTTTCTGGCCCACGGCTGCACCAAGCTGTTCGTGTTCACCCCAGCCGGCACGGCGGGCTTCTTCGCCAAGATCGGCTTTCCCGGCTGGCTAGCCTATCCGGTCATCGCGTTTGAAGTGATCGGCGGCCTGATGCTCATCATGGGTGCATTCTCGCGCTGGGTGGCGGCTGTCGCCGTAGTGCAGTTGTTTGCGGCGTCCACCGTGCATTTCGGCAATGGGTGGGGCTTCTCCAACCCCAACGGCGGCTGGGAATACCCGATTTTCTTGTGCGTGATCGCAGCGGCCGTAGCCTTGGTCGGCGACGGCGCGTTTGCGCTCAAACCCTCCGGCCGACGAGTATAAGCAGCGGGCGCGACGGTCGCACTCCTGCCAGAGACTGCGCCAAGTGCGCGCTTGTCCGGCGCACTCGCGCCCCGATATCGACTACCCGCGCCCACTGCTGCCTGCTTACGCCGCAATGTCGACCGCTTTCAAAAAGCGCTCGACCACCTGCGCCGCAATGCGCACATCGTCCACCGTCACGATCTCGAGCGGGTTGTGGCTGATCCCGCCGTTGCCACAGCGCACGAACAGCATGCTGGTCGACGCGATGTCGGCCACACACATGGCGTCGTGTCCGGCGCCGGAGGGCAGCGTCAATACCTCCACGCCTTCGGCCGCAATGGCGTCGGCCCATGCGCTGCGTTGCGCGTCGGCGCAGGGCGACGCCGGCGCCCGCATGATTTCTTCGCTGGTCCACGCGATGCCGCGCCGCGTGCAGATGGCGTCGATGGCCGCGGCGATATCGGCCAGCGCCGCATCGCGCACGGCATCGTCGCCGGACCGCACATCGATCGAAAACCGGCATGCACCGGGAATCACATTGATCGACCCGCCAGGCACTTCCAGCTGACCCACGGTGCCCACCAATCCCGGCACCTGATTGCAGCGCGACTCCACGAACAAGACGATTTCGGCCGCCGCAGCAGCCGCATCGCGTCGCATGGTCATGGGCGTCGTGCCCGCGTGCCCCGCCAGCCCCGTCAGCGTGATCAGGCGCCGCACACTGCCGGCAATGGCGCTCACCACCCCAACCGGCAACCCACGATCCAACAGCACCGGCCCCTGTTCGATGTGCACTTCGAAATAGTGTTGAACGCGCTCGGCGTTCACGCTGGAGGCCGCGATGTCGGCGGGATTCAAGCCTGCGCCGGCAATGGCGTCGCGCATCGGCACACCGTTGACGTCGACCCGATCGAGCAGCGCGAAATCGAATGTGCCGATGAATGCGGATGAACCGAGAAAGGTGCTGCCGTAGCGCACGCCTTCCTCCTCGGCAAACGCCACCACTTCAAAATCGTAAGGGAGCCGTTCGCCGCGCGCGTGCAGATCGGCCACGATGGCGATGGGCAGCAGGATACCGAGCCGCCCGTCGTAGCGCCCACCATTGCGCACCGTATCGTAATGACTGCCGGTTACCACCGCCGCCGGATGTTCGACCTCGGGGTTGGCACGGTAGCAGCCGATCACGTTGCCCACCGGATCGTGGCGCACCGCGTCGAACCCCGCCTCGCGCATCCATTGCGCCAGTTGATGCGCGACGGCGCGGTGCGCCGGCGTCATGTAGGTGCACGTCAGGTGATCGGGATGGTCGGAATGCGCGGCCAGAACATCGGCCCAACGCATGACATTCGCGGCCGGATCGGCCGTGGGACGCATAAGATTGGTCATCGAAACGGTCTCAGTGCAAAACGGCGGGAGGAGGCCGTATTTAACGATACCGCACAATTTTTGTATACGAATCGCACCGCGATCGTTTTCGGACAGGCACATCGTATGCTTGTTGGGTTCAACAAACCTACACGAGGAGCACCCCATGACTTACCGCACACTGCTCGCCATCGCGACTGCCAGCATGGCGCTCAGCGCCTGCTCGGTCGGCGCGGGCTACAACCCGAACCGCGACCCGAGCCCCCCCACCGGCGAACGCCCGGTCAATCCGTACAGCAATGGCGGCTTCAGCGATCCGGGTCCCAACTACCCGCCCACGGGTAAATGATCGTCATCTTGCGATAACCATCGCCATAACGTCGAGCGGCTGACGCCCAACGCACGGGCGGCCGCTTGGCGATTGCCGTCATGCCGCTTCAGCGCGGCGACGGCGCGTGCATGATGCGACGGCCAGTCGACCTCATCGGCGCTCGCATCGGAGGCGACCAGCTCAGGGCACTCATGCCGCAGCCCCGCCCAATCCACGGTATCGATGGCATCGAACTGCGTCATGAACACAGCAATCCGCTCGCACAGGTTTTCGAGCTCCCGCACATTGCCTGGCCAGCCGTAGGCCTGCAGCATCGGCGCGTACACCGCCAGCACGGCTGCCACATCCAGCGCACATCCCACGCGTTCGAACTGCCGCTTGAGCAGCACGCCGGCCAGCAGCACCACATCTTCGCGCCGCTCACGCAGCGGCGCCAGCGCCAATCGCAGGGTGTTGACGCGGTAGTACAGATCGCGGCGAAACCGTTGCGTATCGATCAGCAGCTCCAGCGGCTGATGCGTGGCCGCGATGATGCGCACATCGACCGGGATCGCCGCGGTCGCACCCAGGCGCGTTACCTCACGCTCCTGCAGCACGCGCAATAGCCGGCTTTGCAGCGGCATCGGCATATCGCCGATCTCATCGAGAAACAGCGTGCCCGTATGCGCCGCCTCAAACAGCCCCGGCTTGCCGCCCCGCCGCGACCCCGTGAACGCGCCTTCCTCGTAACCGAACAGTTCGCTCTCCAGCAATGTTTCGGGAAAGGCCGCGCAATTCACCGCGATGAAGGGCCGCGCCGCGCGCGACCCGGCGTTGTGCATGGCCTGCGCAAACAGCTCTTTGCCCACGCCGCTTTCGCCCCGGATGAGCACAGTCGAGTCGGTGTGCGCGTAGCGTTGCGCCGCCGCCAACGTCTGACGGAAGGACGGGCTCGCACCGATCAGCTGCTCGAACGAATGCTTGGCGCTGCGTTGCAGGCGGCGATGCTGCATGCGCAGGCTCACATCGGCTTCCTGAATCTGGCGTGCGTCGTACAACGTGAGCGCGGCGCCGGCCACCATGCCGCGCTCGCGAATGGGTGAGCGATTGACGATCCAGTCGCGGCCCTGAAACCGTTGCACGCGCCCCCGCTCATCAGCGCCGCGTTCGAGTGTGGCCAGCAGCGAAAGCTCAGGCTGCAGACGCGCCAGATCTTGCCCCATCAAGGCATCGCTCTCCACGCCCATGATCTGTTGCATGCGCGGGTTGGCGGCGATAACGCGGTTCTCGCCGTCGACCGCGAGCACGGCATCCTGCAGCGTATGCAGCACGCTGTTCAAGCGCTCGTATCGACCCGCCTCCAGGCGCGCAACGCGCGCAAGTTCCAGCGCATCGTTGAAGCCTTGCCGAATGCTGGCTTGCGAATAAGCCAGGAAGCCCGTCAAACCGGCTTGCTCGGCCAACTCGACCACCAGGCTGGAACCCACGATCACGCGAAACCCGTCGCGGCGCAGCGTTTCGAAATGCTGGCGCGCGTCGGCGGGCGTTTGATAGGCGTACTGCGCGATCTGGATATTGAGCAGCCCTTTCACCGCGTCGAGTTCGGGAATGGTCGCGCCATACATCACGATCCCCACACGGTCGGCCAACTCGCGCGCCTTGAGCAGCGCTTGCAGGATATCGAACCCGGTCAATTGGATGGTCGCCACCGGCGCCTGCAGGCCGCCACGCAGCACATGCGCATTCGACCCGGCGCTGACGAACACATCGGCCACCCCACGCTCGGCCCGATCGCGCGCGATGCCCAAGGTGCGGTCGAAGGTGCCGTCGACGACTTCGATCTCGGCACGGTCGGCATATTCGGCCACCACCGGGGCGGCCAGCTCGCGAATGTGGCGGTAGCTGAGAAAGCAGACGCGCGGCAGATCGCGCCGGGGAGAAGGGTAGCGGGCCATGGTAATCGATGTTTCATTGCGACGTTTTGATTGTCGCACTGAGTTCGAATGCGACGTCAATTATTTGAGCCCCAATAACTTCCCCCGAATAATCAATGCGTTACAGCCACGCCAAAATTGGCATCGATATTGCAATCACCCTGTTCAAACCGGACAAGGAGACAGCACTTTGGCACTCGAACACATCACCGTTCTCGATCTCACCCACATGTTGTCGGGCCCGTACGGCACCATGCTGCTGGCCGACCTGGGCGCGCGCACGATCAAGGTGGAGCCGCCCGGCAAGGGCGAAGGCACGCGCCGGCTGCTCGAAAACGATCCCGATTATTCGCGCAACGGCATGGGCGCCTACTACCTCACGCTCAACCGAAACAAGCAAAGCGTATGCGTGGACTTGAAGAGCGAGGCAGGCCGAGAAGTGTTCATGGATCTGGTGCGCCAGGCCGACGTGGTGTTCGACAACTTCAGCGTTGGCGTGACCAAGCGGTTGGGCATCGATTACGCCGCGCTCTCGCAGATCAATCCGCGCATCGTCACCTGCTCGGTCACGGGCTTCGGCCAGACGGGTCCGGATACCGAACGCCCCGCCTTCGACCAGGTCGTGCAGGCGATGGGCGGCGGCATGTCGATTACCGGCACGCCCGAGACCGGCCCCACGCGCAGCGGCATCCCAATGGGCGATCTGGGCGGTGGCCTGTTCGGCGCGATGGGCGTGTTGGCGGCCCTGGCCGAACGTGAAAAAACCGGCCGTGGCCAGCACGTGGATATCTCGATGCTGGATGCACAGATCTCGCTTCTGAACTACATGGCCACGATGCATTTGATGTCGGGCATCGTGCCCGAAGGCATCGGCAACGGCCACTTCGTTCACGTGCCCTACAACAGCTTTCCCACCAAGGATGGCTACATCATCATCGCCTGCATCGGCGACGCGTTCTGGGAGCGTTTCGTGGCCTGCGTGCAGGTGCCCAGCCTGATGAAGCCCGAGTATGTGCAGCAGCCCGTGCGCTTTGCCGCGCGCAAGGAAATCGACACCATCATCTCGGAAGCGCTGCAGCAGGAAACCACCGCCTATTGGCTCGAACGCCTGCGCGCGGCACGCATTCCGTGCGGCCCGGTGAACACCTTCGATCAAGCGTTGAGCGATACCCAGGTGCAGGCGCGCGACATGGTGGTGGACGTGGATCTCGGCGATGGCGAAACGCTCAAGATGCCGGGCAACCCCATCAAGCTGTCTGCGCAACGCACGCAAACGTTTACGCCCCCGCCCGCGCTCGGCGCGCACACCGCCAGCATCCTGAGCGGCATGGGTTACAGCGAAGACAAGCTCGCCGCGCTCACCCGCGACGGCGTCATCGCCTGAACACTGAGGAGATCGATCATGGAACGTCTCTTCATTACCGACGTCGCCCCGCGCGACGGTTTGCAGAATCAACCCGTGCTGGTGGGGCTCGACACCAAGCTCGCGCTGATCGACAAGCTCGTGGCGGCCGGCGTGGAAAGTATCGAAGCCACCAGCTTCGTGTCACCCAAAGCCGTGCCGCAGATGGCGGATGCCGGCGATCTCATCCCCCGCGTGCGCACGCAGCACCCAGGCCTGCGCGCCTCGGCGCTGGTGCCCAACATGAAGGGCCTCGAACGGGCACATGCCGCGGGCGCGGAAGAAATCGCCGTCGTGCTCTCGGCCACCGAGATCATGAACCTGAAGAACATCAACATGGGCCTGGCACAGGCCACCGATGTAAGCGAGCAAACGGTACGTGAAGCAATCCGTCTGGGCTTGCGCACCCGCGCCTATGTGGCGGTGGCCTTCGACTGTCCGTTTGAAGGTCCCACCTCGCTCGATGCGGTGCGCACGTGCGTGGCGCGCATGGCCGAGGCGGGCGCCCAGGAAATCGTCATTGCCGACACGATCGGCTCCGCATCGCCGGGCGCAGTCAGCGAGCGTCTGACTGCGCTGCTGCGCGATCTGCCTGCCGATCGCCTGGCGGTGCACTTTCACGATACGCGCGGCATGGCGGTGGCCAATGCGTGGGCCGCGTTGCAAGCGGGCATCCGGCGCTTCGACGCCAGCGTGGGCGGCATCGGCGGCTGCCCGTTCGCACCGGGTGCGGCCGGCAATCTGGCAACAGAAGATCTCGTCCTCATGGCCGAAGCCAGCGGCTACACCACCGGCATATCGTTGGAGAGCCTGCTCGACATCATCGATTTCGCGGAAACCGCGCTGCAACGCCCGCTTGGCGGGCGCTCAGTGGCATGGCAACGCAAACAACGCAGCAAGACCGCCGCATAACAGCGGCTCGCATCACCCTAAAAAAACCATAACGGAGACAACACCATGAACAAGCTAGGGAGGTCGCGCCGCGGCCTGCTGGCAGGCGCCTTCGCGCTGCTGGCACCGCTATCGATGGCATCGCATGCGATGGCCGCCGAGCCCTTGAACAAGTTTCCCGACAAACCCGTGATCCTCGTCGTGCCGTATGCCGCGGGCGGCGGCACGGATATCGTCGGCCGCAACATCGCTCAGCGGCTCTCGACGTTGTGGGGCCAATCCGTGGTGGTCGAAAACCGCAGCGGTGCCAACGGAGTGATCGGCTCGAGCATGGTGTCCAAATCACCGCCCGACGGTCACACGTTGATGCTGGTGGTGGGCTCGCACGCCATCAACCCGGTGCTGATGAAGTCCATGCCGTACGACACCACCACGGCGTTCACGCCCATCACCCGTATTGCCGATTCCCCCATGGTGTTGGTCGCCGCCGCCAAGGGGCCGTATCCCACGCTCAAGGATGCGTTGACGGCCGCGCGCGCCCAGGAGATGCCGCTGGGCTTTTCCGAAGGGCACACGCGCCTCACCGGCGAAATGATCCGCCAGGCCGGCAACCTGAAAACCTTGGGTGTGCCGTACAAAGGCGGCGGCCCGTTGATGATCGACATCATGGGCGGACACGTGCCGATGGGCGTGACCAGCGTGCTTACCGCAATGCCGCATGTGCAGTCGGGCAATCTGCGTGTGCTCGGCGTGGCCGACGACAAACGTTCGGCGGTGTTTCCCGATGCGATGACGTTCAAGGAAGCCGGCCTGGGCGACGTGAAATCGTTGAGCTGGTATGGCTTGCTCGGCCCCGCCGGCATGCCCGACGCGCTGGTCGCGCGGATCCGTGACGATATCAAGAAGGTCACTCAGGATCCCGCTGTGATCAAGCAAATGCAGGAGCAGGGCGCCGAGATCGTGGTCGATGAGCCGGCTGCCTTCAAAGCCTTTCTCGTCGACGAAACCCGCAAGTGGTCGGCCGTAGCCGAACGCGGCGGCATCAAAGCAGAATAAAGGAGACGCGCATGCCAAGCCTACTTTCACGACTCATTGCCGTCGCGCTCTGCGCGCTGCCCATCGCGGCTGCCCACAGCGCCGACTTTCCGACCCGTCCCATTCGGCTCATTGTGCCGTTTGGGCCGGGCGGCGTCACCGACACGGGCGCGCGCATCGTGGCCGATAAACTCGGCCAGCGCCTGGGTCAGACAGTGGTGGTGGAAAACCGCCCAGGTGCGGCCGGCAACATCGGCACGCAAGCCGTGGTGAATGCCGAGCCCGATGGCTACACACTGGTCGTGGGCTTTGACGGCACCATCGTCATCAACCCACATGTGTACACAAAGATCGGCTTCGATCCGCTCAAGGACTTCACGCCCGTCAGCAAGATCGGCGACGCGGTGTTGATTCTGGTGGCCAATCCCAAGGTGCCGGTAAAAACGCTGCAGGAGTTGATCGCGTATTCCAAGGCCCAACCGAATGGCGTGTCGTACGGCAGCGCAGGCACCGGCAGCACGCCGCATCTGGGCGGCGAATTGTTCAAGCTGCGCACTGGCGCCAAGCTCGAACATATCCCCTACAAGGGCGGCGGCCAAGCCATGACCGACGTCGTCGGCGGCACCATCCCCTTGCTCTACACCGCCGTGGCCGGCGCGTATCCGTTCGTGCAAAAGGATCAGGTGCGCGCGCTTGCGGTCTCCAGCAAGCAACGCCTGGCGTCATTACCCGATGTGCCCACGTTCGAAGAGTCGGGCGTACCCGACTTCGAAGTCAATTCGTGGATCGGCATCCTGGCGCCGAAGGGCACGCCCGCCCCCGTCACGCACAAGCTCCAGGAGAACATCCGTGCGGTGGTGATGGAGCCGGCCACACGCGAGCGCCTGGCCGGCCTGGGCATCGTGGCCTCAGGCAATACGCCTGAGGAATTCGGTCAGCAAATCCGGGAGGACCTGGCGAAGTACGAAGCGGTAGTCAAACAAGTCGGGATCAAAGTCGACGGCAGCTGACCGCCGACCGGCCGCTCGATCGGTGGACCGATCATCCGCCGATCAGCCTACGGATCGGTTCGTCGAGCAACCCAGCCGATCAGCCCGCCGATCGGGTTCCCGATGAGCGGGCCCCTGCAGCCTTCGATGTCACGCCGCCGGAAACACCGGCTCGCCCAGATTCAGCATCAGCCGGTTGGCCCACGCAAAGATCGCCACCGAGTGCACGAGGTCGAGAATCTCGGCCTCGTTCAGGCCCACGGCTTCCAATGCCTTGATGTTGGCTGCCGCGATCTCGCCCGGCTTCTCGGTCAATGCCACCGAGAACGCGGCGATCGCCTTCTCACGCGCATCGGTGCCCGCCGTGCGCGGATCTTCAAACACCTGCTCGATCGCGTCCGTGCGCTTGGCCAACTGCTCGAAGCGCTGCGCATGCACCGACGCGCAATACACGCAGCCATTGATGCGCGAGGTCACTGTGGCACCCAGCTCGCGCTCGGCGCGCGCCATGCCGCCCGGGGCGTACATGATGGCGTTGAATGCCGCCGAACGCTGGCGCAGGATCTCGGGCTGATGCACCAGAAAGCGGTAGTAGTCGGAGACCTTGGCCTTGGGATGGCTTTCTTCAAGTACGGCGATCTGCTCGGGCGTTGCCGCATCGATATCGACGATATCGAGCCAGGCATCCCACTCCAGCGACTCGTTGGTAAAGCCATGCGATTTGATGAGCGTGGTCATGCGGCAACTCCTTGATCGCGCGCGGCCGCCATGGCTTTCAGGCTGGCCACCAGGCGCACTTGATACGACAGAAACGCGATCAATTGCGCGATCGCGACCACATCGGGCGTGCTCACGCCGGCCGCCGGCAACGTTTCGAGCGCGGCTTTGTCGCCTTTCACCGGATCGAGAATCAGCGTGCGCGTGAACGTCAAAATCGCGCGCAAAGCCGCATCGGGCACGCCATCGATCTTGTCCGTTTCAACGGCTGCAATCAACGCCGCATCCGCGCCTTGCTCGCTCAAGCGTTCGCGATAGTGTGCGGCCAGTTCGGGGGCCGGCGTCAACGCGCACGCATAAAGCGCCACGAGTAGCCGATCGGTCAACGACACACCGGCCAACGCCGGATCGAACAGCGCATCGTAGCTGCCTTGTGTGGCCGCGGCGACCTTGTCGCGCTGATGCCGCACCGCATGCGTCGCATCGCCGGCATGAAGACCGACGATACGATCGATCAGATCGTCGGCCGGAGAATACACAGGAGTCGTCATCGTCGCGTTGTCCTTAAGATGATTGAGATTGCGCGGCACGTGCGCGCACGGCGTCGTCGAGAAACTGCTTTACGCCCGCCCACGATTCGGCATCGGCGCGCGCGTTATCGGTGGGATTGCCGCCGCTGGTGCTGATCTTGCCCGACACCGGATGCGCATACACGAGCTGCGTCGTGGGCAAGTAGGGGAACAGAATCGAGTGCCCACCGTTCTCGTAGTCCAGCCACGACACGGGATAGGGATGCGACACCTCCGCCAGCTTGTCGCGCACCATCTGCGAGTACAGGCTGGATGGCCAGGAACCATCATCGGTGGCCGAGAGCAACATCACCGGCGCCTGAATCGCTTCGACGCGGATGCGCGCCCGCGCGACCGCTTCCGGGTCCTGCAACGCAGTGAGAATCGCGCGCTCGTGCCGATGCGGCGCGGGGCCATCGTCAAACGGCTGCCACGTGGCGGTGCGGTTGTTCTCCCACACATGCGGAATCGGTTTGCCGTCGAGCAACCATGTGGGTCCTTCGCGGCCCACGGCCGGATCGGCCGCGTTCTGACCGCTGTGCACCACGGCGCCAGGTACGTAGGCGATCACGGCAGACACCGCTTCCGGATACGTGGCGCCCAACAGCAGCACCAGCTCACCGCCGCGCGACTGGCCGCTGATCGCCACGAAATCATGTGCGGGTTTGACCTGCGCGCGCACCCAATCGATACCCGCCTTGAAGTACTCGAGCGGCGTGTTCGAGATGTAGTCCGACAGCCCCGGTGCCTTGAAGTAACCAAGCGCCAGTGCCGCGTAACCGCGCGACGCATACAACGCCGCGCGCGGCTCGTTGATACCGCCGCCCGAACCGTTCAGCACCACGACCGCCGGATGCGGTCCAGCACCGGCAGGCATGAACAACGTACCGACCAATCCGTTTTCACGCACATCGCGGCGCGTGACGCCCTCGGCGGCCAGACGCTGCACGAACGCACCTTGCGCAACGACGCCATCCGCTTGCACCGCGAGGGTCGTGGTCAACGGCGCACTCGGCGTCTCGCCAAAGAAATCGCGGCTCTTCGAATCGACCGGTGCTTGCGACCACACCAGCCCCATCGCTGCCACACCCGCGTAATCGCCGGCAATCGGCGCATCGCGCGTGAGATCGACCGTGCCTTGTGCATCGGCCTTGAAGGTCGCTTGCGACTGCCACGTCACACCGCCTGCGCGCAGCGTGGTCGCCGTGATCGCGACCCCGCTGCCTGGCGTGGCCCCCGAAACCACAATGCGCCGCGGCACATCGATCAGGTCGTCTTCGGGCGTAATGCTCAACATGACTTCACTCATTGCTGCTCCACACGCCGCGAGGTCGAGCCTCGCGGCAATCGGGGTTTACTTCTCGGTCTTGGTGACCATCATCGCGGCCGTGCGATCGCTCGTCATCGGCTTGACCATCAGGCCCTTCTTGGCGGCCCAGATATTGCGATAGTGGTACAGCGGGAAAATGCCCACGTCCTCGGATACGACCTTCACCGATTCACGCAAAATCGCTTCGCGCTTGGGCACGTCGAATTCCGACGTGGCCTGCTCCAGCGCCTGATCGACCGCCGGGTTGCTGTAGTGGCCCCAGTTCGATGCGCCCAATCCCTTCTTGGCATCCACGGTGGCCAGCACGTTCACCAACGCATAGCTGGCCTCGCCCGTACCGTTACCCCAGGCAAGCATGCTGACGGCGTACTCGTTCTTGTTGGCACGGCCCGAGTACACGGCCCATGGCACCACTTCCACTTGTGTCTTCACGCCGATGCGCGTCCAGAACTGCGCCACGGCCTGGGCCGTTTCGGGGCCCTGCGGATAGCGGTCATTCGGGGCGTGCAACGTGAGCTTGAAGCCGTCCGGAAAGCCGGCTTCGGTCAACAGCTTCTTGGCTTCGGCCACATCGTTGGGGATGTCGGTGACCTGCGGGTTGTAGCCGAACGTGTTCTTGGGCATCCACTGATTGGCTTCGGTGGCCGCGCCCTGCAGAATGCGGTCTGTGAGCGCTTTGCGGTTAATCGCCAGGTTCAGCGCACGACGCACGCGCACGTCCAGCAACGGGTTCTTCTCAAGCGGCTTGCCGGCGTTATCGGTGATGTACTGATTGGGCGCGGGGTTGAAGCTCGGTTGCAACAGCATCACGCGCAAGCCGTCGTACGGATACACGCTCACGTTGGGCGACTCTTTCAAGCGCGCCAGATCGGACACCGATACCTTGTCGATCACGTCCACATCGCCCGAGAGCAGGGCGGCCGTGCGCGATGCGGCCTGGTTGATGTAGCGGTAGTTGACCTTCTCCCAGGGCTGCTTGGCGCCCCAGTAGCCATCGTTGCGTTCCATCACCACCCGGTCGCCGGGCGTATACGACACAAACTTGTACGGGCCGGTGCCGACCACGGCTTTGCCCGAGTTGTAGTCTTCGGTCGCCGACTTCTCACCTACATGCTTGCTCACCACATGCACGGAGGCCAGGTTCAGCGGCAGATCGGGATTGGGCACCGTGGTCTTGACCACCAGCGTCAACGGATCGGGTGCGCTCATCGACGCGATCGTGCGCAGATAACCGCCGTAGGTGGCCACGCTGCCCGGCACGGCCTTGGCGCGCGTATACGAATAGATCAGATCGTCGGCGGTAAACGCCTGGCCGTCCTGCCACTTCACGTTGGGACGCAGCTTGAATTCCCAGGTCGTGTTGTCCAACGGCTTCCAGCTCAGGGCCAGGCCCGGCTGCAAGGCATTTTCCTTGTTCTCGATCAGCAGATCCCAGAAGTGCAAAGCCACCGAGCGATCGCCCGCGTGGTTGTTGAGTTGGGGATCGAGCGACGACAGGGGATCGGCAAAACCGATCGTCAGCGTCTGGGCGCCAGCCGCGCCGGCGGTGGCCAGCATCGCTGCGGTAAGCGTGGATAAGAGCAGCTTCTTCATGAAGGATCCTTGGAAGAAAAATAGGGTCAGGCGATATCGTTTAAATGGCAGGCGCTGAGATGATTGATCGCGATCCCGCGCAATGTGGGCACCTCGGTCTTACAGCGCGGCATGACGTGCGGGCAGCGCGGATGGAAATGACAGCCGGACGGCGGATTGATCGGGCTGGGAATCTCGCCCTTGATCGCCGTGAAGGTTTTGTGACGCGACGCCAGCGACGGAATCTCCGCCAGCAACGCCTGCGTGTAGGGGTGATTGGGGCGCGCGAACACTTCTTCGACCGTGGCCGTTTCCACTACGCGGCCGAGATACATGATCACCACGCGATCCGACACATGTTCGACCACACCCAGATCGTGACTAATGAACAGGTACGTGAGGTTGAGCTCTTCGCGCAGATCCATGAATAGATTCAAAATCTGCGCCTGGATCGACACATCCAGCGCCGCCACGGCCTCATCGCACACCAGCATGTCGGGCTGCACCGCCAACGCGCGGGCAATGCCGATACGTTGACGCTGCCCGCCGCTGAACTGATGCGGATAACGATGGCGCAACGCCGGGTCCAGGCCCGCGCGCTGCATCTGCGCACACACGTAGTCGTCGAAGTTCGCGCGGTCGACCAACCCATGAATGCGCGCAGCCTCGCCTACGATCTCGTCTACACGCAAGCGCGGATTCAAGCTCGAATACGGGTCCTGAAAAATCATCTGCACCTTGAGCCGCGCGGCATGCGCTTGCGCGCTCGACATCTCGCTCGCCCGCAGGCCATTGATGCGCACCTCGCCGTCCGACGGCGTCATCAGCCCGGCGGCCATGCGGCCCAATGTGGATTTACCGCAGCCCGACTCACCCACCAGACCCACCACTTCGCCCGGCCGGATGGCCAGATCGACATGATCGACCGCGCGCGTGATCGCCGGCGCTTTCGAAAGGCCCAGGCGTTGCATCGTGCGGCCAATGGCACCCACCTGGCGCTCGCCGAATCGTTTGCTCACGCCGCTCAATTCGATCAGCGGGCGCGCTTGCGCACGAGACGCGTTCGGCGCGTCGACCACGCCGTCGGCGATCGCGTCACGGCCCGTCACGTCGCTTGAAGCGTGGCGATCCGCAGCATCCCTATCTTGAATCGTCGTGCTCATGCCGTCACCTCGCGGCGGATCTCGTCCACGGCAGGATGAAAGCAGCGCACCAACCGATGCGGCACGGGACGGGTCGTGTCGGGCCGCTGGCCGCAGATTTCCGAGGCACGCGAGCAGCGCGCCGAGAACGCACAGCCCTCAGGCAATGACAACAAGTTAGGCGTCATACCGGGAATCTGGCGCAGCCGTTGCCCACGCTTGTTATTGCTGGGCAAGCTGCCGATCAGGCCGGCGGTGTAAGGATGCAACGGACGGTCGAGCACATCATCCACGCGGCCCTGCTCGACGATGCGCCCGGCATACATCACGGCCACGTCATCAGCCAAACCGGCCACGACCGACAAGTCGTGCGTGATCCAGATCAACGCCGTGCCGTTTTGCCGCGCGAGCTTCTGCACTTCCGACAGAATCTGCGCCTGAATGGTCACGTCCAGCGCAGTGGTTGGCTCATCGGCGATGATGAGATCGGGCTGATGCAATAGCGCGATCGCGATCGCCACGCGCTGGCGCATCCCGCCGGACAACTGATGCGGATAGGCCAGCAAGCGCTCGTCCGGACTCGGGATACCCATCATGCCGAGCGTCTCACGTGCTCGGTCGCGCGCCACGCTGCGGCTCACCCGCGTATGCGCCAACACCGCTTCGATCATTTGCGCATCCACCCGCAAGACCGGGTTGAGCGTCATCATCGGATCTTGAAAAATCATGGCGATGCGGTTGCCTTGCAGCGTGCGCATCTCGCGCGGCTTCATGCCAACGAGTTCGCGGCCCTGAAACAGAATCTCGCCGCCCACGATGCGGCCCGGCGCATCCACCAGGCCCATGATCGAAAAACCGGTCACGGATTTGCCCGAGCCGGATTCACCCACGAGTCCCAGAATGCGCCCGCGTTCGAGCGTAAACGACACATCGTCCACCGCCGGCAACACGCCGGCGCGGGTATGAAAATGCGTGCGCAGATTGCGCACTTCAAGCGTAGGGGCCGACGTCATTTGTGCAGCCTCGGATTCAACACATCGCGCAGCCGGTCGCCCACCAGATTGATGGCGACGATGGTCACGAGCAGCGCGATGCCGGGATAGAAACTGATCCAGTACTGACCCGACAGCATGAATTGATAGCCGTTGGAAATCAGCAGGCCCAGCGAAGGTTCGGTGATCGGCACGCCCAGGCCCAGAAAGCTCAACGTGGCTTCCAGCGTAATGGCGCGCGCGATCTGCAACGTGCCGATCACGATCAGCGGGGGCAGGCAGTTGGGCAGAATGTGGCGCACCATAATGCGCCAGTTGGGAATGTCGAGGCAGCGCGCGGCTTCCACGTATTCGCGCTGGCGCTCGACCAGCGCCTGACCCCGCACGGTGCGCGCGTAGTACGCCCACTCCAGGATCACGAGCGTGAGCACCACATTGCCCACACCCTTGCCCAGATACGCCAGGATCATCATGGCCACCAGGATCGACGGAAACGACAACAGCAAGTCGACCACGCGCATGATCAACGCATCCACCTTGCCACCGCAGTACGCGGCAATCAGGCCCAGCAATGTGCCCACGATGCCGGCAATCACGGCCGAGCCCACGCCCACCGTCAAACTGATGCGCAAGCCGTACAGAATGCCCGAGAACAGATCGCGGCCCTGGCCGTCGGTGCCCAGCAGATAGTTGAAGGTGTCCAACCCATTGCGCGAGCCCGGTGGCAGTCGCGAATCGAGCACGTCGAGCTGCATCAGGTCATACGGGTTCTGCGGCGTGATCCACGGCGCAAACGCGGCCGCCGCCACCAGCAGTACCGTCAGCAACAGGCCGAAAATGGCGACCTTGCTGGAGAAAAACTCCACCAGCAACCGCCGGCCGGGCGACTCCTGACCCACCGGCTTGGGCGCCGGCGTGGTCGTCTTGATCGTGGCGCTCATGCCGAGGCCTCCAGCCGCACACGCGGATCCAGCAGTTTGTACAAGATGTCCACGATCAGGTTGAGCGTGACAAACAGGCACACCACCACGACGAGATAGGACACGATCACCGGACGATCGAGCGCATTGATGCTATCCAGAATCAGCTTGCCCGCCCCCGGCCACGAAAAGATGGTTTCGGTGACCACCGCAAAGGCGATCGTCGAGCCCAGCTCCAGGCCCAGCACCGTCACCAGCGGAATCAACGTATTGCGCAGCACGTGCACGCCCACCACACGCAACGGCGACAAGCCTTTGGCGCGCGCGAACTTCACATAATCGAGCGGCAACACTTCACGCACACCGGCACGCGTCAGGCGGATCACCAGCGAAATCTTGAAAAGCGACAAGTTGAGTGCCGGCAGGATCATGTGCCGCAGGCCATCGGCCGTAAGCCACGACCACTGCACGCCAAACACTTCCACCGTGCTGCCGCGTCCGCTGGATGGCAGCCATCCCAGGCTCACGCTGAACGCCATGATCAGCATCAGTCCCACCCAGAACGTGGGCAACGAGAAGCCGACGATGCTGCTCGTCATCACGAGCTTGGAGAAGGCGCTCTCCGGATACAGCCCGGCGATCAATCCCAACGGCACGCCAATGACCACCGCCAGCAGCAAGGCCGCAATGGCCAGTTCCAACGTGGCCGGCAACCGCTGCAAGATCAGTTTGATCGCCGATTCGTTGTAGACGAAGCTCTTACCCAGATTGCCGTGAATGGCGCCATTCAGAAACGACAGGTATTGCTGCCACAAGGGCTTGTCCAAGCCCATCTCGGTGATGATGCGTGCCCGCTCGACTTGATCGACGTCCTGACCGATCAGGATATCGATCGGATTGCCGATGGCATGCAAACCCGCAAACACAATCATCGTCATCAAGAGCACCACGACGATGGCCTGCGCGAAACGGCGAAATAGCCAGCCGGTCATGACGCACGCTCCGTCGCCGCGACATCACGGTCACTTGTGGCACCCGGGCGTTCTGCGGGTGCCGAAGCCGATGTCGGTGTCGTTGCAGATGCCGATAAAGAACTTTGGGGTGCGGTCGATGCTGGGGTCGTTGCCGAAGCCGCTGCCGTCACATCGTCCGCCGGCGGCGGCGCCGGCGTCCATTCATCGCCAAACACTTCCGGCTCACTGAACGCCAGCATCGTCGCGTAATGGGTATCGACATCTTCAGCGTAGAACAAGCCGGCGATACCTTGCGCCAGTCGCTTGGCACCGTCGCTGATCGCGGGAATATCGCCCGACACCGTGCCGTGCGTGAGCGCGGCCGGATAGCAGAAGCAATGCACGCGCGACAAACCGGGCAGTTCACCAGGAATCTTTTCCTGCAGTTCGAAGGCCGGCCCCAGATCGGGCGAGTCAGACAACTCTTGATCTTCATCGCCAGGCGCGGGCACATAGCGATCCTTCCACGCCCGAATGTGCGGCGCGATCACGGCGAATTCAGGGCGGCCATACCAATCGATGCGAAAGCCCGTGGAGGCAATCAGAAAGTCAGCCGTAAACGTGCCCTTCACTGTGCGAATCTTCAGCGCGTCATCGACCGCCGCCGCATCCACGATCCCCGCGCCCAGATTGAACCGGGCATTGGGATGGCGCGACACGCGCAGCGTACTGCCGCGCGGCGGCGGCACCTGCTGCACATTGATGTAGTGACGGATCTTCCATTTCCAGTCGTCGGGCAGATTCAAATGCCCAAAGGTGAGCCCCGGATTGCCGGCGCCCTTGCCCTTGTTCACCCGCGGAATATCCTGCCGGCGGATCAACAGATCGACACTGGCCGCACCGGCTTCCAGCGCCGTGGCAGCGCTATCCATCGCGGACGAGCCGGCACCGATCACGGCCACCCGCTTGCCCGCCAACTGCGCGTAGTCCATCACGTCCGACGAATGCGCCCAGCGATCGCGCGGCAATGCGCGCACAAAGTCCGGCACATATGCACCGCCCAAACCATCGCGCCCGGTGGCCAGCACCACCCGCCGCGCGAGCACCGTGAGCGGACCTTCAGGCGACTCGAGATCGAGCGCGACCACGCCATCGGCTTGCGGACGCACCGCCAGCACCCGATGCCCGTTGCGCACATCCAAGTCGAGCACGCGGCGATACCAGCGCAGATAATCCATCCACTGCAAACGCGGAATCTTGTCTAACGCGTCCCAGGCGGCCTCACCGAACTGCGCTTCGAAAAACGCGCGAAACGTGAGCGCCGGAAGCCCGAGCGCGGGGCCGGTGAGTTGCTTGGGCGAGCGCAAGGTTTCCATGCGCGCAGTCGTCGCCCACGGGCCTTCGAAGCCGGCAGGGGCCCGATCGAAAATCGTGGCGCGCACGCCGATGTGCTTAAGCGCCGCACAGGCCGCGAGGCCCGCCATGCCACCGCCGATGATGGCCACGTCCAGCACCGGTTGACCGGCATGCTCACGGACAGGCACCCATTGTTTGGCGGGCAATTCGAGCCACGACAGATCCTGGCGCAGGCGCGCTTCGAGCGTCGCCAAGCCGGCAGCATCGCCTGCGCGCGGTGTCGCAGCCGGCGATCCTTGGGGTTGCACCGTATCGGCCGATGATCCAGCCACGGGTTCAGCCGGCACGGCGCGCGGGGCTTGAGAAGAAGGGTGTGTCGCAGTCATGACTCGACGGTTTCCGTAAGAGTAGGTTCGTCGCCATAAAGCGATTGCAAAACGGCGGCGTGCTCATTGGCCTCACGCCGCACAAAGCCCGGCAGCAGATCGGCCGCAGCCCGTTCCAGCGCGTCGATCAGCGTCTGCACCGCAGGCGTCAACGGCTTGGCCAGCGGCGTGATCACGCCGAACAAAAAGGGGATATCCACATCGATCGGCCGCACCGCCACGCCCTCGATGGGCGCACCGTAAGCCGTGACCGGCTCGAGCACCGAGATGCCCAGACCCGCACGCACCGCGGTCATGGCGTTGAGCGACGAATTGGTTTCGATCAAACCGTGCGTGATCACGCCGGCTTGCGCGAACGCCTGATCCAGACGGCGACGCAAGCGAAACGGGTTTGACATCGTGATGATGCGTTGCCCGGCTAACGCCGAAAGCGGCACCACATCCATCGCGGCCAATTTACCGGCAGCCGGCACTGCGACCGCACAGGGCGCCTGGCCGATCCAGTGCACCGTGAGCCCGCGATGCTCCACCGGCAAGCTCGTCACGCCCAATTGCACGGCATCGGTCAGCACGGCATGCACCACATGCTCGGGCGAGGCGCTGCGCAACTGAATTTGGGTAGGACAGGTCTGGGATGAAATGGCTGCCAAGGCGATCGGCAACAATCCAGCCGATAACGCGGGTGTGGCCGCCAGCCGCAGCGGCCGGCCATCGCCACGGGCAATCTCTTCGGCACGCGTGCGGATCTGCTTCATGCCGACCAGCGCGCGTTCCACGTCTTCGTACAGCAGAAAACCTTGCTCGGTGGGCGTCACGCGCGGCCCGCTGCGCGTAAACAGCGCATAGCCAATCTCGCTTTCGAGATCCTGCAGCAAGCGGCTGATGGCCGGCTGCGAGCGCCCAAGCATGCGCCCGGCGGCCGTCACGCTGCCCGCCGACATTACCGCCGCGAAGGCTTCCAGTTGCCGTAGTTCCATCTGACCTGCTTTATGTGGTTCTTGCATTCTGAAGGCTTCAGTATGCACAGATGAAATACTTAATGGATATAAGCTAATACCCGAATACGAGGGTTGAAGGGATCGAATTCGGCGTCAGACGCCCAAGTCTACCGATCGCGCCTACTGGGCGACTTGGGTCATCTGGTGTGGATGCCGGGCATCACGCGAGGAGATGATCGCCTGGGCTTACCGGCGATCAATCCGGACTTGCAGTCAGTGGCGTCCAGGCTGCCAACGCCGAGCGTGCGATCTTTTCGAGTGCCGCGCGCTTTGCGCCATCGCGGGCCTGGATCGACATCCCTTGCTGCACCGTCACGAAGAAGCGCGCGACCGACTCCAGATCGACCGTCGGCGCGATCTCACCGCTCTCGACCCCTCGCTTGAGTTGGAGGGCCAGGTCTTGCGTGTTTTGTTCGCGCCTGGCCACCAGCTCGGCACGCAACGCCTCATTTGTCTCATTGGCGTGGAGACCCGACAGGGTCACCAGACATCCACGCGGCTTGTCCCTTCGAGTAAATGCGCGGGCGGTCGTCATCAGAAACGCCTCGACCGCGCCATAGGCGGTATCTGCAGACATGACTGCCGCCCATATGTCTGCCCCATCTACAGTGACGTAGCGCTCCACGGCCTCACGGAACAAGGCTTCCTTCGAGCCGAACGCGGCATAGAGGCTGGGCGACCCGATGCCCATTGCCGCAATCAGATCGTTCATGGACGAGGCTTCGAAGCCCTTGTCCCAAAACACCTCCATTGCTCGCGCCAGCGCTTCGTCACGATCGAATGCTCTGGGTCTTCCTCTACCAGCCATAACGCCCCTGAATTATGTGTTGATCAACATATATTTATCTTGACACAACGCTCGACCCATTTCTATTCTATGTTGATCAACACAGAAATAGAGTACGTCATGCCATCGCTTAAAGGGAAGCGCGCCCTGATCACTGGAGCCAAGCCGTGGTATTGGCGCAGCTGTCGCTCGTCAGCTTAAGTCAATGTTCGTGGCGTTATTTTAGCGATCCCAGCCGCGCTGGCGCACATGGATGTGGCATGAACCGGGCGTCGCGCGCTGCGCGAGACGTCGGTTGGAGATCCGCATTACCGAAGCCCAAACCACCAACGTGTCACGAAGGAGAATGCCATGCTCGATAAATTCTTGAAGCAAGCGATGTTCGCTGTTGCGCTGCTGTTTGCATCGCAAGTGTCGGCAGCGCCAGCGTTACCTCCAGAGGAGTTTCCTGCGCCACCAGGATTCACACCGGCCTACCAGACCGTCGACGGCGTCAAGCTGCATTACCTGAAGGGCGGCCAGGGGCCGATGGTTCTGCTCGTTCACGGCTTCGCGCAGACCTGGTACGAGTGGCACCAGATCATGCCGCTGCTCGCTAAAACGCATACTGTCGTCGCCATCGATCTACCTGGGCTGGGCCAATCTGAGGCGCCTAAGTCCTATGCCGGGCAAGATGTGGCCAAGCTGATCCATACGTTTGCGAAATCGCATAGTCCGAATGCGCCGTTCGATCTCGTGTCGCACGACATCGGCAACTGGAATACCTTCCCGATGGTGGCCGAGCATCCAAAAGACTTCAAGCATGTCGTCTTCATGGAAGCACCCCTACCTGATGAAGGCATCTACACGTTCCCGGCCTTTACGCCCCAGGGCGAGTCACCCATGTGGCACTTCAGCTTCTTCGCCGCCGGTGGCCATTTTGCTGAAAAAATGGTCGCGGGCCGTGAAGAAATGTTCTTCGATCATTTCATCAAGTCGCATGCCGTCAACAAGGCGGTGTTCACGCCGGAGCTGATCGGTTTATACGCGCGCTCCTATGCCAAACCGCAGTCGTTCAACGCCGCGATGGAATACTATCGCGCGCTCCCCGAAACGCAGGTCCGCAACATTCCGCTGTTCAAGAACAAGCTGACGATGAAGACGATGGCCATTGGCGGCGGATCGCCCGTTTCGGTCGGACAGTTCCAGGTCGATCAACTTGCGAAGTACACCACCAACATGAAAGGTGTGGTGATCCCGAACTGCGGCCACTGGGTGCCGGAGGAATGCACTGAAACCTTCAACGCGACGATCGTCGACTTCCTTGCCGGGAAATGACTGAGACGGCCGTTTGCTTGAATGGAACCCCAAGCCGCCGTCGCCTTATCTGCGCTGGCCGGTTGCAGGTTTGAGGGCGGCCAGCGCCGCCAGCACGGCCACGTCGGCACCTGCGGGTGCGGTGGCCACCGCCGTGCGCACCTGTTGCAGCACGGTGGGGTTGAAGTCGGCTGCCATGTTGGCATGCACGGCGATTTGCCGGGTGGCGTCATCGAGCAGCAAATCCGGCGATACGCCCACCGCATCCAGCCGGTCGCCGCCAGCGCGGTGCACCCGGGCGGTGGTCAGCACCAGGGCGCCCTGATCGGCGGGCAACGCGAGCACCGTCTGGATGGTACCGGCACCCACGGTCTTTGCACCGATCAGCAAGGCGCGGCGGTGATCTTGCATCGCAGCCGCCACAATCTCCGCGCCGGCACCCGTGCGACGATCCACGAGCACGACCACCGGCACATCATGCGGCACTACAGGGTCGCGGGCGCGTAATGGGCGGGCATCGGCTGGGGTGCGGCCAAGCAGACTGCCGATCCGAGATCCTTCGCGCAAAACCAGCCCGGCGACCTGTTCGGACACGTCGAGCAGCCCGCCGGCGTTGCCGCGCAAATCCAGCACCAGGCCTGCCAGCGGCGCGTCGGCGCGGGCGGACACGGCATCGAACGCCTCTCGCAACTTGCCGCCGGTTGTACTGTCGAACGCTGCGACGCGGATCACCGCCACCGCGCCGTGCATTTCCCAACGCACGGTTGGCGGTGCCTGCACCGGCCCGCGCACCGGCTGCACGACGATCGTGTCCCCCGCGCCCGCCCGCCTCAGTGCGACCATGACGGGGGTGCCGGGCGTGCCGCGCAACAATGCAACCGCTTCGGGTAGCGGCAAGCTCTCGGTCGCACGGCCATCAATCTTGGTAACGATGTCGCCCGCCTGAATACCGACGCGCTCGCCCGGGCTGCCAGGCAGCGGCCGCACGACGGTCAGCGCGCCGTTACGCATCGTCAGCTCGAGGCCCACCGACGCAGGCGGCGGCGCCAATTCGGCGGGCGTAGCGACCCGGCTGTAGGCGTCCAGATTGGCCACCATGCCGCGCAGCGCTGCACTCAGTGCCGTCTCGCGCGGCGCGCCGTCGGCAAAACCCAGGATTTCACCGGCCAGGATTCGAGTCTGCGGCGTGATGCCCTCGGCCTGCTGCGCGGCCAGCACGGACTGCTCAATAGCGGCCTGGCGCGAGGGTTGTTCGGCACCGGGCAGTGCCTTCAAGGCCTGCAGCCCGTGCGCCACCAATGTGCGCGAGTCGACCGGGTCGACGTACTGGTTCACGATCTGCGTCATGGCGGCCGCAAGCGTGGCCTCGATCTCCGGTCGCGCCATCGCGGCGGCGAGAGGCGTCTGCACAATGCCGCCCGCCAGTAGCAGGGCGCACAGCAACCGTCGGATCGAGCAAGCGCGTGCGGCCAACAATTACTGAACCTTCACGCGCACGGCCGCGCCGGGACGCGGCTCGAACGCGGGCACGGTGCGTTGCTTCAATTCGTCACCCTTTGCACTCCACACCCGCGTGTCGGTGGGGAAGTCTTCGCTGCGCGTCATCCGGTCGACCTGAGCGGCCACCAGCTTGCCGGCGCCGTTGATCTCAGGGTTCCAGGCGTACACCCCCCATTGGCCGTACCAGACGACCGGCGCATCCGCATCCAGCCGGCGGTCCGGACACATCACCAAGCCCTTATCCAGCAGTACGCGCAGGCCTCCCACGGGCACCAGGCTGACGGCCGGCGTCGTGCGATCCTTGCTGTGCCCAGGGCACACGTTGGCGCTGCGGGCAAGGGTCGTCTCGACGACTTCGCGATCGGATTGGGCAAAGGCGGTGGATGTGGCGCAGATCGCAACGGCGGCGGTCAGAGCGAGCAAACGAGGGCGTGTCATGCGTGGCCTCCAGGCGTAAGAACATCCGGTTGGAAGGATACGAATGCGGCGCGAAAAGCCGCACTTTTCGGGTGCGGCGATCTTAGCAGCCGCCCGGTTGCGCCAGCCGTTACAGGTGCGACAGAACGCCACCCGATCCTGAGCAATCATATATATCTGTTTTTTATCGTTCGAGCTAACATATATGTATGCCCAAACGATCCGACGCTATCGATTCCTTACCCCCTGCGGCTCGCGCACAGCTGCGCGAATTGGGGCTGAATCTTGCGATCGCGCGAAAGCGTCGCAAGGAGACTCAAAAGTCGTGGGCGCAACGCATCGGCGTGTCTGAGCCCACCTTGCTACGTCTCGAAAAAGGCGATCCCAGCGTTTCGATGGGCGCCTATGCAACTGCGCTTTGGCTGGTCGGCCGATCGCACGCCCTCCCGGAGCTTGCTGCACCGGAACTCGATCGCGGTGCGCTGGAGCAAAATATACGCGCGGTGACCAGCCAGCGGGCGGTTCGATCGCGCGCGAATGTGGTCAAGGGGGCAGGCAAGGATATCGAGCGCCAATCGCATATCTTGGCAACCGGTCGGCCAAACAAGGCGGGTGATCAGTGACCTCATTCAACATCGAACAGTACAGGCCAGGCGACGCCCTCTACCTGTGGTGGCTGGGCAATCCGGCTGACCCTCGATTGATTGGCGAGCTTCATGTGGTGCGTACCAATCAGGGTGTGTCCCTCACCTATGACGATCGATGGCTCGCAACCGGCTTTGCGCTGAGTGAGGATTTGCCCCTGCAGACTGGCACATATCTGCCCCTGCTCGAGCGAACCGCGGCGGGCGCCGTCGATGATGCCAGGCCAGATCGCTGGGGCGAGAAGGTCATCAGGGTGCTCGACAAGCCCGTTCGACTAGCCGTGCTGGATTTTCTCTTTTACGCGGGCGATGAGCGGTTTGGCGCGCTGGGTGTATCGGTGTCACGTGATGCGTATCTCGCCCGTACCCTTGGCGCTCTACCGAGCATCCGCGATGTCGATGAGATTGAAAAACTGATCCAGAGCCTGTTGCGGGGTGAGGATATCGATGAACGGAAAAAGCGACTCATCGAACCCGGAACAACCCTTGGCGGTGCGCGACCGAAGGCTTTGCTCGATATGGATGGGCACCAGTGGGTGTTGAAGTTCAACGAGCTGGGCGAGTCCATCGACTGGCCGCTCGTGGAGCACGCCACCATGACCCTTTGTGCCCGGGCCGGCATCCGTGCGGCCGAAACGCGTCCCGTAAAGCTCAACCGAGGGCACGCAGTCGCGGTCAGGCGCTTTGATCGGCACGACGGGTTACGCACCCACGCCTTATCGGCAAATGTGGCGCTGAGAGCCGCCGGGGAGGAATTGGGCTATCCGCAGATGGCTCAGTTGTTACGTCGCCGCGGTGTCACGCAAGATCGGCGCGGTGGACGCCAGATGCACGAGCTTTTCAGGCGCATGATCTTCAACATCCTCATGGACAACACGGACGACCATGAGAAGAACCACGCTTTTCTGATGACCGATGAAGGTCACTACGATCTGTCTCCTGCCTATGACGTCTTGCCGGCCGGCCAGGCGCTTGGATACCAGGCAATGATAGTAGGCGACGACGTGGCTGATTCGACCCTTTCCAACGCCCTATCACAGCACGTTCTGTTTGGCCTGAAGATGAGCGAGGCACGTCAACAGATCCAACAAGTCTGCGATGCGGTGTCCACATGGAAAGCACATTTCGCAACGGTCGGGGTCACGCCGGGCGATATCGCTTCGTTGGCGCGTCAGATCGATCGCCCGTTTCTGTTGCAGCAACGCGAGAACGTTTAGCGCCCGCTCCTGAACCTTTGGTTGTTGCTTAAGCGTTGCCCCATTCCGCCACAAAAGTGTCGCGAAAGGCCCGCAGCATCACCATGCGCGCTTCGCCCAATCGGCGTGCCGCGTCTGTTTGCATGCTGGCCGGCAGCGTGGCCAGCTTGCGCTCGATGTGGTCCAGCGCATACGCCTGATCGTCCAGCTCGCGACGTTCGGCCAACGGATCGGTGGGATGCGCGAAGGCCGACCCCATGCGCCCGGCGGTGTAATACAAGCGAGCAAGGCCCACGGCGCCCAGCGCATCCAGCCGATCGGCATCCTGCACAATCTGCGCTTCGATCGTAGTGGGCGTGATGCCGGCCGAGAAACTGTGCGCCTCGATGGCGTGGGCGACGCCGGCGAGCTTTTCCGCCGGAAACCCTGCCTCAGCCAGCCGCTCACAGGCCAGGCGCGCGGCCATCGTTGAGGCTTGTGCGCGATCGGGATGATTCTTGGGCAGGTTCACCAAATCGTGCAGATAAGCCGCTGCCTGCACCACCATGGCGTCGGCCTCGGGGTGGTCCGCCAGCAGCGTTTGCGCCACATTCCACACGCGGTTCAGGTGATTGATGTCGTGCGCGCCATCGTCGTCATGCACATCGGCGGTGGCCAAGGCAATGAGACGCGGTTTCCAGGTATCGAGCAAAGAGGACATGCGAAGGGCGAGCGCCGGGCGGGCGAAGCAATATGGGGAGCCAGAGCATAAGCGATCTGTAAAACGATTTCCGGGACGATGATCCTGGCCGACCGCTATGCGCTCCTCAAATGATGCCGCCATTCGCCCGCAGCGTTTGCCCGTTGATCCATGCACCATCCGGTCCCGCGAGCGTCGCCACTACCGCGGCGATATCCTCCGGCTCGCCCAGGCGTTCGAGCGGCGCCATGTTGGCCAGGCGGTCGACCAGCTCGGGCGACTTGCCGTTCATGAAAAGATCCGTGGCCGTGGGACCTGGAGCCACCGCGTTGACGGTAATGCCGCGCCCGCGCAATTCCTTGGTCAGCACGCTCGTCATCGCCTCCACCGCCGCCTTCGTCGCGGCGTACACGCCGTAGCCCGGTTGCAACATGCCCACCACCGAGCTGGAGAAATTGACGATGCGCCCGCCGTCATGCAGGCGCTTGGCGGCCTCGCGCAACGTGTTGAAGGTGCCCTTAAAGTTGACTGCGATCTGCCGATCGAACACGGCGTCGTCGGTGTCCGAAATGTTCGACAGCGTCATGATGCCGGCATTGTTCACCAGCACATCCAGCCCGCCGAACTCTGCCTCGATGCGGTCGAACATGGCGCGCACCGCGCTCGGATCCGACACATCCGCCTTGATGGCGACAGCATGCCCGCCTGCACTGGCAATCTCGGCCACCAGCGCCTCGGCTGGCTTCGCGTCACCCGAGTAATTGATGACTACGGCAAGGCCATCGCGGGCAAGGCGCTGCGCGACGGCCGCGCCAATACCGCGCGACGCACCGGTGACGAGCGCGACCTTCTGGGGCTGGGAAGACATGGCAAGGCTCCTTGAATAGGTGAGCCTTCAGTGTCTGCCGTTCCAGTCGTTAAATAAAGCCGACAACATTGATGTCTTTGTTCAAAATAATCGAACAATCACAATAGTCGTCCCATCGATGCGGGCCCACGCTTCACAGCGAACCTCACGACATCAATCCTTCAACTGCAACGCCGTCCACGTGCGTTGCAGCATCGACGCCAACGCCACCAGCATCGGCTCTCCCGCGCGCTCGGGCGACACGATAAAGCCCAGCGTGCCGTCGGCCTTGGCCGATCCCCACACCACGAAGTCGCCCGCTGCCGAGCCCAGCAGCGCGATCTCTTCGCGCAGTAACGCGCATCCGGCGCCTGCCCGCACCATCGCGTTCAAATTGGCATGATCGTCGTTCTGCATCACCACGCGGGGCCGCAGGCCGTGCCGCTCAAACATATCGCGCAACAGCAGATGCGTGTGGCTCCCCGCTGGGCCGTCCAGCCACGGCAACTGCGCCAGCTCTTGCCAACCGCCCTTCTTCACGCCATCGGCCAGATCGTTGGGCACGGCCACGCGATACCGCACGCTGCGCAGCGGCATCCACTGCAATCCGCGCGGCGGATTGGCCGCGATCGTGAGCGCTGCAGCCAACTTGCCGCTGCCCACTTGTTCGGCCAACGTTCCAGTCGCCAGCACATAGGTTTGCAATTCCACCAGCGGCAGATGGCGCGTCACGCGGCTGGCGAGTTCGCCCAAACGCAGAAAATCCGGTTGCTCGCTGGGCACGCCCAGTTCGAGCACGCCATGCAGCGCACCTTGCAGCGCCTGCGCTTCGGCCTTAAGTTGATTGCCCTGCGCCAACAGCGCTTCAGCCGTCACCAGCAGTGCTTCGCCGGCACGTGCCAGCGTGAGGCGACCGCCCACCCGATCGAACAGCGCTACGCCCAGGCTTTGCTCCAGGGCTTTGATTTGCGCGGTCACGGCCGGTTGGGTCAGCGACAACGATTCGGCGGCGCGCGTCAGGTTGCCCAAGCGGGCAACTTTCACGAACGCACGAATCTGATAAATCTCCATATCCGAATCATGCCGCCAAAAGGCGGATTTGACTCGGTTCCAAGCCTACGGCGACGGGTGCGCCGATCGGAAAGATCGATAAGCCCGCCAAATGCGATTGATCGGCCGTGAGTTGCCGACCGCCCACCTGCACCTCATAACGCGTGAATTCGCCTTGAAATTCGCTGGCCTGCACCACGCCCGGCAGCCACACATAACGGCCATCGCCATTGCCGCCGGCCATATCGATCTGCACCGTGTGCGGCCGGAAACTGGCTGCCAGCCGCGGCGTATCCGGCACCTCGCCCGCCACCGGCAATTGCAGATCGCCCACACCTTCCACCGCCAACACCAGGCTGTTGCTCGTGCGCTCTTTCACTGCGCCTTCGAGCACATTCATCGTGCCCACGAAGTTCGCCACGAAACGATTGACCGGAAAGTCGAAGAGCGTATTCGGTGATCCGATTTGCTGCACCACGCCATGATCGAGCACCGCCATCCGGTCGGCCGTCGTCATCGCTTCTTCCTGATCGTGCGTGACGAAGATCGTGGTGATACCCAAGCGCCGCTGCAGCGACAGCAATTCACGCCGCATCTGCACCCGCAGTTTCTTGTCCAGATTGGACAATGGCTCATCGAGCAACAGCACCTGCGGCTCGATTACGATCGTGCGCGCCAACGCTACGCGTTGCTGCTGCCCGCCCGACAGTTCATTCGGTCGCCGCTTCGCATATTGCGACAGGCCCACGAGCGCCAAGGCGGCTTCGGTACGATCGCGAATCTCGTTGCGCGGCAGCTTGCGCTCCACCAACCCGAAGGCCACGTTGTCCCATACCGTCATGTGCGGCCACAACGCATAGCTCTGAAACACCATGCCGATGTTGCGCTTCCAGGGCGGGCTGCCGCTCACATCCTTGCCGTCCACGAGCAGCGTGCCCTGCGATTGCCGATTGAAGCCGGCGATCAGGCGCAGCAAGGTGGACTTGCCCGATCCGGAGGGGCCGAGCAGGGCAAAGAACTCGCCCGGCTCGATCACGATATTGAGATCCTTCAACACTTCCGTCTTACCGTAAGACAGCGAGATATTGCGGCATTCGACGCTGACTTTCTTCATGATGTCTTGAGCTCCGGAAGTTCCGATTCGGCATGCACCGGGCGCTGTCGCGCCGTCGTTCGTTCGATCAACAGATGACTGGCGTAGGTGCCGATGGCCACGGCCAATACCGCCAATACGCCGAGCGCGGCGCCCGGCCCGCGGCCCGACGGGCTTTGCATGTACAGGTAGATGCCGTAGCTCATGGGCGCCTGGCTTTCGCGCGTGACCAGCATGATCGTGGCCGAGAGTTCCACGGCCGCCGTGATGAAGCTGGTGACGAAGCCCGCCAGCATGCCGCCCACCATCAACGGCACCACCACCCGCTTGATCGTGCGCCAGCGATTGGCCCCCATCGACTGCGCCGCCTCTTCAAGCGACACGTTGATCTGCTGCAATGCCGCCACGCACGAGCGCAACGCATAGGGCAGGCGCCGAACGGAATACGCGATCATGATGAGGATCCACGACGACGTCAGCATCTCGCCGGTAAACGGAATCTCCACGCCTCGGAAGGTGCGCAGCAAACCGATCGCCAACACGATCCCGGGGATCGCCAACGCTGCCGACGCAAACCAATCCAACCAGTGGCGCGCAGGCAACCGCGTGCGCAACAGCAGATAGGCGATTGCGGTACCCAGGATGACGTCGATACCGGCTGCCAGACCGCAATACAACAGCGTATTGGCGATCATGCCGCTCGAATCCTCGAACACCGCGTTGTAGTGCGCCAGCGTGTAGCCGTCGGGCAAGGGTGCGAAGCTCCACACGCTGGCAAACGACAGCAGCAACACACCGATATGCGGCGACAGCACAAGCAGCAGCACCAGGAAGATCCAGCTGTAGGCGAGCACGCTTTCGCCCTTGCCCAGCTTGCGCTTCTGAATCGATCCGCCGCCCTTTTGCAGGGTTGAATAATCCTTGCCCTTCAACACCCGTGCCGAGAGCCACAACGCAGCGATCGAAAACGCGATGATGATCACGCTGATCACATAGCCCAGCGGATCTTCCAGGCCCACCTGCGTGATGCGCAGGTATGCCTGAGGGGCAAGCATATTGGTGGCCCCCAGCACGAGCGGCGTACCCAGATCGTCGAACACCTTGATGAAGACGAGCGACGTGCCCGCCACGTAGCCGGGCAGCGCGAGCGGAAAAATGATGCGCCGAAAGAGCCTGAACCCGCGCGACCCCAGGTTGAACGCCGCCTCTTCCATCGAACCATCGATCGCCCGCAGCGACACCACGAGGTTCATCAGAATGAACGGAAAGTAGTGCAGCGACTCCACGAAGATGACGCTGTTCAACCCCTCCATCAACGGCAGATTGATGCCGAACCATTCACCCAGCAGCAGGTTCACGCTGCCCGACCGGCCGAAGATCAGCTGCATCGCCACCGCCCCCACGAAGGGCGGCATGATGAGCGGCAGAATCCCCAGCGTCTGGATGATCAAGGCGCCGCGAAACTCGAAGCGCACCGTGAAGTACGCCAAGGGCACGGCGATCAACGACGCAATCAGCGACGACCATCCCGCCACATAGAGGCTATTGAAAAACGCCTCCTGCATCAGCGGCTGATTGAAGAACGCCATGAAGTGGCCAAACGTCAGACTGCCGTCCGAGTTCACAAACGCCGTGTAGAACACGGTGGCCACCGGCACGATAAGAAACAGGGCGAGAAACACGAGCACCAGCAGCGCAGCCGCCACCGGGCCCTTGCTCAGGCCATAGCGTTGAGACAGGTTCATGATGCGCGGCTTAGAGGGCGGCGGCCTGGTTCGCCAGCTTCACGGCCTGCTCATAATTCGCGCGCGCGCGTCCGTTCCATTCGCCTTCCAGCTGCGTGATCTGCTGGCTCACGGCCGAATCGCGCTTGTCGCCGGAGAACGTCTTCAAGAAGGCCGCGTCGCCCGCTTGCTTCGCATTCACCAACGGGTCCCAAGTGAGCTTGCGCGCCTCGGCCAGCAGTTCAGACGGCTTGCCTGATTTCGCCTTGTCTCCCAGCTTGCGTTCGGCGTCATAGATGGCCTTGGTGGCCTGCTGCAGCTCTTTCAAACGGAACGTAATGGTCTGGTCGTACAGCGACTGCACGAGGTAATACCGGCTTTGCGACACGTCCACGTCAAAGTGCACTTTGCTGCGCTTGGCGATCTCGGCGGGATCCGGATAACCCTCCGGAATCTTGCCCTTCAATTCCGAATACGGCAGCACCGGCAGTCGCGAAATCTTCGGCTCGAGCAATACTTCCTGGCCCGCCTGATCGAGCGTGAACTTGATGAACGTCTTGGCTTCGGCGGCGTTCTTGGCGCCTTCGATCAGCGCGATATTGGCCGGCACGATTGCCGTTTCGCTGGGGTAGACGAACTCCACCGGAAACTTCGAGAACTTGCTCGAGAGCCCAAAGAAGTCGATCACCGGACCGGCGGCAAACTGACCGTTGTTGACGCCATCGGGTACGCCGAACGACCGCTCGGTGACTGCGCTGCTGTTGCCCGACATACGCAGCAACGTGCGCCAGCCCTCCTCCCAACCCTCGCCCTGCAGAATCGTCTCGGCCGTCAAATGCATCGTGCCCGAGCGCGAGGGCGACGTAATGCCCACATGACCGAACCACTCGGGCGCCAACAGATCCTTCCACTCCACCGGATTCGGGAGCTTGTTCGCCTTCACATAGCGCGTGTTGTACATTATGCCGTAGCCCGCCAGCGCCTGGCCGAAGTACATGCCGCCCGGATCGTTGATCGGAAAGCTGCCGATCTTGTCGGGCACCTTCGGGTTGGCGATGTCGGTCGCCTTGGCGAGCAGCTTGTCGCGATTGAGCACCTCGAAGGCATCCGGCGCACTCGCCCAGAACACATCCGGGCGCTGGCCGGCCGGCGTCTCGCGCACATAAGCGATTCCCGCCACCGTGTTCTTGTTCAGGATCTCCAGCGTGATGCCCGGATTCGCCTTCTCGAAGGCGTTCTTGTAGGCTTGCGTGAGGTCCTTCGGAAACGAGGTGATCACCGTAACGGTGCCGGCCTGAACGGCGAGCGCGGCGCTGGAAAGCGCCAGCGCCAAAGCGATATGACGGACGTGTGCCATGTTGTCTTCTCCGGTATGTTTTTTAATCGTTGTAGGGGCACCTTAGGCCTCGGATATCGCCCGCGTCCAATCAGAATTTCTGATGCGGGGTATTAGCGGCAACGAAAAAAGGGCTCCCGCAGGAGCCCTTCTCTTTACCGCGACCGCAGCGTGTGCGGCGAGGAATCGACGCTTACTTCTTCGTCGTGTCTTTCAGTTGCGGCAGGGCCGAACCGGCAGGCGACGACAACAGGCCGGCCTTCACATACGTGCCCAGCTTCTCGCGGGTATCCACGATATCCAGATTGCGCATCGTGAGTTGGCCGATACGGTCTTGCGGCGAGAACGTCGACTCGCCCTTCTCCATCGTCAAGCGCTCGGGCTTGTAGGTCAGGTTGGACGACACGGTATCGAGGATCGAGTAATCGTTGCCGCGGCGCAGTTCGACCGTGACTTCGCCGGTGATGGCGCTGGCGACCCAGCGCTGGGCCGTTTCGCGCAGCATGATGGCTTGCGAATCGAACCAGCGGCCTTGATACAGCAGGCGGCCCAGCTTGCGGCCGTTGTCGCGGTACTGCTCGATCGTGTCTTCGTTATGGATGCCAGTGACCAGACGCTCGTAAGCGATGAACAACAGCGCCAGGCCCGGGGCTTCGTAGATGCCGCGGCTCTTGGCTTCGATGATGCGGTTTTCGATCTGGTCGCTCATGCCCAAGCCGTGACGCCCGCCGATGCGGTTGGCTTCCATCAGCAGTTCGACGGGGTCGGTATAGGTGACGCCGTTCAGCGCCACCGGTTGACCTTCCTCGAAACGCACGCTGACCGTTTCGGCCTTGACCACCACGTCGTCACGCCAGAATGCCACGCCCATGATGGGCTGCACGATCTTGATGCCGGAATTCAGGTGCTCCAGATCCTTGGCTTCGTGCGTCGCACCCAGCATGTTCGAATCGGTGGAGTACGCCTTCTCGGACGACATCTTGTAGTCGAAGCCGGCAGCGCGCATGTACTCGGACATCTCGGTCCGGCCGCCGAGCTCGTCGATGAACGCCTGATCCAGCCACGGCTTGTAGATCTTGAGGTCGGGGTTCGTGAGCAGACCATATCGGTAGAACCGCTCGATATCGTTGCCCTTGAACGTGCTGCCGTCACCCCAGATGTTGACGTCGTCTTCCTTCATTGCTGCGACCAGCATCGTGCCGGTGACTGCGCGGCCGATCGGGGTCGTATTGAAGTACGTGATCCCCGCCGTCGAAATGTGGAAGGCGCCGCTTTGCAGCGCAGCAATCCCTTCGGCCACCAGCTGCTTGCGGCAGTCGATCAGGCGGGCATTCTCGGCGCCGTATTCTTTGGCACGACGCGGAATGGCGTCGTAGTCCGGCTCATCCGGCTGACCCAAATTGGCCGTGTAGGCGTAGGGAATCGCGCCCTTGTGGCGCATCCACAGCAGCGCGGCGCTGGTGTCCAGGCCGCCGGAGAAGGCGATGCCGACCTTTTGGCCGGTGGGGAGGTGAGGCAGAATAGTGGTCATGGGGCGTGATCTGGGCGCGGCAAGCGCCTATCGGTTAGGCATGAAAGCAACCCCGTATGATACTTGGTGATCCCGCCGGTGGGCAAAGCCGCCCGCGATCGGGGGCAGATAAGCGAATTACCGGCGCATCGGCCGCGGCTTGGCGGCCTCGCTCAAGTGCCAGTTCACCACTTCCACGAGTGACTTCATCGTGAAGGGCTTTTGCAGGTAGGCCACGTAGCCGCTGCATTGATCGGCCACCTTGGATTCCGGGGCCGCGCTCATCATGATGACCGGCACTTCACCCAGAAACGCGTTGTCGCGCATGGCGGTCAGCAACGGCACGCCCCCCATGTCAGGCATCGTCACATCCGACAGCGCAAGATCCGGGCGCACGTGAAGCATGGTCGACAGCGCATGCAAACCATTGGCCTCGGTATAGACCTCGTGGCCTTCGTCAACCAAGCATTCTCGCAACGCACCCACCACATCCGGGTCGTCGTCCACAATCACTATCTTTGCCACGTATTCAATCTCGATGTCACCGCGCCGTACCGATTCGTAGGGCCACGATGGCGTGTTTTTTAAGCAATGGGGTTTTTGCCGCCGCCCGGACTATAACGCCGTTCGTCTCCTGGCCCCGCGTTGGGTGGCCGGAACTGTTCGCGCTACCGGCGGGGTCTCTCAGCAAGCGAAGTGCCGGTCGACTGTCAGACCGGGCGCGGCGGCGCGATCAGATTGGCGCGATCTACGGGCACCGCAGCGCACCATTCCAACAGCCGTGCCCTGCCACCGTTTTTGAGCGGCTGGGCTTTGCGCTGCACATTGTCTGGCACCGAACGATGCAAAGAGGAGCGCTGAACGCGAGTCAACCCTCGCGCGACGCGCCGCAGTTCCAGCACGTCGCAAACTGCGGCTCGAGCCACTCGTCGCACGCCGGACAATGCCAATTCGGCGCCACAGCCGTCGACCCGCGCCGGCTCTGGTCGATCAATGCGTTGGCTTGCGCCTCGTCGCTTGCGTGCTCGATCCAGATTTCCGGGCCATATTGATCGGTAGGGATATCGCCCAACGCACCTTGCAAATACTGGTTGTGCACCGTGCAGGCGATGTTGGCTTGTTCAAGCAGATTGGCCCAGTGCTGGGCCATCATCATATTGGGCGCGCGTAACAGCCTGATCATGATCGTCGTATCGCAGAATTCGCGGCAGCAAATTGGCCAAGGCCAGAGCATATCGCAGGATCGGGGAGACTCGCGGCCGCAGCGGCGGTTGGCGCGCTCAACACAGCACAGCGTGGCTCGACTGGCTCGACTGGCTCGACTGGCTAGGCAGGCAACGCAGCGCACGGCACCAATCTTGCGCTGAACCGGCATTCCCTCAACCGGAGCCGCACTCATGGCCACGATGCACATTCCCGAGTACCCCAAGCCCACGTTCGATACCGCGCAGCAAGCGCCCCCGGGCAAAACCAATGCGATGACACCGCGCCCGGATCATGGTGAGACCACCTATCGCGGGTCCGACCGGCTGGCCGGCAAAGTCGCCATCATCACCGGCGCCGATAGCGGCATCGGCCGTGCCGTGGCCATTGCCTATGCCCGTGAAGGTGCCGACCTCGTGCTGTCTTATCTGGATGAGCACGATGATGCCCAAGAAACGGAAAAGTGGGTGAAGGAAGCGGGCCGCGAAGCGGTGCTGATTCCCGGCGACATTTCCGATCCCGCGCACGCTGAAAGCATCGTCAAGCAAGCCATGGTGCAGTTCGGACGGCTGGATGTGCTCGTCAACAACGCGGCATATCAAAACCCGGTCGATGAGATCGAAGACATCACGGTCGAAGACTGGAACCGCCACTACGCCGTCAACATCCACGCGATGTTCTATCTCATCAAAGCCGCCCTGCCGCACTTGAAGGCCGGTGCGTCGATCGTCAACACGGCATCGATCAATGCGAAGAAACCTGTCGCCAACCAACTGGCCTACTCGTCGACCAAGGCCGCGATCACCAACTTCACGTCGGGCCTCGCGCAGTCGTTAGCCAAACGCGGCATCCGGGCCAACGCCGTGCTGCCCGGTCCCATATGGACGCCGCTGATTCCGTCGACAATGAAGCCCGAGGAAGTGGCCAAGTTCGGCACGCAGGTGCCCTTCGATCGCCCTGGCCAACCGGCTGAATTGGCGCCGTCGTATGTGATGCTTGCATCGGACGAAAGCAGCTACACTTCCGGCGCCATGATCACCGTGGCGGGCGGCGCGTCGATCCTTTAGCAGAACCCCACGCGCCGAATTTCACAAGGAGTGCGGTGCGTGTTGTCTGGTCAAGTTGAAGTAAACAAGATTCGTGGTGTGGGCTACGCCATCGCAGCCGTGCTGTGCCTGGCATGGACAGCCGGCACAGCACAGGCCTCGACCGTAATCGCGTGTGATTGGGGTGGCCAGATCACCAGCGAGCCGCAGATCGTGCGCGAGATCGGCGCCGACAAGCGCGAGATCGTCACCACGCGGTTCGGCATGGCGCTCTCGCAGTCAGCCAAGGCGCGGGCCACACGCAACGACGACGACTGCACCCACGAAGAGAAGGAAGCGGTAAACATCAGGTTGTCGGGCACACATGCCAACCTGCGCAAAGGCGACTCCATACTTCTGCGCTACGGCTACATCGACGGTGGTCAGGCGCAAGGTCGTTACACCTTCGAGCTCCTGAACTGCACCACCGCCAACAGCGCCCTCTGCACCAAGCCGTAATCAATCGGCGCGCATCGTTTGACGTTGCGCGCCCAGGCCGGCCACTCCCAGCTCCACCACGTCGCCTGGTTTCAGAAAGCGTTGCGGCTTCTTGCCCATGCCCACACCGGGCGGCGTGCCGGTTGCGATGACATCGCCGGGCTGCAGCGACATGAACTGGCTGAGATAAGACACGATGTGCGCCACGCCGAAGATCATCGTGCGCGTCGAGCCTTGCTGCATGGTCTCGCCATTCACCTTCAGCCACATATCCAGATTGCCGGGATCGCCGATCTCATCGCGCGTGACCAGCCACGGGCCGATGGGCCCAAACGTGTCGCACGATTTGCCCTTGGTCCACTGCCCCTGGCGCTCAATCTGAAACGCGCGCTCGCTTACGTCATTGGCCACACAATAGCCGGCCACATAATCCAGCGCGTCAGCTTGCGACACATACTTCGCGGTGCGGCCGATCACAATGGCCAGCTCGACTTCCCAGTCGGTCTTTTCCGAGCCGCGCGGGATCAGCACGTCGTCGTTGGGTCCCACGATGGCGGAAGTCGCTTTCATGAACACGATGGGTTCGGACGGCGCCTGCATCCCCGCTTCAGCCGCGTGATCGGAATAGTTCAACCCGATGCAGACGAACTTGCCGGTGCCCGCCACGCACGGGCCTAGACGCGGATTGCCCGGCACCTCGGGCAATGACGCCGTATTCAGCGCCGCCAGACGCGTGAGCGACGCAGGGCTCAAATGCTCGCCCCCGACGTCGGCAATCTGCGCCGACAGATCGCGCAACACGCCCTCGGCATCGATCAAACCGGGCTTCTCCTGGCCGGCGGTGCCATATCTCACAAGTTTCAAGTCCGTGCTCCTCGTTGGGACGCGTCATTAAGTTTGACGCGTCAGTCTGATCGTTCGGTCGAGTCGTTCGCGCCATCTGGGTAACCCATCCGTCTGGCTCATTAGGCCAACCTGTCGAGTCACTTCAGCACGCCCCCATTGACGTCGGCCCATTGGGTCGAATCGTTCACCCAAGTATCGTCAATGATATGTTGTCGGAAGCCGTCGTGTCGTCCACCTCCCAATCGGGTAGGCGTGCCGCGTGCTGATCGCTCCGCTCCAAAACGCCCGAACCCGTAGAGACACCGCCATGGCCACATCCCCTCCCGTCCGCCGCCTGCGTTCGCTGGACTGGTTTCAGAACCCCGATCACATCGACATGACCGCGATCTATCTTGAGCGGTTCATGAACTATGGCGTGACGCCCGAGGAACTGTGCGCCGGCAAACCCATCATCGGCATCGCTCAAAGCGGCAGCGACCTCACGCCCTGTAATCGCGTGCATGTTGACTTGGTCAAACGCGTGCGCGACGGGATTCGAGATGCCGGCGGCATTCCCATCGAATTTCCCACGCATCCCATTTTCGAGAACTGCAAGCGCCCTACTGCGGCGCTGGATCGCAACCTGGCATACCTGGGACTGGTGGAAATTCTCTACGGCTACCCCATCGATGGCGTGGTGCTCACCACCGGCTGCGACAAGACCACCCCATCTGCACTGATGGCGGCGTCCACGGTAGACATCCCCGCGATCGTGCTCTCGGGCGGCCCCATGCTGGACGGCTGGCACGACGGCGAACTGGTGGGCTCCGGCACGGTGATCTGGCGCTCGCGCCGCAAGCTTGCCGCAGGCGAGATCGACGAGCAGGAATTTCTCCAGCTGGCGCTCGACTCCGCGCCGTCGCTCGGTCACTGCAACACGATGGGCACGGCCTCCACGATGAACGCCATGGCCGAAGCGCTGGGCATGTCGCTCACCGGCTGCGCGGCCATTCCGGCCACGTATCGCGAACGCGGCCAGATCGCCTACCGCACCGGTAAACGTGCCGTGGAGTTGGTGCTGGCCGATGTGAAGCCGTCGGACATCATGACGCGGGCCGCCTTCATCAACGCCGTGCGCACCAATACGGCATTGGGTGGCTCCACCAACGCCCAGCCCCACCTGATGGCAATGGCGCGCCATGCGGGCGTCGAACTCACGCTGGATGACTGGCAGAAGTATGGTTACGACATCCCGCTATTGGCCAACGTGCAACCCGCAGGCGCGTATCTCGGCGAACGCTTTCACCGTGCCGGCGGCGTGCCCGCCATCATGTGGGAGCTGCTGCACAACGACCTGCTCGATGGCTCGTGCATGACGGTCACCGGCAGCACGATGGGTGAGAACCTCATCGGCCGCGAGTCCCACGACCGTGAGGTCATCTATGCGTTCAACGAACCCATCAAGGAACGCGCGGGCTTTCTGGTCTTGCGCGGCAACCTGTTCGACTTTGCGATCATGAAAACCAGCGTGATTTCACAGGGCTTCTACGATCGCTACTTGAGCGAGCCCGGCCGCGAAGGCATCTTCGAATGCCGCGCTGCCGTCTTCGATGGCTCGGAGGATTATCACCAGCGCATCAATGATCCCGCGCTAGGCATCGACGAAGACTCGATTCTCGTGATGCGCGGCGCCGGTCCCATCGGCTGGCCGGGCTCGGCCGAAGTGGTCAACATGCAGCCGCCCGACTTCTTGATCAAACGCGGCATCAACAGCTTGCCGACGCTTGGCGATGGCCGGCAGTCCGGTACGGCCGATAGCCCGTCGATCCTGCACGCCTCCCCCGAGAGCGCCGCGGGCGGCGGCTTGGCGTGGCTGCGTACCGGAGACGTGATCCGCATCGACCTTACCCGCGGACGTTGCGATGCCCTGGTCGACGAAGAGGAAATCGCGCGGCGTCTACGCGAAGAAACGATACCTGCCATTCCGGCCGACGCCACGCCATGGCAGATGATTTATCGCCGCACGGTAGGGCATTTGTCCGAAGGCGCGGTGATCGAGGATGCCGTGAAATTTCATCGCGTGGCCAGGACGCTCCCGCGTCATAATCACTGAGGCGCGCAGGGCGTTCGACTTGAGGCTCGCCCCTTGGGTCAAACGCCGGCTTGCTGGTGGCGATACTCTTGCGTCAATCCACCGTAGCCATACGCCGCTGCGCGCGCATCAATCAGATGCACATACGACACCTCATGCAGATCGGGCCGCAGTGCCGCCATCGCCGCATGAATCTGACGCAGATAGCGGGCCTTCTCCGCTTTGGTATTCGTTTCGTCGGTGATGCTGATGTCCAGGTGAAACGCTGTCCGGTTCACGTCCGCAAGCGTTTCGCCGCCGATGAACCACGCGTCTGCCGCGATGTACTGCACCGTGATCGCAATCACGGGTTGCTGCTTGCCGAGCACCGATTGCGTAAGGTCCACCACGCGATCGACCACGTTGCGCGTCAACTGCGGATCGGGCGTGCCGGAGAGGTGAATAACGATATGAGGCATGACGACTCCAGATAAGGGGATGGGATGAGCGACACCCCATTGTGGAGAAGATCGTGCTATTTGAATAACGGGAAGATATGATGGATATCACCCGTTTCTCACATAGATGTCCCATGCCCGTTCTGGATAGCGAACAGCTCAACACCTTCGTCGCGGTCATCGATGCCGGCAGCCTCACGGCCGCAGCACCTCGCGTGTTTCTTTCGCAGTCGGCCGTGAGCGAGCAGATGCGCAAGCTCGAGGCGCGCGTCGGCGTGCCCTTGTTCACGCGCAGCAAGTCGGGCGTGGCGGCAACGGCCGCAGGCGAGCGGCTTGCCGTCTATGCGCGGCAGATCGTGGCGCTCTCGGATCGCGCGATGCGGGATCTGCACGACGACGCGCTCGCGGGCGAGCTCCGCCTGGGCGTGACCGACTATTTTCGTCCAGGCGATCTGGCCACCCTGCTTAGCCGCCTCAATGTGGCGTACCCACAGCTTCGTTTGCACGTGACCGTGTTGAAGAGCGGGGCGATCGAGGCCGGCTACGCCGCGGGCGACTTCGACGTGGGTCTCACCATGCGCATTCTCCATGCAAGAGCCGCCCCATTGATCGCACCGCCACGCAAGCAGACGGCGACGAAGACGACCCAGCCCTTGCGGCGCGAACGCTTGATCTGGATGGGCGCATCCGGCCTCGTGCATCATCGCGATCAGCCTCTGAGATTGCTGGTGCTTCCAGATACCTGCTCGCTGCACCAGTTCACCATCAAGCGGCTGCGCGCGGCAAAGGTGCCATTCACCGTGGCGCACGTGGCCTCCGGCGTGGCAGGCCTGCAGTCGGCCTTGGCAGCGGGATTGGGTGTCGCGTGCCTGAACGAATCCGCACTGTGCGAGGGCGTTGCCGCGCTGGCCAGCGGGCATAAGTTGCCGGCATTACCCGCCGTCGAATTTCAGCTACTCGAACCGCGCCACGGCGAAAGCGGCTTCGTCACCCGCGCGCGAGATATGCTGGCCGAGCAGATGGCCTAGTGCGGTGCCGCATAATGCGGATAGGTCGGGATACTGAAAAATGCTGAACCTGCTGGAACTGCGACGCCGGCTTGTAGGTGGCGTGAACGTAGCCGTACGCTGCATCAAGTACACCGACCGCACATTCACCAATAACTTTCTCGGAATGCCACACGTGATTCAAGACACCGCCATTGCCGTCGTGCAAAAGCAGCTCGACGCCTACAACGCCAAGGACCTGGAAACCCTGCTGCACACCTACGCGCCAGACGCGGAACAATACGCCCTGCACGGCGAGCTTCTGGCACGCGGCCATGAGACCCTGCGCACGCGTTTCGCCGCGCGCCTTGCCGAACCCGATCTGCACGCCCGGCTGCTGTCGCGCACGGTAATGGAAAACGTCGTCAGCGATTTCGAATTGGTCACGCGCAACTTTCCCGAAGGACGCGGCACTGTGGAAATGCTGTGCGTGTACGAGGTGATCGATGGGCGCATTCAGCGCGCATCGTTTGCGGTGGGTAAGCCGAAGATCGAGACGCTGAGCGCCTGAACAAAACAAAATTCCGTGTACGTGCGCCATGCAAAAGAAAGGCCCCACGGATCATGCGATCCTTGGGGCCTATCTCCTTGCAATCACCGAATGCGCGAGACGGTGCGAACACCGCGTTCATTCAACGCCCAACACCCTCACCCGCACTCACTCGCTTCCGTCGCTTACTTCTTCGCCGGCGTGACCGAATTGGCCAACGTGTATTGATCGCGGCGGCCTTCGTAGTTCAGATCTTTGCGGAACGCCCAGATCGTGCTTTCGAAGTGCAGCGGAATCAGCGGCACATTGTCCAACGCAATTTGCGTGGCCTTCTCGTAAAGCGCTTTACGCTTGACCGGATCGACCGTGTTCGCGCCTTCGAGGTACACCTTGTCGAACTCGGCATTGCTGAACGCACCGTAGTTGCTCGTGCCCTGGCCCTTGGGCGCATCGGTCGACACCACCCACAGCTGGAACAACGCCGACGACTCACCCACTTCCGACGGCCAACCGCCCATCGAGAAGCTGAAGTCGCGCTTGGCACGCTTGGAGAAGTAGATCGATGCCGTCATCGCATCCACGTTCACCTTGATACCGATACGCGACAGGTATTGCGCCACCGCTTGCGAGATCTGACCGTCGTTCACATAGCGATCGTTGGGCGAGGAGATGGTCATCTCGAAGCCGTTCGGATAGCCCGCTTCCGCCATCAACTTCTTGGCGCCTTCGGGGTCGTACTTAATCTCTTTCACGTTCGGCACCGTGCCGAACATGCCATCGGGCATGTACTGGTAGGCGGGCGTAGCCATGCCGTCCATGATGCGGGACACGATGGCCTTGCGATCGATGGCCATCGAAATTGCCTGGCGCACACGCACGTCAGCCAGCGGGTTCTTGCCGTCCGCCGTCTTCACAAAAGGCGTCGGGTTGCGACCGATATCGGGTTGCCAGAAGATCAGGCGCGTCGACGGGGTCGACACGAAGGCCAGCTTGGCGTTTTCCTTGATGCGCGGCAGGTCGCGCGCGGCCGGGTTTTCGATCACATCGAAGTCACCCGACAACAGACCCGTCAAACGCGGACCCGCGTTAGGCACGGGGATCAGACGCACTTCTTCCCACGCGGGCTTGGTGCCCCAGTAGTTGTCGTTGCGCGTGAGCACCACGCCCGAGCCCTTCACATACGACTTGAGCAGATACGGACCGGAGCCCACATTGATCTTGCCGGAGTTGAAGTCGCCGGCGGTGGGCCACGGGCCCGTCACGCCGCAACCTTCCTTCGGCTTGTACGTGAGCGGACCGTGCTCGACGATGCCGTTCCACAGGATCGGCAACGAGCGCGCGAATTCCGCCGGCAAGAGCGGCAGCGGACCATTGGTCTTGACGATCACGGTATACGGATCGGGCGTTTGCACATCGGCCAGGCGCTTGGTCACGTCGGTGTAAGACGCCGACACGTTGGTCTCGTTATTCAGCGTGCGGCAGATCGTGAACAGCACGTCTTCGGACGTCAGCGGTTTGCCGTTCGAGAATTTCACATCCTTGCGCAGCTTGAATTCCCAGGTCGTGTCGTCCAACGTCTTCCAGGACGTGGCCAACGACGGCACCAGATTCATGTCCGCATCGCGCGCGACCAGGTAGCTGTAAATGTGGGTGGCCAACGCATCGTTAGCCGTCATCTTGTGATAATTGGGGTCGGCCGACGTAGGTTCGGCGGACAAGGCGATCTTCAGCGTCTGGGCGGAGGCCGCGCCAGTCAGACCTGCGAGGCCGATAACGCCGACCATCAGGGCGCGGGTAGCGCGTAACTTCATAACAACTCCGGATTAGTACCGACTATGGGTAACCGGGGATTATTCGTAAGGGTAGGGTCAGCGTCAATCGGGGTTTGCGCGGGCCGGGCACCTTGGCTGGGCAACTGTCGGGCATGTGACCGCAAAATCGGTGATACGGTGGCGCATCTTCTCTGCAGCGCAATATGAACGCCTCATCGCCGTCGAATCCGTCCTATAGCGTGCAATCCGCTACGTCGATTGGATTGCTTGCCATCCTGTTCTGGAGCGCCTCCGTAGGGCTCATCCGCACGATTGCGGAGGCACTGGGCCCCACGGGTGGGGCCGCCGTGATTTTCACCACCAGCGGGCTTCTGGTGTGTCTGGTGAGGGGATTGCCGCGGCTGAGCACGTTCAACCCGATCTACCTCTTTGTGGGCGGGCTGCTCTTCGTCGCGTATGAGGTGTGCCTCTCGCTCTCCATTGGCCTTGCGCACGACCGCTCGCAGGCCATGGAACTCGGCATGATCAATTATCTCTGGCCATGCCTGACGATTCTGCTCGCCGTGCTCTGCGGGCAGCAAAGGGGATCTCTGATGCTGATCCCAGGTGCGGTGCTCTCGTTTCTGGGCATCGTCTGGGTGATGAAAGGGTCGGGAGGTTGGTCACCCGAGCTGTTCGCCAGCAACCTTCAAGGCAATGCGACGGCGTATGGCCTCGCGTTCGCTGCGGCCTTTCTGTGGGCAATGTACTCGGTGCTCACGCGACGCTTCGGCGGCGGCAAAAGTGGCGTGGCGTGGTTTCTGCTCGCCACCGCCGCTGTGCTGTGGACAAAATATGCCCTGGGCGACGAGCCGCCGATTGCCATCACGCTCGAAAGCGGTGCGCAGGTGCTGGTGTTGTCGATTTTGACGGCAACGGGTTACTCCTGCTGGAACCTGGGCGTTCAACACGGACGGATCGCGGTCCTCGCCGCGGCGTCTTACTTCACCCCGGTGCTCTCGGTGTTGCTCGCCAGCCTGTGGCTGCGCACGCAGCCCTCCGTGGCGTTCTGGCAGGGGGTGGTGATGGTCACCGCAGGTTCACTCGTGTGTTGGCGCGCGACGCGGCTGCCGCGTTGACGTCGGGCGACGCGGCAACGGCGGGGATGGCGCCTCGATGCGCTGCGCTTTCAGCACATCGATAAATGCCCGCAGCCCTGCCGGCACATGGCGATGGCCGGGGTAGTACAAAAAGAGGCCAGGGATGGCCGGCGACCAATCGACCAGCACCTGCACCAATTGTCCGGTTTCCAGATACGGCTGCGCACTGCGATCCACCACATAAGCGATCCCTAACCCATCCACTGCCGCCTCGGTCATCAACCCCAGATGATCCAGCGTCAACGCGCCTGGCACATCCACCTCGATTTCTTGCCCACGTCTGGAAAACTCCCATCGATAGGGCTTGCCGCTCGGCAACCGAAACCGAATGCACGCATGCTGCTTTAAATCATCCGGCACCTCAGGTGCGCGATGCGCCTTGAGATACGCCGGCGACGCCACCGCGATAAAGCGCACATCGCCGCCAAACGGCACCGCAATCATGTCGCGCGGCACCGCTTCACCCAAACGCACGCCTGCATCGAAGCCGCCCGCCACGATATCGGTGAGCCGCCCATCGGTGGTCAGGTCCAACGTCACCTCGGGATACCGCGCCAGGAACGTGGGCACCACCCTTTGCAGCAGCACGCGCGCGGCCGGTTCACTCGCATTGATCTTGATCGAGCCGCTAGGCCGATCGCGAAACGTGCCTACCTCGTCCAACGCGATACTCAAGTCCTCGAGCACCGGCCGCAAGCGCGCCACCAACTGCTCGCCAGCCTCGGTAGGCGACACGCTGCGAGTGGTGCGGTTGAGCAGCCGCACGCCCATCATGCGTTCGAGCGCGCGCATCATGTGGCTCAAGCTCGATGGCGACAATCCAAGTTCATCTGCCGCTTGCCGAAAGCTGCGATGCGCCACGATGGCAGCAAACGCCCTTAGATCATTCAACGTCGGCTGTTCATTCATGGGGAATTTTCACTAACTCATGCCAGATTAGGTGGATAGTATCAGCAGCCAGATCGGCCTATCTTGATTGCCATGGACGCCGCACAAGCGTCGTCACCCCCATATCAGGAGATCGACACATGGCTAAAACTTGGTTCATCACCGGCGCCTCCAAAGGCTTCGGACGCGAACTCACCGAACGTCTGTTGGCACGCGGCGATCGCGTTGCCGCCACATTGCGCCAACCCGACGTGCTCGCTGCGCTCAAAAGCCAATACGGCGACCGGCTTTGGGTCGCAGCGCTCGACGTGACGGACACCGCCGCAATTCGCGCCACCGTTGGTCGCGCCTTCGCCGAACTCGGCCGCATCGACGTCGTCGTCAACAACGCGGGTTACGCCCTGTTCGGTGCTGCAGAAGAGGCCAGCGACGAGCAGATCCGCCAGCAGATCGACACCAACCTCATCGGCTCCATTCAGGTCATTCGCGCGGCATTGCCGTTGCTGCGCGAGCAGGGCGGTGGCCGCATTCTGCAAATCTCATCGGAAGGCGGGCAGATCGCGTATCCCAACTTCAGCCTGTATCACACGACCAAATGGGCGATCGAGGGGTTTGTCGAATCCGTGGCGCAAGAAGTTGCGCCGTTCGGCATCACGTTTACGTTGATCGAACCGGGCCCCGCCAGGACCGCCTTCACCGGCGGCCTGGTTACCGCCGAGCCGATGCCAGTCTACGACGCCACGCCGGCCGGCGACGTGCGGCGAGGGCTGGCAGACGGCTCGTTTGCCGTGACCGGCGATCCGGCAAAGATGGTGACTGCGATGATCGCCTGCGCAGATGCGGCGTCGCCGCCGAAACGTCTGTTGTTGGGTAGCGGCGCTTACGACCGCGTGCATGCGGCGCTGACGGCGCGGCTCGACGAATTGGGGACGAACAAGGCGATTACGTTGTCGACTGAGATCGACGCGTAAGAACGATCTGCGTCCGAATGGATCACGGCCGTTGAGCGTCATCACAAGTAGCGTGGCGTGGTAGCGTGGCCGGGTCGCCGAGGTCGGATTGCAATGCAACCTCGGCCCACGCTTCACCCTCCCGCGCTAATGAAAAAGGCCCTCCGCAAAGAGGGCCTTTCTGCATCACGCGTTCAATCGCGTGACGGCAAACCGAGCCGCATCAAATATCGATGTTCCCAGCCTGCAGCGCATGCGTTTCGATAAACGCACGACGTGGTTCCACATCGTCGCCCATCAGCGTGGTGAACATCGTGTCCGCAGCAATCGCGTCTTCGATCTGCACACGCAACAAACGGCGCACTTTGGGGTCCATCGTGGTTTCCCACAACTGCGACGGGTTCATTTCACCCAGACCCTTATAGCGTTGCTTGCTGACGGCCTTGTCGGCTTCGGTGCGCAACCATTGCATGGCTTCGCGGAAGTCGGATACCGGCTGCTCCTTGCGGCGCTCGCCTTCACCGCGCGCCACTACCGCACCCGTGCCCACCAGGCCCAGGAAGGTCGCGGCGGAGTTGGCGAGAATGCCGTAGTCGGTGCCGTTGACGAAGTTCGAATCGATCATGCTCACGCGGATATTGCCGTGATGCATGCGACGAATCATCAAGCGATACTTCTCGCTCGGCTCGTCGTACTCGGCCGTCACAGTGATCGTGTTAGGCAAGAGCGGATCGATCAAGGCGTTTTGCAGACGCAGTGCCGAGTCGGTCGCTTTTTCTTCGTTCTCGATGTTGATCGAAACGCCCTCGGCAATGGCCGACAGCGCCGCTTCGTCCACCAGGCGCGTCGCACGCAAGATCACGGCGTCGGCCAACGTGTATTGACGCGCGAGTTCGGTGAGGGCATCGCCGCGGATGGGGTCGCCGCCGGCCGGGATCACTTCGGCGTCGCGCAAGGCCACGTTGAGCATGAACGATGCCTCTTCGGCGGCGTCCTTCAGGTAGCGTTCTTCGCGGCCGTACTTGACCTTGTAGAGCGGCGGCTGCGCGATATACACGTAGCCGCGATCGACCAGCTCAGGCATCTGGCGATACAGCAACGTCAAGAGCAGCGTGCGGATGTGCGCGCCGTCGACGTCGGCATCGGTCATGATGATGATGCGGTGATAACGCAACTTCTCGACGTTGAAGTCCGGACCGATGCTGGTGCCCAAAGCGGTGATCAGCGTGGCGATCTGTTCGCTTGCGACCAGACGATCGAAGCGGGCTTTTTCAACGTTGAGCACCTTGCCGCGCAGCGGCAGGATGGCCTGGAATTTACGGTCGCGGCCTTGCTTGGCCGAGCCGCCGGCGGAGTCACCCTCGACGATGTAGATTTCGCACAAGGCGGGATCTTTCTCTTGGCAATCGGCGAGCTTACCGGGCAAGCCGGCACCTTCCAGCACGCTCTTGCGACGCGTCATTTCGCGCGCCTTGCGAGCGGCTTCACGCGCGCGCGCAGCCTCGATCACCTTGCCGCACATGGCTTTGGCGTCGATCGGGTGCTCGAGCAACCACGTTTCCAGCGTACGGCCCACGGCATCTTCGACGGCAGGGCGCACTTCGCTGGATACGAGTTTGTCTTTCGTCTGGCTGCTGAACTTGGGCTCAGGCACCTTCACCGACAGCACGCACGACAAGCCTTCGCGCATGTCGTCGCCGGTGGTTTCGACCTTGGCTTTCTTGGCCAGTTCGTTATCGGCGATGTACTTGTTGATCACGCGCGTCATGGCGGCGCGCAGCCCCGTCATGTGCGTACCGCCGTCGCGCTGCGGGATGTTGTTGGTGAAGCACAGCACGCTTTCGCTGTAGCCGTCGTTCCATTGCATCGCCACTTCGACGCCCACGCTCGTGCCGCCCACGCTGGACTCGGCTTCCACCGCGAACACGTTCGGATGCAGCACGGTCTTGGCGCGGTTGATGTACTCGACAAAGCCGCGCACACCACCGGAGAACGCGAAGTTCTCTTCCTTGCCCTGACGCTCGTCGACCAGGCGAATCTTCGTGCCGTTATTCAGGAACGACAATTCGCGCAGGCGCTTGGCCAGGATTTCGTAGTGGTATTCGATGTTGTTGAAGATCGTCGAATCGGCCAGATAGCGCACTTCGGTACCGCGCTTTTCGGTGTCGCCCGTGACGGTCAGCGGCTCGACGCGCGCACCTTGACGAAACTCCATCTGGTGCACTTTGCCGTTGCGGCGAATCGTCAGCCGCAACCACTCCGACAACGCGTTCACGCACGACACGCCCACGCCGTGCAACCCGCCTGAAACCTTATAGGAGTTCTGGTCGAATTTACCGCCGGCGTGCAGCTCGGTCATGACGATTTCGGCGGCGCTGCGATGAAACTCGTCATCCTTGTGGATGTCGGTCGGAATGCCGCGGCCGTTATCGGTCACCGAAATCGAATTGTCGGTGTGGATCGTGACGACGATATCGTCGCAATGCCCCGCCAACGCTTCATCGATGGCGTTGTCGACAACCTCGAAAACCATGTGATGCAGACCGGTGCCATCGGACGTATCGCCAATGTACATGCCGGGGCGCTTGCGCACGGCCTCCAGGCCCTTGAGCATCTTGATGGAATCGGCGCCGTAAGCGGCGTTGTCGGGAGTGGCGTTCTGTTGATCTGACATAGCTTGAAGGGGATCACCTTATAAACGGCCTTGCGGCCTGACCGTTGCCGGACCTTCCGGCAACGGCGACGAAACGCATTAACTGTGCGACAGGAGGTCGCTCAGATGCGCATCGGCATGACGACGTATTTGAACTGGTCGTCTTCGGGGAGCGTGATGAGCGCGGAGGCGTTGGCGTCCGGCATCACCGACCACGTAATCTGGTCGGTTTTCACATTACCCAGGACATCGAGCAAGTAGCTGACGTTGAACCCAACGTCCAGCGGCTCGAAGCTGTAATCGATATCGATTTCTTCCTGCGCCTCTTCCTGCTCGGCGTTGGAAGACGAGATCTTCATCAGATGTTCGCCCAACTGCAGACGCACACCCTTGAACTTATCGGTGGTGAGAATGGCGGCGCGCTGCAGACTGCCTTGCAACGCTTCGCGGCTCACGCCGAAATGACGCGTGTAGTTGGTGGGAATGACGCGCGTGAAGTCGGGGAACTTACCTTCCACGAGCTTGGACACCAACTCGATATCGCTGAAGCGGAACCGGATCTGGCCCGGCGCCACGTCGATCGACACCGGCTCTTCGGTATCGCTCAACAGCCGCTGCATTTCGAGCACGGTCTTGCGCGGCACGATCACTTCGTGGCGCGCTTCGATGCCATCGGCCACGGTGGCGCAGTGCGCCAGACGGTGACCGTCAGTCGCCACGGCACGCACGTGACCGGGTTCGAACACCAGCAGCATACCGTTCAGGTAATAGCGGATGTCTTGTTGCGCCATCGCGAAGTGCACCATGTTGAGCACATGACGCAGCGTCTTTTGCGGCATCGTCAGCGAGACATCCCATTGCTCGGGCTGTGCGACGGTCGGAAACTCGGTCGCGGCCAGCGTCTGCAGGTTGAACCGGCTCTTGGCGGTTTGCACGGACAGCTTGTTGCTCGCCAGCCCCAACCGTACGTCGCCCGTGCCGGGCAACGCCTTGAGGATATCGAGCAACTTGCGCGCCGCGACGGTGATGGACTCGTTGTCCTGACCGACGCCGAAATCGGCATGCGTGGTGATCTGCACTTCGAGGTCGGTCGCGATGAACGACACACGATTGCCCTCTTTGCGCATGAGGATGTTCGCGAGGATCGGGAGGGTATGGCGTCTTTCGACGATGCCCGCCACGATCGACAACGGTTTGAGCAACGCATCGCGCGGTGTTTGTACGAGTTGCATGTTCATCCTTTTAGAGTTTGTTCCAACACGTGCAGGGTATGGTTGAGCTCCGCCTGTTTGGCGCGGGCGTCGGAAATCTTGCGAACGGCATGCAAGACCGTCGTATGGTCACGGCCTCCGAAGAGGTCGCCGATTTCCGGAAGGCTTTTTTGGGTCAACTCCTTGGCCAGGTACATCGCCACCTGGCGCGGCAACGCAATATTGGCGGGCCGGCGTTTCGAATACATGTCGGCGACCTTGATTTTGTAGAAATCGGCCACCGTTTTCTGGATATTCTCTACCGTGATCTGCCCGTTCGATACCGACAGCAGATCCTTGAGCGCGTCCTTGCACACATCGACGGTGAGCACATCGCGGCCGTGGAACCGCGCATACGCCAACACCTTGCGCAATGCGCCTTCGAGCTCGCGCACGTTGCTGCGCAAATGCTTGGCAATGAAGAACGCCACTTCCTCGGGCATCGGTACGCCCTCGGACTCGGCCTTGCGCAGCAAAATGGCCACGCGCATCTCGAGTTCGGGCGGCTCGATCGCGACCGTGAGACCCGAGTCGAAACGCGAGATCAACCGGCTATCGATACCGGCGAGTTCCTTCGGATACGTGTCGCTGGTGATGATGATCTGCTTGCGCTGCGCCACCATCGCTTCAAACGCGTAGAAGAACTCTTCCTGCGTGCGGTTCTTGCCCGAGAAAAACTGAATATCGTCGATCAGCAAGAGATCGAGGGAGTGGTAATAGCGCTTGAATTCGTCGAACGCCTTGCGCTGGTAGGCCTTGACCACATCGGACACGTATTGGTCGGCATGCACATAGCGCACGCGCACACCGGTACCGGCCGCGACCATGGCGTTGCCGATGGCGTGAATCAAGTGCGTCTTACCCAGACCCACACCGCCGTACAAAAACAGCGGGTTGTACGAAATGCCGGGGTTTTCGGCGACCTGCAGGGCCGCCGCACGCGCCAGCTGGTTGGCTTTACCCGTGACGAAATTATCGAACGTCAGGTCGGTGTTCAAACGCGAGCGTTCGTAGACGATATTGGCCGCATCGGCTTGCGCCTGGGCCGCCGAGATGCCCGGCGCGGACGCGCCCGAATGCACGGGCGCCGAAGGCGCAACCGGTGACGAGGCGCCGGAGTGCATGGGCGTGCCGGAATAAGGCGGCGCAGCGGACGGCAGCGAGGCGGGCGGGAGCGTATCGAGGCTCGGGTTATAGCCCGGCGGGAGCGGCGCCTGCTGCCCGAAAGCGGGTCCGGTTCCGGGGCTATTCATGCCGTTGGCCGGACCGCTCGGGGGCGCATAGTGCTGCGCAGGGGCTGCCTGAGCATGCTGCGTGGGTGCCGCCATCGCGTGCGCCGCGCCAGTAGGCGTAGGCGCGCGCGAAGGCTGCGCGATGCGCGGTGCACCCGACTGCGTGGGCAATTCGAACAATACTTGCACCGGACGCTGGAACCATTCGGCCGCGATCGTCTCTATCTGATGTGAAAAATTCTTGCGCACCCAATCCAACTTGAAGCGGTTGGGCGCAGCCACACGCAGCACCGCCGACGACTCATCGAAGTCGAGCGGAACCAGTGGACGAATCCACGCACTGATCTGTTGGGGGGGGTAATCCTGCTCAAGGCGACTGACGCAGGTCTGCCAGAAATCTTTCATGTCGCTCGCTATTCAAACCTCGATTCTACCTTGCCTCGGCCCAGGTTATCCACAGGCTGTGCCATTTGCGCGCACGAACAGCCCGGCTAACTGTTTGACAAGCAAGAGAAAACTTGCTGAAATGCTGGGCTTTGCCGAATTCTGTCTGTCAGAAGGTTGGATGCGTCATGGCGTAGCGCCGTGGGCACCGTCTTTATACCCGCCGGGCAGGACCCTTCTGACTTGTTCTTTGTGGATCTTTCATGAAACGCACTTATCAACCTTCCGTTACCCGTCGCAAGCGCACCCACGGTTTCCGTCTTCGCATGAAAACCCGTTCGGGCCGTGCCGTTCTGAGCGCCCGTCGCGCCAAGGGCCGCAAGCGCCTGGCCGTCTAATCGCTGCCGACGGATTCGGCCGCGATCTGCGGACGCCGTCCGTGAACGCCGGTGATGCCTCGCAAGACGCGATAGCCCGCCCCGATGCGCTTGCCGCATCGACTCGGGGGCTTTATCGCTTTCCGCCCGAAGCTCGCCTGCATCGCCCCTCGGAGTTTTCTGCCGCGCTGAAAGGCCGGCGGTTGGCGCGAGGGGCTTTTTTCGTATTGACGTCCGCAGCGGCAGCGCCGGCGCAAGACACCGCGCGGCTTGGGCTGATCATCGCCAAGCGCTTCGCGCCGCATGCGTCCACGCGCAACGCCATCAAGCGAGCGATTCGCGAATCGTTTCGCATGACGCGGCATACGTTGCCGGTGGCCGACTATGTGGTGCGGCTGAACGCCCGGGTGCCCGAAGGGTCGCTGACGCACATCAAGCGCACGACCCGCGATGAGGCCGATGGGCATTTCAGGCGTGTCAAACGATGATCAAGGCCTTAGTCATCGCTCCGATCCGGTTCTACCGGTTTTTCCTGAGTCCCTGGATCGGGCGACAATGCCGCTTTACGCCGTCCTGTTCGGCGTATGCAATCGAGGCGATCGAACAACACGGCGCGCTTAAAGGCGTCTGGCTGGGCCTTCGTCGTATCGGTCGTTGCAACCCGTTCAGTCCGGGCGGCTACGACCCCGTCCCTCCCGCCGGTTCGACCGGGGAGGCCTCCTGCTGCGCCCGTCACGGCCGCGCTCGCCACGAATAAAGCTAAACTCGTGGGCTTTGCAAGTCCGCTCTTCACTTTGTAGGCACCATGGATATCCGACGTACCGTCCTCTGGATGATCTTCTCTTTCTCGTTGTTGCTGCTGTGGAACAACTGGCAGGTTCAACACGGTAAACAGTCGCTGTTCGGTGGCCCTGCGCCCGCGAGCCAGGTCGAGCCGTCGCGCACGACCGACAAAACGACGCCTTCGATCCCGAATTCGCCGCAGCAAGCCGCCATTGCGGCCAGCGATGCCGTTCCGGGTTCCACAGGCACCGCAGGCAACGCGCAGAGCCAGGAAATCGTTATTGAAAGCGATGTGCTGCGTCTGACGTTCACGACCGCCGGCGCGCAGCTTGTGCGCGCCGAGATGCTCAAGTACCCCGTTTCCGGCCTCGATCAGCCGTTCGTGCTGTTGGATAATTCCAACGCCCTGCACTACATCGTGCAGTCGGGGACCGTTGGCGCGGCCGCTGGGCAAAGTTTCCCCACGCACCAGACGCCGTTCCGCATGACGTCGACCGAGCGCACGATGAACGGTGAAAACCTCGTCGTCACGTTCGAAGGCGAGTCGGGCGGTCTGAAGGTCATCAAAACCTTCACGTTGCACCGTGGCGCCTACGCCATCGACGTCAAGCATCAGCTCGTGAACACCGGTTCGGCCGAGATCAATCCCGCGCTGTACCTGCAACTCGAGCGCGACGGCAACGATCCGTCGGATACGTCGAGCTTCTATCACACGTTTACCGGCATGGCCGTCTACTCGGAACAAGAGAAGTTCCAGAAGATGACCTTCTCGGACATCAACAAAGGCAAGGCCGCCTACGTCAAGCAAGCCGACAACGGCTGGATCGGCGTGGTGCAGCATTACTTCGCCAGCGCCTGGGTGCCGCCGCAAGGCAAGCAACGCACCAACGAAGTGCTGAAGGTGTCGGAAAACCTGTACGCCGCACGCTCGATCGAAGCGGTGGGCGCCATCGCTCCTGGCGCGACCGCTGCCGTGGATTCGCACCTCTGGGTTGGCCCGCAGGATCAGAAAGCCCTGGCCGCCTTGGCCCCCGGCCTGGATCTGGTGGTCGACTACGGTTGGCTCACGATTATCGCCAAGCCGATCTTCGGTCTGTTGACCTGGTTGCACTCGTTGCTGGGCAACTGGGGCTGGGCCATTGTGGCGCTCACCGTGCTGATCAAGGCCGTGTTCTACCCGTTGGCCGCCGCCAGCTACAAGTCGATGGCGCGCATGAAGGCCGTGTCGCCGCGTTTGATGGCGCTGAAAGAGAAGTACGGCGACGACAAGCAAAAGCTCAACACCGCGATGATGGAGATGTATCGCACCGAGAAGATCAATCCCCTGGGCGGCTGCTTGCCCATGGTGGTGCAGATCCCGGTGTTCATCTCGCTGTACTGGGTGCTGCTGGCCAGCGTCGAAATGCGCGGCGCGCCGTGGATTTTGTGGGTGCATGACCTCTCGGTGCGCGATCCCTGGTTCATCCTGCCCGCCATCATGATGGGTACGATGTTCCTGCAGATCAAACTGAACCCGACGCCCCCGGACCCCATCCAGGCCAAGGTCATGATGGTCATGCCGTTGGTGTTCGGCGGCATGATGTTCTTCTTCCCGGCCGGTCTGGTGCTGTACTGGTGCGTCAACAACACGTTGTCGATCGCTCAGCAGTACTACATCACCAAGAAGATGGAAAACGCGACCAAAGCGCAAACGGCCGTCACCGCCAAGCGCTGATCGCCGCACACGGAAAAACCCGGGCCGCCCATCGCGGTGCCGGGTTTTTTTTCGTCTGTGAGTCGCCCAGATTCAGGGATGAAGGCGTGGCGCGAGCGAAATCCAACCAAGCCCGCCTTCGATCCAGCTAGACCGTGCTTGCCGTTCAGGTCTCGTCGCATCTCCATGCTGCGGCATCTCCATGCTGCGCCATCTCCATGCTGCGCCATCTCCACGCTACGTCATCTCCACATGCGCCACCGGCTCCGATCATTGGCATTAACTATCGATTATTAAATAACAATCAATTTCCTCTTTGGCTGAGCAAACTTTACGATTCAGTCCTAGCTTGCAACGACCGCCTTTCCACTTGCAGTCGTCAGCACAACATCCAAGGAGTGAACGTGAGCGATAAGACACTGACCAATGCTGCCGGCGCCCCCATCGCCTCAAACAATCATTCACTGACCGCCGGCCCGCGCGGCCCGGTGTTGCTGCAAGATGTGTGGCTGATCGAAAAGCTGGCCCACTTCGCCCGTGAACGGATCCCCGAGCGTGTCGTCCACGCCAAAGGCTCGGGTGCCTTCGGCACGTTTACCGTGACCCAGGACATCAGCAAGTACTCACGCGCCAAGATTTTTTCGGAAGTGGGCAAAGAGACGCCCGTTTTTCTGCGTTTCTCGACGGTGGCCGGTGAACGGGGTGCAGCCGATGCCGAGCGCGACGTCCGCGGCTTTGCCGTGAAGTTCTATACCGACGAAGGCAACTGGGACCTGGTGGGCAATAACACCCCTGTGTTCTTCGTGCGCGATCCGCTCAAGTTCGCGGACTTCATCCACACGCAAAAGCGCGATCCGCAAACCAACCTGCGCAGCGCCACCGCCGCCTGGGACTTCTGGTCACTGAGCCCGGAATCGCTGCACCAGGTAACGATCCTGATGAGCGATCGCGGCCTGCCGAAGAATTACCGCCAGCAACACGGCTTCGGTTCGCACACGTATAGCTTCGTCAATGCCGATGGCGAGCGCTTCTGGGTGAAATTCCATTTCCGCTCGGAGCAGGGCGTGGAAAACTATACCGACCAGGAAGCCGCGGATGTCGTGGCCGGCGACCGCGAAAGCGCGCAACGCGATCTGTTCAATCACATCGCCAATGGCGCCTTCCCGCGCTGGACGTTGAAAGTGCAGATCATGCCGGAGGCCGATGCGGCCACGTATCACATCAATCCGTTCGATCTGACCAAGGTATGGCCGCATGGCGACTATCCGTTGATCGAAGTGGGCACGCTCGAACTGAACCGCAACCCGGACAACTATTTCGGCGATGTGGAACAAGCGGCGCTCACGCCCGCCAACGTGGTGCCCGGTATCGACTACTCACCCGACAAAATGCTGCAGGGTCGCCTCTTCTCGTACGGCGATGCGCAGCGCTACCGTCTGGGTGTGAACCATCATCAGATCCCGGTCAATCAACCGCGATGCCCCATGCATAGCTTCCATCGGGATGGCGGTATGCGCGCCGACGGCAATCTGGGCGGCACCAAGAACTACGAACCCAACAGCTACGGCCAATGGAAGGAAACGCCCTCAGCCGCCGAACCGCCCTTGGCGTTGGACGGTCAAGCCGCCGACCGCTGGAATCATCGTGTGGACGACGACTACTATTCGCAGCCGGGCAATCTGTTCCTCCTGATGACCGACGACGAGAAGGCACGCCTCTTTGCCAACATCGGTCGCCATATGGCCGACGTGCCCGAAGAAATTCAGCGCCGTCAGCTCGAACATTTCCGCCGTGCCGATCCGGCGTATGCGGAAGGCGTGGCAAAGGCCCTGGGCCTTGCGCTGCGTGAGGAAGTCCCGGCATAACGCTTATCCCAGACTGCGTGTGGGCCGTGCGGCATCTGTGCTGCACGGCCCTTTTTCATGTCGAGACATCAATCACATCAACGCGCAAAGCGCGCCGCCAACGCAGCGGCGATCTGCGCGATGACGCCGTCCCAATCGTTCCTTGCCGGCTGGCGGTAGAGCGTCATGCTCGGATACCAGTCCGAATCGCTGCGATCAAGCTGCCAGCGCCAGTCGGCCGCATGCACCAAGGCAAGCCACACCGGCAGGCCGAGGCCTCCAGCGAGATGCGCAGCGCTCGTGTCGATCGATACGATCAGGTCCAGGCAGCACATGGCGGCAGCGGTGTCGGCAAAATCATGCAGATCGCCTGATACGTCGGCCAGATTCGAAAACTGACTCAAGGAATCGGTATCCGCATCGGGAACCTCTTTCTGCAACGACACGAACTGCACCGGCAGGCCGAAGATCGGCGCCCATTGCGCAAGCGCCGTCGATCGGTTGTCGTCCTCGAGCTTGCGGCTGCCCGACCACACCAATCCAACAGTAGGCCGCCGTTGCGCATTCAACGCGTCAATGCGCGCGCGCCAAACGGTCATTCGACTCACCTCTGCGTGCAAATACGGCACACACGCCGGCACGTGTCGCTCGCGCTTGATAAATGCGAGCGGCAGGCTGAGCAGCGGTATGTGAACATCGTAGGCCGGCAGCGGCGCCGCCTCGTTTACCACCGCTGCCACGCAGTCGGGTAAAACGCGAGCACCAGAAGGGGCCGCGGGCGCGATCATGGCTGAATCGGTACCGATGGGCTCACCCCGGCAAGCCAACAGCGCGACGAGGCATTCCGGCACGCGCAACATCACCCTTGCACCCAATCCCTCAAAATAGGCCACATACCGCACGAACTGCAATATGTCGCCCAACCCTTGTTCTGCATGAACCAGGATCGTCTTTCCCGCGATCGGTGTGTCACCACGCCATGCCGGACCCTTCAAGCCGTGAAACTGTCCGCCGTCACGCCAGCGCCATTCGTAGTCACGCCAACCATGTTCGTAGCGCCCAAGCTGCAGATTGGTCTGCGCGCGATTGGTGCGTGCGCCGGCGTGGTCGGGATCGATGGCCAGTGCTTTCTTGAACATCGTCAGCGCGTCGTCAAAGCGCCGCAGGTCGCGCAAGGCGACACCAGCGTTCACATACGCATCCACAAAATCCGGCTTCAGTGCAATGGCGCGGCGATAGGCGGCGATCTCTTCGGTGTAGCGGCCTTCAGCGCCAAACACGCGACCCTGTGCAAAGTGCGCCGCCGCCAACGTGGGATAAGCGCACTGCGCCTGCTTTACCCGGGCATGGGCTGCGTCGTACTCCCGCAATCGAATGTGCACATCCACAAGATTCAGCAGGGCCGGCACCCAGCCTGGTCGGCGTGCGAGGCATCGCAGAAACCAGTCCTGTGCGGCACGCAACTGACCGGCACGGACGTGAACGGTGCCGGTGTATAGCAACAGTTCGACAGCATCAGGATTGAGTGCCGCTGCGCGATCGAGGAGCGAAGCGGAGCGATGATAATCGCCACGTTTGGCGGCGATGTAGCCGAGCCCTTCGAGCGCATCGCCGGCTAGCTCAGGAGCTTGCACCAAGCGTTGCAACACGGTCTCGGCGTCGTCGTACCGGCCCGAACGAAACATCGCCATTGCCGACTCGAGCGGTGCGACGGCCATCGCAAATCACCAGGAAACTGAAGAGCTCCCATTTTTACGGCAATCGCTTTCTACAAAGCGCGAAGCACGTTGAAGATTCGCAATGTCTTCATACGACTGAAGACGACCTTAACGTTGCATGCCCCAGCGCCGCACCGTCACGCGTTCAAGCGTATTGAAGCCCAGCGTCTCGACCAGTAAACCGATGATCACCACCGCTGCCAAACCAGCGAACGCCTGGTCCGTATACAGCTCATTGCGGCTTTGGTAGATATACCAGCCGAGCCCACCTTTGCCGCTCGCCGAACCGAATACCAACTCGGCGGCGATGAGCGTGCGCCACGCAAACGCCCAACCGATCTTCAGGCCCGACATGATCGCCGGCAATGCGGCCGGGATCAGGATCTGGAAGACGTACGGCACGCCGCGCAAACCGTAATTGCGGCCGGCCATCCGCAGCGTCTCGGATACCGACAAGAACCCGCTGTAGGTATTCAACGCAAGCGCCCACAGTACCGAATGGATCAGCACGAAAATCAAGCTGCCTTCGCCCAAACCGAACCACAACAGCGCCAACGGCAGCAGGGCGATTGCGGGCAGGGGATTGAACATCGAGGTCAGCGTCGACAACAGATCCCGTCCGAGCCGGGTGGATACAGCAAGCGAGGTGAGGGTGAACGCGAGCACGATGCCCACCACGTAGCCCTTGAGCAGCACCTGCAACGACATCGCCGCACGCGACAGCAACTCGCCGGTGGCGATGCCTTTGAAGAACGCCTGCGCGGTCTGAATGAACCCGGGGAGCAACAGGTCGTTGTCGGTATAACGCGCAGCGCCTTCCCAAAGTGCCGCGAGCGCAATCAAGATGAAGGTTTTACGCAAGGCCTCGTATTGCCACACGCGTTCGATCCACGGCAGCGGTGCGGCGGCTTCGAACGTGTCGGGCAGGGGCGCGAGCGCAATATCGCGCTCCGGCCGGATATAAGTCGTAGGTGTGGTCATGGGTGACGTCAGGTCAAGCGACTGCGCGAATCTCGGGTTCGATCGCGTCGGGCGATTCGAACAGCAAATCGTGAATGCGGCGCGAGGCATTTTGAAAGGCCGCCGAACCTTGGCTATGCATACCGAATTGGTGCGCATTCATCTCGGCGCGCACACGCCCGGGATGCGGCGAGAGCAACAGCACGCGGTTGCCTACGATCAGCGCTTCATCGATCGAATGCGTGACGAAAAGCAGCGTAAATCCTACGTCGTCCCACAGCGCCAACAACTCTTCCTGCATCTTGCGCCGCGTGAGCGCATCCAAGGCCGCGAAGGGCTCATCCATGAGCAGAATGCGCGGTTGCATGGCCAACGCGCGGGCAATCGCCACACGTTGCTTCATGCCGCCCGATAACGTGTGCGGATACGCATCCACAAACGCCGACAGGCCAACCTTATCCAGATAATGCCGCGCGCGTTCGGTCGCTTCTCGGCGCTTGAGCGTCTTGGACGCCACCAGCGGAAACACGACGTTTTCCAACACCGTTTTCCACGGCGGCAACTGATCGAATTCCTGAAACACCACCACGCGATCGGGACCCGGCTCACGTACGGTTTTGCCATCCAGGCGAATCGCGCCAGTAGACGGTGCGATAAATCCCGCCACGGCCTTCAGCAAGGTCGACTTACCGCACCCCGAAGGACCCAGCAGGATGTAGCGGTCGTTGGGCAGCACATCAAAACTCACATCGTGCGTAGCGCGCACACGACGTTGCGGCGTTTTGTACTCCAAGGAAACGCGATCGACCTCGAGCAGGGGAGCGGGCTGTTTATCCATCAGCTACCCGACGCGGTAAGAGGATCGTCGAAGAAATAATCGTTGACGCTTTTGGGCTCATTCTTGATGGCGCCCACCTTGTGCATGAACGTGCCCAACGACAGGGTGTTCTCCGGCTTGAGCTTGAACTGCACGGCGGGATTCGTGATCACGTTCACGATCAGCGAGCGATCCTGCTTGGCCCCTGTCACGCGCAGATAGGTGTCGGCGGCCTTCTCGGGATTTTTGCTGGCGAAGTCGGCGGCCTCTTGCAAGGCCAGCAGGAACGCCTGATACGTCTTGGGGCTCTCCTTGCGGAATTTCTCGGTGGCGAACAGCACCGTCGACGAGCTCGGTCCACCCAACACGTCATAAGAATTGAGCACGATGTGGGCGCGCGGGTTGCCGGCCAGCTCTTGCTCCTGGAACGGCGGATTGCCGAAGTGGCCGGTGATCTCCGTGCCGCCAGAAATGATCGCCGCCGCTGCATCCGGGTGCGGAAGCGCCACCGTGATGGGATCGAGCTTGTTGAATTGGGCATCGCCCCAGACCTTGGAGGCGGCCAACTGCAGCACGCGTGACTGCACCGACACGCCCACTGCGGGCACGGCGATACGGTCCTTCTCAGTGAAATCCGCGATCGTCTTGATATCGGGGTTATTGCTCACGAGGTAATAGGGGAAGTTGCCCAGCGATGCCACGCCGCGCACGTTCTGACGACCTTTGGTGCGGTCCCAGATCGTGAAGAGCGGGCCCACGCCGGCACCAGCGATATCCACCGCACCGGTCAGCAGCGCATCATTGACGGCCGCCCCGCCAGATAGTCGCAGCCATTCCACATCGATGTCCACGCCGAGTTCTTTGCCGTGCTTTTCGATCAGCTTCTGATCGCGCGCCACGTTCAAGAGCAGATACACGATGCCAAATTGCTCGGCCACACGCAGGCGACCTTCAGCCGCGACCGCGGGAGTTGGTGATGCCAAGGCAAGCACCACGAGCACGGCCGCCATCGCCACACTGGTCACGTAACGCACAAAGGCGGACGGCGCAGGTGCAGACGGCGCCGTACCGGGCGCAGCGGACACCACGGAAGCGGGCGTAAAAGAGGAAACTGAGTTGTCCACAGGGAACCTATTATTTTTCAAAGCGTGGCACGCACAACATCGTTGTCACGTTATCCACAGGCATCGTGAGCATGCCGTTCAATACGGCAGATCGCCTTCGATCGTGGTGCGGAAAAGTTTGCGGCGCAGATGCGTCGGACAGCCCGCAGCCAAGTGGATCAACGACCGGTTATCCCAAAACACCAGATCGTGTTCGCGCCATTGATGACGGTAGACAAATTCGTCCTTGGTGCTGTGCGCAAACAATTGATTGAGCAAATCGCGGCTCTCGTCTTCGGGCAAGCCTTCGATATGCGTGGTGAAACCCTCGCTCACGAACAAGGCGCGGCGGCCCGTTTCGGGATGCGTGCGCACCGCCGGATGCGACACCGCCTTTACTTGCGCCAACTGCTCGGCGCTCAACGTCGGGCGCCAGTTGGCTGCTTTTTTCATATCGTCGTACTTCGCCAGATATGAATGTACGGCCACCTTGCCGTCGATCGCCGCCTTGATCTCAGCGGGCAACGTTTCATAGGCCGTGTGCATATTCGCAAACAGCGTATCGCCGCCTTCAGCCGGCAACTCCTGCGCATGCAGCAGCGAACCCAGGCTGGGCAGCGGCTTGTATGAAATATCCGAGTGCCAGTACTTGCCGGCGTCCCCCAGACCCACCGGCTTGCCGTCTTCCACAATGTTGGAAACGATCAGGATTTCCGGATGGTTGGCGAGGTGAAATTGATGCAGCACATGAATCATCAGCTTGCCGAAGCGACGGCTGAAATCGATGTGCTGTTGCGGCGTGATGCGCTGGTCGCGAAACACCACCACGTGATGATCCAGATGCGCACGGTGCACACGCGCAAAATCCGCGACCGACAACGGCTTGCCCAAATCGATGCCGACGATTTCCGCGCCCAACCCCGCGTTGAACGGAATGACCTCGAAATCCTGGCCACCGGCGGTGTGTGCTCCGGCAAACGGCGGCAGTACGGAAGACGACGACAATACTTCGGTGGCTACGGCTTGGGCAGACATGTAATGCTCCAATGAGAACAGTCCGGCCCATTATGAAAACCGCGCCTGATTATTCAAACGACGAATTAGGCGTTTCTTCACAACTAAAAGTGATATGGACCGTTAGAACCGGTCGCACCCGTTATATTTCCGCTTTTGCCTACCCGCCCAACCCCCATGTCCGCTTATATCGATATAACCATTGCAGCGATTGCCACCGCACCGGGACGCGGGGGCATCGGCGTTGTCCGCGTGTCCGGCCGGGATCTGAAAGCCTGGATGCTCGAGATGTTCGGCCGCGCGCTTACGCCACGTCATGCGCACTATCTGCCGTTTCGCGCCGCCGATGGCGAAACGCTGGATGAAGGCATCGCGCTCTACTTCAACGCCCCCCATTCCTACACCGGCGAAGATGTGGTCGAACTTCAGGGGCATGGTGGGCCGGCAGTACTGCGACGTATCCTCGATCGCTGCCTTGCCATCGGCACCGCAGACGGCATGCGCCTGGCGGAGCCGGGCGAATTCACGCAACGTGCGTTCTTGAACGAGCGCATCGATCTGGCGCAAGCCGAAGGCGTGGCGGATCTTATCGAAGCGTCGTCGGAGGCGGCCGCACGCGGCGCCATGCGATCGTTGTCGGGCGTATTCTCGGATCGGGTCAACGGCCTGGCCGACCGCATCGTGCACTTGCGCATGCTCGTTGAAGCCACGCTGGATTTTCCCGAAGAAGAAATCGAGTTTCTCGAGAAGTATCAAGCACGCCCGTTGCTCGACACGCTTGCGTCAGACTTGGACGGCATGATCGCGCAGGCACGTCAGGGCGTCATCCTGCGTGAGGGCTTGCATGTTGTGCTGGCCGGGCAGCCCAACGTGGGCAAGTCGAGCTTGCTCAATGCGCTGGCCGGTGAAGACATTGCCATCGTCACGCCGATTGCCGGCACAACGCGCGACAAAGTCGTGCAAGCCATCCACCTCGATGGTGTGCCGCTTCATATCGTCGATACCGCGGGCTTGCGCGACACGGACGACACCGTGGAAAGCATCGGCATCGAACGCACGTGGCGCGAAATCGAACGCGCCGACGTGATCGTGCATTTGCAGGACGCGCGACAGCCCGAAGATGCGCTGGACACGGCCATCGCCGCGCGTTTGCCGACCGGCACACCCATGCTGGAAGTGTTCAACAAAATCGATCTACTGCCTGCGACGTTCGACGCACGCGATAATCGGATCGGTGTATCCGCGCAGCGCGGCGACGGGCTCGATGCATTGAAAGCCAGGCTCCTGGCGATCGCCGGATGGAACCCAGGCGCCGAGTCGCCATGGCTGGCACGCGAGCGGCACCTGGTGGCGTTGCAAGAGGCCGCCGACCATCTGGAATTGGCACGGTCGCATGCCGAGCATGACGACCGCGTGCTCGATCTCTTTGCCGAGGAATTGCGGTTGGCCCATTTGAGCCTCACGCGCATCACGGGTCAGTTCACCAGCGACGATCTGCTGGGCGAGATTTTCTCGAACTTTTGTATTGGGAAGTGATCAATAAAATCCCGACACCGCGTGCGGCACATAGGGCGCTTCGAGCGTGGCGATATCTTCATCGCTGAGGGTCAAGCTCAGCGCCGCCACGGCGTCATCCAGATGTGACGTTTTGGATGCACCGATGATCGGTGCGGTCACACCCTTCACTTGTTTCACCCAAGCCAACGCAACCTGCGCACGCGGCACGCCGCGCGCCGCAGCAACTTGGGCCACGGCCTCCACCACCCGCCGATCGCTCTCGGCGGTTTGCGCGAGATACAAGCCTTTGCCGACCTCATCCGTTTCCATTCGATCGGTGGTCACGTCCCAATCGCGCGTCAACCGGCCGCGCGCCAGCGGGCTCCATGGCAGCACGCCGATGCCCTGATCGCGGCATAGCGGCATCATCTCGCGCTCCTCTTCGCGATTGAGTAGATTAAGATGATTTTGCATGGTGCTGAAGCGCGTCCAGCCATGTTGCTCGGAGGTGTACAAGGCTTTCGAAAATTGCCACGCATACATCGACGACGCGCCGATATAACGCGCCTTGCCTGCCTTGACCACGTCGTGCAACGCTTCAAGCGTTTCTTCGATCGGCGTCTTGTAATCCCAACGATGGATTTGATAGAGATCGACGTAATCGGTACCGAGTCGGCGCAAGCTGTTGTCGATCTCGGTGAAGATGGCTTTGCGCGACAGACCGCCGATGTTCGGCGCCTTGCGCGATGGGAAATACACCTTGGTCGCGATCACCACTTCATCGCGCTTGGCAAAGTCGCGCAACGCGCGTCCCGTGATTTCTTCCGACGTGCCGTCCGAATAACTGTTCGACGTATCGAAGAAGTTGAAGCCCAACTCGATCGCGTGCTTGATCAACGGCCGGCTCTTTTCTTCATCGAACGTCCATGCGTGCGCGCCGCGATCGGGAATGCCATATGTCATGCAACCCAACGTGAGTTCGGAGACTTTCAAACCGGTATTACCCAACGACACGTATTTCATCAACAGTCCTTTGCTTGAATCAGTGGAAAGGCAGGCGGTGTGGTGCTTCAAGTCGGTGCTACAGGAGCGCGTCAGATGAGCACTTCAGGCGCACCGCTTCATTCTATGCCGCGTCGATCACGCGTATCGGTGCTCGCGTGTAAAGAAACCCCGGTAAAGGCACGCATAGGCTGCAGTGTTGGCCAAAGCAATTTGCCCAACGGTGGCGTTCACCGAAATGCGCACGTTATTGCTCAGCTTTGCGCAGCATTGATCAACAACGCCGTACCATATAGCCCGATGGCAAACACGGTATGACCCACAATATTGAGCACCCGCGCCCGCGTGGGGTTGGGTGTTTTGGATGCCGCGACTCCCGCCCCCATGCCCGGCTGCAAGATAAACCAGCCGGCGCCAACGGTAACCAGGCCCACGATCCACGCCGGGATAAAGCGCGGCGCATGCACCCACTCAACACCCCAGATCAGCAGCAAGGCTGCCGCGAACACGATGCCGACCACATAGTGCATCGTCCAGCCGATCGCCAGCTCACGATTCACCGGTGCCGATTGGCCGATGCCATGGTGAAAGAACGTGCCGCGCGGCAAATGCGCAAACCATCGCCCCACCATGCCCCAATTCGGGGGCGGATAGCCAAGCACGGCCTTCAGCAACTGCGCCCAGAGATCCAGGAGGGCGGTCGCCCCGATGCCCAGCACGACTGCGTACGCAAACCCTTCGAGCATGATGATCCAATCCCGGTGTGAAGCGATATAAGTCAAAAAACAAAACGCGCGCGAACCGCAGAACGGTTGGCGCGCGCGTCGGCACGTAAGGCATCAGCCCACACCTTAGGCATCGGCCCTCACGTCAGGCATTAGCCCTTATGCGAGTTGCGTCATCCAGCCGTGACGATCGGCCTGGCGGCCATACTGGATATCCGTCAGATCGCGGCGCAAGGCCATCGTCAATTCGCCGGCAGGCGCCGATTCATCACCCACGGCGAAATCCTTGCCCTTGAGCATCGTGATCGGTGTGACGACCGCTGCCGTACCGCAGGCAAACACTTCGCTGATCTCGCCCGAGGTCACGCCGTCGCGCCACTCGTCGATGCTGATCGCGCGTTCTTCCACAGCATGGCCGCGATCGCGCGCCAACTGAATGATGCTGTCGCGGGTGACGCCTTCAAGAATGCTGCCCGACAAGGCCGGGGTCAACACGGTACCGTCGCGCTTGACCATGAACACATTCATGCCGCCCAACTCTTCCAGATACTTGCCTTTGCTGGGATCCAGGAACAACACCTGGGCGCAACCGTGTTCGTAGGCTTCTTGCTGCGGCAACAACGATGCCGCGTAATTACCGCCGCATTTGGCCGCGCCCGTGCCGCCTTTGGCAGCGCGTGCATAGTCTGTGGATAACCAGATCGAGACCGGCGCCACGCCTTTGGCGAAGTAAGGACCTGCCGGGCTGGCGATCACGTAGTAGGCCGCTTTTTGGGCCGAGCGCACACCCAGAAAGCTTTCGTTGGCAATCATGAACGGACGCAGATACAGGCTGGTCTCGCCGCCCGTGGGCACCCAATCGGCATCCGCGCGCACCAACTGGCGCAGCGACTCGACGAAAATATCGGCCGGCAGTTCAGGCAGCGCCAGACGACGCGCCGAACGCTGCATACGTGCGGCGTTGGCTTCCGGACGGAACGTCCAGATCGAACCATCGGCGTGACGGAATGCCTTCAGGCCTTCGAAAATTTCCTGCGCGTAATGCAGCACCGAGGCGGCCGGATCGAGCAGCAAGGGGCCATAAGGCGTGACTTCGGCGTTGTGCCAGCCTTCGGCCACCGTCCAGTCGATCGAAATCATGTGATCGGTGAAGTGCTTGCCAAAACCGGGGTCGGCGAGGATGGCTTCGCGTTCGGCGAGCACGCGCGCTTTGGAGGAGGGGGTAGAACGAAATTCGAGAGAGCAGGCGGAAGTCATTGGTGTGTGCGACAGAGACTGGCCGTAAGCGGGCAAAGTCTCAGCACGCCTTCCGACCGTTAAACGGCAACCCACTGTCGCGACGATCGTGCAGTGTGGCCGATGGACTGGTAGAAGCGATCCGTCTCCAGACAGGCAAACGGATCATAGGAAATAGATTCTATCAACACCGACACCCGCGCGGACTATTGAGTGGCAATACTTTTCAGCAACGGCTGCCACTTATCGCTTTCCGACTTCAACCAGGTTTGCAGACCAGCCGGAGTTTGCTTATCCACAGGGACGATTTCGACCCCCAATTTATCCATGCGCGCGATCACTTCGGGATCCTTCAATGCCGCCTGCAACGCACGCGTAATGCGCGCCGTCACTTCTTTCGGCGTGCCCTTGGGCGCATATACGCCGTGCCACACCTTCATATCGAAGCCCTTCAAACCGCCTTCCTGCAATGTGGGCGCGTCAGGCAGCGACTTGATGCGAGCAGGCGTGGTCACGCCATAAAGCTTGACGCTTTTGGCCGCGATATGGGGCAGGGTCGTGGTGGTCTGGTCGCACAGCAAATCGACCTGACTGCCCAACAACGCATTCAATGCCGGCGCGGTGCCTTGATATGGAATGGCAATCAGCTTGCTTTTGGTCGCCTGCTCAAACAGCGCGCCGCACAGTTGTGACACCGCCCCCGGACCGGCATTGGCCAGGTTCACCTTCTCACCGTTTTTGGTCACGTACGCCACGAGCTCGGCTGTCGTGTTGGGCGGAAAGTTCTTCGATCCCAGCAACGTCATCGGCACATCGGCCACTTGCCCGATGTATTCGAAATCGTTGAGCGGCTTGTAGGCGAGATCCGGATACAGCGCCGGTGCCGTCGCCATACCGTTGTGATGAATCAAGAGCGTATAGCCATCCGGTGCGGCTTTCGCAACCGAGCCCGCGGCAATCGTCCCGCCCGCCCCCAATCGGTTTTCCACAACGATCGTCTGGCCCAGATCCTTGCTCATGGATGCGCCCAGTGAGCGGGCCACGATGTCGGTCGGCCCGCCGGCGGCAAACGGCACAACCAGCGTGATGGGACGCGTGGGAAATTCGGCTGCGAACGCATTCAAACTGGTGCCGAAAGCGACTGCTGCAACCGCACCTGTGGATAACATTTTTGCGATGAAAGGCGTGCGGGTCATGGGTTGTCTCCTGGCGTCTGTGCGCCGAGTTGTCAAAGTCGATCTGTCATATCAATCGCCTTTGTACACAGGTTGCGGCGCGCGGGTGTTTCAAATGCGCAAAGGCCGTATTTGGCGCAATGCCGTCGCAACGCGTGCTCAGAGGGCGTAACACCATTTATCCCCAGATGTGTACGGGAAAGTCCTTATCCACAGGTGGGGGGGAGACAAAAAAAAGCTGCCCGAAGGCAGCGTTCATGGGAAGTTGAATCTCGCCATTCGCATCGGGCTAGATTCTTGAGCAGTCAAACGAAGAGCGTTTGGCGCCGCATCGAAGATACGGCGCCAAGGTGCCCTTCACGGACACCTGACCCGCTTACTTCGACACGCCATCGGGCAGGGCATAGGCCACGATGTAGTCACCACGATCGGGCGCCGTGCGCCCACCGCCGGCCGTCACCACCACATACTGCTTGCCACTCTGCGGCGACACATACACCAGCGGAGTCGACTGGGCGCCTACCGGCAACGGCGACTTCCATACTTCACGCCCCGTTGCCACGTCCATGGCACGCAGGTAGTAGTCGGCCGTACCGGTCATGAAGATCAAGCCCGACGCGGTGGCCACAGGGCCACCCAGCGATGGCATACCGATCGGAATCGGCAGACCTGTCTTGATCCCAAGCGGGCCCAACTGTTCAACCGTACCCAGCGAACGCTGCCAGGCAATCTGGCGCGTTTTCAAGTCGATCGCGGTCATCGCGCCAAACGGCGGCTCGGTGCAAGGCACGCCCAACATCGACGTCACCATGCTGCGCACCGCGCCATAAGGCGTGTTGTCCATCGGCACGACGCCGGCCACGCTCGGCCCCGTCTTGCCCGATGCCGCCATCGCACGATTGACCTCGTCGCGAGGGATCAACTTGGCCTTCATCATGATCCGCATGTCGTTGACGATCATGTAGTCATGCTGCTTGTCGATCGAAAAGCCGCCCCAATTCATCGTGCCGAACGGCGACGGATGCGGGATATACCACTCGGTGCTGGGCGGTGTGAAATCGCCGTCGTACTTCAACTCCTTGAAGGCAATACGGCAAGCCAGTTGATCGATCGGCGTAATGCCCCACATCGCTTTTTCGGTCAGCACGTCCTGACGAATTTGCGGCATGCCTACCGAGTAGGGCTGGGTCGGCGACAAGCGTTCACCACGCAAGCCATCCTGCGGCACCGCTTTTTCGGCCACTTCCGCAATAGGCTTACCCGTGCGGCGATCGAGCATGAAGATTTCGCCACGCTTGGTGGTTTGAATCAACGCCGGTACGCGCTCGCCGTTCTCACCAGGCACGTCGTACAACACCGGTTTGGAAGGCAGGTCGTAATCCCACACGTCGTGATGTGTGGTTTGGAATACCCAACGCTCGGCACCCGTTCGCGCGTCCAAGGCAACGATGGCCGCACCCACACGGTCCGTCGCAGGGGTGCGATGTGCGCCATACATATCCGGCGTGCCGTTACCCATCGGCAAGTAAACCAGTCCCAGATTGGCGTCGTACGTTGGCACCGCCCACATATTCGGCGTGCCACGCGTGTAATGTTCATCTTGCGCAGGCGCCGTGGTCACACCCGGTCGGCCAATATCCCACGCCCACGACAACTCACCCGTGACCGCATCGAAGGCGCGCACCACACCCGACGGTTCGTCAGTGGACTGGTTATCCATCACCCAGCCGCCCACGATCAATCGATCGCCTGCGATCAGCGGTCCGGACGTGGGGTTATAAAACCCCGGCACCACTTTGCCCATGCCCGTCGCCAGATACACCTCGCCATTCTGGCCGAAGCCCGCGCAAGGCTTGCCCGTTTGCGCATCCAGCGCGATCAAGCGCATATCGCCAGTGGTGAGATAAATGCGACGACGGCAAGCGGCATCGCCGCCCGCCACTGCGGTGGCGGTTGCGGGAGCAGGGGTATTGTCCGAACTCACCGGCGCGGCCGACGTGAGGCTGGCTGCAGGCAACTCGTAATACGCTACCGAACGACAACGTTGCCACGTCGGCGTAAAGCCGGCATTGACCTGCGGATCGAACTTCCAAAGCTGCTTGCCGGTATCGGCATCCAACGCAAAGACCTGGTTGGACGGCGTGCACGGATAAAGCACGTTGCCGATCTGCAGCGGCGTATTCTGATTCTCGGCGCCACCGTACGCAAAGTCTCCCGTGCGGAACGTCCAAGCCACCTGCAGCTTCGACACGTTATCGGGCGTGATGGCATCGAACGGGGCAAATTGCGTTCCGTCCGGTGTGCGGCCATAGCCCGTCCAATTGGCATTATCGGTACCGGCCTTGTAGCCCGCCGCCACGGCAGGCGCCGCACCGGGCTTGACCAGCCAGATCGGTTGAAACGCGTACGCAAACGCGCCCACCAACGCCACTGTCAACACACCGGCGATAGACCACGACGCCACTTTGACTGGGCGACGCCCACGCGCACCGCGCAAGGCTGGCGCAACCAGTGCCGCCAGCAACGCAATCACCCCGATAAAACCCAACCGTGCGGCCAAAGGCCAGAAATGAAGTCCAGCCTCCCAGATCGCCCAAACCACCGTGATCACACTGGCCAAGGCATAAAGCCAGACGCCGCGGATATCGGCCCGCACCAGAAAAACCCCCGCGACCAGAATCAGCAGGCCAACCGGCATGTAGTAGAAAGACCCGCCAAGCTGCAGCAATTGCAGACCGCGATAACTCATATACGCGCCAAGCAATATGGCGACGATGCCCACAACGGCTGCGAATATTCGCGCGCCGCGTCCCGGGCTGGGATTCGAACTCATTTCATTTCTCCAAAAGATCACGTAAACCGGCAAGAAAATCGCCACTCGAGGGCGTCCTCAAATTCTTACCTGAAACTTACGGAGCGAAGTCTACTCCTGGAGAATTAATCGCGTCTGAATATGCCTCTCGCTGAAATGGTGATCTACGTGCATATCTCAGGACTGTGCCGCAGCGACAAATGATTGCGGCAGATCGTGCGTGCGTTGGGCATTAGTTCTTTTGGCATCACTTATACAGATCGTGAATGCGATGAATATCAGTTCTTTTGACGTCATTCATTTCGACAGCCAGCCAGTGCGTGCTCAATATCGCGCCAAAGATCCTCGGCATCCTCAATACCCACACTGATGCGTACAAGACCCTCGGTCACACCGCTTTGCAGGCGCACCGCTTCGGCCATTGCACTGTGCGTCGTCGACGCCGGGTGACACGCCAACGAATCGACGTCGCCAAGCGATACCGCCTGGGTAATCAACGACAATCCATCCAGAAATGCACGCGCTGCCGGTCGGCCCCCAACAAGCGACACCGACAGCATTCCGCCAGGCTGTCGCATTTGCCGCCGTGCCACCGCGTAACCCGGGTGCGTGGGCAAGCCTGGGTAATACACCTGTTCGATCTTGTCGTGACCCTGCAGGCGCTCCGCAAGATATTGGGCGTTCTCGCAAGACGCAGAGACGCGCAGTGGCAAGGTTTTCAACCCCCGAATCAACATAACCGCCTCGTGCGGGCTCAAACATCCCCCGATATGCTTCAAGCCTGCCGTGCGAATCGGATCGATCAAACGTGCCGCCGCTATCACGACCCCGCCCGTTGCATCGCCATGCCCGCCGATGTATTTGGTGGCCGAGTGCACTACAACATCGATGCCAAGCCCAAGAGGCTGCGTCAGACAAGGCGTAGAAAAGGTGTTGTCCACCACACTGATCATGCCGGCACTGCGTGCAAGCGATGCAATCTCAGCCACATCAAGAATTGCCATCGTGGGATTGGCAGGCGTCTCGGCGAAGATCAGTTTGGACTTCGACGTGATCTGCGCGTGCACACTTTGCACATCAGGCACGGCGATTGTGCGTATCCCCAAACGCGGCAACAACGTTCGCATCAAACTATCGGTGCCGCCGTAAAGCGTGCCGACGTAAATGACCTCATCGTCGGTGGATAACAATCCCAGTAATGTCGCGCTGATGGCCGCCATGCCGCTCGCGAAAGCCACAGCCGCTTCGCCGTTTTCCAGCGCCGCCATCTTTGCTTCGAATATCTGCACCGTGGGATTGGCAAAACGACTGTATATAAATCCCGGCGACTCGCCCGAGAAACGGCGGGCACCGGCATCGAAATCGTCATAGGCGAATGCGGAGGCGGCCGCGATCGGCGGCGCAACCGCACCTGTTGCCGGATCCGGACGCTGCCCCGCATGCACCGCCAAGGTACGCATGCCGTAGCCGGCAACAGCGTGTGTTCGATCGAACGGCGTGTCAGTCATTTCGCACTTCGCAAAAAAAGAATTCGATGCACCGACCCTACACCCAGCCAGGCCCCTCCGTCCACGTCGAAGCGCTCAACGCGTGTGCCGCTGTGGATAACCTCACTTCGGAATTGAGACAGTAATGCTGTCGATCGCGTGGAATCGTCAGGCTGGCGTTGGGCTTTCAGGCTAACGCGGAGAACGTCACGAGATCTCCTGAGTCCGACGATCGAATTCAACACATCTCTGATTTTCGCTATGCCGGTTAACCATGAAGCCTGCTCATGAAGCCTGCTAATAAAGCCTGTCATGGCAGCCTGACTCATGAAGCCTGTACACATGAACCTTGTACTCACGAAGCGCCTGGAAAACCTTCGGTGGACAAGCTTGTGCATAACGCTTGGAAAAGCGCCGAATAACCTGGGATAACGCGCTTTGGGCGCTGATTGGACATCAACGGCTATCGAGATACGTGCCGCTAGCGGATCCCACATGCTCCAACAAGTTGATGTTTATGAAGGTCATTTTGTGGCGAATGAAGTTATCCACAGAATATGGCAACCGCCGTCGCGTTATCCACATTGCTAAGAACGGGAAGCGCTGGGGACAACCTGAACATATGGGTTCTGGGCCACCGCATCCTGTCCACAAATGGACTCGCTTTCGTCACGTCGCCTCGTTACATCGCCACGCGGGCAGCTTTCCCCAAGCCCGACGCACAGGTCTGCGTGACCCCCAATCCCAGATGAGCGCCAGACCGTCACGTGTGCAATACAAAGCCGCGCGAACTGCTCAACAAATGAGCAAGTTTTCAAAGTAATTATTTCGGGACCCCGTTTTTTTTCCGCACCAGGTAGCTGGCTCTTCCATATCTCTGCCCCACTCGGCATTTGCAGAAAACCGTCGTCCAAGCACAGATGTTCAAAAGACAACCTCGAAGTTGTGCGCAGTTCTTGAGCACACATTGCGGCCTCTGCCTCTGCCTTTGCAGTGCTGCTACCACGCGTCCAGATCCCGCTGATTAGGCCTGCGCTTCAACGCCTTCCGTATTACATCGATCACACGGTCCCTTTTTCGAGGGATCAAGGAGGAAATTTGGGGTGCGGATGAACCACATCGCTCTTGTTCTCCATGAGTTCAGCCTGCACGAGTGATGAACCAAGGCAGATTTCGCCTGTGGATAACGTCTAAGTGGGAGTGGTGTGCACAGCATGTGGAGCGATGACGAACAAGCGGTCATGCGGCAGCAAAACACAAAACTTGTTCAACTTGGTCACCATGAACACAGACCGCTGCTCCACAGCGAAAATTGCGTCCAAGACATTGATTGACAATGAAAATTTCAAGTTAAGGTAGTTATCCACAGGCCTTATTAGTCATTACCAGTCTTATATATAGAAGAGAAAGAATAAAGAAGAACGACACAAGTGAGCGTCGACGACGGTGAAGTGAACCTTCCCAAGATGAAGATGCAGAAGTGAGAGAGACGAAATGCAATCCAGCTCGCCTAACGGCATCGTGGGATCCTCTGCGTCTCAGTGTCGAAACTGGAAAACCATTCCGAAATCGATATCGGCAAAAAGTTTTTTTTGATTTCTGCTCAAACACTGCGCAACTGAGTACCGCAATCAGCACGACGCGCCTCGACCTGCGAGACAAATCAAGCGGGTAGTGCACGGCGAACCCGGGGTGTCCATCACACGGGTCATTGCTGGGTTTCAGGTTGACGATTGCTGGCGTGCCATTCAGGGGGCGTGGTACCCGTAATCTGACTACCGCGCCCGGCTGATCGCCGCAAAAAAGATGTCCACAGCCGCGTTTGCTTGCGAAAAAGCGCTCCTTTCCCGCCGCAGGTTGACGTCGCTAATCCAAAGGTGCTCACTTTGCTCAAAAACTGCGCAATTTTCAGGGATTGGGGTGAGCGATGCGTTTTCTCATCCCTGAGCGGCTCGCGCTTTGGATCGGAGGCGATCTAAGGGGCCTACGCGGGTTCGCAGCTTTTCCAGGCTCCCGCGATGACGCCACCGCGCTCGCAAACGCCTCTGACCACCCTTTGATCAGTTTTCTTCACGGCCAGGACACGCCACACAATCAACCAAAACGCCCTCGGTGCGCTCACACGTCCAATCATCTTTTTCGCGCGTCGCCCTATGAAAACGCGTTTAAACGGCTTGCTGCGCGGAGTAGGAAGGGTGATTTGAGCCCATGCCCGCCGGAGTGAGGCTCGGCAAGAGGCCTGTGGATAACACCTAAGTAGCGCTGGTGTGCACAGCGTGTGGATCGCTTATCAACAACCCCCGGTTTTGCCGTCTGGCAGCAAACTTGTCCCTCTTGGCGCTCAAATTTAAACAGGCCTGATCCACAGCGCAAAAGCGCGCTAACGTGTTGAACACGCTCGCTTATTCAACGTTAAGGTAGTTATCCACAGGCCTTATCATCCACTACTAGGTTTATATATATAAAAGAAAGGAAGAGACAATGATGTTCCGTCCCGCCAAACCGGACGCAAAACCATGCGCATCCTGCTAGTCGAAGATGAGGCGGAACTTGCCCGCTGGCTATCGCGCAGTCTCGCCCGCCATGCGGGCTTCGTTGTGGATTGGGCCGATACCGGCTTTCTCGCGCTCAAGCGACTCGAAGTCGAAGAATTCGACGCCGTGGTTCTCGATCTGGGTTTACCGGATATCGACGGGCATAGTTTGCTGGCGCGAATGCGCGCCCGAGACGATCGAACACCTGTGTTGGTGCTTACGGCGCGCGATTCTCTCGCGGAAAGGATCGGCACATTGCATGAGGGCGCCGATGACTTTTTGCCGAAACCGTTCGTTGTCGAGGAACTTGAAGCACGCTTGATGGCCTTGATACGCCGCAGTCGGGGAAAAGAGCATCCCCGGTTGAGCCTTGGCGATCTGGTTTTCGACACGGCAGCCCAACGATTCACGGTCAGTGGTCAACCCATGGCACTGTCGCCACGCGAACACGCTGTGTTGCGCGTACTGATCCAGCGCAGTGGCGAGCCCATGAACAAACAACATATCCTCGATCGCATCGTGTCGGATGATTCCGATATCAACCTCGAAGCGATTGAAGTACTTGTCCACAGGCTGCGGAAAAAACTGGCGGCGACCTCCGTTCAGATTGTCACGCTGCGCGGCATGGGCTACAGCCTGGAAACGATCGATGGCTGAGATTGCCGGAAAAGCACCGCGGAGTTTGCGGCGCCAATTGCTGCGGGCGATCGTGCCGGCATTGGTGGCCGTGCTCATTGGTGCGTTGTGGTTATCCACAGCCCAATTGCGCAACTTGGTCGATGTGGCTTACGACCGTTCCCTAGCTGGGGCCTTGAAATCGATCGATCACAACATATCCACAGCCAGCGGCGGGTTGGCGATGGAACAGCCGTATTTGTTGTTGGAATTTTTCGAACTTACCGCGAACGGCAACGTATATTTTCGGGTGTCGACTGAGGACACGCTCGCCGAAATCGGCAATCCCGGTTTGCCCATGCCCAAGGATGCTTTGCGCTCGGGGGAGCCGGTCTTTTTCGATGATGTATATCAGGGCGAACCGGTACGGGTGGCCGCGTTGGCGCGTGTGATGAATCCGCCGCTCTACAACGACGCCGGGGGGCGCGTCATCGTCCAGGTCGCCGAGAGTCTGGATGCGCGGCAGACGTTCACCAATGCGATTCTGTTTCGCTCGATAGAGCGTGACCTTTTCGTCATCGTGTTCAGTGTGGTGCTGATCGTGTTTGGCGTTGTCGTCGCCGTCAGGCCGCTGGAGCGTTTACGGCAAGAGGTTGAAAACCGGTCTGCGGACGATTTAAGCCCCGTCAGCGGTTCGGAAGTGCCTGCGGAGGTGCAGCCCCTCGTTTCCGCCGTAAACCGCCACATGGCCCGCTACGAGGCTCAAGGAGCCCTTCAAAGTCAGTTCCTCGACGATGCATCGCATCAGTTGCGAACGCCGCTGTCGGTGTTGCGCACGCAGGTGGTCTACGCCTTGAGGGAAAAAGACCCGGAGGAGGCGCGTCAGGCGCTCATCGCCATGCAGGATGGGCTTGATCGCGCGGTACGTACGACAAACCAGTTGCTGGCCCTGGCGCGTGCCCGGGATGCCTCCATCGGCAGCATGCTGGACACTGCCGGCGAGATGCTCGATGTGTGCGAGTTATGCGACGGCGTTGTTCGATCGTTGTTACCCGTCGCGCGCCTGAAGGCCATCGATCTCGGACTCGATCGGCCCGATACGGCGGTATCCATCCGGGGCGTGGAATGGTTGCTGCGCGAAGCTCTGGTTAACCTTGTGGATAACGCCATCAGATATAGCCCCCGCAAGGGCGCGGTAACTGTGCATATCGCGTGTACAACTCGCGACGTCACGGTAACGGTAGATGACGACGGTGTTGGCATGAGCGAGAACGATATCGCTCGGGCCGGTGCACGTTTTCGCCGCGGCACTGCCGGCAAAAATACCACCGGGGCCGGACTGGGTTTGGCCATCGTTCGCACGATCGCAGATGCGCACGGCGCGGCGTTGACGTTCGTGCCACGAACACCTCACGGCTTGGCGGTGAGCTTAGTGTTTTCCCTAGCGCCCCCAAGGCGTGCTGCACTGCGCAACGAAAATATCGGAATTTGAAAGGAAACCGAAAGCCAAGGTTTTGTACGGTTCGTCCCGAGGTGGCGGCAAGCCATTCCAACAAGCCCGACGCGCGACAAGCGCGCCACTGAGGAGACGACACAATGCAGGCAATGACAACATTGCGCCTGGCGGCAGCCATGGCGTTGGCCGGCGCCACCGCGCTGACGACGATGACCCCCGCTTTTGCGGCCGACGAACCTCGCCGCCCAGAATGCATCGCGCCCGCGCAACCAGGTGGCGGCTTCGACCTCACCTGCCGTCTCGCGCAAGAAAGCCTGAAAAAGGCAGAGGCGCTCAAAGCGTCGATGCGGATTGTGTATATGCCGGGCGGTATCGGTGCCGTCGCCTACAACAACGTCGTCGCGCAGCATCCCGATGAACCGGGCAGCATCGTGGCCTTTTCCGGGGGGTCGTTGTTGAACCTGGCACAAGGCAAATTCGGTCGCTATAACGTCAACGATGTGCGCTGGTTGGCTGGGATTGGCACCGATTACGGCGTGGCCGTGGTGCGGGATGACTCGCCGCACAAGGATTTGAAAAGTCTGATGGAAGCTTTCCGTCAGGATCCCACCAAGATCGTGCTCGGCGCGGGCGGCACCGTGGGCAGCCAGGACTGGATGAAGGCCGCGCTGACGGCCAAGGCGGCCAATGTCGATTTCCGCAAGATGCGTTTTGTCGCGTTCGAAGGGGGCGGTGAAGCCGTCACGGCGCTGCGCGGCGGTCATATTCAAGCCTACATGGGCGATGCTGCAGAAGCCTTCACGATGCTCGAAGGTGGTGCCCCAATCCGTGTGCTCGCGGTGTTCAACGATCAGCGTTTGCCTGGAAAGCTGAACACCGTACCCACGGCCAAGGAACAAGGCTACGACATCGTCTGGCCCATCATTCGCGGCTTCTACGTGGGCCCGAAGGTGAGCGACGAGGCGTACAACTTCTGGATCGAGGCCTTCAAGAAGACGATGGCGTCGCCCGACTTTGCACGGCTGCGCGAACAACAAGGCTTGTTCCCATTCGACAAGACTGGCGCCGATCTGGACGCTTATGTCAAAGCGCAGGTCAAGACCTATGCCGAACTCGCCGACAGCTTCGGTCTGATCAAGAAATAACGCGGGTCACCCCATCATGAATGATCGAATCTTGGGCATTCTCGCCCTGTGTCTGGCTGCGTTCATGACGTGGGCAGGCTGGGACATCGAGGCCCCGTTTGCATACGAGCCAGTGGGCCCGAGGGCCTTCCCCATGTTGATCGCCGGCATCATCGGCCTGTGCGGACTGCGCCTGGCTTTCAAGGGCGGCAATCCAGTCGAACCCGCGGCGCCAGGCGTCAACACGCGCATCGCCATGATGATGGCGGTGGCGCTCGGTTATGCGTTCTTGTTCCAGTGGTTGGGCTTCATCGTTGCCACCGCCATCATGACGGTGCTCGTGGCGCGATTGTTTGACGGCACCTGGCTCAAGAGTGCCATCGGCGGCATCGTGATGGGCGTGGCTTTCTTTCTCTTGTTCGACAAGGTGCTGGACGTCGTCCTGCCCACGGGACTCCTTGGAGGTCTGTTATGAGCGGCATTCTCGATCATCTTGCGATTGGTTTCGGGGTGGCCCTCACTCCCACGAATCTACTGGTGGCAGCCATCGGATCTTTCCTGGGAACGATTGTGGGCGTGTTGCCCGGCTTGGGTCCCATCAACGGCGTGGCGATGCTGATTCCGATTGCATATGCCATGAATTTGCCGCCCGAAACATCGCTGATTTTGTTGGCGGCGGTATATGTGGGCGCGGAATATGGCGGACGCATTACTTCGATTTTGCTTAACGTTCCCGGCGAAGCCAGCGCCATCATGACGACGCTCGATGGGTATCCGCTGGCGCGGCAAGGTCTTGCCAATGTGGCGCTATCGCTTTCGGCGTGGTCGGCATTTTGCGGCGCAACCGTTTCGGTTATCGGCATCACGTTGCTCTCACCGTTTCTTGCCCGTTGGGCTCTTGCGTTCGGGCCGGCGGAATACTTTGTGTTGATGGTTTTTTCGTTTTGCTGCTTGACCAGTTTGCTTGGCAAACAGCCCGTGAAGGGTGTGCTGGCGGCGATGATCGGTTTGGGTATTTCGGTGATCGGCGTCGACTCCAACTCGGGGGTTTATCGCTACACGTTCGACTCGGTTCACTTGGCTGACGGCGTCGATTTTGTGGTGGTGGTGATTGGATTGTTTGCAGTCAGCGAACTGCTCGAAATGCTCGACAAATCGAGCAGTGGCAACTCGGTGGAAGTGAAACCTAGTGGACGCAAACTCTTCAATTTTTCGGAGATCATGTTCACGAAATTTGCAGTAGCGCGCAGTGCGTTGATCGGCTTTGTGGTTGGCGTATTGCCGGGCGCCGGCGCCAGCGTGGCTGCGGCTGTCGCGTATTCGCAAGAAAAACGCATCACCGAAGCGCGCGACCCCAATGCCAAGTTCGGTAAGGGCGATATGCGCGGGTTGGTCGCGCCTGAAGCGGCCGCCACGGCATCGGCAATCGGTTCGTTTGTGCCGATGCTGACGTTGGGTGTGCCGGGCTCCGGCACGACCGCAGTGATGATGGGTGCATTGACGCTCTACAACATCACACCGGGTCCGGTGTTGTTCGACGCGCAGCCGCAATTGGTGTGGGGGTTGATCGCCTCGCTCTTCGTGGCCAACGTGCTGCTGTTCATCATGAACGTGCCGATGGTGCGCGTGTTTTCGAAAGTGCTGTCGGTGCCTGCCTGGTTGCTGGTTCCCGGTGTGATGTGCATCAGTTATATCGGGGTGTACGCGATCAACTCGGGTACGTTCGATCTGCTGTTGGTCGCCATCATCGGTGCAATCGGCTACTTTCTGCGCAAGCTCGAGGTGCCGATGGCGCCACTCGTGTTGGGTGTGGTGCTTGGCGACATGATGGAGCAGAATCTGCGCCGTGCGCTGTCGATCACCAACGGCGACGTGGCCGTGCTGTATTCGAGTCCGGTGTCCATCGGGTTATGGATTGCAGCGATTACCGTGGTGGTGTTGCCGCAGGTGTTCCGGCGCCTTCGCCGCAAGTTGCCCGTCGATCCGACCGCTGAGTAAGTCTTCAAGGTCAACGCGCAACAAACAAGGCTGAGGCGCGTAGAAATTTGAGCGACTCGATCGACGCCCCACAGGTTGGACTGGCATCCAAGCTGTGGGGCGTTTTCTTTATCTATCAAGGCTGTTGACGGCACAGCATCGGGGCAGCTCGAAACACTTTCCGTACGTGTTCAGCCCTCAACGCTTGCGTTCGAATGATCGACGCCAGGACGTCGCCCGCGCCGACGTATGAGTGCCCTGCGTCCGACCCGATTCTGTTGTCAGACAGAGGCGTTTAAACGGCCTTCAGGCGTTCCACGGCCGCATCGAGGGTGCTGTCTTGCTTGGCGAAGCAAAAACGCACCAGACGATGATTGGAGCCTGCTGCATCCGGTTGTTTGTAGAAGGCGGAGACCGGGATCACGGTAACCCCGTGCTCCACGGTCAGCCATTGCGCGAATTCGGCTTCGGGCCGGTCCGAGATCGCCGAGTAATCAGCAAGCATGAAGAAGGTGCCGGGGCTCGGCAACGGTACGAATCGGGTCTGCTCAAGGCCCGCCTTCAAATGCGCGCGCTTGGCGGCGTAGAAGGCCGGTAGATCGAGGTAGGGCGCGGGGTCCTGCATGAATGTCGCAAGGGCGACTTGCATGGGTGAGGACACCGTGAACACCATGAACTGGTGCACCTTGCGCAGCTCCGCGCTCAACGCCTTCGGCGCGCAGCAGTAACCGATCTTCCAACCGGTCGTGTGATAAGTCTTGCCGAAAGAAGAAATGATGAACGCATTGGCGGCGAGGATCGGGCGTCGTGCCAGGCTGGCATGCGCGACCCCATCGAACACGATGTGTTCGTAGACCTCATCCGAAATCAACAGCACGCCGGTTTCTTCGACAATGCGTTCGAGCGCATCCAAGTCGCTGTCGGTCAGTACCGCGCCCGTCGGATTGTGCGGGAAGTTCAGCATCAGCAAACGCGTTTTGCTGGTGATGGCGTTGCGCACCCGTTGCCAATCGACACGGTAGTACGGATCTTCGATTGTGGGGGCTCGTAACGGCACAGCGACCGGTGTGGCGCCTGCCAGCCTGATCGACGGCATATAAGCGTCGTAGCAGGGCTCGATCACAACCACCTCATCGCCGGCGTGCACGACCGCGAGAATCGTCGCCATCAACGCTTCGGTCGCGCCGCTCGTGACAGTGATCTCGGTATCGGGATCGTAGTCATGACCGTACAGTGCGGACACTTTGGCGGCGATCGCCTGGCGCAACGGCGCCACGCCCGGCATGTACGGATATTGGTTGTGACCTTCCCGCATGGCTTGCGTGACCAGATCCCGCAAACGCTGATCCGGCTCGAAGTCTGGAAAACCTTGTCCGAGATTAACGGCACCGTGTTCGAGCGCCAGACGGCTCATCGTGGTGAATATGGTGGTGCCGATGTCCGGCAATTTGGATTGCAGCATGTCGATTGGTGGTTAAACGGGTGCGGTAAGTAGATGGCGTTATTGGATGATCGGCGCGTCGGATCGGTTGATGCAGCAAGCGCGGCGAGAATCGTCACCCCGGATAATACGTTTGGTAGACCGACTCTGTCGCGGCGACGCGGCATTTAGTTGGTGACCTCATACGCGGGTCGACGATTCTCGATGCCAATTTCAGAATTTTTGAGTTTGCATATAACGGCGCTGCGCTGCCCGTTCGCGTTTGATTGAAGAAACGTTATAAGGCCTGTTAAGACGGTTGCTGCCGCAACTTTCGCAACATTGCGAATCATTGCCAAACGCTGCGTGGCTGCGGCTTTCCGCCGATTGTCTCCTCTGCGCGACTTAGGGAAAACAGCAATAGGGCTACCTTCCCATCCATGAGTATTCTTGTTAACAATTGATCGTATATGTAGCGATTATCCGCACGCATTCTGGCGGCGGATTTTTAGAGGATGCGTGTGAGCATGGGTCAGAAGGGCAAGGTTAAGTGGTTTAACGCCGAGAAAGGATTTGGCTTTATTACCCCAGAAGACGGCAGCACCGACGTGTTTGCGCATTTTTCCGCTATTCAGGGCAAGGGATACCGCAGCCTGGATGAAGGACAAGAAGTAGAGTACGAGGTCAAAGAAGGCCCCAAGGGCCCGCAAGCCTCCGAGATCCGTCCGCTTTAAATCGCGACCGGGCAACAAGGGGACCAGACCCACGTCTGGAAGGCCTCGGCTAACACCGAGGCCTTTTTTCGTGCCGTCGGTTAGTGCTCGCTAACATTATCGGTGCTCCAACATCATCTGACGCAGCATCTAAAAGGCGGTTGTCGTTCGCGTGAATGCTAAGAGGCCAAAATCCCCATTCACAATGCGCTGTGGATAACTCTGTGGATATATCCTGCCGCTTGCAGGGTGCTGGCAGACTTTGCATATTCGTCTGCTTGGTTACCCACAGAATTATGTTTGTTGTGAAAACCTTACCTCTCATCCCTTGCGCAGACTTCCAGTGCTAAACAAGAATCTTCGCTTCCCACTGACACCGTCCCAGCTATCTCTTGCTGTCGTGGGTTGGTTTTGAGCTAAAACGTCGGCAGGTGGGAGTGCCAAGGCCAAATATGCCTCCGAATCTCGATGTTTTGGCTAAAAATCGCCTGAATTACGGGAAAAAATGGGACTGAGCGGTGAGTGGACCTCGATTGCGGGCATCTTGCCTGTTGTAGCGCTCTCACAGACTTGATGCCTCAATATCGTTGTGTCTAGCGCTCTTTGAGAGTGCAGGGGTCTTACCGTGCGGCACAGCGGCCTCAAGCGACAGCCCTGTTGTTCACAAAGTTATCCCCAGCGACTATTTACTTAAGGGCCATTAATGATGCTGTGCAATAAATGCGCACGTTGTTTTTATATTATTTTGGGGATGGGCTACCTGCGCTTCTTGATCGCACGCCGACCAAGAAGCAGGCCTTTGAGCAAAGTTTGAATTGCCGTGCGTTTTAAGAGTGGCGTCTAGGCTTTGGCAAGTTAAGTGTGCGTTTCTCTTCAGTCGCTGAGCTCAGCCCGACCAGGTATGTGATGCCGTGCCGGGGTTGAGCATCGGCCAGATGCGAGGCGGATCAGGTCGATAAGCGTCACGCGGTCGACGCAGAAACGAGTGCCAATAAGACTTCCACGACGGGCGGCAAGCCGTAGCTCAGCTGCTTTACCTGAGCTGCACCAATTCCCTGGCGCGCCGATGCGGCTTCATGTCGGCGAGGCCAGCGTTGGTCTGAATCCTGAGCATGGGAATCGACGCTTACGCATCGAGCTGCCAGTCGGGTTCGGAGCATATCGTGGACGCAATACCAGTCAATCCGAGGTCTCTTGGGGCCGGCTTATTTAATTAATTCGCACGTTATTGTTCGGCTGTCATCGTCGGTTTAATGAAACGAATCAGGTTTCTTAAGCTCAGCCCTCATTCTGATTGCACCATTAATGGCTGTCATCACATTGCCGCAGTACGGTGGTGATGACAGATCCGTCAACTTCGATCTCGATGGTGGTGTTCTCTCATCATTGGCGCCTGACTCCAGAGCAGCGTCGTGTGTCGATCAGCTCGGCAACTTGAGCGAATGGTCGGCTAACCAAGCTTCAGTCGGTGGCGATTTGAGCTTTTCTGAGCTGTTTCTACATCTACAGGGCTTAAACCGTAGTTGTTTGTGTTCGAGAGGCAGTGCCGAGACGGCTATTAAGCAAGCCAAGTTCGCGCGTTGGTCACTCTTATCGGCGCCTTTGTTTCACCGGCGTTCCAACAACAGCTTGCGGCGACGCTATCGATAACTAGAGCCGACTGCCGCGCAGGGTGGTCGGCTGATCAAACTTGCTCGTCGCTAAACGGTAGGTGCTTCGAACGCAGGGTCATTTTTAAGCGTTGACCCCGCCGTAGCTGGGTACCTTTGTGTGGCGAGCGCTGTTGCTCATTCCTCATCGCTGAAACGCTGGTGGATTGAGGATCTCGAGACAGAACTCAGCGTCGTCTTGGCGCGAACAAGTCGTTGGGCTGATGTGTGTTTGTTGTCCGCCGATGACGATGCTGGAATAGTGAGCGCTGCCCGTGTCGTCTAGATATCAGCCACAAGGATGATGTGCTTATGGTGGTCGAATCTGCTAGAACATTGCCGAACAGGCAGCCGGCTGGCAATGGGTTTCATGTGATGGGGGGCTTACGCCGATGGCGGCGGTGCTGCTCAGGCTGGTGATTCCCGGATCTTCTGCCTGGCCTGATCGTTCGTCGTCTACTGCCAGGTGTGGCTGGTGCCGATCGCAAGGCGACTTCGCTTGATTGCTGGCATCGGCTCGCAGCTAGGGAATCCCGCGCGTTTGCTGTGAAGTTTTGTTGGCGATCGGGAGTGTGTCGGCAGGCTATTCCTGCGGCGTATAACAACATTGTCGGCGAGTTCTTGGGTAAGGCAGTAAGTCGGGTGTGAGGTTGTCGGCCCAACGCGGCGAGGCATTTCAGATCGTTCATCGAATATTGCTGGTCGGACCATTCATGGACGGTAATGCGTCATATCTCTTACTGCCGTTCATGGCACAAATGACGGCAATCCGCCCCAAGGTCGCGCAGGACTTAAGAGTCGTAGCGAATTAACGCCGGCGGATTGCGATGGCATCGGTTGGCGAGATGTTGTGGCCACGTAGGCCGTGTATGAGTTGCGCAGCTTAGACAGCCCGTAGTTGTCCGTGAAAAGGAGTTGGGGTAACGAGTGGGACATGGGGAATGTTGCTGCGAAGATACGGGCCATCAGGCAGATACGGAGAGCAATCAGGCTGAGATGCATCGAGACTGGGGTGCAACACGACTGAGAGGCAGCCGGCCATAGAGAAAACTACTTAGGGCAAAACTGAGCGGTGGCAGCCTGAGGGAGTCGGCGCCAGGAGATTGAATGCGAGGAAGTATTTGGCGGAAGCGCCATCTATTGAAGTGGCGAGAGCTAGAAATAAAGCCTGTGCTACTGGAGCGATAGTTCCTCTCTTTCCGGGAGATACAGCCGGTGCGCCGTTGCTCAGAGTGTGAATATTGTCATTAGTGAGCTGGAGCGTCTTCACATTGTGACGGTCTAGGATCTCTCAGCGATGTGGAAGCTCTTCCCGTCAAGACGTTGGTCGCTAGCTGTCCTACATTGCAGCGATGCCGAAGTGCTTGGCTGCACACTTGGAACCGGTGACTAGTCTCAAAACTCCGGGGCTGAGTGTCCCAAATCCTTGGCCACAGCGGCCTTGGCTTTGCGCGGGGGTCGCATCACGGTGGATCGGGCTAATTCCGCTAAATGATGCTGTGTTTTTATGCTTACTCGCGTTCATTCTCCAGCTGGTGGGAAGTTCGAAGTTGGTGGTTTTCCTCCCGGAAAGAGAAAGCAGGAACTTGGAGGCACTGGGTGTGCGGTGTTTCACGTGGAACACGTGTCGAATTGTCGACTGCTCTGGCCAATCGCCTCGGCCGTAGCAGCGACCATGAACTTCGCTCATGAGAGAAGTCAGCGAGTAGTTTCACGTGGAACAATGGCGCCCGCGCTGGCGGTTCGACGTGCGTTTCGGATCGGCATGACAGATCTACCGGAACGGGGATAATCGGTTGTTGAGATGCCTATTCGTCGAGTCGTCGAGCCGGGCATGTACAGGCCCAAAAGCCATCGGAACAGTGGAATATTTGTCTAACGGTACTCTGTTCGTTAGTCGGTGCAACTTAAGTCGATGTGCGATCAGGCTGCGATTTGATGAAGCGCAGGGCTCAGCATGCCCAAGCTCAAAGCATTGGAACGCGCTGGGTGAGTCGTGATTGATCTCTGATGCGTTGCTCTCAGCAACTGAGTCAGCCGCTGATGCGTTCTGTTATACGAGGGCGAATTGCAATAACGACTAGCCTATTCACATCTGAATGGTTGCTAAGCCGTCCGTGCGGGAGTGCTTCAAGTGTCCCATTGGTAGTTCACACGGCGAGGTCGCATCATTCGCTGCGTGAGGGCACGTTTCACGTGAAACAACTGCGGCATGCACATGGGCTAGAGATAGGATCCTCCGCTGCCTTTACTCCCAAGACGGATTGATCGAACAATGCTCTGCTTAGCGTTGCACGGATAGCTATAGCGTTGTGTGGCATGTAACTAAGACAGATTTGGACTACCCATTCCCCCTTGAAATCTCCGATAGATAATGCCAAACAAATCTGTTTCACACGGATGCGTGGCGCGTCGTTACCTGATTTATTTAGCATGCATGTGCGCCCGGTCCGCTAATTGCCCAACCGATTGAGGAGAGGCTTTATTGCTTGTCGTTAATTCTGCAAACCCGAACCAGATTTCTTCGTTGAACCTTGAAGCGGGGCTGAGCTCAATTTGGATCGAAACGCGAAAAACGACGATGTTTTGCACCCTCACTCAGGTATGGGCAAAAAGAACGCCGTTTTTTGGATCTAAAGTTCGTAGGTGCTCAGAGTGCAACAACATGCACGGGGTACTCACGTCGGATATGGACGGACAAGTGGAGGGCCTGTGCTACACCGCATCTTCTTCAGCAGCCACCGGCCCTACCGTTTCAATATTTAGAGCGTCGATTTAGGGGGTGTGCCACCTAATTGACGCACTGTAAGCGATCTTGTCTTGCACTGACATCCTATGCGCGGGCAAGTATCTCGGCGGGTGAGTGGATATTCTCCACAAGCACGACGCGCAATTCAGCGGGAGCAAACACAGATCGTCCGCATGCTCAATTGGTTGGACTCGCTCGCGGCTCGCCACGTGGATACCTTATGTCTGGCGAACAGAGGCAACATGCGGCGATGCTAAAATTCGTTTTGTCGGAGGACCATCAACAAACGTGCACACATTGGTTTATCGAGTTGCCACGTTAGCCGCTACTAAGTTATCGCCTTGGGTCGTTGTTTGAGTGGATGCAGCACGCTTTGTGCATTCACGTTCTCCGAATCGTCTGTGGAGTTCACGTGGTGTTAGCCAGTAGTCTCACTTTCGCTAGGCGTTCGATATGCTTGGTTGCCGTAGCTGACAATCCCGCATCACCTGCGGCGATGTTTGTTTAAAGTGGCTAGCGAACTTTCTCTGAGTCACTGCTGTCGCAGCACCCATCTATCATTTGTTTCGTCTGCGACACGAGCTTCGATTTGATAGTCGAGCGGAATGGAACGCGGAGCGATTGGCCAAGAACGGCCCGATAGTCTGTGAAATCTATCCTCTCTATGTTTCACGTGGAACATTCATCCTTTGGACGTTTCACGTGAAACAAACGCGTTATAGCCGTGGAACCGCACCCAATCTATAATTGCTCACACTCGCGAGAAACGCTCTTCAATCATGCAATATCCCAAACAGTTCGACGTCATTGTTGTCGGTGGTGGTCACGCCGGTACCGAGGCCGCCTTGGCTTCGGCGCGCGCTGGAGCGAAGACGCTCTTGCTCACCCACAACATCGAGACGCTCGGACAGATGTCCTGCAATCCCTCCATCGGTGGTATCGGTAAGGGTCACCTGGTGCGTGAGATCGATGCACTCGGTGGGGCGATGGCGATTGCGACGGACGAGGCGGGGATTCAGTTTCGTACGCTGAATGGTTCGAAGGGACCAGCCGTTCGCGCGACGCGCGCTCAAGCTGATCGTGTGTTGTACCGCGCAGCGATTCGCCGTCGTTTGGAGAATCAACCCAATCTTTGGCTTTTTCAGCAAGCGGTCGATGACCTTATTGCTGAGGCGGATCGGGTAGTAGGTGCGAAGACTCAGATCGGTTTGGTGTTTCGTGCGCATCGTGTTGTTTTGACTGCGGGCACGTTTCTCAATGGCCTGATTCACGTGGGTATGCAGAATTACGCAGCTGGACGCGCGGGTGATCCGCCAGCCACGTCGTTAGGGCAACGCTTGCGAGAAATGAAGTTGCCCCAGGGTCGCCTGAAGACGGGCACGCCGCCACGTATTGATGGAAGGACGATCGATTATTCGGTGCTTGAGGAGCAACCGGGCGATCTTGATCCGATACCTGTGTTTTCGTTCATGGGCAATGTTGGTATGCATCCGCGGCAAGTGCCGTGCTGGATCACGCATACGAACGAGCGCACCCACGACATCATCCGTGGTGGCCTGGATCGATCGCCGCTATATACCGGGGTGATCGATGGGGTGGGGCCGCGGTATTGCCCCTCCATTGAGGACAAGATCCAGCGCTTTGCCGACAAAAATACCCATCAAGTGTTTCTTGAACCAGAGGGTTTGGATACGCACGAGATTTACCCGAATGGCGTTTCCACCAGTCTGCCATTTGACGTTCAACTGGATTTGATTCACTCGCTGCCTGGTTTGGCGGATGCGCATATTTTGCGGCCGGGCTACGCCATTGAGTACGACTATTTCGACCCGCGCGGGTTGAAGGCGTCGCTCGAGAGCAAGGCAATCGGCGGCTTGTATTTCGCGGGTCAAATCAATGGCACGACCGGCTATGAAGAAGCTGCAGCCCAGGGCCTGCTGGCGGGGCTGAATGCGGCAGCGAGTGCACTGGGTCGCGAAGAGTGGGTGCCGCGTCGCGATGAGGCATACCTTGGCGTGCTGGTGGACGATCTGGTCACGCGTGGCGTGACGGAACCCTATCGGATGTTTACTTCGCGAGCGGAGTACCGGTTGAGCTTGCGCGAGGACAACGCCGATCGCCGTTTAACTGAAATTGGGCGGCGCCTGGGTTTGGTTGATGATGCGCGCTGGGCCGCTTATGAGCGCAAGCGCGATGCAGTCGATCTTGAGGTCGAGCGTTTACGCACCACGTGGGTGAATCCGAAAATGTACGCGCCGGAAGCCGCAACTGAACTTCTCGGCAAGCCTATTGAGCGTGAGTACTCACTATCAGATTTGCTGAAGCGCCCGGATGTGACTTACGAACGCTTGTTGTCAGCCAAGCACGCCGATGGCGCGCCAGTGGCTGGCACGGCCGTCGAAGACCCGCATGTGGCCGAGCAGGTCGAGATTCAGATCAAGTACGCCGGCTACATCGCGCGACAGCTCGATGAGGTGCAAAAACACGTCCATCAAGAGCTGCAGCCGATTCCGAAGGATATCGACTACGACGCGGTCACGAGCTTATCTTTTGAGGTGCGCCAGAAGTTGAAGCAGCATTTGCCTGAAACCGTAGGTCAGGCGGCGCGGCTGTCTGGTATGACGCCCGCTGCCGTCTCGCTGCTGCTGATCCATTTGAAGCGTTTGCAATACGGCGCACGCAAGCGGGCGGCTTAACCATGGAAGATGTTTTTCTGGGCGGCGAAGCCGAGCGACGCCTGCGTGAGGCATGCGCGCAAATGGGACTCGCACCCAGCGACGATCAGTGCCGCAGGCTGCTGGGCTATATGTCTCAGATGGTGCGGTGGAACCGCACCTACAACCTCACGGCGATCCGCGATCCGCAGCAAATGCTGATTCAGCATCTCTTCGATAGTCTGGCTGTAGTGGCGCCTTTGTCGACCCTGCTGGGACGCGATGAGACGGCCGCTGCGCGCGTTATGGACGTGGGTTCGGGCGGTGGCTTGCCTGGCGTGGTTATCGCTGTGATGCGCCCCGCTTGGACAGTCTGCTGCGTGGATGCCGTTGAGAAGAAGGTCGCGTTCGTGCGACAGATGGTCGGCGCACTGCAATTGCCCAACCTCAGTGCGCAGCATGCCCGCGTCGAAACGCTCCCGTCGGCCGAGTGCGATGTTGTGATCTCGCGGGCCTTTGCGTCGCTGGATGATTTCGCTGCGTTGGGCGGTCCGCATGTGGCGCAGGGTGGTACCCTCGTCGCCATGAAAGGCAAGACGCCGCACGAGGAGATGGAGTCCGTGCGCGCAGCCGGTGTGTGGGCAATCGATCACGTCGAGTCGCTCACGGTGCCGGAACTCATTGCGCAACGTTGTCTCATCTCGATGCGCCGCATTCAAGGAAACACATGAACGCCGTACCGCCCAACAAGACCGCCCGTATATTTTGCATTGCCAATCAAAAAGGCGGCGTTGGTAAAACGACGACTGCCATCAACCTGGCAGCGTCGTTGGCCATTCACAATCAGCGTGTGCTTCTGATCGACCTGGATCCGCAGGGCAACGCGACGATGGGTAGCGGCATCGACAAAAGCGGGCTGACGTCCAACCTGTACCAAGTGCTGATCGGCGATGCCACGATCGCCCAGACGCGCGTGCGTTCCGAAAGCGGCAAGTACGACGTTCTGCCCGCCAATCGCGAGCTGTCCGGCGCCGAAATGGATCTGGTGCAGATGGAAGAGCGCGAGCGGCAATTGAAGATGGCCATCGATACCATCCGAACCGAATACGACTTCGTGTTGATCGACTGCCCGCCGACGCTCTCGCTGCTAACGCTCAATGGATTGGCGGCAGCGCATGGCGTGATCATTCCGATGCAGTGCGAATATTTTGCACTGGAAGGGCTTTCCGACCTGGTCAACACCATCAAGCGCGTGCATCGCAATATCAACGATGACCTGCGCATCATCGGCTTGTTGCGGGTCATGTTCGATCCGCGCATGACATTGCAGCAGCAGGTGTCGTCGCAGCTCGAAGCGCACTTTGGCGACAAGGTATTCAAGGCGGTGGTGCCGCGCAATGTGCGCTTGGCCGAGGCGCCCAGCCACGGCATGCCAGGCGTGGTGTACGACCGCAATTCACGCGGGGCGCAGGCCTACCTGGCGTTTGGAAAAGAACTGATCAAGCGGGTCAAGACCCTCGACTGAGCGATCGCACGATGACGTCTGCACCTACCACCGACTTTCCCGATATCGCGATATCGTCGGCGCTGCCGACCGTGTCTCCGGAAGCGGTGTGCGCGCGTTTGGAAGAAGCCGCATTGAATGCGACCGCCGTGCGCGAGCAGGTGTTGCACGATGGCTGGCTGGTGCGCGGTGCGGCGGGTCCGTTTCGTCGGATGCGCTGTGTGAATGTGATCGGGCCGTCCACCGGTTCGCTCGAGCGCCGCTTGCGATTTGCTCAAGCCTGGTTTGCCGAACGTCGGTTACCGATCGAGTTTCGCCTGACATCGATATGTCCTGATGAAACACTCGATGGCGATCTGGCCGACCGCGGTTATGCCGCGGAAAGCGAGACACGCGTCATGGCGATGAGCTTGATGGCGCCGTCGGCCAACGCCGTGCTCGACCCCACCGGCCGTTCATTTGCCGACGCGCGCATCGATGTGCTCGATGCGCCTGCGTTTGCGGCGGCTGCGGGCGAGATGCGGGGCTCGTCAGTGGCCGATATCGCGGCGCATGCCGGGCGTTTGGCCGGTCTGGCAGTGAACATCGATATGATCGTGCTGCGCGATCATGCCGGTCGCGCGATTGCGTGCGGCATGGCTGCGCGCGAAGATGATCTGGTCGGTATTTTCGACGTGGTGACGCATCCTGCCCATCGGCGGCAGGGCGCGGCACGCCGGGTCGTGACCGCGTTGCTGTCGGCGGCGCGCTCGCGCGGCGCTGTGCGAGCGTATTTGCAGGTCGAGCCGGGCAACGTACCGGCGCGCACGCTTTACGCAGATTATGGTTTTGTCGACATGTATGCCTATTGGTATCGGAGCCTGCCCCAGGTGACCGACGCCGCGCCCACCGCAGCCCCATAACAGAGAGATTCTCAAGGAACATCATGGCCACCAGAAAACCCAAGGGTCTGGGACGCGGATTGGACGCGTTGCTTGGCGCGGATATGCCCGCCATCGACAATTTCGGCAACGACAAGAACGCGGCGCCGAAGGAAGGCCCGCCGTCGGTCTTGCCCATTTCGAAAATGCGCGCCGGCAAGTATCAACCCCGCACGCGCATGGATGAAGGGGCGCTCAACGAGCTCGCCGAGTCGATTCGTACGCAGGGCATCATGCAGCCGATCCTGGTGCGCGCATTGGGCGACAAGCTACCGGGCGAGTATGAAATCATCGCCGGTGAGCGACGGTTTCGCGCGGCCCAATTGGCCGGGCTGAAAGAAGTTCCGGTGCTGGTGCGCGAGGTCGCCGACGAAAACGCTGCCGTCATGGCGCTCATCGAAAACATCCAACGTGAAGATCTGAATCCGTTGGAAGAGGCGCACGGCGTGCGCCGTTTGCTGGACGAATTCGGGTTGACGCATGAGCAAGCCGCTCAGGCGATCGGCCGCTCGCGCTCGGCCACGAGCAATCTGCTGCGCTTGATGAATTTGGCTGCACCAGTTCAAACGATGCTGCTCGCGGGCGACGTCGACATGGGCCATGCACGCGCGCTGCTCGCTGTGGATGCGGCAACGCAAATTCAATTGGCTAACGAAATCATCGCCAAACGCCTGTCGGTGCGTGAAGCTGAAAAGCTCGTCACCCGCGCTGGCAAGGAGAGTGGGGATGCGACGACCAAGAAAAAGGCCAACGGCGGCGCCTCGCGCGATCTGACGCGTTTGGAAGAGGCATTGTCGGACCATCTCGGCACCAGAGTCGCGCTCAAGGTAGGGACGAAAGAACGCGGTCAGATCGTGATCGATTTTCACGGTTTTGAGCATCTGAACGCCTTGCTCGAAAAGCAGGGGCTCTCCGGCGTCGTCGATGCCTGACCCGCAGCGCAAACGCATTGCGTTGTTGGCCACCGGCGGCACGATCGCCGGGGCGCAGTCCACGACCCAGGCAGGCCGCTATACCGCCGGCCGCTTGAGTGCCGACGACCTGATCGCCGCAGTGCCCGGGTTGGCCGCGCTTGCCGATCTGACGTGTGAGCAAGTGGCGAGTGTCGGCAGCCAGAACATGACGCACGCAGTGTGGGCCGTGCTCGCCGCGCGCACGACGGCGTTGCTGGCCGATCCCGATATCGATGGCGTGGTCATTACGCACGGTACCGATACCCTTGAAGAGACGGCGTATTTTTTGAGTCTCACGCTGCCGTGGTGCAAGCCCGTGGTGCTGGTGGGCGCGATGCGGCCGGCGACTGCGATGAGCGCCGATGGGCCCGCCAATCTGTATCAGGCTGTCGCGCTGGCGGCAACGGAAAGCGCTGCGCGCTTCGGCCCCGTTGTGCTGATGAACGACGATATTCATGCTGCGCAAGGCGTTCAGAAGATGGCAGCGGCCGGTGTGGCGGCCTTTGCCTCGCCGAACAGCGCGCGCCTGGGCGTTGTGGCCGGCACGCGGCCGATCTGGGCCCCTCAAGTTGGGCCTTCGCTCGAAGCGACATTCGGGGCCACCGCGGCACAGTTCGACGTGCGCCAGCACGCGCCGCACACGTGGCCGCGTGTTGAGGTGATCTACTCGCATGCGGATGCGCAAGGCGATGCGGTTGACGAGGCCGCGGCGCGGTCGCAAGGCATTGTGTTGGCGGGCGTCGGTGGGGGGTATGCCACGGATGCGGTAATGGCTGGATTGGAGCGCGCCGTGGCGCGCGGTGTGGCCGTCGTGCGCGCGACGCGCACCGGCAGCGGTTTCGTGGCCCGCAACATCGAAGTCGATGACGACGCCATGGGGTTTATGGCGGCAGGCTGGCTCAATCCGGCCAAGGCGCGCATCCTGTTGATGATGTGCCTGCTTGCCGGCCAGTCGCCGCAAGTGATTCAAGGCGCTTTCCTGCGCGCCTGACGCTCGCGTCGCGTTAGTCCGCGTCAGTGCACCCACGGCAGCCTCTCGACCTCGGATGATGACTCTCGGCGTACACACGTGGCGTTACCTCTCCTCACGTCACGGTAGCGCCGGCTCGCGTGCGATGTGGCAACATCTTCCGATAGTCCAGCAGTCGGGCCGCGCGCTCGGCTGTTGCGGTTTACCGCGAAGTCGACACAGCACAAGGGGATCGAGCCATGCCACAGCAGCTAGGGATTCACTCCGTCGCAGACGCCAAGCGTCTGGTCGAAGCAAGCAGTCTGACGCACATCAAGATCGGGCTTTCCGACATCGACGGCATCATGCGCGGCAAGCTCATGCGCCGCGACAAGTTTCTGTCGGCATTGGATTCAGGTCTGGCCTTTTGCGACGTGGTGTTCGGCTGGGATTCGAACGATCAGCTATACGACAACGTGCGCTACACCGGGTGGCATACCGCATATCCCGACGCCCATCTGCGCATCGTCCCTGAAAGCGCTCGGCGCCTGCCGCTCGAGCGTGGCGCGGGCGGTGAAGAAATGCTGCTGTTTCTCGCGGAGTTCGTCGAAGACGCGGCTGAGATCTGCCCGCGGCGTTTGCTGCATCGGGTAATCGAGCGCGGTCGCGACATGGGATTCGACGCCTTCGCAGCACTCGAATATGAGTTCTTCGTTTTTGACGAAACGCCGCAATCCGTGCGCGAGAAGAATTACCGTAATCTGAAGAATTGGACGCCAGGAAACTTCGGCTATTCGATGTTGCGCAGCACCGTCAACAGCGACTTCTATCATCAGTTGCTCGACATGTGTGAACGCATGGATATGTCGATCGAATCGTTGCATACGGAGACCGGTCCGGGCGTACTCGAAGCGGCAATCGCCTTCGATGAGGCGGGGGCCTCGGCCGACAAGGGCTTCTTGTTCAAAACATTTGCCAAGGTACTCGCGCAGCAGAACAATCTGATGGCGACCTTCATGGCGAAATGGTCGCACGATCATTCGGGGCAGAGCGGGCATATTCATGTGTCGCTTACCGATCGCAAAACAGGCAAGTCCGCCTTTTATGAAGAAGGCGCCGACTATTCGATGAGCGCCACGCAGCGCGCCTTCATCGCCGGCATGCAACGCTACCTGCCGGAATTCATGGCGATGTACGCGCAGACGATCAACAGCTATTCGCGCCTCGTGCCCGGGTACTGGGCGCCGCTCGATGCAACGTGGGGCGCCGAAAACCGAACCACCGCATTACGCCTGATTCCTGGCGGACCCAAGTCGCAGCGCGTGGAAGTGCGTATTGGCTCGGCCGACGCCAATCCCTATATCGCATTGGCCGCGGCGCTGGGATCGGGGCTGTACGGCATCGAACAGCAGCTCAGCCCCAGCGAGATCGTGAAGGGCAATGCCTACGACCAGCAGTTTCCCGACGCGCTCAAATTGCCGTTGACGTTGTGGGAGGCCGCACAGCGATTGCGCGCATCGAAGGCCGCGCGCACCGTGTTCGGGGATGCCTTTGTGGACCACTACGCCGCGACCCGCGAGTGGGAAGAAAACGCCTACCGCCGTCATGTCACCGACTGGGAAATGGCGCGTTATTTCGAAATCATTTAGCTGTGCGCCCGGCGTCGATGGATGCCGCCCTCCCTACGCAAATCTGGAGCAGCCGTCATGATGTCCCGCATGCAAACCGTCTCACCCATCGATGGCCGCGTGGTCGCCGCGCGCGACTACGCCAGCGACGAACAATTGACGCGCGCCTTGGCGTACGCCGTTGCCGCACAGAAGGACTGGCGACGACTGACGCTCGCCGAGCGCGTGACGGCGATTCGCGCGGGGGTGGACAACGTGCTGGCGGACGTGGCTGATCTGGCGCGCGACATCACGCTGCAGATGGGCCGTCCGTTATCGCAAACGCCAGGCGAGATCGCCGGTTTTGGCGAGCGTGCGCGGCACATGATCGAACTGGCCGACGCGGCGCTCGCGCCGATCCAGTTGCCGGCCAAGGATGGGGCCACACGTTTCATCACGCGCGACCCGATCGGCGTGGTGTTGACCATCGCGCCGTGGAACTATCCACTCCTGACGGCGGTGAACAGCATCGTGCCGGCATTGCTGGCAGGCAATGCCGTGCTGCTGAAGCCGTCCGACCAGACGCCGACAAGCGCTGAGCGGGTGGTGGACGCGTTCTTGCGCGCGGGCGTGCCGGCGGGCGTCTTCCAGTTTGTGCATGCCACGCACGAGCAAGTGGCGCACATGATGCGCTCGCCCGACATCGGCTATGTGTCGTTTACCGGATCGGTGCAGGGTGGGGCGGCCATCGAAGCGCAGGCGGCGGGGCGGTTCATCGGCACTGGCCTGGAGCTCGGCGGGCTGGATGCGGCGTATGTGCGCGCCGACGCGGATGTCGACGCTGCGGTCGCATCGATCGTCGATGGCGCGTACTTCAATGCGGGGCAATCATGTTGCGGCATCCAGCGCATCTTTGTCGCGCGTGCGCGGTATGACGATTTTGTCGAGCGCGCGGCGGCGTTGGCATCGCGCTATGTGTTGGGCGACCCGATGTCGCCAGACACGACATTGGGGCCGATGGTGCGGTTGTCTGCCGCCGATCGGGTGCGGGCCGCTGTTGCCGAGGCGGTGGGGCTGGGGGCTGTCAACACCATCGACGCGACACGATTCAAGCACGCCAAGGCAGGCACCGCTTATGTGGCCCCCGCGCTCTTGACGGTGCCGCACACGCAGTGGGCCATCATGCGCGAAGAGTGCTTCGGTCCGGTCGCGTGCGTGATGCCGGTCGACGACGATGCGGCTGCGACGGCAGCAATCAACGATTGCGACTTTGGGCTGACCGCAGCGATCTACACGCGCGACATGCCCGCCGCCATCACGCTCGGCCAGCAGCTCGACGTCGGCACCGTATTCATGAACCGTTGCGACTATCTCGATCCCGGACTGGCGTGGACGGGCGTGAAGCAATCGGGCAATGGCGTATCGCTGTCGACCTTAGGGTTTGGACCGCTCACACAGCCGAAGTCTTTCCATCTGCGTGCCTGACGGCGCGCCGCTCGCAAGAAGGAGTCATGCATCATGAGTTTGCCCACTGGCGACTGGAACTATCCCACTTCCATCAAGGCCGGGCCGGGTCGTATCGGCGCACTGCCGCAGTACTGCCGCGCGGCCGGCATGACGGCACCGTTGCTCGTCACCGATCCAGGTTTGTCGAAACAGCCGATGGTGCTGGGCGCGCTAGAGGCGTGTCGCGCTGCCGGCTTGCGCATCGCGTGCTTCGACGGCATCAAGGGCAATCCCACGTCGGGTAACGTGGCCGACGGCATGGCCGTTCTGCGCGATGGTCGGCACGACGGCGTGATCGCGTTCGGCGGCGGCTCGGCATTGGATGCAGGCAAGGCGATCGCCTTGATGGCGCATCAAACGGGCGCGCTTTGGGACTACGAGGATGTGGGCACCCAATTCGAACGTGTGGACGTGGCCGCAATGGTGCCCGTGATCGCGGTGCCGACCACCTCCGGCACCGGATCGGAAGTGGGGCGGGCGTCGGTCATCACCGACGAAACGGCGCATCGCAAACGCTTCATCTTTCATCCGAAGATGCTGCCGGGCCTGGTCATCCTCGATCCGGAACTGACGGTGGGTCTGCCGGTGCAGTTGACGGCGGCCACCGGTATGGATGCGCTGTCGCATAACCTCGAGGCCTATTGCGCGCCGGGATTTCACCCGATGGCCAGCGGCATCGCGCTCGAGGCCATGCGGTTGATTTCGCTCTACCTGCCGCGCGCCGTGGCCGACGGCCGCGATCTTGAGGCGCGCTATTACATGCTCGTCGCCTCGGCCATGGGCGCCACCGCCTTTCAGCGCGGATTGGGGGCAATGCATGCGCTCGCGCATCCGCTTGGCGCGCGCTACGACGCCCATCACGGCCTGCTCAACGCGATCCTGATGCCCTATGTGCTGCAGGCCAATCGCAGCGCGATCGAAGAACCGTTATCGCGCCTCGCCCGGCACCTCCGCCTGGCCGACGAGTCGTCGCAAGGCGTCATCGATTGGGTGCTCGACCTGCGGCGTCGCTTCGGTATCGCCCACACCCTGGCCGAGATCGATATCCATGCGGCTGCGGCTGCGGCCGTGAGCGAAGAGGCGGCCGCCGATCCGTCGGCTGCGAGCAATCCCATCGATCTGGGAGCGGCACGCTATCGGACGCTTTTTGAAGACGCGGTGCACGGGCGCATGGCGTGATCGCAAAATCAGGGTAGCGCGCTCTGTGCGGGCGCCGCACGGTGAAGGCCGAGCGGCGAGCGGCGAGCGGTGAGCGATGAGCAGTGAGCAGTGAGCAGTGAGCAGTGAGCAGTGAATGGCTGGTCATCGCGCCGCTTCGTCCCCAATCGCGCCGCGGAAAACCGGCACCGTGGCGTTTTTTTCACGGTCCAGCAAAAAAATTTGCAGGAAATCACGATATTTTCCCCATACCGGTTTGACATGGGCATCGAAACTCTCCATAATTTGAGGTTCTCCGCTGGAGGGGTGCCCGAGTGGTTAAAGGGGGCAGACTGTAAATCTGTTGACCTTGCGTCTACGTTGGTTCGAATCCAACCTCCTCCACCAGAGAGCCTGTTTCAACATCCATCGTTGTGCCATTGCGCCAGCCTGACTGCGCCTAAAAGCAGCGGCCTTGGGAGGACTTGTCCTCTAGGAAACTCGATTTCCCCATCAAGGTTGTGACTTCTACGGGTCGCGTGGGTTAGCGAATGTGCGGCGATGGGTGCGGGGCAGTGGCGGTGAATCCAATCGGCGCGGGTGTAGCTCAATGGTAGAGCAGAAGCCTTCCAAGCTTACGACGAGGGTTCGATTCCCTTCACCCGCTCCAACGTTTTTTGCTAGATCAAGAATTTGCCCATGTGGCTCAGTGGTAGAGCACTCCCTTGGTAAGGGAGAGGTCACGCGTTCGATCCGCGTCATGGGCACCACTCTTTTTAGCGCGTCTTTTCCTTCTCTTTCTATCGCCGTATTCCGGTGATGCCTCGCCGGCACCCGGAAACGTCAATCCACTGTCAGGAGTTCAGCCATGGCAAAAGGTAAGTTTGAACGTACCAAACCGCACGTGAACGTGGGTACGATCGGTCACGTTGACCACGGCAAGACCACGTTGACGGCGGCGATCACGACGGTTCTGTCGGCGAAGTTTGGCGGCGAAGCCCGCGGCTACGACCAGATCGACGCGGCTCCGGAAGAAAAGGCACGCGGTATCACGATCAACACGGCACACGTCGAGTACGAAACGGAAGCGCGTCACTATGCGCACGTTGACTGCCCGGGCCACGCTGACTATGTGAAGAACATGATCACGGGCGCTGCACAAATGGACGGCGCCATCCTGGTGGTGTCGGCCGCTGACGGCCCGATGCCCCAAACGCGCGAGCACATCCTGCTGTCGCGTCAGGTGGGCGTGCCCTACATCATCGTCTTCCTGAACAAGGCAGACATGGTTGACGACGAAGAGTTGCTGGAACTGGTCGAAATGGAAGTGCGCGAGCTGCTTTCGAAGTACGACTTTCCGGGCGACGATACGCCGATCATCAAGGGTTCGGCCAAATTGGCGCTGGAAGGCGACAAGGGCGAGCTGGGCGAGCAAGCGATTTTCAAGCTGGCCGAAGCGCTGGACACGTACATTCCGATGCCGGAGCGCGCTGTTGACGGTACGTTCCTGATGCCGGTTGAAGACGTGTTCTCGATCTCGGGTCGTGGCACGGTGGTGACGGGTCGTATCGAGCGCGGCATCATCAAGGTCGGCGAAGAAATCGAAATCGTCGGCATCAAGGACACGGTCAAGACGACGTGCACGGGCGTGGAAATGTTCCGCAAGCTGCTTGACCAAGGTCAAGCCGGCGACAACGTGGGCATTCTGTTGCGCGGCACGAAGCGTGAAGACATCGAGCGTGGCCAAGTGTTGGCCAAGCCGGGTTCGATCAAGCCGCACAAAGAGTTCACGGCTGAGGTCTACATTCTGTCGAAAGAAGAAGGTGGCCGTCACACGCCGTTCTTCCAGGGCTATCGTCCCCAGTTCTACTTCCGCACGACGGACGTGACGGGCACGATCGAACTGCCGAAGGACAAGGAAATGGTTCTGCCGGGCGACAACGTGTCGATCACGGTCAAGCTGTTGGCTCCGATCGCCATGGAAGACGGTCTGCGCTTCGCCATTCGTGAAGGCGGTCGTACCGTTGGCGCCGGCGTTGTGGCTACCATCATCGCCTAAGTAAAAGGGAATAACGCAGACCTTCGTCAAGAGGTCTGCTGCATTTCTTTTGAAAAAGTAGTATCATGGATGGTTCCGCGAGGGCCATCCAATTTTTGTCAACAGATGCCTGGATATCGCGGGCCTGTTTTAGAACGATTGAAGTTCATTGAAGTTTTAGGGGCATAGCTCAATTGGCAGAGCGTCGGTCTCCAAAACCGAAGGTTGTAGGTTCGATTCCTACTGCCCCTGCCACCCGCCGGAGAACATCGCGAGCTACGCATTCACGGCGGGCACGTGTCGCAATATGTCGAATACCAGTGTTGAAACCGTAACCAGTACCGCCGATAAGCTCAAGCTTGCATTGGCCGTACTTGTCATTATCGCGGGTATTGTCGCTTTCTCGATGCTTTCGTCGCAGCCCATGGCGGCTCGCGTAGGCGTCTTCATCGGCAGCTTGATTGTTGCGGCGCTGCTGGCATGGATCAGTGAGCCGGGCCGTCGCACCCTGAGCTTCGGTCAAGAATCGTATAACGAAGTCAAACGCGTGTCGTGGCCGACGCGCAAAGAAACGACCCAGATGACGGGGATCGTTTTCGCATTCGTCGCCGTCATGGGATTGTTCATGTGGGTGCTCGACAAGGGCATCGAATGGGTGATCTACGGCGTATTGCTGGGTTGGAAATAAGGACGGCTGATGAGTAAACGTTGGTATGTCGTCCATGTGTATTCCGGCATGGAAAAAAGTGTGCATAAGGCGTTGGTCGAGCGTATCGATCGTGCCGGACTGCAAACCTCGTTCGGCCAGATCCTGGTCCCGTCCGAGGAAGTCGTCGAAGTAAAGGGTGGTCAGAAGTCGATTACCGAACGTCGGATTTTCCCGGGCTATGTCCTGGTCGAAATGGATCTGACGGACGAGACCTGGCACCTGGTCAAGAATACGAATCGGGTGACCGGCTTCCTGGGTACGAGTAACAACCGTCCCACGCCGATCTCTGCGAAGGAAGTCGAGAAGATCCTCAACCAGATGGAAGAGGGTGTCGAGAAGCCCCGCCCCAAGATTCTCTTCGAAGTTGGCGAGATGGTTCGGGTCAAGGAAGGTCCGTTTGCCGATTTCAATGGCAACGTCGAAGAAGTGAATTACGAAAAGAGCAAGGTGCGCGTTTCGGTGACCATTTTCGGTCGCGCCACGCCTGTCGAACTCGATTTCAGCCAGGTCGAAAAGACCTGATTTCAACCCCGGGGAGCCGCCGCTTGCGAGTGTCGGCGTTTGTACCCGTTAGGAGCTAAGCATGGCGAAGAAAATCGTCGGCTTTATCAAGCTGCAAGTACCGGCTGGTAAGGCTAACCCCTCCCCCCCGATTGGCCCCGCACTGGGTCAGCGCGGTCTGAACATCATGGAATTCTGCAAGGCGTTCAACGCCAAGACGCAGGGCATGGAGCCCGGTCTGCCGATTCCCGTGGTGATCACGGCTTTCGCCGACAAGAGCTTCACCTTCATCATGAAGACGCCGCCGGCGACTATCCTGATCAAGAAAGCTGCCGGTATCACCAAGGGTTCGCCCACGCCGCACACCACCAAGGTCGGCACGCTGACGCGCGCCCAGGCTGAAGAAATCGCCAAGACCAAGGAACCGGATCTGACGGCTGCCGATCTGGATGCCGCCGTTCGCACGATCGCCGGTAGCGCCCGCAGCATGGGCATCACGGTTGAGGGGATTTAATCATGGCTAAATTGACCAAGCGTTCCGCCGCTCTGCGCGAAAAAATCGACCGCAACAAGCTGTACCCGGTGACCGATGCCTTGACCCTGATCAAGGAAACGGCCACGGCCAAGTTTGACGAGTCCATCGACGTTGCCGTGCAACTCGGCATCGACCCCAAGAAATCGGACCAACTGGTTCGCGGTTCGGTGGTTCTGCCCGCCGGTACCGGCAAGAGCGTTCGTGTTGCCGTTTTCGCCCAAGGCGAAAAAGCTGAAGCCGCCCGTGCCGCCGGCGCCGACATCGTCGGTCTGGAAGATCTGGCTGAGCAAATCAAGGCCGGCAAGATGGACTTCGATATCGTCATCGCCTCGCCCGACACGATGCGTGTTGTTGGCGCCCTCGGTCAAGTGTTGGGCCCCCGTGGCCTGATGCCGAACCCGAAGGTCGGCACCGTGACGCCCGACGTCGCACAAGCTGTGAAGAACGCCAAGGCCGGTCAGGTTCAGTACCGTACCGACAAGGCAGGCATCATCCACGCAACGATCGGCCGTGCGTCGTTCGGCGTGGAACAGCTGCAATCGAACTTGTCGGCTCTGGTCGACGCGCTGCAAAAAGCGCGTCCCGCCGCAGCCAAGGGCGTTTACCTGCGCAAGCTCGCCGTTTCGTCCACGATGGGCGGCGGTGCGCGCGTTGAAATCGCCTCGTTGACTGCCTGAGCCTAATCGCTCAGTGCCGTTGATGGCATAACGTACTTTGGGCCGTACCCATGTTTTTATGGGTGCTGCTGTCAAAGACCGCTGGAGCAGCACCGTTCTAGTCGTTGGATCAACCGTCGGACTTCATGTCAGGCGGCCAACGCGGACGAGGCTACTTAATACCGGAAGTTGACGCTTCCGAATCCAGCGTAGACGGCGCCCAGGAAGATTTCTTTACCCTAAGAACTCGACCAGGTCGCCGCATTCGGTTGATGCAAAAGGGGATTTCCCCCAAGCATCTTTTGATGGAGTGTTCAAACCGTGAGTCTCAATCGTCAAGAGAAAGCGGTGGTGATCGAGGAAGTGTCGAAACAAGTTTCGACAGCACAATCGATCGTTATCGCCGAGTACCGTGGTCTGGACGTCGCCTCTGTCACCGTACTGCGCAAAACTGCGCGTGAACAGGGTGTGTATCTGCGAGTTCTGAAGAACTCGCTGGCACGCCGCGCTGTTGCTGGCACGGCTTTCGAGCCGTTGTCGGAACAGCTGACCGGTCCGCTGATCTATGGTATCAGCACCGACCCGGTCAATGCGGCCAAGGTTCTCGCAACTTTCGCAAAAACCAACGACAAGCTGGTCATCAAGGGCGGTTCGCTGCCCAACAGCTTGCTGACCGCTGATGGTGTCAAGGCCCTGGCCACGATGCCTTCGCGTGATGAGTTGTTGTCGAAGTTGCTGGGCACCATGCAAGCCCCGATCGCGCAATTCGTGCGTACGCTCAACGAAGTTCCGACCAAGTTCGTCCGCGGCCTCGCAGCCGTGCGCGACCAAAAGGCCGAGGCTTAACGCCTTCGTCCCGTCGGAGCCGGTTGAACGACCGAGCGACACCCAACCCTGGTTTTATCCCAAATATTTTGGAGTTCTTTTAAATGGCACTGAACAAAGCTGAAATCCTCGAAGCCGTTGCTGGCATGACCGTTCTCGAATTGTCCGAACTGATCAAGGACATGGAAGAGAAGTTTGGCGTGTCGGCTGCTGCCGCCGCCGTGGCTGTTGCCGCACCCGCCGGCGCTGCCGCCGTTGCTGAAGAGCAAACCGAATTCAACGTCATGCTGCTCGAAGCTGGCGCGAACAAGGTCAGCGTCATCAAGGCCGTGCGCGAACTGACGGGCCTCGGCCTGAAGGAAGCCAAGGATCTGGTTGACGGCGCTCCTAAGGCTGTCAAGGAAGCTGTGGCCAAGGCTGACGCCGAAGCCGCCAAGAAGAAGCTGGAAGACGCCGGCGCCAAGGTCGAAGTTAAGTAAGACCTGGTGTCGACGCCCGGGGACAGCGCTGTTAGCCGTCCCCGGGCTTTTGCGTTTCCAGGAAACCCCTCTGACGGTGTCAACTTTCACCCCCAGAGATGTTTCCTGGAGTCGTACCCCAGGGCCGTGGTTGACGGCCTATGTAACCTCGAGTCGGAGTGCTCATGCCTTACTCGTACACCGAAAAAAAGCGCATCCGGAAAAGCTTTGCCAAGCGTGAGGACGTTCAGGACGTCCCCTTCCTTCTGGCAACTCAGCTTCAGTCATATCTCACCTTCCTGCAAGCCGATACCGCGCCTTCCCAACGCGAAAGCGATGGTCTACAGGCCGCTTTTTCGTCCATTTTCCCCATTTCCAGCCATAACGGTATGGCGCGCTTGGAATTCGTCAGCTACGTGCTCGGCGAACCGGTGTTCGACGTCAAGGAATGTCAACAGCGCGGTCTGACCTATGCGTCGCCTTTGCGCGCCAAGGTTCGCCTGGTGCTGCTTGACCGCGAAGTCAGCAAGCCGACCGTCAAGGAAGTCAAAGAGCAAGAAGTCTACATGGGCGAAATTCCGCTCATGACGGGCACGGGCTCTTTTGTCATCAATGGCACCGAGCGTGTGATCGTGTCCCAGCTGCACCGTTCGCCCGGCGTGTTCTTCGAACACGATCGCGGCAAGACGCACAGCTCGGGCAAGCTCTTGTTCTCGGCCCGCGTGATTCCTTACCGCGGTTCGTGGCTCGACTTCGAATTCGATCCGAAGGACGTCCTGTTCTTCCGTGTCGACCGTCGTCGCAAGATGCCCGTCTCGATCCTGCTCAAGGCCATCGGCATGTCCGCCGAAGCCATCCTCGCGCACTTCTTCGAATTCGATAACTTCGAACTCAAAGATGAAGGCGCGATGATGGAATTCGTGTCCGAGCGTTGGAAGGGCGAAATGGCCCGTTTCGACATCTCGGATCGCGAAGGCAAGGTCCTGGTCGAAAAAGACAAGCGCATCAATGCCAAGCATCTGCGTGATGTGACCAATGCCGGTATCGAACGCATTTCGGTGCCGGAAGATTTCTTGATCGCCCGTCTGCTGGCCAAGAATGTCGTCGACCCCGAAACGGGCGAAGTCATTGCCAACGCCAACGACGAGATCACCGAAGGCGTGCTGGCCTCGCTGCGCACCGCCGGTGTCCGTGAACTGCAAACGCTGTACACGAACGATCTGGATCGCGGTCCGTACATCTCGCAAACGCTGCGTACCGACGACACCGCCGACCAACTGTCGGCGCGCGTGGCCATCTATCGCATGATGCGCCCCGGCGAACCCCCGACCGAAGAAGCGGTCGAGGCGTTGTTCAATCGTCTGTTCTACAGCGAAGAAACGTACGACCTGTCGCGTGTTGGCCGCATGAAGGTCAACAGCCGTCTGAATCGCGAAGAAACGACGGCCGGCGCCATGACGCTGACCAACGATGACATCGTCCAGACCATCCAGATCCTGGTTGAGCTGCGTAACGGTCGCGGTCAGATCGACGATATCGATCACTTGGGTAATCGTCGCGTGCGCTGTGTGGGCGAACTGGCCGAAAACCAGTTCCGCGCCGGTCTCGTGCGCGTCGAGCGCGCCGTCAAGGAACGTCTGGGCCAGGCCGAGACGGAAAACCTGATGCCGCACGACCTGATCAATTCCAAGCCGATCTCGGCAGCCATCAAGGAATTCTTCGGTTCGAGCCAGTTGTCGCAGTTTATGGACCAAACCAACCCGTTGTCGGAAATCACGCACAAGCGTCGCGTTTCCGCCTTGGGACCTGGCGGTCTGACGCGCGAACGTGCGGGCTTCGAAGTGCGCGACGTGCACCCGACCCACTACGGCCGTGTGTGCCCGATCGAAACGCCTGAAGGTCCGAACATCGGCCTGATCAACTCGATGGCGTTGTATGCCCGCCTGAACGAGTACGGCTTCCTCGAAACGCCTTATCGCAAGGTGATCGACGGTCGCGTGTCCGATCAGATCGAATACCTGTCGGCCATCGAGGAAAGCCACTACGTGATCGCCCAGGCGAACGCGGAGCTGGACGAAGAAAAGCGTTTCACCGACGACCTCGTGGCTTGCCGCGAAGCCGGCGAAACCATGTTGACGGCCAACGCCAACGTGCACTACATGGACGTAGCACCGTCGCAGATCGTATCGGTCGCGGCTTCGCTGATTCCGTTCCTTGAGCACGATGACGCGAACCGCGCATTGATGGGCGCCAACATGCAGCGTCAGGCTGTGCCTTGCCTGCGTCCCGAGAAGCCCGTCGTCGGTACGGGTATCGAGCGCACGGTGGCGGTCGACTCCGGTACGACCGTGCAGGCCCTGCGTGGCGGCATCGTCGATCATGTCGACGCCGAGCGTGTCGTTATCCGCGTCAACGACGAAGAAAACGTCGCCGGCGAAGTGGGTGTCGACATCTACAACATGATCAAGTACACGCGTTCGAACCAGAACACCAACATCAACCAACGTCCTATCGTCGCTCGCGGCGACAAGGTCGCCAAGGGTGACGTGCTCGCCGACGGCGCATCGACGGACCTGGGTGAGTTGGCGCTGGGTCAGAACATGCTGATCGCGTTCATGCCCTGGAACGGCTACAACTTCGAGGATTCGATTCTGATCTCCGAGAAGGTTGTTGCCGATGACCGCTACACCTCGATCCACATCGAGGAACTGACGGTTGTCGCGCGCGACACGAAGCTCGGACCTGAGGAAATCACGCGCGACATCAGCAACCTGGCCGAAACGCAACTGAATCGTCTCGACGATTCGGGCATCGTCTACATTGGCGCCGAAGTCAGCGCCGACGACGTGCTGGTCGGCAAGGTCACGCCCAAGGGCGAGACCCAGCTGACGCCGGAAGAAAAGCTGTTGCGCGCCATTTTCGGCGAGAAGGCTTCGGACGTGAAAGATACGTCGCTGCGCGTGCCTTCGGGCATGACCGGCACGGTGATCGACGTGCAAGTCTTCACCCGTGAAGGCATCGTGCGCGACAAGCGCGCTCAGTCCATCATCGACGATGAACTGCGCCGCTATCGCCAGGATTTGAACGACCAGTTGCGCATCGTTGAGAACGATCAGTTCGATCGTATCGAAAAGATGTTGGTGAACAAGACCGTCAATGGCGGTCCGCGCAAGCTCGCCAAGGGCGCGACGGTCACCAAGCCGTACCTGGCCGACATGGACCGCTGGCAGTGGTTCGACATCCGTCTGGCCGACGAGCAGCACGCTGTGGTGCTCGAGCAGGCCAAGGAGTCGCTCGAACAGAAGCGTCACCAGTTCGATCTGGCGTTTGAAGAAAAGCGCAAGAAGCTCACGCAAGGCGACGAATTGCCGCCGGGCGTGTTGAAGATGATCAAGGTCTACCTGGCCGTCAAACGCCGCCTGCAACCGGGCGACAAGATGGCCGGTCGTCACGGCAACAAGGGTGTGGTTTCGCGTATCACCCCGGTGGAAGATATGCCGCACATGGCCGACGGTACCCCCGCCGACATCGTGCTGAATCCGCTGGGCGTGCCGTCGCGGATGAACGTCGGGCAGGTGCTCGAGGTTCACCTGGGCTGGGCTGCCAAGGGCGTGGGCCATCGTATCGGCGACATGTTGCGCGACGAGCGCACGGCGCAGGTCAAGAACGTTCGTGCTTACCTCGACAAGGTCTATAACTCGACCGGATCGAGCGCGCGCATTGACGAACTGACCGACACCGAAGTCATCGAGATGGCGCACAACCTGAAGAAGGGTGTGCCGTTCGCGACCCCCGTCTTCGACGGTGCGACCGAAGCCGAAATCACGAAGATGCTCGAGCTGGCTTACCCGGACGATATCGCCAAGCGATTGAATCTGACGGAAAGCCGCACGCAGGCATGGCTGGTGGACGGTCGTACGGGCGAGCAGTTCGAACGCCCCGTCACGATCGGCTACATGCACTACCTGAAGCTGCATCACCTGGTTGACGACAAAATGCACGCCCGTTCGACCGGACCTTACTCGCTCGTCACCCAACAGCCGTTGGGCGGTAAAGCGCAGTTCGGCGGCCAGCGTTTCGGGGAAATGGAAGTGTGGGCGCTGGAAGCTTATGGCGCCGCTTACACCCTGCAGGAAATGCTGACGGTGAAGTCCGATGACATCAACGGCCGTACCAAGGTATACGAAAACATCGTCAAGGGTGACCACGTGATCGATGCCGGTATGCCGGAATCGTTCAACGTGCTGGTGAAGGAAATCCGCTCACTGGCCCTGGACATGGATTTGGAGCGTAACTAATGAAAGCGCTACTCGACCTCTTCAAGCAAGTCTCGCAGGACGAACAGTTCGATGCCATCAAGATCGGCATCGCGTCCCCCGAGAAGATCCGTTCGTGGTCTTACGGCGAAGTCCGTAAGCCCGAGACGATCAATTACCGTACGTTCAAGCCCGAGCGCGACGGCCTGTTCTGCGCCAAGATTTTTGGTCCCATCAAGGACTACGAATGCTTGTGCGGCAAGTACAAGCGCCTGAAGCACCGCGGCGTGATCTGCGAAAAGTGCGGCGTCGAAGTGACGGTCGCCAAGGTGCGTCGCGAGCGCATGGGCCATATCGAGTTGGCCAGCCCGGTCGCGCACATCTGGTTCCTGAAGAGCTTGCCGTCCCGTCTGGGCATGGTGCTCGACATGACGCTGCGCGACATCGAACGCGTGCTGTACTTCGAAGCATGGTGCGTGATCGAACCCGGCATGACCCCGCTCAAGCGCGGTCAGATCATGTCGGACGACGATTTCCTCGCCAAGACCGAAGAGTACGGTGACGACTTCCGTGCCCTGATGGGCGCCGAAGCCGTGCGCGAACTGCTGCGCACCATCGACATCGACCGCGAAGTGGAAACGCTGCGCGGCGAGTTGAAGGCCACCAGCTCGGAAGCGAAGATCAAGAAGATCTCCAAGCGTCTGAAGGTGTTGGAAGGCTTCCAGAAGTCCGGCATCAAGGCCGAGTGGATGGTCATGGAAGTGCTGCCCGTGTTGCCGCCGGACTTGCGTCCGCTGGTGCCGCTGGACGGCGGCCGCTTCGCGACCTCCGACTTGAACGACCTGTACCGCCGCGTCATCAACCGCAACAACCGCTTGAAGCGCCTGCTCGAACTGAAGGCGCCCGAGATCATTCTGCGCAACGAAAAGCGCATGCTGCAGGAAGCTGTCGACTCGCTGCTCGACAACGGCCGTCGCGGCAAGGCCATGACGGGCGCCAACAAGCGTCAGTTGAAGTCGCTGGCCGACATGATCAAGGGCAAGAGCGGTCGTTTCCGTCAGAACTTGTTGGGTAAGCGCGTCGACTACTCGGGCCGTTCGGTCATCGTGGTGGGCCCGCAGCTCAAGCTGCATCAGTGCGGCTTGCCCAAGCTGATGGCACTCGAACTGTTCAAGCCGTTCATCTTCAACCGCCTCGAAATGATGGGTCTCGCGACCACGATCAAGGCGGCGAAGAAGCTCGTCGAAAGCCAGGAACCGGTGGTCTGGGACATTCTCGAAGAAGTCATTCGCGAACACCCGGTCATGCTGAACCGCGCGCCGACGCTGCACCGTCTGGGCATCCAGGCGTTCGAGCCGGTCCTGATCGAAGGCAAGGCCATCCAGCTGCACCCGCTCGTCTGCGCGGCGTTCAACGCCGACTTCGACGGCGACCAGATGGCTGTTCACGTGCCGCTGTCGCTCGAAGCGCAGCTGGAAGCCCGCACGCTGATGCTGGCCTCCAACAACATCCTGTTCCCGGCCAACGGCGAACCGTCGATCGTGCCGTCGCAGGATATCGTGCTGGGTCTGTACTACACGACGCGTGAGCGCATCAACGGCAAGGGCGAAGGCTTGTTCTTCACCGACGTGGCCGAAGTGCAACGTGCGTACGACAACCGTGAAGTCGAGCTGCAAAGCCGCATCACGGTGCGTCTGACCGAGTATGAGCGCGACGAACAAGGCGAATGGCAACCGGTGATCCGTCGTCACGAGACGACGATCGGCCGTGCGCTGCTCTCCGAAATTCTGCCGCGTGGCCTGCCCTTCACCGTGCTGAACCGCGCGCTGAAGAAGAAGGAAATCTCGCGTCTGATCAACCAGTCGTTCCGCCGTTGCGGCCTGCGCGACACGGTGATTTTTGCCGACAAGCTGATGCAATCGGGTTTCCGTCTCGCCACGCGCGGCGGTATTTCGATCGCCATGGGCGACATGTTGATCCCGGCCGCCAAGGAAGGCATTCTTGCCGCCGCCGGCGCCGAAGTGAAAGAAATCGACAAGCAGTACTCGTCGGGTCTGGTCACGTCCCAAGAACGCTACAACAACGTGGTGGACATCTGGGGCAAGGCCGGCGACAAGGTCGGCAAGGCGATGATGGAACAGCTCGCAACCGAGCCCGTGACCAACCGTCACGGCGAGGAAGTGCGCCAGGAATCGTTCAACTCCATCTACATGATGGCCGACTCGGGCGCGCGCGGTTCGGCCGCCCAGATTCGCCAGCTCGCAGGTATGCGTGGCCTGATGGCCAAGCCTGACGGCTCGATTATCGAGACGCCGATTACCGCGAACTTCCGCGAAGGCCTGAACGTTCTGCAGTACTTCATCTCGACCCACGGTGCACGTAAGGGTCTGGCCGACACGGCATTGAAAACGGCGAACTCGGGTTACCTGACCCGCCGTCTCGTGGACGTGACGCAGGATCTGGTCATCATCGAAAACGACTGCGGCACGTCGCTCGGTTATTCGATGAAAGCCTTGGTCGAAGGTGGTGAAGTCATCGAACCGTTGCGCGACCGTATTCTGGGTCGTGTGGCGGCGTTGGACATCATCAACCCGGACACGCAGGAAACCGCCATCACGGCCGGCACCCTGCTGGACGAAGATCTGGTCGAGCAAATCGATCGCATCGGTGTCGACGAAGTGCGCGTGCGCACGCCGCTCACCTGCGAAACGCGTCGCGGTTTGTGCGCGCATTGCTACGGCCGCGATCTGGGTCGTGGTTCGATGGTCAACGTCGGCGAAGCGGTCGGTGTCATCGCCGCACAGTCGATCGGTGAACCGGGTACGCAGCTCACGATGCGGACGTTCCACATCGGTGGCGCGGCCTCGCGTGCAGCCATGGCCAGCGCCGTGGAAACGAAGTCCAATGGTAGCGTTGGTTTCGCAGGCACGATGCGTTATGTGACCAACGCCAAGGGCGAGCGCGTCGCGATTTCCCGTTCCGGTGAAATCGTCATCAGCGACGATAGCGGCCGCGAACGCGAACGTCACAAGATTCCGTACGGCGCGACCGTGCTGGTCGGTGACGGCGATGCCGTCAAGGCCGGTGCCCGTCTGGCCACGTGGGATCCGCTGACGCGTCCGATCGTTTCCGAGTACGCCGGTGCCGTCCGCTTCGAGAACATCGAAGAAGGCGGTACGGTGGCCAAGCAGGTCGACGATGTGACCGGTTTGTCCACGCTGGTCGTGATCACGCCCAAGACGCGCGGCGGCAAGGTTGCTTTGCGTCCGCAGATCAAGCTGGTGGGCGATAACGGCGAAGACGTCAAGATTGCCGGTACCGACCACGCCGTGAACATCACGTTCCCGGTGGGCGCGCTGATTACGGTGCGTGACGGTATGCGGGTCTCGGTGGGTGAAGTGTTGGCGCGTATTCCGCAAGAATCGCAAAAGACACGCGACATCACCGGCGGTCTGCCCCGCGTGGCCGAACTGTTCGAAGCCCGTTCGCCCAAGGATGCCGGCATGTTGGCCGACGTCACGGGTACGGTTTCGTTCGGTAAGGACACCAAGGGCAAACAGCGTCTGGTCATCACCGACCTGGACGGCTTGAGCCACGAGTTCCTGATTCCGAAGGAAAAGCAGGTTCTGGTGCACGACGGCCAGGTGGTGAACAAGGGCGAAATGATCGTGGACGGCCCGGCCGATCCGCACGACATTCTGCGCTTGCAAGGTATCGAGAAGCTGGCGACGTACATCGTGGACGAAGTCCAGGATGTGTATCGTCTGCAAGGCGTGAAGATCAACGACAAGCACATCGAAGTGATTGTTCGTCAGATGCTGCGCCGTGTGCACATCAGCGATGCGGGCGATAGCGTCTTCATCACAGGTGAGCAGGTCGAGCGTTCGGAATTGCTGAACGAAAACGATCGTCTCGAAGCCGATGGCAAGATCATCGCTGTCCACGACAACGTGCTGCTGGGTATCACCAAGGCGTCGCTGTCGACCGACTCGTTCATCTCCGCGGCGTCCTTCCAGGAAACCACGCGCGTGCTGACCGAAGCGGCCATCATGGGCAAGCGCGACGATCTGCGCGGTTTGAAGGAAAACGTCATCGTCGGTCGTCTGATTCCTGCCGGTACCGGTATGGCTTACCACCTCGCTCGCCGCGACAAGGAAGCCCTGGAAGCAGCCGAACGCGAAGCCGCTCGCCAACTGGCCAATCCTTTCGAGGATGCGCCGGCAACGGTGGGCGCGGACGAACCGGCCGAGGACGATGTCGTGTCGCCCGCATCCGTGTTCCGCGACGACACCAGCCCCGAGTAATCGCGTTCATTGGGCGGCTTGCCGCTCAATGTTCAGGCGATGTGAAAAGGCCCCTTCGGGGGCCTTTTTCTTTGGATGCTCGGTATGGAACGTCTACCCCGCGCTTGCGGCGAGTGCGTCTCGATCGACGCAGTTCTGCGTGCATGCGCAGAGAGCGCGGCGACGAAGCGATCGTCACCGCGTCCCCACAATTCTTACTGCTCGACCGTCCGGTTCCAGCGCGTATTCAACGCCTGACGCGTGCTGTTGATGACGTCCCAATCGAGTACCTTGGCCGTCTTCATATAGCCCTGGAACTGCTCCAGATAGGGCTTCATGGCGTCGCTTGCCGTGACCTTGGTATTGGACGGGAAGTGATTGCCGTATTCGAGTGCTTTGGCTTGCGCTTCTTGCGACAACAGATAATGCGCGAGCTTCTGCGACAGATCGGGTTCGGTGTTGTTGGCGATCACGCATTCCGCCACCATCAAGATGACCGAGCCTTCCTTGGGCTGCGCATAGGCCACGGGAATGCCGCGCTTCTGCAAGCGGCCGATCGCCGTGGGCGTGAGCGGAAAGATCGCGGCTTCATTGGTTTGCACCATCTCGGCCACCTTGGCCGAATTCGAAATGTACTCGAGCACGTTCTTGCCGATCGTGTCTTGCCACTTCTTGAAGCCGGGATCGGTGTTCTTGTCGTCGCCGCCTTCGATGCGGTTGAACATCAGGAAGCCGTGCAACCCGAACGTGCTGCTGGCGGCGGATTGGAAGACGACCTTGCCCTTGTACTTGGGATCGGCAAAGTCCATCCACGACGTAGGCGGCGCCCAGCCTTTTTCTTCAAACATCTTCGTGTTGTAGCCGATGCCGGTCATGCCCATATCGATCCCCACGGCCATGTCGTCTTTCAGGCGCGAGGTGGGATAGAGCTGGTCGAGCACGGGCGAGGGCGCCATCTTCTGGCACAAGCCCATCGAGGCGGCGCGCACCATAACGCCGTCATCCAGAAACATGACATGCATCTGCGGTTTCTCTTTGTACGCTTGTGCCTTGGCAAGGATGTCCGCCGAGGTGCCAGGCACGACGACGACTTTGACGTCGTTGGCCTTTTCGAAATCAGGAAACACATGCTGCGTGAACGCGCGCTCCATGTCGCCACCGTTCATGCCGACGTAGAGGGTTTTCTGTTGCGCGACGGCGGCACCGCTACATGCGGCAAGCAACGTCGCGCCGGCCAACAACAGGCCTGCGTGACGCCGTGTGGCGTTGGGATGATGTTGACCGCTCATGTTGACTCCAGTGTGTGCCCGACGGGGAGTAAGGGCTCGACGGACGGCCGGGCAGGCGCCGTGAAGCGTGCGATGCCGAATGCATCGATGGGAATATCGGTGGTGCCGGTCGCGGCAAGTGAGGCGAGGACTTCGCCCACCGCGGGACCGATCTGAAAACCGGCGCCGGAAAAGCCGAAGGCATGAAAGAGATTGGGCGTGGTCAGGCTGGGTCCCAGCACGGGGTTGTGGTCGGGCATATTGCCTTCGATACCGGACCAGAACCGGATCACGCTGGCGTGACGCAGACGTGGCAGCAGCGCGGCGGTAGCCGCCATCAACGCGTGCATCGCGGCGCTGCTGGGACGCGCATACGTGCTGGTGTTATCGGCCACGCGGCCGCCGCCGATGATGCAGTTGCCGCGATCGATCTGGCGCGCGTAGATGCCGCCGCCCTGAATGCCCAGGCTTGCGGTCATGAATACCGGCAAGGGTTCGGTGACCATCATCAATGGGCGAATCACCGTTTCGGGCACGACGTCGCCAAACTGGTCGGCGAAATGTTTGCCCCACGCTCCTGCGCAATTGAGCACGGTGCGGGCGGTGACCTCGAGGGTATCGCCCACGCGCAGCACGAAATGGTCGCCGTCGCGCGCGATGTGCGTGACGGCGGCGTGTTCGCGAATATCTGCGCCCAGTTCACGCGCGCGCCGCGCGATGGCGGGGGTGACCAGACGAGGATTGGCATGGCCGTCTTGCGGGCAAAAAGAGCCGCCAATCACGCCATCGGCCAGCCACGGAAAGCGCGTGCGAAAGGCGGTGCCCGTGACCAGTTCGAGATCCATCCCGAAGCCGCGCGTTTGATCGCGGTAAGCGGCAAGCGCCGCCATGTCGGCCTCTGTGCGGGCGAGCTTCAGATGGCCTGATCGGACAAACTCACCGTCGATGCCGATCAGGTTGGGCAGGTCGTTCCAGAGTTCGTGCGCACGGCGCGTGAGCGGCATTTGCGCAAGCGCGCGCCCTTGTCGCCGCACGCCGCCGTAGTTCACGCCGCTCGCGCGCGAGCCGCAGCGGTCGGCGTCGAGCAGCACGACGGGCACGCCACGACGCCGCAGAAAAAGCGCGGCGCTGGCACCCACGATGCCGCCGCCGATGATGGCCACTTCGGTCGACACCCGAGTACTCATGGCACGCTCCTGTCGATGCGCAACGAGAGCGGCTTGACTGGCGGCTGTGCACGGATGCGACCGATGCTTTCAATGGGAACGTGCATGCTCGCCGCGACGACCTCAGCGGCGGCAGCGCCGCACATCCGGCCCTGGCAGCGGCCCATGCCCACGCGCGTCAGCGCCTTGAGCCGATTGAGTTCGGTCACGCCTTCGGCTGCCGCGGTGGCGCGCAGCGTACCCACGGTGATCTCTTCGCAGCGGCACAGCGTGACGCGGTCGTCGAGCGCGGCGGCCCAGTCGTCCGGAAAGGGGAAAGCCCGCGCGAGCGCGCGACGCACGACCACGGATTGCGCGCGGGTGCGTTCGAGGCCTCGCACACGGGCAGGATCCACAGCGATGCCGACGTCGGTGCAGAGCGTTAACGCAGCGCGTTCGCCCGCGACTTCGGCGGCGTCGGCACCGGCGATTCCCGCGCCGTCTCCAGCGAGGTACACGCCCGGTACGCTGCTGCGGCCCGCGGCATCGCGGCGCGGCAACCACGCGCGATCCTGCACATCGAAGTCGAAGGCGCAGCCGGCAATGCTGGCGAGTTGCGTTTCGGAGCGCAACGCGAGCCCGTAGCCCACCGCATCGCATTCAATGCGGTGCACGCGGCCATCGCGATGCCGCACATGAAGCGCCGCCACGCGATCCGCAGCGGTGGCTGCGCGAGCGGATGTTTCGATATCGATCGATGACGTGTCGCTTTCGATGCCAGAGTGAGCACGGGCATCTGCAGCAACGCGGTTCTCGATCGCTCCGTGTGCTGCGCTCTCGATTCGTACCGGCCGCACGTTGGTGTGTAGCGGCACGCCATGCGCACGCAACCACGCCATGTAATACAGGCCTTGCGCCAGCAGACGGGGCGCGCGCAGCATGCCGGGCAGGGCACGCAGGCGGTCGCCGAAGCCCGCCGTATCGAGCACGGCCACAACTTGGGCACCGGCGCGTGCGTACTGATAGGCCACGAGGTACAGCAGTGGCCCTGTACCGAGAAACGCGACCCGCGCACCGATCGCACAGCCTTGATACTTGAGCGCCACCTGTGCGCCGCCCAAGGTGTATACGCCGGGCGTGGTCCAGCCTTCAAAAGGCAGCACGCGATCGGTGGCGCCCGTGGCCAGGATCAGATGGCTGTACGGCACGGCGTCGGCCACGCCCGCGCGCACCACGTCGAGCATGCCGGATTCGCAATGCCACGCAAGCGTGTCGGGCCGGTAGTCGATGTGCGGCAACAGGTCCTGCATCGTGCGATGCAAGGCGTCGGCCTTGCCTGCTTCCGAGCCGTAGCGCTCGCGCGATGTGCGCACGAATCCTGGCGGCGGCTGCCGGTAGATCTGCCCGCCCGCACGAGGGGCTTCATCCAGCACCACTGGCCGCAGGCCGGCCGCGACCAGCGTTTGCGCGGCGCGTATGCCGGCCGGGCCCGCGCCGATGATGACGGGGGCAACGCCTGGGATATGTGAAGACGACGTTGGTGATGATGCTTCAGACGCAGCCTGGCGCGCGTCATCGTGCGGTGCCAGCGGCGTGGCCGGCGACGAAACGTTCGACATGACGTTCATGACGTGCCGCCGTCAAGCAGGACGGGCGCAGCGCTGCTTGTGTCGTCGACACACGCATCGGCACCAGCCCTCACACCAGCACCGTAACGTGCCCCCGCACCCGTCTCGTCCGCATCCGCGATCGGCATGGTGCGAATCCGCATGCCGGGTGCGACGAAGGTCGAACAGGCGCGCAGCCGTTCGCCCTCGACGGTGTCGATCCAGCAGTCCTGGCAGGCGCCCATGAGGCAGAAGCCGGCGCGGGCGCGGTGTTCGAATTCCGACACCCGCAAGCGCTCGGTTTGCGTGAGGATCGCGGTGAGCAGGGTGTCGCCCTGCAGCGCACGGCACGCTTGACCGTCGATCTCAAAATCGACGGCAGCGCGCGCGTGTTCGACAAGGCGGATAAGCAACGGCATGGTGCGTCCAGAAATATCAGTGTTGGCCGACCAGCACGCGGTCCAGGCCATAAACGCGGTCGAGCAGCAGCATCGTGATCGCGGTCAATGCAATCACCAACGCTGAGACGGCGGCCATCATCGGATCGATCGATTCGGTGGCATACATGTACATGCGTACGGGCAGCGTGATGGTGGCGGGTGCCGTGATGAATACCGACATGGTGAGTTCGTCGAAGCTGTTGATGAATGCGAGCAGCCATCCGCCCGATATGCCCGGAATGATCAAGGGCAACGTGATTTGGAAGAACACGACTGCGCGGCTGGCGCCCAGCGATTGCGCGGCGTGCTCAACGCTTTCGTCCAGGCCGGTAAGCGCACCGATCACCAGGCGCATTACGTATGGCGTGATGACCACCACGTGGCTGGCCACCAACCACGTAAAGCTGCCGCTCGAACCGATGAGGGCGAAGAAGCGCAGCAGCGCCACGCCCAGCACCAGATGCGGAATCATCAAGGGCGACAGGAACAACGCGTTGAGTGCATCGCGACCGCGAAAGCGATAGCGCGTGAGGGCGATGCCGGCCTGCACGCCCAGGCACACCGCGATCGTGGCCGAGTAGAAGGCGAGCCACAGACTGTTCTTGAACGACTGCATGAAGTCGGCGTGGTCGAACACGGCATAGAACCACCGCAGCGAAAACTGCGTGGTGGGCACCGACAACGTGGTTTCAGGGGTGAAGGCGACCAGGCAAACGATCACCAGGGGCGCCAGTACAAAGGCGACGACAAAGGCGTTGAACGCCAGCGCGAAAGGTCCGTTCTTGAGCATGATGGGCAGATTCCGTGTGGGGGCGCGTCAGCCCAGGCTGCGCTTGTACGAACGTTCGACGATGCGGTTGTAGCCCAGCATGATGATGACGTTGGCGATCAACAGCAGGATGGCGATGCTCGCACCGAGCGGCCAGTTCAACTCCGTCAGGAACTCGTCGTACACGATGGTGGCGACCATCTTCAGCCGCCTGCCACCCAATAGCGCCGGAATGGCGAACGAACTCGCACTCAAGCCGAACACGATCAGACTGCCCGACAGGATGCCCGGCATGGCTTGCGGCATGACGACGCGCGTCAACGTTTGCAGGCGTGAGGCGTTGAGCGAATACGCCGCATGTTCCACCGTAGGATCCAGCTTTTGCAGCGAGGTCCACACCGGGATCACCATGAACGGCAGCATCACATGCACCAGGCCGATGATGATGGCCGTCGGGGTGTAGAGCAGCGGTCCCAGACCCAGGGCGTCGGCCGCGCGCCCCAGCACGCCGGCCGGCCCCAGCAGCATGCTCCAGCCGAATGCCCGCACCACCAGCGACACGAGCAGTGGTGAAAGCACCACCAGCAGAAAGACCGAGCGCCAGGGCCGCTTCATGCGCGACAGGATGTACGCTTCGGGCGCACCGATCACGATGCAGATCAAGGTGGTGAGCCCTGCGATCCAGAACGTGCGCCAGAAGATGTTGAGGAAATACGGGTCGGTCACGATCGACGCGTAGTGCTCGATTGTGTAGCCGGGCTGCACGCCGGTCGCGTAGTCGTAGTTGCTGAACGACAGCACGAAAGTGAGGATCAACGGCGTCAGCACGAGCGTGAGAAAGACGATGGCCAGCGGCATCGATCCCAGGATCGCGGGCGTGCCGTTTTGACGGGCGGTAGAGGTGCTCATCGTGGATGCGCTCCTCAAGCCGATGCGGCGTGGCTGACCGGGGGCAGCACGCGCACCACGTCGGGCGACCAATCGAGGTCGACGGGCGATCCCGTTTCACTGGGGGCGGCGCCATCGTTGGGCACGACGACGATCATGCGGCCGGCGGCGCTGTCGATCTCATACATCCACTGGCTGCCGAGAAAGAAGCGCAGCGCAACGGTGCCCGGCAGCCGGCCGGTGCCGGCGGCGGCCAAGCGCAGCTTCTCGGGCCGCAGCGAGATCTGCACCCGATCGCCTGCTGCGAGCCCTGCGCTGGGCACATCGAACGCCAACCCTGTGGTGTGCACCGTGGCCCGGTCGCCCGCGATCGCCCGCACATCGCCACCGAGCAGGTTCGTCTTGCCGACGAAGCGCGAGATGAATTCGGTTTGCGGATGCTCGTACATGCGATAGGGCTGGTCGATCTGCGTGGCGCGGCCGTTTTGCATGACCACCACACGATCGCTGATCGACAAGGCTTCGGCCTGATCGTGCGTGACCATGATGGTGGTGGTGCCCACATGGCGTTGAATGTTGCGCAACTCGTACTGCATTTCTTCGCGCAGTTGCGCGTCCAGATTGGACAGCGGCTCGTCGAGCAACAGCACGGGCGGCGAAATCACCAATGCGCGCGAGAGTGCAACCCGTTGACGCTGACCGCCGGACAGCTCACGCGGATAGCGCAGGGCGTGCTGGTCGAGCTTGACCAACGCCAGCGCCTCTTTCACGCGGCGGTCGCGCTCGCTGCGGCCCACGCGGCGCATCTTCAAACCGAAGCCGACGTTGTCGGCAACCGTCATGTGCGGGAATAGGGCGTAGCTCTGGAACACGATCCCCAGGCCGCGGGTATTGGGTTTGGTGTGGGTGATGTCGCGGCCATCCAGTTCGACCGTGCCGCGGGTCACATCGGCGAACCCCGCGATCATCTGCAGCGTGGTCGTTTTGCCGCAGCCCGAGGGGCCCAGCAGCGACACAAATTCGCCTTTGTCGACCGTCAGATCCAGATCGGCGACCACACAGAGATCGCCATAGTATTTGGACACGCCATTGAGTCGCAGGAACGCCATGATTTTCCGCCTTGGTATCGATTTTCTTGTGTCTTAAGCATAAGAACGGCACAAATTTGGCGTCAACGTGATTTTTCACTAATCAGAATTTATTTATAGCTAATTTCGGTGGATGGAATTTGACTTAGAATTTATGCATCGTTAATTCCAGATAGAGGTAACCATGGCCAAGAAAGCCCCGCTTTTGGAGGATGCTGAAACCGGTTCGGGCGGGTTGCAGCGCGGCTTCGCCGTGATTCGGGCACTGGCCGCGGCGGAAGGCGATGGATTGCGGCTCACCGAGGTCGCGTCCGCCACCGGACTGGCTCAGGCCACGGTGCACCGGATTCTTCGGGCTTTGTTGGCCGAAGGCATGGTCGAACAGCCCGATGGGGGCAAGTCGTATCGCCTGGGTATCGATTTCTACGCCTTGGCGGCGCAGGCAGGCGGGCGGCACACCAGTCTGAAAGCGTTATGCCGCCCGGCGCTGCTGCGCTTGTCGGGCATGCTCAACGACACCCTTTTTCTCCTCGTGCGCAGCGGCTTCGATGCGGTGTGCCTGGATCGCGTGGAAGGGCCGTTTCCAATCCGTTCGCACACCGGCGATATCGGCGGCCGCGTGCCGCTGGGTGTGGGTCAAGCGGGCTTGTTGATCCTCGCGTTGATGCCGGAGGCCGAGCGGGAAGAGGTGATCCGGTTCAACGTGCCGCGGCTGTTGAACCTCGGGTACTTCGACGAGGTGTTCTTGCGCACCGAGATCGATCGCACCCGCGCAGCCGGTTACGCGGCCACGTGCTCGCCGGGCATCATTCCCGGGATGGCGGGCGTATCGGTGCCGATTCTGGACGCGGACGGCATCCCGGTGGCGGCACTGAGCATCGGCACGCTGGCCGATCGCGTCAATGACGACCGGCTGCCGCAGATCGTACATATCTTGCGCAAGGAGGCCGCGGCCATCAGTGCCCGACTCAATCCCTTCGATCCCGCCCTGCGACGGCCGGCGCAGTTTCTGGGCGGCAACGCCGGGGGCGCCGTCCCGGCAGCGTTCGTCGCGCTATGACAGCAGTGTGACGCTTGTGAAGCGTGTGCTAGTACGCCGCGTAAGCAATCGTGATATTTCTGTTTTGAACGTGTGAAGACGTCACCTAAACGCAAGTAATCGTAAAAGAACAAATGAGTTGTTAGGCGTCCCACAATCGCAAAACCGCGTGCCTAGAATCTGCCCGTCTCAAACCGACCGACATTTTCGGCACGCCCACGGCACATTACGTTGCTCGGGCGGGTCTTGCAAACATGGACGCTTCCGAACTTCTTTCGCCGCTGGATCACCACGCCCCGTGCGGCGTGGATCTTGAGTACGACCCTACGTTTCTTGCCTTGCAGCAGGCGGCGGTGGGCAAGAGCGAGCAGCAGTTCGGCAACACGATCATTCCCGCCGAGCCGCCCGATTGGCGCGAAGTCGAGAAGCTGTCGCTTGGGCTGATGCAGCGCACGTACGATATTCGGGTCATCGGGTTCCTGGCACAGGCATGGACCGAAAGCCGTGGCCTTGCCGGTTACGCCGAAGGTTTGAATCTGGTGGCCGAGGCCTTGGCCCGCTATTGGGAAGACGTGCATCCGCAAGTCGTGATCGACGGCGACGAAGATCCGATGCCGCGCGTCAATGCACTTTCCGCCTTGGGCGATGTGCAGGGCGCCGGCCGCCGCGCCCGCTCGTCACGGTTGCTCAATAGTGTGCATGGGCAACTTTCGCTGCGGGATGCCGAAGCCATTCTCGATGGCGGCCGAACCGATAGCGAGGCTTACCCCGGCGGACGCGCGCGTCTCCTTGAAAATCTTCGGCAGGGCTGGCTCGCGCGCGATCCGGATCTGGTGGCGGTGAGCGAAGCATTGGCGGCCCTCAAGCGCATTCAGTCGATCGTGGTCGATCGTGCCGGCGCGGCCTGGTCGCCCGACTTTCAATCCATCGAACGCACGCTGCAATGCGTGGCGCAAGGCTTGACCGATAGCGTCGACGACTCGGCTGCGCACGCGACAGTGGCCGCGCAGAACGCGGACGATGCGCAGGCCACGCCCGATGCTCATACGCAGCATGCGACGGCCGGCGGCGTGCCGCGTGCCCCATCGAACGCGCGCAATTGGCTCGATGCCGAGATCCACACGCGCGACGAAGCGGCAGCCATGCTCGTCAAAGTCGCGAGCTATTTCGAAACGCACGAACCCAGCCATCCGGCCCCGTATTTGTTGCGCCGGGTTCAGCAACTGGTCTCGCTCAATTTTCACGACATCGTCAAAAACCTGGCGCCGCAAGGCCTCGATCAATTCGAAGCCTGGTTGCCACGCGATGCCGACGGCCAGCCCATCCGCTGAATCCGGCCACTTAGAACATATCGACAGGAGAACCTTTTATGGCAACCACTACCAAGGGCAGCGGCCAGAAGTTCATCGCCCGCAATCGCGCACCGCGCGTGCAGATCGAGTACGACGTCGAACTCTATGGCGCCGAACGCAAGGTTCAGTTGCCTTTCGTGATGGGCGTGATGGCCGATCTGGCCGGCAAGTCGGCCGATCAATTGCCCGAGATCGCCGAACGCAAGTTCCTCGATATCGACATCGATAACTTCGATGAGCGCATGAAGTCGATCAAGCCGCGCGTGGCGTTTCAGGTGCCCAACACGTTGACCGGCGAAGGCAATCTGAATGTGGACATCACGTTCGACAGCATCGACGACTTTTCGCCCGCGACCGTGGCGCGCAAGGTGGATGCGCTGAACTCGCTGCTGGATGCACGTACGCAGTTGTCCAATCTGCTGACCTACATGGATGGCAAGACGGGCGCTGAAGAGTTGATCGGCAAAGTCCTCCAGAACCCTGCGCTGTTGAATTCGCTGGCGCTGGCACCCAACCCCGAAGCCGCCAAGCCCGCCGATGACGCGGCCAAGCCGGCTGGCGACGCATAACGCGTTCGGCGACCACGATTTCGGAGAATACACATGACCGCAGTGGCTAAACAGGGCGAACACGTCGCCCAGACCGCAGTGGGCGACGATCTGTCGGCCTTGCTGCAAAAAGAATTCAAGCCCAAGACCGACCAGGCGCGCGAAGCTGTCGAGCACGCGGTGAAAACGCTTGCGCATCAGGCGCTCGAGAATTCGGTGACGTTGTCGTCGGATGCTTATCGCACGATCCAGGCCATCATCGCCGAGATCGACCGCAAGCTCTCCGAGCAGATCAACCTCGTGATGCACAACGCCGAGTTTCAGAAGCTCGAAGGCGCGTGGCGCGGGCTGCACTATCTCGTGAACAACACCGAGACGGACGAGCTGCTGAAGATTCGCGTGATGTGCCTGTCCAAGAAGGAACTGGGCCGCACGCTCAAGCGCTACAAAGGCGTGGGCTGGGATCAAAGCCCGATCTTCAAGCGCGTGTACGAAGAAGAATATGGCCAGTTCGGCGGCGAGCCGATCGGCTGCCTGGTGGGCGATTACCACTTCGACCACAGCCCGCCGGATGTGGAATTGCTGGGTGAAATCGCGAAGGTGTCCGCGGCCGCTCACTGCCCGTTCATTTCGGGCGCGGCACCGTCGGTCATGCAGATGGAATCGTGGCAAGAACTCGCCAACCCGCGCGATCTGACCAAGATTTTCACCAACACCGAATACGCGGCGTGGCGCAGCCTGCGCGAGTCGGAAGATGCGCGCTACATCGGCTTGGCCATGCCGCGCTTTCTGGCACGTTTGCCTTACGGCGCGCGTACGAATCCGGTCGACGAATTCGATTTCGAAGAAGAAACCGATGGCGCCAATCACGATCGCTACACGTGGGCCAACTCGGCCTACGCGATGGCGGCCAACGTGAATCGCTCGTTCAAGATGTACGGCTGGTGCACGTCGATTCGCGGCGTGGAATCGGGTGGCGCGGTAGAGAATCTGCCCTGCCACACGTTCCCCACCGACGACGGCGGTGTGGATATGAAGTGCCCCACCGAAATCGCGATCAGCGATCGGCGCGAGGCCGAGTTGGCCAAGAACGGCTTCATGCCGCTGGTGCACCGCAAGAATTCGGACTTCGCAGCGTTCATCGGCGCGCAGTCGCTGCAAAAGCCGCATGACTACTACGACGCCGACGCGTCGGCCAACGCCAAGCTGTCTGCGCGTTTGCCGTACTTGTTCGCCTGCTGCCGCTTCGCGCATTACCTGAAGTGCATCGTGCGCGACAAGATCGGTTCCTTCCGCGAGCGCGACGACATGGAACGTTGGCTCAACGACTGGATCATGAATTACGTCGATGGCGATCCCGTCAATTCGTCGCAAGAGACCAAGGCGCGCAAACCGCTTGCCGCCGCGGAAGTGCAGGTTCAGGAGATCGAAGACAACCCGGGTTACTACTCGGCGAAGTTCTTCTTACGGCCGCACTATCAGCTCGAAGGGCTGACGGTGTCGCTGCGTCTGGTGTCCAAACTGCCGTCGTTGAAGCAAAACGAAGGTTAAAGGGCACTTTCTTATCGCGGTGGGGCCGATGCCCGACCGCTCATCTTTGCTAGGAGAAATCAGTGGCTGTTGACATGTTCATGAAGATCGATGGCGCCAATGGCGAATCGAAAGACGCCAACCACAAAGACTGGACCGACATTCTGTCGTTCTCGTGGGGCGCAACGCAACCCGGCAACATGGCCGGCGGTGGCGGTGGCGGTGTGGGCAAGGCCAGCTTCAACGACCTCCACGTCGTGACGCGTATCGACAAAGCGGCACCTGCCGTGATGAAGCACTGCGCAAGCGGCAAGCACCTCAGCAAGATCGAGATCTCGGTCTGCAAGGCTGGCGGCACGCAGATCGAATACTCGAAGATCACGCTGGAAGACGTGCTCGTGACGTCGACGCAGATCTCGGGCGACCAAGGTTCGGAAGCGGTGCTCGTGAACTACGCGTTCCAGGCCGGCAAGGTCAAGCAGCAGTACTGGGAACAGACGGCGTCGGGCGGCAAGGGCGCAGAAAGCCTGGTCGCTTGGGACATCAAGCAAAACAAAGAAGCCTGATACGTCTTGACGTAGAGGCGCGGGCGGCGCTTTCAAGCAGCCGCCCGTCTTGCTTTTCAAAACGAATACATACCGGCTTGCCATGAACCCCACTTCGCTCACTTCACTGCATCGCACGCCGATCGCAACTCGGATCGACGAGGTGCAGCAACGCATCCGGCGTGCGCCGGGCGATGCCGATCTGCGCGCGCAACTCTTTCAGTTGCTGGCCGTGCGGGGCGATTGGGATCGCGCAGTCGAACAACTGCGGTTGAGCGCCAAGCTCAATCGGCAAGCCGTACCCACGGCCATGGCGTACGAACAAGCCATCGAGGCCGAGCGTCAACGTGAGGCGGTCTTTGCGGGCACGGCCGAGCCCACCATTTTCAGCGACTCGCCCGGCTGGCTGGAAGGCCTGCTGCTGGCGTTGCGCAGCACGGCTGAACCGGCGGAAAAGATCGCGCAATTGCGTGCGGCAGCGCTCGATCTGGCACCGGAGGTCGCAGGGGTGCTTACCCACGCGCCCGATGAGACGGAAGCGGCGTTTGCATGGGTTACCGACGGCGATAGCCGCCTGGGCCCGGTGTGCGAGGTGTTTTTCAACGGCCGCTATGGCTGGGTGCCGTTCTCGGCGCTGTCCTCCGTGCGCTTCATCGCGCCGCAAGGGCTGTGCGACCTGGTGTGGGCGCAGGCCGAGCTCACCTTGCTCGACGGCCGCACGCAGCAGTGCCTGGTGCCGGCGCGTTACCCGGCGGGCCCGGGTCGCGCGCACGCCACGGATGACGACGCGATCGTCCTGGGCCGCTTGACCGAATGGCTGCCGCTGCACGGCGATACCTACGCCGGCATCGGACAGAAGATGTGGTTGACCGACGCCGGTGAGTACGGCGTGCTGGATGTGCGCGAAATCCGCTTCGATACGGTCGCCGAGACGCCTGCCGGCATCGCGGCCAACGTCGCGGACGTGCCGGGGCAGGCCGGATAATGGGTGCGCCGATCGACGCCGACCGCCTCAAGGGGGCGACACCGCCCACGCGCGATCTGCGCCTGGGCCGCGATCGCCTGCAGCCGGCGCTGCTCGATCGCTTGATGGACGACACGCCGCAGCAGCGGCGGGAAGCGTTCGACGCGGGCATGATCAGTCATACCGCGTTGCGCCAGGCCGTGCTGCGCGATCTGCGCTGGTTGCTCAACACCGTCAACCTGGCCACGACCGACGATCTCTCGGCCTATCCCGAAGTGTCGCAATCGACCGTCAACTATGGCGTATCGGCACTCGCCGGCAAGCGCATGTCGGAAATCGATTGGGTCGATATGGAAGATACGATTCGCCGCGCGATCATCACGTTCGAGCCGCGGCTTCTGGCCAGCACGATCGACGTGCGGTGCGTGAGTGAAACCAATACGCTTGAGCATCACAACATTCTCAGCCTCGATATTCGCGGCATGTTGTGGTGCGTGCCGCACGCGCAGGAATTTCTGTTCCGCACCGACATCGATCTCGAGAGCGGCCACATGGATCTGCAGGATCTGGGAGGCCACTGATGGATGCACGCCTGCTGGATTACTACAACCGCGAACTGAGCTACATGCGCGAAATGGGCGCGGAGTTCGCCCAGCAGTATCCCAAGGTGGCGGGCCGCCTGGGGATGAACGGGATCGACGTCTCCGATCCTTATGTCGAGCGGTTGCTGGAGGGCTTCAGCTTTCTCTCGGCGCGCATCCACATGAAAATGGATGCCGAGTTTCCGCGCTTTTCGCAGCGCCTGCTCGAAGTCGTCTTTCCGAACTATCTGTCGCCCACGCCGTCCATGACGGTGGTGCAGATGGCGCCCAGCATGAACGAGGGCACGCTGTCGAAAGGCTTCGCGTTGCCGCGCGGTACCGTGCTGCGCGGCCGCTTGCCCAAGGGCGAACAAACGCCGTGCGAGTTCTTGACGGCGCATGCGATGACGTTGTGGCCATTGCGCGTCACCCAGGCTGAGGTGACCGGCGTGCCGACCGATCTGCCGTTGACGCGACTCGGTTTTGGCGGGCGCAACGCACGCGTGCGCAGCGCCTTGCGGGTACGCATTGAAGTCTGTGGCGGCGTTCGTCTGCAGGATCTGGATCTCGATCAGTTGATGTTTCACCTGAATGGTCAGGATCTGCAGATGAACCGGCTGCTCGAGCAGGTCATGCAGGATACGGTGGCGGTACTGTGCCATGACAGCGCCCGGCCGTTGTCGTGGGTGAACCGATTGCCCGTCACGGCATTGCGCCATGAAGGCTTCGATGACGAGCAGTCGCTGCTGCCCAACGATGCGCGCGTCTTTCAAGGCTATCGGCTGCTGCAGGAGTACTTTGCGTTTCCGCAGCGGTTTCTGTTTTTCAGCGTCAACGATCTGAAGCGCGGCTTGCGTGGCGCGGGCGGTGCCGATGGGCAGCGTGAAACCAAGTCGTTCGATCTGACGTTTTTGTTCTCGCGTGACGCGGTCGATCTGGAAGGCGCGATCACGGCCGAAAACCTCGCGCTGCATTGCACCCCCGCCATCAATCTCTTTCCGAAACGTGCCGATCGCATTGCGATCACGCCGCGCACCAACGAGTATCACCTGGTGGTCGATCGCACCCGGCCGATGGACTTCGAAGTGTTCGGCGCACGCACCGTTCATGGTCATGGTGCGGGGCAGAGCGAGCGCGAGTTTCGCTCGTTCTACGGGTCGCTGGGCACCGACGAAGATGAGTATGGCGCCTATTACTCGCTGCGGCGCGAGCCGCGATTGGTATCGGACACCGCGCAGCGTAATGGCACGCGCACCGGCTATATCGGCAGCGAAGTATTCGTCTCGCTGGTGGACCGCCACGAGGCGCCGTTCTCCGATCAGCTGCGGCATGTGGTGGTCGATACGTTGTGCACCAATCGCGATCTGCCGATGCTGCTGCCGCTGGGCACCGACTCCGATTTCACGCTGCGCGTGTCGGCGCCCGTGGCGCAGATCAAAGTGCTGCGCGGACCATCGCGCCCGCGTGCGGCATTGGCCGAGAATGCAGCCACGTGGCATCTGATCAGCCACCTGGGCCTGAACTACTTGAGCCTCGTGGATCTCGATCCCGAGGAGGGTGCCAAGACGCTGCGCGAGATGCTGAAGATCTACAGCAACCTGGCCGACCCCGTGATCGCCAAACAGATCGCCGGCGTGCGGCATGTGGATATCAAGCCGGTGCATCATCGCCTGCCGATCCCCGGTCCGATTCTGTATGGGCGTGGCGCGCGCGTATCGCTGACGCTCGACGATGTTGCGTTCTCAGGTATCACGCCGTTTGTTTTTGGCGCCGTGCTCGAGCAGTTCTTTGCGCGTCACGTGTCCATCAACATGATGTCCGAACTTGTTCTTTCCACCTTGCAGCGTGGCGAAGTCGCGCGCTGGGCGCCGCGCATGGGCGGGCGTCCGGTCATCTGACCGGCGGCTTCGTCCCTTCGCTTCTCACTGCCTCTTTCGGAATGCCCCTATGAAAACGTCAACGCTCAATCATCGCCTTCCTGTTTACGATCCCGTGCATCTGATCGGTTCGATCGAGGCTGCGGCGGAAGACGGTGTATTCGCCGTGCATTGCGATGGCCGCGTGTGGCATGCGCGTCGCGCGGCGAGCTGCCTGCTGGCGCCCGCCGTGGGCGACACGGTGTTGATCAGCGGGCCCGATCGTGCGCGCGTGTATTTGATCGCCGTCATCGAGCAGGCCGATCCCTCGGTGCATCGCATCGAAGTCGATGGCGATCTCACGCTCGCGACCCGGTCCGGGGCGATCGCCTTAGACAGCGCGAAAGATCTGCATCTGAAGAGCGCGGCGGCGCTCCGTCTGGAGTCGGAGACGTTGGCATTGCGTGCCGATCAGGCGGACTGCGTGGTGGATGGCATGCGCTACACCGGCCGTGAAGTGACGGCCACCGTGAGCAAGACGCGCTTGATCGGCAAAGTGTACGAAGCGGTGGTGGATCGCTTGGTGCAGATGAGCCGCAACGCCTTTCGCACGACGGACGAGGTGGAACATGTGCGGGCCGGCAATCTGGATTACCAGGCTGAGCAAAGTGCCCGCGTACATGCCAAGTACACGATGGTGACCGGCGACGATCTCGTGAAGGTCGACGCCAAACAGATCCACATGGGCTGATCGCAGTCTTCCCACGATGACTCTCACCGCCGATCCGATTGCGGTAACCGATGCGTCCTTGCCGGCCGACTTCTGGCACAGGTTGACGCAGGAACCCTACGCCCACGATCTCTTTCACGTGCTGCGTTGGATCGATGCGCGTGGGGGCGCCAAGGCGCCGCTGGGCCGGGCGGCGTCGCCGCGTGGCGAGCCGGTGCGGATGGGGCAGGAGCCGTCGATGGCATTCGCGCCATCCACCCTCGCGCACGTGAAGCCGGGGTGGGCGGGCGGCCCGCGCAAGGTGTCGATCTATAGCTTCGGTTTGTTCGGGCCGAACGGACCCTTGCCGTTGCACATGACCGAGCACGTACGTGAGCGGCAGCATCATCACGGTGACGGCACCTTGGCGGCCTTCGCCGATATGTTCCATCATCGCTTGACGCTGCTGCTGTATCGGGCCTGGGCCGACGCGCAGAGCACCGTCAGCCTGGATCGTCCCGAAGGCGGTTTTACGCGCTACGTGGCAAGCCTGCTGCATTTGGGGCAGCCATCGCTGCAGCGGCGCGACGCCGTGCTGGACCATGCGAAATATCACATGGCCGGCCATCTGGTGCGCCAGACGCGCAACCCGGAAGGGCTGAAGCACAGTCTGCAGAAGTACTTTGGCGTGCCGGTGCGCATTCATGAGTTCGTGCCGCACTGGATCCGGCTCGAACCCACGCAGCAACTGGCCTTGGGCGCGTCGTTGGGGTTGGGTCAGAACACCGTACTGGGTTCGGCCGTGCGCGATGCGCAACACAAATTTCGAATCGAGATCGGGCCGCTGCGCGCGCACGAGTACGCCGGCTTCTTGCCCGGCGGCAAGCCAGCCGAGCAACTGACGCATTGGGTGCGGCAATACACCGGCATCGAGTTTGCCTGGGATCTGCAGCCGGTGCTCGACCGCCGCGACGCGGCCGGCATGCGGCTCGGTCAACCGCAGCCCCTGGGATTATCGACCTGGTTGGGTACGCGACCCGCCGATGCGGGCGATGCCCGTGACGTCACACTCGATCTCGAACAACGCTTTGCCCGCCCGCGGTCTGTGCCGCAGGCGGTGTCCGACTCACCTGTAGCCTGAGACACTCGAACATGGCCGACATCAGCCGCAGCGAACTCTTCGCCAAGCTCGACCCTTTACTGTACAAAGCCCTCGAGGGCGCCACGGCCTTTTGCAAACTGCGCGGCAATCCGTATGTGGAGCTGGTGCATTGGCTGCATCAGATCGCCAGCGCGCAAGACAGCGATCTGCATCGCATCCTGGCGCACTTCGGTATCGACGCCGGCCGCGTGCAAACGGATCTCGTCACGGCCCTGGATCAATTGCCGCGGGGCGCGGGGTCCATCTCCGATCTGTCGGAGCACATCGATCATGCGGTCGAACGCGGCTGGGTGCTGGGGTCGCTGCGGTTTGGCGGCGCGCGCATCCGTAGCGGTCATCTGATCGCCGGCATCGTCAAAACGTATTCGTTGCGCACGGTGCTGCTGGGCATCTCGCCGCTCTTCGCGCAGATCGTGCCGGATGTGCTGCTTGAGAATTTCGACACCATCGTGGCTGCCTCGCCCGAGGACGGTCCCACCGCGGATGCGCCGGGTGGTGGCGCTGAGACGGGTGCAGGAGCAGGCGATCAATCGGTGCTGGCCAAGTACACCGTGGACATGACCGCGCGGGCGCGGGCCGGCGAGATCGACCCCGTCACGGGTCGCGACGAAGAGATTCGTCAGATCGTCGACATCCTGATGCGCCGCCGCCAGAACAACCCGTTGTTGGCGGGTGAAGCCGGTGTCGGCAAGACGGCTGTGGTCGAAGGCTTGGCGTTGCGGCTGGCCGCGGGCGATGTGCCGCCGTCGATGCAGGACGTGTCGCTGTATCTGTTGGACATCGGCTTGCTTTCGGCCGGTGCCAGCATGAAAGGCGAATTCGAGGCCCGGTTGCGCGGCGTGATCGACGCGGTGCAGGCAAGCGAAAAACCGATCGTGTTGTTTATCGACGAGATCCACACCTTGGTGGGTGCCGGCGGCAACGCGGGCACGGGCGACGCGGCCAATCTGCTCAAGCCGGCGCTCGCGCGGGGCTTGCTGCGTACGATCGGCGCCACCACGTGGTCTGAATACAAGAAGTACATCGAGAAAGATCCTGCGCTCACGCGCCGCTTCCAGGTCGTGCAGGTGCATGAGCCCTCGGAAGACCGCGCGCTGATCATGTTGCGGGGGTTGGCGGGCAAACTCGAGCAGCATCATCGCGTGCTGTTGCTCGATGAGGCGATCGATGCCGCAGTGCGGTTGTCGCACCGCTACATCCCGGCGCGTCAATTGCCCGACAAGGCCGTGGCTTTGCTCGACACCGCCTGTGCGCGTGTGGCCGTGAGCCAGCATGCCGTGCCGCCGCAACTCGAAGATGTGCAGCGGCGCATCGAAGCGTTGCGCATCGAGCAGGACATCGCGCAACGCGAAGCGCGATTGGGCGCTTGCACCCCCGAGCGGGAACAACGCATCGCGGCGTCGCTTACCGACGCCCTGGCCGAGGCCGACACCCTGGACGCGCGCTGGACGCATGAGCGCACGCTGGCCGATGCCGTGCTCGCGCTGCGGGCGCGTATCGAGGCCGATGACGCCGATCCGGCCGCGCTTGCCGGGCTGCAGGCCGAGTTGGCTGACGCCGCGGCTGCGCTTGAAACGTCGCAAGGTGAATCGCCGTTGATTTTTCCCTCCGTCGACGCCAATGCGGTGGCGGCGGTCGTGGCCGATTGGACCGGCATTCCGGTGGGCCGCATGGTGAAGGACGAAGCGGCGTCGGTACTCAATCTTGCCGATACGCTGGAAAAGCGCGTGATCGGCCAGCGTCATGGACTGGAAGCGATTGCCCGCCGCGTGCAGACGTCGCGCGCGCGGTTGACCGATCCGAACAAGCCCGTTGGCGTGTTCATGCTGTGCGGCCCGAGCGGCGTGGGCAAGACGGAAACCGCGCTCGCACTGGCCGAGTCGCTGTACGGCGGCGAGCAAAACGTGATCGCCATCAACATGAGCGAGTTTCAGGAATCGCATACGGTGTCCACGCTCAAGGGCGCGCCACCGGGCTACGTGGGCTATGGCGAGGGCGGGGTGCTCACCGAGGCCGTGCGCCGGCGGCCCTACAGCGTGGTGCTGCTGGACGAGGTGGAGAAGGCCCATGCCGACGTGCACGAGCTTTTCTTCCAGGTGTTCGACAAAGGCTGGATGGAGGATGGCGAAGGCCGTTACATCGATTTCAAGAACACCATCATCATTCTCACGTCCAATGTAGGTTCCGACCTGGTCATGAACCTGTGCGCCGATCCCGCATTGATGCCTGAGCCGGATGCGCTGGCCGGCGCGTTGCGCGAGCCGTTGCTGCAAACCTTCCCCGCCGCGTTGCTGGGCCGCCTGGTCGTGGTGCCGTACCTGCCGCTGTCGGACAGCATGCTGGCGAACATCGTCTCGCTGCAACTGGCGCGTATCCAGCGCCGCATTGCCGACAATCATGGTATCGCTTTGACATACAGCGAAGCGGCAATGGGCCTTATCGTGTCACGTTGCACCGAAGTCGAGTCCGGTGGCCGGATGGTCGATGCGATTCTTACCAATACGGTGTTGCCGCGCGTAAGCCGGGAGTTGCTGGGGGCCGCCGCCGATGGGCGCAAGATCCAAACGATTGCACTCGATGCCGCCGAGGGCGAATTCACGTACGCATTCGCATAGCAGAGGAGTTTGACCATGATCGATAAGCAACGTGCAGCCGGTATCGCCGATGCCTACCTGGAAAAAATCGCCGCACGCCTGGACGATCCCGTCGAGATCATCGAGTCCCAGGAGAAACCTGAAGGCTGGGTGTTCTTTTACGAATCGAAAACCTATCTCGAAACGCAGAATCTGAGCGCGATGCTGGCCGGCAATGCGCCTTTCCTGGTGTCGCGCACCGATGGCGCGCTGCATCTGCTGAGTACGGCCAAGCCGCTCGAGGATGCCCTGGCTGAAGCATTGGCGTCCGGCGCCCGGCCCGCGCCTGGGGCCTGACCCGAGGCCGTTTCATAGACGTCGTTTCATAGGCGCCCAAAAAAGCCGCTTGAATATCGCATTCAAGCGGCTTTTTTACGGCTGTCACGATCGCCTGGCGGCGGGGGCAGCCGTGCGCGATGCCTCAGCGTCGGGGCTTGTCGTCTTGGGTGGTGGGCGCGAAACCGGTTGCGCGTGGCGTGTCCCGATCGTCGCGTTGCACTGCCGCCGGCCGCATATAGCCGCCGAATTCCTTGGTGCGGTCGGGGTTGCCGCCGGCCGTGTCGGAAGCCGCCGGAGTCAGCGTGCCGCCAATGGCGTTATCGCGATACCCCGTCAAGGCGTCTTGATGGCGCAACGTGGTGGGGGTGTCGTCCGTAAAAATGTGATGGCTGTCAGCGGCTTCGCGGCTGTCGAACGCGGCCAGGGGGTCGCGCGGGCGGTGGGCGTCCAGATCCGTGGGCACGTGTTGGTCGAGCGGATTGACGGGATTCAACCGCGCATCCGATGCCAGGTCGAAAGGGTGGGCCGACACGTCCGGCACACTGCCCACGGGCAACGTGCCCGGGCCCAGCAGATCGCTGAAGATGTCCACGGGTGGTTCGTCTTCGGCCGGGGTGGGCAGCAACGGATCAGTCGTGTCGGGTTCGACGGGTTGATGCGCAGGCGCGGGTTCGTCCGGCAGGCCATGCGAGGCGGGGAAGACCGTCGCGGCGTCAGGCACGCTGCGGGTTTCGAGCGGCAATGCCACGGCGGCGGCCGTGGAGACAGCAGCTGCCGGCACGGCGTAGGGCGCCGCGGCCGGGGCCGAGGGCGGGGCGGCCCAGGGATCGTCCTCGACGGCAGCAGGCGCTGGGTCGATGTTGCCGTTGGCCGCAGCCCGGTCGTCTTCCGATTGCAGCACATAGCTGCCGATCGCGACTTCATCTCCCACGTGCAGCAACACTTCGCTGCGCGGCAGCACCGGTTGACCGTTGACGGACACCGGCGTCATGTCGCTCATGTTGAGCAAGTAGCAGTCGTTGTTGCTGATGCGAACCACCGCTTGCAGCCGGCAAATATCGTCGTTGGCGCTAGGCAGCACCATGGCGTTGCCCGGGCAGCGGCCGATCGTGCCGCCCGGTGCCTGAAAGTCGGCGGAGAACGGCGTGAAGTCGCTGGATTCTTTACGGCGGATAGCGGTGAGTTTCATCTGCGTCTGTCCTTGAACTGATGCGCGGCCCGGGTGAGTGCGGGCCCAGCGCACGAATTAGCGCGTAGGTGCGGCGGCGGCTGGCCGGGTGGCTTCGTAGACGGGGCCCCACTGCGGATGGCCACGTTCGGCGGCGCTCAATTCGAAGTTGGGATCGAGCGCGAAGATGCGCTCGAATTGTTCTTCGCACAGCGTGCGGTGTTTGGTCAGGCAATAGCTGAACGCCTGGAGCTTCATCGCCTCGATACGCATATCGCGCGGCGATTGGGCCAGATCGCCAGAGCGTGAGACGGTACGGATCACGTCACCGTAATTGCCGGCCGCGTAACTGTCGCGCACTTTCTGCAAATCGCTCAGGGCTGCCGCAGTGGGCGGGCTTTCAACGACGGCCGGTTTCGGCGGCTGTGCGCAACCGGCGAGCGCCAGAGACAGGATGAGACCGGCAAGAGCGGCGTGCAGTGTTTTCATGATCCGTTTGGGGTGACGAGAAGAGGGATTGGCCCGCGAAAAAACCCGCCGTCGGGCGGTGGGTTCAAGGGCCGAATCATAGGCATGAATCGTGTCAGGAGTTATTCGTTTCGTGTCACCCGTGTTTCGGTTTCACCGGGGTTGTATCCGTGCCGTAACTGTCGTAACCCGATTTGTTTTTTAACCAAAGTCTCATTTTTTTCTCGTGTCATGTCGCCCTTGGCAGCAGTGGCAACAACCAACAAAGGGGGCGAGATGGTGGGCAAGGGCGAACGCAGCAGAAGATCGGTATGGACGGTCTTTGCCATGGCAGCTGCCGCGATGATGGTGCTGGCCGCCTGCTCATCGACGGCCAAGCGCGTGCCGGTGCCGTATGTCATTGCGTTCAAGGCCGATGACGTCGTCAATCCGGATCGCCATGGCCGGCCCTCGCCGATACAAGTGTCGGTGTTCGAACTGAAGTCCACCGACAAGTTCGAATCGACTGATTTCTTCAGCTTGCAGTCGAACCCGCAGCAGGCGTTGGGCAGCGATCTGATCAACGTCGAGCGCATCGTGCTCAAGCCTGGCGAAACCAAGAAGATCGCGCACGAGGGCAGCGCCGAAGGGCGTGTGGTCGGCATCGTGGGCGGCTATCGCGATCTCGAACACAGCAAGTGGCGCCTGGTGCTGCCGCTGCCTGAAGCGCAGCGCACCAACGCCTACAAAATCTGGCAGTTCTCGCCTAATGAAGAGCAAGTCGCCGTGGCCGTCGAAAAAGGCGGCTTGGCGCTCACGGGGCGCGAAACCCCGTGGTGGCCTTTCTGATATCGGCACATCGATCATGGCATCCAACAACAAAGTCGTCTGGTCCGAAGGCATGTTCCTTCGTCCGCAGCATTTTCAACAATTCGAGCGTTATCTCGAGCATCGTTTGCAGGCGCGCACCGTCGCGCAGCAGTCGTTTTTCTGGGGCTTCTCCGCGCTCGAGATCGATATCGACGCGCTGGCCATAGGCAAGCTCGTGTTGCGCCGCGCCCAGGGTGTGTTTCCCGACGGCACGCCGTTCGATTTCGCGGGGCTGGATCAAGCGCCGCCGGCCTTCGAAGTGCCGGTGCAGACGCTCGATGCGCGCGTGGTGCTGGCCGTGCCGCGCAGCCGCCCCGGCACCGAAGAGGTCGTGTTCGAAGACGGCGACGATACGCTCGCGCGTTATCGCGTGACCGAAGTGGAAGTGGCCGATACCAGTGTGATGTCGTTGGAGCCGGCGCTGGTGCAAACCGGCGCGCTGCGTTTGCGGATCATGCTGGCCGCCGATGTCTCGGACGAATGGATTTCGATCGACTTGGCGCATATCGCCGAACGCCGTTCGGATAACCGCGTGGTGTTGCGCGATGCGTATATTCCGCCATGGTTGGCGGCCGGCGATCATGCGATCCTCGATGGCTATACCAACGAGCTGTCGGGCCTCTTGGACGCGCGCAGCGAAGCGTTGGCGGCACGGTTGTCGCAACCGGGGCGCGGCGGCGTGGCCGAGGTTTCAGACTTCATGCTGCTGGAAGCCGTCAACCGGTACATGGGCGCTTTGTGGCACGCGCGCCAGATCCGTGGCGTGCATCCCGAGCGCCTTTATCACGACTGGTTGATGCTGGCGTGCGACCTGGCCACCTACACCGCCGTGACGCGCCGGCCGACGGTGATGCCCGAGTATCGCCATGACGATCTCTTCGGCACGTTCTCGGCATTGATGACCGAACTGCGCCGATCGCTCTCCGCCGTACTTGAGCAGAATGCAATGGAGATTCCGTTGCAGGATCGCGGGCAGGGCGTGCGCGTGGGCCAGATCCCCGATCTCGAACTCATGCGCAGCGCGGCCTTCGTGCTCGCGGTGCATGCCGATCTGCCCTCGGAAGTGGTGCGATCGCGCTTCCCGTCGCAAGTCAAAATCGGCCCGGTCGAACGCATTCGCGACCTGGTGCATCTGCAGTTGCCTGGCGTGGCCGTACGCGCCTTGCCGGTGGTACCGCGTCAGATTCCCTATGCCGCAGGCTACGTCTATTTCGAATTGGACAAGGCCGGCGAGTTCTGGCGCCAGCTCGAAAAAACCGGTGCACTGGCACTCCATCTGGCCGGCGAATTTCCGGGCCTGTCGATGGCGTTCTGGGCCATCCGCGACTGACCACTAGGAATCCTTCGTGATAGATGCAACCTCCTTCCCGCCCAACGGCGGGAGTTTTCCCGGTGGACCCGGTGGGCCCGACGCCTTGGCGTCGCAGCGCATGCGGCCCGACGAGTACGTCATCAGCGGGTCCAACCCGCTGGTGGCGGCCGCCAATCCGCTGCTCGATCTGATTCCGCAAATCCGTGCGACTGCGTCGCACCCGTCGCCGGCCATGCTGCGCGAACATTTGCTGGATGAAGTGCGGCAGTTCGAATTGCGCGCGCAGCAGGCGGGCATTCCCAATGAGACGATTCTGGGCGCCCGCTATTGCCTGTGCACGGCGCTGGATGAAGCCGCGGCCCTGACGCCATGGGGCGGGCAAGGTGTGTGGTCCGCGCATAGCTTGCTCGTCACGTTCCACAATGAAACCTGGGGCGGCGAGAAGTTTTTCCAGCTGCTGGCCAAGTTGTCGCAGAACCCCAGCCAGCATCTGGATCTGCTGGAGTTGCTCTACTACTGTCTGCTGCTGGGTTTCGAAGGACGCTATCGCATCTCGGAAAACGGCCGCTCGCAACTGCAGACATTGCGTCAGCGCCTGCTGCAGATCCTGCGCGGCGCGCGCGGCGACTATGCGCGCGAGCTGTCGCCGCATTGGCGCGATGCGCCCACGCAAACGGAAGTGCGCCGCTTGCCGATTCCGTTGTGGGTGTTTGCTGCGTTGGCTGCGGTGCTCGCGTTGCTGGTGTACTTCGGCTTGAGTTGGCGTCTGGGTGGGCAATCGGATACGACGTTTGCGGCGGTGGCGGGGTTGAAGCCGCCGACGTTGCAGATCGCACCGCCGCCCGCGCCCGCGCAGGCCTTGCAACCGCGTCTGGCGGGGTTCCTCGCGCCGGAGATCCGCGAGAACCTGCTCACCGTGCGCGACGAGGCCGATCGCAGCGTGATCGTGTTGCGCGGCGATGGCCTGTTCAGTTCCGGCGAGGTGAGCGTCAACGATCAATACCTGCCGGTGCTCTCGCGCGTGGCCGATGCGCTCAACGGCACGCCGGGCGCCATTCTGGTCAGCGGCTATTCCGACAACATTCCCATTCGCAGCGCGCGATTCCCGTCGAACTGGCATCTGTCGCAAACACGTGCCGACGCCGTCAAGAAAATACTCGACCAGCGTTTGACGCAACCCAATCGGGTGCGCGCCGAAGGCCGCGGCGATGCGGATCCGCTCGCGCCCAACGATACGGCTGAAAACCGGGCCCGCAATCGCCGGGTCGAAATCACGCTGCTGGTATCGCCAGTGGCCGTCAATCCCTCGCTCGAGGGCAGGCAACCATGATCTACCGCGTATTCGGATTTTTGTTCAGCCGCGGGCTGTGGAATTTCTTGGGACTCGTCGCGCTGGCGTTGCTGGTGTGGATCGCCGGGCCGCTCCTGGCCATCGGCACCACCCGGCCGCTCGAAAGCGAAACGGTCCGCATGATCGTCATCGCGGTGATGTTTGGCATATGGCTGCTGCGGCTCCTGTGGCGCAAGTGGCGCGAAGGCCGCTTGAACGCGCAACTGTTGGGTCAATTGCGCAAGCCGTCGCAGAAGACGAAGGATGAGAAGACGCCGGAAAACGCCGAGGTGCGCGAGTTGGCGGAGCGCTTCGACGAGGCCGTCGATCTGTTGAAGAAAACGCGGTTCGAGAATGGCGAGCGCGCAGCGCCCTGGGAACGTTTCTCAAGGCAGTATCTGTACCAGTTGCCGTGGTACGTGTTCATCGGCGCACCGGGCTCGGGCAAGACGACCGCGCTGGTCAATTCCGGATTGAATTTTCCGCTGGCGGATCGGTTCGGCAAGGTTGGTTTGCGTGGCGTGGGCGGTACGCGCAATTGCGACTGGTGGTTTACCGATGACGCGGTGCTGCTGGATACGGCGGGTCGCTACACCACGCACGAAAGCGATCCCACCGGCGACGAAGAAGAGTGGTCGGGCTTTCTGGGACTGCTCTCGAAGTTTCGCGGCCGTCAGCCCATCAACGGCGCCATTCTGACGATCAGCGTGGCGGATCTGCTGTCGTCTTCCGATAGCGAACGCGTGCAGCAGGCGGCGGTGCTGCGCAAGCGGCTGCAGGATCTGCGGCAAAAGCTGGGCATTCAGTTTCCGATCTACGTGCTCGTGACCAAGGTCGATCTGCTGTCCGGCTTCGAGGAATATTTTGCGTCGTTCTCACGCGACGATCTGTCGCAGGTGTGGGGCTTTACGCTGCCGTATGCGCGCACGCAGGAAACCGATTTCGAGCTGTATGAGGCGTTCCACGCCGAGTATCGCTTGCTGCAGCGACGTCTGGACGATGCGTTGCCCGAGGTGCTCGCCGCCGAACCCGACGAAGCCCGCCGCGCGCTGGCCTACATGCTGCCGCAGCAGTTTGCCGGGCTGCAGAATCTGTTGGGCCATTTCCTGAGCGATGTGTTCGCGACCTCGAAGTTCGACGCGCGCCTGCTGCCGCGTGGCGTGTACTTCACCAGTGGCACACAAGGTGGCGAAACGTTCGATCAGGTCACTGGGCGATTGAAGCGCTATCTGCGCATCGACGGGGGCGCACCCGTGGTGGCACCCGCGCCGGTGGAAGGCGAGGGCCGCAGCTTCTTCCTGAAAAATCTGCTGCAGGATGTGATCTTCAAAGAGTCCGGTCTGGCGGGACGCAACCTGCGCTGGGAACGTCGCAATCGGCGCCTGCATTTCGCCGGCTACGCCTTGATCAGCTTGGCGCTGGTGGCGTTGATCGTCGGTTGGGCGAACAGCTATCGCAACAACACCAATTACATTGCCGACATCGATGGGCGCGTGCCCACCGTGGAGCGGCTCGGTCGCGATATCAAGATCACGAGCGCCGGCGATGTGCTGGGGCTGATGCCGTTTCTCGATAGCCTGTGGTACTTGCCTCAGGGCCGCGATTTCGACCTCGACAGCCCACCGGTCACGCATCGTTTCGGCCTCTACCAAGGCCTGAAAATGCGTTCGGCGGCGCAAGGTGTGTATCGCACCACGCTCGATCAGGTCTTGTTGCCGCAAGTGGCACGGCGCGTGGAGGCGGCCTTGCGTCGGGCTGCACCCAACGATCTCGAGTATCAGTACGAAGCGCTGCGCGCCTATCTGATGCTGTACGAATCGGATCACTACGATCCCGAGTTCATGCATGCGTGGCTGCTCTCGGATATGCAGAGCACGTTGCCGGCCGGCTATACGCGTCAGCAATACAGTCAACTGTCGCTGCATCTGCGTAACCTGGTGCAGGGCCGCATCCTGGCGTCGCCGTTCCCGGTGGACGAAGCGTTGGTGCGGCAGTCGCGCGAGCGCTTGGCGAGCTTCACGTTGGCCGATCGCGCGTATAGCCGCTTGCGCCGCATTCTGACCAATGCCGAACCCGGCCCCGACACGACCGCGATCACGTTGGGCGGGCCACAGGCGACGTCGGTTTTCACGCGCAAGAGTGGCAAGCCCCTCACCGCCGGCATTCCGAGTTTGTACAGCTATCGCGGCTACTGGAACGTGTTCAACAAGCGCGCGGCGACCGTGGCCGGCGTGCTGCGGCAGGACGACGCCTGGGTGCTCAACATCGCGCCGCCGGGCGTGCTCGACGACGCGTCCCAACGGCAGTTGGTCACCGCCATCAAGCAGCTTTATCTGAACGATTACGTGACGCAGTGGGACACGTATCTGAACGATCTGCGCCTGCCGCCCAGCCAATCGCTCTTGCAGAGCATTCAACTGGCACGCACGCTTTCCGCGCCCGATTCGCCGTTGACGCAGTTGGTGCAGAACGTGGCGCGGGAAACCACGCTGATGCGCGATGAGAACTCCGAACGGTCGTTGGTCGATCAAGCGCGCGATCGCGTGAGCACGACGCGCGACGCGTTGGAGCAAATGTTCGGTCCCACCGGGCCCGGCGGCGCCACGCGCGCCGATGCCTCCGGCGAGCAACTCGAGCTGATCGTGGACAAGCACTTCGAACCGTACCGCCGGCTGGCCACGGCGGGTCCCAATGGCCAGCCCGCGATTTCGGCCACCAGTGGACTGATCAATGAGCTGTACACCTATCTGACCGCCACCGATGCGGCGCTGCGCAGCGCCAGCCCGGCTCCCAACTCGGACGTGGTCACGAAGCTGCGCGCCGAAGCCGGGCGCATGCCCGAGGCATTGCGCGGCGTGCTCAACGACTTGTCGGTCAATGCGGTGGGTGAGATTTCGGGTGTGGTGCGTGAACGGCTGGGCGACAACGTCACCGCGACGGTGGGTCTGTCGTGCCGTCAGTCGATTGCAGGACGCTATCCCTTTTCGCAAAACGCCACGCGCGATGTGGCGCCCAACGACATGGCGCGCTTGTTCGCACCCAATGGTTTGATGGATGACTTCTTCCAGAAGAATCTGGTGAGCCAGGTGGATGTGTCGAGCAGCCGCTGGCGATTCAAGCCGGGCATCGACGGCGAGCCGGGCGCGCCCTCGGCGTTTCTGGATTCGTTTCAGCGTGCCGGCGTGATTCGTGATGTGTATTTCGCGGCCGGCAGCCAGACGCCTTCGTACCGCGTGTCGATCCGTCCGATCGAGATGGACGCGGAGATCACGCAGTTCCTGATGGACGTCGACGGGCAAACCTTTACCTACACGCACGGGCCGCAAGTGGCGACGTCGGTGGCCTGGCCTGGGCCACGCGGCGCCAATCAGGTCCGCATCTCGCTCTCGCCCCAGGTGGGTACGGCGGGGATGGTCACGTCGGGCCCCTGGGCCTTGAATCGCATGCTCGATCGCGCCCGCCTCGAACGCGGCGCGTCGCCCGAGATCATGCGTGCCACCTATGACTTCGATGGAAAAAAAGTCGTGCTTGAAATTACCGCCAATAGCGTCAAAAGCCCATTCCGCCTACCAGAGATGCAGGGCTTCAGTTGCCCCAGCCGGTCGTGAGGGGGCGTATGGCACCGCCGTCCGCGACTGCGATCGAACCCTTCGGCTGGTACGGCAAGATTCCCGCCGGGGGCGACTTCATGCATCGGCGCCTGCCGCGCGATCTGATCGGCTGGTGGGATCGTTGGCTGCAGCATGGCTTGAACGGCCTGCGCCATTCGCCGCCTGAAGAGGGCTTGCGCGCGTTTCAGTCGGCACCGATGTGGAACTTTGCGATTCCCTCCGGGTTGGGCGCGGGACGCGTACAGTTCGGCTGCATCTCGCCCAGCCGCGATCGGGTAGGGCGTGCATATCCCGTGTGTGCGATTCTCCAGGTGGCCAATGAAGACTACGAGCCCGGGATGCTGCACCGCGCCGCGCGGTTCTATCGGGCCATCGGTGAAGGGTTGCTGACCGCGGTGCGTCATGGCTGCAGTCCCGAACAGCTCGACCAGACGTTGTTGCAGGCGCGCGGCGACATGATGCACATGCTGTCCGCGCCCAGAGCTTCCGCCGCACCGCTGGCGAGCGGCGGCGGCAGCGACATCATGGACATCCTGAACAGCGGCATGCCGGTGGCGGCGGCCGCGCCGGTGGCGCAACCGGTCGGGTTGGGCTGGGAAGATCTTGCCGACTGCTTCAACCCCGGTTCGCACACCAGCTATTGGTGGACCAATCAGGCCGATGGCGCCGGGCTTTACACCTATTTGCACGGCGGCGCGCTAAACGTCACGCTGTTTTCGAAATTATTTGCCTCCACGGCCGGCCTACGGCGATAAGATCACCGCTTCGGAATTCAACCACCATGTTCAGCCCTTTCGCCATGACCTCACTCCGCGCTTTGCCCGACGGTGCGGCTGCCGTGCCGCCCCGGCCGTTGTCGGCGATCGCCGCCACGCGCGCCGGCGCCGTGCCGCAGGCCCGTATCCGCCAGGTGATCGCCGAAATGATCGCGCCGCTCTCGGCGTTGCATGCCGAAGGCCGGATCCATGGCGGGATCTCGACCGACACGATCGGCCTGGCCGAAGGCGGCCATGCCCAACTCCTGGCGCCGGCATCGCTTGCGCCGCGCAGTGCCGGCGATACGGCATTGCGCGAAGGACGCGCGACGGGATTCAACGCGTTCGAGCAATACACGGACGATCCGGCGTGGGCGGTGGGGCCCTGGACTGACATTTATGCGCTGAGCGCGGTCGCGTGCAGCCTGGTCTCGGGCACGGTTCCGCCGTCGGCAATCGACCGCTGCGTGCGGGACGATTACGTGCCGCTCACGGCGCGCGCGATCGTTGGCTACGAAACCGCATTCCTGTCGGCCATCGATGCCGGATTGTCGATGCCGCCGTCGGGCCGGCCGCAGTCGCTGCAGGCGTTTGCCGATGCACTGGGCATCTTTTTCGCACCCGCGCCGGTGGCAGCGCCCGTGCGTGCGGCGGCATCCATCGCGCCGTTGGCCGCTGTGCCCGCTGGCGCGGCACCCGCTCCCGTATCTGCTTCGGTCTCCGCTTCTGTCCCCGCACCTTCGGCCGCCGCCGTTGCAACCCCGGCCGGTACCGCAATCCCCGACGCCGGATCGGCAGCGGCGCCATCTCCGGCGCCGGCGGCTGCCACCGCTGCATCCGCTGCATCCGCTGCACCCATCGCTGTGCCTGCGGCCGTGTCCACTCAGGCCGTCGACGCTGCGGTGTCTGCGCCTTCCGCTGAACGCACGGCAGCCGCGCGGTCTGTGGGGACGCCGCCCGTCGGCATCAAGGCGACGGCGCGCAAGAAACGCGGCAGCAGTGCGCCCTGGCTTTTGATTCTGCTCGTTCTGGTGGGCGGCGGCATCGGCATCTATATGTGGTTGCAGGATGGCTTTCCGCATGACACCCGCGCACCGGTAAACGCCGGGTCGGGCACCGGAGCCGGCATGGGCGCCGGCACTGGCACACCTGCCGCGCGTGCGCCTGAGGCGGTCGCGGGCGCGAGCGGTTCTGCAGGCGTCCGGCCGGCGGCACCCTCTCCGGCAGCGTCGCCAGCAAACGGTGGCGCCACGGGCAGTGGCGGCCTGGCTACTGCGCCTGCGGCCCCGGTTGCCCCGCCGCCCGAACCGCCACCGCTGGATTCGGCGGGCCGCTATGTGGGTCCGACGGCGGGCGTGGCGACGCCGGGTGCGTCCTCATCGGCCACGCCGTCCGCACCAGCCGGTCAGGGGGCAGCGCCGGGTGTTCCGACCGCCGATAGTCGGTCTGCCGCGAATGGTGTGACCGGTGCAAGTGCTGTGACCGGTGTCAACGGCGCCGGTGCTGCCACGGGTACGAGCGGTGCCGGTGTCGCTACGGGTGTCCCGGGCGCAGTCCCCGGCGGCGTTCAAGGAACCGCTGGCGATGCGCCGGTTGGCGCGGCAGGTGCGCCCACCGATCCCAATGCGTTGCCGCCGCTGGCAGGTGTCGAACCGCCGATCGAAAAACCCGTCGTGGTGCCCCAGGCCGTCTCCATTAATGTGCAGCCCTGGGGCGAGGTGTTCGTCAACGGCGCGTCGCGCGGCGTAAGTCCGCCATTGCGCCAATTGCGCCTGGCGCCGGGCCAGTACACGATTTCGATCCGCAACAGCGCGTCCGAGCCTTACACGACGCGGTTGACGGTTCAAGCCGGCCGTCCCGCCAGCATTTCGCATACGTTCAAGTAAACCGGGTCCCCGTCGTCCCCGTTGTTCGAGTGGCGCTCGGGGACCACTCGCTTGCGGCGATACGACCGACTGCCGCCGCCGCGAGCCCCGGCCCGGCTGCGACCATCATCGTCGCGGCCGGGCCGAGTGCGACGGTGCGGCAACCCGCCATGTGGCACGCCGATCACATCCCGTGCGGGTAAATACCAACACCCATTGACAACCTCAGGTCATAACGGGTACTCTCACGGGCTAACTGCAGCTCAAGGCATCTTCTCTATGTGCCTCGCGCTCCAGTTCTAATTTGCATGACTCCGCTCTTTTACGACTACGCGTGTTGATGTTTGCGCAGCGTTTTTGAGCGGGTTTTGCTCAAACTGCCTCCAGATCACGCGGTTTCCGGGTTGTTGTTCTTCCAGCCGCCCGGACTGCCGTTTTGGGTGCAACCCCCAAGAACGGGAACAGGCTTTCAAGCCTGCCAGTGGTACGTAAAAGGGATTTCAAAGGTTATGCCAACCATCAGCCAACTCGTGCGCAAGCCGCGCGAAGTCAGCGTCGTTAAGAGCAAGAGCCCCGCGCTCGAAAATTGCCCTCAGCGCCGCGGTGTGTGCACCCGTGTGTACACCACCACCCCCAAGAAGCCGAACTCGGCACTGCGTAAAGTCGCCAAGGTGCGCCTGACCAACGGTTTCGAGGTCATCTCGTATATCGGCGGCGAAGGCCACAACCTGCAAGAGCACTCGGTTGTGCTCGTGCGTGGCGGTCGTGTCAAGGATTTGCCGGGTGTGCGTTATCACGTCGTCCGCGGTTCGCTTGACTTGCAAGGCGTCAAGGATCGTAAGCAAGCACGTTCGAAGTACGGCGCCAAGCGTCCGAAGAAAGCGTAATTGTTGTTGTGCCTGGAAGCGCTCAGCGTATTCGGGTTGTGCAGCCGCCGCGGCAATGATGCCGGGCAGGCGGTATGTAAGGGGTCGTCTATCCATGGATGACCACGGCCGTGTCACTGACGCGGTTCAACTGAACTGACACAGATAGGAAGCTGAAATGCCCCGTCGTCGCGAAGTACCCAAGCGTGAGATTCTGCCCGATCCTAAATTCGGCAGCGTCGAGCTCGCAAAATTCATGAACGTTGTCATGCTTGATGGCAAGAAGGCAGTCGCTGAGCGCATCATCTACGGTGCACTCGAGCAAGTCGCGACCAAGACCGGCAAAGAGCCGATCGAGATCTTCTCCACGGCAATCAACAACATCAAGCCGATCGTAGAAGTGAAGAGCCGTCGAGTCGGCGGTGCCAACTACCAAGTGCCGGTTGAAGTGCGCCCTGTGCGCCGCCTGGCCTTGGCGATGCGTTGGCTCCGCGAAGCCGCGAAGAAGCGCGGTGAGAAATCGATGGATCTGCGTTTGGCAGGTGAGCTCATTGACGCAGCTGAAGGTCGTGGCGCCGCGATGAAGAAACGCGAAGACACGCACAAGATGGCCGAAGCCAACAAGGCATTCAGCCACTTCCGCTGGTAATTTAAGGAATAAACCATCATGGCCCGCAAAACCCCGATCGAGCGCTATCGCAACATTGGCATCTCTGCGCACATCGATGCAGGGAAGACCACCACCACGGAACGCATCCTGTTCTACACCGGTGTGAATCACAAGATCGGTGAAGTTCACGATGGCGCTGCCACCATGGACTGGATGGAGCAGGAGCAGGAGCGTGGCATTACCATTACGTCGGCGGCAACGACGGCGTTTTGGAGCGGCATGGCCAAGAACTACCCTGAGCACCGCATCAACATCATCGACACCCCGGGTCACGTGGACTTCACCATTGAGGTGGAACGTTCCATGCGCGTGCTCGACGGTGCTTGCATGGTGTATTGCGCTGTGGGTGGTGTGCAGCCGCAGTCGGAAACCGTATGGCGTCAAGCCAACAAGTACGGTGTGCCCCGTCTCGCCTTCGTGAACAAGATGGACCGTACGGGTGCCAACTTCTTCAAGGTCTATGACCAGCTGAAGATGCGCCTCAAGGCCTCGCCCGTGCCGATCGTGATCCCCATTGGCGCCGAAGACACCTTCACCGGTGTGGTCGACCTCGTCAAGATGAAAGCAATCATCTGGGACGAAGCCGGTCAAGGCATCACGTTCTCGTACATCGACATTCCCGCCGAATTGCAAGATACGGCTGACGAATGGCGCGAAAAGCTGGTCGAATCGGCTGCCGAATCGTCCGAAGAGCTGATGAACAAGTACCTCGAAGAGGGAACCCTCTCCGAAGAAGACATCACCTTGGGCATTCGTACGCGTACCATCGCTGGCGAAATCCAGCCGATGTTGTGCGGTACCGCGTTCAAGAACAAGGGCGTGCAACGCATGCTCGACGCCGTCATCGACTACCTGCCTTCGCCCGTGGACATTCCCCCGGTCAATGGTATGGACGACGAAGGCGAAGCGATCCAGCGTACTGCCAACGACAGCGAAAAATTCTCGGCATTGGCATTCAAGCTGATGAGCGATCCGTTCGTGGGTCAATTGACCTTCGTGCGTGTTTACTCCGGCGTGCTGAAGTCGGGCGATACGGTGTTCAACCCCATCAAGGGCAAGAAAGAACGTATCGGCCGTATTCTGCAGATGCACGCGAACGAGCGTGAAGAAATCAAGGAAGTGTTGGCCGGCGACATCGCCGCCGTTGTGGGTCTGAAAGACGTCACGACCGGCGAAACGCTTTGCGACGTCGATTCGCACATCCTGCTCGAACGCATGATTTTCCCCGAGCCCGTCATTTCGCAGGCTGTTGAGCCCAAGTCGAAGGCGGACCAGGAAAAAATGGGTCTGGCGCTGTCGCGTCTCGCTCAGGAAGATCCGTCGTTCCGCGTTCGTACCGACGAAGAATCCGGTCAAACCATCATTTCGGGTATGGGCGAGCTCCACCTCGAAATTCTGGTCGATCGCATGAAGCGTGAGTTCAGCGTCGAAGCCAACGTGGGCAAGCCCCAAGTGGCTTACCGCGAAACCATCCGTACCGTTTGCGAAGAAGCCGAAGGCAAATTCGTCAAGCAGTCGGGCGGCCGCGGTCAATACGGTCACGCCGTGCTCAAGGTCGAACCGCTCGAACCGGGTGGTGCAGGCTTTGAATTCGTCGACGCGATCAAGGGTGGTGTGGTTCCTCGCGAATTCATTCCGGCCGTTGAAAAGGGTGTTCGCGACACGCTGGGTTCCGGCGTTATCGCGGGTTACCCCATCGTTGACGTCAAGGTCACGCTGTTCTTCGGTTCGTACCACGATGTGGACTCGAACGAAAACGCGTTCCGCATGGCCGGTTCGATGGCATTCAAAGAAGGTCTGCGTCGCGCCAAGCCGGTGTTGCTCGAACCCATGATGGCCGTTGAAGTCGAAACGCCTGAAGATTATGCCGGTACGGTGATGGGCGATCTGTCCTCGCGCCGCGGTATGGTTCAAGGCATGGATGACATCATCGGTGGTGGCAAGATCATCAAGGCTGAAGTTCCGCTGGCCGAAATGTTCGGCTACTCGACTTCGCTGCGTTCGGCCACGCAAGGTCGTGCGACGTACACGATGGAATTCAAGCAATACGCCGAAGCGCCTAAGAACGTCGCTGAAGAAGTTATTGCTGCGCGTACCAAGTAATTTTCAATCAATGCTTCGCTCCGGGTGTCCGGGGCGAGGCTCTAAAGTTTCCTTGATAGTTAAAGGATAGAGATCATGGCAAAAGGTAAGTTCGAACGCACCAAGCCGCACGTGAACGTGGGCACGATCGGTCACGTTGACCACGGCAAGACCACGTTGACGGCAGCGATCACGACGGTTCTGTCGGCGAAGTTTGGCGGCGAAGCCCGCGGCTACGACCAGATCGACGCGGCTCCGGAAGAAAAGGCACGCGGTATCACGATCAACACGGCACACGTCGAGTACGAAACGGAAGCGCGTCACTATGCGCACGTTGACTGCCCGGGCCACGCTGACTATGTGAAGAACATGATCACGGGCGCTGCACAAATGGACGGCGCCATCCTGGTGGTGTCGGCCGCTGACGGCCCGATGCCCCAAACGCGCGAGCACATCCTGCTGTCGCGTCAGGTGGGCGTGCCCTACATCATCGTCTTCCTGAACAAGGCAGACATGGTTGACGACGAAGAGTTGCTGGAACTGGTCGAAATGGAAGTGCGCGAGCTGCTTTCGAAGTACGACTTTCCGGGCGACGATACGCCGATCATCAAGGGTTCGGCCAAATTGGCGCTGGAAGGCGACAAGGGCGAGCTGGGCGAGCAAGCGATTTTCAAGCTGGCCGAAGCGCTGGACACGTACATTCCGATGCCGGAGCGCGCTGTTGACGGTACGTTCCTGATGCCGGTTGAAGACGTGTTCTCGATCTCGGGTCGTGGCACGGTGGTGACGGGTCGTATCGAGCGCGGCATCATCAAGGTCGGCGAAGAAATCGAAATCGTCGGCATCAAGGACACGGTCAAGACGACGTGCACGGGCGTGGAAATGTTCCGCAAGCTGCTTGACCAAGGTCAAGCCGGCGACAACGTGGGCATTCTGTTGCGCGGCACGAAGCGTGAAGACATCGAGCGTGGCCAAGTGTTGGCCAAGCCGGGTTCGATCAAGCCGCACAAAGAGTTCACGGCTGAGGTCTACATTCTGTCGAAAGAAGAAGGTGGCCGTCACACGCCGTTCTTCCAGGGCTATCGTCCCCAGTTCTACTTCCGCACGACGGACGTGACGGGCACGATCGAACTGCCGAAGGACAAGGAAATGGTTCTGCCGGGCGACAACGTGTCGATCACGGTCAAGCTGTTGGCTCCGATCGCCATGGAAGACGGTCTGCGCTTCGCCATTCGTGAAGGCGGTCGTACCGTCGGCGCCGGCGTCGTGGCTACCATCATCGCCTAAACCTGCATCATCCCGGAGAGCCGCGGCGCATGCGGCGGCCTCTCCTTCGTTCTTTAGGAAACGTCATGAAAAACCAGAAGATCCGCATCCGCTTGAAGGCATTTGACTACAAGTTGATCGATCAGTCGGCAGCTGAAATCGTCGATACCGCCAAGCGCACTGGCGCCGTGGTTCGTGGTCCCGTACCGCTGCCCACGCGCATCCGTCGCTACGACGTCCTGCGTTCGCCGCACGTCAACAAGACGTCGCGTGACCAGTTCGAAATTCGTACGCACCAGCGCTTGATGGACATCGTCGATCCTACGGACAAGACCGTTGACGCTTTGATGCGTCTGGACTTGCCCGCCGGCGTTGACGTCGAAATCGCCCTGCAGTAATCCAGGCGGCTTCGAACCCATAAAAACGCCCACGAGCAATCGTGGGCGTTTTTGTTTGTGGTGCCTGAAAGGCGCTTGGGCCCGGCCGGCGTAGATGCCGGCCCGCATCCAGGCGGCCTGTGGCGCGTTACCAACGATATCGGACGGTGGCCATCATCGTGCGCTCGCTGCCCCAATAGCAGCCGAGCGCGCTCAGGCAACTCGCCACATAGCGGCGGTCGAACAGGTTCGACACATTGAACGCCGCACTCGCACCCCGCAGGCTGTCCGAGAGACGGCCCAGATCGTAATCCAGCGCGGCATCCACCAGCGTGACCGGCTTCATGTCGAAGCGGTTGTTCAGATCGCCATAGTTGCTGCCACGATACGTCGCACCCACCCCGGCGCCCAAGCCCGCCAACGGTCCGGTCTGCATGGCATAGTGGGTCCACAGTGCAGCTTGATGGCGCGGCACGAAAGCCAGTTGATTGCCGACCTGCCCGGCGCTGTCGATGGCGTTCGTCTTCGTGATTTCGCTGTCGGTAAATGCGTACGACGCAATCACACTCCATGCCTTCGAGAGCTGCGCCTTGCCTTCAAGTTCGAGCCCGCGCACCCGCACGCGACCGGTTTGCACCGTGAAGTTCGTGCTCACAGGATCCGGTGCGCTCACATTGTTCTGAACGATTTCGAAGGCGGAGAGGCCGACGAAGCTCGGCGACCCTTCAGGCTGATACTTGATGCCGGCTTCGATCTGCTCGCCAGTGGTGGGCTTCAACGCCGAGCCGGTGCGGGTGGTGCCCGCCGTCGGTTGGAACGACGTCGAATAGCTCAAGTACGGCGCGAAACCATTGTCGTACAGGTAGGTGGCCCCCACCCGGCCGGTCAATCGGTTGTCGCGTACGTTGTTGTCGTCGTTCAGGCCCGCCGCACGCCACGTATTGGTGTCGGTATCCGCCCAATCCTGGCGCGCGCCGAGCGTCAAACGCAACCGGCCCAGGTCGATCTGGTCTTGCAGATAAACCCCCAATTGGTCGCGCGACTGGTTGATCCGCAGGCCGTCGGGCGGCACTTGAATATTCAGGTTGCCGTACACCGGACGATAGACATCGAACAATGCGAAGCCGGTGCCGGCCGGGTTGCGCAGGATGTTCAGCTGGCTCTCGGTAAAGCGCGACGTTTCATGTAGATAGTCGGTGCCCACGAGCACGGTGTGCTTGGAGCCGCCGAGGTCGAAGCGGGCAGTGGCTTGATTGTCGATCTGGAAGGTGCGCGCATCCTCTGGGAAGGCCCAGGCGTAACGCACAGCCTGCGTGGGCGTGGCCATCTGGCCGATCTGCACGCGGCGCGAGTCGGTGTCCACATGCGTGTAGCGCGCGGTCTGCTTCACGCTCCAGGTATCGTTGAAGCGATGATCGACGGTATAGCCAAACATCGTCGTTTCGTTCTTGAAGCGATCGTAGTCGGGATCGCCCACGAAGCGATCGCGCGGAATGTACCCCGCCGCGGTGGGAATCATGGTGCCGGCATAGGGCAGTACCGGGCCGCCGCCGCCGCCCTTGGAATCGATCTTCTGGTATTGCGCGGAGATGTTGATGCTGGTGTTGGCGGACGGCAGCCACGTGAAACTCGGCGCGATGTAGGCGCGGTCGTCATCCACATGCTGGAATTGCGTGTCGCCGGTGCGCCCGACGCCGGTCAGGCGATAGAGAAACTTGCCCTCTTCGTCGGCCGGGCCCGAAAAATCGAACCCGGTCTGTACCTGATCGAACGAACCGTAGCTGGCGAATACCTCGTTCGTGCGATCGGCAGTTGGTCGCTTGCTGGTCATGTTGACCAATCCACCCGGTGTGGTCTGACCGAAGAGTCCCGAAGAGGGTCCTTTCAGCACTTCGACGCGCTCCAAACCATACGTCTCGATGCGGGGCTGCGAATAGCCGCGTGCGCCAAAAGGGAGCAACAGGCCGTCGAGGTATCGGGCGGGGCGAAAGCCGCGCACGGTGAGCCAGTCATAGCGCACATCGTTGTCGCCGTACTGCGCGATCACGCCAGGTGTGTAGCGTACCGCCTGTACGAGCGACGTCACGCCACGCTGATCCATCTCATTGCGGGTGATCACATTGATCGTCTGCGGCGTCTCGATCAGTGCGCTGTCGGTTTTGGAGCCTGAGCGCGAGCGCACTGCGGTAAACATATCGCCGGCCGTATCGCCACCAGCCGTAGCGTCGCCGCGCACCACAATGGGCGCTAACTGAACGGCGCTGCCTGCTGCGGCCTGCGCAGCTGCCTCGAACGGAAATAGAGCCGGTAGGGCACACGCGAGGGCAAGCGCTGCGGCGAGTGGAGCGGGAGCAAACGGCGCCAAGGTAAACCTCGTATAGGGTTGGGTAAATGAACGATAATCATTATCGGTGGCCGATCATCCCAGACACATCCTGTCGCGGCTTGCGAAATCCCGCCCGAAATTGTCGAATTACCGGTTTAGCAACGCCCGTCTTCCGGGGAAGGAGTGCCCGATATGCTGCAGTCGACAACGCATGACGCTCCTTGGCGCGATGGGTCGCGCAGACGCGCACACGAATGGTGGCGCGACACGCTGCCAACCGTGCCCGTCACCCGCGACTGGAACGCCGTCATCGCCTGCCTGGAGCAGGTGGATCACGGTGTGAGCCTCGCTGTGCTGGACGGGACGCCGCGCAGAGCCGTGCACTTGCCGGCACCGGGTGCCACCGTGTTCGGCATTCAGGTCTGGCTTACGGTGGGTGCGGAAGTACAGGTCGATCAGGCCAGTGTGTGCTTGCCGCTCGCCGGCGACGTGGTGCTGTTCAGCTATGCCGCCGAAACCGCCAGCCGCACGCGTATCCCGGGCGGTCGCCCGGTGAGCATGGTGGATATCCGCTTCAGCGAAGCGGCGCTTGCTCTGCGCGGTGCGCAGGCCTTGTGCAAGATGCTGCAGGAGCATTGCGCGGCCTCATTGAGTCGGCCGGATAAAGGGGCGTTCGTGGCCTGCATGCCGGCGCCACCGGCATTGATTGCGTTGGCGCGTACGATGGCGGCCTGTCCCCAGAATGGCAGCCTGGCGCGCCGCCTCTGGTGGCAAGCCCGTGCACTCGAGGCACTGTCCGTCACGGCCGAGCTGCTCAACAGCGCGGCGCCCCAGTCCGTCATGGGCGACGCGCACCAGGCCGCCTTGCGTGCGGAGCGCGTGCTTCTGCAGCGATTCGGTGAGGACTGGACTGCGGCACGACTGGCGCGCATGCTGCACATGAGCGAAAAGCGCCTGCAGCATGCCTTCCGGGAAATCGTGGGTATGACGGTAAGCGCTCGCCTGCGTGCCATCCGGCTCGATGTGGCGGCCAGCATGCTCGCCGATGGCCGCCGGGTGACGGACGTGGCAGCCGACGTGGGGTATGCGAGCTTGAGCCACTTCAGCCAGAGCTTTCGCGCGCAGTTCGGCAGGTCGCCGCAGCAATGGCGCGGACCCGAGCAGGGCGCGACAGCCGGGTAGCTGTGTCGCCGCCGCAACACACATGCACGCGCTAAGTGTTTGTATTGCCAAGATATTGCTGCTATAGTTTCAGGCTTGCCATTTTTGGCAGAGTTGCGCATAGCTATCGGGCACCATGCACCATTTGGAGCAGGCCATCCCGGAAGCGCGATATGCGTCGTTCTGCAGGCATTTAACCCAAGACGAGAACCATTACTTTCGTCTGAAATTAGCCCCGACCAATCGCAGTCGGGAATGGAGAAAACGATGTCGAATCCGACACCCACGCCTGCCGCCCATCGGCTGGGTCTGGTGGGTCGCAAGGTCGGCATGACCCGCATTTTTACCGAGGATGGTGAATCCATTCCGGTTACCGTGCTGGACGTGTCCAACAACCGTGTGACTCAAGTCAAGTCCCCTGAAACCGACGGCTATGCTGCGGTTCAAGTGGCCTACGGCACCCGTCGCGCCTCGCGTGTAGTCAAGCCGCAAACCGGCCACTATGCGAAGGCTGGCGTTGAAGCCGGTAGCATCCTCAAAGAATTCCGCCTCGATCCCACCCGCGCCGCCGAGTTTTCGGCTGGTAGCGTGATTGCCGTGGAAAGCGTGTTCGAAGCCGGCCAACAGGTCGACGTCACGGGCACCACCATCGGTAAGGGCTTCGCCGGTACCATCAAGCGCCACCACTTCGGTTCGCAACGCGCGTCGCACGGTAACAGCCGTTCGCACCGTGTGCCGGGCTCGATCGGTCAAGCGCAAGATCCCGGTCGCGTGTTCCCCGGTAAGCGCATGTCCGGTCACCTCGGTGACGCGACCCGCACCGTGCAAAACCTCGACGTGGTTCGCGTCGATGTCGAGCGCGGTCTGCTGATGGTCAAAGGCGCGGTTCCGGGTCATGCCGGCGCCGATATCATTGTGCGTCCGGCCGTCAAGATGACGGCCAAAAAGGGAGCATAAGCCATGGATCTGAAGCTCCTGAATGCTCAAGGTCAATCCGACGCTACGTTCAGCGCGCCCGACACCGTGTTCGGCCGTGACTACAACGAAGCCCTGATTCACCAAATCGTCGTGGCCTATCAGGCCAACGCGCGCAGCGGCAACCGTGCACAGAAAGACCGTGCGGAAGTCAAGCACTCCACGAAGAAGCCGTGGCGTCAAAAGGGTACGGGCCGCGCTCGTGCCGGTATGACGTCCTCGCCGATCTGGCGTGGGGGTGGTCGCACGTTCCCGAACTCGCCCGACGAGAATTTCAGCCAGAAGGTCAACAAGAAGATGTACCGCGCCGGGATCCGTTCGATCTTGTCGCAGCTGGCCCGTGAAGGCCGCATCTCCGTCGTTGAAACGTTCTCGCTCGATACGCCCAAGACCAAAGACGCCGCCGTCAAGCTGCGTGACATGGGTCTGGAATCGGTGTTGATCATCACCGATGCGGTCGACGAAAACGTCTACCTGGCTACCCGCAACCTGCCGCACGTCGCTGTGGTTGAAACGCGTTACGCCGATCCGCTGTCGCTGATCCACTACAAGAAAGTGGTTATCACCAAGTCGGCCATCGCTCAATTCGAGGAGATGCTGGGATGAATGCAGAACGTTTGTTGCAAGTCATTCTGGCTCCGATCGTGACCGAAAAGGCCACGTTCGTCGCCGAAAAGTACCAGCAAGTCGCTTTCCGCGTCGTGGACACCGCGACCAAGCCGGAAATCAAGGCTGCCGTCGAACTGCTGTTCAAAGTGCAGGTCGAGTCCGTGCAGGTCCTCAACCGCAAAGGCAAAGTCAAGCGCTTTGGCCGATTCATGGGTAAGCGCCGCAGTGAGCGCAAGGCCTATGTGTCGCTCAAGGAAGGCCAGGAAATCGACTTTGCGGAGGTGATGTAAATGGCCCTCGTAAAAGTTAAACCGACCTCGGCCGGCCGCCGTAGCATGGTTAAGGTGGTAAGCCCTAACCTGCACAAGGGTGAGCCGTTCGCTCCGTTGCTCGAAAAGCAAATCCGTGGTTCTGGCCGTAACAACAACGGTCACATCACTGTTCGCCATCGTGGCGGCGGTCACAAGCAGCACTACCGCGTCATCGATTTCCGTCGCAACAAGGACGGAATCCCGGCGAAGGTCGAGCGTCTTGAGTATGACCCCAACCGCACCGCGCACATTGCACTCCTGTGCTACGCGGACGGCGAACGTCGCTACATCATCGCTCCCCGTGGTCTGGAAGTCGGCGTCACGCTGCTTTCGGGCGTCGAAGCCCCGATTCGCGCCGGCAATACCTTGCCGATCCGCAATATCCCGGTGGGTTCGACGATCCATTGCATCGAAATGCTCCCGGGCAAGGGTGCTCAGATGGCCCGTTCGGCTGGTGCTTCCGCTGTGCTGTTGGCGCGTGAGGGCGTTTACGCTCAAGTGCGTCTGCGCTCCGGCGAAGTCCGTCGCGTGCACATCGAATGCCGTGCCACGATCGGTGAAGTCGGCAATGAAGAACACAGCCTGCGCCAAATCGGCAAGGCCGGTGCAATGCGTTGGCGCGGTATTCGTCCGACGGTTCGTGGTGTTGCCATGAACCCGGTCGATCACCCGCACGGTGGTGGTGAAGGCCGCACCGGTGAAGCACGCGAGCCGGTCAGCCCTTGGGGTACTCCGTCGAAGGGTTTCAAGACTCGACGCAACAAGCGGACGAACAATATGATCGTCCAACGGCGCAAGCGCAAGTAAGGGGCGAACATCATGTCACGTTCGATCAAGAAAGGCCCGTTTGTCGACGCGCATCTGATCAAGAAGATCGATGCAGCCGTCGTGGGCAAAGACAAAAAGCCGATCAAGACCTGGTCGCGCCGGTCCACCATCCTGCCCGATTTCATCGGGTTGACTATCGCTGTGCACAATGGCCGTCAGCACGTTCCCGTTTATATCAACGAGAACATGGTCGGTCACAAGCTCGGCGAATTCGCGCTGACCCGTACGTTCAAGGGTCATGCTGCGGACAAGAAGTCGAAGAGGTAAGCGATGGAAACTCAAGCCATTATCCGTGGGGTGCACATCTCCGCGCAAAAGACCCGACTCGTTGCGGATTTGATCCGTGGTAAGTCGGTTGCGCAAGCACTGAACATCCTCACCTTTTCCCCCAAGAAGGCGGCCGTCATCCTGAAGAAGGCTGTCGAATCCGCTATCGCCAACGCCGAGCACAACGACGGCGCCGATATCGATGAGCTGAAGGTCACCACGATCTATGTGGACAAAGCTCAATCGATGAAGCGCTTCTCGGCGCGCGCCAAGGGCCGCGGTAACCGTATCGAGAAGCAGACTTGCCACATTGTGGTCAAAGTCGGCGCGTAAGGAGCAACGATGGGTCAGAAAATTCACCCGATTGGGTTCCGTCTCGCGGTATCCCGTAACTGGTCGTCCAAGTGGTTTGCGGACGACAAGGCCTTTCCCGGCATGTTGGCGCAAGACATCCGTGTTCGCGAGTATCTGAAAAAGAAACTCAAGAGCGCGTCGGTCGGCCGCGTGATCATCGAGCGTCCCGCCAAGAACGCCCGCATCACCATTTACTCGGCTCGTCCGGGCGTGGTGATCGGCAAGCGTGGCGAAGACATCGAGAACCTGAAGAGCGATCTGCAGCGTTTGATGGGCGTGCCCGTGCACGTCAACATCGAGGAAATCCGCAAGCCGGAAACCGACGCTCAACTGATTGCCGATTCGATCTCGCAACAGCTCGAGAAGCGCATCATGTTCCGTCGTGCGATGAAACGCGCGATGCAAAATGCGATGCGTCTGGGTGCCCAAGGCATCAAGATCATGAGCGCCGGTCGTCTGAACGGTATCGAAATCGCTCGCACCGAGTGGTATCGCGAAGGCCGTGTGCCGTTGCACACCCTGCGCGCCAATATCGACTACGGTACGTCCGAAGCCCACACCACGTATGGTGTGATCGGTATCAAGGTCTGGGTCTACAAGGGCGATATGCTCCCGAACGGCGAAATGCCGCCGGAAGTGGTCACTCCCCGTGAAGATGATCGCCGTCCCCGCCGCGCTCCGCGCGGTGACCGTCCGGAAGGCGCTCGCGCCGGCCGTCCGGGTGCGGGTCCTGGTGGTCGTGGACGCGGTCCGCGCAAGGCTGATGGCGCTGCGACGCCGACGCCCGAAGGAGAATAAAGATGCTGCAACCGTCACGCAGAAAATATCGTAAAGAGCAAAAAGGCCGTAACACCGGTCTGGCTACTCGCGGAACGGACGTTTCGTTCGGCGATTTCGGCTTGAAGTCGACCGATCGCGGTCGTCTGACGGCGCGCCAGATCGAGGCCGCTCGTCGTGCCATTAACCGTCACATGAAGCGTCAAGGTAAAACCTGGATTCGTATTTTCCCGGATAAGCCTATTTCGCAAAAACCTGCCGAAGTCCGGATGGGTAACGGTAAGGGCAACCCCGAGTATTGGGTCGCTGAAATTCAACCGGGCAAAGTGCTGTATGAGCTGGGTGGTGTAAGCGAAGAAATCGCGCGTGAAGCCTTCCGCTTGGCCGCTGCAAAGCTGCCGCTCCGGACCACGTTCGTCGCGCGTCATATCGGTGCTTAAGGAGTACTAAATGAAAGCCAGCGAACTCCGTTCGAAAGATGCCGCCGAGCTCGGCAAAGAGCTCGAAAGTCTGTTGCGTGCGCAATTCGGTCTGCGTATGCAGCGGGCCACTCAACAGCTTGCCAACCACAGCCAGCTTGGCAAAGTGCGCCGCGACATCGCGCGCGTACGCACCTTGCTGACCGAGAAGGCAGGGAAATAATCATGAGTGAAACTCAAGAAGTCGCAGTCCCCAAGAAGAACCAGCGCACGCTGGTCGGCAAAATCGTCAGCAACAAGATGGATAAAACCGTCGTGGTGCAGGTCGAAAGCCGAGTGAAGCATCCGATCTACGGTAAGGTCATCACGCGCCGCAATAAGTACAAGGCGCATGACGAAACGAACCAGTACAACGAAGGCGACACTGTCGAAATCGCTGAAGGCCGTCCTATCTCCCGTTCGAAGTCGTGGAGTGTGGTGCGCTTGATCGAGGCTGTACGCGTCATCTAAATCGCGTCTGCCGGTAGCGCTCAGGTGCTAACGGCAACACGAAAAAAAAGGGCTGGGAGAAGCGATTCTCCCGGCCCTTTTTCCATACTGCGCTGCAGTCGATATGCGATCAGATATGCGTGATGAACTTGGTCACGAGGTAGCCGTCGAATGTCTCGGTACCGCCTTCGCTGCCGATGCCGCTATCCTTGATGCCGCCAAACGGCGTTTCAGCCAGTGCGCTACCGAAGTGATTGATGTTGACCATGCCCGCTTCCAGACCATTGGAGACTTTCGTGGCGATTTGCAGCGAGTTGGTGAACACGTACGACGACAGCCCGAAAGGCAGGCTGTTGGCGCGTTTGAGCACTTCCTCGGTATCCTTGAATCGAACGATCGGCGCGATGGGGCCAAAGGGCTCTTCGGTCATCAGCATCGAATCTTCAGGCACATCGGTAACGATGGTCGGGGCAAAGAAGTAGCCCGGTCCGGCAATCGGCTCGCCGCCCGTCACGATCTTGCCGCCGCGCTTTTTGGCGTCTTCCACGAACTTGCTCATGGCCGGCACGCGGCGTTGGTGTGCCAACGGACCCATTTCGATCCCGTCTTCCAGCCCGTTGCCCACCTTCACGCCCTTCGTGACTTCCGTGAACTTGGCCAGGAACTCTTCATAAGCCTTTTCCTGTACATAGAAGCGCGTGGGCGACACGCATACTTGGCCTGCGTTGCGCAGCTTGAATTTGGCCAGCATCTTGGCGGCACGGTCGATGTCGGCGTCGTCGAACACCAGAACGGGCGAGTGACCGCCCAGTTCCATGGTGGCGCGCTTCATGTGCTGGCCGGCCAGGGCGGCCAGTTGCTTGCCCACCGGTACCGAACCGGTAAACGAGATCTTGCGCACGATCGGCGAGCGGATGAGGTAGTCCGAGATGACCGGAGGATCGCCCCACACCACGTTCAGTACGCCCTTGGGCAGGCCGGCGTCATGAAACATGCGGGCAATGGCCATCACGGCGCTGGGTGAATCTTCCGGGCCTTTCAGGATCACCGTGCAACCGGCGCCGATCGCAGCAGCGACCTTGCGGATGGCCTGGTTGTAGGGGAAGTTCCAAGGCGTGAAGGCGGCGCAGACGCCGATCGGCTCGCGCACGACGATCTGACGCACGTCGGGATTGCGGGGCGTGATCACGCGGCCATAAATGCGGCGGCATTCTTCGGCATGCCAATCGGCGTGTTCGGAGCACGACACCACCTCGCCAACCGCTTCGGCCAGCGGCTTGCCTTGGTCGAGCGTCATGTTGCGGCCGATTTCCTTGGCCTGATCGCGCGACAACTGGCCTACCTTGCGCAAAATGGCAGCGCGGTCGATCGGCGACGACACTTTCCACGTCTGAAATGCGCGCTCGGCGGCCGCCAATGCGCGATCGAGATCCTTCTGCGTCGCGTGCGGGAGTTGGCCAAGCACATCACCCGTTGCCGGGTTCACAACGTCTTGCGTCTTGCGGCCTTCGCCGGAAACGAATTCTCCATCGATATAAAGCGCCAATGTTTCGTACATGCGACAACCTTTAGAAAGCGGTGAAAGGGAAATAGCGGGGTGATGCGGGTGGGTGGCGCCGGCGGCAGTGCATCATTGTGTGGTGGCCGACCGCGCCGGATGTAGCCGTACAGTCTAACTAAAAAACAACGCCCTAGTGAACCCGTCGAGATAAGTGCTTGCGTCAGGGTCGCACCCGAGTTATTATCAACGGCTTTCCCGCATTCCCAATTGCGCGGTCGTAGATCACCAGCGAGAGGCACCAAGCTTCACGTCGAGATCCAAGCCAGCAAAAAGAGTGTGGGAGGAAACACCCGCAGGATTTCAACCCAGGGTCGGCTTCACTAGCTAGCCTTACGGGACCAAAACTGGCGGGAGAGGCGTGATTCCGGGTTCGGGATGCGTTTCTCCGGTTAAGTTGGAATAGGAAAAATCATGATCCAAATGCAGACCACGCTGGACGTGGCCGACAACACTGGTGCGCGTCATGTGATGTGCATCAAGGTGCTCGGCGGTTCCAAGCGCCGTTATGCCGGTATCGGCGACATCATCAAGGTGACGGTCAAAGACGCCGCGCCCCGCGGACGCGTCAAGAAAGGCGAAATTTATAACGCTGTGGTGGTTCGTACCGCCAAGGGCGTGCGCCGGAAAGACGGTTCGCTTATTAAGTTCGGTGGCAACGCCGCTGTTTTGCTCAATGCCAAGCTGGAGCCCATCGGCACCCGCATCTTCGGACCCGTTACGCGCGAATTGCGTACCGAAAAGTTCATGAAGATCGTGTCGTTGGCCCCGGAAGTGCTGTAAGGAGCCTTCGATGAACAATATCCGTAAAGGCGACGAAGTCATCGTCCTGACCGGCCGCGATAAAACGCGCCGTGGCGTCGTCCTGGCTTGCCTGGACGCCGACCATGTTCTGGTCGAAGGCATCAATACCGTCAAGAAGCACACGAAGCCTAACCCGATGGCCAACAATCCTGGTGGCATCATCGAGAAGACCATGCCGATCCACATCTCGAATGTGGCGCTCTTCAACCCCGCGACCGGCAAAGCCGACCGCGTTGGCGTGAAAGAAGTGGATGGCCGCAAGGTGCGTGTGTTTCGTTCCAACGGTGCCGAAGTCGGCGCCAAGGCGTAAGGGGCGAACAACATGGCTCGTTTGCAAGAAATCTACCGCGACAAAATCTCCGGCGAACTTACGACCCAGTTTGGTTATAAGAGCGCCATGGAAGTGCCGCGCATCCTGAAGATCACCCTGAACATGGGTGTCTCGGAAGCGGTCTCCGACAAGAAAGTCATCGAACACGCTGTGTCGGATCTGACGAAGATCGCCGGCCAACGTCCCGTGGTTACGAAGACGCGCAAAGCTATTGCCGGCTTCAAGATCCGTGAAGACTATCCGATCGGTTGCATGGTCACGTTGCGTGGTCGCCGCATGTACGAATTCCTGGACCGTCTGGTCGCTGTCGCGCTGCCGCGCGTTCGCGACTTCCGCGGTATCTCGGGTCGTGCGTTCGACGGCCGTGGTAACTACAACATCGGGGTGAAAGAGCAGATCATTTTCCCCGAGATCGAATACGACAAAATCGACGTGATTCGTGGGATGAACATCAGCATCACCACTACCGCGAAGACTGACGAAGAAGCCAAGGCGCTGTTGACGGCCTTCAGCTTCCCGTTCCGCAACTAAGGGGCGATGACGTGGCAAAACTTTCACTGATCAATCGCGACATCAAGCGTACCAAGCTGGTCGAGAAATACGCACCGAAGCGCGCAGCGCTGAAGGCGATCGTCGACGACCAATCCAAGACCGACGAAGAGCGTTACCAGGCTCGGCTGAAGATTCAGCAATTGCCCCGCAACGCGAACCCGACTCGCCAACGTAACCGTTGCGCGGTGACCGGTCGTCCCCGCGGCGTGTACAGCAAGTTCGGTCTGACGCGTCACAAACTGCGTGAAATGGCGATGCGCGGAGAAATCCCGGGTATCACCAAGGCCAGCTGGTAGGAGAACGAATATGAGCATGAGCGATCCGATCGCCGATATGCTGACGCGCATCCGCAATGCGCAGCAGGTTGACAAAGTCACGGTTAGCATGCCCTCCTCGAAGCTGAAGGCAGCCATTGCTGCCGTGCTGAAAGACGAGGGTTATATCGACAGTTTCGAAGTGAAGGGTTCGCAAGCGAAGCCTGAACTCGAAATCACCCTTAAGTATTATGCCGGCCGTCCGGTTATCGAGCGCATCGACCGCGTCTCGCGCCCCGGCTTGCGTGTGTACAAGGGCCGTAGCAACATTCCTCAAGTCATGAACGGCTTGGGCGTGGCTATCGTCTCGACCTCGCGCGGCGTCATGACCGACCGCAAAGCACGCGCCGATGGCGTGGGCGGCGAAGTTTTGTGCTACGTGGCCTAAGGAGAGATTCTAATGTCACGTATCGCTAAATATCCGGTCGAACTGCCGAAGGGTGTCGAAGCCCAACTCGCGCAGGACCAAATCACAGTCAAGGGCCCGTTGGGCACCTTGAACCAGTCGCTGAACGGTTTCGTCGACATCAAGCTGGACGGCACGTCGCTGTCGTTCAAAGCTGCCGACGATTCGCGCGAAGCCAAAGCCATGTCGGGTACCGTGCGCGCGCTTGTCGCAAACATGGTCACCGGCGTAAGCAAGGGTTTCGAGCGCAAGCTGAACCTGGTCGGCGTGGGTTACCGCGCTCAGATCCAAGGCGACGCGGTTAAATTGCAACTGGGTTTCTCCCACGACGTGCTTCATAAGTTGCCCGCTGGTGTCAAGGCCGAGTGCCCGACCCAGACCGAGATCATCATCAAGGGCTCGAACAAGCAAGTCGTCGGTCAAGTGGCTGCCGAGATCCGTGCATATCGCGAACCTGAACCCTACAAGGGCAAAGGCGTGCGGTATTCGGATGAGCGCGTGGTCATCAAAGAGACCAAGAAGAAATAACCGCTCAGGCAAGGACGAATCATGGACAAGAAAATTTCCCGTTTGCGTCGTGCGGTACCGACTCGCCGGAAGATCAGCGAGTTGCGCGTACATCGCCTCTCGATCTTCCGCTCGAACCAGCACATCTACGCAAACATCATTGCGCCGGAAGGCGACCGCGTGCTCGTCAGCGCTTCGACGTTGGAAGCGGAAGTGCGTCAGCAATTGGCCGACAAGACCGGTGGTGGTGGCAATGCCGCTGCCGCCAGCTTGGTGGGCAAGCGCGTCGCCGAGAAGGCCAAGGCTGCCGGTATCGAACTGGTTGCCTTCGACCGCTCGGGCTTTCGTTACCATGGCCGCGTGAAAGCGCTGGCCGATGCCGCGCGTGAAGCCGGCCTGAAGTTCTAAGCGAGGAGTTGTCAAATGGCTAAGATGCAAGGCAGGAATGCCCCGGAGCAACCCGATGACGGCCTTCGCGAAAAAATGATCGCGGTCAACCGCGTGAGCAAAGTCGTCAAGGGTGGTCGCACCATGAGCTTTGCCGCGCTGACCGTGGTAGGCGATGGCGATGGCCGTATCGGCATGGGTAAGGGCAAGGCCCGCGAAGTACCCGTGGCAGTACAGAAGGCGATGGAACAGGCCCGCAACGGTTTGTTCAAAGTAGCCCTCAAAAATGGCACGCTGCATCACACAGTGGTGGGTAAGCACGGTGCATCCACCGTTCTGATCTCGCCCGCAGCTGAAGGTACTGGCGTTATCGCCGGCGGCCCGATGCGCGCGATCTTCGAAGTGATGGGCGTACGTAACGTGGTTGCCAAGAGCCTGGGCTCGAGCAATCCCTACAACATGGTGCGTGCGACGCTTAACGGCCTGCGCGCGTCCCTGACTCCGGCTGATGTTGCTGCCAAGCGCGGCAAATCGGTCGAAGAAATCCTGGGGTAAATCATGGCTCAGAAGCAGATTAAGGTTACGCTCGTGCGTTCGACCATCGGCACCAAGCAAGCTCACCGCGACACCGTTCGTGGTCTGGGTCTGCGTCGTGTCAATAGCTCGAAAGTGCTGATCGATACGCCCGAAGTGCGCGGAATGATCAACAAGGTTGATTATCTCGTCGCAGTTTCGGACGCCTAAGGAAAGACGATGTCGGAAATTCAACTTAACAAGATCGCGCCGGCTGTTGGTGCGAAGCATGCTAAGCGCCGTGTCGGCCGTGGCATCGGTTCGGGTCTGGGTAAAACCGCCGGCCGTGGTCACAAGGGTCAGAAATCGCGTTCGGGCGGCTTCCACAAAGTTGGCTTCGAAGGCGGTCAAATGCCGCTGCAGCGTCGTTTGCCCAAGCGTGGTTTCACCCCGCTGGGTCAACACCTGTACGCCGAAGTCCGCTTGTCGGATCTGCAATCCCTGCCCATCGACGAGATCGACGTGCAAGCGCTCAAGCAAGCCAACATCGTTGGTCAGCAAGTTCGCTACGCAAAAGTGATCAAGTCGGGTGAACTGTCGCGCAAGGTCGTGCTCAAAGGCATTACCGCAACCGCGGGCGCCAAGGCAGCGATCGAAGCCGCTGGCGGCTCGCTCGACTGATCAGTGAGGTGATAGGTGGCTAACGCACAGGCACTGGGTAAGACAGGTCCGCGTTACGGCGATTTGAAACGCCGTTTCGTGTTCTTGATCCTCGCCTTGGTCGTGTACCGTCTAGGTACGCATATCCCCGTTCCGGGCATCAATCCGGACGCGCTGGCGGAGCTTTTCCGTCAGAACGAGGGCGGTATTCTGGGCCTGTTCAACATGTTCTCGGGTGGCGCACTGTCGCGCTTTTCGATTTTCGCCCTCGGGATCATGCCGTACATCTCGGCCTCCATCATCATGCAGTTGATGTCGGTGGTGGTGCCGTCTCTGGAAGCACTCAAGAAAGAGGGTGAGGCCGGCAGACGCAAGATCACGCAATACACGCGCTACGGCACGGTATTGCTGGCCTTGGTGCAAGCCGTCGGGATTTCGGTAGCGTTGGAATCGCAGCCTGGCCTGGTCATTGACCCGGGCCTGCTGTTCCGATTCACCACGATCGTGACTTTGGTCACCGGCACCATGTTCGTCATGTGGCTGGGTGAACAGATCACTGAGCGGGGTCTCGGCAACGGTATTTCGATTCTGATTTTCGCCGGTATCGTAGCGGGCTTGCCCTCTGCGCTGGCGGGACTTCTGGATCTGGTGCGCACCAATGCGATGTCGCCGGTATCGGCCTTGTTCATCGTCGCCCTCGTCGTGCTCGTAACCGCTTTCGTCGTCTTCGTCGAACGTGGCCAGCGCAAGATTACGGTGAACTATGCCAAGCGTCAGGTCGGCAACAAGATCTACGGTGGTCAAAGCTCGCATTTGCCGCTCAAACTGAACATGGCTGGGGTGATTCCGCCGATCTTTGCATCGTCGATCATTTTGTTCCCCGCCACGATCACGAGCTGGTTCTCGAGCAGCGAAAACATGCGTTGGTTGGGTGATCTGGCGGCCGCCTTGGCGCCCCGTCAGCCGCTCTACATCACGCTGTATTCCGCAGCCATCATTTTCTTCTGCTTTTTCTATACCGCGCTGGTGTTCAACAGCCGGGAAACTGCAGATAACCTGAAGAAAAGCGGTGCCTTCATCCCCGGCATTCGTCCTGGTGAGCAAACGTCGCGCTATATCGACAAGATATTGATGCGTCTGACGCTGGCCGGTGCGTTGTACATCACGCTGGTGTGTTTGATGCCCGAGTTTCTGGTGATGCGCTGGAACGTGCCGTTCTATTTTGGCGGAACGTCCCTGCTGATCATCGTGGTGGTAACGATGGATTTCATGGCTCAGGTTCAAGCCTACATGATGTCCCACCAGTACGATTCGTTGCTCAAGAAGGCGAACTTCAAGGGCTCGAACATGCCGATGCGTTAAAGCGAAAAGATGGCAAAGGACGACGTCATTCAGATGCAGGGCGAGGTTGTAGAAAACCTCCCCAACGCGACATTCCGCGTCAAACTGGAAAATGGTCATATAGTGTTGGGCCATATTTCCGGCAAGATGCGCATGCACTACATCCGGATTCTGCCGGGTGACAAGGTCACAGTGGAACTCACCCCCTATGACCTGTCTCGCGCCAGAATCGTGTTTCGCTCGAAATAGCGGACCGATAACGGAATACTAGGAGTTCAACCATGAAAGTAATGGCTTCAGTCAAGCGGATCTGCCGCAACTGCAAAGTTATCAAGCGTCACGGCGTTGTGCGTGTTATCTGCACCGACCCGCGTCACAAGCAGCGTCAGGGCTAATTCGGATTTCCTCCGTTTGCCGACCACGCATAGAAGAATCATTTAAGGAACACAGTCATGGCCCGTATTGCCGGCATTAACATTCCGCCGCAACAACACGCCGAGATCGGTTTGACCGCTATTTTTGGTATCGGTCGAACGCGCGCCCGCAAGATTTGCGAAGCCGCTGGTGTACCTCTGACCAAGAAAGTCAAGGACCTCAACGACGCCGAGCTCGAGCGCATCCGTGAACACGTTGGCGTGTTTACCGTCGAAGGCGACCTCCGCCGCGAAGTGCAACTGTCGATCAAGCGTTTGATCGATCTGGGCACCTACCGCGGCATGCGTCACAAGCGTGGTCTGCCGCTTCGCGGCCAGCGCACGCGCACCAACGCGCGCACCCGTAAGGGTCCGCGTCGCGCTGCTGCGTCCCTGAAGAAATAATCGAGGAAATAGATTATGGCGAAAGCTTCGCAAAGCGGCGCATCGCGCGTACGCAAAAAGGTCAAGAAGAGCGTTTCGGACGGTATTGCTCACGTCCACGCGTCCTTCAACAACACCATCATCACCATCACGGATCGCCAAGGCAATGCTTTGTCGTGGGCGACTTCGGGTGGCGCGGGCTTTAAGGGTTCGCGTAAATCGACGCCGTTCGCGGCACAGGTCGCTGCCGAAACGGCCGGCCGTGTGGCTCTCGAGTACGGCATCAAGACGCTGGAAGTGCGCATCAAGGGCCCCGGTCCTGGTCGCGAATCTTCGGTGCGCGCGCTTAACGCGCTGGGCATCAAGATTTCTAGCATTGCAGACATCACGCCGGTTCCGCACAACGGCTGCCGTCCGCCTAAGCGTCGTCGTATCTAAGGGGAAGCCTCGTGGCTCGTTATACTGGACCCAAATGCAAACTCTCGCGTCGCGAGGGTACCGATCTTTTCCTGAAGAGCGCCCGCCGTTCGCTGGATTCCAAGTGCAAACTTGATTCCAAGCCCGGTCAGCATGGCCGCACTTCCGGTGCACGTACGTCAGACTACGGTCTGCAATTGCGCGAAAAGCAAAAGCTGAAGCGCATGTACGGCGTGTTGGAAAAGCAATTCCGCAAGTACTTCGCGGAAGCCGAGCGTCGCCGTGGCAACACGGGCGAAACGTTGATTCAACTGCTCGAATCGCGTCTCGATAACGTTGTGTATCGCATGGGCTTCGGCTCGACCCGCGCTGAAGCGCGTCAGCTCGTTAGCCACCGTGCTATCGAACTGAATGGTCACACTGCTGACATCCCGTCGATGCTCATCAAGGCTGGCGATCAAATCTCGATCCGCGACAAGTCGAAGGCGCAAGCGCGTATTCGTGAAGCGCTGGATCTGGCTTCGGGCATCGGTATCCCCCAGTGGGTGGATGTCGACACCAGCAAGATGGCCGGTACGTTCAAGCAAGTCCCCGACCGCGCTGATGTCGCTCGCGACATCAACGAGTCGATGGTTGTCGAACTGTATTCGCGCAACTAATAGATGCATCGACCAGGGCTTCGGCCCCGGTTGGCGCTTCTGCAGTACCGCCGCAACCAGCCCGTTTGTCGCTTTCAGCGCCAAGCGGGCTTTGCGGTATATATCGGGGCAGTACATTTCGCTGTCTTTTGTTTATCCCATCAGCCTTATCGGTGTAACGAGCCGAGGGTATTGAAAGAGGAAGTTCCTACATGTCCACCCAAGGTTTTCTGAAGCCGCGCTCCATCGAAGTCGAGCCGGTCGGCACGCATCACGCCAAGATCATCATGGAACCCTTCGAACGTGGCTATGGCCACACGCTGGGTAACGCTTTGCGCCGCATTCTGCTGTCGTCGATGACGGGCTATGCCCCGACGGAAGTGCAAATGACGGGCGTCGTACACGAATACTCGACCATCCCGGGCGTTCGCGAAGATGTCGTCGACGTCTTGCTGAACCTGAAGGGCGTGGTCTTCAAACTGCATAACCGCGACGACGTGACGCTGGTCCTGCGCAAGAACGGCGAAGGCGCCGTCCGCGCCAGCGACATCGAATTGCCGCACGACGTTGAAATCGTCAACCCGGATCACGTGCTGTGCAACCTCACGGAAGCCGGCAAGGTCGAGATCCAGATCAAGGTCGAGAAGGGCCGCGGCTATGTGCCGGGTAACGTTCGCGCGCTGACGGAAGACCGTACGCACACGATCGGCCGTATCGTGCTGGACGCCTCGTTCAGCCCCGTGCGCCGCGTGAGCTACTCGGTCGAAAGCGCTCGCGTCGAGCAGCGTACCGATCTGGACAAGCTGGTGTTGGACATCGAAACCAACGGCGTGATTTCGCCTGAGGAAGCGGTGCGTCAATCGGCTCGCATCCTGATGGATCAAATCTCGGTGTTCGCCGCCCTTGAAGGCGCCGGCGATTCGTACGAAGCACCGGTTCGCGGCACGCCGCAGATCGATCCCGTCCTGCTGCGTCCGGTCGACGATCTGGAATTGACGGTGCGTTCGGCCAACTGCTTGAAGGCCGAAAACATCTACTACATCGGCGATCTGATTCAGCGCACCGAAAACGAACTGCTCAAGACCCCGAACCTGGGCCGCAAGTCGCTCAACGAAATCAAGGAAGTCCTGGCTGCACGTGGCCTGACCCTCGGTATGAAGTTGGAAAACTGGCCCCCCCTCGGTCTCGAGCGCCCGTAAAGTCTCACGCGGGCAAGCAGTATTTGCAGTACCATCCCGATCCCGGAAGTGCAGTTAACCCCAACTGCGCTTTCGTTTTACCCACCGGACCGCGGCTGATTATCTTCAGTCGATAGAAGAACCGGAAACCCTGAGCGGCAACGCTCTCTTAGATTCAAAGGCACTATCATGCGTCACCGTAATGGTTTGCGTAAGCTCAACCGCACCAGCAGTCACCGTCTTGCCATGTTCCGCAACATGGCTGTTTCGCTCATCATGCACGAAGCAATCAAGACCACGCTGCCCAAGGCTAAGTCGCTGCGCAGCGTCGTAGAACCCCTCATCACGCTGGGCAAAGAGCCCACGCTCGCGAACAAGCGTCTGGCTTTTGCCCGTCTGCGCGATCGCGATGCCGTGGTCAAGCTGTTTGCCGAGATCGGCCCGCGTTACGCTGCCCGCAACGGCGGCTACACCCGTGTGCTGAAGATGGGTTTCCGTCAAGGCGATAACGCTCCCATGGCATTCATGGAGTTGGTCGACCGTCCGGAAGTCGACGATGCAGAAGCTGACGGCGCCGCCGAGTAAATCGGCAGTGCGATAAGCGGCAAAAGCGAGTCTTCGGACTCGCTTTTGCTTTTTGGGCGTACCGTAAGTAACCTCTGGGCCAACCTGGCGATGCAAAAGAGGCGTGTCGATGTGGCGCTCGAGTCCATATGGCGCACAGATCCATACCGCGAGTGTGCCAGCGCGTTGGCGTCGCCCCTCCGCCCTTGAAGGATTGATGATGAGCGCTGCCGCGATGTTGAATGACGACGATGTGGTGGTCGTCTTGTCCAATGCGCCGGATATCATGTTGGCCAAGCGCATTGCCCATATTTTGACTGAAGACGGTTTGGCGGCGTGCGTGAACCTCGGCGCCCCGTCACTGTCCATCTATAGCTGGCAGGGCGAGATTGAAGGCGCCGACGAGATCCCATTGACGATCAAGACCACGGCGGGCCGCCAGCAGGCGGTCATCGAGGCGCTCACACGCCTGCATCCCTATGAGGTGCCCGAGATCTTGGTCGTGCCTGCAATCGGCGGCAGCGCGGCGTATATCGCCTGGGTGCGCCAGCAAACCATGCAAGCTGGGCCGCAAGCGCCTGGACAACATTGAGAGGATGCATGTCGAGTAGGGTTCAACGTTTGCCGGTGGTGTCGGGTGTTGGCGCACGCAAGGCGCCCGTGTCGGTCACGTCACTGATAGCGGTTTTGCTGCTGGCGTTGATTGGCCTCTTTGCCGCGATGTCGGCCGCGCGTGCGGAAGAGGGCTATCTCGACCCCGAGCAGGCGTTTGCCTTCAGCGCCGACATGGTCGATCCCAACACGGTCGAGGTGCGCTTTGCGATTGCGCCCGGCTATTACATGTACCGCGACCGCTTGCACGTGACGGTGGTGCCGCCCGCCGATGCCGAGCTCGGCGCGCCGCAATTTCCGGAAGGCATCGTCAAGTACGACCCGACCTTCGAGCAGAACATGACGGTCTATCACGACCGTTTGCCCGTGCGCCTGCCGATCGTACGCGGCGCCGGGCCGATCACGCTAAACGTCAATAGTCAGGGCTGTGCGGACGCAGGTCTTTGCTATCCGCCGATGGATAGCCGCGTCACATTGACGCCCGCAGCCGGCGGGTATGAGATCAGTACCGAATCGCGCGCGCAGTTCGAAAAGACTCAGCGCGCCGCGTCGTCGCAGGCCGCCGGCAGTTCGCGCTTCGGTAATTTGCTGAGCGCGGGCGATATCGGCTTGGCCGATGCGATCGGCGGGCTGGGGATATGGCAAACCGCAGGCGTCTTTTTTGTGCTTGGCCTCTTGCTCGCGCTAACGCCTTGCGTGTTGCCGATGATTCCGATCGTCTCGGCGATTGTGGTCGGGGCGAGTAGCCGCTCGGATTCTGGCGTCGCCCCGCCTAGCCGCGTGCGCGGATTCGGTTTGGCGGCGGCGTATGTGGTGGGCATGTCCGTGGTGTACACCGCGTTGGGCGTGGCGGCGGGACTGAGCGGCGTGGGCCTGGCGGCATGGTTGCAAACGCCTTGGGTGCTGACGCTATTTGCCGTGTTGCTGGCGCTACTGGCGTTGGCCATGTTCGGCGCGTTCACCTTTCAAATGCCAGGCGGCGCCCAGGCGCGTTTGTCGGCATTGGCCGCGAAGATTCCGGGCGGACGCGTCACCAGCGCGATCATCATGGGTGCAATTTCGGCCTTGATCGTTGGCCCTTGCGTGGCCGCACCGTTGGCCGGCGCGTTGCTGTACATCTCGCAGACCGGCGACGTGTTATTGGGCGGCGCCGCACTGTTTGCCATGGCCTGGGGCATGGGCGTGCCGCTGCTCGTTGTGGGTGCTGCGTCGCAGGCTTGGCTGCCGCGCGTGGGCCAATGGATGAACGGTGTGAGTCGCCTCTTCGGCGTGTTGTTGCTGGCGACAGCGTGGTGGATGGTGCAGCCGATCGTGCCGACTTGGCTCATGATGTCGGGCTGGGCGCTCTTGGCGCTGGTGAGCGCGGTCATGTTGCGCGCATTCGATGCACTGCCACCGCAAGCGGGTACGGCACGAATGTTCGGCAAGGGGCTGGGCCTGTTGTTCGCGCTGGCCGGCATGGCGCTGGCCGTGGGCGTGGCGAGCGGCGGCCGCGACGTGCTGAGGCCCTTGGCGCACTTTGCGCAAGGCGGTGCATGGGTTGGGATGAGTGACGGCGATTATGCGCCTGCGAACGGGCCATCGGGCGATGGCGCATCATCAGGATCGAACGGCAATGTGGGCGCCGCAGGGTTCGGCACCGGTGGCGCAGGCAATGGCAGTACAAGCACCGGCAACGCTGGCAATTCCAATGGCAATGCAGTCACGGGCACGGGCGGCCTTCAGGCACTTGGTCTTACGGGAAGGACATCGGATGCCCAACCGCCAGGGGCAACGCTCGCGGCGTCAGGCGTGCCCAATCAACGCCCGGGTGTTCGACCGGGTAAGACCGCATTTACGCGCGTCAAAACATCGGCCGATCTCGATGCCATCTTGGCGCAGGCCGATCGGCCCGTCATGCTGGATTTTTATGCCGACTGGTGTGTGTCTTGCCACGAGATGGAACGGTTCACGTTTGGCGATCCCGCGGTCGCCGCGCGGTTGCGTGGGTTCCAATTGGTGCAGGCCGATGTGACGGCCAACGACCCCGAGGATCGCGCCCTGCTCAAGCGGTTCAAGCTCTTCGGGCCGCCCGGCATCATGTTCTTCGATCCCAAGGGCGAGTACCTGGTGGATGCGCGCGTGATCGGGTTTCAGGATGCCAAGCGCTTTGCGGCCGTGCTGGACCGGGTCACCAATCGTTGAAGAGACATCGGTAATCGGTAATCGGTAATCGGTAATCGGTAATCGGTAATCGGTAATCGGTAATCGGTGATCGGTGATCGGTGATCGGTGATCATGATCGATGATCGGTAAATCGTGAGTTGTGTGAATCGCGATTTCGATTGTCACGCCCAATTCATGTGTCTACAGTGGTTGTAATTCTTGGCACTTTTCTTGGAGCGTGGCGATGAGTACGACGCATCCCCATCAGGTCGAGATCTCGACCGTGATCGAAGGTATGAAGAAGACGCTGAACACAGCGGGCTTGAACCGTGAGAGTCTGGATCGCGTCTTGCAGGATCTCATCGGGCTGGCCGGTCACACCGCGTGGTGGGCGGCCGATCGTTACCCAGGTCCGGAAGGCGACGACCGTCAAGCGCGCTACATGATCAGCGAGGATGCCGATAACGGCTACGCGCTTTACCTGAACGTCATGCGCCGCGGCAATAAGATTGTGCCGCATAACCACACGACGTGGGCCTGTATTGCAGCAGTCGAGGGCGTGGAGCAGAATTATCTTTACGAGCGGCTCGACGACGGTTCCGTCGAGGGCCAGGGCGCGTTGAGGCAGTCGGACATCGTGGTGGTTGAACCAGGCACCGGCATTGCCCTGATGCCTGACGACATCCACGCCGTGAAGATCGAAGACGAAGAGATCCGTCACCTGCACATGTATGGCCGTGCGTTGGAAACGCTCGATCGCCGGATCGGTTTCGATCTGGACGCCGGCACCTGCCGCATCATGCCGATCGGCGTGCAGACGCGGCGGTGATGTAACAGTCATGCGTCAGCAATGCAGTGATGCCGCAGTGATACAGCGGTAATACAGCGGCAACGCAGCGGAGATGCAGCACTAACGCAGTTTCGGCAATGACACGGCTCAGCGCTTCGCCTCAACGCTTCGCCATTAGACTCGCCATAACGCTTCGCCTTAGCGTTGTTGCCGCCTGACGTTGCGCCCTAGCGTTGCGCCTTCAGCAGCCGAGCCGCATCCATGGCGAAGTACGTGAGGATGCCATCGGCGCCGGCGCGCTTGAATGCCAGCAGGGCTTCCATCATGACCTTGTCGTGATCGAGCCAGCCGTTGGCCGCGGCGGCCTTGAGCATGGCGTATTCGCCACTCACCTGATACACGAAGGTCGGCGCGCGGAACGTATCCTTTACGCGGCGCACTACGTCCAGATACGGCATGCCGGGTTTGACCATGACCATGTCGGCGCCTTCGCGCAGATCGCCGGCCACTTCGCGCAGCGCCTCGTCCAGATTGGACGGATCCATCTGGTACGCCATCTTGTTCGACTTGCCCAGATTGGTGGCCGAACCGACTGCATCGCGGAAGGGGCCGTAAAAGGCGCTCGCGTACTTGGCCGAGTAGGCCATGATGCGGGTGTGGATCATATCGGCGCCTTCGAGCGCCTGGCGTATCGCGCCGATGCGCCCGTCCATCATGTCGCTGGGAGCGACGATATCGACGCCGGCCTGCGCTTGCACGATGGCTTGCTGCACAAGCAGTTCTACCGTGGGCTCGTTGATCACGTAGCCTTGATCGTCGATCACGCCGTCCTGGCCGTGGCTGGTGTACGGGTCGAGCGCCACGTCGGTCAGCACGCCGAGTTCGGGAAAGCGTTTTTTGAGCTCGGCCACAACGCGCGGGATCAAGCCGTCGGGGCGGGTCGCGGCAATGCCGTCGGGCGTCTTGATGGCCGGATCGATAACCGGAAACAAGGCCATCACGGGGATGCCAAGCGCGACGCACTCTTCGGCCACGGGCAGCAGGGTGTCGAGCGAATAGCGCACCACGCCGGGCAGCGATCCGACGGCTTGCTGGATACCCTTGCCCTCGGTGACGAAGACGGGATAGATGAAATCGTCCGTACAGACCTGGTTTTCGCGCACCAGGCGGCGCGTGAAGTCGTCACGGCGCAGCCGGCGGGGGCGCGCGTTGGGGAAATCGGCGGAAATCAGATGCGGATTCATGGTACGACCTGTGGAGAGATCCAGTTTTCGATGCCGATGGCGGCCTCTTCCAGTCCAATGCGATTGGTGGCGGAGAAGGGCACGACGTGCATGGCACCGATATCGGCCAGTTCTTTCTTGACCTTGAAGACGGCGAGCTGACGCTGACCGTAAGGCAGCTTGTCGGCCTTGGTGAGGAGCGTGAGCACCGGCCGCTTGGTGGGCGCGATCCAGTCGGCCAGGCGGCGATCGAGGTCGGTCACGCCGCGGCGGATGTCGACCAGCAGCACGATACCGGCCAGCGACGTGCGGTCACGCAGGTAGCCGCCGAGGATGTCACCCCATTTGTCGCGCTCGCGTTTGGCGATCGACGCATAGCCGTAACCGGGCAGGTCGACCAGATAGCCGAGATGCGCTTCGGGATCGAGCGGATCGGGCAGGCCGAACATATTGATCAGGCGCGTGCGGCCAGGCGTTTTACTGGAAAAGGCCAGGCGGCGCTGATTGGTCAGCACGTTGATGGCGCTGGATTTGCCGCAGTTCGATCGACCAACAAAGCACACTTCCGGCGCGCCGGGAGGAGGGAGCTGGTCGAGTTGGGCTGCCGAGATGGCAAAGGATGCGCGAAATAGAAGGGACACTAGGGGGCCAATACAAAGGGAGTGCAGACCCTATTGTATAATCGAGCGTTTGTTAATGGGTCTTCCCGTATTGTGAAATCGATGCGCGGGGCTCAATCAAGGTACCGGTTACAGGTATTTGTTGTGCGCACGGCGATTTTTCGGCGCCGCTAGAAAGGGTTCCCGGCGCGCGGCACACCGATCGGCACGCGCAACCAGTGCGCGCCAGTTTGGGTGGGCTGCCAACGGGTGGAGACAACAGGCGCGCAAAGCGCCAAACGGCGCGAAGCCTCACGCTTCGCAACGTCATCGATCCGAAGGTCGAGGTTTTTCATGATGCGTGTGCTGTCCCGGATGGTGGTGGTGAGCGGTTTGATGCTCTGTGCGTCCTTCTCCCCAACAAGTTTCGCGGCCGACGTGGCCCCGCCTGCCAAACCCGACGCGACCAAGGGTGGTCAGCTCTACGATCAAGGCGACGCGGCACGCGGCATCATTGCCTGTGCGTCCTGTCATGGGGCCGGGGGCAATAGCACGATCCCGGCCAATCCCAGTCTTGCCGGCATGCCGCACGAATATCTCGCCAAGCAATTGCGCGATTTCAAGCTGCCCGAGGGCGCCAAGGTGCCGCCGCGTAGTGGCCCGGACGGCAATCCCACCATCATGACGGCCAATGTCGCGGCGCTCACGCCCGAAGACATGAACAATATCGCGCTGCATCTGGCGCAGCAGCCGATCAAGGAAAAAGCCACGGCCGGCTACAAGGATCTCGTCGACCAGGGTCGCAAGATCTGGCGCGGCGGTCTGCCCGAGCGTGGCGTGCCTGCCTGTGCGTCCTGTCATGGCGCCTCCGGCGAAGGCATCCCGGGTCAGTATCCGCGTCTGTCGGGGCAGTTCCCCACCTATATCGAAGAGCAGCTCAATCTGTTCAGCGCGGGTTACCGCAACAACAGCGTTCCCATGCACGAGATCGCCAATCGCATGTCCGCAACCGATATCAAGGCGGTTTCCGATTACGCGGCTGGTCTGCGTTAATTCAAACGACAGCCGAAACCTTTCGAGGCGCCGGCGGTCAATGCGAGGGGGGAGCCCATTGCGCGCCTCCCCCCTTTTTTCATGACGGTAAAGCCCATCTCCTCGCCAGCCCCTAAGCGGCATTTCGCTTCCGACTTTTTCGAGCTGCTCGGCTCGATGCGGTTCGCGGTCAGTCTGTTGATGTTCATCTGCGTGGCCAGCATTCTGGGCACGGTGCTGATGCAGAATCGGCCGTCGAACACCTATATCGATCAATTCGGCCCGTTCTGGTTCGAGGTGTTCGACAAATTCTCGATCTGGCACGTGTACAACAGTTGGTGGTTCTTGCTGATCATGAGCTTTCTGGTCGTGTCGACATCGATCTGTCTCACACGCAACGGCCCCAAGATGATCCGCGACATGCGGTCGTTTCGCGAACATGTGCGAGCGTCGAGCCTGCGGGCATTCCCGCACCGCGTGGCCATCGAGGCACAGGGATCGGTGGAAGACACCGCGACCCAGATGCAGACGCTGCTCAAGCGCCAGGGCTATGCGGTACGCGAGAAGCGCGACGGCGACACGCTGCTGCTGTCGGCTAAAAAGGGCAGTGGCAATCGGCTGGGCTACATCTTCGCGCACGCGGCGATGGTCATCATCTGCGTGGGCGGTTTGCTCGACAGCGAGCTGCCGGTGCGGCTGCAGGTGTGGCTGGGCGGCAAGCAACCGATCGTCGAAAACATGCTGATCTCGGATGTGCCGGCGAGCGGCCGCCTGGCGATGGGTAATCCGAGCTTCAGGTCCAGCGTGCTGGTGTCCGAGGGTAGCCAGGCCAGCAGCGCCGTCGTGATGGTGGACGATGGCGCCTTGGTGCAACCGTTGCCGTTTACGTTGCGCCTGAAGAAATTCATCATCGACTATTACTCCACCGGCATGCCCAGCCGCTTCGCCAGCGAAGTGCAGGTCACCGATCCCGACACCGGCAAGACGTTCGATCAAACCATCGAGGTCAATGAGCCGCTGCGCTTCAAAGGCGTGACGGTGTACCAGTCGAGCTTCGACGATGGTGGCAGTACGGTGAAGCTTACCGGTTACCCGTTGGTGGGCACCGGCAATGCACCCTTCACGGTAGACAGTGCCGTGGGCAAGTCAGCAGCGGTGGATGCGGTAACCACCGCGGGTAAGCGCTCGCTCAACGTGGATGTGACCGCGTTGCGGCCGATCAATGTCGAGGACATGTCGGGGGGCGTGCCTGCTACGGCGCCGCCAACCTTCGGCGAGCATGTGGCCGCCGTCACAGGCAGCGCAGCAGGCAAGAAAAACGAAAATCTGCGCAATGTGGGACCGAGCATCCAGTACCGGCTGATCGACGATGCGGGCCAGGCGCACGAGTTCCAGAACTACATGCTGCCGGTGATGCTCGACGGCACGGCGGTGTTTCTCGCCGGGGTGCGCAATACGCCGAACGAAAATTTCCGCTATCTGCGCATTCCTGCCGACGACGACAATTCGGTCGCTGAGTTCATGCGGCTGCGCAGCGCCTTGGCCGATCCTGCCATGCGCCGTGCGGCAGCCGAACGCTTCGCGGCCGTCAACGCGCCGGCCGGTGCGGATCGCGCGCCGCTGGTAACGGCAGCGGAGCGGGCGCTTAATACGTTTGCCGATGGCGGCCTGCAAGGTATTGCTGCTTTCCTCCAAACCAATACGCCGCCGGACGAACTGCCGCGCGCCGCCGATATTGTGATCCGGCTGTTGGGATCGAGCATCGGCGAGTTGCGCGCACTCGCACGGGAACGCGCCGGGTTGCCCGCCGTGCCCAATGATGGGCCGGATGCCGAGCGTGCATCGGCCTGGTCGCGCATGGCGGTCGCTGCCTTGTCGGATCTGACGATGTATCCGTCGCCCGTGTTTTTCGGTCTGACGGATTTCAATCATGTACAGGCGAGCGTCTTCCAGGTCAGCCGCACACCCGGCAAGAACACCGTGTATCTGGGGTGCCTGTTGCTGATTTTGGGTGTATTTTCGATGTTTTATATTCGCGACCGGCGCGTCTGGGTGTTTCTCACCCCTGGCGAATCGGGTCATGGCGCGCAGGTTCAGGCCGCCATGACATCGCAGAAGCGCACCTTGGACTTCAATCGCGAGTTCGAGCGTTTCAAGCAGGCGGTGCTTCGCCTGTCGAGGTCATGAGGTTGCCATGTCTGTATCCGTAAGTACGTCCGAAATCGATCCGCTCTGGCAGGAAGGCATGTCCGAAACCGGCGACGCGCGCATCCAGCGTGGGCGCCCGGATTGGACCGATGCCCTGTTCTTCGTGGTGTTGGCGGCCGGCGCCGGGTTTGCGCTTACGCGCTTTACCGACGCGATGGATTACTACGAAAAGATCATTCTCTGTGGCGCGGTGCCCTTCGTGGCCTGGCTGGGCTGGCTATGGCGCCCGATGCGCCGGCTGATGATCGCTGTGGCCATTTCCAGCCTGTTTGCGATCTGGCTTTATCAAGGCGATCTGGCGCGCGCCGAGCAGGTGTTCTTCCTCAAATACCTGTTCTCGTCGCAATCGGCGATCTTGTGGATGTGCGCGCTCTTCATGATCGCGATGGTCTGTTATTGGATCGGCTTCATCAGTCAGACGGCGGCGTGGCTGGGCACGGCGCTCACCTGGGGCGCGGTATTCGCAGGCGTGACCGGCCTGCTCGTGCGCTGGCGCGAGGGCCATTTGCTCGGGCCGGATCTGGGCCACATCCCGGTGAGCAATCTATATGAAGTGTTCGTGCTGTTCGCGATCATCACCGCGCTTTTCTATCTGTATTACGAGCGCCGCTACGCGACGCGTGCGCTGGGCGGCTTCGTGCTGCTGGTCGTGAATTCGGCAGTCGTTTTCTTGCTCTGGTATTCGTTCACGCGCGATGCGGGGCAGATCCAGCCGCTGGTGCCGGCGCTCAAGAGCTGGTGGATGAAGTTGCACGTGCCGGCCAATTTCATCGGCTATGGCACGTTCTCGCTGGCGGCAATGGTGGGCTTTGCCTATTTGATCAAGCAGCATGGGCAAACGCGTTCATGGGCCAAGCTCGTGCCGCTGTTCATACTGGGTGTACTGCTCTGTGCCGAGCCGATGGTGTTTCGTACCGAAGGGTTGTCGGCCACCTGGATGGTGTATTTCGGGGTGGGTGTGGTGATCATCGGCAGCATTTTGCTGGCGCGCGCGCGCATCGCGGCCGCGTTGCCCAGCCTGGAAGTGCTGGACGACATCATGTATCGCGCGATCGCGATCGGCTTTGCGTTTTTTACGGTGGCGACCGTGCTGGGCGCCCTGTGGGCGGCCGATGCGTGGGGCGCCTACTGGCAGTGGGATCCGAAGGAAACCTGGGCGTTGATCGTGTGGCTGAACTACGCCGCATGGCTGCATATGCGCCTGATCAAGGGCCTGCGCGGCACCATGGCGGCCTATTGGTCGCTGGCGGGGCTGCTCATCACCGGCTTCGCGTTTCTGGGCGTCAACATGTTCCTGTCGGGCCTGCACTCGTACGGGCAGTTGTAGCGGCGGCGTGAGTAACGTGCGGCAGGCTGGGCGCCGCACGTTGTTGCTGCCCACAAGGCTGAAGCCTTTTTTACCGCGCGACTACCCGTTCGATCGTGGCGCGCACGTCTTCCAGCGACAGCGGTTTTTTCAGCATCACGGCATGTTCGCCCAATGACGCCCGCGTGGCGTCGAGATCGGCAATGCCGGTCATGAAGATCAACGGCAGGCCCGGGCGGATCTCGTCGATGACGCGGCCCAGCGTAACGCCGCTGAAGCCTTTCAGCGCCACGTCGCTGATGACCACATCCGGGATGTTGTGTTCGATCGCCCGCAGGGCTTCAAAGCCGCTTTCCACCCCGTGCACGGCATAGCCGCCGTCCACCAGCAACTCGCACAAATTATTGCGCACGTGCTCGTCGTCGTCGACCAGCAGGATCTTGATGGCCACGGGCGCACTCGGCGCTGTGTCGGCGTCTTGGGCGTTCGGCTGCGGGGCCGCACGATGATCTGCGGCGCCGTCCAGTGCTTCGGGAACCGTTTTCAGAAATAGCCGTACGGTCGTGCCGACACCCAGTGTGCTGTCGATGCGGGCCGCGCCGTCGGCTTTGCGTGCGAAACCCTGCACCTGGGCCAGGCCAAGGCCCGTCCCTTTGCCGTTGTCCTTGGTGGTGTAGAACGGCTCGAACACGCGGCTGGCCACCTGAGGCGCCATGCCGGGGCCATTGTCGGCAATCGAAAGTTCGACGTAGGTGCCCGGTGCCAACTCGTCGTCGCCATCGAGTTCGACCACACGCGTGGCAATGGCGATACGGCCCTGGTTGTTCATCGCATCGCGGGCGTTGACGATGATGTTGAGCACGGCGGCTTCGAATTGCGTACGGTCGCAGACCACCGTAGCGGCAGGCGCGGCGAGATCGAAATGCAGATCGACGGCCGGACCGATGGCGCTGGCGAGAAACTCGCGCATGCTGTCCAGATGTGGCGTGACACGGATTGGGGCCATGGCCGGCGCTTCGTCGCGCGAGAGCGTGAGCAGCTGGGCGATCAGGTCGCTGCCGCGCGTGACGGTTTTCAGCCCGCCTTGCGCCAGACGTCGTACCTGTTCGGCGTTATCCGCCTTGCGGCGAATCAGCTCGAAGCCGGCATGCAAGGCTTGCAGCAGATTGTTGAAGTCGTGGGCGATGCCACTCGTCACATGGCCCACGGCGGCGACGCGTTGTCCGTGCCTAAAGCCGCGATAAGTTTGGTCGTCGTCCCCAAGCGCCGATACCACGCGGGCCTTGAGCTGACGGTTCTCGTCGTCACGTTCGCGCACGAATTCGCGCAGCTCGATGAGCGACGCGGTCTGCCGGGCCAGTGCCTGCAACGCGGCGACCTGACGGTCGTCGATGGTACGTGCCACAGTGTCGATCACGCAAACAGTGCCCAGTGCCTCGCCCTGTAGCGTGACGATGGGGGCACCCGCGTAAAAGCGGATATGTGGCGGGCCCAGCACCAGTGGACTCTGCGAGAACCGGGTATCCACCGATGTGTCTTCAACCACCAGCACATCGGCGGGCGTGAGGATGGCGTGCGCGCAAAAGGCGAAGTCGCGATGCGTTTCGCGCACATCCAGGCCGATACAGGCCTTGAACCATTGGCGCTCGCGATCCACCAGCGACACCAATGCAATGGGCGCGCTGCACAACGCCGCGGCGAGTGACACGACGTCGTCAAAAGCCCGTTCGTCGGGCGTGTCCAGAATAGCAAGTTCGGTGAGTGCAGCCACGCGACGATCGTCATCGGGCGGGAGGGCGGCGGGCTGGTGAACCATGTGCAGTGCAATCCTTTCGGGGTAAAGCGCGCGTCCCGGTAGTGAAATCATGGGCGCGCAAGATGGAACGCAGTGCGTGGAAAGACGTCAGCGTGAGTCTACCGCCTGCACGGCGGGTGTTTGGCAAAAGTCGCCACCCGCAGGCCGTTTTCTAGTGTCGCTCAGCAATGATCGGGCCGCAATTCGTCCTTTCGCCTCATCCCTGTTTTTTCTTGACGGGCGCAATCAGGCAGGTCTACTATCGATATTGGTTTGTACGGACAAAGTATTAAAGCAATCAAACTATCGAGACATGTATCGCGACTGGTGTGGCCGTTTCAGGCGTTTTGCCGCCTGAATGACTACGCGCCGACGTCCATCGCAGGCGGCGGCGATCCAGTTCGAAGTACCCCCAGGCTCAAGGAGAACTCATGATTACCGCTGTTGAAATCGCCCCCAATCGCTATCGCGCCGTGTACGGTCGTTTCTTTGAAGACTTCAATGTGGGCGACGTGTACGAACATCGCCCGGGACGCACGATTACCGATGCCGACAACATTCAGTTTTCGTTGTTGACCATGAATTACCACCCCATGCATTGCGATGCTGCGTATGCCGCCAAGAGCGAATTTGGCAAGTTGCTGGTGAGCAGCGGGCTCACAGTGGCGGTCGTGTTGGGCCTGACGGTCAATGACGTCAGCGCGCAAGCCGTGGCCAATCTGGGCTGGAAGGACATCACGCTTACCCATCCCGTGTTTGCCGGCGACACGCTGTATGCCGAGTCGGAAGTGCTCGACAAGCGCGAATCCAAGTCGCGCCCCAAGCAGGGGATCGTGACCGTACGCAGTAGCGCCACCAATCAAGACGGCGCCAAGATCATGACTTTCGAAAGGACGTTCCTGGTATCCAAGCGCGGTCACGGCGTGGGCGACTGACCCCCGCCAATGAGGAGACAAATAATGAATAAAAAAATGATTGGCGTCGCAATGACGGCGCTCACCCTCGGTTTGGGCGCGATCGCGCCTGCGATGGCCGCCGACTACCCGTCCAAACCGCTACGCATCGTGGTGGGCTTTCCGCCTGGCCAGGCGACGGACATCATTGCGCGCCTGGTGGCCAAAAAGCTCGAAGAAGGCCTGAAACAGCCCGTGGTGGTCGAGAACAAGCCGGGTGCCGGTGGCATCATCGGTACCGAGCAAGTTATCCGTGCCGAGCCCGATGGGTATACGCTGCTGGTGAGTTCCAGCGGCCCGCTCGCCATCAATCCCAGTCTGTACAAGAACATCTCCTACGATCCGCTGCGCGACCTGGCGTCGATCTCTGAAATCGCCGTGGTGCCGCTGTTCCTGGCGGTGACGAACAATTCAAAAGCGAAAACGGCCGCCGATCTGGTGAAGATGGCGAAGGCGCAACCGGGCAAGCTCAACTATGCCTCCGGTGGCAGCGGCGTGACCAGCCATCTCACGATGGAGTTGTTCAAGCACGCGCAGCAATTCGATATGCAGCATGTGCCCTACAAGGGCAGTCCCGCCGCCGTCACCGATCTGATCGGTGGACAGGTGGAAGCGATGATCGACACGGGCCCCGCCCTGATCGGCAACGCGCAAAGCGGCAAGCTGCGTCTGCTGGCAGTGGCCAGCGAAAAGCGCAACGCCGCCGTGCCGGATGTACCGACGATGGCGGAAGCCGGCATGGGCGATTTCATCGCGCCGGCGTGGATCAGCATCATGGCGCCCGCCAAGACGCCGAAGCCGGTGATCGACAAGCTCTATGCCACGCTGCAGAAGGTGTGGGCCGAGCCTGATGTGACCAAGACCCTGAATGCGCTGGGGGCGGAACCCATCCTGAAGACGCCCGACGAAACGCGCGCGTATGTACAGGCCGAAATTACCAAATGGGCAGAGGCCGTAAAGCTGTCCGGAGCGAGAGTGGATTGATATGACACACGCAGATACCGCACTGACTGAACACCTTCCTGGCTTGTCCGCCGATCTGGCGGCCTACGCCGCAGATTTCAAATTGGCGGATGTGCCATCCGACGTGCAGTCGCGCGCCGCACACCTGATGCTCGATGCGTTGGGCATCGGGTTGGCCTCCACGGGCTACGACTACGCGCACCGCACGTTGGCTGCCATGCAGGAGCTGGCGGGCGGCGCAATGGCGCAGGACCCCAAAGGCGTGCCGGTGATCGGCATGGCGGTCAACCTGCCCATGCGCGATGCCGCCATCGTCAACGCCGTCATGATTCATGGCCTGGACTACGACGACACGCATCCCAGCGGCGTGATTCACGCCACCGCGTCGGTGTTGCCGGCTGCATTGAGCGTGGGCGCGGCCCACGACGCCAGCGGCGCCGACGTGCTGGCCGCTTATATTCTGGGCGCAGAAATCGCGATTCGCATTGCGTCGGCAGCGCGCGGCGGCTTTCATCAAGTGGGCTTTCATCCCACCGGTCTCATCGGTGCGTTCGGTTGCACGTTCGCCGCTGGTCATCTGATGAAGCTCAACGCGGATCAACTGCGCGACGCGCAGGGCATCGTACTTTCCATGGCGTCGGGCAGCCTTGAGTTTCTGCAAGATGGCGCATGGACCAAACGGCTTCATCCGGGCTGGGCCGCGCACGCGGGTATCACCGCAGCCACGTTGGCCAAACACGGCTTCGTGGGCACGCGCGCAGCGTATGAAGGCCGATTCGGCTTGTACGCCAGTCACCTGGGCGAACTGAATGCCAAGACCGATCTGTCGTTGGTGACGGCGGGCTTGGGTGAGGTATGGGAAACGCTCAACGTGGCGGTCAAGCCGATTCCGGCGTGTCATTTCGTGCATGCGTGCGCGGATGCGTCGGGCGCCTTGCACGCGGAGATCGGCGAGGCCGAGATCGTGCGTGTGGTGGCGAAGGTGCCGGAAGGCACGATGAAAATCGTGTGCGAGCCGGATGACAAAAAGAAGCGGCCCGCCAACGCTTATGAGGCGCAGTTCAGCATTCCCTATGCGGTGGCGACCGGCTTGTTGAAAGGGCGCTTCTCGCTCGATGCATTGGAAGAGAGCGCCTATACCGATGCAGCCACGTTGGCACTGGCGCGTCGCGTTACGTGCGAAGCCGACCCGCAGGCGGAGTTTCCGCGTTTCTATTCGGGCGATGTCACCGTCGAACTGGCGGATGGCCGCACGCTGCATCACCGCGAGCACATCAATCGCGGCGCACCAGGCCGGCCCATCACGGATGACGACGTGCGCATCAAGTTTCATGAGAACGCGGCACGCGCCGTGTCGCGCGACCGTGCGCAAGCGATCGAGCGCGCCGTGCTCGGCATCGCGACCGGCGGCACGCGCGATCTGATGCGTCTTCTGGGCGAACGCGCGCAATAGCGCAGCAAGCAGAGGCAGTCAGGAACACACCCAGGAAGCGCGGCCGAACGAAACCCTCGACCAGCGCACCTCATCACGAATCATCGAATCGACGGAAACCATCATGAATGCACCCATGCACGATCAGGAACAGGAAACACTGATACTCGATATGCTCGACCGCTTTTTGAAGGTCGAGGTATTGCCGCACGTCCATCACCTCGAGCACGACGATATCTATCCGCATGAGATCGTCGAGAAGATGAAAGAGATGGGCTTGTTCGGCTGCATGATCGATCCCGAGTACGGCGGGTTGGGCCTCTCCACGCTCACCTACGCCAAGATCATCGAGCGCATGTCGCGGGTGTGGATGTCGATTTCGGGCATCATCAACTCGCACGTGATCATGGCGATGGCTGTGCAGCGCTTCGGCACCGAAGCGCAAAAGCAGTCGTACCTGCCGCGCTTTGCCACGGGCGAATTGCGCGGCGGCATCGGCCTGACCGAACCCGATTGCGGCACCGATCTGCAAGCCATCCGCACGGTGGCCAAGCGCGACGGCGATCACTACGTGGTCAACGGCAACAAGATGTGGATCACCAATAGCCAGGAAGGCAACATCATCGCCTTGCTCGTGAAAACGGATACCACCGCGCAACCGCGTCACAAAGGCATGAGTTTGCTGCTGGCCGAAAAAGGCCCCGGCTTCATCGTGAGCAAGAAGCTCGAGAAGCTTGGCTACAAGGGCATCGATACGTGCGCGCTGGCGTTCGAGGATTACAAGGTGCCGGTCGAGCGTTTGATCGGCGGCGTGGAAGGGCGCGGTCTGCAGCAGGTGTTGGGCGGGCTGGAACTCGGCCGCATCAACGTCGCCGCGCGTGGCCTGGGCGTGGCGCAAGCCGCGCTGGACGAGGCGTTGGCCTATTCGCAAACGCGCAAAACCTTCGGCAAGCCGATTTGCGAGCATCAAGCCATTCAGCTCAAGCTGGGCGAGATGGCCACGCGCACGCAAGCCTCGAGGCTGTTGACGTATGCGGCGGCCGAAGCGTTCGATCGCGGCGAACGTGTGGATATGGAAGCCGGCATGGCGAAGTACTTCGCCACCGAGGCGGCGATGGAAAACGCGCATGAAGCGATGCGTATTTTCGGCGGCTATGGCTACTCGAAGGAATACAACGTCGAGCGCCTGTATCGCGATGCGCCGCTGCTGACCATCGGCGAAGGCACGAACGAACTGCAACGCATCATCATCGCCAAGCAAATGATCGAAAGGAACCCGGTATGAATGCCCCCCAATCGCAGGCCGTCACGCTGCCGTTGCCTCTGGCTGGCGTGCGCATCATCGCCATCGAGCAATACGGCGCCGGACCGTTCGGCACGCAACACCTGGCGGATCTTGGCGCAGAGGTCATCAAGATCGAGAACCCGGGCGACGGGGGAGACGTGGGCCGTGTCGTGGGACCGCATTACTTCGGCCCCGGCGATAGCCACTTCTACCAATCGTTCAACCGCAACAAGAAAAGCCTGACGCTCAATCTCAAGGCGCCCGAGGCGCGCGAGGTGCTGCGGCGATTGGCGGCCGATGCCGATGTGGTGTTCAACAACCTGCGCGGCGATCTGCCGGCCAAGCTCGGACTCACCTACGCCGATCTGAAAGATGTGAATCCGCAACTGGTGTGCGGGCACTTGTCGGCCTATGGCCGCGAGGGTTCGCGCGCGGCGTGGCCAGGTTACGACTATCTGATGCAGGCCGAAGCGGGGTATCTCTCGGTAACGGGCGAGGCCGACGGACCGCCATCACGCATGGGCCTGTCGATGATCGATTTCATGACCGGCACGACGGCCGCCATGGGGCTGCTTGCCGGCGTGATCGGGGCGCGTGCCACCGGTATCGGACGCGATGTGGATGTGAGCCTGTTCGACGTGGCCTTGCACAATCTGACGTATGTGGCCACCTGGTACCTGAACAAGGGCGTGGAAATCGGACGCGAGAAGCGATCGAGCCATCCGTCGCTCACGCCCAGCCAGCTGTACCGCACGAAAGACGGCTGGATTTTCCTGATGTGCAATAAGGAAAAATTCTGGCCTGTGCTGTGCGAGGCGATCGGCAAGCCCGAGTGGGCGCAGGGCGGCGATTACGTCGATTTCAAGGCACGCCTGGCGCATCGCGATCAACTCACCGAAGATCTGGATGCGGTGTTGTCGTCGGACACCACCGAGACCTGGATGAAGCGCTTCGCGGGCCGCGTGCCGGCATCGCCCGTGTACACCGTGGCTGAAGCGTTGGACAATCCCTTCGTGGCCGAACGTGAAAACGTGTTGACGTTGCAGCATCCGAGCGGGCCGATCAAAACGGTGGCGTCGCCCGTGCGGGCCGGGGGCTGGCCCGATCGGCCCGCACCCACGTTGGGCGAGCACAGCGAAGAGATTCTGGCTGAGGCAGGTTACGATGCAGAAGCCATCGCGGCACTTCGCGCCAGCTCGGCCATCTGAGCGACGGCGCCGCCGCGACAGCACTTCCGTCAAGACAACGACCGCGGCGACGCGACGCTATGGCCACACGCCTTACTTCTCCTATTCCCACCGGGCGCACGCCGGGCCTCACCGGCGCGCAACCGCGCTACCTGCAACTGGCACAGACGCTGTACAACGAGATCGAATCGGGCAAGTACCCCATCGGGGCGCTGGTGCCCACCGAGTTCGATCTATGCGAGCAGTTCGGCGTGAGCCGCTTTACCGCCCGCGAGGCCGTCAAGCGGCTCGTGCAGTTGGGGATGGTGGTGCGGCAACCCGGCGTGGGCACGCGCGTGTGCGCCCGCACCGCCAACGCAAGCTACAACCAGAACATCACTGGCGTGGCCGATCTGTATCAGTACGCCACCGATACCACGTTGTCGATTGACCGCCGCGAGACGGTGGAGATCGAGGCCGCGCAGGCGGAGATGCTCGAGGGCTCGCGCGGCGAGACGTGGCTGCACATGCACGGCCGCCGATTCACGAGCGGTCAGGCGTTGCCGATCTGTGTGACCGAGCTGTGGCTGCATCCGGCATTTCGGTCGATCAAGGGACTGAATGGCCGGCTCGATCGCGCCGTGCATGCCATCGTCGAAGAACAATTCGGCGAGTCGATCGGTTCGGTCGAGCAAGAGATTCGCGCGGTGCTGCTGGATCGCGACGCTGCGACCAGTCTGGATGCACCGCTGCATAGCGCCGGTCTGAAGGTGGTGCGCCGCTACCGCAATCGGCGCGGCCAGTTGATCGAACACACGACCAGTGTGCATCCTGCCGATCGTTTTCACTACACCACCACCTTTCAGCGCGATTGGCAGATGGCCGGCGCCGAAGCCGTGGCCGAAGCCGGTGCACGCAAGGCTGCAAAATGACACGCGAACCCTCGGGGTGGATCGTTCTGGTGGCCACGACGATGGTGCAGTCGCTCGTGGCCATGGCGTTATTGACGTTGCCCGTGATTGCGCCGGTGGTGGCGTTGGCCATGGGCGTCTCGCCCGCCTACGTGGGCCTGTATGTGGCGATCGTCTATGCCGGTGCGATGGTGGCGAGCCTGGTCGCGGGTGGGGCGGTGCGGCGCTACGGCGCGATTCGACTGAGCCAGATCGGCCTGGTGTTGTGCGCCATCGGGTTGCTGCTGTGTACGTTGCCGTACGTACCGACCATGGTGCTGGGTGCCGCGCTGATCGGTTTCGGTTACGGGCCGATCACGCCCGCCAGTTCGCATCTGCTGATTCGCAATACGCCGGCGCATCGCATGTCATTGGTGTTTTCGATCAAGCAAACGGGCGTGCCCCTGGGCGGCATGCTGGCCGGTGCGATCGTGCCGGGGCTGCAGGTGCTGATCGGCTGGCAATGGGCATTTGCTGCCGTCGCCGTGGCGTCGCTGGTGTGTGCGGCCGCCGTGCAACCCCTGTGCGGCAGCCTCGACAGCGATCGCGATCCCGCGCACCCCGTGTCGTTCGGACGCGGTTTTTGGGGCCCGATCCGTCTGGTGTTGAGCCGCCGCAGTCTGGCGGTGCTGGCGGCGTGTTCGTTCTTGCTGTCCATTATCCAACTCTCGCTCACCACGTATGTGGCGACGTTCCTGCATGAAGATTTACTGATCAATCTCGTCACGGCCGGCTTCATTCTCGCCGTGTCGCAATTGGCTGGGGTAACCGGTCGACTGGTCTGGGGATACATTTCGGATCGCTATCTGGGGGCGCCCCGCATGCTCGCGGTACTGGCTGCGCTCGTGGCCTTGAGCGGCTTGGCCACGGCGTTCATGGTGCCCGGCACGTCCACGGTGTTGCTGCTGGTCGTGCTGTCTGTGTTCGGCGCCAGTGCCATCGGCTGGAATGGTGTGTACCTCGCCGAAGTTGCACGCCAGGCGCCGGCGGGACAGACCAGCGTCGCCACGGGCGGCGCGCTGGCATTTACGTTTTTGGGCGTGGTGGTGGGGCCGCCGATATTCGGCGCGATCGCCAGTGCCGCCGGCAGTTATGGCCTGGCCTATGCCTCGTTGATCGTGCCGGCCGCGCTCTGTTTCGCGTTGACCCTGGGCTTTCGGAAGGCGTTTGTGCCGGCGGCTTCCGCACCCACCGCTTCCGCTGGCGAATAGATCAGGGGCATTGGCACAGATAAAACGTCAGCCCCGGCGAACTTCCCCCGCAGCCGCATTCGTTGAATCAATAAAAGGAGACTGCATGACCCCCCGTAGCTACCTCTTCGTACCCGGCGATCGTCCGGAACGTTTCGACAAGGCCGCTGCCGCCGGCGCGCACGCCATCATCCTCGATCTGGAAGACGCCGTGGCGCCCGATCGCAAGGACGCAGCGCGCGAATCTGTGGCGGCATGGTTGGACGCACGGGGTGCGGTGGCCGGTCCTCAGATCCTCGTTCGCATCAATACCGAAGACACGGCCTGGTTTGCGCGCGACTGCGCCATCGTCGGCAACGCGGCGGTGCATGCCGTGATGATGCCCAAGTCGCAGGACACGGACGTGCTCAAGGCGCTGGCGTCGCATCTGCGCGCCGATCAATTGATCGTGCCGCTGATCGAAACCGTCAAGGGATGGGATATTGCGCGCGCCCTCGCCAGTCAGGCGAAGGTGCAGCGGTTGGCGTTCGGGTCTGTGGACTTCAATGCCGACGCCGGCACGAGCGGCGATGGCGATGCGCTCGATCTGGTGCGCAGTCAGCTGGTGATGGCGTCCCGTTTGGCAGACGTGCTGCCGCCGGTAGATGGTGTGTCGCTGGCGTTGGACGATCTGGATGGCTTGACGGCCGACGTGCGGCGCGCGCGCCGCTTCGGCTTTGGCGCCAAGCTGTGCGTGCATCCCAAGCAGGTCGCCGGCATCAACGCGGGGTTTGCGCCCAGCGCCGAAGAAGTGGCTTGGGCGCGACGGGTGCATGAAGCGGTTGCCGCCCAAGGCCTGGGCGCCATTGCGGTCGACGGCAAGTTGGTCGACCGCCCGGTGTACGTGCTGGCGCAGACGATTCTGGCCAACGCGCCCGCCGGGTTCTGAACGCGGGTTAGTACGCCGAGTGCGTTCGATACCTGATGTACGTGGGATGCTTCAATCACGTTCGGTATGTCAGGGGCTTTAGGTACGTCAGGTACTTTCAATACGTTCCGTACGTTCCGTACGTTCCTTACGTCAGGTACGTTCAATCGGGCAATACCGACTCGCCCGCCGTCAACATGTCCAGCGTTTCGCGCTTGCGCACCACGTGCGATTGCTCGCCGTCGACCATCACCTCGGCGGGTCGCACGCGGCTGTTGTAATTGCCGGCCATCACCATGCCGTAGGCACCGGCCGATTCGACCGCCAGCACATCGCCTTGCGCGAGCACGAGCGGGCGCTGCTTGGCCAGCCAATCGCCGGATTCGCAGATCGGCCCCACGATGTCATAAATCTGCACCGCGCCCAGGCGCGGTTTGACCGGCACCACGCCATGCCACGCCTGATAGAGCGCCGGTCGCAGCAGGTCGTTCATGGCGGCATCGACGATGGCGAAATTGCGCGCCTCGGCGTGCTTCAGAAATTGCACCGTCGTGAGCAGAATGCCGGCGTTGCCCACCAACGAGCGGCCCGGTTCCATCACGATCTGCAGATGCCCGTAGCCACGCGCGTCCAAGCGGTCGAACACCTGGTCCAGCAGGGTCTTGGGCGACGGCGGCGTTTCGTCGGTATAGCGAATGCCCAAACCGCCGCCGATATCCAGGTGATGGATCTCGATGCCGTCGCGCTTCAGGCCGTCCACCAGGTCGAGCAGCTTGTCGAGGGCGTCCAGATAGGGGCTGATGTCGATCAACTGCGAGCCGATGTGGCAATCCACCCCCACGATGTCGATGTTGGCCAAGGACTTCGCCAGGCGATACACCTCGGGCGCGTCTTCGATTGCGATACCGAACTTGTTTTCTTTCAAGCCCGTCGAAATGTAGGGGTGCGTTTGCGCATCCACATCCGGATTCACGCGCAACGATACCGGCGCGCGCTTGCCCTCGGCTTCGGCTACCAGCGACAGCAGTCGCAGTTCGGCTTCGGATTCGACGTTGAAGCTTTTTACGCCTGCCTTGAGCGCAGCCTGCATTTCCCACGCTTGCTTGCCCACACCCGAAAATACGATCTTGCCGGGATCGGCGCCTACCGCCAGCACGCGTTGCAGCTCACCGCCCGAGACGATGTCGAACCCGGCGCCCAAACGTGCAAATTCTTTCAGCACGGCCAGGTTGGAGTTGGCTTTCATGCCGTAGCAGACCACCACGTCGCGGCCGTTGACGGCATCGCTGTAGCGGGCATAGGCCTCGGCGAGTGCCGCACGGGAGTACACGTACAACGGCGTGCCGTGTTCGGCCACCAAACGGTCCAGTGCAACGCCCTCGGCGTGCAGGGTGCCGTCCTGGAGATGAAAATGCGGTTGTCCGGCCAAGGCCGGGTGGGAAGTCTGCGTCATGAGAGAGGTACTGCGCGAAGCGCGTAAAGCGTTATTGGGACGTGCTGCTGGCGTTCGAGCCGGACGACGTGCCGCCGGGCGCCTGCGTGGAAATACCGGTGGTCGACGAGTTGCCGGAAGATGACGACGACGTCGGCAGCGCTTCGGTTTGGGTCGGCGAGGTGATCGGCGAAGGCGGTTTAGGCTGGGTTTGCGTCGGCGTCGTTTGAACGGGCGTGGCTTGCCCATTGGGGGCGGGGGGGAAATAGAGCGGGCCCTTGTAGCCGCAGGCTGCCACGACCGCCGTCAGGACGGCAGTCGCTACAATGCGGGAAACCAGGCGGCCGAAAGCCAAATGGAACACAGAGAACTCCAAAAGCGTGCAGGTTGGGATTATGAACGATACCGAATTTCTTGCGTTGACCGAAAAAGTGCTCGATACGATCGAGAGCCAGGCCGACGATTGGGCGGCCACCCACGATATCGACATCGAAGCCACGCGTAACGGCAACGTGTTGACGCTGGTGTTCGATGACGAGATCCACATTGTCGTCAACAGTCAGGCGGCCATGCAGGAAATCTGGGTCGCTGCGCGCAGCGGTGGCTTTCACTACCGCTTTGAAGGCGAGCATTGGCACGATACCCGCGGCGGCCCCAATCTGGACGATGCGCTGTCGCAAATCTGTTCCGATGCGGCCGGTGTGCCCATCGTCGTCAAGGTCAGCGTGTAACTCGCGCCGCTGTTGAGGGCCTGGTCACGCACGGTGGTTTAAAACCCTTCGGCGCGTGGTTTGGTGCTTGGTTCGGCGAGCCGTGCGTGTTGCCTCACACGCCTGCCCTCTCACGCCAGCCCTCTCATGCGCTCAATATCAGGTTTGGATCTTTCAGACTTGGATAATGCAACGCCGGCTCGCAAGCCGGCGTTTTGCTGTCTGGACCGAGCCTGACGGTTTGCGCCGCACTCCCGGTTCGGTGTAGCGGCAATCGGCCGCCACGTGATTCAAACCGACGTGCGTTTAAAACTGCAGGTTCTGGCTCATCTGCGAGTCGCCGCGCATCGTCGGGGCCACCGTCACGCCGCCACGCGGGCTTGGCGACTCACCCAACGTGCTCAGGAAATCGCCGAGCGAATCGTTGACGGGCAGGCCCAGTCGCGCCACGGCCTGACCGGGCGGGAACTCGGCAAAGTACAACTCGCCGCCTTCCACGAGCAATCCTTCCGGACGCGGGCGGCGCGTTTCTTCAGGCACGCCCTTGAGGGCATCCTGCATGTATTCGAGCCAGATCGGCAACGCGACGCCGCCACCCGTTTCGCGCGAGCCCAACGATTTCGGTTGGTCATAGCCGAGCCAAGCGGTCGCGACCAGGGCCGGGGTGTAGCCCGAGAACCAGGCATCCACCGATTCGTTGGTGGTGCCCGTTTTGCCAGCCAGATCGTTGCGCTTAAGGATGGCACGTGCCCGGGCGGCCGTGCCGGAAGTGGCCACGCCACGGAGCATGTCGTCCATCACGTACGCGGTGCGGGCGTCGATTGCTCGCGCCGCGGCGTCGCCGGCGACCACGGGTTTCGACTGCATCAGCACCTTGCCCGAGCTGTCGGTGACGCGATCGATCAGATAAGGCGTGATGCGATAACCGCCGTTGGCGAACACGGCGTAGGCGCCGGCCAATTGCAGCGGGGTCACGGCGCCTGCACCCAATGCCATCGGCAGCACAGGCGGTTGACGCGACTTGTCGAAACCGAAACGGGTCAGGTAATCCTGGGCATATTGCGGGCCGATGGCCTGCATGATGCGGATCGTGACCATGTTCTTGGACTTGTAGAGGCCTTGACGCATGGTGAGCATCGGCTCGTACTGATTGCCGTAGTTCTTCGGGCTCCAGGCCTTGGAACCCGTTTGCGCGGCCGTGAGCGAGAACGGCTGGTCGGAAATCTGCGTGGCGGGCGTCAGGCCACGTTCGAGCGAGGCCGCATAGATGAACGGCTTGATGTTCGAACCCGGCTGGCGCCACGCTTGCGTGACGCGGTTGAAATTGCCGCGATAGAAGTCGAAGCCGCCCACCAGCGATCGGATCGCGCCGTCTTGCGGCGTGAGCGACACGAAGGCCGCCTGCACCGACGGCATATTGATTACTTCCCAGCCTTCGCCCACCTGGTGCAGGTACACAACTGAGCCGCGCTTGATGCGCATTTCCGGTTTGACCTTGTCGCCGAGTGCGCGGGCGACGATGCCCAGGATCTTCTTGTCGGTAATCGACACGATCTCGCGCGAACTGCGCGCCACCTTGATCTCATTAGGTGACGCTGAAATCACCACGCCGGTCAGCAAATCGCCGCTGTCCGGGAATTTCTCGAAGACGCCATCCAGAAAATCATCCAGGGCCTGCGGGTCCTTCTCGACGCCTGCAGGCATTTCGAGCTGTTCTTCCGGGCCGGGATACGGCGCGCGGCGCGTGTAGTCGATCACGCCGTCGCGCAGGGCGCGATAGGCCGATTCCTGGTCTTTCGACTGCACGGTGGTGTAGATATTGATGCCGCGCGAATACACATTGTCTTGATAGACGTTGTAGAGCAACTGGCGGGCGAGTTCGGCCACGTATTCGCCATGCACGGCATAGCCGCCGGCGGGCGTGCCTTCCGCGGACTTGATCACGATGGGCTGGGCCATCGCCGTCTTGTACTCGGGCTCGGTGAGGTAGCCCAGCGACTGCATGCGACCCAGCACATAGCGCTGGCGCAGCTCGGCGCGAGGACGGTTCGAAATCGGATTGAAGCGCGACGGCGCCTTTGGAATGCCGGCGAGCATTGCCGCTTCCGCAGGCGTCACTTCCGCCAATGGCTTGCCGAAGTAGGTACGCGCCGCTGCCGCGAAACCGTATGCGCGATGGCCTAGATAGATCTGATTCATGTACAGCTCAAGAATCTGATCCTTGCCCAGGCTGGCTTCAATCTTGAACGTTAAGAGCAGTTCGTAGAACTTACGCGAATATGTCTTCTCGGACGAGAGATAGAAGTTACGCGCCACCTGCATCGTGATCGTGCTGGCGCCTTGCGTCTTCGACATGTTGACGAGATTGGTCACGCCGGCACGCACCACGCCTTGCCAATCGATGCCGCCATGTTGGTAGAAACGGTCGTCTTCCGCCGCCAACACCGCCGATTTCATCACGTCGGGGATTTCGTTGAAGCGCAGCACGTTCCGGCGCTCTTCGCCAAATTCGCCGATCAGTACCCGATCTGCCGTGAAAATACGCAGCGGCACACGGGGACGATAGTCGGTCATCGCGTGCAAATCGGGCAGATTCGGCCAAGCCAATGCCAATGCCATCCCTCCCAGCAATACGCCGCACAGGGCGAACCCGCCAAGCAGCACGGCGGATTTCACGATAAATCGTAGAAAGGCCGAACCGTGTTTGGCAGGCGGGGACTTCTTGGAGGGGGTGTTCTTGGTCTGGCTCATTGCGGCGATTTTACGGGCAACTCGGTAAAGGACTGGGCATGGCGGGCGGCATTGTGTGAACGAATCGGTGACTGTGGTGCCCAGGCAACTGCGCGCAATGGGATAATGCACGTATGAACGCGATCGCCAACTCCTGCCCCGACCCGGAAGCGCCTCCTGAGGCGCAGGCCGAGCCATGCGTGCCGCTGGACGGCGACGCGCTCCTGTCCAAGCCGGCCGAACCGTTGCCGCACGACCTGCCCATCATCCTCGTCGGCATGATGGGGGCGGGCAAAACGACGATTGGCCGAGGCTTGGCGCGGGCGGTAGGCCGCGAATTTGTCGATCTGGATCATGAGCTCGAAGCGCGCTGCGGAGTCCGCGTGCCCATTATTTTTGAAATCGAGGGCGAGGCAGGTTTTCGCCGTCGCGAAGCGACTGTGTTATCGGAGTGTACCCAACGGCGCAATATTATTCTTGCTACCGGTGGGGGCGCCGTGCTGAATCCCGATAATCGGCGCCTGCTCCACGAGCGCGGCATTGTGCTTTATTTGCGCGCCAGCGTCGATGAACTTTATCGCCGCACCTGCCGCGACAAAAATCGCCCGCTCCTGGCTACGGCCGATCCTCGCGCGACGCTGCGCGATTTGCTTGGCCTGCGCGACCCGCTTTACCGCGAGGTGGCGCACCTCATCGTCGAAACCGGCTGCACCCCGGTCTCGAGTCTCGTCAAGTCCCTGGTGCCCAAATTGTTGAGTTACGAGAAGCCCACATGAACGTCGTCGACGTCGACACCCCCGGGGGCCAATACCCCATTCGCATCGCCGCCGGCCGCATCGATCTCCTGGCCGAATCCATTCCGACCGATGCCACGGCGATCGCCGTGGTCACCAATCCAGTCGTTGGCGCCCTTTACGGCGAACGCGTGGCAAAGGCGCTCGCCGCCACCGGCAAGCGTGTCGTGCACATCGAACTGCCCGACGGCGAAGCGCACAAGGATTGGCAAACACTCAACCTTATCTTCGACGCCATGTTGTCGAACAAGCTCGACCGGCGCGCCGTGCTCGTGGCGCTGGGTGGCGGGGTGATCGGCGACATGACCGGGTTCGCTGCGGCGGTATATATGCGCGGCGTGCGTTTCGTGCAGGTGCCCACCACGCTGCTCGCCCAGGTCGATTCGTCGGTTGGGGGCAAAACGGCAGTCAATCATCCGCTGGGCAAGAACATGATCGGCGCGTTCTATCAGCCGATTTCGGTCGAGATCGATCTGGACGTGCTTGCCACGCTGCCGGCGCGCGAGATCTCTGCCGGGCTGGCCGAAGTCATCAAGTACGGTCTGATTCTCGATCCCGCCTTCTGGTCGTGGTGCGAGGAGCATGCGCAAAAATTGCGTGCGCTCGATCCGCCCACGATTGCCTATGCCATCCAACGTTCCTGCGAGCTCAAGGCGCAGGTGGTCGGCAAGGATGAGCGCGAGTCGGGTTTGCGCGCCATCCTCAATCTGGGTCACACCTTCGGTCACGCCATCGAATCGGGCTTGGGCTACGGCGCATGGCTGCATGGCGAAGCCGTGGGTTGCGGGATGGTGCAGGCGGCGGAGTTGTCGGCCGAGGTGGCGGGCTTTCCGCCAGCCGACGTCGAGCGCGTACGTGCGCTTACTGAAGCCATCGGTTGCCCGGTGGTCGCGCCCGACCTGGGGGCGGATCGTTGGATCGACCTGATGCAGGTCGACAAGAAAACCGAAGGTGGCGAGATCCGCTTTGTGTTGATGCCGCGTATCGGCGAAGCGTTAATGCGCAGCGTGCCCGATGCCGCGCTGCGTCGCGTGCTCGACCGCACGGTGGAAACCGCATGAGCGCCCTTGCGCCATACGCCTCCAATCCCGACCGCACGCGCGGCCGTCGTTACCCGGAAACCACGCCGCCGGGCCGCAGCGAGTTTCAACGCGACCGGGATCGCATCATCCATTCGGGCGCGTTCCGGCGCCTCGAGTACAAAACGCAGGTTTTCGTCAATCACGAGGGCGACCTCTTTCGCACGCGGCTCACGCATAGCCTGGAGGTCGCGCAAATCGCCCGCACGTTGGCGCGCAACCTGGGCCTGTCCGAAGATCTTACCGAGGCCATTTCGCTGGCGCACGACTTGGGCCATACCCCGTTCGGTCATGCTGGACAGGATGAGCTCAATGCCTGCATGCGCGAATACGCGCCGGATGCCGGCGGCTTCGAGCACAACCTGCAAAGCTTGCGCGTGGTGGATGCGCTCGAGGAGCGGTATGCCTCGTTCGATGGCCTCAATCTGTGCTTCGAAACCCGCGAAGGCATCCTCAAGCACTGCTCGATCACGCATGCGGCGCAGTTGGGCGATGTGGGTGAGCGGTTTTTGAATCGCACGCAGCCGTCGTTGGAAGCGCAGTTGGCTAACCTGGCTGACGAGATTGCGTACAACAATCACGACATCGACGATGGCCTGCGTTCGGGGCTGTTGACCATCGAGCAGCTGCAAGCCGTGCCGATTTTCGAACGGCATTTTGCCGAGGTCACCCAGCGCTATCCCGGCATTCAACCGCGCCGTGCCATTGCCGAGACCACGCGCCGAATGATCAACACGCTGGTGGTGGATCTCACGCAAACCAGCGCTGCTCGCATTGCCGAACATGCGCCGCAAAGTGCGGACGATGTGCGGCAGGCGCCGGCGTTGATCGGGTTTTCGGAGGCGTTACGCGCCGAAGCCAACGCGCTCAAGCGATTTTTGTTTGAGAACTTGTACCGGCATTATCGTGTGCTGCGGATGACGACCAAAGCGCAGCGCATCGTGCGCGAGTTGTTTGTGGCCTTCCATGGCGATGCGCGCCTGCTGCCGCCCGATTACCGCCGCGATGATCCCATTGCGCAAGCCCGTGCCATCGCCGACTACATCGCCGGCATGACCGATCGTTATGCCATCGGCGAACATAAACGCATGTTCGAGATGAGTCAGGTGTAGAAGGGGGGATGTCCGGGCGCGTCGGGGCTACCGATCGCTGGACGTCCACGCTGGCAATAGCCCCACGAGCAGCACGAGCAACAGCAGCGACTACAGCAACAGCAGCAACGCCAGTAACGCCAGCAGCAACCGCACCAGCAGCTCCAGCACCCCAGCAACCCCAGCAGCCACAGCAGCCACAGCAGCCACAGCGGCGCAGGCGGGCGGCGTTATGCCAACCAATTGCGTCTTCGGTACGACATTTGCTCTCCTGATCCGCCCCACATGGCGGTTTGCATAGCGCCATCTGCGGGATTGTCGACACGGGCAAGCGCCGCTTGGCCGGATCGTCGAACGTTTTCGGACGACTTTCATGGCCACCTCGAGCAGCCGTACGATTTGGAAAGGCGCGATTTCCTTCGGCCTGGTGCACATCCCCGTCGGATTGCATACCGCCACCACAGAGCAGGGCATCGATTTCGACTGGCTCGATAAACGATCGATGGACCCGGTGGGATACAAGCGCATCAACAAGCGCACCGGCAAAGAAATCGATCGCGAGAATATCGTCAAGGGCGTGGCGTATGAAGACGGCCAGTACGTCATCATCTCGCCTGACGAAATCGAGAATGCGTATCCCAAAACCACGCAGACCATCGAGATTCAGCGTTTTGTGGATGCTTCTGAAGTGCCCTTCGTATATCTGGAGCGCCCTTATTACGTGGCGCCCATCAACAAGGGACATAAGGTTTATGCGCTTTTGCGCGAGACCTTGGTGAAAACCGGCAAGATCGGTATTGCAAGGGTCGTCATTCAAACCAAACAGCATTTGGCGGCGTTGATGCCGTCGGGCGACGCATTGGTGCTCAATCTGCTGCGTTGGGGCGACGAAGTACGCTCTACCGAAGGCCTGGATTTACCGGCATCGGGCGGCAAAGGTGTGAATATCAGCGCCGCCGAGATGAAAATGGCCAAGCAACTGGTCGACGACATGACCGAGAAATGGAACCCGGACGACTTCAAGGACGAGTTCAAGCAAGCCGTGATGGGCTTGGTTGAGAAGAAGGTAAAGGCCGGCAATACCGAAACGGTCATGCAGCCGGAAGAAGAAACCCCGGCGCAAGGCGACAACATCCTTGATCTGACTGAATTGTTGGCGCGCAGCTTGGCAGGCCGTAAAGGCAAAGGTGCCGGCGGCGCAGCGGCCAAGGCAGATGACGAGGATGCGCCCAAGAAGACGGCGAAGACGGTGCCGATAGAGAATGCCAAATCGGGCGACACTGGCGCGGCCGCGAAGAAGTCGTCGAAAACGGCTTCCAAAGCGGCGAGCAAGACCGGTACGAAGGCCGCCGCGAAAACCAGCGGCAGCAGCACCGGCAAAGCCGCCGCCAAGAAAGCAGCACCCGCGAAGTCCGCGGGCAAGAGCGCCGCGAAAACCGCGAAGCCACGTAAGGCGGCATAGCCATGGCCGATACCCTGCAGCAGTACCGCGAAAAGCGGAATTTCGGCATCACGTCGGAACCTGCTGAAGGGGGGACTGCCAACGACGATGCACGCGCCTTCGTCATTCAAAAGCACTGGGCCTCGCGGCTGCACTACGACCTGCGTCTTGAGCTCGACGGTGCGATGAAAAGCTGGGCCGTGCCGAAAGGGCCCAGCTACGACGTGGCCGATAAGCGCATGGCGGTGCAGGTTGAGGATCATCCGATCGCCTACAACCAGTTCGAAGGTGAAATTCCTAAAGGACAGTACGGCGCCGGCCGCGTGATTATCTGGGACGAGGGCGTGTGGGTGCCGCTCGAGGATCCGGTCGAGGGCTATCGGCGCGGCATGCTCAAGTTCGAAATGCACGGCGTGAAGATGCGCGGCAAATGGGCGCTGATCCGCATGAAAGGCAAAGGCGAGAAACAGCCGCCGTGGTTGCTGATCAAAGAAAAAGACGCGTTTGTTAAGCCTGCGGCCGAGTTCAGTGTGGTGGACGAGATGCCCGATAGCGTCGTGCCGCTACGCGCTGAGGTCAAGAAAGCCAGGGCGCAGCAGGCAAAGGCTGCAAAGGCGTCTAAGGTGTCTACGGGGTCGAAGGCTTCGCGTGCTGGTGGCGCGAAGTCGTCGAAGGCTGGCGAAACGAAATTGTCAGTGGCGTCGGATGCGTCGAAGGTTGGTGGCGCAAAAACGGCGGCGGCGACATCGAAGCGTGCGAAGGCCGCGGTCAAGAAAGCGCTCGATGGCGAGCCAGATGCTTCTACCCCAGAGGCAGAGACCGGCGCGGGGCGTGTGCCCGGGGAAGCCGCGGCGCTTCCCGATCTGCTCAAACCGCAACTGGCCACCCTGGTGGATGCGCCACCGTCCAATCCGAAAGACTGGTTGTTCGAGGTGAAATTCGACGGCTATCGGATCGGCGCGCGGCTCGACGGCAAGCGGGTGCAGCTGTTTACCCGCAACGGTCACGACTGGACCCACAAAATGCCGCATCTGGCCGACGCCCTGGCAACGATGAACACCGGCCCAGCCTGGCTGGACGGCGAAATCGTGGTACTGGGCGACAACGGCGCGCCCAGTTTTCAAGCGCTGCAAAACGCATTCGACAGCAGCAAGACCGGGGATATCGCGTATTACGTGTTCGACGCGCCTTTTCTTGCAGGGCGCGATCTGCGCGGCGAAACGCTGATGACGCGCCGCGCTTTACTTGAGCAGGTGTTTGACGACGACACGCCCGATCTCGTGCGTTTCAGTGGCACGTTCGACGTGCGGCCGCAGGATCTGGTCACGTCGGCCTGCAAGATGGGCTTGGAAGGGGTGATCGGCAAACTGCGCGACTCGACTTATGTGTCGCGCCGGTCGCCCGCCTGGATCAAACTCAAGTGCGGTCAGCGCCAGGAATTTGTGGTGGTGGGCTATACGCAACCCAAAGGCACGCGCGTGGGTTTGGGTGCACTGCTGATCGCCGTGCACGATGACGATGGGGCGCTGCGCTTTGCGGGAAGCGTGGGCAGTGGTTTCGACGACCGCGGGCTGGCGGAGATCAAGGAGAAACTCGATGCGATCGCGGTGGACAAAAGCCCTTTCGCAGCGCGTACGCCGGTCGATAGAACGGCGCAATGGGTCAAGCCGCAGTTGCTTGCGGAGGTCGCGTTTTCCGAGTGGACATCGTCGGGCAGCATTCGGCATCCGGTGTTTAAAGGGTTGCGCAGCGATAAGCCGGCGAAGGCGATCGGGCGAGAAAAGCCGGTGCCGGCAAAGGAAATTGTCGCCAAGCTCAATGTGGCAACGTCCAGCGATTCGGAGAGCACGATGAAGAAATCTAGCGCCGCGGCGAAGACAAAGAAAAGCGTCACAAAAGCCACGGCAGATAAAGCGCCAGTGAAGCGCGCGGCGGCGAAGAAAGCGACCGCGAAGACAGCGACTGAGAAGAAAGCAACTGCGAAGAAAACAACCGCGAAGTCAGCGGTGTCAGAGGCCACATCCTCGAAAACCGCGCCAGCGAAGAAGGTAGCAGCGGAGAAAGTAGCAGCGGAGACAGCGCCTGCGAAGAAGACGACGGCGAAGAAAGGGGCGGCAGCGAAAGCACCTGCGAAGTCGACGACAGCCACCACTGACGCAGCCGCGACGGCGAGCCCTTCAAAAACCGCAACCCGAGCATCCGCCGCCAAACTCACGCATCCCGAACGCGTGATCGATTCCTCGACCGGTCTCACCAAGCTCGATCTCGCCGAGTTTTACGCGCGTGTGTCGCCCTTGTTGTTGCCGCATCTAAATGCGCGTCCTGTGTCACTGGTTCGTGCCCCGGGAGGCATCGAAAAAGAGCTCTTTTTTCAGAAGCATCTCGAAGCGCCGATGCCCGGCGTGATGCCTCTCGACCCGAAGCTCGATCCCGACCATCAACCGTTGCTCGAAGTCCCTACTGCGCAAGCATTGATGTCGGCGGTGCAAATGAACACCGTCGAATTCCACACCTGGAACGCCGTCAAGACCGCCATCGATAAACCCGATCGGATGACATTCGATCTCGATCCAGGCGACGGGATCAAATGGCCCGCGATGGTGCAGGCGGCGCAACTCGTTCGCGTGATGCTCACTGAAATCGGTTTGACGTCGTGGATCAAAACCAGCGGCGGAAAAGGGTTGCACGTGGTGGTGCCGCTCAAGAAACAATATGGCTGGGACGCCGTCAAGTCGTTTTCGCAAGCCATCGTGCAGCATCTTGCGCGCACGTTGCCCAAGATATTCGTGGCCAAGAGTGGCCCTAAAAATCGCGTTGGAAAAATCTTCGTCGATTATTTACGCAATGGCTTTGGCGCCACCACGGCGTCGGCATGGTCCGCGCGCGCGCGGCCGGGCATGGGGGTGTCGGTGCCAATCGAGTGGGACGAAGTCGAAGGGATCAGCGGCGGCGGTCACTGGACGATCGCCACGATCGACGATCGCCTGGATGTGGGCAATCATCCTTGGGATGACTACGCGCCGCAGTCGGTGACCGGCGCGATGTCGACGTTGGATTTCAAACCGTAGCGGTCAAACTTTCACAGTGCACGCGTAGCCGTCGAACCAGGGCGATACGCTGAACATGTTCCGCATAGTGCTCACCAGCACCTTGTTGGGCGCGGAAGCGGGCTTGCCTTCGTGGGCCGGCAGGCGATCTGCACGGATCGGCCCTATCGATCACAACGCGCGAAAGCGCGCGACGGCATCACGCAGTCTGCGCTCGGTAATACCCCAAGATTTCATCCACACTCGCCCGGATCAGCGGCGCCGTTCGCTCATGGCGCCACGCGAGTTGGCACACCGATTTGTCGGTATGCGGAAACGCGATGAAGCGGCAACCGGTCAGGCCGCTGCGCGCCAGGCACGAGGGCACGATGGCCACCCCCAGGCCCTGGGAAACCAGCGATGCCACCGTCAACCAATGTCGTACCTCATGGCGAATGGCCGGTGTGAAGCCCGCATGGGCGCACAACGACAACACTGTCTCGTAATAGCGCGGCGACGCATCGCGCGCGAACAAGACGAACTCGTCGGCCGCCAAGTCCTGCAGCGCGATCTCGCGGGTAGCGGCCAGCCTGTGCGTGGCGGGCACGCACACCACAAACTGCTCGGCCACGATATCCACCGCCGTTACCTCCTCGGGGGCGGGATTGGCGTGGATGAATGCCAGATCAAGTTCGTCGCGCTGCAAGGCCTCGAGCTGATCCCGGGAGTTGAGTTCCGTGAGCACGTGCTCCACCCCCGGTTGTGCCTGCCGCAAAGTGGTCAATGCATCGGGCAGGCCGCGATACACCATCGATCCCACGAAGCCGATACGCAGGCGCCCAACCTTGCCGCTTTCGATGCCGGCAATCAGTGTGCGCACATCGTCACTGCGTTTGAGCAAACTTAGCGCCTCCACATAAAGCGCTTCGCCAGCCGCCGTAAGGCGCACGTGCCGGCTCGTGCGATGCAGCAATGTGGCGCCAAGCGACTCTTCCAGCTGGCGAATCGCATAGCTCAATGGCGGCTGCGACATATGCAGGCGCTGGGCGGCCTTGCTGAAATGTCGCTCTTCCGCAACCGCAACAAAATAGCGCAGTACCCGGGGAGATAAATCCATGGTTGTCTCTTATCTATACTTTTTTTGAATTGTTCTACACCCAAGCGGTATTTGTACAGTTGGATCGGTGGGTCGACCATGCGGCGTATGTCTATACCGGTCACTATCGCCATGGATCCGATTTCTCGCACCGCCTCCGGCGTACCCATTCTCGAGCCGCACATTCCCGATGCGCGCGGCATCAATCTATTTGATGCCGACCCGCATGCCGCACCGTTGCTGCGCCTTTATCTGGGCGAGCGCCTGTACGACCATCTTCAACCGCATGTTTATCGCCTGGGTGCGATGGCCGGCGGGTTGCTGGACGAGCTGGCGTCCACAGCAGATAAGCATCCCCCCACGCTGGCGGTGCGCAACCGGCAAGGGCAGGATGGCTCTTTCGTGCACAAGCACCCGGCCTACGTCGAGCTCGAACGGCTGGCTTACAGCGAATTCGGTCTGGCCGCGATGTCGCATCGTGGCGGCGTGCTTGGTTGGCCCGAGCCGTTGCCGCCCGTCGCCAAGTACGCGCTGACGTATCTTTTCGTGCAGGCCGAGTTCGGCTTGTGCTGCCCCGTCAGCATGACGGATTCGCTCGCACGCACGCTGCGCAAGTTCGGCCGTCCCGAATTGGTCGCTGAGGTGTTGCCGCAGTTGATCACGCAAGATTTCAACGATTTGCGCCAAGGCGCGATGTTCATGACCGAGCAGGGCGCCGGTTCCGATGTGAGTGTGACGGCCACAGTGGCCGCCTGCGGCGATGACGGCATGTGGCGTCTTAGCGGCGACAAATGGTTTTGCTCCAATGCGGACGCCGGCTTTGCGATGGTGCTGGCGCGCAGCGAAACCGATCCTGGATTGAAAGGCGTATCGCTCTTCTTGCTGCCGCGCGATCTGCCCGATGGCCGTCACAACGACTATCGCATTTTGCGGCTCAAGGACAAGCTGGGTACCCGTTCGATGGCCAGTGGCGAGATCCGTCTTGAAGGCGCGCAGGCCTGGTTGATCGGCGAGCGCGGTCAGGGCTTCAAGCACATGGCCGACATGATCAACAACTCGCGTTTGTCCAACGGCATGCGCGCCGCCGGATTGATGCGGCGCGCCGTCACCGAGGCGACCTATATCGCCACGCATCGCCGCGCCTTCGGCAAACGGTTGATCGACATGCCGCTCATGCGCAGGCAACTGGCCAAGATGACCGTGTGGACCGAGCAGGCCCGCAGCATGATGTTCCAGACGGCGCAGGCCTTGCAGGCGGCCGATGTGCCGGGGGCCGATCGCGCGCTGGCCCGCATCCTCACGCCGCTGATCAAGTTTCGGGCGTGCCGCGATGCGCGCAAGGTCACAGGCGACGCGATGGAAGTGCGCGGCGGTTGCGGCTATATCGAAGAATGGAGTGATGCCCGGCTGCTGCGCGACGCCCATCTGGGCTCGATCTGGGAGGGCACCAGCAATATCGTCGCGCTCGATGTGCTGCGCGCCATCAAAAAAGAAAACGGTTTGCCCGCGCTCAAGGCGCGGATCGCCGAACTGCTCTCTGACGGCGCGCCGTGCATGCCCGCCCTCGTCGAACGCCAGACCCAAGCCTTGGAGGCGGCCTACATGCTCGCCGAGCATGCGGCGCAAGGTGGACATGACCATCTGGCGCGTCAGGCGGCCACAGGGCTCTACAACGCGTTCTCGATGGCGGCGCTGCGTTGGGAAGCGCGTGCAGCCGGTATCCTGGGCCGTGCCGACATCGCCGATGCCGTTTTGCAGCACCGGCTGGGCGCGCGCGATCCGTGCGCCATTCCCCAAGACGAATCAAGCGCCATCGATCGTATTTTGCAGCCGTCGTTCGAACGGTAAGCACATCAAAACAGGAGACAACCATGATCAAACGAATGCTCGCCGTCGGTATGACGGCGGCCGCTGCGCTGGGCGCGCTCGGTGCGGTCTGCGCGCCGGCGATTGCGCTGGCGGACCCCTATCCCTCGCGCCCCATCACGCTGGTGGTGCCGTTCCCACCGGGTGGGCCCACCGATGCGCTCTCGCGCCGCCTGGCGAGCGGCGTGGGGCAGGCCATCGGCCAGACGGTAGTGGTCGAGAACCGGCCCGGTGCCGGCGGCAATATCGGGGCTGAATATGTGGCCCATGCCAAAGCGGACGGCTACACATTGCTGTTTGGCACGTCGGGGCCGCTCGCCATCAACGGCAGCCTGTACAAGGATCAACGCTACGATCCGCAGAAAAGCTTTGCACCGGTGATCCGCGTCGGTCACTTGCCCAATATTCTCGTGGTCAATCCCAAGGTGCCGGCGACCAATGTGCAGGAACTCATTGCATTGGCCAAATCGCGTCCGGATTCATTGACGTACGCGTCATCCGGCAACGGTGCGTCGTCCCATCTGGCCGGCGTGATGTTCAACCAGATGGCAGGCACCAAGCTGCTACACGTGCCCTACAAAGGCACGGGCCCGGCGTTGAACGACTTGCTGGGCGGGCAAGTGGACATGTCGTTTACCGACATCATGACCGCGCTGCCGCATATCAAGGCCGGCAAGCTGCGCGCGATCGGGTTGGCCAGCGCCGACCGATCCGCGGCATTGCCCGATCTGCCCACCATTGCAGAACAAGGTCTGAAGGATTACGACGTGAGCGTGTTCTTCGGCATTACGGCACCGGCCGGCACGCCGCCCGACGTGGTGGCGCGCTTGAACGAGGCGTTTGCCAAGGCGCTCGACGATCCCGCGGTGAAAGAAACGCTGACCAATCAGGGCATCGTCGCCGCCACCGACCGCACGCCGGCAGGTTTGCAGGCGTTCATCGATGAGCAAGTGCCTAAATGGCGCGACGTGGTGCGCGCGGGCAACGTGTCCATCAACTAATCGACAAGGATCAAAAGATGAAGTCTGCCGGTGCGCTTGCGGGGTGCAAAGTCGTCGATCTGTCGCGGGTATTGGGCGGCCCGTATTGCACGCAAATTCTGGCCGATCACGGGGCCGATGTGACCAAGATCGAACCGCCTTCGGGCGATGAAACACGGGGCTGGGGGCCACCGTTCCTGGGCGACACGGCCTCCTACTTCATTGGCGTCAACCGCAACAAACGCGGCATGGCGGTGGATCTGTCGCAGCCGGCCGGTCAGGAACTCGTGCGCACGTTGCTCGCGGATGCCGATGTGCTGGTGGAGAATTTCAAACCCGGCACGCTGGAAAAGTGGGGGCTGGATTATGAAACGCTCAGCGCTGCATTTCCGCGGTTGGTGCATTGCCGTATCAGCGGCTTTGGCGCCGACGGCCCGCTGGGCGGATTGCCGGGCTACGACGCCTGCGCGCAAGCCATGTGCGGATTGATGAGCGTAAACGGCGACGCCGATGGCGAGGCCACGCGTGTGGGCTTGCCGGTGGTCGACATGGTGACCGGGCTCAATGCCGCCGTGGGTATTTTGCTGGCGCTCAACGAACGCGAAAAAAGCGGGCTGGGCCAGTTTGTCGACATGACGCTTTTCGATTGCGCGATTTCGCTCCTTCATCCGCACGCCGCCAATTTCTTCTACAGCGGTAAAACCCCGCAGCGATCCGGAAATGCGCATCCGAATATCGCGCCCTACGAGACGTTTGAAACACAGACAGGGCCGATTTTTCTCGCCGTGGGAAACAACACGCAGTTTGCCGGGTTGCTGCGCGTGCTGTCGGCGGAGCACCTGGGCGAAGATCCGCGGTTCGCGACCAATGCCGAGCGTCTGAAACATCGCGACGCATTGCGGGCGGCATTAGGCGCGCGACTGGCATCCGAAGATGCGGCTGTCTTGGCCGATAAGTTGTTGCGCCATGGCGTGCCCGCGGCGCCGGTATTGACGGTGCCGGATATCTTGAGTCATCCGCACACGGCGCATCGCAATATGGTGATGCACGATGGGGATTACCACGCGGTAGCGTCGCCCATCAAGCTGTCGCGTACGCCAGCAAGCTTGCGACGGCTGCCGCCAAAGTTGGGGGAGCATAACGAGGGATAGCGTGCGCTCAGGCGCACGGCTCGGACCGGCGGGTCCAGTACTCTAGCCCACGACTACAGCGTCGATAGCGCGCTGCCAGCGCCTCTGCGACGAGACCGAAGCCGATCTGTCCTTCGCGTAGATTTGCGGTGTTCGCAGGCCAAGCGTAAAAGAGCCATTCCAAGTGTTTTAGAGATGATTGACATCAGGCCTTTGAGTTCAAAATAGAACACAGGACTACCACTAGGGACGACTATGGCTCGAATGCACCATCCGCCTCATCCGGGCACCGTTCTCGCAGAATGGATTGATGGGCTGGATGACATGAACATATCGCGCTTCGCGCAGCACATTCATGTGACTCGGGCGACGCTATCGCGAATTCTTCATGGGCATGCTGCCATTACGCCTGAGTTGGCATTGCGACTGGAATCGGCACTAGGCGCAAGCAGCGAAATGTGGCTGGGGCTGCAGGCCGCGTATGACCTCTGGACTGCTTCTCAGCGCCCGCGGCCAGCAATCGTGTTGCTGACCGGAAATGGTTCTACTTGTCATGACGTTGCTGCCTAGGTACGGCTTTTGATGTCTACGGTTCTGTAAGAACCCCGCGAGCCTGCCTTCAGGCACGCGGCTCGCTGATGATGGTCGTCATCCAACACCCAAAAGGTTGCTGTTATGTCGACACCCGTTACGCCCCCCTCAAACCAGCAGTTTGTGCGTTACACCCCCACGCTCGAACAAATCCCTGACGATGAAGCCGAAACCATCCAGGGCCTGACCGAGGCGTTGCGCAGTATTTCCGAGCGCGTCTACGAGGACAGCGGCCATGCCGTGCGTTCCGTGCATGCGAAAAGCCATGGCCTGTTGTCTGCGGTCCTCGACGTACCCGAAGGCTTGCCCCCGCATCTGGCACAAGGCATCTTTGCCAAGCCGGGTCGCTACGACGTGGTGATGCGGTTTTCCACCAATCCCGGCGACATCCTCGACGACAGCATCTCGACCCCCCGCGGGTTGGCGGTGAAGATTATCGGCGTGGAAGGCGAGCGGCTTCCCGGATCCGAAGGCGAGAACGTCCAGGACATCGTCATGCAGAATGCGCCCGCATTTACCGCGGCGACGCCGAAAGCATTCTTGAAAACGCTGAAACTGCTTGCGGCCACTACCGATAAGGCGCCAGGGCTGAAGAAGGCGTTGTCAGCCGTACTGCGCGGCACCGAAAAAGCGCTCGAAGCAGTAGGTGGTGAAAGCGGCACGCTGAAGTCACTGGGCGGCCACCCCGAAACCAACCTGCTGGGTGAAACCTATTACTCGATCGCGCCGGTGCGCTACGGCGACTACGTGGCGAAGCTCAGTCTGGCACCGGTATCGGCGTCGCTCACGGACCTGACCGACGCGCCGGTAGAAATCAACGGCCATCCCAACGGATTACGCGAGTCGGTCAATTCTTTTTTCGTGCAGCAATCGGGCGAGTGGGAAGTGCGCGTGCAGCTCTGTACGAACGTAGAGACCATGCCCATCGAAGACGCCTCGGTGCGTTGGCCCGAAGACGAAAGCCCGTTTGTGACTGTGGCCAAGCTGACGGCGGGGCCGCAAACCGCGTGGAGCGAAGCGCGCGCGGCTGTGGTCGATGAACGGATGGCCTTCGGTCCGTGGCACGGCGTGGTGGCGCATCAACCGTTAGGCGGCGTGATGCGAGCGCGCAAAACCACTTACCAGTCGTCGGCCGAGTATCGCAGCGAGCGCAATGGTTGCCCGATTCACCAGCCGCGCGAGCAAACCTACCTGCCCGAGTAACCGGGGCGCGTCGGCGCGCGGGGTTAAACAGCTTGAGCACTCGCGCCGGGTGAGATAAGCGCATAGCGAGCGATCGCTACGCGTTTTAGCTTGCCTAGTCGCGCGTTACCGCAGCGCGCGCATCGGCCCGCAATGAGGCCGGCCCGTCCGGCCAGATGATGGCCTGCGCCACAATCACTTGCGCGCCGTTGAACGTCACGGCTGGTGAGCCATGCAGCACATATCCCATCGTGAGCGCATCGCTTACGCGTTGGCAAAACGCGGCATCGTCAGGCCCCGTCAGCACGCGATAGATCGGGAGATTCGAAGGGGGCAAGCTCATGCGGTCTTCCTGTTTTCGGGATGCTTCTTCAATGTGCGGGCCAGATACGTACCGGTATGACTTTCCGGAGACGCAGCAAGATCTTCGGGCGTGCCTTGCGCGACCACGCGTCCGCCGCCATCGCCGCCTTCCGGTCCCATGTCCACCACCCAGTCTGCCGTCTTGATCACGTCCAGATTATGTTCGATCACGAGCACGGTATTGCCGGCTTCGACCAACTGATTGAGTACCTGCAGCAGCAATTCGATATCGCGGAAATGCAGGCCCGTGGTGGGCTCGTCCAGGATATACAACGTGCGTCCGGTACTGCGGCGCGAGAGCTCGAGCGACAGTTTCACGCGTTGCGCTTCGCCGCCGGACAACGTGGTGGCGCTTTGACCCAATCGCAGATACGACAGGCCCACGTCCATCAATGTATGCAGTTTGCGCGAGATGTTCGGCACCGAGTCGAAATACTCGAGCGCCTGCTCAACCGTCAGATCCAGCACTTCGCTGACATTGCGGCCGCGATAACGGATTTCCAGCGTTTCGCGGTTATAGCGTTTGCCGTGGCACGTGTCGCAGGGCACATACATGTCCGGCAAAAAGTGCATCTCGACCTTGACCACGCCGTCGCCCTGGCACGCTTCGCATCGGCCGCCCTTGACGTTGAAGCTGAAGCGGCCGGGATCGTAGCCGCGCGTGCGGGATTCCGGCACGCCGGCAAACAACTCGCGGATCGGCGTGAAGAGACCGGTATAGGTGGCGGGATTACTGCGCGGCGTGCGGCCGATCGCACTTTGATCGACGGTGATGATCTTGTCGAAATTATCCAGTCCGTTGATTGCCGTGTAGGGCGCCGGCTCCGACTGCGCATGATGCAAATCGCGCGACAGGGCCACAGCCAACGTATCGTTGATCAACGTGGATTTGCCCGATCCCGATACGCCGGTGACGCACACGAAGCGACCCGCCGGAATACGCAGATCGACCGACTTCAGATTATTGCCGCTTGCGCCCAACAGTTCCAGCGCAGGCTGGTCGTCGGTGACTGGACGGCGTACGGGAATTGCGATCTCGCGCGCGCCGCTCAAATACTGCCCGGTAACCGAATTGGGATCGCTTTGAATGAAATCGGGCGTGCCTTGCGACACGATCTGGCCGCCATGCTCGCCCGCGCCTGGGCCCATGTCGATCACCCAATCCGCCGTGCGGATCATGTCTTCGTCATGCTCGACCACGATCACGCTATTGCCCAGATCGCGCAAATGCTGCAGCGTACCGATCAGCCGATCGTTATCGCGCTGATGCAAGCCGATGGACGGCTCGTCCAGCACATACATCACGCCGGTCAACCCGGAACCGATCTGACTGGCCAACCGAATGCGCTGCGCCTCGCCGCCGGAAATCGTATCGGCGCTGCGGTCCAGCGACAGATAATTCAAACCGACGTTATTGAGAAACGCCAAACGGGCTTCGATTTCGCGCACGATGCGTTCGGCAATTTCCTGCTTCGAACCCGTGAGTTTGAGCGCTTGAAACCATGCCAGGCAGGCCGACAATGGCATCGCTTCGACTTCGAAAATCGCCTGGCCGTGACGTTCGCCCACACCGCGATCTTCATTGCCGATCAGCACATTGCGCGCATCTTCGCGCAAGCGCGAACCGCCGCAATCCGGGCAGGTTTTCACTGCACGATATTTACCCAGTTCTTCGCGCACGGTGGACGAATCGGTTTCCTTCCAACGGCGTTCGAGATTGGGGATCACGCCTTCGAACGGGTGGTTGCGAACTGTGCTGCGACCCTTCTCGTTCAAATACAGGAAGGGAATTTCTTCTTCGCCCGAACCGTCGAGCACGATACGGCGCATGTCCTCAGTGAGTTCTTCCCACGGCGTTTCGATATCGAAATCGTAATGGGCCGCCAAACTGGTCAAGAGCGAGTGGGTAAACGCATTGCGCCGATCCCAGCCGCGAATGGCGCCGGCCGCCAGGCTCAGTTCCGGAAACGCGACGACGCGCTTCGGATCGAAAAAGCCCACGTGCCCAATACCGTCGCAACTCGGGCAGGCACCGATCGGATTATTGAAGCTGAACAGACGCGGTTCGAGTTCCGGCAGACTATGGCCGCAAACAGGACAGGCATATTTGCTGGAGAACGTTTGCTCGTGGCCGCTATCCATATCGAGCGCGATCACGCGGCCCTCGGCTAGCTGCATCGCCGTCTCGAAACTTTCAGCCAGGCGTTGCGTAGCCTCGGGGCGCACGCGCACTCGGTCGAGCACCACGTCGATATCGTGTTTCTCGGCCTTTTTAAGCTCGGGCATGCTGTCGATTTCTACCATCTCGCCGTCGACACGCAACCGCACATAGCCTTGCGCCTGCAGACTGGCGCATTCGTCTTCGAACGCGCCTTTCTTCGCGCGCGCCAGCGGTGCCAGGATCGCGAGGCGCGTCTCGGGTCGCCAGGACATCACCGCGTCCACCATCTGGCTCACGCTCTGCGATTGCAGCGGCAGCGAATGGATCGGGCAGAAGGGCGTGCCCACGCGGGCATAGAGCAGGCGCAGGTAGTCGTGGATTTCGGTAATGGTGCCCACGGTAGACCGTGGGTTATGGCCGGCCGCCTTTTGCTCGATCGAAATCGCGGGCGACAGCCCCTCGATCAGGTCGACCTCCGGCTTGTCCATCAGTTGCAAGAACTGGCGGGCATAGGCGGAAAGACTCTCGACATAGCGCCGCTGCCCTTCGGCATAAAGCGTGTCGAAGGCGAGCGAAGACTTGCCGGATCCCGAAAGACCGGTCACCACCACCAGCTTGTGACGTGGGAGGTCCAACGACACATTTTTCAGGTTGTGGGTGCGCGCACCCCTGATACGGATCACATCCATGCGGGTTTCAGCAGATTCAAAGGCCAACTTGGTACTATAGCGCGCCGAACCGCCTTGGCCGCATGGGGCAGGTCGCTTTGGCCGTATTAAGTACCGGAGATGCCCATCATCCGGACTTCCCATTTCATTTTCTGCATGCCCGCCACACCCAAACTCAAACTGACAGCGTCCGAACGCCGCGCCAGCATCGCTCTCTCCGGCCTTTTTGCCTGTCGGATGCTGGGCCTGTTCCTGCTGCTGCCGGTGTTTGCCGTGTCGGCCGCCGGTTTGCCGGGCGGCAACGACCCGGCGCGCGTGGGTCTTGCGCTGGGCATGTACGGCCTCACACAGGCCGTGATGCAGATTCCGTTCGGTCTGGCGTCCGATCGCTGGGGGCGACGGCCTATCGTGCTCCTGGGCCTGCTGCTCTTCATTATCGGCAGCGTGGTCTGTGCCATGGCCGATGATGTGTTCTGGATCACCATCGGCCGCGCGATCCAGGGTTCTGGCGCCATTTCCGCTGCTGTTACCGCCTGGCTGGCCGACGCCACCCGCGATGAGGTGCGCACCCGCGCCATGGCCATGGTGGGCGGCTCGATCGGGATTTCGTTTGCTGTGTCGCTTGTGGCGGCCCCCGTGCTGGTGGGCTGGTGGGGCTTGTCGGGCCTCTTCTGGACGATTGCCTGCCTGGGCGTGGCCAGCCTCGCCGTAGCGCGCTTCGTGGTGCCTGTAGTGCCCCGCACCACTGCCCGCAGCCTGTCGGTCAGCCCGCGCGCCGTGCTCACCCATGGCGACCTCTTGCGGCTCAATTTTGGCGTCTTCAGCCTGCATTTGATCCAGGTTGCGCTATTCGTCGTCACCCCGGCCCTGTTGGCCCAGGCCGGTGGGTTGGCCGCCAGCGACCTTTGGCGCGTGTATCTGCCGGTAATCCTGATTTCGTTCGTGCTGATGGTGCCCATCGTCTTCATCGCCGAGAAACGCCGCGCCCATCGTGGCGCGCTGCGTGCGACGGTGGCAGGGCTGGCGTTGGTCTGTGCGCTCATGGGGGCGGTCAGCCACACGTTTTATGCGCTGGCCGGCGCGCTGACGCTGTTTTTCGTGATGTTTAACGTGCTCGAGGCGCTCCAGCCGTCGCTGGTGTCACGCGTGGCACCGGCGCAATTTCGCGGGTTGGCGCTCGGGTTCTACAACACCGCCCAGGCGGCCGGGCTGTTTACCGGGGGTGCGTTGGGCGGCTGGATGGCCTCGCACTATGGGTCAAATTCGGTATTTGCCGGGACGGCGATCCTGGCGGCGTTGTGGCTGATCGTGACCTGGGCGCTGAAACCCCTGCCGGAGGCGGCTAAGCCGTTGCATTGAAATGCCTGATGGCCGGGTTCGTCCTATGCGGTTACTGCTGGGGCAGGCCTCTTGCACAAGCGGTGCGGCGGCGGCAACACGCTGCAGCGACCCGGGTGGACACAATTGTCCGCCTGAGTAGGTTCAATTCATCACAGAACAATTTTTTTCAAACCTGTTTTATCGTCTAATGGCGGTTTAAGGGAGATCGCAATGGCATCCGTCAACAAAGTCATTCTCGTCGGCAATCTGGGCCGCGACCCGGAAGTGCGCTACAGCCCCGAGGGTAGCGCCATCTGCAATCTGTCTCTGGCGACGACGTCCCAGTGGAAAGATAAGGCGTCGGGCGAGCGCAAGGAAGAAACCGAATGGCACCGTGTGGTCATGTACAACCGCCTGGCTGAAATCGCCGGCGAGTACCTGCGCAAGGGCCGCCCGGTGTATATCGAGGGTCGTCTGAAGACCCGCAAGTGGCAAGACAAAGACACCGGCGCCGATCGTTACAGCACCGAAATTGTGGCCGACCAGATGCAAATGCTGGGTGGCCGTGAAGGCGGCGAAGGCGGTGGCGGTGGGTTCGGCGGTGGCGACACCGGCGGCGGCTACGAAGGCCGTGCTCCGCAACAGCAACGCAGCGCCCCGCGCGCCGCCCCGCAACGTCCGGCGCCCAGCGCACCGGCCGGTGGCAACGGTGGTAATGGCGGCAACCAAGGTGGCGGTGCCGCTAATCTGGCCGATATGGACGACGATATCCCGTTCTAAAGCCAACGGTTTCGGCTGACGACTATACAAACCCGCGCTCGCAAGATCGCGGGTTTTGTATTTGGTGCCATCGCGCTGCGAAAAATAATTCGCAACCGGATGCAATCCGCCTTCCGCAAACAGACGTGCCTTGCTAGAGTGCGTGCCCCTCAGTTAAACGACGTACCCCAAATGAAAGTGTTGAAGTTCTTGCTCATTATCGTGATCGCCGCCGTCGTGATCTTTGGATGGCGCTGGTACAGCTACGTGAGCAACACGGAAAGCCCGTATCAGGAAGTCGGCATCGAGCTGAACAGCCGCATGCCGGGCCCGATCAATAAGTGGGGCTGCGACAAGCTGCATGCCACGTTCCAGAACGTGCTGCCGCCTTATGGTTGCCAAGCTGCGACGGATCCGAAGCAGTGGCGCTGATGCGTTGATGCAGTCGTAATTGTTGGCAGGTGCACCGCATAGCGGATGCACCCGCAAGAGCATTCACGTCTGGACTGCAAATCGTTGATTTGCCAAAATAAATCGGGCCGCCATCGATGAGAGGGCGGCCCGATTGTTTATGAGACGGACGACGCTTAGTTCGCCGTGATCCCCGCCGACGTAATCACACCAGACCAATGCTTGGTATCGGCCTCGACCGTTTCACCCAACGTTTTCTGATCCTGATACCGCACTTCGATACCGGCGCCGCGCGCCTTCTCGATCACGTCCGGCGATTGCAGCCCCTTCTCAAGCGCCGCCGACATTTTGGCGATCACGTCATCAGGCGTACCGGCTGGCGCAAACAACGCGACCCACGCATCGAGTTCAAACCCCGCAAATCCTTGCTCGGCGGCCGTTGGCACGTCGGGGATCATGGGATGACGTGCGCTGCTGGCGACCGCAATCGCGCGCAGTTTGCCTTGCTGGATGTGGCCCATTACCGATGGCGGTGTGGTCAGGAACAACTGCACACGGCCCGACAGCACATCCTGGATGGCGGGACCTGAGCCTTTGTAGGGCACGTGCACCATGTCGGTTGCGCTCATCTGCTTGAACAGCTCTGTGCCGATATGAGGCACCGAGCCACTGCCTTGCGACGCATAGTTGATCTCACCCGGGTGCGCTTTCGCATAGGCCACGAGCTCTTTGAGGTTATGCACCGGCAACGAAGGATGCACCACCATGACCTGCGGGGCCACGGCAATCATCGCCACGGGCTTGAAAGATTCCTTGGCCCAGTGCAACCCGGTAAACATCGACGGGTTGCCCGCGTGATACATCGAATACGACGCGAGCAGCGTGTAGCCGTCCGGCGGCGCGGCGGCGACCATGTTGTAGGCGATGTTGCCGCTGGCGCCGGTGCGGTTGTCGACCACGGTGGCTTGGCCGAGCCCGCGGGTGAGCGGTTCGCTCGCCAAGCGCGCCGCGAGATCGACGATGCCGCCCGGTGGCACCGGCACCACGATGGTGATGGGATGCGTGGGGAACTCGGCGGCTTGCGCGGCGGGCACAAGCAGTGTCGCGGCCAGCAAGGTCAACACTTTGCTAAACATGATGCTGACCTTATTTGCCGTTGCCAATGCCGTTGACCGTCTTGGCCAATTCTTCGCGAACGATGCGGGTGCCGTCGACCATGGCGCGCATTTTGTTGAAGGCCACATCGCGCGGCAGATACTTCAAACCGCAATCAGGCGCGATCACCAAGCGTTCGGGCGCCACATGGGGCAGGGCGCGGCGAATGCGGGCCGCCACGACGTCGGGTGTTTCGATCTCATTAGTCGAAAGATCGAGTACGCCAAGCATGATCGACTTGTTCGACAGATCGTCGAGCACCGCGCAATCGAGGTTGGACTGCGCCGTTTCGATAGAGATCTGGTGCGCTTTGCAGCCGCACAACTCGGGCAAGAACGAGTAGCCCGACGGGCGTGCGTGAATCACGGCGGCGTAGCCGAAGCAGATATGCACGGCGGTGGTGCCAGTGATGCCGTCGAGCGCGCGGTTCAATACCTCGACGCCGAATTCGCGCGCCTTTTCCGGGCGGGCTTGCATATACGGCTCGTCGATCTGAACCACGTCTGCACCAGCCGCAAACATGTCGCGGATTTCTTCGTTCACGGCCGCGGCATAGTCCATGGCCATGTCGATTTCGTTGTCGTAGAAATCGTTTTGCGCTTGCTGCGCCATGGTGAAGGGGCCAGGCACCGTGATCTTGATCTGGCGATCGGTGTGGGCGCGCAGAAACTGCACGTCGCGCACTTGCACGGCGTGACGACGGCGAATCTTGCCCACCACACGCGGCACCGGATTGGGATGCCCGCTGCGATCCAGGGCGGTGCCGGGATTGTCGATATCCACGCCGTCGAGCGCGGTGGCAAAGCGGTTGGAGTAACTCTCGCGGCGCATTTCGCCGTCGGTCACGATGTCCAGACCGGCACGTTCTTGCTCGCGAATCGCGTGGATGGTGGCGTCGTCTTGTGCTTGCTCGAGCCACTCATCGGCCACGCGCCACAGTTCTTGTGCGCGCACACGGGGCGGAAACCGGCCACCGAGTTTGGCGCGGTCGATCAGCCAATCGGGTTGAGCGTAAGACCCCACAAGGGTGGTCGGCAAGAGCAGAGACATGACAAAATCCTGGGTGAAGATGCGCCCAATACGACGCATGAGAACAACCAGGATTTATAAAATAAATAGCGAGAAAATGGCTTGTGATTAGCACGAGCGCGGCTCACGCTAATCACGGCAGTAGCGCACGCAGCTTTCAATAACCGCGCCTGCGCTGCCCCTACGGCGAATATCGGTTTGGCGCATATCGGTTCGGCGAAGATAGGTTTGGTAAATATCGGTTTGGCAAAGTTAGCCGGCCAACACACTTCGTTGGCCCGGGGGCATGACTGGGTCAAGCCTGCTGTTCTTGCCGCGCCAGAAATGCCACAAACGCGGCCAGCGTGGCTTCGCTCACGTAATGCTCGATGCCTTCGGCGTCGCGCCGCGCCGAATCCTCGTCCACGCCCACGGCCACTAAAAACCGCTCCACGATCTGATGACGTCTGCGGCTGGCTTCGGCGAGTTGTTCGCCGGCTTCGGTGAGGAACACGCCGCGATACGGCTTCTGCACCACATAACCGGCTTCCACGAGCCGGCTGAGCATCTTGGCCACCGTGGGCTGCGTGACCCCGATGCGGGCGGCCAGGTCGACCTGGCGCGCCTCACCACCATCTCGGATCAGGTCCGAAATCAGTTCCACATAGTCTTCGACTCGCTCCTGGCTGCGGGCTTGGCGGACTTGACGGAAGTTCTCGACCTGGATGGCAGCAGCCATCAAATCGGACTTCGCAGGGGTACAGGGTGTGTTCTTGGTCATGCGAGTGCCGGTGCGGCGACCTCTTCAGCGATGCGAAGGCCACATCTTAATTGACTGGAATGGCACTTGCTATCCGTCCACATAGTCTAGACTGTAGATTATAGCCAATGCTATATTCGATCGACAGTTTGTGTATTTCCCTATCTGACAGCGCGGCTCGGAGAGAAAATGGTACTGAACGGTGGACGCAGGATGCTTGGCGCGGTGGCCGCGGCGGTCGCGATGGCGGCATTGCTGGGACTGACCGGCACTCGTGCCCAGGCGGCAGAGAAGTTCAAGGTCGTCACCACGTTTACCGTGATCGCCGATATTGCCAGCAATGTGGCGGGCGATGCCGCTACCGTTGTCTCGATTACCAAACCGGGCGCCGAGATCCACGAATACCAGCCCACGCCGGGCGACATTCTGAAGGCGCGCGATGCGCAGTTGGTGCTCTGGAACGGACTGGGTCTCGAACTGTGGTTCGAGCGCTTTCTCAAGCGTTTGGATAATGTGCCCAGCGTCGTCATCTCCGATGGCGTGGCGCCCATGGGCATCGCCGATGGTCCGTATACGGGCAAACCCAATCCGCACGCGTGGATGTCGCCGTCCGCGGCATTGATCTACGTCGACAATATTCGCGACGCGCTCGTCAAATACGATGCGCCCAATGCCGACACCTACCGCGCCAATGCCGAGGCGTACAAAAAGAAAATCAACGCCGCCATCGCGCCCATCCGCACGCAGCTTGAGTCGATTCCGGCTGAGCGCCGTTGGTTGGTGTCCAGCGAAGGCGCGTTCAGTTATCTGGCGCGCGACTTCGGGATGAAAGAACTCTATTTGTGGCCCATCAACGCCGATCAGCAAGGCACGCCACAGCAGGTGCGCCGCGTGATCGACGCGGTGAAGGCCAACAAGATCCCCGCCGTGTTCAGCGAAAGCACCATTTCCGCGGCACCGGCCCAGCAAGTGGCGCGCGAAACGGGCGCGAATTATGGGGGCGTGCTGTACGTGGATTCGTTGAGTGCGGAGGGTGGCCCCGTGCCCACCTACATTGATCTGCTTCGCGTGACGAGCGAAACGATTGCCAAGGGGATCGCACAGTGAACCCCGGCGCGATGGACACTTCCGGATCAGGGCTGTCCGTTCAGGGCGCCACCGTGACCTACCGCAATGGCCACACGGCATTGCACGACGCGACCTTCGAGATTCCCACCGGCACAATCACCGCGCTGGTGGGCGTGAATGGCAGCGGCAAGTCCACGCTCTTCAAGGCGATCATGGGCTTCGTGCGCTTGGCGACGGGGTCGATATCGGTATTGGGCATGCCGGTACCGGCTGCCATCAAGCGCAACCTGATCGCTTATGTGCCGCAGAGCGAAGAGGTCGATTGGAACTTCCCGGTACTCGTCGAAGACGTGGTGATGATGGGTCGCTACGGCCATATGAATATGCTGCGCCGTGCGCGGCCCGCGGATCATGAGGCCGTCGATCAGGCGTTGGCCCGCGTGGGCATGGCTGACTTTCGCAAGCGGCAGATCGGCGAATTGTCGGGCGGCCAAAAGAAGCGAATCTTTCTCGCGCGCGCGTTGGCGCAAGATGGCCGCGTGATTTTGCTCGACGAGCCGTTTACCGGCGTCGATGTGAAAACCGAAGACGCCATCATTCAATTGCTGGATGGGTTGCGCGCCGAAGGCCGCGTCATGCTCGTCTCGACGCACAACCTGGGTAGCGTGCCGGAGTTCTGCGATCGCACCGTGCTGATCAATCGCACGGTGTTGGCATACGGCACCACGCAAGAGGTGTTTACGCACGAGAATCTGGCGCGCACCTTTGGCGGCGTGCTGCGGCACTTCGATTTTCATCAGAACGATGCCAATGCCGGCACAGGCGCGGTGGGCATCATTACCGATGATGAGCGGCCTTTGGTGATCTGGGGCGGCAAGTCCGCCGTGCGCGAGCGTCCGGGCCCGGGCGATGACGACTGGAAGGGAGCCGATTGATGGACGTGCTGCTCCAACCGTTCGGGTATGGCTATATGGTCAACGCCATGTGGGTGTCGGCATTGGTCGGCGGCGTGTGTGCGTTCCTGTCGTGTTATCTGATGCTCAAGGGCTGGTCGCTGATCGGCGATGCGTTGTCGCATGCGATCGTGCCCGGCGTGGCGGGTGCCTATATGCTGGGCTTGCCGTTCTCGATCGGTGCGTTTTTCTCCGGCGGCTTGGCGGCCGGCGCGATGTTGCTGCTCAATCACCGCACGCGCTTGAAGGAGGACGCGATCATCGGCTTGGTGTTCTCGGGCTTCTTCGGCTTGGGACTTTTCATGGTGTCGCTGTCGCCCACGTCGGTCAATATTCAAACCATCGTGTTGGGCAACGTCCTGGCCATCACCCCGGCCGACACGCTGCAGCTGGCGATCATCGGTTTCGTGTCGCTGGCGATTCTGTTGCTCAAGTGGAAAGACCTGATGGTCGTGTTCTTCGATGAAAGCCATGCGCGCTCGATTGGCCTGAGCCCTGCGCGGCTGAAGCTCCTGTTCTTCACACTGCTGTCGGTGTCGACCGTGGCTGCCATGCAAACCGTAGGCGCATTTCTGGTGGTCGCCATGGTGGTGACGCCAGGTGCCACCGCGTATCTGCTCACGGATCGGTTCCCGAAGTTGTTGGCGTTGAGTGTGGCCATCGGCGCGGGCACGAGTTTCATCGGTGCCTATGCCAGCTTCTATCTTGATGGGGCAACCGGCGGCATCATCGTCGTGCTGCAAACGCTTATCTTCCTGACGGCGTTTTTCTTCGCGCCCAAGCACGGCATGCTGGCGGCACGCCGGCGCGCCGCGCAAGTGCTTGAAACCGGAGCGCCTGCGGCATGAGCCTGATCGTCGATATCCTCTACCTGCCGCTCACCTTCGACTTCATTCGTCAGGCGCTGATCATTTCCATCCTTGTGGCCATCCCCACGGCATTGCTGTCGTGTTTTTTGGTGGTCAAGGGGTGGGCGTTGATGGGCGATGCGGTGTCGCACGCCGTGTTCCCTGGTGTGGTGTTGGCCTACATTATCGGCATCCCGTTTGCCGTGGGCGCGTTCGCCGCCGGCATGGGCTGCGCACTGGCCGTGGGGTACCTGAAAGAAAACAGCCGCATCAAGCAAGACACGGTGATGGGCGTGGTCTTCTCAGGCATGTTTGGCTTGGGGCTGGTGATGTACACGAAGATCAGCAGCGAGGTGCATCTGGACCACATCCTGTTTGGCGACATGCTGGGTGTGGGCTGGCCGGACATCATCGAAAGCGGTGTGATCACATTGATCGTGGCCGGCGCAATCGCATTGAAATGGCGCGATCTCTTGTTGCATGCGTTCGATTCGGTGCAGGCCAAGACGGTCGGCTTGCCGGTGCGGCTGCTGCATTACGGCCTGCTGGCGTTGATCTCGTTGGCCATTGTGGGGGCGCTCAAAGCGGTGGGCATCATTCTGGCGATTGCCATGCTGATCGCACCCGGCGCGATTGCGTTGTTGCTCACCCGCAGTTTCGGCGTCATGTTGTGGACGGCAGTGGGTGTGGCGGTCGCGTCGGCGATCATCGGCATCTGGATCAGCGTGTTTATCGATAGCGCCCCGGGTCCCACCATCGTGCTGGTGCTGTCGGCCATCTTTGTGATCGTGTTTCTGAATTCCTTGCGGCAGCAGGCTGCGGCCGATCGGCTTCAGGTCAAGGATGCCGCGTCGCCCTGATTGCGAGCCTGCTGCAGCTCGCCTGCAGGTCGGGATGTAGCGACGCCTTGATCGCAAGCCCTGGCAGCGGTCGGTGACCTATCCTGCCGCTATTGCACAAGCGGCGGCAGTACCTTGCCCGGATTCATGATGCCTTTGGGATCGAGCGCCTGCTTGATCTGCCACATCACTTGCAGCTCGACCTTCGACTTGAACGTCGTCAGGTCATCGCGCTTGGCGACACCGATGCCGTGCTCTGCCGAGATCGATCCTTGTTCGGCATGCGCCAGCGTATCCACCAACCCCGAGATGCGCGTGTACCACTCGGCCAGGAAGGGCTTGGCGACAGCCTCGGCGGGGCGCAACGGGTTGAAGTGCACATTGCCGTCGCCCATGTGGCCGTAGATCACCATGCGAATATCGGGCACGAGCGCACGCACTTGCGCGGAGGCATCGTCCACGAACGCTGCGATGCGCGACAGCGGCACCGACACATCGCATTTGATGCTGCCGCCCGTGCGCGTCTGCGCATCCGAAATCTCTTCGCGAATCTTCCAGAACGTTTGCGCCTGCGCGCCGCTCGCGGCAATCGCCGCATCGTGCACGAGCGACTGGTTGATGCCGGTTTCCAGGATCTCGATGAGCTCAGCGGTAAGCGCCTCTTCATCCGCGTTGCCGCTCAATTCGATCAGCACCATCCATTCGGGATTACCGGCCAACGGCGGCACGGGGTTGCCGAGGTAGTCGAGCACCAGCGTCATCGCAGGACCCGAGATCAGCTCGAATGCCGTCACTGCCTGGCCGGCGCGGGCCTTGGCCACACCCAATAGCGCCACCGCCGCGCTGGGATCGGTCACCGCCACGAAGGCCACGGCGGTGCATGCGGGCTGCGGCATCAGCTTCAGCACCACGGCGGTGATGATGCCCAAAGTGCCTTCGGCCCCCACGAACAAATGCTTGAGGTCGTAGCCGGTATTGTCTTTACGCAATCCTCGTAGCGATGAGCAGATGCGGCCATCCGGCAGCACCACTTCCACGCCGAGCACCAGATCGCGCATATTGCCGTAGCGCAGCACCGCCGTACCCCCGGCATTGGTGGACACGTTGCCACCGATCTGGCAACTGCCTTCCGAACCGATGCGCAACGGAAAGAGCCGTGCGTGATCTTCGGCCGCGACGCGCGCTGAACTCAGGGTCACGCCGGCTTGCAGCGTCATGGTGTCGTTGATGGGATCCACGGCCAGCACCTGGTTCATGCGGGCCAGATTGACTACGACTGCCTGTGCATTCAGTTCCGGCACGGCACCGCCCATCAACGAGGTGTTGCCGCCTTGCGGCACCACTGCGACGTTGTGCGCATGGCACCACGCCAGCACGGCGCTGACCTGTTCGGTGGACGTGGGCAACACGACGGCGCTTGCCGTGCCGCGATAAAGGCCTCGGTAGTCGGTCACGTACTTCTCGGTATCCGTGTCGCCGGTCAGGCAGGCCGTTGCGCCGACGATCGCACGCATGGCCTCGGCAATGGTCTCAGGCGCCGGCGCTGTGCCGGACACAGCGGATTCGGGGGAAGACACAGCGGACGGGTCGAGCATGAGTGACCTGAAAAAAGTGACCTGAAAAATCAATGAGACACCGCGCGTTCAGTATGCGGCGCCGGGGCGTGCCGGTGCAGGGGCGGGCACGGTCGAAATGAAGTCGGCTGCCAACCGGCGTGCCGCATTGGCAAACAACAGAACATCGACGCCGGTGGCTACGAACGTGCATCCCAATTCGAGATAGCGGCGGGCAAGCTTGGCGTCGGACGTTAGTGTACCGGCGGCCTTGCCGGATGCGACGATCGTCCTCATCGCCTGTTCGATGGCGGCCTGCACGTCGGGGTGCCCGGGGTTGCCGCGGTGGCCCATCGAGGCCGCCAGATCGGCAGGCCCGATGAATACGCCATTCACTCCGTCGACTGCGCAGATGGCGTCGAGGTTGTTCAATGCCGTCACCGTTTCCGCTTGCACCAGCAGGCAAATTTCATCGTCGGCGATATTCAGATAATCGGTGCGCGAGCTCCACATCGATGCGCGGCCGACGGCGCTGCCCACGCCGCGAATGCCCGCTGGCGGATAGCGCGTGGCAGCTACCAGTGCGCGTGCCTGATCAGCCGTGTCCACCATCGGCACCAGCAGATTCTTCGCGCCGATGTCCAGCAATTGCTTGATCAACGCCACGTCGCCCGCGACGGCGCGCACGACCGGTTGCGAAGGGTGCGGGGCAATCGCCTGCAACGCCTGTAAGGTGCTGCGCACATCGTTGGGCGCATGTTCGCCATCGATCAATAGCCAATCGAATCCGGTCGTGGCCGCCACTTCGGCAAGGTAAGGTGCGGCCATCGACAGCCACAACCCGATCTGCGGGCGGCCTTCCTGTAGAGCAAACTTGAACGCGTTGTGTGCGGGCATGAGGGATATCCTTGTAGCCGGAGGGGAGGACGAACGGGTGCTCAGTCGAGCAGGCCCTGGCAGAGGTATTTGGTGTGCATGTAGTCTTCCAGTCCGTAGCGCGAGCCTTCACGGCCATAGCCGGATTCCTTCACCCCGCCGAAGGGCGCGGCTTCCGAGGCGATGGCGCCCTCGTTGATCCCGACGATGCCGGTTTCCAGGGCCTGCGCCACGCGCCAGATGCGTTTCACATCGTTGGAATAAAAGTAAGCGGCCAGTCCAAATGGCGTGTCGTTCGCTTGAGCGATCACGTCCGCTTCGGACGAGAACCGGAAGATCGGCGCAACGGGCCCGAAGGTCTCTTCGCACGACAGCGCCATATCCGGCGTGACGTCGATCAACACCGTAGGCGCGAAGTAATGCGGGCCGTCGTTGGCACGCACCCGGGTGCCACCGGTGGTCACGCGCGCGCCGCGCGCTACTGCATCGTCGATGTGACGCACGATCTTTTCTACCGCACGGGCGTTGATCATCGGGCCGATCATGGACTCGCTTTCGGTGGCGGGGCCAACGTGCAAAGCGGCTACCCGTTGCGTCAACTGTGCCACGAAGTCGTCGTAAACGCTGTCGTGCACATAGATGCGGTTCGGGCAGACGCACGTCTGGCCACCGTTTCGAAACTTCGATGCCATGAGTCCGTCTATCGATGCGGCAATTTCGGCATCCTCGAACACGATGAAGGGTGCGTTGCCGCCCAGTTCGAGGGAGAGTTTTTTCAATGTACCGGCCGATTCGCGCGCCAGATGCTTGCCTACCGGCGTGGAGCCTGTGAAGGTGATCTTGCGGATCCGGCTATCTTGCAACCAGGCATCCACCACGGCCGGTGTGTGTTCACGCGATGCCGTGACGATGTTCAGTACGCCTGCCGGCACCCCAGCCTGCTGGGCGAGGTAAACCAACGCCAGCGCGGTCAACGGGGTATCTTCAGCAGGCTTGGCTACAACTGTGCAGCCGGCCGCAAGCGCAGGCGCGATCTTGCGCGCAATCATGGCCAACGGAAAATTCCACGGCGTGATCGCGGCGATCGGGCCGACCGGTTCCTTGAGCACCGTCATCCTGCGACCTGCGACGGCTGCCGGGACGATGTCGCCATAGGTCCGCACAGCCTCTTCGGCAAACCACTCCACATATGACGCGCCGTACATCACCTCACCGCGACTTTCCTTCAGAGGTTTGCCTTGCTCGGTGGAAATGAGTGTAGCCAAGTCATCCGCGTGCGCAACGATCAGCGCATGCCAACGCTTGAGGCACTGCGCGCGGTTGTGCGCCGGCAGTGCGGCCCAGGCGGGAAACGCCAGACAAGCAGCATCGGCAACCGCGCGTGCATCGATCGCATCGCTGTCGGGCACACTCGCGAACACGTCATCCGTCGCGGGATTGCTGACCGGCAGACGCGCGCCGGCATGGGCATCGCGCCATTCGTTACCGATGGCGTTGTGGCGGCGCAAGAGGGCCGCCTCGTTCAGATTGAGTGTCATGACTGCGAGTAAAAGGTTGGTGTCGGGATTAGCTGACGATGCCGATGTGCCATGGCACGAACTCGTGATCGCCAAGGCCCAATAATTCGCTCTTGGTGCGTTCGCCCGATGCGGCGGCCAGGATGTGCTCGAAGATCGCCTCACCCATCTGCGCCACGCTCAAGTCGCCATCGAGCACTTGGCCACAGTTAACGTCCATGTCTTCTACGAGGCGCGTGTACATCGCCGTGTTGCTCGCAAGCTTCATGGTGGGCGCAGGTTTGGAGCCGAACATCGAGCCGCGTCCGGTGGTAAAGCAAATCAGGTTGGCGCCGCTTGCGATCTGGCCGGTGACGGCAACAGGGTCGTACCCCGGCGAGTCCATAAACACAAAGCCGGATGTATCGATGGGCTGTGCGTATTCGTAGACGGCCTGCAGCGGTGTCGTGCCACCTTTCATGGCCGAGCCCAACGACTTTTCGAAGATATTGGCCAAGCCACCTTGTTGGTTGCCGTGACCCACGACGCCATTAAACTGCGCGTTGTGGCCTTGGGTATAGCGGTCCCACCAAGCCAGACGCGCGAGCAATTTCTCACCCACTTCGCGGGTGACGGCACGCCGCGTGAGCATGTATTCGACCCCATGGATCTCTGGCGTTTCCGACAGGATCGCTGTGCCGCCGTGGCGCACCAGCAGATCCATTGCCGCACCCAGTGCAGGATTGGCCGTAATGCCTGAAAACCCGTCGGAGCCGCCGCACTCCAACCCGACTTTGATGTGGCTGGCGGATACTTTCTGACGAACGGCGGCATTTGCGTCGGGCAACATCGCTTCGATGGCACGCACGCCCGCGGCGATGGTGGCGCGTGTGCCGCCCTCGTCTTGCATGACCAGCGTACGCACATGTGCGCCCGGTGTAAGTCCCTGTGATTCGACCAGTGCGCTGACTTGATTGCGCTCACATCCAAGGCCGACGATAAGCACGCCTGCCAGATTGGGGTGCCGTGCATAGCCGGCCAGCGTGCGGCGCAGCACGTCGAAGTGCTCGCTGGGCGACGACATGCCGCAGCCGCTCGTTTGCGCGAAGGCCACCACGCCGTCCACGTTGGGAAATGCTGCCAATCGTTCCGGCGTGAAGTGCGCGGCAATTTGATTGATCACAGTGGCCGAACAGTTCACCGATGACAGCAGGCCGACGAAATTGCGTGTGCCAACGCTACCGTCAGCACGCACGTATCCCATGAACGACGCGCGTTCGGCTTCCGGCACAAAATCCACCGCGCGCACATCTTCACAGAAGCCGGGATCGCGGTAGAAATCGACGAGCTTCAGGTTGTGTGAATGCACATGCTCGCCGGCCTCGATATCTCGCTCTGCCATGCCGATGATGGTGTCGTACTTGCGCACGGGCGTATCGCGTTCGATGCGACAGGCAGCGATCTTGTGGCCGGCCGGCACTTGAGCGCGCACCCGCAGGCCCAGTTCGGGCAACGACTGACCGAGCGCGAGCGGTTCGCGGGCGATGAGCACGTTATCGTTGGCATGCAGGCGGATCAAAGGAAGCACTGGCACGGTATCACCCTTGTTGCAGGAGCGCTTTCAGCTTCAGGCGTTCGATCAGGTGGGTCTCCTGGTCGTAGACCGTGCTGACGTAGGTTTTGTAATCGGGTCCATCTAGGTACATGATGGGCGCGTCGATGCGTTCGGCCACTTGCTTAAACTGCGGGCTTTCTACAGCGGCGCGAAACGCGTCGCGCAGCGTCTTCTCGATCGCGGGATCCAGGCCTTTCGGCGCGCCGATGCCGTTGGGTGCTTCGACCACGACCGGATACCCCAGCTCTTTGAGCGTGGGGGCATCGGCAAAGCGTGGCGGGCGTTGCGCACCCCAGGTGGCGAGAAGCCGCATTTTCTTGGCTTCGACGTGCGGCGCCCACGAACTGGAATCGGCCAGCATATCGACTTGTCCACCCATCACGTCCTGCAGCGCAGCCGAGCCGCCCTTGTAGGCGATGGCGTTGAACTGGATGCCGGCCGCCATGGCGAACTCTTCCATGCCGACATGCGTGGCGCCGCCGATGCCGGCATGGGCGTAAGTGACCTTGCCCGGGTTTGCGCGTGCATAAGCCACCATGTCCTGCAGCGATGTGAAGCGCGATTGTTCAAGTACGGCAATACCGAACGTTTGACCGGAAGTACGCGCCAGAAAAGTGAAGTCGGTGCGTGGATTGAGCTGCACCATGCCGAGCTGGGAGAAGCGTGTGACCGAAATCGGAATCTGGCCGATTGTGTAGCCGTCCGGCGTAGCTTGCGCCAGCGTTTTTGTGCCGATCATGCCGGATGCGCCCGCCCGGTTTTCGACCACGATGGCTTGTTTGAGCAAGGTGCCGGCGACTTGGCATAGCGCCCGCATCGACTGGTCGGCGGTGCCTCCCACCGGCCATGGACAGATAAAAGTGATCGGCCGCTGCGGGTAATCGGCTGCGCGGGTAATGCCCGGGATGACGGACGCCAGTACACCGGTGGAGGCAGCCGCGACCGCACCGGTCAACAAGCGTCGCCGTTGCGGATTGATGCGCGTGATCGAATGCATGTTGTCTTCCTCGCTTATCTTTTTTAGTGTGGGTCGACCGAATGAATTCGCGTCGCCGGGAGAGATTGTCGCCAACGAATTCATAACAATCTAATCAATTACCGTGATCGATAGATAACTTAAGGCTTATGTAGAATGTGGGCATGACTCATATCGATCGCGCCTTGCGTTCCAATCTCAAATTACGTCATCTGCAATTGATCGTGGCGCTGGATGAGTTCCGCCATTTGGGCCGTACGGCCGAGCTGCTGTCGGTCAGCCAGCCGGCGGTGTCGAAGATGCTCAACGATGTGGAGAGCATGCTTGGGCTGGTGTTGTTCGTGCGCTCCGCGCGCGGCACGGAGCCCACGACTGCAGGTGAATCACTGGTGCATTTTTCGCGCAGCGTACTCGCGCAGTACGAACGCACGCGCGATGAGATCGCGGCGGTGGCCAACGGCACAACCGGTCGCACGCGTGTGGGTGTGATGGCAGTCGCGATGCCGCTGTTGCTCACCCGCGCCATCGCGTTGCTGAAAGCCAGGTCGCAAGCGGCCACTGTGCTGGTGGAAGAGGGCGATCTCACGCATTTATTGCCTAAGCTTCGATCTGGCGAACTCGATGTGTTCGTTGGACGTCTCGAGCCGGGATATGCATCGCCCGATTTGATGACAACAGCGCTTTATCCGGAGCGGATGGTGGCTGTGGTCATGCCCGATCATCCATTGACCGATGTGCGCGCGCCAACCTGGGCGCATGTGGCCAAGCTTCCTTGTGTGGTGCCGCCGCCCTGGGCCTCATTGCGCGTCAAACTCGAACAGCAGTTTTACCGTTACGGGCTCGAGCCGCCGGTCGATCTGATCGAAACGTCGTCTTACTTGAGCATTTTGACCTTCGTGCGAGACCGGGGTGCCGTGGGCTTTCTTGCGCAGTCGGTAGCGAAAAAATGGGAGGAGGATGGGTTGCTGCGCATTGTGCGTATGGCACTGGAGCTTGATTTACCCGCTGTCGGCATCATCACGATGCGGGAACGCCGCCCGAGTCCGGCAACCGAGCAACTGATCTTGTGCCTGAAAACGGTGGCTGATGTTCGCGCGGTAAAGAAGCGTGCACGTAAAGCTGCGCAGAAAAAGGGATGACGCCGATTCAATCAGATTGCGCTTGATCGAATCGAATCTTAGGCTCGAAGTCGAAATCGAAGCGAAAGCCTTGCCGATGTCGAAGTCTATGCCGCCGCTTGCGGCACGTTCGCCACCCGCGTCAGGAATGCCGTCAGCGCAGGATTGTCGTGCTGGCTGCGCCAGGCGAGGTAAATGTCGGCGTGCATGTTTTCTTGTGCGAGCGGGCGAAAGATCACACCCTCCAGCCGCAGTTCGCGCGCGGAGTCCGGCACGATACCTACCCCCAGGCCGGCGCGCACCAGCGCGAGCAACGTATGCGTTTGGCCCGCGAGTTGCACGATCTGGGGCGTAACGTCTGCCAGGCCGAACGCGCCCAGAATGCGTTCGTAGAAGTAGCGGCTTTCGTTGGGCCCATACAAGAGGAAGGGTTGACGATGCAGGGCGCTCAAGGGCACGGCGTCGTAGTGGGCGAGTGGCGAGTTGGGCGTGAGCGCCAGTACCAGCGGTTCGCGTTCGATCAGATGATGTTGAAGCCCCGGCGTGCGTGGGAGCTGCCGCGTGAGGATGGTGTCGAGTTCGCCTGCGATCAATAGATCGCCCAACCCGGCCGACACCATTTCGCGCAACTGGATATCCACATCGGGCAGCACTTCTCGCGCGCGCACCAGTAGCGCCGGCATGAGCCTGTAGGCCCCCACCGCGGTAAATCCCAACGACATGCTGCCCGCTTCGCCCTCGGAGGTGCGGCGGGCCATCTGCGCCGCCCGCTCGGCATGGGCCAGCAGCTGGCGGGCATCCTGCAAAAAACGCCGTCCGGCTGCGGTGAGGTGCACATGGCGGCTGTTTCGGTCGAAGAGCGATACGCCCAGCGTGTGCTCCAGCAATTGGATCTGGCGGCTTAACGGCGGTTGCGTCATGCAGAGGCGATCGGCCGCACGGCCGAAGTGCAACTCTTCGGCGACGGCTACGAAACAGGCAAGTTGGCGGAATTCCATCGATTCAAAACCAGTATTGATCGATGTTATTTATAGCTCAAAGCGAAACGATGCAAATTTGATTTCTATACTGCATCGAGCTCGAACGACGTCGCATCCACAACGCGACGCGAATAATCAATCCTGTGAGGAGACAAAAGATGGAGATCACACCGAAAGCGCGTGTGCGTATTCGTGTGCTGGCAGCGTTGGCTGCCACGGCGTGTGTGCCCTGGGCGGCGCACGCGCAAGACAACTATCCCACGCGGCCCGTGACGGTGGTGGTGCCTTTCTCGCCGGGTGGCGGCACCGATATCGCCGCGCGGTTATTGGCCACGCAGCTCGCCCGCGCGACAGGGCAGTCGTTTGTGGTTGAAAACCGCCCGGGCGCGGCCGGCCAGATCGCAGCCGACGTGGTCGCGCGTGCCACCCCCGATGGCTATACCGTGCTATTCGCCAACTCGGGGATGCTTGCGATCAACCCGTGGCTCTACAAGCTGCAGAGCGATCCTGAAAAAGCCTTCGCACCCGTCGCCATGTTCTGCGATTTGCCGTTTGCACTGGTCGTGTCGCCCAAGCTCGCGGCCAATTCGGTTGCCGAGTTGATTGCACTGGCCAAGTCCGATCCGGGTAAGTACACGTTTGCCAGTTCGGGCACGGGTGGCGCGCCGCATATGGCGGGCGAGGTGTTCCAGCAGTCCACCGGCACCACGCTCATGCACGTGCCCTATAAAGGCGGCGGCCCGGCCATGACCGATTTGATTGCCGGTCATGTGGATATGCTTTTTGCCTCGGTGCTGGAAACCACGTCGCATGTGAATTCGGGCAATCTGCGTGCGCTGGCGGTGACCGGCGAGCAGCGTTCGCCGGTGATGAAGAACGTGCCCACGCTCGATGAGGCAGGGGTAAAGGACGCGAACGCCGGGTCGTGGACGGCGGTGATGGCGCCCAAGGGCACGCCGAAAGCGGTTGTCGACAAGCTCTCGCAACTGGTGCGCGATGCCGCCGATAACCCCGAGGTAAAGAAGAATCTGATCGAGCAGGGCGCGATCGCGCATGGCTCGACACCCGAAGAACTGATGAAAATAGCCGCGCAGGATCGCGCCCGATACGGCAAGATCATCGAAACCCGCAAACTCAGCGTCAATTAATGAGCGTCAATGAAGACCGCTACCGGTCTGACTGCCGCATTAACCCTTACGGATGCCATGAAAGATCACGCCGACACCCACGCCATCGACTTGCTGATGGTGGGACCGCTCATCCCCGAAATCATCGCCTATCTCGAAGGCAAGTATCGTTTGCACAAGTGGTGGACGATCGAGGATAAAGAGGCCTTCCTGCGCGAGCACGGTGCCACGGTGCGCGGCATCGTCACCAGCGGGCGCTTCGGTGCCACAAAAACCTTGATCGACAGCCTGCCTGCGCTGGAGGTGATCAACAGCTTCGGCGTGGGCTACGACCCCATCGATATCGATGCCGCGCGTGCGCGCAACGTGGTGGTCACCAATACGCCGGGCGTGCTTGACGATTGCGTGGCGGATACGGCGTTGGCTTTGATTCTCGGTGTGTCGCGGCGCATCGCCGAAGCCGACCGCTTTGTGCGCGCCGGCCGCTGGCCCAATGAGGCGTTCGGGCTGGGCCGCAAGATTGGCGGGAAGCGTTGCGGCATCGTCGGGCTTGGCAATATCGGCCGTCAGATCGCTGCGCGCGCCGAAGCCTTCGGCATGGATATCGCTTACTACAACCGGCGCGCGCGTACAGACGTGCCCGCACATTACCGCTATTGCGAGGATGTGTTGAGCCTGGCGCGGGAGAGCGACTACCTGGTGCTGGCATTGCCGGGCGGGAGCGCCACCAAGCACATCGTCAATGCCGAGGTGCTCAAGGCGTTGGGATCAGAGGGGTATCTGATCAATGTGGCCCGTGGCAGCGTGGTCGATGAAGCGGCGCTGGTGCAGGCGCTTCAGGCAGGCGACATCGCGGGGGCGGGCCTGGACGTGTTCGAGCACGAACCCAAGACGCCGGAAGCGTTATGGTCGATGGACAACGTGGTGCTGCTGCCGCACATCGCCAGCGGCACGCATGAAACGCGCAAGGCCATGGCAGATTTGGTGTTGAAGAACCTGGACGGCTGGTTCGCCACGCGCGAGGTGGTGACGCAGGTTGCGTGATCGGAGCGGCGGGCGTCTCGGCGGCGCCGGTGGGTATCCAACAGGATGCCCATCGGCGCTAGGCGAGCAGGCCGCCGCCCTTTCGATACGCGCTGGGCGTAATGCCCACTTCACGGCGAAAGATCTGCGAAAAGTGACTGGCGTTCGAATAGCCCACGGCCAAACCGATGTCGATGATGCTCAGGTCACTTTCTGCGAGCAGTTCGCGCGCGCGCTGGATGCGCAGCCGGATGAAGTAAAGCGACGGTGCCAGCCGCGTGGCACGTTTGAAGAGCCGGCTGAAATGATATTCGCTCATGCCCGCAATGCCGGCGAGCATGGCAAGGTCGAAGGGCGCGGCAAGGTGCTCGTCCATGTGCGCCGCCACCTGGCGCAGTTTGAAGGCCGGTAACGCGCTGGCCCCGGGCGTACGCGTCGAATCGGGATCGCGATAACCGCGCACGAGATGAACGGCAAGTGCTTGGGCGATCCCCTGCACGAATAGCGGACTCGCATTGCGCGTGGCCATTCTTTCGGTTTTGAGCCGATCGAGTAGCGACGAGAGCACGGGATCGCGCTGGCCCGAAATCTCACGCAAACGCAATGGCACATTGCTGCGTCCAAGCACATCGCGTCGCGCGGCTTCCAGCATCGGCAAACCCAGGTACAGGTGCAGCACCTGAAACGCATCGCAGTCGATGGTCTGCCAGCGCATCTCGTAAGGCGCGGTTGTGGTGGTCAGGAAAAAGTCGCCCGCGTTGACGATGGACGCCTTCCATTCGCCGCCCAGTACGCGTTCTTCTACGTTGGCCGTGCCCGCCAATATCCACACCAGCAGCGGTTCTGCTACCGCCGGCACCAATACGCTTTGCGTGGTGGTTCGGTGCGTGAGAATGCGCACGTAGACGTTCTGCCAGGCATGCTGGTCGTCGAAGTCGAGTGCCTGGCCAGGGAGATACGCGCCGAAGTGTTCAGCGGTGCTCCGATCTCTTGAAAACAGGCGAAACGGTGGGCTCATGTGGCTATCTTAATGCGTGTGGCCGTGCATTTCGAGCAAGATCCCAACAGCTTCAGCAAGAGCGCGAAAGCACGGCGAGCCCTGGTTTGAGAAAGTGAATCCCTGTTTCGCGACAGTGTGTGCCTCATCGCACACATGGCGGCATTCCGCTGCCCGTCGCTTGAATGAGAGAGATTCGACATGGCTCAAAACATCGCTATCCATCAAGATGAAGTTGCCGGCAAGGTTGCCCTGGTGACTGGCGCGGCGAGCGGCATCGGCCGCGCCATCGCGTTGATGCTTCACGCCCGCGGCGCAAAGGTCGTCGCTGAAGATATCGACGGCAACGTCGAGGCGCTTGCGCGTCCGGGGCTTGTGCCCGTGGTCGCCGACATTACGCAGGACGGGGCAGCAGAACATGCGGTCGCTGTCGCCGTCGAGCAGTTCGGCCGTTTGGATATCCTGGTGAACAACGCTGGAATCATCATCAACAAGTTGGTGGTCGACATGACGCGCGCCGATTGGGAACGCATTCAGGCGGTCAATGCGACGGCCGCTTTCCTGCATTGCCGCGAAGCAGTCAAGGCAATGATTCCCCAGAAAAGTGGCGCGATCGTCAATATCGCGTCGTATGCGTCCTACATTGCTTTCCCTACGATCGCGGCATATACCGCCTCGAAGGGCGCACTGGCGCAGCTCACACGCACCTTGGCGCTTGAAGCGATTGGTCACGGCATCCGCGTGAACGCCATCGGTGTGGGCGATGTCGTGACCAACATTCTGAACGACGTGGTCGAAGATGGGCCGGCATTTCTTGCCGAGCACGGACAAGGCGCGCCGATCGGCCGTGCGGCGCAGCCTGAAGAGATCGCCGAGATCGTGGCGTTCATGGCGTCGGACCGTGCCAGCTTTATGGTGGGGGCGGTCGTGATGGCCGATGGGGGCATGACCGTCACGGCCGGCTAACCGGCTCCGCCACCACCGTCAAAAGCAAATTTTCCATCGCGCGGCTGGCAACGGTTGGCGTGGCATCGGCAAGCTGCATGATGCCAAGCCGACGGTCGATGCTCGGCTTTCTCAACGGCACGAACACCAGATCATCGCGATCGGGGGGCACGCCCAATTGTGCAAGCACCGTTACGCCGATGCCGCGTGCCAGCATGGCAATCATCGACAGCATGTTGGACACGAAGAAATCGGGATGGCGCAGGAATGCGGCCTGGGGATAGCCGTCGAGCTGCCGATGTGCCACGGTGCCGATCATGTTGGGCAACGTGGCGATCTGCTGCCATGTGAGCGATTTTCGCTCGGCCAGCGGATGGCCGCGATGGCAGACGAGACCGAAGGTATCTTCCAGCAAAGGCGTGAACTTCAGCCGCGGGTCGTGGCTGACTTCACTGCAAATACCCAAATCGATCTGGCCGTCCAGCACCATGCGTTCGACGCCTTCTGAATTGTGGTCCTGGATCTGCAGCGCGACCTGCGGATGCTGGGCGCGAAATTGTTCGACCAGTTGCGGCATCCAATGCGTGGCGAACGACATGATGCTGGCGACACGCAAAAAGCTCGTATTGCGGCGGGCCAGGCTCGAAAGCAGTTCGTCGACGGAATGTGCATGCTCCACCAGGCGCTTGATCACCTCCAGGCATTCGCGCCCGAATGCCGTCAGCACGATGGGACTGCCGCGCTCGAAAAGCGGCTGCCCCAGCCGTGCCTCCATATCCTTGATGGCCAGCGAAATGGCCGGTTGCGACCGATGTGCGCGCAGGGCTGCGGCGCGAAAGCTGCCCGTCTCGGCGACCCAAACGAAATAGCGGCAGATCTGCAGTGAAAACATGAGTTCCTGCCAGATAGGTTTTTCTGATGTGCCGATATGATATTTTAATTTTTCTTATCGATCGCCACCTCCTAAGATGAGCGGTATGAGCTTATTGACCCCTACCGCCACCGCAACGGTCATTGCCACCGGCACCTCCGATCCTGCGCACCTGGATTTTACGGCGATCGATTGCCTGCCACGCCTGCGAGGAAGCGAATTCGAACTGGTGGTTGGGCGCGAAGCCGCCGCAGATGCAACGACCGCCCCGTACCCGGCGGTGTTGTTCGTGCCTGGCGCATATCACGGCGCCTGGTGCTACGCGCACTACTTGCGCTATTTCGCGCAGCGCGAGATCGATTGCTTTGCCATCGATCTGCCTGGGCACGGCGCGTTGGCCGGTGCACCTGACTTTGCGACGATGGGCATTGAGGATCTGGGCCAGTGCGTGCGTCGTGCTTGCGACGTGCTCGATCGTCCTGTTGTTCTCGTCGGCCACAGCATGGGGGCGGTGCCTGCCATGCTGGCGGCGCGGCACCGAAGGGTGCAGGGTTTGGTACTACTGGCGCCATCGCCGCCGGGTAATCTCGCCGGCGCGCGGGCCTTGCCCGCCGTGCCGCTCCAAGGGCTGGTACCGCCGCCGAATGCGGACGAAGTTCGCAGCCGCTTCGTTGGCGCCGACGAAGGTTGCGATGTGTCTGCAGTTGCCGCCAGGCTGAGTGCGGAAAGCCCGCGCGTGCTCAACGATCGTTATCTGTTGCGCGTCCCTGTGCACGCAGACAGTGTGACGTGTCCTGGTATCTGTTTTGAAGCCGAGCTGGACGATCCTGCGCGGCATCCTGCCGGCCAGGATGAATCGATCGCACGCTTTCTGGGGTTGGCCTACCAATGCTTGCCCGGGCAACCACACAGCATGATGTATGGCGCGCGCTGGCAGGCCAGCGCCGAGGCTATTTTTGAGTGGTATGCCCGCCAGTTTGGCGCGCCGTCGGCTGCAGCCGAGGCGGCCTCATCGGTTCCGCTTGCCGTGCCCGCTTCAACGTCATCGTCATTGCCTTAATTCAACCGATATTTCGCGGCATCGGACGTCTAGATCCGAGCCGTCCTTCAGGAGACGGATCATGTTTTTCAGTTCGGTATTGCGCCGCTTTAGCATCAGCGTAGTAGCGTTGAGCGCGTTGGCTTTGGGAGCAAACGCCATCGCGGCGGATGCGTGGCCCACGAAGCCCGTCACGCTGGTGGTGCCGTCGGCCGCCGGTGGCGCGGCGGACCTTACCGCGCGTACCCTTGCCAAGTATCTGAGCCAGGCGCATGGCATGAACGTCGTCGTGGAAAACCGTGCGGGCGCGGGCGGTATCATCGGTACCACTGCGGTGCAGAAGGCCGCACCTGATGGCTACACGCTGCTGTTGTCGACCAACTCAACGCAGTCGGCCAATCAATTTCTCTACAAGAACCTCCCCTACAACGCCGCGCGCGATTTCGTCGATGTGGCGATGATCGGCAAGTTCGGCACGGTTGCCGTGGTGGCGCCCGATAGCCGATTCAATACGTTGGCTGAACTCGTGACTGCTGCGCGCGAGACGCCTGAGAAAGTTTTTTTCGGCTACTACAGTTCTTCGTCGCAAGTGCCTGCCGAACTGCTCAAGCAATATGCGAGTTTGAAGGTCGAAGGCGCAGCCTATAAGAACGTGACGCAAATCCTGACCGACTTGAGCGGTGGACTGATTCAGTTCGCCTTCGTCGACTACCTCACGGCGATGGGGCAGATCGCCGGCGGCAGGCTCAAGCCGATCGCCGTGACCGGTCAGTCGCCAAGCCCCTCTTGGCCAAAGGTGCCCACCACGCAAAGCAGCTATCCCGGCTTTGTGGTGGAAGGGTGGCTGGGTATCTCTGCCCCGGCCGGTACGCCCGACGCGGTCGTCACGACACTCAATGGATTCGTTCGCGAAGCCGTGAACGATGCGGATACGCAGCAACGCTTCGTTCAGTTGGGGTTGCAGCCCGAAGCCATGGATGCTGCAGCATTCAAAGCGTTTGTGGTGCAGGATGTGCAGCGCTGGAAGGGTTGGGTGGAAACGGCGAAGATCGAGGCGCAATAACGTGTGATGTGGGGCATCTCAATACCGAATATTCATCTCCAGCCCTGCGTCATCTACTTCGTGCTTCGCGGCAATCGCGATGGCGTCGCCCTTCACGCACCGCTCGGCGCTCCACAACACCGCGAAGGCATCCAGCACGTCATCGGCCGCGCATTCAGCGCGCTTCCTGTTCGTGAGCGCGTGGTCGACTGCCTCGCGATACTCGGTGGGCAATAGCGCCAACCGGCGGGCGTGACCCGCCGCTGTACGTTTGGGTTCGACCAGGCCTTTGCTTTTCTCGCCGCCACGTCGGCCATCGCTTTCACCGCTGCGCGACTGGGCCAGTGCCATGAACGCCAATTCAGGATGGACTTCGAACACGCGCTGCGGCTGTCTGGGCAGCGTTTGCAGCACGGCATCCAATTCGGCGATCTTGGGCAGGATGTTGAACGCTTGTTTGGACATGGCCCGGCCCACTGCGGCGCGATTGCGCGTACAGGCGTCGTCATAAGACGATGCCCCCAACACGGCCCTCACGGGCGGTGAAAACACGGAGGTCGCACGCGGCCATCCCAATCGCTTGCGGGCTTCGGTATCGCAGTCGCGCGATGCGGCGGTGGCCAGCCCGATCGGCATGTCGATACCGATCACCGCCGAGGCGGGTGCCCACGCCAAAAGTTGTGCAAAGGTCGCCAGCACAGCAACCTCAATGGTGCCGCTGGCCCTGTCGCGCTTGGCGGCAAACCATCCGCCCTTGCAGCCGTCCACGCCGACGGCGACCTGCATACCGTCAGACATCAACCGATGCGCTGGGCACGCTTACCACCCGCAACGACAAGCCTTCGTACGGATCCAGCGTGATCGTGAGCTGCCCATCTTCCAATAGATCGCCTTCGATCTGTTCATTGATCATGTCGATCACGGGGCCCGGCGAGACGTATTCGAGGATGACGTTTTCGCTGATCGGTTCGGGTCCGAAGTTGAGCGCCGTGATCTGTGTACCGCGACCCGCCGGCAACTCATGGATCATCAGCAGCAAAGCGGGATTGGTCACGTCGGGAATCGACACTTGCCGGCTGCTGGCAATGTCATACGCCTGGCGCACGGCCAGCATGCGCTTGAGCTTGCTGGCAAACGAGTCGGGATCGTTGAGCTGCGACGTCAGGCTGCCATACAGCGCCTTGGCGCGCGGCATGCCTTCGTTGGAGAACGCGGCATTGGTATCGACATCAACCAGATCGTAGGCGCCACGTTGAATCCAACGCGTATCGCCATCGCCCATGCGATCGGCGACCAATTCCTCCGGCAGGGGCAATGCGCCCACCAGATCCCAACCCGACAACGCGAACACGCCAGGTTGGAAGGCATTGAACATCGCCATCAACAAGTGCACTTTCTTGACCTTCTCAACCTCTTCCGTACTCATCGCATCCAGCTCGCGGATGCCCAGCGAGGCCGCGGCCACGCTGGCCGAGGTGCAGGCCACGCCGTTGGTGACGAAGCGCAAGTTGTATGGCGCATGCTCGCCACTCAGCTTCTCGTACATCGTCTCGCGGATATGCTCGCGCAGGATCGAACCCGGCAAGGTTTGGCCATGAAACATGAACGTGTCGTTGGCGTGCAGCGTCCAGAAATGCACCAGTTCGAGCGTGAGCTCGTCGTGGTTTTGCATGGCATGAATCAGCGAGGCGGGATCGATGCCGTATTGATGCACAGTGCGCAGCATCAAACGCAGAAATTCGGTGTCGCCCGTGGCGACCGCGTGGTGATAAGCGGGGCGCGTGATGAAGTCGTACGAGAGATCCGCGCCGCCCTTGGACATCGATGCGATGTCGTCCACCGTCAGGTTGAGCTCCTGGAAGCTGAACCCGCCCGCCTTGCGGATCGTGCCGGCCAGCAACTGGTTGCCCACGATCGAGAGCGGATGGCTTTCAGACCAGGCATTCTCGTGCGAGCGTCGCTCGACGCCGAGAAAGCCGTTGGCATCGAGCCGCAAGCCGCGCGCACCCATCACGTCCAGGCTATGCAGCGCGTCGCCGATGATCAACTGTTGTGCGGCAAATGACGGGTCGAGCCAGTTGAGCGACGGTTGGCCTTCCTTGAAGTAATGCAGGTAGACCCAGCGCCGGGTTTTGCCGTCCACGCCTTCGATGGGTGGGGTGGCGCTCCAATCCGTTTCCTTGACGCCCGGCTCAAAGAAAATCACGCGCTGCAACTGGCCGACGATATAGCACTTCTCTTTGAGAATATCGACGATCGCGGGCGGCAAATTGACCGCGTCGCGGCCCTCCGGCACCTCAGGCAATACCGGCCAGTCTTCCTCTTTGATTTCAACCATATGGTAGAGGCCGGGATAATCTTCGTAGGCCAATTCGGCCAACCGGAAATCTGCGCCCTTGCCCGTGTGCGAGGGGATCACATCGTCGATCACGATGGCATTGAAGGCCGACGCCATGCGACTGATGGATTGATATTCTTCTTCGGTGCCAAAGCGCGGATCGATCGCAAAGCTGGCGCGGTCGAAGTTGCCGTCAACGGTAGGCGTCACCTCGTAACCCTTCAATCCACCACCCAGTTTGGTGGGGCCGGTGTGAATGGCTTGTACGCCGATCGAGGATAGCGCCTGCCACAGCTTGGCATCGCCCAGCGTTTTCAGTACCGAATCTTCTTCCGCGGTCACGATGGCGCCGGGATAGGCGGTAAACCATACCGATGCCACCGTCGACACGGCCCGGGGCCGCGTCTCGGCATAGGCATGCATCCACATCCGACCTTGCCCGCCATACGACTTCGCGCGTTGCCGAGCTTGCGCCAGCATGGAGCGTTCGAGGAGGAAATCGATGTACTTCTGGTCGGGTGTAGGCATTGCGTTCCTTAAGCGAGTGGGTGCGCTACGCGCACGCAAGGGCTATCGGTTTGCAAGAATCGTGCGAGCCGGTCGCCTTCACGCGCCTTTCGAGCGGAACAACCACTGCCAGAACAACGCCCCGCGCGCCACTTTGCGTGGATCGCCGCGTTGCGGCGTGCCGGGATGTGCAGGCGTGGGGGCCGTTGCCGGGGGCGTTGCGGCAGGCGCGGCCCCCGGCTCAGGCTTGGCATTGCTGGCTGCCTCACCGGCATGACTGGGCGTACTGCAAGCGTTCATGCTGCTGGAAGGCCCGTTGCAGGGTGTGGTGGTCGATCCCGCAGCGGGAGGCGAAGTGCTCGCCGACGGCGCATTCTCGGCAACGGCCGCGTGCAAAGGCAGGCATGCGGCCGCCAGCAGAAGGGTAAAAACGGCACCTCGGGCGGGTATTCGGGGCCGCCCGGTGACGCGATGCACTGCGCGAATGTGAGTCAACATGGCAGGGTCGGCGTTAACGAGATGACCCAGTTTCGCTTCGCGTGCGTGGAATTTTCATCAAATTTGCTCATTATTTGTAGCGGATCTGACAGGCTGCGCATGCGATCCGGCATTCGGCCGACCCGATGGCCGGGCTGAGGCCGCCTTCAAGTGATGTGTTGAAATAGCCCGCTCACGTTTCCTGAAACGCTCCCGCGCCTTGGCGCCGCTGCTTGCCCGTCGCCGATTTCCCGTCCTGCCTATGACCGCCCGCCGCCTCGCCCGCCCCATGTCGCCGAGTTTGTTCTCATGGCAGCGCAAATTGTTCTGGAAATACACGTTGAGCCTGCTCCTGACGTCGTTCATATCGACGATCGGGCTGACAGCGGTATTCAGCTGGATATACCAACGCGATGTGCGCCACAGCATCGAGTCGCCCGCCTTCGAGCGATCGCTCGCCAATGCGTTCGACGAATACCGGATTCTCACGCAGCAAGAGGCGCCACGCGCCACCGACTGCGGCAGGTTGATGCGGTCCTTGACGCGCAATCTCTATGAGCAGCAGGGCATTCGCGGCGATCCGCGCAACGATTTCCAGGATTCGATCGAACAAGGCCGGCTGGTGTTGACGTTTTCCGATGGGCGGTCGCAGTGCAGTTTCCCAGCCAATGCCAATGTCGAACTGCTGCAAGGCATGCGCGATTTCGAGGCACGGCAATCGGGGCAAGCGGGCGGCGAGACGCTCAGTCCGAACCGTTTCGGCGGCTGGTCGCGCATTCAGTCGATCATGCCGGCATCCGAGCCGGGCGCGGTAATGACAGTGGGCATCGCGGGTTTGAGCGTGAGCGAGATCCTGGGCGGCGCCCTCACGCGCGGCTGGACGTGGCTCGTGCCGTATATCGTGGGATCCTGCTGCATCAACGCGCTGATCCTCGTGGGATTCTTGTTGCGGCGCATTCGGCGGGCCGAAGCCACGGCCGCACAATGGGCCGACGGCAATCTGGGCGCTCGCATCAACGATCACGGCAAAGATGAATTCCGGCAGTTGGCCGATAACTTCGACACGATGGCCGATGCGCTCAACAACGTGATTCGCGTCAAACAGAATCTGGCCGCGCTGGAAGAGCGCAATCGTCTCGCACGGGATCTGCACGACACCGCCAAGCAGCGGTGCTTTGCCCTGGGGCTACAACTGTCGATCCTGCGCAAGCAGCACCGTGATGACCCCGCCAGTTTGCGGCTGACCGAAGCGGCGTTGGCGCTCACGGATCATCTGCAAAACGACTTGCGCAACATCATTACGCGGCTTTCAGCGCCCACCGTCAGCGAGCTTGGACTATCGGCCGCATTGCAGGAAAGCCTGGCTGTTTTGCTGTCCGGCAACGATATTGCCTTGTCGGTCGAGGTGGAAGCCGACGACGATGAGGCGTTGAAAGCGCGCCCTGAATTGGGTGTTGAGCTGATGGTCATCGCCCTGGAGGCGGCGTCCAATGCCGCGCGTCACAGCGGCGCCAGTCAGGTCACTGTCGCGCTGCGGCGCCATGCAGAGCGGTACGAGTGGCTGATCGTGGACGACGGCAATGGCTTCGATGTGGCTGCCGGAACGGGCGATGGGATGGGGCTCACCAATATGCGTCATCGTGCCGAGACGCTGCCCAACGGGCAATTCCAGTTGCATAGCGCGGGCGGTGCCGGCACCACGATCCGCGTCTTTTTCGATAACCCGACGCTTCTGGGCGCAACATGAAAACCACCGTGCTGATTGCAGACGATCACGCCATCGTGCGCGAAGGCATTCGCAGCCTGCTCGAAACCACCGACGATTTCGAAGTGGTGGGTGAGGCATCCGACGGGCAGCAGGCGGTCGCGCTGACGCTTGCGCGTGCGCCGGCCATGATCATTCTCGATCTGATGATGCCGGGTTCATCGGGCGCTTCGGTCATTGCTACGCTCACGCAGCAGTGTCCCGACAGTCGCATCGTGGTGCTGAGTTCCACCGAAGACGACGATCTGGTGTTTTCCGCGATCGAGGCGGGCGCCCATTCGTTTCTCGTCAAAACGATGCTGGGCGACGAGTTGATCGATACCCTGCGCCGTGTCGCACGGGGCGAAGCGGTCATCCATCCGAAGATTGCACGGCGCGTGTTGACGGTGGTCCGGCGCGTCAATACGCCCCAGGTCGATCCCTTCGAGCCATTGTCGGACCGCGAGCGCGCGGTGCTGCAGGAACTTGCCAAGGGCAGATCGAATAACCGCATCGCCGAAACACTCCACATCAGCGAGAAGACGGTGAAAACCCATGTGAGCAGCGTGTTGGCCAAGCTGCAACTTAGCGATCGCACCGAAGCCGTCGCCTTCGCCTGGCGCGAAGGGCTGATGTCGGCCGATGGCAAAAGCGACTGAACATCGCGTGCCCCCGGTGGCAGCGGGCCGGCCCCCGCTTAGCAACACCTGCTTAATCAATTGGGACTTTCGACCGAGGGAAAACCCGCCTTAGGGCGGAGTCTATTGTGCCGGCTATCGCCTAGCATCCCCTGCAAACCAGTGGCGGGCGATCGCGTCCGCCGCGCATTTTCAGATGGACACCTCAGTGGCAGCACGCAATTTTCGCTTTCGAACCCCGGCCCTCTTGGCGCTTCCTATTCTCTTGGCGTGCGCCGCGCACGTGCAGGCGCAGGGCATGATCGGTGTTGGCGTGGGCGTGGTGCCGGAGTACGAAGGGTCGCGCGACTACCGCGCGGTGCCCGTGCCGGTGCTCAATTATCAGTCCGGCGCCTTTTTCATCGGTTCGCGTAACGGCCTGCCCGGCCTCGGTTTGAAAGCGCCCTTGGCGCAAGACCTGACCGCCGGCGTCTATCTGGGCTTGGGGCTGGGTCGGGATTCGTCCGACCATACGCGACTGCGCGGGTTGCCCGATGTCGACTTTCACGGATTGGCCGGCGGCTTCGTCGAGTACAAGCCCGGCCGCGCCAGCTTCTCGATCGATGCGCGCCAGGCGCTGAAGTCGAACTACGGCGCCACGGTGGACCTGGGGGCGAGCTATGCGGTGTTCCAGTCGCCCGAAAGCACCATTTCGTTGGGCGCCAGCACCACCTGGGCCAATGACGATTACATGAATACCTGGTTTGGGGTAAGCCGATCGAACGCGGCGCGCAGCCGTGCCGGGTTGGAGGCGTACTCGCCTTCGGCCGGTTTCAAGTCCGCCGCGCTCACCACCACGTGGACGTATCGCATCAACAAAAGCTGGATGACCAGCACCACAGTTGGCGTGAAGACGCTGCTGGGCGATGCACGCGATAGCCCGATCGTCGAACGCGACACCAGCGCCTTCGGCGCGGCCTCCATCCTCTACGCTTTCTAATGCGCGGCGCGGCCGATTGCCGCGTCTTACCTGCCTCGATATCGTTGCCATGCCCTTGATGAAGTTTGCACGTCTCTCCTTACTGTTGTTGATCGCGGCGTGCAGCAAGGAGCCGCCGCAGGCCCCGCCACCGCCTGTGAAGGTCGGTGTGGTCGCCTTGCAGGCGCAGCCCGTCGCGCTCACCACGGAGCTCGTCGGACGAACCACGCCCTACCTGATGTCGGAAGTGCGGCCGCAGGTGGCCGGGATCGTCAAGGCGCGTTTGTTCGAGGAAGGATCGCTGGTGAAGGCGGGTGACGTGCTCTATCAAATCGAGCCGGCGCCGTTTCAGGCCACCGTGAACGAGGCGCAGGCGGCGTTGGCCAATGCACAGGCCACCGTTGCGGCCGCGCGCCTGAAGTCGGAACGGTTTGCCGATCTGGTGAAGATCGATGCCGTCGCGCGCCAGGATGCCGACGATGCCCAGGCCACTTATCGGCAGTCGGTGGCCAATGTGGCGCAGCAAAAGGCCGCGCTCGAAAGTGCCCAGATTCAACTCCGTTTCACCAAGATCACGGCGCCCATCTCCGGCCGGATCGGTCGCAGCGCGGTCACGGCGGGCGCGTTGGTCGGCGTCAACCAAACCGACGCGTTGGCCACGATCCGCGCGCTGGATCCGGTGTATGTCGACATGAATCAATCGAGTGCGTCGCTGCTGCGATTGAAGCGGATGCTGGGAAGCGGGCAGGTCGATCCCGGTGCCACGGAAGTGTCGCTGCGATTGGAAGACGGCACGGTTTACGGCCATACGGGGCAGTTGAAGTTCTCGGAAGTGGCCGTGGATCAGGAAACCGGTTCGGTCACCTTGCGCGCAACGTTCCCCAACCCCGATGAAGTGCTGTTGCCCGGGATGTATGTGCAGGCGATCGTCAATGAGGCCGTCGAGCCGCGTGGCATTCTCGCGCCGCAGCAGGGCATCATGCGCGATGCGAAAGGCAACGCCGTCGCATTGGTGGTCGATGCCGACAACAAGGTCGCGCAGCGTGCGGTGGAAACCTCGCGGGCCATCGGCAACACGTGGTTGATCGCCAAAGGCCTCGCAGCGGGCGATCGTTTGATCGTCGAAGGGGTGGAGAAGACGCGTGCCGGGGCGGTGGTCGAGCCGCTTGATGTGAGCAAGACGTTTGCCGGCGCCAAGCCGGAAGCATCGCCGGGTGAGCCGCCGGCAGCGTCCGCGACAGACAGCACGTCCGCAAAGCCTGCGGCCTCGCCGGAAGCCCCGGCCGCGGCGGAGAAAAAATAAGTGTTGGCGAAATTCTTTATCGATCGGCCCATCTTCGCGTGGGTCCTCGCGATCGCCACCATGCTGTTTGGCCTGATGGCCTTGCGCGCATTGCCGATTGCCCTTTATCCCGATGTGGCACCGCCTACGGTCAGCGTCACCGCGACCTACTCGGGCGCGTCGGCGGGCACGCTGGAAAACAGCGTGACGCAAATTCTCGAGCAGCAGCTCGTGGGGATCGATGGGCTGCAGTCGTTCAGCTCGTCGTCGAGCTCGACCGGCACCGCCACGATCACCGTGACGTTCGATCAAGGCACCGACGCCGACAACGCCCAGATCCAGGTGCAGAACAAGATTCAGCAGGCCTTGCCGCGGCTACCCTCCGAGGTGCAACGCCAGGGCGTGACGGTGGCCAAGGCGCAGAGCGATTTTCTGCTGATCATGGCGATCTTCGACGAAACGGATCGCGCCAGTTCTACTGACATTTCCGATTATCTGGTGAGCAATTTCCAGGATGCGCTGTCGCGCGTGCCTGGCGTGGGCGGCGTGCAGGTGTTCGGCTCGGAATACGCGATGCGTATCTGGCTTGATCCCTCCAAACTGGCGGCATACGGGCTCATGCCATCGGACGTGGATGCGGCAATCCAGGCGCAGAACACGCAGATATCGGCTGGCCGGATCGGCGCATTGCCGGCGCCGGCGGGCCAGGAGTTGAACGCCACGGTGACCGCCCAGTCGCGGCTGCGCACCCCCGAGCAGTTCGAGAACATCATCTTGCGCGGCAATACGGGCGGCTCGAAAGTGTTGCTGAAAGACGTGGCGCGGGTCGAACTCGGCAATGAGGACTACAGCATCGTCACGCGCCTCAACGGCCATCCCGCATCGGGCCTGGCCGTGCAATTGGCGCCGGGCAGCAACGCACTGGCCACAGCAGAAGGTGTAAAGACGCTGGCGCAGGATCTCGCAAAGGGTCTGCCCGACGGCTATGCGTTGTCGTTCCCGTTGGACAACACCGATTTCATCAAGCTCTCGGTCAAAGAGGTCGTCAAGACGCTCGCTGAGGCAATGGTGTTGGTGGTGCTCGTCATGTTCGTCTTCCTGCAGAACTGGCGCGCAACGATCATTCCGGTGATCTCGATCCCGGTCGTGCTGCTGGGCACATTCGGTGTGCTGTGGCTGGCGGGATACTCGATCAATACGCTCACGTTGTTCGGCATCGTGTTGTCCATCGGCTTGCTGGTGGATGACACCATCGTGGTGGTCGAAAACGTCGAGCGCCTCATGCAGGAAAAGGGCCTGTCGCAGCGCGATGCCACGATCGAATCGATGCATGAGATCAACGGTGCGTTGATCGGCATCGGCGTGGTGCTGGCGGCGGTGTTCCTGCCCATGGCGTTTTTCGGCGGCTCTACCGGCGTGATCTATCGGCAGTTCTCGATCACCATCGTGACGTCGGTGGTGCTGTCCGTCGTGGTGGCGTTGATCCTCACACCGGCCTTGTGCGCGGTGATGCTCAAGCCGGGACACCACGGCGAACGCCGCGGGTTCTTCGGCTGGTTCAACCGCACGTTCGATCGCAATCTGGATCGTTATGAGCGCTCGGTAAGCGGTGTACTCAAGCGCCCGTTGCGATTCATGCTGATCTACGGCGCGCTCGCCGTGGTACTGGTCGTGCTGTATCAGCGCATGCCCAGCGGGTTCCTGCCGTCCGAGGATCAGGGTTCGAACATGGTGCAGTTCACGTTGCCGGTGGGGGCTTCGCAGGCACGCACCCTTGAAGTGGCTCGCAGCGTCGAACGCCATTATCTGGAAGACGAAAAAGACAATACGGCAGCGATTTTCTCGATCGTGGGCTTCGGCTTTGGCGGTAGCGGCCAGAACACCGGCCTGGCCTTCGTTGCGCTGAAAGACTGGGCCGATCGCAAAGGCGTCGAAAGCCGCGCCGACAGCATTTCCAATCGCGCCATGGCCGGCTTCTCGGCGGCCCGCGATGCCCAGATCTATGCACTCTCGCCGCCGGCGATTCAAGGCCTGGGGCAATCCGGCGGTTTCTCGTTCCAACTGCAGGCCACCCCCGGTACGAGCCGCGCGCAATTGCTCGAGCGTCGCAATCAATTGCTGGGATTGGCGATGCAGGACGGCAATCTTGCCGCAGTGCGTCCTGGCGGGTTGGAAGAAACGCCGCAGTTAAAGGTGGATATCGACCAGAGCAAAGCCGTGGCCAATGGCCTGGCGCTGTCCGATGTGGCGGCCACGCTCACCTCGGCCTGGGGCAGCACGTATGTGAACGACTTCATCGATCGCGAGCGCGTGAAGCGCGTGTATATGCAAGGCGACGGTCAGTTCCGGTCCAAACCTGAGGACCTGGATAAGTGGCATGTGCGCAGCGAGTCGGGCGCGATGACCCCGTTCTCGGCCTTCGCGACATCGCACTGGGAGCGCGGCCCGGACAATCTGGAGCGGTACAACGGGCTGGCGTCCTACGCGATTCAGGGGCAGGGTGCGGCAGGCATCAGCTCGGGCGCGGCGATGGACACGATGGAGTCGTTGGCCGGCCAGATCGACGCCGGCACCGCGTTCGCGTGGAGCGACCTCTCTTATCAAGAGCGCCTCTCCAGCGGCCAGGCGGTATGGCTGTATGCCTTGTCGATCCTGATTGTGTTTCTTTGCCTGGCCGCCCTGTACGAGAGCTGGTCGATCCCGTTGTCCGTCTTGCTGGTGATTCCGTTGGGCGTGGTGGGCACCTTGCTGGCGGCGACGATGCGTGGCCTGGAGGCCGATATCTACTTCCAGGTGGCGCTGGTGACCACCATCGGGCTTGCAGCAAGAAACGCGATTCTGATCGTCGAATTTGCCGAAGCCGCCGAACGTCGTGGCGCCACACTGGTCGACGCCGCCATCGAGGGTGCGCGCCTGCGGCTGCGGCCGATCTTGATGACGTCGCTCGCGTTTATCGCCGGCGTCACGCCGCTCGCGATTTCCACCGGCGCCGGTGCCAATAGCCGGATCGCCATCGGCACCGGTGTGATCGGCGGTACGTTGACCGCAACCGTGCTCGCCGTTTTCTTCATTCCCTTGTTTTTCGTCTTGGTGCGAAAGATGGCCTTGCGGGGCCGCGCGCCGCAGGCGCAAAGCCCGAGTCAGGTGCAGCCGTGAAGTTTTCATTCCTATTCGTTGGCTTGTTGGCGCTAGGCGGATGCACGCTCGATCCGAACTACGTGCGTCCCGAGTCGCCCGTGCCGGCGCAGTGGCCCACCGGTGACGCTTATGGCGATGTGGGCCGGCAGACCGCCGGCGCACAGGCGCAAGACGTCGCATTGCCCGTGCCGTGGCAGCAGTTTGTGCAGGAGCCCAAGCTGTCGCGAGTGATCGACGCGGCGCTGTTGAATAACCGCGATCTCCGTCGTGCCGCTGCAAATATCGAATCGGCGCGCGCGCAGTACCGCATCGAGCGCTCCGACCTGTTTCCCACGTTATCGGCAGGAGGCGACTACACACGGTCGCGCACCCAGATCGCTACAGGCGGCGACAGCACCTCGATCGTCGGGAACTCGTATTCTGTTTCTGCAGGTCTCAGCGCGTATGAACTCGATTTCTTCGGACGTGTGCGCAGTCTGTCGCGCGCGGCGCTGGAGCAATACCTCGCTACAGAAGAGGCAGCACGGGCCGCGCGCATCAGCGTGGTGGCCGAGGTATCGAACGCATACATCCTGCTGGCCACCGATCGTGCGTTGCTCGAAGTGGCACAGCAAACGCAGGCAAGTGCAGCGCAGACCGTCAAGCTGATCCAAGCCCGCTTGTCGGGCGGCATTTCGTCTCGCAATGAACTGCGCCAAGCCGAGACGATCTTTCAGCGTGCCCGATCGGATGTGGCCAATTATCGAACCTTGATCGCGCAGGATCGCAATGCCTTGCAGTTGCTGGTGGGCCAACCGGTCGACGAGGATTGGCTGCCGGCATCGTTGTCGCCGGAAACCGCGATGTTTGCGGCGGTACCCGCGGGCATGTCGTCAACGGTGTTGCTCTCGCGTCCGGATGTGGCGCAGGCCGAACATTCGCTCCTGGCTGCCAACGCGAACATCGGCGCGGCCCGCGCGGCGTTCTTCCCGCGCGTGAGCCTGACGGCCAGTGGCGGATTCGCCAGTAATGAACTCTCTGGATTGTTCTCTTCAGGCAACAAGGCCTGGTCGTTTGCGCCCTCGATCAGCATCCCGATCTTCGATGGCGGCTTCAATCGCGCCAATCTTGCCTACGCGCGTGCACAACGCGACGGCTTGTTGGCCGATTATGAGTTGGCCGTGCAAGCGGCGTTTCGAGACGTGGCCGATGCGCTGGCACGCGCCGGCACGATCGACGAACAGGTCGATGCGCAACGCGCGCTTTACGAGGCGTCATTGGAAAGCTACGGGCTATCGGACGCCTTGTATCGGCGCGGGGTGGGCACCTTCCTCGACGCGTTGGATGCCCAGCGCACGTTGTACTCGGCGCAGCAAACCTACCTGAGTGCGCTGCAGCTGGCGCTGGAGAATCGCGTGGCACTTTATCGGGCGCTGGGCGGCGGCGTTTAAGCCGCGCCGTCTGCGTTGCGCATTGACGCCGCCTCATTACAACGCACAATCTCAGCGGACAGTTCAACGCACCAGTTTCAACGCACCAGTTCAACACACCAGTTCAACGCACCACTTCAGCGGACTGTGCAACGCACCAGTTCAACACCGCTGTTCACGCGGCGCCTTCCCGCGCACCTGAACTCAGTTCACGGCCACATTGTTGTCGCGCACAAGCTTGGCGAAGCGGCTGGTGTCGTCGGCGATCTGCTTGGCCATCTGCGCCCGCGTATCGCCGATCGGTTCGGCGCCGATCGCCGCCATCTTGCTGCGAAAATCCGGCGACTGAATCACCGCAACCATTTCCTTATTCAATCGATCGAGGATCGCTGGGGGCGTGCCCGCCGGTGCCAGCACGCCAAACCAGGTACCCAGATCGAAGCCCGGCATGCCGCTTTCCGCCAGGGTCGGTACATCCGGCAAGGCCGATGACCGCTTGGCGGTGGTAACGGCCAGAGCCCGCAGCTTGCCGGCGGTGATCTGCGGCAGCACGGGGGTCACGGTGTCGAACGACATCGAGATCTGCCCGCCCACCAGATCGGTGGTCAACGGGCCGCTTCCTTTGTAGGGCACATGCATGATGTCCACGCCGGCAAGGCTCGAAAACTGGGTGCCGATCAAATGCTGCGCGGTACCCGCGCCATTGGAGCCATACGACATCTTGCCGGGCGATTGCTTGGCCAAGGCAATCAGCTCAGCCACATTCTTGGCGGGCGTATTGGCGTTGACGACCAGCACATTGGGCACCAACGCAACGGTGGTGAGCGGCTCGAAGCTTTTCTGAAAATCGTAGGGCAAACCTTTGTAGACACTGGTTGCGATGGTGTGATGCACCGCGCCGATCAGCAGCGTGTAGCCATCGGGATCTGCGCGCGCCACATAAGCGGCACCGATCGTGGCCCCTGCGCCGCCACGGCTTTCAACAATCACGGGCTGCCCGATACGCTGCGACAAGCTTTCCGCCAGCGCGCGCGCGAGCACATCCGTGGTGCCGCCCGCAGCAAACGGTACGACGAGACTCACAGGCTTCGTTGGCCACTCGGCCGCAGATGCGGCGTTGCTCCAACACAGCGCCATGGCCGCAAGCGCGCCGCCGATCGTGGTGAGCAGGGTGCGTCGGCCGCGATCCTTGAGATCCTTGCGAACAGCTAAAGCCGTGCGGTCTGTCCGATCTGCGCAGTCTGTGAGATCCGTAGCCGCCGTGCGAACGGCAGATAGGGGATTGAGCGAACGGTAAGCGTGCATGAGTGTCTCCTCGGTATTGTTTTAGATATTCAACACTGCACGCTCGCCATTCTGTGTGGCGTGACGTGCAGGTGATGTGAGACGGCGAGCGCGTGCCGTGAAATCACGCCTCAACACCGCTACACCGCTTTGCTGCGACGGCTCTATACCGCTACGCCGCTTTGCGTTGACCCGACTGCGCCAGGTGCTCGCAGACAGCGCGGGTCACGTCCACCGTTTTCGCCGTGCCGCCCAGATCGCCCGTATGCAATGCCGGGTTGCGCGTCACATGCTCGACGGCCGCCATCACGCGTTGTGCGGCGGCATGCTCGCCCAAATGCTCGAGCAACATCACCACCGACCAGAACGTGCCGACGGGATTGGCCAAGCCGCGGCCCATGATGTCGAATGCCGAGCCGTGAATCGGCTCGAACATCGACGGATAACGCCGCTCTGGATCGATGTTGCCGGTGGGGGCGATGCCCAGGCTGCCGGCAAGCGCGGCGGCCAGGTCGCTCAGGATATCGGCATGCAGATTGGTGGCCACGATGGTGTCCAGCGTGGCGGGGCGATTGACCATGCGTGCAGTGGCAGCGTCGACCAGTTCCTTGTCCCAGGTGACGTCGGGAAATTCTTGCGCGATCTGTACGGCAATTTCATCCCACATCACCATGGCATGGCGTTGCGCATTGCTTTTGGTCACCACGGTCAGCAGTTTGCGCGGTCGCGATTGCGCCAGCTTGAAGGCGTAACGCATGATGCGTTCGACGCCCGCACGCGTCATCATCGACACATCGGTCGCCGCTTCGATCGGGTGCCCCTGATGCACCCGGCCGCCTACGCCCGCATATTCGCCTTCGGAGTTTTCGCGCACGATCACCCAGTCGAGATCGTTGGGGCCGCAGCGTTTGAGCGGGCCGTCGATGCCCGGCAGGATGCGGGTCGGGCGCACGTTGGCGTATTGATCGAAGCCCTGGCAGATCTTCAGCCGCAGGCCCCAGAGCGTGATGTGATCGGGAATATCGGGGTCGCCCGCCGAGCCGAAGAGGATGGCGTCCTTGTCGCGCAGGGCGTCCAGCCCGTCGGCCGGCATCATCTCGCCGTGCTTGCGATACCAGTCGCCGCCCCATTCGAAGTTCTCGAACGCGAACGTAAAGCTCCCATCCGTCTGCGCCAAGGCGCTCAACACTTCTTGGCCGGCGGGAATCACTTCCTTGCCGATGCCGTCGCCGGGAATGGTTGCGATGCGATAGGTCTTCATGGGGTGCTCGTCCTTGGAGTCGATTAGGATGCAAGCAATATAGGGCGTGGACGGCGTGCGATACGACGACTAAAGTGAAGGCATCGTTAACTTGAATTCAACAATGAGAGCGCGATGAAGGCTTCGCTTTTACCCGTCGATTTGTCTTTCTTTTCAGTGCTGGCTTCCCATCCCAGCCTGAGCGCGGCCAGCCGCGATCTGGGCGTGACCACGGCGGCGGTGAGCAAACATCTCACGCAGCTTGAGAAACGCCTGGGCGTGTCGCTCGTCAATCGCACAACGCGTCGCATGAGTCTCACGCCGGAGGGCATGATCCTGGTCGAGAATGCGCGCCGTATCCTGCTCGATATCGAAGCGCTGGATCACCGGCTCACGGCGGCGCAGGATGTGCCCAAGGGCCTGCTGCGCGTCAACGCCACACTGGGCTTCGGCCGCTCATACATCTCGCCGCTGATCTCGCGCTTCGTGCGCGACTATCCCACCGTGGATGTGCAACTGCAATTGTCCGCAAGCCCGCCGTCGCTTGCCGACGATGTGTTCGATGTGTGCATCCGTTTTGGCGAGCCGCCCGATACCCGGGTGATCGCCCGGCACATCGCGCCCAATCGCCGGCTGCTGTGCGCAGCTCCGCGCTACCTGGCCGAACACGGTGCGCCCGCCGATGCGCAGGATCTGAAACACCACAATTGCATCGGCATTCGGCAAGGGAGCGACGCCTATAACCTGTGGCGGCTGACGCGGCGCCACGGCGGGCGCGAACGCAGCGAGTCGATCAAGACCCGCGGCAACCTCACCACCAATGATGGCGAGATCGCAGTGAAGTGGGCGCTGGATGGGCACGGCATCGTGATGCGTGCCGAGTGGGACGTGAAAGCGCATCTGGATGCCGGCCGCCTGGTGGAGGTGCTGCCGGATTACGCGACGCCGGGCGCGGATATCTACGCCGTCTATCCACAGCAATACAAGCATTCAGCGCGCGTGCATGTATTTGTCGATTTCGTCGCGGAGCATTTGCGGCAAACCAATCAGCGCGTTGTACGCCGGTCGACGACCAGGCTCAAGACGCGTTCAGCGTGATCGCGCAAGCGCATCCAGGATGCGCGCTTTCAATGCCATCAATGCCTCGGCCACGGCGGTGTCGAAGAGCGGAGCGATGTCTTCGCCAATCGCACTCATGTTGAGGACACACGGCGCGTAGCCCGGTGCGATCAGGGGCGTCGACATCGCTGTCACCTGCGGTTGCCACGACACGCTGCAATAGCCGCGCGCACGAACGTCGGCGATCGATTGATTGATGGCGCGCGCCAGCGCCGCCCAGCCGCGTCGCCTGTGCGCCTTGAACGCGGCGAAGTGCCGATCGCGTTCGGCGGCATCGCAAGTGGCCAAATAGGCGCGTCCCAACGACGTCAGTTCCATCGGCACCCGTTGCCCGGCGACCACCGTACGCAAAGAGGGCCGGCGGTTATAGCGAAACGACTCCAGGTACACCATCTCGTCGCGATCGGGCGCCGCCAGCCCCACATTCAGGCGCAGCTTTTCGGAAGCCGCACGCATCAACGGCGCCGCGCAAGACAGCAGCGGCGACGCCCCGCGCATCGCGTGGGCCAGGCTCAGCACGGGCGGCGCAAGACGGTACGCGCGGGCCTGCCGGTCGTGTTCGAGCAACCCCGTGGTCACCAGCGTTTGCGTCAATCGACTGACGGTCGCCAGCGACAACCCTGTGCGCTCGGCCAGTTCGCCATTTCCCAATATATCGTTGCCCGGTCTGAACGCCCGCAAGATCTCGACGCCGCGTTCAAGGGAGCGATTCTGCGGCGCGCGTGTAAAGCGGTCTGCCTTTTCGGTCGAATGACTGGGCAACGGCATGAAATCAATTAATTCCACTAGATGGAAATAGGGTCTGGGCGCTCAAAAGCTTAACGCATAAGCTGGGTCGATCAAAAAACAAACGATGGAGACAGCATGAGCGACTACCGCTGGGTTGAATTGTCCGTGACGAACGGCGTGGCGACGCTGCGTTTGAATCGCCCTGAGAAGCGCAATGCTTTTACCGACGACATGCGTAGCGAGTTCGTGTCGGCGTTGGGCGTGGTGGCAGCGGACAAGGGCGTCAAGGCGCTGGTGCTGACCGGCAATGGCAAGGGCTTTTGCGCGGGCGGTGACATTGCCGGCATGCAGGCCAGGATGGATGCGCCTGCCGGCGAGGTCGCCTTCAATGGCTGGACACGGCAGCAGGGCGTGCACCGCGCGGTGACGGCGCTGCACAACATGCCCAAGCCCACGATCGCGGCCGTCAATGGTGCGGCCGCAGGGTTGGGCGCCGATACGGCATTGTGCTGCGATTTCGTGCTTGCGGCCGACGACGCAAGCTTCACCTGGAGCTACATCGCCCGGGGCTTGATTCCCGACGGCGGCGGCATGTATTTCCTGCCTCGTCGTGTGGGACTGCCGCGCGCCAAGGACCTCATTTTTTCGGGCCGCCGTGTGTTGGCGCCCGAAGCGCTCGCTTTGGGCATTGCCGATCGCACGTGCCCGGCAGACGAGTTGATCGCCCAGGCTCAGGCGTGGGCAGAAACGATGGCCAAACATTCCCCGACCGCGCTCGCGTTGAGCAAGTCGATTCTGGATCAAACGTTCGAACTGCCCGCCAATCAGGTGTTCGCACTAGGCAGTCAGGCCCAAGGCATCTGCTACACCAGCGCCGAACATCGGGCGTCGGTGCTGGCCTTTCTCGACAAAATGGCCGAGGCCAAGCGATGAGCGCCGCCGATGCGATTGCGTGCCTCTTCAAGCCGCGCAGCGTGGCCGTCATCGGTGCGTCGGCCGATCCCAAGAAAACGGCGGGGCGCCCGATCGAGTTTCTGCTCAAGCATGGGTATGACGGCGCGATTTATCCCGTCAATCCGCGCGCAGAGACCATTGCCGGCCTGACCTGCTATTCCAGTATCGATGCGCTGCCGGAAACACCGGAAGTGGCGATCGTCTTGCTCAACGCGGATCGCGCCATCGAGGCGGTGGCGGCCTTGTCGCGTCGCGGCACCACGGCCGCCATCGTGCTGGCCAGCGGCTATTCGGAAACCGGCGATGTGGGCATCAAACGTCAAGCCGACTTGCGCGCGGCGGCAGGCAAGATGCGCATATTGGGACCCAATACGATCGGACTCGTCAATCTGACTGACGGCATCACATTGTCGGCAAGCGGCGCACTCGATATGGCGACGTTTCCGAAGGGCCGCGTGGCGCTGGTGTCGCAAAGCGGCGGCATTCTAGGCGCGCTCCTGTCGCGGGCAAGTGCACGCGGCATCGGCTTGTCCAAGCTTATCTCCACGAGCAATGAGGTCGATCTGGATCTCGCCGACTTCATCGATGTGCTGGCCGACGATCCCGCCACCGGTGCCATCGCGCTATACATCGAGAGCATTCGCGATCCGGCAACGTTTCTTGCTGCCGCGCGTAAAGCCGCGCAAGCCGGCAAGCCGATCGTCGCCTTCAAGATCGGGCGATCCGAGTCGGGCGCGCAGGCGGCTGCGTCGCATACCGGTGCCATGGCGGGCGCCGATCGCATGTATGACGCGCTCTTCGAGGAGGCCGGCGTGATCCGTGCCGCCACGTTTGCCGATCTGCTCGAAATGCCAGCTGCGCTGGCCTGCACCGGCAATGTGGCCGGTAACCGAGTGGCGATCCTGACGTCGACAGGCGGCGCAGGAACGTTGGTCGCCGATAGCCTGGGCGTTGAAGGATTCGACATGCCCAAGCCCGACGCGGCTACTGCGGCGCGTCTGCTGGCGCTGCAGGAGGGCGATCATGCGGCGCTGGATCGCAACCCGATCGACGTAACCTTGGCAGGCTTGCAACCCGATCTCCTGCGCACCGCGATCGGCGCCTTGCTGGAAAGCGAATCGTACGACGCGCTGGTGGTCATCGTGGGGTCGTCCGGTGTGGGGCGGCCGGAACTCATGGCTGATGCTTTGCAGGCCGCATCCAACCCGCATGGCAAACCGGTGCTGGCGTATGTGAGCCCGCATGCGCCGCGTGCCGTCGAGGTGTTGAGCGCGCGTGGCGTCGCGACCTTCGTGGCCCCCGAGAGCTTGAGTGCGGCCTTGCGCGCGCTCTTGCACTGGTCGCAACGTGTTGCGATCGCAACGCCTGCGGCCATTGTTGCGCCGCCGCGCGCGCCGGTCGGGCTGGCTCCCGATCTGCCGACTGGCTCGCTGGACGAGGCGCAAGCCAAGCAACTGTTTGCGCAGTTTCATGTGCCGGTCGTGCGCGAAACGGTCGTCGACGCAATGGGCGCGCGTGCTGCCGCCGAAGCCTTCGGGTCGCACGTGGTGATCAAGATACTGTCGTCATCGATCACGCACAAGAGCGACGTGGGTGGCGTGGCCGTGAATGTGGCGGCACACGATGCGCCGGCTTGCGTGGCGCGCATGACCAACGACGTCGAGGCGCATACCGGCGAGCGCCCCGAGCGTTTTCTGATTCAGGAAATGGTGTCGGGCGGCGTGGAAGTGATCTTGGGCTTTCGCCGCGATGCCCTGGGAGGCGCCGTGCTGTTGGGCATGGGCGGCGTGATGGCCGAGCTGATGCAAGACACCACGCTGCGCCTGTTGCCGGCAGACGGCGGTGGCTTATCGGCGCAGACCGCGCACGACATGATTCGCCGCTTGAAAATGTTTCCGATGCTCGATGGTTATCGCGGACGGGCACGTGCCGATGTCGACGCGTTGGCCAAGGCCATTGTCGACTTCTCCTGGATGGCGGCGCAGCTCGGTACGCGCCTGACAGAAGCGGAAATCAATCCCCTCTTCGTGCTCGCGCAAGGGCAGGGCGTGCGTGCGGCGGACGGCGTGGCCGTCCTCGCCGCCTGACGCTAGACGCGCGCACTGCATAGCCATAAGAAAGATAAAGAAACCCCAATGATCGTCCGGTACGGACGACGAAATCGGTAGGAGACAACCATGCAATCACGACACTCGTCGCGGCTTCGCGCCGTTTTGACTCACGCTGCAGTGGCGCTGGCATGTGTGGCTGGCGTTATGCCCGCCGCATATGCCGAGTATCCGGAGCGCCCCTTGAAACTGGTGGTGCCGTTCCCGCCCGGCGGGGGCACCGACCTGATCGCTCGCCAGATGGCGGACGGATTGAGCAAGGACCTGGGGCAGACCGTGGTGGTCGAAAATCGTCCTGGCGGCGGCACGATCATCGGCAGCGACAACGTGGCCAAGAGCGACCCCGACGGCTACACGTTGCTCATGGCGACCTTTGCACACGCGGTCAATCCCTCCATTCACAAGTCGCTGCCGTACGCGACCAACGATGCCTTCATGCCGGTCGCCATGATCGGTCAATCGCCCAATGTGCTGGTGGTATCGCCCAAATCGCCATTCAATAGCGTCCAGGAACTGATCGATTACGCCTGGAAGAATCCCGGCAAGCTTACCTTCGGCTCCTACGGCAACGGCACGTCGGCGCACCTGGCCGGCGAGATGTTCAAAAGCATGGCGCGCGTGGATATCCTGCACGTGCCGTATCGCGGCGCGGGACCGGCGATCAACGACTTGATCGGCGGGCAGATCGACATGATCTTCTCGACCGCGGCCAGCGTGAGCGGGCATATCAAGCAAGGCAACATGAAAGCGTTGGCAGTGACCACGCAAAAACGCGCACCCGCATTTCCGGATGTGCCCACCATCGCCGAAGCCGGTGTGCCGGGATACTTCGTCGATAGCTGGTACGGGATTTTCGTGGCGAAGGGCACGCCGGCACCGATTCGCGATCGTCTGAATGCTGCCGTGCAGGCTGCGGTCAAACGTCCGGCGTTTCAGAAGAACGTCGAATCTGAAGGTCTCGTCATTTCTGCAGGATCGCCCGACGCGTTAGGCAAGTATGTGGCGACCGAAGAAACCCGGTGGCGCAAGATCGTGCAAGACGCCGGCATTACCGACGCGCCTTGATGCATGCGCGTTCAGCCTGCTCGCGCACCACCTAGGAACATCGTCACGGCGCGTTCCGCCATCGCTTGAATCTCGGCGACCGTTACCGGCTCAGGATGACGTTGATAAAGCCGGATTTCGACTTCGGCAGTGGTCAGATTGGTGAATTGACGCGCTCGAATGCAGGGGTCGAAGGGCGCGAGTTCGCCGCGCTGCATGGCGTTCGAGAGCGCTTCAGCCAGTGCGGCAATACATTCACTGGGTCCTGAACGGTGAAACAACTCGCCCACGTCCGAGCGGCCCGCTTCGGCCATCACCATGCGATAGACGTCGATCGCACGTGCATCGTCCGTCACCACCTGCAGCAGGCATTCGGCAAACCTCATCAGCAGCGTACCGATCGGCGCGTCGTGCGCGGCTTCGGTGGCGATTACGCGGATCGCAGCTGAGAGGTGGTCGGTGGCGAATGATCTCACTACGGCGATGAAGAGTTCCTCTTTGGACGCAAAGTACCCGTAAAGCGTGGCTTTCGAGCCGCCGCAACGGCGCGCCAGCTCGTTCACCGAGGCGCGCTCATAGCCCGTTTCCAGAAACAACGCGGCAGCTTCTTCGACGATGGCCGCGCGTCGCGCTTCGCTTCTTACCCGCATCCCATCTCTCCATAAGTGAACAACCTGGTTCATTTTACTTGCACCCGTCAAGCACTGTACGTAATATAACCGTACCGTACGGTACCGTTATAGCAGATCAACTTTGTTCGGGGACTTCGATGAACATACGCACTTTCCTTCTCGTCACGACGACCTGCACGCTGTTGGCACTGACCGGGTGCGCGAGTACGCCACCGGCGTCTTATGCCGATCTCGGCTCGTCTTCGAGGCTCCAGCCCAATCCCGATGACGCGACCCGAATGCCTTACATCTTCAGTCCGCAAATTGATTGGCGCGCCTATACAGCAGCGATTGTTGAACCCGTCGCTATTTATGGCGGCGCAGATCACCAGTTCGGCGATCTGCCCACAGCCGACAAAAAGGCGCTTGCCGACTACATGCGCAAAACCTTCAGCAATACATTGGCTGGACGCTTCAGCATCGTCGATCGCGCAGCGCCGAAGACGCTGCGAATCAAACTCACCTTGACCGGGGCGGAGACGAACACGGCCGTCGTGTCCACCTTCACGCGTTTCGATCTCGTCGGCATGCCGTACAACATCGTTCAGTCCGCGCGCGGCAAGGAAGGCATGTTCATGGGCTCAGTGAGCTATTCGATCGAAATCTACGATGCCGTCACGCAGGAACTGCTCAAGGCGTACGTGACGCGCCAGTATCCGAACGCGATGAATGTGGGGGCGACCTTCGGTTCGCTAGGTGCCGCCAAAACCGGCATCGAACGTGGCGCCGACGATCTGCTGGCGCAGCTCAAATAGCAGGCGGCGCCGATGCGCCGACCTTCGGCTGTGTGGCTCGTGCCGGTGCTTGCAGCATTGGCGACAGCGATGTTCCTGGCTTGGAGCGCTTTCTCGTTCGGTGCCAAGGTGGTGGTGACGTTCGACGACGCGACCGGTCTGGTCGCAGGTAAAACGACCGTTCGGTATCGCGGCGTGGTCATCGGTCATGTCTCTGCGATTGCGCTCAGCGAAAGCCGAACCGACGTGCGCGTGGACATCGCACCGAGCAGCCATGCTCGCGATCTTGCCCGAAGCGACACCCGTTTCTGGGTGGTCAAGCCGCATATCGGACCCGGCGAAGTATCGGGGCTGGAAGCGATGATGACGGGCGCCTACATCGCCGTGGATTTTGGCCACTCGACGACGTCAAGCCAGCGCAGCGTGGGACTGGCGTCGCCGCCCGCCGTGGTCAACGATGCGGCGGGCACGTTCTATACGCTCAGAAGCGCGTATGCCGGTACGGCTGCCAGCGGCTCGCCGATCATGCATCGCGGCGTGCGCGTGGGGCGGGTCGTGGCCAGTACGCTTGACGCCGATGGGCGGCATGTGGCGATCGGCATATTCATCGACGCGCCGAACGATCGATACGTCACCGCCGACACGCGCTTTTGGCGCTTGAACGGCGTGTCGTTATCCATGGGAAGCGAGGGATTGAAGGTGGATACCGAAGCGCTCTCTACCTTGATGACCGGTGGGCTGGCATTCGATACGCCGCGCCGCGAGATCGCCGCTGCCGCACCGGCCAAGACGCAGTTCGCATTGGCCAAGACGCAGTTCGCATTGGCCGAGAATGCCGAGTCGGCGATGGCCCTCGTTGATGGACCGGCTTACTACCTGGAACTGCGCTTCGATCAAACCTTGCGTGGATTGACGGTCGATGCACCTGTCGATTTCAATGGGGTGAGCGTCGGCAAGGTGACATCCATCGCGATGGACTTCGAGGCTTCGCGTTTCTATTTTTCGTCGATCGTGGGCATCACCGTATATCCACATCGCATGGGTCGTGTTTTCGAGCGACTGCCGCAGCCCGATGGCGACCAACGCGCCATGGAACGATTCCTTGAAGAGATGGTGCGCCACGGCTTGCGGGCGCAAGCGCGGCCGTCGAATGTGCTGTTTGGACCGATGTACATCTCGCTCGAGTTCAAGCCCGACACGCCGGCCGTGGCGTTTGACGCCACGGCGCGACCGCTGATCCTGCCCACCTATGACGGCAGCATGGATCAGATGCAGGACCAGGCCGTGAAGATCATGAACAAGATCGCGGCGCTGCCATTGGATGAGGCCGGAGAACAGCTGGCGAAGACGCTCGGTGGCGTCAAACAAGTGCTGTACCAGCTCGACACGAAAGTGCTGCCCGCGTCGACCGCCGAACTGCAGTCAGGCAAAGAAGCGCTTGCCGCGATCGCGCGGACGTTCAACGATGACGCACCGGCGATGCGTCGGCTCGAGGCCGGTCTGGGTGAGGTGCAGCGCACGTCCCGCGCGCTGCGTTGGCTGATGGAGTCGCTCGAACGCAATCCCGAATCCCTGCTGTGGGGCAGTGCTACGCCATCTCCGGCAAGTGGGCGATGAGCTTGTCGAGTGTGATCGGATAGTGGCGTACGCGGATGCCGGTGGCGTTGTACACCGCATTCGCCACCGCCGCGCCAACCCCGCAAATCCCCAATTCACCGACGCCTTTGGCCTTCATGGGCGAAGACATCGGATCGGTCTCGTCAAGGAAAATGACCTCTTGATGCGGGATGTCGGCGTGTACCGGCACTTCATATCCGGCCAGATCGTGATTGACGAAAAAGCCGAGGCGCTTGTCCACGGCCAACTCTTCCATCAGAGCGGCTCCCACGCCCATCGTCATGCCGCCGATCACCTGGCTGCGGGCCGACTTCGGATTCAGAATGCGACCCGCCGCACACACGGCGAGCATGCGTCGTATGCGCGTCTCACCGGTAGCGATGTCGACGCCGACCTCGACGAAGTGCGCGGCAAAGGTGGCTTGCTGATGCGTCTTGGCGAGGTCGCCGAATTCGATCAGGTCTTCGGCCACGATCTCGCCATCGGCAGCGGCCTGCGCGAGCGATACGCTGCGATCGGCCGAATGGATTTGTCCATCCGCAAACCGGGCGCTTGCGGGATCGACGCCGACCCGCGTGCAAATCGCGTCGCGTAACTTTGTACAGGCCGCGTACACCCCTGCAGTCGAACAGTTCGCGCCCCATTGGCCCCCCGAGCCTGCCGACACAGGAAAGGTCGAGTCGCCGAGACGCACCATCACGCGATCCAATGACACGCCCATCATTTCGGCGGCAGTTTGCGCGATGATGGTGTAGCTGCCGGTGCCGATATCGGTCATGTCGGTCTCGACAGTAATTTTGCCCGACTGGTCCAGCCGCACTCGCGCGCCCGATTTCATCAGCGCATTCTTTCTCAGCGCTGCCGCCACGCCGGTGCCGACGAGCCAGCGGCCGTCACGCAACTGGCCGGGCGTGGCACTGCGATTGTCCCAACCGAAGCGTTCGGCGCCTACGCGATAGCACTCAGCGAGCTGACGTTGTGAAAAAGGACGAGCCGGATTCTCGGGATCGACGTCAGTCTCGTTCATCACCCGAAACGCAATCGGATCCAGCTTGAGCGCTTCAGCCATTTCGTCCATCGCGATCTCGATGGCCATCGATCCCGGGGTTTCGCCGGGTGCCCGCATGGCATTGGCCTCAGGCAGATCGACCACGGCAAGCCGCGTGGCCGTCATTCGATTTGCGCCAGCGTAAAGCAGACGTGTTTGCGCCACGCCGGATTCGGGCTTGCCGTCGGCCAGGTCGCCAGACCAGCTTTCGTGCGCAATGGCCGTGATTTTTCCTGCTGTGGTCGTGCCGATGCGAATCCGCTGGATGGTGGCCGCGCGATGGATGGAATTGTTGAACGTGAACGGTCGCGTCAGGGCGAGCTTGACTGGGCGCTTGGCCGCCCGTGCGCCCAGCGCCGCAAGCAATGCGTCGGCGCGCAGGAAGAGTTTGCCGCCAAAGCCGCCGCCGATGTAAGGCGAAATGATGCGCACGTTTTCTTTCGGGATATCGAGCGTGAGCGCCAGGTCGGTCGCCGTCCAGTCGACCATCTGGGTCGACGTCCATAGCGTCAGATGCGCACCGTCCCATTTTGCCGTCGACGCGAACGGCTCCATCATGGCGTGGGCCTGGTCAGGCGTGGTGTACATCGCGTCCAGTTGCACTTCGGCGGCAGCGAAGGCGCCCGCGAAGTCACCCACCGCCGTATCCGGCGGCCCGCCGCCGCCGATACTCTTTGGCATCACCCCGGTATCCTTTACCGCGGCCACATCGTAAACGCCGCGAATGCGCTCGTAGTCGATTCGGATGAGCTGGGCGGCAGCGCGCGCCGCTTCGAAGGTGTCGGCAACGACGACTGCAGTGGCCTGGTGGTAATGCTGGATATCAGGGCCTGCAAGCAGGTTGGCGGTATTGAACTTGCCCTTGCCCAGCCTGCCGGCATTTTGATAGGTGACGACGGCGATCACGCCAGGGGCGCGCTCAGCTTCGGTCACGTCGATCGATCGGATGCGGCCCTTCGCGATCGCCGAGCCCACGACATAACCGTAAGCGGGATCGGCCACCGCTTCATGATGTTCGTAGGCGTATGGGGCCGTGCCGGTGGTCTTGAGCGGTCCATCGATCCGATCCACGGGCTGGCCCACGACCTTCATCTGATCGATGGGGTTTTCAGTTGCTGGACGATCGAATTTCATGTGTTAGTTCCTCGCATCCAGCAGTACGGCACTCAGCGTTCGCTTGGCCAGCAGCAGCTTGAATTCGTTTTCGTGTGTGGCGCGCGCATCGGCGAAGAGGGTGTCGCTCACGGCTTTCGCGCCGCGCGGCAATTCACGATCGGCCGCGTCGCTGCGCCAGGGCTTGTGCGCCACGCCACCGAAGGCAACGCTGCCGGTACCATCGGCCTGCACGATGGCGGCAACCGAAACCAAGGCAAAGGCATACGACGCGCGGTCGCGTACTTTGCGGTAGATGTGCTTGCCACCGACCGGTTGCGGCAAGGTCACCGCCGTGATCAGTTCCCCGCGTTCAAGCACCGTTTCAATGTGCGGCGTATCGCCCGGCAGGCGATGAAAGTCGGCAATCGGGATGACACGCGTGGTGCCATCGGGACGCACGGTCTCGACCTGCGCATCCAATGTGCGCATGGCCACGGCCATATCGCTGGGATGCGTAGCGATGCAGGCGTCGCTTGCACCCACCACGGCATGCTGTCGGCTGAAGCCGCCCACCGCCGCACAGCCACTGCCCGGCACGCGTTTATTACAGGGCTGATTGGTGTCGTAGAAATAGGGGCAGCGCGTGCGCTGCAGGAGGTTGCCCGAGGTGGTGGCCACATTGCGCAATTGGCCGGAGGCACCGGCAAGCAGTGCGCGCGACAGTACGCCGTAATCGCGCTTGATGCGGGTGTCCGCCGCCAGGTCGGTGTTACGTACCAGGGCGCCGATCCGTACGCCGCCCTCTGGGGTGGCATCGATCGCGTCAAGCCCCAACCCGTTGACGTCGATCAAATGCGCCGGCTTCTCGATCTGCAACTTCATCAGGTCGAGAAGGTTGGTGCCGCCAGCGATGAACTTGGCATCGGGAATACGCGCAGCGCTTGCGGCAGCTTCGGCGGGCGAGCGCGCGCGTTCATAGGTAAAGGCCTTCATGCGTTGCTCCCGGCGACTTCCGTGATGGCGTCGATGATGTTGGGATAGGCGGCGCAACGACACAGGTTGCCGCTCATGCGTTCGCGAATCTCTTCAGCCGAGAGCAGGGGTTGCGCCATGAGGTCGGCGCTGACATGGCTGGGCACGCCATCCTTGATCTCTCCCAATACCGCGACGGCCGAGCAAATCTGCCCTGGCGTGCAGTAACCGCATTGATAGCCGTCATGCTTGATGAATGCGGCCTGCATGGGATGCAATCTGTCCGGCGTGCCCAGCCCTTCGATGGTGGTGATCGCTGCACCCTGTTGCATCACGGCAAGGGTCAGGCAAGAATTGATACGACGGCCGTTTACCATCACCGTACAGGCGCCGCATTGCCCGTGATCGCAGCCTTTCTTGGTACCCGTGAGGTTCAAGTGATCGCGCAGTGCATCGAGCAGGCTGGTGCGCAGATCCAGATCGAGTTCGTGCACTTGCCCATTGACGTTGAGCGTCGTCTTCGAAGTCAGACGCGATCCCGCCTGACCGGCGGTGCCGGGCGTGCCTTGTGCCCCCGCGAGGGTGGGCACTGCCATGGTCGTCACGGAAGCCGCGCCAACCTTGAACAAGTCTCGCCGCGATATCTTGAATGGGGTGGCGTCTTCCATCTGGCTATTCCCTTGTGTCTTGAACGACGCCGCGACTATTGCCGGGCGACTGCCATGGCGCACTGGTACGTCGACCATGCTTTTAAAGATGGTACGTGCGCAGGGGCGACGTGATTAGTAGGGCAATTGCGCATACGGCCATTAGCCATTTTCATGAATCTGTAAGCAACGAAATGAGTCAGTTGCTCCACCAGCCGTGGCACGACAGTGCACAGCTGACGAGCGACAGTGCACACTTAACGGTCCACGCGCTGCTGCAGATGCGCGGGATAGCGATCGCCCGTGACGGCGATGGCCGAGACCGTACGGTCGATGTTCGACAAATCGTCCTTCGACAGCACAACGGCGGCCCCGCCCAGATTCTCTTCCAGGCGATGAAGTTTGGTTGTGCCGGGAATCGGCACGATCCACGGCTTTTGCGCAAGCAACCAGGCCAGCGCGATTTGAGCAGGCGTTACGCCCCAATCTTGCGCAATTTGCCCGATCAGATCGACCAGGGATTGATTGGCTTGCCGGGCTTCAGTGGAGAAGCGCGGCACCACGTTGCGGAAATCCGTACTGTCGAACGCGGTATTCGCATCGATGGCGCCGGTGAGGAAGCCTTTGCCGAGTGGGCTGAACGGCACAAAACCGATGCCCAGTTCTTCGAGCGTGGGCAAGATCGTTTCTTCAGGCTCGCGCCACCACAACGAGTATTCGCTTTGCAGGGCGGTCACGGGCTGCACGGCATGCGCGCGTCGAATTGTGGCGGCGCCCGCTTCGGAAAGGCCGAAGTGCTTGACCTTGCCTTCAGCGATCAAATCCTTGACCGCGCCAGCCACTTCTTCGATCGGTACATTGGGATCCACCCGATGCTGATAGAGCAGATCGATCACGTCGGTATTCAAGCGCGTCAACGAGGCGTCCACCGCCTGCTTGATGTGTTCCGGCCGGCTGTTCATGCCACGCTGCGCGCCGGTTTTCGGATCGAAATCGAAGCCGAATTTGGTGGCGATCTTGATGTGCTGACGAAAGGGCGCGAGCGCTTCGCCCAGCAGCGACTCGTTCGTGAAGGGGCCATAGACTTCCGCAGTGTCAAAGAAGGTCACGCCGCGCTCATAGGCGGCGCGGATCAGGGCAATGGCCTGATCCTTGTCTGCGGCCGGGCCGTATCCATAACTTAATCCCATGCAGCCTAAGCCAAGTGCCGAGACTTCAAGACCGGAATTGCCCAATGTGCGTGTTTGCATGATCGTTCTCCTTTAAGACGTCAAAGCTGGAACGACTTCACTTTACGCAGCGTGGGCGCGGGGGACTAGACCGTTAAGTCGGCAAAGGTTTATGAGCTGTGCTCATGAAATGTCGGCGCGGGAAGGCTGTCCGATGATGTCACGCATGTCGATCAGGCAATTCTCCGCGCATCCATCGATGCACATCGCCCGCAAGCCAACCTTGCGCCAACGCATCGTTGTCGATCGGGCTGGGAAAACGGTTTCCCCGCATCAGATCTTGAATGCAGTGCCGGCTTAACCCGGTCAATGCGGTGACGTCGCTCCAGCCAATCGCAGCCGACGATTCGGCCATTTGGCGCAAATCATGTGTGCGCATTTCACTCATCATTGCGGTTGCTGGCCGTACTGTTCATCGGTCACTTTTTCCAGCCATTCGACCGCTTTCCCGTCCACGGCTTCGGCAACGGCAATATGCGTCATGGCCGTATTGGCGCTTGCGCCATGCCAGTGCTTGACCGCAGGTGCGATCCAGACGATGTCGCCGGGTTTGATGGTTTGCACGGGCTTGCCCAGCTCTTGAACCAAGCCGACGCCGGAGGTGACGATCAACGTTTGACCCAGTGGATGGGTGTGCCAGGCCGTGCGTGCACCCGGCTCGAACGTGACGGTGGCGCCCCCGATGCGGGCGGGTGCTTCGCCTTGAAAAGGCGCGTCGATGCGAACCGTGCCCGTAAAGTAATCGGCCGGACCTTTGGCTGAGGGATGGGTTCCTGCTGATGTGATTTTGATCATCGAGACTTCCTTGGCAGTTTGGGCGCATGCGCCTGATCCAATGAGCGAGAGCAATGCAGCGATCAGGGTAAACCGCTTCATCATAGTGTTCCTCCGCATTTGCGACGCATGGATTTAAGCCTCTCGAATCTAGCAGGTCGCCGCCGCGCTGATTAGCCGTTCAAGCGTGCATGGTCTTATGAGGTCAGTTCATGATTGGGAACCCGGCAACAGTCTGCGCGTCGAATGGCGGTGTAATGTGTTTGATTAATCGGCAGCAGTCGCATGCCACCCTGGGGCAAATTGATAAATGGCGCGAGAGAACTACAACGATCTGCTTGCCTTTGTGACGGTGGCGCGAGAGGGCAGTTTTACGCGCGCGGCCGCGCAACTCGGCGTTTCGCAATCTGCGTTAAGTCACACCGTGCGCGGGCTGGAGGCGCGGCTGGGTATTCGCTTGCTGACAAGAACCACGCGCAGCGTTTCGCCCACGGAGGCCGGCGCTCGCCTGTTGCTGACCATCGGCCCGAGGTTTGAGGAGATCGACGCTGAGCTCGCTGCGGTCACCGAGTTTCGCGATAAGCCGGCCGGTACGATCCGCATTACCAGCGCCGAGAACGCCATCGATACGGTGCTCTGGCCCAAGCTCATCGAAGTGCTGCCCAAGTATCCGGATCTGAACGTGGAGATCACGGTCGACTATGGCCTATCGGACATCGTGGCGCAACGTTACGACGTGGGCGTGCGATTGGGCGACCAGGTGGCCAAGGACATGATTGCGATGCGCATCGGCCCTGACTTGCGCATGACGGTTGTGGCTGCGCCCGGCTATCTTGCCGATCGTTCGGCGCCGACCACCCCCCAGGCACTTGCGGATCATCGCTGCATCAATTTGCGGCTTCCCACGCATGGCAGCTTGCTCGTCTGGGATTTCGAAAAAGACGGCCACGTCGTCAAAGTCCGCGTCGAAGGGCAATGGGTGTTCAACAGCAGCTCGCAGATCCTTCGTGCGGCGCTCGCAGGCTGCGGTCTGGCGTTCTTGCCCGAAAGCATGGTGGACACGCACGTCGCCGAAGGGCGACTATGCAAGGTGCTGGAAGACTGGTGCCATGTTTTTCCGGGCTACCACCTTTACTATCCCAGCCGCCGTCAAAAGTCGACGGCCCTCGGCGTGCTGCTGGATGCGTTGCGCTATCCCAGCGAGCCTGCAGTCGGCGATCGCTGATGTTGCGCTTGCAGATAGGCATCGAACGCATGTTTTGCTTCGTCTACGGCTAGCGCCACCGCCTCCTCCCCAAAAACCAACCCCTGCAACGGCAGGAACTGCACATCTTCAATACCGATCGAGGCCAACGCATAGGTGAGATAAGGCGTCAGAAAATCGGCCTGCTTGGCCCGCGCGCCGGCATGAAAGCCGCCAGAGCTCACCAGCACGAATGTCGGGCGATCTTTCAAGGATCCCACTTTGCCTTGCGGCGTCGCTGTAAAGCTGCGGTTGATTCGGATCACATGATCGATCCAAAGCTTCAACGCGGCCGGCACGGTGAAGTTATGCATGGGCGGAACGATGAAGAGCACGTCGTGCTGTTCCAGTTCGGCGATCAATGTTTCCGACTCGGCAAACGCGGCGGCATCGTGCGGTTGATTCGAGGTGATTGCACGGGCGTAGTCGGGGCCGATCGGCGCAATGGGCGTGCGCACCAGATCGCGTTCCGTGATCTCGACGCGATCCCATCCGGCGTGGGCGATCATTTGCTTGGCCAAACGATAGCCATGACTGTGGGTCCCGTACGGGCCGCTGTTTACGATCAAGATGCGCGTCATGCCGTGGATACTCGCGAGTGAGGGTGGGCGGGAGGAAGTTCGATGGCGGCAAGCGGTGATGCGCCGTGCTGCCGGCTGAGCGGTTCGACGAAATGCATGGCTCGCGCGAGCAGCCCCTGCCGGAAGTAGAAGCGTTGCGCCAGGGCCATGTGCAGCCCGGTATCCAGCACCAGATGCGCGCACTGCAGATGGGTGGCTTGCTCGCGCACCGCGGCCAAGAGACGGCCACCAATGTGCGATCGCTGCACCGTGTGCGATACCACCAGGTCGTCCACATATACAAAGCGGCCATACAGCAGATTATCTTGCACGCGATAGCCCGCGAGACCCACGATCGTTTGATCGCGCCTTGCCGCCAGCAAGCGATATCCTTGCTCGCGTTGATGGCGAATCTGAAGGACAAAGCCGGCAGGATCTTCCAGGTGCGGCCGCAGTTCTTTCATGATCGGAAACGCCGCATGCAACCCTTGATCGTCATGCTCGATATGCGTCATATCCATGGCGGCGCTCATTCGGGCATTTTGCGAAACGCGATTGCAAAGCGGTTCCAGCTATTGATCGACGTCACCAGCAAGGTCAGTTCGACCAGTTCCGCATCGGTAAAGTGCGGTCGCACGTCTTCCCATACGGCATCGGGAACGTGGTCTTGCGAGATCAGCGTCAACGCTTCCGTCCAGGCTAACGCAGCACGTTCGCGATCGCTGAAGAACGGCGTTTCACGCCAAGCGGAGACCGTGGCCAGGCGGCGCTCGTTTTCACCCGCGCGGCGGGCGTCGGCCACATGCATATCCAGGCAGAAGGCGCAGCCGTTGATCTGCGAGGCGCGCAGCCGCACCATTTCCTTGAGCAGGATGTCGAGGGTTCCCTTGTCGATCTGCGCCTCAACGCCGCGCATGGCGCGGATCGCGTCTTTGTTGGCGGTGTAGAAATCGAGTCGTTGTTGCATGGCAAGCTCCAAAATGAAAGTAGACGGCGTGTGGGAGAAGACGAGGGCGGGCGGCCGCGTTCCCTGGTGAGTAGTATGCGAATATCATGGCTTCGTTAGAAGATCCAAGAAATGTCAAAACGACTAGTCCAAGATTTGCTTCGCCCCTTCGAGGTGGATCTCGATCGCTCGACGTCGCTGCCGATGTATCTGCAGATCTGCCGCCGGTTCAAGACGGCGATCGAACAGGGTCATCTCAAACCGGGCGATCGCGTGCCGAGCACGCGGGCGCTGGCTGCGGAACTTGCCGTTGCCCGCGGCACCGTCGATATGGCGTACCGGATCCTGGCTGACGAGGGATACGTGCAGGTGAGAGGCGCGGCGGGCACGGTGATCTCGCCCACGCTGCCTGCGCCTGGCGCAGGAACCGTTCGGCCGGTACCTGCGGCGAATCCGGACACGCATCCGTCGCACATTGACCATGACGGCAATATGCCGAAGCCGCTGCAGATGGGGTTGCCAGCACTGGATGCGTTTCCGCGCAAGGTCTGGAATCGCCTGGTAGGGCAACGTCTGCGCAGCGGCGATATGTCGCGGCTGGCCTATCCGCATCCTGCGGGCTTCGATCAGTTGCGTCAGCGCATCGCAGCCTATCTCGGCGTATCGCGCGGCGTGAGTTGCGTGCCTGAACAGGTGTTCATCACGACCGGGCTGCGCGCCACGCTGGAACTGACATTAAGCAGCCTGTCCAAGGCGGGCGATGGGTTCTGGTTTGAAGACCCCGGCTACATTCTCGCCCGGCCCTTTCTGTTGAATACGGGACTCAAGGTGGTGCCTGTGCCAGTGGATCGGCATGGTTTGCGGGTGGACGAAGGTAAGCGTCTGGCGCCGAATGCGACGTTCGCGATGGTGACGCCTTCGCATCAAAGTCCATTGGGTGTGACCTTGTCGCTGGAACGCCGCATGGCGCTGCTCGACTGGGCGAGCAGCGCGGGCAGTTGGATCATCGAAGACGATTACGACAGCGAATTTCGCTACCAGGGGCGACCATTGCCGGCGCTCAAGAGCCTGGATCGGCGCGATCGCGTCATCTACAGCGGCACGTTCAGCAAGGTGATGTTTCCTGGTTTGCGACTCGCCTATGTGGTGGCGCCGCTGAGCGAGGTCGACCGCTTCGAGGCGGTGGCGTACAACCTGAATGCAGGATGTCCCTTTCTCTTTCAGGCCGGCGTTGCGGACTTCATGGCCGAAGGCCATTTCTCGCGGCATCTCAAGAAAATGCGCGTGTTGTATGCCCAGCGGCGAGCGATTACGCAACGGGTATTCAACGCGTTGTTGGCCGATAGCCTGCGCATCGATCTGCTGCCCGGCGGGCTGCACGTGCTCGCCAATATGCCCGATGCGGCAGACGATGCCGCGCTGGCTGAGCACGTACGTGCAGCGGGTCTGGCTGCCAATCCGCTATCGCCTTGGTACATGGCCGCGCCGCCGAAGAAGGGCCTGTTGCTGGGCTTCGCCAATATCGTGGACGAAGCCGACGCCACACGCGTGGCACGTCGCTTACGCCGGGCACTATCGGCGCCTGCGGATTATTGAGGATTATCGATAAGCGTGTGCTGAATTTTTGCACTAGTCGCCGGGTAGGACCGCAGGTACATTGGTCGGCTGATTCATTCAGCACGATGTCAGCATGTCATGGCCGACGTCGAGATCGTGCTGATCCTTTTTCGATACTACTCGGAGCATGTACGATGAAGAAACGCCATGTTTGGCTGACGGCGGTCGTTTTGGCGACTGCCGTAGGCGCTCAAACTCCCACCTATGCGCAATCGGTGCAGGCGCCGACTTCGACATCGCGCACGCCCGATGTGATTTACGTGCCCACGCCGCGACCGGTCGTTGACGCCATGCTCAAAGTGGCGAAGGTGGGTAAGGACGATGTGCTGTATGACCTGGGTTCCGGCGATGGCCGCATTCCTGTGACGGCAGCCAAGCAGTTCGGTACGGTCGGCACGGGCTTCGATCTCGATCCGAAGCGTATCGAAGAAGCCAACGCGAATGCAAAAGAGCAGGGCGTAACGGACAAAGTGAAGTTCGTTCAAGCCGATCTGTTCGAGCAGGATCTGTCGAAAGCCACGGTAATCAGCCTGTACCTGCTGCCGTCGCTGAACTTGAAATTGCGGCCCAAGCTGCTGGCGCTGAAGCCCGGCACGCGCATTGTGTCGCATGCGTTCGACATGGGCGATTGGGCGCCCGACCAGACGCTCACGGTCGAGGGATCGACGGTGTATTTCTGGACGGTGCCCAAGCGCTGATCTTGGCATTGATCCTGACGCTGGTTGCGCGCGTTCAGCGTTCCCTGCTTGGGCTAACGCGACGCGCCTGAGCTCGCGTTCAGCGTTCCCTGCTTGGGCTAACGCGACGCGCCTGAGCTCGCGTTCATGAAAAATCGCAGCATTTCGCGGCTGGCGTCGGGGCCGGCGGCATCGGTGTAAGACCCCGCCGTATCGCCGCCCGACCATGCATGGCGCGCGCCATGCACCACCCAGTATTCCGCCATCACGGTGCCATCGCTGGCGCGGCGCACGGTGCGGGTGGCGCCGCGGCCGCCGGCTTGCGCAGCCCCGATCTCTTCGACGTGATTGGCCGCATTGGGATCGGAGCACGCCGCAAACGCACGGTCGCCATTGATGGGGTGCACGGTTGAGTCGGCATCGCCGTGAAAAACGATGGTGCGCACCGCGCAAGTTTGCGCGGCTTGACTCGCGCCGCCCACGCCATTCATGGCCATCAGCGCCGAGGGCAGATCGGTGGCGGCGCCCGCCGCCAAACCCGAATGCACGCCGACGGCGGCATACAGATCCGGATAAGCACGGCCCATGATGGCCGCCATCGCGCCACCGGCCGACAGGCCCGCCACAAACACGCGTTTGGGATCGATCGACAACTTGGCCATCGCATCGCGCGTGGCACCGGCAATCATCGCGGGTTCGCCGCGATCGCGCGCTTGATGGTTGTGCTTGAACCAGTTCCAGCAGCGCTGCGGATTGGCTTGCTGCGATTGGGCTGGGTAGAGCACCGCAAAACCTTGTTCCTGGGCCAGGCGATTCATCGTCGTGCCCGCGGCGAAGTCGTCAGGGTTTTGCGTGCAGCCGTGCAGCATGACCACGAGCGGCATCGGCGCCTGCGTGGTGCGGGCAGGGATGAAAAGCTTGTAATCCATCTGGCCCGCGGCGCCGTTGTAGCGCTGCGTCTCGAACGTGGCCGATTCGGGCGATCTGGTCTGCGGCGCAGGCATGTCACGCACGCCCGGCGCCGCCGGCGCAGCGTTCGTCGCCTGTGCCGTGTGGATGGGGCGCTTGGGTTCATCGACATCGCGCGCGTCGACGTCGATGATGTCGGCCGCTGCAACCATCTGCGGGCGCTTGGACGCGGCCCCACGCGCATCGGTCGTGTGTGCATCGGCAGCACGTGGCTCGGCCGCGCGCGCCGCGGTGGCACGTGCCTTCGGCGGGGCGATCGGGGCGGGCATCATCGCACGCTGGATCGCGGCGGTGGCGGCGTGTAGATCGCCGGCCCGGGTATGGCGGGTGGCCTCGTCCATCAGGTACTGAAAGTCGCTGGGCATGAGGGGTCTCGATGGTCGGTAGGTCAAGTCAGCGGATACGCTGCTTGAGGGCGGTCTTGACTGCAGGGCTCGCGTGCAGCGCGCCCAGTACGGTCAAGGACTCGATGGTGGCCAGAGCAAGGGCCGGGGTGACGTCGTTGGCAATCGACGCCAGACCCAAGACGCGGATCTGGAGCATTTCGCCCGCGGCCTGTACGGCTTCGAGATCGGCTGCGGTGTAGTGCTGGATGCCGAGCACGAGCGTTTTGCGCGCAACCGCCTGACGCACGGCATCGTTATGCACCGATAGCTGATTGCGGATCGCCGTGCGGATGAGATCGGTGCGGTTGGCGTAAAAGCCTTCCTGCACGAGCAGGTCGATCTGACCCAGGTCGACGCAACCGACGTTGACGGTGATTTTTTCATCGGCCGGTTTGGGGGCCGTGGCGAGAGTGTGGCTACGAGGAGGCATAAACAATAATACCATCCAAGTGGATGGTATGTGGAGGATTCGAGCATTTTAGATCGATTTGAGCCGTCGCGACTATCGGCAGTGCATCCATGGAACGCGTTGCGCCGCCGAGCTAGCGCTTGCGCGCAGGCGTTGAGGCGCGTTCGCCACCGCCCGCTTTGCGCTTGATGCGTCGCACGCCGATCACGATTCCCGTCGCACTCAATGCCAGGCCGCCCAGGCTCAGCACGATCATCACGATGTCCCATAACGGCCGTCGCGTGATCAACGGCAGCCAGTCCCAGCTGTGCAGCATCGCGAAAAGCCAGCGGCCCACTCGTTTCGGGGCGTCGGTGTGCTGCACGATCCGGCCGGTGTGCGGGTCGAGGTAGACCCAGGTCGCCTGCGCGTCGTCGAATGCCACACGCCAGATCGGCAACGGCTTTTCCACATGGCCGAGCATGGCGTGCTCTTCCCGCGCGTAGTAGTAGGTGTCGTAGTTCTGCAGGACGTCGATCGTCTGGATGGGCGCGTTCGATCGCAGACGTGCCGCTGCCGCGCGAAGGGCGTCCACGTCGATCGCGGTGGGCTTGCCGCTCACGCCGTCGAACACGGTGGGGCGTGTGCCCTCGGCTTGCGCCAGCACGATCGGCCGGCCCGCGGCCACTCTCCAGGTCAGTTCCTTGAGCGGCGCAGCTTGCGCACCGCGCGTCCGGTCCAGCGTGGCGAGCGTGGTCAAGGATGCCGCTTGATCGAGCTGCATCTCACGGTACGCCGACACGTCCAGAGGCGGCGCATCGCTACTGAACACCTTCCACGGATTCATCGACATCAGCCCGCTGAACATCCACGTCAGCGTGATGGCTGCAAAGGCCAGCCCCACGATGTGGTGCCAGCGCATGAACGGCTCGCGATAGGGCGACCGGCTGCCGTTGGCATAGGGGCGCGCGAATCGCCAGCGCAAGATGCCCACGATGCTGCCGCTGATCGTGAGCACCACGCCCGCCACCGAGAGCCACACCACGATCTGGTGCCAATAGCCATCGAACACATTGCCGCGAAACGGATACAGCCAATGTATCCACGCGCCGACGTAGTTCCAGCCCCGTTCGGTGCGTGTGGCATCCAGCACCACTTCGCCGGTGAGTGACGACACATAGAGCCGCGTTTGAGCAGGATCGTGCATGTGGATGCGATGCAGGGGGCGATGGCTGTCCAACGCGCCCGAATGCGTGAACACATCCTCAGTAACGGTGCCGTCGTAAACGCCGGTGTAGCGACCGGCAAAGAAAGCCTGCGCGGTAGCGAGCGCCACCTCGGCATCTGCGGGGGCCGCCCGTTGTCCCGTCATCGCATCGATCGTCACGCCAGGACCGCGGGCTGGCTTGACCCGATAAACGGGCACGCCGGCGCGAGACGCCGCGAGGCTGATCTCTTGTGGATCGGCAAGCCCTGCTGCGCGCAGGGCTTGCTGCGGATCGATGGAGACGTGCGCCGTTTTCAACGCGGGCAGGGCGCCCAGCCGTTCCTGGGGCGTGAGCTTCGGATAGCCCACGTACATCATCACCACGCCCGAGAAGAACCACATCGCAAAAAACGCGCATAGCCCGATACCCGCCCAACGATGCGTGAGATACAGCCAGCGCTTCGCCCGGATGCTCATCAGAATCTCGCCTGCAACGAAAGCTCTATCGATCGCGGTGCGCCCAGGTAGTACATCGGCGTGCCTGTCACGCTCGAGGCATAAACCTTATCCGTCAGATTGCGCACGCGTGCTGTGACCGTGAAGTTGCGATCGATCCGATGCGAGAGCGCCGCATCCAGCGTCACATACGACGGCGCCCACACCGTGTTGGCCGCGTTGGCGTAGGTCTTGCCCACATAACGCGCGCCCAGGCCCGCACGCCAATCGGGCAGGAAGGCGTAGTCGGCCCAGAGATTCGCGACCTGGCGCGGCGTGCCGGTAGGCACCTTGCCGTTACGCGACACGGCGACGCCGCCGACATTTTGCGAAAACTCGTCGTATTGCGGATCGATAAAGGCGACGTTGCCCTGGATCGACACTTGCCGCGTGACCTGAAAGCCGCCGGCCAATTCGATCCCGCGCGCAGACTGCTCGCCCACAGGCAAGCTGACGGTCGGGTTGAGCGGATCAGGTGTCGATAGGTTCTTGCGCTTAATCTCATACACCGCGATGGTTGCGGTGCCGCGGTTATCCCAGAAGTCGAACTTGGCGCCCACTTCGGCTTGCCTGCCGGTCGTCAGCTTGTCGTTGTTCAACACATCCGCAAACGAGGCGGTTGAGAGGATGCCGGACGGGGGATCGGCGGCCGTCGCATATTGCGCGTAAAGGGTCGCACCGGGATTGACCAGCCAGTTCACGCCCAGGCGGCCCGTGAGTGGCGAATACTCACGCGATGCGCTGGCCGGTGAAGCCGCGGTAACGGCGCGACGGTTGGTCAGATCGAGGTCGATAAAGTCCTTACGCAGGGCCGACACGATCGAGACGCCGGGCAGCACTTCGGTGCGATTCTCGGCGGTCAGCGCAAAGGTGGTGACCTTGTTTTCCCGATCGGGCACAAAGCCGGGTTGCATGCCCGGAATACTGTAGAACCCGCGATTGGTGAAGTCGTAGGGATTGACCGTATCGAGTGTGGTCGACAAGCTGGCGGGATAACGCGTTTGTTTGTTGACGCTCACATCGGCGCCCACGGACCAGTCGCTTTTCATGCTGCCCACCATCCCGCGATACAGCCCTTCCACGCGGTTGCCGATCAACTGTTGCTTGTGTCGCTGCAGAAGCGGGCTGGATCGCAGCACACCGGTGTTGGTGGCATTGAAGCGGTACACCTCAAGATTCTGGAAGTCGCGCTGCGCCTCGTAGTAGTAGACGGTGTTCTTCACACTCAGCTTGTCGTTGGGCTGCCATTCGGTCAGCGAGCGCGCCCAGATTACCGATTGCGCATACAAGCCGTCGTCGACGTTGTAGTTCTTGAAGCGCGTGCCGGAAAGGATCTCGCCTTCGCCTTCAACCGCACCGCTGGCATTGACCTTCAACGGCGTGCCCCAATAGGGGCGATGCACCTTCTCGCGTTGGTATTCAAACGCCAAGGTATGCGTGAGATTGGTGCCCAGGTCGGACAGCAGCGAGGCCGCGACCTGCTCGGCGCGCGAGCGATTGCCGTCTACGTAGCCATCACTGCGCGTTGAGTTGGCGTCGATGCGGAAGTAGTTGCCACGCCCGCCCGGCTCGCCGGTGAGCTGGCGGTTCAGGCCAACGGAAAACTGACGTGTGTTGAACGAGCCCAGCCGCACCTGCCCTTCGGTGAACGTGTCGCGTTGCGCCGTCTTGGTCACATAGTTGATGGCGCCGCCCACGGCACCTGCACCGAACAGGAAGGTGGACGGCCCCCCGATCGCCTCGACGCGATCGTAGATCCAGCTATCGACCGGGCGTGCCGCAACCGCGTCGTACTGAACCGAAATGCCGTTGAACAACTGGCTGATCTGCGTGCCGCTGAAACCGCGGTAGCTGACCGACCCCGCTGAGCCGGGTGGGGAAGCATTGTCCACGCCCGGAATGCCGCGTGCGATCTCTTGTGTGGTGAGTGCGCCGCGGGCCTCGATCTGCTCACGCGTGATTACCGTCACCGAGGCAGGGGTTTCACGGATCGTCAGACCCAGGCGACTGCCCGTGCTGTCCAAGGCATCGAGATCGATGGGTCCGTTGGGTTCTGCGTTGCCGCGGACAGTGACGGGGGCGAGTTGCGGCACCGGAGCGTCGGCGGCCGCAGTAGGTTGCGCGACCGCAGGTGCGGTGATGCACAGGCCAAGCGCGCACAGCGCCTTAGGGAGTGTGGAAGATGGGTTCATGATGCGTGCACAGGTCGTGACTGCCCAGCGCGGCTGACGACGCGGCGCAGTCAGCCATGCAATCCAGGAAGACGCATGGCGCGAAACGGATGAACGGCAGCGATTGCCGAGCGATGTCGTGCGGTGTGTGGCGCCTGGCAGCGAGCGACGAGGCTAGCTCGCCTGCGCGATAGGCGTCTTACGCGCGCTTTGGGGGCGCACGGGCAAGCGCGGCCGTCCAGGCATGGAGTCTGGCGGGGGCTTGATAGAAAAGCGGGGGATACGCAAACCGCGCGGCGCTGGGCTGTGTGAACAGCAATGCGGGTGGCACGATCGCCAGATCGGCATGGGCATGCCGGCAGAATGGGCAGTGCTGCCCTTGGTGCGCGTCCGAATGCGTCGAGTGATCGTCCGATGAGACGGCGATTTCGAGGGTTTCCACACCGGCATGGGTGCAGAGTTCGACCAGCACGCGAGCGGGCGTTGACGAATGCGGTGCGAATTGAGCAAACGACGGCGCGAGCATTCCCCACAGGAGGGCCAATAAGGCCATCCCGATCAAGGGTTTGGAAAGCAAGGCATGCCGTGTCATCGGCGGCGAGTATATCTTTTCAGCTCGGCCGTCGCCATACGGGATTGCCACGGGGCCCCTCGCGCTAAGATGCGTCATTCGTTTTCCTCGCATCATGGCCGATCTCAACAAACCGTCGCGGGCTTCGCCCCGCACTGCGCGCGCATCCACTGCCGTCACGGCGCACGACGTGGCGCAAGTCGCCGGTGTGTCGGCGATTACGGTATCGCGCGTGCTCAACATGCCGCATCAGGTGGCCGCGGAAACGTTGCTGCGCGTGCAGGCTGCGATTGCGCAAACCGGGTATGTACCCAATCTGCTCGCCAAAAGTTTGAACGCCAATACCAGCACGCGTCTGGTCGCCGCAGTGGTACCCACGATATCGGGGCCCATCTTCGCGGCGAGCATGCAGGCGCTGACCAAGGCCCTGGCGGCCGAGCGTTATCAACTGATGCTAGGGCAAACCTTCTACGAAGCAGGCCGCGAAGACGATCTGCTCGATGCCATCATCGGGCGGCGTCCCGATGGCATCGTGCTTACCGGCGTCATGCACTCTGTACTGGGCCGCCGCCGATTGCAGGCGGCCGGTATTCCCGTGGTCGAAACCTGGGACCTCACCGATGATCCCATCGACATGGTGGTGGGCTTCTCGCACGAGAAAGTGGGCGCGGCGGTGTGCGATTTTCTTTTTCGAAAGGGCTGTCGCCGGTTTGCCGTGATTGCGGCGCGCGATGTGCGGGCCGAGCGCCGCACGGCGGCGTTTCAGTCGCATGCACGATCGCTGGACATGGCTGAGGTGCCGGTGGTGTTTGCCGAGGCGCCCGGCACGCTCGCCGGCGGCCGCGCCTGCTTCGCACAACTCATGACCCTGCATCCCGATATCGATGCCGTGTTTTGCAGCTCCGATATGTTGGCGCTGGGGGCGATCACCGAGGCACAGGCGCTCGGCGTTTCCATTCCAGACCGGATCGCCGTGGTCGGATTTGGCGATCTCGATTTTGCGAGAAGCCTGCATCCTGCCCTGTCGTCGGTGCGCGTAGATGGCGATGCAATAGGCGGGCAAGCCGCGCGATTCATCATCGATGCCGCGCAAGGCAAGTCGATCGCCGAGCGGGTGGTCGACGTCGGATTCACGATCGTGGATCGGGACAGCAGCGCGCGCTGATCGACACCGTGCGCGAGCTGAAGTGGCGCTCGCCCGCGCAAGCAGGGCGCCTTGGCAACCACATCAGGATGCCAGCCGTTCGGCTTCATCACCGTCTCAACCAAGGGTAATCCACTAGATTTGGGTGGATGTACGACAACGATGTTAGCGCTAACATGGGTGACTCAAAAAAACGATATCGGTAGGAGACACCATGAAATTGCACGCTTTGTTGCCGTGGCTGCACTGAGCCTGAGCGCTTTGGCGCAGGCCGCCAGCTATCCCGACCGTCCCGTCACGATCGTGGTGCCGTTCCCGCCGGGCGGCTCCACCGACAACATCGCCCGCATCATCGGCGCCAAGCTCACCGAGCGCATGGGTCAGCCGTTCCCGATCGAGAACAAGGCGGGTGCCACGGGCGCCATCGGTGCGGCGCAGGTCAAGCGCGCCGCGCCCGACGGCTACACGCTGCTCGTGTCGTCGCTTGCCGTGTTTGTGGTCAATCCGCATTTGCAGAAAAACCTGCAATACGATCCCACCAAGGATTTCGATCTCATCACGGTCGCGGTGCAGGCGCCCAACGTACTGGTCGCCGGACCCGCCGGCACGGCGACCGACGTAAAGGCACTGCTCGCCGACGCGCGTGCGAAACCCGATTCGCAAACCTTCGCCTCCTCCGGCAGCGGCTCTTCCGATCACCTGACGGCCGAGCTCTTCTGGCAGCAAAGCGGTACCAAGGGCGTACATGTGCCCTACAAGGGCGGTGCACCCGCCATCTCCGATCTGCTGGGCGGACAGGTGCAGTATTCGTTTGCCAACATCAATGCCGTGCTGAGCCACATCCAGGCTGGCAAGCTGCGCGCGCTCGCCGTCACGGGCGACAAGCGATCGCCTCTGTTGCCCAATGTGCCCACCATGACCGAAGCCGGCGTGAAGAACGTGGACGTGTATTCGTGGCAAGCGGTGGCCGCGCCCAAGGGATTGCCGCCCGAGATCCGCAGTCGCCTGAACAAGGAAATTGTGGCCGCCGTCAACGATCCGTCGGTCAAGCCCAAGCTGCTTGAGCAAGGCTTCGAGATCGTCGGCAACTCGCCGGAAGCGTTCGACAAGTTCCAGGCGCAAGAACTCGCGCGCTGGAAAACGGTGATCGAAACCGGCAACATCACTGCCAACTGATACCGCCAACTGATACCGCCAACTGATACCGCCAACTGATTGGCCACCCACTGCTCGTTAGCTCGCGCCGTACCGCATTCACTTTGTAGACCAGGACCCTCATGACCGCCGTTTCCGCACCCTCAGATTCCGCAGCGCCCATCGTTGTGGACATGCAAGTCATCCCCGTTGCCGGCCACGACAGCATGCTGCTCAATCTGAGCGGCGCGCACGGTCCGTTTTTCACGCGCAACATCGTCATCCTGAAAGACAGTGCGGGTCACACCGGCGTGGGCGAAGTGCCCGGGGGCGAAGCGATCCGGACCACGCTCGAACAGGCGCGTGACCTGATCGTCAATCAATCGATCGGCGCCTACCAACGTTTGCTGCACAGTGTGCGCACGCGCTTTGCCGATCGCGACACGGCAGGCCGTGGCAATCAAACCTTCGATCTGCGCACGACCGTGCACGTGGTCACCGCGCTGGAAGCCGCATTGCTCGATCTGCTGGGCCAGCATCTGGGCGTGACCGTGGCCGAACTGCTGGGTGAGGGCCAGCAGCGCGATGCGGTCGAAATGCTCGGGTATCTTTTTTACGTGGGCGACCGCCGCGCGACCGATCTTGCCTACCGCAGCGAAGAAGAGGCCGATTCGGACTGGTTTCGCCTGCGCCATGAAAAAGCACTTACGCCTGAAGCGATCGTCGCCCTGGCGCATGCCGCGCGCGCGCGTTACGGCTTCAACGATTTCAAACTCAAGGGCGGCGTGCTGCGCGGCGAAGAAGAAATCGATGCGATCCACGCCTTGCACGAGGCATTCCCCGAAGCCCGTATTACCCTCGATCCCAATGGCGGCTGGTTGCTCAAGGATGCGATCCGCTTATGCAAGGATATGGGCGGCATCATGGCGTATGCCGAAGACCCCTGCGGCGCGGAAGGGGGATATTCCGGCCGCGAAGTAATGGCCGAGTTTCGGCGTGCCACTGGCCTGCCGACGGCGACCAACATGATCGCGACCGATTGGCGCCAGATGGGCCACGCCATCACGCTGCAGTCCGTTGATATCCCGCTGGCCGATCCGCATTTCTGGACGATGCAAGGCTCGGTGCGCGTGGCGCAGATGTGCCACGACTGGGGACTCACCTGGGGATCGCATTCGAACAATCACTTCGACATTTCGCTGGCCATGTTCACGCAGGTGGCGGCTGCAGCACCCGGTAAGATCACGGCGATCGACACCCACTGGATCTGGCAAGATGGGCAGCGCCTCACGCAGAACCCGCTGAAGATCGAAGGCGGCATGGTGCAGGTGCCCAAGCGCCCCGGCCTGGGTGTGGACATCGACATGGCGCAGGTCGAGCGCGCGCATCGCCTTTATCTCGAACACGGCCTGGGCGCGCGCGACGACGCCGTCGCGATGCAGTATCTGGTGCCTAATTGGACGTTCGACGACAAGCGTCCTTGCCTGGTGCGTTGATCGCCGGTCAGTGCACGATTTGGCTCAGGAACGCCCACCCGATAGCTGTCCGGGAAATTTATGCGCAGGTCGTCTGTAAGTGCCACGCCATTGACCACGATGCTGGCCTGTTCGTGGCGCTCCAGGCGATTGACGCAGCGGATGAGCGTCGATTTGCCAGATCCCGAGGGCCCGCAGATCACCAGGCGTTCGCCATCCTTGAAGTCGCGGATCGTGCGCGATCTGGTGAAAGCCTTGATGGCGGCGCGCAACGCGCACCGTCAGCCGGACATGTCGTCAGAAATTGTCAGATCGTCATTTAGCTAAGTGACAATGCGTTTTTTCTGCGAGGTCACGGCTGAACATCGCCGTCATCGGTATGCCGGTGCGCAATCGCGTCGGTGATACCTGTCGTTCGCGCGTTTGATATTGATGAATTGATATAACATTGCGATTCTCGCGTCGATCGCTCTTCGGCGCGTATGCAGGTTTTCCCCGTGGCCCGCTCACCGATTCATCGCAACTCGCTGCCCCGGTTTTCGCCTTTGCGCGCAAGCCGGCGTTTGCACGCCGTCATGTTGGTCTGGGCGATGTTCACACTGCTGTGTGCACCGGTCGCCGCCACGCTGCATGCCTCCACGCATCTTCACTCGGTCACGACGGCGTCGTCGGTCGATACCCCTTCTCTCCCACAGCCGAGCGAGCACTGCGATATGTGCGCGCAATGGGAGGCCTTCGGCGATGGCCTGATCGGCAATATTGCGTTCGTTCACCCCGATCTGCACATCGTTTTCGACTTCCGATCGCCGGCAGTGGCGGTCGATACCGCCGCTACGCGCTGGTACATGCAGCGTGCACCCCCGCTCGCCTGAGCGCGTCGTTTTCTCTTCTTCCGATTCGACCTGGCCGTAACGCACCGATCCCTGTTGCCCTTTCGCAATGAGGGTAGGGCCGTGTACGGCCGCACTCAGGCTGACCTCATGTCTATCGATCACCGCACATTGTTGCGCGGCGCCCAAGGCCGCTGCTCGCGCGTGGCACTTCTCACGCCGCTCGCCCTATCACTCACTTTCTCCTGCGCGGCGCATGCGCAAACCAGCAACGTTGCCGCCTCTGCGGCCGCTGCCTCGGACGCATCCAATGCAACCGCCCTGGCGCCGATCATCGTTACCGGCAATCCTTTGGGCAGCGACGCGCTGTCGTCGCCGACCACGGCCATCGACGGTCGCGATCTCGATCTGCGTCGGGCCGCGACTTTGGGCGAGACCCTCAACGGCGTACCCGGTGTGTGGACCAGTACCTACGGCCCGATGGTGGGTCGGCCCATCATTCGCGGCTTGGATGGGGACCGGATTCGGTTGCTGCAGAACGGAGTGGGTACGCTCGATGCCTCGTCGCTTTCGTACGATCATGCGGTGCCGCAGGATCCGCTGTCCACCAATCGGATCGAAGTGCTGCGCGGTCCCGCCGCATTGCTTTACGGCGGCAACGCGATCGGTGGCGTTATCAATTCCATCGACAATCGCATTCCCACCGAGCCGATCGATGGCATTCATGGCGAGGCCACCGCCAACTACGGCAGCGGCAACAACGATCGCGATGGTGCCGTCCAACTTGAAGGCGGCGACGGCAAGTTTGCGATTCATGCCGATGTGTTCGGGCGCACGACCGACGATCTGCGCATTCCCGGCGATGCCCGCTCGGCTCGCCTGCGCGCGCAGGATCCGCAAGACGACGAGGCGCGCCGTCGCCTGCCCAATAGCGATGGCCGCGACAGCGGCGGTGCCCTGGGCATGTCGTTGACGGGTGAGCATGGCTACGGTGGCCTGTCGTACAGCGGCTACGACTCGAACTATGGCTCCGTGGCGGAGGACAGTGTGCGCATCAAGATGCGGTCGCAGCGCTTCGGGGCAGCGGGCGAACTGCACGATCTCGACGGCTTCTTCAAAAGCGTCAAGGCCAGCTTTGCCTATACCGACTATCAGCACAAGGAAGTCGACGACGGCGAGACGGGCACCGTGTTCAAAAATCGTGGCTATGAGGCGCGCATCGAAGCAAGGCACCGCGACTTCGGACCGGTGCAGGGTGTGGTCGGCGTGCAGTTCGGACAAACGCAGTTCTCGGCGTTGGGCTCAGAAGCCTTGGTGCCCACCACCGATACCGACACTGGTGCAGTATTCCTGCTTGAAGAATGGACGGTCAACGATCGCCTCACATTGAGCGCCGGTGGCCGCATGGACTTCACGCGGCTGTCGCCTTCGGCGGGCGGCAACGACCGTTTCGCGGATGCGCAGAAGCGCAACTTCAATGCAGGCAGCCTATCGCTGGGCGCGGTGTACAAGCTCGATCCGATCTGGTCCCTGGCCGCCACCACGGCCTATACCGAACGCGCGCCGACGTTCTATGAGGTGTATGCGAACGGGCCGCATGAAGCGACCGGACAATATCTCGTCGGGGATCAAAACCTGAACAAGGAACGCGCCTTCTCGACCGATCTGGCATTGCGTTTCAAGGACGGCCCGAATCATGGCAGCGTGGGGGTGTTCTACAGCCACTTCAACAACTATCTGGCTGAACTCAATACGGGCCGCTATCGCAACGACGACGGTGACGTGGTGGGAGCCGACACCGATGACGCGCTTCCCGAAGCGATGTATCGCGGCGTGCCCGCTGACTTCTACGGCTTCGAGGCCGAGAGCAGTTTCCGGGTGCTGCAGCGCAGTGGGCACGCCCTGGATCTGTTGCTGTCGGGCGATTACACCCGTGCGCGCAACCGCGATTCGGGTCAGCCGCTGCCGCGGATTCCGCCGCTGCGGCTGCGGGCCGGGCTGGACTATGCGTATGGCCCGTTCGATGCCGGCGTGAGCGTCACCCGCGCTTTTGCGCAGCATCGCCGTCCCGACGAGGATCTGTCTACCGCCAGCTATACCAGCCTGGACGCCACCAGCGGCTACCGCTTCAAGGCGAGCGGCGTGCAGTGGCGCGCGTACGTGAAGGGGATCAACCTGACCAACGAAACGATCCGGTACGCGACCTCGGTACTGCGCGACATCGCGCCGCAATCGGGCCGCGCCGTACTGGTGGGGATACGCGGCAGCTTCTAAGCCGAGGGCCGCCGGGATCAGTTCTCGGCGGTGATCTTGCCGTCGGTCACGATCTTCTCGAATGTGGCGGTTTGACCGGTGATGAAGGTTCGAAATTCGGCCTGACTCATGGGCGCCGCTTCGCCGCCCAGTTCACGCAGGCCGGCCACCAGCTTCTCGTCCTGCAATGCGCTTCGGATGGCGCCGTTCAATTTTTCCTGGACATCGGCCGGGGTGGCGGCCGGCACGAAGATGCCGAACCAGTTTTCCAGTGCATACGTCTTGAGCGCAGGAGTCTCGGCCAGGGCCGGGATATCGGGCGCAAACGAGGCCCGCTTGGCCGACGTGACCGCGAGCGGTTTGACCTTGCCGCTCTGGATGAACGGCAAGGCGCCCGCCAGGCTCACGAAAGTGAGATCCACGTTGCCGGACGCCACGTCCACCAGTTGCGCGGAGGCACCCTTATACGGCACGTGAACCATCTTGATGCCCGCCAGCGATTGCAGCAATTCGCCATTCAAGTGCTGCGGGTTGCCCACACCGCTGGACGCATAGGTGAGCTTGTCGGGATTGGCGCGGCCATACGCGATCAACTGCTCGACGTTGCTCACGGGCAGCTTCGGATTGGCTACCAGCACATTGGGCACGCGCGCCACGAGTGTCACGGCGCTCAAGTCTTTCTGCGGCGAATACATCATCTTGTTTTTGAAGACCAGCGGGTTGATCGCCGTTTCGCCGGCCGACCCCAGCAGCAGCGTGTAGCCGTCAGGGGCTGCCCGCACCACCGCTTGTGCGCCCAGCATCCCGCTGGCACCCGGCTTGTTTTCCACGACCACGCCTTGCGACAGTTCGGTGCGCAGTCTCTCTGCGAGCAGCCGTCCCATGCCGTCCACGCCACCGCCGGCGGCGAAGGGCACAACGATGGTGATCGGTCGCGAGGGGTACGCATCCGCTGCGTTTGCTGCGGTCATGCAGCAATAGGGGACCAGCAGAATGCCAAGGCACTGCGCCCAACGGGGGGTGTTCATGTCTCTCTCCTAGGCGGCCGTCAATGCAGCCGGGTTTTTACTTAATTGCATTTTAGGACGTCAAGATGCAAAATTAAAACCTATGGAAAACACCAATCTCTGCCCGACATTCGGGCATCTCGCGATCGACGGCACATCGGCGACCTTCATCGACATGCCTGCCATGTATGGCGATGCCTACTATCGTCTGCCTATCGTGTTGCGATTGCTGCTTGAAAACGTGCTGCGCAACATGCAGGGTGAGGAGCGGGATGATGCGGTGGCGGCGTTGTTTGCCTGGACGCGCACGGGCAGCAGTCAGGCCGAGATTGCCTTCCAGCCCGGCCGGGTGTTGATGCACGACACGACCAGCACGCCGGCCCTGGTGGATATCGCGGCGATGCGGGATGCGTTGCGCGAAGCGGGCGTCGATCCCAACCTGCTCAATCCCGGTTTGCCGGTGGATGTGTCGGTCGATCACTCATTGGCGGTGGAGGCCTTTGCCCGCCCCGATGCGGCCGACATCAATCTCGGTTTTGAAATGCGGCGCAACGCCGAGCGTTATCGTTTTCTGCGCTGGGCGTCTGCGGCATTGAGCAATGTGCGTATCCACCCGCCGGGCACCGGCATCATGCACACCATCAACATGGAGCAGTTGGCCACGGTCGTGAAACACGACCCGCAGGCAAGCGGGCCGACGGTCTATCCCGACATGATGCTGGGGACCGATAGCCATACGCCGATGATCAACGGGTTGGGCGTGTTGGGATGGGGCGTCGGCGGCCTGGAGGCGCAAACGGTGATGTTCGGCATGCCCACCATGCTGCGCATTCCAGACGTGTGCGGAGTACGGCTGACGGGCGCGCTGCGCCCAGGTGTGACCGCGACCGACCTGGCGTTGACGATCACGCAGCGGCTGCGCGCGCTGGATGTAGCCGGCGACTTCGTCGAATTCTTCGGACCTGGCGTGGCAACACTATCGGTCGGTACACGATGTGTGGTGGCCAATATGGCGCCTGAATATGGCGCCACCACGGGGTACTTTCCGATCGACGGCGAAACGCTCGCCTATCTGCGCGAGACAGGGCGATCGGCGGCGCATATTGCCTTGGTCGATGCCTATGCGCGTCGCGTCGGCATTGCACTCGACCCCGATGCCACGCCGGTCTACTCGCGCATCCTCGATGTCGACCTCGGCGCGATCGACATGCACGTGGCGGGTCCGAAGCGGCCCCAGGATTTGCTGCCGTTCGGCGCCACGCGCGCCACGCTTCAGGCTTTGAATTTCAAGCCGCGCCGTTCAAATGCCGCACCATGCGGCGGCGTGCCGCGTCACGCAATCGCCATCGCCGCAATTACCAGTTGCACCAATACCTCCGATCCGCGTCTGCTGGTGATGGCGGGCCTGGTCGCGCGTCGTGCGCGTGAGCTGGGCATGACCGTGCCCGTCTGGGTAAAGACCTCCCTGGCGCCAGGCTCACCCGCGGCCGCGCGGTATCTTGAGCGCGCGGGCTTGCTCGAAGACTTGTCGTCGGTGGGCTTCGATATCGTGGGGTACGGCTGCACCACCTGCATCGGCAATTCCGGCGGTTTGCCTGCGGTGATTCAAACGGCCATGCAAGCCGGCGACGTGCATCCCGTCGCGGTGCTCTCAGGCAATCGTAATTTCACCGGCCGCATTCATCCCGATCTGGATCTCGGCTTTCTGATGTCGCCGCCGCTGGTGGTGGCGTTCGCCTTGGCGGGCGATGCCGAGCGCGACTTGAGTCAGGAACCCGTCGGGCTCAGCGCGTCGGGCGGTGCGGTGTATGTGCGCGACCTGTGGCCCACCGATGAGGCGGTTGACCACGCGCTGGCCGCGAGTGCCGAGCCTGCCGACTACCGCGAAGCCTTTCGCATCGCAAGTGAGAGCCCGACATGGCGGCAACTCGACGCGCCGCATATGCCCTGTTTTCCGTGGGACGACACCTCAACCGCGCTGCGCCGGCCGCCCTTTGCATCGCGCGATGAGGGTAGCCAGCTGGGTACCTACACCGCACATCCTTTGTTGATCGTGGGTGATGATGTGACGACCGACCATATCTCGCCCGCGAGCGCGATCCCGTCGGACAGTCTCGTGGCCGATTTCCTGGTGGCGCGTGGCGATGATCGCCACGATCTCAATGTGTTCGCGTCCCGCCGCGGCAACTGGGAAGTCATGATGCGCGCGGCTTTTCACAGCAAGAGTTTGATAAATCTGCTGTGCCCGGCGGCGCCGGTGGCGCATACCTTGCATGTGCCGAGTGGCGAGGTGCAACCGATCTGGGAGGTGGCCGACCGCTACCGCCGCGCTGGCGACGCCGTGGTGCTGGTGGCCGGCGCCCGCTATGGCACCGGCTCATCGCGCGACTGGGCAGCAAAGGGACAACGGCTCTTGGGCATTCGCGCGGTGCTCGCGACGAGCTTCGAGCGTATTCACCGGTCGAATCTGATCGGCATGGGTATTCTGCCGCTGCAGTTCGCCGATGGGGTGGGCCCAGACACGTTACGCCTGGCGCCCGGCGACCGCATCGAGGTTCGTGCCGAGGCCACGTCCATCGCGCCGCGTGCCGCAGTCGCGGCATTCGTGCATCGACACGACGGCACAAGTGCACCCTTGAGCGTGACCGCAGCGGTAGAGACGCAACTTGAAGTGTCGTTGCTGCGCGCAGGCGGCGTGATTCCAGCTATTCTTGAGCGCACGCTCGCGGCGCAGCATCAGGCCGCGTCCGAGGTTAGCCGATAGTCCGCGGTGGCGGACGGGATGTCATGAGCGCTCAACACACCATTCTTTCCCAGATCATCGAACTCATCGAGCAGGATCAGTTGCCGATCGGCGCGCATCTCGCCGCGCAGAAGATCGCCGATCGCTTGCGCGTATCGCGCTCGCCGGTCAACGAGGCGTTGGTGGTGTTGAGCGAGAGCGGCATCGTGCAGCGGCAGCCCAATCGCGGCTATTTTCTGGCGCAGAATCCCTCGGCGATCGATGCGGGATTGCAGAAGCGCGCCGGGTGGACCGAGGTCGACGTGGTCACCGACACCTATTTCAAGATCGCCGACTCGCTCTTGCGTGGCGAGCTTCCGTTGGAATGCAGCGAAGCGTTGCTGCGCGCCCGCTATGGCTTGACGAATGAGCAGGTGAAAGCCTTGCTCACGCGTATTTCGACGGAAGGCTGGGTGAGCAGAAAGCCGGGATACGGTTGGGCGTTCTCTTCGATGATGACCACACCCGACAGCCTGCTGCAATCGTATCGCCTGCGTCTCGCGCTGGAACCCGCGGCGCTGCTCGAACCCGGCTATCGCTTGCTTCCTGGCGTGCTTGAACGCTGCCGCGCGGCGGAACAGCACCTGCTCGACGGCGGCATCGATACCGATACGGCCGACCAGCTCCACGATCGCGGGGTACGCTTTCATGAGTCGTTGGTTGAGGCATCGGGCAATCCGTTTTTTATCGACACCATCAAGCGCGTCAACCGCGTGCGGCGATTGCTGTCGTATCGCTCGATGCGCGATCGTGCGCGATACAAGCAGCATTGCGCGCAGCATCTCGAGGTGTTGCGATTGCTGGAACAGGAACGGAATGAAGAGGCGTCTGAAGCGTTGGCTGAGCATCTGCGCAGCACGTTGAAAAACCTGACGCAAATCAGCGGCATGCTGCGTTCGTAACGCACACTTGATGTGAATCAGCGGCATGTTGCATTCGTAAAGCACACTTCATGCGAATCAGCGGTATGTTGCGTCGTAAAGCCCATCAGGCGTTTTGTTTGGCTTTTGTTTTTGACCAATGACTGTGATGCGGCCCTGGCCGCCTTTGACTGGAGCACCGATGAACAACCCTTCCGAAAGCGTGCGTAGTGCCTTTCTGCGCGGCAACACCCTGCGCGCCTCCATCAACGTTGGTAATCCGATCCTGGCGCATGTGAAGGCAGACGGCCAGGCCGGCGGGGTGTCGGTCGATCTGGCCGGCGAATTGGCCAAGCGCCTGGGTGCCGAGCTTGAATTGGTGGTGTTCAAATCCGCAGGCGAGTCTGTGGACGCTGTGGCGGCGGAGCAAGCCGATTTTGGCTTCTTCGCGATCGATCCCAAGCGCGGCGAACAGATCGGTTTCACCGACCCGTATGTGGTGATCGAGGGTGCCTATCTGGTACGCAACGAATCGCCGATCATGGCGAACGAAGATGTGGATGCAGAGGGCGTTTCCGTGACGGTAGGCAAAGGCAGCGCCTACGATCTCTATCTGTCGCGCACGCTCAAGCATGCCACGATCGAGCGCGCGCCCACGTCGCCCACGGTCGTCTCCACCTTCATCGAAAAGGGCTATGACGTGGCCGCCGGCGTGAAGCAGCAACTGCAAGCCGATGCGGCCAAGCTCGATGGCGTACGCATGCTCGATGGCCACTTCATGCTCATTCGCCAGGCGATGGGCGTGCCCAAAAGCCGCGGTGCGGAAGCACTTGAGTATCTGGCCGCCTTTGTGAGCGAGATGAAGGCGTCGGGCTTCGTCACCGAGGCCTTGGCGCGCCACAAGGTGAGCGGCGCGGTGGTGCCCAAGCCCGGCGAATAGCGCTCACCGCAACAGACGCCTCGCAAAAAAGGGGCGCGATCCTGGAGACGATTTATGTACGCCTATGTAGGCACGCGCACCACGCGCGAACGTAACGCGCGTGGGGAAGGCATCAGTGTGTTCCGCTACCAAGTTGAAACGGGTGCGCTCGCACCGGTGCAGGTTTTGGGTGACCTGTCGAACCCCTCGTATTTGCTGGTGCATCCGCGCCAACCCGTGCTCTATACGGTGCACGGCGACGGCAGCGACATCAGCGCGTTCAAACGCGACGCGGTCACGGGGGCGCTCACGTTCTGGCATCGGCAAGCCTGTGAGGGCATCAATCCAGTGCATCTCGCATTGAGCCCATCGGGCCGATACCTGGTCGTGTCAAATCATCGAACCGGCACGTTGGCCGTTTTGCCGGTGGCGGAGGATGGGCAACTTGGCCCCGTGCGCCAACTGATCGAGATCGAAGGTGAACCCGGCCCGCATCGCATCGAGCAGCCCTTTTCCAAACCACACTTCAATCTCTTCGATCCTTCGGGCCGTTATGTGGCGGTGCCCGACAAAGGCCTCGATCGGGTGTTCATTCATGCCGCCGATGCGGATGCACTCAGCGCGACGCCGGTATGCGTGGTGCACGCGCGCGAGTCTGCCGGGCCGCGTCATGCCGCGTTCCACCCGTCGGGGCGTTTTTTGTATGTGATCAACGAGCTCGACAATACCGTCACGGCACATACCTTCGATGCGGCTACCGGCACGACGATTCCGTTCCAACTTCTGCCGTCGTTGTCGGACGTGTGCACTGGCAACAGCCGTGCGGCCGGCATCAGCACCGATGTGGCGGGGCGCTTCTTGTATGTGTCCAATCGCGGGCATGACGGCATCGGCGTTTTTGCGATCGATGCCGAAAGTGGCAGGCTCAGCCTGGTCGAATTCGCCGATTCGCTTGGCAAGACGCCACGGTCCTTTACGCTCTCGCCCGATGGCCGTTTCATGTTCGTGGCCAATGAAGAAAGTGACACGATCGTGCGCTTTGCGGTGGATCGCGAAACGGGTTGCCTGACGCCCGATGGCGCGGTGACGCCGGTGGCGAGCCCGGTGTGCATCGTGTTCGCCTGAGCACAGTACACTGCGGCGCATGATACGTACGCTGGAACCCCAAGATATCGATGCCGTGGTCGCCCTTTGGCTCGCGGCATCGCTCAATGCCCACGATTTCATCGCGCCCGAGTATTGGCAGTCCCAAGTCGCAGCGATGCGAGACGATTATTTGCCCAACTCGGAAACCTACGTGTTCGAACGTGATGGTTCGATTCAGGGCTTCGTGTCGCTTCATGAGGCGAAGCTGGCGGCCTTGTTCGTGGCGCCCGAAGCACAAGGCGCGGGCATGGGGAGTCAGTTGCTTGCGCGGGTCGCGCAGCGGCATCCGGTACTGCAATTACGCGTGTACGAAAAGAATCCTGCCGCGATTCGATTTTATGTGCAGCATGGATTCCGTTTACTGAGCATCGAAACGGACGGCGAAACCGGTGAGCGCGAGCTGCTGATGGACAACGCCGTGGTCGACCGGGAGGACGACGGCATCACCTTCGCGTTTGGCGATTCGCCCGAAATGGCCGACGACTTGCTTGCCCGCGTATTGGCGGGGCAGAAGACGGCAACCTGCGGGGCACTTGCCCAATACGCGGATGGAAGCGAGCCGCTTCCGCGCGTTGGGCGGCAGGATACCGTGCTGGACGGCGCCGGGCGACCGGCATGCATCATCGAAACGACGGCGGTGGATATTCAACGCTTCGAAGACGTGAGTGCCGAGTTTGCCGTAGCCGAAGGCGAGGGTACGTACGACGAATGGCGGGAAGGCCACCGCAGCTACTTCGAGCGCAACGGCGGCTTCGATCCGCGCATGGTGCTGGTGTGCCAACGTTTCGTCGTGGCGCAAGTAATACCTACCAACAGCCGTTGATCCACCCTGCGCAGCAGGCGCGTGACAAGCCACCGCCCTATCCAGATTTGAGATCGAACGGCGTGCACCGCCCGTGCCAGCAGGTTTATGTTGCGCCCGGCACCGCGTCGTGCGAGTGGATCTGCAGGGCCTCCAGAAACCGCGACACCATGTTGTAGGCCGCCACGGTGGCGGTCAATTCCACCACGAGCTTCGGCGTGAGCTGCGCGCTCACCGCGTCGAATACGTCTTGCGGCACTTGCACGTGGCGTGTCATCGCATCGGTATAAGCCAGCACGGCACGCTGGGTGTCGCTGTAGCACGATGCCGTTTCCCATCCGTCGAGCGCGTCCAATTGCGCTTGGGTCACGCCTTCCTTCAGCGCTATGGGCGCATGCTGCTCGGCTTCATACGGCGCGCCGTTCAACACCGCCACGCGCATGATGACGAGTTCGCGCAGCCCGCCGTCCAACGTGGCGTGCTGACGAATCGCGGTGAGATAGGTCAGCCAGCCGCCTGCTACCGGGGGGCTGTGCAGCAGCATCTGGTACAGATGCAGGATGCTGCCGCGCTCGGCGACCACGCGTTCGGCAAGGTCGCGCACCTCGGGTTGTTGCAGATCGGCGTAAGGAATACGGGCCATGATGTTGTCTCCTCGTTTTGAGTGTGATGAATGTTCGTTTTAACGATCGTGGTGCGTCAACGTTCTTCCGTACGGCGTTGCGGGACTGCCGAATGACCGCCATAACGCCTCGCCGCGAGACCGTGTGCTCATGGGTTACCGAGGCGCTGCCTGACGGTATTGGCGTGTAATCGCTTCATCTCGCAATGGCAGGCAGATGCTGTTTGAGATGATCGATCACGCAACGCGCGCGTGACGACAGTGGCCATTCGGAACGGTGGATGAGCCAGAGCGTATCGACCACGGGGCTGCCGCAGGCAAGCACCTTGATCGCTTCGGGTTGCGGAAAGGCTTCTCGCGCATAGCGAGGAATCACCGTGAATCCCAGACCGCGCGCCACGGGCTCGAGCATCTGCCCGATTTGATTGATGTAGCCATGGCGCGGCACCGTACGAATACCGGGATTGGACGGAAAGTGGCGGCTCAGCAACCGTGTGGCCATGCCTTGGCCGTCCGGGTGATCGATGAACCCCATGCGATGCAGATCCGCCCAGCTCTCGACCTTCTCGCCTGCGGGGATCACCAGCTCGAGCGGTTCCTCGGCAAACGGTTGCGCGGCAATGCGCGCGTCGTCCGGTTTGAGGGTTACGAGCCCGAGCTCGTACTCTTTCTGCAGCACAGCCTCCAGCGCTTCGCGATCCGGCGCAAACCGATGGCGGATGGTCAGGTTGCGATTGCCCTGCTGCATGCTCAACAGAATGGGATACAGCGCCAGCCCGACGCTGCCGGGGGTTATCAAACTGAATTCGCCGCTGCACGCATCGGCGTCCGACAGGCGCACCTTGAGCCGGTTGTCGGCCTGCTCGATCTCGTTGCAATACGCCAGAAACATCGTTCCCGCAGGGGTGAGCTCGAGTTGGCGCGGACGCCTCAGGATGAGCGTGCCGAGTTCGCCTTCGAGATGCCGCACGTGCTGACTGACGGCCGCTTGCGTGAGCCCCAGGCGATCGGCCGCCCGCGTAAAGCTGCCCAGCTCGGCGATGGCAACGAACGTGTGCAGCCACTGAGGGTTCATCATAAAGATAACTTATCGATCCAATAAGAATGCATTAGTTTACATTGTGCTCGCGCATCCGTAGCCTTGCAGTATTCGCGGAAATGCGTGTTGCGGCAGTCCTGTTGCCGCCCATCACACGCACCGCACCCCCATTTGAGAATTGCAATGTCAGCGCTGTTTAGTCCGTTTCAACTGAAAGACGTCACCTTACGCAACCGCATCGCCGTGCCGCCCATGTGCCAATACAGTGCCGATGATGGCCTGACCAACGATTGGCATCTGGCGCACTACACCAGCCTGGCCCGTGGCGGCGCGGGCCTCGTGATCGTGGAAGCGACCGCCGTGTCGCCGGAAGGTCGCATCACCCCGGGCTGCACCGGGCTCTGGAACGATGCGCAGGCCGAAGGCATGGCCCGCATCGCAGCAAGCATCAAGGCGGCGGGCGCTGTGCCCGGCATCCAGATCGCGCATGCCGGCCGCAAGGCCAGCGCCAACCGGCCGTGGGAAGGCGACGATCACATTGCCGCCGGCGATGCGCGCTCGTGGGAAACGATCGCCCCGTCGGCCGTGGCCTTTGGCGCCAATCTGCCGCAAGTGCCGCATGCCATGACGTTGGCCGATATCGCCCGCGTGAAGGCCGATTTTGCGGCTGCCGCGCAACGCGCTCGTCATGCCGGCTTCGAGTATCTCGAACTGCATTTCGCGCACGGTTACCTGGCGCAAACTTTCTTCTCGGCGCACTCGAATCGCCGTGACGATCAATACGGTGGCGATCTCGATGGCCGCAGCCGCTTCATGCTGGAAACGCTGGCTGCGGTACGTGACGTGTGGCCCGAGAATTTGCCGTTGACCGCACGTTTCGGCGTGATCGAGTACGACGGCCGCGATGAAGAAACGTTGTCCGAGTCGATTGCAGTAACGCGCGCCATGCGCAGTGGCGGCCTGGATCTGCTCAATGTGAGCGTGGGCTTCACGATTCCAGACACCTCGATTCCGTGGGGCGGCGCGTTTCTGGCGCCGATTGCCGAGCGCGTGAAGCGCGAAGCGAACATCCCGGTGGCGTCGTCGTGGGGCATCGACGATCCGATCGAAGCGGATCGCGCCGTGGCCGATGGGCAAATGGATCTGGTGATGATCGGCCGCGCGCACTTGGCCAATCCGCACTTCACATACCACGCCGCCCAGAAGCTCAAGGCCGATCGTCCGTCGTGGGTGCTGCCGGCGCCTTACGCACATTGGTTGGAGCGTTATCGATCCTCTGCCGCGGCGTAACGTGGGGGTGGGCCCGTCGGCGCCGCCTCAAGCGGGCGCCGACGCGTCAATGCTCGCGCATCAAATCACTTGGCCCTGGCACAGATATTTCACGTGCATGTAGTCGTCCAGCCCATAGCGCGAACCTTCGCGGCCATAACCTGATTCCTTCACGCCGCCGAAGGGCGCCGAGGCGGCTGCCAACGCGCCTTCGTTGATGCCGACGATGCCGCTTTCAAGCGCATCCGCCACGCGCCATACGCGGCGAATATCCGTTGAATAGAAGTAGGCCGCCAAGCCGTAAGGTGTGTCGTTGGCGTCGGCGATCACTTGTGCTTCGGTGTCGAAGCGGCTCACGGCGACCACCGGCCCAAACGTCTCTTCGCATGAGCAGGCCATGGTGGTCGTCACGCCATCGAGCACTGTGGGGGCGTAGTAGTGCGGGCCATCGCGTTCGCTGTCGCGGATGCGTGCGCCGCCCACCACTACTTTTGCGCCGCCGGCGAGGGCATCTTTCACGTGCGCTTCGATCTTGTCGATCGCACGCGAATTGATCATCGGGCCGATTTGCGAGGTGCTATCGGTGGCGGGTCCTACCTTCAGTGCGCCCACCTTTGCGGCCAGCTTATCCACAAACTCGGCATGCACGCCCGATTGCACGAAGACGCGATTAGGCGAGACGCAGGTTTGACCGCCATTGCGAAATTTCGCGACCATCAATCCATCGACTGCCGCATCGATATCGGCGTCATCGAACACGATGAAGGGCGCATTGCCGCCGAGTTCGAGCGACAGCTTTTTCAGTGTGTCGGCCGACGCGCGCGCCAGATGCTTGCCCACGGCGGTCGAGCCGGTAAACGTGACCTTGCGCACGCGCTTGTCGGCCAGCCACACGTCAACCACTTCAGGCGTCTTCGCGCGCGAGGCGGTCACGATATTCAGCACGCCATCGGGCAAGCCCGCGTCCTGCGCCAGCTTCACAAGCGCAAGCGAGGTGAGAGGCGTGTCTTCGGCCGGCTTGGCGACCACCGTGCATCCCGCGGCCAATGCAGGCGCGATCTTGCGGGCGATCATCGCAGCAGGAAAATTCCATGGCGTGATGGCGGCCACCACACCTACGGGTTCCTTCACCGTCATGAGCTTGCGGCCCATAGCAGGTTCGGGAATCATATCGCCGTACGTGCGCACGGCCTCTTCCGAAAACCACTCCACGTAGCTGGCGGCATACATCACTTCGCCCTTGCCTTCGGCTAGCGGCTTGCCCTGCTCGCGAGAGATCAGGCGTCCCAGGTCGTCCACATTCTCGGTAATCAGCGCCAGCCATTTTTTAAGGATCTGGGCGCGTTCGCGCGACGGCAGCTTGCGCCATGCGGGAAAGGCGGCCGATGCGGCATCCACCGCAGCGCGCGCATCGTCAGCGCCGCTATCGGGCACCTGTGCGAATACGGTGTCAGTGGCGGGGTCGGACACATCGAGCGTCGCGCCGGAAGCGGCCGGCACCCAGTGTTTTCCAATCAAGTTGAGACCAGGCAGCAGATCCTGGCGAGTAAGCGTCAAAGGCATGGTGTGGCGTTCCGTTTCAAGCTGGAAAAATGAAGCGTTAGATGGCGCTGCCGTGAACAGGTCACCCGCACCGACGCCTCCGATCGGATCATAGTAATGCAACGGGATTCGCACGTTTCTTCGCCCGTGCGATTGGGTGCCGATCCCCATGCGATAGCATTGCGGTCGTTTTCCGCAACGTTGCGATAAACCAATCCAAGGAGTGTGACGGTGTGCGCTGCCGATGTTTTCAACGACCGCCCGGCCGGCGATGTCGTGCTGCGCGATATGACTGCATCCGATCTCGCGTGCGCTCACGCGTTGTCGCAGGGGGCGCGCTGGCCGCATCGTCTGGAAGATTGGCAGCAGGTGTGGCCGTTGGGCGAGGGCGTCGTGGCTGAGCGCGATGGCGCCGTAATCGGCACGGCGATGCGCTGGCGGTGGGGCGAACACCACGCCACCGTGGGCCTGGTGATCGTGTCGCCACAGCATCAAGGCAGGCGCGTGGGCCGCTGCTTGATGGCGGGGGTGCTCGAACCGCTGGGCGATTGCGATGTGACGTTGTTCGCGACGCCTGAAGGCCGCGGTCTTTATGCGCGTCTGGGATTTACGGCGATCGGCGAAGCACGGCAGCATCAGGGCGTGGCCGTTCCCACTCCCATGATGCCCATGAAGCACGGCGAGTGTCTCCGAGCCGCAACGCGCCGCGACCTGACAGCGCTTGTGGCATTGGATACGGCGTCGCGTGGCATGCCGCGCGATCGGTTGATCGCGGCCCTGATCGAGGCGGCCGACACGGTGGTGCTGGATACGCCGGACGGCGTGCAAGGCTTTGCGACGGTGCGGCGCTTCGGCCGGGGGATGATGATCGGCCCTGTCGTTGCGCCGGACGTGGCCGTTGCGCAGGTGTTGATCGCGTATTGGCTCAATCGTCACGTGAACCGCTTCGTCCGGATCGATGTCGACAGCGGCGTTGGACTATCCGCATGGCTTGAGCGCTGCGGACTGGCGGGGGTCGATGCGCCTATTGTGATGGTGCGCGGCAGGCCTGCGCAACCGGTTGGCAATATGCAAGCCTTTGCGCTCGTTTCGCAGGCACTGGGTTGATCGCGGCCGAGGTGTGATGCCGCGATCGCGGCCGCTCAGTCCGAGCGCCGCCGACGCATCACCAGTGCGATGGGTAGTACGCCCAAGAGCAGGACCAAAAGTAGAAGTTCAAGAGGACCCCAGGTGTAGGGCAGTACCCAGGAGGCATCGATGAATGCCCATGCATAACCGGGATGCTGCGGATCGATGCGCGCCTGCACTTGCGTGCCCTGTTTGCGCGCGACCTCCGCATCCATACGAGCGTCGGTCGGGAAGAATCTGAAATCCAGCGACTCGGCCTGGCCGCGATACGTTTGTCCTTGCCACGCATAGCGAAAGCCACAGTCGATTTGATCGTGCCCTTTTCGCGTGCCGTAATAGCGATGCTCACAATCCACAAGCGTGGCCGGCACGTTTTCGAGCGATGAAAAGCCCAGCAGGGAAACTTCCTTGCTCAAGCGATCGGATACGCCGTATAGGCACACCAGCATCGCCAGCAGGATGATCGCAGTCCACATGTGCCAAAGCGGGCGAGCGGCTTTGCGAGCGCGGTCGTTGATGGGCACGAGTTCATCGGTTGTGGAATCGAGCACATAGTCTGCACGCCGGTGCACGCGGGTGCGAGGCTGACGATACAGCGCGTAGCCCAATGCGCCTGCGAGGGTTGCGACCAGGAACGCACCGAGGCCAGGTGTGGCGAGCCAACGCTCATCGGGCGTGCTCGCGATTGTTTTGTCGCGGTAAAACAATTCCACAGTACGGGTCTTGATGCTGCGCTGCGCCTGCAGTTCGCGATCGAGACTTGCCGGCGTTGCGAAGGGGCTTTGGCTCGTCCATACGGTCACGGGTGCATCGAAGGCCGCGTTGGCATACGTGTAGTGCGCCAGACACCGGATGGCGTGCTCGCGCTTCAAACCGTTGCGTACCAGTGCGCACGAATCGATCGATGCCGACACCCGAATCGGATTGTCTGCCCACGTGGCAAATCTGGAGAAAGCGATCGGCGAAACGGTATAGACGATGGCGACCACGAGCGTGACGCCGGGCACGACGAAGCAGAAAAAATTGCCAATGAGCGATCTCAACATTTTCATGTCGATTCGTCTCGCACCCATTCGACGCGCATGGCAGGCACACAGGGCTTCAAGGCACTTCTCCTTACGGGTTTCATTGGATCGATCGCCGTGAGCGCGCAGCATACACCCAGGAAAACCCGCGTGGAATAAAGCGTAAAAACAATGGTTTACTCCATTATGGATCCAATATATTGGCTCCATTAAGGGCAAGTGCAATTGCGTTGACCGGTGCCGCCGCGTCGGCGCGGGCGTGCTGCTCCGTCGCCGGATGCCTTCCGGCGCGTCTCTTTCACGCGAGAGTAAAACCATGAAGATGCTTCGCAGCCTGACCGCTTCAACCCTACTGCTGATCGGCGTCACGGCGAATGCCGCGGACGCCTACCCCACGCATGCCATGGAACTGATGGTGGCGTATCAAGCTGGCGGTGGCAGCGACAACACCGCGCGCGCCATCGCCGAAGCCGCCCGCCCGCTCATGCCGCACCCGCTTGTCGTGGTCAACAAACCCGGCGCAAGCGGATCCATCGGCTGGTCGTATGTCGCCAATGCGCAGCCCGACGGCTACAAGCTGGTGTTGATGACACCGGAGATGCTGGTGGTGCCGCTGCTGGGCATCGGTAAAACCACCATCGCCGACTTTCAGCCCGTCGCACGATTTACCGACGATCCCTCGTCGGTCACGGTGCGTGCCGATGCGCCCTGGAATACCGTCGAAGCGTTTCTCGACTACGCGCGCGCCAATCCGCAGAAAGTGACGATCTCCAACGCGGGCATCGGCACGATTCCGCACATCGCCGCTGTGGCGCTGGGCGAGAAATCGAAAAGCACGTTTACCCACGTGCCGTATCAAGGCTCATCGCCCGCCATCATGGGATTGATCGCCGGTGACGTGCAAGCCACGACGGTGGCTTACGCAGAGTTGCGCCAGCATGTGGAAACCGGCAAGCTCAAAACCCTCGCCGTGATGGCGCAGAAACGCGTGGCAGGGTTGGATAACGTGCCCACGATGAAGGAGCGTGGCATGGACTTGCAATACGGCGTGTGGCGCGGCATCGGCTTGCCCAAAGCGGCGCCGGCGGCAGTGCTGGAAAAATGGCGCGAGGTCGCGCAGGCGCTCTCGAAAAACGCGGCGTTTCAGACCACGATGATCAAACAAAACCTGACGCCGGCATACGCCGACACCCCGGAATTCGTGGCGGAGATCGATCGGCAAAGCGCGGCGTTTACCGCGCTTGTGCCTACCCTCAATATGAAGGACTGATCGATCGCATCCACTCACCGCGCCGTTTAAAACGATGCGGTCACGGTTGCGTAGTACGCGCGGCCCGGTTCGTTGTAGGTGGCAGCGCCTGCTTCGGAACCGCCGCCTTCGCGATACAGCTTCTTGTCGAACAGATTGCTCACGCCCACGCGAAATTGCAGGTTCTTATTGACCTTGTAGCCCGTGCTCAGTCCCACCAGGGCATACGGGCTCACGCTTTGCAAACCATCTCCCGTGCTTTCGTTACCCGTGCGCAAGTTGAGCGTGGGCGCTTCTTGCTCGCCAAAGTAGGTCACGTTGGCCTGGAACGACAACTGTTCGGTGTAGAACCAGTCGAGCGTGGAGTTCACCGTGTACTTCGGAATAATGCTCAGCGGCTCGCCGTTGTCTTTGTTCTTCGACTGCAGCATGTAGGTGAAATTGGTGTTCCAGTCGAGCGTATTGGTCAACGGCACAAACAAATTGCCTTCCAAGCCCTCGACGACCGCCTTGCCGCTGTTGGTCCATTGCAGTACGCGTGAGCCGTTGGGCAAGCGATAGAGAAAATCGGTGCCTGCGACGATCTTGTTCTTGTAGTCGTTGCGGAAGTACGCCGCGCTGGTGCGCCACGTGCCGGTGTCGTATTCGAAACCGATTTCCTTGTTTACGCTGATCTCGGGACGCAGATCGTCATTGCCGACGAGATAGCAGCCGTTCGAATTGGTCTGCGATGCCAGGCATCCATTGCCGCGGCTGTACAGCAAATAGTTCGGGTTGGACTGATAAAGGTTGGGCGCTTTATAGGCCCGTGCAATACCGCCCTTCAACGTCAGACGATCCGTGGCCTGGAATGAGCTGTTCAGGCTCGGGCTCCAGTTGGAGCCGAACTTGTCGCTGTGATCGAGTCGCACACCTGGCGTGAGAATGGTGCGGCTGCCCGCTTCCATATTGTTCTCGACGAAAAGCGCATAGCTGTTCTGTTTGGTTTTCGATTCGCGATCGGCATAGCCGGTATTGCCGATCGAGCCGCTGCCGTAAGTTTGACGCGTGCCGCTGGGATCGTCCAACGATTCGCGCAGGTACTCGGCGCCCACGGTGGCCACTTGCTTGACACCCAGCGTAAACGGCACGTTCACTTCGCCGGCCGTGCGCAGATTGCGCAACCGCGCCGTCGAGAATCCCATGTCGACCGGTGCACCTTCCGGTCCACCTGCCAAGCCTTCCTGCTGACGCGAATTGCGCGTGTAGTCGTAGCCGATCGACGCGCGCGATGTGCCCCAGCTGTAATCGCCGCGATGGGTCAGGCCCAGCGTCTCGCGATACATGCGATTGGTTTCCGTACCGTAGAGGCTGTCGGAAAACGCACTATTGACGTTGTTCATCGTGTCGCCGGCGTAATCGTTGCCCTGGCGGCTATACCCAAAGTCGAAATCGAGCGCATTGCGCGCATCGGCTTGCCACGAAAATGTCGAACGAAAATCCTTGTTCGTCACGCCTTCACGACCGGAGGTCGACACGACGCCATCGGCGCCTTCATCCGCGCGCCCGGCATTGATATCGCGCGCATCGGCGTTGGTCTTGTTGTAGTTGCCGGAGAGGCGGAAACTCACGGTATCCGACAGCGGCCCGCTCAAGCGAATGCCGACGCGATTGGTATTGCCCTCGTCGGTATTCTCGGGTTGATTCAGGTAATACGTCATCGATCCCGACAGTTTGTCGGTCGGGCGCTTGGTGATGATATTGACCACGCCACCCATGGCGCCGGAACCATAACGTGCGGCCGCCGGCCCGCGAATGACGTCGATGCGTTCGACTTCTTCGGCAGGCACCCAATTGGTATCGCCGCGCGTGTCGCGGTCACCGTCCCAGCCATAACGCACGGCATTGCGCGAGCTCACCGGCTTGCCGTCGACCAGGATCAAGGTGTTTTCCGGACCCATGCCGCGTATATCGATCTGACGATTATTGCCGCGCGCGCCGCTGGCACTGTTGCCCGTCAGATTCACGCCTGGCGCACGGCGAATGATGTCCGACAGATCGTTGGTAGGCGGCCGGCGTTCGATTTCCGCCGCGGTGATGGTGGAGGCGCCCAACGATTCCTTGATCTCGTCCTCAGCCGTGCCCAGCACCTGCACGGTGTCCATTTCCTGCACGGCGGAGGGCGGCAGCACCTGGGCCATTACGGCCCCCGATGTGACGAAGAACACCGCCGCACTGGCGTAACGGAGGGTGAAAAGGGGCGGGCGCATCCTGATTTCCTTAGAGAATTTCTAATTAAGAATGATTGTTATTGTTTTTTAGCGATGGCATTATGTCAGGACTCGTTCAGGAAAGGCTTTGTGCAAACACCTGTTCGCTTTGCGAAATCGCCGAGTCATCCGGCCCTCAATCTGGATGCAAATTCGGCCTCTATTGCCATCCTTTTTGCCTATGTCGTCTTTGTCTGGCGTGACCGCGCCTTATGCGGGCCACACGGTGCGGTTCCACTCAGGTCATACCACCGCGCAGTACTACGTTCGCGCGCCGTTGGGTGTGGAGCCAACCCTGGATGGATTGTTCGACGCCACCGAGTTGGCGGCAGGGCTGCGTCTGTTGCGTGTGGACTTGAAGGACGTGCGCGGTGTGAATGTGCATGGCACGCTCGAGCCAGGATTGCGGATCGCACTGGTGATCGGCGGCAAATCCGATGTGAGCTATGGCGATCGCCGACTGGTGCTGGATCCCGCGCAGGATCAGGCCGCCCGCGGATCGATCGTGTCGCTCAAGCGCCGTGAATCGTTTTTCAGACAATCCCGGCGGGGCGAGCGCGAACGCACCGCTGCGCTGACCTTAAGCACCACATGGCTGCAAAGCCGTTTGGGTATCGACTTTACCGACAACGCTTTTTTTGCGCGCCATCTTGCCACTCGCATGTGGACACCCTCTCAACAAGCGGTGACGCTGGTCGAACAGATGCTGCGCCCACCGGAACTCACGCCGGCATTGTGGCGGCTCTATCTCGAGTCGCGCGCGCTTGATGTGATCGTCGAGGCGCTGGGCTGCCTCGAACCGCAAACGGCGAAACGCCTTGCGGACCCCCAAGCGTGGCAACTCGTGCGGGGCACATCGCCCACCGCATCGCTGCGCGAGCGGGACCGCATGCGGATGTGCGAAGTGCGCGACCTTCTTGATAGCGTGGAAGCGGAGTCACTCTCGTTGCACGATATCGCGCAACGCGCGTGCGTAAGCGTGAATACGCTGCAGCGTCATTTCCGCGCCACGTGGGGCAAGACGGTCGTGAACTACTTGCGCGACGCGCGGCTGATGCGGGCGCGCGTGGCGTTGGAACGCGACGGCGCCACGGTGGGTGAGGCCGCTGACATCGCCGGCTACACGAGCGCCGCCAATTTCGCGACGGCGTTCAAGCGCTGTTTCGACATCTCGCCGGGGCAAGTGCGCTCGCGACGGTGACGGCACGTTTTCGAACGCTCGCGGTGTTCGCGATTGAATAGCCAGCGACGCGGATAAGGCGATAGGGGTAAGGCAATATGGGGCAAGACGATCGTGCGCGGCGCGCACCGCGCACGATGTCGATGAGAACCTACGTAAGCGCCCTCATGTCCAACCATCAATCCACCGTCGCGCCCGACAGCTTGACCACCTCGGCCCAGCGTTTCACGTCGGCCTCGTGCACTTTCTTAAAGGCTTCCGGACTGGGATCCGCGGCGGGTGCGATACCTTGCGTATCGGTGAGCCACGATTTGAATTCCGGCGTTTGAATGATGCGCACCACTTCGGCACTCATCTTCTTCTGAATCGCTTCAGGCAACTTCGCGGGCCCCATCAAGCCATACCACGTGCTGCTTTCATAACCGGCCAAGCCGCAGCCATCGGCGATCGTTGGCACGCCGGGCAGGGCGGGAATCGGTTTCGACACGGTGACGCCCAAGGCGCGCACCTTGCCGCCTTTGACGGCGGCGATGCTGGGTGCGGACTGGTTGAACATGAAGTCGACTTCACCGGCGAGCAGTGCAGTCATGGCGGGACCTTGGCCGCGATAAGGCACATGCACGATTTCCAGTTTGCCCATGTTTCCGAACAGGGCACCAGCCAAGTGGCCTGATGCACCGTTGCCCGTGGAGGCGTAATTCAGCTTGCCGGGATTCTTGCGTGCAATGGCCATCAGGTCTTGGCACGACTTCACATCGGGATATTTGTCGCTATTTACGAGCAACACATTGGGCACGTCACCCAGCAGGGCGATGTGCGTGAAGTCGCGTTGCACGTCGAACGGCAGGCTCTTGTAGAGCGCCGCGTTGATGGCGTGCGTACCGGCCGTGGCAAACAGGAAGGTGTAGCCGTCGGGGGCGGCGCGGGCCACGATGTCGGAGGCGACGTTGCCGCCGGCGCCGGTGCGGTTGTCCGACACGATCGGCACATTCCAGGCTGCGGTGAGCTCCTGGCCTAGCTTACGCGTGTAGATATCGGTGCCGGCGCCACCGGGGAAGCCTCCGACGATGGTGATGGCACGGGTAGGCCAGGCGGCCTCTTCGGCGACGGCAGGCGCGTTGACGGCAAGCGCGACGGCAGCGGCAAGTACTAAACGCAACATGATTGGGTTCCCCTTGTTGTTGTGCGTAAAGATGGCTGAACCTCCAGAAAATCGGAGGGCGCGTTGCACATGTTTGGACCGTCGCTTTAATAGCCGGGGCCCGGGCAAACATGCGCAGGCTAGATGTCACAAATTAATTATGCCGTGAATACGTGCCTGTATACAGCTCCGAAGCATGCTCGTTTTCCCCAGTCAATGGCGTGGAGCCGAGTTCGTCTGCACTACTCACCCGCATTTATAAGATTCGGCCCAACTATCGAAAAAGTAAGTGCTCACTCTCAATCCTAAGTCACAGCGACTAGAGCTTCACTACGACGGTTGACTGCTTGTTGCACAGGTGCAGCGTACTTCCCGCTAGAGACATCCTTGTGCAGTCATCCCAACGCCCTAGTACGTGGTACCTATTCTTTTGGATTGGAGGGTGGCTTATCTTTGAACGGAGTGCAGCCAATCTTTCTGCTTTGTAACGAGTGATACCCCTCGCAAGCATTTGGTATTTCAGGTGCGCCGCTCGCTACGCTTTGGGCTCGAACAATAGGGAGAAGTCCTTGTCCACCACCGCAGCATCATCGAATTCCTGTCCTACGCCGTCCAAGCGATCGTCCGGCTGGTTGCGGGTTGTCGTGGTCGTCGCTACCGTTATCGGGCTCTACGCCGTCGACGGGCCTTCCAAGGGGCAAGTCAGTGCGAGCGATGCCGTTACGAATCCGGAAAAGCCAATGACCGACACCGCGAAGGTATCGGGATTAGGATCGAACGGTGCATCTGGACTTGGCGTAAGCGGTGTAGTCGGACTGAGCGGTTCGGGTGCGCGCAAGTAATAGCCTGTGCCCATCCACTCAGAACATGCGTCAGCCCCTACTGCCATGAGCGTTCCTGAATCGCTCATGGATGTGTCCTGAGTCCCGCGCTCAGCAGATTTCTCTTCCCTTAAGTCTCTCTTAAGTCGGCAGGCGAAGAATCGGTCGAATCTTGAATGATCGACAGGTTGCCGCAATGACTTCCCCCAAAGCCCCTCAGGCACTGACCACCTGGCAATTGATCCGGCCATTCTGGGTGTCGGACGAGCGCTGGGCGGCGCGCGGATTGATCGCTGCCATCATCGCGATGAATCTGACCATCGTGTATATCAACGTACGGTTGAACGCGTGGAACGCCGGTTTCTATAACGCACTGGAAGGCAAGCAGGTCGAGGCCTTTGGCGGTCTGTTGTGGACATTCACGTGGCTGGCTTTCAGCTTCATTATCCTGGCGGTATATAGCCTTTATTTGCGGCAGGCATTGGGGTTTCGCTGGCGGCAGTGGATGACGCGCCGGTATATCCACGAGTGGCTGGGCGACCATGCGTTTTATCGCATTGAGCGCGATGGCACGGCCGATAACCCCGATCAGCGTATCGCGGACGATCTGCAAGGGCTGGCGACGACGACGTTGTCGCTTTTCCTCGATTTGATTTCCACGGTCGTGACGTTGGTGTCGTTCATGTCGATTTTGTGGACGCTCGGCGGTGCGGCCAGCATCGTGCTGGCCACTTATCAGATCGATATCCCCGGGTATATGGTGTGGGCCGCGATGGTGTACGCGTTGGTGGGATCGGTATTGATCAAGCGGTTCGGCGCGCCGCTGGTGGCGATCAATTATCGTCAACAGCAGGTGGAGGCTGACTTTCGCTTCGGCTTGATTCGCGTGCGTGAAAATGCCGAGCAAATCGCGCTGTATGGCGGCGCGCACGCCGAAGGGTCGGATGCGGGTAGGCGGTTCGGCCATATTCGCGATAATTGGCGGCGCATTATGTCGCTGACCAAACGGCTCACCTTCATGACGTCGATGTACTCGCAAGCGGCCATCATCCTGCCGTTGTCGCTGGCCACGCCGCATTACTTTGCCGGTGCCTATTCGTTTGGCGTGTTGATTCAGGTGGCGCGGGCGTTCGGCACGGTGAGCGATTCTCTGTCGTGGTTCATCCTCAATTACGCGACTTTGGCTGAGTGGCGCGCGACGGTCAATCGGTTGCGCGAGTTCAAGCTGGCATTGGCGCGCGGCGAACACGGCGAACACGGTGAACCGTCGCCGCAACCGTCGGGCCCTTCGCAAGTCGAGTCCGCGCCCACACCCTTGTTTGTGCCGACCCCCATGCATGCCTCCGGCCAGGCGTCATCGGCATCCCTTTCATCCGCGGCGCCATCATCCGTTGCGCATCCGCCGCGTGCGCTGCTGCACACGCAATCGCTTCATCTGCAGCGCCCCGATGGCTCACCGCTTGTGGCAATCCCCGACTTTCGCGTCATGCCAGGCGAACGCTGGCTAATCAAGGGCGCGTCCGGAATCGGCAAAAGTACGCTGCTTCGCGCTGTCGCCGGTCTGTGGCCCTATCGCACGGGCGCGGTCGTCGTGGCGGAGAATATGCGCATGCTGTTTGTGCCGCAACAGAGCTATATGCCGATCGGCACCTTGAAGGCGGCGCTGTGCTACCCCGATATGGTGGATCGTTTTGACGACGCATCCTGTGCAACCGTGCTCGAGCTATGTGGGTTGGGCGCGTTCATTTCCGAATTGCTGAAACCCGATCATTGGGGCCGACGCCTGTCGCCCGGCGAGCAGCAGCGCGTGGGTTTTGCTCGCGTGCTATTGCAGCGGCCGCAAATGGCTTTCCTGGATGAGTCGACCAGTGCGCTGGACCTCGATACTGAGCGCCGGCTGTACCGTGTGCTGATCGAGCAACTGCCCAAGACGGCGATCATGAGCGTGGCGCATCGCGAATCGTTGGCCGATTTTCATCCGCGCACGCTTACACTTAGGGCTGACGACGCCGCCACGATCAGGTCGGCGCCCGACGCGGGGTGGAACCATGCGCTTGTTGTTGGTTGAAGATGATCAGATGGTGGGGCAGGCGGTTTGCGCCGGCTTGCGGCAAGACGGCTTCGCGATCGATTGGGTCACGGATGGCGAGCAGGCCACCACGGCCTTGCGCGTGGAGACCTTCGATCTGGTGCTGCTCGATTTGGGCTTGCCCGGCAAAAGCGGCATCGAGGTCCTGCGCAGTTTGCGCGCGCGTGGGGCGCAGCACCCCGTGATCATTCTGACGGCCCGCGATGCGGTCGCCGATCGCATCGCGGGGTTGGACGCCGGCGCTGACGATTATGTGATCAAACCCTTCGACCTGGATGAGCTTGCGGCGCGCATCCGAGCGTTGACGCGCCGGCGCGCGGGGCGCGCCGAGCCGGTGATCCAGTACGGCGCCATGACGCTCAATCCCGCCACACGCGAGGTGCGACTGGATGGGACGCCGGTGCATCTCTCTGGACGCGAGTTCGCGTTACTGCAAGCATTGCTGGACCGGCCGGGTGCGGTGTTGTCGCGAGCACAACTCGAAGAAAAACTTTATGGATGGGACGATAGCGTGGGCAGCAACGCAGTCGAAGTACACATTCACGCCCTGCGCAAGAAATTGGGCGTCGACCTGATCAAGAACGTGCGCGGGGTCGGCTACCGCGTGCCGCAATGACGGTGCGGCCTGTGCGCGCGTTCAAGCCCTTTGGCACCACGTCGATCCGTCGCACCCTGTTGCTGTGGCTGGCACTGGGATTGTCGTGCGGCATTGCGCTCGCGGGTACGGCGCTCTATTTTCAGGCGCGCGCGGAAGCCGATGCCTTATTCGATTATCAGCTCAAGCAAATTTCCGCATCGCTGCCGCGTGAGGCCTTTGCGCCGATCGCGCCTGCGCGCCAGGGCGGTATCGCTGCCGGTGAAGATATCCTAATCCAGATCTGGGACAACAACGGTTCAGTGATTTATCGGTCGCATTCGCGCATGGCGTTGCCGCAGCGCGCCGAGCTTGGCTTTGCCAACGTGCCGCGAGACGACGGCATGTGGCGGATCTATGCCGCCCAGATCGGCAACACGGTGGTGCAGATCGGTCAGCCGCAAAGCGCCCGCCAGGCCGTGGCGGCGCAAATGGCCATCAAGACAGTGGCCCCCTTGCTGCTCTTCTTCCCGATCCTGGGGATCATCATCTGGATCGCCGTGGGACGTGGTTTGGCGCCTGTGCGCCGCGCGGCCGCCGAGGTTCAGGCGCGCGATGCCGATCAGCTCGAGGCCATTTCCGAGCGCGGATTGCCCACCGAGATTCAACCACTGATGCATGCGCTCAACGATCTGTTGGCACGATTGCAGGATGCCATGCAAGCCCAGCGGGCATTCGTGGCGGATGCTGCGCATGAACTGCGTACGCCGTTGACGGCGCTGCGGTTGCAGGCGCAGGTGGCCGAACGCGCGCAGGCCCCGGAAGCGCGCGAGGCAGCCTTTGAACAACTGCGGCGCGGGATCGATCGCAGCAGTCACTTGCTGCAGCAGTTGCTGATCCTCGCCCGCCAGGAGCCGGGAGCGTCGGACGAGCATGCGGCGAGCATTGCCGTCGTTCCCATCGTGCAGGAGGCGATCGCCGATTTCGCGGCCGTGGCCGACGCGCAGGGAATCGATCTCGGTGTGATCGATCACACGCCGGTATTCGTGCGCGGCAATGCCGCCGCGTTGCGCATCCTGTTGGGCACCTTGATCGACAACGCCCTGCATTACACGCCGCGCGGGGGCGTGGTCGACATCTTCGTGCGTGAAGAAGCCGATGGCTGCGTCGTGGGCATCCAGGATGGCGGCCCCGGTATCGACGAGGCCGACCGTGCGCGCGTGTTCGACCGCTTCTACCGTGCGCCCAGTGCTCATTTGCATCATGCCAATGGGAGCGGTCTGGGGCTGACGATCGCGCAACGCATCGCAGATGCACATGGCGCGCGCATCGAGCTGTCCAATACCGAAAGCGGTTTGCTGGCATTGGTGCGGCTGCCTCGAACGCTCTGAGCGCTCCAGCGCTCGGTATCGAACGCAGACAGACGGGAACGCCGACGGACGATTGCGCGCAAGTTCGCCGTTGCAGGCGCACGCCTGAATGCCGTTCTCCCACCTGGCGCGCGCGGACGAAATAATCGTTCGCGGCACACAAAAATTTTCGATCTCTTAAGTTTGCGTTAAGTCTGCCTTTCTACGCTTCTACCTCATCGGGACATCGTGTCCCCGGTCCCAAGGAGTGCATCATGAAAGGTCAAGTCTTTGCGCGTTCAGCGCTTGCAGCCGCCGTCCTGACGGCCGTTACCGGCGGAATCGTCTACTCGTCCGCAGGTGCCGCTGTGGCGCAGACGACGCCGGTTTCGCTGGTCGCGCCCAGCAGCAGTAGCGTCACCCATACCCCCGGCCTGGCCACGGCCACCGATTTCTCGGGCATCGTCGAGAAGGCCGGACCTGCGGTCGTCAATATCAGCGTGACCGGCAAGTCCAAAGCGGAAGACGACGACTCGGCAGGCATTCCCGGCTTGTCGCCCGACGATCCAATGAACGAATTTTTCCGGCGCTTCGGTCCTCAGGCGCAAACGCCGAGCAAGCCGCATATGACGCGGGGTCAGGGCTCGGGCTTTATCGTGAGCGCCGATGGCTTGATTCTCACCAATGCACACGTGGTGGATGGCGCGACCGACGTGACGGTGCGCCTGACAGATCGACGCGAGTTCAAAGCGAAGGTGCTCGGCGCCGATAAGCAAAGCGACATTGCGGTGATTCGCATCGAGGCAAAAGATTTGCCGGTCGTGCGTATCGGCAATCCTGGCGACGCCAAGGTGGGTGAACCCGTGCTTGCCATCGGCTCGCCTTACGGCTTTGACAACACCGCGACGGCCGGCATCATCAGCGCCAAATCGCGCAGCTTGCCTGAAGACACCTATGTGCCCTTTATCCAAACGGACGTGGCCGTGAATCCCGGCAACTCCGGCGGCCCGCTCTTTAACGCTCAAGGCGAAGTGATCGGCATCAACTCGCAGATCTATAGCCGCACGGGCGGATATCAGGGTTTGTCGTTTGCGATTCCGATCGACGTGGCGACCAAAGTGCAGCAGCAATTGGTGGCACATGGCCACGTGACGCGCGGTCGTTTGGGCGTGGCCGTGCAAGAGGTCAACCAAGCGTTGGCGCGATCGTTCGGGCTTGAGAAGGCCGGTGGCGCATTGGTGAGTTCGGTCGAGAAGGACAGTCCCGCTGCCAAGGCCGGTTTGCAGGTGGGCGACGTGATCACGGGCTTCAACGGCCGTGCGATCGAGCATTCGTCCGACTTGCCTGCTGCGGTGGCAGACGCCACGCCCGGCAGCGCGGCCAAGGTTGCCGTGATGCGCGAGAAGGCCGAGAAGACCTTGTCGGTGACGATCGGCGAATGGAAGGTTGCTGAGAACGATGCCAAGAAGGCTCAATCCGACCAAGCCAAATTGGGCTTGGCGGTGCGTCAACTTTCGCCGCAAGAGCGTGCGCAATCGGGCATCGAGTCGGGTCTTCTGGTGGCTAGCGCCAATGGACCTGCGGCAGTGGCCGGCATTCAAGCCGGCGATGTGATCCTGGCGTTCAACGGCGTGCCACTGAAGGATGTGGAGCAATTGCGCAAACTGGTAGATGGCGCAGGCAAGAATGTGGCACTGCTGGTGCAACGTGACGACAGCAAGATCTTTATCCCGCTCACGCTTGGATAGCGCTCGGGAACCACGCGGGCATGCTGGCTATGACAGGCCACGCGCCGCGCCTGGGCGGATACTGCAAAGGCGCGGCGTACTCTCGAATTGCGCCGCCATTCGCTCGGTTTTGCTATAGATCGAAACGGATTTATCGCTTCCGAAAGCCACTGAAACAGCTTATACACCCGGTATCTCGATAGCAGCGACAGACACACGAAAGCGATGCTAATTTCCATTCAACGCCGATATATGCGGGTTTCGACGGCGTCGATTGGAGAATAAAAAATGAGCATCACCAAACGTATGAGTCAGGCTTTCCTCGTTGCCGTTCTCGCCCTGGGCGTGAGCGGCGCTGCATGGGCAGATAAGCAAACGCGTAATACCGTGATCGGTGCGGGCCTGGGGGGCGTGGCCGGCGCGTTGTTGTCCGAGGGCGACCCCTGGGTCACCGTGGGCGGGGCGGCGGCGGGTGGTGTACTGGGTCACGTGATTACCGACGACGATGATCGTCGCGGACGTCGCAACTGGGACCGCGGCGATCGCCGCCACGACGACTACCGTCGCGCCGGTTATCGCAAACATCACGATGATCGCCGCCATTGGAAGAACAAGCGTCACCATCACCGTCATTGATTTCTGCCTCTGGGCGTTTGTATCCGGAATGCCAATGCGTAAACAGGGTGTAGCAGTGCTGGTGTGACGGTCGGCAAAGTTCGATACTCCCGCTAACTGGGAGAATCGCCGGCCGCATTCCCCTTTCTTCCGATGCGAGCTGGCGTCGGGAGAATTCACATGCAGCAAACTTCATGGCGCAACACGATCGCGCCGGTTACGTTTACGGGCTCAGCCCTCATTGCGCTGGGCCTGATCGTTTATGCGAGCCTATTGCCAGAGCAGGCCAAGGCCGTCTTCACGCACGCCAACGATTGGATCATCGCTGAAGCCGGCTGGTTCTATTTACTGTCGGTGGGCATCTTCGTCTTGTTCTTGTTAGGGCTGGCCATCAGCCCCTTTGGTCGCATCAAACTCGGACCCGACGAATCCACGCCTGACTACAGTTACGGCACGTGGGTCGCCATGCTCTTCAGTGCCGGCATGGGCATCGGCATCGTTTTCTATGGCGTCGCCGAACCGATCACACACTTTTCAAAGCCGCCGGTGGCCGAAGCCATGTCGCCGCAGGCGGCACGCGACGCGATGGAGATCACGTTTTTCCATTGGGGCGTGCATGCGTGGGCGATTTATGCCGTGCTGGGATTGGCGCTGGCGTATTTTGGTTATCGCCGAGGCCAACCGCTCACATTGCGCTCGGCGTTTCACCCCCTGCTGGGCGATCGCATCCATGGTCCCATCGGCGATCTGATCGATATTTTTGCGGTCGTCGGAACGATGGCGGGCCTGGCGACGTCGTTAGGTTTGGGCGTGTCGCAACTGAATGCCAGCCTGTTCTATCTTTTCGATCTGCCGCAAACGCTCAATATTCAGCTCATTTTGATTGCAGTGGTCACGTTGTTGGCAACGCTCACGGTAGCGACCGGGCTGGATAACGGGATCCGGCGTTTGAGCGAGCTGATCTTGATCGTGTCGTTCATCTTGATGGCATTGCTGCTGGCGCTTGGACCCACTGCCTTCCTGCTGCAGGCGTTTGTCGAGAATATCGGCCTTTATCTCAATGGATTCATCGGGCGCACGTTTCATAGCTTTGCGTACGAGCCCTCGGAGTGGGCAGGCAAGTGGACGCTCTTCTACTGGGGATGGTGGATTTCATGGTCGCCGTTCGTGGGGATGTTCATCGCCCGGATTTCGCGTGGACGCACGATTCGACAATTTTTGCTCGGCGTGCTGTTTGCCCCGGCGGGGTTCAGCTTTATCTGGTTTACGATTTTTGGCGATCTGGCCATCTGGCTCGATATCCATCAGGCCGGCGGCGCGATTTCGAAAACCGTTGCCGACAATATGCCGATTGCGCTCTTCACGGTATTTGAATATCTGCCGTTCTCGACGGTATTGGCGTGGATTACCGGGCTGCTGGTCGCCGTGTATTTCGTGACGGCATCGGATGCAGGCGCACTGGTGATTGCCATGATCACCGCGAAGTCCGGCGAGGAAGAGCCGGCGTTGTGGTTGCGTGTTTTCTGGGCGATCACTTGCGGGGCTTTTGCCGGTTGCCTGTTGCTCTTGGGCGGGCTGGAAGCGGTGCAGATGGCGGCTGTGATTGCGGCGTTGCCGTTGGCGATCGTGATGCTATTCATGTGTTGGGGGATATGGAAGGCGCTGAACGACGAGGCATCGATGCAGGCGAGTGCGCGATTGCAATCGGTGCCGCTGATGCCGAGCGAGGGTGCCGTGCCGTGGCGCCGCCGACTGAGCGCCATCATCAGTCACCCCAACAAATCGCAGATCGACAAGTACTTCGCATCGACCGTGACACCGGCATTGGCGGCTGTGGTGGCCGAACTGCAAAAGCGTGAGCTGGCGGCCGAAACCGAGATGCTGGAAGACGGCGTGCAATTGAAAGTGGTGCATGGTGAAAACACACCGGAGTTTATTTATGCGGTGCGTGCCGTGAGCCAGGCGATTCCCGCTTTTGCGTTGTCGGATTCGGGCAGTACGACGAACCCTCGCCGACGTTTTTATCGCGCTGAGGTTTTCTTGACGCAGGGCGGGCGTGGCTACGATATCTATGGCTACAGCGGCGATCAGCTTATTGCCGACGTGATTAACCATTACGACCGCTTCCGGCATTATCTTTACACGACGCAGTAGGCGGTGGCTGGCTAACCGCTGTTTGAAAGCTGTGTTCGGCTGGTATCGGTTTATCGGTTTATCGGTGGTATCGGTGTATCACCGGTATCGCAGGTATCGCTGGTATCGGCGGAAGGCGCAGGCTAAACAAGCCAGTGCAAAGCGGTAAAAAAATAGGCCTCCCGTTTACGACCGGGAGGCCTATCTACTGCGTACGCACCCCATGACTTCGAGGCCGTATGTACTGCTGATCAGCATCGGTACTGCGAGGGGTAATACATGAACTACAGGTAATACTTGAACTACGGGTACTGCATGTACTGTCTACTCAACAACGTCGATTACTGCGACTGCATGTACTGCTACTGCTGGTCTTGCTTCCACTCAAACACATGCGCGGAGATGCATGTCCGTTGCCAGCGGATCGCACCGCGGATCGCCGAGGCGCGTGGCGCTGTCAATTAGCCCTTCGTGGGCGGATAGTCCAACGTGCCGAACGTGTAGGTGCCGTCAGCCTTGGCTTGACGCAGTTCTTGCACGACTTGAGCGCGGCTTTCGGTTGCGCCGGTTTGGGCGACTTGGGGCGGGTAGTCCAGCGTACCGAAGGTCACTTCGCCGTTGTTTTGAGCGGCGGCCAATTCGGTTTGAACTTCAGCGCGGGTCAGGCTCGAACGTTGAACGATCGGAGCGGGGTATTCCAGGTTACCGAAGGTGTAGCTACCGTCAGCCTTGGCTTGTTGCAGTTCGGCGACGACTTCAGCACGCGTCTTGTCATGGCCGAGGTCGGCGGCTTGTGCGCTCACACCAATCAGCGAAAGGGAAAGAACTAGGGCAGTGGTAAGGGTCTTCATGGTAAATCTCCAGTCAATTGTCTCAGCGCGTCTTGCGCTGGGGTCTTATCGTCTTTGCGTCGTGTGTGACGACTTGATGACTGAATTGTGAACCTATCGAGACCTAGGATAAACCCTTATAACCGCAAAACATTATCCCAAAATATCGGGTAATAAGCGTCTTTGCCCCGGTAAACTACGAATATTGGTAACGCGAGACGCGATTTGCAACACGTTGCTGTCCCGCAGCAATCCTTCTTTACAGCAGGGTGCCCACCAGCGCAGCAGCGACCAGTAGCGCACCGGTCCAGAGGTTGGCGCGAAACAACATGAAGTTTTGCTCAGGCCGCTTCAAGTCGAATCTGGCGAGTTGCCAGAACAAGTGGATGGCGATGGCGGCCATGCCGATGTAATACGCCGGATGCATGGCGATGGCCCATCCCCCCCACGTCCACAAGGCAATGGTAGCGACGTAGAAGCCGCTCACCCACACCTTGCCATTGGCGCCGAAGCGCAGCGCGGTGGAATGCAGGCCGAGTTGTGCATCGTCGCGCACGTCCACGTAAGCATAGATGGTGTCATAACCAATCTGCCACAACACCGCGCCAAACCACATCGCGATAGCAGCCAGCGGGACGGCATTGTGCACGTCGGACCACGCCATCAGCATGCCCCAGTTGAACGCGATACCCAGCACTGCCTGTGGCCAATACGTGAAGCGTTTGCACAGCGGATAAATGAAAACGATGGGCAGCAAGGCCACCGCCAGCCAGCGGCTCATCGGATTGATGAAGAACAGTAGCACGGCGCAGACGACCAATTGGGCAAACAGAAACCACAGCGCTTTTTTCAGGGTGATCTGCCCGCTGGTCAGCGGCCGGAAGCGCGTGCGTTCGACATGCTGATCGATGTCGCGATCGCAGATGTCGTTGATCGTGCAGCCCACGCCGCGCATGAGCAGGGCGCCTAGCGAAAAAATGATGAGCCGTGCGAGGGTGGGCAGCCCTGAGGACGCTTGCACCAATGCCGCCAGGCAAGGCAGCAACGTCAGCCACGTTCCGATGGGCCGGTCGAGGCGGCACAGTCGCGCATAAGGCCCCCACGACGCAGGAAGCCAGCGCGCGACCCAATCGTCGGCAGTGATGTCGTTCAGATCGGGGGCGGGGCGAGCGGTAACGGCCATGGATCAGCGTCCGTAATTGGCGATCAGGCGGCCAAGCGTGGCAATGCCGGCGCGGATCTTCGCCTCGGGCACGGTCACGAAACTCAGTCGCAACGTATTGTGGACGGGTGCTGAGGCATAGAAGGGCGCGCCCGGCACGAACGCGACTTTTTCCGCGATCGCCTGCGCGAGCAACACGCTGCTGTCGATGTGGGAGGGCAGCGTGACCCAGATGAACATGCCGCCTTCGGGCCGTGTGTAAGCGACGTCGGACGGAAAGTGTTCGGCGATCGCGTCCAGCATGTAGCCGCATTGCTTGCGGTACAACTCGCGCACCACGGGCAGGTGCTGTGTCAGGAAGCCGTCTTTGACGATCTCGTACACCGCCATTTGCGTGAGCGTGGAGGTGTGCAGATCGGTGGCTTGCTTGGCCTGGACGAGCTTATTGATGATGGCCCGGTTGGCGGCGATATAGCCCAGCCGAAGCCCAGGGGCCAGCACTTTCGAGAAGGAACCCAGGCGGATCACATTGGCGCCTGCGGCCGGTGCGAGCGACAACAAGCTGGGCGCGTGCTCGCCCGCGTATCGCAGCTCGCCGTAGGGATCGTCCTCCACCACGGGCAGGCCCAATCGCGCGGCTTGCGTGACCAGGTCCTGGCGGCGCGCGGCATTCAGTGTGCGCCCGGTTGGATTCTGAAAATTGGGCAGGGCATACAGAAAACGCGCACCCTCGGCCAACGCCGGTGTGATCGCTTCGGGCACCAGGCCGCCGTCGTCGGTTGCGACCGACGCATACTGCGGTTGGTACAGGCTGAACGACTGCAAGGCGCCCAGGTAGCTGGGCGTTTCGACCAGCACTTTGCTGTCTTTGTCGATGAGCACTTTGCCCAGCAGATCCAGCGCTTGCTGCGAGCCGGAAACGATCAGGATCTCGTCGGGCGTGACGCGCGCGCCATTGCGATTCAGGTCATCGGCCACCCACGCGCGCAGCGGTGCGTAGCCCTCGGTGGGACCGTACTGCAATGCCGTGCGCGGTTGCTCGGTCAGCACGCGATCGAATGCCTGCCGTACCACTTCCGCCGGAAACCCGTCCGGTGCCGGCAGTCCGCCCGCAAACGACGTGATATCGGGGCGCTCCGTAACTTTAAGGATCTCGCGAATGGCGGAACTGGTCAGTTGCTGAGCGCGTTCGGAAAAAGTGCAGGCAGAGTCGAGAGGGGTGTCCATGAGGCGGCGTTCTGGCGGGCGCGAAGCGAAAAGGAAAGAAAGATTGTCCCACTTTTAGGCGGGATATCGGCAAGCGCGGATCGTGCACGCGCCTAAAATATCGGATTACCGCTGGGTTTTTCGATGGAACGAGATCATGTTTGACCGCTTGATTCTGGATGGCGATACCAAGGCTGCACGCTACGAAGCGTTGGCCGGGCACGCCCGCGCGCTGCTCGCCGGCGAACACGACCGCATCGCCAATGCCGCCAATCTAAGCGCCTTGGCGTTCGAGACGTTGCCCGATTTGAATTGGGTGGGGTTCTACTTTTTCGACGGCACGGAGCTCGTGCTGGGCCCCTTCCAGGGCCGCCCGGCCTGCGTGCGGATTCCGCTCGATCGCGGGGTGTGCGGGGCGGCGGCCAGTCAGCGCCAATCGCAAGTCGTGCCCGATGTGCATGCGTTTCCTGGCCATATCGCCTGCGATGCGGCGTCGCGCTCGGAAGTGGTGGTGCCGCTGGTGCACGATGGCGAATTGATCGGTGTGTGGGATGTGGATAGCCCGGTGGCAGGGCGCTTCGATGAGGACGATCGCGTCGGCATGGAAGCGCTGTGCGCGATTTATCTGGAGAGTTTGCGTGGCTGATGGCAGGCCCGCGCCGCTTACCGACGGGCGCATCGAGGCGGTCTCAAAAAACCAAGCGCTTGCCGCCTACAAAGTCTAGATATTCGTGGATGGGGGTGCCGCTCGCGCGGCTGTTGCCTTGGTTCGCGTACCGCTGTGCCGCCTTAAGCACGCATCGGGTTCGCCTTCACACTGCGGCAGTCGCGCGCTGGCTGTATAGCCGGCACAGTGGCCAGCCCGCGGCCACGATCAGCAAGCCCAAGACAGTGCCGGCCCCGGCATAGAGTGCACTGGCCACCGCCAAGGCAGCGCAGGTGAGCGCAAACAGCATCGGTGTAAACGGATAGCCTGGCACGCGAAACGGGCGATGCCGGTCGGGATCCAGTCGCCGCAGCCGCCAAACGGATCCGGCCACCAAGGTCATGAAGAGCCAGAAGGCGGGCGCCGTGACCGCCACCATTGCCTCGACCCCGTTGGGCGTGAACGCGCCATACAGCACCAGCAATAACGTCAATCCCGCTTGCAACACGAGTGCAGCGATGGGCGCACGGCCGGCCTGGCTCCAACGGGCAAGCGGCGCGAGCCGAGGTACATCGCGGCCAAGCGCGGCATAAACGCGGGCGCCGGTCATGATGGTGGCGTTCATGGTGGTCAACGCGGTGCAGCAGATCAGGATGCCCAGCACCCAGGCGCCGTAGGGGCCGGCGACCACCCGCATCACGTCGAGCCCGATCGCGTCGGCTTCGCGCAATTGCTCCAGGCCAAACAGCCGCAAAAACGCCAGGTTGGTCAGGATGTAGAGCACTGCCACCAGGCCGGTGCCCAAGAACAGCACACGGCTCACGTTGCGCGCCGGGTTGCGCAGTTCGCCCGATAAATAAGCGGCTTCGTTCCAGCCACCGAACGTGAGCAGGACGAATACCATCCCCATGCCCAGCGAGCCTGCGATCGGTGCGTCGCGGATGCCCGCGGTCACGGCATCGCCGGCGGCGGAGGGGGGCAAGCCCCCGGGGGCCAGCCAGGCCGCGGCGGCGATCAGGCCGATCAGCGCCAGCAGGGTGAGGGCTGTCAGGATGCGTTGCAAGGTGCGCGAGGTCCGTGCACCCGCCATGTTTAACAACGTGAGCGCGATCACCGATAAGCCGGCATGCCAGGCGATGCCGAAGCGACCCAACGGCATCCACTGCTGCGCGTAACCGCCATAGAGAAACGCGACCACGGCGATCCCGCCGGTTTGCATCACCGTGCCGCGTGCCCAGGCAAACAGCAAGGCGACGCGCGGTCCCCAGGCACGATTGAGGTAAAGATACTCGCCGCCATGATCGGGATAGGCCGAGCCCAATTCGGCGTAGCACAGCGCGCCGATCAACATCACCAGGCCGCCCACGATCCACAGGCCGAGATAGATTTCGGTGGTGGCGGCATAGCGGGCCACCATTGGCGGAAAGCCGAAGATGCCGACGCCGACGACCACCCCGACCAGCACACACACAGCGTCCACGACCGACAGAGAACGCCTGCCCGACCCATGGCGCCGCGTACCCGGCGACGCGGCAGGCGTCGGCGACGACGGCGCATCGAGCGAGGGTTGTGCGGGCGGGGGTACCAGGGCCATGCGAACCTTATAACGTAGGGTTGGGGGCTTATTCATGACAGGGCAGGTGCGCTTTCGTTCCCGGGCGGTCTGAATAACGCTTACGTAAGGGAGGACCAGCGGTGATGAATTGGCCCGCCCAAAGCAATGCCGCCCAAGAGGGCGGCATGCAGTCTGATCTTCCGGTCGATCGAAATACAAAGCGTTGCCGACGGCTGTTACCTATCTACCGACGGCAGCGCCGGACGTGCTTACTTCTTCATTGCATCGACGGCTTTTTCCAGCGCGCGACCTTTTTCGAGGTGAGCTTGCAGGCTGGGCAGCGTCTTGGCGGCAAAGGCCTTCACGTCGGCATCCTTGGCATCGTCGGCGGCATCCTTGAAGGCTTCGACGGCATCTTCATGGGCGTCTACCGCGATGTCGTCCGAATAGTCGTCGTCGAAATCATGGCCCGTCTTCTTGTTCAGATCCTCGATGTCCTTGCGCATGCCACGGGGCAATTCGGTCGGCAGGGTAAAGCCCTTGGCGGCTGCCAATGCCTTGAGTTCGCCATCGACCTTGGTGTGGTCCGTAATCATCATCTGGGCGAAGTCCTTCACTTCCTGGGACTGACCCTTCTGGACCGCAACCTTGCTCGCTTCGATTTCGAACATGCCGCTCTCGGCTGCAATGCGCAGGAACTTCTGGTCACCGCGCGACAATTCGGCGGCCGATGCGGCGCCAGCCATGCCCAGTGCCAAAGCGATACCCACGGCAGTCATTTTCATCTTGTTCATTGTCGATCTCCTCGATTAGTCGTACTGCCTCTAGGCAAGTCGTGTGCCGTGACCGTTCGCTATTGCGCAGTTGGCACGTTGCGGCGATCAGATGGGCGCACCGCATCACGGTCTGGACGGGCACGATGCCGTTTGCACGCGATGCGATCGAGTACAGTGCGGGCTGTCTGCCGCGCCCCGTCCACGCGCGCGGCGCAACTGCTCTACGCTGGATCGAACCATGTCGTTTTCCCTTCATGTCGTGGCGACTGTTTTGTTTGCCGTCGCGATTTTGCATACCTTTTCCGTACCCGTATTCGCGCGCCTGGCGCATCGTGGCGGCAGGCATGCGGGCGTCTGGCATCTGCTCTCCGAAGTAGAGGCGGTGTTCGGCTTCTGGGCCTTTGTGCTGATTGCCGCGCTGGCGCTGCTGGGTGGTGTCGACACTGCCGTGTCCTATATGGACACGCGCAACTTTACTGAGCCGTTGTTTGTGTTTGCCATCATGGTGGTGGCAGCCAGCCGGCCCATTCTCGAGCTGGTGAACGGCATCGTGCGCCTCCTGGCCAGGGCGATGCCCTTGCGCCGCGAGTACGCCACCTTTTTTGTGGTGATGGCCTTCGTGCCGTTGGCCGGTAGTTTGATTACCGAGCCGGCCGCCATGACGCTGGCCGCGCTGCTGCTGCGATCGACGTATTTTCGAGTGCAGGGACATGCCGGCTTCAAATATCTGACCCTTGGGGTGCTGCTGGTCAACGTCTCGATCGGCGGCGTGCTGACGTCGTACGCCGCGCCGCCGGTATTGATGGTGGCGGCCACGTTCGGCTGGGATACGCCGTTCATGTTCCTCCACTTCGGGTGGCGCGCCGCAGTCGCCGTCGTCATCAACGCCGCGGTGCTGACGGTGATTTGCCGATCGGCGCTGACGGCGGGAAGTCTGGACGCTGCGGGCGAGGCGGGGCACACGCGGCCTGCGGTTCCTGTTGTGGTGATGGCGGTGCATGTTGCCTTTCTGGTGGCGATCGTGCTGATGGCGCATCATCCGGCCCTGTTTCTCGGCCTGTTGATGTTGTTCCTCGGCTACACCGAAGCCTATAAGCAACATCAAAGCCGGCTCATGATCAAAGAAGGGCTGATGGTCGGGTTCTTTCTGGCGGGGCTGGTGGTGCTGGGTGGCTTGCAGCAGTGGTGGTTGCAGGACGCGCTGGGAAGTCTGTCGCCGCAGGTGCTGTTCTTCGGCGCGACCGCATTGACGGCCATCACCGACAACGCTGCGTTGACCTATCTGGGTTCGCTCGTCGAGGGGACAAGCGACGCCTGGCGCTACATGCTGGTGGCGGGAGCGGTGACGGGGGGCGGACTCACGGTGATCGCCAATGCGCCCAATCCGGCAGCGTTCTCCATCCTGAAGAACCAGTTTCCGGACGGCAGCATCTCCGCGTTGCACCTATTCTTGGCCGCACTGGTGCCCACTTGCGTGGCGGCCGTGATGTTTTTGTTGCCCGTCTAGCGTCGCCTTGGGGGCCCGCCGAGCGGGCCAATCGGCCCCCAGGTCACATGTAACGACTGGGATTTCCAGCGGATTGTGCCGCCGGGTGGGACGCGATCTCATGAATGACGTTAAAACCCGCTAAAATCAAAGACTTTCCCTCTTTTTGGACGCGCTGCTCGCCGACGCGTCACTCTGCCTCTTCCCGGGGTCATTCATGCCTATCTACGCTTACAAATGCAGTGCATGCGGCTATGCCCATGACACGCTGCAAAAGATGTCCGATCCTCCGCTCACGGTGTGCCCCGAGTGCGGGCAAAGCACCTATAGCAAGCAGGTCACGGCCGCCGGCTTCCAATTGAAGGGCTCGGGCTGGTATGTGACCGATTTCCGCAATAACGGCAGCGCGGGCGCCGCAGCGGCTCCGGCCGTTTCGGGTGAAAAATCGGGTGGCGCTGCAGGCGATAAGTCGAGCGATAAGCCGGCCGACAAACCGGCCGCGACCGAGTCTGCGAAACCTGCGGGCGAGTCGGCGAAGCCTGCCGCCGCGCCGGCGTCGAGTTCCGGCACGGGCGGCTCGTCGTCCGGCCCGGCCTCGACCTGACCGTCAACGAGAGCGTGTGATCAAAAAGTATTTCGTCACGGGTCTGATCATCTGGGTGCCGTTGGTCATCACGGTGTGGGTGATCGGGTTGCTCGTCTCCACCCTTGAAGGCGTGGTGCCGGCATTTCTGTCGTCGCAATCGCTGTTCGGCATCAATATTCCCGGGTTCCGGGTGGTGCTGGTGATTGCGACCGTGTTCGTGACCGGAATGCTCACCGCCAACCTGATCGGTCGCACGTTGGTCGAGCAATGGGAAAATCTGCTCGGCCGCATTCCGCTGGTGCGCTCTATTTACACCTCGGTCAAGCAGGTCAGCGATACCGTGCTCGCCCCCAACGGCCAGGCATTTCGTCAGGCGGTGCTGGTGCAGTATCCGCGGGCGGGCTCCTGGACGATTGCTTTTCTGACCGGCGCGCCGGGGGGTGAAGTGGCGGCGCATCTGCCTGGCGAACACGTCAGTGTGTATGTGCCCACTACACCCAATCCTACGTCCGGTTTTTTCCTGATGATGGCGCGCGACGATGTCGTTGCGCTAGAAATGAGCGTGGACGAAGCGCTCAAATATATTGTGTCGATGGGGGTCGTGGTGCCTGCGTCGCGGGTGCCGGCCGACGTGCCGCCGCTGGCGGACGCGGACCGTGCGGCGCCGATCGATCCCAACCTGTAAACCTTTCGCAAGAAGCCACACAACGGAGTTATCCCGAATGCGTACCTGCTATACCGGCCAGGTTTGCCGTGACCACCTCGATCAGACCGTCACCTTGTTCGGATGGGTCAATCGCCGCCGCGACCACGGTGGGGTGATCTTCATCGACCTGCGCGATCGCGCGGGACTGGCGCAGATCGTGTTCGATCCGGACAATGCCGCTGCCTTTGCCACCGCCGAGTCGCTGCGCAATGAGTTTTGCGTGCGCATTACCGGCCTGGTTCGCTTGCGCCCTGAAGGCACGGCCAACGCCGATCTCGCCTCGGGCGAAATCGAAGTGCTGTGCCGCGAAGTCGAGATTCTCAACGCGTCGGTCACGCCGCCGTTCCAGCTCGATGACGACAATTTGTCCGAGACGACGCGCTTGACGCACCGGGTGCTGGATCTGCGCCGTCCGCAGATGCAAAACAACCTGATGCTGCGTTATCGCGTGTCGATCGAAGTGCGCAAGTTCCTCGATGGGCTCGGCTTCATCGATATCGAAACGCCGATGCTCACCAAGAGCACGCCCGAAGGCGCGCGCGATTACCTCGTGCCGTCGCGCGTCAACGCCGGCAGCTTCTTCGCGTTGCCGCAGTCGCCGCAGCTCTTCAAGCAGATGCTGATGGTGTCGGGTTTCGACCGTTACTACCAGATCGTGAAGTGCTTCCGTGACGAAGACTTGCGTGCCGATCGCCAGCCCGAATTCACGCAGATCGATTGCGAAACGTCGTTCCTGAACGAAACGCAGATCCGTGAGATTTTCGAAGGCATGATCCGCCACGTCTTCAAGGTCGTGCAAAACGTCGATCTGCCGGCGCCGTTCCCCATCATGACCTGGACCGAAGCCATGCAGCGCTACGGTTCGGACAAGCCCGATCTGCGCGTCAACCTCGAGTTCACCGACCTGAGCGATGTCATGAAAGACGTCGACTTCAAGGTGTTCTCGGCCGCCGCCAATGCCGCAGGCAGCCGCGTGGTGGGCTTGCGCGTACCGGGTGGCGCCGAGATGTCGCGTAGCGAGATCGACGGCTACACGCAATTCGTGGGCATCTATGGCGCGAAGGGCTTGGCCTACATCAAGGTCAACGACATCGCGAAGGGCCGTGAAGGCTTGCAGTCGCCCATCGTCAAGAACCTTCATGACGCCGCGCTCGCCGCGATGCTCGAACGCACGGGCGCCCAGAATGGCGACATCGTGTTCTTCGGCGCCGACCGTGAGAAAGTGGTCAACGACGCCATCGGCGCCTTGCGCGTGCGCATCGGTCACAGCGAGTTCGGTCAGAAAAACAATCTGTCCGCCAAGGTCTGGAAGCCGTTGTGGGTGGTCGACTTCCCGATGTTCGAATTCGACGAAGAAGAAAACCGCTACACGGCGGCGCATCACCCGTTCACGAGCCCCAAGGATGGCCACGAAGACCTGCTCACGACCGATCCGAGCAAGGCGATCGCCAAGGCCTACGACATGGTGCTCAACGGTTGGGAAATCGGCGGCGGTTCGGTCCGTATTCACCGCGAAGAGATCCAGAGCAAGGTGTTCCGCGCGCTCAAGATCGATGCCGAAGAGGCCCGTGAGAAATTTGGCTTCCTGCTCGACGCATTGCAGTACGGCGCGCCGCCGCACGGCGGGATCGCTTTCGGTCTGGACCGCATCTGCACGATGATGACGGGTGCCGAATCGATTCGCGACGTGATTGCTTTCCCGAAGACGCAGCGGGCACAGTGCCTGCTCACGCAAGCCCCGTCGGCAGTCGACGAGAAGCAACTGCGCGAGCTGCACATTCGCTTGCGTAGCACCGAGGTCAAGTAAGCGCATGGCGCAGTAACGAGAAGGGGTGACATGACAGCGCTTAGGGTGGTGAGCTACAACATCCACAAGGGCCGCTCGGCGTTGTTGAGCCGGGAGTCTCTGAATGCGCTGCGCTTGGAGCTTTACGGCTTGCGCCCCGACCTGCTCTTTCTTCAGGAAGTGCAGGGCCGCAACGAAAAAGCCTCGCGGTTCGATGCCCAGCACGAATCGCTTGGTGCGGCATTACATATGTCCGTCGCGTATGGCCGCAATGCCATCCGCGATCAAACGGACCACGGCAACGCGTTGTTGTCGCGATTCAAGATCATTTCATACGAAAACCAGGATATCTCCGATCACCGGATGGAGCAGCGCGGTCTGCTGCATGCCACGGTAGACATCGGCGGTCGGGAGGTGCATTGCTTTGTGGTGCATCTGGGCCTCTTTGCCGGTGGCCGTTCGCGCCAGATCTCGGCCTTGATCGAGCGCATTCAGCGGCTCGTGCCCGAGGGTGATCCGATTCTGATCGCCGGCGACTTCAACGATTGGGGCGACCGGTTGGCGCCGCTCTTCGTGCAGCAATTGGGGCTCTATGAGGTGTTTTCGCATGCGCCGCGTACGCACGGGGGCGACGTCCCCAAGCTGCGCGATTCGATGCGACGGATGGCCAACGTGCTGCGCGGGGTGCCCAATGCGTTCGAAGCGCTTGATCGCACGCGTCAATTGGGCATGAGCGGTTCTGCGTATTGTCCGTTGCCGCCGCCCCGCACGTTCCCGGCCGTCTTTCCCTTCTTGCGGCTCGATCGCATTTATCAGCGTGGCTTTGCCGTGCGCAGCGCGCGTGTGCTGCGCGGGCGTGAGTGGGCCAAACTCTCGGATCATTCGCCCTTGCTCACCGAGCTCGAGTTGCCGTGAGGGGCAACATTGTCCAGCTGGACTGGACTGACGGCAACGCCATCACCCTGCTCGAAAACGGCACCGATTTCTTTCCCGCGTTATGCGCGGCAATCGATGGTGCGCGACACAGTGTGCATCTCGAAACCTACATCTTCGTGCTCGATCGCACCGGCATCCGTGTGCTCGATTCGTTGATGAAGGCCGCACGCCGCGGGATCAAAGTGCGCGTGGTGCTCGATGGATTCGGCAGCGCCGAGCAAGCGCAGAATATTCAAACGCAGCTACGTGGCGCCGGCGCGCAATGCCTGGTGTATCGGCCCGAGCCCAAGTGGTTCGTGCGATGGGTGCCGTCGCGCCAACGCTTGCGCCGCCTGCATCGCAAGCTTGCGGTGGTCGACGGCGAGACGGCCTTCGTGGGCGGTATCAACATCCTGGACGACTACGACGATCTCGATCCTACCGATGGCATGTCGGTACCGCGTTTCGACTATGCCGTCGCGGTGCGCGGGCCTGTTGTGCCCTACGTGCAGCATGCGCAGGAATTGCTTTGGGTGCGCCTGAACTGGTCGCGCCTGCGCAAGCATCCCCGCGATTGGCGCAAGTTGCGCCTGCGGCGTCCCCGGCCGCATGGCCCGCAGGATCTCAACGCCGGGGCACTGCGCGCGGCCTTGGTGCTGCGCGACAACGTACGCTATCGCAAGACGTTCGAAAGTGCTTATCTGTATGGCATTCAAAGCGCGCGTCGCGAGATCCTGATCGCCAATGCCTATTTTCTGCCGGGCAAGCAGTTCCGCGATGAGCTGATTCGTGCGGCCCGGCGCGGGGTGCGGGTACGCGTGTTGGTGCAAGGCAAGATCGAGTACCGCATGCAGTATCACGCCACGCGTGCGCTGTATGCGCCATTTCTGGCGGCGGGCATCGATATCGTCGAGTACATGCCGAGTTATCTGCACGCCAAGGTGGCCGTTATCGACGACATCGCGGTGGTGGGATCGTCCAACATCGATCCGTTCAGCTTCCTGCTGGCGCGTGAGGCCAACGTCGTGGTCGACGGCCGCGCCTTCGCCGCGCAATTGCGCACGTCGCTCGAGGCGGCCATCGATGCCGGCGGCAGCCGAATTCTGGCGCATGACTATCACGGTCGTGGATGGGTGCGCCGCTTTGCCGACGGATTGTCTTATCGTCTGATGCGCATCGGCATCTCGTGGTCTGGCGTGCCGGGGGAGTATTGAATCTCCGGCCGGGTGCTTTCGGCTTGCGGTAATTACCTATGTAAATAGGCATGTCTCAGCGATTTTGTTGGTTCACCGATGCGTTACGCTGGTGGCTAATAAAAAGGAGACTGAGCATGCTGCAAACCCCATCGCCTGGCGTGTCGCGCCCTACGGCCCACATCAAAAAGATCGGCGTTCTGGGCGCCGGTGTCATGGGGGCGCAGATTGCCGCCCACTGCGTGAACGCCGGCGTGCCGGTGGTGCTGTTCGATTTGCCCGCCAAGGGCGATGACCGCAACGGCATTGCGCACAAAGCCATCGCTCAACTCAAAAAGCTCAATCCCGCCCCGTTGGCGCATCCGGATCTGGCCGCGCGTATTCGCGCCGCCAACTACGGTGACGATCTCGAGTTACTTGGCGATTGCGATTTGATCATTGAGGCCATCGCCGAGCGTCTGGACTACAAGCGCGATCTTTATCACAAGATCGCGGCGTACGTGGCGCCACATGCCCTTCTCGCGAGCAATACTTCCGGCCTGTCGATCGAGTCGCTGTCGCAAGCCTTGCCCGATGCGCTCAAGCACCGCTTCTGCGGCGTGCACTTCTTCAATCCGCCGCGCTACATGCCGCTGGTCGAACTCATTGCCACGGCCGCCACCGAGCCGCACCTGCTCGATCAGCTAGAGACCTTTCTCGTTTCGGTGCTGGGCAAAAGCGTTGTGCGCGCGCGTGACACGCCCAATTTCATCGGCAACCGCATCGGTGTGTTCGGCATTCTCTCCACCATGATCGAAGCCGAGCGCGCCGGCCTCACTTACGAGCAGGTCGACGAGCTCACTGGCAGTCGTCTTGGGCGCGCCAAATCGGGCACGTTTCGCACCGCCGACGTGGTGGGGCTGGACACCCTCGCGCACGTCATCAAGACCATGCAGGATGGTCTGCCCAACGATCCGTTTCACGCGCACTTTGCGACGCCTGCGGTACTTGGCGCCTTGTTGGAAAAGGGCGCGCTCGGCCAAAAAACGGGGGCCGGCTTTTATCGAAAGGAAGGCAAGGCGATCCTGCGGCTCGATCCCATGGCGGGCGACTATGTGCCGGCCGACGCACGCGTAGATGACGACGTTGCGGCGATCCTGGCGCAGCGTGATCCGGTCAAGCGCATGGCCGCGCTGCATGCATCGGATCACCCGCAAGCGCGCTTCGTATGGGCCCTGTTGCGCGATACGTTCCACTACAGCGCAGTGCACTTGGCGGATATCGCGGATACGGCCCGCGACGTCGATTTTGCGATGCGCTGGGGCTTCGGCCATGGGCAGGGGCCATTCGAACTGTGGCAGAGCGCGGGATGGACGCAGATCGCACAATGGATCGAAGACGACATCGCGAGCGGCGCAGCACTTTCCAACGCGCCGTTGCCCGAGTGGGTGCGCACGGGTCCGGTAGCCGATGCGGGCGGCGTGCATACGGCCACGGGATCCTGGAATCCTGCCTCGGCGCGCTTCGAACGGAGATCCGATTTGCCGGTGTATGCGCGGCAGCTCTTCCCGCCGCTGTTGGCGGGTGAGCAACCGGCCATTGCGGGCAACACCGTGTTCGAAGACGATGCCGTTCGGGCCTGGACCTTGCCGGCGCCGCACCCCGAGCGCATTCTTATCGTCTCGTTCAAAACCAAGATGCACACCATCAGCCCGGCCGTGACGGCAGGGTTGCTGCGCGCGATCGCTCTGGCCGAAGAGCGTTTCGAGGGCATCGTGGTCTGGCAACCGCGTGAGCCGTTTTCCGCCGGGGCGGATCTGCAAGGCGTGTTGGAAGCCGTGCAAAAAAGCGGCCCGAGTGCGATCGAAGGCGAAGAGCGCAATCTGCAAGAAGCCGCGCAGCGCATGCGCTACGCGCAAGTACCCACCGTCGTGGCGCTCACTGGCTTGGCACTGGGGGGCGGATGCGAGCTTTCCGTGCATGCCACGCAGCGTGTGGCGCACCTCGAAACCTATATCGGCCTGGTTGAAGTGGGCGTGGGCTTGATCCCCGGCGCGGGTGGCCTGACGTTCTGCGCCCGTCGCGCAGCCGAGCTTCATGCCCAGGTTGCACCCGACCAGCCTCTGCTGAGCGTGCTCAAGCGTTTCGCCGAAGCGGTCGCGAGCGCCACCGTCTCCAAATCCGCGCTGGAAGCCAAGCAGATCGGTTATCTGCGCGAAAGCGATCCCGTAGTCATGAACGTCAACGAGCTGTTGTATGTGGCGGTGCATCAGGCCCACAGCCTGGCGGTGGCCGGGTATCGGCCGCCCGTGGCGGTGCCGTTCCCGGTGGCGGGCCGCGATGGTGCCGCCACGCTATCGAGCCAACTGCTCAACTTGCGCGATGGCGGCTTCATTTCGGACTACGACTACGAACTGGGGCGTCACGTTGCCCGGATACTGTGTGGCGGGGATGTCGACCCCGGTACGCTGGTCGATGAGGAGTATCTGCTGGCGCTCGAGCGCCGGGCGTTTCTGACGCTGCTGGGCCAGGAAAAGACGCAGGCGCGCATTGGCGGATTGTTGAAGACAGGCAAACCGCTGCGCAATTGAGGCGGGATGTGCGTGAGCGGTGGGTGGCCAGGTCTGGCCACCTGTTCGATCGGCGATCGCCGTTTGGCGCACGGCTCACCGAGCATCGTGCGCGGCCGGAAAGAGCGAACCATGTTCCCAATTTGCCCGCCTGCATTTGGCTCGACAAAGCCCCGGTACTCACCCTGCCCGCACCTCAACTGTTGCGGAAAAAAGACGCTAAATGAACGCCAGCGCGCAATACGCGCTACCTTGACTACAAAGAGGCCGCGCTGACACGTTGGCGCGGTACATAACGATGTGGAGACTCAAGCATGACTCGAACGCTTAACGACGCTTATATCGTAGCCGCGACCCGCTCTGCGGTTGGCCGGGCGCCGCGTGGCGCATTGCGCGTCAAACGTCCCGACGACTTGCTGGCTGACGTATTGCGCGCCGCGATGGCGCAGGTGCCCACGCTCGATCCCGCCGCCATCGAAGACGCCATCATCGGCTGCGCGCGTCCCGAAGGCGCACAAGGGCTCAACGTTGCGCGTATTGCCGTGCTGCTGGCGGGCTTGCCTAATAGCGTCGCGGGTGTGACCGTCAACCGCTTCTGCGCCAGCGGGCTCACTGCCATCGCCATGGCTGCCGACCGTATTCGTACTGGCGAAGCCGACGTCATCATCGCCGGCGGCACCGAGTCGTTGAGCCAGGTGCCAATGACCGGATTCGCGCCGTCGTTCTCTCCCGATATCATTGCCCAGGATGAAAACCTTGCGATCGCCTATGGCATGGGTTTGACCGCCGAACGGGTGGCCGAGCAATGGAAAGTGTCGCGCGAGGATCAGGACGCTTTCGCCTATACGTCGCATCAACGCGCGATCGCGGCGCAGGATGCCGGACAGTTCAACGATGAAATCACGCCGGTGATGGTCACCCATCGCAGCGCCGACCTCGACACGCATGAACAGGTGTCGCACACCACCGAGTTCACGCTGGACGAAGGGCCGCGGCGCGATACCACGCCCGAGGCGTTGGCCAAACTCCGCTCGGTTTTCGCGGCCCGCGGATCGGTCACGGCGGGCAACAGCTCCCAAACGTCCGATGGCGCGGGCGTGCTGATTCTGGCCTCCGGCGCTGCCGTCAAGGCGCACGGGCTTACGCCATTGGCGCGATTTTCGTCATACGCCGTGCGCGGTGTGCCGCCCGAGATCATGGGCATTGGCCCGAAAGCGGCGGTGCCTGCCGCACTCAAATCGGCGGGTTTCACTCAGGATCAGATGGAATGGATCGAGTTGAACGAGGCATTCGCCGCGCAGTCGCTGGCGGTGATTCGTGACCTCGATTTGGACCCCGCACGCGTCAATCCGTTGGGGGGTGCCATTGCACTCGGCCATCCTTTGGGCGCCACGGGTGCGATTCGTGCTGTCACGCTGGTGCACGGACTGCGGCGACGCAATCTGTCGCGCGGCATGGTCACGATGTGTGTGGGAACCGGCATGGGCGCGGCAGGTATCTTCGAACGTATGTAAGTGCTTGCTAACTAGTAAGGCATGGAAGAACGTGGACTTAAAACATACCCTTGATTTTCGGCATAAGTTGGACCTCAACAAGGTGCTTATCGGTGCAGCGGCTTTGGTCGGTGCCTTTATGTTGTACGGACTCGTCAAAGAAGCGTCGCCCGAAGGGCAAGAGATGAAAAAAGGGCGGGCTGCGATCGATTTGTGTTGGCGCGAATTCGATCGGCGTGCGGCGAGCGACAACGCGGGCGTGGCCGCGACCTGCAAGAAAATGGAAGCGCGATTTGCCGATACGTTCGGCAGTAATCCCTGAGCTCACCATCGTTAATCGCAGCCGGTTGATGCTGCGTACGAGCCGCCAATATGCCGCCCGATCTCGCAAGAGATGTCAGAGCGGAGGGGCTTGGCGGCCCGAGCGAAGACGGTTCACCAGCTTTGCAATTGGTTTGCCCGCAATCACCAGCGCGGTGCCGACCAGAATCACGCAGGCGCCCACGATGATGGGCCGGGTAATTACCTCGCCCAGCAAGAACGCACCCCAGAACATTCCAAATACCGGCACCGTCACAGCGCGTGTCGGGCCGATGTTGGCGATCAATCGAAAGAAGATGATGTAGGCAATGGTCGTGCACAGCACGGCCAGCAACACGATCGCAGTCCATGCCCGAATCGACACGGGTTGCTCGGGCCAATGCATGATGGCCAACGGCATCAGCATGATGGCCGCCATCGTCATGGTGCCTGTGGCGCTGGTCAGCGCATCCACGCCCGTGAGGAAGCGCTTGGTGAAGTTGGCGCCGATGCCGTAGCACAGGGGCGCCACGATGGCGGCCAGCACAGCCGGGCCGCTTCCGCCGCTGGTGAAATCCAGCTTGTCCCACACCAACGCCACGATGCCCAGAAAACCCACGGCCAACCCCAGCGCACTGGTCCAGGGCAGGCGGTCTTTCAGCCACAGCCACCCGATCACGCCGCCCCACATGGGGGCAACGGCATTGGCAATGGACAGAAAACCGGCGCCCAGCGAGCCGGCCGCGTAGGCGTACAGCGCAAAAGGCAATGCGGCGTTGAATGCGCCCACGCCGAACAAGGGCAGGGCATTGCGCAAAAGCGGTCCCAATTTGCCCTGCCACAGTGCGAACGGCAGCAAACACGCCGCTGCGATGCCGACTCGCAGCTCAGCGAGCGCCATCGTTCCGAACTCGGGCGCGGCCATGCGCATGAATAAAAAAGAGCCGCCCCATACGGCGGCCAACAGCAAGAGATCCGTCAAATCGCGACTACGCATGCTTTTTCGCCGACACCACGTTTTTCATTTTGACTCGATGCGCCACGACGGCGGCAAACACACTCAAGAACGCGGCGGCGATCAGTCCCAGCCGAACCCCCTCGAGCACCGACGTGTAGGTGATGGCAATCCCGGTAGCAGCCGTGCCGACCGCGCTGCCGATCGCCCGTGTGGTCTGTACCAGGGCAGAGGCCACGCCGATGTCACGTCGCTCGCTGAGCATTTGCATAAAGAGCGTCATGTTGGGCAGCAGAAAGCCCAATGCCGTGCCGTTCACCGTGAACGACAGCAAGATCCACCAGGCGGGCGTACCCGCGTGGATGAACAACACCATCACACAGCCTATCGCGAGCAGGATGCCGCCAAACACCATCAATCGTTGCGGCTCCGACTGCCGCGGAAACAGTTGGCCGTTGATGATGCTGCCCAACGAAATGGCGGCCACCAACGGCGTCATCAGCAGGCCAGCCGCGCTTGGGGAGTAACCCAGCTCGCGCTGCAAGATCAGCGGGCTGTAGAAGATCAAAATAAACATCACCGCGCCGATCGCAAAGGCAGCCAGATTGAGCAGCCGAGGCTCCCAACCTCGCAACACGCGCAGCGGAAAGATGGGGGCAGCGACGCGTCGCTCGTAGGGCAGCAACAGCGCCACGGCCGCGACAGCCGCAATGGCCAAGGCAATGGCCAACATGGGCGATCCCGCGCCGCCGCGGGCAAATCCGATCTGCAACGCACCGAGCGGCGCGGCGACTGCCACGATCAGCAACAAGCCACCCACCCAATCGATCTTGCGGGCGCCGTCGATCGTGGGATGAAACTTGGGGAAATAGCGCCAGATCAGAAAGAAGGACGCCAATGCCGCTACCGGCGCCACAAGAAACGCCGCGCGCCAGCCGAACTCTTGTGTGATGGCCCCGCCCATCAGCGGCCCGATACCGCTTGCCATGGCAAAGGCCGCCGACACCAGCGCCATCCATCGCACCCGCTCGCGCGCATCCGGAAACAGATCGGCCGGCGCGGCAAACGCCGTGGCGATCATCATGCCGCCACCGATGCCTTGCAGCGTACGGAACATGATCAACTGCGGCATCGATTGGGCCAATCCACAGGCCACCGAACCGGCCGCCACAATGGCCAAAGAGATCAACATCAACGGCTTGCGGCCGAACATGTCGCCCAATCGGCCAAAAATCAGGATCGAGGCGGCGGTGGCCAGCAAATAACCCGTGCCCACCCAGGAATACAGCTCCATTCCGCCCAACGCTTCCGCGACGCGCGGAAGGATTGTGGTGACGATCGTCGAGTCGAACGCGACCAGAACGACAGTGGCGGCCACCCCAGCCATCGCGAGCAGGAGATCGCGGCGGGACCGTTCGGCGGGTTTCGGTGCTGCAGTTGCGGAAGACGAACTGCCGTCGGAACGGGTAGGTGAGGTCATGCCTCAAGAATATCACCCGTTCGTTAACGTGCTACCGAAAAAGCGTGTGATATCCGACTAAAAGAACCACAACAAATGCCGGAATTGCCCACGTAAGCATCGGATTGCGCATGCCGTCCTCCGCTACGATAGGCGGTGCCGGGGGTGCGGTGGTTGGCACGCGGGTGATGTGATCCATGAACGCAGTCATGAAGGTATCGACAATCTTGTTACCCGCTTTGACCAGCATGGGCTCGCCGACCTGTGCCAATTTGCCGCCCGCCATGCCTGCCACGGTATAGGCGAGGCGGGTGCCGTCGTCCTTGGTCGCCAGGTTGATCTGGGCGGTGCCGATGACCAGTCCTGCTGCGCGGCCCTTGCCTTCGAACGCCAAGGTGCAGCTATCGGGAGCCTGGATGTCGGAGAGCAACAATTCGCCTTCGTACTCGGCTTCGATGCCGCAGGCCTTGCTGTGCAAGGTTACCCAGTACTCCGTGGGCGATCGTTGCTCCATCCGGGCGCATCCTGGAATGCACTTTTGCAGTACCGCGGGGTCAGTGAGCGCATCCCAGACCTGATGTTGCGGTTTGGGAATCCAATGTGCGTCTTTGATGTGCATGGCTGTCTCCTCTGCACGGGTTGCTTGTTGCAACCTCTAACGTGGGGTTTGGTGTCTTTATTTTGCGCTTGTTTGCGCTGCAAGGGAACGGTGTTGCAAAGTAGAATTACAGAGGTACGCACTGTTAAAAACAAAAACAACTATGGGCGTGTTACAAATGACCTGTGCCATTAAACTAGCGGCGCTTTCGACTCTGGGCTCCGTGTGATCTACATCGTTACCGCATTCCTGACCTCCCTCGTGGTGACGCTTCTCGTCGTCAGGTACTCCCATCTCCATGCGCAATTCACCGCCGACAGCGATCTGACGGGGGTGCAAAAATTTCACACCCGTCCGGTTCCCCGCGTGGGTGGCGTCGCGCTGCTTGTTGCCCTGTTGGTGATATGGGGCTTGCTCTGGTTTACCGAGCGCGAGCAATTCAAAGAGTTCGGCTTGCTGATCGTGGCCAGCCTGCTGGCTTTCGCCGGTGGCCTGGCCGAAGACCTCACCAAGAAAGTGCGGGCGTCCGTGCGTCTGGTGCTGGCCATGCTGGCCGGTGGGGTCGGTTATTACCTGCTGGATGGGGCCATTACCCGGATCGACATCATCGGGCTCGATTGGCTGCTGCAGTTCGGGGCCTTTTCGCTGATTTTTACGATGTTCGCCGTGGGTGGCGCGGCCAATGCCGTCAACATCATCGACGGCTACAACGGGTTGGCGGCGTTCGTGTCGGCGACCATCTTCGCTGGCTTCGCCTATGTGTCGTTTTACCTGGGCGATCGGCTGCTGTTGGTGTCGTCGGTGGCGATGCTGGGGGCGATCGGCGGCTTTTTTGTCTGGAACTATCCCAAGGGGCTGATTTTCCTGGGCGACGGCGGGGCGTATCTGATCGGCTTCATGATCGGCGAGATTTCGGTGCTGATGCTGGCACGTCACCCGATCGTGTCGGCATGGTTCCCGTTATTGATCTGCGTTTACCCCGTTTTCGAGACGTTGTTCTCTATCTATAGAAAGCGATTGTTGCGTGGTGGTTCGCCCGGCATGCCCGATGGGGTGCATTTGCATATGCTTGTTTACCGGCGACTGGTCCGCTGGGCCGTGGGCTCCCGCGACGAAAAGCGCCAGGTGCAACGCAACGCCATGACGTCGCCTTATCTGTGGCTGTTGTCGTCCTTGGCTGTGATTCCGGCGGTGCTGTTCTGGCAACAGCAAACCGTATTGATGATCTTCGTGTTCCTTTTTGCGCTGACCTATGTGTCCCTCTACCGCGCGGTGGTTCGATTTGAAACCCCTCGTTGGTTGGTGCTGACCAAACGTGCGCTGGGACCGCTAGCCCTCGGCCGCGGTGACGCGTCGTTTCCGGGCGCCGCCGTCGAGGTCGATCAGATTGCCCACCAACGTGTGGCGATCTTGATGGGCTGTTACAACGGCCAGACGTATCTGCGTGAGCAGCTCGATTCCATAGAAGCCCAGACCCATCGCAATTGGGTGCTCTGGGTATCGGATGACGGCTCGACCGACGATACTGCCAAGATACTCGACGAGTACCGCAGCCGCTGGGGCGAAGACAAATTGCGCGTGGTCGACGGTCCGCATCAAGGTTTTGCCCGCAATTTCTTGAGTTTGGTGGCGCGGCCGGAGATCGAAGCCGACTTTTTCGCCTACTGCGATCAAGACGACGTATGGGTGGCGTCCAAGCTGGCGCGGGCGCTGGACGTTCTTGAGCGGGTAAGAGAGGGTGATCAGCCCCAGCTCTATTGTTCGCGAACCCTGCTGGTAGACGCCACATCGCAGCCGCTTGGGTTTTCGCCGCTTTTTGACCGCAAGCCCGGTTTCAAGAACGCGCTGGTGCAAAACATCGGCGGCGGCAATACGATGGTGTTCGACGCGGCGGCACGCAAGATCATCGCGGGCGCGGGTTGGGATCTCGATGTGGTCGCGCACGATTGGTGGACCTATATCGCGATCAGCGCGGCTGGCGGTCATACGATTTATGATCCTAAGCCTGGCTTGCGCTACCGCCAGCATGGGTCCAACCTCATCGGTTCCAATGTGGGCATGGGCGCCCGTTTTGGGCGTGTGTTCAAATTGTTCCAGGGCCAGTGGCATCGATGGAACGATGCCAATGCGGTGGGATTGCGGCGCATCGAGGATGCGTTGACGGGGCCTGCCAAGCGCACATTTACAGAATTTGAAGCCGCGCGGCTGGGATCCTCGCTATTCGGGCGCTACGCCGCCATGAAACGCGCAGGCGTTTATCGCCAAACGACACTCGGAAATATCGGCCTCATCGTGGCCGTCCTTTTTAAGAAAATGTAGCTATGACAATTATCGTGACCGGCGGTGCCGGCTTTATCGGCGGCAACTTCGTATTGGACTGGTTGAGGCAATCGGACGAGAAGATCGTCAACGTCGACAAATTGACCTACGCGGGCAATTTGCAGACGCTTGAATCGGTGGCCGGCAATCCGAACTATCGCTTTGTGCAAGCGGACATTGGCGATCGCGCTGCGATCGATGCGCTGCTGGCTGAAGAAAAGCCGCGCGCGGTGCTCAACTTCGCCGCCGAGTCCCATGTCGATCGCTCGATCCATGGTCCCGGCGATTTCATCCAGACCAATGTGGTCGGTACGTTCAACCTGCTTGAGTCGGTGCGTGCCTATTGGAGCGCGCTTGAGGAGCCGGCGCGCACCGATTTCCGTTTTCTGCACGTGTCCACCGACGAAGTCTATGGCACCTTGAGCGCCGAAGATCCGCCGTTTACCGAAGAGAACACGTACGAACCCAACAGCCCGTACAGCGCCAGCAAGGCCGCGTCCGATCACTTGGTTCGTGCCTGGCACCATACGTATGGTCTGCCGGTGTTGACCACGAACTGCAGCAACAACTACGGTCCGTATCACTTCCCCGAGAAACTGATCCCGCTGGTGATCGCCAACGCCCGCGCCGGTAAGCCGTTGCCGATTTATGGCGATGGCCAGCAGGTGCGAGATTGGCTGTACGTGACCGATCATTGCTCTGCCATTCGGCGTGTGCTCGAAAGCGGCAAGCTCGGCGAAACCTACAACGTGGGCGGCTGGAATGAAAAGGCCAACCTTGAAGTCGTGCACACGATCTGCGCCATTCTGGATGAACTCCAACCGCGCGCCGATGGTCAGCCGTACACCACCCAGATCACGTTCGTCAAAGACCGTCCGGGCCACGATCGACGCTACGCGATCGACGCGCGCAAGCTCGAGCGCGAATTGGGTTGGAAGCCTGCCGAGACATTCGAATCCGGTATCCGCAAAACGGTGCAGTGGTACCTGGATAACACCGAATGGGTCGATAACGTCATGAGCGGCAATTACCGCGACTGGCTCAAAAAACAATACACCGCATGAAGATACTTCTGCTGGGCAAGGATGGGCAGGTGGGCTGGGAGCTGCAACGTGCGCTCGCGCCGCTGGGCGAACTCGTGGCGCATGGCCGCGATCGGGCCAATCTGGAAGATATTCCGAGCGTTGTCGCACTGATTCGCGCCGAACGACCCGATGTGATCGTCAACGCCGCGGCCTACACTGCCGTGGACAAGGCCGAGAGCGACACGGATCGTGCCGATCTGATCAATCATCGTGCCGTGGCTGCCATTGCCGCAGAAGCGCATACGCTTGGCGCTTGGTTTGTGCACTATTCGACCGACTACGTGTTTGCTGGCGACAAGGCCGCGCCGTATGTCGAAAGCGATCCCATTGCTCCGCAAAGCGTCTACGGGACGACCAAGCAATTGGGCGAAGCAGCGATTGCGGCGTCGGGCTGTAAGCACCTTATCTTTCGCACCAGTTGGGTATTTGCCGCACGCGGCGGCAACTTCGCCAAGACCATGCTGCGGCTCGCAGCTGACCGCGAGGAATTGCGCGTGGTGGGCGACCAGACGGGTGCACCGACCAGCGCCGAGCTCATCGCGGATGCGTCGGCATTGTGTATTTACCGCACGCAGATGCAGCCGGACGACGCCTATTCGGGCATTTACCATCTCGTGGCAGGCGGCGAAACCACCTGGCACGGCTACGCGCAGTACGTGATCGGTCTGGCGGCGGCAAAGGGAGCGGCGTTGAAGGCCAAGCCGGAACAGGTTCATCCCATCGCCACGACCGACTATCCCGTTCCCGCCAAACGGCCGGCGAACAGCCGGCTCGATACACAGAAAATCCAGCGAACTTTCGCCCTGTCCCTGCCCGATTGGAAGGTACACGTTGCGCGACTGATCGACGAAATCGTTATTTAGGAAGAGCCATGAAACGTAAAGGCATCATCTTGGCCGGCGGCGCCGGCACCCGTTTGCATCCCGCTACGCTGTCGATCTCGAAACAGCTCCTGCCGGTGTACGACAAGCCAATGATTTACTACCCGCTGAGCACCCTGATGCTCGCGGGTATTCGCGATGTGCTGATCATCAGCACGCCGCAGGATACCCCCCGCTTTCAGCAACTGCTGGGCGATGGTTCGCAGTGGGGCATGTCGCTGGAATATGCCGTGCAACCGAGCCCGGATGGTCTGGCTCAGGCGTTCATCATCGGCGAGAAGTTCTTGGCCGGTGCGCCGAGTGCTTTGGTCCTGGGCGACAATATTTTCCACGGTCACGACATCGCCGAATTGCTCAGCGATGCCGATAGCGTGACCGATGGCGCCACCGTCTTCGCCTATCACGTCAACGATCCGGAGCGCTACGGCGTGGTGGCGTTCGACGCAAATGGCAAGGCCCAAAGCATCGAGGAAAAACCCGCCAAGCCGAAGAGCAGTTTTGCGGTGACCGGCCTGTATTTCTACGACTCACAAGTTGTAGATATCGCCAAGAACGTAAAGCCCAGTTCCCGTGGCGAGCTCGAAATCACGGCGGTGAACCAGGCTTATCTCGATATGGACAAGCTGAGCGTGCAGATCATGAAGCGCGGTTATGCCTGGCTCGATACGGGCACCCACGACAGTTTGCTCGAGGCCGGTCAGTTCATTGCCACGCTGGAGCATCGCCAGGGGCTGAAAATCGCGTGTCCTGAAGAGATCGCATGGCGCAACAAGTTCATCACGTCGGAGCAGCTCGAGCAGCTCGCGCAACCGATGCTGAAGAACGGGTATGGGCAGTATCTTTTGAAGATCGCTCGTGAGGACACTGTATGAATGTGATTAAGACGGACATCCCTGATGTCATGATCATCGAACCGAAAGTGTTCGGCGATGAGCGTGGTTTCTTCATGGAAAGCTTCAACGCTGCGGCATTTGCGGAAGCGACAGGGGTGACGACGCCTTTTGTTCAGGACAACCACTCGCGTTCGGCGAAAGGCGTCCTGCGTGGTTTGCATTATCAGCTGCAGCAAGCGCAAGGCAAGTTGTTGCGCGTGGTGCGCGGCACGATTTTCGACGTGGCCGTGGATATCCGCAAATCGTCGCCGACGTTTGGCAAGTGGGTGGGTGCAGAATTGACGGCCGACAACAACCGTCAGTTCTGGGTGCCGCCGGGCTTTGCGCACGGCTTCGTGGTGCTGAGCGACTCGGCCGACGTGCTCTACAAGACGACTGATTACTATGCGCCTGCTTCGGAGCGCTGTATTTCCTGGGACGACCCGGAAGTCGGGATTACCTGGCCTGAAGGCATTGAGCCGATTCTTTCCGCGAAGGATAAAGCGGGCAAGCGATTGCAGGATGCCGAGGTTTTTGCCTGAGCGATGAGTGAGCCTATTCTGGTCGACGACCGCCCCTTTGTGAAGGCAACGGAGAATCTTTCTGGTGCCTTTGAGCTCGATGTCGTCTGGTTGGTCGTCAAGGCCTTCAAGACCAAATCGGTCTTGGTCATTGGCACGCCTTCCGCTGCTGCGTTGTCCATGTTGCGCAGCATGACGCAGTGCACGGTATGGTCCGAGCATGCGGCGTACAGCGATCGCCCCGAGACGCTCGTGGCGCTGCTCGAGCAACAGCACTTTCACGCCGTCGTGCTCTGGGTCGATAGCGACCGTGCAAGGCAGTCGGCCGAAGGCCTGATTGCGGCCAGCGCGAACGCCGATGCCTGTCTGGTCGCCGACACGCGCAGTACGCAAACGAGTCGCGAGACGATCCTTGCTGCGTTGAAGGATACCTTCGCAGAAGTCGATCCTTTGGATTTGCGCGGACCTGCTGGTCTGCGCGCGCCGTCGCGCCGCAACGATGTGGTGGCTGGAGCGGTAACGCCAGCGCTGGTGGTGGGGCGGCAGCGGCATGAGGCGCTGATGCAGCCTTGGGCCGACGTGTTTTCACGTTCGCAACGTCCTCAGGGTGCGGACAAGGCCACCGCCGCCGTCATGGACGCCTTGAAGCTGGAACTCAAGCACGCGCACGCCGAAGTGGCGCAACTGAGAGCGTCAACGTCTTGGCGGCTGACTTATCCCTTGCGCATGAGCGTCAATACCGTGCGTTTCGGATTGGGCGTTGGCCGGCGTATCCGTCGTGCGATGAATGATCGCGGCGGCATGATTCCGACGGTTCAGGCGGCCGTTCGTATCGTTCGCGCGGAAGGGTTGACCGGTGTGCTGACGCGCGTGCGTCGTGCCGCTGGGCGCGGAAGTTCGGCGCCCGAAGTCGAGATTACGTACGCCGATTGGATCGACCGTTTCGACCGTATCGACGATGAGGCCCGAGCGCGCATGCGCACGGAACTCGACACGATGGTCAAAAAGCCACTGATCTCGATTCTGGTGCCGGTGTACAACGTTCCTGCCGCCTTGTTGCGCGAGATGGTTGCGTCCGTGCAGCGCCAGATCTACCCGCATTGGGAACTGTGCCTCGCCGACGATGCCTCGACGGACGGCACGGTGCGCCAGACGCTTGCCGCGCTGGCAGCAACGGAAAGCCGGATCAAAGTCGTATACCGTCCGCAAAACGGCCATATCTCGCAGGCGACCAATTCGGCGCTGGAGGTGGCCACAGGTGAGTTTGTCGCGTTGTTGGATCAGGATGATGTGCTGACCGAGCACGCGTTGCTCATGGTGGCGCGGGCGATCAACGCCAATCCCCACGCACGCATGTTCTATAGCGACGAGGACAAGCTCAATCCCGCCGGCGAACGCACCACTCCTTATTTCAAACCAGACTGGAATATCGAGCTCATCCGCGCCCAGAATTTCTTTTCGCACCTTGGCGTGTATGAAGCGGCCTTGGTGCGCGACGTGGGCGGATTCCGCGTGGGCTTCGAGGGCAGCCAGGATCACGATCTGGTATTGCGCTGCGCCGATATGGCGGGCGACAAGAATATCGTCCACATTCCGCATGTGCTTTATCACTGGCGGATGACTGAGAACAGCACGGCCTCGAGCGGGGAAGCCAAGCCCTATACGATGCGTGCGGCGGCACTGGCCGTGGGTGAACATCTGGCGCGGCGCGGCATCGACGGCGAGGTGGTCACGCCCGAGACCAACGTGGGCTATCTGCGCATGCGCTATGCATTGCCAACCGACGCGCCGCTGGTTTCCATCATCATTCCCACGCGCGATGGCGTAAGTTTGCTCAGCCAGTGCGTGGAGAGCATCTTTGCGTCGACGGACTATCCACATTTCGAAATTCTGATCGTGGACAACGGCAGCGTCGAACCCGCAACCGCCAAGTATCTGGACAGCCTCTCGCAGTTTTCGAATGTTCGCGTCATTCGCGACGACTCGCCATTCAATTACTCGGCGCTCAACAACGGCGCGGCCGCAGTCGCGCACGGCGAGTACATCTGCCTGATGAACAACGACATCGAGATGATTCACGCCGATTGGCTGCGCGAGATGCTCAGCATTGCGGCTCAGCCGGGCGTGGGTGCCGTCGGCGCGCGACTTTGGTATCCGGATGACCGGCTTCAACATGGTGGCGTTATTCTGGGCATCGGGGGTGTTGCAGGCCATATGCACCATATGCTCAGGCCGCATGAAACGGGATACTTCTCGCGTGGTGTGCTCGCACAAGACGTATCGGCAGTGACGGCGGCATGTTTGTTGATCAAGAAATCGGTATATGACGAGGTTGGCGGGCTCGACGAGAAGTTGGCCGTGGCATTCAACGACGTCGATTTCTGCATCCGCGTCCGCGAGGCCGGCTACCGAAACGTCTGGACCCCCTATGCCGAGTTGTATCACCACGAGTCCGCAACGCGCGGTTCGGACCTGACGCCGGCGAAGCGGGAACGCTTCGAGCGTGAAGTGCATTTCATGTTGAACCGATGGGGCGATCTCCTGCAGCAGGACCCGGCCTACAACCCGAACCTGTCATTGCAGGGCTCCACGCACTGCTTTGCCATTTCGGAGGCGCCGCGGGTCAACGCATTCGCGTAACTCGGCGCTCTATTTTGACTTTCAGCTCTTACCTAACAAATGGCCAGCCCACGTTGAACATAATCGACGATGTGGCGGGGCCATTACAGGATTAAATCTTTATGTTTAGCTTCATCTCGGGCGGCGTGCAGGACCTCGTCGCGTCAACAAGCAGAATGCCGCTGGTCGGCGCGCTCGGTTGGCAAGATGTTCGGCAGCGTTATCGCCGTTCGGCGCTAGGGCCTTTTTGGCTGACGCTCAGCATGGGCGTGATGATCGCCTCCATCGGTATCGTATTCGGCCAGATCTTCAATTCGCCGATTCACGAATTTTTCCCGTATCTGTCGGTGGGACTGATCTTGTGGATGTTCATGTTGAACACCATTTCCGAAGGATGTGCCGGCTTCATTTCATCCGACGCCATCATTAAGCAACTGCCAATTCCCTTGCCGGTGCACGTGTACCGCCTGGTGTGGCGCAATATCATCATCCTCGCGCACAACCTCATCATTTTCCCGCTCGTGTTGATCATCGTTCAAAAGCCCATCGGCTGGATTGCGTTGATGAGCATCCCGGGCTTTGTGCTGCTGTTGATCAATATGCTGTGGGTGGCGTTGCTGCTTTCGACGATTTGCGCGCGCTATCGCGATATCCCGCAGATCGTGGCAAGTGTGATGCAGGTCGTGTTTTATCTCACGCCCATCATGTGGTTGCCCTCGATGATTCCCAATAAGTCGGGCGCGCTTATCGTCGGTCTCAACCCGTTCTATCACCTTATCGAGATCGTGCGCGCACCGTTGATGGGTGCCAATGCAACCCAGCTGAACTGGATGGTGACGATCGGGATCGCCGTGGTGGGCTGGCTTCTCACGCTTTCGGTCTATGGCCGCTACCGCCGTCGCATTGCGTACTGGCTGTAATCGTTCACACGGCATTGATATGGGTTCGAAAATGGCTTCCATTAGTTTTGACGCAGTCACCGTTGATTTTCCCGTTTACAACTCGAGCGCACGCTCGCTCAAGAAACGGCTGTTTCAGGTCGCGACCGGCGGACAGTTGAGCGCCGACGACAAAGGGCGCGTGGTCGTCCGCTCGTTGGAAGGGTTGACCTTCGACATCGTGAAGGGTGAGCGCGTGGCGCTTCTCGGTCACAATGGCGCCGGCAAAAGCTCGCTCTTGCGCCTGCTGAGCGGCGTTTACTTTCCTTCCACCGGCGTGGCCAAGGTCGAGGGCACGATCGGTTCGCTGATCGATATTTCGTTAGGCATCGATCACGAAGCCACCGGACGCGATAACGTTTATCTGCGCGGCGCGCTACTCGGATTGTCGAAAGCGACGATCGAGGAAAAGATGGACGAGATCATTGATTTCTCCGAGCTTGGCGACTTCGTCGACATGCCGTTGCGAACGTACTCGTCGGGTATGCACTTGCGATTGGCCTTTGCCGTGTCGACGATCATTCGTCCCGAGATTTTGTTGATGGACGAATGGCTGTCGGTTGGCGATGAAGGGTTCAAGCACAAGGCGGAAGAGCGGCTGACCAGTCTGGTGGATGCAACCGATATCTTGATTATTGCCACGCACTCCAAGGATATGTTGTTGCGCGTATGCACGCGGGCGATCTGGTTGGATCATGGCCGCATCAAAATGGACGCCGACGCCAAAACGGTCGCCGACGCTTACTTCGGGGCGTGACAACGTGCGCAAACTTGATGCCTTGACCTCACTGAGGTTTTTCGCTGCCTTGGCCATTGTGATTCATCACAGCAAGGCAGCGTTTGAGGCAACGGCCTGGATTAATTCGCCCATACCGCTGGATTATGGCGTGAGCTTTTTCTTTGTGCTTTCAGGCTTCATCCTGACCTATTCGCATCCCGAATCGAGCAAGAAAACCAGCGCCCGCAGTTTTTACGTCGCAAGATTTGCGCGTATCTGGCCGCTTCACCTGGTGACGTTTTTCCTCTGCCTTGCGCTCATTCCTGAGCGTGCCCGTTTGAGCCCGGACAGTTTTGACACCACACTGGCCAACCTCACACTGGTGCACGCCTGGATACCAATGGCGGGTTACTTTTTTTCATACAACTCAGTCTCGTGGAGTATCTCTGCCGAGGCTTTCTTTTATTTGTGCTTTCCATTTTTGAGCAAGAATCTCGCTCGCTCCTGGCACTGGAAGTTTCTCTTGGTGGTTGCTCTTGGCGCAGCCGTGCTGTTTGTCGCGACGGCGCTGCAGGTGCCGTCCTACAGCCATAACGCCCCGTTCCAGGTGTCGAGTACGGGGATGTCCTACATATCGCCGTTTGTGCGCATCAGCGAGTTCTTTCTCGGCATGCTCACCGCTTTGGCCTACAGCAAGTATGCACATGTGTTGAAGCTCAAACCGGTGATCTGGACCCTTCTGGAAATTGGGGCATTGGCACTTGTGCCGGTGATGGTGCATTTTTCCAGGGTTGCCACCGGTTTTGTAGGGTCAACCCTGACGCACAGCGAGCCGGTCTCCGAGTATTTGGGGCATGCTGGCGGCGCACCGGCCTTCATGGTTGTGATCTTCATCATGGCGTTCGGTAATGGCTACATCTCCAGACTGCTGTTTTGGCGTCCCCTGGTGATCCTTGGCGAGGCGAGTTTTGCGTTGTATCTGGTGCATCAGATATTCATTGGCTGGTATTTCATGAATATCCCCAGCCTGACTGCAATCCCCAATAACGTGGTCTTCGTCGTCTATTGGGTCGCATCCATCCTGGCCTCATTGCTGCTTTGGCGTTTCGTAGAAACGCCGATGCGTCAGAAGATCCGAGGTTGGCTTGCACCGCGTCGGTCATCGCCGACTGCACCTGTTTAACGGTTGATCAGGCGATCCTCATAGCGTTCGGCCCCTGTCTTCAGGGCCCGTCCAGCATCCAACGCTTGGCGCCCACGCCCGCTTGTCGCGCGTAGGCGGCTGCGTTCGTCTCGGTATCTGCATATCAATTGATCAGTCTGTCGACTGCGTTCGTCCGGACTCGTCAAGCCATCGCTGCTCAATTGTTGTCGGCTAGCCACGGGGGTGTTTGCCACCCAAGTGAGGATTACAATTGGTCCGGAATTTTTGAAGGATAGGATCAGATGAACGTGGCGCGACAGTCGACTCAGGTGCTTCAGAACGCGGGCGTGTCGAGCGTTCAGGTGGGTCGATTTTCGCTCATCGATATCCCCGCCTCAGCGGTAACGTTGTTGGCGGAAATGCTCGGGTTGACCGGGGCGGCCTCTCGCCAGGCGGGGTCGGGCGCTCAAGATCCCCTGGGCGCACCGCCGGAGTCGCCAACGAGCGCGCCAGATGAACGGTTTGTCTTCGTGGCGCGCGCGCCGCAAGACGTTGCCACCTCGTGCTGGCTACGATTCGGCCAGCCGCGCGAACGCACACTTGCTTCCTGGGCGCACATCGTTTTGTTCGCGGAGCGTGCGACACGAAGTCTGGATCGTATCGTCATCGAGCACGCAGCGTTGCTGCGCGACCCGGTGAGCGAATTGAGCAGAGCTTTCTCAGGCGTCGACGGTATATCCGCCGACGAGCTTGCGACACTAAAACCAGAACTCGTCAATTGCGTGAAACGGGGTGAGTCATTTGCGTCCGATGCGACGGATTTCGTCGATTCCACGCCGTTGGAAGCGCTATGTGAGGATATCCATGACGCGCTGATGCATCTCGCATCTGGCGCTGGCGATCCAATTAAAGATGCCGAGACGTTCGATGCGTTATTCGAGCGTTTCGCCGACTTTGTCGCCCCAGGTGCGAATAAAGCCCGCACGGTCGACCAGGATGCGGCGAGCCTAGAGACGCCTGTTGCCTTGCCCGTAGTGGAGGCCGGCCTGTCGAGCGGTGCCGAGCAGGCGCTGCGCCAAGAGTTGGCGTCTACGTTGTCGACACTCGATGGTGTTTACCGATCGAGGGAGTGGTGGCTAGGCACAAAATTGGTGCCGTATCTGGATCGGGTGCCGTCGTCCGTTCGAAGTATCCCTCGTCGCGGCAAGCAGTTGGTTCGGAACGTGGTTCGTGGGCGTCCCTCGGAAGCCGCAGTCGAGATCCCGGGTGTCGCGCCCAAAGTCGTCGATCGTCAGCTGGAGATTTTTGAGTCGGCGTGCCGTTATCTTGGGCTTAACGACAAACTTGGCGAGGGTGATGGCCCGAGTTTGTTGGATTACTTTGCCCACTATTTGGTGATGGCCGAAGCGATCAGAGGGTCGACGTATTTTGACGAGGAGTTTTACGTCAAGGCTGCCGGCATCAATCCGAGCGAAATCGATCCGGTTTATCACTATCTGCTGGACGGTGAAGTTAAGGGATTGTTGCCTTCCTTGCGCTTCGATCCTGCTTACTACCTCGAGCGATATCCGGATCTGCAAGTGCTGCCTGACGGATTTCTGGCGCACTACGTGCGATACGGTATTCATGAAGGGCGGCGTGCTTTGCCATTGGCGAGCGAGTACGAGTTTCCAACGCTCACTGGCGATCCGAGCAAGCCAGTGGCAGTGGTGGTGGTGCACGAAGCATCGCGATCCGGCGCGCCTATTCTGGGTTGGAACATCGCGCTGAATCTGCGCGCCAAGTATCGAGTCGTGCTGATTTCGCTCAAGGAAGGCGTGCTTTGGAACGACTTCAAAGAGAACTCGGATGCGTTGGTCGGGCCTGTGCCGCATGTGTATCACAACGAGTTGGACTCACGCGCCTTTGGGCGCGCCATCGTTCATCAGTACGCTCCCGCGTTCGCGATCGTCAATAGTGTCGAATCGCGTATGGTGACCGAGGGTATCGTGACGAGTGGGGTACCGGTCGTCGCATTGGTGCACGAGTTTGCTGCTTATACCAAGCCCACGGGTACGTTGCAGCGCCTGTATGAGTTGGCTACCGAGATCGTCTTCCCTGCTGAGGTCGTTCGGCAATCCTCGCTGGACGCTTATCCGATTCTGCGTGTGCGCAGTTCGCGCGTGCTGCCGCAGGGGCAGAGCCGCGTGCCGCCCAAGCCGCGCAAAGCGGGCGTCGTCCACGTCAATGAGGCCGAGAAGGTGGTCGCTTCGTTGCGCCCCAAGCCGCGTGAGAAGAGTTATCTCGTGGTCGGGATGGGCTTCTTTGACTGGCGCAAGGGCGTCGATCTCTTTCTGTCGACCGCGACGACGGTCATCAAGCGATATCCCGATCTGGACATCCGCTTCGTTTGGGTCGGCCATGGTTACAAGGTGACGGATGCGCTGGATGTTTCGGCATATGTGAGCGATCAGATTATTCGTTCAGGGGTGGGAGACAAGTTCGAAATCATCGACGCTGTGGGCGATGTAGACGCGGTCTACAAGACCGCCGACTTGCTCTACTTGAGTTCACGTCTGGATCCGCTGCCGAACGTCTCGATCGATGCCGCGCTGCAAGGCTTGCCGATCGTTTGCTACGCCGAGGCCAGCGGTATGGCCGAGATTCTGCTTTCGACGCCGGAAACATCGCGATTGGTCGTGCCCCATCTGGATCTGGCGGAAGCAGCGACGGAGATTGCCGCATTGGCGCATGATCGCGCGTTGTCGCAGTCGTTGGGCGCAGCAGTGAAGCGTTTGGCCGAAGCGCGTTTCAATATGACGAGGTACGTTGCCGAGCTCGAGCAATTGGCATTGGATAGCGCACCGTCGCCGGCGCGCGCGCAACTCGCCGCAGCGACGCTGGCTGCCAATCAAGCCGTCGACGTCAGCCTGTTCGCCGGTACGCCCATTCAGTCGAATCGTCGCAAAGCTGTCATTGACCGCTACGCCGTTACGGCGGGCAACCTCGACTACGCGAAACTTCCGGCGCCCGAAGCCTACAGCAGAAGAATCCTGCCAGGCTTTCACCCCTACACATACGCCAAATCCTATCCAGGTTACGACCTGCAAAAAGGGGGCGATCCCACTGCGCACTTCATTGGTGAAGGTTCGCCTGCCGGCCCCTGGTTGCATCCCGTGATCCAGGTCGATAGTCGTGATCCGCTCGCACCTCCAAGCGACATGGGAGCGCCAGCGCTGCGCGCGATGCTCCACGTTCATATGCATTACATGGACGATCTTGACGATCTGGTCTCTCGAGTAAACGCGCAAACGGTACCGTTCGACGTGGTGATAACGACGGACGGTCCGGCCAAGGTCGATCGGATCAAGCGCGCGTTCCGTACCGCAGGTCGCGACATTGTCTGCATTGCATTCGAAAACCACGGGCGCGACATCCTGCCGTTCGTGGAGATGCTGCGCCGCTTTGCCGACAACTACGATGTGGTCGGCCACCTGCACGGCAAGAAGAGTAAGGACACCCTGAACGTAAGCGCTGACTTTGGTGCTCGCTGGCGCGCGTTTCTCTGGGATCGATTGTTCGATATCGAAGGTACCGCAGCCCCGAGAATCTTCGATGCATTTTCACGGGACGAAACGCTCGGGTTGGTATTCCCGGAGGATCCTCATTTGATTGGCTGGGAAGCTAACCTTGAGTTCGGCAAGCAGGCAGCGCTTGCTCTGGGAATCGCCGACGCGTTGCCGGAGACGCCTGAGTTTCCGGTCGGTACGATGTTCTGGGCCAGAACGGCGGCGTTGCAGCCTCTCCTGGCCCTGCCTGCCGCGATTGTTCCGGCCGAGCCGCTACCGGTCGATGGCAGTGTGTTGCATGCGTTGGAACGGTTGATACCTGTGATTGCGGCATCGAAGGGATTTCACTACGCCACGACCGTTCGCAACTCCAGTTACCGCTAGCGCGTGGTCTACGGGCCGCCTAATACGCAAATTCTATGGTTCTTGCGATAAGGCGGTCAGTGTCCACGACAAAGGGCTGATGGGGCGGCGAACCGGGAGGTGCCAGCGACTCCGCCTCGAAAATACCGTAGCGTAGTCCCTGGGATCCAAATAGGCACATATGAGCGTGTAGCCAGTGGGGTTCCGATTCCATGTCGATCAGGCGAGTGCCAGGCTGCATGAATACGCAGTTAAAGAGCGCAGAGCCAGATTGCCCGACGACGACCGACGCCGATGCAAACAGCTTTATCTGTTCGCGCGGGCTGAGTCTCGATGGCTCCATGATCTCGAAACCATGGCTTTCCAATGCCGTGGCAACTTCCAATTCGTTCGTCATGGCGCGTCCCGTTGCGCCGGCACTCATCCCGCGCCGTGTGAGATATAGGCGACGATGGGGTTGCGAGTGCGGAATGCGAGACTTGAATTTTTTATAGAACTCGCGGGTCGGCTGATGAAGAAAAGCTTCTTCATTTTGCATGCTGACCATCAACGCGCGGTCCATGTGATATTCGATGTTGACGTCTTGAAGCACCAGTTGCTCGGTCTTCAGACCAGCGAGCTGCAGCAGCGCGAGCATGTTCGGGTTGTATGACGGAACCAGAATCTTGAAATCTTTCAGATTCAGTTGGTCCACGATCCCGAGTTTGGGCAGGATGCGAAAGAGAAAGGAGCCGTAGTTGGAGGGCTCGGTCGAGGCGAGGACCACCGTCGTGCCTGCGATGTGCTGATGCGTGCGAGGGTTGGGCGTCTCGACAAAATCCTCGCCGTCCCCAACCGGCCGCAGCAGCGTGTCTTCGTTGTTAAAACCATCCGTCATCGACATACGTTCGATGGCGCCTTTGCGGTGCGCGTCGTTGGTAAATGTGCGATCTTGAATCAGCTCGTTCTCGGCAGTTAGAAGCGTTCGGTAACCGATAAGTTTCGCGTTGTTTTTGCATACGACAAACTCGGCCGGAACGATGCCGGTGTACGGCGTCAGCAGTTCCGGAAATCTGCTACCCTTGGTCGGTATGTCGTGAAAAGCGGGCGCAATCCGATCGAAGGTTTGCCCATGTTCGTTCAACACGAACACGCCAATCGCTCCGGAGGCTACCCCTTCGAGGTCGATGCGGGGTAGGTCCATCGGATCGGTAAAACGATAAGCTGTACTGGTGTCGGTCATTGCGATCGCGTCCTTATAGCAGACCGAATTATCGCACTGCCTCGCTATCGTGTCCTCTGGCCATTCTTGGCGCCGCGCCCATCGTTAGTGTATGTATTTTCCTTGGTGCAGGAGTTTTAATGCTGCTTTCTGAGTCCCGCTGTGTCGTATTGGGCGCAGGCGGATTTATCGGTACCAATCTGTGCCGCGCCCTGAACGGAAAAGTGTCCTCCCTGAAAGCCTTCGGAAGGCGGCAGGCCTTTCCCGACGCGATGAAGGGCGTTCCTTGGATAACAGGGGATTTTTCCGAGCCAGCGAGTGTGGCGGCGGTTCTGGGCGATACCGATGTCGTTTACCACCTGGTTAACACATCGACGCCGACCAGCTCCAACTTCGACAAGATGGCCGATCTCGAAAGCAGTGTGAAGCCCACGATCGCCATGCTGGAAGCTTGCCGAGAGGCAGGCGTTAAGCGTGTCGTTTTCGTGTCATCGGGCGGTACGGTCTACGGCGTGCCCAAGCACATCCCCACATTTGAAGACGCGCCCACATGGCCGATTACGGCATATGGCGTGACCAAGTTGGCGATCGAAAAGTATCTGTTTCTATTCAATCATCTGTACAACCTGGATTTTCGAGTGCTGCGGGTGGCCAATCCGTTTGGCGCTTTCCAAAGCACGGTAAAAATCCACGGCGCCATCATGACGTTTCTGCAGAAGGCGATGGATGATCGCGCCATCGAGATCTGGGGTGATGGCGGTACCCTGCGCGACTATATCTATATCGACGACGTTGTTTCAGCCATCCTGGCCGCATCGGAGCATGAAGGAGCCGAAAAGGTCTTCAACATCGGTGCAGGCGCTGGGCGTTCGCTCAATGACATTATTCATGCCATAGAGAAACTATTAGGGCGCTCGCTCGCAGTCAAGTATCTCAATCCCCGGCCCGGCGACGTACCCCGAAGCGTGCTCGATATCTCGAGGGCGCAAGCCGACTTGGGTTGGTCACCGCAGGTATCGTTCGAAGAGGGATTGAAGCGAACGGCCGAATGGCTTGAAGTGCAGCAGCAGTAAGTGCGCTGTTTTGGCAGACTGGCTGTAACGCGAGAGGAGCGTGCGGTGTTGCGCTATCTCGCTTTTAGCTAAAATGCCCGACTTGCTAATTGAAGCGCTGGCGCGTGCGGTATGGCGCATGCCCGAAAGACCGCAAGTGTTGCCGGTTGATTGCGCCGCTTTACCTCAGAGGTGCGAATGAACCAGTGTCCATTGGTCGTCGATTTGGACGGAACGCTTTTGCGCTCGGACATGTTGTTCGAGACATGGTTGGGCTTTTTCAAAGCGAGTCCGGCGCGTGTCTTCGAACCTGTGCTGTGGCTCTTGAAGGGCAAGACGCATCTCAAGCATCGTCTGGCGGCCGAGACGCACACCGATGTCGAGACGTTGCCCTATAACGAGCGTGTGATCGAGATGATCGTTGCGGCCCGCGCGGCCGGCCGCAAAGTCGTCCTCGCGACGGCGACGCATCGCCTGTACGCCGACAAAGTGGCTGCGCACCTGCAATTATTCGATGAAGTGATTGCCACTGAAGACGACGTCAATTTGTCGGCGCAGCGCAAACGCGACAAACTGGTGGACGAGTACGGCCGCGAGGGATTCGACTACGTTGGCAATTCCCAGGACGATATCGTTGTGTGGGAAGCTGCCCGCGAAGCACATGTCGTGGAGCCGCATCATGGTGTGCTCCGACGCGCCAAATCGAAGCGCATGATCGATTCGGTCACGATAGATTCGCCGCCGAAATGGCGCAGTTGGATGAAGGCGCTCCGGCTTCACCAATGGATCAAGAATCTGCTGATTTTTGTGCCTTTGCTTGCAGGCCATCGCATCGGTGAGCTTCCGCTGATCTTGACCGGTGTGGTGGCTTTTGTCGCTTTCGGTTTGTGCGCTTCGAGTGTTTATTTGCTGAACGATCTGCTGGATATCGAGGACGACCGGCAGCATGCATATAAGCGCAAACGTCCGTTTGCTGCCGGCATGCTCGAGATCAAGCATGGCATATTGGCGTTTCCGCTTCTGCTCGCCGCTGCATTTGCGCTATCGCTTGCGCTGCTGCCCTATGCGTTCGCGCTGGGCCTGGCAGGGTACTACGTCATTACGCTGCTGTACTCGTTGTGGCTCAAGCGGCAAATGATGGTCGACGTGGTTACGCTCGGCGTGCTGTACACCTGTCGCATCATTGCCGGTGCCCTGGCTTTCCAGATCGATTTGACGTTCTGGATGCTGGCTTTCTCCATGTTCATGTTTCTCAGCCTAGCTCTGGTCAAGCGTTACGCCGAGCTGGGCGAGGCAAGGCGACGCGGCAAGGAAGGCCAGACGCGTGGGCGCGGCTATTTTCCCGACGATCTCGAAATGATCTCATCGCTGGGCGCCGCTTCCGGCTATATCGCCGTCATGGTGCTCGCCCTCTACATCCAGGAACAAAACATCATCGCGCTCTACCGGCATCCGGAAGTGCTGTGGCTTTCGTGTCCCTTGCTGCTGTTCTGGATTTCGCGCACCTGGATGCTGACGCATCGGGGTGAGATGCACGACGATCCGATCGTCTTCGCCGTCAAGGATCGTGTGAGTCTCGTCGTGGGCGCGTTGTTCGGCATCATTTTCTGGATTGCGACGTGAGTTTGCCCACGCGTCTGTCATGGGGCCGCTATCCGGCCACGCCTCAAGCGGCTCACGCAGCGGCGTGGCGCGACGACGTGCCGGCTTTACTGCAGTCCGTAGGAAAGCGCTATGCGAGCACACTGCCTTTCGGCAATGGCCGCAGTTACGGTGACAGCTGCTATGCCGAGTCGAATCATGTGATTGCGATGGACGGCCTCAATCGCTTCATCGAAGCCGATTGGACCAATGGGCGCATCAAAGCCGAAGCAGGGGTGTTGCTGGCCGATGTATTGAATATCGCCGTACCGAATGGCTGGTTCGTGCCGGTTACGCCCGGCACGAAGTACGTGACATTGGGTGGAGCGATTGCCAACGACGTGCATGGCAAGAATCATCATGTGCGCGGCACATTCGGTCGTCATGTGCTTGCGTTTGGATTGTCTCGTTCCGATAACGCATCGGAATTGGTGTGTTCGCCTACGCAAAACGCGGCGCTGTTTGCCGCGTCGATCGGTGGCCTCGGCTTGACCGGGGTTATCACGTGGGTGGCGTTTCAGTTGATGCCCATCGTGTCGCCCGCGATCGATGTGACGTCCTACAAATTCGGTTCCTTGGCGGAATTTTTCAAGCTCTCCGCCGAACTCGATCCGGTGCACGAGTATGGTGTGGCATGGGTGGATTGCCTGGCGACGGGAGAAAACGCCGGGCGCGGCATTTACATGGTGGGCGATCACGCCCGCATCGGCGAGCTTGAACTGAAACCCAGCCGCAAGCGCACCGTGCCGTTCGTGCTGCCCATATCCGCGATCAATAACGTAACGCTGCGTGCTTTCAACTGGGCCTACTATGCCAAGCAGAAAGCCGGCAAGCAGCAATCGAGAACGGATTTCGAGCCGTTCTTCTATCCGCTCGACGGCATCCTTCACTGGAATCGCATTTACGGTCGGCGGGGCTTTCAACAATTTCAGTGCGTGATTCCGGATCACAGTGCCGAGCCCGCGACGCGGGCGTTGCTCGCGGCGATTGCGCGCTCAGGCACGGGTTCGTTTCTGGCAGTACTGAAGCGCTGCGGCAATATTGCGTCGCCCGGCGTGATGTCGTTTCCAATGTCGGGCACGTCATTGGCACTGGATTTTCCCAATAATGCGCGCCTCGATCGTCTGCTGCGCGACCTCGACGTTATCGTCAATGAGGCGGGCGGGCGGTTGTACCCGGCGAAAGACGCACACATGCGCGGCGAAGATTTTCGTCGCGCCTATCCCCAATGGCACGAAGTGGAAACGTTGCGGGATCCGCTTCTGTGCTCGCAGTTCTGGAAAAGAGTGACGCAGTCATGAAAAAAATTCTGATCATCGGCGCGACCTCGGCCATTGCGCATGCCTGCGCGAGAAACTGGGCAGGCGAGAAAGCCGCCTTCTTTTTGGTGGGCCGCAATACCGAAAAGCTCGCTCAAGCCGCTGACGATCTGCGCGCGCGCGGTGCGGTATCGGTGGATGTGCATGCATTGGACATGAACGATTTTGATGCGCACGGCACCATGCTGGATGCGTGCTATCGCACGCTGACGCATATCGATGTGGCGCTGATCGCGCACGGCACGCTGCCGGATCAACAGCAGTGCGAGCAAACGGCCGCCCATGCGCTCAAGGAATTTTCGAGCAACGGTTTGAGCGTGATTGCCGTATTGACCGATCTGGCCAACCGGATGGAGAAAGATCGCCACGGTACGATCGCGGTGATTTCATCGGTTGCGGGTGAGCGCGGACGACCCACCAATTATCTGTATGGATCGGCCAAGGCGGCCGTGACGGCATTCTGCGAAGGGTTGCGCGCCCGCATGTTCAAGGTAGGCGTGCATGTGTTGACCATCAAGCCGGGTTTCGTCGATACGCCGATGACGCAGGGCCTGCCGTTGCCGGGGCCCCTGGTGGCGTCGGCCGAGAAAGTGGCTGCGATCATTTGCAAGGCTGTCGAACGCAAATCGGATTCGGTTTATGCGCCGCATTTTTGGGCGTTGATCATGCTCGCGATTCGCAATGTGCCGACGGTGCTGTTCAAGCGTTTGAATCTTTGACGCCGGTGTTCGCCCCTCTGACGTCGATTCACTCCTCCATTCGAACTTGATATGACATCCTCACCCAAAATCGTTTTACCCGGCGGTGCCGGTCTTGTAGGTCAAAACCTGGTGGCGCATTTGAAGCGCAAGGGGTTTACCAATCTCGTGGTGCTGGACAAGCACAAGGCGAATATCGAGATCCTGCGCAAGTTCCATCCCGATATCGTCGTGGAGTATGCCGATCTTGCCGAAGCCGGTGAGTGGTCGCGTCATTTCGAGGGCGCTGACGAGGTGGTGATGCTGCAGGCGCAAATCGGCGATCCGAATCCGGAACCGTTTATCCGCAACAACATCACGTCGACCGAGCGGATTCTGGAAGTCATCAAGCAATACAACGTGCCCCATACGGTGCACATCAGTTCGTCGGTGGTGGAGTCGGTTGCGAAGGATGACTACACCAATACGAAACGCGCTCAAGAAAAGATCGTGCTCGCCAGCGGCATCAATACCGTCGTGCTGCGCCCCACGTTGATGTTTGGCTGGTTCGATCGCAAGCATCTGGGTTGGTTGTCGCGCTTCATGCAGCGTATGCCGGTGTTTCCGATTCCCGGCAGTGGCCGCTATATGCGGCAGCCGCTGTACGTCGGCGATTTCTGCAGCATTATCGTGAGCTGCATCGAGAAGGGCATCAGCGGGCAGATCTACAATATCAGCGGACGTGAGAAGGTCGATTACATCGACATCATTCGCGAGATCAAACGCGCCACGAACGCGCGCGCGAAGATCGTGAAAATTCCGTATGGGCTGTTCTATGCGCTGTTGAAGGTGTGGGGCACGTTCGATAAGAACCCGCCGTTTACCGCAGATCAATTGCAGGCACTGGTCGCGCACGACGAGTTTGAAGTGATCGATTGGCCCGCGATCTTCGGTGTGACGGCAACGCCGTTTGCGCAGGCCATCGACCAGACCATGAACGATCCCGAGTACGGCAAAGTCGTATTGGAGTTTTAAGCGTGACGATGAATAACCAGAACGTGCCGCCGGCGCCCGCGACGCACGCGAACGCCGCAAATCCTTTGAACCCCGTGAGTCCGCAGGCCGTGGGTGTCGATGCCAGCGCCGCAGCCGGCGCATACGCTGAGGCCGCATCCGGCACGACGTTCACCGGCGCATCGTCCGGCAAGCAGCGCATCGCCGTTCTCGGTGCAGGCCCCATGGGGCTGGCTGTCGCGTATCAGCTCGCACGAGACGGTCACGAACCCGTGATATTCGAAGCGGACGATCGCATTGGTGGTATGACGGCTTCGTTCGATTTCAATGGGCTGCACATTGAGCGCTACTACCATTTTCATTGCATTTCAGACCATGCCTTTCTGAAGGTTCTGGACGAACTCGGCCTGGCCGACAAGATGCATTGGACCGAAACCAAGATGGGCTATTACTACAAGGGCAAAGTCGTGCCTTGGGGTAATCCGGTCGCGCTGTTGAAGTTTCCTGGCTTGAGCTTGATCGCCAAATTCCGCTATGGGCTGCACGCGTTTTTGTCCACCAAGCGCAACGACTGGAAGCCGCTCGATAACGTTGAGGCATCCAGCTGGATTCGTCGTTGGGTCGGCAAGGAAGCGTACGAGGTGCTGTGGCGCCGGTTGTTCGAATACAAGTTTTATAACTACGCAAATAATCTGTCGGCGGCGTGGATCTGGAGCCGCATCCGTCGCATCGGACGCTCGCGCTACAGCCTGTTTCGCGAGAAGTTGGGGTATCTGGATGGCGGCTCGAATACGCTGCTTAAAGGGATGCGCACCGATATAGAAAGCCATGGCGGCGTGTTCCGCTTGAAGACACCGGTGACGCGTGTGCGCATGGAAGATAGCGTCGTCAAAGGTGTGGAAACACCGGAAGGTTTCGAGGCGTTCGACAAGGTGATCAGCACGATTCCGTTGCCGTTGGTCTCGCGCGTGATGCCGGATCTGCCGCAGGACGTGCTGGCCAAGTTCGGCTCGATGCACAACATTGCGGTGGTGTGCATCATCGCCAAACTGCGCAAGCCGGTATCCGAAAACTTCTGGCTCAACATCAACTCGCCCGAGATGGATATTCCAGGTTTGGTTGAGTACTCGAACCTGCGCCCGATGCCGCATCACATTGTGTATGTGCCGTATTACGTGCCCGGCGAACATCCGTTGTATCAGGAGCCGGACGCGCACTTCATTGAGAAAGTGAAGCGCTATTTGCAGACGATCAATCCCGATCTGGTGGAAGAGGATTTCATCGATATCAAGGCGAGCCGTTATCGCTACGCGCAACCGATTTGCGAGCCCAGCTTCCCGGCGCGCCTGCCTGATGTGGCGTTGCCGGTGAAGGGCCTGTGGGCGGCCGACACGTCGTACTACTACCCGGAAGACCGGGGCATCTCGGAAAGTATTGACTTTGGCCGCAAGATGGCTCGGCAGGCGGCAGCGTGACCTCGGCTTTTCTGTCGCGGCAGTTCGTGGTGTTCATCGTCACGGGCGGCACGGCTGCGCTCGTCAACTTTCTGAGCCGCATCGCCTATAACCAGGTGATGGGGTATCAGGCCGCTGTGATCGTGGCCTACCTGACGGGCATGGTGACGGCATTCATCCTCGCCAAGCTTTTCGTCTTCAAGGAAAGCAAGCAGGGGTTGCATCGATCCGCGCTGATGTTCTGCCTGGTGAATGTGGTGGCGATCGCGCAAACGTGGGCGATCAGCGTCGGGCTGGCGTATTACGTGCTGCCGGCGATGGGCGTCACCTCCTACGTGCGTGAGATTGCCCACGCAGTAGGTGTGGTGTTTCCCGTGTTCACGAGCTATCTCGGCCACAAGCACCTTTCGTTTCGCTGATCCACGGCCGGCAATATGCGCATCAACCACGCACTGATCAGCTTGGGCATCGTGACGGCCGTCTATCTTGGCCTGCTCGTGTGGCTGGATGGCGAGCGGGGGGTGTTTGCCCTGCTGCCCACGCTGGCGAGTGCCATGCCGGTGCTGCTTGTACTCACGGTCGCCTCGTGGCTGTTGCGGTACGCACGGTGGTGGTGGCTGCTTCGAATGGCAGGGCATCCGCTGAAGGGGTGGCGTTCGCTCGCGGCCTATCTGGCAGGCTTTGCTTTCACCGCCACACCGGGCAAGGTAGGTGAGCTTGTACGCATTCGTTATTACGGCAGGCAAGGCGTACCGGCCGAAGCGGTGGTGGCGGCGTTCGTATTCGAGCGCATGCTCGATCTGGTCGCGGTGCTGCTGCTGGCATTTCTAGGGTGGGGCGCGTTCGGGGGCATTTACACCACGCTCCTGATGTTCGTCACGGTGATCGTTGCTGCCGTGCTTGCCTGCGCGTTTTATCCCATGCTGTTGCAAGCCACAGGCGACCGGCTGGCAGCGTGGTCCATGCCGCGGCTGGCGGCCATCGTGCGCACCGTGTGCGCCGGCGTGATGGGCTTGCGGCAGTGGTTGACGTTTGGACGCGTGCTGGTGTCGTTGCTGTTCGGATTGGCGGCTTGGGGTGTGACGGCGGGCGCTTTTGCATGGCTGTTGTCGGAATTGTCGATCGATTTGCCGTGGCAGCAGGCGCTGGCCATTTATCCGGCCGCCATGTTGGCAGGCGCCGCGTCCATGTTGCCTGGCGGACTGGGATCTACCGAGGCGGTGATTATTGCGCTGCTGGGCGATCAGGGCGTGGCACTCGCGCTGGCGTCATTGGCAGCAGTGGGTATTCGGCTGGCGACGCTGTGGTTTGCAATCGTTGTGGGATTGATCGCAGTGATCCGCCTAGAATCGCATGATCGTGCTCATGCGGAACGCCGCGATAGCAGCAGCCCCGCATGACCGACCTCAAAGCCATCCCGCCTGCGCGTGGCGATAACCACAGGCTGGCCCATCCGCAGCGTCTGTCGCTCGTTGGGCGCGTTTGCGCATGCATGGCCCGTTTCGGCGTGCTCGGCTATGCCGGCATCGCCATGGCGGTGATTGCATTCGTATTTATCGTGCTCGCGATTGTGGGCGGCGTGCGGCAATATCTACCTGTGCCGTATTGGGACATGTGGCAGGGTTACGTGGGTTTTCTTACCCAAAGCGATCTGTCGACGTGGCAAGCGTGGTGGGGGCAGCATAACGAGCATCGCATCCTCATCTCTCGCCTGTTGTTCTGGCTCGACTTCAATGTGTTCGGCGCGTCGTTTATTTTCTTGGTGGTCGTGAACTATCTGCTTGCCGCTGCGGCAGTGTTGCTTTTGCTATGGGCGCTGCGCGAACGGATCGGCTCGACATCGGCGCGGTCTGGCGCACTGCTCATTGCCGCCTTGATACCTGTGGCGGGATTTTCATGGACGCAGTCCGAAAACTTCAATTGGGCATTCCAGAGTCAGTTCTTTCTGGCGCAGAGTGTGCCACTGGCAGCCTTGCTTGCGCTCTATCGTTCGCAATCGCCGATGCATCGCGGTGGGTTCGTGGGCGCATGTGCGTTGGGTGTCGCCGCATGCGGAACGATGGCGAACGGCGTCGGTGCGCTGCCTTTGATGGTCGTGATGGCAGTACTGTCAGGCCACTCGAAACGCCGGATCCTCATCCTGGGCGCGCTGACGGTGGCGATGCTGGGGTATTACTTCAGCGACTACCAATCTTCTGCCGCTGGCCGATCGATCGATGTGCTCACGCTGCACGCTGTCGCGCTGGCACAGTACACCTTGGTGTATCTGGGCGCGCCGGTGTTCTGGGCCATTTCCAATCAGGCGATCTTGCAGCCCAGTCTGGCGGCACCGTTGGCCGCAGTTGCGGGCAGTGTGTTGCTCATGCTGGCGTTTGGATACTTGGTTCACGCGACACGCCGCGAGCCGCGCGATGGGTTGGGTATCGCGTTGTCGCTATTCATCTTGTACGTTGCAGCGACCGCACTCCTGACGGCCTTGGGGCGCTACGACAATGGCGTGGCGCAGGCGGCGTCAAGCCGTTATCAGACACCAGTATTGATGGCCTGGTGCGCCTTGCTGGTGCTGCTGGCGCCTGCGCTTTTGCGCGGGCTTGCGCGGCTGCCGTGGCTCGGCGCGGCGGCCCTGCTGGTGATTCCGATCGTGATGTGGCCGGTTCAGCGCTCGGCGCTCAATCACGACCGCGATCGCGCTTTCGAGCGTTGGATTGCAGTGTTGGCGCTGGATATGGGGGTGCGCGATCAACAGCAGATCGGACGCATCTATCCTAATGTCGATCACGCCCTATTGTTGAGCAAGCCGCTCGATGCTGAAGACGTAGGCGTGTTCGGCGATCCGCTGCTCGATCCGGTCGATGAGACGATGGGCTCGCTGCAACGAAGCGATGTGCCGGTGCTGCAGTGCAGCGGAGCGTTGACGGCATTGCGACCCATCGTGGGGGACGCGCGCTTCCTGCAACTTGAAGGGGAAATCAGCAGTCCTTGGGCGCGACGTACCCAATCGATGGTGTCGATCCTCGATAAGGATGGGCGTGTCGTCGGATTTGCCGTCACCATGGCCCGGGGCCGTGACGCGAGAAACGATGCGATTTCGCAGCATGATTTGACGCGGTTTTCAGGATATGTGGACGCAAAACAACTTGGTGCGACACTTGCGTTGATCGGGCAAGAGCCGGCATGCAAGTTGCAAGTGCAGGTGCCGATTCGTCCCTTTACAATCCGGCAGTAACCTTTAGCCCGCCCACGCGTCCGATCTTCGGGGCTCGGCTTCCGTCGACATTACCTGCCGTTAGTGGCGTGACCGAGCGCACGAGAAATGGTCTTCAGTTCCATCACGTTCCTGTTTTATTTCTTGCCGATTTTCTTTGGCATTTACTACTTCACGTCGTACAAAAATCTGACGCTGCTGCTGGGCAGCATTATTTTTTATGCGTGGGGTGAGCCTCGCTTCGTCCCCTTGCTGTTGGCTTCGGCCACCTTGAACTACGTTTTCGGTGCGCTGGTGTTTCGCATCACGGGCCGCATGAAATGGTGGCTGCTCGTGGCCGGGGTGGCGTCGAATCTCCTGGTGCTGATCTACTTCAAGTACACAGGCTTTCTGCTCTCGGCGTTCAACGATTTGATCGGACCCCATCGGTCGCCGCTGCCCGTGCCCGAGATTTTGCTGCCGCTGGGCATTTCGTTTTGGACGTTCCAGGGGATTTCTTATCTGATCGACGTGTATCGCGGCGTGATCCCGGCGCAGAGCAGCTTCGTGAACTTCGCGATGTACAAGGCGATGTTTCCCCAACTTATCGCGGGCCCCATCGTCAGGTATCAACAGGTCGCACGCGAGATCGCTTCCCGCCACATCAGCAATGCCGATGTGATGAGCGGCCTGTCGCAGTTTCTTGTGGGGCTCGCGCAGAAAGTATTGATCTCCAATACGGTTGCCATCTCGGCCGATCGCATTTTCGGACTCGAGTCTGCGAGCCTGTCGCCGGGTGTGGCCTGGTGGGGAATCGTTGCCTACACCATCCAGATTTTCTACGACTTTGCCGGCTACTCAAACATGGCGATCGGCCTGGGACGCATGCTCGGGTTTCAGTATCCGATCAATTTTGCACAGCCGTATTCGTCGTTGTCGATCACCGAATTTTGGCGTCGCTGGCATATCAGCTTGTCGAGCTGGTTTCGCGACTATTTGTACATTCCGCTAGGGGGCAGCCGGGTAGGCCCCTGGCGCATTTACTTCAACTTATCGTTGGTGTTTTTGCTCTGTGGGCTGTGGCACGGTGCGGCCTGGACGTTTGTGGTGTGGGGCGCTTGGCACGGCATGTTGCTTGTGATCGAGCGTGCCGGCTGGTCGACCATGCTCGCGCGTTTGCCAAATGTGGTCTGTAGGCTCTACACGTTGCTGGCCGTGATGCTGGGGTGGGTGTTCTTTCGTGCGGACACCGTGCCGCATGCGGTGTCGTATCTCGGTGCGATGTTTGGCATGTCCAGCGGCACGGGCGCACCCTGGCAGATGTATGTGCCGCACACGGCTGTGGCCGCCATCGCGATCGGGGGCGCGCTGGCCCTGTTCCGGCGCGACCAATGGCCGAGTGCGATTCAGCAGCGGTTGGTCGATGCGCACTGGTTGAGATCACTCGCGGTACCGACGCTTGCCGTTCTCTTCTTGGTGAGTGTTGCGAGCCTCGCAGCGGGCACGTACAACCCCTTCATCTATTTCCGGTTTTGATCATGGCCCACGGAAATCATCGACGACGTAGTTGGGGCCCTGTGGCCGGGTGGCTTGTGGTGGCAGCGTTTGCGATACCGGCCGTTGTCGGCGCGCTGTCGACGACCACGATCAAGGCCGAGAATCGGTTGTTTGCACAATGGCCTGGGTTGCCGCGTACCGTAGAGGCCATGTTCGCTTGGCCGGCCAAGATGAGCGACTACGTGAATGACCAGTTCGGCCTGCGGGATCCCCTGATCCGCTTGAACAACCTCGTGCGCTTCGAGCTCTTTGCTGAATCGGCGAAGAAAGATATTTTGCTGGGTAAGGATGATTGGCTGTTTCGTTCGGCAGACGGCGAGAATGCACCTTTGGACGGCATGCTGTTGCGGGCCTGCGGCAAGGGTTCGCCACTATGGAGCGCGGATTATCAAGCAGACGTGATCGACCGGGTGCTTTCGGATACGGTGGCTCGTGGGCTCAATGCGCGCCTTCTTGTTGTTCCCTCGGCGTCGAATGTGTATCGGGATCATCTGCCGGCCTGGTTCGGCGAGTACTGCGGCGATGTCTATCCGATACAGCAGGTTGTGTCGTCGCCTTTGCTGGATGACGTCAATCGGCCACGGGTGCTTTATCCCTTGGCACGCATGCAGCGCGAGCGTGAGCAGTACGACGTCTACCCGCGCTCCAATTTTCACTGGGATGGTGAAGCGGTGCGCCGTCAGGCGGCCGAACTGGCGCAGGCGTATGGGCGTTCGGCAGGAACCCCTTTGGTCACGACCGTGGTCGAGAAGGTGCCGGAGAATATCGGCGAGGCGCTCATTGGCGTGCCGAGCCCACGTAACCGGGTACTTGAGCCGGATCTTGCCGCATCCGGAATTGAAGGCTGTACGGGCGGTGCGGGATGTTTCGGTGCCATCGACGATCTCGCAGCGCGGCTCATGATCGTGTCGCGCTATACGAATCCGAAAGCGGCACCTGGAAAGCTGGTGATTATTTCGGACTCGTTCGGCCCGTATTTGAGCCGCTGGATGACACCCTACTATCGTGAGGTTGTGCAGTTGGCGACGAACACGATCCGTAGTTTGAGCGCGGACGACATGCAGCGCCTCGCTTCATTTGCCTTCTCTGAAGAGGGCGGCGATGTGCTGTTCCTCTATAACGAACTCAATGTCAGCGAAGTGCTTCTGGCGACCAATGTCGAGACGTTTCTGCCCTTTATTGCGCCGCCGTCGCAACAGGGTAAAGCGCCAAGCGATTTGCCGATCGGGTTTTACCCTACCAACGCCGAATGGGTTTTTGGCTTTGCACGCGGCCGCCCCATGTTTCTCACGCGCAATGGCGACGTTGCACGTGCGCAGTACGTGCCGGGTGCCTTGCTGACGTTTCGCGATGGCGAGCAACGCCGAATCACGGAGGCCGTTTCGTTAGGCGATTATCTGCATGTGTACTACGAACGCGCGATCGTGGACGGCAATCGTGCCGGACCCCCTGATCGGGTGACGGTGTCGCCGCAGTAGCGCACGCCTAACCGTCGTGAAGGATCTGAGGATTCGTCGCGTCGACAGGGAATGGTGGCTTGCGCTGATGGTTGCGTCAGCACGGCCGATGCGATCTCAGCTGCCGGTGTTGCGACCCGGTCTGGCCGGCAGTTGAACGCTGTAGGGTTCTGGATTGATGGGAATATCGACGGCGTACCCCGCATCGATATTCCTGGCCTGTTCGGTCCATGGCTTATGGGGGTAAATGTATTTGCGCCACCATTCCAGGCCGCCGTTCTCCACTGCACCGATGCTCAGCACGAGTGCCAGCATGCCCACGATCTTTTTCCAATGCGCACTCGCGTAGAGCGCGCCTGCAAGGATCCATAGCGTGAGTACCTTCGGTACATAAAAATACCGATCGTCCACGGATGGAAAGTCGAGATGGCGCGAATGCCCGGGCATGAATTTCAGCCAGGTGGAACCAAGGATGAGGGCAATGAAAAACAGCAGGGCCATGTTCAACCGGCGCTGTGTCGACCACCAGGCCAAGGCGAGCACGATCGCGCCATAGCAGAACGTGAGCAGGAGCGCATACCAGGTGTCGCTGCGCCAGCCGTACGCCAGATTTCCCGCCCAGCGATCGAGAATCGTGAGCGCCAGGTGCATGGGCTCGCGTTCGCCGGCGAAGCTCACATAGTTGTTGGCGACGGAAATGATTTGAACCAGCGCGGCAATTACTGCCAGCGCGGCCAGCCAGATAGCGTGACGGTCACGGCGCTCGAAAACGCGCCACAAGAACAACGGCAAGGCAAAGAGCGAGAAAGGCCCAGACAAGCCGGCAAGCGCGATGAATGCCCGCTGGTTGACGCGGTTGGCGAACGACTCTGGCGTAGCCGTCATCGCGATAAGCGGCAAGGCGCACGCCATGATCCATTGCGCATTGGTAATGGTGCCGAAGACCTCGCCCGTATGGGGCACGGCAAACAACAGCAGTGCCAACACCCAAGCGTACGGCAATCGGCAAAAGGCGATGGTCAGCACCACCCACACCATCACGCCGAGATTTATCCAGGCATAGATCGTCGGTGCCCAGACAGCGCTGAAGGGCGATGCGATGAGTGCAGTCAGCCGCGGAACGGCATGCACATAGCCGGCGAAGGGCGTGAGCAGCGCATCCGTACCCAACAGCAGTTGTTCCTGGAGAAATACCTTGCCATCTTCCGCGTAAAGATAAGGGCGCCATAGCGCTGCGCCTACCCGGTGCACGTAAAGCCCCATCGCGGCGATGGCCGCCAACAGGGGGAGCACGCTTCTCTTGAGCATGTGCAGTCTCCGTTTGAATAATTATTGTGATGACCAACTGCGAACTGCGAATAACGAACTGCCCACCTCAGCGACGACTGCTCACTGCCAAGGGCTGATTTGCCGATCGTTCGTCGCCAGTCGCCAACCCTCAACCGCCAACGCTAATCGGCCAACCTTCAAGCCTCACTCCACTCCCAGCAGTGTGGCTTCGGCGAGCGCGGCTTTTGTCATGGGGCCAATCGTCGGCGGGCGGGGCGCCGCCGGCGGCGTCACGTTCATCGGTGTCAGGCTGACGTTCATCTGCGGAGACCACAGCATGGGGTCGTTGGATTCGATGGTCACCGATACGACGCGTCGTTGTCCGGGGGCATTGAGCTGGAGGTCGCGCAACTGCTCGGGTTTGTCGATATAAGGCGACGCCAGGAAACCGCTTTGGCCGATGCCCGGAATAAATCGATGGCGGATGGTCTCGCCGTTTTCCAACTGCAGCACGATCCACACACGCGGCAACTTATAAAGCGTGCTCACCGCGCGGCCCAGCAGCGTGGGCGCGATGTCCACGGTCATCCAGACGGGGGTGTCGGTGGGCAGGCGAATCGCGGTATTGGTGCGTATCCGTGAGGACTGCGTTTTTGCGGGCGTCAAACGGTCGTGCAGCGTCTTGTCGTCCTTTGTCATCACCATCCAGCGCCCGGCCATTTCGGTGGCGCCATAATGCGTGAGCAGGGTGCGCAGGCTCAAACTGTCGTCCAGCGTCGGCAAGCGGCCATCGATCGGATCGAACGCAAAGAGCACGGTGTCCGGTGCAGCATCGCCTGTGAGATGGGCATTATTGAGCTGGTTGAGTTCGGGGGTGTACACCGAATAGCTTTGAAAGACCGGGCGACCGGCCCACTTCAACCCGGCTGCCAGCAACCCGGAAATTTCGGTGGGGTAAATGTCGACCGTTCCTGTCAGCGCCGGCATGGGTTCCTGGCTGCGAATGGCGGCCAGCGATGCGTCATACTGCGCCTGCAAGGCTTCGGGGGTATTGATGCGCTTGCTGAGCCCATCGACTGTGCCGCGCCATGTTTGTGCGAGGCGATCGACGATAAAGGGGCCGTTAACCGGAAGGATCGCGTTGCCGATGGCGCCCCACGCCAATGCGCTCACGATCAAGGCTGCTGCGGCGTGACGCACGGGCAGCAGCATGGCGCCCATCAATCCGATGAAAAGCAGCAACTCGCCGGATATGAAAACGTGGCCGTCCTGGCGCACGAAGCCGGCTTTGAAACTCACGAACAAGGTGAACGCCAAACCCAGCAGCAGGACGTACCCCGGCAGGCCCATGTGGCGAGCAGCCTTGCGATAGAACATGCCGAAAAGCGCGATCGCACCGACGGCATAGATCGCGACCACGGCAGCCGGGCCGTTTGCCGACATCGCATTGGTATAGCCCGAGACGACAGGGGCCTGGGCCAGGAAGAAATGCGGCAATGCGTCCAGAGGCTGGCCGGCAAGCAGCCAGGCGCCGGCCAAACACAGCACGAAGAGCACGGCAAAGCCTAAGGCAGCCGAAACGCGGTGCCGCACGAGAACAAGGAAGATCAGTGCGGAGGCGAAGCCGCTGGTGGCGGCAAAACTGCCCTTGACCAGCGGTGAAAACGCAATGGCGCAGGTGGCCAATGCGATGCCGAACAGTACGGCTGGACCGGGTCGCAGCCGCCAGGGCGATGTCTCAGGCAATGTGCACCGCACGACGACCGCCAGGAGCGCAAAGGGCAACGCCATGAATGCCGCATCGCGATTGAGCAAGAAGGAAACGATGACCGGAAGGCCGACAAGCAGCCATACGCGACGCGGCCAGGCCAGCATGAGAAACGCCGCGCAAAATCCCAGGGCGTAAACGATGCTGCCACCGATCATCACGCCGTCAGTCGCGGGGTGGAAGCTCCTGCTGTAAACCGACGCGTAGGGACCGAAGGTAAAGACAACATCGCGACCGAACACGGCGCCGTGAGCCAAGGCGTCGTTCAAGCCGTATTTCCAGGAGGGATCCAAACCGATCGATGGAAAGTGCGGCGCCCAGGGCACAAAAAATAATCCCGCCAGTATCAAACCCAATAATCCGACGAGGGTGCTTGCAACCGGTGCGTTTCGGGCCGGAGTTTGATTTTGAGAAGAGGCTGGATAACTCATAAGCGCTTGTCTTGTCGGGAAAATTTGGGCGAAGTATGCCATATGACAGGCTATTTCCAGGCTTTCTGTAACTCTATTTCGAGGCGTCTAGCCACTCGATTTAATCCTCGTCTGGTTTGATTTCATATTCCCGTTCATTGCGGCATGCGGGGCGTGCGGCTAAAGGTAATGATCTGCGCTGGGCCATCGACCGGTGATTGCCAATGGGCCTCTGTGCGGTCGCAGATCCGTCCGATTTGGCGGTTTCATGTCATCCACATGGCCGTCCTCTCATCCCACCGGGACCGTAATGAGTTAAATTCCCGAGGTTTCCAGCAGTCATTGGCCTAGCAACCGCTACATGCCCACAAGAATCCTCATCGTCCGTACCTCGTCTTTAGGCGACCTCGTTCACATGCTGCCGGCGATCTCCGATATCGCGCGCCATGTGCCCGATCCGCACATCGATTGGGTAGCCGAAGAATCCTTCGCGGAAATTCCTGCTTGGCATCCTGCGGTCAACGAGGTCATCAAGGTCGCGCACCGCCGGTGGCGCAAATCCTGGTTTTCGGCCAGCGTGCGCACCGAACGTGCGGCGCTCAAGCGCAAGCTGAAGCACTCGCAATACGACATCGTGTTGGACATGCAGGCCCTGCTCAAGTCGGCGTGGCTTGTACGCCAGACCAATGGCGTGCGGCATGGACTGGATTTCAAATCGGCGCGCGAGCCGCTGGCGTCATTTTTCTACGATGTGCGGCATCGGGTGCAATTCTGGCAACCGGCGGTGATCCGGCAGCGCGAGTTGGCGGGCAAGACCTTCGGCTATACGCCGGAGGGGCCACCGGATTTCGGCCTGCAATTATTCAAGCGCGAGACAGGCGATCATCCGTACGCGGTCATCATGCCGTCGGCCAGCCGCGACGATAAGTTGTGGCCGGTTGAAGATTGGCATGCCGTCTTCGATCTGCTGCAGTCGCGCGGCTGCGCATTGAAGCTTCTGGCTGGCAATGTCCAGGAAACGGCGCGGGCGCAGCAACTGATCGCAGGGCGCGCCAATGCAGAGGTGATGCCGCGCATGGGGCTTACCGAAATCGCTGAGGTGCTGGCCGGGGCGCGCATGATGGTGGGGTTGGATAGCGGATTGACGCATTTGTCCGCGGCGGTGGGCCGGCCCACGATCGGTATTTACAAGGCGTCCACCCCGGTGCGTACGCCGTTGACCGGTTCCGCGTTCAACGCCAGCTTGGGCGACCGGGGTGCGTCGCCGTCGCGCAGCGTGGTGCTGGCTGCGGTGGACCAAGCGTTGGCGGCGGCTTGAAAATGCGGCGGCCTCTCTACACGCTGTTGCTGAGATTGGCCGCGCCCCTGATCTGGCTATGGATGGCCAGACGGGCTCGCCGGGCAGGCGGCGAATGGGGCATTTTTTCGAAGGCGCGATTTGGCCACCCGGTCGAGGGTGTGGCCACCGATCCCGTGACGCGTCCGGTGTGGGTGCACGCGGTGAGCCTGGGCGAAACCCGGGCGGCCAATCCCTTGATTGCGGCGCTGTTGGCGCAAGGGCATAAGGTGCTGCTCACGCACACCACGGCCACCGGGAGGGAAGAGGGCGCACGTGCTTTTGCCGATGCTATCGCGGCCAAGCAACTGCTGCAGACGTGGCTGCCGTATGATTTTCCGGCGTCGACCGACCGTTTCATCCAGGCCTACCGGCCGCGGATCGGGCTGTTGATCGAACGCGAGGTATGGCCCAATCTGCTCGCCTCGGCGCGTTACTTCAAGGTGCCGATGGCGTTGGTCAGCGCCCGCTTTTCGGACGGCGCACTGCGCCAGGCGCGCAATATGGGCCATGTGATGAAAGAGGCGTTGAGCGGTATCGACACCGTGCTGGCGCAAACCAGCGCCGATGCCACGCGGCTGCGACAGGCCGGCGCCTCGCCCGTGCGGGTAACGGGCAATATCAAGTTCGATGTGCAACTGCCCGAGACGCAGATCGCGGCCGGCCGCCGGTGGCGAGAGCTCGCCGCGCGTCCGGTGATTGCGCTGGCGAGTACCCGTGAGGGCGAGGACGAGCCGTTCGTCGAGGCCATCAAGGCGCAGGTGTCGGACAACACCCTGTTCTGGCTGATTCCGCGTCATCCCCAGCGATTCGGTTCCGCCGCCGAGACAGTGCGGCGTGGCGGGCTGGGCTTTGAGTGCCGCTCCAACATGAACCGCGCCTGTGAGTTTCCGGCGCCGCCGGCTGCCGAGACGCGCGTGATGATGGGCGATACGTTGGGCGAGATGGGCTTTTACTACGCCGCGTCGGATGTGGCGATTATCGGCGGCAGCTTCGCGCCGTTGGGCGGGCAGAATCTGATCGAGTCCTGTGCGGCCGGCACGCCCGTGATTTTCGGTCCGCATACCTTCAATTTCGAGCAAGCGGCCGAGGACGCCATTGCGGCGGGTGCGGCGATTCGCGTGGCCGACGCCCAGGCCGCCATTGCAGCCGCCCAAGCGCTGATTGCCGATGCACCGCGTTTGGCCCAGATGCGCACCGCAGCGCGCGCTTGGGGGCAAGGTCATGCGGGCGCCACGCGCCGCACGGTGGATGCATTGCAGACCTGGTTGGCGCCTCGCGGGTCTTGAGGGCTGCCTGAGGCAGCACGGTACGAGGCTTGCGCCTGGAGCTTCCGCGGCTACCTCAGCCGCGGAGCGCGGCCCTCATGAACCTCTTCGAAAGCACGTTGCTGCTCCTGCTGGTCGCCATTGGCCTGCTGCAAGTCTCTCGACGTTTTTCCGTCCCTTATCCCACGATGCTCGCGCTTGCTGGCCTTGGGGTGGCTGCTCTGCCGTGGGCGCCGGCAATCGAGATCGATCCCCAACTCGCCTTGGCGCTGTTCATCGCGCCCGCGCTGCTTGAGGCCGGCTACGACCTGCCGCCGCGGGTGTTGTTGCGCAATTGGTTGCCTTTGCTGGCCCTGGCGGCCGTTGCGGTGTTGCTCACCACCGCTGCGGTGGCGTGGTTGGGAATGACGATGGCGGCGTTGCCGCTGGCCGCAGCCGTGGCCCTGGGCGCGATCGTCGCGCCGCCCGATGCGGCCGCGGCGGCTGCCGTGCTGTCGCGCTTCAACCTGCCGCGGCATACGGTGGTGGTGCTGAAAGGCGAGAGTCTGCTCAACGATGCCGTGGCGCTATTGATTTTTGGCGCGGCGGTGGGCTTTGCCGCGGCACCCGATGAGGGGTGGGGGCTCTTGCCCACACTGGCGCTGGCCGCACCCGGCGGATTGCTGCTGGGGTTCGTGATCGGCCGCGTGTATGTGGCCTTGGCGGGCCGGATGGCAGGCACGTTGGGCGGCACGTTGTTCGAGTTCGTGACGACGTTCGTGGCCTGGATCGTGGCGGAGCGTTTGCATCTTTCTGCAGTGCTGTGCGTGGTGGCCTATGCGATGACGGCCGCGCGCTTCATTCCCGAGCGGCAGGCGGCCAGCGATCGCGTGCATTCTTATGCGGTGTGGGAAACGATCGTGTTCCTGCTCAACATTCTCGCCTTTTTGATTCTGGGGCTGGAAGCGCGCGTGATCGTGACCAAGCTGGCCGCGGCAGAGCTGTGGAGCGCCTTGATTTTCGCGGGGGCGGTGCTGCTCGTGGTCATCGTGGTTCGACTGGTGTGGGTGGTGCTGTACACCCGCGTGGTGCAGTCGATCGGCAGCGATCGCGGGCATGACCAGAAGCCGACGATGGCACAGGGCGTGGTGGTCGCGTGGTGCGGCATGCGCGGGCTGGTGACGTTGGCGGCGGCATTGGCGCTGCCGGCGGCCTTCCCATCGCGCGATCTGATTCTATTGAGCGCACTTGCCGTGGTGCTGGGCACGTTGGTGGTGCAAGGCCTGACGCTGGGGCCGTTGATTGGCTGGCTTGGCCTGAAGGCCGACGATTCGATGGCGCGCGAATTGAGCGCGGCGCGGTTGATCTTGCTGGATCGCGCGCTGGATGCATTGGGCACGCGCGAGGATGAGGCCGCCGTGCGTGTCCGGCAGAGCTATCTGGAGGACCGTGAGGCGTCCGAGGCGGGCAGCCATCCGCGCGCGAGTCAGCAGGTGCATCGCTTGTTGCGCAAGGGCATCAAGATCAAGCGCGCCGCGTTGGCGGAGCTTCGACGCGATGCCAAGGTCGAAGACGACGTGTTTCATGTGCTCGAGCGCGAGCTCGATTGGGCCGAGCTGGCCTCGTCGCCGCCGGAGCGGGTCGAGATTCTGGAGGAGTGAGGGGTTATCGCGACGCGATATCGGACGGCATGGCGAGCGCACACCCAACGCCCTCATCACGATCGCCAATCGATGTCAGCACGCCGTCGGCGGTACGCGCGTAACCGGAAAATGAAGCGCGTGTGTTGGCGCTGTCGGCCGACAACACGCGCGTCGCAGGATCGATGATGACCCAGCCCACGATGCGTTTGTCGGCGTTCGCGAGGCTCGCGGCCTTCAGGTCGACATTGGCTGAATGCTCGATCCAGCCTGCCACTTTCACATGCGCGGGATCGTCGGGGAGCGTGTCGATGTGCGCGATGCCGGCCTTGCAGGTAGCGAAAGCCCCGAGCAGTTGGGGCGTACCCATCCGCGTGGGCAGGTCACGATAGGGCTGTTGCGCGAAGATCGAGATACCGCGCGCAGCGGCCTGCCGGGCGGTGTTTTGCACGAACTCGACGGCGGGAAAAACCTTCTTGATTTGAGGGGTGTCTTGCACGGCCATGGCCAATGCCAGTGCCGACACCTCGCGCTCGAATGCGGTGCCGTTGTGGCTGAGCACGGCATGCGTTTGCGCGGCCAGGAGGCCCGCCAACGCCATCAGCGCCGCGAGGCCGGCTGCGCGCGCGCGCCGTGCGGTCGCGTTCAGCATCGCAGGCGCGTAGATCACGGCCACGCCCACCCAGGCCATGAGCGCGGGCGTGGCGTAGCGGCTGCTCAAGGCCTGGTCGGCGCCGAACATCGCCCGCCCGCCTGCGGTGGCGGCGGCCGTGGCGATCAGATAGGCCAGGTAAGCGAGCACGGCGGTGGTGGGCTTGTGGCGCGTGGCCTGAGGGAGAATTTTCCAGGCGCGCCAAGCGACCAGGAGGCACAGCACGGCGCCCGCCGCCACAGCGGCGGCGCGCGCAAACTCGCCGCCGCCCATCAAATGAAAAGCGGGTGCACCCAGGTAGCGCAGCACGTAACGCACGAACTGGAACGGCATCGTCGTCAAGGTGGCGACAATCGAACCATGGCCGGGCGGCGATTGGTAGGTGGCGAAGTAGGCGACCAGCGTTACCGCGGCCGCCATCGCCAGGATGAGGATGCGCGTACGGCTTTGGCGCAAGGCGATCGCGGTCAGCATCAGCAATGGGAGGGCGAGCACGCCGTTGGCCATCGTGACAGCGGACGCCATGCCCAACACGCATGTCGCGACGAACAGCGGTGCAGCGCGCGTGCCTTCGTCCGAGCGGTACAGGCAGATCAGCGCGGCCAACGGCAGCAGTTGCACGAGAAAGAACTGGCTTTGAAACGCCCACGTGAGATTTTCGTGCTGCATCCACAAGAACAGGACGGCGGTGATGGCGCATGCGAATACGAAGCGTGGGGTGCGGTGTGCGCTGCGATAGACACCCGCCGCATGTTCACGCAGCACCGATATCCACAGCGCGGCGGCTGCGGCAATCATCAAGAGTTGCGTGGCGATCAGGAAGTAGCCCAGGCCGCTGAACCAGGCGATGTCGACGAAAAACAGCAGGCGCGCCAGCACGATGCGATGTTCGTTGTGTTGCGCCCACCATGAATCGACCATGCCGTCCGTCGCGTTCATGTAGAACTGCAGATAGCCGTTCCACATGTCCCAGTAGGGCACGGGCGAATGGTGCTGGAATGCACCGGAAACGGCCCAGGCAACGATGACGGCGCAGAGCAGTAGGGCGGTGCGGCGTTGAAGCAGATCTGACATGCTGACGAGCCTGTTCGGCGCGCCAGCAGCGGTCGGTCAAGATGTGTGCGTCAGCGCATCGATGCGCGATGCATCGTTGACGTGGCGCGTGACTGACCAAGCAAGGTGGCGCTCGTGAAAAGCGCGCAGTATGTCAAAGCGCTTCCGGCCAAATGCTTCTGCCTTATTTGCCCGGCACGCGCGCAATCGGCGGCTGTACCGTGATCTTGTCGGCGTTCAATTCGGTATTGGCCTTCAACGGTTCACGACCGGCTTCCGACGGCGGTGTGCCGAAAAATCCGGCGCCGATGCCCCAGACGATGGCGGCAGCGGCGGCGAGCACTACAAACAAAAGACGCAGCATTACGACACCTCTGCCGCTTGCGTGGCGGCGATGTGCGCCAGCCCATCGAGCACGGGATGTTCGAGCATTTCGATGGGGGCGACCGAACAATGGATGACCGCGGCCGCTTCGGCGAGCAGGCGGCGCGTTTCGTCGGCCACTTCGGGCCAGCCGCCGCCCGCCACGAACACCGCAGGCGGTTGGCCGTAGTGGCGGCAACCGGCGAGCCATTGGCGCATCAAGGCGCCGGCTTGCGCGGCGGCCACGCCGGAGGCGATGGCCTGATGGGTATCGGTGGGGAAATCGACGACGGCGCCGTCGGCCAGCGGCAGGTTGGCGGTGCCGGACACGAGTGAGGTTTTCATCAACGCCGGACCGGGCAGGATCATGCCGCCTTCGAAAACGTTGTCGGGTCCCACGGTATCCAGTGTGGTGGCCGTGCCGAAGCAGGCCAGCAGGAAGGGGCCATGGCCGAAATCCTGGTGTGCCGTGACGCCGACGAGCGAGGCCCACCGGTCTGCGCCCAACTGCTGCGGCTGCGCATAGCGATTGGTGAGGCCATAGGCGTCGCCCTGCGCGCGCAACCAGCGCACGGTGACGCCCTGTCGGGCGAATGCTGCGGCGATCGCCTCGCCTTGCTTGTCGCCGGCCACGTTGACGCCGATGGCGCCGGTGGCCCGTGCGGGCAGCGCCGCAAGCCAGGCATCCACGGCGGCGATGTCGGTATTGTCGAAGGCAGCGGAGTCGGCATCGCGACGGCCGATGGGCGCGGCGGCGATGGCTGCGCCATCCGGCGAGACGGCTTGCGCGGCCAACCTTGCCGCATGGGCAGCTTCGCTGAACGTGCCGAGCTTGATGCGGCTGTTACCTGAATCGATCAAAATCATCATGACGACAACCGTACTGAAATATCGCCGACCGAGACCGGCAAGAGACCGCTGTCGGTGCGCAGCATGAGCCGGCCAAAGGCATCGCAGCCGGCGGCGACGCCACTGAGCTTGACGGCGCCCTGATCGAGCACATTGACCGGCTGACCGGCCAGGGCGTCGATATGATCGAAGCGGCGCAAAAAGGCTTCGAAGTGGTCACGCTCGAAGATCTGCAAGGCATCGTGCCAGGCGCGGGCGAGCGCGGCCACGACGGCGGCCACGGTGTCGGGCGAGGGCACGCGGCCGGTGACGTCGCCCCAGTCGGCGATCTCGCGCCCCAGAGTAGACGAGAGCCGCTGGCTGTCGCGCAAATTCATGCCCAGGCCGATGACAACGGTGAAACCGGCGTCGGCGCCGCCACGATTGCGGGTGGTTTCCACCAGAATGCCCGCCAGTTTGGCACCGCGCCATTGCACGTCGTTGGGCCATTTCATGCGCAGATCTTCGCCGCCGAGACCGGCCAGCGTGCGCAGGGCCTCGCAGGCGGCAATGCCCGCCAGGGGCGAGAGGGCCGGCAATTGGCTGGGGGCGGCATGCACATCGAACGCGCACGAGAACATCAGGCAATCGCCCGGGGCGTTGACCCACGCGCGTCCTGCGCGGCCGCGGCCCTGGTGCTGCTGATGCGTGCCGAGCAGCCACGGTTTGGGCGGGTTGTGCTCGCGCGCACGCGCCAGGAGGTCGGCATTGGTGGAGCCGGTATCGGCCAGCCATGCAACATCGGTAAACGCGGGCAGGCGGGCGTGCACGGCATGCGCCAGGGCAGCAGGCTCGGGCGGGGGCGAATGAGGGGCGCGATCGAACATGGCGGCGATTGTAGGGCACCCCGTATATGATTGCTGTTGTTTCTCCTGGGAGGTTCGGCTGCGGGGCCGCAACATCACATTTGGCCGAAGAAAAAACTGTTTCCCCTGAACAACGCGATCCGGCGCCTATCTTGCATGAGGCGGGCGCTTGCGTGGTGGCGGGCGATTGGAGCATGCAGACGTTGAGCACAGCGGGCGAGATTGCCGCCCGCCGGCAGGCGCTGGCACGCGCGACGCCCGATACGCGCTGGGATCTTTCTGCATTGGCGCGCCTGGACACCCTGGGCGCCCACGTGTTGTGGCGGGCGTGGGGCGACCGTTTGCCCGAGCACATCATCTTATCGGCACCGCATCGCGAGATCTTTACCGTACTGGACCGCCAGCCCAAGGCTGAGGTGCCCAGGGAAGCGCCCGATCCCCTCGGCTGGCTGGTGTGGCTGGGCGCGTTTTTGATCGAAGGCGGGCGCCACGCCCGCGCGTTGATCGAAATGCTGGGTCACCTGATGTTCGACCTGGTCAAATTCATCACCCATCCCAGGCGTGGACCCTGGCGCGAAATCTCGGCCCAGATCTTCCGTATCGGTGCCCAGGCCTTGGGCATTACCGCGTTGGTCGGGTTTTTGATCGGGGTGGTGCTGTCTTACTTGTCTGCCCAGCAGTTGTCGACGTTTGGCGCCGACCGGTTTCTGGTGCGGCTATTGGGCGCGTCGATCGTGCGTGAACTGGGGCCATTGCTGGCGGCGATTTTGGTCGCCGGCCGTTCAGGCTCGGCGATCACGGCGCAATTGGGGGTGATGCGGCTCACACAGGAGCTCGACGCGCTGCGCGTGATGGGCATCTCGCATAGTCAGCGGTTGATCCTGCCGCGCGTGGTCGCGCTGGCCGTGGCGATGCCGCTCCTGGTGCTCTGGACCGATGCCGCGGCGCTCCTGGGCGGAATGTTGGCTGCGCAGGCCACCTTGGGGATGACGCCGCAATACTTCTTTGGGGCGCTGCCCGAGGCCATTTCGCAGATCAACTACGCGATCGGGATGGGGAAAGGCGTGGCGTTCGGGGTGACGATTGCGTTGATCGCCTGCCATTTCGGCCTTCGTATCGAGCCTAACACCACCAGTCTGGGCCGCGGCACGACGCAGTCGGTGGTAACGGCCATCACGGCGGTGATTCTGGTCGATGCGGTGTTTGCGATTGCGCTGGCCGGGATCGGTTTGCCGGGGCAGGGATGATGAAACCCGTCATTACGATCGCGAACTTGCGCACCGCTTTTGGCGATCACGTGGTGCACGACGATCTTTCGCTCACCGTGAACGAAGGGGAAATCCTGTCGCTGGTGGGCGGATCGGGGTCCGGCAAGACGACGCTCCTGCGCCAGATCATCGCGCTCGATCAGCCCGCGGCGGGGCGAGTTGAGGTGCTGGACAAGGATCTGAGCACGCTGTCGGCCAATGACCGGCGGCGCCTGGCGCGCCGATGGGGTGTGCTGTTTCAGGCGGGGGCGCTGTTTTCGTCGCTGACCGTATTCGACAACGTGGCGCTGCCGCTGCGCGAGTTGGGCACGATTCCCGAGGATCTCGTGCGCGATCTGGTGATGAGCCGGCTCGACATGGTGGGCTTGAGCGCGCGCGATGCCACCAAGCGGCCGTCCGATCTGTCGGGTGGAATGGTCAAGCGCGTGGCGTTGGCGCGCGCCCTGTCGCTCGACCCGGCCCTGCTGTTTCTCGACGAGCCGACCGCTGGACTCGATCCGCAGCGGTCGGACGAATTTGTAGCCTTGGTGCGGGCCTTGCACCGGCATTTGAAATTTACCGTGGTGATGGTGACGCACGATCTCGACACGTTGCTCGCCTTGTCCACGCGCATTGCGGTGTTGGCCGACAAGCGGGTCATTGCATGCGGCACGGCACAGGAGGTATTGCAGGTGGACCATCCTTTTATTCACACGTTCTTCTTGGGCGAGCGCGGACGTCGTGCGCTGGCCGAGTTGGCGCCTGAGGAGACGGCTCATGGAAAATCGTAGCCATGCGTTGTTGGCCGGCCTTTTCACGTTGATCCTGCTGATCGCCGCAGCCGCCGTCGCCTTCTGGCTGGGCCGCGATCGCACGGCGCTCTTGCCCTACGAATTGCTTTCGTCGCAATCGGTCAGCGGGCTGTCGCCCCAGGCGCCTGTGCGCTACCAAGGCGTGCCGGTGGGGCGCGTGCTCACGATGTCGCTGGATCCGAACAAGCCGGGGCAAGTGCGTATCCGTATCGGCGTCAATGCCGATACGCCGATTACGTCGTCGACCTGGGCCGAATTGCAGGCGCGCGGCGTGACGGGATCGTCGGTGGTGGAATTGCATGAAGAAGGCAGTTCGCGCGAACGGTTGGCGACATCGGCTGAATCGCCTGCGACCATTCCGTTGCGCGGCGGTTTTTTCTCGCGCATCGAAGATCGCGGCGATGCGATCCTCGCGAACGTGGAAGCGGTGACCGGGCAACTGAAAACCATGCTGTCGTCGGCCAATATGCAGGCGTTGCAGACCACCTTGCAGAATGTCGCCAGCGTGACCGAGTCGTTGCGCGGCACCGCGCAGTCCCTGCAACCAGCCGCGCAACGCGCCGAGCCCCTGATGGTGGCGCTGACGCGCGCGACCGAGCAGGCCAATGCGATGGCGCGCGATGTGGGCGAATTGACCCGTGCGGCCCGGCAGGCATTGGTGCGTTTGAACGCCAACGACGGTCCGATGTCGATGGCCACGCGCAGCATGGATGAACTGTCGTGGGCGGCCTCGCGGCTGGCCAACGACACCCTGCCGCGGGTGTCGGGCATGGCCGAGAACATCGGCACTGCCGCGCGCGGCGTAACGTCGACCATGCAACGGCTCGACAACGCGCCACAGTCTTTGATTTTTGGGGCGCCGCCGGCGCGTCCCGGGCCGGGTGAACCGGGCTTTGCCGGGTTCGGTGCCAATACGGGAGCGCAATGATGCGAGTCGCAGTCCATTTTTTGCCACAGCGCGCACGGCGCGGTGTGATGCTTGGCGCCTTGGCCGCCGTGGTCGCATTGGCCGGGTGCGCTGGCCGGCAGGTGTCGTCCACCCCGCAACGCTACGATCTGGGCGCCGATACGGCGGCTGCGCCTAACATGGCGGCACGCGCACCGGTGGCGTTGTCGTTCGCGGCTGCACCGACGATCGGCGATGGCGGAATGGTCTGGCGCATTGGCGACAGCGCCAGTCCGCAAACCTACGCCACCGTGCGTTGGGCGGCGGCGCCGGCCGATCTGGTACGCCAGCGTCTGATCGATCGCTTGTCGCGTCAGGGCCCCGTCGTGACCGAGACGCTGGTGGCCGGTGTACCCCAATTACGCGTAACGTTGGCGCGCTTCGAGCAAGTGTTTGCGCCGGATGGTGCCTCGAGTCGCGGCGAGATCTCGCTGCAGGCCTTGCTGGTGCGCGATCGCACGGTGATCGCGCAAACGCGTATCGATGAGGCGGTCGCTGCGCCCACACAGGACGCTGCCGGTGGCGTGGCGGCGCTGCGTGTGGCAACCACCCAAGCGGGCGATGCGCTGGCGGTGTGGCTGGCGCGGCAGGGTGCGGGCGTGCAAGGTGTTGGCACACCGGGCGCATCGGGTGCATCGGGTGCATCGGGTGCCGCGCCTGCAGCGCGCGGGATGCGGCAACCGTGAGGCGCGTCGTTGTGCGCTGAGCGTGCGACGCGCGTGGCACATGTCGCATCGCACCCCCGCGCGGTTGGCGGGCGCTGCGGCGAGATTGAATTAATGCATTGAAAAGACGGACAGGATTCAGATATGGCAGCTCGTACCGACACCACCACATTTACCGGCGAGGCCGGTGCGATCGATTGCGCCATCGACTGGCCCGATGGTGCACCGCGCGGGTGGGCGCTGGTTCTGCACCCGCATCCCTTGCAGGGCGGCGCGCGTGAAAACAAGATCGTGACCACGATTGCGCGCGCCTGCGTGCAGCGCGGTCTGGTGGCCGTTCGCCCCAATTTTCGTGGTGTGGGCGCCTCCGAGGGCAGCTTTGATCGTGCGCAAGGCGAGACGGCCGACATGGTGGCGCTCGCCACGCAGTTTCGCGAACGTTTTCCGGATCAGGCCACGCAGCCGTGGCTCTTGGCCGGATTTTCGTTCGGCACGGCGGTCGCCGCGCAAACGTACAGCGTGCTGGCGGAGGCGGGCGATGCGGTGTTGCCGAGCACCGTGCTCTTGACGGGACCGGCCGTGGGGCGCTTTACGTTTCGCGAGGTGACCTTGCCTGACGACACGGTATTGGTGCATGGCGAAACGGATGAGGTCGTGCCGCTTGCCGAGGCGATGGACTGGGCGCGCACGCGCGCGTTACCGGTGGTGGTAGTGCCAGACGCCTCGCACTTTTTCCACGGCAAGTTGCTGACGATCAAGCAACAGACGCTGGCATGCCTGACGCGGGTGCTGGCAGGCTGACACCCGATTTCGGCGGATGGCCGGATCGGTCTTGCGCGATGGACCTGGCGTGATGACTTAGACGGCAGGCGCCAACTCGGACGCGTTGAGGCTCAATCCATCGTCTGTCGGCGGCAAGTCGCTGGGCGGCGCGGTGTTGCTGACATAGCGATCGAGGAAGTGCTCGAACGATTCGGCGGCCATGGGGCGTTCGAGCAGAAAGCCCTGTACCTGATCGCAGTCCAGCGTGCGAAGCACCTCCAACTGACTCTGCGTTTCGACGCCTTCGGCCACGACTTGCATGCCGAGTGAATGCGCCAGCGCCACAATGGCCGACACCACTGCCTTGCCTTGATCGCCCTGCGCATCCAGACCGTTGGTGAAGAAGCGGTCGATCTTCAATTGCTGTACGCGAAACTGCTGCAGATAAGCCAGGCTGGAATAGCCGGTACCGAAATCGTCGATCGCGATTTCGAAACCCTGCGCGTGAAAGTCGGCGAAGATCCGCGCGGTGAGATCGGGATCGTTCATCGCCACGGTTTCCGTGATTTCGAACATGATGCGCTCGGGCGACACGCCGTAGCTGTCGACGATAGTGCGCATCTGCGCGACGACGGTGGCGTGGCGCAATTGCACCGGCGACAGGTTGACCGCCACTTTGAGCGGCGTGCGGCCGTGGGCATCCCAGGCGCACAGATAGCGGCACACTTCACGCAGCACCCAATGACCGATGTCGATGATCTGGCCGGATTTCTCGGCGATCGGGATGAAGTCGTTGGGTTGCAGCTCGCCCAGTTTCGGATCGGTCCAGCGGATCAATGCCTCGGCACCGGTCAGATGGTTGGCGATGCCGGAAAATTTCGGCTGGAAATGCAGCGTGAACCGGTTGTGGGCCAACGCATCCTGCAGCGCCTGCTGAATGGCGAGAATCCGGACGGCGTTTTCGCCCATCGTCGACTCGTAAAACCGATAGGTATTGCGCCCGTCCTGCTTGGCGGCATACATCGCGAGATCGGCATGCGACAACAGGCTGTCGACGCTGTCGCCATCGCGCGGATAGGTGGCAATGCCGATGCTGGGCGTCACGCGCAGTGCCGTATCGCCCGCCAGCAGGTCGCGCTGCATCGCTTGCTTGATGGCGCGCGCGTACGGGCCGGCGTCTTCGGCGACTTCGAGCCGGTCGATCAGCACCACGAACTCGTCGCCACCGATACGCGCAATAGTGCCGCGGTCGCCCATCGTTTCGCGTAATCGCTGCGCGAACGCCTTCAGCATCCGGTCGCCGGCGGCATGCCCCAGGCTGTCGTTGATCGACTTGAAGCCGTCCAGATCCATGAACAGCACGGCCACATGGTGGCGATGCCGTTTGGCCAAGGCCACCGCGTCCTCGATGGCCTTGACCAGCGTGGTGCGGTTGGCGAGGTCGGTAAGCGTGTCGGTCGTGGCCATGCGCAGCAGCACCACATTGAGCTTTTCAAGCGAGCCGGTCAGATTGCGCTTGGAGGCCGAATAGCGCGATTCGAGGGCTGACAAAATCAGCGTGGCCAACATGATCGCCACGGTAAACACCGCAACGAGGAAGGTGAGCGTTTGCGGCGCCATGCCATCACTGTTTGCCGCCATGCAAATACTGCCCAGCGGAAAGTGCGCGGCGGCCATCCCCGTGTAATGCATGCCGGTAATTGCAAGGGCCATCACGAACGATGCCGCGAGGCGTTTGACGAGCAGGAAACGCTGATCTTCCTGGCGCAGGGCGTGAGCCACCCACAGCGCGGCCAATGAGGCGCCGATCGCAATCGCGATCGATCCGGCAAACAGCAGCGGATCGTAAGCGATACCCGGCGCCATGCGCATGGCGGCCATGCCCAGGTAATGCATGCCGGAGATGCCGGTGCCCATGACCAGACCGCCGCCGATCAGGCGGCGCCACGTCATGACGCGCCGCGTGGCCACATAGAGCGCAACGTACCCCGCCACGATGGCAATCACCAACGACCAAAGCGTGATGCTCAGGTCATAACCCAATTCGATCGGCAGTTTGAATGCGAGCATCCCCACGAAGTGCATCGACCACACGCCGACACCCAACACTACGGCCCCGCCTGTGAGCCAGATGCGGCGTGCGAAGTGCGAGCCGGCCAGATAGATCCGGCCCGCCAGATTGAGCGCGGTATAGGACGCCATGCCGGCGACGGCCAGCGAAAGCAATACAGTCCAGAGGTTGTAACTGCCACTCATGAAGACGGATCCGCGAGGGGGCTGAACGGCGAGCGAGCTTGGGCGGGTATGAAGATCCGGTCCAGCGTCGCAGGGGGGGGCAAAACGGTTAGGCGCGAAGTTTAAGGCGAATCATTTGGGATGACGAAGTTTGTTACTGTTTTATCGCGAAATTGCCGAATATGTCGTTTTTTCCGTTTCCCTATACGCACGTCGGGTTGCATCGCGTTGCAAGTTTGTCGCGCTTTGGGAACTCATGTGGCTCGAATCTGTCCCAGCGGCTGCCTATAATCATGTTCGCGCCGCGTGCCCGTTCGCCGGTTGCGTGCCAATTTTCTGCGACCTACCCCCCGCTCGATGACCCAATCCTCCGCATTTCGCTCGTTCCCGTTGATTTCCCTTCGTCGTGCCGTCGCCACCGCCGTAGCCGTTTCGATGCTTGCATCGACGCCGCTCGCGATGGCGCAAACGGCCGCAGCGACTGCCCCCGCCGGCGCTGCAGCGAACCCCACGCCGCCTGCGGCCTCGGGTTCGCAGATCGCCAAGACGGACGCATCGACGGTGACGCAGGTGAGCGACCTCGGGACGATTCCCGTGCCCACCGTAGCGGCGCGCGCCTGGATCTCGATCGACGTCAATAGCGGTCAGGTATTGGCCTCGTCCAGTCCCGATACCAAGGTCGAGCCCGCGTCGCTCACGAAGATCATGACGGCCTACGTCGTGTTCAACGCGCTGGACGAAAAGCGCCTGACGCTGGATCAGCAGGTCACCATCTCCGAGAAGGCATGGCGTACCGGCGGTTCGCGCATGTTCATCGAGCCGCGTAAACCTGTCACGGTGGACGAACTCAATCAAGGCGTCATCGTGCAATCGGGCAATGACGCCTCGGTGGCGCTGGCTGAAGCAGTAGGCGGCAGCGAAGCCGCTTTCGCGACGCTGATGAACCAGGAAGCACAGCGCTTGGGCATGAACCAGACGCACTTCATGAACGCGACCGGCTTGCCCGATCCGCAACACATGACGTCGGTGCGCGATCTGGCCACGCTCGCGTCGCACCTGATCACCGATCACCCGCAGTACTTCCATTACTACAGCCAGAAAGAGTACACGTACAACAAGATCACGCAGCCCAACCGCAACCGCCTGCTGTGGGCCGATCCGTCGGTCGACGGCATGAAAACCGGTCACACCGACGCGGCCGGTTACTGCCTGATCGCTACCGCCAAGCGCGGCGACCGTCGCGTGCTGACCGTGCTGGTGGGCGCCAATAGCGAAGCTACCCGCGCCGAAGAGAGCCTCAAGCTGTTGAACTGGAGCTTCCAGAACTTCGACACCGTGAATCTGTTCGACGCCGCACAGCCGTCGCTCGATGCCCGTGTGTGGGAAGGCAAGACCGAGATCGCCAAGCTCGGCCCCCCGCGTCCGATCTCGATCTCTGTGCCGCGCGGCCGTGGTGCTGAAGTCAAGCCCGTCGCCAACCGCAACGATCCGCTGATCGCCCCCCTCGAGAAAGGCCAGAACGTGGGCACGCTGCAACTCACGCTGGACGGCAAGGTGCTCCGCACCGAGCCGCTGGTGGTACTGGAGCCTGTGGAGCGCGCCGGCTTCTTCGGCCGCATGGTCGATATGGCCAAGCGCTGGTGGGCCAAGTAATCACATCGCGCGCGGCCAACGTCTTTTGGCAATCGGCGCGATAATGGAGGGGCAGGCATGACGCCTGCCCTTTTTTGCATCAGGAGTAGGTCGGCATGATCACGGGCGTACCGGACGAGAGTCAGGTCTATTTGAACGGCGCATTCATGCGCATTGGCGAAGCTCATGTGTCCGTGCTGGATCGTGGGTTTATCTTCGGCGACGGGATTTACGAAGTCGTGCCGGTCTACAACGGTCAGGCGTTCCGCATGAAGGAGCATCTGGATCGTCTGGATCGCAGCCTTAACGCGTTGCGCATCGAGCCGCCGTTCGACCGTGCCGGATGGATCGACCTCATCGAGCAGCTCGTGGCGCGCGCGGCGCAGCCCACCTGCTTCGTGTATTTGCAAATCACCCGCGGCGTGGCCAAGCGCGATCACGCTTTTCCCACCACGCCTGTGGTGCCTACCGTGTTCGGCATGACCACGGCGTTCGTGCCGCCCGGCCGCGCTGTGCGCGAGAACGGCATGACGGCCATCGGCATCGCCGACGAACGCTGGCTGCACTGCGAGATCAAGTCGGTGTCGTTGCTGGGCAATGTGTTGGCCAAGCAGCAAGCCGTCGACGCCGGTGCAGACGAAGTCATCCAGTTTCGCGATGGCTTCCTTACCGAAGGTTCGTCGACCAATATTTGGGTGGTCAAGGACGGCACGTTGTCCGGTCCGCCAAAAAATAATCTGATTCTTGAGGGCATCCGCTACGGGCTGGTCGCTGAACTGGCCGCTGAAGCCGGTATTCCTTTCGAGATGCGGCCCATTGGGCAGGCCGAAGTTGCCGCCGCCGATGAGTTGCTGTTGACGTCGGCCACCAAAGAGGTGCTGCCGATCGTCACGTTCGACGGCCAGCCGGTCGGCACCGGTCGTCCGGGTGCGGTGTATGCCGCACTGCGCGCAGCCTACGACGCCCGTATCGCCGCGCTTTGATTGGAGAGGTGACACCATGAATATGCCTGAGATTCCCCCCGAACAATCGCTGATCGAGTACCCCAGCGACTTTCCCATCAAGGTGATGGGCAAGCAGCATCCGGAACTGGCGCAAACCTTGACGGAGGTCGTGGTCAAGCACGATCCGCAATTCGATCCCAACACGGTCGAAATGCGGCCCAGCAAGGGCGGCAACTATATCGGCCTGACCTTTACCGTGCGCGCCACCTCCCGCGAGCAGCTCGACACGCTGTATCGCGAATTGCACGCGCATCCGATGGTCAAGATAATTCTTTAGCATGCACCGCTGGTTGGAGCGGCCTGCCGACTATCTGACCGTTTGGCAGGCCATGCAGGCCTTTACCGCCGCCCGCACGGCAGACACCCCGGATGCCATCTGGGTGTGTGAGCATGCGCCGGTCTATACGCTCGGCCAAGCCGGCCGGCCGGAACATGTGCTGTGCGCGGGCGATATCCCGGTGGTACACACCGATCGCGGTGGCCAGGTCACGTATCACGGGCCAGGCCAGGTGGTCGTGTACAGCCTGATCGATCTGCGACGTGCAGGCATGTACGTCAAAGAATATGTGGCGTGGCTTGAAGAAGCCGCCATCCGCACGCTGGCTGAGCTGGGCGTGCCCAACGCCTGTAGACAGCCGGGTCGGCCCGGCGTTTATCTGGTCGACGCACAAACCGGCCTGCCCGCCAAGATCGCAGCGCTGGGTGTGAAGATCCGCAATGGCTGCGCGTATCACGGCGTGGCCCTCAACGTCGATCTCGATCTCGCCCCGTTTGCCGGTATCAATCCCTGCGGCTATGAGGGCCTGGCCACCACCGATGTCTCCAGAGCCGGAGGCCGCGCCGATCTGATCGATGCCGGAGATCGGCTGGCGGTGCATATCGCGGCGCGGTTCGGGCTCACGTAGTTCTTTGCCTCGTTCAAAAATCAGACGATTTCACCTGTAGTATTTGTAGCCAGTGGGCTACGGTTCTATAATGAATATCGTCGCCACTCCGCAATTCAATGCTTGGTTGAGCGGCCTCAAAGATCTAACTGGCCGAGCCCGCATCCAAGCTCGCATTCAGCGCCTTGCCGCAGGCAACCCCGGTCAAGGGCGGCGACTGTCAGCCAACGTGTCTGAGCTGAAGATCGATGTCGGGCCGGGATATCGGGTGTATTACGCTTGGCGTGGCGATGAGCTCGTCATCCTCCTGGCAGGTGGGAACAAGTCAACGCAGGTTCGAGACATCGCGTTGGCAACGGCGCTCGCGGCCAATTTATGAGACTGAAAACGACGATGGCCAAAACCGGAATCTCGCGTTATGACGTGGCTGAGCATCTTAGAACGCCACATGAAATGGCCTTGTATTTGGATGCAAGCATCGAAGAGAGCGGCGGCGATGCCGCCTTCATCGCCAAGGCGCTTGGTGACATTGCGCGCGCGCAGGGCATGACAAGCGTAGCTAAAAAGGCCGGCGTTTCGCGAGAAAGCCTATACAAGGCGCTTTCCGGAAACCGAAGCCCCGATTTTGCGACCATTCTCAAGGTGGCTCGTGCGCTCGGCCTGAAGTTGCATGCCGTTGCTGTTTGAACGAGCCCGGCCACCCGTACAGATAATAAATGACGGGCTGGCGGCGCATGTCGCGGCGCGGTTCGGGCCGGGGGGCTGGGCGCGGTACACTAGATTTTTGCGCCGGTTCGCGTCCACAGGGGCCGACATGTGCGGCGCCGAACGCTTCAAGGGTTTCTATGTCCACGCCTAACGAACCGAGCCTGCAGCCCGCTGCTGCGAGCACCGCGCCGCCATCCGATATGCAAGCCACGCCCGTGTCCTATGACGCGACGCAAAAGCAGAAGTCGCAAGCCAAGACGTCGCGCATTCCGATCAAGATCATTCCTGCCGAGCGCCTGCGCAAGCCGGAGTGGATCCGCGTGCGTGCCGCCACGCCTGGTTCGCGCTTCTACGACATCAAACGCATCTTGCGCGAGCACAATCTGCACACGGTATGCGAAGAGGCGTCCTGTCCCAACATCGGCGAGTGCTTCGGCAAAGGCACGGCCACGTTCATGATCATGGGCGACAAGTGCACGCGTCGTTGCCCGTTCTGCGATGTGGGCCACGGCCGGCCGGATCCGCTGGATACGAACGAGCCCGAGAACCTGGCACGCACGATTGCCGCGCTCAAGCTGTCGTACGTGGTGATTACGTCCGTCGATCGCGACGATCTGCGCGATGGCGGCGCGGCGCATTTCGTCGAATGTATTCAACGCGTGCGCGCGCTGTCGCCCACCACCCGCATCGAAGTGCTGGTGCCCGACTTCCGCGGCCGTCTCGATCGCGCGTTGGACATCCTCAATGGCGGTCCGCCCGATGTGATGAATCACAATCTCGAAACGGCACCTCGCTTGTATAAGCAAGCCCGTCCGGGGTCGGACTACATGCACTCGCTCAAGTTGCTGGCCGAGTTCAAGAAGCTGCACCCCAATGTGCCCACCAAGTCGGGCATCATGGTCGGCTTGGGTGAAACCGACGAAGAGGTGCTGCAAGTGATGCGCGACATGCGCGAGCACAACGTGGACATGCTCACGATCGGTCAGTACCTGCAGCCGTCGGAGCACCATCTGCCTGTGCTGCGTTATGTGCATCCCGACACTTTCGCGATGTACGAGCGCGAGGCCTACGACATGGGCTTCTCGCACGCGGCTGTGGGCGCGATGGTGCGCTCGTCGTATCACGCCGACGAACAGGCACACGCTGCCGGCGTCAACTGACGATGAGCTGAATTAGGTTATTCCGAAAGAATCGTTCGGGCGAGCGAGAGGTTTCGATATCTTGCTCACACCGACATCTTCCGGAGTGACCCATGGCGCTGCATCGTGTTCTCGGCGGCTTCGTTGCCGCATTTGCATTATCCGGCGTGGCCTTTGCGCAGACGCCGGTCGTTACAGCGCCTGCCGCGCCTTCTCAAGCCACGTCGTCCAGCACCGCGCGCGGTGAGTCGCCGTTGGTGACGACCGAATGGCTGGAGAAAAACCTCAAGAACGCCAACGTGCGCGTGATCGAGGTGAGCGTCAATCCCGGCGTGTTCGAACGGGGCCATATCCCCGGGGCGGTCAACGTCAACTGGCACACGGATCTGGTCGATACCGTCAATCGCGATATCGCATCGCAAGATAAATTTCAGACGGTGCTTCGCCGTGCGGGTGTCGATACCGATACCGTCACCGTACTTTATGGCGACAACAACAATTGGTTTGCCGCCTGGGGTGCCTGGATCTTTGACGTCTATGGTGTGCCCAACGTGAAGATTCTCGATGGCGGCCGTAAGAAGTGGGAAGCCGATGGCCGCCCGCTGTCGACCGCCGCCAAGATCTGGTCGCCCGGTAATGTGGTGGTCGGCGCTGCCAATCCGGCGTTGCGCGCACGTCTGGCCGATGTCACGGCTGCTGCCAAGGCGCCGGGTCAAACGGTGCTGGTAGACATCCGATCGCCGGACGAATACAGCGGAAAGGTATTCGCGCCCAGCGGCGTCCAGGAACTCAGCATTCGGGCGGGTCACGTCCCGGGCGCCGTGAATGTGCCCTGGGGCAGGCTGGTGGCTGAAGACGGCACCTTCAAGCCCGTGGAAGAGTTGCGCGCCATCTACAAGACGGTGGGTGTGGATGGTTCCAAGCCCATCATCACGTATTGCCGCATCGGCGAACGGTCCAGTCATTCGTGGTTTGCGTTGAGCAAACTGCTGGGTTACGACACGCGCAACTATGACGGGTCGTGGACCGAGTACGGCAATTCAGTCGGTGCGCCGATCGCCAATCCTGCCGGCACGGTGTGGGGTAAAACTTGAGTCGACGTTCTGCCCGAAGCATCCTGGCTATCGCGATTGCGGTAGCCATTTTTTGCTGGGCGCAGGTGCTCGGCAATGACGGGCAGGAAGGGCGGGCGCTCGCCTTTTCGTTGATCGCCGGTGCCGCGTTCGGCTTCGTGCTGCAACGGTCGCGCTTCTGTTTCCTTTGCATCACGCGCGATTTCTTCGATACGCGCGATGCGCGCGGATTATTGGGCCTCGTGGCGGCGCTGGCCGTTGGCACGATCGGCTATCACGCCGTGTTCGGCGCCTTCCTGCCCATCCCAGGTGAAGGTCGTCTGCCGCCCGGCGCGCATATTGGCCCGGTGAGCTGGGTGCTGGCGCTGGGGGCGTTCGTGTTTGGCATCGGCATGGCGGTGTCCGGCTCGTGCATCAGCGCGCATCTTTATCGTCTGGGCGAGGGCGCCTCGGCATCGCCGTTTGCATTGCTGGGCGCGGCCGGTGGCTTCGTACTCGGCTTTTTGTCGTGGAACACCCTGTATGCGAGCGCCATCAGCGACGCGCCCGTCGTGTGGCTGCCCCATTACGTGGGGTATGGCGGTTCGGCGGTGCTGCAACTCGGCGCGTTGGCTGCCGTCGCCGCGTTGCTCTTGCGGCGTCATCGGCCGCAGCCCTCAGATAGGGTGACGCCGGTGGCGACAGGCTCATACGTCAATGTTGACCACGAGGCGTACGGCGCACGAACGGCGGTGTCCGACATCGTTCAAGACAGCACACGAAGCAACGCCGACGCCTCCTTGCATCCTGACCGCAGCATGCGCACGCTGCTATTCGGTGCGCGTTGGCCCACCTATGTGGGTGGGCTGCTGGTTGGGGCGCTGAGCGTGGTCGCTTATTTTCGTAGCGGCCCGCTTGGCGTGACCGCCGAGCTGGGCAGTCTGGCCCGCACGGCAGCGGCGTCGGTCGATCTGCTGCCGTCCCGGTTACAGGGACTGGACACCTTTGCCGGGTGCGCCACGGTGGTCAAGCAGGCGGTGTTTTCACCCAATGGGTTGTTTGTGATCGGGTTGGTGCTGGCGGCTTGGTCGGCCGCACTGGCTGCCAATCAATGCCATCTGCAGCGGCTGCGGCCAGCCGCCATCTTGCGCAACCTCGCAGGCGGCCTCCTGATGGGCTGGGGCGCGATGGTGTCGCTCGGATGCACGGTGGGGGTGCTGCTGTCCGGCACGATGGCTGGAGCGCTCTCCGGCTGGATGTTCGGCGTATGTTGCGTAGGCGGCATCTGGGTGGCCTTGCGGTGGCGCACAGTGCTTGGGCGACCGCAGCCCTTGGCCGCTTAGCCGTTCTTCAAGCGTTCGCTTCGCCAGTACACATCCGATTGGCCGGCATGCGCATTGAGCGCGCGCGCCAACACGAAAAGCAGATCGCTCAGGCGATTCAGATATTGGCGCACCGGGGCATTGATCGTCGTGTCGCGGCCCAGCGCAATCACGCTGCGCTCGGCACGCCGGCACACGGTGCGTGAGATATGCGCATACGCGGCCGCGCGCGTGCCGCCCGGCAAGATAAATTCCTTGAGGGGAGCAAGTGCGGCGTTGTAATGCGCCAGGCGTGTATCCAGAAACGCCACTTGCTCTTCACGCAGCGCAACATGCCCTGGAATGCACAGTTCGGCCCCCATATCGAACAGATCGTGCTGTACGGTCAGGATGTCGGCGGCGATGTCTTCGGGTAGGTCCTCGGTCGCCAGAACGCCCAGCGTGCTATTGAGCTCGTCTACGTCGCCCATTGCAGCGATGCGCGGGTCGTCTTTGCCCAGGCGCGCGCCATCGCCCAGCCCGGTGGTGCCGTCGTCACCCGTGCGGGTGGCGATAACGGATAAGCGGTTTCCCATGTCGATGATGCCTTGCAATATGATGGGGTATCCTACACCGAAGGCTTGGGTCCAGCTGTGTGCGACCTGCCGTTCCATAGGAGAACGACTATGGCATTTTTAAGACGAAAATTGTTGTGTGCGATTGCCGGTGCCGTGGTGGCCACGGCTGCTACTTCTGCAGTGATGGCACAAACTGCCAATTCTTCTGGCGAAGTGCGCCGGGTAGATGCTGCGACTGGCAAGATCGCGATCAAGCACGGCGCGATTTCGGCGCTCGATCTGCCGGCCATGACGCTGGTGTATCAGGCCGCACCCAATCTGCTCGAAGGCGTGAAAGCCGGCGATAAGGTTTCGTTTACCGCGAAGCGCGAAAACGACAGCTACGTGGTGACGGAGCTGAAGAAGTAGGGCGAGCGCGCCACCCTTTTGGGGGTGGCTGTTACGCAAGAAGAAGCCGCCTGTGGGCGGCTTCTTTTCGTCCGATCCGCTGGGGAGGGCGAATCCTCGCCCGGCGCATCGGCAACCCTTGGCGAATTGCCTACCCTTAGAGCACGTAGCGCGCCAGATCCTGGCTGCCCGCAGCCTCTTCGAGCTTGTCGTTGACGTAAGCCGCGTCGATCTTGACGAACTCGCCCGAGCTGGCGGTAGCGTCGAAGGACAAGTCCTCCAGCAGCTTTTCCATCACGGTGTACAAGCGGCGTGCACCGATGTTCTCGGTTTTCTCGTTCACCGCGAACGCCAACTCGGCTAGCCGCGCCACGCCTTCGTCGGTGAAGTCGAGCTTCACGGATTCGGTTTCCATCAAGGCCGTGTACTGCTTGGTCAGCGACGCATCCGTGTTGGACAGGATGCGCACGAAGTCCTCGGCCGACAGCGAATCGAGTTCGACGCGGATCGGAAACCGGCCCTGCAGCTCAGGGATCAGATCGGACGGGCGTGCCAGGTGGAAGGCGCCCGATGCGATAAACAGGATGTGATCCGTGCGCACCATGCCATAACGCGTGGTCACGGTGGTGCCTTCCACGAGCGGCAACAGATCGCGCTGCACGCCTTGGCGCGACACTTCGCCGCCGCTGGCGCCGCCTTCCTGGCGGGCCGCGATCTTGTCGATCTCGTCCAGAAACACGATGCCGTTCTGCTCGACGTTGGCGATGGCTGCCGTTTTGAGGTCGTCTTCATTGACGCGCTTGGCGGCCTCTTCGTCGATCAGGAGCTTGAACGCCTCCTTGATCTTCATCTTGCGCGGCTTTTTCTTGTCTTTCGCGAGGCCGGCGAACATGCCGCGCAACTGCTCGGTCATTTCCTCCATGCCCGGCGGCCCCATGATGTCCATCTGCTGGGGCGACTGCGCAATGTCGATCTCGATTTCGAGGTCGTCGATCGTGCCTTCGCGCAAACGCTTGCGGAAGGTCTGGCGAGCGGTGCTGTCTTCGCCGCGCTCAGGCTCGCCACCGCTGTTGCGCGAGGGCGGCACGAGCACATCGAGGATGCGGTCTTCAGCGGCGTCTTCGGCATGCGAGCGCACGCGCCGCATTTCGATCTCACGCGTTTGCTTGATGGCGTATTCGGTCAGATCGCGGATGATGGTGTCGACATCGCGGCCCACATAGCCCACTTCGGTGAACTTGGTGGCTTCGATCTTGATGAACGGCGCGTTGACCAGCTTGGCCAGGCGACGCGCGATTTCGGTCTTGCCCACACCGGTGGGGCCGATCATCAGAATGTTCTTGGGGTGAATTTCGTGGCGCAGCGGCTCGGCCACTTGCTGACGGCGCCAGCGGTTGCGCAAGGCAACCGCGACGGCACGCTTGGCCTTGTTCTGGCCTACGATGTATTTGTCGAGTTCGGAGACGATCTCTCCGGGCGTCATGTTGGATGCAGACATGTCGGTTGAGCCTTTGTTCAGATCAGGAGCCGAGCGTTTCGATCACGTGATTCTGGTTGGTGTAGATGCACAGATCGCCGGCGATTTCGAGGGCTTTCTTGACCACCGCTTCGGGCGGCAGGTCGGTATTCTGCAAGAGCGCGAGGGCCGCGGCCTGGGCATAGCTGCCCCCCGAGCCGATGGCGGCCAGGCCGTTTTCGGGTTCGAGCACATCGCCGTTGCCGGTGAGCACCAAGGTGTGTTCGGTGTCGGCCACGATGAGCATGGCTTCGAGGCGGCGCAGCACGCGGTCGGTGCGCCAGTCGCGCGTGAGTTCGACAGCGGCGCGCATCAGATTGCCCTGGTGCTTTTCAAGCTTCGCTTCGAAGCGTTCCTGCAGCGTGAAGGCATCGGCCGTGGCGCCGGCGAAGCCCGCGAGAATCTTGTCGTGGTACAGGCGGCGGATCTTGCGCGCCGTGCCTTTGATAACGATGTTGCCAAGCGTGACTTGGCCATCCCCGCCCAGGGCGACATGGTTGCCGCGGCGGGCGCAAATGATGGTCGTGGCGTGAAATTGTTCCATGCTTGTCTTCCCTGTGAAGGGGGTACATGGGGACAAACCCGATAAAAAAAAGGGGCTGCATCTCGTGTGAGATACAACCCTTCTTCAGTCGACACCAGGCGTCGTACGGCGGGAATCAGTCGCCGTAAAGTTTCTGACGTTTTTCGCGGCGCTCTTGCGCCTCGAGCGACAGGGTAGCAGTGGGGCGGGCGAGCAGGCGCGGAACGCCGATGGGCTCTCCCGTCTCTTCACACCAGCCGTATTCGCCGCTATCGATGCGCGCAATCGACTGCTGCACTTTCTTGAGCAGCTTGCGTTCGCGGTCGCGCGTGCGCAACTCGAGCGCATGCTCTTCTTCGATCGTGGCGCGGTCGGCGGGATCGGGCACGAACTGCGTTTCACGCAGGTGCTCGGTCGTTTGGCCGGCGTTGCTCAGGATGCCTTGTTCAAGCTTGCGCAGACGATCCTGGAAGAATGCCAGCTGGCGGTCGTTCATATAGTCGGACTCGGGCATGGCCAGCAATTCTTGTTCGCTGGGCAGATCAATCGGCGCATCGCCCGATTTACTTGATTTTTTGGTTGCTGCCTTGGTAGCCATGAAAACACTCCGTTGTGATTCGATTCCGTGCGGCGCGCACGACTGCAACTGCTACTGATTTACGCCGCCAGACACTGCTCCAATCCCCGGGTAAAGATATCCTGGGGCAACTTGCGGCCAATAAAGACCATTTTGGTCGATTTCTTTTCCTTGGCTCCCCACGGTTTGCCGGGTTCCGCGCCCATCATCATGTGGACACCCTGAAACAGCATGCGCCGATTCAGGCCCTTCATGTACAGAATGCCTTTGTAGCGCAGCAGGTCGGGGCCATAAACCTGCACCACGCCGCCGAGAAATTCTTCCAGGCGAACGGGATCGAACGGCTTGTCGGCGCGGAATACGAAAGCGCCGATGTCGTCGTCATGCACGTGATGATGCTGGTGACCGTGGTTGTGCGCAGGATTCGTGCACGTGGCCGGATCGTGGTCATGATCGTCGTGATCGTGCCCATGGTCGTGCGCGTGATCATGGTCATGACCGTGGTCGTGATCATGCGCGGCATCCGGATGATCGGCGGCCAGGAATTCGGGGTCGATGTCGAGAATGGAATTGAGGTTGAAGCCGCTGATGTCGATGATCGACTTCAGGTCCACTTCGCCGAAATTGACCGGGGTGATCGGTGCGCGCGGGTTGATGCGCGCCACACGATGACGCAGGGCCTGATAGTCGGCTTCGTTGACCAGATCTTTCTTCGAGATCAGGATGCGATCGGCAAAGCCGACCTGCTTCTGGGCTTCGGGCTGCTCGTCCAGCGTGCTCATGCCATGCAGGGCATCCACCACGGTCACGACAGCATCCAGCCGATAGTATTCGGCGATTTCGTCGTCCATGAAGAACGTCTGGCACACCGGGCCGGGGTTAGCCATTCCGGTGGTTTCGAGAATGACGCGTTCGAAGGTGAGCGTGCCGGCCTCGCGCTTGATGCGCAAGTCGGTCAGGGTATTCATCAGGTCGCCGCGCACGGTGCAACACACGCAGCCGTTGCTGAGTTCGATGATTTGCTCGTCGCTGTCCTGGATGAGCAATTCGTTATCGATGCTCTCGGGTCCGAACTCGTTTTCGATGACGGCGACGCGGCGGCCGTGAAATTCGGTCAGGATGCGCTTGAGCAGCGTCGTCTTGCCCGCACCGAGGAAACCGGTGAGGATCGTAACGGGGACCATTTTGTCCAAGCTGCGTGGGGTAGTCATGACAAACCAGAAGTTCAAAGTTCGCAGCAGACAAATGTGTGCGCGATGAGGCAAAAAGGGGCCGGCCGTGCGACCGGACGCCGGATTACAGCACAGTAGAGTCCAGGGGGCAAACCCCAAAGCGTCTGCCGGACATGCCTGGTAAAAACATTTACCAAGCCGTCAAAACGGGGAGCGTTCGGGTCGAACCCGCTCATCCATTTAAATACAGTCGAAATTAATGTTTGTGACTATGGCCGTGCGCATGGCTGTGACCGCCGTCGTGATCCGTCACTTTTTGGCACGCCGGGCACAAGGCGCGGATTTCGGTTTCGTGAGAGGTGAGGGCGTATCCCGTTTTTGCAACCCGTTCGGCCAGTAGTTGGCTCATGGCGGGATCGCTGATCTCGGCCACATTGCCGCATCGGGTACAGACCACCAGCAGATCGTGAGGTTCCCCACCTGCATCGTGACAGGCGCTCCAGGCGTTGACGGCGTCCAGGCGATGGATCAGCCCTTCTTCCAGCAGGAAGTCGAGCGCCCGATATACCGTTGGGGGGGCGGCGCCCGGATGCACGGCGCGCATTTCTTCGAGCAATTCGTACGCTTTCAGGCTGCGGTCATGCTTGAGCAGCAGCTCGAGCACCTTGCGCCGGATGGGGGTCAAGCGCTTGCCGCGTTCCGCACACAAGGCTTCGGCCACATCGAGGCGATCGGTGACGGGCTTGGAGCGGGCAGAGCGGGCGGGTGCGGTCATGACGCGAAAACACTGTTCTTGAGCAAAAGCGGGCGCAGGCGCCCACGACCCCAGCACGGTATCAGAAAACAGGGGGGAAAGCCCACAAGGCGTGTTGTGTCATCCGGTCAATGCGGCAGGCTGTGGGCGATCGCGGGAGCTTCAGGGTGGGGGGCATGGCGCGGGGGCGTTGGGGAGGCGGAGGGAGGGCGAGCCCACACGGCTCCAAATCCACGCATGCGTAGCGCATGCACTAACGAAGTTCAACGCGCTGCAGGCGATTTGAAAGGTTATTACATAACATAAGCTATGATATAACATCCTTTAGTTAGACAGCGCGACCTCCTGCATGGCTTCCCCTCGTTTTTCCGGCACCTCGCTGCCCCCAACCCGCCGGTCCTCTCTATTACTGGCGTCGGCCGGTGCGCGCGTCGGCGGCGCGGTGATCCTGGCTGCCGCATTGTGGGCGCTCACCGGCTGGGCGCTGGGATGGTGGACGGCATGATGGCGGGTACGTTGCCGCGGCGCGTGGGTCCGCGCGCCTCGATCGAACTGGACGCCGCCTCCTTCGGCTGGCGGGGGCGGGCGGCGGTGCGCAACGTCACAGGCCGTTTTCTGCCCGGCGCGATGACGGCCATCGTGGGGCCCAACGGCGCGGGCAAGTCCACCTTGATGAAGGGCATGATGGGACTGCTGCGGCCCGGGTCCGGCCGCGTGCGTGTGTGCGATGCCGACCGTGGGGCGTTGGCCTGGTTGCCGCAAGCGGGCGATCTGGATCGCAGTTTTCCGATGTCGGTCTATGACTTGGTGGCAATGGGCGCATGGCGCCGCACCGGTCCCTGGTCGCGGCTGTCGGCTGCCGAACACGCGCGCACCGAGCGGGTGCTGGCGGTCGTGCGCATGAGCGACGCGGCCGATCGCGCGGTCGGCACGTTGTCTGGCGGTCAACTGCAGCGGGTGCTGTTTGCGCGGATGTTGATGCAGGACGCCGACATGGTGCTGTTGGACGAGCCGTTTGCGGCAGTCGATCGGCACACGACCGAAGAACTCATGGCCTTGCTGTGCGAAGGGCACACGCAGGGGCAGGGCGTGATTGCCGTGCTGCACGATCTGGAACTGGTGCGCGAATACTTCCCGCAGACGTTGCTCTTGGCTGGCGACGTGATTGCCTGGGGACCGACCGCCGACGTGCTGACCCCCGAGAACTTGCGCCTTGCGCGCGACCGTCATGAGCAAGCGCGATGACCCTGTATGACTTGGTGGCCGCGCCGTTCATCGATTTCGGCTTTATGCGCCGCGCCCTGGCCGGTGCCACGGCGCTGGCGTTCGGTGCCGCGCCGCTCGGCGTGTTTCTGGTGCTGCGGCGGATGAGTTTGATGGGCGACGCGATGGCGCATGCCATTTTGCCGGGGGTCGCTGCCGGTTTTCTGCTCTCAGGGTTGTCGCTCACGGCCATGATGATCGGCGGTGCGTTGACCGGGCTGGCCGTGTCGCTTCTGGCGGGTGCGGTGGCACGGCTCACGCCGTTACGCGAAGACGCGAGCTTTGCCGCGTTCTATCTGATCTCACTGGGCCTGGGCGTGCTGCTGGTATCGGTGCGCGGCTCGAACATGGATCTATTGCATGTGTTGTTCGGCACGGTGCTGGGGCTGGGCGACGATGCCTTGATGCTGGTCACCGTGTGCGCGTCGTTGACGTTGATCATTCTGGCGATCGTTTATCGCCTGCTGGTGGCGGAGTGTCTGGATCCGGGTTTCCTGCGCGCCAGCGGTGGCGGCGGATCGTTCGTGCACATGGTTTTCCTGACGTTGGTCGTGATGAATCTGGTGGCAGGCTTTCAGGTGCTCGGCACCCTGATGGTGGTGGGCATGATGATGTTGCCGGCCGCCGCCGCGCGCTTCTGGGCGCGCTCGGCCGGCGGACAGATTGCGCTCGCGTGCGCGGTGGGGGCACTCTCGGCCGTCGTGGGCCTCTTGATCTCGTACCACCTGAACGTGACCGCGTCGCCCGCCATCATTCTGAGCGCCGGCACGGCTTATCTGATTTCAGTCGTTGGCGGGCCGCATGGCGGTCTCGTCTATCTGGCGCGCCGCGCCAAACCGCCGGCCGGCTCGGCCTGGCCCCCTTCCGGAGAATACAAATGATCTCGACGCGTTCGGCACGCCGCCGTACTTTGGGTCTGCTCTCGGCCGCACTCCTGACGATGAATATCGGGGTGCTGCATGCCGCCGATGCGCCGTTGTCCGTGGTGACGAGCTTTTCCATCCTGGGCGACATTGCGCGCGAAGTCGGCGGGCCGGACGTCAAGGTCGACACGTTGGTGGGCCCCGATGGCGATGCCCACAGCTATGAGCCCACGCCGCAAGACGCCAAACGCCTGAGCACGGCGCGCGTATTGGTGGTGAATGGTCTTGACTTCGAGGCCTGGCTGCCGCGGTTGACGCAATCTTCGGGATTTAAGGGGCAGACGATCGTCGCCAGCACGGGTGTGACGCCACGCCCGTTTGAAAGCGGCCATGACGATGACGACCATGAACATGATCACGGCAAGGCAGGTGCCGCAGCGCATTCCCATGGCGACGATCGCAAGCATGGGGGCGCTGGTCACGCCCACGACGCACACGCTCACGGCAGCAACGATCCGCATGCGTGGCAGGATCTGCGCAACGGTATGCGTTATGCACAGAACATCGCCGAGGGCTTTGCCGCCGCCGATCCGGCGCATGCGGTAGCGTACCGCGCCCGCGCGGCCGCCTATGTAGAACGCCTGCAAGCCTTGAATACCCGCATCACGGCCCAGTTTGCGGCCATCCCCGCCGCGCAACGCAAGGTGGTGACCTCGCACGACGCCTTCGGTTATTTCGGCCAGGCGTATGGCATCACGTTCATCGCACCGGTCGGCATGTCGACCGACGCCGAGCCCTCGGCGGCCGATATGGCGCGGCTGATCGGCCAGGTGAAGCGCGATACCATTCGTGCTGTTTTTGTTGAAAACATCAGCAGCCCGCGTCTGGTCGAACAGATTGCCCGCGAAACCGGGGCACGCACCGGCGGCACGCTCTACTCCGATGCGCTGTCCAAGCCCGGGCAGCCGGCTGCGACTTACCTTGGAATGTTCGAATGGAACGCCAAACAACTCGTCAACGCCTTGCAGCCCTGATAAGCCGGGCCGCCTTGTCGCCCATCACGCGGCGACTCGCCGGACTGGCGCTCGTGCAGGCTGTGTGCTTGCCTGGCGCCGCGCTCGCCCATCCGCATATGTGGATCGATGCGCGCGCTGCGTTCGATGTGGACGCGGCGGGCAACCTCACGGCGATCGAGCAGCGCTGGATGTTCGATGAGATGTTTTCGACCTACGCGATGCAAGGCGTGAAAAAGCAGAAGGGCGGCGCATATCCGCCGGATAAATTGCGCGCCATGGCCGACGACTGGATGCAGGCCTTGGGCGATCCGATCTCGCATTTCTTTACGCGCGTGACCGTCGATGGCGAGACGCTGAAATACGCCGCGCCGCGCGACCCCGCCGTGCTGTGGGATGCCAAGCTGCAGCGCTTGGTGCTGCGTTTTACGTTGCCCTTGGCCAAGCCGGTGGCGTTGGCCGGCAAGCGAGCCGATATCGACATCTACGATCCCACGTATTTCGTAGCCTATGCGTTCGATGCGCCCGGCGCGGTCACGTTGACGTCCAGCGCTCCCGCCACGTGCAAGCCGACATACCGGCCGCCCCGTCAATTGGATTACGCCACGATGCAGCAACTCGCCGCCATTCCACCCGATCCCGACAGCTTGCCCGATGAGCTATTGGCGATCACCAAGGGACTCACGCATCGTATCGAGGTGGCATGCGCGGCATCGTGATGCAGACACCGCGTTGGCGCGAGCGCGTTCGCTTGGGCGAGGATGTGTTGGCGCGTGCCGTCACGCCGTCGTGGCTCGCGATGTCGTCCAGGACAGCAACGCACGTTTCGCGCCCGCTTACGCGTGGTGTGTGGCGCGATGTGATGGCGGTCATCGTTATCGGAGTGGCGCTCGGGATGGTGGCGTTCTGGGCGCCGGCAGCCTGGGCGCAGGGCGCGCATCCGTTCGGGGTGCCCGAGTCCGCGCGGGGCGGCACGGGGCCGGAATGGTTGTCGGGGTTCTTCGGCCAGGTCTCGATCTGGCAGTCGCATTTCTATCGGCAATTGACGCAAGCGGTGCGGGCTTGGCAACAGGATGGCCATGCGGCTTGGGCGCTGATCGGGCTGTCGTTCGCTTATGGCGTGTTTCACGCGATGGGTCCGGGGCACGGCAAGGCGGTGATCACGGCGTATGTGTTGGCCAACCGCCAGACGGCGCGCAATGGCGCATTGCTGGCGATGCTGTCGGCGTTGGTGCAGGCGCTTGTGGCCATTGCGATGGTGCTCGTGCTCGCCGCCGTGCTGAACGTCACGGCCGCCACGATGAACCAGGCCACATGGTGGCTGGAAGCGGTGTCGTACGCAGTGATTACCGCGCTTGGCGCTTATCTCGTCTGGACACGCGCGGTGCGGCCGTTGTGGCGGCGGCGTGGCGCACCCGCGGGCGAGTCGCATGCCGATACGCCTGTCCATCATGGCCATGCTCATGCCAATGCCAATGCCCATGCTCAGGCTCATGCGAAGGCGCCGTCGGACGCTCAACGTCACGATGCCGTTCACGGCCATTCGCACGCGCATCACCACGATCATGTCCACGACGATGCCTGCGGCTGCGGGCACGCGCATGTGCCCGATCCGGCCCTGGTCAGCGGTCCGCTCAATCTGCGGCGTGCCTGGTCCGCCATCGCGGCCGTCGGACTGCGCCCCTGCAGTGGCGCCATCATCGTGCTGGTATTCGCGCTGTCTCAGGATTTTCTCTTTGCCGGTATCGCATCGGCGTTGGCGATGGGCGTGGGCACGGGTCTCACGGTGGCGGCGCTGGCGTGTCTGGCCGTTGGGGCGGGTGCGCTGGCCGAGCGGATCGGGCGCAGCGGCGGCAGCCGTTGGTTGGGCCCCTTGCGCTACGGCATACAGGCGCTGGCGGCGATTGCGGTGTTGCTATTGGGGATATCGCTGCTGGGTGGGCAGATGGCAATGATGGGGTGAGGCAACACGCGCGCTGCAATGTGAATAAATAAAACGTTATATCGTTCCATTATGTAATGAAACTATATATCATTCCGTCTCGTATCGAATACCGGATAGGAATGCCCATGCGTTTTCGCATCTCACCTTTGGCCCTGGCGCTCGCCACGGCGTCGCTTTCTCCCTTTGCGCTTGCCCAGTCGGTCACGTCGCCCCTGCCTGCCGCGCCAGGAAACCCCGTCATCCTTGCGCCCATCACGGTCTCGGCCAGCGCGCTGGGCACGGCGGTGGACAGCATGACGACGCCCGTGATCGTGCTGGACGATGAGGGCTTGATGTCGCGGCGGCAATCGACGTTGGGCGACACGCTTAACGGACTGCCCGGGATTCATGCCGATACCTTCGGTGGGGGCGCGAGCCGGCCGGTGATTCGCGGGCAAACCGCACCGCGCGTGAAGGTGCTGTCGGATGGGGCTGAATTGCAGGATGCGTCGAGCGTGTCGCCCGATCATGCGGTCACGATCGAGCCGTTGCTGGCCCGCAAGGTGGAAGTGCTGCGCGGCCCGGCCACCCTGTTGTATGGCGGCGGTGCGATCGGTGGCGTGGTCAACGTGCTCGACAACAAGATTCCCACCGCAGTGCCTGAAAACGGCATCGAAGGCGAAGCCGAAGTGCGCGGTGCTACCGGCACCCGTGAGCGCGCCGGCGCTGTTGGCATCACGGCCGGCGAGGGCAACTTTGCGGTGCGCGTGGAGGGCATGAAACGCGAGAGCGATGACTACCGCGTGCCGGACTGGTCGTCGCGTTACGTCGATGGGTCGTACAGCAAGTCGCAACAAGGCAGCCTGGGACTCTCGTGGATCACGCCGCGTGGCTACCTGGGCGTGGCCTACACCTATCTGGACAGCAAGTACGGTTTGCCGGGCCACAATCACGAGTACGAAGGCTGCCACCCGCATGGTTCAACATTGCACTGCGGCGGTCATGGTCACGATCACGGCGAGGAAGACGGCGATGACCACGACCACGATCATGAGCATGGCGCCGAGCCGCCGCCTTACGTCAAGCTGCGCAGCGAGCGCTTCGATCTGCGTGGCGAGTATCGCGAGCCGATTGCCGGCATCGAGAACATCCGATTGCGTGGCGGGCTGACGGATTACAAACACAGCGAAATCGAAGACGGTGCGGCCGGCACCATTTTCCGCAACCGCGGCTACGACGCACGGCTCGAGGTCGAGCACAAACCGGTGCTGGGATTACGCGGCGTCGTGGGCGTGCAAAACGCCTACAGCGATTTCCGTGCGGATGGCGAAGAGGGCTTCCTGCCGCGCAGCAAAACCCGCTCGACGGGTCTCTTTCTTCTCGAAGAATATCGGCTTGCCGACGCCTGGCGTCTGGAGTTCGGCGCGCGTCACGACTGGCAACGCGTGAAGCCTGTCGACGGGCAGCCCGCATCCGACCTCACCGGAAATTCGTTCTCGGCCTCGGCGATCTGGGACTTCGCACCCCAATATTCGGTCGCATTGTCGCTGTCGCGCTCGCAACGCTTGCCGACCGCACAGGAGCTGTACGCTGACGGCGTGCACCTGGCCACCAACACGTTTGAAATCGGCGACGCCGATCTGAAAGCGGAGACGTCGCAAAACATCGATCTGACGCTGCGCAAGACGGCGGGCAATACCACCTTCAGCGTGAGCGCCTTTCACAATCGCGTGAAGGACTACATCTACGCCAACACGCTGGATCGATTCGAAGATTTTCGGTTGATCGAATATGCGCAGCAGGATGCCGAGTTCACGGGCGTCGAAGGCGAGATCCGACATCGGTTTACGCCGGTATTTTCAGCGAGTGTGTTTGGCGACTATGTGCGCGGCAAGCTCACCGGCGGGCAGGGCAATCTGCCGCGTATTCCCGCGGCGCGACTGGGCGTGCGCGGCGATGCCACTTGGCAGCAGTGGGGCGCGGGCGTCGAAGTGGCGCATGTGTTTCGTCAAAACGATATCGCCGACTTCGAATCGCGCACTGGCGGCTACGATCTGGTGAACGCGATGGTGAGCTACCGCACCAGTCTCGGTCCCAAGGACGCCACCACGATCTACCTGCGCGGCAATAATCTTCTGGACAAGCTCGCCTACAACCACGCCTCGTTCATTTCGCGTGCGGCACCGCTTGCCGGGCGTTCGATCATGTTGGGCGTACGGACCACGTTCTAGACGCGGCTTGATTTAGGCGCGGCTTGAGGTCGTCTCGCGTTGCCCTGCTGCTTGGGGCTGCGCCGGACGGCTCAGCGCGTCTTGCGATTGGCGCGCGGATGCGCCTGGTCGTAGGCTTTTGCCAGATGCTGGAAATCGAGGCGGGTGTAGATCTGGGTCGTGGAGATGTTGGCATGACCCAACATCTCCTGCACGGCGCGCAGATCCTGCGCCGATTGCAGCACATGGCTCGCAAAACTATGGCGCAGCACGTGAGGGTGCACGTGGGTGGGCAAGCCGGCGGATTGCGCCACGCGCTGCAATTGCAATTGCACCACCCGCGGTGAAATGCGGGCGCCGCGTGTGCCTAGAAAAAGCGCTGCGCGATCGCTGGCTGCCGCATTGGGCGCGAGCATTGCCCCGCGTACGGCCAGCCAGGCTTCCAACGCGGCGATCGCCTGCTTGCCGACCGGCACATTGCGGCGCTTATTGCCTTTGCCCACCACGTTGACTTCATGCTCGGGAAGGTCGAGCCAGCTCGCCGACGTGTAGTCGCCTTCGCGCAGGTAATGCACGTCGAGACCAACAAGCTCGGACAGCCGCAGGCCGCTGGCGTAGAGCAATTCGAACATCGCCTGGTCGCGCAGGGCGACCGGGTCGTGGCTGCCTGCGCCGGTGGGGCGATCCAGCAGTGCCTGCGCGTGCTCGACCGACAACGCCTTGGGTAGCCCGCGTGCTGCTTTTGGGGCGCGCACACCGGCGACCGGATTGGCGGCCAAGCCCACCTGCGGCCCCCACCATTGATAAAACCCACGCCAAGCTGCCAAGGTGCGCGCCAGGCTGCGCGCGCCCAGTCCTTGAACATGCGCGCGGCCGATGAATTGGCGGATGTGACCTTGGGCAAGCGTGGTGAGTTCGTGGCCGTCCGCCAGCGTGACGAGCCGCGCCAGATCGTGCCGGTAGCCGCTTAACGTATGCGGCGAGTACCGGCGATGCGCCGCCAGATGCTGCAGCCAGTTCTCCATCGGAGCGGGGAGCATCGTCATGGCGGCACAGGGCTTATGCGGACGGCAGCGGTGCGGGCGAGCCGTTGGCCGCCACTCCATCCACGCCGAATTCGGAAGTGGCCGGAGCATTCAGGCGCTGCAAGGCGGCTGCAGCCAGCTGCGCGATCACGTCGAGAAACGCGGTGCCCATCTCGTTGTGAAAGCGTTGGGCGTCATCCGAGGCGAGCACCAGCAACCCGATCGTCGGGGCGTCGGCTGCGGTGCGCAGCGCCACGAGCGCCAAAGATTTGGGCGGTTCACGCAGCCAACTGGCCGCTTCGAAGCCGGTGTCGTTGCCGCAATAGGGCTTTTTGAGACTGGCGGCAAAGGTGCGCACATCTTCCGACACGCCATCGGTAAAGCCGCAGCCCGCAGCGCCGGGCAGATCCCATACGCGCAACGCCACGTCGCTCAACTTGAATTGCTCGGCCAGGCCCAGTGCAATCTCGGCGGGGATGCGATGGGGCACGCTTTCGCCCAGCAAACGCGCGCTCCATTGGGTGATGTGCTGGCCGATCAGCTCATTGGCGGAGGCATTGCGGATCAGTTCTGCCAGACGCCATTCGATATCGCGATTGCGCTCGCGCAGCGTCAGGATCTGGCGCTCGCCCAACGAAATGGCACGGGTGCCGTGCGGCGATGGAATCTCGAGCGTGGCGAAAACGTCGGCGTGCGTCTGGAAAAAATCGGGGCGCGTTTGCAGGAAAGCAGCGACGGCTGAGGCGTCGAGATCTTGGGAATCGGTCATGGCATTCAACGGGTAAGAGCCAGGGAAAAGACGAGTGCGTCGATATCGATCTGGCCCGAGAAAACGGAAACGGCGGGACCGGTCATGCGCAATGCCTGACCGTCCCACGCGATATGAAGGGCGCCGCCACGCGTTTGCACGGCGACTGGGCTGTCGAGCAGGCCGCGGCGGATACCGGCCGCGACGGCCGCGCAGGCGCCCGTGCCGCATGCCAGCGTTTCGCCGGCGCCACGCTCATACACGCGCAAGCGGATATGGTGGCGATCGACGATCTGCATGAAGCCGGCGTTCACGCGCCGCGGAAAGCGCGGATGCGACTCGATGCGCGGGCCAATGCGTTCGACGGGGGCGTGATCGACGTCGTCGACCACCTGCACGGCATGAGGATTGGAAATGGCAACGGTCGAGAGCCACACCGGCTGAAGTTCGCCATCGATGGGCAGTGCCCAAAGAATGGCGTCGCCTTCGGCGCGTGACGCCAGGCCGACGGTTTCGAAGGGCAGGTCGGCCGGGTCGAACCGGGTGCTGCCCATCTCGACGGTGACCTGGTTATCTTCGCCTTCGTTCAGCAGGATGACGCCAGTGGCGATTTCGGCGCGCAGCGGATTGCGGTCGGACAGGCCCTGCTCGTGCACGAAGCGCACGAAGCAGCGGGCGCCATTGCCGCAATGCTCCACCTCGCCACCATCGGCGTTGTAGATGCGATAACGGAAGTCGGCGTCGTCGCGCGTGGCCGGTTCGACCACCAGGATTTGATCGGCGCCGATGCCGAAGTGACGGTCGGCAAGTGCGCGCGCGCGCTCCGGCGTCATCGTGATGGACTGCCGGACGCCGTCGAGCACGACAAAGTCGTTGCCCGCGCCATGCATTTTGGTGAAATTCCAGATCATCCCGGCATTATCACGCATAAGCCGGGGGCAAAACAGGTGTCAGTAAATTTTCGGCTCACCTGGCGGGCGCGTCTTGAAGCGCCGATGCACCCAGTAATACTGGCTCGGGCGCGCACGTACCCAATCTTCGAGATCGCGGTTCAACCGCGCGGTGGCGGCTTCCAAGGTGTCGTCCCCCGGAAAGTCGGCCATGGGCGGCAGCACTTCGACCAGGTAGCGCCCGGTTTTCGGATCCCAGGTTTCGATCACCGGCAGCACGGCCGCGTTGAACTTGCGCGCAATCTGCGCGGTGGCGGGAATAGTGGCGGCCGGGATGCCGAAAAACGGCACGAAGATCGACCCGTCGCGCCCGAAATCCATATCGGGCAGGTAATAAAGGGGGCGATCGGCGCGCAGGTGGCGGATCAGGCCGCGGATACCTTCCTTGCGGCTCACCAGGTGAATGTCGTTGAACCTGCCGCGTCCGGCGCGCACGATCGCATCGATATCGGGATCGCTTTGCGGGGTATACATCGTGGCACCGGCTTCCACCTTGATCGTCAACATGGTGGCCGCCGCGTCCAGGCCGACGAAGTGCGGCGCCAGAAAGATGATGGGCCGTTTGGCCGCCCGCAGCGGTGGCACGTGTTCGAATCCTCGCACCTCGATCATCGCATCGATGGCTTCGCGGGTGCCGAACCACAGCACCCCCCGATCGACGAACGATTGCGACAGCGCCCGGATATGTTCGCGCACCCACTGCTCGCGCACTTCAATAGGCTCGTTGGGGAAGCACAAGCCGATATTGGTGCGAACGATATGCACCCGCCGTTTGGCGACCCGCAGCGTGATCCAGGCGAGCGCCGCGCCGATCCGCAGCCGGTTGGCCGTGGGCGTCCGTCCGAACCACGACAGCAGCGCGGTGAGCGCGCGCGTCTTCACACTACTCATGAGGCATCGGCCGACATGACATCCGACGGTTGCGGCGCGCCGCCCGGCGCTTTGTAGCGGTTGTAGCTCCAAAGGTATTGCTCGGGAATGCGGCGAATCAAGGTTTCCATCTGCGAGTTGAACAGTTGCGCCTGCTGGCGCGCATCGGTGGGGATAGGATCCGGAACGCGGGTGAAATGGATGCGCCATCCCTTACCGCGCGGCAAGCGTTCGCCGACTGCGATGATAACGGCTACGCCGGTCTGAATCGCCAATTTGCCAGGCAAGGTCACCGTATAGGCCGGTTTGTCGAAGAAGGTCGCCCAGACGCCGGTGCCGCTGCCGGGCACCTGGTCGGGCAGCATCCCTACCGATTCGCCGCGCTTCAAAGCGCGCACGAAGGCACGCACGCCCTGGGTCGTAGCCGGCACGGCGGTAACGCGCGGCGTATCGCGGATGTGTTCCATGATGGGCACGAGGATGCGCTGACGGGGCGGGCGAAACATCACGGTGAGCGGCACGAGGCCCGAAATGTGGCGTGCAGTGATTTCGTAGCAGCCCAGGTGCGGGGTCAGGAACAGGATGCCGCGGTTTTCGGCCAGGGCATCCGTAATGACGTGATCGTCATTCGAGAAGGTGCGGGCGACGCAGTATTCCGGATAGAGCCAGACCTTTGGCGTCTCGACGATCATCGCCCCCGATTCCGCGGCGGCGCGACGCGCGAACGACGCCTGCGGGTAGCCCGCCTGGGCGGCATTGGCGCGCAGGCGGTTGCGATAACGCCCCGGCAGGGCGTAGATGAACAGTCCCAGAACACGCCCCAGACCATGCAGGATGGGCAGCGGCAGACGGGCGATGAGGCGAATGATGAACAGCGGCATACAGCAATCGGTTGACGGTCCACTTGAAAGGTGTGGACCTGGCGACACGCGTTGCAAGGCGTGGTCGGCGTATTTTCGCTTAAAATCATTTAAGTCGCCGAGTTAACCGACAACTTGCGGAGCGACGAAGTCCTGGAATGCGAATTGCCGTGAAGCACGTCGCATGCCGAGGGACCTCAAAATCCGCTAAAGCGTCGCGCCCAGTTCGTTGCAGCAGCCTTGCCGCTACAAAGATGGGGTGCAGCGCGCCTCGTTCAATCTATTGGCAGTGCTTGCACTGCCTCACGTACGCAAGGACGCAATGCCGTGAGCAAAAACGACTTTCTCTTTACCTCCGAGTCCGTTTCCGAAGGTCACCCCGATAAGGTTGCCGACCAGATCTCCGACGCCGTGCTCGATGCGATCTTCACGCAGGATCCGCATGCCCGCGTCGCTGCCGAAACGCTGTGCAATACCGGTCTGGTCGTTCTGGCCGGTGAAATCACCACCACCGCCAACGTCGATTACATTCAGGTCGCACGCGACACGATTCGCCGCATCGGCTACGACAACACCGAGTACGGGATCGACTACAAGGGTTGCGCGGTGCTCGTCGCCTACGACAAGCAATCGCCCGATATCGCTCAAGGCGTGGATCGCACCTCCGAGGATTACCTCAATCAAGGCGCCGGCGACCAAGGCCTGATGTTTGGCTACGCTTGCGATGAAACGCCCGATCTGATGCCCGCCCCGATCTGGTACGCACACCGCCTGGTGCAGCGCCAGAGTGAGTTGCGTAAGGACGGCCGCCTGCCGTGGTTGCGCCCGGATGCCAAGTCGCAAGTCACCTTCCGCTATGTGGATGGCCGCCCGGCTGAGGTCGACACGGTGGTGCTGTCCACGCAGCACGCGCCTGAAATGACGCAGGAAGCCATCCATGAAGCCGTGATCGAAGAGATCATCAAGCCGTGCTTCCCCGACGGCCTGATCACGCCCAAGACGCGCTATCTGGTCAACCCCACGGGCCGCTTCGTCATCGGTGGACCGCAAGGCGATTGCGGCTTGACCGGCCGCAAGATCATTGTCGACACCTACGGCGGCGCATGCCCGCACGGCGGCGGCGCATTTTCGGGCAAGGATCCGTCCAAGGTCGACCGTTCGGCCGCCTATGCCGCGCGTTACGTGGCCAAGAACGTCGTGGCAGCCGGCCTGGCGCGTCAGTGCCAGGTGCAGGTGAGCTATGCCATCGGCGTGGCCGAGCCCATCAACGTCACGGTGTATACCGAAGGCACGGGCGTCATCCCCGATGACGAGATCGCCAAGCTGGTGCGCGAGCATTTCGACCTGCGTCCCAAGGGCATCGTCAACATGCTCGACCTGCTGCGTCCGATCTATTCGGCCACGGCTGCCTATGGTCACTTCGGCCGTTCCGAGCCCGAGTTCTCGTGGGAAGCCACCGATAAGGTCGCCGATCTCAAGCGCGCGGTCTGATCTCGTTCTCCAGGTGTTACGTTAAAGGGAAGATGCAATGAAGCTCTGGAAACGCCGGATTGCCGGCCTCGCCCTGACGGGTGTTCTGGCCGGCTCGATGGTGGGCCATGCAGGTGCTGCCGAACCGATCAAGATCGGTGAGATCAACAGCTACAAGTCTCAGCCGGCGTTTCTGGAGCCTTACCGCAAAGGGATGGAGCTCGCAGTCGAGGAGATCAACGAGGCAGGCGGCATCGATGGCCGCAAGCTGGTGTTGATCACCCGCGACGACAACGCCAACCCCGGCGACGCGGTGCGCGCGGCCGAAGAGCTGCTCACGCGTGAACGCGTGGACGTGCTCGCAGGCTCGTTCCTGTCGCATATCGGTCTTGCATTGGCGGACTTTGCCCGCCAGCGCAAAACCTTCTTTCTGGCCAGCGAAACGATCACCGACAAGGTCGTGTGGGAAAACGGCAACCGGTATACGTTCCGGTTGCGCACATCGGGCTATATGTTGACCGCGATGTTGATTCCCGAGGCGGCCAAGCTCAACAAGAAGCGTTGGGCGATCGTCTATCCCAATTATGAATACGGCCAGTCGGCGGCGGCGACGTTCAAGACGTTGCTGCGCGCCGTCCAGCCCGATGTCGAGTTCGTGGCCGAGCAGGCCACGCCATTGGGCAAGGTCGATGCCGGCAGTGTGGTGCAGGCCCTGGCCGACGCAAAACCCGATGCCATTTTCAATGTGCTGTTTGCCGCAGACGTGGCCAAGTTCGCGCGCGAAGGCAATGTGCGCGGGTTGTTTCCGGCGACCCCCGTGGTGAGCCTCCTCACCGGTGAGCCCGAGTATCTGGACCCCATGGGCGCCGATACGCCCGAGGGCTGGATCGTCACCGGCTATCCGTGGCAGAGCATCGATACGCCAGAGCACAAGGCTTTCCTGACGGCCTATCAGGCCAAGTTCAAAGACCATCCCCGCTTCGGTTCCATCATCGGCTACACCACGATCCAATCGCTTGCGGCCGGCATTCGTCGCGCCGGCGGCAGCACCGACACCGAAAAGTTGATCACGGCATTCACCGGCCTCGAACTCGTCAGCCCCTTCGGCCCCATCCAGTATCGCGCCATCGACCATCAGTCGACGCTGGGCGCTTTCGTGGGCAAGCTGGGCATCAAGGACGGCAAGGGCATCATGGTCGACCCGGTCTATCGTCCCGGTGGAGACTTCCTGCCGTCCGATGACGAGGTCAAGCGCCGCCGTCCTGCACAGTAAAATCGCGGTATCCCCCACACCGTAAGGGATACCTGCAGCAGTGCTCGACCCCAGTGCTATCCTGATTTCATGACCGACTTCAAAGAGGTCGCGCGGCCCCGTGCCGCCGACGCTTCCACGCCACCCGCCGCCCCAAAGCGGGATTCGTTTACCGCCACCGATTCACCTTGCGTGGCGGTGTGCTCCACCCTGTTCGACGATATCTGCCGAGGGTGTGGCCGCACGGCCATGGAAGTGGCCAATTGGGTCTTCATGGACGAAGCCGAGCGGCAAGTCGTCTGGACGCGCATCCTGGCCCAAGGCTACCCGCGCCGCAACAACAAGTAGGCGCACGATCAGGCGTTGCAATCGTCTGCGCCCGCCTGCGCGTTTTCCCGCATGTGGCGCTTTCTTCCCGCCGTCCTTCCCGTTACAATACCGGCCAGACCTGAGGAGCGTTGCGACGGCCGAGCACTGAGTTGCCGGCTGCCAGGCTCAGGTTTCCTGGTTTTGGGTGCGGCCCTCGGGCGGCATCCAGGCAACGGCGCTCACCTTTGTCGCATGCAATGGCCAAGGGCGGGCGCGTTCAACTGTCGTGAACTGCAATCGTTCGGCTTGCATGCCTTTCCAAGGTTTGCGCCTAGGCGCCGTCCAAAATTGTGGAGCACGTATGAATACCGTTACCGATAAAAATGTAGCCCAGGGCGACTTCATCGTTGCCGATATGTCGCTGGCCGGTTGGGGCCAACGCGAAATCGCCATCGCCGAAACCGAAATGCCGGGCCTGATGGCCACGCGCGAAGAATACGCCGCGTCGCAGCCGTTGAAGGGCGCGCGCATCGCCGGCAGCCTGCACATGACCATCCAGACCGCCGTGCTCATCCAGACGCTCGAAGCGCTGGGTGCGCAAGTGCGTTGGGCATCGTGCAATATTTTCTCGACCCAGGATCACGCCGCCGCAGCCATCGCCGCCAATGGCACGCCCGTATTTGCCGTCAAGGGCGAAACGCTGGCCGAATACTGGGACTACACGCACAAGCTGTTCGAGTGGCCGAATGGCGAACACGCCAACATGATTCTGGACGACGGCGGCGATGCCACGTTGATGCTGCATCTGGGCGCCAAGGCCGAGAAGGATGTGTCGGTATTGGCCAAGCCGGGCAGCGAAGAAGAGCGTGTGCTCTACGCCGCCATCAAGGCCACGATCGCGCGCGATCCCAAGTGGTACTCGACCCGTCTGGCCCAGATCAAGGGCGTGACGGAAGAAACCACCACAGGCGTGCTGCGTCTGTATCAGATGTCGCAAAAGGGCGAGTTGGCGTTTGCCGCCATCAACGTCAACGACTCGGTCACCAAGTCCAAGTTCGACAACCTGTACGGTTGCCGCGAATCGCTGGTCGACGGCATCAAGCGCGCCACCGATGTGATGGTGGCAGGCAAGATCGCAGTCGTGGCCGGTTACGGCGACGTGGGCAAGGGTTGCGCACAAGCGTTGGTCGCCCTGCGCGCCCAGGTGTGGGTTACCGAAATCGATCCGATCTGCGCATTGCAGGCGGCGATGGAAGGCTTCAAGGTCGTGACGATGGACGAAGCGGCCGCCCAGGCCGACATCTTCGTCACCGCCACCGGCAACTACCATGTGATCACCCGTGAGCACATGAACAAGATGAAAGACCAAGCCATCGTCTGCAACATCGGTCACTTCGACAACGAAATCGACGTCGCCGGTATTGAAGATCTCACCTGGGAAGAAATCAAGCCCCAGGTCGATCACGTGATCTTCCCCGATGGCAAGCGCATCATCCTGCTGGCGCAAGGCCGTCTGGTCAACCTCGGTTGCGGCACGGGTCACCCGTCGTTCGTGATGTCGTCGTCGTTCACGAACCAGACGATTGCACAGATCGAATTGTTTACGCGCAATGAAGCCTACGAAACCGGCAAGGTATTCGTGTTGCCCAAGCATCTGGATGAAAAGGTCGCACGTCTGCACCTGAAAAAACTCGGTGTGAACTTGACCACGTTGCGTCAGGATCAAGCCGACTACATCAGCGTGCCGGTCGAAGGCCCGTTCAAGTCCAATCACTACCGTTACTAATCAACAACCCACTGCACTTTGCTCGGAGATAGGCCATGCTGACCATGCTTCTCGTTTGGATTTTGAACGCCGTCGCCTTATTGGTGGTGGCCTATCTGCTACCCGGTATTGCCGTGGCGAGCTTCGGCTCGGCGCTCATTGCCGCGCTGGTGTTGGGCTTGTTGAACATGCTGGTCAAGCCCGTGCTGGTGCTGCTCACGCTGCCGATCACCATCATCACGCTGGGCTTGTTCCTGCTGGTGCTCAATGCGCTGCTGTTCTGGTTCGCCGGCAGCGTGCTCAAGGGCTTCCAGGTCAACGGTTTCTGGTGGGCTGTGGGTGGCGCGATTCTGTATTCGCTGATCTCGGGTCTGCTTTCCCGCATCATCGCCTGATCAACGCAACGGCCGCATCCATGTCAGTTACCGATACCCCGGCGATCAGCCTCGAGTTTTTCCCGCCCCGCGACATCGCTGCCGCCGAGCGCCTGGTGCGCGCGGCCAAGCAGATGCTGGCCATGCATCCGCGCTACGTCAGCGTCACGTTTGGGGCGGGGGGCTCGACACGCGCGGGTACGGCCACGACGGTGCGCACGTTGAGCAATCTCGGTTGCGAAGCGGCGCCGCATTTGTCGTGCGTGGGTTCCACGCGCGATGATCTGCGTGCGATTCTCGCGGCCTACAAAGCCGAGGGCGTCAAGCGTGTGGTGGCGCTGCGCGGCGACCTGCCTTCGGGTATGGGCGGCGATGCGGGCGAGTTGCGTTATGCCAGCGATCTGGTCGCCTTTATCCGCGAGGAAATGGGCGACTGGTTTCATATCGAGGTGGCGGCTTATCCGGAGATGCATCCGCAAGCCGCCAACCCCGAATCCGACCTCGATAATTTCAAGCGCAAGGTCGACCTGGGCGCCGATAGTGCGATCACCCAGTACTTTTTCAATCCCGATGCGTACTTCGATTTCGTCGACCGGGCACAAGCCCGCGGCGTGACGGTGCCCATCGTGCCGGGCATCATGCCCATCACCAATCACACGCAGCTGATGCGCTTCTCCGACATGTGCGGTGCCGAAGTGCCACGCTGGATTCGCCTGCGTCTCGCGTCGTTCGGCGACGACAAGGCCTCGATCCGGTCGTTCGGCGTGGATGTGGTGACGGCGCTCTGCCAGAACCTGCTCGACAACGGCGCCCCTGGGCTGCACTTCTACTCGCTCAACAGCGCCGAAGCACCGATGGCGATCTGGAAGAACCTGGATCTCGGCGGCGAAAAGCGCGTACTCGCGGCGTCCTGAAAAGCGGACGGAAGCACCTTTCACGATGGTCATCGCGCTGCTAATTTGATCGCCCGATCATGCCAACATGAAAGCCAAACCCCTGCAAGAATTCAAATCACCTGCTTTTGAGGCGATACACAGCGCTGTTTCTGATCTGCGCGAAGCAGGTAGGGTCGACGACGCGAAAATGCTCGAGTTTGATGCGATGTGCCTTCAGGCCGCGTCGCCTCTACATCCTGACGACATCGTTCGTATGCGTCGTGCAGCAAAGGTCAGTCAAGCCGTGTTTGCGCATTACCTCAACACCCGAACAGCAACGGTGAGCGCGTGGGAGGCAGGTCTGAAGCAACCGCGCGGCATGGCCGCAAAGCTACTGCAGGTCGTAAAGAAGCACGGTTTGGAAGTGCTCGTTTAACTTAACGATACCGAGCGAACCCACGGTGCTGCATTACGGCAGTCCGGGTGCGGGTGCCACGCTCGAGCCTGGGATGATCTTTACCATCGAGCCGATGCTCAATGCCGGTCGTTCGCAAGTGAAGACGCTTGGCGATGGATGGACGGTGGTGACGAAGGACCACTCGCTGTCGGCCCAGTGGGAGCACATGGTGGCGGTGACTGAGACGGGCTTCGAGGTGCTGACCCCTTGGCCCGATGCGTCGGCGGAATATCCTGCGATCGCGGCGTAGTCCACGGCCGCTGTCGCTCAACTGACATAGTCTACGACCGCTGTCGTTCAACTTACGCCAACGTAAAAATGAGAGCGCTGGCCCCCAGGTTGGTCCACAGATGGGGAGGAGGCTCGCGGCAAACCTACGCCTTTCAAATCGTCAGTTAGCTAACTGACGAAATGATTGGCGGACCTTATGCGGCCTCAGATCATCAGTTAGCTAACTGACGAAAGGATCGAGGGACGGCACGCTTCCCTACATCGTCAGTTAGCTAACTGACGAAAGGATCGAGAGACGGCATGCTTCCCTGCATCGTCAGTCAGCCAAGCGACGCGTTCGCCAACCAGCACGCAATCCCGGTCACCTTGGCATCGTCGTGATGCTGCCCCATCACCTGAATCCCCAAAGGCATCCCGTTCACGGCCAATACCGGCGTGGTCACCGAGGGTGCGCCGAGCAGCGACGAGACGCAGCTGAACGACACATCGCCAGTGGGAAACGCGGTGCCTTTGATGTCGTCGATCAAGGGCGCAGGGCCGCAGGCAGCGAGGCTGATGAGGGCGTCGCATTCCGATGCAAGGGCGCGGCAAGTTGCGTACGCGCCGCTTCCCGCTCACGCAGTGATTCGCGGAAATCATCCAACGTCAGGGTGTCGCTATGGGAAGCGTTTTTGCTCGATCTGGGCTTGATCGTGTTTTTTCTGGTCTACACGTACGTGTTCAGTCATGGGGCATCGCAAACGTAAACGCAGCCGCAACGGTGGCAACCGATCATCGCGCGCATTCGCGGCAGGCTGAAACTCGAAAGGTTTCAGCGTACAGCCACCTCGATCGTCAGCTGCGGCTGAAAATCCACCTGCTCGCCTTTCTTTTCATACCCCAGCGGGTTGGCCACAACGCGGCAACCGTCCTTCACATAATCGAAGGCGCAGTGCAGGTGGCCGTGCAGCCACACGTCCGCTTTGGGCAACAGCGCGTCTAGCCCATTGCAGAAGCCCGCCGTGCCGGGTGTGAGGCCATAGCGCGGATCGGCGCTCGCCAGGGTGGGCGCGAAGTGCGTGACCGCAACCGTCGGGCCATCGAAGGGCGTGTTCAAGGCGTCGGTAAGCCACGCTTGGCATGTCAACGCGTGCTCACGTATCTCTTCGGCCATGAACGGCAATCCATGACGCGTGGTGCCGGCCTTTTCCAAATAAAAATTGGCCGCACGAAAGGCCTTGCCGCGTTTGCGCAGCGCTTGCGTCATATCGTCGCGGGGCTCAACGAGGGCGTCGAAATCGCTCCACAACGTGGTGCCGATAAACCGTATGCCGTCGATGATGCGGGTTTCGCGTTCCAGCCATTGAATATCCAATGCGTCGCACAACGCCCGCAGTCGCGCGTGGGTCGCGTCGAAATCCGCGCTGTCATATTCGTGATTGCCGGGCACGAACAGCACCGGTGCCGGCCAGCCATGGCGCGGCGAAAAGCGGGCCAGGCCGTAGTCGTCTTCTTCAAGACGCGAGCCGTTCTGGTACGACCCCACGTCGCCCGCCAGCACGAGCAGGTCGGCAGCAGGATCGGGGGTCGCTTGGAAGCTGGGATCGTTCTCGAGATGCAGATCCGAGAGCAGTTGGATTTTCATTTGGGTCAATGATATCGCGGACGGTGTAATGGGCGCAGCACCGCCGATAGGGCCATCGCTTCGAGTGTCTCGGTGGTGGATGTCCAGGTCATGCGCGTCCAATCATTTATGGCCCGCATCGTTGACGAACAAGGCGAATGCGCATCCGCCGGATCGACGGTGCCGCGCACGAGGCATGCCGAGCCGATCCGCCGGATCGACGGTGCTGCACCTGAATCACGTCAAGCCGAATGCGTTTGCGCCGCCTTGCGCGCGGCGAGTTTGTCTTCGGCGTGCTGCGCGTCTTCGTCGCCCTTGTACCGCTTCAGGCCGTCGATATCGAGCACCCGCACGGCGCCGTATTCCACATGCAGCAGGCCCGCCGATTCCAGCGTGCTCAAGGCCTGATTGGCGCGCTGGCGCGAGACGCGGGCGAGATAGCCGACCTCTTCCTGCGTGATCGCCAGCCGCATTCCCATGCCGGGATAGAGCAGGGGATTGAAGAGTTCGGCCAGGCAGCGGGCGACGCGTGCATCGGCGTCGAGCAGCCGATCGTTTTCGGCTTTGCCGATGAATTGCGCGACGCGTTCGTTGAGCTGATGCAGCAGATAGCGATTGAACGGAAAGCTGGTGTCCAGCAGCCATTCGAAGGTGGCGGCCGGCAGGCGCGCAATGGCACTGTCGCGCAGCGCGACCACGTCGTACTTGCGGATCTCGTGTTTCAGTAGCGACCCCTCGCCGATCCAGCCACCGGCCGGCACGCCGGTGAGCGAGGCCTGCTTGCCGTCGGCATTGGCCACCGACACTTTCACCAATCCCGACAGCACGCCGATCCAGGCCTGGGCGAGTTCGCCTTTGCGTTCCACGATCGCGCCGGCGCCGATATGGGCCACCGCGATGTCCTGCTCCACGCGGGCGCGTTGGTCGGCGTCGAGTTGACGAAACCAGGCGGCGGCAAGGTGGAGGGAGTCGGACAGCTGCATCGGTGTATACCCTTGAACGTGCGCGAATGTCATGCTCACGACAGTTGGTCGGCGCTAAATGCTTATACCTTATGTCCTGCAATAAATCTAAACATCTAAAAGCAGCGGCATCCGGCGTTCAACAGACGGCGGAATGACCGACAGGAGACAACGTGGAGCACGCCCTGCCCGCATCCCCACCGATGCCGGCAGCGACGGATACTTTTCCGTCGCTGTTGTTCGCCCATGCCGCCGTTCGCGGCGACCGGCCCGCGATCCGCGAGAAGGATCTCGGCATCTGGCAGACCTTGTCCTGGCGCGACGTTGCCGATGCGGCCCGCGCCATGGCGCACGGCCTGGCGGCGCTTGGCGTGCAATCCGGCCAGCACGTGGCCGTGGTGGGCGAGAACCGGCCCCGCTTGTATATCGCGATGATGGCCACGCAGATGCTGGGCGCGATTCCGGTGCCGCTCTACCAGGATGCCGTGGCGCAGGAGATGGTTTACGTGCTGCAGGATGCCGCCGTGCGCGTGGCGGTGGTGGAGGATCAGGAACAGGTCGACAAGATGCTGGAGATCCGTGGGCAATGCCCCGATCTGGCCTATGTGGTGTACGACGACCCACGCGGGTTGCGCCACTACAGCGATCCGATGCTGGTCGCCTGGGAAGCCGCCGAGCAGCAAGGCCGCGATCATGCCGCCGCGCATCCCGATTACGTGACCCAGGCTGCGGCTGCGGTGCGCCCGGACGATACCGCCGCGATGTTCTACACCTCGGGCACCACTGGCAAGCCCAAGGGCGTGGTGCTCACCCACCATGCGTTGATCGACCGTGCGCAAGCGATCGCCGCGCTTGAAAACCTCACCGATCGCGAAGACGTGCTGGCCTATCTGCCGCCCGCCTGGATCGGGCAGAACATGTTTTCGTACACGCAGTTGTTGGTGACGGGGTTTACCGTCAACCATCCCGAGTCGCCCGAAACGGTGGCGATCGATATGCGCGATATCGGCCCCACCTATTACTTTGCGCCGCCGCGGGTGCTCGAAGCCTTGCTCACGCAGGTGACGATTCGCATGGAAGACGCAAGCCGGATCAAGCGCGCCATGTACAAGCGCGCGATGGCCCTGGCGAGCCGCGTCGGAACGCGCATTTTCGATGGCGAAGCGGTGAGTGGCTGGGACCGCTTCAAATACGGCGTCGGCAATATCTGCGTATACGGCCCGTTGCGCAACAGCCTGGGCATGAGCCGCGTAAGGGTGGCCTATACCGCCGGCGAAGCCATCGGGCCCGACTTGTTCGTGTTCTATCGCTCGATCGGCATCAATCTCAAGCAGCTGTACGGATCGACCGAGACGTCGGTATTCGTGTGCGTGCAGGCCGATGGCCGGGTGCGGGCCGATACCGTGGGTCCCCCAGTGGCAGGTGTGCAAATCAAAATCGCCGGCAACGGTGAGATCTTGGTGAAAAGTCCGGGGCTCTTCAAGGCGTACTACGGCAACCCCGATGCCACGCGCGACGCGTTCGACGCGGAGGGTTGGTTTCTCACGGGCGACGCGGGTTATCTGGACGAAGAAGGGCAGCTCAAGATCATCGACCGCGCCAAGGATGTGGGCAAGCTGGCCGACGGCGGCCTGTTTGCACCCAAGTACATCGAGAACAAGCTCAAGTTCTTTCCGTTCATCAAGGAAGCGGTGGCCTTCGGTGCCAATCGCGACGAGGTGTGCGCCTTCATCAACATCGATCTCGAAGCCGTGGGCAACTGGGCCGAGCGCCGCGGCATGCCGTACGCCGGCTACACCGATCTGGCGAGCAAGACCGAGGTGTACGCCCTCATCACCGAATGTGTGGAGCAAGTGAATGCCGATCTCGCGGGCGACCCGCAGTTGTCGGGCTCGCAGATCCATCGGTTTTTGATTCTGCACAAGGAGCTGGATCCCGATGACGACGAGCTGACGCGCACCCGCAAGGTTCGCCGCGCCTTCATCGCCACCAAATATGCCGTGCTGGTCGAAGCCTTGTTCGAGGGCCGCACCAGCCAATACATCGATACCGAAGTGAAGTTCGAAGACGGCCGCTCCGGCCGCGTTTCGGCCGACCTGCGGATCGCCACGGCTCGCACGCTCCCCGTGCGCGCGCAAGCCAAGGCAGCCTGATCATGACGCAATCGACATCCCGCAACGACCGCATCGGCGAGGTCATCCTCGATCTGCAACACATCTCGCTGGCTTTCGGTGGCGTGAAGGCGCTCACCGATATTTCTTTCGATGTGCGCGAGCATGAGATTCGCGCCATCATCGGCCCCAACGGCGCCGGCAAGAGCTCGATGCTCAACGTGATCAATGGCGTGTATACGCCGCAGCAAGGCGAGATCCATCTGCACGGGGAGCAATTCCGCCGCATGACGCCGCGGCGCGCGGCCGAGATGGGTGTGGCGCGCACGTTCCAGAATTTGGCATTGTTCAAGGGCATGAGTGTGCTGGACAACATCATGGCCGGCCGCAATCTGCGCATGACCAGCAGCCTCTTCGCGCAAGCGATCCGGCTGGGGCCCGCCGCGCGCGAAGAGATGCAACATCGCCAGTTCGTCGAGAACATCATCGATTTTCTGGAGATCCAGGCGTTTCGAAAAACACCGGTTGGCCGCTTGCCGTATGGCCTGCAAAAGCGCGTCGATCTAGGACGCGCGCTGGCGATGGAGCCGCGCATCCTGCTGCTCGACGAGCCGATGGCCGGCATGAACATCGAAGAGAAGCAGGACATGAGCCGCTTCATTCTCGACGTGAACGACGAGTTCGGCACCACCATCGTATTGATCGAGCATGACATGGGCGTGGTGATGGATATCTCGGATCGCGTTGTGGTGCTGGATTACGGCAAAAAGATCGGCGACGGCGAGCCCGAAGCGGTGCGCGCCAACGAAGATGTCGTGCGCGCCTATCTCGGCGTGGCCCACTAAGCGGACGAGGGAACACACACCATGGCATTCTTTTTGGAAACCCTGTTCGGCGGTTTGATGAGCGGCATGCTGTACGCGCTGATCGGCCTGGGCTTCGTGTTGATCTTCAAGGCGTCCGGCGTCTTCAACTTCGCGCAAGGCGCGATGGTGCTGGTCGCCGCACTTGCCATGGCGCGCTTTTCGGAATGGATTCCGCGCTGGTTCGGCTTCGAGAACATGCTGCTGGCCAACGTACTGGCGTTCATCGTGGCGGCAGCGATCATGTTCTTGCTGGCGGTGGTGATCGAGCGGTTGGTGCTGCGGCATCTGGTCAACCAGGATCTGGCCACCTTGCTCATGGCCACGCTGGGCATCAGCTATTTCCTTGACGGCGCCGGCCAGATCGCCTTCGGCAGTTCGGTGTATTCGATCAATGTGGGCATGCCCAAGGAGCCGATGTTCATTCTCGAATCGATCTTTGAGGGCGGTTTGTTGATCAGTCTGGAAGATCTGACGGCCGCGGTGATCGCTGCATTGCTGGTCGCGGCACTGGCCGTGTTCTTTCAGTTCACGGCCACCGGGCGCGCGTTGCGCGCAGTGGCTGACGACCATCAGGCGGCGCAATCCATCGGCATTCCGCTCAATCGCATCTGGGTCATCGTCTGGTGCGTGGCGGGGCTGGTGGCGCTGGTGGCGGGCGTGATCTGGGGATCGAAGTTCGGCGTGCAGTTCACGCTCTCGACAGCGGCGCTGCGGGCGTTGCCCGTGGTGATTTTGGGCGGCTTGACCTCGGTGCCGGGCGCCATCATCGGCGGCCTCATCATTGGCGTCGGCGAAAAGCTCTCGGAGGTGTATCTGGGCCCGTTCGTGGGCGGCGGCATCGAAATCTGGTTTGCCTACGTCCTTGCCCTCGTCTTCCTGCTGTTTCGGCCACAAGGGCTGTTCGGCGAAAAAATCATCGACCGGGTCTGAGGAAACACCGCCATGTTCTATCGCGAAAACGGTCAATTCAAAACCAGCTACGCCGCCGATCAGCAGATCTTTCCGATCCTGCAGGATCGCGTTGCCATCTTCATTCTGCTTGCGATCGCGTTCATCGGCGTGCCGATGTTGGCAAGCGACTATCTGCTGCGCGCCATTCTGATTCCCTTCCTGATTTTGTCGCTGGCTGCTGTGGGCTTGAATATCCTGGTGGGGTATTGCGGCCAGATCTCGCTGGGCACCGGCGCGTTCATGGCGGTGGGCGCCTATGCGGCCTGGAACTTCGGCACGCGCTTTCCGGGCATGCCGCTGCTGCTGCAGATTCTGCTGGGCGGCATATGCGCCACGGTGGTGGGTGTGGCGTTCGGCATTCCCAGCTTGCGCATTCGCGGCCTGTATCTCGCTGTGGCGACGCTGGCGGCGCAGTTCTTCATCGACTGGGCCTTTCTGCGTATCCCGTTCTTCACCAACTACTCGTCGTCGGGCAACGTATCGGTGCCGGCGCTATTTGCCTTCGGCTTGCCGGTGCAAAGCGCGATGCAGAAGTATCTGTTCGTGCTGCTCTTCGTCGTGGTGTTTTCGCTGATGGCCAAGAACCTCGTGCGCGGCGCGCTCGGCCGTCAATGGATGGCGATTCGCGACATGGACGTGGCAGCAGCGGTGATCGGCATCCGGCCCATGTACGCCAAGCTCACGGCCTTCGCGGTGAGCTCGTTCATCGTGGGCGTGGCCGGCGCACTGTGGGGCTTCATTCATCTGGGCTCATGGGAGCCGCTGGCGTTCGATCTCAGCCGCTCGTTCCAATTGCTTTTCATGGTGATCATCGGCGGGCTCGGCTCGATCGTCGGCAGCTTCTACGGCGCGGCGTTCATCGTGCTGGTGCCGGTGGCGCTGTCGGGCATTCCGCGTTGGCTGGGTTTGCCGTTGCCGGTGGATCTGATCGTGCATATCGAGCATATGGTGTTTGGCGCGCTGATCGTGTTCTTCCTGATCGCCGAGCCGCATGGTCTGGCGCGGTTGTGGAGCATCGGCCGCGAGAAGCTGCGTATCTGGCCGTTTCCGCATTGAAGTGTGAGATGAACCGATAGTCTTTAAGTACCAAGTATCGACGTACTGAACAAGGCCGCTGAAGCATGCTTCGGCGCCAATTGAATACCTGGCAATAGACCGGGCCAATCCTGGTGTGCTGGCACACCGTCTGGAGGTAGTGGAGATGAAACGTCTGAACATCAAGTCCGTCGCACGCATGTTGGCGGTCGCCGGCGTGGCAAGCGCCATGGGCGCCATCGCAATGCCGGCCCAGGCGGCCGATCAGTTCGTGCCGCTGCTGGTTTACCGCACCGGCTCGTTCGCGCCGTTGGGGATTCCTTGGGCCGACGGCAAATTGGATTACCTCAAGCTGGTCAACGCGCGCGATGGCGGCGTCAACGGCGTGAAAATCACGTATGAAGAATGCGAAACGGCGTATGCCACGGATCGCGGTGTGGAGTGCTATGAGCGCCTGAAGAGCCAGGGCCCCACCGGCGCATCGGGCTTCGATTCGCAAAGCACGGGCATCACCTTCGCCATCAGCGACAAGGCACCGATCGACAAGGTGCCGGTTGAAACGGTGGGCTATGGCCTCTCGCAATCGGCCGACGGCACGGTGTTCGAATGGAACTTCCCGTTGTTGGGCACATACTGGACTGCGGCCGACACGATGATCCAGGACATCGCCAAGAAGGAAGGCGGTGAAGACAAGCTCAAGGGCAAGAAGATCGCGCTGGTTTATCACGACTCGCCGTACGGCAAGGAGCCGATCGCGCTGCTGCAAAAGCGGGCCGAGAAAAACGGTTTTGCGTTGTCGCTCTTCCCGGTCACGGCGCCTGGCGTCGAACAAAAGTCGACCTGGCTGCAGATTCGCCAGCAGCGGCCCGACTACGTGCTGCTCTGGAGCGCCGGCATCATGACGCCGACGGCCATTCGTGAAGCCCAGGCCAGCGGCTATCCGCGCGAAAAAATGTACGCGATCTGGTGGGCGGGCTCGGAAGGCGACGTGAAGGATCTGGGACCGGTCGCCAAGGGCTACAACGCCGTCACGATTCACAACAGCGGCGCCAAAGGCAAGGTCTATGACGACCTCAAGAAGTTCGTCTACGACAAGGGTGAGGGCGCCGACCGTAGCGGCACCACGACGTTGGGTACCTTGGCACACACGCGCGGCATGATGATCTCGATGCTGCAGGTGGAAGCGATCCGCGCCGCGCAGGAAAAGTACGGCAAGGGCAAATCGATGACGTCGGAGCAGGTGCGCTGGGGCTTTGAAAACCTCAACCTCACGCAAGAGCGTCTCGATGCGCTGGGCTTTGGCGACATCATGCGGCCGGTGAAAACCTCGTGCGCCAATCACATGGGCGATGACTGGTCGCGCATCGTGCAGTGGGACGGCGCGAAGTTCAACATCGTGTCGGACTGGTACACGTCGGACAAGTCGATCGTGGGCCCGTTGGTCAAGGATGCCGCGGCCCGCTACGCCAAAGAGAAGAACATCACGCCGCGTACCTGCGGCTGATCGGAGACGCGTCATGATCGAATCGCCCGCTCAATTGCCGTCCGCGGCTGTCCCGGCGCCCGAACTGCTGCTGGACGTCAACGGCATCGAGGTGATCTACAACCATGTGATCCTCGTGCTCAAAGGCGTGTCGCTGCAGGTGCCTCTGGGGCGCATCGTGGCGCTCCTGGGTGCCAACGGGGCCGGCAAAACCACCACGCTGCGGGCGATTTCCAATCTGCTGCAAGGCGAGCGCGGCGATGTCACCAAGGGCGAGATCCGCTATCGCAACGAGCGGGTCGATAAGCTCACGCCGGCCGATATGGTCAAGCGCGGCGTGGTGCAGGTCATGGAGGGTCGTCATTGCTTCGCGCATCTGACGATCGAGGAAAATCTGCTGTCCGGTGCGTATACACGCCGCTTGAGTCGGGGCGACATGAACGCCGCGCTCGAGCGCGTGTATGCGTATTTTCCTCGCCTCAAGCAACGCCGGACCAGTCAGGCAGGCTACACGTCGGGCGGCGAACAGCAAATGACGGCGATCGGCCGCGCGTTGATGGCCGACCCGCACATGATTTTGCTGGATGAGCCTTCCATGGGACTGGCGCCGCAGATCGTGGAGGAAATCTTTCACATCGTGCGCGATTTGAATACGCGCGAAAAGGTGAGTTTTCTGCTCGCTGAACAAAACACGAATATCGCGTTGCGGTACGCCGATTACGGCTACATCCTCGAAAACGGCCGCGTCATGATGGACGGCGAAGCCAGTGCCCTGGCGCGCAACGAAGACGTGAAAGAGTTTTATCTGGGCATCGCCAGCGGCGAGCGCAAGAGCTTTCGCGACAACAAATTCTATCGCCGGCGCAAGCGCTGGCTGGCCTAACCGGCACTCCCATTCAGAGGTTCACATGGCAGAATTTTTCGATGCATTGGAGACGCGCGCGCCCGAAGCGCGTGAGCAGGCGCTGATGCACGCGCTGCCCGCGACGCTGGCGCAAGCTGTGGCGCGTGCGCCGGCCGTTGCGCGGCAGTTGGCGGGCGTGGATCCCCAGGCCGTCACGTCGCGCGCGGCGCTTGAACGGGTGCCGGTGTTGCGCAAGCACGCCTTGCTCGAGGCGCAAACGGCGGCGCGCGAGGCGGGGCCCGCCGGTGCGGCCAGCGCCTTCGGCGGTTTCTCGGCGATCGGTTGGGGCGATGCCGCCCGCGTGTTTTCGTCTCCCGGCCCGATCTACGAACCGGAAAGCCGGCGCCCCGATTACTGGCGGTTTGCACGCGCGCTGTATGCCGCGGGTTTCCGGTCGCGCGAGCTGGTCTACAACTGCTTCGCCTACCATTTTTCGCCCGCGGGTTCGATGATGGAAACGGCGGCGCATGCCTTGGGATGCACGGTGTTTCCCGGCGGCACGGGTCAGACCGAACAGCAGGTGCGCACGATTGCCGATCTGGCACCCGGCGGCTATACCGGCACACCGAGCTTCTTGAAGATCATTTTGGAGAAGGCCGACGAACTCGGCGTCGCGCTCCCATCGCTCAAACGCGCGCTGGTGTCGGGTGAAGCGTTTCCGCCGTCCTTGCGCACGTGGTTGCAGGCGCGTGGAGTAGAAGGCTATCAGGCCTACGGCAGCGCCGATCTGGGCATGATCGCTTTTGAGACGGCAGCACGCGAAGGGCTGGTGGTGGGCGAAGACGTGATCCTCGAGATCGTGCGCCCTGGCACCGACGATGCGGTGGCGGAAGGCGAGGTGGGCGAAGTGGTGGTCACCACGCTCAATCCCGACTATCCCCTGGTACGGTTCGGCACCGGCGATCTCTCGGCGCTGATGTCGGGCACCTCGCCGTGCGGCCGCACCAATATGCGCATCAAGGGCTGGATGGGGCGTGCCGACCAGACCGCCAAAGTGCGCGGTTTGTTCGTGCATCCCTCGCAAGTGGCCGAAGTGTTGCGTCGTTATCCGGAAGCCGGCCGCGCGCGGTTGACGATTTCGGGCGAAGCGGGCGCCGACGCCATGACGCTGGCCGTGGAAACGGCGTCGGCCTCGGAAGCGCTGGCGTCCCGCATGGCCGAATCGATGCGGGATGTGACCAAGCTGCGCGCCACGGTCACGTGCGTGGCGCCGCGCAGTTTGCCCAACGACGGCAAGATCATCGACGACACGCGCACTTTTGCATAAGCGCAGCATGTGCTTTTTAAGGCACGGTCGACGCGCGCATAGGGACCGCGGGATGTAGGATGCAGTTTGGTTATAAGGGGTTGCGCGCAGGTTATTTGGACGGCGCCGCGCGCGCGGCTAAGCTTGCCATCCGGCACGCGACCTGCGGCGCCGATCGATCTACACCCGAGGACACATGTCATGCGATTAATCAAAGGTTTGGCGGGCGCAGCCCTGTTGGCGGCGGTCAGTCAGGGCGCGTTTGCCGCCCAACCCGCGTCCACGTTGGATACGGTCAAAAACCGCGGCCATGTGCAATGCGGCACCACGACCGGCTTCGCAGGGTTTTCGGCGCCCGATGCCAAGGGTGAATGGACCGGTCTCGACGTGGACCTGTGCCGCGCCGTGGCGGCCGCCGTGTTTGGCGATGCGAGCAAGTTCAAGATCACGCCGCTCAATTCGCAGCAGCGCTTTACGGCGTTGCAATCCGGCGAGGTGGATCTGCTGGCCCGCAACACCACCGTCACGCAGCAACGCGATACGGCGCTCGGCCTGATTCATGCCGGCATCAATTTCTACGATGGTCAAGGCTTCCTGGTACCCAAGAAGCTGGGCGTGGCAAGTGCGAAAGAACTCGATGGCGCCACCATCTGCCTGCAGACCGGCACCTCCAACGAAAACACGCTGGCCGACTGGGCGCGCGCCAACAAGGTCAAGTACTCGCCGGTCGTGATCGAAACGTTCAACGAAGTGGTCAACGCGTTTGCCACGGGCCGCTGCGATGTTTTCAGCACCGATGCGTCGGGCCTGGCCTCGATTCGCATTTCACGTCTGCAGAACCCGGACGACTATGTGGTGTTGCCCGAGATCATCTCGAAAGAACCGTTGGGTCCCTTCGTGCGCCAGGGTGACGATGCGTGGTTGAACGTCGTGAAGTGGACGTTATCGGCCATGATCGAAACCGAAGAATATGGTGTGACGTCCAAGAACGTGGACGAACAACTGAAAAGCCCGAATCCGAACATTCAGCGCATCCTTGGTGTCACGCCCGGCTCCGGCAAGAACCTCGGGCTTGACGAAAAGTGGGCCTACAACATCGTGAAGCAAGTGGGCAATTACGGTGAGAGCTTCGAGCGCAACGTGGGCCAGGGCAGCCCGTTGAAGATCAAGCGTGGCTTGAACGCGCAGTGGACCGATGGCGGCTTGATGTACGCGTTGCCGATTCGCTAAGTACCATGCGGTGGATCGACGCAGCACGTCGGTCTGGCCGGTGCTGCCTGACCGCCAACGACGCGGTCAGGACCCAGCGTTCACCTGAAGCGCAGGCTGTAAGCATCGGGTGCACGCACCCGGCGCATGTCGCACGGGCTGGCTTGGCTTACGCCGCGCGTTTTGCCGCGATCGCGTTACCGGCACGGCTTGATCCCTTGCGGTCGAGGTGGGCGGCCATCCATTGGCCGATATCCACCACCGCATCGAAATCCACACCCGTGTCGATATTCAGGCCACGCAGCATGTACAGCACATCCTCGGTGGCCACATTGCCGGTCGCGCCCTTGGCGTAGGGGCAGCCGCCCAGTCCCGCGACCGACGTGTGAAAGATCGCGATGTCGGCTTCGAGCGCGGCAAGGATGTTGGCCAGCGCCTGACCATACGTGTCGTGAAAATGACCTGATACGCGCGTCGGATCCACATGGGCCGTCACGGCGCGCATCACATTGCGCACTTGCTGCGGCGTGCCCACGCCGATGGTGTCGGCCACGTCGATCTCGTCGCAGCCCATCTCCATGAACGTGCGCGCAACACGCACCACGTCTTCCACCGGCACGTCGCCCTGATACGGACACCCCAATGCGGTGCTGATGCTGCCGCGCAACCGGATGCCGGCAGCCTTGGCCGCTTCAGCCACGGGCGCGAATCGTTCGAGCGATTCGGCGATCGAGCAGTTGATGTTTTTTTGCGAAAAGGCTTCGCTCGCAGCGCCGAAGATCACGACCTCGTCGGCGCCGGCGGCGCGTGCCGCATCGAAGCCCTTCATGTTGGGTGTGAGCACCGAATACACCACGCCCGGGCGGCGTTGGATGCGCGCCATGACCTCGGCGGCATCGGCCATTTGCGGCACCCATTTGGGCGACACGAACGAGGTGGCCTCCACGTTGGGAAAGCCTGCTTGAGTCAGCCGATCCACGAGTTCGACTTTGACATCCGTGGGCACGATCAGCTTTTCATTCTGCAGACCGTCGCGGGGCGATACTTCAACAATCTTGACGCGGCTAGGCATGGACATGGCGACTTCCTGATGGCCCGCCGATCGTGTTGTCTGCCACTACGCGCCGGGCTTGTTATGGGGTATGGGAATAACGGTTAGTGTAAGCGGACATCGTCATCGGCGTGCCCGGCGCTGGTACCGGTCGCCGGGCAGGGCGTGCACGTGGCCGGCGAGTTCGAGCGTGATCAACTGCGCGCTCAGGCTGGCCGCGTCCAGGCCCGTACGTGCGGCCAGCGTTTCGATCGATACAGGGTCGAAGCCCAGGGCGGCCAGGAGAGGATCTGCGCGATCGGTGCGGGTTGCGGAACGAGCGTCGATGGGGGCTTTGACCGATCGGACGGCACGGCGGTCGCCGTTTTCCGCTCCATCTGCAACGTTATCGGTTTGCGCGTCGATTCCGATTTCAACGATGCGCGTGCGACGCGCGTCGACCAGGCGATCTGCGCGGCCGAACAGGTCGGGCGCGCGCAGTTCTTCCAGGATGTCCTCTGCGGTTTCGACGAGCTTGGCGCCTTGTCGGATCAAGACGTGGCAGCCGCGCGCGAGCGGCGAGTGGATCGATCCCGGGATGGCGAAGACCTCGCGACCGGCGTCGGCCGCCAGACGGGCGGTGATCAACGAGCCGCTTTGCACCGCGGCCTCGACGACCAGCACGCCTTGCGACAGGCCTGCAATCAGTCGGTTGCGGCGCGGAAAGTGGTGCTTGCGTGGGCCGCTGCCCAGCGGCAACTCGGAGATCAAGGCGCCGTGGGCTGCGATCGCGTCGGCGAGTTTGCGGTGACGCGCCGGATAGACGAGATCCACACCCGTACCCATGACGGCAATTGTGCCGGCGGCCTGCGGACCGGCCTCGATGGCCCCGCCATGCGCGGCCGCATCGATGCCTTGCGCCAGACCGCTCACCACGCACCAGCCGCTGCCGGCCAAGGTGCGCGCGAACGCGCGAGCGTTATCGAGCCCGTCGGCGGTGGCGCTGCGGGCGCCCACGATGGCCAGTGCGGCGCGTTGCAGCGTCGGAAGATGACCGCGAACGTACAGCAGCAGGGGTGGGTCGGGCAGCGTGAGCAGCGCCGGGGGATAGGTGGGGTCGGCCAGCGTCACGATATGGCGGTCGGCGTGCCTCAGCCAAACTTGCGTGGTCTCGATCGCTTGCACGATGTCCGATGATGGGGGTCGGTGCAGTGTTTCGGCCATGGCGGGCGGCACGACGGCCAAGAGTCGTGCGGTCGGTTGCGCGAAGATATCGCGGGGCAGGCCGAACGCCTTGAGGAGGGCATAGGCGTGCACCCCCAGATGCGGCGTGAGTGAGAGTCGCAGCCAATAGGGCAAGTCGTGAGGGGGAGGGAGGGCATCCATCGAACGAGTGTCGCACGTCAAAAACACTGCACTCACGCGATGGCGATGAAATTGTCATACCTGAAATAGGCGCAGGCGCATCTGCCACGTTGATAGGCGCAGACGCACTGGCCACGTCGCTAGGCGCAGGCACAACGGCCACATTGCAACAGCCCGATTGGCAACGGCATAGCGCGCGTCGGGATGGCAGCTGCATGGCTGAGAAATCGCCCTACATCCAGGGGATCTCCAGACGTTCCAGGGAATGGATGACTGTCCCCAGGGATCGCAGCGGCCCGTTGCGAGAACGCAATGGCCGCAGTAAATGGGGTCAGTAGAGAAAGACGATTAGAAATCAAGGACATGTTGAATTATCATAGGGGTTATTTCATTTATTCCGCGATATCGCGACCCCTTTCCATGGCTTTGCTTTCCATCCTCCAATACCCCGATGCGCGCCTGAACAAGAAGGCCAAGCCTGTGGCCGTGGTGGACGATCGTATCCGCAAGCTGGTGAAGGATATGGCCGAAACCATGTACGACGCTCCTGGTGTCGGGTTGGCTGCCACGCAGGTCGACGTGCATGAACGCGTCGTCACGATCGATGTGTCGGAAGACGGGTCGGCATTGCAAACCTTCATCAATCCGGAAATCGTCTGGAAAAGCGAAGAGCGGCGCACGTATGAAGAAGGCTGCCTGTCGGTGCCCGGCGTGTACGACGAAGTCGAACGCGCAGCGCAGGTTCGCGTGAAGGCGCTGGACCGCAACGGCAAGCCGTTTGAAATCGACTGCGATGGCCTGTTGGCTGTATGCATCCAGCACGAAATCGATCACCTCGACGGCAAGGTGTTCGTCGAGTATCTGTCCTTGCTCAAGCAAAACCGCATCAAAACCAAGATGCGCAAAGCCGAACGCGAAGCCATGCGCGCTTGAGCGCGCGGTTCACGAGATGCGTATCGTTTTTGCGGGCACGCCCGAATTTGCCCGGTTGGCGCTCGTTGCGCTGATCGAGGCCGGTCACACCATTCCGCTTGTGTTGACTCAGCCCGACCGGCCTGCCGGCCGCGGACTCAAACTCACGCCCAGCCCGGTCAAGCAAGCGGCGCTCGATGCCGGTATTGCTGTGGCGCAGCCGCGCAGTCTGCGGCTGGATGGCAAGTATCCCGATGAAGCCGCAGAGGCGCATCGGCTGCTCACCGAGGCGGCCCCGGACGTGATGGTGGTTGCTGCTTATGGTCTGATCTTGCCGGAGTGGACACTCGATCTGCCGCGCTTGGGATGCTTGAACATTCATGCCAGCCTGCTGCCCCGATGGCGGGGCGCTGCGCCGATTCAGCGTGCGATCGAAGCGGGCGATGCCCAAACCGGCATCACGATCATGCAGATGGACGTGGGCCTCGATACGGGCGATATGCTCGATATCCGGTCGGTGCCGATTGGCCCGAACGATACGGCTGCCACGCTGCACGATGCGTTGGCCGCAGTGGGTGCACGCGCCATTGTGGATGTGGTGCAGGCGATGGCAGACGGGCACGCGCCCGCTGCTCAGCCGCAACCTGAAGCCGGCGTGACCTACGCCGCCAAGCTCGATAAGGCCGAGGCCGCGCTCGACTGGTCGCTGCCGGCCGAGACGCTAGCACGACGGATCCGCGCGTTCGATCCCGTGCCGGGCGCGACCACGCGTTTGCCGGGTCTGGCCGATCCGGTCAAGGTGTGGGGGGCGCAGGTGCTTGCGGCCGATGTGGCCGGCAACGGATTGAAAACCGCCACGCCTGGCGACGTGCTCGCCGCCACGCCCGAGGGCATCGATGTTGCAACCGGCGAAGGCGTGCTGCGTTTGACGGTGTTGCAAAAGCCGGGTGCGAAGCGTCAACCGGTCGATGTGTTTGTGCGGGGTTGGTCGCCGGCTTAATCGATAGTCACAGCAGTGGTATTCACAGCTGCGATAATTACAGCGGCGATATGAACGACTGCAATATTCACGGCGGCAGCATTCAAAGTGGCGGCATTGGCAGCGGTGATATTCCAAGCGGCAATACTCACAGCAGTGGCATTCACGGCGGCAGCATTTACAGCAAAGAATCCGCCGTGTCGCTCAGCAGCCAGTCGCCCATTTCCTGCGGATCTGTAAACAATCTGTCCGGCGATTCAGCGGCAAGCGTATCGCCGTCGTTATAGCCCCATGCCACCGCACCGGCCAGCCAGCCGCTTGCGCGCGCAGCCGCGATATCGCGCAGCTCGTCACCGATCAAGATCGCGTGCTCGCCCGCGATACCGTTATCGCGCGCCAGGCGTTTGAGCTTGGCGGGCTTGCCGAACACATCGGCGCCGCATGCGAACGTGTCGATATATTCGGCCGCCGGTCCCAGCACCTGGCGCACATTGTTCTCGGCATTCGAGCTCACCACCGCCAACCGCACGCCGCCCGACTTCAGCCGCGCCAATTGGTCGGCCATGCCGTCAAACAGCAGCAGTTCGGGCGTGACCGCTGCCATGCGGCTACGCACATGCGACAGGATCATCGGCGCTTTCCACAACGGGATGCCGAGAAACGCCATGATGCCGCGCGCATCGCGCGTACGCAGCATCTTCTTTTCCTCTGCCGTCGCATGACGAAAGCCATAGCGCTCGGCCACGCTATCGAAGATGCTGTCGAACCAGGGAAAGGTATCCGCCAGGGTGCCGTCGAAATCGAAGGCCGCGAGTCGCACGCGCACTTAGAGTTTCTCCGCGCGAATCCATTTCGACACGGTGGGGGGCTCGTACGCGGCGAAGCGATCGAGCAGGCGCACGGGGTCGCTTTCGATGGCGAGCATTGCGCGGTGCTGCGGCTGCATGAACGACTCTTCCACGGTGTGATCCAGAAAGCCCGCGAGTTGATCGTAGTAGCCAGCCACGTTGAGCAGGCCCACCGGTTTCTTGTGAAAACCCAGCTGCGCCCACGTCCACGTTTCGAAAATTTCTTCCAGTGTGCCCACGCCGCCGGGCATGGCGATAAAGCCATCGGCACGCTCGGCCATGAGCGTTTTGCGTTGATGCATCGAATCGACCACGACGAGTTCAGTGAGCGACAGGTGCGCGAGTTCTTTCTTCATCAGCGCATCGGGAATGATGCCGGTAACGCGTCCACCGGCGGCCATCACGGCATCGGCAACGATGCCCATGATGCCGACACTGGCGCCGCCATAGACAAGACCGATGTCTCGTTCGGCAAGCGTTCTACCGAGTTGCTGCGCGACCTCGGCATAGATGGGTTGACGGCCGGCGTTGGAGCCGCAATACACACAAACGTTTTGAATAGGCATAAACATCGCTGAAAAATGGTGCTGCAGAACTAAAAGATGGAAGCGTTATCACTCGCATCTTGGCAACGAGAATCACTGTTAAGTGTACGAAAAATGGCGGTTGAGGCACGGAAAATGCTGAATCCTTCACCGATAACACCAACACGGTGTGTGACCGGATCTCCCTTCCTGCACATCAGTGTGAAGCATACCGAAGTGATTGAAATGTTGTCGCACGTTTAGAAGACGCGCGATCGAAGCTGGCGACGCGGAGCCGTCGCGGTGCTTAACTTATCTGGAGCGAAAACCATGGATCAACGTACACAAAACGCCAACACCGAAACCGGTGCATTTGAAATCGACATCAAGGGTATTCGACAGCGCGCGCGTCAAAGCCTGGAAGACGGTGCAGTGACCGACGGCTATCGCGGCGATCGTGAGACCGTACTGAAATTGTTGAATGAGGCGCTCGCCACGGAACTCGTCTGTGTGCTGCGCTACAAGCGCCACTACTTTATGGCCACGGGCCTGAACGCCGAGCCGGTCGCAGCCGAATTTCTCGAGCACGCAAACGAAGAACAAGGTCATGCCGACACGTTGGCCGAGCGGATTGTGCAGCTTGGCGGCGCACCCAATATGTCGCCGAACGGACTGCTGGAACGCAGCCACTCGGAGTACGTCGAGTGCAATACGCTTGAAGAAATGATTCGCGAAAATCTGGTTGCCGAGCGCATCGCGATCGATAGCTATCGTCAGATGATCGACTACATGGGAGACAAGGATCCGACGACGCGTCGCATCCTGGAAGAGATCCTGGCCGTTGAAGAAGAGCACGCCGACGATTTGTCCGATTTCCTGTAAACCGGTTTTTTACTGGCGTGGCGGCGAACCGTGAGTGGCATCGCCAAAACCGTCAGCTCGCCATAGCCTGCGCGTAGCCGTCGCGCACGGCATGCGGCGAAAAAAATGCCCCGAACGCACTCTCCGGTGTTCGGGGCATTATCTTGTTCAATCAAACGCTGGTTCAATCTAATCCGCGCGGGATCCGCTTCAGACCGTATCGGCCCAAAGATCGTATTCGTCCGCATCGGTGACTACCGTGCGCACCATATCGCCGGGTTTGAGCACGCGGTCGCTGGCCACATACACGCAGCCGTCGATTTCGGGCGCGTCGGCGCTTGAGCGGCCCACGGCGCCGTCTTCATCGACCTCGTCGATCAGCACGTCGATTTCGCGTCCCACCTTCGCTTGCAGGCGGGCTGCCGAGATGGCTTGTTGATGTGCCATGAAACGTTCCCAGCGCTCCTGCTTCACTTCGTCGGGTACGGGATCGGGCAAATCGTTGGCCGGTGCACCGCCCACGGGCGAGTACTGGAAGCAACCCACGCGATCCAATTGCGCTTCGGTCATCCACTCGAGCAAATACTCGAACTCGGCTTCGGTTTCGCCGGGGAAGCCCACGATGAAGGTCGAGCGGATGGTCAAGTCGGGACAGGCCTGGCGCCATTGTTTGATGCGCGCGAGCGTTTTGTCTTCAAACGCCGGGCGCTTCATCAGCTTCAAGATGCGCGGGCTGGCATGCTGGAAGGGAATGTCGAGGTAAGGCAACACCTTGCCGTCGGTCATCAGCGGGATGATTTCGTCCACGCTGGGGTACGGATACACATAATGCAGGCGCGTCCACACGCCCAGATCCGACAAGGCCGAACAGAGTTCGGTCATGCGCGTCTTTACCGGGCGGCCGTTCCAGAAACCGCTGCGGTATTTGACGTCCACGCCGTAGGCGCTGGTGTCTTGGGAGATCACGAGCAGCTCTTTGACGCCGGCCTTGACCAGGCGCTCGGCCTCGCTCAGCACATCGCCCACCGGGCGGCTCACGAGGTTGCCGCGCATCGACGGGATGATGCAGAAGCTGCAGCGGTGATTACAGCCTTCTGAAATCTTGAGATAAGCGTAGTGGCGCGGCGTGAGCTTGATGCCTTGCGGCGGCACGAGATCCACATACGGATCGTGCGTCAGCGACGGAGGGGCGGCATCGTGCACGGCGCGCACGACCTCTTCGTATTGCTGCGGGCCGGTGACCGACAGCACGCTGGGGTGCGCCGCGCGAATCACGGAAGCATCCACGCCCATACAGCCGGTCACGATGACCTTGCCGTTTTCGGCGATGGCTTCGCCGATGGCATCCAGCGATTCGGCTTTGGCGCTATCGATGAAGCCGCAGGTGTTGACGACCACCACGTCGGCATCTTCGTACGAAGGCGACACCACGTAGCCCTCCATGCGCAGTTGCGTCAGAATCCGTTCGGAGTCGACAAGGGCTTTCGGACAGCCGAGCGAGACGAACCCAACGCGCGGGCTCGAGTCTTTGGTAGCTATCAGTTCTGAAGGGTTTTTCACAGTGCAATCTGGAAGAGGGGCTGCCGGGCAGACGAGATCCGCGCGGCAATCAAGGCCAATCGGGCATTTTAACCGCCCGGCAAGGTTTCACGGCCTGTTCGTCGCGAAACAGGGTCTGACGTGTCGCCGTATCGCATCATTCTGGGGCGCGATAGCCATGCGGCGGCGCTTTCAGGGCGTCGAGCACCTCGTGGGCGCCCTGCAGGTGGCGGATGGCCGCGTGCAGCTCGGCGGCCTGCGGCCAGGTGCGTTTCAGGTAGCTCAGCCACAATTTGACGCGGCCGTGCTCATGCAGGCAATCGACGCGGGCCTGCAGCTTTTTAAGGTACTCGGCGATCTGCCGCACCACCAAAGGCCATTCGTCCGGCGTGGGTATATCCGCCATCGTGCCGCGGATGCGCTGGGTAAGAAAGGGATCGGATACCGCGCCGCGGCCGATCATCACGTCTTCGCAGCCGCTGATCGCCCGGCAACGGGCCCAGTCGGCTGCCGTCCACACTTCGCCGTTGGCGATTACCGGCACCTTCACGGCGGCGGCGATCTGCGCGACCCACTCCCAATGGGCCGGCGGCCGATAGCCGTGATCCCGGGTTCTGGCGTGCACCACAAGCGCCTGCGCCCCACCTTCGGCGAGCGCTGTGGCGCATGACACCGCCAATGAGGTATCCGAGACCCCCAGCCGCATTTTCGCGGTGACGGGGATGCCGACCGGCACGGCTGCGCGCACGGCGGCCACGATCCGGTGCAGCACCTCTGGGGTGGCCAGCAGCATGGCACCGCCGCCGTGCCGGTTCACGACCTTGGCGGGACAGCCGAAATTGAGATCGATGCCGTGCGGCGAGAGGGTTGCCGCGAAGGCGGCGTTGTGAGCCAGCCAGTCCGGGTCGCTGCCCAGCAACTGGATCACCATCGGCGTGCCGCTCGGGGTAAAGCCGCCAGCCAGGATTTCGGGGCAGTCGCGTTCGTACACGCGGGCGGGCAGGAGCGATCCGGTGATGCGCACGAATTCGGACACACACCCGTCGTAATCGCCCGTGCTCGTCAGCACGTCGCGCAGCACGTAGTCGGCCAGCCCCTCCATGGGGGCGAGGAAGAGGCGGCTCATGCGGCGAGTCGTCGCATGGCGGCAAGCTGCGAGGCAGTGCTGACGGCGAAGGCGGCATGCGATCGGCGGCGCGCAAGCGCGGCGGCAGGGGCCGTGGGCGGCAAAAACATGGCGATGGGGCGGTAGGGCTCGGCGCATGATGCACCGGCAGCAGAAAGAGGGGGGCGATGCCCGTATACGGCGTTCGCGGGTACGAGTTTACCCCGGTCGGGCGGCTTGGCCGCTCGGTCATTGGGTCGTTGCTGATGGCGCAACCCCGCCAGCAGTTACCATATCGATCCTAACCCGCTTTATGAACACCATGTCCGACGTCGATTCTTCCCGCGCCAGCCCGCCCTTGTCCTCGCTTTTGCTCGCCACGGCTCAGGTCACGGAGGCCGTTTTGGGCGGCCAGTCGATGACGGAGGCGCTCGCTACCGTCTCCACGCCTTCGCGGGCGGCGACGCAAGCGTTGGCGTTTCACACCATGCGGCAACTGGGCTGGGCCCGGGCCGTCAAGAATCAATTGATCGCGCGCACGCCGCCCAGCCCGCTGCTCGATGCGCTGGCCTTGGTCGCCATCGCGCTGCTCAAGCCGTCCGACGCGGCCAGCAAGGCGGCCATCATCGACTTCCATACGGCTGCGATGCCCTCGTATGCGCCGCATACCGTGGTCGACCAAGCCGTGACGGCTGCGGCCAACGATGAAGAGATGGCGCGCTTCAAGGGCCTGCTCAACGGCAGCCTGCGCCGGTTCTTGCGCGAGCGCAACGACGTGCTGCAGATGATCGATCGCGATCTCGAGGCCAAGTGGAATCACCCGATGTGGTGGATTGCGCTCGTGCGCAACACGTATCCGCAGCAATGGGAAGAAGTGCTCGCCGGGGCGCAGCGTCCCGCGCCGCTCACGCTGCGCGTCAACCGTCGCCAGGCCACGCCCGAGCAAGTGATCGCCGCGTTCGCCGAAGCCGGGGTGACGGCCGTGCCGGTGGGCGAGAGCGGTCTTATGCTTACGCAGCCGCGCCCAGTGACGCAATTGCCTGGGTTTGCCGAAGGCTGGTGGTCGGTGCAGGATGCGGGCGCGCAATTGGCTGCGCCCCTGCTGCCGCTGAAAGATGGCATGCGCGTGCTGGATGCGTGCGCGGCGCCCGGCGGTAAAACCGCCCACATGCTGGAGCTGGCCGATGTGGAGATGCTGGCGCTGGACTCGGATGCCAAGCGGCTCACACGCGTGACCGAAAACCTCGATCGCTTGAAGTTGAATTCTTCCAAGGTCACGGTAAAAGCCGCCAGCGCGCTGGATCTGGATAGCTGGTGGGACGGCAAGCCGTTCGATGCCGTGCTGGCCGATGTGCCGTGCACGGCGTCGGGCATCGTGCGCCGGCATCCCGATATCCGTTGGTTGCGCCGTCAGGACGACGTGGCGCGCACCGCCACGCTGCAGAGCCGCATGACCGACGCCCTCTGGCGCACCGTTGCACCCGGTGGATACATGCTTTACGTGACGTGCTCCATTTTCCCGGCGGAAGGCGCCCGCCAGGCGGCCGCGTTTTCGCGTCGTCATGCGGATGCGGAGCGTTTGAATGCGCCCGGTCAGTTGCTTCCGATTGCTGCGGAAGCAACAGCCGAGACGCAGCGCGACGGTTTTTTCTACGCCCTGTTTGCCAAGCAGTCCTGAATCGCCAAGAATAGGACTCGTTCCTTACGTCTCCCCAGCCGATGATGTTGCGCCTGTTGCTCGTGTTGCTGTTGCTCTGCTCGCCGTTTCTCGGCGAGCCTGCTCAGGCCGCCTCACCGGCCGTCACGCGCATCGAACCCCGCATCGAGCGCGATCGGCTGCTGATCGATGCGGATGTCGATTTCGAGCTCAACAGTCAGCTGCGCGATGCGGCGCAACGCGGGGTGCCGCTCTATTTCACGGCCGACGCCATCATCACGCGGAATCGCTGGTGGTGGTTCGACCGCACCGAGGTCGATACGCAGATGACCTGGCGCATCGTCTACAACGCGTTGACGCGGCAGTGGCGGGTGGGCGTGGGCGAGTTGACGCTGCCGGTATCGTCGCTGGACGATGCCATGGATGTGATGCGGCGGATCCGCAATTGGGACGTCGGCAGCACCGAAGGACTGGATGTGGGCACGCACTACACCGGGCAGATGCGCTTGCGTCTGGATACGGCGTTGTTGCCGCGGCCCTTTCAGGTCAATGCATTGAATAACAGTTCCTGGACGCCTGCCACGCCGTGGGCCGAATTCGAATTCTCGATTTCTTCCAAGCAGGGCGGGGCGCAATGAAGCGTCTGCTCAATATCGCTTTCGTTATCGGCGGGTTGAGCGGCCTGATGCTCCTGGGACTGCTGGCGTGGTCCACGGGTAATGCCTCGCGGTTTGCGCAGTACTACGACGTGCTGCTGATCCTGAACGGCGTGTTCGCCACCGCGATGTTCCTGTGGGTGGTGTCGCTGATCGTCAAGCTGGCGCGGCAGATTCGCAGGCGCCAGTTCGGCGCCCGCCTCACGGCGCGCTTCGCGCTCGCGTTTGCGCTGGTCGGCGTGGTGCCGGGCGCCTTGATTTACGTGGTGTCGGTGCAGTTCATGTCGCGCTCGATCGAGTCGTGGTTCAACGTGCGGGTCGATAGCGCGCTCGAAGCTGGCTTGAACCTGGGTCGCGCCGCGCTGGATTCGCTTTTGGCCGATCTGGATGCGCGCGGCAAATCCATGGCCAATGAACTGGGCAGCACGCCCGATAGCGAATTGGCGACCGTGCTTACGCGGCTGCGCAATGCCAACGGCATCCAGGACGCCCTGATCTTTACCGGCGCCGGGCGCGCCGTGGCCTTCTCGACCAATCAGTACGGCCAGTTGCTGCCTGAAGTGCCGCCGTCCACCGTGCTCAATCAGTTGCGCGTGGCGCGCGGCTATTCGCAGGCCGAAGCCGACGAGCCCAACGATCTCGACAACGATGGCGGCCTGCACTTGCGGGTGATTTTGCCATTGCCGGCGCCGGCCCGTTTCGACAGTCTCATCGGCGCGGCCGCCGAGCCGCGCTGGCTGCAACTGGTGCAACCGGTGCCCGAGCAGATTGCCCGCAACGCCAACCGTGTGCAGCAGGGCTTTCGCGATTATCAGGAGCTCGCCCTCTCGCGCCTGGGCCTGCGCAAGCTCTACGGCATCACGCTCACGCTGGCGCTGATGATGGCGGTGTTTTCGGCGATCGCCGTGGCGCTGTCGTTATCCAAGCGGCTCGTGCGCCCGTTGTTGCGCCTGGCGGGCGGCACGCAGGCGGTGGGGGTGGGTGACTACACGCCCTTGCCCGAGCCCCCGGCGCGTGACGAGGTGGGCCAGTTGACCCGATCGTTCAACGCGATGACACGGCAGTTGGACGAGGCGCGCCGCATGGTCGAAACCAACCGTCAGCAACTGCTGCGCTCCAACGTTTACCTTGAGAATGTGCTGTCCAACTTATCGTCGGGCGTGCTGGTGTTCGACGAAGGATTTCGCGTTACCACCGTCAACCAGGGCGCGCAGGATATTCTGCAGGCCGATCTGCGCCATGTGATCGGCCGCCCGCTCGAGACCGCCGATGGCATGCTGTCGTTTGCCGGCGTGGTGCGCGAGGCCTTTGCGGCGCACAGCGCGGTCGGTTCGGAACGCCAGCATTGGCAGCAGCAATTCGAGATCACGATCACGCCCACCGGCGCCGACGATACGGTGCAGATGCTCACGCTGCTGGCCCGGGGCAGCCATTTGCGCGTGGATGGCCGCGGCAACGGCTACCTGGTGGTGTTCGACGACATCACCGAAGTGATTTCGGCCAACCGCACCGTGGCCTGGGGCGAAGTGGCCCGGCGCCTGGCGCACGAGATCAAGAATCCGCTCACGCCGATACAGTTGTCGGCTGAGCGTCTGGCCATGAAGCTGGCCGACAAACTCGCGCCCGCCGATGCGCAGATGCTGGCCCGCTCCACCAATACGATCGTCAACCAGGTCGCGTCGCTCAAGCACATGGTGGACGACTTCCGCGAGTTCGCCCGCACGCCGCCCGCGGTGATGCAGCAGATCGATTTCAATGCGCTGGTGGCCGACGTGCTGGCCTTGTACGGCTGGGATCCTGTCGATGGCCATGCCCGTGAGAGCGAAACGGTTTTGCCGCTCGAAGTCGAGCTGGCACCGGAATTGCCTACGATCGAAGGCGACCCGACGCAATTGCGTCAGGTGATCCACAATTTATTGAGCAATGCCCGCGATGCGCTGGTCGATCGTCCCGATGTGGGCATGGTGCGCGTCACGACGCGCCTGGTCGACAGTGATCCCGCCGATTCGGCGGCGCCGCAGGCCGTGCGCTTTACCGTGATGGACAATGGCCCGGGATTTTCGTCCAAGGTCATGCAACGGGTGTTCGAGCCGTACGTAACCACGAAATCCCACGGTACTGGGTTAGGATTGGCTATTGTGCGCAAGATTGTGGAAGAACACGGGGGAAGAATCGATGTCGCCAACCGTCGCGAAGGCGGGGCGCGGGTATCGGTTCTATTGACACGACTCGCGGTGCCAGGCAGCGTTCTGGACGGGAACCCGCAAGATCGGGATAATGCGGCTACGCAATAGGTGGACGGTTTATGGCCAGAATTCTGGTGGTTGACGACGAAGTTGGCATTCGAGAGCTTTTGTCGGAAATTCTCTACGACGAAGGGCACACAGTCGAGCTCGCCGAAAACGCTGCGCAAGCGCGCACGGCGCGGCTGCGTGCGCGTCCGGATCTGGTGCTGCTCGACATCTGGATGCCCGACACCGACGGGGTGAGCCTGCTGAAAGAGTGGGGCTCGCAAGGGTTGCTCGACATGCCCGTCATCATGATGAGCGGCCACGCCACGATCGATACCGCTGTCGAAGCCACGCGTATCGGCGCCATGGACTTTCTCGAAAAGCCCATTACGCTGCAACGCTTGCTCAAGACCATCGCGTCCGGTCTGGCGCGGGGGCGTGCGCCCCAGGCGGCGGCCGCTGCGCCGGTCTTCGCGCCGGCGGCGCTCGCGTCGACCGCCACCGATGCCGATCGCCCGGTCACCATCCCGGCTGCCGCGCCCGCAGTGCCCGAAGATACGTCGCCCAATGCCACCGGGTCGCTGGGCAGCATCTCGCTCGATCAGCCGCTGCGCGATGCGCGCGACGAATTCGAACGCATCTACTTCGAATATCACCTTGGCCGCGAGAATCACAGCATGACGCGCGTGTCCGAGAAAACGGGTCTTGAGCGCACCCACCTGTACCGCAAGCTCAAACAACTGGGTATCGAGTCGGCGCGCAAGCGGAACGCATGAAGGTGTTGATCATGGGCGCTGGCCGAGTCGGGTCCAGCGTCGCCGAGAATCTGGTGTCCGAACAAAACGACATCACGATCATCGACGCCAATCCAACCGATCTGCAGTATCTCCAGGAACGTTTCGACCTGCGTGCCGTCCATGGCGACGGCACGCAGGTTTCGGTGCTGCGCAGCGCCGGCATCGAAGATGCGGATCTGTTCATTGCCTGTGCTGCTTCGGACTCCGCCAATCTGGTGGCGTGCCGGATCGCCCGGCAATTGTTCAATGTGCCGCGCCGTATCGCGCGCATCCGCTCGCCCGAGTTTGCCGAACACGACATGCTGATGGGCGACGACGGGTTTTGCATCGATGCGTTGATCAGCCCTGAGCGCAGCGTCAGCAATTATCTGCATAGCCTGATCGAATTTCCCGAAGCCTTGCAGGTGGTGGAGTTTGCTGATGGGCGCGTCAGCGTCATCACGGCGCGCGTCGAGGAAGGCAGCCCGATGGCGAATCATTCGCTGAATTCGCTGCGCGAGGTGTTTCCCGACGTCACCGCACGCGTGGTCGACGTGCTGCGCCACGGCCGCCAGATTCAAACCGGGCCCGATGTGGTGATCGAGCCGGGCGATGAAGTGATTCTGGTCGTCGACACGCGCCACGCCCGCAAAGCGGTGCGTCAATTGCGCGATTCCGAGAAGAGCGTGCGCCGCGTCATGATCGCAGGCGGCGGCAATATCGGCATGCGCCTGGCCAAGCAACTCGCGCAAGAAAAGTACAGCGTGCGCCTGATCGAACGCAGCCCGATGCGCTGCGAATATCTGGCCGCCAATCTGCCCGATAGCGTGCTGGTGCTGCAAGGCAACGGCACTGACGAGGCATTGCTCGCGCGTGAAAATATCGACGATATGGACACCTTCCTGGCGCTGACCAGCGACGATGAAGACAACATCATGTCGTCGTTGCTCGCCAAGCGGCTGGGCGCACGCAAGGTGATCGCACTGATCAACCGGCAGGCGTACGGCGAGCTGATGCAGGGCAGCCTGATCGATATCGCGGTGTCGCCCTCGCAAGCCACCATGAGCGAAATCCTGCAGCATGTGCGCCGGGGCGACGTCGTGGCGGTGCACCGATTGCGGCAAGGTGTGGCCGAAGCGCTGGAGGCGATTGCGCACGGCGATCGCAAGAGTTCGCGGGTGGTGGGGCGCCGCGTGCGTGAGATTCGCTTGCCCAAAGGGGCGGCGATCGGCGCGATCGTGCGTGGCGACGAGATTCTGATGCCCGATGACGATACGGTGATTGCGTCGGACGATCATGTGATCGTGTTTGTGCCCAGCCGCGATCAGATGGCCCAGGTCGAAAAGCTGTTCCAGGTTACGGCCTCATTCTTCTAAGTCTGCGTCGAGCGCGCAATCATGGCAAGCCTCTTGTCCCTTCGCGATACCACCCTCACGGTGCGCCAGAAACTGTGGATGGGCACGGGCCTCATCACGGTGTGTGCCTGCTCGCTCGGGTTTTGGCTGATCTGGTTGGGATACGCCGATTACCGTCGCACCGACGATAGCCGCGCCAATATGGCGCTCTTCCGGGCGGCCATTCTGGCCTCTGACGCGGTGTCCTCCGAACGCTCGCCGGGCAATGAGGCCATCAGTGAAACGGGCGACGCCACCGACGAGGCCTTGCGCCGCCTCGAGGCCGCGCGGCTGCAAAGCGATCTCGCGCTGGACGAGTTGGCCAACCGCTGGAACAACGTGGTCGGCATCCGGTTGCCCAGCGCCGATGCGCAGTTCGACAAAGTGCGCGCCAGCCTGGAAGCGGCGCGGCGCGAAGTCGATTTCCAGGCGCACTTGCCCCGCGAAACGCGTGAGCAATCCGGGGTCGAGGCCTCAGTGGTGGGCATGTTTGCCGTGGTCGATGCGTTGCAACCGGTCATCGTCGAGGCCGGGCAACGCTTGTTCCGTACCGATCCGGTAATGGCCGACGCCGTGGTGCTGACCTCGATGCTGGCGCGCATGCGCGAATATGCCGACCGTATTTCGGGCAAGCTGTTGGCGCCGATGGTGACCGATAGCGCGATGTCGTTGGGACGGCAGATCGACCTGGGCGAGATGATGGGGCGGGTCGTACAGACCTGGGATTATGTGTCGTTCATGCTGCAGCTGTATCGCGAAGACGAGCGCATCGGCGAGAGCTACCACCTGGTCGCCACGAAGTATTTTGGCGAAGGTCACGTCTTGATCGAAACGATGATCCGCGAGGGTCGGGGGCGCGGCAACTATTCCATCGGCAGTGCCGAGTTCACGCGCCGCATGGTGCCCTACGTCGAAGAAATCGAAAATCTGCGCGATGCGATCTTTGCGCTCAACAGCGCGCAGATCCGGCAGTCGCTCGACGATGCGCGCTGGCGCATGTGGGCGTCCGCCGTCATCACGTTCGCAATATTGGCCGTGTTGCTGGCCGCTCTGGTGATCAGTCACCGTGGCGTGTTTGGGCCGCTGCTTTATGCCCGCGACGAGATCGTCGCGTTGGCGCGCGATGGCGGTGGGCGCGTATTGCCACCCCGGCCGACGGGGAGCGCCGAGATCCAGGCGCTCTTCGGCGCGCTCGACATTCTGCGCGTGACGCAGCGCCGCCGCGAGCGGCTTGAAAAAGAGCGCGAGTTGCTCTCGGTGCACCTGAAGCAGCAAGCGCAAACCGATGTGTTGACCGAACTGCAAAACCGGCGCGCGCTCGAGATGATCGGGCAAAACCTGGCGCAGTATTCGCCGCACGAGGCGGCGCTGGCCGGGCTGATCCTGTTGGACGTGGATCACTTCAAAGCCGTCAACGACGCGCACGGTCATCCGGTGGGCGATGTGGTCTTGCAGCAGGTGGCGCGCACTCTCAAGGCGCAATGTGGCGACGCCGATGTGGTGGCGCGCTATGGCGGGGAAGAGTTTGCCGTGCTCGTGTTGGACACCAATGTGGTCGCCATCGGCGTGCTGGCCGAGCGAATTCGCGAGGCGTGCGAGCAACTGGTCATCCCGGTCAAGGATGGCGCGCGCGTGCAACTCACGGTCAGTGCCGGTGCCGTCGTCGGCCAACGCGGGCTGGAAAGCTGGCAGCCGCTGGTCGAGCTGGCGGACGCCGCGCTCTATCGCGCCAAGCGGGCAGGACGCAATCGTGTGGTGGTCGATCCAGGCGTGGACGCCGGCCAGGCATTCAAACGAGGACGCGCATGAAGGGTCTGCCCGCTATTTTGAATGTCGTCGGCCTCACCATGGTGCTGTTTGCGCTCACCATGCTGATCCCCACGACCGTGGCGTTTGTGGGCGCCGATGCGGCGCAGGACGCTTTCGTGGACGGCTTTCTGCTGGCGTTCGGCATCGGCGGCGTGATCTGGTTGGCGACACGCCGCTTTCGCGGCGAGCTGCGGCAACGCGATGGCTTCCTGCTGGTGTCGCTGGTGTGGGCCGGCCTGCCGGCACTGGCCGCCATCCCGTTGCTGATTTTTTTCAATCGCGCCGGCATGCCGTTGTCGTTCACAGACGCCTATTTCGAAGCGATGTCCGGGCTCACGACGACCGGTGCAACGGTGCTCTCCGGTCTCGACCGGTTGCCGCCCTCGATCAATCTGTGGCGGGCGACGCTGGTGTGGATCGGCGGCATGGGCATTCTGGTGCTGGCCGTCGCCATTCTGCCGCTCTTGGGCGTGGGTGGGCATCAGGTGTTTCGCGCCGAGACACCTGGTCCGATGAAAGACGAACGGCTGACGCCGCGCATTGCGAGCACCGCCAAGGCCCTGTATGCCGTTTACGTGAGCCTCTCGGTGCTGTGCTTGCTTGCCTATCGCGTGGCGGGGTTGCCCTGGTTCGAGGCCTGGTGCCATATGGCCACCACAATGGGCCTGGGCGGTTTCTCGACCTGGGACGATGGCTTTGCGCATTTCGACTCCGTTCCCGTCGAGTTGGTCGCGATCGTGTTCATGTTGATCGCCGGCATCAACTTCGCCACGCACTTCACCGCGTTCCGCAGCCGCAGCCTCAAGCCTTACAGGCGCTGTCCCGAGGCGATCCCCTATCTGCTGGTGACGCTGGGCGCAGGGCTTTTCGTTTCGGCCTATCTGTACTTCGACAACATCCATCCGGAATTCTGGGAAGCCTTGCGTTACGGCATGTTCAACACCATTTCGGTGGCGACCACCACCGGCTATGCCAACACCGATTACGTCCAGTGGCCGCTGCCGTTGCCGTTGCTGCTGTTGGTGCTCGCGGGCTTTGCCACCTCGGCGGGGTCGACGGGCGGCGGCATCAAGATGATCCGTGCCGTGCTCCTCATCAAGAATGCGCGGGCCGAACTCGTCACCATGCTGCATCCGCATGCCGTGCATCCCGTGCGAATTCGAGGCCGCGTGGTGCCCACGCGGGTGATGGCGTCGGTACTGGCGTTCGTGCTCGTCTACATCCTGTCGATCGGCGCGCTGACGGCCGTCATGCTGCTCTCCGGACTTGAACCGCTGCTCGCGTTCTCCGCCGTGCTGGCCACCGTCAACAATACCGGACCCGGCCTGGGTGCCATCGGCCCTATGGGCAGCTTCGGCATGCTGACCGATTTCCAGACCTGGGTCTGCACGTTCGCCATGCTGATCGGACGGCTTGAGCTATTCACCGTGCTGGTGTTGTTCACACCGGCATTCTGGCGGCGATAAACCAAGTATTCATTGAGGTTAGGGCGATCCCGATGCGTCGTACATCACGTGCGATCTGTGCGGGTTCGTTGCTCGACTAACCTTAGAGTACGCCAATGGCGTATACAATGATGGATCTTGTTTTCGTTGAAACGCCTACGTTTACGCGGCTGATCACCCAGTTGATGCCTGATGACGACTACCGAAAGCTGCAGCAATTACTTATTGAGAACCCGGCTCGCGGCGATGTGATCGCGGGAGGGGGCGGCGTGAGGAAGCTTCGATTTCGCTACCTGGTCGCGGAAAGCAGGGTGGCGCCAGAGTGCTGTATTACTGGCTGGATCGGGAGTTTCAGATCTACTTGCTGGTGGCTTATAAGAAGTCTGTGAAAGATGATTTGTCTGCGAGTGAACTTGCGCTGCTGAGATCATTCGTCAAGGAGCTGTGATGGATAAAACGTTATTCGACGACCTTGCTCAGAGTTTGTCGGAGGCGGCGGCTATTCGTCGGGGCACGTTGGCACCGTCCCGACTTACTGTGATCGCTGCGATCGACGTTCGTGCAGTTCGCGAGCGTACGCAGCTTACCCAGGCTGAATTTGCAACGGCGATCTGCGTAAGCATCAAAACGCTGCAGAATTGGGAGCAGCGTAGGCGCATGCCGACTGGCCCTGCGGTAGCACTGCTTCGGATCCTCGACACCGCACCGGAAATGGCGCTCAAAGTATTGGCTGTTTGATTCGCCTTGAGCACGGCGCTATGGGACCTCTCACGACCTCCGTATTTTCCCCACCTCGGGATATCCCGATAGCCACTTAAAACGGCTTGAATGGGACGTTTGCGAGGCGCGCGCCGCCGAGAGCCGCAGCATTGCGCGGTTGTAAGTGCTTGCTCACATGCAGGCTGGGCAGTTTTGTGTGTGTTGGCGTGAGATGCGCACATTTGTCACGATTTTGACTGCACGTTGCAGCATCGTGCCGCTAGAATCGCGCCATAAATTACGCCCCATGCACAGCCGGTCCGCGGGCCGGAACGCATAACGGGATGCTTCACCCCAGAACGATTATCAGGAGCCAGGGAGATGGAACTCATCACGTTTGTCCCGTCGACGCCGAACAGTTTGGGTATCGAACTCGAGCTGCAACTCATTCACCCCCGTAGTAACGACCTCGCCGCCGCTTCGGAAGAGCTGCTGGCGCAAATCGCCGATCAGCGCTTCGCCGATCGCGTCAAACCCGAAATCACCCGCTCGATGATCGAGCTTAACTCCTCGGTGCACGAGCATCCCATGGGGCTGCTCGTGGAAATGCGCGAGATGCGCGACGCCCTGTGCGAAGCGGCCGATGCCGTGGGCGTGGCCGTCTCGGGTGGCGGCACCCATCCTTTCATGCGTTGGCAGGATCGCGCGATTTCCGATACGCCGCGGTTTCAGTATCTTGCCGAAATGTACGGCTATCTCGCGCGCCAGTTCACGGTCTTCGGGCAGCATATCCATGTGGGTGTGAAGTCCGGCGATGAGGCGATCGGGCTGGTGCATCGGCTGTCGCCGTACGTCCCGCATCTCATCGCGATGTCGGCATCGTCGCCGTATTGCGAAGGCGTGGACACCATGTTCTCGTGCTCGCGCTTGAACGCGGTCAACAGTTTCCCGTTGTCGGGCCATATGCCGGCGGATGTTCGGGACTGGTATGGCTTTGAAGCGCACATCGCACAACTGCGATCGTACGGGCTGGCGGAGAGCATCAAGGATCTGTATTGGGATATCCGCCCCAAGCCCGAGTTCGGCACCGTAGAAGTGCGCATATGCGATACGCCGCTGACCGTCGAACGTGCGTGCCGCCTGGCCGCCTTTACGCAAGCGCTGGCGATTTTGGTGATGCGCGATCCGGCACCGGTCGATGGTGCGTTTCTCACCTACCGCAGCAATCATTTTCAAGCTTGCCGTTTTGGGCTGCAGGGCAACTACGTGACGCCGGACGGGCAGCGGATGCGCCTCATGGATCACCTGCGCGGTACGTTTGGACGGCTATTGGAGGTGGCCGACGAACTGGGCACGCGCGACATGATCGAAACGCTGCGCGACGAGATGTTCAAGTCGGGCAACGATGCGCGTTGGCTGCGTAGCCAATTTCATCGCGTGCACGATCTGCCGCTGGTCGTGGAAAGCATGACGCGCGCATTTCGCGGGGAGCGCGAAGCGATCGAGCAGACGGCCGCGCGCAAACGTATTCGGGCGCTCTCCGAGCCGATGCACGATGTGCAGGCACTTGCTGCACCTGAAATCGGCATCGTCACGGAGCACCTGCATTAGGCCGGACGAGCTTATTTGCCGGGACGGGAAATCGCGCTCACCGAGAGGTAGGTTTCATCGAGCGAGCGACGCGACCCGGCGCGCCACGCGTGGCCGTAGGCGACTTCGATGGTGAGCTTGATCAGGCCATCGCCACCGCGCTGCGCTTCGAGTGCCGCCAACAACCGGTCGCGCCAGGCGGGCGTCGCGAGTCCCGCGCGGCGGGCGGTGCTGGGGTTGCCGCCCAACGCCCGCACGTCCGCGAGTAGCCGTACGGGATCGCGATAGGTGAGGGTGAGCGTCTCCTGATCCATCACCGGATCGGCGAAGCCTTGTTCAACCAGCAAATCGCCAAAATCGTGCATATCCACAAATGACGGCGTCTGCGTGTGCAAGCCCGCGGTGGCCACGGCATCGCGCAATTCGCGCAGCGTGCCCGGCCCCAGACAGGAAAACATCGCCAGCCCGTTGACCTTCAAAATCCGCCGCCATTCGCCCAGCACGGCGTGCGGCGCGGGATGCCAGTGCATGGCCATGTTCGACCACACCAGATCGAGCGATTCGGGCGCGAGGCCGGTGGCCGCGAGGTCGGCCTGCAGGAATTCAGGCCGTGTTGCGCCTTGCTTTCCCAGGCGCCCGAGCCACTGGCGCAGGCCGCCGGTGTCGTATTGCTTGCGCGCAAGCGCCAGCAGCGGTTCGCAGGCATCCAACCCCAAATAAGCGGCCTGCGGATAGCGCTCACGCAGCAACGGCAGGTTGGCGCCGGCGCCGCACCCGGCATCCAGGAGTTGAGTGGGATCGTTGCGGATGTAGCGCAGCCGGCCGAGCATGCGTTGCGCGACTTCGCCATACAGAAACTGGGCGTCGCTGAGATCGCCGCGGCGCGCGAACTGGCGCGCAACGGTGGCTGCGTGAATGGGCAGGGTGGGATAAGTAGCGGGTGACATAACTGTCGCGCCCGGCGTGCCGAGCGCTTGAAAGATGATCAGATGAGAGATGCGGCGCGAAACGGATGCGATCTGCCGCAGTTTCATCCAGGATGGTTGGCATTATGGCGCATTCGTTTTTCTGGCGGCGTGCGGCGGCTGCATTCAGGCATGCCATGCCGGGCAATTGCCCCCTGTGCGCCGAGACCGCGCGCGGTGGGCTGCTGTGCGGCGGGTGCCGGGATCACGTGTGCGCGCCCCGCGATCCCGAGCGGCCGATCCGCTGTCCGCGCTGCGCGTTGCCGGTTGGGCAGGGCAAGCCGTGCTTCGATTGCATTGGCGCGCCGCCCGCGTTTGCGCGCGCCATCGTGGCCTACGACTATCTCACGCCGGGCGACACGTTGATGCGGGCATTCAAGAGCAGTGGCGACGCGCGGCGTGCCGATGCGTTGGCCGCATTGCTGGCCGAGGCCATCGATGCAATGCCGGCACCTGGTGCAGGCGCTCCGTCCAACGCCGGCTCGCTGCGCGATGCATTCCTGAGCACTCAAGCCCTGCTGGTGCCCATCTCGGCGAGTGCAGCCGGCTTGCGTCGACGCGGCTTCAATCCTGCCGGTGAAATCGCCCGCGCATTGCGGTGGCGTTTGCGCCTGCCCCTGGCGCGCGGTGTGTTGTTGCGCACCCGCGAAAGCGGTCAGCAAAGTGCCCGCACCCGTGAAGCGCGATTGCGTGAGGTCGAAGGACTCTTTGAAGCGCGGGCGCAAGTGAAGGGGCGTCACGTCATCATCGTCGATGATGTGATGACGACGGGCAGCACGCTGGATGCCGCCGCGCGGGCGGTACTGGCGCAGGGCGCCGCCGAGGTGACGGCGTTGGCGGTCGCCCGTGCCGTACGATAACGGCGGGCGCTGGCACAATAGCGCCCGTGCGCACTGGTTGCGCAGTACAGGAACCCCAACAGATGTTTCACGTCGTGCTGGTCTCACCCGAGATCCCTCCCAATACCGGCAATGCCATTCGTCTATGCGCCAATACCGGGTCGCAATTGCATCTGGTCAAACCGCTGGGTTTCGAGCTGGACGATGCGCGCTTGCGCCGCGCCGGATTGGATTATCACGAGTGGCAACCGATGCAGGTGCACGACACCCTCGACGCTGCGTTGGCGGCCACCGGCGCCGCAGCTGACCGCATTTTTGCGCTGACCACTCGCGCCACTCGCAGCGTGGCCGACGTGGCTTTCGCGCCGGGCGATGTGTTCGTGTTCGGGCGTGAAACGGCGGGTTTGTCCGATGCGGATCATGAGCGCTTTGCGCCCGATCAGCGGCTTCGTCTGCCGATGCGCGCGGGGCAACGCAGCTTGAATCTGTCGAACGCCGTGGCCGTCATGGTGTTCGAGGCGTGGCGTCAGAACGGGTACGCGGGCGCGAGCTGAAGGCAACGTCCCCTGTGCTGGTGCCAATGTGCATGGACACCCCGTTGGCCTACAGAAACCAGGCGCGCGGCGCGGCGCATCACGCACAAGGGCGGCTGCGCCCCTCCTGCCGTTCGCTCAATCGAGCGACAGCTTCAGCGTATCGATGACCGTGTCGTAGCGCGCCTTTTCATCCCGCATGCGGCGCGTGAGCGCTTCGGGCGTGGACGCGGCGGGCGTGAAGTACTGCAAAGCCATTTGCTTGCGCAGCGGCTCGCCGGCGATGATGCGGGCAAGCTCGCTGTTCAACCGCTCGATGATGGGGGTGGGCGTGCCGGCCGGGGCCAGCACGGCATTCCAGGAGATCGATTCAAAGCCCGGATAGCCTTGCTCGGCCATCGTGGGCAGGTCGGGCAACAGCGGGCTGCGTGCCAGGCTGGTGACGGCCAATGCACGCGCCTTACCGGCCCGCACTTGCGGCATGGCGATCGCGGGCACCATGAAACCGGCTTGCACGTCACCCGAGATGATGGCGGTGATGACCTGCGGAAAGCCCGAGTAGGGGATGTGCGCAAGATCGATCTTGGCTTGCTGCTTGAACATTTCCATCGCGAGATGGGCAGAGCTGCCCGGGCCCACGGAGCCGTAGTTCAGCGCACCGGGACGTGCCGTGGCCAGCTTGGCCAGATCGCCCGCGGAATAGATATTGGCCATGTCGCCCGACACGGTCAGCACATTGGGGCTGGTGGCGACCAATGAAATCGGAGCAAGATCGGTGAAGGGGTCGTAGCCCAACGTCTTCTTGTAGAGCGTGGGTGCCGTGACCAGCGGGCCGTTGATCGTGTAGAGCAGCGTATTGCCGTCGGGCTCGGCGCGGGCCACGAAGCGCGTGCCGATATTGCCGCCGGCGCCGGGCTTGTTTTCAACCACGATGGGTTGGCCGAGTGATTGAGACAACGGTTCGGCGATCGCGCGCGCCAGGGTGTCGGGCGAAGAACCCGCCGGAAACGGCACCACCAGGTGAATGGGGCGATCCGGCCAGTCGGCCAGCGCCGTCGCGGAAAATCCGGTCAATACGGCAAGCAGCAGTCCGGCGGCGAGGCGCGCGCGGTGCCGCCCCGTTCGAAGGCGATCGGCGAAAACCATGATGGATGTCTCCTGGGCGGGTAGGTCTGTTCTAGGTGGGGGTAATCAGGCCGGCGGGCGCGGTGTCGGTGCCCGACTCGTAGCGCGCTTCGCGCGCCAGCAGCGCGGAGACGGCCGTTTCGGCGGCGACGCCGTCGAACAGCACGGCGCACACGGCCTCGGTAATCGGCAGGTCAACACCCATGCGATGCGCACGGGCCAATGCCGCGCGCGCGCACCGTACGCCTTCGGCCGTGATGCCGGAGGCCAGAATATCGGCCAGGGGGCGGCCAGCGCCGATCTCCAGGCCCACGCGCCGGTTGCGCGACAGGTCGCCCGTGGCGGTGAGCACCAGGTCGCCCAGTCCGGTGAGGCCGGAGAACGTTTCGGCTTGCGCGCCGAGCGCCACGCCAAAGCGCGCCATTTCAGCCAGTCCGCGCGTGATGAGCGCCGCGCGGGCATTCGTACCCAGCGCCAGGCCGTCGGCTACGCCGCAGGCCACCGCGATCACGTTTTTAAGCGCGCCGCCGACTTCGACGCCGACGACGTCTGCGCCGGCATAGACCCGAACCGCCGCGCCGTGCAAGGCGCGAATCGTGAGTTCGCAGGTGGCGGCATTGTGGCTCGCCACCGTCAAGGCGACCGGCAATCCTTGCGCCACTTCGCGGGCAAAGGACGGGCCGGACAGCACACCGATGGGCGGCGGGGCGCCGTCTGCGCCGGGCGGATAGAGCGCGGCGAGCGCATCCTGCGCAATCTCGTGCGGCAGACGCGCCGTCTCGGATTCGAACCCTTTACAGGTCCAGACGATATGGGTGTGGGTCGCGCCGCGGCGCCTCAAGCGCGCGGCCACATCGCGGCCCGTTGCGGCTAAACCCGCAACGGGCACGCCAAGAATGATCAGAACGTGCGCGCCATCGCGATGCGCGTCTTCGAAGGCGGCATCGAGATCCGCCGTGATCGACAACGCATCGGGAAGCGCCACGCCCGGAAGGTAGCGGGCATTGTTGCCCGTTTCGCGCATGAGTGCGGCCTGACCGGCATCGCGGGCCCACAACGTGGTGGGCGCGCGCCGGCTGGCCGCTGCAGCCAATGCCGTGCCCCAGCTTCCCGCGCCAAGGACGAGAACGCGCAATGACGGCTCGGTGGCGATGGGAAGCATGGTGGGGCGTTGCAGTGGCGGCAAGGGATTACTGACGCGTGGCGCTGGCCGGCAGAATGATGCCGGGGTCGGCGTCTTTCGTGGCGTCGTTCTGGCTTTGGGCCACTTCGGCCAGGCGCTGCTCGTACAACGCCTGGAAGTTCACTTCGGCCAGGTGCAGCGGGGGCAGCGACGTGCGGGTGATCGCATCGGCGATGTTGGCGCGCAGGTACGGGTAGAGCATGGTCGGGCAGACGATGCCCAACAGCGGATCGAGCTGGTCTTCAGGGATGTTGGCCAGTTCGAAAATACCGGCTTGCGTGCCTTCCACCAGGTACAACGTCTTGTCGTTGATGCGGGTGGTCACCGTTGCCGTCACGGTCGATTCGAACACGGTTTCGGCCAGGCGCTGACCGCCGACGTTGATCGTGACTTCGACTTGCGGCGTGTCCTGTTCGAGGAACACGTGGGGCGCATTGGGCATCTCGACCGACAGGTCTTTCAGATACACGCGCTGCATGTTGAAGGAGGGGTCGCTGCTGGCTTGAGCGGCTTGGTCTTGGTCGGCCATGAGTAATTCCGTTGAAAGTGAGAGGGAGAGGGCTGGACTCAGGCGGCGAGCATGGGCTCGAGCTTGCCTGCGCGATCGAGCGCGAACAGGTCGTCGCAGCCACCGACGTGCGTATCGCCGATGTAAATCTGAGGCACCGTGCGGCGGCCCGTACGCTCGATCATGGTTTGCTTGAGCGAGGGGTCTTGATCGACGCGCAACTTCTCGAGCGTATCGACGCCTTTTTGCTTGAGCAACTGCTCCGCGCGCAGGCAGTAAGGGCACACAGCGGTGCAATACATCACGACTTTATTCATCTTGCATTCCAATCGAAGGCGGGTAAATGAGGGCCGCTTGAGGCCGCATCCTACGCTTTTTGCGTGACGGGCAAGGCCGCCTGGCTCCAGGCGCGCATGCCGCCTTCCATGACATGCACGTTTTCGAAGCCCAGCGTTTTCAATTTGGCCACGGCGCGCGTGGAATCGCGACCCATGGCGCAGACCAGGATGATCGGCTTGTTCTTGGGCAAAGCAGCCACTTTTGTTTCGAGTTCGGCGAAGGGCACGCTGCGTGCCTGCGCGATGTGGCCGGTCTGGTATTGGTCGAGGGGACGCAGGTCCACCCAGACTGCTTGTTGCCGGTTGACCATCTGGATGGCTTCGCCGGTGGACAAGCCGCCGCGGCCGCCCGATCGGCCGCCACGGATGGCGGGCCAAGCCAGCATCCCGCCGGCGACGAGCGCGATGGCGACGATGAAAAGGTTGTTCTGGCTGGTCAAAAATTGCACAAATTCCACGGAATATCCCGAAAGCGCGGCAGCCGCGATAAAAGTTGCCGGATTAAAAATGGTCGATTCGGGGCCGAATTTCCCCCCGCCGACACGGTTGATATCGAAGGCAAAGCAGGCAATTATAAAATGACGCTCATTCTTCGTCCTTCAATAGCATTCTCACGGGCTTTTTCATGCACAAACTTGTACTGATGCGTCACGGCGAAAGCCAATGGAACCTCGATAACCGCTTCACCGGCTGGTACGACGTCGACCTCACCGATACGGGCCGCGAACAGGCCCGCCGCGCCGGCGAACTGCTCAAGCAGGAAGGGTACCGCTTCGACATCGCTTACACCTCGGTGCTCAAGCGCGCCATTCGCACATTGTGGATCGCTTTGGATGCGATGGATGCGATGTACACCCCCATCCACAATAACTGGCGCTTGAACGAGCGTCACTACGGTGCATTGCAGGGGCTGAACAAAGCCGAGACCGCCGCGCAATACGGCGATGAGCAAGTGCTGGTGTGGCGCCGCGCCTACGCCATTGCGCCTAATCCGCTTGAACTGGACGATCCGCGTCATCCGCGCTTCGACAGCCGCTACGCCAAGGTGCCCGCCGACCAATTGCCGGCCACCGAATGCCTGAAGGATACGGTCGAACGCGTGTTGCCGATCTGGAACGAGTCGATCGCGCCGGCCATCCGCGCCGGCCGCAACGTGCTCATCGCTGCGCACGGCAACAGCCTGCGCGCGCTGATCAAGCATCTGGACGGCATTTCCGACGACGACATCGTGGCGTTGAACATTCCGACGGGTCAGCCGCTCGTTTATGAGCTGGACGACGACCTCAAGCCCATTCGCCATTACTATTTGGGCGATCCCGCCGAAATCGAGGCGGCAATGGCAGCGGTGGCTGCCCAGGGCAAGGCAAAGAAGGACTGACGATGCGGCGGGCAGTAGGCGTGCTGGTGGTGGCGGGGCTGTTGGCGCCGTCAGTGGGCCTGTGCGCCGCCGATCTGGCTGCGCGGCAGACCGAAGCGGCACGCGAGCAGCAGACGCTGCGCGCTCGCATCGACGATTTACAGACCGCGCTCGAGCAGCGCGAGTCGGCTCGTAAAGAGGCGGCCGACGCGCTGCGGCAGTCGGAAACCGAGATTTCGCGCATCAATCGCCGCCTGGCCGAATTGGCCGAGCAGCAGCGTGTGGCCGAGCGCGAGTTGACCGAACTCAAGCGGCAGATCGTGGTGCAGCAAGGCGTCTTGGCCAAGCGCCAGACCGAACTCAGCGGCCAGTTGCGGGCGCAGTACAGCAGTGGGTTGTCGCCTTGGACGGCGCTTTTGTCCGGGGACGATCCGCAACAATTGGGTCGCAATCTCGGGTATCTGGACTACGTCGCCCAGGCGCGCGCCCGGGCGCTGACCCAATTGCAGCAAGACATCGAGCGGCTGGCCTCGCTGCGCAAGCAGGCCGATGGCCGCGCGGCGGAACTCGAATCGGTCGCGGTTGAAACCCGCACCGAGAAAACGGCGTTGGTGACGCAGCAGAAAGAGCGCGCCACCGTCGTCGCAAAATTGGAAGGACAGATTTCGGCCCAGCGTGCCGAGGCGGCCCGTCTGGGACGCGACGATCAGCGGCTCGGCCGCCTGATCGACGACCTCGATGCCGCCTTGGTCAAGCAGGCCGAAGACGCTCGCCGGGCAGAGGAGGCGCGTCGTGTGGCCGCCGAGGAAGCCCGCCGCCAGGCCCAGATTCAAGCCGAAAAAGCGCGCGAAGCCGAGGCTGTGCGGCGCGCTGCCCAAGAAAAGAAGCTGGCCGACGCGCGCCGCGAGGCGGAAGCCACCGCCAGGCAGGCCGAAGCGGCGCGGGCGGCCGATGCTGCGCGCAAATCAGCCGAAACCACCAAACGTGCCGAGGCCGCGCAGGCGGCCGCCCGCGATGCGGCGCAGGTACGCGAGCAGGTCGAGTCCGCGATGCAGCGCGACCGCGAACAGGCGGCGCAGGCGGCAGAGCAGGCCGCTCAAGCCGCGCAGGCCGAGCGTTCCGGCGTTCGGGTGGGCGCGCGGCCGATTCCGCAGTCCGAAGCCCGCGCCACGCTCGATGTAGCGGCGTTGCGCCGCCAGGGCGATGCCGCCGAGGGCGGAGGCACGCCGCCGGCCCGCGTTGCACGCGAAGCGGACGATGCCGATCGGGCGCCCGCTGCCAGCGGCAGCGGCTTGCGACGCGGGTTGCAACCGCCCGTGCGCGGCGAAGTTCAAGGCCGATTCGGCGTGGGCCGGCCCGATGGCGGCACCTGGCGCGGCATCGTGCTGCGCGCGGCCGAAGGCACCCCGGTGCATGCCGTGGCACCCGGTACCGTGGTCTACGCTCAGTGGTTGCGAGGATTCGGTAACCTTGTCATCGTCGATCACGGGAACAAATACCTCACTGTGTATGCCTATAACCAAAGCGTCCTGAAAGCCGTCGGCGATTCTGTCCGGGCGGGTGAGACCATCGCCCTGGTGGGCGCTACGGGCGGCCAAGTGGAATCGGGCCTATACTTTGAAATTCGCCATCAAGGCGCTCCGGTTGATCCAGCCCAGTGGCTGGCGTTATAGCCGGCGTCAACATCAGGAAGTGTGTATGGGCGCTCGCAAATCTCGCAGTGTTGGTCTCCTTGCCGTCGGCGCTATCGCCGGCGCGTTGCTTAGTGTGGGCGTAACTGCGGTCGCACAGCGCGGCAGCCCCTTGCCGCTGGACGAATTGCGCCAGCTCAGCAATGTCTTTGGCGCCATCAAGAACAACTACGTCGAAAACGTCGACGATAAAACGCTGATCAACAATGCCATCGCCGGCATGGTCTCCAATCTCGATCCGCATTCGGCCTATCTCGACGCCGATGCATTCAAGGATATGCAGACGGCTACGCAAGGCGAGTTCGGCGGTCTGGGCATCGAAGTCGGCGCCGAGGATGGCTTCGTCAAGGTCATTTCGCCGATCGAAGATACGCCGGCTGCGCGCGCCGGCGTGCTCGCGGGCGACCTGATCGTCAAGATCGACGACAAGCCGACCAAGGGCATGACGCTCAACGACGCGGTCAAACTCATGCGCGGCGCGCCCAAAACGCCGATCGTGTTGACGATCATGCGTGGCGACCAGGGCAAGCCCATCGTGCTGAAGGTCGTGCGCGACGTCATCAAGGTGCGCAGCGTGCGCAGCAAGATGCTCGACAACAATATCGGCTACATCCGCGTGGCGCAGTTCCAGGAAAAAACCGGCGCCGATCTGGCGCGTCAGTTGAAAGACCTGGGCCAGAAGCAAGCCCCGCGCGGCCTAGTGCTCGACCTGCGTAACGATCCGGGTGGCCTGCTCACCGGCGCCATCGGTGTGTCGGCGGCGTTCCTGCCGTCCGATGCGCTGGTCGTGTCGACCGATGGCCGCACGCCCGATTCGCGTCACAAGTATCTGGCAACGCCCTCCGAGTACGCTCGCGGCGAAAGCGATTACCTGGTGGGCTTGCCCGCCTGGGTGAAAACCGTGCCGATGGTGGTGCTGGTAAACGTCGGTTCGGCCTCGGCTTCGGAGATCGTCGCCGGCGCCCTGCAGGATCACAATCGTGCCAAGGTGCTCGGCAACCGCACGTTCGGCAAGGGTTCGGTGCAAGTTATCCTGCCGCTGTCGCCCGATACGGCCGTCAAGCTGACCACGTCGCGTTACTTCACGCCGAAGAACCGCTCGATTCAAGCCACCGGCATCGTCCCCGACATCATCGTGGCCGATACCTCGGAAGGCGATCTGTTCCGCCTGCCGCGCGAAGCCGATCTGGAACGCCACCTGTCCAACCAGCAGACGGCTGACGAGATCAAGTCCTCGCAAGAGCAATCGGAAGCCACGCCGCCCAAGATGTTCGAATTCGGTGCGGCCGACGACTTCCAGCTCAAGCAAGCGGTCAATGTGCTCGACGGCAAGCCGGTGCAAAAGGCCGTCGTGCCCAAGCCCGCGCAAAAAGCCGCTGATGCGACCAATGCCGGCAACGGCACGCGCGGCGCCGGCAAGGGTACGGCAGCGCCTGCGGCATCGTCGCCGGCGGCACCGGCCACGCAGCACATGCGCATCACGCCGTCCGGAGCGGAACCCGCCCGCCCGCAATGAACGACGAGCAACTCCTGCGGTATGCCCGCCACGTGCTGTTGAACGAGGTGGGCATAGAAGGCCAGGAAAGCTTCCTGGCGACGCGGGCGCTGATCGTTGGTGCCGGAGGCCTGGGGTCTCCGGCAGCGCTTTACCTTGCGACCGCAGGGCTCGGCGACATCACACTGGTCGATGACGACACCGTCGAGCTGAGCAATCTGCAACGCCAGATTCTGCATCCCACCGCCCATCTCGGTCAGTTCAAGGCCGAGTCGGGTCGCACCACGCTTTCCGCTTACAACCCCGAAATACACGTGCATGCCCGCGTCGAGCGCTTGAGTGCCGACGCATTGGATGCGGCAGTGGCCGCGGCCGACATCGTGCTCGATTGCACGGATAACTTCGCTACCCGTCACGCCATCAACCGCGCTTGTGTGCATCATCGCAAGCCGTTGGTATCCGGTGCGGCCATTCGATTCGACGGCCAGGTTGCCGTATTCGACCTGCGTGACGACGAGGCGCCCTGCTATCACTGCCTGTTTCCCGAGGGTGAGGACGTCGAAGCCGCCAACTGCGCCACGATGGGCGTGTTCGCGCCCTTGGTGGGTATCATCGGCAGCATGCAGGCCGCCGAAGCGCTCAAGCTGGCCGCCGGTATCGGCGAAAGCCTGTCCGGGCGATTGTTGATGCTCGATGCGCGCTACATGCAGTGGCGCCAGGTCAACGTGCGGCGCGATCCGCACTGCGCCGTCTGCGGCGATCGCGCACGTTCGGACAGCGTTCGCGAAACGAATCGTTCCGCTGAGCGTGCGCCGGGCGCGTGCGACGATCGCACTCATGGCGTCGTCGACCAAGACGATCATGGCCACGACGATCACGTGAAAGCGCAGCATGTGGGCACGGCCCAACCGCTTGCGACGGCCACCTGATCGCGTTCTTTTTTTCGCTTTATCCCGTTCGCTTTTCTCCTTACCAACCTCTCCCGCTCGCCTTTTTCATGACGACTGAATTCGCCTCTCGCCTGCTGCAAGCCCTTGGTTCCGAATGCGTGCTCACGCAACCCGACGACATCGCGCCGTGGTTGACCGACTGGCGCGGTATCTATCGAGGTAACGCCCAGGCCGTGGTGCGACCCCGTACCGTGGAAGAGGTGTCCAAGGCATTGGCGATGTGTAATGACGCCGGCGTGCCCGTGGTGCCGCGTGGCGGCAACACCGGTTTGTGCGGTGGGGCCACGCCCGATAGCGCACCCACGAACGTCGTGATCTGCCTGGACCGGATGACGGCCGTGCGCAGCATCGATACGGTAGCCAATACGATGGTGGCCGAAGCCGGTTGCATCCTGGGCAACTTGCGCCGCGCGGCACAGGACGCGGATCGTTTGCTGCCGTTGAGCCTGGCCGCCGAGGATTCGAGCCAGATCGGCGGCAACCTCGCCACCAACGCCGGCGGCGTCAATGTGGTGCGCTATGGCATGACGCGCGAGCTCGTGCTCGGCATCGAAGCCGTGCTGCCCAACGGTGAGATCTTTCACGGTTTGCGGACGCTGCGTAAGGATAATACCGGCTACGACTTGAAGCAGCTTTTCATCGGATCGGAAGGCACGCTGGGCATCATCACTGCCGTGGCGCTGCGCCTCTACGCCCGCGCCGACGTGCGCTCGGTGGTGCTGGCCGCCGTCGAGTCGCCCGCGCAAGCGCTGGAGCTCTTCGAGCGATTGTTCGCCAAGTGCGGCGCGCGCATGCAGGCATTCGAGTTCTTCACCGGCGACTGCCTGGACATCACCTTGAAGCATGCGGAAGGGCTGCAAGAGCCTTTCGATCAACGCTACCCCGGCTATGTGCTGCTCGAGTTGGCCGACACGACCGACGAGGCCGCACTCAATGCCCTGCTTGAAAGCGTGATCGGCGATGCCCTTGAGGACGGCCTGTGCGTGGATGCCGCCGTGTCGGCGTCGCTCGCGCAACTGCAAACGTTGTGGAAACTGCGCGAAGAGATTTCCGAAGCGCAGCGTGCCGATGGCCCCCATCTCAAGCACGACATCTCGCTGCCCATCGAGCACATTCCGGCGTTCATGGTCTCTGCCGAAGCACGTATTCGCGCGGTCGAGCCTGGTGTGCGGCCCTTCATTTTCGGCCACTTCGGCGACGGCAACCTGCATTACAACCTGTCGCGTCCCGAAGGTGCGCCCACCGATTGGGCGGCCAAAGAGGGCTACGCGTTGACAGCCGAAGTACTGGACGAAGTGATGCAATATGGCGGCAGCATCAGCGCTGAGCACGGCATCGGCCAGTTGAAGCTGCAAGACTTCAAACGCTTGAAGAACCCGCTCGAGCAACGCATGATGCACGACATCAAGCGCCTGCTCGATCCCAAGGGCATCATGAATCCAGGCAAATTGTTGTCTTGAGGGCAGCCGGTGCGTGCACAACGCACCGGGGCACGATGCACCTGCGTATTGCCTTGAGAACACTGCTTGGGGGCGGGATGAGCGAGGCCTTATGCACACGGCACGTGGCACATGGCCATGGCACGGGGTACACGGCACGAGGCACGGGGTACACGGCACATGGCAAGAGGCACGACGCACGAGGAACGAGGCAAGCCGCCTCATGAGCCATACGCGCTGCGTGGCGCCGCGCGCAGCGACCTCAGGCAATCGCCGACATCAGTTGAGCGCCGACCTCAGCCCAGCAGGATCTTGATCTGCGGTTCGATATGCGCGGTGGGCGCCACGCGCCAGCCGCTTTGCGCATAACGCAGCCACCGGCCCAGCACCACGTGCGTCAATAGGCTCGCATGCGCAGCGATATCTGCATCGGCAGGCAGGTCGCCATCCGATACGGCCACGCGCAGGGCTTGCTTCAACGATGCTTCGATACGGTCGTTGATGCGATTGATGCGCTCTTGCAGCCGGTTATCTTCGGTGACCAGCGCATCGCCCGTGAGCACGCGGGTGATGCCGCGATTGCGCTCAGAAAACGTCACCAGCATCGTGACCATGTGCCGCGCCTGCGGCAGCCCTTGCGGATGGGCATCGATGATCTGGTTGATGAGCGTAAACACGCTGGTTTCGATGAAGGTGATGAGCCCCTCGAACATCTGCGCCTTGCTGGCGAAGTGACGGTATAGCGCCGCTTCGGACACCTGCATGCGCGCGGCCAGCGCGGCCGTGGTGACGCGAGCCGCGTGCGGCTGCTCCAACATCTCGGCCAGTGTTTGCAGAATCTGGGCTTTGCGTTCGCCTGGTTGACTTGCCATCAGCATGCAACGCTCACGGCAAGCGGGAGCGTAGTGAGGGTTATGACGCTGCCGATATCAGCGCAGCGGACGCCGGCGAATCAGCAGATCGGTCACTGAGTTTACCCGCAAGTCGACGTATCCCGGCCTTGCGCGCCCACGTTTTGCAAATGGTGTGCCAGGATGAAAAACATGCACCGTGCGCAGGCCGGCGCGGCGCGCGCCGCGCAGATTCGCCAACGTGTCTTCGACGAGAACCGATTGCCTGGGCGTGGCGCCTTCGCGCGCCAGCACATAACGCAGCAGCGCCGCAGAGGGCTTGGGACGGTACTGATTGTGCCAGTGCATATGCTCGATGCCCCACAGGCTTTCGAACTGCTGCAGGATGCCCAGGTGGCGCAGCACCGAGCGCGCGTAGTCGAGCGGCGCATTGGTGAGCAGCACCTTGCGGCCGGGCAGGCGGCGCAGCTTCTGCGCCAAGCCTTTCTCGGCACGGATCAACGGGGCCAACTCAAAATCGTGGCACCGCGCCAGAAACGTTTTCGCGTCCACACCGTGATGCTTGACCATGCCGATCATCGTGGCGCCGTACTGCTTCCAGTACTTCACGCGGTATTGGTTGGCAGTCGCATCGTCGACGCCGAGCGCTTCAGCCACCGCCGCCGTCATTCCCCGATCGATATACGGAAAGATGGCGTGTGAGGTGTCGTGCAGCGTGTTGTCGAGATCGAACAGCCACAGCGGCCCAGACGTATGACCCGTGCGCCCCCCGGCGCCGGGCACAGTGCCTGCCCTGCGGCTGCGGCGTAACCGCAGGGCAGGGCGCAGCAGTTGTCGCCCAATGGCCATCAGAACGAGCTGATCATCGTGCCCACGCCCTGATCCGTCAGGATTTCGAGCAGCAGGCAATGCGGCACGCGGCCGTCGACGATGTGAACCGAATTGACGCCGTTTTTCGCGGCATCCAGCGCCGACGAAATCTTGGGCAGCATGCCGCCGGAGATCGTGCCGTCGGCAAACAGCTCATCGATGGTTTGCGCCGACAGGCTGCGCAGCAACTTGCCGTTCTTGTCCAGCACGCCCGGGGTGTTGGTGAGCATCAACAGCTTTTCCGCGCCCAGCACTTCGGCCATCTTGCCTGCGACGATGTCGGCATTGATGTTGTACGCCGTGCCGTCTTCGCCATAGCCGATCGGCGAAATCACCGGGATGAACTGGTCGTCCTGCAAGGCCTTGACCACTGCCGGCTCGACGCGCTTGATGTCGCCTACGAAACCGATGTCGAAAGGCTCGCTGGGGTTGTCCTTGTTGGGCAGGTACTTCTTCTGCGCCAGGATCAGGCCGCCGTCCTTGCCGGTAAGGCCCACTGCCTTGCCGCCGACCTCGTTGATCATCATCACGATGTCTTGCTGCACTTGGCCGCCCAGCACCCACTCCACCACTTCCATGGTTTCGGCATCGGTCACGCGCATGCCCTGGATGAAGGTGCCTTGCTTGCCGATGCGGCGCAGGGCGTCGTCGATTTGCGGGCCGCCGCCGTGCACCACGATCGGATTCAAGCCGACCAGCTTGAGAAGCACGACGTCGTGGGCAAAGGCGCGCTGCAGGCTCTCGTCCGTCATGGCGTTGCCGCCGTACTTGACCACGATCGTCTTGCCGTGGAATCGGCGCAGATAGGGCAAGGCTTCGGACAGCACGCTGGCTTTGATGGCGGGAGACATTACGGCAGCAGGCTCGGGGGTGTCGGTCATGGCGTCATCGCAAAAAGATGGAAAAAAAGCTTGCTGCTCCCGGGTCAAGGGTGCGATCGCAAGCCGTCCGCGTCGATTGTAGACTGCTTGGGCGATGCTCGCAGGGAGCACGGCATATGGTTATAACAAGTGGTTTCGCACCTTGCGTTACAGTGCGTGAACCGACGCTTCGAACGTCGACGTTTCATCATCAGGAGACACTCCCATGCGCATTTCGGCACTCACCCGGGCCCTGCTGGCCTCAACGCTCTTGTTCGCCGCGGGCGCGCAAGCCGGCACCTTGCATATCGCCGCCTCCGAGGTGCCGCACGCCCAGTTGCTCGAGTTCGTGAAGCCGCAGCTCAAAAAGGAAGGCGTCGATCTGGATATCAAGGTGTTCAGCGATTATGTGCAGCCCAACCTGCAGGTGGCTGACAAACAATTGGACGCCAATTTTTTCCAGCATCAGCCTTATCTGGACACGTTCAACAAGGATCGCGGCGCCACGCTCGTATCGGCGGGCGCCATTCACGTCGAGCCGTTCGGCGCGTATTCCAAGAAGGTCAAGGCTGTGGGCGACCTGAAGCAGGGCGCCACCGTGGCCATCCCCAACGATCCGTCCAATAGCGGCCGGGCGTTGCTGTTGCTGCAGAAAAACGGCCTGATCAAGCTGAAGGACCCGACCAACATCACGGCCACGCCGATCGATATCACGGATAACCCCAAGGGGTTGAAGTTCCGCGAACTCGAGGCGGCCATGCTGCCGCGCTCGCTCGACGATGTGGATCTCGCGCTGATCAATACCAACTACGCGTTGGAAGCGGGCTTGGTGCCGACGAAAGACGCCTTGTTCATCGAGGGTTCGGATTCGCCTTACGCCAATTTGATCGTGACGCGCACCGATAATCGCGACTCGCCCGATGTGAAGAAATTGGTCGAGGCCTTGCACACGCCCGAAGTCAAAGCCTTCATCGAGAAGCAGTACAAGGGCGCCATCGTGCCCGCGTTCTGATCTGCTGCGGCGGGGCGCGCGGACGACTGCAACCCCCCGCGGTCATGAATAAAGGCGTTGTCTTCGGCATCGAGGACAGCGCCTTTTTCTGTGTGGCTGTGCTTCCGGTGTGAAGCCCTGCCGTGCGGTGCTGACCAGACTGCGGATCGCGCTGCAACGATCAGCCGGCGGCCAGGTGATCAGCCGGCGGCGAGCGCCTTCTGCACCGTGGCCTGGAATTCGCCTTTGTCGTACTCACCCAGATAGCGCTTGATGATGTGACCTTGCTTGTCGATCAGAAAGGCTGTGGGCGTGAGTTTCACGTCGCCGAAGGCGCGCGCGAGCTCGCCCTTGGCATCCACCGACACCATGAACGGCAGCTTGCGCGTCTGCGCGTAATTGAGCACGTAATTGGGCGGGTCGTACTGCATCGCCACCGCGACGGTTTCGAAGCCCTTGGGCGAATAGGTGTTGTAGTTGGCGATGGTGTCGGGCATCTGCGCCACACAGGTCACGCAACTCGTGGCCCAGAATTTGACGAGCACGACCTTGCCGCGCAGGTCTTGCATGCTCATGGTCTTGCCGTCCAGCCCCGTGAACGTGACGTCGGGCGCGGCTTGCACCGGTCGCCAGACGAACCACGAGCCGATGCCGGCGATCACCGCCACGGTGAGAACGAGTATGAGCTTTTTCATCTGATGGGCATCGCTTCCACGCCGCCCGAACCGCCGGTAGGCGCGGTGAGGTTATTGCCGGAGCCGTTCTCGATGGGAGCCGGCGTTTGCTCGGCTTTCGGCTCGGACTTGTTCTTGTCGTCGCCCGCTTCGCTGCCGGAGAGTGCCACGGCCTCGTCGCGTGTGATGATCTCGAAGAGCTTGACCACCCGTTTCACGCCGCTCACGCCCGCCGCGGCATTGCCGGCGTACTGGCTTTCTTTCTCGGTGACCTTGCCCAGCAGATACACCACGTTGGTATCGGTGGTGGTCACGATGGTGGCGGACGGTACAAACTTGGTGTTGAGCAGAGCAGACTTCACCTTGGACGTGATCCAGGTGTCGCTCGTGCGGCCGCTGAAGTCGCGCGTGAAGCCGACGTTGAGCTGGTTGTGCACCGTTTTCACGTTTTGTACGCCGCGCGCGATATTGGTGGCCTTGGCCTTCACGCTTTCGTTGGCGGCATCGCCCGACAGCAACAGCCGGCCGTTATACGCCGTGGCATTGATGCGTGAGGTGTCGCCGAAGTTCTGGCGCATCAGACTCTGCACCTTGAACTCGATGTTTTGATCGTCGAGCTGCGTGCCTGAGGACCGGCGATCGGTAATCACCACGGCCGATCCGGCTGCGGCGCCGCCCACGACCAGCGGGACGCATGCCGTGAGGGACGCGGCCCCGGCCGCCATCATGAGGGCGAGCGCCAGCGGGCGAACATAGGATTTGCGGCGGTTCGTCGTCATTCGGAATCTCCCAACAGCAATGCATCGATGCCGTCGCACAACGCGTGCAACAGCAGTATATGAACTTCCTGGATACGCATCGTGCGATCGTGGGGCACGCAGAGATGGACGTCATTTGACGTCATGAGTTCCCCCAATACGCCGCCATCCTTGCCCGACAGCGCCACGATGTGCATGTCGCGTTCGTGCGCGGCGCCCACGGCCCGCAGCACATTGGCCGAGTTGCCGCTGGTGGAAATGCACACCAGCACGTCGCCTGCTTGCCCCAGCGCATTGACCTGCCGCTCGAAGATCTCGTCAAAGCCGTAGTCGTTGCCGACGGCGGTCATGATCGATGTGTCCACGTTGAGTGCGATACCGGCGAGCGGCAACCGCTCGCGTTCGAAACGGCCCACGAGTTCGGCAATGAAGTGCTGCGCGTCGGCCGCGGAGCCGCCGTTGCCGCAGGCGAGAATCTTGCCATTATTGGCGAGCGCGGCAAACATCAGATCCACCGCCTGAGCGAGGGGATCCACGAGCGCGGTGCGGCTAGCTTCAAAAGCCTGGACGGCATCGGTGAAATGCGACGCCATACGAGAGGTCATATCCATGGCGCGCATTATCTCACGCGCGCGTAACGGCTGGGCAGCCCTTTAGTGTGCAAAGGCGCTACGTAGCCAATGGACGCGATCGCCCTCGAAAGCGATCACATCGAAGCGGCAGCGTGGCGTGCGTCCGTGGAATCCGCGACGCGCCAAGCTTGGAAGAAACCACTGTGCCGCCCGTATCAGTCGCCGTTGCTTGGCCGCGCCCACGCTCCCGGCGGCCCCGCCAAACCGGGCAGCCTGGCGCGCCCGCACTTCGATGAAAACGAGCTCGTCGCCATCGCGCGCCACCAGATCGATCTCGCCCAACGGGCACCACAGGTTGCGCGCCAGGCACTGCAAGCCGGCATCCTCGATCAGCCGCAGCGCGGCTGCTTCGGTGTGCATGCCGCGCTGTTGGGCCGCCGTGGGCGCGGCGGGCACGCGGCACGTTGGTGGGTGTGACGGTGACTGACGCTGCGACGGTGCCTGTGTAGCGACGGCCGTTGATGCCGATCCGGATGGCGCTGCCGGTCCGGATGCGGCAGGCGCCGTCGCGCGCTTTTTTGCGGCGGCCTCGCGTCGCTTGCGCTGCCGTTGGCGCGCCTTGAGCGCCCGCGTCTGCGCCTCTTGGGCCGCGGCGAAGGCGGTAGCGTGATCGGTGGGTGATCCAGGTGATGCGGGCGACGCACCCGACACAGGGGCGTCGTCGGCGTGCACAGCCGCTGGCTTCGGCAATTCGGGCGGAACAGGAGGCACGGTCTGCGGCACGAGAACAGGTGTGAAAGCGGGCGAAGCACCCCGGGCGTCTACACTGGCACATCTTTTACGTCACGCGCGCCGCAATGAATCAAACTCTCCCTTTGTCGCCCACCGGCGAGATCTGGCAACGCCAAGCTGAGCGCGTCGTGCAGCAGCACTGGCCGCGCGGCGCGCTTTATGTGGTGGCCACGCCCATCGGCAACCTGGGTGACATCGGGTTGCGCGCATGGCATGCCTTGGCGCATGCCGATGTAATCGCCGCCGAGGATACGCGCGCCACCCGCACGTTGTGCGAGGCCTGGGGGATCGGTACGCCACTGATCGCCGCCCACCGTCACAACGAGGCGACTGCCGCCGAAGCCATCTGCGCCCGGCTCGAGGCCGGCGAGCGCGTGGCGTTGGTGTCCGATGCCGGCGCGCCTGCCGTCAGCGACCCCGGCGCCCGGGTGGTGCGCGCGGTGCGCGAGCGCGGCCTGCCGGTGATTCCGATCCCTGGCCCCAGCGCCGTGATCACAGCTCTTATGGGCAGCGGCGTGACGACGGACGAAAATCCGGCCTTCGCCTTTGCGGGTTTTGCGCCGCCCAAGTCCACGGCGCGCGTGCGGTGGCTCAAGCAATGGTCGGCGTTGCCGGCCCCCGTTGTTTTCTTCGAGTCGCCGCATCGGCTGCGCGCTACGGTAGGCGATTTGCGCGAGGTGTGCGGCCCCGCGCGCCGGCTTACGATCGCCCGCGAGCTCACGAAGCGCTTCGAGGAAATCGCCACGATGGCGCTGGACGAGGCCCTGGCCTGGCTGGATGGTGACACCCATCGCGAACAGGGCGAGTTCGTGCTCATCCTGCATGCCGCACCCGTGATCGCGGCGGCAACGGACGAAGAGGAAACGCTCGCAACATCCGGGACGTGGAATCGCGACACGCTGCTCGATGCATTGTTGTCGCGGTTGTCGGTGCGGGATGCCGCGCGGGTAGCCGCCGACATCACCGGCCTGTCGCGCGATGCGCTTTATCGGCAGGCGCTGGCGCGCAAGGCTGCCGGCGAAACGGACGACGCTGAAGAGCAAGACTGACTGGCAGGCCATGCAGGCGCATGCCGAGGCGGGCGCCTGCGCATGTTCGAGGGTGAAATCAAGAAGACGGTGAGCGCTGATGCGTGTGGCACACGCCGGCATCGCGCTGCGCGTTGACGTTCACGAGGGGCGTCATCCAGCCCAGGCGAACGATTACGGCAAGGCCAGGCTCGGCATGATGCCGGTACGCGCATGCACCGTCTGCGCGGCCGACAACGCCGCTTCGCGGCTGGCGAAGGGGCCGAGTTTCACGCGGTATAGGCTGTCGCCGGAAGGTTCGAGCATCGCGGGCGGTGTTTGGCCTGCCATCTCGCCGTTGACCCGAGACACCAGCGTCTGCGCATTGGCCGGCTGGCTGAATGCGCCTAACTGCAGAAACACGCCATTGCCCGAAGCCGCCGTGTGTGTGGCCACAGGGGCGGGCGGTGGCGCATAGACCGGCGCCGGTGGTGGCAAGGGGGTGGGCGCGGATGCAGCCCGGTCGCCCTCGAACGAGGCTGTCGCCGGGCCGGGCGTGAGATCCGCGGGCAGCGGGGCGGGCGCCGAAGCCGGCAGATCAAGATCGCTCGTCATTGTCTGACTATTCGCGTAGATCGGCGTGGCCGCCGGCGCACCTGCCATCACGGGCGGGGGCGCAGGTGCCGGTGCGGTAGAGCCGCCCGCTGCCATCATGCGAATTTCGTCGGGCATCAACCGTTCGACCACGACCTCTCCGCTGCCGGGACCCACGATGCCCAGGCGATGCGCGGCCGCGTAGGACAAGTCCATGATGCGATCGTCGTGAAACGGGCCGCGATCGTTGACGCGCACGATGACTGACTTGCCGTTGATCGCGCTGGTGACGCGCGCATAACTGGGCAGCGGCAATGTGGTGTGCGCCGCCGTCATGGCATACATGTTGTACGACTCGCCGATCGAGGTCGAGTTGCCGTGAAATTTCTTGCCGTACCACGAGGCCAGTCCGCGCCGCTTGTACGACGAATTGCTGGTGTCGGGCACGTAGCGCTTACCGAACACCACGTAGGGCTTGTTGGCCCCGCTGGCGAAGGGTTCGATGCGCGGCACGGCATCGGGGATCTTGTCGATATCGGAAGGGATATCGTTGCCGGGGCCATCGTCCTTGTAGTAGCCGCCGCCGCGCTTCTTCCCGCCGCCGCTTGTGCCGCACCCGGCAATGGCCAGTGCAAGCAAAACCGTTCCCGCCAATCCCAGCCATCGCCGGGCTTGGCCTGAACGCGCGCTCATTCCGTTTCGGCCGGCAGTTGCCGGCGATGGCGCACCAGGAGCGGTTGATGGTCGGCGAAGCGCTCGGCGAGTTTTTCGACCACATACACCGAACGATGCTGGCCGCCGGTGCAGCCGATGCCCACGGTGAGATAACTGCGCGTATCTTGGATGTATTGCGGCAGCCATTTGCGCATGAACGCCGCGATGTCGTCGATCATCTCGGCCACGCTGTCAAACGTTTCGAGCCAGTCGGCCACCGGCTTGTCGCGCCCGGTGAGCGGACGCAACGCGCGATCGTAATGCGGGTTGGGCAGACAGCGCACGTCGAACACCAGGTCCGCATCGCGCGGCACGCCGCGCTTGTACGCGAACGATTCGAAGGTGAGCACCAAGGGCGGCCGATCCGTCTGGATGAGATCGCGCATCCATGCACGCAATTGCCCAGGCGTGAGATCGGAGGTGTCGATGACATGACCTTCCTCGCGCATGGACGCGAGCAGCTCGCGTTCCAGGGCAATGCAGTCATGCAGCGACGCTGGTTTGTTCGCCAGGCGCAACCGGTCGGTGAGCGGATGGCGGCGGCGCGATTCGGAATAGCGCTGCAGGAGCGTATTGTCGTCGGCGTCCAAAAACACCGCGCGCAGATTGGTATTGAGCGCGCGCAGCGACGCGATCACTGCGGGAAGCTCAACAAGTTCGCCAGGCGATCGGACATCGATGGCGACGGCAACGCGGCGCATCGACGGATCGTTGCGCGCATTGGCGATGAATTCGGACAAGAAGCGCACAGGCAAGTTGTCGACGCAGATATAACCCGCGTCTTCAAGCATGCGCAGGGCAACCGACTTGCCGGAGCCGGAAATACCGGTGAGTAGGACGACGCTCAACATGGGCATGATTGTGCATGATTTTTGAAAGTGCTGTCACCGCGTCTTGTCACACATTGGCCTACACTGGCCGCTCGCGCATGTTTTTGCGCCTTGCACGCGACCATCGCGCCGCACGATTTGGTGGGTGAGTATGCTTCGATCGACACGTTGTTTTCGCTCGCGCTGGGCGATGCGCGCAGTGCTGCTGGCACTCGCCGGGCAGTGCGCAGTCTTCATGCAAAGCGCCGCGGCGCAGTCCAGCGCGGCGATCGCGCCGGTCATGTCTTCGACCACGCCCGTCACCGTGGCGGCGAACGATCCGGCAACGTCTCCCGGCACGCTGCGCCCCAACACCATGGCCGCGCGCGTGGCGGCCTGTACGGCCTGCCACGGCGAGCAGGGCCGCGCCGGCGCCGATGGCTACTACCCGCGTTTGGCTGGTAAGCCACAAGATTATCTGTATCAGCAACTGCTGCATTTTCGCGATGGCGATCGCATCTATCGGCCGATGACGCATTTGCTTGCGCCGTTGCCGGATGCCTACCTGTATGAGATCGCCGGCTATTTCGCCGCGCAGCATGCGCCGTATCCGCCGCCTGCGCGCGGCCCGGCGTCGTCCACGCTGCTCGAACGCGGGCGGGTGCTCACGCAGCAGGGCGATCCGGCGCGCGATGTGCCGGCCTGTGTGGCCTGTCACGGCGCCAAGCTCAGCGGGCTTTCGCCGGCGATTCCGGGATTATTGGGATTGCCGCGGGATTACATCGGCGCGCAGATCGGCAGTTGGCGGGGCGACCTGCGCCGTGCCGCCGCGCCCGATTGCATGGCCGAGGTGTCGAAACGGCTGACGCCTGAAGACGTGGCGGCGGTGGCCGCGTGGCTGTCGTCCTTGCCGGTGACCGAGCCGTATGTGCCCGAAACGGCGGATAGCCTGACGCTGCCCTTGGTTTGCGGCTCGCAGACCTATCCTGTGCCGGTGGCTGGGGGTGCGAAATGAAGCGCCTGCTGGTTGGGGTCGTCGGGGTGTTGGTGCTGGTCGGTGCCGGTTTGGGGGCAATGTACATGGTGGGTGTCCGCGACGATGCGGCACCGCTCGTGTACTCGGCGGCGGCTGGCGATCCGCCCGATGCCCGTGTCGAGCGTGGACGTTACCTGGCGCGCCTGGGTAACTGTGCGGCGTGCCACACCGTGGCGGGCGGTCAGACCTATGCCGGCGGCACGGCCATCCCCACCGCATTCGGTACGCTCTATGGTCCCAATATTTCCAGCGATCCGGAGCACGGCATCGGATCGTGGACGGAAGACGATTTCTGGCAGGCGCTGCACAATGGCAAAGCCCCCGACGGAACGCTGTTGTATCCGGCCTTCCCGTTTACCGAATACACGCGCATGCCGCGCGACGACGCCGATGCGCTGTTTGCGTTTCTGCGCACGGTGCCCGCATCCGATCAGGCCAGCAGGCCGCACGACCTTCCATTTCCGTACGATCAGCGCGTGCTGCTGGCGTTCTGGCGCGCGCTGTATTTCAAGGCGGGCACATTGGCGTCCGACACGACGCAATCGCTACAGTGGAATCGCGGCCGCTATCTCGTCGAGGGGCCAGGGCATTGCGCGGCCTGTCATACGGCGCGCAACAGTCTGGGCGCAAGCGTGGGCGGTGCACCCTTGGCGGGCGCGATGATCGACGGTTTGGGCTGGTATGCGCCGCCGCTCACGGGCGACACCGCCACCGGACTTGGGCAGTGGTCGCATGCCGATATTGCGGCGCTATTGACGACCGGCGTATCTTCGCGCGGGGCGGCTGCCGGGCCGATGGTGGAGGTGGTGGCCGGCAGTACGCAGTACTTGTCGACCGGGGATGCCGACGCGATTGCCCACTACTTGAAATCGCTGCCGGCAGGCGCGAGTGCAAGCAAGGGCGCACGACCGTCGCAAGCCACGATGGACATCGGCGCGCAACGTTATCGTCAGTACTGCGTGCAGTGCCATCAAGCCAACGGTGAAGGCAGCGGCACCGCGTGGCCCCCGCTGGCCGGCAATCTTTCGGTAACGGCACCGTCGCCGATCAATGCCATTCGCGTGGTGCTCGATGGCGGCTATGCGCCGTCGACCGCGGCCAATCCCCGGCCTCACGGCATGCCACCTTACGGCCAGATGCTCAACGACAACGATATCGCGGCTCTGACTACGTACATTCGCAATAGTTGGGGCAATGAAGCGAGTGCGGTGACGTCGTTGGAGGTCAAGCGCGCAAGAGGGCAGTGAGCGGTACCAAGAACGGCCTGCCGACTGTCTTGCCTGATTACTTGCTGCCTTCCAGGATCGCCATGGCTTGGCGTTCCATGAATTCGCCCAGCGTATCGATGCCACGCAGCTTCAGGATGGTGTTGCGCACGGCGGCTTCAACCAGCACCGCCAAGTTGCGGCCTGCAGCCACTTGCAGCATGACCTTGCGGATCGGCAAACCCAGCATATCTTGGGTGATGTCTTGCAATGGCAAGCGCTCGAATTTGTCCTGCGCCGTCGCACGCACCAGATGCACGATGAGCTTCAGGCGCATCTTGCGGCGTACCGAGGTCTCGCCGAAGATCGTGCGGATATCGAGCAATCCCAAGCCGCGCACTTCAAGCAGATTGCGCAGCAGTTCGGGGCAATGGCCTTCAATGTAATTGGGCGCCGTGCGTGAGAATTCGACGGCATCGTCTGCCACCAGGCCGTGGCCACGCGAAATCAATTCGAGCGCCAGTTCGCTTTTGCCCAAGCCGGATTCGCCGGTGATCAATACACCCAGCCCCAGCACATCGAGGAACACGCCGTGCACGGTCGTCGTGGGGGCGAGTTTCTTGCCGAAGTAAATACGCAGCAGATCGATCAATTGCGCAGCCGGCACCGGCGTGGACATCAGCGGCACATGGTGCTGCTCGCACTGGTCGATCAGATCTTGCGGCGGCGTCAGCCCATCGCCGAGCAGAATGGCCGGCACGCCGCCGATCAGCAGCTCATCCATGTGATGCATCCGGCGGCGCATGTCGATACGGGTGTAGTACGACAGTTCGACCTGGCCGAAAACCTGAATGCGCGAGGGGTGAATGAGGTTCAGGTGGCCGACGAGATCGGCGGCAGCCATGCCGTCATCCGGAATCGGCCGGTCTGCAGCATCTGCGCCGGCGATCCACGTAAACGGAATGCTTTCGGCGTTATCGCGGACGAGATCCTGAACGGTAAGCATGGCTGGAAACTCAGAGTTCGCCGGTGGTCAGCATCCGATGAACCACGGCGGGGTCAGTCTCGGATACCAGGGCCTGGCGCAAGGGTTTGTTGGACATCAACTGAGCGAGCTCGGCCAAAATATCCAGGTGTTGTTGCGTAGCGTTTTCGGGCACGAGCAGGAAGAGCAGCAGGGTGACAGGCTGGCCATCCGGGGCATCGAACGACACGGGCTGTTCGAGGCGGATAAAGGCGGCGAGCGCTTGATCCAGACCCTTGACGCGGCCATGCGGGACGGCCACGCCTTGGCCCAGAGCGGTCGAGCCCAAACGTTCGCGTGCGAACAAGCTGTCGAAGACGACGGCACGGGTCAAGCCGTGATGATTTTCAAAGAGGAGCCCGGCTTGCTCGAAGGCCCGCTTTTTACTGGTTGCAGCCAGATCGAGCAGGACGTTGCTGGCGGGCAGAATGCGCGACAAATGGTTCATGAACACATTATATGGGGAGTATGTCGCGGTGCAAAAAACGTTTCGGGATGAGTCGCTGTAGCCCAAATGGGGAAGCGAATTGGCCGACGTTGCAAGAGATAGCGAGGAGTTGTTTGGAGGGTGCTGTTGGCCGATGTCCGCGCAGGTGGCGGAGCATCGGAACCATCAGAGCAAATCAGAAAGTCACACACACGCTACACGCGCATGCGTGTCGCACAAGCGCGATGGCCTCTAAACGATCGGGGCCACAATTTGCCGCTTGGCGGGCTCTACCGCGTGGTTTTGAACCTTGTCCTTGTATTTGATGACCTGTCGATCGAGTTTGTCGGCAAGCAAATCGATGGCGGCGTACAGATTTTCTTCCGTCGCCTCGCAATGAATGTCCTTGCCGCTAAGCCGCATGGTGACTTCTGCTTTATGTCGCAGTGGCTCGGCCGATAGGATGACCTGGGTGTCGATAACATGGTCGAAGTGCCGTAGCACACGCGCCAATTTGTTCATGACGTACTCACGAACAGCTGGGGAGACTTCAAGGTGACGACCGCAAATACTCAGGTTCATAGGGTGCTCTCCTATCAAAGATAAAGGGTGCGCAACACTGCGCATGACGTCGTAAGGCAAGCTCCTGTCATATCGATGAACGAGTAACTAGTGTATAGGCTTTGGCCGCACGCACAAGCCCCCAGAATGTTCTAAATGTGGCGCGGGCCCGGCTCTCAGAGAGAGCGGGCCCGCGTCGTGAAACCATTGGATTGCGAGCATCACATCTTGAAATGTTCGCCCAGATATACGCGGCGAACCGCGGGGTCGCCCACGATCTCGTCCGGATGTCCATCCGTGAGCACTTTGCCTTCCGAGATGATGTAGGCCCGATCGCAGATGCCGAGCGTTTCGCGCACGTTGTGATCGGTGATCAACACACCGATACCGCGGCTCTTGAGGAAGCGCACGATTCGCTGGATTTCGATGACGGCGATGGGATCCACGCCGGCAAACGGCTCATCGAGCAGGATGAAGCGCGGCGCCGTGGCGAGCGCGCGGGCGATTTCCACACGGCGGCGTTCGCCCCCGGACAGCGAAATGGCCGTGTTGGAGCGAATGTGCGTAATCTGCAGCTCTTCCAGCAGCGCCTCGAGGCGCTCGTTGACCTGCGGCGTCTTGAGCGTTTTGTCGTGCTCGTCGCGCTGCAGTTCGAGCACGGCGCGAATATTCTGCTCGACCGTCAAGCGTCGAAACACCGATGCGTCCTGCGGCAGATACGACAACCCCATGCGCGCCCGCTTGTGGATGGGCATGGATGTGATCGGGCTGCCGTCGATTTCGATCCGGCCGGCATCGGCGGGCACGAGGCCCACGATCATGTAGAAACTGGTGGTCTTGCCGGCGCCGTTGGGGCCGAGCAGACCCACCACTTCGCCGCTATCGACCGACAGCGAGACGTCCTGAACGACCGTGCGTCCGCCGTAGGTTTTGCGAAGACCCGTCGCCACCAGGCGCCCTTGTTTGACGTCGGTGCTGGACAGGGCAGTGGCTTGCGTGGAGGTTGTTTGAGTCATGCTGCAAAGGAATGGGTTACGACGGCGCGGCCGCTTCAGGGCGCCTTGGGCGCGGGAGCTTTCGATTGACGGCAGGCCGCGATGGCGGCGTCCGACTTGGCGCGCGGTTCGGCCACGGAGCGTACGCGTCCGCCGGCCGCCGAAGAATCGGGGCCGCCCATGGCTTCATAAGTACCCGTCGATTCGATGTAGCGCACGCGTTCGCCGCGAATGCTGTCGAACGGCTTGCCGCAGGCGTAGCGGGTCACGATGGCCTGACCGATCAGGTCGAATTGCTTTTTCTTGTCGTCGTACTCGGCGCGCAGGCCGGTGCCGACCACGGTTTCGAACGTTTCAGGACGTTCCTGGCGGATCTCGACGAGCTTGCCTTTGTTGGCCGTGGCCGTGCCCTGCTGATTGCCGTCGGGCAATTCGCGCATCTCGAGCGTATCGGACGTGAGTTTCATCAGGCCGCGGGTCATCACCACATTGCCGGTGAACGTACTGACTTTCTTCAAGTCGTCGTACTTGAGCGTATCGGACAGAATCAGCGTGCTCGGCTCTTCGGCCGGCGGTGCGGCCGCCGGCTTGGCGGCGGAGGTGGCGGCAGGCTTCGCGCCGGCGGCGGGCGCCGGTTGCGCGGCGTACGCGGCACCAGCCATCAGCGTGGCGCAGAGTGCCGCGCCGGCAAGCCATGCGTGAGGACGGGAGGGGCGATTCTGGGTCATGGTGGTCGGGGCGTGGAAGGAGGGAGGGTCGTCGCGTTGCGGCGGCGCGACTGTGCGCCGTCGATCGTCACGTCGCTGGAAGAAAACACCTGCAACTGGCGCGAATTATTGTCGTAATGCATACCGGTGCCGTTCATGACCGAGCGGCCTTGGGTGACCTGGGCCGGCAATGCAGTCTCGACCACATTATCGTCCGGGAGCACGGTCAATGACTGACTGCGCACATCCAGGGCGTCGCGCTCGGCGTCGGCCTTGCGGTGAACGTGGGCATCGCCATTCATCACGATGCGGGAACCGCCTTTGTCCATCGTGGCGGTTTTCGAGACGGCGACGGTAACGGGGGTGTCAGGTTGCACGCCGAAGGCGCGCGGCGACTCGATATCGTACGAATCGTCGTCGGGGAAATGCTGCAGATAATCGCCTTCGAGGCGGTTGATCGGGATGCCGGCCGGATCGGTGCGCAACATGACGAAGTTGCGCGACCATGAGTCCATCTCATGGGTGAGCCGGCGCGGCGGATCGACGGCGATCGAGCGCTGCGCATAGTCGGCCGCCCACCACGTGCCGGCGACCAACACCAGAAGCAGCAGCAGCGCGATCAGCGTGGGAAATCTATCTTTCATGCATCCGTTCGCAAGTCATGTTTATTGGATGGCGCCGGGGCCGAGCAGCCCCGGTGACGACAGGAACCCGCCCAGTCGCCCGCGGGCGGCCAGCAGCAGATCGCAGCACTCGCGCACCGCGCCATTGCCGCCGGACAGGGTCGAAATCCAATGTGCCGATTGCGCCACGTAAGCCGGGGCGTTGGGCACGCTGGCCGCAAACCCGGCACGTTGCAGGGCGGACAAATCGATGATGTCGTCTCCCATAAATCCAGTCTCTGATAGTGAGACGCCGATACGCTGTGCCAGTTCCGCCAACGCCGCGCCTTTGTCGCGCACGCCTTGCATCACGTCCGAAATGCCGAGCTCGGCCGCGCGTCGAGCCAGAATCGGACCCGAGCGGCCGGTCACGAAGGCCACCGCGAGGCCGCCTTCGCGCAGCAGGCGCAAGCCATGCCCGTCGAGGACATGAAAGCGCTTGAGCGTTTCGCCGTGCTCGCCATAGTACAGGCTGCCGTCGGTCATGACGCCGTCCACGTCGAACACCATCAGGCGTACACCCGCGGCGCGTTCGCGCACGGCGGGCGCCACGCGGGCCAGAACCAAGGCGTCGACAGGGTGGGTGGGGCTGGGTGTACCGGTCATCAAGGTGGTCATATCACTTTCGCTGCCATCAAATCGTGCATATGCAAGGCGCCGATCAGTGCGCCTTCCTGGTCGCAAACAAGCATTTGCGTAATGCGGCCATCGTCCATTTCACGCGCGGCCGTGGCCGCCAGCGCTTCGGGCTCGATGACGCGTGGATCGAGCGTCATGACGGATTCGAGCGTCAGGCCGCGAATATCGCCCCGGCGTTCGATCAGGCGTCGCAGATCGCCGTCGGTGAAGATGCCCTTCGGGCGATTATCGGGATCGACGGCGATCGCCATCCCCATGCCTTTGGCGGACATGATCTCAAGCACGTGGGAAATCGAGGCATCCAATTGCGCAATGGGCAAGGCGGCGCCTGCGCGCATGACGTCCGACACGTGCGTGAGCAATTGGCGCCCCAGCGCCCCGCCCGGGTGCGAGCGGGCAAAATCTTCACTGCCGAAGCCGCGTGCTTCCAGGCAGGCCACTGCGAGGGCGTCGCCCAACGCCAGCGCCACCGTGGTGCTCGCCGTGGGGGCGAGGTTGAGTGGACAGGCTTCCTTGGCGACGCCCACGTCCAGGTGTACATCGGCATCGCGGGCCAGGTCCGAGGCGGCGTTGCCCGTCATGGCGATAACCGGGGCGCCCAGGCGGCGGGCGGCCGGCAGGATCGTCAGCAGTTCCTGACCGGAACCCGAGTAGGAAATCGCCAGCAGCACGTCCTGGCTGGTGAGCATGCCCAGGTCGCCATGCACGGCTTCGGCGGCATGCAGGAAGAACGCGGGCGTGCCGGTCGAGGCCAGGGTGGCGGCGATCTTGCGCGCGATGTGGCCGGTTTTGCCGATGCCGCTCACGACCACGCGGCCGGGGCACGCAAGGATGAGCTGCGCGGCGCGCACGAAGGTGTTGTCGAGCCGCGCTTGCAGCGCGACGATGGCCTCGGCTTCCACAGCCAGGGTGCGTCGCGCAGAGGCCAGCATGGCGTCGGGAGTTGCAGCGGAAAGAGCTTTCATGGCGGGATTTTAATCTCAGCTTGGCGTCAGGCGCAGGATTTGCCGCTATGCGAGGGCTATGGCATTCTGTCGGCCACCTTTTCCGGGCCGTTACTCGCCCCTTCGCCTTGCTTTCTGAAGACATCCCATGACCGCTTATCCCGCTCCCGTGCTGGGCTCGCCCCTTTCCTCCCGTGCCACCCGCGTCATGCTGCTGGGTTCCGGCGAGTTGGGTAAGGAAGTCATCATCGCCCTGCAGCGGCTGGGTGTCGAGGTCATCGCCGTCGATCGCTACGCCGATGCCCCGGGCCATCAGGTGGCGCACCGTGCGCATGTGGTCTCGATGACGGACGCCGCAGCGCTGCGTGCGGTGATCGCCGCTGAGCGTCCCGACGTGATCGTGCCGGAAATTGAAGCCATCGCGACCGATCTGTTGGTGGAGCTCGAAGCTGCCGGCGAAGTGCGCGTGACGCCCACGGCACGTGCGGCCCAGCTCACAATGAATCGCGAGGGCATTCGCCGCCTGGCAGCCGAGACCCTCGGTTTGCCCACGTCGCCATATCGGTTTGTCGACACCGAGGAAGAACTGCGCGCGGCGATTGCCGACGGGATCGGCTATCCCTGCGTGGTCAAGCCCGTGATGTCGTCGTCGGGGAAAGGGCAATCGGTGCTCAAATCCGACGCCGATGTGGCCACCGCCTGGCAATACGCGCAGGAGGGCGGCCGCGTAGGCAAAGGCCGCGCGATCGTTGAAGGCTTCATCAACTTCGACTACGAAATTACGCTCTTGACGGTGCGCGCCCGCAACGCTGCCGGCGACGTGGACACCTACTTCTGCGATCCCATCGGGCACGTGCAAGTCGATGGCGACTATGTTGAAAGCTGGCAGCCGTGCGCCATGTCGCCGGCGGCCCTTGATCGTGCCCGCGAGGTCGCGCGCGCGGTGACCGGCGAGTTGGGCGGCCTGGGGATTTTTGGCGTCGAGCTGTTCGTGGCCGGGGACGAGGTCTGGTTTTCGGAAGTCAGCCCGCGCCCGCACGACACCGGCATGGTCACGATGGCCACCCAGGCGCAAAACGAGTTTGAACTGCATGCCCGCGCCTTGCTGGGCCTGCCGGTGGACACCGCCTTGCGTCAGCCCGGCGCGAGCAGCGTGATCTATGGCGGCGTGGACGCGCGCGGCGTGGTGTTTGAAGGGGTGGCCGAGGCGCTGTCCGAGCCCGGCACCGATATTCGACTGTTCGGCAAACCCGAGTCGTTCGTCAAACGCCGCATGGGCGTGGCGCTCGCCGTGGCGGACGACGTAGAGGCGGCTCGTGCCAAGGCGAAACGCGCCTCGGCCAAAGTGCGCGTTACCGTTTAACGGTCGCGCCCGGCGCGTCTCTGCGGACATGGCATCCAGGAATGCCTGATGCCCTGAGCGCAGAACGGCCATCGCCGCACCATTCGCGGTGTTTCGGCCAACCAAACGTAAGTTTTCCCCCCAGCGCGGCACTGCCGCGCTTTTTCTTGCGCAATATCAAGGCGCGGTTCCCCACTCAGGCGTAGCTTCACGTCCGTCGTCTCGACACAACGTCCGACCGGACCTCGTTACGTTCGCTTGCGTTGCTGTCCTGGATGTTCGATAATTTCAGTAATTACTGAAATCAATGTAACTTTCAGAACGCAGCACCTGCCGGACGCCCCTCACATGCCCCTTACGCCCCAAAACGAACGGTTCATCTTGCACTTCGGCGAGATGGGCAGCCGATGGGGCGTCAATCGCACCGTCGGTCAGATTTACGCCTTGCTCTTCATCTCCGAGCAGCCGCTGCACGCCGACGATATTTCGGAAGCCCTCGGGTTTTCGCGTTCGAACGTGAGCATGGGCCTGAAGGAATTGCAGTCCTGGCGTCTGGTGCGGATGGGGCACCAGGTAGGCGATCGGCGCGATTACTTCGAAACGCCCAAGGACGTTTGGGAGATCTTTCGCACGTTGATGGAAGAGAAGCGCAAGCGCGAGATCGATCCCACGCTCACGCTCTTGCGCGAAAACCTGCTCGAGGCGCCCGCCGGTCCCAAGGAAGCGTATGCGCAGCAGCGCATGCAGGACATGTTGGAACTGATCGAGTTGTCGACGGGCTGGTTCGACGAAATTCAGCGCCTGCCGCCGGAAACGCTGCAGGGGCTGATGAAGTTGGGATCGCGCGTACAGAAAGTATTGGGCTTCGCAGGCAAGCTCGGAGGCGCCGGCCGCAGTGCCGCGCATAACAAGGAAAAACCATGATCGACTTTGACGTCGTCAATTTGTCGCGGCTGCAATTCGCCGCGACGGCGATGTATCACTTCATCTTCGTGCCCCTCACGCTGGGGCTGTCGTTCATGCTGGCCATCATGGAAAGTGTGTACGTCATGACGGGTCGCAAGATCTGGAAGACGATGACGATGTTCTGGGGCACGCTGTTCGGCATCAACTTCGCGCTCGGTGTCGGCACCGGCATCGTGATGGAGTTCCAGTTCGGCATGAACTGGTCCTACTACAGTCACTACGTGGGCGATGTGTTTGGCGCGCCGCTGGCGCTGGAAGGCCTGATGGCGTTCTTCCTGGAAGCCACGTTCGTCGGCTTGTTTTTCTTCGGCTGGAATCGCTTGTCGAAGATCGGTCACCTCACCGTGACCTGGTTGGTGGCGTTCGGCACCAACTTCTCGGCGCTGTGGATTTTGATCGCCAACGGCTGGATGCAAAATCCGGTGGGCGCCGTGTTCAATCCCGACACGATGCGCATGGAGATGACGGATTTTGCCGCGGTCGTGTTCAATCCCGTCGCGCAAGCCAAGTTTGTGCATACCGTGAGCGCAGGCTATGTGGCGGGCGCCATGTTCGTGATGTCGGTCAGCGCCTGGTATCTGCTGCGTGGCCGTCATATCGATCTGGCCAAGCGCTCCATGGTCGTGGCAGCCAGCTTCGGCTTGGCAGGCGCGTTGTCGGTGGTCGTGCTGGGTGACGAAAGCGGTTACCTCAATACCGAACATCAGAAGATGAAGATCGCGGCCATGGAGTCGATGTGGCACACCGAACCCGCACCCGCTGCCTTCAACCTCTTCGCGATTCCCAACCAAGAGAAGCGCGACAACGACTTCGCGGTCGAGATTCCCTACGTGATGGGGTTGATCGGCACGCGCTCGCTGACCACGCCGTTGCTGGGCATTCACGATCTCGTCGACCGCGCTGAGGATCGCATTCGCGACGGCATCACGGCGTACTCGGCATTGCAGCGCATCCGCGCCGACCCGGCCGATAGCGATGCGCGCGCCATCTTCGATAAAACCTGGCCGCACCTGGGCTATGGCTTGCTGCTCAAGCGTTACCACGAGGATATTACGCAGGCGACGCAAGCCGATATCGAGAAGGCGGCATGGGACACCGTGCCCAGCGTGGGGCCGCTGTTCTGGGCATTCCGCATCATGGTCGCGGTGGGCATGTACCTGATCCTGTTCTTCGGCGTGGCGTTCTGGCTGGCCTCGCGCGGCCGACTCGAAGGGCATCCGCGCCTGCTCAAGATCGCCGTGTGGAGCTTGCCGCTGCCGTGGATCGCCATTGAAAGCGGTTGGTTCGTGGCCGAAGCCGGCCGCCAGCCGTGGGTGATCGAGGGTGTGCTGCCCACGTATTACGCCGCATCGGGCCTGTCGTTCACCGATCTCGTGATCAGCCTGAGCATCTTCCTGGTGCTCTATACGGTGCTGTTCATCATCGGCACGCGGATTCTCCTGAAGGCCATCAAGGCCGGGCCGAAGATCGACGCCGGCGCCGCCCGACCCGACGACCGCGACCCCGTGCGCGCCGCGCTCGCCGCATCCTGATCGAGAAGAACAATGGAACAACTTATCCCTTTCGACTACGGCACCTTGCGTGTCATCTGGTGGGCCCTGATGGGCGTGCTGCTGATCGGCTTTGCCGTCATGGACGGCTTCGATCTGGGCGTGGCGGCGTTGCTGCCGGTGCTGGGCCGCAACGATGGCGAGCGCCGTATTCTGCTCAACGTGGTGGGTCCTGTCTGGGAAGGCAATCAGGTGTGGCTCATTACTGCGGGTGGCGCGTTGTTTGCCGCCTGGCCATTGATCTACGCGGCATCGTTTTCAGCGTTCTACCTGGCGATGATGCTTGTGCTGGTCGCGTTGATCTTGCGTCCGGTGGGCTTCAAGTACCGCAGCAAGCTGACGGATCCCACCTGGCGCCGCACCTGGGATGGCGTGCTGTGCTTCTCGGGCGTGGTGGCCGCGCTCGTCTTCGGGGTGGCGATGGGTAATCTGATCGGCGGCACACCGATCGGCATGGATGCCAATAGCTTGCGCCCGATGTGGCACGGCAGTTTCTTCAGCCTCTTCACGCCGTTCACGCTGTTTGCGGGCGTGCTGTCGGTCGTGATGGTCGCGATGCACGGCGCGGTGTTGTTGGCGTGGCGCACGGGCGAACCGATCGCCTCGCGGGCGCGCGGCTGGGGAATGCTCTTCGCGGTATTGACCGCGACATTGTTCGCGCTGGGCGGCGTGTGGGTGGCGCAAGGTATCGACGGTCACGTCATCACCAGCGCGATCGATCCGCACGGCCCGTCGAATCCCATGCTCAAAACGGTTGAGGTTGGCGCGGGCGCCTGGATGACCAATTTCAGCACCTATCCGGCCATGTGGCTGGGCCCGATCGCCGGCGTCGCGGGCGCCTTGCTGGCGGCGGTGCTGCTGGCGGCGCGCGCCCGGGTCACGGCGTTCCTGGCGTCGGCCGTATCGATCGGCGGCGTGATCGCCACGGTAGGTTTTGCGATGTTCCCCTTCATCATGCCGTCGTCGTTCGAGCCGCGTGCAGGCTTGACCGTATGGGATGCGTCGTCGAGTTTGATGACGTTGTGGATCATGTTGCTCGCGGTGTGTTTCTTCCTGCCCATCATCACGGTCTATACCGCGTGGGTGTATCGCGTCATGCGCGGCGAGGTCAATCAATCTACGGTGGACGACAGTCCCCACGCATACTGATTAGGAGGCATGCGCCATGTGGTATTTCTCTTGGATTCTGGGCTTGAGCCTGGCCTGCGCATTCGGCATTCTCAATGCCATGTGGTTCGAGTTGCGCGAAGGGCATTCGCATGATCCCTTCCGTCCCGTCGACCCGATGTCGCCGGGTGACGAGTAAATCGAATGAGGCTCGCCGCGACTCGCACCGCCGTCTTGCCTGCGCGCCTTGCGCCCGCCGGCAAGCGCGCCGCACCTGTTGAGACGGCCGCGCCCGCAGCCGATTCGGGCGAGGGTGCGCGCACGCGAGCACACATGCGTTGGCTGTCGGGTCATGCGCGTTTGGCACGCCGGGCGCTGCTGTTGGCGACGGCATTGCCTTTGGTGGCGGGTATCGCGCTGGTGGTGCAGGCGTGGCTGTTGGCTGGGGTGATCGATCGTGTGGTCACGCACGGGGCATGGCTTGCCGATGAATGGCACGGAGTGGGCGCGGTAGCCGCATTGTGGGCGCTGCGTACGCTATTGAACTGGGCGGGCGAGCGGGCGGGCACGCGCGCCGCCGAGACCATCAAGTACGACATTCGAACAGCACTGTTTGAACGGTTGGCCGCGCTTGGGCCGGGTTGGTCGCGGGCCCGCCGCTCGGGTGAGCTGGCCGGCGCATTGGTCGATCAAGTCGATGCCGTCGAAGGCTACTTTGCGCGCTACCTGCCGTCGATGATTGCCGCGACCGTATTGCCCATTGCCTTTTCGGTGGTGCTCATGCCCGCCGATATCGTGGCCGCATTGGTATTGCTGGTGACCGCGCCGCTGATCCCTGTATTCATGGCGTTGGTGGGGTGGGGTGCCGAAGCGGCCAGCCGCCGTCATCAACGTGCGATGTCGCGGTTGACCGGGTTTTTTGCCGATCGGCTGCGCGGTGCGGCCACGCTTAAATTGTTTGGTCGTGCGCAAGCTGAGAGCCAGGCCGTTGCGGCAGCCAGCAGTGCGCTGCGCGAACGCACCATGACGGTGTTGCGCATTGCCTTTCTATCTTCGGCTGTGCTGGAGTTTTTCGCGGCGCTGGGTGTGGCAGGCGTGGCCGTTTACTTCGGCTTGAGTTATCTGGGATTTCTCGACCTGCGCAGCACGCCGCTCACCTTGAGCATCGGCATGTTTTGCTTGTTCATGGCGCCCGAAGTCTATGCGCCGCTGCGGCAGTTTGCCGCGAATTATCACGATCGCGCGGCAGCGCGCGCGGCGGTCGCGCAACTCGACGTGATGTTTGAGGGATTGCCGGCGCAAGATCGGGTTCAGCACGATGGCGTGTGCCCGACCCTGACCGCGCGCGGCGCCGCCGTGTTGATCGAGGGCCTTCGCGTGGCGCACGCACCTGGCGCCGCGCCGGTGCTGTGCGACCTTGCCTGGAGCGTCGCGCCCGGCGAGCATGTGGCGTTGATGGGAGCAAGTGGCGCCGGCAAGTCCACCCTGCTCGACGTGCTGGCGCGGCTGCGCACCGATGATGGCAGTGTGCGGCTGGATGACGTGGCACTGAGCGATTGGGACGAGCGCGCGCTGCGGGCGCGGGTGGCCTGGATCGGTCAGAAGCCCTTTTTGCTCGCAGGTTCGATTGCCGAAAACATTCGCGTAGGTGTGCCCGATGCCACCGATGCACAAGTGCAACGCGCCGCGGATCTGGCCTGTGTGACCGACTTCGCACGGCACTTGCCCGATGGCTTGAACACGGTGCTCGACGCGCGGTCGCGCGGCGTGTCGGGCGGTCAGGCGCAACGGATTGCGCTGGCGCGACTTTATCTGCGCGACCCCGCTTTGATTCTTCTCGACGAACCCACCGCCCATCTGGACGCCCAGACGGCGGCGCGCGTGATCGAGAACTTATTGCAGTTTGCCGCCCACCGCACGGTGGTGTTGGCCACGCATGATGCCGCCATTGCCGCTCGCTTGCATCAGACCGTCACGCTGGCGGCCGGCCAGATCGTGCCGTGTGGCGAGGCTGCCCTGCGCGAGCCCAAGGAGCACGTATGAATACGGTGTGGCGCTGGTTGTTGCCGTTGTATGCCGAGCGCGCCGGGCGCCTGGCCGGCACCGTGTGTCTGGCATTGATTGCCGTGGCTGCTGGCGTGGGCTTGCTGGGGGTATCGGGTTGGTTCCTGACGGGGGCCGCGTTGGCGGGCGCGTTGTCTACGTTCAACCTCTTCGTGCCGTCGGCCCTGGTGCGGATGCTGTCGTTCGTGCGTATCGGCGCGCGTTACGCGGAACGGCTGGTGGGCCATGCCGCCACCCTGCGGCTGCTGGCCGATTTGCGTCAACGCGTGTTCGACAATGCGTTGCAGCGTTCGCCGCGCAAACTTGCCACCTTTCGCGGTGGCGATCTGGTTGCGCGCCTGACGGGCGACGTGGACGCGCTCGATGCGGTGTTCTTGTTTGTCGCCGTGCCGTTGGTTACCGCGCTGCTGTCGGGGGCGGTCGTGACCGCGGTGCTGTACGCCTGGACCCCAGCGGCCGCGCCGGTGTTTGCCGGCTTGGCGCTGATGGTCGTGCTGGGTACGCCGATCGTGCTCGTTGCGGCGTCGCGCCGACCCGGCCGCGACGCGCAAGCCCAGGCGGGTGCATTGCGTACGGAAGTGCTCGATCTGGTGGAAGGGCACGACGCTTTGCTGGGATTAGGTGCACTGAGCCACACGCAAGCCAGATTTGCGGCGCAGTGCGCGCAGGCCGCCACGGCACGCAGGCGATTGGCAGGCCTGGCCGTCAATGGCCAAGCAGTGGCCCACCTGGTGGCGGGCGCCGCCGCGCTGGCCGTGCTGATCGCGGGAATCGATGCCGTGCGTGACGGCACATTGAGCGGCGCGCTGATGGCCGGCTTGTTGTTGGCCACGATGGCGTATTTTGAATCGGTGGGCGCGGTGGTGCGCGGGGCCGCGCGACTGGGCGCTGCGCGTGCCGCGGCCGAACGCATCGACGCTGTGCTGCAGGCCGGCGACGATCCGCTCGATCCCGCACAGCCTCATGCGCTCCCGGCGCAGGGCGCCATCGTGCTCGAGGGTGTCGATTACGCCTATCCGGCGCGCGGATCGCTGCCACCCCAGACGGTGCTGCGCCAGGTGTCGCTGCAGATCGATGCCGGTGAACGGGTTGCGCTGCGGGGCGCAAGTGGTTCCGGCAAATCGACGTTGCTCAATCTGTTGATGCGCCTGGAAGATCCCACGGCAGGCGCCGTGCGTTTCGCGGGCCGCGACTTGCGCGACAGTGCACAGGCAGACGTACATCGGCGGTTTGCGTTGCTCACGCAGGATGCGCCGATCTTCTTGGGCACCTTGCGCACCAATCTGTTGGTGGGCAATGGCGCGGCGCAGGAAGCAGATCTGTGGCGGGTGCTCGATGCAGCCCGATTGGGCGATTTCGTGCGCACCCTTGCGCAGGGGCTGGATACCTGGACCGATGAATCGGGGGGGTCGCTTTCGGCGGGGCAGGCGCGCCGGTTGTGTCTCGCGCGTGCGCTGCTGTCGCCGGCGCCTGTGTTGGTCTTGGACGAACCGACGGTGGGGTTGGACCACGCCACCGAGCAGGCCTTTCTCGCCGATCTGGCGACAGCCGCAAGCGGTCGCACTGTCATATTGGCCACCCATGCCGCTCTGCCGCCGGGCGCCGTGCACAGGGTGTTGCGATTGGTGGACGGAAATCTGGTCTAAGCGCGGCGGCGCGGTTATAGTTGCCCCTGCTTCATTCTCCCCAGGCCGCATTTTCATGCAGACCGATAACGTCGACCTGATTCGACGCACCATTCGCAGCGTGTCCGATTGGCCCAAACCCGGCGTCACGTTTCGCGACATCACGCCGGTGCTGCAAGACCCGCGCACCTTCCGCGTGCTTATCGACCTATTCGTTTATCGATATATGCGGCAACGGCTCGACGTGGTGGCGGGCGTCGACGCCCGCGGCTTCATCGTCGGCAGTGTGTTGGCGTACGAGTTGAACCTGGGCTTCGTGCCGGTGCGCAAGAAGGGCAAGCTGCCCTCGCGCACGGTCACCGAGGATTACACGCTTGAATACGGCAATGCGTCGGTTGAGATGCATGCCGATTCGGTACGCACGGGCCAACGTGTGTTGCTGGTCGACGATCTGATCGCGACTGGCGGCACCATGATCGCGGCGATCAAGCTGCTGCAACGCTTGGGCGCCAACGTCGTGGAAGCAGCGTCGATCATCGATCTGCCGGAGCTCGGCGGTTCGGAAGCGATCGCGAAAACGGGAACGCCTTTGTTCTCGGTGTGCAGCTTTACCAACGACGCACCCTGATCCTTCAAAGCGTATCGCGCGCGGTGTATGTGTACGCCGCGCCGACGTTAACGGGCGGCGCGCGCTGCATGGCATCTCATTGATGTATTGAATGCATCGGCGCTCATTGCCCCGTGCTTGGCCCTCATCGGCTGCTTGACGCCGCGAGAGCGGCTCTCCGGGGTAACGCTACACCGTGCTTTCCGTCAGCCGCGGCTGGATGAAATCCAGGAAGGCCCGCGTTTTCGCGGGCGGTGTGCGTGACGGCAGCAACGCAAAAAGCGGGATCGGCGTCAAACTCCATTCCGGCAAGACGCGCACGAGCCCGCCATTCGCAATGGCGCGTTCCATCGCCGCAAACACCGGCAACGGTGTGATGCCCAAGCCTTGGCCTGCAATGCGGCCGCTTACCCCGATATTATTGGCCGCCAGGCGTCCCGACACCTTGACGCGCTGTACCTGCGCGCCAGAATGCAGCATCCAGTACGAATACGCATCGGTCATATCGGGGCGCAAGCACTCGTGATGCGCGAGGTCGGACGGCACACGCGGTTCGCCGTAGCGCTCGAGATACGCGGGCGCCGCAAACAAGTGATGCTGCATCAACACGAGTTGTCGTGAGATCAGCGTGGAGTCGGGCTGCTGGCCGAAGCGCAACACCAGATCGAACGGATTGCTGATCGGATCGATGGGCCGCATGCTCAGGTCGAGATCGCATTCGATCTCGGGGTAGGTCTCGGTAAACGGCCCGATAACCGCCGGCAAAAATAATTGCGCCAGACTGGTCGGGATCGAGATGCGCAATCGGCCCTTGGGCTGCACCGCCATCGTCAGCAATTGATCGTGCGCCACGCGCGCTTCGTCGACGATATGCCGGCAGCGCTCGAAGTACAGCGTACCGGCCTCGGTGAGCGTGAGCCGTCGCGTACTGCGGGTCAACAACTTCATCCCGATCGCGTGCTCGAGCTCCGTCACGCGCTTGGACACGGTCGTGGTCGGCAAGCCCAGCGCCTGGGCTGCATGGCTGAAATTTCCCTGCTTGGCGACTTCGACGAAAACGGCAATGTCGTTGAGTTGAACTTCTTCCACGCGTGGCCTGTATTGGACAGAGATCTGAGTTGGACGGCGATTAGAGGCTGATTGTATGCCTTGGGTTGTCGGCAACGCTGCAGGCGATCGAAGGCCGACGGTCGGCCGTGGCGCGCGCGACGGGTCAAACGTCGCGATCATCCATACCGGATTCGGTGTGGATGAAAAGCAACTGATTGCGGCGTTTGGCTGGCTCTGGCCCCCGTGAATCAGTCTGAGAATGTGGGCCTGCGTCACCGCTCCCAGGTGGTGCGAAAGAGACTTGAATTCACCCGGTCAAGGCCGGAGATCAACAGTCTTTTTCGATCACCATCAAGGGCGATATCATGCAAAAAATCTGGACGAAACGCGCGCTGGGCGTGGCATTGGCAGCAGCCGGCCTGGCAGGCGCCGCCACGGCATCGGCGCAAGAATCCGCCATCACGCTCTATGGCATTCTCGACGCCGGCATCGGCCACGAACGCGTGTCCTTCGATACCTACGCGCCGCGCGCCAGCCTGAGCGATCCGCGCGTGGCCAACGGTCGCGTGCACCAAAGCCGCACTGGCGCCATCGGCGGCGTCTTGAGCGGCTCGCGGTTCGGCATGCGCGGTGTGCACGGCCTGGGCGATGGCAACTATGCCAACTTCAAACTCGAATCCGGGTTCAATACATTGAATGGGCAATCGGGGCAGGGCGGCCGGCTGTTCGGTCGCGACGCCTGGGTGGGCCTGGGCAATGCGAGCTGGGGCGAGTTGCGCGTGGGCCGTCAGGGCAACGGTGGCGACAAGTATCTGGGGGTAGTAGACCCGTTCGGCACCGCTTACGGCGTGTCGGGTATGGATACCGTCATGGGCGTCTCGGTCCGCGGCGACAACATGGTGTCGTACCACACGCCCAATATCAACGGCTTCGAATTCATGACGGGCTACTCGTTTCAAGTAGACGATGGCATGAACGAGGGCGACGAAGCCTTTGCGACGGCCAACAGCACGCGTCTGTTTACCGCTGGGTTCAAGTACGCGTCGGGACCGCTCACGATGGTCGCCACCTACGACCGGCTCAATCCGCGCAACAACGGCGCGAACGATCGTGACGATGGCCGGCCCGGCAAGGCCGAAGCGCGTTTGCAAGCGTTCATGGTGGGCGGTATGTACGACTTCGAAGTCTTCCGCCTGAGCGCGGCTTACAGCAACACGCGCGACGGTTGGCTCGGCACGAAAAACCTGGGCCGCATGCCGTTCGGCAGCGATGTGGCGTTCGATCCGGATAGCGGCGGCATCGGCGGCGTGGAAGAGCCCAAGGCCCGTTGGGGCGATTTCGCGCTGGCCAATGGCTTCCGTTCGCACGCGACCATGTTGGGTGTGGCTATCCCGTTTGGCGCCAACGAAGTGTATGGCTCGTGGCAGCGCGCCACGGCCAACAACAAGAAGCTGACCGGTGGCGATTCGACGTTCAGCGTGTATGCGGTGGGCTACAAGCACGCCTTGTCCAAGCGCACCGATCTGTACGCGTATGGCGCCTACACCACGAATTACGCGTTCGTGGATAACGCCAAGGGTCAATCGTTTGGCATCGGCATGCGCCACGCGTTCTGATCGCACGCGCTAGCGCAGTGAGTGTCAACGCGGTGCATGCCGGTTGAGGTGTGTGCCGCGATGTCTCTCCGCCGACAGCACGATTCTCACGTCGAACCGTCTTTCAGAGAGACGGTTCGACGCAAGCCCTGTGCTAGAGAAACAGCTTGTAGGCCGGATTGTCCGTCTCGTTCCAGTTGGGATAGCCCAACTCAGACACGAATGCCTTGAACTGCTTCTTATCCGACGGCGGCACTTGAATGCCGACCAGAATGCGGCCGTAGTCGGCGCCCTGGTTGCGGTAATGAAACAGGCTGATGTTCCAATCCGGATTCATGGCGTTCAAAAAGCGCATCAAGGCGCCGGGGCGCTCCGGAAACTCGAAGCGATAAAGCAGTTCGTTCGACGCCAGTCCTGAACGCCCGCCCACCATATGGCGCAAATGGGTCTTGGCCATTTCGTCGTGGGTGAGGTCGAGTGTGTCGAAACCATGACGGCGAAACGCATTTGCAATCTTGGGTGGCTCTGCAGCCGACGACACTTGAATGCCGACGAACACATGTGCACGATCGGCGTCCGAAATGCGATAGTTGAATTCGGTCACGCTGCGATCGCCGACCAGTTCGCACAAGCGCCGGAAGCTGCCGCGCTGCTCAGGCATCGATACGGCGAACACCGCTTCGCGCATCTCGCCCACTTCGGCACGGTCCGACACAAACCGCAGGCGATCGAAGTTCATGTTCGCGCCGCACGCGATGGCGACGACGGTTTTGTTCTTCCACTTGTTTTCAGTCACGTACTTCTTTGCACCGGCAATGGCCAGTGCACCGGCGGGCTCGAGCACGCTGCGCGTTTCCTGAAACACATCTTTGATGGCCGCGCAGATGGCGTCCGTGTTGACGACGACGAAGTCGTCAACATATTGGCGCACAAGTCTGAAGGTTTCGACGCCGACCTGCTTCACCGCGGTACCGTCCGAAAACAGGCCCACGTCGGTCAACATGACGCGGCGGCCAGCGCGCACGCTGCGCAGCATGGCATCGGAATCTTCGGTTTGCACGCCGATGATCTTGATCTCGGGACGCAGTTGCTTGATGTACGCGGCCACGCCGGATATCAGGCCACCGCCACCGATCGCCGCGAAGATCGCGTCGATCTGACCGGGATGCTGGCGCAGGATTTCCATACCGATCGTGCCTTGGCCGGCAATCACGTCGGGATCGTCAAAGGGATGCACGAACGTCAGCTTTTGTGCGCGTTCGAGTTCTTGCGCGTGCGTAAAGGCGTCGGAAAAGCTCTCACCGGCGAGTACGACTTCGCCACCCATGCGACGCACTGCGTCGATCTTGACCTGCGGCGTGGTGGTGGGCATCACGATGACGGCACGGCAGCCCAATCGCTTGGCCGACAACGCCACCCCCTGTGCGTGGTTGCCCGCCGACGCCGCAATGACGCCGCGCGCAAGTGCGGCCTGCGGCAGATTCGCCATCTTGTTGTAGGCACCGCGCAACTTAAAGCTGAAGACCGCTTGCGTATCTTCACGCTTGAAGTAAATCGAGTTGCCGAACCGTTGTGAAAGCAGCGGGGCGAGCTCGAGTGGCGATTCGACGGCGACGTCGTACACCTTCGACGTAAGAATGCGTTTGAGGTAATCGGTGGACATAGACGACACTGAGAAGGGGGAACCGGCAGCCGGGCAGATTACCATAGCGCTATCGAGGGACCGAGCGCGGTTTTTCGCAGTTATCGGACTGATTTACGGATGGCGTGATGGAAGCTTCGCTGCTGGGGTTTATACAAAGTGCGCTGGCTTATCTGGCCTTGCCGCAAGTGGGGCTCTCTGCGATTTTCGTGATCGCGTTGGTGTCGGCCACGCTGCTGCCGCTGGGCTCCGAACCGGCGGTGTTTGCGTACATCAAGGTGGCGCCTGATATGTTCTGGCCGGCCGTGCTGATCGCCACCGCCGGCAACACGATCGGTGGTGTGATTACCTATGGCATGGGATGGGCCGCCAAGCGTGCGGCCGACCGTATTCGTCATCACGATACGGCCGGAACGCAAACCGTAGACGCATCCGCGGCGCCCGGTGGGCGGTGGCATCAGCGCAGTCATGCCTGGCTCGACCGCGCCGGCCCGCCCGCCTTGTTGTTGGCCTGGTTGCCGGTCATCGGCGATCCGCTGTGCGCGGTGGCAGGCTGGCTGCAACTGCGCTTCTGGCCCAGCGTCATCTACATGACGATCGGCAAATTCGGACGCTATGTGGTGATGACGGGCGGACTGCTCTGGCTGTTTCCCGGTGCGTAACGGTAAGACTCCGGTCCAGACGCGGCTGACGACCAGAACGGCGACCGTGAGCCTGGACACGCGCATGAGCACGAGGATGGGCAGAAGCATGAGCATGGACAGAAGCATGAGCATGACGCCGACCATATAACGTGATTGGATCGAGCACCCTTCAGAAAGCAGCCTATGTGCATATTGCGTGTTGGTCTCTACGTACCCAAGCGCAGCAAAAGCCGCCATTTCAGGCCCTTGTGAGGCCGCGGAAGCTACATTTGGCATGAAAAATCGGGGTTTCCCAGGGAAAACCCGTCATCGCGGCGTCCCTTGCCTTAAACTACCGCTTTAAGAGCCCTCACTCTGCTCCCCTCATGAATGCCCCCGTCGCCAGCCACCTCCTGACCGAGGCCATCTCGCCCGCATCGCAGTCGCGCTTGCGTGAAATCCCCTACAACTACACGTCGCTCTCCGATCGCGAGATCGTGACGCGGTTGCTTGGCATCGATGCCTGGCAGTTGTTGTCGGACCTCCGGGGCGAGCGTCGCACGGGGCGATCGGCGCGAATGCTGTACGAAGTGCTGGGCGACATCTGGGTCGTGCAACGCAATCCCTACTTGCAGGACGACCTGCTCGATAATCCCAAACGCCGCAAGCAGCTGATCGAAGCGTTGCATCACCGTTTGAACGAAATCGACAAGCGTCGCGGCAGCGGCGTGGATCACGGTCCGCAAGCCGATGCGATGCGCGATGAACGCGTGGTGGCGTTGCTGCAGCGGGCGCATGGCGCGGTCACGGCGTTCGAGAACAGCTTTGCCGTAACCGATGGCTTGCGCCGCCAGACGCTCAAAACGTTGGGACGCATTACCCACAAAGACAACATCAAGTTCGATGGCCTGTCGCGCGTGTCACATGTGACGGACGCGACCGATTGGCGCGTCGAGTACCCCTTCGTGGTGCTCACGCCCGATCGTGAAGACGAGATCGCCGCGCTGGTGCGTGCCTGCATCGAACTCGATCTGACCATCATCCCGCGTGGGGGCGGCACCGGCTATACAGGCGGCGCGATTCCGCTCACGTGGAAGTCGGTGGTGATCAACACCGAGAAGTTCGACGCCATCGGTGCGGTCGAGTCCTGTACGTTGCCGGGGCTCACCGAGCCCGTGGCTGTGATTCATACCGGTGCCGGTGTGGTCACCAAGCGTGTGTCGGAAGCCGCCGAGCGTGCGGGCTTCGTGTTTGCGGTGGATCCCACTTCGGCCGAAGCGTCCTGTGTGGGCGGCAACGTGGCGATGAACGCGGGCGGCAAGAAAGCTGTGCTGTGGGGCACCGCGTTGGACAACCTCGCCAGCTGGCGCATGGTCGATTCCGACGGCAACTGGCTCGACGTCACGCGCCTGGCCCACAACATGGGCAAGATTCATGATGTGGAAAGTGTGCAGTTCGAACTCGTCTGGTCGGATGGCCGTCACAAGCCGGGCCAGACCCCGCTCAAGCGCGAAACGCTCACCATTGAAGGCCGCAAGTTCCGCAAGGAAGGCCTGGGCAAGGATGTGACCGACAAGTTTCTCGCGGGTTTGCCCGGCGTGCAAAAAGAGGGCTGCGATGGCCTGATCACGTCGGCCACGTGGGTGCTGCATCGCATGCCGAAGCACACGCGCACGGTGTGCATGGAGTTCTTCGGCCAGGCGCGCGATGCGATTCCGTCGATCGTCGAAATCAAGAGTTATCTGGATGGCGCGGGCCGCGAGCGCGGTGCCATCCTGGCGGGGCTGGAGCATCTGGACGAGCGCTATCTGCGCGCGGTGCGTTATGCCACCAAGAGCAAGCGCGGCGTGTTGCCCAAGATGGTGCTGATCGGCGACATCGTCGGTGACGACGACAGCGCCGTGGCGGCTGCCGCCAGCGAAGTGGTGCGCCTGGCAAATACGCGTCACGGCGAAGGCTTCGTGGCGGTGAGCGCGGATGCGCGCAAGACCTTCTGGCTCGATCGCTCCCGCACGGCCGCCATCGCGCGTCACACCAACGCCTTCAAGATCAATGAAGACGTCGTGATCCCGCTGGGCCGCATGGGCGAGTACACCGATCACATCGAGCGCATCAATATCGAACTCTCTACGCGCAACAAACTGCGGTTGCTCGACGCGTTGGATACCATGCTTGCGCAACCGTTGCCGCGCGCCAAGGTGGACACGTCCGACGAGTCGGACAACGCCCGCGCGGAGTGGCTGGACGAAGGCGCGCGTCAGGGCGTGGCGCTCGTGGCGCAGACGCGCCGCCGCTGGCAGTGGCTGCTCGACAATCTGGATGTGCCGCTGGCCGATCTGATCACGCAACTCGAGGCGTTGGCGCTTACGCCGTTGCGCGAAGCGCTTACCGATCGTCTGGCCGCGCAACCGCAAGCGCGCGTGTTCGACGTGGTGCAGGACCGCACGATCCGCTTGTCGTGGAAGACGGAAGTGCTCACGCCGTTTACGCAGATTTTCGCCGGTTCGGCCGGCGAATGCGTGCTGGACGAGATTCGCGCCGTGCATCAGCGCGTGCTCAAGAGCCGCGTCTTCGTGGCGCTGCACATGCACGCCGGCGACGGCAACGTCCACACGAACATACCGGTGAACTCCGACGACTACGAGATGCTGCAGGAGGCCAACGAAACGGTCGTGCGCATCATGCAGATCGCGCGCGATCTGGACGGCGTGATCTCGGGCGAACACGGTATCGGGCTGACCAAGTACGAGTTTCTTACCGCCGAAGAGCTGGCCCCATTCCAGGCCTACAAACGGCGCGTCGATCCCAACAATCACTTCAACGCCGGCAAGCTCATGCCTGGCGCGGATTTGCGCAACGCCTGGACGCCCAGCTTCAACCTGATGGGCCATGAATCGCTCATCATGCAGCAGAGCGAGATCGGCGCGATTTCGCATGCCGTGAAGGATTGCTTGCGTTGCGGCAAGTGCAAGCCGGTGTGCGCCACGCACGTGCCGCGTGCCAACCTGCTGTACTCGCCGCGCAACAAGATTCTCGCGACCTCGTTGTTGATCGAAGCGTTTCTGTATGAAGAGCAAACGCGGCGCGGCGTGAGCTTGAAGCATTGGGAAGAGTTTGAGGATGTGGCCGATCACTGCACGGTGTGCCACAAGTGCTACAACCCCTGTCCGGTCGATATCGACTTCGGCGACGTGTCGATGCAGATGCGCGCGTTGCTGCGCCGCATGGGGCAGAAGTCGTTCAATCCCGGCACCACCGCGGCGATGTTCTTCCTGAACGCGAAGGACCCCACCACGATCAACGCCACGCGTCAGGCGATGGTGGGCGTGGGCTACAAGGTGCAGCGCGCCGCACACGATCTGCTGGCCGGCTTTGCCAAGAAGCAGACCAAGGCACCGCCTTCGACCGTGGGCCGCGCGCCGCTGCGCGAGCAGATCGTGCACTTCGTCAATAAGAAGATGCCGGGCGGCTTGCCCAAGCAATCTGCGCGCAAGTTGCTGGATATCGAAGACGCGAACTACGTGCCGATCATCCGCAATCCCAAGACCACCCATTCGGAAACCGAAGCGGTGTTCTATTTCCCGGGTTGCGGATCGGAGCGGTTGTTCTCGCAGGTCGGCCTGGCCACGCAGGCGATGCTCTGGCATGCCGGCGTGCAAACGGTATTGCCGCCGGGTTATCTGTGCTGCGGTTATCCACAGCGCGGCAACGGCATGACGGACAAGGCCGAGCAGATCATCACCGATAATCGGGTGCTGTTCCACCGCGTGGCCAATACGCTCAATTACCTCGACATCAAGACGGTGGTCGTGAGCTGCGGTACCTGCTACGACCAGTTGTCGGGTTATGAATTCGAGAAGATTTTCCCTGGTTGCCGCTTGATCGACATCCATGAGTACCTGCTCGAAAAGGGGCTGAAACTCGAGGGTGTGAATGGCGTGCGGTACATGTACCACGATCCTTGTCACACCCCCATGAAGTTGCAGGAGCCGATGAAAACGGTGCGGGCGCTGGTGGGCGAAGAAACCATCAAGAGCGATCGGTGCTGCGGCGAATCCGGCACGCTGGCGGTCACCCGGCCCGATATCTCGACGCAGATCCGCTTCCGCAAGGAAGAGGAAATGCAGAAGAATATCGACCAGGTGCGCGCGACTGGCCACGGTGGCGAGATCAAGGTGCTCACGTCGTGTCCGTCGTGCCTGCAAGGCTTGTCGCGCTTTGAAGGCGACACCGCAGCGCAGGCCGACTACATCGTGGTCGAAATGGCGCGCCATGTGCTCGGCGCGTCATGGATGGAAGACTACGTGCGTCACGCCAACGAAGGCGGTATCGAGCGCGTACTGGTGTAGTGCCAGCCAGCATGGCTTGAACAGATGAATGTGGGCGGCCTGGGTATGTCCTGGGCCGCCTTTCATTTCGCCGCATGAGCCGGCGAGCGGTGCGCAATGAACATGGGCGGACACGCCTGCCGCGTGCCTGATCACTCTGCTTCAATAACGCAGCGCGTCGTCCCGTCCGGCAGATGCTGCCTGCGCCAGGGCTTTCGTAATCACGCTGGTGGTCACGTTGGCAAAATAGCAGGCGCCCAGTGCGCCGTATTTGTCTTCGTCCTGCGGCGTGAGCGCGATGATCCCGGCGCACTTGCCGGCCCCGACGATTGCCGCCAGGCCTTGTGCGATCGCGGCCTGCACCGGCGCGGCGTTCCAGTCGCTGCCGTGACCCATGGCATGCGCGAGATCGTTGGGCCCGATGAATACGGCGTCCACGCCTTTCACGGCGGCAATCTCACCCGCGAGCGCGATGGCTTCCGGTGTTTCGATCATGACGATCAGGCTGATGCCGTCGTTGCTGCGCTGCGTGTGGCCCGCGCCGCCGAATGCGCCGTAACCCGCCGCACGGGTGCTGAACGCGCTGCCGCGCTTGCCCATGGGCGGATAGCGCACCGTGTCGACCAAGCGCCGTGCTTGTTCTGCGGTTTCCACCATCGGCACTTGTACGGCACTGGCACCCATGTCCAGGATGCGCGGGATATCGCGCTCGAAGCAGCGCACCACCGGCACGATGCCGCTGGCGCGTGCGGCGCGCAGCATGTGTTCGGTAGTGCCGAAATCCGCGCTGCCGTGTTCGTTGTCGATGATGATGAAGTCGAATCCGGCGTAGCCGCACATTTCAACGATCGCGGGGCTGGGCAGGCCGTTGAACACGCCGCGCAAGCGCTTTCCGCTGCGCAGCATTGCGGGCATGGCGCCGTCCAGGGGATAGCGGGGGTCGGTCATGCGGGGTCTCCTTTTGTTATTCGCTCTTGATGCCGGCGTCTTTGATCACGGTACGCCATTTCTCGATCTCGGCCAGCTGGAAGGTGGCGAAGGCTGCCGAGTCGCGGCCGTCCGGTTGTACGCCCAATTGCAGCAGCTTGGCCCGTACCTCAGGGATTTTTACGACAGCGGCGATCTCGGTCGCCATCTTTGCCACGATGGGGGCGGGCGTGCCGGCGGGCGCAAAAATGCCTTGCCACGACTGCATCTCGAATCCCGGCAGTCCCTGCTCGGCGAGGGGCTTCACACCGGGCAAATCGTCCAGGGGTTTGGCCGACGTGACGCCGAGCACCTTCACGCGTTTGGCATCGATCATGGGGCGGGCAGCCGCCACGGTTTCGAAGATCACGTCGATCTGGCCGCCGATCAGATCCACCATGGCTTGCGAGCCGCCTTTGTAGATGATCTGACGCATGCGCGTTTTGGAGATCGATTGAAACAGCTCGCCCGACAAATGCTGCGAGGTGCCGGCACCGGCCGAGCCGTAGGTGAGACCATCGGGATCGGCGCGCGCGGCATCGATCACATCCTGCACGGTGTTGAAGCGGCTATCGGCTCGCACCACGAGCGCGTTGCTCACCATGCCCACCAGCGAGACCGGGACGAAATCTTTCACCGGGTCATACCCCAGCGATTTGATGAAGAAGGGATTGACTGCATGGGTGGTGATGGTGCCGCCCATCACGGTGTAGCCATCGGGCTCAGCGCGGGCAACCTGTTGCGTACCCACCAGGCCCGATACGCCCGGCTTGTTTTCCACGATGACCGACTGGCCAAGTCGGGTGCTCAATTGTTCGGCCATCAAGCGCGCCACCCCATCCGATACTCCGCCCGGCGAGAAGGGCACGATGTAGCGGATCGGTTTGGTGGGCCATGCCGGGGCGGCTTGCGCGTGTGCAAGCGGGCCGGCGAGCGCGAACGCTGCGGTGCAGATCACGCTGCGGATCAGATGCCATGTCATTATTTTGTCTCCATGATTGAATCGGTGGGTTGGTGGCGCCAGAGGCGCTCCAGTCCTGTGTTGTCGAATACGGCCAATGTTGTTGGCCGGGTTTTACGTTGAGTCGACGAATACGGCCAGTGTGGTCGGTCGCCTCTAATGCGTTGAGTCGTCGCTTGCGTCGGTTCGCAGCGGCGTCGGATCGAGCCGGTCGGGTCGTTGATGACGGCCGATTGGCATTGGCCTCAAGCATGCCGAATCGTGTCCCGTTCCACGAGCAGGCACGGCACCACCACATCGCGTGCGCGCAACACGCCATGCATCTGCTCGCTGAGCAACGCCACCGTGGCATCCACCATGGGTTCCACTTCCTGGCGCACGGTCGTCAGGCGATAGCCGCCCCAGGCGGCCTGCGGCACGTCGTCGAATCCGATCAAGCCCACGTCGTGCGGTACGTTCAGGCCCAGCTCGTGGCGCATCACATCCAGCGCGGCGATCGCCATGTGATCGTTGGCGGCAAAGAGCGCGTCGAGGTTCGACCCCGTGGCAAAAAGCCGCCGCGTGGCAGCCCGCGCCAGATCGAAGTTGTAGTGGCCCACCTCACGCTGCGCGACCTGCATGCCGGCTTGCGCCAGGGCATCGTTGAAGCCGCGCTCGCGCTCGCGACTGGTCGAGGAATCTTCCAGCCCCGCGAGAAAACCGATGCGGCGATAGCCGCGCGCGACCAACAGTTCAGCCGCCATGCGGCCGCCGGCGTAGTTGTCGGACGTGACGGAACTGGTGGCGTGACGCGCCAAGCCGCCGATATCGGAGATCCGATTGAACTGCACGACCGGGATGCCCAGGTCGGCGCAACTGCCGGCAAGCGTGCGTGAAAGCCGTGCCGATGCCATGACCACGCCGTCGGCCTGATACTGCAGGATCTCCGCGAGCACACCATCGGCCGCTTCGTCGATCTCGGCGATGAACATCAGCACGTGATAGCCCTCGCTCTGCAACTTCTGCGAGAGCTTTTCGATCACCAACGGATAAAACTGGTTTTCGAGATAGCTCATCACCAGCGCCACGATGTGACTGCGGCGGGTGATCAGGCTGCGCGCCAGCGCGTTCGGACGGTAGCCGAGCTTTTGCGCGGCAGCGAGCACCTTGCGGCGCGTCTCTTCGGATACGCTGGCCCCGGGCGTGAACGTGCGGCTCACAGCCGACTGCGACACCATCGCAAGGTCGGCCACATCCTGCGCACGCGGCGCACTTTTCATGCGGCGCTCCAGCCACCGTCCAGCATGAGCGCGCTGCCGGTCATCAAGCTGGCGGCGTCGCCCGCCAGAAACACCACCGCGCCCATGATTTCGCTGACCTGTCCCACGCGACCGAGCGCGATACGGTCGCACACCCAGCGCCGGAAGTCGGGCGCCTCAAACATAGGCGCCGTCATGGCGGTTTCGATGAACGTGGGGCAAAGCGTATTGACACGGATATTCTGCGGGCCCAGTTCCCATGCGAGCGCGCGGGTCATGCCCTCGACCGCGTGCTTGCTGGCGCAATAAAGGGTGCGGCCGGGGCTGCCCACATGGCCCATCTGCGACGAGATCGTAATGATCGAACCGGGCTTGCCCGCGGCGATCAAGCTGCGCGCCACGGCGCGGCTGGTGTAGAACGTGGCTTTCACATTCAGATCCAGCACGGCGTCGATGTCGCCATTGCTCAAGTCCACCATCGGCTTGGGCCGGTTCATCCCGGCGTTGTTGATGAGGATATCGAAGGGTTCGCGATCGGTGACCGCCTGGTCGACGGCGGCGCACTCGGTCACATCCAGCACCAGCGCATCGCACGCGATACCGTCCGCGCGCATGGCGTCGCAGGCCGCTTCAAGTTCGGGCGCGCGCCGGGCCGCTACCGTGACGTGTGCCCCCGCGCGGCCCAGCGCGACGGCAGCGGCCAGACCGATGCCGCCGCTGCCACCGGTGACCAAGGCGCGGCGGCCATCAAGCCGAAAGCTCGGCCCTTGGGGCAATGTGATCATCCGCGCGCCTCGATCGGTTCGTACCAGGGCAGATCGGGCCGATTGCCGTAGCGGCGCACGCGGATATTGGCCTGTTCGCCATGGCCCGCGAAATTTTCCATATGGCACAACCGCGAACCGTATTCGCCGATCGTCACGCTGGCTTCGTCGGTGAGTACCCGTTGGTAGGTGCAGGTCTTCAGGAACTTGCCGACCCAAAGCCCGCCCGTGTAGCGCGCGGCCCGATTGGTGGGCAACGTGTGATTGGTGCCGATCACTTTGTCGCCGTAGCTCACGTTGGTGCGGGGCCCGAGGAAGAGGGCGCCGTAGTTGGTCATGCGTGCGAGAAAATAATCCGGATCGCGCGTCATCACCTGCACATGTTCGAAGGCCAGATCGTCGGCCACCTGCAGCATCTCTTCATAGGTATCGCACACGATCACTTCGCCGCAATCCGCCCAGCTTTTTGCGGCCATGTCGGCGGTTGGCAGAATGGTCAGTTGGCGTTCGATTTCGGCCATCGTGTCGCGGGCCAACTGTTCGCTGTTCGTGAGCAGAATGCAAGGCGACGTTGGGCCATGCTCGGCCTGACCGAGCAAGTCGACCGCACACAATTCGCCGTCGACGCTGTCATCGGCGATGACCAGGGTTTCGGTGGGACCGGCAAAAAGGTCGATGCCCACGCGCCCGTACAACTGCCGTTTGGCTTCGGCCACATACATGTTGCCCGGGCCGACCAGCATATCCACGGCAGGCACGCTGGGCGTACCGACCGCCATGGCGACCACGGCTTGTACGCCGCCCAACACGAGGATCTCGTCGGCGCCGGCCATGGACATGGCCGTCACGATCGCAGGGTGGGGGGCGCCTTGATACGGCGGCGCAGTGGCCACCACTCGCTTCACGCCAGCCACCTTCGCCGTCAGCACACTCATGTGCGCCGAGGCGAGCATCGGATATTTGCCGCCCGGGATGTAGCAGCCAACAGCGTTGACGGGGATGTGCTTGTGGCCCAGTACCACCCCGGGGTGCGTTTCCACTTCCACATCCTGCATCGAATCGCGCTGGATCTGGGCGAACTTGCGGATCTGGGCTTGCGCGAAGGTGATGTCTTCGATTTCGCGGGCAGACAGCTGGCGGCGGGCTGCTTCGATGTCGGCCTGCGACAACCGGAAGTCGGCGGGTTCCCAATTGTCGAATTTGCGGCTGTATTCGCGTACCGCATCATCGCCCTGCGCTTCGATGTGGCTGATGATGCCTTCGACGGTGGCGCGTACTTTAGCGTCATCGCCCGTTTTTGTGTCGGCGGACCGGCCGCGTTTCAAGTATCTGATCATGGTAGTCAAAACCCCGATATGGAAGCACTTGCGTGGCATGCACTGAAGTGCAGTTCAAGCGTGCTGTGTAAAACAGCGAGTAGGACCACTTTCGGCGCCTTGCATACGTATGCAAATCAGTAGAAACCCTAGGTTTTGGGGATTTTTGGCATTCAAGGGACTGGGAAATGAAGGATGCCGCGCCGGGTGATCTGTTCCCTTTGCGGGATCAAATCAGCGTGCGGGGCATCTGAGCGGAGCAACGCAGCCGGGGCAACGAAATCGGAGCAACGAATCGGAGCAACGAAATCGGAGCAACGAAATCGGAGCAACGAAATCGGAGCAACGAAGCCGTCCGACGATTGGCGGCGCTAGGGCGCCACGATCACTGCGCGGCGAAGGCGCCGCGCGGTCGTGCCGGCGATTTACTTGGCGAAGAGCGAACCCAGATCGGCGAACGACTTGAATTCCAATGCGTTGCCCGACGGGTCCATGAAGAACATCGTGGCTTGCTCGCCCGGCTCGCCCTTGAAACGGATGTAGGGCTTGATGACGAAGGTGGTGCCGGCGGCGGTCAGCTTGTCAGCCAGGGCTTGCCAGGTGGCCATGGGCAGCACGGCGCCGAAGTGGCGCACGGGCACTTGATGGTCGTCCACCGCGCTGGTGGCGCCGGCGCTGGTGCATTCTTCGGGCGACAGGTGGGCCACGATCTGATGGCCGTAGAAGTTGAAGTCCACCCAGTGTTCCGAGCTACGACCTTCCGGACAGCCCAACAAGTCGCCGTAGAACGCACGGGCTTCGGCGATGTCGCGCACCGGGAAGGCCAGGTGGAACGGCGGCAAGGTCGTTTGGCCGGCGAGCGATTGAGCGGGAGCGACAGCGGTTTCGGTGTTCATGGATGGACTCTCAAGACAAAATTGAAATAGGAACTGATGAACGCTAGTTTAGGAGCGTTTTTTTCGATTGAAAAATGATATTTTTTGGTTCTCACCATAAAATATATCGATGCTCAAAGAATTCGCGACCTTTATTGCTGTAGCCCGGGACGGCACCTTTACCGGTGCCGGGCAGCGCCTTGGACTCACGCAATCGGCCGTGAGCGCCCAGATCAAGCGACTCGAGGAATATTTGGGCGCACCGCTCTTCGAGCGCACGGCCAAGTCGGTGCAGCTCAATGCCTATGGCCGCGATGTGTTGCCTCAGGCCGAGGCGGCGCTGGCCTTGGTGGATCGGATGGGGGCGGGCGAAGAGCGAGCGCCGCGTTCGGGCTTGCTGCGCTTGGGTGCGATCACGTCGGCACAGCAAGATATCGTCGTCGCCGCCATGCGCATGCTGCGCGAAACGCATCCCGATGTGCGGGTGCGGGTGCTGCCCGGCGTATCGCTGTCGCTCTTGGGGCAGGTGGACGCGGGCGAAATCGATCTGGCTGTGGCGATTCTGCCGCCTTTTGCACTGCCCCCCGAGCTGTATTGGACGCCGTTGCTGTCCGAGCCGATCGGCTTGGCGATGCCCGCGCATCTGGGCGATATGCCGTGGCGCGAAGCGCTCGCCACCCAAGCCTTCGTGCGCTACGACAAGGCCTCGTTCGGCGGGCGCCTGGTGGATATGTTCTTGCGGCGACATCGCATCACAGTGATGGAGTCGGTGGAGCTGGACGATATCGATGCGATCGGCAACATGGTGCGCCAAGGCTTGGGCGTGGCGTTGATGCCGCGTACGGCCCGCCTGGACATGACAGGCATCGGCTGGTCGAGCCTGGACGATCTTGCCTTCGAACGCGAGATCGGCATCGTAGGGCGCAAGCGGGACGACGCCCAGGGCTTGGCCGCCACGTTTGCGAAGTGCCTGGTCGCGGCCGCGCGGCAGCGATGATGCGACTCGCGCCCGGCGGGCAATGAATCGGATGTGATCGGCGTGGAACGATTCGTGCTGTAGGCGAGGCTTCAGATCACCCCCTGTGCACACGCACAAAGGACCGAATATGGATGACACCACGCCTCGCATGTCCACGCTTTTTCAGCAACTGGGACTGGACGATAGCGATGAAGCGATTGCCACGTTCATCAAGGAAGGCCAGTTGGCGTCGGACGTGAATATCGTAGACGCGCCGTACTGGAGCGATGCCCAGCGCCACTTCATCGGCGAGCAGCTCGGCGCCGATGCCGCATGGGCCATCATCGTAGACCAATTGAATGAGTCGCTGCATGAAACCTCGGTCAAGCGCCAGACCGGCCTGGATTGATCAGCGCCAAACGCAACGCACGCAAGGATCCGCGTTTGTCGACTGAAGCGCGCTATGCGGCCATCGCGCCGCGCCGTGTGCGGTATGGTTGTTGCTTTGGGTGCGTCGATGAAGATGCGCAAAAAGGGCGACCTGCCCACCAAGATATGCGTTCGCTGCGGCCTGCCTTTTACCTGGCGCAAGAAATGGGAAAAGGTGTGGGACGAGGTGAAGTACTGCTCCGAGCGCTGCCGCCGCGGCGGCGGTTGATTGCCATGTGCCCGTGCACACCGGCGGCCGCTTTCGGCCCACGCCTTCATGCCTTCCAGGTCGTCGTCGGTATACCCATCGTTTTCTGAATCCTGGCCTGCAGGTCAGCAGTCTGGATGCGGCAACGCTTGCAAGCGACGTGCGGGAGAGAGGCCGATTACGGCAAACTGCACCACGAAGCATGCGCTCGACGCCCACAGGCACGCGTCGACGCCGAAGCGCGCCGCGAGGAGTGCGCCGATTGCCGCGCCGATCGGGCGCGATCCGTAGGTGGCCGCAAGAATGACAGACGACACCCGGCCCAGCATCGCGTTGGGCGTGACCGTTTGCCGCAGCGTCGTCGTGGCGATGGTCCATAAGATTGGGCCGGCCCCGAACAGAAACATGGCCACGGCGGCGGTGGTAGCCGCGGCGACATTCGACGTCGTCAGCATCAGTAGCGACGCCAGCAGTGCACTCGCCGGACCGACCATGATCATGGTGCCAAACGACACCCGTTTCGACAGCGCCGGTGCAACCAGGGCGCCGGCGACCATCCCCGCGCCGTAGCAGCCCAATGTCAGCCCGACACCGGTCGCGTTCAACCCGAGCCGGTCGATGGCGTACGCCACATACACGGCCTGCAGGATGAACCATGCGGTATTGAAGAACGTCGATCCAATCAACAGCGGTCGCAGCAGCGCGTGCGTCCAGACGAATGCCGCCCCTTCGCGCAGGTCGTGCCAGACGTGTTTGCGAGGCGCTTGGCGTTGTGCGTGTGCAATGGGCGATGAAGATGCGGCGGAAGCGGCAACGGAGGAACCAGAGCAAGCAGAGGTAGCGGAGGAAGCAGCAGCAGAGGACGTAGGGAAAGCAGAGGCAGCAGGCGACGGCGCCGTGCTGGGCGTCGCGTGGGTCAAGCGCACGAGCAGCATCAGTGCCACGATCGAGAGCGCGGTGGCCAGTGCATATGCGGCCGGCGCCCCCATCATGCCGACCAGGCTTCCACCAGCAGCAGGGCCGGCAACAAACGCTGTGCTGCGTGCAAGCTCGATCGACCGATTGGCGGCGGTCAACTGCGCGCGCGGCACCAGTTGCGGCACCAAGGCCGGCGCCGCAACGCTGTAGAGCACCGTGCCGGCGGCGCCCACGAATCCCAGCACTGCCAAGCCATACAACCCAAGCGCCTGCGCCGCCAGCAACCCGACGATCACAAGGAGGGCACCCGCGCGCACCGCTTCGGCGGTCACCATCAGCGTGCGTCGAGCATATCGATCGGCGAGCACGCCGGCGGGCAACGCAAAGAGCAAAAAAGGCAGTGTTTGCGCCGTTTGCAACGCCCCGGTTTGCGCGGCGGTCGCACCGAAGGCCAGCACTGCCGCAAGCGGTGCGGCGGCCAATGCAATCTGCTCGGAAAACTGCGCGGCAAAATTGGATTGAACGAGCCGGCGGAATGCCGTGGCATCAGCGCAGGCGGACTGTTCGTCAATTGAAAGGGTGGGGGAGGTCATGAGGGCACCAAATAAGGTGGCGCCAGTGTGACGGCCGCGGAACACGTCCACACTCCGATTCTTGCGATGGCATGTGACGATGCATTCAGCTTCCCGTCATGAAACTATCTTGAACGCCAGTCAGTATGGCGCACCCTCAATCTTGCACGCACGCTTCTCATGCCTCGCTATCCGCTGCCTTTCCGTTTTCTACCGACCGCCATCGCGCGCGGCCTGCTCGTTTGCGCGATCTCGGTGCCGCTGGTCGCCTGCGGCGGCGATGATGACGACACGCCCGTCACGCCACCAGTGACCGCGCCGGAAACGCCGATCGTGACGCCGCCCGTGGTCGTGCCGCCAGAGACCACGCCGCCTGTTACGCAGCCGCCGGTCACGCAGCCGCCTGTGACCGAAACGCCTGCGCCCGAACCCGAGCAACCGCAGCCTGAGCCCGAACCGCAACCCGAGCCGGAAACACCGGTGGAAGCCACGCCGCAAACGATCTCCTTGACGTTTGCCGGTCGCTATTCGGCAGGCGCCTTCGGCGTGAGTGCCGCTGAAATTCCGGCATTCGATCCCGCAAGCAAGCGCACGTTCATCGTCAATGCCCAGAAGGGCATGGTCGATGTGCTGAACACCCTCGATCCCGCCAATCCCACGCTGATCGGCTCGATCGACGCCACCAGCATTGCGCCGGGCGCCACCGTCAACAGCGTATCGCTGCGCGATGGCATCGTCGCGCTCGCCATCGAATCGGCCGTGAAAACCGATCCGGGCTTCGTCGCGTTCTATCGCGCCGATACGTTGGCGAAGTTAGGCCAGGTAGGCGTGGGCGCGCTGCCGGATATGCTCACCTTCACGCCTGACGGCAAGTATGTGCTCGTCGCCAACGAAGGCGAACCCAGCGACGATTATCAGATCGACCCCGAAGGCTCGGTGAGCATTATCGATGTGAGCGATCTGAATGCGCCCACGGTACGTGTGGCCGCCTTTACCCCGTTCAACACCAAGGCGGCCGAGCTGCGCGCCGCCGGCGTACGGATCTTCGGCCCCAATGCCACGGTGGCACAGGATGTGGAGCCGGAGTACATCGCCGTGTCCGCAGATAGCCGCACGGCGTGGGTCGCGTTGCAGGAAAACAATGCCTTGGCGCGCATCGATATCGGCAGCGCCACCGTCACCGCAATCTCGGCGTTGGGCTTCAAGGATCATGGTCTGGAAGCCAATGCACTGGACGCCAGCGACGAGCCGGTCGGCATCAACATCCGCACTTTCGCCGGCGTGAAGGGCATGTACATGCCCGATGCCATGGCGTCGTACACGGTGGGCGGCAAAACCTATCTCGTTACCGCCAATGAAGGCGATGCGCGCGCGTGGGGTGAAGACAATCCGGACTACTTCGGCGGCTTCGACCCGAGCAAGGGTTTTGTCGAAGAATTCCGCGTCAAACACCTGGTGCACAAGAGCGGATTCGATCGCCGCCGTGGCGACGATCTGCCGCCGCAGCTGCGCGCCCTTGCAGCGGGTGCGCTGCTCAACCCCGACGTCTTCGCCTATTGCGGCGCCAAGGCCGGTGACCCCGGCAAGTGCCGTGACGACGATGTGCTGGGCCGCTTGAATGTGACTTGGACGATGGGCTATCGCCAGGACGCCAGCGGCAACCCGGTCATGTTCAATGCCGCTGGCGCACAGGATACGAGTGGCGATCGGTTGATGTACGACGCGCTGTATGCCTTTGGCGGCCGTTCGTTCTCGATCCGCAATGAGGATGGCGCGCTGGTGTGGGATTCGGGTGCGCAGTTCGAGCGCTATCTGGCGGGCGACTCGTGCAAGGTTGGCCCCAACCGCGATATCGATTGCAAGCTGTACTTCAATTCGGGCCACGACGAGGGCGATGCACAAGACTCGCGCAGCGATGCCAAAGGCCCTGAGCCCGAAGGCGTGGCGCTGGGCAAGATCGGCAACAAGACCTTTGCCTTCATCGGCCTGGAGCGGATGGGCGGCATCATGGTCTACGACGTGACCGATCCCACCGCCCCCTCGTTTGTCGACTACTACAACACCCGCAGCGACTGGACCACTGCAGATCCTTCGACCGTATTGAGCACGGTGGGGGATCTCGGGCCGGAAGGGTTGACGTTCGTGTCGGCTGCCAACTCGCCCACGGGCAGCGCGTTGCTGATCGTCGGAAACGAAGTGAGCGGCACGACGGCGGTGTACAACATCGCGCAGACGTTGGCCCCCTAACGCGGGGCCCCGGCACACGGCTGGAATCGGTGACGCGACTTTCGCAACGTACGCGACTTGGGTGACTGAGGTGGCTTGATTGACTCAGGCGGCCGGCGCTTCGGCGTCGGCCGTGTGCTGATGGCCGTAGGCACTACGCACATGCTCCAGAAACGCGCTCATCGCGGCGCTGGCGTGACGCCGATTCGGATAATAGAGGTACCAGCAGGGCAAGGTGGGGCTCCAGTCTTCCAATAGCCGCACCAGTTTGCCCTCGCGTACCGGCTCGCCGACGTAATCCTCAAGCAGATGGGCCACGCCCTGACCGGCTAATGCCGCCTGAAGTTCCTGATGCGCCGAGCTCAGGGTGAGGCGACCCTCCGGTACGAGGGTCAACGACGTACCGTCTTTCTCAAACGCCCATGAGACGAGCGTGCCGCCGGGAAACCGACGGCGGATCGCATCGTGCGCGGCGAGCTCATCGGGCACCACAGGCACGCCGCGGCGCTGCAGATATTGCGGCGAAGCGACGATGGCATAACGCAACGGCGGTCCCAATGGCATCGCGATCATGTCTTGCGCGAGTTGCTTGCCGAACCGTACCCCTGCATCGAATCCCTGCTCGACGATATCCACCATGGCGGCATCGCTGACCAGTTCGATCTTGACGTCGGGATGAACCTGCATGAAGTCGAAAACGAGCGGGCACAGCACATGATCGACCGCGGGTCCGGGCGCATTGATCCTCAAGGTGCCCGAGGGACTGGCGCGCAACTGATCCAGGTCATTGACCGCCACATGGATGTCGCGCAGCGCAGGCGCCAGCCGATCGAGCAGACGTGCACCGGCCTCGGTGGGCGCCACGCTGCGGGTCGTTCGATTGAGCAACCGTATGCCCAAAGCGGTCTCGAGCGCATTCATGCTTTGGCTCAACGCCGAGGACGATATGCCGCGCTCACTGGCCGCCGCGCGAAAGCTGCCGCAGCGCACGATCGTGGCGAAAATCTCGAGGCTATCAAGTCGAAGCTGTGCCATTGCGCAGTTCTGCTCATCGATTCGTTAAGGGTTAGGCATCTTATCAATGCAGGTTGCCACTGTCATAGTGCATGCAAGTGACGGTGAGCGTCGACGCACCGCATTGCAGTAAGCGACACCGTACAGCATGACACCGCACGCCACAGCGCGACACGGCATGACGCCGTGCCGCGGTCATGGCGATCGCATGCCGCGGGGATGGCGAAGGTGCCGCGACACATGTCAACGCGCCGTCCGTCGCCGCGCTCACCTGATGCCTTCCTTGAAATCGGAGAAACCTGATGCACAAACAGCTTTTGTCGATCAATCGCCGCAAGGTGATGCTTTCCGCCGTCGCCGGCGTGTCCGGCCTCGCATTGGGCCGCGCGTTCGATGCGCCGGTGCAGGCGCAAAGTGCCGCTATGTCAGTGTCGAACGCAGGCAACTATCACTTTCGTGTCGGCGATATCAAGGCGACGGTCGTGAGCGATGGCACGATCGGCGGCCCGCCTAGAATTTATGCGAGCGATGCGCCGGAACTGGAGTTGAGCGAAGCGCTGAGGCAAGCGTTTTTGCCGTCGGACTATTTGACGCTCAATCTTAATACGTTGCTTATCGAGACAGGCGGACGTCGCATCTTGCTTGAAGCGGGAGCGGGTCAGACGATGGGTCTGCATGGCGGGAAGATATTCGCCAATCTGACTGCGCTTGGCTTGCGCCCAGACGATATTGATGTGATTGTCGTCTCTCACACGCATCCCGATCATGTCGGCAACCTTCGCGCGGCGGATGGGAGCAAGGCCTTTCCTCGAGCGACTGTGTTCGCACCCCGCGCCGATTGGGACTTTTTTGTACGCGGTGAGCCGGATTTGTCCTACATGCCCGTGCCGGAGGATTTTCGGCGCCGCTTCGGTGCTGCCATTAAACGTAGCGTCGAACCGATTGCCAAGGATGTCGAACTCTACGAAGCCGGAACGGAAATCGTCCCTGGCTTGACCACCCTGGTGGCTGGGGGGCACACGCCAGGCATGGCCACCTTCCTGGTCCACTCCGGCGATGCGCAACTGCTATTGACGGCCGACCTTGCTTATCACCCTGTGGTCAATATCGACAACGCCTGGTTGCCCGGCCCCGATCGCGATAAGGAAACGGCACAGGCGGCGCGGCAACGGATATTCGATCGCGCGGCGAGCGAGCGCATGCTCGTGCTCGGCTTTCACTATCCCTTCCCAGGCCTGGGCCGCATGCTCAAACTCTATCATGCTTACGCATGGGTGCCTGCGCAATGGCAGGTGTGACGACTCACGCCGCCGCCGCGACCTGCGCCGGCGCCCGTTTGATCACCGCGTAGATCAATGCCGTCACAACGCTGCCCGCAAGGATGGCGAGGATATACATCCACGGCCGGTTCATCGCCCCCGGAATCAGCAGCACGAAGAACCCGCCGTGCGGAGCGACCAGGCGACAGCCTGCCCAGGCCACCAGGGCACCCGTGACGATGCCCCCGATGACACTGGCAGGGATCACACGCAGGGGGTCTTTTGCCGCGAACGGAATGGCGCCTTCCGAGATGAAGCACATCCCCAGAATGCCGGCGGCCTTGCCGGCCTCGCGTTCGCGCGTGTCGAACTTGCGCTTGGCAATCAGGGTGGCGAGCGCCATTCCGATCGGGGGCACCATGCCGGCGGCCATCGTCACGGCCATGGGGCCATGAACGTTGGAGGCCAGCAATCCCACCGTGAACGCATAGGCAGCCTTGTTGATGGGCCCGCCCAGGTCGATGCACATCATGGCGCCCAGCAGCACGCCCAGCGCGATCGCGTTGGTGGTGCCCATGTTGTTCAAGAACGCGGTGAGCGACGCCAGGATGAGGGCGACCTGCCCACCCACCAGATAGATCATCACCATGCCGGTGATCAGGCTGGCCACCAACGGAATGATCAGGATCGGCTTGAGCGCCTCGATGCTTGCCGGCAGATGCAGGTGCTTGCTGATGAGCTTGGCGCAATAGCCGCCGATAAAGCCCGCCAGGATGCCGCCGATGAAACCGGCGCCCAGGCTACCGGCCAATGCGCCGCCGATCATCCCCGGCGCAAGCCCGGGCCGGTCGGCGATGGAATAGGCGATGTAGCCTGCCAGCACCGGAATCATCAGCAAGAATGCCGCGTCGCCCGTCTGCTTGAGCGCCGCGGCCAACGTGCCGGGTTCCTTGAAGGCTTCGATGCCGAACACGAACGACAATGCAATCAGCAAGCCGCCCGCAACCACCATCGGCAGCATGTACGACACGCCGGTGAGCAGGTGCTTGTAAAGTCCCAAGCCTTCGCGCGTCTCAGGCGTGTTGCGCGCGCCTTCCGACGCTTGCGCGCCGCCCGCGGCAGGTTCGCTTACGCGACCTTCCGCCAACGCACGCTTGAGGGTGCCCGCGCCGTCTTTCAGCGCCACGCCCGTCTTGCAGCGATAGATCCGTTTACCCGCAAACCGCGCGGTATCGACCTCGATGTCCACGGCGAGCAACACCACATCGGCGGCTTCGATATCTTCGGGCGTCAATGGATTGCGCGCGCCGACTGAACCGCGTGTTTCCACCGCCAACTGGATACCGTTTTCGCGTGCAGCCTGCTGCAATGCTTCGGCGGCCATGAACGTGTGCGCCACGCCGGTGGGGCAGGCGGTGATGGCGACGATGCGGGGTGCCGCGCTTGCGGCCGATGCCGCTTGCGAACGGACGCCATCGTCATTGCCATCCCCGATGCCGGTGGGCGCAACGTGAGCGCGCCCTGCAGCCGCTTGCAAGAAAGCAGCAGGATCTTTCAACGCATCGGCAGGCGCTGCGGATACGCTGGCTTTACCCGCCAGCGCGCCTTGCCGATCGGCGGGGGTGCCGACGTAGAGCACCCAGTCGGCGGCGTCGATATCGGCGACATTCAGCGGCGTGCGCGCCGTGCTTTGATGCGCTGCGCGCACCTCGAAAGCCGATTGCCATCCAAGCCGTTGCGCGGCGGCATGCAACAAGCGCGCGGTGATGCCGTTGGCAATCTCGCCGTCGGGGCCCGCGGATACGATGACGATATTCATGGTTGTCTCGTCCATGTTGTCGATGGTGTTGAATCGATCGCCGATACGACGACGTTGTGTTCGATGCGATGCAGGGCGGGAATGTCCGGCAGGCCGAACCCGACCTGCGTCACGGCATACGTGCCGCAGGCTGCGGCCAGACGCAATGTGTCTTGAGGCGGAAGACGCTGGGTGAGCGCGTGCACCATGCCGGCCAAGAGCGTGTCGCCGGCACCCACGGTGCTGCGCACGTCGACCTTGGGCGGCACGGCGTGCCAGCCACCGGCTGCGGTCAACCACGTTACCCCGGCTGCGCCATCGGAGACGACGACGTTGGCCACGCCGTCATGCACCAGGCGCGCTGCGGCGGTCTGCCAGGCGGCGCGGTCGTGCGTCGGCAATCTCAGCGCGGCGACCAACTCTTCAACGTTGGGTTTGACCAGCCACGGGTGCGTGGCAAGCACGGCGGCCAAGGCCGCACCGCTGGTGTCGACGGCGATGTGGGGATTGAGGGGTTTGAGACGGGCAAGCAACGTGGTGAGCCATGCAGCATCGATGCCGCGTGGCAAGCTGCCCGCGAAGACGATCGCGTCATGGTCCGGTGCAAGGGCGCATAGCTCGTCGGCCAACTGTGCGGCCTGCCTGGCGTCGACCTCGAAACCGGGACTATTGAGATCGGTATTTCGGCCTTGGGTGGGTAGGTCGCCCGGCATTGCCGGGGCGCCATCATCGGCGTGTGCGCCGAGGGCTGCGACGTGGTCAACGTTGTCGATCGGGCCTTCGCCAGGCGCACGACGTTCGACCACTTTTACATTGCAGCGCGTCTCGCCGGGCACGCGGATGAAGGCGTCGCGCCAGCCGCGCCGCGCAAACAACTGCTCGAACATCGCAGCGTTATCCCGGCCCAGAAATCCCGTGACTGTGAGCGTATGGCCGAGATCGCCAAGCGCTTGCGCCACATTGATGCCTTTGCCGGCGGCGTGGGTGGCAACCTCGCGCACCCGATGCACCTCGCCCGGGATCAGGGCGCTTACCGTCATCGTCATATCGATGGCGGGATTGAGCGTCACGGTGAGCATGCGGGCCATCACGCGTCTCCAGCGACCAGCGCACGCACGGCTTGCGCCGAGGGCGCCGCCAGCGCGCGCTGCGCCAATGCCATCGCATCGTCGCGCCGCATCTCGCGGATGTCGGCTTTCACGCGTGCGATGGCGGAAGTGGACATGCTCAATTCGTCCACGCCGAGTCCCACAAGGATCGGTACGGCTTGTGTATCGCCGGCCAACTCGCCGCACACGCCCACCCACTTGCCATGGGCATGGGCGGCGCGCACGGTGGCATCGATCAGCCGCAACACGGCCGGGTGCAAGCCATCGGCTTGCGCCGAAAGCTGGGGATGACCGCGATCGATCGCCAGGGTGTATTGCGTGAGGTCGTTGGTACCGATACTGAAAAAATCGACTTCCTGCGCGAAGTGCTCGGCAATGAGCACGGCTGCGGGCACCTCGATCATGATGCCCACTTGCAGGTCGACAGCCGATTGGGGACCGGCTTCGGCGATGGCGCGATCGACCATGGCGCGCGCTGCACGCCATTCGAACAGGTCGCCCACCATCGGAAACATGATGCGCAAGGGGCGGCCGCGCGCAGCTTGCAACAGCGCTCGCAATTGGGCTTCGAGCACCTCGGGGCGCGTGAGGCTCAAACGGATGCCGCGCAGGCCGAGAAATGGGTTGTCTTCATGGGGCATCGGCCAGTACGACAGGGGCTTGTCGCCGCCCACATCCAGCGTGCGCACCACGAGGGGACGGCCGTCGAAGTCATCGAAGAGACGACCGTAGGACGCGACCTGCTCGTCGTGCGTGGGCTCGCGGTCTTGCGCCATGAACAGAAATTCGGTGCGCAGCAATCCCACGCCTTCGGCGCCCGCGGCCACGGCGGCGGCGCCGGATGCGGTGTTACCCAGGTTGACGCAGATCTCGACCTGATGGCCGTCGAGCGTGCGAGCGGCTTCCTGACTATGCGCATCAGCGCGCGTCTGACGCACCTGACGTTGCGCGCGCTGTGCGACGGCGCGTTCCAATGCGTCGGCGTCGGGCGCGATGGTGAACGTGCCGCGTTCGCCATCGATCAGGATGGGTATATCGGGCGTGAGCGCCAATACGCCGTCGCCTGCGCCCACGATGGCGGCAATGCCCAGCGAGCGGGCCACGATGGCGCTGTGCGAAGTGGATCCGCCGCGCGCGGTCAGGATGCCGGCAACGCGCGTGGCGTCGAGTCGCGCCACATCGGAAGGACCCACTTCCGTCATGATCAATACGTAAGGCGTATCGGGCTCGGGCGGGGTCTCGATGCCGCAGAGCCGCGCGAGCACGCGGCGCCCGATATCGCGCAGGTCGGCGGCGCGTTCGGCAAGCAGGGCATCCTTCAGCGCTTCCTGTTCGGCGGCGGCGTCCTGGATGACGTTGGCCCAAGCCGCCTCGGCGCTTGCGCCTTTCTTGATGTGCGCACCCGCGCGCTCGCGCAGATCGGGATCGTCCAGCATTTCGAGGTGCGCGGTAAAGATGCCGCGGATATCCTCGGACTTGCAGTGTTCGAGCCAGGTGGCGAGGTCTGTGCGCACCGTGACCAGGGCGGCATCGAGCCGTGCGTTTTCATGCGCGGGCGACTCGCCCTGGGGTGGATACACGAAGGTGGGCGCGACTGCCAGATAGGCGGGGCCGCTGGCGATGCCGGGGGAGGCCGGCACGCCCCGATGTTCCACACCCGATGCCGGGGCGGCAGGTGCCGCGAGGACGGGCTTGGCGGCAGGCGCGGCCGCTGGATCGGTTGCCTGTGTGCCGTCGAACGCAGGGTCGTCGGCCGCAGCCTCATCGGCATCGACGATCGGTGGCAGGGGATCGAAGGCTTCGCCCAAACCTTGTTCGACCGCGGCGACCAGCGCCGGCAGGGCGGTTTGCGCGACGGCGGGCTCGGCGCTGAACACCAGCGTTTGTCCACGGCGTGCGCCCAGGCTGAGCAGACGGCTCAAACTCTTGGCCGATACCGCGGCGTGGCCACCGGCCAACCGTACGCGAACGTCGCCTTCGAACGCCTTGGCGATGCGGGCCAGTTGATTGGCGGGGCGAGCGTGCAAGCCCAAGGGATTGGGCAGACGCACGCGGGCCTGGGGCCAGTCGGGCGCTTGCTCGGCGCCCAACGTGCGGGCCACGTTGCGGGGGTCGGTTTGATCGAGCAGTTGATCGCCTTGGCCGGCAGCCAGCAGATCGCACAGCCGCACGACGACGGCCGTATGCGACTCGCCCATGCTGGCCAGGCAGAAAAGCCCGCGCACCGCTTCCCCATCGATGGCCACGCGATCTTGCGGCGTAACGAAGGCCAGCCCTGGGCGCGACACGTCGATGTCGCTGTCCAGCCACCACAGCCCATCGCCCATGGGCAACGGCGTTTTGGTCATCAGCGCACTGGCAAATCCCGCGGACGCACACGCGGCGTGCTTCAGCAGGCGGGCGCCGGCCCACACGAGTTCTTCGAGATCGGTTGCGGGCACGCCCAGCGCAATCAGGCTTTCGTCCAGCATGAGCGCCGCGGGGCCGCCTTTGAGCAACGCCACGACGGCGTCTGCATCGCGCGCGGCGCGCAACGCACTTTCAAGCGACTCATTGGAAAGCGCGCGCGTGAGCATTTGCAGAATGCCCAGGTGCTCGTCCGACTGCGCGGCGATGCCCACGGCCAGATAGACGATCTGGCCATCGCCCCAGTCCACGCCGTCGGGAAATTGCAGGATGCGCACGCCGGTGATTCGCACGCTGGCGCGCGAATCCGGTGTGCCGTGGGGAATGGCCACGCCTTGTCCCAGATAGGTGGCGCCCTGGGTTTCCCGCGTTTGCATGCCGAGCAGATAGCCCGCGTCGGTCAGGCCATCGGCCGTCATCGCTTCGGCCATCTGCGCCAGCGCCTGGGATTTGTCGGCCGCATGACGGTGCATGCGCATCTGGTCGGCTGTGAAGTCGAGCATGTGTGTCTCCTGGACGTGCCATCTGGTAACGCTTGGCTTGCTGAATCGATTCAGCTATGCTGCTTGCACGTTAACTCAAAATCTCGCGCTGCGCATCCGCCAGATGGCTAAATCGGACGCACCGTCGTAGATCAGCCATGAAACTCAAAGATATCGCCGCGTTGGCGGGCGTGTCGGTCACCACCGCCAGTTACGTGATCAACGGGCGTGCCCAGGATCGCCGGATCAGCCCTGAGACAGCCCAGCGCGTGCTCGACGTGGCTGCTGAGTACAAGTGGCAGCCCGATGCCGGTGCGGCGGGCCTGCGGCGCGGGCAAACGCGCAGCATCGGCTTCATCGTGCCGGATCTCGAAAACCCCAGTTATGCCAAGCTCGCCAAGTTGCTTGAGCAGGGCGCGCGTGCCCAGGGCTATCAACTGCTCGTGGCCTCATCCGACGATATCGCCGAGCATGAGCGAACGTTGGTCGCAACCTTTCGCGCTCGCCGTTGCGATGGTCTGATCGTGGCCAGTTGTCTGGCAGGCGACGATGGCGTGTATCGCCAGGCGCAAGACGCGGGGCTGCCCGTGGTGGCGCTCGATCGAGAGCTGGATGCGGCGCGCTTCGTCTCATTCGTGAGCGACGATCGGCAAGCCGGCGAGCAACTGACGCAGGCGCTGATCGATCCCGCGCCGCCATCGGTGGCGTTCATCAGCGCGCGCGAGGAACTCCCCATCAGCAAGTGGCGCCTGGCCGGTTTTCGCGACGCCATCGCGCACTATTCGGGCGAGGTCACGGTGCGCCACACCACCACCTTCGCGCGCGAATACGGCTACGAGGAAATGCGCGACGTGCTCGCCGCGGGCGGCGGATTGCCTGCCGCCATTCTCACCACGTCGTATGTGCTGCTTACCGGCGTGCTGGATGCGCTGACCGAGCATCGCGGCGACTGGACCGCGCACACCCGGCTGGCCACGTTCGGCGAGGCCCAATTGCTGGATTTTCTGCCCGGCCGGGTGGACAGCATGGGCCAACAGCATGCCGCCTTGGCGCGCGGCGCACTGGACGCGTTGTTGCGCCAGCTCGAAGGCGCGCCCGTGGCGCCCGGCGTGCGCCGGATCGCACGTGTATTCAAGCAGCGGCGCGTGCATTAAGCTCCTGGTTTCCTCACTGTCATTCGCCAGGACTGACCATGACCGCAGCACCGGATCCCCATGCGATTCAAACGCTCGAGCAACTCGAATCGATTTTCGATGGTGTGAGTGAAGCGGCGCTCAAGAAGGAGTTGCCGTATGTGCATCCAGCCTATCGGGCCATGATCGAAGCGTCACCCTTCGCGGTGCTGGCCTCGGTAGGTGCCGACGGTATGGATGCGTCACCACGCGGCGATCCGGCGGGTTTCGTGGTCGTGCAGGATGAGAAGACGTTGCTGTTGCCCGAGCGGCGCGGCAACAACCGCGTCGACAGCCTGCGCAATATCCTGATCGATCCGCGCGTCGGCCTGCTGTTTTTGATTCCGGGTGTGGGCGAGACGCTGCGCGTGAACGGCCGCGCCACCATCACTGCCGATCCCGTGTTGCTGGAACGCCTGGCGATCGACGGCAAGCCGCCGCGCTGTGTGGTCGTGATTCATGTCGACGCGGTGTACTTCCAGTGCAGCAGAGCCATCGTGCGTGCCAAGCTTTGGCAGACGGCCCCCGAGCGTGCGAGCCTGGACGTGCCGACGGCCGGTGCCATGCTCGCTGCGGTGACGGCGGGCGGTATCGATGGTGGCAAGTACGATCGCGAATTGCCGGCGCGGGTGCAGTCGACACTGTATTGATGACGGGCCGCGAACGGCTCGCACTCGGAAAGACGCGCTGCGGCGCTTAAGTAAAAGCCCCCGCTGTCGCGTCGGATGAACGACGCGACAGGCCGAGGGCAACGCGTCAGGCCGTACGATCGCAGCGAATCGTGATCGGGTGATCACGCAAGGCCGCCATCACGGCATCGGTCACATCGCCGTCGACGTCGGTCAGCACATAACCGATTTCGCCGTTGGTCTGCAGCGTCTGGCCGACGATGTTCAAGCCGTGGCTGGCGAGCAGGCTATCGAGCGTGGCGAGCGCGCCCGGCTGGTTGCGGTGCACGTGCAAGAGGCGTGCGCAGCCCGACTGTTCGATAAACGGCAGTTCCGGAAAATTGACCGCACCCTTGGTGGTGCCGAATTCCATGAAACGCACGAGTTTTTCGGCGACTTCGCGGCCGATATTCTCTTGCGATTCTTGCGTGCTGCCGCCGATGTGCGGCGTGAGGATCACGTTGGGCAAGCCCAGCAACGGGCTATTCAGCGGTTCGTCGGCGCTCTTGGGTTCGGTAGGGAACACATCGAGTGCCGCGCCCGCGATATGACCGGAGGTCAATGCTGCGTGCAGGGCCGGGATGTCGACCACGCCACCGCGCGATGCATTGATCAGGATGGCGCCGCGCTTCATCCGCGACAAGGCTGCCGCATCGATGATGTTTTCGGTCGACTTGCCGCCAGGCACGTGCAGCGTGACCACGTCGGCCTGCTCGAGCAATTCGGCCATCGAGGTGGCTGCGCGGGCGTTGCCCAGCGGCAGTTTGGCTTCCACGTCGTGAAACACGACGCGCATGCCCAGGGCTTCGGCAAGCGTGCTGATCTGCGAGCCGATATTGCCGTAGCCGACGATGCCCAGCGTCTTGCCGCGCGCTTCGAAGGCGCCCGCGGCGGTTTTGTCCCAGTGGCCTTGATGCACGCGCAGGTTCTTTTCGGGAATGCGGCGCAACAGCAGGATGGCTTCGCCCAGCACGAGCTCGGCGACCGAGCGGGTGTTCGAAAACGGCGCGTTGAAGACGGGGATGCCGCGCTGCATGGCGCTATCCAGATCGACCTGATTGGTGCCGATGCAGAAGCACCCGATCACGCGTGCGCTGTGCGCGGCCGCCAAAGCCTCGCGATCCATCTGCGTGCGAGAACGGATGCCCACGATCTCGGCGTCGCGCAAGGCGGCATGCAGTTCAGCGGTCGGCAGGGCCGACGAGAAGGTTGCGATATCGGTGTAGCCCGCGGCCGCGAAAACCGCGCGTGCGCTGGCGTGAATGTTTTCGAAAAGGACGATCTGTGCCAATTGGAAATCCCGGTCTGTCGGTTAAAGCAATCGTCTATTTTGACCGAAAACGCCGCCAGACTCGGTTACACCCGTGCTGTCACAAGGGAGATTCGGTTTCCGCCAGGCGTTCGGCTGGGAACACCAATGAAAAGGTGCTGCCTTTGCCAACCTCGCTCTGGATGTCGAGTTCTGCATCGTGGCGCATGGCGATGTGCTTGGTAATGGCCAGCCCGAGTCCCGTGCCACCCACGGCGCGCGAGCGGCCGCGATCGACACGATAGAAACGTTCGGTGAGGCGAGAGATGTGCCGGCTTGCAATGCCGATGCCGCTATCTTTCACGGCATAGCGCGCCCCATTGCCTTCGCGCGTCCAGCGCACGGCGATTGCACCGCCGTCCGGCGTGTAGCGCACGGCGTTGGTCAGCAGATTGGCCACGGCGGACGAGATTTCCGGTTCCGCGCCCAGCACGTCCAGCTCCGGGTCGATGTCCCAGCTGAAGGTATGCCGGCCCGCTGAAAGCGCTTCGCTTTGCTGGCGCGCGGCCTCGATGAGCGGGCTCATGCGCACCCGCTGCGGTTCGGCCGAGGGCGACGATTCCAGGGTCGACAGCGTGAGCAGATCGGCCACGATCGATTGCATGCGCAACGCCTGCTCGGTCATCAACGCCATATATTGTTCGCGCTGCTCGTCCGACAACGCCTCTTTGGGCATGTCGCGCAGGGTTTCCAGAAAGCCCGCCAGCACGGTCAGCGGCGTGCGCAATTCGTGCGACACGTTGGCGACGAAATCGCGTCGCGTGGTTTCAAGTTTTTCGATCTGCGTCACATCGCGCGTGACCAGCAGGCGGTGATCGCGGGCGTAAGCCGTCAACTGCATCATCAAGAGATGATCGTGGTGGCCGCGTGTGACGCGCACCAGAATCGGTTCGGGCCATTCCGCCTGGTGCGCATACGCGGAAAACTCCGGCGAGCGCACGAGGTTGAGAATGTTGTGGCCGCGATCGGCCGGCAGGCGCACACCAAGATGCTCTTGCGCCATGCGATTGGCCCAGTCGATCTGCAGCTCGGCATTGAGCGTAACGGCGCCGTCGGGCAGGGCCTGGGCGGCGGCCAACATGCTCTTCATCGCCTCACGGCCCGCCTCGATATCGCGCGCCTGGGTGCGGGTGTACCGGTAGAGCGGCGCGAGGATATCGTCCCAACGCCCCACCGACAGCGGCGGCGTGCTTTCAGGCTGCCGGGCCCATTGCGCCACCCGCTGCATGCGCACGGCGCGCCACAGCAGGATGACGGTGAGCGCGCCAATCATGACGATGTATCCCCATGGGGCGCCCACACTCGCGTGGACGATCAGGGAAAGGATCGCCCAGGCGATCGCGAGGAATGCCGTGCGCAGCCAGATCATGAACGGCTTTTTAACGCGTCGGAAGCTGTGCCGTAAACCGATACCCGCTGCCGCGGACCGTTTCGACGTGCAAATCGTGGCCGCTGGGCTCCAGGGCCTTGCGCAAACGACGAATGTGCACATCCACGGTACGTTCTTCGACGAAGACGTGGTCGCCCCACACCTGGTCGAGCAACTGCGAGCGTGAGAACACGCGCTCGGGGTGCGTCATGAAGAAATGCAGCAACCGAAATTCGGTCGGGCCGATTTGCAGGCTGTGGCCGCTGCCCGACAACCGGTGCGTGACCGGATCGAGCCGCAGGCCGCCGACATCGATCAGATCGTCGGTAAGCTGCGGCGCCCGGCGGCGCAGCACCGCCTTGATGCGCGCCATCAACTCTTTCGGCGAGAACGGCTTGGTGATGTAATCGTCGGCGCCCGCTTCCAGACCGTCGACCTTGTCTTGCTCGGCGCCTTTGGCGGTGAGCATGATGACCGGTACGGTGCGGGTGCGTTCGTCGTTGCGCAGCTTGCGGGCAAGGGCTAAGCCCGAGGTGCCCGGCAACATCCAGTCGAGCAGGATGAGGTCGGGCAATTCGGCGCGAATCAAGGTCTGGGCCTGATCGGCGTCGAACGCGCGTAGAACCTTATGGCCCGCGAAGGACAGGTTGACGGCAATCAGTTCCTGAATGGCGGGTTCGTCTTCGACGACTAGGATGGTGCTGGACATGTTTGACCGGGTAGAGCACGCCGATGCGGCGCGAACATTGCGATAGTATGGCCGCAATATTTCAGGTATGTGACGGTGCGTCATATTGCATCGGCTACCATTGAGCCTTACACGGGAATTTAGCCATGAATCGCTCCACCTCGTCTTCGGATCGTGCTGCCGCGCCGGGCACGACGCACTTTGGTTTCGAATCGGTTGCCGAGACGGAAAAAGCGCGCCGCGTGGCAGACGTTTTTCACTCCGTTGCCTCGCGCTACGACGTCATGAACGATTTGATGTCGGGCGGCCTGCACCGTATCTGGAAGGCGTTCACCATCAGCCGCGCGGCGATTCGCCCCGGCATGAAGGTGCTCGATATCGCAGGCGGCACGGGCGATCTGGCACGGGCCTTCGCCAAGCGCGCAGGCGACACCGGCGAAGTTTGGCTCACCGACATCAACGAATCGATGTTGCGCGTGGGCCGCGATCGCATGACCGATGCCGGCCTGCTGCTGCCCACCGCAGTGTGCGACGCCGAGCACTTGCCGTTTCCCGATGGGCATTTCGATCGCGTGAGCGTGGCGTTCGGGCTGCGCAATATGACGCACAAGGATCGTGCACTGGCCGAAATGGCACGGGTGCTCAAACCCGGCGGCAAATTGCTGGTGCTCGAGTTTTCGCGCGTGGCGCCTCCGCTGGCTCCGGTCTACGATCTGTATTCGTTCAAGGTGCTGCCGTGGTTGGGCAAGCACGTGGCCAAGGATGAGGAAAGCTACCGCTACCTCGCCGAATCGATCCGCATGCATCCGGATCAGGAAACGCTGTCCGACATGCTGCGGGCGGCCGGGCTGGACCGGGTGCAGCACTTCAACCTGACGGCTGGCGTGGCCGCCTTGCACGAGGGCGTAAAGCTCTCCTGATCGCGCTGCCGCGTTTCGGAGCCCGCCGGGGGATGTTTCCGGCGGGCTTTTGCATGGACGCAAAATAGACGGAACTTGCTCCCCGTCCACTTGTCCATTATTCTTAGGCTATTCAGTTAACTGTAAGAAAGAGGCGGCTGCGCGCCGATGACCATACCGGTTGTCGAAAACGTGCCCCTGTCGCCCTTGAGGAGCTCGACATGTCCACCTTTTCATTCCGTCGTATCGTCGCGGCTGCGGCGATCGCTATCGTCAGCACGACGATGCTTGTCACGTCGTTCGACGCCGAGGCGCGTCGCATGGGCGGCGGGTCCAGCGCCGGTCGTCAATCGACCAATGTAATGCAAAACCGTCAGGCCACCACGCCGCCGGCGACGCCGCGTGCCAATGCGGCTGCCGCTCCGGCAGCAGGCGCCGCGGCAGGTACGGCTGCAGCCGCCGGTGCCCGTTCGGGTGCATCGCGCTGGTTGGGTCCCATCGCCGGTATCGCTGCCGGTCTGGGTATCGCCGCACTGCTGTCCAGCTTCGGTCTGGGCGGCGCGTTCCTCGAATTCCTGTCGAGCGCCATCCTGGTTGCGCTGGTCGTCTTCGCGGTGATCTTCCTGGTGCGCCGTCTGCGTGGCGGTGGTGCTCGTCCGGCGACGCAAGGTGCCTACGGTGGCAACGCTGCCCGTCAAGACAACCGCGATTCGGAAAGCAAGCCGATGTGGCGTGAAACGCTGAAGCCGGCGCCTGCAGCCCCGGTTGCCGCTGCTGCTGCCGCGCCGATGGCCGCCACGGCTGCATCGACCACGGGTTCGGGTAAGCAAACCGATGCCAATGGCGACTGGTTCATCCCGGGCGACTTCGATACGCCGCGTTTCCTGGCGCAAGCCAAGGAGCAGTTCATCCGCATCCAGGGCATTTGGGATAGCGGCAATACCGACGAACTGCGCGACGTCCTCACCGACGACCTGATCGCCGAACTCAAGCCGCAATTGCTTGAGCGCCAAGGCACCAACAAGACCGAAGTGGTGCTGCTCAATGCCGAGCTGCTCGGTATCGAAACGGTGTCTGACGGCAATCTGGCCAGCGTGCGCTTCTCGGGCATGCTGCGTGAAGATCCGGGCGCCGAGGCTTTCCGCTTCGAAGAAGTCTGGAACCTGTACAAGCCGGCGCAAGGCGGTTGGTTGTTGGCCGGTATTCAACAGATCCCGGTCGAGTACGCCAGCTAAGCTTCCTGCCATAACGCCCGGCGGCACATGCTGCCAGGCGCGGCACCCAGCTCACCTCAAACCCACCCTCGCGGTGGGTTTGTTGCGTCTGGGGCGGTGTGGCCGTAGAGCGACTTGCACGTGGCGCGCAACGCGGCGGCGAAGTGGTGCTCCGCTGTGCGGCGCGGGCCCTGCGCACGCATGAACATGGCAATCGGCGGCAGGGTCCATTCAAACGAGTACGGCACCACGGCAACGCCCGCAATCCGCACCAGTTCTTCGGCAATGTCGGCCGGTACGATCGAGACCGCGCGGCTGCTGCCCACGATGAGCTCACCGATGAGCTTGGAGGAGTGGCTTTCCACCACGGGGGCGGGCGGGGTGAGGCCGGCGCTCAGGAACAGATCGGTGACCTGCTCGCGGATGGGCGTGAGCGGCGCGCCCAGAATCCAGTCCAGTTCGGCCAGCGCCCGCCAGTTCAAGGGGCCACGGGACAACTGGGCGGCCAGGCGCCTGCTGGCGATCAGGCGCGGCGTCTGGCGGTACAGCACTTCGAAAGCGATGTGTTTGACGTCCGTGGCGGAGGAGGCGCGGCCGATCACGATATCCACGGTGTGATCGCGCAGCTGTGCGAGCAATTGGTCGCTATTGCCTTCGTGGATCGATACGCTCACGCGCGCTTCGCCCTCGCCGGGCGCGCGTTGCATGGCTGCCGCGAGAATGTGGCCGGACACGAACGGGGTCACGCCCACATGCACGTGCGCGCCGTGTCCGGAGGCTACGGCTTCCATGTCCTGCACGAGGTGGCCCAGATCGTTCACCATGGCTTTGGCCCGGGCCAGCACCACCTCACCAAGCGCGGTGGGCGCCATGCCGCGCACGGACCGGTCAAACAGCGGCGCGCCAAACATGCTTTCCAGTTCGGCCAACGCGTTGGTGATGGCCGGCTGGCTGCTGGCCAAGTGCTCGGCGGCGCGCGTCAATGAGCCGTGCTGCCGGATGCTCAACAGCAGGATCAGATGTCTCATCTTGAGGCGGCCACTCAACCGTCTGAGCACCTCGGCGGCGTCGAATGTGGCCACGCAGTCGTCCTAACATCATGAAAATGTGATGAAGGGATAGTAAACCCAAATAATCTTCTAATGGCTCCATCCTAAAATCGAAGTTCAGGATGGCAACGCACCCGAATCGGTCGGATGCAAGCGCGCAAGAGGAAGACTATGAACAGCACGGATCGTCAAGCAGCGTTGGACTACCACGAGTTTCCGGTACCGGGAAAGATCGCGGTCTCGGCAAGCAAGCCTTTAGTCACGCAGCGCGATCTGGCGCTGGCTTACACCCCGGGTGTCGCCGCCGCATGCGAAGAAATCGTGGCCGATCCGCTGAACGCGTTCCGGTTTACGGCGCGCGGTAATCTGGTGGGTGTGATCACCAACGGCACAGCCGTCCTCGGGCTGGGCAATATCGGTGCACTGGCCTCCAAGCCGGTGATGGAAGGCAAGGCGGTGCTCTTCAAGAAGTTTGCCGGCATCGACGTTTTCGATATCGAAATCAATGAAAGCGATCCCGACAAGCTGGTCGAGATCATCGCGGGTCTGGAACCCACGTTCGGTGGCATCAACCTTGAAGATATCAAGGCGCCTGAGTGCTTCATCGTCGAGCGCAAGCTGCGTGAGCGCATGAAGATCCCGGTCTTTCACGACGATCAGCACGGCACCGCCATCACGGTGGCCGCCGCGTTCATCAACGGCCTGAAGGTGGTCGAGAAAGACATCAAACAGGTCAAAGTGGTCGTGTCGGGCGCGGGCGCCGCAGCGCTGGCTTGCCTGGAATTGATGGTGGACCTCGGACTGCCCAAGTCGAACATCTGGGTCACCGACATCGAAGGCGTGGTCTACGAAGGGCGCACGGTGCTGATGGATCCGGACAAGGCGGGATTCGCGCAAGCGACGTCATTGCGCACGCTGAGTGAAGTCATCGACAACGCCGACATGTTCCTGGGGCTGTCGGCGGGCGGCGTATTGAAGGCCGAGATGGTCGCGCGCATGGCGCCGCGTCCGTTCATCCTGGCGTTGGCCAATCCCACGCCGGAAATTCTGCCTGAAGTGGCCCATGCCGTGCGCGACGATATCGTGATGGCGACGGGGCGTTCCGACTACCCCAATCAAGTCAACAACGTGCTGTGCTTCCCCTACATCTTCCGCGGCGCGATGGATGTGGGTGCGACCACGATCACGCGTGAAATGGAAATCGCGGCGGTGTACGCCATCGCGGGCCTGGCCGAAGAAGAACAAAACGACGTGGTGGCGGCCGCCTACGGCAGCTACGACGTGGCCTTCGGCCCGCAGTACCTGATTCCCAAGCCCTTCGATCCCCGCCTGATCGTGCGCATTGCACCGGCCGTGGCGAAGGCGGCCATGGCTTGCGGCGTGGCCACGCGCCCGTTGAGCGACATGGATGCCTATGCCGAACAACTGCAGCAGTTCGTGTATCGCTCGGGCGCCTTCATGAAGCCGCTGTTTGCCGCGGCCAAGGCGCACGTGCGTGACGGCGGCCGGGCGCGCATCGTGTTTACCGAAGGCGAAGACGAGCGCGTCCTGCGCGCGGTGCAGGTGGTGGTCGACGAAAAGTTGGCGCGTCCCATTCTGGTGGGCCGTCCCGAAGTCTTGACGGCGCGCATCCAGAAGCTGGGCCTGCGGCTCAAGCTCGGTCAGGATGTGGAAGTGACGAGCCCGCATTACGACGAGCGCTTCCATCAGTACTGGACGACGTATTGGGAATTGATGTGCCGCAACGGCATCACCAAGGAAATGGCACGCGTCGAAATGCGTCGTCGTTTGACGTTGATCGGCGCGATGATGGTACGGTTGGGCGATGCCGACGGCATGATCTGCGGCACCGTCGGCGCGTATCACGACCATCTGCGCTTCATCGATGAAGTGATCGGCAAGGCGCCCGGCGCCAAGACCTATGCGGCGATGAGCATTCTGCTGTTGGACGAGCGCACGCTGGCGCTCACCGATACGCATGTGAACGACGACCCCTCGGCGGAGCAGATCGCCGAGATCACGGTTGCGGCCGCCAAGGTCATGGAAGGCTTGAATCTCGCGCCGAAGGTGGCGTTGCTGTCGCGCTCCAACTTCGGATCGAGCAGCTCGGCGTCGGGCGCGAAGATGCGCCGTGCGCTCGACCTCGTGCTCGAGCAGGCCCCCGATCTGGAAGTCGACGGCGAGATGCATGGCGATTGCGCATTGGACGAGGCGCTGCGTTCGCGCATCCTGCCCACGTCACGCTTGAAGGGCGCGGCCAACCTGCTGGTCTGCCCCAATGTGGATGCGGGCAATATCGCCTACAACCTGCTCAAGACGGCGGCCGGCAGCAACGTGGCCGTGGGCCCGTTCCTGCTGGGTGCGAATGCGCCGGTGCATATCCTGACGTCGAGCTCGACGGTGCGCCGCATTATCAACATGGCGGCACTCACCGTGGTGGATGCCAACCGTGCCGCACTGAAGGCCGAGGCGCTTTAAGCGCGTCGCCCGATTTACCTCCGGCACGGGGTTCTTCCCGTGCCAGGCGGTGGCGGACGAAACCTTCAAGCTCTCGCGCGGCGGCGGCGCACGAAGAGCCACAGCAACAGCAATGCGATCAGGGCGGCCACCGCCAGGGCCGGTTTGATGTAGAGCGGCACGCGCGCGAGCAGCGGCAATTTGCCGCCTTCGCGTGCCGTTTGCACCGTTTCCGGCGTGACCTGAACGTCCGGATTGCCGTATTGCGTGAGCACGTAGTTGGCGATGTCGGCGATCTGCGTATTGGTGAGCGGATCGACGTACGACTGCGCATCGAAGCGCGGCATCAACACATGCTCGCCACCCGCATCCCGATCGATGCCGAACAGGATCGCCGCCAGCAAGTTATCGGCGCGGCTCGCGCCGGTGGCGGTGTTGTGAAACAGCGAGGGGTAAGCCTGGCCAGTGCTGCCGGCGCCATTGGCCTGGTGGCAACTGGCGCAGTTGGCGCTGAAGAGCGCCGCACCAGAGCGCAAGGTGTTGTTGGCATTTTGTTTGTCGACACCGCGCAGCCGCGCTTCATCGCTTACTGGTGCGCCGCGGATCTTGCCGCGATCCGTATCGGCGGCGTCGCGGATCGGCGTTGTGCTCTTGAGGTAGGCCACGATCGCCAGCAGATCGGATTCCGGCAGATGCTGCAGGCTGTTCTCGATCGCTTCGGCCATGCCGCCGCCAGCTTGGGCGCGGCCGGCTACGCGACCGGTGCGCAGGTACTGCACCAATTCGGCGTTGCTCCAGCCGCCGATGCCGCTCACCGTATCTGAGGTGATGTTGGGGGCGTACCAGGGCCCTACGCTGCCGCCGGCGAGTTCGCGATTGCCGTCTTCGGCCATCATCACATCGCGCGGCGTGTGGCAGGCGCTGCAATGCGCCAGCGCTTTCGAAAGATACGCGCCGCGATTGATCTCTTCGCTCTTCGATGGGTCCGGCTCGAACCGTTTGTCGTCGAGATACAGGGCGTTCCAGCCCATCATCGAGGCGCGGATGTTGAACGGAAACGCCAATTGCGTACGGGCAGGCACCGTGTCGACCGGCGCCACGCCCTGCATGAAATACACATACAACGCGTGGACGTCTGCGTCGCTCAACAGCGTGTACGACGTATAGGGCATGGCTGGATAAAGACGGCTGCCGTCGCGCCGTACCCCTTGCCGCAACGCGCGGGCAAACTCGGCTTCGGTGTAGTCGCCGATGCCGCTGGTTTTGGAGGGCGTGATGTTGGTGGCGTAGATGGCACCCAGGGGGCTTTGAATGGCGTAACCGCCGGCGTAGGGCTTGCCGTCTTTTGCGGTATGGCACGCCATGCAGTCGGCCGCGACCGAGAGGCTGCGGCCCTGATCGATCAGCCGTTGGGTGTCGTCGGCCGCATGCGCGGGCGCCGCCAGGGAAGCCAGCGCCATGATGCCGCCGGCAAGCGTGCGCAATACCGCACGCAGAGGAAACGATAGCGTCAAGGTGTTCATCCGCGGGCCAACTGCTTGATGATGGCGGCCGATGCTTTCAAGCCCAATGCCGCCATGGTCAGCGTGCTGTTGACGACGCTGGCCGAAGGCATGGCGCCCCCACCCGGTAACCACAGGTTGTCGTGGTCGAACGCGCGGCAATCGCCGTCCACCACCGAATCGCGGGCGTTGTCGCCCATGATGGTGCCGCCCATGATGTGATTGTTCGCGTTCAGGCTCGTGGTGATGTTGAACTCGGTCGCACCGAACAGCTTGCCGATATGTTCGAGTTGCGCGTGCGCGGCTTCGGCGCCGCGGCGCACGTAATCGCCCACGTCGTAATGAATGTCGGGACAGGCCAAACCCAGTGGGTCGCGTCGCGTGGCGCTTAGCGTCAGCCGATTGTTTGCTTCCGGCAAGGGCTCCAGGCTGATCGACAGATCGACGCCATAGGCCGCGCGGCGGCGGATCTCGGCGTCGAGGTCGCGGCCCACCAGCCCCATCTTCAAGGCCTGCCGCGTGGCGGGCGCGACTTGCGTGATGTTGTTGACGATCATTTTGTTGGCCGAATACTGCGACCGGAAGTCACCGTCGCGCGGCCCCACCAGACAGGTGTTCTGTGCCGGGCCACGACCGGCCCACAGCGGCTCGTTGGCGAGAAACGTGCAGTGAAAGCCCGAGTGATCCATCATGTTGCGGCCCACTTGATCCGACCGGTTGGCAATCCCGTTGGGATTGCGGTCGTTGGCGGCGAGCAGCAGCAGGCGCGGCGTTTCGAGTGCGTTGCAGGCCAGTACGAACTGGCGGCCGGTAGCCTTGTGCGACGTGCGATCGCCGTCATACCAGTGCACAGCCACGATGCGATTGTTCTCGTCGGTGTCGATTTTGTAGGCCACCGCTTCAGCCAGCACTACGGCACCCTTTTGCTCGGCGCGTTGCACATGATGGATGCCGTTGTACATGGCACCGATCGGGCAGATCGGTTGGCAGTTGTTGTTGCCGCAACAGGTGGGACGGCCCTGCCACGGGCGCGTGCTGCGGCCCTGCGGGATGGGTACCGAACGATAGCCGTGCGGATTGACCACTTCGGCGAAGCGCGTGTCGCCGTAACTCCACGGCACCATGTCCATCGGATACGGGCGGCTGCGTTCCACGGGCGATTGCATCGCGGGGTCGCTCGGGCCTGCCACGCCCATTTCTTCCTCGGCCTGGCAATAGAACGGTTCGAGTTCGTCGTACGAAATCGGCCAGTCGCGGCCCACGCCGTAAACCGATTTCATCTTCAGGTCGACCGGCAGATGGCGCCAACAGGAGGCCGCCCAGTGCCATGTGGTGCCGCCCACTGTGCGCAGGTAGCCTTGCTTGAAGCTCGAACCGCTGGGGCCACTCAAGCCGACGTAATTGTTCTCGGGAAAGTAGAGAGGCGCGGGTGCATTGGCGGCTTGCGGGTACAGGCCTTGAAAGTCCGAACCGACACGGTTTTCGAACGGCATGTTGCGCCAATTTTCGACCGCCTGGCCGCGCTGGATCCGCAAGCCCGCTTCGAGTACGAGCACCGAATAGCCTTGCGAGACGAGCTGGTCGGCGACCATGGCGCCCACGACGCCCGAACCGACGATGACGACGTCGGCGTGCGCGTCGCCGTTGGTGAAGACGGGAGCTTTCATGATGCGGGTGATTCCTGAGCGAGATCGTCGGCGGGCATGCGGGCAGCGTCGGGCGGCGTGCCGGTCCACCACAAGGGGCCGAAGTTGCAATAGGTGGGTACCGTGAGCGCATCGCGTACTGGGCGGTACATCAGCGCTTCCTGGTAAGCCAAGAGAATGGCGCGATCGCCCAAGCCGACGGTGCCGGTGTACCAGGCGCGCACGATGGCCAGCGCGAGGTCTTTCAAGCCGATCTGCTCGGCGGCAAGCAGCAGCGATTGCGCCGGCGGCGCCACGCGGCCGGCGGTTTGCGAGGCGGTGTGAAAGCCCGGTTGGGCACCAAGCTCAGGCCCGGGTCGACGGCCGGGTTGAGGGCTTGCCTCAATGCTCGGTTCAGTGCCTTGCTCAGTGCCTTGCTCAGTGCCTTGCTCAGCATCCAGTCCAGCGCGGCGTGATGCCGGTGCCGCGTGTTGCTGCGCCAGCGCGATCAGCACGCCGATATGCTCGGCCTGCGGCACGGCGGCCAGCGCCAAGGCCGGCAGCATGCGGGCGGCGGTAGCGGGATTCAGGTCGCGATGTTCGGTAAGCTGCTGCGAGAGGGCGAAAAAACCGGCATCGGGCACCAGGTCGTCCATCGGCGCCATGATGGCAGCCGCGGCGTTGTGTACGCCGCCGGGCAGACCGGCTTCGAGGAGCGCCACGCTGAAACCAATCAGCAGCGCACGGCGTTTGGGTTGCGCGGGCGCGTCGCCGGACGCAGGCGTTCCGGTCATTACTTCAAACATAACGATTCTTTTACTTGGTGCGACGGCCGCTCGCGAGGGACGCCAGGCCGTCTGCGGCCAATTGTAGGGAGCGCGACGTGCAATCGGCGGGCTTTCGTGCTGCAAAGCACAATCCCATTTTTGGCGGCAATAACGGCGTATTTGTTCAGGCTTCTGCAAGCAACTTTCGGGACGCCCGGCAATCGAAGCGCTAAGTGATCTATTTTTTGGCCGGGCCAATACCCGGTAAACTCCCAAGACGTGGCGATTCCGCCACGACGATTGGCCGGATTCTCAACGCATTGCCCATGTTTGCCCTCCCTGGATTGCCCCCACCCGATCGCGTGTTCGCACGAGCGATCAATGTGCTGCTCACGCGCGAGGCGTGGGCCCGTGAGCGGCTGGGCCGCCACGGCGGCAAAACGGTGCGGTTTGCATCGGGTAAGTTGAGCTTGAGCCTCACGGTCACCTCCGAAGGGTTGCTCGCGGCCGCCGATCCCGCGATCGTGCCCGACGTCGTGCTCACCGTTCCGCCCGAAAAGCTCTCGTGGGCCCGGTTTGCGCCGCCCAACGATGCGGGCGCGGCGTTTCTGGATATCACGCATATCTCGGGCGATGCGGGTCTGGCGCAAGTCGTGTCTGACCTGGCCAAGCATTTGCGTTGGGACGCCGAGGACGATTTTGCGCGGCTGGTGGGCGATGTGCCGGCCAACCGCCTGACCGCAGGCGCGCGATCGTTGGCCCGGGGCGCGCAGCTTGCGAGCCGCAATGCTGCGGCCAATGTGGCTGAATATTTATCGGAGGAGCGTGGCGTGATTGTCGGTAAACCCCTGATGCAGGGCTTTTCGCACGATGCCGATCGGGTTCGGCGCGATGCCGAATCGCTCGCCGCGCGCGTGGCCGACCTCATTGCGCGCCTGGATCGCCGCGATATGGGCAGGTCGTAGTCCATGCTGACGCTGCTGCGGTTTTTTCGTATTGTCTGGATTTCGCTGCGCTTCGGTCTGGATGAACTGGTGCTATCCAGCTTCAATCACCCGGTCGCCACGGGGCTGTTGCGGGTAATTCGCTTCGGGACGCGGCCCAAATCGCCGCGCGGCGTCCGCCTGCGACGGGCGCTCGAAACCTTGGGGCCTATTTTCGTCAAGTTCGGCCAGGTGCTGTCCACCCGCCGCGATTTGATCCCCGCGGACATCGCCGTCGAGCTGGCGCTGCTGCAAGATCGCGTGCCGCCTTTTCCGTCGGCCGAAGCCGCCGCCTGCATCAAGACTGCCTTGGGCGCGCCGCCCGAAAAGCTCTTTGCGCATTTCGAAGTCGATCCGGTGGCATCGGCCTCGATCGCCCAGGTGCACTTCGCGGTGTTGCATGATGGGCGCGATGTGGCCGTGAAAGTGCTGCGGCCCGGCATGTTGAACGTCATTGACCAGGATTTGGCGCTGCTTAAGCTGGTGGCGCGCGTGATCGAAAAGCTGGGTCCCGACGGGCGCCGGTTGAAGCCGCGCGAAGTGGTCGCCGAATTCGACAAGTATTTGCACGACGAGCTCGATCTGGTGCGCGAAGCGTCCAATTGCAGCCAATTGCGCCGCAATTTCGGTCCTGATACCGGACGCGGCGGCATGTTGATGGTGCCTGAGGTGGTGTGGGAATACACCGCAACGACGGTGTTCACCATGGAGCGCATGCGCGGTATTCCGATCAGCCAGATCGACCGTCTGCGCACGGCAGGCGTCGATATCGAGAAGCTTGCCCGCAGCGGCGTGGAAATTTTCTTCACACAGGTGTTTGCCGACGGTTTCTTCCACGCCGACATGCACCCGGGTAATATCTACGTGTCGGATCAGGCGGAAACGCTTGGTCAGTACATCGCACTCGACTTCGGCATCGTCGGTTCGCTGTCCGAATTCGATAAAAACTACCTGGCGCAGAACTTTCTCGCGTTTTTTCACCGCGACTACCGCCGCGTGGCGCAGTTACACATCGAATCGGGTTGGGTACCGGCCGATACGCGCGAGGAGGAGCTTGAAGGCGCGGTACGTGCTGTATGTGAGCCGTACTTCGACCGACCGCTTTCTGAAATCTCGCTGGGTCAGGTGTTGATGCGTCTCTTTCAGACATCACGACGCTTCAATGTCGAAATTCAACCGCAACTGGTACTGTTGCAAAAGACGCTGTTGAATATCGAGGGCATGGGGCGCGACCTGGATCCCAATCTGGATCTGTGGAAGACGGCCAAGCCCTATCTCGAACGCTGGATGCATGAGCGTATGGGATTTGCCGGATTGCGGCAAAAACTGAAAAAAGAGGCCGTGCATTGGGCACAGCTTCTCCCCGAAATCCCCCGGTTGGTTCACGACAACTTGAACCGACCGCACGCTTCTCCGGTCTTAATCAATGAATTGGTGCTGCTACGACGTGCGCAAGAACAAAATAACCGCCTGTTGACAGCCATTGCAGCCGTTTTGGCGGTTGCGGTGGCGGTAGGCATTTGGGCGATCACACGTTGATAATCACAGGCAGTCCGCCTGACTGGGGCTGAACCGGTCATGGAAAAATAACAAGACGGTCACGATGCATTCGTGCCACGAGGGGATAACGGTGAATGCGGCCACGGAAACGTGCCGTCACCGACCCGCCGTCCCCATCGGCCAGGACTGACTTCATGTTTGCGCGGGAACACGACATTAAGGGCTAGATCATGCTTTATCCTGAACTCTTCAAGAATATGGAAGCGGTGCGCTGGAATATGGGCACCGATATCCCGTGGCATTTGTTCGATCGCAGCAAACTGACCGATGAGCAGGCCCAAACCGTCAAGATGAACGCCATCACCGAGTGGGCTGCATTGCCCGCGGTGGAAATGTTTCTGCGCGACAACCGTGAAGACAGCGACTTCAGCGCCTTCATGTCGGTCTGGTTTTTCGAAGAGCAGAAGCACTCGCTGGTGATGATGGAGTACCTGCGCCGCTTCGTGCCGGACATGTGTCCTACCGAAGAAGAGCTGCACAAGGTGCGCTTCGACTTCGACCCGGCCCCAGAGCTCGAAACCCTGATGCTGCATTTCTGCGGCGAAGTGCGCTTGAATCACTGGTACCGCCGAGCCGCCGAATGGCACACCGAGCCGGTCATCAAGGAAATCTACCGTACGCTGGCGCGTGATGAAGCGCGCCACGCCGGCGCTTACCTGCAGTACATGCGTCGCGCTCTGCATAATCGCGGCGAGTCGGTCAGCCAGCACGCGCGTGTGGCATTTTCGAAGATCGGGGTGCTGATGGCGTCCGCCTCGCGTACCCCCCAGGCCTTGCACCCGACCAATCTGCATGTCAACAAGGACATGTTCCCCAACGATACGGTGCAGTCCAAGCTGCCAGAGCCTGGTTGGCTGGAGCATTGGTTGAACAGCCAGATCCATTTCGATAACGATTGGGAAGGCAAGGTCGCCTCGCGCATTCTGCATATCCTGTCCAAGCTGATGGATCGCAGTTTCGATACGGTCAAGGATCTGAACCTGTTCCGCAAGGAAATGACCAACAGCCTCGCAGCGCAAAAGCATAGCGAGAGCGGCATCATTCAAGTGCCGGCCGGAGTGCTGCGTTGAGCGCAGTGCACGTTTTGCCGCAGGCACGATTTGAAGCCAAGGTCATGTCGCGGGAAGCGTGCGAAGCCGCCGTGGCGGCGGGCCAGTTCGCTCGGCCGCTGGTGTTTACCAACGGTGTGTTCGATCTCCTGCATCGCGGACACGCGACCTACCTGGATCAGGCCGCCCAATTGGGCGCGACCCTGATCGTGGCGATCAACACCGATGCATCGGTCAAACGCTTGGGTAAAGGCGACGATCGGCCGCTCAATACCACCTCGGATCGCGCGGCCGTGCTGGCTGCGTTGGGTTGCGTGGATGCGGTCACGGTGTTTGAAGAACAAACGCCCGAAGCCCTGGTCGCGGCGCTGAAGCCCGATTTGATCGTAAAAGGGGGCGACTACGACATGGCCGTATTGCCGGAAACCGCGTTGGTCGAGTCTTGGGGCGGTCGCGCAGTGGCGATTCCCTTTGAGTTCGAACGCTCAACGACCTCGTTGGTTAAGAAAATCCGGGGGCGCTGAGTCGGGCACCTGGGTGCCGGCGGGTGCAACGTAGGGTGCCGCATTGGGCCCCGCACCGGGCGCCACGTTGGGTGCACGATAGGGCGCAGCAGACGGCGCAGACGTTGTGCTCGGCGTGTTCCTCGAACGCCCTGCAGGCACCCCCGTCGATCCGGCGGGGGGGGGGTGCCGGGTGCCATCAGCCGGGACCAGCGGTGCGACCAGACCCGAACCGTTCATCGGTCCGCCCCCCATCGTTCCACCACCCAGCGTTCCACTCCCCATCGTTCCAGCAGCAGGTGCTACAGCGGGCCCTAGCGGGCCGCCAGCGCCGCGATTGCTGCGTGCGCTGGTGCCAGCCGCTTTGGCAGGGGCCAGGCCTGTCATGCCGGATCGACGTGTGTCGTCCGGCTTTTCCGAGGCCGGTGGGCCAAACCGCAGCAATCGATTGATGGCATCGAGATCGGCCTCGGCCAGGATGCCGCTCGTGGCTTTAAGACGCAGGCCGTCGATCAGCGTGTTGTAGCGCACCTGTGCCAGGTCGCGCTGGGTGGCGTAGAGCTGCTGTTCGGCATTGAGCACGTCGAGATTGATCCGCACCCCCACCTCGTAGCCCAGTCGGTTGGCTTCCACCGCCGAACGGCTCGATCGCTCGCCGGCCTCCAGCGCCCGCACCCGCAACAGGCCCGTGGTGACGCCGGTGTAATACTGGCGTGCCAGTTGTAGCGCCTGGCGGCGCGAGGTTTCGGCATTGAAACGGGCGCGTTGCTCGAGCTGCACGCTCTCCGTCACGCGCGACGATACGGCGCCCCCGGTATAGAAGGGCATCGACACGACGACACCGATGGTGTTGTCGATGGGTCGTCCCGAGCCCGGATTGCTCAAGCGCGAGTCGGTGGCGCTGCCCGACGACGCGCGTAATGCCACGATGGGATAGAAGCCGCTGCGTGCGATTTCGATATCCCTTTGCGCGATACGGGTTTGGAGCTCGGCGCGAATCACTTCCAGGCTGGAGCTTTGCGCTTGCGAAGACCAGGCTTCGAGCCGCGCGGGTTGCGGCGCCGGCAAGGCCGTGCCACTGGGCAGCCGGGCCAGGCTGCCCGGCGGACTGCCGACGATCTGCGTCAGCCGGTCGCGTTGCACCTCGAGCAGGTTCTGCAACTGCAGCTCTTGCGCCACGATCAGGTCGTAGCGGGACTGGGCCTCATAGGTGTCGGTAATCGTGGCATTGCCGAGTTCGAAGTTGCGTTGCGCCGACTCGACCTGCTCGGCGATGGCGCTCTTTTCGGCCACCGTGGCGGCGAGCTGATCTTCAAACGACAGCACGTTGAAATAGGCGTCCGACACCCGCAGCAGCAGGTCCTGAAGCGCCTGTTGCAACTGCACCTCGACGTCGGCCACGACCAGCTTCGATTGCTCGTAGGCCTTGTAGCTGCCCCAGTCGAACAGCGGTTGTGTGAGTACAAGATCCCAGGTGCCGCGCGTGCCTGACGTATCGCGACGAAAGCCCGACGTGCTGCGCACATCGCGGTATTCGCCGCCGGCCTCGGCCGATACGTAGGGGAGCAGATTGGCGCGGGCCTGCGGCTGCCGCTCAAGACCGGCACGATAGGCGGCGCGCGCCGCGGCGTAGGTGGGGTCGCTGACCAGCGCGTCGCGCCAGGCCTGCATCAAATCCTGCGAATGACTGGTCGCCGCGCTTGCCCATAGGGCCAACGCGCATCCGATGCGAGCGGCCAGCCGGGCGCGACGCACCGCTTAGAACTTGAATTGCGAAACAGTCGCGCCGCGCAACGGCTTGATGACCGTTTCGAACAACGTCACGGTTTCGAACGTGGCTGCCGTCGTGCGCGTGATGCGGCAGGCTGTCATCACAGGCGTCTGGCCGACCACAATGACCATGCGGCCGCCCACACGCAGTTGGTAGCGCAGGGCGTCGGGCACGACCGGCACCGAGCCGGTGACGAGGATGGCGTCGTATTCGGTGGAGCCCCAGCCGTTGCGGCCATCGCCGGTTTCGACCTTAACGTTCTTCACGCCGTTTTGCTGCAGATTGGCCTGGGCGAATCCGGCCAGACGGCTATCGATTTCGACCGACGTCACTTGCTGGGCGATATGGGCGATCAGGGCGGCCTGGTAGCCGGAACCCGTGCCGATTTCGAGCACACAGTCGTTGGGGGTGAGCAGCAATTCTTGCGTCAGGCGGGCTTCGACCTTCGGCGCCAGCATGGTTTCACGCGTATCGGCGCCGTTGACGGTCAACGGCAGTTCCAGATCGGAAAAGGCCATGGCGCGCACCGGCGCCGGCACGAACGCTTCGCGGCGCACCTCGAACAGGGTGGCAAGCACCGTTGCGTCGAGCACATCCCAGGGCCGGATCTGCTGTTCGATCATGTTGAAACGGGCTTGTTCGAGATCGGGGAGCGTGGAGGCGTTCATGATGGTGGAAATTAGGAATAGCGGATAAAGGGATGGCGCGCGGACTATTGTACCGATTCGTGACGGCCGGCTACCACTGCGCGTGGAAGTGGTGCACCGGCCCGTGACCGGAACCCACGTTGAGCGTGTCGGCAGCGGCCAGAGCTGCCGTCAGATAGTCCTTGGCACGGCGCGCGGCCTCGGGCACATCGTTCGTTTGCGGGATCAGCGCGGCCAATGCCGCCGAAAGGGTGCAGCCCGTGCCATGGGTATTGCGGGTGAGAATGCGGCGGCCCGGCAATTCGATCATGCGATCGCCGTCGAACAGCAGATCGACGATGTCGTCACTGGGCAGATGCCCGCCCTTGAGCATCACCCAGCGATGGCCGGAATAGGCCAGCAGGTTGCGCAGCTTTTCAGCCACGCGACGCATTTCACGGATGGTGTCGACCTGGCGCTGTCCGAGCAGTACGCCGGCCTCGGGCAGGTTGGGCGTGAGCACGGTGGTCTGCGGCAACAGCGCCTCGCGCAGCGCGCCAACGGCTTTGCGCTCAAGCAGCATGTCGCCACTCTTGGCGATCATCACCGGATCGAGCACGATGTGCGCCGGGTTGTGCTTGGCGAGCTTTTCGGCCACCACCAGGGTGACGCGTTCCTGGCCCAGCATGCCGATCTTGACGGCAGCAATCGCCACGTCGTCGAACAGCGTATCGATCTGCAAGCCGACGAAGTCTGGGTCGACGGGCGAGATGCCGGTGACGCCTTTGGTGTTCTGCGCGGTAAGCGCGGCGATCACCCCGCACCCGTAGGTGCCCAGGGCGCTCATCGTCTTGACGTCGGCGAGTACGCCCGCGCCGGCGGAGGGGTCCACCCCGGCAATGCTGAGGGTGTTGTAGATGGGATCGGCCACGGTCAACCTTTGTGCGCGGTAATCAAGCCTTCGGTGGGCGAGCTGGGCTGGGCGCTGTAGAGCTTCTTGGGTACGCGTCCAGCCAGATAGGCTTCGCGGCCGGCTTCGACCGCCTTTTTCATGGCGCTGGCCATCAGAATGGGATCGCGGGCGCCGGCGATGGCGGTGTTCATCAACACGCCGTCGCAGCCGAGTTCCATGGCGATCGCAGCATCCGAGGCCGTGCCCACGCCGGCATCCACGAGCACCGGCACGCGGGCCTGGTCAATGATCAGGCGCAGGTTCCACGGATTCAGAATGCCCATGCCCGAGCCGATCAGCGAGGCCAGCGGCATCACGGCCACCACGCCGATATCCTCGAGCATGCGGCACTGGATGGGATCGTCGGTGCAATACACCATCACCTGAAAGCCGTCTTTAACCAACGTGCGGGCGGCGTCCAGCGTTTCGGGCATGTTGGGAAACAGATTGGTGGGGTCGCCCAGCACTTCCAGCTTGACCAGCGAGTGGCCGTCGAGCAGTTCGCGCGCCAGGCGCAGCGTACGCACGGCATCGTCGGCGGAGTAGCAGCCGGCCGTATTGGGCAGCAGCGTGAATTGCGAGGGCGGCACGCTATCGAGCAGGCTGGGCTCGTTGGCGTTCTGGCCGATATTGGTGCGGCGGATAGCGACAGTGACGATTTGCGTGCCGCTGGCGTCGAGCGCCTCGCGGGTTTGCGCAAAATCGCGATACTTGCCGGTGCCGACGAGCAGTCGCGACGTGTAGGCCTTGCCGGCGATGGTAAGCGTGTCGGGAGCGGATGTGGTCATGGGGCGATGCGTGAGGTTCGCGGGCAAGCCGCGATGAGGTGCGTAGGGAACGCCGCGCGCGAGGCGCCGCTTAATCCGCCATGATAAAGCAGTGTGGCGGAAATGCAGTCCGATTCAGTCTTTCGCGTTCCGCACGCCGTCCAGCGCTGCGCAAAGTTTGGCGGTGGCGTCCACCAGGCGGGGGCCGGGGCGGTACAGCAGGTCGGCATCGATGGCGATCAAGCGGCCGCGGCGCGCGGCGGGCAGGCCCAGGCGTTGCCAGAATTGCAGCTTGGTTGCCATGTCGGCGTCGCCAGCCACGCCGGTGACGATCGCATCGATATCGCTGGCCAGCAGCGCTTCGCGCGACAGTTGCGCGGCTGCCGTCGGCAATCCGGCGAACACGTTCACGCCGCCGCATAGCCGCAGCGCATCGCTCACGATGCTGCTGCCGTTGAGGGTGTAGATCGGCGCTTCGGCGACTGCGATGAATACCCGCACTGGCGTGCGTTGCGCGTACGTCTGCTCGAGCCGATCGAGCTGTTGCCCAAGCGCGGCCGCATGGGCATCCGCCACATTGGATGTGCCGAAGAGCACGCCCATATCCCGGATCGCTTTCGGGATCGCGCGCATCGTGGTGGGATCGCTGGCATACACCGGCGGCGCGCCCGCGCCCAGCACCTGCAACAACCGGTTTGCCGGCGCGGATTGCCATCCCAGAATGAGGTCGGGCGCGAGGGTGGCCACCCGCTCGGCGTTAGGTTGAAAACCTTCGCCTACCGATGGGATGGCCGCGGCCTCGGGCGGATAGTTGCTACCGGCGTCACGTCCCACCAACTGGCGACCGGCCCCGGCCGCAAACACGAGTTCGGTGATGTGCGGCGCGAGCGACACCGCGCGTTGCGCCGGTGTTGCGAGATGCACGGCCTGGCCGCGATCGTCGACCGCGTCGATCGCGGCACGAGCCGCGCCAGGCAGTATCGCGGCGAGCACAAACAACACACCCGCCACCGGTGCAAAACGGAGGCGGGCGCGGGCAGCATGGCCGAACGGCCACGCCTTAACCGCCGCGTGCTTTTCAGGCGCGGCAGTCATGGGCTTACATCTTCCAGTTCAGATTGAAGAAGACGTTCGAGCCGGGCGTGTAGTAGCTGTTGGCCAAGGTGTAGTCCCGATCCAGCACGTTGTTCCAACGGACTTGGGCTTGCAGGCGATTGGTGATGTCGTACGACGCCAGCAGGTTGAGCAACGTGTAGCCGCCCAAGCGCGTGGTGTTTGCCGCATCATCGTACCGCTTGCCCGACACGAGCACTTCCGTACCGACCTTGAACGCGCCGAAGCGGTGGTCTGCGCCGAAGCGGAAGACTTGCTTGGCACGACGGGCCAGTTGATTGCCCGTCTTGTCGTCTTCCGGATTGGAGAAGTCGGCGCTGCCGCGCAAGGTGGTGGCGCCGATGTCGTGTTCGGCCGACAAGGTCACGCCTTCGAGCGTGGCGCGGTTGACGTTGTACGGCAGATAGTCCGGGGGACCGCTGGCGATCAGATCCTTGACCTTGTTGCGATACACCACGGCCGACAGGCGCGTGGCGTCGCCGGTGTAGCGGATGCTGGCTTCAACGTTGCGCGAACGTTCGGGCTTCAGATCCGGATTGCCGTAGAACGGGAAGTACAGATCCTGGAAGGTCGGCGTCTTGAAGCCGGTGTTGCCGGCCACACCCACGCGCACGCGCGGGGTGAGGTCGAAGCCATAGGCGATGCCGCCCGTGGTTTCGTCGTCATACACCGAGCTGTGATCGTTGCGCGCATTGAGCTGTACGTGATGCGGGCCGAACTCGCCGCGATAGATCAGGCCGACCGAATTGGTGTCGCGATCGTTGGGCGAATAGGACGTGCTGCCGGTGACGCGTTCTTCCAGGCGCTCCAGCACCAGCGACAGTTGCTGCTGTTGCGTGAGCTTGAAGTTGTTCTGCCACGTGTACGTATGCTGTTCGCTACCGAAGCGCGACTGGAACGACGACAGATTGCGTTGGTCGTCACGGCCGTAGCCCAGACGGGCCACGCTCTGCCAACGATCGGTAATGTCGTCGGTGCTCGTGATCGTGTAGACCTGCTGGCGCGTGATCGCGCGGTCGTTGTAGTACGCGCCGGTGAGGAAGTCGGGGCCGGCATCGTATTGGCCGTTGATGCGCGCCGAGTAGGCGGTCACACCCACATGATGGCCGGGTGCCCAGCGATAACCCAACGAACCCGAAAAGTCATTTTGGTAATAGCCGTCGCGGTCGGGATTGTGCGAGAAATTCTTGGGCGACGTGGCGTTGAATCCGCGGCTCTGGCCGTAGCCGGCCGACAACGAGTAGTCGAAACCTTGTGCCGCGCCCGACAGACCCAGGCGGGTGCGGGCCGTGCCGTACGTGCCGTAGCCCACCGAGCCATAGGCCGACAGCGGCCGGTCTTCGTTGCCACGGCGCGTGATGATGTTGACCACGCCGCCGATGGCGTCGGCGCCATACAGGCTGCTGGCCGAGCCGCGCAGCACTTCCACGCGCTCGATGGCGTCGGGCGGGAACGTTTCGAGGAACGCCAGGCCGGTCACCGGCGAGTTGACGCGAATGCCGTCCACCAGCACCAGGGTCTGGTTGGAGTTGGCACCGCGAATGAACAGGCTGGATGACGTTTGCGGGCCGCCGTTATTGCTGTACTCGATGCCGGGGGCGCGCGACAGCACTTCGGCCAGGCTGCTTTGCCCAGCCGCGTCCAGCGTCTGACGGTCGATCACGGTCACATCGCCCAGCACATCGCGCGCGTCTTGCGGTGCGCGGGCGGTGACGACGATGGTGTCGAGGGTGTTGGCGGGAGCGGTGGTTTGCGCGACGGCAAAGAGCGGAGCCAGACAGGCGGCGAGGCCTGCGCACTGGCGCAATACGGGGGATGTCATGAGAGCTTGAACCCAGGTGTGACGCGCGACCCCGCACGTCGTTCACGAAAATGGCGCGGCAACCCTATCGGGCAACGCGCCGTGTCGAAACCGGCCGGTATCGGGCTGGCCTGCGAGATGCAGGCTGACCGTTGCGGGGGCAGCACAGGCTGGGGGCGAACCCTTCCTGTTTCCCGTTTAACTTTCGCAGTGCGCGGCCTTCAAGCCATATGGCTGGCGGCCGGCGCGCCGAAAGCACCGTTTCGGGGCGAAACTGTATCACGGGGTAAGCGCTCCTTCGACCGGTTTGGTACGATTGAGGGTTGATTTTTCGGCGCTTTTTGCGTTTACGCCACATTCAGGGTTACGCGTGTCCACTCCCAGACTTCATTACCCCCTCTCCGCCTATACCCGCGGCGGCGCTTTTGTTGAAGCGCTGGCGCAGCGCATCCTGATTCTGGATGGCGCGATGGGCACGATGATCCAGCAGTACAAACTCGGCGAAGCAGACTTCCGCGGCGAGCGTTTTGCCGACCACGATAAAGACCTGAAGGGCGACAACGAGCTCCTGTCGCTCACGCGCCCCGACGTCATTCTCGCCATCCATCGCGAGTACCTCGAAGCAGGCGCCGACGTGCTCGAAACCAATACGTTCGGCGCGACCTCGATTGCGCAGGGCGACTACGACCTGCCCGACACGGCCTACGAGCTCAACGTCGCGTCGGCCAAGCTCGCGCGCCAAGCCTGTGAGGAGTTCAGCACGCCCGAGAAGCCGCGGTTCGTGGCTGGCGCCTTGGGGCCGCAACCCAAGACGGCCTCCATCTCGCCCGACGTGAACGATCCGGGCGCGCGCAACGTGACCTTCGATCAATTGCGCGAGGCGTATATCGAGCAGCTCAACGGCTTGCTCGATGGCGGCATCGATATCGTCCTGATCGAAACGATCTTCGACACGCTCAACGCCAAGGCCGCGATCTTCGCCACCGAAGAAGTGTTCGAAGCGCGCGGCGTGCGGTTGCCGGTGATGATCTCCGGCACGGTCACCGACGCCTCGGGTCGCATTCTTTCGGGGCAGACGGTCGAGGCCTTCTGGAACTCGGTGCGCCACGCCCGTCCGGTCACCATTGGACTGAACTGCGCCCTCGGTGCGGCGCTGATGCGCCCGTACATCGCCGAATTGGCCAAGATCACCGACACCTACGTGTGCGTGTATCCCAACGCCGGCCTGCCCAATCCCATGAGCGACACGGGCTTTGACGAAACACCGGAAGATACGTCCGCGCTGCTCGAAGAGTTCGCCCGCGCGGGTCTGGTCAATATGTCGGGCGGCTGTTGCGGCACCACCCCCGACCACATCCGCGCCATCGCGGCCAAGGTCGGCAGCCTCACGCCGCGGGTCGTGCCCGAGATCGCCGTGAAAACGCGGCTCTCAGGCCTGGAAGCGCTCAACTTTGACGAAGACACGCTGTTCATCAACGTGGGCGAGCGCACCAACGTCACCGGCAGCAAGATGTTTGCGCGGCTGATTCGCGAAGAGAAATACGACGAGGCGCTTGCGGTCGCACGCCAGCAGGTCGAGAACGGCGCGCAGATCATCGATATCAACATGGACGAAGCCATGTTGGACTCGCTGGCGTGCATGCATCGCTTTCTGAACCTGATCGCTTCCGAACCCGATATCGCCCGCGTGCCGGTGATGATCGACAGCTCGAAGTGGGATGTGATCGAGGCGGGGCTGAAGTGCGTGCAGGGCAAGCCGATCGTCAACTCGATCTCGATGAAGGAGGGCATCGAGCCGTTCCTGCATCATGCCAAACTGTGCCGCCGCTATGGCGCCGCCGTGGTGGTGATGGCGTTCGACGAAGACGGTCAGGCCGATACGCTGCAGCGTCGCAAGGATATCTGCGGCAAGGCTTATCGCATCCTCGTGGACGAGGTGGGCTTTCCGCCTGAAGACATCATCTTCGATCCCAACGTGTTTGCGGTCGCCACCGGCATCGACGAACACAACCATTACGCCGTCGATTTCATCGAAGGTACCAAGTGGATTCGCGAGAACCTGCCGCATGCCCGCATTTCCGGCGGGATCTCCAACGTGAGCTTCTCGTTCCGCGGCAATGAGCTGATGCGCGAAGCGATCCATACCGTGTTCCTGTATTACGCCATCGGCGAAGGCCTGACGATGGGCATCGTCAACGCCGGGCAGTTGGGCGTGTATGCGGATCTGGACAACACGCTGCGCGACCTGGTCGAAGACGTCATTCTCGATCGCGATCCGCCGGTCGGCAAAACCGATCCGGCCGACGAACGCACGCCTACCGAGCGTCTCGTGCAATTGGCCGAGACGGTCAAGGGCTCTGGCGCCAAGAAGGAAGAAGACTTGGCCTGGCGCGACCAGGAAGTCGAAAAGCGTTTGTCGCACGCGCTCGTCTTGGGGATCACGGCGTTCATCGTCGAAGACACCGAAGAAGTGCGCCAGAAGATCTTCGATCGCGGTGGCCGGCCCATCGAGGTCATCGAAGGCCCGTTGATGGACGGCATGAACATCGTGGGCGACCTGTTCGGCGCAGGCAAGATGTTCCTGCCGCAGGTGGTGAAGTCGGCGCGCGTGATGAAGCAGGCCGTGGCCCATCTGATCCCGTTCATCGAAGAAGAAAAGCGGCAGATCGCCGCCGCCGGTGGCGACGTGCGTGCCAAAGGCAAGATCGTCATTGCCACGGTGAAGGGCGACGTGCACGACATCGGCAAGAACATCGTATCGGTGGTCTTGCAATGCAATAACTTCGAAGTCGTCAACATGGGCGTCATGGTGCCGTGCGCCAAGATTCTCGAAACGGCCAAGGCCGAAAAGGTCGACATCATCGGGCTCTCCGGCCTGATCACGCCCAGTCTTGAAGAGATGGCCTACGTGGCTTCCGAGATGCAGCGCGACGATTACTTCCGCAGCCGCAAAATGCCGTTGCTGATCGGTGGCGCCACCACCAGCCGCGTGCACACGGCCGTCAAGATCGCGCCGCATTACGAAGGACCAACCATTTATGTGCCTGACGCCAGCCGGTCGGTAGGCGTGGCGACCAATTTGATGTCGTCGCAGGCCGATGCCTACATCGCCGAGATCGCATCGGACTACGACGACGTGCGTCGGCGTCATGCCAACCGCAAGGCCACGCCGCTCTTGCCGTTGTCCGACGCGCGCAAAACCAAACCCGCCATCGACTGGTCCACGTACACGCCGCCGCGTCCCAAATTCATCGGCCGGCGTACGTTCAAGAACTACGATCTCGCCGACATCGCCCAGTACCTCGACTGGACGCCGTTCTTCCAGACATGGAGCCTTTTCGGCCAATACCCGGCGATTCTGGACGACAAGGTCGTGGGCGAGCAGGCGCGCAAGGTGTTGGCCGACGGCCAGGCCATGCTCAAACGCATCATCGAAAATCGTTGGCTCTCGGCCAACGGTGTGATTGCGTTCTATCCGGCCAATACCGTCAATGAAGAAGACATCGAGGTGTATGCCGACGAATCGCGCGAAAAGGTGCTCTTCACGTGGCGCAACCTGCGTCAGCAGGGCGCCAAGCGCGAAGGCGTTGAAAACAAATGCCTGGCCGACTACATCGCGCCGAAGTCGACAGGCGTGGCCGATTACATCGGGCTTTTCGCGGTCACCGGTGGGCTCGGCATCGAGAAAAAAGAAGCCGAGTTCGAGAAAGCACTCGACGACTACTCCAGCATCATGCTCAAGGCCATGGCCGACCGCCTGGCCGAAGCATTTGCCGAGTGCCTGCACTCGCGCGTGCGCCGCGACCTGTGGGGCTACATCGTCGATGAGTCGCTCACCAATGAAGACCTGATTGCCGAGAAATATCAGGGTATCCGGCCCGCGCCGGGTTATCCCGCCTGCCCCGAGCACATCGTCAAACGCGAGATGTTCGAGGTGTTGGACTGCGAAGATATCGGCATGCAGCTCACCGAGAGCTACGCCATGATGCCGGCCTCGAGTGTGTCGGGCTTTTACTTCAGCCACCCGCAATCGCAATACTTCAACGTGGGGCTGATCGGCGACGACCAGTTTCAGGACATGGTCGAGCGCAGCGAACGGCGTGAAGAAGACGTGCGGCGCTCGCTGGCTGCACAATTGGGCTGAACGCAATGACCCAAGGGGAGGCTCGCGCGCTCGTCGATGGTTCCGGCGGCACCCCCATGCGCCGGCAGGCCTTGGGGGCGTTCGTGCGCGAAGCGCGATCGCGGCTCACGCCGCGCATGGCAGGCTTGCCCGACGGTCCACGGCGGCGCACGCCAGGGTTGCGGCGCGAAGAGGTGGCACAGCTGTGCGGCATCAGCGTCACCTGGTACACCTGGATCGAGCAAGGGCGCGACGTGGTCGTGTCGCCGGCAGTGTGGGCGCGACTCGCGGGTGTGTTGCAGATGGCCAGAGCTGAGCGCGCGTATCTGTTCGAGCTGGCCGAGTGCGCGGATCCGCAAGCGCCACGCGACGATCCCGTCGGCATGCAAGGCGTGCTCGATGCCTGCGTGGCCGCGGTCGATGCGCCGGCCTACGTGCTGGATCGCGCGTGGAACATCCTGGCCTTCAACGGCGCGTTCGATAGATTGTTTGCCGGCTATACCACCCGCGATGCAGCCCCAAACTTGTTGCGCTACATCTTCCTGGCACCCGAGGCGCGCGCCCTCGTGGTCGACTGGGAGCAACGCGCGCGGCGCGTGGTGGCCGAATTTCGCGCCGATGCCGGCGCCCATCTCGACGAGCCGGATGTGCAGATGCTGGCCGAATCGTTGAGCCGCGACAGCACCGTTTTCGCCCATTGGTGGACGCGCCACGCCGTGATCGAACGTGAAGGTGGACTACGCGAATTCGATCATCCGAAATCGGGCCGGCTGCGTTTTCAGCAAGTCACGTTTCGCCTGGCCACGCATCCCGAACTGAAGCTGGTGATGCTGCTGCAAGACAAGGCGGACGCCGAATTGGTGGGGTAGCGCTGGTGGGCGGCTTGCTAGCCGCCCACCACACCGTGACTACAGCTTGTGATACACCTCGGCGCCGCGGCGCACGAACTCCACCGCTTTCTCCTGCATGCCCAGCTTGAGCGCGTCGCGTTCAGAAACTTTCTGATTGGCCGCATATTCGCGCACATCCTGCGTGATCTTCATGCTGCAGAAGTGCGGGCCGCACATCGAGCAGAAGTGCGCGACTTTCATCGAGTCCTTCGGCAAGGTCTCGTCATGAAATTCCTTTGCGGTATCCGGATCGAGCCCAAGGTTGAACTGGTCATCCCAACGGAATTCGAAGCGGGCCTTTGAAAGCGCGTTGTCGCGAATCGCCGAACCCGGATGACCCTTGGCGAGATCGGCGGCGTGCGCGGCGATCTTGTACGTGATGATGCCGTCCTTCACATCTTTCTTGTTCGGCAAGCCCAGGTGTTCCTTGGGCGTCACGTAGCACAGCATGGCCGTGCCATACCAGCCGATCAAGGCCGCGCCGATACCGGATGTGATGTGGTCATAACCGGGGGCGATATCGGTGGTCAGGGGCCCCAAGGTGTAGAAGGGCGCTTCATGGCAGTGCTCGAGCTGCAGATCCATATTCTCTTTGATCATCTGCATCGGCACGTGTCCCGGGCCTTCGATCATGACCTGCACGTCGTGTTGCCAGGCGACTTTCGTCAGCTCGCCCAACGTCTTGAGCTCGGCAAATTGCGCCTCGTCGTTGGCGTCGTAGGCGGAGCCCGGACGCAGCCCGTCGCCGAGCGAAAAGCTCACGTCATAGGCCTTCATGATTTCACAGATGTCTTCGAAACGTTCGTACAGAAAGCTCTCTTTGTGATGCGCCAGGCACCACTTCGCCATGATCGAGCCACCACGCGACACGATCCCCGTCATGCGGTCGGCCGTCATCGGAATGAAGGGCAGGCGCACGCCGGCGTGAATCGTGAAATAGTCCACCCCTTGCTCGGCTTGTTCGATCAAGGTGTCACGGAAAATGTCCCAGGTCAGGTCCTCGGCTTTGCCGTCGACCTTTTCGAGCGCTTGATAGATGGGCACCGTGCCGATCGGTACCGGCGAGTTGCGGATGATCCACTCGCGGGTTTCGTGGATGTGTTTGCCGGTAGACAAGTCCATCACCGTGTCGCCGCCCCAGCGAATCGCCCAGGTCATCTTCTCGACTTCGTCGTTGATATTGGAGCTGAGCGCGGAGTTGCCGATGTTGGCGTTGATCTTGACCAGAAAGTTGCGGCCGATCGCCATCGGTTCCACTTCAGGGTGGTTGATGTTGGCCGGAATGATGGCCCGGCCGCGTGCGATCTCGTCGCGCACGAACTCTGGCGTGATCGTGGCCGGGATGGCGGCGCCGAACGATTGTCCGGGATGCTGGCGCAGCAATCGTTTGACGAGTTTCTCGCCATCCGGGCCGCTGGCGCGCAGCGATTCCAGATATTGTTCGCGGCGCAGGCCTTCGCGCAACGCCACATATTCCATCTCGGGCGTGACGATGCCGCGGCGGGCATAGTGCATTTGCGACACGTTCGCGCCCGGTTTGGCGCGGCGCGGCGGGCGCTGCAGATCGAAGCGCAGGGCGGTGAGCTGCGGATCGGTCAATCGGGCGCGGCCGAAATCGCTCGAGGGTCCTGACAGCACGTCGATGTCGCCACGTTCGTCTATCCAGGCACGGCGCACTTCCGGCAAACCGCGCCGGATGTCGATCTTGACGGTGGGATCGGTGTAGGGGCCGCTGGTGTCGTACACCGTCAGCGGGGGATTGGTCTCCCCGCCGAACATCGTGGGTGTATCGGCCTGCGTAATCTCGCGAAACGGCACGCGGATATCGGGGCGCGAGCCTTGCTCGTAGATTTTGCGGGATTGCGGCAGCGGCGCAACCGCTGCGGCGTCGACTTCGGCCGTGGCCGCTAAAAACTTGTGATTGGCGTTCATGAAAGCTCCAAAAAAGTTGGAGCCGATCGGGGAGATCGATATGCCGGGCAAGCGGTTTGCTACTGCCTGCCGGAAAGCGCTCCCAGCATCGGCATTATCCGTACTGGTCAGAAGGGACTCTCTCAACCGAGACCCGGCTTTTTGCCAAGTATCAGTACCCCTGCGTGAGCGACAATTATAGGTGCCAAGCGGCCATTCTGAGCGTGCCAAGTGGACATTCGCTTTTACATCTTGAAGCAGAACACTTGGACGAGGGCGGGTTTGCCCCTGTACACTTTTTTGTAACTGCCGATTTTAAAAATTCGGTTCCTTGGAACCAAATACATAGGAAGAAACACTATGCCCATCAACGTTCGTAAATTGGCTCCCGCTCTGGTTGTGCTCAGCTTGGCCTTGGCAGGTTGCCAAACGCCATCGCAGCGCGCCGGCACGACGCCTACGACGTCGACCGCACCCGCAGGCACCACTGCACCGGCTACCGCGCCTGCTGAAGCGTCGACGAGCTCGCCGGTCGAGTTCTATCTGGCCCAGCCGCAAAGCGCTCCGGGCATGATGGAAGTGAAGTTGCCCGACGGCGCGCTGTACATGCAGCGTCAGGCCGTGCTCACGCGCGACGATCTGTCCGAATCGGCTGCATTGGTCGACAAGCAAGGCGTGAACTTCGTGGGTCTGCGTTTCACCGAAGCCGGCGCCCGTAAGCTCACCGATATCAGCACGCAAAACATCGGCAAGATGCTCGCACTCGTCGTCGACCGTCAATTGGTTGCCGCCCCGCGCATCTCGGAGCCGCTGAACCGTGGCGTGTTGGCCTTCAGCGTCGGTTCGGCGCAAGAAGCTACCGAACTGGCTGCGCGCATCCGCGGTGATGCCGCTGGTGTGCCGCCCGCCGGAACGACGCCTGGCTCGATGGGCACCCCGCCCGCCGCTGCCCCGCGCCGTTAAGCGTTAAAGCAATATCCGGCGCCCGAGAGGACGCCGTTCACCGCGCCGCTGGTTTATCCACGGCGCGGTTTATTTTTGCCTGGTGGGTCCGGTCGGTCGCCGGCTACCGGTGGCCCTTGCGGGCTTATCCGACTTGGCGGTCGTGGGCGGCGTTGGCATCTGGCTGGCGCGCTTGCCCTTTAGAATCAGGAGGGCCATGTCCTCCAGCGTTAAGCGCTCTTCCGGAGAGAGCAGGGCGTAATGCTCGCGTGTAATCCGCGGAAATGGCCAATCGCCGATCATCGCAGCGTTTGCGCGCCCCTCGCGCTCAAGCGCACTATCTTTCAAGCCTTGAAATCCGCCGGACGGTGCGCGTGCAGCATAGCCGGCGGATTCGGCGTCGCGCGGACCTTTGCCGTGCTGCAGCCATTCCGGATTGACCTTCAATGCGCGGGCCAGATCGATCAAGTGCTGCGTTTTGACACGTTGCTGACCTTCGTAGCTTGAGATCGTGGACTGTTTCAGGCCGCAGGCCTCCGCCAACGCTTTCTGCGTCAGCTTGAGCCGTTCGCGGCTGTCTTTCACTCGGTCTGAAAATTTGTTCACACCGCGATTGAATCTTGCACCTCAATCACAATGGTGATTGCATTAATCACACTTGTGATTTTAGTGAGGCAAGAGCATGCAGTATCAGTCTGAAGTGATCGTCCTGCAGGATGCCGACGCGAGCGGCAACGATTATGCGGCGCGGCTTTCCGCCCAAGGTTTTAGGGTGCATGCCTGCTGCAATGTTTCAGCACTCGTGCGCCTTCGTCACGGTTGCGATATCCGCGGCGTGCTGGTGGTGGGCGACGCGCAGCCCGTAGGGCACGTGGTGGGCCGCATCCGCGCGCTCAACACGACCATGCCGGTCGTCGTGGTGCGCGCCGGTGCCGACGTCGCGTTGCGCGTCCAGGCGCTACAAGCCGGCGCCGACGCCTGTTACGCCTCGGATGTTGCGGCGGTTGAATTGGCGGCGGCCCTGCGCGCCGCGAGTCGCCTTCGCGTGGCGGCACCATTCGAATTCACGCCCATCACCCAGCATGATCCTGCGGAGCGCGACCAGGCGGAACATGACCAAGCATCGCATGCCCCAACGTTGCACGACCAGGCGAAGCATGACGCAACGGAGCACGACCCTACGTCGCATGACGCAACGGCGCACGACCCAACGGCGCATAACGAAACGCCATGCGACCCCAAGGCGCTCGACTGGACGTCCGTGTTGCATCGCGGGGCGGTGGTCGATAACCCGCGCGGCTGGCGGCTGATGGACGGCGGATGCACGCTGGTCAGCCCGGTCGACGAACGCTTGCGGCTGACCGCATCCGAGCGGGTGCTGATGCAGCAGTTGATCGGCAGGGTGGGGCGGCCGTTGCATCGCGATGATCTGGCCGAGGCAGGATGGCCCAGTCATGCCGGCATGGGAGCAAACAAACCTCGCAGCGTGGACGTATTGATCTCGCGATTACGGCGCAAGGCCGAGCGCCAGGGGATGGCGCTGCCGCTGATGGCGGTGCGGCGGTGGGGGTATATGTTTCTCGGCGATGTCGCTGCCCCGCCGATGCGGGATAGTTGATCTGCGGGAACAGACGATTGATCCGCGGCAGAGGAAGATCGCTGCGGGGCGCCCACCTTTACCGCTAGGCGCCCGCACTTACCCCTTGGCGCCAGCCAGCACGACGAGGTTGTCGCGATGCATCAGCTCGGGATCGGTCATGCTGCCCAGAATCTGCGCAATCCGTGTCGACGGCTCGCGCAGGATGCGGCGCGTATCGGCGGCCGAATAATTGATCAGCCCGCGCGCGCATTCGCGGCCGGCGTCGTCCATGCAGGCCACCACATCGCCGCGTTCGAACTCGCCTTCGACCGACACCACGCCGATCGACAGCAAACTCTTGCCTTCTTGCGTGAGGGCGCGCACGGCACCGGCATCCAGCACCACGCGACCGCGCAGCCGCAGGTGATCGGCCAGCCACTGCTTGCGTGCCGACCATACCGGCAGCACGGCGCGCAGTTCGGTGCCGATCGGCTCGCCTTGCGACAAGCGGGTCAATACGTTTTGTTCGCGGCCGCTGGCGATCACGGTATGCGCGCCGCTACGGGCTGCGCGCTTGGCAGCCAGAATTTTTGTCAGCATCCCGCCGGTGCCCACCGTGCTGCCTGCGCCGCCCGCCATGGCTTCCAGCATGGGGTCGCCTGCCTGGCCCTGTGCGATAAACGGCGCATCGGGTTGCTTGCGCGGATCGGCGCCATACAGGCCGCGTTGATCCGTGAGAATGATGAGCGCATCGGCTTCGATCAGATTGGTGACCAGCGCACCCAGCGTATCGTTGTCGCCGAAGCGAATTTCGTCGGTGACGACCGTGTCGTTTTCGTTGACGATAGGCACCACGCCCAAACGCAAAAGCGCAAACAAGGTCGAGCGGGCGTTCAGATAGCGGTGACGATCGGCCAGGTCTTCGTGCGTGAGCAGGATCTGCGCGGTATGCAGACCATGCTCGGCAAAGGCCGCCTCGTAGGCTTGCACGAGGCCCATCTGGCCCACGGCGGCGGCAGCTTGCAGCTCGTGCATCACAACGGGGCGCTTGCGCCATCCCAAACGCGCCATGCCCTCGGCGATCGCGCCACTGGACACCAGCACGACTTCACGGCCTTGTTGGCGCAAGGTGGCAATCTGGGCCGCCCAGTGCGCGACTGCGGGGCGATCCAGGCCCCGCCCTTCGTTGGTGACCAGGGATGAACCGACTTTGACCACGATGCGATGCGCGGACGCAATCGCCGAGGCCGCCGAGGAAAGCGCTGCCTCACCGGCAGCAGATGAGCCCAAGTCGGCGTGCATCATCGTTCGGTATTGGAGCGGGTCTCGTCGAAGCGTGGATCGGTTGGCTCGACCCGGCTGGCATCGGAACGGGTCTCGTCAAAACGCGGATCCGGGGCGATGTAGCTGCCATCGGCGCGATCCTGCGTTTCGTGTTCGGCGCGTGCCGCCGCGTCCAGCGCATCCTGCAACGCGTAGATCAAATCTTGCGTGCCGTCGCCGGTAAGACCGGAAATCGCGAATACCGGACCCTTCCAGCCATAATCGGCCACGAAGCGCTTCTTGGTGTCTTCAGCGTCGGCCACCATGTCGAACTTGTTGAGTACGAGCCAGCGCGGCTTGTCGGCCAGCTCGGGATCGTAGCGGCGCAGTTCTTCGACGATGGCGCGCGCATCGGCCACGGCTTGCGGCACCGGATCCAGATCGGGATCGGCCGACGACACATCGACCAGATGCAAAAGCACCCGCGTGCGGGCCAAATGGCGCAGGAACAAATGACCCAGGCCCGCGCCTTCGGAGGCGCCTTCGATCAGACCTGGAATATCGGCCACCACGAAACTGCGCGCGGCCGACGTACGCACCACACCCAGATTGGGATGCAACGTGGTGAACGGATAATCGGCAATCTTTGGGCGGGCATTCGATACCCGGCTGATGAATGTGGACTTGCCGGCGTTGGGCAAGCCCAAAAGGCCTACATCGGCCAGCACCTTGAGTTCGAGGCGCAACTTGCGTTGCTCGCCTTCGCGGCCCGGCGTCCATTGACGCGGGGCGCGGTTCACGCTCGACTTGAAGTGCAGGTTGCCCATGCCGCCATCGCCGCCGGCGGCCAGGGTGACCTGTTCGCCGTGCGTATTCAGGTCAAACAACTGATCGCCCGTTTCGGCGTCATGGATGATGGTACCCACCGGCACGCGCAACATGATGTCGGGTGCAGCGGCGCCGAATTGATCCGAGCCGCGGCCGTTCTCGCCGCCTTTGGCGCGATGCAGGCGGGCGTAGCGGAAGTCGATCAGCGTATTGATGTTGCGGTCGGCGATGGCAAAGATGCTGCCGCCGCGTCCGCCATCACCGCCGTCGGGGCCGCCGAACGGAATGAATTTTTCGCGGCGAAAGCTCGCCACGCCATTGCCGCCTTTGCCGGCGACGACCTCGATGGTGGCTTCGTCAACGAATTTCATGATGGGTGTCGATATAAAAAGAGTGGGAAAGCAGAGTGGCCGGCATCACCAATACGCATGTGCGGCCCGAGCGGTACGGCGCCTTCTAGGCCGCCCCTTTCGGGCCGCCATGCAAAAAGCCCTGCCGCGCGCGACAGGGCTTTCAGCATACCGCTAGATCGATCGTTGCTCGCGCGAGATTACTCGGCGGCTGCGACGATGGACACGGTGCGCTTGTTCAAGGCGCCCTTGACCGAGAACTTCACGTTGCCGTCGACCAGCGCATACAGCGTGTGGTCCTTGCCGATGCCCACGTTCACACCGGGGTGGAACGAGGTGCCGCGCTGACGCACGATGATCGAGCCTGCATTGATGAGTTCGCCGCCAAATGCCTTGACGCCGAGTCGCTTCGATTCTGAGTCGCGACCGTTACGCGTAGAGCCGCCGCCCTTTTTCTGTGCCATGTTTAGCTCCTGCTAATTAGCGACCGATTCAAATCGGATCCGAGGCGTGAGCCTTAGATCGTGATGTCGCTGATTTGAATTTCGGTGTAGTTTTGACGGTGGCCCTGACGCTTCTGATAGTGCTTGCGACGGCGCATCTTGAAGATCTTGACTTTGTCGTGGCGGCCATGCGCAAGAACCGTTGCCGTGACCGCAGCGCCCGTGACGAACGGCGTACCAACTTTCAGTTGATCGCCTTCGCCCACGGACAGTACGTCCAGGGTGATTTCTTGCCCAATGTCAGCCGGTATCTGTTCGATTTTAAGTTTTTCACCGCTGGCAACACGATACTGCTTGCCACCGGTTTTTATGACCGCGTACATGGGATATTCCTTGGAAAATTCAGCGAATAAATGCTGAGCCAAAGATTCTAGCGCGGGATCCCGAAGAAGTCAAAAAGCTGTGCTGGGGCAAGAGCTTAGCGCCGGGCGGGTGTTGTTTTCAGGCGGCGCGCCCGCTGACGCACGGATGGCTCAATCCGGCACTAGTCCCGAGCCCCCCTTGCGCCCGCCCGTATAATCTCAGGGGAAATGCCGCATTGCCCCGGGCGCCGCGCGTACGCTTTTCAGCGACCGCACCTCGTTGCATGTTGTTTGATGCTTGATGAGCCGTCCGGCTCCTTGATTCGGAAACGTCTTGAACCTGCCTGAACTGATTGCCCCCATCGCCGAGGACATGAAAGAGGTCGACGCGGTCATTCGCGCTCGTCTCGACTCCGAAGTCGTTCTGATTCGAACCATCGGCGATTACATCGTGGGTGCCGGCGGCAAGCGCATGCGCCCCGCGCTGGTGCTGATGATCGCGCGCGCTCTGGGTTACGAAGGGCACAATCATCACGTCCTGGCCGCCGTGGTGGAGTTCATCCACACGGCCACCTTGCTGCACGACGACGTCGTGGACGAATCCGACCTGCGCCGAGGCCGCCAGACCGCCAACGCCGTTTTCGGCAACGCAGCCAGCGTGCTGGTGGGCGACTACCTATATTCGCGTTCGTTCGAAATGATGGTGGATGTGGATTCGATGCGGGTCATGAAGATCCTGTCGGAAGCCACCACCGTGATCGCCGAAGGCGAAGTGCTGCAACTGCTCAACGTGCACGACCCGGACGTCTCCCAAGAACGCTATCTGCAGGTGGTGCGCTACAAAACGGCGAAGCTCTTCGAAGCCGCCGCCCGCGTGGGTGCGGTGGTCGCCGGTGCCACACCCGAGCAGGAAGAGGCCGCGGCTGCCTATGGCCGCCATATCGGTACGGCCTTTCAACTGGTGGACGACGTGCTGGACTACAGCGGCGCGGCAGACGCCTTGGGCAAGAACGTGGGCGACGACTTGCGCGAAGGCAAACCCACGCTGCCTTTGATCCGCGTAATGGAAGTGGGCACGCCCGAGCAGCGCGCGATGATCCGCACTGCCATCGAAACCGGCGACGCCGATTTCGAAGCCGTCGCCGCTGCCATTCGCGAAACCGACGCCCTGGAGCACGCCCGCGAGGCGGCGCGCCAAGAAGCGCAGTTGGCGCGAGAAGCCCTCGCCAGCTACCCGATTTCCGTTTATCAAGAATCTCTGTTAGAATTTTGCGCTTTCGCGGTTAACCGAGATCGCTGAAGAAAATGCTGGTGGAAAGATGGGTGGTGAAAGCCGCGTATTGATTCACTGGTGTAGTAAATCGAGCCCACTGGGTCAGGAGGCGAAAGTCTCAATGCCGCGTTTTCAGACGCTAAGCGGGCACGACAAGCAGGTCACCGAAGTTCGCACGATAGAAAAGTACGCGCAGCACGAAAAATGCCGTGAATACCGCCTACAATGCACGACGGTAAATTGCACGACAACGGGGCGTAGCTCAGCCTGGTAGAGTACTGCGTTCGGGACGCAGGAGTCGGAGGTTCGAATCCTCTCGCCCCGACCATTGATTTGGTCAAGACCTTGTACCAGCAAGGACCAAGAAGCACAGCTCAGGCTGTGCTTTTTTGTTTTGCGGCTCGGTCTTTTATTTTCCAGCCCGGTCGATATGAACGCTAGCGCCGCAATCCCGACTAACAATGCCCGCATGCTCGCAATCGCCTTCACCGCCGCCGCGCCTGGATCGTCGGCGCTCGCAATCCACAGCGACGCATTTAGCGCGGCGCCGTTCACCAGATAAGCCGTCGCTTCGGCATCCACAGGCTTCATCACCTTCAGATCGATCAGTGTTTCGATACTGCGCTTGGTGCTGGCCAAACACGCGCTTTGGCTTGACCAGCGTGTGGGGTCGCCGAGAACAGCCGGACCATCAAGCAGCACGATGCGCTGGATTTCGGGCTCAAGCGCCAGTTCGATCCACGCCACGCTCTCTTCCACAAGGCCATCCCATGGGGTCTCGGCTTGGTCGACGATCGCTTGTAGTCGTGCGGCGGATTCCGCATCGATCTGCGCGATCACCGCCTCCAGCAAGCCTTTCTGACACTGCGCGGCTTTATTCAAACGGAGTTTGTCGACGAACAGATGGACGATTTTCTGCGGGAGGCCGGACGATGGATCGCAGACGGCAGATTGCGTTATCGCGAGCATGTCGTGCACGGATCGACGCGGCGCCGCAGGCATTAATCGGGCTGCTGAAAGGGCAGAACTTCGGGAAGACGTTGGTGCGGGTCGGCGAGCCCTGAGACTAACGTCGTGCGAACGGCGTGCTAGGTGCAAAAGCGTTGGAGATTGCGCAGGTCGGCAGAAGATGCGAAGGAACAGGCGCGTGCGCGCACAATGGGCTTCGCTGCTTCGCCATTCTGCCGTTTTGCCGCTTCGTCGCTAAGCGCGATCGTCGCTGCGCAATGGTCTCGCGAAAAAACTACCGCGATAGCGGCTTCCAAGAGTAGAGTCGCGGTAGAGCCTGCTGCTTTTTCACGATGTGAATTGAGGTTCAAGCGTAGTCGCCTTTGTTATCCAACGTTCTCTGGGGGACATATGGAACAAATTCTGATTGACTTGATTGCAGGCGCGGCAGGTGGCAACGCCGTAGGCAAAACATCGCCGAAGTTCGATCTCGGTACGCTCGGCAATACCATCGTGGGTTTGGTCGGTGGCGGCATTCTGGGTCAGATCGTGACGATGCTGATGCCTGCGGTCGCAGGCGCCGTGCAAAGCGGAAACTTCAGTATCCAGGCCATCATCGCGCAGCTCGTGGCCGGCGGCGCAGGCGGTGCGATCCTGACCGCGATCGTCGGTGCGGTGAAAAATCGGAACAAAACGGTTTGATTGGCATCGCGTGACGTTGCACGGAATGGCGGCGTGCTGCGCTATTGCACGACTGCCGTCGCCACCGCGTGCGACGCGGGCGCGGGCCGCGCGCGCTCCAAGAATTCACGTATCTCGCTGATATACGTCGCGCGATTGTCTGCGCCTTTCCAGTGCGCAACCTTCCGTGCATTGGGCGACAACGCAACGATCTCATCGGCCACCTCGGCGGGATGCAGCAAGTCGTTGCCTGCCAGCACGAGCAGCGGCACACGGTTGCGTTGGACGGCGTCGCGCGTCACGCTGTAGACGAAATCGCGATCGAACAGGTTGCGTCGAAAGCCAGCGATATCGCTGGCCGTGACGGACGCATCGCGCTGTTGCACGCCGACGGCCCATTCGTCGAACGTCTCCGCACGGCTATCGGCGTTCTGTGCCGTGAGTCCGATCGGTTGCTGTAAGACGGCCGCGGTCACTCGATGGGGCGCCTGTTCGCAGAGCTTCAACGCGAACGATGCGCCGATGCACGACCCCAGCACGTGGAAGCGATCGACGCCCAAGGCGTCAAGTAGGCCAAGGTGATCCTGAACATACGTCTGCCAGCCATCGCCTGCCCGAACCGGCGCCCGTGAGCGGCCAGCATTACGTTGATCGACGGCGATCACCCGAAAATCACGGGCGAACTCGGCAATGGGATCGGGCCAGTCGCGCGGCCGGCCATCGCGTGTCGTGCGCCACAGTTCGATGTGCGAGAGCAGCCCGCCGGGCGCCAGGAGCAGCAGAGGATGGCCCTGACCGTATTCTTCGTAATAGAGGTCGGCGTCGCCGATCTTGAGGGTGGGCATGTCGATGCCTCCAAAAAGTGTGAACTGTCGCGCAGCTTTGCAATCACGCGACTAAGCGACTAAGCGACTAAGCGACTACGCAACTATGCGACTACCCAACTACGTCGTCACGTGGCCGCGTGATCGCAACCGTCGCGCGGGAGCGTTGTTCGCCCTTGATGTCGCAGGATGCGGGTGGGATGAAAGATTGCTCGATGGCAATCTGAGGACCTCAGTTGACGGCGACGTTGGCGGCCTTCAGCAGGGGCGGAAAGGCTTGCACGTCGCGCGCAATGCGTTCAACGAACGTAGCTGACGGACTGCCGACCGGCTCAAAGCCCAGCCCCGCCAACTTGCCGTGCAAGGCGCCTGCCGAGACCACGGTGCTTACCGCTTGCTGGATGTCGGCGATGATCGGATCCGGTGTGCCGGCTGGCGCAAGCAATCCGAACCAACCTGTGCCTGCATCGACGTCAAGCCCGGTTTGCTTGACGGTGGGCGTATTGGGCACAACGGCACTGCGCGTGTCCTGTACCACCGCCAACGCACGCAACGCCCCACTCTCGATCTGGCTCGTTACCGCCGGCAACGCAACGATGGCGGCATCCGTTTCGCCGCCCAGCACGCCGATTACGGCGGGCCCCGCGCCTTTGTAGGGGATGTGTTGCAACGTGCCGTCGATGCGCGCCTGCAATCGCGTCAACGCGATGTGATTGCTATTGCCGAAACCTGGGGTGCCGATGTTGACGACGCGTTCGGTGGCCAACGTGCGCAGATCCTGCAGCGACTGCAAGGGCGAGGCGCTGCGCACCACGATCACGGTGGGCGCGGTGGCCACGATGCTGATCGGTGCAAAGCTGCGCGTGGCGTCGTAGTTGATGTTGCCTTTGAAGAGTGTTTCGTTGGCGACCAGCATGTCGCCTGTCAACAGCAGCGTGTAGCCATCGGGCTCGGCGCGGGCAACCTGCTCGGCACCGATGTTGCCGCCGGCGCCCGCACGATTCTCGACCACAACCGGCACCTTCCACTGTGCGCCCAGTGCATCGGCCAAGCTGCGTCCCAGCACATCCATCGCGCCGCCGGGCGCAAGCGGCAGGATCAATCGAACAGGCTTTTCGGGCCACGCTGCGTGCGCGCCAGATGCGAACAGCGTTGCGGTGAGGAGGGCCAGGCAGGCGGCCCAGCGGGTAAAGGCGGTAGGCATTGCGACACGTTCAAGTAGGCATGGAATGCCGAGTGTGAGCCTGCGTTTGCCATACGGGAACGACTGTCTGGTGATAAGAAAATAAGCGATGCTGCCCAACGGAGCGCTACCGGAAAATGTACCGCGCTTGTTGGGTGGGATAGGTTCCCGCGGGCTGGCCGGCTATTCGCCCGTGCAGATTTCGAGGCTAGGCGATTACGGCGTGGGTCGATCGATCGTGAATTCCGTTGCTCGACGGTGATACCCCGGTTTACCTGCGCGCTGCTCCGGTTGCACCGCTGCGTCGACGGACGTGATCTCAATAAAAAAAATCCTACGTCGCGCTTGAGGGTGCGCTGACAAACTTCGGTTACCGAGTTTCGCCGACGGTTAACCGCCATGTTCACATCCCCGCAAAAAATCTTGTGTCGCCTTGCCGTATGCCTCTGCTTATTTGCAGCGGGCGGCTTTGTCGACGCCGCGCTGGCCAACATGACGGTTTACCCCATGGCCACCACCGTGGCCGGCGCGCGCAACGTATCGAACACGATCCAGGTGTTCTCAAAGTCGGATCAAACCCAATACGTTCAGGTGAAGATCAAACGGGTCATTGCCCCGGCCACGCCGAACGAGCGCGAAGAGCCGATAAGCGCTTGGAAAGGTACGGGCATTGTGGCCTCGCCGCCCAAATTCGCATTGCCTGGCGGCGCAAGCCGGGCAGTGCGCATCGTGAGTCTCGATGTGCCCGATGTTGAAGCGCTTTATCGCGTGTATTTCGAACCTGTTGCCGCGCCCGACGATGGTTCGGGCATGCCCGATCGATCGACACACGGCAGCGTGAGCGTCAACTTGATCTGGGGCGTGCTCGTGCGTGCGTTGCCGAGTGAGCCCAAGCTGGCGATGAGTCGTCAAGCTGACACTGATGCCTTGACCAATGACGGCAACGTCAGAGTCGGCGCCCGTCAAGTGGGACGCTGTGTACTGGGTGCTCCGGATGACAGCTGCCAATGGACCGCGCTGGAGCGCAATGTGTACCCAGGCGGCGCCTTACCGCTTCCTCCCGGTTTGCGACACGAGTTCATCCGTCTGAAATTTCACGTTCAAGGTCACGACGCAATTCAAAGTCGGGATTTCGCGCCGGTGCCCTGAGACGCGGGCGACCTGCCCGTCAATTACGCGGTCTTGCGATCGCTTTATCTTGCCTTCAAAAAGGAAACCCCAATGATGCTTCGCAAACTTGCAGTGGTCGCCACTGCTTCCATCGTGTCGTTCTCGGCATTCGCCGTGCAGAAAGACATCACCGTTGTGGCCGATATCGATCCCACGCTCGAGTTGCTCCAGGCTGACGGATCGGCGCTGCCTGCCACGCTTCGAATGAACTATGTGCCTGGTCTCGGCTTGTCGCCGCAATCGCTGCAAACCAAGATTTTTTCGAATGCCGTCACCAAGGGCGTGAAGATGCGCCTGGTGAACGCGCCGGTATTGGTGTCGACCACGACGACGGCTGCCGACATCCCGCTTAAGGTCAGCTACAACACTCAGGCGCTTTCGGCTACGTCTGATGTTACGTTGGATGCGGCTGATTTATTCCCGGCCGCGGCAGCGGGTAATGGCTCGGTGGCGATGCCGCTGCAGATTGCCCAGGCCACGGCAGGTATTGCCGCAGCCGGCAGCTATCAAGGTGTGGTCAGCATCGTGCTGACGCAAGAGCCCTAAGCGTTGTTGAATCGCGGCGTCATCATGCGTGTTCGGGGTGCGCCGCGATCGATGTTCTCAACGGCCAGGATCGTTTCCTTCTTTGGCCTCGCCGGCATCGGTGCAGTTTTGGGCGTGGGGGCGCCAAGCCAGGCTGCACTGATCGTGCCGCCTGGTTTCGAGGATCTTCTCGCCGGGCAGTCCGAGCAAGTGGAGATCAATATCTTCGGCCGTTCGCTGGGACTATTTTCGATCGTGGTCACACCAGATACCGTCAGGATGGAAGATCCTGAGTCTGTTGTGCAGACGCTGATCGCTGACGTCGACGTCGAGGCCGAAATGCGGGCGAAAGTGCTCGCAGCCTTGTCGCGCGAGATGCCGCGAAACGGTCATCTGATCTGCGTGGGTGCGCGTGGAAATAGCGCGTGCGGTCATATTGAAACCGATACTGCAGCTGTTATCTTGGACGATCGGCGTAGTGTGCTGGATGTATTCCTGGCGCGCGACTGGATGCCCACATTACGTCCGCAACTGACGGGCTTTCACACGCTTACTTCGACGGCCGAAAATGCGTTTGTGCATCGCCAGACCGTGAATCTCGCAAGCGGTCTGCGCTACCGGAGCTTTTCTGTGGCGGGGGCCGGCGCACAAGGCGTGAGCGCGCGAAGTTATCTCGGCGCGAACTGGTCTTTTTCCCAGACCGGTATCGGGGATAGCCGACGTAGCCATGTCGAAGTCAACGATCTGTATTACCGCCACGACCTGGGTGCGCGTCACTACGGTCAGATCGGCCGTATGGACCAGCGCAATCTGGCGAGTGCGCAAGGCGGAAACTTCGGATTCAGCATGCTTCCGATCGAGCGAATCGAAGGCGCACGAGTGGGTACCACCTTGGCCTATGCAAACACTGCCGTTGCTGCCGACGGCACACCGCTCACGATCCTGCTTTCGCGCGATTCGCGCATCGATGCCTATCGCGGGGCGCAGCTATTGGGCTCGCAATATCTCGCAGCCGGAGTGCATCAGCTCAGCACCGATATCTTTCCTGAAGGCAGCTATGCCGTGACATTGCGAATTTTCGAGAATGGCATTCTCAATCGTACCGAAACCTTGCCGTTCAGCAAGACCGGCGGTAGCTTGGGCAGCCGACGCACGCAGTGGTTTGTTCAGGTGGGGCGCGATGTGGTGGACGATCGCTTCAACCGGGAGCGTGAGCGCAGCGGCACGGGCGTTCAGGCCGGCGTACGCATGGCGCTGAACGATCAGCTCTTCGCCACCGCCGGTGTTGCCACGCGACGCGGTCACGTTTACGCCGAAGGCCGGCTTGAGGGGGTCTACGCCTTCGCCAATGGCGCCGCCACAGGATCGCTAGCCTATTTTTCGGGCAGCGACGGTGCTCGCGGCAATGCGCAATGGCTGACCGTCAGTCAAGGCGTGGCGCTCAATCTCTACCGTTATCACATGCGCGGCGCGTCATGCGATCGTGCGTCGAGCTACGATATTCGCGACATTGGCTGCTATCGCAGCTTGAGCGTCACCTTGTCGGCTCCTGCCGGCAAGTGGTCGTTGATCGCCGGTTACTCCTACAACAAGTCGCGCGGCCGCTGGGCGGGTGATCCTCTGTGGCAAGACGATCTCGATCGCTCGCCATACCGCATCGAACGCGTTTATCGTCGGGTCGAGGATCAGGTCACGCGAGCGATTCAAGTCGGTGTGTCGCGCTCGTTCCCGTGGCGCCAATCTACGATCAGCACGCGCATGGGGATATATCGGCAGGCGGCGCAGCAAAGCCGTCCAGCCGACAATGGCATTTACGTGGGCGTCAGCATTTCTCTCGTACGTGCCCCCTCGGGCGTCGATGAGCCCGCCAGCTATCGCACGGCCGGCGCCGAGTTGCGCCGAGCGCCGGATGGCGGCGCCGAAATGACGTATGCCGCCAATCAAACCTGGGCCTGGAGCGGTGACGGCTATCGCGAAGTGGGCGTCGACCTTAACGGGTTGGGCAATGAGCGGTATCTGGCCGGCATGCGCGGCCGCGCGGAGGGGCGTTATGGCGACGTGAGCGGAGCAGCATCGCGCAGCTTGCGTGGCGGTGAGGCAGCGGGAGCCACATCGCTTACCGGCACGTATGCCTCGTCGCTGGCGATCGGCGGCGGGAATGTGTACTGGGGCGGCAACGCCGGCAGTGGCGAACCGGGCGCAGCGATCGCGGTGCACGTTCAAACATCCGACGACACGCTCGAACAATATGCCGCCGAGATTTCGGGGCCCAACGCGCGGCCCATCAAGTTGCGCTTTGGCGATCGGGCGATGCTGCCCCTGGAGGGCTATCAACTTACGCGCACCGATATTCGGGATGCGTCGATCGGCGGCGAAGAAGGCGTGGTGAGCGTGGCGCGCGGCAGTGGCGCGGAAGAATACTTCACCACGCCCGGCAAGATCGTGCGCAAGGAGATTGCGTCGCGCATCACTTACACCTATGTGGGCCGCGCGATTCATCACGAGGGTTATCGACTGGGCGGCGCATCGATACTCAACGTGCCAAGTGCTGCGCTGGATGAAGACGGCGGCTTCGTGCTCAATGCCGCCTCGCGGTTATCGAGCTTGTACGTGTGGCATCAGGGCGCGTTCTTCTCTTGCCCGCTGATCGTGCAGGGGCGTCGAGACGTCGTGCAGTTTGTGGGCGACGCGCGCTGCGACGGTATTGCCGAAGCCGCGTTGCCCCTGTCGATTGTGAGTCAGAAGCACGTAGGCCGGTTCCTGCGGCACGTGGGTCAACAAGGGAGTACGTATGGTCGCCCGGGATCTTGAGTCCAAGATGAGTATGGCGGGGGGCGCTGTTGCTCGGACATACAGGGTGATTTGCGGCGGGCGGCTGCGATTGCGGCAGATCTTCAGTCGATTGGCGGTGCTCGTATCCGTCGTGCTTCTGTCGCCTGCGCACGCTACCACGCCCGTTTATCCCGCCAGCAATCATCAATCGGTGTCGCTGGCATTCGAGCGCAATCGGCCACCACCGGATTATTACGTGTGGCGGCAAGCGCTCGGCGCCTATACCCCGAGCGGTGACAATACGTATGAGCGCATCACCTGGACGTGTCTGGCGCGGCGAGATAGCCGCACTGGCGCATGCGACGTGAACCCTGTTTGGGCTATCGGCGGCGTCGATGCGAGGATACCGCTGCGGTTTACGGAGCGCCGCAGTGCCTTGCACCTGGATCTGACACTGAAAGCACTGTCTGAGCATTATGTGGTGCCGAACGTCTGTACGCGCTATATCGGCCGCATGCATATCGGTGCGGTCACTAGCGGCATGTTCAATCACGACTGCCATGGGTTCATGACCGGCCCGGGCCGCGGCAAAGCGCTGACGCTATACCTCCCGCAAGACGAGATGAGAAAGATCCCCAGTGGCGGCATCTGGGAAGCGAAACTGCATCTCAACATGCGTGCTTACGGCGGTGGTTATCCAATCCTGGCGACCTACACCGCTGATTTTGTGCTCACGGTAACGGATAAAGGTGCCATCGAAGCGTACCTTCCCGCTTTCGGTAATGCCGCGCCGCTCGTCGATCTCAATCTGCGCACGCTTACGCTTCCCAATCAGCCCGGCGGCAAAGTGGGCGGCGTTGCCAACCTCGATTTGTGCTTGTACGACGGTTTCAACGCAAATAGCACGTGGTACGACCTACGTGTGTCCGACCTATTGAGCGTACCCGGGCGAAGTCCGGATAAGTTCTCGGTGTTGCACACGGCAACTGGCAGTGATACGAGTGAAGCCAAGCGCATCGATTACGGCATTGAGATGACCTACAACGGCGCCAGGATGCGCCTTGAAAACGGCAGGGTGGAACATTTGACTGGGGTGGATAGCGGAGAGATTCGCGCCGTGCGGCTACCGAACATTCCTTTTCCTGTGGTCTGCACGCCCACCCCACTGACTTTACTTACTCCCGATTTCAATCAGCTATCCAAAACGGCCGGTCGTTATAGCGGCAAGCTTCGACTGGAATTCACACCGTCATCAGAATCTTTGTAGCGCGCCCGGCACGAACTTGAAGGGAAGTGCCATGCCGAAATCCAGTCTTGCCAACATTCGAGTCGTGTTGCTCGATGGGCACGATGTTGTCCGCCAGGGATTGGCCGTTCACATCGCCTGCGAACACGATATTCAAATCGTGGGCAGCTATCGTCGACCCGCCGCGCTATTGAATGCGGTCGATCTCGTCAATTTTGACGTCATCATCACTGAGTTTGTGTTTGGCGTTGGCGATGCGGATGGCAACGTGCTGCTGCGCCAATTGCGACGCAAGTTTGCGCTTGCCGCGATTCTTGTGTTGTCCAACTGTGATGAAGGGACGACCAAGACAATGGCATGTCAGGCTGGTGCAAACGGTGTGATCGGCAAGCAGTCGTCCCTGAACACGATAGTCGATGCGGTCCGCCATGTGGCTACGGGCGGATATGTGTATCCCGCCCTGACCCACGGTGCCGTCTGGCCTGTCCCCGCACCTGCCGTTGCCGCGCGTGCCACCCATGTCGCATTTCTTGGCGCCCTTCTGACACCTCAAGAATGCGAGGTTGTGCGTTGCTTGCTCAGCGGGCTTTCGGTCAGTGACATTGCCTTGAAATTCAGCCGCAGTCAAAGCACGGTCGGCGTACAAAAGTTCAGCGCCTATCGCAAGCTTGGTGTGTGCTCGGACTGGGGGTTGTTTGAGCTGTGGAAATTCAGCAGACGCATTCAATCAGGCAATCTGAATTCCCACAGCCGCAGGCGGGGAGCCTAAGCCAACAGATCCCCAAGAAACAAATACGCAAATCCAAAGTAGATGAACACGCCCACCAGATCCATGATCGAGGTAATCATCGGCGAACTCAGCGTGGCGGGGTCGGTGCCGATTCGGCGCGCGGCAAACGGCAGCAGCCCCCCGATGATGCCGCCCAGCATGGTGCAGCAGAGCATGCTCAAACCCACTACCAGCAGCACGTCGCCATTCACGTCTTTGCTGAAGTACGCAAGGATGGCTTCGAGCACGGCGATGCACAGGCCCAGCGCCAGTGCCAGGGGAATTTCCCGCTTGATCACAAACCAGACGTCGCGCCAGCGCAGCTTGAGTTCACCCAATGCCATGGCGCGGATCACCAACGTTGCCGATTGACTACCCGTATTGCCGCCCATGTCGACAATGGGCGCAATGAACGCTGCGAGGATCAGCACCTCAGTCAGAATTTCCTCTTGATGCGCGACAAACGTACTCGTCAGAATGCCGAAGACGGTGAGAATGGCGAGCCAGAACACGCGCTGTTTGAACATGCTTGCGAAGCTTGAGTTGCGCAAGCTGAGATCGGCGTTGCCTAGCAAGGCCGTGCCGCCGAACTGCGCGAGTCGCTTGCCCTCATGCAATCGATCGAGGTCCATGGCGTCGTCCACCGTTACGATGCCCAGCATGCGCCGGTCGGCGTTCACCACGGGTATCGCCAGCAGGTCGTGGCGGCTGATGAGATCGACCGCGTGCTGTGCGGGCGCGTTGGCGTCGACGACAACGGGAGCGGGCCGCATCAGCGTCGCGACTTGAGCCGCGGGCGGCGCCATGACCAGTTCGCGTAGCGACACAGTGCCGATCAATCGTGCACCGGCATCGATAACGTAGATCACATAGATCGTTGCTGTATTCGGGGCAACGGCGCGCAGGGTGGTCAGTGCGTCGGCGGCGGTGAGTTCGGCGGCCACGCTGGCGTAGCGCGGCGTGGCGATGGCACCGGCGGTGCCCGCGAGGAAGGAAACGTTTTTGAGGATGTGGTTCATGAGAACACTCCTTGTTTTTTGGTGTGTATTGAATGAGTAGCTGGCGCGTTAATGCAGCAGCGACGCCGTTGTGATGACAAGGCCGATGGTGACGATCTGATCGGCATCGCCGCGGCCGAAAGTGCGGCCCGCGCTGGTGTCGATCTGCAGGCGATCGGGAATCAGATCGTGGCGGATGCTGATCTGCCATGCCGGCCGTTCACCCGCCACACCGTAAGCTTCGATCGCTGCGCGCGTTTGGCGCGCCACGTTCGCATCCAATGCCGATGACCACATTCCGCGACCACGATAGCGGTGGGTGTCTGCGTGCCACGCCCGTGTGATGCCCGCATTCACGTGTGCCATCAAGGCGTCGCCGGCAAGTGGGAATGAGGCAATACCGATCGCGCTGGTGTCGCCCATCGCATTGCGGTGGATGCGGCGATCGCGTTGATCGGCGAGCGCGATCGCAAAGCCAGGCAATGCATCGTCATAGCGTTGGAACACGTGTTTGATTTGCCACGTCGTAACCGTGCCGCGATCGCTGCCGGTCACGTCGCGGCTACCGCCCAAGGCGAACTCGGTGTTGTCGATCGGGCTGCACGCGGCATTCAACCAGAGGGCCGTCGTGGACGGGCCTTCGTTTCGGGTGCGTGCCATCCAGCTTTCGACCTGGCAGGCGCCGGGCGCTACGACGTCGGCGTCGTCAGTGATCAATGGGCGGCCGGCAAGGGCGGGAAACGCCAGCGTGAGGCTGGTGAGGAGCAATGAGGCCAGCACTAGCGCTGTGCTCAAGGCGGTGGCTGATGCCGAGGCTTCAGCGCGCTGGCATGCCGGGCGCAGGCCAAGGATGGGGCGATATTTTGGAAGAGTGATGCGAAACATGATCGTTCTCCGGTGCGCCCATACGGCGACCGGGAACGCTCAAATTTCAGGAATGAGCGGTCTCGCGGCGCGGCAGAGGCGTCGTGGTTTCAGGCAAAAAAGGTGTGGGGCGTCTAGGGCCATTCGGGTCGGGATCCATAACGGTCTCCTCAGAAATAAGGTGCGGCGCTGAAGCGCAGCACGACACAGGTTGATTGATACGGCCAGATGATCGCGGCTCATACGTGGCGCTTGCTCTGCAAACGCGTGGCGCGTGCGGTGGCGCGTGAGGACGGCGCAGGCTCGGCTGCCTGATGATGGGCGCGAGCGAACCGGCGCCCAGCCCATCGCGGTGCTGAGAAACTTTTTGGGTGTATCGGCTGGGACGCCAACGAACGGAGATGTCGTCGACGAATGCCGCTACTCGTGCTGTGGCGAGATAGCGGCAGGGAAAGCCTGCGCGTTATCTTGCCGAGGGGGCGGCCAATGCATCACGCACCGGCCGTCGACTGTCGCTCGAACAAGGACCCACGTGGGCCTCCGCAGAAATTGGAACAAGCGGAAGTATAGGGAGCCAGGCGCGTCGGGTAAACGGCTTTTTCATTTGGTTTGTACGATCTGCGCAAAGCGCAAAGCGCAAAGCGCAAAGCACAAAGCACAAAGCACAAAGCGCGAAGCACACAGCCAGGGCACACGGCCAGGGCACACGGCCATGGCACACGGCCAAAGCACACGGCCAAGGCACACGGTGCAAGTTCCTGGCAGCGTGTTCTGCGACACTACCGGGCTTCACCACTCAACCCGTTGACATCATGATTTTGCGGCGCGCGATCCCTGCCGATATTCCGGAAATGTTCCGTGTGCGCACCGGTGTGCGAGAGAACCATATGTCGATCGCCGAGATGGCGGCGGTGGGCATCACGGCCGACTCGATTGAAACCATGCTGGCGGGGTCGGTGCGGGGATGGGTCATACAGGAGGGTGACGGCCTGGCAGCCTTCGCTTTGGCTGACAGTGAGGACGGCTGTGTCTTTGCCTTGTTCGTCGATCGAGGCCACGAAGGGAAGGGCCTCGGTCGTCAATTGATGAAGGAAGTGGAGGCTTGGCTGTTCTCGTTTGGCTTGCAAGAAATCTGGCTCGAAACTGATGTCGATGTGCGTGTGCGTGCAAATGGCTTTTATCGGCACCTGGGCTGGCAGGAAGCAGGCTTGCAGGACGACGGTCAAGCGCGCTTTGTTAAGCGGGCTTGATTCGTCAGTTAGCTCAATGACGAAGTGAGGCGAAGCATTGATGATGACCCTTGCCCCACTTCATCGCCACGCATCTCCAAGACGGCACGCCGCATCCCCGAGACGGTGCGCCTACTTCACGTTGGCGTTTCCTACGCTCGGCGCTGCGCGTTGAAGACATTTCTGCACGTGCCCGGGTGAAGGCGTCGCGACGCGCGAAATATTGCAGTGCAAGAAAAGTCGGACGAAGAAGCGTAGAATTAGTTGGTGTGTCATCTATATTCATCCTATCGACCTATTATGCCTGATGCGCCTTCTGCACACTTCGGGCGATTGGTGGCGAATACGGGGCGTATTTGGCGCCGTGCCGTCGATCGCAAGCTTCAACCTTTCGGCCTGACCGAAGCCACATGGTTGCCTTTGGTGCGCATCGCGCGCGCCACGGAACCCATGCGGCAGAAGGATCTTGCTGCAGCACTCGCACTAGACGGTTCATCCGTGGTGCGGTTGATCGACGCGCTTTCCGAGGCCGGCTTGGTCACGCGGCAAGAGGGTGCCGAGGATCGGCGCGCTCGCGTGATTGTGTGCACGCCGGCGGGCCTGGCCACGGTGGCCAAGGTTGAGATGATGGCGCTGCAAGTGCGTGAAGAGGCGCTGCGCGACGTGTCGCCGGCGCACGTGGCCATCACCATGGACGTGCTGGATCATGTGTGTGGGGTGCTGGGCAATGTGCTTGAGGAGGAAACGGTATGAGTGCGATTCCGACGCCTTCCGTTGCCGGCACAGCGCCGCCACCGGGCACTGCCGCACAGGCAACATCACTACCGCCGCGCGTGCCGCTCTGGTTGCTGGCGCTCTTCACTTTCAGCGGCACGCTGGCCATGCATATCTTTGTGCCGGCGCTGGCCTTGGCAAGTGCGGATCTGCAGGCAAGCAGTTCGGCCATGCAGATGACGGTGAGCTTGTACATCCTGGGCTTGGCGCTGGGTCAATTGGTATACGGACCCTTGGCGGACCGCTTCGGTCGACGGCCGATCTTGATGGTGGGCCTGTCGATTTACACCGTGGCCGGCGTGGTGGCGATGGTCGCGCCCGATGCGTATTCGTTGATTGCGGCACGGCTCTTTCAAGCCTTGGGTGGCTGTGCGGGGTTGGTGCTGGGCCGCGCGATCGTGCGCGACACGGCAATGCCCGCGCAAGCCGCCAAGCGCCTGGCGTTGATGAATTTGATGGTGACCCTCGGTCCGGGTGCGGCGCCGATTCTAGGCGCAGTGCTTGCCGGCAATCTGGGCTGGCGCTCGATCTTCGTGGTGCTCACGTTGCTGGGCGTGGTCAACCTCCTGCTGGCCTGGAAGATGTTGCCGGAGACCGGCACCGCCAACATGAACGTGAGTGCTGCTACCTTCGTTCGGCACTATAAGCACTTGCTGCGATCGCCCGCATTTCTGGGCTTTGCGGTGGGCGGCGGCGCGGCCACGACGTCGATGTATGCCTTCATCGCATCGGCGCCGTTTATCTTCTCGGGTCAGATGCATCGGCCGCCTGGCGAGGTAGGACTCTATCTGGCGATTCTGGTTTCCGGCGTGTGGGTAGGCAGCATGCTCACCGGGTGGCTGATTGCGCGCGTGCCGCTCAATCGTCTGATGGTGGGCGCCAATTTGTTCAGTGTCTTGGGCGCGGTCATCTTCCTCATCGTGGTGTTGTCGGGCCACATGACACCTGCGTGGGTGATCGCACCGATGTTCCTGTTCACCGTGGGTGCGGGCGTGGCGTCGCCCGCCGCGTTGACGCAAGCCGTCAGCGTGGATCCGTTGGTGATTGGTTCGGCGTCGGGCCTGTACGGGTTCGTGCAGATGGCTGTGGGCGCCTTGTGTACCGCAGTGGTCGGCTTCGGCAGCTCGCCGGCATTGTCGGCAGCGCTCGTGTTGGTTGGTGCAGGGATCGTGGCGCAAGTGGCTTTTTGGGTGGCGCTGCGCCAGCCATTGCCTAATCGGGCCTGAGCGAACGGCTTCCAATCGTGCGTCAACAACGGTGTTGTATCGCGCGTCAGCAACTGCGTTGCATCGAGCGAAACAAATGGCCGGTGCAGCGTCGCTGACATTGCTCGGACACCCCCGCGAGCGAATGCGCCCGGCGACGTATCGCGTCATGTATTCTGCTGGACTGTCGGCGGCATGCCGGCATTCCCGTTTTGTTTTGTTCGAAGGACGAACCGCATGGATGCCCTCTATTGGCACGATGGTCAGTGGACCACCGAAAACCCGAAACTACTCGGCCCCGCCGACCACGCCTTTTGGATGGCCAGCATGGTGTTCGACGGCGCGCGCGCATTTCGCGGCCTCACACCCGACCTCGATTTGCATTGTCAGCGCGTGATTCGCTCGGCCGAAAAGATGCTGATGAAGCCGCAAATCACATGGGAGCGCGTGTATGCGTTGTGCATGGAAGCGGTGGCGCAATTTCCAGAAGGCAGCGAGCTTTATCTGAAGCCGATGTTCTATTGCGCCGACGGCTGTTTGTTGCCCGATGCCGACAAAACCCAATTCGTGCTGCACGTGTTCAAGGTGCCGATGCCCGGCGAGCAAGGCTTCTCGGCGTGCATCTCCAGCTTCGCGCGGTCGTGGTCCAACATGGCGCCCACCGACGCCAAAGCATCGTGCTTGTATCCGAACGGCCAGCGCGCGATTCGCGAGGCGACGAGTAAAGGATTCGACAACGCCATCATGCTTGACGGTGACGGCAACGTGGCCGAGTTCGCGACGAGCAATCTGTGGATCGTCAAAGACGGCGTGGTGTCGACCCCCGTCGACAACGGCACATTCTTGAACGGCATTACCCGCAAACGCGTGCTGGCGCTATTGCGTGAAGATGGCGTAACGGTAGAAGAGCGCACGATTACCCCGGCCGATATCGACCAGGCCGACGAGGTGTTTTCTTCGGGCAACTACGGCAAGGTGGTGCACGTCAGCCGGGTTGAAGAACGCCATTTTGAATACGGGCCGATGGCGCGCCGGGCGCATCGTTTGTATATGGCGTATGCGGAAAGCGGTCGAGCGAAGGTCAACGTGGGCGCGTAAACGTTAGAAGCGAAGTGCCGAGTATGCAGAATCCATTTCGCATACTCGGCCTTTTCATTTTAAACGCGCCACAATACGATTGTTAAAAAATGGGCGTGTTCGCGTTGGGCACGATAATCGCGCCCGGCAGGCGTCGCCGCATCTCGCGGCGCACGACTCTTTTATCGAGATCAATATGAAAAAAGCGATATTGCTTCTGGCGGCAGGCACCTTGGCATTGAGCGCATTGGGTACGGCCCAGGCAGCGCAAGAATCGAAGGGCTGCGCGGCAAAGATTCAGAATATCAAAGCCGACTTGGAAAACGCCCGGGCCCACAAGAACCGCGCGCAGATCTCCGGTCTGGAAACGGCCTTGTCGCGCACTCAGGCCAATTGCACCGATGCGTCCCTGGCCAAGGACCGTGCCGACGATGTTGCCAAGGCGCAGGACAAGGTGAAAGAGCGCGAACAGGATTTGGCCGAAGCGCAAGCCAAGAACGACAAGAGCAAGATTCGCAAGGCGACATCCAAGCTCGATGACGCCAAGAAAGATCTCGCGCAGGCACAGGCCGAAATCGGCAAGTAAGTCGCGGGCGCAACACTGCGCCACGAGCATTGTCGACCCGCTTTGATCTACCCGCGTGCGGTGTCGGAAACGCCTGCCACGCGAGCGGACGCTTGCTCCTCTTGCGGCATGAAGCGTGTTGTGCCGCTGCCACGTGCGTCATGTTGCATCACGTCGCGGGGGCGTCCCTGGGCATCCAGCAGCACTTGCCCGATGCCAGAGCCATTCCATAACCGCTCGCCGGCGTGGCGGCGGTCGGGCAACCGGTTGCGAACCTCAAGATGCCGGCGTTTGGTGAGCCAGTTCAGGGGCGAGTGCCGCGCGTAGAGCCAGCGGTTGGCGCGGTCGAGCCAGTTCAACAACTGCGGTGGAAATTCGTTCTTGATGCCGCTGCTGGTGATTTGCCACACGTCGGGACCGCGATCGCGATGACGGATCCGGATGTCGTACATGAACGAGTAATGCACGTCGCCCGACAGCACCGCGTAGTTGCCCGGCGTGCGCGAATGACGAAAGATATTCATCATCACGTTGGCCGCGCCGCGATGCGCCATCCAGTTTTCGGCGTCGACCATCAACGACTGCCCAGCCCAGGTAAAAACGCGCTGCACGGTTTCGATGAGCTTCACGCCAAACATCGGCGCAGCTGACACGATCACAGCGGACGGCTCGTCAAGCAAGGCTTGCTGCAGTTCGCAGAGCGACTCCCAGTCCATCAGCCCCGAGGGCTCGCTGGGGAGCCGGGTGCTGCGCCGGCGTTGCGTTCGGGTGTCCAGCACGATCACCTTGGGTTGCGTGGGCAGCACGTACCCCCACTTCGAAAACGACAGCAGATCGCCGATGAGGGCATCCTGATGCGCGCCGTTCATTCGGTTTGCAGCGTCGATGTCGGCGGTGAGTGCGCGGGCTTTGGCGCGCAAGCCCACGAAGGCGTCGGGATTATTGCCCCAGCCCTGGCAGAGCGCATAGGCCAGCAGGGCATTGCCGACGATGCGGCGCGAGAAGGGATGGCCATAGGCTTCCTCCTCCCAGCGAGCCGACAGGTTCCAATCGTCGGTGACATCATGGTCATCGAAGATCATCAGCGTGGGCAGATGTGCCATCGCGCGCGCCGCCTGCGGCAAGGTTGCACGAAACCCCGCCAGATCCCGCGCTTCCTTGCGATAGAGGTCGCGGTGCTCGTCGCCGATTGCCGGCATCGGCACCTCGCCGATCAGCGCCCAGGGCACAGGCGACCAGACAAGCAAGTACATCGCGATCACTTCAGCCAGCGTGACCAAGTGATTATGTGCGCTCGATGTGGTGAAGATGGGCTTTTTCACGCCGCCGAAGAAACGCTCACGCAGGGCTTCGTGGCGCGAAATGCCGGTAATAGCGACTCGCGCCGATAGTAGGTCGCAGGATGGGCGTAGAGCTCGGTGCTGTCGGTGACGGTCGCGCCTTCGAGGGTTTCGCCATACAACTCGAGCCGTGCGATCAAGGCATGGACGGCAGCCAGCATCGGGCCGGCCACATCGTCGGCGTAGACCTGGTCGCCGCACAGCATTAGCAGCGATGGCCGGCTTGTCGGTTGGCCGATGCTCGCCTGCACCAGCGCGTCGGCGCGTGCCATGCCGTCATGCGCGCAATGATGTGGCTTGCGGCAGGAGCCAAACAGAATGTTGTCTGCCCGAGCCCGCAGCACGAAGGTGGGGCAGGAGGCGGATCCCTGGAGGAGATGGGGCGCCCAGTCTGCAATCCCTGTGGTCGCTGCGCCAGGGCCGCGTGCGATGGCGGCCGCCGCATCTGCTCCAGCCTGTGCATCGACTGCCGGCTCGTCGAGACGCAGGTCATAGTCGATCTCGGTATCGACCGGCAACGGCACATCCAGTGTGACGTCAATGAAGTGCAGAAAGGCATGGGTGCCGACGGGCAACACCCGCAGATGGCGTGCATCCAATGCAATGGTCTGCGACTGGCGGCCTGCAGCATCGTTGTGACCCAACTGCAGGGTCAGGGAAAGTGGGCGGCTGCCCACCAGCCACAACAACAGGCGGCCGGGTTCCAACCGCCGCAGCAGCGGGCCGGCAAGGACGGGAGGCAGATCGGCGGGAGATCCAGCGGGGGTGGGACGCGATGACATGGACAGAAGCGTAGCAAAAACGGTTCCGTCAAATGAGGAACATCATTTATGAAATGTCATATTTAAAGCATTGGCAGAAGCTCGAGTTTGAAGATGATTTCGCCAAACCCAACGATTCTGTTATTTCGTGACCGATATCGACAAAATGCGCCAACACGCCCATTTTCCAACGTTGTAACCCGTTGATTTATCGCATTAACGTTGCTGCTTCTTCACAATCGCACGCCTGACTCGCATATTGCCGTTCTCGTTACAGCGCGTCCATACTCCTTCCAGAAAATTAAAACGGCAGGTAGAGGAGAGGACGATGGACAAGGCAGGAGTTGGGCTGCGCGCGATCGGTGCAGCGAGTTTGGTGGCGGTGCTCGCCGGATGTGCCGGCATGGCGCAAAACGAGCCCGATCGCCTGAACGTAGCGGGGCTGACGCAGCCCGTGAAAATCGTGCGCGACAAGGCAGGCGTGTCGCACATCTACGCGCAAAACACCCATGATCTGTTCTTCGCGCAAGGTTTCAGCGCCGCGCGCGATCGGTTGTGGCAGCTGGATCAATGGCGCCGGCAGGGCGAGGGCAAGATGGCCGAGCAATTTGGCCCGCGCTTCATCGCGCAGGATCGCGCGGCGCGCATGTTCCTGTATCGCGGCGATCTCGAAAAGGAATACGCCAGCTACCATCCTGAGGCCAAGCAGATTCTCGAAGCCTTCGCGGCCGGGATCAATGCCTATGTGGACGAGGCCCGGGCCGATCCCGCCAAGCTGCCCCCCGAGTTTCGGATGACGGGTACGCAGCCCGGCTACTGGAGCCCGCAAACGTCGCTGATCCGCATCTACGGCATCACGCGCAACGTCAAAGACGAAGTTCAGTTGGCCGAACAAATTGCCGCGGTGGGCGTGCCACGCGCGACCGCGCTGAACGTGTTTGAACCGCCCATCACGCCGCAAGTACCGGCCGGTCTGGATCTCACGCAATTCAACACCGGCCTGCTGGCCAACTACATGCTGGCGCGCGACGGCCAGAAGTTCAAGGCGGAGGATTTTCCGCGCAGCCCGTTGACGTTGGCTGAGCGCGAAACGCTCGCCAAGAACCTTTCGGACGCGCGCATGGCCGTGGCCGACATGGGCCAGAATCCGTATGCGCCGCGGTATGAAAGCAATAACTGGACGGTGTCGGGCAGCCGCACGGCAACGGGCAAACCCTTGCTGGCGAACGATCCGCATCGCTCCATCAGCATGCCGTCGCTGCGCTACATGGTGCACTTGAATGCACCCGGCTGGAACGTGATTGGCGCGGGTGAGCCGGCCTTGCCGGGTGTGTCCATTGGACACAACGATCGCGTGGCGTTCGGCCTCACCATCTTCGCGTTCGGCGACGAAGAAGACCTGTATGTGTACGACACGCGCCCCGGCGCGCCCGACGAGTACCGCTATGGCAACGGTTGGGAGCGCATGAATACGGTCAACGAAACGATCGCAGTGCGTGGCGAAGCCAACCGCAGCGCGCCGATCAAGTTCACGCGTCACGGTCCGGTGATCCACGAGGATCCGGTCAATCACAAGGCGTATGCCATCCGGGCGGCCTACCTGGAGTTTCCAGGCACGGCCGCCTATCTGGCGAGTCTGCGTTTAAACCAGGCGCAGGATTGGAATGAGTTCGTGGCCGGCATGAATCGTCATTACACGCCGGGCGAGAACATGGTCTATGCCGACGTCGACGGCAACATCGGCTGGTTCGGCGGGGCGTTGGCGCCGGTACGCCCGCAAACCGACTGGTCGGGCATGTTGCCGGTGCCGGGCGACGGCCGCTACGAGTGGAACGGGCTGATCCAGGGTGATGCGTTGCCGCGCATCTTCAATCCGCAGCAAGGCTATATCGCGACGGCGAACGCGTACAACCTGCCGCAGGGATATGTGCACCGCGATGTATCGGGGCGCACCTGGGCCGAACCGTTCCGTCAGCAGCGGATCGATGAAGTGCTGAGCGGAAAAAGCGGTTTTACGCTGGAAGACATGAAGGCGTTGCAGTACGACGATGTGTCGCTGCCGGCGCGTGAGATGGTGGGCTACGCGAAGCAGTTGAATTCGGTGCAGCCGTTGGCGGGTGAAGGCATTCGCCAGTTGCGCATCTGGAACGCGACGATGGCCACGGATTCCACCGCAGCCACCATCTATTCGTTCTGGATGCCCGAGGTGGTGCAGCGCGTCACTGAAGTCGCTGTGCCTGCCAATGCGCGCAAGCAATTCGGCAAGCTGCAAGTGCGGCAAGTGCTGGACATGCTGAAACGGCCGGGTCCTGCCTTCGGCGCCGATCCCGTAGCAGGCCGCAATGCGCTGCTGTTGCAGGCCCTGGATGCCGGCATGCAGAAGCTTGTCGCGAGCCGCGGCAACGATGCCAAGAACTGGGCGTGGGGCAGTTTGCACCACATCAAGTTCGATCATGCGTTGGCGCCCTTCATGCCTGAGGATCAGCGCGCGAAGTACGCCACCGAGCGGTATCCGGTCAGCGGCGACAACGACACGGTGCATCGCGGCACCTACCGCGCATCCGACTTCCGTCAAATCAGCGGCGCGTCGTTCCGCCAGGTGATCGACGTCTCGAACTGGGATCGTTCGATGGTGCAAAACACGCCGGGGCAGTCCGCCGATCCAGCGAGCCCGTTTTATCAGAACCTGTTGAAGGGTTGGGCGAGCGGCGAATATTCGCCGATGCCGTTCAGCCCCGAAGCGGTCGAGCGCGAGCGGCACGATACGCTTACCTTGCAACCGTCAGGCGCGCGAGCACCGGTCGCGCGATAAGCGGATTTTTCGTGGGTGAAAGGAGCGGACCAAACGTCCGCGATCGATGATCGAAGGACGAAGCACTGGGGCGCCGATCGGCGCCCCAGTGCTCTTGCGTCCGCCCCAATCACGCAAGCGTTGACGTTGAAGACGGGCGGCTCAATGCCTCATGGCGACACGACCTCCAACGCGACGATCCAACGATTCTCCCTCCAAGTCTCGATGCCTGGGAGGGAGAATCGCGCCGCTCAGCGTCGATCCATTTTCTGGTGTCAGCTCCCCGATTCGGCATAGGCGGCATCGAAGAAGTAATCCCTCCACGAGCCGGCCTTGTTGGTCAGCACCCCAAGCTCTTGCAGTTTGGTGGCGTAGACGTACGTTTGCTGCGGCGTGATGGTGAAGTCGTTTTCCGGATCGTTGATGATGGCGCGCACAAACTCGACCGGCAGCTTCGATTGCTGCTGGCGGATGAAGACGTCAGCTGCGGCATCTTTGTTGGCGCGGATCCAGGTGGCCGCTTCGCTGAGCGCCGCGTAAAACGCCTTGTAGGTTTTGGGGTTGGCGTCGTGAAATTTATGCGTGCTGTAGAGCACATTGAACGTGGCCGGCCCGCCCAGAATGTCGTACGAGCTGATGATCTTGTGGACGTTCTTGTTGCGCTCCAACGCCTGGTAGTAAAACGGCGCGCTCGAGAAGTGCGTGTTGATTTCCAGACCGCCGGAGATGATGGCAGCGGTGGCATCGGGGTGCGAGAGACTGATGGAGATATCGTCGAATTTCTTGGCTTGATCGCGGCCATAGCGTTTGGCGCTTTCGATCTGCAACGTGCGCGATTGAAAGCCCACGCCGGCGGCGGGCACGGCGATGCGATCCTTGGCACTGAGATCGTCCAGCGTTTTTACCGCGGGATTGTTGGTGATCAGGTAGTTCGGCAGCGATCCCAGTGCCGCCACCAGCTTCACGTTCTGGCGATTCAGCGTGCGGTCCCACAGTACCAACGCGGGCGGCACGCCCGCCGATACCACGTCGAGATTGCCCGTGAGCAAAGCATCGTTCATGGCCGTGGCGCCTGAAATCTGCGTCCATTCCACCGCGATATCCAGCCCGGCTTGCTTGCCGTGCTTTTCGATCAGGTTTTGATCGCGCACCACATCGAGAATGAGATAGGCGATTCCGAATTGCTGTGCGAGGCGAATCTTGCCTTCAGCGCTGGCGGTGCCTGCGACGCCGAGCAAACCGAGTAGCGCTGCGCTCAGCGCGAGAGCGCGCTTGGGGTTGAACCTGAATATCGCCATGATGCCGCGCTCCGTTGTGATGGTAGGTAGAGCGGGCGAGGTTAGCGAGGGTGGTCGGCCTCGCAAAAGACCAATTCGTCAGATGCTTATAACCGGCTCATCCCTGCAGTCTTGTCCAAAGTGACGGTGCGGTCGAGAGCAGCATGACAAGGCCGCTTGCAGTCAGCAGGCCCAGCACGATGCGTTTGAACTGTTGATCCGAGATACCGGCATACACGCGAGCGCCGATCAGGACCGGCACCAATACCGCGATGGCGACGACGGCCAATTGCGGCACCATCCCGAAGGTGATGTGTCCGGTAGCGAGATACGCGATGAACGTAAAGGCGAGGATCGACAGGTTGAACGTTTGAATCACGTGACGTTGCGTGACTTTGTCGAAACCGCGTAGCGTCGACCAGAGCGAGGGCACGACGCCCGAGAGACCACCGAGCGCGCTCATCGCCCCGCCCATGGCGCCTGCGATCGCGTCGCTCGATCGGCCGCCGACAGTGATGGCGGGCAATCGGCCCGACATCAACAGCAGCGGACACACCACGAGCAGCACGGCGCCCAGCGCAGCCTTGAAGATCGTGACATCCAAGTGCGGCAGGAGGATAAGCCCCAGGGGCACCCCCAGCACGCCGCCCGCTAAAAACGGTGCAACCACCGCCCAGGGCACCGTACGCTTGACTGTGATGGCGGCCACAATCTGGCCCGTGAGCGAACCGAATACCGATAGCGCTGCCGCGAGAGGCGGCGGCAGAAACCAGATCCATATCGATAGCGCGACCAAGCCGAAGCCAAAACCGGACAAGCCCTGCACGAACCCCGCAACCACGGCGCCCGCGGCAATAATGAAAATCTCCACAGCGGTCAGCCTTTACGCGCGCTTGATGTTGGGGGCGGCGAGGCCTTCGATCATCACGTTGATGCATGCGGGTTTGCCGCTGGCTTGAGCGTCGAGTACCGCCTGAGTCATGTTTTGTGGCGCCTCCACGAATACGCCGAAGCCACCGAATGCCGCGGCGACCTGATCGTATCGGGTGGGCAGCAGTTCGCAGCCGATGGTGCGATCTTGGCCGTAGTCGCGCACCTGGATTTGGTACTCGGCGTTCCAGCGCGCATCGTTGCCCACCACCGCCACGAAAGGCAGGTCGTAGCGCACAGCGGTATCGAATTCGGCGGAATGAAAGCCGAACGTGCCATCGCCCAGCACCGCCACCACCGGAGCATCCGGAACGGCCACGCGTGCGGCCGCCGCGAATGGCAGCGACGCGCCGATCGAACCCGCAATACCGTTGATGACGCGATGCGGCGCAGACAAACATGCTTGCGCCCATTGGCCGATCTCGCCGCCATCGACCACCAGCACGCTATCGGGATGACTATCGAGCAAGGCTTGTAGCGGACGGCACGCCGCGACGGGATGCAGTCGCCCTGCTTGAGACGACGTGGCGTTATCCCACGCTGCAGGGCGAAACGCGATGGCGGCACGCACGTCGTGGCGCCAGGATGACGACGTTGCGCCAGGGGCATGGCTCGCGGGGTTCAATGATGGCGTGGAAGACGGCGTGGCCTGCGGCGTGCGATCCTCAGCGGCTGCCAGCAACGCCGCGATCGCCGATGCCGCGTCGGCCGAGGCCGCGTGCGTCAGGCGATCGCCGAACGCCGTTTGCGTGCGCTCGAGCTCGTGGCGATCGGCATCGATCTGCATCACGATGGCGTCGCGATGAAAAGCGGGCGTTTGACCGAACTTGAGGGTGAAGTCCAGGCGCTTGCCGAGCAGCAACACGCAATCGCTCAAGGCCAGCATTTCGCCGAAGGCGCCCAAGCTGGGATCGCCAATGCCGCGCGGACTTTCCATGCCGACCACCGGCGCGCCGAGCGCGTGCTCAAGCGCTGCCGCATGGCCACGAGCCTTGCGCGTCATCGAGGCCGGGCCCGTCAGAATCAAAGGCCGGGAGGCCGCGCGCAGACGCGTGACGACGGCCTGCGCGGCGGCGGCATCGAGCGGCAGCGGATGCGGGGCGAAAGCGGCAGCTGCATGCGGCGTGAGGGCCGACACGTGCGCCTCCAGCACGTCAGTGGGCAAACTCACATGTACCGGTCCAGGTCGTCCGGATCGCGCCACGACGATGGCGCGTGCGATGTCTTGCGACAGTGTCTCAGCTGACTGCGCGGTCCATGAGGCTTTGGTGAGCGGGGCGGCGAGATCGGCTTGGCGCATTTCCTGAAAGGCGCCCATGCCCAGTTGCGTGAGCGGCGCGTGGCCGGACAGCAGCACCAGGGGGGACTCCGCTTGGGATGCAGTGTAGAGCGCGGCGATGGCGTTGGCATGGCCCGGGCCACCCGTGACCAGCGCGATGCCGATCTTGCCGGTGATGCGCGCATAGGCATCCGCCATGTGCACGGTGGCGGCTTCATGCCGGGTGTGGATCAGGCGGATGCCGGATTGCACGCACGCATCGAAGATCGGCATGATGTGGTTGCCGGACAGCGTGAAAATGGTGTCCACGCCGGCATCGGCCAACGTGCGCATCAGGGCATCGGAACCGCGATGGGGAACTGCAGCTTGCATGTCGGTCTCCTCGTTCTCTTTCTTATGGTCGTGACCTGCCATCATCGCCGAGTCCACGTCCACTGCCAAGGCGGTAAAACGCGCGCGGAGCCAAAATGAAACTTGAGGTCGCGGGCGCGGCCTGCGGCGCGCCAGCCAGAACGGGGCTTCTCGCGGTCGGCCACGAGCAGGCACCTGGGCGATGCGCCGGTCAGGGCTGCGTGGAGAAAGCTGCCGTCCCCTAGACAGCCGTGCGAGCGGCAGTCAGGTCGTCGGGCGTGTTGATGTTGGCGAATGCCTTGGCCGCTTCCGGTTCATCAAACGGCACGGCAATCATGCCGATGGCGTTTTGCCAGATGCCGACCTTGCGGTCGCCGGCATCGAGAAAGGCGACGAGGGCGGCAAGCAGGTCGCGTCGAACAACCATGCATGCGGCCTGGCGGCGTCCGTCGGCCACGGCGAAGGCGCCAGGCCGGTCGGTGGCAACGGCTGCGGCGAGCAGGCGATCGACCATATCCAGCGGGATATAAGGCGCGTCGCAGGGCGTCGCCGCAACCCATGGCGTGGCACAGGCGGTCAGGCCTGCAGCCAGTCCCGCCAAAGGGCCCGCGTAAGTTCCCCAACGCGCATCGTCCGCGTACACCGGCCCGAAAGCGCGGTAGGCATCCTGATGGCGGTTGGCGCTGACGATCATCGTGTCGACCTGGCTTCGCAAACGCCCCGCAACGTGATCGGCGATCGTGCGATCGCCCAGCATCAGCAGGCCCTTATCCGCCCTGTCCATCCGTGCGCCTTGCCCGCCTGCGAGCAGCAGGCCGGTGACCGGCGGACGGGGAATCATTTGGCGACCACGTCCATGGCCGAGAAACGGGTGAAGGGCGTGGACGTTTCAGCTTGCACGTTCCACACGGCGCCGGGGGCCAGTTGCGACGTGCTGTCCGTGGTGCTGCCCACTTCCTTGTTCTGCTCGTCGTAGAGCTTGAAGGTGACTGAGAGCGCATCGATCAGACGATCCGATACGTTCGTGACGGTGCCGGTAATGGTGGTGACGCCCGAGGTCGTGTCGCGATTGGCGGCGAGTCCGGATACGTTCACGCCGCGCGCAAGCGTTTGCGCCAACGAGATCTGGCAGGCGAGGGCAACGACGGCAAAGGTCAGCAGTTTTTTCATGACGAAGTCTCCAACGTGCCGAGGCGCCCAAGAGGCAGGGCGGTGGCGTCAGGCAGCACGATAGTGGGGTCGGCTAAAGACTGCAATGTCTGCGCCAAGTCACGTTGTATCCAGCTGTCACGTTTTTGTCTCGATGCGGCTTTTCAGCAGGGCGACGCGGATGAGAATGTGCGGTCGACGACGCGGTAATGGAACCATTTATGTCCTACAATTATGTAGTAACGTTTACGTATGTTGGCGCGATTTGAGTGGGATGCCGCCAAAGCGGCGATCAACGTGCGAAAACACGGCGTGAGCTTCGAGGTTGCGATACGGGTATTTGCCGATCCGTTTGCGCTGACCGGCCTGGAACGAGTAGAGAATGGAGAGCAACGCTGGCAGACGCTCGGCCTCGTGAATAGCCAGCTTTTGCTCCTCGTTGCTCACACGGTTCATGAAGTGGGTGAAGACGGCGCTGCGATCGAGGTCATCAGAATGATCTCGGCCAGAGCTGCTGACCGAAAGGAAAGGCGACGTTATGAGCAAGAAAACCGTTAAGCATGAGGTCGATCTCGCCAACCTCCCCCCGTTGAGCGAGACGCAGAAAGCGGAACTCGCTGCGCTGGCCGCCCGAACCGATGGCAATGTGGACTACAGCGAGCTGCCCGCGTTGACCGCGGCGTTCTGGAAGGATGCGGAGCGCGCCAAGTTCTACAAACCGACCAAGACGTCGACAACCGTGCGCATCGATTCGGATGTTTTGGCGTGGCTGCGCTCGCAGGGAAAGGGCTATCAATCGCGCATCAATGCGATCTTACGGCGGGAAATGTTGTCGTCGATGAAATGATGTTGTTCACACCGTCGCGATCGGCGTGACCGGTGAGCCGATCGCGTGCGGCAAGCGCAGCGGCGGGGCGGTCAACATGAAGCGATGACGGCCATTGGCATGGAGCCAGTCGGCCAGGTCACCCAGATACCAGAGTTCGGCCAGGGGCAGCCCGAGCTTGAAGAGGCAGTGATGATGCAGCGGCAGCATCGCACGCGGACCCGTGCGCTCGCGTGCCGGAAACGCCTCAACCGCATAGTTGTCGGCGCAGATGGCAGCGATGCCGCTATCCGTGATCCAGTCGAGCAGACCCGTATCCGTGCCGTCGAGCGCCGCGCCGTAGCTGTGCAGCACCGCCGCGTCGGGCTCGCCATTCATCTCGACCACGGCTTCGGCAAAGCCGGTGCGCAGCACCAGCATGTCGCCCGGTTCGATCTCGATGCCGTCGGCGTCCAGCACCTGCCGGATATGCGACAGACCGATCAGCGTGCGGCCCGTGCCGAAATGACGCTTGAGATCCAGCAGCACCCCGCGGCCCTGCATGCCGTGATGCGCGAGATTCTCGATGCCCAGTTTGCGCGCGGCCGACGGGCCTTTGGCTTCGCCGTGGCAACTGCAATCGTCGCCGTCCGCAGGGCCGGTGATGTGCTCGCCGGCGCGATAGCCGTTGTAGTACACGCGTTCGGCCACACCGTCGCCGTCGGCGTCAAAGAGCGCGCCCACATGCGCGAGGGCATCCCACTGGGTGGAGTACTGCATCGAGAGCAGCACCTGATCGTCGCTCAACACATCCAGAGCATCCGGATTGACGCGCTGAAGCGGGAAGTTGAGATAGGGCGTGCCTTCCAGGCGCGTCGGGCTGAGCTGCGGCGGATGGCGACGCGGGTTCATGACGTTGCCGCCAGGCAGATCGAGCGGCAGCGACAGGCAGAACGTTTTGCCCGTGAGGATTTCGCGCGCGCCTTTGAGGACCTGGGCTTCAGTCAGCAGATTGACGCGGCCCAGTTGGTCGTCGGGACCGAAGTCGCCCCAGTTCGACCCATCAGGTCGTTGCGTGTAGCGTGCCACGGCTTACTCCTTGAGCAGAAACGCGACGACCGTGCGGTTGAAGTCGTCCGCTGCTTCCCAGTTCGACAAGTGGGAGACGTCGAACTCGACATACGCCGAACCGGCAATCGCTTGATGAATGGCTTGTCCTTCAGCCGGTGTGGCGGCAACGTCGTGTGTCCCTGCGATCACGAGCGTGGGGGCCACGATGTCGCTCATCCGGGCACGCAGGTCGGCATCGCGCAGTGCTGCACAGTTGCCGATATAACCGGTGTCGTTGGTGCGGCGCAGGATGTCGATGAGCACTTGCGTGAGGCCCGGTTCGCGCGTGCGAAATGCCGGGGTGAGCCAGCGATCGACGATACCAGTGGCCATATTGGTCAGCCCCGTTTGCCGCACGGTGTCGATACGCGTCTGCCAGCTCGTTTCGGTTCCCAGTCGCGCGCCGGTGTTGCACAAGACGAGTTTGCCGACGCGATCGGGGTGCGCGAGTGCGAGCGCCAGTCCTGTGGTCCCGCCCATGGAGAGGCCGCAGAAGTGCGCGCGGGGGATGTCGAGCGTGTTGAGCAGCTCGACCACATCGCCGCTCAACTGATCGAAGGTGTACTCGCCTTCGGGCACGCTGGAGGCGCCGTGACCGCGGGTGTCGTAGCGCAGCACGCGGAAGTGCTGCGTGAGCGCGGGAATTTGTCGCGCCCACATATCGGCCGACGTGCCGAGCGAGTTGGACAGCACGACGACGGGGGCGTCCTCGGGTCCATCGATGACGTAGTAAAGACGAGTCTGGCTAAGGTCGGCGTAAGGCATGGTGGGCGCTGTCGTAGAGGGATTAAAGAAAGTTCTTGCCGTCGAGATAGGCTTTGCGCCAACGCGTGATGTTCACGCGCTCGAACAGGTCGACGGCGGTGAAGGGATCTTCTGCGATCAGCGCTTCGGCTTCGGCGCGTGTGTCCACATCGACGATGTAGATGCCGCCGCCGAGATCCGTGCCGTCATCGGCGAGCTTGGCGCCGCACGCCAGCAGCTTGGCCTTGTTGCGTTCCAGAAACTCGAGATGGGCCGCGCGAGCACCTTTGCGGACATCCTGATGATCGGGCTTGTCGAACGTTTCGATCAGATAAGGCATGGTGAGCGTCCTGGGAAATCAGATGGCGGAAGGGTGACGGGCAAGCGCCGTGACCTTCACATCCATATAAGGGAACAGCGGCAGCGACGACAGCAACTGATGCAATGCATCGTTGCTGTCGACATCGAAAATGCTGACGTTTGCATAGCGGCCCACGACGCGCCACAGGCTCACCCATTGGCCGTCCTGTTGCAGCTTCTGGGCCAAGGCTTTTTCATCGGCCTTGAGTTTGTCGGCTTGCTCCGTGGGCATGTCCACCGGCAGATTGACCTGCATTTCAACCATGAAAATCATTGTGTGTTCCTCAGTATCGAACCGTTGCCGGTCCGTTGTGATTACGCGGCAAACTGCAGCGGCAGACCGGTCAAGCGCTCGAGCTCGGCACGCGTCATGTCGCCGAACATCTCGGTGACGGTGATGCCTTTGGCGTCGATGTCGAACACGGCCACGTCGGTGTACAGGCGCGACACGCAAGCCACGCCGGTCAGCGGGTAGGTGCATTGTTCGACGAGTTTGCTCGCGCCTTCTCGTGTCAACAGATCCATCATCACAAAGACTTGCTTGGCGCCGATCGCCAGGTCCATGGCGCCGCCCACGGCGGGGATCGCGTCGGGCGCGCCGGTGTGCCAATTGGCGAGATCACCCGTCTTGGACACTTGAAAGGCACCCAGCACGCAGATGTCGAGGTGGCCGCCACGCATCATGCCGAACGAATCGGCGTGATGGAAGTAAGCGGCGCCGGGCAGTTCGGTGACCGGCTGCTTGCCGGCGTTGATCATGTCGTAATCTTCCTGGCCCTTCTCGGGCGCCGGGCCCATGCCCAGCATGCCGTTTTCGGTGTGCAGGATGATTTCCCGACCGGCCGGCAGGTGATTGGCTACGAGCGTGGGCAAGCCGATGCCGAGGTTGACGACGTCGCCTTCCTTGATGTCTTGGGCCACGCGGGCGGCCATCTGATCGCGATTCAAACGAGTGGTCATGCTGCCTCCTTGGCCGCCGCCGGAGCGATGGCGACGACGCGTTGGACGAAAATGCCTTGGGTGGCGACGGCTTCGGGATCGAGCGTTCCCAGTTCGACGACTTCGCGCACTTGAGCCACGGCCACACGCGCGGCGCTGGCCATGATGGGGCCGAAGTTGCGCGCGGTTTTGCGATACACCAGATTACCCCAGCGATCGCCGCGATCGGCTTTGATCAGTGCGTAATCGGCATGCAGGGGGTATTCGAGCACATAGCCGCGGCCATCGATCTCGCGAGTCTCACGGCCTTCGGCCAGCGGCGTGCCGTAGCCCGTGGGTGTGAAGAAAGCCCCAATGCCCGCGCCGGCGGCGCGGATGCGTTCGGCCAGATTGCCTTGCGGCACCAATTCGAGTTCGAGTTTGCCGCTGCGATACAGGCCATCGAAAATCTGCGAATCGGCCTGACGCGGAAACGAGCACACGATCTTGCGCACGCGGCCGGCGCCCAGCAGCGCGGCCAGACCGGTGGTGCCGTTGCCGGCGTTGTTGTTGACGATGACGAGATCGCGCGCGCCTTGTGCGAGCAGGGCGTCGATCAATTCGATCGGCTGACCGGCCGGACCGAACCCGCCGATCATGACGGTGGCGCCATCGGGAATGTCTGCCACGGCCTCGGCCGCGCTATCTAGGATCTTGGAAATCATGGATCTTCAGTGTTCCTGGGCTATGCCATAATGTTCGCTATAAGAACAAAACGTCTTTAGGCGAACGAAGTGAACAAGGGGGACAACATGTCCGAAAAACTGCAAAAACCGAAAAAGAACATACGACCGGGCGATGCCGGGAGCGCGCCCGCGCGCGGGGTGCCAGGCAAGGCTGTTGCTGCTGCTCAATCCACCGCTCGATCCGCTCATGACGTGAACGACGGCGCCGTCCAGCCGGGTACCGAGGCCACGCCGAGCGAACGCCAGGCCCCCGGCGACGGCTATGTGCAATCGTTTGCGCGTGGGCTTGCCGTGATTCGCGCTTTCGGCCCCGAGCACAGCAGCATGACGCTGAGCGCCGTGGCGGATCGCACCGGATTGACCCGCGCCGGTGCGCGCCGCATTCTGCTCACGCTGGTGCATCTGGGTTACGTCACCCACGATGGGCGTTTGTTCACCCTCACGCCGCGCATCCTCGAATTGGGCTACGCGTATCTGTCTGCCACACCATTGTGGAACCTGGCCCTGCCGTACATGGAGCAGGTGGCCGAAACCACGCGCGAGTCGTGTTCGGTGTCGGTGCTTGAAGGCACCGATGTCGTTTATATCTTGCGCCTGGCCACGCACAAAGTGATGTCCATCAATCTGGCAGTGGGCAGCCGGTTGCCGGCATGGGCCACGTCGATGGGACGGGTGCTGCTTGCCAGCTTGTCCGAGCAGGAACTCGACGATCTTCTCTCGCGTAGCGACATCCGGGCCTATACGCCCGCCACGATCACCGACCGCGCTGCGCTCAAGAAGCACATCGCATTGGCGGGTACGCGCGGATACGCCTGCGTCACGAAAGAACTCGAACCCGGTCTGCAATCCGTGGCCGTACCCATCATCGATCGCAGCGGTCGCGCGATCGCGGCGATGAACATCAGCACGCATGCCAGCCGCTACACGCGTGCCGAGATGCTGCGCGTGTTCTTGCCGCCGTTGACCCACGCGGCCGAGCACATCAACGCCGCACTTGCGCGCCGATAGCGCGTTGGAAGGCAACGTCGATTGCAACGACAGTGACGCACATGATGTGCGTTGCGTCGACCGCAACCACAGCGAGGCGCCTGACATCCGTTGCGTTGCAGGCCAGAGCGTCATGATCAAACCGGCGCCACGCCCAGGGTGGTGCCACCGCAGACGTAAAGCGTCTGGCCGGTAACGAAGCCGTTGTCGGGCGAGAGAAAGAAGAGGGCCGCGCGCGCCACGTCTTCCGGCGTGCCCAGGCGCTTGACCACGATGCTGTTGATGATGGCATGGGTGCGCGGCGCGCCTTCTGGATTGCTGCGGGTAAACAGCTCGGTGGCGATCGGGCCCGGTGCGACAGCATTGACGGTAATGCCGTCGCCGCCGAGTTCCATGGCCAACGTGCGCGTCATGCCGATCATGCCGGCCTTGGTGGCCGAGTAGACGGTGCGCTCGGGCTTGCCCAGGGCGGCTCGCGAGGCCATGTTGACGATGCGCCCGAAGCCTGCCCGGCGCATGGCCGGCAGCGCGGCCTGCACCAGGATCATGCTGGCGCGCAGATGCAGTCCAACCACAAAATCGAGATCGGCGAGCGAGGCGTTGTCGATGGTCGCCGGGCGCGTGGCCCCGGCGTTGTTGACCACGCCCACAATGTCGTAGCGCTCGGCAATCTCGCGCGCCACGCGCTGGGTTTGGTCGGCATCGGTGAGATCGGCGGTCATATCGATCACGCCGGGAATAGGTGTGGCAGGCGGACGGATATCGATATTGACGACCCGCAACCCCTGCGCCACCAGGCCGCGCGAGATGGCGGCACCGATGCCGCCGGAAGCACCCGTCACGATATAGATCTGTTCTTTCACGCTATGTTTCCTTCAGGTAGAACGTGCTGCGGAGGGGGCGCATCGCACGGCGGGCGTATCGTTCGCCCTGCTGGCGGGTGCCGTGAGCCTTACGGCCTCCACCGCACCGTGCGCTGTTCGTTCACGCCGCCGGCGCGGGATGCACGCCCAGGTAGCCCCACAACAATACGGCGACGATGTAGATCACGCCAACCCACAGCATCATGATCACGGTGTAGCCCATCACGTCGCGCAGCTTGAGCTTGGACAACGCCAATGCAGGCAGGATCCAGAAGGGCTGCACCAGATCGTTCCACGCATTGCCCAGCATCACCGCCATCGTCGTTTGATTGAGCGCGCTGCCCAGCGACTTGGCGGCATCGATCATGAACGGGCCTTGAATCACCCAGTGACCGCCGGCCGACGGCGCGAAGAAGTTGATGACGTAGGAGCTCAGGAGGCCCCAGAACGGCAGGCTTTCCGGCGTGGCCACATTGACGAAGGCATGCGAGATCGTGTTGACCAGGCCCGAGGCCGCCATGATGGCCATGATGCCGGCGTAGAAGGGGTACTGCAGGATGATGCCCGAGATGGTCTTGATGCCTTCGGTCAGGCGCGCCACGTAGGCGGCCGGTGTGCCCAGCAGAATGATGCCCAGAAACAGGATGATGAAGTTGATCATGTTCAGGTCGAGCGACCCGCCTGTTTGAAAGTGCACGATGGCGTAGCCGATGCCCAAGAGCCCGATCAGGCCGCTCAGGATACGGCTGTTGTTCAGGCGCGAAGCCAGTGTGTTCTCGTTTTCCGTGTCGCCTGCCATCGCAGCCGATTTCTCAGTCTTGTCGATGTTGGGATCCACCTCGATCACTTTTTCACCCGCTTTGGGGTGCAGCCAGGCATTGAGCAACGGCAGCGTGACCAGCACCACCAGCGACGTAATCAACATCGGTACGGAGAAGATGGTTTCCGACAGCGGGATGGTGCCCATCTGCTTGGCCAAGGGATGATTGGCGGTGGAGACCAGCACCGGAATGCTTGCCGACAACCCCAGGCCGTACATCGTGAAGCCGCTGTAGGCCGCTGCGATGATGAGCGGGTAATGCACGCCTTTGATCTTGAGCGCCAGTTTCTTGGCGACGACGCCGCCGATCACCAGGCCGAAGCCCCAGTTCAGGTAGCTGCCCACGCTGCCTACCAATGTGGCGACAACGATGGCCATGTAGGGTGTGTGCACGCGCGCGACGATGCGGTTGAGCATGCGGTCGGTGAGCGGTGCGGTGGCGAGCACGTAACCCATCGCCAAAATGACGGCCATCTGGGTGGTGAACGCCAGCAGACTCCAGAAGCCGTCGCCCCAGGCCTTCGTCATCTCCATGACGCCTTTGCCCTCGATCCCTACCGCCAGCAGCACGGTCAACAGGGTCAGGGCAATGGCGAAAACAAACGGGTCGGGAAGATACTTGCGCATCAGCTCGGTAAAGAACGCGGTGAGCTTACTCATGATGGTTAACGCTGCCTCGAAATTATTGTGAGTGTGTCGAACGGTGGTTTTCCGGCGCGCACAGCAGTGCGTGCCGGAGAACGGAAATCAGGTAGATGTGCGCGAGGCGGGTGCGCGCGGCGAATCGGACGTGTCATGTGCCGATGGCGGCACCTCGTGCGACGTGCCCGCGTGACCGGTCGCTTGCGACGCGTCCTGGCGGGCATGATCTGCCACCGGCGTATTGAAGCTTGAACTGGGCGGCCTGGGCTGGCCCGCCGCGCGGCTGTCGAGCCACGCAGCCAGGGCACGCAGGTCGTCGCTCTTCTGGCGCAGCAACGTTTCGCGGTCGGCATCGCTCCAGCGGTAGAAGCCCTCGCCGCTCTTGGCGCCGAGTTGGCCATCCGCCACTTTCTGTGTGAGCAGGGCAGACGGCGTGGTGCGGTTATCGAGATCGGCGTAGAGATAGCTGGCAATGGCGTGATGCACGTCCAGGCCATTGAGGTCGCGCTGCTCCAGCGGGCCGGAAAGCGCCAAGCGAATGCCCAGACTCCACTTCACCACTTCGTCGATGTCTTCGGCGCTCGCGATGCCTTTTTCGAGCAACGACATCGCTTCGCGCGCCAGCGCGTGCTGGATGCGGTTGGCGATAAAGCCAGGGATGTCTTGCTTGACCAGTACCGGGCGCTTGCCGCCTTGGCGCAAGAGCGTCATCACGCGTTCGACGGTGCTCGTGCTGGTCGCCGCATTGCGAACCACTTCGACCAGCGGAATCACGTCTGCGGGCATGAAAAAGTGCGTGCCCACGAAACGATCGGCGCGCTGCGTCGACTGCGCGAGGGTGGTGATCGAAAGACCCGACGTGTTGGTGGCGAAGATCGTGTCGGCCGTGCATACGGCATCGAGGTCGGCGAAGATCTTTTGCTTGAGCGCGAGGTTTTCAGGCACGGCTTCGATCACGAGTGCGGCAGATGCAGCAGCGTCAAGATCGGCCGCCAGCACGATGCGATCAGCGGCGTCGCTACGCGCGGCGTCCGCCAAATCCGATAGTCGCATCGCCAATGTGTGCCGGGCGCGCTCGAGGGCGCCGGCCACGGGGTCGATCAAGGTGACGTCAAGGCCGTGCCGGGCAAACAGGGCGGCGATGCTGCAGCCCATTGCACCGGCACCCACGATGGCGACGCGCGAAAGGGAAGCGGTCATAACTGTCTCGTGAATGTTCGCAATACGAACGTGCGTGCGCATTGCGAATGATTATTTTGGGCGATGGTAGCGAGCGGCGATGACGCGATCCAGAACGAACATGGCGAAACGTCCGCCAGATGGACACATAAACGCGTGGTTTTTCCATGTTTCGATGCGGCAATGCAGCAATTCGGGTGTGAATGGTCGTTAGCGGCGCGCGGCTTAGCCGCTGGCGCTGCCGCCTGCCAGCCCTGATCTTGCGGGAGAGTGACGCGCCATCGAGGCCGCAATGTTGCGTTCATGCAGCGGACGCTGGAATGAACGCAAACGGTTATGCCGAGTCGCGCGAAAAGGGCGGGACGTTTGGCCTTCAGCCCGAGTTGCGCAGCCCTGCGGCGATGCCGTTGATCGTGAGGTGAATCACACGTTGCTCACGTTCATCCATCGCGCCGCTGCCTTTGGCCTGGCGGCTACGGTGACGGCGGATGAGTTCGATCTGCAGGTAATTGAGCGGATCGATATAGGCGAAGCGTTCGCGCAGCGAGGCTTGCAATGACGGGTTATCTGCCAGCAATTCGCGTTGCGTCAACAGCTTGAGCACCTTGAGCGTGCGCGCATGCTCTTGCGAAATGATGCCGAAGATGCGATCGCGAATCGCCTTCTGCGGCACCAGTTGCGCGTAGCCGGCGGCGATCGTGAGATCGGATTTGGCCAGTACCATTTCCATGTTCGAGAGCATCGTGCGAAATACGGGCCAGTCGCGCGCCATGCTGCGCAGGAGCGCCAGGCGTGCGCGTTGCGTGCCCGGCGCGCCCTCGGCGCCATGCTCCAGATATTCCTCGATCGCCGAGCCCACACCGTACCAGCCCGTTAGCATCAAGCGGCATTGTGCCCACGAAAAGCCCCAAGGGATGGCGCGCAGATCCTCGATGCGCTGCCCCTTCTTGCGTGACGCGGGGCGCGAGCCGATATTCAAACCGGCGATCTCGTTGACCGGCGTGGACGAAAAATAATATTGCGTGAAGCCCGACGTGTCGTAGACCAGGCCGCGGTACGCCCGTTGCGCGCGCGCCGACATATGCGCCAGCGCCGCGCCGTAACGCGCGAAGTGCACCTCTTCCGCATCGCGTGCCGCGCGCTGCGGCACCAGGCTCGTCTCCAAGGTGGCCGCCACCAGCAATTCGAGATGCCAGCGTCCCACCTCGGCATCTTTGTATTTGCTCTGAATGACTTCGCCTTGCTCGGTGAGCCGGATCTGGCCGTCGACGGTGCCGGGCGGTTGCGCCAGGATGGCATCGAAGCTCGAACCACCGCCGCGCCCCACGGAGCCGCCGCGGCCATGGAAGAGACGCAGCTTGACCTTGTGACGGTTGAATACGTCGAGCAGCGCGCGCTCGGCTTCATACAGCGACCAGTTCGACGTGAGAAAGCCGCCGTCCTTGTTGCTGTCGGAATAGCCCAGCATCACTTCTTGCGCGCCGTCCTGCGAGCGCGCAATGCGGCCCCGCACTTCGGGCAGCCGCAACCACGCTTCCATGATGCCGGGACCATTTTCCAGATCGGGAATGGTTTCGAAAAGCGGCACCACCATCAGCCCGTCGTTGCCGCCATTGCCCTGAGCGTCGGGCGGCGATGTGAGCCCGCCTTCGCGTTGCAGCACCAGCACTTCGAGCAGGTCGCTCAAGGTTTCGGTATGCGACACGATGGCTTGGCGAATGGCATGTTTGCCGAATCGAGCGCGCGCCGAGGCGGCTGCGCGGAAGATGCCGAGCTCGCGGCGGGTCTCTTCGCTGTATTCGATCCAGGGCGAAGCAAGCGGGCGGCCTTGTGCCAGTTCGGCGCGCAGCAAGGCCACACGATCGTCTTCGGAAAGCAGGTTGTATTCGAGCGGCTTGCCCTCGTGCTGCATGCCGGCGCGCGTGAAGAGTTCGGTCAGCGTGCGTTCGTGCACATCTGAACTTTGGCGCAGATCCAGCGTGGCCAGGTGGAAGCCGAACACGGCGACGGCCTGCCGCAGCCCGCTCAACCGCAGGCGCGCGATGGGTGCGGCATGGTGCGCGGCCAGCGAATCGTCGATGATGGCGAGGTCGTGCGCGAAGGCTTCGGGACCCGGGTAGGGCTCTGCCGCGCCCGTCGGCCGGCGTGCCGGGCTGCTGCCCGTGAGCACCCGTGCCGTGGCATCCAATCGGGCATACATGCCGACAAGGGCCCGGCGATACGGCTCATCCTGACGATGCGGCGAGACGTCGCCTCCGGCATCGGCCAGCGTTTGCAGCGCATCGTCGGCATCGATCAACAATGTGCTGATCGACAATTCGGCGCCCAGCGCATGCACGTCGGTCAGGTAATGATCGAACAACACCGTAGCCTGGCGCAGCGTGGCGCGATCGAGCGTTTCGGCGTCGACGTTGGGATTGCCATCGCGATCGCCGCCGATCCAGCTGCCCATGCGCAGGAAGGGCGCAAGCGGGGCGGGCGGTTGTGCAAACGGCGCCGGCGTGTCGCGTTCGAGCAGGCGCGACATGTCGGCATACAGGCGCGGCACCACCGTGAGAAAGGTGCTGCGGTAATACGACAGCGCATTCTCGATCTCGTCCGCCACGGTAAGCCGCTCGTAGCGCAGCATTCGCGTCTGCCACAACGTGGCGATGCGCCCCAGCAGATTGCGCTGCAGTTCGGCGGCCTCATCGGGCGTCAACTCGCGATCGTGCTGCATGAGCGCCGCCGCGATTTCGCGGTGTACGTCGAGCGTACTCTTGCGTTGTACTTCGGTGGGGTGCGCGGTGAGCACCGGCATGACGAGCGCGTCATCCACCCATTTGCGTACGCGGGCCGTGCCTACGCCCTGCGCTTTCAGCATGCTCAAGGCATCGCGCAGGCTGCCGCGCGTGGGCGTGTCGTCGGCCAGCGCACGTTCGCGTTGCCGGCGGTTCTGGTCGCGATCTTCGGCGATGTTGGACAGGTGCAGAAAGTAGCTGAACGCGCGCGCCACCGAGTTGGCGTCATGCCCTTTCAGCGTTCGAACCTGCTTGGCAATCGCCTCGCCGTCGTGCGGCGCATCGGCGCGCCGCAGGCTGACGGCATGCCGCCGCAACGCCTCGATCGTGTCGTAGATCCGTTTGCCCTCACACGCCTGAATGACCTCGCCGAGCAATCGCCCGAGCAGTCGAATGTCGTTACGCATGGGTTCGAGGGAGGCTGACTTCGGGCGCACAGCAGACATGAAAGGAATTCCAAGGTCGGGTGTTGCAGGGAAAATCCATTGTACGCACGGGTGCGCGTCGTGACACAGGGACCTGCAGGCGTATTCGCGCCGACGCCGGAGTCTTGGTCTGCACGTTGAAAGTCGGCGGGTGTACGTTAAAGTTCGTCTTTATCTCCCTGTCGCCGTCTGCTCAACGATATGTCTGTCTTGCCTTCCACTCGCCGCGCGCTCGTCCTGTTTTCGGGCGGCCAGGATTCGACCACCTGCCTCGCCTGGGCGCTCAATCGCTATGAGCGCGTCGAAACGGTCGCGTTCGACTACGGCCAACGCCATCGCATCGAACTCGATGCCCGCCTGAAAGTGCGTGCTGCCATCGTGGCGCAGTATCCGCACTGGGCTGAGCGGTTGGGGGAGGATCACCTGCTGGATCTGTCCGTCCTGGGTGAGATCGGCGGCACGGCGATGACCGAAGATCGCGCCATCGAAATGCAGGCCAACGGGTTGCCTAATACTTTCGTGCCGGGCCGCAACTTGATGTTCCTGACCTTGGCAGCCGCGCTGGGCTATCGGCGCCAGATCGACGTGCTCGTAGGCGGGATGTGCGAGACCGATTTTTCAGGCTACCCGGATTGCCGCGACGACACGATCAAGGCGCAGCAAGTGGCCTTGGGGCTGGGTTTGGGCGCCCGGCTCACGATCGAGACGCCGTTGATGTGGATCGACAAAGCCGAGACCTGGGCGCTGGCCGAGCAACTCGGCGGCCAGGCGCTGGTGGACATCGTGGTTGAGGACAGCCACACCTGCTATCTGGGCGAACGCGGTGCGCGCCACGCCTGGGGCTACGGATGCGCGCATTGCCCCGCGTGCGCACTGCGCGCAGCGGGGTGGGCGCGCTGGCAGGCGGTCAAGTCGACCGCCTGACGCCCAATGTGTGGCGCATGATGCCCGACGGGTAATGTTTGACGCCTCACCCTTGACGAGCGAGGCGTGCTGATCTGCGGTAACGCTGGGCGATCAACGATCCCGCGAGTACACCCGCACGGCACGATTGCCCGCTTCACGACCATCGGCCACGCTATCGGCTTGAGCCTTGGCGAATGCGCGGCGCTCGGCCTCCGCTTCGTCGACCGTGAACGGCACGGCAGCGCGATCGAAGCCGGTGTGGCCATCCGCTTCCCAATGCTCGGCTTGTTGCTCGATGTCGATGGCACCGGCCCGTTGAAGCACGGTAGTCGCTGTTTGCAATTGCGCCTCGTCGGCGACTTCCACGATCACCAGCGCGCCGCCGCGGCGCATGGCTTCGTGATAATGGCCGGTTTCTTCAGAACGATCGTCGGGGCCAAACATGTTGGCGAAAAAGTGTTCGATGCTTTCGAGCACGCTGCGCTCGGGATGCGCATGGGCATCGGCTTCCGCATCGGTCGAGCCAGGTTCGCGCGGGGCGACCTCGTGTGATGTGGTGGCGGCGCGCGCATGCACTTCGATATGTTCGATGTGAATGCCGGCATACACCAGCGCGGCCGAAGTTTCGTTCGCACGGTCATACGAATCGAATACGCCGATAACGGTTTGGGCCATGGTCGTTCTCCAAGTATCGACGGATGAGGGCAGCGGGCAAAGCAGGTGGCATGCCTGCTGCGTCAAGCGCTAGCGTAGCGCGCATTGCGCAATCAGGGAAAATTTCTCCCCAGCGTGCCGACTTGCCGCTTGCTCAGCGCCCGGTGATCACGTTCAGCGCACCCTCACGATGTGGTGGATAGTCATGACGTTCAGCGCACCGTCATGATGTTCGACGCATGGTCATCTCGCTCAGCGCGCGATCATGATGCCCGGTCGGGCGGTGTGGTATCGCCTGCGCCCAAGTCGCGCTGCATCAGCACCGTATCCAGCCAGCGTCCGAATTTGAATCCAACGGATTGCAGGGTGCCTGCCGTGCGAAAGCCATGGCGGGCATGCAGCGCGAGCGAGCCCGCGTTGCCGCTGTCGCCCACGTTGGCGATCAACTGGCGCCACCCGCCGGTTTCGCATCGGTAAATGACCTCGGCCAGCAACAGGCTGCCGACGCCGCGCCCGGTCATGCCGGGCTTGATATACACCGAGTCTTCCGCCGTATGCCGGTAGGCCGGACGCGGCCGGTAATGCGTGGCGTAGGCGAAGCCGACGATCTCGCCGGCGCTTTCTGCGACCAGATAGGGCAGGCCAAGGCCGAGCACATTCGCGCGGCGCTGCGCCATCTCGGCAATCGATGGCGGTTCGGTTTCGAATGAACCCGTGCCGTGCAGCACATGGTGCGCGTAGATCGCCTTGATCGCGGGCAGGTCGGCGTCAGTGGCGTCGCGCACGCGCGGTGCGTCTGCGGGGAACGACGCATCATGCGGCGTGGCTGCGTTGTTGGGATCGGCGCACATCATGATTGAAGTAGGAGGCGATTGAGAAAGAGGAAGGTGGATGGCGGGTGAGCAACCAAGTCAGCAAGCAACTGAACAAGCAACTGAATAAGGACCTGAACAAGCAGCGAGCAAGCAATGGAACAAGCAGTGAGCAAGCAACTTCACAGACAACTGAAAAGGGGAGCGAAGAAGGGATTCCGAAAAGCGCGCTGTAAAACGGAAGCCGACCGCCATTTCAAGGCCGATGTGCGTCCGGCGTCAAGCCGCACTATCATGTCGGGTTTTCCACCCGCGACTTTCCCGCTTCTCAGACCATCATGCCGCACTATCGATCACGCACGACTACCCATGGCCGCAACATGGCCGGCGCCCGCGCTCTCTGGCGCGCCACCGGCATGACGGACGGCGACTTCGGCAAACCCATCATTGCCGTGGTCAATTCGTTCACGCAATTCGTGCCGGGCCACGTGCATCTGCGCGACCTGGGCGCGTTGGTGGCCAAGCAGATCGAAGCGGCCGGCGGCGTAGCCAAGGAATTCAACACCATCGCCGTGGACGACGGCATCGCGATGGGCCACGGCGGCATGCTGTACTCGTTGCCCTCGCGCGAACTCATCGCCGATTCGGTGGAGTACATGGTCAACGCGCATTGCGCCGACGCCATGGTGTGCATCTCGAACTGCGACAAGATCACCCCGGGCATGTTGATGGCCGCCATGCGCCTGAACATTCCCGTCGTGTTCGTGTCGGGCGGCCCGATGGAGGCCGGCAAGGTCAAGTCGCCCGTCGACGGACAAGTGATCGCCAAGATCGATCTGATCGACGCCATGATCAAGGCCGCCGACCCCAAGGTCAGCGATGCCGAGGTCGAAGCGGTCGAACGCAGCGCCTGCCCCACGTGCGGTTCCTGTTCCGGTATGTTCACGGCCAATTCGATGAACTGCCTGACCGAGGCGTTGGGCCTGGCATTGCCGGGTAACGGCACGATCGTGGCCACGCACGCCTGGCGCCGCGGGTTGTTCGAACGCGCAGGCTCGCTGGTCGTGGAGTTGTGCAAACGCTATTACGAGCAGGACGACGCGTCGGTATTGCCGCGCAATATCGCATCGCGCTCGGCGTTCGAAAACGCGATGACGCTGGACGTGGCGATGGGCGGCTCGACCAATACCGTGCTGCATTTGCTGGCGGCCGCGCAAGAAGCGGGTGTGGACTTCACCATGTCTGACATCGATCGCATTTCGCGCAATGTGCCTTGCCTGTGCAAAGCTGCGCCGCTCACCGACAAGTTCCATATCGAAGACGTGCATCGCGCCGGCGGCGTGATCGGCATCCTGGGCGAACTGGGTCGTGCCGGCTTGCTCGATCTGGAAACAGGCAACGTGCACAGCGGCACGCTGGGTGGCGCGATCGCCGCTTGGGACATCAACGGCGGCGCCGGCGAAGCCGCGCAGAAGTTCTATCGTGCGGCGCCTGGCGGCGTGCCCACACAAGTTGCATTCAGTCAGGACCAAACGTTCCTCACGCTCGATCTCGACCGCACGGAAGGCTGCATCCGCAGCGTGCCCAACGCGTATTCGAAAGATGGCGGCCTGGCTGTGCTGTACGGCAATATCGCCGAAAAGGGCTGCATCGTGAAAACGGCCGGCGTGGACGAAAGCCAGTGGGTATTCAGTGGGCGTGCGCGGGTATTCGAAAGCCAGGACGACGCAGTGGAAGCCATTCTGGGCGACGTGGTGCAACCGGGTGACGTGGTCATCATTCGCTATGAGGGCCCCAAGGGTGGCCCCGGCATGCAGGAGATGCTGTATCCCACGTCGTATCTCAAGTCCAAGGGCTTGGGCAAGCAATGCGCGCTGTTTACCGACGGGCGTTTCTCCGGCGGTTCGTCGGGCCTGGTGATCGGTCACGCCTCCCCGGAAGCGGCCGAAGGTGGCACGATCGGGCTGGTGGAAGATGGCGATGCCATCGATATCGACATCCCCAACCGCCGCATCGCATTGGGCGTGGACGACGCCACGTTGGCGGCGCGCCGGGCAGCGATGGTGGCGCGCGGTGCCGATGCGTGGCAGCCGATCGGTCGTGAGCGCTATGTGTCGCAAGCGTTGCAGGCGTATGCCGCATTGGCCACCAGTGCCGATCGCGGTGCCGTGCGCGACGTGTCGCAACTCAAACGCCGATAGATTGCGGCGGGGCCGCACGGCGCCCGCGGATGCATGCGAACAAAAGGGTGGCCATGCGCCACCCTTTTTTCATCACCAGCGATAACCCACCGAGGCCACGACCGAGCGGCGCGGCCCGTTGAAAGCGAGCCTGAGAACCATGCGCCAACATCCGCGCGCAGCCATTCATCGCTTCAGTAGTCGCCGCGATACAGCTCGCCGGCCAGCACATTGCGCCAGTTCTGCCACGTCAGCCGTGGCGCTTCGGTCACCTCACGGTTGTAGGGCGCGTCATAAACGATGTGCCGCCAGGACGGCTTCACCGCGCCTTCGATGCGCGGTTTATCGTCGATGATGAGGTCGCCGCGCACCAGCGTTTTGTCGCGGGTGAGGATCATGCGTTGGGTCGCATCGCGGCCCAGATGGCGTTCAACCCAATGATACTTTTCCGCCACGCAATTCTCGTATTGCGTGAGCGGCGAGGTGCAGATACGCACATCCCAACCCATCGCCAGCAAGGCATGGAAGGCGTCGACTGCGCCCGGCACCGGCGGGAGATCCCGGATGAAGCCTGGCGCGGTGTAAAGCGCCTCGGCCTTGCCGCGTAGGGCTTCGGGGTAATCCTCCAGAATCTTGAACGATCGCCGATCCTCATACGCGACAGGCGCGATCTCGGGATAACGGGTCGCCCACGCCGAAAGAAAAGCATGCTCGAAATCGGCGAGAACGCCGTCCTGGTCCAACAAGATCAACATGGCGGTGCCTGCAGTGAGGGGAGGCTGCGATCTTACTAAACCGTTGTCTCCGGCTTGAGCTCGTGTGCGGCGTGCTTGGACGAAGTCGGCGCCACAACCGACGCGGGTCGCGGCCACATATCGTGGGGTTCGGCACCCAATGCAGCACGATCGCCACAGAGTGCGTGCATTTGGCACCTAGAACGTTTAGAATCAAAATTGTTCCATTTTGTTACTCCAGCAGAGGCATGCGCGCCGCTGCTGTACGCCCTCTTTTTGGTTTACATAGCGATGACTGCGAGCGACCGGCCTGACCTTCAGGCAGAAGAAGCGCTGCTGATCGAAGCGGCCGGTATGGTGCCGCTCGAGACCGGTTATCCGGGGTCGCCCCGTCGGCGGGCATTCGAAGCTTGGCGTGACCAAAGTCCTGCTCATCGCGCAGCGGGCGACGCTGCCGAGCGCATGCTGCAGGTGTACGCGCAGCGCTCGGGCGCCTATTTCGAACAGGAAAGTGCCGCTCCCCGCCTTACGCGCCGTCAATGGCTCGGCCGCGCCGCGCTCGGCGTCGCCCTGGTCGGTGCGGCTGGCGTGGGTGGGAGCTACGTGTTGCCTTGGCGCGAGTGGCTCGCCGATTACCACACGGGCGTAGGCGCGCGCCGCGAGGTCGTGCTGCAGGACGGTAGCGTGCTGATCCTCAATACCGATACGTCAGTGGATGTGCGTTTCGATGCCACGCGCCGCACGATCTTGCTCACGCGCGGTGAAATCAGCGTTCGCGTCGCACCCGATCGCGCCTTGGCGGCTCGTCCCTTTGTCGTCGTGACGGCACAGGGGCAGATCGATGCCGCCAGCAGTCATTTCGCCGTACGGCAGGACGAGGGCCGCACTCGAGTCGCGGTCCTGTCGGGATCCGCCACCCTGGTAGACAAACGCCCGGGTGCGGCAGGATCGCGCATGCTGCTGGGGGGATGGCAAACCACATTTGGCCCCGGGGTGGACGATACGCCGCCGGTGCCGGCCGACAACCGCGTGCTGGCCTGGACGCATGGCCTCCTGATTGCCCAGGATATGCAACTGCATGATGTGGCGGCCGAACTCACCCGCTATCGCCGCGGTGTGGTGCGCTGTGCCGCTGATGTCGCCGACCTGAAGGTGACGGGTGTTTTCCCGGTTGAGGACACCGACCGGGTGTTGGGCACGCTGCAAACCACTTACCCGATTCGGACGCGCTACGTGACACGTTATTGGGTCGAACTCGTCTCGCGCTAGCGCGTCGGGGCGACGCATTTTGTTTCCCAATGCTGAATGCCGACAGTCAAGGCACGCGACGTGCAAGCTATCGTCGAACCCGCTACGGGATCGACGCATTCAGATCGACGTATTCAAGGAGTAGTTATGCCATCCGAACACAGCGCCGAGGTGCAGGAAAAACCGCGCCGCCGTCACTTTTCGATGATCCGCGAGTTTCACCTCGCGGATTTCTTTACGCTGGGCAATGCCGCCTGCGGCGTGGCCGGCGTGTTTCTGGCGATGGTTTATCTGGTCACTCAAAATCCGCAGCACTTTTTGGCGGCTGCCGTGATGGCGCCTGCCGCCTTCGCATTCGATGTGCTCGATGGACGCATCGCACGGTGGCGCCAGCAGCACTCGGCGTTGGGCCGCGAGCTCGATTCGTTGGCTGATGTGATTTCGTTTGGCGTCGCACCGGCCGCGCTCGGGTTCGCTGCGGGCATGCATGGTGGCTGGGATGTGGTCGGCATGATCTATTTCGTGTGCTGCGGCGTGAGCCGATTGGCGCGCTACAACGTCACGGCCGAGTCGATGTCGGGTGAAAGCGGCAAGGTGAGCTACTTCGAAGGCACGCCGATTCCGACCAGTGTGGTCATCACGGGCGTACTGGCACTGGCGGCTTGGCAAGGCCGGTTGGGCGAAGCGCTGTGGGGTGGCAGCATGGCGATCGGCCCCTGGGATTTGCATCCGCTGAGCCTGCTGTTCGTGCTCTCCGGCACGTTGATGATCAGCCGCACGCTACGCATTCCGAAGTTTTAAGGGCTTGTCGATGCGGCGGTATTTAGGCGACCGAGCGTTGCAGCGCTCGGTTGGTCAATATGGCGTCAATGATGTCATCGGCCATCATGATGTCGGCATAGCGGCGCCCCACATCACGGAGGTTGTCGCGATGAGGACCTTCCTCCACATCTCCTGAGCAGTCCTCGGGAACCACCACATGAAAGCCGTGGGAGAACGCGTCATTGACCGAGGCGCGTACGCAACCGCTGGTATTGCAGCCCACGATAACCACTGTTTCGACGGCGGCTTTGGTAAACACGAGGGCCGCTGAGGTCTGAAAGAAGATCGAGGGTGCGGTTTTACGCAGGATGACGTCGTAAGCGGTGTCCTCGATGCGTGGATCGAGGGCATTCCCGGGATCGCCGATACTGAACGATTCATGTAGTTCGCGTATCTTCCAGGGCGGTATTTCTCGTGGGTTGTTGTATGCCGTGTAGCACGAAACGACAGGGATGTTGTTCGCCCGTGCAACCTCGAGCAGACGCGCGCTGTTGATGACAGCGCGTTCTACCAAGGCGGCGCCGCCCATCGGAAAGCGGGCGTCGGTAAACGCCAACTGAAAGTCCACGACCGCGATGCCGATCTTGCCAGTCACGCCGCGCTCGATTGCGCCAAAGCTGCGTTCGGTATAACTATCCATTGCACTTCCCCTTGTTTTGACCGGTCTTCCGGCTGAATCAGTGATCGATGCAGGAGCTACTCCGTCGCGCGAACTGACTGCGGGGCATGCCTCCCACATCGTCTGGACAACCACTCCACTATATATTGCCTGGGGGCCGATGCCACGGGTTGTCGAGACCGGCTTATAAGCGTCGACATATACCGGCATAAGCGTCGGACATCTTCCGGCAGGACAACACGGCCCCTACCATTTGTCCCTTGTCACGCATTACGCCACAAGGGGCAAAGCACATGTATCGAATCGGTATCGACGTCGGCGGCACGTTCACGGACTTCACGCTGGTGAACGAGCAGAGCGGCAGCGTCGCGTTCTTCAAAGTGCCGTCGACGCCGCACGATCCGTCGGAGGCCATCAATAACGGCATTCAGGGCCTGATGGCGGCGCATGCGATCGCCCCGGCCGATATCAGCCATATCGGTCACGGCACCACTGTCGCCACCAATTTGATCATCGAACGCAAAGGCGCGGTATGCGGCCTGATCACAACGCGCGGCTTTCGCGATGTGCTTGAGATCGGCCGCCAGGTGCGGCCGCATCTTTACGATTACAGCGTGATCAAGCCCCCCACCTTGGTGCCGCGCGCGCTGCGCCGTGAGGTGGCTGAACGCGTGGACGCCAAAGGCAACGTGCAAACGGTACTGAACGAAGATGAAGTGCGCGCGGCAGCCGAATATCTGCACGAAGCAGGCGTGGAGGCGATCGCGATCTGCTTTCTGCATTCCTATCGCAACCCCGTTCATGAGCAGCGTGCGCGCGACATCGTCAGGGAAGTGCTGCCCGACGTTTACATCAGTATTTCGAGTGACGTGCTGCCGGAGTTTCGCGAGTATGAACGGCTGTCGACGACGGCGCTGAATGCTGCGGTAGGACCGCGAATGGAACGCTATCTGCAGCGCTTCCTGGACCGCGTTTCTGCCGCCGGCATCGCTGTTGAGCCCTTTACCATTCACTCCAATGGCGGGTTGATGTCGATCGAAACCGTGCGCCACTATCCGGTACGCACCTGCCTGTCCGGGCCGGCGGCCGGCGTGGTTGGCGCCGCGGTAGTCGGTCGCATCGCCGGGTTTCCCGAGATCGTGACCTTCGATGTGGGCGGCACGAGTACCGACGTCTCGCTGATCCATGAGAGCAAGCCGATGTTCACCTCCAATCGGCAGGTGGCCGGTTATCCCGTCAAAACGCCGATGGTCGATATTCACGTGATTGGCGCAGGCGGCGGCAGCATCGCCTGGTTGGACGAAACAGGATCGCTGAAGGTGGGCCCGCATAGTGCAGGCGCGGTGCCGGGACCGGTCGGTTACGGTCGCGGCGGCGAGGTGCCGACGATTACCGATGCGATGTTTGCCTTGCAACGGCTCAATCCCAAAAGCCTGCTCAAGGGCAAGATGACTGTGGATGCGGCGGCGGCGCGCACGGTCGTGATGGAGAAGGTCGCCAAGCCGCTTGGTCTCACGCTCGAAGCTGCGGCCGAAGGCATCATTCGCATCGCCAATGCCAATATGAGCCGAGCCATCCGGTCGGTGTCCACAGAGCGTGGGTACGATCTCTCCAACTTTGCGCTGTTTGCCTTCGGCGGCGCGGGACCCTTGCACGCGATGGATGTGGCACGGGAGTGCGGCATTCCAGTCGTGGTGGTGCCGCAAGAGCCCGGCACGATGTGCGCGCGGGGCATGTTGCTCACCAATATTTCGTTCGATTTCGTCGAAAGCGATATCGCGTTGATCGACGCGGCGGGCTGGGGGCGGATCATCGAAAAGATGGCGCGTCTGAAAGCGGACGCAGAAGCCTGGTTGGCACGGGAAGGTGTGGTCGCGTCCGATCGGATTTACGAGGCCGTCATCGACGCGCGCTATGTGGGGCAGAACTTCGAGGTGCAAGTGGCCATGCCGAGCATCGACGCCCTGCACTTTGAAGCGTTCGATGCCGGCTTTCACGATGCGCATCTTCGCGAGTACGGCTACAACGTGCCCGATCGGGCCATCGAGATCATCAATTGTCGTGTGAAGGCAGTGGGCACCGTCATCAAGGCGCCGTTGGCCACATTGGCTGCCGCTGCGATGCCCGAGCCTGTTTCGTGGCGCGATATTTATTTCGGTGCGGCGCATGGCTGGCTGAGTACGGCGGTGTACGACCGCGACCGATTAGGCAGCGGGGCGGCCTTTGCGGGGCCCGTCGTTTTCGAAGAGATGAGTTCGACCACCGTAATCGCACCCGGCCAGCATGCCCGCGTCGACGACTACGGCAACATCGTCGTGCGCATCGCCGGATAAAGAGGGAATACATCATGAATGACAAAGACGCGATTCGCGACCCGATCGAAATGGAAGTCTTCACCAATCGGCTGTTGTCGATTACCGAAGACATGAACAACACGCTGGTGCGGTCGTCGTTCTCGACCAACATCAAGGAACGCAAGGATTGCTCAGTGGCGCTGTTCGACAGCCAGGGCCGCCTTGTGGCGCAGGGCACGCAGATTCCGCTGCATCTGGGGTCGCTCAACGGCGCGATGGCGGCAGTGCTGGCGCACTATCCCGCCGATCGCATCCGGGACGGCGACGCGTTCATCAGCAACGATCCCTACCTGGCCGGTGGCAGCCATCTGCCCGATATCAACATCGTGACGCCGGTGTTCCATGAAGGCCGCCTGGTGTTTTTCGCGGCGAACGTGGGCCATCACTCGGATGTGGGCGGCTCCGTGCCCGGCTCGATTGCAGGTGGGTTGCGCACGGTGTTCGAAGAGGGCATCCGCATTCCGGTGGTGCGCATCGTGCGCGAAGGTGTGCTCGATGAAGAACTGCTGCGCTTGATCAGCCACAATACCCGCGATCCCGAAGAACGCACGCTGGACTTGAAAGTGCAGGTGGCCACGAATAAGCGGGGTGCCGATGCCGTAAAGGGCTTGCTGAACCAGATGGGCGTGGCGCGCGCCCTGACTGCCGTGGACGATGTGATTCGCTACACACGCATTCGGCTCACGCGCCGCATTGCCGAACTCACGCCAGGTACATACCGTTTCGTCAACGTGCTCGATGACGACGGACTAGGCGCAGGGGGCGCGCCGGTCGAGATCCATGTTGAAGTGACGGTGGCCGATGGCCGGTTGAAGTTCGATTTCAATGGGTCCAGCGGGCAAGCCCGTGGCGCCATGAACTTGCCGGTGAGTGCGCTCAATGCATGCGTGTACTACGCGGTGAAAGCGTTGCTCGATCCGGAGCTCGCGGCCAATGCCGGTCTGTTCGAACCGTTGGACATCGTGGCGCCGGTGGGCACCATCGTCAATCCGCTGCCCCCTGCGGCGGTGGGTGCGCGATCGCTCACGGCACAGAAAGTGGCAGGCGCGATTTTCGGCGCGTTTCGCGGCGTGTTGCCCGAATCGCGGATCATGGCGTCGAGCAATGACGTGTGCCCCGCAATCGTGTTCTCCGGCAAACTCGAACGGCGTTTGGGCGACTTCGTCTATCTCGAAACGGTGGCGGGCGGCGCGGGTGCGCGCTTCGATATGGACGGCATGGACGGCATCCATGTCCATATGACCAACTCGTCCAATCTACCGATCGAAGCGCTGGAGAACGAATACCCGCTGCAAGTCGATGAATACGCCTTCGTGCCCGAGTCGGGTGGCGTAGGCCGCATGCGCGGCGGCATGGCGGTCGCACGGCAGATATCCGCGCGCGGCAATGGCATCGTGTTCTCTGCGCGTTCCGACAATCACACTGTCGGTCGGGCGACGGGCGTGTTGGGCGGGGGCGACGGCCGTCAATCTCGACTGGTGCGCTTCGCGCCGGATGGCAGCGAAGAAGTGCTGTCGTCCAAGACAGCGAACATGACGCTCAAACAGGGTGAAAGCGTGCGACTTGAAACGTCAGGTGCGGGAGGCTTGGGCGTTCCCGCCGAGCGTTCGGTGGCCGCGCTGGCGCGCGATCTGCTGGACGGGTGCATCGGTGAGCAGGCGGCGCGTGCCGCATATGGTGAGCTCGTCGATCTCGCCTTGGATAGCCTCAATCACGAGGCAGGCTCAACGCGCGGTGCCTTGGTCTAAGGTACGCGCGCGCTGACTTCAAGGCGCCAGCGTGCGATCGAATGCTGCGCCGATGCACTGCCGCATCCACGCATGGGCGTGATCGTTTTGATAGCGCTCGTGCCAATAGAGCGACACGCTCAGTGGCGGCAGGGGGAGCGGCGTCGGCAGCATCACAGTGCCGCTGGCGGCCGCCAAGCCTCGCGCCACGCTCGTGGGTAGCGTGGCGATCATGTCGGTGCTGGCCAGCGCGAACGGTGTGGCCACATAGCTGCTGAGCAATGCGCCTACGCTGCGCTGCAGGTTTTGCGCTTGCAACGCAGCGTCGACCTGTGCGTTGAAGTAGCCCGCGTAGCCCGAGGCATCCATGTGCTCATACTGCAGGTAGGTTTCGAGGTTCCACTCGCGGCTCAATGCAGGATGACCGGCACGCACCAGGCACGTGCTTGCCTCTTCAAACAGAAACCGCGCGCGCAGGCTATCGGGCGGCTGTGGGTAGTGACCGAAATACAACTCCACGTAATTGCCCGACAACATATCCGGGGCGCCGGACGTCTTGGGCGGCAGGCACCGAATCTGTGCATGCGGCGCACCCGCTTTGACACGCGGCAGGATACGCGGGAGCACGACGTATTGCAGGTAGTCGGTCGCGTAGATATGAAAAACACGTGTGGTGGTAGCCGGGTCGAATGCTGTTTCGGGCGACGTCGATCGTTGCCAGGCATGCAGCAGGGGCTGGAAAGTGCGGTGAAGCTCGCGTGCGCGCGCCGTGGGTGTCCATGTATTGCCTTCGCGCTCGAGCAAGGGGTCGCCAAACAAATAACGAAGGCGGCTCAATGCGGAGCTCATGGCGGGTTGGCTGATGCCCATGGCTTCGCCTGCCTGCGACACGCTTTTGCACGACATCAGTGCATCGAAGTGCACGAGAAGATTCAGGTCGGTGGATTTCATCGCTTGAAAGTTATGCGCCTATAAGTTCGGCATTGTCGACGTCGCATTTGGCCGTGCGTACTATTTCAGCACGATTACGAATGCCATCGTCGATCGATTACGGCAAAAAAATTCAAGGGGAATGCAGTGCTTGATATGCGAAGAACACTCGCGCAATGCGCGCTTGCAGTAACAATGCTTTCCGCTGTTGCGACCGTGACCGCGGCCGATGCGTGGCCCAATAAACCGATTCATCTGATTGTGCCTTATGCGAATGGTGGTTCGACCGACCTCGTGGCGCGCCAGGTTGCCAACGAGTTGGGCAAGCGGCTCAATCAAACGGTGGTGGTCGAAAACAAGGCCGGTGCCAGCGGAGTCATCGGCACTGGCTATGTCGCACGCCAACCTGCCGATGGCTACACGTTGCTGATGGGCACGGTGTCTACCCATGCCATCGCACCGAGCGTGACCGCCAACTTGCCTTATGACATCGTGCGTGACTTCACGCCGATCACGACCATCGGCACCATTCCGGATCTGATCGTCGTCAACCCGTCGGTCAAAGCCAATACGCTGGCTGAATTCATCGCGTTCGCGAAGGCCAAGCCCGGTGAGGTGAGCTACGCGTCGGCTGGACCGGGCACGTCGAGCCATCTGGGTGCCGCGTATTTTGCGGCGGAAGCAGGCGTGAAGATGAATCACATTTCATATCGGGGTTCGGGTCCGGCACTCATCGATGTGCTGGGCGGCCATGTGGACATGATGCTCGATGTGGTGATGACGTCGCTGGAGCCGCTGAAGGCGGGCAAACTTCGCGCACTGGCAGTGACCTCGCGCAGCCGATCGCCCTTGTTGCCGGACGTGCCCACCGTCGCGGAAAGCGGCCTGCCCAACTTCGAGGCGCTGATCTGGTTCGCCATTCTGGCACCCGCCAATATGCCGGCCGACCTGCAGAAGAAGATCGCCGACAACCTGGATGCCGTGCTGGCCGATCCGACGATGAAGAAGTTTCTGCTCAGCCAGGGTATCGAAGCATCCGGCACCGGCTCGGCGGCGCTGGCCGAAACCATCAAAGCCGATACCGCGAAATGGCAGCGCGTGTCGAATATCGCGGGGATTACCCCGCAGTGAGCGGCACCGGAACAAAGGATAGCCATGACTGATACACCACCGGCCGGCGCACTTGGCGTGGCGCGGCCGCGCCGACATCGTGGCATCTATGATGTGGTCGTCGTGGGCGGCGGGCTGGTCGGTTCCGCTCTCGCTTACGGCCTTGCGCGCGATAAGGACTGCGTAGCCGTACTGGACGAGGGCGACGTTGCCTATCGTGCATCACGCGGCAACTTCGGCCTGATCTGGGTGCAAAGCAAAGGCATGGGTATGCCGCAGTACGGTCAGTGGACGATGACGTCGCAACGCGACTGGCAGCGACTCGCCGACGCACTCGTCGATCTGACCGGTATCGATGTGCACCTGGAGCAGCGGGGCGGCCTCAATGTGGTGTTGAGCGATGTGGAGCGCGAAGCGCGCATCGATTTCATGACACGATTGCAGGCGCAGCCCGGCATGGCGCAGTACCCCTGGAAAATGCTGGATCGCCATGAGGTGGCCAGCATGATCCCCGGCGTGGGGCCCGATGTGGTCGGTGCGTCGTGGTCGCCGGTTGACGGCATTGCCAATCCGCTCAAGTTGCTGCGGGCGTTTCACACCGCGTTCGACCGTCTGGGTGTCGACTACCTGCCGCACCATGCGGTCGGCGAGATCGCGCTCAAGAATGGTGTATTCGATGTACGAACGCCTTCGGGCGTCATCCGCGGCAAGAAGATAGTGCTCGCGTCCGGCTTGGCAAACAAAGCACTCGGTGCGCAGGTGGGCCTGGACGTGCCAGTGCGGCCGCAACGCGGCCAGATCATCGTGCTGGAGCGTACGCGGCGCATTCTCGATACGCCCTTGGTCAGTTTGCGGCAGATGGATGAGGGCACCTGGCTCATTGGCGATTCGCAAGAAGAAATGGGATACGAAGACAAGACCACCGGCCTGCCGGTGCTGGCCACGTTGGCCGATCGCGCCGTGCGCACGATTCCGGCGCTGCGCGAGGTGCGTGCCGTGCGTGCCTGGGCGGCGTTGCGAGTGATGTCGAAGGATGGTTTTCCCATCTACGAACAATCCCAGTCTCATCCCGGGGCTTTCGTGGCCACATGCCACAGCGGCGTCACCCTGGCAGCGGCGCATGCCTACCATTACGCACCGATGGTTCAGGCTGGGGTCATCGGCGATGCGCTGCACTGTTTTTCCACGGAGAGATTTCATGTTCAAGCGGCTGCGTGAAGCTGAGGCGGCAGTGATGCAGGCCTCGATATCGATCAGCCTGAATGGCCGCGATGTGCCATGCCGACCGGGCGACTCGGTCGCCGCAGCGTGCTTCGCGGCGGGTGACGATGCCTGCCGCGACACGGTGGTCACTGGCGTGCCCCGGGGACCGTACTGCATGATGGGCGTGTGTTACGACTGCCTGGTCACTATCGACGGACGCGCCAATCAGCAGGCCTGCATGACGCTTGTGCGCGCCGGGATGAACGTGGCGCGTCAGCACGGTGCACGCGAGGTGCTCGAATGACGGCGATAAGCACCTGTGAATTGCTGGTGATCGGATCCGGGCCCGCCGGACTGGCGGCCGCCACGCAGGCGGCCGACCTTGGTGTGGATACGCTGGTACTGGACGAACAAATGACTCCCGGGGGCCAGATCTATCGAGCGATCACGACCACACCCCTCGTCGATCGAGCGGTACTCGGTGAAGACTATTGGCACGGCGCGAGTCTGGTCGCGCCGTTCGAGCGATCGGCGGCGCGCTACGAAGCGGGCGCGACGGTGTGGGCAATCGGCAGTCTGGATGGCGATTCAACCGGCAAAGGCTATGAGGTGGCGTACTCCATTGGCGGCGAGGCGCGGCTGGTTCACACGCGGTATGTCCTGTTGGCGACCGGTGCCCAGGAGCGTCCCTTTCCGATCCCGGGCTGGACGTTGCCTGGCGTGATTACCGCGGGCGCGGCGCAGATTCTGCTCAAGCAGTCGGGTGTGGCGCCCGGCTCGCGTACCGTCCTTGCCGGCTGCGGTCCGCTGCTCTATCTGCTCGCGTGGCAATACCTGAATGCGGGTGTGAAGATCGATGTGTTGCTCGAGACCACACCGCCTGGGCGCGCGACCCGAGCGTTACCGCATGCCTGGGGCTTTCTGCGTTCTCCCTATCTTGCGAAGGGGCTGAAACTGCTGCGCGCGGTCAAGCGTTCGGTGCCGATCGTGCGGCATGTGTCTACCCTCGAGGCCATTGGCGAGAACGATCGCCTGAAGGCGGTGCGCTATACGGCAGGTGGTGCGGCTCAAACGATCGACGCCGATCACCTGATGTTGCATCAGGGGGTTGTCCCAAACATCAATCTGACGCAGGCAGTGGGTATCGCTCATCGATGGAACGACGCGTTGGTCTGCTGGGAACCTCAGGTCGATATCTGGGGCAGTACGAATGTCGACCATATCGGCATGGCGGGCGATGGTGCGGGCGTGGCGGGCGCCGTCGCTGCCGAGCATCGCGGCCGCTTGGCGGCGCTCCATGCGGCATTTGAGTTGGGCCGCATTGATCGCGAACATCGCGATCGGGCTGGCGTGGCGCCACATGCGGCGTTGGCCCGGGCCACGCGAGGGCGTGCGTTCTTCGATACGCTTTATCGGGCCCCGGACAACTTTCGTAAGCCAACCGGCGATACGATCGTCTGCCGCTGCGAGGAAGTCACGGCGGCGCAGGTGCGCGACACCGCGCGTCTCGGCGTGCAAGGTCCCAATCAGATGAAGGCGTTCTTGCGCTGCGGAATGGGGCCGTGCCAGGGGCGCTTTTGCGGCGTGACGGTGACCGAATTGATGGCTGAGGAACGCGGTGTATCGGCGCAAGAAGTCGGATATTACCGGTTGCGCTTTCCCACAAAGCCCATGACGTTGGGAGAGATCGCGTCGTTGCCGCAAACCGACGATAGCCGGCGCGCCGTCATTCGCTTCAAGAAATGAACGTGGGCAGGCCGCAAAAGGGGGCCGCGCTCGACGGCAGGCAGCAAGCAAACGAAAGGCGGACACCATGTCCGCCTTTTTCTATGCTGCCGGCCGTTTACGTTCTGCCAGAAAGATACCGCCCAGCACGCACGCCAACGCAACGGCGTGATAGCTCGCGAAGGGCTCGCCCAGGATCAGGACCGACATGATGGCGCCGAAGATCGGCACCAGGTTGATGAAGAGCCCGGCGCGGCTTGGGCCGATCAGTGCCACCCCTCGCATGAACAGCAACTGGGCGATGAACGAGGGCCCCAGGCCGATGTACATCACGATCGCAAATGCCTTGGGCGTGGTGGGCATCAGGAGATCGCCGGATGCGGCCTCAATAAGGAACAGCGGCAAGCTCGCCACCATGCCCACGCATGCGAGCGCCGTGAAGAACACGATGGCCGGCACGGCGGGGCGATGGGGCAGGCCCAGCGCGTAGCCCGCATAGCAAATCCCGGCAATGACCACATAGACATCGCCGATATTGAATTGCAGTGTGGTAAGTGCTTCAAGATGGCCACGCGTGGCCATGTACAAGATACCGACCAAGGTAAGGGCTACGCCGGCCAGCGTGAGCGCGTTCGTGCGCTTGCGCTGAAAGACGAACGCACCGATCAGTACGAAGACGGGGATTGCACCCTGAATGATCGACAGGTTGATGCCTGACGTATGGCTCGCAGCCACATAAAGCAGATTGCCGTATGCCGTCATGCCGCCGATCGCCATCGGCAGGATCAACTTCCAGTGCGGCAGCAGGGCACGCCAATGCTCGGCGACGTCGCGGCGCGCAATGACCATCAGCGACACGGCGCAGATCAGCCACCGGAAAAAACTCAACGCCATCGGGGAAATCTCACCCACGGCCATGCGCGCAGCCACCATGTTGCCGCCCCAGAACAGGGTGGTGACGATCAGGAGGAAGTAGGCGCGACGAGAGGTGTTGGAGGGCTGCACGGCGGGATTAGACCACGCAGTCGATGACGTGGTGCGATTTGCGCCGATCTGTTCGTGCTGAGTTCGGCCGCAAGCATGCAAGGCGCGAAGCTTTCATCGAACGCGTGATTTGAAAGCTAAGCCGCGTTTCTGGATGCCGGGGCGTCAGTCCCACGTCAGTGATAACCCTTGGATTCAGGCAACTGACAACGGACAGAAAGCGGGTTGGTAGCTTGACTCTCTAATCTTCGATCGCGGTCATGACAGTTAGGACCGGCGCCGCAATCGGCGCATATCGCCACGGCTCATCGCGAGCCTGAGGATGGAGGAGAGCAACATGGAATCAACCACAACAAAGTTCAAGAAAGACTATTACGGCGGGGCGCTGATGGTGCTCATCGGGGTGGGTGCGGTGACCGCGGCGATGAGTTATCACATCGGCACCCTGGCACACATGGGACCGGGATATTTTCCGGCGGCGTTGGGCGCGCTCCTGGCCATCGTGGGCGCGATGATCGCGTTTTCGGCGCGCTCCGGCCAGCCCGAAGCGCCCACACCGGGGCACCACTCCGCGATCCCCGATATGCGTGGCAGCGTATGCATTCTGCTGGGCATTCTCGCCTTTCTGCTCTTCGGAAAATACGGCGGCTTGCTGCCGGCGACGTTTGCCATCGTCTTCATTTCGGCATTGGGCGATCGCAGCAACAGCATCGTGCAGGCTGCGCTTCTGGCGGTATGCATGTCGGCCATCGCTGTCGTCGTTTTCTGGTGGGCGCTGCAGTTGCAGTTGCCCCTGTTCCGTTTCGGTTGAGCCATCATGATCCAACAATCGCTTCTCGATCTCTGGTACGGCTTCGGCGTTGCCTTTCAATGGCATAACCTGCTGTGGTCGTTCTTTGGCGTGCTGGTGGGAAACCTCATCGGCGTGTTGCCCGGCATGGGCGCACTCTCCGCCATTTCCATCCTGCTGCCGCTGACCTATGTGATGCAGCCTGTGCCTGCGATTCTGATGTTGGCGGGCATTTTTTATGGTTCGCAATATGGCGGCGCCATCGGCGCCATCCTGCTCAACCTGCCCTCGCATCCGCCTCACGCCGTGACGTGTCTGGACGGCTATCCGATGACCAAGATGGGCAAAGGGGGAACAGCGCTCGGGATCACGATGATCTCGTCGTTCTTCGCGGCGTCGGTCGGCATTATCGTGATGATTTTCGCCTCGCCGTTGCTGGTGGAAGTGGCGTTCAAGTTCGGGCCTACCGAGATCTTTTCGATCATGTTGCTGGGTTTGCTTGCCGGCGCCACGATGTCGCGCGGTTCGCCGTTGAAGGGCGTCGCCATGACGCTCTTCGGGCTGATGTGCGGCGTGGTGGGCACCGACGTGAACACCGGCACGATCCGCTTTTCCTTCGGTTTGATCGACGTGTCCGATGGCTTGGAACTCGTGGCAATCTCGATGGGCTTGTTCGGGGTGGCTGACTTCCTGATGAGCGTGAATCGCATGACGGCCATTGGCGGCGGCATGAAGTTGCGCTTGCGCGACATGCGGCCCAGCCGCGCCGAAATGAAGGAGGCGTTTTTCCCGATGGTGCGTGGCACGCTGGTGGGCACCTTGTTTGGTGCGATGCCGGGCACGGGTCCCACGATCACCACGTTCATCGCCTACGCGCTCGAACGCAAGGTGTCGAAGACGCCCGAGAAGTTCGGCACCGGCATGATCGCCGGGGTTGCTGCGCCTGAAGCCTCGTCGCATTCCAAAACGCAGGTCGACTTCATTCCGACGATGAGCCTGGGTATTCCGGGCGACGCGGTGATGGCGTTGATTCTGGGGGCGTTGCTGATCCAGGGGATTCAGCCGGGCCCGCAACTCATCACCGAACACCCGGATATGTTCTGGGGGTTGATCGCCAGTTTCTGGGTGGGTAACGTGCTGCTCATCATCCTCAACGTGCCGTTGATCGGCGTGTGGGTGAAGCTTCTGCGGGTGCCGTACCGCTTTCTGTTTCCCTCCGCACTGTTCTTTATCGCGGTGGGCGTGTACAGCACGCAAAACAGTCTCTTTCAGATCTGGGAAGTATTGGCGTTCGGGATCATTGGCGCGGTATTGATGACGTTGAATTTCTCGGTGGCGCCCATCTTGCTCGGCTTCGTGCTCGGCCCAATGGTGGAAGAGAATTTCCGGCGCGCGTTGCTGTTGTCGCGCGGCAGCATGACGGTATTCGTCGAGCGCCCGATCAGCGCATGCTTCATCGCTGCGAGTGCGTTGCTGATCCTGGTGCAATTGTGGTCGTTCGTACGGAAGGGAAAAACGAAGACCTCGAATCTGCTGCGGCAAGTACCTGAAGTGGAGGGGCAGCAGGAGTAGGCAGCCACGCCAGCCGCACAATTTTTTGTTGGATCACGCTCACGCGTGTGGGTTTTGTGCCGAGGGCGATTCGCTCTCGGCAATTTTTTTGTACGCGCTTACAGCTCGTCCTGCGACAACGAACTCAGCAGCCGGCGTCGTTCGCGGCTATTGGCCAAATGGATGCGCATCGCCGTGCGGGCCGATTCAGGATCGTGACTGGCGATGGCCGAGAGGATGCTCTCGTGCTCCACAAACACCTTTTCCAGATACGACGTGGGGCTGGTTTCGCCGGGCACCGTTTGCGCCAGCCGCGATCGCGGAATCACGGTTGCGCCGAGGGCGCCGAGCATCGAGCTGAAGTGAACGTTTTGCGTGGCGCGTGCGATTTCAAGATGGAATTGAAAGTCGGCGACCACGGCGTCTTCACCGTTGCGCACCGCGTGATGGAAGGCGGCTTGGGCATCGCGCATCGCCTGCAGATTGGCATCGGTGCGACGCAACGCCGCGAGCGACGCCGCCTCGGCTTCCAGGCCGATCCGCAACTCGAGCATCGCGATCACATCGTTGATGGTAGCGAGTTGCTCGGCGCCGATACGAAAGGGCGCGCTCTCGCCCAGGGCGTTGACGAACGTGCCTACGCCGTGCCGCGTTTGCATCAATCCTGCCGCTTGAAGCTTGGAGATCGCTTCGCGCACGACGGTTCGGCTCACGCCGAACTCACGCATGATTTCGGCCTCGGTGGGCAGCTTGTCGCCGGGCGCCAGCGTGCCGCTGCGAACGCGCCCAGTGAGCTCGTCGACCAAGGCTTGCGCCAGATTGCGCGGCTTGCGTGGGAAGGTGGGTGAACGGGCATCCATGGCTACTACTCCGATATTGCCATCAGGCAACTGGAGTGTAACGGAACCCTGCCAACTTGTTCTGTCGTCATACAACAATATGATGTGCCGTCGTGAGAAGAAGGTCGTTTTAGGCGGAATTTGCAAAGTTTATTGACGATTCGGCCTTAATCAGGAAATATAGTCGTACGACAACCGACAAAATCGGGCAATTTTCTTAGGAGACAAAATGGCATTTCCGTTTAAGGCGACCGTGCGCGCCCTGGCCCTGACGGGCGCGTTGACCGCCGCTTCGACGGCCGCATTTACCGCTCATGCGGCCGATGCGTGGCCGGCAGCCAAACCGATTCGCCTCGTGGTGCCGTTTGCAGCCGGCGGCACGTCCGACGTGCTGGCGCGAACGCTGGCCAAAGAGATGCAAGGTGAGTTGAACCAAACGATCGTGGTGGAAAACAAGGGCGGTGCGGGCGGCGTCCTTGGCGCCGATAGCGTGGCCAAGTCGGAAGCCGACGGCTACACGCTGCTGTTGGGCACCATTGCGACCAACGCCATCAATCCTGCCTTGTTGCCCAGCATCTCCTACGATGCCGCGCGCGATTTCGCACCGATCATTCTCCTGGGAAGCATCAGCAATGTGTTGATCGTGGGTGAGGCGCAGCCTTACAAGACCGTCAAGGACGTGATCGACGCAGCCAAGGCCAAGCCCGATACGCTCGCCTTCGGTTCGGCCGGGCAAGGCACCTCGCAGCATCTTTCGGGTGAAGTGTTCAAGTTGCTCACAGGCGCGCAGCTCACGCATGTGCCGTATCGCGGCAGCGCGCCGGCCGTGCAGGATCTAATCGGCGGTCAGATTCCGATGTCGTTCGAAACGGCATTGGTCGCACTGCCGCATATCGCGAGCGGCAAGATTCGCGCGCTCGCGGTGACGTCGGCCAAGCGCACGCAAGTGATGCCGGACGTGCCGACGATGCAAGAGGCTGGTGTGTCGGGCTTTGACGTGAGCAGTTGGCAGGGCATCTACGCGCCGGCCGGTACGCCCAAGCCGGTAGTGGACAAGCTGAACAAGGCCTTGACCACCATCATCGCCAAGCCGGATGTGCGCGCGAAGATGGATTCCCTGGGCTTGGAGTACACCGCCAATACGCCGGAACAATTTGCGGCTTTCCAAAAGACCGAGCAGGCCAAGTGGGCCAAGGTCATCAAGGACGGCAATATCAAGACGCAGTAAATCGTGCGCGGGTGTGGCGCCGATGGCGCCCACCGAGGTCAGCAAGATGCTCGATTAAACAATGCAATTGATTGGGCGACGTGATCGATTGCACAACGTGATCGATTGCACAACACGATCAGTGCACAACATTGTCAATGCACAACGCGATCAATGCACAACGCGATCAAGCAAAAAGATGGGGCAGTGCTTTTTCAAGCACCGCCCCATTTTTCTTTGGCCGCTCGAACGCGCTCGGCCATGTGGCGTGACCTGCGCATCTCGCGCCGGTCACGCTGTGTCTTACGCGTCGCGTGCGGGTTCGCCGTCCGTCGTGCGTACCAGCTTGAGCGGGTTGCCACGCTTGAGCGCGTCGGGCAACAACGCATCCGGCAGATCCTGATAGCAGACCGGACGCAGGAAGCGATCGATCGCCGTCGCGCCTACCGAAGTGAACGACGCGTTCGAGGTCGCCGGGAACGGGCCGCCATGCACCATCGCATGGCTGACTTCCACACCGGTGGGATAGCCGTTGGCCAGAATACGGCCAGCACGCCGCTCGAGCACGGGCAACAGGCCGCGCGCAGCCTCGATATCGGCATCGTCGAGCATGAGCGTGGCGGTGAGCTGTCCTTCAAGGTGCTCAGCCACCGCGCGCATTTCGGCCACATCGCTGCAACCGATCACGATGGAGCTGGGGCCGAATACTTCGGCTTCCAGTGCCTGCGAACCCAGCATATCCTTGGCGCTGGCGCCAAACACCACGGGGCCTGCCGCGCAGCTTTCCGCTTGCGAGGGCTTGCCTTCACCGATTGCCGTCACGCCAGGCTGCGATCCCAATTCGGCGACGCCGCGTTGGTAGGCATCGAAGATGCCAGGCGTGAGCATGGTCGCGGCGCCTTTCTCGGCAACCGCTTTGGCTGCGGCTGCGCGAAAACGATCCAGCGCCGGACCCTCGATGCCGATCACCAGGCCGGGGTTCGTGCAGAACTGACCCACACCCATCACGAGCGAATCGACATAGCCGCTCGCGATCGTTTCGGCGCGTTGCTCCAAAGCCGCCGGCATCAGGAACACCGGGTTGATGCTGCTCATTTCGGCATACACGGGAATGGGTTCGGCGCGCGACTGTGCCGTGGCCACCAACGAGAGTCCGCCTTGACGCGAACCGGTAAACCCAACGGCCTTGATTGCGGGGTGCGCGACCAAGGCTTCGCCGATGTCGCGTCCGGCGCCGATCAACAGCGAGAACACGCCCTCGGGCAGCTTGTGCTGGCCGACCGCTTTCTGAATGGCACGGCCCACCATTTCCGATGTGCCGAGATGGGCGCTATGCGCTTTGACGATGACCGGGCAGCCTGCGGCAAACGCCGAAGCCGTGTCGCCACCGGCAACCGAGAAGGCCAACGGGAAGTTGCTGGCGCCGAAGACGGCAACCGGCCCCAACGGCAACTTCTGCAAACGCAGATCGGCGCGCGGCAGCGGCGTGCGAGCCGGTTGCGCGGGATCGATGGTCGCCGTGAGGAAATGGCCGTCGCGCACGACGCGGGCAAACAATCGGAGTTGACCGACGGTGCGACCGCGTTCGCCTTGCAGGCGCGCCAGCGGCAGGCCGCTTTCCTGATGCGCGCGCTCGATCAGCGCATCGCCCAGGTCGAGAATATTCTGGGCGATCGTTTCGAGAAATTGTGCGCGCGTCTCGAGCGGCAACGCACGAAACGGGTCGAACGCCTGTTCGGCCAAACCGGCCGCGCGTTCGACATCGGCGCGCGTGCCCAAGCCGAACGCGGGTTCGAGTTCGGCCCGCGATGCGGGGTTGATCGCGCGCTGCGTGCCGGCGCTACCGCGCACGGCAGCGGCGCCAATCAGCATGTCGCCATGTAAAGTCATATGCAGTTCCTTATTGAGGACCGAGCTTCTTGATCAGCACATCCAGCATGTCGAATTCTTCGGGCGTCAGGTCCGTCAACGGTGCGCGCACCGGACCGCCATCGCGGCCCACGAGTTTGGCGCCGGCCTTGACGATACTGACGGCATAACCAGCACGACGGTTGCGGATGTCGAGGTAGGGCAAGAAGAAATCGTCGATCAGCTTGTTGATGGTGGCGTGATCTTCGGCGGCAACGGCTTTATAGAAATCCATAGCCGTCTTGGGGATGAAGTTGAATACGGCCGACGAATACACCGGCACGCCGAGCGCCTTGTACGCTGCAGCGTACACCTCGGCCGTGGGCAGGCCGCCCAGGTACGAAAAGCGGTCGCCGAGCTTGCGGCGAATGCGCACCATCGGTTCGATTTCGCCGATGCCGTCTTTGAAGCCGATCAGGTTGGGGCAACGGTCGGCCAATTTGACCAGGCTGTCTGCCGTCAGGCGCGAGTTTGCGCGGTTGTAGACGATCACGCCGATCTTGACCGACTTGCAGACTTGCTCCACGTAGGCGCAGATGCCGTCTTGCGATGCTTCGGTCAGGTAGTGCGGCAAGAGCAAGATGCCCTTGGCGCCTTGGCGCTCGGCTTCTTGTGCGTAGGCGATGGCCGTACGGGTGGGGCCGCCGGCGCCAGCCAGAATGGGTACTTTGCCGGCGCACGTGGTGACGGCCGTGCGCACCACATCCGAGTATTCCTGGGGGGCCAGCGAGAAGAACTCACCCGTACCGCCGGCGGCGAACAGCGCGGTGGCGCCGTAAGGGGCCAGCCACTCGAGACGCTCGATATAGCTCTTCGGGCGGAAGTCGCCTTGTTCGTCGAAGTCGGTAATCGGGAAAGAAAGCAGGCCTTGCGAAACGATTTCTTTGAGTTCTTGCGGGGTCGTCATGGATAGCGGTCCGTTGCGAGTGGCCCAAGGGCCGGGGGCTTGAAGAGAAGTGAGACTGATGGCAGTGCCGATTACGCCGACAATTGCCGTTAGGTGTTAAGTCATCGTACAACATAAGTCGAACGAGGGCTAGTGCTTGTGCTGATGCGGCGCGAAAAGACGCTCGTTTTAGCTGCTGCCACAGACGAATTGCGACGAATTTGGCGCCGTCCCGTATAATCTGGGTCGTACGACGACATGAACTATATGGCAGCTTGGGATCAGGCCCGGCTGACCGCGTGCGAGGAAGAAAAATCATGCAAGAGGCGGTAAAAACGGCGCCCATCTCCATCAAGGTTCATCCGGCCGATAACGTCGCGATCGTGGCCAATGACGGTGGCCTACCTGCAGGAACGGTGTTTCCGGATGGATTGACGTTGCGCGAAGGCATTCCGCAAGGGCACAAGATTGCGTTGGTGGACTTGAACGTGGGTGACCCCGTGGTGCGCTACAACGTGGTGGTGGGGTTCGCTGCGGTCGCATTGCCCGCCGGCAGTTGGGTCAACGAGCGCGTGACCACCATGCCCGAGGCGCTGGCGCTGCACGATCTGCCGATGGCCACGCGGGCGGCGCCCGAGATGCCGCCGCTGGAAGGCTATACGTTCGAAGGCTTTCGCAATGCGGATGGCTCCGTCGGCACGCGCAACATCCTCGCCATCACCACCACGGTGCAGTGCGTGCAAGGCGTGGTTGAGCATGCTGTGAGCCGGATCAAGGCGGAAATGCTGCCGCGTTATCCTAATGTGGACGATGTGGTCGGCATCGAACACACCTATGGTTGCGGCGTGGCGATCGATGCGCCCGATGCGGCGATCCCGATCCGCACATTGCGCAATATCAGCCTGAACCCCAATTTCGGCGGCACCGCCATGATGGTGAGCCTGGGCTGCGAGAAGCTGCAACCCGAGCGCTTGCTGCCGCGCGGCACGATTCCGATTCGTGCCGGTGCGGGCATGGCAGGCGAAACAGCCGACGACGGCAGGATCGACACCGTCGTATTGCAGGATGACGAGAACGTGGGTTTCGAATCCATGATCGACGCCATCATGCAGACCGCTGAGCGTCACCTCGCGATACTGGATCGACGCCGGCGCGAAACCTGTCCGGTCGCCGATCTCGTGGTGGGCGTGCAGTGCGGCGGCAGCGATGCCTTCTCCGGTGTGACGGCCAATCCGGCAGTGGGCTTTGCGGCCGATTTGCTGGTGCGCGCCGGCGCGGCCATTATGTTTTCTGAAAATACGGAAGTGCGCGACGGCATCGATCAGCTGACGTCGCGCGCGGCCACGCCCGAGATCGCCGAGGCCTTGATCCGCGAGATGGATTGGTACGACCGCTATCTGGCGCGCGGCATGGCCGATCGCAGTGCCAACACTTCGCCCGGCAATAAGAAGGGCGGGCTGTCCAATATCGTCGAGAAGGCGATGGGATCGATCGTGAAGTCCGGTTCGTCGCCCATTGCGGGCGTGCTGTCGCCGGGCGACAAGCTGGATCGCAAGGGCTTGATCTTCGCCGCCACGCCGGCGAGTGATTTCATCTGCGGCACGCTGCAATTGGCCGCCGGCATGAACCTGCATATCTTCACCACCGGCCGCGGCACGCCGTATGGCCTGGCGCAAGTGCCGGTGATCAAAGTGGCCACGCGTACCGATCTGGCGCGTCGGTGGCACGATCTGATGGACGTGAACGCAGGCCGCATCGCCACGGGCGATGCCACGATCGAAGACGTGGGTTGGGAGTTGTTCAACCTGATGCTGGACGTGGCCAGCGGGCGCAAGCAAACCTGCGCCGAGAAGCTCAAGCTGCACAATGCGCTGGCGCTGTTCAACCCGGGTCCTGTGACCTGATTGCAAGCTTGTGCGCCTGCGCGATCGCGCGCCGGCATACCTGCTCTGGCGCACGGCGCCCGCCTCAGAGCACCTTGCCCGGATTCATCAGTTGATTCGGGTCGAGGGCGCGCTTGATCATCAGCATCAGGTCCATCTCGACCGGCGACTTATAGCGGCGCAACGCGTCGCGCCGGAGTTGCCCCACGCCATGTTCGGCACTGATGGTGCCGCCGCGCTGCACGACGATGTCGTGCACGCAGCGATTCATCGCCGTGGCGAGCTGGGCGAAATCGTCGTCTGGGATATCCAGCGGCAGCAACGCGTTGTAGTGCAGGTTGCCGTCGCCCACGTGGCCGAAGTTGATCAGCCTGACCTGGGGGAAGCGCGCTGCGACTGTCGCATCCGCCTCGTCGATGAATGCTGCCAGGCGCGAGATCGGCAGGGCGATGTCGTGCTTGATCGTTTTGCCCCCGCGTACCTGAGCCTGTGAAATGCCCTCGCGGGCCCGCCACATCATGGCTGCGCTAGTTGCATCTTCGGCCACACGTGCATCGATGATCGTGCCCGCCTGTGTCGCCTGCGCGAGCGCCTGCCGCAGTCTGCCGGCGAGGTCGTCGTCCTGCGTGTCGGCGAGTTCGATCAACGCGTAGTAGGCGTGCGTGCCGCGCAAGAGCGCCGGTGCATCGTCGCGCTGCGTCGCCTCGATAGTCAGGCACGCCGCCGACATCATTTCGAAAGCCGTCACGCTCTGGCCGAACGCGGCTTGCAGATGCGTCAGCAGCGCCACGATGTGCGCCGGCGTGTGTGCGCCCACCCAGGCCACGGCGCGTGTCGGTGCAAGCGGGGAGAGTTTGAGCACCGCGCCGGTGATGACGCCCAGCGTGCCTTCCGAACCGATGAAGAGGCTCTTCAGGTCGTAGCCCGCGTTGTCTTTACGCAAGCCGCGCAATCCATCCCACACGCGCCCGTCCGGCAGCACAACCTCCAGGCCGAGCGTGAGTTCACGCGCATTGCCGTATCGCAGTACCGAGGTGCCGCCCGCGTTGGTGGCCAGGTTGCCGCCGATGGTGCATTGGCCTTCCGCACCCAGGCTCAGCGGAAAGTGTCGCTGCGCCTCGTGCGCTACACGCTGCACATCGGCCAGCAGCACACCCGCGTCCACGGTGAGCGTGTTGTTGACAGGATCGACCTCGCGGATCCGGGTCATGCGCGACAGGCTCAACACCACCTGCGCGCCGCTGCCATCGGGCGTGGCCCCGCCACTCATGCCGGTATTGCCGCCTTGCGGCACCACCGGCGTACCGGTCTGATGACACAAGCGCATGACCGCAGCTACTTCAGTGGTGGTGCGCGGCCGCACCACCACGGGTGTGCGGCCCTCGTACCGGCCCAGCCAATCGCGCAGATAGGGTGACTGATCCGCAGGATCGCGAATCACACCGGCTTCACCCACGAGATGCGAGAGGCCGCCGATCAGGTCGCGGGCGTGCATTACGCGCGGTGCCAGCCGAGCAGCACGCGGGCCGCGGCCATGCCCGTGGCGGCCTGGGTCGGCTCGACCACCGGGATGCCCAGTTCTGCTTGCAGCCAGTCGCGATAGGCGGCCATGCCGGCGCAACCGAGCACCACCACATCAGATTGATGATCGTCGCGCAGACGGCGGCCCACATTGAGCAAGCGTTCGCGCGTGCGGGCTTCGTCGGACAGCTCGACCACGCCGAGTTCCAGCGGCAGTTCGGCCGCGATGCGGCCGGTAAAACCACTCGCGCCGAAGAAACGGGCATGACGCGAAATGGATTGCCGCAGGATGGCGATCACGCCGATGCGCTGGCCCAGCGTCATCGCGGTCAGCATGCCGCATTCGCTGATCCCCAGTACCGGTTTGCGGGTGACTTCGCGCACCGCGTGCAGCCCGGGGTCGCTGAAGCAGGCGATCACGAACGCGCCGGCGGCGTCGCCGTGTTGGGCGTCGAGTGTGCGCACCAGTCGCGCAAGCGGCAGCGTCACGCTTTCGACGTCCATTTGCGTTTGCACGCCCGGTGGGCCTTCCTCGAGTGTGACGCTCACGATCCTGGGGCCGCCGGCCACACGCAACGGGTCGAGTGCCGTGTCGAACGCGGCCGTCACGGCTTGCGTCGAGTTCGGGTTGATCACGAAGATGGTGCGATCCATGAGCGGTATCCTGAAAGGCGCGGCTGCTCGACGGACCGGCAGCCTGCGTCGAGTCTAGCAGTGGGGTCGCGCGCGACGCATTGCCCATTTGTGCGCCACCCTTAACCCTTTGTTATGCTTTTCCCTCACCCCCTCGCACATCGCCCATGCAACTGAACCTGCGCCAAATCGAAGTCTTTCGCGCGGTCATGACGACCGGCTCGATCAGCGGGGCGGCCAAGTTGCTGTTCGTCTCGCAGCCGGCGGTCAGCCGGTTGCTGTCGCACACCGAGCAGCGGCTGGCGTTTGCGCTCTTCGAGCGCATCAAGGGCCGGCTTTATCCCACGCCTGAAGCGCGCCAGCTCTTTCGCGAAGTCGAGCAGGTATACGCGGGCGTGCGGCGCGTGGGGGAGCTGGCGAGCGAATTGGCGGAGCGGCGCAGCGGCATACTGCACATCGTGTCCAGCCCCAGCCTCGGTCACATGCTGATCCCGTTGTCGATCGCGCGCTTTCGCGGCACGCATCCCGACGTCAAGATCACGTTCTACCCGTTGCCCTATCAGGCCCTGACGCAAGCCTTGCTCGAGAGCCGTGCCGAGCTCGGCGTGACCATTGTGTCGGACGCGCATCCCAATCTCCTGCAACAGCCCCTGGGGCAGGGGCAACTGGTGTGCATCTGCCCCTACAACCATCCCCTGGCGCACCGCGCGCAGCTGACGATCGCCGACCTGCAGCCTTATCCCCTGATTTCCTACGGCGCCGATACGCCGTTTGGCGTGCTGGTCGATCAGATGTACCAGGAGGCCGGGCACACGCGGCGCGTGGCGGTGGAAGTCAGCTCGCCGCAAAACGCCTGCTCGTTGGTGCAGGTCGGCGCGGGCATTGCGATCGTCGATGCCTTTACCGTCAAGAGCCGCACGTCGGGCGACTTCGTGGTGCGGCCGATCGCACAGGCCAAAACGTTGACGGCCAATCTGGTGCAGTCGCGATTCGAACCCCTTTCGCAATTGGCGCAAGGCTTTGTCGACATTCTGCGCGCCACCATGCAAGAACAAGGATTTGCGCTTGACGAGAACGCCCAAGCGGAAGGTATATCCGGGTAATCCGCAGGTTAACCATGCGTTATAGGGCACCGATAAAAAAGCAAGTGGAGGCGTGATCGATCCGCATTAGGATGACTGACGATTCGATGCGTTGTGTTCCGAATCGCTTCTTCCTCATGGAGACCGGATGGCTGCGCCGCTTGACGCGAAAGGCGTCTTCACGATTTGTCCTACCCCCTTTGACGACACCCTCGCGGTGGACACCCACAGCATTGGCACGTTGGTGGACTTCCTGCTGGGCACGGGCGTCACCGGATTGGCGATTCTTGGCTTTCTGGGCGAGCTGCACAAGCTGTCGAATGCCGAGCGGCGGCTGGTGCTGGAGACCTTCATCAAGCACACCGACGGCCGCGTGCCGGTGTGGGTGGGGGTGCGTGCGCACGGCATCACCGGCGCCATCGAGCAGGCCCGCGAGGCGCAGGAGATGGGCGCGGCGGCAGTGTTTGCCGCACCGCTCGACCATGCCAACGATGCCTTGCTGTTCGACTATTACCAGGCCGTTGCTCGCGCGGTCGATATCCCGGTGGTGATTCACGACTTCCCGGATTCGTTCGGCACCGAGATCAAGCCCGAAGTGGTGGCGCGGCTCGGGCGCGAAGGCGGCGTGCACATGATCAAGATGGAAGAGCCCCCGGTGGGGCAGAAGATCAGCCGGATCCGCGAGCTCGCCGGCGACGACGCGATGAAGATTTTCGGCGGATTGGGTGGGGTGTACTTCCTTGAAGAGCTGCAGCGCGGTGCCGTGGGCACGATGACCGGCTTTGCGTTTCCCGAAATCCTGGTCGCCATCTACGACGCATTCGCCGCCGGCGACCGAGCCGGAGCGGCCGCCATTTTCGATCGCTATTGCCCCCTGATTCGCTACGACTTTCAGCCCAGGATCGGCCTGGCGTTGCGCAAGTACATCTATCGACAACGTGGCGCCATTGCGAGCGATGCGCTGCGCGCGCCCGGCATGCGCATCGATCCGGTCACAATAGCCGAACTCGAGGCGACCGTCGCCCGGGTCGGCTTAGCCTTGAACGGCAGCCGTCAACCGGTCAAGCGTTAAAGGACACACATCACATGGATCTGGGACTCAAAGGCAAGCGGGCGTTGGTATGCGCCTCCAGTAAAGGGTTGGGGCGCGCATGCGCGGTGTCGTTGGCGCGCGAAGGCGTCGATCTCGTGATGGTGGCGCGTGGCGCCGAGGCGTTGGAAGCCTCTGCCGAAGCGATCCGCATCGAGAGTGGCGTCACCGTGACGGCCATCGCGGCCGACGTGACCACCCGCGAAGGCCGCGAGAAAGTACTGGCGGCCTGCCCCGATCCGGACATCCTCGTGACCAATGCGGGCGGCCCGAAACCGGGCGATTTTCGCGAATGGTCGCGCGACGACTGGATCGCGGCGATCGACGCCAATATGTTGACGCCGATCGAGCTTATCCGTGCCACGGTCGATACGATGATCGCGCGCAAGTTCGGGCGCATCGTCAACATCACATCTGCCGCGGTGAAGATGCCGATCGAGATCCTGGGCCTGTCAAACGGCGCGCGCGCCGGATTGACGGGTTTCGTGGCTGGACTGGCGCGCCAGACCGTGGCCCACAACGTGACGATCAACAACCTCTTGCCCGGTCCGTTCGAGACCGATCGGCTGCGGCAGACCGCCGCCAAGACGGCGGAGAACACCGGCAAGTCGATCGACGACGTGATGGCGGCGCGATTGAGCGGCATTCCGGCCGGGCGCTATGGCGATCCCGCCGAGTTCGGCGACGCCTGCGCGTTTCTGTGCAGCGCCCAGGCCGGGTTCATGACCGGCCAGAACCTGGTGCTCGACGGCGGAATCTATCCCGGCACGCTTTGATTGTTTAACTGAAGAAACACGATGACCTTGCCCACCGAGTTCGATCTGACGATACGCAACGGCCGCATTTCAACGGCCAGCGATACTTACCATGCCGACATCGGTGTGCGCGACGGCGTCATCGTGGCGATCGGCAGCGGCTTGGCACCGGGCAAGCGCGATATCGATGCCGCCGGCCGGTGGGTGCTGCCGGGCGGCATCGATAGTCATTGCCATGTCGAGCAGCTATCGGGCATGGGCATGATGTGCGCCGACGACTTCTACAGTGCCACGGTGTCGGCCGCGTTCGGCGGCACGACCACCATCATTCCGTTTGCCGCGCAGCACCGCGGCGATCTGCTGCCGGAAGTGGTGGCCGATTATTCGAAGCGCGCAGCCGAGAAAGCCGTCATCGACTACGGCTTTCACCTCATCGTGTCCGACCCCACCGAGCAGGCGCTCAAGCATGATCTGCCGGCGTTGATCAAAAGCGGCATCACGTCGTTCAAAGTGTTCATGACGTACGAGCGCATGAAGCTTGACGATTTTCAGTTGCTTGACGTGCTTGACGTCGCCGATCGCGAAGGTGCGCTGGTGATGGTGCACGCCGAGAACAACGACATGATTCGCTGGGTGGCGCGGCGTCTGGCCGAGCGCGGCATGACTGCGCCCAAGTATCACGCCGTCGCGCACACGCCTTTGGCTGAGAGCGAGGCGACGAATCGTGCTGTTGCCTTGGCGCGCATGATGGATGTGCCGCTGATGATCGTGCATGTGGCGGGCATCGAAGCCGTGCGCGTGGTGCATTCGTCGCAAGCGTTGGGGTTGCCGATCCATGCCGAGAGCTGCCCGCAGTATCTCTTTCTCACGGCGGAGGACCTGGATCTGCCGGGCCTCGAGGGCGCCAAGTTCTGCTGCAGCCCGCCGCCGCGCGATCCCGAGTCGCAAGCCGCCGTGTGGCAGGGCTTGCTGGATGGCACCCTGCAGATGTTCTCGTCGGATCATGCGCCTTATCGCTTCGACGAAAGCGGCAAGTTGCCCAAAGGGGAAGCGACGACCTTCAAGGATATGGCCAACGGCGTACCCGGACTCGAGGTGCGCATGCCGCTGCTGTTCTCCGAAGGCGTGATGACGGGCCGCATGACGATCGAACGGTTTGTGGCGTTGACGGCGACCAATCACGCGCGCACCTATGGGCTGCATCCCCGCAAAGGCACGATTGCCGTGGGTGCCGATATCGGCATCTGGAATCCCGAACGGCGCGTCACGATTTCAACCGCCATGCTGCACGACAATGTGGGCTATACCCCCTATGAAGGGCGCGAGGTGCAAGGCTGGCCCGAGATCGTGGTGAGCCGCGGGCGCGTCGTGGTCGAAGGTGGTGTGCTCGATGCCGAGCGCGGCAGTGGCCGGTTCCTGGTTCGTGGCACGCCCGAGCCGGTCTTGCGTCAACGGTTGAACGGCAATCCCAATGCGCTGGTGCGCAAGTATTTCGGCAGCCATCCCAACGACGAGTAAGCAGGATCGCGCAGGAAGCCGAGATCGCCACGCCCGCAGAGGCCACGATGGCGCCGGTTCAGGGGAGGAGGACCGAGAGTGATGTTCGGCCAGGGCGACCTGGCATGCGTTTATACCTTTACGCAGCACCGCTTCAACTTTGCCGCCCATCGGCGGCCGGCGCCCGACCGTTCGATCGATGAGAGGGCGAGTGCCGGACGCGCGCGGGGCATGCCGCCTCTTCCTTAAGGACTACTGCCATGACACGCTTTTCCCTTTCGCTGCATCGTGCGGGCCGCGTCGGCCTGGCGCTCTTGATGAGCGGTGCTTGCGCCTCAGCCGCTTGGGCCGCCAAGCCCCTGGTCACCGGCGTGGACGCCACCTTTGCGCCGCACGCCATGCCCAAGCTGGGCGGTGGGCTGGATGGTTTCAATATCGAACTCGGCCAGGCGATCGCCAAGAAATTGGGCACCACAATCGAGATCGAAGGCACCGAATATGCCGCGCTGATCCCCGGGCTGAACGCCAAGAAATACGACTTTGTGCTGGCGCCGACCACGGTCACGCCCGAACGCGCAAAGGCGCTGCTGTTTTCGGAAGGCTATCTGAATACCGATTACACGTTCGTCGTGGCCAAGAAGGCGCCGGATATCAAGTCGCTTGAAGAGCTGAAGGGCAAGACGTTGGCGGTGAACAAGGGTTCGGCCTATGAAAACTGGGCGCGCGACAACATGGCCAAATACGGCTTCAAGTACGACGTGTACGCGACCAATGCCGATGCCATTCAGGCCGTGCAATCGGGCCGCGCCGATACCAATCTGGCCGGCAATACTGTCTCCGCCTGGGCGGCAAAGCAGAATCCCGCTGTGCGCACGACCATGACGATCCCCACCGGACTCGTGTGGGCGTTGGCGTTTCGTCTGGATGACAAGGCCGGTCGCGACCGCGTATCGATGGCGCTCAAATGCCTGAAGCAGGATGGCACGGTGTCGAAGTTGGCGCAGAAGTGGTTCGGCTTTACGCCGGCAGCGGGTACAGCCGCGGTCACCATCGTGCCGGGCCAGGGCGTACCGGACTTGCCGGGCTACGACGCTACGCCGATCAAGCTGGAATGCGCCGCTTGAGGTGATGGGCGGTTGAACGACCTCGCAGGCATGGCGGGCGCCGTGCCTGCACGCATTCTGGAGTACGTGATGGCTACGCCTATCCTGCGGATCTCGAATCTGCACAAATCCTACGGCAGCAATGCCGTCCTCAAAGGCATCGATCTCGATGTGCATCCCGGCGAGTTGGTCTTCATCATCGGGCCGTCCGGATCGGGCAAGAGCAGCCTGTTGCGTTGCTGCAATCGGCTGGAGGAGTCGAGCTCGGGATCGATCGTGGTGGACGGCGACGACATCACCGCGCCACGCGCCGATCTGAACCGCATTCGGCAGAACATTGGCATGGTGTTCCAGCACTTCAATCTTTATCGCCACATGACCGTGCTGGGCAATGTGACGCTGGCCCTGCGAAAGGTGCAGAAGATGTCGCGTGCCGATGCGGATGCGCGCGGCCACGAGGCGCTTGCCCGTGTAGGCCTGGCCGAGAAGGCAGCGGCCTACCCGGATGCGTTGTCTGGCGGGCAGCAACAGCGGGTGGGCATCGCCCGGTCGCTGGCGCTGCGGCCCAAGGTGGTGCTGTTCGATGAGCCCACCAGCGCGCTCGATCCGGAACTCGTGGGGAGCGTGCTCAATGTGATGCGCGAACTCAAGGAAGACGGCATGACGATGATGGTCGTCAGTCACGAAATGGGTTTTGCGCGGGCGGCGGCCGATCGGGTGGTGTTCATGGATGGCGGCGTGATCGTGGAGCAGGGCACGCCACAAGCCGTGTTCGGCGCGCCCCAACACCCGCGCACGCAATCGTTTCTATCGCGCATGACCGAGCACGCCGCGTAAAGGCGGGCCAGGAACATCATGGATCTGAGAGCGCTGCAGTTTTCTTTTTTCAATGCCGAGATCGCGTGGCGGTATCTGCCCGACATCCTGCAAGGGATGTGGATGACGATTCAATTAGGCGTGGCCGTGGCCATCACCGGCCTGGCGATGGGCTTGCTGCTCGCGATCGTGCGGGCATTTCGGGTCACGCCGATCAACTTCTTCATCGTGTGCTTTGCCGACATCCTGCGCGCTTTGCCGCCGCTGGTCGTGATCATGGTGCTGTTTTTCGCGTTTCCCTATATCGAGATGCCGATGTCGGCATTTACGGCCACGTGGTTGTCGCTCTCGCTGGTGCTGGCGGCATTTTCGGAAGAGATTTTCTGGGCCGGCATTTTGTCGGTCCCAAAAGGGCAGGCTGAGGCCGCGCGTTCGACCGGGTTGTCGTGGTTGCAAAGCATGGCGTTCGTGGTGATGCCGCAGGCGTTTCGCCTGACGGTGGCGCCGCTGACCAATCGCGTGATCGCCATCACCAAGAGCACGGCGCTCGGCTCGGTGGTGGGGTTGAGCGAGGTGCTCAACAACGCCCAATCGGCCAGCAGCAATGCCGGCAATGCGACGCCGCTTACGCTGGCTGCGATCGCCTGCTTGATCATTTTCGTACCCGTGGTGTTGCTCGGGCGCTGGACCGAAACCCGGTTCAAGTGGACGCATTGAGGCCTCGCCATGGACGAAATCCTTCAGAACTTTTTCAATCTTGATATCTACATCAGCGTGGCACCGTACCTGTTGCAGGGACTGGGCCGCACGCTGATGCTGTCGGCGCTGGTGATCCCCGTGGGTATCGCTTCCGGGCTCGCCATCGGCGTGCTCTCGATCACGCTCAAGCGGCGCTGGGCGCGCATTCTGCTCGCGATCTACATCGACTTCTTCCGCGCCTTGCCGCCGTTGGTATTGCTGATCTTCATCTATTTCGGCACGCCGTTTCTGGGGCTCGATCTGCCCAAACTTCTGGCCGTGGCGATCGGGTTCATGCTCAACAACTCGTCGTACTACGGCGAAGTGTTTCGTGCGGGGCTGGAAAGTGTGCCCAAAGGGCAAATCGAAGCTGCGCGCTCGACAGGCTTGAGCGCCGCGCAAACGCTTTGGTATGTGCAGATTCCGCAGGCTACCCGCAACGTGATGCCCGATCTGATCAGCAATACCCTGGAAGTGGTCAAGCTTACGACCCTGGCCAGCGCGGTGGCGCTGCCGGAGTTGCTGCGCGTGGCGCGCGACGCGCAATCGCTCGTGTACAACCCGTCGCCGATCGTGCTGGCCGCGCTGTTCTATCTGGCGTTGTTGTGGCCGGTGGTGCGTTTGTTGAGCCGCTTCGAGCACCGCAATCTGGGCGCGAAAGGATGATAACGTTTCAGCCATGCTGCGTATTCTAGGTAAGGCCACCTCCATCAACGTTCGCAAGGTGCTTTGGACCTGCGAAGAACTCGACTTGCCGTTCGTGCGTGAGGATTGGGGCGCGGGGTTCAAGTCGACGCAGACGGCTGATTTTCTCGCGCTCAATCCCAATGCAATGGTGCCGGTGATTCAAGACGGCGATTTTGTGCTCTGGGAATCCAACGCCATCATTCGCTATCTCGCCACGCAATATGGCGGCGCGGCGATCTACCCGGCGCAGGCCCGCGATCGCGCGAAGATCGATCAGTGGATCGATTGGCAGGCGTCGGATTTGAATCGTTCGTGGAGCTATGCCTTCATGGCACTGGCACGGCAGTCGCCGGCGCACGGCGATCCGGATGCCGTTGCCGCCTCGTGCGCGGCATGGTCAGGCTTTATGCAGGTGCTCGAGCAGCAACTGCAGCGCACCGGCGCATATGTGGCGGGCGCGGATTTTTCGCTCGCGGATATCCCTGTGGGGTTATCGGTCAATCGCTGGTTCAGAACGCCCTTCGCGCATCCCGATCTTCCGGCGGTGTCCGCCTACTACGCGCGGCTCGGCGAGCGTGCGGGATTCCGCAAGCACGGGGATAACGGCACGGCGTAGTACTAAACCTCATCCGCCCGCCGGAATCCCCGGCACGCCTTGACGAATCGCTTTCGAGAAATCGTCGCTCGGCGTGGTGGCGCGGGCGCGGTCGGTGATGCGGCCGCGTGCGCGGTATTCCTCGATGGTCGAGGCGCCGCTGAAGGCGCCAAGATCGAACAGGTATTCCGGTAGATAGCCGGAGGCCAGCAGGCGGTAGTCCCAAGGCAGGCCGTCGACGATGCGTTTGGCCATGTGATAAATGATGGTCGTGCAATTGGCGGTGACGGTGTTGTAGAACCGCGGTGTGGCGGGCAGCGCATTGGCCTGTTCGACATATGCCAGAAACAGCGAGCGCCGCGCTTCGGGCGACATGTTCACGCGGAAAAGGTAATCGTCTTCGTCGCGCACGTTGGTGCGTACGCGCACGATGTCGCGCTCGTCGGCTGCCACCACACTCAATTCGAATTGCTTGAAAAAGCCGCCCAACTCGGAAAACGATTCGTGACGCTCGCGGCGGATTTCGACCGAAAAGACGATCTGTTCGCCGCCTTCAAAGCCGAACGAGACCAGCGTGTGGGCGATCGCCGGCATGCCCCAGTACGACACGATCATGTCGGTGGATTGCAGCTTGGTCAGATCGTAGTGGCGGGTTTCCCAACGCTGCGTGAAATCGGTATCGCTCTTCCAATCGAAGTTGCGTACGTTGGTGAGTGTGACGCGATCGCCCGCTACCGCTCCCTGTGTTTGCTGGGCCACATCCGGGGCCCAGTCGCGGTTGTTGGTCGGCACGATCGTCCACCACCAGACGCAAATGCTCAAGGTGCCGATGGCGTAGAGGGCGAGGGCCGATCGGGGGCGCGGGCGCACGCAGACGAGCGCGGCAATGGCCAGCAGGGCCGTCAGGAAGATCAACGACAGCGTGCCCACTGAGGCGAGGGGGCGCTGCACCCACAGCGCCAGCCCGGCCCATGCCGCCGTCACCACAATGGCCATCCGCAGCAGGATGCGGGCGATCATGTTCGATCCCCCTCGGGCGAGGTACGGTAGCCGCACGCCTGGCGGCCGCGCGCCTGGACCTCGGCGCGACGACGTGCCGATGCAGCACCAGTCCGGTTACAGGTCTGCGTTCGAGCGCCTCGAGGTGGGCGCGGATCGCGTCCATCGTCGGGTACGGGAAAGGGGGCAAGCGGCGGCTGCGGCATGAGCGAACTCGAATAGGGACGGCACGATCATACCGGCGCGCGCGATGCTTTAGAATTTCGGCCATGCCGACCGCGCCACATCGACGTCGGGCCGCCCGCCCACCCCTGCACCCATGGCTTTGCCTGCTGGTGCTGGCGTTCGTCGTTCGCGCCTTGATCCCCGCCGGATTCATGCCGCGGGCCGATCCCGCGCAGGGTGGCGAGATGGCCCTGTCGTTGTGTACGTCCACGGGCGATATGGTCACGATGACGGTCGATATGGGGCGCCCGGCGCCCGATACGCCCGACCCCCAGCATGCCAGCGCGGACTGCGCCTTCAACATGCTCAGCCATCAGGCGCTGACGTTGCCGCCGGGGCTCGCGGCAGTGGTGTCGGCCCCTGCGGCACACGTCATCGCGCCGCCCGTGGTGCGCCAGGCCGCATTGCCGCCATTGCCGGCAGCCGGCCCACCCTTGGGGTCAAGAGCCCCGCCACGGCTCGCGGGTTGACCCACCGTCGCCTGGCCGCGCCCGTTGGGCTGCCGGCCGCGTGCGACGTGTTTCGATCTTCGGTTGTGGCGGCGTTGATTGCCGCCCGCCTGAAGTGTGTGGCTCATGACAGGAGGCAGCAATGCCCGACACCCCCATTTTTTCTCCCGTAGCCAATCCCGGCCGCAGGCTTTGCCTGGGCGCCCTGGGCGCCACCGCGTTGATGCTGGCGGGCTGCGGCCGTGCGGAGCCGCTCGACGTGCACGGCACCGATATCACCGGCGCGAAATTTGCGCGTTCGTTTTCGCTCAAGGATCCCGCAGGCCGTGTTCGCACGCTTGAGGAGTTCAAGGGCCGTGCCGTGCTGGTGTTCTTCGGGTTCACTCAATGCCCCGATGTGTGTCCGACCGCGCTTGTGCGGGCGGCGGATGCGAAGAAGTTGCTGGGCGATCAAGGCGATCGGCTGCAGGTGGTCTTCATTACCGTCGACCCGGAGCGGGATGTGCCTGAAGTACTGGGCGCGTACACCACGGCGTTCGACCCGGATTTTCTCGGGTTGTATGGCGATATCCCGGCTACGGCGGCCACGGCCAAGGAATTCAAGGTGTTCTATCAGAAGGTGGCCACCGGCGATTCGTACACCATGGATCACACCGCGTTGAGTTATTTGATCGACCCGCAAGGCAAGGTGCGCGTGATGGTCCGCGACGATCAGAGTGCGCCGGATCTGGCGGATGACATCCGTCAGGTACTGCGCGACGCTTGAGCGGTGCGCGGTGGGCATGGTGCGGATGTGGCGCACTGGCCGGCATCCTGCACGTTCATGCTGGTCAGTCCTTGAGACGTTTACATTGAATAAATAGAGAAAAGGATGTTGTATGTCACGCAAATTTATCGGTCACGCGTTGATGCTGACCGCTTTTGCTTTTTCGGGCGCCGCCATGGCGCAGTCGGTGGGGCAGGCGCACGACATCGTCGTATCCGATGCCTGGGTGCGCGCCACGGTGCCGCAGCAGCGCGCAACGGGCGTGTTCATGAGGGTGACCTCCGGCAACGACGCGCGTCTGGTGGGCGCATCGTCATCCGTGGCCGCCATTACGGAAGTGCATGAGATGGTGCGCGAGAACGACGTGATGCGCATGCGTCAGGTGAAGGCCGTCGATCTGCCGGCGGCCAAAGTGGTGGGGTTCGAGCCGGGCAGTTATCACATCATGTTGATCGATCTGAAGCAGCAGATCAAAGAAGGCGACATGGTGCCGGTCACGCTCGAAATCGACGTGGGTGGCGGTCACAAAACCGTGGTGGTCGAAGCGCGCGCGCGTCCCTTGAATGCCCGCGCGCAACCTGCCGAAGGCGACGGCGCCAAAAACCCAAAGGCGCACGGCGCGCATTGAGTGTGGTCGCCCGGTGTCCAACCGGGTGACACGCCTTCTGCGTCGACGACCCCGTGCCGAGCGCGGCGGTCTGCCGACGATGGGCTCAGGCGCCCATGGTGCTTGCCTGAACACTGGCGGCCAGCATCTGCGCCGTGGCCGCCGATAGCGTCCAACCCAGATGGCCATGGCCGGTGTTGTAGAACACGCCGGCGCGCTTGCCGGCGCCCACACGCGGCATCATGTTGGGCATCATCGGCCGCAAGCCGCTCCAGGCCACGACGCGCGTCGTTTCGACGGCGGGGAAGTGCCGCCGTGTCCAGTCGATCAGCGGCTGCACGCGATCGGCGCGGATGTCCTTGTTGAAACCGTTGAACTCGGCCGTGCCGGCCACTCTGAAACGATCGCCCAACCTGCTGGTGACGATTTTGGCGGCCTCGTCGAGCAGGCTCACCTGCGGCGCTGCTGTAAGGCTGCGAGGGTCGTCGAGGTGAACGCTGATCGAATAGCCTTTGACCGGATAAATATTCACGCTGTCGCCCAGCATCGCCGCGAACGTGCGGCTCGCCGCGCCTGCGCAGATCACGACGGCATCGAAGGCCAGCGTCTGCGCCCCATTGTCTTGAGTACCGTGCGAAGCGTGGCGGGCAATCTGGATCAGGTGCTGACCACCCTCCTGACGGATGCGCAGCACGTCGCTATCCATCGTAAACGTCACGCCGCGCCGGGCGCACGCGTCAGCCAAACCGCGCGTGAATTTATGAATGTCGCCCGTGGCATCCGATGGCGTGAAGAAACCGCCGTAGCAGTCCTGTGTGAGCGCCGGTTCGATGCTCCGGGCTTCGGCTGGGGTAACGGCATGGCGTTCCAGGCCGCCTTCTTGCAACAACAGATTGGCGCGCTGCGCGGCCTCGAAACTCTTGCGGTCGTGATAAATGTGCAGGATGCCGCGCCGCTCGAGATCGAAGTCGATGCCTTCGTCTTCCGCCATGGCGTACAGATGCTGGCGGGCTTCGATGGCCATGCGTGTGGTCGCAATGGTGTTGGCGCGGTAGTGTGGAATGTTGCCCACGAAGGCCGCCAGCCATGCGTATTTATGCAGACTGAAAGCCGGGTTCAGGCTGAGTGGCGCATCGCGCCGAAACATCCAGCGCAGGCCTTTGATCAGGGTGGCGGCGCTATTCCAGACCTCGGCGTTGCTGGCCGAGAGCTGCCCGCCGTTGGCAAACGATGTTTCCATCGCGGGGTAGCGTTGGCGATCGATGACGGTAACGTCATGACCGAGTTTGACGAGGGCGTAGGCTGAGGTGACGCCGGTAATACCGGCGCCGATGATGGCGATACGAGACATGAGGCGGATTCCAGACAAAGGGTGGTTGCGGCCCATTGACCGCAACACCCCATCTGTCCTTTGACCTGAGAGTTTCACCGGCAGCGTGGCCGGTTCCCCTTCGGTGGGCGCTGCGAAAGCGCCGCTCTCCAGATTGTCTTACCTGCGTAGTCCGGTGTGCCTGAGAGTTTCCGGGGTGGTTGCTCCGTCGGCGTCAGCACGGGGCTGATCTCTTCTGCGCAGGGTTTGGTCGACACCGATCACGATAGTCGAAGGCTGATCGTTACACAAGCTTGAGTGACGCCCGGTCAGCCAGGCGTCCTCAGCCAGACACTTCAGCCGGACGTACCTCAGCCCAGGTGGAGTGTGATGCCGACGGCAGCGTGTGCATCTGAAATCGGTTGAAGCATATTCACCGAATCCCCCCAATCCGGGGCATTCGTTTTGTCTTGCGCAGGAGTAAAGTGTCTCTATCATCGCGGCGCGGACGTAGTGCCTAGCGGTGCCAGGAGCGTTCAAATGAAGCGGTATCAGTTACGTGCAATCGGTCTCGCCCTCGTATTGGCGACGGTCAGCAGTCAAGCTCTGGCGGGTCCCGGCTGGGGCGGTCGCGGGTATGGTGGCGGCTATGGCGGGGGCTATCACGGCGGTGGTTATCACGGTGGTGGCGGTTATCGCGGGCCGAATGGCTGGTGGATCGGTGGCGCATTGGCGCTGGCGGCAGCCGGTACGGTGATCGCGATCAACTCGCAACCGCGCTATAGCTACGCCCCGCCCGTGTATGCCCAACCGGTTTATGCGGCCCCCGTGTATGCGCAGCCGGTTTACGGCGCGCCGGTGTATGCCGCGCCGCCGGTGCAATATGCCCCTGCGCCAGTGTATGCACCGCAGGTCGAATACGCGCCGGTCCAGCGTGTGGCCTCGAGCGGCACCGATGTGGTGGCTTATCCCAGCCGCGGTCAGAGTTCAGATCAGCAGGGCCGCGATCGCTACGAGTGCCATCAGTGGGCTGTCAACCAGAGCGGGTTCGATCCGTCTTATGTTACGCAGTACACGACCTCGGCCAATACAGAGTCGTATCGCCGCGCGGTCGGTGCCTGCATGACGGGCCGGGGCTACGGCGTCAACTAGCGCTTAAGCCGGCATTGCTTCTTAAGCCGGTATTGCTTCATAGGGCGGCGTTCCTTCCGTTCGACGTGCCGTTACCTAGGCTGCAATCTCACCAGGGCGACGCCCATGTTGCCGTTGGGTAAGCAGCTCAACTTGGAATGGGCGCATTCAAATCACGCCGTCCGTGTGGAAATCCCACATCGGACGGCGTTTTTTCGTCCATCGAACGGCCATCGCTGCTAAAGTTACAGTCCATCCACTGGACGTTTTGCATGTCATCCGCCGCCGCCTCTCCTGCTACCGTCTTGCCCGCCGCCCGTCCGCACTCCCTGTTTGAAGATCTCGCTGCCTTGGTCATCGGCACCTTGCTGGTCTCGTTCGCCCTGGCGCTCTACAAACAAACGGGGCTACTGACCGGCAGCACGGCTGGCCTGGCGTTCTTGATTCACTACAAAACGCAGTTGCCGTTCGGCGCCACGTTTTTCGTGATCAACATTCCGTTTTACTGGCTTTCTTTGCGGCGTATGGGATGGGCCTTCACGCTCAAGACCATGGCGGCCGTTGGGCTGATCTCGGCCTTTGCCGAGCTGCATTCGCGCTATCTCACGGTGGCGCAGCTCGAGCCGTTTTATGTGGCGCCACTGGGCGGCGTGCTCATGGGCGTGGGCCTGCTCGTGTTGTTTCGCCATAAGGCCAGCTTGGGCGGCGTGAGCATCCTGTCGGTCTATCTGCAGGAACGTTATGGTTTCGCGGCAGGAAAATTCCAGATGATCGTTGATCTGTGCATTATGCTTGCGGCTCTGTTTGTCGTAGGCACGCCGGCATTGATCGCATCGGTCATCGGCGTGACCGCGCTCAACCTCGTCGTGGCAATGAATCACCGCCCTGGCCGCTACGTAGCGGGATAAGCATCGGGCGGCTTCGGCTGCAGGGTGCCCATGTTTCATCGTGAATTAGCCTGGCTTTACCTCAAGGGATTGTTGCTTGCCGTCGTCTTCGGCGCGGTAGGCGCGTTGGCGGCGGAAGGGTTTCGCCACGGGCTTGAACTCGCCACGCAGACGATGTTCGGTCGCGATTCGGACATCTCCGTCATCATGGGTGACCTGGCATGGATCGCAAAACTTGGCGTGCCCGCCGCCGGCGGACTGATCGCCGGATTGATCCTGGTGTATGCCGACCGCTATCAGAAGGCACGCGGTTTTGGCGGGGGCGATTATCTCGAGACGATCGACGGCCGTACCGGTGCCATTCCTGCGGTGCCTTCGCTGTTGCGCTGCCTCTCGTCGTTCTGTTCGATTGTGTCGGGCGGCTCGATCGGTAAAGAGGGGGCGATGGTGCAACTGTCTTCCACGATCGCCTCGATGTTTGCCCGCCGGATCGACTGGCTGCGCGGCGAACGGTTTCAAATGACGATTGCCGTGGCAGCCACGGGTGGGCTGGCCGCGGTGTATCACACGCCCTTGGCGGCGGCGATCTTCATCGCCGAAATCGCTTTTGGCGGCATCGAGTTCCGGCGCCTGGCGCTGTTGTTTACCGCGGCCGTGGTGGCTACCTGGATCGTGTCGGCCATGGGGCAGTTCACGCCCACCTATCCGCTGCCGATTCACGCCTTCGATCTCGATGCGTCGGCACTGGCCGTCACCATCGTGGTCGGCGTGGTGGCAGGACTGGGTGGCGCACTGATGCTGGCCGCCATTCGTTCGAGCAAGAGCCTGTTTGCATTGGTGCCAGGCGGCGTCGTGGCGCGCATGACGCTGGGCGGATTGATCGTGGGCGGCATCATTTGCGTGGCGCCTGAGGTCGCCGGCAACGGCTTCTTCCCCATCACCCAGTTGCTGGGTGGCGATATGTTGACGACGGCGGTGCTCGCGTTGCTGGCCTTGAAGATCGTCGCCACGGCAGCAACGGTGGGGTCGGGCGCGGTGGGAGGCTTGTTTACCCCGGCGTTGTTGATCGGGGCGCTCAGCGGCATGAGCTGCATCGCGGGGCTCAATGCATTGTTCGGTACTGATCACAGCCCCGTGTTGTTTGCCGTGGTGGGCATGGCGGCGGCCTTGGCCGCTACCACGCAAGCGCCGTTGATGTCGACGTTGATGGTGTTTGAAATGACGCAAGAGCCTTTGCTGATTTTCCCGATCATGCTGGCCACCGTGGTCGCCTATGGCACGGCCAACGTGGTCGGGCAGCCGGGCACGTACGCCATTATCGACCGGCATCGATTGCGGTTCGCCAGCCGCAGCCGTTTGTATGAACTCACGGCGAGCGCCGCCATGCGGCCGCTCGACCGCTACGTGCTCGACACCGCCTCGCTGCAAGAGGCCTGGGATGTGGGGCATGAGGCCAAGAATCGATTTGTGTTCGTGCTCGATGCCGATCATGCATTCGTAGGCGCGGTCTGGATGCACGACATCGTCGACGAGATGGCGCGCGGCAGCAGCGATGGTCCGGCGCGCGCGTTGCTGTCTTTGCTCAGCCCTGAATTTCCCACGTTGTTTGCGGACGACCGACTGGTGGATATTTGGGAGAAGGTCGTAGCGTCGCCCGCGGAGCGCTTGCCGGTATTGGCCGATGTCACCAGCAAGCGCGTATTGGGCGTGCTGCCTAAAAGCGTGGTCCTGGAGCAGGCGCGCCGCGCGTTTGTATAGCCTCACTCGCTGCGCGTTTGTGTGACATGCGCGCGGTATGGCGTCGGTCAGGAATTGCCCGGTTCCCCGGGCCAATTCAAGCCATTTCGTCAGCCGTTTCCATCACGCGCACGCGTCCGCGCGGCGCTGCGGTGTCGTTGGGACTATCGAGTTCGGCACGCAGTCGCGGCAAGCTATCGGGATACTGCGCAGCGATGAACGCAATCATGCGTTCGCGGATATGGCAGCGCAGATCGAAGGCCGTGCCCGAGTCGCGTGCGCTGACCAGCAGGCGCACCTGCATGGCGCGATCGGTGGCATCGGTGACGTGCAGCACGCACACGCGCTTGTCCCACAATTCGCACGCCTTGCAAAGGCGTTCGAACTCGGTGCGCACGGCGTCGACCGGCACGCCGAAATCGAGCCATAAGAAGACGGTGCCCAAAATGGTGGACGATTGGTGTGTCCAGTTCTCGAATGGGTTTTCGATGAACCATTGCAGCGGCACGATCATCCGTCGCTCGTCCCAGATGCGAACGACCACGAAGGTGCCGGTGATTTCTTCGACGCGACCCCATTCGCCATTGACGATGAGCACGTCGTCGATGCGGATAGGTTGCGAAAACGCGATTTGCAGGCCGGCGATGAAGTTGCCGAGCACGGGGCGGGCAGCGATACCGGCGACCAGACCGGCCACGCCCGCCGAGGCCAGCAAGCTTGCGCCGAATTGCCGCGCGCCGGGTAAGGTGAGCAGCACGAAAGCGAAGCCCAGCAAGCCGGCGATGAAGTAAGCGCTGCGCGCAAGTACCCGCGTTTGCGTCAGAATGCGCCGCGCCTTCAGGTTATCGGACACATCGAACGGATTTTGCGCGATGATGGTTTCGCTGATCGACTGGATGCAGCGGATCGCAAGCCATGTGAGCGCAAGAATCAACGCGACCGTGACCACATAAGAAATCGGGGTCAGGTAAGGCACACCGGACGGCGCACCCGAGAGGACGATACGCCAGGCGAAGAGCACCAGACACAGGCGGCTGGCGCCGAAGGCAACGGTGGTGGCATGCGTGGTGAACGGGCGGCGGCGCGCAATGCGGCGCAGCAACGCGATACCCGCGCGATGCAGGGCAATTGCCAGCAGCGTGGCCGCCAATCCGAAACCCAGGATAAACATCCAGGCTCGGAGCGGGTCGCGAACCGCTTCAGGAAGAAAACTAAAATCCATATCGTGGTGTCGTATACGGGCTTTAATAGACCGAGGATACCCAACAATTCCTGCTGAGGGTGGCATAAATGCCGCAATGCAGCAAAGAGTTACGGTTAACCGAACGTATGCGATGCGATGTCGAGGGAGCGCACCGTGCCGAGGGATGCAACGATGCCACGGGATGCAACGATGCCGAGGGATGCGACGAATGCATGAAAGCGACTGGAGAAGCCACGATGCATAAGGATGCGCCGGTTGCATGGGAATGAACGGAATGCACAAGGAGGAACACGCGATGCAAGCTCGAGATGAGCTGCGGATACGGTTATTGATCATCGATCCGCAAAATGACTTTTGCGATACGCCGGCTGGTCTGTTGCCCGAAGGCGAGGCGCCCGCGCTTGCCGTGCCCGGCGCGCACGACGACATGGTGCGTCTGGCGGCACTGCTGCACCGGTGCGCCACAACCATCGATGCGGTGGCCGTGACGCACGACACGCATGAGCGCCTGCACATCGCGCACCCCACCTATTGGCGCAGCGGTGACGGCGAGGCCGTCACACCGTTTACGCCGATTACGGCGCAGGATCTGCGTGACCGGCGGTTCGCCACGGCCGATCCCGACGAGCATCACTATGCGCTGGGGTATCTCGATGCCCTTGAAGCGCAATCTCGTTACTCGCTGATGGTGTGGCCCGAGCATTGCATCGACGGCACCTGGGGCCATGCGGTGCATCCTGCCGTGGCGGCGGCCTGCGCGCAGTGGACGCACACCACGGGCAAATCCGTGCTCGACATCTACAAAGGCAGCAATCCGCGCACCGAACACTACAGCGCCGTGCGTGCCGAAGTGCCGCATCCCGAGGATCCCGGGACGCACACGAATACGTCGCTGCTCGAATGGACCGATGGCGCCGATGTGTTGTGGGTGGCGGGCGAGGCCGCGAGCCATTGCGTGCGCGCCACGCTCGACGATGTATTGGCGCATCGCGGCGACTTGCGCGCGCGGCCGGTGGTCGTGATCGGCGATTGCATGGCGCCGGTGGCGGGATTCGAGGCGCTGTACGCACAGTATCGCGATGAAGCGATTGGGCGTGGGGTGCAGTGGCGCAACAGCACGTCGCTAATGGTGCCGTAGCCGATCGGCCAATGCATCTATAACCGCTCGGCATAGGCGCTGCGCGCACCATCCAGTAACGCTTGCACCAGGCGGTTGTCGTGATCCGCCAACCGGCAGGCAAACGCGATCTGCCGCGCTGGGCCATTCTTGCCCAAGGGCAAGACGCGAACGGGATGCGCCTGCAGCACGCCGGGCCCAGGATCGGGCAGTACCGATACGCCCAGCCCTTCGGACACCATAGCCGTCAACGCGGCCAGCGACTGCACGTCGATGCGCGAGCGCGCTTCGGGCGCGTGCTTGGCCACATAGCGTGCGGCAATCCGACCGCCCACGGTGCTGCGATCGAACCGGATCCATTCATAAGTGGCGAAGCACTCTGCCAAGGTGCCCGCGCGCGCCGCCAACGGTGCGATCCCGATGAGTTTTTCCTTCACCAGCGGCGTCCACGAAAGTCGGCGCGACCCGCCGGTTTCCGGTTGCGTGATGATCGCGGCATCGATTTCACCGCGGTTGAGTTGATCCACCAGTTCGCTGACGCGCCCGCGCACCGGGCGCACATCGAGTTGGGGATAGCGCGCGGCCACGCACCGCAGGAGGGCGGGCATGAGGCTGACCTGCAAGGGCTCGATCGTGCCCAGGCGCACCCGGCCGGCCAATGCCGGCGAGTGACGACGTCGCAAGCCGTCCAGGCGCTGCAACGTGTCCTGCACGGCATCGTTGACCTCGCGGGCGAACGCGGTGGGGCGCGCAGAGAGCGACGAACGGTCGAAGAGCGGTTGGCCGAAGTAGGCCTCCATGTGCTTCATCTGCAGGCTGACGGCGCTGGGGCTCAAATTCATTTCGGTCGCTGCGGCGGCAAAACTGCCGCAGCGCAGCACGGCATTCAACGTGCCGAAGGCTTCGAGCTTCATGAGGTTTTCTCATCAAAGACTACACATAACCTCGCTTTATATCATCGGCGCACTGCACTAGCATCACGGCACCATAACGACATCTCCCGCGCCGCATCGCTCTCTGCGCATCGGACACGGGATACGGAGACAGAAGATGAATAAAGCCTTTGCATGGTTGCGTGCCGCCACGTTCGTGGCCGCTGCGGGTGCGTGTGCCGGTGCAGTGCAGGCCGCAGATACGGCGGCCGCCAAAGTGACGGTGCCGCAAACGATGACGATCGTGGTGCCGTTTCCGCCGGGCGGAAGCAATGACGTTTTCGCACGCGTGCTGGCCGAGAAATTGTCGGGGCGATTGGGCAACACCATCATCATCGAAAACCGTCCGGGCGCGGGCGGCGCCATCGGCGCGGAGTTCGTGGCGCGTGCGCCCAAGGATGGCTCGGTGCTGATGCTGTCGTCCTCCACGTTCACGACCAATGCTGCCGTGCAGCCCACGCTCAAGTACAACGTCAATGACAACTTCGATGCGATCGCCATGCTGGCCACCAGCCCGATGGCGCTGGTTGTGGGCAAGGACAGCACATATACCGATGTGAAAGCCTTGCTGGCCGAGGGCCGCAAGGAGCCGGGCAAGTTGAACTACGGTTCGGCCGGCTTGGGATCGGTCAACCAGATGGCTGCGGAAATTCTGGCGGGTGGCGAGAAATCGACCTATACGCATGTGCCTTACAAAGGCATGTCGCAGGCGCTGAACGATCTGGCCGGTGGCCGGGTCGACTTCGTGATCGGCAGCTTTGCGTCGATCTCGTCGATGCTCAAGGGCAACCGTCTGCGCGTGCTGGCCGTGACTTCACCGCAACGTTCGCCGTTCTATCCCGACATCCCGACGGTCGCTGAAGTGCAGCCCGGTTACTCGGTTGAGCTGTGGTGGGGTGTGTTGGCACCGGCCGGCGTGCCCGCGCCGCTCGTCGAGCGTGTGAATGCCGACATTCGCGCGATCGTCAGCGAAGAGAAGATGAAAGAGATGTTCGCGCAGGAAAGCGCCACCCCGGCAGCGCTCTCGGTGGCCCAGTTCGAACAATTGGTGGCTGCCGATGCCGCAAAATGGAAGCAGGTCGCGCAAGAGCGCAATATCGTCGCCGAATAACCCTGACGGGAATGGATGCGATCGGCATGCGCGATGCGCGCCGATTGCCCCCGTTATTGAACTCAAGGACACCCGATGCGAAGCAAACTATTCGTGCCCGGCTCGCGCCCGGAGCTTTTTCCCAAGGCCCTGGCCAGTGCTGCCGATGGCCTGTCGTTCGATCTCGAAGATTCGGTCACCGAACCGCGCAAGGACGAGGCACGCGCCACTTTGCGCGCGTTCCTGCTGTCGGAAGCCGCCCAGGTGGCCCATGGCAAGAACGTCATCGTGCGTGTGAATGCGTTGGATACGCCGCACTTTGCGGCCGATGTGGCGGCGGTCACGCAGCCGGGCGTGCATCTGATCAACGTGCCCAAGGTCGAAACGCCGGAGGATGTCTTGCAGGCGGTGCAGGCCGTCGAGGCGGCCGAGCGTGCCAATGGCGTCACGGTGCCGGTCAAGCTGCTGCTCAATATCGAATCGCCTCGCGCCTTTCGCGCTGCGGCCAGCTTGGCTTGCGCGCACGAGCGCGTTGCCGGATTGCAGTTGGGCCTGGGCGACCTGTTCGAGCCGTTGGGCATCGATCGCCGCGCCATTGCCGCCATCGATCAGGCGATGTTTCAGATTCGCATTGCCGCAGGTGAAGGGGGCGTGTTTGCCTACGATTCGGCCTTTGCGAACATCGCGGATGTCGAGGGCTTCCGCGCCGAAGCCGCGCAGGCGCGACGCCTGGGATTTCTGGGCAAGAGCTGCATCCATCCGAGTCAGGTCGCGTTGGCCAATGAGGCCTTTCGGCCCACCGATGACGAGATCGCGCATGCCGTTAAAGTGGTGGCCGCTGCGCGCGAGGCCGACGCCGACGGACGCGGTGCCTACGTGGTGGACGGCAAGATGATCGACGGCCCGTTCGTGCGCCGCGCCGAGCGGATCGTGGCCACGGCACGCCAACTGGGGTTGGTGGCATGAGCGAGACCCACACGCGTTCCGCCGCTGGCGCTATTGCGAACGATCCGCGAACGGCCCCCCGTACCGGTCCCTTGAGCGGCATTCGTGTGCTCGATCTCAGCGCATACATCGCCGGCCCCTACGGGTGCACGCTGCTCGCCGACCAGGGTGCGGAGATCGTCAAGATCGAGCCGCCGGTGGGCGATAACCTGCGCAAGTATCCGTCTACCCTCGATACCGAGAGCCGTGCGTTTCTGGGCGTGAATCGCAGCAAGCGCGGCATCGCGCTCGATCTCAAGCAGCCCGACGCCTTGGACATTTTGAAAGACCTCGTGCGCACCGCCGACGTGCTCGTGCATAATTTCCGGCCAACAGTACCGCCGCGATTGGGCATCGGCTACGAGCAGTTACGCGAGATCAATCCGCGTCTGGTGTATTGCGCCGTCAGCGGGTACGGCGATACCGGGCCGCTCAAGGACAAGGCCGGCTACGACCAGGTCCTGCAGACGATGACGGGCATGTGCGCGATGCAGGGCAAGGCCGGTGGCGCACCTGAAATCCTGTACGGCTCGATCGTGGATTACTACGCGTCGGCCCTATTGGCCAGCGGCGTGGCGTCGGCATTGTACGAACGCGAGAAAAGCGGCGAAGGCCAATACGTAGGCATCTCGTTGATGCGCAGTGCGCTGGCATTGCAATCCGCGCGGTTGATCTGGGCCGATGCCGAACCGCGTGAAGTGGGACGCGATATGCGCTCGGGTGGGATCACCGGCATCCATCCCACACGCGACGGCTATCTGTACATCTCGGCCAATACGCCGCATTTCTGGGCGGCGCTCTGCGAACGCACGGGCTTGCAGGCGTTGGCCACCGATTCGCGTTACGACTCGGTGCGCAAGCGTGCGCAGCATCATGCCGAGATCGTGCCGCAATTGCATGCGGCATTGGCCGCGCGATCGGCGCTCGAATGGGAGCAGCTGTTTGGCGAAGCGGTGCCATGCGCCGCGGCGCGCACCGTGGAGGATATGTTCGATTTTCCGCAGGTGCTCGCCGAAGGCATGGTGGCCGAGTACGACCACCCCGTGGTGGGCCGCTATCGCGGATTTGCAGAGCCGATCCGCTACGGCCGCACGCCAGGCTCGGCGCCGTATGCTGCGCCCGTGTTCGGGCAGGATACGGATGCGGTGCTCGCGGAGTGTGGATTGTCGGCTGAGCAGATCGCGGCACTGAGGGCGCGGGGCGTGGTGCTGTAGGTCAAGGGCGGTGGGCCGGAAAATTTCTGGAGCAACACCCATTGCGGTGTCGCGACACCGATACTTTGACGATTGGCCCCGATTTTTCGCGTGCTCGATTGATCTGTTTCTCTTGGTCCACTCGCGTCACGCCCCTAAAAACGTGAAGTCCATCGTGCGGGTGTGATAGTGCAGACCGCCGTCTTGCACGATCAGGAAATCGGCGCGGGCGGGGCCGGCGTTGTGATGCGCGTGGGGCGCACCGGCAGGTGTGACGAGCGTGGCCCATGGCGTCCAATCGTGCGCCAGGCCGTCCACCGTTGAAAAGCATTTCTCGCCTGCCACCACCAACGTGAGCGCTGCGGCATTGTGGCGGTGCGACGACTGCAGGCTCTGCGGTGGCAACGTGTTGAGCGACAGCGTAAGCGTGGGATGGATGTTGCGCGACGCGATCAATGCATCGCTGGAAAATACCAGCGCCATGCCGGACGTGCCGGGATCGGGTTCGGTGGCATGAATCTTCACAAGCTGCGCAGCGATATCGGCACCTGGGCAATGCACGGGTTGCAGGGTAGTGGCCAGTGCCGGATGCGCTTGCAGCCCGAATTGTGCGAGCAGCGGTTCGTCGCTCACGCTCCACAACACGGCGGCCTCGCCGCCGGCGCGCCACGTTAATGCGCCACCCGGCAGGGCCAGCACATCGCCCGGCGCCCAGGCCAATGTTTCCTCGCCCACCGTCACCGTGCCCGATCCGGCGATCACATACCAGAGCGCGCCGCTGGCCCGCAGATCGACGGATAGGGAGTCGCCGGCGTTGATGCGGGCATAGCGGGCGAGCATGAGCGGCGTGGTGGCCGGCATTGCACAGCCCAGGGCCGAAGATTGATCGCAGTCGTACAGACCGGTGGGGCTATCGGAGGCCATGGCGGCGCGCGCGGGGGTATCGAAGAGGCGGGCAGGAACAGCCGGCAGCTTGACGTTGAAGGCGTTGGCCGAGTTGAAGTAGCGGGCGCGCGCTTGGGCGTCGGTCGCAGGCTGTGCCACCGTTTGCACGCCCATGGCGGCCATCGATGGCTTGGTTGCAGCTGGGTTATTTCCAGAAGACATAGCGTTTTTCCAGCATGTTGACGCCGCCGAAGAACACCAGGCTGATGGCGGATGCGACGAAGATGGCGGCCCACACCTGCACGAAGTCGATCTGCAGCACGGCCTGGAAGATCGTCCAGCCCAAGCCGCCGGTGGCGCCCAGCATCTCGGTCACGATGGCCACGATCATGGCGCGTACGGTCGACACGCGCATGCCCGCGGCAGTAAGCGGAATGGCGGCCGGTACGCGAAGTCGCCAAATGATGGCGGCGGGGCTGGCCCCGAAGCTGCGCATCAGGTCGACGGCGCGGCGGTCGACCCGATCCAGTCCCGACAACGCATGCAGAAACACCGTAAAGCCCACGGCGATCGCCACCATCACGATCTTGGAGGTGGGTCCGATGCCGAACCACAGCAGAATCAGTGGCGCGTAGGCCACCACCGGTACGGAGTTGAGTGCCGTTGCCATCGGCAACAGCACGCGGCGCGCGCGCGGCATCATTGTGAGTGTAATGGCCAGGACGACGCCCACCGCGCTGCCGGTGAAGAAGCCTGCAACGGCTTCCCACATCGTCATCAGCGCTGCGTTCCAAAGCAGTTGATGCTGGGCGACGATCGCCGCGAGAATGCGGCTGACGCTGGGCAGCACGTACACCGGCAGATCCAGTAATCGGGCGGCCGCCTCCCACAAGACGACGACGCCCACGATGCCGATGGCGCCGTTGACGATCGCACGGCGCGAGGTGTGAGAACGTGCGTTCATGTTTGCTCAGCCTTCCAGAAGACGAATTTCTTTTCCGCCAACGCCACGAGGCCATAGAACGTGGTGCCCAATAAACCGGCCACCAGAATGGCGGCCCACAGCGCCACCACCTGTTCGTTGTACATGGCCTGCAGCAACAGCACGCCCAAGCCCACGGTGTCGCCGAACCACTCGCCGGCAATGGCACCCAAGAGGCTCAGGGTGCAGGCCAGCCGCAATGCGACGAAGATCTGCGGCAGCGCAGCCGGCAGCAGCAACTGGCGCATGAGTTTGAAGCGCGACGCGCCGAAGCTGCGCAGCAGATCGACCTGACGCGGGTCGACCGATTCGATGCCGTTGAGCGTATTCACCGTGACGGGAAAGAACGTGAGATAAAACGCGATCACCGCCTTGGCGAGGATGGTGTTGCCGAACCACAGCACCACCACCGCGCCGAACGCAATGACCGGGATGGTTTGCGAGATCACGAAGAGCGGAAAGATGATCTCGCGCAAACGCCGTGATTGCGAGAAGACGACGCCATTGAACACACCGACGACAGCGCCCACGCTGAAACCCAGCAGCGTTTCGGATGCGGTGCGCAAGAAGCCGGCAATGTAGGCGTCGGGCACCTGCGCGATCGATTGCAGGATGACGCTCAAGCGCGGCAGGTAGTAGGGTTTGACGCCGGTCGCGATGACCAGACCCTCCCACAACGCCGCCACCACGAGCAGCGCGGCCGCGCCGCGCAGCACCGACATCGCGGCGGGACGCAAGGCTGCGGCCGCGGCACTCATGGCAGACGATCCTGCATCGGAATGGCCTTCAGGAAGCGATCGTCAAATGCCACCGACACATCGACTTGCTTGGTGAGCACGTTGTTCTTGAGCAGGAATTCTTCAGCCTTCTGCAGCGCGACCGGATCGATGGTGAAGAGGCCTTCGGTTTTCGCCTTGCCCGATGTCATCAAGCGATACGCTTCGGTAAGCATGGCTTCCTGGTGCGCACGGTCGAGCGTGGGCGAGGTCTTCATCACGATATCGACGGCTTCCTTGGGATTGGCCATCGCATCGCGCCAGCCGCGAATCGACGCGCGCAGGAAGCCTTCGACGAGCTGCGGTTGCTTGGCGGCGGTATCGCGCGAGACGATGATGGTGTCGCGCGGGAAGGTGATGCCGTAGTCCTCAGCCACGAAGTACTTCAGATCGTCGGCCTTCATGCGGCCCTTGATCGTGTTGAGTTCGTTGTACCAGGTGGCAGTGACCACATCGATGTCGCCATTGACGAACGGCGTCACGCTTACTTGCTGCGGCTGGATGTCCACTTTGGCACGGTCGATGCCTTCGTTGCCGAGCATGCCGAAGAGCACGTAATTGGCGCCGGTAAACCAGGTCGTGACCTTCTTGCCTTCGAAGTCCTTGAGCGTTTTGACCGGGCCGTCCTTGCGCGTCACGAACACGAAGGGGGTGATCTGGTGCGCCACGCCCACCGAGACGATCGGCATGCCCTTGTCGATGGCGGCCATGACGCTGTCCGAGCCGCCGGAGAGACCGAAGGTGTCCGCACCCGTGGCCACCAGGTTCTCGGTCAACAGGTTCGGGCCGCCCGGATTGATGGTGAGATCGATCCCTTCCTGCTTGTAATAGCCCTTTTCAAGCGCGTAATAGAAACCCGCGAACTGGGTTTGCGGCAACCATTTCAGTCGCAAGGATGCTTTCACCTGCGCTTTGGCATCGGCGGCCGCCGCAGGCGTCAATTGCGCCACCGCCAGCGTGGCGGTGCAGGCCAGTAAGGTCAGCAAACGTCGAATGGTCATGATGTTTCCCCTGTGTGGTGTGGGCAAAGCAACTGGCGTCGTGGCGCGCGTGAGCCGCCGCGACTTGAAAACGGCAATCAGAACGGGCGCGTTCCCGCGACCGTGGTGCGATGCATGACGCGGCGGTACCGGTTGTCGTCATACGGCGTGGCGCAATGCATGGTGCAACGGTTGTCCCAGATGATGAGATCGCCCTGCTGCCACTTGTGGCGGTACGTGAACGCGTCCGAGATGGCATGCGCATTAAGGGCAGCCAGCAGCGCCGCGCTTTCTTCCGCGGGCAGGCCGTCGATCTGCTTGACGATGTCCTGACCCACGTACAGCGACAGGCGACCTGTGGTGGGGTGCGTGCGCACGACGGGATGCACCACATCGGGCGTACGCGCTTTCTGCTCGTCGGTGAGCGGGGCGCGATCGGCGAAGGCGCGGCTGTAATAGCCTTCGTAAGAATGCGTGGCCGTCATATTGCGGATCTGGGTTTGTGTGGCGGGCGGCAGCGACTCCCACGCCAGGTGCATGCTCGCGAACAAGGTGTCGGCGCCTTCCGGCGGCACTTCCACCGAATACAGCAGCGACCCCATGCTGGGTTCGGCCACATACGACAGATCCGAATGCCAGTTCCACCCTTCCTTGTGGTTGCCGATCGGCTTGCCTTGCTCGCTCACGTTGGAGAGCACGTAGATTTCGGGCAGGCCGGTGGTCAGAAACTGCTTGAGCACGTGCGTAAGCAGGTCGCCGAAGCGACGGCTGATGTCCACATGGCGAGCGTTGCTCAACGTCTGGCCGCGCACCAGAATCAGCGAATGCGTATCCAGTGCGGTCACCAGGGCATCGACGACGACATCGCTATCCGGATTCGACAAGTCGAGATCGGTGACTTCGATGCCGAAACCGGTGTGCAGCGGGCGCGCGGCAAATGGCGCAGGTGTGGCCGTGCTCATACGTTGTGACATGGACATGATTCAGCTCCTGTAAGAGGGATCGTCGCGATCGAGTTGACGGATGAAGGCGGGCCATTCGCGTTCGCCGGCGATCAGGATGTCGCCCTTGTTTTCCCAGAATTGGCGTGCGGCTTTCTCGCACACCTCGGGCGCGGGGGCGAGGATGGGACCGGCGCCGCCGGCAGTGGCGGCCTGCATGCTGAGTTGGATGCGTGCCGCGCGTTCGAAGTAATACAGCAGCATGAAGGCTTCACCGGGTGTGCGGCCCAGCGTGAGCACGCCGTGATTGCGCATCACCATCACGCGGTGGTCGCCAAGATCGCTCACCAGCCGCTGTTGCTCGTCGAGATCGATGGCCACGCCTTCATAGTCGTGAAACGCTTGGCGCTGATAAAACCGCATCGCGAACTGCGATAGCGGCAGCAACCCCTGCGCTTGTGCCGATACGGCGATGCTGGCATCCGAATGGGTGTGCAGCACGCAAACGGCATCGTGCCGCGCCTGGTGAATGGCGCCGTGGATGACGAAGCCGGCGACGTTCACGGTGTGCGGCGTGGGGCTGAGCACGCGGCCGGCGAGATCGATCCGCACCAGGGACGACGCGGTGATTTCCTCGAACAGCAGGCCGTACGGATTGATCAGAAACTCATTCGTGGTGCCGGGCACGCGCATCGAGATGTGGTTGTAGATCAGGTCGTCGAGCCCCAGGCGAGCAACGAGCCGATAGCACGCGGCAAGGGCCACGCGCGCTTCCCATTCGTCGGGCGCCACGTGCGAACGAAGATCGGGTTGGGCGCTCATCAGTGGCTCCCGGTTTGGGCGGTGAACGACTTCATGCTTTCCTCTTCGATGGCTTCGAGCAGGATGCGTTTTTGTGCGATGAATTCGGGGGAGGTGACGATATCGGCGTTGCGGGGCCGGCTGAGCGTGACCGGCAGTTCCAGCTTCACCCGGCCGGGGCGTGCGGTCATCACCAGCACGCGATCGCCGAGAAACAATGCTTCGTCGACGTCGTGGGTGATGAACAGAATCGTGCGGCGGTGCTTTTGCCATACGTCCAGCAGCCAACGTTGCATCATGCTGCGCGTCAGCGCGTCCAGGGCGCCGAACGGTTCGTCCAGCAGCATCAAATCGCGCTTGAACATGAACGTGCGCATCAGCGCCACACGTTGGCGCATCCCGCCCGAGAGCTGATGCGGATACTGCTGCTCGAAGCCGGTCAGGCCGAACTCAGGCAGCATGGCCAGCGCTTCGCGGCGTGCATCGCTTTTACGGGCGCCTTCCATTTCGACGGCCAGGATGGCGTTGTCGATCACGGTGCGCCACGGCAGCAAAAGGTCGCGTTGCGGCATGAAGGAGACCTGACCCAGCAGATCGCGTGCGCGGCAGGGCTTGCCCAGAAATTGCAGGCTGCCGCCGTCATCGGGTTCTTCGAGGCCGGCCACGATGTTGAACAAGGTGCTTTTGCCGCAGCCGCTGGGGCCGACCACCGTCACGAATTCGCCGGGGGCGATGTCCACACTCAGGCCGTTCAAGGCTTGTACGGCGCCGAACGTCTTCGAGATGTTGGTCAGGGCCAGCAGGCTGCCGCTACGCGCGCGCGTGGCGGGCGCGGTGGCGGGTACGCCAGGAAACATACCGGAAAGTCGATGAGCGGTCATGGTGTCTTCGCAGAAGTAATCAGGCGATCGAGAACGTCGGTCAAGACGCGCGCACCGGCGTAAAGGTCGCCGGGCGCGGTGTATTCCGCCTCGTTGTGCGTGATGCCGTCGCGGGACGGCACGAAAATCATGGCAGCGGGGCAGATCGCATGCAGATAGCGCGCGTCGTGACCGGCAGCCGACGGCAAGTCGCGATGCGGAATGGCCAGGGCGGCGGCTGCCTGATCGATGTGCTTGCGCAACGCGGGCGGAAACGTGAGCGAGTCGGCCGCTGACAACCGCACGACCTCGACCGCGCATGGCCCGCGATGCGCGGCGCAGATCGGCGCGACGCGATCAGATAGCGCGCGCAGCGTCTCGCTGTCGGGATGCCGCAGGTCGATCGAGAACACGACGCAACTGGCGACCACCGATGGCGCGCTGGGCTGCACATCGAAGCGGCCCACCGTGAACTTCACGCAGTCCTGGGCGTCGTGCATCTCGGCCGCCAACGCCTGCACCATCGCCGTGGCGGCGAGCAGGGCATCGCGGCGCTCGGTGCGTGTGGACGTGCCGGCATGCGCCGCCTCGCCTTGCACCGTGACGCGATAGGTGTGCTTGCCTTGAATGCCGGTTACCACGCCAACCTGCAGGCCCTCGCGTTCCAGCACCGGCCCCTGTTCGATGTGCGCTTCGATGTAGGCGTGCACGGCGCCGCCCAAGGGGCGCGCCGGCATCGCGGCGAGCGCCGGTGCCAGGGCCGCCAGTGCCGCGGCCACCGTGATGCCTTCGGCGTCGCTCACAGTCAGTGTGTCTTCCAGGCTGCGAGCGCCGGCGAACGCGGCCGACCCCAGCATGCCGGGCGCAAATCGCGAGCCTTCTTCATTCATCCACGCCACGATGTCGACCGGCATCTCGGGTTGGCGACCCGCGTCGATCAGGGCCTGCACCGCCTCGAGCGCGGCGACCACGCCGAACACGCCGTCGTACTTGCCGCCGGTAGGCTGACTGTCCAGATGCGAGCCCGACATCACCGGCGCGGCATCGGCTTGCTTGCCTGCCCACCGCAAGAAGAAGTTGCCCGCGGGATCGCGCGACGGGGTCAAACCCAGCCGGGCGCCCCAGGTGGCCATGAGTTGTTGCGCGGCGCCATCGGCGGGCGAGAGCGCCGGGCGATCGACGCCGCCGGCTGCGGTGGCCCCCAGGCGCGCCATCTGTGCCAGACGATCGTTGAGCCGATCGGCATCGACGAAATCGGAAGCGCGCTTCGTCATGAGGTCTTCATGATTTCGGTGGGCGCCGAGCGCGGGTCGCGTGCGCCCCATTTATCTTGCTCGACGGTGGCGAGGAAGTCCGAGACGAACTGGTTGAAAAGCGCAGGCTCTTCGATGTTGAGGGTGTGGCCGGTCTTCGGGAGTACCAGCAGGCCGCTGGCCGGCACCGTCTTTTTCAGGAAGATGCCCGGCTGCAGGCAATGGTCGTCTTCGTCGCCCACCACGATCAGCGTGGGCACGGTCATGCGCTTGAGTTCGTCTTCGAGATCGTAGATCGACGGCCGGCGCGCCTGCACGCCCCGCATCGTCAGTGCCGATCCGATCGACGAATGCTCGCCCAACTGCGTGGCGAATTCCTGCCAGCCGCGCGGGTCTTTGACCTGGAACACGATGCGCGATGCCGCGGTGGCATACGTGGGCGCGAAGGCCGGCGCACCTTTGCTTTCGAATTGATCCGCCACGGCCAATGACACGTCGCGGAAGTGCGCTTCGAAGGCTTTCTCGGCACCGTAACCGGCACCCGCCACGACCAATGAACGGGCGCGATCGGGATGGCGCAATCCGAAGTGCAAGGTCGCGAAGCCGCCCATCGAGAGGCCGATGATGTGGGCGCGGTCGAGGTGCAATCCGTCGAGGACATCGATCATGTCGTTCACCGCATTGACCTGCGAGTACGCATCGACGCTTTCCGGTACTTGCGATGGCAAGTAGCCGCGCGCGCTGTACGTGATGCAACGATACCGGCGCGTGAAGTACCGCATCTGCGGCTCCCAACTGCGCCAGTCGCCGCCGAACTCGTGCACGAACAGGATCGGCGTTCCCGATCCCGCTTCCTCGTAATGCAGCGCAACGCCGTCGCGCGTGGTGATCGTAGGCATCGAATTTCCTTAGAACAGGGCAGCCGGCGCGGGCATCGTGCGCGCGCGTTCCACCATGGCGGGCAGCAGTTCGCAGAAGCGGTCGGCCCAGGTTTCGGGAACGGTGAGACTGATCTTCACGAAGCGATGACCGAAGCGCTGCGTGTGATACGTGCCTTGGCGAATCATGATGCCTTCGGCTTGATAAGCCGCGACCAACGCTTCGGGCGTAATGCCGGCATCGACCGTTTCCATGATGAGCAGATTGGCTTGCGACGGATACACCGGCAGATGCAGGCCCGGTACCCCGGCGGCGGCCTTGGCTACTGCCGCCTGATTGCGGCGTTGACGGCGCTGGATCTCGGGAAACCATTCGGCTTTGGTTTCGAGGCCGGCAATGGCCGCACGCTGCGACAGCACATTGCTGCCGAGGTTGTTGGGCGGCGCCGCCGCCAGCATTTCGATGATGTCGGGATTGGCGATGATGGCGCCCAGGCGCATCCCGGCCAGCCCCAGCCACTTCGAGAAGCTGACGGTCATGATCGTCTTCTCGGGATAGAAGTTGTAGGCAGGTGTGAAGCTGTCCGCGAACTGCGAGTACGTTGAGTCGTGGATCAGATAGGCATCGGCTTCGCGTGCGATCGCGGCAATGGCTTCGATCTCGTCAGCGGTATGGCACGTGCCCAGGGGGTTATTGGGATCGACCAGATAGATCACGCGCGTGCGCGGCGTGATGGCCGCCTTCAATTGGTCCGCGGTGAGTTTGTAGCCTTGGGCGGCGTCGTAAATCGGCAGTTCGATCACGGTGGCGCCGGCCTGGCGCGCAAAGTGCATCGGCCATGCCCAACTGGGATCGGTGGTGACGAAGTCGGTGTCGGGTTTGCAGAGCGTGCGGCACACGTTGTACAGGCCCTCGACGGCGCCGTCCGTGACGAACGCGCTTGCGCCCGGCACGCCCGCATCCTCGATGATGAGCTGGCGTAGCCGCTCGAAGCCTGCCGGTGGTGCGTAGGCGTGATAATCGCCGCGCTTGAGCGCGTCGATCACCGCGTCGATCACCGCCGGGTGCGGGTCGAAGTGGTTGGTGTTCTGACCCAACCACATCAGGCCGGGCGTATTGCACAGCGTATCGAAATACGCGTTACGGGCTTCGAAGCGGCGCATGGTGTCTCCGCTCAGATGATGGAGCGGCGCGAAGCGATGCCGCCGTCGATGGTCACGATGGTGCCGGTGATGTAGCCCGCGCGATCCGAGGCGAGATACACCATCAGGTCGGCGACTTCCTCGGCGCTGGCGGGGCGCTTGGCGGGATACTTGTCGAACAGTTCCTCCCAGCGGCCCTCGTCGCCATACCAATCCAGCGCGCGGCGTTTCATCAGTTTGACCATGCGGTCGGTGGCGACCGGGCCGGGATTGACGCCGACGACACGGATGCCGTCATCGAGACTGCGGCCACCCACGCCACGTGTGAACGCCATCATTGCGGCGTTGCCGGTCGTGCCGACGATGTAGTTGGCATCCCAGTTTTCGCCCGAGTTGCCGATGTCATTGACGATGACGCCGCTGCCGCGCTTTTTCATGTGCGCATACATTTCGCGCGTGAGCGTCACGTAGGAAAAGATCTTGAGGTCGAGGCTGTCGCGCCAGACCTGATCGGAAATCTGATCGAGCGGGCCGGCGGACGAGTCGGCCGCATTGTTGACGAGGATGTCGGCCTCGGCGCACTCGCGCGCAAGACGCAACACGTTTTCCGTGACCGACAGATCCATCGCGTGCACGTGCACGGTGGTGCCGTATTGCGACGACAGGGCTTCCTTTGCGGCGGCCAGGCCATCGACGGAGCGCGCCGCCAGATAGAGGGTCGAAATACCTTCGCGCGCAAAGCTGTGCGCCGTGGCCAGACCGATGCCCTTGGATGCGCCTGTGATCAGCGCCGACTTACCTTTCAGACCGAGTTCCATCTACCTATCGCATCCTTGGCGTAAATGCATGCAATGTGGCCGTTGATGTATTCAACCAGGCCGTCAAGCTTGCCGTGTTCGAAGAGTCCGCAGCGTCGATAGTGATTTTGCGGTGAGGGAATACAAGCAACATGCATGCCAACTTTTCTTCGCAGGAGCGCGCCATTGCTAGCGCTACGATGTGCCCCGATGCGGTGCCAAACGTGGATCAGCATGCGCCGAAACTGTGCATACAAAATGCTGGCCGATGTATACATTGATCGATAAAATAGCGCCTTGTTATCTCACTTTCTCTATCGCCATGGCCCCTTCGCTCAGCCGTTCCCAACAGATTCTCGAGGCCCTCGAGGGCGAAATCTTTTCCGGTGAGTTGGGTCCGGGCGCCCGCCTGGATGAAGTCGAACTGGCTGCGCGCTTCAAGGTGTCGCGCACGCCGGTGCGCGAAGCGCTGCGGCATCTGGCGTCGGCTGGATTGATTCAGATGCGCACGCGCCAGCCTGCATTGGTGGTGTCGTTGTCTGCCCACCGGCTGATCGAGATGTTCCAGGTCATGGCCGAACTCGAAGCGTTATGCGCGCGCATGGCGGCGCGCCGGATATCGGCAGCGCAGATCGCGGAAATGAGTGTGCTGCATCGCGAGCTCGAGGCGCTGTCGAACACCAACGAGGTGGATGCGTTTTATGAGGTCAACCGACGCTTTCACGAGCTGATCTATGAAGCGGCGCAAAACGGATTCTTGGCGGAGCAAACCCGCACGTTGCGCAACCGCATCGGCGCCTATCGCAAACTCGTCACACATAAACCCAGCCGCCGCACCGCGACGTTGGATGAGCATGGCGAAATCTTGCGCTGCATCGTGACCGGCGATGAGGAAGGTGCCGCCAATGCCATGCGCGGTCACGTCAATCTATTGGGTGAAAAGCTGCTCGACTTCATCGCCGTGTTTCCCACGGCTAAAGCGGCATAGATAAGCCGTTGCAAGTGGCGTGGACCGGCTGTTGCGGGCTGTCGGGACAAGCCCATCACCATGGTTGAGTTCGGTTGAAGGCGACACGACGTTGCAATGCCGGGCGCGCGGACCCTGCTCGAGAGTTGTCGGTTATAGACGTGCTCGTTACATAGCGCCGACGCGCTATTGACGCGTATCGGCGCCGCCGCCCGAGCCCGAGGTTGCCCCCGAGCCCTGCATGCCACCGCTACCCGTGGAGCCGGTCGTGCTGCCGCTCTTGCCTTTCGAATCTCGGGTGTCGGACCCGCCGTCGCCCTTCGAGGCGCCAGTCGGCTTCACTGCACCGGACTGTGCCGAGGGCGCCGTCTTCTCTTTTTGCTGCGCGCGTTCCTGTGATTTCTGCTCGGCGGCAGGCCCTTGCGCGGACGGTGCCGTAGTCGATGGGGACGTGGCCGCATTGACCAGCGGCACCGCCATGATGCCGATCGACAGCACGACTGCGCGCAACGCGGCGGGTAACGGATTCGTCAGATAGCGGCTCATGGTTTTCCCTAGATTGGGTGCAGAACGGCGAAAATAGTAAGCATCGGAGTGAGAATAGGCGGGCAAGCGCCATGCCGGGCAAACGATTTGCTGCGGTCGCTGCGCGAGTCGGGGGCCGACGCAACGGCGGCCCCATCACCGGAGTGATGCATGGAAGAAAAACCGGTCCAAGGTCGGCGTGGCATTCTCAAGGCCATCACGCTGGGTGTTCCGGGGGCTTGGGTCGCCGGGGCGCATGCTGCCACGGCACCCACACAAGCGCCAGGCGCAGCCCCCCCAAACAACGCAATGCCAATGGCGAGCCCGCCCGGTGACCGCACCCTGAAGTTCTTCAACGCCAACGAGGCGCAAGCCATGGACGCCATCAGTGCGCGCCTCATCCCGGCCGATGACCTGGGGCCGGGCGCCAAGGAGGCTGGGGTCACGTTTTTCATGGATGGCCAGTTGGCGGGCGCGTGGGGTACGGGTGACCAGCTCTATCGGCAAGGGCCCTTCGAGAAAGGCACCCCCGAGCAAGGCTATCAACTGTCGTTTACGCCTGCCGAGATGATCCGTCGCGGACTGGCTTCGTTGGACGCGGCCACGCGCAAGCAGGACGGCAAGCCGTTTGCCGAGCTCACTGCCGAGCAGCAGGATGGCTGGCTGCAAAAGATGCAGGCGGGCGACGTCGATTTTTCACCGTTGCCATCGGACTTGTTCTTTCAAGCCCTGCTTGAAGGCACGATTGAGGGATTTTTCTCCGATCCCATGTACGGCGGCAATGTGGATATGGTCGGTTGGAAGCTGGTGGGGTTTCCCGGTGCGTTTGCGAGCTTTTCCAACGATATCGAACGTCACGGGGTGATCTGGGCCGGCCAGCCGGTATCGATTGCCACGGCAAAAGCACACAACATGATGGATGGCGACGCACATGGCTAAAACCTTACCGGCCGTGGATGTGGCCATCGTGGGCGGCGGATGGACCGGTGCCATCATCGGCAAAGAGCTCGCTGCCGCCAATCAGCGCGTGTTGGTGTTGGAACGGGGAGAGGCGCGTTGGCCATCACCCGACTTTCAGGGCCCCAATGTGCATGACGAGTTGAAATACACGCGGCGTCACGCCCTGCATCAAAATGCCGCCACCGAAACCTATACCTTCCGCAATAACACCGATCAAAAAGCACTGCCGATGCGACGCTGGCAGTTTGCGTATCCCGGCACGCATCTGGGCGGCGCGGGCAATCACTGGTCGGGTGCATATTACCGTTTCGATCCCACCGACTTCAAGATGCGCAGCCACTACACCGACCGTTATGGCGCCAAGATCTTCGATGCCGACCTCACCAGTCAAGACTGGCCGATGTCGTACGACGAACTCGAACCCTACTTCGACCGGTTCGATTATCTGATCGGCGCGTCGGGTCAGGCAGGCAATCTGAAAGGGCAGAAGCAGGCCGACGGCAATCCGTTCGAACCTTGGCGTTCGCGTCCGTATCCCAATCCGCCGATGAAAGTGCCTTTTGCGCCGGCCTTATTCGGTGAGGCCGCAAAAGGATTGGGCTATCACCCCTATGTGCAGCCGTCGGCATTGGCCACGCGGCCCTATGTGAACTCGGAAGGGTTGCACATGAGCGCCTGTGTGTACTGTGGGTTCTGTTCGAACTTCGGGTGTGAGCACTTTGCGAAAGCGTCGCCACAGGTCTGTATCCTGCCGGTCGCGATGAAGATGGAAAATTTCGAGATTCGCACCGGCGCGCATGTTCTGAAAGTGGAGCTCACCGAAGACAAAAAACGCGCACGTGGCGTGAGTTACGTGGACGCAGCTGGCGAAGAGGTGTTTCAGCCTGCCGAGATCGTGGTGATGTGCGCCTTCAGCATCAACAACGTGCGCCTGCTCTTGCTCTCGGGCATCGGCAAACCGTTCGACCCCGTGACCAACACGGGTGTGGTGGGACGCAACTACACGCACCAGACCACGTCGGGCGTGAATCTGTTTTTCGACGAAGCGACCAACATCAATCCCTTCATGGGCGCCGGTGCGGTGGCCGTCACCATGGACGATTTCAGCGCTGACAACTTCGACCACGGACCGCACGGTTTCGTGGGTGGCGGCTATCTGCAGATCCAGGTCGTGAGCGGTGCGCCGATCGGATATCACCCCACCCCCAAGGGCACGCCATCGTGGGGCTCGGAATGGAAGAAGCAGGTCAAGCGCTACTACAACCATTCGGCATCGATCACGATCACGGGCTCGGCGCAGCCGACCCGCGGCACCTATCTCAGCCTGGATCCGACCTACAAGGACGCCTGGGGCTTGCCGCTCCTGCGCATCACCTATGACTTTCCCGACAATGACATTCGCATGTCGGCATTCCTGACCGAGAAGGGCGATGAAATCGGCAAGGCCATGAAGGGCGTCGTGCGTACCGAACCCGGGCCGCGCAAGAAACCCTTCACCGCCACGTCTTATCAATCGACTCACCTTACGGGCGGTACGGCGATCGGCGACGATCCCAACACCAGTGTGGTCAACCGCTTCGGCCAAGTGTGGGATGTGCCCAATGTGTTCGTGGCGGGTGCGTCGCTCTTTCCGCAAAACTCCGGCTACAACCCCACCGGTACCGTAGGCGCTACCGCCTACTGGATCGTCGAAAAAATCAAAGCGGACTATCTTCGTTCGCCTGGACCGCTGGTGTCATGATGCAGACCAATCGCATGGGAATGATGGTGACGGTGGGGTTGATGATCGCGTTGCCGGTCATCACCCTGGTGGCAACGGGTTATCAGATGGTGGGATTGGGCGGGGAGGGATTGATTCGGCCGACGGCCGTCACGCAACGCGCGGCCCCGGCGGTTGCCGCTGTGGCGCCTGCTGCTGGCGCGGCTGGAACGGCGCCAGGCGTTGCGCCACCTGCTGGGTCGGCACCTGCTGCAGGCGCAGCGCCGGGCAGTCCGGCGGCAGGGGCCACGCCTGCCACGCCGCCTGCAGCGGCCGCCACCAGTGCGCCCGCCACGGCAGCGAGTGGCACGGCCACCACCGCCGCGCCCGCGGCACCGGTCGCTGCCACGCAAGGCACGGCGCCGACCGCCTTGCCGGCCCCTACGCCGGTCCCAGGGCGCAGCGCGCTGGACTTCTCGCCCAGCCGTCCGTCATGGGAGGCGCCGCTGCAGAAAGCCGACGCCAAAATGGGGCAGCAGCTTGCATCGGCAGGTCGTCCTGCAGGTGGCGTGCAAGCGTGCGTGGCCTGTCATGGCGCGCAGGGCGTTGCGGCGCCCGGCGGCATCTTTCCGACGCTCGCCGGCTTGAGTGGCGAATACATGGCCAAGCAGCTTACCGATTACCGCAGCGGTGCCCGTAATCATCCATTGATGACCGCCATCGCCAAAGGCATGACAGACGACGAAATCGGGCAGGTCTCCAAGTACTACGCCAGCTTGCCGGCGCAGGCCGTGCAGCCGAAGCTATCCGGCCCCGAAAGTGCCCGCAAGCTCGACGTGCTGGGCGAAAACGCGCGCGCGTTGCCGGCCTGTGCGAATTGCCACGGCGTGCAAGGGCAGGGCGAAGGGCCATTGCTGCCGCGTCTCGCCGGGCAGCCGAAGGGCTATTTCATCGATCAGATGAATGCGTTTCGCAACGGGCAACGTCAGAACGACGACGTGGGCGTGATGCGCGCATTTTCGCTGCGACTCACACCGGAAGAGATCGACGCACTAGGCACGTATTACGAGGGGATGACGACGGCGGCGAAATGAGCCGTGATGCGGGCAACGGCAGCGGCAGCACCCGCAGCACCGAGGCAGGTGGAACGCGGCGTTCTCTCTGTTGCATCGTCACCACGAAATGGTGCAGTGCACACAAAGTCGCCCGTACGGCATTAAACTGATTGCTCCACCCCGATACGGGGTATGCCTTGTATTTGCGCACCATGCCGTTCGCCACTGCTCTTGCCCCGCTTCTTCGTCCAATGCGCCGCATGGTCGGGGCGATCAAGCATCTGGCGTCGCCTTATCAACGCTATCGGCATGCGCAGGCGTTGCACGCCATTCGCGTGGCGCTGGCGATGCTGGTCACCATCATGATCACGAGCGGGCTGCACATCCCGCATGGCGATTGGGCGTCGGTGTCGATGCTGATCGTCATCGGCGGCATCCAGCATCACGGCAATATCCGCAAGAAGGCCACCGAGCGCGCGTTGGGCACCGTGATCGGCGCCGTTACCGGTCTCGCCTTCATTCTCATACATGCCCTGTTCGGCGTGGAGTGGCTGACCTACGGGTTGCTCGCGCTGGCTGCCGGCATCTGCGGCTATTACGCCATCGGGCGCGCGGGCTATGTGGCGCTCTTGACGGCCATCACCATGATTATTGTGGCGGGCCACGGCGATAACTCGATCGAAACCGGCATGTGGCGCGGCTTCAATGTGCTGGTCGGCATCGTAGTAGCGCTGGCCTTTTCGTTCGCATTGCCCCTGCATGCCACCTACTCGTGGCGTTTCGGCATGGCGCTCAACCTGCGCCGGTGTGCGTCGCTCGTGCGCCGCACGCTCTCGGACGATCCGTTGTCGCCCGAAGCTCGTAACGCCATGATCGGCGAGCTCAATCGCCGCTCGATCTCGATGCGCAACCTGATGCCATCGGTCGCCAAGGAAATGGAGATTCCGATGGCGCGCCTCGAAGAAATTCAGACGCTGCATCGCTCGATTCTGAGCACGCTGGAAATGATGTCCGCCACGCCGCTCAAGCAGGCAGACGCTGCCGCATGGCAGCGCACGATGACGTCATTTCAGAACGAAGGTCGCTACATGAGCCTCGTGCTGCTGGCCATGGCGCGTGCGCTGCGGGCGGGCGACGCCACGCAACTCAAGCGCGCCACCATCCCGGATACGCCGCCGGCGGCCCCGGCTTATTTGAACGCGGCAGACGTGCCGGTGGGGTTGCAGGGCCCGTACTGGCTCTCGCATCAACTGGCCAGCCAGATCGATCGGCTACGCCGGCTGCTGGTGGCAACGCGCCGTGCGCGGATGCGTGCCAAAGCCAAGGGCGAGAAGGACGCCAAGGACGAAGCTGCGGCGTAAGGCGTGGCGTCGGTGTGGGCGCGATGGCGCAGCGCCCATGATTGATTCCACAGTATCTACCCGCCCCTGTTATTGCAACGCGCTCGCAGATGAGGGCGAGATCATGGGCAGGTCGGTCGGCAAGCTGGCGGTCACGTCACCTTGATCGCCAGCTTGCCGAAGTTCTTTCCCGAAAGCAGTCCGATGAAGGCTTCGGGCGCGCGGTCCAGACCGTCGACGATGTCTTCGCGATATTTGACCTTGCCCTCCTTGATCCACTGCGTCATCTCTTTCAGGAAGGCCGGCTGCTGGTCGATGAAGTCGAATTGGATGAAGCCCCGCAGCATGATGCGCTTTGCCAATACCTGCTGCATCAACGCCGGCAAGCGATCGGGGCCGTCCGTTTTCAAGCCGTCGTATTGGGCGATCAGTCCGCACACCGGAACGCGCGAGAACGTGTTGAGCAATGGGAAAACGGCATCCCACACGGCGCCGCCGACGTTTTCGAAGTAGACGTCGATGCCGTCCGGGCAGGCTCGCGCCAGTTGCTCGGCGAAGTCCGGGGCATGATGATCGATGGCGGCGTCAAAGCCCAATTCGTTTTTGACGAAAGCGCATTTTTCAGCGCCGCCGGCAATGCCGATCGCGCGCGCGCCCTTGATGTGGGCGATCTGTCCCACGGCAGAACCCACCGGGCCGCTCGCTGCTGCCACCACTACCGTTTCGCCGGCTTTGGGCTGGCCGAGCGTGAGCAAACCGCTATAGGCCGTGAAGCCCGGCATGCCCAATACGCCGAGTGCAGTCGACATGGGGGCGGCTTGCGGATCGATCTTGCGCAGTCCCTTGCCATCGGACACCGCATAGGTTTGCCAACCCGAATGCGAGAGCACGATGTCGCCCACGGCAAAATTCGCGTTGCGGCTTTCGATCACTTCGCACACCGTGCCGCCTTCCATCACCGCGCCCACAGCCACCGGTTCCGAGTACGACTTCGCGTCGTTCATGCGGCCGCGCATGTAGGGGTCGAGCGACAGATAGCGCACCTTCAACAGCACCTGGCCATCGGCAGGCGTGGGCGCAGGCGCTTCCTTGAGTTCGAACGCCTCGGGCGTCACGCGTCCCGTGGGGCGTTGCTTCAGAATGATTTTGCGATTGATGTGTTGCGTGGCCATCTGCGCATCCTTTATTTATAGGCGCCGACCGAAGGATCCGGTCGGCGCCAAGTGAAGAGGATAAGGCGCAGCAGGAGGCGTGCCGGTTCCGCATCGCGCATGGCCTGCAAGATGCGCCGCGTAGTCGCCTCAAGCGCTACGACCCACGCATTACGCGTCGATTTCGCTCAACACCGCGATCGCTGCCGCGATGCCGCCTTGGCCGAACGGTACGCCCTGCGCGGTCATGCCGGCTTCGATCGCACCCAGGCAGCCCAGGATCATCGCAGGGTTGATGTCGCCCAGGTGGCCGATACGAAACGCACGGCCCGCCAACGATCCCAGGCCGCCTGCCACCGCAACTTGGAAGCGCTCGCGTGTGGCGTCGCGCAAGGCTTCGGGATCGAAAGCGGCAGGATCCACCGCTACGGTGGTGACCGAGGCCGAACGCGCTTCGGGCACTTCGCCGAAGAAGCGCAGCGCGCCAGCCGTGCTCCACGTTTGCACCGCCGCGCGCACCGCGCGTGCCGTGCGATCGTGGCGCGCCAGTACGACGTCCAGGCCTTCTTCGAGAATCAGCGCCAACGCGGCTTCAAGACCCATCAGCAGGTTTTGCGGCGGCGTGCCGCAGAACTTGCGGTAGATGAAATCGCTTTTACGGCGTCCCCAATCCCAGTACACGCGCGGCGTCGGGTTGGCGGTGGCCACGGCCATCGCACGGGCATCGACTGCCATGAACGACAGACCCGGCGGCACCATCAGTGCCTTCTGCGAGGCGCCCAGGGCCACGTTCACACCCCAGCCGTCCATATCGAACGGCGACGCACCCAGAGACGCCACCACGTCCACCACCAGCAACGCCGGATGGCCGGCGCGATCGATGGCGGCACGTACGGCAGGGATGTCGCTCGTCATGCCGCTGGCCGTGTCGGTATGCACCACGAGGACGGCAGTGATGACGTGTGCCGTGTCTTCGCGCAAGGCGGCTTCAATGGCCGCGACGTCTACCGGATAACCATCGCGATAGGGCGTGCGCACGACGATCGCGCCGAAGGCTTCGGCATGCTGGGCCCACGTCTCGGAAAAGTGACCGCTGCCCGGCACCATCACCGTCTGGCCCGGGGCGATCAAGTTGACGATCGTCGCTTCCCACGCGCCATGGCCATTGGCCGCGTACATGAACACGTCCGCATCGCGGGTTTGAAAAACCTGACGCAAGCCGTCTTCGCAGGCGGCCACCATGGTGGCCAGACGGGGATCGCCCATGTCCATGGGCTGACGGCTCATCTCGTTGAGCACGTCTTCCGGCACGCGGGTGGGGCCGGGGGAGTGAAGAAAGCGCTGACCTGAAATGCGTTTTGATGGATGCATGACTACCTGGATAGGAAAGGACGCGAGAGGAAAAGGCAAATCTAAAAGAGCGCGGCAACCCACGCCATCGTGCGAAACGCGAGAGGAATCAACAGCGCGGCGAGGATGACTTGCAGGCCGAGCGCCAGGCCCGCATAGGCGCCGGCGTCCGGGTCGACCTGCAGCGCGCGCGCCGCACCGATGCCGTGCGACGCCGTGCCCAGTGCGTAACCGCGCGCGGCCCAGCCGTTGGGATGCTTCGGGATCTTCATCGCGTCGAACAGATAGCGTCCGGTGAGGGCGCCCACCAGGCCGGTGAGTACGGCAAACACGGCCGACAGCGCCGGGATGCCGCCGATGGCTTCGGCGATGCCCATGGCCACCGGCGCCGTGACGGACTTGGGCGCCAGCGACAGAACGATATCGGCCGGCAGGCCGAGCGCCCAGCTCAGCAGCACGGCGCTGAGGCTGGCCGTGGCGCCACCGATGAGGGCCGCCTGCAGCAGACGGCGCCAGCGGCGTTGCAGCTCATGACGCCGGAACCAGAGCGGCCACGCCAGCGCCACGACCGCCGGGCCCAGCAGGAAGTGGATGAACTGCGCACCGGAAAAGTATGTTTGGTAGGGCACGCCCGACACCAGCAAGCCCGCGGCGATGATCAGGATGCTCCACAGCACCGGATTGGCCCAAGGCGCCTGATCGCAGCGCAGATACGCGGCGTGAGCGACCAGATACACCACCAGCGTGGCGGTGAGCCCGAAGAGCGGGGTGGACGACAGGTACACCCAGAGGTTGACGAAATCACTCATCGCCGTCGTCCCGGCCCAGGCGCAGCGCCCAGAGCGTTGCGGCCATGCCGGCCCACGTGGAGAGCGCGATCACGAGCATGATCCGTCCGCCGTATTCGCTCAGCAAGGTGAGGTGCGTCATAACACCCACCCCGACCGGGATGAACAGCAACGAGAGATGGGAGAGCAGAAATTGGGCGCATTCGGCGACCGGGCTGCGCACGACCGACCAGCGCAACGCGATCAACAACAGCATCATGCCGATCACCGGGCCCGGCAGCGGTAAGTGCAGGGCACGGGAAATCACCTCGCCCGCTGCCTGCAGCGCGAGGAGCCAGGCGAAGCCGCGCAAGGCGTGCATGACGACAGTCTCAAACGATTGAAAGAACTGGCCGGAATGATACCAAGCCGTGAGGTCTAAGGGTTACCGCTTACTAAAGTTTTGAAACAACTGGCCGTTATCCGAGTTGAGTCGGATCAGGCTCATACCTTCGTCGTGCCCGGCCGTCGTGTCGTATCCCGCGCCCCTGGCCAACTCGCCCTTGGAATACATCGTGCCCTTATTCTCTCGTAGTGCCTTCGCCGATTTGAGCGTCGGTAAAAAGCTGGGTTTAGGCTTTGGCTTCACGCTCATCCTGTCCTTGGTCATCGCTGTGGGCAGCGTCCTCAGCCTGCAACGCACGCTCGGCCAATTCGATCGCGTGGCATTGACGACGCAAATGGAAGGCGATGTCGATGATGCGCGGTTGTCGCGCGTCCGTTACGGGCAGTCGTCGTCGGCCTCCGACATCCGCGACAACGAAAAAGCCATGGGCGAAATCGATGCCCGCCTCACCGAAGCGCGGAGCATGACGTGGACGCCGGCCGACCAGGATGCCCTCGCCAAGATCGGCGACAACGTCAAGATCTATCGCACGCGTCGCGACGCCATGGTGCGTGAGCGCGAAGCCACGCTCGCCGCGCGCACGGCCTGGGAACAGACCGCGGAACAGGCGACCAAGTCATTGCAGCAACTGCGCGACGCGTTGACCGAAGCGCTGCAGGCCGAGATCGTGATGAGCCAATTGGTGTCGATGGGCGGGTTCAGCCCGGCAGGTGACGGCGGCACCGAGACCGCGGCCAACGCGGGCGAACCCCTGGCCTATGTGGTGATGGACGCAGGCGCCGTGGCGCAGTTGCTGGCCGAGGCGCGGTATTCGGTCACGATGCTGGCCTTGCAGCGCACGGCCGAACGCGAGGCGCAGGCCCTGACGGCGGTGGACAAAGTATCGGCTGCTGCGCAGTTGGTGCACGACAAACTGCCGGAGAATTCCGACAACCGCAAACTCGCGCAGCAAGTGCGCACGCAAGTGCAGAGCTATCGCCAGCAAGTGGCGGGCTATATGGCCATCGTCAATCGCGAAAACGCCGTGATTGCGCAGATGGGCCAAACCGCCGAGGGCCTGTCGGCCGAGATCGGCGGCATCGCCGGCCGGCAGACGGTCGAGACCCGCAGCTTCGTGGGCCAGGCGGTGATGCTGACGATGATCGTGGCGGCCGGGGTGACGCTGCTGGGGATATTGTCGGCCTGGCTGATCACGCGCCAAATGACGCGCCCGTTGCGCGAGGCCGTGGGCGTGGCCGAACGCATTGCCGACGGCGATCTGAGCACGCCAGTGCATGTGACCCGTCGCGACGAAATCGGGCAGTTGCTGTATTCGATGCAGCGCATGCAGGCCTTCCTGGTCGAGACGGTGTCGCTGGTGCGCGATAGCGTGGATCAGATTAATCTGGGCTCGCGTGAGATTGCGGCAGGCAACGCCGATCTGTCGTCACGTACCGAGCAGCAGGCCGCGTCGCTGGAAGAGACGGCCGCGAGCATGGAACAGTTGTCGGCCACGGTGAAGCAAAATGCCGATAGCGCGGCGCAAGCCAATCGCCTGGCTCAAACCGCTTCGGGTGCCGCGCACGATGGCGGCGCAGCGGTGTCGCGCGTGGTAACCACCATGCAAAGCATTTCGAACCGATCGAATCGGATTACCGACATTGTGGCAACGATCGAGGGTATTGCGTTTCAGACCAATATCCTGGCGTTGAATGCGGCCGTTGAAGCGGCACGGGCCGGTGAGCAAGGCAAGGGCTTTGCCGTGGTCGCCACCGAAGTGCGATCGCTCGCGCAACGCAGTGCCACGGCGGCCAAGGAGATCAAGGGGCTGATCGAAGATTCGGTATCTGCGGTGAGCGACGGGTCGCGCCAGGTGGCCGATGCCTCGCGCACGATCGACGATGTGATGAAGGCGGTCACCCAAGCCACCGACTTGATGAGCGAGATCGCTGCCAGTTCGCATGAGCAGGCCAACGGCATCGAGCAGGTCAATCGCGCGGTGACGCAGATGGATCAGACCACGCAGCAAAACGCGTCGTTGGTGGAAGAGGCTGCGGCAGCCGCGGCGGCGCTGGAAGATCAGGCCGTACACCTGGCGCAGGCCGTGGCGGTGTTCCGTCTGCAGCAGGACGCGGGCGTGGCGCGGTTGACGCACGAGCGCACGGCGCTGTTGGCGAGTTAGGCAATCACCGTTATCGATCAATACATGCCGCGATGTCCCTTGGACGTTGCGGCATTTCTTTTTCAACGGCCGTGAAGCGCGCCCGCAATCGAGGCCGACAACATATCGGCGTGGGTCAAGCCCGGAAACTCGATCATGTTCACGACCCAATCGCTGCGTTGCGACAACTGCTGGGTCACGGCTTTCGTGTTGTCGGGCCGTTCAGGCGGCGCCACATCGTGGCCGACCATGATCGTCAGTTGCCGCAACGCGCCCGTTGCGCAGATGCGCGGACCCGCGATCGTCTGCAGCAGATATCGGCCGTTCCACCAGAACGACGGGCTGGCCGCGAGGTAGCGCGTAAACGCGTCGGGTTGGGTAAGCAATACGTGCAACGCGAACAGCCCACCATACGAATGGCCGTAGAGGGTTTGGTCGTTCGCATCGATCGGGTAGTGGGCGGCCACGAAGGGTTTGATGCGCGTCTCGAGCGTATCGAGAAAAAGGTCGGCACCGCCGCCGGGCAGCGTCTTGCCGACTGCCTCCGGATCGCGCGGTGCGCCAACGGGGCTATCGGCGCCCGGCGAGGGGGGCGTGTAATCGAACGAGCGTGCGGCCTGCCGCAAGCTGGCGTCGATGTCGTAGCCGATGCCGACGATCACGGCATTGGGACGCGCATTACGCGGTAACGCTGCGGCGGTGTCGGTGAGGCTTTCGAATACCGTGTCGCCGTCCAGCATATAGATCACGGGATAGCCCGCGGCCGGTGGCGGACTCGTCGGTTGCCAGATGAACAGGCGCAAATCCGGGCGCGGATCGTCACGCGCCAACAGGTATTGCGTCACTTCCGCAGCCGGCACACCGGTCGCGAGATCGGCAGGTTGCGCCGGCATGGGCTTGGGCGGCGGCGGCGGATCGTAGCGGGCAGCGGTAGCGGCGATGAGCGCGGCGCCGCCTGCAACGCGGGCAGTGGACTCGGGCAAGATCGTGATCCTGTGGAAAGGCAGACGATGCCGCTCGGGCGGGCGGCGGTGCGGCGTCAGTCTACCAGCGTGGACGAATACGCTCAGCGCGCTACCGTGTCGCTCGCCCCACCGTCATGTCGAGTGGCATGCCGTGCACGTCTGCCATCTTGGCGCGCTGCGCCAGCACGAGGTTCAAGGCCTGGCTCAGCGCATCGAGCGGCCGGCTGTCCGCATCGCTTTTACGCGTGACCAGCGAAAACTGCAGTGTGGGCGCACCGGCAAGTCGCAGCACGCGCACGGGGTAGGTCAGACAGATGCTGGGATCCGACAACTGCACCAGCGATATTCCCAGTCCGGCGCTCACCATCGCAACGATGGCCTGCGCGCCATCGAGTTCCAGCGTGCTGTGTTTGTCGGGCACATGTGTGTTGATGTAGCGCGCCGCCATACGGCCGGTCACGGTGTTGCGTGCGTAGCGGATCCATTCGTATTCGCGAAACAGGGCGGTGAGCGAGGTGCGCGTTTCGTCGGGCGGCACGATCAGCAGCAGTTCGCGTTGCGTCAGATCCTGCCAGTTCAGCCGTGCCGACCCGCCGGTCTCGGGTTGCGCGACCACGGCGGCGTGGAGCGTACCGGCTTTGACCGCGTCGGTGAGTTCGGCGGTACGCCCGCGGGTGGGCAGGACGCGCAAATTGGGATGCGCGTCGCGCAGATAGCGCATCGTGCCGGGGATCAACACGGCCTGCATCGACTCGATCACGCCGAGCCGCAGCGTGCCCTCCACGGTAACGGTGGGCCGCAGCCGCAGTGCCTCGAGTTGGTCCATGGCTTGCCGCATGGTGGCGGCCACGTCGAACGCCAACTGGCGGGGTCGCACCTGCAATCCCGATCGATCGAACAATTGCTGACCCAGGTATTGCTCCAACTGCTTCATCTGCATGCTCACCGCGCTGGGCGTGATGTTGGTTTCCTTGGCCGCCGCCGCCAGCGTGCCGTGCTGGAGCACCGCATCGAGCGTGGTGAAAAGCGCGAGCTTCATCAGAATTCCTTACGTAGTCGCCAAATATTCATCGATTTATTCTGACTATGCCACGTCCTACACTCCTTGCCTATGGTGCCGCACAGGCGGCGCGGCAGAGCGCGATGCAGGTCGCGCGGCATCCGAGGAAATCATGATGAGCAAACCCGAATTTCGTCCGCAGGCCTGGTTGGCCGCGGATCTGGATCAAGATCGGTCGTGGGTGCATCGGTTGTCGGCCGATGCCGTAGCAGGCGTGGAAGCAGCGCTGGCGGCCGCCAAGCAGGTCGCCAAACCAATGCTCGAGATGACCGCCGACGATTTTCCTTTGAATGCGGCGGCGCGCGACGCATTGGCGCGGGCGTTCGATGCCACGCAAGGGCGTTTCGGTCTGTGTTTGCTCAAGGGGTTCCCGGTTGAGCGATGGACTGAGGACGAGGCCAAGCTGGTGTATTGGGGAATCGGATTGCATGTGGGCGTTGCCCGCACGCAAAACCGCGCCAGCAATGTGATGACCGATGTGCGCAACGAAGGCGGTTCGTACAAGACCAAGAACGGCCGCGGGTACAACACCAACGCGGGTCTTGATTTTCATATGGACTCGTGCGATGTGGTGGCATTGTTGTGCTTGCAGACGGCGAAGTCGGGTGGCGAGAGCAAGATCGTGAGTTCGATGGCGCTGCGCGATGCCATTGCACGCGAGCGTCCCGACCTGATTCCGGTATTGCAGTCGGCGTATTTCCACAGCTATCAAGGCACCCAGGATCCCGCGCAGCCGCCGTTCTATCGCTGCCCGATTCTGGGCAGTGACGACACCTATTTCTCGTTTCGCACCAATCGCAAGAACACCACCGCGGCGCAACGCGACTTCGACGACGTGCCGCGTTTGAGCGACGCGCAAAGTGAGGCGCTCGACCTACTCGATACGCTGATGCCGGATCCCACCTACTGCTTTTCGATGTGGCTCGAGCGGGGCGATCTGCAGTTGCTCAACAACTATGTGATCCTGCATTCGCGCACCAACTTCGAAGACCATGACGAGCCCGAACGGCGGCGCCATCTGCTGCGGTTGTGGTTGGCAATTCCGGGCTCGCAGCCGCTGCCGCCCGAATGGCGCGAGTACTACGGTGATGTGCGTCCGGGGGCCGTGCGCGGCGGAGTACGAGGAAGCGCGATCACCGAAGCGTTCCTCGATTACGAGCGCCGGCAGGCGCAAAGGATGGATATGCCGTTGGGGTTGTAGCCGCCTGATGACGAGGTTGGTGATGGGAGCGTGTACAGCGCAGCAAGGCTGAACAGACCGGCATGGAACGAGGTACGGGGGTGCGTTGCGAGCAACGTTTACAACCTTGCAACATCTCCTGGTGCATCTGATCCGTATGTAGGGGTACAGGCGGCTTAAACGCTTGAGCACTTACCCCAAATACATCAGGAGATTGCCATGAAAGTCATCACCACCGCTGTCGTTCTTTCCTTCGCTTTGATCGGCGCCTCCGCACAGGCCGCCGACATGACCAAGAGCCGCGATCAGGTTCGCCAGGAACTGGCTGAAGCCAAATCGAACGGCACCTACAGCTTCGGCGAACTGGCTTATGTGCCGAAGGCGCAAAGCGGTCGTTCGATCATGACCGAACCCGTCAATCTGCGTACCAGCCAACGCGCTGTGGGCAGCTTCGGCGATCTGGACTACCCGCGCGGCGCCGTGCCGTTGAACCCCATGATGTAAGCCGTGCGCAACGGCAAGTCTGTGCACGACGATACAGGGCCGGCGTCACGCATCGCGTGCGTCCAGCCCGCATCGTGCAACATACGATCGACGAGATGCCGCAAGGCATGATCGTCGATCGGCATTTCAGGATCGCCTGGCGCATCGTGCGCCGTTTCATTCAAGCGCGTACCGTCCGCAAGCTCTATTGAAACGGATGCGCCGAAATGGGCCGGGTAGCGCGCATTGATCTCGGCGTCGGTGTGAAGCGCGACCCGCGCGCGAAGCGCTGTACACGTGGCATCGCCGATCGCAGCGGGTTCGAATGTTGGCATCCATACCTCACCCCACAGCAAGGCCGCAGCCACCGTGTGCTGCAAGCTGAAGCGCGCCTGCAAGGGCGTCGCGGGATGCGTTCGATCGCAGAAGGCCAACGCGTCGGCATAGGTGTGCACATCGATTCGTGCGATCTGCTGCGTCACAGGTGCCGGCAACTGCCCCCGCAGTCGCAACGCCGCAGCGATTGCAGGATGGGCGTGGCGGCATGCGGGCCAGGGTTTCAAACTGGTCTCGTGGATCTTCCAGGGTGCTTCCGCCAGCAGCGCGCGCGGGCGCGCATCGGGGCACATCGCGGCAAACATGCCTTTCTCGCCTTCCAGCGCATGCGCCGGGCCTTGTAATCCCGCATGCGCCATCCATGCGGCTTGCAGCCCGGTTTGAGCGGCTTGTGAGGTGTGCCACGCCTTGCCGTCGCAAGGCTCCAGCCGGATCTGCCACAGGCCCGACGCCCGCGTCACAGCAAGCGCCAATGCGTGCGCCGTGCGTGTGGCGTCCAGCCCCAGAAGCGATGCCGCCGTGGCCGCCGCGCCCACATTGCCGCAGGTGGCGGTGTTGTGCCACAGCGCATAGTGGGACGGTCCCATCGCCTGGCCCAGGCGGATCATCGCGTCGTAGCCGCGCACAATCGCATCGAGCACGAGATGCTCGGATGCCCCGGTCGAGCGCGCCAGGTGACGTGCGACGGGCATGACGACAGGACCCGGATGCACCAGGGCTGCACGGTGCGTGTCGTCTATTTCATACAGGCTGCCCAGCGATGCTTCGTATTGGAAGTGAGCCGGGTGGCGCGCATCGGCAAGCGTCTGATCCGCGCCCCACTCGGCGCCGGCCGCTGCCTGCCACAATGGCTCGCCCATCGCGCCGGCCGCGGCCAGCGCCGCGCTGCCGCGCCAATACGACAAGTGCGTCGCCGCCCGCGCACGATCGGCGTCCTCGACCGGGCGCGCGAGCAGCACGGCGAGGTGCTGCAGCAACGATGGCCGCGCATGGGTGTCGGCGTCCGTCATGGCCGGTGCGCAACGCGGATGAGCGGCCTGAGCGCGCACGTCACACCGGGGGGCACTGGGCCGTGAACCAGTCGGCGATGTCGCTGCCGGTTTTGAAGCACACGTTGGGGTGCGCCATCAGCGTGTCGAGGATGTGTTCGAAGTAACCGAATCGGTGCGGCACGCCCATCAGGTGCGGGTGCAAGCCCAGTGCCATCACGCGCGGCCGCGTGTGGCATTCGCGTTCGAAGAGCTTGAGCGTTTGCTCGACGCGCAGCAGGAACTCGGGCGACGAGTGCTTTTCCACCGCGTAGATGATCGAGTCGTTGAGTTCCAGGTTGTAGGGCATCTGCAGCAAGGCGCCGCGATCCACGCGCAACCAGTTGGGCACATCGTCCACCACCCAGTCGCACACGTAGCCGACGCCCGCATCCGCCAGCGCTTCCGGCGTACGATCCGTTTCGCGCAGACCCGGGCTCAGCCAGCCGCGGGGACGAGTGCCGGTGAAGGCTTGGATCGTGTCCAGGCACTGCGCGATGATGTCCGCTTCGACGCCATCGTGATTGAGGGCTTTCTGATGCATGCCGTGGCCGATGAATTCCCAGTTGGCGTCGAGCATGGCTTCGGCCGCGCGCGGATAGGCGGCGATCACGCCGGCATTGCAACTGGTGGACGCCGGCAAGCCGCGATCTTGAATCGCGCGCAGCATGCGCGGCAGTCCGGCGCGCATGCCGTAGTCGGCCCAACTGAAGTTGGGCACGTCGGGCACCGTTTCCTTGCCATGCGGTGGCGTGATGATGGTGCGCGGCATGGGTTCATCGAAGCGCCAGTGTTCGACGTTGACCACCAGGTGCACCATGATCGCGCCATCGGGATGCGGCGCGAGTGTGGTGCCTTCGTCGGAGAAGCGATATGGAATGCGGGGATTGGCCATGAAAGCGGATGTCCGTCGGAAATGAGATGCGGGGCGGCGTGACGGCTCAGTGCCGCATCTGCTGCATGATGTCGCGCTTGAGGCGATTGAACACATCGCCGGTAATGAGGTCGATCGAGCGCGGTCGTTCGATCGGTACCGTGATGCGGGTGGCGATGCGTCCTGGCCGTGCCGACATCACGTAGATCGTATCGGCCAACAGAATCGCCTCATCGATATCGTGCGTGACGAAGACCACTGTCGTGCGCAAGTTTTGCCATACCGACAGCAGCAACTCTTGCATGGTGAGCCGCGTTTGCGCGTCGAGCGCGCCGAACGGCTCGTCCATCAACAGCACTTTCGAGCCCAGTGTGAGCACGCGCGCGATGCCCACACGTTGCCGCATGCCGCCCGATAACTGCACCGGCAGATGCTTGGTGAAGCCCGAGAGCCCGGTGATCTCGAGCATTTCGCGTGCGCGTTCTTCATACTGGCTGCGCGGCACGCCCGCGATCTTCGGGCCGAACACCACGTTCTCCCACACGTTGAGCCAGGGAAATAACGCGGCCTCCTGAAACACCACGCCACGGTCCGGGCCCGGCTTCGTGATGGGCGTGCCGGCCACCGTCAACGTGCCATCCGAGGCGGCTTCGAACCCGGCGATGAGATTAAGCAATGTTGATTTGCCGCATCCCGAAGGCCCCAGCAGGGCCACGAACTCGCCGGCCTGCACCTGCAGTTCGATCTCGTCCAGTGCGTGCACCGGCGTGATGCCGGGATAGGTCTTGCTTAAGCTTGAAATGGCGATGTCGGACATGCGCGCCTCAATGATTTTGCAGCATGCGCCATACGAGCACACGACGTTCGATCCATACGATCAACCGGTCGCTGATGAAACCCATCAGGCCGATCGACACCATGTCGGCCAGCACGATATCCATGCGGCCAACGTAATACGCATCCCAGAGCACGTAGCCCAGGCCCGACTTCACCGCCACCATTTCGGAGACGATCACGGCAGTCCATGAAATGCCCAGGCCAATGCGCAGCCCGGTGAAAATGGACGGCATGGCTGCCGGCAACACCACGCGCCGCAGTACTTGCGACGACGAGGCGCCCATCATGCGCGCGGCCCGCACCAGATTGCGATCCACGTCGCGTGCGCCTTGCGTGGTGTTGACCACGATGGCGTAGAAGCCGCCCAGGAAAATCAGAAAGATCGATCCCATGTCGCGAATGCCGAAGAGCGCGATCGAGAAGGGCAGCCAGGCGGTGATGGGAATCGGCCGCATGCCTTGCACCAGCGGATCGAGCATCAAGGAGGTGATGCGGCTCCAGCCGATCGCCAGGCCCAGCGGGATGCCGCACACCATGGCCAACGCGAAGCCTTGTGCCACGCGCATGGTGGAGTACTGCACATTGCTCAACCATGTGCCCAGGTACGGGTTGAGCCCCATGCCGGGACTCGCGAAGATCCAGTCGTACCAGGCGCGGCCCACTTGCGCGGGCGTGGGCACGACGCCTGCCATGCCCGGCGACTGGCCGACCAGTTGCCAGCCGATCAGGATCAGCACCGGTACGCACAGGCCCATGGCCAGACGCCCCAGTGCCCGGCCCCAGTCGCGCGTGGCCGAGCGCGGTGCGGCAGGCTGCCGCAAAGCCGAAGTACTCATATACCGATCTCCATTAGCCGCTGCGGGCATAGGGTGCGTCACGCGCGGTGATTCAAGGCTTCATTGCCGCTTGGGCGAGCGAGGGATCCCATACGGTATCGATCGTGCCGCTCACGTCCTTCGGAATCACGCCGAGTTCGTTGAAGGTCTTGGCTTGCCGGCGCAACTGATCCAGGTCGAGCACGCCGCCGAGCTTGATGAGTTTGGCCGATTCGCGGGTCACCTCGATCGGCAGCCCCGTGTACTTCGAATAGGCTTGCGCAAACGCTTCGGGATCCTTGGCCAGGCGCTCTTCTTCTTTCTTGTAGGCCCACATAAAGCACTGCATCGCTTCGGGCTTGCTCTTAAGGGCCTCGCGGGTCGCGGCAAGCAAGCCGAGCTCGGCACCCACTGCCTTCGATTGGCTGTATTCGAGCTTCGAGAAGTAGCCTTTGTCGGTCGCAACGATCTGCGATTCGAACGGCTCCCACAGTGCGACGGCATCGACGTCGCCGCGTTCCAGCGATTGCACAAAGGCGGTGCCGCCACCCTGGATGTTGACGGCGGTGAAGTTGGTGTACGGCACCTTCTTTTCGGCGAGCGTGGCGGCCCATTGGAACCAGACGGCCGAGCCGGGGGCGATACCCAGCCGCTTGCCTTTCAGATCGTCCCAGTCGTCGATCTTCACGCCTTTCTTGACGACCAGATACTTGGGCGAGCCCGCCACACCCGAGAGGCCGACCAGGCGATCGCTGCCTTGCGCCAGCGCAATGGCAAGATCGGCCGGGCCGATGCCCGACACATCCACCGATCCGGACAGCAGCGCCGTACGGGCATCCGCGTAGCGCACGAATTCGACCGGTTTGACGGTGACGTTGCACGCCTTGAGCGGCTCTGTAATGCCCAGCATGGGCGACAGATGTCCCACTTTTACGAACCCCACCGTCAACGTTTCCGGCTTGGGCGCGGCGGGCGGTTGCGGGCCGACGGCCCATGCATTGCCGGCAGCCATCGCCAGCGTGGCGAGAAGTCCAGCGCGAAAGTGCTTGTTCATGTTTTTCCCCTTGGTCACGAATCACACTGCAACCGGTGCGGAGTGTTTCCGAACCGGCAGAAAATGGCGGGCTACCGCCCGGTGAAAACCGCCGGCCGCTTGGCCTTGAATGCCGCTTGCCCTTCCTGGTAATCGTCGCTCGTAAAGCACGCGCGCACCGCGTCGGTCACGTGCGCCGCGCTCGGGGCATCGGGCTCGTTGGCGATGTGCCGCAACGCCAGCTTCGCCGCGCGTATCGTGAGCGGCGCGTTGCCGGCCACTTTGCGGATACGCGCTTGCACGGTCGCGGCAAACGTATCGTCGTCGAAAACCTCGTGGACCACGCCCACGCGGGCGGCCTCTGCGCCATCGAACGTGCGGGCCGTCAAGAACAGATCGGCCGTGCGCGCGGCACCGATCATCTCGGTCATGCGGGCGACGCCCGCCAACGTGTAGCCTAGGCCCAGACGGGCGGCGGGCATGCGAAAGCGGGCGCTGCTGTTGCAATAGCGAAGGTCGCATGACAAGGCCATGCCGAGCCCGCCGCCCATGCAGACGCCGCGGATCTCGGCGATCACCGGGTGGGGCGAGTTGCTGAGCGCGGCTTGCGCATCGGCCACGGCATGCTCGTAGCGCAGCACTTGTTCGGGGTCGCGGCGCTGTTGGCCGAACTCCGAAATGTCGGCGCCCGATACGAAGGCCCGTTCGCCCGCGCCCGCCAGCACGATCGCACGCGTATCCGGATGGGCGTCAGCCTGCCGTACGAAGTCGAGCAACTGCTGCCACATGGTCAAGGACATGGCGTTGAAGCGCGACGGGTTGTCGATTTCGATGCGGGCGATGCCATCGGCATGACTGAAGGTCACGCGGCCGGAAGGGTGGGAGAGCATATCCATATCGATCCTTTAAACGGCGTGCGCCGCGCGCAACGCCTCGATGTCGCTGGCGCTGTACCCGGCCTCATGCAGCACTTCATCGGTGTGTTCGCCCCAGCCCGGCGCCGTGCGGGCGATATTGGCCGGCGTGCGCTCGAGGGTCACCGGTTGTGAAATCACCGTGCGTGTACCGCCCTGCCAAGCCTCGCATTCTTGCGCCACGTTGAGATGTTTGATCTGCGGATCTTCGAACATCTGCGGCACGGTGTAGACCGGCCCGGCAGGTACGCCTGCAGCATTGAGCACGTCCACCCAGTGCTGCACCGACTGCGTGGCAAACACGGTCTGAATCTCGGCGTTAAGGCGTTTGCGGTTTTGCACGCGCAGTTTTTCGGTGGCGTATTCGGGATCGTTCAGCCATGCCGGTTGATCGATCACGGCGCAGAAGCGCTTCCAATTGCCTTCGCCCGATGCACCCAGATTGAACGTGCCGTCATTGGCATTGAACAACCCCATCGGGCTGCTGGTGGGATGGTCGTTGCCTTCCTGCACCGGGATATCGCCTTCGTTTAAATAGCGCGCCGCCTGAAAATCCATCATGGCGATCTGGCCGTGCAAGAGCGAGGCGTGCACCCATTGGCCTTCGCCGGAGATCTCGCGTTCGAGCAGTGCCGTCAGAATGCCCAGCGCCGCGTAGAGGCCGGTGCTGGAGTCGCCCACGGCCAAGCCTGCGCGCACCGGGCCCTGGCCCGGCAAGCCGGTGACCGACATCAGTCCGCCCATGCCTTGAATGATCTGATCGAAGCCCGGCCGCTCAGCGTACGGGCCAGTCTGGCCGAAGCCTGAAATGCTGGCGAGAATCACGCGTGGATTGATCGCGCGCAGCGATTCGTAATCCACGCCCAGGCGAAACTTGACGTCCGGACGCCAGTTTTCCACCACCACGTCGGCATCCGCCACCAGCCGTTTGAACACGGCCAAGCCTTCCGGCTTTTTCAGGTTCAACGTGAGCGAGCGTTTGTTGCGATTCAGGTTCTGGAAGTCGCCGCTCCAGCGATCGGCGGCAAACATCGCTTCGTTGGGATCGATGCCGGGGGGCGGCTCGATGCGGATCACGTCGGCGCCGAAGTCGGCCAGCATGCGCACGCAGGTGGGACCGGCGCGTACGCGCGATAGGTCGAGCACGCGAAAACGTTGCAGCGCCGAAGAGGCTGAGAGTTGGGGCATGGTGTCAGCGCCTGGAAAGAGCGGCAGGCGAGCCTGCCGTTGGGGTGAGCGTGCGACGGACGAAACCGCGGGCGTCGAAGCGACGGCGTTCGATGTCGGCAGCGAAGGCCAGCAAGGTGCCTTCGCCACCGCGACGTGCGATGGCCTGCAGGCAGATCGGCCGGCCGTTTGCGGCATAAGCCACGGGAAACACGGCGGCGGGCAGATCGAGATAGTTGACGAAGGCCATCCAGCTGAACATGGCCACCAATTGACGCGCGTCGAACTCGGGCGATGCGGTGTGTACATGCCGCCAATCGGGCACGCCGCGCGGCAGCGCGGGCGTCAACAGAATATCGGCGTGATCGAAGATCGCGTGCGCCATGTGCGCGCGATGCGCGGCGCGTGCTTGATACGCGTGGGCGTACCACGGCGCCGGTATTGCCGCGCCCGCCAAGGCCACCGCGCGCGGCAGGGCGTTCAACGCCGGCGCGTTGCCTGACAGCGCTTCTGCATGCGTGGTGGCGGCTTCGGTGTGCAACATGACGTCGGCCAGTCGCGTCCATTCGGCCAAACGCGGAAGCTGCACTGCGTTGCAGATTGCACCGGCGCGGGCGAGTTCATCGGTCATGTCATGCAACGCCGATGCCACCTCCGGCGACACGCCCAGACGCGTATCCGGATGGTCCCAGCAGTGCGCCACGCGCCAGCGATCGGGCGCGTCATGCATTCGGATCGCGCTGCTGGCGGCGAGCAGCACGGTAGCGTCCGCCGTGCTGCGTGTGAGCAATCCCACGGTGTCCAACCCTGGCGCCAACGGCGCCACACCCCGGTTCGAAAGCCGGTTGCGTGACGGTTTGAAGCCCAACACGCCGCAGGTGGCTGCAGGCATGCGCACCGAGCCTGCGGTATCGGTGCCCAAGGCGCCGTAGCACAGGCCGGCGGCCACCGCCGCGCCGCAGCCGCTGGACGATCCGCCGACGGCGGCTTGCGCATCGATCGGATTGACGATGCGCGGTGCATGCGGGTTTTCGCCGGTGGCGCCGCACGCGTGTTCAGCCATCACCAGAGCGGCGAGCGGTATTGCACCGGCATCGTTCAGACGCTGCACGACGCAGGCATGACGCACAGGTGCCGCATCAGCCGCCTGCGCCGTCGCGATCGCCAACGCATCGCGGCCGCAGCCGGGGGCACGGTGTGCCAAGTTGAAGATATCTTTGTGCGCCACACCCACACCGGCTAACGGCGCGGCGGGGTCGATCGCGGCCGGCAGATCAAGCAAGGCCGCCACGCAATGCCCGCCATCGTGTGCGATGGCATCGCGTTGCGCATTCAGCGCGCCGATCACGGTGTAGTCGCCGTGGGCGATACCGGCGCGCAGTGCGGCAATGCTGTCAGGCAAGCCAGCCGGCGTGATCATGGGGCTGCCCGCTTGAATTCGGAAACCGCGGTCGGCGCGTACGCCGTACCAGATGACGCGTGAGGCGGCGGTGACGCCTCGGATGCTGGCGACGGATGCAGCGCCCGCGGCGATGGCGCAAGCCTCAGCAGCGTGCGGGCTACTGCGCGCGCTTCGGCGTCGCTGGCGGCGATACCGGATAGTGCGAAGTACGCCGGCAACGCTTGCGCGAGCACGTCACGGTCGGGCAGCGATGCATTCCCTGCAAGCGGATTTTCAGTAATACTCATGGTGTGCCATATGTATTTCTTGTAAACCTATAAATATATTTATAAGCTCAGGGATAATTTCGCTCAATCAGTGTTTACGCGCATGCCATGAAAGTCAGTGAACGAATCCGCTTAGCGCTTGAAGACGACATCCGCCAGGGCCTCCTGCTGCCGGGCGATGCGATCGACGAGCACGACATTGCCGGCCGCTATGGCGTCTCGCGCACGCCGGTGCGCGAGGCGTTGTTGCAGATGAAGGTGCAGGGCATTCTCGATAGTCAGCCGCGCGCCGGTATGGTGGTGGCGCGCATGGACGTGCAGGAGCTGCTGGCGATCTGGGAATTGATGGCCGAGATGGAGGGCGTATGCGCCCGGTTGGCGTGCGAGCGCATGACGCCGGACGAGCGTGCGGCATTGACCGCGCTGCATCGCCGTGCCGCCGACGTGGTCGAGGCAGACGATATGCAAGGCTGGCGCGACGTCAATCACGACTTTCACGAGATGCTGTATCACGCCTGCCGCAATCCTTATCTGCGGCAGGACCTGTTGCGCTTACGTGCGCGCACAGGCGCTTATCTGCGGCACACCTTCAGCGCCGTGGGGCGCATCCGCGCCTCCTACGAGCAACATGGCGAATTGGTGGCGGCGATTCAGGCCGAGGATGCGGACCTGGCGCATCGCATGATGATGCGCCACATCAGCCTGGGCCAGGGCGCCAAGGGCCTGGCCGACTTCATCATCAACCTGCCACGCTCGATGGTGAAGACGACGTGATCGACGCCGTCAGTACCTTGCGGATCATGGTCATCAGCGCATCCGGCTCATAAGGTTTACTGAGCAGATGCACGTCGGGTGTCAGCAGCCCGTCGCGCGAAATCACGTCGCGAATATGGCCCGAGGTAAACAGCACAGGAATGCTGGGCGACTGGGCCTTGGCCCATGCCGCAAGATCCGCACTTTTGACCTGACCAGGCATCACCACATCGGTAAAGACAAGATCGACGCGTGCGCCGGTCTGCAGGATGCTGAGCGCCTCGTCGCCATTCTCGGCCTTGAGCACCGTATATCCGAACTGGTTCAGCAATTCGACCACGGTGCCGCGAACATCGTGATCGTCCTCAACCACCAGCACGGTTTCGTCGCCGCCTACCGCATGGGGCTTGGCGATCACGTCTTCAGCGCTCACTTCGCTTTCGAGCGTGCGCGGAAAGTAGAGATGCACCGTGGTGCCCGCGCCGGGCGTGCTGGTGATGTCGACCTGGCCGCCGCTTTGCTTCACGAAGCCGAATACCATGCTCAAGCCCAGTCCCGTGCCGTGGCCGTCGGGCTTGGTGGTGAAAAAAGGTTCGAAGGCATGGCTGAGCACCTCGGGCGTCATGCCCACGCCATTGTCGGCCACCGAGATACGCACATAATCGCCCGGCGCGAGCTCCTTGCCCTGGCAATACTCCGCACCCAGCACCACGTTCTCGGACACGAGATGGATCACGCCCTCGCCATGCAGCGCATCGCGCGCGTTGATCGCCAGATTGAGCACTGCGTTTTCGAGTTGATTGCGATCCACCTGGATTGACCAGGGGTCGTCAGGCAGCGACATGTTCACCGTGATGGTCTCGCCCAGCGCCCGTTGCAGCAGTTCTTCCAGCGCATCGAATACCCGCCGCGTGTTGAGCACCGAGGGCGAGAGCGGCTGCCGCCTGGCGAAGGCCAGCAACTGCGCCGATAACTTGGCGCCGCGTTTGACGGCCGCGCTGGCGGCCTCGACGCGTTTTTGTACTTTGGGGTTGTTGCGCTCCTGCATGCCGAGCAATTGCAGGTTGCCCGCGATCACCTGCAGCACATTATTGAAGTCGTGCGCCACCCCGCCTGTGAGCGAGCCGATGGCTTCGAGCTTTTGCGATTGACGCAGTTGTTCCTCAGCCGCCGAACGGGCCTGTACCGCGTCGGTCACGCGCTGCTCCAGATGGCGGGTGAGTTCGTAAAGCGCATCCTCGGCAATCTTGCGCTCGTGAATATCGATCAGCACGCCGGGAAAACGCGTGGGCTTGCCGGCCGCATCGAACTCACATCGGCCGCTCGCCAGAATCCACAGATAGCTGCCGTCCGGGCGGCGAATCCGGTACTCGCTGCTGTATGGCACGCCTTCGTTGACGGTACGGGCAATGGCGGCATTGACGCGCGCCAGGTCATCCGGATGCACGATCTCGGTGGCGACCTCGATCGGTAAGCCACGCTCCGACTGCTCCACCGGGAACGAAAAGGTGCGCGCAAAGCGCTCGTCGCCCGACAGCAAGTTGGCGTCGATGTCCCACACGAAAGACCCCAGCACTGCGCCGCTGTTGAGCGCGAACTGCAAGCGTTCGTTGGCGGCGCGATAGGCCGCTTCAGCCTCGCGCCGACGCCGTTCGAGCATGATGCGATCGGTGGTTTCAACCACGATCGCCACCACGCCGGCAGGCCGCCCGTCATCCTCGGTCACGGGGCTGTAGAAGAGGTCCATCCACACGTCTTCGGGCTTGCCGTTGCGCAACAGCACCAGCTCTTTATCCCGGTATGAAAGGGTGCCGCCGGCCAGGCAGGTGTTCACCACGTCGCGGTTGAACGCCGCCACTTCGGGCCATCCCAATTCAACCGGGGAGCCCAGCAAGAAGGGGTGGCGTCCACCCGCGAACTCCGAATAGGCATCGTTGTAGATCATGCTGCCGGCTTTGCCCCACAGCATCACGATCGGCAGCGGCGAAGCGAGGATCCAGCGCACCGTAGCGCGCAGGCTGTTGGACCATTGGTCCAGCGGGCCGAATTCGGTAGGGGACCAATCGAAGGCGCGGATACGTGCCGCCATCTCGCCTTTCCAGCCCTCGCAGTCAAAATCGTTTGTCAGAAACTGCATGAACAGGGTCTCGGCCGAAAGGTGTATTTTTAACGCGATGCGCGTAGGGGTTGGGCACGCACCAGCGTGCAGTCGCAGCAGATTCTAATGCGCCGGGCTTGGCGGCTCGTGCGCTTTTTATTCGCGCGGCGAATTTACAACTATCGCCCCAAGCGCGCTGCGGCGAAGCGGTTCGAGCAAGAAACCTGCCTGAGGGAGACGCGCAGCGCATCAGCAGAAAGACGGGCGCCGCAAACCCTGGCGCACCGATTGCGCGCCATGCAGCAGGCCCGGCTCGGACAGCGGCATCGGAACGATGCCTCGCCGATTCAGCGTCCGGCGGCCTTGGCGCTGACGCCGTTGGCCACACCCATATCGGTCTTGGGCACATCCGTCACGATGATGCGCACGTCGTCCCCGGCGATGCCCAGGCTTTCGCAGATCGCGCCGTTCAAGGCGGCGAACAACGCGTCCTTCAACGCTTCCGTGCGGCCGGTGATGAGCTTCACGTCGGCGCGCGCCATCGGGTGGCCGATCTCGCCGGCCACGATCACGTGGGCCGGTTCGATTTCCTGCAACGTGATCCGCACCGAGGCCAGCGGCGCGGCGATGCTGTCCACGATGGCCTGGCTCGACGTCTTGAGCAGCGCCGTTTTCTGGGCGGCGCTGTAGCCGGTCATGATTTGCATGGCAACGATGGGCATGGCGGTCTCTCGTGATGGATTAGCTGTATTTTCCCACGGCGTGGCGTGCCACGTAGTGGCCGGGACCTACTTCAACCAGCGGCTGCACCACGGGCTCATCGCCAAGCGCGCGCACGGTCGACGGGATTTCGTCCACTAAGAGCGAACGCTGGCGATGGCGACGCTGCGGATCCGCCACCGGCACGGCCGACATGAGCTTCTTCGTATAGGCATGCTGCGGCGCTTCGAATACAGCACGGCGCGGGCCGATCTCGACGATCTGGCCCAGGTACATCACGGCAACCCGATGGCTCACGCGCTCGACCACCGCCATATCGTGCGAGATGAACAGGAACGACACGCCCAGTTCACGTTGCAGATCCAGCAGCAGGTTGACGATCTGCGCCTGAATCGACACGTCCAACGCCGACACGGACTCGTCCGCAATCACGACCTTGGGGTTGAGTGCCAAGGCGCGTGCAATGCAGATCCGTTGCCGCTGCCCACCCGAAAACTCGTGCGGATACCGGTCGATCATCTCGGGCGATAGCCCGCATTTGTCCATCAACCACCGCACGCGTTCTTGCGCCTTGCGGCCACGCGCCACGTTATGAATCAGCAGCGGCTCCATGATCGAGTAGCCCACCGTCATGCGGGGATCGAGCGAGGCGAACGGATCCTGGAAAATGATCTGGATATGCTGGCGCAACCGTTGCATGGCCGAGCCACGCAAGGTGCGGATATTCTGGCCGTCGAACGTGATGTCGCCCGACTGGCTTTTGACCAACTGCAGCAGCGACCGGCCGGTGGTGGTTTTGCCGCAACCCGACTCACCCACCAATGACAGCGTCTCGCCCGGGAAGAGATCGAAACTCACCTGCTCGACGGCGTGTACCCGGCGTTGCGTGCGGCCCAGAATGCCGCCGGGGATGTCGAAACGCGTGACCAGATTGCGAATCTGCAGGATCGGGCCGTTCTCGCGGCGCACGGTATCGGTGGGCGGTGCCACCGGCACGGCTTCGACGCCTGCGGCGGCCTGGGCGACTTCCAAGAGCGGGAAGGGCGCCGGCGCATCGGTGCCGTTCATCGCACCCAAACGCGGCACGGCCGAGAGCAATGCGCGCGTGTAGGGATGCTGCGGCGCTGAAAAAATGTCGTCCGACGTGCCGTCTTCGACCTTTTCGCCGCGGTACATCACCAGCACGCGATCGGCCACTTCGGCGACCACACCCATGTCGTGCGTGATGAAGATCACGCCCATGTCCATCTCTTCCTGCAGCTGACGAATCAATTGCAGGATCTGCGCCTGGATGGTCACATCCAGCGCCGTGGTGGGTTCGTCGGCGATGAGCACTTGCGGTTTGCACGACAACGCCATTGCGATCATCACGCGCTGGCGCATTCCGCCCGAAAGCTGATGCGGATAGCGATCGAGGATGGCGCGCGCATCGGGAATGCGCACCTGCTCGAGCATGCGCAGCGTCTCGGCGCGGGCGGCTGCCGCATCCAGGTTCTGATGCAGTTGCAGGGCTTCGGCGATCTGCACCCCGGCCGTGAAGCTGGGGTTGAGCGAAGTCATCGGCTCCTGGAAGATCATGGCGATGTCGGAGCCGCGCACGCTTTGCAGCTGGCGGTCCGACGCGCGCATCATGTCGACCGTTTCACCATTGCGGCGGCGCAGGCGCAAGCCGTCGGCGGTAATGGTGCCGCCACCGTACTCGATCAATCGCATGAGCGAGAGCGAGGTCACCGATTTGCCCGAGCCCGACTCGCCGACGATGGCAAGCGTCTCGCGGCGATCGATGTGGAACGACACATTGCGAACGGCGCGCACCGCGCCTTGTTGCGTGGCGAAGTCGACCGAGAGATTGTCGACTTGCAGAACGCGTTGGGTATCCAGATTGGCCGTGGTCATTTCTCTTGTCGCGGATCCAGGGCGTCGCGCAAACCGTCACCCAGCATGTTGAAACCCAGCACTGCCAGGAAGATCGCCGCACCGGGGAAGATCGACATCCAGGGTGCTTGCGTCATGAAGTTCTTTGCCGTGTTGAGCATCGAGCCCCACGACGGCGTGGGCGGCTGCAAGCCCAGTCCGAGGAAGGACAAGCTCGCTTCGGCGATGATGGCCGTGGCGATCGTGATCGTGGCCTGCACGATCAAGGGCGGCATTACGTTCGGGAAAATGTGGCGGCAAATGATGCGCGTATCCGAGGCGCCCAAGGCGCGCGCACTCTGCACGTAATCTTCTCGGGTGATCGACAGTACCTGCCCGCGCGTGAGCCGCACGAAATTGGGTGCGGCCGATACCCCGATGGCAATCATGGCGTTGCTCAGGCTGGGCCCGAGGAAGGCCGCCAGCGCGATGGCGAGAATCAGGAACGGAATCGCCAGCAAGGCCTCGGTGGCGCGCGAAATGATGCTGTCGGTCCAGCCGCCGAAGTAGCCGGAGATCAGGCCGAAGGGCACGCCCACGGCCAGTGCGATCAGCACCGACACCACGCCCGCCATCAGCGAGGCGCGGGCGCCATAGACGAGCCGGCTGAAGATATCGCGGCCCAGTTCGTCGGAGCCCAGCCACAGGGCGGCCGAGGGCGCCTTGCGAATGGCCATGAAGCTGGTCTGCAGCGGATCGTGCGTGGCGATCCACGGCGCGAAGATCGCGAGAATGGCGAAGATCAGCACCACGATGGCGCCGAACACGGCCCCGCGGTTGCGTTTGAATTTGTGCCAGGCGCGGTGGCGGCGGCGGGCCGGGGCCACCATGGCCGGGGCGGCGACGGAAGTCGCGATCGGCGTACTCATGCGTGTCTCAGGCGAGGATTGATAAGGATGTACAGCACGTCGGCCACGAGGTTCATGATGATGAAGCCGGCGGCCACCACCAGCACCACACCTTGCACGACGGCGTAGTCGCGATTGAACACGGCATCGACGATCAGCTTGCCGAAGCCGGGAATCGTGAAGACCTGCTCGGTGAGCACGGCGCCGGCGAGCAATTCGCCAAAAAGCAACGTGACCAGCGTGACGATCGGCATCAGCGCATTGCGCAGCGCGTGGCGCAACACCACGCCGCGGGGCGACACGCCCTTGGCGCGCGCGGTGCGCACGTAATCCGCATTGAGCGCCTCGAGCATCGATGACCGTGTGTGCCGCATCAGATACGCGGCCAGTGCGGTCGACAGCACGATCGAGGGCATCAGCATCGTCTTGAACGACAGCCAAAGATCTTGCGACGGCGGCACATAACCCGACGCCGGCAACAAGCGCCACTGCACCGACACCAGCATGATGAGCAGGATGCCCAGCCAGAAGTTGGGGATGGACATGCCGGAGAGGGCCGCCACGTTGGCCCCGTACTCGACCTTCGTGCCTTTTTTGACCGCAGCCAGAATGCCGGCCGGAATGCCGAGCAGGAGCGCCCAGAACATCGCCATCACCGCCAGTTGCAGCGTGACGGGCAGCTTCTGGGCGATGAGCGTGGTGACCGGCACATCCGTGCGCAGCGAGCGACCGAGATCGCCTTGCAGCACCTGACCCACCCACGCGGCGTACTGCATCGGCAAGGGATCGTCGAGGCGGTACTTGTCGCGCAGGTAGTCGAGCACGGCGGGGTCGCGCTCTTCACCCGCGAGGGTCAGTACCGGATCGCCCGGGAGGATTTTCTGCAGCCCGAACACGATCATCGACACCAGAATCAGTGTCGGGATCGCGACGAGCACGCGGCGCAAAATAAGCTTGAGCATGGGGAAATCAGCCTGCGGTAACGCCCTTCAGGCGGATCATGCCGTCGGGATAGGGAACGAAGCCTTTGATCTTCTTTTGCACCGCGAAAGGCCACGGCTGGAAGTAAATATTGATCTGGGGCAGTTCGTCCTGAATGATGGTTTGCGCTTGATCGTAAAGCGCCTTGCGTGCGGCCGTGTCGTTCACCGTGCGCGCTTCGCCCAGTAAACGATCGACGTCGGGGTTGCTGTACTTGCCGTCGTTCAGGGCGCCCTTGGTCGTGAGGAAGCCATAGATGTTGCCATCCGGATCGACCCGGCCCGACCAGCCGATGATGATGACATCGAAGTTGCCGGCGATGGCTTCTTTCTGCATCGCGGCGTATTCGGTGGGACGCAGGCTCAGATCGAACCCGGCCTCGGCAGCCATCGCCTGGGTCATCTCGGCCATGGCCGAGGTGGTCGTGTTGTTGCCGAACATGAGCTCAGCCTTCACGCGCTCCACACCCGCTTCCTTCAGCAGTGCTTTCGCCTTGGCCACGTTGCGCTGGGTCACGGGGAACTTGTCGCTGCTGTAGGGGCTGGCGGGCGGGAAGGGTTGCTGGGCCGGCTCGAACAGGCCGCCGCCGATCACTTCGTTGATCACGTTGCGATCGAGGATGAGCTGGAACGCCTGGCGCACGCGCTTGTCCTTGAACGGGCTGGTCTTGGCGCGCTCACCGTTGCCGACGTTGAAGCGGAACTGTTGAAAGCCCAGTCCGGCCACTGTCGAAAGCGTCAGATTGGCGTCGCCCTTGACTTGCGCGGCGTCCGACGGATTGATGCGTTCGACGAGATCCAGATCGCCCGCACGCAGGTTCGACAACCGCACGGTGGTATCGGGGATCGGCAGGAACGTCAGGCGTTTGAACGCGAAATCCTTGGTGTTGTAGTAACCGTCGAATTTCTCCAGGACGATGCGATCGTTCTGCACCCGCTGCACGAATTTGTAGGGACCCGAGCACACAGGCGCGCGGCCCACGGCTGCCGGATCCTGGTCGTTGAAGGTCTTGGGCGAGAGCATCATGCCGGCCCGGTCGGACAACTGCGCGATCAGGGTGGCGTCGGCTTGCTTCAAGGTCAGCACCAGCGTTTCGGCATCCGGCGCGTCCACTTTTGCCACGGACGTCAGTTCGCTCTTGCGCAGACTGTCCTGCAGCGTCATGGCGCGGTCGAGGTTGGCCTTGGCCGCGGCGGCGTCGAACTTGGCGCCGTCATGGAAGGTCGCGTCGGTGCGCAGCTTGAAGGTCAGCACGGTATTGTCGGCGTTCCACGACCACGATTGGGCCAGTTGCGGAATGAACTCGAGCTTCGAATTGATGTCCACCAGTTTGTCGCACAGCGACGTAAACACGATGCGGCCCACATAGGTGCGGGCGCGGTGCGGATCCAGCACGTCGGGATCTTCCTGCAACCCGATGCGCAGATTTTGAGCCATCGTGGGGGTTGCGGCCAGTGCCAGGAGCACTGCGCCGAGCGTGATGCGCAAACGTTTCATGCTGATTTTCCCTATGGAGGTCGTATGGTTACGTCCAGTGGCCATTCGTCTTTGCGGGCGGCCTGACCGGCGAGCTTACCGTCTGGTGACCACAAAAATCAATTTGACTTGTTTTTGTTACTGACAAGAAAAGTTTATGGATCGATCGGGTGATTTTGCGCGCTTTGGCCGGTATGCGATACAGGGTGCGCCTGCGGCGCGCCGGTGATTAGACAACAGGGGGAAGCGAAAAAATGGGTCTGAACGGGATTTTTTGCGGAATACGGCGGTTGCTGCGGCTGCACAAGGCGGCATTCGCACTGGGTATTGGCGCGGCACTGGCAGGCCCGACGGCGTGGGCCGCCCCGGACACCGCTCCCAACGTGCTGATCAGGAACGGCTATGTGATGACGATGGACGGGGCGCTGGGAGACTTGCCGCGTGCTGACGTTCGCATTCGCGATGGCCGGATTGCCGACGTCGGCCCTGCGTTGACCGCCGATGACGGCAGCGAGATCATCGACGCGGCGGGGCAAGTGGTGATGCCGGGCTTTGTGGATACCCATTCGCACTTGTGGATCACAGCGTTGCGCGGGCAGTACCGCAACACGCCCGAAACCGCCTTCTTCAGCACCACGAACCGGCTCGCGCCGTCCTTCACGCCGGATGACACCTACGTGGGCATCCTGCTCGGCACGGTCGAGGGCGCGTATGGCGGCATCACCACCATGACCGATTTTTTCGACAATGTGCAAACGCGCGAACACATGACGGCTGCTTTGGCCGCGCTGCGCGATGCGCCGTTGCGATCGCGCCTGCTTTACGGCGCGCAAAGCAAAACCACCGCCAAACAAACCGATCTGCCGCATCTGCAGGCACTGGCCGAAGACTGGGCGCGGCACAGTGCCGACGGTCGCATTACCCTGGGGCTGGCCTGGCGCCTCCCGCCCAAACTCGATGACGCCGCCGTGTGGCCCGCCAAGCTTGAAGAACTCGAGACGGCCCGGAGATTGAAGCTGCCGGTGGCAGTGCATGTGAGCGGCAACGCCGAAGCCATGTTCGACGCGTTGATCGCGCGCAGGCTGTTGGGCCCCGACATGCAGGTGGTGCACGCGACCGATGCGCGGCCCGACCAGATCGCCGCATTGAATCAGGCCGGCGCAAGCGTGGCGCTCACGCCTTTGACCGAACAACGGGTGGGTTACGGACTGACGTTATTGTCGACCTATGCCGACGTGGAACGGCTCGGCCTGGGTATCGACGGCAACGCGCTGGCCGGGTCGGCCGACATGTTTGCCACGATGCGGCTGGCCGCGCTGACGCAATCGGGTGCGGCGCGCAAGGAAACGTCGGTGTCGCCGCGCGACCTGCTGGCATTGGCGACGATCCGGGGTGCCACGGCGTTGGGGATGCAGAACCGGATCGGGTCGTTGACGCCCGGCAAGCGCGCCGATGTGCAAATCATCGATATGAATGCGTTGAACATCGGGCCCTACGCGGGTGGCGATCCGTCGGCCTGGTTGGTGTATTCGGCCACCCCGGCCAATGTGCGCACCGTGATTGCCGACGGCCGCGTGGTCAAACGCGACGGCGCCATGGTGGGCATCGATGTGCCGGCGCTGATGCAACGCGCCCGGGCCAGTCTGACCGGCATCATCGAGCGTGCGGATGCGGCGCGCGGCGCGCCCGTCAATGCGAAATGAGTTGGCCCAGGAAACTGCGGGCGCGCTCCGTCTTGGGGGCACTGAAGAAGTTCTGCGGCGTATCGGTTTCGACGATGCGGCCTTCGTCCATGAACACAACGCGGTCGCCCACGTCGCGCGCAAACCCCATTTCGTGAGTGACGCAGATCATCGTCATCCCATCGCGGGCCAACGACACCATCGTATCGAGCACTTCCTTGACCATCTCGGGATCGAGCGCCGAAGTGGGTTCATCGAACAGCATCACTTTGGGCTGCATGCACAGCGCGCGCGCGATGGCGACGCGTTGCTTCTGGCCGCCTGAGATCTGGCCGGGATACTGACCGGCCAACTGCGGGATCTTCACCCGCTCCAGGTACGCCATGGCGCGCGCTTCGGCTTCGGGGCGCGGCACCTTCTTCACCAGCATGGGCGACAGCACGCAGTTGTCCAGTACGGTGAGATGCGGAAAGAGATTGAAGTGCTGGAACACCATGCCCACATCGGCGCGGATCGCTTCGATATTGCGGTTGTCGTCGGTGAGCTCGATGCCGCATACCGTCACGGTTCCCTTCTGGTGCTGTTCGAGCCTGTTGAGCAGCCGGATCGTGGTTGATTTGCCCGAGCCTGACGGCCCGCACAGGATCACTTTTTCACCGGCGTGTACATCGAGTGCCAGCCCGTCGAGCACGCGGAAATCGCCGTACCATTTGCTCACCCCGCGCATCGAGATGATGGGTGGCAATGCGGCGGCAGCATCGGATTCGAGCGCAGCACCGCATGACGTGGCGGATGCCGCAACTGTCGCGGCGGAGGCAGAAAGCAATCCGGCCTCGGTTGAGGATGTGGGGATCATTATCGTCAAGCCTTGGTGAGGTCGTTGTTCTCGCCCGAACCGCTCCAGTAGCCCGGTACCGTGAGTTTCTTCTCCGAGCGCCGGAAGATCCATGACACCACACTGCACATCGCAAAGTAGATGATGCCCACGAGCGTATATACCGTGAGCGCCTGGAACGTGGCGCCCGCCAGCATTTCGCCCGCACGCATCAACTCGTACACACTGATGACGGCCACCAGAGAGGTCTCCTTCACCAGCACCAGCGCGTAGTTGCCCAGCGCGGGAAAGATGGTGCGCAGCGCCTGCGGCAACACCACGTTTTTCAACCGCTGCGTTTTGGATAGTCCCAAGGCGCGTGCGGCTTCGTACTGACCCGAATCGACCGACTGAATCCCGCTGCGGAAGAGTTCGGCGAGGTAGGCGCCCAGGTTGAGGGTGAGACCCATTACGCCCGCCACGAAGCCGTCGATCACGATGCCCAGTTCGGGCAAGCCGTAATAGATGAAGAACAACTGCAGGAGCAGGGGTGTGCCGCGGATGATCTCGATGTAGAGCTTGGCGAGCTTGCGTGGCAACGCCGCGCCCGAGAGCCGGCACAGGCACACGAGCAGGCCAAGCGCCACAGCGAGAAATGCAGAGGCGAAAAACAGCGCCAACGTCCACATCGAGCCTTCGGCCAATGGCACGAGGTACATCTTCAGCGTTACGAGATCCATGCCGCGCTCCGGTCAGCGTCGTGGGGGGCCGGCGTCATTTGCTGAGCAGCTCCGACACGCCCCATTTCTGGCCGATGGCCGCGAGTTCGCCGTTTGCCTTCATCTCGGCGATGCCCTTGTTCACGGCGGCAAGCAACTCGGCATTGCCTTTTTCGACCGCAAGACCAACCTGCCACACCCGTTGCGGTTGATAGCCTTCCACCATCTTCACGCCCGGAATGTTCTTGCTCTTGATCTGATACAGCACGCTCGGGGGATCGACGATGCCCAGCTCGATGCGGCCGGCGCGCACATCGGACAGCAGCGTGACGTAATCGGGATACGTCGACACCTTGGTGTCCGGCATGTCCTTGATCATCTTGAACTGAACGGAGTCCACCAGCACACCGATCTTCGATCCCTTCAGATCGTCGAAATTCTTGATCTGCTTGGTCGAGCGCGTGCCCGCCACCAGTCCTTCGCCCCACTCGTAGACCGGGGTGGAGAAATCGATGACACGCGCCCGTTCTTCAGTGATGAACAAGGGAGCGGACATCAGGTCCACGCGGCCCGACGTGAGCGTGGGAATCAACCCGGCAAACGGCACCGACGACAGATTGAGTTTGACGCCGAGCTTCTTGGCCAGGGCTTGCGACACGTCGACCATGATGCCCTCGAGCTGATTGCTCTCGGGGTTGAGAAATCCGTGCGGCGGGCCACCCGCAGTGGTCACCACATTGATGGTTTGGGCGGTTTGAACCTCGGCCAGCGATCGTGCAGAGGCCAGTGGCGCCTGCGCGAACAGGGCTGCGGCGAGCGTGAATAAGGCGATGCGGTGCAGTGTCATGCTTACCCCTTGTTTTATGGTGTTGGCCGAATTCAAGCCGGCCGGCCAGCCGGAAAATCGCGCACGGCAACGGCTGCCAAGGCGAGAAACTCTTGCACCACGGTTGCCGCCAGAAAGGCCGTCATGCCGCCCACGTCCTGAGGCGGCGACACCGTGTTCACATCGAAGGCGACGAAGTTCAGTCCGCTCAATCGGCGCAGCAGCGCGAGGCCTTCGCGCGCGCTGAGTCCGCCCCATTCCGGCGTGCACACACCGGGCGCGCACGAGGGATCGAAGATGTCCATGTCGAAGCACAAATACACCGGGCGGTTGCCGACCTTGGCGCGGATCTCGTCCAGCAGCGCGGCTTGTTGCGGAACAAAGTCGTCGAAGGGCACGACGGCATAGCCGACCTCGCGCGTGTATTCCCATACCCCCGTCATGAACGACGTGCCGCGTGCGCCAACGTGATAGCTCGAATCCACATCGAACAGTTTTTCTTCCGCTGCGCGCGTGAACGTGGTGGCGGTGTTGTAGCCCGCGATCGGATAGGTATCGGTATGCGCATCGAAGTGCAGCACAACGAAATCGGGGTGACGGCTTGCGACGGCGCGCAGCTGCGGCAACGTGACTGCGCCGTCGCCGCCCAACGAGACGGGAATGGCGCCGGTATCGAGGATGGCGCCGATCGCCTGCTCGATCAGGGGAAAGGCCGTGTCGGGATCGCCGGCCGGACAGCGCACATTGCCCGTATCCACCACACGCAGATAGGCATTGGCGTTATCGATGCCGGTGCGCTCGGCCAGGTCGAAATCGCGCAGCAGACGCGACTGCTCGCGGATGGCGTCCGGGCCTTGGCGCGAGCCGACGCGAAACGGATGCGTGCCGCAATCGAACGGCAGGCCCACGATGCAGGCGCGCGGCGCGGCGCCGGTGGGGGCGTCGGGCACACCCATGAAAGAGGCGGTGCGGTGAAAAGCGGCGTCGTTCAACCAGGACACGAAAACTCCGATGCAAGAGAAGGGCTTCGCACGCGCTCCGGCGCTGCGATCAACCAGCTTCCGTATCGCAGTGCGATATGGTCGTGGTGAAAATACGATAGCCGGACGCGCGCCTTTTCGGCAATCGGGTATTTACCCAGGGGCCGCTTTTTGATCGTCGATGGAGAGCCTCAGCAGGTTCGGCCAGACGCAATATGTGGTGACCGTCTGGCCAACACGGCAGGCGCGGTCGGCATGCTGGGATGCAAGCGGTCAAGCCTGCTGGCGTTTTTGCGCTTGACCGGCCTTACACCGCCGTGCCGGCGGCCTGGTCGTAGTAGGGCGGCGTGGTGTGGATCGTGCGCGACGCGCTGATGGCTTGCGCAGTTTCGATGACCTGCGGCCCGAAGACGCTCTGGGCTTCTTCGAAGCTCCAGCGGCTGGACGGCACCGACACATTGACCGATCCCACCGGCGTGCCGCCTGGGGCCACAACCGGCGCACTGATGGTGATGTCGCCAGGATAGATTTCGCCATTCGAACGGCCGAAGCCGTGCTTGCGCGCGAACTCCACTTCCTGCGTCAACTTATCGAGTGTGGTGATCGTATTGCCGGTGTAGGCGGTGCGCGGCGACTGGCGCAAGATGTCTTTCACGCGCCGGTCATCGAGGCGCGACATGACGGCGCGACCGCCTGCCGAGCAGTACATCGGCAGACGCGTACCCACCGCCATGTTGACGAACATCTCCTTGTGTGTGGCAAACCGCGCCACGTAGACCATATCGATGCCGTCGGGCTCGGCCAGGCTGCAGGTCTCCTGGCTGGTGCGGTTGAGCGTGTGCAGAAAGGCGTGGCCACCCAATACGAAGGGGCTCGTCTGCAGATAGCGCATGCCCAACTGCAGCGATAGTGGCGACAACGAAAAGCGTTTGCTCTTGGGATCCTTGCGCAAATAGCCCATGGTCCACAACGTATGGGCAAAGCGTTGCACCGCGCTTTTGGTCAGCCCGCAGGCGCTGGCCAACTCGGGCAACGTCATGGCGGGATGCTGTTCGTCGAAGGCTGCCAGCACCGAAACGCCGCGCGCGAGTGCCGCCACGAAAAGACGCGAGTCGTCGCCGGGCGGCTGGGAAGGAGTGCTGGGCATGAGGGCAAGGTGCGCGATGCGTGAAGAGAGGCCGACTTTATCGCATCGCTTGCCGCGATAAAAGGGGCGCCGCGCGCCGCGTACGCGCTGCCGCGATCATGAGGCGTACGGCAGTGGACGCGGGGAGCGCCTTATCCGTCGATCGGCGCAATCCCGAGGCTGGCCGCCAACGCATTCAATGCCGCGATCGAAGAGACGGCCAAGACGAGGCTTTCGCCCTGGCGCGCGCGGTTGGCCGCTTCGTATTCGCCGGGATATTGCACGGCATCGGCACCGGGCTGTGCGCGCGCACTTTTCAGATAGGTCGTGAAAGCTTCGACCTCTGCGCTTTGCCATGTGGTGTCGAGCGACACGCGCGGGTCGATGATGAGCGCGAACATATTGTTCTTGGCCGCAGCCGAGCGCTTGTGCGCGGGCTGAATGGTGCCGCCGCCCGACAGCACGCCGGCGAGCAGTTCGGCCGCCAACCCCAGGGCATAGCCTTTGTGGCCGCCAAACGGAAGCAGTGCACCGGGTGGATCGGTAAACAAGGCGGCCGGATCGTTGGTGGGGTGACCCGCGGCATCGATGAGGGCGCCCGGGGGCGCCGGCTGGCCGGTGGCGGCGAGCACGCGTGCCTTGTTCATGGCGATGGTGCTCGTGGCCATATCCATCACGAACGGCGGCCGGCCATTGGGCATGGGGCCCGCAAAGCACAGCGGATTGGTGGTGAGGCGCGCCTCGCTGCCGTTGAACGGCGCCACCATGGGTGGGCGACCGATCACGTTGGTGAAGGCGAGCAGGATGCAGCCGGCTGCCGCCACGCGCTCGCCGTAATGCCCCATGCGACCCAGGTGGTGCGACTGCTTGAGGGTAACGATGCACTGGCCGTGTTCGTGCGCGCGGGCGAGACCGGCGTCGATGACGACTTTGCCGCCGTGCTGGCCCAGGCCCAGATGGGCGTCGTAGCAAAGCATCACGCCTTGATCGGCGAAGCACTCGGGACGCGCCGCGCCGTCGGCGTGACCGCCGTCGAGCATCGCCACGTAGTGGGGCAGGATCGACAGCCCGTGGCTGGCGTAGCCCACGCGGTCCGACTCCACGAGATGCTCGGCCACATCCAGCGCGATGTCGTCCGGCACCCCGCGCAGCGTGAGCACGGTGCGTGCGAAGTGCACGGCTTGCGTAAGGGGTATCGCTTCAGTCATCACATCCATCCCAGCCAGCGCCAATAGGTTGCGCCCATCGCCAGCATGAGGCCGTAGCCCACGATGGTGACGATGATGCCGACCTTGGCAAATTGTCGTGCGGTAAAGGTTTCGGTACCCAGGCACACCATGTTTTGCGGTGCATTGATGGGCAGAATGAAGCCGAAGCTCACGGCGAAGCCCAGCAGCATCGTCATGCCGAGCCGGTTGAAATCGCCGGGCAGGGTTTGCAGCACCGCGATCAAAATCGGCAGCATGGCGGACGTCAATGCGGTGGCGCTGGCGAAGCCCAGGTGGATCAGAATCAAAAACGCGCTGAGGATGGCCAGGATGCCGAGGGGGCCCACCGCGTCCAGGCCGGTGTGCGCCACAACCTGGCCGCCCAACCACTGGCCCGCCTGGGTTGTGAGCAGTGCGGTGCCAAGGCTGATACCCACGCCGAACACAATGACAGTGCCCCACGGAATGCGCGCCTGCACATCTTTCCAGGTCATGACCCCCACGCGGGGCAGCATCAACAGCACGAGTCCCGCATAAGTGGTGGAGGTGGTATCGAAGCTGTGCAACTTGCCTTCGGTCGACCAGGCTGCCAGCAGCAGGAGCGACACCGACAGCAGGCGCTTCTGCGCGCTGCTCATGGGGCCCAGCTCGCGCAACGATTGCTCTACCGCTTCCTTGCCGCCGGGGATGTCGTCATTTTCGGGCGGCAGCAATTTGAGCACCAGCACAAAGAGCACCACCGACATGATGAGTGCCCACGGCGCACCGGCGATCAGCCATTCAAGCCACGTCACGCGCTTGCCGAACGACTTGTCCATGAAGCCCGCGGTGAGCAGGTTTTGCGCGGCCGCGGTTTGAATGCCGACGTTCCAGATGCTCGTGCCTTGCGCCACGATGATCATGATGGCGGCCGCCACATTGGAACGTTTGTTGACGCCGAAAGCTGCGATGACGCCCATCATGATCGGCACCACGCAGGCGCTGCGGGCGGTTGCGCTCGGCACGACCAGACTCAGCAGGATCGTGACGGCGATCGCGCCGATGTAGATGCGCTTGGTGCTCGTGCCGATGCGCGACAGCGTGACCAGCGCGATGCGCCGGTCCAGGCCGGTGAGGGTCATGGCGGCGGCGATGAACAAGGCGCCTGCCACCAGCGCCAATGCGGGGTTGGCAAAGCCGGTGAGCGCCATCGAGATTGCACGCGAGGTGCCGTATTCCAGACTGGGATCGCCCACGACCGGCGCGGTGCCGATCAGGAACGCCATCAGTGACGTGATCATGATCGCGCTGGCTTCGTACGACACCGCCTCGGTGATCCACACGACTACGGCGAAAGCCAGGATCGCCAGCATGCGGTGGCCGGCGACGGGCAAACTATCGGGGGTGGGGAGAAACAGCACGCCGATCAGGGCGATAACGCCGGCGATCAAGCCGATGGGGATGCCGCCAAGTGGCGGCCGCGGCGGCGAAGGCGCGGCTGGCGCGGGCGCAGCGGAAGAGGGGGCGGTAGACATCTTGCGGGCCTCTTTGAGGAAGGTTCAGTCATTCGATCGCTCCGGATGGAGATCGAGGAAACTGAAGGAAGCACCTCACTCGGAAAAGTATCGCAATGCGTGTTGCACGTCTATCACATCTCGCATGGTGTTTGATGAATCGCAAACACCATGCATTTAAAGTCGATCAGAATGTCAGACGCACCCCTGCCAGGATGTTGCGCGATGAGCGGCTTTCGCCTTGCGCGCTGGCGTAAGTCGCGGTGCGGCCCAGCTTCCGATCGAATGCCACCCCGATGTAGGGCGCAAAGTGCGGCGTGGCTTCGTAGCGCAGCGTCAACGTGGCTTGAACGTCGGACAGACCTGATCCCACGCCAAACGCCTTATCGTTTTTGCCGAATATGTTGGCCTCGAGTTCGGGCGTAAAGATAAGTTTCTGCGTGAGGGCGATATCGTGCTCACCGTGCAAATACAGCAGGGTTCGTCCTGAAGCACCCGCATAGGCGGTGATCTCCGTCTCGATACCGTACGGGGCGGTGCCTTGCACGCCCAACGCCGCCCAGTTGCGCTTCACGCCAGCGCCGAAGTCGCGCCGCGCGCCCACCTGTGCGTCCCAGAAGGGTGAGATGGCGTGGCTCCAATACGCTTCGACCTTGGCGTCTTCCGTTTGGCCGCCAATGCGCTCACCTTCGCTTTTGATCCAGAGTTTGTCGGTCGCGTTGCCCACCCAGAAGTCGCCGTCATACTCCAGACCCGTCTTGCCGTCACGGTTGTGCGTGAGCCCGAATTTATCCAGCGTGAGGCTGCTGGTGATCCCGGTGTTCATCGTGTGGGCATCAATGCCGTATTCGGCATAGCTGCGGCCAGTCGAGCCGTCGGAGCTTGGCAAGCTGCCAACCGGAACGGCGGAAGAAGCGGAAGCTGCCGGGGCTGCAGGCCCTGTCGCCGGCGTATGCGTGGGCGATGGCGGCGTCATCGTCGAATGGTCCATTGTTGAGTGATCCATTGTCGAGTGATCCATCGCCGGCATCGGCTCCTGCGCCGCCGCGACGGTGCTGCCGCCTGCAACCAGCGCCAGTACCGCCGGCCGCAAGACGCCACGTACGGCACCGCGCAGGGTGAATATCCGCTTGGTCGATGTCATGATCATGCCACCACCACCGCGCGAAACATGCCGGCTTCCATGTGATAAAGCAGATGGCAATGGTAGGCCCAGTGGCCCCGCGCATCGGCCGATACCCGATAGGTCACGCGCTGCGCGGGATTGACGCTGATGGTGTGCTTGCGCACCTGAAACGCGCCGTCGGGCGATTCGAGGTCGCTCCACAGACCGTGCAGATGGATGGGGTGCATCATCATCGTGTCGTTGATCAGCACGAAGCGCACGCGTTCCCCATGCTTGAGCACGATGGGCTGCGCATCGGTGTAACGCTTGCCGTTGAACGACCACATATAGCGATCCATGTTGCCGGTCAGGTGCAGTTCGATCTCGCGCGTGGGCGGGCGTTCGTCGGGCGGCGTGTGCAACGAGCGCAGCATCGCGTAGGTCAGCACGCGGCGCGCGCTGCCGCGCAGGCCGGGGCCGGGATCGTCCAGCGAGGTTGAGATGCTCTCCGCGATCATGCTGTTGCCGGGTCCGGATTGTTCGGCCCGGCGATGCGTCACCTGAACGATGCCGCCAATCGCGGCAGGCCCGGATGGCGCGGTGCCACCTTCCTCATGCGACATCCCCTGCATCGCATGGCCAACCTCACCGGATGCTGCCGAGCCGCTTTCAGTTGCCGCATCGCTTTGCATGCCGTTCATCCCCGAATGCATGCCGGCCATGCCGTGCGACATGCCCATGTCTTTCATGGTCAGTGACTGAAATTTATCCAGGGCCGGCACGTCGGCGGTCATGCCGGCGCGTGGGGCCAGGGTGGCGCGCGCATATCCCGAGCGATCGATCGATTGCGCAAAGATCGTATACGCCCGATCGTCTTGCGGCATGACGACGACGTCGTAGGTTTCGGCTACGCCGATGCGCAATTCGTCGACCTCGACCGGTTGCACCGGTAGGCCGTCGGCGGCGACCACGGTAAGCGTCAGCCCCGGTATGCGCACATCGAAGTACGTCATGGCCGAGCCGTTGATGAGGCGCAGACGCACGCGCTCGCCGCGGCTGAACGTCGCGGTCCAGTTGCCGTCCGGCGTGTGGCCGTTGCTGAGATACGTGTAGGTCGCACCGGTCACGTCGGCGAGATCGGTGGGGCTCATGCGCATGCGCATCCACATGGCGCGTTCATCGATGGCTTGCGACCATGACGTCTCGCGCGCCTGCTGCACCAGCCCGGCAAACGTAGGCTGCGTGGTGCTGTAGTAATCGGGCGTAGCCATCAGGTTGCGGAAAATGCGATCCGGCGACTCATCGCTCCAGTCCGACAAGAGCAGCGTATGGTCGCGGTCGGCGGCGATCGTGTCGGCATCGCGCGGCGTGACCACAATGGCGCCGTATACGCCTGTTTGCTCTTGGAACCCGCCGTGGCTGTGATACCAGTAGGTGCCGCTTTGCACGACGTCGAACTGGTACGTAAACGTCTCGCCAGGCTTGATCCCGTCAAAGCTCAAGCCCGGCACGCCATCCATATTGCTGGGCAGCAAGATGCCGTGCCAGTGAATGGCCGTGTCTTGCTTCAGGCGGTTGGTCACGCGGATGGTGACGCGCTCGCCTTCCTTCCAATGCAAGGTGGGGCCGGGCAATTGGCCGTTGACCGTGGTGGCCACGCGTTTTGCGCCGGTGAAGTCGACGATCGTTTCGCCCACCTCGAGATCGAATACCTGGCCGCTCAGCGTCGCGGGTCCGGCAGCCGCCGCGGCATGCGCATCAGAGGTCATGCCGCGCACCGGCGCAAGCAGGCCTAGTCCGGCGAGCGCCGTGGCGCCCGTCAAGCCATGAACAAAGCGTCGTCTCGGGGGCGATAGGGGAGCGGTCATCACAACTCTCAAGCAGTCAATGACCTCACTGTAGCGCGCGTGAAGCTTGCCCCATGGGAAGGTTGGCCCTGCGGCTATTCGAGCACGCGCCCCTTGGTTTCGGGCAACAGCACGGTGGCGATCAGCACCACCACGTAGGCGCCGCCGGCAAAGATGCCGATGGCGGCGGCTAACCCCATGGACTGACTGAGATAGCCGACGAGGCTGGGAAACAGCGCGCCGATGCCACGGCCGAAGTTGTAGGCGAAACCTTGCCCGTTGGCACGCAGTTCAGAGGGAAAGAGTTCGGTGAGGTAGGCGCCCATGCCGCCAAAAATACCCGATGCCGCAAATCCCAGCGGAAAGCCGCAGATCAACATCTGCGCGTCGGTAAGTGGAATCTGCGTATAGGCGTAGACGCAGATGCAAGACAGCACCGCAAACAAAATGAAGTTCATCTTGCGGCCGATCCGGTCGGCCAGATGGGCACCGGCGATGTAGCCGCAAAAGGACCCGGCAATGATGACGAGCAGATAGCCACCCGTGTTGATCACCGAGAGATGCCGTTCGGTTTTGAGATAGGTCGGCAACCAGGTCGTGACGGCGTAGTAGCCGCCTTGCACGCCCGCGCAGAGCAGTGAGGTCAGGATCGTGGTTTTGAGCAATGCGGGGCTGAAGATGGCCCAGACCGACACCCGGTTGTTTTCCTTCGCGATGCGCGCCTGCGTTTTGGTGTAGATCTCCGGTTCCGGCACATGCTTGCGGATATACAGCACCAGGAACGCCGGCAATACGCCTACCCAGAACAACGTGCGCCATGCCAGATCCTCCGGAAAGATGGAGAACGCCACGGTATACAGGATGGCAGCCAACCCCCAGCCGATCGCCCATCCGCTTTGCACAGTGCCGACGGCTTTCGCGCGATCCTTGGCGCGGATGATTTCGCCCATTAATACCGAACCCACCGCCCACTCGCCGCCAAAGCCCAAGCCTTGCAAGGCGCGCAGCACGAAAATCTGCTCGAAATTCTGCGTGAAGCCGATCGCCACCGTGCACACCGAGAACCACAAAATGGTGAGTTGCAGAATGCGCACCCGGCCGTAGCGGTCGGCCAGAATGCCGGCGCCCCAGCCGCCGATCGCGGAGAAGAGCAGCGTGACGGTGCCCAGCAGGCCCGCATGGCCGCGATCGATACCCCAGAGATTGATGAGCGCGGTGATCACGAAGGTGAACACCATGAAATCCAACGCGTCGATCGCCCAGCCGCCGAACGAGGCGATGAACGTGCGGCGGCCATTGGCGTCGAGTTCTTTGTACCAGCCCATGATTGTCTCCGTTGCTTTTTCTTGGAATGGGGCGTCGGATATGGCGCGTCAGACCGGGGGGAAGTCGTAGAGCTTTTGCGGGTTGTCCACCAGGATGGCGTGCCGGGTCGCCGCGTCGGGTGCCCATTTCGGCAGCAGGTTGCGCAGCGTGCCGGTGTCCGGCATGCGGTCGGTCGCGACGTGCGGCCAGTCACTGCCCCACACCATGCGCTCCGGGGCGGCGGCGATCAGCGCTTGCGCCCACGGCGTGACGTCGTCGTAGCGATCGAAGTCATCGCTGATGCGATAGGCACCCGACAGCTTGACCCACCAGCCGTCGTGGGCAACGCCCTGGCGCAGCGCCTCGAAACCGGGGTGCGACATGCCCTCGGCCACCGGCATGTGGCCCATGTGGTCGAACACGCACGGCAGCTTCAGCTTGCGCAACCGTGGCACGAGCGGCGGCAAATGCCGCACGTCCATCAAAAATTGCAGATGCCAGCCCAGGGGAGCGATGCGCTCGGCTAATGCCTCCATGTGGTCGAAACCCACGCCGCCGCCAAACAGCACGTTCAGCCGTAAGCCGCGCACGCCGGCATCGTGCATGGCCATGAGCGCGGCGTCGGTGACCGAGGCATCCACCACGGCCACGCCGCGTAGCCGGTTGGGATGGGCGTCGAGGGCATGCAACATGTAGCGGTTATCGGTGCCATGCACGCTAACCTGCACGAGCACGCCGCGATCCATACCGCAGCCGTCGAGCATGCGCAGGTAGGCATCTGCCGAGGCAGCAGGCGGCGTATAGCTGCGCGATGCGACCAACGGATAGGCCGGATCCCGCGCAATAACGTGCGCATGCGTATCGCAGGCGCCGCGCGGAATATCGAAGCTGGATGGGGCAATGTCGGGGAGGGGAGCCAGGCAGTCCGGTGCGGACCGTGTGGAAGGTAATGCAGACGCGCGATCGTGCACGGGGGACATGACGCTCTAGCCGAGATGAGGGTGGCGATCATCTTAGGGAGGCCGCGGCGCCACTGTCAACAGCGGTCTTGCGATCCCATGCCGCGCGTTAGGTCAGTGGCACGCGCGGCGAATACTCTTAAATCCCTTCACATTTGGCTTACTTTCGTTCAGTAGAATCCGCGGCGCAGAAAACCGACGGTTAATTACTGCTGGTTTTCGATTATCGGAATAAGCTTTGGTGATGTTATGCGTCCCATCGCCATTCTTTAACCTGGATGTTGTATATAGCAGCAATTGAGAAGGAGGGTGCGACGTGTCGGATGTCGCAGTATTCATTCGCAGCATGCGGTTTTTCGGTGGTCATGTCGTCACGTATCCATTGCTGTATGCGCTGCATAAGCACATGGGCGGTAAGCGCGTCCGCGTCGTCGCTCGCGATCCTGTCGATCAGAATTATCTGTGCCTGCCCTGGCCCGTCGATTTTGTGCAGGCAAAAGGCTTCTGGAGCCACGTGGCATCATTGCCGCGCGGGGCGCGCCTGATGATGGCGTTGCATTACACGAGCGATCGCTACGGTCTCGTGGCGGCCATACGTCGGCCTGCGGCGCGTTTGGGATTCACCAATAAGCGCCTTACCGATCGCGTCTGGACCCACGCCTGCAAGAAAGACTTCGAAGAATATCTGGCCGTGGCCAATGTTCGTCTGCTGTCGCAATACTTGCCCATCGATATCGAGTCCAACGCGCGTGAATGCTTCGAGACGATTGCGGCATCAGCAGCCCACACTCCGCAGACCACCGATATCGTGTTGATGCCGGGTGGTGGCGACGGCGAATACAAGCGTTGGGGCCTGAAGAATTTCTTGCCGTTACTCGCGAGCTTGCGTGCGGCCTTGGGCGACCACCTTACTGCCACCTTTGTGCTGGGCCCTGATGAGCAGGAAGAGCATGCGGCGCTGGTTGCGGCCAATCTGCCCGGCGTGCATCTGATGATGACGCGGCCGCTCGCCGAGATCGCTCATGTGTGCATTCACGCACGGCTGATCGTCGCCAACGATTGCGGCCCATCGCATATCGGGCAAAGTGCCTGCGTGCCGTATGTGGGCGTGTTTCATCGGCACAATCCGCAGTGGTACTGGAACCGGACGTACTCGCGTTGCGTGACGCCATTGGGCGACTGCGTCGATATCCAGACGATCGGACCGGAGCATGTTCTCGACGCTTGCCTGGAGGTGTGGCCGACAGGCGACCGCGCGACTGTGGCGGCGTCCGCGGTCCGTCGCGTGCATGTGCCGCCTGCGCGGGTCATGGTCTGAGGCCGCGTCGCGACGCAAGATCGGTGCGTCGCACGCCGGCGATCAGTGCGCGAGGTCCTTGCCGCGTAGCTTGCGTTTCCATAATTTGAACGCGTTGTAGGCGGGGCCCACCACGGCGCCGCGCGCCATGCGCACGCGATTGAGCAAACGCAGCCCGTTCATATTACTGATCGCAAAGCGGTAAATATGCTCGGGATCGGTGCCCACTTTATTTTGACCGAAGGCGGCAGTTGTATATAGATGGGTGAAGTTATTTTTCCGGGCAACATCGAGGTAATCGGAGTCGAAATAACCTTGCGGCCAACAGAGATGGCCGCTATTAATACCCAATTTGCTGCGCAATAAGTCGCGCGACAATTCAAGATCGTTTGAAAGTCGTTCTATCTTTTCAGTATTGCTATGCCGGCACACATAATCCCAGCGCGTATGCGTATGGGTATGGCTGTGAATCTCGAACGTGCCGGCCGCCTGCATCGCTTCGAGTTCGCTCCAACGCGCCATGACCCGGTCGGTGTCGCCCGACTCGATAATGCCTCGCCCCACTTTGTGCGCATACGTTTCGGCAAGCGCTGTGGTTTGTCCGGCGTGCGCGCGCGGCGCGCCATCGCCTATCCATCCCGTCACCGTAAACAGCACGGCACGCATGTTGTAGCGCGCCAGTACGGGGTGCGCGTAAAGCCAGTTATCGAGGTAGCCGTCGTCGAAGGTGATCAGCACGGACTTCCTGGGCACCGGCGCGCCGCGCAGGAAGGCCGCAAATTCGGCCGCCGACAAGGAGGTATAACCGGCGCGTGCCAACGCCGAGATCTGGCGCTCGAAGTTTTCCGGCGAGCTGTTGATCATGCCGCGGTGGGGATTGACGTGGTGATACATCAGCACCGGCACATCGTGCGCCGAGGCGATCGCCACCTTACTGGAAGTTGAACCGAGGGGATTATCTTGCAGCGACGGCGCAATCGAAACCGATGATGCGTCCGCGGGGCTGAGGGTTTGCGGGTCGTGTATTTCGCTCATGTGTCTCATCCGGCGAGGGTCAGACTTGCCAGCACGTTCGAATAATGGATGACGTGCGGTTCCGGCTCGGCATGACGCGTGCTGGAACAGGTGCTGATAAATCGATTAGAGCCTAATTCGCGAAACTTATGAAGGCCGATCGTTGCGCAGTTACTAAAAGGCTGTCGCGTATTAATCACTTTGCTGTCAATTAGCTTTAAGAGATAACAGATGACTGAAAGCACGGATAAGCGCGACGTCGGCACTCCCTCGGGCGGATGGGGGTCGCTAAAAGCAGTAACCGGCATCCTGATTAAAGAGTCGGCGGTACTCGCTGGCGTACACGCGTTGAAACATCAAAACCAGCCGGACGGCTTTGCCTGCGTCAGTTGCTCATGGGCGAAACCGGCCGATGCCTCCGCTTTCGAATTCTGTGAGAACGGCGCCAAGGCGACGGCGTGGGAGCTCACCTCGCGCCGTGTTCAACCTGCGTTCTTCGACCGGCATACGGTGGCTGAGCTGCTGCAGTGGGAGGACTACGACCTTGAGAATGCGGGACGTCTGACCACGCCGATGCGTTGGGATTCTGCAACAGATCGCTACGTGCCCGTCTCGTGGGAGGCCGCCTTCGAAGATATCGGCAAGCGTCTCAAGCGTCTCGATCCCGACAGCGTGATCTTTTATGCGTCCGGTCGCGCATCGCTGGAAACGTCTTACATGTACCAGCTCTTCGCCCGACTGTACGGCACCAACAATCTGCCCGACAGCTCCAATATGTGCCACGAAAGCACGGCTGTCGGCCTGATGGCCGCCATTGGCGTGGGGGTGGGCACAGTTCAATTGGACGATTTCAATCACACGGACTGCTTTTTCTTCTTCGGTCAAAACGTGGGAACGAACAGCCCGCGCATGCTCCATCCGCTGCAAGAGGCCCGGCGGCGGGGTGCCGAAATCATTACCTTCAATCCCATCCGCGAGCCGGGCCTGGTGAGTTTCACCAACCCGCAGTCCCCTGTGGAAATGCTCACGCACAGCGAAACGGCGATCAGCACGCAATATCACCAGGTGAAGATCGGGGGCGACATCGCGGCGATCACCGGGATGTGCAAGGCGATCGTGGCCGCCGACGACGTTGCGCGTTCGTCGGGTCAGCCGGCGGTGATCGATCATGGGTTCATCGCAGAGCATACGCATGGTTTCGACGAATTCATTGCCTTCGTGCGTGCGGCCCAGTGGCCGGAAATCGAAGTCGAGTCGGGCTTGTCGCGCGGGGCGATCGAGGCTGCGGCCGACGTCTATTGCCGGGCCAAGGCGGTGATGGGTGTGTATGGCATGGGACTCACTCAGCATCGTCGGGGGGTGGAGAACGTGCAGATGGTGGTCAATCTTTTGCTCCTGCGCGGCAACATCGGCCGTCTTGGTGCCGGGGTCTGCCCGGTGCGTGGACACTCCAACGTGCAAGGTCAACGCACCGTGGGCATCACCGAAAAGCCCGAACTGGCGCCGCTGGATAAGCTCGCCGAGCAATATCGTTTCGAACCGCCACGCCACGCCGGCCGCAATACGGTTGAAGCCTGCGAAGGCATCCTTGACGGCAGCGTCAAAGCATTCTTGTCGCTGGGCGGCAACTTTGTGCGCGCCGCGCCCGAAACGGCGCTACTGGAAGAGGCCTGGCGAGAACTCGAATTGACCGTGCAGATCGCCACCAAGCTGAACCGCAGTCATCTCGTGCACGGCAAGGTGTCGTACGTGCTGCCGTGCCTGGGACGTATTGAAGTGGACCGGCAGGCCAGCGGCGAGCAATCGGTGGCGATCGAAGACAGCACGGGCTGTATGCACGGCTCGCGCGGCCGCGCCACGCCAGCCGCCGATACGCTGTTGTCCGAGCCGGCGATCGTGGCGGGGTTGGCGCAAGCCACATTACCCGACGGCGACGATCGCGTGCCGTGGGGCGCATGGGTGGACGATTACAGCCGTGTGCGCGACGCGATCGCTGAAACGCTGCCGGAAATCTTTCACGATTTCAATGCGCGCATGTGGATACCGGGCGGCTTTCATCGGCCGTTGGGTGCTTGCCATCGTGAGTGGGCTACGCCCACCAAGCGGGCCAATTTCATCTTTCCGCCGAGCCTGAACGAAAATCCCGACGTGACGTTCGAAGGGGCCCAGGTCATGCGGTTGATGACGATGCGCAGCGACGATCAGTTCAACACGACCGTGTACGGTTACGACGATCGTTTTCGTGGCATCAAAGGCACGCGGCGCGTTCTGCTCATCAATGCGGACGATATGACGCGTTTGGGCTTTGAGGCGGGCGCCCGCGTGGACGTCAGAACGGTGTGTGACGACGACATCGATCGGTCGGTCAGCAACTTCACGTTGCAGCCGTTCAATCTGCCCTCGGGCTGCCTGGCCGGCTATTACCCGGAATGCAATCCGCTGGTACCGCTCTTTCACCATGCCACAGGAAGCAAGGTGCCGGGGTACAAGTCCATCCCCGTGCGCCTGTCACGTGCACAGGTTGCTGAACCCGTCTAAACCCACGCCCCCTACTTCTTGCTCAGCGCATCACCTTTGTGAGCGGCCATATGGCCGGTCTTGTCGCTTTCGACTTCGTACTGCGGCGCGTTTTTCGAGGCGCGCCGCGTTTTGCCCATGAATTCAAAGTCGCTGTGATGCACTTTTTTGACTTTGCCGGTGATGTGGCCCACTTCCGAGTTCCACGTCACGTGGTCGCCGACCTTGAACGATGTTGTGCTCATCCTGATGCTCCCGATGCCGCTTGGCGTTAATGACGGCCACCGGAAGGCAAGTTTCAAGCCGGACGATCGCCCTCGAGCATGATGCGTTGCATCACGCGGCGAAACCCGTGGTAATCGTTGACGGGATTATGTTGCGCACAGCGGTTGTCCCAGAACGCGATGGCATCGGGTTCCCAGACGAAGCGGCAGGTGAACTCAGGCTTGATCTGGTGGGCAAACAAAAAATTCAGAATCGGCGCGCTTTCGTCGTCCGTCATGCCCTTGATGCCGGCCGTATGCGCCACGTTCACGTAAAGACACTTGCGGCCCGTCTCGGGATGGGTGCGCACGATGGGGTGCTCGGCGCGAAATTCGGTGGGCGTGGCATCCATCTTGCCATCGGTTTTGACGCGGTCTTCACGCGTTTTGGAGACATCGGCCTTGGCTGAGCTGCTGATGCCGATCAACCCGGAGAGCAATCCCTTCATCGTGTCCGACAGGCTCTCATACGCCAGGTATTGATTGGCGAACATCGTGTCGCCGCCGTACGGGGGCACTTCCTTCGATAGCAACATCGAGCCCATCGGCGGGGCGTCGAGATAGGTCGTGTCCGAGTGCCAGATGCCGCCGAAGTTTACGCGTTCGTGTTCGAGTTTCTTGACTTCGATGATCTGCGGAAAGCCCGTCAGACCCTTCACGAAGGGGTATTCGATCGGCTCGCCCATGGCGCGCGCAAAGGCCAGGAACTGGGGCGGCGTGAGCGGTTGCCGCTTCAGGAAAATCACTTGATGGTCGAGCAGGACTTGCCGCACATCGGCCGCTTGGTCGGGCGACAAGCCTTGCGTCAAATCCAGTCCCGTTATCTCGGCGCCGAGCGCGCCCGCGATTTTTTTCACTTGCATGATGACTTGTCTCCTCGTGCATGGCTCGCGTGCCGAGTCATGCGTTTTTATGCCGTCGTTCCGTCAGACCGCTTGTATCATCATAGCGTTGCTCCGCCTATGCCGCGTAACGGCCTTGCCGGTCGTTATCCGACGAGTGTGAACAACCGGCAGGTGCTGTTCCACCAGCCCGCCGACAATAACGAGGAGACATGCATGCAGATCAAAATCAGGCTGTGCGCAGCTGGCTGTGCCCTGGGTATCTTGGCCGCAGCGAGTGCCGGCGCACAAGGCTACCCGGACAAGACGGTGCGCATCGTCGTCCCGCAGGCGCCAGGGGGCGCTTCCGACACCCTGGCCCGCATCATGGGGCAGGCATTGGGAGAGCAATGGAAGCAAACGGTGGTGATCGAAAACCGCGCCGGTGCGGGCGGCAATATCGGCATGGAAGCCGTGGCGCGTGCGCCGGCCGACGGGTACACGCTCTTGATGAGCTATGTGGGTAATCAGGCCATCAACGGCGCGCTGTATCGCAATCTGCCGTTCGATCCCAAACGTGATTTTGCGCCGGTGGCCACGTTGGCCACGCTGCCGTTCGTGGCCGTGACGCGGCCAGACGCCGGTATCGCCACGCTTGCCGATCTGGTCGCGGCGGCCAAACGCCAGAAGATCAACTACGGCTCAGCCGGCAACGGCTCGGTCAATCATTTGTTGGGCGAAATGTTCAATGCGGCCGCGCACGTGTCGATGACGCACGTGCCGTATCGGGGTGCCGCGCCTGCGATTCAGGATTTGATGGGCGGGCAGATCCAGGTCGTCTTCACGAGCATGCCATCGGTGAAAGGCTTTATCGACAATCGCAGCCTCGTGCCGCTTGCCGTCACCAGTGCCAAACGGGCGCCGGGCTACGACGCGATCCCCACGATCGCCGAATCGGGTTATCCCGGTTTTGACGTGAGCCCCTGGTTTGGGCTCTTTGCGCCGGCCGGCACGCCGCCCGCCGTGGTGAACAAAATCAATGCCGACGTGAACGCACTGCTCGCCACCCGCGCCATGATCGACAAATTCGCCGCGCAAGGTGCCGTGCCCTACGCCACCTCGCCGCAAGCTTTCGGCAAGGTGCTCGATGACGACATCGAGAAGTGGGGCAAGGTGGTGCGCGATTCGGGTGCCGTGGTCGAGTAGCCGCGCTTATTGCGCCAGATCGCGCATCACGGCGGCCAGATCCGATTTCCCTTCGAACCCGATGCCGGGCAGTTCGGGCATGACGATATGGCCGTCCTCGACGCGCACGCCATCCGGGAATCCGCCATAGGGCTGGAACAGATCCGGGTAGCTTTCATTGCCGCCCAGTCCCAGCCCGGCCGCGATGTTCAGCGACATCTGGTGGCCGCCGTGCGGGATGCAACGTGACGGCGACCAGCCGGCCACGGCCAGCGCTTGCAGCGTGCGCTGGTACTCACACAAGCCGTACGACAAGGCGCAGTCGAATTGCAGCCAGTCGCGATCCGGCCGCATGCCGCCGTAGCGCAGCAGATTGCGCGCATCCTGATGGCTGAACAGATTTTCGCCGGTGGCCATGGGTCCGGGATAGAACTCGGCCAGCGCGGCTTGCAGCGCATAGTCGAGAGGATCGCCCACTTCCTCGTACCAGAAGAGGGGATAGTCGCGCAGCATCTTGGCGTACGCGATACCCGTTTCCAGATCGAATCGGCCATTGGCGTCGACCGCCAATTGCGCCTGCGATCCGATTTCGCCCAGTACCGCCTCGATGCGAGCGGCATCTTCTTTGAGCGTGGCACCGCCGATCTTCATTTTGACGACGTTGTAGCCGCGGTCCAGATAGCTGCGCATTTCGCCGCGCAGGGCCGAGAGATCCTTGCCCGGGTAATAGTAGCCGCCGGCGGCGTAGACGAACACGCGGGGATCGGCGGTGCGGCCATGGCGCTCGGCCAACAGGCGAAATAACGGTTTGCCGGCGATCTTCGCGACGGCATCCCAGACGGCCATATCCAGCGTGCCCACTGCAACCGAGCGTTCGCCGTGACCGCCAGGCTTTTCGTTGGTCATCATCGCGCGCCAGATACGATCGGGATCGAGGTTGTCGCCGCTGTCGTTCAGCAGCGACGCGGGGTCTGCTTCGAGCACGCGACCGGCGAATCGTTCGCGAATCAGACCGCCCTGACCATACCGGCCGTTGGAATTGAAGCCATATCCCACCACAGGTTTGCCATCGCGGATGACGTCCGTGACGACTGCGACCAGGCTGGTCGTCATCTTGGTGAAGTCGATGTAGGCATTGCGGATGGGCGACGAGATGGGCTTGGTGGCTTCGCGGATATCGATGATTTTCATGGCATGGCGTTCCTGTGTGGTCGTGTGGCATGATCGGTGGGCGGCAGCGGCGCGTCCAATGCCGTTTCGGTTGCCTTCCATGCTTTCGACGCATCGCGCATGAACTTTTCCTGGTTAGACGATTTTCTGGCGTTGGCCGCCACGCGCAATTTTTCGCGTGCCGCGCAACAACGCAATATGACGCAGCCTGCATTCAGCCGCCGGGTGCGTGCGCTCGAAGAGTGGCTCGATGTCGCGCTCTTCGATCGCGGTGCGCAGCCCGTGGCGCTCACGCCCGCAGGCGAGTGGTTCGTCGATGTGGCGCGCAGCCTGGTCGAGCGCGTCGAGCGGTTGCCGGCTGAGGCCGGCGCGGTGGCGGGGGCGCAAGATCAAACGTTGAAGTTCGTCGCGACCCACGCGCTGTCGCTGACCTTTCTGCCGGGGTGGCTGCGCGGTCTCGAGACGCGCACGCCCCTTGGACGCATCGAGCTGGTGTCCGATGTGGTGCAGCGGTGCGAACGCGCCATGCTGGCCGGCGACACGCAATTCATGCTCTGCCACACGCATGCTGCCGTGGCCGGGCTGCTGCCGGAGGACGACTTCGTTCACGCGGCGGTGGGTCTGGACGAACTGGTGCCGGTGACGAGTGCCGAACACGCCGGCGATCCGCGTTTTGCGCTGGACGCACGCAACCAGGCGCCGTTGCCGCTACTCGACTATGGCGCGGGTTCGGGGTTGGGGCGGATCGTGGGCGCGCTGCACGACCAGGCGTTGGCCGAGCGGGGCGTGACGCGCGTGATGACGGCCCATTTGGCCACCGTGTTGAAGTCGATGGCGCTTGAAGGCCGGGGTGTGGCCTTCCTGCCGCTGAGTTTGATCGGCGATGCGTTGGCTGAGCAGCGATTGACGGTCGTGGGCGACGCGCGCTGGCGCATTCCGTTGGGCATTTCGGTCTATCGGCCGCGCGCGGCGTTGCCTGCAGCAGCCGAGACGTTCTGGCGCGCGCTGATTACCTGAGCGCAGGCGTGGCGCTACGGCTCGACTGCAGCATGCCGATCGCATTGTTGACGTGATCGATGCCTGCCGCCTGGGCCTCGGCGGTGCCGCGAATCGTGCTCAAGATCTGCTTGAGTTCGTCGACGGCGCGCATCATCGTTTCCATCGTCACACCGGCTTGGCGGGCCAATCGCTCGCCTTCCTGAACCTGCGCGGTGGAGTCGTCTACCGTGCGCTTGATCTCTCGCGCAGCCTCGGCGCACCGCAGCGAAAGGGCGCGCACTTCGGCGGCCACGACGGCAAATCCTTTGCCATGCACGCCCGCTCGGGCGGCCTCGACGGCGGCGTTGAGCGCAAGGATATTGGTTTGAAAGGCGATGCTGTCGATCGTGCCGGTAAATCCTGCAATGCGTGCGGATTCGGTGGTGATGGCATCCATGCACGCCACCACGCTATTGACCGTGGCGCCGCCTTCCCGCGCGACCTGGGACGCCCGTATCGCCACGCTGTCGGCCGTCTCGGCTTGATGCGCGTTGTCGCGCACCACGGACACCATGTCCTGCACCATCGCTTCAAGCGTTTGCGTGGCCACGATTTCGCGGGTGATGTCGGTCGCGTACTTGACGACCTTGAACGGGCGGCCCTCCGCATCGAAGATCGGGTTGTAGCTGGCCTGGATCCACACCTCGGTGCCGTCCTTGGCGCGCCGGCAATAGATGCCGCGTTCGTAGGCGCCGCTGCCCAGTTTGTCCCAGAAGGCGCGGTACTGCGCCGTGGCGCGGGTGGCATCGTCTACGAATACGCTGTGGTGGCGACCCTGCAATTCTTCAAGGGTGTAGCGCATGGCCGCGAGAAAGTGGCTATTTGCCGTAAGAATGGTGCCGTCGAGCGCGAACTCGATCACGGCCTGCGCCTTGCCGATGGCAGTCACCTGACCCATCACATCGGTGTGCATGGCCTGCTCGGCGCTGACGTCGGTGGCCATTTGAATCACGTGGCGCAAGCGTCCGCGACGATCGCGTTGCGGGATGTAGGTCGACGCCAGCCAGCACGGTTCGCCCTGTGCATGTTGAAACGGCTCGCGCAACGTTTGCGCTTGGCCCGCCTGGAGGGCCATCCACATCGCATCGTCGCTTTCACGTTCTGCACGATTTATGCTGATGGCGCTGACGTGTTCCCCAATGAGATCGTTCGGCGTTTGGCCAATCAAGGCGGCGAAGGCCTCGTTCACCCGTGTGACATAGCCTTCGGCATCGTATTGCGCAACGGCCAATGTACTGGCCAGGCCACGTATGTCGGGCCAGGCGCGCGTGGTGCGCCCGAGGAAACGTCCGAAACCGAAGGGCAGCATGGCGGGCTCTTAAGGGATTACAAAAGGATTAATTATGCCGATTATTCCACGGTTGCCGAATTTACCGAACGTCATTTGATTTCTAATCGTTGCGTTTTTTCACGTCTGCTCTGGTAGAGTTCGGATTGATTGCTGCCCCTTAAAAAATTACTTTCATTTATGGACCAAAGCGATCCCATCATAACGACGCGAGAGGCAGCTGAACTTCTAGGCGTGTCTGTGCGCACCGCGCAGACATGGGTAGAAGCCGGCACGCTGGACTCTTGGAAAACACCCGGCGGGCATCGGCGCGTGCGCCGTAGCTCTGTATTGAAGCTGCTTGCTCAACGCAAGGGCAATGTTGCCGATCTGTCGCGCAAAGTCGTGCTGATCGAAGACGATCCTACGCTTTTGGCGGTCTACGAACAGGCGTTGCAAACGCTCACGGGTGTGAAGGTTTTTGCGCAACCGGACTGTTTTACAGGCTTGATGAAGATCGGCGAAGTGCATCCCGATCTCATCGTGACCGACTTGCGCATGGTGGGCATGGATGGGTTTGAAATGATCCGCCATATCCGGGCCGATGCGCGATTGGCCCACACGGCGCTTGCCGTACTCACCGGCATGACGCAGGACGAAATCGTGGCTGCCGGTGGATTGCCCGACAATCTCGATGTGCTCTATAAACCGTTATCCGGCAAAGACATCCGCGATTACGTGGCCACACGCCTGAATCATCCGTCTGCTTACGCTTAATGACCGCTTTTCCTGTCCGTCCTGACGAGTCGGAACGACTCGAGGACTTGCTTCGCACTGGCATTCTGGATACGCCGGGCGATCCCGCTTTCGACAGGATTACGCGCATTGCTGCCCAGATCACCGGCGCGCCGATCGCCTTGGTGTCGCTGTTGACGGCGACGCACCAGTGGTTCAAATCGCATCACGGCCTGGACGTCACATCGACGCCGCGCGAATGGGCGTTCTGCAATTATGCGGTGCTGCAGGACGACGTTTTCACGGTCGAGGACGCGACGCAAGATCCGCGGTTCATGGACAATCCGCTGGTGCTGGGCGACCCGCACATTCGCTTTTACTCTGGTGTGCCGCTGGTGGGCGCGCAAGGCCGCCCGTTGGGCACGTTGTGCGTGATCGATCGCGAAAGCCGGGCACTGTCGCCGGCGCAACGCGAGGCGCTGCGCGATCTGGCGCTGATCGTGGCCGACACGATCGAGCTGCGGGTGACCGGTACGCGGTTGAGCAACGAGTTGGCTGAGCGGCAACGTGCCCAGGCTGAATTGCGCCGTGCCCGCGATGCTGCAGTCACCCAGATCCAGGCCCATGCCAACTTCATCGCTACCCTGACGCATGAAGTGCGGGTGGTGCTGCAAGGCATCAACGGCCTGATCGCCATGTTCGAAAGCGCCGATGGCGCCGAGCGCGCCCAAAGCCTGGCCGCGGCGATGCGCTTCAGTACGGATCACTTGCTGCGTATCTTGAACGATACGCTCGATGTGTCGTCGCTCGAGGCCGGTGCGATGACGCTGAAAGTGCTGCCCTTCGATCTGGCGGCCCTGGTCAATTCGGCAGCCGGCCTGTTCACCAGCCAGGCTCAGGCGAAAAAGCTTTACCTCAAGGTGGAGGGCGCCGACGTCCCGTTGATCCTCAACGGCGACGCCGTGCGCATTCAGCAGATCCTCTTCAACCTGATCAACAACGCTGTCAAATTCACGCGCGCGGGCGGCATCGTGGTGAGCATCGGTGCCGCGCGGCGCACGGGCGCCATCACCACCCTGGACATCGTGGTGCGCGATACGGGGCCGGGGTTGTCCGAAACGGCCGAGCAGAATTTGTTCAGGCCATTCTCGTCGGCCGCGCTGGGCGCCTCCGAGACGATCCGTGGCACGGGGCTGGGATTGGCCATTTGCCTGCGTCTGGCGCGCTTGATGGGCGGCGCGATCCGGGCCGAAACGCAACGTGGCGTGGGCACGGCCTTCATCTTCAGTCTCGTTTGCCGGCAGACGCCGGCGATGGAAGACTTGCCGCGCCTGGCGGCTGCGGACGATGTGGTGGCGCCGGTGATGCCGTTGCGGGTGCTGGTGGCCGACGACGATCCCACGTGCCGCCTGTCGGTATCGTGGATGCTCGAACGTGCCGGCCACAGTGTGGATACGGTCGATGACGGCGAGGCGGCAGTACGGCGCGCGACCCTGGGCAATTACGATCTGATCTTCATGGATCGGCGCATGGGCCATATCGATGGCGAGTCTGCGGCGCGCACCATCCGCGGCAAGCTGGGTGCCCGCGCGCCCTATATCGTGGCGCTGACCGGCGAGTTCGCGCCGCTGGTCGATGGCGAGGAAAGTCCGTTCAGCGGCTTCGTCGAAAAGCCCGCCACGGCGACCCGATTGGCGCACGTAACGGCGGCCGTCGTGCAGCGTCGCAAGCGTCGCGATCCCGGCAGTCAGGAATGATCAATACCTTCGCACATCCTTTGGATGAATTCTTCGACATGGGCGGGCGTCATTTCGTCGTGCGGATCGTCGACACTTTCAGCGACAACGTCGAGCGCCAATACGCGGCGGCGGGCAACGCGGTGCTGCAATCGAACTGGTCGGTGGTGGCGCAGATTGGCCATACGCTGCGCTCGAGCGCAGCCACGGTGGGCGCGCCCGTGATCGCCATGAAGTTTCAGCACCTGGAGCAGGCGGCATTGAACGAAGATGCCGCCGCCGTTGCCGAGTTGCTGCGGGTTATCCACAGCCTCACATCGCAATGGCGTCAGGACGCGCAAGCCTATCTGGCACGTGGCGACCGCGCTTGATCGGTGGCGGCGCCGCTTGGGCTCGATCGGGCCCGAAGAGCGCGCTCAACGGGCGCTCAGCGGGCTTCCTGCGGCTTCTTGCGGATTAGGCGGTCACCATCTTGAGCACCGCTTTTGCGAGCGCGGAATCGGGACGATTGAGCTGATTGGGCACTTCGAAATGGTTGAGCCCATCGAGCACCATCGCGTCGACGAGTTTGTCGCGGCCTTTGACGGCGTCGGCAAATTGCCGCCCCTGACGTTTGAACTCCGGACTTTCTTCGCTGCCCCACGCCACCAGCACGGGCGCCTGTAGCCGGTCGAGGCCGTTGCCGGCGCTCATCGCATCGCGCTCGCTGTCGGTCATTTTCACGTACTTCGCGCGCGACGACAGCATGACGGGCTTCAAATCATAGGGGCCGCTCAACAGGATTCCGCCGCGAATGATCGACGACGATTCGCCCCGGCTGCTCCAATCGGTGGTCAGCAGCACCGAGGCCAGTTGCGCGCCGGATGAGTGGCCTGCCACATAGATTTTTTGCGGGTCGCCGCCGAAGGTGGACGCCACGCGGGCGATGCGCATCAAAGCGCGGCGGCATTGTTCGGCCATGCCGGGCAAGGTGTTGTTGGGTAGATTATTGAAGTCGATCGCGATGTAGATGACGTTGTTGTCGACGAAGAGCGGCGCATGGGCCGACATCGATGACTTGCTCAGCGAGCGCCACGCGCCACCATGGATGAACATCACGATCGGCCGGCTGTCGGCATCCTTGGGCGCGAACACATCCATCGTTTCGGCATCGCCCGCACCGTAGGCGAGCGTTTTCGGCGGATACTTCTCGCGCACGCGCGCGCTGTCGGTGTCGTAGGCATCGATCAGCGCTTTCGCATTGGGCGCCCAATCGCCCTGCGTATAGGCCGCGTCGAGTTGCGCCTGTGTGTAGTCCATGAATACTTTGGACTCGGGCGTCTCGTCGGCCGCATGCGCGAAGAACGGGATGGCGGAAAAAGCGGCGGTGCGAGCGATAAAGCGGCGGCGATCCATGGCAGTATCCGATACGAATGTGCCTCAAGGATAAGCCCCGCTCACCGATCTGACCAGCGCCCCGGCGTGCAACGATGCGGCCAACGACGGGAATGCGCTTGGCCGGTCCTCCAGACTGTCGTCAGGGACACCGGCCAGGCGTCATGCACGCTTCTTCACGCCGCAGTCGCTTCGCCCTTCAGCCGCAGGCGGTACGCATGCAGCAACGGCTCGGTATAGCCGTTGGGTTGCGCGCGGCCTTCGAATACCAGGGCTTGTGCCGCCTGGAACGCGAGCGATGTGTCGGCATGCTTCGCCATCGGGCGGTACAGCGGATCGCCGGCATTTTGCTGGTCGACCACTTGCGCCATGCGCTCGAAGGTTTCGCGCACCTGGGCGTCGGTGGCGATGCCGTGACGCAGCCAGTTGGCGATATGCTGGCTCGAAATGCGCAGGGTGGCGCGATCTTCCATCAGCCCCACGTCGTGGATATCCGGCACCTTGGAGCAGCCGATGCCTTGGTCGATCCAGCGCACCACGTAGCCGAGAATGCCTTGCACGTTGTTGTCGAGTTCGCTGCGGATATCGTCGGCCGACCATTGCGAAGGATCGCCCACCGGGACGTCCAGCAAACCATCCAACAGCGCATCCCGCTCGTCGCCGCCAGCTTCTTTTTGCAGGCGCGTCTGGACCGCGCCCACATCCACCTCGTGATAGTGCAACGCGTGCAGGGTGGCGGCCGTGGGCGAGGGCACCCACGCCGTGGTGGCGCCGGCCTTGGGGTGCGCGATCTTTTGCTCCAGCATCGCGGCCATCAGGTCGGGCATCGCCCACATGCCCTTACCGATCTGCGCGCGGCCGCGCAGGCCGCAGGCCAGGCCGACCAGCACATTGCTGCGTTCGTAAGCCGCGATCCAGCGGGTGCTTTTCATGTCGCCCTTGCGGCGCATCGGACCGGCTTCCATGGCCGTGTGCATCTCATCGCCGGTGCGGTCGAGAAAGCCCGTGTTGATGAACGCAACGCGGTTTGCGGCGGCAGCAATGCAGGCCTTGAGGTTGACGCTGGTGCGGCGTTCCTCGTCCATGATGCCCATCTTGATCGTGTAGCGCGGCAGGCCGAGCAGGTCTTCGACGCGGTCGAACAACGTATTGGCAAAAGCCACTTCGTCCGGGCCGTGCATCTTCGGTTTGACGATGTAGATCGAACCTTCGCGCGAGTTGCCGCGGCGTTTGCGGTCGTGCAGGGCGGCCAGGCTGGTCACGATGGCGTCGAGAATCCCCTCGGGCAAATCGCGGCCTTGTGCGTCCTGGATCGACGGGTTGGTCATCAAATGGCCAACGTTGCGCACGAACAGCAGCGAGCGGCCATGCAGTACCAGTTCGCCGCCATCGGGGGTGGTGTAGCGGCGGTCGTCATTGAGCTTGCGCGTGAACGTCTTGCCATCCTTGGTCACTGACTCGGTCAAGTCGCCCTGCATCAGGCCCAGCCAGTTGCGATAGATCAGCGTCTTGTCGGCTGCGTCGACAGCGGCGACCGAGTCTTCGCAGTCCATGATGGTCGAGATGGCCGCCTCGACCAGGACGTCCTTGATGTGCGCGGCGTCGGTTTTGCCGATCGGATGGGTGGCGTCGAACTGAATGTCGAGATGCAGGCCATTGACGCGCAGCAGTACGGCGAGCGGTTTGGCGGCATCGCCTTGAAAGCCCACGAAGCGCTCGAGTTGCGCCAGTTGCACCTCACCCTCGGGCAGCGTGACCAGCAGCTTGCCGTCGGCCACGCGATAGCCGGTGGCATCGGCGTGCGAGCCGCGCACCAGCGGAGCTGCGCGATCGAGCACCTTGCGGGCGTAAGCGACCACGGCCGCGCCGCGCGCGGGGTTGTAGGCTTTGGTGCGCTCGGCGCCGCCGGTTTCCGGCAAGGCATCGGTACCGTAGAGCGCATCGTACAAACTGCCCCAGCGCGCATTGGCGGCGTTCAACGCATAGCGGGCATTGGACATCGGCACGACCAATTGTGGACCGGCCTGGGTGGCGATTTCGATGTCGACGTTTTGCGTGGTGGCCTGCACCGTTTCAGGCGGCGTGACGAGGTAGCCGATCTCTTCGAGAAACGCGCGGTAGGCCGCGGGATCGGCGATCGCGCCGGGGTGCGCGCGGTGCCAGGTGTCCAATTCGGCCTGGAGCCGGTCGCGCTCGGCCAGCAATGCTTGATTGCGGGGCGTGAGGTCGGCGTAAAGCTTGGCGGCGCCTTGCCAGAAGGCATCGGCCGCCAGGCCTGTGTCGGGCAACGCCTCATTTTCGATAAACGCGTGCAGGGTGGCCGCGACCCGCAGGCCGTGGCAATCGATACGATCTGTCATGACGGAATCCTGGTTAGGCGGTGACGGCTTGTGCGCCGGCGCGCGCGCACTGCGCATCCTGATCCGACTTCACGCCCGAGACGCCGACGGCGCCGACGACGTGGCCGTCGACCACGATGGGCACGCCGCCTTCGAGCGTGCCTTGCAGGATCGGCGCCGACAGGAACGCCGTGCGGCCGCCGTTGATCATGTCTTCATAGCCTTTCGATTCACGCCGGCCCAGGGCCGACGTGCGTGCTTTTTCGGTGGCGATGTAGGCGCCGATCGGGGCGCAGCCATCCAGGCGTTCCAGCGCCAGCGGATGACCGCCATCGTCGACCACGGCGATCGTCACGGCCCACTTGTTGTCCAGCGCAACGCGTCTGGCGGCAGTCAGGATGCGGGCGACGTCGGAATGGGCGAGGATGGCTTTGGTCTGCATGAGCTTTTTTTCCTGTGATCGATAGGGAGCCGCAATAGGCGGTGTCGCCACCATCATCGCCAACTGTACGCAGGCTGTCCACCGTGCGGGGTGCTGGTCATACCAGTTTGTGACCCGACCGGCTTGCCGGGATTGGTGCGATCCTCTTTAATATCAGGGGATTGCATGGCGAATTCGTTCTGGCTGCCGGCAGCAGATAAACTGGTATGACCAGTAAAAGAGAGAGCTTATGTACGCGCCGTCCCCCCTTATTGCCGCCGATCCCGGAACTGCATCGGCGTCGCCGGCGCCTGCGCGGCAGGTCGCCGACGTGGTGGCCGAGCGGATCGAGCAATTGATCGTCGACGGCGTGTTGAAGGCGGGCCAGTTGCTGCCGTCCGAGCGGCGCTTGACCGAAAAGCTTGGGGTGTCGCGCAGCGCGCTGCGCGAGGGACTGCAACTGCTGCGTGCGCGCGGCATCATCACCACGGCGCAGGGCAAGGGCTCGGTCGTGTCGGGCATGACGCGGCTGGACGCCTCGCCCTTGATGCATCTATTCAGCTCGCAACCGCGCACGTTGTATGACTTGTTTGAGGTGCGGGCGTTGTTGGAGGGTGAATCGGCCCGGTTGGCCGCCACGCGCGGCACCGACGCCGATTTCATCATGATCCGCCGGCGTTACCAGGACATGCTGGATGCGCAATCGCAAGATGCCGACACCTCCGTGCATGCGCGACTCGATCATGCCTTTCATCTTGCGGTGTGTCAGGCATCGCACAACTCGGTGTTGGTGCATACGCAGCAGTCACTCAACGATCTGATGCTGACGTCGGTCTTTGCGTGTGTGAACAATCTCTATCATCGCCAGCCGCAGAAACGCATGATCGATACGCAGCATGCCGATCTGTTCAATGCCGTGACCGGGCGCTTGCCCGAGCAGGCACGCCGGGCTGCAATCGACCACGTCGAAAGCGTGCGGGACAGTTTGAACGACATCGAGCAGGACGAGCAACGGCTGGTGCGATCGACGCTGCGCCTCGAAGGGTGGGCGTAGATCGGCGCGTAGAAAATATCTTCGCAGCGGACGGAATAAACGGCGTAGGCTGTCCGTTCTCAGGCCGCTTTTTTGCCTGGACGCGGTGTTGTGGTCGAGCGTGCAGTAATCGGCGGTTGCCCTGCTGCGGGAACAACGATTCGAGGGCGGCCGCCGCGTTTACCGTTTGCGCGAGCAGCGTCTGCCTTGGCCGGCGTTCTTGCCGACCCGCCAGCTTTGCCGCGTTGCGCCGCAAGCCAGCGCTGCAGACCCAAACACGCTTCAAGCAGGCTGGGGATATAGATGTCGACATCGGCTTTGGGGAAGTGGACGCCCAAGCCTGAAGGACTGATCTGAGGATCGACGAGATCAGCTGAATCGACGTTCTCCAGGCCGCGAATGTCGGCGAGCCGAACGGCGATGTGCACATCGGTGGTCATCGTAAAAACCAGCCGTGCCGTGCGCTTGTTGTAGCGGACGTCGATGACCGAGGGAAACGCAAGTTGAGTGGTTTCACCGCGTGCGGTGGCTGCATCATATTCTCGTTCAGTAATGGCCATGAAGCGTCCTCCACGCTTGGCAAAGCGCTGCAATGCGGCGAAACAGATCGGCCGCGATTCGGTTTACTTCCTTTTGGGAGAAGCCATCGTTTTCACGTAATACTGGCGGCCCATCAGGACAGTGCAAGGCGAAGACGGCCTCATGGCCGCGTCCTTGAACGTGAACATGCGCAGGGCGGTGATCGTTCGAATAGATCACTGTGCGCAGTCCGGAACACGTCATTATCGTCGGCATCGATTAAAAATCCAAGCTTCTTGGGTTAAGCGTTTCAATAGGTGTTCTAGGCGTTCCGACATAAGGCCGACCGGGGCGTGACGCAAAAATATCCAGCTCAAAATGATCATCCGAAAATATCTTCGCAGCGGACGGAATAAACGGCGTAGGCTGTCCGTCTATCCGGTTGTGGTCCCCCTTTTTCCACCTGCGAGGTTCATCATGACGTTTCGTACAACAGCAGCATTTGCCCTGGCCGCCGCCAGCCTGTTCGCCGCCTCGGCGCACGCCGAAATGGCGCCCAAGGCAAAGGACGGCATGTTGGTCAACAGTGCCGGCATGACCGTGTACACCTTCGACAACGACAAAGCCGGTAGCGGCAAAAGCATGTGCAACGACGGTTGCGCGAAGGCCTGGCCGCCCGTGATGGCCGATGCCAATGCGAAAGCCTCGGGTGACTGGAGCATCGTCACGCGCGATGACGGTGGCAAGCAGTGGGCTTACAAGGGGCAGCCGCTGTACCTGTTCGCCAAGGACACGAAAGCCGGCGACAAAACGGGCGACAAGTTCAAAGACGTCTGGCACGTCGTCAAGCCCTAAGCGCTTCAACTGACGCTCTCATATGGGTGCGCGGCAGGAAGCTGAGATCGTCGCTTGTATCCCAAGTTTGCGGCGGTATGCGCGTGGGCTGACCGCCGATGCCGCACGCGCGGACGATCTGGTTCAAGATACGCTGGAGCACGCCTGGCGCCGCCTTTCGATGTGGCGGCGCCAAGGCGAACTGCGCGCGTGGCTGTTCGGCATCATGCACAACGTGTTCATCGATGGCGTCCGTGCACGCCGCCTGCGCGACACCGTGCACGATGACGACGCGATCGCCGCTGTGCCGGTGCGGGCGCAGCAATCGGATGGTCTGGAAGTGCGCGATCTGGATCGCTTGCTGCAACGCTTGAATCCGGATGTGCGCGCAGTGCTGCTGCTGATCACAGTGGAAGAACTCAGCTACAAGGAAGCGGCACGCGCGCTCGACGTTCCCGTGGGAACGATCATGTCGCGCTTGTCGCGTGGCCGTGAGCGCCTGGCCGCCATGATGGCGGGGCGTGAGCCGGTAACGCCGCTACGGCGGGTGAAATGATGAAAGACAAGGACACGCTGACCCTGAAGGCCACGCCCGGCTCACCAATTACGGAAGCCGATCTGCACGCCTACGTCGATGGTGTATTGACGGCTGGCCGACGATCCGACGTTGAGGCGTTTTTAAGCACACATGCCGACGCGCGTGCAAACGTCGATGCGTGGACGCGCCAGAAAATGATGTTGAAGCAAGCCTTCGATCAGGTGGCGGACGAGGCGATTCCATTGCGCTTCGCAGCAAGGCCGCCGGCACGACCGCCGCGCTGGCTGGCGGCTGCGGCCGCCGTGTTGATGACGGTGGCCAGCGGCGTCGGTGCCTGGGTGGTGCGCGGCGAATGGGATCAACGCGCACTGGCCCTGCGTCAACCGGCGACTGCCGTGGCAACGAAGGCGGGCGATGTGGGTGGCTTCGTGCACCGCGCTGCGGTGGCGCATGCGGTGTACACGCCGGAGGTGCGTCGGCCGGTGGAGGTGGGCGCCGATCAGGAGCAGGCCTTGGCGACCTGGTTGACGAAACGCCTTGGCGCGACGGTGCGGCCGCCGCATCTGGGCGACGTGGGTTATGCGTTGGTGGGGGGACGGCTATTGCCCGGCGGTGTGGGGCCGGTGGCGCAGTTCATGTACTCGGCCCATGACGGCCGCCGCCTCACGCTCTACGTGACGCGCGAAGCGGCCGGCGATAAATCGGCGTTTCGTTTTTCACGGGAAGGCGAGGTCAACGTGTTCTATTGGGTAGACGAACAGTTCGGCTACGCGCTCTCGGGCGATATCGAGCGCGCGGAGCTGTTGCGGGTATCTGAAGAGGTCTATCGCCAGTTGGGTTGAGTCGTCCGCGTGGGCGCGTGCAGCCTCTGCCTTTCCGCTCACGACGGTCTGCGACGCAGGACTGACGCCGCTTCGGTCAACGCGATATCACGGACTGCAGCACAATACCGGTGGCGATGCCGATCAGAAAATAATCCGCGCCCACGCCGATCCATTGATAGCCGCGCGGTGGCGCATCGAGATGATGCGGACGCCAGTCGGCAATCACGTATTCGCGGCCGCGGTAATCGCGCGGCACGCGATCGCCGCGCGCCCAACGTTCCGGTCCAGGACCATGCGCTTGCGGACCGCGGTCATATCGATCGGGACCGCGATGCGCTCCCGGACCGCGATCGGGACCGCGGTCTGCGCCGGGCCCAGGGCCACGCTCCATTCCAGGGCCAGCGCCGGGACCGCGATCCTGACCCCGCGCCGGGCCGCCGCGATCGGGGCCGCCCTGTTGTGCACCGGGGCCTCCCGGGCCGCGTGCGCCGGGGCCGTCGTCGGGGCGCCCTTGCGCCATCGCACCAGCGCTCGCCACCGTGCAGGCAGCTGCCACGAGCAGCGATATCAGACGTGTCTTCATCATCTTTCCTAGCGTTGAAATGGCTTCATTCTAGGAAGCAAATGTGCAGGCACGATGGAGCGCCGGTTAGCAAGTTCCGGCGATGGAAAGCACGTTAAACGCTTGATGACTTTACCGGTACCGCTCCCTACGATGACGTCATCGTCATTTCGATTGGAGCCACATCATGAAACCCGCATCTACGCTCACACGCCACGCACGCCGGCTGACGCTGGCGCCCCTGGCGCTTCTATTGGCGGTGTCGATGTCCGGCTGCTGCTGGTGGGGACCGCATCATGGCGGTGGTGGTGGAGGCGGCCGCGGCGGTTATGACGGTGGCGGCCGTGGGGGCTACGACGGCGGTGGACCCGGCGGCCCGCGCGGACGCTAAAGCTGCGCGGACGCTAAGCTCGCCCCGTCGTCACGCCTGACGATGCCTGAGGGGGCGCATCAGGGCCGCTCAGGGCCTCCTCTCATCTCCAGATCAGGCCGGGATCGCGCCCGCCGGTTCGCAGGCCGCGCGCAGCGCGTGCAGCACCGGGCCGAAGGCCTCATCGGTCGGTGCGTGCGCAAAGATTGCTTGCGGCGGGGTCCACGGATAGCCGAGCGACGTCAACCAGGCAAACATCGACTCGGCGCACGTCGCGGGCAACACCGACATATGCGTGATCGTAATGGTCAGTGCCGTGACGCAGGCGCGCTCGGCGTCTATCGTCCATTCATAGCGGCCGCAACCGACGCGTACGCTTCCCGTGGCTTTTTCGGTCATGCCGACGAGCCACGGACAGGCAAACGTTTCGGCATGCGCTGCCGGGCGCCGGCCAGTCACATAAAACGTGTACACGTTGTCGTACTGCCGACCGAAGTCGCGCACAAGGGTGTCCGCAATGGCATCCACGCCGATCGATTCGGCCGGAAACGTAATGGTCTCGGTGTGCAGATGCATCTGCAGGCGCGCGTCGGGCGCGAAGGTGAGCGCCATCAGATGGGGCCGGTTTTCGTCCTTGGCGCGAATGTAGCGACGCAGCAGCGCTTCAGGCGTGGGGATGATATGGGTCATGGTTGGGTGCCTTGGAGCAGGGCGTCGCAGCATGCGACGAGTCGATCGATGTCGGTTTCGGTGTTGTAGTAATGCGGCGAGGCGCGCACCACCGCGGGTAAAGCCCGAGCGCGTGCATCCAGAAGCGTACTCGACGGATCGCTCGATCCGATGGAAATTTTTTGCTGGTGCGCGAACGCGACCACTGTCGACGCGGCCAAGCCGGGCAGCGAAAAACTGACGATGGCCGAAGGCCGCTCGCCCAGATCGTGCACCGTGACCCCAGGCAGGCTGTTCAGGCCATTGCGCAATCGCTGCGCCAGCGCATGGCAACGCGCCTCGATCGACGTCAAGCCCAATCCCTGCGCGTAATCGATTGCCGCGCCCAATCCCAGTTGTGCGGCGATATTGCTTTCCCAGGTTTCGAACCGGCGTGCATCGTCGCGTAAAGAATAGGTGTCGACGGCGGTCCAGGGCGCGGCGAAGTGATCGATCATGGGCGGTTCGAGCTGCTCGAGCAGACCGCGTCGCACATACAGAAAGCCGGTGCCGCGTGGGCCACGCAAAAATTTTCGGCCGGTGGCCGAGAGCATGTCGCAGCCGAGTGCGTTCACATCGACCGGCATCTGGCCCACGGCCTGGCACGCGTCAAGCAGATAAGGGACGCGGGCCGCCCGGGCAATGCGGCCGATGGCCGCAGCCGGATTGGTCAGCCCGCCGTTGGTGGGCACCCAAGTCACGGAAATCAGTTTGACACGCCCATCGATCATGCGCGCCAGTGCCGCTGGATCCGTCTGACCGCTGGCGTCGTTGGGGATGACCTCGATGCTCACCCCGGTACGGCGCGCCATCTGCAGATAGGCCACGTAGTTGGCGGCGTATTCGGCCTGCACCGTCAGGATGCGATCGCCCGGTGCAAATCGCAAAGCGTAAAACGCCATCTGCCAAGCCACGGTCGCGTTCTCGGTGAGCGCAATTTCGTCCTTGGATGCCCCGAGCAGCGACGCCACACTGGCATAGACGTTTTGATGGCGGTCGGCGGCCAGCGCGGCCGCTTCGTAGCCGCCCACCTCGGTTTCGAGATCGATGTGCGCCTTCACGGTATCCACGACCTGACGCGGCATCAGCGCGGCGCCCGCGTTATTGAGATAGGCGCGGTGCGATGCGGCCGGTGTGTCGGCACGGATCCGTTCGAGATCGAGCCCAGCCACTGGGGCAGGCGTCGAGGCGGAATTGAACGCAGCGGAAGAGGGTGGCCCGACCGCTTGATCGCGCGCGCCGTTCACGCGCCTTCCTTTCTGAGTTCGGGCCGGTCGAAACGGCGATTTTCAAGCGCCGGCAGTACTTTGCGTGCATGCGCCAGACGCGCGGGATCGATGTCGGCAAAGAACAGCGCGGGCGCTTCACCTGCGCGCGCCGTGACCACGCCCAGAGGATCGACCACCATGCTGGCGCCAATATTGCGTTCGCCGCATTCGCCCACCGCCACCATGTAGCAGGTGTTCTCGAGCGCCCGCGCGGTCACCAGCACTTCCCAGTGCATTTCTTTCAATGGGCCCTTGACCCACGCCGAGGGCAGCACGAGCACATCGGCGCCATCGTGTGCCAAACGCCGCGCAAGTTCGGGAAACCGCACGTCGTAGCAGGTCATCAGGCCGACCTTCAATCCGCCCACCTCGAGCAGCGGCGGCACTTGCGTGCCGGGCGTGACGTTGGTCGACTCTTTCATCGAGAAGGCATCGTAGAGATGCAGCTTGATGTAGCGTGCGACGATCTTGCCCGCGCGCAACGCGATCAGATTATTGTGAATGCGCCCGTCGCCCGTCGGGCTGTGCACGCACATCATCGTCGTCATGTCGTTGTCGGCACTGGCCGACAGCAATTGCGACAGGAACGGGCCGTCCAGCGGCTGCGCCGACTTGCGCACGATATCCGGGTCGGTGATGTCTCGCGCCAGGATGCCCTCGGGCAACACGAGCAACTGGGCGCCGCCGGCCTGCGCCGACGCCATCAACGTCACGCAGGTGTTCGCGTTTTCCTGCCATTCGCGGGCGACCGCGAATTGGCCTAAAGCAACTTTCAACATGGTCGTGCCTTCCTATGAACCAGGCTGTGAACCTACTAGAGTAACCGCCCGGGCAGGGCGCAACACGGTGGGGTGTCGGGCGAAATACGACGTCGCCAGGGCCCGGTCGGGCAAGCATGCAAAATGCGTTTACATGAGCGACAGATACAGCGACTCTTTCACCTCTTCCATCACGATGTAGCTGCGCGAGGTGGCGGAAGCCGGCAGGCGTTTCAAGAGTTCGCCCAACAGTTTTCGATACGCGCGCATCTCCGGCAATCGCGCCTTCACCAGGTAGTCGAATTCGCCCGATACGAGATGGCACTCGAGCACTTCCGGGATCTGCAGCAGTTCGCGGCGCACTTTGTCGAACACGTCTCCCGATTTGGCAGACAGGTTGATTTCCAGAAAAACCAGTAACTCTTTTTTGACCGCTTTCGGGTTGAGCCGCGCGTAATATCCTTCGATGACGCCTTCGCGTTCCATCCGCTTGACGCGCTCGGAACACGGTGTGGTCGACAGGTTTACCTTTGCCGCCAGTTCGGTGATGGCGATGCGGCCGTCTTTCTGCAGAATGTCGAGGATGTTCAGGTCGGTACGGTCGAGTTCACGCATTTTTGTCTGCAAACATGCCTTTTCAGGCGAATTTTCCGGGTAGAGCCCGGATTTTAGGCCACATTTCAGGCAAAAAAACTGATCGGATGTCGATAGACTGGTGAAATTGTCTATCCATAATCGAGGGGTTCATCATGCACGTGATTGTGCTCGGAAGCGGCGTGATCGGTACGACCACCGCCTACTACTTGGCGCGTCAGGGCGTGAGAGTCACGGTTGTGGATCGCCAGGCGGCGCCTGCCAAGGAAACCAGTTATCGCAATGCCGGCCAGGTGTCCCCCGGATACTCCACGCCGTGGGCGGCACCGGGCATTCCGCTCAAGGCGTTGAAGTGGATGTTCAAGAAGCATTCGCCCTTGGCCATTCGTCCTGACGGCACGCTTTATCAATTGCGCTGGATGGCCGCCATGCTGTCGAACTGTTCGCCGGCTCGGTATGCCGTCAACAAGGAACGCATGCTGCGTCTGGCCGAGTACAGCCGCGATTGCCTGGGTGCGGTCCGCAGCGAAACCGGTATTCATTATGAAGAGCGCACGCGCGGGACGCTGCAGCTCTTTCGCACCGATGCACAAATGGAAGCGGCGCGGCGCGATATCGCCGTGCTCGAAGAGGTCGGCGTGCCCTACGAGCTGCTCGACGCCGCGCAGTTGGCTGCCGTCGAACCTGCGCTCGGCCGTCCCGGCAGCACGCTCACCGGCGGCTTGCGGCTGCCCAATGATGAAACCGGCGACTGCCACATGTTTACGACCAAGCTTGCCGCGCTGGCCGTGAATATGGGCGTTGAATTTCGCTTCAACGAAAACGTCGAGGCATTGATTACCGAGGGCGACACCGTGATGGGTGTGCGCGTGGGTAATGAGGTGCTGAAGGCAGATCGTTATGTGACGGCGTTCGGCAGTTATTCGCGCAATTTCTTGACGCCGCTCGGGCTGGATTTGCCGGTGTATCCGGTGAAGGGCTATTCGCTCACGATCCCGATCACCAATGCGGCGGCGGCGCCAATGTCCACGGTGCTGGATGAAACCTACAAGGTCGCGGTCACGCGCTTCGACGATCGCATCCGTGTGGGCGGCATGGCCGAGTTGTCCGGTTTCGACCTGAGCTTGAAAGCGGCGCGCCGCGCCACGCTCGAGCTCGTCGTCAACGATCTGTATCCCGGTAGCGGCGATCTGGCGCGGGCTGAGTTCTGGACGGGCTTGCGCCCCATGACGCCCGACAGCACCCCGATCGTGGGCCGCACGCGTTATCGCAACCTGTTCCTGAACACGGGGCACGGCACCTTGGGCTGGACCATGGCGTGCGGCTCCAGCAAGCTGGTGGCCGATATGATGACGGGCCATCGTCCCGAGATCAGCATCGAGGGCCTGGAGCTGTCGCGCTACGGCGCTGCCGCCAATGAAGGCCGCACGTTCAACACGGTGCCGCGCGGGGCGTCATAAGATTCGCCGCCCGAGCGGCTCGAATTCGAGGCGGTACACTGCCGCCTGGAAGCGCGATACATCGCGCGCGAACGCAGACTCGAGCCCCGCATGACCGCTCCATCTTCCTCCGATGCCACGGCATCGCCCATCGCTTCGGCGACATCGCCTGCTGCCTCCACAGCGGGCGGCGTCGTCCAGGACGAGCCGGATGCCCGGCTTTTCGTTGCGTCGGTCGAAAAGGGGATGCGGATTCTGGCCTTGTTCGAACAGCACACCGGTCCGTTGTCGTTGGCCGAGATCGCGGCCCGTTCCGGGATGGGCCGCAGCGCCGCGCAGCGTTTCGTCTATACCCTGCATTGGTTGGGATATCTGAAGCGCGACGCGGCCACGCGTCAGTACCTGCCGGCCAATAAGCTGTTCGGTCTGGTGCGTGGAATGACAAGTCCCGATTCACAGCGCGACCGCAGTTATCCCATCCTGGCCGAGCTGGCGCGCGAGACGCGCGAAACGGTGTCGTGGGTCGAGCTCGATGGCGATGACGTGGTCATCGTGGTCAACATTCCCAGCACGCACATCACGTCCATCAATCTGTCGATGGGCAGCCGGTTTCCGGCGCTCACGTCGTCATCCGGGCAGGTCTTGCTCTCGCAAGCGCCGTTGTCGCAAATCCTCGAGCGGCTCACCCATTTGCCTCCCGATATACGCGCCCGATTCGGCGATCGCGATACTGAAGAAATTCTCGCCTTGTTTGAAAAAGCGCGCCGCAACGGCTACTCGTTGACCGAAAAGAATCTCGATCAGAACGGGGTGTCGATCTCCGCGCCGGTGACCGATGTATCGGGCCGGATTGTGGGCGCTGTCAATCTCTCGACGCTCGCGCAGCGTTTCGATGTGGATGCCGTTCGGCACGATCTGCTGCCGCGCGTCTTGCAAGCGGCCCGTGCCATTTCAGCCTGAGTTTTAATTGATATTCAATTATTCTTCTGTTCATTTGACAGAGGGGTAATCGAATTCGCGTTATCCCTAGCTTTTAAGCGCGTAGGAAGAGGCATAAGCTACATAAAAATTGCTAGTCAATATTAGTAATTGAATAGCAATTAACAGCCATTTGTCTTTTGCAGTGCCGTTGCGGCCTTCGGGCTGAATGGGCATGCGCTTACTTGCTTCCCTCATGACCGATCTTCAGCACGTCGACGTTCCGCCCCTCTCCAACGAAACCATTGCGGCCTTGCTGGTGCGGCGTGCGCGTGAGCAACCTGACCAGGTGTATTGCACATTCGGCGAGGATGCGACCACCTTTGCCGCGCTCGACGCGCGGGTCAATCAAATCGCCAACCTGTTGACGGCAAAGGGTCTGCGCAAAGGTGATCGTGTGGCGGTGATGCTGCCCGGTCATCCGGACCACATGTTCGTTATCTTTGCGTTGGCCAAGCTTGGCCTGGTGCGGGTGCCCGTCAACGTGCATCTGATCGGTGCCCCGCTGGCGCATGTGTTCGAGCAACTGCAGCCGCAGGCGTTGATCGCCGATGTGGCGTACGCCTCGGTCGTGCAGGTTCACGCCGACGTGTTGACGACCGTGTTGTGGCGCGGCGTGGCGGGCCAGGGCCTGGACGCCTGCGTCGATCAACCGGCCACGGCGCCCGACACCGTAGTGATGCCGGACGACATCATCGGCCTCACTCCAAGCTCCGGGACGACCGGCCTGCCCAAGGGCGTGCTGAAATCCGACCGGCATCTTCGCGCGGGGCCGCAAGCCATTCTTCGCCTGACCGGCGCGGGGCCCGGCGATGTCTTTCTGTTCTGGGAAGCGCTGCATCACGGCGCGGGCGTAGCCGTAGCGATTGCCGCGCTGGTGGGCGGTTTCAGATTGGCCATGGTCGAGCGCTTCAGCGCATCGCGCTTCTGGGACGACGTACGGCGTCTGGACGTCACGCATATTCATTATCTGGGCAGCGTATTGCCGATGTTGCTCAAGCAGCCGCCCAAGGAAAGCGATCGCGAGCACCGCGTGCGGATCGCCTGGGGCGGCGGTTGCCCCGCCGACACCTGGCACGCCTTTTCCGAGCGCTTTGGCGTGGCGATGCGCGAGGGCTACGGCCTGTCCGAACTGATCACCTTCGTCACGCTCAATCCCGATGGCCCGGCAGGATCGATCGGCAAGCCGATTTCCTATTTCGACGTTCGCTTGACGAACGATGCGGGCGAAGCCGTCCCGGTGGGCGACGCGGGTGAGATCACGATCCGCGCCACGGCACCCGGTCTAGGCTTTCTGGGGTACTACAACCAGGCGGATGCCGAGGCGTCGTCCCGTCGCGGCGAGTGGTTCTGCACCGGCGATCTGGCGACCCAGGATGGCGATGGCTTTCTGTTCTACGCCGGACGCAAGAAAGACATGTTGCGCCGTCGTGGCATCAATATTTCGGCATGGGAAGTCGAACGCATCATGAGTGAGCACGATGCGGTCGAAGAAACGGCACTGATCGGCGTGCCCAGCGATTTGGGCGAGGATGAGTTGAAGTTGTTCGTGCGCTTGCGCGAAGGCCGCCGGCTCGAGCCTTTGGATCTGATCAAGTGGAGTGCCGAGCGGCTGCCTTATTTCCAGGTGCCGCGGTACGTGACGTTTATCGCCGAGTTTCCGAAAACGCCCACGCAACGCATTCAGAAAAAAGAACTGTCGCGCGAGGTGCGTGGCGTGTGGGATGTAGAGACCACGGGCTATCGCATCGGCAAGTCATAACGTCCAATCAACGCAACCGGATTTCGGTGCCGATGCGCATATCCACGCAGGGCCACCGGAGCCATCGCAAGGGGAAGTATGTCATGAAGAAGTCTCCGCTGTTTCATCGCCTGCACTGCTTGACCCTGGCCGCTCTGGCTGTCGGCGCGGCCTCTGTCGCGGCACCGGCGAGCGCGGCCTATCCCGACAAGCCCATCAGCCTGGTCGTGGGCTTTACGCCGGGTGGCGGCGTGGATGTGGTTGGCCGCATCATTGCGCAGGGTATGGGCGAAAAGCTCAAGACCTCGGTCGTGGTCGAGAACAAACCCGGGTTTTCCGGAAACATCAGCGCCCAGTACGTCAAGCGCGCCGCGCCGGATGGTTATACGCTTCTGATGGCGCCCACCACCTCGTACGCCATGACCGAGAAAATCCTCGGCAAGGAAACGGTGGGGTATGACTTGCTCGCCGATTTCATTCCGGTGTCGACGTTGGGCGAGCTGCCATTGATCTTGCTGGCCAACAAGCAGCTGGGCATGAACAACTTTGCCGACATGAGCGCCAAGGCGCGGGCCAATCCCGGTAAGTATGCCTACGGCTCCACGGGTAACGGTTCGACCGAACACATCGTGACCGAACTGTTTCGCCAGCAAGCCAAGGTTGACCTTCTGCATGTGCCCTATCGCGGCTCGAGCCCGGCCATGTCCGATCTGCTGGGAGGTGAGATCCAGTTGATGTTCACGACCTCGCCCACTGCCTTGGCCAATCTGCCCAGCGGGCGCGTGACCGCCTTGGGCGTGGCGAGCCAGAAACGGCTGACCGTGTTGCCGGACGTGCCGACCTTCGCCGAGCAGGGCCTGCCCGCCTTCAATGCAGTTGCGGTCTACAGCATCCTGGCGCCGAAGGGCACGCCCGACGAAGTGATCGTCCAACTCAACGCGGCGATCTCGGACGTACTGAAAACGCCGGCAATGAAAGACAAACTGTCGCAGTTGGGTGTGGAAGTGGTACAGACCACGCCGCAGCAATCCCGTCAGCGCCTGGAGGCCGAAGTCGCCAAGTGGAGCACGGCGATCGACCAGACCAAGATCACCGTGCAATGACGGCGGCCACCGCCACGCCGATGTGCGGGATGCCGTCACCCTGCGTGAGCGCATTCGCCGTCGCACGTTAATCCCATTCGACCGGCCGCCGCGCCGGTCGCTGTTTTGCCTGAAGGAGGCCCTATGTCCCACCCCGATCCCTTGACGGTGACGATTGCCGACGGCATCGCCCGCGTCACGTTCGACCGGCCTGAAGTGATGAACGCGTTCGACGCGGCGCAACGCCAGCGGTTCAAGGCTGCGCTGCTTGCCCTTGAAAGCGATGCGGCGGTGCGTGTGATCGTGTTGACGGGACGTGGACGCGCGTTCTGTGCCGGGCAGGACCAGAACGAAAGCGCCGCGATGGATGCGGCCGGCTCGGCGGCGCGGATCGACGACTACATGGATCTGTATGACGTGTTCCGTGGCTTGACCAAGCCCGTGATTGCATCGCTGAACGGCGTCGCGGCGGGAGCGGGACTGCAGATCGCCTTGATGTCGGATCTGCGTATCGGCTGCGAACACGCGCGCCTCGGCATGACCGAACTCAATGTGGGCTCGGCCGCGATCGTCGGCAGTGCGTTGCTGCTGCCCATCATCGGCGAGGCGGCGATGAAGCGTCTGGTGCTGCTGGCCGAAATCCTGTCGGCCGATCAAGCGCTATCGATGGGGCTCTTGCATGAAGTGGTGCCGCAAGCCGAACTCGATACGCGCGTGACGGTGGTGGCGCAGAAGCTGGCGCAGTGGTCGCCCATCTCGGTGGCCATCACGAAATCGTGGTGGAAAACGATGTCGGACGAGGCGTTCGACAAATCGGCGCAGGCCGCGCGGCACGGTCACGCATTGAACTTCGCGAGCGGCGCATATACGGAAGGCGCGCAACGATTCAAAGCACGAAAGTCGGGCAGTTGAATCGGCGGCCGAAGCCGCTTTGTGGTGGCTTCGGCTGAGGCCGCATGGGTGCATGGACGCGTGGACTTGTGGAAGCGGCTATTACGGCTATTGCGGCTTTCGGGGCTGATGGCGCGCCCGTGCCGACGCGCCCCGTCGATCAATCTGACGCGTTCCGTCGATCAATCCGACGTTCGTCACGCCTGGGAAAATCGCTCGCCCAGGTTTGATGCGCCCCCGTCGTGACCGCTCAGACGGCGGCTTCGGCAGCGATGTTTTCGGACGCGAGCGTCACGCCCAATGCTGCAGCGCAAGCCTCGACCGAACGGCGCTGCGTTTCGGCGTACAACGCCAATTCGTCCAGCACGGTATCGCCCAGCGCGGCCTGGAAGCCGGCTTGATTGGCGCTTGTGGCGTAATCGCTTTGACCGTTCTCGCCCAGATTCGATTGAAAAATCCCAGCCGCGCTGACCGGCAGGAAATCCTCATACACCAGGGGTTCGAACGCCACGCAGCCGGCATCGATCAAGGCGTCTAGCGTGACGGTGTCGCCCTTCAATGCGGTGGGCACGGCCACATCCGTGGTGAAGTAACGGTAGTAGCCGATGCCTTGCGCGCGCAGCGTGGCATGGTCGTCCGGGAACGCGGCGAAGTGCGCGCTCAGGTTGGCCATGTAGGCCTGCGCATTGGCGTCGGTGGTAGGACCTTTTTGCGTGGCGCGGGCCTCGTTGAGCAGGCGGTCATACAGCGCGCGGCCCTTGGGCGTGAGCGCCACGCCGCGTTGCTCGATTTCGCCGAAACGGGCCGTGTGGCTGCCGGCATAGACGGTGCCGTCGGCGGCCGTGAAGTTCACGGCTTCTTCTAGCGCCTTGAAGCTCGTCTGGCGCAACAGGATGGGACAGCTGCGCGGCGGCGGGCCTTCGATCACGGCCTTGGCGGCGATGCCGGCCAATGGCATGGCGACCTGGGCCGCATCGATATCCAGCGTGCGCGGGGTGAGGTGATTGATGTGCGGGCCCTTGAACGCCACCACATCGGCGAGCAGGCGATTTTCATCGTGCAGTTGTTTGTACAGCTCGGGCGACACCGTGGCGGTGTGGTGCCAACGGAATGTTTCCAGCGCGTTCTGCACGAATTCATCCGCTTCGGCTTGCGTGAGACCGCCGGCGCTTTCGTGCGTGGCGATCAGTTCGCGCACGCGCGGCGTGAAGATGTCACGCTTGGCCAGCGTCTCGGCCGCAACGGCACGCAGGTTCGCATCGCCGATCAGTTCGAGCCGCAGCAGCGACGTAAAGACGCGGAAGGGGCTCACGCGCAGGCTGTCTTCATGGGTGGCGCGAAAAGCGGTGGAATGCACCGGCACGCCTGCCGACGACAAGTCGTAATAACCCACCGCCACCATGCCCATCACACCGAAGAGGCGGCGGATGGTGGCGAGCTCGTCGGCCGTGCCCACACGAATGGCGCCGTGGCGTTCGGCTTCCAGGCGGTCGATCTCTCCCGTACGCGTGAGCTGTTGCGCCAAGGCGTCATCGGCGCTCAGCGTGTTGGCGTTGACCTGACCCACCAGGTCGATCAGGTTGCCGTACAGCGGCACTTCGGCGCGGTACATGTCGGACATGGCACGGGAAAATTGAGCACGGATCAGATCGGGCGAAACGAAGGTGGACATGGCGTGTGGCGAGTAGGGAACGGGCCCGCGGAGGGACTGGCGTTCTGGAGTGAATGAAACGGCGGGAACGAGGTGACGCGAAGAAATCGAATTAACTGAGTGAAGCAAATGAAGCGGTTGGAGCGCGTGAAGCGCATGAAGCGTTTGAAGCGTTTGAAGCGAACCGCGGTCCGGCGATCGACATAAAGGCGCCGGGCACGGTATCAAAACGCGGTTTGCGTTCCCAAGCAAATGAAAAAAATCGCGTCAATCATTCCTTTTTTTCGTGTTCTCGCCTGCGGCCGCCTGACGCACCCAGTCGACGAAGCGCCGGATCTTCGGTACTTCGGCCGCGCGTTCGGCGTACGCCATGAAATAGCGGCCCTCGCTGGCGGGCACGCGGGGCCACGGCGCCACGATTTTTTTCTCGGCGATTTCTTCACGTACCAGCACGTCCGGCACCAAGGCCACGCCGCAGCCAGCTACCGCCGCATGAATGCACATGTAGAACGTGTCGAAGCGCGGGCCGTGATAACTGCGATGCGTATGCAGGTCCTGCTGCGAAAACCAGTCGTGCCATGCCTCGGGACGCGATGCGCATTGCAATAGCGTCGGCCCATCCTGCGCGTCGAGCCCAGGCGGTTTGCGCCGCCCCAGCAGCGCGGGCGCACAGACGGCCAAGAGGCTCTCGCCAAAGAGTTCGACGCACTCCGCCCCGGGCCACGTGCCTTGCCCATAGAAAAAAGCGATGTCGGCGCGCCCATTGAGCAGGTCGAACGGTTCGAGTTCGTTGCGAATATCGAGATGAATCTCGGGATGGTGCTGACCGAACCCGCGCAGATGCGGAATCAGCCAGCGCGAGCCGAACGTCGGCTGCGTGGCGATGGTCAACACTTCCGTTTGTCCGCCGTACGACAGGATGTAGCGCGACGAGATATCGATCTGGGTGAGGATCTTTCGCACCTCGGCCTGATAGAGCTCGCCCGCCGGGGTGAGTTGCAGACGGCGGCGCACGCGCCGAAACAGCAGGTGCTGCAGCTGTTCTTCGAGATGCGCGACCTGCTTGCTGACTGCGCTTTGCGTGAGATGCAGCTCGTCGGCCGCACGTGTGAAGCTCAAATGACGGGCCACTGCCTCAAAGCACTGCAGGGCGGCCATGGAAGGCACGAGGCGTTTTGACATGGGGGTGCGAAGTTCATGAATTTAAGGAATGATAAACAGAATAATCGTTGCTTGTTGGGTGGCAGCGATGGCGGGATACTGAGCCCCTCTCACGCAATCCAGGAAAGCCCACCATGATCCAGAAGTTGTTGAGCACGCTTGGCGTAGATTCGACCGCCGTATCGGCCCCGGCCGGCTACGCCGTACACACGCCTATCGACGGCAGCCAACTGGCCACGGTCGCGCTCGAGCAGCCCGAAGCCGTTGCTGCGCGCATTGGCCGCGCGCAAACGGCTTTCGAAGCCTGGCGCAGCGTGCCCGCGCCGCGCCGCGGCGAACTGGTGCGTCTGTTGGGCGAGATCCTGCGCGCCAACAAGGCCGAGCTGGGCGAACTGGTGTCGTGGGAAGCCGGCAAGATTCGTCAGGAAGGACTGGGCGAAGTGCAGGAAATGATCGACATCTGCGACTTCGCCGTGGGCCTGTCGCGTCAGTTGTACGGTTTGACGATCGCCTCCGAGCGTCCCGGTCACCACATGCGCGAAACCTGGCACCCCCTGGGTGTGGTGGGCGTCATCAGTGCCTTCAACTTCCCGGTCGCCGTCTGGTCCTGGAACACCGCGCTGGCACTTGTGTGCGGCAATTCGGTCGTGTGGAAGCCGTCCGAAAAAACGCCGCTGACGGCGCTGGCCTGCCAGGCCTTGTTCGAGCAGGCAGTCGCCAAGTTCGGCGCCGATGCGCCAGCCGATCTGTCGCAAGTCGTGATCGGCGATCGCGCCGCAGGTGAAGCGCTGGTCGACGACAAACGCGTGGCCTTGGTCAGCGCCACCGGCAGCACTCGCATGGGCCGGGAAGTGGGTCCGCGCGTGGCGGCGCGTTTCGGCCGCAGCATTCTCGAACTCGGCGGCAACAACGCGATGATTCTCGCGCCCAGCGCCGATCTGGATCTGGCCGTGCGCGGCATTCTCTTTTCGGCGGTGGGCACGGCAGGCCAGCGTTGCACCACGCTGCGCCGCGTGATCGTGCATTCGTCGATCAAGGATGACGTAGTGGCGCGCTTGAAAGCGGCATACGGTCGTGTGCGCATCGGCGATCCCCTCAAAGATAATCTCGTGGGGCCGTTGATCGACCGCGCCAGTTTCGACGCCATGCAGGATGCGCTGGAACGCGCGCGTGCCGAAGGCGGCAAGGTATTCGGCGGTGAGCGACAACTGGCCGAACAGTATCCCAATGCCTATTACGTGGCGCCCGCGATTGTGGAAATGCCCTCGCAAACGGCGGTGGTCGAACACGAAACGTTCGCGCCCATCCTGTATGTGATGACGTACGAGGATTTTGCCGATGCGTTGCACATGAACAATGACGTGCCGCAAGGCTTGTCGTCGTGCGTCTTCACGCTGGACGTGCGCGAAGCCGAGCTGTTCCAAAGCGCGGTCGGCAGCGACTGCGGCATTGCCAACGTCAACATCGGCACCAGCGGCGCGGAGATCGGCGGTGCCTTTGGCGGCGAGAAGGAAACGGGCGGCGGTCGCGAGTCGGGGTCGGATGCCTGGAAAGTGTACATGCGCCGCCAGACCAACACCATCAACTACTCGCGCGCCTTGCCGCTCGCGCAAGGCATCACGTTCGATTGAGTTGACGGACCGAACCGGTGGGCGCTCGATCGAGGCTCACCGGCCGGCGGTCAGGCTTGCCGGTTCAACAGCATGAACCCCGGCACCGCCATCAAGGCGGCGAGCCGGGCATGCGTGACGTGCTCAGGGCCAAGCGTGGCCTGTGTCATCAGCACGTTGAACGTGCCCACCACGGCGCCGGCCACCTGCACCGGCACGTTGATCACCGATTGCAAGCCCAGCGCCGTAATGGCGGCGTGATCGTCGAATGCCGCGCGAATGGCCGTTGTGCCTTCCCCCACGTACACGCGTTTTTCGATCAAGACATGCCGGCCCCAATCGGTACCGAGCTTGTCCTTGGTGCCGCCGGCCGGATACGCTCGGGGGTTGGAACTGTACAGCCGCGTCACGCCCATGCGCGCGGCATCGAAGCGATTGACCGTACACAAGGCATGGCCGAGTCCCTCTGCCGCGAAATCATCCACCGCGGCGAAGAGGGCGAGCGCATCGCCCGCTGCCACCGCAGCGCTTGCGCGCGCGACAGGGGTGTCGAGTTCGATCAGGCGGTCGTTACTGTTCAACATCGCAGGCCTATTCGATTTTGATGCCAAGGTCGCGAATCAGCTTGTCGTACTTGGTCGCGTCGGCATCGAGCGTAGCCGCAAATTCCTTCGGGCTGCTCTTGATTAGTTCAACGCCCATATCGCCCATCTTCTTGATCACCTCGGGCCTGGCCAGCACCTTGTTGATTTCCGCGTTCAGGCGCTCCACCAGCGCGGGATCCATACCGGCAGGACCGAAGGCGCCGTACCACACGGCCAATTCATAGTTCGGTACCGTTTCGGCCACGGTCGGCGTTTGCGGCAGCAGCGGCGATCGCTTGCCTTCGGTAACGCCCAGCAGCTTGAGCTTGCCCGCGTTCACATGCGGCAGCGTTTGCGTGCCGGCGCTGAACAGCAACTGCGTGCGGTCGGCGACGGTATCGAGCACCGCGGGTGCGCCGCCGCGATAGGGGATATGCAACATCTCGATGCCGGTCGCCTTTTCGAACAGCACCGCGCTCAGGTGGTTGGTGGAACCGGCGCCGGCCGAGGCATAAGCGATCTTGCCGGGATTGGCTTTGGCGTAGGCGATGAACTCGGCCACCGTGTTGGCGGGCACGGAAGGATTGATCACCATGGTGTTGGTGACCAGTGCGAGTTCGGCGATGGGCGTGAAGTCTTTCACACCGTCAAACGGCATCGTCGAATACAGCGCCTTGTTCATCGTGTGTGTGCTCATCGACCCCACAAGCAGCGTGTAGCCGTCGGGTTGGGCGCGCGCCACATAGGCCGAACCGATGTTGCCGGAGGCGCCCGAACGATTTTCAACCACGAAGGTTTGGCCCATCGCTTGAGTGAGGTGCTCGGACAGCGTGCGCGCCAGAATGTCGGTCGAGCCACCCGCAGCCCACGGCACGATCAGCGTGACGGGCTTGTCGGGATAAGCGGCGTGCGCCGCGTGCGGTAAAGCGAGCGCAGCGGCAAGGGCCGCGCTGTATGCCAAGCGTTTGATGGATGACAACATGGTGAAGATTCCCCGAGGAGTGATGCGGCTTGATGGCCGCTATTGGTAAAACAAAAAAGGTCAGCAACTGAAATATCGCGATTCAGAATTCGACGTCTGCAACTTCGACGCCTCAAACTTCAACGCCTTAAACTTCAACGCCTGAAATCTCAGCGCCTGCTACTTCAACGCCTGAAATCTCAGCGCCTGCTACTTCAGCGCCTGCAACGTCAATGCTTGAAATTTCAGCGATTCAGACTTCCACACCTGCAAATTCAACGCCTGAAATTTCAGCGCTTGATATGTCGACGCCTAAAAGCCGAAAAGCCTAGAGGCCTAACGGCCTACGGCGTACCCTTGCATGCCGCGCGGATTGGCACCGGCGCGCAGCAGGCGACCGCCGCCTGCCACGGGTTCGCGGGTGCACACGCTGATGCGGCCTTCAGACCAGGGCCCGCCCACCTTCACGTCATGGCCCGCGGCACGCAACGCATCCTGCGTGGCTTGCGGCAAACGCGATTCGACCGTTAGACGATTCAATAGCGTCGTGCGCGGCCAGAACGAGCCGGGCGCGTGATCCACGTGCCACGATGGCGCGTCGATGGCTTCTTGCAGATTCATGCCACCGAGGGCATGCCGCAGGAAGAACGACACCGTCCATTGATCCTGCTGGTCGCCGCCCGGTGTGCCGAATGCCATGTAGGGCATGCCATCGCGCAGGGCCATGCCCGGCGACAAGGTAGTGCTGGGACGTTTGCCCGGCTGCAATTGCCCCGGCACGCCGTCGTCGAGCCACGTCATCTGCAAGCGCGTCGTGATCGAAAAACCGAGCCCGGGTACCGCCGGGCTGGACGACAGCCAGCCGCCCGATGGCGTGGCCGCCACCATATTGCCGTGCGCGTCGATCACATCGATGTGGCACGTATCGCCCACGAACACCTCGCGCTTGACCCACTCCGCCGGCGGCAATGGCGCAAATGTGGGCTCGCCCACGCCGAAACGCGTATCCGATGCGGCCAAGGTGCGCACGGCTGCCTCGAGATCGGGCAAGCGCGGCGCGCGTCCGCCCGGTGAGCCCGGTCGCATCACCGTGCTCGCGGCCTGCCCGATCAAGGCCGCGCGTTCGCGTGAGTAGGCGTCCGAGAGCAGATCGTCCAATGGCACCGCCACAAAATCTGGATCGCCATACCACGCCAGCCGATCCGCGAAGGCCAACTTCGTCGCCTCCACGATGCGGTGCACGAACTCGGGCGAGTCGGGCGCCAGGCGGTCCAGGCCGGCATGCTTGAGCAGATTGAGCTGCTGCAGGAACACCGGTCCTTGCGACCACGGCCCGCATTTGGCGACCGTGTAGCGGCCGAATTCGCTGGTGACCGGTGTGTCGTACGTCGCGCGCCAATCGGCCATGTCTTCACGGCGCAACAGGCCGGTATGCCGTTCCCCGGTCGTATCGCGGATGGCGGCATTGCGATAGAAATCGTCGATCGCCTGCGCCACGAAGCCGCTGTACCAAAGCGATAACGCATGATCGATACGGCTCTCGCGCGTGCCGCCGGCGTTGTTGGCTTCAGAAGCGATGCGGGTGTAGGTGGCGGCGATCGCGGGGGTTCTGAACAGGCCGTCGAGCGCGGGAACGCTGCCGTCGGGCATCCACACTGCAGCCGATGTGACCCATTCGCTGCGAAACAGATCCTGAACCGCCGTGATGGCTTGCACCACGCGCGGCACCAGCGGAAAGCCGTCGCGCGCATAGGCAATCGCAGGGGCGAGCACGTCGGCCAGTTCCCACGTGCCGTAATCGCGCAGCATGGCGAGCCAGGCGCCAAAAGCGCCAGGTACGGTGGCCGGCAGAAGGCCGATGCCCGGAATCTGCTCCACGCCGAGCGCGCGAAACGCGGCAGGCGTGGCCAGCGCCGGCGCGCCACCTTGTCCACAAATAGCGCGCATGCGCTGCTCGTTCTCGTCCCAGATGAGTATGGGCACTTCGCCACCCGGGCCGTTCAAATGCGGCTCGACGATCTGCAATGTAAAACCGCCAGCGACGGCAGCATCGTAGGCATTGCCGCCCCGTTCCAGCACACTCATGGCGACTTGAGAGGCAAGCCAATGGGTCGACGAGACGACACCGAAGGTGCCGCGCAGTTCAGGACGGGTAGTGAAGGAGTCGGACACGGCAGCACTTGGACGAGGGGAGCGACGCCCCAAGTGTAAGCATGTGCGATAACAGTTGTGGTCTAATTTATGATTGTTCGATAACCATACGGTTATATTGCCGCGATTGATGCTTCCCGGTATGTGGATTGCGGCAGCAGGCGGAACATTTCATTTCTATCTGACTCCAACCTGAATGCCCTTAACCGCTTTTCAATCGCCCAATCGTCTGCTCGCGCGGCTCAAGCCGCGGCATCTTACCCTCATCACCCAACTCGCCGATCTAGGCTCGGTCACACGCGTCGCGCGTGCGCTGGGCATCAGCCAGCCGGCCGCGACCAAAGCGCTGGCCGAAGTGGAAGATATCTTCGAAGGGCCGTTGTTCTTGCGTAGCACCACCGGCATGTTGCCGACACCGTTAGGCGAGTTGGCCATCACGCGTGCGCATCACATGCTGCAGGACCTCGATCATTGGTCCAGCGACATGGCATCGTTGCGCAGTGGTCGTTCAGCGCATTTGCGCATCGGCGCCGTGCCGTATGTGTCGGGTGAATTGCTCACGCAGGCGCTCGTGCGGATGCACGCTGACGACAACGTCACGATCACCTTGCATCGCGCTACGACCGACGTATTGATGAAAATGCTTGCCGGCCGAGAAATCGATTGCGTGATCGGCCGTGCATCAGCCGTCGTGATGGCGGCCGACGTCGAACATGAAATCCTCTTTACCCAACGCGCCGCCATGATTGCGCATCCCCGTCTGGCCGCGCGTCTCGGACGACGCGCCTTGGACTGGCATGCGCTGGCCCAGATGAACTGGATCCTGCCGTCGCCCACCACCCCCGTCGGCATCATGGTCACCGAACTGTTCACGCGCGCTTCGGCACGGCCGCCGATGCCCATGTTCGAGACATATTCGGTGGACGTGATCGCCGGCGCGATTCGCAATGACGAGTCTGTGTTGTCGATCGTGCCGGAAGATATCGCACGCGATTTGCAGCGCACGGCCGGTGTGGGCATCGTGCCTTGGACCATGGATTGGGCGCTGCCGCCGATCAGTTTGATTCGCCGGGTACGCGATGCGCCGCTGCCGGCGGAAGAGAAGTTCGCTGTCTTGCTGCGCGAGCTCTGTGTGGCCATGCGAGCGCGCGCCGAATAGCGGCCGCTTGGCTATCGATCGGAGCGCGCCGGGGCTGCGCGACGCGGCCTTCTTCGGGATGGATAGGGGCAGGTGCCGTAATTCTTTATGTCGTCACTTAGCTAAATGACGAAGTGAAACGCGCGAGGGCGGACTGCCCAACCCTGATCATCGCGACGGTCCTGCCCCTCGCACGGCTTATCAGTCACGGAAATTCTCGTACTGCAGCGGGAGTTCGACGTCTGTTTTACGCAGCAATGCGATGGCGTCTTGCAGGTCGTCGCGCTTTTTGCCGGTTACGCGGAGTTTGTCGCCGTTGATCTGCGTTTCGACTTTGAGCTTGGCGGCCTTGATGGCGGCGATCAGTTTCTTGGATTGCGCTTGCTCGATCCCTTGCTTGATCGTCACTTTCTGGCGGGCACCCCCCAGATTGACGAGCGGATCGGCCGCATCCAGGCAGCGCACATCGATCTTGCGCGCCGAAAGGCGGCCGCGCAAAATGTCCATCATCTGACCGAGCTGGAATGCGCTGGGGGCGATCAGCGTGACCACATACTCTTCCAATTCGAATTTCGCATCCGTACCCTTGAAGTCGAAACGCGTGGAAAGCTCGCGATTGGCCTGATCGACCGCATTCGTGATTTCGTGTTTGTCCACTTCGGAGACGACGTCGAACGATGGCATGAGCACTCCAGTACAAGCAAATAAAAGGTAGGCCGCCATTGTAGCGGGCCTCTACACCTTCGCACCGCTATACGGTCTCCACCTGCCACCAACTGGGCAGCAGCGCGCGCACGTCGCGCCGCGCGAATCGGTCATCCAGCAGATACACCACGCCGCGGTCGGCCTCATCGCGGATCACGCGGCCGGCCGCCTGCACGACTTTGCCCAGACCGGGAAATAGATAGGTGTAGTCGTAGCCCGCGCCGAATTCGGTTTGCATGCGCGCTTCGATCTGGGCGTTGACGTCGTTGACTTGCGGCATGCCCAACGTGGCGATGAAGGCGCCGATCAAACGATCGCCCGGCAGGTCCACGCCTTCGCCGAACGCACCGCCCAGCACGGCGAAGCCGATGCCGCGCTGGCCGGCTTCGAACCGCGCCAGAAATTTCACGCGCGCCGCATCGTCCATGCGCCGCGTCTGCAACCAAACGGGCACGTGCGGGTGACGTGTCGCGAAAGTGTCGGCCAGCTTATCGAGGTAGTCGTAGCTGCTGGTAAAGCTCAAGTAATTACCCGGACGCGTCTGAAATTGTGCGGCCATCAGATCGGCGATCGGGGCGAGCGACGCGCCGCGGTCGCGATAGCGTGTGGATACGCGTTTGGTGAGCTTCACCTGCAGTTGCTCGGCGGAGAAGGGCGCCGCCACGTCGATCGTCCGCGTGGTTTCGGGCAGGCCCAGGGTGTCGCGGTAATAGTGGCTGGGCGCAAGCGTGGCCGAGAACAACGTGACGGTTTCGGCCGCCGCGAAGCGCGGTGCCAGTTGCCTGGCCGGAATCAGATTGCGCAGCGTCAAGGTAGGGCGCACGGCACCGCCCTTGGACACCGGTGCCGCGCTGTCGGCGGCCACGTCGAAGATGGTGTTGGGATCCTGCAGCTCGCTCATGCGAAAAAAATGGAGCAGATCGAAGTAGAGGCGCAGCGTATCGGGCGGGAAACTGTCGGCTTGCTGATCCAGCGCTTCGCTGAACGTGACGATGGCACCCTTGATCGCATTGTGCAGATGCGCGGGTGAGTCGTCGCGCGCGAGATAGTTGCCGTTGGCAGGCGCCGCGGCCGACGTCCAGGCTCGCGCCACATCGCCGATGGCGCGGCGGGCCACCTTTGGCGCCGCGGCGCGGGCGTCGCGCAATACGGCACCGTCCAAGGGCGCGCTATACATGGCGCGCGCCCGGTCGACCAGGTTGTGGGCTTCGTCCACCAGCAAGCCGACGCGCCATTCGTTTTGCAGCGTCAACATATACAACGCCGCGCTGAAGTCGAAGTAATAGTTGTAGTCGCCGACAATGACATCGCTCCAGCGCGACAGCTCTTGCGCCAGGTAGTAGGGGCAGACAGCGTGCTCCAGCCCGATGCGGCGCAAGGTATGGCGATCCATGGTGCGGGCGTCGACGGCGGCCGTGCGCGCCGCGGGCAAACGATCGTAAAACCCGCGTGCTAAAGGGCACGCGTCGCCATGGCAGGCTTTGTCTGGATGCTCGCACGCCTTTTCACGTGCCGTGAGCTCGAGAATTCGCAGGTTGGGGCGTGGCGTGAGGTGCGTGAGCGCATCCAGGGCGAGCTGACGGCCAGGCGATTTTGCCGTGAGAAAGAAAATCCGATCCAGGCCGTCTTCACCCATGCGCTTGAGCAGCGGAAACAAGGTGCCCAACGTTTTGCCGATCCCGGTGGGCGCCTGCGCCAGCAGGGCCGTGCCGTCGCGCGCGGCGCGATACACCGCCACCGAAAGTTCGCGTTGCCCGCGACGAAAGGCGCCAAACGGAAACGCCATCGTTTTGAGATCGCTGCTGCGCGCCTGCACATGGGCCAGTTCTTGAGCAGCCCACGTTTCGAACCGCGCGCATTGCGCTTCGAAAAATGCCTGCAGTGCTTCGGCGGTGTACGTTTCGGTGAGCACCGTTTCGCTCTCTTCGCCGATATCCCAATACACCAGGGCGACGTTCAATTCGGCGAGTTCGCGCTCGCGGCACAGCATCCAGCCATAAAGCTTGGCTTGCGCCCAATGCAGGTGCCGATGATTTTCGGGCTGGCGGCTCAGGTCGCCGCGATGGGTTTTGATTTCCTCGAGTTGGTTGCGCACCGGATCGTACCCATCGGCGCGGCCGCGTACATCGACTGCCCCGTAAGTGGCCGACAGGAAGATTTCCGTTTCGTAGGTATGTGCCCGGCGCTGTGCGACCTTGAGATGGCCAGCCAAGCCCTGCTGCGCCGTGGGCGAAGGCGTGAATCGCATGTCCAGATCGCCTTGTTTGGCGGTGAACTCGCACAACGCGCGAACGGCGACGGAATAACGCGGCGACACAGCAGGCAGCCAGGCAGATAAAACGCCATGATACTGGTTATTTAACCAGTGGTGGCTGCTTCGCGTGTGATGGCCTTCCGGGCCAGCCCGTCATGCTGATCGAGCAGGCGTTCGCGCCATGCCCAGAGGGGGTCATCAGGCGCGAGCAATTCGAAGGGGCTGATGCAACGCGCCCATTGAAATACGCCGAACGGAATGTAGTCGGCATATAAGGGTTGGGCGCCGCCGATGAAAGGCTGATGGCGCAAGACGGCACGCATGGGGTCGAGCGCGGCCCGAAATGCTTTAACGCTGTCATGACGTCCAGCAACCACCTCATCCAACGGCTTGCCAAACATCTTCTCGCGCGATGCGATGAAGTACTCGCGATCGCGCTCGGCCAGATTGGGTACCACGTCGGCCACGATCAGGGCCGCCACGCCGCCCATCACGACGCGGTCGCCCCAACTGTTCATGAATCGGGTGACGGCCAAGCCCCCGGGCCCGCCGAACAATGATGGCCGATCGGGATAGGCGTCTTCGAGATAGGTCGCGATCGCCCATGAGTCGGTCACCGTGTGCTCGCCGTCCATGAAAACGGGCACCTTGGCCTGACCGGAAAACGCGATGGCATCGCGATCGGTAAATCGCCAGGGAACGGTTTCGAATGCGAGGCGCTTGTGCGCGAGCGCCATCTTGATGCGCCAGCAATAGGGACTGAAGCGCAGGCGCTCGTCGGCGCCGGCCAGGTCGTAAAGCAATCTGCTCATGGTGTGTCTCCCGGTGCACGTGCCGCACGGCATGCGGTACGCGATGACTACATGCGGCTGCTGTCTCGTGATGGCTGTCACTGTACGACAATGCGCGGCGAGCAGAAGTGTCTTGCCACAAAAATATCACCGCCGCATGAATCGTCACACTCCGACATGCAATTTTATTTTTAAAACGTGGCAGGCGATTGACGGGTGCTAAGGTAGCCCCCGATCAGGGCGATCCGTCTTGACGCGGCCTGATCCGATCCCGCGCGGGGCGTGGTTGACGCCTCGTCGACACCTGTTTTCAAAGCACTTTCGATGGCTGATTATCCTCTTCTCACCGCAGGTTTCGATTTGGCGCAGTGCGTGCGCCTGAACGCAGAAGGCGACCGCTCCGGCTATTACCGATATCTGGAAGCGCACGGGTCCATCTATGCGCCGCTGGCGCGTGGCGTGGTCGAACGCAACGACGAGTCGGGCACCATCGCCATCGCGTATTGCACGGAATATGCGCGTCGGCGCGGGAAGACTGTGACCGACGATACGCTGCTTGAGATCAATAAGGGATTGATGCAGCTCGACTGCGCCGCGCGTGGCGTGAGTTATCGCGCAAGCGGCGTTCATCGTGAGTTGCCGATGGCGGTCATCCGCGAGTATCACGCGCAAGTCTTTCGCAGCGTGCTCGGTCTGGAACCTGAAACCTGGACGGCCGAAGTGCCGCTGCTGTGCGCCGGGCCGCGTGCCGATGACGTGTGGCTCGGCATGTTGAGGGACAACTTCATTTCATTGGCGATCAGCACCTGCCTGGACGTGATCGAAGTGCTGCCCAAGCGTTTGAAGCTCGATGCCTATATGTGCGCCATCGGCCCAGGCCAATTAGTGCTGCCGAATATGTTCACCGCCGGGCACGGAATGTTCGGCAACGAGACGCGCCTGGGGCGGCGGGCGGACTCGCTCGGGGAGTTGACGGCAATGCAGCGTCGTGCGGTCGATTATCTCGATATCCTGACCTGCTCCGGTCCCATTCCCGTACTCGCCATCGGCAAGGCCATTACGCGCCGGCTGGACGACATGGCACGGTCATCGATCGACGCCTTCGGCCGATCGGAAATCATGCAGTCCTCACGCCGAAATTTGGAATCGCAGGGGCAAAATCCCTATTCTTTCTTGCCGCCGTGATCGCAGTTTGGGGTTTGCTGCCAACCAGCCAACCAGCCAACCAGCCAGCCAGCCAGCCAGCCAGCCAGCCAGCCAACCAGCCAACCAGCCAACCAGCCAGCAGCAAGCAGCCAGCCAGCCAGCGATTTTCGATTTGCGATTTGCCGTTTATCGCGTGAACGCAATCTTGAGCGCGCCACTCCCATAGCGCGCTTCGATTTCGGCATATTCGGCCGCCACGTCGTAGGGCTTGGCAACCGCACCGCAGGTGATGATTTCGCCGCGCCGCAGGGTAACGCCGTAGTGCGCGGCATGCTCGAACAGATGCTCGAGCGCCTGGCCGGTGCCGGGCAGATCGTCGCCCGTCACACCCTTGGTCGACAATACGCCATCGGTATACACCTCGATGCTCTCGATGATCTTGGGCACATCGCTCAAGCTCACTTCTTCGCCCAATACAAAGGCTTCAAAGCCGACGTTGTCACCGATGAAGCTGGGCCAGCCCACGGCCATGCGATCCACATACCGCGACAGCACCAATTCGAACGCGGTGTGAGCACTGCCCACCGCATCGAAAGGATCCGCCGGCGCGTCGCCCGGCGCGATGTCGCGGTTCAACACGAAAGCGATTTCGAACTCGATCGTGACGGGCGCACCGCGCGACAATACGATGGGCTCGGCCGCGTCGTGGATGCGTTGGGAGGTCAGCCGGCCCACCAGCGGGCGCGAGAGGTTGAACTTACGCAAGGCGTTGGGATTGCCCACGCCCAGCTTCCAACCGCACGGCGTTTCGCCCATTTGCGCCAGCACGGTCGATTGCAAGGCGTAGCCCGCGTCCAGATCGTTGGGACGCACCTCTTCGGGCAGGGCGACCCATTGATCGCCGGCACGCCAGCGTTGTGCCAGCACGGTTCCGGCCGGGCGCGGATCGTAGGAGGGTTCGCTGGGCGGGCGGTGGTCGGTCATGGCGGGGTCCTGGTCATGGGCCCGATTGCGGGCCGCGGGCGGGGGGCTGGAAAGGCTGGTCAGATGTCGATTCTAGATCACCAACCAAAACTAAATCACCAACAAACGCTGCGCCGCCGGTAAGGGTGCGTTTGGAAGACATTCATATAATCGCGACAGCCGGGTTGCCCGCTGTGCTGGCGGCCCGTGGCAGTGGCGCACTTGGCGCCGGGGACTTTCATGACTTCCTTGTTCCGGAACACGATTTTTACATTGGTCGTCGGCGGCATGCCGATGGCTGCCATGGCGCATCACCTGCCGGAAGACGGTGGCGCGGCGTCGACGGCGCACGCCGCACCGGCGGCGGCAGCCCCATCAATGAGTCATGCCGCGCATGGCGCGACGTCCCAGGCTCCGGGCGATGCGACCGAGCGCGCATTGGCGCAAGGGCGCGCCGAACAATTAAGCGTGCAGGGCTGCTGGATCCGTGCAATGCCCGCGCAACTGCCTTCGGCGGGCTACTTCACCGTGGGCAATGCCGGCCGCGTCGCAGCCAAGCTGACGGGCATCGTGGTGCCGGGCTACGGCATGGCCATGCTGCATCAGACGCAGAAGGCAGGCGGCATGGCGAAGATGGTGATGGCCGATGAGATCGACGTGCCGGCCAAAGGCAATCTGGTGTTCGCGCCGGGCGGCTATCACGCGATGCTCGAAAAGCCGAACGATCAGGCCAAGGTCGGTGCGCTGCTGCCCGTCGCCTTTCAATTCAGCTCGGGCGCGCAGGTGACGGCGTCATGCAAGGTACAGCCGGCAAGCGCGTTAGGTCCAGACTGAAGCGTCTGGCGCGCTTGCTCTGCCGATCAACGGCCGCGCAATGCCGTGTCGATCTTGCGATCCGTCTTGTATTGATTAAGGGCGTAGACCGCCCAGATGGCGGCCGGAATCCAGCCGATCAAGGTGATCTGGAGAATCAGGCAGATAATGCCGGACAGCGGTCTTCCAATCGTGAAGAAAACCGAAAAAGGCAGAAGCAACGCGAGCAACAGGCGCATGAAAGCACTCTCTTTTAAAGGGATGCGAATACTGTATCAATGCGCGCCCGCCGCATCAGGCACAAAACATGTCGCTGCGTTACGAAACCGGCGTACGCATCGTCACGAATTCTTCGGCCGAGGTGGGGTGAATGCCGATCGTGGTATCGAAAATATGCTTGGTGGCGCCCGCTTTCATGGCCACTGCAAAGCCCTGCACGACCTCGCCCGCGTCGGGACCCACCATGTGCAAACCCACCACGCGATCGGTTGCGCGATCGACCAGGAGTTTCATGAAGGTGCGTTCGGTACTGCCGCTCAGCGTGTGTTTGAGCGGTTTGAAGTCGGTTTGGAACACCGCAATGTCGCCGAACTCGGCCCGGGCGTCGGCTTCCGAAAAGCCCACGGTGCCGATGTTGGGATGGGTAAATACTGCCGTGGGAATGTAGGCATAACTCATCTCGCGACGGCCGTCGCCAAACAAGTGATCGACCAGCGTCATGGCTTCACCGAGCGCCACCGGCGTGAGCTGGATACGAGCGGTGACATCCCCCAAGGCGTGCACGGACGGCACTGACGTGTTGTAGCGATCGTCGATCTCGATGGCGCCATCGCGGCCTTGTTTCACGCCCAGTTGCTCCAGGCCCAGTCCGCCTACATTCGGGACGCGGCCGGTGGCGTAAAGAATGCGATCGACAGTAAGCGTTGCGCCATCATTGAGGGTGACGACGAGTTCGTCGCCCGTCTTGTTGATGCATTTGACGCCGGCGTTCAAACGCAGATCCACCCCCGTCTTGATCATCTCGGCCGCCACGAAATGGCGCACGTCGTCATCGAAACCGCGCAGGATCTGCTCGCCGCGATACAGCTGGACGACATTCGCGCCCAGGCCGTTGAAGATCGAGGCGAACTCGCAGGCGATGTAGCCGCCGCCCACCACCAGCAAGCGCTTGGGGAAGGGCGAGAGATCGAAAATCTCGTCGGACACGAGCACGTGCTCGCGGCCATCGATATCCGGCAAGCTGGGCTGGCCGCCGGTCGCGATCAAAATGTGGCGCGCGGTGTGGCGCTGGCCATCGACTTCAACAGTATTGGCGTCGACGAACGTGGCCCAGCCGCGCAGCAACGTGACCTTGGCTTGCGTCAGCAGGTTTTCATAAATGCCGTTCAGACGCGTGATTTCGCGGGCGCGGTTCGCCTTCAGACGTTCCCAGTCGAAACGGGGGGCGTCGATATCCCAGCCAAAACCATGGGCTTCCTCGAAAGCTTCGGCATAGTGCGCCGCGTAGCTATACAGCTTCTTGGGAATGCAGCCCACGTTGACGCACGTGCCACCCAGCGCTTGCCCTTCAGCCAACGCCACGCGTACACCGCGCTGTGCGGCCATCCGGGCGGCGCGCACGCCGCCGCTGCCGCCGCCGATCACAAAAAAGTCGAAATCGAATTGGTCTTGCATGATTCTTCAGTCTGATTGCTTAACCGCGTCATCCTACACCGGGAAGCCGTCACGGCGCCGCCCAAAGAAAAACGCCCCTTCTCAGGGGCGTCGGGTCGTACTGATTCCAACTGCGGATCAGTTGCGGCCGACAATCACGCCCAACAGGAACGCGGCGCCAGCCACCATGCCCAGGGCTTGCCAGGGGCGGACCTGCACGTACTCTTCAGCCGTATCGATCGTTTCGCGAACGAAATTATTGGCCGTATCGGCGGCATCGCCTAACGTATCGCGGGCGTCGTCCAGCTGCGTACGCAGACGGGCACGCAGGGCCTCGACGTCGCCGTCGTTGCCATCGCGCAATGAGGTTTCGAGGCTGTCCAGCAGGTCGCGCAGGTTATCGCCGGCGTCCTGCTTGAATTGACGGCCCGTGGCCTTCAAGTTGCGTCCGGTGCGACGTCCGGTGCGTTTCACTGCTTCGAAGTCCTGTTCGAAATCGCCTTCACCACTAGCCGTAATGACCATGTCTTGCTCCTTGCTTTGCTGCGCCTCGGATTGCCGTTCGGGACGGGCCATTAATGCGGCCACTCGGTTGCGCAGAGAAACCGATGCGATGGTCCGAACGGGACCTTTCAATGCCTTCGGCCAGCCTACTGCAGATGCAAGCAGCAGCAAACCGGTCGTGGCCCAAAGTTCAACATTCTTGAATACGACGCCGGTAGGACGCCTGGCGGGTCCTTCCAGCTGAGGAACGAATAACGCAACGCGCTCCAGCTCCATCTTCGCCAAAAGCTCATTCCTTCGCGTGAGCGCTGTCAGCGTGCCCATAATTCCCCCTGATAGTTTCCAGATCCAGCTTGAGCTGTTCGCTGAGCGCCGACTGCGGCGCTGCATCCGGTGCCGCACGCTTGGCGATCACGAAGGCCACGATGCTCAACAAGCACCATACGCCGAAGATGACCCACGCTGCGGTCACGCGGTGATCGGTGCCCCAATACGACACCAGAATCGCAACCGATAAAAACGCCGCGGCAAAGATGGCGCAAAACACCATCGCGATATACGCGGCAAGCGTCGTAATCAGCGCGGTCCGGTACAACGCGAACTCTAATGTAAAAAGTTCGATGTACTCCGCCACGCGATTTCCAGCGAACAGTGCAACCTGTTTCGCCCGGTTCAATCGTCTGAACACCATCTTGTATCGCCTCCCGAATGAACCGCGCCGGTCCTGCCTATTGAATTCGTCAGCCCGCCGTATTGACGGCTTGACTGTGAGCGGTTGCTGTAAGCACATAGCATGCCTGCAAATTCGCGGCGGTTTGGGCACTTTAACGGCGATTTGATGAATATTCGACGCGGCCGTCACTATTGTGACGTATCGATGGTTCGACGGCGCGGCCGGCATGTGAGCGGGCCCCGTCGCATCGCTCGGCCTGCGGAACAGCGCGCCACGGAGTATTCATCATGTCGACTCGGCGCTACCTACTCACCCATGTGTTTGGCATTACGGCTGCGCTCGCGCTGCTGGCGTGGGCGATCGGTCTGTCGGGACTGGACATGCGCGTGGCGCACCTGACCTACGACGACGTGACGCTGACCTTTGTGGGACGGCACTCGTATGTGCTGTCGCTGCTCGCCGATCGGGTGCTGGTGGCACTGCCAGTATTGGTGGGTACGGCAGCGCTGACGGTGGCGCTGTGCAGTTTTTTCCGACCGGATCTCACGGCATGGCGGGGCATCAGCGTTGCGGTACTCGCCGTCATTGTTGCCGGTCCGCTTGCCGCCATCGCGCTCAAGCATGTGACGGCGCTTCCCCGGCCGCACATGCTGCAGATCTTCGGCGGCCGTCTGGCGCTGCCTACCCGCTTTTTCGCTGGAGAAGGACAGCCGTCCGGCGGGGCATTGCCGAGTTCGCACGCCGCTTTTGGCTTTACGTTATTGGGGCTTTATTTTGCGGGCCTGGCGGCGGAATGGCGCAATTTGATGCGATGGGGGCTCGCTCTGGGTGTGGCGCTCGGTGTGAGCCTGAGTGTGTTGCGGGTGGCGCAAGGCGCACATTTCCTCAGCCAAACGGTGTGGTCCGCAGCGCTGCTTTGGTTACTTTCCGCTTTGATTTTTCTGCCGCTCATGGCGATGCGTGCGCGGGTCGCGGGCGCACGCCTGCGGGAGGCCGACGTCGGGTCGGCGGCGCCCGGAACGCACGTCTCGCTGCGCCCCGAGACGCGGGTGCCTGGCGGCCGTTCCGCCTCTCTTCACAACGCCGTGCGCAGCGTCCATAGCTCCGGGAAGAGCACCGTGTCGAGCATCTTGCGCAAGTAGCTGACGCCGCCGGTGCCGCCCGTTCCGCGCTTGAAACCGATCACGCGTTCGACGGTGGTGACGTGCCGGAAGCGCCATTGACGAAAGGCGTCTTCGATATCGGTAAGCTTTTCGCCCAACTGATAACAATCCCAATATTTGTCCGGCGTGCGATACACCGTGAGCCAGGCAGCTTCCACCCCGGCATGCGCGCGATAAGGTTGCGTCCAGTCGCGTTCGAGGGCCGCGGCAGGCAGCGTCAGCCCGCGACGGGCGAGCAACCGAAGCGATTCATCGTAGATCGACGGTGTTGCGAATGCCTGTGCCACACGGGCGTGCAGATCGGGGCGGTGAGCATGCGGGGCCAGCATTGCGGCGTTCTTGTTGCCAAGACAAAACTCGATCTCGCGATATTGAAAACTCTGAAACCCGCTCGATTGCGCGAGATAAGGGCGCATCGCCGAATACTCGGGCGGCGTCATGGTGGCGAGCACATTCCACGCCGAAATCAATTGATCGAAAATGCGGCTCACCCGCGCGAGCATCTTGAAGGCTGGCGGCAAATCGTCGCGCGCAATGCAGGCCCGCGCGGCCGTCAGTTCAGACAGCAGCAATTTCATCCAGAGTTCGCTGGTTTGATGCTGGACGATGAACAGCAATTCGTTGGGATCGGGCGAGAGGGGATGCTGCGACGTCAGCAGGGTATCCAGCCCAAGATAATCGCCATAGCTCATGTCGCGCGAGAAATCGAGCTGAGCCGATTCTTCGCGGACGATGGCTTCGCCCGAAGGCGCAGATGCAGCAGGCGATGCAGCAGACGTCACGGCAGACGACGCTGCGGTTTGCAGACCCGATGCTTGCGCCGACGTGTCGTCGCGCATCGGTATCGCGCCCTCGGGGGCGCGCTTGTCCTCGGCCGAATGGCCAAAGGGGCAACCGCCGGATGAACGGGTCGTCATGATTGAAGCTCCTGTTCAGGTGACGGCGGCGCGTTGTTGAAAGCGCGCCTCGCGCCATTCATGCTGCGTCATTACTGCGGCCAATGCGTCGACGGCGCGCCAGACATCGATATAGCGGGTGTAGAGCGGCGTGAAACCGAATCGCAAGATATCGGGTGCGCGAAAATCGCCGATCACGCCGCGCGCGATCAAGGCCTGCATGATGGCGTAGCCGTCGAGCGTTGTGGTGTACGACACGTGGCTGCCGCGCTCGGCCGGGTTATCGGGCGTGACGCAGGTGAAGTTGAACGTCGTGCAGCGCGTCTGCATCAACTGCATGAAGAGCGAGGTGAGCGCGAGCGATTTGGCACGGATGGCGAGCATGCCGCCAAGCGCCTCGGCGCTCAACACGGTATCCACACCGCATTCCAGCGCGGCCAGTGCCAATACCGATGGGGTGCCGCATAGGTAGCGGTCGATGCCGGGTGCAGGCGCATAAGCAGTATCGAAGGCGAAGGGGGCGGCATGGCCCATCCAGCCGCTGAGCGGTTGTGGCAGGGCGGCGTGCCTGGGATTGACCCAGGCAAACGCCGGCGCGCCTGGGCCGCCGTTGAGATATTTGTAGCCGCAACCCACGGCGAAGTCGGCGTCAGCCGTCGTGAGGTCGACCGGGACGGCGCCGGCCGAATGCGCGAGATCCCACACCATCAATGCGCCCGCCGCTTGCACCCGTCGCGTGACCGCCGCCATATCCTGCATGCGGCCGGTGCGGTAGTTGACATGGGTGAGCATCACGATGGCGACGTTGGCGTTCAAGTGCGACGCGAGTGCCGCGTCGATGGTTTCGCTATCGAGCAACACCAAGGTCAGGCCATACTGCCGCGCAACGCTTTCGGCGATGTACAGATCGGTGGGAAAGTTGGCGCGCTCGCTCAGGATCACACGCCGGCCCGGCTCGGTGCTTTGCGCGAGGGCGGCGGCGCACAACACCTTGTAGAGGTTGATCGACGTGGAGTCGGCAGCGATCAATGTGCCGCCCGCCGCGCCCACCAGGCGGGCAATTTTGTTGCCCACGCGCTGCGGCTGATCGATCCAGCCCGCGGTGTTCCAACTGCGAATCAACCCGCGGCCCCATTCCGCTTGCGCGGCTTCGGCCAGCCTCGGTGCCGTTGCAACCGGCAGCACGCCCAGCGAATTGCCGTCCAGATAGACCTCGGCGTCATCCAGGCAAAACTGCGCGCGCGTCGCGTGCAGTGGATCGGCCGCATCGAGCGCGGCGCAGTCGTGGGCGGTGAGACTCATGGGGCATATCCGGAAATGATCGTGAGAACGATCACATTAAGCGTATTGGTGTAATGCCACAATTAGAGATAAATCACTTCAGCGTTGCTGAAAAAGCACCGCATCGGTGGCGGGCGACACATCTGAGATTTCCTCTGCCTGCCCGCAAGTTGCGCTGTTTGCATATTTCGACCATTGCTTTTTGGGCAACGAAGCCGTGCAAAAAATCCAATTGTGGCATTGGCGTGACGGCTCTACAGTGATCCAAAATCTGATGGGAGTGCGTTGTGTCTCGAGTGGATGCTGTTGCGGCAGCGGTAGGTGAGTTGGATAGCGGGCGTTTCGCCGAGCGGTTGAGCGCCGCCATCGCAGTACGCAGCACCAGCGAAGAGCCCGATTCGGCACCCGCGCAGCATGAATATCTGAACGCGCACATCGTGCCGTTGCTGGCCGATCTGGGTTTCGACATCGCTTTGCACGCCAACCCTTCAGGGGCTGATCTGCCGCTCCTGACGGCTACCCGAATCGAAGATCCCGCCTGGCCGACCGTGCTGGTCTATGGCCATGGCGACGTCGTGCAAGGACAGGACGCCGGATGGCGCGAGGGCTTGTCGCCCTGGTCCCTGACGCCGGAAGGCGCGCGTTGGTATGGCCGCGGCGCGGCCGACAACAAGGGTCAGCACCTTATCGTGCTCACCGCCCTGCAGCAGGTCTACGCGGCGCGTGACGGCAAACTGGGTTTCAACATCAAGGTATTGATCGAAACCGGCGAAGAAGCAGGCTCGCCGGGACTGAACGCGTTTTGTGCCGCGAACCGCGATCTCCTGGCCGCGGACGTGTTGATTGCCAGCGATGGGCCGCGTCTGCATGCCGAGACGCCGACGCTTTTCCTGGGCTCGCGCGGCGCGGTGAATTTCACGCTCGATGTGGATCTGCGCGCTGGCGCCTACCACTCGGGCAATTGGGGCGGTCTCTTGGCCAATCCGGCCACGGTGCTCGTCAATGCGCTGGCCACGATGGTGGATGCGCGTGGCCGCATCCTGGTCGAGGGATTGCGGCCGCCGCCAATTCCGGCGTCCGTCGATCGTGCGCTGGCCCAGTTGGACGTGAAGAGCGGCGAAGGTGAGCCGGCGATCGATGCCGACTGGGGCGAACCCGGCATGACGCCCGCGCAACGCGTGTTCGGCTGGAACAGTCTGGAGATTCTGGCGTTGGGCGCCGGCCGCGTCGATCGCCCGGTCAATGCCATTGCGGGGCGCGCGCAGGCGGTGTGTCAGTTGCGCTTCGTAGTGGGCACCGATTGGCAAAATCTGCAGACGCATGTGCAGTCGCACCTCGATGCCGCCGGCTTCGGCGTGATCAAGGTGGCCACGGGGGCGAGCGCTGCCGCCACGCGGCTCGATCCGGACAATGCCTGGGTGCAATGGGCCAGTGCCTCGATTGCGGCCACCACCGGAACGGCACCCTCGATTCTGCCGAACCTGGGCGGGTCGCTACCTAACGACGTGTTCGCCGGCACCTTGGGGCTACCCACATTGTGGGTGCCGCATTCCTATGCGGGCTGCGCGCAACACGCGCCCAACGAGCATGCGCTCGAACCGATCATTCGCGAGGGTCTAGCCATGATGGCGGGGCTCTTCTGGGATATGGGATGCCGCGATACGCGGCCATCGATTCAACGGGGAAAATAATGAAACGCACGATGTTGTTGTCTTGGGTGGCAATGAGCCTGCTGGCGGTCGCCGGTAGCGCGCACGCGGCCTATCCCGATCGGCCGATCAAGATGATCGTGCCGTTCCCGCCGGGTGGCGGCACCGATGTGGTGGCACGCGTGGTGGGCAAACGCCTGGCCGAGGTGCTGGGCCAGGCGGTCGTGATCGAAAACCGTCCGGGTGCGTCTACCGTGATCGGGGCCGAGGCCGTGGCGCGTGCCGAGCCGGACGGCTACACCTTGCTCATGACGGGCTCGACCACGTATTCGATCTTGCCCGCCCTGAAAAAGAACCTCAATTACGATCCGCAGAAGAGCTTTGCGCCGATCGCCGTGTTGGCGCTGGCGCCGGTGGTGCTCGTGACCCGCACCGATCTGGGCATCTCGGATTTGCCTGCCTTGGCCAAATACGCGCGCGAGCGCGCCGACAAGGGCAAAGTCTCCTATGGCACGTTCGGTGCCGGGTCGGCGCCGCATCTGGCCGGATTGATGATGTCGCAGGCCTTCCAGGCCGACATGTTGGACGTGCCGTACAAAGGCAGCGCACAGATGGTGACGGCATTGATCGGCGGCGAGCTCGACATGGGCGTGGATACTGCCGCATCGGCGGCACCGCAGGTGGCGGCAGGCAAGATCAAGGCGCTGGCGGTGACGGGGGCGAACCGCGTGCCGTCGCTGCCGAACGTGCCGACTTTTGCCGAAGCCGGTTATCCCAGCGTCGATTTTCTCGGCTGGTATGGCATGGCCGCGCCCGCCGGTACACCGCAGGCCGTGATCGACACGCTGGGCCGTGCGGTCGCGACCACGATGGCCGACGAGACGGTCAAACGCACGATCGCCGGCAACGCGCTCGAGCCCGTCAATCTGGGGCCGGACGTGTTTCGCGATCGGATGGCAGCCGAAATCAAGACGTTTACGGCCATCGGACAGCGGGCCAATGTGTCGATAGAATGACGCTGCTTTAAGGAGCCCGTCATGCCCGCACGTTATCTGCAGGATACGGCCTTGCGCTACTTCCTGGAGGTCGTGCGCTGCGGGTCGATCAACGCCGCCTCGGTGAAGTTGAATGTGGTGAGCTCGGCCATCAGCCGTCAGATTTCGGCGCTCGAGGCCGAACTCGAAACGGTGCTGTTCGAGCGCCGCGCACGCGGTATGGTGCCCAGCGCGGCAGGCGAGGTGCTGGCGGCTTACGCGTATAAATCCACCCTGGATGCCGATCGCGCGGTCAATGAAATCCGCGCGCTCAATGGCTTGCGCAGCGGCCGCGTGCGCCTGTGCAGCACGACGGGGTTTGCCACCGAATTTCTGCCGCTCGCCATCGCGGCGTTTCAGGTGTCTTATCCCGACATTCAATTCGATCTGGCAGTGGGCGACTCGCGCGAAGTGGCGCGGATGCTGCGCGAGGGCGAGGCCGATATCGGCTTGAGTTTCAGCCGCGCGCCCGAACGCGACATCAAGGTTGAAAGCCGCCTGAAGGCGCCCGTGATGGTGGTGATGCGCCGGGGTCATCCGCTGGAGCGTTTCGAGCGCATCGGTCTGTCGCAACTGCAGGCCTATCCGTTGGCATTGCCTGACACCACGATGACGCTGCGCCAGTTGTTCGATGTGGCGTGCGCCGAGCAGAACCTGACGATGAAATCGGTATTCACCAGCAATTACGCGCCTGCGATCTACAACTTCGTGGCGCAGTCGGATGCGGTTGCCTTATCGGGCGAGGTGTCGGTGCGGCACAGTGTGGCCGACGGCATTCTGGCTGCGGTGCCGTTGCGCGATCGCGCGATGGGCCGGCGCGATGTGGAGATTCAAACGTTCAACGGTCGTACGTTGCCGCGCGCCGTGCAGACCTTTCTGGCGTTCATCGTCGAGCGGCTCAAAAAGCACGTCGAGTAATCGGGGGGCTGCCGCGAGGGCTGCGGCATAAGCAATCGCGGGCCGACGCACGCCCATCAATTCCCGGCGTCTCGATCGAGCGTACGCTGCCTTACTGTCCGATGCCGGTGAGCCCCGCCAGGCTTCCGCCCAATAGCAGCCACAGCGGATGGATGCGCGTTTTGACGGCGAGCACCGCGCAAATCAGCGTGATCGCGCCCAACCACCAGGTGTGTACCGAGGCTTCGGTAATGATGAACCCGCTGGCCAGAAACAAGCCCGCAGTCACGGGCGCGAGCGCCACCTGCACGAGGCGACGCCACGGCTTGTGGCGAAACCGGTCCCAGGCGCTCAATGCCAGAATGGTCACGATCGTGGACGGCCCGAACTTCGCGATCGAGGTAACGATGGCGCCTTGCCAGCCGGCCACGTGCCAGCCTACGAGCGTCACGATCATCATGTTTGGCCCGGGAGCCGCTTGCCCCAATGCGAACAACGCACTGAAGGTTTCGGCCGACATCCAGTGATGCACGTCGACCACCTGCCGCTGCATTTCGGGCAGGATGGTGTTGCCGCCGCCGAATGCCAAAAGGGACAGTTGCGTGAAGATCAACGCCAGTGAGATCAGCACACTCATCACAGTCCCGACTTCCAGGTGACCAGCACGCTGAGCGGCGTGAGCACCAGCATGGTGGGCAACAGCGGCCACCGCAAGATGGCGATGGCGACGAAGCCCGCCACGACGATCCCCATCAGCGGCAGCTTGCGGCGCAGCGGCAGGGTGATCTTGATGGCCATGGATATCAGAAGTCCCGCTGCCGCGGCGGCCAGGCCCGCAAAGAAATGCTGGATGTGCGGATCGTGCTGGAAGCGGTCGTACACCGCGCCCAGGCTGATGACGATCAGCGACGGCGCCAGGATCAGGCCCATCAGCGCGGCCAGCGCGCCGCTCACCCCGCGAAAGCGCATGCCGATCGCCACCGACATATTGATGATGTTGCCGCCCGGCAGGAACTGGCACAGGCCCAGCAGATCGGTGAATTCGGCATTGCTCAGCCAACGGCGTTTCTCGACCAGGGCGCGATGCGCCAGCGGCAGCGCGCCGCCGAATGCGGTCACGCCGAGCATGAAAAAGCCGGCGAAGAGTTGTTTGCGGGTGGGCGGATCTGCAAGCGGCGCGGCAGAGTCGTCGAGGGGGGGAGATGCTGGAGCGGCGTGTCGCATGCGATAAATCCGGCCGGAGTCTGAGGTGCCGCGGTACGCGCAGCGGATGCAGATTACGCCTTAACCCGCAGGCTGTCGAACGACCAACGTCCGGCATCGCACGCTGCGCTAAGATGGTGCGCGGGCGAGTTTGTATGCGTCGCGCGGCGCCGTCGGCGCTTGTGGGCCGGGTCCTGCGCAAACGGGGCCTGCCTTGCCAACCAAGGAGAGGATGCGATGGATGAGGTGCGCGCGTTGGTATTCGACGTGTTCGGCACGGTGGTCGATTGGCGCCGCGGCATCACCCGCGACGCAACGGCTTTTCTGGCGCGGCACGGACGCGAAGATATCGATCCGGTAGCGTTCGCCGATGCCTGGCGGCAACGCTATCAGCCCGCGATGCAGGCAGTGCGCGATGGCGCCCGGCCGTTTGTGCGGCTGGACGTGTTGCATCGTGAGAATCTTGAAGCCACGTTGCAGGATGTGGGCATCGATCCGCGCGCGATTCCTGAGAGCGATCTGGTTGCGTTCAATCGGGCCTGGCATCGCCTCGATCCCTGGCCCGACAGTGTGGAAGGGCTCACCCGCCTCAAAAAACGCTACGTGATTGCGCCGCTCTCCAACGGCAATATTTCCCTGATGCTCAATATGGCCAAACGCGCCGGGTTGCCATGGGATGCGATTCTCGGTGCCGAAGTGGCGCAGGCCTACAAGCCGTCGCCCGACGCTTATCTGCGCACGGCTGACGTGCTCGATCTCCCGCCTGAGCAATTGATGATGGTGGCCGCGCACAACAACGATCTGGCGGCGGCGCGCCGGCAAGGCTTGCGCACGGCGTTCGTGGTGCGGCCTTCGGAACACGGCCCCAAGCAATCCCGCGATCTTGCCCCGGAGCAGGACTGGGATGTGGTCGCTTCCGACATGAACGATCTCGCTCGTCGGCTCGGACTCTGACGCGCGATGCACGTCGTCGGTTTTCCACCGGTGGTCGACGACCGCGCCCGCGTGTTGGTATTGGGCTCGATGCCCGGCGTGCGTTCGCTGGACGCCGATCAGTACTACGCTCACCCGCGCAACGCCTTCTGGCCGATCGTGGCCGCGATTTTCGGCTTCGACGCCCAATCGGCTTACACCGTTCGGATCAAGGCTCTGCAAGCGGCCGGTGTGGCACTATGGGATGTGCTCGAGCGCTGTGACCGCCCGGGCAGTCTGGATGCCGCCATCGTGCGCGAAAGCATCGTCGCCAACGACATCGGCGGGCTACTGACGCGGTATCCGTCGATCGACCACGTCGTGTTCAACGGGGGCGCCGCAGCCAGTCTTTATGCGCGTCATGTGCGACCGGGTTTGTCGTCCGATCCCGTTGTGCGCTATACCTCGTTGCCGTCGACCAGTCCGGCGCATGCGGCCATGACGCCGGCGGTCAAGGCGGCGGTCTGGCGCGCCGCGCTCACTGCACGCGACACGGCGTAACGCTTTTCACGCTATCTTCGGGATCGCGCGCGCGGTGCACGCCGCTTGCGGGGTGCCGGTAATGTCTTTTTAACGAACAGAGTCATGAACAACGGTTTTTTCGAGTGGCTGGGCAGTGCGTTTGGCGAGGCGATACGCGCCGTCGTCGACACCCTGCGATTTCTGCTGGGTGGCGTGGGCGAGGCGATCGGCGACTTTACCGGTGGCTTGGCGCGCGCCATGGGCATGAGCCCATCGGTGTTCAATATCGCCTGGCTCATCCTGGGGCTGATCCTGCTGTACGCCGCATTCAAGTCGTTCATTCAACGCAGCATCGTCGGCGGCATATTCTGGCTGGTGTTGGCCGTGCTCGTTCTGGGTGGATTGATCGGCGGATGAGTGCCTGGGCCGCCGATGGCGTGATGGTGATACACGCCGCCTTTGTCTTGTTCGTCGCACTGGGCGCGGCACTCGTGGCCTGGCGTCCCGGTTGGGCGTGGCTGCACGTGCCGGCGGTCGCGTGGGGCGCCTGGATCACCTTGAGTGGCGGCATCTGCCCGCTCACACCGCTCGAAAACGCCCTGCGGCTGGCGGCAGGGCAGGCGGGTTACGAAGAAGGCTTCATCGCCCACTACGCGCGCGTATTGATCTACCCGCCTGGGTTGACGCGTTCGGTGCAGATCGGTATCGGCATCGCTGCGATTGTGTTCAATGTGGGCCTCTATGCCTTGGCCTGGCACCGGCGGCAACGCCACCGTGCGCCGGTCGCGCCCTGAGGCCGCACGCCGATGACCCGCCCAAAGCGCACGCCCGGATCGGTACCTTATCCCAGGTGACGCGCCAGCGTGGCAGGATCGGTATTGGTGCCGCAGAGCAATATGCCAACACGCTTGCCCGCCAGCGTATCTCTTAGCGGACCCACGAGCGCGGCCGTGGCTGCAGCGCATGCCGGCTCCACCGCGAGCTTAAGCTGATCGAAAAGCAAACGCATCGAGGCACGAATGGCATCGTCGGATACCTGTGTCAAGGCATCCACATGGCGGCGGCAAAGATCGTAGCTGTACTGCTCGGTATGCGGTGCCATCAGGCTATCGGCGATGCTCTGCATGGGTCCCATCTTGATGGGCCCATTCGCGTCGAAGCTTTGTTGCATGGCATTGGCGCCGACCGGCTCCACACCGTATACCTTGCAGGCCGGGTCGATCATCTTCACCGCAGTGGAGATGCCCGCCATGAGACCGCCGCCACCGATCGGAACGATCACCGCATCGAGTTTGCCCGCCTGCATCAGCCATTCATGACCCAGTGTGGCGGTACCGAGCACTGTGCGATAACCATTGAAGGGGTGCACGAAGAAGCGGCCTTCTTCACCTTCGATGCGGCGCACTTCCGCAAACGCGGATGCGCCGTCGTCGGCCAGAACGACCTCGGCGCCGTACTGGTGGCAGAGGGCCACCCGCGCAGGACTTGCCGTCTTGATCATGACGACCTTGGCGGACACACCCAGCCGCATCGCCGCGTACGCGACCGCTACAGCATGGTTGCCGGCCGATACGCAGGTCACGCCGGCTGATTGTTGGGCCGGATCCAGCGCGAGAATGTTCGAGAAGGCGCCACGTGCCTTGAATGTGCCGCTGGCTTGCAACAGTTCGAATTTGAAGTTGATGCGCGTGCCGGCGACGGGCAGGAAGTCGTCGCGGTCCACCACCGGCGTTTCCCGTATCCATTGGCGTAGCGCATCGTGCTGTGCGGCAATCGCGGCGCGATCTGCAATGGCGGGTTCTGAAAGAGATCGATCGGTTGTCGTCATGGCGGGAATCCGTGTCGTGTCATCGCATGCCCAGGCGCTTGCGCACCCCGAAGATGGCCGCGATGCTGATGAGTGAGGCGAAGATCAGATAGAAGCTCGGTGCAAGTTTGCTGCCCGTCGCATCGATCAGGCCTGTGATGATGAAAGGCGCAAACCCGCCAAAGATCGTGACGGCGATGTTGTAGGCCAGTGACATGCCCGTGGTGCGATTCTGAACCGGGAATATCTCGGTGAGCAACGCGGGCAGCGCGCCGAAGTAGCCCGACAGCAACACACCGATCACGATCTGCACGCCGATCATGGTGCCGAATGTGGGATAAGCGGCCACGATGGCGAACATGGGATAGATCAGGACGAGAAAAAGCAGGGCGGACAACAGCATCACGCCTGTTCGACCGTGGCGGTCCGACCAGTGGCCGACGATCGGTGCGCAAATGAACTGCACCACACCCGTGAGCAGCGTGGCGGTGAAGGCCGCCGACTGCGGGATGCCGAGTTGCCTGACGGCGTACGTCGGCATGTAGAGAACGAGGTAAGTGGCCACCGTACCGAGCACCACGGTGCCGATGGCAAGAACGAGACGCGCGCGATGATGCGAGAACGTGTCGGCCAGCGGCGTCTTCGACGGTTCCGCGGCGAGAAACTCAGGGGTCTCATCGATGCGGGTACGGATGTAGTAGGCGACCGGCCCGATCAACAAGCCAAAGAAGAACGGCACCCGCCAGCCCCACGACAGCATCTGTTCCGGCGTCAGCCAATTGGTGAGCCCGGCACCAAAGCCCGCTGCCAGCAACGTGGTCAGCCCTTGGCTGGCAACCTGCCAGCTGGCGTAGAAGCCACGCCGCTTGGGCGCATGCTCGGCAAGGAAGGCGGTGGCACTGCCGAATTCTCCGCCGGCGGAGAACCCCTGGATCATCCGCGCCAGTACGATCCCGATCGGCGCCCATACCCCGATCGCGGCGTAGGTGGGCATCACGGCGATGAGCAGGGTGCCCACCATCATCAGCAGGATCGATACGGTCAGCGCTGCACGCCTTCCTACGCGATCGGCATAGATGCCGAGCACCAGCGCGCCCAGCGGGCGCATGAAGAACGACACACCGAAGGTGCCGAGCGTGAGCAAGAGCGAGATCGAGTCGCTGCCGCTGGGGAAAAACAGTTTGGCGATCGTGACGGCGAAAAAGCCGTAGACCACGAGATCGAACCACTCGAGCGCATTGCCTATCGAGGCCGCAATGATGATGCGCCAGGCGGCCGGGGGCGTCTCTTCGCGTGCGGACGCATGCGGGGTGGTGAAGGTAGACATGGTCGAAGATCCAGGATGGGCGAACACGACCGTGCGGCGGTACGCCGCAAGGAGACTATTGGGAAATGCTGCGAATCACTTTGCCGAGGAACGCCTCGCACTGCGCGATCTGCGCCGTGGTCACGAACTCGTTGGGTTTGTGCGCCTGTTCGATATCGCCCGGCCCGCAAATCACGGCGGCGATGCCGGCGTGCTGAAATTGCCCGGCCTCCGTGCCGTACGCCACCTTCCGACGTGCGTTATCGGCGCTCAACGCCCGCACGAGCTGCGTGATGGCGGCCTGCTCGGACGCGTCCAGCGCCGGAGCGGTCGCCATCTTGGTCAGATCGATGGCGGCGCCCGGGTGCACGGCGCGCATGCGCGGCAGCAGGGTGTCGTTGGCGTAGGCCTGTATGCGATCGAAGAAGCGCGCCGGGTCGGTGCCGGGCAGGTTCCGGTGTTCGAAATCGAAGCGGCAATCCTCGGGAATCGTGTTCAGCGCAATGCCGCCCTGGATCGTGCCGGTTTGCGCGGTACTGAACGGCACATCGAACGCTTCATCGAATGGGCCTCGCGCGCGCATCTCTTCTGCGAGATCCTGGATGAAGCAAATGAGCCTGGCGGCATACTCGATGGCGTTCACGCCTTTGGGTGTGAGCGAAGAATGCGCGGCATGCCCTTTCACGCAACAGCGGAAGGTATTGATGCCCTTGTGCGCCACGATGACGCGCATGGAGGTGGGTTCGCCCACGATGCAACTGTCGGGGCGGATGCCGCGCGCCTGCAGATCGGCCAACATGACCGGCGCACCCACACAACCCAGTTCCTCGTCGTACGACAAGGCGAAGTGGATGGGCTGAGTGAGTCGCGCCTGCTGCATCTGCGGCAAGAGGGCGAGTGCCGTGCCGACGAACCCCTTCATGTCGCACGTGCCGCGGCCAAACAATTTTCCGTCGCGCACTTCCGGCGCGAAGGGATCGGAATCCCAGGGCTGTCCGTCTACCGGTACCACATCGGTGTGGCCGGAAAGGACGATGCCGCCCTGGGTGGTGCCGTCCGCAGCGGGAACCGTTGCGAAGAGATTCGCTTTCGTGCCGGTGGCATCGTGGCTGAGCAAGGCGTCGATGCCGGCGCGTTTGAGGTCGTCGCGCACCATCTCGATCAAACCGAGGTTTGAGTGCCGGCTGGTCGTGTCGATCGCAACCAGCCGTTTGATCCACGCGATGGCTGGCGTGTCGGCGAGGGCAGGTGACATGACGGCGCTCATGGTGTGACGTCCTTGCACAGTGCGATGGCTTCGATTTCAACAAGGGCACCGGGAATCATCAGATCGGCCCGCACCGTGGACCGTGCCGGTAGCGGTCCGCCGTCGAAGAATGCCTTGTAGGCGTCGTTGAAGGCGGGAAAATCCTCGACGCGCGTCAGCCAGACGGTGGTCTTGGCGACATCGTTCAGGCTCAACCCCACCGTTTTCAGGTGATCCCCGATGTAGGTCAGGCACGTGCGGGTCTGCTCGCCGACATCCTTGCCGACGATATCGAAGGCGGGGCCCAGCGCCATCTGACCCGAGACGAACATCAGGTCGCCGGCGCGTCGGCACACCGAGAAATGCGGCCGCAAGCCGGTGCGCGGATTGACCGAAGGGGGAACGCCATGCATCGCACAACTCCTGAGTGGGGATAGCGACGAGCTTATGCCTGGCGGCGGCCGCACACTTATGCGCGCCGGTACGATTTGTTTGCGCATCCGGCAGCGCGCCCGGCGCGGCGTACCGGTTTAGGGGTTAACCCGCGAGGCGTCGATGCCACGCCGGTTCGTCTTGACGAGAGCGACGCCCGGCCTTTAACGTGGCCGTCGTTATCAGCGGTAACGCAAGAATGGAGGCGGCCGTGCAACGTGTTCCGGGTCAGGGCCTGCATGCCTATGTGCCCCATTCGTTCGAAGTGGTAAACATCGCCCCAGTGGGCGCCGCGTGCTTCATTGCCACCCGGCCTACTGCGCCCGGCATTCAAGGCTTTCGCGATACGTTGATTCTGGCGGACGGCCTGTCGGCCAGTTGGGCCGACGTCACGCGCGATCACGCGCTGGAAGAACACTACGACTGCAGCGGCGCGCTCAAGATACACCTGCGTGTGGCCGGCCGTTCGGGGGTCACGGATGGCGGCCAACCGGCGCACGATGTGGCGGCGTTGTCGTGCAGTGCGCTGGCGCAACCGCGTGGCGCGCGCAAGATCGAAATCTTTCGCGGGGGCGAACGCGAACGCTCGGTCACCGTATCGTGTTCGCGGAATTACCTGATCGATGAACTGGGCATCGACGCGCAGCGATACGACGGTGCCCTGCGTCATTTCCTCGATGGCGAGCCGTTGGGGTTCACGCTTTTTCGAACCACGCTGGGCGATGCGTTGCTGCAGGCCGCGCAAACGTACTTCGAACCGTGCAGCAATGTATTCAGCCGCAGATTGCGATTGCAGTCCTGCACGCACGATATCGTGCGCGTTTTCTTCGAACGGATGGGTGGACAGGTATCGGCGCAGTCAACCGTGTCGTTGCGTGACCGCGAGACCGTCGCACGCGTGATCGCGCGTCTGGCGCAAGGCGAGGGGAGCCGCCCGCGCAGCGTGAAGCAGCTTGCCGCACAAGCCGGGATGAGCGAGTCCAAGTTCACCCGCACATTCAAGGCCGTGCAGGGTTCGACGACAACGGCATATCTGCAGCAGTTGCGTATGGAACGGGCGATGGTCATGATTCGAAGCGGCCGATTGCCGATCACGCAGATTGCGCTTGAGGTGGGCTACGATCATCCCGCCAATTTCTCGACCGCCTTTCGGCGGCACTTTGGCGTCGCGCCGCGCGATGTGTGATGGCGCGCCGCGGCCTTACAAAGACGTCGCGGCACGAGCCGCTTGATCGTACGCGCCTGACAGCGTGCGCAGCACTTTGGCCATCTGGCCGATTTCGGTATTCATTTCGCTGCCCAGATTGTTGAGCAAACATGCTTCGCGCACTTCACGATATTGCGCGACGAGTTCCTCACCTTTTCTGGACGGGCTGTAGAACACTTCCTTGCCCACTTTCTCGGTTTGCACGAGTTTTGAAGCGACGAGTTTTTTCAATGAATAGGCCACCACGTGGGCGTCTTCGTAGTTGAGCACGAAGCAAATATCGGCGAGCTTTTTATTACGTGCGCGATGGTTCACATGATGCAGCAGCAACACATCCGTGATCGTGAGTTCGACGTTTCCTGCGGCTGCCATGCAGCGCACACACCACCGCGAAAACGCGTTCCACGCCACGATCAACGCAAATTCGAATTCCGACGATTCGCGGCTGCGCGGCGACACCAGATGCGACGACGACACGATCCCCAAATTGCGTGTGGGTCGCTTGCGCGCGGCAGGTGCGCGCGCCGGTTTGGTGCGCGACGGCACGCTTCTGGTGCGTGCGGGTTTGAGAGGTTCTGTTGTTTGTCTCGTCATAGTAGTAACCCGCATTACGTTGATAATTTATTGACAATTTATATCAACGGTTTCTAGACTTCAACGCAATTGACGAGGTTCTTCAACCTCGAGTCAGCGGCCTTTTCAGTCTTTCAATGCTTCCAACCGATCTTTGGAGTGCTTCATGATGTCGACCCGTCGCTTGCTCACCGCCGCCATTGCGTTGCTGCCTCTCGCAGCCGCATCCGGCATCGCCCATGCGCAGACCAAATGGGATATGCCGACCGCCTATCCGGCGACCAATTTCCACACTGAAAACATCATGCAATTTGCATCCGACGTCGACAAGGCATCGGGCGGCAAGTTGAAGATTCAAGTGCACGCCAACGCGTCGCTGTTCAAAGCGCCCGAGATCAAACGCGCGGTGCAGGGCGGTCAAGCTCAGGCCGGCGAAATCCTGTTGGCCAACTACCAGAACGAATGGCAGATCTTCGGCACCGACAGCATCCCGTTCCTGGCCGATAGCTACCCCAAGGCCTACAAGCTGTACCAAGCGCAAAAGCCGGCGCTGCAAAAGCGCTTCAACGATCAGAACATGGTGCTGCTCTACAGCGTCGTGTGGCCCACACAGGGCTTGTATGTGAAGAACAAGATCAATTCGCTGGCCGATCTGAAGGGCGCGAAGTGGCGTGCCTACAGCCCCGCCACCGGCCGGATCGCCGAGCTGCTGCAAGCGCAACCGGTGACGATTCAAGCCGCTGAATTGTCGGCCGCCATGGCAACCGGCGTGATCGATTCGTTCATGACGTCGGGTGCCACCGGCTACGACACCAAGACCTACGAACACATCAAGAACTACTACAACTTCCAGGCCTGGCTGCCCAAGAATGCCGTGTTTGTGAACAAGAAGGCGTTCGATGCGCTGGATAAGCCCACGCAGGATGCGGTGATGAAAGCCGCAGCCGATGCCGAAACGCGCGGCTGGAAAATCTCCGAACAGAAGGATGGCGAGTACCTCGCGCTGCTGCAGAAAAACGGCATGGAAATCATCCAGCCGCAAGACAGCCTGAAAGCGGATATGCGTAAAGTCGTCGGTGACCCGATGCTCAAGGAATGGCTCGAAAAAGCCGGCCCCGAAGGCGCTGCGATCGTCGAGGCTTACCGCAAGTAATGGCCCGGCTCCTGGAGCGATGCAATGCGTAAAACCTTGAACTTCGTGTTCGACGCGATGGGCTATCTGGCCGGCGCGTTCATCTTCGCGATCTTCGCGTTGATGATCGTGGCGTCCATCGGCCGCATGGTCGGCTGGCATGTCAGCAGCATCAACGACATCGTCGCGTGGTTTTGCGCCGCATCGGCGTTTCTCGCGATGGCGCATGCCTTCAAGAATGGCGACTTCGTGCGGGTGACGTTGTTGCTCGAGAAGGTATCGCCCGCCACCCGGCGCGTGCTCGAGATCACGTCGTTGAGCTTCGCTGCGGTATCGATGTGCTATCTGGCCTACTGGGCCATCGTCTTCACCTGGGAGAGCTACGAATTCCAGGACATGGCCACCGGCATGGTGGCATTGCCGATGTGGATTCCACAGATGAGCTTCGTGATCGGCGCGGTGCTGTTTGCGCTTGCCGTGGTGGACGAGCTCATTCTCGTGTTGCGCGGCGAAACGCCGACCTATACCCGACGTGTGGCCGAACGCCATGCGCAGGGCGATTTCTCCTCAGACATCTGATTCATCACTCCTTGCGCGTTCGCGCCATCGGAAGACCAGCATGGACATGGTTGTACTAGGCGGCATTCTTTTGCTGCTCATGGTGGTGCTGCTTGCGGGCGGCATCTGGATCGCCATGACGCTGGCCATCGTAGGCTGGTTCGGCCAAGCCTTTTTCACCAACACCTTGCCCGGCAAGAATCTGTTTTCCGCGTTCTGGGAAAGCAATGTGTCGTGGGAGCTGGCGGCCTTGCCCTTATTTATCTGGATGGGCGAAATCCTGTTCCGCACGAAGTTGTCGGAGCAGATGTTCGAAGGGTTATCGCCCTGGCTGAGCCGCATACCGGGCCGCTTGATGCACACCACCGTGCTGGGTTGCGGGGTGTTCGGTTCGGTATCGGGGTCGTCGGCCGCAACGTGCGCCACGATCGCCAAGGTGGCATTGCCGGAACTCAAGCGCCGCGGCTATGACGAGAAGCTGGCCATCGGGTCGTTGGCCACGGCCGGTACGCTGGGCATTCTGATTCCCCCGTCGATCACGATGGTGGTGTATGCGGTGGCTGCCGAAGCCTCCATCATCCGTATCTTCCTGGCTGGTTTTCTGCCCAGCTTCTTGCTGATGTTGTTGTTCTCGGGGTATATCGCCTGGTGGAGCATTCGCCACCCGGATCGCGTGCCGCCGCCCGATGCACCGACCACGTTTCGCGAGAAAATCTACAAGTCGCGCAATCTCATTCCCTGCGCGTTGTTGATCGTGCTGATCGTGTGGGTGCTGGTCGCCGGCTGGGCGACGGCCACCGAGTGCGCCGCGTACGGTGTACTGGGGTCGCTCATGATCGCGGCCTCCAATCGCGCGCTCACGTGGAAGAATTTCTGGGACGGCCTGATGGGTGCGACGCGCGTGTCGTGCATGATCATGTTCATCCTGGCGGGCGCGGCCTTTCTCACCAAGACGATGGCGTTTACCGGCATTCCGCGCGAGCTGGCGGAGTGGGTCAACGCCATGAACCTGAGCCCGTACTCGCTGATCGCCGTGCTCGTGGTGGTGTATCTGATTCTGGGCACGGCCTTGGACGGCATCTCGATGATCGTGCTGACCAGTGCGGTCGTGTTGCCGATGATCCAGGCCGCCGGCTTCGATCTGATCTGGTTCGGTATTTTCGTGGTGCTGCTGGTCGAGATCGCGGAGGTCACCCCACCCGTGGGCTTCAACCTGTTCGTGTTGCAGGCGATGACCGGGAAAGACAGCAACATCATTGCGCGGGCGGCGATTCCGTTCTTCTTCTACCTCGTGCTGTGCATCATCCTGATCACGGTGTTTCCGCAGATCGTCACGATCCTGCCGGATCTGGTGATGGGCAAAGAGCTCAAGTAGCGCTGACACAATCGTGATGTGGGGGGTGTCTATAATTCCCCTGACCGGCCCGCTGTCGCGGGCCTTTTTCATTGGGGCGGCGCGCACGTGCCGCCTTGGGCTCGCCGCATGCCGCGCGTGCCCAGCCGGCTGAATCTCCGCCGGCACTGCCCCAAACGGTTTCAAGAACTATGTCTGCATCACCTTCGTCTTTCTCTCGTCTCTCCCACGTGCCGCCTTATCGCACGATGATCGCCATTCTCGGCGTGCTGGCCTGTATTGGCCCGCTGTCGATCGACGCCTATCTGCCTGCCTTCGGCGCCATCGGCCAGGAATTCGACCTGCCGCAGGAGGCTGTGCAGCGCACGCTCGGCTATTACATGGTGGCGTATGCCGTCATGACCTTGCTGCACGGTACGCTGTCCGATTCGTTGGGACGCCGTCCGGTCGTGATCGTGTCGTTGCTGGTGTACATCGCCGGCTCGGTGCTCGCCACGTTTGCGCCCAGCTTCGACTGGCTGCTCGCGGGCCGCGTACTGCAGGGCCTGTCGGCGGGCGCGGGGATGGTGGTGGGGCAGGCGGTCGTCAACGATTGCTATGAGGGCCCCGTGGCGCGCCGCACGCTGTCCTACATCATCATGGTGTTCAGCGTGTCGCCCGCCATCGCCCCGATTCTGGGCGGCTATCTGTCGACCTCGCTGGGGTGGCGGTCGGTTTTCGTGCTGCTCGCCGCGTTGGCACTGGCCGCTTGCGTGCTGTGCTATCGCCGTTTGCCCGAAACACTGGCGCCCGCCCGCCGCCAACCCTTCTCGGTGCGGGCGTTGGCCACCAACTACATGACGATCGCGCGCGACGGCGTGTTCATGGCGTTCGCGCTGGCCTTCGGGGTGCTGTTTGCCGGCTTTGCGTTTTTGATCGGCGCGGCGCACGACTTCGTCACGCATGTGCTCGGCTTGCCCGATACCGCGTTCGGCTGGCTGTTCATCCCGCTGGTGGTGGGCTTGACCACCGGCTCGTTCGCCGCGGCCCGACTCTCGTCGCGCTGGTCGCCGGGCCGCATGATCGGCATGGCCTATCTTGTGATGGTGCTCAGTTGCGTGGCCAACATGGCATACGCTGCCGTGGCCGAGCCGGTGCAGTTGCCATGGGCAGTGCTGCCGTTGGCCTTCTTCAATTTCGGGCTCGCCATCGCCATTCCCAATATGACGCTGCAGGTGTTGACGCGTCAGCCGAAGCTCTCGGGCATGGCCGCCTCGGTGCTGGGGTTCGTGCAGATGGTGTTTTTCTCGGCCGTGAGCGGCTGGATGGCGCCTTGGGTGTACGGCAGTGCCTTCCGTTTGGCGCTGGCGCTGGGGGTTGGCGTGGCGGTCAGCGGACTGCTGTGGTTTTTCATCAGCCAGGTGGCATCGCGGCGCGACTGCGCGCCGAAGGACCCGCGCGGGGATGCATTTGCGCAAGCGGCGAGCGAGGTGCCCGAGGCCACCTCACGCCAGGACGTGGAAGAGGCTGTGATATCGGCAAACCCTGCGACGCCGGTGCCGTCGATGCCGATTGCAGGGATTGCGACAGAGGCTGCTGAGTCGCCGCCGCTGCCGGCCATGCACGTCTTCATCTACGGCACGCTGCGCCGGGGCGAAATCAACGATCTTGCGTTGGTGGCGAAGGGTCGTCAGTTGCCTGAGCCGACGTGGGTAGGCGCCAGCGAAGTGGCCGGCGCCTTGATCGATTTTGGCGACTGGCCAGGACTGCTCGCCGAAGTGCCCGACCGCCGCGTACGCGGCGAGGTGTATCGCATCGATCCTCGGCTCTTGCCGGTGCTCGACGAGATCGAGGAATACGATGCCGCCCGCCGAACGGTGTTCGTGCGGCGCGAGGTGGATGTGCTGGTTGCCGGCCAGCCCGTGCGTTGCTGGTATTACCCGGTCGATCCCGAGCTGGCGGCCGCCGCGCGGCCGGTGGCCGGTGACGACTGGATCGACCACCGCAAGTCGCGGTGAGCCGGCTGACAGCGCGCTGATACCCGCCGCCATGCTTTGTTGCAGTTAAGGAGAGGTCGCCTTGCTATGCTGGGCGACCTCGACTTTACCGTGGGCGTCGCCCGCGGCTTTCCCGCCATGTCCGTTTCTCTTCCCCTGCAGTCTGTGCGTGCCGGCGCCGTGCCCGTGCGTGCGTCGAATTCCGCAGGCGGCGCATTGCAGCGGCGGACAGGGCAGCGGCGTATCTGGCAACTTGTGGTCGTGTGCCTGCTGGCTTTTTTCACGGCCTTGGCAGCGGCACAAGACAAAGCGCCCGAGATCAACCTGGACCAGGCCCGCAAGGATCTGGACGCTATCCAGAAACAGTTGAAGGATCAACCCGACGACACCGCGCTCGTGGATATGCGCGAATCGCTGGTGGAGATGCAGGGGCAGGCGGCGTCGAAGGCGGATGCATTGACGCCGCAACTCACCAGCGTCAATGCCCGCTTGGGTGAGCTGGGCGAGGTCGCCGAAGGCGTGAAAGAAGCGCCCGATGTGGCGGCGCAGCGTTCGGATCTGAACAAACAACGCACTGCGCTCGATTCGCAGATCAAGCTTGCCCGCTTGCTGGCGGTAGAAAGCGGGCAGGCGATCGAGACGATCTCATCCTTGCGGCGCTCGCAGTTTTCGGCGGCGCTGGGTGAACGTCGGCCATCGGTACTCACGCCTTCGTTCTGGTCTGAGTTTCAGGGCGATTGGCCGCGCGACCGGGATCGCCTGAAATCACTCTGGGACGAGGCGCTCGCGGCAGCCATCGCCACGCCGTTCTGGGTGTGGGCGGGCGTGCTGCTGCTCATCGGCGCCATCTTCGGCGTGCGTATCTGGGCCAGCAAGCGGCTGACGGGCATCACGGCGGCACGGGTGCCGTCGGGCCGCTTGCGACGGTCGTTCTACGCCGTGGCGGTGGTGCTGTTGGGTGTGGCCGCGCCGGGGTTGATTGCCGAGTTGTTTTATCTGGGGATGAGCTGGGGCGTCGTGCTCACCGGCGATCTGGCCACATTCGCGACGGGTTTTGTGGGCGTCATGTTCTTCGGCGGCTACGTCGCCGGGCTCGGCCGGGCCTTGCTCTCACCCAATCGACCTTCGTGGCGGTTGCCGTCCATTCCCGATCTGATCGCCCTTCGCATGCGATGGCTGCCGATTGCCTTGGGCATCGCCGTGGTCGTCGTTTGGTCGCTCGACCGCTTCATCACCCTGCTCAATTTCCGTCTCACGACCACGATCGCGTTGAACAGTGCGGTGGCCTTCGGCCTCGCCATCGTGCTGGGCTATGCCCTACGGCGCGGCGAACGGTTGCGGCGCCGGGTGATTCGCGACGCGCAGGCCAAGCAGGCTTCAGCCGCGGAAGCCCAGGAAGACGAGGCCGCAGCCCAGGTCGACCCGCCGCCGCCCCGTCCGCTGTGGCTGGGCGTGCTCGCCGGCGTGCTGTGGTGCGTGATCGTGGGCGCCGTCGCGAGCGTGCTGGTGGGCTACGTGGCCTTCGGCAACTTCCTGCTCAAGCAGATGGTCTGGCTCATCATCATTCTCGCCAGTACCTATCTGCTGAGCGTGCTGATCGAGGATTTCTTCTCTACCTTGCGCAGTGCCACGCAGGTCGACGCATCGGGCAAGAATCAACCTTACGAGCCGCGCGCCCGCGATCAGGCCGCGGTGCTGCTTTCGGGCGTGGGCCGGGTGCTGATTGCGTTGTTCGCGTTGTTGCTTGTGCTGGCGCCGTTCGGCGCCGGGCCCATGGAGTTGTTCCAGCGCATGGGGCAATTGCAAAGCGGGCTGGCGATCGGCGAAGTGCTGATCAAGCCCGGCACCGTGATGCAGGCGTTGATCGTGCTGGTCGTGGGGTTGATCGCGGTCAAGATGCTCAAAAGCTGGCTGCGCGATCGTTATTTGCCGACCACCACGCTGGATCCCGGCATGCAGCTGTCAGCCGCGGCGCTCTTCGGGTATGCGGGTTTCGTGATCGCGGTGGCGCTGGCCATGTCGGCCGTTGGCATCGGCCTGGAGCGCGTGGCGTGGGTGGCCAGTGCCTTGTCGGTGGGGATCGGTTTCGGCTTGCAGGCGGTGGTGCAGAACTTCGTCTCCGGCATTATCTTGCTGGCGGAACGGCCGGTGAAGGTTGGCGACTGGGTGTCGTTAAGTGCGGGCGTGGAAGGCGATATTCGGCGCATCAATGTGCGCGCCACCGAAATTCAGATGTCGGATCGATCGACGTTGATCGTGCCCAACTCCGAGTTCATCACCAAGCATGTGCGCAACGTGACCCACGCCAATCCGCAAGGCGTGGTCACGGTCAAAATGCCATTGCCGCTGGGCACCGACGCGCAACGCGTGCGCGAGATCATGCTGTCGGTGTTTCAAGACAATCCCGATGTGCTGGAGACGCCCGCGCCCAATGTGTTTCTTGACGGGATCGATGGCACGCATCTGATGTTCAACGCATCGGGCTCGGTGTCGTCGCCCCGGCAGTCGTACACGGTGCGCAGCGCCTTGCTCTTTGAAATTTTGAATCGTCTTTCGGCCGCCAAGATCGAGATGTCGCAGCAGCCCACGATGTTGTTGGGCAGCCTGGAAAACAGGCGCGACGGCAAGCAGGATGGCGACAGCTTGGTGCCGCCGATATCGGCGGCGATGCCGCCCGCCGATGCGCCAACGGCACCGGCGTCCGCAACCGCGCCCACGCCGCCTTTGCCGGGACCGCCAAAGGGCTGATCACAAACGTAGTCGCCAAGACGAGATCACCAAGACCGACGCAGGCCTGGCGTTGAACCCGCTGCGTTGGCAGTGGCCCGGATCGCCGCGCTATTCGACGTCGGGCACGAACACTTGTCCGACCATCAAGCGGCGGGCGCTGCGGCTCATCAGCGCTTGCGTCACCTGCCACACGCCATCGCGCAGCTCGGCGCGTGCGCCCACTTGCAGCACGCCGGCGGGATGACCGAAACGCAGCCCTTCGCGCGAACCGCCGAGCGCTTGCGCGACGATGGTGCCCGGCACGGCCGCAGCGGCCGCGATGGCCACGGCACCCGTGCCGGTCATGGCGTGGTGCAGTTTGCCCATCGAGAAGATGCGCGCCAGCAGATCGATGTCGGCCGCAGCGACGGCGCCGCCGCTCGTGGCGGCATACGCGGCGGGCGGCGCCACGAACGCAATCTTGGGAGTGCTCTGGCGTTTGGCGCTGGCGTACGCCACACTTTCGGCCAAGCCCATCGCGACCGCGCCGTGTGCCCGAATCGCTTCGCAGCGTGCGAGCAGATCGGGCTGGATATCGATGGCGCGCGGCAACTCGATGCCGGTCAAGCCGAGCGCCGCAGCGTGCACGAATACCGTGGGATTGCCGGCATTGATCAGGGTGACGTCGATATCGCCCACGCCGGGAATCGTCAGTCGATCCACGGCATTGCCGGTAGGCAGCATCGCGCCGCCGCCCTCGGCATCGTCCGCACCGGGATCGAGAAACGCCAGCGCGATCTCGGCGGCCGGAAACGGCACGCCGTCGAGCACGAAGTCGCCCATCTCCTGCACGGCGCCGTCGCGCATCGGCACCTTGGCAATGATTTTCTTGCCGATGTTGGCTTGCCAGATGCGCACCGTGGCCATGCCGTCGTGCGGCGCATCGATGAGTCCGCGATGGATGGCAAACGGGCCCACTGCGGCCGTCAAATTGCCGCAGTTCCCCGTCCAGTCGACCAGCGGCGCGGCGATCGCGACCTGTCCGAACCAGTAATCGACGTCGCAATCCGCACGCGTGCTTTTACCCACGATGACGACCTTGCTGGTGCTGGACGTGGCTCCGCCCATGCCGTCGATGTGCTTTTCATACGGATCGGGGCTGCCGATCAAGCGCAGCAGCGTGGCATCCCGGCGCGCCGGATCGGTGGGCAGATCTTCGGGCAGAAAGAACACGCCCTTGCTGGTGCCCCCGCGCATGTAATAGGCAGGGATAGCGGCTTGCGGTGGTGGGTTGGGCATGGCGGTGTCGATGCAGGTAGAGGCGTCGATGCGTGGGGCGCGCCCCATGCATCGGCAGACGATCAGGTGGCCTGGTGCGCGTAGCGGCCGCGGCCGAACATGCGATCCAGGTCGTCGGCGGTGGCAGCCGCGCGCGAGACATCGCCGGCTTGCTGAATCTCGATGGTGCGCAATGCCGTACGCGTGACGGCAGGGCGGCTGGCGATCGTGTCGCGCCAGCGCAGCAGCGCGTCGCGGCCGTCGACCGGCAACTTCAGCGCTTCGAGGCGCGCGATCCATGGATAGGTGGCCACATCTGCAATCGAATAATCTTCACCGCCCAGGTAGGGCGTATGCGCAAGCCGTTCGTTCAGCACATCGATCAGCCGCACGGCCTCGGTGGTGTAGCGTGAGCGGGCATAGTCGGACGCGTTGGGTTCGAACCGGGTGAAGTGCACGTATTGGCCGAACGTGGGGCCGAGCCCGGTGAGTTGCAGCGTGAGCCATTGCAGTACGTCATAGCGTGCACGGCCGGCGGCCGGGAGCAACTGGCCCGTTTTCTCAGCGAGGTAAGTGAGGATCGCACCCGACTCGAACACCGTGTAGGGCTCGCCGCCGGGGCCATCCTGATCGACAATCACCGGCACCTTGCTGTTGGGATTGAGCGCCCGAAACGCTTCGCCGAATTGTTCTTTGCGCCAGACTTCGATGGGATGAAAACGATAGGGCGCGCCGATCTCTTCAAGCATCAAGATAATCTTGACGACATTGGGGCTGCTCATGCCATACAGGTCGATCATGGAAGCGATCCTTCGGGGGTGGAGTACCGGCGGGCATCATGCCACGCGGGGCCGTGGCATCGCAACCGCGCACCCCTCACCGCTGCCGCAGGTTTATTCCTGGCCGCCTGGCAGACTCGCCCGCGAGGCCGCGAGAATCTCGTCCGACAGCTCGGGATCGTCGACCATGCGCGCCAGCATCATCGCGCCCACCATGGTCGAATAGGCCGCGAGCGCACGGCGCCGCTTGGCCGCTTGCGAACGCCCAGGGATCCATGATTCGAGCAGCCCGATCATGCTTGTGAAGCGCTCGGTAACGGTGCGCCGCACATCCACACCTTGCCGGGCCACATCGCTGCCCAGTGACGTCATCAGGCAGCCATGCTGCGGCCGATCGCGATGCGCGCTCGACAGATAATGATCCAGCACCGCCTCCAGCGGACGATCGGGATGCTCGCTCGCCAGGTCGCGCCACAGGTCGCGCGACCCATCCAGGGCGCGTGCCGAGGCTTGCGCCATCAGATCTTCCTTAGATTCGAAGTGCCCGTAAAACCCACCATGGGTGAGACCGGCAGACTGCATCAGGTCGGCCACACCGACACCATTGAAACCCCGCTCACGAAACAATCCCGACGCGACGGCGATGATTCGCTCCCGGTTTTCGGCGGCTTGCTCGCGACTGACTCTCATGCGTGTCTCCTTGAGAATGGCGTACGTTCAGGCATCGCTGGCGCAGCGATGTCTCTATTATAAATGATGATCGAAATATAAGCCGGATGGCGTCGACTTCAGCGGCAAGCGCAGTGCCTGCGAGCAACGGAATCCTGTCTGCGTTACGTCCTCGGCATTTACGTAGCGTCCCGTGTCGTCTAACATTGAAAAAGGTAAAGATAACAATACTTATTACCATTCATATGTAGGCGTGATGGTGCGTCATTGAAGTAAAGGCGGAAAGCGTTTTGACGAAGGGCAGTTTGATTGTGGCGATGGCGCCGTTGCTGGTGGTGCAGTCGGTGTATGCGCAGGATGTCGAGCGCACAAGCACTACGCTGGAACCTGTTGTGGTGTCTGCTTCGAGATCCGATATCGAGGCCGATAAAGCGCCTCAGACCGTCGTCATCATCGAGAAGGAAGAGATCGAAAGGCAGTTGACGATCTCGAGCAATTCGTCCGACGTCCTGGCTAACCTGTTGCCGTCATACACGCCAAGCCGCGGCAAGATGAACGGCAGTGGCGAGACGCTGCGCGGCCGCACGCCGCTCATCATGATCGATGGCGTGCCGCAGTCGAATCCGCTGCGTCCCACCGGGCGTGAAGTGCATACGATCGACTTCGCGATGGTCGATCGAATCGAAGTGGTGCAGGGCGCCAATGCCATCAACGGATTGGGCGCTACCGGGGGCACGATCAACATCATTACGCGACGGCCTGAGAACGGTGCCTTTAACCAGCATATCGATGTGCAGGCCACGGTGCCCACGCAAAAACTCAACGCCGACACCCTGAGCTACAAAACGACTTACCGCGTGGATGGCCGCTCGGACAAACTCGATTATCTGTTCTCGGTCGGCTACGACGATCAAGGCTTGTATCGGGACGGCCAGGGCCGTGCGATCGGCGCCGATGTCACGCAAGGCGATCTGATGGATTCGCGCACGTACGATGTGCTGGCGAAAGTAGGTTACTGGTTTGACGACAATCAACGTCTGCAGTTTTCGCTCAACCGCTACAAGATCAAATCCAAAGGCAATTACGTGGGGGTGGCAGGCGATCGGGAAACCGGCCTGCCCACCACCTCGATCGAAGGGGACATCAACGGCTCGCCGGCCTGGAATGATGTGTGGACGTCAAGCGTCGCCTACACCCATCACGATCTGGCGGGGATGGAGCTGAATGCGATGGTGTTCAACCAGGAGTTCGAGGGGCTCTTCGGCGCCGATGATTCTGCCACCTTTCAAGACCCGCGCATCGCGCCGGTAGGCACGCTTTACGATCAATCGCGCTCGGTGGCGTCAAAGTACGGCAGCAAGGTCAGCCTGATGAAGGACGGCATGTTCGACGGCCGCTTCAAGCTCACGGGCGGGTTCGACACGTTGTTCGACAAAGGCAAACAGGATCTTTACGGCACGGGCCGCACGTACGTGCCGGAATCCGAGTACCGCAACCTATCGTTGTTTGCCCAAGGCGAATACAAGGTGCTGGACAACGTGACCTTGCATGGCGGCGTACGCCACGAAATGGCCGATCTGAAGATCGACAGCTATCAAACCCTGGCGCGCTACAACCGTGTGGACGTCGACGGCGGCAAGTTGAAGTTCAACGAAACCTTGTTCAATGCCGGCGTGGTGTATACGCCGATCGACGACGTGACCTTGTTCACCAGCTATTCGGAAGGCTTCGGCATGCCCGACGTGGGGCGAGTGCTGCGCGCGATCAACACGCCCGGCACGACGGTCGATAGCCTGAGCAGCCTCGAACCCATCCTCACCAAGAGCGTGGAGGTGGGAACCCGCATCAAGAAAGGTCCGTGGGACTACGACCTGAGCTATTTTCAGTCGAACTCGGACTTCGGCAGCCGCATTGTGCCCATCAATGGCGCGTTCATGATGGCGCGTGAGAAAACGCGTATCCAAGGCTTTGAAACCAGCGTGGGCTATCGCTTCAACCAGGCGCATCGCGCCAAGCTGTCGTACGCCTACACGCGCGGCCGCTACGATAGCGACGGCGATGGCCGTCTGGATGCGGCGCTCGATGGCTTGAACGTGGCGCCCAACCGCCTGATCGGCACGTGGTCGGCCGACTGGAACGACAAGCTCTCGTCGTTCGTACAAGTGCAGCACGCGTTCGATAAATCGTTCGACGATCCCGCCAAGCGCTTCGACGGCTACACGCTGGTCGATGCCGCCATGAGCTACAAGCTGCCGAAGGGCACGATGCGGTTGGCCATGGCCAATGTGTTCGACAAGCAATACATCACCTACTATTCGCAAAGTGCACTGGTCGAACCCAATCGCTATTTCGCCGGCCGCGGCCGCACGGTGACCTTGGGCTATTCGCTCAAGTTCTGATCGCCATGCGCCGCTACGATTCGCCGCCACCCTCTGCATTGCGCACGCGCCGGCGCGTGCTGCAAGCACTGGCCTGTAGTCTGGCGGGGCCGGGATTGATCGCTGGCGCATCCGCGGCCAGCACGCGGGAGATCGCGCACGCCCTGGGACGCACGCAAGTGCCCCTGAATGCGGCGCGCGTGATCACCCTCTTTCAGGGCGCGACCGATACTGCGGTGAGCTTGGGCGTCACGCCCATCGGCGTGGTCGAGTCGTGGACGCAGAAGCCGATGTACACCTATCTGCGGCCGGCACTCGAAGGGGTTGCGCAGGTGGGGCTGGAAACGCAGCCCAGCCTCGAGGACGTGATCTCGCTGGAGCCTGATCTGATCGTGGCGTCGCGCTTCAGAAACGAACGCATCTATAACCTGCTGTCGCGCATCGCACCCACGATCGCCGTGGAAGACGTGTTCTCGTTTCGCGACACGCTGGCAATGATGGGGCAAGCTCTGGGCAAAACCGCCGAGGCTGCGCGCGTGATGGCCGCCTGGGATGCACGGGTTGCGGCGCTGCGCGATGCTTTGCGTGCGCGGTTCGACCTGCTGTGGCCCCTGACGGTATCGGTCTTGGATTTTCGTGAGGATCATGTTCGCGCCTATTTGCCGAACAGTTTTTCCGGCAGCGTGCTGGCCCAGTTGGGCTTCGCACGCACCGCATTGCAGGCAAACGCCACGCAAACGCTGCAGAAAATCACATCGCGCGAAGCCATCCCGTTTCTCGATGCGCAGGTGTTCTTCGTGCTGATGCGCTCGGATCGACCCGCCGTGCGGCAGAACTATCTGGCCTGGCGTGCGCATCCCCTGTGGACGCGGCTCGATGCGCCGCGTCATGGACGCGTCTACGAGGTGGATAACGTGGCGTGGAGCCTGTCGGGCGGAATCCTGGGTGCGCAATTGATGCTCGACGACGTCGCCGTCAAATTGGCGCTGCCGACATGATCGCGTCCGGCCGCCTGCGGCACATCGACGCGCGCGGATGGCGGCTCGTCGCGGGTGCCGTTGCCTTACTGCTGCTGGCCATGATCAGCCTGGTCACCGGCCCCACGCGCATCTCCCTGCGAACCGCGTTCGACGCGTTCGTGCAGCACGACCCCACCAACGTCGATCACATTATCGTCACCACCACACGCCTGGCACGCACCGCGATCGCGATGGCCGTGGGCGCGAGCCTGGCCGTGGCCGGCGCGCTGATGCAGGCCTTGACGCGCAATCCGCTGGCCTCGCCAAGTCTGTTCGGCGTCAACGCCGGTGCCATGTTCTTTCTGGTGGCGTTGGCCGCGTTTGCGCCGCCTGCCTCCTTTCAAGTCATGATGGGGGTGGCGTTTGCGGGAGCGGCAACGGCCGGCGCCTTGGTCTACGCGCTGGGCACGACGCAGCGCGCCCGCGCGTTTTCGTTGCGTATCGTGCTGGCGGGCGCGGCCGTCACGGCGCTCTTTGCGTCGTTCACGCAGGCGATTCTGGTCGTGAACCAGGATGGGCTGGACAGCATCCTCTTCTGGCTGGCGGGGTCGACGACCGAGCGCAGCTTGCAGACGGTGGCGCCCATCATGCCCGGCGCGGCCGGCGCGGTGTTGGCGGCCATCGTGTTCGCCCGGCATGTGGATGTGCTCGCGGCAGGTGACGACATCGCGGTGAGCCTGGGGCAACGCACGATATGGGTGAAAACGCTGGTGGCGGTCGCGATCGTGTGCCTGGCGGGCGGCGCGGTCGCCATGGCCGGCAGTATCGGTTTCGTGGGCTTGATCGTGCCGCATATGGTGCGTCGTGTGTTGAGCGCCGATCACCGCTGGCTGTTGCCTGGCTGTGCGGTGTTCGGTGCGCTGTTGTTGCTGGGCGCCGATATCCTGTCGCGCATCGTGATCGCGCCTGGCGAACTGCCGATCGGCGCCATCACTGCAATGATCGGCGCGCCCGTATTCGTGGTCATGGTGCGGCGGGGGCTGCGGCATGCGTGATCCGTTCATCTTCAGAACGCGCGCGTTCTCGCGGCAGGTCAACCTCAACACGGCGGCCGTCGCGGCATTGCTGATGCTCGTGTGCCTGGGCATCGCGATGGCGTCGCTTGCGATCGGCAAGCACGTCATCGGGCCGACCGACGTTGTGACGGCATTGATCGGCGAGGGGCCACGGCGCGATACGTTCATCATCGAGATCCTGCGGATGCCGCGTCTGTTGATGGCGTGCATGGTGGGGGCCGCGCTGGCCCTTTCCGGTCTCATTCTGCAATCTGTAGTGCGCAATCCGCTGGCGTCGCCCGACATCCTTGGCATCACCGGCGGCGCGTCCGCTGCCGCGGTGGGCTTTCTCTCTTTTCTGGCACCGGTGATGAGCATGCGCTGGTTGCCGGTGGCCGCCATCGCGGGCGCGTGCGCCACCGCCGCGCTGGTGTATCTGCTCGCATGGAAGCAAGGCGTATCGCCCCTGCGGCTGGTACTGACGGGCGTGGGCATTTCGGCCTTGATGGCGTCGATCACGACGTTGCTGATGGTGCTCAGCCCGATTGCTTCCTCGCTGTCGGCCTATGTGTGGCTCACCGGCAGCGTATTCGGTGCGTCATGGCCGGAGGTGCAGTCGATGTTCTTCTGGCTCTGCGCGCTCCTGCCTGCCTTGGTATGGGTTGCGCGGCGGGTGAACGTGCTCGAACTCGACGACCTGCTGGCGATCGGCCTGGGGCTGCGGATGCAGCTCACCCGGCTGGTCTTGGTGGGGTTGAGCGTGGCGCTGGCCGGTAGTGCCGTGGCGCATGCCGGTGCGATTGCGTTCGTGGGATTGATTGCCCCGCATATCGCGCGCGCGCTCGTGGCACATACCTTTGGCGGCCTGGCGGTGGTCACGTGGCTTGTGGGCGCCATCCTCGTGGCGGCAGCCGATCTCGTGGGCCGCACGCTGTTCCTGCCGCTGGATTTGCCGGCCGGCATGTTCGTATCGATGTTGGGTGCGGTGTTCTTCGTCTATTTGTTGCTGCGGCACGTCCGATGAATCACGCTTTCATTCCACGCATGCCGACCTCCCCACCTCGCCCGCCGAACGCCGAATCGCCATCCGCCAGCCCCCCGTTGCAAGGCCGGGGCCTGACGCTGGAATACGGCCGCCATGTCGTGATCGATGCGCTCGATGTGGATATCCCGGCCGCGCAGATCACCGTGCTGGTGGGCAGCAACGGTTGCGGCAAGAGCACCCTGCTGAAGGCGCTGGCGCGCCTGCTCAAGCCGGCGCAGGGCACCGTGATCCTCAACGGGGCAGACATCCAGCGCAAACCTACCGTACAGGTCGCGCGCGAATTGGCGGTGCTTCCGCAGACGCCGGTCGCGCCGGAAGGCTTGACGGTGGATCAATTGGTGCGGATGGGCCGCTATCCGCATCAGACATGGTTGCAGCAATGGTCCCGAGCCGACCAGGACGCCGTGACGGCAATCCTGCAGGCGACCGATCTCTACGCATTGAGGGACCGGGGCGTGGACTCACTATCGGGCGGGCAGCGCCAACGGGCGTGGATCGCCATGACGTTGGCGCAGGACACCGATATCCTGCTGCTCGACGAGCCGACGACCTATCTCGATCTGGCGCACCAGATCGAAGTGCTCGACCTGCTCGAGGCGCTGAACGCGGATCACGGCAAAACGATCGTCATGGTGCTGCACGACTTGAACCTGGCCGCGCGGTATGCCCATCACATGATTGCGCTGCACGATCGCGCAATCTTCGCGCAGGGGCCACCGGCACGCATTCTCGATGAACAGATGGTCAAGGCGGTGTTCGATCTCGATTGCCGCGTGATTGCCGATCCGCTGTACGGGACGCCGCTGTGCATTCCCATCGGCCGCCGGCGGCGCGATTCGACGGGCGCCTGAGGTGGGACCCTTCGATCGTGCGCAATGGCAGGTGCTGTCGCAAAGCTTGCAGCTGGCGCGTGCCGCCGACCGCGATGTCGATTACGCCGTCGATACGCAGGCCTTGCTCGACGTTGATCGTTGCCGGAAGTGGCTCGATAGCGTCGGACCCATGATCGGCTCCCCATCGCGCGTGGTGACGGCGTCGTTGCTGGCCAAACGGATTGCGTTTCTGGTGACGGGGCCCAGCCTCTATGCCATGTCGGCCTTCGATCTCGGGCTGAACCTGGCGCGCGACAACTGCATCACCGAATACGCGCATCGGGATGGGCTGTGGCAATCGCGCATGGTCTTGAAGGATCTTGCCGTGGACCGGCCCGGGGAAGGGCGCCGCAGCGAATGGCGTGAGCGTGTGATACGGCGGGTGTTCGCCGAGCATTTGACGCCGCTCTGGGCCACGTTGCACGAGGCATGCGGCATTGCGCCGCGCATCTTATGGGAGAACACCGCCGTACGCGTCTTCAGCTTGTATGAGCGCCGGCTCGCCAAGCTCGATAGCGAGCGGCTCAGGTGCCAGGCTCGCGACGACTTCGACTATCTGATGCACCGCGCGCCGGCAAGTGTGTTTGGGTTGCCCGAGCATCCGCTCGTGCGATTCTTCAGTGCGGCCAGCGCGGTCGCTGCGCGCGACGTGGCGCCAACCGGCGCAGGGCGAGATGGCGCTCCGCCTCGACCCGCTGTGCGGTTTCGCAAAACCTGCTGCCTTTACTTCATGGCGACGGATCCCGCCGAGTACTGCTCGACGTGTCCGTTGATTCGTCCTGGCGTCGTCAAGCCCGTGTGAGTGAGGGCGCGCGCCGCTGCCCGAAGCGCCGTACCGTGGAAGGCTCGAGCATCAATACCGGTCGCGCGCGGCATGCAGCATATGCAGCGTGATCTTGCGTACTTCGGCCTTGCTCATCTCGATGTGCGACTTGAGCATGCGGCGGGCTTCGTCGCCGCGCCGTGCGAGCACGGCACGCAGGATGGCGGCGTGCTCCATATAGGTCGCATCGATCCGGAAGTCCTTGGTGAAATCCAACTGCCGGATGATGCGAATCTTCTCGGTCACGTCACGATGGATGGCCGTCATCTCGGCATTGCCCGCGGCCGCCACCAGATTGCAGTGAAAGGCTTCGTCCAGCCGGGCGACCAGATCGCCGTCACGGATGCGCTCGGCCGGCGGCACCAGCCACACACTTTTCAAGGCCTCGATCAATCCCGAGGGATCCATGTCGGCATGCGCGATCAGGCGTTCGACCGCCGCCTGCTCCAGCACGATACGTACGTCGTAAAGTGCTTCAAAGCGTTCGAAGTCGAACGGCCTTACTTGCCAGCCGCTGCGCAGATGCACGATGACGAAGCCTTCGCGCTCCAGGCGGTACAGCGCCTGGCGCACGGGCGTGCGGCTCACCCCGTGGCGCCCCACCACGTCGGCTTCGGTGAAGTGATCGCCCGGCAGCAGGCGGAACGAAAAGAGATCGTCCTTGACCTGCTCGTAGACCTGATCGGCCAACGTGGTCGCAGGGCCCGCGGTGGCTTTCGGGGACGATCCGGTCTGGAGGGCGGCAAGGCGCATATCAGTTGACAGCAGCAACAGCATCGACCGACAACACGAGCAACGGATCGCCGGTGTTGACCGGACGGCCGGGGACACACTGGATCGCGCTGATGGTGCCACTGGCCGGTGCGATCACCGAGAGTTCCATTTTCATTGCTTCGACGATGACCAGTGTATCGCCGGCCGCTACGCGTTGTCCGACCGAGACGGGAATCTTCCAGACGCTGCCCGACATATCGGCCGACACCCATTGCTCACCGGGCGCCAGTTCGATGGCGTTGTCTACCGGCGCGGCAATATCGATGAGGGTGCTTTCCTCGTTTTTCCACAGCGTGACTTCGGCGTCGAAGGCCGCTTTCTGGGCGATCTGAAAGGCGGTGATGCTGTCGGCCTCGCATTCGAGAAACTGCGTGTAGGCGGCGAAGTCGAACACCTCTTCTTCGATGCGCACCGAGGCGCGGCCTTCGCGGAACGCATCGCGCAAGTCATCCAGCTCGGTTTCCGTCACAGGATAGAACCGCACCTGATCGAAGAACCGCAGCAGCCACGGTTTGTCGTCCTTGAAGTCCGGGTTCTTGAGGAACTTGTTCCAGATGGGCAGTGTGCGCCCCACGAGCTGGTAGCCGCCGGGCGAGTCCATGCCGTAGATGCACATGTAGACGCCGCCGATACCTACCGTGCCTTCGGCGGTAAAGGTGCGCGCCGGGTTGTACTTGGAAGTGAGCAGGCGATGACGGGGGTCGATGGGCACGGCGCACGGCGCGCCGAGGTAGACGTCGCCCAGGCCCATGATCAGATAGCTCGCGTCGAACACAATGCGTTCAACCTCGGCGCGATCGGCCAGGCCGTTGATGCGTTGAATGAAATCGACGTTGTTGGGCAGCCAGGGCGCGCTGGCGCGCACGGTTTCCTGATAGCGCTGCACGGCGCCCAACGTGGCCGAGTCTTCGAAGGCCATGGGCAGGTACACCACGCGCGTGGGCAGGGTGAGCGTGGCGACGTCGGCCAGACCCGTCTCCAGCGCCAGCAGTTGTGCCACCAATGCGCCTTGCGCGATGACTTGGCTGTTGTAGCGGATCTGCACCGAGCGCACGCCGGGCGAGAGCTCGAGCACGCCATCGATGGCGGCGGCATCCACGGCGGTCATCAGCAGATGAATGCGCATGCGCAACGCCAGATCGAGGATGTTCTCGCCGTACTCGACCAACAGATAGCCATCGCCGGCCTGCCGATACGACACCGACGGCACACCGTCGCGCGCGGGTCGCGAGGCCACGATCGTGTCGGAGACGGGCAGGGCAGCATCGCGCGTGGCCGGTGCAGTGGCCTCGAGCGCTGCGGCGGCCGTGGCAAGCACCTCGGCTGCGGCATCGTCGGCAAGCGCCAGTGCGTGCGCCACGGCCGGCGTGGGCGCCGAGAACGCGGCGATGCTTGCATCCTGTTCGGCTTCGAGCGCCACAGCCGCAGCGTAATCGACGCGTTTGAAACGGATGCGATCGCCGGGTTTCACCTGGCCCACTTTCCACAATTCGGCGCGCACGATCGTGGCTGGGCAGACGAAGCCACCCAGGCTGGGGCCGTCGCGGGTGAGGATCACGGGGCTATCGCCCGTGAAGTTGATGCTCCCGATGGCGTATTCGCAATCGTGGATATTCGACGGATGCAGGCCGGCTTCGCCGCCGTCTTCACGCGCCCAGGTGGGCTTGGGGCCAAGCAGGCGCACGCCCAGGCGGTTGGAGTTGTAGTGCACTTCGTAATCGGTATCGAAGAAATCGTCGATCGCCGCGTCGGTAAAAAAGTCGGGCGCGCCGTGCGGGCCATACAGCACACCGATCTCCCAACGGTCGCCATAGGTGGGCACAAGTGCTGCCGGCGCGGCGGCGGGTTCGGCCGTGGGCGCGGCCATCTGCGAGGCGGCGCGCGTGGGGTCCGCTACCGCCAGCATGTCGCCCACCCGCAGCGTCCGGCCGGCGTGGCCGCCAAACTGCCCGAGCGCAAAGGTGGCGCGGCTGCCGAGATAGATAGGCACGTCCAGTCCCTGACGCACAGCCAGATAGCTGCGGCAGCCGGTAGTGGCCCGGCCGAATTTCAGCACCTGCCCGGCCCGCACGGCGACCGGTGTCCACATCGCAATGGGTGCGTCGTCGAGCCGGGCGTCGCTTACCGCGCCGGTCAAGGCGATCAGTGTGTCGCAGTGAAACTTGAGTGTGGGGCCGATCAGCGTGGTCTCCAGCCCGGCCGCGTCCGCCGGATTGCCGACGATGCGGTTGGCGAGCCGAAACGCGTAGTCGTCCATCGGTCCCGACGGCGGCACGCCGATATGCCAGTAGCCCAGCCGGCCGGGATAATCCTGCACGCTCGTATAGGTGCCGGCCTCGAGTACTTCGATCGCCGAGGGTGCGTACGTGAACGATTCCAGAAATCGCGTGGAAAGCTCGGCGGCGCGAAAGCGCGGGCTGCCGATGATCTGCCGCAGGTAATCGAGGTTGGTGGCGATGCCGGCCAGACGCGTCTCGTCCAGCGCGCGTGCCAACCGGTCGAGCGCCTCGTCGCGCGTGGCGCCGTGCACGATGAGCTTGGCCAGCATGGGATCGTAAAACGCCGGCACATCCGTGCCGGTGGCGATCCAGCCGTCCACGCGTACGTCATCCGGAAAGTACACATCGGTGAGCACGCCGGGCGACGGTTGAAACTGCTTGATCGGATCCTCGGCGTACAAGCGCACCTCGATCGCCGCGCCCCGCGGAGCGGCGGAAAGGGCGTCCCAATCGAGCGGATCGCCCGCCGCCACGCGCAACATGCATTCGATCAGATCGAGTCCGGTGACGGCTTCGGTGACCGGATGCTCGACCTGCAGGCGCGTGTTCACTTCGAGAAAATAGAAGGCATCGCGCGCGCCGTCGTAGATGAATTCCACCGTGCCCGCCGACCGGTACGACACCGATTCGCCCAGTTGCACGGCCGCGCGATGCAAGGCTGCGCGCGTCGCCGCCGGCAGGTTGGGGGCCGGCGTTTCTTCGATGACTTTCTGATTGCGCCGCTGCACCGAGCAATCGCGTTCGCCCAGCGCCACCACACGTCCGGCGCCGTCGCCGAAGATCTGCACTTCAACGTGCCGCGCATGATCGACGTAGCGCTCGAGAAACGCACCGCTGTCGCGAAAGAACGTGGCGCCCATGCGCTGCACGCCGTCGAAGGCGGCGGCGAGCGAGGCCGCATCGTCGCAGCGCGACAGGCCGATCCCACCGCCGCCTGCGGTGCTCTTGAGCATGACGGGATAGCCGATGGTGTCGGCTTGCGCGAGTGCATCGTCGATACCGGTGAGCAGCCCTGTGCCGGGTGTCATCGGCACCTCGGCGGCCGCTGCCAACTCGCGCGCGCGGTGCTTCAAGCCGAACTCGCGAATCTGATGCGGCGTGGGTCCCATGAAGGCAATACCGGCCGCTTCGCACGCTTCGGCAAACTCGGCGCTCTCAGACAGAAAGCCGTAGCCGGGATAGATGGCTTGCGCGCCGCTATCGCGTGCCGCCTGCAGAATCAGATCGATGCGCAGGTAGCTGTCGGCCGCTTTTTCGCCACCGAGTGCGATGGCCTGATCTGCTTCACGCACGTGCGCGGCATTGCGGTCGGGATCGGAATAGACGGCGACGCTGCGAATACCCAGACGCTTCAGGGTGCGGATGGTGCGAACGGCGATTTCGCCGCGATTGGCAATGAGGACGGTATCGAACACGTTTTCGGCTCCGGGTTATTGAACGGCGGTCTGCAGGCTGGCGATGTAGGCGCGCCAGCCGCCGAACGACGTGATCTCGCGCGCATCGTCGAGCGCGCACGGTTCGCAAATGAATCCCTTCACGCTGCGGCCATCGGCAAGCATCAAGGTGCCGATGCCCAACGGTGCTGGGATTTCGGCCACGAATTCGCCGAAGCGTGCGGCGGGCACGTCCCACAACTCGACGGCGATCGCGGCACCTTGGCGCCCGCGCACCAGACCCGGCTTGGGCGGCGTGGTGTTGGCGAGCGCATAGAGGCGATAGGTGTCGGCGGTGGTCGTTGCTTCGACGAAGACGCCATCGCGCGACGTGAGCTGATGATTGAGTGGCATGCCGCGCAGGTGAGCGCCGACGACGGCCACGCGGATGACGGCGGCATCCGGTACTGCTGCGCCAATGCCGGCAGGCGCCGATGCCGATGCGGCGCCAGACGCGGATGAGGCCAAGGCTGCGTCGTCGACAATGCCGGCAGGTGCCTGCGCTTGCACGAACGGTCGTTGCGTCGCGCCCAGCGGCAGTTGTTGCTTCGCCAGCCACTGTTTACCGAACGCAGCGAGCGCGTGGTCGCCCCACGCCGGGCCGATCAGGGTGATGCCGACCGGCAGGCCGTCGGTGCGCATCCCGGCTGGCAATGCCAGGGCCGACAAGTCTGCCAGGTTGGCGAAGTTGGTATACACCCCAAGACGCGAATTGAGCGTGATGGGATCGGCATCGAGTTCGGCAATGGTGTAGATCGATGGCGACGTGGGCACGACCATGCCGTCGACCTCGGCGAGCGCATCCTGGATGAGCCGGGTTAGCGCCGCCCGCTTGTATTCGGCGTTGAACGTGGCGGTGGCGTCATAGCGCGCGGCTTGCTCGACGATGCTGCGCACCACGGGATTGATGCTGTCGGGATCGCGGCGCCAGAGGGCTTCGACGGCGGCAAACCGTTCGGCCACCCACGGGCCTTGATAGAGCAACTCGGCCAGTTCGCGAAACGGGGCGAAGTCGATGCGGCGCAACGTCACGCCCATTGCTTGCAGTTGCTCAAGCGCTTGATCGAACGCAGCACGCGCGACCTCGTCGCCAAAGAATTCCAACGTGTCCGGCACCGCCAGCACAGGCTGTTGCGGCCAGGCGCGCGGTGCGCAATCCGATGCCGGTGCTCGGCGCGAATAGGGGTCCGCGCCATCGTAGCCGCCGGCAATGGCGGCCACCAGGCTGGCGTCATCCACAGTGAGACTGAAGATCGACACCACATCCTGCGTGCGGCACGCCGGCACCACACCTTGTGTGCTCAACCAGCCCTTGGTGGGCTTCAAGCCCACGATGTTGTTGAAGCCGGCAGGCACGCGGCCGGAGCCGGCGGTATCGGTGCCGAACGAAAAGGGCACCAGGCCGCGCGCCACTACCGACGCCGATCCCGAGCTCGAGCCGCCGCTGATGTAGCGCGGATCGAAGCTGTTGGCCACGGCGCCATGCGGCGAGCGCGTGCCGACCAGGCCGGTCGCGAACTGATCGAGATTGGTTTTGCCCACGAGGATGGCGCCGGCCGAAATCAAGCGGGCCACGGCTGTGGCGTCGGCAACAGGCGCGTACGCAAATGCCGGGCAGCCCGCTGTCGTGGGCCAACCGTCGGCATCGATGTTGTCTTTGATCGCGAAGGGCACGCCGTAGAGAGGCAGCGCCGTGAGGCTTGCGCAAGCCTCACGGCGCGCGGCGAGGTTGTCGAGTTGCCGCGCCAGGTGTGTCTCATCGAGCGGCGCGATCCAGGCGTTGTCGCCCACGCTCGCTGCGATCAACGGCGAGAGCAACGCATGCGGGTCGGCATCATCCTCACGGTAGGCGCGCTGCCAATCGGCAATCGTCCAGCCGAGGGTCGGCAGCGGAGAAACGGAGACGGGCATGAGAGAAATCCTCGTTGGTATACATGTCCGCGTACTCAAGCAATACGTATGCCAACTTTTCATGCCCATACGCTGCAAGCCGCGTGTATCAATGCTTTCCGGGCAATGGGTGACGATTGTTGGCCGGTTTCAGGGTTAACGCGTACGGCACGATTTCGGACATGCGCACCGAAATAGATCGCTTATCGCACCGTGTTGGTGCTGTCTTCGATCGCTTCGATTTAGCCGATCGATGCCAGGCCGCATGGGCGGCACGACCTTCCCTTAAGTACGCGCGTGCGAGGTCATGAATTGCGAAAAGTTGGCATTCATTTTGCTTTGAGTCCCATCACGCGATGAGGCCAGGCCGCAAGCCGTCTTACTCGCAGGCGTCCAGGTTGTTCAGACCATCATGCCGGCCGCGCCGGCCCTTTCTTCGAAGGATTCACCATGAAGCGCAGACTTGTTCTTAAACAACTGACCGCCGCGAGCCTGTTGGCCATGTCGGGTTGGATGCCGCAATTGATGGCAGCTGAAGACACGATCAAGGTCGGCATTCTGCATTCCCTGTCGGGCACCATGGCTATTTCCGAAACGTCGCTCAAAGACGTGGCGCTCATGACGATCGACGAGATCAATGCCAACGGCGGCGTGATGGGCAAGAAGCTCGAAGCCGTCATCGTCGACCCGGCGTCGAACTGGCCGCTGTTCGCCGAGAAAGCCCGCCAACTGATCGCGCAGGACAAGGTGTCGGTGGTGTTCGGCTGCTGGACCTCGGTGTCGCGCAAATCGGTGCTGCCGGTATTCAAGGAACTGAACAGTCTGCTGTTCTATCCGGTGCAATACGAAGGCGAAGAGCTTGAAAAAAATGTGTTCTACACCGGTGCCGCGCCCAACCAGCAAGCCATCCCGGCCGTCGAGTACCTGATGAGCGAAGATGGCGGCGGCGCCAAGCGGTTCGTGCTGCTGGGCACCGACTACGTCTATCCGCGCACCACAAACAAAATCCTGCGCGCCTTCCTGCATTCGAAAGGCGTGAAGGACAGCGACATCGACGAGGTGTATACCCCGTTCGGTCATGCCGATTATCAAACCATCGTGGCCAACATCAAGCGCTTCTCCACGGGTGGGCGCACCGCCGTGATCTCCACGATCAACGGCGATTCGAACGTGCCGTTCTACAAGGAATTGGGTAACGCCGGACTGAAGGCGACCGACGTGCCGGTGGTAGCGTTCTCGGTGGGCGAGGAAGAACTGCGCGGTGTGGATACCAAACCGCTGGTGGGCCACCTGGCTGCCTGGAACTACTTCCAGTCGATCAACAATCCCGTCAATACGGCGTTCATCGACAAGTGGAAGGCCTATGCGAAGGCCAAGGGTCTGCCGAACGCGAATACGGTCGTGACCAACGATCCGATGGAAGCGACGTACGTCGGCATGCATATGTGGAAGCAGGCCGTCGAGAAGGCGAAGTCGACCGACGTGGACAAGGTGATCGCGGCCATGGGCGGTCAGACGTTTGCCGCGCCCGACGGTTTCACCATCGAAATGGACAAGACCAATCACCACCTGCACAAGCCCGTGTTCATCGGCGAAATCAATGCCAATGGTCAGTTCGACGTGGTGTGGAAGAGCAAGGGTCCGATCCGCGCGCAACCCTGGAGCCCGTATATCGCGGGTAACGAAGGCAAGCAAGGTCTCTGACGCGACAGGAGCGCAATCGTGCATTCGGCAATCACCCGGGTTTGGTATCGATGGCTGGCGATCGGGCTGCTTGCCGTGTTCGCGCACACCGCCGGCGCAGCTGCGCCGGGCGGTGTGAACGCAGCCCTGCTGGCGCCGCTTGTAGCAAGCGAAACCGACGCCAAGCTCGCGGCGATTGCGGCGTTGGGTCAGTTGCCCGACCCGGCGGCTGCACGGGTGCTCGAAGCGCTCAATACCGGCGCGCTGTTTGCCACGCCGGTCGGCCGCGTGCTGATCGGTGCGGGCAGTGCCGGTGGCGCGGCCCTCGACCCGATCGACGGCAGTACCTTGGCGATGCCCGCCGATGCGGGGGCCATCACCATCAACAACCGCTTGCGGCGCGCCATCGCGGGCGCCCTGGCGGCTTCCCGTCTTTTTGCCGACGACGTGCAAGTGCGTCTGCAAGCCGCCCAGCGGTTGCAGAGCGGCAGCGATGTGGCGCTCCTGCCCACGCTCGATGCCGCACGTGAGAAGGAACAACATCCGGCGGTGCGCGATGCGCTGGACATCGCGCGCGCCAATCTGGCGTTGCAGAGCGACGATCCGGCACGCCGCCGCACGGCCGCCGAATTGCTCGGCAACACCGAAAGCGCGGCCTTCAGGCCTGTGCTCGCCGCGCTGGCGATGCCCCGTGCCGATGGCAGCTTTTCTGAGCCCGATGCGTCGGTGCGCGAAGCGGCCGTCAATGCCTTGAAGCAGATCGATCGGCACCAGGCGCTGATCGAGTGGAGCGGCAATCTGTTCTACGGCATCAGCCTGGGCAGTGTGCTGTTGCTGGCCGCCATCGGGCTGGCCATCACGTTCGGCCTGATCGGCGTCATCAACATGGCGCACGGCGAGCTGCTGATGATCGGCGCCTACACCACCTACATGACCCAGTCCTTCTTCCGGCAGTGGATGCCCGCGTGGATCGACTGGTATGTGATCGCCGCGTTGCCGCTGGCCTTCGTGATCACCGCGCTGGTGGGCATGGCGTTGGAGCGCACGGTGATCCGCTGGCTCTACGGCCGGCCGCTCGAAACGTTGCTGGCCACCTGGGGCATCAGCCTGATTCTGATGCAGGGGGTGCGCACACTCTTCGGCGCGCAAAACGTTGAAGTCAGCAATCCCTCCTGGATGTCCGGTGGCGTCACGGTGCTGGGCGGTCTCGTGCTCACCTACAACCGCATCGCCATCATCGTGTTTGCCGCGCTGGTGGTCTTCCTTGTGTGGCTGCTGCTCAATCACACGCGGCTGGGGCTCTTCGTGCGTGCCATCACGCAAAATCGCCGCATGGCCGATTGCGTCGGGGTGCCCACCGGCCGCATCGATATGCTGGCGTTCGGGCTCGGCTCGGGCATCGCCGGCCTGGCGGGTGTCGCGCTTTCGCAGCTGAGTAATGTGGGCCCGGATCTCGGTCGCGGCTACATCGTCGATTCGTTCATGGTGGTGGTGCTGGGCGGCGTCGGGCAGCTCGCCGGCACGGTGATCGCCGCCATGGGCCTGGGCACCGTCAACAAGTTTCTGGAACCTTATGCGGGCGCCGTGCTGGCCAAGATCATCATCCTCGTGCTGATCGTCTTGATCGTGCAAAAGCGCCCACAAGGCCTCTTCGCGCCGCGTGGCAGGAGTGTCGAATGAACCAAGCCGCTACGCTGGCCGCACCCCCCAGCCTGCATCCCGCATTGATGACGCGACGCAGTCTGTTCTCTCCGCAAGCCTGGCTCGGGTTGCTCGCGGCCGTCGCCATCCTGGCCGTGCTGCCGACGGCCAATCTGGTGTTCGCACCCGATCATCCGTTGCATATTTCCAGCTATGCCGTCGCCTTGCTCGGCAAGTTCATGTGCTACGCGCTCGCCGCGCTTGCCCTGGATCTGGTGTGGGGTTATGCCGGCATTCTGTCGCTGGGCCATGGTCTGTTTTTCGCACTGGGCGGCTACGCGCACGGGATGTATTTGATGCGGGCGATCGGGCGCGATGGCGTCTACCAGAGCGATCTGCCGGACTTCATGGTGTTCTTGAACTGGAAGACCTACCCCTGGTATTGGTGGGGCACGGATCACTTCGCTTACGCCTGGCTGCTGGTGCTGTTGGTGCCGGGCGTGCTGGCGTTTCTCTTCGGCTACTTTGCGTTTCGCTCGCGAATCAAGGGCGTGTACTTTTCGATCATCACGCAGGCGCTCACCTATGCCGCGATGCTGCTTTTCTTCCGCAACGATACGGGCTTCGGGGGCAACAACGGCTTCACCGATTTCAAGCGCATTCTGGGGTTCGACATCACCGCGGCGAGCACGCGCGCCGGGCTGTACTGGATCACGCTGGCGGTGTTGTTCGGCGCGCTGGTGCTGGCTCGCGTCATCACGCAATCCAAGCTCGGCCGCGTGCTCACGGCGGTACGCGATTCGGAAAGCCGGCTGCGCTTCATCGGCTACGACCCGCTCGGCTTCAAGCTTTTCGTCTGGACGTTATCAGCCGTGCTGTGCGGCATTGCGGGTGCCCTGTATGTGCCGCAGGTCGGCATCATCAACCCGGGCGAAATGTCGACCGAAAACTCGATCGAGATGGTGATCTGGGTGGCCACGGGCGGGCGCGGCACGTTGATCGGCCCCATCATCGGCGCGGGCGCTGTCAATGGATTGAAAACGTGGTTCACCAGCGTGCTGCCCGAATACTGGCTGTACTGCCTGGGATTGATTTTCGTATTGGTGACGTTGTTTCTGCCGCAGGGCATCGTCGGCCTGGTTCGCCGCATCATGCGGCATCGTGAGGAGCGCCGCGTATGACATTGCATCCTGCCGCCGAGCGCGATGCGCAATCGCTCACCGAAGGTGGCCCCAGCGGCGAGGCCGGCTATGGCCGGGTGCGCCCGGCCGGTGTGGATACATCCCACGGCGCCATCCTGTATCTGGAAGACATCACGGTGAGCTTCGACGGGTTCAAGGCACTCAACAACTTGAGCCTGGATATCGGCGTGGGCGAGTTGCGTTGCGTGATCGGCCCCAACGGCGCCGGCAAGACCACGATGATGGACGTGATCACCGGCAAGACGCGGCCGACGGGCGGTACGGTGTTCTTCGGCCAGAACATCGATCTCACTACCCTGAACGAAGCGCAGATTGCCGATGCCGGGATCGGCCGCAAGTTTCAACGGCCCACGGTGTTCGAAAACCATACCGTGTTCGAGAACCTCGAACTCGCGATGAAGATGAACAAGGGCGTGCGCTCGACGCTCTTCGCCAGGCTGTCAAGCGAACAGCAGGATCGCATCTCGGACACGCTCGCGCTCATTCGCCTCACGCCGGAAATCTGGCGCATGGCGGGCTTGCTGTCGCACGGGCAAAAGCAGTGGCTGGAGATCGGCATGCTGTTGATGCAGGAGCCGCAACTGTTGCTCCTCGATGAACCGGTGGCTGGGATGACCGATGCCGAAACCGAACGTACCGGCGAACTGCTCAACGAGTTGCGCGGCAAGCATTCGCTGATGGTGGTGGAGCACGACATGGATTTCGTCACGCAGATCGCCGGCCCCGGCAAAGTCACGGTGCTGCACGAAGGCGCGGTATTGGCTGAAGGCACGATGGCGCATGTGCAGGCCGATCCGCGTGTGATCGAAGTTTATCTGGGACGCTGACATGCTCGAGGTCAATCATATCGACCAGTATTACGGTGGCAGCCACACGCTGCGCGACGTATCGCTTACCGTTCGCTCAGGCGAAGTGATGGCGCTCTTGGGGCGCAATGGCGTGGGCAAGACCACGCTCTTGAAATGCTTGATGGGCGTGCTGCCCGTTGCGGCGGGCGACGTGCGTTTCGAAGGGGCCGACATCACCCGTCTCGCACCGCACCGGCGCGCGGCGCGTGGCATGGCTTATGTGCCGCAGGGGCGCGACATCTTCGCGCGGCTCACGGTAGAAGAAAATATTCTGATGGGCATGGCCACGCGCAGCGGGCGCGACGCGCGCCGCATCAAGGGCGAAATCTTCGAGCTGTTTCCGGTGCTGCGCACGATGCTCGCCCGCCGGGGCGGCGATCTATCGGGTGGCCAGCAACAGCAGTTGGCGATCGCGCGGGCGCTGGTGGCCGAGCCCAAACTTATCATCCTGGACGAACCCACCGAGGGCATCCAGCCGTCGATCATCAAAGATATCGCCAACGTGATTCGCCTGCTGCGTCAACGCGGCGATATCGCGATTCTGCTGTGCGAGCAGTATTTCGATTTCGCGCGCGAGCTGGCCGATCAGTTCGTGGTGCTGTCACGGGGCGAAGTGGTCGCCAGCGGCGATCGCACGCATATCGATGGCGACGACGTGCGTCGCCATTTGTCGGTATGAACGATTGATAGTGCTGCTCGGTTCGGCGGAACCCAGCAGCGCCTCGGGCTTGCCGCAAGACGCAGCAAGACCGTTATCAGGCCGCCTCAGGCCGCGACGAGCTTGGCGATGGCCGCGCCCACATCCGACGTCTTCGCGCTGCCTTTCAGGTCGGGCGTGATCGGGCCATCGCGCAAGACCGTTTCGATGGCTTGCATGATGGCAGCGAATGCCGCATCGGTGCGTTGCTGCACGTCGCCGCCGGCGCCCTGACCGAGAAACTCCAGCATCATGGCGCCCGACCAGATCATCGCGATCGGGTTGGCGATGCCCTTGCCATAGATATCCGGCGCTGAACCGTGCACCGGCTCGAAGAGCGACGGAAAGTCGCGATCGGGATTCAAGTTGGACGAAGGCGCGATGCCGATCGTGCCGGCGCAGGCTGGGCCCAGATCGGACAGGATGTCGCCAAACAGATTGGACGCCACCACCACATCGAAGCGATCCGGTTGCAGCACGAAGCGTGCGCTCAGAATATCGATGTGCTGTTTATCGGTGGTGATCTCGGGATACTGCGCGGCCATCAGTTCGGCGCGCTCATCCCAGTAGGGCATGCTGATGGCGATGCCGTTCGACTTGGTGGCCACGGTCACGTGCTTGCGATCGCGGCGCTGGGCTTGCTCGAACGCGAAGCGCAGCACGCGGTCGGTACCAATGCGCGTGAAAATCGATTCCTGCAGCACGATCTCGCGATCGGTGCCTTCAAACATACGGCCGCCCACCGAGCTGTATTCGCCTTCGGTGTTTTCGCGCACGACCAGAAAGTCGATGTCGCCGGGCTTGCGGTTGGCCAGCGGGCAGGGCACGCCGTCGAACAATCGCACCGGGCGCAGATTGATGTACTGGTCGAATTCGCGGCGAAATTTCAGCAGCGATCCCCACAGCGAGATGTGGTCGGGCAGCAGATCGGGCCAGCCCACCGCGCCAAAGTAGATGGCATCGCAGTTGCCGATCTGATCTTTCCAGTCATCGGGCATCATCTGCCCGTGCACCTTGTGATAGTCGCAACTGGCCCATTCGATGTGTTGGAAATCGAAGGTCAGGCCGAAGCGTTTGCCGGCGGCTTCGAGCACGCGCAGGCCTTCGGGCATGACTTCCTTGCCGATCCCGTCACCGGGGATCACTGCAATGCGAAATGGTTTTGCTGCGGGGGTGGCCACGATTGTCTACTCCTTGAGAAGTCGGGGGATGGCGATGCCGCGACTGACGGCGTCGCGGCGGCCGGTGTTGCATCGATCGCTTCTGCGGCGACGTATGCGCTGCGCGGCGGCTGCCGCGCTGTTGTATCGAACGTTATTCGGCGAGCGCCGCGCGAATCTTCTGCGCGTTGGCCTCAAGCACGGCGCTGTCGGCCATGGTCGTGGCGTGATCGCGATAGGTGCGGCCGGGGTGGCGGGGGATGACGTGAAAGTGGCAGTGCGGCACCGTCTGGCCGGCAGCCTCGCCATTCATTTGCGCCACATAGATGCCGGGTGCCTGCATGGCGGTTTTCACTGCGCGGGCCAGCCGTTGCGTGGTCAGAATGGTGGCCTGCAAGGCGTCGGCCGGCACATCCATCAACGTGGCGGCGGCGGCCTTCGGGATGATCAGCACGTGGCCATCCGTTTGCGGCATGATGTCCATGAAGGCGAGCGTGGCGTCGTCCTCATACACTTTCACGCAGGGCGCTTCGCCGCGCAGGATCTTTGCAAAGATATTGTTGGGGTCGTAACTCATCGGCCGTTGTCCTCAATACTGGCAGGTCCATCAGCGGCGACTATACCTTAGTCGCCGATGAGCATTGCACCGCTATCGCAGGGCGCGCAGCACGGCGCGTACGGGACTGGCATCGGCGTCGGCCAGGGCCAGGGGAAGGGCAATCAGCTCGTAGTCGCCCGCCGGCACGGCATCCAGCACCAGGTTTTCCAGCACGCGCATATCGTGTTGGCGCAGGCGGTGATGGCTATCCAGCGTTTTGCTCGAGCCCGGGTCGACGCTGGGGGTGTCGATCCCTACGAGTCGCACGCCCCGTTCGGCGAGCCAATCCAGCGTTTCCGGCGCGAAGGCGGCGAAACGGTCGCGCCAGGCATCGACGGCCGCACACTGCTCGGTGCGCACCAGCACGCGCGGCGGCAGCGCGGCAGCGGCATGTTGCAGATCGGCGATCTTGATGAGGGGGTGTACGCCGATCGCGTGAATCACCCGGCATGCGCCCAGAAACGGCTCCAGCGCTACCTCACCGATGGGGGCGCCCTTCGCGTCGTAGTGCAACGGCGCATCGGCGTGCGCGCCCACATGAGGCGACAGGCGGATCTCGCTGACGTTGACCGGGCACTCCGGGCCGATAGTCCATTTCCACTGCTGCGAAAACGGCGTGTCGCCCGGAAAAACGGGCGAGGTCGCACGCACGGGCGGTGAGATATCCCAGAGCCTTGTCATATCCAATTCCTGCGCGAAATGATTTAAGCTTAAAGTATGCCTGCGGTCGCATTCGACGCCAAGCGTCGAGCGCCGCGCACCGCTCAATCAATGAGGGCGTGGTTGCGGCATCGACCACCCTGTTTTACCGGAAAAACGTCATGACGATCGACGAGTCAACGTGTGCGGCGCGCGACGCGGCAGACCCGCTGCGCAGTTTGCGCGACAACTTCGTACTCAATCCCGATGAAGTGTACTTGGACGGCAATTCGTTGGGCGTGCTGCCGCGAGCCACCGCGGCGCGCGTGCAGGACGTCATCGCGCAAGAGTGGGGCGACGGCCTGATCCGCAGTTGGAATACCGCCGGCTGGATCGACCTGCCGCAGCGCGTGGGCAACAAGATCGCGCGACTGGTCGGGGCAGCGGAGGGCGAATTGATCGTCGCCGATTCCACCTCGGTCAACCTGTACAAGGCGCTGTCGGCTGCGTGCGCGCTGGCCAGGCAGGCTGGGCGCGGCGGCAAACGCATCGTGAGCGAGCGCAGCAACTTTCCCACCGATCTGTACATTGCCGAATCGCTGGCGCGCGAGCAAGGTTTCACGCTCGATCTGATCGAACCTGATGACATTCTGGGTACGCTGGACGATACCGTGGCGGTGTTGCTGCTCACGCACGTCAACTATCGTACCGGCCGGATGCACGATATGGCCGGCATCACGGCGGCCGCCCATCGCGCCGGTGCGCTCACGATTTGGGATCTGGCGCATTCGGCAGGCGCCGTACCCGTCGACTTGAATGGCGCGGACGCGGATTTCGCGATCGGTTGCGGCTACAAATATCTGAATGGCGGCCCGGGCGCACCCGCATTCGTGTGGGTGCATCGCCGTCACGCCGAGGCTGCCACGCAGCCGTTGTCGGGATGGATGGGCCACGCCGCGCCTTTCGCCTTCACGACCGGCTATGCGCCGGCGCCGGGTATCAACCGCTTTCTGTGCGGCACGCCGCCGCTCCTGTCGCTCTCTGCGCTGGAGTGTGGGGTGGACAGCATGCTGGCAGCCGAGCCCTTGGGCGGCATGGCTGCACTGCGCGAGAAGTCGTTGGCATTGACGCAACTGTTTATCGAACTGGTCGAATCGCGCTGTGCCGGTCACGGCCTCGAGCTGGCCAGCCCGCGTGACGGCGCCCAGCGCGGCAGCCAGGTGTGTTTCAGTCTGCCGGACGGCGCCTATGCGATCGTGCAGGCGCTGATCGCCCGCGGCGTGATCGGCGACTTCCGGGCGCCGGATATCTTGCGTTTCGGCTTTACGCCGTTGTATACGAGCTATATGGACGTGTGGCGATCAGTGGAACAACTGCGCCAGGTGCTTGAGGGTGGAGAATGGCGTGAGGCGCGCTTTGCGCAACGCGCGGCAGTGACGTGAGCAACCCGGAGAGCGCAATGACCGAACCCCAAACACCCGCGGACATCGTCCGCGAAGAACGCGCGCAGCTCGATTTCTCGCGCGACATGACCTACGGCGACTATCTCCATCTGGATGCGCTGCTCACCGCGCAGCATCCGCTGTCGCCCGAGCACAATGAAATGCTCTTCATCGTGCAGCATCAGACCAGCGAGTTGTGGATGAAGCTGATGCTGCACGAGTTGCGTGCCGCGATCGACAACGTGGCGCACGACCGTCTGGCGGCAGCGTTCAAGATGCTGGCGCGCGTGAGCCGCATCATGGATCAATTGGTGCATGCGTGGGATGTGCTGGCCACCATGACGCCGCCCGAGTATTCGGCGCTGCGACCGTACTTGGCGCGCTCCAGCGGATTTCAGAGCTTTCAGTATCGCCAGATCGAGTTTCTGCTGGGCAACAAGAATGCGGCCATGCTCAAGCCCCATGCGCATCGCCCGGATCTGCAGGCGCAGGTGCAGGCGGCCTTCGAAGCGCCTTCGCTATATGACGAATCGCTGCGGTTGCTGGCGCGTCATGGCATCGGCGTCCCGGCCACCGCTACCCAGCGGGATTGGACGCAACCCTACCAGGCCGACCCTGGCGTCGAATTGGCGTGGCTGACCGTTTATCGCGATTCAGAGCGGTATTGGGATCTTTATCAGCTGGGCGAGAAGCTGACCGATCTCGAAGACGCCTTTCGTCAGTGGCGCTTCCGTCACGTCACTACCGTCGAGCGCGTGATCGGCTTCAAACGTGGCACTGGCGGCACCGGCGGCGTGAGCTATCTGCGCAAGATGCTCGACGTGGTGCTGTTTCCCGAGATCTGGACCCTGCGCACCTCGCTGTGAACCCGCGCGGGCGGGCACCCGGCCGGCGATGACACCGAACTCGTCTCGGCATGCCCCTTGCTGGATTTGCCGCTGCGAGAGTCTCGTCATCGGCGGCGCGAGGCCGCCGATCGTCATTGTCCGCCATGTCTGGAGAATGCCATGAGCCTGCCGCGCAACCAGCAGCCCAACGATGCGTCCCGCACCGATCCCCCACCGCCCAAAACGCCGGCCGTAGCGCCTGCCGACGCGCCGCCGGAATCCACCGACACCGACCGCGATTCGGGGTTTAATATCCCGCCAGGGGTCGACCCCGATACTGCTCGCGATCCCGGCAACCAAACGCCCGCCGCACCGAAAACCGATAACCGTTCTGGCCGCGGCTGACGGCTCGGCGCTTTCGCGGTTAGCCACGCTTCTCTAATGCCCAAGACACGATGACCGAAACTTCTCTCTGCACGATCGACCGCATCATGCTCGACGAACTGGTGTGCTGGCGGGTACGCACGCCGCACGGCGAAGCGTGCGTCTCGGAGCAGGGCGCGCATTTGTTGCGTTACCGTCCCACCGATCAGCCGCCCTTGGTGTGGTTGAGCGAGCAGGCTGAGTTTCGATTGGGCGAAAGCCCGCGTGGCGGCGTCCCGGTGTGCTGGCCGTGGTTTGGCGACCTGGCGCGCAATCCGCACGTCGTGCGCGCCGAAGCCGCCGATATGGACGATCCACCCAAGCATGGGGTCGCCCGCACCTTGCTGTGGAACCTGACCTCGCAGAGTACCGATGCCGAGGGTGCCACGTTGGTGTTCACGCTCGACCTGCCCGAAGGGTTGGACGGTTGGCCGCACAGCGCACGTGCTGCGTTGACGATGCGCTTCGACACCGCCGTCACGTTGTCGCTCACCACGCTCAACCGCGGCACCGGGCCGTTATCCATGACGCAGGCGCTGCATACGTATTTTGCCGTCAGCGATGTGCATGCGGTGTCGGTCGATGGCTTTGACGGCACGCACTACATCGACACGTTGGATGATTGGCGCGAAAAGCCGCAGGCCGGCGCGATTCGCTTTACCGGTGAAACCGACCGGATTTATCAAGGCTTCGCAGGGCATGCGGTGATCCACGATCCAGGTTGGCAGCGCACGATTCACATCCATACCCAGGGTTCGGCGTCCGCGATTGTGTGGAACCCGTGGATCGACAAAGCGCGCCGCCTGACGCAGTTCGACGACGAGGCATGGCGCGGCATGTTGTGCATCGAAACCGCGCGCGCCGCAGCCGATCTGCTGACGCTCGAACCCGGTGAGGCGCACACGTTGTCGGTGCGTCTGACGGTCGAGCCTGACTTTGCTGCGGGTGCGGTTTAAGCCGTCATGTCCAACACATCGACTCGGGGTATTTTTGCGCGGTTCGAACGGCTGATCGATCCCTTCCAGCCAGCCAGCGATGCAACCCCACCCGCGCGCGTCGCCAAGTTTTATATCTATTATCTCGTTCAGGTGTGGCCGGTGCTGTTTGCCCTGCTCGCCGTGGGCCTGGTTGCCGCGTTGATCGAAGTGGCGTTGTTTCGTTATGTGGGCAATATCGTCGATCTGGCGCAGTCCACACCGCCCGGTGCGTTTTTCTCGACTCATGGCAGCACCCTGCTGCTGATGGCCGGCGTGGCATTGATCGTGCGGCCGCTCTTCATCGGACTGCACGATTTGCTGGTGCATCAAACGGTCAATCCCAACCTGACCACATTGATTCGCTGGCAGACGCACCGCTACGTGCTCAAGCAAAGCATCGGTTTTTTTCACAACGATTTTGCCGGCCGCATTGCGCAGCGCATTCTGCAAACCGGCAATGCGTTGCGCGATTCGGCCGTGCAGGCAGTGGATGCACTGTGGCATGTGTTCATCTATGCCGGCAGTGCCTTGATCCTGTTTGCGCAGGCCGACTGGCGGCTTACCGTGCCGTTGATCATCTGGATCGTCGGCTATGCGGTCGTCCTGCGCGTATTCATTCCGCGTGTGAAGGCCCGCTCGGCGGTCGCGGCAGAAGCGCGCGCCAAACTGATGGGTCGCATTGTCGACGGCTATACCAACATCACCACGTTGAAACTGTTCGGCCACAACGCGGGCGAAGAACGCTATGCGCGTGAGGCCTTGGCGGAAGAAACCGGCAGCGCCCAGTACGCGGCACGTGTGATCACGGCCATGGACTTCTGCATCATGTTGCTCAATGGCGTGTTGATCGTGGGCACTGCCGGATTGGCGTTGTGGCTGTGGTCCATCGGCCGCATTTCCGTGGGTGCGATCACGTTGGCTGTGGGCTTGGCGATCCAGATCAACAATATGTCGGGTTGGATCATGTGGGTGGTCAACGGCATTTTCGAAAACGTCGGCAATGTGCAAGACGGCATCAACACGATCTCGCGTCCTCGCAGCATCGTCGATGTACCCGATGCGCCGCCGTTGCGCGTGACGGCCGGTGCGCTGGATTTCGAAGGTGTCGATTTCCATTACGGTAAAGGCGCTGGCTTGATCGACAAGCTCGATCTCCATATCGCCGCAGGCGAGAAGATCGGTTTGATCGGCCTCTCCGGGGCCGGCAAATCCACGCTGGTCAATCTGCTGCTGCGCTTGTACGACGTGGAGGGCGGGCGCATCGCCATCGACGGACAGGATATTTCGCGCGTGACGCAGGAAAGCCTGCGAGCGCAGATCGGCGTGGTGTCGCAGGACACATCGTTACTGCATCGATCGATTCGCGAAAACTTGCGGTATGGCCGGCCCGAGGCGACCGAAGAAGAGATCGTGCAGGCCGTGGCGCAGGCCAAGGCCGACTCGTTCATCAATGCGCTCGGCGATCGCGAAGGCCGGATCGGGTTGGATGCGCATGTGGGTGAGCGGGGCGTCAAACTCTCCGGCGGTCAACGTCAGCGCGTGGCGATTGCCCGCATGCTCTTGAAGGATTCGCCGATTCTTGTGCTGGACGAGGCTACGTCGGCACTCGATTCCGAAGTGGAAGCCGCGATTCAGGAAAGCCTGGATGTATTGATGCGCGGCAAAACGGTGATTGCCATCGCTCATCGGTTATCGACGATTGCGCGGATGGACAGGCTGGTCGTCATGGAACGCGGCAAGATCGTTGAGTCGGGCACGCATGCCGAGCTGATTGCGGCGGGCGGCCTGTATTCGCGCCTGTGGCGCCATCAAACAGGCGGTTTCATGGGCATGGATTGAGCCCGGGCTGCGCGGCTATCCGTGCGGCTACTTCTTCAGTGCGGCGGCAGTCTCTACCGCACGCGTGTGGTGGTCGGTGAGCACCGGCACCATTTCCTGGGCAAAAGCGCGTACGTCTTTGTCTTTGGCATTTGCCGCTGCCTGTTGAAACTGTTTCAGCGAGGCGGCCTGCCGCTTCGATCCGGCCTGCTCCATATAGGCGCGGTCGAAGGCGTCGCCCTTCTGCGCGGATAGCTTCTTCAACGTGGCATGGTGCGCATCGCCGGGTCCCACGGGCAGATCGACTTTCTTGTCCATGGCGAGCTTCTTCAAGGCGTTCTCGATGCGGCGATTGTCGTCGACCATCTGCGCGGCGTACTTTTTGACCACGTCGCTTTCGCCCAGCCTTTCGGCTAATCGGCTCGATTGAATATCGAATTGACCGTCCAGCGCCGCCTCTTTCAGAAAGGCCGCGTCGGGTGCGGCAGGCGCAGCCGCGTGAACTGCAGCTGTCAGGCACAAGGCAGCGCCCAGACTCAGGGCGATACGGCGGGCGTTGGTAAGCGTGATCACGGCAGTCTCTCGGTAAGGCAAGTGAGGAGCTGTGCAACTGGCGTGCCCACGTAGTTCTACGGCTTGCACGGTCATCACAAGAACGTATGATCGTGTCCATACGAACGAAAGGCAGGACGCACGTGGCAACCTTTATTCATACGGCCGATTGGCAGATCGGCCGCCAATACGGTCAATTCGAAGTCGAATCCGGCGCGCTGCTGGCCGAGGCGCGATTCGATACCGTCGCGGGCATTGCTCGCCTGGCCCAGGCGCGCGGCGTCGACGCGGTGCTCGTTGCGGGCGACGTGTTCGATACGCAAGCCGTTTCGGACCGCACGATCCGCCGTTTGTTCGCCGCGCTTTCCGCTTATGCGGGCCCGTGGGTGATGATTCCGGGCAACCACGACGCGGCGTTGGCCGAAAGCGTCTGGACGCGGGCCCAAGCGCTCGGTTGCGTGCCGCCCAACGTGCATCTCGCGCTCGAACCGGGCGTGTTGATGATTGGCGACACAATCGCCGTGCTCGCGGCGCCTCTCACTCAACGGCATACCTACGACGATGTGACCGGCGCATTCGATCGCCTCGATACGCCAGCCGGCGCGCTTCGCATCGGCTTGGCGCACGGCAGCGTGACCGGCAAGCTGGATGAGGGCATCGACTCCGCCAATCCCATTGCCGCGGATCGCGCGGTCACTGCCCGATTGGATTACCTGGCGCTGGGCGATTGGCACGGCTGCCTGCGCCTGGACGCCCGAACCTGGTACAGCGGCACGCCCGAGCCCGAGCGGTTTCGCGGCAACGATCCCGGCGATGTGCTGATCGTGCGTATCGATGCGGCAGGTGCCGAGCCGGTCGTCGACCGCTTGCGCGTCGCCCGTTATCGCTGGCTGTCCTGGCAGGCGCCGTTGTTGGTCGACGCCGATATCGACGCCCTGGCGCAGCGACTTGCCACGCTCGGAAGCGACGATGTGTTGCGCCTGGACGTGTCCGGATCGTTGACGCTCATGGCATGGGAGCGTTTGCAGGGTGTGCTGGGCGAGGCCGATGCCCGTGTGCGCGCATTGCGCGTCGATACGGCGCAGGTGGTGTTGGCGCCGGACGCGCACGACTTGTCTACGCTTGGCCTGGACGGCTATGTGGCCGACGTGGCCCACACGCTGCAAGCCATGCAGGCCGAAGGCGGCACGGCGCAAGGCGAAACGGCGCGCGACGCGTTGCGCTTGCTGGTGCAATTTCAGCAGGAAGCCACGCGTACTGCCGGGAGTCCGGCATGAAGATCACGCGCCTGGCGCTGGAAGAATTCCGGCAGTTCCGCACGCCCCTGGTGCTCGATGGGCTTACCGATGGCCTCAACATTTTCGTGGGCCCGAACGAAGCCGGCAAAAGCACGGTCGCTGCCGCGCTGCGGGCGGCATTTCTCGAACGCTTCAAAACCAAAATGGTGTCCGATCTGGCGCCGTGGGGCTTGGCGCAACCGCGGCCGTCGATCGATGTGGATTTCGAGCAGGCGGGCTCGACCTATCGTCTGCGCAAAACCTTTCTCAACCGTGCGCGTTGCGAATTGACGATCGACGGCGAGCGTCGTCTCGAAGGGGAGGCGGCCGAAGATGCCTTGGCGCAGTTGCTGGGGTATGAGTTGCCGCTCAAGGGCCAAAGCAAAACCGAGCACGGCGGCATTCCGGGCTTGCTATGGATACAACAGGGCAGCAGTCAGTCGATCACCGATGTGGCGGCCTACGCCGGCCAGCATTTGCGGGATGCCCTTACGCGGATTTCCGGCGAATTGACGGCCAGCGATGGGGATCGCTTGTTCGAATCCGTGGCGGCTGCGCGCGGCGCCTTGCGCGATGCCCGCACGGGCCGTCCCAAGGGCCTCTATCGCGAAGCCGAAGAACAGTGGGAGCAGGCTGGGCTGCGCGTGGCGCAATTGCAGCAGGACCGCGCTGCGCTCGACCGCGACGTCGACCAATTGGCGCAGTGGCGGCAAAGCCAGGCGCGCCGCGCGGCAGAACAACCCTGGGCGCAATTCGAACAGCAAGCGGCAGCCGCGCGCGAGCAACTGGCGCAAACCGAAACGCTGCGGCAACGCGTCGAGGCGTTGGTGCGCGACACTGAAACCTTGCGGCAGCGGCAGGCGTTGGTACAAGAGCGCATGCAGCGCGATCATCGCGACCGCACCGAGCGCGATACGTTGCGCGTGCAAAGCGATGACGCCGCCGTTGCCATCGAGGGCGTGCGCCAGGCTGCCGCACAGGCCGACGCGGTACAACGGCAAGCCGCCGATGCGGCATTGCGTGCGCGTGCCGAGCGCGACGCCGTGCATCGGCGCGCGGCGCAGCGTGAACTGCTGGCGCGCCGCGAGCGTGCCACTGCATTGACGTTGCAGGTGACGGCGCAACATCGCCAAGCCACCGTGCTGCACACGCAATTGGCGGCATTGCAAGCCGAGCCTGTTGGCCCCGCAATTGCCCAAGGCGATATCGATGCATTGCAGGCGCTCGAGCAGTCGCTCTCCACATGGGCCGCGCAGATGGGGGCGCTCGCGCCCAAGCTCACTTATCGGTTGACGGCCGGGGCACCGGTCACCATCGGTGGTGCGGTCGTGTCGGGTGAGGGAGAGTATGCCGTGGCATCGGCTACCGACATTGCGGTCGACGGCGTAGGTGTCTTTCATATCGTGCCGGGCGGCGCCGATCTCGACGCCTTGCGCGGCAAGGTCATCGATGCGCAACGCCGCCGGCAGTCGCTGCTCGATCGCATGGGCGTGGACCACGCTTCGGCCGCCCAAAGCGCCTGGCTGCGGCAATCGAATCGCACGCAGGATATCGCGCTGGCGCGTCGTGCGCTCGCCATTCATGCGCCCAATGGAATCGATGCGTTGACGCACGATCTCACGGCCGCCCAGACTGCCCAAGCCGAGTATGACCGGCAATGGGCGGCAATCGTCGCCGAACGCGCGGCGGCTTCGCCCGTGGTTGCACGCGATGGTGAACTCGCCTTTGACGGATCGGCCTCGCCGCCTGTTGCGGAACTGCGGGAGGACGCATTCAGCGACGCGGACGACGCAACCTTGCTGGCACGCAGCGAAGCCGCGGAAAAGCAACTCGATGCCGCACGGCAAGACGCCGCGCGCGCGGCGGGCAATGTGGAATCTGCGGTGGCCCGTGCCGAGTGGGCGCGTCGCCAATGGCGCGCCGCCTGCAATGCGCTCGATCATCCAGACCGGGTGCGCGAGCGCGAGCAGGATGCCGTGCATGCCAGCGAAGCGGATGCGCAATGGCAGGCCGCCACACAGCAATTGGCCGGTGCGCAAGCCGAGCTGGCCGCGCGCCAGCCCGAATTGCTGGCGCAGGATGTGCGCCGTTTTGAGCAGTCGGCACGGATTGCACGCGAGGAGCACGATGCGCAGCGCGAGCGCATCTTGCAGTTGCAAGGACGTCTCGAACAAGCAGGTGCGCAAGGCGTGGGAGAGGCGCTGGCGGCGGCGACGGCCGAGGTCGAGCGTCTGGCGCGCCGCCGCGATGAACTCGCCCGTCGGGCTCGCGCACTCGATCTGCTGAGCGAGCTGCTGGGCGCGCAACGCGAGGCGGCCACGCGACGGCTCCAAGCGCCGCTCGCACGCCGGCTCAATCATTATCTGGGCTTGTGGTCGCCGGGCGCGGCTATCCGGCTGGACGATCAATTGATGCCGGCCACCCTGGTGCGGGGAGAGGCGAGCGATGCGTTGCGCAGCCTGAGCTTCGGCACGCAAGAACAACTGGGCATTCTGGCGCGTCTGGCCTACGCCGATCTGTTGGCCGAAGCGGGACGTCCCACCTTGCTGGTGCTGGACGACGCGCTCGTGCATACGGATGACGCGCGGCGACCCTTGATGAAGCGGGCGCTGTTCGATGCCGCCACGCGTCATCAGATTCTGATGTTTACGTGTCACGCCGAGGCTTGGCAGGATATGGGGGCGGCACAGCGTGTGCTGAGTGCCCACGTCTAGGGCCGCGCATGCAGGCCCGTTTTAACGTGCAACGACGGAGGTCTGTATGGATCAACAGCGGCTCGATGGACGCATTGCGATTGTGACGGGCGGCGGCGCCGGAATTGGCGCCGCGAGTGCGATGGCATTGGCCCAAGCTGGCGCCACGGTAATCGTCAATCACCGTCCGCGCGACTCCTCGCGCGAGGCGGCTGAAAAGCAGGTGGCCGCGATCGCAGAGCAGGGCGGCAGCGCGGTTGCCATGCCGGCCGACGTGAGCGACGAAGCGCAGATCGAAACGCTGTTTGCGCAGACGATCGAGCGTTTCGGCAAGCTCGATATTCTGGTCAATAACGCCGGCATCGAGAAGCCGGCGGATTTCGATCAAATGACGCTGGCCGACTGGAAAGCGGTCATGGACGTCAATCTCACCGGGCAGTTCTTGTGTGCTCGCGCTGCGGTGCGGCATTTCAAAACACGCCAGCCCGATAACGGAGATGTGCGTGCCGTGGGCAACATCGTCTTCATCAGTTCCGTGCACGAAGTCATACCGTGGGCGTTCCAAACGAACTATGCTGCATCGAAAGGCGGCGTCATGTTGTTGATGAAGTCGTTGGCGCAGGAAGTGGCGCCCTACAAAATTCGTGTCAACAGTATCGCGCCGGGCGCCATTCGAACCAAGATCAACAAGGAAGCCTGGGACTCGGAAGAAAAGCTGGCCGAACTCCTCAAGCTGATCCCGTATGGGCGTATCGGCGAGCCCGAAGACGTTGGCCGCGCCGTACGCTGGCTCGCTAGCGACGATTCCGATTACGTCACCGGCACGACCCTGTTCGTCGATGGCGGCATGACCCTGTACCCCGACTTTCGTGGGGCAGGTTGATAAAGGAACCGTGAGTCATGTCTCTCCCGCTCGAACATTATGGTGTCATCGGCAATATGCTGTCGGCCGCGCTCGTGTCGCGCGAGGGATCCATCGACTGGCTGTGTCTGCCCCACTTCAATTCGCCGGCGTGCTTTGCGTCGTTGCTGGGCAATCAAGACAACGGGCATTGGCGGATCGGGCCCAAGGATCGCAAGGCCCGGGTCACGCGCCACTACGTGCCGGGTACCGCCGTGCTGGAAACCCGGTTCGAAACAGCGACCGGTGCGGTCACGCTGGTCGACTTCATGCCGTTGTCCGAAGATGAGGGACATGTGGATGTGGTACGCATCGTTCGGGCGGAACATGGGCGCGTGGAGATGCAGATGGAGCTTGCCCTCCGATTCAACTACGGGCAAGTGGTGCCCTGGGTGCGTCGCCGCGATTACGGGTTGAGCGCCATCTCCGGGCCGGATGCAGTCGAGTTGCATACCAGCGTGCCGTTGGTGGGCCGCGATATGAAAACCCACGCCAGTTTTTCGGTCGAGGCGGGGCAAACCGTGCCGTTCACGCTGTCTTATCACCGGTCGCATCAGATCCCGCATTTCGTGCCGGATCGCAATGAGAGCCTGCAGCGCACGATCGGCTGGTGGCGCGAGTGGAGTAATCGCTGCGTGTGCGAAACGGATAATAAAGTCTGGCGCGAAGCGGTGGTGCGGTCGTTGATCACGCTGAAGCTATTGACGTTTCAGCCTACGGGCGGCATCGTGGCCGCGCCGACCACCTCGTTGCCCGAGTCGATCGGCGGCAACCGCAACTGGGATTACCGCTTTTGCTGGCTGCGCGATTCGTCGCTCACGCTCTATGCGCTGCTGAATGCCGGTTACCGTGAAGAAGCGGAGGCATGGCAGCAGTGGCTGCTGCGCGCGGCTTCGGGCCACCCCGATCAATTGCACATCATGTACGGCATTGCGGGCGAGCGCTGGCTCCCCGAGCACGAGGTGCCTTGGCTGTCGGGATATGAAAACAGCAAGCCGGTGCGCATCGGCAATGAGGCGGCCGGTCAGTTGCAGCTCGATGTGTATGGCGAGCTTATCGGCACGCTGCACGTTGCACGCGAAGCGGAATTGTCGCCGGTTGCCGAGTCGTGGCGCCTGCAGAAAGTATTGTTGGCCAAGCTCGAAACCATTTGGCAGCAAGAAGACAACGGCATCTGGGAGGTGCGCGGCGCCTCGCGGCATTTCACGTTCTCGCGGTTGATGTGCTGGTTAGCGTTCGATCGCGCGGTCAAGTCGGCCGAACGTTTCAAGCTGTCGGGCCCCGTCGAGCGCTGGGCCAGGTTGCGCGACGTCATCCACGCGGACATATGCGCCAACGGTTTCGATGAAAACAGCGGCACCTTCGTGCAGTATTACGGCGGCAAAGCGCTCGACGCCAGCCTGTTGATGATCCCCATCAGCGGCTTCCTGCCGGCGGACGATCCGCGGGTCGTCGGAACCGTCAGGGCCGTCGAACAGCGGCTGATGCACAACGGGCTGTTGCTGCGCTACGACACGACCGAGGTGGACGATGGATTGCGCGGGCAGGAGGGTGCTTTCTTGGCGTGCAGTTTCTGGCTGGCGGATGCCTACGTGATGCTCGGCCGCCGGGACGAGGCCTGCAAGCTCTTCGAGAAGTTGCTGTCGCTGCGTAACGACCTGGGCTTGATGTCGGAGGAGTACGACACCGTGCGCCGCCGTCTGGTCGGCAATTTTCCTCAGGGGTTCTCGCATATCGGGCTCGTAAACACGGCATATAACCTGATCCGCCAGCATGGTCCTGCAGAGCAGGCGTCGCAGGCGCAGGCGCCCGGTTGAGAAGCGGTTTCCGATAATGCGTCGTCCGGAAGTAAACTCGCGGCGGTTTCCCATGCCCTCGATCTCCGGCCAACCTCTCACATCGTGAACCATGCAGGCACCCCATAACAAAGAAAATACCGCAGTCAATCTCTTGATCGTCGTGCTGTGCGGCGTTGTGTTCGCCGTCGATTGCGTCACAACCCTTGGCGTTGCGGTCTGGGTTTTCTATCTGGTGCCGCTGGTACTGACGGTGCTGCAATCGCGCCGCGGCCTGCCGATACTGACTGCGCTCGCCATCATTGCGTTGATCGGGCTGGGTTACACCATCAAGCCGGAAGGTATCGGCGGTAATTTGCCGTTATTGAACCGCGGCGCCGGGTCGGTGGCCATTCTCGTCGTGGCCTGGCTTGCGGAACGCGTGATCGGCGAGCGCATGCAGGCACGCCGGTTGTTGTGGCTGCAATCCGGTCAAACCCAGGTGGGTTCCAGTTTGCTGGGTGAGCCCGACGTAGACACCGCCGGCCGCGCGGTACTGGCCACGTTGGCGCGGTATCTGAATGCCCAGATCGGCGTGATGCAACGGCTTGAGCGGGGCACGCTGGTGCCGGCCGGCACGTTTGGGGTGGACGGGCAAGTGGTCGCCGCTGGACAAGGCAGTCCGGGCAGCAATCTGGCCGCAGAAGTGGCCCGTAGCGGCGAATCCATCATCGTGCGCGATCTGCCGGATCATTACGTGCGGGTGCAATCGATGTTGGGTGAAACGGCCCCCCGTCATCTGGTGGTGGTGCCGATCACGGTCGACAAGCGACCGCTGGGTGTGATCGAGTTGGGTTTCGTGCAGCGCGACGCCCGGCTCGAAGATAAACGCGAGTTTCTTGAACTGGTCGGCGAGACGGTGGGCGTGGCCATTCGGGCAGCCGCGTATCGTGAGCACCTGAAGGCGCTTCTGGAGCAAACCCAGCGGCAGAGCGAAGAATTGCAGGTGCAGCAGGAAGAACTGCGCGTCTCCAACGAAGAGCTCGAAGAGCAAGGCCGGGCGTTGCGCGAGTCGCAGGCCCGTCTGGAAAATCAGCATGCCGAGCTCGAGCAAACCAACGTTCAGCTCGAGGAGCATACGCAGCGGCTGGATCGGCAGAAGCAGGATCTGATGGCCGCGCAGCGCACGCTGCAGGTCAACGCGCAAGAGCTGACGCGGGCCAATCAATACAAGTCCGAGTTCCTGGCCAATATGTCGCACGAGCTGCGTACGCCGTTGAACAGTTCGCTGATCCTGTCGCAAATCCTGTCCGATGCGAAATCCAGTTTGAGCGCGGAGCAAGTGCGCGAATATGCGCAGACCATTCATGCCTCCAATAACGATTTGCTCACGCTCATCAACGATATTCTCGATTTGTCCAAGATCGAGGCGGGCCATGTGGATCTCGATCCCGAGCCGATGTCTTTGGTGGGATTGCTCGAGCCGATGCGGCAGCAATTCGCGCCGATCGCAGCCGATCGCGGTCTGGCGTTTACGATCGAGGTCGACGACGATGCGCCCACGTCACTCGTGACCGACCGTCAACGGCTGCAGCAAATTCTGAAGAACCTGCTCTCCAACGCCTTCAAGTTCACCGAACAGGGCAGCGTGCGTTTGCGCGTGAAGTCGGGCGCGGCGGGCAAGGTCGCGTTTGCCGTGCGGGACTCGGGCATCGGTATCCCTGACGCCCAGCAGCAGGTGATTTTTGAAGCGTTCCGCCAGGCGGACGGCACCACCAGCCGCAAATATGGCGGTACCGGGCTGGGGTTGTCGATTTCGCGCGAACTGGCGCGCCGTCTGGGGGGCGATATCGCCGTCCAGAGCACCGCCGGTGAAGGTAGTGTGTTCACCGTTCAGGTCGCGATCGAGCTCGAGACCGGGCCAGCGGAGGCGGACGACCGCCAGGCCGACAGCGCAGACGATCGAAACAGTGCGAGCAGTGCCATTCGTGGCGCCGCGATGGCGTCGCTCGAACCGATGCTGCGGCCGACCGACGGCGTGCACACGCGGCGTAGCGGTACGGCAGACGGTGCGGATTCGAACACGAACGGCGCGTCCCACGCTGCGGCGCGCGGCAATGCCGGCTCGTTTGCCGGGATGCTCTCGACGCAGCCCGAGGCTGCGCCGCCCACCGTGGCGGAGCTTGCACACACTGCAACCCAACGTGCCGCAGGCGTCAAGATGCGGCGCGAACGCCTGATTTTGCTGATCGAAGACGACGAGCGCTTTGCCGCCGTGATCCGCGATCTGGCGCGGGACCTTAATTTCGATTTCGTGCACGCCATTTCCGGCGACGAGGCGATGAAGCTGGCGCGCGAGCTGGTGCCCGCCGGCATTCTGCTCGACGTCAATCTTCCCGATCAATCCGGGTTGAGCATTCTGGATCAGCTCAAGCGCGATCCCGAGACGCGGCACATTCCCATCCATATGTTGTCCGTCGAGGATCACACGCAGACGGCGCTGGAGCTGGGCGCGATCGGCTATGCGCTCAAACCCGTCGCCCGCGAGGAGCTGATGGAGGCGTTCGCCAAAGTCGAGGAAAAGCTCAAATCGGGTCCCCGGCGCGTGCTGGTCGTGGAAGACGACGAAACGCTGCGCGAAAACATCACGCTGCTGTTGAAGGCGGACGACGTCGAGATCGTGGGCGCGGCGACAGGGGCGGAAGCGCTCAAGCAGGTGTCGGAGCGCTCATTCGATTGCGTGGTCATGGACCTGATGCTCCCGGATGCCTCCGGCTACGAACTGCTCGAACAAATGGCCAGCGGCGGCAAATATGCTTTCCCGCCGGTGATCGTCTACACGGGCCGGGCCTTGAGCCGCGACGAAGAACAGCGCCTGCGCCGTTACTCGCGCTCGATCATCATCAAGGGAGCGAAGTCGCCCGAGCGTTTGATGGATGAAGTAAGCCTCTTCCTGCATCGGGTCGAAGCCACCTTGCCGCCCGATCAACAAAAGTTGCTGCTGCAAGCGCGGCAGCGCGACACGGTATTCGAAGGCCGCAAGATTCTGCTGGCCGAGGACGATGTGCGCAATATTTTCGCGCTGTCGCGGATTCTGGAGCCGTTAGGGGCGCAGTTGGTCATCACCCGCAACGGCCGTGAAGCGGTCGAATACCTGCAGGGCAATGGCGAAGCCGATCTGGTGTTGATGGATCTGATGATGCCCGAGATGGACGGGCTGACTGCCATGCGGCATATCAGGCGCGACCGGCGCTTCGAGCAGTTGCCCATCATTGCGTTGACCGCCAAGGCCATGGCCGACGATCGCCGCAATTGCCTGGAAGCGGGCGCCAACGATTACATCGCCAAGCCGATCGACGTCGATAAGCTGGTGTCCCTTTGCCGCGTGTGGATGTCCAAGTAAATGCCGCCGAAAAACCTCTTCGATATCGAGCTCCGCTTGCTGCTGGAGGGGGTGTATCTGCGCTACCAACACGATTTTCGTGATTATTCGGTGGCGTCGATGCGGCGCCGTGTGCGACACGCGATGGAACGGTTCGAATGCGCGACGGTGTCGGCGTTGCAGCACAAGATCCTGCACGATCCGGCTGTGTTCGCGCAGATGCTGCAATATTTCACAGTACAGGTCAGCGAGATGTTCCGCGATCCCGAGTACTTCCTGGCCCTGCGCCGGGAGGTCGTCCCGGTATTGCGAACCTATGCCTCGGTAAAAGTGTGGGTGGCGGGTTGCAGTACCGGCGAGGAAGTATGGTCGTTGGCGATATTGCTGGCCGAGGAAGGATTATTGGATCGCACGCTGATTTACGCGACCGACATTAATTCCGATTCACTCAAAATTGCCGAAACCGGTATTTATGATTTGGACCGAATCGCCCAGTTCAGCCGCAACTATATGCGCAGTGGTGGCACAGGTTCATTGGCCGACTATTACACTGCAAATGCGCATAATGCTATATTCGGACGCAATCTGAGACAGCATGTGGTGTTTGCAGATCACAGTCTGGCCACGGATAGTGTGTTTTCGGAAGTCCATCTCGTCTCCTGCCGCAATGTGCTGATTTACTTCAATCGCGCCTTGCAGGATCGTGCCGCGCATTTGTTCCATGAGGCGCTCGTGCATCGGGGATTTCTAGGGTTGGGCTCCAAGGAAAGCCTGCGGTTTACTGCGCAGGCGGACCAATTTGCCGAAGTGTCTGCCAGCGAAAAAATCTATCAACGTTTGTGATCAAACCACCGTTTCCCATGCATTCAAGATATGCCGTCTGATATCGAATTCGTTGCAGTGGGCGCATCCGCGGGGGGCGTCGAAGCGTTGAGTGTGCTGCTGCAAGCGCTGCCGCCGGATTTTCCGGTGGCGATTGCGGTCGTGTTGCATATTCCGCCGGGTCGTCCCAACCCCATGCCGGCATTGTTTGCCGAACGGTGCAGTTTGCCGGTGGTCGAGGCAGGCGATAAAGATGCGATTTTGTCCGGGAAGGTATATTTCGCGCCTGCCGATTATCATCTTCTGGTTGAGCCGGATGGCACGTTTGCATTATCCGTAGACGCTGCGGTGCATTATTCGCGGCCCTCGATCGATATGCTTTTCGAATCGGCCGCGGATACTTACGGCAGCCGTATGCTGGGCATTGTGCTCACGGGCGCGAGCGCCGATGGTGCTATCGGCCTGCGTACTATTCGCGCGCAGGGCGGTCGTGCCTGGGTTCAAGATCCCGACACGGCGAGGTCGGCCACCATGCCACGCGCGGCGATCGACATTGCCGGCGCGGATGACATATTAGAATTGAGTAGTTTGGCGGCAAATTTGTCGCGCCTCGCGAGTCGTACCTGATAAGAAATGGAAAAGGAAAGCGTGGCAACAAATGTGAATGTTCTGGTCGTCGATGACGTCGAGCAGAACCTGACGGCGATCGAAGCGTTGATCGCCGGCCCTGATGTAACGGTGCTGAAGGCGACTTCCGGCATAGCGGCGCTCGAACTGCTGCTGGTGCACGACGTGGCACTGGCACTGCTCGACGTGCAGATGCCGAATATGGACGGTTTCGAGCTGGCGTCGTTGATTCGCGGCAGCGAGCGCACGCGCGCCATCCCGCTGATTTTCCTGACGGCGGCTGCGCGCGAGCCGGAAAAATTCTTCAAGGGATACGGCGCCGGGGCGGTCGATTTCCTCTATAAGCCGATCGACGCAGGCGTCTTGCAAAGCAAGGTCGGCGTCTTTGTGGCGTTGGATCGCCAGAAAAAGCAGTTGGCCGCGCAACTCGAAGAGCTGACGCAAGCGCTTAAACTCAATGAAATGTTCACGGCCGTCCTGAGCCACGATCTGCGCAATCCGCTGTCGTCGGTGGCCAATGGCGCCGCGGTCTTGCTTAAAATGTCGGGCGATCCCGGCGTCACGCGTACGGCTCGCCGTATCCAGACGACCACACGGCGTATGGGCAACATGGTCGAGCAGTTGCTGGATTTGGCCCGAATTCGCTCCCAAGGATTGCGTTTGAACGTGTGTTCGGCCGATTACGCGGAACTCTGCGGCGCGATCGTGGACGAAATGGAGGCGGCCGGCGATGGTGCGGCCCGTATAGAATTCGAACAGGCGGGTGATGTGCAGGGTGAGGTCGATGTCGACCGGTTCTCGCAAATGATCTCCAATCTGGTCGGCAATGCGATGCAGCACGGTACGCCGGATGCACCGATACGCTTGCGAGTCGATGGGTCTGCGCCGGAGCGTATTACGGTCAGTGTACAAAACGGCGGGTCAATTCCCACCGGCCAGTTGCCTCACGTATTCGAACTTTTCCGTTCGGGAGAGAACGAAAACAATGGGCATCGCGGTCTCGGACTTGGCCTGTTCATCGTCAAGAAGTTTGCAGTAGCCCACGGTGGCGATGTGACGGCAACGTCATCGCCCGCTGCCGGGACGATCTTTGAAATATCCATGCCGCGCGCACTCGCGCCCGGCGTCCACTAATCTCCCTCATGCCGTGGGTGCAATCTTTCGGACACGCTGTTGACACAGCAGTGCCCCGGGGATGATTTAGACTCTTGCGGTTGCGTTCAACTTTTTGTAAGCCTGGCTGAATCCGGAGTTCCATGTCGCTCATCCTCATTCTCGTCCTGCCGTTTCTCGGAAGCATCTGCGCCGCGCTATTGCCGTCGAACGCGCGCAATGCCGAGGCATGGCTGGCGGGCGGGGTGGCGGTCATCTGTACCGTACTCGCGGTATTGCAGTTCGGCGACGTCAACAGTGGCGGCGTGGTGCGGGTCATCGTGCCGTGGGCGCCCACCCTCGGGCTGGACTTCTATCTGCGGATGGACGGCTATGCGTGGCTCTTCACGGTCATCATCTCGGCGATGGGTGCCCTGGTGGTCCTCTACGCGCGCTACTACATGTCGCCCGAAGACCCCGTGCCACGTTTTTTCTCGTTTTTCCTGGCGTTCATGGGCGCCATGCTCGGCGTGGTGCTGTCAGGCAACCTGATTCAACTGGTGTTGTTCTGGGAACTCACCAGTTTTTCCTCGTTCATGCTGATCGCCTATTGGCACCACCGGGCCGATGCGCGGCGCGGCGCCCGCATGGCGCTGACCGTCACAGCGACCGGTGGCTTATGTTTGCTTGCCGGGGCGCTGCTGCTGGGCCATGTGGCCGGCGGCTACGATCTCGACACGGTATTGCAATCGGGCGATATCGTCCGCAATCACCCCTGGTATACGGCCATCCTGATCCTGGTGGCGCTTGGCGCGCTTACCAAAAGCGCGCAGTTCCCGTTCCAGTTCTGGTTGCCCAACGCGATGGCGGCGCCCACGCCCGTCTCGGCTTATCTGCACTCGGCCACCATGGTCAAGGCGGGCGTCTTTCTTCTGGCCCGCTTCTGGCCGGTGCTGGCCGGAACCGACGAGTGGTTCTGGATCATCGGCGGCGCCGGGTTGTGCTCGCTGCTCATTGGCGCCTATGCGGCGATCTTCCAGCGCGACATGAAGGGCGTGCTGGCGTACTCCACCATCAGTCACCTCGGGCTGATCACCCTGCTGCTCGGGATGAACAGCACGCTGGGGCTGGTCGCGGCGATTTTCCACATGGTCAACCACGCCACCTTCAAGGCGTCGCTTTTCATGGCGGCCGGGATCGTCGACCACGAAACCGGTACGCGAGATATGACGCGCCTGCGCGGCCTCTATCGCGCCATGCCCATTACGGCCACGCTCGCCATGGTCGCAGCAGCGTCGATGGCCGGGGTGCCGCTGCTCAACGGCTTCATTTCCAAGGAAATGTTCTTTGCCGAAACCACCTTCATCAGTGGCGATCTGATCACTCGCGTTGGGTTGCCGATTGCCGCCACGGTGGCAGGCGCCTTCAGCGTGGCCTACTCGCTGCGGTTTATTGCGCAGGTGTTCTTCGGGCCGCCGGCGACCGATCTGCCGCGCGCGCCGCATGAGCCGCCGCGCTTCATGCTGGTCCCCAGCGGCTTGCTGGTCTTTATCTGTCTGGTCGTCGGGATACTGCCGGCCTATACGCTCGGTCCGCTGTTGACTGTGGCGGCGCGCAGCATCCTGGGCGAGGGCAACCTGCCCGAGTACAGCCTGTCGCTGTGGCATGGTTTCAATCTGCCGCTTGCCATGAGCTTTCTCGCCATGGCGCTGGGCGTGCTGATTCATTATTCGTTGCGGCACTGGCAGCGCACCCGTCCCGGTCGGGCACCGTTCATCTACCGCCTCGACGGCCGCCGCTCGTTCGAGTTCATTCTCGATAGCCTCACGGCGGGTTCGACCTGGTTGCTGGGCTGGGTGTCCACCTATCGGCTGCAGGTGCAACTGCTGTCCATCGTGATCGTCGCGTTCCTGTCGGCCTGGCTGCCTTTGCGTGCCGGTGGCTGGAGCGGTGCCTGGGCCAATACATCGACCATCGATCCTGCGTTCGCCTTGTTGTGGACCATCGGCGGCGCTTGCGCCGTGGGCGTGGCATTCCAGGCCAAGTTCCACCGGTTGGCGGCGCTCACGTTGGCGGGCGCGGCCGGTTTGATTACCTGCCTCACGTTCGCGTGGTTCTCGGCGCCCGATCTGGCGCTTACGCAATTGGCGGTTGAAGTCGTGACCGTCGTGCTGATTCTGCTGGGCCTGCGCTGGCTGCCGCGCCGCATCGAAGGTGACGAGGCGGACGTGGATCTGCGGGCGCGCGGCCGCCGGGTGCGTGATGTGGTCGTCTCGATCGCGGCGGGTGGCGGACTGGCCGCGATGGCCTATGCCGTGATGACGCGTCCCGCCGGCGAAGGCATCTCGTCCTTTTTCGTCGAGAATGCGCTCGAATTGGGCGGCGGCACGAATGTGGTCAATGTGCTGCTGGTGGATTTCCGCGGTTTCGATACGCTGGGCGAGATCACCGTGCTCGGGATCGTCGGGTTGACGGTGTATGCCTTGCTTAGACGCTTCCGTCCGCCACCCGAGAGTGTGGAACGGCCGGTACAGCAGCGACAGCAGGATGACGACGGCGATACGCCGCCGCGTCTGGAGCCGCTGGCCGATCGTGAAGAGGCTGCGCGCAAGGTGATCGATGCCGAACTGCCCGTGGGCCAGATGATGGTGCCCGCCGTGCTGGTGCGCCTGCTGCTGCCGGTGGCGGCGCTGGTGTCGGTGTTCTTCCTGGTTCGTGGGCACAATCTGCCGGGCGGCGGTTTCGTCGGCGGCCTGATCATGGCCACGGCCGTCATTCTTCAATACATGGTGGGCGGCGTGATCTGGGTCGAATCGCGTACCCGCATTCATCCGCAGGCATGGATTGCATTCGGGCTGCTGTCCGCAGGCGTCGCCGCGCTGATGTCGTGGGTGATGGGTAAGCCTTTCCTGACGGCCATGGCCTGGGATGTGGCATTGCCTCTGGTCGGTCATATTCATTTGTCGACCGTGCTGTTGTTCGACATCGGTGTGTATATGTTGGTGATCGGTGCCGCTGTGCTGATCCTCGTCGCTTTGGCCCACCAATCGCTGCGGATGCAGCGCAAGGCCGCAGCGGCCGCCATCGCGCACGCTGCCGTAACGCCAGGGGAGGCATAAATGGAATTGGTACTTGCATTGGCGATCGGCGTGCTGGCGGGCTCGGGCATCTGGCTGTTGCTGCGCCCGCGGACCTTTCAGGTCATCATGGGCTTGTCGCTCGTGTCCTACGCCGTCAATCTTTTCATCTTCGGCATGGGCCGCTTGTGGACCGGGCGCGCTCCGGTGATCGACGCATCCGCGCCCATCAATGCCGCGCAGTATGCGGATCCGTTGCCCCAGGCCCTGGTGCTGACGGCGATTGTGATCGGCTTTGCCACCACGGCGCTTTTCCTGGTCGTGCTGCTCGCCTCGCGTGGGTTCTCGGGCACTGACCACGTCGACGGCAGGGAGCCCGAAGCATGATGAATGCGTTGATGATGCACCTCCCGGTATTGCCGATCGTGATTCCGTTGATGACGGGGTCGGCGTTGCTTTTGATCGGCGATGGTCACCGTATCGGCCGCAACGCGCTGTCGTTGCTTGCTGTGGTTGCGCAGCTCGCGGTGGCCGTGATGCTGCTGTTGGCCGCGGACGGCCGTCTGGGACTGAACTGGATTCACGATATCGGCGTCTATCTGCCGGGCGATTGGCCCGCGCCGTTCGGCATCGTGCTCGTGGTCGATCGGCTTGCTGCCGTCATGCTGTGCCTGAGCGCGGTGCTGGGCGTCATGACCTTGGTGTTTTCGCTGGCACGTTGGGATCGCGCGGGCGTGCACTTCCTGCCGTTGTTCCAGTTCCTGCTGATGGGTCTGAACGGCGCGTTCCTCACGGGCGATCTGTTCAACCTGTTCGTGTTTTTCGAAGTGCTGCTGGCCGCGTCCTATGGGCTGATCCTGCACGGTTCGGGCGCCACGCGCGTGCGCGCCGGGCTGCGCTATATCGTCGTCAATCTGCTGGCCTCGTTCCTGTTGTTGATCGGCATCGCGTTGATCTACGGCGTGACGGGCACGCTCAATATGGCCGATCTGGCGATGCGCGCCGGTAGTCTGGCAACGGGCGACCGTCAGTTGTACGAAGCCGGCGCGGCGATTCTCAGCGTGGCCTTCCTGGTCAAGGCTGGCGCCTGGCCGATGAACTTCTGGTTGGCGGCGGGCTATGGCAGCGCCGCGGCGCCGGTCGCCGCCATGTTCACCATCATGACCAAGGTCGGCATCTATGCGCTGTTGCGCTTGGGCTCATTGCTGCTGCCCACGGGCGCGCCGGCGGCGTTTGGCCTGGAGTGGATGTTCATTATCGGTATCGCCACCTTGGCGTTCGGCGCGATCGGCCTGATGGCCGCGCAACAACTCGAGCGCGTGGTCGGCTATTGCGTCATCGTGTCGTCGGGCACCTTGCTCACTACCTTGGGCATGCCCGGCGTGGCGCTCACCGGTCCGGCATTGTTCTACTTGTTGAGTTCGGTATTGGCCACGGCCGCGTTCTATATGCTGATCGAGATGATCGAACGCACGCGGGTCTTTGGCGCCAACGTGCTGGCCGTCACGCTCGATATGTTCGATCTTGACGACCCGCATACCGAAAACCGGTCGGATGACGTAGTGGGCGTGGCGATTCCAGCGGCGATGGCATTCCTGGGGCTGGCCTTTGTGTCGTGCGTCCTGCTCGTTACGGGCTTGCCGCCGCTTTCGGGCTTCGTGGCCAAGTTCTCGATCCTGTCCGGCGCCATCACGGCGGCCAACGGTAGTACCCCACCGCTGGATGCCTGGCTCTTGATGGGCGGCATCCTGATTTCCGGTCTGGCGGGCGTGGTGGCATTGAGCCGCACCGGCGTGCGCGTGTTCTGGGGTTCGGGCGATCGCACGACGCCGCGTTTGCGGCTGGTCGAAGCGGTGCCGGTATCGGCACTCATCGCCCTGTGTATCGCGCTGGCGGCCTTTGCCGGACCCGTCATGGGCTATCTGACGTCGGCGGCGCAATCGTTGGATCGTCCGAAAGATTACGTCGAGGCCGTGCGCGGTGCCCCGTCGCAACGCCTGCCCGGTTATGGAGTACAGCCATGATGAAATATCTACTGCTGCCGGTGGCGCTGCTCATCATGTGGTCGCTGCTGAACGATTCGATCTCGCCTGGGCAGATGCTGCTGGGCGGCGCGCTGGCGATCTTCTTCACGTGGGCTGCGGGTTCGTTGCGGCCCAAGCGCGCCTACCCGAAGAAAGTGCTGACGGCGTTAGGCCTGGCCTGCCGTGTGTTCTGGGATGTGGCGCGCTCGAATGTGTCGGTCTTTCGCATCATCTGGCGCCCGACGCGCGGCAAGATCACCTCCGGGTTCATGACGATCCCGCTGTCGATGAAGGATCCGCACGGTCTTGCCGTGCTGGCGTGCATCCTGTCGTATACGCCGGGGTCGGTGTGGGTGGGCCTGTCGCCCGAGAACGTGCTCACGCTGCATGTGCTCGACCTGAAAGACGAGTCGGAATGGGTGCACCTCGTGCACACCCGCTACGAAGCGCCGTTGAAGGAGATTTTCGAATGAATACCCTCTTGTTTGTCGCTTGTGTGTTTGCCTTGCTCTGCTTCGTGGCAGGCATGGCGTGCGCGGCGATCCGCATTTTTCGCGGCCCGACGGCACAGGATCGTGTGCTGGCGCTGGACTGTCTGTACATCAACGGCATGTTGGCCGTGCTGGTGATCGGCATCCAGATCGGCAGCATGCTGTATTTCGATATTGCGTTGCTGATCGCCTTGTTCGGCTTCGTCGGATCGACGGCGATGGCCAAATTTCTGTTGCGCGGTGAGGTGATCGAGCCATGATGGAACACGACTTGCCCGCTTGGGCTGCCATTCCGGCGTCGTTGCTGTTGGTTATCGGCGGCATTCTCGCGCTCACGGGATCGATCGGCCTGCTGCGTTTGAGAACCTTCTACAAGCGCATCCACTCGCCCACATTGGGCAATACGTTCGGCTCGCTTTGCGTGCTGATCGCCTCGATCATTACCTCGTCGGCGATCGTGGGACGTCCCGTCTTGCACGAAGTGATGATCACGGTATTCCTGATTCTGACCTCGCCCGTGACGGCCATGATGCTGATGCGCGCGGCAGTGTTTCGCAACCGCGGCACGAACTGACGGCTGCATCTTCGCGGCATGAAAATGTGAGGGCACACCTTCAGGGCTTGAAGGTGTGCCCCTTGTGCGTCGGGCACGACACCAATTCGCGGCTCGCCGTGTTGGGCATGTCGCCATGCCCTCAAAGCGAAGGGCTGAGCACTATTTCCCTGTGTGATGACTCGGCATGGCAGGATGACAACACTTTGTGTTGCTTTTGTATCTTTATGTCACGTTTTCCAGTAAAACGGGTTGGGATCTCGCCAACGGGGCGCGATACACGCTGTGACCGACGTTCATGCCGCCCTCGACGCTCTCCAGCCTGGTTGCCGATCTGGCGCCGACGGCTCCCTTTTTCTCGTGGTACCTGCTTGCAGCCTGGGTGTCGACGCTCGCATTGGCACTCGCCTTCTGGCGATTGCGCCGACGCTACGCCGCACTGAAGCGTTCTGGCCGCGAGCGCGAAGTGCGCATGGACGCCTTGCTGTCCACGGCGGTGGATGGCGTCATCATTCTCGATGCGAAAGGGCTGGTACTCGAATACAACACGGCTGCCGAGCGCATCTTCGGCTGGCGGCGCGACGAGGTGATCGGACACAACGTCAGTATGTTGATGGACGAATCGTTGCGGCAATCGCACGATGGCTTTCTGTCGCGTTACCTGCAAACCGGCGCGGCCAACATCATCGGCCGTACGCGCGAAGTGCAGGGGCTCAACAAGAATGGTGCGAGCGTGCCGATTCGTTTGGCGATCGGACATGAGCGCTTGCCCGATCGGGATCTGTTCGTGGGCTATGTTACCGATGTCACCGAGCGCGTCTCGATGGAGCAGGCCCTGCGCATCAACGAGCAGCAATTTCGCTCGCTGATACGCAACATCCCCGGAATCTGTTATCGCGCGCTGCTTTCCGACGACTGGCCGATGCTGTTCATCAGCAACGCCGTCGAACGGGTGACCGGCTATCCCGCCGCGGATTTCCTGGGTTCGCAACCCGCGCGAAAATTCATGGACCTGGTGCATGCGGACGACATCGCGCGCGTGACCTCGGGCATCATCCAAGCCATTCTCGACGATCGCCCATTCCTCATCGAGTATCGCCTGGTGCATCGCGATGGCACGCAGCGCTGGATGTGGACCAATGGCGGCGGCGTGCGCGATCAGCAAGGCCGCCTGAAGTGGATCGATTGCGTGGTGCTCGACATTACCGAGCGGCACGCCATGGACGAAGCCTTGCGCGAAGCCAAGGAGCGCGCCGAACAGGCCGCTGCCGCCCGTGCGGCGTTTGTGGCAAACATGAGTCATGAGATCCGCACGCCCATGAACGCCATCCTCGGCTTTACCGATGTGATGCGCCAGGGCGAACTGAACACCGAACAACGCCGCTATCTCGACATCATCCGCAATGCCGGGCAGTCGCTGCTGGGCCTGCTCAACGAAGTGCTGGACACCGCCAAGCTTGATAAGGGCGCCGTTGAATTGGTGCTGGCCGAGTTCAATTTGCTCGCCCTGATCGACGAGGTGACATCGACCTTGGGCGCGAGCGCGCGTGCCAAGCAACTGGCGCTGACCATCGAGTACGACGACGGCGTACCGCGTTATTTTTCGGGCGATGAAATGCGCATCCGCCAGATTCTGACGAACCTGCTGGGCAATGCGATCAAGTTCACTGAGTCGGGTTCTGTGGCCGTAGGCGTCACGCTGGACGACACAACGTGCGTGCATCTGCGCGTGTCGGATACCGGCATCGGCATTCCACCCGAGCGCATCGATGCGATTTTCGAGCCGTTCACGCAGGCCGATGCCTCCATGACGCGCCGCTTCGGGGGCACTGGCTTGGGCACCACAATCAGCAAGCAATTGACCGAACTGATGCATGGCCGGATCTGGGCCGAGAGCGCGGCGGGCGAGGGCAGCACGTTCCACGTCGTATTGCCATTGGCGACCGCGCATCGCGTGCCGGCCGCCAATGCACGCACGAGCGGCATCATGCCGTTGGCGCCGCTCACCATTTTGATCGCGGACGATGTGCCGCAGAACCTGTCGCTCATGACCTTGCTGCTCACCCGATTCGGGCACGAGGTGGTGACCGCATGCGATGGCGTGCAAGCCGCCGAACTGGCCGCGTCGCGCGCGTTCGATCTGATTCTGATGGATGTGCAGATGAGCGGCGGCGATGGCTTGGCCGCCATTCGCCGTATTCGTGCGCACGAAGGTCGGGCCGGATTGAAGCCCGTGCCGGCGATTGCGTTGACGGCCAGCGTGATGGATGCCGATCGTACGGCGGCGATGGCAGCCGGTATGGATGGTTTCGCCCCTAAGCCGATCGACATGGATGTGCTCAGCGCGGAGATCGTTCGCGTGATGGGCGGCGCACCGGTGCGTCCGCTCGCCGTCGAACCTCAGGAAGCGTCGCGGGCGCACATGCTGCTCGACGCGGAGCGCGGCCTGGAACGCTGGGCTCGCAATGCCATCGCCTATGACCGGGCGCTGGGCAATTTCGTGCGCGATCATGCCGACCTGGCGGATCGATTCGCCGCGTTTCATGTGGCAACGGATGGCGTCACAGACATCGCCCCCGTGCGGCAGGCCGCGCATCGTGCGCGGGGTCTCGCCGCGAACCTGGGGTTGGAGCGCTTGGCGGCACTGCTGGCTGAGATCGAGACGGCGGCCAGCACCAACGACATCACCGCCGTGCTGGCGATGCATCCGGTGTTGAGCGTCGAAACGGCGGATGCCGTGGCAGCCATCCAGGCGCAGCGCATCTACACGGCAAGCGCGCGGCCCGCATCCCCGCAGATCGAGCCCGTTGGCGTGGCGCATCCTGTCGAGCGCCGCGGTGTGCGCACGACCGCCGATGCGCTGTACCGCTCGCTTGAGCGCGGCGCGTTGGACGACGACGCCATGGCACGGCTGGTGTCGCTTGTGCCCCCGGAAGATCCGGTCTTGCAGCGGTTGCTGCGTGCGGTGGAAGATTTCGATTTTGACGCGGCGCGTCGTCATCTGCGCGAGTGGGGCACGGCCTCGCAAAAAGCCTCGCGCAATGATGGTGAGCGCGTATGACGATGTTGAACATCCTGCCGACCTTGCTGGTGGTCGACGATGAGGCCGCCAATCTGCAGTTGCTCAAGCACATCCTGCAAGCCGACTATCAATTGCTGTTTGCCAAGAACGGTGAGCGCGCGCTGGAATTGGCGCGCGAGCAGCGGCCCGATCTGATCCTGCTCGACGTGATGATGCCTGGCATGTCGGGCTATCAGGTGTGTACGGCTTTGAAGGCCGATGCGAGTACCGAGTCGATTCCCGTTATTTTCGTGACGGCCTTGACGCATACCGACGATGAAGTGCAAGCCTTTGGAGCCGGTGCGGTGGATTTCATCACCAAGCCGGTGAGCCCTTTGATTGTGCAGGCGCGCGTGCGCACGCATTTGTCGCTGGTGCGCATGGACGAGCTCAAGGAAACGCGCCTGGAGATCGTGCATCGATTGGGGCTGGCGGCCGAGTATCGCGACAACGAAACCGGTCAGCACGTCATTCGCATGAGTCGTTATGCCCAGTTGCTTGGGCGCGCTGCCGGCATGAGCGAAGTCGCAGCCGACGATCTCTTGAACGCGGCGCCGCTTCACGATATTGGCAAGATCGGCATTCCCGATAGCATTTTGCTCAAGCCCGGGCCGCTGAGTGCCGACGAGTGGGCGGTGATGAAAACGCACGCCGAAATCGGTGCGCAGATCATTGGCGAACATCGTAATCCGATGTTGGCCATGGCACGCCGGATCGCGTTGAGCCATCACGAAAAATGGGATGGATCAGGCTATCCCTACGGGTTGGTCGGTGACGACATTCCGTTCGAGGCCCGCATCGTGGCCGTCTGCGACGTGCTGGATGCCTTGACCTCGCGGCGTCCCTACAAGGAAGCATGGCCTGCCGAACGGGCGCTCGAGCACATCGATGCGCAACGGGGCAAGCACTTCGAGCCTGCGATCGTGGATCTGCTGATGGCGAATTTGCCCGCCGTCGAAGCGGTGCGGCAGCAATTTCGCGAAGATTGAGGGCGGAAAGGCCGGAAGGCCGGGTCCGGAGCCTGTGGCGGCGCGTTGCGCGCGCGGGCACGGTGATCGTCACCCACGATCCACATCCCGTTTCTGAATTCATGACCGGGCGCATCGCTTGCTAAGTGCAGGGCTGGACTGACACTTTTCGCCCCGCGCCTATGCCTGCCAAAAACGCTCTTGCCCCGATTCCCGAACGTCATCAGCTGCAGCAGCTGATTGGCGGGCTGGGCGAGGGGATTATTGTGCTCGAGCCCGACGGACGTATCGGCTGGGCGAATGCAGCGGCACTGGCCATGCACGAGGTGCGTTCCATCAAGGCCCTGGGCGCCGACATCGATGCCTATTATCAGACCTTCGACTTGCGGCATATGAACGACCGCAAATTGCGAAAGTCGGATTATCCGATGTCGCGGGCCAAGGCCGCCGATCTTGTCGAACCGACGCAATTCAAACTGTTTCGTCACGGCGCCGCCAAAGACGAGATGCCGATCGGTATTCACGCGATTCGCACATTGACGTTGGTCGATCCCGAAGGGCGGCCCGATTTTCATGCGATCGTTCATGCCGATGTGACCGTGCAAGTGGAGGCCGAGGAACGCTTCGAACGCACCTTTGCCAGCAATCCCGCGCCGGCCATGATCGTGCGCCATGACGATCACCGCATCATCAAGGTGAACCCCGGCTTTCTGCAGATGACCGGGTACACCAATCAGGAACTGGTCAATCGCACATTGAAGACGATCGACCTGTTCGACGACAAGTCGATGCTCGATACCGTCATGACGCATCTGGCCCAGGCCGACGGTTTTCCACAAACGGATACGACGCTGCGGGTGTCGGGCGGGGCGCGCAAGTTCGTGATCCTGGCGGGCCAGCCGCTGCAGATGGGCGAGGCGCAATGCATCTTGTTGACCTATGTCGACGTGGATGCGCGGCGCAAGGCCGAGCATGCGCTCAAGCACAACGAAGAATTGTTTTCGAAGGCGTTCCGTTTGGCGCCGGTGCCGATGCTTGTGGTCACCCGCAAGGATGCGCGGATCCTGGATGCCAACGACGCCTTTCTCGCCAGCACGCACTACAAAAACGAAGAGGCGCTGGGTTATACGCTGCGCGAGCTTTCGCTGTGGCGGCAAGGCACTACCTTGCGCGATCTCGAACAGGCAATGGCGCGGCAGCAAAGCTTGCGCGGCCTGGATGCGCGCACCACGACCAAGGACGGCGAAGAGATCGACGGCGTGTTGTCGGCTGAGGCAGTGATGATCAACGATGACGAATGCATGTTGATCGCGATTCAGGACATCACCGATCGCAAGCGCACCGAAACCGAACTCATCACCGCGATCGAGGCCGTGATGCAAGACACTTCATGGTTCAGCCGATCGATCATTGAGAAGCTGGCGAACATCCGCAATCCTGGCAAGCCGCGCGTGGGGGAGACGGGCGTGGGCGATTTGACGTCGCGCGAACAGGATGTATTGGGTGGACTTTGCCAGGGTTTGACGGACGCGGAGATCGCCTCCTCATTGGGTATTGCACGCAACACAGTGCGCAATCATGTGTCTACGCTTTACGAGAAGATCGGCGTCAACCGGCGCAGTGGCGCCATCGTCTGGGCACGCGAGCGCGGCTTTACGGGCGCTCGGCCAAGACGTCCACGCGATTGACGCATATGCCGCTACCACACTGAAGACATGTTTTTTTACGCAGGACGGCCAGACTTACATTCCGGTAATTTCTGAGTATCGAGTCTGGCCTATCGTTAGCTTATCCGACGGAATCTACCGCCGATTTATTCACTTAGGAGTTGTTCCATGGATCTCAACCGTCTCGAAGGTACCGTCAAGGATCTGGCCGGCCGCGCCGAACAAGCTTACGGCGAAGCCGCCGGCGACACGAAGCGCGAATCGCGTGGCTATGCCCGTCAAGCCGAAGGCCGTGTGCAAAGCGCCTACGGTCAAACAATCGACCAAGTGCGCGATGCCGCTTGCGAAGTGAGCCGCGCCGTCGAACGCAACCCGCTGGGCGCCGTGCTGGTTGCCGGCGCCGTGGGTTACGTGCTGGCGCTGTTGACGCGCCGTTGATCGCATCTGTGCATCGCAGTAATGGAAACACCGGCCGATGGCCGGTGTTTTTACGTGGGCCATTCGCGTAGCGTCAAGTCGCCCCTTTAAGTGGCCTCTTGCGCGCGGCGCTTGATGGCCTCGTGCTGCTTTTCCATTTCCTGCCGCAAGGCGCGCCGCTTTTCGGCCGCATCGTAGCGTTGGCGCTCTTCATGCGTGGCGAGTTCGAGCTGCGGCACGGGCGTGGGCATACCCAGTTCATCCACGGCCACCATCGTGAAATAGCAGCTATTGGTATGGCGCACCAGCTTCTGGCGGATATCCTCGGTCACCACCTTGATGCCGATCTCCATCGACGTGCGGCCGGTGTAGTTGACCGACGCTAGGAAGGTGACCAACTCGCCCACGTGAATGGGTTCGCGAAATACAACCTGATCGACCGACAAGGTGACCACATACTGGCCCGCGTAGCGGCTGGCACAGGCATACGCCACTTGATCGAGGTACTTCAAAATGGTGCCGCCGTGAACATTGCCCGCAAAATTGGACATGTCTGGCGTCATCAGAATGGTCATCGACAACTGGTGGCTGAAGGCGTCGTCCATGGAGGTCTCTGTGAGTAGGGTCAATCAGCGCGCACGAGCGCGGGCGGGGTCCAGGCACCGTCGATCGCGGTTGCATCGGCGGTGAACAGGTGCAGGATAACCGAGGTCGATCCGGTGGGTAGCCGCAGCCAGTTCGCGGTATCACCGGCCGCGGGCGGTTCGCTTTGCAGCACCAGATCCAGCGAGCCGTCGGCGTTGTAGACGAGCGGACTGCGATCGGTCAGCAGCCGGGCGCGTGAACCGTCGATCGCGGTGCCATCGGCGGCGGCGCTGCGCAATGACCAGCCCGACAATCCTGGCGGCAAGGCGTCGGCCTCGAACCGTAACGTATACGCATGCGCACCGTCCAAGGGTTCGCCGGCGGCATCCTGCACGGCCACGGCGCGCCATTCGTCTTCGGCGCTGACGCCGTTCTCGCCCGACCAGGCCGCGCGGGCACGTGTCAGGTAATCGTTGCCGTACACGCCCTGTGTGGCGCTCGGCAAGCGCCAGCCGGCGAATACCGGGGTTGCCGTCGCGGGCTGCGCGAGCCGTGCGTGTGCGGCGGCGGCGCCCATGCGCAGTGCGCGTTGGGCGGTCGGTGTCAGGTCGTCCGGGCGCAGACGTTGCCCGGGCTTGATCCCCAGCCGTGCCATACGGGCGATCAGCGGTTGATCAGTGGCATGAGGGGCATGCCGGCGCAACAGATCGGCCACATAGGCAAAAAATTCAGGCGGCGTCATGCGGGCGATTTGCTCGCGCGGCGTGGTCAGCATGTTGATGCCGGGATCGGCGCGCACGTGAACGGCTTGCCCGCTCGACTGCCATGCGCTCAGGGGCGTCATGGCAAAGGTGTTCTGCACCTCGAGCGCTTGCGCACTATCGCCGGAGCCGAAGGTTTGCACGCGCAGTCGCGCGCGCAAGTACGACGTGGTGGCGGTGATCGTCGCCAGATTGCTGGGCAGTGTGCCGGCCCAGCCGGACGGCACGACGATCAGGTTGCGCGCTGCTGTACCGGTGGTTCGCTTGCCGAGTACGGCAATGACGTCGCCCCACATATCCGACAGCGTCAGCGTGTAGTCGCGCCCACGAGTATCCGGCAACGACAGCACGATGGGGCCGTCTTCCAGATCGAGCCAGGCACGCGAACGGGCCGCCTCAGTGGCCGACTGATCGCCGCCGGAAGCCGTATCGGCCGCACGGTGGATGAAACGATTGGCGGGGCCTCGATCGGGGCTGCTGCCCACATTGACGTTGGTGTCCTGCCGGCGGGTGAGATCCATCAGCACGAGCGGATACGCATACAAATACGTTTGCTCGGCGATGCGGGCATCGTCGCGTGCCGCGATGGCGGAAGGCGACAAACCGGCGGGACCGGTCGCAGCCGGGGGTGCGGCCAGGGCCAGCGAACCAGCCAATGGACCAGCCAACGGACCAGGCAACGGACCAACGAAGCAAAGGGCAGCGAGGAAAACGTAACGAACCGGGCGCATGCGCACAGTCTCCGGAACAAAACACGATCGGCCATCGTAGCGCCGCCTCCCCCCATTCAGCCGCACGAACAAAGGGGGAAGGGGGGCGCTATCATCCGGATCGGACGGGGGCGACTACACTGGAGCCATCGCAATGCGCGGTGGCGCGTCACGCCGCTTGCTTCATCTGTTTCGTTTAACTGTTTTTAGTCTCATGACCCTTACCGACTCCCTGGCCACCCGCGCCGCCGACATCCAGCGCCGCATGGCCGCCGCATGCGCGCGCGCCGGCCGCCCAAGCGATAGCGTCGCCTTGCTGCCTGTCAGTAAAACCTTCAGCGTGGACGATATCCGCGAGGCGATGGCGCTGGGCATGCACCGGTTCGGCGAAAACACGCTGCAGGAAATTCGCGACAAGGCGCAGGTGCTGACCGACGAGGCGATTCGATGGGTGGTGATCGGCCATACGCAAACGAACAAGGCCCGCGACGTGGCCAAGTACGCCCACGAACTGCAGTCGCTGGACCGGTTGTCGTTGGCCGACGCCTTGCATCGCAAGCTGGACGCGGCGGGCCGCACGTTGGACGTGCTCGTGCAGATCAAAACGTCGTCCGAACCCAGCAAACATGGATTGGCGCCGGGCGAACTCGAAGATTTCCTTCGCACGATCACGCGCGACTTTCCCACGCTGCGGGTGCTGGGGTTGATGACCTTGGCCACGCATTCGGGCGACGCCGATGACGTGCGCGCATGCTTTCAGCTTTTGCGCGAATGCCGCGACCGCGCCCGTGCGGCCAACATCGCCGGACTCACGCTCGATCGCCTCTCCATGGGGATGAGCGACGATTTCGAAATGGCGATCGAAGAAGGGTCTACCGAAGTGCGGATCGGTACGGCGCTTTTCGGCAAACGGGATTACGGCACGCCAGCTTAAGGCGACCACACACATGACCGATTGCCGAGGCTCGATCAACGCGGTTTGATCAACGGCTGCGCGGCAGCCAGCACCGCGTCGGTCAGTGCGTCCATCACGGGCGAGGGCATATGCCAGTGCTGCCAATAAAGCGGCACATCTTCCCAGGCGCGCTGCCGCAGCAGCACCAGCCGGCCCGCGTCCAGATGGGATTGGATCATCGGCAGCGGATTCATCGTCCACCCCAAGCCGGCGAGCGTGGCTTGAACGAACAGATGCGTGGACGGCAGCCACCACATCGGCGGCTGCAGCGTTTGTGTGCGCGCGATGCGGGCGGCAAAGCGCGATTGCATCGCATCCTTGCGGTTGTAGACGAGCATGGGCGCACCGGCCAACGCACGGGCTGTGACGCCATTGGCGAAGTGCCGCTCGTGAAAGGCCGGGCTGCAGGTGGCGGCGTAACGCATGCTGCCTAAAGCGTGCAGCCGGCATCCCTGGACCGGTTCGGCCAGCGTTGTCACCGCGCCCAGCACATGGCCACTACGCAGGAGCGCTGCCGTGTGATCCTGGTCTTCCGAATGCAAGTCGAGCGTGGCATGCGTGCGGGCGGCAAATCGCGTGGCGGCATCGGCGAACCAGGTCTCGAGGCTGTCGTGATTCACGGCCACAGCCAAACTGGCCGGCCGTGCTTCGTCGTCCGCCAATCCCAGCCGTTGCAGCGCATCGTGTTCCAAAAGCGCGGTGCGTTGCGCCAGTTGCACCAGCGGTTGGCCGTCGTCGGTGGCCACCACCGGCGTCGTGCGCCGCACGAGCACCCGGCCCACCCGTGTTTCCAGCGCCTTGATGCGTTGCGACACCGCCGATGGCGTCACATGCAGCACTGCCGCCGCTCGCTCGAAGCTGCCTTCGCGAACGACGGCGGCCAGGGCGCGCAACTGATCGTGGTCGATATTCATAGCGCTGATTCCGTGGATTAGTTTGGCTAATCCAGCTTGAGGAAGATTAGCTTCAGTTTATATCGTGTGGCCGTCAAAATGGCGTGCCTGCTGCTCTTGTCCGAGCGGCGCGACGCTGTTTCAGGATGCTGTTATGTTCACCCTCACCACGTTTTCTCCCGCTTTCAACGCCTGGCTGGCTGGCGCGGCCACTGGCATGGGGCTGTTTGTGGTCGTCGGCGCGCAGAGTGCGTTCGTGCTGAAGCAAGGCGTGATGCGACTGCATATTTTGAGTGTGCTGGGGGTATGCGCATTGATCGACGCCATCGTCATTTTCGCCAGCGTGTGGGGTGTGCAACAGCTCACCGCTTGGGCGCCGGGGTTGACCCATATCGTCACGTGGGGCGGTGCCGCGTTCTTGCTTTGGTATGCGGCGCAATCCGGCATGCGCGCCTGGCGCGGTCAGGCGGGAACCACGGGCCATTTGCCGCAGGCTGTGCCATCGCGCCGGTCGGCAGTGCTGGGCGCCATGGCGTTCACGCTGCTCAATCCCCACTTCTGGCTCGACATGCTGCTGGTGGGGTCGCTCGCCCACAGCTTCGATGCTTTCCGGCTGGCGTTCGGGTTGGGTGCCTTGACCGCCAGCCTGATCTGGCTGGGGCTATTGGGGCTGGGCGCGCGCCTGATGGCACCGCTGTTTGCACGCCCCGCCGCGTGGCGGGTGCTCGACGGCGTGATTGCCGTGGTGATGGTGCTGATCGCGGCGCGGCTGATCGTAGCCGGGTTGGCCTGATCAGCCCGCTTGCAGCGGATCCGTCGGGCCTTGCGCAAAGGCTTGCGGCTGCGCAAACTCGCGTGGCGAACTGCCTGACGGCGACACGCGCACTGGTTGATGCACGCGATCCGGCGGTACCAACGTTTTCGGTGCAGCCGGGTTGCTCCAGATCGGATCCGGAATTTCGGTAAACACCTGCTTCAGACGCTCGCCCCATTCGGTGCGGATCATGTGGAAGTAGGCGTTGTTTTCATCGATATTGGCGAAGTGCGACACGCGCAGTGCGCCGTCTTCATACACCAGCAGGTCCAGTGGCAACCCAACCGAAATGTTGGATTTGAGCGTGGAGTCCATCGAGATCAGCGCGCATTTCGCAGCCTCGTCGAGCGACGTCTCTGCGCTCAGCACGCGGTCGAGAATCGGTTTGCCGTACTTGGCCTCGCCGATCTGGAAATACAGGCAGTTGTCGTGGGCTTCGATGAAGTTGCCGGCGGCATACACCTGGAAAAGTCGGCAGCGTTCGCCCGCGATCTGGCCGCCCACGATCAACGACACATTGAAGTCCACGCCCTGATCATGCAAGGCTTGGCCGTCGCGTTGATGCACCGTGCGAATCGCCTCGCCCACAGTGCGCGCGACCTGATACATGGTGCGCGCGTTCCAGATCGAGTCGGGGCTGGTTTCGTCGTGTTCGCCCAATACGCTCAGCACGGCCTGACTGACCGCGAGATTGCCCGACGTCATGATGACGATCACACGGTCGCCGGGACGTTCGAACACATTGAGTTTACGGAACACGCCGATCTGATCGACCCCCGCATTGGTGCGGGAATCGGATAGAAAGACGAGCCCCGCATCGAGGCGGGCGGCAATGCAGTAAGTCATGGATGTACAGTCGGAAACAACTGAGTGGAGTGTACTCAAACCCCGCCGGAATTGCTGCAAGGGCAACGACCCGGCGGCCGTTCCTAGACCTGCGATTGCGATTGGCTCTGCCCGAATCCTGAATGTTGGCTCTGGTGCTGGCTCTGCGATGGACCCGAATCGACCTGCACATCGACCATCATCGACTCCTCGCCACCGCCGATACGGACCCCCCGCACTGGTGACGCCGAGTCGTAATCGCGCGCCACGGCCAAGCGGCAATGGCAGTCGGAGGCGAACTGATGATTGGTGACGTCGATACTTACCCAACCGTGGTTTTGTAGCCACACATCCACCCAAGCGTGCGTTGCCGCATGCTCGTTGGGTGTGTACAGATAGCCGCTCACATAACGCGCCGGCAGTCCCAGGCCATGCACGCACGCCAGAAACAGATGCGAATGGTCCTGGCACACCCCGTGGCCCATTTCGAGCACCTGCGGCGCTGCGGTGGTCACATCGGTGATGCCCGGCACGTACGCCACGCGCTCATGAATGGCGCCTGCCAGGGCCAGGCCGTCGCCCGGCGTCTTCAGCCCGCGCGGCAAGGCGTCGGCGGTAAACGCGCGGATGGTCTCGTCGCTTTGGGTCAGAGGCGTCGGTACGCAGAAGGCTTCGACGGGCAGCCGGCTATCTTCGCCGGTGACCACGCCATCGTGCAGCGGCTGCACATCGACCTGGCCGGTCACGCGCAATTCGATCTCGCGATGCGCGCCGTTGAGCGTCAGGACATGGGTAACGTTGCCGTAGGCGTCGGCTTGCTGCGTGAGCTCGCCGGGTGCGTCGATATGCCAGCGCAGGGCATGTTGGTGGTTATCCTGGCGCGGCGTGAGGCGCAGCGTCTGAATGCTGTAGGTGATCGGCGCGCTATAGCGATAGCGCGTGACGTGCCGGATGATGTGTCTCACGTCGAGTCTCCGTATCGTTGTTGGGGCGCGGTCATGCGGACAGCGGTACCAGGAAGTCCTGGCTCACGCGGTTGCCGAGATCGTTGATCTGTTCGAGAAAACGATCGAGAAAGTCGTGCAGGCCGTCTTTCAGGATGTCTTCGATGCGGGCGTATTCGAGTTCGGCGCACAGCATGCCCGCGCGACGCTGTGTTTCCTTCGAACGCGCATTGGATACGAGTGCCAGATCGTCGGCCACGGCCTTGACCGAAGCCAGGAGCGAGCGGGGCATATCGCCGCGCAAAATGAGCAGCTCCGCCACGCGATCCGCACTGATGACGTCGCGATATACCTTGCGGTAGATCTCCATGCCCGACACCGATCCCAGGATTGCGGACCAACGGTAGAACTCGGTATGCGGCGATTGGTACCGGCCGGGATCGGCCAGCTGTGCCGCGGCGTAGTCGGCCTTTTCGTGAAACTTCACGTCGAGCAAGCGGGCGGTGTTATCCGCGCGCTCGAGATGCGTGCCGATGCGTTGAAAATGCAGCGATTCATCGGCCAGCATGGTGCCCACCGTGACGCCACGGGCGATCTGCGAGCGAAACACTACCCACTCGAAGAAGTCGCCCGGATAGGTCTCGGGGAGTTTATTGTTCAGATGCTTTTGCAGCTCCAGCCACGTGCCGTTATGGGTTTCCCATAATTCGGTGGTGAGGCTGCCGCGCACAGCGCGCGCGTTTTCGCGCGCCGAACGCAGGCACGAGAAAATCGATGACGGATTGGCCGCGTCACGCACCATGAAGTGGATGACCGCTTCGGGGGTGAGGCGTTCGTGTTCCTGATCGAACGCGCTCTCGAGTTCGGAGATACGCAGCACGGCGCGCCACGATGCTTCTTGTGCGGCGGCATCCTGCGGCAGCAGCGACATGCGCAGATTGACGTCCAGCATGCGGGCCGTATTTTCGGCGCGCTCGAGATAGCGGCACATCCAGAAGAGGTTGTCGGCAGTTCGGCTCAGCATCGTTAGGCCTCCAATACCCAGGTGTCTTTGGTGCCGCCGCCTTGACTGCTGTTGACGACGAGCGATCCTTCCTTGAGCGCCACGCGGCACAGGCCACCGGGTACGGTGCGGATTTCCTTGCCGCATAGCACGTAGGGCCGAAGATCGACGTGGCGCGGGGCCACACCCGATTCGACATACGTGGGCACGGTCGACAACGCCAGCGTGGGTTGGGCGATGTAGTTGGACGGATTGGCACGCACGCGCAACTTGAACGACTCGATCTGCGCTTGCGTGGACGACGGGCCCACCAGCATGCCGTAGCCGCCCGCGCCGTGCACTTCCTTGACCACCAGATCGTGCATATTGGCCAGCACGTAAGACAGCTCGTCGGGCTTGCCGCATTGCCACGTGGGCACATTGGACAAAATGGGTTCTTCGTCCAGATAGAACCGGATCATGTCCGGCACATAAAGGTAGGTGGATTTATCGTCTGCGATACCGGTGCCGATCGCATTGGCCAAGGCCACGCGGCCCGCGCGATAGACCGACAGCAGGCCGGGCACGCCCAGCGCCGAGTCGCCGCGGAACGATAGCGGATCCATGAAGTCGTCATCGACGCGGCGGTAGATCACGTCGACGCGCTTGGGACCGCGCGTCGTGCGCATGAACACGGTGTTGCGCTCGACGAACAGATCCTGGCCCTCGACCAGTTCCACACCCATTTGCTGCGCGAGAAACGCATGTTCGAAGTACGCCGAGTTGTACATGCCCGGCGTGAGCACGACGACTGTGGGGTCGTCGCTGCCGCGGGGGGCGACTTCGCGCAGGTTATCGAGCAGCAGATCGGGATAGTGCGCCACGGGTTCGACCTTGGCGCGCGCAAACACTTCTGGCATGAGCCGCATCGACATCTTGCGGTTTTCCAGCATGTACGACACGCCCGACGGTACCCGCAGATTGTCTTCGAGCACGTAGAACTCGCCGGCGCCAGCGCGCACGATGTCGATACCGGCCACGTGGCTATAGATGCCTTCGGCCACATCGACGTCCTGCATTTCGGGCCGATACTGCGAGTTCATGAACACCTGCTTGGGCGGAATCTTGCCCGCGCGCACGATGTTGTGGTCGTGATAAATGTCGTGCAGGAACATATTGAGCGCCCGCACGCGCTGCTTCAGGCCGGCATCCAGGCGGAGCCATTCGTCGGCCGGCATGACGCGCGGGATCAGATCGAAAGGAATCAGGCGCTCGGTGCCTGCCTGATCGCCCGCGACTGAGAAAGTGATGCCGACACGTCGAAAATTGAGGTCGGCATCCAGCCTGCGGGTGAGCATCGACTCGGCACTTTGATTGGCGAGCCATGCGTTGAACACTTCGTAATGCGAACGAACCTTACCCTCTTGGTCGAGCATTTCGTCGAATGCGACGACCGGGCTGGACGCTTTGTCCATAGACGGCCCCTCCTTGACATGTATTTCTTTTGAATCCCGCGATGCGAGCCGTTTCTACACATCACTAGCAATGACCGTGCCAGATTATCTTACGCGGGGCGCGCGCAGAATTTCCATAGCGGTTTACGCTTGGATCGCAAAAAAAATGCAGCGCCATTTGTAAGGTCTGCACCGAGTTGGTGCACGCCTCAAATTAATGGCTGCCGGCGGTGGCGATATGCGCCAAGTCGGGGCGGGCTTGGCTATCGCAACGTAAAACGAGCAGGCGGCGCCGGAATGCGTGGCTTGCCGTCGGCGGCTTCGCCCGGGGCGGCCGGCACCCAGCCGTCAGGCGTAAGGATGGCGTCCAGGCGTTGGTCGTGCGCCGCAGCTTCGTAGTCTGCGGGCAGGCGGCCCTCCGACCAGGCGATGCCGATCGTAATGGGCGTGCGCCCCGACGCGCGCAGGGCTGCCAGGGTGCGGTCGTAATAGCCGCCGCCGTAGCCCAGCCGATCGCCTTGTGCAGTAAAGCCCAGCGTCGGCACCAGGATGACGTCGGGTTGGCAAACGGCGCCGTCATGCGGCGCGGGGATATCGAATAGCCCCGCCGTCATCGGGATATCCGGCGACCATTGCTTGAAGACCAATGGTTGTGCAGCAGCCTCGATCACCGGCAACGCCACGGTCACATCGCCGTCGGCCCATTGCGTGAGCAACGCCCGCAGATCGGGTTCGTCAGCCATCGGCCAGAACGCCGCGACGCAGGCCGGCGCCGGGCGTGCGGCGTCGATGGCCGCGTCGCGCGCTGTACCGAGCCACGCAAACAACCGCGCGCGCATGAGCAGCGCGCCGCGATCGCGAACGGCTGGGGGCAGGGCGGCGCGCGTGGCGCGTAAACGCGCGCGTATAGCGACTGCGTTATCCTCGGGGGTTTGCGAATTCATGCGGGTCGACGGTAAAAAATGAAGCATAGGCTTAAAGCGGGACGGTATCAGAAATCCCAGGCTGGGGTGGCGCGGCACGGCTGGCGCCGTTGGTCGCCACTGGTCGTCTTGTGTTTGGCCGCATGCGGGTCGGTCGATGCGCAACAGCAGCAAGCCAATGCCACGCGAGTGGCGGCTGCCGAAGGTGCCGCGCAGGGCATGCCCGAGGTGGCGGCCAGCATTGCGCCGATGCTCAGTTCGCCCACGTTGCCGGCCGTGATTGCCGCGCGTGAAGCGTTGCAACGCAAGCAGTGGTCGGTGTTGGGATCGCTGTTGCCGCAGGCCGATGCCGATCTTCTGGGCATGTATCCGCAATACTGGATGCTGCGCTATCAGCTTTGGAATGCGCCGCAGGCGCAATGGCCGACGGGTTCGATGGAGCGCTTCATGGCGACCCATCGCGACGCTTATCTTGCCGATCGGTTGCGTACCGATTGGATTCTGGCAGCGGCGCGTGCGCGTGACTTCGACACCGTCAGGCGCTTGGGTGAGGTCAAGTCCACCAGCGATCAAGTGGCGTGTGCTCAGCTTCAGGCGAGTCACATGGGCGGGCGCAAGGTCACGGCAAATCAAGCGTTCACGGCCTTCACGCCGGGATCGGCCTGCTGGGCGTTGCTCGATCAACTGGTGGTCGACCGCGCGGTGCAATGGAACGACGTACAGCCGCAAATGCGCGATGCCGTCGAGCAAGACAAGATCGCGGATGCGCGCCGATTGGCGGCTTATATGTTCTCGGCCGACGACATGCGCACGTTCGATTCGGTGATGCGCGATCCGATGCGCTGGCTGTCGCACCTGCCCAATCCGTCGGCCGGACGCGATAACCAGGAGTTTGTGACGCTGGCCTTGGGCCGTCTGTCGCGCAAGGAAAAGGAAGCGGGCGCCGCGTATGCCGAACGCGATTGGGCGGCCCGTACCCCGAAGGCCGACATGGCTTGGGTGCGCAGTCAGTTTGCGCTGATCGCCGCGCTCAATCTCGACGATCGTGCGGACGGCTATTACCGTCAGGCCGGACATATCCGTATGTCCGAATACAGCCAGGCATGGAAGATCCGTTCGGCGTTGCGCCAACCCACCATCGATTGGAAATGGGTGATCGAGTCGATCGAGTACATGCCCAAGTCGCAGCAGGATGAGCCCGTGTGGGTGTACTGGCGCGGCCGGGGGTTTGCCGCGCTCAATCAGCGCAGCCGCGCCGAGCGCGAATATGCGCGCATTGCCGATGAGTACAATTTTTACGGTCAATTGGCTGCGGAAGAATTGGGTCGCACCATCGTCGTGCCGCCTCGTCCCAGCCCGCTCACCCCGCGCGAAGTATTGCGCGTGAGCGGCGATCCCGGCATCCAGCGCGCGGTGGCGTTGTTTCGCCTGGGCTGGCGCGCCGAAGCGGTGCCCGAGTGGAACTTCGCGATTCGCGACATGAACGATCGGGAATTGCTGGCGGCCGCCGAAGTGGCGCGCGCCGAGCATATCTACGATCGCGTGGTCAACACGTCCGATCGCACCGCCCGCGAAGTGGATTTCACCCAGCGCTATATTGCGCCGTTCGAAGGGCGTGTGTCCGCACAGGCGCGTGAGATCTCGCTCGACCCCGCATGGGTGTATGGCTTGATTCGCCAGGAGTCGCGATTCATCAGCAACGCGCGCTCGCAAGTGGGCGCGTCCGGCTTGATGCAGTTGATGCCCGGCACCGCCAAGTTCGTGGCGCGCAAGATCGGCATGAACGACTTCACACCGGATAGCGTCAACGATTTCGACGTCAACACGCGTCTGGGTACCAACTATCTGAATATGGTGCTGCAGGATCTGAGCGGTTCGCAAGTGTTGGCCAGCGCCGGCTACAACGCCGGTCCGCGCCGGCCGCATGCGTGGCGCGGCACGTTAAGCCATCCCGTGGAAGGCGCGATCTTCGCCGAGACGATTCCGTTTACCGAAACGCGCATCTACGTCAAAAACGTGATGTCCAACGCTACCTACTATGCGGCGCTCTTCAGCGGTCAGCCGCAGTCGTTGAAAGCGCGGTTGGGCCGCATCGTGCCGCAAGGCAACGAATCGACCGATCTGCAATGACGGACAGCGCCACGGCGGGGTTGCAGGCTTACGTGGTGGGCGGCGCCGTGCGCGACGCCTTGCTTGGCCTGCCCGCCGGCGATCGCGATTGGGTGGTCGTGGGCAGCACGCCCCAAGCCATGACGCAACGGGGCTTCATGCCGGTGGGCGGGGACTTCCCCGTCTTTCTGCATCCTGTGACGAAAGAGGAATACGCCCTGGCGCGCACCGAGCGCAAAACCGCCTTGGGGTATCAAGGCTTCACCTTCTATACCGGTGAGGATGTCACGCTCGCCGACGATCTCAAGCGCCGCGATCTTACGGTCAATGCCATTGCACAGGCGGCCGACGGCACGCTGATCGATCCGCTGGGCGGCGCGGCGGATGTGGCGGCACGCGTGTTTCGCCATGTGGGCCGTGCATTTTCAGAAGACCCGGTCCGCATCCTTCGGCTAGCCCGCTTTGCCGCGCGTTTTGGCGACTTCACAGTTGCGCCCGAAACGATGGCGCTTTGCAGCGAGATGGTGCAGGCAGGCGAAGCCGACGCTTTGGTGGCCGAGCGCGTATGGAAAGAAGTTGCACGCGGCTTGATGGCCACCGCACCATCGCGCATGTTCGACATCCTGGCGCAGTGCGGAGCGCTCGAACGCATCATGCCGCAACTTAACGCGACGCCGCGCGCTTTGGCGGCGGTCGACACGGCCGCACGGTCCAACATGACCTTGCCGCAACGTTATGCGCTGTTGTGTGTCGAATCGCCCGAGCGCGATGCGCTCAGCCAGCGCATGCGCGTGCCGCAGCTCTGCGCGGATTACGCGCGGCTGTTGCCGATCATGCTGGACGGTCTTGCTCGACGTGACGATCTTGATGCGCGCTTGGCGTTGATTGAACGCGCCGATGCGTTGCGCAAGCCAGAGCGATTCGAGGCGCTGCTCGCAGCGGCTGCTTTGTGGGACGAGCGCGTGGAGGTGTCGGCCTGGTCGGTCGATGCGGCGTGCGTGCGTGGTGTGGATGCCGGTGCCGTGGCACGTGGTCAGGCGGCCAATCCCGCGGGCATCAAGGAGGCCGTGCGCGAAGCGCGGCTGGCGGCGCTGAAAGGCGCTGTTTGAAGGGCAGGCCGACGCCTCAAAGCGTGTGGCGGCGGTCGCGCGTTCCGAAAGCTGTGAGCGGCGTATCGATGCCGCGCCCGATGGCCAGCACTTTGAAGAGCTCACCCATCTCGGCTTCGGACACCAGCTTCTGTACCGGGCCCATTACGCGCGCGTAAGCGGCGACGTCGGTGGGGTCGTACGCTTGCAGCACTGCCGGCAGACCGGCATTCATCAGAAAGCGGCTTTGGCTGGTGTAGCCGATCACATCCAGATCGTGATCGATGGCGGCCTGCGCCATCGCGGTGAAATCCACGTGCGCGGTAATGTCTTGCACACCCGGATGCAGCAGCACATCGGCGTGTGCATGATGACGCAGGTGCGCCATCAGCGTGCCGCCGGCGCGTTGGGGGTGGTAGTACTCGCTTTGCGGAAAGCCATAATCGATCAGCAGGGCCGCGCCGCGGGTGAGCCACCGGCCCATGGCCGCAATCCATTGCTCGCCGAGCACATTGATTTCCGACACATAGCCGGGCATGGCCGGCAGGCGTCCGGCCAGGTGCGCTTGCAGGGCGGCTGAAGCAGGGCGGGGAGACCATACGAAGCGGTCGTTCTGATCCACGGCCACGCCGTGTTCTTCCAGTGCGCCGTTGGCATCGAAACCGAACACCGTGACCGGCATGGCATCGAGCACTTCGTTGGCGACAACACAACCCACGAACGTATCCGGCAGGCGATCCAGCCATTGCACCCGATTGCCGAAGCGCGCCAGACGCGCGTGTTGAACCGCTTTCAGATCGGCCGAAACTTCGATGATGCGATAGTCCGCCGCCACACCCATGGCATCAAGCGCATCCAGCATGTCGGCCGCCAGTGCGCCGGTGCCGGCGCCAAACTCCAGCACGGTACGGCCCGCGCAAGCGTGCAATACCTCAGCGACGCATCGCGCCCAGGTCTGGGCAAAGACGGGTGTGAGTTGTGGCGCAGTAACGAAATCGCCCGCGAGGGACGCGGGCGAATCGGTGTCGGCCAATTTGATATTACCTGCCGCGTAGTACCCCAGGCCTGGGGCATACAAGGCATCGGCCATCCACTGCTCGAAAGAGATCCAGCCGCCTTGCGCGGCAATGTTGCCGCGTAAAGCATCTGCCGTGCGCGCGCTGTGCGCGCGTACGGCAGGATCAAGCTCGGGAAGTGAATTGGCCTGCTTTCTCAATCGCGACGTTAGGCGAGAGCCGGCTTGCCGAAGCGCTTGGCGGGAGCGCCGTCACGCTTGCCGAATGCGGGCTTCGGACCACGGGGGGCGCCGGCCGGTGCTGCACCGTGGGGACGGGCAGGACGGTCGCTGTCGCCGCGGAAACCAAAGCTCGGACGCGGTGCATCGGCACGGAAGCCTTCGCTGCGCTCGGCGCGGAAACCTTCGCTACGTTCCGGACGCGAACCGCCTTCGGGACGATCGCCACGGTAACCGCCGCCAGCGCCTTCAGGGCGAGCGTTGAAAGACGGACGCGCCGCCGGCTTGCCACGGCCTTCGTAGCCGCCGCCGTTACCGCCGAATGCCGGACGACCGCCGCCGAAACCGCCACGGCTCGGGCCGCTGCGCTTGTTGAAGGGCTTGCCGCCCGGACGATCGCTCGACGGACGGGCTGAGCGCTTCGGCTCAAGACCCGGAATCGTTTGGGAGTCGATCGTTTGGCCGGTAAAGCTTTCGATGCGGCGAATCTTGTGACGTTCCGAGTGCGTGGCCAGCGTGAACGCCAGACCGCTGCGACCGGCGCGGCCGGTACGGCCGATACGGTGCACGTAATCTTCGGCTTGCATCGGCAGGTCGAAGTTCACGGCGTGGCTGATGCCTTGCACGTCGATACCGCGAGCGGCAACGTCGGTGGCGACCAGAATCTTCAAAGCACCGCGTTGGAGCATCGTCAACGTACGGGTACGTTGGCGCTGGTTCATGTCACCGTGCAAAGCGGCAGCCGAGAAGCCTTGTTCCGACAGGCGATCCGCCAGATCGTCAGCGCCGCGCTTGGTCGACGTGAAAACGATGGCTTGATCGAGTGCGGCATCGCGCAGCACGTGGTCGAGCAACTGCAGCTTGTGGCTGAGGTCGTCCGCGTAGTACAGGCTTTGCGTGATGTTGCTGTGCTTCTCTTTCTGGCCGGCCAGTTCGAGACGCTCAGGATTGTTCATCAGCGTAGCGCCCAGCTTGGCGATGTTGCCATCGAGCGTGGCCGAGAACAGCAGCGTTTGACGTTCTTTCGGCAAACGGCCGACGATCGTTTCGATGTCTTCGATGAAGCCCATGTCGAGCATGCGGTCGGCTTCGTCGAGCACCAACGTATGCACGGTCGACAGCTTGACGCGGCCGGCTTGCAGGTGATCGAGCAGACGGCCCGGGGTAGCGACCAGCACGTCGATGCGACGCGACAGGGCTTTCAATTGGGCGCCGTAAGGCATGCCGCCGACGATGGTGGCGGTGCGCAGATCGGACAGGTTCTTGCCGTAGGCGATCGTGGCGTCGGTGACCTGCATCGCGAGTTCGCGCGTCGGGGTCAACACCAGCACTTGGACGCCAACGCCACGGTCGGCGTTCTCGGCAATACGGTTCAGGGCGGGCAACATGAAGGCTGCGGTCTTGCCGCTACCGGTTTGCGCCGAAACCATCAAATCGCTGCCGGCGAGCGCTTTCGGGATCGCGGCAACTTGAACGGAAGTGGGGGTCGTGAAGCCAGCATCAGCCAGCGCGGACAACAGTTTGGGCGACAAGCCCAGGTCTTGAAAAGACATGACTTTCCTTCGGCCGCGAAAAGCGACCATGCCGCCGCAAGGCTTCTAGCCGAGACGGGCGACGGTTGACGGAGCATCGTGCCGACCGAATCAACCGTGCGCGTCATGCATTCCACAAGGGGAGTGCGGTGCGAAAGGAAAGGAGGTCAGGAATCGATGACGCTCGGCATCTGAACGGGCATGTGTTGGTCACATGAAATAGCCCGAAAACTGCGTGTTGGTCTCCGCTTACAGAGGCCTATGCCGAGTCGTTGGTTTGTGCAGTGCGAGAATCATACCCCAAAAGTGCCTTGCCTGGCTACCCCGGTATGCGGTGAGGCCCAGTTCACAGGGGGGCGGCCGTGGTTTTCCAGCCACATGTTCGCCTGGGTGAAGTGTCCACAGCCCAGGAAAGGCACCGGCGGGCGCATGGCCGACAACGGCGAGGGATGATTGGCGCACAGCACCAATCTGTCGTCGCGCGGGCTAAGCAATGCACGTTTCGCCTGAGCATGCGCACCCCATAGCATGAAGACGCGTGCACCGGGTTGACGGGCAACGTCGGCAATCAACGCGTCGGTGATGATTTCCCACCCGCGCTTGGCATGCGACGCGGGCTGCCCGTCTTCAACCGTGAGCGATGTATTCAATAGCAGCACCCCTTGCGCTGCCCACGACGCCAGGTCGTTGGCCGGCGAGACCGGCGCGTCCGGGTACTCGCGCGCAATTTCCTTGAAGATGTTGCGCAGGCTCGGCGGCCGGCGGCAATCGTCGGGCACCGAGAAGGCCAGGCCTTGTGCCTGGCCCGGGCCGTGATAGGGATCCTGCCCAAGGATCACCACGCGCACGTCTTCAGGTGCGATCGTGGTCAAGGCGCGATAGGGCGTGGCGGGATATACCGTGGCTCCACTCTCGACCCGGGCGTCCACATACTCGGCCACCTGCGCGAGCGCCTGCTTGATGGGCGGCGCGCTCAGCGCCTCGCGCCAGGATGCGGGTAGCGCGTCAGTCAGCGAATGAAGAGAGGTGTGCAGTCGGTTGTCGGTCGTCATGGGCGTGGCCGGTGGTCGTCGGCGCAAATTGTGCCACTAGTTGGCGACCCCCGGACAGGCCCACGCGCCACTGACGCTTTTGCGTTTGCCGCGCGCCTAGTCAGCAAGGCGTGGCCCCCTTGCGACGTTGCGATTCAATCTGCCGGTTCTCGCCGGATGGCGGCAAATGTAGGCTAACATCGCGCCGATCGATGCGACCTCTTTTGGCCCATCGAGGCGAGACGAGGAAACATCATGAGCGAGCCAACCGCAGACGAGCTGGTAACGAGCGCAATACAAGTATCGAGTTCGCGTTTGCGGCGCCAGCATGAGCTGGCTGTCGAATTTGCGATGGCCGCGCATCGGATGCGCGATATCGCTCAAGTGCTCAAGCAAGCTTGCGAGGTTGTCGCCGGTGGCGTGCATGCGCAATACGTAAAGGTCCTGCAGTATCAACCTGCAGACGATCGCCTGCTGCTCGTAAACGGCGTGGGTTGGGGCGAGCACGAAATTGGCAAGGCTACCCTTAGCGCCGATGACGCAAGCCCTGCGGGCCACGCGTACATCAGCGGTCGACCGGTGTTGTCCAATCATCTGGGCGACGAGCATCGCTTTCGCACGCCCGATCTGCTGCTGCGTCACGGCATCAAGCGCGCGATCAACGTGCCGATTCGCGGCGTCCCCGAATCGTTCGGCGTGCTCGAAGCGGATAGCTCCAACGGCGAGGATTTCATCGAGGCCGACATCGTCTTCATGGAATCGATCGCCAACGTCATTTCGATGACGATTCAACGCGTGGGCGCCGAGCGCTACGAGCGGCGCAACGAGCTGTTGTCGGAAAGCGTGCTCAACGCCAGTACCGACTGCATCAAGGTGCTGACGCTCGACGGTCAGGTCGAGTTCATGAATGCCAATGGCATGCAGCAGATGGGAATCGAAGACTTTGCCGAGGTAAAGGGCAAGTCATGGCGGGAGGTGTGGCCCATCGATGATCCCGGCAAGGTAGAACATGCCATTTGCCGGGCGATGTCCGGGGAGTCGGAACGCTTCGAAGCGTACAGCCCCACGCGTCGCGGCGAGGCGCGCTGGTGGGACGTATCGGTGGCGCCCATCAAAGGCGACTCGGGCGAGATCGAACGTATCGTGGCTGTGTCGCGCGACATCACCGAGCGTCATACCAACGAGCAGATCCTCGCCGATTTGATTTCGGTGCAGGAAACCAAGCTCGACACGTCCGAATTGATGATGAAGGAAGTGCATCATCGCGTGAGCAACAGCCTGCAACTCGTGCAAACCTTGCTGGCATTGCAAGGCAATCTGGCCGGCGACAAAACCGTCGCCAGTCACTTGCAGGTCGCCGCCACACGCGTGCTCACGGTGGCGTCGGTGCATCAGCGCCTGTACGAAGGCAATCAAGAGGCCACCAACGCCAGCGCTTATCTGAGCGGTCTGGTCACGGATCTGCGTGCGTTGGCTTCAGACCGATCGATCGCGTTCAAGGCACCGGCAGACGTTACCGTACCGGCCGAAAAGCTCGCGCCGCTTGGATTGGTGACGGCCGAGCTCGTCACCAACGCCATCAAGTATGGCAAGGGCGATATCTCGGTGACCTTGGCCGCCGCGGGCAAGGACGTGAAGGTCACAGTGGAAGATGAAGGCCCGGGCTTTCCCGATGCCTTCCCTACGCCGCAAGGCACGGGGCTGGGCATGCGCCTCATCAAGGCTTACGCGGGCCGCGGACCGAACGCGATCATGGTCGATCGCAATGCACCGTTCAGTCGTATCGTAGTGACCTTCAAGGTCGCCTGATCGCTATCTGAGTTCGTCCAGCGCGGTGGCGAGCGCCACCCGATAATCCGGCATCGATGCTTCCAGGCGCGCCAGGCGTGCGGCGCCTTGCGGGGCATCGGCCGTGGGCGGACGACGTCGAGGCGACCAGAACGCGTCGGGAAAATGCGGATCGTCGCGCCAGCGCGGGATCACATGCCAATGCAGATGCGGCACATAGTTACCGAAGGCCGCGAGATTGATCTTGTCGGGTCGCAGCACGTCGCGCTGCGCTTTTTCGACCAGCCACACCGCATGCATGATGAGATCGCGTTCTTCGCGCGACAGATCGCTCATCTCGGCCACATGGGCATGCCAGATCACGCGCGTGAACCCGGGATACTCGAGCTCGCCCGCATCGATCACCCGCAGCCGGGGGCCGGTCCACAGCACGCGGCCGCCATCTTCGCGGCATAGCGGGCACTCGGGATCGGGCGTGCCGGTGTGTTCAGAGTGTGCGTTCATGACGGCCGGGCTTATCCTGTTCGACGGCAAGCACGACCTCGCGCAATACATCCAGACGGGCCTGGCGTTTGTCGTCGGCCTGGATCACATGCCACGGCGCCTCCCGCGTATCGGTGCGGGCCAGCATGTCGCGCGTGGCGGTCGCATAGGCATCCCACTGTTTGCGATTGCGCCAGTCTTCGTCGGTAATCTTGAAGTGTTTGAACGGCGACTGCTCGCGTTCCTTGAAACGCTGCAACTGCACATCCGCCGACACGGCCAGCCAGAATTTCACGACGATTGCACCGGCGGCGTTCAATTCGGCTTCGAACTCATTGATTTCGCGGTAGGCGCGGCGCCAGGCTTGCTCGGGCGCAAACCCTTCAACGCGTTCCACCAGCACGCGGCCGTACCACGACCGATCGAAAATCGCGATGCGTCCCAATGCAGGTATACGGCGCCAGAAGCGCCACAGATAAGGCCGGGCAAGTTCTTCGGTGCTGGGTGCTGCGATTTGCGCAATGTTGTACTGGCGCGCATCGAGCGCGTGCGTGATGCGCCGGATGGCCCCGCCTTTGCCGGCGGCATCCTGGCCTTCGAACACCAGCACCAGCGAGCGTTCGGCGAACTTGCGCTTGCGCACCGCACGCGCCAGGCGAGCCTGCCAACGCGTCAGCTCGGCGGTATAGTCTTCTTTCTCCACGCCTTCGATTACCGGCTCGGTGGCGAGGGCTGCACCCGCGTGGGCAGCGCGCTGCTCCAGCATTTTCAGCTCGGCCGCACGCGTCCAACGCGGCTGCTGACGCGGTTTCGGACCCGGATGCCGCAGCGCAGACAGGATGGTCTCGGCCGTGCGCAGCGTACGCAGTTTTTCATCGGCGCTGGGAATCACGATCCATGGCGCATACGACCACTGTGTGCGATCGATCATTGCCATGCCGGCGTTGCGCAAGCGATCGAAGTGCTTGGCGACCTTGCGATCGGCCGCCGTCACTTGCCACGCCGTGTCTTTATCCGACAGCAGATGCTCGGTGCGGCTGGCTTGCGCCTCGCGCGACAGGTGATACCACAGCTTGACGATCTGCACGCCTTCGCGGCTCAGCATGGCTTCGAACGCAGCAATCTCATCGGCGAGCGTTTCGATGCGCACCAGATTCGGCTTCTTGCGGTAGGCTTCCCGCGCCAGTTCGGCATACCAAGAGCCGAACACAATGCCGGTTCGGCCTTTTGCAGGCAGCGCATTCCAATACCGCCACATCGACGGGCGGCTGGCATCTTCAGGCGTCGGCGCGCCGAAAGCGAGCGTCTGGATATGCCGCGGATCCATCCACTCGTTGATCTGATTGATCGTGGCGCCTTTACCGGCACCATCGATACCGCTCACGACCACGAGCAGGGCGCGATCGGATTGCTCGAGAAACGCATACTGGGCCTGCAGCAGGGCGGTGCGCAGTTTCTCTTCCGCCTTCTTGGCGGTTGCCTTCTCAACGAGGGGGTCGGATTCCGCTTCTTCGAACATGGCGGTCAGGCCACCAGGCGCGCGAGTTCGGCGCCCGGCTCTTTGGCGCGCATGAACGCTTCGCCCACGAGAAACGCATGCACGTCGTTGCCGCGCATCAACCGCACATCTTCGGGTGTGAGGATGCCGCTCTCGGTAATCACGCGCTTGCCTTCCGGGATGCGCGGCAGCAGGTCGAGGGTATTCTGCAAGCTGGTTTCAAACGTGCGCAGGTTGCGGTTGTTGATGCCCAACAGCGTCGTTTGCATGGTGAGCGCGATATCGAGCTCGGCCGCGTCATGCACTTCGACCAGGACATCCATGCCCAGATCCATCGCACATGCTTCGAACTCCAGCAGTTGCGTGGGCGACAGGGCCGCCGCGATCAGCAGCACGCAATCGGCACCCAGCGCGCGCGCATGCACGATCTGGTAGGAATCAATGATGAAATCCTTGCGCAGCACCGGCAGCGTGCAGGCCGCGCGCGCCTGACGCAGATGGTCGTAGGCGCCCTGGAAAAACTGTACGTCGGTGAGTACCGACAGGCATGCCGCGCCGTGCACAGCATAGGACGACGCAATCTCGGCTGGGCTGAAATGCTCGCGCAGCACGCCGCGCGATGGCGATGCCTTCTTGATCTCGGCGATCACAGCAGCACGCCCGGCATCGATCTTGTCTTCGATGGCCTGGGCAAAACCGCGAACGTCCTGGCGCGCCTTGGCTTCGCGCAGGAGTTCCGACTCGCTGCGCAATTGGCGCGCGGTCGCGACTTCCTCAGCTTTGACGGAGAGGATTTTCGCTAGGATGTCATTCATGTGGTGAATTTCCGGGTGTAGGCGCAGAAGTCTTCAAGCTTTGCCCGCGCCGAGCCGTTAGCAATGGTTTCGAAAGCAAGGGCCATGCCGGATTCTATCGAATCGACCTTGTTGCCGGCGTAAATGGCAAGCCCGGCATTGAAGGCGACGATATCGCGGGCCGGGCCCTCGACGTTATTGAGCGCTTCCAGTACGAGCTCGCGCGATTCTTCGCGATTGGACACCTTGATGCCGCGATTGGACATCATGGAAAGTCCGTAGTCTTCGGGGTGAATCTCATATTCCCGAACCTCGCCGTCCTTCAGTTCGCCCACCAGGGTGGCGGCGCCCAGCGACGCTTCGTCCATCCCATCCTTGCCGTGCACGATCAGCACATGCTTGGAACCCAGGCGCTGCAACACGCGCATCTGGATGCCGACCAGGTCGGGATGGAATACGCCCATCAATTGATTGGCGGCACCGGCCGGATTGGTCAGGGGCCCCAGAATATTGAAAATCGTGCGAACGGCGAGCTCTTTGCGGATCGCCGCCACGTTCTTCATGGCGCCATGGTGGGCGGGGGCAAACATGAAGCCGATATTGGTGGCTTCGATGCTCTCGGCCACTTGCTCGGGTGTCAGGATCAGATTGGCGCCCAGCGCTTCGAGCACATCGGCGCTGCCGGATGAGGACGAGGCGCTGCGGTTGCCGTGCTTTGCGATCCGCACGCCGGCGGCGGCCGCCACAAACATCGCGGTGGTCGAGATATTGAAGGTGTGGCTGGCGTCACCGCCCGTGCCGCACATATCCAGCAGGTTGTTGGGATCGGGCGTTTCAACCTTGGTGGCGAATTCGCGCATCACCTGCGCGGCCGCCGCGATTTCACCGATCGTCTCTTTCTTCACGCGCAGGCCCATCAGCAGGGCGCTGGCCAGTTGCGGCGACATTTCGCCGCGCATCAGCATGCGCATCAGATGCAGCATCTCGTCGTGAAAAATCTCGCGATGTTCGATGCATCGCGTCAGCGCTTCGTTAGGCGTAATAGGCATGATTGTCTCCGCGCTGTTTTTAGAGGGTCAGAAAGTTGCGCAACAGCGCATGGCCGTGTTCGCTCAGCACCGACTCGGGATGAAACTGCACCCCATAGATGGGCAGTTCGCGATGTCGCACGCCCATGATGTCGCCATCCTCGGCCGTCGCCGTCACGTCGAGGCAATCGGGTACGGTGGCCGGATCGATCGTGAGCGAGTTGTAGCGGATCACGGTATAGGGCGAGGGCAGGCCGCGGAAAATATCCGTGCCGGTATGCGACAGGCGGATGGTCTTGCCATGCATGATGTTGGGCGACCGGACGATGTTGCCGCCGAAGGCCGCGCCAATGGCCTGATGGCCCAGGCACACGCCCAGAATGGGAATTGCGCCCGCGAAGCGTTTGATCGTGTCGATCGAGATACCGGCCTCGGTAGGCGAGCACGGCCCGGGCGACACGCAGATGCGATCGGGCTTGAGCGCGGCGATCTCGTCCAGCGTGATCTGGTCGTTGCGCGCCACGCGCACGTCCTCGCCCAGTTCGCCGAAATATTGCACGAGGTTATAGGTAAACGAATCGTAGTTGTCGATCATCAACAGCATGGCAGTTCTCCGGGATTCAGATGGGTTCGTCCAGGCCCACTTGGACCTGTTCCGCGGCACGCAATACGGCGCGTGCCTTGGCCTCGGTTTCCTGCCATTCTTTTTCGGGATCGGAGTCGGCCACCACGCCGGCGGCGGCCTGCACATACAACGTGCCGTTTTTGATCACGCCGGTGCGGATCGCGATCGCCACATCCATCTCGCCGCTGTAGCTCAAGTAGCCGGCCGCGCCGCCATAGATGCCGCGGCGTACGGGTTCGAGTTCGTCGATCACTTCCATGGCGCGCACTTTCGGCGCGCCCGTGAGCGTGCCGGCCGGGAAGGTGGCACGCAGCACGTCCATGCTGCTCATGTTCGGCTTGAGCGTGCCCGTCACGTTGGACACCAGATGCATCACGTGCGAGTAGCGCTCGATGGTCATCGTATCGGTGACGTCCACCGTGCCGGTTTCGGCGATGCGGCCCAGATCGTTGCGCGCCAAGTCGATCAGCATCACATGCTCGGCGATTTCTTTGGGATCGGCCTTCAGCTCTTCGGCGAGCGCTGCGTCTTCTTCCAGCGTGGCGCCGCGGCGGCGGGTGCCGGCCAGGGGGCGGATCGTGGCGCGCGAACGCGATTCGCCGTCGACCACGATGGCTTCCTGGCGCACCAGGATCTCGGGCGAGGCGCCCACCACCTGGAAGTCGCCGAAGTTCCAGAAGTACATGTACGGCGACGGGTTGAGCGAGCGCAGCGCACGATACAGCGACAGCGGCGCATCGCGGAACGGCTTGGCGATCACTTGACCCACCTGCACCTGCATCAGATCGCCGGCGGCGATGTATTCCTTGGCGCGCGCCACGGCAGCGAGATAGTCGGCCTTGTCGAAATCGCGGCGCTCGTCGGTCTGCAGGCTGGCCAGGCTGTAGGGGATCTCGACCGGTTTGCGCAACTTGGCGCGCAACTCCAGCAAGCGCTTTTGCGCCTTGCTGTAGCTCTCGGGCAGGGCCGGATCGGCATACACCATCAGGTACGTGCGGCCCGCCAGGTTGTCGACGATCACGAGCTCGTCCACGTGCATCAGCATCAGGTCGGGCGTGCCTTCTTCCATGCCGGCCGGGAAGGGCTTCACGGCAGGACCCAGCTTGGGCTCGATGTGGCGTACGGTGTCGTAGCCGAAATAGCCGGCCAGGCCGCCGGCAAAGCGCGGCATGCCGGGACGCAGCGCCACTTTGAAGCGCGCCTGATAGTTTTCGATGAACGCCAGCGGATCGCCTTCATGCGTTTCCACCACGTTGCCGTCGCGCAGCACTTCGGTCAGCGTACCGCTGGCACGGATCACAGTGCGCGCCGGCAGGCCGATGAACGAATAGCGGCCGAAGCGCTCGCCGCCGACCACGGATTCCATCAGGCAGCTCATGCGACCTTGATGCGGGCCGCTGTGGGCGAGCTTCAGGTAGATCGCAAGCGGCGTATCCAGGTCGACATACGTCTCCTTGACCAGCGGAATGCGGTTGTAGCCTTGAGCTGCGAGGGCCTTGAATTCGATTTCTGTCATGTCCGATCTCGTAGTGCTTGTTTTGGGGGCAACGGCCACAAATCGCTGGACACAAAAAAGCCCGGCCAGCGATCTGGTTCCGGGCTTGGGGATGTGTCGTATTACTGTCGGCTTCCGCTCGGCATGCGCCTAGGGGGCCGGAGAGCGCTCATCGCCACCCGGAGGTCAAATACCACCAGCGCCAATAGGCGCCGGAAGACATTTGAATCGGGTACGAAAGCAACATGGTCGGGTTTTGGTCGACGTTATCAAAAAGGGTTGCGGTTAACGGTTATCGCGATCGATCGGTGAAGACACGATCGCATAACCCTCAATCCGGCGACGAGACTTGCGCCTCGGTCTGACTCGCGATCCAGTGGGCCGCGTCGATTAGGCTGCTCACTATACCATCGACTTTCAGCGTGCGCACGTCATGCCCTTCGTTGTAGCCGTAGGGCACGACCAGCACGCGCGCGCCCGCGGCTTGGCCGGCTTGCACGTCGTTGATCGAATCGCCGATCGCCACCGCCTGCGCGGGCGCCACGCCCAACTGTTCGCAGGCGTACAGCATCGGCAGGGGATCCGGCTTCTTGCGCGCGCAGGTGTCGCCGCACACGACGGTGTCGAAAAAGCCGGCCAAACCGGTGCGTTGCAACAGCGGCAGGGTGAACTCGGTGGGCTTGTTGGTGACCACCGCCAGCTTCAAGCCCAGCGCACGCATCGCCTTCAGGCCGTCGATCACGCCGTCGTACACGGTCGACTTATCGCCGTTGACCAAGTGGTAATTGCGAAAGAACGATTCGCGCGCAGTCGCGAACTGGGCCGGATCCGGCTCCACATCGTCAAGTTGGCCGGCGAGCGTGCGGCGGATCAGGTTTTCGACGCCTTTGCCCACGAAGGTTTCGATCACGGCTTCGCGCAGCGGCGTCATGCCCATGTCGATGCGCATGGCGTTGGCGGCGTGGGCCAGATCGGGAATCGAATCCAGCAACGTGCCGTCCAGATCGATCAGCGCGGCCGTGATCACGGTAAGCGGCGTGCCGGCCGCGGGGGGCGGTGCGGTGGGGCGGGGGGGAGCGCTACGCGCCTCGCGGTCAAACGGCAATGGTTTCGCCTTTTTTGATTTGTTCGCGCAGGGCATCGATCACCTGCTTGTAATCGGGTTTGCCGAAGATCGCCGAACCGGCCACAAACGTATCGGCGCCGGCGGCACGAATTTCAGCGATGTTGTCGACCTTCACGCCACCGTCCACCTGCAGCGCGATGGGCTGGCCGCCCGCTTGCACCCAGGCATCGATACGGCGGCGCGCGTCGCGCAGCTTCGCCAGGGTCGACGGAATGAAGCTCTGGCCGCCAAAGCCGGGGTTGACCGACATCAGCAGAATCACATCCACCTTGTCCATGACGTGATCCAGGAACGACAGCGGCGTGGCGGGATTGAACACCAGCCCCGATTTGCAGCCGCTATCGCGGATCAGGCCCAGCGAGCGATCGATATGGCGCGACGCTTCGGGGTGAAACGTGATGATGTTGGCGCCGGCCTGCGCAAACTGAGGAATGATGGCGTCCACCGGCTCGACCATCAGATGCACGTCGATCGGCACGTTTACGTGCGGACGGATCGCGGCGCATACCATCGGACCAATTGTGAGGTTGGGAACGTAATGGTTGTCCATCACGTCGAAGTGAATCCAGTCGGCGCCTGCGGCCACGACATTTTTCACTTCTTCGCCCAGGCGGGCGAAGTCGGCGGACAGGATGCTGGGAGCGATGCGCGTGGTGGGCGCCAGAGAGGAATCGGACATGATCGACGGCTTTTCGGATGGCAAAATGTGCCATCATTGTAGTCATTCCAACCCCGTATCCAGGACTCGGTCTTGAAACCTTATGAATTGACCGTCACGGTTGCGCCGCAGTATGTGCCGGACCAATCCGATCCCGGCGAGCACCAGTATGTGTTCGCCTACACGGTGCGGATCACCAATACAGGCGAGCATCCGGCTCAGGTCATCAGCCGTCACTGGATCATCACCGACGGCAACGAGCGCGAGCAGGAAGTGCGCGGGTTGGGCGTCGTGGGTCAGCAACCGTTGCTGTCGCCGGGCGAAACGTTCGAATACACCAGCGGCTGTCCGCTGCCTACGCCGGTGGGCACCATGCGTGGCACCTACCACTGCGTGGGCGAAAACGGCATTCCGTTTGAAACCACCATCTCCGAGTTTGTGCTGGCGATGCCGCGCACCCTGCATTGACGCGCCGCGTCCCCGATTTCCAGATGCCCATGAAACGTCTTTTTTGTATCAGCTTCGCCACGGCGCTGCTCGCCGCCTGCTCGACCACCACACCGCCCGAACCCGGCATCGCGCCCGAAGGCACGCCGCCGGCCGCGGATATTCCTGCCGCCGACACGCCCTTGCGCGTGCCGGCGCTGACCTCCTTGCCCGACTCCGCGCCGCGCACGCTGGGCGGCCGGTTCCAGCGCGCCAATTTCAATGAGATGCCCGGCTGGGATGACGACAATCTGTCCGACACCTGGGCGTTGTTTCTCCGGAACTGCAAGGGTTTGATGCGGCCCACGGGCGGCAGCCTCACCACGCCCGCGCGCGCTACGCCGCGCGCCTGGCAACCGTTTTGCGCAGCGGCCATCGATCCGCAGCGCGCGCCCGCTGCGGGCGATGCCGCTGGCATCCGCCGCTTCGTGCAAACGTATCTGCAACCGTGGCGGTTGAACGGCGGCGACGGCAAGCCCGCGGCCAACACCGTCACGGGTTACTACGAGCCCCTGGTGCGAGGATCGCGCCGCCAGGGCGGCAACTATCAATGGCCGTTGTACACGCCGCCGGCCGATCTGCTGACGATCGATTTGGGCGGCATCTATCCCGAATTGGCCGGCAAGCGTGTGCGCGGCAAGCTTGAAGGCAAACGCGTCGTGCCTTACGACACGCGCGCCGCGCTCGAGCGTTCGGGCAAGCGCCCGCCGGCGATTGTGTATATCGACGATCCCGTCGACGCCTTCTTCCTGCAGGTGCAGGGCTCGGGCCGGGTGCTGCTCACCTCGGGTCCCAACTCTGGCGACACCATTCGCGTGGCCTACGCCGACCACAATGGTCAGCCGTATGCGTCGATCGGCAAGTGGCTCGCCGATCAGGGCGAACTGCCGTTGGCGCAAGCGTCGATGCAGAACATCCGCGCGTGGGCGCAGCGCAATCCCAAGCGGGTGCCTGAGATGCTCAATGCCAATCCGGCCGTGGTGTTCTTCCGCGAAGAACCAGTGATCGATCCCAATCAAGGTCCCAAGGGGGCGTATGGCATCGCGCTCGCGCCGCAACGCTCGATCGCTGTGGACACGACGTTCGTGCCGCTCGGTACGCCTGTCTTCCTCGCCACCACGCAGCCGGCGTCCAATCAGCCGCTTGCACGGCTCGTGTTCGCGCAAGATACCGGCGCCGCGATCAAGGGTGCCGCACGGGCCGACTTCTATTGGGGCTACGGTGATGCCGCAGGTGAGATGGCCGGCCGCATGAAGCAACGCGGTCAAATGTGGGTGTTGTGGCCCAAGCAAGCCGGCGAGCCGAGCGCGCGATGACTTCCCCCATCGTCGTCTGCGGCGCCGGCATTGCCGGCATGGCAACCGCCTTGGCACTGGCGCAACGCAAGCAGGCGGTGACGCTGTTGGCGCCGCACACCACGATTCCGGCGCCCCAGGCTCAGGTGATCGACGCGCGTGTCTACGCAATGTCGCCGGCGAGCCGGGCCTTTCTGCAGCGCCTGCATGTGTGGGACGCTTTGCCCGATACGCGCTACACGCGGGTCGAAGGCATGGATGTGTATGGCGACAAATTCGGGCGCGTCGCGCTGGATGCATGGCAAGCTGCGCAAGCCGATATGGCCTGGATCGTCGAGTCGCGCGAAATCGAGCGGGTGCTGGCGCAAGCCTTGCGCCTCGCAGGCGTGACCTGGATCGACGACCGGTGCGTCGGCTTGGGCGATCGGGTGGTCACCACCGAGAAGGGCGCTTCGCTCGCGGCCGATCTGATCGTGGGTGCAGATGGCGCGCAGTCGCCGGTACGGCGTTTCGCGCGCATGACGCACCGCTCGCGCAGCTACGGCGATACGGGCGTGATCGTGCATCTGGATGCCGGCGTGGCACATCAAGGCCGCGCCTGCCAATGGTTTTTGGGCGACAGCGTGCTCGGCCTGCTGCCACTGCCGGATAACGCCCGTGGGGCGCAGGTGTCGATGGTGTGGTCCATGGCCACGCCGCGTGCGCAAGCCTTGCTGGCGCTGGGCCCCGAGGCGCAGCGCGACGCGATCGCCGCGCAATTGGCGGCCGTTACTCGCAATCGATTGGGTGCGTTGGTGCCTAACGGGCCGCTGCACGGCTTTCCGTTGTTTGTCGAGCATGGCGAAATGATCGCACCGGGTGTGGCATTGGTGGGCGACGCTGCCCATCGTGTGCATCCGTTGGCGGGGCAGGGGTTGAATCTGGGCTTGGGCGACGTTGAAGCGTTGGCCGACATCGTCGCGGCCCGTTCGCCGGTGCAGTCGGCAGGCGATCTTCAGGTGCTGCGCCGTTATCGGCGTGCGCGCGCAGAACCGGTGGCGGCCATGCGATTGGCTACTGATGGTCTGTACCAGTTGTTTGCCACCTCGTTGCCCACGGTGGCGTGGTTGCGCAATGCCGGGATGCGGGCAGTCAATGCGATGCCGGCGATCAAGCGTCGTCTGATCGACAGCGCGTCGGGCAAGTAAATGGATCGGGTGACGCACCGGTGGCACAACGCCAGCGGCCCGTCGCACGATCGACAGGAGAAAGATCATGATGGGTTTTAAACAATCATTGCTGGCCGTCGCAGTCGCGATCGGCGCGCTGGGCGCTGTAGGTGGCTCAGCCGTTGCGGCATCGATCGGCACCGGCACGATGGGCGCCAACGTCAATACCGACAACCCGCCCAATGCGGCCGGCAAAGCCGCGACCACCGGCACCACGTCGATCGGCACGAACGACGTAGGCCGCCCCAATCCCGGACAGAAAAGCGTATCGACCACCGATCTGGCGCCCGATCCGATCTCCGACGGTGTACGGCAACGGTTCATGCAGCGCTTCTCGGGCATGCCCGTCACGGCCGTTCATCGCACCCCTTACGGCTTGTTCGAGATCCAGCTGGGCATGGATCTGGTCTACACCGATGAGGGCGTGAACTGGGTGATGGAAGGCCCGTTGATCGATGCCACCACCCGCCAGGACGTGACGCAGGCGCGGCAGGAGCAATTGGGCAAAATTTCCTTCGACCAATTGCCGCTCGATCTGGCCATCAAACAGGTCAAGGGCAGTGGCGCCCGGAAGGTCGCGATTTTTGAGGATCCCAACTGCGGCTATTGCAAGCAGTTGCGCAAAACGATGGAAGACGTGAGTGACGTCACGATCTACACGTTCCTGTATCCCATTCTTGCACCCGACTCGCGCGTGAAATCCCGCGACGTGTGGTGCGCCAAGGATCCCGGCAAGACCTGGGATGCGTGGATGCTTAACGGCAAGACGCCGCCCACCGCACAATGTTCGGACCCGTCCGAAAAGGTGCTGGCATTCGGCAAACAGTTGATGATCCAGGGCACGCCTACATTATTTTTCGCCGACGGCACCCGCATCAGTGGCGCTTTACCCTTGGAGATGTTGCAAGCCCGTCTGAAGTAAAGCGCTTGAAGTTGAACGTTGAACATCGAACATCGAAGTTGAACATCGAACATCGAAGTAAATCACGCGAAGTTAAGTAGCGAAGTTAAATGGCGCGCTTGAATGGCGCCCTCAAACCATACGCCGGCCGCCGGTAGATCGACACCACGCAGGAGCAACGCATGAAGATTGCCATTCTGGACGACTATCACGGTGTGGCCGAAACCTACGCCGATTGGAAAACGCTTGGGCCCGATGCCGAGATCACGACCTTCCGGCACTACTTGCCCCAAGGCGCCGATCGTGACACGGCGTTAAAGCCCTTCGATGTCATCATCGCAATGCGCGAACGCACGCCGTTCCCGGCGTCGCAGATCGCAGCGCTACCCAATCTCAAGTTGCTGGTCACCACGGGCCTGCGCAACAACGCAATCGACCTGGCCGCCTGCGAGGCGCAAGGCGTCACGGTGTGTGGCGCGCCGGGCAGTGCCGACGGCACGTATGCCACCTCTGAGCTCGCATGGACGTTGCTGCTGGCGTTGTTCAAGAACCTGCCGCATGAAAACGAATCGATGCGGCGTGGCGAGTGGCAGACCCGCATGCCCGTGCCGCTGGCCGGCAAGCGGCTCGGTGTGGTTGGCCTGGGCAAGCTCGGCGCCGCTACGGCTCGCGTCGGCTTGGCGCTCGGCATGGACGTGGTGGCCTGGAGCACCAACCTCACCGAAGAGAAAGCGGCTGAGATCGGTGTGAAGCGCGTCGAGAAGCAAGAACTCTTCGCGACCTCCGACGCGATTAGCGTGCATCTGATTTTGAGCGCACGGTCACGTCACATCGTCGATGCGGCAGCCATCGCCGCGATGAAGCCCGGCGCGTTTTTCGTCAACACCTCGCGTGCCGGGTTGGTCGACAACGATGCGTTGATCCAGGCACTCAAAGATCACAAGATCGGTGGCGCCGGGCTCGATGTATTCGACCAGGAGCCGTTGCCCGCCGACGATCCCATTCGCACGCTCGACAACGTCGTGCTCACGCCGCATCTGGGGTACGTGAGCGAGAGCAATTTCCGCGCGTTCTATGAAAATGCCGTGGCTGCTGTGCAAGCGTGGAAGGACGGCAAACCGATCAAGGTGCTGGGTAAATGAGCGCATCGGATGCCACGTTTCAGGATCTCAAGCGCATCATCCAGGCGTGCGATCGCGCCATCACGGCCGAGGATTTCGACACGTTGATGACGTACTACGCCGACGATGCCACGCTGGTCGTCAAGCCAGGCATGCATGCGACCGGCCGCGAGCAGATCCGCCGGGCCTTCGTGGCCATTGCCGAATACTTCAAGCACACCATGGTCGTCACGCAAGGCGAGATGAAGGTGATTGAAAGTGGCGATACGGCATTGGTGCTGATGCAAACGATGTTGCACACCAAAGGTGAGGACGGCGAGCCCGTCATCACCGAGCGGCGCGCGACCTATGTGTTTCGCCAAGCGCCCGCCGGCAATTGGCTGTGCGCGATCGACAACTCTTACGGTACCGACCTCATCGACGCCGACTAGGGGCGCCTATTGCTGCGCGTCGACGTGGTGGTGGCTTGTGGGGGCAGGCCTGGATCGCAGACGGGTCGACCACAATGCGCCACAGGCAAAAGGCCAAAAACCAAAAGCTAAAAGCCACGAGCCAAAAAAATGCCGATCGTTATGATCGGCATTTTTCATTTGGCTTGGCCGGGCTGGCGATTAAATCGCCGGAATGGCTGCCCGTTACCGCCAGCGTGATTGAGGATTAAATCGCCAGCACACCTTCGCCAAACGGCCTATCCGTGCGCAGCGTACGTTGCCGCAGTGCTTCGGCTTCTTCCGACGGCTCCTGCCACATGCGGGCATGCAGACGCGAGAGCGCGATGGGGTCGTTCAACAAGCGTAGCTTCTGCGGCTCGCTGAGCTGCACCAGTCCGCGCGACACGGCATCGTCCACGACTGCCTGGCGTTGCGCTTCGTTCAAGGGATTGAACATGTGGCGCGAGGTGGCCATGGCGCAGGCCAGGGCGTTCGTGACCGGATCGGCGACGGCATCTTCAAACGTTGGCGTATGCGTGGCCGAACGGTTGATGGCGGCGTAGCGGCGCGTGGCGGCCAGCTCGGTGGGCGGCTGCGTTTCTTCCGGGATACGGAACAAACGCATCAGGTACGAGCGCCGTCCCAGACCCACGCGGCTCGAATACACCGAGAGCGGGATGATCAGGAACAAGGCCAACAGAATCGGTGCCATCCACAAGAGGAAGATCGGGTCCAGCCACGCCACCAAGGCGGTCCAGGCAATGCCCAGCAGCGTCTGGCCGCCGTGACGGCGAATCGCGTCACCCCATGTCGTTTCGTTGTTGTCGCGCGCCGGCGAAACCCATTTGGCCGACAACCCCAAAAATGCCGACAGCACGAAGCGTGTGTGAAACAGCATGCGCACCGGCGCCAGCAGCATCGAAAACAGCACTTCCAGCACGAGGCTGAGGGCCATGCGTTTACGCCCGCCATACAGCCGCGTCATCTTCGTGCCCTGCGCCCAAGTGAGCATGACCCCGAGCAGCTTGGGCAGAAAGAGCAACACGAACGTCGTGGAAAACAGCGCCACGGCTTTTTCGGGATGCCATTGCGGCCAGATCGGGAACAGCTGATTCGGTTCGACGAAGTACTGCGGCTCGGTCAGCGTGTGCACACCCAGCAGCGCGGTAGACAGGATGAGAAACAGGAACCACAGCGGGGCCGACAGATACGACATTACCCCAGTAAGAAACACCGCGCGGTGCACCGGATGAAAACCGTTGATCAGGAACAGCCGGAAATTCATCAGGTTGCCGTGGCACCAGCGCTGGTCGCGTTGCAACTCGTCCAGCAAGTTGGGCGGCAGTTCTTCGAAGCTGCCCGGCAGATCGTAGGCGATCCAGACGCCCCAGCCGGCACGGCGCATCAGCGCCGCTTCGACGAAGTCGTGCGACAGGATGGCGCCGGCAAACGAACCGCGTCCGGGCAATGGCGCCAGCACGCAGTGACGCATGAACGGCTCGAGCCGGATGATGGCGTTGTGGCCCCAGTAGTGCGACTCGCCCAACTGCCAATAGTGCATGCCGGCCGTGAAAAGCGGGCCGTATACGCGCGATGCAAACTGCTGCAGTCGCGCATAGAGGCTGTCCATGCCGCTGGCTTGTGGAGCGCTTTGAATGATGCCGGCATCAGGGCTGGCTTCCATCAAGCGCACCAGTTGCTTCAAGCAGGCGCCGCTCATCACGCTATCGGCGTCGAGCACCACCATGTACTTGTAGTTGGCGCCCCATCGACGGCAAAAGTCGTCGATGTTGCCGCTCTTGCGCTTCACGCGCCGACGGCGCAAGCGATAGAAAATGCGGCCGAAACCGTTCACCGTGCGGCACAGATCGAGCCAGGCTTTCTGCTCGGCCACGCAAATGTCCGCTTTGTAGCTGTCGCTCAGGATGAAGATATCGAAGCGATCGAGCGAGTCGGTCTGCGCCAGCGATTCGTACGTCGCACGCAGCCCGGCAAAGACGCGGGCCACATCCTCATTACAAATGGGCATGACGATGGCCGTGCGCGCGTTGGCGTCGACAGGGCCGTCTTCCACGCTGCGGGCCGAGATGCTGAAGCGGTCGCGGCCGATCAGCAATTGCAGGAAGCCCATCATGGCCGTCCAGAACCCGGCCGACACCCACAGAAACAGCAGGGCAAACAGGAACAGGATGGCGATTTCCAGCCATTGCGTGCCCTGATAGGGCAGCACGGATTTCATCGTCAGCGTGGCAAAGACGGTTTGCACCGTGATGGCGACCAGCAACACGAAACGCCGGCGGCTACCGGCCGCACGCCAACTGGAATCTTCCTGGTCGGTGTGGGCGCGGCCAGGCCGGCTTTTATGCGTGACGCGGTTGCGCACGCGCCGCCAGCCACGCACGACCGGGTTGGTCGTCCAGGGCTCGGGCGACATCGCCGTCCGATTGAGCGGGGGGGCCACGCGCAGGCGTGCATCGCCTGTGGTGCCGTCGGTATCCAAACCCGCGTCGCGGGCCAAGCCGTCGCCGAACGCCAAACGCAGGCGTTCTTTGGTCGAGGCGGCTACAGGGTCTCGGCCAGGTGCTTCGGCCAATGCGCGATGCATGGCCTCGATGGGATCTTGGCCACGAGCAGTCGCGTTATCCACTTCCTGCATGACGAGCTCAAGCTGCTGTGCAGGCAGGGGAAGACGCCCAAGATAGTCTCGGGCGCTTTCCGCGGGATCATTTCGGTTGAGTTTCATTGACCGGGATCCGGTACGTCCATGTTTCGGTGAGCGGGGTCTGGCCGTCGGTCAACGACGCGCGCATTTCCACAGGTTTGGCGGGGTCCTTCACCTTGACGCGAACCGTCAGGCGACGGCCTTGCGTCACTTCATTGGGGCGCACATTCACTTCCATCACTTCGGCGTTGGCGTCGGCCCAGAACTGCGCCTGGACTTGCTTGTCGGCCGGCAGATCCTTGAGCGAGGGGCCCACGAAGTCGATGATGTAGGCGATGCTGCCGTCCCAACGACGGATCAGGTCGGGACCTTTCACTTCTTCGCGCGAGCGGCGGGTCTGTTGTACCCAGGCGAGCGGCGTCTTGTGCGTGTTGGCTTCTTTGATCGTCCACGTCATGCGGTAGTCCACATTGAGCGGTTCACCCGGATTGGGCTGCTGATCGGGCACCCAGAACGCGACGATGTTGTCATTGGTTTCGTCGCCCGTGGGGATTTCAACCAGTTGCACGCTGCCCTTGCCCCAATCGCCTTGCGGTTCGATCCACAGGCTGGGACGCTTTTCGTACCGGTCGTCCAGATCCTCATAGCGGCTGAACGAGCGGGCACGCTGCAGCAAGCCAAAGCCCTTGGGGTTTTCGGCGCCAAATGCGCTCACCGCCAATTTCTTCGGATTGTTCAGCGGACGCCAGATCCATTCATCGCTGCCGGTGTGCATCGCCAGGCCGTCCGAATCATGCAACTCGGGACGGTAGTTCGGCGTGGGCCACGGCTGGTTCGAACCGTACAAATACATGCTGGTCAGCGGCGCGACGCCCAGGCGGTCGACCTTCTCGCGCAGATAGATCTGCGATTTGACGTCGACGACGGTGTCGTCCTCAGGTTTGATCGTGAAGCGGTACGCACCGGTCGCGCGGCGCGAATCGAGCAGCGCGTAGATCACCAGGTTGCGGTCTTCAGCGCCCGGCTTTTCGATCCAGAACTGCGTGAAGCGCGGAAATTCTTCGCCCGACGGCAGCGCCGTGTCGATCGCCAGACCGCGCGCCGACAAACCATAGATATGGTTCTTTCCGATCACACGAAAGTAGCTGGCGCCCAGGAATGTGGTGAGTTCGTCGTTCGGCTTCTTTTCCGAATTGACGGGATACAGCACCTTGAACCCGGCAAAACCCAGGTTTTTCAGGGCGGCTTGATCCAGCTTCAGCGAGCCGTAGGTGAAGTCGTCCGGATTGAAGGGGATTTCGTGCACGCCCTTGGTGTCGACTTCGTTGATCTTGACCGGCACGTCGAAGTGCATGCCCTGATGGTAGAAGCTCAACTTATAGCGCGTGTTGGCTTCGTTCCAGTGCAGGCGGTCGTCGCGATACCGCACTTCCTGATAGCCGGCGTACTTGAGCGCCTTGAGCTCATCGGGCAAGTTCGATTGCGGGGCCTCATATTTCTTCTTCGACGACTCGGCGGCCAATTTGGCGACATCGTCGAACGAGAACGCGCTGGCCAACCCGGGAGCGAGGAGGGCGGTCAATGTTGCGGCGCAAAAGAATCGAGCAAAGCGAGACGATCCGGATGTTTGATATTTAGCGAGCACGTAAATCCCCGTAGCTTTCGGCTGTGAAAGCAGATTTGTTCAACATTCTTGCACAGTGTGGAAACAGAAGCGCCAGGGACCCCTTATCCCTGTCCCTCATTTTGGTATGCGATGTGATCTGGCGTCAGTTTATCGCCACATCCTAACCAGGTCTGCAACAGGAAGTTGACAGCGTCCGCCTGTTCGAACTGAACCCAGTGGCCGGCGCCCTCAACAATGCGATAGTCGGTTCGCGGAATCTGGGCGGTGAGTGCCGGTGCGATCGTGGCCGGATCGGCGGTCACATCGTGCTCGCCCCATATCAATAAGGTGGGTCCGCCGTACGCTTTAAGCGCCTCGGCCAAGCCGCCGCCTTGCGATAGATTCTTGCTGCGAAAACGCGTCTGCTGGCAAGAGAGCAAATGCACCCGCGTCGCCAGATCGTCGACGGCTTTCGACGACGACAGCATGAATACGCCCAAGTTATGCCGCATTGCAGCGTCGAGTTCCGCATCGGTGGCGGCATCGCGCCAATTCACCATCGGCTCGGCTTGACGGCGGGGCGAGTCATGGCCGCCCGGTCCGAGCAAGGCAAGCCGCTCGACGGGTCGGGTGGCCGCGAGATGCGCGGCGACCAGGCCGCCAAATGAAAAGCCGGCCAACGACACGCGCGTGCGCGGGCCGACCAACTGGTTGAGCGTCTTGCCCAGGAACGTGACCAGGGTCTCAAGGGTGTCGCCATCGGGCAGGTCGGAGTCGCCATAGCCCGGCATGTTGGGCACCCACACGGTGTGCTTGGCGGCCAGGCTTTCGATGTTGCGCACCCAGTGCATCCAACTGCCGTGTCCGCCATGCAGGAGCACCAACGGCGCCCCATTGCCGAATCGCCGCCATTGGACGGTCTTGCCCTCGTAGGTCACCGCATGGCGGGTGGCTCGGGCGTCGAGTACTGCAATCTGCTGTTGCGCGGCAAGGGAATTCGGCATCGATGCGATAAGAAACGGGACGGTCGATAACGGGGCGTGAGGCTACCATTTTCCGACGTTCTGACCCTGGCCAAGGCACAAAATTCTTTCGTTTGGGTACCTAAACGAAAAAATGTTGCAACTTTGCTGCGTTGGGTGTCGATCTGGCCGATTATTCCCCGCAATGCGAAGGTTTTGTGGCGCTTTAGTGCCTGATGTGTCCGTCCGGCGATGTCGGCCGTGCCCGCTGTAGCACACGGCCAGGAAGCAGGCCGCTTTTACCCGCCTTGCCATCCCACACCGGTTGTCCATTCACCCACACCTGTTCGATGCCAGTACTCACCTGGATGGGGGCTTCGAAGGTTGCGTTGTCGGCCACACGCGCCGGGTCGAGCAATACCAGATCGGCAAAGTGTCCGGCTTGCAGCAGCCCGCGCTCGGCAATGCCGTAGTTGCGCGCGGCCAGCCCGGTCATTTTGTGAATCGCGCCTTCGAGCGTCAGCACCTGGGTCTCACGCACCAGTTTGCGCAGCACTTGTGTAAATGTGCCCCATTGCCGTGGGTGGGGGTGGGGATCGAAGGGCAAGCCGTCTGAGCCCACCATGGCGAGGGGATGCGTGATGATGCGTTCGACGTCGCGCTCGTCCATCAAAAAGTAGATGGCGCCGGCGGGCGTCAAGCGCTTGAGCGCGGCCTCGTCGTCCAGTCCCAGTTCGGCCATGACGTCGCTGAAGTCGCGGCCGGTCGCGGCCGGATAACCTTTCGACCAGGTGATCATCGTGCGGCGCGAGATACGCACGCGATCCAGCCGCAGCATCGTCGAGGTGGCGGGGTAGGGATGGCAGTCGAGGCACACCGGCTGGCGGGTCGCCGCTTGTTCGATCAGGTTCAACGTTTCTTGAGACCGCCCGTGGTTCTTTTCGCCAGCTAACTTGTGATGCGAGAACACGACCAACGCGTCCAGGGCGCGGCCGATCGTCAGCGCTTCTTCCATGGCGTCGACGATCAGATCGGCTTCGTCGCGCAGGTGGGTGGCAAATACGCCACCATGTTCCCGCAGCGGCGCGCCGACCGCGATGATCTCTTCTATGGTGGCGTGCGCGGCCGGCGGGTAAAACGTACCGGTGGACATGCCGAAGGCGCCGGCCTGCATGGCGTCTTCGAAAAGCTCACGCATGCGCGCGGTTTCGTTCTCGTTGGCGGCTCGTTCGAGATCCGCCATGCATTCGACCCGCAACGTGGTGTGCCCCACCAGAGGAATGACGTTGGTGGCCGCAGGGGTGGCGCGCAAGGCAGCCAACCAGCCCGCGAACGTGTCAAACCGAAAAAGTGCCGGTGGTCCCAGCAGATCCAGCGGCTGTGGGATCACGCGCGGCGAAAGGGGCGCCAGGCTGATGCCGCAGTTGCCGGTCACCACTGTGGTGATGCCTTGCGACACCTTCGGCGTCATGTCGGGGTGCGCAAGCAGATACCCGTCATCATGGGTATGCGAGTCGATGAAACCGGGCGTGATGACAAAGCCGGTGGCGTCGATGACCTGCGCGTCAAGGGGTGCTTCGAACGCACCGATGGCGGCAATCCGGTCGCCGCGTACGAGAACATCCGCGCGATAAGGCGGTGCGCCCGATCCGTCGACCACCATGCCGCCACGCAATAGAAAGCTGCTCGCGTCAGGGTTTGCGTGCGGCAATGCTTGTGCATGTTGAGCTGGCGAGCGATCTGGCATTGTCCCTACCTCTATTGAATGGTCAGCGTTGCGTTAAGGGTGCGGGCTGTCCTGGCTGGCCACGATCCCGGCCCAAAGGCGATTCAACGCCAGCGCACTATTGGTGCGATCGCGGTAAGCCACGAGCGATAGTGTCATGGACCACTTCTCGTCACCCAATGGCGTCAGCAGGTCGCCTTTCTGAATCGCGGCGCAATCCGGCAGCCACGCCACGCCTTGCCCGGAGACCGCCACATTGGCCAGCACATCGGCCATATCGCTTTCGAACACACCCTGGCCCACCAGGGGCTCCGGCGCGCTTTGCGCAATCAGGTCGACCATGCGGCCCAAATACGTGCCGGCCGAATACATCAGGAGCGGCGCGGGAGGCGTGTCGCGCGTCTTGGTCAACGACCAGCGTTCGGCATGGTCGGTTGCCACATAGGGGCGCAGGCGTTCGGTGCCGATCACCAGCCGGTCGAAGCGGTCGGTGTCGAGATGGATGGGTTGCTGGGCATGATGAAAGCACAGCAGCACGTCGGCTTCGCCTGCCGCCAGCGACGTCACCGTGTCGTGCACATTGCCGGGAACGGCCTGGCAACTCAGCGATCGTCCATTGGACCAGGTGGCCCACCAGCTCGGCAGGCGTCCAAGCGCCAACGCGTGCGGGAGTGCGATGCGCACTTTGTCGCGCCGGGATAACGACGGATCGGTCAGGCCGGCCTTGGCCTCGAGCAACTTTTCGAGAATCTCCGCAGCCTGGCCGCGAAACTGTTCGCCTTCGGGTGTGAGCCGGGTGGGAAAGACGCTGCGATCGATCAGCGCCACGCCCAACCAGGCTTCCAGCGCCTGGATACGTCGACTGAATGCGGTCTGCGACGTGTGCCGCTCCATGGCGGAACGGGTGAAATTGCCCAGTTCTGCGACCGTCAAAAAGTCTTGCAGCCAGCGCATATCCATCAGGCGGCAGCCTCCAGTTCAGGCAAAGGGTGATACGGGACGCGGCCACTGACCGACGCCACGACGCACGCTCGGGCGAGCGCGTCCGTGCAGTCTACCGCCGTTGCGCCCATCATTTCGCGCGTCAGCACCACCGGCAATTCAGTGCAGGCGAGCAGCACCCGCTCGGCGCCTTGTTCGAAAAGCCTCGCGGCCGCGCGTTGGGCGCTCTCGCGGCCCAGGGCGATATTGCCGGCCTTGACCGACCAGATCGCGGTATCGATCAACACTTGCTCGGCTTCGTCTGGCACGATGAAGTGGTCGACGCGATTTTCGAGACGCGATTGGTACATTCGCGTACCCACCGTGCCGCGTGTGCTCATCAGCGCCACGCGCCCAGGAGATTGGCCTTCTGCGGTGAGTGCGTCGGCGGTGGCCTGCGCGATATGGATGATCGGCACGCGTGCCGCGGCCGACAGCCGCTCGTGCCAGAAGTGCGCTGTGTTGCACGGGATGGCAATGTAATCAGCACCCGCAGCTTCCAGTTTGTGCAGGCCATCGAGCAGCCAGGCGAACGGTTCGTCGGTACCGGCGCGAATGGCCGTGGACCGATCGGGGATCTGGGGAATGCAATGCACCAGCATCGGCACATGCTCCTGGTCGCAGGAGGCAGACGTGTGCGCGACGATCTTGGCCATAAAGTCGATCGTGGCGGCAGGGCCCATGCCGCCGAGGATGCCGATGCATCCAAACTGATTGGAAGTGTTCATGCTGGAAAGCATGCCCCAGCGTGCAGCGCATGCCCAATGCAAAATTTGCATTGCTTCACGACGCGCTTCGAAGACACGAACCCTGCGGACGAAAAAAAGCCCCCGATGAAGGAGGCTTTTTCGACTGCGTTGCTGGATCGGCAATCCAGCAAAAATACTTTGGTGGCCCGGGGCGGAATCGAACCACCGACACAAGGATTTTCAATCCTCTGCTCTACCGACTGAGCTACCGGGCCAACGAGAGAGCCGCATATTACACAAAAAATCGAAGTCGTGCACGCAACGCAGCAAAAAGATCACGCTTTCTGCGTCGGGCGAGGCCGCGGCCGGGACGGATCGGGTCTCAAGCGCTATACTTTATGTCTAACTTCGTTGCAATCCCTGTTTACGCGTGAACCACGCTGTGCGCAGCACTTACGATGTCGATTGATGTCCTGACCTTCGGTTTGAACCACACGTCTGCGCCCGTTTCGGTGCGCGAACGGGTGTCCATGCCCGTCGATCTCATCAAGCCGGCCATCGAGGGATTACGCGCTGCCTTCGGTGGCGCGGTACGCGAAGCGGCCATTCTCTCTACCTGTAATCGCACCGAGGTGTACTGCGCGGCCGAGCCGCAAGTCGCCGAGCAGTTGCCCGCATGGCTGGCCGATTTCAACAAGATCGAAGCGGGCGCATTGCAGCCGCATTTGTACCGTCATCAGCAGGGCGATGCCGTGCGTCACGCGTTTCGCGTGGCCAGCGGTCTCGATTCCATGGTGTTGGGCGAGCCGCAGATCCTGGGCCAGATGAAAGATGCGGTCCGCACGGCCGGCGAGGCCGGTTCGCTGGGCACCTTGTTGCATCAACTCTTTCAGCGCACGTTCTCGGTGGCGAAGGAAGTGCGTTCGCAAACGTCGATCGGCGCGCATTCGGTGTCGATGGCCGCTGCGGCGGTGCGCCTGGCCGAGCGGGTGTTTGGCGATATGAGCCAGACGCGCCTGCTGTTCATCGGCGCCGGCGAAATGATCGAACTCTGTGCCACGCACTTTGCAGCGCAAAAGCCGCGCAGCATGGTGGTGGCCAACCGCACACTCGAGCGCGCTGAGGCACTGGCCGACCGGTTTTCAGCCCAGACCATGAAGTTGGCCGATCTGCCCGATCGTCTGGCCGACTTCGACGTGATCGTCTCCTGTACGGCCAGCTCCTTGCCCATCCTCGGCTTGGGGATGGTCGAACGGGCCACCAAGCTTCGTCGTCACCGTCCCATCGTCATGGTGGATTTGGCCGTGCCGCGCGACATCGAGCCCGAAGTAGGCCGCTTGGACGACATCTATTTGTATTCGGTCGACGATCTCGGCAAGTTCGTGCAGAGCGGCACCGATGCGCGTCGAGCAGCCGTGGTGCAGGCCGAAGCCATCATCGATACCCGTGTCGACAACTTCATGCACTGGATGCAGTCTCGCGCCGTGGTTCCGATCATTCGCGATCTGCACCAATCGGCCGACGCGTTGCGGATGCAAGAGCTGGATCGTGCCCGTCGTGCACTGGCGCGCGGCGAGTCGCCCGAGGCCGTGATGGAGCAGTTGGCGCATGGGCTCACGCAAAAATACCTGCACGGTCCGCTGGCGGCGCTCAACCGCAGCGAAGCCGGCGAGCGTGAGCAATTGCTGACTTGGGTGCCGCGCCTTTTCCCGACCTCCGACTCGCGTCGTTAGCGGCGGTCGCGTCGTTGGTCGCGCTGCGTATTCGCGTGGCGCATTGTCCGGACGGCGCCCGTCTGGTCCTGTCTCCCCTCTGGTTTATTCGTTATGAAATCCTCTATGCGCAGCCGGCTCGAGCAATTGTCTCGCCGTCTGATCGAAGTCGACGCGTTGCTGTCTGATCCGGACGCCGCCAACGATATGGATCGTTTTCGCAAATTGTCGCGTGAGCGCGCCGAGCTCGATCCCGTCGTTGCCGCCTTCAGCACCTATACGCAAGCCGAAGACGATTTGTCGACCGCGCAAGACATGCTCGGCGACCCGGAAATGAAGAGTCTGGCCGAGGAAGAGATTCGCGCATCGAAGGGCAAGCTCGAAACGCTGGGCGCCGACCTGCAGCGTTTGCTGCTCCCGCGCGATCCCAACGATGGGCGCAGCCTGTTTCTCGAAATCCGCGCCGGCACGGGCGGTGACGAAAGCGCGCTGTTTTCGGGCGATCTTCTGCGCATGTATTCGCGCTATGCCGAAAATCGCGGGTGGAAAGTCGAGCTCATGTCGGAAAGTGCGTCGGAGTTGGGTGGCTATAAAGAAGTCATCGTGCGCGTGGATGGCGACGGCGCCTACGGCCGCTTGAAGTTCGAATCCGGTGCGCATCGTGTGCAGCGGGTGCCGGCGACCGAAGCGCAGGGCCGGATCCACACCTCGGCGTGCACGGTGGCCGTGCTGCCAGAAGCCGATGCCGCGACCGAAATCGTGATCAATCCATCGGATCTGCGTATCGACACCTTCCGTGCCAGCGGCGCGGGCGGCCAGCACATCAACAAAACCGATTCGGCCGTGCGCATCACGCACTTGCCGACGGGGTTGGTGGTGGAGTGCCAGGACGATCGCTCGCAGCATCGCAATAAAGATAAAGCCTTGCAGGTGTTGGCTGCCCGATTGAAAGACGCCGAAATGCGCGAGCGCCAAGGCAAAGAAGCCGCCGAGCGCAAATCGCTGGTCGGTACCGGTGACCGCTCCGAGCGCATCCGCACCTATAACTTTCCACAAGGCCGCCTCACCGATCATCGCATCAACCTCACGCTCTACAAGCTGGGACAGATCATGGAGGGCGATCTCGAAGAGCTCACCGGCGCGTTGATTGCCGAGCACCAGGCTGAGTTGCTGGCCGCGTTGGGCGACGACGTCTGAACGACATGGCCGACAGCAAAGCGCTTTCGCAGCCGATGAACGATCGATCGCCGATCGGCGGGATGCCATCGTCAAACAATGGCGACTCGTCGCCGCCGATCGGTGAGACGGCGACGGCTGAAACATCGGTGGTTGAAACGTCGATGGGCGCCGCAGCAAAGGGTGGCACTGCCAAAGGGGAGACTGCAAAGAGCGCCACTGCAAAGAGCAGCACTGCAAATATCGACACTGCAAAGGCCGATATCACGCCGCGTTCGCTTCAGGCGGCAAGCGGTTTGCCGCGGCTGGAGGCGCGCATGTTGCTTGAAGCGGCGCTCGATAAACCGCGCAGTTGGCTGCTGGCCCACGATACCGACCTATTGCCGGACGCTGCAGTGCAGGCGTTTACCGCTGCCGCTGCCCGCCGGATGGCTGGCGAACCCATGGCCTACATTCTCGGCTGGCGCGAGTTCATGGGCCACCGATTTCGCGTGACCCCAGACGTGCTCATTCCTCGGCCGGACACCGAGCTGCTGGTGGAAACGGCGATTGCCGAAATCGAGGCTGCCGTCGCTCGACGGGCGCAGCGCGTGGCTGAAGAGGGCCGGACGGAACCACGCACGGTAGCGTCAGGCGGGGCACTCCCAGGCGCAACCGCATTAGGCAATGTAACGCCGGCCACGGCACAGCAAGCCGCTACGTTGTCATCGGACCGCGTTTCCGTACTGGATCTGGGCACCGGCAGCGGTGCCATCGCCGTCAGTGTGGCCCTGGCGTGCCCGCACGCGCAGGTGGTTGCCGTCGACGAGAGTGCCGCCGCATTGGCCGTGGCGCGCGATAACGGTGCGGCGCTAGGGGCGACGGTGGAGTGGCTTGCCGGCTCCTGGTTCGAGCCGCTGGCCGCCGATCGCCGATTTGACGTCATTGTGTCGAACCCCCCTTATATTGCCGCCGACGATCCCCATCTTGAAGCAGGCGATCTGCGTTTCGAGCCGGCGGGTGCGCTGACGGACCACGCTTGCGGCATGGCGGAACTGACCCAGATCGTGGCTGGCGCCGTGCGGCGATTGAACCCGGGCGGGGCCCTGTGGGTCGAACACGGCTGGACCCAAGCCGAAGCGGTGCGGGCGCTTTTCATTCAAAACGGCTTTTCCCGTGTGGAAAGCCGGCGCGATCTGGCTGGAATCGAGCGGATTTCCGGCGGATACCTATAATTGATTCATTCACCTGATTTTGAGGTCACCATGAGCGACGTTCAAACCTTTATCCGTGACACCGTCACGCAACATCCCGTCGTGCTCTTCATGAAGGGCACGGCACAGTTTCCGCAGTGCGGCTTCTCCGGCAAGGCCATTCAGATCCTGAAAGGCAATGGCGTAAAGAAGCTCGTTACCGTCAACGTGCTGGAAGATGACGATGTCCGTCAGGGCATCAAGGAATTCTCCAGCTGGCCGACGATTCCCCAGTTGTATATCTCGGGCGAGTTCGTGGGCGGTTCGGACATCATGAATGAGATGAACGAAAGCGGCGAACTGAAAACGATGCTCGACGGTTCAGGCGCCACGGCCTGATGTCGTTGCTGGCACAGGCGCTGCCAAAACGCCGATTGGTCATCGGCATTACGGGGGCGACCGGCTCCATCTATGCGGTCCGCATGTTGCAAGTGCTGCGGGATGTGCCGGATGTGGAGACGCATGTGATCATCTCGTCGTCAGGCGTGTTGAATATCAAGCATGAGCTGGATATTTCGCGCCACGAGGTGCAAGCGTTGGCCGATCATGTGCACAGCGTGCGCGACGTGGGAGCAACGCTGGCCAGCGGCGCCTTTGCGACCGCGGGCATGGTGATCGTGCCGTGTTCGATGCGCACGTTGGCGGCAGTGGCGATCGGGCTCTCGGATAATCTGATCACCCGCGCCGCCGATGTCACGTTGAAAGAGCGGCGGCGGCTGGTCATGCTGGTGCGCGAAACGCCGTTCAATCTTGCGCATCTGCGCAATATGACGGCCGTGACTGAAATGGGCGGCATCATCTTTCCGCCGTTGCCGGCGTTTTATCATCGGCCCCGCACCATCGAAGAGATGGTCGACCATACGGTCAAGCGCGTGCTCGAGATGTTTGAGATCGAAGTGCCTGGTCCCACCTGGGAAGGCACGTAATGTGTTCTGTGATGTGTCATGAAAGCCTCGAATAACTTCAATCGTCTTGAAAACCGGCTTCAATCCGAAACCGGTAAGGCCATCGCGGCTTTCAATATGATTGAAGACGGCGACACCATCCTCGCGTGCATGAGTGGCGGTAAGGACTCATACACGATGCTTGCGGTATTGATGGCGCTGCAAAAGCGCGCGCCGGTCAATTTCGAGATCATCGCGATGAACCTCGATCAGAAGCACCCCGGTTTTCCGGAAGAGGTGTTGCCCAACTATCTCGAAGCGCTCGGTGTGCCGTATCGCATCGTCGAGGCCGATACGCATGCCATCGTCAAAGAGAAAGTGCCCGAGGGCAAAACCACTTGTTCGTTATGTTCGCGGCTGCGCCGTGGCGTAATCTATCGCACGGCCAAGGAATTGGGCGCGAACAAGATCGCGCTCGGCCACCATCGTGACGATATCGTCGAAACGTTCTTCTTGAACATGTTTTTCGGCGGCAAGATGAAAGCCATGCCGCCCAAGCTCGCAACGGACGACGGCGCACATGTGGTGATTCGCCCGTTGGCGTTCTGTAAAGAGTCCGACATCGCGACTTACGCGCGTGGCAAAGCCTTTCCCATCATTCCCTGCAACCTGTGTGGCTCGCAAGAAAACCTGCAGCGCCAGAAAGTGAAGGAAATGCTGCACCAGTGGGAGCGCGAAACGCCCGGGCGCGTCGACAACGTGTTTCGTGCGTTGTCCAATGTGGTGCCGTCGCATTTGGCCGATACGGATCTGTTCGACTTCAAAGGCCTCGCATCGAGTTTGGCCACGGTAAGTGAAGATGCGCTCTTCGGTGATGCCACCTTTGCACAGACACCGCTGGTGTTCGCCGGTGGCACGGAAACGCGCATGTCGTTCATTCGGCCCGAAGCACGGCCCGAAGCACGCCTCGCGCCGCAATCCGAACTGATGCCGGATGCGACGCGATCGGCGGCGCAGCAAGCCGCGCGATAAGCGACTTTGCGGCGGTAGGGCGATTCGCACCGCCGCGGCTCCACGCCGTCTTGGTAAAAGTGCCCGGTGCGATGCGCACGTTGGGCCGTCGCGCAATCCGACGATCGTGCTCAGTGCAGTCCCTCAAGGCAGCGTTGCGAACACCGGCGCGGTGCCCGCAACCCGCGTCGCATTTACTTCGCAGCCGCGTGCGTGGCAACCCACTTCTCGAAAGTCGCCAGGATTTTCTCCAGGAACGGCTTGATCGAATCGGACAGCTCGCCTTGTTCATTGAAGAACGTGCCGGCATTGCTCAGGTAGGCCTCGGGCTGCTGCATGCACGGCATATCCAGAAAGACCAAAGACTGTCGCAAATGATGGTTGGCGCCGAAGCCGCCGATTGCGCCGGGCGATGAGCTGACCACGGCGGCCGGTTTGCCGCTGTACACGCTCTTGCCATAGGGACGCGAGCCCACGTCGATGGCGTTCTTCAGTGCGCCCGGTACCGAGCGGTTGTATTCGGGCGTGACGAACAGCACGGCATCGGCCGCACCTACGCTATCGCGAAAGGTTTTATAGGTCGCGGGGCCGGGCGTGCCATCGATATCTTCGTTGTAGAGCGGCAGGTCGCCGATTTCGACGATATCGAGTGATAACGATTCGGGCGCCAGGCGCTTGAATGCCAATGCGAGTTTGCGATTGATCGAATCGCGGCGCAAGCTGCCCACGAGTACTGCAACCTTGTAAACCTTGCTCATAGCGCTTCCTTTTGTGAGAGGGTCAGCGCAAATCCTAACCGAAAGAAGTGTTTATGAGGGTGACCGAGTGATGAAGGTTTCTACACCCACAGCCGCGCAATCCGAAAACGCCATCGGCTTGCTGATGCGAATGCGCACGGCGCGAATTTCGGCAAAGTCTCGCATCAGCCGGTCGGCGACCTGCTCGGTCAACGTTTCGATCAAATTGACGTGTGCTTGCGTGCACTCTTCGACGATGGCCTCGCGAATCTGCCGATAGTCGAGCACGGTATGAATATCGTGATCGTCGACCTGCCGCTGAATGTCGACATCGATCTCTGCATCGATGTGCAGCGGCTGCGTGGCGCGCCGCTCATGCTCGAGAATGCCGATGCGCGCGTCGAGCGCCAAGCGATTGAAAATGATGCGGCGGGTAGGCATGGCAAAACACCAGGAGCGGAATGAGCGGGCATTGTAAGGCCGTAAATCGCCTGCAGTCTCGCTTTTGGGGCGGGGTGCGGAGGGCGGCGCGTCGATCGAGTGGCGCGAATCCCGGCGCGGTTGAGCATGCCCCTTGTGGTGAGCGCAGCCGATCCCCTTTCGTCAGGCGGGGCTTGCCTGAGATGCCGCGAGCGCCTCGCTACAATCGCAGCAGTTCGAAGGAGTCCCGGTGAGCGATGTCGCCCCTGAAACCAATACGATTCACGACGCCATCATTGTCGGCGGCGGCCCTGCGGGCGCGTCCTGCGCCATCTGGCTCAAGCGCCTGGGTTTCGCCCCGCTCCTGATCGAGACGGCAGGCGCGTTGGGCGGATTGGCGCGGGTCAACCCGTTTCAAGACGACTGGACGCCGCTGGTGCAAGGCGAAACCGGGCATGAAATCGCCGGGCGTATCGCCCGCGGCGTCGTCGATGCCGGGGTCGCCTTGCGATTGCAGAGCGCCGTCAGCGCCGTAGAGCGACGGGGCAGCGCCTTCGATGTGCGCGTCTGCGACGCGCAAGGCGTCAGTCAAACCTTGCGTACGCGTACCGTCGTGATTGCGTCGGGCGTGACGGCGCGTGGGCTGGATGGGGCAGGGCCCACACCCGCGCCGGGCATCCTGGTTGGCCCCGGTTCGGATGTGGCCGATCAAGACTATCGCGGGCTGCGCGTCGCCATCCTTGGCGGCGGCGACAACGCCTTCGAAAATTATGTGTTCGTGCGCGAGCGTGAACCGGCCGTAGTGCATCTGTACGCGCGTCACGTGCGTGCCCAGCAGCAATGGATCGACCGCACGCGTCCCGAAGACGTGCGCATCGGCGCCTACGACGTCGACGCCGGCGAGCGGCGCGTCAATGGCTTGCCTTACGACCTGCTGCTGGTGTTTTACGGTTGGGTGCCGCAGGTGCCTTATGCCGAGGGGCTGGGGCTTGTGCGTGACGCACGCGGCTTCGTGCGCACCGCGCGCGAAACTGCCGAAACCAGTGTGGATGGCATCTACGCCATCGGCGAGGTCGCCCATCGCATGCATCCGTGCGTGGTGACGTCGCTGGCCGATGGCGTCGTGGCCGCGAAAGCAATCCAGGCGCGGCTCGAACCGCGCCCTTAAAGCGCCATCTGAGCCGTCAGTTCGCAATCGAGTGCTGCCGGCGCCGCAAGCTTCACGCGAAATGCACGCAATTCGTCGCGGCGAAACACGTGCACCGTCAACGATGTGCCCGGTTTGTATCGCGCGAGCATCGCATCCAGCGACGTGCTCGTGTCGACGCGCAAGCCTTCGATCGCGACCAGCACATCGCCTGCCGACAAGCTTGCGCGGTGCGCAGCGCCGCCTTCCAGCACCGTTGCCAATACCCACTGATCCTGTTGTTTGCGCACGCGCACATCCAGCGTGGGGGCGGGCGTGGTGGCTTTCCAGCGCACGTTCACGCCATGTTCGGGCAGGAGGGTGTCCAGTGGTACATCCGTGCGGCCTTCCGCATGCTTGGCGATAAAGCGCGTGGCGTCCACCCCCGTGGCTTCCTTGATGAGGCCGGGCATTGCATCTTCGGGGATGCCTTGCCCCTGACCGGTGTAGAAGTCGCGACCATAGCGTGTCCACATCAGGCGCATCACGTCGTCCAGCGAATGCCGGCCGCCTGACGCTTGGCGAATGGTGAGATCCAGACCCAATGCCACCAGCGCGCCCTTCGTGTAGTAGCTCACCAAGGCATTGGGCGAATTCTCGTCTTGCTTGTAATAGCGCGTCCAGGCATCGAACGCACTCTCAGCGATCGATTGCTTGTGGCGGCCCGGCGTGCGTGCGACGCTGGTGATGGTTTTGCCCAGCATCTTCAAATAATGATCGTGCGAAATCACGCCCGATCGCAGCAGGAACAGGTCGTCGTAATACGACGTAAATCCTTCGAATACCCACAGCAGGCGCGTCAGGTTGGGCTGGCGCAGATCGTATGGGGCGAAGGCCGCCGGCTTGATGCGCTTGACGTTCCACGTATGAAAATACTCGTGGCTGACGAGCCCGAGGAACGTGCGGTAGCCGTCGTCCTGGCCGGGCAGGCCCACGACGGGCAAGTCCTTGCGGGACGCCATCAGTGCGGTGGAAGCGCGGTGCTCGAGGCCGCCGTAGCTGTCGCCCGTCACCATCGTCATGAACACATAACGGTCGCTGCTGTCGAGAAACGGTGCGCGCTTGCTGCGCGGTTCGAAGAATGCAATTTGCGCCTCGCAAATGCGCTGGGTGTCGTCGGCGATGCGCACGAGATCCAGTTTCGGGATAACGCCGGTAAACACCATTTCGTGCAGCGCGCCGTGGGCTTCGAATTGCACCACTTGCGGCGTACCCATCTCGACGGGATGATCGATGAGGGCATCGTAATTGGGCGCGCGATACAGGCCGAAGCCGTGGCGCCGTGCGGCGCCGGCCAGGCCGCGGGCTTCCGGCAGACTGGTGTACACCTTCCAATCGGCGTGATCGGGCGGCGCCAGATCGAGCAGGCAGGGTTGATCCGTTTGGCCGTGAACGCCGAGGAACACACTGGTGCCGTTGAAGAAGCCGTGCGTCTCATCCAGATGCGCGCCGCGCACCGACAAATCCCAGGCGTACACGATGTACTCGACGGTGAGTGGGCCTTCGCAGGGGGCGGCATGCCACGTATGGTTATCCATCTTGATCACGTTCACGCGCCGGGCGCCGCTTTTCGCCGAGAGCGTTTCAATCTGACGCGCAAAATCGCGAATCAGGTAGCTGCCCGGGATCCAGGCCGGCAGCGAGAATTGTTGGCCCATGGGGTCGGGGCGGGCCACTTCGAGTGTGATGCGGAAGCGATGTCCGGCGACGTCAAAGGGTTCGAGGCGGTAAAGTATGGCGGTATCGTTCATCGGCTTAGTTTACTTTTTCGAAGACCAGAGGAGACATCTATGAGTGAAGCTCTCGTATTACAAGAAACGCGCGGTCGCGTCGGCATCCTGACGCTGAATCGCCCCAAGGCGCTCAACGCCTTGAACGATGCGCTGATGGATGAACTGGGGGCGGCCCTGTTGGCATTCGATGCAAATGACGAGATCGGTGCGATCGTCATCACCGGCAGCGAGAAGGCATTCGCCGCCGGCGCCGACATCGGCGCGATGAAAGACTGGGGCTACATGGATGTCTATCGCAGCGATTACATCACCCGCAATTGGGAAACGCTCAAACGCGTGCGCAAGCCGGTGATCGCCGCGGTGGCCGGCTATGCGCTGGGCGGCGGCTGCGAATTGGCGATGATGTGCGACATCATCATTGCTGCCGACACGGCGCGTTTCGGGCAGCCCGAGATCAAGCTCGGGGTCATCCCCGGCGCTGGCGGCACGCAGCGCTTGCCGCGCGCCGTAGGCAAGGCGAAGGCCATGGATCTCGTGCTCACCGCGCGCATGATGAAGGCGGACGAGGCGGAGCGGTCAGGGCTGGTGTCGCGGGTCGTGGCGGCTGACAAGTTGATGGATGAGGCGCTCGATGCGGCAACGATCATCGCATCGATGTCGTTGCCGTCGGTGTTGATGGCCAAGGAAACCGTCAACCGTGCGTTCGAATCCGGATTGAACGATGGGCTTTTGTTCGAGCGCCGGGTGTTTCATTCCCTCTTTGCCACTGAAGACCAGAAAGAGGGCATGGCGGCGTTCGCCGACAAGCGGCCCGCACAGTTCAAGCATCGTTGAAAGGCGGCCGACCATGGCTTCACCAAGTCATGGCCGGTCCGAACGCCACGTTGGACCAAAGCCCATTTGCCGCTCGGCGTGGGCGTCCGCATCGGTTTCGTGCCGACGAACGGAATATTCAGGCTCTTTAACGTCATTTACAAATGCTGCAACGCGGGCACGCGCTCGCAGCAATTGCTGTGCATTGGTTGCGCTTTGACACTGTAACGGAAACGCCCGTTTCACACGTCAGGCCTATCCTGAGCAACTTGGGTGTCGGCGCGTGGGAGTCGCGTTCGACGCCAGTTGAATAACGATAAGGATCCAACCATGCGCAAAACAACCCAATCTCGTAAATGGCCGGTCGCCGTCTTGTCCAGCGCGCTGGCGCTGTGCTTCGTGTCAGCGGCGCAAGCTCAAACTGCGGCGCCGCGTTCCGAGTTGCGCCTGGTGTCCGAAACGCCGATGCAAACGCAGGCCGCGCCCACGCGCGCTGCGGCGCCTGTCACGGCCGAGGAATTGAATGACATCGCCAGCGATGCGTATGTGTACGCCTATCCGCTGGTGTTGATGGAAATGACGCGCCGCGCAGCGACGGGCGTTGGGTCTGCCGCCGACGGCAAGGCACCGATGAATCAGTTTTCGCATCACACCGCCTTGCCCGATGCAACGACGGCCGATGCGCGTTGGCCCAGCACGGATGGTGTGAACTCCAATCTGTGGTTCGACGTGTCGCGCGCACCCCTCCTGATCGAAGCGCCCGATGCCGGTGACCGCTTTGTGTCGCTGACGCTGTTCGATATGTGGACGGACGTGTTCGCCTCGCGCGGTACGCGCACTGCAGGTCCCGGCCCGCAACGCTTCCTGCTGGTGGGTCCGTACTGGCAAGGTTCGGTGCCGCAAGGCGTTGACGTCGTACGCAGCCCGACCTCGATGGGTTGGCTGATCGCGCGCGCGCAGATCACGGGTCAAAGCGACCTCGCCGGTGCCAATCAGTTTCAGCAAGGCTTGAAGGCCACGCCGTGGTTGCAATCGGATGCCCGTCCTGCCGCTGGCGACGCCACTCAAGGCAATGTGCGCCCGATGCGCGATGGTCGTGCGACCAACCCGCGTCCGATGGTCGAGTCGAATCGCGAAGCGCGCTTGCGTGCCGGCTTGACGCCAGGCGCTGCCACCGGCCCGCAGGGCACGGCTGGCAATAGCCAAGGTGTGTCGCCGTTTGCCGGCAGCCTGCTCAATACCGCGCCGACTTACACCTACCAGCCGAATGTTGATCCCAGCCTGACGCCCGCGCAGCAAGTCGCGCAAATGGACGCAGCTACGTTCTTCAGCGTGTTCGCCGACGTGGCGCGCACCAATCCGCCGCATGCCAACGACAACCCGATCCTCGATCGCCTGCGTCGCGTGGGTATCGGCGGCACGTACCGCCCGTTCTCGTTCCCGTCGTTGGATCCCGCTGTGCAGCAAGCACTCACCAACGCCGCACCGTTGGCCAGCCGCCGCATCACCGATTCGGCCCAACGCCTGACGGCGCCCGTCAACGGTTGGAATACGGTTACTGGCGGCATTGGGACTTACGGCACCGACTACTCGCGCCGTGCCGCGATCGCCGCTTTGGGCTTGGGTGCAAGCGTGCCTGAGGATGTGATCTACCCGGTAACCATGGTCGATGCGGATGGCGAATTGCTCACCGCAAGTGAAGACTACGTGCTGCACTTCGACAAGGCTCAACTGCCCCCGGTGGACGGTCATTGGTCGCTGTTCCTGTACAACGCCGATCGCGGTTTTGCGCGCAACGAAGCCAATCGCTACGCGATTCTGAGTACCGACAACCTGACGTACAACAAGGACGGTTCGTTGGATATCTACATTCAGAAGCGTCAGCCGCGCGGCGATAAACAAGCCAACTGGTTGCCGACCCCGGCCGAAGGCAACTTTATGTTGAACATGCGTCTGTACTCGCCCAAGAACATCGCTTTGGATGGCCTGTGGGCGCCGCCCGCCGTACGCGAAAATTGATTGTTTACCGCTAAGCCGGCGCTACGTTTCGGGCGCCGGGCTTCAAAAGGGACCGCCTGGCGGTCCCTTTTTCATGACCCTCAAGAAAGCATTACAATGCGCTGAACGAAATTGCGTAAGCCTGGGCGACAGCTCAAGTTGTGCGTGAATGCCACTAACCCGATTGGGCTCATTGTCAGGTGTTTTCGATTCACGCTATACTCGTTGAGTTTGACGCTTGCGGGATAAAGAAGGCGCGATGGGCGACGTTCAGCGTTGCTTGCCGTGAAGTTTCCTCATGTCGATGCGTCGTGATGAGTCTGTCATGATCAAAGTCGATACCGATACAGCAGGTCCTGTCCAACTTACCGAAGCTCAGCGCAAATCAATGAATGCGCGGGCTGTACGGGGGATGATGTGGGCGCTGGCGGCACAGGGAATGATGGCGATTGCGGGGGCAATCATTGCGTGGGCGGTTGGAGGCACTGCAGCGGCGGCATCGGCATTGGCGGGAGCGGGGGCGTATTGGTTGCCCAACGCTGCTTTTGGCTTGCGTCTGATGTTCGGCCTGCTCGCTGGTCGGCCGGCAAGTCCAGTCTTTTTCTTTCTAGGCGAAGTGCTCAAGTTGTCCGCAACAGTCTTTCTGTTGTGGTTGCTGTCGCGGTTCGCTAGTGAATGGTTGGTGTGGCCGGCGGTGATCGGGGGGTTGATCCTCACGCTCAAGGGCTACTTTCTTCTGATGATGTTCCGCAAGTTGTCGTAGTCGCACAAAATTAACGTGCATGGTGAACGTCCCAGACGTTCTTCATCTAGCAAAAAGGGTAGGATTTTCATGGCAGCCGCCAACGCCGACATTTCGCCTCAGTCCGCTTATATTCAGCACCACCTGGTGCACCTGAATAACACGGGCGAAAAGCAATCGATCATTGCCCAATTCAACATCATCAATTACGACTCGCTGTTCTGGTCGGCGCTGATGGGGTTGATCGTCGTTGGCGTGTTGGCATTTGCCGCGCGCCGTGCCACGGCCGGCGTACCGAGCCGCTTTCAGGCGCTGGTCGAATCTGTCGTCGACATGGTCGATCAGCAAGCCAAGAGCGTCGTGCCCAATGCCAAGAGCCGCTTGTTCGTGGCACCGCTCGCGTTGACCGTGTTTCTCTGGATCGTGCTGATGAACGCACTCGATCTGGTGCCGGTCGATCTGATGTCCTGGATCTTCATCAACACCGGTGTGGGCGCCGAGCATGGCGATCCGCTCTACTATCACCGCATTCTGCCGACGGCCGACTTGAACGTGCCGATGGGCATGTCGCTGGGCGTGCTGCTCCTGATGTTCTATTACGGCATCAAGATCAAGACCCCGGTCGGCTTTACAAAAGAACTCTTCACCGCGCCTTTCCATGGGCACGGCGTCATGGCCATCATACTGGCACCCGCCAACTTTGCGCTCAACCTGGTCGAATATGCGGCCAAGTCGGTGTCGTTGGGTATGCGGTTGTTCGGCAACATGTTTGCCGGTGAGCTCTTGTTCATGCTTATCGCCCTGATGGGCGGCGCCTGGACAGGTTTCAATGCTTCCAGTATCGGATTGGGCGTAGGCCAAGTCCTGGCGGGATCGGTGTGGGCCATCTTCCACATCATGATCGTGTTGTTGCAAGCCTTTATCTTCATGATGCTGACGCTGGTTTACATCGGCCAGGCTCACGAAGGTCACTAAGGATTTTCCGGTCAGGCGCATGCGTCTGGCCGGGATGTAAGGCCCTTTTGTAAAGCATGTACGACGTGTACGGCATGTACGACGTGTTTGTCTCTTTCTAATTTCTGCATTTCGATTTTTAATCAAGGAGTTGTCATGACCAACGTTGCTTTCGTTGCTCTCGCTTGCGCTTTCATCATCGGTCTGGGTGCTTTCGGCGCTTGCATTGGTATCGGCATCATGGGCGGTAAATACCTCGAGGCTTCGGCTCGTCAACCTGAACTCATGAACGCTTTGCAAACGAAGATGTTCCTGTTGGCTGGTCTGATCGACGCGGCCTTCCTGATCGGCGTCGGTATCGCCATGCTGTTCGCTTTCGCCAATCCGTTCGTCTGATTGTGCATTGCCCGCAGGTTTGACTTGCGGGCGCTTTCGGCCGTATCGCGTGACGCCCCGTCGGGGCGCAATGCTGAGACGGCTACATATTCGTTGACCCCGCCGTGCATGTTTGGCGCGGCAGGGTTCCAAGGTATTAGAGGGAAACGACCGTGAATTTAAACGCGACGATCTTTTTCCAGATGCTTGTGTTCTTCGTCTTGGCTTGGTTCACGATGAAATTCGTGTGGCCGCCGCTGATGAAGGCGATGGACGAGCGACGCCAGAAAATCGCCGACGGCTTGTCCGCCGCCGAGAAAGGCCGGGCCGATTTGGCTCAAGCCCAGGCGCGCGTCAGTCTGATCGAAGCTTCTGCGAAATCGGAAACGCATGCTCGCATCGTTGAAGCTGAAAAGCAGGCTGCCGGTTTGATCGACGAAGCTCGTCGTGAAGCCGAAGTCGAACGTGCCCGCATCGTGGCGCAAGCCAAGCAGGAAGCCCAGCAAGAAGCCCAACGTGCGCGTGCGTCGTTGCGCGACGAAGTGGCTGCCTTGGCAGTCAAGGGCGCCGAGCACATCCTCAAGCGCGAGGTTGACGCCTCCGCCCATGCCGAGCTGCTCACCCAGCTCAAGGCGCAGCTTTAATCCGGGAACGTCATGGCTGAATTTTCGACAGTTGCCAGACCCTACGCCGAAGCCTTGTTCGCCGCCGCGCGCGACGACAAGACGCTCGGTACGTCGGGCTGGCTCGACCTGATCAAAGAAATGGATCAGATCGCTGCGCATCCCGATGTGCAGCGCCTTCTGTCCGATCCGAAGGTAAGCGACGCCCAACGGGCCGAGATTTTCCTTAGTCTGGTCCGGTCGCCGCTGCCGCAATCCGCGCGCAACTTCATTCAGTTGCTGGTCGAAAACGACCGCCTGATGTTGGTGCCCGAAATTGCGACGCAATTCGAGACGCTCAAAAATCGTCACGAAGGCGCCGCCGCGGCCGAGATCACCAGTGCATTCCCGATGTCCGACGCTCAGGTCGCAGATTTGATCACGGCGTTGGAAAAGAAGTTCGGTCTCAAGCTCAAGCCCCACGTTACTGTCGACCCGTCGCTGATCGGCGGCGTGCGCGTGGCTGTGGGCGATCAGGTGCTCGATACATCCGTGCAAGCCCAGTTGGCCCGCATGCGCGACACGCTGGCTGCATAAGCCAGGCACTCAACAGGATTCCAGGAGTCTCCACATGCAACTCAATCCCTCCGAGATCAGCGAACTGCTCAAGAGCCGCATCGAGGGCTTGAGCGCTTCGAATGATATCCGTACGCAAGGCACGGTCGTATCCGTGAGCGACGGTATTACCCGCATTCACGGCCTGTCGGACGTGATGCAGGGCGAAATGCTCGAATTCCCCAACAACCGTTTCGGTCTGGCGCTCAACCTCGAGCGTGATTCCGTCGGCGCCGTGATTCTGGGCGACTACACCGGTATTTCGGAAGGCGACCAGGTCAAGACGACCGGCCGTATTCTGGAAGTGCCGGTCGGTCCCGAACTGCGTGGCCGCGTGCTCGACGCGCTCGGTACGCCGATCGACGGTAAAGGTCCCTTGGGCAACACCCAAACGGACATCATCGAAAAAGTCGCTCCCGGCGTGATCGCGCGTAAGTCGGTGTCGCAACCGCTGCAAACGGGTATCAAGGCTATCGACTCGATGGTTCCGGTCGGCCGCGGTCAGCGCGAGCTGATCATTGGTGACCGTCAGACGGGCAAAACCGCTGTCGCTATCGACACGATCATCAGCCAGAAGGGCAAGGGCGTTACCTGCGTGTACGTCGCGATCGGTCAAAAGGCCTCGACGATCAACAACGTGGTTCGCAAGCTCGAAGAGCACGGCGCGATGGAATACACCATCGTCGTTGCCGCTACGGCTTCCGACTCCGCCGCCATGCAATATCTGTCGGCGTACGCCGGTTGCACGATGGGCGAGTACTTCCGCGATCGCGGCGAAGACGCGCTGATCATTTATGACGATCTGACCAAGCAAGCTTGGGCCTATCGCCAAGTGTCGTTGCTGCTGCGTCGTCCCCCGGGCCGCGAAGCTTATCCCGGCGACGTGTTCTATCTCCACTCGCGTCTGCTCGAGCGTGCCGCTCGCGTGAACGAAGAGTACGTTGAGAAGTTCACCAATGGCGCCGTCAAGGGCAAGACCGGTTCGCTGACGGCACTGCCGATCATCGAAACGCAAGCCGGCGACGTGTCCGCCTTCGTGCCGACCAACGTGATTTCGATTACCGACGGCCAGATCTTCCTGGAAACCGACCTCTTCAACGCAGGCGTGCGCCCGGCTATCAACGCCGGTATCTCGGTCTCGCGAGTGGGTGGCGCGGCGCAAACCAAGGTCGTGAAGAAGCTGTCGGGCGGTATCCGTACCGACTTGGCGCAGTACCGTGAATTGGCCGCCTTCGCGCAGTTCGCTTCCGATCTGGACGACTCGACCCGTCGCCAGCTCGAACGCGGCAAGCGCGTGGTCGAACTGCTCAAGCAGCCGCAATACCAGCCGTTGCAAGTGTGGGAATTGGCCGTCACGCTGTACACCGTCAACAACGGTTATCTGGACGACGTCGAAGTCAGCAAGGTGCTGGCGTTCGAAAAAGCGTTCAAGGATCAGTTGAAGTCCAAGCACGCAGCAATGATCGAGCGCATCGAATCCAGCAAAGAACTCTCGAAGGACGACGACGCCGAATTGGCTTCCGCCCTGCAAGAGTTCAAAAAGCACGGTGCGTTTTAAGGCATTCGGACAGCAGTAGGACGTCGGGCAAGCGGGGCCATCCCCGTTTGCTTTACGCACCACACCGGGCGGGGCAGACCGTCAGTCGATCCACCCCGTCCAGCCGTCTCTACAGGAAAGCGTAATGCCCGGAATCAAGGAAATCCGAACCAAGATCAAGAGCGTGCAAAACACGCGCAAGATCACCAAGGCGATGGAAATGGTCGCCGCATCCAAGATGCGCAAGGCGCAGGAGCGGATGCGTGCAGGCCGTCCGTACGCCACGAAAGTGCGCGAAATTGCCTCGCACTTGATGCAAGCCAATCCCGAGTACAGCCATCCTTACCTCAAGAACCGCGAGCATCACAAAGCGGTGGGTGTCGTCATGGTCACGACGGACAAGGGCTTGTGCGGCGGCTTGAACACCAACATCACGCGTGTGGTGCTCAACAAGCTCAAAGAATTCCAAGCCAGCGGCGTTTCCGTGCAAACGACGGCATTCGGCAACAAGGGCGTCGGTCTGCTGACGCGTATTGGTGCCAACCTCGTTTCGCAAGAAGTGCAGTTGGGCGACAAGCCTGATCTGACCCGTTTGTTGGGCGCGATCAAGGTGCAGTTGGACGACTACCTCGAAGGCCGTATCGACGCCTTGTACTTGGCCAGCACGCGCTTCGTGAACACGATGCGCCAGGAACCTGTGTTCCTGCGTGTGTTGCCGTTGCCCGATGGTCTGGACGATCCGTTCCAGTTGGGCGTGTCGGCGGCTGAGAAGAGTGCCGAGATCAAGAGCAATTACGGCTGGGACTACATCTACGAGCCCGACGCGAAGTCGGTGATCGACGATCTGCTCCAGCGTTACGTCGAAGGTCTGGTGTTCCAGGCGGTGGCCGAAAATATGGCGTCCGAGCAATCGGCCCGTATGGTCGCGATGAAGTCGGCGTCGGACAACGCCAAGAAGGTTATCGGCGAACTGCAACTGGTCTACAACAAGACCCGTCAGGCTGCGATCACCAAAGAAATTTCAGAAATCGTGGGGGGGGCTGCCGCCGTCTGATGAATCGGACGACGCAGCGACCCTTAGAACGTAATTAAGCAAGGACTCGACATGAGCAACGGAACCATCGTTCAGTGTATTGGCGCCGTGGTGGACATTCAGTTCCCCCGCGATCAAATGCCCAAAATCTACGCGGCACTCAAGCTGGCTGATACTAGCTCGGCTTTCGCTGAGAAAGATCTGACCTTCGAAGTGCAGCAACAGCTGGGTGACGGCGTCGTGCGCACGATCGCCATGGGCTCGTCCGACGGCCTGCGCCGCGGCATGTCCGTCTCCGATACGGGCGCGCCCATCTCGGTGCCCGTCGGTGAAGCCACCCTCGGCCGCATCATGGACGTTCTCGGCCGTCCGATCGACGAAGCCGGTCCGATCCCGACCGAAGAGCGTCGCAGCATTCACCAGGATGCCCCCCGTTTCGACGAACTCTCGCCTTCGGTCGAGCTGCTCGAAACCGGCATCAAGGTTATCGATCTGGTGTGCCCGTTTGCCAAGGGCGGTAAGGTCGGCCTGTTCGGCGGCGCTGGCGTGGGCAAGACCGTGAACATGCTTGAGCTCATCAACAACATCGCCAAGCAGCACAGCGGTTTGTCGGTGTTTGCAGGCGTGGGCGAACGCACTCGTGAAGGCAACGACTTCTATCACGAAATGGCGGAAGCCGGCGTTATCAACCTCGAGAACATCAAAGAATCGAAAGTGGCGATGGTTTTCGGTCAGATGAACGAACCCCCGGGCAACCGTCTGCGCGTCGCGCTGTCGGGCCTGACGATGGCCGAGAAGTTCCGTGACGAAGGTCGCGACATCCTGTTCTTCGTCGATAACATCTACCGCTACACGTTGGCCGGTACCGAAGTGTCGGCACTGCTGGGTCGTATGCCTTCGGCCGTGGGTTATCAGCCTACGTTGGCTGAAGAGATGGGCAAGCTGCAAGAGCGCATCACGTCCACCAAGACCGGTTCGATCACGTCGATCCAAGCCGTGTACGTGCCTGCGGATGACTTGACCGATCCGTCGCCTGCCACCACCTTCTTGCACTTGGACTCGACCGTCGTGTTGTCGCGTGACATCGCCGCGCTGGGTATCTACCCCGCCGTCGACCCGCTCGACTCCACGAGCCGTCAGCTCGACCCGCAAGTCGTGGGCGAAGAGCACTACGCCGTTGCGCGTGGCGTGCAGCAAACGCTGCAACGCTACAAGGAACTGCGCGACATTATCGCCATTCTGGGCATGGACGAACTGTCGCCCGACGACAAGCAAGCCGTCGCTCGTGCACGTAAGATCCAGCGCTTCCTGTCGCAGCCTTTCCACGTCGCCGAAGTGTTTACCGGTGCACCTGGCAAGTATGTGCCGTTGGCCGAAACCATCCGTGGTTTCAAGATGATTGTCGACGGCGAGTGCGATTCGCTGCCGGAACAAGCCTTCTACATGGTCGGCGCGATCGACGAGGCCTTCGAGAAGGCCAAGAAACTGCAATAAGGACGTATACATATGGCTACCCTGCAAGTAGACGTCGTCAGCGCAGAGGAAGCGATCTTCACCGGTGAGGCGAAGTTCGTGGCACTGCCTGGCGAGGCGGGTGAACTGGGCATCTTGCCCGGCCACACCCCGCTGATTTCGCGCATCCGGCCTGGTATCGTCAAAGTCACGCGTACCGACGGCACCGAAGAGTCGATCTTCGTGGCTGGCGGCATTCTCGAAGTGCAGCCTGGCATGGTTACCGTGCTGGTCGACACGGCGATCCGTGCTGGCGATCTGGACGAAGCCCGTGCCGAGGAAGCCCGTAAGAAGGCTGAGGAAGCATTGCGCAATGCCAAGGACAAGGCGGATATCGCTCAAGTCGAGGCAGAGCTCGCGATGCTGACGGCAGAGGTTCACGCCGCTCGCATGCTCAAGGGCAAATCGAGTTCGCACTAAGTTCACCGGCGCCGCATATCTCGCGGCAATGGATGAAAAGCAGCCTCCGGGCTGCTTTTTTCATGCGCGCCCGAAACGCGCTTGGGCCGCCCCAATTGCCACCTGCGCGTAGTTCCCGCAATGTGGCTTCTGCGAATAGGCAGGCTGCCGGGCCTTCCGTAGTCTGAGGTTTTTGCCGCGACAGGAGGCCCCGATGCGAGAGCAATTGGAGTGTGCGTTTCTCTTCGATCCTCACCATCATGATGACCCGCTTGCGGCCGTGGATGCGCAAGCGCTCAGCGTGCAACGCGTCGCGTGGTCGCCCATGCGATTGGAGACGTCCGAGGCCAACGGTCCGAGTCCCAATCCGCAATTGCTGATGCGTATGGCCACGGCGCTGATGCGATTCGATGTATGCGTGCTTGCGGTGACGCCCGCGACGCTCGGGTGGGCGCGGACGGCGCTGGCGGTGGCGCGCAGCACGTTGCGCACGCCGGTATTTGGCTACACCCGCGATCTTCGGGCCGTCGGTCTGCAGGATCTGTTCGATCTGGGCATGGCTGATTTCGTCACCGCGCCGTTCAGTCTGGACGAATTGCGCATGCGTTGGCAGCGGTTGCCGCGCGATTACGCCGGGGTGTTCAACCCAATGAATGGAGCGGGCCACAGTGCATCGCATGCGATCGGCACGTCGAACGGGATCGCCCCGGGTATGGGCGAGCCGCAACGGGGCTACGGTGCCGCGGGAGGCTCGACACGTGCGCCGAACTCAGTCATGGGGGCCGCACCCTTCGGCGCGTCGCAAGAGGGCGCTCAGGCGTCGCTGCAGACGCGCACGAGGATTAGCAGCAGCCACTTCGACGCCACGCTGCGCGCCTTGTCTCAGGCGCCACAGGTGCGCGACGATGAGCCGTTTCGGCAGGCCAAGTCTCGCGTCGTCGCACAGTTCGAACAGGACTATCTTCGGCTTGCGCTTTCGCGTCATGCAGGCAATGTGGCCCGGGCCGCGAGAGCATCCGACAAACACCGCCGCGCCTTCTGGGCATTGATGCGCAAGCACGGTATCGATGCCGCCACATTCCGGCGCGATACCTGCGAAGAAGCACTTCCACTACGCGTTGGGCGCAGCGTTGCGTCCAGGCAGTAAAATCCCCCCTTGCCGCTCTTCAAGGATCGCCGTGTCTGCCCCCGCTTTGCAAAATGATGTGTTCCTACGTGCGCTGATGCGCGAACCCGTGCCCTACACGCCGATCTGGCTGATGCGCCAGGCTGGCCGCTATCTTCCCGAGTACAACGAAACGCGTGGGCGTGCCGGCTCCTTCATGGGGCTGGCGCAAAATCCGCAATACGCGAGCGAAGTCACGCTGCAACCGTTGGAGCGTTTCGATCTCGATGCAGCGATTTTGTTCTCCGACATTCTTACCGTTCCGCATGCGATGGGTTTGGGGCTCGACTTCGCGATTGGCGAAGGTCCGCGCTTCGCGCATCCAGTGCGCACGGAAGCCGATGTGAAAGCGCTGGCTGTGCCCGATATGGACAAGCTGCGTTATGTGTTCGATGCCGTCTCGACCATTCGCCGCGACTTGAATGGTCGTGTGCCGCTCATCGGATTCGCCGGCAGCCCCTGGACGATCGGCTGCTACATGGTCGAAGGCAAGGGCTCGGACGACTACCGTCTGATCAAGACGATGATGTATTCGCGCCCGGATCTGGTGCATCACATGCTCGAGATCAATGCGCAAGCCACGCAGCAGTACCTCAACGCGCAGATCGATGCCGGCGCGCAAGCGGTGATGATTTTCGATAGTTGGGGTGGCGTGTTGGGCGAGGGCCTGTTTCAGGAGTTCTCGCTTGCCTACACAAGGCGCGTGGTCGCGGGCCTTACGCGCGAGCGCGAAGGCCGCAAGGTGCCCGTGATCGTGTTTACCAAGGGCGGTGGGCTCTGGCTCGAGGATATCGCCGGCTGTGGGTGCGACGCGATGGGCGTGGACTGGACCGTCAACTTGGGCTCGGCGCGTCGTCGCGTGCAGGATAAGGTGGCACTGCAGGGCAATCTGGATCCCATGGCGTTGTTTGGTGGCGAACAAGCCATTCGTCGCGAAGCGCGCCGCGTGTTGGATGGGTATGGCCAAGTGGGTGCCGGCGGCCACGTATTCAATCTCGGCCACGGGATATCGCGCTTCACGCCGCCCGAGTCCGTGGGCATGTTGGTCGACGAAGTGCACAACTACAGCCGCGCATTTCACGTCTGATTAGCTGGGCAATAGCGTCGATATTGGATGTAGCCTGACGCTGCACTGCGTCGTAACTTATGGACTTGTGCACAAAATTTCTGCTAGTCGGGAAAACCCACAATACATTCGTTACATCCTTGAAAAATCGCCCAAACCTTTGATTTGATTGGTTATTTAAAATATTTATTGAGTCGTTCGTTATGCCTTGGAAGTTGTGTTATAGGATGGTTTCCGGGCTTTTCCTTTTCTTTTCCCCAAAGTTATCCACAGGCTGGCAGTGAACATTTCCGATAGTCGCTGCCGGTCAGTCGCTTAGCCGCACAATCCAGAAATCACTTTAAGTGCCAAACACGGAATCCGTCGTTCCCGGATCGGTGACGTCCGTCGCCAATCCTGCTTCTTCTTTGCCCCCCGAACAGGAGCAAGACACGCGTGCGTCCGGCAATCCAGCCGTGCACTGGCTCAAGGTCGTCCTGGATGTTCCGCTTCCCGGGCCCTTTGACTATCGCTCGGAGGTCGACGTGCCGGCAGGAACGCGCGTTATCGTGTCGTTCGGTCGTCGGCAACTGATCGGCGTGGTCGTCGGTCACTCGGAGGCACCGGGTGTGGCGCCTGAGACCGTTCGGGCGGTCGAACGCATTCTGGACGATTTGCCGCCATTCTCGGCGCAGTGGCTCAAGCTCACCCGCTTTGCCGCCGACTACTACCAGCGCCCATGGGGCGAGGTGATTTTGCCGGCCTTGCCTCCGGCGCTGCGCAAGCCTTCTGCCTATGTGGGCGCCCGCTCGGCAGCAGGGCCGATCGTGCGCCTGGATAAACGCCGTGCGCGACCTATCGTGGATGTGGCTGCGGATGTGGCCCCCGAGCTCAACGAACAGCAGGCAATGGCGGTCGCTACGCTGCGCGATCTCGAGGGCTTTTCGCCGGTCTTGCTGCATGGCGTCACCGGAAGCGGCAAAACCGAGGTCTACATGCATGCGGCCGCCGATATTCTGGCCCGCGGCCGTCAGGTGTTGTTGCTGGTGCCCGAGATCAACCTAACGCCGCAACTCGAGGCGTCGCTGCGCCGCCGGCTGGAGCATGTGGTCGGGCCGCAAGCCGTCGCGGTGATGCATAGCGGTTTGTCGGATGGCGAACGGCTGGCCTCCTGGGTGGGCGCACAGCGGGGCGAGGTACGCATGCTGCTGGGCACGCGCATGGCGATCTTCGCGCCCATGGCAGAGCTGGGTTTGATCGTGGTCGACGAAGAGCATGAAGCATCGTACAAGCAGCAGGACGGCTTGCGTTATTCCGCGCGCGATCTGGCGGTGTGGCGGGCCCACGACGCGGGGATCCCGATCATCCTGGGATCGGCCACGCCATCGTTGGAAACCTGGCAGCAGGCCGAGCGCGGTCGGTATCGACGGCTGACCCTGCAAGCGCGTGCCCGGGCGAGCACGCTGCCCACGGTCAGGCTCGTCGATACGCGGCGTGCCGCTCTCAAGCAGGGCTTTTCCGATCAGCTCATCACGGCGATCGGCAAGCGACTGGAGGCGGGCGAGCAATCGCTGGTGTTCATCAATCGGCGGGGTTACTCGCCCGTACTGCAATGCACGCATTGCGCGTGGGTATCCTCCTGCCCCCGTTGCACGGCGTACACGGTGCTGCACCGTTTTTCAGGCGGCAGCCATCGGCTGCAGTGTCACCACTGCGGTTTTCAATCGCGCGTACCGCGCGCCTGCCCGGAGTGCGGCGATCAGGATCTGCAGCCGATGGGGCGAGGCACCCAGCGGGTCGAAGAACATTTGGCAGAGATATTTCCAAGTGCGCGCATTTCGCGTATCGATGCCGACACCACGCGGCGCAAGGGTAGTGCGCAAGCGCTTTTCGATCAGGTGCATGCCGGGGATGTCGACATCCTCGTGGGCACGCAAATGGTGGCCAAAGGCCACGATTTCGCACGATTAGGATTGGTCGGCGTCCTCAATGCAGACGCCATGCTGTTTGCGCATGATTTCAGGGCGCCCGAGCGCTTGTTTGCGCAATTGATGCAGGTGGGCGGAAGAGCCGGTCGGCACGCCGGTAACGGTGAGGTGCTGGTGCAGACCGGTTACCCCGATCAGTTCATTTATCAGGCCCTCGTGCGTCATGATTATGTGGGGTTCGCGCGCCACGCCTTGAAGGAGCGCGAAGAGACGGGATTGCCGCCCTTTGCCTTTCAAGCCCTATTGACGGCCGAGGCGCGCGAGCTACCGCAGGCCATCGGCTTTCTGCAGCAGGCGCGCGCGCTGGCGACGTCGCCCGAGCATGCTTGCGGTGCATACGGCGATCACATAACGCTGTACGATCCGGTACCCCTGCGTGTTGTGCGCGTGGCCAATGTCGAGCGGGCGCAGCTGCTGATCGAAGCGCAGCATCGCCCCGCCTTGCAGGCATTCCTTACCGCCTGGAACGACGCGCTTCCCGCGCTCGCCTCCACGTGTCGCGTTCGCTGGCAACTGGAAGTCGATCCCCTTGAAATCTGAAACGCAGACCATCGCCGCCGGGATGAATCCCGCGCAGGCCGAAGCGATGCTTTACCTCGACGGGCCTTGCCTCGTCTTGGCGGGCGCCGGCAGCGGCAAGACGCGCGTGATCACTCAGAAGATTGCGTATCTGCTGCGCGACTGCGGCTACATGGGGCGCAACGTCGTGGCGCTGACGTTCACCAACAAGGCCGCGCGCGAGATGAACGAGCGTGTGAAAACGTTGGTGGATCGCAAGTTGGCCAAGGGGCTGACCATCAGCACCTTCCACGCGCTCGGTGTGCGGTTTCTGCGCGAGGAAGCGCGGCATGCCAATCTGAAAGCGCAGTTCTCGATTCTCGACTCCGACGATGCGCTGGGTATCGTGCAGGAATTGCTCGCCAGTACCGACAAGGGCCGGCTGCGCAACGTGCAGCAAACCATCTCGTTGTGGAAGAACGGCCTGATCGATCCCGACGAGGCTGCGCGCCTTGCCGCCACGCCGGGCGAGACCGAAGCGGCCACCGTTTACCGCAGTTATGCCGCCACGTTGCAGGCCTATCAGGCGGTTGATTTCGATGATCTGATTCGCCTGCCGGCGCAAATACTGGCCAGTAACGAAGAGGTGCGCACGCGCTGGCAAAATCGCGTGCGCTATCTGCTCGTGGATGAGTATCAGGACACCAACGTGTGTCAATACCGTCTGGTGCAATTGCTCACCGGATCGCGCGCCATGTTTACCGCCGTCGGCGACGACGATCAGGCGATCTACGCCTGGCGCGGGGCGACCATGGAAAACCTGGCACGACTCACCACGGACTATCCGTCGATCAAGCTGATCAAGCTCGAACAAAACTATCGCTCCGTCCAACGCATCCTGGCCGCAGCCAATCAAGTGATCGAACGCAACCCAAAGCTGTTCGAGAAAAAGCTGTGGTCCGATCTCGGCGTGGGCGAACCCATTGTCGTGACCGCGATGGATAGTGAAGAGCTCGAGGCCGAATCGCTGGCGATGAAGGTATCGGCCGCGCGCGTGGAGCGGCGGGCCGAGTGGCGCGATTTCGCGATTCTGTACCGCAGCAATCATCAGGCGCGCATCCTCGAGCAGGCGATGCGCAATCTGAAAATCCCTTACGCGATTTCGGGCGGCCAGAGCTTCTTCGACAAGGCTGAGATTCGCGATGTGCTGTCGTACTTGCGCATCGTCGCCAACGACAGCGACGATCCAGCGTTCATTCGTGCGGCCACCACACCGAAGCGGGGCATCGGTCAGGCGACGTTGCAGGCTTTGGGCACCTACGCGGCCGAGCGTGAATTGCCGCTCTTCGGTGCTGTGTTCGAAACGGGCCTGGAAAGCCGCCTCACGCCGCGTCAGCTCGAACCCTTGCGCACGTTTGTCGAATTCATCCAGCGCATTCAGTGGCGGGCGGGCCGCCGCGACGGGCGGCTTGAAAGCGGCGCCACCGACACTGCCGGCCAGATTCTGGACGACATGCTGGGCGCCATTCAGTACGAACGGTATCTGTACGACACGCTCGAAGAACGGCCGGCGCAGACGCGGTGGCAAAACGTGCTCGAACTCACCGGCTGGCTCAAACGCAAAGCCGACGAAGACGGCATGACGCTATTCGAGTTGGTGCAGCATATTGCCCTGGTCACGATGCTCGAACGTGGCGAAGAAGATAATCCCGACGCGGTGAAGCTCTCTACGCTGCACGCGTCCAAGGGCTTGGAATACCCACATGTTTATCTCGCCGGTGTAGAAGAAGGTCTGTTGCCGCACTTGGGCAAGGATGAGGAAGAGGGCGACCCGGCGCGTGCCGCCGAGTCGTTGGCCACGCGTATCGAAGAAGAGCGCCGGCTGATGTATGTGGGCATCACACGCGCGCAGCGCACGTTGCACTTGAGCTGGTGCAAGAAACGCCGCCGTGCGCGTGAAGATCTCGTGCGCGAGCCGTCGCGGTTTATCGAAGAGATGGGATTGAGCCAGGTCAAGGTGACTGAAGAAGATACCCATCGTGCGATGAGCCCGAAAGAACGGCTGGCAATGCTCAAGTCGATGCTGAGCAAGCCGGCGGGCTGATCGGCAACTGCGGGGTTCTGCTAGTGCCGGTCGTGGCGCGCGCCATGACACGCCTGCGATCGACGCTCAAGGTGGGTGTCGACGGCGAAGGGCTAGGCGGCAGTAATGCAGTGATGCATGCGACCAAGCTCGACGCGGACAGCATGATGCCATCGCATCGGATGTCGATCTTCGGAGAAATGGCTTTTTGGGTGGCGCGTCTGTCAGAACGCGCGGGATGTTGATGCAACGCTGAGAGCGGCGCATCGTATTGAGTGTTGACCCGCAAGCGCGAATCAACGGCTGGCATGCCGATCGGCATGCGCGGTAGGTACAGCAACAACAGCGGCTTGCTTGGCCGGCGCCATCAAAACAGGCGCCGGATGTGGCTCTGCAATCAGAGCCACTGCAACAAACAACCCGAGAACACAACAACAGCACAGCAAGTGACGTTACAACAATCGATACCGGCTATCGACTGCTCATCACTTCAAAGACAGCACGTTTCAACATCTCAACAAGCGAGATGCGGGTAACACCATTCTCATTCAGTCCGACAAACTTATCGGCAGACCGAAAGCCGTGGCCGCAAGGCCGGGCTGCTTACCACTGAGCGTTGGTGAACTTCGTGCTCTTTTGGCGAGCGTCGTCCATCGAAGCATTGACGTCACGAACGAACGAGACGAAAGCGCTGAATGCGGCAACAGCAGCCAAGGCACCAGCCTTCAAGGCAGCCATCGGGCGCAGGTCGTTTTGTTGTTGCATCGCACCGCGGAGAAGGTCGCGTTCCAGGGTGTCGGTCAAGCGGATATTTTGGTCGTAAGAGATGCGGTTCATGGTTAACTCCAGTTCATTTCGCGTTCGGGTAAGCCATTATAGGGATAACCCTAGTCAAATAGCAACCGGTTTTTCAGGGTAAACCCTAGTCCGTTGTTTTTGTGCGCTGCAGCGCATTCCAGCGGGGGTGCCATACCGCTGACATCCGCGTGTTGAACGCAATTTGGCTTCTGAATCAGCGGGTTGCGTTGTCCTCGATAGGTGCCGGGCGGGGGGGCATCTGCACGACTTGAAGGCTAGGAGATGCCAAAACGTACCCGTTAGTGGTTACTAACCCTGGACGCTATCTGTGACTAACCCTAGGCGCTATCGCTAAGGGTTGCGGACCAAGACGACCAGCCGCGGGGACATTCGGAGGCTTATCCTTGGCGGTTTCGCAGCTCGCGCGCGGCATCGGGAAGTTCGCCGGCTGTCATGCCCATTGGGCCGATTCCGCGGCTGGCGAGCAGGTCTGCAGCGGCACCGTGCAGCCACACGGCCCCCATTACCGCCTCGTGCATCGGAACCTGTTGGGCAATCAGCGCCCCGATCATGCCGGCCAGGGTGTCACCGGTGCCGCCCGTGGCCAAGCCTGGGTTGCCGGTGGTATTGATCCGCAGATCGCCCGTCGGCGAGGCGATCAAGGTGTTGGCGCCCTTGAGCACAATCCACGTGCCGAATGTGGCCGCCAGCGCGCGTGCCGCAGCGGGTCGATCGTGTTGCACCGCCTTGGCGTCGCTTCCCAGCAGGCGGCCCGCTTCGGCCGGATGCGGCGTAAGCACGGTGTGCATGCTGCGCGGCAAAGCGAAACGTTTGGCCGCCAGGAGATTCAATCCATCCGCATCCAGCACGAGCGGTGTGTCCTCGAGTGAATCCATCAGCGATTGCAGCAGCGCCACGGCCGTGTCGGTTTCGCCCAGCCCGCATCCCGCCACCCAGCTCGTGACCACCTTGGCTGCCAACAGCCCGCGCGCATCGCGCAACATCAGTTCGGGGTGCAGCATGTCGCAGGGAAAGGGGAGATCGTCGGTGGGAAAACCGACGAATACTTTGCCGGCGCCCAATTTCAGCGCAGCGCGTGCGGCCAATAGGGCCGCGCCGGTCATGCCGGGCCCGCCCCCCAATATGCCCACCGCGCCGAAGCTGCCTTTGTTGGTGTCGGCCTCGCGCGGCGCAAACACGGCGGGCAAATCGGTCCGGTCGACAGGGGCGATGGCGGGCGCGATGGCGGGGGTGACGGCGGGGTTAACGGCAGACGGGGCGGGGTGGCTCACAGAAAATATCCCTTTGACGAGAATGGCGGCAGCAGCTGGCAGGCACAGGCGGCGGCTTATCGCGGATATAGTGCATCAATAGTGGATCGCCGTGTGGGCCTCGCAAACGCCCGCGGCATGCACAACTAAAAACGACGCGCGGCACGGATCGCTCGCGCGCCTCGCCATCCTCAGGAGACAACCCCATCGTGTCGGATCGCTACGCAGCCTATACCTCGCTTATCTTTCAGCATCATCCCGACGGCATTCTCGAACTGGTCATGCCTGGCAAAGGCGGTCGCGCAGACAGCCTGTCCACCGCCGACGCCAGTCTGCATCGCGAACTTGCCGACGTCTGGCGCGACATCGATGCCGACCCCGAGGTGCGCGTCGTCATCATCCGCGGCGAGGGTAAAGGCTTTTCGGGCGGCGGCGATCTGGGTCTCGTGGCCGAGATGGCAGAGGATTTCGCCGTGCGCGCACGCGTTTGGCGCGAGGCGCGCGACCTGGTCTACAACGTGATCAATTGCAGCAAGCCGATCGTGTCGGCGATGCATGGCGCGGCAGTGGGCGCGGGGCTGGTGGTGGGATTGCTGGCCGACATTTCGATCGCGGCACGCACGGCGCGCATCATCGATGGTCATACCCGGCTGGGCGTGGCTGCCGGCGATCATGCCGCGATTGTGTGGCCATTGTTGTGCGGGATGGCCAAGGCCAAATATCACTTGCTGTTGTGCGAGGCCGTCAGTGGCGAAGAGGCGGAGCGGATTGGTCTGGTGTCGTTATGCGTGGACGAAGCCGACCTGATCCCGCGTGCCTTTGAGGTCGCCGGCAAGCTGGCGCACGGATCGCAAACCGCGATCCGATGGACCAAGTACTCGCTCAATAACTGGCTGCGCATGGCAGGCCCGAGCTTCGATGCATCGTTGGCACTGGAGTTCATGGGCTTCTCCGGCCCGGACGTGCGGGAAGGCATTCAGTCGTTGCGCGAGCGCCGGCCACCTTCCTTTGATACGAAGAGCCCGTTTTAAACCAAGCCGTACGGGGTTTGCGGCTCATGCAGCGCAGACCGATGTTCTGACGCCGCAGAATTGCCGCTGTGCGCGTTGCACGCTTTGGGTGCCCGGAACCCTGCGGCGCCCTCGAATGGCGTCGCACACGCGCCTTGGATAACTACAGCGACGCCCGTGCGATGCTCGCCGCGAAGCTGCCCACCCAGCAATATGCCTCGCACCGCGACCGGCCGCTTTACGCTTTTGTCTTCTTCGAGAAGAACGCCTTGAACGCTGTTTGCGCCTCGTCGGTCTTCAGGCGGGCAGCGAACTGGGTCGCCTCATATTGCAGCGTATTGTCGACCGCAGCCTGATCGTCGCGTTTCAGCATGTGCTTGGTCAGGCGCAAGGCGTCGCGGGGCTGAGCGGCCCATAGCTGTGCCATCTGCTCAGCGGCTTGCAGCGTTTCGCCGGGTGGCGTTGCGGCGGTGATCAAACCGGCCTGCGCCGCTTCAGCGCCATCGAAGCGCCGGGCCGACATCAGCCAATCGTTTGCACGCATGGCGCCCACGCGTTGTGGCAGCAGCATGCTCGATCCGCCTTCCGGACACAGTCCGAGCGACACGAAGGGCAACTGCATGACCGTATTCTCGGCGGCAAACACGGCATCGCAATGCAGCAGCATCGTCACGCCGATGCCGATCGCAAAACCTTCGACAGCAGCGATAACCGGCACGGGGGTGGCCGCGATCGTGCGCAGAAAGCGGATCGCCGGACTATCGCCTCTTGGACGCTCGGCCTGAAAGTCGCGCAGATCGTTGCCGGCGGTAAAGCAACCGCCGTCGCCCGTGATGACGATCACGCGGATCTCGGCATTGTCGGCCGCGCCGCCGATCTCATCGGACAAGGCATCGTATAGCGCGCTGTCGAGCGCGTTGCGTTGGGCCACCCGGCTCAACGTGAGCCGCAGCACACCGCGGTCGTGGGATGTGAGCAGCCCGGCGCTCATGCGAACGCTGCCTCAGCCAACGCCGCTTGCGCCGCGCGATACTCATCGGCCATGGTGGCGACGATGTCGCGCGTGGACCGCACCTGGTCGATGGTACCCACGCCTTGTCCTGCGCCCCATACGTCACGCCACGCTTTGACGCGCGTGCTGCCGAAGTTGCTGGCCTGCGGTTCGGGTGCGGGCAGGGCACTGGGATCGAGTCCGGATGCGGTGATGCTGCCAGACAGATAGTTGCCGGGGATGCCGGTAAAAAACGGCGTATACAGCACGTCGGCGGCCGATGACGACACGATCATGTCCTTGTAGGCTTGCGCCGCATTGGCCTCTTCGCTGGCGATGAACCGCGTGCCGATATAGGCGAAGTCGGCGCCCATGGCTTGCGCGGCGAGCACCGCGCGTCCATTGGTGATCGCGCCGGACAACGCGATGGGGCCGTCGAAGAACTTGCGCACTTCGCCCAGCAGGGCGAACGGGCTCAACGTGCCGGCATGGCCGCCCGCGCCCGCGGCCACGAGGATCAGGCCGTCGACGCCGGCTTCGAGTGCTTTTTCGGCATGCCGGATCGTGGTCACGTCATGGAATACCTTGCCGCCCCAGGCGTGCACTGCATCCACCACTTCACCCGGCGCACGCAGGCTCGTGATGATGAGCGGTACGCGATGCTTGCCGCAGGCCTCGAGATCCTGCGCCAAGCGATCGTTGCTGTGATGAATGATCTGATTGACCGCAAAGGGTGCAACGCGCGCGCCGGGCTGGGCGCGTGCGGCGTCGAGCCGTTCGGTGATCTCGTGCAACCACTCGTCCAGCAAGCTCTGGGGGCGAGCATTGAGCGCGGGAAACGACCCGATGACGCCGCTCGTGCACTGCGCAACGACCAAATTCGGGTTGGATACGATGAACATCGGGGCACAGATGACGGGCAGGCGCATCTGTGCGTGCAGTGATGTAGCCAGTTCGTGGGGCATGTGTCTCCTCTGCGATTTATAATGGCCGGCTGGGGTCGCCGGCAACCCGTTTAAGGCGGCGAGGTGTAGCTGTTCAAGCTTAAACCGGAACGCCCATGTTTTGCAGGTCTCATCGCCCGGACGTGTCGTTTGGTTGTCCGGTTTCGGTCACTTACCGCCTCTTTAATACTGAGCCTCATGTCACATCGTCCCCCGCCGCTTGCCGGTCTCCGCGTTTTGGATTTGACCCGCGTTCTCGCCGGTCCGTGGTGCACGCAAAACCTGGCCGATCTCGGCGCCGAAGTCGTCAAGATCGAACGGCCCAACAGCGGCGACGACACGCGCGGATGGGGCCCCCCATACTTGCGCGATGGCGAAGGGCACGACACCAGCGAGGCCGCCTATTACCTCTCGGCCAACCGCAACAAGATGTCGGTGGCGATCGATATTGCTACGCCAGCAGGTGCCGAGCTGGTGCGCCGTTTGGCGGTCGATAGCGATATCTTTGTCGAGAATTTCAAGGTTGGCGGGTTGCGCAAATACGGTCTCGATTACGAGAGCTTGAAGGCCATCAATCCGCGCTTGATCTATTGCTCCATTACCGGCTTCGGTCAGACGGGCCCTTACGCGCACCGCCCCGGCTACGACTTCATGATCCAGGGCATGGGCGGCCTGATGAGCATTACCGGCGAACGCGACGATCTGCCCGGCGGCGGACCGCAAAAGGCCGGCGTGGCGGTGGCCGATCTGATGACGGGCATGTATGCCACGGTGGGCGTATTGGCCGCAGTGCATGAGCGCGATCGCAGTGGGCTCGGGCAACATATCGACATGGCGCTGCTCGATTGCCAGGTGGCTATGCTGGCCAATCAAACCACCAACTATCTCACCTCGAACGTGGCACCCCAGCGCGCCGGCAACGCGCATCAGAACCTGGTGCCGTATCAGGTGTTTGCGTCCAACGATGGTCACTTGATCGTGGCGGTGGGCAACGACAGCCAATTCCGCGCTTACAGCCGCGTGATCGGCCGCCCCGAGTTGGCCGATGATCCGCGCTTTGCCACCAACCCGCAGCGCGTGCGCAATCGCGCCGAACTCGTGCCGATTCTGGTTGAACTGATGGGCGGCGGCGCGCGTGATTTCTGGTTGACCGAACTCGAAAAAGCCGGCGTGCCGGCCGGTCCGATCAACACGATCGATCAAGTGTTTGACGACCCGCAAGTCGTCGCGCGCGAGATGCGCCGCGAACTGCCCCATTCGCTGGCGGGCACGGCACCTGTGGCATCGAGCCCGATCAAGCTGTCCGACAGCCCTGTGCAGTATCGCCATCCCGCACCCACGCTGGGCCAGCACACGCGCGAAGTGCTGCGCGACCGCTTGGGGTTGAGCGACGCCGAGATCGATGCGATTCAAATGGAAGTGTGACGCGCGAACACGGCGTTATCTCAACGCCGCGAGACAACAGGGAGACAAGCAGTGAAAGCAATCAATACGATCGGCATCGTCGGCGCTGGCGCCATGGGCCGCGGCATCGTTCAGATCGCCGCGCAAGCAGGCTTGAACGTCAGGCTGTTCGATGTGAGCGCCGACGCGGTCACCGCTGCCACGCAGGCTTTGTCCAAAACGTGGGAAACCTTGTCGCAGAAAGGCAAGCTCACCCCGGCCGATGCGCAAGCTGCGTTCGCACGCATTTCGCCCGCTCAAGCGCTGACCGATCTGGCAGGCTGCGATGTGGTCGTCGAGGCGATCGTCGAACGTCTTGACGTTAAACGCGCGTTGTTTGCCGACCTGGAAGGCATCGTGGATGCGCAATGCATTCTGGCGTCCAACACCTCTTCGCTGTCGATCACGGCGATTGCCGCGCAGTGCAAGCACCCTGAGCGCGTGGTGGGTTACCACTTCTTCAATCCTGTACCGCTGATGAAGGTGGTGGAGGTGATCGACGGCCTGCGCAGCGACCCTGCAGCGGGCGACGCCTTGATGGAACTCGGCCGCCGCATGGGTCACACGGCAGTGCGTGCGCGCGATATGCCCGGCTTCATCGTCAATCACGCCGGTCGCGGCATGAATATCGAAGGCTTGCGCGTCGCGCAAGAGGCCGTTGCGCCGTTCGATCAGATCGATGCGCTGATGCGCGATCAAGCCGGCTTTCGCATGGGACCGTTCGAATTGCTGGACCTCACCGCGTTGGACGTGTCGCATCCGGTGATGGAGTCGATCTATCGCCAGTTTTACGACGAGCCGCGGTTTCGTCCGTCGCCCATCACCGCTGTGCGCCTGGCCGGCGGCTTGGTGGGGCGCAAGGCCGGTGAAGGGTTTTACACCTACGCCGACGGAAAGAAGCAGGTGCCCGATGAGCCGGCCGTGCCGGCGCTGCGTACTGAGCTTACGGTATGGGTCAGCCCGCAGCATGGCGATGGGCACGCGCGTGCCGTGTCGCTGATCAAGGCCTTGGGGGCGGATCTCGCGGTGACGGCCAAGCCGCCTGCCGATGCGTTGATCGTCGTGACCCCGTACGGGCAAGACGTGTCGACGGCCGTGCAATCGCAAGGCCTGGATGCCACGCGCACGGTAGGTTTGGACACGCTGTTTGGCGTGGAAGACGTCAAGCGCCGTTGCATCATGGTTTCGCCTGCAACCGGCGCGGCGTGGCGCGATGCGGCACATGCGTTGTTTGCGAAAGACGGCGTGCCGGTAAGTGTGATCGAGGATTCGCCGGGCTTCGTGGCGCAACGTATCGTGGCCGCCATCGTCAATGTGGCGAGCGATATCGCGCAGCAAAAAATTGCCACGCCCCAAGACATCGATCGTGCGGTGTCGCTGGGGTTGGGTTACCCGGGCGGTCCGCTGGCGATGGGCGACAAGCTTGGCGCCAGGACGATCGTGGAAGTGCTGCGCAATCTTCTCGACGTGACGGGTGACCCGCGTTATCGCGCCAGTCTGTGGCTGCAGCGCCGGGCGCAGTTGGGGCTGTCGTTGCTGGCGCCGTCGCAGGCGCCTTCGCATCCCTGATGCTCATCGGCGTTATCGCCAGTTGCCTGGCGCTAACGCGACGGTGAACACCGCTTATTGACTTGGCGCCAGCGCTCCAGAGACTTCCAGAGAATTCCACCGCTCCAGAGGATTCCAGAGCGCTCCAGAGGATTCGAGAGCGCTATTGCGCGGTGGGCGCGAGCGCGCCTCTGCCTCGTCGCAGGTACGGCGCCAGGCTCAGCAATCCAAGCGCGGCGAACGACGTGCCGACCCACAACGGCGATCGCAATCCATAGCCTGCATCGATGGTCATGCCGCCCGCCCACGTACCCAGCGCGATGCCGGCCGTGATGATCGATGCGTGCATGGTGTTCACGAGCGGGCCGGGAGAGGCCGCGCGCATCACCCGCGCCACCATGGCAGGATTGAGCGACACGCCGCTTAGGCCGATCACAAGGAAGGCACACACGCCCACCACGGCGTGCTGTGCGCCCAGTGCGAATGTCGCGAGCGCGGTGCCGAGCACGGCCAGTCCCAGCGCTAGTATCGGCAGGGTGTAGCGATCGGCATAACGGCCCACGACGAGATTGCCGATGACGTTGGCGCAGCCGTAGATCGCCAGTAACCAGGGAATGGCGCTGACGGAGAAGCCGGTGATTTGCGTGAAAATCGGCGAGAAATAAGTGAACGCGGTAAAGGTGGCGCCGATGATGAGGCCACTGGTGGCATAGGCTGCCCAAAGCGATCGGTTGAACAAGGCGCGCACCTCGGGGCCGAGCCTGACCGGGTGCTGCGACTCGGTGGCGGGCACGCGTGTCGCCACGATCGCCGTGCACACCATCGCCAGCATCGCCACCGCCCAGAAACTTGCGCGCCAGCCGAAGTGCTGTTCGATCAATGCGGTGATCGGCACACCCACCACGGGCGCGAGCATGAGGCCACCCAGAACGAAGGATGCTGCCCGCCCGCGCGCATCGGGTGCGACGAGTGCCGCGCACAGCGTGAGCGACACGCCAATGCACGCCGAACTCGCCACCCCCATGACCACGCGCGCCACGGCCATTGTGAGATAGTCGGGCGCCATCGCCGCCAGCACGGCGCCGGCCACATTGAGCACGAGCAGCCACACCAATGCGCGCTTGTGCGGCATCCGCAGGGCCAGCAGCAGGGCGGTCAACAATGGCCCGCCGATCGCCATGCCCAAGGCATAGAGTGAAATGAGATAACCGATCTCGCCGATCGTGACGCCGAGCGCTTGGGCCAGCGACGGCATCATGCCGGCAACCATGAACTCCGCTGTGGTCAGTGAAAAGATGGTGAGGCCGAGCAGGTAGACAACAGAGGGCATGCGAAAACTTTAGCGGTGCTGAAAATGAAAATCCCCGCCGGTATCGAGGCGGGGATCGGTGTGAACTGGCTCACCAGCCGTTCAAATGAACTGCGCGATTATTTTGCAGCGCTGGCCATGTACTCGACAGCGGCGCGAATATCGGCTTCGGACGCATTCATGGCACCACCCTTGGGCGGCATCGCCCCTTTACCCTTGAGCGCCACTTGCACCATCGTATCGATACCGGTGGCGATGTAAGGCGCCCACGCGGCTTTGTCACCGAACTTCGGCGCGCCGGCGATACCGGCGGCATGACAGGCCATGCACGCGGACTTATAGAGCTTCTCGCCGGCCGGGTTGACGGCGGCGGTTTGCGCCGGCGCCGCGGCGGGTGCTGCTGCGGGTGCTGCGGCAGGCGCTGGTGCAGCTGCTTGTGCCTGTTGTTGCGCAGCCGGTGCCGGCGCTGCTGCAGTGGCCGGTGCGCTTGCGCCGGCGGGCGCAGCGGCTGCCGCCGCCGGGGCAGCTGGAGCCGCCGCGGCTTGACCGCCTGCGGCAGGTTGCTCGGGGGCGGCCGGTTCCTTCAGCTCGCCACCGGATTTATTGGCCATGAACACCACGGCGCGTGCGACTTCGTAATCACTCAACGACGGGTTGCCACCCTTGGCGGGCATGCCGCCCTTACCGGCGATGGCGATCTTCGTCATCTCATCGAGACCCGATGCGATGAGCGGTGCCCAGGCTGCGTTATCGCCCACCTTGGGCGCGCCGGCGACGCCGGCGGTATGACAGGCCGTACAGACTGCCTGGAACACTTGTTCGCCGGTCTTGAAGACCTTGGGCGCGGTGGCATCTACAAACTCGAAACCGGCCACAGGCGCGACGCGCTTGCTGATCGATTCCGGGGTGGCGGCGTCGGAACCCGAGCCACCCTTGCTGCCGAATGTGACCATGTTGGCCAACAAAATCAGCACGATGACCGGTATCACAAACGAAAGGACGATCGTCACCACCAACTGCTTCGGCGTCTTGATCGGCGAGCTATGTTCTTCTGAATGATCCTGCGCGTTGCTCATAACCAAATCCTGCGAATCGGGATACTGGGCCGCCGCAAACCAAGCAGCAGTGGACGGGCGACGTGAGGGGACCCCCCGCGTGCAAACGCTGGATTATATATCGGTGCCCGCTATTGGGGCGATAGGCACTAAATAGGTGCATGCCCTAAGATCGTCCGGCACAGATCGAAAAGTCCGGTACAATGCCGCCTCTTGGCGCCCGTAGTTCAATGGATAGAATGTGAGTTTCCGAAGCTCTTGATACAGGTTCGATTCCTGTCGGGCGCACCAAGTTTTCCAGCAGTGTCGTGCAGCAGGTCTTAGGTTCGTGACACCTGTTTTGTGAAGATCTGCTTTTCGCAGCACGCGAACCGTCGGGATGATTCAGGCGCGATCGCCGAATCACCACGCATCTTCGGCCGATACTCCTCACTTGATGAAGCGCATTAGCCGCAACGCATCTTCGCCCGCGGTCGCCATCTCGACCACGACATCGATCGACAAGGTCTGAAGCGTTCCGCGTCGCCTACTGCCACTGTGAATGCTTCGACTTGCGAAAGCTTGGGTGCCTTCCTTCGCGTTGATGCCCGATGTTTCGCTACTAGTGATCGACGTATGCCACTTACACGCTTTTGAACTCCTGCGACCTCGTCGAATTGCCGCTTATATGTTGGACCACACCGCCCTACATCGGTGCCGCCGCAATTTATAGAAGATCGAGAAATCAGCGCTCTAACGGCATAACTTCGCTAGCGGTTTTTAGTTTCTTGAAGAGGCGGGTAGACGACGTTATCCAGCGGTGAATCATACGTTCGGGCTGCGCTTCTTATAATTTGTTTGAACCGACGTGTGCGCCTGATGCTACATAGTTACGCGTAATGCTGTGACTGAAGCGACAGAGCAGCTCGTTTGGATGAGCTCCAATCGAGCGGGCAAGATTCTCTATTTTAGTGGGCCCCCCGATCAAGCGGACCGCGCTACCATGGTATAGCTCTTCCATCGGAACGTCCGACACGTCGAAAATTGTTTTTTCGAGCTCAACTCTTCCGATCGATGGGATCTCCCACTGACCGATTTGTGCGCGTACTTGCACCGATCGAGGTATCCACATGCCATGCGAAAGTCCGAGGAAGGCCACCGCAATACGTAGGTTTTTGTGTGCTTTGCAATCTAAGTCGTAGCCGATACTCTCACCTTTGCGAACATCGCGGATCGCGATAATTGGTGCATCTAGCGTCACGGCTGGCACGGTTATGTCAGGCTTATCCGAATCGACCTCAAAGCCTAGAAGGTAGAGACCTGAGCGTACTAGGTCGTAGTGAAACGCAGGTCCGAGCAATGCGCCTCCTGATGCGGCCAAGCTTTTTTCCTTCGCGCAAATGTGCCGGCAAACTTGATCGAAACGCATCTTTTGCTCCAGGCTTTTCTCTATATCGGCCTTATTTTCGGCAGCAAGATGACTCATTAATGTGGTCAGCGAGGTATCTGATTTTGCGTAGCGCGCCCATAGGCCGGGCACCTCGCGCCAGTCGATGCCAAAAGTCGAAAGTCCTGTGTCGACACGCAGCGTTGCTGAAAGCCGTGGATAATGCTGCAACCAATATCTAAATCCCCGCTCGTCGTTGATCACCGGAATAATTTGCATGGCCGAGAAATTTCGAAGGTCCCGATCCATATCCGCGTAAAGTACTTGTATGGACTGGCTTGGCGCGACCTTGCGCAATACTTCTGCCTCTTCGATCGTGCCGACCACAAAATCGCGGCAACCCAATCGAGAAAGAAGTGCTCCCACTGGCAAAAGTCCCAAACCATACGCATCACTTTTCAGTACCGCGGCGATACGCACTCCGGGCCTCACCAAACGGCTAAGCCGGCGCCAGTTCTCTTCTATCGCACTAAGGTCGATCTGTAGTTGCGCGCGCCTCAGTTTAATCTTCATGTTGGCGTTTCCCTGGCGCGGAATTGGGGTGCTGCGGCAATCCGACTGGAAGGTGGGTCCTCTTACCCACCGGACCACTAAGACGTCGCAGACTAACGGCCGCTACGAAAGCGCCGGACACCATCCCGGAAACCGTCATTAATGCGCTCGGTCCAAAGCGGTCCATGGCTACCCCGACAACTGCAGGACCAACAATGTTCCCGAAGTGGTAAGCGCCATGAAGTGCAGCGCCAGCTGCTGCCAGCGACTGAATCTCGAACTGATCTCCGATCATTATTAGGGAAACGCTGTAAAGCGCTGCAGCGGTGCCGCCCCATACGGCAAGTAGAACCCAATGAGCAAAACTGCTGTCTTCCAACCACAACACAGCAGCACTGACAGTGGCCGCAATCGCCGACAGCACAAGAATGCGCTCACGTCCAAGCTTGTCGGTCATCCAACCTACTATTGGCTGGATAATCACTGCTCCAGTCAGCACTGCTGCCAGCATTGCCGCGCCAGTATCAGCAGACAAATTCACCCGCGCAGCGTAGATGGGGACCAGCACGATCTGAACGGTAACGAGGAAGCCAGCGACGATCGCTGCCAGCGTCGCAAGAGGCGCGTATTTCATTACAGTGAAGTAGCCTAAGGACCGTACTGAAGCAATTCGAACAGATGGCGGCGGCAGGAGACAGACAGCAATTGCTGCACAAGCGAAAATTACTGCGACCATCTGAAACGGCGCATCACCATTGGTGCCCCACACCATGATAAGCAGAGGTCCTAATGCCAAACCGACGGCACCCAACGCACTGTAGGCTCCGAAGATTCGGCCGCGAATTGAGTTCGGCGTTATTGCGTTTAGCCAGGCCTCGGCAACTACCCAAAAAAGGCCGGTACACAGTCCTATAAGGTATCGAACTAAAAACCATGGCCAGAAGCCTCTCCAATGAGGCAAGAGCAGTATGAGTCCGATGAATAGCACAGCGCTGCCAAACATTGCGCCCCGAACGCCGAGCCACGAAACTAGGGTTCTCGTGAACAACGTAACGGTGAGAATACCCAAGGCAGGCGCGGCGGCATTCAGTCCGATCAACGTTGAGGACAAACCATCGGTCTCGAGTGAAATTGCCACCAATGGCATAGTGAATCCAACCGCAAGCGAAGCCAGCGCGATGCAGGCGATAAGAATTGCCCGAGTGGCTGCAGGATCAATTGCCATTTTGATTGATGTAATTTCGCATTGGGGAAATAGCTATGCACCGCCCGCTCCAGGCACGGGCGACTAGGTCGAAAGAGGTCAGCGTGCCTTCCAAACGATCAGGGAAATCGTGATCAGGATCGCTGATGAGCAGTTCGGATAGGGGAGTGCAAGGCTCTTCCGGGTTGAGCGGAACACAGAAACCGTGGCAAAGAATTAAGTGTCCACCCCGAGCGGAAGGTAGCTTTGGTGGTTGCTGTTTCACACCAAGCGTTGGTGTAACCGATAGAATCGCTGCGCCGCCGAGCACCAAGTGGTACATCAAATCTTCTGCGAGCAGCAGCCTAGCAATTGCAGGGACACCTTGCTTCGTGAGCAGTGCAGCCAAGCCACTATGGGTCCACCCAACCCCTTTCCGATACGCGCCAATTGCGACACCGTCTTCAATGAGCCGACCGGCGGGAATGATGTGCCCGTGCTTGGCATACAGCAGCATCTGGGCACAGGCAATTCCGCATGATCGTTCCCGCCAGTAATCGGCGCATTTTCGATCTCGAAATCCGTTGTACTCATGTCCCCCGTGAAGCGTGTCTTGAGAGATAAACTTGTACGGCGAAAGTAGATTAACGGCTCTAGGCATGAGACGTCTCGTCATGGTGATACTCTGAGTCGACGTCATCACTAGCAAGCTGCGCATGGATCATGACTGCAAGCAGATTCTCGAACGCTATGTGCGCTGCGAAGGAGAGATCGAGATTGCTACCCGGATAAAGACCCGGGATGGTGTTTATCTCGAGGTAGACAGGCTCGTTGCCATTGATGATGAAGTCGAGTCTTGCCGCGCCGTTGCAACCGAGCCGCGTATATATATCTGCAGCTTGTCGTTGGATTAGAATTCGCGCATCTCCATCCACAAAGCTAACCGTTGGCTTACCGCACCGTCCCAGCTTTAGGTCAGTGTCGTAGAAGTTTTTGCCCGCAGGGAGATTAAAGATGATTGGATCTCCAACTGCGATGCCATCTACCGTATTTACCACTCCGACGGTGCCAAATGGTCCCTCGACGAACTCTTCAATGCGCCACCTTTCGCGATCCTCATGCTGGATAGCGGCTATAGCGCGCAGCAATGGTGCTTTTTCCCGCATGAATTGCACACCGAGGCTATCGCCTTCATCAATTGGCTTAAGAATGTAGCCTTGTCCTTGTCGAAATAGCCGACTGAGTCCAAGTTCATCGACTCGAGAAACGAGGAATCCATCTGGCACTCGATATCCCCAGTCACGAAGTAGGCTTAAAAAGACATCCTTGTTCATGCCAACCGCAGAGGCAAGGACGCCTGAACCCGACGTCGGAAGCCCGACGATTGATAGAAATCCCTGAATCGCGCCATCTTCTCCATATCTGCCATAGAGGACGTTAAGTGCGAAATCCGCGGTGTGGCAGGCTTTTAAAAGTGCGGGAATGTCGAGTGGGTCCAGCAGCGTTACTTCTTTGCATAGATTCGAAAGAAGCGGCATTAAATGCATTGCAGTGTCAAGTGAACTCCGCCTTTCACTTGACCATCCACCCGCAAGTAGCAGTACTGTGGTTTGGGATAGGCGTGCGCGGGCCTGCCTGATGGCATTTTCATTGAGCATTTCGTCTCCTAGAACCAGGGCTAATTATTGATTGAGATCTGAGTTAGAAACGAAGTCGCTATTGGCGGCGTCGTATAAAGCGCGGTCTATACTTTCGCGGATAACTTCCAGCGCCTCGTTTAGATGGTCACTTGAAATCGTCAACGGTGGCATTAACTTCAGTACTTCGCCCGTTGGGCCGCAGGTCTCAAGAATGACTCCTTTTGAAAACGCTAATGTCGAGACCCGGCTGGCGACTGCGGTCGAAGGCATGACTAATCCATGTAGTAGACCGCGCCCGCGAGTTTTTATCGGCACTATGTCACGGTAATGCTCTACGGCGTCCTGAAGGTCGGCGTTTAGGCGGTCAGACGTTTGCTTGAGATTCTGCAAAAAGGAGGGGGCTTTCCAATAATCGAGTGCCAAGCGGGCGGTGACGAATGCAAGATTATTGCCGCGGAAGGTTCCGTTATGCTCGCCAGGCTCCCATATATCGAGTTCTGGCCGAATCAACAACATGGACATCGGTAGGCCGAAGCCGCTGAGCGATTTGGATAGACATACGAGATCTGGCTGTATACCCGCATCTTCAAAGCTGAAGAAACGGCCGGTGCGACCACAGCCAGCTTGAATATCATCGACTATCAAAAGGCTACCCAATTTTCGCGCTAGGCGTGCTAGCCGTTGAAGCCATTCCCGAGACGCGACATTTATTCCGCCTTCGCCTTGAACCGTTTCGACAATAAACGCTGCGGGTGCGTCAAATCCGCTGCTTGCATCTGTAATAAGTCTTTCAATATAAGAAAGCGTGTCGGTGTCGGGACCGAAATAATTATCGAACGGGTAGCGGTCGATGTTTGAAAGGGGAATTCCGGCGCCTCGACGTTTCGAATTCGCACCCGTTGCAGCCAGCGCGCCTAGTGACATTCCGTGGTAGCCATTTGTAAAGGCAGCAACATTGGTTCGGCCCGTCACTTTTCTGGCAAGCTTTAACGCCGCCTCGACCACATTCGATCCCGTTGGCCCAGTAAACATCAAACGAAATTTAAGTTTTCGCGGGATGAGAATTATGCTATTAAACTCTTCAATGAACTGCTGTTTTGCCTCAGTGTGCAGGTCGAGTCCGTGTGCAATACCGTCTTCATGAATATATTTCAGCAATCCTTCTTTCAGCGCATCGTTATTATGCCCGTAGTTGAGGGCACCAGCTCCTGCAAAGAAATCAATGTATTTACGTCCTCGTTCGTCCCAGAGCAAAGCCCCTTTGGCTCGTTTAAAAACGGCGGGAAAATCTCTGCAGTAAGTGCGTACGCATGACTCTAGATTTTCAAAAGTTTCGAACACTGTCCTCTCCTTTTTTCGATTCAAAGGTATAGGCTGCCCACGCCGTCTACAGCGGTTTAGTGGTCGATAAGGCTTTCAAATACGCCCGCGAAAGAATTCGAGTCTTGGTCGAATAAGAAACATCATCCAAGCTACAAACGAATTTCGTTCATGAGTGAGCTATGAGTGATTCTAGGAATCGTGTTTTATGGTCGTCAAGCACAGATCGCGTTCTCGATCACTTTTAGGACAAAGCCCCAGGTTAGGCCTTCCTGGAGGACCAAGTGTAAAAACGGCCAGCGTGAGGTTGCGGTGTGAATGCAAACGTAGTAACAAAAATCAGCAGAATATACCCGTGCAATGCGTTAACAGGTAGATTTAGGCTGGTAGTCGCCGTAACAATCAGGCATGGTGACTCATCGGCATCAGATGCAGACTCTCCTACGCTAAAACCGGCCGTTTGCAGCACCTACGAACTTGTGTACTGCTTCGTACAGGCGATAGCGGATCAAGGTCGCTGCAACGACCTATTGATCCGATTGACTCACTCAGTTGAAATAGCGCAAACAATTGTGCAAAACCTCGACGATTTCCCATCGAAAGTTGCGGTCAGATGATTTTTATTGCATCGCGCTGAAAAGCGCGATCTCGGCCTCTGTGTGGCTTGAATTCCGCTACGGATTCAACCGTTCAAATGCCCAATCTAATTGCTTGGAGCATGAGTGGGATTGCCACCCGAGTACACAGATCATGAAGCAGACGGAGTTTCGATAATCGAATCCCTCACTCGATAAAGCGCATCAGCCGCAACGCATCTTCGCGTGCGGTTGCCATTTCGACCACGACGTCGATCGACAAGGTGCGAAAGCGTTCGGCTTCGCCTACCGCCACTTTGAACGCTTCGACTTGCGAGAGCTTGTCGTGGAAGGGGCTGGGTTGCTCGAGCTCCTCAGTCGCCCGCACGCCGATCTTATTGCAGGCCTCCAGGAGAATATTCAAAGCATCGCCAAGTTCGTCGTAGGTGGGGGGATCGCGGTCTGACATGGAGTTCCTTGGATTTGTTTAAGCGGGGTTGTGTGTGCGAAGCCAGTCTTTCAACGCCGCATTCATGCGCGTTTGCCAGCCCTCTCCACCCGACTTGAATGCTTCGATAACGTCTTGGTCATAGCGGACGGTTACGGATACCTTGGGCCGATTCGAACGCGGTCGACCCATGCGCTTGAGCGCCTTGAATTCTTCGTCGCTCAATTCGTAGGTATCTGGGTCGGCAGCGATGCCGGCATTGATGGTTGCGTTTTCTTCAGCAGTGGGAACGATCAACGCTTTTTTATGCTTTTGCATAGTCCCTGACCTCTCTGATATTTGCTCGACGCAAGCTGATGATAGGCATCGACTCGCCGCGTTGAGTGAACACGACGCAATATAAGCGTTGGTCCACGACAGCATATCCAATCTCTCGCACTTCGCCGTAATCGCGGCGCCGGTCGGGCTTTGCCATGACTGCGAACCAATCGATGAGGGCGGCGAGCGATAGCGATACGCCACGCTTCTCTGAGTTCATCTGGTCTTTGCTAGTATCGAAGGTGATGCGCATGCCTGATCTTAGCGATCCGCATTCTTTCGATCAATGATTTATTGTAGTTACAAAAAGGCCTTCTCACAAGTGGCAATGCGACAGGTGGTTTGTCAGTTGCCAAAGCGGCTTGTCGTTCGACAATAGTCCGACATCGACGGGTAAAGGGCTGCGGACATCAAGCGCAGCCCGACGCAAAGAAGCCCGCGCGATGCGGGCTTCCAACCTTCAACCTCGATCGCTCGACCGATCTCTCGCCATCACTCAATCGGCGTGTTTGGCCTTCGTATAGTCCGAGCGATATTTAGTCGCCAGACTTGTCTTTTGTTTTTCGTTCAGCACCTTGCCTGCCGTTTGAAAGAATCCGTGTTCTTCCTCTTCCAGGTGGTGATGCACCTTCTCGCTCAACTTCTTCGCTTGAGCAATCCACGATGGGCTCGACGGGTCGGTTTTCTCGAGTTCTTCGATCATCTCGTCGATCTCGTGATGTTCGGCGATGCCGTGCCGCGAGAGCGAGATCCCCACGTCGGTGCCCATCATCGGCGCGTAGAAGTGCCGATCCTCGGCCAGTTCGTGGGCCGACAGCTCTTCTTTAAGTTCCTTGAAGAGCTGATGGCGTTCGGTGGAGTCGCCACTCGTTTCGAGCACGCGTTTGACGAGATTGCGTTGAATCTCATGGCTTTCACGAAGCGCTTCAAAGATCGTCATAGTGGTGGGTTCCTAGTTTTTATGTCTGTCCACGGATGAGCATGTGGCGTTCCCGCTTGGCTCATTCAAATCCGTAGAGCCGGGCCGGGTTCTTCACCAGCATCTGCAGCAACGCGTCGTCATCCCCAAACCAACCCCGCACTTCATCGCACAACCTTGGTGCACCGATGTGGCGATAGGCGCTCACCTCTGTCGCGCGGCGTCCGGGTTCGCGGTTCGTGTGCGGCCAGTCGCTGGCCCACAGTATCCGCTCCGGGTTGGCATCGGCAAACGCGCGCGCCAGCGTGCGGACACCGTCGGCATGTTGGCCGTCCGTGTCCACGCGATACGACGCCGACAATTTCACGTAGGCGCGACCGCTTGTCACCAGGGCGAGGATCGCTTTGGCACGAGGATCGTTGGGCGAAGTGGATGCGGGAATCATCGCGAAGTGATCCAGCACGATCGGAACGTTGAGCGTTGGCAGATCGGTGGCGGCCGCTGCCATGGCATCCAGGCCCGAATAGATCTGGATGTGCCAGCCCAAAGGCGCGATGCGGGCGCTCCAGTGTTGCAACGCCTGGCCGATTGCATAGGGGTCGCTGGCGCCCACGCTCTCGAGGTTGATACGCAACCCGCGCACACCCTGTTCGTGCAGGGCGCGCAGCGCCTCGTCATCGATATCGCGCTCCACCACCGCCACGCCGCGCGCCGCACCGTTCATGCGCGCCATCGCATCCAGCATGCAGCGGTTGTCGCTGCCGTAGATGCTGGGTTGAACGATCACCGCGCGCGTGGCACCAACGGCGCTCATATGCGCACGCAAGTCTGCCACCGATGCCGGCCCGGGGGTGTAGTGCCGGTCGGCCAGCATCGGATAGTCAGTTAGCGAAGCGACGATGTGAACGTGGCAATCGCAGGTCCCCTCGGGCAGCGGTGTGGTCATCGCGATGCAGCCTTCAGGTAACGGCGCTCCGATTGCAACGCCGCCTTTGGGCAGAGGCGGTGCAGCCTGACGCCGCCGGCAGGCAATGAGGCCGTCATCGTTACGCGGCCTGCAGGCGTGCGACGAACGCGGCACCGGCTTCGCGTGTGCCGAGCGAACCGCCCACGTCGCGCGTGCATTCGCCGGCCGCAATGGCATCGGCAATCGTGCGGTCGATAACGGCAGCCGCGTCGATGAAGGCCTGCTTGCCGTTGCGTTGGCCGTACCAGCCGAGCAGCATGCCGGCCGACAGGATCAAGGAGATCGGGTTGGCGATGTTCTGGCCGGCGATGTCGGGCGCGGACCCATGCGCGGCTTGCCCCATTGCGTATTCGCTGCCGGCGTTCAGTGAGCCGCCGAGACCCAGGCTGCCGGAGAGTTCGGCGGTGAGATCGGAGAGGATGTCGCCAAACATATTTGTGGTGACGATCACGTCGTATTTTTGCGGGGCGCGCACCACGTGGGCCATCATGGCGTCGACGATCACGTCGTCGATCACAACGTCGGGAAACTCACGGCCAATGCGCTGGCAAGCATCGATGAACATGCCGTCGCCGATTTTGAGCACATTGGCTTTGTGCACGATGGTGACGTGCTTTTTGCGCGTCATCGCGAGTTCGAAGGCCGAGCGGGCAATGCGTTCGCAGCACTGGCGGGTGATGCGGCGCAGCGACACCACGACGTCAGGCGTGATGAGCATTTCGCTGCCGCCGGATTCGACGTTGCGGTCGGCGTAAAAGCCTTCGGTGTTTTCGCGCACCACCACGAGATCGAATTCGCCGAGGCGCGCCGTCATGCCGGGGTACGTGCGTGCAGGGCGGATGTTGGCGTGTAGGTCCAGGCTCTTGCGAAAGTACTTGGAGGGATTGATCTCACCTTTGGCCTCATCCTTGAAGTCGTAGGTGGCCATGGGCCCGAGCATCAATCCGTCGGCAGCTTTCACCTTTGCCAGCAATTCGGGCGTGACGGTGGCACCGTGACGCTTCAGGCTCTCGTGTCCTGCAATATCGTGATCGAGTTCGAGGTTCAAGCCAAAGCGGCGCGAGGCGGCTTGCAGCACGTCTACGGTGACGGCCATGGTTTCGGGGCCAATACCATCACCCGGCAATACGACGATCTTCATAGCGCTTTCCTTTTTAATCGAGCCTGAATAACTACTCTACCTTGATGCCGGTGGCCTGCACCAAGCCCTTGTACTTCTCTGCTTCGCTTTTCACGAACGCGGCAAACTCCGCCGGCGTATTCGCGCGCACGGTGGTGCCGTCGTCGGCAAAGCGATTATTGATGGCGGGGTCCGCGAGAATGCTGTTCACTTGTTTGTTGAGCGCATCGATCACGCTGTCGGGCGTTTTCGCAGGCACGAAGAATCCGCCCCACAAACTGAATTGAAATCCGGGTGCCGCCGTCTCGGCGATCGTGGGCACGTCTTTCAGTGCCGCGATGCGTTGGGGCGTGGACACCGCCAATGCTTTGAGCTTGCCGGACTTCACATGCGGCATGACGGCCGAGGCGCTGGAAAAGAAAAAGTCGACGTGGCCGCCGAGCAGATCCGACATGGCCTGCCCCGCGCCTTTGTAAGGCACATGCACCATGCTCACTTTGGCGGCAAGCCCCAATGCGGCTGCGGCCAGATGACCCGGCGTGGCCGTGCCCGACGACGCGTACGAAATCGCATCCGGTTTGGCGCGCGCAGCCTCGATCAACGCCGCGATGGTGGTGTAGGGCGATTTCTCGGGCACCGCGAGCACGAGCGGTGAATCGCCCACCAGCACCACCGGTACGAGATCCACCAAGGGGTCGTAACCCAGATCTTTCACGACGAATTGGTTGACGGCAATCTCGCCGGTTTGGCCCATCATCAGCGTGTAGCCATCGGCGGGCGCACGCGCCACCAGCCGTGCACCGATCGCGCCCGATGCACCGGGCCGATTTTCGACGACGTAAGTCTGCTTGAGCGCGACGCCCAACCGTTCGCCCACAATGCGCGCAAACACATCGCCTTGGCCGCCCGGTGCATAAGGCACGATCACCGTGACGGGTTTGGCGGGATAAGCTTCGGCGGCCTGCGCGCCGCGCCATGCGGTGGTCATGGCCGCGCCTGCCGCGGCCAGCAGCAGCTTGCGGCGCAAGGGATCGAGCGCTGAATCGGTGTGATGCATGGTTGTCTCCACCCTCGTTCTAGTTAAGCTGCATGCCCGATTGCTTGACCACGCCGCGCCATAACGCGAGTTCGCTCGATAGCGTGCGGCCGAAGTCGGCAGGCGTCGCCTTGATCGGGTCGGCACCTTCGTGCGTCAGACGGTCACGCACCAGGTCTGCCGAGGCCGCGTCGTTGACGGCGGTGTTGAGCTTGTCGACCACCGCTGCCGGTGTGCCCGCGGGTGCCAGCACGCCCCACCAGGTAGAGATATCGAAGTCGGCGATGCCGGCCTCCGCCATAGTGGGCGTATCAGGGAAGAGGCGCGACCGCTGCGCGCTGGTGACGGCCAACAGGTTCACGCGTTTATCGGTGATCTGCGTGAGGATCGTGGGCACCGTGGCAAAGAACACTTGCACGCGTCCGGCCAGCAGATCGATCGTGGCGGGACCGCTGCCTTTGTACGGCACGTGGGTCATTTTCACGTTCGCCTTTTGTGCGAAGCGTTCGCCGGCAAGATGGTTGATGCTGCCGGCGCCGGCCGAGCAGAAATTCACTTCCTCGCTCGATGCGGCCGCAGCCTGGCGCAGATCGGCGATCGAGCCGATCCCCGATTGCTTGCTGGCGACCACCAATAGCGGGCCACGGCCGATCATCGCGACAGGGGCGAATGATTTTTCGACGTCATATGAGCTCGTTACTTCAGCGGCTGCATTGGTCACGAACGTGGACGTGGCGAACAGCAGCGTGTAGCCATCCGGCTGTGCTTTGGCGACGAGGTTGGCGCCGATCGAGCCGCCACCGCCACCCCGGTTTTCGACCACCACCGGCTGGCCGAGTTTGTCCGACAGCGTGCGCGCCATGTCGCGTGCGATGCTGTCGGTGCCGCCGCCGGCTGCGAACGGCACGACCAACGTGATGGGGCGGGTGGGGAAGCTTTGCGCCATCGCGCCGACCGGCAGCAGCAGTGCGGCCGCGAGCAGGGGGATGGACTTCAACGTGAAGCGCTGCATGTGGGTTGTCTCCTCTTATGGGCTTCTTGGAAAAACGGGGCTAGCGTTGCCGCAGCATCTTCAGGCGTTCGAGCAGCGCTTGGTGGATGTGCCGTTGCGCCGCTTGCGAGGCACGCTGCGCATCGCGGCTTCGGATGGCGGCGACGATGTCCAGATGTTCTTGCATGGCGATGTGCGCGCGTTCGGGTGAACTGAGCGTGCTCCGGCCAAGCAGGTAGGTGGTGTCGGTGAGCGATTGCAGCGAGCGAATCAGATGGCGGTTATGCGCGGCGTTGTAGACGGCCGCATGAAACTTGAGATTGGTCGCTACGGGGTCGCCGTTTTCACCCTCCTGCAGGATGGCTTGCATGTTGTCGATTTCGGCGGCCGTGGCGTGCTGCGCGGCGAATGCCGCGGCTGCGCCTTCGAGCACTTCACGCATCGCGTAGAGCTCGGTCACGTCCTGCTGATCCATCGTGGTCACAACCAGACCGCGGCCGGGTTCATGCGTGAGTAGCCCTTCGTCGTGAATGCGCTTGAGGGCCTCACGCACCGGCGTGCGACCCATGTCGAGCAGCGACGCCACTTCGATCTCGCGCAGGCGATCGCTGGGCGCAAACGCGCCTGCAAAGATGCGCTGCTTGATCTCGTTATAGGCGGCGTAGGCCTGCGAATTGGCTTTGGCAATGGGCACGGCAGCAGTGTCTCGGTTCGTTTTATTTATGTATATCTTTGCATACAAAAAACGCTGACGCAAGAAAAAAAGCCGGTATTGACGGCATTGGATGTGGAGTGAGGTGATCGATCGGGTGTCGCTGCTTACTGCCCCAGCGCGTTCCCCAGCCAGTCGATGAAAGCGCGGCCTTCGTCGGATATCGGCTGCCCCGCGATGGGCACCGCTTGCCACCCCGCCGCAAACGCCACGAAACCCAATGGCGCCACGAGCGTGCCGTCTTCCAGTTCCTTTCTCACCAGGCGCTGTTCGACCAACGCATCGCCCAATCCCGCCACCGCCGCTTCGATGCACAGGTGCGTGTGCGGAAACTGGATGAAGTCGCCAAAGGCCAGTTTTTTGCCCGACCGCACTTCCCATTGATCCCACGCCGCCGACGTGTGGTCGTGGGCGATCCGGGTGCGCTTGCGCTTCGATTGCAGACGGTCCGGTGCAACGACCGGGCCAAACCGCGCAGGCGCCAGGGCAATGGCGCGGTCACGGTCGGATTCAGGGTAGGACGACAGATCCCAGGCAATGATCAGTTCCGCCCCTTCGGCACGAATCTCCTTGGCCGACGTCATCGACAAGCGAATGCGGATATCGGGTCTTAGTCGATAGAACGCGCTCAGGTGAGGCACCAGCCAACGCATGGCGAATGTCGCGCTGCAGGCCACATGCAAGCTTGGGCCGTCGCCGCGGTTTTTGAGGCGGCTGTAGGCGCCCTCGAGCTGCTCGAACACGCTGCTCACGGACGCGTAGAACGCATGGCCACCTGGGGTAAGCCGGAGTCCCGTGCCGTCTTTCTCGAACAGCGCCACACCGGCATGTTCGGCCAGCAATTTGAGCTGACGGCTGATCGCGCCGTGCGTGCGATGAAGCTCTTTGGCGGCCTGCGTGAGCGATCCGGTGCGCGCCGTGGCTTCAAACGCTCGAAGGCTGGACAGGGGAGGCAAATTGCGCAAGATCGTGCCCTTCATATGTGAGAAAAACTATCCGTCGGCTCAGGATAATTCGATTTTCTGCTCGAGCGACGGTCGCTACCATGCAGTCATCAGTTCGATGCATCAAGCATTGCAGCGCTATCCATGATTTGCATGAGCGCCAAGGCACGATTTTCTGTTCTGCACCTATTTTATATTTTCTGACATAACTGGAGCCGTCATGAGCCGTATTTCTCATCTGTCCGCTTACGAAGTTCTCGATAGCCGGGGTAACCCCACCATCGAAGTCGACGTCACGCTTGCGAGCGGCACACGTTGCCGCGCAATGGTGCCTTCGGGCGCATCGACGGGTGTTCGCGAGGCCGTCGAAATCCGGGACGGCGATGCTAAGCGTTATCACGGCTTGGGCGTCACGGTCGCCGCCCACCACGTCAATACCGAGATCAGCTTGGCGATCGTCGGAATGGATGTCGACGATCAGCGCGGCATCGACGAGACGATGATCGCTTTGGACGGCACGCCGAACAAGGCGCGGTTGGGCGCCAATGCGATCCTTGGCGTATCGCTTGCCGTGGCGAAAGCCGCCGCCGCGGATGCGGGCAAGTCGCTGTTCTCGTATATGGGGGGCGCGCAGGGATACCTTTTGCCCGTGCCGATGATCAACATCATCAACGGTGGCGCCCATGCCGACAACACCATCGATTTTCAGGAATTCATGGTGATGCCGGTGGGGGCGAGTACCTTCGCCGATGCGGTGCGGATGGGTGCCGAGGTATTCCACAGTTTGCGCCACGCGCTCAAGGCGCGTGGCTTCAATACCAATGTGGGTGATGAGGGCGGTTTTGCACCCGACTTACGGTCGGGCAAAGAGGCGCTCGATCTCATCATGGACGCAATCGCCACTGCAGGTTATCGGCCCGGCACCGATATCGCGCTGGCCCTTGACCCTGCGTCGAGCGAATTCTGGCGCGATGGCCTGTACCGTTACGCCGGTGAAGGTATCGACAGAACGCGCGAGCAGCAAGTCGATTATCTGTCGCAGCTCTTGGCGGACTATCCCATTGTGTCGATTGAAGACGGCATGGCCGAAGACGATCTGGCGGGATGGAGAATGTTGACTGCGGCGTGCTGCAACCGTTGCCAACTCGTCGGCGACGACGTGTTCTGCACCAATCCTGCCTTGTTGCGAGACGGTATCGATACCGGTATTGCCAACGCCATTCTGGTGAAGATGAATCAGATCGGTACGCTCACCGAAACCTTCGCAGCCATCGATATGGCGCATGCTGCAGGCTACGCAGCCGTGATGTCGCATCGGTCCGGCGAAACCGAAGACGTGAGCATTGCCGATCTCGCGGTCGCCACCCGATGCGGTCAGATCAAAACCGGCTCGATTTCCCGCTCGGACCGAACGGCGAAATACAACCAACTCATTCGCATCGAGCGCGAACTCGGCGCGCAGGCGGTGTATGCGGGCCGCAGTTTCAGTGTCAAACAGCCGGTTGCCGCATAGCTGCGGAATGGATGGGGCGCATGCTTGCGTCTTACGACCGCTTGCGTCCCCCCCACACGAACGCCACGGCCGACAGCACGGCAAACAGCAGCATCACACCGCCCATGGCACGCGCCGATCGGCCATCGAAGCCCCAGGCGACGAGTGCACTCGCCGCGCTGCCCAGCAGCATCTGGATCGCGCGCAGCAACGCGGCCGCGACGCCGGCCATGTGCGGCAACGGATGCAGCGCCTCGTGCGAGGCATTGGGGCCGATCAAGCCATAGCTCAGATTGCTCAAGACGAGAAACGGGACGAGCGTGGCAACGGTAGCCAGGCCCGTCAACGCCAGCGTCGCCACCACGGTCGTGGCCAGTACGCCGAGCGTCAACCCCATGCCGAGCAACCGGGCGCTTGGCACGTGACGCGCCGTCAAACGGGTATTCAAAAACGACCCCGCAATCGTGCCACCCGCCACGCACGCGAAGATCAGGCTGAAGGTGCCTGCGGACACGCCGAACACGCTGATGAACACCAGGGGCGAGCCCGAGATGAACGCAAACATGCAGGCGAAGCTGGCGCCGTTTACGAGAAAGAATCGCCGGCATACCGGTTGGCGCCAGGCGAACGCATAGTTGGCCAACACTTGTTTGACGCTTGCCTTGCGGCGCATGGCGGCGGGGGCGGACTCTTCGAAGCCCCAGACGGTGACGGCGAGCAGTACTGCACCGCCCACGGCCAGAAACACGTAAATCCCCCGCCAGCCGCCCAGCGGCACCAGTCCCGCGCCGATGATGGGCGCGATCACCGGCGCCAAACTGAGCACCAGGGTGACGTAGGACAACCGCATGCGGGCTTCCACGCCTTGAAAGAGATCGCGCACGATGGCGATGGGCAGCACAGCGCCGGCGCCCGCGCCGATGCCTTGCAACAGGCGGGCCGCCAACAGCCACTCGATGGATGGGGCGAGCATGCACAACGCGCCTGCCAGGGTAAAAAGCACCAGGCCGCCCAGAAGAATCGGGCGGCGGCCCCACTGATCGGATAACGGCCCCAGCACCAAGGGGCCGGCAGCGAAGCCGAAGAGGAACACGCTGAGCGTCATTCCCGCGAGCGTGGAGGATGCGCCAAGGCTTTGCTCGAGATCGGGCAGGGCGGGCAAGCCCATGTCGATGGCCAGGGGTGGCAGCGCGGCGAGTGCGCCGAGCAGCAGAATGAAGGCAACTGATTGCCTGGAAATGGGCATTGCGGTCTCGAACGAATGAAGTATGCGGATAGCGGGGGAGCGGCAACTGTATCGCTTCGTGGGTAAGTGGCTCACCAAAAACCACGATGCGGTACAGTGAAGAATCATCTGGAATGTTCACCTTGCCCGCCACTTCCCCGCCAGACCCCCGCGATCGTCATGCAGGCGGCATTCAAGTGATTGCCCGCGCCGCCGCCATTTTGCGCACGTTGAGCGAGGCCGATGGGGGCATGAGCTACGGCGAACTTGCCATGCACGTCGATTTGCCGCGCTCCACTGTGCAGCGGATCGTTCAGGCCTTGCTGGCCGAGAAGCTCGTCGCTGTCGATGCCGGTGGCATTTCCGTGGGCGTGGGCATCGCCCGATTGGCGGCAGCGTCGTCGCGTCCGGATCTGCAAGCGGCCCTGCGCGCGCACCTGCATGCCTTGCATCGCCGCGTGGACGAAACGGTAGACCTCTCGCAACTGTCGGGCGCCCACCTGCGCTTTATCGAGCAACTCGTGTCTACCCAGGAGCTGCGCGTTGCGCAATCACGCGAAACGATGTTTCCGCTGTACTGCACTGCCAACGGCAAGGCCGCATTGGCCACGATGTCGGATCGTGCGATCGCGCGATTGTTGGGTGACGCGTGGTACGCCTACACGCCGTTGACGATTGCGACGTTGCCCGCGTTGCTGGTCGAGATTGCCGAGGTGCGCCGCACCGGCTTTGCGTACGATCGCCAAGAGCATTCGGATGGTGTGTGTGCGATCGGCATCTCGGTCGTGCCGCCCGAAGGCCCGCCTTACGCCATGTCGATCGCCGTACCGCAGGCGCGATTCGAACGCGTGCTGCCCGAGCTGAAAGTCGCGCTGCTGGCGTGCCGGGCTGACGTGCTGGCAACGCTCGGTACGCGTGTGGTGCATAGGGCGTCGATGGGTAAGACCTGAGAGCAACAGCCGTTTTTGCTTTGGATACGCTGCGCGTTCCAGCACCGCAGACGTCCCGCGCAAAGATCAGTCACCAACACCAAAGCAGCTCATCGGCTTCGCGTTGCACGACAAAACGCCAGGCAGGAGCCTGGCGTTTCTTTGCATTTCGGGCGTCAGCCCGAAGCCGTCTCGCTTAGACGCGGCGGCGCGGTGCGCCCGTGCGGCCGCGCGACGCTACGGTGCTGGCAGCGCGCTTGTTCATGACGCTTTGATAGAGCTTTTTTGCCAAGCCCGAGGTGATGGCGAATACGATGAGTTTGCGTAGCATGATGGATCCCCGCATGAAAATGAAAACGGCGGCATCAATCCCAGTGCGCCGTCAGCCAAGCGTCCCTTGGGACGCACGTGATTAGAAAATGAGTTTGAAAAAGCCCGTCACTACGGCCAAGCCGATAAGGAAAATGATGACGATGGCCCACAGCAGGATTTTCATTGTTGACTTGCCTATCCGAATAAGAATCGAGTCCTGGCGGCCTGGATCGCCGCCAGCGTTACCCGAGCCATTAGGCAAGTAACGTTCCCGCCCTCGGCAACAAATTTTCTCTAGCGGCTGGCAAGTTCATCGCGATGGGCCTGCGCCAGGGCAGCCATGCTCTCAAAGCGAAAGTCGACATGCGGGGTGCCGGGTGGCGGCATCGTCGCCCCCCAGCCGTCTGCATTGTGGCGCCGATCGATCCACGCCGATGCCAAGCCGAACTGATTGGCGGTTGCGTGATCGTGAAACAGGCTTTGCGCGGTGTGCAGCACATCGCTTTTCTCCAACCCCAGATCGGTTTTCAGCCGTGCGAGCATGTATTCGAAATTCTTGGGATCGGGTTTATAGGAGCCGATATCTTGCGCGCTGTAGATGGCGTCGAACGCGACTTTCAGACGGGCGTTGCTGGCGCGAAACGAAATGCGATCGACGTTCGACAGAATGACGAGCTTGTAATGCTGCTTCAAATACGCGAGCGCCTCAACGGAGTCGGGAAACTCGGGCCAATCCGGCACCGACGCGCCAAAGATATTGGCCTCCTGATTGTCGACCGCAATGCCCCACTCCTTTGCCACACGCTTGTAAACCACCGAAAGCAGCTGCGAGTACGGCATGTCGGGCGTCGATTTTTCCTGCTCGGCTTCATGCCGCGCGTAGATTTCGAGCGCCTCATCCTTCGATAACGGGTTGTCGCGTTTGGCCAGGAGGGGCTGCAGACCATCGTGAATGCCGGTTTCCCAGTCGATCAGCGTGCCGTAGCAGTCGAAGGTGAGAACTTTAAAGCCGCTCAATGTCATTGTGACCCCCTGTGATGGAGCCCACAGCTTACCGGCTAGCGTAGACGAGGGCCAAGCCATCCCAAATGTGCGGGTATCGAACAAGCGTCGCGACGACCGTTCGGCAATGCCCTAAACTACGCGATTGGTCGAACCTTCATCGGAGGTTCGACGTCATAGGGCAATGCGGAGACGGTTGCCCAGCGCCAAAAAAGTAAAAACGATGCCCCGGGAGGCACGCATGGTGGCCTTGCGGTTTCATCGCACGCTTAACGCACTGGGTGCGTTGATCGTTCTATGTATTTTGGGCGTGGCGCTGACGATGCTGTGGACCGATCGGCAAACCGACTGGAACCGGTCGGCTCAATCCGCGCGCAACATCGTGGTCACGCTCGAGGAAGACATTTCGCGGTCGATGCAACTGTACGACGTCACGTTGATGTCGGTTGCCCAATCGTTACGCACGCCTGGTTTCGAACATGCCGGGCCGGCCTTGCGGCAACAACTGCTGTTCGCCACCGCGTCCGTAACCGAGCACCTTGGATCGATACTCGTGCTCGACACCGAGGGCAATATCCGATTCGATTCAGGCTCGATCGTGCCGCGGCAGGGCAACTTTGCCGACCGGGATTATTTTGTCGTGCACAAGACGCGCGCCGACGCGGGCTTGTTCGTCAGTGCCCCCTATAAAAGCCGTCTGCGTGGCGGCGATCCGAGCATTGGGCTGAGCCGCAGGCTATTCAATCCCGACGGCAGTTTTGCCGGCGTCGTGCTGGGCGCCATGCGGTTGTCTTACATGCAGGAAAAGTTCGCCGGATTGGCGCTGGGCAAAGATGCCGCGATCGGCCTGATGCGTGCCGACGGCATCATGCTGATGCGTCAACCGTTCATCGCCAGCGAGATCGGCCGCGATATGAGCGGCACGGCGACGTTCCGCCGCATCGACGCAGAGCGCGTGGGAAGTTTTGTGAGCCGGGCCGCCACCGATAATGTCGAGCGGCTTTACACGTTCAGTACGGTTCGCGGCTTCCCACTGATCCTGAACCTGGGGCTGTCGGTGGACGAGATCATGTTGCCCTGGCGCGTCAAGACGATGGTGCTGGGACCCATCACGCTGATCCTCTGCGTGGCCGTGGCTGCACTCACGATCCTGTTCCAGCGAGAGCTACGTCGCCGCCGATTGATCCAAGCGGAACTCGATGTGCTGGCGCGTACCGATGGATTGACCAGCTTGGCGAATCGTCGCCGTTTCGACGAGGTGATGGCCATGGAATGGGAGCGCTCGGGCCGACGGCAGTCGCCTTTGTCCATCCTGTTCATCGATGCCGACAACTTCAAATTGTTCAATGATCGCTACGGCCATCGTGCCGGCGACGACCTGCTTCGGCGCATGGCCGACGCCATCGCGCACAATACCGGTGACGACCATACTTTCGTGGCGCGTTACGGTGGCGAAGAGTTCGTGGTGATCCTGCCCGACACCAGCGCGGAGCAAGCCGTGCCGATCGCGCATCGCATCAGCAATGCCGTCGCTGCGCTCGGCATTGCGCATCCGGACGGCGTAGGCGGTGTGGCCACGGTGAGCGTCGGCGTGGCGGGCGCCACGCCCGATCGAACGCACGGATTTCACCAGTTGATCGAGCGGGCCGATGCCGCGCTCTATCGCGCCAAAGGGGCCGGGCGTGCCCGCGTCGAAGTCGCGTGAGGGGTTTATCGCGCCTGCCCGATTGATCCGCGCAGATTGAGCCGCGTATAAAAAAAGGCTTCGGACATAAAAAAAGGCTTCGGACGCGATAAACGTCCGAAGCCTTTATGCCACCGTCGCTTTACTGCGCGTCGGTCGGCGTTTCGGTCAACTCTTCAGCGAGTTGCTTGAAGATGCGGCGCGTAGCGCCCTTCGTGTGCAACGCAAACAACAGCACCGATCGGCCAGTCACTTGGTAAACATCGCCCGATTCAAAATCGGGCAACTCTTCGCGCACCGGCATGTTGGTGTCGATCATGCACTGCCATTGATCGCTGCCGGGAATCTCGGGCAACGTAAAGTCGACCACATCGTGATAGGCGTTGAACACGATCAGGATCGTGGCATCCGAGGCGGGTTGGCGAATGCCCGATACGCGGGCGCGTCCGTCGATGACCAGACCGAAGCAACGCATGTCGGCGTCGCCCCACTGTTCATCGCTGAGCTGATCCCCCGACGGACTCAACCACTTCACGTCGGCGATCTGCAGATCTTCCTGGAAATCACCCGTGAGGAACCGGCCGCGTCGCAATACGGGCAGGGCGTGCCGCAGCGTGATCAAATTGCGCGTGAACTCGATCAGCGCGCTGCCTTCTTCCTGGATATCCCAGTTGACCCAGCTGATGTCGTTGTCCTGGCAGTAGGCGTTGTTGTTGCCTTCCTGCGTGCGGCCGAATTCGTCACCGGCCAGGATCATCGGCGTGCCTTGAGAGAGCAGCAGCGTGGCGAGCATATTGCGCTTCTGGCGTTCACGCAGCGCACGGATGTCAGGATCGTCGGTGGGGCCTTCCACACCGCAGTTCCACGAGCGGTTGTCCGAGTGCCCGTCCTTGCCGTCTTCGCCGTTGGCGTCGTTGTGCTTCTCGTTGTACGACGCCCAGTCGTTGAGCGTGAAGCCGTCGTGTGCGGTGATGAAGTTCACGCTGGCCCACGGGCGGCGGCCGCGATGATTGAACTTGTCGCCCGATGCGGTGATGCGCGTGGCCAGTTCGGCGGCAAAGCCTTCTTCGCCTTTCCAGAACGCGCGCACGGTGTCGCGATACTTATCGTTCCACTCGGCCCAGCCCGGCGGGAAACCACCCACCTGGTAGCCACCCGGGCCGCAATCCCAAGGCTCGGCAATGAGCTTGACGCTCGAGAGGATGGGGTCCTGACGGCAGCTATCCAGAAAACCGCCGCCTTCGTCGAAGCCGTAGGTTTCGCGCGCAAGAATCGTCGCCAGGTCGAAACGGAAGCCATCGACCTTCATTTCGGTGACCCAATAGCGCAGGCTATCGGTGACCATCTGCAGCACGCGCGGGTGCGACAGATTGAGCGTGTTGCCGGTGCCCGTGTCGTTGATGTAGTAACGCGGCTCGTCGGGCATCAAGCGGTAATACGAGGCGTTGTCGATGCCGCGGAACGAGAGCGTGGGGCCGCGTTCGCTGCCCTCGGCCGTGTGGTTGTAGACCACGTCGAGGATGACTTCCAGTCCGGCTTCATGATACTTGTCGATCATGTGCTTCAGTTCGTCGATCGCGCCGGATCCATTGGCGAAGAAGCGCGGATCGGCGGCGAAAAAGCCGATGGTGCTGTAACCCCAGAAGTTGGTGAGGCCCTTGTCGATCAGGTAGCTGTCGTTGCAGAACGCATGGATCGGCAGCAATTCGACCGAGGTGACGCCCAGATCCTTGATGTGCTTGATGACGGCGTCATGGCCCAGCCCTTCGAACGTGCCTTGATGCTGTTCCGGGACGGCCGGGTGGCGCTTGGTGAATCCACGCACATGGGTTTCGTAGAAAATCGTCTTTTCCCACGGTACGCGTACTTCCGAGGGGTGCTCCCAAGTGAAGTTCTGGTCGACGACCTGGCACTTCTGCATGAACGGGGCGCTGTCGCGTTCGTCGAATGTGAGATCGGCATCCTCAGCGTCGAGCGTGTAGCCGAACACTGAAGGATCCCACTTCAGTTCACCGAAGTGCGCGCGGGCGTAGGGGTCGAGCAGGAGTTTGTTGGGATTGAAGCGGTGACCGGCGGCGGGGTCGTAGGGACCATGCACGCGGTAGCCATACAGGGCGCCCGGCTTCAGATCTTTGACGAACACGTGCCAGACTTCGTCGGTGTACTCGGGCAGCGAGATGCGGGCAATTTCGTTCTCGCCCGTTTCGTCATACAGACACAGTTCGACTTTGGTGGCATGGGCCGAAAAAAGGGCGAAGTTCACGCCTTCGCCGCTTAGCGTGGCGCCCAGCGGGAAGGGGGCGCCTTCGGAGATAGAAAAGCTCGTAGTCATGGGGAGTCCGTGGCCGTAACGGCATGGGAGGTCATGCCGGCAGGGCGATTAAGCACGTCGTGTGCCGAAACCGTGGTGTTCATCCTTTTTTAAGAATTCGCCACATTTCCCCCATATTTTCAGCGGGGCTTGGCGGTGCGCACAGCCAATACCAGTGCCGCGCCCGTGAGGAGCAGAACGGCAAGCATGTACATGCCGGCGTCGGTGCTTTGCGTGGCGTCCTTGATCATGCCGATCATATAGGGCGCAGCAAATCCGGACAGATTGCCGATCGAATTGATGAGCGCAATGCCGGCGGCCGCGGCCGCGCCACCGAGAAATGCCGTGGGCAGGCCCCAAAATACCGGCAGGCAAGCCATGATGCCCATGGTGGCCAACGTCAGTCCCGCGATCGCCATCATCGCATCGCCGTGAAACACCACGCTGAGGATGAGGCCAGTTGCGCCGACGATACCCGAGATCGCCGAGTGCCAGCGGCGTTCGAGCATGCGGTCGGCACTGCGGGCAACCAGATACATGGCGATCACGCCCAAGGTCCAGGGCACGGCGCTGAGCAGACCGACGTTCAACGGATCGTTCACGCCCAGGGCTTTGATGATGCTGGGCAGCCAGAAACTGATGCCGTATAAGCCGGAGGTGAAGCAGAAATATACGATCGCCAGCAGCCACACGCGCGGATTGGCCAATACCGAGCGCACGCCGCCCTCTGCCTTGCCCGATGCCTCCGCCGCAATGTCGCGTGCCACCAATTCGCGCTCGTCGGCGGTGAGCCATTTTGCGTCGCGCACGCGATCGTCGAGGTAGCCCAGCACGATCAGGCCGATGCCAACGGTGGGCAGGCCTTGCAGCAAGAACAGCCACTGCCAGCCCTCCCAGCCGTTGACGCCGTTCATGGTTTTCAAGATCCAGCCCGAGAACGGGCCGCCGAGAATGCCGGCGAAGGGAATCGCCGCCAGAAACAACGATGTGGCCTTGCCACGCCGGTGCGCCGGATACCAATAGGTGAGATACAGGATGATACCGGGGAAGAAGCCGGCCTCGGCCGCGCCGAGGAAAAACCGCAAAATATAAAAGGCTTGTGGCGTCGTCACGAACATCGTGCCGGCCGACAGCAGGCCCCACGTGATCATGATGCGGGCAATCCAGCGGCGCGCGCCCACTTTGTGCAGGATGACGTTGCTCGGTACCTCGAAAAGGAAATAACCGATGAAGAAGATGCCGGCACCCAGGCCATATACCGTTTCGCTGAACTGCAATGCGCTCTGCATTTGCAATTTTGCAAAGCCGACGTTGACGCGATCGAGATAGGCGGCGATGTAGCACACAAAAAGCAGCGGAATGAGCCGCCAGCCTACCTTGCGGTACACGGCGTCGGCGCGCGACGTGTCAACGGCACCGTTTCCCCCAGCGTTCAACGTTGTCATCCTCTTGATCTCCCGAGCATCATTAATTATTGTCTGGTCCAACCGCGGCAGCTTACACCGGACCCTCCCGATTTCGCCACATCGGGCGTGACGAAACCTAAGCACAAAAAAAATCCCAGCCGAAGCTGGGATCCTTGATACGGTAAGGCGGTCGAGCGGGAGAGGGTTTGCGTACGCTGCACCTCTTCTCCCGGCGCGATACGCCAGCCTGCGAATTAACGCGTTACGCGGTCACGCGACTTGCCACCCATCGTCGCGGCGATGCAGGCGCTCAGGGCACCAATCATCAGCGACAGGAAGGCCCACAGCGCAAAGGCAGCGGCGGCCTTGCGTGCCTTGTCGGCAGCTTCTTTTGCTGCATTCTTGGCGTCTTCCACCGTTTGCTTGGCTTGTGCGATGCCGTCGGTAATGCGCTTTTCAGCCGTGGCTTGGTCCACGCCGGTTTGCGCCGAGATCACACTGGCCACATACGACTTGTCTTCTTGCGTCATATCGCCGCGGCTGATGCTGCGGCTCACGATGCGGCCAACTTCAGCACGCACTTCGCGCGGATTGCCGGCTGCATCAGGACGACCGCCACGGAACAGCGAATCGACCATGCCGTCCATGTCCATCGAACCCATGTTGCCGTTCTTGCTGACCATGTCGGCGGCGCCGCCAACGGTCGAGCTGATGGCCGAACCTGCGCCCGAAATCACGCTGGCGCCGGCACGTGCGGTACCGCTGACGATCGACGACAAGGCCGAGGTCAACATGAACGCCGTGATCAGCGCGCCCACTGCCCAAACGAGCAAGCCGTGCGCGGTATCGCGGAAGTAGGCTTCATCAGTGTGTGTATTGACCCACTTGGTACGCAGACGACCCGCCATGTAGCCGCCCAGACCGGCGGAAATGATTTGCGTGAAAATCAGCCAGACGATGGCGCCGATGCCGAGCGTCGTGGCCGACGCGCCATCATTGCCCCAGGGAGACATCGTGGCAAAACCCAAACTTGAACCGGCCGTAAGCAAGGTTAATGAGAGGGCCGCAGCCGCAATGGCGCCGGCGAAAATGGCAGCCCATGAGACGGCCGATTCGGACGATTCGCCGCGGAACGTCGCCGCGACGGGTGCATCCGTGCGTAAGGGGGTGGTGTTCATAGATGTCTCTCCAAAATCCTCTAGGCCGGCCACAAGGGTTGGTGTGGTGACGGCAATCGCTGCGAACATGCAGTGGTGCTTGTGGGCGTTATGCGAGGAACGTTGGAGGCGGCGCAGAGCCTAGTTGTCGCTTATCGTTGCGTCCGGGTATGACGCCCGCAACGCATAGCGCATCCGGCGTGCCCGTTGGCCTCGCCGGAGCGCTTGTACAACGATTTATTGCGCGCCGTGAGGCGTATAGACCAGCTTTTCGAACGTGTAGCCTTGGGCGCGCGCGGTGTCGAGCGCCTTCTGCGTGTCGGCATCCGAGAGGGTGGGCGTGCGCGACAGCAGCCACAAATAATCGCGGTCAGGTGCGCCCACGACCGCCCAGCGGTACTGCGGATCGAGGCCGATGATCCAGTAGTCGCCCTTAAAGGGTTTGAAGAACGACACTTCGAGCTTGGCATTGTTGCTGCCGGCCACCACGGTAGCGGTGCCGTCGGCTTCGTCGAAGGTGCCGTCTTCGGTGCGGCAACGATTCACGACCTTGATCGTGCCATCGGGATTGGCGGTGTACTCGGCCGTGGTATCGCCCACGCATTTGCGTTGGAAGAACATCGGGAACCGCGCAATCTCATACCACTTACCCACATAGCGCTTGAGGTCGACATTCGGAACGGTGGCGACGGTGGACGGCTTGGTGGCGCAGGCGGTGACCAGTGCCGCCATGGCGGCGACGAGAAGCAGAGGGGCAATGCGCATGGTTCGTTCTCCAACAGATCGGGTGAGGTGACGCTTCAAGCCAGCGTGGACGACGCCCGAACGAAGCCAGGCGGCGTTTTGAGCGCTTCGCGATAGCGGGCGACGTAGGTGTCGAAATCGATGTCGTCGCAGGCTTCCAACTTGCGTTGGGCCTCGATCGACGCCGCAACGCCGGCCTCATATTCAGCAAGTAGAGCGCCCGAAAGCGGCACCTGGCGCAGCGTATCGGCATGCGCCTGGCTTTGCGCCAGGGTATAGGCGGTAAACGACAAGCCACTTTCTCGCATGCCGGCCAGCACGCGTGCCGAGGGCGTGGCGTCGGGGTTGTCGACTTTGATGTGTTGGGCGGCAACGGCTTGCGCATAACGATCGCCGCCATAAGCGCGATCGAGCACGTCGGCACAGGCGGCAATGCCGTCGAGCAGGTCGGCGGCCCACGCTTCGCGCGTGACCGTCTCGCCGTCGCGATCGAGCGTGAGGCCGGGCTTGCGGCCAGCCTTGACGATGGTCGCGAAGTTGTCTTCGCTGCGCGTGCAGTATCCGTTCTCGGGAAACAAGGGGCTGTCGGCCGTGGCGCAATACAACAGGAACGCGTCGACGAACAGGCTGGTGTCGGCGGCAACGCCGATCGCCTCGTGGGGATCGATGTCCAGGCAACGCACCTCGATGTACTGCACGCCTCGCTCGGCCATGGCCGTGACGGGACGTTCGCAGCGGCCCGTCGCGCGTTTGGGACGGATGATCGAGTAGTACTCGTTTTCGATCTGCAGCACGTTGGTGTTGAGCTGTATCCACTCGCCATCGCGGTGCGTGCCGATGGCTTCGTATTCGGGCCAGGGCTGCGTGACGGCGCCGTAGATGCGGCCCAGGAACGTCTCGAGATCGTTGTAGCAAAGCTTGAGCTGCGACTGTGCCTCGCTTTGATAACCCAGATCGCTCATGCGCAAGCTGGTGGCGTAGGGCAGGTAAAGCGTATCGGCATCGAAGGTTTGAAGGCCACCGTCGCCGTCAAGGAAGCGGCGGTCCAGCGCAGGCGCCGCGCCGAACAGATACATCAGCAACCACGCATAGCGCGTGAAATTGCGGATGAGCGCGATGTAGCCGGCCGACCGTTGATCCTGCAGCGTATCGCCCGGTACGCCCAGCTCGCTCCAGATGGCATCCGGCAACGAGAAGTTGTAGTGCAGGCCCGCAATGCACTGCATGCGTTTGCCGTAGCGTTCGGCCAGGCCACGCCGGTAGACGTGCTTGAGCATGCCGGTATTGGACGTGCCATACCAGGCGATGGGAATTTCGGCCTCGGGAGGCAATTGCGCCGGCATCGATTGATTCCAGATCAATTCGCGCCCGAGCTTGCCGTATACATAGCGGTGCGTGTCGCGCAGTTCGTCGAGCAGCGCATCCACGCCGGCATGCGTGCCGGTAATCAATTCCAGCAACGCCTCCGAATAATCGGTGGTGATTTTTTCGTTCGTGAGCGCCGAACCCAGGCTGGCGGGGTGTGGCGTCTTGGCCAGCACGCCGCTCGCGTCAACGCGTAAGCCTTCTTTTTCGATGCCGCGCAACGTCTGCGTAAGCAGGTCGCGGCGGCGATCCAGGCGGGCTAGTCGGCTGTGAAATGAATCGGTCACGGTGGCGTTATCTGTAGGGTGAAAAGTCGAGGCGAGGATTTTACGTGGTGTTGCGACGATCCGCTGGCGCGACCTTGCGCGGCGCAGGGTCATGATATCCGGTCGATCGCAACGCTGGAAATATGGGCTTTACCACTGAAATAAGCGACAATTCCGTTTGGGATCAATACGATCCGATCGCTTTCGCTGGAATTTACGCCGTTGTCCGGTCTCTCTTTCTCGTGGCGCCGTGCGCTTTGTGGCGCGGTTTTGCCGCTTGCCGCCCTGTTGTCCGCCTGCTCGCCCGATTACAACTGGCGCGAACTGACGGTCGCCGATGGTCAGGTGCAGGCGATTTTTCCCGCTCGGGCCAGCACCGAGTCGCGCGACCTGCCTTTGGGCGACCACAAGATTACGTTTTCGCTGACGACGGCCACTGTGGGTGAAGCCTTGTTTGCCGTGGGATACGCGCCACTGCCGCCGGCCGCGCAAGGAGCCCCGGGCATGCCGCGCCAGCTGGGCGAAACACTGGTCCGATCCTTGTACGCCAATGTGGGCGTCGAGGCGCCCCAGCCATTGCCGGCCTTTGGCGAGGACATTCGCATCACAGGTAAAACCGGCGTCGCCGGACGGGCACCGCCGTGGCTGCTGGCGCGGGTGTGGGTGACCGACCGGGCACTGATCGAAGTGGTGGCGATGGGCACGGCCGAGAGCCTCACGCCCGAGCACGCCGCGGAGTTCGTGCGCGGCGCGTCGATCAAGCGGTGAGGGCATTGAGCGAACCTTGCCGTAAAGCCATCGCGACGGCGGCGGTGCGCGTGGTGGCGCCGAGTTTCGCGCGGGCGTTGCCCAAATGGAAATTGACCGTGCGTTCGCTCAATTCCAGGATGCGCGCCGTTTCCCAACTGGTTTTTCCCAAGGCCACCCAATACAGACAGGCCGCTTCGCGTGGCGATAAGGGTTTGATAGACCGCATGACTTTTTTCCTTCTTGAAACCGGTGACGTTCGCGTTTTCGATCGCGCAGCCCATCATGACGCCACTGCGGCAAATAGGCCCGTATCGATGCGCGTGCGAATTGGCGGGCCGAACGCGGCGCGCATCATGGCGGTTGCCATCGGTTTGTGCGGGGGCGCGCGATGATGGCGTTCTTTGGGCTCTACAGTTCGGCGTTCGCCATGTTGGCGCCGTTGATCGGCATCGTCGGCATCGGCGTGGTGTGGGCCAAACGCGACTATCCGTTTGCCGGCTCGTTCATCACGGTGCTCGTGACGTCGGTCACCACGCCGGCACTCGTGTTTCATACGTTGGTGACGACGGATCTACCGTCCGAAACCCTGCTGCTGATTGTGGGGTCGACCGTCGGCGCCCTCGCGCTCGGGGCGGCGATCTCCGTGCTGATACTCAAGTGTCTCGGCATGCCGGTGCGCAAACTGTTGCTGTTGGCGGCATTTCCCAATGCCGGCAACCTGGGGCTGCCGCTCACCCAGATGGTGTTCGGCGACGAGGGGCTTTCGGCCTCGATTGCGTTCTTCGCCGTCAGCTCATTTCTGATGCACACCCTGGGGGTGCGCTCGCTACCCGGCGCGCACGCCGCAGGGGCGTGGAAAAGTCCGATTCTGCTGGCATGTCTGGCGGCCGCGCTTGTGCGTCTGACGGGGGTGGACGTTCCGATATGGTTGCTCGACATGACCCGCATCCTGGGCGCGGTCACCGTGCCGTTGATGTTGATCAGCCTCGGGCATGCCCTGGCACTGATTCCCACCAACAGCTTGCGTACCGGCCAGTGGTGGGAACGATCCGGCTATCGGTGGGCCTGTTCGTGGGTTACGTGATGGTGGCTTTTCTGCCGTTGTCGCCGCAGCTCAACGGCGCCTTGGCCATGCAGATGACAATGCCGTGCGCCGTGGTGAGCTATATGTACATTCGCCGCTACACCGATCAGCACGACGTGGCGGCGGGCGCTGTGATGGTGTCCACCGTGCTGTATGTTGTGTTGTTGCCGTTCCTGATCTGGAGCACCACGCCCTGACGTCCCCGGGGCCGAGGGCGACTTACTATGACATTGAGGGTTCGAGAACTACGATGAAAGACACCGACGCGCACGTCACCGGCGCGGACGTTCCCGCGGCTGGCGCGCAGGGTCCGCTGTACCGGCAAATCAAAGATGCCATGCTGTCCGCGCTCGCTCAGGGTGAGTGGAAGCAGGGCGATGCGTTGCCGCCAGAAAAAGTGCTCGCCAGCCGGTTTGGCGTGGCGATCGGCACGCTGCGCAAGGCCATCGACGATATGGTGGCGGACGGCATTCTCACGCGGCAGCAGGGGCGCGGCACATTTGTGGCCGCACACAAGCGCAACTCGCATTTTTTTCGCTACTTCCGTTTGCAGCGCAAGGACGGCCAGAAGGCTTATCCCACGAACGCGCTGCTGACGTTTCGCCGCGTACGCGCGTCGCCGGCCGCGCGCGACGCTCTGCAACTCGGTCCGGACGAGATGGTGTTTGAGTTCTGCAATCTGCTGTCGCTGCACGGCGATGTGGTGCTGGTGGATAGCGTGGTGGTGCCCGACTCCCTGTTTCGCGGGTTGACCGAATCGCAGCTCAAGGCGCGACCGAGCACGCTATACAACTTCTACCAGGATGCCTTCGAGGTGAATGTGATCGCCACGGAAGAACGGCTCTCGGTGGCGCATGCCGACCTCCAGCATGCCGTGTGGCTGGACGTGGCACCGGGCTTTGCGGTGCTCGAGGTGCATCGCGTCGCGTACTCGTATCATCAACGGCCGGTCGAGTGGCGCATCTCGCGCATCAACACCACGCACTACGAGTACATCGGCCCGCATACGGGTGAATGACCGTATTGCCGGGTGCTAGAATATCGACCTAGTCATGGCGCCGATTTGCACTGATCCGCTTGCGGGCGCCTCATAAATCCAGCTAAAGAGGTCCGTTATGACCGCAAATCCCTTGCGCGCCACCGGCGTATCCGCCGTTGCCGCACACACACCCACAGCCGCTGATCCCGGTTCCGTCGGTGTCGTAAACGCTCAATTCCTGTCGTTCGACGTCCCGCTCAAGCTGGCCAATGGTCAAAGCCTGGATGCCTACGAGCTCGCCGTCGAAACCTATGGCACGCTCAACGCGCGCCGCGACAATGCCGTGCTCATTTGCCATGCCCTCAATGCCTCGCATCATGTGGCGGGGGTGGCCGCCGATAATCCCAAGGATATCGGCTGGTGGGACAACATGGTGGGCCCCGGCAAGCCACTCGATACCCGGCGTTTTTTCGTGATCGGCATCAATAATCTGGGGTCGTGCTTCGGCTCCACCGGACCGGCCAGCATCAATCCCGAAACGGGCAAGCCCTGGGGCGCGGCCTTTCCGGTGCTGACCGTTGAAGACTGGGTCCATGCGCAAGCCCGCGTGGCCGATCACTTCGGCATCGACCGGTTTGCCGCCGTCATGGGCGGCTCGCTGGGCGGTATGCAGGCCCTGAGCTGGGCAATCGCGTTGCCCGAGCGAGTGGCGCACTGCGTGGTCATCGCCAGCACGCCACGCCTGTCGGCCCAAAACATTGGCTTTAACGAAGTGGCGCGGCGCGCGATCATCACCGACCCGGATTTTCATGGCGGCGATTACTACGCCCACGAAACGGTGCCGCGCCGCGGGCTGTCGGTCGCGCGGATGATCGGCCACATCACGTATCAATCCGACGACGATATGGCCACCAAGTTCGGGCGCACGCAGCGCGACGCGGCGGCCGACGGTGAATACCGGTATGGCTATGACGTCGAGTTCGAAGTCGAGTCGTACCTGCGCTATCAGGGCGAAAAGTTCTCGCGTTACTTCGATGCCAATACCTATTTGCTGATCACGCGTGCACTCGATTATTTCGATCCGGCCCGCGCGACCAATGGCGATCTGGCGGTGGCATTGGCGCCTGCGCAAGCCGATTTCCTGCTGGTGTCGTTCACGACCGATTGGCGCTTTCCGCCGGAGCGCTCGCGCGAAATGGTGCGTGCGTTGCTCAAGAGCGGCCGACCGGTCACGTACGCCGAAATCAATGCGCCTCACGGGCACGATGCTTTCCTGCTGGACGACGAACGCTACATGGCGGTGGTGCGTGGTTATTTCGATCGCATCGCCGAAGAGATGGATTTATTGCCGCTGGATGAAAATGGGCGGGAACGTCCATGACGAGCCAGCGCATGGGAGACGCTATGACGAACGGGTCAGGCGGGTTGCGACCGGATCTGGCGCGGATCGCCGGATGGGTGGCGCCGGGAAGCCGGGTGCTGGATCTGGGCTGCGGCGACGGCGAGCTGCTGGCGTCGCTGCGCGACGATCGGCAGGTACTGGGCGCGGGCGTGGAAATCGACGATGCGCATGTCATTCAGTGCGTGCGGCGCGGGGTGCAAGTCATTCAGCAAAACCTGGAAGACGGCCTAGCGTTGTTCGACGATAAGCAGTTCGACACGGTTGTCCTGTCGCAAACGTTGCAGTCGATGCACCGCACCGAGCACATCCTGCGCGAGATGGCGCGGGTGGCGGATTTCGGCATCGTGTCGTTTCCCAACTTCGGTTATTGGCCCCATGGGTGGTCGATCTTGCGCGGCCGGATGCCGGTCAGCAAGCAGATGCCTTATCAGTGGTACAACACGCCTAACATCCACTTGTGCACGTTGCACGATTTCGAGGCGTTGGCTCAGGATCTGGGGTTCCGCATCCTCGAACGCGCGACGTTCAAGTACGATCGCGAAGTTCGCGTGCTGCCGCAATGGCGCAGCACGTTGGCGGCCTACCGCTTCGCCACTGTCTGATTTTCGGGAGCAGGCCCATCGCTTCGGCATATCGTATTTATTTCGGCGCACGCGTCGCGCCGTTGCTGGTGTTGGGTTTTGCGAGCGGGTTGCCGCTGGCGTTGACCGGCGGGGCACTGCAAGCCTGGGCCACCCTGGATGGGGTGTCGCTGCAGGAAATCGGCTTTCTGACGCTCGTCGGATCGGCCTATACGCTCAAGTTTCTGTGGGCACCGCTGATCGACCGCTACGTGCCGCCTTTGCTGGGCCGCCGGCGCGGCTGGATGCTCATCACGCAATTGCTGCTGTCTGTGGGCATCATGGTGATGGGCGCGTTCTCACCCTCCGATGCACTTTTTACGCTGGCGCTGCTCGCAGTGGCCGTGGCGTTCTTGTCGGCCACGCAGGATATTGCGTTCGACGCCTATTGCAGCGATGTGCTGCGCCCGGAAGAGCGCGGTGCGGGGGCGGCGATTCGCACGCTGGGTTACCGGCTGGCAATGGTCGTGTCTGGCGGTCTGGCGTTGGTGATTGCCGATCGCTGGCTGGGGTGGGGCTATACCTACGTGATGATGGGTGGGTTGATGGCCTTGTGCGCCATCGCCACGCTGTTGGCGCCCGAACCCGAGGCGCCGGCGCGGCAGCCGCGTTCGCTTGCGCGCGCCGTGATCGAACCCTTCAAGGATTTTTTCAGCCGCGGCGATGCGCTCACCATCCTGGCGCTGATCGTGTTTTATAAGCTGGGCGATGCGTTTGCGGGCGCCTTGTCCACCACGTTCCTGATTCGCGGCGCGGGCTTTTCGGCCACAGAGGTGGGTACCGTCAACAAGGTGCTCGGGCTCACCGCCACGATTTTCGGCGCGTTGGCCGGCGGCACATTGATGGCGCGCTTGGGGCTCTACAAATCGCTGCTGTGGTTTGGCGTGCTGCAGGCGGTGTCGAATCTGGCGTATTGGCTGATTGCGATCAGCCCCAAGAGCATCGCGCTCATGGCGCTGGGCGTCGGCATTGAAAACGTGTGCGGCGGGCTGGGCACCGCGGCGTTCGTGGCGTTGTTGATGGCGTTGTGCGCGGGGCAGTTTTCGGCCACGCAGTTTGCGCTGCTGTCGGCGCTTTCGGCCGTGGGTCGAACGTATCTGGCCGGGCCGTTGACGCCGGTGCTGGTAGAGTCGTTCGGGTGGCCGGTGTTCTTCTTGCTCACCGTGCTGATCGCCGTGCCGGGGCTGGTGTTGTTGTGGCTGCGACGGCGCGATATCGAAGCGCTGGACCGCCAGTAGCCATCACGCTTTGAGCATGCATGGCGCCGGACTGCCGCTTCGCAGAAGCGGCCGAGTACGAGGCGCGCGTTTACACCGCGGTGTAGTCGTAGTCGATCGACAGCGGCGCGTGGTCGCTGAAGCGGTCGGTTTTGTAGATCGATGCAGCGGTCGCCGTGGCGGCAATGTTGGCCGTGGCGATCTGGTAATCGATACGCCATCCCACATTATTGGCGCGCGCCTGCCCACGGTTGCTCCACCAGGTGTAGGCGTCGCCCGTGGTCTCCGGATGGAGGCGGCGATACACATCCACCCAGGCCAGTTCGTCGAACACGCGCGTCAACCAGGCACGTTCTTCAGGCAGGAAGCCGCTGTTCTTGAGGTTGCCTTTCCAATTCTTCAGATCGATTTCCTTGTGCGCGATATTCCAGTCGCCGCACAGAATGACCTCGCGTCCGCGACGGGCCAGGTCGATCAAGTGCGCGAAGAAGTGCTCCATGAACACGAACTTCGCCGACTGGCGGTGATCGCCGCTCGAGCCGGAAGGTAAATACAGCGAGATGACCGACAGCTTGTCGTAGACCAGTTCGATATACCGGCCTTCGGCGTCGATCTCGGGAATGCCCAATCCTTCGATCACTTGCAAGGGCTGCTTGCGGGCGATGATGCCCACGCCGCTATAGCCCTTTTTCTCGGCATAGTGAAAATAACCGTAGCAGCCGTCGGGATTGAGCATCTCGGCCGTCATGTCGGCGGCCTGAGCCTTGAGTTCTTGCAGGCAGACGAAGTCCGCATTCTGCTGGGCGAGCCAGGGCAGAAAACCTTTATTCACGGCTGAACGGATGCCGTTCAGATTGGCGGAGATGACGCGCATGGGAGCTCTCTATCGGGTCGAGTGACTCGCAGTGTAAAAGAATCGCGGATAATGTCGCCTTCGCCAATTGTTTTGCCGCCGCGCCACTCCGCCATGACCGCCACTACACCGTCCACCTCCGCCGTCGATTTCGTTCGCTTTGCGTTGTCCGCCAACGTGCTGCGTTTTGGTAGTTTCAAGGTCAAGTCCGGCCGCATCAGCCCCTACTTTTTCAACGCGGGCTTGTTCAATAGCGGCGCGCTGGTCGGCAAGCTCTCGCAGTTTTATGCCGACGCGCTGGCGCAGTCCGGCGTGCCGTTCGACATGCTGTTCGGCCCGGCCTACAAGGGCATTCCGCTGGCCACCGCGACGTCGGTTGCATTGGCGAGCCACCCCGATATGGCGGGCCGCGATATTCCCTTTGCCTACAACCGCAAGGAAGCCAAGGATCACGGTGAGGGCGGCACGCTGGTCGGTGCGCCGTTGGCGGGCCGGGTCGTCATCATCGATGACGTCATCACGGCGGGTACCTCCGTGCGCGAGTCGGTGGACATCATTCGTGCGGCTGGCGCCGAACCTGCTGCGGTCTTGATCGCCATGGACCGCATGGAACGCGCCGGCGCCGACGATGCCTTGTCGGCCCACTCGGCGGTGCAAGCCGTGGCCGATACCTATGGCATTCCGGTGGTGAGCATCGCGTCGCTCACGGACATTCTCACGTTGATCGAAAACGACGATACGTTTGCCGAACACCGCGCCGCGGTCTTGGCCTATCGGGCGCGCTACGGCGTAGCCTGAACGCCGCGCGGGCCGGCGCAAGCGCTTGCCAAACGCCAGCGCATACGCGCCGATCACATTGCAACAGCCCCGGCAGATCACGTCTGGCGGGGCTGTGCGGTGTTAATGCGTGACAACTAAGGCAGGCCCCACACGGCGCGCTGCGACGTCGGCGCCGGGGGACCCCCTGAACGGCATGGTGTGCCGATCCGAGACGATCCCGCGCGGATCAGGCGTCGAGCTTTTCCTTCAGCAGATCGTTGACCTGTTGCGGATTGGCTTTGCCGCGGGCGGCTTTCATGATCTGGCCGACCAACGAATTGAACGCCTTTTGTTTGCCGGCGCGGTATTCGGCCACGATCGCCGGATTGGCGGCCAGCACGTCGTCGATCATGGCGCCGATGGCACCCGTATCGCTGATCTGCTTTAGGCCGCGCGCTTCGATGATGGCGTCGGGTTGACCGCCGGCCTCGCCGGCCCACATCGCACCGAAAACCTCGCGGGCGATCTTGTTGGAGATCGTGCCGTCGACGATGCGGTTGATGAGCGCGGCCAGTGCCGGTGCCTTGACCGGCATCGCGGCAACGGTGAGGTCGTCGCGATTCAACGACGCCGTGACTTCACCCATGATCCAGTTGGCGGCAAGCTTGGACTGACCCGCCGGCAACGCGCGCGCCACGGTTTCGAAATACGCCGACATGGCGGCATCGGACGTGATCTGTGCGGCGTCGTAGGGTGAAAGGTCGTACTCGGTTTCGAAACGCGCGCGCTGGGCGTCGGGCAGCTCGGGCATCTCGGCGCGCACCCGTGCGATCCAGTCTTCGCCGATGATCAACGGCGGCAGATCGGGATCGGGGAAATAGCGATAGTCGTGCGCATCTTCCTTGCTGCGCATGCTGCGCGTTTCATCGCGATCGGCATCGTACAGACGCGTCTCTTGCACGACCGTGCCGCCGTCTTCGATGAGCTCGATCTGGCGGCGCACTTCGTACTGGATGGCACGCTCGAGAAAGCGGAACGAATTGACGTTCTTGACCTCGGCACGCGTGCCGAACTCGGCTTGGCCTTCCGGCCGCACAGAAACGTTGGCGTCGATACGAAACGAGCCTTCCTGCATGTTGCCGTCGCAGATACCCAGCCACAACACCAGCGCATGCAGCTTGCGCGCATAGGCCACGGCTTCGGCTGCCGAGCGCATTTCAGGCTCGGTCACGATCTCGAGCAATGGCGTGCCGGCGCGGTTTAGATCGATGCCGCTGGCGGGCGCGCCGTTGGGCAGCGAGAAATCATCGTGCATCGACTTGCCGGCATCTTCTTCCAGATGGGCGCGGGTCAGATTGATGGTGCGCTCTTCTTCGCCCACGAAAAACGACACCGTGCCGCCCTGCACGACCGGGATCTCATACTGGCTGATCTGGTAGTTTTTGGGCAGGTCGGGATAGAAGTAGTTTTTACGCGCGAAGATCGAGCGCGGCGCGATGTGCGCATTCACGGCCAGGCCGAAGCGGATCGCGCGCTCGACCGCACCGCGGTTCATGACCGGCAAGCTGCCGGGCAGGGCGAGATCGACCAGATTGGCCTGAGTGTTGGGCGCCGCGCCGAAGCGCGTGCTGCTGCCCGAAAAAATCTTGGAGTCGGTCGAGAGCTGAACGTGCGTCTCGAGCCCGATGACGATTTCCCAACGCATACTGGCGTCCTAATGTGCAATACAAGTGCAAAACAAACTGCGGATGACGAGGCTCAAGCGCCGGGGCGCTGGCGGTGCCAATCGGTGACTTGCTGATAACGGTCGGCGACGGCCAACAGACGGCCTTCGTCGAAATAATTGCCGATGATCTGCAGGCCGACGGGGCGTTTGGCGTGGGCGGCAACGCCGAAGCCGCACGGTACCGACATGGCGGGCAAACCGGCCAAACTCACGCCCAGCGTATACACATCCGCCAGCCAATCGGCCGTGGGATCGTCGCGGTTTTCGCCGATGTTCTTGGCCACGCCCGGCGTGACCGGACCCATGATCACATCGCACTGCTCGAACGCATTGCGGAAGTCGTCCACGATCATGCGGCGCAGGCGTTGAGCTTGCAAATAATAGGCGTCGTAGTAGCCGTGCGACAGCACGTACGCACCGATCAACATGCGGCGCTGCACTTCCGGGCCGAGTCCTTCGGCACGCGAGCGGCTGGTCATATCGGCCAGATCGGTATAGGTGGCGGTGCGATGACCGTACCGCACACCGTCGTAACGCGACAGGTTGCTCGAGGCTTCCGCTGGCGCGATCACGTAATACGCCGGAATGGCGAGCTCGGTGCGGGGAAGCGAAATGGCCACGCGCACGGCGCCCAGCGACTCGTAAACCGCCAAAGCGGTTTCGATGGCCCCGGCCACTTCCGGGGTCAGGCCGGCACCGAAGTATTCCTTGGGAACGCCGATACGCAAGCCTTCGAGCGGCCGGCTGTTCTTGGCCTCGAATGCCGTATGCGCGCGCATGAAATCGCTGCGCACGCGGCCGGGCGCGTTGGCCACGCCGTTGCAGGTTTCGATGCTGGTGGCGTCGCGCTCGTCGAAGCCGCTGACCACATCCAGAATTTCAAGCAGATCGCGGCTGCTGGCGGCGATGGGGCCGGCCTGATCCAGGCTGGAGCCGAAAGCCACCATGCCAAATCGCGACACGGTGCCATAGGTGGGCTTGATGCCGCTCACGCCGCACAAGGCGGCCGGCTGACGCACCGAGCCGCCGGTATCCGTGCCGGTAGAGGCCGGCACGAGGCGCGCCGCGACAGCGGCCGCTGAGCCGCCCGAGGAGCCGCCGGGCACGGCCAGGCGATCCCACGGGTTGCGTACGGCGCCGAATGCCGAGTTTTCGTTGCCCGAGCCCATCGCGAATTCGTCGCAGTTGAGCTTGCCCAGCGACACGGCGCCGGCGGTGGCGAGCCGCTCGACCACGGTAGCGTCGAACGGGCTGGTGTAATTCGCCAGCATCTTGCTGGCGGCCGTGGTGCGCCACTGGCGCGTGACGAACACGTCCTTGTGGGCGATCGGCACCCCGGTCAGCGGGCCGGCGGTGCCGGCGGCGATGGCCGCATCGGCGGCGCGCGCTTGCGCGAGCGTAAGTTCGGCGTCGGTGTGCAGAAAAGCGTTGAGGTCGCCGGCGGCGGCGATGGCGTCCAACGCACTCTGGGCGAGTTCGACGGCGCTGACCTGGCGGGCGGCGACGGCGTCGCGCAAGGCGGCGATGCCGTCGAATTGGGTGTGTAGCGGGGCTGTCGACATGAACTTACTCGATGACCTTGGGAACCAGGAATACGCCTTCCGCGGTGGCGGGGGCGTTGGCGAGGAGCGCCTGGCGCTGCTCGACGGAAGCCGTCTCGGTGACGGTATCTTCACGCAGACGCAGGCTGACCTCGCCGAGCGCCGACAGCGGATGCGCCAACGGCTCCACGCCGGTGGTGTCCACCGACTGCAGTTTGGCAATGATGTCGAGCATGCCGTTTAATTCGTGCTCCGCGCGGGTCAATTGCTCCGGAGTCAATGCGATGCGGGCCAGCCGAGCGATGCGGACCACGTCTTGTTCTGTGAGCGCCATGGGTAGTTACGAAAAAGATGAGATCGAGCGAATGGGCGCGTAGCCCGCGTGTTGCGGTCAATCCGGCGCTATGAACGTCAATTTGCCGGGATTTGTGCGCTATTTCCGGCGAAATTATAAGTTATGATTCACGATTCCATCGCCGCGGCGTTTCGGCGGGCTTGCGTATACGCGAGTCAGACGCCCCCGCAGCATGACTTCACACACATCGAATCGAGCTGAGCTCCCATGTTCGGATTTCTGCGTAGTTACTTTTCCAGCGATATGGCGATCGACCTCGGGACCGCCAACACGCTTATTTATGTTCGTGGCAAAGGCATTGTCCTGGACGAACCGTCCGTCGTCGCCATCCGGCACGAAGGCGGGCCACACGGCAAGAAGATCATTCAAGCCGTCGGCCGCGAAGCGAAGCAAATGTTGGGCCGGGTCCCAGGCAATATAGAAGCCATCCGGCCGATGAAGGATGGCGTTATCGCCGACTTCACGGTCACTGAGCAAATGCTCAAGCAATTCATACGCATGGTGCATCCCCGCAGCATGTTTGCGCCGAGCCCGCGGATCATCGTCTGCGTGCCTTGCGGGTCGACCCAGGTCGAGCGCCGCGCCATTCGCGAATCCGCTTTGGGTGCCGGGGCTTCGCACGTGTATCTGATCGAAGAGCCCATGGCAGCTGCCATCGGCGCCGGTCTGGCTGTGTCCGACGCCAGCGGCTCGATGGTGGTCGATATTGGTGGCGGTACCACCGAAGTCGCCATCATTTCGCTTGGCGGCATGGTCTATAAGGGTTCCGTGCGCGTGGGTGGCGATAAGTTCGACGAAGCCATCGTCAACTACATCCGTCGCAACTACGGCATGTTGATCGGCGAACCTACCGCCGAATTGATCAAGAAGCAGATCGGCTCCGCATTCCCGGGGTCGGAAGTGCGCGAAATCGAAGTCAAGGGCCGTAATCTGGCCGAGGGCGTTCCCCGCAGCTTCACGGTCTCGTCCAACGAGATCCTGGAGTCGCTGACCGATCCGCTCAACCAGATCGTGTCCGCGGTCAAGATCGCGCTCGAACAGACGCCGCCCGAACTCGGGGCGGACATCACCGATAAGGGCATTGCCCTCACCGGCGGGGGCGCGCTGTTGCGCGACCTCGATCGCCTGCTGCAAGAAGAAACGGGTCTCCCCGTCGTTGTTGCCGACGATCCGCTGACGTGCGTGGTGCGCGGCTGCGGCGAAGCGCTTGAGCATCTCGAAAAGCTCGGCGCGATTTTCATCAACGACTGACCGGCGCAGGCTTTTGCCGGCGTCCTCGGACGCGGGCGCCGACCGGTTTCGATGGTTTGGTGCGCGCGGCGCTTGCATTGAGTATTCATGGCAAGACATCACGGGACTCCGCGACTTTTCCGGCACGGCCCTTCGGCGGAAGTGCGGCTGTTGGTGCTGGCCTTGGTCGCTTTAGCGCTTTTGATTACCGACGCACGCATTCGCGTGCTCGATCCCGTTCGTCAGGCCGTGGCCGTTGCGCTCTATCCGTTTCAACGGGTCGTGCTGCTGCCGCGCGATGGCGTGCAAACCGTCTACGAATGGATGAATGCCGCGAGCCTGATCCGCAACGAGAACGAAGCCCTGCAGCGTCAGCGTATCGAACTCTCGCAAGTGGCCTCGCACGCGGCCCAACTGGCAGCCGAAAACGCGCAATTGCGTCGCTTGCTCGGCATTTCGGATACCACCGCTCAGTCGGCCGTGGTGGTCGAGGTGCTGTATGAACCGCCCAACTCCTTCAATCAGCGTCTGGTCTTCAATAAAGGCAGCAATGCCGGCATCGCGCCGGGCATGCCGGTGATCGACGAGGGCGGCGTGGTCGGGCAGATCATTCGCGTAACGCCGATGACCGCCGAAGCGGCGCTGGTCACCGACGAGCAGGTGTCGATTCCGGTGCAGATTTTGCGCAACGGACTGCGACTGATCGCGTTCGGCGGCGACTCTGCCGGCGAAATGGAAGTACGCTATCTGGCGGCCAACGCGGATATCCGTCAGGGCGACACGATTGTCACCAGCGGCGTGGGGGGCTTGTTTCCGGCAGGGTTGCCGGTCGCCAAGGTCGATTCGGTCGAGCGCGACACGGCATCCGGCTTTGCGCGCGCGGTGGTTCAGCCGCTGGCGCATCCCGAGCGTTATCGGCACTTTCTGGTGCTGCAAGTGGATACGGCAGGCGCGAATATGAATCGTGACGAGGCACAGGCCGGTGAAAAGCAATAAGGCCAATCAAGCGAGCGCGCTGGCGGCGCGCCGCATCGTCGAGCCCGAACGCGTGGCGCGTCCGGCGCATGCGGCGTTCATGTGGGGCACGGTCATCGTGGCATGGCTGGTGTCGCTGTTGCCCTGGCGGCTGTGGCCGGGCTCGCCCGATCTGCTGCTGGTGGTGATCGCGTTCTGGTGCATTCACGAGCCGTCGCGCATCGGCATGTTCACGGCGTTCGTGTTCGGTATTCTGATGGATGTGCATGACGCCGGTTTGTTGGGCGAGCATGCGTTGGCTTATACCTTGGTGGCGTACGGCGCGATCGTGCTGCATCGCCGGCTGCAGCGTTTCGATTTGCTCAGCCAGGCCATCCATATGCTGCCGGTGTTTATCGTGGCCGAACTCCTCACTGTGGTGATCCACGCCTGGCTGGCAGGTGCCTGGCCAGGATGGCAGTGGGGCTTGGGCGCGGCGCTCACCGCGGCAATTTTTCCTGTGGTCGGATGGGTGTTGCATCTGCCGACGCGTGGTGCGGACGACGGCGAAGCCGCGTCTTCGTAATGCATGTTTGAATTCAAAAAAACCGGCCAGCAGCAAAAGCAGCGCTTTCGCTTTCGCGCGTGGGTGGGCGGCGCGTTCGCGCTTGCTTTCTTCATGGCGCTGGGCGGTCGGTTCTGGTATCTGCAGGTCGATCGCTACGAAGGCTTCTCCGAGCGGGCCGATCGCAACCGGATTTCGGTGGTGCCGATTCCGCCGCGCCGCGGGCAGATTCTCGATCGCAATGGCGCCGTGTTGGCGCGCAATTACCGTACGTATACGCTCGAGGTGGTGCCGGCCAAGGCCGGTAATCTGGATGCGCTGTTCGAACGCTTGATGCCGCTCGTGTACGTGAGCCCCGCCGATCAGCGCCGCTTCAAGCGCCGCGTGGGGGAGTCGAGCCGCTACGCCAGTCAGATGCTGCGCAATAACCTGAACGACACCGAAGCAGCCTGGTTTTCGGCGCACGCCTTTGAGTTTCCGGGCGTCGAATTGCGCGCCCGTTGGGTGCGCGAATATCCGTTCGGTCAGGTGGCCGGTCACGTCGTGGGGTATATCGGCCGCATTGCTGAAAACGATGTCGAGAATCTCGAAGAAGCCGGCCAGCTCGGCAATTATCGCGGCACCGATGTCATCGGCAAGAAGGGTGTGGAGAAAACCTGGGAAGCGGTGTTGCATGGCCAAACCGGTTTGGACGAGGTCGAGGTCAATGCGGCAGGCCGGCCCGTGCGCGCGTTGCGCCGCGTCGACCCGGTGCCGGGTGCCGATATCAAGTTGTCGTTGGACATGGGGCTGCAACGCGTGGCCGAAAACGCGTTCGGAAATCGCCGCGGCGCGCTGGTGGCCATCGAGCCGGCCACCGGGCAGATTCTCGCGTTCGTGTCGCAACCGTCGTTCGATCCCAATCTGTTCATCGACGGCATCGATGTGGAGAGCTGGCGCGGTCTGAACGAATCGCCCGATCATCCGCTCATCAATCGGCCGTTGTACGGCACCTACCCGATCGGTTCGACCTACAAGCCTTTTGTGGCGCTGGCGGCGCTGGAGCTGGGCAAGCGCTCGGCCACGCAGCGCGTGTCGGATCCGGGCTACTTCGAGTTCGGTGGCCAGCGCTTCCGCAACGCGGGTAGCGCAGCGTACGGGTCGACCGATATGCACAAGGCATTGGTGGTGTCGTCGGATACCTATTTTTATTCGCTGGGGCCCGAGATCGGCGTCAATGCCCTGCACGATTTCTCGAAGCAATTCGGTTTCGGGCAACTCACGGGCATCGATCTGGAAGGCGAACGCGCGGGCGTGTTGCCGTCCACTGAGTGGAAGCGAAAAGCCTACAAGAAACGCGAACAGCAGCAGTGGTATGCCGGCGAAACGATTTCGGTTGCGGTGGGCCAGGGCTACAACTCGTTCACGTTGCTGCAGTTGGCGCAGGCGACCTCCACACTGGCCAACAACGGCTTGTATCTGAAGCCGCATATCGTCGCGGCCAAGAAAGATACGCGCAATGGCCGCGAAGACGACATCATCCCCGGCTCGTACCAGATCCCATTGAAGCAGCAGAACATCGATGTGGTGAAATCGGCACTGGCCGATGTGGTGCGCGTGGGCACGGCGCGTCGCGCGTTTGCGGGCGCCCCGTATCAGGCGGCCGGCAAAACCGGCACGGCGCAGGTGTATAGCCTGCGCGGCGCGAAATACAGTGCGTCGTCGATCGACGAACGCTTGCGCGATCATGCGTTGTTCATGGGCTTTGCCCCGGCCGACAAGCCAAAGATCGCCGTGGCCCTGATCGTGGAAAACGCCGGTTGGGGGGCGAGCGTGGCCGCACCCGTGGCGCGCCAGATTTTCGACTACTGGCTCACGCACAAGATTCCGGATGGTCCGGCCAATCCCGATCCCGAAGAGGGTGTGGAAGAAGAGGGCGATGTGGTCGACATCGGCGGCGATTCGCCCGGCGCACCATCGCAGCCTTTAGTGCCGCCTGCCCCGGCATTACCGCTGGTGCCCACGGGCGCGACCGACGAGTCGGCGGAATCGTATTTGCCATTCAATGGGCATCCGCTTTTGCGGGGGCCATTCCCGCCCCCGCCGTTCGATACGCGATCCTCGCCTACCGTGGCGTTGCCGCCGACCAATAGTTTGTCCTATCGGGCGATCGGCGTGCCGACTGCCACGATTTTGCCTCCCGACATCCCATGAAGCGTCTTGGCCTCATCCTGCTGCGCGTGCTGACGGCTTTCGATTGGCCGCTGCTGTTCATTTTGCTGATGTTCGCCACACTCGGCCTGACGGTGATGCACTCGGCGGTGGGCAGCACGGATTGGCGATTTGCCGAGCAATCGCGCAATTTCATGATCGCCTTCGCGTGCATGTGGGTGGTCGCGCTGGCGCCGCCGCGCCTGTTGATGAAGGCCGCTGTGCCGTTGTATGTGATCGGCGTGGTGCTGTTGTTGGGCGTGGAGTTTTTCGGCGAAACCAGCAAGGGTGCTACGCGTTGGCTCAACCTGGGCATCACGCGCATTCAACCATCCGAGATGTTGAAGATCTCGGTGCCGCTGATGCTTGCCTGGTATTTTCAGCGGCATGACGGTCAAGTACGCGTGCGCGACTTTTTCGCCGCAGGCGCCTTGCTCTGCATTCCTTTCGCCTTGATCGTCAAGCAGCCCGATCTCGGCACCGCCTTGTTGGTGTTTGGCGCGGGCTTTTGCGTGATCTATTTCGCGGGGCTGTCGTTCAAGCTGCTGGTGCCGTTGATTACCGTAGGCATCATCGGCGTGAGCACGCTGGTGTATTACGAAGATCAACTGTGCCTGCCCGAGGTGGACTGGGTCGTGTTGCACGACTATCAAAAGCATCGCGTGTGCACGTTGCTCAACCCCAGTTCCGATCCCTTGGGTAAAGGGTTTCACACGATTCAGTCGATGATTGCGGTGGGCTCGGGCGGGTTGTACGGCAAGGGGTATATGCGCGGCACGCAAACCCATCTGGACTTTATCCCCGAGCGCACCACCGACTTCATCTTTGCCGTGTATGCCGAAGAATTCGGTTTTTACGGCGGCGTGTTGCTGCTGATTCTGTATGGCCTGCTCATCGCGCGCGGGCTCACGATCGCCGCCCGATCGGCCACCCAATTCGGTCGCCTGCTGGCGGGTGCCTTGACGATGATGTTCTTTATCTACGTGTTCGTGAACGTCGGCATGGTTACCGGCGTGCTGCCGGTGGTGGGGGTGCCGTTGCCCTTCATGAGTTACGGCGGGACGGCGTTGCTCACTATGGGCGTGGCGTGCGGGATACTGATGAGCATCGGCCGCCACCGGGGCACCAAGGCGAGCTAGCGCGTTGCTTGAACGTTGAGGTTGACGTTGGACGTGACGCTTGGACGTGACCCTTAGACGTGAGCAGCCTTGGTCGCTCGCCGCTCAGCCGCTCAGCCACTCAGCCGGAATGCGACAGCGCAAAGTCGCGATCCATTCCGGCGTCGAACATCCCTTCCAGCAGTTTCTTTACCGGCGCGGGCAATCCGTACTTGCCGAGATCGCGAGCGTCTACCCACACTTGCGCAGCATCGCCCGACAGCGTAGCGGTGCGTGCGCTCACCGGGATGAACCACGGACGCACATGCAGCCGATAGTGCGTGAACGTGTGCACGAATGCAGCCAAGGCATAGGCCTGGCGGCCGGCGAGTCCGAGCGCACGTGCCGCTGCCACGGGCTCCGCTTCCGCCTCGCACTCCGGCAGGCTCCACAGCCCGCCCCAGATGCCGGTTTGCGGGCGTTGGATCAGCAGCACCGAACCTTCGTGTTCCAGAATCAGCATGGCCGTACTGCGCTCGGGCACCGCGCGGCGCACCTTGGGCGTCGGTAACGACGCTTGGCGGCCTTCGCGTTTGGCCGTACAGGTGGCCGCCACGGGGCAGCGCTCACAGGTAGGCGAGCGGCGCGTGCACAGCGTGGCGCCCATATCCATCAGCCCCTGCGTGTAGCCCACCATATCGAGCGTGTCGTCGTGGGCATGCACTTGCTCGCGCGCGAGCTGCCACAGCTTTTGTTCCACGTCGCGTTTGGCCGGGTCGCCTTCGATGCCGAAGTGGCGCGTAAATACCCGTTTGACATTGCCGTCCATGATCGGGGAGCGTTCGCCGTAAGAGAACGCGGCGATGGCGGCGGCCGTCGACGGACCGATGCCGGGCAAGGTGGCGATCGTTTCGGCGCTTTGCGGGAAGGCGCCGTCGAAGCGGGCGACGATCTCCTGCGCGCAGCGGTGCAGGTTGCGAGCGCGGGCGTAGTACCCCAGCCCCGCCCAGTACGGCATGACCTCGTCCTGGCTGGCCGCGGCCAAGGTGGCCACATCGGGAAACCGTTCGAGAAAGCGGGCGTAGTAGCCGATCACCGTGGCGACCTGCGTTTGCTGCAGCATGATTTCCGACAGCCAGATGCGATACGGATCGCGTGTGCGCTGCCAGGGAAGATCGTGTCGGCCATGCGCAATTTGCCAGGCCACGATGCGAGAGGCGAAGTCCATACGTGATTATCGCAGGATCGCTGCTGGCTTAGCCCTATTGCAGCATCGCTGCGTGGCGGTTAAAACCATAGGCAAACGTAGTCATAAACGTAGTAACGCTTGGGTCTGACACGACACCTTGCTTCATAAGAGCGGTGGATGGTGCCGAGGCTCGGCATCCCGCACCCACGGAGTAGACAAATGAATGCCCCCATTACGCCGGCGCAACGCACGGCGCTATCTGCTGTAACCCTAGACGACCGCTATACGCTTGACCAAGGCCGGGCCTGGATGAGCGGGATCCATGCGCTTGTGCGTCTGCCCATGATGCAACGCGTGCGCGATCTTGAAGCGGGTCACAATACCGCCGGATTCGTGTCCGGCTATCGCGGATCGCCTTTGGGCGGCGTCGATCAAAACATGTGGAAAGCGGCCAAGCACCTCAAGTCGCACCACGTCGAATTTCAGCCCGGTATCAACGAAGACCTGGCCGCGACAGCCGTATGGGGAACGCAGCAGGTCAATCTCTTTCCCGGCGCCAAGTACGACGGCGTTTTTGGCATGTGGTACGGCAAGGGTCCGGGCGTGGACCGCTGCGGCGATGTGTTCAAGCATGCCAATGCCGCGGGCACCTCGCCGCTGGGCGGTGTGCTGGTCGTGGCGGGTGACGACCATCCCGCCAAATCGTCCACGTTGCCGCATCAAAGCGATCACATCCTCAAAGCCTGCATGATTCCGGTGCTGTTTCCGTCGAGCGTGCAGGAAGTGCTCGATTACGGATTGCACGGTTGGGCCATGAGCCGCTACGCGGGCGTGTGGGTGGGGATGAAATGCATTACCGACATCGTCGAAGTGTCGGCGTCGGTCGATGTGGATCCGCATCGGGTGAAGATCAATTTGCCTGACGATTTTCATCTGCCCGCCGAAGGGTTGAACATCCGCATTCCCGATACGCCGCTGCAGCAGGAAGCGCGGCTGCTCGACTACAAGCTCTACGCCGCGCTGGCCTACGCGCGCGCCAACGGGCTCAATCGTGAATTGTGGGATGTGCCGGCCGATCAAGCCCGATTCGGCATCATGACCTCCGGTAAAGCCTATCTGGATACCCGCCAGGCGCTCACCGATCTGGGACTCACGGACGAGATCTGCCGCGCCATCGGTGTGCGGCTTTTCAAAGTGGGGATGGTGTGGCCGCTTGAGGCGACCGCCACGCAGACGTTTGCCGAAGGTCTGGACGAGATCCTGGTGGTCGAGGAAAAACGGCAGGTGCTGGAGTACCAGCTCAAGGAAGAACTGTTCAGCTGGATTGGCACAGGCAAGAAAATCCCCCGCGTGGTGGGCAAATTCGGCGATAAGGATGGCGGCGAATGGTCGGTGCCGCAAGGCAATTGGCTGTTGCCGGCGCACTACGAGTTTTCATCGGCGATGGTCGCGCGCGCCGTGGCTGCGCGATTGCTGAAGTTTGAGTTGCCAGACGAGGTGCGCGCCGGCATCGAAGCCCGGCTGGCGTTCCTGGATGCCCGCGACAAGGCCCTGGCGCGCCCGCGCGTGGTGGCCGAGCGCAAGCCGTGGTTCTGTTCGGGCTGTCCGCACAACACCTCCACGCGTTTGCCGGAAGGCTCGCGCGGCATGGCGGGCATCGGTTGCCATTACATGGTGACGTGGATGGGCCGCAACACGCAGGTGTTTACACAGATGGGCGGCGAAGGCGTACCGTGGCTCGGCCAGTCGGCCTTTACCGAAGAGCCTCATGTGTTCGCCAACCTGGGCGACGGCACTTACTATCACTCGGGCCTGCTGGCGATCCGCGCGGCGGTCGCCGCGAAGGTGCCGATCACCTACAAAATTCTGTTCAACGATGCGGTAGCGATGACAGGCGGCCAACCCGTCGACGGGCCGATCAGTGTGCCGATGATCACGCGGCAAGTGGCGGCCGAAGGCATCGAGAAAATCGTCATCGTGACCGACGAACCCGAAAAGTACGATGGGCTCAAAGGTGAGCTGGCACCGGGCGTGCCGGTGATCCATCGGGACAAGCTCGATGAGGTAATGCGCGATCTGCGCACGCATCCGGGCGTGTCGATCCTGATCTATGACCAAACCTGTGCGACCGAGAAACGCCGGCGCCGCAAACGCGGCTCGTATCCCGATCCCGCCAAGCGCGTGGTCATCAACGAGCGGGTGTGCGAAGGCTGTGGCGATTGCTCGGAGAAGTCCCATTGCTTGTCGGTCGAACCGCTCGAAACGCCGTTTGGCCGCAAGCGCACGATCAATCAGTCGAGTTGCAATAAAGACTATTCCTGTTTGAACGGGTTCTGTCCCAGCTTCGTCACGGTGGAAGGCGGCAAGTTGCGCCGGCCGAAGGCGCTTGCGCAAGACAAGTCACCCGACGCGGGCCTGCCGATGCCGGCCTCTACTGGGCTCGCGCAGCCCTATGGCGTGTTCGTGGCGGGCGTGGGGGGGACCGGCGTGGTCACCATCGGGCAGTTGCTCGGCATGGCCGCGCATCTGGAAGGCAAAGGCTGTTCGGTGCTGGATATGGCGGGCCTGGCGCAAAAGGGCGGTGCGGTGTACTCGCACGTTGTGCTGGTGAACTCGCCAGACGAAATCGTCAATACCCGCGTGGCCATGGGCGAGGCCGATCTGGTGCTGATCGGCGATCTCGTCGTCGGCACGAGCCAGGAGGCGATTGCCCGCATGCGACCGGGCCGCACGCACGCCCTGCTCAATAGCGACGTGGCGCCCACAGCCGAATTCATCACCAACCCCAACTGGCGATTGGCCGGCGGCGATCTGCAGTCGGATCTGGCAACCGCCTGTGGCCCAGGCCGTGTGGATACGATCGATGCCGCCGCGCTCGCGGTGAAATTGTTGGGTGACGCCATCTATGCCAATCCCTTGATGATGGGGTACGCGTTTCAGAAGGGGTGGTTGCCGCTGGGGCTGGATGCCTTGTTGCGGGCGATCGAACTCAACGGCACCCAGATCGAAAACAATCTTTCGGCGTTTGCCTGGGGGCGTCGCGTGGCGGCCGACTCGGCGTTCGTTCATGATCTGGTCACGCCGCACACGGCGGTGACGCCGGTGGCAGCCGACGACCTGGACGTGCGCGAAGTGAGGCGCCACGTGGCGCCGGTGTTGGACATCAAGCGCGTGGCCGCCGCCATCGAAGATGTGATGGCGCCGCGGGTGACGTTCCTCACCGCTTATCAAAATGCGGGCTATGCGCGCGACTACAGCACCTATATCGACCAGATCGCAAAAGCCGAACGCGACACCACCGGCACGACGCGCCTAGCCGAAGCGGCCGCGCGCTATCTGTTCAAACTCATGGCTTACAAGGATGAATATGAGGTCGCGCGACTCTATACAGACGGCGCGTTCTTGAAGCGTATCGAGGATATGTTCGAAGGCGAGTGGTCACTGCGCTTTCATCTCGCGCCACCACTCTTTTCCAAGCGCAATAGCAAAGGGCATTTGATCAAGCGGGCGTATGGCCCGGGCATGTTGAGGGCCTTCAAGTGGCTTGCGCGTGCACGCTTCCTGCGCCACACGGCTTTCGATCCGTTTGGTTATACCGCCGAGCGTCGGGCAGAGCGCGCGTTGATTTCGACGTATCGCGACACGATCGCCGGGCTCCTGCCCCAACTTACCCACGGCAACCTGGATGCCGCGGTGGCGCTGGCCACCTTGCCCGAAGAGATTCGCGGCTACGGTCACGTCAAGGAAGCGGCAATGGAAAAAGCGGAGACGCGGCGCGCCATGCTGCTACAGCAGTTCGCCGCGCGCTCGGCGCCTGTCGACGGGAAAAAGGCGGCTTAAGACGGTTGGATCGATGGGTCAGCTCTGCCGACAGCATGTCGGCAGAGCTGACTTTCTCGACGGGTAGGGCCGAAAGGGTAGTGCCGGCGGATAGCGCTAGAGGATCGGATCGGGTGATGGCGCCCGACCGACGGTTCAGACCGAAAGTGCCAACCAACGGTGCAGACCGAAGGCGCCGACCGACAGTGCAGACCGAGGGCGCGGACTTACAGTGCAGACCGAAGGCGCAGACCTACAGTGCCGACTGACGGTGCGGACCGAATGTTCACGCTCAGATTCGAAAAGGCATCGAAGCACCTGGGCGCCTCAATGGCCGACCGGTTCTTCGGTCGCGTTCAGCGGCCAGGCGGGGTAAACCAGGACGCTGTGCCACTTGCCGGGCGTGCGGGTGCGGTGTCGAAGCGCTCCACCCGCGGTTTGGCGGGCTTGGTATCGCGCATCGATTGCACCACGGCCTGCTCGCGGGCGGCCACGGCGTCGGCCCGCTGCGACGATGCCATCTTGCGCATCAACGCTTTGCCGGACTTCGGAAAGTAATGAATACGACGGGCATAGTCGGCGCGCAAATCCTGGCCGATCACCGGAATGCCCTCCAGCTTGAGATACCGCAATACGAACTCGGCATTGCGTTCGCCGATGTTCATGTATTGCATGGCGCTCAATACCGCGCCGCCGCCAAATACCTTAGCTTGCAGCCGTTCGCGCACGCCGCCGGCCTTCAAGATCTCGTTGATGAGCATTTCCATGGCGTAGGCGCCATAACGCATCGTGGACGAGGCCGGGGATGTAGTGTCGCCATCCGGCAACATAAAGTGATTCATGCCGCCGATCCCTGCCACGGGATCGTTCACACAGGCGGCCACACAGGATCCCAGCACGGTCGACAACATGATGTCGTCACCGGCCACGTAATACTCGTTAGGGAGAATCTTGACCGCGTTGCACTTGAAGGTGCTGTCGAAGTAATGACGGGAAGCTTTGTCTTCAGAGGGGAAGGGCATGGCGGTACGGGGAAAAACCCAAAAAATGTAGCGCCGCGGAAAGAAGTTCCCAAAAGATTGCAGGCGAGATAGCAATATAGCTGGAGTTCTCGCACTGCATTGAGGGAATAGCGACGTTAAAACCGCGTATTGCGTGTGACTGACCAGCGCGCCGAGAGGGCGCCCAACGCTGCCGCGCCCACCACGGCCAGGATCAGCAGCGAGGCGGGGGGCATGTGCAGCGAGAACGTGGCGCCGTAACTGCGGGCCAATCCCACCAAGGCGCTGTTGAGCGGTTGCAACAGCAAGGATGCCAACGCAATGGCGACCAACCCCGCTGCGGCGCCGGTGACGGCGCCCAGATATAGGAACGGACGCCGCACGAACGACTCGGTCGCGCCCACCAACCGGGCGACGGCGATTTCCTCACGCTGCGACAACGCCTGCATGCGCACGGTGTTGAATACGGTAGCCAGTACCACGACGGCCACGCAGGCCGCCAGGAACAGCAGCCCGATGCGGGCAAAGCGAAGCAGCGCTTCGAGGCGCTGAACCCAGGCGCTATCGAGTTGCACCACGTCAACCTGATCCAGCTTGCGCCACGTGGCGGCAAGCGTATCGGCGCGCGTGGCCAGGTCGTCACCCGTGCGTAGCGTGGCAACAACGGCGTCGGGCAAGGGATTTTCGGGCAAGACCGCTAGCGACGCGGACCAGGCCGGGTTGTTGCGCAACGCTGCGAGCGCCTCTTCGCGCTTGATCACGCGCACATCGTCGACCTGTTGCGCATGCTCGGCGCGAATCTGGGCGGCAACCCGTTCGGCCGCGCCGGGGGCGGCGTCGACCCGCATGTATACGGTGAGCTCAGGCGTGACGGACAATTCGCGCGCGACGGGCTGCACGGAGATCAGGATGGCGCTGCCCAATAGCGGCAATGCCAGGGCCAGTCCCATCACCAGCAGATTGGACAGCGACGAAAACGGCTGGCCAGCCAATCGGCGGAGTGTGACGGCAAGCGCGTAACGGTGTTGGCGCAACCACGAATTCATGCTTGCGCTCCCTTCGAATCGGCGAATTTGCCGTTATCGATGCGCAGGGTGCGCGTGGCGTAGCGCGCCATGAGTTCCTGATCGTGCGAGGCGATGAGCAACGTGACGCCGACGCGGTTGAAGTCGCGAAACACGTTCATGATGCGCGTGGCCGTGTCATGGTCGAGGTTGGCGGTGGGTTCGTCGGCGATCAGGATGGCGGGGCGGTTGACGATCGCGCGTGCGATGGCCAGACGCTGCTGCTCGCCGCCGGACAATTCGATGGGGCTCAGGTCTTCCTTGCCCGACAAACCGACTTTTTCGAGTGCGGCCCGTGCACGAGCACTCGCCGTGGCGCTGGGGTTGCCGGTGACGGCCAGCGGCAGCATCACATTGGCCAGCGCCGTGCGGTCGAACAACAGGTGGGTGTCCTGAAGGATGACACCCACAGCGCGCCGCAAATAGGGGCGCGCCCGGGCGGTCATCTTTTCCAGCCGCTGGTTATTGACCTGTACCGAGCCGCGGCTCGACGGCTCGAGGCCGCCGATGAGCTTCAACAACGTCGATTTGCCGGCGCCCGACGGGCCCGATACGAAGACAAACTCTCCCGCTTCGACGCGGAAGTTGATATCGGCGAGGATGTTGCGTCCTCGGCCATACGATTTGAATACGTGCTGGAATTCGATCATGGCGGCTTTCGTTGGAAGCGCTAATCATACCTGTCCTGCTTAAGGACGATGGCAATTGCTGCAATGCGATTGCGTCTGATTTTTTCCGATATCCTTGCGGCGGGTCGGATGGCCGTTTCCGGCCCTATCGCCGACGATTGGTGGCAGTTAGCAGGGATATGTCCCCGATTGATGCTTTTTATAACAAGGGATTTTCCCTATGTCCCTAAATATCGGCCAGCGGCTACCATCCGCTCCAAGCGAAAGCTTGTTGCAACCTCCAAGCGAAAGCTTGTTGCAAAACATCTATCACGTTGTAAGCCCGGAGATTGTGTATGAAAGCATTGAAACTCGTCGCCATCGGCGCCGCATTGTTCGCCGCGTCCTCGGCCGCTCAGGCTGGCGCGACCTACGACGCCGTGAAGAAGAAAGGGTTTGTACAGTGCGGTGTGTCGACCGGTATTGCCGGCTTCTCGGCCGCCGACAGCAAGGGCGAATGGAAGGGTCTGGACGTGGACATGTGCCGCGCCATTGCCGCCACCATGTTCAACGATTCCACCAAATTCAAGGTCACGCCGCTGAACACCCAGCAACGCTTCACCGCGTTGCAATCGGGCGAAATCGACGTGCTGACGCGTAACACCACGCAAACGCTCACCCGCGACACCACCCTCGGCCTGATCGGCGCCGGCGTCAACTACTACGACAGCCAAGGCATCATGGTCTCGAAGGACCTGGGCGTGAAAAGCGCCAAGGATCTCAACGGCGCCACGGTTTGCGTTCAGCCCGGCACCACCACCGAGCTCAATCTCGCCGACTGGTTCCGTTCGGAAAAAATCGAGTTCAAACCGGTTGTGATCGACAAGTTCGACGAAATCGTGCGCGCCTTCACGGCCAACCGCTGCGACGCGTTCACGACCGACAAGTCGCAATTGGCATCGATTCGTACGACGCTGGAAAATCCGGACAAGTACGAAATCCTGCCGGAAGACTTCTCGAAAGAGCCGCTCGGCCCCATGGTTCGTCAAGGTGACGACCCCTGGCTGAACGTCGTTCGCTGGTCCTTGTTCGCCCAGATCGAAGCCGAAGAATATGGCATCACGTCCAAGAACGTCGATGACATGCTCAAGAGCCCGAACCCGAACGTGCAGCGCATTCTCGGCGTGTCGCCGGGCATGGGCAAGAACATGGGCGTGGATGAGAAGTGGGCCTACACCATCATCAAGCAGGTCGGTAACTACGGCGAAGTTTTCGAACGTAACCTTGGTCAAGGCAGCGCAATGAAATTGCCGCGCGGCGTTAACGCCAGCTACAAGCAAGGCGGCGTGATGTACGCCTGGCCCGTGCGTTAATACCTTTGCCGCGCGGGCGTCGTCGCCCTTGTGACGGCGCCCGCGCGCACGCGCTGCATCCTGCTTAATGGATCTGCGTACCGGATGCGCGCACTTGCGCGCATTCTTCAGTCTTACTGCGGTTAATTGATCCATGACGACACATCAAAAAAATGCGCCCGTCTCGCCGCCAGCCCGGCGCATGTCTTGGAACGATCCAGGTGTACGCGCCATTGCGTACCAAGTCATTGTGCTGCTGCTGGTCGCCTTCGCAGCCTGGTTCCTGATTTCCAATACGCTTAGCAATCTGGCCGTGCGCAACATCACGACCGGTTTTGATTTTCTGGGCCGCGAGGCCGGCTTCGCCATCGGCGAGTCCGCCATCAGCTACGGCCCGGCCGACAGCTATGGCCGCGCCGTCTTCGTCGGCATTCTCAACACCTTGCGTGTGGCCGTGCTCGGCATCGTGCTCGCCACGATCTTCGGCACGCTGCTCGGTATCGCCAGGCTGTCCAAGAACTTCCTGCTCAACAAGGTCGCTTCGGTGTACGTCGAAGTGATGCGCAACGTGCCCTTGCTGCTGCAATTGTTCTTCTGGTACGCCCTGATCACCGAGAACCTGCCCGGCCCCCGCAATGCGCTCAATCCTTTGCCCGGCGTGTTCATCAGCAACCGCGGCGCACGGATTCCGGGCGTCGACGGGCCATCGCTCGACTGGATCTTCTGGGGTTTCGCGCTTGCGATCATCGCCAGCGTGATTCTGGCCAACTGGGCGCGCAAGCGTCATGAGGCCACCGGCCACATGTTCCCGGCAGGTCGCATCGTGCTGGCCATGTTGATCGGCTTTCCGATCGTAGGCTGGCTGATCAGCGGCATGGCGTTGACGTTCGAGGTGCCCGAGCTGCGCGGCTTCAACTACACCGGCGGCATTTCGATGTCGCCCGAGTTCTTCGCGTTGCTTGCCGGCCTGGTCATCTACACCTCCGCCTTTGTGGCCGAAGTGGTGCGCTCCGGCGTGCAGTCGGTCAACAGCGGGCAGTGGGAAGCCGCCGGGTCGTTGGGCTTGAGCCGGGCGCGCGTGCTGCGCCTGGTGGTGCTGCCGCAAGCATTGCGCGTGATCATTCCGCCAATGACGAGTCAGTACCTGAACCTGACCAAGAACAGTTCGCTGGCCGTGGCCATCGGTTATCCCGATATCGTCTCGGTGGTGAACACGACCCTGAACCAGACGGGGCAGGCGATCGAAGGCATTTTGATCATCATGGCTGCCTACCTCACCGTCAGCCTCTCGATCTCGATATTCATGAACTGGTACAACAAGCGCATCGCGCTGGTGGAGCGTTGAGATGAGCAGCACAACGACATCACCTACGGCGCCTCTGCCGCCGCCCGTCGAGCACACCGGCGTCTGGGCCTGGTTCCGCTCGCGTCTGTTTTCTTCGCCGCTCAATATCCTGGCAACGGTGCTGATTGCGTGGCTCCTGTTGATGTTCATTCCGGCCGTGGTCGAATGGGCATTCATCAAGGCCAACTTCACGGCGGCCACGGCGCAGGAATGCCGCGCGACCGGGGGCGCCTGCTGGGCGTTCATCATCGAGAAGCATCGCCTGATCCTGTTCGGCACGTATCCGTACGACGAACAATGGCGCCCGCTGGTGGCCACGATCCTGTTGCTGGCGGTGATCGTCATCAGCGCGATCCGCATCTTCTGGAAGCCGTGGCTTGCCTTGGTCTGGGTGTTTGGCCTGGCAGGCTTCTACGTGCTCATGGGCGGCGGTATTTTCGGCCTGACCTCGGTTGAAAACACCCGTTGGGGCGGTCTGCCGCTCACGCTGATCCTGGCCACGTTCGGCATTGCCTGCGCGTTTCCGATCGGGGTGCTGCTGGCACTGGGACGCCGTTCGCGCATGCCGGCCATCAAGGCCCTGTGCGTGATCTACATCGAATTGATTCGCGGCGTGCCGCTGATCAGCCTGCTCTTCATGTCCTCGGTCATGCTGCCGTTGTTCTTGCCGGTCGGATTCTCGATCGACAAGCTCCTGCGGGCGCAAATCGCCATCATCATGTTCGCGTCGGCCTATATCGCTGAGACGGTGCGTGGCGGCTTGCAAGCCATTCCGAAGGGGCAGTACGAAGGCGCCGATTCGCTTGGACTGTCGTACTGGCAGGCCATGCGCAAGATCATCCTGCCGCAGTCGCTCAAAGTGGTGATTCCGCCGTTGGTGGGGATCTTCATTTCGCTGTTCAAGGATACGTCGCTGGTCGTGATCATCGGTATTTTCGACTTGACGCTGGCTGCCAAGGCCGCGTTGTCGGATGCGGCATGGCGCGGATTCGGGATCGAAGCGTACGTCTTCATCTCGCTGATCTATTTCGTGTTTTGCTATTCGATGTCCAAGTACAGCCAATCGATCGAACGCCGTCTGCAGACGGGACATCAACGGTAAAGTTGCGCCGGGGCGGCCGCAGTGCGGCGCGCCCGGTGCGTTCAAGGGAGTACAGGCATGTCCGATGCCATGATCAAACTGCAAGGCGTGAACAAGTGGTACGGTCAGTTCCACGTGTTGCGCAACATCAATCTCGACGTGGCCTCCGGCGAACGTATCGTGGTGTGCGGACCTTCGGGTTCGGGCAAGTCCACGATGATTCGCTGCATCAACCGGCTTGAAGAACATCAGCAAGGTCAGATCATTGTCGATGGCACCGAGTTGACCAACGACCTGAAGCAGATCGAAGTGATCCGCCGCGAAGTCGGCATGGTGTTTCAGCACTTCAATTTGTTCCCCCACCTCACCGTGCTGGAAAACCTTACATTGGGACCCATGTGGGTGAAGAAGGTGCCGCGCGCCGAAGCTGAAGCATCGGCGATGAAATATCTGGAACGCGTGCGCATTCCGGATCAGGCCAAGAAGTTTCCGGGTCAGTTGTCCGGCGGGCAGCAGCAGCGCGTGGCGATCGCCCGTTCGTTGTGCATGAACCCGAAGGTCATGCTGTTTGACGAGCCAACCTCGGCGCTCGATCCCGAAATGGTCAAGGAAGTGCTGGACGTGATGGTGACGCTGGCTGAAGAGTCCGGCATGACCATGATCTGTGTGACGCACGAAATGGGCTTTGCCCGTAAAGTCGCCGACCGCGTGATTTTCATGGATCGTGGCGAAATCATCGAAGAGAACAAGCCCGACCAGTTCTTCGATAATCCGCAGAACGAACGCACCAAGCTCTTCCTGAGCCAGATCCTGCATTGATGGTGTGAAAGGCCCGGCGAGTCGGGTGCGGTGATGCGCCCGATCCCGCACCGCGATGCAAACAGTGCCCTCCTTTTTGGAGGGCATTTTTTTGGGCTTTACCGGACCGATGTCATGTAAGGATCGCGTGGCAGCACATTGGCGTGAACGAAAAGATGGTCGCTCATTCACCATAAGGCGCCTTCCAACTGTTGCGTTCCTGCCAGTACGCGACTGGGAGTGCCCCGTCTCGCGTGGCAAGCCGCCATGCCCTGCGTTATATTCACCGCCTCTCACAATCGAATAATGACAGGAGACATCATGTCCCTCGCTCTGCGCGGTCGGCCGGCACGTCGGCGCTCTCTTATTGGGGGCCTTGCGTTGGCCGCCTTCGCCCTGACGGGCATGACGTCGGTCGCGACCGCAGCGGAGGATGCCGCTGCCTTTCCGTCCAAGCCGATCCGCTTCATCGTGCCGTATCCGCCCGGTGGCCCCCTGGACACGATGGCCCGCATGCTGGCCGAGAAAGTGCGTGGCCCGCTGGGCCAGGCCGTGATCGTGGAAAACAAGGCGGGCGCCGGCGGCAACATTGGTGCCGACATGGCCGCGCGTGCGCAACCCGATGGCTACACGCTCGTGATGGGCGCGGTGGCCACGCATGCCATCAACCCGTGGCTTTTCAATAACCTGCCTTACGATCCGGTGAAGGATTTCGAAGCGGTTGCCCTCGTGGCATCGGTGCCGAACGTGTTGGTCATCAATGTCGACTTCGCCAAGAAAAACAATATCGAATCGCTGAAGGATCTGATCGCCTACGCCAAGGCGCATCCCGGCGCGTTGAACTACGGTTCGGGCGGCAACGGCAGCGCCGGTCATTTGTCTGGCGAGTTGTTGAAGGCGCGTGCCGGTATCGCCGCCGAGCACATCCCTTACCAGGGCGCCGCGCCCGCGCAGTTGGCGTTGCTGTCGGGCCAGTCCGATTTCATGTTCGACAATCTGGCGGCATCGGCACCGTTGATCAAGGACGGCAAGGTCAAAGCGTTGGCCGTGACGACCACCAAGCGCTCGCCGTTGTTGACGGACGTGCCCACCGTGATCGAAGCCGGCATTCCCGACTTCGATCTGGAAACCTGGTTTGGCGTGTTCACCACGGCCGGGGTGCCCAAGGATATCGTTGCCAAGCTCAACGCGGCTTATGCACAAGCCTTGTCGCAAGACGACGTGCGCCAGCGGTTGTTGACCATGGGTTCGGAGCCGCAGCCCACGAGCAGCGCCGCCTTTGCCGATTTCGTCAAAAGCGAAATGGCCAAGTACAAGGAAGTCGTCAAGCTCTCGGGTGCCAGCCTGAACTGATCAAGACGTTGTCGCGTGGCGACAATGTGCAAAGGCCTTGAGACGGTGCGATACCGACTCAAGGCCTTTTTCAATCCGCGTCGTTCACCAAGCTGGCGTAGTTCAGTTCAGATCAGTTCAGATCAGTTCAGATCAACTCGGCTTCGCCCAGCCTTTCGATAGTTCTACCGCTTGCCGCCAACGCGCGAGCCGCGCCGTGCGTTGATCCTCGTTCCACTGCGGCTCGAACGTTTTCTCAGCTTGCCACTGTGCCGCAAACTCGTCCATCGTCCATATCCCGCAAGCGATGCCGGCCAGGCCTGCCGCGCCCAGCGCGGTGGACTCGGGGATGCGCGGGCGCACCACCGGCACGCCCAGCAGATCGGCTTGAATCTGCATGAGCAGATCGTTGCGGGCCGCGCCGCCATCCACGCGCAACTCAGAGAGCGCGATGTCGCTGTCGGCATGCATCGCATGCAACAGCTCCGCGCTTTGCAAGGCAATGGCTTCGAGCGCTGCACGGGCGATATGCGCCCGGGTCGTGCCGCGCGTCATTCCGATCAAAAGGCCCCGTGCATACGGATCCCAATCGGGGGCACCCAGGCCGGCAAAGGCCGGCACGAGAAACACGTCGTCGGTATCCGGCACGCTGGCCGCCAACGCTTCGGTTTCATCGGCGCGATCGATGATCTTGAGCCCGTCGCGCAGCCATTGCACCGTGGCGCCCGCCATGAAGACGCCGCCTTCGAGCATATAGGTGGTGTGCCAGCTTTTGTCGTCTACGGGCAGTCCCCAGCCCACGGTAGACAGCAGGTTGTGGGTCGACGTAACCGGTTCGTCGCCCACGTTCATCAACATGAAGCAGCCGGTGCCGTAAGTATTTTTCGCCATCCCGGGCGTAAAGCACGCCTGGCCGAACGTTGCGGCCTGCTGGTCGCCGGCCACGCCGGCAATGGGAATGGCGCCGCCGAACAGCGTGGCCGCAGCATGCGCACGCACGCCGCTGCTGGGCACCACGTCGGGCAGCAGGCTGCGCGGGATGTTCAGGCGGGCGAGCAGGTCGTCGCACCACGCTTGCTTGTGAATGTCGAACATCAGCGTGCGCGATGCGTTGCTGGGGTCGGTGACGTGCGTGCGGCCCTCGGTGAGGTTCCAGATCAGCCAGGTGTCGACCGTGCCGAACGCCAGCTCGCCACGCTCGGCGGCGGCCCGCGCGCCTTTCACGTTATCCAGCAGCCAGGCGAGCTTGGTGCCCGAAAAATACGCGTCGAGCACCAGGCCCGTGCGTGCTTGCAGCACCTCGGCGTGGCCGGCGTCGCGCAACGATTGGCACAGGGCGGCCGTGCGGCGATCCTGCCAGACGATGGCGTGCGCCACGGGCCGACCGGTTTTGCGTTCCCACAAGAGCGTGGTTTCGCGTTGGCTGGTGATGCCGATGCCGGCGATGTCGGCGGCCGTGGCCCCGGCGTTGCGCAAGGCTTCGCGGGCCACTTCAAGCTGGCTATGCCAGATTTCCATCGGGTCGTGTTCGACCCAGCCCGGCTTGGGGTAGTACTGGCGAAACTCGCGTTGGCCTACACCTTTGACCGCACCGCTGCGGTCGAACACCATCGCGCGCGAGCTGGTGGTTCCCTGGTCTAACGCCAGGATGAGTTCATTCTTCACTGTGTTCGATCTCCTCGGCCTTCTTCTCGCGTTTGCGGTTGCTGTTGAGCTGCGCGCCGGCGTCGGGGGCCAGGCGGCGGAAGAAAAAGAACGACGATGCCGTGAAGAGGCCCACGACGATGAACCCGTTGGCCACGTCCTGCAGATCCAGGCTGGCATGCCCGCGCAACGTCATGCTCATGTTGAGCGTGAAGGCGGCAACGCCCACGCCCAGGCTGATCGCCAGTTGCTGGGCCATCGCTGCAAAGCTGCTGGCGCGGCTCATGGCTTCAGATGAAATGTCGGCATACGTGAGCGTATTCACGCCGGTAAATTGCAGCGAGCGGAAGAAGCCGCCGATCAGCAACAGCAGAATCATCAGCCACACGGGGGTGAGCGGCGTAAACGTGGCGCAGATGGCCACGAACACGGCGGTGAGCAAGGCATTGATCATCAGCACGCGGCGAAAGCCGAACTTCATCACGATCGGCGTGGCCACGAACTTCATCAGCAGGGCGCCCGCGGCACTGGCAAACGTGATGAGGCCGGCCGAAAACGGCGACAGGCCGAAGCCCACCTGCAGCAGCATCGCCAGCAGGAAGGGCGTGGCGCCCACAGCGAAGCGGCACAGGTTGCCGCCGGTAATCGAGATCGAGAACGTGGGCAGGCGCATCAGCGACAGGTCGATGATGGGCGCCGCCGTGTATTTGGAATGCCAGTAGTAGAGCAGCCCGCAGACGATGCCGGTGGCCATCATGGCGGCCAGGATGGGCAAGGGCACGAGGCCATGGCCGATGGCGTCGAACCCGGACACCAGGGTGGCCATGCACACCGCGCTCAGCAGGAAGCCCACCCAATCCAACGGCGGCTTTTTGTCGAGCCGCACGTCCTTGACGAAGCGCATGACCAGCGCGATGCCGATGATGCCGATGGGGATGTTGATCAAGAAGATCCAGTGCCAGGACGCATAGGTCACCAGAAAGCCGCCCAAGGGCGGCCCGATCACCGGACCCAGCAACGCCGGCATCGACAGAAACGACATGGCGCGCAGCAGGTCTTTCTTGGGGACGGTGCGCAGCAGGATGATCCGCCCGACCGGCACCATCATCGCCCCGGCCATGCCCTGGACCACCCGGGCGATCACCAGCTGGCTGATCGTGGCGGACAACGCACAGGCGATGGAGCTGAGCGTAAACAGCGCGATCGCGGCGATGAATACCCGGCGCGCGCCGAAACGATCGGCCGCCCAGCCGCTGATCGGCACGAATACCGCCACGGCCAACAGATAGGACGTAATCGCCACATTGAGCCGCACGGGCGATGTGCCCAGCGCACGCGCCATCGCGGGGAGCGCCGTAGCGACCACGGTAGCATCCAACATCTGCATGAACAGCGCGCAGCCCACGATGAAGGGGATCATCTTTGCGGCGCGGACGTCGTCTGGGCTATTGAGGGAAGGAGCCTGAAGCGTCGGTTGGGCAGACATGACGTCGAGGGTGGGGCGCTGCGGCGCCCGAGGACGGAGGGAGGAGCGTTGATTGTAACGCCGCGGGCTGTCCGACGCCTGAAGTGCGCGTCCCCCAGTCGCCTGAAGTACACTGTAGATCTTCCCGTTTTGCCGTCCCACCGCGTCATGGCCAATAACTACCAATCCGAAATTACCCAGTTCCTCGAGAGCTACAAAAAGTCGCACCCCGAGACCGAGCAACTTCAGCGGGAAGGTCGGGCGCGCCTGTGGGATAAACCGCAAGACGCCGAATTGCAGGAAGGCTTCCGTCAGGCCCGGGTGCCGCAAAAGCCGTACGTCTATTCGCCTGAAGAGTAATGGCAAAGGCGCGCGCTCCCGCGCGGTCGGCCGTGTCGGGAGACGACCTGGATAAGCTGGTCGCCCCGCAAGTCGACACTACGCCCGATGTGGTCGATACGGTCGCGTTTGCGCGGCTCTATGGCGAGCCGCTCTTCAAGATGCCGCAGGATCTGTATATCCCGCCGGACGCCTTGGAAATTTTCCTCGAAGCCTTCGAGGGCCCGCTCGACCTGCTGCTCTATTTGATCCGCAAGCAAAACTTCAATGTGCTGGACATCCCGATGGCGGATGTCACGCGGCAATATCTCTCGTACGTCGATCAGATCCGCATTCACAATCTCGAGCTAGCGGCGGAATACCTGCTGATGGCCGCGATGCTGATCGAGATCAAGTCGCGCATGCTTCTGCCGGTGCGTAAATCCGATACCGGCGAAGAAGCGGAAGATCCCCGCGCCGAACTGGTGCGACGGCTGTTGGCCTACGAGCAGATGAAGCTCGCCGCGCGCAATCTGGACGCCATCCCGCAAGTGGGCCGCGATTTCATGATCGCGCACGCCGAGGCCGATCTGAGCGTGGAACGGGCCTTGCCCGAGGTGGGCGTGGACGATCTGCGCCAGGCCTGGGCCGACATCATGAAGCGCGCCAAGCTCAATCAGCATCATCACATCACGCGCGAGCAGTTGTCCGTGCGCGATCACATGACGCACATCCTGCGCCGCTTGGGCGATGTGCGGTTCATCGAGTTCTCCGATCTGTTCATGGAGCGCATCGGTGCGGGTGCGCCCGCCGCCGTCGTGGTGGTGCACTTCATCGCCATGCTCGAGCTCGCTCGCGAGTCGCTGCTCGAGATCACGCAAGCCGAACCCTATGCGCCGATTTACGTGCGCCTGGCTTACACCGCGGTAGCTGCCTGAACGTTGCCGCTTCGATGAGATGGCCGTCATGGCCGCGACCGGAGACCGTTTTTGAAAGTCGTCCACACCATTCAGGAATTGCGCGATCAGTTGCGCGGTCAAAACCGTGCGGCCTTCGTGCCCACGATGGGAAACTTGCATGAGGGGCATCTGCAGCTCATGAAAGAAGCGCGCCAACACGGCGACCCCGTGGTGGCCAGCATTTTCGTCAATCGGCTGCAATTCGGCCCCAACGAAGATTTCGATCGCTATCCGCGTACGCTCGAAGCCGATATCGAAAAGCTCGAAGCCGCGCGCGATGTGTATGTGCTGTTCGCCCCCGATGAGCGCGAGCTGTATCCCGAACCGCAGAATTTTCGCGTGCAGCCGCCCGCCGATCTGGGCGACATCCTGGAAGGCGAGTTTCGGCCTGGGTTCTTCGACGGCGTGAGCACGGTGGTGCTCAAGCTGCTGTCGTGCGTGCAGCCGCGCACGGCCGTCTTCGGCAAGAAGGATTACCAGCAGTTGATGATCGTGCGCAATATGTGCCGTCAGTTTCAACTGCCGGTGGATATCGTGGCGCATGAAACGGTGCGCGACGCGGACGGGCTGGCGATGTCATCGCGCAACCGCTTTCTTTCGGAAGAAGAACGCGCCGAGGCGCCGCGTTTGTATGCGCTGCTGCAAGGCCTGCGCGAGCAAGTGATTGCCGGTGAGATGGATATTGCGGCGCTTGAACGGGCGGCGCAGGAAGACCTCACCGCGCACGGCTGGCACGTGGACTATCTGGCATTGCGCCGGCAGCAGGACTTGCGGGCGCCGGTCTCAGCGGATATCGAAGGCAAGACGCCGCTGGTGATTGTGGCGGCGGCCAAGTTGGGCGCCACGCGCCTGATCGACAACCTGGAAGTGTGACTGCGGGCCGCCAAGGGGCAGCGCCGACCCCTGTCAGAATCGCCAGCTAGTGGGCGCGCCGCGCACATGACAGACTTGCCCTTCGACAGTAGAGGGCACGATGGCGCAACCACAACACACACCTTACGATTTGCCGCAGCCCGGCTCGTTGGCGGAAGGCGTGGCGCGCCTCACACCGCGTGAGCGCGAGGTGCTCGGCTATCTCGCCGACGGCAAGCCAAACAAGGTCATTGCAATCGAGTTGGGGATTTCACAGCGCACGGCCGAAGCGCATCGTGCGCGCGTGTTTGCCAAGCTTGCGGTGCGCAATGCGGTGGAGCTGGTGCGGTTGATGTGCGGGCCGCCAATCCGGCTGGCCGAGCCCGACGTGCAATGCGCCGCGACCGAATCCGGTCAAGGCGAATTGCCACTGGGGGAATTACCGCCATGCAACGACGCCGGCGCTTGCGCGCCGGGCCTCGGCAGCGATTACTTGCAGGCCGGTGCCGGTTGACCGTTCAACTCGTCGATGGCGTCCAGATCGGGCTGGCGCGTGAGGTTGTAGCTCAGATTGGGCGTGGTGCCGTCGATCGCGCGTACGCGCAAGACGTTATTGGCGGTGACCACGAATTCGGCGCGCATGTTGCCGCGGTTATCCAGCAGCATGACGCGCGGCGGTTTTTCGTCGGTGGCGTCCCAGCAGCCTTGTTCGGTGATGGGCTTGGCGGTGCTCACACCGGCCGACTGATTCAGATAGGACGAGCGTGCACGCCAGCGGCCGTTGGGCGCCAGGGTGAGCACCAGACGTTGACCGGAGCACTGCATACCCGCGCCAAAACACGGCAGCGTGCCGAGATAGGTATGGGCCTGCGGCACCAGACGCGCGGCGGTTTCGCTCATCTGCGCGGCCGGCTCATTCGCAGTCGACGCGGTTGCCACCACGGGTTGTGCCGTGGCCGTCGCGCCGCGGCGTGCGGGATTGGGGCTCTCGTTGGCGGCGGTGACGACCGGCTCGCCATCGTTTTGCGCTTGCGAAGCGGCAATCGCTTGCTGGCTGGGCGTTTTGGCATCCGGCTTCAACGCGATCTGCAATTGCGACGGCGCGCGCAGCGTGCTGCGATAGCCGCCACCTTGCGCCTGATTTTGCGAATCGGTAACCGAGCTTTCGGCCGGCAGATCGTAGTAGCCGGCATTGTCGCGTTGCTGCGCGCAACCTGCTGCGCCAAAGGTCAGCGCGAAGACCGATCCCCACAGCAAGAGCGGCTGACGCCGGAGAGTGAGGGAGGGAAATGCAGCAGCCATGGTGTCGATCCGCGAGATAAGGGGTTTTACGCAGCATTCTACGCATATCCGCGGGCCCTTGGCACGATTCGGATCGGTGCGTTTCGATGTGTCACGGTTTGAATACGCGGCGGCATGATGAATAATGCCGCCATCATGTCGTTCCCTTCCGATCTTGCTTTGTTCTGGTGGGTGCTGGGGCTTGCCGCCGTACTCGGCGCCTGCGTCGGCAGTCTGCTCACGCGCGTGATTCATCGCTTGCCGCTGATGATGGAAGAAGAGTGGGCGGCGCAAGGGCGCGAAGCCGACAACGCCGAGCCTGCTGCCGCACGTATGAATTTGCTTGCGCCGGGCGATCATTGCCCGCATTGCCGCGCGCCGCTGCAATGGCGCGACACCATACCGATCTTCAGCGGGCTGCTGCAGCGGGGCCGCTGCCGGCATTGTGCGGCGCCGGTGGGTGCGCATTATCCAATCGTCGAGGTGATGACCGCCGTGGCATTTGGTTTATGCGTGTGGCGTTTTGGGGTGACGTGGCCCGCGCTATACGCCATGGTGCTCGCGGCTGCGCTGATCGCGCTGGGCTGGATCGATGCCCGCACCAATCTCTTGCCCGATATCGTTACGTTGCCGTTGATCTGGCTGGGATTGCTCGTCAATTTGAACGGCACGTTTGCCCCTTTGCCGCAGGCCGTGTTGGGCGCGGTCTTCGGGTATGGTTTTCTGTGGCTCGTTTTCCATGTGTTCCGCGCCATCACCGGGCGCGAAGGCATGGGCTATGGCGACTTCAAACTGCTTGCCGCGCTGGGCGCCTGGTTGGGCCTGGCGATGGTGCCGTGGTTGTTGTTGGCCGCATCCCTGACCGGCGTCGTCGTGGGCCTGAGCCTCATGGCTACGGGGCGCGCGTCGCGCGGGCAAGCGTTGCCGTTCGGTCCTTATCTGGCGGTGGCCGGGCTATTCGGGCTGTGGCTGGCCGATGGCGCGGTATGGTGAGGGCAGCGGATGAGTCGCGCTGAGCGTCAGAAAAACCTGCCAGGCGCTTGTCATTCGCGCGGCAATCGATGGCGGGGTGCACGACGCAGCGGCCGCCGCATCACGGTGTGGCCAAAACAAAAAAGGATGCAATGTTCAAGATCGGTTTGACGGGCGGAATCGGATCGGGCAAATCCAGCGTGGCGCGGTGGTTGGCCGAATGGGGCGCGGCGGTGATCGACACCGACGACGTCGCCCATGCCCTCACGGCCCCCGGTGGCGCGGCCATCGCCGGCATACGCGCGCATTTCGGCGCGCGGGCGATCGATGCCGACGGTGCGATGGATCGGGCCTGGATGCGCGAGCGGGTGTTTGCAGCGCCCGAAGCGCGGCGCGAGCTCGAAGCGATTTTGCATCCCTTGATCGGCCGCGAGACCGAAGCGCGGGCGGCAGCGGCAACCGGCTGCTACCGGGTGTATGTGGTGCCGCTGTTGGTCGAGTCCGGAAGGTGGCGCAACCGCGTCGATCGCATCTGCGTGATCGACTGCGATCCCCCTACGCAGATCGCGCGCGTGGTGCTGCGCAGCGGGCTGACGGAAGACACCATCCGGCGTATCATGGCGGCACAAGCCAGTCGTGACGACCGGCTCGCCGCGGCGGACGATGTCATCGATAACGGTGGCGACGTCACCACCGCGCAGTTGAAAACACGTGTTCAAGCCTTGCATGACCGTTGGTGCGCAGACGCGCGCGGATGATGACGCCGTCTTGCTGTCGGACGGCCCCTGGAAGGCTCACACGCCCTCCGGTAAAGAGCGGAATGGGTTAGCGAAAGGTGAACAGCAAACGTGATTCTTTACGAATATCCCTTTAATGAACGTATCCGTGCCTATCTTCGGCTCGAGTATCTGTTCGATCGGCTTTTCTACTTCGCCCGCAGCGATAACCTGCGGCAGCATCAGATCGCCATCACCACCTTGTTCGACATCCTGGACGCGAGCGAGCGCACGGAAATCAAGGCCTCGGTGCTGCAAGACGTAGAGCGCCAGCGCATCTCGCTCACCAACTTGCGCGGCCATCCTCGCGTGGAGCAGGACGCGCTCGAAAATATGCTGCGTGAGATGGAGCAGGTCACCGGTGCCCTGAGCGCCGCCGGTAAAACCGGGCAGGCGTTGCGCGAGAACGAGTGGCTCAACAGCCTGCGCGGCCGCCTGGCCGTGCCGGGTGGCGCCAGCCAGGTCGATATGCCGTCGTATCACGCATGGCAACACAAGTCGGAAGCGGGCCGTCACGAGGACCTGGAGCGCTGGATTCAACCGTTGCTGCCGATGCACGAAGGCTTGCGCATCGCGTTGCGGCTGGTTCGCGAGTCGGGCGACAAGGCCGAAGCGCGTTCGGATCAGGGCGCCTACCAGCAGATGCTGGGCGGCAAGACATATCAGCTGTGCCGGGTGTGGATCGATCCGGCGCAAGGGGCCTTTCCCGAGATCAGCGCCAATAAATACATGGTGTGGATTCGCTTTTCCACCCAGGATGGCGAATTGAAGCCCCAGCCAATCACCGGGGATGTCGGGTTTACGATGGCCTTGTGTAACGCCTGATCACACATTTTCGGGGCGAAATCGGCCAAGTTATTCAATCTGCAAGCGATTTTCCTGTTGCGGACGATTTCAACTGCAATCGTTGGAATTTCATTCGGCGTCCCGCTCGTACACAATAGCGGCTTCGTATAGGCCCGCCGGATCTTCGTAACATGTCACAGCCCCACTCCTCGCCGCCGCGCTCCCGTTGGACGCGTGCGCGCATCGCAGGCCTGATCGTCTTGCTGCTCGTCGCGGCCGGGGTGATCTGGTTCCTGATGAAGCCGGCGGCGACGACGGCGCCGGGTGGGCGACCCGGCACGCGGGGCGCGCCACCGGGGGCGATGGGCATGAATATGCCCATCCCGGTGAAGGCAGCCACGGCGCGGGCGCAAGACATGCCGATCTATCTGCAATCCCTCGGAACGGTAACCGCCTACAACACCGTCACGGTGCGCAGCCGGGTGGGCGGCGAGCTGGTCAAGGTGGCGTTCGACGAAGGGCAGCGGGTAAAAGCGGGCGATTTGTTGGCGCAGATCGATCCTCGCGCTTTCGAGGTGGCCTTGGCGCAGGCACAGGGCACCCAGCAGCAAAATGTGGCGCAGCTCGACAACGCCCGCCGCGATCTGCAACGTTACCAAACCCTCTTCAAGCAGGACTCGATCGCCCGCCAGCAGGTGGATACGCAACTCGCCTTGGTGCGACAGTACGAAGGCACGCTCAAGAGCGATCAGGCGGCGGTCAGCAGTGCCAAGCTGCAGCTCGATTACGCGCGCATTACCGCGCCGATCTCCGGGCGTCTCGGCCTGCGTCAGGTCGACGTCGGCAATCTGGTCGCCAGTTCCGATACGGCAGGCCTGGTCGTGATCACCCAAACCCAGCCGATCGCGGTGATGTTTACCATTCCCGAAACGCAGTTGCCCGAAGTGCTCAAGCAACTGCGCGGCGGCGCCACGCTGGTGGTGGACGCCTACGATCGCGCCAATACACGCCGCGTCGCGTCCGGCAAGCTCGAAACGTTGGACAACCAGATCGACGTCGCCACCGGTACGGTCAAGCTCAAGGCGCGTTTCGAGAACGCCGACGAGAGCCTGTTCCCCAACCAGTTCGTCAATATGCGGCTGCTGGTGCAGACGCGCGAAAACGCCACCGCGATTCCGACGGTGGCCGTGCAGCAGGGCGCCACCGGCGCATTCGTTTTCGTGGTGAAGGCGGACAACACGATCGAAGTGCGCACGGTTGAACTGGGCCCCATCTACAACGATATGGTCGCGGTCAACAAAGGATTGAATGTGGGCGAGGTGGTCGTGACAGAAGGGACCGACCGCTTGCGCAACGAGAGCAAGGTGCAGGTGATGACCGACGCGGCCGCCGCGATTCCGGCCGCCGCGGGGAGTACCTTGGGCGGCGGCACGCCGCCGGGCGCCGATGGCAGCACGACGCAACGCCGCCGGAATCCCGCGCCTTGAGCCCGTCACGCCTCTTCATTCTGCGGCCGGTCGCCACCACGCTGTCGATGCTGGCGATCCTGATCGCCGGGCTGATCGCTTATCGGTTCTTGCCGGTCGCGGCGCTGCCGGAAGTGGACTATCCCACGATCCAGGTGGTCACGCTGTATCCGGGCGCGAGCCCCGATGTGATGACCACGTTGGTCACCGCACCCTTGGAGCGGCGCTTCGGGCAGATGCCGGGCCTGGCGCAGATGGCGTCGTCCAGTTCGGGCGGGGCGTCGGTGATCACGCTCAAGTTCACGCTGGAAGTGAGCCTGGACGTGGCGGAGCAGGAAGTGCAGGCGGCAATCAACGCCGCTTCCAATCTGTTGCCGTCCGATCTGCCTGTGCCGCCGATCTACAACAAGGTCAACCCGGCCGATGCGCCGGTGCTCACGCTGGCGATTTCGTCGCCCACAATGCCGCTGCCGCAGGTGCGCGATCTGGTCGATTCGCGGATGGCGCAAAAACTCTCGCAGATTCCGGGCGTGGGCCTGGTGAGCGTGGCCGGTGGCCAACGGCCGGCGGTGCGGCTGCAGGTCAACCCCACGGCCTTGGCCAATAATGGCTTGAGTCTGGCCGATCTGCGCACCGCGATCGTGGGCGCCAACGTCAACCAGCCCAAGGGCAATCTGGACGGACCGCAGCGTTCGACCACGATCAATGCAAACGACCAACTGCGTTCGCCCACGGACTACAACGACCTCATCATCTCGTACAAGGACGGCGCCCCGATACGCTTGAAAGACGTGGGCCTCGCCGTGCAGGGCGCCGAAGACATCCGCCAGGCGGCCTGGGCCGGCAAAGAGCCCGCGATCCTGCTCAACATCCAGCGCCAGCCCGGTGCCAACGTGATCGATGTGGTGGACCGCATCTACGCGTTGCTGCCTGCGCTGAAGCAGGCGTTGCCGGCCACGCTCGACGTGTCGACCGTTACCGACCGCACGCTGACCATCCGCGAATCGGTGGCGCACGTGCGCTTCGAGTTGCTGCTCGCCATCGCGCTGGTGGTGATGGTGACGTTCATCTTCCTGCGCAGTTTTACCGCCACCCTGATCCCCAGCGTGGTGGTGCCGCTCTCGTTGATCGGCACATTCGGCATCATGTATCTGGCCGGATTCAGCATCAACAACCTGACGTTGATGGCGTTGACGATCGCGACCGGCTTCGTGGTGGACGACGCGATTGTGATGATCGAGAACATTGCGCGCCACATCGAAGAAGGCGAAACGCCGATGCAGGCGGCGTTGAAAGGCGCGTCTCAAATCGGCTTTACCCTCATATCGCTCACGCTGTCGCTGATCGCGGTGTTGATCCCGCTGCTCTTCATGACCGAAGTGGTGGGGCGGTTGTTTCGCGAGTTCGCGGTCACCTTGGCGGTGGCGATTCTGTTCTCGCTGGTGGTGTCGCTCACGCTCACGCCGATGATGTGCGCGCGCATGCTCAAGCCCGAGTCGGAGCAAAAGCACAACCGCTTCCACCGGTTTACGGGCCGCTGCATCGATCGGCTGGTAAGCGTCTACGACCGCATTCTGGTCAAGGTGCTGGCGCACCGCAAGCTCACATTGCTGGTGGCGCTGGGCACGTTTGCGCTTACCGTGGTGCTGTATGCCATGGTGCCCAAGGGCTTCTTCCCGCAACAGGATACGGGGCTGATCCAGGCCATCACGCAGGGTCCGCAATCGATTTCGTTTGCCGGCATGGCCACGCGCCAGCGCGAAGCCGCCGGCATCATCATGGAAGATCCGGCCGTGTCCGCGGTGTCGTCGTTCATCGGCGTGGATGGCAGCAATGCCACCATTGCTGCGGGCCGGATGCAGATTGCGCTCAAATCGGGCGATGCCCGCAGCGATTCGGTGGCCACCGTGATGGCGCGGCTGCAGGAACGATTGGGCGACCGCACGGGGCTCACCGTGTACATGCAGCCGGTGCAGGATCTCACCATCGAGGATCGGGTCAGCCGCACGCAGTATCAACTCACCCTGTCCAACCCGGATTTGTCGGTACTGAGTCAGTGGGCGCCCAAGCTGGTAGACAAGCTGAGCGAGACGCCCGGGTTGGCGGACGTGGCGCACGATCTGCAGGACGAGGGTTTGCAAACCTACGTCGACATCGATCGCGATGCCGCATCGCGCTTGGGAATCAGCGCGTCGGCCGTGGATGAGGCGCTTTACGACGCGTTCGGTCAGCGCTTGATCTCCACCATCTTCACGCAGTCCAATCAGTACCGCGTGGTGCTCGAAGTGGCGCCGCAGTTCCGTCAGGATCCGTCAGCCTTGGCACGCATCTACGTGCCCACCACCAACAGCACGTTGGTGCCGCTGGCCAGCATCGCCACGATCTCCGAGCGGCGCACGGTGCTGGCCATCAACCGGCTGGATCAGTTCCCGATGGTCACGGTGTCGTTCAATCTGGCGCCGGGCGCGTCACTGTCGGACGCCGTGGAGTCGATCAAGAAGGCCGAGGTCGATATCGGCATGCCGAGCGGCGTCGAAACGCGCTTCCAGGGTGCGGCCCAGGCGTTCCAGTCGTCACTATCGAGCACGCTGCTGCTGATTCTTGCCGCCATCGTCACGATGTATATCGTGCTGGGCGTGCTGTACGAAAGCTATATCCATCCGATCACGATTCTGTCGACACTGCCGTCGGCCGGGGTGGGGGCGTTGCTGGCGCTCTTGATCAGCGGTACCGAGCTCGACATGATCGGCATCATCGGGATCATTCTGCTGATCGGGATCGTCAAGAAGAACGCGATCATGATGATCGACTTCGCCCTGGATGCGGAGCGTACGCGCGGGCTGGCGCCGCTTGCGGCGATTCACGAAGCGGCGCTGCTGCGCTTCCGGCCCATTCTGATGACCACGTTGGCCGCGCTGTTCGGCGCCGTGCCGCTGATGTTGTCCACTGGAACGGGTGCCGAGTTGCGCCAGCCGCTGGGGCTCGTGATGGTGGGGGGCCTGCTGTTCAGCCAGTTGCTCACGATCTTTACGACGCCGGTGATCTATCTGATGTTCGATCGCCTGTCTCGCCGGGGCAAGAAGCCTGCGGGCCCGGTGTCGCATGACGCGCACGCAACCCCTGGCGATCACCCGCCCGCGCCGCCCACGGAGCGCCCGGCGTGAACTTGTCCGCGCCCTTCATCAATCGCCCGGTGGCCACGACACTGTTGTCGTTGGCCGTGGTGCTGGTGGGCATTCTGTCGTTCGTGCTGCTGCCGGTGGCGCCGTTGCCGCAGGTGGATATTCCGACGATTTCGGTCTCGGCAAGCCTGCCGGGTGCCAGTCCCGAAACCATGGCGTCCAGCGTGGCCACGCCGCTGGAGCGCGCGCTGGGCAGTATTGCCGGTGTGACCGAAATGACGTCGCGCAGCACGCAGGGGTCGACGCGCATCACCTTGCAGTTCGATCTCAGCCGCGATATCGATGGCGCGGCGCGCGATGTGCAGGCCGCCATCAATGCCTCTCGCAGCTTGCTGCCGACCAGCCTGAAGAGCAATCCCACCTACAACAAGGCCAACCCGTCTTCCGCGCCCATCATGACGCTGGCGCTGACGTCAGACACCTTGAGCCAGGGGCAGCTCTACGACATCGCCGCCACGATCCTCGCGCAGCGCCTGGCGCAGGTCAACGGCGTGGGCGAAGTCACGGTTGGCGGCAGTTCGCTGCCGGCCGTGCGGGTCAACCTGCTGCCTGGGGCCTTGTCCAATCGCGGGGTATCGCTGGATGAAGTGCGCCAGGCCCTGGCCAGCGCCAACGCCAACCGGCCCAAGGGCGTGCTCGAAAACGAGGATTATCACTGGCAGATTCTGGCCAGCGACCAGCTCAATCGTGCCGAGCAATACCGGCCGCTGATCGTGGCCTGGCGCGATGGCGCGCCGGTGCGGCTCTCGGACGTGGCGCGCGTCGAAGACTCGGTCGAAGATCTGTTCCAGACGGGCTTCTCCAACGACAAGCCGGCGATCTTGCTGATCGTGCGCCGGCAAGCCGCGGCCAACATCATCGAGACGGTAGACGAAGTGCGGCGGCAGTTGCCGCAGCTCAACGCCTTGCTGCCGGGTAGCGTGCAGATGGTGGTGGCGCAAGATCGCACGCCCAGTATCCGCGCGTCGTTGCACGAAGCCGAACTCACGCTCATCATCGCGGTCGGCCTGGTCGTGCTGGTCACGCTGCTGTTCTTGCGCCGCTGGCGTGCGGCCATCATTCCCAGCATCGCCGTGCCGGTGTCGTTGGTGGGCACGTTTACGGTGATGTATTTCTGCGGCTATACGCTCAATACCATCTCATTGATGGCGCTGATCGTGGCCACCGGATTCGTGGTGGACGATGCCATCGTGGTGCTCGAGAACATCATGCGGCACATCGAAGACGGCATGCCACCGCGCGAGGCGGCATTGCGGGGCTCGCGCGAGGTGGGTTTCACGGTGCTGTCGATGAGCTTGTCGCTGGTGGCGGTGTTCATTCCCATCCTGCTGATGGGCGGCATTGTGGGGCGATTGTTCCGCGAGTTTGCCGTCACCCTGTCCGCCTCGGTACTCGTCTCGCTTGTGGTGTCGCTCACATTGACGCCGATGCTGTGCGCGCGCTGGCTCGAGCGCGAACCTGACGACGCGCCGCCGCCCAACCGCATCATGCGCTGGTCTGAATCGGGGTTTGCGTGGTTGCTGCTGCGCTATCAAAGCGCCTTGCGGTGGGCCTTGCGTCACGGCATCACGATGATGTTGCTGCTGGTGGGCACCATCGGCTTGAACGTGTATCTGTATGGCGCGATTTCGAAGGGCTTTTTCCCGGAGCAGGATACGGGGCAGCTCATCGGCTTTTTCCGCGTCGATCAAGGCACGTCGTTTCAAGCGACCGTGCCCAAGCTCGAATATTTTCGTGGCGTGATTCTCAAGGATCCGGCGGTGCAAAGCGTGACCGGTTTCGTGGGCGGACGCGGTGGCAGCAACAGCAGCTTCATGCAGATTCAGCTCAAGCCTATGTCGGAGCGTGGCGTGCCGTCCGAAGCCGTGATCAACCGCTTGCGCAAGCAGATGGCCAACGTGGCGGGCGCCAATATGTTCCTGGTGGCGCAGCAGGATATTCGCGTGGGCGGACGAGACAGCAGCGGCTCCTACCAATACACGCTGATGGCGAGCGATCTGCCGGTGCTGCGCACGTGGATGCCGCGCGTGCAGCGGGCGCTGGCGGCCTTGCCTGAGCTGACAGACGTCGATACCGATACCAGCGATCGCGGCACGCAGATCAATCTGGTCATCGATCGCGAAGCGGCCACGCGCCTGGGCGTGAGCATGGCCTCGATCTCGTCGGTGCTGAACAATTCGTTCAGTCAGCGGCAGGTGTCGACGATGTATGGCCCGCTCAACCAGTACAACGTGGTGATGGGCGTGGACCAGCGGTTTGCCGAAGATGCCGAGTCGCTCAAATTGGTTGACGTCATCACCGCCAACGGCGATCGTGTGCCGCTGGCTTCGTTCGCGCGTTTCGAAGTGGGCACCGCGCCGCTCAGCGTCTCGCACCAGGGATTGTTCGTGGCCGACACGGTGTCGTTCAGCCTGGCGCCGGGCGTGTCGTTGGGGCAGGCCACGCTCGCGGTCGAGGATGCCATCGCGCGCATCGCCTTGCCCACCGATCAGATTCAGGCCGGTTTTCAAGGGACGGCCGCGCTATTGCAAACGACCTTGTCGCAGCAGCCGTGGTTGATCCTGGCTGCGCTCGTGACGATGTATATCGTGCTGGGCATCCTGTACGAGAGCTTCATCCATCCGCTCACGATTCTCTCGACGTTGCCCTCGGCCGGCATCGGCGCGTTGCTCGCATTGGAAGTGCTCAATACGCCGTTTACGCTGATTGCGCTGATCGGCGTGTTTCTCTTGATCGGGATCGTGAAGAAGAACGCCATCATGATGGTGGACTTCGCGCTCGATGCGCAGCGTCATCAGAAGTTGTCGCCGTCGGATGCTATTTTTCAGGCGTGCGTCACGCGCTTCCGGCCCATCATGATGACCACGATGGCCGCCATTTTCGGTGCGCTGCCGTTGGTACTGGCCATTGGCGCGGGTGCCGAAATCCGCCAGCCCTTGGGCATTACGATTGTGGGTGGATTGGTGCTCAGCCAGTTGCTGACGCTCTTCACCACGCCCGTCATTTATCTCTATCTGGATCGCCTGCGTCTATGGGGCCACACGCGCTTCGGCCGCCGTGGTCGGCGCGACGATCCTGAGTTGGAATCGCTATGAAGTCGACGTTCTCTCCTGGTTGCTCCGCGCTGCGACGCGCCGTGATGATCGCGCTTTGCGCGGGGTTGAGCGCCTGCGCCGTGGGCCCCGACTACGTGCCGCCGGTGGTGGATGTGGGCGAGGGCTATAAAGAAGCCGCCGTGGACACCTCGGGCTGGACGCCGGCGCAGCCGCGCGACGATCACGCCCGTGGCGAATGGTGGCGCATCTACCAGGACGGCACGCTCGACGGGCTGATGACGCAGCTCAACATCGCCAATCAAAACGTGGCGCAAGCCGAGGCGAACTACCGCCAGGCGCTGGCACTCGTGCGCAATGCGCGATCCGATCTGTTTCCCCTCATCACCACTGGCGCAGGTCTCTCACGTTCGGGCAGCGGCAACGGCACCTCGGGCTCGGGCAGCACTACATCGTCGGGCGGCGGGCCCAGCAATCAATACACCGCCTCGGGCACCGTGAGCTGGGAGCCCGATGTGTGGGGCCGCGTGCGCCGCAATATCGAATCACAGCAGGCCAACGTGCAGGCCAGCGTGTCGGATCTGGCGACGGCGCGCTTGAGCGCGCAATCGGCCTTGGCGCAAAATTACTTCCAACTGCGCATCCTCGATGAGCAGGCCCGCCTGCTGGCGCAAACCGTGGCGGCGTATGAACGCTCACTCAAGCTCACCAGCAATCGCTATGACGCCGGCCTGTCGGCCCGTGCAGACATTGCGGTCGCGACCACGCAGTTGGAGAGCACGCGTGCGCAGGCCATCGATCTCGAATGGCAGCGGGCGCAGTTCGAACACGCCATCGCGGTGCTGATCGGCGTGCCGCCGTCGCGATTTACTTTGGTGGCGTCCGACTTCGGCCAAGCCGTGCCGCAGATCCCGGCCGGCCTGCCGTCGGCCTTGCTCGAGCGTCGTCCCGACGTGGCGGCTGCGGAGCGCCGCATGGCACAGGCCAACGCGCAGATCGGCGTGGCAAAAGCGGCGTGGTTTCCCAACCTCACCCTGTCTGCCGACGGCGGCTTTCGCAGCGGCCAATTTGCCGAATGGCTGACGGCGCCGGCGCGCTTCTGGTCGTTGGGCCCGCAATTGGCCGCCACGATATTCGATGGGGGCTTGCGTGCCTCGCAGGTCGAGCAAGCCGAAGCGTCGTATGACGGACAAGTGGCGGCATATCGGCAAACCGTGCTTTCTGCCTTGGGCGAGGTCGAAGATTATCTCGGGCAGATGCGCGTCTTCGAACGTGAACAGGTGGTGCAGAACCGTGCGCTCGACTCTTCGCGGGAATCGCTGCGGCTGACGCGCAATCAGTACGAGTCGGGCTTGATCGATTACCTGAGCGTGGCCACCATCCAAGCGACGGCACTATCGAATGAGCGCACGGCGTTGAATCTGATCGGCAATCGCTTGACGGCAAGTGTGCAACTGATCGCCGCGTTGGGCGGTGGTTGGGATGGCGTGGAACAAGCAATGCGCGACGCACAACCGGCGGTGGATGCGGCGAAACGGTAAGCGCCACAAGAAGCGCGCAAGAGCGCCCTGGCGACATCCTATGTGCGGCGGCATCGGGCTTGCAATGCGGAAAACCCCGTTTGCGGTGCGGTCATGTGAAGAACTTTCCGCGCGGCATTCATAATATCGGGCTTATCCGAATTCGCATCAGGAAGTTTGCATCATGTCTCTCTCGCGTCCCCTGCGCACTTTTGCCCTCGCTGGCGCGGCGCTGGCCGCCGGCGCATCGATGTTCTCGGCACCCACCTTTGCCGCCCAGGAACGTCCGCTGATCCTTGTGGTGCCTTACCCGCCCGGCGGCAGCACCGATATCGTGGCGCGCATCATTCAACCCGAATTGTCCAAGCGCATGGGCGGCCGGCCCGTCGTGGTCGAGAATCGTTCGGGTGCTGCCAGCCAGATCGCCACTTCGCACGTGGCGCGGGCCGAGCCGGATGGCAATACGCTGCTGGTGAGCTTCGATAACCACGCGCTCAATCCGGTGGTGAAGAACAATCTGCCTTACGACACCTTCAAGGATTTCGTGAGCATCGGGCAAACCGTGCGGTTTCCGCTCATCATCGGTGCCAATCCTTCCGTGCCCGGCGACGATCTGAAGGCGTTTCTGGCGGCCGCGAAACAAGCCAAACCCAATCGCTACAACTTCGCGTCCACCGGGGTGGGGTCGCTCAATCACGTGGCGCCCGAAGAGCTCAAGCAGCTCTCCGGTGTGGAGCTGCTGCATGTGCCGTATTCCGGTGGCGGACCTGCCGTGCAAGCCGTCGTGGGCGGACAGTCGGATATGACGTGGCTGAGCTACGCGGCGTTGCGCGGCCAGATCCAGGCCGGCAAGATCAAGCCGTTGGCCGTAGCTGGCGACAAGCGTTTGCCCGAGTTGCCCAATGTGCCCACGGTGGCCGAGTCGGGCTTTCCCGGCTTCGTGGCGTATTCGTGGAGCGGCATGTTTGCACCGGCCGGCACGCCCGAGCCCGTTGTGAAAAAGCTGACGGCCGATTTTCAGGCCGTGCTGGCGATACCGGAAGTGAAGCAGAAGCTCACCGACGCCGGCTTTGAAGTGGTGGGCTCCGATGGCCCGGCGCTGGACGCGTATGTGAAGCAGGAATTCGATCGGTGGACGGCGTTCGTGAAAGCATCGAAGATCACGTTCGAGAACTGATGCTTCTGCGGTCAACGGGTGATGCCACCGTCACGAGCAGATTCACACCCGTCGAGATCGCTTCGCGCGGCACGCCATACATGTGGAGCGAGATGCACACCTCATCGCTATCGTTGCCCAGCCGATGGATATGCCCCAAGCCGGGGCTGGCGGCGATGTGGTCACCTGCGCGGCGCACCTTGCCGCCACAGACCGCCGCCGTCTCGCTGGCGTCGTCCCAGCGGTAGTGCGTTTCGGTGAGATCGCCTTGCAGCACGCGATAGCCACACCATGTGCGATGACCGTGCACAGGGCTGTGCTGCCCGGGGCGCCAGATCAGATACACCAACGTGAACGCGCCCTGCGGATCACTGAAGATCACGTGCCGCGTATAGCTTTCGGCCCGGCCGGTGCGCAATGCGCTTGGCAAGTCTTCCAGCAAGGCCGCCGGATCGGTGAGCCGAAACGCCGGCAAGGCGTTGGGCTCGGCATCGGGCTCATCGCGCGCGCCCATCATGGCATCGCACAACGTGCGCAGTGCGGGGGAAAGCGACGGCAGATGATGCGCGTGGGCGTGGGAGGAAGTCATCCCTCCATCGTAAAGACGATGCCGGGGTACAAAGTTGCCAATACATAGCTCGATTGCGGCCCGATTAGAAAAACATTCCAAACGGTCGATAACTGGCCGATGCGTACTCGCCCTGGGCTGCGCCTTTACGCTGGCGCGGCGACCGGGCAAGATGGCGGAACTATTGCTGTTGTTGTTTATGAGGCTCGTGTGGACCAGACCGATATCAAGATTCTGCGCATTTTGCAGAAAAACGCGACCTGCTCCGTGGCGGAGATCGCCGAGCAGGTCAATCTGTCCGTCACGCCCTGTTGGCGGCGTATCCAGAAGCTGAAAGACGATGGCGTCATCGCGCGCGAAGCCATCCTGCTCGACCCCAAGGCGCTGGGCCTCAATCTCACGGTATTCGTCTTCATCAAGACCAGTCAGCACAACGCCAACTGGACGCAATCCCTCATCTCGGCCGTCAGCGCCTTGCCCAATGTGGTGGAGTTCTACCGCATGGCCGGCGACGTGGATTATCTGCTCAAGGTGGTCGTGGAAGACATGGCGGCGTATGACCGCTTTTACCGCCGTCTCATCGGCGCCGTCGATCTTTTGGACGTCAGTGCGAGCTTCTCGATGGAAGTCATCAAAAGCACGACCGAATTGCCGTTGGATTGTGTTTGATTGTCTTCTGCGCCCGTCTACGGGGAGAAGTTGCCAGGTTATCGGCGTTGTTGATTCAAGCAATGGATGTAGGCATTGGGATGGATCGTCCATCCGCCATCCTGACCGCACGAGTGGCGTGCCACGCTGGCCGGCCTACGGCCCGTCTATGGCCCACCCACGACCGGCCCACGGCACATCGCACGACCGGCCCACGTCACATCGGCAGACGCCAAACCAGAGCACGCAAAATTTTTGCGCGCCATCGTCCTTTTTGAGATGACATTTTTGCAACACCTCAGAGCATTTTGTTGTCTTGCAATATTTTTCTCCGCGGGCGGGCGTAGGATAAAACCTTGCATGACTGGCATGCGAATGTGACAGCAAGTCGAGGTTTGCTATGTCTTTGGCGGGGCCGACAGGGTCGGTCGGACGGATGTGCGGCACGTCATTGGCGACGGTCGACAGCATCCTCAAAAGTTGGAATCGGACCGACGATCTGTGGGTGTTCGCCTACGGCTCGCTGATCTGGCACCCCGGGTTCCCCTGGATCGAGCGGCGCCTGGTCACGGTGCGCGGCTTTCATCGGGCCTTATGCCTGTGGTCGCACGACCATCGCGGCTCGCCCGATAATCCTGGATTGGTGTTTGGTCTGGATCGCGGCGGCTGTTGCCGCGGCGTGGCCTTTCGTATTGCCGCCGCCGATGTGCCGCAGGCCTTTGAAACCTTGTGGCAGCGCGAGATGCCTACGGGTGCCTACACGCCGCGCTGGGTGGGCGCGGCAAGCTGCCGCAGCGAGGCGCCGCCCGTGCGCGCGCTGGCTTTCCTCTTGAACCGTGCGTGCAGTCATTACGCAGGCGAATTGCCCGAAGATACCTTGCTCACCACGATCCGCAATGCGGTGGGCGCCTCGGGCCCATGTCTGGACTACGTCACCCAAACCGCGCGAGCGCTGCGCGACCATGGCATCGACGACGAACGCCTGGGATTGCTCGTGCGGCGTTTGACGGAGGCGTCGGCGGCATCGGCTGCGCCTGCAGTGGAACCGGTCGCTCCGCTTGCTCCGGTAATGGCTTGATTGGCCGCTCGCTCTCCTGATGGCCTGATTCGCCGGTTGCTGAGGCTGAATCGTTGATGGGCCGGCCTGCGTTGGTAAGGTTGGGAGGTTGCGCGATGGCGTTCACTCAACACCGGTCCGCCAACGACGGCTCTCGAAAACGGCTGCATCTTGAAGCGCAATCGGACGGCGCTGCGACCCGAGGCCACCAGCGCGCTACCGTGCACCTCACAGCAGAAAGATCGTCGCCAGTCCGAGAAAGATAAAGAACCCCAGCGAATCGGTGGCGAAGGTCAACAGCACCGACGATCCAATGGCGGGATCCTTGCCGAACCGCGCCCGCACCATCGGCACCATCACACCGAATGACGCGCCGATCAGCATGTTGCAGATCATCGCCGCCATCATCACCAGCGCGATGGCGATCGATCCCGAAAATACCCACGCAAACATGGCGGCCACTAGGCTGCCGCACAGCCCGACCAGCAAGGTCACCATCATCTCGCGCTTGACCAGCGGCCAAAGATTTCGGCCGGTAATGCGGCCCATGGCCAGCGCCCGAATAATCATCGTCATCGTCTGATTGCCCGAATTGCCGCCGATACCGGCTACGATCGACATCAGAAACGCGAGCACCACGATCTGGCTGACCGTGTTTTCAAAGCGCGAAGCCACCGTGGAGGCCACCGCCGCCGTACAGAGATTGACCAGCAACCACGGCGCGCGGTTGCGCAACGCGCTCATCACCGGCGCGAAAATATCCTCTTCGGCCATACCGGCACGCGACAGCGCCTGCTCTTGCGAGTCTTCGCGCATCACGTCCACGACGTCGGCGATCGTGACGCGGCCGATCAGCCGGTATTGATCGTCGATCACGGGCGCGGACACCAGATCGTAGCGTTCGAAAGCGCCGGCAGCATCGGCATCGGAATCCAGCGGATTCAGCGCCAGATAGTCGGTTTTCATTACCGAACGCACGTCGGTTTCGGGTTCGCTCACGAGCAGCCGCGACACCTCGAGGATGCCCTGCAGCCGATCCTGGCGGTCGACCACGAAAATCTGGTCGGTGTGATCGGGCAGTTCCTGCAGGCGGCGCAAGTAGCGCAACACCACTTCGAGCGTGACGTCTTCGCGCACGCGCACCATCTCGAAATCCATGATGGCGCCCACGCTGTCTTCCGGATAGCCCATGGCCTCCAGCAGTTGCGCGCGCTCTTCGTCGGTCAGGCCCTTCTGCACCTCGGCCACCACGTCGGGCGGCAGATCGGGCGCCAGGTCGGCCAGCTCGTCGGCATCCATGTTGCCGGTGGCCGCCATCAGATCCTGGCGGTCCATCGATTCGATCAGCGATTCGCGCACCCAGTCTTCGACTTCGAGCAGCACGTCGCCGTCGTGTTCGGGATCGACCAATCCCCACACCATCTGGCGCTCGTCCTTGGGCAGCGAGCCCAGGATGAAGGCGACATCGGCGGGATGCAGCGCATCGATGATGGCCTTGAGCTCGGCCTCGTGCTGACGATGCACGAGATTCTCGACGATCTTCGCCTTGTCGTCGCCGGCTTCCTGCCGGTGTACGAGTTCTTCCACCAGATGCTGGCGGCGCAGGAGTTCCTGGACTTCACCCAGCGCGTGCTGGGCGTCTTCGGGATCGAGGCGGCGCGGCTTGACGGCCGCTGGGTTCTCGTCGGCGTGGGGGTGCATCATCGAAATGCCTGACTCAGAGAGGCGGAAGAGGGCGGCTTTGCCGTGCTTCGTCGGTTGCGACGTAGGTCACGGAGGCCTCGGTCACCTTGACGATTTCGGCGTCCATCCGATGCCGTTCGGCATAGACGACGACCGAGACGGTGACGGACGTACGGCCCACACGCTCGATATCGGCGTAAAAGCTCAGCAGGTCGCCCACAAATACGGGTTTCTTGAAGACGAAAGCATTGACGGCGACCGTTGCCACACGACCGGCGGCGCGGCGGGCCGCGATCACGGCGCCGGCGATATCGACCTGGGACATGATCCAGCCGCCGAAGACGTCGCCATGAATGTTGGCGTCGGACGGTTGCGGCATGACGCGCAGTACCGGGATTCTGCCTGCGGGAAGTGTGGTTGTATCAGTCTTTGCGCGCGCGTCGGTCACAACCGGCTCCCATCGGATAACCGGTCGATTATGCAGGAAAAAAATGTCTCCCGCGCGCTCAGACTGCCAGTTTGACGATGGCGTAGCCGCCAATGAGCAACCAGGCGTAAAGGATGAGGCCAAGCACCATCACACGGGGCCCCGCCTGGCGGATGCTGGCGAAGCGCGTTTCCATGCCGAGGGCCGTCATGGCCATCGTGAGCGCAAACACGTCCAGGCGGCGCACGGCGGTCAACACGTCGGCGGGAATGATGTTCAGCGAGTTGATGATGGCGAACACCAGGAAGCCGATCGCAAACCACGGGATGGGCAGTTTGGCGCTGGCAGCCTCGGCACTACCTTCCTTGCGCTGCTGCTGACGCAGCCACATGCCCAGCACCAGCAGCACCGGCACCAGCAGGGCCACGCGCGTCATTTTGACGATGGTTGCCACTTCGGTGGTTGCGGGGTCGATATTGCTCGCGGCGCCGACCACCTGCGCCACTTCGTGAATCGTGCCGCCGATATAGATGCCCAGCGCTTGCGTGTCGAGCCCCAGCCAACCGGCCCGGTAAAAAATCGGGTACAGAAACATCGACAACGTACCGAACAGCACCACGGTCGCCACCGCCACCGCGCTCTTGTGCGGCTGCGCGCGCAACGTGGGCTCGAAAGCCAGCACAGCGGCTGCGCCACAAATCGCGCTACCGGCAGCGGTAAGCATGGCGGTATCGCGATCCAGGCCCAGCAAACGTTGCCCAACGACCGTGCCGATCACCAGCGTGCCCACCACGATCGTGGTGGAGACCACCAGCCCAGGCATGCCGACGGCGGCGATCTGCTGCAAGCTGACGTTCAAACCGTACAACGCCACCGCGACCCGCAGCACGCGGCGTGCGGTGAAATGCACGCCGGCGTTAAAGCCCGCGGGCATGTCGCCCCGCAGGAAATTACCAAACAGCATGCCGCACACAATGCCCACGACCAGCGGCGAAAAGCCCAACTGCTTGATCGCCGGCAAATCGGCGAGCTGCACGACGGCAGCGGCAAACAAGGCAACGAACAATATGCCGGTGAGTTTGTCGCGCCAGGCGGGTGAGAGGGAGGCGGCGTGGGCGGTCACGATATTCCAAGGTTTTGATATTACGTATAGCAATATAAAACGCCGGCATCATTGGACAAAGACCGATTATCGGATAACTAATATCAGCTAAGCTGATAGTCTCTGATGTGAATGGCAGGAAATGGCTTGGTTCTTTTGCTTTGAATCTGGGGCATCAATTGTTGCCACCTAGGATGTTCGACCCCCCAGCCTCTTCATGAGCTTGGCGCTGACGTCTGCGCCCCTCACCGTTCCACCTGCTAGCCCAAGTGATCCATGACCCCTGACCAACTCCTCACCTTTGCCCGCGTGGCTGATGAGCGCAATATCAGCCGCGCCGCGGTGGCGCTGCATCTTTCGCAGCCCGCGGTGTCCGGGCAACTGCGTGCCCTGCAGGTCTGGTTTGGCGAACCGCTGTATCACCGCAGCGGCCATGGCATCGCCCTGACTGCGGCGGGCGAACGGCTGGCCGAGCACGCGCGGCAACTGCGCCAGAGCTACGAGCAAGCCCGCGCGCTGCGCGATACCTGGCGGGGCGTGATCGCCGGCACATTGCGGTTGGGAGCCAGCACAACACCCGCGAGTTATCTGCTGCCGGCATTGGTCGCGGCGTTCCGCACGGCGCATCCCACCGTTGGCGTGCACCTATCCGATGGCAATACCCGCGAAATCGTCGAGCGACTGCCAACGTTGGATATGGCTTTCATTGAAGGCGAAGTGCCGTCGCAATTGCCTGCCGACACGGCCGTGTATCCCTGGCGGCAGGATGAAGTGGTGGCCATCGTGGGGGCGGCGCATCCTTTGGCCGGCGCCGGCCGTTTGCCGTTGGCCGCGTTGGCCGATGAGCCGATGGTGATGCGTGAGCCGGGGTCGGGCGTGCGCCGATTGGTCGAGCAAGCGTTTGCCGATGCCGGCCACTTCCCCGTGGCGGCGCTGGAGCTTGCCGGGGTAGAGGGCGTGAAGCACGCCGTGCGCGCCGGGTTGGGCGTGGGGTTTGTGTCGGCCATGTCGATGCAGCACGAGGACGGCACGTTGGCCGTGGTGCGCATCGGGTCATTCACCTTGCAGCGCACCTTGAGCATCTTGGTGCCCCACGCCAGCGCACCCAGTCGGGCGGCGGCGCGGTTTCTGACGGCGTGTTTGAATGACTAGTCCGGATGCATGCACTTAGCTTGCGGCCGGTCCCGCTATGACGTGTTCAACGGCGACCGGTCAAACTGCGACCGGTCATACTGCGACCAGTCAAACAGCGATCGGTCGAACAGCTACAGTCCAACAGCGACCGGTCCAACAGCGACCGGTCCAACAGCGACCGGTCCAACAGCGACTAAGCCGGTTGCGCCAACCATTTGCGAGCGAGCTCGACCCAGTATGTGGCGCCCAGCGGCAAGACATCGTCGTTGAAGTCGTAGCTGCCGTTGTGCAACATGCACGGGCCCATGCCATGGCCGGCATCGCGATGCTCGCCCAGGCCCGCACCCAACCAGATATAGCTACCGGGTTTGGCGAGCAGCATGAACGCGAAATCTTCCGCGCCCATCGTGGGGTCGACCGCGGCATTCACGTTCTGACTGCCGACGATATCGCGCAGCACATCGGCGCTGAACGCAGCTTCCTTGGGATGGTTGATGGTGGGCGGATAGTTGCGCTCGAACTGGAAGTCGACAGTGCAACCCATGGCCGCCGCCGTGTGTTCGGAGATCTCGCGCATCCGGCGCTCGATCAGGTCCAACGTTTCGAGCGTAAACGTGCGCACCGTGCCGCGCATCACGGCATCGTTGGGCACCACGTTATCCGCGCTGCCTGTGTGAATCTGCGTGATGCTCAATACGGCGGCGTCGACAGGATTGCGGTTGCGCGTGACGATGGTTTGCATCGACTGCGCCAATTGCACCACCGCCATCACAGGATCCACACCCAGATGCGGCATGCCGGCGTGACTGCCGCGCCCGGTGAGCGTGATCTTGAACTCATTGGCCGACGCCATGATCGGGCCGTCGGTCAATCCAAACTGGCCCACGGGCATGCCCGGCCAGTTGTGCATGCCGAATACCGCGTCCATCGGGAAGGTGTCGAACAGGCCATCGTCCACCATGCGCTTGGCACCCGCGCCGCCTTCTTCGGCGGGTTGGAAAATCACGTAGACGATGCCGTCGAAATCGCGCGATTCCGCGAGGTAGCGCGCCGCGCCCAGCAGCATCGTGGTGTGGCCGTCGTGGCCGCAGCCGTGCATCTTGCCGGGGATCGTGCTCGCATGCGCAAAGGTATTGACCTCCTGCATCGGCAGCGCATCCATGTCGGCCCGCAACCCTACGGCGCGCGTGCTGTTGCCCTTGCCGCGAATGACGCCCACCACACCTGTGCCGCCCATGCCGCGATGAACGTCGATGCCCCATTCGGTGAGTTTCGCAGCCACCACATCGGAGGTGCGGAACTCTTCATAAGACAGTTCGGGATGCGCGTGCAAATCGCGTCGGATTGCCGTCAATTCGGCGTGCCAGGACAAAATCGGTTCGATGAGTTTCATATGGATGACGGTCGAAATTCAATATTTCTGAGGGTATCATCAAACCCATAAATATCTAATGGAGACAACCCTCATGAACCGACCGTGGCTCGCGCACTACCCGGCTGAGGTGCCAGCAGAAATATCCACCGACGGCTATTCGTCGCTTGTCGATCTTCTCGATCGCGCTTGCGTGCGTCATGCCGATCGCGTGGCATGTACGGCGATGGGCGCCGACATCACCTATCGTCGTATCGACGAGCACGGCCGCGCCTTTGCGGCCTGGCTGCAATCCTTGCAACTGCCGCGCGGATCGCGCGTGGCCATCATGATGCCCAATGTGCCGGCGTATCTGGTGGCGTTGCTGGGCGTGTTTCGCGCCGGCCACGTCGTGGTCAACGTCAATCCGCTTTATAAGAGCGTCGAACTCGAACGCGTGCTCAAGGATAGTGGCGCCGCGGTGATCGTGTTGCTCGAAAATTTTGCCCGCACGCTGCAGGACGTTTCGGATCGCAGCAGTCTGCAGCATGTGGTAGTTACCGGGCCGGGCGATTTGCTGGGCGGTCTCAAATCGATGGTGGTCAATCTGGGGGCGAAGTATCTGAAAAAGATGATCCCCGAATGGCATATCGACGGCGCGGTCAAATTGAATGCCGTGCTGGCGCAAGGTGCGCGCGCGTCGTTTACGCCACCCATCATTGCGATGGAAGATATCGCTGTGCTGCAGTACACCGGCGGCACAACCGGCACGCCGAAAGGTGCGATGTTGTCGCATCGCAATCTGGTCGCCAATACGTTGCAAACCGAGGCGGTGGCGGCACCCGCATTGCGCGGCTCGGGCGAGTCGCAACTGGTGATCATCAGCGCCTTGCCGCTGTATCACATCTTCGCGCTCACGGTGTGCGGGTTCTATGCGATGCACAAGGGCATGCGCAACCTGCTCATCATCAATCCGCGCGACCTGCCCACGCTCGTCGCCGCGTGGAAAAAAACGCCGGTCAATCTCTTTCCGGCGGTCAACACACTCTTCAACGCGCTGGCGCACAACAGCGCGTTTGCCCAGCTCGACTTCACGCCGCTGAAGTTGACGTTGGGTGGCGGCATGGCCGTGCAACGCGCGGTCGCGGAGCGATGGCTCAAGCTCACGGGCAAACCGCTGATCGAAGGTTATGGACTATCCGAAACGTCGCCGGTGGCGGTGGTCAATCCCACAGATGCCACGGAATACTCAGGTGCGATCGGCTTGCCGTTGCCGTCCACCGATGTGGCGATCCTGGACGATGCCGGCAATGCCTTGCCGATCGGCGAACGCGGCGAGATTGGTATCCGCGGCCCGCAAGTCATGCTGGGCTATTGGCGCAATGAAGCCGAAACGCGCGCCGCCATGACGGCCGATGGTTTTTTCCGCACAGGCGATATCGGCGTCATGGACGAAAAGGGCTATACCCGCATCGTCGACCGCAAGAAAGACATGATCTTGGTGTCGGGATTCAACGTGTATCCCAACGAGGTCGAAGAAGTGGTGGCCGCGCACCCTGGCGTGCTTGAGTGCGCGGCCATCGGCGTGCCCGATGAGCACTCCGGCGAGGCGGTGAAAGTATTCGTGGTGAAGAAGGATCCGGCGCTGACCGAGCAGGACGTGCTCACGTTTTGCCGCGACAAGCTCACCGGCTATAAACGGCCGCGGCAGGTGGTGTTTCGCGAAGAATTGCCGAAGACCAACGTGGGCAAGATCCTGCGGCGCGAGCTGCGCGAGGACCTGCCCAAGGAAGAAGTGCGAGGCGCCGATCGGCAACCCACCGAGCCGTCGCAACGCCGCGCTTGAGTGCGCGTATGGCCGCAGGGTAATGGCATGTCATGCTGCGGCTGACCTAGGCTGATATCGCAGCTACTCAGGCCGCTTCAGATGCGGGTCGATCATGGCCTGCAGTTCCGCCGTGGTGTCGCGGTTGCCTGCAATCACGTAACCGCCGATCGGCCAGGGGTCGCGTCCGTACATATCGCGCGCTACGCCACCGGCTTCGCGCACGAGCAGCGTACCGGCCGCCACGTCCCACGATGCCAAGGCCATTTCCCAATACGCGTCGTAGCGTCCGCATGCTGTCCATGCCAGGTCCAGCGATGCCGCGCCTGCGCGTCGCACGCCGCGCGTGGTGTTGATCGCGTCGTGCAGCATCGGCATGTATTGATCCGAAAACGAAAAGTCACGAAACGGGAAGCCGGTTGCCACTACCGATTCGGCGAGCGTGGGCGTGCGCGAGCAGGCAATGCGTTGGCCGTTCAACCACGCGCCGACGCCATACACCGAATTGAACAATTCTTCGCGGCTGGGGTCATACACCACGGCAACCACAGGCGTATCTTCGGTCAACGTTTCGGTGCCCGAGATCACCGTGCCGGCATGCGCCACCAGCGCAATCGACACCGCGTAATGCGGGATGCCGTGCAGGAAATTGGTGGTGCCATCCAGCGGGTCGATATACCAGGTGGCTTGTCCTTCGGGGCGTCCGCCCGTTTCTTCGGCCACGATGCCGAAGGCGGGTGTGCGGGCGCGCAGGATCTCGATCACCGCCGCTTCCGATTCGCGGTCGGCCTGCGACACCAGATCGTTGCGCGCCTTGTGGTCGATCACGAGATCGGCACGGTGGCTGGCGTAGGCCTGCAAAATGGCAGCGCCGGCGTGCGCTGCGGTAACGGCAACATCCAGTGCGCCGCCGAGATCGAGAGGAACAATATGCGTGGAATCAGTCATGAATCGTAGAGCGTCTCAACTTAGGTTTTAATCGAAGCGGCGTCAAGCGTTGCTGTAGCGGGCAGGGCCGTATCGGTGGCGATCTTCCGATGGTACCCCTGACGTCCTCATTCTAGAATCGCCAGTTGTCTTTTTCATGTCGGGTCCCTTGCCTTCGTCTCCTACCTACGCGTTGCCCGATCCACTTGCCGCCCTGGATAACGGTGGCACCTTGCACAGTGCGCGCTTCAACGAAACGTATCACGCCCGCACGGGCGCCTTCGTACGTGCCACCCGTATTTTCATGGCCGGCACCGACACGTCCTCGAGGTGGCGTGGCACGTCGCGTTTCACTGTGGCCGACATCGGCTTCGGCGTGGGAATCAATTTTCTGACGTTGTGGGAGGCTTGGCGCCGCGATCCGCAGCGCCCGCGTTCGCTGCACGTGTTGGCCTTCGAAGGCTATCCGCTGGCGGCCGATGACCTGCGCCGGGCGCTCACCGCCCTCGTGCCGCAAGCCATGATGGGCGACGTTCACGCCATGCTGGCGCAATGGCCTGCGCGGCTGCCCGGTGTGCACCGGCTCGAATTCGAAGGCGGGCGCGTCACGCTTACGCTCGCGTTGGGCGACCTACGCCATACCTTGCCGCAGTCCGATGCGACGGTGGATGCGTTCTTTCTCGACGGCTTTTCGCCCACGCGCAATCCCGAAATGTATACGGCCGACGTGATGGCTCATCTGGCCCGCCAAGCCGCGCCGGGCGCGCGTCTGGCGTCGTGGGTCACCGAGCGGGCCGTCGTCAATGCCTTGTGCGCGGCGCAGTTCGATGCCGAGATTGTGGGCGGCGCCGGTGGCGGCCTCATGATGACGCAGGGCACGTATGCCGGGCCCGGTCGGAAAGCGATGACTGCTTCGCCTGACCACGTGCTGGTGGTGGGCGGCGGTATCGCGGGTGCGGGCATCGCTCAAGCCCTTGCATTGCGAGGCGCTGCCGTCACCGTGCTCGATGCCGCGCCTGCCGGGGTCGATCAAGGCGTGCACGCGGGTCACCGCGCTGCGGCACTCACACCGTTGATTTCACGTGACGACGATGTGCGTGCGCGACTCTCGCGGGCGGGCAGTCATCGCGCTCAGGCGCGCTGGCTCACATTGCCCGGTGCTGCGGCGCCCGTGCGCTGCGGCACGGTGCAACTGGCGCGCGACGATGCCCAAGTGGCCGTCATGGCCGACACCGTGCACCGGCTCGGATTTCCGGCCGATTGGGTGCGCGCGGTCGATGCAGGGCAAGCGTCGGCATTGGCCGGCCTGGACCTGGCACGCGGCGGCGTCTATTTTTCCTGTGGCATGCGCATCGATCCGCACGCCCTCATCGTCGGGCTGCTGGGCACGCCTGGCGTCAAAACGGTTCATGCCGATGTGCGCCGCCTGTCGCAGGATGCCGCCGGCCAATGGTGCGCGCATGGTGCGGACGACGCGATCGTGGCTTTCGCGCCTATCGTGGTGGTGGCCAATGCCGCCGACGCGCCGCGTTTGCTCGCGCCGTTTACGGAGCAGGTTTGCCCCGGTTTCGCCAAAATGCACGCCTTGGCAGGCGAGGTGAGCTTTTTGCCAGCGCAACACTTAAGGGGCGGGCCGCGCCGTATCGTGGGTGGACAGGGCTATCTGCTGCCCGCAACGGAGGGCTATTGTGTGGCGGGCAGCACATACGCCCATGGCGCTGCCGTGTCGGCAGTGACGCCGGACGGCCGCGCGGTCAATATCGAAAAAGTGCGCGGGTTGCTGGCAGGCGGCGCTGACACGCTTTCCGGGCAGTCCGGCGGCACGGCCGATTGGGCCTCGATGCATTCGGGGCCGGATCAGATGCCGGGTTGGGCGGGATGGCGTGCGGTGCTGCCGGGCAGGTTGCCGGCCATCGGTGCAGTGCCCGATCGGGCCGGATTATGGGTGGCCACCGGCTACGCATCGCGCGGATTGAGCTGGTCGGCGCTCGCTGGCGATCTTATTTCAGCCACGCTTTTCGGTGAACCCAGCCCCCTCGAAACCGGGCTACAACACGCTATTGCGCCACGTTAGGGCACACTAGAGGGACGGTCAGCAGGTGCCGTCCAGCCCCTCTACAGAATAAAAAGGGCCACTTGAGTTTATTTCAAAGCCTAAATCCGTCAAAATAGCGTTTTTTGATGGTTTTGGCTTAAGCCAGGGGATCCTCTGTGCCGCCCAAGTACGATTTTGATCATACGATACAACTCGATTCGGCCGAGTTGCTGACTTCCCGCTCCACTCGCGTCGATTTCGACGCGGGCGAAGGGTTGCGGCTGGCCATCGAGGCGCACGCGCCCGGTGTATATCGGCTGCGTTGCGGTGAGGCGTCTCGCCTGTCAGACGAAAAGCCCACCAGCAGGCAGCGCGCTGTCACAGATATGCTGTTGGCCCGCCAAGAGGCTGTCGGCGAAGCGACGCTTGTACCTTTGGATAACGCGCACGGCTGGCGTCTCACCCAAGGCGACACGGCGCTTGAAATTCACACCAGTCCGGTGCGGATTGCCCTTTATCGCGCCGACCAACTGGTATTTACATCGCACTCAACGCCGATGTCGCCCGATTTTGGGCACAACGCCTTGGACGATGAGGATGCCGCAACCTGGACGGCCACCTTCGCATTGCAGGACGGCGAAGCGGTCTACGGGCTGGGTGAAACGCCGGGCGATCTCAATCGCCGGCAAGAGTTCGTCGTGTCCGACGATCCCGCGCATCGCGCGTTGCCGTTGGCCTGGAGCCCGAAAGGGTGGGGCGTGTACGTCAATACCATTCGCCGCGTCGAGCACGCGGTGGGCGTGGATGACGAGCCGTCTTCCTACCTGGTCACGGTCGACGATACCGCGCTCGACGTGTTCTTCTTCGTCGGCGATCCGGGCGAGATCCTCAACCAGTACACCGCCTTGACCGGCCGCTCGGGCCAGCCCTCGCTGTGGGCCATGGGCGCGTGGTTGCAGCAGGCGCCGGGCCAAATGCCTACCGAAACGGTGGCGTTGGTCGAGCGCATGCGCGCCGAGTCGTTTCCGTTGGATGCCGTATCGCTGGCACTGCCCGCGGCCTGGGCATTTCAATCCGACAAGGCCGTATTCGACTGGGATGCGGCGCGGTTTCCCGATGCCAAGCAAATGCTGGCGCTGTTTCACAAGCACCACGTGCATGTGTGCGCCGCTGGTTTTCCTGGCGTCGTGCATACCAGTCCGCTCTTCGAAGAACTCGAAGACCGCGGTTGGTTGCTGTCGCGCGACGACGGTTCGGCGCAGGTGTTCGACGGCATTCCGGCCACGCAAGGCAAGCCCTATGGTTTGCTGGATTTGACCTATCGGGATGTCTACAACCTGTGGGTCGAGCGTCACCGCCAATTGGTCGACGACGGTCTGGATGCACCCGCCTGCGATGTGCAGATCGATATTCCGGAAGGCGTCACGGCGCGTTCGGGCGAATCGGGTGCCGCCTTGCGCACGCAGTATCCGCTGCTGGCGCGTCGCGGTCTGTACGACGCCGTGGCGGGTCACAAGGTGCCGCCGGAAGGCATCGCACCGGGTACCGATCTGTTTCCGGCCGCCCAACGGTTGCCGTGGCAAGTGGGTCCGCAGGTCAGCAACGATTGGGATGGCCTCACGCATACGCTGCGCACGGCCTTGTCCATCGGCGCCAGCGCGGTGCCGGTGCAAATCCACGCGATCGGTTGCGCAAGCGCCCCGCTGGATACGATGACGCCCGAGTTGTACCTGCGCTGGCTCACGTGCGGTGTGTTCTCAGGCAACCTCTGTTTCCAAGGCACGCCGGGTCTGTTGCCCTGGGACTTTGGCGAAGAAGTGGCCGAGCACGCCAAGACGTGGATGCAGTGGCGCTATCGCTTGATCCCGTACGTGCTGGGCGCCATCGAAGACGCCGCGCGTTCCGGCTTGCCGGTGCAACGTTCGATGGCCATGTCGTTCCCGAACGATGAGCAGGCGCATGCCTGGGATATGCAATATCTGTTGGGGCCGGCATTGCTGGTCGCACCGATCACGCAGCCCGGCAACCAAGTGCGCGTGTATCTGCCCAAGGGCGAGGCGTGGTGGGATCTGAACACCGGCCATCGCTACGAAGGCGGCGCCGAATGGACGATCGACTGCACGCTGGGGCAATACCCGGTGTTCGGCCGGGAAGGCCATATGTTGTGCCTGGGGCCTGCCACGCAGCACACCGGTGACTTCAACTCCGCCCGCATTCTGGACGAAGTCTGGATGTTCGGCATGCCCGTGCATAACCCGGTGGTCATGCGCAACAAGATCCGTGTCATGCAAATGCAGGGATCGAGCTACATCAAGGGGCTCGAAGGGCTGCGGATCCTGCCGTCCGAAGGTCTCGAGGTCAAACGCCGCGGCGCCGAAGTGCGCATCTCGCGCGCGCGTTGATCTTGTCGGCACGCCCGGGCCGGTGGCTCGCGGCGTGCGCTCACTCCCTCGCGTACGTCCGATCGCCGCTGGTGCCCACCGGCGGCGGGCGATATCGCCGTCGCGCGGCATGCTCCGCAGCACTGGTTCGCCGTCGTAGGCACACATGCTTTTATCGCCGTACACCGCGCCCTGCGGTCTATATAACTAAAAGTTATTGAAAACTGAGAAAACAGTCGTTCTGTTTGGATGAAAAAGCCGACAGAATAGCGCCGCCATGATTCACATCACCGACCTCTATAAAACCTATGACACGCCGCATGGGCGCTTTGAAGCGCTCAAGGGCATCAACCTGCGCGTCGAAAAGGGCGAGATCTTCGGCATCATCGGCCCCAGCGGTGCCGGCAAGAGCACGCTCGTCCAGTGCATGAACCTGCTCGAACGTCCCGACCGCGGCACCATCGACGTGGGTGGCGAAGCACTGACCGGCCTGCCTGAAGCGCGCTTGCGCCAGCAGCGCCGCCGCATCGGCATGATCTTCCAGCACTTCAATCTGCTCACGCGCCGCACGGTGTACGGCAACGTGGCGTTGCCGCTGGAAGTGGCCGGCGTGCCGCGCGCGGATATCCCCACGCGCGTCAATGCCCTGCTCAAGCTCGTCGGCCTGGATCACTTGCATGATCGCTATCCCAGCCAGATCAGCGGCGGGCAAAAGCAACGCGTGGGTATCGCTCGCGCATTGGCCAACCATCCCGACGTGCTCCTGAGCGACGAAGCCACCTCGGCGCTCGATCCCGAAACCACGCATACGATTTTGTCGCTGCTGCGCGATATCAATCGCAAAACCGGCATCACCATCGTCATGATCACGCACCAGATGGAAGTGGTGCGCGAGATCTGCGACCGCGTGGCCGTGCTGTTGCACGGCGAAGTGGCTGAAACGGGCGCCACGCTCGATGTGTTCTCGGCGCCCAAGAGCGAGGTTGCGCGCGGTATGGTCTCGGCTGCCACGAGCACCGCGCTTACCGCACTCACCCGCCAGGCGTTGGCCAAGCGCATGAACGACATCGTGACCAAGCAGCCCGGCGTCGCCGCGCGACTGTGGCGCCTCTCGCTCGTGGGCGATAGCGACTCGCAAGCCCTGCTGGTGCAACTTGGCCGCGATTTCGATGTGCAGGCCAGCCTCGTGCAAGCGCGTATCGAAGACATTCAAGGCGCCGCGGTGGGCACGCTGTTCGTGCTGGCGCATGGCGCCGCAGCCGAACTCGACCGTGCCGCCGCCGCGCTGCAATCCCGCAATATCACCGTAAAAGACATCAGCGATGAATCCGCAGATCATTGAACTCCTCAAGCTCTCGTTTTTCGAGACGCTATTGATGGTGGGCGTGTCCGGCGCCATTGCCGTCATCGTCGGCATTCCCATGGGCGTGGTGCTCGTGGTCACGCGCCGCGGCGCGCTGCTCGAGTCATTGACGGTCAATCGCATCCTCGGCGTGATCGTCAACGCCACCCGCTCGGTGCCGTTCGTCATCCTCATGGTCGCCATCATTCCGTTTACCCGTTGGGTCGCGCAGACGTCCATCGGTACCACGGCGGCCATCGTGCCACTGGCCGTGGCCGCGATCCCGTTCATGGCGCGTATCGCCGAGAACGCCATGCGTGAAGTGGATCCCGGGCTGATCACCGCGGCGCGCGCCATGGGCGCGTCGCCTTTTCAGATCATCTGCAAGGTCATTCTCCCGGAATCGCTCCCCGGTCTGGTGGCGGCGACCATCGTCACGCTCGTCAGCCTGATCGGCTACTCGGCCATGGCCGGCGCCATCGGCGGCGGCGGCCTGGGCGACCTCGGTATCCGCTACGGCTACCAGCGCTTCCTGCCCGAAGTGATGCTGGCAGTGGTGGTCGTCCTCGTCTTGCTCGTGCAAATCATTCAGAGTGCCGGCGACTGGCTCGTGCGCCGCCTGGCCCATCGTTAACAAGATTTTTTCCAAGGAAACTGTTCCATGACATCGCTGTTCATCAAATCGTTGACCGCCCTGGCGTTAGGCGCCAGCCTGATCGCGCAGACCGCGGTCGCTCAAGACAAGCCCCTGAAGATCGGCGTCACGGCCGGCCCGCACGCGCAGATTTTTGAAGTGGTCAAGCAAGAAGCCGCCAAGCAAGGTCTGGCGCTGCAGATCATCGAATTCAGCGACTATGTGCAGCCGAACGCCGCATTGGCCGGCGGCGACCTGGATGCCAACAGCTACCAGCACCAGCCCTATCTGGACAACGCCAATGCGGATCGCGGCTACAAGCTCGAAAGCATCGCCAAGACCGTGATCTTCCCGATCGGGATCTACAGCAAGAAGATCAAGAGCCTGGACGAGTTGAAAGAGGGCGCCCGCATCGCCATCCCCAACGACCCCACCAATGGCGGCCGTGCCTTGCTTCTGCTGCAAGACAAAGGCTTGATCAAGCTGCGCGATGGCGTCGGCCTGAAAGCCACGCCGATCGACGTGCAGGACAACCCCAAGAAAATCCGTTTCATCGAGCTGGACGCCGCTCAATTGCCGCGCTCGCTGGATGACACCGATGCGTCGGCTGTGAACACCAACTTCGCGATCGAGGCCGGCCTGGATCCCGTGAAAGACGCCATCGTGCGTGAGTCGCCCGAATCGCCTTACGCCAACGTGCTGGTCGTGCGCGCTGTGGACAAGGACAAGCCTGTCTTCGCCAAGCTCGTGAGCGCGTATCACAGCGCTGCGGTGAAGGAGTTCATCCAGACGAAATATAAAGGCGCTGTAATTACGGCCTGGTAAGCTAGCCGGCGACTTCCGAGAAGCTTTGACAAGCCCCTCGGAATAGGCCATAATCTATGGCTTCGGTCGGGTCGTTAGCTCAGTTGGTAGAGCAGCGGACTTTTAATCCGTTTGTCGTGGGTTCGACCCCCGCACGACCCACCACCAAAATTAGTAGTGAAAACGCCACCCCTTGGGTGGCGTTTTTGCGTTTGGGATGGCGTTTGGGATGGCGTTTGGGATGGCGTTTGGGATGGCGTTTGGGATGGCGTTTGGGATGGCGTTAGGGATGTGCTCTGACCAAAACGTGACCATATTCGCGTCGCAATGCCAGATGGCCCGCGTTGAGGTGCGTCCTTCCTCACTGCGTTCAGGTGTACGTGCTTCTTCACTGCGTTCAGGTGTGCCTACTACTTCACTGCGTTCAGGTGCGCGTACTTCTTCGTCATCTTCGGCGTCTCCCCCAATCCACATCGTCAAATCGGCGGCGGGCATGTCAATTGCATTCGCAAGTGCATTGATGACAAGCAGGATGTGGGCGCGACATGACGAATGACTACGATTGGCAGGAAATGCGCGAGCTTTGCGATACGTCGACTGAAGCGTTACGCAGGCTTGACGCGTTCGTTTCCGCGCACCCCAAACTCACGCTTCGCGCCGATGAGATGGAGTACGACACGCTTAAGGGCGCAGCACTCCACTCCGCCCGCCGCCAGGCCGCTTTTTGCAAACGCTACATGCGTTCGCCGGTCGTTAGTCAGCACACTCACGCATGAGATGTGGTGAGCGGCGATGGGGGTCCGGAAAGATACGTCTGTTCGCGCACGACTGGATTGAACGACCGACTCTAAACGGTCGACGTCGAACAATGAAGTTGAAAGATCGAATTTGAACAATCGAAGTTGAACGATCGAATTTGAACAATCGAATTTGAACTATCGAATTTGAGTTATCGAATTTGAACGATCAAAGTTGAACGATCGGCGTTAAACGATCGAACTTGAGCAACTGAGGTTGCTCGACAAATGCCGCCATTATCTGGCGCGTCTACCGCCTGACTTAGCTGCCTTGCCGTCGTTGACGAAATGGCGTGCATGCCAGCGATCTTGGCCGTGCGGCGTGAGATGCAATTCGCTGTTCGCGTTCACCGCCGACAATTCCTCGCTGCGCTTCGCCCAATCGACGGCCCCGATGGCGAGCGCTGCCGATACCTCGAGGCGATGACGATTCTCGAAAATCGCGGCTTCGGACACCACTGCATCGGCGTACGGAAACGCGTCCACAAGTTTGGTCCAAGCGGCTTGATAATCGGCGGAGGAGGGCGTGGGGCGATAGGCGGTGGGATGCATGATGACCGAGATCTCGTGTCGGAGTGCCAGTTCACGATAGAGCTTCTTCATGACAACGTGATGACATGTCATGTGGGCGTTTAAACCCTAGAATTGCCTGCAGCAAACCAGCATGCGCCTTGGACTGAGTGTGGCCGCAAGCGTCGACTCGCGGCACATTTTGAACGCCCCCAGAGCCTTCTCTTCCACCTGTCATCCCCGTGTCATGTGTGTTTCACGAACATGCCGTCTGTTTGCGTCATCTTCCGATTTCGCGCTTACAGAATCGACGTATCTGCTTGCAAAGTTCGGTTAGGGAATCGGACTGTCGTCCTGTACATTGCGTCATGGCTTTCGCCATACCAACCTCTACGGGAGCAGGCATGATTTATCCTAATTTCGCCACCGACCCCCGTGCCGATTCGGTCGAAGCAGAACAAGGCAAAGCGGGCGATGTCCAAGCCGACATCGCTTCGAATCCGGGCATTGCCCTGGATGGCGCAGCCGCCGATGACAGCATTGCATCTCACGCAGTTGCGAGTTTGCGCGGCAGTCTCAACTGATCGCCACAACTCCACCGCTGTTCACCGGCTGCGCCCTAGCGGCGTTTGCCGGCTCCCCCTCATAACGACGACGTGTTCGCAGCGAACCCGTCCTTGCTATACCGACGCCAGCCCACTGCCACGACCTCAATGACAGGTCACCGGCCGTGGGCTTCGCGGCGTTCGCGCCGCGGTGTGAGCGCCGTTCCTCAATCTAAAGGAAATAATATGGAAACCGGCATCGTAAAGTGGTTCAACTCGCAAAAAGGCTTTGGCTTCATCATGCCCGAGAGCGGCGGTAAAGACCTCTTCGTCCATTTTTCCGACATTCAAGGCGGACGCGATTCGTTAGACGAGAATCAGCGTGTCAGCTATGAACCGGGCATGGGTCCGAAGGGTCCGCAAGCGACCAAGATTCACGTGCTGTAAAGCGGTGATCTAAAGCGGGTTTACGCGGCCGGGGGCAAACCGCCCAGCAGACCGTGAACCCGCTTGGCAAGGCTATCGAGCGAGAACGGCTTTGCCAGCACCTGCATGTCTTCGGTTTGTTCGCGGCTCTCCATGATGCTCGACGCATAGCCGGTGATGAACAGTACTTTGGTAAATGGCTTCGTCGTGCGGATGGCCTGGGCCAATTGCCTGCCATTCAGTCCATCGGGCAGCCCGACGTCTGTGATCAGCAGTTCGAAATTGCCTAAGTTTTCGCTCAGCGCCAGTGCGCCGGATGCTTGGGCGGCATCGAACACCACGTATCCCAGGTCGATCAGCGCTTCCTTGAGCAGCGCACGCGCGACATCATCGTCTTCCACAAGCAAGATGCGTGAGGCGCGATTCGCGGGCGGCGCGGGTACAGCCTTGACGCTTGCGCTGACATTGCGATCGCCCATGTAGCGCGGCAGCAGCAGGTTCATCGTCGTGCCTTCGCGTTCGCGCGAAGACACCGAAATATGGCCACCCGATTGTTTGACGAAACCATGCGCCATCGATAGTCCCAGGCCCGTGCCTTCGCCAATCAGCTTGGTGGTAAAGAACGGCTCGAAAATATGGCTGATGACATCCGGTGTCATGCCGGCGCCTGTGTCCAGCACCGATATCGAACAATAGTCCCCGGCCCGTACGTCGGGATAGCGGCGAGCATAAGCCCCATCGAGTGTCGTGTTGATCGTCTTGATCGTGATCACGCCGCCTTCCGGCATCGCGTCGCGGGCATTGATGACCAAATTGAGAATCGCGTTTTCAAGTTGATTGGCGTCTGCCTTGACAGTCCAGGCGTCTTCGCTCAGTTCGAACTGCAAGCTGATGCTGTCGTTGAGCGAACGCGCAAACAAATCACGCATGGCCAGCAATAAGGCATTGACGTCGAGCGGTTTGGCGTCGAGCGTCTGCCGGCGCGCAAAAGACAGCAAACGATGGGTAAGCGCGGCCGCACGTGTGGCGGATTCCTCGGCGATGTCGATGTAGCGATAGCTGCTGTCCGGTCTCCCTGTCGCAATCGATCGGCGCAACAACGATAGGGCACCTGTGATCCCCTGGAGCATGTTGTTGAAATCATGTGCGATGCCACCGGTGAGCTGTCCGATCGAATCGATTTTTTGCGATTGATTGAGGGCGTGTTGCAGCTCGGCATGTTCCGACTTCATTTGATGGTAACGGGTCACATCAAGCACGCAGTTGACGTAGCCTTGCATGGCACCTTCGTCGTCAAACAGTGGCGTCACATTCGCCAGCACGTTATAGCGGGTGCCGTCGGGCTGCTCGATAATCGCTTCGAGATCGCGCAGCGGTTTGCCGGTTTCAAGCACGGCTGCGAGTGGGGTGTTCGACGCATGAAGGTGCTCTCCTTGCATCGAGTACATCCGATGCGCGCCGCAAAAGCGCTCCTTCGGATCACCGGCAATAGGCTCGCGGCCCCAGAGTTGGGTGGCTTTGCTGTTGAAGGCCACCACCACACCTTGCGCGTCGCATACATATACCGCTGCCGGGAAATTTTCCAGTACGTCACGGCTGAACAGCCGGGTCCAGTCGAAAGGCTGTGTGCTTCGTTTGACGTTGATATCGAGTCCTTGGGGACGCCGGGCGAAGGCTTTTCCGAACACTGACTCGGGATGGGGGACGCGGGGCTGGGGCGGGGAGAGTGGCTCACTCAGTCTAGGCGCTTCATGTTCAAAGACCTACACAATTCGCAAATGTGCCGGCCATTGAGGGCAAGCGGCCGCGCATCGCTTGATTGGTGCAGCGCCCAAAAAAACGAGAACCGGGACGCTTGTCCAGATTCTCGCTCCGTGGTGCTGCTCGACGGGTCGCGCGGTTCACCCGTCGCGCGCGATACGCATCGATTCGTCGTTTATTTTCCGAGATCCACGCAGACGTATTTCATCTCGAGATAATCCTCGATGCCATAGCGCGAGCCTTCGCGGCCCAGTCCGGATTGCTTGACGCCGCCAAAGGGCGCGACCTCGTTGGACAGGAGGCCGGTGTTGATCGCCACCATGCCGTACTCGAGGGCTTCCGAAATGCGCCAGATGCGAGCGTAGTCCTGCGTGAACACATACGATGCCAATCCGAAGATCGTGTCGTTGGCGCGCGCAATCACTTCGTCTTCCGTCTCGAACTTGAACAACGGTGCAACTGGGCCGAACGTTTCTTCCTGCGCGAAGCGCATGGCGGCAGTCACATCCCGCACGACCGTCGGCTGGAAGAACGTGCCGCCGAGTTTGTGCGGCTCGCCGCCCGTCATCACGGTCGCTCCCTGGGCCACGGCGTCGCCGATATGCTGCTTCACTTTGGCGATGGCATCGTCGTCGATCAACGGACCCTGCTGCACACCAGGCGTGAAGCCATCGCCCACCGGCAATGCCGCCACGCGTTCGGCAAGACCGGTCGCGATGCGATCGTAAATGCCCGACTGGATGTAGATGCGGTTGGCGCAAACGCAGGTTTGTCCGGCATTACGAAACTTCGAGGCAAGAATGCCTTCGATCGCGCGATCGGCATCCGCATCGTCGAACACGATAAACGGGGCGTTGCCGCCCAGCTCCAACGACACCTTCTTGATCGTGGGGGCGCACTGCGCCATCAGCAAGCGGCCCACTTCGGTCGAGCCGGTAAAGCTCAGCTTGCGCACGATGTCGCTGTCGCACAACGCGCCGCCGACCGTGCGTGCATCGCCGGTCACCACGTTGAAGACGCCGGCAGGCACGCCGGCGTCTTCAGCCAGTACGGCCAATGCCAGCGCACTCAGCGGTGTTTGCTCTGCGGGCTTGACGATGATCGTGCAGCCGGCTGCCAAGGCGGGCGCGACCTTGCGGGTGATCATCGCTGCCGGAAAATTCCAGGGCGTGATCGCCGCGCACACGCCGATGCCTTGTTTGAGCACCAGCAGGCGCTGGTGCGCTTGCGGACTTTGCAATACGTCGCCGTCGATGCGCTTGGCTTCTTCGGCAAACCACTCGAGAAACGACGCGGCGTAGGCGATTTCGCCTTTCGCCTCAGCGAGCGGCTTGCCTTGTTCCAAGGTGAGCAAAGCCGCCAGATCGTCCTGATGCGCCATCATGGCTTGCGCCCAGCGCACCAGCACGGCGGCGCGCGCTTTGCCGGGCAAGGCGCGCCATGCCGGCAAGGCAGCTTGCGCACGCACGATCGTGCGTTCGACTTCGCTACGCGGCAGCGAGGGCACGCTGCCCACGGTGGCACCCGATGCCGGGTTGGTGACGACGATGGGATCGGCGCCGTCCGCGCCCACCCATTTGCCATCGATGAAGCAGGCGTTACGAAGGAGGTCTGGACGGGTGAGAGCGGGGTGCTGCATGACTTCAAATACTCCGTGATCAGGCGGTGATGGCGTCGGCGAGAATATCCAGGGCGCGGTCGAATTGCGCGTCGGGAATCGTCAGCGGGTAAAGGAAACGCAGCACGTTGGCGTATACGCCGCACGTGATCAGGATCAGGCCCTGAGCCAACGCACGTGCTTGCACACGTTTGACGGCTTCCGCGTCGGGCTTGCCGGTGGCGGGGTCGTTCATTTCAACGGCCACCATCGAGCCCGGTCCGCGCACGTCGCCCAATGCGGGCACGGTGCTTTTCAGTGCCGTCAAACGATCGCGCAGGCGCTGGCCCAGCGTTTCGGCGCGGGCGCAGAGTTGTTCTTCTTCGATCACGTCCAGCACGGCATGGGCCGAGGCCAACGCCAAGGCGTTGCCGGCGTACGTGCCGCCCAGGCCGCCCGGGTTGGGCGCGTCCATGATTTCGGCACGGCCGATCACGCCCGACAGCGGCATGCCGCCGGCCAGACTCTTGGCGACCGTCATCATGTCGGGCTGCACGTCGTAATGCTGCATGGCAAACATCTTGCCGGTGCGGGCAAAGCCGGTCTGCACTTCGTCGGCGATGAGCACAATGCCGTGCTCGTCGCAGATGCGGCGCAGGGCCGTCATGAATTCGGCCGGCGCCGGATTGAACCCGCCTTCGCCTTGCACGGGTTCGATAATGATGGCGGCCACGCGCTTGGGATCGATGTCGACCTTGAACAGCAGTTCGAGGTGCTTGAGGGCATCGGCCACCGAGATGTCTTGCGTCGTGTTGGGGAAGGGGGCGTGGAAGATGTCCGGCGGCATGGCACCGAAGTCCAGCTTGTACGGCGCAACCTTGCCGGTGAGCGCCATGCCGAGCAGCGTGCGGCCGTGGAAGGCGCCCGAGAAGGCGATGACGCCGGTGCGCTTGGTGTAGGCGCGCGCAATCTTGATGGCGTTTTCAACGGCTTCGGCGCCGGTGGTGAAAAAGGCGGTTTTCTTCAGGCCGTCGATGGGCGCGATTTTGTTCAGTCGCTCGGCGAGCGCGACGTAGGGCTCGTAAGGAATGATCTGATAAGCGGTATGCGTGAAGCACTCCAGCTGGGCGGCGATGGCGGCCTTGACCTTCGGGTGACGATGCCCGGTGTTCAGCACGGCGATGCCGCCGGCGAAGTCGGTGTATTCCTTGCCGTCCGCATCCCAGATGGTCGCGTTCTCGGCACGCACGGCGTACACGCTATAGGCAACACCCACGCCACGCGGGGTGGCCAGGCTGCGACGGGTATCCAGATCCATATTCTTCATTGCCGATCTCCAGTGAGCGAGGGCGTAAGCACGAGTGTGCAGGACGTTCGCGTCGCTGCACTTGAATCAGCCAATGTAATGCTAGGATGGTTCCTTCATAAAGAACCACTTTCGCCTTTTTGATGGAACCACATGCGCGCGCTGCTGGCTGACCTCTTACGCTGGAAGTTGACCGAACCCAGTGCGGAGCCGATGAACAAGCGGCTCTATCGTCTGATCCGGGAATCCATTCTCGACGGTCAACTCGCGGCCGGCGTGCGTCTGCCTGCGTCGCGGGACCTGGCAAGCGAGATGAACATGGCGCGCAATACGGTCATTCACGTGTATGCGCAGTTGCTGGCCGAAGGGTATGTGCACAGCCGGCCCGGTAGCGGTACGTACGTGATGGATGCCATCCCCGAACGCCTGCTCGACGCGGGTCGCCGCACGCGTCATCGCGCCCCGGAGGCTGCGGCGCAAGGGCTGTCGCGCCGTGGCGCCAGTATCGTCGAGAACGCGGCCGCGTCGCCGTTTCAGTGGGGCGCCTTCATGCCGGGCGTACCAGACGTATCCGCTTTTCCCCATCAGAAGTTCGGCCGCATCATGCGTGGCCTGTGGCGCGCGCCGCCGCCTGAATTGCTGACGTATGGCCATGGGGGCGGTTTACAAGCTTTGCGCGAAGCGCTGGCGCAGCATTTATCCGTTGCACGCTCGGTGGACTGCGAGGCGGATCAGATCGTGATCACCGAAGGCACGCAGCAGGCCATCGATCTGGCGACACGACTGTTGTCCGACGTGGGCGACGTGGCGTGGGTGGAGGATCCCGGCTACTGGGGCGCGCGCAGTGTGCTGAAGTCCAACGGCATGGACGTGCACCCCGTTGCGGTCGACGAAGAGGGCATGTGCCCACCCGATATGCATGCCGGGGAGGCTGCGCCACCCAGGCCCACGTTCATCTTCATGACGCCGTCGCATCAATACCCGCTGGGATCGATCATGTCGCTGGCGCGCCGGCGGCAATGGCTGGCGCTCGCACGTGCCTGGAATTGCTGGATCGTGGAAGACGACTACGACAGCGAGTTTCGATATTCGGGGCATCCTATTGCATCGTTGCAAGGGTTGGAGCCGGATGCCCGCGTGATCTATGTGGGCACATTCAGCAAGACGATGTATCCCGGCTTAAGACTCGGTTATCTCGTGCTGCCGAAGGCGCTCGTGCCCGCGTTTCAGGCGGGGCACGCCGAGCTCTATCGCGAAGGGCATCTGCTCACGCACGGCGCGGTGGCCACGTTTATCGAAGAGGGCCATTACGTGGCCCACATTCGCCGCATGCGCATGCTCTATGAGCGACGGCGCGCCATGCTCGTCAAGCTGATCGAACGCCGGTTGGGCGAAGGCTGGCTGCATCGCGATGGCATCGACGCGGGACTGCACCTGGTGCTTGATTTACCGCAGACGATGGACGATCGCGAAGTAGAGCGCGTGGTGCGCGAGCGCGGCGTGCTCACGCGCGCGCTATCGCGTTACTACGCCGTGCCCGAGCGGGCGCAAAAAGGGTTGGTGCTCGGTTACGCGTGCGTGCCTGAAAACGGCATGGCGGCAAGCTTTGAAATCATCGTGCAGGCGTTGCGCGAAGCGCTGGATGCGGGAGCATGATGCATCAGGCAGCAACACGCCTGATGCAACGTCGTGATTCAAGCAGGTGACTGTTCATCGGGTGACAGTTCAGCGCGCTACCATCGAATCGGCGTGATGCCGTCAAGCGCGCGCACTACCGAGTCGATACCCGCGCTGATAGCCCGTTGAAAACGTCGACAGCGCACGCAATGCGAGTTCGGCATCCTGACCCGGTTTGAGCGAGTAGCTGTCGAAACCGCAGCGCGACAGATAGAACATCGTGTCGGCCAGCACGTCGCCCACCGCACGCATTTCGCCTTCCCAGCCCAGCCGGGTACGCAGCAGTTGGCCTTGCGAAAAGCCGCGGCCGTCCGTCATGTTGGGAAATTCAACCGCGATGAACGCGATGCCTGTGGGGTCAATGGCGCCACCCTCGGTTTCCGCGAGATCGAGAGCTTCATCATCCGGCGCGAGCGCGATGCCCACCGGATGCTGACGCGCGCGCAATGCCGTGCGATGTTCGAGCCATGTCGCCAAATTCACGACCGCATGTCCATCGTCAGCCGGCAACGTGGTGTCGTCGGCTTGCGGCAGGCGTGTGTCGTCGATACGGCTCGTGCCGTTCTGGATCAGTTGACGCTCAAGCATGAACGGCTCCCTGCTGCGCGATCAGATTCTTGCGCGCGTCGCCATACACGTCGGTTTTGAACGGGTCCAGACCCACTCGGCCCACCACATCCACGAACCGCTCGGCATCGCTGTCGCGCAGTTTCAGATAGGTTTGGATCAGCGTTTCAACGACGTCTGGCACTTCATCGCGTGCGAACGACGGTCCGATGATCTTGCCGATCGCCGCACCGCCCGGACGAATCACGCCTTTGGCATCGAGGTGCTCACCGGGGCCTGCGCTTTGGCGGCCGCCGATGGTGACCTGATACCACTCCTCGCCGCCCTTATCCACACCCAGAATGCCGATGTGGCCCACGTGATGGTGACCGCATGAGTTGATGCAGCCCGAGATGTTCAAGTCGAGCTCGCCGATCTCGAATTGATAGTCGAGATTGTCAAAGCGGCGTTGGATCGACTCGGCCACCGGAATCGAAACGGCATTGGCCAAGGCGCAGAAGTCGCCGCCCGGACAGGCGATGATGTTGTTGATCAAGCCGATGTTGGCATGCGCCAAGCCGAGCGGCGTGAGTTTTTCCCACAGCGCGGGCAGGTCGCTCTGACGCACATGGGCAAAGATGAGGTTTTGTTCGTGCGACACACGCATCTCGCCTGCGCTATAGGCATCGGCGAGATCGGCGACGGCATCCATTTGATCTGCCGTGAGATCGCCCGGCGGCACGCCCGTCTCCTTCAACGACAAGGTCACACAGGCGTAACCTGGCTCGCGGTGCGGATGCACGTTCTTGCGCAGCCAGCGTGCAAACGTCGGCTGTTGCGCGGCCAGTGCCGGCGTGGGATCGGGTGCCTGCGCCGCATCGGCGTCATAGGCCGGCGTCGTAAAGCGCGTGGCGATGGCGTCCAGGTCGGCTTGGGTCAGCTTATTGGGGCCATCCTTGATGTGTTGCCATTCGCGCTCGACCTGCTCGCCAAACACTTCCGGCGTCAGATCCTTCACCAGAATCTTGATGCGCGCCTTGTATTTGTTATCGCGGCGGCCATGCAGGTTGTACACCCGCAAAATGGCTTGCAGATACGTCAGCAGGTCGTACCACGGCAGAAAGTTGCGGATCACCTTGCCCACGATCGGCGTGCGGCCCATGCCACCGCCCACCGCCACGCGAAAGCCGACCACGCCGTCAACCGTATCCGCCTGCAAACCGATATCGTGCACACCCACGGCGGCACGATCGGAGGGCGAACCGCTCACAGCGATCTTGAACTTGCGTGGCAGGAACGCGAACTCGGGGTGAAAGGTCGACCACTGGCGAATGATTTCGCACCACACCAGCGGGTCGACGATCTCGTCGGGCGCCACGCCAGCGAAGTGATCGGTGGTGGTATTGCGAATGCAGTTGCCGCTGGTTTGAATGGCGTGCATCTGCACCGTTGCCAACGCCGCAAGAATTTTCGGCGTGTCTTCGAGGCTGGGCCAGTTGAACTGAATGTTCTGCCGCGTGCTGAAGTGCCCGTAGCCGCGATCCCACGTGCGCGCGATATGGCCAAGCATTCGCAATTGCTCGGCTGAAAGCAAGCCATACGGAATCGCCACGCGCAGCATCGGTGCATGGCGCTGAATATAAAGACCGTTTTGCAAGCGGAGCGGTCGGAAATCATCCTCGCTCAAATCGCCCGCAAGAAACCGCTGCATTTGATCACTGAACTGGGTAACGCGTTCTTCGACCAGTTGCTGGTCGACTTCGTCATACTGATACATGTTCGTCCACAGCGTTTCGGGCGCTTTAGGCGCCGAACTCGCTTCTCGTCTGGGGTATTCCAGGGCACACGGCAACGCCGCGGCGGGGAATATCGGATCGTTGACGTTAACGCACCCCTGCGGTGCTGAATACGCATAAAAGGCTATTTATAAATAACCTTAAGAAATATACGGATTGGGTTCGCCAGGATCTTGTGCGGGCGCGGTGTCGCCTGAGGCCTCGTCGGCAGCAACGAGACCGGTGCCGGTGAGGGATGTAGCCGCGGGGCTTGGCGGGGCGGTGGAAGTCGGGAAGGACGCAGGCGTTGAAGACGATGGGGACTTCGGCGTCAATGGACGGCGTTTTTTTCCGGCACGCGGTGGCGGGCGGCAGATGGCGCAGACGTAATTGTGCCGGATGGCATGCGCGTGCGCCACAAATTCACCGTCGCATTGTGTGCATGCCGAGAGCTGGAGCATCTTGCTTTCGAAAAAACGCACCAGCATCCAGGCGCGTGTGAAGCTCAACGTGGGATTCCCGTTGCCTTGGGTTTGACACGCCACTTGATTGCGATAGAGCCGATACGCCTGCACGGTAAGGCGCACGCCTTCGAGACGGGTTTCGCGGGCCAGAAAGCGGTAAATGCTATAGAACATCGACGAGTGGATATTCGGCATCCACGTCATGTACCAGTCTACCGAGAAGGGCAGCATGCCCTTGGGTGCCGCGCAGCCTTGCAGCTCGCGGTAAAGCTTGGCCAGTCGTTCGCGACTCAATGCGGTTTCGCTTTCGACCACTTGCAGTCGAGCGCCCAACATGATCATTTCCTTGGCCAGGATGATTTCGTCGGCATCGCGAGACACACTTTTCTTGTTTGTCGTCATGGCTGCGATGCCAACGTCGTTACGTCACGCGCTCGACCGGTTGGTTGGCGAGCAGAATCGTGGCGTGGGCCTGCTGGAGCACACCGCCAAGCAGGTCTTTGGTGAGCGCGCTGAGCACTTTCTGATCTTCGAAACGGAACTGGCACAACAATGCGCCGGAACTCGCAAGTCTCACTAGTTGTGCAGGGGACAGCCGCATCATGATATTGGCGACCTCCTTGCTGAATCCCAAGCGAAACAAGGCACCCTCGAAATCGTCGTGAAGCAGACGTTGCGCAAGAAGGAGATAAGAGAGATTGACCTCTCGGATATCGGCGGCGGCGGACGTTAGTCTGTCTGGCATCATGTACTCCTGAAACAGAGGAAGCGCGATCGATCCGTCTTGACGGAGCAGGGCGGCTACGAGCAAACGCAGTCGTGAGTGGAATAAAAATACCCATCTTGTTTATAGGTTAAAAACCGTCTGGATGGTTTGATGAGGATCAAAATTTCGACCAGTCGTCACTGTCGCCAGGGTGGGCGCTTGCGGGTTCGGCTGCGGTATCAGGGGCTTGCGGCAGGGGCAGCGGGATGGCCCTGCTTTCAGGTGTTGCAGGTGGGCGGGGTGCTAGGGTCTTCGCCATTGCACCAGGCGATTTGGCCACGCTGTGCGCCATTGCCGCCGAAGGCGTGGCCTGACGCGCAGGTTGGCGCAACCGGGCAGGCGGCTGGGCATGTTGGCGGTCGCCCAATTGGAAGACGGATACCGCTGCGAGCAGTTCGTCGGCCTGCTCGCGCAGCCCTTGCGCCGCGGCGGCGCTTTGCTCGACCAATGCGGCGTTCTGCTGCGTGGTTTGATCCATTTGGGTAACCGCTTCGCCTACCTGAGCCACGCCCACGCTCTGCTCTTTATTGGCCACGCTGATCTCATTCATGAGGGTCATGACGTGCTGTGTGGATGCCACGATGTCGGTCATGCTTTGACCCGCCTGTCCCACGAGCGTTGTGCCATGGCTCACGCGATCGACGCTCGTGTTGATCAGTTCGCTGATTTCCTTGGCAGCTTGCGCTGCACGCTGCGCGAGGCTGCGCACTTCGCCTGCCACCACGGCAAAGCCCCGGCCGTGCTCGCCCACGCGCGCGGCTTCGACGGCGGCATTGAGCGCCAGGATATTGGTCTGAAAGGCGATGCCTTCGATCGTATTGATGATGCCGGCCATGCGCTTGGCGCTGTCGTCGATGCCGCGCATCGTCGCGATCATCTGGTTGACGACGTCGCCGCCTTGACCGGCCACGCCGGCAGCCGTATGGGCGAGTTCGGTGGCTTGCACGGCGTTGGAGGCATTGTGCTGCACCGTGGAGCCCAGTTCTTCCATCGAGGCGGCCGTTTGTTCCAAGGCGGCTGCTTGCTCCTCGGTTCGCGCGCTCAAGTCATTGTTGCCTTCGGCGATCTGTGCGCTGGCGATCGCAACCGCTTCGGCGTTACCCCGTACGCCCGAGACCACATTCTTCAGCATGTCGCGCATGGCCACCAACGTCTTCAGCACGCTGTCGTGATCGTTCTTGCGCAGCGTTATCGCGTGATAGAGCTCGCCCCGGCCCACGGCATCGGCGACATGCTTGAGTTCATGCGGCTCCGCACCCAATTGGCGGATGATGGTTCGGGTGATGTAGGTAGCAGCAGCCGCGCTGATGAGTAGCGCGCCGACAAGCACACAGGCCAGAATCAAGACGGTCGTGTGCAGCTTGGCCTGCAACGCATCGTGAGCGGACTCCGCCAGCATCTCCTGGCGGTCATTCATCGCGTCCAGTTGGACTTGCATCGGTGTGATGGCGTCGAACATCTCTGCGGAAACGAAGCTCGCCAGCCCGCCCGAATCTTCGTCGCGCAGCAGCACGGTCAGCTTGTCCAGGGCGGCGTCCGCTGTCGCTTTGAGGGGCTTTAACGCCAACAGATCGGCTGCTTCCTCGGGCGAGTACACACTGGCTTCAAATGCCTTCAGCGCAGGCGCAATTCGCGCGCGTGCCTCGCCAAGTGTCTGGCGGCTGATGTCCCAACTTTGCAAACCCATGAGCGCTTTGGTGGCCGTATCGACGGCGTCGATGGCATACACGTCAGACACGGTGCCGAGATGGCGGATGGGCTGAAGATTGTGTGTGTATACCCGTTCGGCAGCGCCTACAGCTTCGCTGAACGCCTTGATGCTCATGCCGTTTGTAATGAGGCAGAGCGCGAGAAATACGACCGTAAGGCCGATCAGCTGCGTAGAGATTTTGAGTTTGTTCATGGGCGGATTCAGGCAGAAAGCGACGAACGATCGGATCGTTGCGCTGGGCACGCGGGCCGGCGAATGCGCGGGCACGCCGGAAAACATTTGAGAATGTAAACCGTCTGGTCGGTATGTTAACGAAATTAAGCGAAGATGTCATCCAAATTAGGCCTAAACACCACGAAATAACGACCGTCTAGACGGTACTATGCAACGACTGCAAGCTGCAGTTGGCAGCGGTAGTAACGCGACGCACAAGTGCGGAAGAATTCAATTGGGAACAGGCATGAAGAGACAGGCGGATGTGACGCGCAAGGCCCTGCTGACAGCAGCAAACGAGGTGATCGCCGAGTTCGGCGCAATCACTTTCACGTTGGACGCGGTGGCGCTGAAAGCTGGGCTGAGCAAGGGTGCTTTGTTACACCATTTTCCGTCGAAGAAAGAGTTGGTTGCCGCCATGGTGAAAGACATGGTCGACCAATTCACCGCGATGGTGTCGGAATTGGCGGCCAAGGATCCCGAACCCCGGGGCCGGAGTGCGCGCGCCTACGTCCGAGTAATTGCCGGTCAGTCGAAGAAAGAATATGACGCTTGGGCGTCGATGAGCGCTGCGCTGTTGTCGGATATGTCGTTGCTGCACATGTGGCGGTCGGCCGTATCGGAGGCGCTGGCCGCAGACCTGGAGGAAACCGACGATCCCACCGGGGCACCCGTGGCGCGCCTGGCGGCTGACGGTATTTGGGCCTCGGATATCTACGGCACATACGGATTCGCAGATGCACGGCGGCGGGCCTTGCTCGACCGTCTGGTTGCGCTTACTCGGGCCTGAAACCGCGAGCGGTCAGAATCGTTTGCTGGTGAGATGGGGGCATGCGAGAATCAATAATTGACGTCCATATGTAAGTAGCTGGGGCGTCTGTACCCGACAATCACCTCGCCTTTTTGTAAAACACCGGGCATGAGACGACGTCCCATCGACGTCGGGCACGAATTATGCTTATGTGTCGCAAGAATTAACATTTGGCATTATTAGTAAAGCCATGCCTCACTTTCAAACCATTGGCAGCGACTTCTGTCATAGGAGAAAGTGGTCCGTTGGCCAACCAAGACGCGCCATGCGACATTGGCTAACGGTAAGTTTTGCAACGTTTGGACTCGCTCAGATGTGCCTGGTGATCGGTGCGGATGTGGGTCGTGGGCCCACCATTAGATAAGCTATGTCATTGACTCCTTCCAACACGAATACCGCCGTCACGTTGCAAAACTGCGACAGCGAGCCGATTCACATCCCGGGTGCGATTCAACCCTGCGGTGCGTTGCTGGCGTTCGACCGTGCGGGTGTGTTGGCCTATGTCTCGGCGAATGCTGCTGATGTGTTGGGTGCACCGATCATGTTGGGGGTTCTCGCCACAGCGGACGCCATCCCTGCTGAATTAAGCACGGTACTGGTTCGTTGGCTGGAAGATGAGGACAGCGATTTCGAGCCCTTCGTGGCGAATATTCAGGGCCAGGATTACGACATTATCGGCCACCGCAATGTGGACGGTTACGCGATTGTGGAACTGGAACTGCGTGCCGATCCCCTGGCCGAGATGGCGCCGGCGCTCAGCCGGGCTTATCAAGCCGTTGAGCGTCTTCGGCGTCAGAAATCCATCGAATCGCTTTTGAATATTGCTGTCCAGGAAATTCGCCATATCACCGGCTTCGACCGTGTCATGGCGTATCGCTTTCATCCCGATGAGAGCGGCGAGGTGGTGCGAGAAAGCCGCCGTGAGGACTTGGATAATTGGGAAGGTCGCCGCTATCCGGCAAGCGACATCCCGGCGCAGGCTCGCCGTCTCTACATCAAGAACACGCTTCGCCTGATCTCGGACGCCAAATACACGCCCGTGCATGTGTTGAGCCAGAACGCGTCCGCGCGTCCGCTTGATCTGAGCTCCAGCGTGCTACGCAGCGTGTCGCCGATTCATATCGAATATATGGCGAATATGGGCGTGCACGCCTCGATGAGCGTGTCTGTCGTGATCGACGGCCGCTTGTGGGGCATGATCGCTTGCCACCACATGGCGCCTCGTCACGTCGCGTTCGGCATTCGCATGGCATGCGAGGTGATGGCGCAGATTCTGTCGTCCACGATCGCCTCGTTCGAAGCGCAATCGCGCGCGGCCAAGGTGCAGGTCAGCACCGGGGTGGTCAATCGCATCGCGCAACGCGTGTGGAATTCGGAAGACATCCTCGCCGCCTTGACGCAAGAGTCGCCCACCCCCGCCGATTTGCTGCCGCACGACTCCGCATTGTGTATGTGGGGCGGCGGCATGACGATTTGCGAAGGCATTGCCCCGCGGGGCGATATGCAATCGATCGTTGCGGCCCTGGAGCGTGCGGGTTCGCGAACCATCGCGTGCACGAGCATCGCCCACAGCTTCCCCGATCTGCAAAGTCAGTTGGTGCCGTACGCGGGATTTCTGGCGTGCAAGTTCGACGCCGTGCATAACGGCTGGTTGATCTGGCTGCGCCGCGAGCAGGTCGAAACGTTGGTGTGGGGCGGTCAGCCCGAAAAAGAGTACACAACCGGCGCACTCGGGCCTCGGCTTACGCCGCGCGGTTCGTTCGATGAATGGCGTGAGGTCGTGCGCAATACGTGCCGTCCCTGGTTGCCGGAAGAGCTGGGCGCCGCCGAGAACCTGCGCGACGAGTTGTCGCAGATTACGGCATCGCGCGCGGCGGAGATGGATCGCGCGCGCTCGGCGCTCCTGGCGATGCTGGGTCACGATCTGCGCGATCCGCTGCAATCGATCAATGTGGCGGCAACGTTGCTTACCCGTACCGATGGCGCCGGCGCCCGAATGGGCGAGCGCATCCGCACCTCGAGTGGCCGGATGCAGCGCCTGATCGCGCAAGTGTTGGATCTATCACGCCTGCAAGGCGGGCTCGGGCTCGGTATGGCGCCTAGCGACTGCGACCTTGCCGCAATTGTGATCGATCTGGTGGAAGAGTCGCGCATTGCGCATCCCTCGATTTCGATTCAGCTCGATCTGGATGCGCACTTGATGCTGCAAGCCGACGGCGATCGCATGGCGCAGGTGATTTCGAATCTGCTGAGCAATGCAATCAAGCATGGCATGGTGGGCGCCCCGATTTTGATAACCGGCCGCACGTTGGGCGAGGCGATCGTGATCCACGTGATCAACGATGGCCCGCCGATCGACGCCGACATACTCGAACATTTATTCGCCCCATTCAAACCCCAATCGGTAGGCCGTCCGCGTAATCGCAGCGGGCTCGGATTGGGACTTTATATTGCCGACCAGGTCGTCGCAGGCCATGGTGGACGCATCGACGTGGTGTGCGAAAACGGCATTGTGGATTTTGCCGTCGTACTGCCCGTCGGGCGGAGCAAGACATGATTTTTTGGAGAATGACGCGTGACCAATGAAACCACGCTGCGTGTGTTGATCGTCGACGATAACGAGATGGCGTCCGAATTGCTTTCGGAGTTTCTCGAGTTGTCCGGCCATACACCGCAGGTTGCGCACACGGGTGCCCAGGCTTTGGAAATCGCCACGGCGTTTGCGCCCGACGTTGCGATCGTCGACATCGTGCTGCCCGATATGGACGGCTACGCATTGGCCGACACCATGAAGCGCACGCTCGCGCGACCGCCGAAAATCGTTGCGTTGAGCGGCCTGCCCAAGAATATGCGGCGCGGCGATCACTCGCTGTTTGACGCTTGGCTTGAAAAGCCTGCCGATCTTGAAACGTTGGAAGCCACGCTGCTGAAGGTATGAGGAACGCGATGCAAACGCCTAATCACTCCGACGCGATCATGGCCCATGGCATTCAGTTTGCCGTGTTGGCGCAAGCCTTCCCGGTATTGCGGCACGATGCGCTCAAACCCATCGCCAATGCCAAACTGGCAGCCGCCATGATGCAGCGTACGGCGGGCGAAGCGCCGCTCGATATGTCTGATGAGCGCACGCAGCATTTGCTGAACGACGTCGACGTCATGCTCGACGAGGGCGTGGATACCGTGCGTCTCCTGGGCGAATGGTTGACCGACACGGGCAAGCGTGTCGCCATGGCGACATTGATGCGCGAATGCACCAAGCTTGTGTTCACGCATTTGCTGTTGTCCGGCAAGCGCATCACGCTGGCCGAATCGATCGCGGGACCCGACGTGGCGTTGTACGGCGGCAGGTATGTGGTCCTGGCCATGCTCCTGCATCTGGTGGATCTGATGCCGGACGGCAGCGAGCTGCTGCTCGAAGGCCGGCCCGACGGGCAGGTGCAGGCGACCATTCATCCGGGCAAGGGATCGACCCTCGTTCGGGCTTCCGATGGACGGGGCGGTGTGATGATCGCGTGGACTGCCGTGCAAACATTGGCATCGTTTTACGGCTGGCGCGCAGAACTTGCCGATGGTGTGTTCACCATGGCGCTGCCGTCGGCGTCGCAACGCAAGGCGGCCTGACGTCATACGTGGCATTGCTCGGCAGCACACTGCTGACCGCGTTATTTCTTCTCGCGGGCGTGAACCTTGCTAAGTGCTTTGGCTACCGCCCATGCTTGGAGTTGCCGCCATGACGCGTACAAAAAAAATCGTGGGGTTTACCCTCGGTACGCTGGTCTTGTTGATCGTTGTTCTGGTTGTGGTCATTGCCACATTCGACTGGAACCGCGTTAAACCCACCATCAATGAAAAAGTATCCGAAGCGATCGGCCGCCCGTTTGCCATCAATGGCGACCTGACGGTTCAATGGCGTCGTTCGGATACCGAGAGCGGCTGGCGACATTGGGTGCCATGGCCGCGCGTTGCAGCCAACGACATCGTGGTGGGCAACACCGAGTGGGCCAAGGCCCCGCAGTTTGCCACGCTGCAGCGCGGCGAATTCAGTTTGTCGCCATTGCCGCTGATCAGCCATCGCGTCGTGATTCGCAGCATTCAACTGACGCAACCGTCCGCGGATTTGCAGCGGTTGAAGGATGGGCGTGCCAATTGGGATTTCAATATCAAATCGTCCACGTCCGATTCGGATGAGCCGTCCAAGTGGGTGCTCGATATCAACGAAATCGGATTCGACAAAGGCCGGGTCGGGTTTGCTGATGAGACCCTGCAGGCCGATCTTGAAGTATTGATCGATCCGCTGGGCAAGCCCGTGCCATACCCCGAAATCGCCGGTGCGGCCGCACTGCCGGAAGGCGCTCCGATCCCTAAAGACTACGTGTTTGGGTGGGCCGTAAAAGGCAAATACAAAGCGCTGCCTTTGAAGGGCGAGGGCAAGATCGGCGGCATGCTCGCTTTGCAGGATGCGCAAACGCCTTTCCCTGTGCAAGCCGATGTGAGCGTGGGAGATACCAAAGCGGTGGTAGTGGGGACGGTGACCGAACCCCTGAATCTCGGCGCCCTGGATGTGAAACTTAAGTTCTCCGGCAAGAGCATGGCCGATCTGTATCCGTTGATCGGGGTGGCGCTGCCGGACACGCCGCCTTATTCGACCGACGGCCGCTTGGTGGCTGAGTTGCAGCGTGCCGAGGGCGCGCGATTCAAATATGAGAATTTCAATGGCCGCGTCGGGCAGAGCGATCTGCATGGCTCGCTCACGTTTGCACTCGGCCAACCGCGTCCCAAACTGACCGGCGAATTGACCTCCAAGCAATTGCGCTTGGCTGACTTGGGCCCGTTGGTGGGCGTTCAATCGGGCGGCGCGAAGAAGCCTTCCGACGAAACGAAGAAGCAGCCCACAAACAAGGCGTTGCCGGTCAGTGAGTTCCGCACCGAACGCTGGCGCGACATGGACGCTGACGTGCGCTTGAAGGCCGGCAAGATCGAGCACGGCGACGCATTGCCGCTGTCGGATCTCAATGTGCATGCTGTGATGGATGCCGGCAAGCTCACCCTCGATCCCCTCAACTTCGCGATGGCCGGTGGATCGATGAATACCACGATCCAATTGGATGGCGCGAAAACACCCATGACGGGCCGCGTGAAAGCCACGGCCCGCCGTCTCCGGCTCAAGCAGTTGTTTTCCACGACTGAATCCATGCAGAAGAGCTTGGGCCAGATGAACGGCGACGTTGCGCTTACCGGCACCGGCAATTCCGTGGCAGCCTTGTTGGGCAGCTCCAATGGCGAGCTCAAGCTGATCGTCAACGACGGTGTCATCAGCCGATCGTTGATGGAAATTGCAGGACTCAACGTGGGCAACTACGTGATCAGCAAGCTGTTTGGCGACGATGAAGTGGCGATCAATTGCGGCGTGACCGATGCGGGTATCAAGGATGGGTTGCTCACCACGCGCCTCTTCTTGTTCGATACCGAAAATGCGCTGATCAAAATTGATGGCACTGCCAACTTCAAGAACGAAGCGCTCGACCTGGACATCACGCCGGAAAGCAAAGGCTTCCGCGTGTTTTCGCTGCGTTCGCCGCTGTACGTGGAGGGCACGTTCAAGGATCCCAAGGCTGGCGTCAAGGTCGTGCCGTTGGCCGCGCGTGGCGCCGGGATGGTGGTGCTGGGGGCCGCATTGACGCCCGTGGCAGGCCTGTTGGCGCTGATCGCACCGAGCGCGGGCGAGGATGAAGAAAACCAGTGCACGACGCTGCTGCGTCAGATGCAGAAGCCGGTTAAGGCGCCGCCACCGGGTAAGCGAGCCCGTTAAACAGGCGATAACCGCGAGGCGTGGCCGGATCCGAGATCGCGGTCACGTTTCGCCCATTGTTCTTGGCGAAATAAAGGGCCGTGTCGGCGCGCTTGATCGTCACATCGATGTCGTCGTGAATCGTGGGGAAGTGGGACACCCCGCACGACACGGTCACCCGCATCCCTTCGACGGCAGGCGCGCCCTCAACCGCGACGCGCAAGCGTTCCGCCACGCGGGCGGCATCCACCAAGCCCGTATTGGGCAGCAGCATCATGAATTCCTCGCCCCCGGCGCGCACCAACTGATCGCCACCGCGGGACTCCTGGCGCATCATGGCTGCCAGCAAACGGATCACCCCGTCACCCGCATCGTGTCCGAGCGTGTCGTTGATGACCTTGAATCGATCGATGTCGATCGCCACCACTGCCGTCGGCTGGTTGCCGCTACGAATCTGCTCGACCGCGTGCTCCATGCCGCGCCGGTTGAGCAGGCCGCTCAGCGGATCGGTCGTGCTCTCCTGGCGCAGATTGTGGATCTTGTGATTCATCGACCATAGCCCCGCCAGCATGGCACGCTTCAGCTGCGACGCTTCGAAGTACCAGGCGCGCACACCGCGTATCTGGTCCGACGCGTCCGTCTCGCCCATCTGCTTGGCCAGGCTCGCCAGATCCCAAAGGGGGCGGGCGATCAGTTTGGAGAGCCCCCAGATGGCCAGCAACGAGATCAGCAGCAATGGCAACGCATTGCGCACGGTAAGGGCGGCCAAATCGTTCAGACGCTGCAGCGCGAGCACGGCAGGCCGTTGGCTGACGATGCCCCAGCCGCTGAACGGCACCGGGGCATAGCCCGTCAGCATATCGATTTGCTCATCGTCCTCGATCCGCATCTGGCCAATCGCGCCCTTGAGCACAGCCTTGACCGACGGGTTATCGGCGATCGACTGCCCGATGCGCTCGGGTTGGGGGTGATAGATGAGTTGGCCGGCTTGGTCCACCACGAAGAGGCTCGAGCCATCGCGGTAGAAATGCGTGCCCAGCAGCGCCTGCAACGCGTTGGGGGAATGTAGATAGATGCTGCCGATGATGTAGCCGAGGTAACGACCGTCGACGGCGAAGATCGGCTCCACATGTGACACCACCCAGCGCCCGGTCACGGCCTTGAAGGGTTCGCTTAGATAAGGTTTGCGCAGACCCAGAGCAAAGCGGCTGCGCTCGGTATCCACGCGCTTGCCCACGATGCCCAGATCGACAGGCGCTTCGCCAACTGGCGTGCCGTCAGCGCGCACGACGATCAACGAATTGAAATGCTTGCTGTTGCTGTACAGCCGGCTGACTTCACTACTGATGCGCTCGGGCGAGCGATCCATGACGGCGAGTTGCTTGGCCGAATAGGCCAATTCGTCGGCGATATCGGCCAACAGCGTATTGGTGAGACTGGCAACTTTTTGAGCGTAGTTGCGATTGGCTTCAAGCGCATTGGTAAGCAGCAGATCGCGCTGTACCAAGTGGCTGGCGTACAGGCTCGCACCCAGTCCCACCACCAGCGAAAGCAGGCAGAGGGAAAGAATCAGCCGCCGCAGATCCACACGCAACATGTGTGGCCTTACCTCGGATGGCATGAAACGGATGAGGGGTACGGCTTTTTCATGGCGCGAATTTTACTCGCGGTGGGCTTATCCGGGGCGGGAATATGTTGGGCGGACGGCTGGACAGGTAGGAAAATTCATGTACAATGCGGCCTCGCTTTGACGAATGACGCCACGTCTTTTGTTGAGCATGGGTTGTTAGCTCAGTTGGTAGAGCAGCGGACTCTTAATCCGTAGGTCGAGTGTTCGAGCCACTCACAGCCCACCAGAATTTTAAGCATTGCCCAGCGTTTAGCCCACCGTTCGCGGTGGGCTTTTTGCGTTCTGGCACCTGAAAATAGTTTGCTTCGCGATCATTGCGTCTGCTCGGCCGAATTTCGCGATGCATGGCGTCGTTGCACATGACCTGTCATTAACGTGAACGCTGGTTGATAACATCTGGTCATTAAATACTAATCCTGCTGGTGTGTTTAGTACTTCTTTTAGTGGTGACCCGCCGGTAACCTCAATGCAAACAGTGCGGCCGCGATTTGACCGCGGCTTACGGAGAACGCATTTTGCAGGGGCGGTGTTGGGCCGCATACGAAAATGGAAGCTGGCATTTCGCTCGAGAACGACAGGCTCGCCGCGCTGCATCTTTCCGGCTTGCTGGAAAACAAGGCGTCAGAGGATTTCGATCAATTCACGCGTCTGGCCGCCGATCTGTTTCACGTTCCCACCGTACTGATCTCTCTGGTGGATCGTGATCGGCAGAAGTTTCTGGCCAGGGTGGGATTCGACGCCGACACGACCTCGCGCGAGTCCTCCATCTGCGCGTATGCCATGCGGCAACCCAAGATTCTCGAAGTGAACGACCTCACGCGCGATCATCGGTTTCGAGATAACGCTCTGGTGACCGGGTCGCCGTTCATGCGCTTTTACGCGGGTGTGCCATTGCGTTTGCCGTCGGGCTTTATCCTGGGCGCGCTGTGCATCATCGACGTGAAGCCGCGCGTATTGACAGCGGCCGAGCGTGAGCAGCTGTACATGCTGGCAAGAATGGTCGAGGATCAAATCGCGTTGCGCCAATCCGTTGGCCGGCGCGACGCCGTGAGCGGCCTGGTCAACCGGCAGCAAATGTCGGCCGATCTGCAGGACATGATCGACGCTGCTCAATCACCGCCGCAGATGCTTGTGCTGATCGACATTCTGGATCTCAAGCGAGCACAGGAAATGGCGCAGGCCGTGGGCGTTTCGGCGACCGAATCGCTGATCTGCACTATTGCATTCGCGTTGACTCAGGCACTGGCAACTGAGTGTGTGCTTTATCACGTCGGCGTCACGCGGTTCGCATTTTGGCATCATGAAGACACATGCCAGGAAACGGTAGAGTGCGTCATACGCGCGCTTGAAAAGCCCATGTTGGCTGCAGGCGTCTCCATTTTGTTGCGCCCGCATATCGGGCTTGCCCCTTTTGAATGTGCCGGGTCTTCCGCAGGCGATGTCCTCAGGCAGGCCATCACGGCACTCAATGTGGCACGGGAGACTAACACGCGCTGCGCCACTTACGATGCCCAACAAGATGACGGCTTGCGTCGCCGCTATCGGTTGGCCGTGGATATTCAGCGCGCATTCGAAAATGACGAACTTTGTCTGGTGTTTCAGCCTCGGGTTGCGGTGAAGTCGGGCACGATACGCAGTGTGGAGGCGTTGATCCGATGGCAGCACGGCTTGCTGGGGGAAATCTCGCCTGCCGAATTCATCCCTATCGTTGAGCGCACTGCACTGATGCGTAAACTGACGCTTTGGGTGATCGAGCGGGCGGTCCGCGAACTCAACGCCTGGCATGAGCGGTTTCCCGCGTTGCGGATGTCGATCAACCTGTCACCGCGCGATTTCGACGACGATGATCTCGTGCCGGCAATCATGGCATGCTGTGACCAGTATCGACTCGATCCCGGATTTCTCGAGTTCGAAGTCACGGAAGGAGAGTGGCTGCAGCGCGATACGCGCGTGCTGGCACAGATGCGGGCACTGACCGACGCCGGGGCAACGTTGGCGATCGATGATTTTGGCGCAGGCTACAGTAACTTTGCCTATTTGAACGAGATTCCAGCGTCGATTCTGAAGATCGATCAAACGCTTGTAAGAGACATCGATCGGAATCATCGCCATGCCATCCTCGTGCGCGGGATTCTGTCGATAGCGCGGCAACTGGGCTATACGACTGTGGCAGAGGGGGTGGAAAACGCTGCAACGGCGGCGTCCATTGCAGCGTGGAAGTGCGATGAAGCACAGGGCTATTTCTACGCCAGGCCCATGGGCGCAGAGCAGATCGCATCGTTCATTGCGCAATACGGCTCCGCGTCATGGGCGGGCGGTTCGAACGGAGGCACGGGAGCGACAGATGACACTCGATAGCAGCGTGGAAGCAGCGCGGTTATATGCGCTCAGCGAGTACGAAATGCGCGACGGCGTCGTGCATGTGGGTCTGGACCGGCTCGTGCAACTGGCACGCAATATCTTCCGCGTCCCGATTGCGCTGGTTTCGTTGGTGGACGCCGAACGGCAATTGTTTGCCGCGCGCGTTGGAATCGACGTGTGCGCCACCTCGCGCGAAGTTTCGTTTTGCGCCCATGCCTTGTCGAGTGCGTCGTTGTTGACGATCTCAGATACGCACCAGGACCCGCGATTTCTGGACAATCCGCTGGTGGTCGGTCCGCCGTTCATCAGGTTCTATGCCGGATGCCCCCTGGTCAGTCCGGGCGGGATGATTCTCGGAACGTTGTGCATCATCGACACCGCGCCGCGCGCCGGATTGAGCGAGCAGGAACAAGCCAACCTGCGCGACCTGGCGGCGCTCGTGGAAGATCAACTGGAACTCCGGCGTCTGGATCTTGCGCGCCAATCCAGCCAGTCGCGATTCGAGATGATGGCCAAGGTATCGCCCGACGCCATCATCTGCACGGACGATCGAGCGCGCGTGACCTTCTGGAATCCCGCGGCCGAGCGCATGCTGGGCTATACCGTGGGCACGATCCTGAATCAGCCGATCGAGGTGTTTGCGCCAGCCGATGCAATGCAGAAATGCCTGGCGATTGCAGCTGACGACGCCTCGCTGTACGAAGGGGAAACCACAGCCCTGGACCTGCGCGCAGCGGACGGCACGATCGTCCAGGTCGAAGCGTCGGCATCGATGTGGAAAGAGCTCGGCCGCCCCACGTTCTGCGCCGTGCTGCGCGATGTGTCCGATCGCTTGAAGAACGAGGAGCGCCTGTTTCAGCTGGCGCAGATGGATCCGTTGACGGGCCTGGGCAACCGCGCGTTGTTCAGGCATCAGGCCGAAGCCTGCATTGCCGTCGAGGAGCACGGGTGCATGATGATGATCGACCTCGATGGCTTCAAAGACGTCAACGACACATTGGGCCACGCCGGCGGCGATGCATTGCTGGTGGCCGTCGCCAAGCGCCTGCAGGACTGCCTGCGCCCGGGCGATGTGCTGGCGCGAATGGGCGGAGATGAATTCGCGGCGTTTTTTCCCGGCATGGGCGACGTGACCATCGCGAGCGATCTTGCGCACCGATTGATCGCGTCGCTTTCCGAGGTGTACTTCGTGGAAGGCGCGCCGGTGACCATCGGCGCAAGCATCGGCATCGCCATGCTGCCTGCCCATGGCGATGCCGTGCAGAAGTTGCTTTCGAGCGCTGACCTTGCGTTGTATGAAGCAAAATCGCAGGGTAAGCACTGCCGGCGGTTTTACAGTCCAGCGCTGCGGGAGACTGCCGCGGCCAAGCGTGCCTATCAGTCCGAGTTTGCACGCGCGCTGCAACAGGAAGAATTCGAGGTCTACTACCAGCCCCAGTTTCGACTGGAAGATAGCGCGCTGGTCGGCGCGGAGTCATTACTGCGTTGGCGTCACCCGGAGCAGGGATTGTTGCCGCCGAGCGCCTTCCTTGGCGCCCTGGAATCGAGTCCGCTGGCGTCGAAAGTGGGCGACTGGATTCTCGGCGTGGCGTGCGCCCAGGCCGCGATCTGGCGCGAGCAGTTACCTGGGCTGCGGGTCAGCATCAACGTATTCAGTGCGCAATTCCGTAGCGGCGACTTCGAGTCGACGGTGAAGTCAGCGCTGGGCCATGCTGGGCTACCCTGCAGTGCGCTGGAGCTTGAGATACCCGGGAGCATTCTGATGCGCGAGGATCAGTACGCGATTGCCGCACTCGATTCGCTGCGGGCCGCGGGGGTATCCATACTGTTCGACGATTACGGCGTGGGAGCGGTGTCGTTGAATGCGTTGAAGCGTTTTCCATTGACGCGGCTGAAGATCGATCAATCGTTTGTTCGCGGCATGCTCACGCAAAAGGAAGACGCCGCGATCGTTCGCATTATTTTGTACCTGGGCAAGAGTCTGGGCTTTTCGGTGTCGGCCGAAGGCGTGGAGACGCTGGAGCAACTGGCGCGGTTGCGTGCCAAGGGCTGCGAAGAGGCGCAAGGGTACTTGTTCGGTAAACCGATGCCGGCAGCAGACTTTACGCAGACCTTTATCGCTGAAACACGCCCTCGGTAGTTGCGGAAGGTCGGACACCTGACGTCGTGAACTCACGCTCTTTGTACGACAGGAACTGTGCGCGTGCGCCGACGAGTGATTCTCCAAATTGTTATATGATTCATATATGTTTCGTATATGGCGTTCGATATGGGTATCGTAAAAATCTCCGATGGCATGCATGAGAATCTTCGCATCGCGAGCGACGCATTGAGCCGCTCGATTAATGCGCAAGCCGAGCACTGGATGCGCGTTGGGATGTTGGCGGAGCTGCATCCCGGCCTCGACCACCGCGAGATATGCCAACTGTTGATTCGTGCCGAATTGGCCGGTGGGTTTGACGTTCGCGTATTGGCCGCCGAGTCCAGCTCAGCATCCACCATCACATCGAAAGTGCCGCGCGCCACCAAACGCACGAAACCGCTCATGGTGACCGAGGTGCGCCCATGAGCGGCAACATCGTGATCCACACACCGGCCGAAATTGCGATGTCTCGCGCAGCGGGCATGCTTGCCGCCGACGTGCTGGCCATGATCGGTGAGCATGTAAAGGCAGGCGTCTCTACCGATTATCTCGATCAGCTCTGCCACGACTACATCGTCAATGCGCAGAAGGCGACGCCGGCGAATCTTGGTTATCAAAATTACCCCAAGACGATTCTGACTTCAGTGAATCACGTGGTGTGCCACGGGATTCCATCGGCCAAAACGTTGAAGAACGGTGACATCGTCAATATCGATGTTGCTGTTATCAAGGATGGTTGGTTTGGCGATACGAGTCGCATGTATATCGTGGGTGAGGGCAGTCCGCTTGCGCGGCGGTTGGTGAACACCACCTACGAGGCACTGGTGGCCGGTATTCGCGCGGTGCGGCCGGGAGCGACGTTGGGCGATATCGGGCATGCGATTCAAACCGTGGCACGTCGACACAGCTATGGCGTGGTGCGCGACTTTACCGGACATGGGATTGGACGTGTGTATCACGACGAACCCACGGTGCTGCATTACGGCAGTCCGGGTGCGGGTGCCACGCTCGAGCCTGGGATGATCTTTACCATCGAGCCGATGCTCAATGCCGGTCGTTCGCAAGTGAAGACGCTTGGCGATGGATGGACGGTGGTGACGAAGGACCACTCGCTGTCGGCCCAGTGGGAGCACATGGTGGCGGTGACTGAGACGGGCTTCGAGGTGCTGACCCCTTGGCCCGATGCGTCGGCGGAATATCCTGCGATCGCGGCGTAGTCCACGGCCGCTGTCGCTCAACTGACATAGTCTACGACCGCTGTCGTTCAACTTACGCCAACGTAAAAATGAGAGCGCTGGCCCCCAGGTTGGTCCACAGATGGGGAGGAGGCTCGCGGCAAACCTACGCCTTTCAAATCGTCAGTTAGCTAACTGACGAAATGATTGGCGGACCTTATGCGGCCTCAGATCATCAGTTAGCTAACTGACGAAAGGATCGAGGGACGGCACGCTTCCCTACATCGTCAGTTAGCTAACTGACGAAAGGATCGAGAGACGGCATGCTTCCCTGCATCGTCAGTCAGCCAAGCGACGCGTTCGCCAACCAGCACGCAATCCCGGTCACCTTGGCATCGTCGTGATGCTGCCCCATCACCTGAATCCCCAAAGGCATCCCGTTCACGGCCAATACCGGCGTGGTCACCGAGGGTGCGCCGAGCAGCGACGAGACGCAGCTGAACGACACATCGCCAGTGGGAAACGCGGTGCCTTTGATGTCGTCGATCAAGGGCGCAGGGCCGCAGGCAGCGAGGCTGATGAGGGCGTCGCATTCCGATGCAAGGGCGGCGAGTTGCGTACGCGCCGCTTCCCGCTCACGCAGTGATTCGCGGAAATCATCCAAGGTCAGGCCACGGCCGAGTTCGAGCGATTCACGCAGGCTGGGGCCGAGCGTGTCCATGTGCTGTTCGGCAATGTTGGCCAGGCTCCAGCGTTGTTCCCAGGCATTGAGGCGCATCGAGAGCGCGGTGCAGTCGGCGATGGCGCGTTCGAGGGCTTCCAGCTTTTGCGATTGGCTGCGGCGCACGATCTCCACACCTTGCGCGGCGATGGCGCTCAAGGCTTTCTCAAATGCTTCACGCGATGCGGCGTCCAAACGTGGCCAACCTTCGCTTTCGAACACGGCCAGGCGCTTCGGCTTGATCGGCTTGGGCGCTTCGGTGGTGCCGTAGACGCCGGGATGGCCGGGGTCGCCGCCGGCGCGTTGCACGATCTCAATGGTGGTCTGCCACATGTCGATGGCGGATCCTGCATGCACGCCCACGTGGGATTGGCTGAATCCCATGCGTTCGCCACGGTTGATGCCGCCGTAGGTGGGCTTGAGTGCCCAGTTGGCATTGAAGCTTGCAGGGCGGATGACCGAGCCTACGAGTTGCGAGCCGATGGCGACGGGCACCATGTTCGCGCCGACTACGGCGCCCGAGCCGCTCGATGAGCCGCCGGGTGTGCGGCGGGCGTCGAAAGCATTGGTGGTAGGCCCGGCATCCAGAAAGCCGAGTGCGGTGGTGACGGTTTTGCCGAGCACGATGGCGCCGGCATCGCGCAGCGCACGCACAAGCGCACTGTCGCGTTTAGGAAAGTTGCCCTTGAATGCCGCGCAGCCCATCTCGGTGGGCATGTCGCGGGTTTCGATGAGATCCTTGATGCCGATCGGCATGCCGTCGATGAGCGAGAGGGGGCGGCCGGCGCGATAGCGTTCGACGGAAGCGTCGGCAGCCTGGCGCGCGCCTTCGCGGTTGAGCGTTACCCAACCCAGGACGGTGGGCTCGCGGGCGTCGATGGTTTCCAGGCAGCGTTCGAGATACTCACGGGCGTTGTCGGTGCCGCCAATGAAGTCTTCGCGAGCAGTGTGAAACGTTAACGGCTTGTGGGTGGCGGGGCTGTAAGTCAATGTGGTCTCCATTTAATTGCCTTGAATGCCGGCGTCGGCGATGAGCTTGGTCCAGCGTTCATGCTCGTTCAGGAAGAAGGCGTCGAAGGATTCGGACGTACCGCTCTGGACCTGCATGTTCAGCGTCACCAGTCGCTCCTGAATGTCCGGCTGCTTCATGACTTCGATCAGGTCGCGATTGATCTTCTGCTTCAGATCGTTCGGCAGACCCGCAGGTGCGAACAGGCCGTACCAGGCTTCCAACTGCAGATCGGGCATGCCCACTTCCGCTGTGGTGGGTACGTCGGGCAAACGCGTCAGGCGCTGCGGCGACGCCACGGCATAACCTTTGGCTTTGCCCGAGGTCACATAATTGATGACGTTGCCGTTGGCGAACTGAACCAGCACGTCGACTTCACCGGCGATCAACGCCGTTGAGGCTTCCAGCGCGCCGCGATAGGGCACGTGCAGCATGTCGACCTTCGCCACTTGCTTGAACATCTCGGTGTAGAGATGCAGGATCGAGCCGGGGCCGCCGGAGGAATAGGTGTACTTGCCTGGCGCTGCTTGCAGTTGCGCGACCAGCTCGGCCATGGTGTTGGCGGTGACTTTGGGATTGCCGAGGATGACGACAGGCAGGCTGCCGATCTTGCCCACCCGGGTGAAGTCGCGCACCACATCGACGCGCGTGTTTTTGTTGACGGCCGACAGCGTGGCCAATTCGTTGAAGGTAAGCATCAGCGTGTAGCCGTCGGGCTTGGCGCGGGCAGCATACTCGGTGCCGATCTGCGTGCCGGCGCCCGAACGGTTTTCAACGACCACGGGCTGACCCCACATGTCGCCCAGTTTCTTGCCCAGCAGCCGGCCGAGAATATCGGCGGTGCCGCCTGCGGTGGTGGGCACCACGATGGTTACCGCGCGGTTGGGATAGCCCTGCGTTTGAGCGACCGCGGCGCTGCTTGCCATCGCTGCGGCAAGGCCGCACAACACCCATTTTTTTGCCAATAAAGACATCATTTTTTCCCATGAATCCGATTCGTCGTGTCGACGGGCATCCGGTGTGTTCGGATCTATGGTGTGCTTCGATGGGCACCCACTCAAGCAACTTTATCTACGATAAGATTTAGTTTTTGTTAATCGAAAGAGTGGGTTTGCGTCATGGATCAGCTCCCGCCGTTGAATGCTTTGCGCGCTTTCGAAGCGGCCGGCAGGCTGGCGAGCGTGTCGGCGGCGGCAAGCGAGCTGTGCGTGACGCCTGCAGCGGTAAGCCGGCACATCAGATTGCTCGAGGAGTATTTGGGCACGCGGCTGTTTCACCGGGAGCACCGCGCGATTGTGCTGACGGAAGCCGGCGCGCGATACCTGGACGAAGTGTCGAACCTGATGGACGGCTTGCGACGTGCCACCGCAGCGGTGCGCCGCGACCAACGGCGCCAGCAGTTTCAGATTCGTGCGCCGCACAGCATTGCAATGCGCTGGCTGCTCCCGCGTCTGGCGAGTTTCCATCGTGCGAACCCCGCGATCGATGTGAAGATCAATACCTCGCTGCTCCCGCCGGATTTCGAGCGCGAGGATCTGGATGCGGGCATTCAGATGGGCGATGGCAACTGGAAGGGCGTGGCCAGCTACAAGATGATGGCCAATGAGCTGGTGCCCGTTTGCACCCCGGAGAAGGCGCGCGGGTTGAACTCCCCGGGCGATCTCGCTCACGAGACGCTGCTGCACGTGCTGGCGCGGCCAGACGATTGGTTTATCTGGTTTCGAGCGGCCAACATGAAAGAGGTCGACCTCACGCGCGGCATGAAGTACGAATCGTCGGTGCTGGCCTACGAGGCTGCGCTGGAAGGCTATGGCGTGGCGATCGCGCAGAAGGCGCTGGTGGCCAAGGAGTTGCAAGATGGCCGGCTGGTCATGCCCTTTGAGCTGTCCGTCGATCTGGGCGATGCCACCTATTATTTCTTGCTGCCCGAACAGCCGCGACGCCGCTCGCCCGAACTGGACACGTTCAGGCGTTGGGTCGTCGCGGTTGCGGGTCAGTGATCGACCGTCTGGCGTTCGACGTCGCCCACAATGCCGTCCTCGATCATCGTGTCGATGTCTGCCGCGCTGTAGCCCAGTTCGTTCAGGATCTGCACGCTGTCTTCACCTAATCGGGGGGCGGCGCGATGATATTGCGCCGGCGTGGCCGAGAATTTGACGGGCATGCCGATGGTGCGGGTCGGACCGGCCTGTGGGTGGTTTTGCTCGACCACCATTTCACGCGCCAACGTTTGCGGATGCGACAGCGCTTCGCCTACTGAATGCACCGGACCCGCCGGCACACCGGCGTTGTCGAAGTCGACCAGCCAGTCATCTGCAGAGCGCTTGGAGAGGATCTCGGTCATCGCGGGAATGAGGGTGTCGCGATTGGCCATGCGTTGCGCGTTCTTGGCGTAGCGCGGATCGTCGCACCATTCGGGATGGCCGAGCACTTGCGCGATGCGGGTCCAGTTTTTCTCGTTTGCGCCGCCGATGATGATCCACTCGGTGGCGGTGGGAAAAGCTTGATACGGCGAGGTGAGCACGTGGGCTGAGCCGGTAGGGCCGGGCGATTCGCCGGTGCCGAAATAGATTGCCGCGTGCCAATAGAGTTGCTGCAGGCTGGCCTCGAGCAGCGAGGTTTCCACCATCTGGCCTTCGCCGGTTTTTTGCTTGTGCTGATAGGCCGCCAGCACGCCGAAGGCTGCCAATAATCCCGCATTGATGTCGGCGACCGAATTGCCGGTACGCAGCGGTGGGCCGCCCGGTTCACCGGTGATGGCCATCAAGCCGGAGAAGCCTTGTGCGATCAGGTCGAAGCCGCCTTTGTCGGCAAAGGGGCCGGTTTTGCCGTAGCCGGAGACGGCGCAATAGATCAGTCCGGGATTGGTCTGGCGCAAGGTTTCATAGCCCAGGCCGAGCTTTTCCATCGTGCCCTTACGATAGTTCTCGGTGATGACGTCGGCATCCTTCAACAGGCGCATCAGCACCTCGCGGCCTTTGTCGCTTTTGAGATTGAGCGCGATCGCGCGCTTATTGCGATTGAGCATCAGAAAGGGCGCCGAGACGCCATTGATCAAGGGGTCGCGATATTGGCGGGCATCGTCGCCGCCTTCGAGTTTTTCGACCTTGATCACGTCGGCACCCAGATCGGCGAGCATCATGCCGCACGTGGGGCCGGCCATGATTTGCGAGAGTTCGATTACGCGCATGCCCGACAGCGCGCCGGTTTTATTAGGCGATGTATGTTCAGTCATCAAAACGTCCCCGGCTCAACGGCCTGTGAATTTTGGCGTTTCTTTCTTCAAGAACGCTTGGTATCCGATGCGGAAGTCTTCGGTGTCGAAGCACTCGAAGGCTTCGTCGCGCTCGCTGTCGGTGAGGTTGTGTCCGGCAGCGAGTTTGCGGACGAACTGCTTGTGCCAGCGCGCCACGAGCGGTGCGCCTGCGGCCACACGCTTCACGGTGGCGGCGACTTCATTGGCGACTTGATCGTCGGCCACTACACGCGTAACCACGCCGAGACGCAAGGCTTCGTCGGCACCGAAGATCGTGCCTTCAAGCAGCACGTCCAGCGCTACGGCGGGGCCGACCAGGCGGATCAGCGGGGTCAGCTCGGTATACGACATCACCAGGCCGAGGTTCTTGATCGGCACACCGAAACGCGATGACGTGCCGCAGATGCGGATGTCGGCAAGGCTGGCGATTTCCAAACCGCCACCAACGCAAATCCCGTGAATTTGCGCGATCACAGGATGGCGGCAATTGGCGATCGCCTCGATCGTGCGGCGCATGACCTGACCGTATGCTTTGGCCTGCTGCGTGTTTGAACGCGAGGTCTCGAATTCGGAAATGTCGTTGCCGGGCGAAAACGCTTTCTCGCCGGCGCCGCGCATCACGATGCAGCGCACGTCGTCGTCTTCGGAGAGTTCGAGGAATGCGGTGCCCAGATCGCGCCACACGTCGATCGTGAAGGCGTTGAGTTTCTCAGGGCGGTTAAAGGTGATCGTCGCGATGGCGCCGTCACGGTCGAGCAGCAACGGTTTGGTATCTACAGCAGGGGTATCAGCAAGCGTGTTCATATCTTCGATCCAGTGATGTCGCTATCGATGAGGGGGTGCGCCGAGCTGAGAGCGGGTGTGCCCACGCCGCGATGCGCGCCCACGTTGGCGCATGCAGAGCGCGGTGATCTCGGCGCCCAAGCGTCAGGGTTTGCTCATGCCGAGGTCGGTCGTGATCGCGCCGTATTTTTTGTACTCGGTTTCAAGAAAGGCTTGGAAGGCCTTGGGCGTCGTGGGGCCACCGCCCAGCACCATGCCTTGCTCGGCGAGCTTGGCGGCCACATTCTTGTCGCGCAGCGTGGCGTCGATCGCTTGATCGAGGCGCGTGAGGGTGGGCGCGGGAATATTGGCGGGCGCCAACACGGCGTACCACTGTTCGACGTCCATGCCTTTCACGCCGGCTTCAGCGAGCGTAGGCACGTCGGGAAGGGTGTCGGTGCGTTTGCTGCTCGTGACAGCCAGGGCGCGCAGCTTGCCGGCTTTCACTTGGCCCAGCACACTGGGCAAGGTGTCGAAGTTCATATCGACCTGACCGCCCAGCAGATCGGCAATCGCCTGTCCGCTGCCTTTGTAGGGCACGTGTTCCATCTTCACGTCGGTGATCTTCGAGAAACGTGCCGCGCTCAAGTGCTGCGGACTGCCCATCCCGGACGACGCATAGGTGAATGTGCCCGGCGCGGCTCTCACTTTGGCGAGCAATTCACTGACCGATTTCACGTCGTTCTTCGTGGGGTTGACCACGAGCACGTTGGGCACCGAGCCGATATAGCGCACCGCCGTGAATCCCTTCAGCGGATCGAACGACACCGGCAGTACGTAGGGTGCGGCCACGGTGGACTGCATATTGGCCAGCAGCAACGTGTAGCCGTCGGGATCGGCCTTGGTCACGCCATCGGCCGCGATGAGGCCGGACGCGCCGGGTTTGTTTTCAACCACGACCTGCTGGCCCAACTCCTCACTTAACCGCTGCGCAATCAATCGCGCAGATACGTCGGTGCCGCCTCCTGGAACGAATCCGACGATCAAGCGAATGGGCTTGTTGGGAAACGTGCTTTGCGCCTGCGCCACGCCGATTTGCGCGACGGCAAGCGCTAGCGCGCCCACCCATTTGCATACAGTATTCTTGTGCATGCCTGTCTCCATTGTTTTTTATGCTCGGACTTGTGTTGTCCGATGCCGTCGTCCCGGAAAGGCGACGTGTGGGTTAAGTCAGTAATAGTTGGAATTTGGTATATGGTGTTTGGTATACCAGATGCCAAACTAGTCCCATTTTTTGCGGTGCGCACCTATGGATTACCCTAGCTCGTCTCTCGAATCGACCTCACAAAAGGCGCTCGATCCCATCGCGATCGACCATCCCACTCTCGCTGCGGTCGTCGCCGATCGGCTGCGGCAATTGATCACGGATGGCACGCTTAAGCCTGGCACGGTGTTGAACGAAAGGGACTTATGCGATCGGCTGCGCGTGTCGCGCACGCCGTTGCGCGAGGCGTATCGGGTGTTGAGTGCCGATGGCCTGGTGAGCATTCAGCCCAAGCGCGGTGCGGTCGTGATCGAGCATTCTGAAGCCGACATCGAAAACATCTTCGATGTGCTGGCTGTGCTGGAAGGCTTGGCGATTCGGCAGGCCGCCGAGCGCGCCTCGGATGCAGAGCTCGACGCCATTGCCGCACTACATGAACGCATGCTGCAAAAGACCGAGGAGGGCGATATCGGGGCGTATTTCGCCGCGAGCATGGGCACACACATCGCGATCAACCGCGCGGCGCACAATCCGGCGCTTACGGCGACATACGACCGCCTCAACTTGCAGGTGCAGGCGCTACGCTACAAGTCCAATCTGGATCGGCGCGAATGGGAAGCCGGCGTGGCGGATCATGAGCGTTTCGTGAAAGCGTTACTGGCGCGTGACGCGGATGCGGCAGAGAAGTCGATCCGTGCGCACTTGGTGAGCAAGAAGGCGTTTCATCTGGCGGAGACGGAAACGAACGCGGCATAACGCACGCCGGTGTCCATGGCGTGCGTGCGGCAACAGGGATCGCGTTGGCGTCGACCGGGCAATGCGATCAGGTCAGCGCCGGGCGCGCACGATCGACGCAATGCGTTCAGATATGCGCCGAGTTCGTCCGATTAGGGCAGTGCGTTCAGGTCAGCGTCGGATGCGCACGATAGAAGCAATGCGTTCAGGGCTTTGCATAGTTCGTCCGATCAAGGCAAAGCGCCCAAAATCTCCGACGCGCTTTGCCGCAGATGCCAGTTTGCATAAGCCTGGCTATTCAATTGCGTCGACAGCGCTGCAGCGCAATGCTGCAGCATCTCCACCTGCGCGCGGCGCGGCGGGTTGGGGATATTCTGGATCGATCCCACAATCGACAGCACGCCGGCGAGTTGATCGCCATTGCGAAAGATGGGCACCGCAACGGTATTCACGCCCAGCATCATTTCGCCGTCGGACACCTCATAGAACTGATGCCGAATGATCTCGAGCCGCTCGCGAATCTTGGCCGGATCGATCATCGATAGATTGGTTTCGGCCAGCAGCGGCTCGGCCAGTCGCGACTCTTGCAATGCTTTGGGCGCGAAGGCCAAGGTGAGGCGGCCGAGCGCCGAGCAGTGCGGCAGCGGCCGGTTGCCGGGCTTCACGCTGATCAAGATCCGCGCGTAGATGTTGTCGGCAGTGGCGATCACCATCGGCGTCGCGTTGATCGGCACGGCCAATACTGCCGTCTCCCTGAGCTCGTCACGAATCTGAATCATGTACGGCTCGGCACGCGCGCGCAGATCGAACTGATTGCCCGCGGCCTCTCCCAACTGAAACACGCGCCAACCCAGGTGATAGCGATCGGTGGCTTGCTCCTGCTCGATCAAGCCCATTTCTTTCAGCGTCGACAAATGCCGGTGAATGCGGGGTTTCGTTTCGCCCAAGGCGTCGGCGAGTTCGGTCACGCCCATCGGGCGCTGCTGCGCGGCGAGCTCATCGAGCACGCGAACGGCCACTTTGACGGCCTCGACGGAGTTTGGATTCTTTTCAGCCATGGTGGCGCTGGTTCTGACGAACGCGGGTGTGTGAGCGGGCAAGGCCGAATTCTGACGCATTTCATCTCCAGACACCGGCTTTCGCGCCACCCGCTACGGTTGCACGCCGATTTGTAACGTTAAAAGATATCGAATTCCGGCTAGCGTAACCTCAATTTCGTCGTTATGCTTGTCGATATTGAATATCGCTGTACGTAACGTAAGGCGATATTCTCGATGACTCGGCCGCTGCCAGCAGTCTTGGCGATGTGCGGTTAGACCACCTTGACGCCCCAACCGACCAAGATGCGAATCGACTGCGATCTACTCACCGGATTTCTAGGCAGCGGCAAGACCACGCTGCTCAACGCCTGGTTGCGCGCGCCGGAATCGGCGGGCACCGCCGTGGTGGTCAACGAAGTGGGCGACATCGGCATCGATCAGTTGGTGTTGGCGGAAGTGGCGGAAAACGTGTTGCTGCTCGAGTCGGGTTGCCTGTGCTGCACGTTGAGTGGATCGCTGCGCGAAACGCTGCTGAATGTGGTGGCGGTGGCGCGCGCTAATGGCACCGCCTTGACGCGCATCGTGATCGAAACCACCGGGTTGGCCGAACCGTTGCCGATCCTGCATTCGCTGCTGGGCGACAAGCTATTGACCGAAACGATGCGGCTCAATCAGGTGATCGTGACGGTGGATGGGGCGCAGGGGCTGCGGCAACTGCGCACGCAACCGGAGTCCGTGCGGCAACTGGCTGCGGCGGAGGTGGTGGTCATCACGAAAACAGATCTTGCCGACAAGGTGGAAGTGGAAGCGTTGAAGCACGCGATTGCAGGCGCGAATCCGCTGGCGCACGTGCTGACCTGCACGTCGGGCGATGAGGCGGTTGCAGTGTTTACGCAGCAGGGCGGTGCGCGGCAGTGGGATGCGGTGCGCGATGGATCCGCGTCTGCTCAAGTGCTCACCGGGCTGGACCGCAAGGCGCATGACGCACACGACGACCACGACCCCAATAACGATCACGATCACGATCACGCCTTTCACGAACGTGTGAGCACCGTGAGTTTCTATCTCGACGGTCCCATCACGTGGGCCGGCATCGCGGCGTGGTGGCATCTCGTCTCGCGGTATTACGGCGACGACCTGCTGCGCTGCAAAGGCTTGCTGCGCGTTGAAGACGCCCGTCCGCCGCAGATCTTTCTCCAAACCGTGGGCCGTGAGTTTCATCGGCCCGAGCCGCTCGACCATTGGCCAAGCGACGATCAACGCTCGCGGCTTGTCTGCATCGGCGTTGGCATCGATCGCAGCTGGCTCGCCCACAGTTTGGCGGCGCTGCGCCTCGATGAACCCGGCTTGTTGCCGCCGGACCTCGCGGCGCTCGATTCCCTTATTCCCCAACCTTCGGAGAGCCGTTGATGGCCACGGATTTTGTCTTGCGCGGCGGCATTGCGGTCGATGCCGATACGGATGGCCAAGCACTCGACGTGCTGGTCAAGGATGGCCGCATTGCGGCGCGCTTGTTGCCGGGCACACCTGTGGCCGAGGGCACGCCCGAGATATCGGCCCAGGGACTGCATGTGTTTCCTGGCTTGATCGATGCGCACGTGCACTTCGGGTTTGGCGAGAAGATCACCGAGTACGAAACCGAAACGGTGTATGCGGCACAAGGCGGCTTTACGACCGTGCTGGGCTATTTCCTCAATAACGAGGACTACACCGAGGTGTATCGCCGCGAGCAGGAATATGCGCGCACGCGGGCCTACGTGGATTACGGCTTTCACTTCAGCGTGGCCAACGAGATGCATGTGCGCGAGCTCTCGGAGTACGTCAACAAATACGGCGTGACCTCGTTCAAGTACTTCATGAATTTCAAGGGCGAGGAAGGCCGCTATCTCGGGCTGGACGGCACCGACGACGGCTACTTCTACGATCTGTTGAGCGAAGCTGCGCGGCTGGGCGACATCAAGGTGGTGTGCCACACCGAAAATATCGAAATCGTGAACCGCATCCGCCGGCGTTTGCAGGCCGAGGGGCGGGACACACTCAAGGACTGGTCGGCGTCCAAGCCCGCGTTTACCGAGTCGGAAAGCTGCGTGCGGGCGATGTATTTCGCCGAGCATCTGGGGGCGCGGATCTATATCCCGCATCTGAGCACCCGGCTGGCACTCGACGAGGTGCGTGCGTGGCGCAAGCGCTACGAGCACGTGCATGTGGAAACCTGCCCGCATTACCTCACGCACGATGAGGACTCGGATATCGGTTCGCTGGGTAAAGCCAATCCGCCGTTTCGTTCGAAAGACGACGTGGACGCGATGTGGGAAGGCCTGCGCGATGGCAGCATCGATGTGGTGGCTTCCGATCATGTGCCGCGCAAGAAGGCCACCAAGGAACGGCCGCTGTGGCTGGCGTCGCAAGGGTTTCCCGGCACGGCAACGATCCTGCCCGTGCTGCTCTCCGAGGGCTATCACAAGGGGCGGTTGGGATTGGCACGCATTGCCGATCTGCTCACGCGCGGGCCCGCACGGATCTTCAATCTCGATCCCAAGAAAGGGTCGCTCGCCGTGGGTGCCGATGCCGATCTCACGCTGGTCGATCTCGAACGCAGCCGCGTGGTGCGTGCCGAAGAACTCGGGTCGTATTCCGACTACAGCCTGTATGACGGTTGGGATCTGAAGGGGTGGCCCGTCCGCACGATCGTACGCGGCGAGACCGTGATGCAGGACGGCAAGATGGTGGGCAAACCAGGATATGGGCGCTATCTCTCGCGCAAGGTGAATGCGAAATGAATGACGTGACAACGAAACCGTGGGACAACATCATCAGCGAAGACGAGCAACGGGCCTATCGGGCGGCAGGCTTCGGCCGGCCCTCCGGCCTGGGCGTGCGACCCGCGCTGTTGATCATCGATGTGCAGTACCGCACCGTGGGTACGACCCCGCAGCCGTTCTGGGAGTCCATCAAGGAATTTCCAACGAGTTGTGGTGATGTGGGCTGGAAGGCGGTGGGCAATATCGCCAAGCTGCTGGCGACCTTTCGCGAGCGCGGCTGGCCGGTGCTGTATCCGCACGTGGCGCCCAAGACGTCTACCGATGCCGGTCGGCTGGCCGACAAGGTGCCGTCGATCATGACGATTCCTGCGCACGGCTACGACTTCGTCAAAGAGGTGGCACCGCAAGCAGGTGATGTGCTGCTGCCCAAGAAACATCCCAGCGCCTTCTTCGGTACGGCGCTGGCCAGCCATCTGATCGACCTGCAGGCCGACACGTTGATCGTGACGGGCTGCACCACCAGCGGCTGCGTGCGTGGCAGCGTGGTCGATGCGTTCTCACTGAATTTCCGCGTATTTGTGCCGCAAGACGCGGTGTATGACCGCAGTCAGGTATCGCATGCCGTGAATCTGTTTGACATGTCGGAGAAGTATGCCGATGTGGGCACTACCGAGTCGATTATCGCCAGTTTGCAAAATGTTGGCCGCAAGGCCCAAGCCTAATCATGTTCGTGGGGAAAACAATCATGAAGAATCTACGTCGAAGCCTCATTGTGTCGTTGGCGGCGGTTGCTGCCACCATCGGCCTGTCTGGCCAGGTGATGGCGCAAACGGCCAAAGAGCCGCTGCGTTTCGGGCTAGCGATGCCATTGACGGGATCGCAAGCGTTGTTTGGTGCGGATCAGGCCAAGGCCGCGCAGTGGGCGGTGGACGACATCAATGCCAAGGGCGGCGTGGATGGCCACAAACTTGAAATGATCCTGCTCGATACGCAAGCGGATCCGCGATTGGGCATCAATGCCGTCAATCGTTTAGTGAACGTCGATCGCGTGCCGGTCTTCGGCACGGCATGGAGTGCAGTGGTGAAAGCCGTGGCACCGATCGCCAATCGCAGTGAAGTGCTGGGCTTGAGCGTGGGCGCGAATTCGCCAGAGATCGCCAAGCTGGGCGACTATATCTACACCACCTATCCGCTGGCCGACGTAGACGTGGTGGCGCAAGCTCGCTACGCGCGTGAAACGCTGAAGAAAGAGCGCGCCGCCGTGCTGTATATCCACAACGATAGCGGTGTGGAAGGCGCGAAGATTTATCGCGAGGCATTCGAGAAGTTGGGCGGCAAAGTGGTCGCGTACGAAGCCTACGATGCGCAATCCACGGACTACACCGGCGCGCTGTTGAAGGTGCGTGCGTCCAATCCCGAGATCATCCACATCCAGGGGCTGGTATCGGATCTGCCGCAGGTGGTGGCGCAGTTGCGCCAGTTGGGGCTGAAGCAACCGATCTCCACTTACTCCGCCGGCTACAACCCCAAGATCGTGGCGCAATTGGGTGCCGCGGCCGAAGGCATGCTGGTGTCGGCCCTGGCGCCGTCAGCCGAGCAAAATCCGCGCATTGCCGAGTTCGTCGCGCGCTGGCAGAAGACGGAAGGACGCGTGCCCAACGGCCTGCCGTACACCCAGTATCTGTACGACATGCCGTACCTGATCGCCAATCTGTACAGCCATCTGCTCAAGAACAGCCAGCCGTTGACGGGTGCCAATATGCGTCGCGCGCTGGTCGACATCGGAAGCTTCGATCTGCCGATGACCGGCAAGCTTGAAGTGGGCGCCGATCACCGCGTCAACAAGCCGGTGTATCTGTTCGAGGTCAAGGGCGGGCAGTTCGTGCCGGTTGCGACCATCCAATAAAAACAGCCACGCGCGGGCAACTTGCCCGCGCGACAAGGGGAGCAGCGATGCTGGATTTCCAGACGCTCATGCAGATCTTTTGGACGGGTCTGGCCAACTCGAGCTACGCGGTGCTGTTGGCCGCGGCGTTCGCGCTGGTGTTGAAGGTGGTCAAGGTATGGAACTTTGCCCAGGCCGGATTGATGGGGATTGCCTACTACACGATGTATGCGGCGATTCAGAAATTCGGTTTGCCCGGGTCGGTGGCGCTGGCGCTGGGCGCGCTGGCCGCCATTGCCGCGGCGTTGGCGATGGAGGTGTTTGGATTGCAAACCTTCCGCCGCCGTCACTCGCCGCCGCTTACTTTCTTCATCTTCACCTTGGTGCTGTCGGAACTGGTGCAGTATCTGCTCGCCATGGTTGCAGGCACCGAACCGGTGTCGCTTGCCGCCACGCTCATGTCCACGTCTCACATCGTGGGCGGTGTGGTCATCAGCGAATGGGACCTCAAGGCGATCGCCACCACGGTGGTGTTGATGGGCTTGCTGTATCTCGTGATGCATCGGTCGCGGCAGGGGCAGTTCATGATCGCGGCGGCCGACAATCCCCATCTTTCGCGCCTGTACGGCATCAATGTGCGGCGGGTGTATGCCGTGACCTTCGTGATCGCGGCCATTCTGATCGCCGTCGGCATGTATTTGTTTGGCACGCGCGCATCGATGGTGCCCAATACCCCGCTTGAGATGATGCTCTTCGCCGTGATCGCCGCGTTGCTGGGCGGCATGGGCAATGTGTTTGGCGCGGCCATCGCGGCGGTATTCCTGGGGCTCTTGCGTGCCTTCAGCATTCTGGTGATTCCCTCCGCCTGGCAGAGCTTGATCCTGTACGCGTTGCTTTTCATCACCATCCTGTTCTTCCCGCAGGGCGTGCGCATCAAGCGTCGCGCGCGTAAACCCGCCACGGCCGCCGCACCCGCGGCCGGCGTCTGAACAGCGTACGGAGTCGCATCATGGAATATGTCGCGTCATTGCTGGTGCTGGTCGGGCTGTATGTGATCCTGGCCTCCAGCTTCAACCTCATCATTGGATTCGGCGGGCTGATCAGCATCGCCCATCCAATTTTCTTCGCGCTTGGCGCCTACACGGTGGGTGTGTTGAGCACCAAGTTTGGCCTGCACCCTGTGCTCAGCGTGGCGGCGGGCTTCGCCATTTCGATGGCGTTCTCGTTCATGCTGTCGTTGCCATCGCTGCGGATCTCGGGCGACTACCTGTTGATCACCAGTATCGGCTTTCAACTCGGGCTATTGGAGATCATCAAGAACCTTGATTTCGTGGGCGGGGCAAGCGGACTCGGCGGCATTCCCAATGTGGTGCAGGGCAATCGCAATCTCGTGTTCGCAGGCATTGCGCTCACGATTGCGCTCGTGGTGGTGCTCGCGATCCGTGCGTTGGTGCGCGGGCCTTACGGCCGCGCGATCCAGGCGATGCGCGACGACGAGCTGGCGTTTCTGGCCTTGGGCCGTAATGCCATGAATATCAAGATCGCAATCTTTGCCTTGGGATCGGGTGTGGCCGGCATTGCCGGCGGGCTGTATGCCTACTACTACCAGTACGTCACGCCGGATCAATTTCAGATCCTGCAGTCGGCCATGATTCTCACGATGGTCGTGGTGGGCGGCATGGGGTCGGTGCTCGGTCCGGTCGTGGGCGCGGTGCTGCTGTTGCTGTTGCCCGAGGCCATCACCTTTCTCAATTTGCCCTCCGGCATCATGGGGCCGTTGCAAGGCGTGATCTTTACCTCGCTGGTGATCCTGTTTCTGTTCTTGCGCCCGCAAGGATTGGTGGCCTCTGCCAAAAGCGGCGCGGCACATGGAGGTCAATCATGACAACAGTGCTCAGCTTGAAAGGCGTATGCAAGCGCTTTGGCGGCGTGGTCGTCTCGGACAATATCGATCTCGAGATCCGCAGCGGCGAGATCCTGGGGCTGATCGGCCCCAACGGTGCCGGCAAGACATCGTTGTTCAATCTTATTTCGGGCGTGGTGCCGGCCGACGCCGGCAGCATCGTGCTCGGCGACCGTACGCTCACCGGGCTGCCGCTCTATGCGCGTGCGCGGCTAGGCGTGGCGCGCACCTGGCAGCACATGCGCTTGTTTGGATCGTTATCGGTGCTGGACAACATGATGATCGCGCCGTCGCACTATCCCGGCGAGTCGTTGTGGCGCCTGATCACGGCCGGGCCGTCGGTCAAACGCGCGGAAGCGGCCACGCGCGAACGGGCGCACAAGATCCTGGCGCGGATGAAGCTGGAGGCGTTGGCCGATGCGAACGTCAACGACATCACGTTCGGGCAGCAAAAGCTGGTGGGTCTGGCGCGCGCGTTGATGAGCGAGGGACCATTGCTGCTGCTCGACGAACCCATGGCGGGCGTTGAGGGCATGGCGTACGAAACGATGCGCGACATCGTGCGCGAAGAGGCCGCTGCCGGTCGCGCGGTATGCGTGGTCGAGCACAACGTGTCGTTCATTCGCGATCTGTGCAATAGCGCGGTGTTCATGGCGCAAGGCCGCATTCTCGAACGCGGCGATGTGACCACCTTGCTGGAAAGCAAAACGCTGGCCGAACTCTACTTCGGGCAATAGCGCGCGGTTGCGCGAGAGAGGATTCAGATGCTTGAACTGAAGGGCGTCAATGCCCATTACGGCAAACTCCACGTGTTGCACGATCTGTCGCTCAGCGTGCCCGAAGGGCAACGGGTGGGGGTGTTCGGTCACAACGGTGCCGGCAAGACGACGATGCTGCGTGCGTGCCTCGGCGATCTCGAAGGGTGCGAAGGCGACGTGCGTTATCGCGACCAACCGATTCGTGCCGGCGAGGTGCATCACAACGTGGCGTACGGCATGGCGTTTGTGCCGCAAGGCAATAACGTTTTTCGCGAGCTGCAGGTTGAGCAGAACCTGTCGATCGCCGGTTTGCGGCACGATGCCGCGGCGCGCAAGCGCGCATTCGATGAGGTCTATGCGCTCTTTCCGCTGCTTGCCGAGCGCAGCGAGCAGATCGCGGGCTCGCTGAGCGGCGGACAACAGCAGATGCTGGCCCTGGGGATGGCGCTGATGACGCAGCCGTCGATTCTGCTGTTGGACGAACCGACGATCGGATTGGCGCCGGTGATCGTGCGCGATGTGTTGGCCACCGTGACGGAAATCAACCGCACCCGCGGCACCACTGTGGTTATCGTGGAGCAGAACGTGCAGGCCACGCTGCAGAACGTGGATCGGGCGGTGGTGATCAAGTCGGGCCGCGTGATCTACGACGGCGCGAGTGCCGAACTGCTCAAACAAGAAAGTTTGTGGGACCTGTTTTGAGTACGCGCGATCTGGGGGCGAATGCAATGGCAAACGATTTCGCTGCACGACCGGTGCCTGGTCCTGATGGCGGGCACGTAAGCGATGGCCTGCAGGCAAATGATGGCGTCCAAGCAAGCGATGGCGGGCAAGCAGGCGACGGCATCCAAGCAAGCGATTGCGGACAAGCAAGCGATGTCATCCAAGCGAGCGATGGCGGGCAACGGGGAGATGGCGTCGAGGCGGCGCGAGCAGCAGCGGCTAATGCGTTCTCCAGTTGCTTGCGTCGCATCGCCGCCTGCGAATGGCGCGATCTGCCGGTGGCGGCGCGAAGCCGTGCGGCCATGATCATGGCCGACAACATGGCCGCCGCGTTCAGCGCGGCGGATGAGCCGGAAGTCGTGCGCGCGCGGGAATTGGCGCTGCGTGAAGGCGACCCAGGTGCAGTCACGATGCTGGCGCGTGGCCGGCCGCTCGCGTCCCGTCGCGATGCGGCGTCGATCAACGGATTGACGATGGGATGGAATGAGCTCGACGAGGGTTACCGCAAAGCGGTGTGCCACGGCGGCCTGTATGTGCTGCCGGCGTTGTTGGCCACGGCCGAGGCATGCGGTGCGAGTGGACGCGACGTGCTGCGCGCGTTGATATTGGGCTATGAGATCGTTGCGCGGGTCGCACGTGCGTGGCGCTTTCCCGATCTGCGTTTGCATCCGCATGCGTTGCTTGGCCCTGTGGGCGCGGCCGCCGGCGTGGCGTTGCTGCGGCGCCTGCCGCCGGACGAATTGATCGCCGCTGTGGCAGGCGCCACGGCGCTGGGCATGGCGGGGCCCTTCAATCAAGCGGTGCAGGGCGCGTTGGTGCGCAACACGTGGGCGGCGCACGGCGCCGTGGCAGGGATGGCCGCCGTCGACCATGCGCGTGCCGGCATCGGCGGTTTGGCCAGTACGCCGTTCGATGTGTATGTGACCGGCCTGGGCACGATCACCGATCTATCGGCCTTCGATGACGACGGCGATTGGGCGGTGTGCGCGGGATACCAAAAAATCAACGCGTGCTGCCAGTACGCGCACTCATCGATTGCGGCGGTGCAGGCGTTGATTGCGCGTACCCCCGAAGTGTTGAAAGGGGCCGCAGTGAATGCGGTACGCGTGGCCGCCCATCCCCTTGCGCTCAAGCTCGACAATCGCCAGCCATTGACGACATTGGCGGCGAAGTTCTCGCTGCCGCATGCCGTTGCAGCAGCCATCGTTCACGGTCATGGCGGGGTGACGGCATTCGATTCAGCCTCGCTCTCGGATCCGCGTATCGAGCGGTTACGGCAACTGATCGAGATCGTGCCATTCGACGGCGTGCGACCTGCGCCGCACGACCGGCCGGCAGCGGTCGAGATCGAAACGGCCGCGGGAACGGATCGCGAAACCTGTTGGAGCGCGCCTGGCGGCCCGGATCTGCCGTTTGATGAGCAAGACATTAATCGCAAGGTCGCAGCCCTCTGCGCACCGGTGGCGCCAGCGGCTGCAGGCGTGCTCGAACGGCTTGCGCAAATGGCCGTCGAGAACACGACCGCACCGACGCCGATGGCAGCGGCATCGATCGCGGCTGCGCGTTCACCAATACCTAATGCTTCTGGATCGACGCGCGTCGCGCTGTCGCTGTCGAGCCCCTGGTCCGCATGGCTCGATGCGATGTTTGCCGAGCCGCAGTCGATCGAACAACACGAGTGAGGAGAGGGCTTGAACATGAAGGCCGTAGTTGAAAAGTGTGTTGCCGGTGTTGAGTGGGATCTTGAGGTGGACGTGCTGGTGGTGGGCGCGGGCGCATGCGGATTAGCCGCGGCGATCGCGGCGCATGATGCCGGCGCCAGCGTGGCGATCCTGGAAAAGCGCGATCGCGCGGGCGGCAATTCGTCGCTCAGTACAGGCTCGGTGCCGGGTGCCGGCAGCCGGTTCCAACGCGCTGCGGGCATCGACGATTCGGCCGACCGCATGATTGCCGATCTGGAACGCACGGCAGGCGCGAGCGAATTGCCGCACCTGACGCGAGTGATGGCGTGCGTGTCGGCCGAGCTGTGCGAATGGCTGGTGGATACCGTGGGTGCGCGCATGGCGCTCATTACCGACTACTGCCATGTGGGGCATAGCGTGCCGCGCTTGCATGCGCCCGTGTCGCGCCGGGGGCAAGATCTCGTCGACGACTTGCTGGCTGCCGTTGCGAAGCGCGATATTCCACTGGCCACGAATAATGCGGTGACCACATTGTTTGTTGACGAGGCGGGGGCGATTGTGGGCGCATCCGTGCAAGGCGAAGGGGTTGAATCGTCGCGCATTGGCGCACGAGCCGTGATCCTCGCCACCAATGGGTTCGCCGCCAACCGGGCGCTCGTGGGTCAATATTGCGCTGAAATTGCCGGTGCGGAATACTTCGGCGCGCTGGGCAGCAAGGGCGAGGCCGTGCTGTGGGGCGAGCAGCTTGGCGCGCGGCTGGCCAATATGCAAGCCTATCAAGGATATGCAGCGGTCGCGTATCCGCACGGCTCGTTGCTGTCGTGGACCACGATCGAGAAGGGCGGCATCCTCGTCAATGCCGAGGGCGCGCGGTTTGGCGACGAGGATCTCGGTTACTCGGGTTACGCCCGTTTGGTGTTGGCACAGCAGTCGCCGGTGTATGCCATCTTCGACGATCGCATCAAAGCGATCGCCAGCAAAGAAGAGGAATTTCAAGAGCTGGTCGATCACGGTGGCGTGAAAGGCAGCGAGACGGTTGAGGGGCTCGCCGCGAAGTTTGGTTTACCCGCGCACACGTTGGCGCAAACGCTTGCTGATTACAACGCTGCGGCCTGCGCGGCTGCGGTCCAGGCTGGTGCCAATGCCAATACTGACGCTAACGCTAACGCTAACGCGAAAGCCGAAGCCGAAGCCGAAGCCGAAGCCGAAGCCGAAGCCGAAGCCGAAGCCAACGCAAGAGCCGACGCTTTAAACACGGCCGCCTCGACCGTTATCGGTGCGCACGGCCCGATGGCCGATGCGTTCGCCCGCACCCGCTTCGGCTTGGCGCCGCTGACCGGCACGTTGTGGATCTGCCGCGTAACGCCCGGGTTGTTTCATACGCAAGGCGGCTTGGCGGTCGACGAACACGGCCGCGTGCTGCGCGCCGACGGGACGCCGATTGCCGGCCTCTATGCGGGCGGTGGCGCTGCCGCAGGCATCAGTGGCAGCCACGGTGCGACCGGCTACGCCTCGGGCAATGGCTTGCTGACCGCCATTGGGCTGGGCTATCTGGCGGGTCGCGACATTGCCAAGGCGATCGCATGAGCCGCACGACGAGTGCATCGGCGCGGATGGCGTCTTTCATTGCCGACCTCGATATCGGCGCCGTGCCACCCGATGTGGTGCGATTGGCGCGACTGCATATGGCCGACGCGGTAGGCGTGGCGTTGGCGGCAGCCGCGGTGCCGGCTCATCGCGACATGGTGCGCGCATTGCGTCGGCAGTCTGCGCATGCGGGGCCGGCGTCGGTGTTGGGATGTGGCGATCATGCGCCGCCGGAAATGGCGGCGTTGATCAACGGCACGTCGATGCATTCGCTCGAGTATGACGACACCCACATGGGCGCGATCGTGCACGGCAGCGCAGTGATTGTGCCGACGGTGCTCGCGATGGCACAGGAGCAGGGCTTACGCTTGAGCGATGCCGTGCGGCTCACCATCGCAGGGTGGGAATTGCTCGTGCGATTGGGCGAAGCGGCGCCAGGCGGGTTTCAACGGCGCGGCTTTCAAGTGACGTCGGCAGGCGGCGTGATCGTGGCCACGCTGCTGGCGGCGCAGGCGCGCGGGCAATCCATCGCGACGATGACGCACGCGGCGGGCATTGCCGGCAGTCAGGCAAGCGGCATCTTTGCGTTCTTGAGTAATGGCTCCAACGTGAAAGCACTGCATCCTGGTTGGGCTGCGCACGCCGCGATTTGGGCGAGCACGTTGGCAGCGTCGGGCATGACCGGGCCAGCTGCGGTGCTTGAAGACAAATATGGCGTGTTCGCGGCCTATGCGGCCGATCCCGATGCGGGCGAGCGGCTGCATGCGTCGCTCGATCAGCTCGGCACGCGTTGGGCACTGCGCGAAGCCGCATTCAAGTTTTACCCGTGCTGCCACTACATTCACCCCTATCTTGAAGCGGCCGAGCAATTGCGCGAGCATGCCGCAGGCACGCCTATCGTTGCAGCCCATTGCCGTGTGGCGCCTGGTGCCGCATTGGTGATCGCCGAGCCTTGGGCGGCCAAGCAACAGCCGCGCGACAATAACGAAGCCAAGTACAGCTTGCCGTATACGGTGGCATGCGCACTGCTCGGGATTCCGATCGACGTGCCCGCGATGACGGTGGCGCCGCTGAACGACGCGGCGTTGATGCTGGCCAAGCGCGTGACCACCGAGGCATGGGACGACAGCGGGTTTCCGCAGAAATTCGGTGCCGTGTTGGAAGCGACGTTGGCCGACGGCCGGGTCTTGCGTGCGCACGTCGCACAAGTCATGGGGAGCTTCGAACGGCCCGCGAGCGAGCAACGCATTCAGGCGAAGTTTCTCGCCAATGCCGCTCGCACCGTGACGGAAGCCGAGGCACTCAGGCTCTGGGATGCCTTTCTAACCACGGACGATGTGGCAGCGGTGATGGCTTGAAAAAAAACGCGCCGCAGCGAGACTGACTCGATGCGGCGCGTTTTGTATGCTGCCGGGTTTTCAACATCGCCGATAACCTGCTGCGCGGTGCGCGGCAGGGGGCGCTGCGAGCTTACGACGTTTGCTTGGGGGCCTCGGCTGCGGGGGCGGCTGACACCTCCGTAGCCTTTTCCGATGCCGCTTCGGTTGCGTTACCCGATGTCGCTTCGGTTGCCTTGCCGGTTGCTTTGTCGGTGGCCTTGTCAGTCGCCGTGTCGGTTGTCTTCTCGGGCGCCGTTTCCGTTGCCGTCTCCAGCGCCTTCTTGGCCGTCGCCGTCACATCGGCAGACGATGCCTGCGCATCCGATTCAGCGGCGATGGCGGGTGTTGCGTCGGCGTTCGCCGTCACATCGGCCACCGCGGGTGCGTCCACATGCTGCACGGGTGCTGCGGCTTGCGTGCCCGCATCGCTTTGCGCGGCTTGCGGATCCAGCGCCAGGGCGGCGGCATCACCTTCAGCCGGTACGACGTTCGCGGCTTTTTCAGCTTTCTTCGCAGTCGTGCGTTGGCGGCGCGCTTGATGGCGAGCACGGTTTGCTTCGGGCGCGGTCACCACGCCGCTGGGGGCGCCGGCAAGATCCACGCGCGCGGCGTTCTCGGTCATGCAGGCCCAGTAACGGGCGCCTTGGCACCACGTTGCGATGGCCTGCGTGATTTCGCTTTCTTCAAGTTGCAGCTTCTTTTGCTCTTGCAGCAGATCGGCATGGATGCCCAGCTTCAACGGCAACTTGGGCGCAGGCTTCTTGGGGAAGGCGGCCGGGAAGTGACGTTGCAGACGCGCGATCGCCAGCACCACCGGATCGGCGGGCGGCTGAGCCGGGCGCGGCGGACGCGACGGGCGCTTGCCGGCATGCGCATTGGCGGGGGCGTTGGCGTTTGCACCATTGCCACCGTTGCTGCCATTGCCGGTGTTGCCGGTGTTGCCGGGCTTGGGTCCACGGGGACGCGACTTGGACGGATCGTGCGCCGGTTTGGCGCTGCGAGGTTGCCCCTTCGCTTGTTCTTGAGCAGGCTTGGCGGAGCGCGGTTGCTCCTTGGCCTTTTCCAGCGCTTGCTTGGCAAACGCCTCTTTGAGGGGGGCAAGTTGTTCGAAACCCATATCAGCTACTTTTATTTAAGTCAGCCCGGAGTTTAATGGTCATCCGGGGCGAGCGGGGGATAGCAGTTGCTTCCAACCAACCATCCCCGGCTATTTTTTGGCGTTGCCGGGCAAAAATCAACGATTTGCCGGGCAAAGAAGGAAAAACTAAGCAAATTCGGCAAGCGCCGAACCCATCGGTAGCGATCCGATACGATAAAGACGACGCTGCCGCGTGGCAGAGGCTGCGTTTTGCGGCCTCTGCCACCGCATCATGCCTATTCTACGAGCTTGATGTTTTGCTCTTTCGCAATGCGCTGGCGCAAGGCCAGTTCTTTTTTGATCTGGGCGGAAAATTGCTCGGGCGTATTGCCGTCCACAATGGAGCCGCCGTCGACCAGGCGCGCGCTGATTTCCGGGTTCTTGAGTGCGGCCACAGTGGCGTCATGGATGCGCTTGACCACCGCGGGCGGCGTATTGGCCGGGGCTACGATGCCGTACCACGCCACATTGTTGACGTCCGCCAAACCGACTTCGGCAAACGTGGGCACATCCGGCAAACCGTCCACCCGTTTGGGCGACGCCACGGCCAACGCGCGCAGCTTGCCCGCCTTGATGTGCGGCAGGGAAGACGGCAGGTTGTCGAACTGCGCGTTGACCTGACCGGCCAGCGTGTCGTTCAGTGCCGGGCCCGATCCGCGGTAGGGCACATGCACCATGTCGGTCTTGGTGATCGACTTGAACAATTCGCCGTCCAGATGCGAAATGCCGCCCGTGCCTGACGAGGCATAGCTGTACTTGCCCGGGTTGGCCTTCAGCAAGGCGATGAACTCTTTCATGTCCTTGGCGGGCACCGCCGGATTGATCGTCATCACATTGGGCACGTTGACCAGGTTGACGATGGGGGTGAAATCCTTGATGGGGTCGTAAGACGTTTTCGGATTGGTGGCGGGCACGGTGGCCATGGTGCTGACCGTGGCGATACCCAAGGTATAGCCGTCGGCGGGCGAGCGTGCGAGGGCTTCGGCGCCGATCAAGCCGCCACCGCCACCGCGGTTTTCGACCACGACGGTTTGGCCGAGTTCTTTGGTCAGGCCGTTGGCCACAACGCGCGCCACGATATCGGTTGTGCCGCCGGCCGCGAAGGGCACGAGCAGGCGAATCGGCTTATCGGGATAGTCGGCGGCCAGGCTGCTGCTGCCGATGGCCATCAATGCGACGGCCAAAACAGTGCGCAAACCGGCACCGTACACGTTCGTGGGGGTCATGAAAGTCTCCAATCTTGTTATCGATCCGGTGTGTCCGAATGCCAGATGGATTCAACCCTAAAGGCGACGCGCCTCCTATACGTATCTACCCGCAGTATCAAACGCCCCGATGTTCGACGGCATATTTGACGAATTCGGCTTGGCCGTCGATACCGAGTTTGCGTTTGATGTTCTGCCGGTGCGTCTCGATCGTGCGAACCGAGAGATTGAGCGTTTGCGCGATTTGCTTGTTGGCGCTGCCGGCCGCCACATGTCGCAGGATTTCCCGCTCGCGCGGGCTGAGCAGGGTGGTGGGCAAACTGGCCTGCGCCAGCTTCATGGCCACCGTGGGGCTGAGATGATTGCGTCCCGCCATGACCTGTTCGATCGCGACGAGAATTTCCTGCGCGGGTTCGTCTTTCAGCAGATAGCCGCGCACGCCGGCGCGCATGGCCTGCATCATGTACTCGACGTTGTCATGCATCGACAAGACCAGCACGGCGATCTGCGGCCAGCGCTCGTGCAGCAGGGTCGCCAAAGCCAAACCGCTCATTTTGCGCATGTTCAGATCCATCAGGATCAGATCCGGCAGGTGCGCCTGCGGATCCGCATCGAGCTGCTGGAGAAGCGCCACAGCCGTCTCGCCGTCATCGGCTTCGCCCATCACTTCAATATGCGACACGACCTCGAGCCGCAATCGCAAGCCATCGCGTACGAGCGGATGATCGTCGACCAGCATCAGGCGTATCGGCGTATCGTGGGGCGCAGTGGGTGGCGCCGTATGGGGTGCCGGATGGGGCGATATAGGGGGCGTCATAGGTGGCGTTATGGGTGACGTCATGGATGGCGTGATCGCAGGGGCGGCGTTGTTGGGAGGCAGGGCGTCAATGGCTCGATGCCGTTCATGTGTTGACTGCGCCCGCGGTGGGCAGGCTTGCGGACAGGGCGGTGCCGCGCAGGCCGGTCTGCAGCGTCATGCGGCCGCCCAGGGGAGCGACGCGTTCGCGCATATTGCGCAACCCGATGCCGCGATCGGGATCGCGTTGCACATCGGCGTAGTCGAAGCCGCAACCGTCGTCCTGGATGTCGAGCCGCACATAGTCGGCCGCGTAGGTGAGCGTCATGTCGATGCGGGCCGCGCGGGCGTGGCGAATCACATTGGTCAGCGCTTCCTGCGCGATCCGGAAGAGGGCCGTGTTGTGCGATTCGGGCAAGGGCGTGACCTCGCCATGCACGTGTACGTCTGAATGCAGCGGTGCGCCGGCGCTGCCTGATGCGGCCGTGATTTCTCGGGCCAGCTGCGCCAGCGCGGTCGGCAGGCCCAGGTCATCGAGCAGCGACGGCCGCAGGTTGTGCGAGATGCGCCGCACCTCGCCCACGGTGGCATGCAGGCGTTCGAGCGCGTTGGCCAGCAGGTCTTCCACGGGCGGTCGGCCCGGTGGTGATGCGGCCGAGTCGGGGCGGGGCGACTGCCGCAGCAACCGTTCGTGCGCCGCTTCGAGCACGAGCTTGGTCGACACCAAATGCTGGCTGATGCCATCGTGCAGTTCGCGCGAGAGCCGCGCCCGCTCGTCTTCTTGCGACTGCACGACCTGACGGGCAAGCACGCGCAGCTTGGCATCCGATTGGCGGTGGTCGCTGATGTTCAATGCCAGGCCGCTGCCCGCAACGAGCAAGGTGCTGATCGCGGCAATGCCCGCTACCCACGCCAGCATGCCGCGGATGTTCTGCTGGGCCGCGGCATCGATGTCGTTCAGGGCGGCTTCGATGTCGTCGTTGTAGATGCCGGTGCCCAGCATCCAGTTCCATTCGGGCACGACCATCACGTAGCCGAGCTTCTCGGTTTCGCGTTGCGCCGAGGGCTTTTGCCACAGGTAATGAATCACTTGCCCTTCAGCGCCGGCGGCGCGTGCGGCCGCGAGCAGCCGTTGCACGACCAAGTCGCCATGTTCGTCGCGCATCCCGCTCAGGTCCTTGCCCACCAGATCGGGTTGGCGCGGGTGCATCAGGCTGCGCCCGTTCAGGTCATAGACGAAAAAATAACCGTCGCGGTCAAACTCCATCTGCCCCAGCAGATCGAGGGCTTGCTGCTGGGCACCGTCCACGTCGGTATCGGCCAGCAGCGGCTTGATCGCGCTGTAGCCGAGCTTCACGTAATGCCGCAGCTCGGCTTCCTTGCTTTGCAGCCATGCCGACGACACCACCTGCTTTTCCTGGCGAACCAGCGAGATGCCCTGTTGATACACCGCGAACGACAGTGCGGCCATGGCGATGAGCAACGGCACAACAGCGAGCAGCAGGATTTTCAGTCGAAGTTTCATCGACGGCAGCGTTCCGGATTTTGCGATGCAGCACGTTGTGGGCGATGAGGCCGTCGCAGGTTGAGCATTCGCATAGGTCGTTTGTTTAACGGCGTGCGCGTGAATTCTGCTGCGCTGCACTACGTAGTGCTACGCAGGCGATTTACGTGATCCTGCGCTTGTTCGGGGGCATGACAGACCAAATACTACCGCGTCCTGCGCGTCGGCTCGGGACCAAGATAAAAAGTGCGAGGAGCGGTAATGCAAGCAAGTCAAAACGGATTCGTCCGTCATCTGGGCTGGGCGGGCCTGGCTGTCGTGGGGGCGTTCGCGCTGGGCACGGTGGCCTTGTCGCGCGGCGAGACGATCAATGCACTCTGGATCGTCGTGGCGGCGGTGTGTGTGTATCTGATTGCCTACCGCTACTACAGCCGGTTCATTGCAAACAAAGTGTTGGGTCTCGATGCCACGCGCATGACGCCAGCGTGGAAGCATAACGATGGTCTGGACTACGTGCCGACCAACAAGAACGTGTTGTTCGGCCATCACTTCGCGGCCATTGCGGGCGCGGGTCCGCTGGTGGGGCCGGTGCTGGCGGCGCAGATGGGCTATCTGCCGGGGCTCTTGTGGATTCTGGCGGGTGTGGTCTTCGCCGGCGCCGTGCAGGATTTCATCGTGTTGTTCGTGTCTACCCGACGCGACGGCCGTTCGCTCGGCGATCTGATCAAGGCCGAACTCGGCGTGATCCCGGGCGTGATTGCGCTCTTCGGCGCCTTCATGATCATGGTCATCATCCTGGCCGTGCTGGCGCTGATCGTGGTGAAGGCGTTGACGCATTCGCCGTGGGGCACGTTCACCGTGGCGGCAACGATTCCAATCGCGTTGTTCATGGGCGTGTACCTGCGCTGTATCCGCCCGGGCAAGATTCTTGAAGTGTCGGTGATCGGTTTCGTGGGCTTGATGGCCGCGATCATCTTCGGGCAGCACGTGGCTGCGAGCGCCACGCTTGCGCCGTACTTCGATTTCGATGGCCGCGGGTTGACGTGGATCCTGATCATCTACGGTTTCATCGCCGCCGTGTTGCCGGTGTGGCTGCTGCTTGCGCCGCGCGATTACCTGTCGACGTTCCTGAAGATCGGCACCATCATCGGCCTGGCAGTAGGTATCGTTTTCGTGGCGCCCGAGCTCAAGATGCCCGCGGTCACGCGTTTCGTCGACGGCACCGGCCCGGTATGGTCGGGCAATCTGTTCCCGTTCCTTTTCATCACGATCGCTTGCGGCGCGGTGTCGGGCTTTCATGCCTTGATCGCGTCGGGCACGACGCCGAAGTTGATCGAAAACGAAACCCAGGCCCGCTATATCGGTTACGGCGGCATGCTGATGGAATCGTTCGTGGCCGTGATGGCCCTGGTGGCGGCGTGCGTGATCGAGCCGGGCATCTACTACGCGATGAACAGCCCGGCTGCCGTGATCGGCACCACGCCCGAGCAAGTGGCGCAAGTGGTGTCGAGCTGGGGCTTTGCCATCACGCCGGAGCAACTGGTGCAAACGGCGAAGGACGTGGGCGAGAGCACCATCATCTCGCGCGCCGGCGGCGCACCCACATTGGCTGTGGGCATGGCCTACATCCTGCATCAGGTGATCGGCGGCGAAGGCATGATGGCGTTCTGGTATCACTTCGCCATTCTGTTCGAAGCGCTGTTTATCCTGACGGCTGTTGACGCCGGTACGCGCGCGGGCCGCTTCATGCTGCAGGATCTGCTGGGCACATTCGCGCCTGCTTTGCGCCGAACGGATTCATTGCCGGCCAACCTGATCGCCACGGCATTGTGCGTGGCGGCGTGGGGTTATTTCCTCTATCAAGGCGTGGTCGATCCGTTGGGCGGCATCAATACCTTGTGGCCGTTGTTCGGTATCGCCAATCAGATGTTGGCCGCCATTGCGCTCACATTGGGTACCGTGGTGCTCTTCAAGATGAAGAAGGACCGCTACGCCTGGGTCACGATCGCGCCCACGTTGTGGCTGCTGGTGTGCACGCTCACCGCGGGATGGCAGAAGCTGTTCCACGACGATCCGCGTGTGAGCTTCCTCACGCATGCCAGAAACTATCAAGCCGCGATTGCGGAAGGCCGCGTGCTGGCGCCGGCCAAGAGTCTGGATCAGATGAGCCGCGTGGTGTTCAACGATTATGTGAACGCCGGGTTGTGCGCGATCTTCATGGCGGTGGTCGTGAGCATTGTGTTCTTCGGGGCGCGCACGATCTTGCAAGCGCGCCGCGATAGCCGCCCCACCGTGAAGGAAATGCCGTTCGAGAAGCTGCCGCAGAATGCGGTCGCGAGCAGCCATTGATCGCGATCGCGGTACACCGCGCAGTAAGACGCGCGGCTTCATGCACGCTGCACCGCGCGGTGGAACTGAATAGGAGCACACCATGTTGTTGAATCTGGCGAATGCAGGCAACTCGGTCGGCCGCGCCGGCCGCTATTTGGGGCAAACGCTGCGGCTCATGGTGGGCGTGCCCGATTACGACGGCTATCTGGCGCACATGAAGCTGAACCACCCCGACTTGCCCGCCATGTCGTACGCGGAGTTCTTCCGCAATCGGCAGGATGCGCGATATGGCGGCAAGGGGCGGATCGGCTGCTGCTGAGTGTCAGGCTGGTCTGCGTTCAGGCCTGCCTGCCGCGCGCGTCAGTAAGGCTGGATCGAGCGGTGGATGACGCCGCCAAGCATCTTGAGTTCTTCGCGATGCAGCGCGGCGAGGCGTGCCAGCACGGCCTCGCCTTTTTCCAGCAAATGCACCTCGACAAGCCTGCGGTCATCGGCGTTTTGGCGGCGTTCGACCAATCCGGCCAGCTCGCAGCGCGACACCAGGGCGACCACGCCGTGTGGATGGGCTTGCAGGCGCTCAGCCAATTCGCCGACGCTGGCCCACGTTCGCTCTCGCATGCCTTTGATGTGCAGCAGCGTGACATACTGCAGTGGCGTGATGCCCTCGGCCTGCGCGGCGTTCTCTGAAAAACGCTCGAATTTTCGAAGCTGATGCCGGAAATCGGACAGCGCTTCGTAATCGGATTGGCGCAGCGGAGGCAACGAGGAGGCGTTCACACGTCGTTCCATGACAGGAAGTGATGAGCGATTAATATATCACAACGTGATATATATTCCAGGCTCTTTTTTTGTTGTGGAGAGCGGCCTTCAACGGCGCCTTCAAATGGCCATCGTCGTCCCGCGTGCCGCCAGTGTGGCGGCGACGCCGATCGTACGCAACTGTTTTAGCTGGGCCGCCACCGCTTTCACGAAGTTATCGTTGCCGCTCAGATCCCCGAATACCGGGCGATAGCCGATCAAGTGCGCTGCATACGCCTCGTCGCGATGCGCCGGATCGTGCGCGACTTCGCCAGCCGCCATGGCAGCTGCGACTTCGACCTGCAATGCATCGGCCAGCGGGTCGGAAATCGGGTAGGCCTCGTGCGCTTCATCCCGCCCTTGCAGATACGCCAACCACGCTGCCACTGCCAGCGCCAATCCGTCGATCGGCAACCCATTGCGCAAGCGCTCGCGGATCGTACCGAGCAGACGCTGCGGCAGTTTCTGCGAGCCGTCCATGGCGATCTGGCGGGTTTGATGGTGAAGCGCGGGATTGGCAAAACGCGCGAGCAGCCGCTCGGCATATTGCGCAAGATCCAATCCATCCAATGCCGGAAGGGTGGGTGCGATCTCGTCGCGCATCAATGCGCCGATATAGCGGCGCATGGCGGGTTGCGCGATGGCTTGGTCCACGGTGCGCCAGCCGGCCAGCACCGAAAGATAAGCCAATGCAGAGTGCGTGCCGTTCACCATCCGCAGCTTCAATAATTCATAAGGTGTGGCGTGGGTCACAAAGCGTGCCCCGGCCACTGACCAGTCGGGCCGGCCTGCGGCAAAATCGTCTTCGATCACCCAATCCAGAAAGGGCTCGCCCAGCACCGGCCACGCGTCGTCCAGGCCGATCGCACGCGATATCGCTTTGCGATCATCGTCGGTCGTGCGCGGCACGATGCGGTCCACCATCGAGCAAGGAAACGTGCAGGTTGCGGCGATCCACGCTTGAAGATCGGTATCGACACGGCCGGCAAAATCCAGCACCAGCCCGCGCAGCAGCGTGCCGTTGGACGGCAGGTTGTCCAGCGACATGAGCGTAAGTGGCGTGGCTTGCGCGGCGTGGCGTTGTTGCAGGCCATAAACGATGAAGCCCACGATGCTGCGTGGCGCATTCGGATGTGCGAGGTCGTGCACGATGCCCGGATGATCGGCGTTGAGCGCACCGGTGGCAGGGTGATGGCAATAGCCTTTCTCGGTCACGGTGAGGCTGACGATGCGCGTATCCGGCGCGGCGATGCGTGCCAGAATAAGTGCGGGATCTTCAGGCGCGACCAACGTCTCACACAGCGTACCGATGATCGCCAACCGTTCGCGCTTCGCGCCCGATGCATCCGCATCCCGGATGGCCAGCGTATACAGGCCATCCTGCGGCGCCAGCGCATCGCGGGTATCGGGTTGGCGCAGCGATACGCCGCAGATGCCCCAACGCCAGTCGCCTTGATCAATCATCGCGGCTTCGTTAACCGGCGCCAAGTGCGCACGCGCGAAGGCGCCGAGCCCGAGGTGAACGATGCCGATACGCAAGGCATCGCGATCGTAATGCGGCCGGTCAACGGCGGGCAAGGCCCGTGTCAGCGTATCGGGGTGCAGTCGTTCCATTACCAGTTCCAGAGCGTGCCGTCATGCTGCTGGCGATTGACCGGCAGATAAGCGCGTTTGTAGGGATACTTGGCAGCGAGCTTTTCGTCGATATCCACGCCGTGGCCGGGCGCATCGCCGGGGTAAAGCATGCCCTTGTCGAACGTGTAGGCATGCGGGAAGACGGCGTCGGTTTCTTCGGTGTGCCGCATGTATTCCTGGATGCCGAAGTTCGGCACCCACAAATCGAAGTGCAGTGCCGCGCCCATGCACGCAGGCGAGAGATCCGTGGCACCGTGGCAACCCGTGCGCACCTGGTACATCGCAGCGAGGTCGGCAATGCGGCGCAAGTGGGTGATGCCGCCGGCGTGCACGACGGTGGCACGGATGTAATCGATCAACTGGTTTTCGATGAGTTCCTTGCAATCCCAGATCGAGTTGAAGATCTCACCCACGGCAAGAGGCGTGGTGGTGTGCTGCCGGATCAGGCGGAAGGATTCTTGGTTTTCGGCCGGCGTGGCATCTTCCATCCAGAAGAGCTGATGCTCTTCGAGCGACTTGCCCAGGCGACCGGCTTCGATCGGGGTCAAGCGATGGTGCACGTCGTGCAGCAGATGGTGGTCGAAGCCAAGCTTCTCACGAATGCGTTCAAACAATTTCGGCGTGTGCCGCAGGTATTTTTCGGTCGACCAGTCGTGTTCGCTGGGCAGGTCGGCGTCGGCGGGTTCGTAGAACAGATTGCCACGGCCTACGCCATACACTTTGTCCAGGCCCGGCACGCCGCTCTGCGCGCGGATGGCCTTGTAGCCCATATCCGCATAACGCAGCACTTCATCCACGGTGTGTTCGATGTCGGTGCCGTTGGCATGGCCGTACACCATCACACCCGTGCGGCTCTTGCCGCCGAGTACTTGATAAAGCGGCAGGCCGGCGGCCTTGGCCTTCAGATCCCACAGGGCCGTATCGACGGCGGCGATCGCGGTCATCGTGACCGGGCCGCGACGCCAGTAGGCGCCCTTGTAGAGGTACTGCCAGATGTCTTCGATCTGATGGGCATCGCGCCCGATCAGGCAAGGAATGATGTGATCGGTGAGATAGGAGGCTACCGACAATTCGCGGCCGTTGAGCGTGGCATCGCCGATGCCGGTGAGTCCCTCGTCGGTTTCGATTTTGAGGGTAACGAAGTTGCGGCCGGGCGAGCAGACGATGACGCGGGCGTTGGTGATTTTCATCGAGGTTTCCAGAGACGGAACGCAGAGCGGGAAAAGGGAGGGGGCAATGGCGCGGTGACGCGGTCACGCGCGGGTGCGTATAGGCGGCGATGAAGCGCGGATGCGTCTAGGCGTGGCGGCCGCTTAGCCGTCCCAACCGAGATGGCTGAGAAAGTCGCGAGTACGCGCAACCGTCGGGTGATCAAAAATCTGTTCGGGCGGGCCTTCTTCCATGATGGCGCCGTTCTCGAACACCACCACCCAGTTGGCCACGCGGCGCGCGAAGCTCATTTCGTGCGTGACGACGATCATCGTCATGCCTTCCTGCGCAAGCTTCTTCATCACGTTGAGCACTTCGCCCACGGTTTCGGGGTCGAGCGCGGAGGTGGGTTCATCGAACAGCATCACGTCGGGTTCCATCGCCAACGCACGCGCAATGGCCACGCGCTGCTGCTGGCCGCCCGACAGGTTCGCAGGAAAGTTGTCGGCCTTGCTTGATAGCCCCACCTTGTCGAGTAGCGCACGTGCGCGGGTGCGCGCTTCGTCGGGCTTCATGCCCAACACGGTGATGGGCCCCATGGCCACGTTGTCGAGCGCGGACTTGTGCGGGAAGAGTTCGAAGCTCTGAAACACCATGCCCATGCGTTGGCGCACGCGGCGCACTTCCGACTCCCGCGTGGGCAACGGCACGCCGTCCAGATAGACCTGGCCACCGTTCAGCGTTTCGAGGGCGTTCGTGCAACGCAAGAGCGTGGACTTGCCCGAACCGGACGGGCCGATCAGGCACATCACTTCGCCTTTGTTCACTTGCAGCGACACGCCGTTGAGCGCCACGAAGTCGCCGTAGGTCTTGCGCACGTTTTCGTATACCAGCACGGGTTTGTCGCCGGCACTTTTGCGCGTGAAGGGGGTGGGTGCGGCACCGGTTGCCGCGCCTGGCGCGCCGATGGGGCTGATGGTGGCGTTCATTCTTTCACTCCGTATTTGCGGTGTATCCAGTCGACGAGCTTGGCCTGGGGATAGCCCATCAGCCAATAGATCACCGCCATGGCGGTCAGCATTTCCAGCACGCGGTAGCTTTGCGCGCGAATCTGCATTGAGGTGTAGGCCAGTTCGCTGACGGCGATCACCGACACCAGCGACGTATCCTTGAAGAGCGAAATCCAGGTGCTGGCGAACACCGGCAGAATGCGCCGGGCCGCTTGCGGGATGACGACCTTGAACATGGCTTGCCGATGCGACATCCCCATGGCGAGCGCCGCCTCCATCTGGCCTTTGCGGATGGAGTTGATACCGGCGCGGAAGGTTTCGGCGTTGTAGGCCGAGATGTTGAGCACCAGGGCGACCAGTGCAGTGGTCAACGCCGAGAACTGCACGTCCAACGCCATGGGCATCACATAAAACGCCCAATAGATGATGAGGATGAGCGGCAGGTTGCGAAAGAACTCAACAAAGCACAGGGAGATGCCGGAGAGCACTTTGCTGTTCGATAGCCGCATCAGCGCGAGCACCATGCCGCCCGGAACGGCAAGCAGCATCGTGACCACGGTGAGCATGACGGTCATCAACGCGCCATGGAACAAGGCGTCGCGATGCGTCCAGATGATGTTCCAGTCGAGGTTCATGAGCGGCCCAGGTGTGCGAGTCGTTGGTACAGCCGGTCTACGCCTCGGGTGACCGGGAAGAGGATGCAGAAGTAGGCGATCATCACGCAGGTAAAGACCTCGATCGGCCGATAGCTTTGTCCGGCAACCGTTTCGGCGCGGTGCATCAGTTCCGGCACGGCGATCACGGTGGCGATGGCCGTATCCTTAATGGCGATGGTGAGTACCGAACCGAACGCCGGCAGCATGCGGATGGTGGCTTGCGGCAGAATGATCTTGCGCAGGATCTGCGCGCGCGACATCCCCAATGCCAGGCCGGCGCGCGTTTGGCCGGGGCGCACGGATTCGATACCGGCACGCACCACTTCGGCGGCGTAGGCGGCGATGTGCAGCGTGAGTGCAACCAATGCGGCCCAGAACGGCGGGAACGTCACCCCCGCCAAAATCGGGAAGGCGAAGTAGATCCACACCAGCACGACCAGAATGGGGATCGAGCGCATCGTGTCGATGTAGAACACGATGAAGGGCTTGAAGATCGGCGGGCCGTAGAGCCGGACCAGCGTAATGAACAAGCCCACCAGGATGCTGGTCAGCGCGCTGATCGCACTGAGTGCGACCGTTACGCCGAGACCGCTGGCGAAAAACCGCCAGTTGTCGACAATAGGTGAGAAATCGAAATCCATGCGGATCTCCAGCTTAGAAGGTAACGACGACTTTCATGGCTTTGGTGCGGTCGCCCGCCAGCTCGAAGGCATCGCGCGCTTGGGCGGCCGGCACACTTGCCGTGAGCAACGGCGACACATCCAAGACGCCGCGGCTGAGATAGTCGATCGCCCAGGCATACTCGTCCATGAAGCGGAAGCTGCCCACCATGTTCAGGCTCTTCACCATGATCTGGTTGAAGGGGCAGCCGTCGCTATTGCCGCTGAGCGTGCCCACTTGCACGATGGTGCCGCGCGCCCGCGTCGCCCGGATGCAGTTGGCCAGGCCCACATAGTTGCCCGATGCCTCGAAGCACACATCCACCAGGCCTTTGCCAACGGTGAGCGCTTCCAGCGCCTCCGGGTCGCGCGCCACATTGATGGTTTGCGTGGCGCCTACTCGTGCACACGCCTCCAGCGTTTGATCGACGATGTCGACCGCAATCAAACGGCTCGCACCGGCCAGTTTGGCGGCCATCAGGATCAGGGCGCCGATCGGTCCGGCACCCATCACCATTACCGTTTGACCCAGCAACGATCCGGCTTCCTGCACCGCATGCAACGACACGGCCAGCGGCTCGCCGAACGAGGCGATCTCGAACGACAACGCGTCGGGCACCGGCAGGCACTGATAGTCTTCGACCACCACTTGTTCGCGCATCGCACCTTGCATATGCGGGAAGCGGCTGGCGCTGCCGAAGAAGAAGACGTTTTCGCAGTGGTTGGATGCGCCCATGCGGCAGTATTTGCATACGCCGCACACGCGCGAAGGATTGATCGCCACGCGATCGCCGGGTTTGATCGTGCTTACCGCGGCGCCCACTTCAAGCACCTGGCCGGAGGCCTCATGGCCGGGGGTGAGCGGCTCGCGAATCACGAAATCGCCCACGCGGCCGTGACGGTAGTAGTGCAGGTCCGAGCCGCAAATGCCAACGGCCTTGACGGCGACCCGCACCTGCGTGGGGCCGACGGGTGCCACGCTGCATTCACCGGCGCGCAGATCTTGCGCGCCGTGGATTTCGCAATTCAACATGAGTGTCCTGCCAGAAAAAGGGGGCCGCGGGGTTGGCGGTTTACTTGAGCGTGGCCGTCATGCGGCGCTCTTCTTCGGCGAGTTCGGGATGCATGCGCTTCTCGACCTCACGCAACCAAGCCAGGTACTCGGGTTGATTCTTGGCGACGCCCATGCCGGCATCGATCTGGAAGATCTTGCTGTCCTGGCAGTTGTTCTCTTTCGGGAAGGCGGCCAGTCCCTTCACCTTTTTCTCGATGTTGGGCCACAGCATGCGGTTGAGCGGTGCGGCGTCCGAGCGGCCCGCCATCACTTCTTCGATCGGCGCCACGGATCCCGAGTTGGTTACTGCGCGCAGCTTGGCCTTCGGAAACTGCAGCTGCATCAACGGCTCTTCGCCGGCACCCGAGAAGTACGCGAGCGTGAAGTCGGGCGAGTTGAACTCTTCGACGTTCTTTACGTTGGTGAACTTGGGATTGTTTGCGCGGCCGAACATGCACACGCTGGTGTTCGAGAAGGTGACGAAGTCGATGATCTTCGCGCGCTCGGCGTTTTGATTGAGCGGCCCGATCATGATGTCCATCTGGTTGGCGATCAGCGCCGGCACTTTGGTTTCGTGGCTCACCGGCACGGGTTGAATCTGCACGTTGAGCAAGCGTGCGAACTCTTTGCCGAGCGTCCAGGACGGTCCCGTCCAGGCTTCGCCTTGACCGGTGGTGTTCTGCGCCAGCCAGGGCGGGTTGTTGACCACGCCTACTTTCAAGACACCCGCTTTGCGGATGGCGTCGATGCGCGGGCTTACGCCGGGCGCGGGCGGCGTTTGCGCCAGAGCGGCATGGCTGACGGTCAGGGCGGCCAATGTGAGGCACAGTTGAACTGCACGGCGCGACGGATTGAAGCGTTGGGTCATCGTTGTCTCCAGAATGTGGTCGGCTGCCTGTCGTGTGCGGCAGCTCGTGTGCTCATCGGGTTGCGCATCGGTTTGCGCGATCGGGACGGCGGTAGGGTGGCTATGGGGCAGGGTTTGCGTAACGCAGAACCTGCGTTACTGCATTTCGCTCAATACGCGCTGTTCGTCGGCATCGAGTTTCGGCTTCTGAGTGACCTCTACCGCGCGCAGCCATGCGAGGTACTCAGGCTGGTTGCGATCCACGGCCAGGCCCACGGGTGAGGCCTTCTCCGTGCTGTCCTGGCAGTTGTTGGCATTGGGCAGTACCGCCAAGCCCTTCACTTTGCGTTGCAAGCCTACCCAAGGGACGCGGTTGATTGGGGCCGCGTCGGCACGGCGCGCCATGATCTCTTCCACCGGCGCCGTGGCGCCAGAGCTGGCGACCGCGCGCAGCTTTGCTTTCGGGAAGCGTTCCTTCACCCAGCCTTCTTCGGCGCCGCCCGTGAAATAGGCGATGGTGACGTCGGGGCTGTTGAGCGCATCGACCGAGTCTGCTTTGGCGAACTTGGCGTTATCCGCGCGGCCAAACATGCACACGCTGGTCTTCGAATACAGCACGAAGTCGACCACTTTCAGGCGTTCCGGCGTTTCGCCCAATGGGCTGATCGTCATGTCGACCTGATTGGCGGCCAGCACCGGCACCTTGGTCTCATGCGAAACGGGAACGACCGTGAGCTTGACCTTCAACAGGCGCGCATATTCGTTGGCGAGCAACCAGGCCGGGCCGCTCCATGCGGGGCCTTGACCCGTGGTGTTCTCGATCAGCCAGGGTGCATTTTGCAAGACACCCACGCGTAGTTCGCCGGCCTTGCGGATGGCGTCGATGCGGGGGCTGACGCCGGGCGCCGGGGCTTCCTGCGCCATCGCACTTGCCATCGACAGCGGCAGCAACGTGAGCAGCGTATGGGCGAGCAGGGTCCTGCACCGCCGATGGCCGGCGGGTGTGTGGTGATGCGTCATCGTGTCTCCTCCGTATGACGCGCCGTCGATCGGCTCGCGGGATATTCCGCGTTGATTACCGATCTAGGCGTGGGGTGCGTCTATGCGATGCGTGTACTGCGTCGTGCTAGCGCCATCCTTGTGCGAACTCGCTCATCACGCGTTCGAGGTGGGCGCGCATGGCGGCACGCGACGCGTCGGCGTCGCCTGCCACCAGTGCTTGGAAAATGCGGCGGTGATCGGCTTGCGAGGCTTCGCGCAACGCATCCGTATGAAAGTGTTGTTCGATCTTCGACCAGATAGGGCCGCGGGCCTGATCCCACATGGCGGCCACCGTTTGATGCAGCACGGTGTTGCCGGTGGCGGCAGCGATGTGCAGGTGAAACTGGCAATCCGCTTCGGCGTTGGCGACCTTGTCGGTAATCTGTTCTTGCATCGTGGTGAGTGCACCGAAGATACGATCCAGATCGCTATCCTTGCGGGTCACGGCGGCCAACGCAGCGATCTCCGATTCGACCAGGCAACGGGCACGCAGCAATTCAAACGGCCCGGCGTTGTTCTCGCGAGCCACCGGCAGACGCACGGCTTGCTCAGGCTGATGCGAAACATAAATGCCCGACCCGCCGCGCACTTCCACAGCACCTTGCAGTTCGAGCGCAATGATGGCTTCGCGAACCGAGGTGCGGCTCACTTCGAAGCGTTCGGCAAGCGCGCGCTCCGACGGCAAGCGCTTACCGGCCTTGAACTCGCCGCTGTGAATCAATCCCACGATATCGGCGGCCAAGCGCTGGTAAGCGCGCTCGGTGGCGGCGGTGGGCGCAACAGGCGCCGGGGCGGATTCGGGAAGCAGGTGCAGTTTCATGGCGGATCAAAGTGGTCTGACCAAATTATGATCTGGTTCGCCACTTTTGGCATTATGGTTTACCACTAGGGCACCCAAATACGCGCTAGCCCAGCGAGTGGGGCCGTCTTGTATGGTGCCGGCTGGGTTTGATACTTAGCTAACTTGCGAAGCGAGACAGCGAATCTTGTCTGAGCCCTCAGCCTGGGAAATCAGCCAGTCGTATTGAGAGACAGCGGATCTTGTCCTAGCCACGAGCCAGTTGTATTGAAATATCGAGCTTCATCCTTTGGACGTGGCCCAAAGTGGTTAGACCAATATGGGTTGATTTGCCAGCCACGATACCGATTCAATAGGCTCGGGGAGCGTGCGATGCATCGAGACGTCGCCGCGCGGCCAAAGCACGTTGGGTGCTCAAGTTTTCGCGGCGTCGGGCTTTGTTTCGCCGGCCAACTGACAGATCTGCCGATCCATCGTGCGCCAGGCCCAATTGATGGCACCGATCTGATCGCGCACGGCGATGGTGAGGTTCGAGTCGGCGCCCATCGCTTCGCCTGACGCGGCCTCCAACGCTTTGAGTTCATCCGCGAGCGGGTGCGGCGCTTCGATCTCGCGGCCAACCGCCAAGGACGCCGCGATCTGCGCGAGTGTGGTGGTGGCGGCTTGCGTGATGGCGCGCAGCGGTGCGCCGAGTGCATCGCATGCATTGGCCGGCAAAGGCGCCCAGGCGAGTCGTTCCAGGATGGCGATCGTGTAGCGCAGCCGTTTGATTTTCTCGTTGTGCGTATGACGCGGGGCATGCTTTTTTGGCCGCCAGTCGAAGCGCTCGCGCGACTGCCACATGGTGGCTTGCACATCGTCGAGTGCGCGGTCGATGCGTCCGTGCGTTGACGTGAAGTCGCCTTCGCGGCCGCCATCGAGCAGCCGCTCGGTGCAGCCTTCGAGCAGTTCGTTCATGGCCAACACGGTGTCGGCGAGATCCTGATTGGCGCGCTTTCGCGAGGATACCGGCAGCACGACAGCGCCTGCCAGTGCGGCCGATAACGACCCCAGTGCGATCGCCCAGACTTTGGCCAACGCACCTTCAAACATCTGCAGTTCGGGCGTGACCGTCAAGATCGTGACGGTGACGAGACCATAAGACAGGGCAGGGCGATACACACTGATCAAGCTCATGGCGCCCACGCCCACGACGAGTGGAATGGAGGGCGGCAATTCGAACTGCACCATCAGCCACACCAGCCCGCTGCCCAGCAGGGCGCCGACCAACGCGCCAAAAACGCGGTCCATGGCTGAGCCGAGCGTGCCGCCCAGGCTGGCTTGAACCACGAATAATGCCGAGAAAACGGCCCAGGAAATATCCGAGATCTGCGCGAAACGGCTAATCACGTACGCCAGAATGACGGCGACCACTGTTTGTAGGGGCACGCGAATATCGTCGCGATGGATGCGCCGGGCGAGGCCTAACGCTTCAAATTTCTGCCGGACAGATTGCACAACACCTAACAAAGCACTTCCCGAATTTCATGACAGCTGAGAGATGGCGCTAGCCGCATGTGCTGTTCCTGCGGTGTGATCGATGCGCCATCACCGTCTCTGTCGATCGGTGTTAGACGCATCGAGGCTGATCATGCTTACAGCAAGCGCACGCTGTCGACATCGAATTCGACCTTGTTGCGATCCTTGTCGAGTTCACCCGTCAGTTCGACCTGACGCTTGTCGTCGAAAGCTTGGCCGGCGGGCATGCGCTTGTCAGAAATCTCGACGCTCATGCGGCCGGTGCTGTCTTCAAACGTGTAGTGCTTTTTGCCGTCATGCGACACGATGCGGCCCTTCAAGATGGCCTTCTGATCGTCGGTGCCGCTGTCGATCAATTGCTTCACGGTGCTTTGCGGGATCGAGCTGGGGCCCGTGTATTGCGCGAAGGCAGCGGTGGAGCCGGCGCTCAACAGGGCGGCCAGGGCAAAGGCGTGGATCGTGTGCTTCTTCATGGTGGCGATTCCTTCGTGTTGGAGGTATGTGGTGGTTTGGAGCTTCTATTTAACCGCCGCAACATGAAGCGAATCTGAGGAGGATAAATCGACGTGAAACGAGATGTGCCGCGTGCAATCCGAATGTTCCGAACGCATCATCTCTTCGATGCGTGCCGCGTCGCGTTATGCCGCATCGATTCGCATCCAATCACGCATTCAAGCAAACCATCTATCGCTCACATAGGCTGCGCGCGTGCGACGACTATGCGCCTTCGCCACACACTGCTTCGCGCATTACGCCGATTGCGGCAACTGCAGCGTCACGCACAATCCGCGGCCGTTATCGCCCGGCAAGAAAGACAACGTTGCGCCATGCAGCGCGGCGATGCGCGCCACGATCGAAAGTCCCAAGCCGCTGCCGGTGGTGTTGCTGCCCAACACGCGAAAGAACCGTTGTGTAAGCCGCGCCCGATCGGCGTCGGAGACGCCAGGGCCGTCGTCGCACACACGGATCTCAACGGCTGCGCCCACTGCGCGCGCCGTTACCTGAACGTGTCCATCGTCCACGCCATATTTGACGGCGTTGTCGACAAGATTGCGTACCGCGCTGTAGAGCAACTGGCGATTGGCGAGCACGCTATCCACATCGCAAGTGACGTTGATCGCGATGCGACGCGCGGCGGCTGCCGGTGTGCTGGCTTGTACGGCTTCGCGAATCAACGCGGCCAGATCCACCGGCGCGCGCTCAAGGGGTGTGCCTTCCTGCGGATCGAGCCGCGCGAGCAACAACAGATTTTCGACGAGCGCGGTGCTGCGCGCCACATCTTGCCGCAGCCGCAGTAGATCGTCTTGCAGCGATGCGGGCGCCGATGCGCCGTAATGGCGTTGCATTAACTGAATCTTCGAACTCAGTCCGGCCAGGGGCGTGCGCAACTCGTGCGCGGCGTCGGCCGTAAATCGGCGTTCGGATTCGAGCGTGGACGACAGCCTGCCCAGCACCAGATTAAGCGAGGTCAGCATGGGTTGTAGCTCGTGCGGCTGGTGGGTATCGGGCACCGGCGTCAGATCGTTCGGCGACTTTGCCGCAATGCCTTGGGCCAGCGTTTCCAATGGCCGCAGCAAGCGCCGGATCGCCATCCAGTTCACCAGCGCGAGCAGCAGCCACAGGCCAATCGCGGGCCAGGCCAGATCTTCAATCGTCTCGTAAAGGAGCTCGTTGCGGTCGTCCCAATGCTGGCCGATCTGCACCGAGATATTGGGATTGTCTTGGCGCAGCACATACACGCGCCAGAGTTTGCCGCCGACCCAGGTGTTGTAGAACCGGTCGCTCTTGCTGTCGTCGTCCACAAACGGACGCTTGGGCGCGCCGCGCGCGCGCCGTACGACGTCGCCGTCTTCGTCGATCAGTTGGTAGTAGAGATGCACGCGCTTGCGGGGATTGTCGACCTGATCGTCATCGTCGTTCAAGACGCCGCTGCGCGCCATGGATGCGCCCAATGAAATCGACAGCCGCGCGCCTTCTTCCAAAGCATCGTCGAAGGCATCGCTCGTTTCGTGCCACGCGATGCCGATCACGATGGCCACGCAGATCAAGCCGCACACGATGCTCGATCCCACGGTGGTGGCGATCAGCCGCCGGCGCAGCGAGTAGCCGCGCGCCGCAGAACGACGAGCGAAGCGGTGCAGCCACGAAGCAAACGCGTTCATTCGCCCAGCCTGTACCCTTGGCGCCGCACCGTGGCAATGGCCTTGGTGCCCAATTTCTTGCGCAAGTTGTAGATGTAGACCTCGATCGCGTTGCTCTCGACTTCATCGCCCCAGCTGTAGAGCGCGTCTTCGAGTTGTTCGCGCGACACGATGCTGCCGGGACGGCGCATCAACGTGTGCAAGACCGCAAACTCGCGTGCCGTGAGCATGACGGCAGCGCCGTCCAACGTGACCCGCTTGGCCACGGGATCGAGCGCCAGCGTGTCGTGCACCAGAAGCGGCGACGCGCTGCCATGATGCCGACGGCATGCCGAGCGAATGCGCGCCGAGAGTTCTTCGAGATCGAATGGCTTGACGAGATAGTCATCGGCGCCCAGGTCCAGGCCCTGCACGCGATCGTTGATCCCGTCGCGCGCGGTGATAAGCAGTACCGGCGTCGTGTTCTGCCGGGCGCGTAACGCGGTGAGCAGCGCGTCGCCGTCCAGGCCCGGCAGTCCGCGATCGAGCAGGATGCATTGATACTCGTGCGTGCGCAGCGCCGCATCGGCCAGATCGCCACGCGCCACCCAATCGACGGCATAGCCGTCAAGCTGCAGCCACGATTGAATCGTGCCGCCCAAGGAGACGTCGTCTTCGGCCAATAGAATGCGCATGGGTTCGAGCGTAGCGGGTGAGGATGAAGCGAATCTTAAGGGGTGGGGGCTGCAGGTACATGAATGCACACCTGTTGATGCGAAAGTGGCAATTCAGCCCAGCCATGCGAACCGCTTATTGCGCGCCGAGCGCCAGTGCGGCCTGGTTTTGTTCTTCTTGCGTGGGCGGGCCGGATCCGTCGATGGGGGGCGCAGTGCCCTCACGGGTGGCAGAAAACGGCGTTGGGCCTGAAGCATCGGTAATCGTGCCGCGCAGACGATCGCCGTCGATAATGCCTTCGAACTTCCGCGGCTTGCCGTTTTCGTCAACGAGTGAAAACGCAATCGCCTGGCCCGTTACGCGGGCTTGCTCGACGGGCTTGCTGCGCTGATCGATCGTCGCCGTGCCCTTGAGCAGTTGAAACGACTGCTGCAGCGACAGCACAGTGGTCTTCGCTTGCGATGGGGATGTCGATGCCGATGTGGACGCCGATGTCGATTTCTCGTCGATCCGCCACGTGCCCCCCGCATTGGCGGGAACGATCCACAGAAAGCCGGGGCGGCCTTGCAGTTCCGCCTCTTGATCCGGCGACCATCGGCCCATATCGAAATAGTGCGACACGATGCGTGTACCGGGCGCCATGGCCATCAGTTGGGGCCGTAGCTTGAGATTCAGTTCGGGCAGCAGATACAGGGCCACCACGGTGGCGTCCGAAAAATCGTGCTTGAAGATGTCGCCCTGGATGAAGCGGGTTTTTTGGCTCACGCCGGCATCGGCCGCAGCCGCTTCGGAGTGCGCGACCATGCGGGGATCGAACTCCACGCCACGCGCGGTGGCGCCAAAATCGCGCGCGGCCATGATCACGATCTTGCCGTCGCCCGATCCCAGGTCAACGAGTTTGTCGTTGGGGCCGAGCTTGGCCATCGTCAAGAGGCGCGTGGCCAGCACATCCGGGGTCGGCAACCACATCACGTCCTTGCCTTTTTGGCCCAATGCCGGCTCGAACCCCGCTGGTGCGGCAGCAGGCGCCGGGTCTGACGCCGCAAAAGCGGTGGCGCCAAGGGCCAATGACAAGGTGGTAAGGGCGCAGATTCGCGCGAATGCACTCGGCATAACGGTGTCTCCAGGTCTGTTCGATCGCGCCATCCCGCAACGGCGCACGTTTGACGCAACTTAAACTGAGGGTCGTTAGGTTTCGCAGGCAACCTGAGCGGCACAGGCTAGCGCGTCGCGTCATACCTTGGAAATCGTCAAAACCAGGGCGATCACGGGGTGATTGAACCGATCTCGACACGAATATGACGCCACGTAGACGCCATGCCTTTTTCTTTTTTGGTGACGATGACGATTTAGGCTCGGTGTATGCTGCATCGCAACAAGGTTTGCATGTTGCAGGCCGGCGAAAAAGGGTGCGGTGATCTGGCCCCCATTCATTAGGGTGAGGTTACATGGTGCGCAAACGGTCGTCGTTGTTGATTCCAACTTTTAAAAAGTGGTCACGGCTGCAGCGCACGCTGCTCGGGTTGGCGCCGCTAACACCAATTAAGCGCACTGCAACACGCAAGAAGGCGTCTGGCACGTCGCGTACGTTGTTGGCACCAAAACCCGCGGTGCTGGCGCGCAAACCTGGCGTGGTGCGTCGTCCCTCCGGACCCAAAACGCTGCGCCCAGCCGCACTCGGCGCGGGCGATTGCCGGCACCTGACCTTTTTTGCAAAACCCGACGGTGCCGCAGCCATGGTGCGACTGTCTTATGCCCTTTATTGGCCCAAGCACGCCGACCTTGCAGATCTGCCGCTAATGGTGATGTTGCACGGGTGCCAGCAGACCGTGCAGGACTTCGCCGCCGGGTCGCGGATGAATCGTCTGGCGGATAAAGAAGGCTTTGCGGTGCTGTATCCGCAGCAGTCGCGCACCCGGCAATCGCATCGCTGCTGGCGCTGGTTCCAGCCGGATGATCGCGGTGGGTGCCTGGAAGCTGATGCTTTGGCGCTCTTGATCGGTGACGTGCTCACGCAGCATCCCATTTTGGATGGGTCGCGCGTCTACGTGGCGGGACTGTCGGCAGGTGCTGGCATGGCCGCATTGCTGGCGTTGCGTCACCCCGAAACCATTGCGGCCGTGGCCATGCATTCAGGCCCGGTCGTGGGCGATGCGCTCGATGTGCGGGCAGGCCTGCGCACCATGAAGCAGGGTGCCGAGGGCGAAGTGGCGGCCTTGGTGGCGCCGTACGCCAAAGCGGAAAACGCGATTCGTTTGCCGGCCATGGTGCTCCATGGGCGCGAAGATCCCGTCGTCGCGCCGCGCAATGCCCAACAACTCGTCGAGCAATTTCTGCACGTCAATCAGTTGACCGGCGCGGCACCCACCAGCGTCAAAAGCCTCGCCGACGGCAAATCGGGCGCATACCGGCGCACCGATTATGTTCGCGGTCGTAAAACGCTGGTGCGGTGGTGCGAACTCGACCATGTTGGCCACGCGTGGAGCGGCGGCGACGAAGCCTTGAAGTTCAATACCCGCAGCGGCCCCGACGCTTCTGTTTTAATCTGGCGTTTCGTGTCTGCGCATCGGCGGACACTGGCTCCGGTTTAACCGGGGAAGTTTGGTCTGGCGCCGATGAGCGCCGGCGTATCGAGGACATCATCATGGCAAAGAAAAAAGAAGAGTTGGATCCGGAAACGTTGGAACTCATCCAGTGGTGCACGGAAGTCGAAGGTTTTCTCGTGGCTGCCGGTGCGACGTTGGAGCAGGCGCAAGAACACATCGACGAGCAGGCCGAATGGTTTACCGATCAGTTTTATGAAGGGTTGACGCCGGAAGAGGCCGCACGCGCGGCATTGAACGATTGACGCGTCGATCGGCATGCCTGCCTACGGTGCGGTCGTAGAAGCCGCAGCCGTGGTCTTGCACGCTTTATTGCCTTTCCAATTTGTTCAATAGCGGCCCTGCGACCTTGAATATCAGGCCAGCCGTTCGGTCTGTGGAAACCGCAGTGCGTTGATCGCCAGGGTGAGCGCGGGCGAAACTTGGCGTCTACTGGTGTAGTAGAGGTGATAGCCGGGAAACAGCGGCCACCAGTCTTCCAGCATTGGAACGAGAAGTCCCTTTTCGACGTGAGGGGTGAACAGGTCCACTGGTGCGTAAGTGATCCCCATCCCATCCACAGCGGCTTGCAGCATCAGGAGCGCGTTGTTGAAGGTCGCCTGGCCCTGCACGCGAACGGTAATGGGTTGCCCTTCCTTCTCAAATTCCCAGGCATAAATGCCGCCATACGTCGGCAACCGCAAGTTGATACAGCGGTGGTCGGTGAGATCGCGCGGCGTGTGCACGGGCGGTTTACCCTTCAGATAAGCGGGAGACGCCGCAATGCCCATCCGCATATCCGCTGCAATGCGCACGGCAATCATGTCCTTATCGACCGTGTCTCCAAGACGCACACCGGCGTCATAGCCTTGCGCGGCGATATCGGTCAACCCGTAGTCCATGTCGAACTCGATCCGTACATCGGGATATTCGCGCAACATAGGCAACAGACGGGGCCACAGAATGCTCTGGATGCAATGGTCGTTGGCGGTGATGCGGACCGTGCCGGCGGGCTTTTCGCGTAAACCATTCAATTCGTCCAGGCCAAGCTGAACTTCGCCGATCCTCGGTGCAACGATGCCGAGCAAATGAGCACCCGCTTCAGTGGTCGACACGCTTCGCGTCGTACGCGTCAGCAATTGAATGCCAAGCCGCTCCTCCAGCCCCCGCATGCTGTGACTCAGTGCAGACCTCGAAACCCCTAGCTGGGCCGCGGCGCGCGTAAAACTACGCGCTTGGGCAACCGCAACAAAGGCTGCCAGATCATTCAGGTTTTCTTTCATGATTGTTGAGCTTTCTTCACCATTACATGCGGATTTTACTATCTAGACCGCTAGTTGGGCAGTGGATAGAGTAGGTGCTGCGCATCACGATGCGATGAACTGACTCACCACAGGAAACGCATGAAGCCCTTCCACAACCTGCATGTCGCAGTACTCATCATGGCTGGTCCGCTATTGGCGTCGACATCAGCGATAGCCGCTCAAGAAGCGTCCGCCCATCAGGAAATCGTGCGATCCGGCAGTCAGCCGTCGATTGCCGGGCCGGCTGCAAATTTCACTGGAAGCGTACGCGTGGATATGGTGTGGCCAGCTAAGGATGGCGTCAACGCGTCTGGGGCATTGGTCACCTTTGAGCCCGGCGCTCGATCGGCATGGCACACGCATCCATTTGGTCAACAACTGGTCGTCGTCTCGGGCCTGGGTCTCGTTCAAGAGGAAGGCAAGCCTATCCAGCGCATTCACCCGGGCGATGTGGTGTGGTGCCCGCCGGGGATCAAGCATTGGCACGGCGCGGCGGAGAAGACGGCGATGACGCATTTGGCCGTCACGGGAACGGGAACGGACGGCAAGAATGTTGAGTGGATGGAGAAGGTCAGCGATGAACAATACCGCGCACATTAAGACGTCGTCGCATCGCCTGTTGGCGGTTGCATTAACCGCAACAATAAGTTTGGCAGCGGCGTGGTCTCACGCTGCGCCGGTGGGAAAGGAGCCACGCATGTCCGAATCACAGAACGCGAGTGAAACCCTCAGCGCATTGCAACGATCGATCGTACCCATCGCGGCCTTCGCGGCGGCAGGCGATATCGCCAAGCTCAATCTATCGATTGAACAAGGGCTCGACGCCGGCTTGACGATCAGCGACGTTAAGGAAGTGCTGGTTCAGGTTTACGCGTACGCCGGATTTCCACGCAGCTTGAATGCGCTTGGCGAATTGATGAAGGTGCTGGACGCGCGTAAAAAGCGTGGCATCGAAGATGCCCCTGGAACGTTGCCGTCGAAAGCCATTCCCAAAGGCGACGATTTATTGAAGGCCGGCACCGCCAATCAAACCAAGCTGGTCGGTGCTCCCGTGAAAGGGGCGCTCTTCGAGTTTGCGCCGGCAATCGATGAGTATCTGAAGACCCATCTCTTCGGCGATATCTTCGAACGCGATAACCTCGATTGGAAAGCGCGCGAGGTGGCTACGGTCAGCATGCTGTCGGTGCTGCCGGGTGCTGAGGCCCAGGTGCAATCGCATATGCAGATCAGCAAGAACGTCGGGCTCACGACCAATCAGCTTGGTCAACTCGCCCAAATCTTGAGAGATCAGGTGAATGCCGACGCGGGTGAGCGTGCGCAAAACGCGCTCGATCAACTGCAAAAATAATCGTGTGGGCTGGTGGGGAAACGCCATTCGCACTGTTAGACGATGTGCGGATGTGCGTCATTCGACTCAGCCGCCTGACCGCTCTTATTACTGCAAATTCTGGAATAGCGCTGGTGTGTAGTAACGCCATTGCGGCCTCCATTCATGCCGGCCGCGAAAGGCTGAATCCCGCCCGGTGAAACGATTATGAGCGCCGGTGTCTTTATGATGGAGCGCGAGGCGCAGGCGACCTGCCAATAAGCGCCCGCGTTCAGGAGACAGCTTTGCCGGCAACCTCATCATCATCGTTTTCAACCGCAGCACTTTTCCCGGGTTTCACACAAAAGACGGTTGATGTGGACGACGGCGTGCACATCAACTGCATCGTGGGCGGCAACGGACCCCCGTTGCTATTGCTGCACGGCCATCCGCAAACGCATGCCATCTGGCACCGCGTTGCCCCCACCCTGGCGCGCTCCCATACCGTGGTCGCGGCCGACCTGCGCGGCTATGGCGAATCCTCCAAGCCCGACAGCACGCCGGATCATCTGCCGTATTCCAAACGCATCATGGCGCGGGATCAGTTGCGATTGATGTCGGCATTGGGTTTTGAACGCTTCGATGTGCTGGCCCACGATCGCGGTGCACGCGTGGCCCATCGCTTGGCCGCCGACCATCCTGAAGCCGTGCAACGCCTGGCGATGCTCGATATCGCGCCCACACTGGCCATGTATGCCCAAACCACCGAAGCCTTCGCACGCGCGTACTGGCATTGGTTCTTTTTGATCCAGCCCGCGCCGCTGCCCGAACGCCTGATCGAAGCCGATCCGCGCGCTTACGCGCGTGACGTAATGGGCCGCCGCAGCGCCGGTCTTGCACCTTTTCACCCCGTGGCACTGGCGCATTACGAGCATTGCCTGACCTTACCCGGCGCGGCGCGGGGGTTGTGCGAAGACTATCGCGCGTCGGCGGGTATCGACCTGGAGCATGACCAGGCGGATCGAGATGCGGGCAAGATGCTTGAGATGCCGGTGCTGGCGCTGTGGGGAGAAGCTGGAGTGGTCAACACCTGCTTTAAACCGCTGGAAGAATGGCGTCTGGTCGCGCGAGATGTGCAGGGCGGGGCGCTGGCTTGTGGCCACTACGTAGCGGAAGAAGCGCCCGAAGCGTTGCTTGAGCGCGTGGTGCCGTTCTTCGCCTGAGCGATGCGAGAGCAGGCGAGTCGTTCATCGCCCAAGCGAAGACACCGGCTATTTCTTGCGCGGATCGCGCTTTGTGGTGCGTCCCGCCGTTTCACGCATCAACTCGATAAACCGTTTCGCGCCGAGCCCCAGCGGCTGTTCGTTGGACCACACCACGTCCACCCACAGCCGCAGCGCATTGCTGATGTTGGCAAACCTGATTTCCTGCAGACTGCCGCTCGCCAGCAACGGCTCGATCAACGTACGCGGCAGATACGCCCAGCCCAAGCCGGCCTGGACCAAGGTGAGGGTGGCCAAATGACTATCCGTACGCCAGATCTGGCGGGCGACCAGAAATTTGGGATCCGCCACACCCGCATCGCGACCGGCGACCGCAATCTGTCGGATATTGAGCAAATCGCTGTGATTCAAGCGCCCGCCGCGTTTGCTTAACGAGGCATGGCCTGGCGCGATCACCGCCACGAACAGTTCGTCGCTGTACTCGATGAATTCTTCCCGCTCATCCGTGCCCGGACGCTCGAAAACGAGCGCCAATTGCGCCTCGCCGTCGAAAAGGCGCTTCAAGGCATCGGCCTGCGGCGCCGAAAACACCTCCACTTCCAACGACGGAAACTCCGCCGCCAGGATCGCCAGCGGTTCGCTCCACGGCGCGGACAGCAGCTCTGGCACCACCACAAGCGACAACTTGCGCTCGAGCCCTCTGTGCAGCGATAGCGCATGCGCCTGCAATTGCCGCAACTGGCTGGCCAGTAAGCGTGCCTGCGGCTCGAGCGCCAGGGCATTCTCGGTAGGCTGCGGTTCTCGTGCAGACCGGTCGAACAACGCCATATCCAGTTCCGCTTCAAGCTGCGAGATCGTCATGCTCACGGCCGACGGCACGCGGCCCAGCGCGCGGGCGGCGGCAGAGAACGAACCGTGATCGAGCACGGCAAGAAACACGCGGACGTTGTCGCTGGAGAAAGCCATGGCGTCACGTTATCAGATTGACTATCAGAAAAACTGAAAGAACCTAACTTTTTTGTTCTGAATATGCGGCATACGATTCAGGCTGAGTTACGCGGATGAAGCGATTTTGGATCGTGCTCCCGCCATGAGTTAGAGGACATTACCGTGCAAGGCATTAAACGCAAGATCGTCTACGTCACCCTTTACGAAATCATCGCCATCGCGTGCACCAGCGCAGGCCTCGCGCTACTCGGCGGCCATGGCGGCGCGCAGGCGGGCGTGGCAGCAGTGGGCGCCTCGGCGATTGCCGTGGTCTGGAACCTGGTTTACAACGCCGCATTCGAATCATGGGAAGCCCGCCAAATCGTGCGCGGTCGCGGGATGCTGCGCCGGGCCGCCCACGCCATCGGCTTTGAGATCGGCCTGGTCGTGTTTATCGTGCCGCTCTTCGCTTGGTGGTTGAAGGTGTCGCTATGGGAAGCGTTTTTGCTCGACCTGGGCTTGATCGTGTTCTTTCTGGTCTACACCTACGTGTTCAGCTTGGCGTTCGACCGAATGTTTGGTTTGCCGGCGTCTGCGACGGCAAAGCCGGTGGCTGAGCCGGCTGCTGAGGCTACTGCTGAGCCCAGCCTGTGCGACGCGCGTTGAGCGCTGTGGTTGATACCCAAGTGGTGCACCTATTGCAAAGTAAGGGGCACGCCTCCTAAGCGACGGCGGCCGCTCTCATTCATGAGGGCGGCATGCCTCGTCTAGGGACGGCATGACTCGTCCATGAAGGCCGCATCTGTTAGGATCGAACGATTGCCTGACAGGCGCCTTTTGGGCGACATTTTTATGAATTCTTCCAACGAAAACGTCAGCATGGCGTTGTTCTGCGACTTCGAGAACGTCGCGCTCGGCGTGCGCGACGCGCAATACGAAAAATTTGACATCAAGCCGGTGCTTGAACGCTTGCTGCTCAAAGGCAGCATCGTCGTCAAAAAAGCGTATTGCGACTGGGAGCGCTACAAAAACTTCAAAGCCACGATGCACGAGGCCAATTTCGAATTGATCGAGATTCCGCACGTGCGCCAGTCAGGCAAGAATTCAGCGGATATTCGACTGGTCGTCGACGCATTGGACCTTTGCTATACCAAGTCGCACGTCAACACGTTCGTGATTATCAGTGGCGACTCCGATTTTTCCCCGCTCGTCTCCAAGCTGCGTGAAAACGCCAAGCAAGTGATCGGCGTGGGGGTGAAGCAATCGACCTCCGACCTGTTGATCGCCAACTGCGACGAATTCATTTTCTATGACGACCTCGTGCGTGAAAGCCAGCACGTGGCCGCCAAGCGCGGTGCCCGCAACCCGGCACCGGCAGCCAACAAGCGCCCGGCCGATGCCGACCGCCGCCGCAAGGACGATCTGGACGTGCGCCGCGGCAAGGCCATTGACATCGCTGTGGAAACGTTCGACGCGCTCGTCTCGGAACGTGGCGATAGCGGCAAGATCTGGGCCTCCGTGCTTAAAGAAGCCATCAAACGCCGCAAGCCCGATTTCAACGAGTCGTACTACGGCTTTCGCGCCTTCGGCAACTTGCTCGAAGAAGCTCAATCGCGCGGTTTGCTGGAATTTGGCCGCGACGAGAAATCCGGCGCCTACGTGTATCGCGCCAATAATGCGCAAGGGCAGGGCGACACCTCCTCCGGCGACGTCGCCTCAGTGCCGGTAACCGCATCGTTGCCCGGTGTAGAAGAAGCCGCTGCCAAACCCGAATCGCGCCGCAGAACGCGGGGCGGCCGCAAGTCGGCCGGCAGATCCGCTGAGGCACAAACGAACGACCTGCCGCGCCGGGCGTCGTTCGACGACGAACAGGATTATCAGGATCCGGATTACCAGGCGCCGGTGTATCAAGAGCCTGAGTATCAGGCACCCGCCGAGCAAGCCTATTCCGAACAGGACCAAGGCGACGACGCCACGCATCACGACGGTGCCGCTGCTCAAGATCCTTGGGGCGAACCGACCACGCCGGACGCCGCACCTGCACGTACACGCACGTCGTCGCGTCGAACCGGTGCACGATCGCGCGCATCCGATCGCAAGCGCGAAGCTGCCAATCCGTTTGTGGAACCGGTGCAAACACCCGAACCACTGTCGTCATTGGAAACGGTCGAGGCGCCTGCTACTCGCCGGGCCACGAGCCCGGCATCAGCAGGACGCCGTGCGTCTGGTGCACGTGAGGATGCCGTTTTGCCCGACGCAGCAACGTCGTCGGATGGGGATGCGTCCTCCGAAGCGCCAGCCCGTCCCGAGCGCCGTCCGCGTCGAAGCCGGACTCGGGTAGAGACAACCGCAGCGGCAGAGGTGCCCATGGCACCTGTGGCGCCTGTGGCTGCTGAAGCTGCGGCGCCCACTGCCGCGGCAGACGCCGCACCGGAAGCCTCACCCAAACCCATCCGCAAAACCCCGTCGCGCAGCCGACGCCCGCGCAAGGCGGCACCGGCCGAAGAGTAAAGCGGGGCGCGGACGCGGCCAGCAGGCCTGCCGCCTCCGCCCGTGCTCGCATGGCTTTCGGCAAAAGCCACTAAACTAGCGGCTTACCCTGTTATCGACCTATCACCGGAGCGCCCGTGCAAGAGCCCTACCTTGCCATCAAGAACTTCATGGAATTCATCGGACTTCCATGGCAACCCGGCAAGACCTTCAAAGCCGAACTCAAGTGCACCTATCGCATGGGCAACACGCGCCCGTTGACGATCGAGCGCACCGTGGTCGAGTTCTATTGCGACGAAAAGCGCGCCAAGGTTTTTGTGCCCGAGTTCGCCCGCACCAGCTTTCACGAGTGGTTTGAAGTGCCGCGCCAAACGTTCGACTACGCGCCCGGCGGCACCATGCTCAAGATCCGCAACCCCGCGCACGGCAATCAAGGCGCGTACACGGTGGGCATCAAGCCGATCGCTTGATTGAGCTGATGGTGAGTGCGGATCGTTAGTTGGTCCGCAATCAACGATCGGCCTTCGCCATTCACGATCGTCAGGCGACGTTCATAGATTAACGATCGACACTCATCGATCATCGCCGTTGATCGGCGATCAATCGTCCGCAATCACACATCGAATTTCGGCTGTTGGCCCAGCGCGGCCAACGTTTCGTCCGCGCTTTGCGCATACGCTTCCGCGAGATATGCCTGATCGGGCTCTTGGCTCAGATCGCTGAGCGTATCCGCCACCTGCTTCTCAAACACACTCGCCACGTGATCCGGATCCGGCACTGTGGCCATCACGGCGTGCAACGCCTGGCGCGTGGCCAACAACTGAAAAATCAAGCTGTTGATGGTGCGCGTGTGCTGAATAGTCAGCCGCTCGACGACGTCGGGTTCCATGGCGGGTATCCTTTTGGTATTCAAATGAAGCCGTCGATTCTAGCGCTGCGCGCGAATCCTGTGCTCTCGCCAAGAGGTTTACATGAGCCGTACTGTCCGCACACTGCATCCCGCCCATCGCGATGATATCGGCGATCTCGTCACGCGCCGTCCCTTGCCCGGCCCGCGTCTGGCGCAGTTGGATCCGTTTCTGTTTCTCAATCATCATGGCCCGATGCAATACGAGCCGAATAATCAGGGCCTGCCGTTCGGACCGCATCCGCATCGCGGATTTGAAACGGTCACGTTCATTCTCGAGGGTGATCTGGCGCATCTCGATAGTGGCGGGCATGCCAGCGTGATTCATGCCGGCGGCGTGCAATGGATGACGGCGGGGTCGGGCCTGATCCACGCCGAGGTGTCGCCTTCGTCGTTTAAGCGATCGGGTGGACCGTTGGAGATCTTGCAGTTGTGGGTGAATTTGCCGAGCCGCTTGAAGATGACCGCGCCGGCATATACCGGGCTGCAGCGCAAGGATATCCCGGTCGTTACGCTTGATGAGGGGCGCGTGACGGTGGATGTGATTGCGGGTGAGGTGATTGGTGTGACGGGGCCCGTGGCTTCGTTGACTGGGGTGACGATGACAACGGTTTCGCTGCGCGCGGGTGGCGAAGTGACCTTGCCGGCACCGGCGGGGCAGGCGGTGTTCATGTATGTGGTTTCGGGTGAGGTGTCGATCGGCGGAGGTGCGGTGGCACCTTGGCAACTGGTCGAGCTGAATGATGATGGCGATGACGTGCAGGTTGCCGCAGTGACCGATGCGCGGTTGTTGTATGGGTATGCTGCGCCGCTTGCTGAGCCGGTGGTTGCGCAGGGGCCGTTTGTTATGAATACGCGTGAGGAAATTGCTCAGGCAGCGCGCGATTATTACGATGGGAAGTTTGGTGCGGTGCCGGATTTGAGGGCGGTTTAGCAAGCAGATTGCGCAGCAGTTAGTTTGTATATTTATTTTTGGATGGGCGCGACGATAGTTCGTGAGTCGAAATTTTCGTACTTTATGAGGGGATTTATCGTGCGCCTGTCAGGTTCGCAAAGAGCGACCTTAGCGCGATTGTAATGTTCGCTGCTGGCGAGAGTCTGCCGTTCATGGTGGATCATCGGAATATTCACCCTGAAGCTTGCGAGCCTGCTCGGAACCTACGGTGTTGGTTGTCGCTACATGTTCTTCGACAGATGCGCCCCCTTGCTTGTCAAATCGGCACATTGGATTTTTCAGATTTACTAACTTTGGTCGGGGCGTTCACATGGTTGGATCGTTGTCTCACAGATGCGGTTCTGAGATTAGAAAAAAGGGCAGTCAATGTCGTAGAGCGATCAGCCAACTAGGGCAAAGCGCGTTCGAACAACCGTTGAGCGGCTGCGTTTTCCACGGCAACTTTGAATTGTAGTAGAAGAGACTCGACCTGAGAAACTATCTCGGAAGCAAACTTCTCCGAAACCTCTGTCCGCTCGCCATGAGCAATCGCGTTCCGGGTCTTGAGCAAATTCCGATCAATAAACTGCTTTTTTAGGATAAACATGTCATCGAGCGGTATTCCTAGCGCGAACAATAATCTTTGCAGCACCTCACTAGACAGATTTGATTCCGTGTCGATCACGTCCTTGAACGGAACTCTGCTTGTCTCTGCACCATTAAGTCGAATAAAATCGATTAACTGGATATAAGGAAGAAGCGATTTCGACTGCCCCGATTCTTTGAGCGCGCGCATACAAGTTATCGCCACGAAATTTGTTGAAAGTAGGTCCATGGGCAATCGTTTTCGGGAAACATACTCCACATAAGAAAGGCATACGCTTTTTACAAAGCCTTCCCAGTGAGAATAAGCCAGCAAAACACTGGCTCGGCAGAAATGAGGAAGCAGCGAAGACCGACCGTTAGTTAGCGCGCCATTGAAATTATGCAATTCCCGACGTCGCCAAGCTAATTCGGAATCGATATTAGCGACCAAGTCGTCTAAAGTCCTAATTTTCATGGTTGCGCAACTAGATGCGCTCGACCGAGCGCGACAGTCTCCGCCAACCGAGAGGACGCTCTTCTTCCCGTACTGGTAATGCGGTCCCCGTATGCCGACCAAACATGGTGATATCGCTCAGTGAGAGCCACTGATGTCGGAGGAGCACGCCCGAGTTCTAAATTGTGGGCATATCCCAACGCGAAAATCTCGAAGGCTGCCAACAAAAAAGGTCCGATGTTTCGATCTCTAGCAGCGTCAAAGCGCCGAAAAACGTCCTCGCCTCTCAGCGCAGAAAGAGCGGTGAACGTTTGGTTAAAAATTTCGCGTTCATGTGCCCAGTCAAAGGTGTTCGATTTAGCCCGCGTCAGCATGCCTTCAGTCAAAACGGAGTGCAAATCGTCCATTTTAGCCAGTGCGGCGACATCCATGTTGCGTAGGACGATAAACCGAGCGATAAGCTCAAGGTCATATTGCTCAGACAACTGCTTTTCGGTCAATGGCATGCAATTTTTGAATTCTTGTAACGCGTCTAGTCGCTGGAATTGCTCGAAAAAATCGCGATTAGCCATAAGCAACATGCAGTTTCTTACTTCTTGCTCCGTAGCAACAGACCCGCCCGTGTTTAGCCGATCAAACAACTCGAACTTGCTATCGGGATCGCTTTTCGACAACACAATCTTAATATCAAGTCGAGCACGACGGATGCGCAATTTGACCTCGCTTGGCAATTCCGTTTGCGGCTCGTTCGCAGGCGCATTCCACACCTTTCCTTGTAATTGCGGTATGTAGCGAGTCGCCAGCAAAGTGAGCGGCTCCTCAATTGTTCCGTCTCTCCTTTGAAGTTCCCCGACTAGCTGGAGGATCGTGGACACTCGCTGAAGACCGTCCACCAAATCCCATTTGGACCCCTCGTTTTGAGCAACAAAAAGAGGGGGTACAGGAAGCCCAAGCAGCAGCGATTCAATGAAGCGCGACTTTTGAAAGTCGGTCCACCGAAAGAAACGTTGGAAATCTGGATGAATATCGACTTCGCCGTCCTTATACAGAGATATAAATTCGCCAACGGACATCGAATAACTGTCAGTCGATATCTGTTTGCTTGCGTCTAAAATCTGCTGTTCCAAGGACATGATTTCCCGCCATTAGGTAGTTCAAAGGTGTCGGCATATTCTACAGGTTATCTCCGCTGGTAAATTGACTAACGTAAATCGCGTTTACCCTTTGCTGCAATTGGCTCGAGGGTTGCCACTGCAGCGCTTTCCACTCTGCGGCCCGCCGACTCCGAATTAGGAAATGCATCGGTACCGTGGCGTTAGTGCGCTTCATCGGGCCATGTCGGAAATCGGCACTGACGCGTACGAGACTAGGTGTAGGAAGCATTCCGGCAAACGTCCGTACGCACTTTGCCGATGCGTAGACGGCGGTAGACTACCCCACCAAACCGGACGGTCGCCAGTGTGACTGCTGTGGGTCGGATAGCGCCCCTCCGTAGGAGCACACCGAATCTCCCTGTACTCAAAAGGAGATTGTCACGAAAATCCGCGATTGCCGCCGTTGACCGTCGTGTGCCATGGGGCAAGGGAAACTCACCGGGCAGAAGCCGCCCCTAAAGCTCCAAGAAATTTGGGCAATTCGAATGAGACTTCAACTGGCTTTGAACACTCGGGAACTCACGATGTTGAATCTCGCAATTGATAGCAAGCTTCGAGCTTGCGATCTCGCGCGATTGCAGGTACAGGACATCCATCACGGAAGCCACTTAGCCGCGAGAAGTACCGTCATGCAACAGAAGCCCACCGTCCAGTCCAATTCGAGATGAGGGAGCAAACCCGTGAGAGCCTTGAAGCATGGATCGATGCGCGAGGGCTAAAGTCGGCGGTTTCTGTTTCCGAGCCGCTTGAGTGCGTCGCCGCATCTGTCGACGCGACAGTACGCTCGGATTGTGCATCGCTGGGTCGCACCGATTGGCCTCGACGATACCGCCTATGGAACCCACACCATGCGTCGTACAAAAGCTTCGCTGATCTACCGCCGGACGAAGAATCTCAGGGCTGTACTGTTGCTGCTCGGGCATACGAAGCTGGAAAGCACAGTTCGCTATCTGAGCATCGAGGTCGACGATGCTCGTGAGATGGCTGAACAAACCGAGGTTTGATGCCTCCTGGCCGGCGAGCGGTCGCTTGCTGGCCAAAAGCAGTCACTCAACTCCCAAGCGCCGTACCAAACCCGCTATAGCGAAGATAAAGACAGGTTTGATGGCTTCCGCCTTATGCCACATTACTTCTCGACTAACCGATGGGGCACCACCCTGGCGCAGGCTGATTTGACGTAATCTTGCCGAGCATCTCTAGTACTTCCGCTCGACTCACGGACTGGCCTTTAACGACGGGCTCCTCAGTTAGACGTCTGGTGAAATACAGCCGACCTTCTTCACTTAACGAATATGTGCCGTCGCTGTGCCGTAGAAGGCGGCCTGACTTCAAGTGCGTTCGAAAGTTTCCCATGAAGCTAGAGATATCGAAGCGCTCGCCAGCTAATAACCCCGTCGCTTCAAGAATGGCCTGCATGTAAGCACGCATCGCACGTGTATTTGCCGTAGGTGGAATTGCCATTTTATAAAGGAATTGCATTTTTTTCATCTTTGTAATGCATCACGGAACTAAAGCTTACGAGCAATAACCGAAGTGCCGAACTCTTTGAGAGACTACCCAGGGTCGGGAGCGGTCTGTAGCCATAGACGGCCGCCGGCCATTAGCCGACGATGGTGGTAACAGGAAGGCGGCACATCATTGCTATGTGCGCTTGGGTTCTTTAATGAACAGAATCATTGCTCTTCTATCTCGGGCAGCACCGTTGGATCGAGCAGTGTGGTGTGTTGCCTCGGATTCCTCTCGCAAATGAACATATCGGCGCGAGGACCATCCTGTGGGCCGACGTTTCGAAGATTCATTCCGGAACCACACCAAGGACAGGCTGCTGTAAAGCTCGTCAGGTATACACCGCCCTGGGTTCCCGACTCCAAATAGTACTTGCGAAAAAGGAAGTTCTCGAATTTCCTTCTTTTCAGAATCCGGGAAATAAGAAGGGATGTCGACGCGACAGCGAATAAAAACAGAAATAGTGTTGACCACGAAGAAGTCTTTGGCTGTGGAAAGGCTTGGAATAATGTGAGATAGAGCCCTACTAGGCTTGCTATTCCAGTGACTATGCCAAAGGTGCCAAGGCTTTCGCTCTTGACACTACGCCCTCCAAAGGCGGGATGGCGTGTAACTCCCATCTGTTCAGGAGTAAAGGTCGGCTTTCCACCACCTCCAATATTGACGTTCGCCCCTCGGAAATCACCAATACCCACATTGATGCTGCCATCTCCATTCTGTGAACCATTGTTTTTATACACAAAAACTCCAGGATTTCGAACGTATAGCGATCCTTGCAACCGCTGCCCACCTAGGACTAGCAGGAAATTTAACAAACCGCCTGCCATCACCTAGGCAGGCGGCTTTCTAGATGACCTTGAAAGACCTCTCCGGATCGGTAACTGACCTTCGCGATCGTCCGCGTCTAACCGGCGTGCTGATCAGGCCCGCAGTCTAGTCTGACCATCGTCAGCGCGCCACTCGTGGGAATGCAGATTTACGGGCAATTCTGCGCGGATCCGTAAGTGCTGACAGTACTTTCTACTTTAGTAAGCTGGTGAGCGCATTTCTGCCATTCAAGCGTTAAACAGAATTCCCAAGCGGCTATTCCAGGTGTCGCCATAACCTTTACCGATGACCGGAACCCGTATCAGCGGTCTCTTGAGGTCATTCGTAGAAAAATCGAAGTGGACATCCTTGAGCGAATATCCGTTGCTGCCGTTGCTCTCGGTCCACTTGAGTTGCCATTGCCGAATAAACGAGAAGTCGAGGACTTCGCCCTGATCCTTTGGCCCGAGCACCAAGCAGATCTTTTTGGATTCCGGATCGAATGCGATGGCGAGTTTCTTGGCTTTGTCGATGAGAATCAGTTCGCTGTCGATACTGGTGTCCGGAAATGACGTGCCGAGCCTCTGGTTGTGCTCGCGAAATTTGGCGAGCAACGCGTTGTGCTTTTTCTTTTGACGATGAATGCCCCATGCGATCAGAGCGCCAATCGTCAAGATAATGGAGATGATGTCGAACATGACTTATTTTTCCGTGGCTTGCACAAGCTGCGTCGACATTAACGGCTATCAGGCACAAAAACTTTAATGATCGGGGCGGCTCTGAACCAACGACGTTCGTGGTCGGATGGATTGAGCCTAGAAGGATCGACAACTGACCCACCATAAAAATAATCAGAAAAGCTTCGTATCTGCCTCCATGTCACGTTGATGCTGGAGTTGCTCTAAGTTCGAGCGGGGTTGGCTGATCAATAGCATTAGGTATTTCCCCTAATTTGACACAAAGTCCTCCATAGGACACGATGTGTCATATAAAAATTGACGCCTGGATTTTTCGGGCACAAGGGGAAATCATGAATGCCATCGTCAAAGGATTCGCCGCACTGGCGATTGCAGCAGCCTCTTCGGGGGCGCATGCTGCTTTCCCAGATCATCCCGTCCGTCTAATCGTCCCCTTCGGTGCTGGCGGCATCACGGATATCGTCGCCCGCTATGTAGGCGAAGCCTGGAGCACCGCCCTCGGCCAAACCGTGGTGGTCGAGAACCGGCCTGGCGCAGGTGGCGTAATCGCCGCGCAGGTCGGTGCCACAGCGGCACCCGACGGCTACACGGTCTTCATGGGCACGGTGGGCACGCAAGTCGTCAATCCGCTCATCATGAGCAAGCTCTCCTACGATCCACAGACCAGCTTCAAGCCCATTGGGTTGGTGTCGGGTGCGCCTTTCGTGCTGGCCGTTCAATCATCCCTGGGTCTGAAAACCTATGCCGAGTTTGTGACGTACGCGAAGAACAATCCCGGCAAGCTCAATTTCGGCTCAGCAGGCAACGCCAGCTCGCCGCATCTCGGTCTGGAACTTCTGAAGCTCACAGAAGGCATCGATATCGTCCACATCCCGTTCAAAAGCGGAGTCGAAGCAGTCAACGCAGCAGTAGGCGGACAGGTCGATATGACGATGGACGCGATCCCTGTGGTGATGCCGCACGCGAAAAGCGGGAAACTGAACGCTATTCTGTTGGCATCGAATGAATCGTTGCCCACTGCGCAGGGTGTGCCGACCAACGCCGATGTGAATCAGCCGGCGCTGAAGATCAGTTCGTGGAGCGCGTTTTATGTGCCCACAGGCACGTCGGACGCGGTGGTGACGACGCTCAACGCGGCGTTGCAGAAGGCACTGGCGTCGAAGGCATTGCAGGACCGCGCTTTAGCACAAGGCGTGCAGCTGTATTCAGGCGGCGCGAGTGAATATCAGACGTTTATTGCCGGTGAACGCGAGCGATGGACTGACATCGTTAAGCGTGCGGATATCAAGTTGGAATAGCCTTCATTTGGCTCACAGATTTTGAAGCATCACTTTTGGTGCCTGCGCCCTTTAAAGGGTTGCGGGCACCGAACGGTTTATGGATAAGGAGACGACTATGCAAGACACCATGCTCATGACTAAGGACGACTTGGTTAAAAAAGCCCAGGCAGAGATGGCGAGCAAATATGCCGATGCGTCTTGGAGTTTGAAGGAGCGCGTGGCATTGACGTGCCGCATTTTGTTTGACGGTGGCCATGATTCGGGTCTGGCTGGGCAGATCACGGCGCGCGCGGATGAGCCGGGCACGTACTACACGCAGCAACTGGGCCTCGGATTCGACGAGATCACCACGAGCAATCTGCTTAAGGTGGACGAGCATTTGACGGTGCTTGAGGGCGAACGGATGGCCAATCCTGCCAACCGTTTTCATTCGTGGATTTATCGCGCGCGGCCTGAGGTGAAGTGCATCGTGCACACGCATCCTTTGCATGCGGCGGCGTTGTCGATGCTCGAGGTGCCTCTGGAGGTTTCCCACATGGACAACTGCACGTTGTATGGCGATGTGGCGTTTCTGGAGAAGTGGCCGGGCATCCCCGTTGGCAATGAGGAAGGGCGCATCATCAGCGAGGCATTGCAGGATAAGCGCGCGATTTTGCTTGCCCATCACGGCATGCTGGTGGCGGCCGAGAGCGTAGAGATGGCGTGCCTGCTGGCACTGCAGTTCGAGCGGACTGCAAAGATGCAGTTGTTGGCCATGGCGGCCGGGCAGATCAAGCCGTTGGACGGCGCGCTGGGTCAAGAAGCGCATGACTGGATTTTGACGCCGAAACGCAGTGAGGTGGGGTTCGCCTACTACGCCCGCAAGGCCCTCAAGCATCACGGCGATGTGTTGAGCTGAACGCCGGCAAGCTCAAACGACACGAATACGTTTTGAGCCAAGCGCCCTCGGGGAAAAGCGGCAGGGCACTACAATTGGGCGACCCCTGTGACGAGCTGTGCCCATGACCGCCATTTCCCATCGACTTAAAGCGCTGCGCAAGCAACACGCCCTTTCTCTGGAGCAGCTTGCTACGCGCGCTGGGTTAACGAAAAGCTATCTGTCGAAACTTGAGCGTGGCCTGGCCGAGCCGTCGATTTCGACGGTGCTCAAGCTGGCGCAGTCTTACGACATCAGCGTGGGTCAATTGATAGGCGAAGAGGCGTCGCTGGTTGACGACAACATCAGTGTGGTGCGCGTGGCCGATCGCAGTGAGCTGTCGGATGCGGCTAGCGTGAACGGGCACCGGTATCAGTCGCTGGCGGGCAAGCGGCCGTTGCGCAAGATGGAGCCGTTCGTGGTGCATCCACCGCGCGCCTTTCGAGAACCGGATACCACCTCGCCGCACGACGGCGAGGAGCTCATTTTCGTGCTCAAGGGCGCGGTGGAAGTGTTGCTGGGTGATCGGCTCGAACGGCTGGAAGCGGGCGACTCGATTTACTTCGACTCCAGTCTTTTGCATCGCATGCGTACGGTGAGCCGGCAGATGGCGGAAGTGTTGGTTGTGACGGCGCACTGAGCCGCGTCGCACGGTCGCCTAAATATCCATCCGATTCAGTTATCAGCCAGTCCCTCGTCAACGCCAACGTTTACGCAGAAGCCAGCGGCATCTCATTCTCAATCCATTCCGTGATTGACGTGTGCGCGGGCTTCCAGCCCAGTTGCAAACGTGCATGTTTTGCGCGCACGCGGCTGTTCGAGCCAAACGAATACTGCGCGTGACCGCGGCCCCATTCGACGGCGGCTTCGTCGACGGTCCACGATTGCACCGGGCCCAAGTTCAACCGACGCGCGATCGCGGCGCCAATCTCGGCATACGAGGCTTCGCCGTTTTCAACAAAATAGAAGCTGCCGGCGGGGGCGTTTTCAAACGCCAGTAGGTACAGGGCAACCACGTCGTCGATATGAACATTCGACCAGCGGTTGATGCCTTGGCCCACCACACGCACCACGCCGTTCTTGCGCGCCTGATTGACCAACGGCGGGATTTGCACGCTATCCGGATGCAGGCCTCGGCCGGTGCCGTAGATCATGGTGTTGCACAACACGATCGAGCGGATGCCTTGGCTGGCGGCGGCACGCACGCGTTCGTCGATGGCGTGGCGGGGGGCTTTTTTGGGTTCCACGATGAGGGGTGTGTCTTCGTCGAAGATGTTTGGCGAAAGCGCATTGCCGCCTACGTCGTCGCCGATCACGCTTGATCCGCTGGTGTGGATCAGCGGGCGGCCGGTGCCTTGCAGGCCCTCGATGAAGGCATCGAGGGCGCCGAGGTGATCGCTGTCGGCGGCGTTGATCACGCCTTCAGAGGCGCGTGCTTCGCGCGTGAGCAGATCGCTGTCGTCGAGGGTGCCGAGCACAGGCTCTATGCCCATGGCCTTCAATTGTTCGGCCTTGCTCTCCGATCGCACGAGGCCGCGAACGGCATAGCCCGCGTCGATGAAGTGGCGGGCAAGCGAGCCGCCGATGAAGCCTGAAGCGCCGGTAATGAAGATGGCCATGATCGATGTCCTTGTGTGTTTGCACTGTGAGGCGTTCAGTATGGTCATCGCAAGGGTTTAGAAACACCCGTCGCCGGTTCAAAGACTCTTGATCTGAGCGCAACAGTCGCGCTTACTTCTTGCGCGAGGTTGAACGAGACTGTGATCGCGATGTTGGTTTCTCATGCGGCTTCGCATGTTGAATCGCGGTCGAAGCCTCACTCAAACTTGCACTTGAAATGTCACCGGCACTCGCACCACTTGCTTCCGCAACTGCGCCTGCGCTCGACCTCGCGTTTGTGCGTTTAACAGCAGCTCTCCGCCCATCTGCTAAAGGGGCATCGCCGTTACCCCCACGATCCCACGGCGCATCGCTCTGGCTGAATTGCTCAGCCAGATGATCCAGCATCAATCGCAATAACGGCGGCTGATGTTGGCGCGACAAGTACATCGCGTGAATATCCAACGCCTCTGGCTCGTAGTCCGGCAGTACGTGAACCAATCGATTTTCACGCAGGTCGGCACTCACCAGATACGTCGGCAGCAAGGCAAAACCGGCGCCACGCAACGCCGCCTGCCGTGCCACGGTGGATTCGTTGGTCTGCAACGCGCCATGAAACGGAACCTTGATCATCTGCTTCTTCTGCGACAGCCGAAGTTCATTGCGCCCCACATACGCATGGCTGATACAGCGATGCTGTTCGAGCGACGCGGGATCGGTCGGTACGCCGTGCGCACGCAAATACGCCGGCGACGCACACAACACCGATTGGCACACGCCCAAACGCCGCGCGACCAATGCGCTGTCTGGCGCGTTGCCGATGCGCACGGCCAGGTCGATGCGTTCTTCAACGAGGTTGACGGAACGCTCCTGCGCCAGCAGCTCGATCTCGACCTTGGGATGCCGTTCCAGAAATGTGGCGACCACGTCAGCCAGGAACGCCTGCGCGAACGAGACGCTCGTGGCGATGCGCAGTTTGCCGCGCGGGGCGGTTTGTCGTACGCCGGCGATCGCCTGCACGTCGCCAGTGAGGGCAAGTACGTCGCGGCAGCGTTGCAGCGCTTCATTGCCCGCATCGGTAAGGCTCACGCGGCGGGTCGTGCGATGCAGTAAACGCGCGCCCAGCCACTGCTCCAGGCTTTCGAGGTTACGCGACACCATGGCGCGCGACATGTCGAGCACGCGTGCTGCATCGGTGAGGCTGCTGCGTTCGGCGATCTCCACGAACACCTGCATGGCGGTAAGGCGATCCACAATTAGCTCGATTTGGTAGATAAAGATTCAACAATTCTACTGTTTATCTACATCTGTAGCTCTAATAAAGTGGCGTCATTCCATCCCAACATCGAAGGTTCACCATGAACATCCGCGCCACTATGCTCGCCAGCCTGATCGCACCTTTTGCTCTGACCATGGGTATGTTGCCGCACGACGCGCAAGCCCAGACGCCGCCGCTTACCCTGCAGGTCTATAACGCCGATGCCGGAAGTTTTCATGTGAACGCGGTGCTGGTGTCGGGCAAGACGGATGCCGTGTTGTTGGATACCGGTTTCACGCGCGCCGATGCGCTGCGTATCGTTGCCATGGTGCTGGACAGCAAGAAAACGCTGAAGACGATCTACATCAGCCAGCCCGATCCGGACTACTACTTCGGCATCGAAGTCCTGAAGCAGTATTTCCCCGACGCGAAAGTCGTCACGACCGCACCCACGTTGAAGAAGATCGAGGCCACGCTGGCCACGAAGCTTCAGGTGTGGGGACCGCGCATGGGTGCGAATGCGCCGAAGTCGGTGCCGTTGCCCGAGGTGCTGCAGGGTGACACCATCATGCTTGAAGGCGAGAAGCTTGAGATCAAGGGGCTGAACGATAGCCAGCCGCATCGCAGCTATGTGTGGATTCCGTCGCTGAAGGCGATCGCCGGCGGCGTGAATGTGTACGGCAATCTGCACCTGTGGACGGCCGACGCGCAAAGCGTGCAGGAGCGTGCCGACTGGAACAAGAAACTTGCCGGCATGGCAGCGCTGTCGCCGGTGACGGTGATTGCCGGTCATAGTTTGCCGGGTGTGGCGCGCGATGCGTCGCAGATTACGTGGAGCCAGGCTTACCTCGCGCGCTATGACGTCGAGTTGCCGAAGGCGGCCAACAGCGCCGCGCTCATCGATGCCATGAAGGCCGCCTATCCGGACGCCGGCTTGATGGTGGCTTTGGAGATCGGCGCGAAGGTCAACAAAGGCGAAATGAAATGGTAACCCCCGTGGTCGGCAGATCGAATCTGCAGATCATTGGCGATCACTATGCGGCGTCGGCGCGGGCCGACATCGCGACGATGATGGCTGATGTGGCTGACGATGTGCGCTGGATCGAGATGGCGGGATTTCCTTGCGCAGGCGTGTGGGTGGGCCCGCAAGCGGTCGCCGACAATGTGTTCGCGGTGTTGGGGCGGGAGTGGCAAGACTACCGCTTCGAGCTGGAGCGGTTGATCGATGGCGGCGACGAGATCGTCGGCGTGGGTGCATACATCGGCATTTACCGGGCGACCGGCAAGCCGATGCTTGCACGCGCCACGCATGTGTGGACGCTTCGCGATGCAAAGATCGTGGCCTTCGAACAGTTCACCGATACGCTGCTCGTTGCGCGCGCGATGCAGTGATCTCCACTGCGCCAAGCAGCCAGGCGCCAAGTAGCCACTACGCTAGGCGGCTACTGCGCCACGCAGCCCCGGTGGCAAGATGCATGATCGCACGCACCGTGGCGGCCCGCCGGTCTATTCCAACTTCGCACCCGAGGCGCGCACGAGTTCCGCGGCAACCGGCATTTGATCGCGAACGAATGTCCAGAAGGCATCGACGGTCATGGGCTTGGCCGTAAAAGCGCCTTGCTCGCTGAACTGCCGCTGTACCTCTGGATTCTGCCGCGCCTTGTTCAACACGCCATTGAGCACCTCCAGTACGGGACGGGGCGTTGCAGCGGGTGCCGCCAGGCCATACCAGGAGTCGGTATTGAAGTCCTTGATGCCCGCTTCTTCGAAGGTGGGCACATCGGGGAGTGCGGTCAAACGTTGTGGTGCGGCAACCGCGAGCGCGCGCAATCGGCCCGAGCGCACGAAGGGGACGGCGCCCGTGCTGAGAATCATGTCCACGCGGCCGGCCATGAGGTCTGTCATCGCCGGCGCGACGCCTTTTAACGGGATATGGACGATGTCGATGCCTGCGCGCTTTTTGAATAACGCGCCGTAAAGATGCTGGGACGAGCCGATGCCGCCCGATCCGTAATTGAGCACACCCGGCTTGGCTTTCGCCGCTTCGATGATGTCCGTCACGCTGCGATAAGGCGAGGCTTCGGGCACCAGCAGTGTGCTGGGCGACGTATTGATCAAGCCGATCGGGGCGAAATCTTCGATTGGGCGATAGTTCAACGTCGAATAGAGTTCCGAATTGAACCCGTGCGATGCCGAGGTGGCGAGCATGATCGTGTAGCCATCAGGTGCTGCGCGAGCTACGGCATCCGATGCGATGTTGCCGCCGGCGCCTGCCTGGTTGAAGACGACGACCGACTGACCGAGCGCCTTGGACATCTCAGTGGCAATCAAGCGCGCGACATTGTCGGCCGATCCACCTGCGGTCCACCCGATAACCAAGGTGATCGGGCGTTCGGGATAGGTGCCTGCCGCCTTCGCGATCAGGTGGGGCGCGATGCCGAGCGCGCCAAGCGCCAAACAGAACGAACGTCGGCCGCGTACGGTGGTGTTCATAAGGGGTCCTCCTCCAATGTGATCGATCGATCGCGGCGTATCTGCGACGCCGTCGTCGTATTGGCTCAAGCCCGCTTAGGGCACGGCTGCCGTGGCGTTCAGGTGATCGAGGATGTGCTGTGCAGCACCGACCCCCATGCCGCGCATGCCGCCATCGGTTGTGCCGCCGATATGCGGCGTCAAGACCGTATTCGGGGTGGTAAGCCACGGAGAATCGGTGGCCAACGGCTCGTGCACAAAGCAATCCAGGCCCAAGCGTGCTTGCCCCTTTTGGAGCAACGACTGCATGGCCGCTTCGTCGAAGAGGCCGGCGCGTGCCGTGTTGACCACGATGGCGTTGGGAAGCAGCTTCGCCAGCTTGGACGCATCGAGCATGTTTCGCGTGCTGTCGTCCAAGGGGCAATGAAGCGATACCACGTGCGCCTGCGCCAGCAGTTCATCGAGGCTGACGCGTGTGGTGCCCTGGGGCAGTTTCTCCGACGCCAGGTAGGGATCGCACACGATGACGTTCATGCCGATCGCTTGCGCGATGCGCACGACGCGGCTGCCGATCGATCCGCATCCCACCACGCCCAAGATTTTGCCGTGCAACTCAATGCCCTGATAGGCATCCTTGTCCCAATGGCCCTGGTGCATGCGATGGTCGATTGCGGGAATCAGCCGGGCGCAAGACAGCATCATGCCAATAGCGAGTTCGGCGACGGCTTGGCTGTTGGATCCGATCGCTGCTTTGACGGCAATGCCCAAGCGCGCCGCTGCGACCTGATCGATCGTATCCATGCCGACGCCGTGGCGGGCGACGATCTTGAGCAGCGGAGACGCCTTCAGTACTCGCTCGTTGAAGAAGCCGTAGCGCGCTAAAATCGCGACAGGCTTTTCTTCTGCACACAGTTCGCATAACGCGTCTTCTGTGATGCTGGCATCCGTTTGAATCACGCGATAGTCCGCCAGCAAGGCGAGCGCGTCGGGATGGATTTTCGGTACGGTGATCAGAATCGTTTGGCTGTGCATGGGTGCTCAATGCTCGGTGCTCGGTGCTGCATTTTCTAATTCGTGGTCAATAGTCCGCTTGCAGCGGTAATGAGCACAAGCGATTTATTTTCGGCGCTTCATATTCGTTTTTGGAATATGTGCCGTGCCGGTAGGCGCGACCCATTTGCCGCCGGCGAGTCCGCACGCATCGGAAAGCAATAGGGCTTTCATGCGGGCGACGAGCTCGCGCTTATCGTCGCTGCGCTGCAGGAAGTAGTAGCCGAGATTGGGAGTGGCCGGGGTGGTGGTGAAGCTGGTGAGCCGCCCATCTGCAAGCCACGGCGCCATGAAGTGCCTGGGGAGGTAGCTGATGCCGATGTCGGCTACCGTCAACCCCGCGATGGCCATCATGCTGTTGGAGGCCAGCGTGTAGTTCAGTCGGATACCTTGTGCGAGTGACCATTGATTGATACCGGCGGTCATGCCCGATCCTGCAGTCATCGTGATGACGGGCAGGGCTTCCATGGCGGCGGGCTTCAAGATGGTGCCCTGATCGATGCGCGCGGGCGAGGCCATCCACGTGCATTCCACGTCTCAGATTTTTTGGGCAGCGAGCATGTCACTTTGGGCGGCGGTGGGTGCGACGGCGCAATCGAGCTCGCCCCGATGCACCATGCGTTCGAGGCTGCGCGCGAGGTCTACATAGGGTTGGAATATCAGGCGGGGATACAGCGCTCGCGCCTGGGCGATGAATCGCGGTAGCCATGTCAATGAGCCCAGTTCGGTGATCCCGATCCGGCAGGTGCCGGCAAGATCGCCCGCCGCCTCTGCATCGGCCTGGATGAGGTCGCTCAGATCCAGCATCTGTGCGGCATGGCGCAGCAGGCGAGTGCCATGTTCCGACAACTGTGCCTGTTTGCTCGATCTGTCGAAGAGCTGGACACCGAGCGCAGCTTCCAGTTCGAACACGCGCTTGGATAATGTCGACTGTGAAATGTGCAGGCGCTCGGCAGCGATGGCAAAGTTGCCCAGCGTTGCCGCCCAATAGAAAGCTTGAATCTGCTTCAAGGTCATGAGGTTGCCGACTGGAGAATAATGGGGACGGTCGGGCGGATTGGTCGATCGCTCGTCGCAGCGGAGTGCAGCCGCGAGACATTATCCCCGATGCAGCCGATCGACTGCGTTCGCTATCGGCGTCTCACCTTCCGTGAGTTCAATGATGATGCGATTGACCGTCGGCTGATCGATCACCTCAGCCAGGAACGCAGCCACATCGTCTCGCGGCACGTTGCCGTAGGGGATGGCGACGTCGGCGCGCACATGACCCGTGCCGGGCTCATCCGACAGCGTGCCCGGGCGCACGATCACCCAGTCCAGGTCGGTGCCGACCAGATACACATCGGCCTGTTTCTTGACCGACATGTAGTTCTCGAATCCTTCGGAGGGCGTCTTGCCGCGACCGGCGTCGGGAAATGCGGACACGAGCAGGAAGCGTTTGATGCCGGCCAATTGCGCAGCATCGACTGTTGTTTCCAACCCTCGGCCATCGATTGCATTGGTGATCTCCATGCCGGCACCGCCCGCTCCAGCGGTAAAGACGACCGCTTTGCTGCCGGCCATGAGTTGGGCCAGCGCCGGGGCATCGAGTGCCGTCAGATCACCCGCAACGGGCGTGGCACCCAAGGCCTTCAGGGTATCGGCCTGTTCGGGCTTGCGGTGTAGCGCCCGGGGCTCATGGCCCCGCTTGGCCAGGCGCTCGACCAGGCGGCGGCCGATGTTGCCGGCGGCGCCGACGATGAAAACACTGCTCATGATGACTCCTTACGTTGTCGATATGAATCGCGCTGCTCGCTCGGCAAGAAACCGGCCTGAGCAATAGGGCGCTCAGCTGTCGGACTGATGAAAGACTGCTGCGATCACGATCGGACAGATGGACGACCGTCGCGATCACTTATCGAACTGGTGAAACACTTTGGCAATCACTTGCCAGTCGCCGTCAATATTCAGCAGCGTGAGGTAGTCGTTGTAGTCGGCACCGATCGCATCGTTTTCCATGTCGACACGCACCACGGCGGTGGTCGGCGTAATCGCCAATACATCGAGCCTCGTCGCGATATCCGGCGCAGCACCATGTTGTTCGACGAAGTCATAAAGGTTTTGAATGGGGCCGCCCATCAGCTTGCCGTTCGTGAAGCCATACATTACGGCATCGTCGTGAAAGGCGCTGGCCACACCGTCGCGGTTGCCGGTGCGAAGTCCTTCAACGTAACGGTTGGCCGCTGAGATCACGGCGTCATAGTCTTTGGTAGCTACTGCCTTGATGTTTTTCGTCATGGTGTTTCCTTTGAAAGGGAGCGCACGGCGTGCGCCTTGTGGATTGAGCCGAGCGCGTGGCTAGGCCCGATTGATTGATCGACGCCTGCGCGCTACTGCAATGCGGGATCGGTGCCTTGCGTGCGTTCAGTGCGTTCAGTGTGGTCGGCGCGAGGCCAGTCGGTGTAGCCCTTGGCGCCGCCACCGTAGTACGCCTCGCGCGGCGCCACTGCGAGCGCGTGACCATCGCGAAGCCGTTCGACCAGATCGGGGTTGGCGATGAATGGTCGTCCGAATGCGACGGCGTCGATCTTGTGCGCGGCACGGCGTGCGATGGCCAGGTTCAGGTCGTAGGCGTTGTTGCCGATATACGAACCCGTGAACAGATCGCGCAACGCGTCGAGATCGATGCCGGCGGGCACGTCGCGCGCGGCCGCCGTGGCGCCTTCAACCATGTGCAGATAGGCCAAGCCGTATTTGTTGAGTTGCGTGATCAGCGCGCCATAGGTGGCCATGACGTCGCTGTCTACCGGCGTATTGCCGGCGTCTGGCGTGGTAGGTGACAGCCGGATGCCGACACGTGTGCTGCCCCAGACAGCCACCACCGCTTCGACCACCTCACGCACCAATCGCGTTCGTTTGATGATCGAGCCGCCGTAGGCGTCGTCGCGTGTGTTGGTCGAGTCTCGCAGGAACTGGTCGAGCAGATAGCTATTGGCGGCGTGGACTTCAACGCCATCGAACCCGGCGCGCTTGGCGCATTCGGCGGCATGCCGGTACTGATCGATGATGCCAGGGATTTCGGCGGTCTCGAGCGCGCGCGGCATGGAGACGTCGACCATGCCCTGTGCGGTGTAGGTTTGGCCCTCGGCCTTGATGGCAGAGGGGGCGACGGGTGCGGTGCCGTCAGGTTGAAGACTTACATGCGAGAAGCGGCCAACGTGCCAGAGTTGGCACACGATGCGTCCGCCGGCGGCATGCACCGCATCCGTCACTTCTTTCCATCCCTCGACCTGGGCATCGGTCCAAATGCCGGGCGTCATGTCGTAGCCGCGGCCTTGTGCGGAGATATTGGTGGCCTCGGCGATGATGAGGCCAGCGCTGGCGCGTTGCGCGTAGTAGGTGGCAAGCAGGGCATTCGGAACGCCGTCGGCGCCCACGCGGCTGCGTGTGAGTGGCGCCATCACGATGCGATTCGCGAGGTGCAACGCGCCCAGATTGAAGGGGGAGAAGAGGTCGGTGGGTTGTGTTTGGTGAGTTGGTTGAACCACGGTGTTGTCCTGTTAGTAGACCAGTCGTCTAGATTCTGCACGAGGGCGTTTGTACTGATGACGCCAGCGATAAATGGGGGTTAAGACTCGAAGCGGCTAAGACATCAGGCGGCTAAGACTTGAAGCGGTTAAAACTTCGAGCAGTAAAGACTTTTGGGCGCTCAATGCGTGAGCAGGTGCCGCGTGGTGCCGAGGGCATTGGCAAAAGGCACTTCGCTTTTTCCAAGCTTGGCCATCAACGAGGCGCCGAGCCAGATCTGGTAGAGCGATTCGCCGAGTTCACGTGCATCGGCCTTCGACTTGATCGAGCCGTCGGCTTGCCCCTCGGCGACGGTACTGGCGATACGCTTCACGATGGCCTGCGTGCCGGTATCGAGCACGGCACGCATGTCTTCGGAGAGATCGCAGACTTCCGAGCCCAGTTTCACCACCAGACATTTGCCTTCGAGCACATCGGTGCCTTGCGTGCGTGCCCAATACTGAAAATAGCCAACGATCCGTTCGGCACCCGTGCCATCGGCCGCCATCAGCGCATCCACACGCGTCAGGTATTTGGAAAAGTAGGCGTGCAGCAGGGCTTCGCCGAATTCCTCTTTCGAGCGGAAGTAGTGATAGAACGAACCCTTGGGCACACCGGCTTGGCTCAGCAGTTCACCGAGACCAACGGCGGTGTAGCCTTTTACGGTCATCAGCGATCTGGCCACATCGAGGATGTGCTGGCGCGTGTCGGCAGCGGGTTTCTTCATCATGATCGAGAATATAGCAGTGGAATAGACCAGTCGTCTAGTAGCCGACTTAGTGGCGGATCTGGTAACCGATTTGGTGGCCGACCTGGCAGCCGACCAAGTGGACGACTTATCAGCCGACTTGTTAGCCGGTCTAGTGACCGAACTAGCGACCGGTCTAGTAACCCTTCCATGTTTGAGGAGAAGTGCCGATGCAAAGCCGATTTGAGCCCGTCGCCCTGGCGCATGCTTGCCGCTTGATCAACCACGGGCCTACGGTGCTTGTGACGAGCCGGCATGGCGACAAGCGCAACATCATGGCGGCCGCCTGGTCGATGCCGGTAGAGTTCAGCCCGCCGCGCATTGCGATCGTGATCGATAAGGCCACGTTTTCGCGCGAACTGATCGCAGCAAGCGGCCACTTTGGCGTGTGCATCCCCACAGCGTCGTTCGTGCAGCAAACCTATGCCGTAGGTAGTGTGTCGGGCCGCGAGGGCGATAAGTTCGAGCGATTCGGGATCGCGTCGTTTGACGGCCCGGTGCTCGGCGTGCCGTTGATCGAAGACGGCGCCGCAGCATGGATGGAATGCCGCTTGATTCCCGAAGCCCATACCGAAGACGCATACGACACGTGCTTTGCCGAAGTGGTGAGTGCGGCGGCCGATCCGTTGGCGTTCAGTGGCGGGCACTGGCAGTTTTCCGATGCCAATGCGTCATTGCACACGCTGCATCATCTGGGGGCTGGCAATTTCGTGGTTGCGGGGAAAGTGATCAGTGCTGCCAAGCCTGCAGCGTCCTGACGATTAAGCGACCATACATTTTCCACATACTTCCCGCGCATATTGGCATTGGATCGGCGCGCGCGCCTTGGGTAGAGTGAACTTCTCTTCTTTGGGAAACGCGCCATGTCGCATACCGAATACGACGTCGCCATTATCGGCGCGGGCATCCATGGCTGTTCGACGGCCTATCACCTGGCCAAGCGCGGCGCGCGTGTGGTGGTGATTGAGGCCGATTACCCCGGCCGACACGCCTCCGGCGTCAATGCCGGCGGCGTGCGCACGCTGGGCCGCCCGATCCAGGAAATGCCGCTCACGCTGGCGTCGAGTGCGTTGTGGCATGAGCTGTCGCAAACCTTCGGGCGTGATCTGGGCTTTTATACCGGCGGCCAGATCAAAGTCGCAGAAAGCGAAGCCGACATTGTCACTTTGCAAAAGCGGGTGGCGCTGCTGGCGTCGCATGGCTATCACCACGAAGTACTGATCGATGCCGCAACAACGCGCGAGATCTTGCCTGCGGTATCGCCGCACGTAACGGGCGCCGTGTGGGTGGAATCCGACGGCTTTGCGGTGCCGTATCGCTCGGTGACGGCGTTTCGCCGCGAGGCGCAAAAATTAGGCGCCACGTTTATCGAGAACTGGCGCGTCTCAAGCATGACGCAGCAGGGCAGCAAATGGGTCGTGGGCGTGCCCGAAGGCACGGTAGGCGCCGAATACATGGTGATGACCGCAGGGGCCTGGTCCGGCCGGCTTGCGCACGACCTGGGCGAGACAATACCTGTTGAGCCCGGTGGGTTGATGCTGATGGTCACGCAGCGCTTGCCGCACTTTGTGGATCCGGTTGTAGGCGCGACATCGCGCGGCCTGTCATTCAAGCAGTACGACAACGGCACGGTCGTGATCGGGGGCGAGTTGCACTGTGAAGTCGATATCGACGCTGCGCATGCGGAGCTCGACTTTTCGCGACTGGCCAATAGCGCACGCATCGTGACGGACCTCTTTCCGTTTTTGAAGAACGTGTCGCTCAATCGGGCATGGTCGGGTGTGGAGGGCTTCACCCCTGACAAGCTACCGGTAATCGGCTTTAGCACTACCTTGCCGAAGCTGGTTTATGCCTGCGGGTTTTCGGCCAGCGGCTTTCAGTTGGGGCCGGCATCGGGCCGCGCGGTGTCGGAGCTGGTGCTGGACGGTGCGAGCAAGGTGCCGATCGAGGGGCTGTCGCCAGCGCGGTTCGGGCATGATGCCTGGCGCACGAAGGCCGCGTAGCGCATGGGATGACCGCTCAACGCTGGTAAGCTTGCGGGCATACGCTGCCCACGTGATGGATTCGTTCGAGATCGCTGCGATTCGTCGATTCAGGTGCGGCACGTTCTTCGCCGTCAAACACCCGTTGAATCCATGGATCTGCGCCAGCTACGCTACTTTGTGAGCATCGTCGAAATGCAGAGCCTGACAGCTGCAGCCGACGCATTGCATATCTCGCAGCCATCACTGAGCCAGCATGTCTCCAATCTTGAGGCCGAGGTTGGAGCGCCGTTGCTGATACGCGGCCGACAAGGCGCGCGGCCCACCGAGCTCGGTCAGGTTCTTTATCTGCAAGCCAAGAAAGTGCTTCGTCAGATGGACGAAACCAAGGCGGCGCTACGTCGAAAGAAAGAGGTGCCGTCGGGCAAGGTGCGATTCGGGATGCCCACAAGTTGCTCGCGGTTGCTGGCCTTGCCTCTGGTCAAAGAGATCCAGGCGGCCTATCCGGACATCATTCTCGAGATCATCGAAGCCTCCAGTGCCGATCTCGCCGAGGCGGTGGCGCAACAACGACTCGATATGGCCATCGCCATGGATGTGGATGGCCGCACCGATATGCAAGTGGTGAATTTGCTGGAAGAGCATCTGATGCTGGTCGGGCGTCCCATCGGCGGCGTGCGACGAAGCATCACGCTTGCCGAAGTAGCGGAGTTGCCGCTGTTGCTGCCCAGTTTTCCCAACTCGATTCGTGTGCTTACCGATCGCGCATTTGCTGCGGCCGGCCTGAAGAAATCGCTGGTCGCAGAAAGCAGCGCTGTCTCGTTCCTGCTGGCGGCGATTCGAGATGGCATGGGATGGTCGATATTGCCGTGGTCGTCGCTGGCAGGCGAGCACGACGACACGCTGATCAGTTTGCGGATCAGCGACGTGCAGTTGACGCGCCGAGCGAGCTTGTGCGTGTCCGACTCGGCTCGGCTGAGCCTGGCTAGTACATCGGTGGAAACATCGGTGCTGGCGCTGGTTGAACGCATGGTGCAGAGCGCGAAATGGGAGGGCGTCGAACTGCTGCGCCCGCCCGCCTGATAAGGCTGATCAATTCGCTGGTGCTTGCCCGGTCGCTACCGGCATCTCGATATGGGAGCCGTTTTCGCCACCCAGGGTGATGCTCAGCCGTGGGGGACGGCCGGGCGGCACCTGCGGGAAGTGCTCCTGGTCCGCGCCGGCGATGGAGAGCCGAAGGCGGCTGCCCGCTTTAAGGGTCCAGGCGATGGGCAGGAAGGCGAAACGAATCCATTCCGGCACGCCAGGCGTCAGGTTCTCAGCGTCGTCTTCGCTGAAGCTGTGGAAGGGCCACGTGGTCGTGTAGTTTTCGGGGCTGGCGACGACCTTGCGGTGACGTGCCCTGATCAGCGCCTCAGTGATGTAGTGAAACTCGCCATCTTCCGTGATCTCGCTTAGATACAGAAAGAGTGCGCAGTCGGATTGCGACGCCGCGAGATGGAGATTCGCCACCACGTGGCCAACCAAGGGCAGATCGCGGGGCAGAGGCGCCGTGCTGAATCCCGCGAGTTGTTGCTCTCTTTGTTTCCAGTCAGCGTAGTAATGATCCACACTTTTCGCGCCCAATCGCTCGTATCGGGTATTTTGCCCGCTACTCCAGTCAAACCGCACCTGGATGTCGCGGGCCGGCTTGGGGTCAGAGGGTGACGCACTGGGCGGCGTCGCGCACAGTTGCTCGGATTCGTCGAGCCACAGTTTTTCGATCGCGTGCTCAGGCGGCCATGTTTGCGCACTATGCCAGCGATCGTCATGCACGCTGTAGTAATGGACCGGTGCCTCGCGCGCGGCTTCGGCGTGCATGCCGAGCAGGTGCCGATCGAAGAACCGCAACAGTTCGCCATACATGCAGAACGCTGCGCCCGCACGATCCCGCCACGGCGAGATGTTCGTTCTGGCGCCGTGATCCCACGGGCCCAGCAGCAGGTGCTTATCGCGATTCGGGAGCGACAGAAATCGCGAAATCGCGCCATTGGCATAGCCGGCACCATCGTACCAACCCGATACTGAGTACACGGCCACGTCGGGCGGGATCAGATCAACATAGCGATACGGGCTGAAGCTGGAAGAGTCGATGTGCTCGTCATAGCTGAGCGGCTTCTCGCGATAGAGGAGCTCCGGCGCAAGCTCCTTCAAGCGGAAGTTGTCGCGGTGGGCGATCAAGGCATCGTTGAGCGCGACGGCATCGTTATCGTCGTCGACGGGCGCGGGGCCATTGAAGCTCGGGTCGTTGAAGTAGGCAAAACGCGAGGCGAGCCCGCGATTGGCATGATCGAGCGCAGCCATCAGATCGTCGTAGGCCTCGACCCACACTCGCGACAACATGCCGCCGGGGTAGAGCTGCTCGCTGTACAGATCTGAGATGCCGAAGAGCGGCGCAATGGCTTTGATGGCCGGGTGACCTGTGCTTGCAAAAAAGCACGCCGCTGCGCCCAGGTAAGAGATGCCGGTTGAGCCGATCGCGCCGTTGCACCAGTCCTGACTGCTGACCCACTGTGCCACCTCGTACGAATCATCGCGCTCTCTCGGCGAGCGCATGCTGTCTCGCGTGCCGAAGCTGGCGCCCGTGCCACGCACATCCACCACCACGAGCGCGTAGCCCCGGGGGACGAACATGTCGCGATAGATCGCCGTGTTTGGACTGGGCTCGGCGCCCGGCTGCTTGAGATCGAATCGCCGGTTGTACGGTGTGAAGATAACCAGCGTTGGAAATGTACCTGTTGCGGTCTGGCCGTCCTGCATGCAAGGCAAGAAAATGTCGACGGCGAGCCGGCAGCCATCCGGCATGTGCAAATAGTGCGACCGGGGCGCTGCGGGACACTTAAAGGTGGGCGGACGGCGTTCAAAATAGGTGCTCGGGCGTTCAATCCACGCGTCGCTGTATCGGTCGGAGTCGGTCATGTTTCGGGGCTCAGTAAATGCACGAGAAATCTTAATGACGATGCCGGCCAAGTGATAAATACGAAATCTGGAAGCATGCATAGGCGGAAGCGATGAATAGCGCCACTGTGCGTAAACCAGAACGCGGGTTGACGCGTCGTGACGAGATCAACGCCATGGGTATTCCCTGACGTTGTATAGCCGCGCCTTATGCATCCTTCCACATTGCGTATTGTGATTTTTCGCGACCCGTCTTTAAGATTTCCTCCAGCGCTCGCCGACCTGTGAGGGTGGGTATGAGCCGTCGACAAAACCCAGGGGAAATGACCATGTACAAGACACTCTCCCGCCTGATGGCGGCCGCAGTACTGACCGTTGGGGCCGGCTTGGCACACGCGGACACCTTCCCGGATCGGCCGATTCGTTTGATCGTGCCCCAGTCTGCGGGATCGGGCGGCGATGTGCTTGCGCGTCTGATGGCGCAGAGCATGGGCAAAACGTTGGGAGCGTCGATCGTGGTCGAGAATCGCGCCGGCGCCAATGGCATCATCGGCATTTCGTCGTTGTCGGGCATGCCGCCGGACGGGTATGCGATCGCCCTGGCCGGGGTGTCGCAGGTGAGTTTCAACAAACATGTCTATCCCTCCGTGCCCTACGAAACGGACGACTTTACGTATATCGCGCCGGTTGCGGACACCCCTTACGTGCTTGTGGTGAGCAAGGCCAGCGGCATCAAAACCCTCGCGCAGTTCATCGAGCGTGCGCGGGCCAAGCCCAAGGCCATGACGTTCGGCAGCGCCGGCGTGGGCAACATGACGCATCTGACGATGGAGATGTTGGCCGCCAAGACCGGGATCAGCTTGACGCATGTGCCCTACAAGGGCTCGGCGCCGGCGATGACCGGTGTGATGTCCGGCGAGGTGGATGCCATGGTCAGCGTTGTGAATACCGCGCTATCGCAAATCAAGAATGGCGATGTGATCGCGCTTGCGGTACTGGGAAACAAGCGTATCGCGGCGCTGCCCGATGTACCGACAAGCGCCGAGCAACAGATCGATCTGCCGCCGATGCCGGGTTGGTATGCGTTGATCGGTCCCAAGGGGATTCCGGATAACATCGTGTCGCGCCTGGACGAAGGGGTAAAAGCGTTTGTGAACGACCCCGCCACGCAGCAGCGAATGGACGAACTGTTCCTGGTGCCAATGAAAACCAGCGGTGCGCAGATTCAAGCCCGAGCGATGGCCGAATCGGTGGAGTGGGGCAAATTCATTCGGGATAACAACTTGCAAAGCCAATGAGGGCTGAGGCTGATGAACCGTAAGCGATGCGGCAACGTTGATGGGTCGGGAATCGATGGTGAATGATGGTAGCGGTACGCGCGGATTATGGGAGGCCACCGCGCCGCCATTTCAAACGGGCTCGACCTTGTCGCGGAACATCACCGTGGACGTCGCCATCGTCGGCGGTGGTTACACCGGCTGTTCGGCGGCCCTGCATCTTGCGCAGCAGGGTGCCAAGGTGGCCGTGCTCGAGCATATGGATATCGGGCATGGGGGGTCGGGTCGCAATGTGGGGTTGGTGAATGCAGGCATGTGGGTCAGACCGCACGCCGTTAAAGAGGCGCTCGGCGAGGCGAAAGGCAGCGCGCTGCTGACGTTTCTCGGCCAGGGCCCGAGTGTGGTGTTCGATCTGGTTCGCCGCTTCGATATCGCGTGCGAGGCCGTCGAACAGGGAACGTTGCATTGCGCGGTGGGGGCGGGTGGGATGCGCGAGATCGCCGAGCGGGCCAGACAGTGGCAAGCGCTCGGTGCGCCAGTCGAACTGATCGACGCGCGGCGCACGGCGCAGATGCTCGGCACCCAGGCCTATCGGGGATCACTGTTGGACCGGCGTGCCGGCACGATTCAGCCGCTCGCCTACGCCCGCGGACTGGCGCGCGCTGCAGCAGATGCTGGGGCACAGATCTTCACGCAGACCCGGATCGTAAACACTGCGCGCATGGCGAACACCTGGTGCGTGACCACAGCGGATGGCATCGAGGTTCGGGCGAATGCGGTGATCGTCGCCACGGGCGCTTACGGTGCCCACCTGAATGCGGCGGATACCGTCGCCGGCGAACTGGTTCGACTGCCCTACTTCAATATGGCCACGCAGCCCCTCACGGCCGCGCAGCGGGCGGCCATCCTGCCGGGCAGACAAGGCGCCTGGGACACTCGCAGCGTATTGTCGTCGTTTCGGCTGGATGACCAGGGCCGTTTGGTCTTCGGCAGCGTGGGCGCGCTGCGTTCTGCCGGCGCGCGTGTTCATCATGACTGGGGACGCCGGGCGCTCGCCAAACTGTTTCCTCAACTGGCACCCGTGTCGTTCGATTATCAGTGGTACGGCTGGATCGGGATGACGTCGAATGCACTGCCGCGCTTTTATCGATTGGGGCCGAATATGGTGTCGATCAGCGGCTACAACGGCCGCGGGATCGCGCCCGGCACGGTGTTCGGCAAAGTACTAGCCGAATTGACGTTGGGGCATCGCAGCGATGAAGACCTTCCCTTGCCTTTGACGGATGCACGGCGCGCGGTCGGCCGGCGGATTCGCAGCGTCGGCTACGAGGCGGGCGCAAGTCTGTCACACTTTTTCGGTAGTCGTTTCTGACCCACCTGATTGGGATGGAATGCGGGCAGGATAAAAACTTTCGGGTGGGTCGCCTGTAAAGCTGTGGCGCGTTATTTTTGCGAACCCGGCGCCCGCTTGCCGCGCGCCAGCCCATGACCATCTTCAGCCAGCACCGTCTGGACGGCATCTGAAAACGTGCGCGCCAGCACGCCGGTGGGGCGGTGGCTGGGCGTAAGCATGATGATCGGAAAGCCGATCGACGGCGTAAACGGTTTGACCACAATGTTCAGGTGCAGAAAATCTCGCACGGTGATCGGGTTGACCACACTCACGCCCTGGCCATGCGCCACCATGCTGCAGATCGACGACAACAGGTCCGCTTCAAGCGTGAGCTGACGCGATACGCGCTTGCTTTCGAAGGCGGCATCGATGCGCTCGCGCATGCCATCGTGATGTGAGAGCGAGATGAAACTCTCGCCGGCCAGGTCGGTGGCCTTGATCGTTTTTGCGTTGGCCAGCCGATGGTCGGCGGGCATCACGCACACGCCGCGCGGGTCGGCGACCTTCTCGGCAATGACGGCATTCTGCGCGTTCACGCCGGCATACACAGCCAGCCCGATGTCGCACAGTTGCGAGGCCACCATATGCTCGATCGAGGCGGAATTATTGGTACGAATGGATAGCGTGACGCCTGGGCAGTGTTTAGTGAATTCAGCCACAACGCGCGATAGAAAGCCCACACTCAACGCGGGCGCGGTGGCCACACGCAGGCGTCCGGCGCCGAAGCGCTTGATGTTGTGCGCGGTGTCCTTGAGCGTTTTGAGCCCGAGGTAGTAGCGCTCCACCTCTTTGAAGAAGGCAATCGCTTCGTCGGTGGGCGTGAGTTTGTTGCCGGCTCGTTCGAACAGCTTCATATCGAGCTGATATTCGAGATGCGCGATGAGCCGGCTCACATTAGGCTGCGTGGTGTGAATGTCCCGCGCCGCCACGGTCATCGAGCCGGACAGCATGACTGCCCGGAAAGCCTCGATTTCCTTGGGGTTCATGATCTGCTTGCGCGATCAGGCTGCTTTGGCGGTGACGATGATTTCGACCAGCAGATCGTTGCGGGCCAATTTCGATTCGCCGGTGGCGCGCACGGGCTGGGTGCCTTCGGAAAGCCACTTGTCCCACACTTCGTTCATGCCGGCGAAATCGCGTTCGATGTCTTTCAGCCAGATTTGCGCCGAGATCAGACGGGTCTTGTCCACGCCGGCCTTGCCCAGATACTCTTCGATCTTGGCGAGCACTTGGGCGGTCTGGCCCTTGATGTCTTGCGTGGCATCGCCGGCCGTAAGTCCACCGACGTAAACGATGCCGCCGGTGATGACCACGCGGCTCATACGTGCGTTGGATTCGATGCGGGTGATGTCTGTCATGGTTGAACTCCAGATGTTGCGGTTGGAAAATCTTCGCGCGTGGCGGCGAGTTCCGCCAGCGTGATGGGTTTGATAGGGGGCCGGATGCGATAGTATCCGACCTCGGCGGGCGACACACCCCGTGCCTGGGCAATCACCTCGGTCACGGTAAGGCCGCACAGGCGCCCTTGGCAGGGCCCCATGCCGCAACGGCCAAACGATTTGGTCTGATTGGGGCCCGCACAGCCGATGTCGACGTAGCTGCGAATGGCGCCGGCAGTCACTTCTTCGCACCGGCACACGAGCACGTCATCGGCCGGCATGCGGTTGGCATCCTTGGGACGATACAACGCATCGAGAAACGGCCGGATGCGCAGGTTTTTGTCTACGCCTGCCAACAGCGGCGCGGCCAGCCTTGCGCCTTCCTCAGATGTGACGATGCCCAAATCCATGGCGACTGCGAGTCCGGCGAGTTCACCTTGCAGGCTGGCCACCGTGGCGCCGCCGATGCCGCGGCCGTCGCCGGCGATCAATACGCGTTCGATGCCGCTCAGCCGTCCATAACGATCGGCATCCGGACGCCAGCATAATTGCGCGGTATCCCACGTATGTGCGGCGCGCAGCGACCAGGTGAATTGCGTGTTGGGCACCACGCCTTGATGCAGCAGTACCAGATTCGTTTCCAGCCGATGCGCGCGGCCACCCGCCTTGAAGGTGATCGCGTGCGCGGCTTGATCGCCGACGACTGCCAGGTCGCTGGCACCTTTATAAAACGGCACGCCGGCGCGCTTGATCGTGTTGATCAAGCCCAGGCCCTTCTTGAGATACGGCCAGGCAGCGAGCGCCGCGGGCAGATGCGGCAGGGCGCGCCGGTAGTCGTCGTTCGTGGTGGTGTCGACGATGGCCTGGATTTTTTGGCCGGCGCGCACGTACTGCCACGCCAGCAGATAGAGCAAGGGTCCACACCCGGCCAACACGGCCGGTTGTTGAGGCACGGCATCCGCGCTCTTGAGCATGATCTGCGCGGCGCCCGCAGTCATCACGCCAGGCAATGTCCAGCCCGGAATGGGGAAGGGGCGTTCCATGGCGCCGCTGCACAGCACCACATGTTTGCCGCGAATGCTGTGCGAAACGCCGTTTTCGAGATAGTTGACGATGCCGTCGCGGTTGACCTGCCACACCGCCGCACGCGTGATGTGGCGCGCGCCCGATGCGGCAAACAATTGGGCCTGCGGTTTGCCCGCGGCGTAATCTGCGCCGAGCCGATCCAGCCGCGCCGCCGGCGCTTGCATGATGCCGCGCCAGATCTGGCCGCCCGGTGCGCTTTGTTCGTCCAGCAGCACCACGCTCGCGCCGTGCCGCGCGGCTGTGGCCGCGGCCGCCATGCCGGCGGGGCCGGCGCCGATCACAATCACATCCACCGATTCACTCATGATGCAATGCCTCCTGCGGCGCCAAGGCCGCATAGCCTTCCTGGCTGCGAATCGACATCCCGTCGCGCACGGGGATCAGACAGCTTTGGCGATTGGGCACGCCGTCGATCTCGACCAGGCATTCGAAGCACACGCCCATCATGCAGTAGGGCGCGCGTGGCTTTCCGCTGACGGGCGAGGCGCGCACGCGCGATTCGCCGCTGGACAGCAGTGCTGCGGCCACCGTGAGGCCGGCGCCCACGCGTTTTTCGGTGCCGTTGAATTGAATGCGTACGCTGGGCGCCGCATCGGTTTGGGGCAAAACGGTAAACAGCTCAGTGGGCATGGTGAAACTCTCGGGTGGGATCCAGGAAACGGGCGCCGGAAAACGTGTCGAGCTCGTCGGGCTTGGGGCCACCGGCAATCCACGGTGCGAGGCGCATCGCATGCGCGGCGGCCAACGTGACGCCGCTGTGGCAGGTGGCGACGAAGGCGCCCGGATGAGTGGTGGACGCGTCATAGATGGGATAACCATCGGGCGACATCACGCGCAGCGCGGCCCAACTGCGAATCACGTTCAAGCCCGACAACTGTGGAAAGCAGACCATGGCGCGTTGGGCGATGCGCGCCAGCACTTCGGTGCGCGTCGTATCGTCCAGTCCCATGTCTTCTAGCGAGTCGCCGATCTGGATCGTGCCTTCATCGGTTTGGCGCACGTAGATCGTGGGGTGCGTGAGGAAGGGCTGCACGCGCTCGCCCACCAGCACCTGGCCTTGGTTTGGTGCCACGGGCGCATGCAGGCCCACTTGCTCGGCCAGCGCCTTGTTGCCCAGCCCGGCAGTGAGCAAGATGCGCGGCGCGCGCCAGGTGTCGCCGCCCGAACTCACGGAAAACTGTTGTCCGTCGTGCTCGATCTTGTCGACGCGGCGTTCAACGTGGTACATCGCACCGCTCATGTCGCACGCCCGGTGCAGCGCGTGAAACAGCTTGAGCGGATTGACGTGGCCGTCCATGGGCGTATAGCTCGCGCCGTACACGTCGGGCCCTACCGCCGGCAGGCGCTCGTGTAGTAGCTTTTGCGGCAGCATCTCGTAGCGGTAGTCGTCGCCGACCGCGTCGCGCAGCGATTGCAGCCGCTGCTCGCGCTCTTCGAATTCGGCTTGCGTGAGACAGAAGTGAAAGCCGCCATCCTGCTTGAGTTCGACGTCCACGCCGGTTTCTTTCAACAGATCGGCGGCGAGCGAGGGCCAGAGTTTGGACGACCCCAGCGACCAGCGCGCATATTGCGGCGTGCCGTAGCCTTTGCCTTGCACCCACACCAGGCCGAAGTTGCCGCGCGAGGCGCGAAACGCTACGTCGCCTTCATCGAGCAAGGCCACTTTCAGCCCCTGCCGCAATAGCCCGTAGGCACAGGCGGAACCGACCAGGCCGCCACCCAGAATGATGATGTCGCTCGTATGTTGCATGCTTACCCTTTGCCTACCAGCACGCGATCGAGTCCGACCAGCCGATCCATCACGACCATCGCGATAAGCGTGGCGACGATGAGCACAGTGGAGACCGAGGCGACCAGCGGGTCGATACTTTGAGAGATGTAGCTGTACATGGCCACGGGCAAGGTGGTGGTGCCCGGTGTGGCCACGAAAATCGTCATGGTGACTTCATCGAAGCTCTGGATGAAGGCCAGCATCCAGCCGCCGGCCACGCCAGGCACGATAAGCGGCAGCACGATGCGGCGAAACACCGTGCCAGGACCGGCACCCAACGAACGCGCGGCCAGTTCGGCGTCGCGGTTCATGCCGATGGCCGAAGCCAGCGTCAATCGCAAGGCATACGGAAACACGACGATTACATGCGTCATCGACAGCCAGCCGAACGAACCGCTCAAGCCCGCGAGGTTGAAGAAGCGCAGAAAGGCAATGCCCATCACCACGTGCGGGATCATCAATGGCGACAGGAAAAAGGCCATCAACGTGCTGCGGCCGGGAAACCGGTAACGCGCCAGCGCGAGCGCCGCAGGCACCGCCAGAATGATGGCCACCGTGGCCGCCACGAAGGCGAGCCATGACGACATCAGAAACGCATTGATGAACTGCCGCTGTTCGAGAATCGCTTCAAACCAGCGCAACGACAAGCCGTCGGTGGGCAGCGAGATGTAGCCGCGCGACGTAAACGAGACGGCGATCACCACCACCAACGGCGCGAGGATGAACGCGATGAAGAACGCGTGATAGGTCAGGCCAAGCCAGCCGTTCTTTTTCATGGTGCGACTCCTCAGCTCTCGAAGACTTGCGCGTAACGGCGCTCGATGTAGCGGTTGCTGCCCAGAATCACGGCCAGCATGCCCACGAGCAGCAGCACGGCGATGGCGGCGCCCAGCGGCCAGTTCAATGTGCCGGTGAACTCGTCGTAGGCGGCGGTCGCCACGACTTTCAAGCGCCGGCCGCCCAGGATCGCCGGGGTGGCGAAGGCAGATGCAGAAAGCGCAAACACGATGATGCCGCCCGACAGGATGCCCGGCATGATCTGCGGCAGGATGATGCGGCGCATGACGGTGGCGTGCGAGCCGCCGAGCGAGAGGCCGGCATGTTCGACCGAGCTGTCGAGCTTTTGCAGCGACGCCCAGATCGAGATGATCATGAACGGGATCAGCACATGGGTGAGCGCGATCGTCACCCCGGTCATGGTGTAGAGCATTTTCAAGGGCGTTTGCGTGGCGCCCATGGTGATCAGTGCGGTGTTGATCAGGCCCTCGTTGCCCATCAGGATGGCCCATCCCAACGTGCGCACCATCACCGAGATCAGGAGCGGCGCAAGGATCACGATCAGGAAAATCGCGCGCCACGGGCTGCGCATCCGCGACAGGATCAGGGCCTCGGGCACGCCCAGCACGATCGACATCACCGTTACGGCCAACGACATCAGCAGCGTGCGCAGAAAGATCTCGTGATAGTAGCTATCGGACAGCACCTCGATATAGTTGGCGATGGTGTAGCCCTGACCCACACCCAGGGCACTGTCGTAGACCGAGAACGACAGAATGGCCGTCAAGCCGAGCGGCACCAGCAGCAGGCCTACGAACAGCAGCAGGGCCGGGCTCGCCAGGTAAAACGGGCTGGGATTGAAGCGGGGCCGTGCACCCGTTGCGATCGACGGCGACATCGTGGTGGAATCAGCCATGGTGCGCCTCGTGCGCGAGGATGCGCATGTCGTCGTCTTGCCAGCCCAGATGAACCGATTGGCCTTCCTGCGGCGGCGGCACACCCACATTGGGCACGCTGATGCGCAGCCGTCCCAGATCGCCATCCACCTCGAGCGCCCAATGGCTGCCCAGGAACATCCGTGCACTCACGGTGCTGGTCATGCGGCTTTCTTCGGGCGACACCAAGCGGATCTTCTCGGGACGCACGTAGATCTGCACTTCTTCCGGACAGGCTCGGTTGTTGTGCGGAATCTTCATCGATAGCGCGCCCGATTGCACTTCGCAGCAGCGGTCGTTGCGCACGGTCACGCGGCCGTCGATGCGGTTGGTCTTGCCCAGAAAGCCCGAGGCAAATGCGGATTCGGGTTTTTCGTAGGCATCGAACGGCGTGGACACCTGCACGAGTTCGCCGCCGAACATCACGGCGATGCGGTCGCTCATCGTCATCGCTTCCACCTGATCGTGCGTGACGAGGATGGTGGTGATGCCCAGCGTTTTTTGAATATTGCGCAACTCGACATGCATCTCTTCGCGCAGCTTGGCATCGAGATTGGACATCGGCTCATCGAGCAACAGCACCTTGGGCCGGATGGCGAGGGCGCGCGCAATCGCGACGCGTTGACGTTGGCCGCCCGACAGGTTGCGCGGGTAACGCTCGCCCAGTCCGCCCAAGCGCACGAGGTCCAGCGTTTCGCCGATGCGGCGCTTGCGGTCGGCCGCGCCCATGCCTTGCATCTCCAGGCCGAAGCTGATGTTCTCAGCCACGGTCATGTGCGGAAAGAGCGCATAGCTTTGAAAGACGATACCCATGCCGCGCTTCTCGGGCGGCACGCGGGTCACGTCACGGCCTTCGAGCAGGATGCGGCCGCGCGTGGGTTCGGTGAAGCCCGCAATCATTTGCAGCGTGGTCGTCTTGCCGCAGCCCGAGGGGCCCAGCAGAGAGACGAACTCGCCTTGTTCGACAGTGAGGCTGACGCTTTCGACAACGTTAATGTCGCCGTAGCGCTTGTTCAATCCGTCTAATTGGAGATAAGTCATGGCGAGTCCTTTTCGAGGCGACTGGCGTACATGGCATCGGGACGGCAGCACGCCGTCCCGGGCGCGATCAAGCGGGGGTAATCAACCTGGTGCGATCAACCGTGATCAACCAGGCGTGATCAACCGGATGATCAACGCTCAACGGTGCGGTTCCAGCGGGTGGTCCACTCGCTGCGCTTGGCATTGATCGTGGTCCAGTCCATCACTTGCATGTTCTTCACGGCTTCGGGGCCGTAAGGCACGCGCTTGGCCACATCGTCAGGCAGCTTCGAGGCGGTGTTGGTGGGGCCCCAGCCTTCGCTTTGCGCCAGCAGTTCCTGCGTCTTGGGGCGCACCATGAACTTCAGGAATTTCTGCGCGAGTTCGGGTTCCGGGCTTTTGTTGACCGGGCAGGCCGCAACCTGCAGTGCCACCGCGCCTTCCTTGGGATACACGAACTCCACCGGGAAGCCGGTGTTCTTCAAGGCTTGAACGCGGCCGCTGCCGTGCGCGGCGAGGATGGTGCTGCCGTTCTGGAACATCTCCGCCAGCTTGCCCGGCGCGGGTTCCCAGGCCACCACGTTGGGGCCGGCTTCGTCGATCATGGCCTTGAAGCCCGGATCGATATCTTTTTCGCTGCCGCCGCGCAATTTGGCAAAGACCACCAAGGTGTGCAGACCGTAGGTATTGGTGATCGACGGAATCACGACCTTCTGCTTGAGCTTGGGATCAACCAGCGCTTCCCAAGAAGTGGGGGCGGGCAGGCCGAGCTTCTTGAAGGCTTCCGTGTTGTAGGCCAACCCGGTGGCCACCAGGCCCACGCCGATGGCCTTGCCATCGATGTTGGCCATGTCGTAGAGGCCTTTGTAGGTATCGGCCTGAATGGGGTCGCAGAAGCCGAGTTGCAACGCTTGCCACATGGGGCCGTCGTCCAGAATGGCGACGCCGATCTCGGGCTTGTTGCGTTGCGCCTGCATCTTGGCCAACGTTTCGGTCGAGGTGCCGGTGACCTGCACCACCTTCACGCCGGGGTTCTCCGCCTCGAACTCAGGGAACAGTTTTTCCTTCATCAACTTTTCGGTCGAGCCGCCGTTGGCGGCAACATACAACGTCTGTGCCGATGCGGTGGCGGCGGCGGCAGCGCAACAGAGGGCTGCGAGGGCGGTCGTGACGGCGTGGGTGCGAAGCTTCATGACGAGTATTCCCCTTGTGATGACGATATGTGAAATCGGCAATGGCATCCGGGCAGGGCCACGGTGCGAGACCATTCTGCGAGCCGGGCTCCATACGGGTCAAATGCGAAAAGGGGGGTTCCTCATGCCAATTTGGTATGCGCCGAATTGGTGCCGTTGCTTGGAGCGCCTCGGTTGATGGCTTTCAGTGTCTCGATAAACCCCTGTCTTCATAGGGAAATCGGCATCAGCGGGGCTGGCGCAGTAACTTTGATCGCGGACATGGCGCGCACGGGCTTGGCGCACGAAAGGGCCGACCTATCGGAAACCCGAAGTCGGTGTCGTGCGGTGCGTTAAACGGGTTTTTGCCGCTTGATCATGCCGATCAGCGTTTGAGCGGCGATGGAAAGGCTGCGTCCCCGAGCCCAGACCAGATACACCGGCCGCTTCAATCCGGCATCGCGCAGGCGGATGGAGACGAGCCCGGCGTTGTGAAACGTGGGCAGACTGAACTGCGGCATCACGCTCACGCCAAAGCCGTGAACGATCAGGCCGGCCAAGGTGGTGAAATGCTCGACCTCGAGTCCGGTGTCGCGGATCGGCACATGGCGCAATACCGGCATGAGCAACTGCCACACGCTGCCGCTGCGTACCGTGTGGATGAATTCGACTTGAGCCAGGTCGGCCACACTGAGTCGCTTGCGGGTGGCCAGCGGATGATCTTGCCGGCAGACGAGATAGAAATGCTCGTGAAACAGCAGCGTGCTCTCGAACTCGCGGTCGTTGCCCCGTTGCGCATTGAGCGCGAAGTCGGCTGAGCCGTCGCGCACGAGCGACAGGCAGCGATCGGAAAAGGTATCGAACACGCTGAGTTGCACGCCCGGGTGCTCGCGCCGATAGGCCGCAATGATGGCCGGCAGCCATTCGGAGAGATGCGACGGCGCTGCTGCCAGAGACACCTTGCCGCGCCGTTGTGCGGCGTGCTCGCCGATGTTCTTGAACGCGGCGTCGATGTCGAAGGCGAGCTGGCGGGCGCTGATCGAAAACAGTTTGCCTTCGGCCGTGAGCGACACCTGCCGCGTGCTGCGATCGAAGAGCCGGGCGCCGGCCTGTTGCTCCAGTTTGGCGATCGTTTGGCTGAAGGCGGATTGCGACACATTGCAGCGCTTGGCTGCCACCGTGAACTGCAGACATTCCTCGAGCACCAGAAACGCATGCAAGGCGCGACCGCTGAAATTAATCATATTGGCTAATGAATTGTGCAGATAAATTAATTTTACAGAACGATAAGTGCTTCCGATAATGAAGCCATAACAACAGGAGACAACCATGCGCACGATTGCGGTGGGAGCGGGCGCCGGATTTTCGGGCGATCGGGTCGACGCGCCCGGGCCGGTAGTGGAGACGCTGATCGCGCACGACGGGCCGCGGGCATTGATCTTCGAGATGTTGGCTGAGCGCACGTTGGCCTTGCGGCAGCTCATGCGACAGGACGATCCCGATAGCGGCTACGAGCCCTTGCTTGAGCTGGAGTTGCGGCCGGTGCTGGCACGCTGTCTTGCGCATGACATCCCCATCGTGAGCAATATGGGGGCGGCCAACCCGCGTGGCGCCGCACTGCATATCAAACGCCTCGCGCAAGAATTGGGGTTGCCCGCGCCGCGCATTGCGGTGGTCGAGGGCGACGATATGTCGACGCCGCTGGGCATGGCGGAACTCCTCAAGCATCTGACGCCGGCCGAACGCGAACGCAAGCTGGTCAGCGCCAATGTTTATCAGGGCTCATTGTGCATTGCACGCGCCCTGACGGCCGGCGCGCAAATCGTGATCACCGGACGCGTGGCCGATTCGGCCCTGGTGCTGGGGCCGGCGATGGCCGCCTTCAAATGGCGCGAGGATCAATGGGATCAACTTGCAGGCGGCATCCTGGCCGGCCATTTGCTCGAATGCGGAGCGCAAGTCACTGGCGGCTATTTTGCCGATCCAGGCTTGAAGGATGTGCCGGATCTGCACAACCCCGGATTTCCGATCGCTGAGATCGATATCGATGGCGGTTGCGTGATCACGAAGGCTGCGCATACCGGCGGGTTGGTGGATCCGCGCACGGTAAAGGAGCAGATGCTGTACGAAGTACACGATCCAGCGGCCTACATCACGCCGGATGTGGTGGCGGATTTCAGCGACGTCGAAGTCGAACAGATCGGACCGGATCGCGTGCGCCTCACTGGCGTGAAAGGCCACCCTCGCACGGATACCTTGAAGGCCACCGTGTTTTTCGAAGGCGGCTGGTTGGGCGAAGGCGAGATCTCATATGCCGGGCCGAACGCGGAAGCGCGCGCCAGATTGGCGGCCGACATCATTCGCAAACGCGTGGGGCAGGACTTCACGCTGCGCTTCGATCTGATCGGCGTGATGAGTATTTTGGGCGACGATCGCGGTGCGGCGCTGGCCCGGGAACCCGTGGGTCAAGCCACTGAGGTGCGGCTGCGCATCGCGGCTGCCCATACCGAGCAGCATCAGATCGATCGGCTGTTGCGAGAAGTGGATGCGCTCTACACCTGCGGGCCGGCGGGCGGGGGCGGCGTGCGGTTGGCCAAGCGCAAACGGCTTTCGACATCGTCGTGCCTGATCCCGCGCGAGCACGTGCCCGCTTCCTTTCATTTCGTGGAGTAACCGCCTTATGACAAGCGACCGCAACACGATCGTTCTGCTGCATCGTCTCGCCCACGCACGCACCGGCGACAAGGGCAATCGATCCAATATCAGTGTGATTGCCTATCGCGCCGAAGACTATGCGCTGCTGGTCGCCGAGGTGACCGAGGCGCGCGTGATGGCGCTGTTTGCCGATCGCCGGCCAACGGCCGTCAAACGCTATTTGCTGCCCAAAATCGCGGCGATGAATTTTGTGCTCGACGATGTGCTCGACGGGGGCGTCAACGATTCGCTCAATCTCGACACGCATGGGAAGTCGTTGTCGTTTCATCTTCTGACCTTGCCGATTGCGTTGCCGGCGGCGCATCCCGAAGCGCAGCGCCAGGCACATCCTCAAGCACCGCAAGTGCACCAGACAGCACATCAGGCGCAGGAACAGGTAACGGCACCGCATCAGGCGTTAAAGCAAACCCAGGAGCAGTCCTAGAAGCACTCCTGGAAGCACACCAAAGCTTGTGCGCCAGGTCGAATACCGAACACAACCAGACCATCCACACGATGGCATCGTAGGAGACAACCATGAATGCTTTGCTTCGTCGGGCACTTGCCGGCGCGACCGCGCTGGCGCTGGGGCTGGCCGCCGCCGGCACCGCGTATGCCTATCCCGATCGCCCGATCCGGGTGCTGGTGCCGTTTCCCGCCGGCAGCGCCACCGATCAGTTGGCGCGTCTGGTCAGCAGCGATATGCAGAAAGCGTTGGGCCAGACCATGGTGGTCGAGAACAAGCCGGGCGCCCAGGGCATCATCGCCGTGGCGGCATTGACCGAAAGCGCACCGGACGGGCACACGCTGATGATCAGTGCGAATACCGCGATTGCGGCCAATGTGAGTCTCTTCAAGAAGCTGCCCTACGATCCGCTCAAGGACTTCACGCCGATCGCCGGATTGGGCGCCAACCTGCTGGTACTGATGGTGCGGTCGGACTTCCCGGCCAAGACCACGGAAGAATTCATCGCGTACGCCAAATCACGGCCCGGAAAGCTCTCGGCGGGCTTCGGGTCGTCGAGTTCGCAGGTGTCGCTGGCGATGCTGAAATCGATGGCGGGGTTGGACGTCTTGGCCGTGCCTTACAAGGGCATTCCGGATGCCGTCAACGACGTCTTGGGCGGCAGCCTGGATTTCACGTTCGTCGATGCGGCCAATGCGCTGGCGCAGTCCAAGGGCGGCCGGTTGCGCGCCATCGCCGTCACGGCCAAGGAAGAGAGCGTACTCACGCCCGGCTGGCCACCGCTTTCGAAGGTGCTGCCGGGGTTTGAAATCACCGCGTGGTTTGCGATGGTCGGGCCGGCCAAGTTGCCGCAAGACGTGGTCGACACGTTGACGATGGCCGCGCGCAAGACGCTCGACGATCCCGCCCTACAGCAACGGCTGATCGCCAATGGCATCGCGCCGGCCTATCAAGACCCGGCAACCTTGAAGACGTTTATTGCGGCCGAGATCGTCAAGTGGGCCAAGCTCGTGAAGGACGCAGGGATCGAGCCGCAATGACGAAGACGATGGTGGTAACGGGATCGAGCCGAGGGATCGGTGCGGCGATTGCGCGCCTGGCTGCGGTCGATGGGTATCGCGTCGCGGTGAACTACCTGAGCGATGCGGTATCTGCCAACGCCGTGGTGGGCGATATCGTCGCCGCAGGCGGGGTGGCGATAGCCGTACAAGCCGACGTGGGCGTACCGCAGGATGTGGAGCGCTTGTTCGACGCGGTGGATCGCGCGTTCGGGCGATTGGACGTGCTCGTCAACAATGCCGGCGTGCTGGGCAGTTGCCGCGTGGAAGACATGGATGCCGCGACGCTCGAGCGTGTGTTTCGGGCCAACGTCTTCAGCATGTTCTATTGCTCGCGGATGGCGGTGCGCCGCATGTCGACCACGCACGGCGGCACGGGTGGCGCCATTGTGAATATGTCGTCGGTGGCATCGCGCCTGGGCGGCATGGCGGGTGGCAGTCATTACGCGGCCACCAAAGGTGCGATCGATAGTTTTTCGCTCGCGCTCGCCAAGGAGGTGGGCGCCGAGGGCATCCGGGTGAATACCGTGCGACCCGGTCTGATCGAAACCGATATCCACGACATTCACGGCGGCTCGGCCCATGTGCGCGAGTTGGCCAAAACGGCTGTGCCGATGGCCCGTTCAGGCAGTGCCGACGAGGTGGCGCAAACGGTGTTGTGGCTGGCCTCGCCACAGGCGTCGTATGTGCACGGCGCCGTGGTGGATGTGGCGGGCGGGCGCTAGCGTCGCATTACCCGGACGTGAGTCGAACGCGAACCGGGCATGACGGGATTCAGTCCCAAGCCGGCGCGAAATCCGGATTCACGCAGCGTTCGTTCTTCGGCAGCGCTGCGATCGCGCGACGATCGTCGTCGTCCAGCTTCACCTTGAGCGCGTCCAGGTTGGCTTGCTGGCTTTCAACGCGCGAGGCTTTGGGGATGGCCAGTACGCCGTCCTGGTCCAGCAACCAACGCAACGCCACCTGAGCAGCGCTCGCGTTGTGCTTCTTGCCGATCTCGACCATGGCCGGATGTGCGGTCAATTTGCCTTGCGCCAACGGGCAGTAGGCCACCACCGGAATCGACTTGGACGCCAGATAACTGCGCACCGGGGTTTGATCGAGCAGGGCGTGATATTCGATCTGATTGCAGGCAATCGGCGCACCCACGTCTTCGATCACTTGGCGCAGCAGATCCACCGTGAAGTTGCAGACGCCGATCGCGCGCGTTCGGCCTTCAGCCTGCAGCTCGGCCAGCGTCTCGAAGATGGCATGCAGGTTCATGTTGGGCGACGGCCAGTGCACCAGGAAGAGGTCGACGTAATCCAGACGCAGGTTTTTCAGGCTGGCATCGAACGAACGGCGAATGGCATCGGGGGCAAGCTGATCGTGCCAGACCTTGGTGGTGACGTGCAGCTCGCCGCGCGGCACGGAGATATTGGCCAGCGCCTCGCCCACGGCGGCTTCGTTGCCGTACCGGGTGGCCGTATCGATGTGGCGGTAGCCTAACTCGATGGCGCTCTCGACGGCGGTCCGACAAACGTCACCCTCCATCTTGAACGTGCCCAGGCCTAAGCGGGGGATGTGAATGCCCTGTGTGGTCAACGATTCCATGCGATGTACTCCGTGAACAATCCGACATCATAGTGAACGACGCACGAATACGCATCTGGAGCGATTTCGTTGCGCGCAGTAACGAATGCCGCCGCCATATCTCATCCGATTGGGGTTAACTACCCGCTGCGGGAGGGGGCGTACGCGCCATGTACCGCATCGAGTCACAACAATAAGGATTGAAGTCCATGTCTATCGGCGCCTGGGTGGCCGTTGCGGTTGCTGTCGTTGTCTTGCTGTACGTGATCAAGCTCTATAACAGTCTGGTGCGTCATCGCAACATGACGCGCGAGGGCTGGAGCGGCATCGACGTTCAACTGCGCCGGCGCGTCGACCTGATCCCCAATCTGGTTGAGACCGTGAAATCGTATGCGGCTCACGAGAAGGGCATCTTCGAAGATATCGCCGCCAAACGTGCGCAGAGCATCAACGCCAATGGGGTGGCCGATCAGGCACAGGCCGAGAAAGCGTTGAGTGGCGCCATCGGGCGGCTGTTTGCGGTGGCCGAAGGCTATCCGCAGTTGAAGGCCGACGGTAATTATCTTCATCTGCAAGAGCAACTGGCCGAGATCGAGGATCACCTGCAGATGGCGCGCCGTTACTACAACGGCACGGCCCGCGAACTCAACAACCTGGTCGAATCGTTTCCTAGCGTGATCGTGGCATCGAGCTTCGGCTTCAAGGTGGCGCCGTATTTCGACCTTGGCGATCCGGCGGCGGCTACCGTTCCTTCCGTCAAGTTTTAAGCGAGACGCCATCATGAAAGCCTGGCTTGGCGCATTGCTGTTGGCCGTGACGCTGGTGAGCGGCGCGCGCGCAGACGAACGCATCACCGATTTCTTCAGCGACATCGCCGTCCAGAAAAACGGTGACCTGATCGTCAGCGAAAAGATCCGTCTGATTGCCGAAGGCGACGATATCTCGCGCGGCATCCTGCGCGATTTTCCAACGCGCTATCGTCGCGGCGACGGCACGAATGTGGTGATGGGATTCGATGTGCTTGGCGTCTCGCGTGACGGACACGCTGAACCCTATAAGACCGAGCATCTGAGCAACGGCACGCGCATTCGCATCGGCAGTGGCGATGTGTTGCTGGAGCGTGGGCCGCACGAGTATGTGATCCGTTACCGCACCACGCGCCAGATCGGCTTCTTCAGCGATATCGATGAGCTGTACTGGAACGTGACCGGCACGGGGTGGGTGTTTCCCATCGACCGCGCCAGCGCACGCATCACGTTGCCGGAATCTGGCGAGATTCTGCGAACGGCCGTGTACACCGGAAGTCAAGGTTCGACAGCGGGAGACGCGCGCGTAACGGATCAGCGCCCCGGCAGCGTGTCGTTTGAAACGACCGCGCCATTGGGCATTGAACAAGGGTTGACCGTGGCGGCTGCCTGGCCTAAGGGGATCGTGACCCCGCCATCGGACGTGCAGATCTGGCTTTATGCGTTGCGCGACAACATCGGCGCGGTCGTTGCGTTGCTCGGTTTCGTGCTGATCGCGGGATTCTATGTTGTCGCGCAACGCCGTGTGCGCCGCAGATCTCAACCGATGATCGTGCCGCTTTACGAAGCACCCGCGGGTGTGTCTGCACCGTCGGCGCGCTACATCATGCGGCAGGCCTACGACGACCGTTCGTACGTGGTGGGCATGCTGGAGCTGATCTCTCTGCGCGCCATGCGTATGCGCAAGACCGAAACCAGCACCCGTTTCGAGCTCGGCGCGCAGGCGACTTCTGCGACGAAGGATCCGATCCTTGGGGTCATCCTAAAGAAGCTGTTTCGTAAAGATCAGGCCTTCGATAACGACGGGCTGGAGAATCGGCGGTTTCGCGATGCGCGCGAGCAGGTCGAGTCGCAATTGAAGAAGGTCTGGAGCAAACGATTATTCGTGTCGAGCAGTCCTTGGGCAGGCCGGGGGCTGATGCTCTGGGTAGCCTATGTGGTCGCTTCCCTGGGCGCGGCCCGTTGGCAGGATCCTTCCTCGGTGGCCTACGTGGTGCTTGCCGTGGTCGCGAGTTTCTGGACAGGCGTGATGACGTTCTACGTCCGCTCCTGGCGCAAGAACGGCTTCAGCCTTCTCGCGACCATATTCGTTGTGGTTATGGCGCTGCCGATGCTGGGTTTTTTCCTCCTCATGCAAGCGAAGATGCTGATCGACGGCAATTGGACTGCCCTGACAGGCATATTGCCGATGCTGCTCGTACCGTTCGTTATCCGCGGCTTTACCGAGCTGCGCGGCTACACGGACGAGGGCTATCGCATCCTGGATCAGCTCGAAGGCTTCAAGCAGTATCTGACGCTTGCCGAAGGCCCGCGTCTGCAGGCACTCGTCACACCTGAGGAAAAGCTCGCGGTGTATGAGCGCTGCCTGCCGTATGCCGTGGCGCTGGATGTGGGGCGCGAGTGGGCGGCTGCGTTTTCGGGACTGTTTGCCGGCGTGGCGGGAATGGCTGCGCTCGAGATGATGCAGCGGGATTACGGCGGTCACGACATGATGCAGCGCGACCCGTCGGATATGGTGCGCGAGGTGAGCCGAGACGTGAGTCCAGTGAGTACGCCGTCGTCGTCCAGCGCGCCAGGATCGAGCGGCAACTGGTCGAGCGGCTCATCGTCATCATCGTCGAGCTCGTCGTCGTCGAGCGGATCTTCCGGTGGCGGATCGTCGGGCGGTGGCGGCGGTGGCGGCGGCGGATCGGGCTGGTAAACCGCTGCACTGCGGTCGAGCGGCGGGAGCCGCTGCGATCCGTCTCATGGATCGCCGCTGTGCAAGGCCAGGCGTGGGCACGTAGAGGCGCTCAGCCGACCCAGCACACAGAGCACACAGAGCACACAGAGCAGACCCAGTACACCCAGCACACTCAGCACACTCAGCATACTCAGCGCAGACAGCTTAAACAGCACTGACAGAAAACCCAGGCACGCTCGATAGCGTGCCCGCTGAGCCGATCAGGCCGTCCGATCTTTCAAGAGATGGCGTGCCTGGCCTGCTTTCAGATAGTTCGACAACAAGTCGAGCAGTTGATCCGGCTTCATGCGTTCGCCGTTGGCCGACACCTGCGCTAGCAGGATCGTCAGCGTGCGCTTGCGCTTATTGAGCTTGGCACCGCGTGCGCCCATCTTGAGCGGCAACACGGTTGGCATAGGCGCGTCGGCATCGATCGTCAGCGTGATGCGCACGCCGTGCCCCACTTGCAGGCCCATGTCGTCGATGTGGGCGATAGGCACGGGCTGCGCGACATTGGTAATGATGAAATGATCCGGCGTGAGCGTGATCACAGGCTTGTCGTTGTCGACGATGTAAAGGCGTCCGCGCCACAGCAGGATGGCGGACAGAACCACGAAGAGGCCGGCCACGATCAGCATTACAGGCAGCGCTGTTCCCAGCGTGTTGGCCGTCATCAGTGCGGTGACGATCATCGATATGCTGACGAGCAGGAAGAATCCCCCCAATACATAGTGAAAGATGCCCTGCTTGCGCGCGCCTTCGGTCAGACGCGTTTCGTCCTGCACCGCGGCGGCGTGGGCCTGGAGCAACTCGGTGATTTCCTGGTCCTGCGCCTTGACGTGCGCATCGAAGTCGTCCGACAGCGCGCTGCGCAACGGCGCGGCGTCACCAAGATAACCGTCCAGCGTGCGCAGGCCGTCGCTCACGGTGACCGGGCGCAGACCGCGCGCCAGTACGGCGGGCACCGTGGTACCGAGCGCCTCGATGCGGTTGCGCGTGGGCGGGTGCGAATCGGTAGGGTGGGGCAAGCGTTCGGCAAGGTGCTCGTCCGGCGCGGTCAGCGGTGCGCCGCTCAGTTCGCGCAGCAGCTGCTCAATGGCATCCTCGGTGGTCGCCTCGGGCGCTTCTGCGCGCGCGCTCAGCACGTGGTCGATGCGCGGCATCATGGCCACGCTGCGCACCAGCGCTGCGCCGGCCGCTTCAGCGCTGGAGACACGAACGCCGGTCGCATCCGCGGCAAACTCGCGTTCACGCTTCCAGTGATTGACGCTGTGATCGAACTGCTCCATGAAGAACACGCCAAAGAGAAACGCCGGTCGCATCATCGTGCGCTGCAGGAGGTCGCCCTCTATGATTGAGCCCGCAACCACATGCAAACTGCGCGACACGCCGTCGTAGATGGGCACGAAACGCTGGCTGTATTCGGTATCGGCACCAGCGAAATGGCCCAGTTCATGCCCGATGATGGCGCTCGTTTCGTCGCGATCCAACGTGGCCAGGTAGGGCAAGGGCAGGTACAGCGTGCGGCCTTGCAGCACTTGCGCGCTGGGTTGCAGCAGCACGTCGTGCGACGTGACGTAGAAACCTTCGGTGAGGCCCACCACGATATGGTCGGGCGGCAAGGCGCTCAGGCGCGTGGCCAGGCCGCGAACGTAATCCCACAGCGCGGGGCTCTCGGCTTCAGACACCGTACGGCCCAGCGCATCCATCGGCGTGGGTTCGAACATCTGCAGCATCAGACCCAACTGCTTGAACATGTTCCAGGCAGTGAACAGGCAGCCGAAGGCAATCGCGGCGCCGGCCAGCAGCAGCTTGAAATCGCCCGACGACATCCGGCCGATATGCCACATGCCCAGCGCTTCGAACACGATGATGGTGGCCGCGGCCGCGGCAATGATCGCGATATGGCTCACCAGCACGTAAGGCAGGATCTTGCGGCCGGCTTCGAACGTACGGAGCATGCGGGCGCGCGATTGCCGTGCGATGCCACCAGCGGCGATCGTGGCTGCCAGCGCGAGGGCACCGATCAGCGCAGCAATCGTCCCCAACGCGATCGTGGCCACAGTCAGGCCGACGCGCACAGCAGCCAGTGCCAACATCGTGTCCATTTCTTCGGCGGCGTCTTCAAAGCGCGACAAGGCCAGGCTGGCACCCATTTTCTCGTCACCCACGGTGACCAAGGCGGCGGGACGCTCGGCCACCAGCTCGCGCAGCTTCGGAATCGACTCGTTCAGATTGACCGCAAGCGTTTGCAGATCCGCCTGATCTTCATCGGCCCGCATTTTTTCCCAGGCGCCGAATGCGGTCATCAGCAGGGGAACGAGGATGAGCAAGGCAATTAATTTCAGGAGCTTCATGGGGTACCGCCAAACCGATATAAATTTGAAGGTCGCGATGCTAACCGCCGAGTTCGTCGGTCATCGCGTCCTTTACGCGTGGTTACGGCTTTAACTTCTCCCGCTTAAAATGGGCTGAATGACCTCCCAATTTTCCTATCGCATCCGGCCCATGCTGCCGTCCGACGTGGCCGGTGTTCTGGACGTCCAAGCGCAGGCCTATACCGACATCCTGCTGGAAGACGCCGGCTTCTTTCTCAACCGATTGGCGCTCGCACCCGACCACTGTTGGGTGGCTGTGGGCGATGCGGCGCGCATCGGTGCCTACTTGATCGCCTACCCGTGGATAGACGGATTGCCGCCAGCCTTGAACGTGGCATTGCCCAGTCTTCCAGTGGAATGCACGCATTGGTTTCTGCACGACTGCGCGGTGCATCCTGCCGCGCAAGGCACGGGGTTGGGCGGGCAATTGTTGCAAGCCGCGGCAGCCCAGGCCCGGGCGCTCGATTACGCGTACGCGAGCCTGGTGTCGTTGGAAAGCGCAGTGGCGTATTGGGTGCGGCAGGGCTATGCGCCTGCATCCGATTCGTCGCCCGATCTCACAGCGAAGCTGGCGGGTTATGGCGCGGGAGCGCGTTATATGACGCGCGCGTTGTCGGCAACCTAGAACTGCAGCGCTTTGAAGTCGCGCGTGGTTTGCGTCAGCGCGCGCTCGGTAGGGAGACGTTCCATCGAGCTTGCGCCGTAGAAGCCGTGGCAGTGCTGGCAGTCGCGCAAAATCGTGGCCGCGTCTTCTGGCGTAGCGATGGGACCGCCATGGCACAGCACGATCACGTCAGAGCGGATGGCTTGCGCGGCCAAGGCGATGCGATCGATCACCGTCACGCAGTCGGCCAGGGTAAGCGCGGTTTCCGCGCCAATGGCGCCGCCGGTTGTCAAACCCATGTGGGCCACGATGATGTCTGCGCCGGCTTGCGTCATGGCCACGGCGTCGTCTTCATTGAACACATAAGGCGTCGTGAATAGGCCTTTTTCATGCGCGGCACGAATCATATCCACTTCCAAGGCGTAGCCCATGCCGGTCTCTTCGAGATTGGCGCGGAAGTTGCCGTCGATCAGACCCACCGTCGGAAAGTTTTGCACGCCTGAAAATCCCGCGCGTGCGATGTCGTCGAGAAAGGTGTCGAGATTACAGAATGGATCAGTGCCATTCACTCCGGCCAGCACGGGCGTGTGCTTGACCACGGGCAATACTTCGCGCGCCATGTCCATCACGATCTCGTTGGCGTTGCCATAAGCGAGCAATCCGGCCAGCGAGCCTCGCCCGGCCATGCGGTAGCGGCCCGAGTTATAGATCACGATCAGATCGATGCCGCCGGCTTCCTCGCATTTAGCCGATAGGCCCGTACCGGCGCCGCCGCCCACGATGGGTTGGCGGCTGCGCACCATGCCTTGAAATTTTTCCAGGAGGGTCGAGCGGTCGAAGCGGGGCATAACAGCGTCCTAGCGAGACAAGAGGGTGTGAAACTGCCGCACGGCTTCGTCGGCAAATTGGGGATCGTTGATGTGGCACGGCACGCGCACAAGGTGGCGGCGCGCGGTGGTAATGAGGTGCGATTCAAGAGTTTGGAACAAGGCGGCGTCGGCCTCCGGATCCCAGAACGGCAAACCGGGTGCGTCCAAGGCCGACACACCGCCCTCCGGAATCAAGAACCGCACATCGCCTTCGCATCGGTTCAATCGGGCGGCAATCCATTCGGCCTGGCGGATGTTCTCTTCCACCGTAGTGCGCATCAGCGTCACTTGTGCATTGTGCGGATAGAACAGCCGCCCTTGATAGCGCTCGGGCACGGTATCGATGCCGCCGAAATTGACCATATCGAGCGCGCCGCACGATCCCACGTAGGGCAGGCCGGTACGTGCGATTGCGCCGAACCGGTCGTCGGTGCAAGCCAGCACGCCGCCGAAAAGATGGTCGCACACCTCTGTGGTCGTGATATCGAGCACGCCGGTGAGCAAGCCGCTATCGGCGAGCTTTTCCATCGATTGGCCGCCGGTGCCGGTCGCGTGAAAGACCAAGCAGTCGAAGGCCTCGTGCAAACGCTCGGTGATGTGTTGCACGCCGGCGGTGGTCACGCCGAACATGCTGATGCCCACGGCAGGACGATCGTCGCTCGTGTCGAGTTGCAGCGATTGCGTGTAGGCGCCGGCGATCGCACCGGCCGCATTGGCCAGCACCCGCCGCGAGATCCGGTTCAGGCCAGCCACGTCGGTGACGGAGTACATCATCGCGATATCGGAAGGCCCCACGTAGGGCGCGACGTTGCCGGAGGCCATGGTGGACACCATCACTTTGGGCGCGCCGATGGGCATGGCACGCATCGCCGGCGTGATGAGCGCCGTGCCGCCCGAGCCGCCGATGCCGAGCATGGCGCCCACATCGCGGCGGTTCGAGATATAGCGTTCGAACGCCAGCGTCATGGCCGCGATGGCGCTGCCGCGATCGCCGGTGAACACTGCCGATTCGCCCTCGGGATGGCAGCGCGCAATCTCTTGCGCACTCACATGGGCTGTTGACGCAGCGCCCGAAGTGGCCACGTCGACCGTGACGGCAGGCACGCCGATCCGATCGAGCAGCGTGAGAAGGTAGTCGGCTTCTTCGCCTTTCGTGTCATACGTGGCGGCCACATAAATGCGCTGCTGAACCTGAGAAGACATGGTTGCTCCAAAGGGCGCGCTACACTGGCCGCGCCTCGTTTTTATCGATCGTCGAGCGGATGGTGACTACTTCAATGCGTCGCAAGAATAATAATGAGACGGGTGTCTCACGTCAATCGAACAGCATCGCATCGGCTGCGGGTGCTGCCGGGAAAACGGTGCTGGCCGCCGGGAAAGCACGTGCCGACGTTGCGGCGGCTATCGCAGTTAATGTTGCCGCTACCGATGACAGCATGCCGCCAAGCGGGCCGCGCGCACGCACTCGTCGCGCCTTGCTCGATGCCGCCTTGAAGCTGTTGGCGCAGGGCGTCACACCGTCGGTGGCCGAGGTGGCGGAAGCCGCAGAGGTATCGCGCGCCACGGCCTATCGCTACTATCCGAGCCAAAGCGCGTTGATCGCCGCAGTCGTGGACGAGAGCCTGGGACCCATCCTGGCTTGGCGCTCGACGCTCAAGACGGCCGCCGGTCGTATCGACGATCTGCTGACGAGCGCGTATCCGCGCATTCTCGAACATGAAGTGCCGCTACGCGCGGCGTTGATGTTGTCGCTACAGCAAAAAGCCAACGCCCAGCGCGCCGATGGCAGTGTCGAGCCGCCGTTGGTGCGCGGCCATCGCAAAGAGACGTTGCGCCATACGCTCGAACCCTTGCGCGCCACGCTGGATGCGGCAAGCGTGGATCGTGCCGCACAGGCGCTATCGCTCGTCTACGGTACCGAGACGTTGGTCGTGCTGAAGGATATCTGGGGATTGGACAGCGCGCAGGCGACTGAAGTGGCGCGATGGACGGCCGGTGCGATCGTGGCGCAGGCCGAACGGGATGCGCGGGCCGCCACCAAGAAGGCGGCGGCCAAGCCGCGCAAGAAAAGCTGACGCTTTATTTGATGCCGATAAACGGCAGGGCAGAACCCGGCACTTGTGTGGCCGGCAGCTTACCGTCCCAACGCTCGACAGCGTTCAGGCTGACCAGGTTGGTGTTGGCAGCAAGTGCCTTGGCACGGGCTTCAATAGCTGAAGCCTCGGCCTCGCCACGCAAACGAATACCGTCGGCTTCGGCCGTGAAGCGTTCGCGTTGTGCGTCCGCATCGGCTTTGGCTTGCACCACGATGATCTCGGCATTAATGGTGGCGGTTTCCTTTTGCTGGCGCGTGGTTTCGATCTGCACCTGCGCAAGCATGCGCTGTTCGATCGACTGCTCATACGCCGTCGAAAAACCCACCTCTTCGATCTGGACGCCGACGATCATCACGGGCGTCTCGCCCATGGCGGCACGCACGGCAGCGTTCACGTCCACGCCAAGCTTCTCGCGATTCTGAATCGCGCTTACGGCCGTGAACTTGCCGAACACGTTTTTCACCACATCGTAGGTTTTGCGCTCGAGCACGCGCACCTGCATGTTTTCGAGATTGCCGTATTCCGAGTACAGATCGTCCACGCGCTCGGGCGGCACGCGGTACGTGACCGACACGCGCAGCGTGGCCGGCTGCTGGTCGAAGCTGTAGGCCTCGAGTTTGGCAAAATTGAACGTGTGATCGCGCACGGAGATATGGCGCACCTCGTCGATGAACGGCACCTTGAAATCCAGACCCGGCTCGGAGATGCGCGTGATCTTGCCGTTGCGCAGCACCACCCCGCGTTCGCCTTGGTCGACCTGATACCAGGAGCCCAGCGCGCAGAAGATGATGACGGCGAAAATGACGGCGCCCATGCCGAGGTACTTGATCGACCCACCATCGATCTTCGGCCCGCGACCATTAGGGGAAATATCTGTGGGCTTCATAGCGCTTCCGATTTTCATTATTTGTTTTTGCGATTGTGGGCACGAATGCCCTGGACGAGAAAATAGGCCACCACAGCGGCCCCAATGATGATCAAGACGATGCGCATAGCGGCTCCGCGTCGATGTAAACCGGCAAGGACCGGCGGGACGCGATTATCCGGATAACGGCACGGCTGTGCGTCGATGTTGCATAACGTTGCGATTGGGGGGCATGGCGGGCGCGTCGCTGGCGCATTGCCGGCGCATTGCCCGCGCATGTGCGCGCTGCAGCGACGCAATATGCACGCGAATTTCCGGCTCGCCCGCCTACAATTGGTCGGGCAATGCGAGCGGTGTGTACGCACGTTTTACGATGCAGGTTGTCCGATCGCTTACGTAAGAAAAGGGATAGCGATGAACACGGTCATGCTGGTGGGTGCAACAGGGTTGGTGGGCGCGGAAGTGCTCAAGCGGCTGCTAGCCGACGTGCGCGTCGATCGCGTCGTGGCGTTGACCCGACGGCCGTTGCCTGCACACGCCAAACTCGTCAATCCCATCGTCGACTTCGAGGCGCTTGCTTCCGATGAGCCGTGGTGGAAGGTGGACAGCGTGATCTGCACGTTGGGCACGACGATCAAAGCCGCCGGTTCGCAGGCTGCTTTTCGGCGCGTCGATCACGGCTATCCGCTTACCGTGGCCACGTTGGCTCATCGACATGGTGCCACATGTTTTGCGCTCAATTCGTCGAGCGGTGCGGATCCGCATTCGCGGATTTTCTATTCCCGGATCAAGGGCGAGGTCGAGCGCGACATCGAGCGGATCGGCTTTCGGTCGCTCACGATCGTGCGGCCCGGACTGATCGGTGGCGAACGCGCGGAGAAGCGAACCGGCGAGCACATCGCATCCGTGGTGCTCGGGGCGCTGGCACCGGTTCTGCCGCGCCGGTTTCGCATCAATCCGGCATCGCATATCGCCGACGCTTTGGTGGCGGCAGCGCTGGCTAGCGCGCCGGGTAAGCACATTGTGTCGTCTGAGGCGTTGGCTTAGCAATTAACGATTAATCGTGATCGGACGTGAGAGAAAGCCATTTCTCAGGCAGACGGGTGTCGTCGCGAACAAGCCTAGAGCGATTGGCAAGCTTGAACCCACCTATTTGATTCGGCAGTTGGCTGGCGGTCATACATCCAATGGCGTCACCAACAATACTTCGGCGACTGCCTCCGATCTTTGCCGGCAAGTTTCTGAGTCCAGGCATGGCGTAAGATCCCTTGAATCTACAAGCCTTTGATGTCGTAGGTCTCGATCATGTTTCGCATCCGTGGAAACCCTTCATCGATGTACGCCGAGAATTCCGCCGCACTCGCCGGGTACGTCTTCATGCCGTAAGTCTTTACCAAATAGTCCTCGTATTCGTCGGCCGTGACAACGCTGTGAATGGCGGCTTCGAGTCTTGCCTTCACGGCCGCAGGGGTACCCTTTGGGGCCGCAATCCCGATAATTCCTTTGATCCCGATGTCGAACCCTTGTTCCTTCATTGTTGGCGCATTGGGAAACCAGGGCAGTCTTTCGTTTGTGGCTGACGCGATCACTTTCAGCTTTCCTGATCTGACGAGTTCGGCGTACTCGGATGCGCCTTGAAGTGCAACATCTACGTACCCGCCAATGACGGCATTGATGGACTCTGCGGAAGACTTGTACGTAACTTGGTCAAACTGGCCGCCTGTGATCTTTCCAAGCTGCAGAAAAGGAAAGTTATTGGGCGCGCCGGTCACGCCGTAGAACACGCCTTTCGACGTCTTGGACTGGTTGACCAAGTCGCTCATGTTATTGATGGGCGAGTCAGCCACAGCGACGATACCGTAGCTGAATTCCGCGATGCCGCCCAGCAGGTCGAAATCGGCTTTCTTGTAAGGAACGTCCAGGACTTGCGATGTAAAGGTGGCGGTGCTGTAAGAGTAAAAGCCGAGGGTATAGCCGTCCGGCACGGCGCGGGCCAAGTTGCGCATCTGCAAAGTGCCGGCACCGCCTGGCTGGTTCTGGATGATTATTGATTGACCCAACTCGCGCTCCAGCATCGTGGCAAACTTTCGAGCTATGCCGTCTGTGGAGCCGCCGGCACCGTAAGGCACGGTGAGAGAGATGGCATGTTGGGGATAGCTACTAGTCTGAGCTTGCACCGCTGCGCTGGCGATCAAGCACGACACGCCGAGGGCGATGTAATGGAATTTCATCGTTGTCTCCTTTGCTTCACGCATATCGGTTCTTGTTATGTGGCTGAATGCAGTTGATGCTTTGTGCAGTCAGGAAGACCGCAGGGCATCATTTACGTATAGTGTTTGCCCAGTCACGTATTGCGCCTGGGCACCGCCAATGAATCGCAGCATTGGGTTGAGCGCTTCAGGTCTTGCACCCGGAGCAATTTCCATGGCATTGATGCGTCTCGCACTGGGACCCCACTCGCAAGCGAGCGAAGCAATCAACATACGTGTTGCACCTGCGTCGCCGGCATGTTCCCAGTTCGCCCCGGCGTTCTGCGGCAGCAGAACGGTAAGGCTCGATGGACCCATGCGTCGGCAGTGACGTGCCGCTGCCAGTGTGGCGGCCAGCCTTTGTCCAGGCTCACTGTGTAATACCGTGGCGTCGACCACGGCAGGGTAGCCATCGATCGTATGGGTGTTTGCGAGCCCGGGCCAATGCCCGCGCACGGTCATCGCCAGCGGCGCATCGTTGTTGACCGGCATCACAGGGCTTGGCAAATAAGCTTGGCTGCCGCCAAACACCGACGATCCGCCATCCACGGCAATCAGGTTACCTGCCAAGGATATGGCGCGGTCGCCTGCAAGGAAGGCGAGCGCGCAAGCAATATCGTCGGGACTTGCCATCCTGCCCAAGGGTATTTTGGCCACCGCCCGCGCGGGATCCAGTCTCTTATCCGCAATCAGTCGGTCCACGAGTTCCGTGCGTACGAGTCCCGGGCAGAGCACAGTGAAGCGATACTCGGGATAGGCGTGCGCCGCGGCGCGTGTTTGCGCAATCAGACCGGCTTTGCTCGGGCTGTATGCGCCGCGCCATGGAATGGCGCGCAGTCCTGCGCCGGACGCGACGTTAACGATCCGCGCGCCCGCCGTGAGCGACCTCGCGAGGGCGCGCAGCAACCGAGCGGGGGCATGCAGATTCAGATCGAGCAGAAGCTGCCAGTTCCGTGGCGTTTGATCTACCGTGGCTTCGTTGCTGCTATCTGTCATCCCGGCGTTATTGATCAGCGCATCGAGCGTTGGAACGTCGCCGGCCAACGCGTCGATCTGTTGGGCATTGGTGAGATCGATGACGCGTTCGAGATGATCGCCGGCCTTGCAGGGCGGAAGTGCCACGCGCAAAGCTGCCAACCCTTGGCTATCCCGGTCGACCAATACGCATCGATGCCCCTGACTTGCGAGTCGACGTGCTGTGGCGCGACCGATGCCGCTTGCAGCGCCTGTCAACAGCACTGTACCCATCACAACGTCGTGAAGGTGATGCCGCCGTCCACCACAAGCGCTTGGGCGGTAATGAAGCGCGCATCGTCGCTGGCCAGGAACGCGATACCGCTGGCGATGTCGTCGACGGTGCCAAGCCGGCCCATCGGCGTACTCGCCACTCGTCGTGCATCGCGTTCGACATTGCGGTTGCGCTGCGTGCCTTCAGTGGGAACCGCAGAAGGGCAGACCGCGTTGACGCGGATATTGCGGCCGCCCAGCTCGGCGGCTGCTGCGCGCGTAATACCGAGGATGCCTGCCTTTACCCCCGAATAAACCATGGAATTCGGCGCCGATTTAAGCGCAGCAGTGGAGGCTACATTGACAATTGCGCCGCCGCGCTCGGCACTCATCACTTCCGCAGCCGCCTGAATCCCCCAGATCACTGCCTTGAATCCAATGTCCAGCATGCGATCCAGGGTTTCGGGCTGGATGTCGGGTACGCTTTGGTAGCGAACCCAAGCCGCGTTGTTAACCAGGATGTCGAAGCGTTCGGCATAGCCTGCCGTCTGGCGAACCGCGTCGTAGATGCCGTCGCGCGTGGCCACGTTCTGCACGACGGGAAAGGCTTTTCCTCCGGCCGCGATAACCTGCGCCACGGCGGCATCCACCAGTTCCTGTTTAAGGTCATTGATTCCGATAATGGCGCCACGCGCTGCAAGTGAATGTGCGGTGGCGCGACCGATGCCGGCACCCGCGCCAGTCACGAGCGCGACGCGCCCGAGCAGATCTTGTTGCATGGTTGAATCCTTACGCCGATTGAATGAAGGTGTGGCCGATGTGCTCGGACTGGCCGGAGAACGCCGCGTCAAGCTTGCGCACGACGCGCAGCGCGCGGTGCAGAGGCAATTCCCAGGTAAAGCCCATGCCGCCATGAAGATGGATGGACTTCTCGATCACGAAGGCGGCATTGGTGAGGGCGCCTGTAAGTGCGGGCCGTGGGTCGCGGCTGGATCCGAGTTCGTCGTCGTAGAGAGCTCGGCGAATGGCCGCGCTCGAGACGTCCTGCAGCAAGCGCATTCGCGCGAGGTGGTGACGAACAGCCTGCTTGGCAGAGAGCGGTTTGCCAAACTGCACCCGAGCGGCCATGTACGTGGTTGCGGCCTGAAGCGCCCCTTCGGCAGCACCATTGGCGAATTCGGCGAGTAAGAGTTGAGCCCGGGTGGCGAGCGTCGCCCAGGCGCCAGCGTCCAAGCGTGCCAGTACCTTTGCGTTTTCCAACGCCAGCCAGAGCTGGGGGTGATCCGGATCGAGTTGGCGTTGCGGCGTGGCGCCCTGGCCGGTGCTGATGTCCACGAGCGCAGCTGCGTCGCCATCCTTGACCAGCACCCAATCGGCAGGGCCGTTGTCCAGACGTGCACGGCCAGTTTCAATGCAGCCGTGCCAAGCGATACCGGCGATGCGTTCGCCAGCCGCCAGTTGGGCGGCGTGAGTTGTGCCGCCGAATGCCTGTGCCAGCAGGATATGTTCGACAAGCGGCAATGGCAGGCGCAGTCGCCCGGCGGCATGTGCAATCGGTAGCGCGAAAGCGAGATCCAATCCCAGGCCACCATCCTGCTCAGCCGCCATGACGCCTGTGAGTCCCGCATTGGCGAGCACTGCGGTCATGGCATGTGCGGTGGATTGCGTCAATGCATCAGTGATCGCTGCCTGTGCCGCGTGTACAAATTCTTCAGGCTGAAGTTCATCATGACTCATGCCAACTCCTTCGGAAGATTCATGATCCGCTGCGCGATGACGTCAAGCTGCACCTCGGTCGTGCCGGCATATATCGTTTCGGCCCGTGCGAATAGATAGGCAGTGGTAAATGCTTGATGCGCTCGCTGGGCGAGGGCGCTGGAGTGTGGTCCCACCTGCGACAGCAGCGAGAGCGCCAACCCGGTGAATGCTTGATGGCATTCAGACCAATACAGTTTCGTAAGCGAACCGCGTGCACCCATTGTTTCGCCACGCGACATGCGGTCGACGGTCAATTCGACCAAGCCCTTCAGGCCATCGATTTCGCATAGCAGATCGCCTACCCGGCGGTGTACGTAGCTGTCGTCCAGAGATCCCGAGAGCTGAGGGTCGGACTTGCAGGCGGCAAGCAGTTGTCGGAGTTCGCATTCAAAGCGCCAAGGACGGTACATACGGTTCGTTGCGCGTTCGATGGATAGCACGCGTATTGCGGCGTTCCAGCCCTCGTCGGGTGCGCCCAAGCGCGCGCTATCCGGCACGATCACGTCGTCAAAAAAGACCTCCGCAAACGACGTCTTGCCATCAATGGATTTGATGGGCACCACTCGGATGCCAGGCGTATCCATGGGTATGGCAAACATCAGCAAGCCGCGGTGCTTGTCGGCAACGGTTCCGGTGCGGGTGAGCAGCAGGCAATAATGTGCTTTTGCTGCGCCGCTGGTCCATATTTTCTGTCCATTGATGCGCCACTGGTCTCCATCGAGTGCTGCTTTTGTTCGCAGCCGCGCCAGATCGGAGCCGGCATCGGGTTCTGAGAAGCCTTGGCACCAGAACTGCCGCATGGCCAGAATTTCTGGGAGAAACGCCTGCCTTTGTTCCTCAGTGCCAACGGCCATGATGATGGGGCCAGCCAGCTCCTTGCCGATTGAACTGACGCTTTCAGGCATCGGGAGGGCGCCGATTTCCTTGTTTACGGCAAGGTGCTCCCTGAGCGATAAACCATGACCGCCGTAGGATTTCGGCCACGTCATGCCGGCCAGGCCCGCCTGGTACATCGCGGCTTCCCAGGCACTGCTCTCAGCAAGCGTGGCCTCGCGCCAGTCGGGATGATCTGTACGCATGAAATCCGGCAAATTGCTTTGCAGCCAGGCGCGTGCGTGGCGGCGATACACATCCGGCCCGGCTGCCGGATCCGGAACGCTCACATGGTGTTCAACGTGCATGATCGGTCCTCAATGGGCAGGCTCGGTGCGCGGGATCATGAGCGCATCGAGTACGACAACGCCTTCACCCTGCGGCCGAACCAAAATTGGATTCAAGTCGATTTCCGAAATATCGTTGCGGTGCCGGCAGGCGAATTCGGACAAGCGCGCCACACTTTGCGCTGCTGCAATAATGTCGGCCTTGTCGTGGCCGCGTACGCCATCCAACAGAGGAAACATCTTCAATGAGCGGATCATCGTCAGCGCTTCCTCATCGCTGACTGGCGCCGTTTGCACGGCAACGTCATTGAGTACCTCGGCGTAGATGCCACCCATGCCGACCATTACGATGGGGCCAAATACCGGGTCTTGCGAAATGCCTGCAATCATCTCGACGCCCCCGCGAATCATCGGTGCGACCAGCATGCCGTCGATGTGTGCTTCTGGGGCATGGCGTGCCACGTTCGCTTGCATCTGAACGTATGCAACCCGTACGGCCTCCGCGTGGTCCAGATTCAGCGTCACGCCACCGATTTCGGTCTTGTGAGCGATATCGGTCGATACGATCTTCATCACAACGGGATAGCCGATCGCTTTGGCGGCACGCACGGCGTCATCAATGTTTTGGGCCATGATTTCGCGGGGCACCTCGATCCCAGCGCGTCCGAGGGCAAGCTTGGCCTGAAATTCGTTATGAAAAACCGTGGGATCGATGGCGGCAGTGTCGATATGCCGTTGCGGCATTGCGGACGTCTCCATGAGTCGCCCGAGCTGGCATAGGTCCGCCATACCTGTTGCGGCGGCATCGATACTGGAAAACACAGGAATGCCCAACGCGCCGATCTTTTCGACGACGTCCGGCGGCCCCTGACTGATGACGATGATCAAACGATGGGGATGGCTGGCCCGCACCTGCGCCAAAGCCTCCAGGTAGATGTCACGCAATCGTGCGTTGTATAACGAGAGCGACATGAAAAGCGCAAGGGATGCCTCCGAAGGATCGTCCAGCAGGGCACCAAGCATATTCAAGAGGATGCCCGGGTGGCTCGACATCTGCGCGGAGGCATCCACAGGATTGCCTGTGCTGGCGGTAGGCACAATTTCGCGCACCCGCTGTTGGGTCGTGGATGTCAGACCTGGCATCGTCATACCGGCTTCGCTCATTGCGTCGGCCATCATGATGCCGAATCCGCCCGAGGCCGCGACGAGGATCATGGCGTCATTGCTTGGAATGCGTTTGGGTAACAAAAGCGACGCTGCATGGCCAATGTCAATGAGCGCTTCAACCGAACGTACGCGAAGCGCGCCGTAGCGACGAAAAACGGCGTCGATGACGGCATCCGATCCGGTCAGCGCACCAGTGTGGGAGGCGGCGGCTGCCTGACCCTTCTCCGTTGACCCGATCTTCAGAATGATGACGGGTTTGCAGCGTTCGCGTGCCAGGCGTAATGCCGCGATCAACTTGTCGGCGTCTCGGCAAGTCTCGATGCAGCACAGAATGATATGGGTGTCAGCGTCTTCAACCAGGGCGGCGATGCCGTCGGCAATATCCACGTCCGCTTCGTTGCCGGTTGCCATGAAGCGGCTTACGCCCATTCCGCGTCGAGCCACGCTTTGCATCGTGTGACTGCCCACATTGCCGGATTGGGACACGATACCCACGTGGCCGATGGGTGGCATGTGTTCTTCAAGAGCAATTGAAAACGATCCGATCAGACGAGTGGAGACATTCACGGCGCCCAGACAGTTCGGTCCGAGCAGGCGGATGTTATGCACGCGGGCAATGTCGACCAGTTCCGCCTGCAGCGACGCTCCATGCGGTCCTGCCTCGACGAAACCGGAAGACAGGACAATGACGGCCTTAATCCCGCGCGCTGCGCAGTCGCGCAATGCGGCCAACGTGCTTTGCGCAGGCACCGCCAGCACAGCCAAATCCGGCGCCGTTGGGGTGTCGAGTACCGTGCGATAGGCGGCCAGTCCCTGAATCGTGCCGCCTTTCGGGTTGATGGGATAGATCGCGCCTGAATATCCATGCTTGATCAGCATATGTACGGGACGACCGCCGATCTTCGTGGTCTCCTCCGAGGCGCCAATGATGGCAATGCTTTTTGCTTCAAAGAATGGCGTCAACCCTGCGCCGGGGCGCTTTTTGTTCTCGGTCATGCTCAACGCCCTTTGAACTCGGGCTGACGCTTTTCGAGAAAGGCCATGCGTGCTTCCCGCGCATCCTCCGTTTTTGACAGCGCCATGGTGAAGTCCTGCTCGAAGCGGTAGGCATCGCGCTGCGGCATGAGATCGACCATGTTTGCCGCGCGCTTGGCGTAGACCACGGCAAGGGGGGCCTTCGAGGCGATCTCCTGCGCGAGCGCCATCGCCGTCGGCAACAACTGCTCGGGCGGTAATACGTCCTCGAGTACGTTTCGGCGCAGCAGGTCGTGCGCGCTGAGCCGTTGCCCGGTAAAGAACATGCGGCGCGCCGTCGAGCGTCCGAGCAGTGTCCGCAACATGGAAGCGCCACCCGCCAAGCCGACATTGATCTCTGGCATGCCGAACGTGGCGTTGTCGGAGGCATACATGATGTCGCAGGCTGCCATCAAGCCGAAGCCAGCGCCGAGCGCAGCGCCATTTACTGCAGCAATCACGGGCTTGGCGCACTCCCTGATTGCATTGCCCGTTTCACGCGTGATGCGATTGTGCTCGAGAAAGTCTCCCGCGATATCGGCATCCGGACGGTCCTTCAGATCGGCGCCGGCGCAAAAAATCTTGCCTTGTCCCGTTAGAACGGCACAGCGAATGTCCTCACGCTCCGAAATCTCGTCGAAGAGCGCAACGATTCGCCGGCGCATATTTCTATTCAGCGCATTGACGGGCGGCGCGTTCAGCGTAACCAGCGCTACACCGTTACTAACGTCGATCGTGACTGTTGTTTCGCTCATGCCGGGCCCCCGTGCTGCAGGCGCAGGATAGTGGGGCGGGTAACGCCAAGGAATTGGTGCATCCATCGTCTCCTCAAGTGGATTGAGTTGTTTGATGCGGCAGCGCTGCATCACGCAAGCCACGATTTTTTTTGATTATATGGACGCGATCGACTTCGATTCACACCGAAAAAGTTGAGTGTCTTATGCGCAAAATCGGCATATTCCGGGGCACTTCGAGCAACTAGCATGAGCGGAAGAATCGACTATCGTTCTAATCAATTCGGGAAATTTTTCACATGCAAGTTGAGCGTATCGGGGCGATTCGTACGCGTTTGGGCGAATGTCCGGTCTGGGATGCCGCGCGAAGCCGTCTATGGATGGTGGACTGCCGCAGTGGGGAACTGTTATGTGTGGATCCCGACTCGGGAGCGGAGCAGCGCTGGCAACTTCCTGCGCCGGTGGGTTCCTTTGCGCTCAATGGAGAACATGAGTGCATCCTGGCGCTGAAGGAATCTTTTGCGTTGTATTGCCCGTCGAACAACACGCTGCGTACGCTGGCATGGATAGACGACCGCCATCGTCACTTGCGGCTCAACGATGGCACGCCGTTACCTGATGGCAGCTTCGTCGCTGGCACCATGCACATCCATCGTCAGCCAGGTGAGGCGCCTTTGGGCGGACTTTATCGTCTCGATGGACAAGGCCGCTTGGCTCGGATCGCGGCAGGATTGGGCGTCGTCAATGGCCCAACGATGCATCCTACTCAACCATACTTCTATGTATGCGATAGCTCGGAGAGGAAAATCTACCGGTATGCGGTCAACGCAAAGGGCGAGTTGGGTGCAAGGGAGGTGTTTGTCGACACGGCAGGGCTGGGATCGGCGCCGGATGGCTGTTGTTTCGACAATGGGGGCGGTCTGTGGACCGCGCTCGTTCACGCCGGCGCAATTGTCAGATTCGCAGCCGACGGGTCTCTCGATCTACGCGTCGATCTGCCTGTGAAACACCCCGCATCATTGTGTTTTGGTGGCGACAACCTAAGTGATGTCTTCGTGACGACGATCAGCGATAGCGAAAGACTGTCTGCAACGGGTCCATTGGACGGCGCACTGCTGCGGGTGAGGGGATTAGGTTTTACCGGCGCGCCGCTGCCGCGTTGTTCGATTCGCGTCTGAATCAGTCGCCTTCGGCCTGCGTGCCTTTGCCGTAAGCGGTAAAGCGCAGGGCGGTGCCGGATACATGAGACGCGACGAAATCGAGGAACAACCGGATCTTCACCGGAATCATCGCGGTGTCGAGGATGGTGGCGTACATGCCCTCTTCGAAGGTTGTGTTGGTTATTAGGTAATCTGGAAATATCCGTACAAGCGAACCGCGCGCGATGTGGTTGTGTACGGTGTAGTCGTCGAGCAAGGCAACGCCTTCACTCAACTGTGCGAGCTCCAGTAACGCCACACCGTTATTGGTCACGTGCCGAGGCTTGATCTGCACCTCTTCCAGCGTTTCGCCTTGCTTGAAACGCCAGCAGTATTGATCTCCCGGAAGCAGGTAGGCCAGGCATTCGTGCTCCGCAATGTCGGCCGGCGTTGTCGGTGCGGCGTGCTTGGCCAGATAGGCAGGAGAAGCAACAAGGTACCGCTCGCTCTTGAACAAAATCCGCCGTTTGAGGCCTGCCTCCACAGGTGGCGAGATGCGAAAATCGATATCGAAATTATTTCGGCGCAGGTCGGTTTTCGCTTCCGACAGCACAAGTTCGATATGAATATCGGGATATTGCTGGCGGAACGCCGCCACGAGGGGCGGCAACACGCCCAGGCCGAACATCATCCTTGAATGAACGCGTAATGTGCCTTTGGGCGCCGATCGAATTTCGGTGATGTTTCGATGCGCTTCGTTGATGTTCCAGAGGATCACCTCAAGGTGCCGAGCATATTCCTGACCGGCTTCGGTGAGCACGACTTGCCTCGTGGAACGCGACAACAGCTTGACGTTCAACTCGCTCTCGAACTCGGTGATCATGCGCGACACCGACGTGGCCGACACGCCAAATTGCCGCGATGTCTCGGAGAAGCTCTCGGTTTTAGAGATCGACAAAAACAGTTCCATCGCACGCAGTCTGTCCAACATTCCTCCAATTTATGCAGCACAGAACGCCGCTTTTCTTGTATTCCGGTCATTGACCATCGGCCTCTAGAATTCCCTCATAACGTCAAGCAATTACTGAGGAGACATCATGGAATTCGGCGTATTTATTTTGGCGCAGCAACGAGGTTACCACCAGTCCTCCAAGCAGGTTATCGGCAACTCCATCGAACAAACGGTGGTGGCTGAACAAGCCGGATTCGATGCCGCCTGGTATGCAGAACATCATTTCAATAACTATTCCCTGTCGCCATCGCCACTCATGACGGTGGCTCATGCGGCCGCCAAGACGCAGCGTATCCGGCTTGGAACGGCGGTCTGCATCTTGCCGCTGTATCACCCCGCGCGTTTCCTGGCCGAAGTGGGCTTTGTCGACACCGTATCCAACGGCCGTTTGGACCTGGGTGTGGGGTCGGGCTATCAGGAGTTCGAGTTCGAGCGTTTCGGTGTTGAGATCGCGCAGTCGGGTGAAATCTTCAATGAGTTTCTCGATCTCATCCCCAAAGGACTGACGCAGAAGATCTTCGAACATGACGGAAAGTTTTTGAAGATGCCGCCCAGCTCCATCGCCGTGCGATGTTTGCAGGATCCGATGCCGCCGCTGTGGATCACCTCGGGCAACCCGGTCACCCTTGGGCGCGGTGTGCGTGAAAATCACAATCTCTTCGTGACGGCCTTGCTCAAGGGTAACGACGCCATTGCCGAATTGCGTGGACGGCTGGAGAAAATTGCGCAGGACAATGGCAAGGATCTGGATCGCGACGTGAAATTCGGTTTCCTGCGGTGCGGATACGCCTCGGACAACGAGGCAGAAATAGATGCTTATCTTGACTGCGCTCGTTTTCAACGTCGGATATCCGAAAGTCTGAAGTTCAGGCGGGCACAGAGCGATGACGGCTACATGGTCAAGGAAGTCCCTTCCGAGAACGATCCCACGTTTGAGCAGCTTCGCAAGAATTTACCTGTAGGCTCGGTGAATGAGGTCATTGACAAAATGCTGGAAGAAATCAGCATCCTGCGTCCGAAGCACATCGCATTGCAGACGCAACTGGGCGACTTCGACCAGAAGACCATGCTCAAGCAGATTGAATTGTGGGGCGACCGGATCATTCCCGCTATTCGCAAGGAAGTCGGCGCTACGGTCGTGGCTGCTTGAAGGAGTTGGCGATGCAGATCTATTTGAGCAATGCAGGTGCAATTACTTTGCGACATCCCGCTGACTTTCGCCGGCTTGATGTGTTGGCCGATCCTCAGCCGCCAGAGCGCCTTGAACACGCGATTGCACGCGTGGGACGGCGGGAAGACGAACTGCACATTCGTCTTGCCCCATCGGTGCTTCGCTTTCTGTCGCAGCACGCGGGAGATCCCCAGTGGGAAGCTGATTTTTCAGCGATGGTCGATTACGCGTCGCGTCATGGATGGGTGGACGAACGTGGCGATATACGCGCCCATATGATCGTCAACGAGCACGATGAGGTCGTTTCGGTAGATGACTTCAAAGCTGCCATGCGAGCATTGCCGGCCGGCATCAGTGCAATCACAACCGCCGGAGGGGATGACGTGGCAGGCATGATTGTTTCCAGTCTGACCTCGATTTCGGCTGACCCCCCTATGGTGGGATTCTTCGTTCACAAGACGTCCTCCGCGCGCGACGCGTTACTTCGCAATGGCTGCTTCGTCGCGAACATCCTGGGGGAGGGGCACCACGATGTCATTCAGTCTTTCCTCAAGGCGCCTCAAGGCAAAGCGCGCTTTGCGCAAGGAAGCTGGATCATGAACGATAGAGGGACGCCCGTATTGCCCGATGCGCTCGCCAGTATCGAGTGCGACATCATTTGTACGGAGGCGTTGGGTACTCACGATTTGATCGTTGGGAAAATCCGTAGTGCCACGTGTCATCAGGCTCAGCCTGTCATCAACTTCAACTCCTGCATGCACCGCATTGCGCCGGCGCATATTCAGTAGCAAGACGAATGGGTCGCCGGATTCGTTGGTGCGTGGATTGAAGAGGGCTGGAATTCACGGGTGACGATCGTCTGCGTTTAAATCAGGGCCAAATCCTCAGAACAGGATTTGGCCCTTTGATCTTATGGTCATCTGATCTTCCCCCCACTTAATATTTCGCAAAGCATTCAAGGCGTACAAGAGGAATTCAATACGATCACAGGCATCGTAGTTGTCCAAGAGCCTTCAATGTGGTCAAAAAATTCGCCCCTTGAGCAAGGGGCGTGGCATCGCATGAGCGCGTGGACGTAGCTGGCAGTCCGCGCTACTTCAAGGGAGCGGTGGCCTCATCAGTCGAGCACGATGTTGTTTTCCCGGATTACTTTGCCCCAGTATTGCCGATCCCATTCGAGCTGCGCCTCCAATGCTTGCGGGCCGCCCGCCTTTTCGATTTGCCCATTGGAGGTAAGCAGCTTGCGGAAGCCCTCAGACTGCACTGTCTGAATGGCAGCTGCTGCATAGTCATTTATGAGTGCTTTCGGCGTACCTTTAGGTGCATGGAGGGCGGTCCAATAGCTTGCCTTCAATTGTGGATAGCCGAGTTCGGTCACCGAAGGCACGTCGGGTAGGAACGGATCGCGTTGATCTGTGGTGAGCGCCAGTATTTTTACCGCGCCAGCCCTTTGATGGTCGGCCAAGGCAATAGGCGTCATGTAGGAGAGATCGTTGCGGCCTGTGATGAGGTCGATCAGGCTCGTCGGCGTGCTTTTGTAGGGCACAGCAGTTAACGGAATGCCCAACGCCTTTGACATGATCAATCCGTAAAGATCCGTGACGCTACCCGGCCCAAGTGACCCATAGGTCAATGCCCGGTTTTCTCTCTTAGAGTAGGCCACCAGTTCTGCAATGGTTTTGACATTGATGGTGGACGGTACGGTGATGGTCAACGGCCCGTCGAACATCATGGCCACCGAGTCGAAGCTGTCGAATTTGTATTGCAGGCTAGGGCGAAGCATGATGTTCAAAGATACTGGCCCGGAGCCCCCCATCAACAGTGTGCTCCCGTCATTGGGCGCGCGGGCAACTTGGGAGGCGCCAATGATGCCATTGGCACCAGGCTTATTTTCCACAATGAATGATTTGCCGAGCTTGGCGCCCATCCCTTCAGCTAGCAAGCGGGCGAAGCTGTCATTAGGACCGCCCGCAGCATAAGGAACGATCAGCGTAACGGGTTTGGCGCTGGCGCGCAGCGGACGCGAAAACGCCATGAGTGTGCCGGCCGCGATAAAGCCGCGGCGCGTGATTGTGGACATTGTCTCTCTCCTTGATCCCGCCATCATGGCTGTGCCTTTGCATGGGCCAGCTCTGATGTTGTCCTGATGGCTTCGTCGGGTGTGGACGGCGCTATAACGCCGACCATCGGCTTTGATAATTGCGATGATAAGTTCTTACGTCTAAACAATTACCTACTTGAAGCGCAAAACTGACCTGCGCTCGGCAGGCATAGTTCATAGAAGGCGACGATCATCGATATCTGCACTTGGGAGCGCGGTCGCTGAAATCATGATCCTGGACGGTCATGCAAAAGGACGCGAGTTTGTCGCTGAAGTGCGTGATCTGGACCTCTCAGTCCCGCTGATGCTCGCTGAGCTCGGCATGACAATCGTGGCTTCCCCTGCCGTAGTGTTCAATGCCTATCTGCGAGAAGAAGTACAAAAATGGCAGCGGGTGGTGCAAGCTAACGGAATTAGCATCGATTAGTGCCGCTCCCGCCAGACGGAAACGCGTTCGTCGCTCGGCATCAACCGGCCAGCCTGTTAGCGGCGTCTTCCAGGCCTTTCAGGATGCGATCGGCCACGTGCTGGGGAAATCCCTCCGGCAATAGCGCGCGAATGTGCTTCACGACCCCAGGCGTGCGCGCCACGAGATCATCGACTACAGCATCCGATCCGCGGCCGTCGGGGGCCATCACCCCATGTTCTGCCCCAACGGTCAACCAGTGCCGGCGCTGGATGTCGCGCATTATCCAATGAGCATTCTTCGTGCGCACGGCCATGGCCATCTTCGCTTTGAATGGCGAGAGTTGGTTTGCGCCCCTGCCGATGACCGGATACGCGGAAAGCACGTCGTACAGTGGTGTGAGCCGATAGCTGCCAGACGCGTCGAGGAAGATGCTGAAGTTCTTGGCATGACCGTCGGTTGCGCGCAGCATCCAGAATAGGACCTGCGCTTGAAAGAATGTTCGGCGGTCACCGTCCGGGTCCATGGAAGTAGCCAGTCGCTTCATGATGGTACGGACACCCGGCCCGCCGTCTGCCTCGTACTTCAGGTGTGGAGGCGTCCCGGTGGCTTGACACATGTCTTCTTGCGGCAGGCGGACGAGCCAGCGCTTGCCGTTGGAAGCTGTCCACCATTTACGGTCGAAACGCTCGACTGCCAACACTTTCATGTCCTCGAACTGGCACATCTGTGTGCGGGCAACAGGCAGACCATAGGCGTGCAGGATCTCCGAGCATAACCACTCATTTTCAACGGACTCCCCCATGTCGAACCTGAGGTTGCCGACCAATCCGAGCGGAAGCTTGAAGATGTGGGTGGTGGGAGTGGCACCATGAGGGAGGTGCCACTGCTGTTTGAACCAGAGGAGGGCGGTCTTTTCTTGTGCGCCTGCGATCGAGATCCGGAAGTCTTGGTCAGCGGCCGTGTCCCGCCCGCCAATCGGTGCCGGTGCCAGGGTATTGCGTAAAACCTCTGCCACGGCCGTATCGTCGAGTGGCGTTGCCTCGACCTGCTCAATGCCGCCCGGCGTCACAGTTTCAGGCAGGATCTGCAATGCACCCACACAGTCCCGACCAATCTCGGCCAGCAGCGCAAACGCGTCAGTCGAACCTGCCTGGAATCGGCGAGCAACGCGCTCACGGATTTCCTTACTGTCCGGCAGCAGGTTCTCAAAATAGGTGCGTACGGCTTCGCCGCGATGCGGTTGATTACCTGGCGTGAAGGGGAGTGAAAGCGACAGTGGCCGCCCTTGGCTAGAGCCAATCCACGTGTCGGCGTACTGTAGGGCCTCACCGGCATGCGGTTTAAGGCTCCAGGTTCCGACGCGTTCTCCGTTCATCCAGAGATTGAGTGTGCGGGTATGTGAGCGTCGGCCCATTGTTCACCAGCTCGGGCCAGACGATGGCTTGCGCGTCGGCGATTTATCGGCATTGCGCAGCACAAGCTCTACTCCCAGGATGCTCAAGATCTCCAATAGGCGCTCGGCACTGACTTTCGCAGCATTGCGCTCAACGGAGGACAGTGATTGCTGGGTAACGCCCAAGCGCATGGCAATAGCGGATTGCGTCATGCCCGATTGCTTGCGGAACGCCTTGAGGAGCGCCGGTAATTGCTCAGCGGTGCGTACGGTGAAGTCAGCCATACAAACCTCATGCTGTAGAAGTGATTTACAAACTATATGATGTAAATCAAAAATACGCAACTTGATTTGTAAAATGTTTATACAGCCTATAGGCTGTTGGTCGTCTACGACACCTGAAGACTCAGGCCGTTTAGCAACGACAGGGATTCGATAGCCTAGCGATAGTGCGCAATCAAGCGCCGAAGCGTTTCTTTCAATGCCTTCGATTCGCCCGGCATCAGGTCTTCCATTACCTGATCCTCGTGTTTCTTGGCTTTCTTGATCAGTGACGCGATCAACTTCTTGCCGGGGTCTGTGATGCGCACGAGTGTGACGCGGCCATCGGTGGCGTGCGCCACGCGCTGTACATGCCCCAACACTTCCAGCCGGTCGAGCAGACGCGTGACGGTGGGCTGTTTGGTGGTCGCCATGTCGGCCAGGCTCCCGATACTGATTTCACCTGCGCCGTACAAGGTGGCCAATACGCGCCATTCGGTGACGGAAACGCCGTTTTTGCGAACCGTCTTGTGAAACTCATCCGATATCAAGTGACTGGCCTGCGCGAGCAGGGCCGGGAGATAGTCGTCGATGAACGGGTGATTGTCGTGGTCTGACATAAATGGGGTGACACGCTCGCGGGAAAACGCGAGCAGTGTGTCACAAACGCGACGCCAGAGCGAGCCACGTGGAGACGGCCCCCCCCTTTGCGGGAAAACCATGATTTTGAATATATTGGTTTGAAAATATATTACTTCGGATGGAATTCTTCCGCGGCACCCCAATTTCCCCACCAGAGGCGACACATGGCTGAGCGTTCATTCGTTGAAGAGGTCAAGAAGTTGCGGCTTGGCGCGGGCGAGGTGTTCAGCGGCGAAGGTATTCTGGCTGTGACCAAGGCGCTGCTCGAATCGGGTGTGGCCTACGTGGCGGGCTACCAGGGCGCACCGATTTCGCATCTGATGGATGTGCTGGCCGATGCGCAGGACATCCTGCAAGAGCACGGGATCCGCTTCGAGAACAGCGCTAGCGAGGCGACCGCGGCGGCGACGCTGGCGGCTTCTGTCAACTATCCGTTGCGCGGTGCCGTCACGTTCAAGGCCACGGTAGGCACCAATGTGGCTTCCGATGCGTTGGCCAACCTGGCGTCCGGGGGCGTGACCGGCGGTGCGCTGATCATCGTGGGTGAAGACTACGGCGAAGGGTCGTCGATCATGCAGGAGCGCAGCCATGCGTTTGCGATGAAGTCGCAAATGTGGCTGCTCGATCCGCGACCCAACCTGCCCTGTATCGTGCAGTCGGTGAAGGACGGCTTTGACCTGTCTGAAGCCACCAATACGCCGGTGATGCTGCAGTTGCGGATTCGCGCTTGCCATGTGCATGGGCAGTTCGTGGCGTCGGATAACCGCCGGCCCACGTTCACCATCAAGGATGCGATGGAAACGCCGCATCGCGATGTGAGCCGCATTGTGTTGCCGCCGGCAAGCTTTCTGCATGAGCAAGAGAAGATCAAGGACCGCTGGCCGGCAGCCATCAAGTTTATCGAGCAGCGCCAGCTCAATGAGTTCTTTTCCGACGGCGCCGACGACATCGGTCTGATCGTGCAAGGTGGGGGCTACAACACGGCCATCCGGGCGCTCGATCATTTGGGGCTGTCGGACGTGTATGGTGAATCGGCGATACCGCTTTACGTGATGAACGTGGCGTATCCGTTGATCGATTCCGAGCTGCTGCGCTTTTGCGAAGGCAAGCGCGCGGTGCTGGTGCTGGAAGAAGGGCAACCGAATTTCGTCGAGCAGAACATCGCGTCGATCTTGCGCCGCGCGGGTCAAACTGCGGCCTTGCACGGCAAGGACATGTTGCCGATGGCCGGGGAATACACCGCGGCCACGATGCTCAAGGGGATTCGTCTTTTCCTCGAGCACTACGGCCGCATCGAGCCGGTGCCGGTCGAGCCGGTGGCGCGGCGCGTGATTCCGCTCGTGGCGCAGGAAGTGCGCCGGACGGCGGTGCCCGTGGAAGCGTCGGGCAATGCGAGTGCAGAGGCATTCGGGCACGGCAATGCAGGTGGGAATGCTCATGCCAGGGTCGACGCCGACGCCGACGCCGATGCGCCGGAAGGCGCCGGGCAGACGCCGTTGACGCCCGCTGACGTGGCGATGGCCGAAGAAGAAACACCGGCGCCCGTGCTGGCGCTGGAGGATACCGTGCATGCCCGCCCGCCGGGTTTCTGCACGGGATGCCCGGAACGACCCATCTTTACCGCCATGAAGCTGGTTGAGCGCGAGCTGGGGCCGCACCACGTGTCTGCCGATATCGGTTGCCATCTGTTTTCGATCTTGCCGCCGTTCAATCTGGGCAATACCACGATGGGATATGGGCTCGGCGCGGCCGGCGCAGCAGCGTTGAATGTGCCGGCCGGCAAGCGGGCGATTTCGGTGATGGGCGACGGCGGCTTCTGGCACAACGGGCTCACGAGTGGCATCGCCAACGCGGTGTTCAACCGCAGCGACAACCTCACCATCGTCGTCGACAACAGCTATACGTCGGCCACTGGTGGACAGGACATCCTGTCGTCCAAGGCCTTGAATCCCACGCGCAGTACCGGTCACCTGATCGAGAAGGCGGCGCGCGGTGTGGGCGTGGAGTGGGTCCAAACCATCCGGCGCACGTATGACTTGAAGGCGATGACGGACACATTGCGCGAGGCACTTACGACCACCGTCAAAGGGCCCAAAGTGCTGGTGGCGCAAAGCGAATGCATGCTCAATATGCAACGGCGCGAGAAGCCCAAAGTACGTCAGGCGATTGCCGCGGGCGAGCGTGTGGTGCGCGAACGCTTTGGCGTGGATGCCGATACCTGTACCGGCGATCACTCGTGCATCCGGCTTTCGGGTTGCCCGTCGTTATCGATCAAACCCAATCCGGATCCGCTGCGCACTGATCCGGTAGCTACCGTAATGGACAGCTGTGTGGGTTGCGGACTGTGCGGCGAGGTCTCGCACGCTGCGGTCTTGTGCCCGTCGTTTTATCGCGCGCAGATCGTGAGTAATCCCACGCGTTGGGATCGCGCCCGGCAGCGGTTGCGCGGCGCCGTGATCGGCTGGTTGCAACGGCGCGCCGAAGCACGCCGCGCGCAGTGGGTGCTGTGATGACGACGCGATCCAACGTAAAACCGATCAAGATCGCCATCCTCGCCATGGGCGGTGAGGGCGGCGGCGTGCTGGCCGACTGGATCGTCGACCTGGCGGAAAGCAACGGCTATCTGGCGCAAACCACGTCGGTGCCTGGCGTGGCGCAACGCACGGGCGCCACCATTTACTACGTAGAGATCTATCCGCGCGAGCGCGCGCTGGCCGATGGCGGCGCACCGGTATTTGCATTGATGCCGATGCCGGGCGACGTGGATATCGTGCTGGCGTCGGAGTTGATGGAAGCCGGGCGCGCTGTGCAGCGCGGGCTGGTCACGCCGTCACGCACAACCTTCATCGCATCCACGCATCGCGTGTATTCCATTGCCGAAAAATCCGCCATGGGCGATGGGCGTGTGGATAGTCCGGCGCTGCTTGCGCATGCATCGCGTGCAGCCAAGCGCTTTGTGCATTTCGATATGGCACAGGCCGCCGAGCAGGCGGGCAGTGTGATCAGCGCCATTCTTTTCGGGGCGCTTGCAGCAACCGGCACGTTGCCGTTTGGGCGCGCCGCATTCGAAGCGACCATCGAGCGCGGCGGCGTGGGCGTGAAAGCCAGCCTGCGGGCGTTCGATGCCGCGTATGCGCGCGTGGACGCGCCCGGGGTGGTGCCGCCGGCGGCCAATACAGAAGCTGCGCCGTTGCCGCGTCCCGCGCAGCCGGAACTGGCCGCGTTGGTCGTGCGGGTGCGCAATCTGTTTGCGGCCGATGTGCAGGCCGTTGCGATCGAAGGGGTACGGCGATTGATCGACTATCAGGATCCAGCCTATGCCGATCTGTATCTCGACCGGCTCGAGGCCGTGCAGCGGCATAGCCGCGCGGATGACGCACGACTGGTGCGCGAGACGGCGCGGCATCTGGCGCTGTGGATGTCTTATGAAGACACGATCCGTGTCGCGGATCTGAAAACGCGGGCCACGCGGTTCGATCGTGTACGGCAAGAGGTCAAGGTGGCCGATGACCAGTTGCTGACCATCAATGAGTACATGCATCCGCGTCTTGATGAGATTGCCGAGACGCTGCCGGCGGCGCTGGGCCGGCGTCTACTGGCGCCGGGAATCTTCAATCGCGTTGTTGGCGCGTTCACACAGTCGGGGCGGGTGATTCGAACCAGCTCATTGCGGGGCTATCTGATGCTGTCGATGGTGTCGGGCATGCGGCGCTGGCGCCGGTCCACACTGCGTTATCACGCCGAGACGCAACGCATCGAGGGCTGGCTGGGACGCATTGCGCACCACGCGGCGGCGCACCCCGCATTGGCGCTGGAGATCGCGCTGTGCCAACGGTTGGTCAAGGGCTATAGCGACACGCATGCGCGGGGCGTGAAGAACTACGAATTGCTGATGGGCATGGTGGATCGCGCGCCCAACACGCTCTCGCCAGCGGCGCTGCACGAATTACGCAACGCGGCGCTGGCCGATGAGCATGGCACCGCACTCGCCAAGGCCATGGCGCAATACGCGCCGGCGTGAGGCGTAATCAATCAGGCTCCACGATGACATCATCCACGACTGCAGCACCCGCGCTTGCCCCGCATGCGCCGGCCCCCAACGCGGGCGCGCCTGCGCCTGAATGGAGCGTGCCCGCACGCACCACGAAAACAGTGTTGTTCGTGTGCTGGCTGGCGATTCTCTTCGAAGGGTACGACGTGGGGGTGATGGGGGCGGTGCTGCCGACCATGGCCGAGGACCGCGCGTGGATGCTGTCGCCGCTGCAGTTGGGTGTGTTGAGCAGTTATGCCTTGGTAGGGATGTTTTTCGGGGCATTTTTCATCGGCACCCTGAGCGATCTGGTGGGACGGCGCGGCATGCTGCTGATGTGCGTGTCGCTCTTCTCGTTGACGATGATCGGTGCGGCGTTGGCGCCGACGCCGTTTATGTTTGGCGTGTTTCGGTTTATCGGGGGCTTGGGGTTGGGCGGTGTGATTCCGGTCGCCGCCGCGCTCACGATCGAATATTCGCCACCGCATCGGCGCAGTTTCAATTACGGCGTGATGTATTCCGGCTACTCCTTCGGCATCTTGAGCGCCGCGCTGTTGGCGATCTGGCTGGTGCCCCATCTAGGGTGGCGTGGCGTGATTGGCGCGGGGGTCATTCCGCTTTTGGCGGTGCCGTTCATGGCGCGCATGCTGCCCGAGTCGATGGAATATCTGATCGCCAAGGGCCGTCATGACGAGGCAGCGCGTCTGGCGGCGCGCTTTGGATTGGGCGGTTTGAACGTGCCGCGGGCGCAAGCCGCCACTGCCGACGGCCCGCGTGCCAATTGGAAAGCCGTGCTGTCGGCCATTTTCGCGCCGCGCAACCTGCGCGCCACGGTGTTCTTCTGGATCGCGTTGTTTCTGGGGATGCTGCTCGTTTATGGATTGAACACTTGGTTGCCGCAGATCATGCGCAAGCTGGGTTACGACCTGGGGTCGAGTCTGCTCTTTCTCGCGGTGTTCAGTCTCGCCTCTGCCATCGGCGGGCTGGCGTTGGGAGCGATCGCCGATCGCGTGGGCCCGAAGCGGGCCGTGGCGGCGGCGTTCCTGCTGGGCGCCGGCGCGATTCTGGGCCTGATGCAGGGGTATTCGCTGTGGCTCAATTATGTGTTCGTGGCCTTGGCAGGTATCGGCAGCATTTCGGCCTCGTTGATTTTGACGGGCTACCTGGCCGATTACTATCCGGCGCATGCGCGGGGCACCGCCACGGGATGGGCGCTGAGCTTTGCACGGGTGGGCGCAATGAGCGGGCCGCTTCTGGGCGGTTACATTGCCGGCATTGGGCGGGGTGCTGAGTGGAATTTCATCGTGTTTGCCGTTGCCGCGGTGGTGGCCGGCATCGCTGTAACACTGATTCCGAAGCGGCCGTCCGACCTGTGAAAGCCGCGACCTGAGGCATTTATCGGCTGCTTTTCGCGGGATAGTCGGGGCCGCTTGCTGACTAGAATCGTGTGTCGCCGGGGCTTTTGCCCTTTGCTGCTCCCCGGCTCAGGGACACACACTCATGAACTTATCCACCGTCATCGGCATCGCCGTCGGCGCCTTGACCCTGCTTATCGCGGCTGCCTTCTCGGGCAGCCAGCCAAGCAACTACATCAACTTGCCCGGCCTGGTGATCGTGATCGGCGGCACGTGCGCCGCGTTGCTGATGGCCTATCCGCTGCACGAGATCAAGCGCATCGGCACCTTGGTGCGCACCGTGTTTCGCGACGATCGCATCGATAGCCAGAGCGATATCGACGAGCTGGTCGCCATGGCCAAGCTGTGGATGAACGACGACATCCGCAAAGTGGAACGCGCGCTCGAAAAGGTATCGAACCCGTTTCTGCGTACCGGCGTGCAGCTCATCATCGACCACACACCCGAAGACCAGATCATCGATCTGCTGCAGTGGCGCATTGCCCGGCTGCGCGCGCGTGAACGTGCCGAAGCGCATATGTTTCGCATCATCGCCACCTTTGCGCCGGCTTTCGGCATGCTGGGCACGTTGGTGGGGCTGATCAATCTGATGACGGTGCTGGGGTCCGGCAGTATGGACACGATCGGCCATCACTTGGCCGTGGGGCTGATGACCACCTTCTACGGCATTTTGCTGGCCAACATGATCGCCAAGCCGATCGCGATCAAGCTCGAGCGCCGCACCGAGCAGCGCGTCGAACGCATGAATCTGGTGCTGCAGGGGATCTCGATGATGTGCGACAAACGCGGGCCTTCGGCCGTGCGCGCCACGTTGGAGGCGTTCATGCTGCACATCGAGGACGAGATCGACGATGGCAGCCGGGCGGCCAAGCCCGCGTCGAAGAGCGAGCCTGATGCGATGAGCGCTGCCGCCGTTGCTGCCGCGTCCCCGCGGTCCGGTACCGCCACGGCTCGGCCTGCGGTCACGCCCGCCTACAATTTCTCGGCCCGGCGATGAGCGCGCAAGCGGTCAGCCTCGAGCGTACCGAACGCATGGGCGGCGCCCGCACGCCGCAAGCCGTCACGCCATCGCGCCGCGCCAGCGCCCTGATTGCAGCACGGGGGTCGGGGCGCTTTGCCCGATGGCACTTCGGCGCGCCCTCTGAAGCCGAGTCGGACGAAAACTGGCTGTTGAGCTATCTCGATCTCTTTACGTTATTGCTGGCGATGCTGGTGGTGATGCTGGGGCTATCGCGTATGAGCAAGCCGCCTTCTGCGACCGACGAGCCGGTGGCGCAAACCATGCAGGTGCCGCTGGCGGCGATGGTGGCGTCCGCTGCGAGCACGCCAGCGCCGGCCACAACGGCGCTGCACACCGCGTTGCCCCCCGTTCCCGATACGTTGACGCCAGGCGGCAATTGGGCGCCGGTGCCCGATATCGATCGGCCAGGCCCGGTCGTGTGGGTGAAGGATGCCCATACGCCGAATGCGACAGTGGCACCCACCGCAGCACCGGCGGCTGGGCATCAAGGCGCGCCGCTGGTGTCCGTCGGCGCGCCTGTGGCGCCGCTCGTGGCCACGCCGCCGCCCGCCGATCCCGAGCCGCCATCATTGCAAGCGTTGGGGCTGGATACCTTGGGCAGTTCGGTCGATGTGATCGTCAACGAAAAAACCATCAGCCTGCGTATCAGCAGCGAGTTGCTGTTTCCGTCGGGTCAGGCTGCCTTGGGTCCGGCGGGTTCGAAGGTGATCAAGTCGATCGCGGATGCCTTGCAGCACAACGCGTATGAGATCTCGGTGGAAGGGCATAGCGACGCGATCACCATTCAGAACAAGCAGTTCGCCTCGAACTGGGAGCTGTCGTCAGGTCGGGCATCCAGCGTATTGCGCGAGCTGATCAACGATGGGATTTCGAGCGAGCGCCTGCGCGCGGTGGGCTACGCCCACACGCGGCCGTTGGCCAGCAACGATTCCGCTGATGGCCGTGCGGCCAATCGGCGGGTGGAGTTGATCCTGGCGATTGCGCCGGGGCAAACCGCCCCAGGTGGATTGCCGGTGCGATAGCGCGGACACGTTTGCATGTTCATGCTTAAGCAGATGACACGCACTGCGCGATACGCTCCCGCAGCCAGACATGCGCGGCATCGTCCGTGCGTCGGGCATGCCAGGCCTGTTGAAACGCAAACGGCGCCAGATCGATAGGCGGCGCGAAACGGCGTAAGTGCGAATTTTTTATTTGTTTTGTCGTGCAGCGACTCGCCACCGTCAACACCAGATCGGTTCCTGCGATCACTTCCAGCGCTGCGCTCCAGTGCGGCAGGACGAGGGCGATACGCCGCTCAAGGCGTGCCGCAGCCAACGCCTCATCGATCTCGTTGTGGCCATCGGGCCGCATGGCCACAAGCACATGCGGTCGCGCCAACCATTCAGTTCTGGTCAGCCCCACCGCGGGCACTGTCGCACGATCCGCCACGCTGATGAAATGCTCATCGAATAACGTGCCGGTGTGAATCGACGGCGGCGCCTTCGGAAACACCCCTATTGCGACGTCGATGTCGTCATCGGCCAACTGCGCGAGCATGGCCTCTCGGCTGGCTTGCGTCACGGCGAGATCGATGCCGGGCGCATCCTGCCTTAATTGACGCATCAGCGCAGGCAGGATGAGACGTGCGCCGTAGTCTGAGAGCGCCAGACGAAAAGAACGTTGCACGCGATGGGGATCGAACCCAGGTGTGCGCAGAATCCCGCGCAGGTCTTCCAACGCAGCCTCCAGGGGCCGCTCCAGCGCCTGTGCGCGTGGTGTAAGCGCCAGCCCGCCATCGCGCCGTACAAGGAGCGGATCATCGAAGATGCCGCGCAGTTGCGCCAGGGCGTGGCTCACTGCTGGCTGGCTCTTGTGCAGACGCTGCGCCGCTCGCGTGACGTGCCGATCAACCAACAGGGCATGCAAGGTAAGCAGCAAATTCAGGTCGATACGTCTTAGGTCATCCATGCGGCGAATAATCGGTATGAGAAGTTGGAATTTCCATTATTTAAATAGATGATCGATGATCTGGCAATCCTGTTTGCAGTGCTTTGGAGTGCCGAGTCGATGGCCGCACCTTTCTCTATTTCCACGTTGATGCCGCTCGGGCTGGCCATGTTGGCCGGCGCGGCGGTGCCGCTTCAGGCCGGCAGCAATGCCGGCCTCGGTCGAGCGCTGGGGCATCCGCTGTGGGCCACGGTGATATCGCTGGCAGTAAGCCTGCTGGTGGTCTTGCCCCTGATCGTGGCCCTGCGCGTGCCCATGCCGGCGCTCGGACGTGTCGTGCAAGGGCCGTGGTGGCTGTGGGTAGGGGGAATCGCCGGCGTGATCTACGTGACGGCAGCATTGGTGCTGATGCCCCGCCTGGGCGCCACGACCTTCATCGTGTGCGTGGTGATCGGGCAGGTGGTATGCGCGATGTTGATCGATCATGTGGGCTTGATGGGGCTGCCCGTCAAAGCCATCACGCCATTGCGCGTGATGGGCGCGCTCCTGGTGGTTGCAGGGATGCTGGTTTTGCAGGGGGCGAGCGCCGCACCCCCTGCGCAGTTGTCAACGCCTACCGCTTCGGGCGGTAGGCGCGGTTGAGCATGAGGCGAAAAATTACTCGATCGTGATGTGCTGCGCGGCGATGAGTTTCGTCCATTTGTCGGTATCGACGTCAACCAGTTGCGCCAACCCTTCGGGCGAAGACGAGACCAGTTCGATGCCTTGCGGATCCAGCTTTTCGATCAACGCGCGATCGGTCAACGCGGTTTTTACCGCCCGGTTGAGCGTGGCGACGATTTCGGGCGGGGTGCCGGCCTTGGCGAACAAGCCATACCACGTGGTGTATTCCATCTTTGGCAATCCGGCGTTGGCGATGACCGGAATGGATGCCGTCATGTCGCTCTTGCTGGGGGCGGACATCCCGATGGCCTTGATGGTGCCGTTGTCGATCATGCTTTTGAGTGACGGCATGCTGCTGAACAGGGCGTGGATCGTGCCGGGTACCAGATCGGTGACGGCCTGCGAGGTGCCGCGATAGGGCACATGAACCACGTCGACGCCGGCTTGGCTCTTGAACATCTCCATGCCGAGGTGGGCGACGCCGCCGGTACCTGCCGATCCAAAGTTGACCTGGCCGGGATGGGCGCGGGCGTAGGCGATGAAGTCCTTGAGGTTGTCGGCGGGAATCGTCTTCGATATCACCAGCACATGCGGGCTCGACGTCAGTTGGCTGATCGGCGTCAGCACACGCTTCAGATCAAGGTCCTTCGTGGCAGGATGCGGAATCGTCATGTTGCCTGAGGCGGGCATGAACAAGGTATAGCCATCGGCCGGCGCGCCAAGCACTTGGTTGAGCGCCGGTACGCCATGGCCGCCGCCCAGGTTGACGATAACCATCGGTTGCCCGAGTTCCTTATCGAGCACGCGGGCAATTTCCCGGCCGACGATATCGGCGGGGCCGCCCGCTGCAAAGGGGATGACGAGTTTGATTGGGCGGGTCGGATACGTCTCGGCGGCCGCACTCTGGGCCGAGAGCCCCGCAAGCAGGATGGCTGCTGCCGCTGAACGAAGGAAGTGCGCTTTCATGATGTTGTCTCCTCTATTTCTTATGTGGGGTAGTGCTCAGACCAAAGACGTTCTTACCGACGGAAAAACGCTTTGGTACGCCTCACCGTAAACGGCTGCGCTCTGGCCGCGCCGGCCGGCCTGTGCGCCCCGTTGCAGCGCGACGCGTTCGTAATATGCCCACAGGTTCTTCTGAGTGGGCATCGCCTGCATGGCTTGTTTTTTGGTGTCCCAGACCTCGCTGATATCGAGCATGACGTTGGGCTTGAAATCACAAAGCTCCGGCTGATGCGGTTCGAACGACATCACTTGCGCAGGCGATGCGATGTCGGCGCCATGACCCGGCGCGAGCGCCATCATTCTGGCGCCGAGCACCATGTTGAAGGTGCGGCAATGATCCAGGTTTGAGGGATCGCGCTCGGGATGCGTGAGGATGGTGGCCGGCTTGATCCGCCTGATCGCCTGCGCAATCTGCTGCACGGTCGCCGTCGATTCGGGCAGCGGATAGTCGCCGAGGTCCAGAAAATCGACGTGCGTGGCGCCGAGAATGGTGGCAGCTGTTTCGGCTTCCGCTCGACGACATGCCTTGACCTCGTCGCGGCCGGGCGCCGGGGCGGCCGACCATGCGGCGTTGGATTCACCGTTTTCGCCATAGCTCAGGCAAATCACATGCACCGGGGTGCCTTGCTTGGCGTGCAGGGCGATCGCGCCGCCGCATCGCCAAACAAAGTCCCCGACGTGCGCCGTTACGACTAAAAGCGATGTGCCGGTCATTGTCTTCCTCGTCAGTGTTGTGTCTTGAACGCTCACTATATCGAGTGAAATGGCGTTGTACTCTGTACAATGAGCCGGTCGGAGTGAAGGGTGGGAAGACAAGCATGAGTAATGATGGCGTCATCGCCGTAGAGCGTGCACTGAGCGTGTTGGACTGCTTTTCGCCGCAACGACCCAGCCTCTCGTTGGCCGAACTGGCGGCCATATCGCCGCTGCACAAGACGACGATATTCAGGCTGTTGAACTCGTTGATGCGAGCGGGCTATGTGGTGCGCAACCAGGAAGGCATCTACTCGCTCGGGCCTCGGGTGCTGTACTTGGGGCGCGTGTATGAGCGGGGCTTCAAACTCGCCGAAGTCGTGATGCCTGTATTGACGGCGCTCACCCAGGAGACTGGCGAAAGCGCCTCGTACTACACGCCGCAGAAGGATGGGTCACGACTGTGCCTGTTTCGCTCCCAACCCTACGAAGGGCTGCATAGTCAGGTGCTGGCGGGTAGCGTGATGCCGCCCGATCAATCGTCCACCGGCCGGGTGTTCAATGTCTGGGATCAACTGGCCAAGCGCGGGAAAGAGCCGTTGCCGTTCTTCTCCAGCGGCGTACGTGATCCGTATAGCGCGTCGTGGTCGATACCGATCTTCGGCAATGAAGATCGGTTCGTCGCGGCCTTGACCTTGGCCGGTCTCGCCGCACGGATTCTTACGCTGGACGCGCCGCGCATGACGTCGCTCTTGCGCGATGCCGCGCGCGAGCTGTCGGAACGGTTGGGTGCGTCGCGCGAAGCGCTGGCGCTGATTTACGAAGGGTGATGTCGGCTCATCGTTTATGGCGCGACGTCGATCGGGTAATAACACGCACATGCCCGGCTAGGCTGAATGGCCGTCAATGGCGGCAGCGATGCCTTGCAATCGTCGCGTACGCGCGAACAGCGAGGGTGGAAGGTGCACCCGCTGGGCAGATGGGTGGGGGCCGGGATCTCGCCCACGATTTTTTCCAGTGTGATGCGCGCTGCCGGGTCGGGTACAGGCGAAGAGTCGCGCAGCATGCGACTGTAGGGATGGCGCGGTCCATCCAGAATTTCGCGCGTGGGCCCGGTCTCGATGATGCGTCCCAGATACATCACGCAGACTGTATCGCAGAAGTGTCGCACCACGCCCAGGTCGTGCGAGACGAAAACGAACGACAAGCCACGCTCTTCCTTGAGTCGCTGCAAGAGCTGCAGGATCTGAGCTTGAACCGACACATCCAATGCCGACACTGGTTCGTCGGCGATGATCAACTCTGGATCGAGTACCAGTGCGCGGGCAATGCCGATGCGCTGACGCTGGCCTCCCGAGAACTCATGCGGATAGCGATCGAGCGCTGTTGCGGGTAAGCCAACTTCGACGATCGTCTTCGTAATCTTCGCTTCGATCTGTGCAGCGTTTCCCAAGCCGTGCACGATCAGCGGCTCGGCAAGCGTCTGGCGTACCGTGCGGCGGGGATTCAGCGAAGCATAAGGGTCTTGAAACACGATCTGTATGCGCTGACGGAGCTTGCGTAATTCGGCTGGCGACGCTTTTCGCAGATCCTTGCCTTCAAATACGATCTCGCCTTCATCAGGCTCGATCAAACGCAGCAGCGTGCGCGCGACGGTGGATTTGCCGCAGCCCGACTCACCGACCAGCCCGATCGACTCGCCCCGTCCCACACTGAACGAGACGTCATTGACGGCACGCACGATCTGTTTCTCACCGCCCAGCCAGCCGCCGCCGCTTTCGAAACGTTTGACCAGATGACGGACCTCAAGGAGGGCGCTCATGCGGTTTCTCTCGAGCGCTCGGCGCGCACGATGCAACGCACTTGATGTTCACTGCCGGGCAATGCTTCAAGCATGGGATGATTCTCCAGACAACGATTCTCGCGCAAGGCGCAGCGCGAGGCATAGGCACAGCCGCCGGGCATGGCAGTGAGTGGGGGCACGCTGCCGGGGATGGGATCCAGATGACTTGTGTCGATATCCACGCGCGGCATTGCGCGCAGCAGCGCCTCCGTGTACGGGTGCGTGGGGCGGGCAAACAAGGCGGTGGCGTCGGCCAACTCCACAACCTCACCGGCGTACATGACGGCAACGCGGTCGGCGATCTGGGCAACCACGCCGAGGTTGTGGGTGATGAACACAACAGCCATGCCATGCGCCGTTTTCAAGTCGTCCAGCAGCGTCAGAATTTGCGCCTGGATCGTCACGTCCAAGGCCGTGGTGGGCTCGTCGGCGAGCAGCACTTTTGGTTTGCAGGCCAGCGCCATCGCGATCATCACGCGCTGCCGCATGCCGCCTGAAAACTGATGGGGATAGTCATCGAAGCGCTTGGCCGCTGCGGGTATCTTCACTTCATTCAACGCGTCCAAGGCGAGCGCTCGGGCCTCTTTCCAGGAAACGCGCCGGTGTTGGCGAATGGCCTCGGCAATCTGATCGCCGATGGTCATGGTGGGATTCAGGGAGGTCATGGGTTCCTGAAAAATCATGGCGATCGCGTCCCCACGAAGCTTCGCCATTTCCTTTTCGGGAATAGTGCTGATCTCCAGGCCGTCGAGCCACACCGATCCCGCACCGTGACGTGCGCCGCTGGCCGGCAGCAGGCGTAATACGGAAAGCGCCGTCACGCTTTTGCCGCTGCCCGATTCGCCGACGATGGCGAGGGTTTCGTTGGGGTGCACGGTAAGGGAGACACCGCGTACCGCCGCATGCCATTGGCCGCCGATTCGAAACTCGGTGCGCAGGTCGCGCAGCTCGAGCACAGGTTGAGTCGCGTTCATGATTACTCCGAGCGCAGTTTGGGGTCGATGGCGTCGCGTAAGGCGTCGCCCAGCAGGTTCAGCGCCAGTACCGTGATCAGGATCGCCAGGCTTGGGAAGACGGTCAGCCACCAGGCGTCGAGGATGTTCTCGAACCCTTCCCGGATCATGCTGCCCCAGGTGGCGGTGGGTGGCGGCACGCCCAGTCCGATGAAGCTGAGAGACGCTTCGGTACGGATTGCCGAGGCCATCCACAATGAGCCGAGCACCACGACATCGGAGATCATGTTCGGCAGGATATGCACGCGCATCAGGCGCATGGGGCCGAAGCCGAGCGCGCGGCCGGCTTCGACGAAGTCGCGCTGCTTGAGCGTGATGGTGGGGGCACGCGCCACCCGCACGAATGGCGCGATTTCCGTGATGGCGATGGCAATGATCAGATTTTCCAGGCTGGCGCCCAGCGTTGCCGCGATCATCAGGCCCAACAGCAAGGTGGGAAATGAGAGCAGCACGTCGACCAGCCCCATGATGAGCTGATCGAGCAGGCCGCCCACATAACCGGCCAGAATGCCGAGGGCCGAGCCGATGGTCATCGCAATCATGATGGCGCCGAAGCCGACGAACAACGAGATGCGCGCGCCGTAGATCAGGCGCGAGAGCACATCTCGGCCGTAGCTGTCCGTTCCCAGCCAGAAGGTTTCCGAGGGTGGCTCCAATCGATAGGCGATGTTCTGCTGCAACGGATCATGCGGCGCGAGCCAGGGGGCGAAAATGGCGGCCAACACAATCACGGCCAACAATCCCAAACCAATCCAGGACAGGCGATTTTTGCGTAGCGCCAGCCATAGGGCATTGGGCCGTGCGGCGGGAGTCAAGGCAACAGCGCTCATTTGTATTTCACCCTTGGATCGACCAGGCCATAGACCAGGTCGGTGAGGAGGTTGACGACGATGACGCAGGCTGCAAAGACGATCATCAGCCCTTGCAGGAGGCTGTAGTCACGCGCGTTGAGCGCGCCGAGGATCAGCTTGCCCAGGCCCGGGCGGTTGAACACGATTTCGGTCAGCACCGAGTTGCCGATCAACGTGCCGAAGTAGAGGCCAACGACGGTCACGATGGGAATCAGCGCGTTGCGCAGCCCATGTCGCAAGATCAATCGCATGGGTCGAACGCCCTTGGCGCGGGCGGTGCGCACATAGTCTTCGCCCATGACGCCGAGCATGGATGAGCGCGTCACGCGCATCACGTAGGCCATCATGATCAAGCCCAGGTTGAAGGCCGGCAGGGCCAGGCCGCGCAACTGCGCGAGCCAGTCGCCTTGTGCGGTCGAGCCGATGACGGGGAACCACCGCAGCTGAATGGCAAATACGAGGAGCATCAGAATGGCCGATACAAAGGCGGGAAACGACAGGCCGGTCAACGACAGCAGACGGCCCACATAGTCGGGCCACGCATTGCGCCGCAATGCAGCCCAGATACCCAGCGGCAAGCCGAACGTCACGCCGATCAACATGGCCGCCAGCGTGAGCTGTATCGTCCAAGGCAGCACCAGCGCCACTTCCTGCAAGACAGTCCGGCCGCTTGACATGGAAATACCGAAGTTGCCGGTAAGGATGTCGCGCAAGAAGTGCAGGTACTGCACATACACGGGCGCGTCGAGTCCGAGCTTCGTTCGCAATGCCGCCAGCGCTTCGGCACTGGCCTGGTCGCCCAGCATGACCGCTGCAGGGTCGCCGGGAACGAGACGAACGAGAATGAACACGGCGGTCAGCATGGCGAGCAAAGTCGGCAGCGCCAGCAGCAGTCGCTTGATGGTGTAGCGCATCATGCTGTGGACTCCTTCACGGGGATGGGGGATGGAATGGCGGGTATCGCAGGCAATGCGAATGCCGCAGCGGAATCCATCAGACGAGCCGCCTGCAGATTCTGGATCGGGCGCGCCGTGTGACCATGAACGATCAAGTCGGCCAGTGCGGCGCCGACGACGGGCACCAGTTGAAAGCCATGGCCGGAAAAGCCAAACGCGTGAAACACGCCGGGCGCATTGGGCGACGGGCCCACGATCGGCAGCATATCGTTGGTTTTGGCTTCCAGCCCCGCCCACACGCGAACGATACGAATATCGCGCACGTCCGGGAAGAGATCGATCGCGGCATGCGCACCCTTGGACAGGACGCGCATGCGTGCCGTGGACGCGCCGCGATCCAGGTTGGGCGTGCCTTGCAGTCCGCCGCCGATGACGAGGGTGCCTTGGTCGGACTGCTTGAACGACAGCGAACGTCCCATGATGGACACGACAGGCTTGATGAAGGGTGCCAGGCGCTCGGTCACCATCATCATCGACGACTTGGTGTCCAGTGGAATCTCGTCGCCCACCATCGCCGCGACGCGGGCTGACCACGCTCCCGCGGCATTGATGACGGCGGGTGCAATCCAGCGGCGCTCGCCCGCGACGACGCACCAGTCGGCGCCTTGCCGTTCGATAGCGGTCACGCCGCACTGTTCTTGTATCGTCACCCCTGCGGCCTCCGCCGCGCGGCGAAACGCACGCAGCGTGCGATGCGGGTCGGCCGCGCCGTCGCCACGTGCAATCGATGCGCCCACGCAGTGTCCACTCAGCGCCGGGAGCAGTCGCTTGAGCTCATCCGGACCGATCATTTCTTCGTGCGTGTAGCCGGCGCGCCGCAATGCATCGACTTTGGCGGTCAATTTGTCCAATGATGCGTGGCTTTCAGCGACGCAGATCTGCCCATTGGCGTGAAAGCCGCATGTGTCGCCGACAAGCGCTTCGATGTCGTGCCACATCGCCATCGACTCCAGCGACAGATCGAGTTCCCCGCGATCGCGATTCAGCGTGCGCACCCCTGCAGCGGAGGCACCCGATGCATGTCTGCCCACCCACGACCGTTCCAGAACCAGTACGCGTTGTCCAGCGCGTGCCAGACGCAGCGCGGCTGAAAGCCCATGCAGGCCGCCACCGATCGCGATGACGTCGAATCCCGTGCACGTCTTCATTGCGGCTCCTCGATGTCGAGCGTCGCCAATTCGCCCAAGGTCAGGGGTTTGAGGGGCGGGCGGATGCGATAGAAGCCGACCTCTGCGACGGGTCTGTGCTGCGTCTGCGCGATGATGTGCGCGACCGTATAACCGCACTGTCGGCCCTGGCAAGGCCCCATGCCTGCACGCGTGAACGACTTGATCTGATTGGGGCCGGGACGTCCGATGAGGGCCGCGCGACGGATGTCTCCGGCCGTAAGTTCTTCGCACCGGCAGACGATGGTGTCGTCGCTGGGATCGAAGGTGCTGGGACGGGGCGGGTACATGGCGTCCAGCATTGGGCGGCTGGCCAGGGCCGACGCCAATTGCCGGCGCAGTGGCGCCGCCGCGCGTTCTGCTGCCGCTTGATCCAGTACGCCGGCACGATGTGCAACGCCGATCGCGGCCAGTTCGCCGCTCACGCAGGCTGCGGTCGCGCCACCGATACCGGCGCCGTCGCCGGCCACGAAAATGCCGGCCTCCGACGTTTCCCCCCATTGATCCACGTCTGGGGCAAGGCACTGCTGCGCCTCACGCCATGAGTGGCGGCAGCCGATGGTCTGGGTGATGTGGATGGAGGGTACGACCCCCTCATGCACCAGCACCAACGTGGCGGGAACCGTGACCGTGGCGCCGTCGGCCGTCGTGTAGGTCAGGCTGTCGACACGGCCTGTGCCAGTGACCGCAAAGCGGTCGACACCAGGAGCGATGGGTATGGCGGCCCGGCGCAATTGCCGCAACCATTTCCACCCTTTCAACAGATCGCGCCACGCGGGCAGGGCCTGCAGTAGATGCGGCAAGCCGCGCCGCAGGCTGTCGCGCGGTGAGGTGTCGAGCCAGCCCGCGATGGTGCCGCCTGCTTGCAGGAGTTGCACCATGTAGAGCAAAGGCAGCGGGCCGCTGCCGACGACCCACACGGGATCCGACGGCACCTGTTGCGACGTCTTGAGCAGGATCTGCGCCGCGCCTACCGTCATGACGCCGGGCAGTGTCCAACCGGGAAAGGGGGCCGGGCGCTCCTGGGCGCCGGTTGCCAGCACGACGCTGTGCGCCTGCACGACCTCGGCCGCATGGTTTCTGCTGAGATAGAGTTGCCAGCCGGGCTCGATTTGCCAGACCTGACTGCCCGGCTCGTAAATCGCCCCGCATGCGCGAAAGGCACTGGCGATCGCGGCGCCAGAACGATATTGGTCACCCAAAAGCGTACCCGCGGGCGTTGCTGCGACGTGTTCCACTGCCCGCCAGACCTGCCCGCCAGGCGCTGGTTGCTCGTCGAGCACCAACACGCTTTGGCCGAGTTGACGGGCACGAATGGCGGCGCTCATGCCGGCAGGCCCGGCGCCGAGAATGATGAGGTCGAAGGATCGGCTCATGCCACCACCTTGCGTTTGTCGTATTGGCGCTCGACCCGCATGCCATCGCGCACCGTGACCTGACAGGTTTGCGTCGACGCCAGGCCGTCCACAATCGCCAGACAGTCGAAGCACACGCCCATCATGCAATAGGGCGCACGCGGGCTTTGTGCGACCGGGGTAGTGCGCGCGACGGGGTTTTGCTGGCGCACCAGCACCGCCGCGACGCTCTCGCCCGGTTCGGCATTGACCGGCACGCCGTCGATCGTCAAGGTCAGGGTCAGCGCCTGCGCGCTGGATTCATTCAGCTTGCGAAACATGGAAACGCCTTTGATGGAAGAAATTGAATGCGAGGGGCAATGCGCCATCGGCGATGGCGGCGGCGAGGGGGCCGGCATGTATGGGCGCCAGCGTGACGCCGGAATGGCATAGCGCGATGAACGCGCCTGGATGCGTGGTGGATTGGGCATACACGGGGGCGCCGTCCGGCGTCATGATGCGCAGTGCCGACCATTGCCGTACCCATCCGACTTGCGACAGCGCCGGCAGAATGCGCAAGGCCTTGCGGCTCATTTTTGCCGCCGCCATCGTGGTGGTGTTCATATCCATCCCGACGTCCTCTTGCGTGACGCCGATCATCACCGTGCCTTCGCCGGTTTGACGCAAGCCGCTCGCGGGGTAGGGCAGCAATGGCGCGAGGCGCTCTGTCACGAGCAATTGCCCGCGCTGCGGTCGGAGCGGAACGTCCAGATCCACCATGGCGGCCAACGCCGGCGAGCCCAGGCCGGCGGCGATGACGACTTTTGCGCCGCGCCAGCGCTGGGCATCGGCTTGTACGGTGAAACCGTTGCCCGGCTCAGGGGTAATGCGCGACACGGGGGCACCGTGGATAAGCGTGCCCCCTTCGGCCACCAGCGCGCTTTGCAGCGCGCGCAAGAGCTTCAGCGGGTTGATCTGGCCGTCGCGATGGCAAAAGCTGGCACCGGACACATCGGGGCCCAGCGTGGCATCGGGCATCATGCGCATCAATGCGCTGCGCTCGATCATCTCGGTACAGGACGCGACGCTCGGCAGTTGCGTCTGCCATGTGCCGATGCGTTCGGCGCGTGCCGCCATCTGTGTCTCGCCCAGGCAGAACTGAAGCCCACCGCGTTGTTCGAATTGCAGATCGACGCCAGTCTGCGCCTCAAGTTCGGCCGCAAAGCGTGGCCATCGATCGGCAGCCTCGTGCGATAAGGCTTGATAGTCCGGCTTGCCGTAGCCTTTGCCTTGCACCCACAGCAGGCCGAAGTTGGCGCGGGCGGCGCGAAGGTCGCCGTCATTGCCGTCCAGTGCAAGCACGCGGCGTCCCAGACGCGTGAGTCCCAGCGCGATGGCAGCCCCCATCACACCGGCGCCGCAGACGATCACGTCGTAGTCGTCTTTCATGACGCGGACTTCTCCCGTGCGCTGATCTGCGTTAATCTCGGCCGCTGATCTCGTGGGACTACAGCATGAAACGCCCCTTGAATTTGCGTCAGATCGAAGCCTTCAAGGCCGTCATCGAGCACGGCTCCGTCAGCCGCGCCGCCCAGTCCTTGTTTGTGTCGCAGCCTGCGGTGAGCAAGCTGTTGACGCATTTGGAGGAAGAGACGGGCCTGTCGTTGTTCGACCGGACGCGCGGCAAACTGCTGCCGACGTATCACAGCAAGCTGCTCTACGAATCCATCGAACGCGTGTTTTCGGGCTTGCAGCAAATCGAACAATCCGTGGACGCGATTCGTCGCGACGAGCAGCGATCGCTGCGGGTTGGCGTGATGCCTGCCCTGTCCGGTTCGTTCATTCGCCGCGTGACGACGCGCTTTCTCGAGCAGCACCCCGGCGTTCGCGTCTCTATCGAGACCCGTGGATCGCGTTTCGTCGCCGATTGGCTGGTGGCGCGCAAGATCGATGTGGGGCTGATCGTTCATGAGATGTACGGGGCGCACGTCAATGGCGAGCGCTTGATCCAGTCGCCCCTGGTTTGCGCCATGCATCCCAACCATGCGCTGGCCAACAAACGTGTCATCCGGCCGCGCGACCTGGATGGCGTGCCTTTCGTGGCGTTCAGTCCGGAAAGTCAGTCCTATCAATTGACGACTGCCGCGTTTCACGCAGCCGGTGCACGGCTCAATATCGTGCTCGACTGTTCGACCGCGCCAGGCGTGTGCGAATTCGTGGCCGATGGTCTTGGCGTATCGCTGATTCATCCGCTGTTTGCTCATGGTATGCAGGCGCGCTTGAAGCTGCGCCGTTTCGACCCGGAATTGCTGTTCGACTTCTACATCTGCCGCAGTCAGGCCGTGCGCAACTCCGCGCTGACCGAGGCGTTTATCGCCCAGGCGCGGGAAGTTGCCACGGAGCTGTGCTTCGGCAGTCTTAAGGGGCAGTAACCGTCGTGTTCTCGGTAATCGGCGGCGCAAGGTTCAGCGCGCCCTGCAGGTCGTAGCCGTACTTGACGCGAGGGGCATGCACCCATACCTGCTTGAGTCCGAACAGCGGCACGGCGCAGACGTCGTTGTGAATGCTGGCCTGCGCTTCTTTCCAAAGCGCCAGTTGCTTGTTGGCATCCGGTTCGGTGCGCGCGGCCCGGATCGCGGTATCGGCGATGGCGCAATGTGAGAAGTTCGACATCGCGGTCGGCGCATCCACCGCGGAGGCCGAATCGAAGAACTCGTTGAGCCAGTTATCGGCATCCGGGTAACGTGCGGCACCGTAGAACACCAGCGCACTGACGTCTTTGCGGCTTTGCGCTTGATACGTCGCGTGATCGACCACTTCCAGATTCAACTTGATGCCGGCTTTCGCGAGTTGCGATTGCACGATCTCCATGATCGGCTGCTGCGCGGAAATGTTCGATACGATCGATTTGATCTCGATGCCGCCGGGAAAGCCCGCCTCGGTCAGCAGTTTCTTGGCACCCGCGACGTCGTATCGGTACTCGCCGGCCGAGCAATCGACGCCGAGATAACCGTTGGGCACGACGGAACAGGTCTTGGCTGCGACATCCGCGCCCACGTACCGCACGATCTCGTCGACGTTGATCGCCATGGCGAGCGCTTGCCGAACCTTGATGTTGTCCAGCGGTTTGATGTTGCGGTTGACGTGCAGCACGCGAAATTCCGAAGGCTCGAAGATGTCCACGGCCATGTCGCGTTTGCGTGCGCGTTCAACCCAGCGTTGCTCGCGCTTGCCCTGCATCAGGTCGATCTCGTTCGACGCGAACGCCAGGTCACGGGCGCTGTCGGACGGAATCATGCGGTAGACGATCGCGCCGATCTTGGGTTGACCGCGAAAGTATTGATCGTTGGCCGCGAGCTTCACGTACTGCTGTGTGACGTGCTCGGCCAGCTTGAACGGGCCGGTGCCCACGGGCGCGTTGCCGAACTTATCGCCCAGCGCCTCCGCTGCTTTCTTGCTCACAATGTTGCCGCCGTGATAATTCGACACTCGGCCGAGAAAGGCGGCATCCGGATACTTCAGGGTGAAGCGAACCGTCAAGGGATCGACGGCTTCAACCTTGTCGATCATCGAGAAGGCGCCGGCAAAGCTGGATCGTTTGGGATCGGCCGCACGCTGGATCGAATACACCACGTCGTCTGCGGTGACGGTGCCATTGTCTCCGTGGAACTTCACGTTCGGTCGCAGGAAAAAGGTCCATTGCTTCTTGTCGGCGCTAGCCTCCCATCGTTCGGCAAGATCGGCCTCCAGCTTGGCGGGGTCGGCGCTGCCCGGCGGAAAACGCACCAATCCGTTGAACAGCATTTGCGCCACGCTTTTGTCTGCCGTGGAGGTCGCGCGATGCGGATCGAGGGTCGCAATGTCGCTGGCGTTGGAGCTGACACGTATTTCCTGCCGGGCCGCGGATTGAGCGTGCGCAAGGCTGCTGAAACCGGAAGCGGCGCCCAGCACCGCGAGCGTTACGGCAGATAAAAGTCGACGTGTCATGGTGTTCCCTGATCGGTGAGTCATGGATGGATGACGGTCACACTAGTGGTCAGGCGATCATGCTGTCAAAGTCCGTTTTGTGCGTCTCGTATTCTGCAGGGTTATAACTTTGTCGCGCGGCCGCAGACGTGGCAGGAGGCGTTGGCGCCACGTCAGGGTAATTACCGGCTCAAATTAATTGCCCGATAGACGGCGCCTCGATCGCGATAATCGCGAGACGCATTGCAATGCAGGCCGCGCGAACGGGCCACGTGACGGTTCAGCGACGCTTCGCGAGCTTGCTCGCCACCTGATAACCCGAGTTGCCGCCCAGTCCCGGCCCCGGATGCGTTGACGCACCAATGTGAAAGACGTTGCCATACGGCGTCTTGTGCCCGCCCACGCCATCCCGCTTGGCGAAGGGCCGAAACCAGAAAAATTGATCGGGTGAACAGATGCCGGCGTACGGATCGCCACCCACCAGATTGCAGTTCATGGCTTCGAGATCGGCGGGGGAGTACGCCACCCGGCCCACGATGCAGGACGCGAGATCGGGCAGCACGCGTTCGAGGCGCTGTTGAATGCGATCGGCCATCGCGTCGCGGATGCGTGGGCTCCAGGTGCCATCGGGCTCGGGTGCGATCTCGCCTGCGGCGTCGCCGCGCACTTTTGAGGGCATATCCTGCAGCTGCAGCCACAAGATCCATCCGCCTGCGGGTGCGCGGGTGGGATCGACAGCCACGGGTTGGCCGACCGCGATCGTGGGATAGCGTGGCAACTGGCCGTTGTTGGCTTCCACGACCGACAGGCAGACGTTTTCCATGCTTTCCGTCACATGCACCAGCGGTACGGAAAGCAGCTCGGCGTCCGGCCACGTGGGCGGACGGCTGAGCGAGAAGTGAATCTGCATGCCGCCTCGGCCGTACCGGTATGCCGCAGCACCGTCGCGTACGGCTTGCGGCGGTTGCGGCAGGAGGTCGCCGTACAACTGCGTGGGCGTGACGTTGCACACGACCGATTCGCTGCAGAGGTAATCGTGGCCGTTGGCGCGCACCCCTACCGCGGTGTTGCCCGTGAGCAAGACGCGCTCGACGTGCGCGCCGGTGCTGAGTTGGCCGCCATGTTTGCGGATGATGGCAGCCAGACCTTCCACCAGTTTTTCGCCACCGCCTTCGACGACCGGCATACCGCCGGTGGTGACGGCTGCGAAGGTGACCTTGCCGATCAGGGCCGACGTGGCGTCGTCGGGGCCGATGCCGCTGTGCAGCACCCACGGCGCGAGCAGGGCGCGTGAGGTGGGTGAGGTAAACGTGCGTTCGGACCAGCGCCGAAAGCTCTCCAGCGATTCCGAAGCGAAGCCGAGCAACCCGCCGATGCCACGTGCGCGCCAGGCACCGAACAACGTGCGCAGAAGTTTGAAGCCGTAGGGGTCTTCGCCGAGCAACCCGAACGTGAGTTGCGCATCGCGCTGGAACAACTGATTGGCGAAGGTGGCGAAAGCGTCGCCATCGCCGGGTGCCAGGCGGTTCATGCGAGCGGCGGTATCGGCGATGTCGTGGGTGAGCGCCAGATGCGCCCCATCGGGCGTGACGATGCCGGTGGTATAGCGGTTGCTCGGAAAGCGTACGCCGGCCGCGGCGAGGTCGTCCTTGAGTTCGGCGTAGCCCGGGCTGGCCATGAAGAGCGGATACCAGGACGACAGCGTTTCATGGCGATAGCCAGGAAACAATTCCACCGTGCGTATGCATCCCCCAAGGGTGTCGTTGCGCTCGAACACGTGCACCGTCTTGCCGCGTTTGGCGAGTACGGCGGCGCACACCAGCGCGTTGATGCCGCTACCGACAATGATGATCTGAGGCGAGGCGGTCTGCATCAAGGGTGTCTGCCTGAAAGGGTTAGGGGACAAGCGCCAGCACGCGCAACGGCGAGCCTGAGCCGCGCTGGATTTTCAAGGGCGCCGCAATGATCACCGCACCCACGGCGGGCAGTTGGTCCAGGTTGTTCAGGCACTGCAAACCGTAGCGATTGGCGCCGTGCATCAATGTGTGGCACGGATAGGCGGTGGGCCACGCATACGATTGCCCGGCATCGGTATTGATGGTTTCGACGCCGAAGCCATGCACGTCGCGTTCGCGGATCAGCCACTCGACGGTTTCCTGCGTAGGCCCGGGTGTATGTGCGCCGTCTTCTTTCATGTTCAAGAACGCAGCAGGATCGTTTACGCGCTGCGACCAGCCGGTTTGAAACAGTACCCAGGCACCGGCCGGAATGCGGCCATGTTGGGCTTCCCATTTTTCCAGGAATGCCACGGTCAACAACCAGTCTTCATCGCGGGCGACCTCGGCGCGTGCGTCGATCACTACGGCAGGCGCGATGAAGTTCTTGGGATCGATCGTGTCGACGGTATTGTTGGGATGATCGCGGCCGCTGATCCAGTGGGCGGGCGCATCGAAGTGCGTGCCGGTGTGTTCGCCGCACGTGAAGTTGTTCCAGTACCAGCCCGGACCGGCATCGTCGTATTCCGAGATCTTGTCGATCTTGAAACCGGTGACCTGACCGAACTGCGGCGGCAACTGCAACGATGGAAATTCGGGCGAGAGGGTATGCGTCAGATCGATCAGGCGCAGGTCGCCGGTGGCCAATTGCTGCATGAAGGTGAGGGTGGCGTCGGTCATGGGGCGATCTCCAAATCGAAAGGGGCGTGCATCACACGTTGCGCGTCATGCCGCGCGAATACAGCACGGCGGCGGTGGTGACGGCGGCGAGAAAGATCAGATAGAGCGATACCGGCCAGGCGGCCTGGTAATGCGCCAGCAAGGCGGTGGCAATGAACGGCGCAAAGCCGCCACCGACCACCGACGCGATTTCGCGGCCGATCGAGATGCCGGAGTACCGCACGTCGGTGGAAAACAGTTCGGTGTAGAAGCTGGGTTGCGTGCCGATCATCGCGGCATGGCACACCGTATTGGCCAGTACGAATGCGAGGATGACCAACGTCGTGTCCTTGGTGGCGATCATCCAGAAAAAAGGAAACGCCACAATCATCAGACCGATGGTGCCCATCAGGTATACCGGCCGGCGGCCGATGCGATCCGAGAGCGCACCGTAGGCGATCATGGCGGGCAGGGCGAGCGTCATGGAGACCATGACGCCGGCGAGCATCACGGTATTCGATACGCCAACGTATTTGCCGTAGGCCAGCGAGAAGGCGAGAAAGATGTACGAGCCGCCGCTTTCGGCAATGCGCAGGCCCATGCCCACCAGCATGCCCTTGGGGTGCTCTTTGAACGCACGCAGCCAGGGCATGTCCGCTTTTTTGGCGGCGTGCTTGCCTGACTTCTCGGCCTTCTCGGCTTTGCTGAAATCTTCGGTTTCCGGCAGCTTGTGACGAATGTAGGCGCCTACGCCGAAGAGCACCACACTGCCCAGAAACGGCAGTCGCCAGCCCCATGCGAGAAAGTCTTCCGGCGGCAATTGTTGAACGGCGAGAAAGGCCGCGGCCGACAACACGAAGCCGCCTGCCACGCCAGCCTGACTCCAGGCGGCGTAGAACCCGCGCCGATGCGCGGGCGCATTCTCGGAGATGATCAACACACCGCCGCCCCATTCGCCGCCCGCCGCCATGCCTTGCAGGAGGCGCAGCATGACGAGGCCGATCGGCGCCCAGATGCCGATCGTGGCATAGGTGGGCAAGAGGCCGATGAGAAACGTGGAGGCGCCCATAATGAATAGTGTGGCGACCAGTGCCGTGCGTCGGCCGATGCGATCGCCGATGTGGCCGAAGATCACCGCGCCGAAGGGGCGCGCGATGAAGCCGACGGCAAAGCCGGCGAAGGCGGCCAGCGTGCCGGTAAGCGGATCGGTGCCGACGGGAAAGAACAGTTGCCCGAACACGAGCGCGGCGGCCGTGCCGTACAGGAAGAAGTCATACCATTCCAAGGCATTGCCGGCGACGGAGGCGGCAACGATTTTGCGAAGACTGACCGGTTTCCCGGAACCTACGACCACTGTGCTCACGACTGTTCCCTTCTCGGTTGATGAGGCGTTAAATCGCTGGGGTTACGGGCTTGCCGTGCCCCAGATAGATATCGATAACCTTCGGGTTTTGCGCAACCTCCGCAGCCGGCCCTTCGAGCGTGACGGCGCCGAGTTCGAGCACGTAGGCGTAGTCGGCAATCTTGAGTGCCGCGCGGGCGTTCTGCTCCACCAGCAGGATCGAGACGCCGCGGCGGCGCAGCTCGACGACGATGTTGAGTACCTCCCCCACGATCCGCGGCGCCAGGCCCAGGCTGGGTTCGTCGAGCATCAACAACGTGGGGCGCGCCATGAGGGCACGGCCCAACGCCAGCATTTGGCGTTCGCCGCCCGATAGCGTGGCCGCCAGTTGGCCGCGGCGCTCGCGCAAGCGCGGGAACAGCTCGTATACCTCTTGTATGCTTGCGGCCTGATCGCGATGGCCGGTGCGGTAGCGATGAAAACTGCCCAGTGCAAGATTGTCTTCGACGGTCATCTCGCCGAAGAGCTCGCGTTTTTCAGGCACGAGGTTCATGCCGGCGGCGACCATGTCTTCGACTTCGGCGTGGACGAACGGGCGGTCGTTGAAGACGATGTCGCCACGCGACGGCAGCATGCCCATGATGGCCGAGAGCAGGGTGGTCTTGCCGGCCCCGTTGGGCCCGATCACGGTAACGATCTGGCCGCGGCCCACGGTGAGATCGACGCCGCCGACGGCAGTGATGTTGTCGTAGGCCACCTGCAAGCCGCGTACGGTGAGTAGATCGCTCATTTAATCCACGCCTCCCAGATAAGCATCGAGCACGGCGGGGTTCTCGCGAATCTCGGCAGGCAAGCCCTCGGCGATCTTCTCGCCGAAGTCCATGACGACGATGCGATCGACCAACCCCATCACGAATTCCATGTCGTGTTCGACGAGCAGGATGGCCATGCCTTCGTCCTTCAGGCGTCGCAGCAGTTGCGCCAAAGCCTGCTTCTCGAGATAACGCAGGCCGGCAGCCGGTTCGTCGAGCAAGAGCACGGCGGGGTCGGACGTGAGCGCACGGGCGATCTCGAGAATGCGTTGCTGTCCCAATGACAGTGAACCGGCCTCGTCATGCATGTGCGCGCCCAGGCCGACACGTTCGATGTGCTGCGCGGCGCAGGCCAGCAGTTGCGCTTCCTCGCTGCGGTCCAGGCGCCATGCCGAAGACAGGATGCCTTTGTGCCCGCGCAAGTGCGCACCGATGGCGACGTTCTCCAGCACACTCATCTTGCTCAGCAGGCGCACATGCTGGAACGTGCGCGACAGGCCCATGCGTGCGATATTGCGCGCGCCGAGTCCGGTCACATCGCGACCCAGAAACGCCACGCGGCCGGAAGTAGGCGTATCCACACCCGAGAGTTGATTGAAGAAGGTGCTTTTGCCGGCACCGTTGGGGCCGATCAACGCCAGGATTTCGCCGGCATGCACATCCAGGCTCATGGCGTTGTTGGCGATCAGGCCGCCGAACTTGCGGGTGATGCGATCGGCTTGCAGCACAACGTCGCCGCGCGTGGGCATGGGTTTCGCGGGCAGCGGCGGCGCGTTGAGATCGATGGCACGGGGTGCGCGGCGCACCGGCACCCACTTGGCGATCAACGGCCACAGTCCGCCGCGGGCACGGTGCAGCAACAGCACCATCCCAAAGCCGAACACGATGATTTCAAAGTTGCCGGTTTGTCCCAACAGCCTCGGCAACCAGTCTTGCAGCCATTGCTTGAGCAGCGTGAACAGGCCCGCGCCCACGATGGCGCCCCACACGTGGCCCGCGCCGCCGATCACCGCCATGAACAGATACTCGATGCCCATCTGCAGGCCGAATGGCTGCGGATTGACGAAGCGCTGCATGTGGGCGTACAGCCAGCCCGATGCACTGGCCTGGAGCGCGGCCACGAGGAAAATGATGACGCGCGAGCGAGCCGTGTTCACGCCCATCGATTCGGCCATGATGCGCCCGCCCTTGAGTGCGCGGATCGCACGCCCTTCACGCGAGTCGAGCAGATTTTGCGTCGACCAAAGCGCAAGCAGCATGAATGCCCAGATCAGGTAGAAGATGCGCTCGCCGGTATTGAGCGGGATGCCGAAGAGGGAGATCACCGGGATATTGGGCAAGCCCGTGTGGCCGCCGAAGCCTTCAACCGAACCAAACGCGTAATACAAGCTCAAGCCCCAGGCGATCGTGCCCAGCGGCAGAAAATGGCCGGAAAGGCTCAAGGTGATCGCGCCAAGCAGCCACGCGACGACCAGCGTGATCGCCAATCCCACAAGCAACGTGATCCAGGGTGACGCGCCCAGCCATGCGATCCATGCGGGCAGCGTATCGCTTTGCGTGGTGAGGATGGCGGTGGTGTAGGCGCCCAGGCCGACGAACGCGGCTTGCCCGAAGCTCGTGAGCCCACCCACGCCGGTGAGCAGCACCAGCCCTAAGGCAACCATCGCATACAGCCCGATGTAGTTGAGCAGGGTGACGTAGAACGGCGGCAGCACCAGGGGCGCCACGGCCAGCAACGCCAGAAAGATCAGAATCAGGCGGCGCGGCGTCATTCGTCTTCCTCTTCAACCGTGTGGCTGCGCAGTGAGCGCAAGAGCAGGACGGGAATGATCAACGTAAACACGATGATTTCTTTGTAGGCGCTGGCCCAGAACGCCGAAAAGGCTTCGATCATGCCGACGAGCACCGCGCCGCCGGCCGCCAGCGGATAGCTGACGAGGCCGCCGATGATGGCACCCACGAAGCCCTTCAAACTGATCAGAAAGCCCGAGTCGTAATACACCGTGGTGATCGGCGCGATGAGAATGCCGGACACCGTACCGATCAAGGCGGCGAGGAAAAAGGTGGCGCGGCCTGCAAACACGGGCGAGATGCCCATCAATCGCGCACCCACCCGGTTGTAGGCGGCGGCGCGCAGGGCCTTGCCATACAGCGTGCGATCGAAGAACACGTACAGCACGACGATCAGCACAACGGAGACGCCGATCACCCACAACACCTGGCTCGGCACATTCACAGGACCGACGTTGAACACAACGTCGGTAAACGGGTCGGTGCGCCCGCCGTCCACGCCGAAGATCAAGAGGCCTAGCCCGACTAGCGCAATGTGCACCGCGATCGATACGATCAGCAGAATCAGTGGTGAAGCCGAAGCGATCGGTTGATAGAAGAGGCGATAGAGTTGCGGTCCCATCGGGACGAGCAACGCGAGCACGAGCAATGCGCGCACGGCCATCGGCAGGGACGCAAGCGGCATGGTGTAGAGCAGTGCCGCCAAGGCAAAGGGATACGCCAGTTTGAGGACCAGGGTGCGCGGAACATGCCAGGCGCCGCGCCGCTTGCGGATCGCCCAGGCGTCAGCCGCGGCCTCGGCGACGGCAAAGCCCGCGAGCAACCACACGAGCGTGGTGGGGCGGCCCGTTTGCAGGGCCGCCATCGCAAGCGCGGCAAACGCCACGAACTCCCCCTGCGGGATGAACAGCACCCGCGTCACGGTGAAGACGAGCAGGATGGCCATCGCCAGCAGTGCGTACACCGCACCGTTGGTAATGCCGTCCTGCGTCAGGATCAGGGCGATCTGGGCGTCCATGGTGTGTCGTCGCGGCCGGTTACTTGAGCAGAACCCAGTCGCCGTTCTTGACCGTGATCAACTCGCGGCCGCGCTCATCGAAACCGCTGTGATCGGCGGCCGACATGTTGTAGACGCCTTGCGTGCCCACGAGCTCACGCGTTTGTTCGAGCGCATCGCGCAAGGCGCTGCGAAACTCGGGCGTGCCGGGCTTGGCCGCCTTGCCGGCAATCGGCACCGCTTTTTCAAGCAGCAGGCCAGCGTCATACACGTTGGCGCCGAAGGTGGCGGGCTTGGATCCATTGAGCTTTTCGTAGGCCGCGATGTAGTCGGTGGCGACCTTCTTCGACGGATTGCTGTCGGAAATCTCAGGCAACACCAGCATCAGGCTCGCAGCGAGAATCGTGCCTTCGACGCGTTTGCCGCCCAGCTTGAGAAAATCCGGCAAGGCCGCGCCGTGCGTTTGATAGAACTTGCCCTTGTAGCCTTGATCGAAGAGCGTGTTTTGCGGCAAGACGCTGGCCGCGCCCGGAGCGGCGATGAGCACCGCATCGGGGCGTGCCGAGAGCAATTTGAGCGCTTGGCCGGTGACCGAACTATCCGTGCGCACATAGCGCTCGTTGGCGGTGATCTTGATCCCTTTCTCGGCCGCCATGGCCGAGAACACCTTGTACCAATTCTCGCCATACGGATCGTTCAAGCCGATGAAGCCCACCGTCTTGATGCCCGTCTTGGCCATGTGTTCGACCAGCGCGCGGGCGATGATGTCATCGTTCTGGGTGGTTTTGAACACCCATTTCTTTTGCTCGTTCATCGGCAGCACGACGGCGGCCGTGCCCACCGGCGCCAACATGGGCGTGCCGGATTCCGCGGCAAACTGGATCGTACCCATAGCGTTGGGCGAGCCCGAAGGGCCGATGATGGCGTCCACGTTCTGTTCTGAAATCAGCTTCTTGAAGGCGGTGACCGATGCGGTGGAATCGCTGGCATCGTCCAGCGAGATGTACTCGACCGTGAGATCGCCGATCTTCTTGGGCAAGAGCGGCACCGAATTCTTCTGCGGAATGCCGACCAGTGCGGTCGGCCCCGTGGACGAGGTCACCACGCCGATCTTGACTTGCGCCATGGCGGGCAAGGTGCAGAGGGCGGCGAGAACGGCTGCGGCCAGCGTGAATGTCTTGAAATGCATGGTGAATCCTCCGGATAGGAGAAGAGGTGGATACAGCCTAGATCGTGATGGAACTCACACTCGCACCGCCGCAGACGAAGAGCGTCTGGCCGGTGATGAAACTGTTTTGCGGATCGGAAAAGAACATCACGGCGCGCGCAACGTCGTCGGCGCGGCCCAATCGGCCCACCGGAATGCTGCGGGCCAGTTGCTCTTCGCGCGCACTGCCGCGTTCGACCACGTCGTAGAACATGTCGGTTTGCACGGGGCCGGGTGCGACCACGTTGACGGTGATGCCGTGCGCGGCCAGTTCGAGTGACCACGTGCGCGCCATGCCGATCATGCCGGCCTTGGTGGCGGAGTACGCGGTGCGGGTGGGCAGGCCCAATGCCCCCCGCGACGAGAGCAGCACGATGCGGCCGAATCGGCGCGCCTGCATGCCGGGAAGGGCAGCCTGCACCAGGCTGATCGCTGCGCCGAGATGCAGTTGCGTCAAGCCTTGCAGCTCGCTTTGCTTGACCTCCGGCAACAGGGCCGGCCAGATGACGCCGGCGTTGTGCACCACGTGACTGATGGCGAAATGGCTGGCCGCTTCGGCCGCAGCCTGTTCGGTAGCGGCCACGTCGAGCAGGTCGACCTGAATGTTGTGCAGCCTGGGATGCGTGACGTCTGCTGCGCGACGTGCCAGCGACACGACCGTGTAGCCGGCTTCGAGCATGCTGTGGCAGATGCCGGCGCCAATGCCGGTGCTGCCACCGGTGACGAGGGCAACGTGCTCGGCGCCTGCGGCGTCGGGCGGTGCGGAGGAAAGCGTCATGAGGCGTCGTCCGGCGTGGAGGAAAGTGAGGTGGTGCGGACGGCATGTGCCGTGGTGATGGCATGGGCCGTCATGACGGCCTGGCCGCTTGCGTCAAGGTCGAGCGAGACCCGCACCCGGCCGTCCGGTATGCAGTCGGGATCCACATGCACCACGGCAGATGGACCACAATCCAGGCGCACCATGCCCACGCGCCAAGGCAGTCGCGTCTGAAAATAGGGCTCGTTGCTATGGTGCAGCGTGGTCACGGCGAGCAGCTTGCCTTCGGCCGACACGTCACGCCACTTGAGCGCGTCGCTCAAGCAATTCACGCACACCTCACGCGGCGGATACTGGATGGTGCCGCAGTGGGCGCAGCCTTGCAGCGCGAAGCGCGATCGCGCGGCGATCTCGTTCAACTCGCGCGCCTTCGCACTGCGCGCGGCAGGCGGCAAGGCTTGGGTGTTGGGATCTGCGCTCATGCTTGCCCCCGTGCCAGTACGGCAGCGGCGGTGCACAGCCCACGGTCGTAGTTGATCATGCCGAAGCCGCTCACCAAGCCCTGCTCGGCATCCGTGACCTGGCGGCCGTCCGCCGCGCCGGTGAGTTGGCGCATCGCTTCGACGATGCCCAGATAACCGCCCGCCGCGCCGGCCTGGCCCACAGACAGCTGCCCGCCATTGGTGTTGAACGGAAAGCTGCCGTCCACCGTAAAGGTATTGGCACGAACGAAGTCGGGGCCTTCGCCTTTGCCGCAAAAGCCCAGGTCTTCGAGCTGCATCATGTTGATGACGGGATAATCGTCGTAAGCCTGCACGAAATCCATGTCCCACGGACCCACCCCGGCCATGCCGTAGAGCTCGTCGACGTCGACGGTCCAGCCGCCGCGCATCTGGATCGGATCGTTGCTCCAGGCGTTATGGCGTTCGATGGTCGAGAGGATGCGCACGAACGGCAGCTTCAACGCGCGCGCGCGGTCTTCGGTCATGACAAGATAGCCGTCCGCGCCGGCGCACGGCATCACGCAGTCGAACAGATGAATGGGCTCCGCGATCGGCCGGGCCTGCATGTAATCTTCCATCGATAGCGGCTTCTTCATCAACGCGTGCGGGTAGCGCAGGGCGTTGTCGCGCTGGGCCACGCACAGCTTGCCGAAGTCTTCGCGCATGGCACCCGTGCGGCGCATATAGTGCGCGGTCAGCAGCGCAAAGCTGGCATTGGGGCCGGCCGCCCCATACGGATAGACGGCATCTTGCGCAAAGCGGGAAAACGCGCTGATGGTGTCGCGAAACGAATCCGGCTGGTTGGTGTCGCCGGCGATGCAGGCCACGATGTCGGCGTCGCCGGATTGGACGGCGCGCGCGGCACGTCTCAACGCCACCACACCGCTCGCGCCGCCCATCGGGATGTGGTCCAGCCAGCGGGGGCTCATGCCCAGATGCTGCGTCAGCGCCACGGCGGTATCGGGTGCGAGCGTGAAGCTCGACACGCACAGGCCATCGATGTCGGTTTTGGCAATGCCGGCACCCGTGACGAGTTCGCGCAACACGCCGCCCAGCCACCAATGCGCGCTGTGCGGCGAGAATCGAACATACGGCAGCGTCGTGGGCAATGTGGCGACGACGCCGGCATAGTCGCGACGCGGGCAGCTCATGGCGTCACCTCGACGCGCTTCTTCATGGCGCACGTGTTCACGCAGGTCGCGGTGCCCGGAAGGGTAGGCGCCAGGGTTTTCATTTCGCCGCGTTGAATCTTGTTGGTGGGCGTGAGGGGCAACGCCTCGACAAATGCCACATAGCCTGGTGCCTTGTAGTAGGCCAATTGGGTGAGGCACCACGTGACGATGCTGTGCGCCAAGGTTTCGCGCGCGGCGGGGTCGGCGGCGGCGTCCGTGACGATGCACGCCAACACCTCGTCGCCGCGCACGGCATCGGGCACGGCGGCGACCGCCACGGCACGCACATCGGGATGGCGCGCCAGCACACTCTCCACTTCCACCGCGGAGATGTTCTCGCCGCTGCGGCGGATCACGTTCTTTTTGCGGTCGACGAAGCGGAAGGCGCCGTCTGCCTCGCGCCGCACGATGTCGCCGGTGTGAAACCAGCCATCGCGCCACGCGTCGTTGGTGGCGGCTTCGTCTTTCAGATAACCCGCGAAGAAGCCGAAACGGGGGCGGGCACCCGCGTGACGCACCAGCAACTCGCCGGGTTCGCCTGCCTGCGCGTCGCCGCCGCTGTCGGTGATCACACGGACGAGTACATCGTCGCCTTCGGCACCGAAGCAACTTTCACCGATGTGACGCGGTTCGAGATGGGCCATGATGACAGCGCCGGCCCCGGTCTCCGTCATGGCCCAGGCCTCGAGCAATGGGAAACCGAAGCGCGCCTCGAACGGCCCCTGCAGCGCGCGGTCCACGCCCGCGCCGAAACCGAAGCGTACGGTGTGCTCGAGATCGGTGGCGGCGGGCGCGGCTTTCATCAGGATGGCCGGCATTACCCCGAGGTAATGCAGCACGGTGGCGCCGCTTGCACGGACGCTGTCCCACCAGGTTTTAGGGTGGAAACGATCCAGCACGATCAGGCAACCGCCCGTCAACATCATCGCCATGGCCGAATACGCCATGGCATTCATGTGCACGAGAGGCAGTGGCGTGAGCATGCGATCGGCGCCGGGTTCAAGCGCCGCCAGACCGCCGACCTGCGCATACCACTGTCCCGCATGCAGGAAATATTCGTTGGGCAGGATGCAGCCTTTGGGCCGGCCGGTGGTGCCTGAGGTGTAAAGCAGCGCGCATTCTGTGGCGGCGTCGATGGGGGCGCCGGCATGGGGCGCGTCAAACAACGCGGGCTTGGGCGCATCGTCGGGCGCCATCACCTGCAAGGGCCGCGCGGCTTGCTGGGCCGCAGCGCTGAGCGCGGCATGGCGCGAAGGGATCGCAATGGCAAGCGCGATCTCGGAATGGGCGATCAGATACTCAAGTTCGGCGGCGCGCAGGTCGGGCCCGATCGGCACGACCGATACCCCAAGCGCGTTGAGTGCATACCAATGCAGCAGGAAAGCCGGGCGGTTTTCAAGCAATAAGCCGGCGCGGTGGCCATGTCCGTAGCCGGCGGCAGCATACGCCGCCTTCAGGCGTTCGACGTCGCTTGCCGCCGTGCCGTACGTGATCTCACCGGGATCGATACCGTAGGTGGCCGCCGTTTCCGCCAAGACGCACAGCATGGGCCGGTCGCGCCAAAGCGCCGCCGAAGTCTGAAAGGCTTGATAAACGGTGGCGTTCACGCGCGTCCCTTACATGAAGAGTTGAATGTTGCCGAAGGCGGCATCGCAATTGACCAGGTCGACACGCTTGAGCTGAATACGCAGCCCAGCGGGTGTGGCCACCAGATGATGCGTGGCCCACCCCGCAAAGAGGGTTTGGGCATCGAGCCGGGTTTCGACGTAGTGAAAAGCAGTGCGCACCACATAGCGGCCGTTGGCGGGATCGGCCGCCGGATGATCGTGTTCGACGGTGGGCTGCTGCAGCAAGTGATGGCAACGGCTTTTCGGTTGCTGCGAGAAGGTGCGCTGGCCGGTCAATCGTTCGACACGCACACGCAGCAGCAGTTTGTCTTCGTACATCAGCGACGCATGCAGCCGCGCATCCTGTTGGCCGCGCGCGAGCGGCATCCAGTAATAGCCGTCTTCGGTAAAGAGATCGAGCCAGGGTTCGAAGTCCAGCTCGTCGAGCATGCGGGCTTCGCGGTAGACGAAGTCGATCAAGGCGTCGTTCGCGATCGCCGTCATGACGCCACCTGGGGAAGCGCGTGGCTGCAGGGTTGTGCCTGGCCAGTGGTGGGCGGCGTGGCCGTCGCCTCGGTCATGCCTTCCGTCATATACCGGGCCCAGGCGCGGTATTGATTGCGCATCTGCCACTCGTTGGTGCCGTTGGTGACTTCATTGCGGCGGCCGACCTCGGACGCGTCGTAGAGACGCCCAACGTTGACCCAGTCGCGGCCGCGCGCATGCAAGCCTGCTTGCGCGCGCTCATACATTTCGAGGTCGTCATGGCCCACCACCGAAGTGGGCGCGTTGATCAGGCGGTTGTACATCAGGGTGCGCTCAAGCAGCAGATCCGGCGCGCCCACGAGCCGGAACGTCCAGGATTCCACCAAGGTGCGATTGGCGGCCAGCGGCTTGAAGATGCGCAGCGTTTGAATCGGCCCCTTGACCATGATGTTGGGAAAATAGACGGTGTTGTGGCGCACGTCGCCCAGAATCTGGTTGGCGCGTTCTTCGCCGTAGGCGGCCGTCATGGCCTCGAAGTAGCCGGGGATGCCGCTATATGACGCGTGGATCGAATCCGAGACGCCCGTGTGGCCATGGCCGTTTTCCCAGACGCGAATGCCCATGCCTTCAAAAAATTCGTAGGGCGAGATGAACGGTGCGAAGAGTTCGACCGCCATGGGTTTGGGCGTGCCTTCCGGCGCTTCTTTCCACACCCTCACGGCAGTGCCCGCAGACGACTCGTGCGCCACCATGGGATGACAGGTGTCGGTCTGGTTATCGACCAGCATCTTCCAATTGCAGCCGTGCGTGTAACGCATCACGCCGCCCGCCACTTCGAGCCGGCCTTCGGGTGAGCGGTCCGCCATATTGTCCAGCGTGGACAGCGAGTCGCCGAAGAAATCCTCGAAGCTGTCGCCGGTCTCGCTCAACCGACAGAACACGAAACCGCGATGATTGCGCACATGGTCGACGCGCGCCATGCCTTGCGCGGCTTCCGACGATTCGAGGCCGGTATTCTCGTAGCCCTTCTTGAGGGGAATCGAGAGCAGGCTGCCGTCGGTCTTGAACGTCCACGCGTGATACGGGCAGCGGAAGAATTTGCCGGTGTTGCCGCACACTTCACCCGCCACCATCGTGCCCTTGTGAGGACAGCGGTTGTAGAGCACGCGCACGCTTTTGTCGGTGTGGCGGACCATCACCACCGGCTGATTGCCGATGGTGGTGGTGTAGTAGTCGCCGGTATTCGGAATCTGGCTGTCGTGCCCCACATATACCCAGGTGCGCGCGAAGACGTGTTCCATCTCGAGGTCGAACAGCGCCTCGTCGATGAACAAGTCCTTGTGAACTTCGGTCTCGCGCACCAGGGCGCGTACCGCATCGGGATTGTCGTGATAGTGGGCCATGGATGGCCTCCTGTCGGGTGGGCGATTATCCGTGGGCACGTTCACAGTGCCAGAACCAGGCGTGCCGACTTGGCCCGCGAGATACAGATCTGAATGACTTTGCCGCTCGCTTTTTCGGTGTCGGACAAGTAGTAGTCGCGATGATCCGGAATACCGTCGATCACATCGGCCTGGCACACGCCGCATTCGCCGCGCTTGCAATCGACCATCGGATCGCAACCCGCTTCTTCCATCACGTCGACGATCGTGCGATCCGCGGGCACGGTCAGTACCATGCCGGAGTCACGCAGTTCGACTTCGAACGGCTGGTCGCCTGCCAGCGGCGCCGGAGCAGAGAACAATTCGAAGTGCACGTGGGCATCGGGCCAGTGGCGCGCGTGGGCGGCTGCGATCACCGCGTCGATCAGGCCTTTCGGCCCACATACGTACAGATGCTGATGCGGCGAGGCGGCATCGAGAATGGCGTTCAGATCGAACGCACAGGACGCATCGTCGTCGGGGTGAAGGTGCAGCGCGTCGCCCGCCAGGGCGGCGAGTTCGTCGCGAAAGGCAAGTTGCTCCAGGCCGCGGCCGCAGTAATGGAAATCGTAGGCGCGACCTGCCGCAGTCAGCGCAGCGCACATCGAGGCCAGCGGCGTGATGCCGATACCGCCGGCGATCAGGATGGCGGCCGGTTCGCCTGCGGGTTCTTCATGCAGGACGAAATCGTTCTTTGGCCCTTCGGCTTCGAGCGTATCGCCCACCTTGAGCGTATGCATGTAGCGCGACCCGCCGCCGCCCGCGTCGTCGCGGCGCACGCCGAGGCGATATTCGGTGGGCGCGGCAAACGCACCGGCATCCGCATCGGTTTGCACCAGCGAATAGCAGCGCGGCTCGTCGATGCCCGGCACATGTACTTTGACGTGGGCGCCAGGGCCGAAGGCGGGTAGCGGATCGCCCGACGCCAGCACCATGCGGATCGAACAGATCAGCGGCGACGCTTGCCGCACTTCGCGCACGACAAACGTCAGGCGCTGCACGGCGCACCTTGATCGGTTGCGGCGTCCATCTCGGCTGCCAATGCAAAAAACATGTCGCTCATCTCGTGATCCTCATGCTGCCGGACGCCACCCTTAAAGAGTGCCGACCGCGTGCTGCTGTGCCTGTCAACGATGCCTAACAAATTTAGGAGTCAACACTTTAGGTGTCAACTAAAAAACTATGCATTTTCATGGATTCGAAAAATTTATCCGTTAAGAGGCGCGCTGTATATACTGGTTCTCCATTAGTTCGAAGTTGGCGAAAACACGTTATGAGCGTCGATTAGGCGCACTCGGCGACATGGTCCGGCGTGAGGATAGGCGGGTCTTTAGAAGGACGTTGATCGCAGATCGATGCCGCGACGCGATATGCCCGAAGGAGCGCCGCCCAGGACCACGCTTCGCAGTGATGCGTGCTCATTTGCGTCGTGCGTCGTGCTTCGTTAGTAGGCGTAGGCGTAGGCGTAGACCGATCACGCCTCAGCGCCGCGCGGTATCGCTGGGCAGCTCGCCGAAGCGTTGGCGGTAGTACTCGGCAAATCGGCCAAGATGGAAAAAACCGAACGCCATCGCAACCTCGGTGACGTTGGCCCCGGCATCACGCCTCAATCGGGCGTGCGCCGCTTCCAGCCGCAGACGGCGCAGATCGTTCATGGGCGTGGTGCCGCGATGCACCTGAAAAAGCCGTGACAACGCACTGATGCTCAACCCCACATGCGCGGCGATCTCGGCGAGCGTCAGCGGATCGCACAGCCGTTGCCGCATGTAGTCTTCGGCTGCTGCCAGACGGCGCGGGGCATTGGCAGGGCTCGTGCCGATCTCGCGCATCCACGAGTTGGGCTGGTGATGCACCAAGTGCAGAATCAGCGCCTCTTCGAACCGGGCCAGCCAAGCGCCTTGCGGCGCCGCGCCATCGTTGAGCATCGGCAGCAGGTTGACCAGGCCCGTCATCATGCCGCGCCAGGCGGCGCCCACCGGCGTATCCAGCGGCATGGCCGGTTCGAAGGACAAGGCAGTCTGCATCGGCCGCCCGAAGCTTTGCGCGGCCACATCTTCGAGGCGCTCGCGCGGAATCTTCAGCATTAACTGCTCGCACCCCGCCTCCCAGTGCAGCCTTACCGGCTGGCTGGGCGCGATGACGACCGCACAGGAAGCGTGTGCGGCCACGCGGATGCCGCCGCACTCGATATCGGCACGGCCCGCAAGCGGCACCTGCACCAGCATGAAGTCCTTGAGCCGGTCAGGATCGATCGACACTTCGGCGCCGTAGCGCAGCGCACAGACGGTGAGGGCGCCCAGGCGGCCGCGATACAGCGCGGCATCGACTGCACCGGGACGCCAGCGCACCCGATGATCTTTCAGCGCGTCCGATACGCGGCGACGGGCGTCGTCGGCATGGGTCGACTGGAAGACGGGGCGGGCATATAGCGGCGCCAATTCCTGTCGCGACAGGGCTGTCATGACGGTCTCCGCGAGAGGAGGAACGTTGACCGGCGAACCGGGATCGTTGAATTATGAACATTCGAGAATTAAAAGAAATCCGGATGATCCCTGCATGAAACGGATAGAGCGGGCAGCGCCAAGTTCGTATCTTATGAACGCAGTCGCAGTGCGGGATACGAATCGCGGGCGCTCGAACGCTTGCACACACCAAAGGGAAAACGCGCATGAGCAAGCACCACTGGCGGGTCCGGACGCTGACCGCGATCGCACTCTGTATGAGCTTGTCGGCCGCTGGCGCCGCCGAGTCGGTGAAGGTTGGCATGGTCACCACGCTGACGGGGCCTGGGGCGGCACTGGGCAACGAGATCCGCGACGGTTTCAATCTCGCGCTCGCGCACACCGGCAATACGCTGGGCGGCCTGCCGGCTGAATTGATCGTAGCGGACGATCAGCAAAAGGCCGACACCGGCCGCCAGGCCGTCGATCGTTTGCTGCGTCGCGACAAGGTCGACGTGATGACGGGCATCGTATTTTCGAACGTGCTCTTGCCCGTCATGCCGGCGATCCTCTCATCCAAGGTTTACCTGAGCACCAATACCGGACCCGAAAACTACGCCGGTGCGGGCTGCCACCCCAACTTCTTCGCGGTGGCATGGCAAAACGAAGTCATCCCCGCCGCGATGGGCAAATACGCGACCGATAAAGGCTTCAAACGGGTGGCACTGATCGCGCCCGATTATCCGGGCGGCCGCGAATCGCTCAACGGCTTCAAGCGGTTGTTCAAGGGCGGCGCCGTCGACGAGGTGTATACGAGCCTCGGTCAACTGGATTATGCCGTCGAGATCTCGCAGCTGCGTGCCAACAAACCCGATGCGGTGTTCTTCTTTTTGCCCGGCGGCATGGGTGTGAACTTCATCAAGCAGTTTCATAGTGCAGGCCTGGATCGCGAGATTGCCTTGCTGGCGCCCGGATTCTCGGGCGATGAAGACACGATCGGTGCTGTGGGTGCGCCGATCGAAGGCTTGTACAACGCCTCGCAGTGGGCGGCCGATCTGGATAACGCCGCCAACCGGCGCTTCGTGGCGGATTTCAAGCAAAAGTACGGCCGCACGCCCACGCTATATGCGTCGCAGGGATATGACGCAGCGATGTTGCTGGATGCGGCGGTCAAGCAGAACGGCGGCCGGCTCGACCCCGAAAGCCTGCGTCCGGCGTTGAAGCGCGCCGAATTTGCTTCGGTGCGCGGGCCGTTCAAGTTCGATCGCAATCAATATCCGGTGCAGAACTATTACCTGCGCGTGGTGGAAAAGGGTGCCGACGGCAAATTGACCAACAAGCTGGCCGGCACGCTATTGACCGAGTACCGCGATCCGTTTGCCGACCTGTGCCAGATGCCATGACAAGCGCCGCTCCGACGGCACCCAGCCAGCCGAATTCGAAGCGACAGAATTCGAAGCGACAGAATTCGAAGCGAAACGTACAGACTTAAACGATAAGGAGAGCGCCATGACAGTGGATGCCGCAGTGTTATCCGACATGGTTCGTGACGACAGCGTTCATAAAAGCGTCTATACCGATCCCGCCATTTTCGAGCTCGAGATGGCGCGCATTTACGGCACGGCCTGGATCTATGTGGGGCACGAAAGTCAGGTGCCGCGCACGGGGGATTACCACACCACGCGCCTGGGTACGCAAGATGTGGTGATGACACGGACCGGCGATGGCCGCGTGAGCGTGCTCTACAACCGTTGCCCGCACAAAGGCGCCAAGGTCGTGGCCGATGGCGATGGCTGCGTGGGTAAATTCTTTCGTTGCCCCTATCACGCCTGGACGTTCAAGCTCGACGGCAAGCATCTGGGCGTGCCGCTCAAGCAGGGGTTGGAAGGCACGAACTACGACGCGCAATGCGCTGACTTTTCGATGCGGTCGGTGGCGCGCGTCGAGAACTATCGGGGTTTCGTCTTCGCCAGCCAAGCCGAGTCGGGGCCGTCGCTTGAAGACTTTCTGGGTGGCGTGCGCTCATCGATCGATAACCTTTGCGATCGTTCGCCTACCGGCGAGGTCGAGGTGGCGGGTGGCGTGTTCAAGGTGCTGCAACGCTCCAACTGGAAGATCTTCTACGAGAACCTGCACGACACCATGCATGCGCGAGTCACGCACGAGTCGTCGGTACAGGCCGCGCGTGACGAGGCGGCAGCCTTGGGCGACATGCCGTTCGAGCTGCACATCATGGACGGCAACGGCGAGCCGTACGACTTCTGGGAGAAGCTCGAGCTGCGCGCGTACGCCAATGGGCACGGCTACATGGAAGGCATCTTCAACCCGGGTGCCGCCGAACGCGATCCCGTATCGCGGGCGCATTTTCAGGTGCTCGCCGAAGCTTATGGCGAAGACCGCGCGCGTGAGATTCTGGGCATGAACCGGCACAACACCGTGATCTACGGCAGCGGCTCACCGCATACGGTGTTTCAACAGTTTCGCGTGATCCGTCCGATCGCGGTCGATCGCACGCTGATCGAGATCCAGACGTTCCGCCTGAAGGGCGCGCCCGATGGCGTCTTCAAGCGCGCGATGCTCTACGCCAACGTGATCAATTCGCCGTCATCCAACGTGATGCCGGACGACGTCGAACTCTACAACCGATGTCAGGAAGGCAATGGCACGCGGGGCGGCACCTGGGTCAGCATGCATCGCTTCCATGGTACGGATAGGCAAGACGAAGATGGATTGGTGTCGGTCAATGGCACCAGCGAATTGCCGATGCGAAATCAGTTTCAAGCGTGGAAGCGATACATGCTTTCCGACGGCCAAGTCTAAGGAGCACGTCTATGTTGTTGGATATCGATTTTGACGTGTCGACAAAAAGCCTGGTGCAGGTTGCGGTATCGCACGATCTGCAGCATCGCGTCGAGCAGTTTCTGTATGCCGAGGCGCGCTTGCTCGACGAACAGCGCTTCGACGCGTGGCAGGCACTCTGGACCGACACCGGCATGTACTGGATGCCGCAGATGCACGAGCAGGAAAGCCCTTACGACCATATCTCGCTGTTTTGGGAAGATCGCATGATGCGCAGTGTGCGGATTCGCCGGCTCGAACATGCCCGCAACTGGTCGCAACAACCGCCGTCGCATACCGCGCGGCTGGTGGGCAATGTGACGGTCGACGGCGAAGATGCCGACGGCAATCTGGTGGTGCGGTCGGTATTTCAGATGACGGAGTGGCGCAAGATCGCGCCGCGTCAACTGGCGGGCGCATATACACACAAGCTCACGCCTTGTGGCGAGGGCTGGCGCATGCATATGAAGCGCATCGATCTCGTGACGGCGGACAGCGTGCAGGATATTTTCGAGGTGTTCGTTTGATGACCGCGGCGCCCTGTGCGGCAGTGCTTGCGCTGCATTATCAAAACGATGTGCTGCATGCCGATGGCCGCATCCGCGTGGGCCTGGCGCAGGACAGCACCGAACGCGATCGCGTGATCGCGCGCGCGGGGCTGCTGCTCGCTGGCGCGCGCGCGCAAGGGCTGCCGATCGTGCACGTGCGGGTCGCGTTTCGCCCAGACTACGCCGACCTCGTTGCCAACTGCGCGATCTTCAAGGCGGTTGCCGCTTCGGGCGCCGTGGTGGAGGGCGCGTGGGGAAGTCATTTTTTTGACGGTCTCGAACCTCATGTACACAGCCCGCGCGAAGTGGTCGTGACGCACACGCGCATCAGCGCGTTTCAAGGCACGCCGATCCAGGAGCTGCTGCGGGGGTGGGGCATCGATCGGGTGGTGGTGGCTGGGGTGGCCACGCACTCGGTAGTGGAAGGCACCGTTCGCCATGCCTCGGATATCGGCTTTCGCGTGATGGTGGCGGCCGATGCCTGCGCCAGTGCGGTGCCGTCGATGCACGACGCATCGCTGGCAAACATGCGGCTCATTGCCGAGGTCGGCGACGTGCCTTCGTCGTTGGCCTGGGCCGCGCAACACGATCGGGAGACGGCATGAGCACGGCGCAATTGACAGGCAAGGTCGCCATCGTGACCGGCAGCACGCAAGGCTTGGGCGCGGATATCGCGCGCGGCCTGGTGCAGGCCGGCGCCAGTGTGACGATATTGGGGCGCGGCACGGCGGCGGGCGAGTCGCTGGCGCGTGAACTTGGCGACCGTGCGATCTATTGCCCCACGGATATCGGCAGCGATGCCGATATCGACCGCACGATCGACGCCACGCTCGAGGCGTTCGGTCGGCTGGATATCCTGGTCAACAATGCCTGCGTGTATGCCGACCGCGGCTTGGCCTCCACACGTGAGGAGTGGCATCACACGCTCGACATCAATCTGATTTCCGCGGCGATTTTCACGCAAAAGGCAGCACCGCATTTGCCGCGTTGCGGGGTGATCGTGAACGTGGGGAGCACCGGCGGCAAATTCGGCGCGGCGGGCCGTGCGCTTTATCCGGCGTCGAAGGCCGCGATACTGCATCTCACCAAGAACTTCGCAGTGGAGCTGGCGCCTCAAGGGGTGCGGGTGGTGTCGGTATCGCCCGCATGGACGTGGTCGCCGGCATTGGAAGCACTGGCCGAGGGATCGCGTGCGCGTGCCGATGCTGTGGGCGCAGCGGTGCATCCGTTAGGGCGCGTGGGCAGCGGCAGCGAGGTGGCGGCCGCCGTCTGCTTCGTGTGTTCGGACGCGGCGTCGTGGATCACCGGCGCAGATATCCCGGTAGACGGTGGCTTTTCGGCCCTCGGGCCGGATCGGGGGTTGTCGCCACGGGCATGGTTTGCAACCACGCCGGGCGAGTAGACAAGGAGAGCCCCTGGGACGCTCACATCGTCATTTAGCTAAGTATCAATCCGAGCCGTCGGCGGCCTTGTCGGTAGGCGCCTCGGTATCGGCGTCAACGTCGGTGAGGCTGGCCTTCACGTTGGAAGCCTCCTTTAGTTTTCGATAGCGCGTGTCTGCCGCCGAACGCCCCTCGGCTGAATCGAATCGATGCGCGACGCCTTGCGCATGGGCGGCGCGCCCGCCCGACGCGGAAATCAGGCTGCGCGCGCGCGCGTCGAGCGCCGCGAAACCCCGCTTGCGCGGCGGTTTCGGCGGCGATCCCGGTGGCGCGGTGGTCACGTGCCAACCGCCATGTCGGTGGCCGTTACCGGTTTCATGCTGTCTTCTTCGACGGCACTGAGTCGCCCGACTTCTTGGTCGATGCGGTATCGCCCGACTTCTTGCTCGTGACGGCTTCTACCGACTTCTTGCTGTCGGCGGAAGCTTTGGGGGCGTCGGCATCGCTCTTGCCGGCGGCCGCCGCAGCATTGCCGCCACCTTGCTCGGCCATCTTGGAGAGCTTGTCGTCGGTGGACTTTTCTTCCTGCAGCGTTTCAAGCAGCAGTTTTACCGCTTCAGGCTGATCGAGATGCTTGGCGAGCGCGGCCAGGGTGCCATAGCTGGCGATCTCGTAATGCTCGACTTTCTGTGCCGCGCCGATCAGCGCCGCGTCGCGCACGGGGCCTTCTTCCACTTCTTCGATCACTTCCTTGCCTTCCTCAACCAGGCCTTCCATGGCGGCGCACTTGATGCGTTTCAGCTTGATCTGCATGGTTTCGACGATCTGGTCGATACGTTCGATCTGGCCGTGGGTCTCGGCCAAGTGGTCGGTGAATGCCTGGGCGAGCAGGGGGTCCGTGGCGGCACGCGCCATTTTGGGCAGGGCCTTGGACAGCTGTTTTTCGGCACTGTAGATGTCCGACAGATCGTGGACAAACAGGTCGTGAAGAGTCTTGACTGACATGATGGCTATCCTTGTAGTACCTGCAGATGCAGGCGAAGTTGAAGCAAGAGAAAAACGTCGCGCACGCGCGGTGGCGCGGTCAACTTGCGGCAGCGCCGCAGTCGACCGACGTCGTGAATGGATAGGTTTCGCAGGGGTTGCGTCGTCCCGTGGGCAACGAGGGCCCCGGGCGATGCGCGTTGTCTGTTGAGCCTTAGGGCTTGATGACGACTTTGATGCACCCATCGCGCTTCTCGCGAAAGGTCTCGTACATGCCAGGACCTTCTTCCATGCTCACGCTATGCGTGATCACGAAGGAGGGATCGATCTGGCCTTCTTCAATGCGCCGCAACAGATCGCCCGACCAGCGATTGACGTGGGTCTGACCCATGCGGAAAGTAAGCCCTTTGTTCATTGCCACGCCGAAGGGAATCTTGTCGACCATCCCGCCATAAACGCCGGGAATCGACAATGTGCCCGCAGGGCGGCACACATAAATCATTTCGCGCAGCACATGCGGGCGGTCCGACTCGAGCATGACGGCCTGTTTGGCCCGATCGATGATTGAATCGATCGAACGGGTAGCATGCGCCTCCATGCCGACCGCGTCGATACACTTCTCAGGGCCTTTGCCTTGTGTCAGTTCATTCAGACGGTCGACCACGCTTTCTTCATCGAAGTTGATCGTGATCGCGCCGCCGGCACGGGCCATCGCCAGGCGTTCTGGCACGCGGTCGATGCAGACCACCTGCTTGGCGCCCAGAAGGATGGCGCTGCGAATCGTCATCTGCCCCACCGGGCCAGCGCCCCAGATCGCCACTGTATCGGTGGGCTCGATATCGCATTGCACTGCGGCCTGCCAGCCGGTCGGGAAAATATCGCCCAGAAACAGCACCTGCTCGTCGCTGAGATTATCGGGAACCTTGATGTGTGTCGTGTCCGCGAAGGGCACTCGCACATACTCGGCCTGTCCGCCCGAGTAGCCGCCGGTCAGGTGGCTGTAGCCGAACAAGCCGGCGGTACCATGCCCGAATAGCTTCTCTTGCATCGGACGATTGCGATTGCTGCGTTCGCATACCGAGAAATTGCTGCGCTTGCATTGATCGCACTCGCCGCACGCGATGGTGAACGGCACCACGATTCTGTCGCCCACCTTGAGCGCCTTGTTCGCCGAACCCACTTCGACCACTTCGCCCATGAACTCGTGGCCCATGATGTCGCCGGATTCCATCGTGGGCATGAAGCCGTCGAACAAGTGAAGGTCGGAGCCGCAAATCGCGCATGCGGACATTTTGATGATGGCATCGCGCGGGTGTTCGATCGTGGGGTCGGCCACGGTATCGCAACGGATATCGTGTTTGCCATGCCAAATTAGCGCTCTCATCGTGCTGTGCTCCGGTGCGGTTGATTTCCGATTTTGCCGAAGACATGCCTACTGCTTGTAGGAATCACGGGCCGGCAATTCCATCGCGCAATCGATGTACCCAAGCGCGCGAAATCGCGCGTCACGCGATGACGGTATGCGTGTGCCGCAGGCGCAGCCAAGCCTGACGCCCTGCGTGGGTCAGTACCGTATCGAAGTGATGGAAGGCCATGCGGCGCGATTGGACAGCAATAGCCGCAGCGCGATTTTGTAGAACGCGATGACGGCCGTGCTCATCCGTGGCACGGCCGTCAAGGGGGCTATTGTGGGGCGCCGTTGTTGGCCGCTGTTATCCGGCGCTACTTTGGCGTGGTGTTTCGGGCACGCTGCCGGAAGTCGTACCGGCCCTGCAATACGCGCCAAATTAGCGACTTTTCCATATGCGGGATCGTACGACCGGTCAGGTGCGGGAGGTGCCGAGCGGCGGCGATTGCGGGTTGCCGTCTTGGGACACATCAGCGATACGAACGCCAAGAAAGACCGGAATCGCCAGGATGGCAATGCCGCCCAACACCAGGAACGCCGTACCGAAGCCCGCATGCTCGGCGATATACCCGCCGAGCGCCGGGCTCAACGCGGCGCCCAGACCTTGCAACGTGAGCACGCCCGCCAATCCCGCATTGAAGCGGCCCGTGCCGTGCATGATCCGCGCCACAACGCCCACCGTGGCCACGCCCAGCAGGCCGGCGCCGACGCCATCCAGCACTTGCACCGGAATGATGCTCCACAACGGTGGCAAGGTCGCGGCGATCAAGCCTCGAACGGGCAGTACGAGCAGCGCAATCAGCACAACGGTGCGATAGCCGCTTTTGGCGGCGATGCGCGCGGCGAGGATGGCCATCGGGATCATCGTCAATTGCGCGATGACGATGGCTGCGGATAGCCATAACCCAGTCGATGCGCCTTGCGCGCCGAGCTGTAAACCCACCATGGGCAGCATGGCCGCATTGCCCAGGTGAAAGCATGCCATCGCCACCGCGAACAGCAACAAGGGCCGCTTGCGCAACAGCGACATGAAGCTGGCGTTGTCGTCGCCACCGGTGGCCTTGCCCCGCGCCTGTTCGTGGTCGATGGACTTGGCCGGTACCGAAAGCGTCGCAGCGATGGCGCCCACGCTCATCGTGATCTGTGCGATAAGCACGCCACCGATGCCCCATAACCACGAGCCAAGTGCACTGGCGCAGGCGGCAAAGACGTTGCCCGCATGATTAGCGGCTTCATTGAGCCCCAACTGCCGATCCAGCCTTTTTTGACCCACCACACCCAATGTGATGCCGGCGATGGCCGGCGGGATGACGGCGCCTGCCAATGGCATCGCCACTTGCGCCATGACGACCGCCGCCAGATCGGTGCGCCACAGCAGTAAAAGGCATGCTGCCATCACCAGCACCGATGCAAACACCATCAGCGCGCGCTTGGCGTGGGTGGCGTCGACCAGGGCGCCGGCGGGGATGGTCGCCACCTTGCCGACGAGTCCACCCAAGGTCATGGCCGTACCGATTTCGGCAGTGCCCCATTGATGCGTTTGCAGGAAGGCGGCGAGATAAGGGCCCAGGCCATCGCGGACGTCGGCCATGAAGAAGTTGACGCCGACCAGTCCGACGGCCGGTATCGAGAGCCCGAAGAGGGTGCGCCCGGTCACAGACGTGTCCGAGGCGGCGGGCAGGGGGGGAGTCGGCATTATGGCGATCGCGTCCAGAAAGGGTAGGGAGGCAGCGCTCAAGGATCGCCATCTGCTCAGCCACACCCACACAAGATACATGCCGAAGCGTTGCAAAACAGGGTCAAAAATTAAGGAATTTCGGCTGAGGAATGTGTGGGTGTTTTACACGTGTGACCGGCCCCCGTATATTTCGCCGTGAGGTGCGCGGCTGCTGCGCGCCGGGCCCGAGCAGGACGTTCGCGCCATCTCCGATTGAGCCCCATGCGTATCTCGACCGGCACGGCGTTGCGTGCCTTCTTTTTTCTGTTCTACGGCTTTTACGGGGTCATCCTTCCGTACCTGCCCATTTGGCTGGCCAGCCGAGGCCTGGACCGCGAGACGGTCGGCGTCGTGATTGCCGCGGCGTTCCTGCCGAAGATTCTTTCGCAACCGCTCTTCGCCCATTATGCCGACACCTCCGGCCAGTATCGTCGGCTGATGCTGCTGGTGCTTGCGATCACGATCGTGGTGCTGGGCTTGTTTGCACTCGGCCATGCGCCGGCCTGGCTGCTGTTCCTGACGCTCACCGTGCACTTCTTCGTTCCCGCCGTGATGCCCTTGATGGATCGCGCCGCGCTGGCACAGATGACGCAAACCGGCACGTCGCAGTACACGCAGATCCGATTGTGGGGATCGCTGGGGTTTGCGGTGTGTTCGTTGGCGGGAGGGGTGATGATCGATCGCGCCGGCGCCAACGGTGTACTGACCTTGGGCGTCCTGCTGGCCCTGGGCTGCGTAGCCGTGTGCCGCCATTTGCCGGCCGCCGAGATGACGGGCACCGAGAATATGGTTGCCGGCACGTCGGGCAAAGGTCGGTGGCCGGTGCTGGAGATCCTGCGCGATCCTCGTGTGATGTGGTGCATCGTGGCATCGGCCCTGGTGCAGGCGAGCAATGGCTATCTGTACTCGTATGCGTCGCTGTATTGGGTGAGCCACGGCCTGACGTTGTCTGAGATCGGCGCGTTGTGGACCGTCGGCATTGCGAGCGAAGTGTTCTTTTTCATGCAGGCGCGCAAAATCCTCGCGCGGGTGAGTGCCACGCATTTGATCGTGCTGTCGGCGGTGATGACCACGGTGCGCTGGACGGCGCTGTCCGTAACGCACGCCTGGCTGCCGATCGCGGCGTTTCAGTTGCTGCAGGGCTTCACGCTGGCGGGCAACAATATGGCGATCATGGCGTTTCTCACACAAACGGTCAGGCCCGATATTCGCACCACGGCCATTGCGCTTTACACCATGTTGTCGGCAGGCGTGTTCATGTTTGCCAGCGTCCAGGCGGTCAATGCGGCGGGTGCCGCCAGCACGGGGTGGGGTTTTGGCGGCATGGCGATTTGCGCGGCGCTCGCCATCCCGATCGTGCTCCTTACCCAACGCCGTCGCGCTCAGTAACCCGTCATTTCAAGGTAGCCGCGTCCGCCTGGCGCACCGGTCAACCGCACCGGGCCTTCCCAATACGGGAACGACGTGCCCATCCACGACTGCGCTTCGATGGCTTCGGCCTGTACGTCCACGTTGTGATCCGGCACCTGCACGCGCCATTGCGTGGGCACGCGCTTGCCGTTGTCTTGCCGCGTCCACGTTTGCTCAGTGAGCCGGATTTGATCGTTGCGCAACGCGGTTGCCGTGCCGTCGGCCGCGATCCAGGTACCGGCGCGGTATGGCGCGCCAGCCGTTTGCCGTACCTGAAACAGCATCAGCTTTGCGCCATTGCCCAGATGCAGTGAAAACCAGTCCCACCCTTTTTGCTCGGCGGACAGGGGTTGGCTGCTCCACTCCCGATCGAGCCATGCCGAGCCGGCGACGCGAACGCGCTCGCCCGCGTGCTCGATCTCGCCTTCGACTCGATAGAAGGGCTGGCTGAAATAGTAGGAGGCCTGTCCCTGGCCCGACTTTTCGCTGTAGCCGCGATCGCCATGCGCCACGAGCGGCCCTTCGCTATCGAGGTTCAGGCGGTAGGTGAAATCGGCGCCGCCCGCCTGCATCAGTAGCCGATCCATATTCTCGCCGTCGCGGCTTTCGAGGCGCCAGTCGTCGATCCACGCCCGAAAAGGCTGCGCGTCTACCCCGGCTTGCCCGATGCCGCCGCGGGCCAGCGTTTCCGTTGAGCGATGCCCGATAGGTCCGTTCAAGCCGGCATGCCCCATCCAGACGTTCGGACTGTCCCACCCGGCCTGCTCGGGACCGGGACGTTGTGCCGACCGAAACAGCGTCCATTGCACGCCCCAGTCGCGCCCCTGATCGTCCTTCAGATTGGCGGTCACGTACCACCATTCGATCCGGTAGCCGTGATGTGCGCCGAAATCATCAGGAAACTGCAATGGCCGGCCGCGCTCGACCTGAGCGAAGTCGGCGGCATCCTGGCCCAGGCCGGCATAACTGCCGCTTGCCGGCGGCGCGGTTCGATCGCAACCGGTAAGCAGCACGAGCGAACACAGCGCGCCGCATGCGAGGGCGTACAGGGCAGACGAAAGCGGCTTGCCGCGCGCGCGGAGCCGTATTGTTGCCTTCCGCGAAAGCAGGACACCCGCCATCCGCCAAAACGATGTGCGCCAGTCAACGTTCATCGGCGAACTGCCTCAATAAATCGGCCGGCTGCCGGCGCGCCAGGCGCCAAAGCGGACCGGCCGCAGCAATCAGGCTCGTTGCCAATCCGAGCAACCCAAGGCGCACGAGTTGCTCGGGCATCACATTGAGCGGCAAGCGCCAGCCAAAGGCCTGCACGTTGACCACCGCCACCATGCACCACGCGAGCAGCAGGCCCAGCGGCATGGCCAGCAGCACCGTCAATCCGGCCAGCATCAACGTTTGCGCCAACGTGAGCCATGCCAGTTGCGCGCGGCCCACGCCCAACGCCCACAATGGCGCAACCTGGGCCAAGCGGCTATGCCCGAGGGTGAGCAGGCTGATGAAAAGGGCGATGCCGGCGACCGCCAATGTGAGGATATTGAGTGCCCCGGTGGCGGCGAACGTGCGCTCGAACACCTCGACCGACCACTGCTTGATCACGCTTTGGTCGACCAGTTGCCGGCCATCGAGGTCGAATTGTTTTTCGACATTGCTGCGCACGGTTGCAATGTGTTCACGCGCCACCCGCAAGCTGATGCTGCTGAGGGTGGCCTCGCGCACGTGGGTGCGCAGCCACGTGGCGTTGAGCAAGGCATGGCCCTTGGCATTGCCGTAATCGGCATACAAACCGACGATGGTGAGCATCTGCGTGCCGCCATCAACCGGCACCGCGAGCGTATCGCCGGTGCTGCGCTTAAGGCGTCGGGCGAGCTGCTCGCTCACCATCACACCCTGTCCGCGCCCCAGCCGTTGCCACGCATCCGGCGCCTGATCGAGCAAGGGCCAATGGGCTGCATAGCTGGGATCGTCGACCACGCCTTGCAGTTGTGTGGGCCAGCCGTCGAGCCGAACGTCGGTGCGCCACTGCGGCAGGATGGCGTCGATGCCGGGCTGGTCTTTGAGCCATGCTTCGATATCGAGCGCCTGAGCGGTATCGCGCGGGGTGATGTAAAGATCGGCGGAAAGCCGTTCGTCCAGCCATCCCACAAACGTTTTGCGAAACCCTTCGGTCATGCTGCCGACGCCGACGCTTGCGGCCAAGGCGAGCAGCAGTGCCATCAAGGCCAGCGACACGGCCGGCAGTTGCTGGCGGGCATCCGCCACGAACCATTCGCTGATCGGTCCGCGGCAGTATCGGGTGAACTGCCTGAGCGCGAAGTCCAACAGGCCCGGCAAAAGCAAGGCACCGGCGAGCAGCACCGCGGCCACCATCGAGAGCGCGGCGAGCAGGCTGTCGCCCCACTGCCAACACGCGAAGGCACCAATCGCGAGCGCCGCGGCAACCACGATCTGACGCATGAGCCATATGCCTTGCGCGCCGCGCCACGCCTCGGGTTGGGCCAACGCCAATACCGGCAGGCGGGCCGCGCGCAGCACACTGCTACCGCCCGCGATGAACGCGCCGAGTATGCTCATCCCCAATCCGGCCAGCCACCACTGCGGCGGCAAACTCAATTGACCCGCCACTTCGGCACCATATAAGCCTCGCAAGCTGGCGGCAACGTCGCCCAGCAGCGCGCCCGCAAGCACATAGCCGCTCGCCACGCCGCCCACGCCGCTCACGATCGCCAACGCACCTAACTCGACGGTCAGGGCCACGATCACGGCGGTCAAACCAACGCCACACGCACGCAGGGTACGCAAGAGGCCGCGGCGTTGTTCAAGCGCCAAACCGATGGCTGCATGCACGATAAACAGCCCGACGATGAACGCCAGCATGCCCAACGCCGTCAGGTTGAGGTGGAAGCTGTCGGTCAGGCGTTGAAGATCGCCGGTGTCGGTGGCGGCCTGCCATTGGACGTCGCCTGCAACCGCTTCCGGCAGCGCGGGTTGGCGCGCGGCCACATCGGGCGGCAGCAAGAGCCGCGACACGGCGTCGGGGGCGTGCAGCAGCTTTTGCGCTTGTCCAATATCGACGATCACGACCCCCGGGGCCAGCGCGGCATGCACCTGCAGCGGTGGCAGTTGTTGACCGTCGCCCGTCAAAGCACGATCGCCCGCGCGCAATCCCAGACGCTGCAAGGTGTCTGGCGCAATCCATGCCTGGCCCGGGACGCCGATGAAGGCGCCCAGATCGATATTCGTGTCAGGACGTCCGGCGACGGCCGTGCCGCTGGGTAGGGTGAGCGGCTCGATGCCGATCACGCGCACATTGATCGGCATATCGCTACCCAACCGCAGCCGGCCCTCGAGCACCGGGGAGACGTGCCAGCCGCTGCGCCGCAATTGCACATAAGCGCTTTGCGCAATGCGATCGCCGCGGGCGGGAATGAGTTGCGCTTGCGCCGGCGCCGTCAGCACCGTACTGGCACGCGCGTAGTCGGCGCGAGCCTGCGTGTTGAGCGCCTGCACGCCGGTCCACAACGCGGTGGCCAACCAAAGCCCGGCCACCACGCTTGCGAGTTGCAGCGGATGGCGGCGCCAATGGCTCAGGAGTGCGCCCAGCACGATGCTCAATTGCCTCATGTTAAGTGCCTCATGTTGGCTGCCTCATGCGATCGCCTGTGGCGCCACACGGCCCAGATGCAGGTGCAAGCGGTGGGATAGCCGCTCGGCCAAGTGCAGGCTGTGGGTGACGATCAGCAAGGCGCTGCCGACCTCCTCGACCAATCCGAGCATGAGGTCGAGCACCGCTTCGCTGCTGTGTTCGTCCAGGCTGCCGGTGGGCTCGTCGGCCAGTACCAGCGGCGGCTTCGAGGCCAGCGCACGCCCGATGGCAACGCGTTGTTGCTGGCCGCCTGAGAGCTGCTCGGGGTAGCGATCCAGCAGGGCGGCAATGCCCAGACGTTCGGCCAGATAGGTATTCCAAGCAGGATCGTTGCGGCCGGCCAATCGGGCCTGAAACGCCAGATTGGCGGCAATGGTGAGGCTGCCGATCAGGTTGTATTGCTGGAAAACCAACCCGATGCCGTCGCGCCGCCAGCGTGCCAGCGCCGCTTCGTTGCGGCCCTCGAGCGGCACGCCGTCGATCAGAATACGGCCGCTATCGATACGTTCCAATCCTGCGATCGCATGCAGCAATGTGCTTTTTCCGCTGCCCGATTCACCCGTGAGTGCGAGGCTCGTACCACGGGCAATCTCAAGATCGACACCCCGCAGCACCGGTACCCGGCTGCCCGCGGTGACGAAGGATTTGTGCACATTCTCAACCACTAACACGGAGGCTCCTCGGCGCGACGACATAACGGCGCCACGGCGGGCGATCGCGCAAGGTTACTCCCTCTCGCCGAGGCAGCCGGAAACAAGATCCCCCACACCCTGATCCGTTTGCGTTGTAGACAATCCAAACACGCGTCTCTATACTCGTTTTAAAAATAGACATCATGTCTAAAAAAACGGAGACAACATGAATCCAGCTTTGAAAAGCGTCTTGACCACAGGACTTCTGGCAGCATGTGCGTGGAGTGGGAGCAGCGTACATGCGGCTTCCGAGGAGCCCGCACCCATTCCCAAGGTGATGACACTGGTGGTGCCGTTTTCGCCTGGCGGCAGCAATGACGTGTTTGCGCGCGAACTCGGAATGCGGCTGAGCAAAGCGCTGGGCAACACGGTCGTGGTGGAGAACAAGGCGGGCGCGGGCGGCACCATTGGCACCGGCGACGTCGCGCGTGCAGCGCCTGACGGCTCTCGCCTGTTGTTTACCTCGGTGTCATTCACCACCAAGGCGGGTGTCGAGACATCCTTGCCGTACGATCCGATCAAATCGTTTGCGCCGGTCGCGTTGGTGGCACGCGGTGGCATGATTCTCGTGGCCAAGCCCGAATTGACCTATGGATCGCTGGACGCGTTCGTTGCCGCGCTCAAGGATCCCAAGCAGCAGATCAATTACGGCAGTGCCGGCATCGGTTCGATCGGCCAGATGGCGATGGAGTCGTTGGGATCGGAGGTGCGTGCGAAGCCCCTGCATATCCCATATCAGGGCATCACGAACGCCGTGACCGACATGATCGGCAATCGCCTGGACACCATGATCACCACGCCCGCCTCGGTGAGTGGCGCGCTGCAGGGCAAGCAGATCCGCGCGCTGGCGATGACGTCGGCCCAGAAATCGCCGTTCTTCCCGAATCTGCCCGTGGTGGCGGACGCCGTGCCAGGCTTTGCAGTCGAGGCTTGGTGGGGCGTGTTCGCGCCGGCGAAAACGCCGCCAGCCGTGGTCGATAAGCTCAACGCGGCGATCAATACGGTGTCGAAGGATCCTGCCATGCGTGAGTTGTTTGCACGCGAAGCAACCGAACCGAGCAGCCTGACCCCGACGCAATTCGCCGAGTACGTCGCAAACGAAGTCACGCGCTGGAAGACGTTATCGAAAGAGCGCGACATCAAGATCGAATGACGACGGCGCGCTGGCGCTTCGTTGGCGGTGGCTAACGGCGCGGCGAGGGCACGCGGCTGCCGGTGTGCGGCGGCTGCATGAGCGTGGCGTCGCCGCCCAGGTCGCGCGTGAGCGTGGTGGCCGCATGCATGACCGCCGGCAGGCAACGATCGAAGGCCGCCTGATCGAAGCGATACCGCGGCACACCCAATGAGACCGCGCAGACGATCTCCTGTTTGATGTCGAACACGGGGCAGGCGATCGCAGCGCTTTCGGGGTCGCGCTCGCCGAGCGAGATCGCATAGCCCTTGCGGCGGATCGCGTCGTAGCCGGGCGCGTCGCCGCCACCGAACGCCAACAGCACTTTGCCGGCGGCGCCAAGCTCGAGTTGCACCCGTTCACCTTCGCGCACATGCATGCGCACGGTGCGTGGGTGCACCATGCGATGCAAGCAGATGCGGTCATCGCCTTCGCGGATATAGATTGCGCCGGTTTCTTCGGTTGCGCGGACCAGCTCACGCAGGACGGGGGCCGCGTAATCCTGCAGTCGAAAAGCGCCTTGGTAGAGCATGCCGAGGTAAAGGGCGTAGGGGCCAAGGCGATAGCGTCCATCGTCCAGGCGCTTGAGCAGATTGGCATGCTCAAGCGACTCGCACAGCCGCAGGATGGTGCTGTGGTAGAGGCCCGTGGCGTTCATCAGGTCGGTGAGGCTCATGCCCTCGACGCTGTCCTCGAAGGCTTTCAAGATGGACATTGCGCGATTGACGGCGGCCACGCCAGGTTCGGGTTTAGTGCTCAACCGGATAACTCCCTCTGACAGCGAATAGCAGGCCGCTCGATGGGAGCGGCATGGACGACACGCATTTTGCCATTTTCAGAAATAGACATCATGTCTATTTTGGATGTAGACTGGTTTCACGCTGTGGCGCTCGATCGCCGCAAGACAAAAACGACAACACAGGAGGCCGCGCATTGCGCGTCGACAGCCCATGAGCACGTTGCCCCGAAAATCGTACGACGCCGCCTATCGCGGTCCGCTGGCGGGCATTCGCATCATCGACCTTTCGCGGTTGGTGGCCGGCAATATGCTGACGCTGCAACTGGGCGACTTCGGTGCCGACGTCATCAAGATCGAGCCGTTGGCCGGCGATACGCTGCGGGCGTTTCGCACGGCCGACGTCGAAACCTACTGGAAGGTGTATGCCCGTAACAAGCGCAGCGTGTGCCTGGATTTCCGATCCGCAGCCGGGCGCGATCTCATCCTGCGGTTGTGTGAAGACGCCGATGTGCTGGTCGAGAGCTTTCGCCCAGGTGTGATGGAGGAGATGGGGCTGTCGCCCGATGCATTGCATCAGCGCAATGCGCGTCTGGTCATCATGCGCCTGTCCGGCTGGGGGCAGACGGGAGCCTATCGCGAGAAGCCGGGCTTCGGCACCTTGGTCGAAGGTTATTCGGGCTTTGCCGCGATGAACGGATTCTCGGATCGCGAACCGGTGCTGCCGCCGATGTTTCTGGGCGATATGACCACCGGCCTGTATGGCGCCACGGCGGTCATGACGGCCTTGTGGGAAGTGCGCGTGAATGACGGCGCGGGGCAGGTGATCGATCTTTCGCTCTTCGAGCCGACGTTGTCGATGCTTGGCCCTCAAGCGGCCAATTTCAAGATGACCGGGCGTGTGAAGGCGCGTACCGGCAGCCGTTCTAGCACCACGGCGCCGCGCAATGCCTATCGCACCGCCGACGATCAATGGCTGTGCATTTCGACGTCGACGCACTCGATGGCTCACCGGCTGTTCGAAGCGATCGGCCATGGTGACATGAACACCGATGTGCGCTACGCCACCAATGTGGCGCGGCTTGCGCATGTGGAAGACGTCGATCGCGTGGTGGGCGAGTTTGTGGGGGCGCGCAGCCTGGCGCAAAACCTCGCCTTTTTCGAGACGGCCGGCGTGACGGCCGGCCCGATCTACGACGCCTCGCATCTGAGCGAGGACGCCTACGTGATCGGCCGGGAGAGCTTGGTCGAGCTCGAAGACGACGACGTTGGATTGATGCCGATGCACAACGTGGTGGCCCGCTTATCGGGCACGCCCGGCGGATTCAAACGCCCGGCCCCCCGCAAAGGCGAACACTCGGCCGAAGTGCTGCTGCCACTGTGCGGCGCCGAACGGTACGAACGCTTGCTGGCCGAGGGCGTCGTGATCGCGCACCCGGCCGCCTCTCAAACACCCACTCATCCTCAAGAAGCCATTGCTGTCAAAACAGGAACAGGAGAACACTGATGAACAAACTTGGAGAACGTATCGAATCGCGCGGCGCCTGGAAAGGGCCGGAGATCGACTGGACGAAGGAAGGCCTGCACGTGCTGTCGGCCGACGACTTGAAGGAGATCGACGCTGCCCTGCAGCATCTGCTCTCGCTGGGCCAGGTCGATTTTCCGGAGATCACGCGCGACAACTTTCCGCTGAATCGCGTGGGCGCTTTGATGGCAGGACTGCCGCAGCGGTTGCGTGAGGGGCAGGGCTTCCTGATGGTGCGTGGTCTGCCGCGCGAAAAGTATTCCGACGACGACATGACGCGGATCTATTTCGGGCTGGGCGCGTATATCGGCACGCCGATGACGCAGTCTTATCTTGGCGATATCCTGGGCCACGTGATGGATGTGAGCGACTATGAGCCCAAGTCGCGCGGCTATCGCAAGGGCGGCGGTCAGTTGATGCACACGGATTCGTGCGACATCATCGGCTTGATGTGCCTGCGATCGGCTATTTCAGGCGGTGAGAGCCGCATCAGCAGCGCGTTGGCGGTGCACAACTACATGGCCGAACATCATCCCGATCTCTTGCAAGTGTTGATCGAGGGGCTGCACTTGAAGCGCACCGACGAGGACGGCCGTCGCGCAACGCGCACGTTCAGTCCCGATCGCGTGCCGTTCTTTCATCAAGCGGGCGACGAGATCACCTGCTACCTCCCCACCGGCTACGCACGTCTGGCGGAAAAGAGCGGGCAGCGTCCTTACAGCCAGGCCGAATCGGATGCGCTCTATCAAGTGCGCAAGGCGGCGGCATCGCCCGAGCTTTATCTGGACATGGGATTCAAGGAAGGCGATATCCAGTTTCTGAACAATCGCATGATGGTGCACGGACGCACCGATTATCAGGATCACAAGGAACTTGCGGATCGGCGCCATTTGCTGCGCTTGTGGCTGCATGTGCCGACGTGGCCCGCGATGCCGGCGGCGCAGATCTTTCATACTGACGAAGACCGTCGCTTGTGGAGTCAATACCGCCAGCCGTTTGCCGAGTTGCCCACGGTGCATTACGAAAAACTGCTCGATCCCACTGCCGAAAAAGGCATGGTCGAGTAAGAGAAGCGCCCGCGCGCGGGCGGGGCCGCCGCTCAGGCCGCAAGGCGTTGGCGGTTGCTTTGCTCCATCCAACGCAGCGTGTCGCGTTTCAGATGACGAATGCATTGGCTGAGAAAGCCGTGCATCATCGCCAGTTGCTCATGATCGTATTGCGACGCCAGGACGCTGACCTGGTCGATCAAGTACTGGCGATCTTCGCGCAGCGGATCGCACCGATCGGCCACGGGCCGCACGATGATCACACGCCGGTCCAGCGGATGCCGGGCGCGCGTCACATAACCTGCAAGTTCGAGACGGTTGATGATCGCGGTCATCCCGCCGGCACTGACTCCGAGCATGTTGGTCAATTGGCCGGTGGACAGTTCATCGATGGTCATGATGAAGTCCAGGGCCTTGATGTCTGAAAGTGCCATGTCGAGCTTGGCGGCCAGAATGGTCTGGCTGACCGAGGTGTACAAGGCGAACTGTTGACCGAGCATGTCGGCGATGTCGGCAACCAACGTCTGGCGGCTGGCGGGCGCCACGACGGCCGAAGCCGTTTGGGCGGGATAGGGGCTGCGGAAGCGGGACGGGATCATGTGGGTCTCGATAAAAAATGCGGCGTGAACGAAGAGATGCAAAACACGAGAAAGGCGGCATGCCGCCTTTCTCGTTCAGGTCCGCTTAGCGGCGCACGCCCAGTGCGCCACCCAGACCGCCCAACAGACCGCCGACCAGGCCACCGTTATTGGTCGTCGTCGTGCCGTTGCCCGTGCTGGCCGAACCGCCTGCCGCGCCGCCTGCACCCACTGTGGCGCCGGCCGATACACCGGCCACCGAGGCCGTGACCGAGGTCACGAGACCGCCCACCAGACCGCCGGATACTTGCGTTGCACCGCCGCCGGTCGCGCCACCGGCAGTCGAACCGACCGTGGCGACAACCGGAGCCACGACGCCGCTGACCAAGCCACCGACCAAGCCACCTACTGGCGCTACGACACCGTTGACCACACCACCCACTGCACCCACTGTTGGGGCAACTACACCCGACACGAGACCGCCGACGCCTTGACCCACTGCGCCCGTTGCGGTCGATGCGATTGCCGTAACCGGTGCAAGCAGACCGCCGGTGACACCACCCGCACCGCCCGTCAGACCGCCGGTCACACCGCCAACCGTACCGAGCACCGGTGCCAGCAAGCCACCGCCAACACCCGAAGCGCCACCGGTGACGCCGGCAACCAGGCCCGTGACCGGTGCCAGCAAGCCGCCGCTGTTAAGCGCGCCCGTCGCCGTGCCACCCACTTGTCCCACCACACCTGCCACCGTCGGGACGACCGTGTTGGTGACGCCGGATACCAGACCCGCGACCGGTGCAAGCAGATTGGCGGCGCTGCCACCCGTAACGCCACCCAAGGCACCCGTGACCGGGGTGAGCAAGCCGTTCTGGCCCGTCAAGCCGGCGGTGAGTGCGGCCACGCCGCCCGTGACGTTATCCAACACCGAGGTCAGCGGTTGCGGGTTGTTCGGATTGGCGTTCAACAAGCCGCCGGCTGCGGCCACGCCGTTGCCCACGCCTTGCAGCAAACCACCGACGCCGGAATTCAGGCCACCCGGCAATGCGGTGCCGGCGGTTTGATCGCCGACGTTACGCACAACACCACCCACTTGCGTCAACAGGTTGTCGACCGGTTGGCCGAGGCCCGTTGCGCCACCGACGGTTTGCGTAACACCGGTGACGGCGGTGCCGACGGGTGCCACGACGGTGTCGAGGCTGCTGCCGACGCCTGTGAGCAAACCTTGGCTATTCAACGGCAACACGTTGTCGACAGCCTTGCCGACCGTGCCCAACGGGGTTTCGAGCAACGAGCTCGACGCGCCCGGGGTACCCGGCGTGCCGGGATTGCCGGGATTCCCCGGGTTGCCTGGATTGCCCGGATTGCCGGGATTCCCCGGGTTGCCTGGATTGCCCGGATTGCCGGGGTTGCCGGGGTTGCCGGGGGTGCCCGGGTCGCCAGGATTACCGGGATTGCCGGGGGTACCGGGGTTGCCAGGATTACCAGGGGTGCCAGGATTACCCGGCGTGCCGGGGTTGCCGCCGCCGTTGTCGCCACCGCCACCACCGCCGGAGCCGTCACCGCCGCCGGCGCCGCCGCCCGAACCGCCGCCCGAACCGCCGCCACTATCGCCACCGCCGCCGGGGACGCCACCGCCGTCACCGGGCATGCCGGGCGTCGCGGTGTTCTTGTGATGATTGGTGCTGCCACATGCGCTAAGGCCGGCCGCAAGGGCCACGGCCAACAGGGTGGACACAAAAACTTGCTTGGAACGTGAAGTGATCGGGGAAGTCATGGCAAAGCTCCTGAGGGTCTGTATGGCGGGCAGCTGGCCCGATAACCCTTTAATGCGAAACCCATGCCAACTTTTGAATCGTCGTAAATCTAATGGCGAAAATTATTTGTAGAAATAAAAAAGCCCATTAAAAACATGGGCTTATGATTTCAGAGGAGAGCGCGCGCCGCGTGTAGTGATCGCATAATCGGCAAAATCGGCTCTTTGCGACAGTTACATATGTTGGGGTGTTTCGGAACATCGACCCGGAACGTTACGGGCAACGTAACGTGTCACGTAACGTCGATGGGCGCAGCCCCAAGTCAATGCGCGTGGCGAAACGCGAAACGACCTGTGTCGCCGGATGTGGGCGTGACATCCACGCGCTCACGCGCGATGCTTGGCGCCTTCGGCTGCTCAGTCGATAGCCGTTTTACGCGCTTATCGTGCGCCGTAGAACAACGTGTAGTTGGCGTTGAAGCGCAAGTCGCGATCGCCGTTCGTGGGTACGGCGCCAGTGGGCTTGGCCACGTTGAAATCGAGCAGGTAATACTTGTCGTCGGTAAACCGCACGCCCAGCGCGGCGGACGACAGATTGCGATTTCGCAGGGTCGACAATGCGGCGCTGTTGTACCAGGACTTCGCATAGTCTACGAGCGCATAAGGTTGCACGCTCGACACATACGACCAACCGGTCGCGAAGCGGCGATTCAGTTCGGCCGATAAGCCGAAACCTTTGTCGCCACTTTTCTCGCCTTGCGGATAGCCCATGCCGTATCGCCAGCTACCGAACGAAATCTGCTCGGAGCTGGGCAAAGTGTTGTCGCTATATTGGCCGGTGCCGGCCAGCACCACGCCGAATTGTGCCGGCAAGGTGAAGGTCTGCCGCAGGTCCAGATTGGCGCGCGTGAAATTGAGATCCACATCGGGCACGGCGCTGTAGCCGTAGTTGCTTTCGATGGTCTTGCGCGCGCCCAGTCCGTCCACCCCTCTGGACACGCCCAATTTAATCTCCGACGAGCGTGTGTCGCTCACCTGGAAGTAGCGCATCTCCACCGTGGCAGCACGCACGCGGGTGTCTTGCTCGAGTGTGCGGTCGCCGCCACGTTGGGTGTACAAGTCGCTTGAGTCGACGGCATACACGCCGAACGTGCCGGTAAGCGACTGGCGGTTGTTCAACAGAAAAGGGTGGCTGACGCCGAGTCCGATGCGGTTGTTGCGCACGCGCCGATCGAATCCCAATGCCTGCACCGCCTCGTCGCTCGGCTCTGCGCGATAGTGATAGCCATCGAGCTTGATGGCCGTGCCCTGATTGCCGATCGGCACGGTGACTTCGCCTTGGATATAGCGGACGTCGTCGCTCGCCAGCGGCACGCTGCTCGTCAATCGAAGCTGCTCACCCAGCGGGGTGAGACTGTTGGCCGCGACCGTTGCGAGCGGCTGCAATCCGGTGCCGAGGTCGGCCAGGCCGCCGGTAGCGGTAAAGGCTTGACGCTCCGCCTTGATGGCAAGCGTGCTTGCGCCATCCGAGCGGCGCGGCAAATCCAGCGCCGGCGTGATCGTTACTCCCGGCACCGTGCGCATCAGATTGAGCGTGCGCTCGAGGGTGGCTTGCGTCAACGGCTTCTCAGCGAGCAGGGGCTCGGCCAACGATTTCAACCGCGACGATGCGCGCCCGATATCGCCGTCGATCTGCACATCGCCGACGTGCCCCTCGATGACGGTAACGACGACCAGGCCGTTTTCGAAATTCTGGTTTTGAAGCAGGGCAAACGAGAGCGGATAGCCCTGCGCGCGATACAGCGCTGTGATCTTGTCGACTTCGACAATCAGTTCGCCCAGCGTGACCGTGCGGTTCGCTAGCGGCGTGAGGATCGCAGTGACCGAATTGAAGTCGATGCTGCGCACGCCGGTCACATCGAAATTGCGCGGGATGATTTGCTGCGCAAGTCGCGCCTGCATCGCTTGCTGCTGGGGCGTAGGCGCCTGAACGGCGGGCGCCGGCGTTGGCGTTTGATCTGGCGGCGATTCGATGCGCGGCACTGAATCGACGGGATTGCCGCGCAGCGGCGATGCCGCTTGGGTGCATAACGGCGTGATCGCGATCGTTAAGCCTAAGGCTGCGCGCTGTAGCGGACAAGCGGAAATCAGGAAGCGGAGGCTCATGCAAAACAACCGATCGCTGGAAGCAAAGCGCGACGCGCGGGCATCCGAGTTCAAAGAATTACGGCGCTATCTTGCGCCGTACAGATCACATACTGCCAGTAAACGGTAGCTGCGACAATTAGTTTCAGCGGTGAATTAATTATTGATGACCGGAATAACGATTAACTTTGAATCGGCAATTTCGGCAGCGTAAGCCTCGTGAAAGAATTAATCCTTTTGTCTCCCGCAAGCAGCCAGACTGATGCAGATGATCGCAGGTCTGGTATGACTTAAATTCATGCAGCGCTTTGCGATCGCCGACGCTTGGTATGACCGTTCAGAGAGCGATCCCACTGCTATACGGCGTTATAAGTAATTGATAAATTTGGAAGTTGGCCGCATCTTTCTTGTTGCGATCACGCCACTTCGATGACAAAAAGAAGTGGCACTTCCATGCCATTAGGGAAAATCCTAATGTAACTATCGTAGACTTATCAGACACTGGTCACGCACCATGGATTAACTAAAAAGTATTAGACAGACAAAAATCGCGATTTGGAAAATTAGGAAGTTGCTGGTTTTCCAAATGTGAAGAGTTAGTAACTTTGCGCTTGGCTGGTGCCGAGTTCTTGTCAGCGATTAACCGCGCTTGTGCCTGAGGTAATGATGGTTGAAGGGACAGTGGTTCCACTTGCATTCGACGTTGGCCTGGTCGCGCTGTCGTATGTCATCGCCGCGTTGGGCGCCTATGTGGCCTTGCTCGCCGCCACCCACATTCGCCGCGAAGACGGCGTGGGCGTGCGCTTGAGTTATGTCGCGATCGCGGCCTTCTCGCTTGGCGGCATTGCGATCTGGAGCATGCATTTCATCGGCATGCAGGCGCAGGAAATGCCATTCGTTGTGGGTTACAGCATTGGCTACACAGTACTGAGTTTGATTGTGGCAGTTGGGTTCTCGGGTGCTGCGCTTTGGTATGTGGGACGTGCGCGATTCAGCGGCAGTCGTTGCCTGATTGGTGGTGCGATTGCAGGCGTCGGCGTAGCTGCCATGCATTACATCGGTATGGCCGCGATGCGTATGCCCGCCGATCTGCAATGGCATCCGCTGTTGATTGTTCTGTCGGTATTGCTTGCCGTCGTGGCCGCTGCAGCAGCGTTGTGGTTGGCCTTTCATGTGCAGTCGATTGTGCAGCGCGGTTTGGCCGCTTTGGTTATGGCGGGCGCAGTGTGCGGCATGCATTACACGGGTGCAGCGGCAGCGATGGTGATCTGTACGGCGCCGCGGGCAAACGGCGCTTGGGATATGAGTGGCTTGTCGCTCCCCTATATGACGTTCCTGGTATCCGCTTTGGTATTGATTGCGATGCGCTGGCAATTGCAGCGCTCCTCACAGGATTTTCGTGCGCATCTCGCGGCTCGCGTCGATGCGTTGATCGAAACGGCGGCCATTCCGCCGGCAGCAGATCTGATCGCAGAGCGCAAAAACGCGTGATGCGACTGGAGAGTGTGGAGACGGTATTGATCGCCGCCGCCGCACATATGAGTGCCGTCATCCGACGGCGATTATGAGCACAGGCGAAATATCGCTGCTCGTTTACGTGACGCAAAGGAGCGTGACATGAAGGCGCAATTGTTGAAGTTCTGGAATGAAGAAGACGGTGCCTCGGCCATCGAGTATGGCTTGTTGGTCGGCGTGTTGGTGCTGGGGATCGTCGTGGCGTTGGGAACATTTTCCGACAGCGTGGGTACGTTCTTCGAAGGACTTGCCACCAAGGTCAGTAACGCCGTTAAGTAAGCCGTCGCGGATCGTGCGACATATCGCGCTTATCCGTGGGGTCAATAGCTTCTTGCAAGAAGGTTCGTTGTGGCAGTAGGAGAAGCGCTGTGGGTAATCGTGTGTGCCGCCTGGTTGATGGCAATCGTGGTCTACGACCTGCGATGGCGGCGCGTACCCAACCTTTTGGTGGTGGGCGCTGTAGCCGTACAGGGCATTTGGCTATTGATCGTTCATTTTTCCGCATGGGAGCCCTCGACGTGGGGAGCGGATACCTGGACGAACGCGCTGGCTGGCTTCGTACTGGGCATGGCCTTCATGCTGTTCTGGCGCTGGCGCATGTTGGGCGCGGGCGACGTGAAGTTCCTGGCGGCGCTCGGCTTTGTGGTGGGCATCGTTGCGATGCCCCACATCTTGTTTTGGAGCGCGATCCCATCATTCATTCATGCGATAACCCAATTCTGGGGCAAGCGGCGCGACGTGATCCTCGGCCGTCCGCGCGTGCGCCGCGGCATTCCGTACGCGGCCTATTTGGCCATCGCAGCCCTCAGCGTGGGGCTTATGCGGTGGAATTCGCACTTGTGTTTGTCGTTTTTTTCGCTGTGTTCTACGCGATTGTGACGTATGGCTTTTTGTTTACCGCACAGCAGTCGCTGAACCTCGCCGCACAAGACGGTGCGCGTCAGTTGCTGCGCTGGACGAGCGCGACGAATATCCCTGTGTCGCGGGGTCAGGCGGCGATTTCTGTGGCAAACGATAGGGCATCCTGGGTGGCCGCGATGAGCGGTACAGCGATGCGTGTGGGCGTGTGCTATCGGCAGGGCAACGCCAATGTGGTTGCGGTAGGACAAGCCACATGCAGCACGGCCGCGCTGGCGGAAGACCAAATGGAATTGGTGGTTCAGTACCCGTACGGCGCGCATCCCTTGACGCCGCAACTGCCCTTGATCGGCGGATTGATGATTCCTAAAAGCACCATATTGGAATCGCGCGCCGTGACGAGCCTGGGTATCGGCATGCCCGCCACGGTGGCGAAGGGGACGTGAGATGGCAAGCACGCGCACAAGCAAGCAGACAGGCGCCGCAGCCGTTGAGTTCGCAATGATCGCCGTGTTGCTCATCACCATTATTGTCGCCATCGCCGGTTTCGGTTTTCTATTCTGGATGCAGCAGCGGCTCTCGCAACAGGCGGGCGATGTGGCGCGCACGATGATGCGGTCGCAGTTGATGGGCACGAAGTGGACGGACGCATCTTCTTTGGCGTGCGATCAGGCGCGCGCGAAATTCTCGGGCGATGGCGTGCTCGGTTGTGCGGTGAACACCACCTCGTGCGCTTGGGGTGCGGCATCGAGCCTGGCACCCACGCCGGTGTGCGCCAACATCAATTTGTCGTTCAACGCCTACAACTGGGCGCCGATGAGCGGCCTGCGTCTGGTCGGCAATTTCATTCCCGCATTTAGTAACGCGCAAGCCTGGCAGTTGTCAGGCCATGCGCTCGTTCAAGTTCAATAGGAGCACCGGCAACATGGGCCGTTTGACGAAGTTTCTTGCCCTCGGCTTGCTGGTGCTTGCTGTGGTGTTGGGCATCGTGGCGTATCAGTTGGCGGTTGCGCCCGCACCCGTCATCGTGGCGCCCACCGAGCCCGTTGCCCCGGTGGCGAGGCACGAGGCCGCACCAACCTTCGGCGTACTGGTTGCCGCCAAGGCGCTGCCGGCAGGCGCGCTCATCGCAACCGACGCGCTCGAGGTCGTGCAGTGGCCTGTCTCTCCGGCGCACGGGTTTGTGTCGGCCGATGGTGTGGTGGGCAAACGTCTGCGGCGCGACGTGGCACAAGGCGAACCAATCACCGCAGGTGCGTTGGCCATCGGTTTGGCTACCTATCTCGAACCCGGTCAGCGAGCCGTGTCCATTCCTGTGGACGACGTGATCGGTGCATCGCATCGTGTCGTGCCTGGCGATTATGTCGATCTATTTTTCATGCTCGACAAGGGGCAGGAAATTCAGGGCGCGCAAACGCGTTTGCTGCAATCGAAGGTGCGCGTTTTGGCCTATGGCGATGCCTCGGTCGATGGTCCTCTCACCACGGACGGTGCTGCCGCTGCATCCGGTCAAACCCAGGGCGCCCGTACTGCGATGCTGGCCGTACCCATCGAGCAAGTGAACGAATTGTTGTTGGCGCTCAAACAAGGCCGGCTGCAAATGGCGTTGCGTAATCCGAATGACGAACTGACGGCAGACCGCACCTTGTTTGCCGAGCGTCGTCCCGTGCTGGCGCCGCGAAAGGATCTTTCGGCGGCGGATAAGGCGCGCGTCGAAACGCCGGCCAATGCGGCCTATGCGGGAGATAGTTTGATGCAGTTGCAAGCGCTCGCAGTCACGCAACCCGCATCGGTGGCTGCGGCAGCGCCCGCACCCGGTGTGACGCGCACGTCGAACACCCCGGCGCGAGGCCGGACGATCCAGATCATCCGGGGCAGTGCCTCGGAAACCGTAGCTTATTAAATGTTGTAGTAGGTGAAAAATGCGTAGGGCAGCACAGGGGATCGGCAGGGTGGCGCGCGCGAGCGGCGGCACGACGTGGGCGATGGCGGCGGTAACTGCGGCCTCGCTCTTCGTGCACACGGCATCATGGAGCCAGACTGCACCGCAGTCCAATGCGCGGCGTGCGGCGGCACCTGCCGTGGCCACGCCCGTCGCCGCAGGCGCGGCGGCATCGCAGGCGCAAGCGCCCCGTACCATCGATGTGCCCGTACGCGGCAATGTGCCCTTGGCGCTTCCGGGTGCGCCGGCGCGTATCGCCGTGGGCGATCCCGAGGTCGCGGATGTGCAGGTGCTATCCGGCGAGGGCGGTCGCGCGGGAAGCGTATTGATCGTGGGCAAGAAGCCGGGCGCAACCACCTTGCGGGTATGGCAGCGCGGGAATGCGGCCCCTGACGTTTGGACCCTGCGGGTGTCGGGCGATATCGAGCAGGCACTGGCCACGCGCGGGGTCCAAACCGGCATCACGACCGATCATGGCGGTGGCAAGAGTGTGTTGACTGGCCGTGCGACCTCCGCCCAAAGCCATGAGGCGGCGCGTCTGGCTGCCGCGCAGGCGAGCGGCGGCGCCGATAACGTGGTCGACCTCTCGAATCTGGATACCAGCGGCGTGGTGCAGGTCGAAGTGAAGGTGGTCGAAGTGTCGCGATCCGCGCTGAAGGAAGTGGGCGTGAGTTTTGGCCGCAACAACGGCCCGTGGCAGTTTCAATCCGGGGTGGGCGACTTTCCGACTGCCGGCGTGGGCGCGGTCTTGCAGAACGGCTTCAACGTGCTCTACGGCACGAATAGCGTCAACGCCACACTGCGCCTGCTGCAAACCAACGGCATGGCGAGGATCTTGGCCGAACCGACCTTGCTGGCGCTGTCCGGACAGAGCGCGAGCTTTCTGGCGGGGGGCGAAATCCCCATTCCTGAGTCGGGCGGATTGGGCACCACGACTGTGGTCTACAAACCGTTCGGTATCGGCTTGACGGTGACGCCAACAGTGCTGTCGCGCGATCGCATTGCCCTGAAGGTTGCCCCTGAGGCGAGCGAGCTGGACTTCGTCAATGCGATCCCGATCGTGAATGGCACCACGACGTCTTTGATTCCGGCGCTGCGGACGCGCCGTGCCGACACGATGGTGGAGCTGGGCGACGGCGAAAGTTTCGTCATCAGCGGGTTGGTATCGCGGCAGACGACGGCCGCCGTCGAGAAGATTCCGTTGTTGGGCGACCTGCCCATCATCGGCGCATTCTTTCGCAGCATGCGCTACTCGCAGGAAGACCGCGAGTTGGTGATTCTGGTAACGCCGCGGCTGGTTCGACCGATCGCCCGCGGCGTCACGCTACCTTTACCTGGCGCGGCGCAAGAGCGCAGCGACACGGCTTTCAACGCCTGGGGTAATTATCTGCTTGGCCCGATCGGTGGCGAGCAGATGCCCGGATTTTCTCGGTGACGCGTATGAAGACCCATACCAAAGAGATCGTCGGTTTGCAGAAGTCGGGAGCGATGCTGTTTTGCTCCAGCGACAACGTGGTGGCCGCACGCCTGGCGGAGGCGTTGGGTGATGTGGGCATGTTGGTGCAGGAAGTGCCGTCGACCGAAGCCCTGGCGCGCCGCCTGGGTGAGTTGAGTCCGAAGGCCGTCTTTCTTGATTTCACGTTGCAGGCGGACGAACCCGGCAAGCTGTTGCGCTCGGCCGATATGGCGCGTTTGCTTGCACGCGTGGCGCCCACGGTGCCCCGCATTGCGGTGGGCATGCTGGCGCAGCCGCAAGGCACGCTCGCTGCCATGCGCGCTGGATTGACCGAGTTCGTCGATCCGTTTTCGTCGCCGGAAGAAGTGCACGAGGTGGTGTTGCGCTTGTTGCAAGGCACCGAGCAACCGGACGACAAACCTACCGCGCATCGCAGCGTGCTGCTCTTGGGCGCACGCGCCGGTGTGGGTACCAGCACGATGGCCGTCCATCTGGCCGGCATTTTGCAGGAGCGTTTGGCGCAAGCCGCCATCGCCCGCAATGGCGCGGCCGACCGACCGATGCGCGGTCCGGTCGTCACCGGCAGCGCATTGCCGCTCGCCGATCGCGTGGGCATCATGGACCTGGGCTGGCCCGTCGGCGACTGCCAGCTCTATCTGAACGTGAGCAGTGAATTCGACGTGGTGGAGGCCGTGCGCAACCTGCGGCGTCTGGACGCGACCTTGCTCACATCGGCCCTGGCCCATACCGACAGCGGTGTGAGCGTGGTGTCGTTGCCGCGCGATATGGCGGCGATGCGTGAAGTATCGCAACCCGACTCGCTGTTGCTGTTTGATCGTCTGCGTCACCACTTCGGTTTTTTGCTGGCCGATGCCGGCGGCTTCAATCATCCCGAGTTTGTGGCGGGCTTGGCGCGCGGCGCGCAGCAAACCTGGCTGGTGACCGACCAAAGCGTGGGGTCGCTGGTGTCGCTCGCCGGTGTGATCAAGGAGTTGACCGCGCAGCATGTCGATCTCAGTCACTTGCGGCTGGTGGTCAACAAGTACGACGAGCGCTACGGCATGACCGCGCAGCAGATCGCCGAACGCTTCGGCCTCCAACTGGTGGGCACCTTGCCCGATCGCACGTTGCAGCTCATCGTGTGCACCAATCAAGGCAAGCTTTTGCATGAGGTGTCCGAACGCGATACCTACGTGCGCGCGCTCCAGCAGATCGCCGAGATGATGACGGCCGATTTCATGGCGCCCAACGCCAAAGGCAATTGGCTCTCCGGCTGGCTGCCGGGCGTGCACCGCCGTCTGGTCACGCCCAACAACCATTAAGGATGACCCATGATCATGAGCGCTGCGGTGGAGTTTAGCGATGGGGGCGGCTTCGGCTCGAGCGACCGCTTTCAGGAAATCAAAGGAGCCGCGTATGAGCATCTCTTGTCACGCATCGAAGAACTCGGTGCCGAGTTCGGGCGTTGGACGCGCGAGGCAATCCAGGAGTTCGTCGGGATCGAGGTGGCGGGCTTCGTACGTCAGCGACGCTTGCCCATCAATCAGGAGGAGATTCGTGCGATTGCTTCCGCGCTGACCAAGGAGTTGGCGGGGCTGGGGCCGTTGGAAGATCTTCTTTCGGATCCGGCCGTGGAAGATATTCTGATCAACGGCTTCAACAACGTTTTCGTGTCGCGCCGCGGGGTACTGCAACGCGAGGAGTTGCGCTTTACCGACAATCAACATGTGCTGCGCATCGTGCGCCGGATCCTGGCGCCGCTCGGGCGTCGTCTGGACGAATCGGCACCGATGGTGGACGCACGCTTGCCCGATGGCGGCCGGTTGAATGTGGTGATCGAACCGCTGGCCGTGGATGGACCGATGGTGTCGATTCGTAAGTTTCGACAAGATCCGCTCAAGCCGAACGATCTGCTGACGCTGGGGACATTCGACGAATCCGTTTTCGCGTTGCTCAATGCTGCGGTTCGCAACCGATGCAATATCCTCGTGTCCGGCGGGACGAGCTCGGGCAAGACGTCGCTCCTGAACGCGCTGGCGTTTTTCATTCCCGAAACCGAGCGCGTGGTGACGGTGGAAGATACGGCGGAACTGTCGCTCAATCATCCGCACGTCGTTCGCCTGGAGTCGCGCCAAGGCGGCTTCGATGGCACGGGCCTGGTGTCGATCCGCGATCTGATCCGCAACAGCTTGCGGATGCGCCCAGATCGTGTAGTGGTGGGCGAAGTGCGCGGCGCTGAAGTGCTTGACATGCTGCAAGCCATGAACACCGGCCACGAAGGCTCGATGGGTACCATTCACGCCAACTCGCCGCGCGAATGCCTGTATCGGATCGAGATGCTGGCGGGCTTCGCGGGCTTTCAGGGCAGTGAAGACAGCCTGCGGCGCCAGATCTCCAGCGCCATCGACTTCATCGTGCAAATCGGCCGCTTGCCCAACGGCAAGCGACGAGTGCTCTCGGTGACCGAAGTGACGGGCATGGGCGATGGGGTGATCGCCACGCAAGAGTTGTTCAAGCACGAGAGTTTCGCTACTGCCGATGGCGACGAAAGCGATCGCTGGGCCAGTTTGGGTATTCAGCCGCACACGCCAAAACTGGCGAAGTATCGGGAGCAGATTCGCGCCGAGCGCGACGCGGCCGAAGCGCCTGACGATGGCGGCGGCGGTGGCTTTTGGGGCAGGCGGCGCTGATGGCACTCGCCGTTACCCTCGCCGCGCTGGCGCTCATCGCCTTGATGGGCGGCGCGCTACTGTGGCGCGCGGCCGGTACGCGCGCGCAAAAAGCGGCGGGCGCGAAATTCATCGATGGCCGTTTGGCGTCGCAGCAGGCGGCCAGTGCAGTGCCCGAACCGAAATCGGCTGCCGCGCCCATCTCCAAAAAACGCGCGGGCTTTCGAGTGCGCTGGTGGGACCGGCTTCTCGCCCGCGCCGGCATTGTGCCCAGCCGCGCCTTCCATGTACGGCTAGGGGCGGTGGTTCTGGTCGCGCCGCTCCTCGCCACGTTGCTGGCCTCACTCTTGGCGGGCGGGGTGGTTCTACTGTGCGCATGTTTGGCAACCGTGTTCACCATCTGGCTGCGCGCCGATCGCAGACGACGTCGCATTGTGGAGCAGCTCCCCGATTTCCTGGATGCGATGGTGCGCTTGATCACGATCGGCAACAGCATGCCGGCCGCGTTTCAGGAGGCTGCAAAAGCCGCCAATACGCCGCTTGCGGATGTGCTGGCTCGGGCCGTCAGCCAAACGCGTTCTGGCAAAGAACTCGATGTGGCGCTTACGCAAGTGGCCAGGCATTACGGCATCGCCGAGTTGCAATTGATTGCGGCAATCATCGCAGTCGCCATGCGGTTTGGCGGCCGCAGCGATCATGTGCTGGATCGTATGGCCGCGTTCATTCGGGATTTGGAGCAAGCGCGCAATGAATTGGTGGCGATGTCCGCCGAGGTTCGGTTGTCCGCCTGGGTCTTAGCCCTGTTACCGGTGTTCATCGCCGGATTCATCATCACCTTCAACACTCAGCTTTTCATGACCATGTACGAAGACCCGCTGGGCTTCAAAATGCTGATCGGCGCCGTCGTGCTCCAGGTGGTGGGATCTTATTGGCTGTATCGCATGGCAAAGTCGATTTGAGCGTGGCCTAAATGACAATGACAGGGTCGAATTTTTTATTTGTCGCAGCGCTGCTTCTCATGGCATTGGCGGCGATCACCCTCGCTGCGGGGATTTGGCTGCGCCAGTCGCGTCAAAATCGAAATCGCCAGGTGGTCGATCGTGCGCTTGCTGCGCGCGAGGCGCGTCGCGCCGATGCCACCGTGGCGATTCCGGATGGCGATGGACGAATGGCGGCAGCGATGCGTGCTGCGGAGCGATTGGGCGCGCGACTCGAACGTGGGCGATGGTCCGATGCGTTACTGGCAAGCGAAGATCGTGAGTTGATCGACGTATGCGGCTTTGCAGACATGGCGCGCGCGCGCGCGTGGTTCATTGTCGCACGGGTCGCCGCGATCGTTTTGCTGTGCACGGTCGTGATGGTTGAGCGGCATGCCCTGTTCAGCGTCCTCCCGCCTGGTCTGCGTAGTTTGACGGCGTTGTTCTTCGGGTTTGCGTTGGGCTACATGTTGCCCAAGTGGGTGATATCGCGCCGGGCCAAGCGCCGCCGGGTGTCCGCCGATGAAGAACTGCCGCTGTTGATCGATCTGCTGCGCCTGTTGCAGGGCGTTGGGCTTTCCGTCGATCAAAGTCTGCAGGTGATCGTCACCGAGTTTGCGCACGTCTTGCCCGTACTCACCTCCGAGTTGCGCATCGCCGTGGATCTTCACAGCCGTGGCCGCACGCGCGAGCAATCGCTGCAGCGTTTGGCCACGAGCTTCGAGAACGACGACCTGCAGGCAATCTGCCGCCTGATCGTGCAAGTCGATCGGCATGGCGGCGCCGTGCAGGAGCCCTTGCAGCGGTTTGCCGAGCGCGTGCGTGACAAGCGGCGCATGGGCTTGAAAGAAAAAATTGGGCGCCTCACCGTCAAGATGACGGGTGTCATGGTGGTCACGCTGTTGCCGGCGTTGATGATCGTGACGGGTGGCGCGGGACTGATTGCCGTACTGCGCGGTATGTCGCGCGTATCGGGAGGATTTTGATGTCGAGACTAATTCGAGTTGGGTGGCGCACCGCCGCCTTGGGCGCAACCGTGACGCTGCTCGCGGCTTGCCAAAGCAATGGCGATGGCATGTCGGCTTGGCGCGTGATGCAGGAGCAGCAGGCACAGCAAGCGGCGTTGCAGCAGCAGGAGCGGGACGACGATCGGGCGCAGGCGAAGTCGCAACCGCAACTGATGCTCTCGCTGATTCGCGAGACGCAAGGGCAGGGACGGCATTTTGCATCGATGGCCTATATCGACGCCTACATCCAGCAGTTCGGCGCCAATCCGGAGGTCAATCTGTTGCGTGCCGATGCCCTGCGGTTGACAGGCCAACGTGCCGAGAGCGAGCAGGCCTATCGCGCATTGTTAAGCGGGCCGCAACAGGCCAAGGCGTGGCACGGCCTGGGTTTGCTGGCTGCGTCGCAGGGGAATTTTTCGCAGGCCACGAATGACCTGTCGCGTGCGGCGCAACTGATGCCCACGCAGGCTGACGTGTTGAGCGATCTGGGTTTCGCGCGCATCCGCAATGGCGACATCGCCGGTGCGCGGGTGCCGTTAGGCCAGGCCGCCGAACTGGCGCCCGGCAACGTCAAGGCGCTGGCCAATCTCGCCTTGCTGCTCACGCTCGAAGGGGAGCCTGCACGGGCGCAAGCCATTATGGATCGTGCAGGGTTGAGTGCCGCGGCCCGTGAGCAGGTGGGCGTGCTGGCGCGCGAGGCGCAGTCGCGTCGCACGCAGGCCGCGATACCGGTGGCGGCAGTGGCTACGCCAGCGGTTCCGGGGCCGGTCGTTCGCAACCGTGATGTGCCGATGCCTGTGGCGCGCGCGCCTGTCGCTGCAGGGCCGGTGGGAGACGCCGGTCTCGATCATGGCAGGTTGGTGCAATGAGCCGCTTGCGACGTCGCGAATCTGCGCGCTTTTTGAAAGACATCGCCTTCACGCCAGGCGATGGCCCCGGTCGCCTCCTATTCCCCGAGCAGCACACCGTGCACAGCGGAGACACACATATGAACGCTTCCCGATTTTCCCGGCAGACGATGTCCGCTATGTTCGTAGCCGCAATTGCGAGTGTTGCCATAACCGGATCCGCGCTTGCTCAGTCGCCGGCCGCGTCTGAGCCTGCCGCCGGCAACGGCGTGGTGCGTGCCGTGCCGGCCGCCACGCCTGCCCCGGCACCTGCTGCGGTTCCGGCCGATGAGGTGGGAACCACCACGCGCGCATTGCTTGCCGCTCAAGCCGACGGGCGCCGAGCGGGCAATACGTTGCTGATTCCGGGTTCGGTCGCGACTGCATCCTGGAACCGGTATCTCGAGAGCTTCACGCATCCGATACCTGAGTTCTATAAAGAGCGTGTGGAAGACGGCGGGAACAAGCAATGATGCCCAGCCAACCGACGCGGCGCGATCAGCGCGGATCGATTGTGATCCCCGCCGTATTTGCTGTGCTCGTCGGTTTGGTGTTGATGGGCTCGGCGCAGATTGGCTATCTGTATTACATGAAGCGCGCCGCGCAGAACGCCGCCGACATGGCTGCCCTGAGCGGCGCCAAGGTGCTGTATGGCGGGTCGGCTGCCGAGTGCACCGCCGCGATCGCAGCCGCGCGGACGACCGTGGTGGCCAACATGCCGTCCTATGTGGGCGCGATGGCGGGCAACGAACTGCAAGTGAGTTGCCAACGCTGGGATGGCACGAGCACCGATGCCGCCGGCCGGCATTTGCGCGCACCGGCGGCGGGCGAGGCGTTCAATGCGATCAGCGTCAAGATCGTCAAACCCATCAATCCCATCGTGCCGGCGATTACGGGTGCAGCGAGCACCCTCATTACCGGTGGCGAAGCGATCGCCGCCAACACCGAACCGGCCGCCGTGTTCTCGGTGGCGTCGCAACTGGCGCGCACGTCGACCACGAAGAACAACCTGCTTGGCCTGCTTGGTGTGAATTTGTCGGCATTGGACGCGAGCGGCATCGCCAATGCGAAGTTGACGCCCTTGGCGCTGATGCAGGCGGCTGGGATTCCGTTGGCGACCGATCTCACGCTGGGCGGCACGAATGCGCTGCTCAACGTGCCGAAGCTTTCGCTGGGGCAGTTGATCAATGCGACGGCGACGGTCGTGGGCGGCGATCAGGCGGCCAAGATTCGTGCGCTGATCGGACAGTTGCCCGCATCCGTGGACGTCAATCAGGTCAACATCAATCTGTTTGGCGACGGCAATACGGCAGGGTTGCTCACCACGGTCACCACCGCAGGAAAGGATGCGGCGCTCACGACCTCGATCAGTGCCTTGGATCTCGTGTCGACCGCCATCAGTGTGGCCAGTGCCGGGCGCGCGGCATTCGTGCCTAACCTGAGCCTTCTCGATAGTGCCATTTCCGTTCAGGCCGGTATCGTCGAGCCACCGTCGCTGGCCGTGGGGGGTGTCGGAACCGTCGCCTACAACGCGCAAGCGCGCATTTACGTCGACATCGATACCGACAAGATCACGGCGGCCAAGTGGCCGCTGTTGAAGACGGTGTTTCAGACCCTCAATCTGCGTGTGCATTTGCCGTTGGTCGTGGATGTCGCGACGGGGAAGGGCACGCTGACCGCGTTGTCCTGCCAGCCGCCGGTGCGCACGGCCACGATTGCCTTGCAGTCGTCGCTGGTGAAGGCGTGTATTGGAATTCCTAATGGGGGCACGAATTTCTCCCTGAAGCAGGCCTGCGACGACAATCTGCAGAAGGTCAGCGTGTTGCGCTTCCTTGGCATCTCTCTGCCTCCTTCCCGCGTGCTGCTCAACGCGATGGACACCAGCGTGGGGGGTGGCACCGTGCAGAATCTGCAATTCTCGGCGCCCACACCGACGTCATTGCCGATGACGGCAACCGGCGCGACGAATGCGTTGGCGCTCGATGTGATTCCCACGGCGCTGTCGCAAGCGCTCGATCTGGTGGGTCTGGTCGATGGCGCGGCGACCAATAGCGCCGACATAGGCGGCTCGAAACAACTCGCCTCTCAGTATCTGGATGCCACCCGAAATGCGAATGGCACCTACAACCTCACGGCGGCGGTGAACATGTTGCGGTCCGGCAGCAACAATCAAACCGCTGAGGGCGCTATCCCCGCGCTGGGAGATTGGCGGGTGGATTACAACAACTGCGTGTTGTTGATACTCGGGTGCAAGACCGAGAACATTTCGGTGTGGGATGCATTCACCCGCACGGTCAGCGCCAATAACGGGCTTCTGTCGCCAATTACCAATCTGGTCGGGCTGACCGGTTGCAGAGGCATTCTGACAGGCCTGTTGTCGTCGGACTGCGTGCGCGACAACCTGGCGCGCTTCATCGACTCCGCACCCAGCAGCGTCAGGCCGGCCGTGCATTCCTGCGGCATCGTTTGCCGCCTGAGCAAAACGGTGCTTTCGCCATTGCTCAACAGCGTGAGCAGCCTTTTGCTCACCACCACCCGCGATATCGTCGGTGTGGAGCTTGGCCGCACCGACGTCACTTTGTTCGACATCCAGTGCGGCCAGCCGCGGCTGGTTTACTGATCTACGCGCGCCATGAATCGATCCGCCATCGTTACCGAAGATATCGACCTCTACGTCTGGGAGGGCGGCACCGACGTGGGCGTGCGGGCCGAACGCATGCTGGCGGCCTACGACGTGAACGTGATCCGGCCGGGCGTGGATGCGGGGTTTCCGCCGGTGCGCGATGCGGCGCGCACGCAGGTGGCGCTGGTGTCGGTGGCGTTGATGGGTGACGGCAACTTCTTCGGACTGGATTGGCTCACGCACGAAGCGATTCCGGTGATCTGGGTGGCGGCCGAGACGCGTGGCCAGGATCCGACCTTCTTTCCCCCCAGCCATGCACACACGTTGCCGCATACGTTCAGCGGCGTGGAGCTGCGTGCCTTGCTCAACCGTATTGCCGGCGGGGCGTCTGCGCGCGGCGGCATGCAGCCCACGGAAGTGGCGCCCTTGGTGGCCACCTCGCAAGCCATGCGGGCCGTGCTGGAAGAGGTCGATATCTTTGCCGACTGCGGCAGCAACGTTCTGGTGTTCGGTGAAACCGGGGTAGGCAAGGAGCGCATCGCGCGCCGCCTGCACGACCAGGCGACGTGGTCGTCGGGCCCTTTTGTGGCGGTGAACTGCGGCGCGGTGCCGGAGGGTTTGTTCGAGGCGCATTTCTTCGGCCATGCGAAGGGCGCGTTTACCGGCGCCATCGGGGCTCACAAGGGTTACTTCGAGCAGGCGAGCGGTGGCACGCTCTTTCTCGATGAAATCGGTGATTTGCCGCTGTATCAACAGGTGAAGCTCTTGCGGGTGCTGGAGCACAACACCGTCACGCGACTGGGATCGACCACCGAAGTGCCCGTGCGATTCAGATTGGTGTCGGCCACCAATAAGGATTTGACCGATCTTGTGGCGCGCGGGCTGTTTCGCGCTGATCTGTACTACCGCCTGGCGGTCATCGAATTGACGGTGCCCACCTTGGATGCGCGAGGCCGCGATGAGAAGATCGCGTTGTTTCGCGCACTGCTGGCGCGCTTTTGGGAAACCGGGCAGGACGCGATTGAGGGCGGACAGCCCCCGGAATGGCTGCTCGAGCAAGTTGGGGACACGCCATTCCCGGGTAATGTGCGCGAGTTGTCCAATCTCGTGGAGCGCGTGGCCTTGGTGCGCCGGCAATTGGGCAATTGGGATTTCGTGCGGATCCAGGCCGTGTTCGACCGGATGCGCATGCGAAACGCGGGCATTGCGGCCGTCGCACCGCAGATTCAAATTGCCGATTCTGCCGATCTCGAGCCCACCGATGGGCGCGGGTTGAGCCCGGCTGAGTTGCTCGAGCGTGCGCGCGTGATGACGGCCCTGCAAGCCAATGGTTGGCGCAGGCAGGACACGGCGCAGGCATTGGGAATCAGTCGTAAGGTTTTATGGGAAAAGATGCGAAAATTGCAGCTCAATCGCGTCGCCGGTTCGATTGCCGAAGACGCATGTGAAGGCTGATCAAGAACAATACGGCGCGTGCCCCACGCGGCACGTCCACTGGAAGAGGAAAGAAAGCATGAAAGTCAGGCCGCAATACGGTGCCGCAGTGTTACTCCGAAACGTTGCGCGATTGGGCGGCGTTTCGGTGCTGTTGGCCACGTTGACCGCTTGCGGCGTGTTGGGTAGTCAAAAGCCGGCGCCCGCGCCCCGGCCGACCGTCAAGCAAGTGGATGCCCCGCCTGCCGCACCCGAGCCCGTCACACCGCCGGCCGCGGCCCAGAAGCCCGCATTGACGCCCGCCGCCGCGCCCACGCCGCCGGCGAGCACCGTATCCGAATTGCAGGGCCTGATTCAGTCACGCGAAGTGGCCGAATTGCGTACGGCATATAACGGCACCTATGGCGCGAGCCTGTTGTTCAACGCCGAGTCGATGACGTACTACGCGGCGCTCTTTCAGCAGAAAAACTTCTGGCGCATCGTGAAAACGTCGTCCGAAAAGCAGGCCGAGGCGGCTTTCCGCAATTTCGTCACGCAGTCTGCCGAACTGGGCGAGGTCGACCTGCAACGCATTCGTCTGCAAGCCGAAAATACGCGCACCGAGCGGATGCTGGCCACGCGCAGCGATTTGCTGAGCACGCTGCAAGCCGACGAAGGCGTACGCGAACAGCAGGCGCGTGAAGTGCAGGCCCGTCAGGCGCAAAGCCGCGAGCAGGCCAATGCCCTGGCGCAACAGCAAAAGGAAGCGCGTGACGAGCTGCGCGCGATCCAGGCGCAGATCGACGCGTTGCAGCGTCGTCAGCAAGAGATCGGCACCGGCAGGCGCGGCAAGTAAACGCTTCACCACTGCGCGCGCAGCCCCAGCCATACGGCGCGCGGATCGCCGAAGTAGTTCTGGCGATCCGTGTAGCTGGTTGAGGCGTAGTACTTCTTATCCAGCAGGTTGGTGACGTTGAGGCTGGCACTCAACGTTTTGTTGAAGCGATAGCCCAGTCGCAAGTCGACCGTCGCGAAGCCGGGCCGGTCGATGCGTGGGCCATCGTCGGCGCTGTAGGTGCGGGTGTAGGCGCGGATCGCGCCACCCACGTCGAGTCCTTGCAGCGGTCCGTTCTGCAGGGTGTACTTGGTGGACACGCGCACGGCATGCTTGGGCGCGCGTGTTTCGAAGATAGCGCCTTCGTCGGCGCTGCCATCCCGAAATGCAGTCGAGAGGAAGGTGTAGCCGGCGGCAATTTGCCAGGCCGACGTGATGGCGCCTGCGGCTTCCGCCTCGAAACCGCGACTGCGCACCTTGCCGGACGCCAGGAAATAATCGTCATCGAACGGATCGCTTACGGCGCGGTTCTCATCGTCAATTTGAAAGATCGCGAGTCTGCCCGTCAGTCGGCCGTCATCGGCATCGCCTTTCAGACCCAATTCGTATTGCTTGCCTTGCCGTGCCGGCAGCACGCTACCGGCAACGGTGGTTTCCTGCTGAGGCACGAAGATGGACGCGACCGAGCCGTAGGCCGATAGATTGGGCGACAAATCGACGACCACACCGGCGTAGGGCGTGAATTTTCCGTTCTCACGTGAGGCGGCGGTGCGTTCGCGTGTTTCGCGGTCGAACGACGTGCTGTCCCACCAGCTCATGCGGCCACCCAGAACGATCGTGCCCCACGTAACCGGCTTGATGCGGGTTTGGCCGTACAGCCCGTATTGCTCGATATCGACCTGATCGAATCGATCGAAGACGAAGTCGGGTTCGGCAACGCCGTGATCGGGGTTGAACACGTTCTGTACGATGTTGTCGCCACGAGCCCGGGTGCCGCGTTGCGTGGCGTTGTGGTATTCCGCGCCGGCGATCACCTGCTGTTCGAGACCTCCCACATCGAAGGGCATCAAGAGTGACGCATCTACGTTGCGATTGCGTTCGGTATCGATGCGATGCTGCGGCAGCAACGCGGTGTTGCCGGTGATGCGATCGACCGGGCTATCGGCGAAGGCGAGCTTGCTGTCGCGTCGGCGATCGAGCATATTGCCGTTCAATGCGAAAATCGCGCCGCCGCCGAAGCGGTGTTCGAGATTGGCGAACAGATCCGTCGCGCGCGTGTCGTTATGGGCCCAGTCGGGTCCGATGAAGGTCGATCGCGCGATGTTGAGCAGTTCGCCATTGGCATACGTGGGCAGGCCGCGCGAGTCGCGGCTTTCGCCGTTTTGATGCGTGCCGCCCAGCGTGAGCGTGGTGCGATCGCCGAGATCCATGTCCAGCGTGCCGAATACCAGTTGGCGTTCGGCATTCACAAGATCGACGTAAGAGCCGGCTTTTTCCGTCACCGCCACAAGTCGGCCGCGAATGGCGCCGGAGGCGACGATCGGGCCCCCGAGATCGACTGCCGCACGTTGCCGATCCCATGAGCCGCCGCTGAGTTCGGCACTTCCCGAGAACACGCCGGGTGCGCGTTTTCGTACCAGATTGACAGTGCCGCTCGGCTCACCCGCACCTTGCAGCACACCCGCCGGACCGCGAAGAATTTCGACCCGATCGTAGATGGCGGTGTCGAAGGTGGTGACCTCGTTGTTGGTTGAAACCGATACGCCATCGACTTTCACGCTGTCCAGCCGAAAGCCCCGAAAGAAGATTTCGGACCGCTCATTGGAGTCGTCGCTCTTGACCACTGTGGCACCGTTGGTGGCTTCCAGCACTTGATTGAGCGTGGTGAGGCGTTCATCGTCCATCTGCTGGCGCGTCACCACCGTGATGGATTGCGGAATCTCCCTCAGCGCTTGGACCGATTTTCCGATCGTCACGGTGGGGGCCGCATAACTCCCCGTGCCTTCGGTGGTGGCGTCGGCGATGCCGGTAACAGTGACCGTGGCCAGGCTGGCGATCCCGGCGGCGGGGGCGCGTTGGAGGATATAGGCGTTGGGGGGTTGTGCAATGGCCACGAGCCCCGTGCCGGCAAGGACCTGTGCGATGGCTTCTTGGGCGCTATAAGTGCCTTGCAAACCGGTGCTCGTGTGACCGTCGGCCAGCGCGGCATCGCCTGCCAAAAACACACCTGCCACGTTGGCCACGCGCGCCAGTACGACGGGGAGAGGCCCGGCTGCGATATCGAAGCGCAATGCGCTGGGCGATGCCCGTTGCGTTTGCGCATAGGCAGGTGAGGCGGCGGTGAGCAGGCCCGCGCTGAGTGTTGCCACCTGCAGCGCACGCAGTAAAGGCATGCGTTGCACGCGCTGTCGCGCAACCTGAAAAGTATGGCGTGAAGAAAAGGTGAAAGGCATGCGGGGCATTCCGAAGTCGGTCGAAGATAGGGCGTCACCTTATGAATCGAGCGAAAGCGGAATTCCGGAACCCATCGCTGAAAATAAAGGGGCGCGCGCTACGCCACTGGACGCGGCCCGATCGTGGTCCACCAACCGAAACGCCGGTGAACCCGCACCGGAAGAGCTTGTTCGAGCAGGGTCAAGGCGAGATCGGTATCCGCGGTGGGAAAGCTGCCGAGCACGCGTAGATCGGATACGGCCGGATCCACGCTGAGATGGCCACGGCGATAACGGCCTAGCTCATCGACCCATTCGCCAAGCGACATGTTTTCGGCGAGCAGCACGCCTTGGTGCCACGCTTCCTGGGCGGAGTCGGCAGCGTGCGTGGCACCGATGGCGACGCGGTCGAAGCTCGCCGCTTCGCCGGCATGCAACAGGCGGCGCGTGCAGCCCGCGGCAGGTTGTATGGCGACTGCGCCTTCAAATACGGCAACGCGCGTGATCGCATCGAACTGCCGCACGTCGAAACGCGTGCCCAGGGCGTCGATCCTGCCTTCTCGAGTCGCAACGCGAAAGGGACGCAAGCCGGCTTGATCGGCTTGCCCGGAAGTCTGAATCAGAATCTCGCCGCGCGTCAGCCGAAGCAGTCGCTCGTGCGGTGTATAGGCGGTGTCGATGGCGCTGTCGGTGTTGAGCCACACCTGACTGCCGTCCGCCAACTGCACGGTTCGCGTCTCGCCGGTCGCCGTACGAAAGTCGGCCATCCAATACGCCGCCAGGTAGGGGAGGGGCGAGGCCTTCCAGCTCGCCCAGGTCAATAGGCCACTGCCGCCGAGTAATCCAATCGCGCCGAGTGCCCGCCGCCGGGAGACGCGCGCGACGCGCAGGGATTGCAACGCGGCTTCACCGATGGCGGCGTTGTCCGGTTGCCGCATCGACTGAAAGGATGCGCTGACGAGGTCGACATACCGCCAGGCTTGACGATGGTGTTCGCTGGCATCGAGCCAGCGTTGCCAAGCGGCGTGGGTCGCGGCATCGCTTTGGTCGGCGCGCAGTTGCGCGAACCAGTCGGCGGCGCTTTCGAGCGCCTCATACGGAATATGCAGCGGCTGTGGCGGGTGCTTGGCGGACGTCACGCGGAACGCGGGGCAGGATCGTCCTGCATCCGCAACACCATGCATTGCAGCATCGCGCGCGCCGTGTGCTTGCGCACCATGCGATCGGACACACCCAGCTGAGTCGCGATGTCGGCATCGGACATGCCGTACACCATCGCCATCACGAAGGCGTCGGATGTTTTCGACGGCAACTGGGGCAGCACTGCGTCCACTTGGCGCAGGGCCTCGAAAATGAGAGCACGTTGCTCGGGTGAGGGCTCGGTAATCTCGGGCTTTGCGGCAAGCGCCGCCAACCAGGCGGCTTCGAGGTCTCGGCGGCGCCAGAGATCGATGCACATGCCGCGCGCCATGGTGCTCAGATAAGCCCGTGCGCCCGATTCGCCGTCGAATTGCCGGGGCTTGACCAGAAGTCGTACAAACACGTCCTGCGCGAGATCTGCTGCATCGCCTTCCGATCCCAGCTTGCGGCGCAACAAACCGTACAGCCATCCGTGATGGTGACGGTAGAGCTCATGCAGAGGATGGGGAGCCGGCAAAGGGGCAGACATGGACGACGACGAGGGGCAAAAGGAACGTCAACGTTGAAAACGCGACTGATTCGCATTCTAAAGTGAGCGCCCGGATTGTGCAACGCGTCATTGCCACGCATCGATCGAAGGCGTGCCCGTTCAATCGTTAAGCGGGCCCAGTCATCCTAGGCTGAGCCCGCGGTGCTTATGCCTTCGTCGGCCATGCCGCCATGGCAGCGTCGCAGATCGCAATCAACGCATCGTGCGTGGCGCCATCGCGCGCCTGCATCGACATGCCACACAACACGGCCGAATAAAACTTGGCCAACGCGCCTGGCGATACGGATGCGGGTACATCACCGTTGTCGATGCCATGCTGGATGCGGGTGGTGAGATCGGTTTCGAATCCTGTGCGGCACTCGGTGAGCAGCAACTGGATGTCGGACGATTCCGGCGAGCAGTTCACCCCGGACATCACGATCATGCAGCCCGACGGCGTTTCGGGACAGGACATGTTGTTTGCAGCCGACACAAGCAGCTCGCGCACCACGGCGCGCGTGTCGTGCGGATCCGACATCATGCAGACGCTATAGCCACCCGGTCCCTTGCGATAGCGTTGCACCGCCTCGCGATAGAGGCCTTCCTTATCGCCGAAAGCCGCATAGAGGCTTGGCGCCGTGATGCCCATGGCGGTGGTGAGATCGCTGATCGAAGTGGTTTCGTAGCCTTGGCGCCAGAACACATGCATGGCGCGCTCGAGCACGGTTTCGCGGTCGAATGATAACGGCCGCCCGCGTGGGCGGCGCTCGGTAACCACCGCAGTATCCGTCTCCATTGCAGGGGTATTTGCTGTTTTCATAATGGTTGATATTAAATTCCTTGACGCACCGATGCAAGCTGTCTACAGTCTAGTCCATATTCATAACGCTCGTTATGAAAATCAATCGGCCAGACACAATGAACTACGACGACTTCCATCGGACGGCGCTCTCGAGCCGTCGCACCCGTATCAGCCTGGGGCTTGCCGCCCTGGCGACTGCCCTCACCTTGACCGTTTCGGGCTGCTCCAAGGGCGAAGCGGCCGCTGCCGCACCGCCGCCGCCTCAGGTGAGCGTGGCGGTCGTGACCGAAGCGCCCGTTACACAATGGGACGATTTCAACGGTCGCGTCGAAGCGGTCGATCGCGTGGCGTTGCGTCCGCGCGTCAGTGGCTACATCGAGAAGGTCAATTTCCGCGAGGGCCAGGAGGTCAAGCGCGGCGATGTGCTCTTCGTGATCGATGCTCGCCGCTATCAGGCGGCGTTGGCCGGCGCTCAGGCCGATCTGGCCCGTGCCCGCACCACGGCGCAATTGCGCACCACTGAAGCCGCACGTTCGCAAAAGCTGGCTGCCATCCAGGCCGCGTCCACCGAAGAACTCGATCAACGCCGCGCCGCCGCTGCCCAAGCGCGTGCCGATGTGCTGGCCGCGCAAGCTGCAGTAGACACCGCCGAATTGAATATGTCGTTCACGCAAGTGCGTGCGCCGATCTCGGGCCGTGCCGGACGTGCGCTCATCACCGAAGGCAACCTGGTGAACGCCGATGGCGATAGCGTGCTTACCACGCTGGTGTCGCTGGATAAGGTGCATGTGCACTTCGATGCCGATGAACGCAGCTATTTGCGTTATTCGGCCCTGGCCCGCGAAGGCGGCCGCCCGAGCGAGCAGCAGGAAGGCGTGCCCGTGCGCGTTGGACTCTTGGGCGAAGACGGGTACCCGCATAACGGCATCGCCGATTTCGTCGACAACAGTGTCGATCGTGCAACCGGCACCATCCGCGTGCGCGCCACGCTGGACAATGCCGATCGGGCGTTGACCCCCGGTCTGTATGCCCGCGTTCGTCTGCAAGGTGAACGCAAGGAGCGCGCGATCGTGATCGACGACAAGGCCGTCATGACGGATCAGGACCGCAAGTTCGTCTTCGTGGTGGATGCCAAGGGCACGGCGCAGCGCAAGGATGTGCAGCTCGGTCGCGTGGAAGATGGCCAGCGCGTGGTGCGTGCAGGCTTGACGCCCGGCGATCGCGTGATCGTCAACGGTACCCAAAAGGTGATGATGCCCGGCATGCCCGTGGCCGCGACCGAAGTGCCGGCGCGTAATGCCGAGGGTGGCCGTGCGGTCGCTCAAACTGCCGGAGCCGTGACGCCATGAACTTCGCCCGATTCTTTGTCGACCGGCCGATTTTCGCGGCCGTCTTGTCGATCATCATTTTCGTTGTTGGCCTGATCGCCATTCCGTTGCTGCCGATCAGCGAATATCCCGATGTGGTGCCGCCCAGCGTGCAAGTGCGCGCCACGTTCCCCGGTGCCAACCCCCGCGAAATTGCCGACACCGTGGCCGCGCCGCTGGAAGAAGCGATCACCGGCGTCGAGGACATGCTCTACATGAAGTCGGTTGCGGGCGCTGATGGCGTGCTCGCGCTGACGGTAACGTTCCGTCCCGGCACCGATCCCGATGAGGCACAAGTGAAGGTGCAGAACCGCGTGGCGCAAGCCGAGGCGCGGCTGCCCGAAGCGGTGCGCCGTCAGGGCGTGGTGACCGCCAAGCAGTCGCCCAACATCACGATGGTGGTGCACTTGCGCGCGCCCGATGGGCGCTACGACGCGCTGTACCTGCGCAACTATGCAGTGCTGCATGTACGTGACGAGCTGGCGCGCCTGCGCGGCGTGGGCGATGCCCGCCTGTTCGGGTCGGGCGACTACTCGATGCGCTTGTGGCTCGATCCCAACAAGATCGCTAATCTGGGCATGACGGCCGGCGAAGTGGTTGCCGCCGTGCGCGAACAGAACGTGCAGGTGTCGGCCGGCCAATTGGGTGCGCCACCCAATCCCAATCGCAGCGACTTCCTGCTGCCGATCAATGCACAAGGGCGTCTGGTTACTGAAGACGAATTCGCCAATATCGTGGTGAAGACCGGCGCGCAAGGGCAGATCACGCGCTTGGGCGATGTGGCGCGTATCGAGTTGGGCGCGGCGGACTATGCGCTGCGTGCGTATCTGGATAACGAGCAAGCGGTGGCGATTCCGATTTTCGAATCGCCGGGCGCCAACGCCATCGACGTGTCCGATCAAGTGCGCGCCAAGATGGGCGAACTCGCACAGGGCTTTCCCGAAGGCATCACGTGGGACGTGGTGTATGACCCCACGATCTTCGTGCGGGACTCGATCAAGTCGGTGATCACCACGTTGGGTGAAGCCGTTCTGCTGGTCGTGCTGGTGGTGATTCTGTTCTTGCAAACCTGGCGCGCGTCGATCATTCCGTTGATCGCGGTGCCGGTGTCGGTCGTGGGCACGTTCGCCGTGCTGCTGGCGCTGGGTTTCTCGATCAATACGTTGACCTTGTTCGGCCTGGTGCTTGCCATCGGGATTGTGGTGGACGATGCCATCGTGGTGGTGGAAAACGTCGAGCGCAATATCGAAGAGGGATTGGCGCCGTTGGCGGCCGCGCATCAGGCGATGCGGGAAGTGAGCGGGCCGATCGTGGCCATCGCGCTGGTGCTGTGCGCGGTGTTCGTGCCGATGGCGTTCTTGTCGGGCGTAACCGGTCAGTTCTATAAGCAGTTTGCTGTCACCATCGCCATCTCGACCGTGATTTCGGCCATCAACTCGTTGACGCTGTCGCCGGCGCTCGCCGCGTTGCTGCTGAAATCGCACGATGCCAAGCCCGACTTCCTTACCCGCGGCATCAACCGCTCGATGGGTTGGTTGTTCCGCCCGTTCAATCGCTGGTTCCAGCGTGGCTCGGATGCTTATCGTGGCGGCGTGGCCCGCACGCTGGGCAAGCGCGGCGCGGTGTTTGCCGTGTATATCGTGTTGCTCGTGGCAACCGGCGTGATGTTCAAGGTGGTGCCGGGCGGTTTTATTCCCACGCAAGACAAGCTGTATGTGATCGGTGCGGTGAAGATGCCCGATGGCGCGTCGATCGAACGCACGGATGACACGCTCAAACGCATCAGCGAAATCGCGCTCAAGACGGAAGGCGTGGCGAAAGCTGTGAGCTTCCCGGGCTTTAACGTGCTGCAGCAAACCAATACGTCCAACAGCGGCGTGGTGTTCTTCACGCTCAAGCCGTTCTCGGAACGCACGCGCACGGCGCAGGAAATCGCCAATGAGTTGAACGTGAAGTTCTCCAGCATCCAGGAAGGTCTGGCGTTTGCGATCATGCCGCCGGCCATCATGGGTCTGGGCACGGGATCCGGCTATTCGCTCTACATCCAGGATCGCGGTGCGGCCGGCTACGCCGCGTTGAACAATGCGATGCAAGGGATGGCGGGCACGCTGGTGCAGCAACCGGGCTTCCAGTTTCCGATCAGCTCGTACCAGGCCAACGTGCCGCAGCTGGATGCCGAGGTCGATCGCACGAAGGCCAAGGCGCAGGGCGTGGCCGTGACGGATCTGTTCGAATCGCTGCAGGTGTATCTGGGTTCGACCTACGTGAATGACTTCACGCGTTTTGGCCGCACGTTCCGCGTGATGGCACAAGCCGACGCGCCGTATCGCCAGTCGATCGAAGACATCACCAACCTGCGCACCCGCAACGATCGCGGCGATATGGTGCCGATCGGCAGTGTGGTCAATATCCGCGAAAGCTACGGCCCCGATCCCGTGATTCGCTACAACGGTTATCCGTCTGCCGATCTGATCGGCGAGGCCGACCCGCGCAGCGTGTCGTCGTCCGAAGCGTTGCAGACGGTGCAGGCCGTGGCCGACAAGGTGCTGCCGCCCGGCATGCATCTGGAATGGACCGACCTGAGCTATCAGCAGGTGACGCAGGGCAATGCGGCGATGATCGTTTTCCCGCTGGCGGTGTTGTTGGTATTCCTGGTGCTTGCCGCCTTGTATGAAAGCTGGACCTTGCCGCTGGCGGTGATCCTGATCGTGCCGATGTGCTTGTTGTCGGCGATGGTAGGGGTGTGGTTGTCGGGTGGCGACAACAACATCTTCGTGCAGATCGGTTTGGTGGTGTTGATCGGGCTGGCATGCAAGAACGCGATCTTGATCGTGGAGTTCGCCCGTGAACTCGAAGAGAAGGGCATGAGCACGATCGATGCCGCACTGCAAGCGTGCCGTCTGCGCCTGCGTCCGATCATCATGACCTCGATCGCCTTCATCGCCGGCGTGGTGCCGCTGATGGTGGGTCATGGCGCCGGCTTCGAAGTGCGCCGCGCGATGGGTGTGACGGTGTTCGCCGGCATGTTGGGCGTGACGCTGTTCGGCCTGGTGTTGACCCCGGTCTTTTATGTCGCGTTGCGACGCTTGGCCACCCGCGGCGAACGCCGTGCCGCGGCCCAGCTCGCCACGCAGGAGAATTCGCATGTTTGATCGTGTCTTCCGTTCATTCGGCGCGCTGACGCTCATGTCGCTTCTGGCGGCGTGCGCGGTGGGCCCCGACTTCACGGCCCCTGCAGCGCCGCATGCCGATGCCTATGTGGGGCAGAATGCGGCGGCGCAAAACGAGCCGCCGCCTGCGCCCGACCTGGCGTTCTGGCGCGATCTCGGCGATCCGCAGCTCACGCAGCTGGTCGATGCGGCACTGGCCGCCAATCACGACATTCGCATTGCCTTGTCGCGCTTCGATGAAGCCAATGCGTTATTGGGGGCGTCGAAGTTCGATCGCTATCCCACGTTGAGCGCGTCCGGCGACGCGCAGACCGGCCGTTCGAGTGCGTCGCAATTGCCCGGCGTGTCGCGTTCGCAGCGCGACGGCGAGTTGTTCGACACCCGCTTGTCGGCCATCTGGGAACTCGATTTCTTCGGCCGCGTGCGCCGCAGTATCGAATCGCAGCGTGCAGAGACGGAAGCGTCGGCCAGCGATCTGGCAGCCGTGCAGGTCGGGATCGTGGCTGAACTTGCTGACGCGTATTTTCAAATGCGCGGTGTGCAAGCGCAGTTGATGGTGGCGCGCAACAACGCGTCCAATCAGGGCGATACGCTGCGCTTGATCGATGCTCTGCTGCAAAACGGGCGCGGTACCGCGTTCGACAGCGACCGTACGCAAGCGCAATTGGCGCTGACGCAGGCGCGCATTCCGCCGCTCGAAGCGCAGGCTGCCGTGCTGGCGAACCGCATCGCGGTGCTTACCGGTCAAACGCCGGAGTCGCTTGCCGTGCAATTGGCGCAGTCGGCGCCGCAGATTGCGTTGCCGGCATCGGTGAACGCCGGCGTACCGGGCGATCTCTTGCGTCGGCGTCCCGACATCGCCGCTGCCGAACAACGGTTGCATGGCGCGACGGCGCGCATTGGCGTGGCCACGGCGGATCTGTTTCCCCGCTTCACGCTGGGCGGGTTGATCGGTTCGCAGGCGTTGTCGGTGGGAGCGCTGTTCGGTCGCGACAGCGAGATGCGCGCGCTCACGCTGGGTATCGACGGGTCGTTCCTCGATGTTGGCCGGGTGCGTGCGCGGATTGCCGGGGCCAATGCCCAGGCGGCCGGCGCGATGGCCAGCTACGAGCGCACGGTGTTGCGCGCGATGGAAGAAACCGAGAACGCGTTGGTGCGCCTGGCACGGTCACATGAAGAGCGCGAGGCGCTGACGCGCGCCGCGCAGTCGAGCGAACGCGCCGTGAACGTGGCGCGAGTGCAGTTCGATGCGGGTGCGATCGGCGTGCTCGATGTGTTGTCAGCCGAGCGCACACGTCTGGACGCCGAGGATCAATTGGTGCAAAGCCGTGCCCGCGAAGCCACGTCGCTGATCGCGTTGTACAAGTCGCTGGCGGGCGGTTGGCCGCAGCAATTGCCCGCGATGGCCTCGGCCGATGCCGTAACGGCCGCCAATGCGCCGAAGGTGTCTGTCGATTGACCGGTTGATCCGAGCACCGCGGCCGCGATCCCCCCTCTCTGCCGATGGGGATCGCGACCGCCGAGCAAGGGTGGATCGCCTCGCACAATTTCGCGTATCGTTGCCGGACCTTGAGCCTCATTGGCTTTAGGTCCGGTTTTTTTTAAGGTCCGGTTTTTATTTGGAACACAAACGATGCTGCTGACTTTCCCCGATGTGTTGACGCCCGATGAGCTGCGGGCCTGCGCGGCCGACCTATCGGCGGCCACGTGGACGGATGGCCGCAGCACGGCGGGTTCAGGCGCCGTGGCCGCCAAGCGCAACGAACAACTGCCGGCAGAACACGCGACGGCGCAACGGTGGGGCAATCTCATACTGGATCGCCTGGGCGCGCATCCCGGCTTTCTGGCGGCGACGTTGCCCTTGAAGGTGTTGCCGCCGATGTTCAATCGCTATGCCGGCGGCGGTACGTATGGCGAGCATGTGGACAATGCGATTCGCGCCTTGCCCGGCACCACGCATCGGGTGCGTACCGATATCTCGGCCACATTGTTTTTGGCCGATCCCGCAAGCTATGACGGCGGTGAACTCGAGATCGTCGATACCTATGGCGGGCAATCGATCAAGCTGCCCGCAGGGCATCTGGTGATTTATCCGGGCACCAGCGTGCACCGGGTGCGGCCCGTCACACGCGGCGCGCGGTTGGCGGCGGTGGTCTGGATTCAGAGTTTGGTGGCGGCCGATGGCCGGCGGCGGATGTTGTGGGATCTCGATCAGGCCGTGCAGTCGCTCACTGCTACCGACGCCGGTCATCCTGCACTCGTGGGGCTGACGGGCGTTTATCACAACCTGCTGCGAGAATGGTCGCAAACATGAACAGCACCCCCGACGCACCGCTTGCCCACATTCCGCGTTCGTTGGTGTCGGCCGCGGATTATGCCGCTGCCGCACCGGCCCACCTGACCGAACAGGCGTGGGCCTACTTTTCGGGCGGGGCGGGCGACGAGTCCACGCTACGGCACAACCGGGAGGCGCTCGATGCCCTGCGGCTGCAGAACCGGGTGCTGTCGCGGTTGGATGGGGCAAGCACCGAATGCACGCTGTTCGGCGTGCCCTACGCGCACCCGATCTTGATCGCACCCGTGGCCTATCAACGGCTGGCGCATGCCGATGGCGAAGTGGCCATGGCGACCGGCGCGTCGGCGGTGGGGGCGGGCATGGTGATCAGCACGCAGGCGAGCATGCTCCTGGAAGACGTGGCGGCGGCGACCCAGGTGCCGTCCTGGTTCCAACTCTATATGCAGCCCGATCGCGATCACACCTGCCAACTGCTCGCGCGTGCCAAACAAGCCGGTTGCGCGGCCGTCGTCGTCACGGTGGATGCGCCGGTCAACGGCATCCGGGCGCGGGAGCACCGCGCGGGGTTCGTATTGCCGGCCGATGTCAGTGCAGTCAATCTGGTCGGCATGCAAACGCACGCTTCGTTTACCGCACCGCTGGGTGCCAGTCCGTTATTTGGGTCGGGTTTGTTGACGGCGGCGCCCACCTGGCGCGACCTGGCATGGCTGCGCCAGCAGACGGATCTGCCCTTGCTGGTCAAGGGCGTGACAGCGGCAGATGATGCGCGCCGTGCGATCGAGGCGGGCGTTGACGGCATCGTGGTGTCCAATCACGGCGGGCGTACGCTGGACGGGCAGCCGGGCAGCGCCGCGCAGTTGCCAGCGGTGGTGCAGGTGGCCACTGGCCAGGTGAAAATTCTGGTGGATGGCGGTATTCAGCGCGGTACCGATGTGTTGAAGATGCTGGCATTGGGTGCCGATGCCGTATGCGTTGGGCGACCGGCGGTGTATGCGTTGGCGGTGGCCGGTGCGCTGGGCGTGGCGCACGTCATGCATATCCTGCGTGCCGAACTGGAGACGGCGATGGCGCTCACTGGATGCGCGACGCTGGCGGACGTGGGGCCGCATGTGTTGGCTGACGCGAAGTAGCGGGTGGTTTCCGGCAAAAGTCCGCGCCGGCGAGCCTTGCTCAGCCGTGTCCATCCGTCCCCGACTTACAAAAAATAGGCCCCGCAGTCGCCATAAGTGACTGATTTTTAAGCTGATCGTCAGAGTGGGAATTTTTACTCGTCACGAATATGTTGTATTTGCAGGAATCTCTGTAAGCACATAAGAATCAAACGCATTTTCGCTCCTAGAATTGCTCCGGATACGAACAATTCTCAATTCTTTAGGAGCAGCTTGCCGTGACTTCGTCCCTGACCGATCGCGCATCGCCGTCCTCCCGCACGCCGATGGCCGGTGCGCTGATGACTGCATTCGCCACCCCCGCGCTGATGTTTACCGCAGCCGATGTGATGGCGCAGAATGCCGCAGCGGTGCCGCAGTTGAGCCCGGTGCGAGTCGAGGGCGACAGCACGCCGAGCTACGACGTCAAGTCGTCGGCCTCGCAGAAGTTCACGGCGCCGCTCCTGGATACGCCGAAGTCGGTGCAGATCATTCCGCAAGAGTTGCTGCAGAATCAGGCCGCATCGACGTTGACGGAAGCGTTGCGCAATTCGCCGGGGATCACGTTTGGCGCGGGCGAGGGGGGTAATCCGCTGGGCGACCGGCCCTTCATCCGTGGCTCGGATGCGCAGTCCAGCACCTTCATCGACGGCCTGCGCGATATCGGCGCCACCTCGCGCGAAGTGTTCAACCTCGAGCAGATCGAAGTCATCAAGGGTTCGGATGGCGCCTATGGCGGGCGGGGCGGCGCGGGCGGCAGCATCAACCTGATCAGCAAGACTCCGAAGGCTGAGGATTTCAATGCGGCATCGCTGGCGTTCGGCACGGATAGCTATTACCGCGGCACGCTCGACAGCAACTTCGCGCTGTCGGATTCGACCGCTTTTCGCTTGAACGCGATGTATCACAACGCCGACGTGGCTGGCCGCGATGTGGTCAGCAACGAGCGCTGGGGCATTGCACCCTCGCTGGCATTCGGCCTGGGCACGCCCAATCGCGCCACGTTCAGCTACTACCATCTGAAGACCAACGACATTCCCGATGGCGGCATTCCTTATGCCTACCCGAGCACGCGGGTCACGCGTACCGGCAGCTACATGGGGATCACGCGCACGGGTCCGGCCGATGTCGATCGCGACAATTTTTACGGCTTGAAGAGCGACTACCGTCGCACCAATACCGACATCGGTACGATCGCGCTGGAGCATGATTTCACCGACAAGCTCACGCTGCGCAATACTTCGCGCTACACCTATTCGAACCAGAACTATGTGTGGACGCAGCCCGACGATAGCCAGGGCAACGTGCTCAACGGCAAGGTGTGGCGCCGCGCCAATACGCGCAGCAGCGATGTGTCGAGCTTCGCCAACCAGACCGAGCTTGACGGCGAGTTCAACACCGGCGCGTACAAACACAAGTTTCTGACGGGCGCCGAGTGGTCGGTCGAGAACGGTCAGCGCGACACGCTGGCCGTCAATCGCGGCACCGGCACCAGTTGCAACGCCGGCATCGGCGCGCTCTCCCGCTACTTCTGCACGAGTCTCTACAATCCGAGCCCGTCTGATCCGTGGGTCAATTCGTTGAGCGGCGAACGGGTCGGGCAACCGTCGAAATCGCGCAATACGTCGGTGTCGCTATACGCTTTCGACACGATGACGTTGAGCGAGCATTGGTTGCTCAACGGCGGCTTGCGTCTGGATGACTACCGCACCAAGTTCACCAATACGCCTGCCAACAACTATCAAGTAATTCGCCGCGACGACACCCTGGTCAACTACCAGGCTGGTGTGGTGTACAAGCCGGTTGAGACCACGAGCTTCTATGCAAGCTTCGGCACCTCGTCCACGCCGACCAACGGCACGCTTGGCGAAGGCAGTGAAACCCAAGGCATCACACCGGGCCGCGGGGGCGTCGGCATCAATGCCGCCGACCTGGCGCCCGAGAAGAACAAGACATATGAAGTGGGCACGAAGTGGGATGTGCTCGATCGTCGCATGAGCCTGACGGCCGCGCTCTTCCGCACCGAAACCGATAACGCCCGCATCACCTTGCCATCCGGCAACTACGCGATGGCCGGCAAGCGGCAGGTCAACGGGTTGGAGCTGGGCGTGTCTGGCGCGATCACGCCGAAGTGGCAGGTATTCGGCGGCTATACCTTCATGAAGAGCGAAATCAAGGACGGTGGCCCGGCCGGCACGGACGAAGGCAACGACTTCCCGCAAACGCCCCGCAACAGCCTGAGCCTGTGGAGCACCTACAAAGTGCTGCCGCAGTTCACGGTGGGGGGCGGCGCGTATTACGTCGACAAGCAATACGGCAACACGACCAACACGACCTACATTCCGTCGTACTGGCGCTTCGACGCCATGGCCGGTTACGAGGTCAACCGCAATTTGAACCTGCAGTTGAACGTGTTGAATCTGTTCGACAAGCGCTACTTCGACAAGGCCTATCCGGCGCACTATGCCAACGTGGCGCCGGGTCGCGCGGCGATCGTCAGTGTCAACGTCAAGTACTGAACACCCGCCCGTCACGGCGCGGGATCTGAATCGCCTGGATGCGGCGGGTTTTGCCGCGATCCTGGCCGGCCCTCGCGAGCACGCCATCCCCTGGGTGGCGGCCGCGGCCGACCTCGGCGTGGTGGATGCGCAAGCGGTGTATGGCCAATGGCTGCTCGATGGCGACGGGGTGCCGCGCGATGCGGCGAGCGCCCTGGCGTGGTTCAAACGGGCCGCGCAAACCGGGCATGCGATGAGCATGAACATGGTGGGCCGATGCTACGAGAATGGTTGGGGCGTGTCGCCGCAGGCGGATGTGGCGGCCTATTGGTTTCGCTTGGCTGCGGAAGCTGGGCTCGATTGGGGCATGTACAACTATGCGACCAGCCTGGCGCTCGGCCGCGGCGTAGCTGAAGACAAGCCCGCCGCGTTTGCGTTGTTGCAGCGCGCACGGGCACTCGGTCACATCAAATCCATCAATCTGATCGGCGGCTTCTACGAAGAAGGCTGGGTGGTCGCTCACGATGCCCAGGCCGCGCTGACGTGCTACGCCCAAGCGGCTGCGGGCGGCGATTTTCGTGGGCAGTTCAATTACGCGCGCGGTTTGATCGCGTTGGGCGATGTGTCGGGCGCGCTGACGTGGCTTAAACGTGTGCCGGAGACGGCGACGGCCGCCTTCATGATCAAGCTGCTCGCCTATCTGGAGGCGTCGCCGCACGACGCGGTGCGAATGCTTAGCCAGTCGCTGATTCGACCGCGTTCGCAGGCATAGCCAGCGCGAAGTTGTCAGCCTGGTCAATCCGCGGTTTGCAGGCATAAACATAGACGGTTCGCAGCGATCGCCAATGGGCATTGCGCGGCGTTTGCCAACTGCGCGCGAATAATCCTTCCTTGTTTCGCCTCGTCACATTTTTGCGATGCAGCATGGGGAATTATTACTTTAAGCTCATTGTCAGTAAGGGGTTACTTTCCCGCCCGCCTGCCATCCGAGTCGAATCCCATGCCCTCTGATTCCCCAGCCGCAACGGCGTCGCCGTCCGCTGCATCGGTCACGACCGACGCCCAGCCCAAACGCCTGCTGTCCACGATGGACGTGATGTCGCTCATTATCGGCATTGTGATCGGGGCAGGGATTTTCAGTTCACCCGCATTGATCGCCAGCAATGCGGCGTCAATGCAAGACGCCTTCATCGCGTGGACATTGGGCGGCTTCATCGCGCTTGCGGGCGCGCTGTGCTACGCCGAACTCACCACGTCGCATCCGCACGCGGGCGGCGATTATCACTTTCTGCGCTTGGCATTCGGCGAGAAAATCGGCTTCCTGTTTGCCTGGGCGCGATTGACGGTGATCCCCACCGGCTCCATCGCCGTGCTGGGGTACGTGTTTGGCGATTACGCCACCGAAATCTACAGCCTCGGCGCGCATTCTTCCGCCTTCTATGCCGTCGCCATGATCGTGGTGATGACCGCCCTGAATGTGATCGGGTTGAAGTCGGGATCGCGCACGCAGAATATCCTGACCGCACTCGAAGTAGGCGGCGTGCTGCTCATCATCGTTGTCGGATTGACGATGGCCCCGAGCGCCGCGCCTGCTGCGGCGGCCGCATCGACGTCGCCGCAAATCACGCAGTGGGGGCTCATCCTCGTCTTCGTGATCTTTACCTATGGCGGTTGGAACGAGGCCGCGTACGCGTCGGCCGAGATCGTCAATCCGCAACGCAATCTGCCGCGTGCGCTCTTCTGGAGTCTGGCCATTATCACGGTCGCGTACCTGCTCGTGAACGCGGCGTTTTTCAAGGTGCTGGGGTTGGCGGGCGTGTCGGGATCCACGGCCGTCGCTGCCGATACGCTGCGCGCAGTGATGGGCGATCGCGGCGCGCAAATCATCAGTCTGTTGATTGCCATCTCGGCCTTGACCTCAGCCAACGCCACGATCCTGCTGGGCGCGCGCACCACTTATGCCTTCGGTTGCGACGAACCCATGTTTCGCTATCTCGGCAAGTGGAACGCCCGCCACGACGTGCCCACGCGCGCGTTGCTCACGCAATCGGCGATTTCGCTGGCGCTCGTGGCCTTCGGCGCGTTCACGTATAGCGGCTTCAAGACAATGGTGGAATTCACCGCGCCGGTGTTCTGGTTGTTCTTCGTGCTCTCAGGCGTGGCGCTCTTCGTGCTGCGTCGCCGTTGGCCCGATCATCCGCGCCCGTTCCGCGTGCCGCTCTATCCCATTACGCCGCTGATCTTTATCGGCAGCAGCCTGTACCTGCTGTATTCGAGTGTGGTCTACACCGGCCGGGGCGCCTTCGTGGGCGTGGCCGTGCTGATCATCGGGGGCGTTCTGCTCTACGTGCGCAAGCAGCACGTCGATCGTCGCCCCGTATCCTGATTTGTCCTTGGAACCTTCCGGAGAGTCGACTATGAAAAAACGTTATGCCTTCCTGACTGCGGCAGTGTTGACCGCCACGCTCGGCGTTCAGACTGCAGCCCACGCGCAATTGGAAGTCACCAAGACCACTCAGCCGCGCAGCCCTGACGTGATCTATGTGCCGACGCCGCCTGCCGTGGTCGACGCAATGCTCGAAGTGGCCAAGGTGGGTAAGGACGATGTGCTGTATGACCTCGGGTCGGGCGATGGCCGCATTCCTGTGACCGCGGCCAAGAAATTCGGCACCACCGGTATCGGCTTCGATCTCGATCCCCAGCGCATCAAGGAGGCCAACGCCAACGCGAAAGAGCAGGGCGTGACCGACAAGGTTAAATTCGTCGAAGGCGATCTGTTCGAACAGGATCTGTCCAAGGCCACGGTGATCAGCCTGTATTTGCTGCCGTCGCTCAATCTGAAGTTGCGGCCGAAGTTGCTGGCGCTCAAACCCGGCACGCGGATCGTTTCGCACGCGTTCGATATGGGCGACTGGAAGCCGGATCAAACGCTCACGGTGGAAGGCAAGTCGGTGTATTTCTGGACGGTGCCGCAGAAATAACGCTGGCACTGAAAGCGCGTGGTCGCACACATGACTGGCTGCATGAAAAGCGATAGCCGCAAGAAAAGGGCTCCCAACGATCGACCGTTGGGAGCCCTTTTTTCATCGGGCGCGCGTGAGAGAGGCCACGCCCGAGCTGTGTTGCAGCATCAGCTTGCCAGCGCATCCAGCAGCGCGCGGTGGAAGCGTTCTGGCGCCTGAATCTGCGGCGAGTGACCCAGATCGTCAAACTCGACCAGTTGCGCATTGGGGATGCGGTCCCGCGTGCGCTTGCCCAGTTCGGTATAGCGGCCCAACGTGGGCTGCACGTCCGGCGGCGCGGTGCCCTTGCCGACCGCCGTGTTGTCCTTCAGACCGATGAAAAGCGTGGTGGGCACCCGCAGCCGATCGAACTCGTACACCACGGGTTGCGTGTAGACCATGTCGTATGTCAAGGCCGAATGCCAGGCGACGCGGTCGCCGCCGTCGCCATTGAACATGCCGGCCTGCATCGTCACCCACTTGTCGTAGGCGGGCTCCCAATGCCCCGCGTAGTACGTGGCCTGCTGGTATTTCTTGATGCCGGCAAACGACGTCTTGCGCTCCGAGGCGTACCACTGATCGACGGTCTGATACGGCACGCCCAACGCTTTCCAGTCCTCCAGGCCGATCGGGTTCACCATCAACAGGCGGTCCGTGCTCTCGGGATACAGCAGCGCGTAGCGGGTCGCCAGCATGCCGCCCATGGAGTGACCCATCACCGAGGCATTCGTGACGCCCAGGTGCGCCAGCAAACGGTGCGTGTTGTCGGCCAGTTGCTGGAAGGTGTATTGATAGCCGTCGGGTTTGCTCGATTTGCAGAAGCCGATCTGATCCGGCGCCACCACGCGGTAGCCGGCGCTGCTCAATGCGGCGATCGTCTGTTCCCACGTGCCGGCGCAGAAGTTCTTGCCGTGCAGCAGCACGACGGTGCGGCCATTGGGCTGCGCGGGCGTCACGTCGAGGTACGCCATCTTCATGGGTTTGCCTTGCGAGCGAAACACGAAATCCCGAACGGGATAGGCGTAGTCGAACCCTTGCAGTTCCGGGCCGTAGGTGGGGCCCGATCCTGCCGCGGGCGCCGACTGCGCCGCAGCGGGTGCGGCAGCGGCAAAGAGACCCGCCATCACAAGCGCCGCAGTAGAGCCGGCAAGACGAAAAGAATGCGTCATCGATTAATTCCTTAAACGGTGCAGGGGTTCTGCGCGCCGCACGTCGCATGCCGGGCTATGATCCGGCAAACCGCTCACGTCATGGACATTCTATGTTCGCTCCCCTTCGTTTTTCCCGCCGCGCTTTGCTCAACGCGGCGCTGATCTCCCTGGTATCGCTCACCGGCATCACCGTCGCTCAGGCGGCCGAAAAGCCGCTGCGCATCGCTGTGATTCCCAGCGTGGCCAACGAAGCGACCGAGCAAGCCATTGCGCAGGCCAAGCGTGAAGGGTTGGAGGTGCAACTGGTCGAGTTCAGCGACTGGGTCATGCCCAATACGGCGGTGGCTGAAGGCTCGGTGGATGCCAACTTTTTCCAGCACGCCCCGTTCTTGGAGCAGTTCAACGCCAGCCGCAAAACGAACCTCACGCCGATTGCCTATGGCTACTCGACCACGATCGGCCTTTTCTCCAAGAAGCTCAAGCGCGGCGACCCCATGCCGGATGGCGCAACGATCGGCATTCCGTCGGACCCGGTCAATACCGGCCGAGCCTTGTTGCTCTTGCAGTCGATCAAACTCATCACGTTGAAATCCGGCGTGACCCATCAAGCCACCATCGCCGATATCACCGATAACCCGAAGCGTTTGAAGTTCATTCAGATCGAGGGATCGCAAGCCGCCCGGTCATTCGACGATGTGACGGCGTCGGTGACGTACACCACGTTTGCCAAGCATGGCGGGCTGGACGAGAAAGATGGTCTGGCATTCGACAACCAAGACGCGGATAATGTGCGACGTTATGCGATTCGTTGGGTGGCGCTGCCTGCGCGCGCCAACGACCCGCGTTTGCAGCGCTTCATTGCGATCTATCAGCAGTCGCCCGAGGTCAAGGCAACGCTGCGTCGCCTGTATGGCGATCTCATCGCCTTCCCCTGGTAGGGCGATGCTATATTGTTTCAGTGGGTCGGAACGGATAGACGCGTCATCGTGGCCGCTACCGTTGTCTCTACATTCCGGAGTATCTCGTGACTGACGCGATCGAACTCAAGAGCAGTGGCCTGAAGGTCACGTTCCCCCGCCTGAAGATTCTGGATATCTTTCGCAATAGCGGCCAGCGCCATCTGAGCGCCGAGGATGTCTATCGGTTGCTGATGAACGAAGGCGTCGAAATGGGCCTGGCCACCGTTTACCGCGTGCTCACGCAATTCGAGCATGCGGATCTGCTCAAGCGCAGTCAGTTGGGTGGCAATCGGGCGGTGTACGAGCTCAACGATGGCGAGCGCCATCATGGTCACCTGGTGTGCTCGCAAACGGGCGAGGTCAAAGAATTTTTCGATCCGCAAATCGAAAAACGTCTGCAGAAAATCGCGCTCGATATGGGCTACAACCTCTCGGATTACTCGATCACGTTGTACGGTGATCCCAAGTAACGTCGGGCGTCAGCCGCCGCGCTTCGTGCGCTTGCCGGCCTGATTCGTCACGCCGCTACCGGCCCGACCTCCCGCACACTGACCGCGCCCTAGCGGCGTTCTATCGTTTGCAGCGCATAAATGCCAGACCAGTCCGGTACTATCGGACTGGTCTTTTGTTTTTGGAAAACGCATCGTGGTGTGGCTCAAAGCATTACATATCGCGGCTTTGGTGATCTGGTGCGGCGGATTGTTCTATCTGCCGGCCGTGTTCGCCGAGATCGCGCGCGCGCCGGATCGGAGCGCTTTGCATCGTGCGCATGTGATGGCGCGCGTCGTGTATGTGGTGCTGGTGTCGCCGGCCGCCATTATCGCGATCGTGAGCGGTACGTTTCTTGCCGTCGTCGCGGGCGCGGGCGGGCTATGGTTCGTGGCCAAACTTACGGTGGTGGCCCTGATGGTGTTCTATCACCTGCAATGCGGCCGGATGGTGACGGCCATCGACGTGCGGCCCCATTCGTTCAAACCCGCGCGCTCGTTGGCCATGATGCTGGCGCCGACCGTGCTGGTGCCGCTTACGCTTTGGCTCGTGATGGCCAAGCCGTTTTAATTTTCATCCGATTCCTCGACCCCGACTTGATGCTCGAACACCAACTTTCCGCCCAGCCAGCCCGCCGTCCCCACCAGTGCAGCCCCCAGGCCGGAAAGGTAGATGCCTTCGTACAAAATCGATTCGATCGGGTCGCGCAAACGAAAGAGCCAATTGATGGCGCCAACGGCCAACAACATCACTGCCGCGACGAAGTGCGTCCAACTGGCCGCGCGATGACGGATGTCGGCCACCCACAACAATTCGATGGTGCCGGCCAGACCGGCCAACGTGCCCATGACGGTAGCCGAGCCCAGGAGCCACATCGACGCCCGTGCCCAGAACAGATCGCCCGAGAACCAGAAGGCGCCGTCGCTCGCGAATGCGCCGAGATAGAAGGCGATCGGAAAGGTCACCAACATCGGATGCAAGGGGTGGCGCGCGATGGCCACGTGCGTGTCGGTGCCCTTTGGCAGGGGGCGGTGAAAGGGCTTCATGACGGCAATACTCGAGAAGGAGAGGGCCAGATCCAAGCGGCGCGCGCCTCGCTGGGCAACTGGTTCGCACAGTACCACAGGGGATGGCTGCTGCTGATCGCCTTGGCGTGTGCGGGTTGCAGCGATGGTGCGCTCTCTACGCTGCAACCTGCGGGGCCGGCGAGTGCCTCGGTCGCGCGGGTCTGGTGGTGGATGCTGGGCGTGGTCACGGCGGTGCTGTTTTTTGTGGTTGGCTGTGCCGCCTGGGCGATGCGGGGCCGGTCGCGCAGATTGTCGACGCGCGGCGCGGGGCGCTTGATTGTGCTGGGTGGCGTCGTGTTGCCCACCGTGGCGATGACGGCGTTGCTGATCTGGGGCCTGCCTGCGGGCGACGCGTTGCGCAATCCATTGGTGGGTGGCAAACCTTTCGACGTTCATGTGCGCGGCCATCAATGGTGGTGGGAAGTGCGCTACCCGGGGACAGCGCAAGCGCCGGCGCGAGATGCCAACGATATTCATATCCCGGCCGGGCAGCCGGTGCGTTTTACGATCGAGAGCGCCGACGTGATTCACAGCTTCTGGGTACCGCGTTTGGGCGGCAAGATCGATGCGATCCCCGGCCGCGCCAACGTGTTGTGGCTGCAGGCTGATGAGCCGGGCGAGTACGCGGGCACCTGTGCCGAGTTCTGCGGCCTGGAGCATGCCGGCATGCGCGTGCGGGTGATCGCGCATGCGCCCGACGCGTTGCCGGCCGCACTGCGTGCGGCGGCCGATGCCGCGCCGCAGCGTGTCGCCATCGAAGCCACGCCGCGTACGGCGCAAGAGCGCAATGCCGCCGCCGTGGCGTTGCCGCCGCTCGAACGCGGCGCACAGCCTGCCGATATGCCGAATGCGCAGAATCCATCTGAAGGCGCGCCGGCCCCCGAGGGCACGGTCGCTTCGCCCTCCGCACCGCAAGCGGCACCCGCACAATCTGGAGCCTCGCAATGAGTTCGCCGCTGTCAACCGCCGACGCCCAACGCAACGCTTCGCCCGTCGCCCGCCACCGCGCGCTGGAAGCGCTTTGGCGCGACCCTACTGGTTGGGGCAGTTTTGCGGCCGTCAATCATTCGACCATTGGCCGCCGTTTCATTCTGACGGCGTTGGTATTTTTCCTGGTGGGCGGCGTGCTCGCGATGTTGATTCGCGCGCAGCTGGCCACCTCCGGCGCCGGGTTCCTCGATAGCGAAACGTATAACCAGATCTTCACGATGCACGGAACATTGATGATGTTCCTGTTTGCGATTCCCATGCTCGAGGGCTTCGCGATGTATCTGCTGCCCAAGATGCTGGGCGCGCGCGATCTGGCGTATCCGCGATTGGGTGCGTACGCCTATTGGTGTTATCTCTGCGGCGGGTTGATTTTGTTGGTCGGCATGGCCCTGGGGCTGGCGCCATCGTCGGGCTGGTTCATGTACACGCCGTTGTCCGGCGCGCAATACAGCCCCGGCATCAACGCCGATATCTGGCTGATCGGCATTACGTTCGCCGAAATTTCGGCCATCTGTGCCGGCGTGGAATTGATTACCTCCATCCTCACCTTGCGCGCGCCGGGTATGCGGCTCGATCGCATGCCGCTCTTTGCCTGGTATGTGCTGGTCACCGCCGGCATGATTCTGATCGGCTTCCCGCCGCTCATCCTGGGCAGCATTCTGCTCGAGCTCGAGCGGGCATTCGGATTGCCGTTTTTCGAGGTCGCGCGCGGTGGCGATCCCTTGCTGTGGCAGCACCTGTTCTGGATGTTCGGGCACCCTGAGGTGTACATCATCTTCCTGCCCGCGGCCGGCATGGTCTCCACGATGATTCCCACGTTTGCACGCCATCCGATGGTGGGCTACCGCTGGATCGTGGCCAGCATTGTGTTGCTGGCCGTCGCGAGTTTTGGGCTATGGGTGCATCACATGTTTACGGTGGGCATTCCGCATCTGGCGCAATCGTTTTTCTCGATCGCCAGCATGCTGGTGGCTATTCCTACCGGCGTGCAGTTTTTTGCGTGGATTGCCACGTTGTGGATGGGCAAGCCGGTGTGGCGCCTGCCGATGCTGTATCTGGCGGGTTTCCTGTTTGTGTTCGTGGCTGGCGGTCTGACCGGCGTCATGCTGGCCTTGGTGCCGTTCAACTGGCAGGTACACGACACGCATTTCGTGGTCGCGCACATGCACTACGTGCTTACGGGCGGATTGTTGTTCCCGCTGTTTGCGGCGGTGTATTACTGGATGCCGCATATGACCGGGCGGATGCCGTCGGAGCGTTTGGGAACATGGTCGTTCTGGTTGATCTTCGGCGGCTTCAATGTGGCGTTCCTGCCCATGCATCTGACCGGGCTGTTGGGCATGCCGCGGCGGGTGTTTGCGTACCCCGAGGGACTGGGGTGGGACACGATCAACATGGTGTCGTCCATCGGCAGTTTCGTGATGGCGATGGGCGTGGCGCTCTTCATTCTCGATGTATTCGTGCATGCCCGTATCGGGCGCTTGTCGCCGCGCAATCCTTGGGGGGCGAGCACGTTGGAATGGGCAATGCCCACTCCCGCGCCCAGCTACAACTTCGCTGCGCTGCCCGCGGTAGACGATCGCGATCCGCTGTGGCGCACGCCTGATCTGGGCGGCGATCTGGCGGGTGGCCGTGGCGCGTTGGCCACCTGGACGCCGGGCGTGCGGGAGACGTTGGCCGTGGATATTGTGGAAGGCGAGCCCACGCACGTGGTGCGCTTGCCTGGCCCCAGCTATATGCCGTTCGCGGCCGCCATGGCCACGGCCGTCTTTTTTCTTTGCGTGCTGTTCAAGGTGTACGTGGTCGCCATTGCGGGCGCGGCAATCGCGCTGGCGCTCTTCATCGTGTGGGCATGGCGCACGGGCGCGGATGACCGCACGCGCATTACCCCCGAACAGTCCGATACCTTGTTGCCGCACACCCATGTGTCCGGCACGCCCGGTGTGTGGGGCGTGGGGCTTGCCCTCACGGCAAACGGCACGCTCTTCGCGGCCTTGCTGTTCGGCTATGGCTTTCTGTGGCTGATCGCCCCGAACTGGCCGCCGGCAGCGTTCATCGAGGTGTCGCCGTTGTGGTTCGCCGTTGCGGCAATGTCGGCTGCGTTGGCTTGGTTCGGCGCCGGCCGTGCGCTGCGTGCCGAGCGGCGCGGACGTATCGCCACGCGCGAGCAAGGTGTGCTGGTGTGCGGCATCGGCGGGTTAGCGTTGGCAGGCTGCGTGGTCGTCATTCTGGCGGGCGCACCGCCCGCACGCGAGCACGCTTATGCGGCTACCACGAGCGTGTTGCTGGGTTACGTCGTGCTGCACGCTGCGATTGGCCTGGTGTTTTGCGCCGTGAGTTGGCGGCGCGGACGGTCGACGCAGCATGTGGTGCTGACCGGTACCGATCTGCGGCTGTCGTTGATCTGGTGGCGCTATGTGGCCGTTACGGCATTGATCGTCTTGGCCGTGGTAGCAGGCTTGCCGTATGTGGAGCCCCTGCGATGAACGATACACACAACACCGCATCCTCAAGCTCGACCCGTCGTCGTCGCTTTCGTTTCGGCGGCGGCTTGCGACCGGTGGCGGGCCTGGCGCTATGGGTAAGCGCGTTCGTAATTTTGTATGGCGGCTTATCGGTGGGCTGTCGCGCGGCACTTTCGCCTGCACCATGGTTGAACACCGATAGCGTGACGTTGTGGCTTTCTGGATTTTGGCTCGCGCATGTCATCGGCGCGGCTGCCTTGCTGTACGCCAGTTGGCGCCGCCGCGACGAACCGCCGCAGCATGAGGGCGGCGCAGCCGGCTTTCTGGAGCGGCTGACGTTGACATTGGATGGCATTGCGATCGCGGCGATCGTCGCGATCGGCGTGCCGATCTTGCTGCTGCCACCGTGCAGCTGATGGCGCGGTGAGGCAACGTGGCACAGAGTGAAGCCTTTTGAACGGTGTTGCGCAGTCACGCAACACCGTCGGTGTCACCCTTTAACGCAGGTTGTAGATGCGCATCGCTTGCTGGCGCTGCGCGCCGTCCAGTACGCGGATGGTGACCTGACGTGATGTGAAGTTGGCGGGCACAGCCATCTGGCCGGACAGTTGCTCGTACTTGTCGAGCTTGACCTTGATGGGCTCGGAGGTCAGCGTGTTCGTGCGGCCATTGGTATAACGGCCCTGCACGGCCAACTCGATCGTGCCCTCGAACGGCGCGCCCTTGGGATCGTCGCGCATGATCAGGATCTTGTAGTTCACTTGCCCGGGTTCGCGCGCCAGATCGGCTGCGCGCACACCAATGGGGCCGCCGCGCGGATCGGGCGGAACCGAATCCATAAAGAGCTTCACGTCGGCTTGCAGCGACTCGATCGTCTTGCGCGCAGTGGCCAGATCCGTCGTGGTCTGCTGACCACCGGTACGTGCCGCATCGCGTTGCTGTGTGGCTTCCGTCAACTGGCTCTGCAAGCGCTGGCGGTCGACATTGGCCGCGCTCAGGTCGCTGTGCAAGGTTTCCGATTGCTCGACGGTCAAGCGTTGGGGGCCATAGTTGGCCTGCAAGAACAAGACGCCGCCCGCACCGATGGCAATGCCCACCAATAGCAGAACGAGCCATCTCGGCATGCGACGCGACCGCTTACCGGGTTGGTAAACGGAAGGCTTGAAACTTGCGCGCTGCGAGCGACCGAACATCCCCATCTGACTCTTGATCCTTATCCTGCGAATTGCCCCGCGGCGCTCAACATGGGCGACTCCGGACAATCAAAATGCAAGAGCATACCCGTTTAGTCACACAAACACCTGCTTCCGAAAAGGCTGGTTTCGTTCATTGATATTGTGAAATACCGTCCGCAGACAAGATGGTATCCAGTTCGCGCAGTCGTTCCGGGGTGCCCACGTCGGTCCAGGCGCCTCGATGATGCTGGCCCAGCGCAGTACCGGTGACGATCGCGTCGCGCAGCAATGGCGCAAGGGGCGCGGGCTGCTCCGGGGTGAGTGCCGCGAAAAGCGTGGGCTCGTAAATGCCGATGCCGGCAAATGTCAGGCACGGCAGCGTGGGCGCCGACGTGATCCAGCCCGAGGCCTCGAGCGCGAAGTCGCCACGGGGATGATGTGCGGGATTGTCGACGAGCAGCAGCCAGGCCCGTGCTTGTGCGGCTTGCAGTTGTCTCGCATGGGCGGCCGCCTGGCCCGGATCCCAATCGCAAAAGATATCGCCATTGATGACCAGGAAAGGCTGCTCGCCCAACATCGGCAACGCCTGTGCAATGCCGCCGGCCGTTTCGAGCGCGTTGATTTCGGCCGAGTAACGAATCCGCGCGCCCCACGTGCTGCCATCGCCCAAGCCGGCCTCGATGCGCTCGCCCAGCCACGCGTGATTGATGACGATATCGGTGATGCCGGCGGCGACCAGACGCTCAATGTGCCACACGATCAAAGGCTTGCCGCCCACCGCGAGCATGGGCTTGGGCAGCCGGTCGGTGAGCGGGCGCATCCGCTCGCCGCGTCCGGCCGCGAGAATCATGGCGCGCATCAGAACGTGAACCCGCTGGTGATCTGGCGATTGTCGACGACGTCGAGAATGCGGCGCAGCGGGCCGAAAGCGTTGTAGCGCTCGGCGACCTGGCGCACGTACGCGTTCACGCGCGGCATATGTGCCAGATAGTTCGCTTTGCCGTCGCGATGATTCAGACGTGCGAACACCCCGAGAATGCGCAGGTTGCGCTGCAAGCTCATCCATTCGTAGGCGCGATGGAAATCGGTGAAGTCGGCATCTACCGGCAGGCCGGCGGCGCGCGCAGCTTCCCAGTAGCGGATCGCCCAATCGAGTTGCTGCGGCTCTTCCCAGGTGGTGCGGGCGTCCATCACCAGCGACGCGATGTCGTAGGTGATCGGGCCGGCGAGCGCATCCTGAAAATCGATCACTCCCGGCGGGCCGTCGGCGGTGTCGCCTTCGGGCACCATCAGATTCGGCGAATGAAAGTCGCGATGCACCAGCACCACGTGCTCGCGCTGGCTGCTGCGCGCGAGCAGGTCGAAGGTGTCGGCCAACGCGTTTTGTTGGGCATCCGTCAACGTCACGCCCTGATGACGCCCCACGTACCACTCGGGAAACAGCGCCAGCTCGGCCTTCAGGCGATCCCCGTCCAGCGTCTGCAACTGCGTGGGCGCGGCCGATTGCAGCCGGACCAGTTCGGTCACGGCGCGACGGTAGAGGCTTTGCAGCGCTTGATCGTCGATACCGCGCTGGATGCGCTGGTAAAAGGTTTCCTGACCCAGATCGCTCAGCAACATGAAGCCCTGGCTCAGATCCTTGGCAAGAATCCGCGGCACGTTGACGCCGCCCGCAGCCAGCAGGCCGGCCACATGAACGAAGGGGGCGCTGTCTTCATGGTCGACCGGCGCGTCCATGACGATCAGCGTGCCGGCGGCGGCATCCAGTCGGAAGTAACGGCGGAAACTGGCGTCGCTGGACGCGGGCCGCAGCGTCTCGAGAGCGAGATTCAGCTCGAGGGGCAGGGAGGCGAGCCAGGCGCGCAGGGCGTCCAGACGGGGGTCGGCAGCAGAGGTCAAGTTGAATCCGAAACGTAACGGTTGAGCGAAAAAGAAGAAAAATGCGCACACCGCTGCAATGAAATAGGGCATGCGGCGCAGCTTCTCTATAATACCGGGTCACTTGGGCTGGCACGGCTGCGTTTCGCGACGATTGCCCTTGCCTTATCTTTATCTTTCAAGGGTCTGGTTTTAGCGTGCGCAAGGTCCAATGGTTTGTCCTCTCCGCTGTATGCGTGGCTGGCGCGTCGCAGGCGCAAAGCCTGCGCGTGGCGCCCAGCTTGAGCGATTCGCGTGAAGAGCGTGCCGAGCAGGCGGCGCAAGCCGAATCGCGCGAGTTGCGCGTTTCGCCGCGTCTGCGCATGCACAAGCTTACCGACGACGAGATTTCGTCGTACCTCGAAGCCGATCAAATGGACGGCAGCCCCGATTCCAGGATCGTGCTCACAGGTAACGCCCAAGTGCGTCGGATCGATACCGTCCTGAAGGGCGACCGAATCGACTACAACCGCAACACGGGCGACATCAATACGCAGGGTAGCGCCCGGCTGCTGCGCGACGGCACGCTGGTGACGGCACCCAGCCTGGTCTACAACGTCGATAACGAGACGGGTCAGATCGAGAACCCCAATTTCTGGATGGGGGCCTCGGGCGGATTCGCGCGCGCCGAGCACGGCGATATCTTCAGCCGGTCGACGATGCGCCTGTCGGGGGTGACGTACAGCGGTTGCGATTGCGAAGTGCCGTCGTGGTACATCAAGTCGCGTACGCTGGATCTGGATTTCGACGAAAACGAAGGGATCGCCCGCAACGGCGTGTTGTATTTCAAGGACGTGCCCCTGCTGGCGTCGCCTTACCTGACTTTCCCGATCAAGAAAGAGCGCAAGTCGGGTCTGCTGCTGCCCACCTACGGGTTGTCGAGCAATAGCGGTTTTGAATATGCGCAACCGTATTACCTCAATCTGGCGCCCAATTACGACGCCACGATCACGCCCCGCATCCTGAGCAAGCGTGGCGTGCAGTTGGGTGCGGAGTTTCGTTATCTGCAGCCGACCTACAACGGCGTGATGTCGGGTACCTACCTGCAAAGCGATCGCGAAACAGGCGAGGCACGTTGGCTGTTTTCGAGCCGTCACAACCAGGTGCTGGGGGGTGGCTTTACCGCCGATTGGGACATCAATCGCGTGTCCGACGACGATTACTTTCGCGACTTCTCGACCATCGGGTTGAATGAAGCCTCGCGCACTTATCTGCCGTCCACCGGTGGCGTCAATTGGGCCAGCCGCTACATTCAGACGCGCGTGTCGGCGTCGAAGTATCAAACGCTGCAGGATCTGGATGCGCCGATCCTGCCGCAGTACGACAAATTGCCTGAGTTGTCGCTGCGCGCCGCGCGCTACAACTGGGGCGGCTTTGACACTGAAATGGACGTGTCGGCCATTCGCTTCAGCCGGCCGAAGTTCCAGGGTCAGCGATTCGGTCAAAACGGCGATCGCCTCACGGCGTATCCGACGATCTCGTTCCCCGTGGTGCGTTCGTCCTGGTACGTGACGCCCAAGTTCGGTGTGCACGCCACGCAGTATCAGGGCACCGAGCGTTTCGGCGGCAACCCCAACGCATTGACCGATCCGTCGATGTATCGCCGCAGCGATTCGCGCACGTTGCCGATCGGCTCGGTCGATGCCGGGATGACCTTCGAACGCGACGCGTCGCTCTTCGGCAAGTCGGCCGTGCAAACGCTCGAACCGCGTCTGTATTACCTCTATGTGCCGTACCGCGATCAATCGCGCATGCCGGTGTATGACACGTCGCTGGCCGACTTCAGTTTCCTGCAGGCCTTCCAGGAAAACATCTATTCGGGCGGTTGGGATCGTATTTCCAACGCCAATCAGCTGACGGCTGCGTTGACCACGCGTTGGCTCGACGCCGACACGGGCTTCGAACGCTTGTCGTTGTCGGCCGCGCAGCGCCTGTACTTCGCCGATCAGCGTGTGACCTTGCCGGGTGAAACGCCGCGTGAAAACGTGCGCTCCGATTATCTGGTCGGCGCCACGGCAGCACTCACCGATACCCTGAGCACCGAACTCGCTGCCCAGTACAATCCGTACGAAAGCCAGGTCTCGCGGGTGCTGGCCAGCACCCGTTGGCGGCCGCAGCGTCTCACTTCGGTTACGCTGTCGTATCGTTACCAGCGCGATCCCACCACGAACATCGGTTTTCTGCCTGTGGGCCAAAACCAGGTGAGCCTGGCCTTCCAGTGGCCGTTCACCAATCGCATCTACGGTATCGGCCGGATCGATTATTCGCTCGGCCGCGATACGCCGAACACGTTCGTGTCCGATCCCGACCAATACAATTCGCGCATCACCCAAGCCATCGCCGGCCTGGAGTACAAGGGCGATTGCTGCTGGACGGGCCGGGTCGTCTTCCAACGCTATGCCGTGGCGGCACAGCAAGAAAATACCGCGCTGTTCTTCCAGCTCGAGCTCAACGGCCTGGGCGCTCTGGGAACCGATCCGATGGGCTTGTTGTCCAGAAGCATATCGGGCTATCAGAGTGTGAACCCGTCCACGCCCGCCGGTACGTCATTTGAAAGGTATGAATAATGCGTAGTCCCCTTCCTCTGCATCGCCTGTCGCGCCCCGTGTTGATCATGGCGCTGTGCGCGGCGGTGCCTGCCGTGCATGCGGCCGAACCGGTCAAGCGTACGCCGGCCCGTGCGGGTCAGACCGCCACCCAGGCGCCTGCAGGCGATCAGTTTGTCGACGGCATTGCCGCCATCGTCAACAAGGACGTCATTACGTTGCGCGAAGTCAATGTGGCGACTGCCGAAGCACGCCGCGAACTGGCATCGCAAAAGATTCAAGCGCCCAACGATCGGGATCTGCAACGCCAGGTGTTGCAGCGGTTGATCATGGATCGTGTGCAGCAGCAGGAAGCGGCGCGCATGAATATCAGGGTGACCGACGAGCAGGTCGATCAGGCCATCAACGGCATCGCCCAGCGCAACCGCATCACGATCGCGGCCATGCAGGCCGAGATCAAGAAATCGGGAACGACGTGGGAAGCCTACCGCGACGGGCTGCGCAAAGAGCTGCAGCTCGACCGCATGCGTCAACGCGCCGTCGATTCGACCATTGTCATCAGCGATGCGGAAGTCGACGCTTACCTGAAGGAACAACAGCGTCAGGGTGGCGGCGGCATGAACGCCTTGGGCCAAGGACAAGCGGCGCCCGCGCCCGTCCAGCAGCAGGCCGCCCCGGCCGCGCCCGCGCAATCGGGGCCCGCCATGCTGGCGCTCGCGCAGATTCTGGTGCGCGTGCCCGAAGGCACCAGTGGCGAGCAGTTGACCGCCCTGCGCAAGAAGGCCGAAGGCCTGTTGACGCGCGTGAAGGCCGGCGACGATTTTGCCGCGGTCGCCGCCGCGTCCTCCGATGGCCCAGAAGCCTTGCAAGGCGGTGTGATGGGTGGCCGCACCGCAGACGGTTGGCCGGATTTGTTCCTGCAGGCCGTCGCCAATGTGGCACCGGGCCAGACCAGCGGCATCATCCAAAGCGGCAACGGTTTTCACATTCTGAAAGTGCTCGATCGCCGCTCGCCGGGTGCCCAGCAGGCCCAGCGCGGCAGCTCAGCACCGCAGCAACAAGCGCCGCAGCCTCAGCAACAGGCCGCCCGCGCGCCGCAAGGCCCGATGCAGGTCACGCAAACGCATGCACGCCACATCCTCATCAAGACCTCGACGGTGATGAGCGACACGCAGGCCCGTCAGCGTCTGGAGCAACTGCGTCAGCGCATCACGACCGGTGGCGAAAACATGGCTGAATTGGCGCGTCAGTATTCCAACGACGGCACCGCCCCGCAAGGCGGCGATCTCGGTTGGCTCAATCCGGGCGAAACCGTGCCGGCATTCGAGCAGGCGATGAATGCCTTGCAACCCGGTCAGATCAGTCAGCCGATCCAATCGCCGTTCGGTTGGCACTTGATTCAAGTGATCGAGCGCCGCGAGCAGGATATCGCCGACGAATATCAGCGGATGCAAGCGCGTCAGGTGTTGTTCGAACGCCGCGCCCAGCCGGCCATGGAAGATTGGTTGAGCCAACTGCGCGACCGTGCGTTCATCGATAATCGCCTTGAACGCGAAGACGCGATCAAAGCCAATAACTCCTGATCGACGACTACCTGGTTTTATGGCTCAACATATCGCGCGCAAGCGCTTCGGCCAGCATTTTCTGGTCGACGAAAGCATCACCGACGGCATCGTCCGTGCCGTCGCGCCTGCGCGCGATGACCGTATCATCGAGATCGGCCCGGGGTTATCCGCGCTGACGCGTCCACTCCTGCAGCGGGTCGATCATCTGCTCGCCGTCGAGATCGACCGCGATCTTGCGGCCAAGCTGCGCAATCAATATCCGCCCAACCGGCTCGAGGTGATCGAGGCCGATGCCCTGACGGTCGATTTCGGTCAGTTCGGCGATCGGCTGCGTGTGGTCGGCAATTTGCCGTACAACATCTCCAGCCCCATCCTGTTTCACTTGATGACGGTGGCCGATCGCATCCGCGACCAGCATTTCATGCTGCAACGTGAGGTGATCGATCGCATGGTGGCAGCACCTGGTGCGTCGGATTACGGTCGCCTGTCGGTGATGCTGCAGTCACGCTACCGCATGGAAAAACTTTTCGATGTGCCGCCCGAGGCCTTCGATCCGCCGCCGCGCGTGGTGTCGGCCGTGGTGCGCATGGTGCCGCTGCCCGAAGATCGGGTGAAAGCCAAGGACGCTGCGGCGCTCGAACAGGTGGTCGCACGCGCGTTCTCACAACGACGCAAGATGTTGCGCCGCGCCTTGGGCGACTGGGTGCCGCATATTCCCTGGGAAGCCCTCGGCATTCCGCCTACTGCACGTGCCGAAGAAGTGGGCGTCGACAAGTTTGTCGCCCTGGCTGACGTGTTGCTCGATCACGGGTTGGTTGGACGCGATCGTCCGCACAGCGCGGAACTCGATCCCACGGTTTGAGGGGACATGGCGTTTAGCGTCCCATGACATTTACGGCTCGTGGCATTCATCGGCTCATGACATTAACGGCTATTGGCAGTTAACGGCTCATGGCGGTTGACAGCTTATGACGGTTGACCGCTGATTCTCAGCGGCTGCCGTCTCTCTTGGCGTTGCCAAGCGTCTGCCAAGCGAAGGTGATCGTGCCGCGCGCTTACCGTAAATCGGCCTAGCCAAAAAACCAGTAGCACACGCCGATCGAAGCGAGCATCCCGGCCAGATCGGAGAGCAATGCGCAACCGACCGCGTGGCGCACACGTGATATCCCAACCGCACCGAAATACACGGCCACCACATAGAAGGTGGTTTCGGTGCTGCCTTGCAGGATGGCGGAGAGCAGGGCCGGAAAGCTGTCCACCCCGAAGTGCGACATCGCCTCAAGCATCATCGCGCGCGACGCGCTACCGGAGAAGGGTCTCATCAGCGCCGTGGGCAGCGCATCCACAAAGCGGGTGTCCCACCCCAACTGTGTGACCGACCACCGGATGCCGTCCAGAAACAGGTCCAACGCGCCCGATTCGCGCAGCACACCCACCGCGCACAGCATCGCCACCAGATACGGCAAGAGGCTTTTTGCAATGTCGAAACCTTCCTTGGCCCCTTCGACGAATTGCTCGTAAACCTTGACGCGGCGCCACGCGCCCACCGTCAGGAACGCAATGATGATCCCGAAGAGGGTGAGGTTGCCCAGAAGCGACGATAGGGCGGTGATGGCGGTGGCCGACAAACCGGCCAGCAACGCCATGAACCCGCCGACGATAAGCGCGCCGCCGCCCAACCACGCGAGCACCACGGGATCCTGCAGGCGCAGGCGCTGGCAGTACGCAACCGCCAACAGGGCAGCGAGCGTGGAGGCCGAGGTGGCGAGCAGAATGGGCAGAAAAATCATTGCCGGATCGGCGGCGCCTTGCTGCGCGCGATACATGAACAAGGTGACCGGCAGCAGCGTCAACGATGACGTGTTGAGTACCAGAAACAGGATCTGCGCATTGGTCGCAGTATCGGGCGTGGGGTTGAGTTTCTGCAGTTCGCGCATGGCGCGCAGACCAATCGGCGTGGCGGCGTTGTCCAGGCCCAGGCCGTTGGCCGCGAAGTTCAGCGTGATCAGCCCGATGGCCGGATGGTTGCGTGGCACGCCGGGCATGAGCCGGGCGAAGAGGGGGCCCAGAAATCGTGCCAGCCATTCCACCAGACCGGCAGCTTCGGCAATCCGCAAGAAGCCCAGCCACAACGTGAGCGTGCCGAACATCAGCACCATCACTTCCACCGACAGCCGAGCCATATCGAAAAGGCTCGTGACCATTCCGGCAAAAACGTTGGCGTCGCCCAGGATCAACCAACGGCCCAGAGCCGAGACGGCAGCGATCAGGAAAAAAGCGAGCCAGAGAATATTGAGCATCGAAAGGCGGAGGGGCAATAAAGGCGCGTGGAAGCTGCGTCATTGTGTCAGAAAACGCCTACGGATCGGCTACGATAGGGCAACCCGTAAAAATAAACGGTCGGCCCAGAGCCGGTTCAAACCAGGAGACAACAAATGATCAAGAAGTGGTGTTCCATTGTGGCCATCGCAGCTGTGGCAGGCATGCCCGGCGCAGCATTCGCTCAAGACTTTCCGAACAAGCCGATCCGTTTGATCGTGCCGTTCACCCCGGGCGGCGGCACCGATTTCCTGTCGCGCGCCGTGGGCAACAAGATGGGCGACACCAAAGGCTGGACTGTCGTCGTCGAGAACAAGGCGGGTGCCGGCGGCACGATCGGCATCAACGAAGCCATTCGCGGCGAAGCCACCGGTTACGAAATGGTGATGGGCCAGCTCGATAATCTCGTGGTCGCCCCGCTGCTCTATAAGCAAGTGACCTACAACGCCGAGCGCGACCTGATGCCGGTAGCTGCGGTGGCGGATTCGCCCGTGGTGCTGGTCACCAATGCCGCTTCCCCCTACAAAACGCTTGATGATGTGATCAAGGCGGCCAAGGCCGCGCCGGGCACGGTCACCTACGCTTCGGCCGGTACCGGCACGGTGCCGCATCTGGTCATGGAGATCTTCCAAACGGCCGCCGGGATCAAGATCAACCACATTCCGTACAAGGGTTCGGCGCCCGCGGTCGCTGACGTGTTGGGCGGGCAGGTGGCCTTGCTGTCGACGTCCGTGCCGTCGGCGCTGGCGCAGATCCAGGCCGGTAAGTTGCGCGCGATCGCCGTCACCTCGGCCAAGCGCAGCGCCACGTTGCCGGATGTGCCCACGATTGCCGAGTCCGGCTACAAGGATTTCGACTACAGCGTCTGGTATGCCTTGTTTGTGCCGAAGAACTCGCCTAAGGACGTGATCGCCATTTTGAACAAGAAGGTCAATGACATCCTTGCCATGCCGGCCACGCAAAAGCTGATGGCGGACCAAGGTGTGGAAACGCGCCCGGGTACGCCCGAAGATCTGGGCAAGCGTTTGAAGGAAGACAACGCCAAGTGGCGTGAGGTGGTGGCCAAATCGGGCGTGACGGTCGACTGATCGTCAGTGATGGGTAGCCGGCGCATCAACAGGATCGAAGCGATGTCCTGCGACGCGCCGGTGAACGTATTGGCGATGCTTTTTTACGGCCGACTCCCGCGCGAGCCCATCGCGCGTTTCAAGTCCTGGGCTGCGGATGGGCGATCGAATGTGCCAAACGCGGCCGAGCGCCATCCGCGCCACGATACGGCTCACCCGACTGGCCAATAGCGATGCGGCTTAATCTCTACTCACTGCAGTTGTTCGTGGCCGTCGTGGAAGAAGGCACGATCGCGGGCGCGGCCGAGCGCGAGCACATCGCGGCATCGGCGCTCAGCAAGCGAATCTCCGAGCTCGAACGCGCTGTGGATACGCCGCTGCTCACCCGTCGCGCACGGGGGGTGGAACCCACGGCCGCCGGCAGAATTCTGGCCCGCGGCGCGCGCCTGCTGTTGCACCATGCAGACGATCTTTCCACTGAGCTGCAGCATTTCGCGCTGGGCGCATCGGGGCATGTGCGCATCGCCGCCAACCTCTCTTCGCTCACGCAATTTTTGCCTGCCGATCTGAAACGCTTTACCGAAGCCCATCCGCGCATCCAGCTGGATCTGGAAGAGCGGGTAAGCCATGTGGTCACGCGCATGGTGGCCGACAACGCCGCCGACATCGGCATCTATACCGACGCGGCCGACGACGGCGCGTTGGAAGTGTTTCCGTATCGGCGCGATCGGATGGTGCTGGTCACGCGTAGCGATCATCCGCTTGCAGGGGCCGACGCTGTCGCGTTCGCGCAAACACTGCCGTTCCCGTACGTGGGCATGCATCCCGGCAGCGCCGGCAACGACCAGTTGCTGCGCGCCGCCGAAGCCGCGGGCAGCGCGCTCACCATGCATTTCCAGGTCACGTCATACGACGCCATGATCTCGATGATCAAGGCCGGCCTGGGTATCGGCGTGATGCCGAGCGATGCGACCGCCTTGTTCGCTGACGATGGGTTGTCCTTCATGGCGCTGAACGATGCGTGGGCCAACCGGCAATTGAAGCTGTGCGTGCGATCCAAGGCAGCGCTGACCAGCGCCGCGCGGCGTCTCTTGGACCATCTTTGTGCGGCGGCTGCAGATGATTTGGATGGCTCCGCCAAGTTGGCCATCGGCGCAGTGCCGTCCAGTTCGGCGGCCGCAACGTGAGCGTCAGCGGATCGCGCGCGCCGTGCATAGGGCTTGGGGTGATCATGCGTTATTCGACATTTTTCTCGTAACCCGCCAAAGCGGCTTTCACTGTTGCGTTGTCCGCATACTGGCGACGCAGCGTGGCAAGTCGGGCGTCGGTGCCTCTGCAGGTTTGCTCCAGTTTGCTTTGAAGGCTTTCAGCGCGCGCCTCGTCGTCACCGGGATCCTCGCCTCGGAAATGATCGCACTGATCGCGGCCGGCGATAAACGACACCACATCTGCCGGCAGCGCTGATGAGGCCGGTTTGCCGGCATGATCGCCACGAGATGCGCCGGGCTGCTGTGCCAATGCCGGAGCGTTGCCGGCAAAGAGCATGAAGCCGATGAGTATGAGCTTCGGCAGACATCGCCAGTGTCGGGAAAGTGGCGTCATGAAAGGGTTTTCCATCTGTCTCTATCGAATTGACGCGATCGCCGATTCGTCGTAGCCCGTTTCCCGCAAGATGTCGGCGGTGTCGGCGCCCAGGTCGGGTGCGGGATGGCGGATGCCGCAAGGGGCTTGGGAAAACTTGATGGGGAAGCCGTTCATGCGCACGGTGCCGTGGCCCGGATGGGGCACGTCGAGCACCATTTCCTGCGATTGAATCTGCGGATCGCTGTACACCTCGGCGAGCGACATCACCGTACCGCACGGCACGCCCGCACGATTCAATACCTCGATCCAGTGCGACTTGGGATGGTGTTGCGTGACGGCGTTGATCGCGGCATTGATCTGCGCGCGATGCTTGACGCGCTCGGCGTTATTGGCAAAGCGCGGATCGTCGTGCAGATGCGTCAAGCCGAGTGCCGTCAGCAGTTTTCCGTACACCATGTCGTTGGAGGGGGCGACGGCAATATCGCCATCGAAGGCGGTAAACAATCCATACGGCGCCACGAGCGGATGGTCGTTGCCGGTGGTCGGCGCCTGCTCGCCGGTGGCAAGAAAATTGGCACTGGCAAAGGCGCCGTAACTCAGCAACGAGTCGACGAGCGACGCGCACACGCGCTCACCTTGACCAGTTTGCGTGCGGCGAAAGAGGGCAGCCACGGTGCCCAGTGCGGCGTACGTGCCGGCAACGGTGTCGCTGATCGGCAGGCCGCTGCGCATGGGGCCAGTGTCGGGCGTGCCATTCATGCTCATGAAACCGCTCATGGCTTGCGCGATGAAATCGAAGGCGGGCCGCTTGGCGTAGGGACCGGTCTCGCCGAACCCATTGATGCTCGTATGAATGATCCGGGGCGACAATGCGTTCAGCGTGTCCCAGTCCAAGCCCATGGCATCCATCACGCCGGGCCGGAAGTTATCGATCACGACATCGGCGGTTTTGAGCAAATGCTTGAGCGCCGCCATGCCTTCCGTGCTGCGCAGGTCGAGCTTTACCGAGCGCTTGTTGCGGTTGCACGCAGCGAAGTACCAGCTCATGCCCTCCAGGATGACACCCTGCTGGCGTACGGGGTCGCCCTCGGGCGGTTCGACCTTGATGACGTCGGCGCCCATGTCCGCCAACAGCATCGAGCAGAAGGGTCCCGAAATGATGCGCGTCAGATCGACGACGCGAATGCCTGTGAGTTGCATGCCTGTCCTTGAGTGCGGGGCGGGAGAAACGTCTGGCGCTGGCGCTGTGTGTGGCCGGCAGCCGAATCTCGACCGCGATGGCGGCATGGTGGCATGTCGCACCCGGCGCTGTCTCGTCGTATTTCTACGCCCTTGCGTCGCGGGGCGCGATGGCACCGTCGTAAAACGGCACTGGATCGGAGCGGCGATCGTTCGTATGCTGAGACGTCGATACATTCGAGAGTTGATCATGTCCATAGCCTATCCTCGCCACGTCGTGTTGACCGAAGTCGGCATGCGCGACGGCCTCCAGATGGAGCACGCCTTCGTGCCCACCGAGACCAAAATCGCCATGATCAACGACTTGATCGCCACGGGGCTGACGCATCTTGAAGTGACGTCTTTCGTCTCGCCCAAAGCCGTACCGCAACTGCGCGATGCCGCCGAGGTACTCGCGGGCGTAGATCGTCGCGCCGAAGTGACGCTGTCGGTGTTGGCGCCCAACGTCAAAGGGATCGAGCGGGCGCTGGCGGCGCGAGCCGACGGGGTGGTGGTGTTCCTGTCCGCGTCCGAGAGCCACAATCAGAAAAACCTCAATCGCAGCATCGAACGGTCGCTTGGCGATATGCGTGACGCTGCGGCTGCGACCCGCGGTTCGGGCGTACAAGTGCAAGGCGCGATTGCCGTCGCTTTTGGGTGTCCCTTCGAAGGGGACGTCCCGGTCGAACGCGTGCTTGAGATTGCGCACCGGTTTGCATCGTTGGGCTTTGACGGCATCACGCTGGGCGATACCACGGGAATGGCCACCCCGCCCGTCGTGCGCCGCACGGTCGAGGCGCTGCGTGCCGAACTTCCCGATATGCCGCTTACCCTGCATTTTCACAATACGCGCGGTCTGGGCCTGGTCAACGTGATGGAAGGCTTGCAACTCGGCATCGACGCATTCGAATCCTCGCTGGGTGGTATCGGCGGCTGTCCGTTTGCACCGGGTGCGACGGGCAATATCTGCACTGAGGATACGGTTCACCTGTTGCACGCCTTGGGTATCGATACCGGCGTGAATCTGGATGCCCTGCTGGGCGTTGCCGCCCGTTTGGAAACGGTGCTGGCGCGGCCATTGCCCGGGCAGGTGCTCCGGTCGGGTCCGCGGTTGCGGCGCTATGGCCTGGAGGAGCAAGCGGCGGCCGTGGGCTGATCCTTCCGCTTGTCCGATTTTTTCCGTTCTGTCATCGATGATTGCGTGAACCCTTTCTATACTTGAGGGGTCGTAGAAGCTAAGTCATCGGGTGTGCGGCGCACGTGAACCGTCGCAAACCCTCGATTTGGCGGCGGCGATGAGGCGTATGCTCTCCCTGTCACAACGGAAAGGCGAAACAATGCTTGAAGGATGCCCCGACCGGCTCGATCTGGTCATATTCGGCGGCAACGGCGATTTGTCGATGCGCAAACTGCTGCCAGCCCTCTACATCTGTCATCGCGACGAGAATCTGCCCGCGCATGGCCGTATCGCCTGTGTGGGCCGCAACGATTTCGACGATGCGGCGTTTCAGGCCTTCGTGGAATCGCAAGCCCGGCCGTTCGTGGACGACAGCACCTATGACGAGGCGGTGTGGAAGGCCTTCCTGCAACGCCTGCATTTCATTCGCGTGGACGCGACCAAGCCCGAGGATTACGCCACGCTGGGCGCCTGGCTTGCACCAGACACGCTGCGGATCTTTTTCCTGGCCACATCCTCCGATCTCTTCATTCCCATCTGCGATAACCTGGCCGCTGCCGAGCTGATCCTTAAGGATAGCCGTCTGTTGCTCGAAAAACCGCTGGGTAAAGATATCGCCTCGGCGCGCGAGATCAATGCTGCCGCCGACCGCTATTTCGACGAGTCGCGTATCTATCGCATTGATCACTACCTGGGCAAGGAAACGGTCCAGAATCTGATGGCATTGCGCTTCGGTAACTCCATCTTCGAACCGCTCTGGCGTGCACCTACGATCCGCAACGTGCAGATCACCGTGTCCGAAACGGTGGGTGTCGGCACGCGCGGCGGGTTTTACGACCGTGCCGGCGCGTTGCGCGACATGGTGCAGAACCACCTGCTGCAATTGCTTTGCATCGTGGCCATGGAGCCGCCGGCTCAGCTCGATTCCGACGCCGTGCGCGACGAAAAAATCAAGGTGCTGCGATCGCTCAGTCCGATGTCGCTGGCCGATATTTCGCGCTGGACGGTGCGTGGCCAGTACGCAGCCGGCTCGGAGCAGGGCGAGGCGGTGCCGGGTTATCTGGACGAGAAAGGCATTCCCGCCGATAGCAATACCGAAACGTTCGTGGCGCTGCGCGCGCATGTCAACACTTGGCGTTGGGCCAATGTGCCGTTCTTCCTTCGCACGGGCAAGCGCATGCCGCAGCGCGTGTCCGAGATCGTGATCAATTTCGCCGACGTTCCGTATTCGATCTTTTCCAGCCAGGCGATTCTGCGTCCTAATCGGCTGGTGATCAGCTTGCAACGCAATGAGGCCGTGAAGCTGCAGATGATGGCGAAGGTGCCGGGCGATGGCATGCGCCTCAAACCGGTCAACCTCGATTTCGACTTCAACGACGAGTTCACCTCGCGTCGGGCAGATGCCTACGAGCGGCTGTTATTGGATTTGATCCGCGGCCGGCAAACGCTCTTCATTCGTCGCGACGAAACCGAAGCGGCGTGGTCGTGGGTCGAGCCTATCCTGCGCGGTTGGCAACAGTTGGGTGATCGGCCACGGCCGTACAACGCCGGTACGTGGGGCCCGGCAGCATCGTCATCGCTGATGGCTTCTGAAGGCACGCAATGGGCGGAGGAGCTGTGACAGGCGATTCCATCCCGCTATCGGTAACCATTGCCGAAGCGCTCCCCGCCAACGTCGTCGCGCACGGCAGCGCGTCCAGCGAGGTCATGGCGAAGGATCTCGCCGCCCACGTGGCCCGTCATCTCGCCGCCGCGTGCGCCGCCCGGGGGCAGGCGGTGCTGGCGGTGTCAGGTGGGCGCTCGCCCATTCCAGTATTCGAGGCACTGCGTGCGCTTGATGTGCCGTGGTCTCAGGTAACCGTCACGTTGGTCGACGAGCGGTGGGTGCCCGACGATCATCCCGACAGCAATGCCGGACTCGTGCGGCGTCATCTCTTGCAAGAGGGGGCTGCCGCAGCGTCGTTCGTGCCCTGGTACGACGGTTCCACCGATCCCTACGTGGGCCAGGCGCACTGCGAAGCGGCATTGCAGGAATTGCCGCTGCCGTTCGACGTGGTGCTGCTGGGGATGGGCGACGATGGGCACACCGCCTCGCTCTTTCCAGATGCGCCCGAACTGGCCGCCGCGACCGACCTGACGCGCGACGCGCTTTGCGCAGCGATCATGCCCCCGGCGGCCAAGCAAGCACGGCTGTCGTTGACGCGCTATGCACTTGCTCGCCAATCAGCACGTCTGGTGCTGCAATGGTCGGGATCCGCCAAGCGTGAGGTGTTTCAACGCGCGGTTGCCGCGCCTACGCTTGCGCTACCGATATCGCTTTTTCTTCACCAAACCTCAGTGCCTGTGGATGTCTGGTACGCGCCGTAAGTCGCAATCGCCCGCAAGCCCGTCCGAGGTTCGTTTCAAGGATTTGTCATGACGCTTCACGCCACCGTCCGCCACGTTACCGATCGCATCGTTGCACGCAGCACCGATACCCGGGCGCGTTATCTCGCGCAAATCGAGCACGACCGCAAGCAGGGGCCCACGCGCGCCGGCATGTCCTGTACCAATCTGGCGCACGCGTTTGCCGCTGCACCGGTCAACGACAAACTGATGCTGCGCGAAGAGCGCCGGTTGAATATCGGCATCGTGTCGGCCTACAACGACATGTTGTCGGCGCATCAGCCTTTCGAGCGTTTTCCGGGCATCATCAAACAGGCGGCGCGCGATGCCGGCGGTGTGGCCCAGTTCGCCGGGGGAGTGCCTGCCATGTGTGACGGCGTTACGCAGGGCGCGGCCGGCATGGAGTTGTCGCTGTTCTCGCGCGACGTGATTGCACTGTCCACGGCAGTAGCCCTGTCGCACAACGTGTTCGACGCGATGCTGTGCCTGGGGGTGTGCGACAAGATCGTGCCGGGGCTACTTATTGGTGCACTCAAGTTTGGCCACCTGCCGGGAATCTTCGTGCCGGCGGGGCCCATGACCTCGGGCTTGCCGAACGATGAAAAAGCCAAGATCCGGCAGCGGTTCTCCAAGGGCGAAGTGACGCGCGAAGCCTTGCTCGAGGCCGAATCGCAGGCGTATCACGATGCCGGTACGTGCACCTTCTACGGCACCGCCAATTCCAACCAGATGCTCATGGAAATCATGGGTGTACATCTGCCGGGCGCGGCCTTCGTCAATCCCAACACGCCGCTGCGCGATGCGCTTACCGCGCACGCCGCCATGCGGGTGCTCGCGCTTGCCGACCGCAATGCTTTTACGCCGTTGGGTCACGTGATCGACGAAAAGGCCATCGTCAACGGCATCGTGGGTCTGCATGCAACGGGCGGATCCACCAACCACACGATTCACCTGGTGGCGATGGCGAAAGCGGCGGGCATTCTGATCAACTGGGATGACTTTGCCGAACTGTCCAACGTGGTGCCGTTGCTGGCACGGATTTATCCCAACGGCAGCGCCGACGTGAATCACTTCCACGCCTCGGGCGGGATGGGTTTTCTGATTCGCGAACTGCTGGCGGCAGGCTTGCTGCATGAGGACGTGCAAACCGTGGCGGGGCCGGGGTTGTCGCACTATAGCCAAGAGCCGTTCCTGGAAGGAGACAAGCTGGTGTGGCGCGATGCGCCTGCGCACAGCGGTGATGAAAACGTGTTGCGTGTACACAGCCAGCCCTTTTCCGATAACGGCGGTCTCAAGGTGCTTGAAGGCAATATCGGTCGCGCTGTGTTGAAGGTGTCGGCGGTGAAGCCCGAGCACCGCATCGTGCGCGCACCCGCTGCGGTGTATGACAGCCAGGAAGACGTGCTGGCAGCGTACAAGCGCAATGAACTCAATCGCGATGTGGTCGTCGTGGTGCGCTACCAGGGCCCGCGCGCCAACGGGATGCCGGAACTGCACAAGCTCACGCCGGCATTGGGTGTGTTGCAGGACGAAGGTTTTCACGTGGCGCTCGTCACAGACGGCCGGATGTCTGGCGCGTCGGGCAAGGTGCCCGCCGCCATTCACGTCTCGCCTGAAGGGCTGGGCGGCGGGCTGATCGCCCATATTCGCGATGGCGACATGATGACGGTCGATGGCGAGGCCGGTGTGCTGCACGTGGATGTCGATGCCGCCACATTGGCGGCACGCGATACACCCGACCCCGATTTATCGGCACATGCGAGCGGTATTGGCCGAGAGCTGTTTGGCTTCTTTCGCAACAACGCCAGCGAAGCGGAACAGGGCGCATCCCCGATGCTGTGAGGCTGCGCTGCGCCTGACCGGTCGACGCGGTGGCCCAACCGTCTCAGTTGGCGCGATGCCTATGGACGGCGCCCCGCGGTGCCAGTGGCCAGTTCGGCAAATGTCGTCTAGCCGCGCAACTCAATCGGCGCGCTTGCCTTCCCCGTTCGGAAACAGCGCGTCGATAAAACCGAAGCGCGTAAAGTCTTCGATGCGCGAGGGATACAGGCGACCGATCAGGTGATCGCACTCGTGCTGCACGACCCTTGCGTGAAAGCCTTCGGCTTCTCGCGCGATGGGATTGCCTTGCGGGTCGAAGCCTTCGTAACGAATGCGCGAATAGCGGGACACGACACCGCGCATGCCGGGTACCGACAGACAGCCTTCCCAGCCTTCCTCATGCACCTCGTCAAGCGGTGTGATCACCGGATTGCACAGGATGGTAAAGGGTACCGGAGGTGTGCCGGGCAGGCGCTCGACGCGGTCGAACCCGAAAACGACCAGTTGCAGGTCGACGCCGATCTGCGGCGCGGCAAGGCCCAGCCCTTTGGCGTCGCGCATGGTGTCAAACATATCCTCGATCAGCGCATCGAGTTCGGGCGTGGCAAATTGCGTCACAGGCTCGGCGATCTTCAGCAGGCGCGGATCGCCCATTTTCAACAGGTCTCGAATCATAAAGCGTCCATACGATGGTCTAACATGATGGTTTGGGTGAGCCTGGTAAACGCCGGTACGGCGCTGGCTAACCTTTAAGTCTTTTTGATGTTTTGACGGAAATACGAATTATGCGACTACTTCACACGATGCTGCGCGTTGGCGATCTCGACAAATCGATCGCGTTTTATACCGATGTTTTGGGCATGCGGGTCCTGCGCCGTAGCGACTACCCCGAAGGCAAGTTCACGTTGGCGTTCGTGGGCTACGAAGAGGAGTCCACAGGTGCGGTGATTGAACTTACCCATAACTGGGACACCGATAAGTATGACCTGGGGTCAGGCTATGGGCACATCGCGCTTGAAGTCGACGATGCCTACGCCGCCTGTGAGCGCGTGAAGCAGCAAGGCGGCAACGTCGTGCGCGAAGCCGGTCCGATGAAGCACGGCACCACCGTGATCGCGTTCATCGAAGATCCGGACGGCTACAAGATCGAGTTCATTCAGAAGAAGACCTGAATCGGATCTCGTTCGAACGTCGGGGTAAAAATCCCCGAACATCTGCGCTTGAGGATCAGATAGCGTGCCAGCGTCTATCGGCGCCGGTAAGCGGGCCGCCCCATCTAGAACGCCGGCAGGCTGCCCGGATCGTGATGCTTGAGCAGATTCTTGGCGTCTTCGAAGCCTGGCAGGATGTTGCCCACTTCCGCCCAGAAATCCTGGCTGTGGTTCATCTCACGCAAGTGCGCGAGTTCGTGCACGATCACGTAATCGATGATGCTGGGCGAGAAGTGAATCAAGCGCCAGTTGAGCATGATGTTGCCATCGCTGGTGCATGAGCCCCAGCGGGTCGCCGCACCGGACAGGCGCCAGCGCTTGATGCGCAAGCCGCTCAATTCCAGAAAGTGCGATAAGCGCACGCCAAACCACGCACCCGCGCGACCCTGCAACCACGCTTGCGCGGCGTCGCGCACGCGTGCGTCGTCGGCGTTGGCGGGCAGGGGCAGATGCAGCGTGTCGCCGTCTTGCGGTTCATTCATGTCGCCCGTCATGAAGGCGGCCGATCGTCCCGAACCCAGCGCGATGCGAATGCGTTTACCCAGGTAGGGCATTTCGCCGTCTTGCTGCCAGAGCGTTTGCGCCAGGGCGAGACGCGATTGGCGAGCATGCCAGTCGCGCAACTTGTTCAGAATCCAGCGGGCTTTTTCGATTACCGCCTCGTCGATTTGCGACAGCGTGACCCAATTGGGCGCCGTCACACGCAGGCCATCATCAGTGATCAAAAACCCGATGCTGCGACGCTTTGAGCGTTGCAATACAAAGCCGATGGTTTGCTGGTCGGTACGCACTTCGCGCCAGCGTGCATTGGGCGGCAACGTGGCCGGACACGTGGTCTGGATGCGAATGGGCGCACTGTCGGACAGGGCATTGCTGGAATTCAGAAACGGCAATTCGCCGGCGTCGCTTTTTAGTGGCGCACTCGCGTCCAGCGCTGCTGCATTAGGTGTGGCAGGCAAGGGGCGACCAGGCGCGTCGACAGCTGGTGCGACCGCAGCCGGCGCGTCGACAACTGGTGCGCTGGCAGCCGGCGTGCTGCCAGCCGGCGACGTCACTGCGGGTGTAGGCGCCGGCCGTGCAGGTGGCGCCGTGTTGCTATTTGCCGGCGCCAGATCTTCAGCGCGCGGTGGCGCCGAAAACAGGTCGAGCTGATCAGTTCGAGGCATACCTTTCCGGGTTCAGACGGCGCATTTCGTCTTCGATCCAGGTTTGTACTTTTTCGTTCAATTGCTCCGGCGTCAGCCCAGCGGAGGGAATGACGGGGCCGATCGACACGGTGATCAGGCCGGGGCGCTTGACGAAGGCGTTGCGGCGCCAGCATTCGCCCGAGTTGACTGCCACGGGGATGACGACCGCACCGGTGCGTGAAGCAAGCAATGCGCCACCCATCTTGAAACGGGCCGTTTGTCCGGGCGCCACGCGGGTGCCCTCGGGAAACAGAATGGGCCACCGGCCTTCGGCCAGCCGCAACTTTCCTTGTGCCACGACTTGGTCGAACGCATCGCGACCGCGCGCCCGATCGATCGGGATCATGCGCAGAAGCGCCAGGCCCCAACCGAAGAACGGCACCTTGTGCAGTTCGCGCTTGTAGACGAAACACAAATCGCGCGGCATGTAGGCGGGGAAAAACAAGGTTTCCCAGGCGGATTGATGTTTGGACAGCAGCACGGCGGGGCCGTCGGGCAGATTTTCCCAGCCTTTCACTTGCCAGCGGATGCCGCAAATGACGCGGGCACCCCAGACAGCCAGACGCGGCCAGCCGACGGTGAGCCGATAGCGCTGATGCAGCGGCAGGAAGGACCACAGCAGACAGGCGAAAGCGTACGGAATGACGGTAACCGCCAAGAACAACGCATAGAGCAGGGAACGCAGGCGGGCCAAGTCAGGCTTCCTTCAACAAATCGTCAACGACAGCCGATAGATCGGCGCGTATGTGGGAACCTTCGGGCAGATCGCCGCTTTCGGCGGTGGCCGCGCCTTTACCCGTTTGCACGAGCCAGGGGATGCAGCCCACCGCGGCGCTGGCCTGTAGATCGCGCAGCGAATCGCCAACGGCCGGCACGCCGGTGAGCGTGCGATCGTAGCGCAGCGCGATCTGCTGGAACATGCCCGGCAGCGGCTTGCGACAGGTGCACCCGTCATCGGGGCCGTGCGGACATAGAAAAATCGCATCGATCACGCCGCCGAAGACGGCGAGTTCGCGTTTCATTTTCTTGTGCATGGCGTTCAACGCGGCCATATCGAACAGGCCGCGGGCAAGCCCGGACTGATTGGTCGCGATCACGACGCGCCACTGTGCCTGCGTCAAGCGTGCGATGGCTGCCAGGCTACCCGGCAGTGCAATCCATTCGTCAGGCGTTTTGATGAAGGCATCGCTGTCTTCATTGATGACGCCGTCGCGATCGAGAACGATGAGTTTCACTGGGCCAACCTGGAAATGTCCGCCACGCGGTTCATCAAGCGGTGCAATTGGGCGAGCAACGCAAGACGATTGGCGCGAATGGCGGGATCTTCGGCCATCACCATGATGTCATTGAAGAAGGCGTCGACGGCGGCGCGGCCCCGGGCAAGCGTTTGCAGGCTGCCAGCGAAGTCGCCTTGGGCAAACTGGGCCGCTGATTGCGGTTCGAGTTCGGCGATGGCGGCAGCCAGGGCGCGCTCGGCCGGCTCGGACAAACGCGCTTCCACGACCGTGCCGATGTCGCCTTCGGCCTTCTTCAACAGATTGCCGATGCGCTTGTTGGCGGCTGCCAGGCTTGCGGCTTCGGGCAAGGCACCGAATGCGACCACGGCGCGCACGCGCTCGGCCACCTGGTGCAGCGGGGGCGACACGGCGATCACCGCGTCCACGCCGCTGCGGTCGAACGTGTTGGCCAACTGATTACGGTAGCGTTCGAACAGGAATGTCCGCACGTCGGCGATGACCGTGGCGTCGACCTTGCCCGGACCGAAGGCTTGTGCCGCGTGTTCGAGCACGGCGTCCAGCGTGAGCGGGCCATCGTCGCTGATCTTCAACCGGCCGCCAGCGGCGAGCTGTTCGAAAGCGCTGATCAGGCCGAGCGCCGCGCGGCGCAGGCCGAAAGGATCGCGTTCGCCCGTGGGGGCGCCGCCGATGCTCCAGATGCCGATCAGCGTTTCGGCGCGATCGGCGATAAACAGCGCCACGGCGGGCAGCGTGGCGTCATCGACGGGCTGGTCCCAGCGAATGCGGTATTGCTCACGCAGCGCCGTGACCACCGAAGGCGCTTCGCCATCGCCTTGCGCGTAGTACGCGCCCATGACGCCCTGCAATTCGGGAAACTCGCCGACCATATTGGTGCCCAGGTCGGCTTTGGCCAACAGGGCGGCACGGTCGGCAGCTTGCGCGTCGCCGCCCAGCGTTTGGGCCACGAAGGCTGCAAGCGCGCGGACCCGGGTGACGCGGGCGCCCTGGGTGCCGAGCTTGTTGTGATAGACCATCGTGTCCAACTGCGCGACGCGGCTGGCCAACGGCATCTTGCGGTCGGTGTCGAAGAAGAACTTGGCATCGGCCAGGCGGGGGCGCACCACACGTTCGTTGCCGCCCACGATATTGATCGGGTCGGCCACCCGCATATTGCTGACGATCAGGAAGCGATGCGTGAGCTTGCCCGTGGCGGGGTCGAACAGCGGGAAGTACTTCTGATTGAGCCGCATGGTCAAAATCAGGCATTCCTGCGGCACGTCGAGAAAGGCGTCGTCGAACGCGCCCACATACACCGTGGGTTGTTCGACCAGCGCCGTCACTTCATTGAGCAACGCCGGCACTTCCGGGTCGTTGCCCAGCGTGGCGCCCAGCTCGTGCGCCTTCGCTTGCAGTTGGGCGTCGATATCGGCGCGGCGCGCATCGAAGGACGCAATCACACTACCGAATTCGGCCAGATGCGATTCGTAGCTATTGGCATCGGGCAGGATGACGGGATCGGTCGAGACGAAACGGTGGCCGTGCGTGCTGCGCCCGGCGGTCATGCCCAACGCATGCACTTCGATCACGTCGGCGCCGAAGAGGGCGATCAGGCCGTGCGCGGGGCGCACGAAGCGCACCGAGGTCACGCCGTCGGCCAACTGATAGCGCATGACTTTGGGGATCGGCAGGCCGGCAATCGCCGTATCCAGCGCGTCTTGCAGGCCGTGGGCCAGATCGGCGCCTTCGGACGTGCCGCGCGCCACAAGATAATCCTGCTTGCCGTCGGATTCGCGGGTGAGATCGGCGGGCGTCAGATGTGCCCAGCCCTTGGCCGCCAGTTTCTTCTGCAGCGCAGGGGTGGCCGCGCCGTCTTGTGTAAGGCCCACTTTGACCGGCATCAGGCGCTCGGTGTAGTCGCGATCGGCGGCGCAGGCTTGCACGGCCGAAAGGCGCACGGCCAGGCGGCGCGGCGTGGCGAAGGGCGTCACGGTGCAGCCGTCGGTCAACAGGCCATGTTTATCCAATGCGGCGCGCAGGCCTTCGGCGAATGCCAGGCCCAGATTTTCGAGCGCCTTAGGCGGCAATTCTTCGGTGAGCAGTTCGACCAGGAGAGGACGAATATCGGCGGGGGATGCGTTGTCAGTCATTTATGCGGCCTCCGGCTTCTGGCTGGCGGCCAGCATGGGAAAGCCCAATCGTTCGCGGGAATCGTAATAGGCCTGTGCGACGGCGCGCGACAGGTTGCGGATGCGGCCGATGTACGCGGCGCGTTCGGTGACGCTGATGGCGCCGCGCGCATCGAGCATGTTGAAGGCGTGTCCGGCCTTCAACACTGCTTCGTAAGCGGGCAAGGCCAGCGGCACATCCATCAAACGCTTGGCTTCGGCTTCGTAATCGTTGAAATGCGCAAACAGCATCTCGGTGGACGCGTATTCGAAGTTATACGTCGATTGCTCGACTTCGTTCTGATGGTAGACGTCGCGATAGAGCACGCGTTGGCCGTTGTGGCCTTCGGTCCAGACCAGATCGTAGACACTTTCGACGTTTTGCAGATACATCGCCAGACGTTCCAGACCGTAGGTGATTTCACCCGTGGTCGGCGTGCAGTCGATGCCGCCTACTTGCTGGAAGTAGGTGAACTGCGTGACTTCCATGCCGTTGAGCCAGACTTCCCAGCCCAGGCCCCAGGCGCCGAGCGTGGGATTTTCCCAGTCGTCTTCCACAAAGCGGATGTCGTGCACAAGCGGATCGATGCCCAGCGCCTTCAACGACCCCACGTACAGTTCGAGGATGTCGGCCGGGGCGGGCTTCAAGACCACCTGATATTGGTAGTAGTGCTGCAACCGGTTGGGGTTCTCGCCATAGCGGCCATCTTTCGGACGGCGCGACGGCTGCACATAAGCGGCACGCCAAGGCTCAGGGCCCAACGAGCGCAGGAAGGTCGAGGGATGGGACGTGCCGGCACCCACCTCCATATCGAGGGGCTGGAGCAGGGCGCAGCCCTGTTTGTCCCAATAATCCTGAAGGGTGAGGATGATCTGCTGGAAGGTGAGCATGGAGCTTTGCGTTGCGCCGCTGCTTTTGCAAGCGTCGGCTGGTCATGACAAACCAACGATTTTAACTGGCTTCGGCCGGATGCGGCGGATGGGGTGCACAGGCCGGTTGTATGATGTTTCCGATATTCGAAAGCCGGGTGCTTCCGGCCTTCGCGCCCCGCGCCCGATTCCCCGACAAAAATAGGAGAAGAGACATGTCCGACCTGATCCACGTGGACGTCGCCGATGGCATGATGACCATCACGATCAACCGCCCCGAAGCGCGCAACGCGATCAACCTCGAGGCCGCCCAGGCGCTGGCCGCCGCGCTCGACCGTCTGGATAGCGACGAGAGCGTGCGCATCGGCGTGCTCACCGGCGCCAACAACACGTTCTCGTCCGGCATGGATCTCAAGGCGTTTGCCGCCACTGGCCAACGTCCGTACGTCGAAGGCCGCGGATTTGGCGGGCTGACGGAAGCGCCACCCAAAAAGCCGCTGATCGCCGCCGTCGAAGGCTACGCGCTGGCCGGCGGATGCGAACTGGCGCTGGCCTGCGACCTCATCGTGGCCTCGCGCACCGCCAATTTCGGTCTGCCTGAAGTCAAGCGCGGTCTGGTGGCCGGTGCCGGCGGCATGATGCGCTTGCCGCGCCGCCTGCCGTACCACATCGCCATGGAAATGGTGCTCACAGGCGATATGTTTCCGGCCGAGCGCGCGCACGGCTTCGGCTTGGTCAATCGCTTGAGCGAACCCGGTCAAGCATTGGCAGACGCCCAGGCGTTGGCCCGCACCATCGTGGCCAACGGCCCGCTGTCGGTGCAAACCGCCAAGCGCATCGTGTCGGAATCCGGCGATTGGTCGCGTGAAGAGATGTTCGATCGCCAGCGCCCGCTGGTGGCGCACATCTTCACGTCGGCCGACGCCAAGGAAGGAGCCACCGCATTCGCCGAAAAGCGCGCGCCCGTCTGGCAAGGTAAATAATTTCTCGCTCAACGCCGCCGACCGCGCCTTGTGGCTGAACCTCGATCTGCAGTGCGCTCGCCGCATTGTGGATACAGCTGAATAGTGATGGAAGACGTTGATGTTGTAGTCAACATCGACGTCTATATCGCAAGGTTCGAGCGGCGTTTCTCCAACGTTTTCCTCTCTCTGCAAGTGCTCTCATGTCCGTCCTGATCAAAGAAGAAGACTTCATTCAGTCTATTGCCGATGGCATCCAGTTCATCAGCTACTACCATCCCGTTGACTACATTCGCCATCTGGCCCGAGCCTATGAGCGCGAAGAAAGTCCGGCCGCGAAAGACGCGATGGCGCAGATTCTGACCAACTCGCGGATGTGCGCCGAAGGCAAGCGCCCGTTGTGCCAGGACACCGGCATCGTCAACGTGTTCCTGAAAGTGGGCATGAACGTGCGCTTCGACTCCTGTAGGAGCTTGCAGGAGCTGTGCGATGAAGGCGTTCGCCGCGGCTACCTGAACAGTGACAATCCGCTGCGTGCCTCCGTGCTGGAAGATCCGCTGTTTACGCGCAAGAACACGCGCGACAACACGCCCTGTATTCTCAACGTCGAACTGATCCCTGGCGATACGGTCGACGTGCAGATTGCCTCCAAGGGCGGCGGTTCGGAAAACAAATCCAAATTCGTCATGCTCAACCCCAGCGATTCGTTGGTCGATTGGGTGCTGAAGACGGTGCCCACGATGGGCGCCGGCTGGTGCCCGCCCGGCATGTTGGGCATCGGCGTGGGTGGTACGGCCGAGAAGGCCATGTTGATGGCCAAGCAATCGTTGATGGAAGACATCGACATGTATGAATTGCTTGCGCGCGGTCCGCAAAGCAAGCTCGAAGAACTGCGCATCGAGCTGTACGAAAAGGTCAATGCGCTGGGTATTGGCGCGCAAGGCCTGGGCGGCTTGACGACGGTGCTGGATGTAAAGATCAGCACGTTCCCCACCCATGCGGCCTCCAAGCCGGTTGCCATGATCCCGAACTGTGCGGCCACGCGCCACGCGCACTTCACGTTGGACGGTTCGGGCCCGGCCCGCCTCGATCCGCCGGCATTGTCCGAATGGCCCGACGTGCACTGGGCGCCCGACTACAACGCCTCGCAGCAAGTCGATCTGAACACGCTGACGCGTGAGCAGGTGGCGAGCTGGAGGCCCGGTCAAACGTTGCTGCTGTCGGGCAAGATGCTGACCGGCCGTGATGCGGCGCACAAGCGTATTCAGGATATGTTGGGCCGCGGTGAATCGTTGCCGGTCGACTTCGCCAATCGTGTGATCTATTACGTGGGCCCGGTCGATCCGGTGCGCGACGAAGTGGTGGGTCCGGCAGGCCCCACGACGGCGACGCGCATGGATAAATTCACCGACATGATGCTGGCCGAGACCGGTCTGATCGCCATGATCGGAAAATCCGAACGCGGCCCGGTCGCGATCGAAGCCATCAAGAAACACGGCTCGGCGTATTTGATGGCCGTGGGCGGCGCGGCTTACCTGGTGTCGAAAGCCATTCGCGGCGCCAAGGTGGTGGGTTTCGAAGATCTCGGTATGGAAGCCATCTACGAGTTCGACGTGAAGGATATGCCGGTAACGGTGGCCGTGGATGCGCAAGGTACGTCGGTGCACAACACCGGCCCCAAGACGTGGCAGGCCAAGATCGGCAAGATCCCGGTTGCCGTCGCCTGATGCGTGAGGGCGCTCGTTGCCTGCGCCAGGCACGACGAAGCGCCAGGCACGACGAAACAGCGACCTGCGGGTCGCTGTTTTTTTGCCCCGCGATTCTCCCCATGTTTTGCCTTGCGTTTCGGCGCGGTGAACACAGGGTTGTACAAATACGAATTCCCGTCCCCTTCCGCATGGAGCATCATGCGACAACACGATAAGTAAGGATTCTCATGACTGCATCGGACCCCTCCGCCTGGATTGGCCACACCGAAACCGTGAGCGATCGGCTTGACCCGTCGCATACGCAACGCATCGCCGCAACGCTGGGTGAGCCGCATCCCGGCGAGGGTGCGGACCTGCCGTGGTTGTGGCAATGGGCGTTCTTCATGATCCCTGTGGGCATGGAGGCATTGGGTGCCGATGGGCATCCGGAACGCGGCGGGTTTTTGCCTGAGGCGGCCGGCCGAAATCGCATGTGGGCCGGTGGCCGGCTGTCGTTTCACCAGCCGCTGAAAGTAGGGGTGGAAGCCTCGCGCACGTCCACCGTGATTGCGGTCAAGGATAAAGTGGGGAGCACCGGCGCGCTGCGCTTCGTGACGGTGCAGCATGAGTATCGTCAGGCCGGCGAATTGGCGATCAGCGAACAGCAGGACATCGTGTACCGCGAGCCCAGTCCACCAAAGCTCGTCGGCACGCAGCCGGAACCCGAAGGGCAGTGGCGTGAGACGATCGCGCCGTCGGCCGAACGCCTGTTTCGTTATTCGGCGGTGACGTTCAACACCCATCGCATCCATTACGATTTTCCGTACGTCACCGATACGGAAGGCTATCCCGGGCTGGTGGTGCATGGCCCGATGATCTCGACCTACATGCTGGCCGGATTTCTGCATGCCCACCCCGGTCGTCGCGTGAAGGAATACGCCTATCGTGGCTTGCGGCCGTTGATCTCGCCGGCCGATTTTCATGTTGGCGGCACGATCGGCGAGGACGGCCGCGCACAAGTGTGGGCCGCGCAAGACGGCACGCTGGCGCATCAGGGCGAGGTGACCTTCGAGTGACCACGCCAACCCAGAAAACGAGCGCATCGGCCTCCACTACCGCCACCGCCACTGCGCCACGCCCGCTCGACGGCATCACCGTCATCAGTCTGGAACACGCCATTGCGGCGCCGTTCTGCACGCGGCAGTTGGCCGACATGGGCGCGCGCGTGATCAAGATTGAACGGCCAGGCGGCGGCGATTTTGCACGTAACTACGACGAGCGCGTCAAGGGGTTGTCGTCGCACTTCGTGTGGACCAATCGCTCCAAGGAAAGCCTCACGCTCAACCTCAAGGAGGCAGGCGCGAGCGACGTGATGGCGCGCCTGTTGGAGACGGCCGACGTGCTGGTGCAAAACCTGGCACCGGGTGCTGCAGCGAGGCTGGGCCTGGATTTCGATCAGCTGCACGAACGCTACCCGCGCTTGATCGTGTGCGACATTTCGGGGTATGGCGAGGGGGGGCCGTATCAAGACAAGAAGGCGTATGACCTGTTGATCCAGAGCGAAAGTGGATTTCTGTCGGTCACCGGCACGCCTGACGATCCCTCGAAAGCCGGGTGTTCGATCGCCGATATTGCAGCAGGCATGTACGCCTATTCCGGCATTCTCAATGCGCTGCTGTTGCGTCACCGCACCGGCGAAGGCAGCCGCCTGGACGTGTCCATGCTGGAAAGCAGTGTGGAGTGGATGGGCTATCCCATGTATTACGCCTACGACGGCGCGCCGCCGCCCGTGCGCGCGGGTGCATCGCATGCCACCATTTATCCGTACGGCCCCTTTCCGGTGGGCGACGGCTCGGTCGTGATGCTGGGTCTGCAAAACGAGCGCGAGTGGCGCATCTTCTGCGATCGCGTGTTGGCAAACGCAGCATTGGCCGACGATCCGCGCTTCAATACCAATTCGAGGCGCAACGAGAATCGGGCGGACCTGCGCGCCTTGATCGTCGATGCGTTCAAAGCCTTCGATGCCGACCAGGTGGCGCATACCCTAGAGACGGCAGGGATTGCCAACGCTCGCGTCAACGATATGGCTGGCGTGTGGGATCACACGCAACTGAAGGCGCGCGATCGGTGGCGCACGGTCGACAGTCCCGCGGGCGCGTTACCGGCACTGCTGCCGCCTGCCACCAACAATCGCTTCGATGCGCAGATGACGGCCGTGCCAAGCGTGGGGCAGCACAGCGACCGAATCCTCGCGGAGCTCGGGTTCGATGATGCCGCGATCGCCGCGTTGCATCAGGCAGGGGCGGTATAGCCCATTGACGGACGCCTGACGCCAGACACCTCGTTCTAGGCGTTCAGGGCGTCCGTGATCTTCAGTTCGACGAGCATGCCTGCTGCGGCCGCCATGTTGACCAATGCGTCTAGACCGAACAAATTGATCTTTCCGCGCATCAAGTCAGAAACGCGGGGTTGTGTGATGCCGAAAAGTTTCGCGGCCGCTGCCTGGCTCATTTTTGAACGCTGAAGGTGCGCCGTCAGGGCAATCATCAATGCCGAACGCAGCTTCATGTTCTCTGCCGCTTGCGCGGTATCTTCCAATGCATCCCAAACGCTGCCGAACGTACTGTTGTTCATAAGCCCATCTCCATTAGCAGCACACGATAGCGATCGCTCGCAAGATCCAAGTCGCGTTGTGCCGTTTTCTGCGATTTCTTTTGAAAGCAATGTAGGACGTAGATGGCCGCGCTGAATTTTGCGATGTACACCACCCGAAATGCGCTAAATGAATCTCGGATGCGTATCTCGCGAACGCCGCCGCCGATACTCGGCATGGGCTTCCAGTCATCGGGTTCGAAACCGTGTTGAAGGCGGTCGATCTGATGACCTGCTTCCCGTCTCATTTGGTCAGGAAATCGTCGCAAGTCTTGTAGTGAGGATCCGCGAAAAGATACTGGCTTCAAGACATGCATGTCCTAACATACAAAAAATTGTATATCTAGTCAATGCGATGCGAGCGATTTTTACAGCTCGACTAGAACGCCATCCGCGCATTCAAGCTCACCGTGCGCGGCGCGCCGGGGGCGATGTAGTTGCTGCCGTTGTAAGTCCAGTAGCGGCGGTTGGCCAGGTTCTGGATCTGGGCCGTGAGCGTCACGTCGCGATCGAGAATGCGTGCGCGATATTGCGCACCCGCATCGAACACGGTGTATGACGGCACGCTGTAGGTGTTGGCCGTATTCATCTGCGAGCCGCCCACGTACTTCGCTCCCAGCGACACACTGACTGCCGGCATCACGGGCAATTGATAACTCAGCCGCGTGGCCGCTTGCAGGTGCGGCGTGCCGGTGGTGCGCTTGCCCTCGAGTCCGGCGCTGCTCTCCACATAGGTCGAGTTCAAGTACATCACGCCGCCCGACAAGCTCAGGTCGCGATTGATGTCGTAGGTGCCGTTGAGGTCTACCCCCTGGTAGCGCGTGATGCCGTCTTGCACGAACCGGTTGTCATCGTTGGTGTATTCCGCTGTGCGATCCATGCGGAACAGCGCAGCCGTGGTGGCCCAGGTGGGCGCTTCGTACTTGTAGCCGGCTTCATACTGCTTGCTTTTGACCGGGCTCATCACTTCACCGAAGTTGATCGTGTTGACCCCGGCCGTACCCCCACGTTCCAACGCCTCGACGTAGCTGGCGTACAGCGTGTCGTTTTGCGTGGGCTTGTAGATCAGCGCGACGGTGGGCGTGAGGGGGTTGCGTTCGTACCGCGTCGTGCGCGCGCCGGACAGGTTGTAGGCGCTTTGGTCGAAGCGGTTGTAGCGAATGCCGCCGATCACCGACCAGTGTTCGCCAAAGCTCAGGGTGTCGCTCGCGAACAAGGCATCCTGCACGATGGCAGACGTTTTATAGAGGCTGTGGCCGCCGGCGTCGCCGTACGACGTGAGGGTGGTGCCGCGATAGATATTGCCCGCCCCGATGTTGCCGACGTACGTCGACTCGCGATCGGATAGCGTGCCGAACGATTGACGCGAGGCACCGAAAGTGAGTTTGTGGTCGATCGGTCCGGTGCGCGCCTCGCCCTCGACGAGCGCTTGCCATTGCTTGTATTCCTGGGCGAAGCGATACAACGATTGGTCGGCGGTGTAGTCGCCTGCCAGGTTCGACACGTACAACGTGCTGTTGTTGTAATCGAGGTCTTTGCGTGCGTTGCGGTACGTGACGCTGGTTTTCCACCCGGGCGCCACGCGCCATTGCAGGCCGGTCGTGATCACGCGATCCTTGGTGTCGAAGTAGGCACCCTCGGGTTGCGAGGCGATGCGCGGATTAACCGTGCCGGGGATGGCCTGGATGTCGCCGATGTCGTAGCCCCAGAAACTGTTGCTGCGCGATTTGCGATTGGCATACAACGCATCGAAGGTGAGGGTGAGATCGTCTGTGAGCCGCGCATCAAGGGCCACGGACGCGCCTTCGCGGCGCAGGCTGCCGTCATCGATATAGGTGTCGCCTTCTTCGCGAAACAGATTGACGCGATAGCCAAAACGATCGTCGCGGCCGGCACGGCCACCCATGTCGATCGACTGAGAAAACAGCGAATCGGATTTGTAGCCAAGCGAGGCACTGAACTGGGTCTCGTCGGTGGGGCGTTTGACGACGTAGTTGAGAATGCCGCCGGGTGAGCCGAAGCCGTACATGAATCCGCTCAGGCCTTTGAGCAGATCGACCCGTTCAAAAAATTCCAGCGGCAGGTCGTTGCTCCAGCCGGCAATCGCCAGACCGTCTACTTTCAGGCCGTTGGTGCCGTCGATGCCCAGGCCCCGCACGCTGATCGAGGGGCTTTGGCCGTACTCGACACCGGTCATGGTGGTCGAGGCATCGTATCGAAACACCTGCTCGATATTGGTGGCCAGCCGCTCTTCGATCTCGGATTGACTCACGCTGGTGATGGAGAAGGGCGTGTCCAGCACACTGCGCGTGCCGAGTGCGCCCGAGGCAGCAGGCACGTTGAGGCTTCGTCCGGGATCCAGCCCGTCACCGACGACGGTGACCGTTGGCATCATCGATTGGTCGTCGCCTGAACTTGCCGCCGTCACCGATTGAGCCTGCACCGCCGGCCCGTACAGCGCCGGTAGGAGCACCGCGCTCGTGCATCCCAGATAGAGCGCCAGCGCCAGCGGGCGAGGGGATGTAAAGGGTGGGCGGCGATTCGATGCAGTCATGTGTGGCGGTTCCTGAAGGTGGCGGCGCCGTGTGCCATGCAATGCAGTCGCAGCGCGCCGAAGAGTGAAACAAAAGCGCCGCGCATTCTAACGCTAATAGAAACGATTACGATTTAGATTAATCAATTTGTCACAATCTTGCGGGAATTTTGTTGGCCTCGCGTGGTCGCGTTCCCGCTGCCGGACTGCCGGACTGCCGGGCTGCCGCATCGACAGCGCAATCCGATAGCAGCGGCGCCGTGCAATGGCCTTGGCACGATCGATCCGGCAAGACGCCTGTCGCCTTACACTTCAACGCATGCCCTGATCAATTTCACTTTTACGTAATGGTTAACGCTAAATTGACGTAAAAATGAAATCGGCATATATTTTCGTGAAATTGCACCCCGTGCAGCAGGCTTTATTGCTGTGACGCGTGCGTGCTGCTTTCAGACTGGAACCATGTCCTTGCTCCCCTCTGCTCACGTCCCGCCCAGTGCTGTCGATCACGACGACAAAGCGCTCGGCGAGCGGTTGCGCGCGCGGCGGGTGGCGAAAGGATTGACGCTCAAGGATGTGGCGGCGCGTGCCGAGATGTCTATCGGATCGATCAGTCAGATCGAGCGCGGTGTGAGCTCGCCATCGATCCGCACGCTGCGTGGGATCTGTCACGCATTGGAGATCGATGGCGCAGAGTTGTTTGCGCCTGCCGATGACGCGTCCAGTGCATCCGATGTACTCGACGCGGCCGCGGCCTCGCGCGCCGGCGGCGACGCAGTCGTTCAGCCAGGGCAGTCGGCACCATTGGCCGCCGCCGATGCCGCGCGTGCTGCAGCACGGCCGGCAGATGCCGCACTTTCGGGTGAGTACCTCGTGCGCGCCGATCGGCACAAGCCGTTGCGTCTGCATGGCACGGGCATCACCAAGTACCGTGTGACGCCGGCGAGCTGCAACGCCATGGAAGCCTATTTGATGGAGCTCGATCCGGGCGCCAGCTCCGATCCCAACTTTCTGGTGCAAACCGGCGACAAAGTGGGCTATGTGATCGAGGGCAAGTTGCAGTTGTTTATCGGCGATCAATCTTTTCTGCTCGAGACCGGCGACACCTACGGGTTTGCCGCCAACCAAGCCTACCGTTGGATCAACGGCTGGGATAAGAAGACCCGTTTTCTGGTGGTCAACAGCAATCACTTCTATGTGTAAGTTCCCCTCATCGCGTTGATCGCGAGTCTCCCCTTTTTCGTCTGACGCGCAGGCCGGTCGCCTGTACTTTTTTCCGCATCGAAAGATACGGCGGGTATTCTTGCGCCCGCACTGAGGCCAACATGACTTTGACAACGACGACAGCGGGCGCAATGCCTGCCGGATCGGCAACACCCGGCGCACCCCGCAAGGGGATGGTGCGCGATATTGTGGCGGCCAATATCGGCGCCTTTTTCGAGTGGTATGACCTGCTCGTCTATGCGATGTTCGCCGTGACGATCTCGGCCTTGTTCTTCCCCTCCGCCGATCCGCAGACGGCGCTGCTGTACAGCTTGCTCACGTTCGCCAGCTCGTATCTGATTCGCCCGTTGGGCGCGGTGTTGCTGGGTATTTATTCCGACAAGAAAGGCCGCAAAGCCGCGCTGTCGTTGACGGCCACGCTGATGCTGTTGGGCACGGCACTCATGGCCGTGGTGCCCACCTACAGCGCCATCGGCGCGTGGGCCCCGGTGATTCTGGTGTTCGGCCGACTGATGCAAGGATTCTCGGCGGGCGGGGAATTCGGCAGCGCCAATTCGTATCTGACCGAACAGAATCCCAAACTCAAAGCCTTTCTCGGCAGCTTGCAGTTTGCGACCACAGGCTTGGCGATCGTGGTGTCGTCATTGTTTGCCTATCTGATCAATCACTATCTGCGCACCGATCAGGTGAATAGCTGGGGCTGGCGGGTGCCGTTCATTTTCGGTTGCCTGATCGGCCCGGTGGCGCTGTACATCCGCTTCAAGATCAACGAAACGCCGGAGTTCGACGAGCAGAAGGCGAAGACGGCCAAGCCGCTTTCGGAAACCTTCAAGTTTCACAAAAAGTACTTGCTGATCGGCGCGTTGATCACGGCCGGCGGCAACGTGGCGAGTTACGTCAACATCTATATGCCGACGTTTGCGACCAACAACCTGGGCATCACCAAAGACGCCGCGTTTATTGCGTCGCTGTGCAGCGGGCTGGTCTGCACGATATTCCCGATGGTGGCAGGCCTTGTGGCCGATCGTGTGGGTGCCGTCAAGACGATGATGACCGCGATGATTCTCGGCTTGATCGTGATCGTGCCGGCCTTCTACGTGCTCACGCAAACGCCGTCATTCGGCTCATTGGTGTTCTTCCAGTGCCTGATGTCGTTGGTGTTCTTCAGCTTCTACTATGCGCCCATCGGGTCGGTGCTCGCGCAGTTGTTTCCCACGTCGTGCCGCACTACCGGGGTATCCATTGCCTACGTGGCGTCGCAAACGTTCTTCGGTGGCGTGACGCCGTTGGTGGTGGGCGCGCTGGTCGCAGCCACCGGCAGCATCATGGCGCCGGCCTATTATTTGATCGCCGTGGGCGCGGTGGCGTTTTGTGCGCTGCTGGCGAGTCGATCGCGTGCGCAGTAAGCCGCAAATCTCTTTTTGCACCGGCGCGGTTGCGATGCGCCCGAGGACGTTATGACGCTTGTATTACCTGAACGCGTGGACGTGGCCATCGTCGGCGCGGGCATCATCGGCATGAGCACGGCGTGGGCGCTGGCCCGCAGGGGGCTGCGCGTGGCCGTGTTCGAGAAAGGCACCATTGCGGGCGAGCAATCGTCGCGCAACTGGGGCTGGATTCGCACAGTGGGGCGCGACCATGCCGAGCTGCCGCTGTCGTTGCATGCCAACGCGCTGTGGCGCGAGATCCAGCAGAATGAGGACGTCGGCTATCGTCAGACCGGTTTGGCGTATCTGGCTGCGAGCGAGGCCGAGATGACCAAGCATGCGGCCTGGCTTGAACGCGCGCAACCATTGGGCGTGACGGCGCGGTTGATCGGTGCAGCGGGGCTGTCGGAGATTCTGTCGCAGCCGTCGCAGCGCGCATGGGCAGGTGCGCTTTACAGCGCGGATGATGGCGTGGCCGAGCCGACGTTGGCCACGCATGCGATTGCCCGTCTGGCCCAAGCCGCTGGATGCCAGGTATTCGAGCAATGCGCCGTGCGCGGGCTGGATCTGGCCGCAGGCAAGGTGACCGGCGTGATAACCGAAGCCGGACGCGTGGCCGCCGACTCGGTGGTGCTGGCCGGTGGCGCGTGGTCGCGGCTCTTCTGCGGCAATAGCGGGGTGTCGTTTCCGCAGCTTAAAGTGCATGCGTCGGTGCTGCGGACGGCGCCGTTGGACACCGGTTTGGATCTCGCCATCAACGGTGGCGATTTCACGTGTCGCAAACGGGCGGATGGCGGGTACTCTGTGTCGCAACTGGGCGCGTCCTATGCCGATCTCACGCCCGACAGCATTCGGCTGATGCGCCAGTTTCTGCCCGCGTGGTTGGCTGAACGCAAATACCTGAAGCTGCGTTTCGGCAAACGATTTTTCGAGGAGCTCGCCCTGCCGCGCCGCTTTCCGCTGGATCGTGAAACGCCGTTCGAACGGCAGCGGACGCTGGATCCTGCGCCCACCATGAAAACGATCGACGTGGCGCTGGCGAAGCTCAAGCAGGCATTTCCGGCGTTCGGTGCCGCCACGGTGGCGCATGCCTGGGCCGGCTTTATCGACGTCACGCCAGACGCGATTCCAGTGATCTCGGCGGTGGATCATGTGCCGGGTTTTTTTCTGGCCTCCGGGTTCTCGGGGCATGGCTTTGGCATCGGCCCGGCCGCCGGCGCACTGATGGCGGACCTGGTGCAAGGCCACAAGCCGCTCGTCGATCCCCATCCCTACCGGCTGGCGCGATTTGCGCGCTAGGCGTTTCAAGCCTCGGCGCGTCTGCGTTGGACACGCCCGGGTTAACCCCACGCATCGCGACCGGCCTCTGCCGTCGCACATTTTGATTGGAGCTTTGCATGTCGACGACTGAACCCAAACTGGTCCGCATTCCCACCGGCCCCCTGGCCAATCCCAAAGCCGCCGCACCCAAACGCCCGATTTCAGGCGATGCCAAGTTCAACGGCATGAAAGTCTTCGAAGGCCGTGGCGGCAAGGTGCGCGCAGGCGTGTGGGAGAGCACCAGCGGTGTGTTCCAGGCCGACACCACCGGCTACATTGAGTATGGGCACATCGTGGAAGGCGACTGCCGCATCGTCGATCCGGACGGCACCGTGCACACGCTCAACGTGGGTGATCCCTTCATCATGCCCGAAGGCTACAAGGGCCGTTGGGAGATCGACACGTTCGTGAAGAAGGTCTACATGGTGGCCGAAACGGCTTAACTATGGGGCGTGCCGCATTCAGTCCACGTGCTGGCCGCTCTCGCGCAACGCGCGTTCGATCTTGTTGCGCGGTACCGTCGTCTTGGGCACCTTGAACGGAAACCACGTGCGCACGTCTTCTTCAAGCCCGATGCCGTGCATGAAGTTGTAGATCGCCTTGCGCAACGCGCGGCCGAGTTCATCGTGATCCACGCCCGTGGGGTCGTGAAAGCCGATGTCGTTTTTGGCGAAGCTCACTGGCGGCAGCGGCTGCAGCGTGACGCCGTATTCTTCGGGATTCTTGCCCACGGGCGAATGCACCGTACAGGCGAAGCGGTGAAAGAAGCCACTTTGAATGCAGCCGTTCTCGAAAAGCTGCCGCACGTATTCCAACGCGTCCACAGTGTCTTGCACGGTTTGCGTGGGAAAGCCGTACATCAGGTAGGCGTGCACCAGAATGCCGGCGTCGGTGAAGGCACGCGTGACGCGCGCGACTTGCTCCACCGACACGCCTTTCTTCATCAGTTTGAGCAGGCGATCCGACGCGACCTCGAGCCCGCCGGAGACGGCGATGCAGCCGCTGTCGGCCAGCAGGTCGCAGAGGTCCGGCGTAAACGTTTTTTCGAAGCGAATATTGCCCCACCACGAAATGCCGGTGTCGCGTTCGATGAGCTCGGTGGCCAAGGCCTTGAGCGATTTGGGAGGCGCGGCTTCGTCTACGAAATGAAAGCCGGTTTGCCCGGTTTCGCGCACGATGGCGTCGATCCGGTCGGCCAGCACCGTGGCAGAGGCACCCTCGTACCGGCCAATGTAGTCCAGGCTCACGTCGCAAAAGCTGCACTTCTTCCAATAGCAGCCGTGCGCCACGGTGAGCTTGTTCCAGCGGCCATCGCTCCACAACCGGTGCATGGGGTTGAGCATGTCCAGAAGCGACAGGTAACGGTCCAGCGGCAGGCCATCCCACGTGGGCGTGCCCACTTCGGCAAACGCCACATCGGGCTCGACCATGTTGACGTATTTGACCTGGGCCGTGTCGGCATCGCGCAGAAACGTGCGCACCAGACGCTGGCGTGAGCGCTTGCCCTGGATGTGGTCGAGCAGGGCCGATAGCGGCCGCTCGCCGGCGTCCAGCGACACGTAATCGAAATAGTCGAACACACGCGGTTCGCTCAGTTCGCGCAGTTCGGTATTCACATACCCGCCGCCGAGCACAGTCACGATGTGCGGGTGATGCGCCTTGATGGTTTGTGCGATGCGAAAGGCGGCGTACACCGATCCCGGAAACGGCACCGAAAGCAGCACCACGGTGGGCGTGTGGCGGTCGATGGCGGCCAGCGTGAGGTCGCTCAGCGTGTCGTCCACCAGATTGGTGGGGGCGGCCAGCGCTTCGGCCAGCGGATCGAACGTAGGCTGGCTGCCGGCCAGCGATTCGGCATACCGCACAAACTCAAAGCGCTCGTCGATCGCATCGCGCAGCACATCCGCCAGATCGTTCAAATACAGCGTGGCCAGGTGCTTGGCGCGATCGTGCAAGCCCAGTGCGCCGAACGCCCAGCCCAGCGGGTCGCCGCCTTCCTCGTCCATGTATACGTCGAGCGAAGCAAAACGCGGCCCTTCCGGCAGAAAATTGCGGCTCGTGATGCGGTGTGCCAGCGTCGAATCCCGCCCCTGCAGGAATGCGATGGCGGGCCCGATGGTGGCGAAGTAACGCGCCTGCTGCGCCACGAACGCCTGAATCGGCTGCGTGTGATCGCGCGGATCGAGCGCCTCGATCTGCTTGGCCACGGCCTGCAATCCTTCGCGCGAGAGCAACCGCAGCACAAGCGCCAAGGCCAGATCCTCCTGATAGGCGGTGATGTCGCGCGAGCGCAGATAACCGGTCAGGTAGGCGGTGGACGGGTAGGGCGTATTGAGCTGCGTCATCGGCGGGATGACGGACAGAACGCGGAGCGGCAGAGCGGACATGAGACGGGGCAGGCGTGCCCACGAAGAGGATGTGCAATCGGAGATTATAGGCGGCCCGGTAAGCTACTCGTGGGCGGTGTCGTGCAACCAGTTTTTGAACGCCAGCATCGCGGGCGTTTCGCTGCGGGATTGCAGCCGGGTCAGCCAATAGCTGCCGCAGTCGATGGACCGATCGAAAGGCTGCACCAGTTCCGCCCGGCGCAATTCGCGTTGAAAGAGCCGCGCCGGCAAGAGCGCCACCCCGGCACCCTGCGCCGCTGCCTGTGCAAGCGCCAAGGATGAGTCGAACACGGCGCCGTGCACCACCGGGCAAGGCACGCCTGCCGCCTCGAACCACAAGGGCCATTCATCCGCGCGATACGAGCGCAGCAAGGCTTCGCGTGCGAGATCCCCGGCGCTGGTCAGGCGCGCCGCCACCTCGGGGGCGCACATGGGTGAAAGGGGGGCATCGAGCAGGGGCTCAGCAGTGGTACCGTGCCACGCACCATGGCCGAACCGGATGGCGTAATCCAGGCCTTCGCCGGCGAGATCGACGTTATTGTTATTGGTAAAGAGGCGAAGATCGACGAAGGGGTGCCGGCTTTGGAAGGCGCGCAGCCGGGGCAGCAGCCAGCCGGTGGCAAACGTACCCACGGCGCCCACCGACAATACTTCTCGGGAATGCCGATTCTTGCATTGCTCCAGCATCACCGTGATGCGTTCGAAGGCATCGGTGAGCACGGGCAACATCGCAGTACCTTCATCGGTGAGCGCCAGGCCTCGGGGCAAGCGCCGAAACAACACCACGCCCAGGCGCTCTTCGAGGTTCTTGACGTGTTGGCTGACGGCGGTTTGCGACACATTGAGTGCCACCGCTGCGCGCGTGAAACTCAAATGCCGGGCCGACATTTCGAAGGCGCGCAGCGCGTTCAGCGGTAACTGCATACGGGTCTCCAGGGCATCGTTTTTCTTATGGGTCGGCTCAATTATCTGCGATTGTGGGGCCATGGCCGGCCCGGTATCGTGGCCGCTCGTTTTAACAGTATCGATAAGGACAGATGTAAATGAACCCATGGATGATGGCCGGCGCGTTGATCGTCGGTAGCGCGACGCTGGCGCCGGGCGCGCTCGCCGCGCCGACCTGCTCGGTGGTGATCGATACCGCATCGGGCGAGGTGCTGCACCGTGCAGGCGAATGCGACACCCGCGAAAGCCCGGCATCCAGCTTCAAGGTGCCCCTGGCCGTAATGGGCTTCGCGAGTGGCGTGCTGAAGGATGCGCATGCGCCGGTGTGGAAGTACAAGCCCGAGTACGAGGCCTGGATGGCGGCGTGGAAGCAGGATATCGACCCCACCTCGTGGCTGCGCGATTCGGTGGTGTGGTACTCGCAGGTACTCACGCAGACGATGGGCATGGCCGCCTTCAAAGGCTATCTCGATGCCTGGTCGTACGGCAATCGCGACGTCACCGGCGATCCGGGCAAGGGCAATGGTCTGACGCACGCCTGGTTGAGTTCGTCATTGGCCATTTCACCCGACGAACAAGTGGCGTTTTTGCGCCGCCTGCAGCAACAGCAGCTTGGATTGCCACCAGACGTGATGGCGAAGACGCAATCTGCCATGCCCACATTTCCCGTGAAGCCCGGTTGGACGTTGTACGGCAAGACGGGGTCGGGGTTTCAGAAGGACGCCAAGGGTGCGATCGAACGCGCCCGCCAGTTTGGCTGGTTCGTAGGTTGGGCGACGAACGGCAAGCGCACGGTGACGTTTGCCCGGCTGGTACGTGACGATCAGAAAACGGAAGGCTATGGCGGCCCGCGAGCACGCGATGGGATGCTGAAGGATCTGCCGGCGTGGTTGCCGGCCGATTAAACGGTGTCCAGCCGTTGAATCGCTTGATCCGCGCAGGCCGCGAGTAGCGCGCTCAAGCTGCCTTGCGCGAGGATCAGGTCGGGCGCCAAGTCTTGCAAGGGCCGCAACACAAAGGCACGCTCATGCGCTCGCGGATGCGGCACGGTGAGGCGCTCGCCGTGCATCTCGATGCCATCCATCAAAAGCAGATCCAGGTCGAGCGTGCGCGGCGCGTAGCGGTAAGGCCGCTCGCGGTGGTGCGCGTTTTCGATCGTCTGCAGCAGGTCGAGCAACGCCAGCGGTTCGAGCGTGGTGTGGATGCGGGCGACGGCGTTGATGAAAAGCGGCCCATCGGTGTCGATCGGCACCGTGCGGTAGAGGGGCGATGCCGTGCAATCCGCGATGCCGGGTTGCGCGGCGAGTTCGCTCAAGGCGGCCTGGATTGTGGCCGCCGAGTCGCCAAGGTTGGCGCCCAGCCCGATGTAGGCGGTGACTGACTTCAAATCGGCGCCTTCAAATGAGCGGCTTCAATGGCCCGTTTCAAATGACCGGGGGCGGCGCGGCCGGTTTGCGGCGCGGCTTGCGGCGGCGTTTGGCCGGGTCGGCCGGTTGGCCGGCAGGACGGGGCAGGGCCGCGGCATCCTCGATCATCTCGGCGCGTTTCTCGTCATTGGCGTTGGCCAGATCCATCCACCACTGCGCCAGGACGCTGTCGAACTGACCGGCGGCGGCGCGCAGTTGCAGGAAGTCGCACGACGCGCGAAAGCGCGGCTGCTCGATCATGCGGTAAACGGTCTTGCCGATGCGGCGCTCAAAGCGCGGTTGCATGAACCAGATTTCGCGCATGTCCGACGAGAACCGGCGCTGGATGGCCATCTTCTCGGTTTGTTCGTCGAGCACCGAATCCACGGCCTGCGACAGCGCGGGAATAGTGGGCTCGCCTTGCTCCAGGTACTGCTTCCAGCGCACGTCGACTTGCTGCCACAGCAAGGCGGCGAACAGGAAGCTGGGGCTGACGGTTTTGCCGGATCTCACACGCGCATCGGTCCGTTCGAGCGCAAGTTCGACGAATTGTTCGCCACCCGGCTGTTCGAGCACCACATCGAGCATGGGCAACAAGCCGTGATGCAAACCGTCGGCGCGCAACTGGCGCAGGCAATCCATCGCGTGGCCGCAGGTGAGCAGCTTGAGCATTTCATCGAACAGGCGCGAGGCCGGCACGTTGTTGATCAATTCGGCCATGGTGGCGATCGGCTCGCGCGTCGCCGGATCGATGGTGGCGTTGAGCTTGGCGGCAAAACGCACGGCGCGCAGCATGCGAACCGGATCTTCGCGATAGCGTTGCGCGGCATCGCCGATGATGCGAATGCGGCGGGCCTTGAGGTCGGCCACGCCATCGTGATAATCGATCACCTGCTCGGTCACGGGATCGTAGAACAGCGCGTTCATCGTGAAGTCGCGGCGCTCGGCGTCCTGCTCCTGATTGCCGAACGTGTTGTCGCGCAGAATGCGACCGTGTTCGTCGGTTTCCTGCGTTTCGTTGGCCGGGGCACGAAAGGTCGAGGTTTCGATGATTTCCTGGCCGAACACCACGTGCACGAGCTGAAAGCGGCGGCCGATGATGCGGGCGCGGCGAAAGAGGGGGCGCACCTGATCCGGCGTGGCGCTGGTGGCCACGTCGAAATCTTTCGGCTCCATGCCGACGATCAGGTCGCGGACGGCACCGCCCACGATGTAGGCTTCGTACCCCTCGTGCTGGAGCACTTCACAGACTTTGATGGCATGCCGCGACACATTTCGCCGGTCGATGCCGTGGCTTTCCGGTCCAATACGCAAGGGCCCGGTCGGCTTGGGGGTGAGCAGTCGGCTGACGAATTTTTTTATTGTGTCGGTGATCATTAGGACTTCGCATCCTGTGTCGCTTCAAAAAGCGACAGAATGGGCCAGCCTTGCGTTTGCGCGTAGGTGCGCAAGGCGTCGCTGGGGTTGACGGCAAAGGGATGGCTGACCTCGGCCAGCAAGGGCACATCGTTCATCGAGTCGCTGTAGAAAAACGATTCGCTGAAATCCTGCCACGAGAGGCCAAGCGTGTCGAGCCAGGCGTGTACGCGCGTGACCTTGCCTTCCTTGAAACTCGGCACGCCATCGATGCGACCGGTATAGCGACCGGCCACGTACTCCGGATCGGTGGCGATCAGGTGCGTAATGCCGAAGGCGCGTGCGATCGGCGCCGTCACGAAGCTGTTCGTCGCGGTTACCACGGCGCACAGGTCGCCGGCCTGCAAATGACTTTCGACCAGTTCGATCGCGGCCTCGGTAATGGCGGGGCGGATGACCTCGTGCATGAATGCTTCGTGCCAGGCGGCCAGATCGGCCGGCCGGTGGGGCGCGAGCAGTCCCAGCATGAACGCAGCAGCAGCTTCGGCCGTGAGGTTGCCGGCGTTGTACTGCGCCATCAGATCCTCATTGCGCGCTCGGGCCACTTCGGGATCGCCGGCGCGGCCGGTGCGGGCCAGAAAGTCGGCCCACTGATAGTCGCTATCCAACGGCAGCAGCGTGTGATCCAGATCGAAAAGCGCGAGACGGCGAGAGGTCATGTGAGCGGAGAGTCAGGGTCGGCCAACATGGCGCGTAATAGAGGGACGGTGATGCGGCGGCCGGTGGCCAACGAATGCCGGTCCACGGCGATCAGCAAGGCCGACAGGCGCCGGATATCGCGTTCGTAGTGGGTCAGCATCCACTGCAGGACTTCGGGGCTCAGTTGCAGCCCGCGGTCGGCTGCTTGGGCGGTCAGCGCTGCGCGCTTGTCGTCGTCGGACAGCGGTTCGAGGCGAAACGCCAGATCCCATCCCAGCCGGGTGCGCAGATCTTCGCGCAATGGCATGTTCAGGGGGGCGCGGTCGCCTGCGACCACGAGGGCAAATGCGCCGGCGGTTGCCGCAGATTCGCGCCAGCGATTGTACAGGGCGAAGAGCGCGGCCTGACCGGCGTCGTCCATGCGATGCACGTCGTCGACCGCGATGCGGGCCGGCAAGGGGGTGCCGCCTTCGGCGTGCGCCAGCGCTTCGAGCGCCGCGGTATCGGCCGGGCCCATCAGATAGCGGCCGTTGGACTGCGTGGTGGCGCGCGCCAGATGCGTGCGGCCGCAACCGGCCGCGCCATACAGATAGATGGCGTGTCCGGGGGTGAGCGACTTGAGCGCCGCGAGCGCTTCCGCGTTTTGACCAGGCAAATAATTGGCCAACGTGGGCGCTGTCACGGGCAGCATGTCGAGCACCAACTGGCGGGTCATGCGCGGCGCTCCCATAGGGCCAAGAGGGCCGTGAAACGGCCTTCTAACCCTGATTTGCGGGGTTGCGCACGCGCGTACAGTCGTGTCATCGTAAAATGGGTAATACCTAGTGAATCCCGCAATTGTTACATACCCCACGGTTTTTCTCATGACGAATGCAAACAACGCTCCTTTGACCTATCGCGACGCCGGTGTCGATATCGACGCAGGCGACGCCCTGGTCGACCGTATCAAGCCGCTTGCCGCCCGCACCATGCGTGCCGGTGTGCTGGGAGGCATCGGCGGTTTCGGTGCGCTGTTCGAAGTGCCCAAGAAGTTCGCCGAGCCGGTACTGGTTTCCGGCACCGACGGCGTCGGTACCAAATTGCGCCTGGCGTTCGAGTGGTCGCGTCACGATACCGTGGGCATCGATCTGGTCGCCATGAGCGTGAACGACATTTTGGTGCAAGGCGCCGAACCGTTGTTTTTTCTCGACTACTTTGCCTGCGGCAAATTGTCGGTCGATACGGCGGCCTCGGTGGTCGGCGGCATCGCACAAGGTTGCGAATTGGCCGGTTGCGCGCTGATTGGCGGTGAAACGGCCGAAATGCCGGGCATGTATCCCGATGGCGAATACGACCTGGCCGGCTTCGCCGTTGGCGCCGTCGATAAGCCCAAGATTATCGACGGCAAGTCGATTGTGCCGGGCGACGTGGTGCTGGGCCTTGCGTCCAGCGGCGCGCACTCCAATGGCTACTCGCTGATCCGCAAGATCATCGATCGCGCGGGCGCCAAGCCCGATGACGATTTCCACGGCCAGAAACTGGTCGACGTGGTGATGGCCCCCACGCGCATCTATGTAAAGCAGATGCTCGCCGCGCTCGAAGCGCATGGTGCCGATATCAAGGGCATGGCACACATCACCGGCGGCGGCTTGACCGAGAACGTGCCGCGCATTCTGCAAAAGGGTCTTTCGGCCAAACTGCATCGCAGCGCCTGGACGTTGCCGCCGCTCTTCCAGTGGCTGCAAAAAGAAGGCGGCGTGGCTGATGACGAAATGCACCGCGTGTTCAACTGCGGCATCGGCATGGTCGTGATCGTGCCGGCCGCGCGTGCCGACGCGATTGCCGACACGCTGCGTGCGCAAGGTGAGACGGTGTACGCATTGGGCGAGATCGTCGAACAGGCCGAAGGCGCTGCGCAAACCACCGTCGAGTAAGTGTAGATCGGGTATTGCAAATCGGCGCCATATGGCGCCGATTGCGTTTTGCGTTGTTCGATCTGCGCTTTCGCTTTCCGTTTTCCGCTTATCGCTTACGCCGCTGCCTCGGGCCTGGCCCGCAGCATGAACAGCACCACGGCCAGCGCCGCCAGGCTCAGGCCGGCGCCCACGTAAAACGTATACGCGGGGCCTGCGGTTTCCCACAGCACGCCGGCCAGCACGTTGCCGGCAAGCACGGCAAGCCCCGTGGCCAGATGCAGCACGCCAAAGGCCGTGGCGCGCAGGTGCGCCGGTGCCACTGAAGACACCAACGCCGCCAGTACGCCTTGCGACAAGCCCATGTGCAGGCCCCACAGCACGATGCCCACGATGAGCAGCGGCACGCCGTCGGCCAGCCCCAGTGCAAGATCGGCCGCGGCCAGGCACACCATGCCGGCGGCCAGCACGCCACGCGCGCCCAGACGATCGAACAGCTTGCCGGCCGGGTAGGCAACCATGCCGTAGATCAGATGCATGGCCACGACCACCAGCGGCAACCACGCCAACGACCAGCCGGCCTGTTGCGCGCGCAACAGCAGAAACGCTTCGCTGAAGCGCGCGCCCGACATCAGCACGGCCAGAACGATCACCGACCACACCGCCGGGCTCAAGCGCACGGCATCTTTGATGGTGAGTTTTTTCTTTTCGCGGCGGGCTGCGGCATCGTTGACCCGCGCCGGCTCTTTCACGCCCACCGCAAGCACGACGATGGCGAGAAACGCCGGAATCACGGCAATCCAGAACAGCAATTGAATATCGCCGCCGCTGGCCAGCATGATGCCGATGGCGATCAGCGGGCCCAGAAAGCCGCCCACTGTATCGAGCGACTTGCGCAGGCCGAAGCTCGCGCCCTGCATGCCCGGTGGCGCCACGTCGGCAATCATGGCGTCGCGCGGTGCACTGCGGATGCCTTTGCCCACGCGATCGAGAAACTTCGCGCCCACCAAGGTGAGCGCCGCATCCGCCAACGGGAAAAACGGCTTGGACAGCGCGCCCAACCCGTAGCCGATCAACGTGAGGGTTTTACGGCGCTGAAAAATATCGGACAGCACGCCGGAAAAAAGACGTGTGGTCATCGCGATCGTGACCGACGCGCCTTCGATCACGCCGATCCAGATCGCCGACAACCCCAGCGTCGACACCATGTACACCGGCAGCATCGTCTGAATCATCTCGGACGAGACATCCATGAGCATGCTCACGATGCCGAGCATCCAGACCGTGCGCGGAATGGCGGAAGACGTGCGGGCTGAAAGGGGCGACATGGCGGGTGGGATGAGCGGTGGCGGGCGCGACGAGGATAACCCAGTCACGTCCGCGCCGACACCCTACCAGCGATAGTTCAGGCTGCCGATGATGGTGCGCGATGCGCCGTAGTTGCAGGCGTTGACCGTGAAGCACGCCGGCACGTAATACTTGTCGAACAGGTTGCTGACGTTGATGCTGCCGGTCAGACCCTTCGCGGCCGGAATCGATTTGCCGAAGTCGTAGCGCAACGCGGCATCGACCAGCGTGAAGGCCGGCACCTTGAAGGTGTTGCCGTCGTCACCCATCGTCGAACCGATGTAGCGCACACCGGTGCCCACGCTCAAGCCCTGCAGTGCGGCGACCTGGAAGTCGTAATTCACCCAGGCCGAGGCGGCGTGTTTCGGGACGCGAAAGGGCGTATTGCCCTTCTGCGCGGCGATATTGGTCTTCGTGATTTCCGCGTCGTTGTAGGTATATGCCGCAGTCAGGCTCACGCCATTGTCCAGCGCCGCAACACCTTCCACTTCCAATCCGCGCACCCGCACTTCGCCGGTTTGCACCGAAAAATTGGTGTTGATGGGATCGATCGTCTGCACGTTCTGGCGCGCCAGATTGAAGGCGCTGACCGTGATGAAGCTGTTGTAGCCCGCCGGCTGAAACTTCACGCCCACCTCATACTGCTGACCTTCCTCGGGCACGTAGGCGTTGCCGAGCCGGTCCGATCCGACCACGGGCGAGAACGACTGCGAATAACTCACGTACGGCGCCAAGCCGCTATCCGAGAGATAAGTGAGCCCGCCGCGCCACGTGAACGCGTCGTCGGTTTGCTTCGTATCGATACGCGTGGTGCGGTTTTTCGTGTCGCGCCAGGCCCAATCCTGCCGCACGCCAAGGGTCGCGACCCATTTGTCGTACTTGATCTGGTCTTGCGCATAGAGGCCCACTTGGGACGCCGTGATGTCTTGCAGCGATTTGCTGGTGAATACGGACGTGTTGGGGACCGCACCATAGACCGGGTTGTAGATGTCGATGCGCGACGCCGTGCCGATTTGTTCGTTCCAATGGGACTTTCCCCACAGGTAATCGATCCCCCACGTGGTCTTGTGCGCGAGGGCGCCCGTGTCGAAGTCCACATTGAGCCGGTTATCCAGGGCAACCCCATCGCCCTTGATGTCGCGAACGGTATAGCGACGATTCAGGAAGCGCTCGTCGACCAAGCCGCCGTTGGCCTGCAGATATTGCCGATGGTTATCGAAGTGCGAGTAGCGCATATTCTGCTCGAACTTCACGCGCTCGTTGAAGCGATGCGAAAACGCATACCCTGCCGTCATGCGTTCGGTGGTTTCGCCTTCCCAATCGGGCTCGCCCAAAAAGCGGCTGAAAGGGATATGACCGTTCGAATTCTGCGTGAGCACCGCACTGGCGGGTACCTGCGCGTAATAGTCGCCGCGGTTCTTCTGATATGACGTCAGCACTGTGAACTGCGTGGCCGCGCTGGGCTGCCACGTGAAGCTCGGCGCGATATAGACGCGGTCGTCCTTGACATGATCGACTTGGGTATTCGCATCGCGTCCGAGACCGACCAGACGATAAAGCATGGTCTTGTCATCGTTGGTTCCGCCAAAATCGAACGCGGTTTGATAGCGGTCGAAATTGCCCACCGTCAGTTCGACTTCCTGCACGGGATCGGCAGTAGGCCGCTTGCTCACCATATTCACCAGGCCGCCCGGCGATTGCTGGCCGTACAACACGGACGACGGTCCCTTCAGCACCTCGATGCGTTCCAGGCCGTAGGTCTCACCGGCGTAGAAGCCGAAGTATCCCGGCGTGATGACGCGCAAGCCGTCCTGGTACATGTCCTGCGATCCCTGCACGAATCCGCGCAGGTACAGGTTGTCGTCCAGTTTCTGGCTGCCGCTGCTCTCCGTGCGCACGCCTGCGGTATATCGCAAGGCGTCGTTCACGCTCTGCGCGCCTTGCGCCTTGATCTGCTCGGCCGTCACGACCGAGATCGACTGCGGCGTTTCCAGCAATGACACATCGCTTTTCATGGCGCTGGTGGCGCTATGCGCCACGATGCCGTCCACACCCGTGCGCGCGGTTGTTGCGCTCACCGTGATTGGCGCAAGGGTCGATACGCCATCGCTTTGCGAGGGGGCGGCGATCAGACGAAAGCCGCCGGCGCCCGTGGCCACGGCCGCCAGCCCGCTGTCCTGCAGCAGCAGGCGCAGCGCGGCGGTCGGTGTGTAGCTGCCGCTCAGGCCGCGTGTGCGTTTGCCGGCGGTATCGGATGGCTCGTAAGTAAGATTAACGCCGCCTTCCTGAGCCACCCGATTGAGGGCCGGGGCCAGCGCGCCGGCCGGAATCTCATAGGTGCGGGTAGCGCTTGCCACGGCCGGCGCTGCTTGGGCGTGGACACCGCCGGCGTCGAACGCCACGGCCAAGGCGCTGCAGAGCATCAAGGGCGCGACACGGGGACGGCGTGATCGGGAAGAAAGCATGGCAGTGGATCTCGATAGGTGGATGGTCGGTTGAGGGGCCCTTGCCTCGTCTACCGAACGGCGCCTACGATTTCCTCACTGTCGTAACAATTGTTGCATTTACGTGGGCGTGCGATCCGTCACATCGATCCAGTAGGTTGAGCGACGTCGGATGGTCAAACCATGTGCGGCCGCCAGGAAATCGAGCGCACGGTCGAGATCGCCCAGATGCACCACGGCGGTAATGCGGCGTTGCGCGACGCGCGCATCGCAGTGCAGATAGCCCACCCGATACCGGCTCAATTCGCCGATCAAATCGCCCAGCGGCATGTCTTCCACGACGAGCGTGCCGCGCAGCCATGCGCCCGGCTGAATCGGCGGGCGCGTGACGCGGTAGGCGCTGCCGTCCTGCAGCGACCAGGTTTCACCGGCTTGCGCCACGGTCATCCGCCCCGATGCGCGCGGGTGCATGGCAACGGCGCCTTCCTGCACGCTCAGTTCGGCCGCGGCGGATTTAAGCGCCACCAGGAATGTGGTGCCGATGGGCTCGAAAGCGCCAAGGGCCGTGTCAACAAATAAGGGGCGTTTCGATGCGGCCCGGGCGTCGGCGCCGGTGATCACCTGCATTTCGCCGCGCAGCATCCGGACGCGGCGGGTGTGCGCCGAGAACTGCACATCGATTGCGGAGTCGGTGTTGAGCACGATTTGGGTGCCATCGTCCAACGCGAGCGTGCGGCGTTCGCCGTAGCCGGTGCTGTAATCGGCCGTCAGACGCTGCCACGGCGTGAATTCGCGGGTCACCAGAAGCGACCCGCCCAGCAATGCCAACCCGCTGAATATCTTGAGCGCGCGCCGCCGCCCGCCGCGCCGGTCATACAGGGAGGTCAAGGTGTTGCGCGTGAGATCGGCTTGCGGGCCGGTCGGAAAATCCGCATGCATGGCTTCGAGCCGGCGCCACGCTGCATCGTTCGCGGGATCGGCGGCGCGCCAGGTATGGAACCGCGCCCACATCTCCGGCTCGGCATGGTTGAAGCGGAGTGCCACCACCCAGTCGATGGCGGCATCGACGGCCGCGGTATCAGGCGCTTTCTGAGGCATAGCGCAGGCTGTAGCAGTGACGCAATGCGCTGGCAATGTGGCGGTCCACGGTCGCGCGCGAAATTCCCAACTGCCGGGCAATCTCAGGCGCGGCGAGGCCCTCGACCTGCGCAAGCAAAAAAGCACGTCGAACGGCTGGCGCCAAGGCGTCGAGCATTGCGTCTATCCGGCAGACGGTTTCCATCACCAGCAGCCGCACCTCGGGGGAGGGCGCCACGGCTTCGGGAAGCGTCGCCAACATGTCTTGGTAAGCCTTCTCGACTTCGCGCCGGCGCCAGTGGTCGATCACCAACCCGCGTGCGATCGTGGTGAGATAAGCCCGTGGCTCTGAAGGCAGCGGGGCGTCAGGCCGCGCTTGCCGATTGATCAGTACACGTACGAACGTGTCGTGAGCGAAGTCCGCCGCGCAATCGCGATTACCCAATTTGCGGCGCAGCAGCGAGACCAGCCATACGTGATGGTCCTGGTAAAGATCGCGAACGTCGCCATGCGGCGAATCGGTGGCAGCCGAAAACATGAATGCACTTGCTAAAGAGAAATGAGATTTAGTTGCATTCTATTGCCGAGGGCCTTGGGATGCAATGACGCAATGCGAAGCGCGGACACGATATGGTCGTCATTGGGGCAAAAGTTGGGCTTGGCAAACATCATTATATATCGTAAGATATATCGTAAGATCATGGTGCAGCTTATTAGAGGTCTGTTAATGCACCCGCGACGTGCAGACCATTCGCCCTCGCGTTTGCAATATCCATCTCAAGCGCTCGGGTACACGCCCACTGTTACCTTCACCTCCATTTCATCTGTTTAGCCATGCCTCCGCTTTCCACTCCATCACCCTCTACCGCACTCATGCGCGGTAGAAAGTTCAGTGCTGCCGATCTCGCGCTGATGCTGCTGTCGTTGTTGGCCGAACAAGATGCGCCGCGTCACGGCTATGAGTTGATCAACGCGCTGAACGAGCGCAGCAACGGGTTTTACAAGCCGAGCCCGGGCACGGTGTATCCGGCACTGGCGGCCTTGCACGCTGAGGGTTTTGCCACGGTGGAGGCGGCAGGTAGCCGCAAGCACTATCGCCTGTCGGACGCCGGCCGCGCGCATCTTGATGCACAGCGTGAGCAGGCCGATCGGTTGTTTGCGGGGCTGCGGCATGTGTCGCGCAAGATGGCGTGGATGCAGCGCACGCTGGCAAACGAGGATATGGAAACCGGGCCCGAAGGCGAGGATCTCGCAACTGGGTGGGTGCCGGCGTTTGTCCAACAACGGCGTGCGCTCAAGCAGGCGCTGTTCGAAGCGAGCGACGCCTGTCCGAACGAGCAGCGGCGCATTGCGGCCATCCTGGCGCGCGCCGTGGCCGAGATTCAGCAGAAAGATTGAGCTTGATGGGGCACGAGCCGAGCGCACGCGCCGTAGCGCACGCGCCGTAGCGCACGCGCTGTAAGGCAACTGTCGCCCCGTCCATTCCAACATTTTTTTATATCGACGCTTATGACAAACCACATTTCCGATAGCGATACCCTGGCGGTGCACCGTGTGCGCCACCCCCTCAAATTTCGGCAACTGCGCGTGCTGCGCACGCAGCACGTGTCGGCACAGTTGCTTCGCATTACGCTCACGGGCGACGATCTCGACGGGTTTATATCAGCTTCGTTCGATGACCACATCAAGGTTTTCCTGCCCGGCGCGGATGGTGTGATGCCGCCTTTGCCCACCGCTACGGCTGACGGCGTGGTGTATGCCGAAGGCGCTCCGCGCCCGATCGCGCGTGATTACACGCCGCGCCGCTACGATGCGCAGACGCGCGAATTGGATATCGAATTTTTCTTGCATGCGACCGGCCCCGCATCCGATTGGGCGCGCGCGGCGCAAGTAGGCGATACGCTCGGCGTGGGTGGCCCACGTGGCTCTTTTGTGGTTCCTACCGGCTTCGATTGGCACGTGCTGATCGGTGACGAGAGCGCGTTGCCGGCCATTGCCCGCCGATTCGAGGAGCTGCCGCCGCAGGCCAACATCGTGGCGTTGATCGAGGTCGACGATGCAGCGGCACAGATTGCATTGCCCACGCGTGCGCAAGCCCACGTCACGTGGGTGCATCGTCGCGGCGCGGTTGCCGCTGACGAACCGGCGTTGGCGCACGCGGCGCGCAAGCTCGCGCTGCCGGAAGGCGAAGGCTATGTGTGGGTCGCTGCCGAGTCGATCGTCACCCGTGCCGTGCGACAGGTGATGGTGGATGTGCATGGCATCGCGAAGTCACGCATCCGCGCCTCGAGTTACTGGAAGCGCGGCGCGGCCGGTGTGCACGAAACGATCGACGACTGACCGCTGCCATGCGCCATGCGCCTAAGCAGCGCGTGGCGGCATCCACGGCGTGATCGTGTCGATGACTTGTTCGACGGCGTTGGCGGCCAGGCAATCGATCGCGATCCGCTCGGGCAGGGCGCGCAACCAGGTCAGTTGGCGCTTGGCCAGTTGGCGCGTGGCGGCAATGGCTTGCTCACGCGCCGTAGGCATATCGACTTCGCCGTCCAGATAGCCCCAGATCTGCCGATAGCCCACGCAACGGATCGACGGCAAGCCGGTATGCAGATCGCCGCGGGCGTGCAGGGCGCGCACCTCGTCGACCAGGCCGTGGTCGAGCATCGCGTCAAAGCGCTGTGCGATGCGCGCATGCAGTGCCAATCGGTCCGACGGCTCCAGGCTCAGCGTGACGAAATCCCGCGTGGATGCCACTGGGCGATGCGCCGCAAGCAGGGCCGACATGGTCTGGCCCGTGATGAGGCAAATCTCAAGCGCCCGTTGAACGCGTTGACTGTCGTTGGGCGCCAGACGCGCGGCCGTCTCGGGATCGCGCGCTGCCAATTCGGCATGCATCGCCGGCCAGCCCAATTGGGCGGCGCGCGCATCGAGCTCGGCACGAATGGCGGGATCGGCCTGCGGCAGATCGCTCAACCCCTCACGCAGCGCCTTGAAGTACATCATGGTGCCGCCCGCCAGAATCGGCGTGCGGCCGCGGGCCGTGATCTCGTCGGCCAAACGATGCGCGTCGTCGAAGAATTGGGCCGCCGAGTAGCTTTCAAGCGGATCACGAATATCGAGCAGATGCTGCGGCACGCGCGCGCGTTCGTCGCGGCTGGGCTTGGCCGTGCCCACATCCATGTGCCGGTAGATCGTGGCCGAATCCACATTGATCACTTCGATCGGCCAGCGCTGCGCAATGGCGAGTACCGCCGCGCTTTTTCCGGCGGCTGTGGGACCCGCCAGGCACAATAACGGCGCACTCATCATTGACCGCGCAAGAAGAGTTTGTCGAGATCGCCGATGGTCCAGTGGATCCATGTGGGCCGGCCGTGATTGCATTGATCGGCGCGTTCGGTGCGCTCCATCTGGCGCAGCAGGCCGTTCATTTCGTCGATATTCAATCTGCGGTTGGCGCGCACCGAGCCATGGCAGGCCATTGTGGACAAAAGTTCGTTGCGGGCTTCGGTCAGGCGATGCGACGTGCCGGCCGTGTCGATGTCGCGCAGCACGGCGCGCACCAAGGTTTCGATATCGCCGCGCGCCAGGATCGCGGGTACCGAGCGCACAGCGATCGACGTGGGGCCGGCGGGGCGCAGCAAAAACCCCAGCGATTCAAGTTCGTCGGTGAATTCTTCGATCAGGGCCACGTCCTTCTCAGGCGCGTTGAACACCACCGGCACCAGCAAATCCTGGCGCGGTAAGTCGCGTGCGTCCAGATCGTTCTTGAGCTGTTCATACACCACGCGTTCGTGCGCGGCGTGCATGTCCACCAGAATCAAGCCGCGGCGGTTTTGCGCCAGGATGTATATCCCATGCAATTGCGCCAAGGCGACGCCCAAGGGGTTTTCCTCGGCCTGATCGCCGCCGGCGAAAGGATCGGTGGCCGTCCGGGCAGCGTACACGGTGCTCGCCGCCGGATCGCGCAAGGGGGAAACCGTATTTGATCCGGTTGGTGTGCCGTAGGGTGTCGCGCCCGCCGACCTTCCAGGATCCTGGGTGTCGGACGTTGCCGCGTAACGATCGGTGCCGGACAAGGGACGACGGGCATCCGGAAATTCGGCGTCATCGGTGGCGTAATGCGACGGCGGATTGGAAGACGAGCGGCCCGGTTCATCGAGCGGGTGATGGGTCACGACGCCGTCGCTGTCGATAGTCGTACGAACGCGCGCGCCAGGCGCGGCCGGATCGTAGGGATGCGCGTTGTTGTGGGGGGCGTCCGAGGTGCCTTGCCGCGTCGTCTCATCCAGGGGGCGATAGAGGGTGCGCCAGTCTTGCACCGGATTACCGCCGGTGTCCGCCGGGTTCAATCGGAACGGAACCTGATGGCGTGGCATGGCATGCACGGGCGCGCCGCCGCCAGTACCGCCGTTGCCGGGTGCTCGGCCGGCACCGTTTGTGTCGTTACGCCCCATGCCGCCCGGAGGTCGCGTCGGCGCGCCGCCTGAACGGTGGGCGGTATCGGTCGAATGCAGTGACGCATCGTGCTCGTCTCCCTGCGCCTGCCCGCCTGTCTGCGCCAATGCCGCCGTCACCGACTGCGAGACGAAGCGGTGCACCGCGCCGCTATCGCGGAACCGCACCTCGCTCTTGGCAGGATGCACGTTCACGTCGACGGCGGTGGGATCGATATCCAGAAACAGCACATACGCCGGCTGGCGGTCGCCATGCAGCACATCGGCATACGCCGAGCGCAAGGCGTGGCTTACCGTGCGGTCGCGCACGTAGCGGCCGTTGACATACAGGTATTGCCGGTCGGCGCGGGCGCGTGCCGCCGTGGGCTTGGTGACCATGCCGGAAAGCGTGACCAACCCCACCGAGTTGCTGAGCGCGATCCCTTGCGATGAAAACTCGGCCCCCAGTACGTCGCGAATCCGGGTGATGGGGTCGGCCGGCAACCATTGCCGATAGGCCCGATCCTGATTGAAGAGGCGAAAGGCAACCTGCGGATGCGCCAGCGCGATGCGCTCCATGGCGTCCAGGCAATGGCCGAGCTCTGTGGGCTCGGCGCGTAGAAATTTGCGGCGTGCCGGAACGGCATCGAACAACTGACGCACGTCTACCGTCGTGCCCGGCGGCCCGGCGGCAGGCTCCACCGATTGGCTTCCCGATTGGATCTGGAAGGCGCTGTTCGCACCTGGCACCCGGGAAGTGACGGTGGTTTGCGCCACCGATGCAATCGATGCCAACGCTTCGCCACGGAACCCCATCGACGCCACCGACTCCAACTCCGTCAGGGTGGAGATTTTGCTGGTGGCGTGGCGGGTAAGCGCCAACGGCAATTCCTCAGGCGGAATGCCGCCGCCGTCGTCCGAGACGGCGATGCGGCGGATGCCCCCACCATCCAGGCGGACTTCGATGGCACGCGCGCCCGAGTCGATGGCGTTTTCGAGCAGTTCCTTGAGCACGGACGCGGGCCGTTCGATCACTTCGCCCGCGGCGATCTGGCTGATCAACAAGTCTGGGAGGGCGGCAATGGAACGGCGAGAAGACATGGCGTGACAGTATTTTTGAAGCAACAGATGGCGGGCGCGAGCCCGGGGATAAAAAGAATTTTAGTCCGGGCGCAAAGTCCCGTTGAGCGTAGGCTATAGTGGCCTCAGCGTGTTAATCCTGATTACGGTTGTTACATGATCGACTTTTTCAACATGGTGCTGCATATCGACCAAACGTTTGGCCTGTGGGTGGCCAACTATGGCGTTTGGGTCTATCTGGTGCTGTTCCTGATCGTGTTCGGGGAAACTGGATTTGTGGTGTTGCCGTTCCTACCCGGCGACTCGCTATTGTTTATCGCAGGCGCCTTCGGCGCGTCGGGTCACATCGATCCCATCCTGCTTTCCGCGCTGTTGATTGCCGCCGCCATTCTGGGTAATACGCTCAACTATTACATCGGCCGCTGGCTCGGTGCGCGGGTGTTTGCCGGCCACTTCCGATTTCTGGATCGCACGGCATTGATGCGTACCCATGCGTTTTATGAAAAGCATGGCGGCAAAACGATCGTGCTGTCGCGTTTCGTGCCCATCGTGCGTACGTTTGCACCGTTTGTGGCGGGCGCAGCCTATATGGACATGTTGCGGTTCCAGTTCTTCAACATCACCGGCGCCGTGGCGTGGGTGGGCAGTCTGGTCGCAGCCGGGTATTTCTTTGGCAATATCCCGTTGGTGAAAGAGCATCTCAACACCATCGTACTGCTTGGTCTGGGTGCGGCCATCCTACCGCTCGTCCTGGCAGGCGGCTGGAAACTGATCAAGCGCCGCCAGCGCCAGGCCGATGCCCGCGCCGCGCAGATCGCCGTTAAAACAGCGCGGGATCCGCTTTGATGCAATGCCGGAGCGCGATGTTTCGGCGCCGTTAGCTTGACGCCGTTATCGCGCACATCCAAGCCCCAACGCATCCAAGCCCCAACGCATCCAAGCCCAGCTCCAGATGCCGCACATCCGCCGTCACCAATAAAAATGAGGCCGCTTAATGCGGCCTCATTCCATTCTGGCGGGTACTGCAATCAGCTCACGTCGCCCAGTCGCGCCAGCGGCGGATGGGTGTTGAAGTAATTCGTGATGCCCTTGAACATCGCGGTAGCCAGCTTGTCCTGGTGCTCACTGCTGCGCAAGAGCGCCTCTTCGCGCGGATTACTGATGAACGCCGTCTCCACCAGAATGGATGGAATATCGGGCGCCTTCAGCACCGCAAAGCCGGCTTGCTCGACGCTGTCTTTGTGCAGGCGGTTGATCTTGCCGATCTCCGCCAGGAAAGCGGTGCCTACCCGTTTGGAGTCGTTGATCTGTGCGGTGGTCGACAGGTCGAGCAGCACTTTGGCGATCGATTTGTCGTGGGTACCCAGATTAATGCCGCCGATCAGATCCGCCGAGTTTTCCTTATCGGCCAACCAGCGCGCCTGCGTGCTGGTTGCGCCGCGTTGCGACAAGGCGAAAACCGATGAGCCGTTGGCCGTGGGTTTGATGAACGCATCGGCGTGAATCGAAATGAACAGATCGGCATTGGCGCGGCGCGCTTTCTGCACGCGCACATGCAGCGGCACGAAATAATCGTCGTCGCGCGTCATGTAGGCCCGCATATTGGGCTGCGAATCGATCAACGCTTTTAACCGGCGGGCGATACGCAACACCACTTCTTTTTCGTGCATGCCGCTGGGACCGACCGCACCGGGATCTTCGCCGCCGTGGCCGGGATCCAGCGCGATCACGATATTCTTCTTGCGGCTGGCGGTGGTGGGGCGCGGCGCCATGGCCTGCGGCGGGGGCGCGGGAATGCTGCCCGGCGACAAATTGGGTACTGAAGGGGGGGGCGGTGCCGGCTGCATGGCCACCGGCGGGGGCGCCGGCTGCACGGTTGAGCCGGGCGTGCGCGAGATATCCTCGAGGATACGTGCGAGCGGATCGTCCTGGTCGATCGTGCTGGGCTTCTGCTTGAGCAGTGCCACCAGCGGGTCCTGCGCGACCTTGGGATACAGATCGAGCACCAGCCGATATTGATAGTCGGCCACGGGCTTGAGCGTAAACACCTGGGGGGCCACGGCTTGCTTCAGGTCAAACACCAACCGCACCACGCCGGGGCGATTCTGACCCACGCGCAGCGATGAAATATAGGGGTCGCCGGTGCGAATCTTCGATGGCAACTGGTTGAGCGCCTGGCTCATCGAGAGGCCTTCGATGTCGACCACCAACCGGTGGGGGTTCTCAAGCACGAATTGTTCGGCTTTGAGTTCCTGGTCGAGCTCGAGGGTCACGCGGGTGTATTCGTCGGCCGGCCACATACGGACGGCAAGAATCGTGGCGGCATGCGCCAGGCGTGGGATTACCGGCAACAGCAGCAGGGTCGCCGTGGCGCCAATCAGCCGCCGGCGCGTGGCGGCGTGGCTGCCCGCGGTGGGGGCAGCAGGGGGACAATTGCGTTCAGCCATATTTGTCCTCTTTCAGTCGTTGCGCTTAGCGTAGCGTCGCGGCCCGGCTCGGCGTAATCCAGGGCAATCGTCAAGTCTGGCGCGGGTAACAGGTCGCCTGCGCGTTGCGGCCATTCGATCAAAACGAGGGCATCTTCACGCAGTACATCTCGAAATCCCGCATCCAGCCATTCTCGCGGATCGCTAAATCTATAAAAATCAAGGTGATAGCAGTATAAGTTAAAAACTTTATAGGATTCAAGTAGCGCGTAGCTTGGACTTTTGATTCGACCTGTTACACCGACCGCCCTAAGCAGCGCGCGCGCAAAGGCGGTTTTACCGGCACCGAGATCCCCCACGAGGTGGATACGGCCGCCTTGCAGGAGGGCGCCAGGAGGCGGAGGCATCGTGCTTGCGGCCTCATCCGGCAAGGGTGACGTCTCGCGAAGGTGCGGCGCCATGCAGGGTGCGATCGCGGCCGCCAGCGCGCCTGTCGCGGCTTCGTCGGGTAAATAGCTGCGAACGGTTTGCAACACACGCGATGGAATGGGTGCCGACATGATTCGACCTGATGTTTGGAGAGTAAGCGTAGGATTATAGGTAGCGTTCGATTCTGCTAATCTCTCAAGTGATTTTTATTCTCAATAACAGTCGGCCGCGGTCGGCTAGCCGGAGTTGTCATCGCCATGAGCACGCGCACGGAAAAAGATACATTTGGCCCTATCGAAGTCCCCAACGAACATCTGTGGGGTGCGCAAACGCAACGGTCGCTGCATTTTTTTGCGATCTCCACCGAGAAAATGCCGGTGCCGTTGGTCGAAGCGATGGCGCGCTTGAAGCGTGCGGCAGCACAAGTCAACGCCGGGCTGGGCGAACTGGATAAAACCGTGGCGGACGGCATCGTGCGCGCGGCCGACGAAGTCATCGCCGGCAAGTGGCCTGAAGAGTTTCCGCTGTCGGTGTGGCAAACGGGGTCGGGCACGCAGTCGAACATGAACATGAACGAAGTGCTCGCCAACCGCGGCTCGGAGCTGCTTGGCGGCGAGCGCGGCGAGTCGCGCAAGATTCACCCCAACGATCACGTCAATCGCGGTCAGTCGTCCAACGACACGTTCCCGACGGCCATGCACGTGGCCGCTGCCATGCAGATCGAGCAGCATCTGCTACCGGCACTCAAGGCCCTGCGCGGCACGCTTGCAGCCAAGAGCGCCGAGTTCTGGGACATCGTCAAGATCGGCCGCACGCACTTGCAGGATGCCACGCCGCTCACGCTGGGTCAGGAGCTGTCGGGCCACGTGGCTCAGCTCGATTTGGCCGAACAGCAGATCCGCGCCACGTTGTCCGGCCTGCATCAGTTGGCGATCGGCGGCACGGCAGTGGGTACCGGTCTGAACGCGCATCCCGAATTCAGCGCCAAGGTATCGGCCGCGTTGGCCCATGACACCGGTTGCGCCTTCGTTTCGGCGCCCAACAAGTTCCAGGCGTTGGCGTCGCACGAAGGCCTGTTGTTCGCACATGGCGCGTTGAAATCGTTGGCGGCCGGTTTGATGAAGCTCGCCAACGATGTGCGGTGGCTCTCCAGCGGCCCGCGTTCCGGTCTGGGCGAAATCAGCATTCCGGAAAACGAGCCGGGCAGTTCGATCATGCCGGGCAAGGTCAACCCCACTCAGTGCGAGGCCGTCACGATGCTGGCTGCACAAGTGATGGGCAACGACGTGGCCATCAACATCGGTGGCGCAAGCGGCAACTTTGAGTTGAACGTTTACAAACCGTTGATCATCCACAACTTCCTGCAATCGGTGCGTTTGCTGACCGACGGCATGCACAGCTTCGACACGCACTGCGCATCGGGCATCACGGCCAATAACGAACGCATTGCCGAACTTGTGGATCGTTCGCTGATGCTGGTAACGGCGCTCAATCCGCATATCGGCTACGACAAGGCCGCTCAGATCGCGAAGAAGGCGCACAAGGAAAACCTGTCGCTGAAGGAGTCGGCGCTGGCGCTGGGTTTCGTCACTGATGAAGAGTTCACCAAGTGGGTTGTGCCGGGTGCGATGACGAACGCCGATAAGCGGTAACGACAAGGTATTCATGGCGCGGCATCGCCGCGCGGTGAGCAGGGGCAGTGCGTGCAGGTGACGCACTGCCTTTTTCATTTGCTGTCATCAGGTGCGCATGCCATATCTTCCTCGGCACCTGCAATCACTGCCGCATTGCGCATGCATCGGGCGACGCACGCCGTAACGTCGAGGCGCTACTGCGCGATAGCCAGCCACATCGGCAACGTGAAGGCCGACAGCAACGTGCCGGCGGAAATCAGCCAGGCCACCATCCTGCCGTCGCCACCCATCCGCATCGCCAGCACATAGGCGGCCGATGCCGTGGGTAGTGCCGAGAACAGCACCAGCATTTGCGACTCGAGCGGACTCAACCCCAAGCCTTTGCCCACGAGGATGGCCGAGATGGGCAGCACGATGAGTTTTACTGCCAGCATCCAGCCCAGCAGCACGGGCTGCGTCTTGCCGCTTTGCCACGACAGGCTGGCACCCACGCATACGATGCCCAGCACGATGGCGGCGGCGCCCAGGCGGCCCAGAATCACATCCACGACTTGCGGCAACGTCAGGCCGGCGAAGTTCGCGATCAAGCCGATTACCGTGCTCACTACGAGCGGATTGCGCAGCAGTTCGCGCCAGAGCGAGCCGCCGGAGTGGCGCGCCAGGCTATACACCGCAGCCACATTGGCCACCGGCACGGCAAATCCCACCAGCAATGCCATCACCGTTTGCCCTTGCGGGCCGCCCAGACTGGCGGCCAGGCTCAAACCGATGTAGGTGTTGAAGCGATAGGCGCACTGCGATACCGAGGCCAGCGCCAGAGAGGGCGGCTTGAGCAGCGGACCCGCCAGGCGCGCCAGCACGATTCCCACCGCCAATACGATCAGCACGGCCTGCAGCAGCGTGAGCGCGCTCCCTGCGGTAATCGGCGTCTTCAGAATCGACTGAAACAGAAGGGCGGGAAACAGCACGAAGTACGTCATGCGCTCACAGCCGGCAAAGAATTCTCGCGAGAACGAGAGGCGGTGCCGCAACACCCAGCCGAGTGCCACCAGGAAGAAATCGGGAAGGACCAGCAGGGCGACTGTCATGACATTTGGTCTGGAGGAAAGCCGGTAGCGTACTACCAAGTGCTACTTAACCCTGCTATTCTCCGCGGTTCAGCTATGTCGCGCGCCCGTCACAATAAAAGCGCGGCCCCTGTCAATCCGCCCGCTACGAGCGGGTATGAGTAGTTCGGAGGAAACACACATGAATAAGATTCGCACCCTGGTCACGGCAGTATCGATTGCGGTAGGGGGCTTCGCAACCGTTGCCGGGTCGGTTGCGCACGCCGCCGAAAACTTTCCGACGCGCCCAATTCGCGTGATCGTGCCGTTCGCCCCGGGGGGCTCGACGGACATCATCGCGCGTCTGGTCACGCAGCGCATGAGCCAAGAACTCGGTCAGCCGCTGGTTGTCGAGAACAAGGGCGGCGCAGGTGGCGCCATCGGCGCAGCCGAAGCCGCCAAGGCCGATCCCGACGGCTACACGTTGTCGATCGCAACCGTGTCGACGATGGCCGTGAACCCGGCTTGCCGTCCGAACGATCTGCCGTACGATCCGATCAAGGATTTCGCGCCGATCACGAACTTCGCCAACACGGCCAACGTCGTGTCGATCAACCCGAAATTCCCGGCCAACAACTTCCAGGAATTCCTGGAAGAGCTGAAGAAGAACCCGGGCAAGTACTCGTACGGCAGCTCCGGCACTTGCGGCGTGCTGCATCTGATGGGCGAGTCGTTCAAGATGGCGACGGGCACCGATATCGTGCACATCCCCTACAAGGGATCGGGTCCGGCCGTGGCTGACGCCGTGGGCGGTCAGATCGGCATCCTGTTCGACAATCTGCCTTCCTCGATCGCGCAGATCCAGGCCGGCAAGCTCAAGGCGATGGCCGTGGCCTGGCCCGAGCGCGTGGGGACGTTGAAAGACGTGCCGACGTTTGCCGAAGCTGGTTTCCCGGTGCTGAACCAGCCCGTCTGGTACGGTTTGCTGGCCCCGGCCAAGACCCCCAAGGCGGTCGTGGACAAGCTGCGCGATGCCGCTGTGGTCGCGTTGAAGGATCCCAAGGTCATCAAGATTCTGGACGAGCAGGGTTCGGCGCCGTCGGGCAATACGCCTGAAGAGTTCGCCAAGGAAATCCAGACGCAATACGACTGGGCCCGCGACGTGGTGAAAAAGCAGAACATCAAGCTCGACTAAGGCTTGACTGCAAGGTCGTGCCAGCCCGATCCGGGGTGGCACGATCCGCGATCTCCGATGAGGTTGCGATCCCGATGGGCGCCGTGAGGCGCCCATTTTGCATAGAATGACCGTTCCATGAGCAAAGCCAAACACGTTTCCGAAACGCCCGCCACGCAACTGCTCAAGCAGCACAAGATTGCGTTTACCGAGCACACCTACGATTATGTCGACCATGGCGGGGCCGCCGAATCGGCGCGCCAGTTGCAGGTCGACCCGCACGCGGTGGTCAAAACCCTGATCATGGAAGATGAGAAGGGCGCGCCGCTGATTATCCTGATGCACGGCGATCGTGAGGTGTCGACCAAGAACCTCGCGCGTCAAGCGGGCGTGAAGAAGATTGCGCCGTGCGCCATCGAGGTGGCGCAGCGCCACTCCGGTTATCAGGTAGGCGGCACCTCGCCCTTCGGCACCCGCAAGAAGATGCCGGTGTGGCTGGAGGAAACGATCCTCAGCCACGACAAAATTTATATCAACGGTGGGCGGCGCGGTTATCTGCTCGGTATTGCCCCCGACGTGTTGACGCGGTTGCTGGGCGCCAAACCGGTATCGGTGGCGCTGGAATAAAAAATCGGCCGCTGGCAGATGCCGAGCGGCCGATCGATCGTGCGGTGTTCCGCCGCGATTTACATCATCGCGACTTCGTTCTGCACCAGGCGGCGCACGCGCACCGCGTCGCCGATGCGCGAGTACTTGCCTTGCGAGTTGAGCAGCACGATAGCCAGATCGCGGCCGTTGATGCGGGTGAGCATCACCAGGCATTCGCCGGCTTCGTTGATGAAGCCCGTCTTGGAAACCTTGATGTCCCAGTCTGCGCTACGCACGAGTGCATTCGTATTGCGGAACGTCTCGGTGCGGCCGCTGCGCACGGCCACTTCATATTCGGTGTCGGTGGAGTAGCGATGGATCAGCGGGCGCTGGCCGGCGGCGCGCATCATTCGTACCAGATCGCGCGGCGACGACACGTTCTGGCTCGACAATCCCGTGGGTTCCACGAAATGGGAGTCGTACATGCCCAGCGACTGGGCCTTGTTGTTCATCGCGCGGGCAAAGGCCGGCAGGCCACCCGGGTAATAACGGCCCAGCGAGTGCGCTGCCCGGTTTTCCGACGACATCAAGGCCAGATGCAGCATATCGGCACGGGTCAGGCGCGTGCCCACCGTCAGGCGCGACGGCGAGTGACGGACGCGATCGACGTCGTCCTCGGTAATTTCCAGCACTTCATCCAGCGGCTGGTTGGCATCGATCACGACCAGCGCGGTCATCAGCTTGGAAATCGATGCGATCGGGCGCACCATGCGGTCGTTTTTGGCGAACAGCACGGTGGACGATTCGAGATCCTGGACGTACGCGATGCTCGAGCGCACGGCGGCGGCTTCGGCGCGCGTGGTGCCGGCGGACAGAATAGTGGGGGTATCGGTCTCGGCCACTTCAGCCGCAGCGGACACGGCCAGAGCATTGCGCGAGCGGGCAGCCGTCGCACGTGCCGTCTTCTCGGCAGTAGCGCGCGACGCCGCTTGGCGATCGGCTTCGTCGGCGGCCGACTTCTTCGATCGCAAAACAACCTTGACCTTCGAATTCGAGGCAGCAGCCTTGCTGTTTTTAGCCGTCGATGTCTTGGCGGCAGAGGCCTTCGAGGTCGCCGCAGTCGCCTTCGAGGTGGTTTTGGCGCTGGTCGACTTAGCGTTCGACGTTTTGGCAGCCGGAGTTTTGGTCGCCTTGCAGGCGGCCGATTTGCTATTCGTTTTGCACGGATCGGCGCGGGCGGCCGTTGCGGGCGTGGCGCCAAGCACCAAGGCGAGCGCAGTTGCTGCGCCCGTCCCAAACTTTGCCATTCGTGTCCAAAATGACGTCATCGCCACCGCTCACTTATTGAATGTAAAAAACTATTGCTTCGAGCGACGCCCGAAAAACACTGACGAATTATGGGGTTACGGCCCAAATCTAAACGAAAAATCAAGTTAAGTACAGGCCGGCCGCCATGATGGCAGATTTTTGACCGGCGTGCCGCTCGGAAACCGTGACAATTTGCATACAAACGACGAAAGCGCGACGTTAGCCGACATTCGATAACCGGATGAATCGAAAGTCGCTAAGTCCGCCGAACGACCGCTTTGGCTGCCACCGGCATTGATGTGAACCTGCCCGGCTCTCTTTTTTTACCTCATCCCGGCAGGCCAGACGGCCGCGAACGGGCCGCCTGAAGTTGATTGCAGCATCTGTTGTGTAAGCGTGCCGCGGCACGCCGCCGCCGCCGCTGGAGGGATGCCGGGCTCTTAGCCTGGCAGCGGATGCATGGCACCGTCCATGGTGATCATGGCGCCCGTCACGTAGCTCGCCCGGGCGGAGGCCAGGAAGACAGCCACATCCGCGACTTCGTCGGGACGGCCATAGCGGCCGATAGGAATCCGTTTTTCGCCTTCGCGCTGCAACGTTTCCAGGTCTTCGCCGCGCCATTCGGCCTCGGTCTTGAGCAATTGGGTAAGGCGATCGGTGATGGTGGCGCCGGGATTGATCACATTTACCCGTACATTCTTGCCGGCCCAGGCGTTGGCCAAGCCGGCTGAAGCCAGCATGAGGGCCGCGTTGGCGGCACCGCCAGGCAGATGGATCGGGCTCGCCACCCGGCCGCCGGCGCCGACGATGTTCACGATACTGCCTTGCTTGCGTTCGACCATTCCTGCAAGAACGGCTTGCATGGCATTGATATAGGTAAAGTATTTGGCGTCCATCGCCTTTCGCCAGATGGCCGGCGTGAGATCGGGCGGGGCAGTCTTTTGCGCGGCGCCCGCTGAATTGATCAGCACATCGATGGGGCCCAGCGCCGCCTCCACGTTGCGCGCGGCGCGTTCGGCCTGGGCGTCGTCACCCAGATCGGCGGCCTCGGCATGCACGGCATGCCCCAACCCTTTCAGATGTTCGACGGCCTGGCGCAGATTGCCTTCATCGCGCGAAACGATCGCCACGCGCGCACCCTCCGCGGCAAATGCCGCCGCGCACGCCAAACCGATGCCTTTGCTGCCACCTGTGATCAATACGACTTTACCGGTCAATTCGAGGTTCATGCCTGGTGTCTCCGTGATGGACGCGCGTCGCGCAACCGCGAACGGCGTGGGATGCGGATCACTATAGCGTCAGGCGAGCGGACGTGCGCCGCCCAGTAATGCGGTGAACACATCGGGCGGACCCATTTGTCCGCCCTTGAGCATGAGCTCGACACCATCGAGCGGCGAGTCGGGCGCATGTATGCGGCACACCGCCACCCCCGGGCTCAATGAAAACGAATAGGTGAGCGCCTGAATGTGCCAGGACGCCACCGCGATGCTCGACGTATCCCCGCCCGCGAAGCCGACGCGCTGCAAGGAATGGCGCGCCAGCACCTGCCGCATCAACTGACCACACCCGCGCGCCAGTGCTTCGGTAAATTCAGGGTGCTTGCTCCGGCTGCCGTCGCTCAGGGTGCTGTGCGCGATCACACTCAAACCGGCGGCCAGCGATTGCGCGATCGTGTCGGCCAACACATCCACATACCAAACGGCCTGCGACACCATCGCTTGGGCATCGATCGACAACGACACGAAGCCTGCAGCTTCGGCGGCGTCGATCTGCGCCGCGGTGATGGGGGAGCGGCTGCCAGAGATGATGAAGGTCTGGCCGACTTCGGCGGGTGTAGGTGCAGAGACTGCGCGGGCGTTGGCGAGCCGTTCGGAGGCGATGGGCCGTGCAGGCAGCGATGACGAGGCCGAGGCCACGCCTGCGGCGTTCGACGCCGCGTTGCGAGCAGCGTCTTTGGACGTCGTCAACGCCTGCAGCACGCCTGTGGGTCCTACGAGCAACTGCTGCCCACCGGCCGCTTGCGCGCGATGGCGCAACAACGCACCAATGCGCGCCAGATGCTGCGGAGTCATGGCGTCGAACAACACGGCAGTCGGCGAAGCCGCCAGCATCGTATCCAATGCTGCGCAGCGTGCCTCGTCGTTGGCATGATCGAGTTGCACCGTGTCGAATGACACGATCCCAGGCGTGCCCAGCGCGGCGAAATGCCGCCGCAGATCGGGTTCCAGCATGGGGGTAACAGGATGGCGCGACATTGTCGGATGTCGGTCGATGCGATAGACCGCCGCATCGTGTCCGGCACGCGCATACAAGGTGGCAAACGCGCAGTAGCGGCCCAGACTCGGCTGGCCGCCCACGATCAACGCGGGCCGAGCGCCGAGCACCTGGCGGGCGATGGCCATTGCATGGGCGATGTTACCGATGTGCGGGGCGCTGTCGAACGTCGAACACGTTTTATATTGAATGAAGGGCGCACCCGTGGCTGCCAGGCCGCGAAAAATGGCCGGCAAGGTGTCGTCCATTTGCGCGGGCGATTGCGCGCGCGCCGTTCCCGCAATGCCGATGCAATCCAATGGGCCGAATGCGGCCAAGTCTTGCGCCGTGGGCACACGCATGAACAAGGCTGCGCGCCAGCCGGCTTGTACCGCGGTCGCAAGCGTATCGGTCGAACCCGTGAAGTCGTCACCGTAGTACGCGAGGGTGACCGTACTGCAGGCGGCAATGGTGGTGTGCGCCGCCACATCCTGCGCTGCAACGATACCCGCGGCAGCCATCGCCGCGTCAGCCATAGAACGCCAGCGCGTGGGCCAACGCTGGACGCGTCTCGGCATAGACCGGCAAGGGCACGCCTTCGCCCGCAGCCCGCCAGGCGTCGCGAATGCTTTGCACGCCGGCGGCCGCGCCATCGGGGTGGCCGAGGATGCCGCCGCCGGAGAGGAAAATCAGATCGTCGCTTTTGACCGCTGCATAGGTGGGCGGAACGGTGCCTGCCCATTGACCCGACGAAAATACCGGCATCACCGCGTCGTCGCCGGCCAGGGGTTGCAGGCAAGCGCGTGCCGAGGCGACCACGCTGTCATCGCTTTCGTAGAACTTGCCGGCCAGGCCATTGACGTGCAATTGATCCACGCCCGCCAAGCGCCACAGCACCTGATACGCCTGAAAATCCATGCCCAGCAAAGGATGGCGCGACATCATCGCCATGCCATTGCGATGACCGTGCAGCGCCAGCGATGTCGTGCGCCGCAGTGATTGAATGGCGGCATACCCACACCAATTCAGGCTTGCCATCACGCACGTGCCGCCCGCCTTCTCGATCAGATCCGCGTGCCGCCGCATCGCGTCCAGATCGTCGGAAATATTGAACGCGTACATCACCTTGCGACCGGTGCGCTCGGCATGCCGGTTGATCACGGCCATCACCGCAGCCACACGTTCATGCAATGGCGAATGTGGCGGGTTGGCCATCACTTCATCGTCCTTGATGAAGTCCACGCCCGCCATGCACAGCTCGTCGACCACGCGCGCCGTATCCTGCGGCGACATGCCCACGTTGGGCTTGACGATGGTGCCCACGATCGGACCCGACGTGCAGCCGGTGAGCAGCCGCGTCCCTTGCACCCCGTGCCGCGGCGCATCGAATTGGCGCACGTAGTCGGGTGGCAGCGTGAGTGTCATCAACTTCACGCCCGTCATCTCGCCCAGATCGTAGATATTGCCGGCCACGGTGGCGGCCAGCGTCGGCAGATTCGCACCCACGTTATCGATGGGAAAACGCACCGTGATTTCGGCACGCTTATACGGGCCGCCGATCTGGCGCCGTTCGAGAAACGCGTTCGGCAAACTGGGCGTATGCACCGTGCCCAATTCCCGGATGGCGGACACGGTGGCGCGCGAGCGGGCACGCAGGTCGGCGGTTTCGCCGGCCACTTGCACGAAGGTGCCGCTGGATTGCTCGCCTGCCAGCACGTTGGCCGCCTGCTCAAGCGCAAACGGCGTTTCGATCAGGTAGGTGGCTTCAAACTCGGGACGCGGGGTGGAAGTCATGGTGTCACAACGTCGAGAGATCGGGGAAGGGGCGTACGGGTTGCGTGCCGTCCCAATTGAGCGAAGCATCGCGAATCAGTTTGAAGAGTTTGCCCTTGGGGCCTGCCACTTCCGATAATTCGATCACCGTGCCGGGATGGGTTTCGGTGTCGAAATACACATACCGTCCGCGTTGCCCGACCTCGCCGCTCATGCCCACCGCCAGCCCCTGTTGCGAGAGCCGTTCGAGATCGGCGTCGAAGTCTTCGGTCCAATAGGCCATATGCTGCAGCCCGGTGCGGCCGGCATCCAGGAAATCCTTGTACATCGACGGCGCATCGTTGCGTTGCTGGATCAATTCGATCTGCAAGGGGCCGGAGTTCGCGAGCGCGACCGAGACCTGAATGGGCGAGGGCGCGCCACGATAATGAAAATTCTCGACCGGCACGCGATCCGCATAAAACCAGGGGCCAATACCCAGCGTTTCGCTCCAATAGGTCATGGCCTCGTGAATATCGTGCACCACGTAACCTGCCTGCCGCACTTCACCAAAAAAACGACTCATGTCATGCCACCTTATCGATGCGTTGATTACAGAAAACCGATCGAGATCCAGGGGATGAACGCCACCAGGAATACCCCGATGATGAGTGCGCTCAGATAACCCCACATATACGGAATCGCGTCGTCCGGATTGACCTTGCTGATGGCGCACGCGCCGTAATAGCCCACGCCGAAGGGCGGTGCGAAAAGGCCCACGCCCATCGAAAGAATCACGACCATGGCGTAGTGCACTTCATGCACCCCCACGGCGCGCGCAATCGGAAACAGCAACGGCCCGAACAGCACGATCGCCGGGATGCCCTCAAGGACGCTGCCCAGGATCACGAAGGCGATGATCGACACGATCAGAAAGCCGGTGGTGCCCCCCGGTAACGATGCCATGGTTGCGGCCAGATCGCGCGAGAAGCCCGATTGGGTAAGCCCCCAGGCCATGCCGGTGGCCGCACCCACGATGAAGATGATGGCGCCGGACAGCGCCGCTGTTTCGATCAGCATCGTGGGCAGTCGGCGCCAGTCGAATTGGCGATAGATCAGCAACCCGGCCAGTACGGAATAGGCAATGCCGATCGTGGACACCTCGGTGGCGGTCGCCACGCCTTCGACCACCGCGGCGCGAATCACGAACGGCAGGATCAGGGCGGGAATCGCGATGGCCATGGCCTTCAGGATCTCGCGTCCCGGTGAACGCGTGACGTGGCTCAAATCCTGATGGCGCGTGCGTGCCCAGACGATGGCGCCCAACGTAATTCCCAGCACCACCGCGGGCAGCATGCCGCCGGTAAACAACGCCGCGATCGATACGCCCGTTACCGAGCCGATGGTGATGAGCACGATGCTTGGCGGAATGGTTTCGGTTTGCGCGCCGGTGCACGCCAGCAGCGCCGCCAGATCGCCAGGCTTGGACCCGCGCTTTTTCATTTCGGGAAACAGTGCGGGTGCCACGGCCGCCATGTCGGCCACCTTCGAGCCCGAGATGCCCGACACCAGATACATCGCGCCGATCAGCACATACGACAGGCCGCCGCGCACGTGTCCCAAAAGGCTCGCCAGAAAGCCGATCATGGCGCGCGCCATGCCCGTCATCTCGATCAGCAAACCCAGGAAAATGAACATCGGCACAGCCAGCAGAATCAGGTGCGACATGCCCTCATCCATGCGGCCGACGATCACCATCAACGGCGTATGTGTGGTGAGCGCGAGATAGCCGAAGGTCGCCAATGCAAACGAAAACGCGATCGGCACGCCCATGAATACATTGGCCGCCACAACACCCACGAAGAAGATGATGAGGTTGAGTTTGCCCAGCGGCATCAAAAGCGGCTGCGCCAGCACAAACACCCCCACTACCGCCGCCACGATCAACACGGCCAGGCCGGCTTGGCGCAGGCTGCCCACGCGCAAAAGGCGCACCACACCAACGATCAGCATCAGGCCGAACCCGGTGGGCAGCGCGGCCGCGCGCCAGGCGTTGGGGATTTCGAGCGCAGGCGTCACCACCACCGCTTCTTCGATCGCATAGTCGAGGGCTTGCGGAAACGCCATCGCCAGAAACGCCAGTGACGCGGCGATCGCCACCACGTCCAGCAGCGCGCGGGTGCTGGGCGAGACGCGCGCCAGCAACGCCGTCATGCGCATGTGCTCGCCGCGGCGCAGCGCCACCACGGCGCCCAGCATCGACAACCACAGGAAAAGGATGGACGCGAGTTCATCGGTCCAGACCAGCGGCGCGTGAAACACGTAGCGCGCAATCACGCCGGCCAACAACAGGATGATCTCGGCCACGACCAGGAGGGCGGCCGGCACTTCGGTGAGAAAACCCAACCAGCGATCCAGCGCCGCCAGCCGGGGGCGTTGAACCGGTTGGGCGCCGGGTTGCTGCTGGGTAAAGGCGGCGACGGCGTCCATGGCGTCAGGCCAGCTTGCCGGACACGGCTTCGAGCAGGCCCCATGCTTGGTCGCCGAACTTGGTCTTCCATTCGGTGTAGAAGCCGGCGCGGCGCAGTGCCGCCTGGAACGAATCCGGGCTGGTGGTGTTGAACTTCAACCCTTTCGATTCCAGATCGGCCTGAATCGATTGATTCATCGTTTTGAGGTCGTCGCGTTGCTTCACGCCCGCCTCGTTGAAGGCCGTTTCCCACAAGCGTTGCAGATCGGGCGGCAAGCGCTTGAACGCGCGGCCGTTGGCGATGAACCAGTAACCGTCCCAGATGTGATTGGTGAGCGAGCAAAATTTCTGCACCTCATACAACTTGGCGGCCTGAATGATGGGCAAGGGATTTTCCTGCGCATCGACGATGCGTGTTTGCAGCGCCGAGTACACCTCGCTGAACTGCAGACTCGCGGGCGATGCCGACAGCGCCTTGAACATCGAGATGCTCAACGGGCTCACCGGCACGCGAATCTTCGTGCCGTCCAGATCGGCCGCCGACGTAACCGGGCGATTGCTGGTGGTGGTCTGGCGAAAGCCGTTGTCCCACATTTTTTCGAAGGCATACAGATTGGCGCGGCCGATCGCCTCGCGCACATGGGCGCCCAGCGGGCCATCCATCGCTTGCCAGACCTGATCGTAATTGGCGAAGGCGAAGCCCACCGCGTTGATCGCGGCCACCGGCACCACCGTGGCAATCACCAGCGCCGACGGCGTGAAGAGTTCGATGCCGCCATTGCGCACCTGCGACAACATATCGGTATCGCCGCCCAATTGGTTGTTCGGGAAGATGGTGATGTCCAGCCGGCCGTTCGACTCGCGCTTGATCCGGTCCACCGCTTCCTGCGACCGCACGTTCAACGGGTGCGTGATGGGCAGGTTGTTGGCGTACTTGAAGTTGAACTCGGCCGCGTGTGCGAACTTCGGAATGCCCAGATACATGGCGGGCGCGGCAGCCATCGCACGCAAGACGGTACGGCGCGTCATCGTAGACATGTTGTCTCTCTCCTCGGGGGGTTAAGCCGATGTGTGGTGTTCTAGATTTCGTGGGCCCGATCGAGCAGGCACCGTCACTTTATCGCGTGGCTTAGAATTGGTGAAACAGAAAATTCAGATCGATTAAGCGACACAGCAGATAAATTGGAAGTCAAGGTATGACTCTTGGCCGGCGGTCGTTGCCATCAACGCGTTGAGCCGACATGCAGACCAACGTTACGGAGCCATCACGCCACGATGAAAGAGATCAATCTATCGACCCGCGATCTTCGTGCCTTCCTGGCGCTGGTCGATCAGCGCAGCTTTACGCGCGCCGCGCAGCAATGCAATTTGTCGCAGTCCGCGTTCAGCACGCAGATCCGCGCCATCGAAGAAAGTCTGGGCGACCGGCTCTTCGATCGCGACACGCGCAATGTGTCGCTCACACCGCAAGGCCAGGTGCTGGAGCAGTCGATCCGGCGCATGGTCACGGAATTCGACGAAATGGTGGACGATTTTCGCGGACGTGCCGCGCGCGAAAAGGGTCGCGTGGCGGTTGCCGCGTTGCCGTCGGTCGCCTCGGGCTGGCTGCCGGGGATCGTTGCTGAATTTCGTCGCCGCTATCCCGGCATCGAGCTCCGGCTGGCCGATGTGCTGTCGGCGCCGTGTCTCGAATTGCTGCGCGCCGGACGCGTCGATTTTGCCTTGGCCTCATCCAATGTGCAGGCCAAGGATCTGCAGGCCGAATTGCTGTGCGAAGACCGATTTCACCTGGTGTGCCGTCGCGACGATCCGCTCGCCACTCAAGCCCGGGTTGGCCTGCGCGATTTGGCCGCCGCGCCATTTATCCATCTGGCGCGTTCGCATAGCGTGCGTCAGCAACTGGAGCTGGCTTTTCATCCGATGCCGCTCAATACGGTTCTTGAAGTGGAGCAGTTGGCCACGCTCACCGGCATGATCGCCGCCGGCATCGGCATCACGGTGGTACCGGCCTTGACGCTTTTCGAGTTCCAGCGCCCCGATCTGATCAGTCGCCCGATACGCGTGCGCGGGCTGGTGCGGCGTCTGTATCTGGTGCAGCGTCGTGGCACGGTGCTGTCGCCCGCCGCGCGCAGTCTCTACGATCTGATGCTCGAGCGCCGGCCTACCGGGCCTTCAGTGTCCACACCCTGATCGGGCCACGTGCAAGGGGGGTTGCCGCGATGTGCCGAACGCATCGCAACAGCTTCCACCCGCCTCTTGGCAGGGGCTGGCGGAAGCGCCGGATTTTGCGTCTACAATCCAAGGCGATGTCGCCATAGGTAAATGGATATACCCCGGTCCTCCTAAGACTGCATTGCAGGTTCGATTCCTGCTGGCGACACCACCCGTATTATCTGCGCGCACGCCGAGTTCATGCCCTTCGAGACAAGGGTTGGCGTGCAGCGGCAACCCCCGCGGTTTCTCGATAACAGTCCCTTAGGACGCCCAATGAGCCCCACTGACAGCAAGCCCCTGCGCATCATCATCATGGGGACGCTCGTTGTCCTGTTTGCCATGGGGGTACGCGCCACCTTCGGCCTTTTCATGCAGCCGGTCGGGCTGCAGAACGGGTGGGGCCGCGACGTGTTTTCGATCGCGTTCGCCATTCAAAACCTGGTGTGGGGCCTGTCGTGCATCGGCATGGGCATCATGGCCGACCGTTGGGGCGCAGGCCGCACCATGGCGCTCGGCGCCGTCATCTACATCGTCGGCCTGATCGGCATGTGCTTCGCCACCACCGAGCCGATGCTTTATCTCACGGCCGGCGTGCTCGTTGGCCTGGGGCAGGGCGGCGTCACGTTTCCCGTGATCTTGCCCGTGATCGCCCGCGCCGTGCCGCCGGCCTCGCGCAGCACGGCCATGGGCATCGCCAGCGCAGGCGGCTCGCTCGGCCAGTTTCTGATCGTGCCCTCGGGTCAGTTCCTCATCAGTGGCTTTGATTGGACCGGCGCATTGTGGGTGTTGTCGGCCATGGTCGCGGTGATCCTGCCGCTGGCGTATTTCCTGCGCGGCAAGCCGGCGCCCGCCGCGCCAGGCGAACTGCACTTGTCGCTGGGCGGTGCGGTGCGTCAGGCCTTTCGGCATCCGTCGTTCCATTTTCTGTTCTGGAGCTATTTCGTCTGCGGCTTCCATACGGCCTTCATCACCTTGCACTTGCCGGCCTTCGTGACAGATAGCGGGTTGACGGCGACGCACGGCGCCACGGCGCTGGCGCTGATCGGTTTGTTCAACGTGGCCGGATCGTTCGGCGCGGGCAAGCTGGGCGGCAAGTACAGCAAGAAGCACCTGCTAGCCGGCATCTATTTTCTACGGGCATTCGGGATGGCACTCGTCTTGTTTGTTCCGCTTACCCCGCTCGTGCTGTATGCATTTGCCGCGTGGATGGGTTTGTTCTGGCTGGGAACCGTGCCGCTCACGCAAGGCTTGATCGGCCAGATCTACGGGTTTCGCTATGCCGCCACGCTGTCGGGCATCGTGTTTCTCGGGCATCAGATCGGCAGCTTCATTGGCGTAGGCCTGGGGGGTTGGCTTTATTCCCGCACCGGCAGCTACGATGCCATGTGGTGGATCGGTCTGGTACTCGCCGTGGTGGCGGCGCTGTTGTGCTTTCCGGTGCGTGAGCAGGCGATTGCGGTTCGCATGCCCGCGCCGGCAGCAGCTTAGATCATGCTTCGCCCCACGCGCGATCGTGTGCCTGACCCCGTGCCCGCAGGTGCGCCTGTTGAGCCGCCTATCGACATGTCCGTCGAAACATCGGTCGACGGCCTGGCATGGTCACGGGTGCCCCGCGGATGGCGATGGACGACGTACGTTGCCGTTGGCACTGTGCTGGCGCTCGGCTTCTGGGCGTATCAATCGCCCGAGATGCGAATCAATTGGGAGGCGGTCGCCGCGCTCTGCGGGTTTTGATGGACGGATTGGTCAGTAGCGAATACTGTTCGTATAATTGTATATTCAGCTTCTTGTCATTAAGACGCGACGGAACGTTAATATCGTGTCGATCCATCAATAATTAAGCCGTATTCAGCTTTATATTAATTCGATTACAAAAAACTTAAAGCCTACTGTTCTGCTCAAGCTTCGCGCGCTTTTACCTTCACCACGCGGATAATCATTTGGCCTTCTGTCGACACAGAAGGCCTTTTGCGTTTTTAAGCGCAGATGGTGTTGTCGCGATCCTCTCTGCCATTATCGAAATGACGTGTTTGGCTCCCGTGACGACGCGGACTGTTCACGGAGACTTACATGACAGAAGATACGCGACCGCGCAGACGCTTCCTGCAGGCGCTGGCGATCGTTCCTGCCTCGACCATGGCAGCGGGTGCCGCGCTTACGCAAGTGGCCTGTAGCAACGAGGCGCCGATTGCGCGCCAGGATAATAAAGCGTATTCCCCCACGTACTTCTCCAAGCAGGAGTGGGCGTTCATCAACGCCGCCGTCGATCATTTGATTCCGGCCGACGATTACGGCCCAGGTGCGATCCAGGCCGGCGTGCCCGAGTTCATCGATCGGCAAATGGAAATGCCCTATGGGCACGGCAAGCTCTGGTATATGCAGGGGCCGTTTCATCCCGATTCCATCCCGGAGATGGGTTATCAGATCAATCAGAGTCCGCGCGAAGCATATCGGCATGGCATACAGGATTGCGACACCTGGTGCAAAAAAACGCACGGCAAGGTCTTTGTCGAACTCGACCGGCCGACGCAGGAACAAGTACTGAAAGACGTGCAGGCGGGCAAACCCGATTTCGAATCGATTCCGGCCAAAACCTTCTTCGATTATCTGCTTTCCAATACCAAGGAAGGATTTCTCGCGGATCCCATATACGGCGGCAACAAGGGCATGGTGGGCTGGAAACTCGTCGGCTTTCCGGGCGCTCGCGGCGACTACATGGATTGGGTCGACCAGCCGAATGCGAAGTATCCGTATGGGCCAGTATCGATTTCCGGGGAAAAGGGCTAAGCGATGGCAATCAAAAAAGACAGAGTCGATGCCGTGCTGGTCGGTTTCGGATGGACTGGCGCGATTCTTGGCCAGGAGTTGACTGACGCGGGTTTGCACGTGCTCGCGCTGGAACGCGGCGAAATGAAAGATACGCCCAAGGACGCCGAGTATCCCAAGGTGCTCGATGAGCTGGCGTACTCGGTGCGCGGCAAACTCTTTCAGGACCTGTCTAAGGAAACGGTCACGATCCGCCACAAGGTCGACGATGTGGCCGTGCCTTACCGCCAGAACGGTTCATTCCTGCTGGGCGATGGTGTAGGCGGTGCCGGTTTCCACTGGAACGGCATGCATTACCGAGCGCTGCCTGAAGAATTGGAATTGCGTACCCGTTACGAAACGCGCTACGGCAAGGATTTCATTCCCGAGGGCATGACCATCCAGGACTTCGGTGTGACTTACGATGAACTGGAACCCTACTTTTCCAAGTTTGAGTACGTGTGCGGCACCTCCGGCAAGGCCGGCAATTTGAACGGTCAAATCGTCGCGGGCGGCAATCCGCTCGAAGGTAAGCGCAGCAAGGAATTTCCACTGCCACCATTGGCGACCACGCTGGGCGCGGAGCTCTTTGACAAAGCAGCGCGCGAGGTCGGCTTCAATCCTTACCCGGCACCTGCCGCCAACGCGTCGGCACCGTATACCAATCCGTATGGCGTGCGTCTGGGGCCCTGTAATTTCTGTGGGTTCTGCGAAAACTACGGGTGCTATATGTACTCGAAGGCTTCGCCGCAAACCACCATCCTGCCGGTGCTGTTGAAGAAGCCCAATTTTGAGTTGCGCACGCGCGCCCACGTGATCAAGGTCAACCTTGATTCGACCGGGAACAAAGCGGTCGGCGTGACGTATATCGACGCGCAGGGCCGCGAAGTGGACCAGCCGGCGGACCTCGTGATTCTGTCGGCTTACCAGATGCATAACGTTCGTCTGCTGCTGCTCTCGGGCATCGGCCAGCCCTACGATCCCAAAACCGGCGAAGGTACGGTCGGCAAAAACTACGCCTATCAAATGAACGGCGGCGTGAATGTGCTGCTGCCGAAAGGCACGCAACTCAATCCGTTCGCAGGCACCGGCGCGGGCGGCGTGGGTATGGACGATCTCAACGGCGATCAGTTCGATCACGGCCCGTTGGGATTTCTGGGTGGGGCGAGTATTCGCCACGTGCGCACGGGTGGGCGCCCCATCAAGCAAGCGGCCACGCCTCCGGGCACCCCGAGTTGGGGGACCGCATGGAAAGCGGGCGTGCAGGACGCTTATCAGCGCTATATGACGATCGGCATTTCGGGTTCGGTGATGTCCTATCGCGACGCCTATCTGTCACTCGATCCCACGTACAAGGATCACTACGGTCAACCGCTCTTGCGCATGACGTTCGACTGGCACGATAACGAATACGACATGCTGGGCTATATGGGCACGCGAATGGAAGAAGTGGCGAAAGCCATGAAGCCGGAAAAATATTTCGTCGGCGTGCGCAAGAAGGGTTCGCATTACGACACGCGTCCCTACCAGAGCACGCACAACACCGGCGGCGCAATCATGGGAACCAATCCCAAAGAAAGTGTCGTCAACAAATACCTGCAGAGTTGGGATGTGCCAAATGTGTTCGTGATGGGCGCCTGTGCTTTCCCGCAGAACATGGGCTACAACCCGACCGGTGTGGTCGGTGCGCTGGCATATTGGTCGGCGCAAGCCATCCGCGACCAGTATTTGAAGAACCCCGGTCCGCTGGTTCAGGCTTAAGGAGACGCACAATGATCAAGCATGCCATTGTTGCGGCACTCTCCGCGATTTCGTTAGGCGCCACGAGTGGCGTTTGGGCGGCCGAAGCCGTTTCCGACACACCGGCCTTGGGCACAACGCCCTCGGGCGAAGGCAATGTGGGCCGTGCATCCGCCAATACCGATGACAAGATCGGTGCCGGTGCCGGTGCCGGTGCGACGGCAGGCACTGTCGACGCTCAAATGATCAAGCGCGGCGAATACCTCTCGCGCGCCGGCGACTGTATCGCGTGCCATACGGCGGGCGGCGGCAAACCGTTTGCCGGTGGGTTGGGAATCGCGTCGCCGTTAGGCACCATCTACTCGACCAACATCACGCCGGACAAAGACACGGGCATCGGCAATTACACGCTCGAAGACTTCGATCGGGCCTTGCGCCAAGGCAAGGCCCGCGACGGGCATTCGCTGTATCCCGCGATGCCCTACACGGCGTACGCCAACGTCACACCGGACGACATCAACGCGCTGTACACGTACTTCATGCATGGCGTGGAACCCGTGAATCAGGCCAATAAAGATACCGACATCGTGTGGCCGTTATCGATGCGGTGGCCGCTGGGGATCTGGCGGTGGATGTTCGCACCCGATCCTGTTGCTGCGAGTGCCGCGGCCGGCAATGCGCCAGCCACATCATCCACCCCGCCCACCGCCACGGCTGGCGCTTCAACACCAGGCGCGCCGGCAACAGGAACCGCTGCAACGCGCGCCCCGACAGCGGCCGAGATGCCGGACGCACCGTCCGATCACGACGCGTTATTGCGCGGCAAGTATCTGGTCGAAGGCTTGGGCCATTGCAGCAGTTGCCACACGCCGCGCGGCTTTGCCTTGCAGGAGAAGGCGATCAGCGATGCGGACGGTTCGGCGTTCTTGTCGGGTGCCGTCATCGATAACTGGCTCGCCAAGAACCTGCGTGGCGATATGGTGGGCGGGTTAGGCACATGGACCAAGGAAGACATCGCGACTTTCCTGAAGTCGGGTCGCAACAGTCACGCCGCAGCATTTGGCGGGATGGCCGAGGTCGTGCAGGACAGCACGCAGTACCTCACCGATGCGGATTTGAACGCAATTGCCGTTTATCTCAAGAGCCTGCCGCCGGTAGATCCCAAAGCCACCACGCCGTTGGCGGCCAATCCGGCCACCGCGCAAGCCTTGCGCACCGGCACGGATAAAGGCGATGGTGCGATGGCCTTTCTGAACAACTGCGCCGCGTGCCATCGATCGACCGGCCAGGGCTACGCCGAGACCTTTCCGCAGTTGGCGTTGAGCTCGACGGTCAACACCGCCGACCCCACGTCGTTGATCCACATCGTGCTCAAAGGGGCGCAAATGCCGGGAACGGCGAGCGCGCCGACCGAGTACGCCATGCCGGGTTTCGACTGGCGCTTGACGGACAAGGAAGTGGCCGACGTGGTGTCGTTCGTGCGTACCAGCTGGGGCAACAATGCTGCCGCCGTATCGGCATCCGACGTGGCCAAGGTGCGCAAGGACGTGGGGGCCGCGCCGCAACCGCAACGCTAGATCGAGCCGGCGATGTGCGCGCGCAGCCATTGATGCGCGGGATCGCGATGCACCCGCTCATGCCAGAGCATCAGCATCTCGAACCCGGGCACCTCGATGGGCGGCTCTACCACTTGTAGCGCCGCGTTGCCGCGCACCAGCCGTGATGGCACCATCGCCACCAGGTCGGTGTTTTCCAGCACCGACCTGAGAAAGAGAAAGTGCGGCACGGACAACGCCACGCGACGCGTCAGCCCGCGCTCGGCCAATACGGTGTCCGTCACGCCGTGAAATCCGCCGCCGTCGGGTGATGCGATCACATGATCGAGCTTGCAAAACTGCGCCAGGGTAGGGCGGCGTTGCAAGCGCGGATGGCCCGCACGGCCGGCAAGCACGTAGCGCTCGTTGAACAAGGGCAAGCGATGCAAGTCGAGCGGCGCCTCGGCGCCAATCAGAAACGCAAAATCGATCTCTCCCTGCTCCGCCATCCGCGCCACGCGCGCGGGCGGGGTCTGGAGCACGGCCAGCCGCGTTCCCGGCGCGGAAGTCCGCAAGCTCGCCAAAGCAGGCAGCAGCACCGTGAACTCGCTGTAGTCGAACGCAGCAACACGCCACGTTTGTTGCGATAGGGCGGGATCGAAGGGGTGTGACGGCGCCACGGCGTGCTTGAGCGCGGCAAGGGCTTGCTGAAGGGGTTCGCGCAGTTCATCCGCCCGTGCGGTGGGCCGCATGCCGCGCGGGCCCGGCAGCAGCAACGGGTCGCCAAAGAAATCGCGCAATCTCGCAAGCTGCAAACTCACGGTGGGCTGCGTGAGGTGCAATCGTTCGGCCGCTCGCGTCACGTTATGTTCGATCAGCAATGCGTCGAGCGTGACGAGAAGATTGAGGTCGAGTTGTCTTAAAGAGAAGTTCGCCGCAGATGAATTTGACGTGGCGGAGCGCGCTGCGGACGAACTGGCGGCGGAGGCATTACCGGCATAGGAATTGACCATAGACATACCTGCCATTTCAGAAATTGATTTCCAATATATCTCGGGCGATCCTATCGTGGGGGCACTTACCGATGGAGTCGTCTTTTATGAACGTTCTTATTGTCTATGCCCACCCCGAGCCGCAGTCATTGAATGGCTCGCTTAAAGATTTTGCCGTTCAGCGCCTGCAGCACGCGGGCCATGCAGTACAGGTGTCCGACCTTTACGCGATGAAGTGGAAGGCCGTGCTAGATGCCGGCGACAACACGGCGTCGCTATCCGGTGCGCGCTTCGACGCATCGCACAACTCCAAGCACGCGTTTGCCGCCGGCACCCAAAGCGAGGATATTGCACGCGAGCAAGACAAGCTGCGCTGGGCGGATACCGTCATTCTGCAATTCCCTCTATGGTGGTTTTCAATGCCGGCCATCCTGAAGGGGTGGATCGATCGGGTGTACGCATGCGGCTTCGCGTACGGTGTTGGCGAACATTCCGACACCCATTGGGGCGACCGCTATGGCGAAGGCAGCATGGCCGGCAAGCGGGCCATGCTGGTTGTCACCACCGGCGGATGGGAATCGCACTACGCGCCGCGCGGCATCAACGGCGCGATCGATGACATCCTGTTCCCGATTCAGCATGGTGTTTTGTTCTATCCGGGCTTCGATGTGCTACCGGCGCATGTGATCCATCGCACAAGCAAGATCGATGGGGCGGGGTTCGAGCGGGTGAGCGAAGCGTTGGGCGAGCGCCTCGATAACCTGATGACGACGGCGCCCATTCCCTTTCGCAAGCAGAATGCGGGGGATTACAGCATCCCTGCGCTCACATTGCGGCCTGAGCTTGCTCCTGACGAAGCAGGATTCGGCATCCATGTAGTGCGGGATTGAGCACTGGTGGGCCAGCGGGGCGTGCAACTCGGGGTATCCTTTCTTCCTCTTCGAAAAAGGCCCTCGCATGCAGGAATCGCTCGACTTTTCGCCCGCCGTTACCCTTGACGATCTGGCACGGCTGCCGGCAGCGTCCACCTGGGTGTTGACGGTCAACAATCGTTTGGCGCGCCGGCTCACGCTGGATCTCGCCCAACGTGCGCGGCGCGAACGTCAGGTAAGCGAACTGCCGCGAATCTTGCCGCTGTCGGCATGGCTCGTTGAAGCCGCGCAAGAACTCAGCTTCGATCCGCAGTGGCAGGTGGCGCGGTTTCGTCTCGACGGGTTTGCAACGCAATTGCTGTGGCGCGACGTGATTCGCGTGGCCGAAGCCGATCGCGTGTTGCTGGATATGGGTCAAGCCGCCAAGCTCGCCATCGATGCCGATATCCTGATGGACGAGTGGGCGATCCATGTGCCATCGGGCGCGGAAACGGATGAGTATCGCGGATTCGAACGCTGGCGCGAGGCTTATCGCGCTCGGCTGCGCACGCTCGATGCCGAAGACGCCAACCGCGGTTATGCCGCGGTGCTGGACGCCGTATCGCAGGGCGCGTTGGCCTTGCCCGAACGCGTGGTGCTGGCGGGATTTTCCGAGATCTCACCGCGGCTGGCGCGTTTGCTGGCGGCGCTCGAAGAGCGTGGCACCGCGTGGTTCAGGTTTGAAGATACGCTTGCTCAGCCCGCACATCCACAGCGCTATTGCGCCGCCGATCATGGCGCGCAATGGCGTGCCGCAGCAGCTTGGGCCGCGCATTGGCTCGATGCCGCACCCGAGGGACGATACGCCATCGTATCGACGCAGCTCGATGCCGACGCACCGTTTGCGCGTCGCGTGCTCACGCAGGCGCTGGCTGACGAGAGCGGGGCGCCGCGTCACAGTTTCAACGTGGCTGTGGGGCGTCCGCTCAACGAATGGCCGGCGGTGCGGGCGGCGTTGGCCTGGCTCAAGGCCTGGGCGGCGCTGCTGGAGGCGGGCCATGCGGAGCCCGGCATCGTGGGCGCGGCGTTGCTGGCCGGGCATTGCGCGGGCGAGCGGCCCGAGGCGGCAGCGCGGGCGGCGTGCGATGCGCAGTGGCGCCGGCGTGCACTCTCGCGTATCGATCAGGCCCGCTGGCGTGCGGCGTTGGGCGGGCTGCCGCGTTTGGCCGATGCGTGGGAAGCCTCGATCGTCGTATTCAATGCGGCACCGGCGAAAGCCGGCACCGATCGGTGGGGCAAGATCCTGCGCGAAGCGCTCACTGCGCTTGGTTTTCCGGGCGACGCTTCGCCTGACTCCGTTTCATTTCAGGTGGTGGGCGCGTTCAGCGACGTGCTGGATCAATATGCGGCGTTATCCCCGGCCGCCGGCAATCTCGATGCCGTGCATGCGGTGGGGCTGCTGGAACAACTCACGTTGGCCACCGTATTTCAGCCGCAGCGCGATCCGCTCGCGCGCCTGGACGTGCTGGGCATGCTCGAAGCCGAGGGCGGCCATTGGGATGGCGTGTGGGTGCTCGGGCTGACTGACGATGTGCTGCCGGCGTCGCCCAAGCCCAATCCGCTGTTGCCGCTTGCCGTGCTGCGACAGGCCGGTACCCCGCGCGCCACGCCCGAACGCGAACGGTTGTGGGCGGAAGGCATGTTCAACGCGTTGTGCCGCTGTGCGCCCACCGTGATCGCCAGTTACCCGGCTGCGGAAGGGGAACGCGAGCTGCGGCCGTCGCCGTTGATCGCAGGCTTGCCCGATGCCGCCGATGACTTGCGCGATATCCTGAGCGCCGGCGTGGCGCCGGCAATCGCGCCGATGACACTGGCCTCGATCCAGGACGATCGCGGGCCACCCCTCACCCGTGCCACGCCCACGCGCGGCGGTTTGGACGTGCTTGAAGCGCAGGCGCGTAATCCGCAGTGGGCGTTCGTGCGCCATCGTTTGGGCGGGCGGGCGCTGCTGCCCTATGGCGATGCGGCCAGCGTCAATGTGCGCGGGCAGTTCTTGCACAAGGCGCTTGAAGTGGTGTGGAGCATGGTGCTCGACCAGGACCGCTTGCATGAGGCGATCGGCGATGACACCTTGCCGGCCGTGATCGAGCAGGCCGTGGCGGCTGCTGCGGATAGCGAGCTTGTGGCCTACCCGCCGGCGTTGCGAGCGCTCGAGTGCGCACGCGGCGCGCGGGTATTGGCAGCGTGGTTCGACGTCGAAGCACAGCGCGAGCCGTTTGCGATCGGCGAGGTCGAGCAATTGATCGAATGGCGCCATGGGTTGCTGTCGCTTTCGGTGCGGCTCGATCGCCGCGATCGATTGGCCGATGGGCGCAGCCTGATCGTCGATTACAAAACCGGCATGGCCCCGCTGCGCCCGCAATCCGATTGGTCGCGTGCGCGGCCGGTCAATCTGCAATTGCCGTTTTATGCCGCAGTGCTTGCGGATGGCGAAGCCGTGAATGCGGACGCCGTGAGTGCCGGCCATCGCGCACCCGACGATGTCGCCGGTTTGATCCTCGCGCAGATTCATGCGCGCCGCATCGCAGTGCAAGGCTTGGCCGATACCGATCTCGGCATTGAAGGTGTGCCCATCCCTAGCGAAACGGAAGCGTTCGCGGGAATGACGTGGGCTGCGATTCTGGCGCGGTGGCGCGATGCCATTCATGCCCTGGCCGATGAGTATGCGGCGGGGCACGCGCCCAACATCGTTTTGCGGCCTGACGATCTGTTGTATTGCGATGCGCTGCCGTTTCTCCGCCTCGCCCTGGATGATGACGACCACGAGGAGCATGCAGCGTGAGCGAGAGCCTTTCCCCCCATCAAGACGACAGCGCCTCGCTGCAGCCCGAAGAGCGCCTGCCGCAAGATCATGCGGCGCGTCTGGCGGCACTCGATCCTTCCGGCTCGTTTCTCGTGCAAGCGCCGGCAGGCTCCGGCAAGACCGAACTGCTGACCGACCGTATTCTGGCGCTCTTGCCCACCGTCACGCGCCCCGAAGAAATCGTGGCGATTACCTTCACGCGCAAGGCGGCGTCCGAGATGCACGCGCGCGTTCTGCACAAGCTGCAGCAGGCGCATAGCGGACCGGCGCCGGAGGGCGGCAACGCGCGGCGCAGTTGGCTGCTTGCGCGCGCTGCGTTGGCGCACGACGCCGAGCAGGGTTGGCGTTTGCTGGATCATCCGGCACGGCTTTCGATTCGCACCATCGATTCGTTTTGCGCCGGCCTCATTCGCGCCATGCCGTGGTTGTCCGCACTAGGAGGCATGCCGGCGATCGTCGACGACGCGCGTGAGCACTTTGCCGCAGCCGCCGAGGCGACGCTGGCGTTGGCCGATGATTTCGAGGCCGTGCGCACGTTGCTCGCACACCTGGATGTGGACGTGGCCGCCGCACGCGACGCGATCGCCGGCATGCTGGGGCAACGCGATCAGTGGCTGCCGCTCTTGGCGCATGCCGAAGATCGCGACGCCGTTGAAGCGGCATTGGCCGAAGCCGTGGAAGAAGACATCGCGCGCGTGTACGACGCCATGCCCCAGGGATGGGCGCAATCGTTGAGCGGCCCGGCCCGCATGGCCGCCGCCGCGCTCGATGCGTTGGGCGATCCGGCGCACAAGCTGGCCGCGTTGCGCGATTGGGAGCACGACCTGCCGGCCGATGCAGCGGCCTTGCCAATGTGGACGGCCGTGGCAGATCTATTGCTCACTGCGCAGGGCGGCTTGCGCAGCCCCAAGGGCGTGAACAAGAATCTGGGCTTTCCCGCGGGCAGCGCCCATAAAACGCCCTTCACGCAATGGCTCGAAGCGGCCGCGGGCAATCCGCACGCTTCGCGCTGGGTGCCGCTGCTGGCCGGCGTGCGCCATGTGCCGCCACCCTTTCTCTCGGATGCGCAATGGGAAGTGCTCTCGGCCCAGATGATGGCGCTGCGGATCGCCGTGGCGCAACTGCGCATGCGTTTTGCCGAAACCGGCGAGGTCGATTTCATCGAGATCGCGCAGCGTGCGGCCATGGCATTGGGCAGCGCGGATGAGCCGGGCGAACTGCTGCTCAAACTCGACGCCACCATCCGTCATTTATTGATCGACGAATTTCAAGACACCAGTCAGACGCAGATCGATCTGCTTGCCACGCTCACCTCGGGCTGGCAAGAACACGACGGCCGCACGCTGTTTCTGGTGGGCGATCCGATGCAGTCGATTTACCGCTTTCGTAAAGCGGAAGTCGGCCTCTTTCTTAAAGTGCGCGACGAAGGTCTGGGCTTGTTGACGCCCAAGTTTCTGCAGCTCACCGACAACTTCCGTTCGCAAGCCGGCATCGTCGATTGGGTCAACCGCAACTTCCACGGCATCATGCCGGCGCGCGACGATGCGCCCAGCGGCGCCATTGCCTACGCCAAATCGACGCCGTTTCATGCCGCACTGGAAGGCGATGCCGTGTCGTTTGCGGCAGCCTGGAGCGGCGAAGATGCCATGCTCACCGAACGCCAGGCGCAAGCCCATGTGATCGACTTGATCGACCGCACGCGGGCGCAGTACGGCAGCGATCATCGCATTGCGATTCTGGTGCGCGCGCGCGGCCATCTGGGCGGATTGGCGCGTGCCCTGACCGCCCGCGGCATTCGCAGTCGTGCTGTCGATCTCGTGCAGCTCGGCGCACGTCCGGCCGTGGCCGATTTGATTCAGTTGATGCGGGCGCAAGCGCATCCGGGCGACCGCATGGCGTGGTTGTCGGTGCTGCGCGCCCCGTGGTGCGGGCTCACGCTCAATAGTCTCGAGGCGCTGTTCGGTGAGGATCACCACACACCGATCCCGGCATTGATCGCGGCAGCCTTGAAGGGCGAGGGCAGTAACAGTGACGCGCAACGGGTGCTCACTGCGCCCGAGTTTGCGCGCCTGCAGCGCGTGGCGCACATCCTGCTGGATGACGACAACGCCTCAGGGGCGCTGCCGACGGCGGCAGCCTTGCAGCGCACGTGGCAACGCCTGGGCGGCGCCGCACTGTATGGGGGCGCGGCCGCGGAGCACGACGTCGAAAGCTTATTGATGCTGATCGAGCGGTTGGCGCCCCATGGCGGACTGGACGCCGAGCGGCTCGATGCGGCCGTGCAGCGCCTGTATGCCAATCCCGATCCGGCTGAGTCGGACGTAGTCGACATCATGACCATGCACAAATCGAAAGGGCTGCAGTTCGATACCGTGGTGCTCTACGGCCTGCACCGTGCGCCGCGATCGGATCAGTCGCCGCTCGTGCGCATCGAGCAAAGCGGAGGCCGGGTGCTCTTCGGCCCCATCAAGGCGCGCGCGGATCAGGAAGCCGATCCCATCTCGCGCTATCTGGCCATGCGGGAAAAGCAGCGCGCCGAATACGAAACCGATCGGCTGCTCTACGTAGCCGCCACGCGTGCAAAGCAACGTTTGCATCTGATCGCGCACGTGTCGCTGGACAACGCCAGCGGGGCGCCCAAGGCGCCGGCAGCCAGCAGTTTGCTCGCGCGCCTTTGGCCGAGCCTGCAGTGCGAAGCGCCGCCCACGAACGGCGACGCACCGCAAGCGGGTGAGGTGGTCGATGTCGTGGCGCCGCCTGGGCAGCCGCTCTCGCGCATCGACGATGCGTCGGTTGCCGCCCTGGCGTCGCAAGACGACGCACGCAACCGTTGGCGCGACGCGCAATCGCCTTTACGTTATGCCGGTGGCGATCGCTCGGCCTGGCGCACCGAATCCACCTTCGACGCCGCCATCGGTACGTTGGCTCACGCTTGGCTCGCTCGCATCGGACAGGACGGCATGGACCGGTGGCCCGCCGCCACGCTTGCGGGCTACGGCGGCCAACTCGAACGCCAGCTCACGCGGGCCGGCGTGCCCGCCGCCCACGCCGAGGACTCCGCGCAAGCGGTCATGGAAACCCTTCTGGCCACGCTCAGTCACGAGCGCGGTCGCTGGCTGCTGTCGCAAGCCGGCGCCCGGCGTGAATGGCCGCTGATCGATGCGGCCGGCAAGGTCTCGGTAATCGATCTGGCGTTGAGCACCGAAGCGGGCTGGTTGATCGTCGACTATAAAACCGGCCGTCAGCATCTCGGCGAAAGCGAAGCGGCGTTTGCCGACCGCATGCGTGCCCGGCACGGCGACCAACTGGCGCGGTACTGCGCCCAGGTCACGGCACTCGATGGCCGTCCAGCGAGAGCCGCGCTGTACTTTCCGCGGGCGGGCGCGTGGATCGACGTATGAGGGTTGGCGTCACGCCCACTCGGGCGCCCGCCATCCGCACATCGCTGGGCGTCGCCCCGAAGTAGCCGCTGAATGCGCGGCTGAAGTGGGCGGCCGAGGTAAATCCACATTGCCAGGCAATGTCCTGAATGGACATGGGAACGATTGCAGGGGCGTGCAAGAGTTGCCGCGCGCGTTCCAGGCGCTCGGCCTGGATGTAGCGCATCACCGATAGCCCGCTGTCACGAAAGAGCCGCTGCAGGTGCTTGGAAGAGATATGCACCGCACTGGCGACCTCGGCGATGTCGAGTGCCGGATGCCCGAGATGCTCGGCGATGTGCTGCTTCGCGCGTTGAATCAACACCGGTGCGCTACGGCGAGTGACCGGCGCGCCGGTCGTGCTCAGTATGGCGTCGAGCAGGGTGAGCAATTGCCCGCCCATCAGATCGCGAATGCCGCGGCTGGGGGCGTCGGCCTGACGCGCAATGGACTGAATCAGATCCATCGTGGCGAGCCTGTCGGGCGCGATCATGGCGGGCACCGCGATGCCATCCAGCGAATCCCGCAAGCCCCGATCACGCAAGACGGTTTTCGATACGCGCAATACGGTCATGTGCCCCGACTCGGGAAACGATTCGGAAAAGGCACGCGCCGGATCGAGCAAAAAAAGACTGCCCGATTGAAAGCGTTGCCGGTCGCCGCGTTGTTCGACATCCACGTAGCCGGCCGTCATTATTTTCAGAAACAGCCAATCGCTGTCGTCGGCCAGGCTTGACCGAGCGGGCGCCAGCGTGATCGAAGCCATGCCGGCTTGCGTCACGCTCACGTTGCCGAGCATCCAGCCGCGTGCAAACGATTCCGACGGCCGGGCGGTGTCGAAGGTGCACGACAAACCATGGTGTTTGATCAGCGCCGCCTTCCAGGCGGCACCGGCATCCGACCCGAGGTCGAACTTCAGTACATCGGTTTCCGAGCGCATGCGGGGTGTTTCCATAAGGGGAAACGACGCGCTGCGGCCGTCTCGGTGGCACTACGGGGACTCGGGTGCGGCAATGGCCCGCCGGGCACGAGCAAGGCGGCTCATGATCGTGCCGATAGGAACACCCAAACGCGCTGCGGTCTCCCGGTAATTCAAGCCTTCTATCGATACCAGGCGCACGACAGCACGTTGCCCAATCGGTAACTGTGTCGCGCGGTCCAACAGCTGACGGTACATCATTGCGGCGTCAGGCGCTGTAGCAAGCGGATCCGCCACGTTCTGATGAACATCGTCATCCCAGGCGACCCGAAAGCGATTGCGCACCCCGCGCGTACGCAATTCGTCGATCCAGACGGTGCGCACAATCGCATACATCCATTTCAGCGTGTGGCATCCCACGCGGTGCTGCGCGGGCGCTTCGAGTGCGCGCACGAACGCCGCCTGCACGAGATCCTCCGCGTCGTGACGATCGCCCGACAGGCGTAACGCAAAGGCGCGAAGGCGGGGCAGCATCACCGGCACATCGCAGGGAAGACGGGTGTCGTCGGCAGTCATGGCGTGGGGTGGACCTAAATCAGTGAAGCGAAGAGCTTAAGGGCGTGCGCGTACCAGCGCTTGCCTCGGAGGCGCAAGCAGCATGTCGGACAGGCGCAACACCATGTGGCGAGGGAATAAAGCGCCGAATCCCCGCGTTAAGGAGTCATGCGCATATCGCATTCATCTTCCTCATGACATCTTCTGCACAGGTTTTCCCATGTTCACTACTTCCCAGCACGCCGCGACCGACGTGACCTTGCATGTTCCGCCCTACTACGCCGTGTTGCCGGATATCGCGCAGGACACTTACGATTTCATCGTGTGCGGTTCCGGCTCGTCCGGATCGGTCGTGGCCCGGCGCCTGGCCGAGAATCCCGATGTGTCGGTACTGTTGCTCGAAGCGGGCGGCGACGACTCAGCCCCTGAGGTCACCGAAGCCGGCGCGTGGCCGGCCAACCTGGGGTCGGTGCGCGACTGGCAGTTTCAGGCGCAATCCGCCCCAACCCTCAACGGCCGCGCGTTGTCGATGAACATGGGCCGCGTGCTGGGTGGCGGCTCGAGCATCAACGCGATGCAATGGGCCCGCGGCCATCGCAGCGACTGGGATCACTTTGCCGAGCAAGCAGGCGACCCCGGCTGGAACTACACATCGGTGCTCGACATTTATCGGCGGATCGAAGATTGGCAAGGCGCGGGGGATCCCACCCGACGCGGCAGCGACGGTTTGCTCTTCGTGCAGCCCGTGCCGCAGCCGAAGCCCATTGCTCATGCCATGCTCGCGAGTACGGCCGCAGCCGGTATCCCCAATCACGATGCGCAAAACGGCGCGTTGATGGAGGGCACCGGCGGCAGCTCGTTGGCCGACGTGCGCATGAGAGAAGGCAAGCGCTTGTCGATCTTTCGCAGCTATATCTGGTCGCGCGTCAATCATCCAAACCTCACGGTGCTGACCGGCGCCGTGGTCGCCCGCGTCACCTTCGAAGGTAAACGGGCTACCGGCGTGCAGTGCATGGTCGGCACCCGGCCGTTTACCTTCAAGGCCACGGAAGAGATCATCTTGTCTCTGGGTGCCGTTCATACGCCCAAGGTACTGATGCAGTCTGGCGTGGGCGACGCCACGCAATTGGAAGCACTCGGTATTCGGATGGTTCAGCATCTGCCAGGTGTGGGGCAGAACTTTCAGGATCACGTGGCGGTAATGGGCTGCATCTGGGAATACCGCGACTCGCCGCCGGTGTCCAATCCCGATGTGCAGGCCAATCTTTTCTGGCGCAGCGACGATGCGCTCGGTACGCCCGATGTGCAAATCATGCAGGTGGGGATTCCGCTGGCAAGCGCCGAGGTCGCGGCGCGATATGACATTCCGGCCACCTCGTGGTCGCTGTTGCCCACCTTGGTGCGTCCGCAAAGTACCGGGCACTTGCAGCTCACCGGCCCCGCGCCGAGCGATCCTATTCGGATTCACGCCAACAGCCTGTCGGATCCCGCCGATATGAAGGCGCTTCTGGCTGCCGTCGACGTGGCGCGCGACATTGGCAATTCCAGCGCCATGCGTCCGTTCGTCAAACGCGAGGTGACGCCCGGCGCCTTGAGCCGTCCAGAGATGGAAATATTTATTCGGGATGCGGCCAGCTCCGTGTGGCACCAAACCTGCACCGCCAAAATGGGGCGCGATGCGATGTCCGTCGTCGACAGAACGCTGAAGGTGTACGGCATCGATAACCTGCGTGTCGCCGACGGTTCCATCCTGCCGCGCATCACCACGGGCAACACCATGGCGCCCTGCGTCATTATCGGCGAGCGCGCGGCCGAGATGATCAAGACCGCCCATCGCATTTAAGGGTTCCATCACGACGATGACCTCATCAATCGCACAACAAGACACCGCCACCATGCCAGCACTCAAGATTCGCCACAGCACGCAACCGGCCGACTATGCCTTCTTGGGCGCTCGCGTCCGTATCCTGCTGTCGGGCGACCATACCGGCGGGCAATTTTCACTGCTGGATGGCACGCTTCCCTCAGGCAGCGACAGCGGCATGCACATCCATCGCCACGAAGACGAATCCCTCCATCTGGTCGCAGGCGAGCTCGAAGTCACGATCGGCGAACGCACGTCGTATCTCTCGGCGGGCGATTCGTGCTTTACGCCGCGCGGCACGCCGCAACGCGTGCGCAATCTGAGCGATCTGCCTGCCAAGGTCGTCATCGTGATGACGCCGGGCGGTCATGACCGATTTGTCGCGCAAGCGGGTGAGCGGTTGGCGCCCGGGCAGCGCCTGCCGGATGTCGTACCGCTCAGTCGCCCAGCGCGGGAGCAGTTTCTGGCAGTGGCCTCGGCCTATGGTGTGGATATGGTTCCCGCCCCGGAGATGCTCTACGGCTGAGTGTAAAACCCCAGCGCTTGGCGCCGGCGCGGCGCAGGGATGGGGCCAAAGCAGCCCTCGCGCCGCTCTGTTAGAATTCACCCCGGCGGGCCCCTTCGCATGGTCCGGCGGTGAAACTGGTCAGGTCGGGAACGAAGCAGCCATAGTCGCTTAGGGTCAGTGCCGGAGTAAGGCTCGCCACCTTCGTTGTCCGATTTTCAAGGGCGCGAAGCATCCATCCGCTTTTCAAAGCGCCGCGCTGCAAGCGGCACGTCATTGGCTCTACAATCACGCCATGACTTATCTCGTACTGGCCCGCAAATACCGGCCGCGATCCTTCGATACCCTCATTGGACAGGACCACGTGGTCCGCGCATTGACGCACGCGCTCACCACGCAGCGGCTGCACCATGCGTGGCTATTCACGGGCACGCGGGGCGTCGGCAAGACGACGTTGTCGCGAATCCTGGCCAAGTCGCTCAATTGCGAAACCGGCATCACGGCCACGCCCTGTGGCGTTTGCCGTGCGTGTACCGAGATCGACGCGGGCCGTTTCGTCGACTACCTCGAGCTCGACGCGGCGTCCAATCGCGGCGTGGACGAGATGACCCAGTTGCTGGAGCAGGCCGTGTACGCGCCCAGCGCCGGCCGCTACAAGGTCTACATGATCGACGAAGTGCACATGCTCACCGGGCATGCGTTCAACGCGATGCTGAAAACGCTCGAAGAGCCGCCGCCACACGTCAAATTCATCCTGGCCACCACCGATCCGCAAAAGATCCCGGTGACGGTGCTGTCGCGTTGCCTGCAATTCAACTTGAAACAGATGCCGCCCGAATCGATCGTGGGCCATCTGCAGGAAGTATTGAGCCAGGAAGAAATCGCCGCCGAAACGCCCGCGTTGCGTCTGATTGCGCAAGCGGCCGGGGGCTCGATGCGCGATGCGCTGTCGCTCACTGATCAAGCCATTGCCTACAGCGCCGGCAATCTCACCGACGACGCGGTACGCGGCATGTTGGGCACGATCGACCAACGCCATCTGGTGCGTTTGCTCGAAGCCTTGGCCAGCCAGGAAGCGTCGGCCGTGCTCGATATCGCCAATGAGTTGTCCACGCGCGGGCTGTCGTACAGCGGCGCGTTGGCCGATCTGGCCGTGCTGCTCTCGCGCGTCGCGATCGAGCAGCGCGTGCCCGGCGTCACCTCCAACGAGGATCCCGTGGCTGGCGACATCGTGCGCCTGGCAACGTTGCTGCATCCCGATCGCCTGCAATTGTTCTATTCCGTGGCCGTGCACAGCCGCAGCGAGCTTGCGCTGGCGCCTGACGAGTACGCCGGTTTCGTGATGGCGTGCCTGCGCATGCTGGCCCTGGCAGGCGAGGGTGAAGACGGCCCGATGCCCACGCCGCCGCCCGCCGGACGCAAGCCCGCGAGCGCGACCAGTACGCCGAGCGCAGAGGCGCCTGCGGCGGCTTCCGCACCTGCGGCAGTGGCTGCGCCCGTCAATGCCGCTTCGGCTGCGCCCGTCAAGACTGCATCGGCTGCGCCCGTCAATGCTGCCTCGGCTGCGCCGACTGCTGCTGAGCGTCAATCGGCGATGCCGGCATCTGCCGACGCGTTGCCAGTCAAATCGACATCGGTCGCGCCGGTAGCGTCAGCCGCCGTCGCGCCGCAATCACCCTCGGCCCCTGTTGCGCCTGCCGCGCCTGCCACCGTGAGCGCACCCGCTCCAGCCGACGCGGGCGCCGCCGTTGCCGCACCCGTTCGAGCCGCAGCGTCCGTTGCCGCGACGCCGAAGCCTGTTGCCGCTGCACCGCAGTCTCAAACCGAGCCGGTACAGCCGCCGCCTTGGGATGTGGGTGGCTCCAAGATGGACCCAGGCGTGCCGGTGGGCGAAGCCTCCGTTACCGCTACCGAACCCGCGCCGGCCGAGCCGCCGCCCGAACCGATTGACGCCACGCTGCGCGATCCGGAGCCGTTGGCAGGCGTGCCGACCGCGTCGGCCGCTGGCATGGATCCATCCGCGCAAGCCGTTGCTGCAGCCAAAGCGGCCGCGGCTGCGGCTGCTGCCCGACCCTTGGACGATGGCCCGGCATCCACGTCCGAGGTTATCGCTGCAGAAGCAGAACCGAGTGTGGCACCTGCCGAAGTGGCGCCTGCTGCAGCGGTGCCTGCTGAAGTGGCGCCTGCTGAAGTGGTGACTGCGGAAGTGGCATCGGCATCCAAGCCTGCGCAGGCATCGGAGTCTGCGCAGGCACCTAAACCCGCACCTGGGCCTGCACCGGCATCGGTGTCGGCATCTGCATCCGAGCAGGATTCGGCCTCGGCATCTGCGCCTGCCGCTGCATCCGTTGCCGTCGCCGCGCCCCAGCCTGCCACCGCTCCGAGTGCGGTAACTGTGGCCGCTACCCCCGATCTTGGCGCGACCTCGCCCGCACAGCAGGCGACCGCGCCCGAACCTGTCGTGATTCCGAGTGTGGCGGAAGTGGTCGCCACGCCTGCGCCGCCTACGGCCGTGCCGGTCACCGACGATGGCCCGCCGTCGTGGGTCGACGAAGCCATCCCCGATGACGAGGACGGCTACACGGCGCCTCCGGGCCGCTCAGGCAGCGACGACGATCTCGATATGCGTTTCGGTCAGGACGACAACGCGTTCATGTCGAGCGCGGACGATGACGATGATTTCGAAACGCTGGCTGACGCCTCCGCCATGCCCGAGCCGGTTCGAGGCGCCGCGACGCCCGCATCGGCGCCGTTGGCCGGCCGTCCCATTGCGCCGCCGGTGCGCCGCGCCCGCAAGGGTTCGACCCCGCGTCTGACCGACATGACCTCGGCCAATTGGCCCGCCCTGGCAGCGGTCTTGCCGGTGACCGGTTTGGCGGCCGAAGTGGCGCGTCAAAGCGAGTGGTCGGGCGTCACGGGTAATACCGTTACGCTGCGGATCGCGGTGAAAACCTTGGCCGACAGTGCCAGCCGCGTGCGCTTGCAGACCGTATTGTGCGAACATTTCGGTCAGGCGGTGCTGCTGGACGTGATTCTTGGCGCCACCGGCGACGAGACGGCCCATGCGGTCGAAAAATCGGTGCGCGCGGCGCAGCAAGTCGAAGCCGAACAAGCAGTGGCCAACGATCCGTTCGTTCGCGCCCTGGTCGCGGATTTCGGGGGCCGTGTGATCCCCGATTCCATACGTTACGTGGACGCGGCTCGGGCTGCCTGAGCACGCGTCACCGTCATCTTTTTTTCCAATACATTCATTTTCCGAGGACGCTCCCATCATGATGAAAGGACAACTTGCCGGTCTGATGCGCCAAGCACAGCAGATGCAGGAAAACATGAAGAAGGCGCAAGACGCCCTCGCGGACATTCTGGTCGAAGGTGCTTCGGGCGGCGGTCTGGTCAAGGTCACGATGACCTGCCGTCACGACGTCAAGCGCGTCGTGATCGACCCCAGCCTGTTGGGCGACGATAAAGACATGATCGAAGATCTGGTTGTCGCGGCATTCAACGATGCGCTGCGCAAGGCCGAAGCCACGTCGTCGGAGAAGATGGCTGGCGTTACCGCTGGCATGCCGTTGCCGCCGGGAATGAAGCTGCCGTTCTGATATGGATCCGCAACTGCCTGAGCCGGAACCGCTCACAGCCCTGATCGAAGCCCTGCGCCGTTTACCCGGTGTGGGCGTGCGATCGGCGCGCCGTATGGCGTACCACCTGCTGCAGCACGATGTGCAGGGGGCGGATGTGCTTGCCCGCGCATTGGGTGGTGCCGTGTCGCGGCTCAAGCATTGCGCGCGCTGCAATACGTTTACCGAAGACGAGATCTGTGCCACCTGCCTCAATCCCCGGCGCGATCAATCGTTGCTGTGCATTGTGGAAACGGCGGCCGATCAAAACACGATCGAAGCCAGCCATGGCTATCGCGGGTTGTATTTTGTGCTGATGGGCCGGCTCGCGCCGCTCGAAGGCATCGGCCCGCAGGAACTCGATTTCGCGCGCATCGTCGAGCGCGCGACGGATGGCCAAGTGCAGGAAGTCATTCTGGCCACCAATTTCACGGCCGAAGGCGAAACCACCGCGCACTTCTTAAGCGAAGCGTTAAGCGAGCGGGGCTTGAAAGTCACGCGTCTGGCGCGCGGTGTCCCTGCCGGCGGCGAACTCGAATATGTGGACGCCGGTACGATCGCCTGGGCGTTGATGGAACGCCGATAGCGCGTAGGCGCCTGGCGCTCACGCGTCGGCGCGCGGGCACTTCCCGAATCGATGCGATCGCATCGATTTTTGCATCAGGGGTGTCGTTTCGGCACGCATCCACGCACTCACATGGCCTTTCGCAGACCCAACCATAATCGGTCCAGGCCATTTGGTGTTGCCGTGCCGTGTATGAAAACCGCGCCGCCTTTCTAGTGCTGCTCAAGAAATTTCTTGTCACCGCTGTGTAAATCCACGCTCACTTCTATCCCGTAGAATCGCTTCCGATCATTTGAGCCGGGGCATCGTCGCCCCTTTTGCAAACCGGAAACTCAATACCATGGCCACTCTGGACGCGACTGAAAATACCCCACTCAAGCGGGTAATGGGTCCCAAACTGTTGCTGTTATTCATTATCGGCGACATCCTGGGCACTGGGATCTACGCTCTTACAGGGCAGGTGGCACAAGAAGTAGGCGGGGCAGCTTGGCTGCCCTTTTTGATTGCCTTCGGCGTAGCGTTGCTGACAGCGTTTTCATACCTCGAACTCGTCACGAAGTACCCGAAAGCAGCCGGTGCCGCGCTTTATGTGCATAAGGCCTTCGGCATTCACTTCCTCACATTCATCGTGTGTTTTACGGTGATGTGTTCCGGTTTGACGTCTGCGGCGACCGCGTCACAAGCCTTTGCCGCCAACCTCTTCGTATCCATCGGTGTCGAAACCAACCCGCTTTATGTGACGGCGGGCGCGATCGGCTTCATGCTGCTGATCATGATCATCAACTTTCGCGGCGCATCCGAAAGTGTGAAATTCAACGTCGTGCTCACGCTCGTCGAGCTGACGGGGTTGTTGTTGGTGATCGGTCTGGGCTTCTATGCCATGGCCGGCGGCAATGCCGATTTTTCGCGCGTCGTGGCATTCGACACGCCAGAAGACAAGAGCGTTTTCCTGGCTGTTGCATCGGCGACCGGTTTGGCGTTTTTCGCCATGGTCGGTTTCGAAGACTCGGTCAATATGGCTGAGGAAACGCATAACCCCAACAAGATCTTCCCGAAGATCATGTTGACGGGATTGGGCATCACCGCCGTCATTTATGTGCTGGTATCGATCTGCGCCGTGGCGTTGATTCCGGTAGGTGAGTTGGCTGCCAGCAAAACGCCGTTGGTACTGGTGGTGCAGCGCGCTGCGCCCAATCTGCCGATGGACACCATCATGCCGATCATCTCGATGTTTGCTGTGGCGAACTCGGCATTGATCAACATGATGATGGCCAGCCGCCTGCTGTACGGCATGTCCAACCAAGGCGTCTTGCCCAAGTTCCTGTCGTTGGTGCACAAGCGCACGCAAACGCCTTGGGCCGCCATCGTATTCACCACGGTGCTGGGCGCGGGCCTGATCGCACTGGTGGCCAATACCGATTCGGAAGCCATCAAGGCGTTGGGCGGCACCACGGCGCTGCTGCTGTTGGGCGTGTTTACCTTCGTCAACGTGGCCGTGCTGGTTCTGCGTCGTGACAAAGTGGATCATGAGCATTTCCGCACCAACACCGTGATTGCCGGTTTGGGCGCGGCTGCTTGCTTGTTTCTGGTGCTGCCCATTACGGGGCGCGACGCCATTCAATACCAGGTTGCCGGCTGGTTGCTGGCGCTCGGTGTAGTGATGTGGGGCGTGACCGTGCTGGTCAATCGCAAGAAGGGCGTGCATCTCGACCCGTCCAAGCTCAAGGATTGAGTCGTGCGGTGTGGCTGGCCGCACAGCCAGCCACGCGTGCCCGCTTCTTTGGAACAGGGCGCGACCGTTCCGAGCCCAAGCCGAAGTTCAAGTTAAAGCAGACGCTGGATCTGGAGCCGACACCGAATCTCAAGCCGACGCCGGATCTAAATCAGACACCGGATCTAAAGCAGACACCGGATCTAAAGCAGACACCGGATCTAAAGCAGACGCCGGATCTAAAGCAGACGCCGGATCTAAAGCAGACGCCGGATCTACAGCCAATACTGGATCTCAAGCAGAGGCCGAAAATAAGGCCGCGCCAATTTCACGCTTAGCTAAGTGTGAAACTAAGCCGCGACCGCCATCTCCAGCGTCTGCATGTACTGCTTCACTTCAGTCAGCGACATGATGTCGGCGTACTTCTGGCTCAAATCCCACAGCGCGAACTCGTGCGGTCCCTGTGCCCGATCGCCCACGCAATCGGCGACCACCATGGGCCGCAGGCCGTAAGCCGACGCATCCACTGCGGCCGCGCGCACGCAACCGCTGGTGGTGCAGCCCGCGATGAACAGCGTGTCGACGTTGTTCGAAATGATCCATGACGAGAGCGTGGTGCCGAAGAACGCGGATGCATGGCGTTTCTCGGCCACGTACTCGCCGGCGATGGGTGCCACGCTGGTCACGAAGGCCGAGTCGGGATTGTCGGCCGTAAGTTCACGCAGATTCGGCACCTTCTCGCCGAAGGGGCCGATGTCGAAGCCGCCTTGCTGCGCGATGAAGCGCACGTGCGCCACCGGCATGTTTACCTCCCGCGCCGCGGCCAGCAGATGGACGGTGTTGGCGATCGCATCGTTGATGTTATAGCCGCCAAACTTGGCGTCGCTGGTGAACCCCACCTGAAAATCGATCACGAGGACGGCTGCGCGGTGGCCGATGCCCAGCTTTTTACCAAACGCCTGCTTCTCAAAGATGTCCATGTCGGTCATTAACGACTCCTGTCGGATAGCTATCGGGATTGAATTGCATGCAATATGAGGCTGAAAGCTCATAAAACGGCAAGAAAGATGCTGCAGTTGCGTCAAAATCATCGGGCGCGTGCCGTGATTTCTCCCGCATGCATAACGGTACATCACATAAGCGCTATGTATTTTATAGGGTTTCTCCCCGATAGGCGAGTTTGTGTGCCATCGTATAAATTGCATGCATTCTATGTGCGTTTGCACAAATCAGACCGACAAGGGGAATGGCATGGCGAAAGATCAACTGGGGCTGCGCATGTCGCGCCGCCGGTTTACGGCGGCAGCACTCGGCACGGCGGCAACAATGTCGCTCGGTTTGGGACGCGTTGTGCAGGCGCAAGAAGCGACCACGGTGCGCATTCGGATTGCGTCCGATATCGGCAACCTGGATCCGGCTCGAATCTTCCAGATCGAAAACCAATCGGTCGCCACGCATCTCTACAGCGGCTTGGTGAAATACGACGAAGCGACCAACAAAATCGTGCCCGACCTGGCCACCGGTTGGGAAGTCACCGAGGGCGGCAAGGTGTATACGTTCGCCTTGCGCACCGGTGTGAAGTGGCACAAGGACTTCGGCGTGCTCACCTCGGACGACGTGAAGTTCTCGTTCGACCGGGTACTTGATCCCAAGACGGGCAGCAGCTACGCCGGCCAATTTGCCTCCGTCGCCAGCATCGAGGCTCCCGCGCCGGACAAGGTCGTCATCACGCTCAAAGCGCCCAATTCGGGCTTCCTGCATAAGGTGAGCGCATTCAACCAGGGCTGGATCGTCAGCCGTCGCGCCGTCACCGAAATCGGCGAAGAGAAATACCGCTTGAACCCGATCGGCACGGGTCCCTTCGTGTTCGATCGCTGGACGCCGGGGCAAGAAATCCGCTTGACGGCCAATGCCGATTATTTCGGCGGGGCGCCCAAAGTGCAGGCGGTCGTCTTCCGCCTCATCCGCGACGAGACCGCCTCGGCGATTGCGCTGGAAAACGGCGAGATCGATATCTTCTTCGGTTTGCAGCAGCCCGAAGTGATCACACGCCTCGGCGCGTCCAAGGGCGTGACGGTGATGAACCGTCCCGCCAACCACACCATCAACTTGGTGCTCAACACCGAGATGAAACCGTTGGCCGATGTGCGCGTGCGCCAGGCGTTGATGTACGCCATCAATCGCGATGCGCTCATCAAGGGATTCTTCAAGGGCACGAAGGGCGAGGCCTTCAATGTGCTGACCTCGTCGTTTCCCGAATACACCGATGATGTGCCGCGCTATCCCTACGACCCCGCCCGCGCGCGTGCGCTGTTGAAAGAGGCCGGTCAAACGTCGTTCTCACTGGATCTGGTCACGCCGGCTGCCAATCCGTACGACAAGATCATCGTCGCGATCGCCAGCGATCTCGCCGCTGTGGGCGTGACCGCCAACATCAAGGTGCTCGAGCGCGGCACGTACCTGCAGGCGCGCAACAAAGGCAATATTCCCACCGCCATTACCGGCGTGGTTGGGGCGCCCGATCCGGACAGCCCGATCCTGTCGCTGTTTGCGCGCTCCTCATTCCCGCCGGGCCTGAATACCGCGCACTATGCCGCCATCGAGGATCTGATTGCGCAAGCTGCCGCTGCGCCGGACGAGGCCGGTCGCAAAACCGCGTACGCCGCCATTCTCAAGAAGACGATGACCGACGTGCCGGTGATTCCGCTCTATGCCGATAACCTCTACATGGCGCATACGGCGAAAGTGAAGGGTCTGGTGCAGAACTCGCTCTTTACCGTCAACGCGTATCCCGTTTCCCTCGGGTGACGGCATGGGAAGTTACCTCTCGCGGCAGTTGACGCAACTGCTGATCACGCTGGTCGGCATCATTACCGTTGCCTTCTTCATGGTGCGCATGATCCCCGGCGACCCCGCCCAGTACATGCTGGGCGATTACGCCACCGATGCCGCGCTGGCGGCGTTGCGGGCGCAGATGGGGCTGGATCAACCCTTGTGGCGGCAGTACCTCATGTATATGGGGCACGTGGTCACCGGCGACCTGGGCATCTCGGTGATCACCGGCCGGCCCGCACTAGCCGAGATCTTCGAGAGCTTGCCGCAATCCGCGGCGTTGGCCTTCTCGGGATTGACGCTGGCGGTGATCATCGGGGTGCCGATGGGCATCGTGACGGCGATGCGCCAGGGCACCTGGACCGATACGCTCATCATGCTCGTGGCGCTGGCGGGCATTTCGTTTCCGGTGTTCTGGATCGGATTGGCGAGCATTGTGCTCTTTTCGCAGGAACTGAAATGGTTTCCGGCGTTGGGGTCGTCATCCGGACAAGGCATTCTCAATAGCCTCTACTACCTCACGCTGCCGGCTACGGTGTTGGGCGTGTCGGTCGCCGCCTACGTCACCCGGCTCACGCGATCGGCCATGCTGGAAATCATCGGCCAGGACTACATCCGCGTGGCGCGTGCGATGGGGGTGCCCGAGCATCGCATCATCTGGCGCCTGGCCTTCAAGAACGCCTTGATCCCCGTACTCGCCATCGTGGGCGTCACGTTCGCCTATTCGCTGGGCAGCGCCATCCTGATCGAAGTCGTGTTCAGCCGGCCGGGCGTGGGATCCACGATCCTCAAAGCCGTGTCGGCCCGCGATTATCAATTGGTGCAAGCCGGCGTCGTGGTGCTGGCGATCGGTGTGGTGATCGTCAACACCATCCTGGACATGTTGTATGCGTTGGTCGATCCGCGCATGAGGAGCCGATAATGCGTCACTTCCACCATCCCGGTTTTTTGACCGGCTTCATCATCCTGGTTGTGATGACGTTCATCGCGTTGCTCGCACCCTGGATTGCGCCTTATTCGCCGCTACATACGGATCTGGCGAACACGCTTGCCGTGCCGTCGGGCGATCACTGGCTCGGCACCGATCAGTACGGTCGCGACATCCTTTCGCGCCTCATCTGGGGCACCAGCATTTCGCTCAAGGTGGCGCTTTCGGTGATGGCACTGTCGCTCACACTGGGCATGACCATCGGCGCAATGGCAGGATTTTTAGGCGGATGGATCGAACGCGTCACGGTATCGATCATCGATATCCTGCTGGCGTTCCCGGGCTTCCTGCTGGCACTGGCTCTGGTCGCGGCACGCGGGTCTTCGCTCGAATCGGTGATCCTGGCGGTGTCGTTGGCATTTACGCCGCGCGTGGCCGCAGTGATGCGCGCCGTAGTGCTCACCATTGCGCCGCGGCCGTACATCGAAGCGTCGCACGCCATCGGTATGACGCGCATGCGCATCCTGATTTTTCATGTGATCCCCAATAGCCTGCCGCCGGTGATCGTGGTGGCCACGGTAGGCGCGGCCACGGCCATCCTGGGCGAAGCGGGCTTGAGCTTCCTTGGCCTGGGGGTGCAACCGCCCACCGCCACGTGGGGCAACGTGATTGCCGATGGGCAGAGCTTTCTGCAATCCAATCCCATCATCTCGCTGTCTGCCGGATTCTGTATCGCAATGATGGTGATTGCACTCAATCTGCTGGGCGATGGCTTGCGCGACACGCTCGATCCGCAAATGCGCAAAACCTCCAACGCAAAAATGATGTGAGCCCACGATGACGACAACATCATTGCAACCCGCGTTCGTGGCAGCAACCGCGGCAGCACTCCTGCCGCCAGCCACGCAAACACGCAATCCGCATCGGGTGCTCGACATCTTCGGGCTCACGACGGCGTTTCCTGGAGACGGCCGCGCGATCACGGTGGTCGACGAAGTATCGTTATGGGTCGAACCCGGCAAAACGCTCGCGGTCGTGGGCGAGTCGGGTTCCGGCAAATCGATGACGTTTCTGTCGGCGCTCGGGCTGGTTGCCGCGCCCGGCAAAGTGGTGGCGGGGAAAGTCATTCTCGACGGCCACAGCCTCACGTCGCTGCCGCTCTCCGAACTGCGCTTGCTGCGCGGCAAGGTGATCTCGATGGTGTTTCAGGATCCGCTCACGGCGCTCAATCCTGTGTTCACGATCGGCCAGCAATTGATCGAAGTGATCCGCGCGCATGAACGCGTGGGCCGGCGCGAGGCGCGCGAACGCGCAGTCGCCTTGCTTACACGCGTGCAGATCCCCGATCCCAGCCGCCGCATCGACGACTATCCGCATCAGTTGTCGGGCGGCATGCGTCAACGGGTGTTGATCGCCATGGCGATCGCGCTCAAGCCGAAAGTGCTGATCGCCGATGAGCCGACCACGGCGCTGGACGTGACCGTGCAGGCGCAGATTCTCGATCTGCTTGCCGACATCCAGCGCGAGACGGGCATGGGCGTGGTGCTGATCACGCACGATCTGGGGCTCGTCGCCAAATACGCCGATCGCGTGGCCGTGATGTATGCGGGCAGGGTGGTCGAAGCCGGTACGCGCGACGATATCTTCCGGCGCGCCAAGCATCCCTATACGCATGCGCTGTTTCGCAGCATTCCGCGGCTCGATTCGATTGCGGGCGAGGATCTGCCTGCGATCGAAGGCGCACCGCCCAACGTTGCCGATCTGCCGCCGGGATGCGCGTTCGAACCGCGCTGTTTTCATGGTGGCGGCCGCGACGATTGCCGCAGCATCAAACCGTTGTCGGAAGTCACGGACAACCCCGAGCACCGCAGCGCCTGTTTGCACTGGCGCACGCTGCCTATTCTGGTCGAGGAGGATTGATGGCTGCTACCGACACACTTCTCAAAGTCGAAGATTTGCGCAAGACATTCGGCGCGCAAGGGGGCCTTTTCACCCGTCAACGCAAGGCGGTGCACGCGGTCGATGGCGTGTCGTTCACGTTGCGCGCAGGCGAAACGCTGGGGCTGGTGGGCGAGAGCGGCAGCGGCAAGAGCACGCTCGGCCGGCTGATCCTGCGGTTGATCGACCCCACCTCCGGCTCGGTGCGCCTGGACGGCCGGGAAGTCACCACCCTCAAACCCGCCGCCGTGCGCGCCATGCGCAGCGATATCCAGATGGTGTTTCAAGACCCTTATGGATCGCTCGACCCGCGCATGAGCATCGGGGCCACGCTGGCCGAGCCGCTCAAAGTGCACGGTCTGTACAACGCCGATTCGCCAGCACTCATTCGCGACATCATGCTGCGCGTGGGGCTCAATCCCGATCACGCAAGCCGCTATCCGCATCAGTTTTCAGGCGGGCAGCGCCAGCGCATCGGTATCGCGCGTGCGCTCACGCTCAATCCCAAGATTCTGGTGTTGGACGAGCCGGTCTCTGCGCTGGACGTATCGATTCAGGCGCAGATCATCAACCTGCTCAAGAAGCTGCAGCGCGAGCGCAATCTGTCTTACCTTTTCATCGCGCATGATCTGGCGGTGGTGCGGCATGTGAGCGATCGCGTGGCGGTGATGTATCTGGGCAAGATCGTCGAACTCGCCGATCGCGATGCGCTGTATACGCGGCCGGTCCATCCCTATACCGAGTCGTTGCTGTCTGCCGTGCCGCATCCCGATCCGTACGACGAACGCGCCAATAAGCCGGCGATCGCCATTGGCGAGATCGGCTCCGCTACACAGTTGCCTTCCGGCTGCCGCTTTCATCCTCGGTGCTTTCGGGCCCGCATGCTGGCCGCCGAAGGCGGGACGCGCACCGACATCGCTCACGACCCCGCCGGCATCGCCGTGCCGAGCCTGTGCGCCAACGAAGATCCACCCTTGCGGGCGCATCGCGCCGGCGCGGTGGCTTGTCATTTTCCGGACACGGCGGTCTTGCACCGCATGCCCCTCACTTCACTGAATCGGGATCACTGATCATGGCTTTTTTGAGCGAAGACCTGAAGTCGAACTATGCCGGCTTGTACGAGACCCGTACGGGATTCGGCAAGAGCGCGGCCGTGCTGTCCATCGACTTCATCGATTTCTACACCGTACCGGGCGCGCCGTTCTACGGTCAGGGCGTGGTCGACGCCGTGGTGCAGAGCGCGCCGTTGTACGCGGCCGCCCGCACGGCGGGTATCCCGGTGATCTACACCAATGTGCTGTACGACAAGACCGCGTCGCAAGGCGGGATGTTCGTGCGCAAGGTGCCTGCGTTGCGCCGTTTCGTGGCCGACGAACCGCTCACGCGCTTTGACGCGCGCATCGCACCGGAGCCCGACGATCTGGTGATCACCAAGCATCACTCGTCCGCGTTCTTCGGCACGCCTTTGAGTACGATGTTGCGCGCCATGGGACACGACACCGTCATCATCACTGGCTGCTCCACCAGCGGGTGCGTGCGTGCAACGGCGGTCGACGCTGTCTCCAACGGCTTTCATGTGATCGTGCCGGCGGAGTGCGCGGGCGACCGGCATCAGGCGCCGCACGATGCCGCGCTCTTCGATATCAACGCCAAGTACGGCGACGTGATGCCGGTGGGCGAAGTGCTGCAATACATCAATGGTGTCAGGGCGTAGTGTGTGGGTAATGTGAAACCAGCCGTTCAGTGGGTGATGTTGTGTGTGTTGGCGGCCGGCCTGGCGTTTGGCCTGGTGCGGCTGGGCTTCGGTGCGGGAGTGCTGGTGGGGCCGATGCTGGTGGCGATGGCGTTCGGCCTGGCCGGAGGCGGCATCGAAGTGCCACGCCTGGGCTTCAACCTGGCGCAGGCCGCCACCGGCGCCGTCATCTCCAGCGCGATCAGCAGCAACGTGCTGGCCACGGTGGCTGCGAGTTGGTGGCAGATGCTGTTGTCCGTTGCAATGACGGTCACCTTCGCCGCCCTGATCGGGTGGCTGCTGATGCGCCGCGGCAATCTGCCGGGCACCACCGGCACGTGGGGCACGCTGCCGGGCGCGGCGCCCGCCATGATCGCGTTGGCCGACGAGTATGGCGGCGACGCGCGCATGGTGGCGGTCATGCAGTATCTGCGCGTGGTGCTGGTGGTGGGCTCGGGCTCGATCGTGGTGCACGCCCTGGCCGGGCAGTTGAGCGGCCGGATCACGATGGTGCCGCCGATGATGAATCTTGCCCGGCATGATCCGCAACTGTTGGACATCGCGGCCACGATCGTGGTGGTGGCGATCGGTGCCTACGTCGGCATGGCCACCCGGATTCTCGCGGGTGCGATTCTGGTGCCGCTCTTTTTGGGTGCCGTGCTGGGCGTATCCGGCATTGCCGTGATGGCCGTGCACGATCTGCTGCTCGCGCTGGCCTTCGCCACGATCGGCGCCACCATCGGGTTGAAGTTCCGGCGCGATCTGGCGCGCCCGCTGATCCGGGCACTGCCCACCATGCTTCTTGCCATTGTCGGCTTGATGCTGCTGTGCGGCGTCTCGGCATGGGTGCTCACGCTGATCATGCCGATCGACGGCGTTACCGCTTATCTGGCCACCACGCCGGGTGGCCTCGACTCGGTGGCTGTGATCGCGCTGGGCGCGCATGCCGATCTGGCGTTCATCACCGCGTTGCAAACCTTGCGGCTGTTCGCGGTGGTCGTGGTTGGGCCCATCATTGCGCGTCGCCTGTCGCATCGGCATACGGCGCGCATCAGCCGCCAAGCCGCGTCGTCTTTGTAGCGGGCAATGGGCGATTCACGCCGTGGGGCAGCGTACCGCCTAAAATGAGCAATGCGATGAGCAATGCGCTCGGACGGCAGATCGCCATTTGGCGGATAAGCAATCGACAAGCCGCGTCGATGTTATTCATCAACCGGGCGAGTTGCGAGGTACCGGACGCCCGGCGCTGAGTGCACCGATGATCGCCGCGAGTGGACGAGCAAGACAAGCAAGACAAGTAAGACAAGCAAGACAAGCAAGACAAGCAAGACGAGCAAGACGAGCGAGACGAGCGAGACGAGCGAGACGAGCAGGGGACAACATGCTGGAAGAGTTTTTTTCAAATAACCAGAAAACGAAAACGCCGCTCAAGACCGATGAGCTGCTTGAAGCGTTGCGCACCATGATCGTGGATGGCACCTTGGCGCTGGGCAGCAAATTGCGCGAGGTGGATCTGGCCGCGCAATTCGCGCTGTCGCGTACGCCGGTGCGTGAAGCCCTGGTGGCGCTGGAGCGTGAAGGCATGGTGACCTACGCGCTCAACCGAGGTTTTCGGGTCAGGCAGTTCAGCCGCCAGGATTTATATGAAGCGTACGAAATGCGCGCCTTGCTTGAAGGCTATGCCTGCGGCGTGGTCGCGCAACAAGGATTGCCGTACGCGGCAATCGCCGAACTGCGGGCCTGCGTGGATGCCGTAGACGACTTGCTCGCCGCCGAACTCGACGCCCACGCGCTGGTGCAATGGCGCGAATGGAACATCCGCTTTCATGCGTTGCTGATGGCGCAGGCGCCGGGCGGCTTGCTGGAGCGTACCCACCGCAGCATCGGCCGCATGCCTCGCATACACGACGTCGTCGACGCCACCGCCAATCAGCCGCAAATCCGCGCCAAGATGCAGCGCTACAACGAAGAGCATGCGCGCATTCTCGAGGCGGTGGTGCAGCGGCACAGCGGCCGCGCCGAGTTTTTGATGCGCGAGCACATCATGCAGGCCTGCGCGCTCCTCGGCGGCGCCATGCCGGCGCGGGCCGTGGCTATGACGGGGTGATCGCCGCCAAAGCGGCCGATGTTGGATGAGGATGGGCGTTCAAGAAGGACCCGTCACGTGTTCCATCATTACCGCCTCATCGTTCTCAAGCGCGGCCAGTGCGGCAACCAAACGCCCGCGCAATGCATCGCTCACCGGCATAAACGGCAATCGAACGTCAGAGGCGATATGTCCCGACTCGGCCAATAGCGCCTTCAGCGGTGACGGGTTGGGCTCGGCAAACAGCAGTTGCGTGATCGGGTGCAGCGCCACAGCAATTCGCCTCGCGCGCGCCAACGCGCCTTGCCGCAGCAATTCGTGCATCCGCACATGCCAATGCGGCAGGATGTGTGCCGACGCCGCGATCGTGCCGTGCGCGCCCAGGCACAGGGCCGAGAAGTTCATGCCATCGTCGCCCGACAGCACTTGCAAGGGCGTCTCGTGGATGAGACGGAGCATGCGCGTGAGGTCGCCACCGCACTCCTTGATACCCACCACGCAGCATTGTTGTGCCAAGGTCTGCAGCGTCTCCACCTCGACGGTCACGCCGGTGCGGTAAGGAATGCTGTAGACGATGATGGGCGTGTGCGGGGCTGCATCGGCGACCGCTTCGAAGTGCTTCTGCACGCCGAGTTGAGTAGGCCGCACATAGCTGGGTGGCGTGACGAGCAGGCCGTCGGGGCGCAGTGCGGAAAGCGTTCTGGCTTGATGCGCGGCCATGGCGGTGGAGGGGCTCGATACGCCAAGCACCACGGGAAGATCGGGCGTCGCGTGGCGCAGGGTATGGAGCACAGCAGCCTGCTCATCGATCGAAAGCAGGGCACCTTCGCCGGTTGTGGCGCCGGCCACGAAACCCGTTATGCCTGACTCGGCCAGATGCCGTGCCAATGCCGCTAGCGCGGCGTGATCGATCGCATCGTCCCGAAATGGGGTCACGATGGGGATCCAGATACCTTCAAGAATTAACGGCATGATGAGCCTCGATAGTCGAACGGTTGAGTAAACCGTCCCTTCCGGCAGTACCGGATCGAGGGCAAAAATCAAGCGTGGCTTAAACGTTTGTCCCGTCCGGCTTCCGCCCGACGGGACATGACATCCCCGTCAGCGGAGAAGTCGTTTTTTGGATTTCAATCCTTGCAAGCCGACGCACAAGCACAAGCACAAGCCCATGCGCACGTCCGCCTCGGCCGCTGGGCAGAGGTGGTGAGCGGAACAGGCAAGGGGTGGGCGCATGGGAGGCAAGGAAGATTGAAATCTGATCGAGAACATATCATGCCGCGCGCGCGACGGGGAGCCCTGACGCGCGACATGACCGCTACCGTGTGACGCTTCAGCGCCCGGCGGCAGCCTCGATCAAGCCATCGAGCTTGATGGCGTCGGCCACGAACTGACGAATCCCGGCGGCCAATTTCTCGGTGCCCATGGCGTCGTCATTGAGCATCGTGCGAAACGCCACTTCGTCGCACGCGATCGGGGTGGCGGGCGCCACGCTGGCCGGGGTGAGCGCCAGCGGCACGTCGCCTTCGGCTTCCGAAAGTGCTTTGAGCAGATCGGGGCTGATGGTGAGCAGGTCGCAACCGGCCAGGGCTAGAATCTGGCCCACATTGCGGAAGCTCGCGCCCATGATCTCGGTCTTGATGCCCAGCGCTTTGTAGTACTGATAGATGCGGGTCACGGATTGCACGCCCGGATCGGCCGCACCCGCGCGGTCAGCTTCCACCCATTTGGCGCCTTCGGATGCCTTGTACCAATCGTAAATGCGGCCGACGAAGGGCGAAATCAGCTGCACCTTGGCATCGGCGCAGGCAATCGCCTGCGGCAGCGCAAACAGCAACGTCATATTGCAGCGGATGCCGTCGGCTTCCAGCACGCGGGCGGCCTGGATGCCTTCCCAGGTGGACGCGATCTTGATCAGCACGCGCTCGCGGTCGATGCCGGCGTCGGCGTATAACGCGATCAAACGGCGGGCGCGATCGATATTGGCTTGCGTATCGAACGACAAGCGGGCGTCAACTTCGGTCGACACGCGGCCGGGGACGATTTTCAGGATCTCGGTGCCGAAGGCGACCAACAGGCGGTCGAGCAGGTCTTCGGTGGATGCGCCCTGGTGCTCGCGCACCACGCGTTCGAGCAGGTGGCGGTAGGCATCCTGCTGTACGGCCTTCAGGATCAGCGAGGGATTGGTCGTGGCATCCGTGGGACGAAACAACCGCATGGTCTCGAAGTCGCCCGTATCGGCAACAACGGTGGAGTGGCGGCGCAAAGCATCGAGCTGACTGGACATAGGTTCTGTTTCGATCAACTATTGGAGGAGGCCGGCAGGCGGCGGAACGGGGTCCGCGGCGGTGCTGGACGAGCCTGCTAGCGTATCACTCCAGGCCCCTATTCCCGCACCGTTAGCCGGGTTTACAGGTACTTAAAGCCAAAACGGGTATAATCGATAGGTTTGATTGTCGATTCTTAATTCCGGGGTGTGACTGTGCTGCCGCAACTTTTTCCCGAGGGAACCAACGGGTTTTCTCCTGCAATCTTGGCTTTGGCGGACGGTACCATCTTTCGGGGAGTGTCCATCGGCGCCGAAGGACACACCGTTGCCGAAGTGGTGTTCAACACTTCCATGACCGGTTATCAGGAGATCCTGACCGACCCGAGCTATTCGGGCCAGACGGTCACGCTCACCTATCCGCATATCGGTAATACGGGCATCAACGAAGAAGATACCGAGTCGCGCAAAGTATTTGCCGCCGGCCTCGTCGTGCGCGATTGCCCCGCTCGCGTGTCCAACTTCCGCTCGACCAAGTCGCTGCCCGAATACCTGAAAGAGCAGGGTGTGGTTGCCATTTCCGGCATCGATACCCGCAAGCTCACCCGTATCCTGCGCGAGAAGGGCGCCCAAGGCAGCTGCATCCTGGTCGGCATCGATGCCGACCGTGCGGTCGAACTGGCGCGCAGCTTCCCCGGCATGGCCGGGCAAGACCTGGCCAAGACGGTGTCGATCACCGAATCGCAAACCTGGACCGACGGCACCTGGCAGTTGGGCGAGGGCTTCACCAAGCCGACCGAAACGCCGTACCACGTGGTGGCCTACGACTTCGGTGTGAAGAGCAACATCCTGCGTCTGCTGGCCGACCGCGGTTGCCGCATTACGCTCGTGCCGGCGCAAACGCCCGCCGAAGACGTGATCAAGCTCTCGCCGGACGGTGTGTTCCTGGCCAACGGCCCGGGCGATCCCGAGCCGTGCGATTACGCCGTGGCTGCCACGCGCACGTTCCTGGAGCGCAAGCTGCCGGTGTTCGGCATCTGCCTGGGGCACCAGATCCTGGGTCTGGCCGTGGGTGGCAAGACCATCAAGATGAAAACGGGCCATCACGGCGCCAATCATCCGGTGCATGATCTCGAAAGCAAGCGCGTGTTCATCACCAGCCAGAACCACGGTTTTGAAGTAGAAGCGGCCAGTTTGCCCAGCAACGCACGCGTCACGCACGTGTCGTTGTTCGACGGCACGCTGCAAGGATTCGAACTCACGGACCGCCCGGCGTTCTGCTTCCAGGGTCATCCCGAAGCCAGCCCCGGTCCGCACGACATCATCGTGTTGTTCGACAAATTCATCAGCCTGATGGCCGGCCAGAAATAAAGATTGCATCATGCCTAAGCGTACAGACCTCAAAAGCATCCTCATCATCGGCGCCGGCCCGATCATCATCGGTCAGGCCTGCGAATTCGACTACTCCGGCGCGCAAGCCTGCAAGGCCTTGAAGGCCGAGGGTTACCGCGTCATCCTGGTCAACAGCAACCCCGCCACGATCATGACGGACCCGGAAACGGCCGACGTCACCTATATCGAGCCCATCACCTGGCAAGCGGTCGAAAAGATCATCGAGCGCGAGAAGCCCGATGCGCTGTTGCCCACGATGGGTGGCCAGACGGCGCTCAATTGCGCGCTCGACCTCGCCCGCCAGGGCGTGCTCGAAAAGCACAACGTCGAACTCATCGGCGCCAACGAGCACGCCATCGAGAAGGCCGAAGACCGCCAGAAGTTCAAGGTGGCCATGAGCGCCATCGGCCTGGAATCGGCCAAGTCGGGCGTGGCGCACACGTTGGACGAAGCCTGGGAAGTGCAGCGCCGCATCGGCGCCGAAGCCGGCACGGCGGGCTTTCCGGTCGTGATCCGTCCCAGCTTCACGATGGGTGGATCGGGCGGCGGCATTGCCTATAACGCCGAAGAATTCGAAACCATCTGCCGTCGCGGCATCGAAGCCTCGCCCACCAACGAGCTGCTGATCGAAGAATCGCTGCTCGGCTGGAAGGAATTCGAGATGGAAGTCGTGCGCGACCGCGCCGATAACTGCATCATCGTCTGCTCGATCGAAAACCTCGATCCCATGGGCGTGCACACGGGCGACTCCATCACGGTGGCGCCCGCGCAAACGTTGACGGACAAGGAATACCAGATCATGCGTAATGCATCGATCGCGGTGTTGCGCGAGATCGGCGTGGATACGGGCGGATCGAACGTGCAGTTCGCCGTCAATCCGCAAAACGGTCGCATGATCGTGATCGAAATGAACCCCCGTGTGTCGCGCTCGTCGGCACTGGCCTCCAAAGCCACGGGTTTCCCGATCGCGAAAGTTGCCGCGCGCCTGGCTGTGGGCTACACGCTGGATGAGCTGAAGAACGAAATCACCGGCGGTCAAACGCCGGCGTCGTTCGAACCCTCGATCGATTACGTCGTCACCAAGGTGCCGCGTTTCGCCTTCGAAAAATTCCCCACCGCCGATGCGCGTCTAACCACGCAAATGAAGTCGGTCGGCGAAGTGATGGCCATCGGCCGCACCTTCCAGGAGTCGTTCCAGAAAGCCTTGCGCGGTCTGGAAGTGGGCGTGGACGGGCTGAACCAGAAAACCACCGATCGCGAAAAGTTGCAGATCGAACTGGGCGAGCCCGGTCCGGAACGCATCTGGTACGTGGGCGACGCCTTTGCACAAGGTTTCTCGCTCGACGAAGTGCATTCGCTCACCAAGATCGATCCGTGGTTCCTGTCGCAGATCAAGGAAATCGTCGATATCGAGCTCGCGCTCGAGCAAAAGACGCTCTCCGATCTCGACCGCGACACGATGTTCCAACTCAAGCGCCGCGGCTTTTCCGATCGGCGTCTGGCCTTTTTGCTCGATACCGTTGAAGCCGAAGTGCGCAAGGTGCGCCATCAGTTCGATGTGCGTCCGGTATATAAGCGCGTGGATACGTGCGCGGCCGAATTCGCCACCGACACGGCCTATATGTACTCGACCTACGAGGAAGAGTGCGAAGCCAAGCCCACCGATCGCAAGAAGATCATCGTGCTGGGCGGTGGCCCCAACCGGATCGGCCAAGGCATCGAGTTCGACTATTGCTGCGTGCACGCCGCGCTCGCCCTGCGCGAAGATGGTTTTGAAACCATCATGGTCAACTGCAACCCCGAAACCGTATCCACCGACTACGACACCTCCGATCGCCTGTACTTCGAGCCGCTGACGCTCGAAGACGTGCTCGAGATCGTGCACGTCGAGAAACCCGTGGGCATGATCGTCCAGTACGGCGGCCAGACGCCGTTGAAGCTGGCGCGTGCGCTCGAAGCCAACGGTGTGCCCATCATCGGCACCAGCCCCGAATCGATCGACATCGCCGAAGACCGCGAGCGCTTCCAGAAGCTGCTCAACAAGCTCGGCCTGCGTCAGCCGCCCAACCGCACGGCCCGCACCGAAGCCGAAGCGCTGTCGCATGCGGCTGAAATCGGCTACCCCTTGGTCGTGCGCCCCAGCTATGTGCTGGGTGGCCGCGCCATGGAAATCGTGCACGAGCAGCAAGACCTCGAGCGCTACATGCGCGAAGCCGTCAAGGTGAGCAACGATTCGCCCGTGCTGCTGGATCGCTTCCTGAACGACGCGACCGAAGTGGATGTGGACTGCCTGGCCGACGGCGAGCAAGTCTTCATCGGCGGCGTGATGGAGCACATCGAGCAAGCCGGCGTGCACTCGGGCGACTCCGCCTGCAGCCTGCCGCCGTATTCGCTGTCGCCGGAAGTGATTGCCGAGATCAAGCGCCAGACCAGCATGATGGCCCGCGCGCTCAACGTCAAAGGCCTGATGAACGTGCAGTTCGCCATTCAAAAGGGCGATGTGTACGTGCTGGAAGTGAACCCGCGTGCCTCGCGCACCGTGCCGTACGTGTCCAAGGCCACGGGTCTGCAGTTGGCCAAGATCGCCGCCCGTGCGATGGCCGGCATCACGCTGGCCACGCAAGGCGTGACCGAAGAAGTCGTGCCCGAGTACTTCTCGGTCAAGGAAGCCGTATTCCCGTTCGTGAAGTTCCCGGGTGTGGATACCATCCTCGGCCCGGAAATGAAGTCGACTGGCGAAGTGATGGGCGTGGGCAAGAGCTTCGGCGAAGCCTTCGTCAAATCCCAGATGGCCGCCAGCGTACGTCTGCCCGAATCCGGCACTGCCTTCATCAGCGTGAAGGATCAAGACAAGACGCGTGCCGTTGAAGTGGCCCGCGGTTTGCACGGCTTGGGCTTCAAGATCGTGGCCACGCGCGGTACCGGTGCGGCCATCGAAGCGGCCGATATTCCGGTGCAGTACGTGAACAAGGTCACCGAGGGTCGTCCGCACATCGTCGACTTGCTGAAAAACGGCGAGATCTCGTTGGTGGTCAACACCGTCGAAGAACGCCGCAATGCCATTGCCGACTCGCGTCAGATTCGTACCCAAGCCTTGGCCGGCAACGTCACGTTCTTCACCACCTTGGCCGGCGCTCGCGCTGCCGTGGAAGGCATGCAGTACCTGCGTGAAGGGCACGGCCTGCAGGTCTATTCCTTGCAAGAGCTGCACGCGCAACTGAAGGGCTAATCCCGCAAGCCGTTTGCTGTGCGTATCAACCGGGGGTGAAAGACCATGACGCAAATCGTCTTCATCACCGGTGCCAGCAGCGGCCTTGGGATGGCGCTGGCGCGCGACTATGCGGCGCACGGTGCAACACTCGGTTTGGTAGCGCGCCGCGGTGAGGTGCTTCAGGCGCTCAATGCCGAGCTGGGCGGCCGCCACGTCTGTTATGCGTTGGACGTACGTGATCGCGCGGCGCTGCATGCGGCGGCGCACGACTTCCAAAACCGTCATGCCGGGCGCGTGGATGTCGTGATCGCCAATGCAGGCATCAGTGCCGGCACGCTTACCGATCAACGTGACGATTTCGAGGTGTTCGATGCCATCATCAACACCAACGTCATGGCCACTGTGGCCACCTTCGAACCCTTTATCGAGGGCATGCGCATGCGCGGCGAGGGCAGGCTGGTGGGCATTGCCAGCGTGGCCGGTATCCGCGGCCTGCCTGGCGCGGGCGCCTACAGCGCGTCCAAAGCGGCCGTGATCACCTACTGCGAAAGCCTGCGCAACGAATTGCGCGCCGACGGCATCCGCGTCGTTACGATCGCACCGGGCTATATCCGCACCGCGATGACGGCGAAGAACCCGTATCGCATGCCGTTTCTTACCGATGTCGATGTGTTCGCCCGCCGCGCGGCACAAACGATCGCCCGCGGCACGTCATACCGCGTGATCCCATGGCAAATGGGCGTGGTGGCGAAACTGATGCGTCTGCTGCCCAACGTCGTGTTCGACCGGTTCGCGCGCAATGCGCCGCGCAAACCTCGCCGCCAGCCTTAAATCCCGGCGCGGCCTGCCACTACGTCGTCACCTACCGCACCGGCATCGGACACGTGCGACACATCGCCCCAGCTTTGCATCGACCATTGGCCATCTTCGATCGTGACGCGGTTCACGCTCACGTTGAGCATGGGCGTGCGGCGCGGATCGTCCAGTTGGATGCCTTGGGCATGCCGCCAGATGATGTCCAGCGCGCCGCCGTGCGTCACCATCAGGATGCGTTCGCCGTCGTGGCGAGCCGCGATGTCGTCCACTGTGCTGGTCACGCGCGAATGAAACTGGCGCAGCGTTTCGGCGCCTTCGATCACGCCGTCCACTTCGCGGCTGGCCCACACGGGGTAGGCCTGGGGTGCCAGTTCCTGCAGGCGATGCGCCTCCAGGCCTTCCAGCACGCCGTAGCAGCGCTCGCGCAAGCCGGGCTCCGGGCGTACCCGTAAGCCCAACTGCTCGCTGGCAGGCTGGGCGGTGGCCAGCGTGCGGCCCAGATCGCTACTGTAAAGCGCGGCAAACGGCTGCGTTGCGGCATCGCGCACCAGTCGCGTGGCCAAGCGTTGCGCTTGCGCGTCGCCCTGGGCGTTCATGGGGATGTCTTTCCAGCCTTGCAGGCGTCGTACTCGATTCCAGTCGGTCTCGCCGTGCCGGATAAACCAGATCTCTGTCATTGAAGTCTCTCAAACGAAGCAAGCATTTTAGTGAAATGCGGCGGCGCTATGAGTACACTCCCCGTTTTTCCCACTCACCGGTCCTCTCATGTCCTACTTTCCCACTTGGAAACGCGTCGATCACGCACCCGAGGGCGCGGTGATTGCGCCGGATGAAATCCTTTCATGGCCGCGCAATGTCGCGATGGGGGCCCAGCACGTGGTCGCCATGTTCGGGTCGACCGTGCTGGCGCCGTTGCTGATGGGTTTCGATCCCAACGTTGCCATCCTCATGTCCGGCGTCGGCACGCTGATTTTCTTTCTGTTCGTCGGTGGACGCGTGCCCAGTTATCTGGGGTCGAGCTTCGCCTTTATCGGCGGCGTGGTTGCCGTGACTGGCTATACAGGGGGCGGCGCCAATCTCAACATCGGGGTGGCGCTGGGCGCCATCATCATGTGCGGCCTGGTCTATACGCTCATCGGTCTGGCAGTGTGGGGAGCAGGTGCGGCGAGCGGCGGCGGGTCACGTTGGATCGAGTCGTTGATGCCACCGGTGGTCACGGGCGCAGTCGTGGCTGTCATCGGTTTGAACCTCGCGCCGATCGCCGTGCGCGGGGCCATGGGCACCACCACGTTCGAAGCAGCGATGGCGTTGGTGACCATTCTCTGCGTGGGCGGTGTGGCCGTGTTCACCCGCGGGATGGTGCAGCGGCTGCTGATCCTCGTCGGCCTGATCGTGGCATTCGTCTTGTATGTGCTGGCCACCAATGTGATGGGGTGGGGCAAGCCCGTGGATTTCAGCATCGTGGCCAACGCGGCATGGCTGGGATTGCCCACGTTTTCCGCACCGGTGTTTCAGTTCTCGGCGATTTCGGTGATCGCGCCGGTCGCCATCATTCTCGTGGCCGAAAACCTCGGGCACGTCAAAGCCGTGAGCGCCATGACCGGCCGCGATCTTGACCGCTACATGGGCCGGGCCTTTGTGGGCGATGGTGTGGCCACCATGGTCTCGGGCGCCGTGGGGGGTACCGGCGTCACCACCTACGCCGAAAACATCGGCGTGATGGCCGTCACGCGCATCTATTCGTCATTGGTGTTCGTGATCGCTGCCTTGATTGCGATCGTATTGGGCTTTTCACCCAAATTCGGCGCGCTGATCCAGACGATTCCGTCGCCGGTGCTGGGTGGGATGTCCATCGTGGTGTTCGGCTTGATCGCGATTGCCGGCGCCCGCATCTGGGTCGTCAACAAGGTCGATTTCAGCGATAACCGCAACCTCATCACCGCCGCTGTCACCCTGGTACTGGGTGCAGGCGATTTCACGCTCAAAATCGGCAATTTCGCACTGGGCGGCATCGGTACCGCCACTTTCGGCGCGATTATTTTGTATGCGCTTCTGCGAGGGCGGTCGGCTTGCAATTCTGCCTAAGTTTGACCACAATATGACCTCATCACCCCGGTTCATATCCGAGCCGGGGTTTTATTTTTGACCGATCCGAGGCGTGCCCCACGGCTTGGCCGAATCCGACCTCTGTGTATGAGGTGACGGGGTTCCCAGTCGCCGCTTGCGGCAGCCGTGCTGAGGCCCAGCCTCCCAAGACGCTCCCCCTCTCGGGAGCGTCTTATCTTTTGTGTGGAAAACTACATGTCTGCCATCCCTCTCACGGCAAGCGGGGCTGAGCGCTTGAAAGAAGAGCTCCATCGCCTGAAGACTGTCGAGCGTCCGTCGGTGATCACGGCGATCGCAGAAGCGCGCGCCCAAGGCGATCTGTCCGAAAACGCCGAATACGATGCCGCGCGCGAGCGCCAGGCCTTTGTTGAAGGCCGTATCGCCGAGCTCGACGGCACGCTGTCCAATGCCCACATCATCGATCCGAAGTCGCTGGATGCCGAAGGCCGCATCGTGTTTGGCGCCACGGTGGATATCGAGGATCTGGATTCGGGCGAACGCATGATTTATCAAATCGTGGGCGACGCCGAGTCGGATCTCCGCACGAACAAGATTTCAGTCTCCAGCCCGGTGGCGCGCGCGCTGATCGGCAAGTCCGAAGGCGACGTGGTCGAAGTGCAAGCGCCGTCCGGCGTGCGCGAATTCGAGATTCTGAACGTCAATTACGTGTGATTGCGGGCACTCGCGCGACCCAGCGGGTCGGGCGGGCGAAAAAAAAAGCCGGTGTTGCACACCGGCCGGTCGATCCCAAAAGCGAAACCCATACGTTTCGCTTCTAACGAACTGCCTACTTTTTGTCGGTCTTGCGGGCGCCGCCCGCCAGACGCGCAATACCGGAACCGGCGCCGCCGCTGCGCGCACCGGCTCGCAGGCTCATGGCGCTACCCGTGCGACGGGGAATACCGGTCGCCACTTTGCGCGTGCCGGGACGCAACGGTTTGCCGTTTTTATTGACCGGGGCAAACGGATCGAAGCGTTTTGGCTTATTGTCCGGTTCTTCTTCCAGCTTCTTGGGCGAACGATTCGAGCGTTTCTCGAGCGTTTTGCCTTGGGCTGCCAGCTTTTTGGGCGTGTGGGGTTCAGAAGCGCGGCGCTTGGCGGCAGCGGCCGGCGTTTCCGGTTCGATGCCGGGCACGTCCTTGGCCGAGCCAGGACGATACAGGATGAGCATCTTGCCGAGGTGGTGAACCGCCGCGCAGGACAGCTTGTCGCAGATGGTTTGCAACATTTCATCGCGGGCGTCGCGATCCTGACCGCCGGCACGAACCTTGATCAGGCCGTGCGCATTCAGGTTAAGCTCGATTTCCTTGAGCACGGCGTCCGACAGGCCGTTGTCGCCGATCAGGACGACCGGGCGCAGGGGGTGAGCTGCGGCGCGTAGGGCGCTGCGCTCACGCGGAGTAATTTCTAATGTAGGCATGGCGGAATTGTACGGGAATGGCCAAGAATAAATTTTCTAAAGAGTGGGTCATGCAGCACATCAATGACCCATATGTGAAACTGGCGCAACAAAAAGGGTACCGCGCACGCGGTGCTTTCAAGTTGATCGAGATTCTCGACGAAGAAAAGCTGCTCAAAAAGGGCGATGTGGTGGTGGATCTGGGCGCCGCGCCCGGAAGCTGGTGCCAGGTGGTGCGCGAGCGCCTGGTCGGCCCCGGTGGGGTGGTCGACGGTCGCATCATTGCACTCGATGTTCTGCCGATGGAACCCATCGCGGGGGTGGAGTTCATCCAGGGCGACTTCCGCGAAGATGAGGTCGGCGAGCAGCTTCACGTGCTCGTTGGCGATCAGGTCGTGGACCTTGTAATTTCGGATATGGCCCCCAACTTATCCGGCGTAGGTGTCGCAGACGCGGCGCGCGTGCAGCACGTTTGCGATCTGGCGCTCGATTTTGCCTGCGAACACCTCAAGCCCGACGGCGCTTTGATCGTTAAGGCGTTTCACGGCAGCGGCTTCTCCCAGATCGTCGAAGCGTTCAAACTTCGCTTCAAACGCGTCGTCGAGCGTAAGCCGAAAGCCTCGCGTCTGAAATCTTCGGAAACGTTTTTGGTGGGCCGCGGTCTAAAGAAGCAGTCTTAAATAGGTACGCACGTTAGTGTTTACGCGAGCATCCCTGGAATCCAAAAACGCGACCGCGTTTACCGGGGTAGAATCGATTATTGACTTAATTATGTGAACGTGCCCCAAGGCATTGCCACAGGTCGGAAGCGAGAGCGGGAGATCGACCTTGAACAACTCATTTTCGAAAGTCGCGGTATGGATGGTCATCGCGCTGGTACTGTTCACAGTATTCAAGCAGTTTGACGGCCGCGCCCAGACGCAAGACGGCGTGAGCTACACCGAATTCATCGATCAGGCCAAGGCCGGTCGTGTCCGTAAGGTCGACGTGCAGGGCGATGTCCTGTACGTGACGCCCGATACCGGCCGTCCGTACTCCCTGACGTCGCCGGGCGACATCTGGATGGTGTCGGATCTGCTCAAGTACAACGTGCAAGTCTCGGGCAAGGCCCGCGAAGAGCCGTCGTTGCTCATGAGCATTTTCGTCTCCTGGTTCCCGATGTTGCTGTTGATCGGCGTCTGGGTGTTCTTCATGCGCCAGATGCAGGGCGGCGGCAAGGGCGGGGCGTTCAGCTTCGGCAAGTCGCGTGCTCGCATGCTTGACGAGAACACCAACCAGATCACCTTTGTGGACGTCGCCGGTTGCGACGAAGCCAAGGAAGACGTGCAAGAACTGGTCGACTTCCTGCGCGATCCCACCAAGTTCCAGAAGCTGGGCGGGCGTATCCCGCGCGGCGTGTTGATGGTGGGTTCGCCGGGTACGGGTAAGACGCTGTTGGCGAAGGCCATCGCCGGCGAAGCCAAAGTACCGTTCTTCAGCATCTCGGGTTCCGACTTCGTCGAAATGTTCGTCGGCGTGGGCGCTGCCCGTGTGCGCGACATGTTCGAAAACGCCAAGAAGCATTCGCCTTGCATCATCTTCATCGACGAAATCGATGCGGTGGGTCGTCAGCGCGGTGCCGGTTTGGGTGGCGGTAACGACGAACGCGAACAGACGTTGAACCAGATGCTGGTCGAAATGGACGGCTTCGAGTCGGGCCAGGGCGTGCTCGTCATCGCCGCGACCAACCGTCCCGACGTGCTGGATCCTGCGCTGCTGCGTCCGGGTCGTTTCGACCGTCAAGTGGTCGTGCCGCTGCCCGATATCCGTGGCCGCGAGCAGATCCTGAAGGTGCATATGCGCAAGGTGCCGATGTCGAACAACGTCGACGCGCACGTGCTGGCTCGCGGTTGCCCCGGTTTCTCGGGTGCCGACCTGGCCAACCTGGTCAACGAAGCGGCGCTGTTTGCTGCCCGTCGTAATGGCCGTACGGTCGATATGTCGGACTTCGAAAAAGCCAAGGACAAGATCATGATGGGCGCCGAACGCCGCTCCATCGTCATGCCCGAGGAAGAGCGCCGCAACACGGCTTACCACGAGTCCGGCCACGCCATCGTTGCCCGCTCGCTGCCCAAGACCGATCCGGTGCACAAGGTCACGATCATTCCGCGTGGCCGTGCCCTGGGCGTCACGATGCAGTTGCCCGAAAGCGACCGCTACAGCATGGACAAGAGCCGCTTGCTGGATACGATTGCCGTGCTGTTCGGTGGCCGTATCGCTGAAGAGCTGTTCATGAATCAGATGACCACGGGCGCTTCGAACGACTTCGAACGTGCCACGGCCATCGCTCGCGACATCGTGACCCGCTACGGCATGACCGACGAACTCGGCCCCATGGTGTATGCCGAGAACGAAGGCGAAGTGTTCCTGGGTCGCAGTGTGACCAAGACCACGCATATGTCGGAAGCGACGATGCAAAAGGTCGACTCCGAAATCCGCCGCATCATCGACGAGCAGTATGGTGTTGCGCGCAAGATTCTCGAAGAAAACCGTGACAAGGTCGAAGTCATGACGGCCACGCTGCTCGAATGGGAAACCATCGACGCTGACCAGATCAACGACATCATGGAAGGTCGCCCGCCGCGTCCGCCCAAAGTGCCGCAAGGCTCGGATACGCCGGATTCCCCGCCGCCGCCCGCAGCCGGCGTGGCGCCGGGTAGCGGCAACGCTCCGGCCGCTGTCTGAGGTCTCAGTTGTTGAAGTATGGCCAATAACTTCCTGTGCGGGCGCTTCGAGTTTGACCTCGAGCGCCCGTTGGTTATGGGCATCGTCAATGTCACACCGGATTCGTTTTCCGATGGCGGCCAGCACGATGATCCCGACCACGCAATCCAACATGCCAAACGTCTGATCGCTGACGGTGCCCATATTCTGGACATCGGCGGTGAATCGACGCGTCCCGGTGCGCCGGCCGTGTCGATGCAGGACGAGCTCGCGCGCGTGCTGCCCATCGTCGAAGGCTTGCGCGACTGCGGTGTGCCGCTGTCGATCGACACCTTCAAGCCCGACGTGATGCGGGCGGTGCTCGATGCCGGCGCCGACATGATCAACGACATCTACGGGTTTCGTCAGCCGGGCGCCATCGAAGCGGTGGCCGGTTCGAAATGCGGCTTGTGTGTCATGCACATGAAAGGCGAACCCCGCACCATGCAGGACGCGCCCGAGTACACCGATCTTTTGGGTGAAATCGGCGTGTTTCTAGGGGCCCGGGCGCAACGGTTGCGCGCGGCCTGGGTCGACCCGCGCCGGATCGTGCTCGATCCGGGTTTCGGATTCGGCAAAACGGTCGACCAAAACTATCAACTTTTGCGCCGGCTTTCGAATTTGCGCGTCTCGAGCTATCCCATTCTGGTGGGCCTTTCGCGCAAATCGATGATCGGCAACGTGACTGGCCGAGAGGTGGGGGATCGCCTCGCGGGCAGTCTTGCAGGTGCCTTGGCTTGCGTGGCGCGTGGCGCGTCCATCGTGCGGGTGCACGATGTTGCCGAAACGGTCGACGCATTGAAAGTCTGGCAAGCAGTAGAAATTGGAGGCACACAATAATGAGCGAGCGTAAATATTTCGGCACCGACGGCGTACGCGGCGAAGTCGGTGGACCGGTGATCAACGCCGAATTTGCCCTGCGTCTGGGCTATGCCGCCGGCCGCGTGCTGGTGCGCGAGAACGCGAATTCGGGCTACAGCCGCCCGCGCGTGTTGATTGGCAAGGACACGCGCATCTCGGGCTACATGCTCGAGTCCGCGCTCGAAGCGGGGCTGTCCGCTGCCGGGATCGACGTGCTGCTGGCCGGGCCGCTGCCCACCCCGGGCGTGGCCTACCTCACCCGCACGTTTCGCCTGGCGGCAGGCGTGGTGATCAGCGCCTCGCACAATCCCTTCAACGATAACGGCATCAAATTTTTCTCGTCCAAGGGCATGAAGCTGCCTGATGCGACCGAAGCCGCCATCGAAGCCGAGATCGATCAACCGCTGGGCTGCGTCGGTTCGCAAGAGTTGGGTCGTGCGCGTCGCCTGGATGACGCCGCCGGCCGCTATATCGAATTCTGCAAAAGCACGTTTCCCAATGATCTCAACCTCAATGGGTTGAAGATCGTGGTGGACGCGGCCCATGGCGCGGCGTACCACATCGCCCCGCACGTGTTTCGCGAGCTCGGTGCGCAAGTGTTCGCCATCGGTTGCGAGCCCGATGGCTTCAACATCAACGAAGGCGTGGGCGCGATGCACCCCGAGTCGTTGGCGCGCGAAGTGAAGGCGCGCGGCGCCGACTTTGGCGTGGCGCTGGACGGCGATGCCGACCGCATTCAGATGGTCGATCGTGACGGCCGTATCTATAACGGCGATGAGCTGTTGTTTGCGATCGTGCGCGAGCGCCTGGAGGCCGGCAAGGTAGACGGCGTGGTGGGCACGCTGATGACCAACTTTGGCCTGGAACGCAAATTCAACAGCATGGGTGTGCCGTTCGAACGCGCCAACGTGGGCGACCGCTACGTGCTGGAGCAAATGCAGGCGCGCGGCTGGCTGTATGGCGGCGAGAGCTCAGGCCACTTGCTGTGCCTGGATTGCCACACCACCGGCGACGGCATCATCGCGGCCTTGCAAGTGCTCAAAGCCCTGCGCCGCAGCGGTCAAAACCTGCCCGAGTGGCTTGGCGACCTGAAGATGTACCCGCAAAAAATGATCAACGTGCCCCTCACGCCGGGCATCGATTGGCAAACCCACGCTGGCTTGGCCCGTGCGCGCGCCGAAGTCGAAGCCGATCTGGGCGATCGCGGCCGCGTGCTGATTCGCGCCTCCGGCACCGAGCCCAAGCTGCGGCTGATGGTTGAAGCCGCTGATAAGGAACTCGCCGAACGTTCGGCGAAGAAGCTGGCTGCAGTGAGCGAGGGCGGCTGGAAATAATCCAAGGCGCCTGCAAGGGTACGGCGCCCGTCGCTCGCGGAGCGCGCAGTCGCTGTCGGCAGCTTTTCCATTGCAAAGGTGGCTGCGATAAGACGTCAATCCAACCGCACCATGCGCCAGCGACCAAGCCGCTTCCAATGGAAGCGGTTTTTTTTCGCCGCCTTTGCCTTGACATCGCGCGATGCAAATGACGATAATTCTCATTTACGAATTAGTAAATGGGCGAATGGTGACTTCCGCGCATTCTTCGGACCGCGCCGCGTCGCGGTTCTATCTCGCGCATCACGCCTGGCTGCAGGAGTGGCTGCGACGGCGCCTCGGTTGTCGGCACGATGCTGCCGACCTGGCGCACGACGCGTTCGCCCGGTTGCTGGCCGCTCGAGAGATCGACGCGATCCGTGAGCCCCGCGCATTTCTGACCACGCTCGCCCAGCGCCTTGTTTATAACTTCTGGCGCCGTCGCGATCTCGAACGCGCTTATCTCGATGGATTGCTGCTGGCGGCGCCGACGAGCATGCCGTCCGAGGAAGAGCGCGCGCTGGTCGTCGATGCCCTCATGCACATCGATCATGCGCTCAAGCGATTGCCGCCCAAGGCGCGATCGGTGTTTTTGCTCAGCCAGATCGATGAACTGACCTATCCCGAGATTGCGGACCGTCTGGCGCTCTCCGCCATGACCGTACGTCGCTACATGAAGCAGGCCATCACGCTGTGCGTGCTGGCAAACGCGGCGTGAGCATGTTCTCGATCCCCTCATGACCGCCGCTGTCTCACCCCACGCCGCCTCGGCTGCAGCGGTTTCGCCCGACGCCGCGCTTGAAGCCGCCATCGACTGGATGGTGCAGATGCGGTCCGGCACGATGACCGACGCGGAGCGCCGCCGTTTCGACGCGTGGCGCGCGGCCGATCCGCGCCATCATGCCGCCTGGGCGCAAGTAAGCGGCGCGCTGGCAACTGCCTTTGAACCATTGCGGCGCAATGGTTCGGCGCACCTTGCCGACACGGCGTTACGCGTGCGCCCAAACCGGCGCCGCGCGCTGCGAAATGCCCTCGGTCTACTGATCGCCGCCGGCGCGGGCGCCGCGATCGTCAACCGTCAAATTCCGCTCGCCACGCTCACGGCCGATTTGCGGACCGGCACAGGAGAACGCAAGACGTTCGTGCTTCCGGACGGCAGCGAGGTCACCCTCAATGCACGGTCGGCCGTCAATGTGGCCTACGGCAACAGCGAACGCCGCATCCATTTGCAAGCCGGTGCGCTGTTCGCACGCGTCATGCAAGACACCACCACACCTTTCGTGGCGAGTACCGCGGACGGCCAAGCGCGCACGGCGGGCGCGCACTTCATGCTGGCACGCGAAGCAGAAGCCAGCAGTGTGGCCGTGATCGAGCAGTCGGTAGACATCATCAACGCAGCCGGATCGCGGGCGACGGTGGCCGCAGGCATGGGGCTGCGCTTTACGCGCGACTCCATTGCAGCGCCGCTTGCACAATTGGCGGATTTGGCGGCGTGGCGCTCAGGGATGCTGGTTGCCCGCGATATCCCTCTGGGGGACGTGATCGATGCCATGCGCCCCTATCGGCGCGGACTGGTACGGGTGTCCAGCAATGCCGCACGCTTGCGGGTGCTGGGCGCATTTTCACTCGACGACACCGAGCGCATGCTGGTGTCGCTTGCGCAAACCCTGCCCATTACGGTTAAGCGTTTCAGCGATGTGCTTGTGATGGTCGATACACGAGAGGCTTGAGACGTGTGACGCTCCGGGATCGACGGCGTGGCGAGCCAGTAGTGTCGGGTGCCACAGGCGCTATCGCTATTGCTGGCGCATTTGATATTGCTATCGCTATCGCTATCGCTTTTGCTAGCGCTAACGCTGCTGCTGCTGCTGCTACTGCTACTGCTGCTGCTACTGCTGCTGCTACTGCTGCTGCTACTGCTGCTGCTACTGCTGCTGCTACTGCTACTGCAACTGCTCCCGCTCTCGCTATTCCTCCCGCCACAGCGTGACCCTCATCACCGTTACACATTAGCTGAACACATTCACCGCGCTCGTTGCACAGACATGGAAACCTCGCCCCTTATTCTGGAGTTTCCGTCCATGCCCCGCGTGTCCAAGATCCGTGCAGCGCGCACGTCCCCCCGCTTGTTGGTCGCAGGTTTAGCGATTGCGCTCTCAACGTCCGCCGCGGGCGTGGCCGCGCAGCCCGCGGCGGCCAACCGTACTGGCACCGCCACGGCGGCACGATACGACCTGCCGGCCATGCCGTTGAGCGATGCGCTCGTCCGCATTGCGCAGCAAAGCGGCCGCTCGGTATCGGTCGATCCGACGCTGGTAAGTGGGGTTCGCGCACAAGCCGTGCAGGGCGTGTATAGCGCGGAAGAGGCCGTGCGCCGTGCGATGCAGGGCACCGGCCTGGAAGTGTGGGTCACCTCGAACGGCACGCTCAGCGCGCGCCGGGCGGCGCCGGTTGCCGCCACGGCCGAACTGGAGCCGGTGCGCGTGCTCGGCACGGCCGAAACGGCGTTTGCGCATGTAGAGGGGTATGTGGCGCATCGCGGCAGCGCGGGGATGAAAACCGATACCGCGCTCGTCGAAACGCCCCAGTCGATATCGGTGGTGACCAGCGACCAGATTCGCGCGGTGAAGGCCAGCTCGGTGGCCGATGCGTTGGGCTACACGCCTGGGTTCGCATCGCAATCGCCCGCGTTCAGCCGCATGGTCGATGATTTCATGCTGCGCGGCTTCAACGTCGCGGCCGGCAACAGCGGGCAGTTGCGCGACGGGTTGAAATTGCAATCCAGTGTGTATGACGGCGGTCAGGAGCCATACGGTCTCGAGCGCGTTGAAGTGCTGCGCGGTGCAGCCTCGGTGCTCTACGGTCAACTCGGCCCAGGCGGCGTAGTCAACACCATCAGCAAGCGGCCCACGACCGAGCCCTTGCGAGAGCTCAACGTTGAAGCGGGAAGTTATGGCCGTCGCCAGTACTCTGGAGATTTTTCGGGTCCGCTAACGGAAGACGGGGTGTGGTCGTATCGGCTTACCGGTCTGGTGCGCGATGCCGATAACTGGATGGATCATGTGCCCGACGATCGCACCTATCTGGCGCCGGCGTTGACCTGGCGGCCATCGGCGGCGACCTCGTTGACCTTTCTGGCCAGCTACCAGCGCATCCGCACCCGATTTGCCGCGCCCTTGCCGGCGTCGGTCACGTTGAACGGCACATTGCCGCGCGATCTGTTTATCGGTGAGCCCAATTTCGATCGCTACGATACCGACAGCTACACCGCAGGGTATGTGTTCGAGCACGCCTTCAACGACCGCGTGAAGGTGCGCCAAAGCGCGCGCTATTTCACCGCCGACGGCAACTGGGATTATCTGTCGTATGGCGGTTTGCAAGCGAATGGCCAAACATTGCGCCGCGGCGTCATCAGCCGCACCGAAAAATCTTACGGGGTGGCAGGCGACACCTCGCTCGAATGGAAAGGCGATACGGGGCCGCTCGATCACACGGTGCTGGTGGGCGCCGATTACTACAAGAGCAGCTATACGTCGCATCGCCACAGCGGCAGCGTGGCGCCGCTGGCCAATATCTACGCGCCGGTTTACGGTGCCCGCCCCACGGTACAGACGGGGGCCGATTACGGTATCGCCACGCGTAGCGACGCGTTCGGCTTATATGCTCAAGACCAAATCAAACTGCATGACCGATGGGTCATCGTGGTGGGTGGACGGCACGACTGGGCCGATACCAAACAGAAGAGTTATCAAACCGGCGCCGACACGACGTTGCAGGATAGCGCCACCACTGGGCGGGCCGGTGTGGTTTATCTTGCCGATAACGGCTTGGCGCCGTATGTGAGCGCAAGCCAATCGTTCTCCCCGACCATCGGCGTAGACCGCAGTGGCAATGCGTTCGAACCGACTAAGGGCACGCAGTATGAACTTGGCCTGCGTTACGAACCGCCCGGTTCGAACATGCTTTACAGCGCGGCCATTTACGACCTCACGCAGCGCAACGCGCTCACCGTCGATCCGGCTGACAGCACCTTCTCTGTGCAAACCGGCAAAGTGCGTTCGCGGGGCCTCGAGCTTGAAGCCAAGATGGGATCGGGCCCATGGAATGTGACCGCCGCCTATGCGTATACCGACGCACGCACCATCAAGGCGAACGATCCCGTGCTGGTGGATCAGCGGGTGTCGCTCGTACCGCTGCACAGCGCGTCGCTGTGGGTCGATCGCGATATGCGCGCATTCGGATTGACCGGCCTGAAGCTCGGGGCAGGGGTACGCTACGGCAGCTCGACCAATCTGGCGGGTTATGCCGGCAATGTGTCGGGTCAGTTCCTGGTCGATGCGCTCGCCAGCTACGACTTCGGCGCGGTGTCGCCCGACATGGCCGGCCTGAGCCTGACCGTAAACGCGCGCAATCTGTTCAACCGCGGCTTCGTGACGTGCTCGGGCGCGACGGGGTGCCGTTACGGCGACCCGCGCACGTTGTACGCCACGGTCAGTTATCGCTGGTAAGGATGCGCGTGATCGCCGCTTATGGGCGATCGCGCGGCTCTCGTGTTTCGCGTTCGGCGTCCACCACCGACTGGCGCCGAAAGCGTCCCGCGGCGAGGTGATAGAACGGTTGCGGGCAAAACTGCCGTGCCACCATCGATGCCGTCAGGCAGGCAAACAGCAGCCAAAAGAGCGCAGGCTGATTGCCTGTCATCTCCATCACCACCACGCTGGCCGTGAGCGGTGCCTGCGTGGCGGCGGCGAGAAACGCGGCCATCGCGATCAGCACGATAAAGCGCTGGTCTACGGCACCACCGGCCAATTGCCAGATCTGTTCGCCAATGCCGGCGCCCGTCGTGAGCGCCGGTGTGAAGATGCCACCGGGGATGCCCGCCCAATACGATGCCACCGTGGCCGCCAGCTTGGCCAAGCCGAATCCTTCAGGCGCCGGATGCTCGCCGGCCAGCAAGCCGCTGGCGATGCCGTACCCCGTGCCGTACACCGAGCCTTGCGTGAGCGCGCCAAGGCAAGCGATCGCCAGCCCAAGAAGGGCCGCGCAGTAGATCGGATGACGCCGCACCCACGCGCGGCATCGTGCCGGCGCCACACCGGCCAACCCCTTGCCCAACAAGCGCGCAAAGATGCCGCCGAGCACGCCGCATACGACCCCGCACAGCAGCACCCACCACACCACGCTTGGTGCGATGACGACGCCAGTGGCGCGCGCGAAATAGGGGTTGTTGCCGGCGATGGCGACCACGATGAAACCCGCGGCCAGCACGCCGATCAGCACCAGCCGCTGCCAGCGCAGCACCGTGCCCCGGCCCAGTTCCTCGATCGCGAAGATCACGCCGGCGAGCGGCGCATTGAAGGCGGCCGCAAGCCCGCCGGCCGCGCCCGCTGCGATCAATTCGTTGGCATGAAAACCGCGTAGCGACCAGCCGCGTGCTTTCCAGAATTGGCCCCAGGCCAGCATGAGTGCCGCGCCCACCTGAACGGACGGGCCTTCGCGGCCGATCGATGCCCCGGCCAGCATCCCCAGAAAGGTCAACGGTATTTTCCAGAGGCATTGAGCCAGGCCGACCAGCCGCGACTGCGCCGCGCCGGGGGGCAAACTCAAGGCGGCGATCACCTGCGGGATGCCGCTGCCCGACGCATTGGGCGCCAGTCGCAAGGTCAGCCAGCGAATAATCGGCAGCCCGATAGGCAGAAGCAGAAATGCCCACAGGCCGTTGTGCGCGATCCATTCAGCATTCTTTTCGAGTGCCCAATCGGCCATTTGCGCAAACGCCAACGACACCAGGCTGACCAGCGCCGCACCGCCCAGCAACAGGCCCATCTGGGCACTTTTTCTGGACAGGCGACCGGTCTGACGCGCCTTGCGGCGTGCCAACCGGCGGGTTCGTGCAGAGAGATAACGCCATCGTTCGTCTGGTTTCACGCCAAAGATGTTACGCGTGTAAGTTGACAGAGGGGTAAATCGGCGACGGCAGACGCCTTCATGCGGCACGCGGATGCCCGCAGCGTCGTGCAGCAGCAACGTTATCGCGCGGTCGCGAGGATTAATGTCTCGCCGCTGAAACGCTTTATGGATTGCGAAGTGCGCTCGCGCGTCCAACTCCCGAGCGTTTGCCCACGTGGGGTGCTGCCGGCGCCAAGTCGACGTTCACAGTCTTGTCATCCAAACGTCAAATACGTGACATGTGTAGCCCCCAGACTTGCCGGAACGTCCTGGGAGGGATTGATATGCACGAACTTGTCCGCATTGAAACGCAGCGCAACGTGTTATCCGCTTTATCTCAAGTCGAGAGCAACGGCCTGGTCGTCGGGCTGGCGCGCTCGTCCGACGAGATCGAAGAAATCCAACGGCTACGCTACAACGTGTTCACCGAGGAAATGGGCGCCGTTTTTCCGCACGCGAAAGACGGCATCGATCGCGACCGCTACGATCGGTGGTGCGAGCATCTTCTGGTGCGCGAACTGAGCACGGGTCGCGTGGTGGGCACTTACCGCATCCTCACCCCCGAGAGTGCGCTGGCCGCCGGCGGCTATTACTCCGAATCCGAATTCGATCTGAGCGCGCTGGCGCCGATCCGCAGTGGCCTGGTCGAAGTGGGCCGGTCATGCACTCACCCCGATTACCGCAATGGCGGCGTGATCATGCTGTTGTGGACCGGCGTGTCGCAATTGCTGCGCGCGGGCGGTTACCGCTACGTGCTGGGTTGCGCCAGCGTGAGCCTGCGGGATGACGGCGTCACGGCCGCGCAAGTGTGGCGCGAGGTGTCGTCGCGCCGTACCGAGGGCGAACACCTGCAGGTCAAGCCGCTGCACCGCTACCCGTTCGAACGGTTGAACAGCACGCTGCCGGCACGTCTGCCGCCGTTGATCAAAGGCTACATGAAGCTGGGCGCCACGGTGTGTGGCGAGCCCGCGTGGGATCCCGATTTCAATGCAGCGGATTTTCCGGTCATGCTCGACATCCTGAACATGGATCCGCGCTACCGGCGTCACCTGGGCCTGGAATACACGCCCACGAAGCCGGCCACATTGCATGTTGTGGGGGGCACCGAACACGCGGCGCAGGCCGGGCCGGGTAACAGAGCAGGCAGCACAGTGGCCGTCAAAGAAGGCACCACAGCAGGCACGCCAGCGAGCAACACAGGCACTCCAGCTGGCACCCCAGCAGGCAACACGGCAAGCACCCCAGCAAGCACCACGGCGACCGCCACTGCAGGCAAAGCCAAAGCGCGCGAGACGGCCCGTTGGACCGCCGCGCCCGATCTTGTCGTCACACCGCGTTTTTCGCGCTAGGCCGCGCCATGATGCGCGCCTGGCGCCGCCTGAAGGTAAAAACGGTACGCCGTCTTACCTGGGGAGTGCGATCAGCACTCAAGCAACTCGAAAGAGAAACCAACCTTCTTCCATTCTGACTCCTCCGCCCGCAGGGTGAAGTCGCTCAGCGGGTGCTTGGCCAGCCAGTCCTGGTCGATGCGGACCTTGATGTCGTCGTGATCCACGGATAGCGAAAGCGGCAGCGGCGAGATCGATTCGCGGCGGCGGGCCAGTTGTACCGCCAGCCGCAGGCACAGAATCGCCAGCCATTGCTTGTGCTGGCGCACCAAGGGCTCGATCTTGTTGAGCTTGCCCTGGTGAGCCAGTGCCAGCAGCGCCAGCAGTTGCTGATCGGCCCGCGAGAAGCCCGGCATATCGGCGTTTTCGAGGATGTAGGCCGTGTGCTTGTGATACGTGTTGTGGGCGATCGAAATGCCCACTTCATGCAGGTCGGCGGCCCATCCCAGTGCCAGGCGCAGTTCGGTTTGCTCGCCCTGCGGCACGATGCTGTCGAACAGCGCAATCGCCGCATGGCGCACCCGTGCCGCTTGCGCCGTATCCACGTGATAACGCTTCGTGAACTGCCGCACCGATTCGTCGCGCTTGTCGTGCTCGGCATCGCGGCCCAGCAGATCGTGCAGCACGCCCAGGCGCAACGCGCCGTCGCCGGTGTACATCACGTCGATATTCAATTCGTCAAAGATGGCCGACATGATCGCCAGCCCGCCTGGCAGCACATCGCTGCGCTCAAGCTTGATGCCGGGCAGTTCCTCGGGCACCACGCGGCCCGAACGCACGATCCGGTCTTTCAGGCGTGCGAGGCCGGCGCGTGTGATGCCGGTTTCTGAAAAGCCGCACTGCGTGAGGATCGCAAACAAGGCCTTGGCCGTGCCTGACGAGCCGTAGGCTTCCTTCCAGCCCATCTTGCGATATTGGCGCGCGATGACTTCGATTTCACGCCGCGCGGCCTGCTCGGCCAGCTTCATCTGGTGCGCATCGACGATACCGTCGGCAAAGAACTGGCGGCTATAGCTCACGCAGCCCATGTATAACGACGACATCAATTGCGGCTCGAAGCTTTTACCGATAATCACCTCGGTCGAACCGCCGCCGATGTCTACCACCAGGCGTTTTTCGGGCGAGGGCGGTAGCGTATGCGCCACGCCGTTATAGATCAGCCGCGCTTCCTCGCGCCCGGCGATCACTTCGATCGGAAAGCCCAGCGCGGCTTCGGCGCGCGGCAAAAATTCAGGGGTATTGCGGGCCACGCGAAAGGTGTTGGTGGCCACGGCGCGCACGCGATCCGGGTGAAAGCTGCGCAAGCGCTCGCCAAACCGTTCCAGTACCGCCACAGCGCGATCGATCGCCTCGGCGCTCAAGCGCTTGTCGGCATCCAGGCCTGCGGCCAACCGCACCGTTTCTTTCAGGCGGTCGATCTGATAGATCTGCGGCACGCCATCTTGCGTGACGACGCGTCCGAGCGACAGGCGAAAACTGTTGGAGCCGAGGTCGACCGCTGCCAGAAGATTGTTCATGACATCCGTGTTCAAAAGCTGAAATGTGGGGGGATTATAAGTACGTCATATGACAGTCCCTCGGCCACGATGGCTTACGCTCTCATCCATCGGCAGGAGCGCACCTGTGGGCGCGGTTTTTGCAATTGGACGGCCGCTTTCCTGGGCGCATACGGTGCCTTTGTGCTTTAAGGTGAGCGCCCCATTCAACACGCGCTTCGTCCTTTTTAACGCGCTGTCATGGAGCCGTCACGAAATTGCAGTAAAACTGGATGACTTGTCACAAATGGACCTTGTATGACGACGCGATTGCCTACCGAGCCGCTGTTTCTCAATCGTGAGCTGTCCCTGTTGAAGTTCAATGAGCGTGTATTGGCCATGGCCGAAAAGCCCAGCACCCCGTTGCTGGAGCGGCTGCGGTACGTATGCATCGTGAGTTCGAATCTGGACGAGTTCTTCGAGATCCGTATTTCGACCCTGAAAGTGCAGCAACGCACCAATCCCCAGCTGCTGGGCATGGACGGCCTCAACGCCGACGCGGCATTGGACGCCGTGGAAAGCGCTGTCCATCTGCTTGTGCAGCGCCAATATGCGTTGCTCAACGACGATATCTTTCCGCGCATGCATGCCGAGGGCATCGTGCTGCATCACGCCTCCGAATGGAACGAAGCGCAATTGCAGTGGGCGCGCGAGACCTTCAATCGCGATGTGATGCCGCTCCTCACGCCGATCGGGCTCGATCCGGCGCATCCGTTTCCGCGCGTCTACAACAAAAGCCTGAACTTCATCGTGCCGCTCTCCGGCGTGGATGCCTATGGCCGCAAAGCCACGATCGCGATCGTGCAAGCGCCGCGCGCCTTGCCGCGACTGCTGTCGATGCCGTCCGAGATCTCGGGTCATCCGCACGGCTATGTGTTGTTGACCTCGCTCTTGCGCGCCTTCGTGGGCGAGCTGTTTCCAGGCCTGGAGATCCAGGGCTGTTACCAGTGGCGCGTCACGCGCAACAGCGATCTGTTTGTTGACGAAGAAGAAGTCACCAACCTGCGACATGCCTTGCAAGGCGAGCTGTCGCAACGCCACTTCGGTGCGGCGGTACGCCTGGAGATCGACAAGCTCACGCCGCCCGAACTCGAGCTTTTCCTGCAGCGCGAGTTTTCGCTGGCGCCGGACGACACTTATCGCGTCAACGGCCCGGTCAACCTCACGCGCTTGATGCAACTGTGCAATGTGGGCCGGCCCGATCTGCTGTTCCCCGACTATCACGCCATCATGCCGCCGCCGTTCGACGAGGTGGACGACAAGCCTACCGCCATGTTTGCGGCCATCGCCCAGCAAGACCGCCTGTTGCATCATCCGTATCAGTCGTTTCAGCCGGTGATCGATTTCTTGACGGCGGCGGCGCTCGATCCCGACGTGATGGCCATCAAGCAGACCATCTACCGCACCGGCGAAGACTCCGAGCTCATGCAGATTCTGCTGCGCGCCGCGCAAGCCGGCAAGGAAGTGACGGTGGTGGTGGAGTTGATGGCGCGCTTTGACGAGCAAACCAACATCAATTGGGCCGCGCGCCTGGAAGAAGTGGGCGCGCACGTGGTGTATGGCGTGGTGGGCCATAAGACGCACGCCAAGATGGCGCTCGTGCTGCGCCGGGAAAAGGGCCGCCTTCGCCGTTATGCTCACTTGGGCACCGGCAACTACCATCCCCGCACCGCCAAGCTCTATACCGATTTCGGCTTGCTCACCGCCGATTCGGCGCTATGCGAAGACATGGATCGCGTGTTCTCGCAGCTCACGGGTCTCGGCGCACGCCGGCCGATGAAGCAGCTCTTGCAGGCCCCGTTTACGCTGCACGAAAAAATGATCGCGATGATTCGTGCCGAAGCCGAAGCGGCCAAGGCCGGCCGCAAGGCCCGCATCATGGCCAAAATGAACTCGCTGCTCGAGCAAACCGTGATCGAAGAGCTTTATCTGGCCAGCCAGGCCGGAGTCAAGATCGACCTTATTATCCGCGGGGTGTGTGCGCTGCGCGCCGGTGTGCCGGGTTTGTCGGACAACATCCGGGTGCGTTCCATCATCGGCCGCTTTCTCGAGCATGCCCGCGTGTTTTATTTCCACGCCGAAGGCGAAGAGCGCGTCTACCTGTCGTCGGCCGACTGGATGGACCGCAATTTCTTCCGCCGCGTCGAAATTGCCTTCCCGGTCAACGATCCCGTACTCAAAAAGCGCGTGATCAACGAATCGTTCACCTACGCTTTGCGCGACAACCAACTGGCCTGGGTGCAGCAACCCGATGGCGACTATGCCCGCGTCAAGAGCCGTGGCGAGCCCGTGAACCTGCATCAGGAGCTGATCCGCGTCCTGGGGTAGCCTGGGGTAGGGCACGCACGCCCAGCAGCCCAGCGCCGGCATATGCCCGCGCTGGGCTGTTACGTTTTGGCGACCAAAGCGGATCTGGTCGGCGTGGCGCATTGCCCAAGCCGCTAATTGCTGGTTCGTTATGCGGCAGTCTCGCTCCGATGCAAGGCCAGGGCTCAACCCGCTGTCAGTCGTTTGTCCTGGATGCCGCGTTTTCCTGCCCGCCAGCGTTGCGCCGCCGTTACTGCTTTGCAGCATTCCCGGCAGTGCCCCTCAAAAAGACATGTCTTTTACTGTCACTATCTTGTCATCTTCGGTGTTTACCATTCGTTCCGTTGATGGCCGATCACAGCGGTGACGGCCTGCAGACAGGAACAGCGGCGTATCAGCCGCGGTCGCAATCTCCAACGAACACTGAAGGGAACTGAAATGTTCAACCGTGTTATCAAACAAGTTACGATCGGCGCAGCTCTGGGCTTCGCCGCTTTCGCGGTGCACGCGCAATCGACGTCCGTGACGGGCGCCGGCGCTTCGTTCCCGTACCCGATCTATGCCAAATGGGCATCGGATTACAAGGCCGCCAAGGGCGTGGCCGTCAACTACCAATCCATCGGTTCGGGCGGCGGTCAGCAACAGATCATCGCCAAGACGGTCGATTTCGGCGCTTCGGACGATCCGATGAAGGCTGAAGACCTGTCGAAGAACAATCTGGTCCAGTTCCCCGCCGTCATCGGCGGCACGGTGCCGGTCGTCAACATCGACGGCGTCAAGCCCGGCCAGCTCAAGCTCTCCGGCGCACTGCTGGGTGACATCTACCTGGGCAAAGTCAAGAAGTGGGACGATCCCGCGATTCAGAAGCTGAACAGCGACGTCAAGTTGCCCAGCGCCGACATCGTCGTCGTCCACCGTTCGGACGGCTCGGGCACCACCTTCGGCTGGACCAACTACCTGTCGAAAGTGTCCCCCGACTGGAAGTCGACCGTGGGTGAAGGCAAGGCTGTGAAGTGGCCCGTGGGTCAAGGCGGCAAGGGTAACGAAGGCGTCGCCGCCTACGTTGGCCAGCTGAAGAACTCGATCGGCTACGTCGAATACGCCTACGCCAAGCAAAACAAGCTGTCGCACACGCAAGTGCAAAACGCCGACGGCAAGTTCGTGCAACCCGAGCAATCGGCCTTCGCTGCTGCCGCCGCCAACGCCGACTGGGCCAGCGCCCCGGGCATGGGTGTCGTGCTGACCAACGAGCCGGGTGCCGCGTCGTGGCCCATCACCAGCGCCACGTTCATCCTGATGCAGAAGTCGCAAGACAAGCCGCAGCAAGCAAAGGCTGTGATGGACTTCTTCAACTGGGCCTGGACGGACGGTGGCAAGTCGGCTTCGGCACTGGATTATGTGCCCCTGCCCAAGGAAGTGACGGACAAAATCGTCGCCTCCTGGAAGACGGACATCAAGGCTGCCGACGGTTCGGCAATCTGGAAGTAATGCTTCAAGCGAAGCGTTAAGCAGTAAGCGTTAAATCATCGCGCGGCGCGTGTTGCCTAAAAGGGTACGCGCGCCGTGTCGATCATCGGTCTCCTGTCTTGCCACCGGTTCAACCTTTAGGAACACGCCTCCATGAGTGCGGTAATGAATCATAATGGGCCGATGTCTCAACCCAAGTCTGGTGCTACGGTTGGCACCCCTGAGCCCATGAAAAAAAGCCGCAACGCGTTATTCGATGCGATTTTCAGAAACCTCACGCGCACGTTTGCGTTCCTGGTTTTCAGCCTTCTCGCTGCGATTCTGATCTCACTCATTTACGGCAGTTGGGACGCCCTGGTCGGTTACGGCCCGTCGTTCCTCTGGACCAATGACTGGGATCCGGTCAACACCACATTCGGCGCGGTCGTGCCGATCGTGGGCACCTTGCTCACGTCAGCGATCGCCCTCATCATCGCCGTGCCTGTGTCCTTCGGCATCGCGATGTTCCTAACCGAACTTTCCCCCACCTGGCTGCGTCGCCCCTTGGGCACCGCCATCGAAATGCTGGCGGCCATTCCGTCCATCATCTACGGCATGTGGGGCCTGTTCGTTTTCGTCCCGATCTTCCAGGTGTATATCCAGCCCACCATGATCGCGGTGCTCTCCGGCATCCCCTTCATCGGCGGCTTCTTCACCGGCCCCCCGTTCGGTATCGGCATCTTCACCGCCGGCCTGATCCTCTCCATCATGGTCATCCCGTTCATCACCGCGGTCATGCGTGACGTGTTCGAACTCGTGCCCCCGTTGCTCAAAGAGTCGGCTTACGGCCTGGGCAGCAGCACCTGGGAAGTGATGTGGAAAGTGGTCTTGCCGTTTACCAAAACGGGTGTGGTGGGCGGCGTCATGCTGGGCCTGGGCCGCGCGCTTGGCGAAACGATGGCAGTCACCTTCGTGATCGGTAACGCCTTCCGCACGCCAGACTCGATTTTCTCGCCCGCCAACTCGATTGCATCGGCACTGGCCAATGAGTTCAACGAAGCAGGGGGCTTGCAGAAGGCCGCCCTGATCGAGCTCGGACTCATCCTGTTCCTGATCACCACCATCGTGCTTGCCTTGGCCAAGTTCATGCTGGTGCGTCTGTCGAAATCCGAAGGCACGAAGAGCTGATCGCGTCTCGCGTCGCTCTTACACTAGGAAAAAGCATGGCCGCCAATCCCGTTCTCTCGATGAACAACAAGGTCTACAAGACCCGCAGCCTGGTCAACAAGATCATGCTCGTGCTGTCGCTCGTGGCGCTTCTGTTCGGCCTCTTCTGGCTGTTCTGGATCATCGGCACGCTCGTCTACAAAGGCGCTGGTGCCTTGTCGTACACGCTGTTCACGCAAATCACACCGCCGCCCGGTCAAATGGGCGGGCTGGCCAACGCCATCTTCGGTAGCGTCATGATGGTGGGCGTGGGCACGCTCATCGGCACCCCCATCGGCATCCTCGCCGGCACCTACCTGGCCGAATACGGTCAACGTGGCTGGCTCGCCCCGGCCACGCGATTCTTGAACGACGTGTTGCTCTCGGCCCCGTCCATCATCATCGGTTTGTTCATCTACGCCGTGTACGTGTACCAGGTGGGCCACTACTCCGGCTGGGCCGGCGCGCTCGCCTTGTCGATTCTCGTCATCCCCGTCGTTGTGCGCACTACCGATAACATGCTGATGCTCGTGCCCAACAGCCTGCGCGAAGCCGCCGTGGCCTTGGGTTGCCCCAAATGGCGCATGATCATGATGGTGTCGTACCGCGCCGCACGCTCGGGCATCATCACCGGCGTACTGCTCGCCGTGGCCCGCATCGCCGGCGAAACCGCACCGTTGCTGTTTACCGCGTTGTCGAACCAGTTCATGTCATGGGACATGAATGCGCCGATGGCCAACCTGCCGGTCGTGATCTTCCAATTCGCCGCCAGCCCCTTCCCCGACTGGAACACGCTGGCCTGGGCCGGTGCTGCATTGATCACCTTGCTGGTGCTCGCGATCAACATCATCGCCCGCAACTTGTTCCGTCAACAATAAATGCCAAACCCGGGCGCATCGGCGCCCGTACAGGATTTTGCCGTCATGGATAAAACCGCTATTGCCGCCACGCCGTTGCGTTCCAAGTTGCAGGTCAACGATCTCAACTTCTACTACGGCAAGTTTCACGCGATCAAAAACGTGAGCATGCAGATTGCCGAGAAAAAGGTCACCGCCTTTATCGGCCCCTCGGGCTGCGGCAAATCGACGCTCTTGCGCACGTTCAACCGCATGTTCGAGCTGTATCCGGGCCAACGCGCCGACGGCGAAATCTTGCTCGATGGCGAAAACCTGCTCACCTCGAAAACGGACATCTCGCTCTTGCGCGCCAAGATCGGCATGGTCTTCCAGAAGCCCACGCCGTTTCCCATGAGCATCTACGACAACGTCGCCTTCGGTGTGCGTTTGTTTGAAAGGCTCAGCAAAGGCGAAATGGAAGAGCGCGTTGAATGGGCGCTCTCCAAGGCCGCGCTCTGGAACGAAGTGAAAGACAAGCTCCACCAAAGCGGCAACAGCCTCTCGGGCGGCCAGCAACAACGCCTGTGCATCGCACGCGGCGTGGCCATCAAGCCCGAAGTGCTGCTGCTCGACGAACCGTGTTCGGCACTGGATCCCATTTCCACCGCCAAGATCGAAGAGCTTATCGCTGAGATCAAGAACGACTACACGGTCGTGATCGTGACTCACAACATGCAGCAAGCAGCCCGTTGCTCGGACTTCACCGCCTACATGTACTTGGGCGAACTGATGGAATTCGGCGAAACGGACCAGATCTTCGTCAAGCCCACGCGCAAGGAAACCGAGGACTACATCACGGGTCGATTCGGTTAAGGTCAGTTGAGATCGCAGCGCCAACGCAGGAAGCGTTGGCGTACACAAAACAAAGCGCCGATTCCACAAGGATCGGCGCTTTCTATTTTGAGTCATGGCGGCGACAGGGTGGCACCTGGCATGCGGCTCAATGCCGCTTGGCATGCGGCTCACCGCCGCCGCCAGGTCACAGCAAATAATCGCCGCTTGCTTCCGGCTGGAAAGGGATCCCTTCCACGCGCAGTGTAGTTTCCTTGCCGTTCGGCGTTGCAAACGTGGCTTCTTCGCCCACGCGGCGGCCCAGCAGCTCTGCGCCGATCGGCGACAGGATCGACAACTTGCCCTGCGCAATATCCGCATCCTTGGGATAGCACAGCACCACTTCGCGCTGGTCGCCGGTAGTGTCGCTAACCAGCACGCGTGAGTTCATCGTCACCACGTCGGGCGGGATATCGCGCGGCGGTACGGTATCGCCCTCGTCGAGGGTATCCACGATGGCCGGCGGATTACCGTCGGGCGACACGTGCTGTTGCGCCAAACGCGAAATGCGCGCGTGGTCGAGTTCCGAAAAAATTCGGTCGGGTCCAAATGAGGCTGGCATGGCGAGCTCCGGATAAACGCCCGGCATGATTGACGGACGCGTGACACGAGAGAACTGTGGCCCGGCGGTCCAAAACTGCAGGAGGGGATGTGTGACAGGCCGCCGGGCTTAAATATGTGCGTCGCGGTCCGGCTTGAGAATGTACAGCTGGCCGCACCGACGACCCATCGCCCGCGCACGATCGGCGGCGGGCAACACGAGGGTTCGGGGGCAAATGGAGTACATCAACCTATCGTACAGCATCGCGAGAGTGATGGGGATGTGCAACAACCCGGAAACGCGGCCCGTTTTGTGGCATGCTCAACCTCATCCAAACGAATGACATCCGCCGCGTCGCCCGTCATGAACGATTTCAATCTTTCTGCCACCACCGTGCCTCTCGGGCTCGGCTTCGAAAGCGCACTCAACCCCCACGATTTCGTCACGCTTACCCGCGCTGTCAGTCAGTCTGACGCCGCCGTGGTCGTGGCCTGCGCCCAAGGATGCCTGGAACGCCTGCTCAACGTATGGGCCTCCAAAATGACTGCGGACTCGGACATGTTTACCCGCCTGGTCGTGCCGTTCTCCACCAAAGTCATGCTCTGCGGCAAACTCGGCATGCCCAGCGGGTTTGGCTTCGCCTTCAATCAGTTCAACGCCTTGGCCGACGCCATTCAGTTGGGCGAACCGCTCGTGGTACGCGGCGAGAAAGTGCTGGCAATGGCCACCGCCGTGGACACCTGCGAAACGGCCGGATCGGTAGGCGCGTGCGCGAGCTTTGCGCAAACCCTGGCGCTCGACGAGCACGGTGTAGCAGACGGCGGGTTGCTCGAATGGGCGACGGCAGACGCTGCCGGCAGGTTGGCCATCTGCTTTCTCACGCTTAACCTGAAGTTCGTCAGCAGGATGCTCGCTGTGCTTGACGCGCGAGATATGGAACTGCCGCTAGAGGCGTTGGCGCTGCAGCGCCCGCACTGAGGAAGATCCTCGGCCTAAGGGAACGCCAGCGGTCTGAGAAACACCACTGGCCTGAGCAAATACCACCGGCCTAAGGAAACACCACCGGCCGCGCCGCGGGCGATGGCAGCACACATTCCACCTTGTGCCCACAATCCGGCACCACCGTTACTTCACGGTTCTTCTCCGGCGCAATCAGCTTGCGATCGTAGGCGGCATAGGCCAAACCGCGTTCCAGTCGATAAGGCCCTTGAGCCTGCGCCGCGCACGACTTATCCAGAATCTTGTAATAGGCCGCGCGGCCATCACCCGTATCCATCGCGCCTTCCATGTAATGCACCTCGGCCTGCGCGTAATGCGCCCGCGCTTGCGCTGCGGTGCGGCCTAGATTGGCAGGCAGCTTATCGGTGCCGTACTTCCACGTGTTGATCGTGGGGCAGGTGGCGGGATCTGCCGGTTGTTGGGGGCGGTAGGCATCGAAATAGAGCCACGTGCCGGGATCGGAGACGACAAAGCGCAGGCGGACTGTGCTTGCAGCGCTTGGATTGGCGAAACCGATGTAGTGCTGGATGGTCTGTGCGCCTGCGGAGAAGCCGAATACGGTGATCGTTTTGATCGAGGGGTATCTCTGGTGCAGATCGTCGATCAAGGAGTCTAGCGCCGCGAAGGACGTGATGCTGGGGGCGGAGGCAACCTTCCCCGCGCCGCCCGCCATCCAACTGCTGCAGGTCCACACGATGTTGCCGGGTTGGGCTGCGGGGGCGCCAGGGGTTTCGCAACGGGAGGCGTTCTCGGCCGCGACCTGGAAAAGGGGGGCGATGATCAGGGTATCGGAGAGTCGACTAGCGGATTGCGCGGCCAAGATGGCGGCGTTAAAGGTCTTGTTCGCGTCGCGCGGGTGGCCGTGGAGGGCAATCAGGGCGGCGGTGGGGGTGGAAGGGCCGTGAGTGGGTTGAGAGGTGTAGTAGGTGAGGGTGCCTGCGGCGCCTGGGGGTGTGAAGGTGGTAAAGCAGTTGGGGGCGGCTATGGTGCAGGCTTGGGGAGCGGGTGGCGGCATGGCTGCTGCGCCTTTTACGCCACTCGAAAACGTGATCGTGGCCGCCGCCGCCAGGAGGCCTAGCGCCCGCGCAAAGGTGCCGTACCGATGGTTAACGCGCGTTGTGTGGGCAAGGAACATGGCGGCTTTGCGGTTCGAAAACGTCGACGGGTGCGGAATACATTAGCACTGATAGATGCCGTCAGAAAAAGGTATCGCCCGAGTGATGTACAATCCGCTCCGCATCAACAGTCGGGGCGTAGCGCAGCCTGGTAGCGCATCTGCTTTGGGAGCAGAGGGTCGTGAGTTCGAATCCCACCGCCCCGACCAAAATACTAAAGAGCCGCACATGACATCAGTCATCGCGGCTCTTTTTCAATTGTGGCTCTGTCAGCTCGTTTCATAGACGATATTGCTGGCAAACGAGCCGGTGGTGCGAACAGTCGGGCGTCTTAGTAAGCGGCTCAGTCGCAACCGAGCTGCTCAATGCAGATCCCCGCTTAGGACAGCACTTCCTGCTTCACCGCAGTATTAGCCTTCACATCTTCGCGCACGGTTTTGCCGATTACTGCGTCGTAGTGCTTAGGCGCAAGCCCGAAACCAGGGCGCACGCTGCGAATGGCGTCCGGTCCGATCGTCTCGCCAGCCTTCAAGTCTTTGACGAAGTACAGCGAGCGACGGAACTGCACGTTGCCCACTTCGCCCGATTTGCGGCCGTAGTCCACTTTGCCCAACGATTCCCACGCCATGCGTGCTCCGGTACACAACGCGCGGAGGTCTGCCGGCTCCAACGAGAAGCTGTCATCCGGACCGCCGCCGCTTCGATCTAGTGTGAAGTGCTTTTCAATCACGCAGGCACCCAGCGCGACGCTTACCAAGGCCGTCGTGTTGTCCAGTGTGTGATCCGACAATCCGGTCAGCGTGCCGAATCGTGTGCGCATGTCCGAAAGCGTGTGCAGGTTGTAATCGGATGCCAGCGCGGGATAGGCGCTTACGCAATGCAAGACGACCAGTTGCTCGCATCCACCATCTCGGGCTGCGGCAATCGCTTCGTGAATCTCGTCGGCGTCTGCCATGCCGGTCGAAATGATCATCGGTTTTTTTGTTGACGCCACATACTTGATCAACGGTAAGTCGACAGCTTCGAACGACGCAATCTTGTAGGCAGGCGCATTCAAGTCTTCGAGCAGGTCAACGGCGGTTGGGTCAAAGGGCGAGCTGAAAATGGTGATGCCGACTTCCTTCGCCTTTTTGAATAGCGGGGCATGCCAATCCCAAGGCATGTGCGCCTCTTCGTACAGCTCGTAAAGAGAGCGCCCGTCCCAGAGGCCGCCTTTGATCTGAAAGTCTTCAGCGGTTGAATTGAGCGTGATGGTGTCGGGGCGGTATGTCTGCAGTTTCAGCGCATCGGCGCCGCAAGCTTTCGCTTCTTCAATGATCTTGAATGCCGTTTCCAACTGACCATTATGGTTGGCAGACATTTCCGCGATGATGTAGGGGGGGTGATCTTCAGAAATGACCCGGCCCGCAATTTCAATTTTCTGTTGTTTCATTTTTCATCCGTGGAAGTTGTCGTCCACTCGCCGGCTAAAAGCCCGAAAGATATGACGTGATGATAGACAGTTCCGTCGAAGTACTGATCGCGTAGGCGACCCTCTTCGGTAAAGCCAAGTCGTTCGTGATAGCGCAAGGACCGTTCATTGAAGGCGATGACCTCGCCGCAGAGCTTATGCAATCCCAAATAATTGAACGCATATGCCAGGGCGAGTTGCCCCATGGTCTTTCCGGTGCCACGAGGCGCATCAGGTGACACGTAAAAGCCCCAAGACCCCACACGCGACTGCGCATCGAACTTGATGTTCACAAAGCCTGATGGGACGCCATCTCGCTCAAGTATCAAAAGTGCCCGCGTGCTGTCGAGCGTTGCACCTGCGAACCAGCGCTGATGTTGCTCCATCGCAATCAGGCCGGAACCAAACATATAGCGTCTCACGTCTTCATGATTTCGCCATGCAAGTACTTGTGCAAGATCCTGCTCGGCCATCTTGCGAAGATGGAATTCGACGTCCGCGTTCATGGTTGTTCCAGGTAATTCACCACCCGCTCGATACCGCGTCCATCGACAATCCTCGCCGCGTGGTCGCTCATCTCGCCAAGCAGCTTTCGATCGGTCACAAGTCGTTCAATCAAGTTGGGAAGCACTGAGGGCAGGTCTGCAAGTTGAGGTATGAGGCTAACAGCCAAAGCGTCGCGCAACTTGACAGCAATCTCGCTTTGATTCTCGGCCAGGACCAACATCACGGTCGGCAAGCCTAGACAGCATCGCTCCCAGGAGGTGCCACCCGCTGCGCCGATCGCCAAGTCGCTACTTGCCATCAGTTCTCCCACGTTGTCTGCGCCAACAATCACATGCGTGGGCCACTTCATCGACCTTGCGAAGGCTTGAACATCGGCTTTCCAAGGCGCCTGAGTGCCCATGAGAACCGTCAGCTCGGTATTCGACGGCAACGATGCTGTCTGCAGCGCTTGAAGCGTCGTCGTCGTGACGTTGTATTGATCGATGCCGCCCAAGGTGATTAATAACTTGAATGAATCTGCAGGTAATTGACGGCGGCTAATCGATACCTGGCGTAGGGCTGCAAACTCGGGCCGAAGCAGCGCGAACGCACTGCCAAGTAACAGGCGACATTGGCGCGGTACCAAGCGTGCGTAGGCTGCTTCGTCGCGAAGGTAGGTTTGATCGAGCAAGGCATCACATAGATGGCCGCGATCAGCGAGATCGTCTATGACCAAAATTCGATTGGCGACTGCCGACAGTGCCGCTTCCCAAGACTGATCGATGCCGTAGTGATCGACAATGAGCCAATCAACTTCTTTACTGCCGCAAGCCTGCATGGTTTGCTCGGCGTCGGTTTGCCAATCGACACCCAACCACGCCGCGTGCCCGCACTGTCCCGTGGTATCGGGTGTGTCGTGCGGAGCGGGCAGAAGTGTCGCTTCGAAGCCTTCGCCTTCAACAAAGGACTTCAGGTGTCCGGGATGGTCACGCATGATGAATGTGCTGACGACGCCACGAAGCTTGAGCGCACGCGCAATGCTCATGCATCGCATCACGTGGCCCGTCCCGATGTGTACGGCCGCATCGACTCGAAAGACGACGTTCATGCGCGATCGTCGCCCTGTCGTTGAGCACGCAACGCCTCAAACATATATTCAGCGCGCGTCCAGTCTTCCAGCGTGTCGATGTCCTGCACGCGGTGGCGAGGCAACACCAGTACGCCGGTATTGCCGGAGAATACGGCGTCCTTCTTCAGCCACGCATCCGCGCTGCCCCAGTAAAACTGACCCGAGTCGTGAAAGTACTCTTCCAGGTCCTGTGACCGAACGCCGTACTTAGAAGGATCGATCATCTCGCCGCGCGAACCCGCACCTACTCGCAAGGCACGTTGAATGGGAAACGCAAAGCTGGTGACAGGTACAACGAAGTCGAAGGCGTTCGTTTCCAGCAATGTGAGCCCTGCACGCAGATAATGGGCCGTCACGAACGGGGCCGTCGCATAAATGCAGCAGACCTGGGTCGGCGCTTTGATATGGTCGGCCAACCAAGAGATTGCATGCCGAACGACCGGTACCGTAGGCGTGTGATCGTCTGAAAGATCCGCGGGTCTTGTAAACGGAACAGTGGCTCCGCACTGCACGGCAACTTCTGCGATTTCCTCATCATCGGTGGAGACGATAACCTGGTCGAAGCAACCTGCTTCGACTGCTGCTTCTATCGACCAGGCGATGATGGGCTTGCCGCAGAATGGCCGAACATTCTTGCCCGGGATGCGTTTGCTCCCACCGCGTGCAGGAATGACGGCTACTTTCATCGCGTCGTTACCTCGGCCAAGGCGTCGATGACCGCTTGCTGGTCTGCTGCCGTCAACGTCGGGAACATCGGGAGACTAATCGCCTCCTTGTAGTAATGCTCGGCGTTGGGGAAATCATCTTTCGAAAAGCCGAACTGCTTGTAGTACGGCTGACGGTAGATTGGCATGTAATGCAGATTGACGCCGATGCCTTTCTTGCGCAGCAACTCAAACGTCTCGCGGTGCGAGTGTTTGCAACGGTCCAGGTCAAGACGCACAACATATAAGTGCAAACTTGAGTGCGCGTCAGTGTCCTGATACGGAATCTGCACTGGCAAGGCAGCCAGTGCCGCGTCGTAAGTTGTTTTGATTTCGTGACGGCGTGCGACGAATGCGTCGAGGCGGCTCATCTGGCTCAGCCCCAGTGCACCCTGAAGCTCAGTCATACGATAGTTATAGCCAAGATCGATCTGCTCGTAGTACCACGGGCCTTCCGATTCGGACTGCATCAACTCAGGATTGCGCGTGATGCCATGGCTACGCAGCAATTCAACGCGTTCTGCAATCTTCGCGTCGTTCGTCATCAACATTCCGCCTTCAGCGGAGGTGACGATTTTCACGGGGTGAAAACTGAAAATCGTGATGTCGCTGTACTCGCAGCTACCCACCGGCTTTCCAAGATACTTTGCACCGATAGCGTGCGAGGCATCTTCGATCACCTTGAAACCGTACTGCTTGGATAACTCGTGAATCGCCCTCATGTCGCAAGACTGGCCACACAGGTGAACGGGCACCACAATGTCAGGCAATTTGCCGGCTGCTTTTGCGGCCTCGAGTTTTTGCCGGAGCGCATCGGCGGACATGTTGTAAGTCGCGGCGTCGACGTCGACGAAGTCGACTTCAGCACCGCAGTACAACGCGCAGTTCGAAGACGCGACGAAGCTGACGGGGGACGTCCACAACAACCCGCCTTCCTTCAGACCCATCGCCATGCACGCCACATGCAGCGCCGATGTGGCACTGTTCATCGCGAATGCGTACTGTGCCGAGCAGTAGTTCCGTACGGCAGCTTCGAACGCTGGAACTTGCGGACCTTGGGTCAAAAAATCAGACAGCAGAACTTGCCTGACGGCTTCGAGGTCTGCTTCGTTAATGTCTTGGCGACCATACGGAATCATCTTAGATTGCTCCGATCTTCTCGCGGTTGGCATCGATCCAGACGCCGAGATCGGCCTGGGTCATCCATTCGGGGTTGTTGTCACTCGCGTAGATAAAGCCTTCAGGAACACGCACGCCATCCTTGATACGGGCTTGATCGGCGCTCCAGTTATGGATAGCGGGAAGAATCTTGAAATGCTCAGGATATTCATACGTGAAGTACGCATCTTCCGAACCAATCATCTGCTCGTGCAGCTTTTCACCGGGGCGAATGCCAACGATTTTCTGCGTTGCTTCTGGCGCCACGGTCGATGCGACGTCGGTGACCTTCATCGAAGGAATCTTCTTGACGTAGATTTCGCCGCCTTCCATATCGTCAAACGCGTGCCAAACGAGCTCGACACCTTGCTCAAGCGAAATCATGAAGCGCGTCATGCGTTCATCGGTCACAGGCAACTCGCCTTTGTCCTTAATCGACATGAAGAAAGGAATGACCGATCCGCGGGAACCCATGACGTTGCCGTAACGAACAACAGCAAAACGCGTGTCATGGCCGCCGGCGTACGAGTTGCCCGCTACGAACAGCTTGTCGGATGCGAGCTTGGTGGCACCGTAGAGGTTAATGGGGCTACTGGCTTTGTCGGTCGACAATGCCACAACGCGTTTGATGCCTTTATCGATGCAGGCGTCGATGAGGTTCATGGCGCCGTTAATGTTCGTCTTCACGCATTCAAACGGGTTGTACTCGGCGGTGGGCACAATCTTCGTCGCAGCCGCGTGTACCACGTAATCGACACCATCCAAGGCGCGGTAGAGGCGCTCGCGATCGCGTACATCACCAATGAAAAAACGGACGCGGGGATCGCCCGCAAACTTCTTGGCCATTTCCCATTGCTTCATCTCGTCGCGCGAGTAAATGATCAAACGGGCGGGGTTGTAGCGTTCCAACGTCATCGGAACGAATGTGTGGCCAAACGAGCCGGTGCCCCCGGTGACCAGAATGGATTTACCCTGCAACATAAAAAACTCTCCAGAAGTTCTGTTCAAGCAAACTTGAGATTGGAAAAATATGGTGATACGACGTTTTTGTAGGTCGTGTCCACAAATGAAAATACAGAATTCAAAGACGAAAAACCGTCTTCTATGCCGGTGAGCAATGCGGTCATAGCAGTGGCGGATGAGCCAGGGTCTGCTGCGAAGTCGCTCAGTCGAAATGCGGGAATACAGTTGGGCTGTGTGCCCTCTGTACTGTAGAAACCGAAGCTGCGGATATCTTCTGCTAAAAGCACGCTCGGCTTGCGGCGGCGCAGGAACGAGATATGGCCGTGAAGCCGATATCCAATATGAACGTCTACGTTGTCGTAGAAGCTTAGGTTCTCTGCTGAACCGGCTAATTCGACGATCTCGAATCCATGGGTGAGCGCAATGTCAGCGATAGCGCGCGCGCTTGAATTTGGGACGCTGTGATGCGCAGCGTAGCGTCGCGCCTCCGGAAAAGCGCGAGCAAGATGTTCGAGCATCTCGGCGGACTGGGCGGCATAGCGCGGGCTATGTGCAATCGTAAAGACCAAGGAGTCGATGCGTTTCGGTGCGACGAAGGGTCTACCTATTTGCTCAGGATCGAAAAGGCCAAGGTCACCGAAGTAATAGCTGGGAATGTCAAATTTCGCGAGAAGGTCGACGATCAGTTGATCTCGACAAGGAAATGCTCCAGACCTCTTGACGATAAGATTGAGCACGTCGAGCGTCGGCTGGTCGTACCGGAATCCGTCCAGGCCAGTATGCAGAAAATCGGCGTGCTGGATCGCGCAGCCCACGGGATAAAACGGGGGAAGCGTGTGCAGATCGCGGGTTAGCGCAAATGTGCTGGGATAGGTCGCATTTGCGACGGAGAATCCCGGCGCAATGATGGCACCCACACCTTGCGACACGTAGTCATCGATTGGCTGTTCACGAAACACCGTAGTTATTGGTACATCACCGCAATGGGTATGTACCAACGCTTCCGCTGACTTCGAAATCAGGCTATCGCCGACGTTACGCGACTTGTGGGCAGGATAAGTCGTCAGCAGTAGATTCATTGTCGAATGTTTGTGTTGCCGGTGCGATACGTGTCAACTGTTCAGGCTCACACATCAAAAACTGACGCTCCAGCACCAAGCAGAGATTGGATACCAGACTTGCTTTATCGCCCACGGTATCGCCGTCAATGTGCGTGATCGATCGATGCCAAACGTCGACGGACGAGTTTGGACGCTTGCGCCAATGCAGTTCTGACGAGTTCGAGAGCAGGAGTGTTGGGCAACCAACCGCACCCGCTAGCTCAACGACTGTTGTCGCAGGAGACACGATGAGGTCGAGGCAGAGCATTAGCGCAGCCACACCTTCGAGATCGTTGAATTGATCCAGGTCCTCGAAGTGCAAGACGCGGCCAGGGAATCGTTCTTCTAGCCAAGCCAACTCCGGCCCGCAGTTGTCGTATTGCAAATTGACAAACAGTGCATCCGGAACTGCTGCAAGCGCGGGGGCGATCTCTTCGACCGTTAGATAGTGTTCGTTGCGAGCATAAGTTGTCAGGCTGCTGCGCCAGCTCAGGCCGATCATGGGACGGTTGCCGTACTGCGAAAGTCGTTCCTTCCAATTCGCTATCAAGGCCGCGTCTGGGGCCATGAAAGGCGTTCCTTGGAATGAGTCATATGTGTCAATGACATTTCCCAGTGCATCGGTCGTCAAGATGACTTTCGGAAACCTCTTTGCAGCCTCCCATCCTTCGTTGTTCATGAAGTCGACAAGCTCCGACCCCGGCAACTGGTTGAAAGGCACTGGATCCTTGACGCCGGCCAGATTTCGCGCGCGATGGACGGGAATGAAGTCGAGATGCGAATAGTGGCGGGCGAGCATCTTGTGCAAGCGAGGTTCGCACGTAAACGTCAGCTTTACCGGATGTGCAATTTGCTGAAACTGGTCGTACATGCTCGCAAAGCGTATCTCGTCACCTGGTCCAAAAAACGCGACGACCAGTGCGACATTTTTGTCGTTGCCCAGATCCAGGAGATCCTGAACGTGCTTACCTTTGAAATATTGGCCGAAGCGCTTGGCGGCGCTGGTTCGCCGAAACGTCAGATAGGATTCTTTGATATTGCCCAGGCCTAGAGCGACTTTGCGATGTAGCATTTCGCTGAGCGGCAGATTTCTTGCCGCGGCATGGGCCATGATCGATTGAGCCCATTCATAGTCGCTTGCCACGATGGCAACGCGAAGCGCCTCGTGATAAACCGCGACGGGCGGCGCAAGTGTCAGCGCTCGATTCATGAGTGCCTTGGCTTCATTGAGGCGCCCTTGGTAGCTGAGTGCCAATGACGAGACGATTGCATGGCGGATGGTTTCAGCCGGGGTGTATTGGTGTCCATCAAGTAGGCTTTGCGCCTGCGCCGGCTGGTGCAGGACGACTAATGCTTGCGCTGCGCCAATTCGATGCTCGTTTTTCGGTGATTTGCAAAACGATGCGAAGGCTTCGGAGAACGGTAGAGCGCTTAGATGATTAGCCAGGAAGCCTTTGTAGCCCTCGATGATGCTTGCTGCTTGAGGGTTTCGATATGCCGCAATAGCAAGCGAACCGAGGCAACCGATAGGATTAGCCACGAAACCAAAGTTCTCAGCAGCCCGAACTTCTCCATTACCGTCACGCCAGCCAGGAGAATAATGATTATAGAAGGCAAGTAAATGCGAGACGGATTGAAAGTCGAATCTGAGCTTTGCGATAAGAAGAAGGCTTGTAAATATCTCGTCGTTCAATACTCCGCGCAGAACGAGGGAATAGATCAACTGTTCAGCTTCAGCGATGTTTCGTTGCCGTAGTTCCAGCTGAATCAACTTCATCGTCGGACCGGCCGCAGGTGCCGCGGATTGAGCTGCAACCTCGCCGTATTTTGGGGAGGTCGCCATGAAGTTCAGCACTTTGCGGGCTTCATCAAGATTGCCACTCTGTTCGCAGCAGTCAGCCCACTGTTCGAGCAATACATAGGATCCTTTGATCTTCCAGCATTCCTCCAGCAATTCGGTGTATTCGGCATCCAGGGCATAGCCTTTCAACTTCTGCACGAAACGCGGAAAAGCGCTCGTATTCATAAGTCGGGCGGCCAGGAATCGAAACATGAATTGCTGATAGATGTGCGCTGTACCTCTCGGCGCCAAGATCTTTCCGAGATTAAAACCGGAGATAAGCTTTTTGCCATAGGCGGCGTTCATGACGGCGAAGTTCGGTTCACGCAGGAGGGCTGGCCACCACCGCGACTGGCCAAGCCAACGAACACTTGCCGCGGTCGCCAGTGGCTCCATCAGCTTCTGTTCGCCATAAGCGCGATGGGCATGTAATTGCAACATCGTCGCGAGAATATCGACGACAGGATCACCGCTATTATTGAGGTACTTCGGGTACAGCAGGTATGCGCCGCAGAAAAGCTGGTCGATCGTTAGTGTTCTTCCGCGCCGTCCGCTTGGCGCTTGCGAGCGATCATCAGTCAATCCCCAACCTGCGTAGAAGGGCATACCGATTACCGTCACTTTCAGGCCGTGCATCAATGCTTCAAAGCCAGAAAGAGAAGTGATGGTGTACACATGGTCGACGCGGGGAAATATATCCGCCATGTGTATGTCTTCTTGAACGACCCGGCAAACCTTAGACAATTCCACCAAGGTCGACGAGTCAATGCGAAAGCCTTTTACAACGTCGGGGTGAGGTCGGTAGATGATCTCGCAGTTCGGGTTCTCCGCCACAGCAAGATCGATCAATGCGCGATTGGTGAACCCTTCTGCACAACCCATACGAATCGATGCGTCACCCTCGACCTGGCCGATAACGAGTACTCGGTTACGCAGTTGATGCGGCAAGATTGAATCGACCGCGCGAAGGTTGGGTAATGCATATTTGCTAAGACCCAGGTCCGCCCACAGTCTGCGAAGTCCAGGAGCGCTTGCCATCAGCGGTGAGGAGTCAAAGTCGTACGAGCTCAGAATGTGCTCAAGATCAGACGGTCTCGTTGCGTCGAAGTAGATTCCGCATTTGTCCAACACGAGCGACAGTGCGGTGGTGTGCTCGCTGCCCAGTACCGACGACCGTAAAAAACCGTCCTCCATCCGGTACGTTTGAATGTCATTCTCAAGCGCGTATGCAGCAACCTCGGGCCTTTCGCTGACCCCCCAAAAAATCAGAACTTTGTTGGATTGCGATTCGAGACCGACGCGTTGCTTTGACCATGAGGTCTTGGCGCGAGCGAAAGCGCACCTAAATTGAGGCAGATATTCGGAAACAAATTGCCGTTTCCACGGATTGAAACCCCATAGAAATGCGATGGGCCGATCATTGTCATGGTCACCCCAATTAGCTCCCACCAAGTCGTATGTTTCTAACCCGGGCAGCGCGAACACGTGCTCGACGACAGGCGCGGCGAAGACCGAAGTGCCAGTCGCGTTAAGGCCCGGTGCCAAAGTCGTTGCCACTGGACGCGCGATGGTAGGTGTGTCATTACCAAGTGCTGATGCCACTTCCGCGTTTTGGATCGATTCTGCGATTGTCGTCTTGGTAAGCGGAGCAGCCGACGGCGAACCCTTCGGCACGTAGGTGCTGCCCTTCATCGCATCTGCCCGACCGGGCAGCCCGAGAGCCCGCAGGGTTGGCTGCAACGCATGCATGTCCCGAAAGAACTGTAGCGGGTGATTGACGAATTTGCGTAGCTTCTTATTCAACTGGGAGCTCCAGAACTTGCAGATTAACTATGATTGACGTTTAAGCAATGATCAAAGATCTGTGTAGACCTTGATCCCTTCTTCCACATCATCAAATAACTTTATTGACCCGTTATCCACGAGAAGAACCACATCACACATGTTTCGCACGTAATTCATCCCGTGCGTCACGAGAATCAAATTCGCTCGTTCGGTTCTTTCTTTAAAAGCAGCGGATGCCTTTCTTTTGAAGTGGGCATCACCTACCGACATGGCCTCGTCCACGAGAAAATAGTCAAAATCGAAGGCTAGGCTTAACCCGAAGCCAAGGCGACCCCGCATGCCCGATGAATATGTGTTTACCGGCAAATCGAAATGCCTGCCGATCTCGGCGAATTCTTCAACATAGCGAATTACCTCGCGCATGCGATTGCCTTCCGCACCATGAACGCGCGACACAAACTTCACGTTCTGGCGCCCCGTCAATGTTCCTTGGAACCCACCACTCAATCCCACCGGCCACGAAATGCTCTTGTCCGTTGCGATACGTCCGGAGTCGGGTGTGTCGAGGCCACTCAGAAGACGCATCAACGTTGACTTTCCCGCTCCATTTCGACCAATGATGGCGATGTTTTTTCTGGGCGGTATCAGGAACGACAGATTTCTGAAAATATAGTGCCGACCATGATTCGTCAGATACGATTTAGTGACGTTCTGAAGTTCTATCATAAGGCGATCAGCCTATATCTGCGGGCTCGGTACAACGCAGTGCCAATGTATAAAATAACTAGTGACACCTTGGCCGCATACAGTAGTGAGATCCCAGCTGTTGTGGGGTAGTGTTCAAAGACCGCGTTGCGCAATGAATCAATGATGTGTAAATAGGGATTCCACATCATCCAATCGAGAAGGTTCTTCGGAGTTAGCCAGACGGGAAGAATTACACCAGACATCAAGTAAAGTGGCATAAAGCACAAGGAGATTGCCGTTTTCATCTCCGGTAATGCTTGCCCGATTACGCATAATATTAGGGCGAGTCCAACGGATAACATAATGCCAATAGCCAAAGCCAAAAGCCATTCTAACGGGGCATGCGTTGCGACGTCGTATCCGCCCCATAGACCTAGCCCGCCCATCAGCACGATATAAATTAGTGAGGTGAGAGAGAGCTCGACAATTACTCGTGCAAATACTGTATCGATAGGCTTGATTTGCCGATAAGCGAAGAGGGCTTTGTTCGCATTTATAGCCTCCATGCCTTTCAGTGCAATATTCTTGAACAATAGGAACGGCACGATACCCGTTACTAGGAAAACGGGAAAATCCATGCCCTGTACGCTTCTGCCGCGAAGAAACGTAAATATTGCCATTAAGACAAGAATGTGCGCGATCGGCTCGAAGACGAACCAGAACGCACCCAATCTGTTTCTTCCGATTCGACCTCTGACTTCACGTAGAACCAAGGCAAATAAAACTGCCTTGGTGATTTGAAGTGAGCTTCGCTTTAGCATTGACACAGCAATCTGCTTATATACCTGCGTTCACGGTCCGACCGAGCACCAAGACCTGAACAATCGGAGTGATAATTTTTTGCCACTCGTACACGGCGGCGTTTGTGACGTAGACGGCGTCCTCAGGCAAAACAAGGAATTGCCTGGCGAGGAAAATGGCAGCCGGGTCTTTCATGTTGAGACGGAAGACTTCCGCTGTGGAAACTGATCCATTGGCCGTCTCTGTGGGTTCAGTGAGGCGAAAAATAAAAACACCGCTGGCGTCTGCAGCTGTCTCTTTCAAGCCTCCGGCCACGCCCAGTACCTCCAATAAGCTTGGATTGTTTGACGGCAGATCGTGCAGGCCAGGTTGGGTAACAGCGCCCATTGCCACAAAGCGCTTTCGAGCGCGTTCGACGATGATTTCCGAGTTTGGCGGTACTGATTGATTCTTGCCGCCGAGAAGCTCTTCGTAGTTGAACGTGTAGACGTTCGTGCCGGTACGCAGCACGACCTTCGTGAGGTGGGGTTCCATCATCGGACCACCTGCACGGTTGATCGCGTCGAGTAGTGTTAAAGGGCCCTCTAGCGCCGAAAATCGACCTGGAGCCTTAACGGCTCCCGCCACTAATACCGAGCCGGATCGATCGCCGGTCAGTTCGACGTGCACCTGCGGGTCGGTTGCAATGCCTTTAAGGCTCTTGCGTAGCACCTCCTCGACCTTCGGGAGGGTATATCCGCTCAGTTCTTTCTGACCAAGGTAGGGAAGCGAGATTTTCCCGCGAGAGTCCAGGCGAACATTTTCAAAGACCGTGCCTCCGCTCGCGAGAGGCGCAAAAACTGCGCCTTCCTGTCCGCTGTCCGAAATCATGATTCGTAGAACGTCACCGGGAACCAACTGAATGTCTGGCACTTGAGCTAGAGCAATTTGAGGTGTCGCCACGGCATCAGCCATTCGCTTGGAAGCGCCGATTGTCTGAGCGTTGATATCGATCAGCGAATAGTCCGGAGCGGCGGTTACTATCGCATTGGCCGATGGGCCAGCGCTTGAAAGCATCGTACCTGTGCAACCGGCGAGTGATATCAATGCTGCGGCGGCAGTTAAGCGCTTTAGCTTGAGGACAGGCCTGAGTATGGTTTCGCTCAATTGTGCTACTGAAAACATGACGAATGCTCGTAAGAGGTAGGGCGTTAGTCGCGGTGATCTTTGACGGTAGCGATAACGAAACGCACGATGCCATAGAGCAGCAGTAGCGCAATAAAAAGCGTAAAAAGGATGTACAAGCGCTCTGGATAAAGTGCGAGCTCAGGTTTATTTGGTGTGACAATGGTCACCAAACTGCGAATCTGCTTGCTCGCTTCAATCCGTGCACTTTCGACGGCTGAAACGCCAAACTTATAAGCTTCTTCCGAGATGCGAGCATCGATCATCAAATTTCGGTATTTGGCTGCTGTGACATTCAACTGCTCACTCCCAGAGGCAGAAACGAGTCGCTTTGTTTCGATCGCCAACTGTTGTTCGATGGCGCTAATGCGAGCTAGTTGTTGTCGCACCTGTGGTGTGTCCGCGTTTAGTGCTGAACGCAACCCTTTCAATGTGGTGCGCTCCTTTATCAACTCGGATTCGAGTTCGGCGATGACCGAAGCACGCGCTTTGGCTGTCGCTTCCGCGTCTAGAAGATTATTAGCGCTCTGAAACGCAATCATCTCTTCTCGTCGGCTCTCATAGTTTCGTCTGGCGTTCGTCAATTCGGACTGGGCAAATCGCATCTGCGTGCGTGCCATACGGTGGGAGAGTTCATTGATGAATCGCTCGCTCTCCTCTAGGATTATATTTAGCGCGTCTTGTGCGAATTTCGGATCCAGGGCCTGGACTTCGATGGTCAGAAGCCCAGTGATTTCGTCAAAGTCTGCAGTTACCAGTCGTTGGTAGAACTTCAGGGCGTCTTCGCGTTGCGTATCTTGTGAGATCCAATAAAGAATGTCGCGTCTCTGTGCTGCGTAGTGCGCGCGCCACGGCAGTTTCTGCTCCAAAACATTCAACATATCGGTAGAAACGACGAATTCGCGGAGATACAACGTCTCTTCACGCGAGGTTGGATTTACGCCACCCAGCATCACTGCAAGCCCAGGCATTTGCGGCGAGCCGTCCGATGCGGCTTGGCGAACTACAACTCGCGAAGTGCTCACGTAGCGATCAACTGCAAAGAATGCGAAATAGATCACTGCTACCAACATCGGTACCAGAATCAAGCCAATGGCTAATCCCTTCTTTTTCATCTAACTCGAACTGCCATTGAAAATTGATGCGATCTTGGAGCCGCTGCAATGTTCTGCAGCCGACTTCCGTTGATCTGAACCCTGATGGGCGGGGAAAACTCGCGCACGCAACGCTTGCGTTTTACTCAGGTGCCGCGCGGCAGAGCCGGGCGTGCTCGAACCAGTCAAGACCAAAGATCTCAGGAGATCTTCGATCGACTCGAACGACTCGCCGCTCAGGATGAGATCCGGTTCCAATCGAGAGCGCTCGAACTTTGCGAGGCGCTTCGTGGGGCATCTACCCAGTAAGGATGAGCTTGTAAGGCATTCTTCATCCTTCTGATCCGGTATGTCATTTTCCGTATCGTTTTGTGTGCGTGTGGAGTGTAGCGCACCGACAATGGACCCATCCAGCGAGGTTACATTTGCATTTCAATCTTGGTGGCTATCGTAGGCCAAATGCTTGTAATTCGTGCGCTTCATGTGGTTAATTGGCTGCATTTTCAACCACGCTCGACGTGCACATCAAGTAAACGTCGCACAGCGCTGCTAAAATTAGACACATCCAAGCCCGTGCCCTCAGCCTTAACTCATACTTGTTATCTACTGAGGTTGACCGATCCAGACAGGGTCTCAATCATGCATGTTTCACGTCTGTATGATCGGCAAACTCAGCACTATTCGGCAATTAACGAGTGCGAAAAATTTCAATGATCGGCCTGCTCGGCATATGTCTTCCGGCGGAAGTATCTAATATATTGTGAGATGCGGATATTAATACTTATCCGACGATTAATTTTTATGTGTTGGGCTTTGTTTGATGCAAGATCATCCGGGAGTGAAGCGAATCGGTTTGGCAGTAGTTTCGCCTGGGGTAAAGAAGATTGCTACGTTGCGATCGTTGCTTCACGATTATGAGCTACGGTTCGCTCGGCGAAGTCCGCCTGTCGGCTCTCAGTGGGTACTAGCTTGGGGGCGGCGTCCCAGCGCCCTGCGTGCGATTCGTTCCGCGTCCAAATCAAATTTGCCTGTTCTGACCATCGAGGATGGTTTTTTGCGGTCGGTTGGTTTGGGCGTGGATGATCCTCCCTTATCGATCGTCGTTGATGACATTGGCGTCTATTACGACGCCTCAGCGCCATCGCGTCTTGAATTCCTTATCAAATCGCCGCTTGACGCCGAGCAAACGCTAAGAGCGCTCAGGTTGCAGCAACTATGGTGTGAATTGGCAGTGTCGAAGTACAACAGCGGTAATGTTGATTTCGTTAGTCCCGCTGCACCGTACGTTGTTGTTGTGGACCAGACACTAGGCGATATTTCTGTGAGCGCTGGCTTGGCCGGTGTGCAACAGTTTCATCAGATGCTGGATGCCGCATTGACGGAAAATCCCGCCAGCCAAATTGTGCTTAAAGTTCATCCTGAGGTCGTTGCAGGGCGAAAAAGGGGTCATTTTGATCTCGCCGCCGTTGCTCGTATGTCGCGTGTCACGATACTTGCCGAGGACGTCCATATGCCTGACGTTCTGCGGGAAGCTCAAGCCGTTTATGTGGTTACCTCGCAGGTAGGCTTTGAGGGTCTGCTGTGGGGTAAGCCGGTACGCACATTTGGAATGCCGTTCTATGCCGGCTGGGGTCTGACGACGGATGAGCTTCCGCCTTGCAGCCGGCGCCGCACCGTCTCGCTCGAGCAACTGATTCACGGCGCATTGATCGAGTACGCGCGTTACGTCGATCCAGAGACTGATGAGCCTTGTGATCCAGAGCGTGTTGTGGAGTGGCTCGGATTGCAACGTCAGTTTGGAAGGCGCTACACGGGTCCGCATGTGGCATTCGGCTTTTCGCGTTGGAAGGAGCCGTTCGTCCGTGACTTCATAGGCGCTCGTCCATTGCGTTTCACGGCTGATGTCGGTGATGCCATCACCACTTCTCCGTCAGAGCGGGTGGTGGCTTGGGGTTGCAAGCATGACGATGTTTTAGGCAAACTCGACGACGATACCAAGCGGCGGCCTTTGCTGAGAATCGAGGATGGGTTTCTGCGTTCCGTGGGTCTTGGCGCTGATCTTATAAGGCCGCTGTCGTGGGTGCTCGATGATACCGGGATTTATTACGACGCTCGCCGGCCTTCAGCGCTTGAGTCTACGCTGCGGCATCACTTGTTTACCGCAGCGGAGCGTGAGCGAGCACGCAATCTTCGCGAACGGATCAATTCTTCGAGAATCACCAAATATAATTTGGCCGCAAGCGGTAGCTGGATCCGCCCCGCCCAGGCCGGTCACGTGATTCTCGTTCCCGGACAAGTGGAAAGCGATGCGTCGATCCGCTTCGGCAATGGGGGGATAACGAGGAACATTGATTTGCTGGCGGCGATCCGTTCGGATAACCCCGACGCTTATATTTTGTACAAGCCCCATCCCGACGTGCTGGCTGGTCTTCGTCAACGCGGCAATGCGGAAGAAACCGCACTCGATTTTTGCGACGAGATCATCAGTAACGTTTCGCTCACAGACCTCTTCGAGCAAGTCGACGGGGTGCATGTATTGACTTCGCTCGCCGGTTTCGAAGCGCTGATGCGCGGGATTCCTGTCGTCACATATGGGCAGCCGTTCTACTCTGGCTGGGGCTTGACTGTCGACAAGCGAATGTCGAAAGGCGTGTTGGCTCGTCGGCAGCGATTGCTTGATTTGGACGAGCTTGTTTACGGGGTATTGGTGCTTTATCCAACATACGTCAGTCGCCACACTCGACGTTTTACAACGCCTGAGCGAATCTTGGATGAGTTGGAGGCTTGGCGATTGCAGTCGCCGGTTGTGCCTCGCTGGCGCCGGATGCTTAGCCGAATGTTCAAGAAGAAGTGATGCGTTCTTTTCTATTCATGCAAGGGGTTTGCTCCCCATTTTTCTCCGACTTGGCCTCGCGCGTTCGCGCAGCCGGTGCAGCCGTTTCTCGAGTCAATTTCACTGCGGGCGATAACGCGTACTGGAAAGGGCGCGATGCGATATCGTTTCGTGGGCAACTCGGACAATTGCCTCGCTTTATGACGGACGTCTTCGATGATCGCCGGATCTCGGACCTTGTTGTGTTTGGCGACACACGACCTGTGCATCGTCCTGGAATTGAGCTCGCACAGTCGCGCGGCTTGCGCATACATGTTTTTGAGGAAGGGTACTTCCGACCGTACTGGGTGACGCTGGAGCGAGGCGGAGTGAATGGTTATTCCTCTCTGCCCAAAGATCCGAACTGGTACTTGGACGTGGGTAAGCAAATACCGAAGTACGATAACGGGCAGCCTTTCAAATCATCGTTTTTCCTACGTGCCTGGCACGATCTCCGCTACAACGGCGTCGGCATTGCCAATCCTGTGTTCTACCGTCATTACCGGCATCATGCGCCTGTGGGTCCGTTTGCTGAGTACGCTTATTACATCCGCCGCGGCGCCAAGGTATCTTGGGGAAAGAAACGGACTATCGCGACGGTTGATGAATTGCTTGCTAATCAGAAGCCCTTCTACCTTGTCCCTTTGCAACTCAATAGCGACGCGCAGATTCGTGTTCATTCCCGATTTGCCAATATGGCGGAAATGCTGACGCTCGTGATGCGCTCCTTTGCACTGCACGCTCCCGAAGATTCTTTACTGGTCATCAAAAATCATCCGCTTGATGCCGGCGTCGTCAATCATGCTGCAAACGTTCGGCGTTTGACGCAAGAGTTTGGACTAGACGGCCGCATTGTTTATCTTGAGGATGGAAGTCTTCCAGACATTCTTCGCCGTGCTCGCGGTGTGGTAACCGTGAACAGCACGGTAGGGGGATCTGCGTTGGTTCACATGTGCCCGACGATGGCACTGGGCAACGCGATTTTCAATATGGAAGGTCTGACTTTTCAAGGCGAGTTGGATTCCTTCTGGCTGGATTGCCAGCCACCCGATCCCCGTTTACTCCGTTACTTTCGCAACGTTGTCATCCACACGACTCAGCTCAATGGCGGCTTTTATACGAAGGATGGGATAAAGATGGCTGTTGATCGGGCAGTACCCACCATCCTTGCCGATAAATCTCCGCTGGAAGCGCTGTTATGAAGTCAATGCAAAGACCTGTTAGCGTCCTCATCACTGGCGCAACGGGCGGAATTGGGTATGCATTGGCTCTCGAATATGCAGCGCCTGGTGTCACGCTCTTGTTGCACGGGCGTCGGCAAGACGTGCTCGATGACTTGGCAGAACGGAGCCGTGCTCGGGGTGCTGTCGTCGAGACAGCCGCATTCGATATTCGAAAACAAGACGAATTGATTGATTGGCTTGAGGATGCTTCCAAGCGCATCTCCTTGGACCTCGTTTTCGTCAATGCCGGTGTCAACATCGACATCGGGCCGGGCGCACATGGAGAGTCTTGGGAAGACGTGCAGATGTTGTTCGACGTCAATCTCCGGGCAGCGCTCGCGACGGTGCAAGGCGTGCTGCCGGCGATGCGCGTTCGTCGGTCGGGTCAGATAGTGTTGATGAGCTCGCTGGCTGCCTACCGCGGACTGCCCATTACGCCCAGCTATAGCGCAAGCAAAGCTGCGATCAAGGCATACGGTGAAGGTTTGCGCGATTGGCTTGCGCCAGAGGGTGTGCGCATCAACGTTGTGATGCCTGGGTATGTCGATTCGAAGATGTGCCGCGAGATGCCCGGACCTAAACCCTTTTTGATGACGCCAGAGAATGCGGCTCGTTTGATCCGCTCCAAGGTGGCAAAGAACCGCGCACGCATCAGCTTCCCCTTTCCACTGAATCTGGGATGTTGGCTGTTGTCAGTCATTCATCCCGCAGTGTCCAGCTTTATCCTTCGGAGGATGAAGTACGGTGCTTGAAGATTTTGGCGAGTCTCTGATCTGGCCCTTTGTTTCCGGATTAATGGCCAGCTTCGCGTTGGAGTTGGGTCTGCGGCCAAGGCCGCACTCGATCTGGCGCCGTCCCGTGGCTGCTACCGGGATTCACGTCGGCGTCTGGACACTGCTCTTCGCTCTTGAGTTGATGCTCTTCCGTCGCCCCTATTTCGGGGCACTGAACGTACTGGCGATTCAACTGGTTCTGGTATTGGTAAACAACGCGAAATACCACTCGCTTCGTGAGCCGTTCGTGTTTTCCGATTTCGAATACTTTTCCGATGCCATTCGTCATCCGCGTCTTTACTTACCGTTTTTCGGCGTAGGACGGGCGTTGCTAGCAGGCGGTGGCTATGGCGCCGCGTTGTGGGCGGGCACCTTCTTCGAAGAGTCGCTCACCGCAGGTGCCGGATTGTGGTTAGCGTCATTTCTCGATTTGTTCGATGAGCCTGCCATTGATGAGAACATTCCGTTGCTACCATTCTTGTTTCTGAGTGCGCTGATCGCGCTTGGCGGACTTCTGATGAGTCTGCTCTGCGGGCGACGGCGCTTCATAGTGAATTTCGATGCGGAGGCTGACTTTCGTCGTCTCGGTATGGTCGCCGCACTATGGCTTTACGGAATGCATGAGCGAAGACCAACCGTTGCATTACGTGCGAATGCCCCATTTTCAACCGAGAGCTCGAATCTGGCAGTCCCCATCATGCCTCCGCACCTTGTAATGGTGCAGAGTGAGTCGTTCTTTGATGTGCGTCGCTTGGCTCAGGATATCCGACCCGAAGTGTTCGCGAATTACGACGCGTTGCGCCGCGAATCAGCCCATCGCGGCGAGCTTCGAGTACCCGCGTGGGGCGCGAACACGCTGCGCACGGAATTCTCCGTCTTAAGCGGCCTGGATCCCGAAACTCTGGGCGTTCACCGATTTAGCCCATACCGTCGGCTTGCTGCGGACGGCTTGGGGTCGATCGCATCGTTTTTGCGCACTAGAGGCTATCGAACGATTTGTGTTCACCCCTATCCGGCATCGTTTTATCATCGCGATCGTATATTTCCGGCCTTGGGATTTGACGAGTTCATCGATCTATCGACTTTTGCACAAGCGCCGAGATACGGGCCTTATGTGAGCGATGTCGCCGTAGCCGACTACGTCCGCAAGCGTCTAGCTGAAGCGAATGCGCAGCCTCTTTTCGTTTACGTGATCACTATGGAAAATCACGGCCCATTGCATTGGGAAAAAACCGATGCGGTGGACGTGGGGCGGTTGTTCTCTTCGCCACCAGCAGTTGGATCGGAGGATCTCGTGGCTTATGTCAGGCACATTGCAAATCACGATGCCATGCTGGCTCATCTGAAAGAGACGTTGAACGGCCTGAACGCTCCCGCAGCGCTTTGTCATTTTGGCGACCATGTGCCGATCATGCCGAAGGTTTACGCCCAGTACGGAACGCCGGCTGGAAATACCGATTACTTCATCTGGCGTAATACGAAGCTCGCGGTTTCCGCACCCCATCGGCCGAGCGAGAAATCGTGCACATTGGCAGCACACCAGCTGCCTCTGATGTTCCTGGCAACCGCCGGGTTTAAGTCACATTTTCTCGCCAGGCAAGACAGCTTGTTCGTTCTACCCAGTGCCGCGTAGCGGCTTCACTACCAGCCACGTCTAACGTGCGCCCCACCTGACGGCGAGCGTCAAAGCACCGTAGTCAACAACTCGACGGTTCGTGCGATTTCGCTCTCTGTGTGTTGACACGACACAAAAAAGCGCAATCGCGCCGCCTTCTCCGGCACGGCAGGATAAAGAATCGGCTGCACGTTGATGCCGTGTCTGAACAATTCTGCGGACGCCTTGGCCGCTTTCAGCGAGCTACCAGCGATGGCAGGGATAACGGCCAGACCTTTACTCGTGCCCGTATCGATCCCCGCAGCCTTTGCTTGCTCAAGAAAATAAAGCCCGCGCGCCTGCAGCAAACCCACACGTTCCGGTTCACGCTTCATCTTGCGCAGCGCTGCCAGCGCGGAGGCCGCTACTGACGGCGGCATGCCCACGCTATACAAAAAGCCTGGCGCCAGAAACTTGAGATGTTCAACCAGCGCGGTCTCGCCGGCGATGTAGCCGCCGCAGCCCGCCAGCGATTTGCTGAGCGTACCCATCCAGATGTCGACATCTTTGCCGGCCAGGCCGAAATGCTCGCGAATACCGTAGCCGCGCTTGCCCATCACGCCGAGCGAGTGGGCTTCATCCACCATCAGAAACGCATGATGGCGTCGCTTCACATCCACGAACTGCGGCAGGTCGGGGTAGTCGCCGTCCATGCTGTAGATGCCTTCGACCACGATCAGTACGCGTTCGAAGTTACGACGCTGTTGCGACAAGATGACGTCGACGGCTTCCCAGTCGTTGTGCGCAAAGGGCAGGCGGCGCGCGCCAGACAATTGAATGCCTTGCAGCACGCTGTTGTGGATCAGTTCGTCGTGGAGCACGAGATCGCGCGGGCCAAACAGGTGGCCGATCGTGGATACGTTTGCGGCGTGGCCACTGACGAACGTGATGGCGTCGTCAACCTGATATAGCTGGGCCAACTCTTGCTCAAGTTCACGATGGATCGGCCGCTCTCCTGACACGAGGCGACTGGCCGACACGGAGGTGCCGTATCGGTCGATCGCGTCTTTGGCGGCTTGCGCCACTTCGGCGTCGCCCGACATGTCGAGATAGTTATAGCTGGCGTAGTTGATGTAGCGCTTGCCGGCAATCTTGGTCGCTGCGCCGGCGGTGCCGTCGTGCAGCTTGAAGAAGGGACTGGAGACGCCCAGTCGTGCTGCACCATCGTTGATGATGCGCAACTGCTGATAGCCGGGATGCATGCTGAAGCGGTAGTGCTGCTCCGGGATGGCAGACTGCGGCTTGGGCGAATGGGCTGCGGCGGGCAGCGTGCTGCCTTCCACTTGCTTCAATTTGCGCTCAAGCGCCTGCTGAATCAATCGGTCTTTGATCTGGCCCGTAAGGCCCGGTTTACGCGATACAACGTCGTTCACTGAATCATCCGCGAGGTAGAGGCCGACGTTCCGGATTTGATGGACTGGGTGAGCAGTGCAATTTCATCCTGGCTCACGTCTTGAGAATGTTGGGCGGCGATCTGGTTCGCTTGTGCGGTGAGCGCATCCACCGCGATCGGTGCGTCGTCGCCTCTGAGCATCGTGATCATGCGTTCCGCCAGTCGATTGATCGTCGGGCTTTCACTCAAGGCCATCACGGGCAGGCGCACACCGAATCGGCTTTCCAGCGCCACCACCAATTCCACACCCATCAGCGAATCCAGGCCCATGTCGTAGAGCGAGCAGGCGGCATCGATCTTGTCGTTCGAGACGCGCAGGATTTCGCCCACTTCGCTTTTCAGCATGTCGACGAACCGCTCATGCAGCGCTTCGGGTGCCAGCGTTTCGAGCATGAGCGCGATGTCTTCGGCACCACCGTCGTCGCCTTCGCCACCGCGGTTGCGGCGGGCGAGGGCGTCGAATTTCAGGCTTTCGGCGCTGGGCAGGAAGCGCGCCAAGGCGCGCCAGTCGAGGTCGAGCACGCCCAGGCCTGAGGCATCCGTGAGCATCATGTCTTCGAGCGCGCTCAAGGCCACGTTGGAGTGCAGGGCATGTCCGCCCATGCGGCCTTGCAGCGCGTCCTTGATTTTTTCGTTGCGGGCCAAGAAGCCCACGTCATCGATCGCGCCCCAACGTACGCATGTGGCTGCCAGGCCATTGGCACGGCGATGTTGCGCCAGCGCTTCGAGCCAGCCGTTGGCGGCCACGTAATTGCCTTGACCAGGATTGCCGAACAAGGTGGTGGCCGATGAGAACATCACGAAGAAGTCGAGCGGCACATCCAGCGTGAGCTGATGCAGGTGCGTGGCGCCCACGATCTTCGGGCGCAGTACGTTGTTGATCTGGGCAAGATCGGTGCTGCGGATCAAGCCGTCGTCGATCACGGTGGCCGCGTGCACGATGCCGCGCAATGGCGGCAGGGTGAGCGCTGCTTGAGCGAGCAGGCCGGCAACGGCATCGCGATCGGTCACGTCGCAGGCGGCGGCCAGGACCTTCACGCCTGCGGCTTCGAAGTCGCCGATGGCGGCTTGTGCCGCCTCGCTGGCGGGGCCGGATCGGCTTAGCAGTACGAGGTTGCGCGCGCCTTTTTCAACGAGCCATTGCGCCGTGCGCAGGCCGAATCCGCCCAAGCCACCAGTGACCAGATAGGTGGCATCCCTTTGCAAAGCCAACGCGGGCTTGGCGGCAGCGCGTGCTTGCGCCACGTGGCGCAAGGGCTCGCGGTACGTGACCACGATCTTGCCAATCTGGCGCGCTTGCTGCATGTAGCGGAACGCGTCGACCACTTGGTTGGCATCAAACGCGCGGTAGGGCAGCGGGTGCAGAACGCCTTGCTGGAACAGCGCCATCATTTCGCCAAAGAGGCGATGCGTGAGGGCGGGCCGTTCGTGCATGAGCTGATCGGCGTCGATGCCGAAGTAGCTGATGTTGTTGCGGAACGGGCGCAAACCGATGCGGGTGTTCTCGTAGAAGTCGCGTTTGCCGAGTTCCAGGAAACGCCCGAAGGGCTTGAGCACATTCAGGTTGCGGTTGATGGCTTCGCCCGCGAGCGAGTTGAGTACGACGTCGACGCCGCGGCCATCGGTGGCGCGCAGGATCTCGTCGGCATAGGTCAAGGCGCGCGAGTCATAGATGTGCTTCACACCCATCAAGCGCAGGAAGTCGCGCTTTTCCGGGGATCCCGCGGTGGCGTGGATTTCCGCGCCACGCCATTGCGCGAACTGGATCGCGGCGATCCCGACGCCGCCGGCCGCGCCGTGGATCAGGATCTTCTCGCCTGCTTCCAGGTGCGCCAGGTGATTGAGCGCGTAGTACACCGTGAAGAAGGTGCTGGGGATGGTCGCGGCGGCTTCAAACGAGAAGCCGGCCGGGATGTGCGAGATGGCGCTGGCTTTCGTGAGGGTGCGCGCGCTGAAGCTTGTGGGGCCGAAGCCGACCACGGCGTCGCCGATGGCGTAGTCGGCCACGTTGGCGCCGATACGCGTCACTACCCCGGCAAATTCCAGTCCAAGCGAAGGGCCGGCAAAGCCGTTTTCGATGGCTTCGTCGGAGAGCAGGCCCAACGCATACATCACGTCGCGGAAGTTCAGGCCCGTGGCGCGAATCTCCACTTCAAGTTCGTCATCGGCCGGTGCAATCGAGGGGCAGGCTTCCCAATGCAGGTTGCGCAGTTGGCCGGGAAACTCGAAGCCCAGTCGCACGTTATCGTTGGCCACCGTGGGGGCTGCGACGTTGACGGGGCGCGCTTGCGGACGCAGACGCGGCGCATAACGGCTGCCGTCTGCGGTCAACACGACTTCGTGTTCGTCCGTGGGATGCAGCAGCTCGCGCGAGAGGGCGTTCACCACGTCTTGTGTGCTGGCGGACTTCGATTCGCGCGCGTCCAGCGGCAGGTCGACCAGGCGCACGCGGAAGTTGCTGGCCTCGTTCATCAAGGTGCGGCCAAAGGCCCACAAGGCGGCGTCGTTGAGCGCAGCCAATTGCGAGGCCGGTTGGGCGGGCACTTCGGCAAACGCCAGCGACTGCATGGCGTTGCGCGTGATGAGCCAGAGCGTGGCCGGTACGTGCTGGCGTTCGAACACTTGCACGAGCCCGGCCGTGTGCGCGCAGCGCTCAGCCTGTTGAGCAACGAGTGCATCGGCGTCGGCAGTGTCTTGCGCCAGTTGTTGCGGCAGATTGAGGCCGGCGAGCATGACCACGTTGACGGCCGCTTTGGCATGCATCGTGATCGCTGAAAAGTGCGCAGCGATGGCAGTGGTGTCGTGCGCGGCCACGATGCGTGCGCGGGCGCCGGCTTGCACCAGATGCGCCAGCAGCGTGACGGCGATATCGCGATCGGCGCCGTTTTCGTCAGCCAGCAGCAGCCAGCTTGCGCCGGCTTGCACGGTAGCGCTTGACGCCGCGCTGCCGGCCCGCGGGGTGGCATTTACGGTTGCTGCGGCAGTGGCAAGGCTGCCCACCAGCACGTAAGCACCTGCATTGGCATCGGTGATAAAGCCGAGCGCAGGCTTGGCCTCGGTGTTGAGCGTTTGCGCAAGCTCGTGTTGCCAGAACGCGATGCCTTGTGCGCTGGAAACTTTGGTTTTTGTTGGGCTGTCGACCCACCAGGCGGCATGCCCGCCGAAGATGAAGTCGAGCCAGCTTGCAGGGTGCTGGCCGCTGAAGAGCAGCACGCCGTCCGGTGCGAGATGTTGGCCCGCATACTCGAGGGCAGCGCGGGTTTCTTCAAGGGAGGAAAAGTCGGCACTGACGATGGCGAGGTCGACCGGCGCGCTGGCGTCGTCCGCCACCGAACGCGTCATCACGTCGGCATCGGGAAAGCGTTCGTGCAGGCGCTGGGCGGCTTCCGGCAAACTGTCGTCCAGGCTCACATAGCGGTAGTCGCCGCGCGTGGGGTCGATTGCGTTGCAGCACGCGACGCCGAATACGGGGCCCTCGGCGCCGAGTTCCAATACGCGCACGCGCCGGTGCGTGGTGCGCAGTTGAGCATCACGCAGTTGGCGCGCGATCGTCTTGGCGATGTGTTCGCGGGCGTCGGTGCCCTGCATCAAGGCAGCCAACGCGGCTGGCGTAACGTGGGCGGGGCGCACCTCATCCAGGCCGATCTTGCCGCGCAACAGCGCGGTGAGATGCAAGCCCACACGGCCCACGGCTTGCACTGCGGGGAAGTAGTCGGGGTACTCGCGTACCAGACTGTTCCAGATGTCTTCAGCGCTGGGGCTTTCTTCGCCATCGGGCAGGATGGTCCAGCCGGACGTTGTGGCGTGCGCCATGCCGTCTTCGATCGTGCGCGCGAGCAGGCGGTCGAGCAGCACTGCAGCATCCTGGCCTTGCTTGCGGCAGGCCATCACGGTGGCTGAGCTCAGGTGGGCGCCGTCGCTGCACAGTTCGCGCAAGGCTTCGATGGTGAAGCGCGCGCAGAGGCTGTCGAGCAGCGGATCGACTTCATTGGCGTAGCGCTGGCCGCTGAGCAGATCACCCGCCGTTGCGGCCGCACTCGCCAAGGCTTCGTGCAACGTGCTGGCCGCGATGGGTGCCGCGCCGTGTTGCGCCCGCAGCGGATGCGGTTGCAAGGTGCCGGCATAGTCCAGAAAGTCGAGATGCTCCGCCGCGCTTTTACGCAAGCGGATGCTGCGAAAACGGGCGTCGCGAATGGCGGCAATGTGGACGCCCTTGGCGTCGAACAGTTCGAACTCGGCCACCAGCGAATGGGGCGCACGACGCAGCAGGCGCGCACGCACGGTATGCGGCACGGCATTGCCGGCACGCACGATGATGCGGCCCATCTTGGCGGGCACGAACGCCATGCCGCGATCGGCGGCAGCCTCGTCCGCCAGCAACTGGATGATGAGCTGAAACGTGCAATCGAGCAGGGCAGGGTGCAGGTGCAGCGCGGTTTGTGCGTCTTCCTGCTGTGCGGCCAACGTGGCCGGCAGCTGGAGGCAGGCGACCACCACGCCGTCCGCCTCGTGATAACCGCGCGCGATGGCTTGAAAGGCGGGGCCGTAGTCCAAGCCTGCCGCCTGCGTCATGGCCACGTGCTGTTCGCCGGTGAAGACGATCGCATCGCGGGGGGCAGGCACGGGCTCGCGCGCCGTCAATGTAGCGGCATTGGCCTGCTGCAAAATGCGGGCGCTGGCGTGGCGGGTCCAGGGCTCGTCGCTATTGAGTTCCTTGGCACTGATATCGATGCGGCCATCAGTGGCATCGACCGTGATGCGCAGCAGCTTCGAGGGTTCTTCGGCAAGCAGCAGCGGCGCGTGAATCTCGAGTTCTTCGATTTCCACCACATCGGTGGCATGCGCCTGCAGGGCAGCGGCCAACGCGATTTCAGCGAAGCCGGTGCCGGGAAACACGGTGGCACCGCCGACCACGTGATCGGCCAGCCACGGGTGCAGCAGCGTATCGAGCCGCACTTCCCAAGTATTGGCGTGCTGGCGCAACGGGTGACCCAGTAGCGGATGCACGTTGTGGCGTTCGAGCAAGCCCAACGATTGTTGCGTGACCGGGTGCCAGTGACGTTCGCGTTGCCACGGATAGCCGGGCAGATCGACGTGCTTGCCCACCCACGGAAAGATCGACGACCAGTCCGTATCCACACCCGCCACCATGATCGAGCCGGCGGCAGCGCGCACGCGTGCGGGGTCATCGTCGCCGCGAGCGGCCGTGACGAACACCTGGCCTTCGAGTGCGGCATCTTTGAGCGCGTGGTTGAGGTAAGAACGCAGCACAGGATGCGGGCCCACTTCCACAAATACGTTGTGACCTTGGGCGACCAGAGCATCGACCGCGGGCTGGAAGAGCACCGGTTCGCGGATATTGCGCCACCAGTATTCGGCATCGAGTTCGCCGCCCTTGATCGGCTCGCCGGTCACCGCGGAATAAAACGGGATCGTGCCGGCTTGCGGGCTGATGTCGGATAAGGCCTCGCGCAGGTCGGCTTCGATCTCGGCCATGGCCGGACTATGAAACGCGTAATCCAGATCGAGACGTTTGCAGAAGGTGCGCTGCTTGGCCAACGCACTTTCCAGTATGGTGAGCTGATCGGGATGACCGGCGACGGTGGATCCCGACGAGCTATTGCGGCCCGCCACGCATACGGCGTCGAGCTTCAGGCTCGCGATCAAGGCCTCGACGGCATCGCCGTCGATACCCACGCCCGTCATCTGCCCACTGCCTTTGGTGGTGCCTTGCAGGCGGCTGCGGTGAAAGATCACTTTTACGGCTTGTGCCAACGGCAAGGCGCCGCATGCCCAGGCGGCGGCCACTTCGCCCACGCTGTGGCCGGCCACGGCCACAGGGGTCACGCCGCGTTGACGCAGCATGCGTGTGACGCCCACCTGGATGGCGAACAGCGCCGGTTGGGCGATCTCGGTGAAGGCGTAGCGATCGTCGCCGTTGCGGCCGGCCAGCTCATTTTCGAGCGAGTAGTCGGCATATGCCGAGAACAATGCATCGACTTCGTGAATGGCTTCGGCAAATACCGGATCTTCCAGCAGGCGGCGGCCCATGCCGGCCCACTGCGAGCCGTTGCCGGAATAGATAAACACCGGCCCACTGGCGTTGGGCACGGCCGTGCCGCTTTGCACGCTGAATTTGACTGCGGTGTCGTCGGCGAAGTCGGCCAGCTTCTTGGCCACGTCGCGTCCGTTGGTGCCGAACACCAACGCGCGATGCTCGTGCCACTCGCGGCGTCGCACGGCGTGATAAGCGATGTCGTAAAAATGGGCGCTGTTGCTGTCGGCAAGGGCGGCGGCCATGTCGCGTGCGGCTGCCTTGAGCGCGTCCGCCGTCTTGCCCGATACGACCATGGGAATCGGCGCAGTCTTGGCGAGCTTATTGACCTTGGGCGCGCGCGAGCTATCTTCGCGCAGCAGCACGACGTGCGCGTTCGCGCCGCCAAAGCCGAACGAATTCACGCCCACCACCAGATCGCCCGTGGCACGCAGCGCGCGGCGCGCTTGCACCACATCGATGTTCCACGCGTCAAATTCGATGAGGGGGTTGAGCGTTTTGATGCCGATCGTGGCCGGTACTTCGCGATGCTCCAAGCAATGCAACGCTTTGACCAACCCCGCTACGCCCGAGGCCGCTTCGAGGTGGCCCATATTGCTTTTCACCGACCCGATCGGCAAAGGATCGCCCTTGGGGCGCGCCTTGCCGAGCGCTTCGCCGATGGCGCGCGTTTCGATCGGATCGCCAACCGCGGTACCGGTGCCGTGCGCTTCCAGATAGTCGATGCGTGCGGGATCGATGCCGGCTTGCTCGTAGGCGCGCCGCATCAAGGCGATCTGCGCGTCGGCGCTCGGTACGGTCAGCCCGGATTTCTTGCCATCGGTGTTGACCGATGTGTTGGCGACGAGGGCAATGATGCGGTCGCCATCGGCCACGGCCTGGTCGTAATCCTTGAGCAGGAACAAACCACCGCCCTCGGAGCGCACGTATCCGTCGCCGGCTGCATCGAACACCTGGCAGCGACCGCTGCGCGAGAGCATCGACGCCTTGGAGAACGTGATGAAGCCATAAGGATGCAAATGCAGGCTCACGCCGCCTGCCACGGCGTGGGTGCTTTCGCCAGACAAGATCGACTGGCACGCTTGGTGAAACGCGACCAGCGACGATGAGCAGGCGGTATCGACCGCCATGCTGGGCCCGCGCAAGTCGAATGCGTAGGACAGGCGGTTGGCGGCAATGCTGGCGGTGTTGCCGGTGGCGATCGACGAATCGACGGCTGACAAGTCGTCTGCAAAGCGATAGGAATAGTCGGCGCTGGCGATGCCGATGTAAACGGCGCAATCGCTGCCACGCAAGGCAGAGGGCTTGACGCCGGCGTGCTCCATGGCTTCCCAGCACAGCTCCATCAGCACGCGTTGTTGCGGGTCCATGAGCGCGGCTTCGCGCGGGGAGATACCAAAGAACGCCGCATCGAAGCCTGAGACATCGCCGATCGAACCGGCGGCAAAGGTGTACGCCGTGCCGGGTTGCGACTTGGCGGGATGCAGGTAGGCGTCATCGGCCCAGCGCGATGCTTCGACTTCGGTGACGAGGTCGGCGCCGTTAAGCAGATCCTGCCAATAGTTAGACGTAGTGGTGCCAGGGAACCGGAATGAGTAACCGATTATTGCAACGCGCTTACTCATTCAACTCTCTTCCTGGTATTTGCTGAGGTGAAATCGTTATTCACCTGAATCGGAGAAACAATTGGATCGCTATCGAGGGAAATCAAAAGCGTGGGTGGACGTCGATTAATTGCGAATCAAGCCGCCAATTGTTAGAAAGTCCGATGTATAGAAATGTGTCGTGCTCGTGTGATTTTAAGGGTCAACACTTAGCGCGGATAGATGGTATTACAACTTTAGGATGAATTCTGGCGTTCTAGAAACGTTTGGATGGCAATTGGCGGCGTGATCACAACACTTGGTGTCTGGCCGGCCATCTCGACGCGGGGCGAGATAATCGTCGAAATCGCGGAGGAGTGGTGCGATTGATAAATCTTGAAACACCTGTGGCGATTTAATCGAATCCGGCGCGCGATATTGTTCGCCGTGTAGGCGATTCAGCAGTCGTTCAGTAGAAAATGAATGAGGGTTGCCAATTTTGCCAAATTTGATTGCTGGCCTGGGATACCACCGAAATGCCGCCCCCACCCGGATCGGAGAGATCCTGACGCTCGGCCGAATTGCCCCCACCCGCATTGGCCGCGAGGCATGTGGTCTTGTGAGTTGTGTTGGGGGAAGGTCGTCTACGACGCCGTATCGGCAGAAAAATCAACTGCCCGTGTCAAAGGTGCCACGCTCGCGCAGGTTTTTAACCCGACGAGAGAGTTTGAACGTGAGGGAAGGACACGAACGGACCTGAAAGGCCCCGTCCCTCAAGCTTCTTCGCGGCCCCAGGCGCTGCGGCAAATGACGCCGGCAGCAAATCCGAGCGACGCGGCAAAGAAAACGGCGAAAACAACAAACATGGCGCGAGACTCCAAGCGGTATGTCTCTTTATAAGCTGCTGCCGCAGGATTCGTACGAAAGAATTACGCCCTCATCCTGCCTCAATTACAAATTCAGCCGACTTCGTCTGTTTGACGCGACGAAATGAGGGTGAAAACGCTCACGCGTCGTCCAAGCAACTTATCGCCGCAATGCAGCATGGATGCGGGGTGCGAGGGAGTGCACTGATGACGAAGATGCTTGACGGACCCCGTTCCAGTACACGCCCAATAATGTAACAAGGCCGAGGCGCGCGCCGCTATCGCGATGGCAAGTACCGCTGCGGATCGGTGGGTACGCCGCCCGCCCGCACTTCAAAGTACAGCGTGGGTGCACCATTGGCACGGCCACCTACCTCGGCGATCCGTTGCCCTTGCGAAATCTTCTGCCCTTCCTTCACCAGCAACTTGCGGTTGTGCGCGTAAATGGTAAGGAAGTTGCCCGGGTGTCGCAGGATCACGAGATTGCCGTATCCACGCAAGGCATCGCCTGCGTAGGCCACATCGCCCGCGGCCGCAGCCGTGACCGGACCGCCCGTCGTGCTGGCAATATCGATTCCCTTGTGCGCTGAACCATCGAATCGGCGCGACACATTACCGGCTGCGGGCCACGCCAGGCTGATATTGCCCACGGGTCCTGAAGGTGCCTCGGGCGCACTGGCTGGCGCGCGTCGGCTGGGACTGCGTGCAGGCGCGGATGGTGATGAAGTCGCCGTCGCTGTACTGCCGCCGCCGACCTTAAGCACTTCACCTACGCTGATTCGATTGGCGTTGGACAGATTATTCAGCCGCATGATCTGGCTGACGGTGGTGCTGTTGCGGCGCGCGATCGAGGTGAGCGTGTCGCCGGCCTGGACGCGGTACTCGCCGGGGCCGACCGGACCGGTCGATGGCGTGGACGCACAGGCAGTCAACAAAGCCAGCACGCTGGCGGCGAGGAGGGCGCGCATGCGCGCGAAGGGATGGGATGGTGTCGCGTCAGTGCGAGCGACCGTGTGGGAAAACGTCAGGGGAAACCTCGGTTGCGCTGCGGCGCTTGCACGCCGGTCGTTATCTCGGGCAAAAATTCAGCCCCGTAGGATAGCGTGCGTCTCCTTAATTCGCGCTGGGTAAATACACAATGTCACGCTCGCAATATTCATAGGACTACTATGGGTACTCACAAGCGAACGGTATTTAAGGAAGGCAATGACGACGATCACCGCAATGACGGCCTACGAGCGGGCAAAAGTGGACAAGGCGGAGCGTGCCCGTGTGTCCGAAGCCGCCCGCGTCGACCGCCAGCGTGCCGAAACCGAGCGCACTGAAAACGTGAAACGCCGTTTGGCGGGACCGGCCGCACGGCTGGAGCAGCAACTGCAACTGGAATCGGCTGCGATCCTGCGCGACGGCGGCAAGCCAACGATCGAAGGCCCGATCTATCGCGGCGAGCGGCTCTATGTGGCGCTGTCATTCACGCTCAATACGACGCCTGAAGATGTGCGGCGTAATGTGATCTATAAATTTACGGTGGACGTGCATGCCGATCAGAACTCGGCCTATGCAGCGGCGCAGCCCGTGGGCGCATTGACGTCCGGCAGCGCAGGTTCGGGCGAAACCCGATGGAGTTTGGGAGCGCCCGATGCGCCCGAATTCGAGGCTAACGTGCAGCGTGCGTTGGAAACGTTCATGATGCACGTGGTGGATCCCGGTCACGCAGGTTGAACTTGGCGAGTTGATTGCTCCCTGACTGATTGACGTGCGCTGGGCAGGGGGGCGTGACCCACTCGCCTCCATGCGAAAGAGCCTGATCGGCATTCTTGCTGATCAGGCTCTTTTTTTATCTATCGTGCAACGAGCTACCGCTTCAATTCAACGGGTCGCGCGTCGCCTGCTCCGGGTGAAATACCGGCGTACTCAGCTTATCCACATAAGCAATACCGATTGCCGACAAGATAAACACAACGTGGATAATCGTCTGCCACATCACGCCGGCTTCGGTGAAACGGGAGTTCTCGATGCCGATGCTGCCGGCTTCGATAAAGGTGCGCAGCAGGTGAATCGACGAGATGCCGATGATGGCCATGGCCAGCTTCACCTTCAACACACTGGCGTTGACGTGACTGAGCCATTCCGGCTGATCAGGGTGATTTTCAAGCCGCAGGCGCGACACGAACGTTTCGTATCCGCCCACAATCACCATCAGCAGCAGGTTGGAGATCATCACCACATCGATCAAACCCAGCACCAGCAGCATGATTTCCAGCTCGCCGAATGACGACGCATGGGTCACCAGGTGCCAAAGTTCTTTCAAGAACAAAAATACATAAACGCCCTGCGCGACGATCAGGCCAAGATAAAGCGGCAACTGCAGCCACCGTGAGCTGAAAATCAGGGCGGGCAAAAAGCCTAAGCGGGCAGGAGGCAAGGTCTTCATGGGCTCGGAAGGTTTGATCAAAATCAGGTACTTACAGTTAGACTGGGCGCGATAGTGTATCGCGGTAATCGGTGAAATGCCGCGCCGCAACATAGGGTTGCGCGACGTATCCGCGGGCGAACAAACAAAATGAAAAAAAGCCATCTGTTGCGCTATGTGGGGATGGGCGTCGCGATTGCAATCGCGATGGGCGCATGGCTGCTCTACGAGGATCGCACACCGGGTTGCGACAGCCTCTCGGTCAACGGTGCACACCCAAACGACGCAGGATTTTGCGTGGTGGACGGTTCGTTGACGGTCAAGGATCCTTGGGATTATCAGCGGCTACCGACTCGGCTGGTCGTGCACGGCGATCTGACGATTACGGGCACGTCGATCCGTGCGCTACCCGCGGGGCTGGTGGTGGATGGCAGGATCGAGCTTTATCAGACCGAGGTCGCGTCATTGGCGCTGGAGACATGGGCGCGAGATGGCCTGTCGCAGCACTCCGGTAGAGATGCCAGCATCAGCGATGAAGATCTTGCTGCGTGGCATGAACGGCGCATCGTCAACCCGGCTCGGCCGACGGATGCGCCCTGACGTTATCGCCGGATCAATTGTCTTTCAGATCGTCCGGCAGCTTGCCGCCGTTGGCGGCCAGTTTCTTCATCACTTCTTTGTGCAGCCAGATATTCATGGCGGCGGAGTCGTCGGTGCTACCGGTGTAGTTCAATTCGGCAGCCAATTGCTTGCGTGCGGTAAGGCTGCTGTCCAGGCCAAGCAGCTTGAGCAGATCGACGATCGACGTTTTCCAATTGAGCTTTTCGCTGTTGTGCGATTGCATCTCGGTGAGCACGGCATTGACGTCGACCGGCGTCGCGGTCGCGGCGGGTGCGCCGCCCGGTGCGGGTGTGCCGGCAGGCGGCGCAGCGGTGGTGCCGGCTTGTGCGCCGGGTACGCCACCCGAGGGCGCGCTGCCTGAGGCTTCTGCGTTGGCGGGATGATCGGACGGAAAGATTTTATTGAGAATTGCTTTGAATATGTTCATTGCCTATCTCCAGGTAAGCACGCAAAGGTGACGGCGACGCCGCGGCCTTCCTCAGCAAGGACCGCGCCCATCGAACCGGCAAATTGCGCAGTAAACGATCGAACTAATCCGCGCTTTCGACGTGGTTCAATGGCCGCTCAAGCAGGCTCGTCTAGAGGCCCATATCGAGGCCCGTATCGAGACCAATACGGCGGCCCGTATCGAGGCCCATACGGCAGGCCCATATGGACGAGCAATCCCGTTTCAACCTTTGCGGCCGGCAGGAAAACATATGCGTCGTGCGGTGAGATTCATCCTTATCGTGGTAACCCTCCTGGTCGTCGGATCTTGGCTGTCGCTCTATGCGTATGGGCGATTTGCGGATTTGGCGATGGGCGAGCCGAGCCATTCGATTGCGCCGGTCGGCCCCATAACGATGATTGATGCCGCGGTGGCGCCCTTGGTGGCGGCCCATCCCGATCGAAGCGGCCTCGTGCTCGTTTCCGATAACGCCGATGCCTTTGCCATCCGGGCACTCTCGGCGCGGCATGCAGGGCGCAGTTTGGATGTGCAGTATTACCTGTGGCACGACGATCTCACAGGACGCCTGCTGGCGGGCGAACTGCTAGCCGCCGCCGATCGCGGCGTGCGCGTGCGGGTGCTGTTGGACGACATCAATGCTCATGGCGGCGACGATGCGATGCGCGCCATGGTCAAGCATCCCAATATCGAGATTCGGCTCTTCAACCCATCGCGCAATCGCGGCGGCACGATCGGGCGTGCGGTCGAGATGTTGTTGCGAGGGTTGAGCCTCAATCGGCGCATGCATAACAAGGCATGGATCGTCGACGGGCAATTGGCCGTGGTGGGGGGCCGCAACATCGGCGACGAGTATTTCGATGCAGCGCATGCCACCAATTTTCTCGACGCCGACGTGCTGGTGTTGGGGCGCGCCGTGGGTGAGGCGGCCGGCATCTTCGATGCGTTCTGGAATAGCCGCGCAGTGCTGCCCATCGATGCGCTGCGCGAGCGCACGACGCTCACGCTCGATGGATTGCGCAATAGCTCGCGTACGCTCCGTTCGAGTGCCGAGGCAGAACCCTATCTCTCGCACGTTGCGCGCTCGGCCACGGTGGGCGCGTATCTCGATGGGTCGAAGCGTCCGCATTGGACGGCGTCGGCACGCATCGTGTCGGACCCGCCCGAGAAGGCACTGGGCGAGGGCGACGAAAGCAACTGGTTGATCGAGGATATTCTCGCGGTGGGGCGCACCGCGACTCAGGATCTGTCGATCATTTCGCCTTACTTTGTGCCGGGGGCCGACGGCACGCAGCAGTTGATCGATGCCGCACAGCAGGGCCGTCAGGTCACGGTGCTGACCAACTCGCTGGCATCGAACGATGTGGCGGCGGTACACAGCGGCTATTCACGCTATCGCGAAGCCTTGCTGCGCGGTGGCGTACGGTTGTATGAGCTCATGCCGTTTGGCGATACCGACACGAGTCTGTTTGGATCGAGTGGGGCCAGCCTGCATACCAAGGCGTTCATCGTCGATGGGCAGCGGGGCTTCGTGGGGTCGTTCAATTTCGATCCACGCTCGGTGCGGTTGAATACGGAAATGGGGCTGCTCTTCGACAATGCCGACGTCGCAAAAGAGGTGATGGCGCTCTTCACGTTGCATACCGGGCCCGATCACAGCTATCGCGTGCAACTGCGCGACGATCGCCTGGTGTGGGAGGATCGCCGCACCACTCCGCCGACCCAGTTGGATGTGGATCCGGAAACCTCATGGTGGCAACGTGCCAGCGTTCGCGTGTTGAGCTGGCTGCCGATCGAGAATCAACTGTAGCGGGTTCGGTTCAGGGCGTCGTGATCAGCAACGCCGGGCGGCATGGGCTGGCGGCATCGTCATGTCACGTTGCCGATCGGGTTTCATTTCACCATTGCCACACCCCGTACATATTCGCGCGTCACTATGACCGCCTTTCATGAGTTTGTAAGGTGGCAGCGATGTTGGGATTTCAGAAACGCCGGTTGGCGGTGGTGGTGGCCGCGGCGTTTGCGTTGACGGCGTGTGGTGGTGATGACGATGACGATAACGGCGCCGTCACGCCGCCGGTGGTGGAGACGCCGGGGGGCGGCACACCGCCAGTCGTCGGCACCCCGGGCGGCGGCACGCCACCTGACACAGGCACGCCGCCCACCGAACCGCCCACGCCCGGCAATCCCGACCCCACCACCCCTCCCGTCACGGACCCAGGCGGCGAAACGCCTTCGACACCCGCTGTGAAGGTGGCGTTCATTTCCGATGTTCACTTTCATGACGTGTATGGCCAGTTCGAAGACGGCTCGTTCGCAGGCCTGCCCACGCGCGCCAGTAATCAAAACGCGACGATCCGTACGATGTACGCGCAGCTTACGTCTACGCGCTTGTTCAACGAAAATTACTTCGCATTTCGTGCGGCGCTGGACGACGCGGTCGCGAAAGGCGTAAAGCTCATCGTGTTGCCGGGTGACTTCAGCGATGACGGTCAACCTGTGCACATGCGTGGCTTGAAGCGCATCATGGACGAGTACGCGGCACGCCACGGGGTCGAATTTCTGGCCACATTCGGCAATCACGATCCCGTGCGCCCCTTCACGATGGCGGCAGGAAAAAGTGACTTCCTGGGTGTGGGCGGCAAAACGCAGCGCATCTACAGCAAGGGCGGCGCCTCGGAGTGCGCCAACTACACCAGCTCATGGGCGTTGAAGCAGGCGGCCGGCGCCGATCTGCCCACGGTGTGTACCGAAGAAATCCAGCAGTTGGGCTACGAGCCGCTGATGGCATTCATGAGCTTGTATGGCTCCACGCCGCAAGCCAAATACACGTACTGGGAAACCCCCTACAGTTCGTACCGCACGGTGGAGGGCTACAGCCTGCCGCAAGCGCAACGCGAGTCGGGCGCCGATACGCGTCAATATGAAATCTGCCGCGAAGGCACGGGCGATACGTTCAAGCAGGCGGATTACACGCAATGCCTGAAGACGCCGGACGCAACCTATCTGGTCGAGCCGATCCCGGGCGTGTGGGTGATGGCGGTGGATTCGAACGTGTATATCCCGCAAGCCAATGCCGATCTCGCGCAACGCACGCGCGCCGATAACTTCGCCGGCTCGGGCGATGCGGGCTGGAACCGCATGGTCACGCACAAGCAGCATGTGGTGGCGTGGATGCAGGATGTGTCGGCCCGCGCCAAGGCGCAAGGCAAAACGCTGATCACCACAGGCCACTATCCGATGGTGCAGTTCTACAAGAACAGCAACGAGCAGATCGCGCAGATCTTCGGTGAAAGCGGTCTGGACCTGAAGCGCAAGCCTACGGATGCCACCACCGTGGCAGCGGCCGCGACGGGTGTGCAGTTGCACTTCGCGGGTCATCTGCACACCAACGATACGGCGATCTACAACGGCGAAAACTATCTGGTCAATGTGCAGGTGCCGTCGCTGGCTGCGTACGTGCCGGCCTATAAGCTGGCCGAGTTCAAGGCCGGCAATCAGGTCGATATCGATACGGTCGTGCTGGAACACGTGCCGCGCTTCAATGAGCTGTTCGAGCACTACGCCACTGAGCATGCGTACCTCGAATCGCAACCCGGCAGCATCTTGTGGAACAAGGATGCGTTGAACGCGAAGTCGTATCGCGAGTTTGCGTCGTGGCACATCTCCGAACTCACGCGCCTGCGCTTCCTGCAGAACAACTGGCCGTGCGAGATGCGCGAGATGGTGACCAAGCTCACGGCAGATCAGTTGCTCACCTTGGCCGTGCTGCAGACGCCGGTGACCCTCGCGCAGTTGCAACGCGATGGGGGCTTTCCGGTCGATCTGACCACCTGCACGGCGGCCGATGGTGCGGCGCCCGCGGCGAACGATACGGCGCGGTTCACGGCCGATCTGGATGCGGCGCGCGTGCGGGCCACGCAGCTGGCGAGCGCGCAAGGCTTGGCGATGAGCGACCTGGCAGCGGTGCCCGGTATCGACATGGCAACGGATTTCCATCGCTTGTTCAATGCGGGCGAGTTGGCGTATGCCGACGTGCAACCGCGTGCGGCGATGTACCGCGCATTCAATGCGGCATTGGGTACGTCGACGGCCACGATCAAGGCCGCAGGCGGCAAGCCGGCCGATAGCAACGCGATCGGCACGGTATTCCAGTCGCGCTTCAAGCCGTTGTTTGAAGCAATGAGCCGCGTGACCCAGGCGCCGCCGAACATGAAGTTCGCCGTGGACTTGAACGGCCGCACCGTGACGCCGGTGGGGCAGCAGGCGTTGACGTTGAAGTAATTCGCGTCACGCAGCGGGCTTGAAAGCGCGCCGAATCCTGATGTTGAATGCACCGCGGAAAACTGAACGCTTTGTTCAATGTTCCGGGAGCGCTTCACACGCAGGATTCGGTTTTTTTTGTCGCCTGGTCACGGGGTGATGAGAACGGCGATAACGCCTAGTGCCAAGAGAATCAACACGACCCCCGAGCTGCGCTCCAACCCAGGCAGTGCACGCGCAAAACGCCGCAACACAGACTGGTTGCCGATGAGCACGGCCACCAGCAAATCCCATAGCAGCACGACGCTGAACATCCAGGCGCCGTAGAAGGTTTTCCATCCCGCGCCGGTATGGGCGCCCGCGAGCATCGTTGCCAGGCTGGCATAGAACAGCGCGTTCTTGGGATTAAGGATGCCGGATAGAAACCCCATTCCGGCAGCGCGCCACCATGCCAGGGCATGCTGCGCGGGTCTGCGGTTGCCTAGCTTTTTTAAATGCACGTCCATCAAGGTGTTGGCGCCCGCGTGGCGGATGAAGAGGATGCCGAGGTAGAGCAGATACGCGCATCCTGCCAATTGCAGCGACACGAACGTGGCGCTATCGGGCTGCAGTGCTGCGGCCCCGGCAAAGGCCGCGATGATGAAGACGCCATTGGCGACCGCGATGCCCAGGCACGCGCCACTGGCGATGCGCCAGCCGGCGGAAAGTGACGTTCGCGCAATCAGAAAAAAGTCAGGGCCGGGTGAGAGCAGCGCTAGAAAATGCGCTGCGGCAAGGATCAGAAACTGCTGCATTCCGGTGGACATCCGAGTATTTCATCGCAGTGTGCCCAGCCCGAATACGCGTGTATTGAAGAAAATTGCAGCAGCCTGGCGTGCACAAAACTGCCGCCATCTCAGTGGGGCCGCCATGCGGCGTGCTCAGCGCCGGAAGCCGCCTGGCGTAATGCCGGTGTGCGCCTTGAACACCCGTTGAAAGTGCGCCTGATCGGCAAAGCCGAGGTCGTGCGCCACGCCGGCGATGTCTGCGCCTGAACGAATCCGTTCGCGCGCAAGATTGACGCGTCGATTCAATATCCAGGCGTGCGGCGTCATGCCGGTGGCGGCGCGGAAGACGCGTATCAACCGATAGCGGCTTACACCTGCCGTGCGTGCCAGCTCGGTGAGGCTGGTGTCGCAGGCCTGATTGCGCCGCAGAAGATCCAGCACCGGCATGATCTGTCGCTGTGCACGGTCGGGGGCCGCGGGAACGTCGATGTGCAGGCCCTGCGCTTCGTCGCACTCGCCAATGAATTCGATCAACGCCGCTTCCTTATCGTCGGCATCGGCGTGTGAAAACAGCAGTGTATTGAGACGGCAAAAGCGCGCATAGACTGCAGGTTCGGTCACGATGCGGATCGGATCCGTCGCCGCGCATTCAGGTTGCATTGGCGTCTGCATCGGCGCGTACTCCCGCCGAACGTTGGATAACCACTCGGCGTCCAGGTGCAGCATTTGATAGCTCCATGCGCTGCCGGGCATGGGGTTGCAGGCATGCACTCGCGTGGCAGGCACGAATACCACCGCACCCGATTGCAGGGTGACGGGACCGTCATTTGTACCGGTAAAACGGCTAGTGCCGTGATCGACCGCGCCTATGGAATAGGTTGGGTGACTATGTGGCTTGTAGCAGGTTCGGCTGTGGCAAGCGCGGCGGCTTTCGGCGTAGGGCATTGCCGGATCGCGCCAGAACTCAGGTGTGGGATCCATGCGCCGATTGTATGCGTTTGGCGGTGCTGGGGCCGGCGCGGGTAGCGCTGCAGGGCGTGCTCAGCCGGCATCGCCTTGCGGCGATGCCGTCGTCGCTTACGCCAATTGCTTGAGCGTCAACTGCCAGAACTTCAAACGCTCGGGCAGGGTAGCAATCAGGATGTGTTCGAAGAGCGTGTGGGCGCCGTCGCCGTCTGCACCCAAACCGTCCAGCGTGGGCACGCCCAGCGCGGCCGTAAAGTTGGCATCGCTGCCGCCGCCGGTCATCGGCGCTTCTTCCAACGCAAACCCGGCTTGGGTCGCGTAGGCCTGCACGGTCTTGAGCAATTCACCGGTTTCTTCGGTGCGCGGCATCGGCGGGCGATTGAGGTCGAAGTTCACGACGAGCTTGACGTCGGGATCGTGCGCAGTGAGCGCATCCACTTTCGCTTTCAGTTCCACGCCGGCTTCCGGATCGGGGATGCGGAAGTCGACCGTGATCTTGGCAAACGAGGGCACCACGTTGGTGGTGGTGCCGCCTTCGATCTTGCCCACGCTTACCGTGATGCCGCGTTGGTAGTCGGTCATCGCTTCGAGTGCGAGCACTTGATGGGCGATTTCGCGAATGGCGCTGCGGCCCTTTTCGTGCGCCACGCCGGCGTGCGACGGACGGCCGTGCGCTTCCACCGTGATGAAGCCCGTGCCCTTGCGGGCCGACACACAGCGTCCGCCATTGGCGCGCGCCGGTTCGCACACCAGCGTGTACTTGGCGCGGGCCGCATGGGACTCGATGGTGGGACGCGAGTTCAGGCTGCCGACTTCTTCGTCGGGCACGATCAAAAATTCGACCGGCAGTTGCGTGTCGCCGGCGCCGGACAGATCGCCCAGTGCGGTCAGCGCGAGGTACGTGCCGCCCTTCATGTCGTAGGTGCCGGGGCCGAACAACTTGCCGTCTTCGATGCGGCAGTCGTTCTTGGTGAGCGTGCCCACAGGGTGAACCGTGTCGTAGTGCGCGAGAATCAGGATGCCTTTGCGATCGTCGCCGGCGGCACGATTGGTGATCGTGAGCGACGGACCGGTGGCGGGGCCGTGGTCGGTTTCGGTCACGGTCAGGCCGGCGGTGCGCGCCTGGTCGCTGATCAATTTGGCCATGGCCCTCAGCGTATCGGGGGCGTGCGAGGGCGATTCCAAGCGTACCCAGGTGCTGATGCCGTCGACCAACTGGTCGGCGCTTCGTTCTACGGACATGCTTTTCTCCACTATGAAATTAGGCGACCTGGCTGCCAGCCAGGCGAACAAGTTCTTCATCGGTCGGCATCTTGCCTTCAAACCACAGGCTGGCCGCTACGGCCGACATCGAACGGCCATCGTGGCCGATGTGCGGCACGTTCTGCACTTGCCAGTTGAAGGGTAACCCCAGGCGTTCGGCGGCGGCTTTACCTGCGGCGAAATAGTTGTGGCCACGCGCGAAGCGGTGCGGGCCCTGGCGCAAGGCTTCGGGGTTGGCCGGCAGGTTGGGCGCGTTGACGTCGTTATCGCATTCGCCCAGCAACAGCAGCAGCGGATAGCCGAGCAGGCGCTCGAGATGCGCGTCGCTCAAGCCTGCGATGTTCATTCCTTCGGGAAAATCGAGGCCGCGATCGGGCAACGTGTACCAGCCCGAGTTTGATGCCACGACAGCTTCGAAGGGCGCATGCGATTGGCTGCTCATCAGGCGATGCACGAATTGCCCGCCGGCCGAGTGACCGAAGAGATGCGCACGCTCGCGTTGCGTGACGCCGGTGGCGCGCACGTCCGCCCAGAGGCGTTCGAGGATGGCGTAGGTCCAGTCTTCAACCGGGCGCACGCGGCCCTCGGCATCCGTGACACGGCCGTTGTTGTAGCTGTCCAGCCCAGGCCAATCGGCGTCCGAAAACGTGGGCGCAATGATCAAGAGGCCATGCTTGTCGGCGGCCGGCATCCAGAAGTCGCAGTAATCGTCGCCGTTGCGCAGCACGCCGTGCTGCACTAGTACCACCGGGCGATCAGGGGTGTAGCCCTTGCCGCGATAGGTGTTCAGCGCCAACGGACGGTCGGGGTTGCCGGCCTGGTCGACGTAAGCCACACATTGGCGGCCGGATTGCGACAGCACGTCGCGCAAGGCGTTGATATCGGTCATGCGGCACTCGTATCGTTAAGGAAACAGGCGGAGCGGTGACCCGAAGCGATGTCTTTGAGCACGGGCTCTTCGACCTTGCAGCGGGGCATGGCATGCGGGCAGCGTGGGTGAAAAGTGCACCCCGACGGCGGGTTCAATGGCGACGGAATCTCACCCTTGATGGGGGTGAAATTGCGGCCGCGTTGCGCCACATTGGGCATCTCGGTGAGCAGGGCTTGCGTGTACGGATGATTGGCGCGGGCAAAAATCTCGCGCGCCGGCGCGATCTCGACGATGCGGCCCAGATACATGATGGCCACGCGATCCGAGATGTGGCGCACCACGCCCAGATCGTGGCTGATGAAGAGATACGTGAATCCATGGCGATCGCGCAGATCCATGAACAGGTTGATCACCTGCGCCTGGATCGACACGTCGAGCGCGGCCACCGGCTCATCGCACACCAGAAACGAGGGTTGCACCATCAGCGCGCGGGCGATGCCGATGCGCTGGCGTTGACCGCCGGAAATCTGATGTGGAAAACGATCGCGGTATTCGGCGCTCAAGCCCACTTCGGACAAGGCCTGATCGACGCGTCCCGGCACATCCTTGGATGCAGCCAGGTTATGCACGCGCAGCGATTCGCCGAGGATCTTGTGCAGACGCTGACGCGGATTGAGCGATGCTTGCGGATCCTGAAAGATCATTTGCACGCCGAGCGTGTATTCAAGCTTGTCGCGGCCCGTCAGCGTGGCGGCATCGCGACCCTTGTAGGTCACGGTGCCTTCGGTGGGACGGATCAGCCCGGCCACCATGCGGCCGAGCGTGGATTTGCCACAGCCCGATTCGCCCACCAGGCCCACGACTTCACCGCGTGCAAGCGTGAGGTCCACACCGTTGACGGCATGCACGGTGCGCTTGGGCATCGTCTTGCCGGCCATCGTCAGGAGACGCTGGGCGAGATCGGGACGGGGTTCGAATCGCTTGCGCAGATCGCGCAATTCGATAACGGCGGTGTCGCTCATACAAGCTCCTGGACGAGGGGCACGTAGCAGCGATAGCTACGCTCGCCTTCGACCGTATTTTCAGGGGGCGCTTCGGCGCAGCGCGCGATGGCGTTGGGGCAGCGGGGGCGGAAGGCACAGCCGATTTCGCGGCCGGCGAGCGTCGGCGCCATGCCGTCGATCTGGTGCAGGCGTTGGCCGGGCTCGGCGGTGCTGGGCATCGAATCGAGCAAGCCGCGCGTATAGGGATGGCGCGGTGCGGACAGCACCTCGTCCACCGTGCCGGTTTCGACGATGCGGCCCGCATACATCACCGCCACGCGATCGGCCAGCTCGGCCACCACGCCCAGATCGTGCGTGATCCAGATCAGCGCCGTATCGTGCGCGCGGCACAGCTTCTGCATCTGATACAGGATCTGGCCTTGAATCGTCACGTCCAGCGCGGTGGTGGGCTCGTCGGCGATGATCAGTTCGGGTTGGTTGAGCATCGCGATGGCGATGGCCACGCGTTGGCGCATACCGCCCGAAAACTCATGCGGATAGTTGTCCAGGCGCGTGGCGGCACTCGGGATGCCCACCATTTCGAGCGCTTCCACACAGCGCGCGTTGGCTTGCTTGCGCGTCGTTTTGGGGTAGTGCGTGAAGATGGCTTCACGCATTTGCTCGCCCACTTTGAGCACGGGATTGAGCGTCATCAGCGGATCTTGAAAGATCATGGCGATGCGGTCGCCGCGCAGTTTGCGCAGTTGCTCTTCCGTCTGCTTACAGAGGTCGACGCCGTCGAAGATCACTTCGCCGTCGACCACTTCGCCCGGCGGGTCGATGAGGCCGATGAGCGAAAAGCCGGTCACGGATTTGCCCGATCCCGATTCGCCCACCAGGCCCACGATTTCGCCGCGTCGCACGGTGAAATCCACGCCATCGACCGCCGGCCAGGCGCCGGCTTCGGTGTGAAAGGCCGTGCGCAAGCCGCGCACGTGCAATAGGGTTTTATCTTGGCTCATCGCGGATCCAGGCTGGCGCGCATGCGGTCGCCGATGATGTTGATGGACAGGATCAGCAACAGCAGTGCGATGCCCGGGAACATGCTGATCCAGTAGTCGCCGGAGAGCAGGTATTCGAAGCCGCTGGCGATCAGGAGGCCCAGCGACGGTTCCGTTACCGGCACGCCCACGCCCAGGAACGACAAGGTCGCTTCAAGCACGATGGCCGTGGCGATCTGGATGGTGGCAAACACCATCACCGGGCTCAGGCAGTTGGGCATCAGATGAAAGAGCATGATGCGCCAGGCCGGAAAGCCCAGGTTTTGCGCGGCTTCGATATATTCCTTGCGGCGTTCCTGCAGCGCGCGGCCGCGCATGATGCGCGCATAGTGCGCCCACTGCACGACCACGAGCGCGATCACCACCTTGTCGACGCCACGGCCCATCACGGCCAATAGCACGAGGGCCACCAGAATCGTGGGAAAGCCCAGGATGAAGTCGACCAGACGCATGATGGCCGTGTCGATCCAGCCGCCCTTGAACGCGGCCAGCAGGCCGAGAAACGAGCCGATCAGGGTGGACAGCAGCACGGCCGAGAGGCCCACCAGCAAGCTGATGCGCAGGCCATACAGGATGGCGCTCAGCATGTCGCGGCCTTGCGAATCGGTGCCGAGCCAATAGCGGCCGCCTTCCAGGCTTTCCGCACCGGGGGCGAGCCGGCCGTCCATGATGTTCAACGCCATCAGGTCGTAGGGATTTTGCGGCGCGAAATACGGCGCAATCAGCACGAACAGCATCAGCACCGCCAGGGCGATGGCCGAGCCGCGCACGGTGGGGCGCGCGTTGAGTTTTTTGAGAATGGCGTTGCGGCGCGGCGTTTCCAGCATGGGGCCGCGCGTGGGCACGCGCTTGGATTGATTGGGATCTGCCATGGTCAGTGCGCCGGTTCGAGGAGTTGCACGCGCGGATCGAGCACGGCGTAGAGAATGTCGACGATCAGGTTGATCACCACGAAAATCAGGGTCACGAGCATCACGTAGGCCACGACCACGGGGCGGTCGAGCTGATACACGCTGTCGATCAACAGCTTGCCCATGCCGGGCCACGAAAACACGGTTTCGGTAATGGTGGAGTAGGCGATCAGGCTGCCGAACTCCATGCCGATCACGGTCACGACGGGGATCAGGATGTTGCGCAGGATGTGACGGCGCACGATGCGCCCGGGCTTCACACCCTTGGCGCGTGCGAACTTCACATAGTCTTGCGAGCGGGCTTCGACCACGCCCGTGGCGGTAAGGCGCAGGATCAAGGCGATGTTGGCGATGGCCAGGTTCACGGCCGGCATGGCCACGTGGCGCCACCCTTCAGCGGTGAAAATGCTGAACGGCACGCCAAGCACGTCCACCGTGGGGCCGCGGCCCGAGGCGGGCAACCAGCCCAGCCATACGGCAAACAGCAAAATGAACACCATGCCTTGCCAGAAGTTGGGCAACGAAAAGCCCAGCACCGAGGTGGCCATGATGCCGCGGCCCAACGGGGCGTCGCGGTACAGCCCGGCCACCAGGCCGAGCGGGATGCCGATAATACAGGTGAGGGTGATGGCCACGACCACCAGCTCGAACGTGGCCGGGATGCGTTGCACGATCAGTTCGACCGCGGGCATCCCGTGCACAAACGAGTTTCCGAGGTCGCCATGCAAGGCGTTCCACAGAAAGTGGCCGTACTGTTGCCAAATGGGTAAGTCCAGGCCGAGCCGCGCGATCAGCGCTTGACGCTCGGCCTGCCCGACCTCGGGGCTGACCAGCAGTTCGATGGGGTCGCCCACCGCATACACGGCGAAGAAGACGACTACCGACACCGCAAGAAGAACGAACAGGCTTTGTAGCAGCCTGCGTAGGATAAACAGCGCCAAGGTACGGATTCCTATAACGACTTAAAAAGCGGGCTTTTACTTGACCGGACGGGTCGCCATGGCGGTCGTGCGCTGATCGGCGCGGCCTTCATAGCTCAGACCCTTGCGGAAAGCCCACACGCCGCTTTCGAAATGTAGCGGGATATTGGGCATGTCGTCCAAAGCGATTTTGATCACGTCGTTGAGCAAGGCGGCACGTTTGGTGTCGTCCACCGTGCGCAGCGCTTCCACGAACTTCGTGTCGAGCTCAGGATTGGAAAACGCGCCGTAGTTGCTGCTGCCCAGGCCGAGTTGCGTATTGGTGGTCGTGGTCCAGTACTGGATGAAGTTGCTGGCTTCGCCCGTTTCCGAACCCCAGCCGCCCAGCGAGGCGCTGAAGTCACGCTTGGCGCGGCGCGGGAAATACACCGAGCGCGTCATCGTATCCACCGTGGTGCGGATGCCGATGCGGCTCAGGTACTGGGCCACGGCTTGCGTGATTTGCGCGTCGTTGATGTAGCGGTCGTTGGTCGACGACAGCGTGAGTTCGAAGCCATCGGGATAGCCGGCCTCGGTCAACAGCGCCTTCGCGGCTTTCGGGTCGTACTTCAACTCGGGCGCGTTGGGCAGGGCGCCAAACATGCCGTCGGGCAGGAACTGATACGCCGGGGTGGCGACGCCATCCATGATGCGTTCGACGATGGTCTTGCGGTCGATGGCCATCGACATGGCGCGGCGTACGCGGGCATCCTGCAGCGGGTTATCGCCCTTGGGCGACTTGACCATCGGGCTTGGATTGCGGCCGGCGTCCAGTTGGAAGAACATCACGCGAACCGACGGCTTGATCGTGTAGCCCAGGCCGGCTTCCTTGATGCGCTTCAAGTCGCGGGCAGCGGGGTTTTCGATCAGATCGAAGTCACCGGCCAACAGACCCGTCAAACGCGGACCGGCCGACGGCACGGACACCATGCGCACGGTTTCCCAGGAAGGCTTCTCGCCCCAGTACTTATCGTTGCGCGTGAGTTCGATGGCATTGCCCTTCACGTACGATTTAAGCGTGTAGGCGCCGGTGCCGATCGTGGCTTTACCGCTATTGAAATCGTTGACCGTGGGCCAGGCGCCCGTCACGCCGCAGCCTTTGGCCGGGTCGAAGTTGAGCTTGCCGTGCTCGGCGATGCCGTTCCACACCATGGCCACGCGTGCCAATTCATTGGGCAGCACAGGGTAGGGCGACTTCGTCGTCATCTTGACGGTGTGCGCATCGGGCGTTTCGATGCTGGCGATGCGCTTGACCACGTTCATCGCACCGCCGCTGATGGCGGTTTCGTTATTGATCACGCGGCAAAGCGAAAAAACGACGTCGTCGGCCGTGAAGGCTTCGCCGTTGGAGAATGTGACGTCCGGGCGCAGCTTGAACGTCCAGGTCGTGTCGGTGGTCGCTTCCCAGGAGGAGGCCAGCACGGGCTGCAGCTTCATGTCGCCGTTCATGCCCACCAGCGGTTCGAAGATGTGCGCGGTAAGCGCGTCGTTCGGCGTGGCCTGGTGATAATGCGGGTCGATGGCGGTCGGCTCGGAGGCCAAACCGATTTTCAACGTCTGAGCGTGCGCGCCGGTGGCGACAACACAGCCTAAGCTACAGACGAGCCGGGCGAGAAGCGAAAAGCGTGCGGACATGACGAGTTTTATCCCTTTGGGGGCGAAAAGGGGTCGATTCTAGAGACGCAACGCTTTGCCAACAATTAGAATGATTCGCAAAGCATTTGCTTTTATTGGAAATTTCGGGTTAACCCCAATGCTCAATTCCGGACTCAAATATTTCTTGGAAGTGGCTCAGGCGGGTAGTTTGAGTGCCGCATCGGCCACATTACATGTGGCGATTTCGGCGATCAGCCGGCAGATCACCCGACTTGAACAGGAGGTGGGCGCACCGCTCTTCGACCGTGCCTCGCGCGGTATGTCGCTCACGCCAGCGGGACACGTGCTGTTGGCGCACGCGCGCCGCACGGCGCTCGAATCCGAAGCCACGCTCAATGCCATTGCCAGTTTGCACGGCTCGCCGGGTAATCTGATTCGGGTGTCTTGTGCGCAGGGATTATCGAACGATGTGATTCCGGCGGCGATCGCGCGATTTCGAAAGCAGTTTCCCGATACGCGATTTTTCATGTGGGTGGGTTCGGCAAAAACAGCCACCGATCGGGTGATGGAGGGCGAATCGGATATTGCCGTGACCTTCAGCGTCGAGCCCGAACCCGGCATTGCCGTGCGGCATGCGATTCAATCGTCGGTCATGGCGGTGATGGCAAAAGGCCATCCGCTGGCGGGCCGCAAGGCGGTGAGCATGGCCGAGATCGAGGCCTATCCGCTGGCGTTGACTGACAAGGGGTCGATTACCCGCAAGATGTTCGATCACTCGCGCGGCATGGCGGGCGTATTTGTGGAGCCGGCGGTTACCACCAACTACGCGGGCTCGCTTCAGGCGATGGTGCGCGAAAGCGATTCCATCCTGCTGGCAGGCTATGTGTCGATGGCGGACCGTCTGGCCCGCATGGATTTGGTGGCCGTGCCGTTGACCGATGCGGAAATGCACTTTCGCAGCGTGCAGATCCAGGTCATGACGGGGCGGCAGTTACCGGAGCGCATGGAGGCGTTCATCGACATGGTGACCGACGCCTTAAACGACATCGAGCGCCGCGAAGCGGCGCTCGATGGGGTCCAGCGCGAGGATCAGCTACGAAGTTCGTGAGCCGACTCCAGGGCATGCACGTCGGCATGATGGAATCGCGCACGAATTCGCGGATGACCCACGGTTTCGCTGGTGTACGTCGTCTGGCCTGCAATCGGCGTATTGAAAATCACGCGGCTGCGGAAGGCAGGGCCGTCGACCGGCTTGAGGTAAACGATGTCGCCCACGTTAATCGCGGCTTGATCCAGGCGATCGCCGCTGGTGCGACGGATCAACTGGTCGCGCCAGATGTTTTTGGTGGTAGGTGCAGTAAACGATTCGGGAAAAAGGTTTTTGGTGGTGGTATTGAGTTGATTGGTGTTACGCATAATTTTTATCATCCATAAGGCGCCACGCCTTTATGTAAGTTCCGTGTAATCCGGATTAAGGATTGCGAGCGTTGAACGATAAGCCTCGGCACCAGGCAGTCCCGGGGCAAGGTAGAAGCGTTCGTGGCTGTTTGACCGGTACGCATGGCGCATCGGACGGAGACATGACACAAATGAAGCGCGTTGTTCTCCGGTGACCGTGCGCGTCTTGCGCAATCGTATTGCCATCCGGGTGAAAACTTGGCGCCGTGACTACTGTAAGTCAGGCTTTTTTCTTAAGAAATTATGTGCCTGACGGGTAAAGCTATATCAGTGGCAGCGTGTGCTGCCTGCTCGTGTTGCGGCTGTGAGGTTACCCGCTAGGGTTTCCGTTTGGCTGCTTGTGGCCTGACGCCACAACGAGGGCCCCTTGGGTGAGGCTGATTCGTAAAAGCATCGTCCGTATCACGCTAGAGGGCATTGCCCTGCGGATCGATATAGCGGAAAGTTTTGCCTGTTAACAAAGGTCGGCAGGCAGAACAGCTTGCTAGACTAGCACGTTGAAATCAGCGTGGCAAGCCGTTTATTTGGTTCCTGGTGTCAGGCCCGCCGCTTGCTAAGGCAATCACCAACATGCCTTTGCGACGGTGTGTGCGGGTATCGCGCGATTGTTGCGCCGTCTTCGATACTGCTGTCGCGCTGCGGTGTGCACCATGCGCTTTTTTTTAATTTGAGGGAGAGAACAATATGAACGGCATTATCTATATCGTGGGTCTGGTCGTCGTTATCGTCGCTGTACTGAGCTTCTTCGGCCTGCGCTGATACCCGCGCGCGTTGCGGACCCGCAAGGGTTGCCGCGCGTTGCCGAAGATACTGAAAAGCCCGTTCGCATCATTGCGAGCGGGTTTTTTTTAGCCTGCCGTGCGTGCAGAGCGTGGCATGCCACGGTATCGTTGGGTGGCCTAAAACCCTTTGATTTATAGGGTTTATTTAAGTTTTCCGAGCGCTGCGTCGTTGATACATCTGGCCTTAGTGCATTCGCCGTGCCGATCAACGTCGTTCGACTCCCGAGAAATCCCCATGGCATCCCCCGCTCTACAAACGCGCGCTGCAAGCGTCGCGACCCGACTGTCCCTGCTCGTCCTCATCATGGTCAGCATTGTATTTTTCGTGTTTGCCGCTGCGCTTTATCGCGGTATGGTCACCAGCCTGGAACGCGAAGCCACCCAACGCATGCAGGTCGAGGCCCGCGGTATCGTGTCGATGGTGCGCATGTATAGCGCCACGGTGCAAACCGAAGCCGGTCGCTTCATGGACGTCTTTGCGGCCGATTACGGCAGCCGGTTTTCGGTCGACAACGCACAACAGATCAAAGTGGGCGAGCAATTGACGCCAGCGTTGCGCGCCAATGATGAAATACTGAATTTGAATTTCACGCTGCCCGATCGGTTTACCGAGCGCACGAGTGGCGTAGCGACTATTTTCGTCAAGCGCGGTGGCGATTTCGTTCGCGTGAGCACATCGCTCAAAGATGCCAACGGTCAACGCGCGATGGGCACGTTGCTCGCCCCCGACAGCCCCGCGTATGCACAACTCAGCAAGGGTCAGTCGTTTTCCGGACCCGCAACGTTGTTCGGTACGTTTTTTACATGACGGTGTATCGGCCTATCCAAGATGCGTCGGGGCAGGTTGTCGGGGCTCTGTTCGTCGGGGTAAATATCGGTGCTACCACCGACGCACTCAAGCGCGATGTGGAAGCGCGCAAGATCGGCGATACGGGATCCTATTTTGTCGTATCCGGCGCGGCGGGTCAGGATCGGGGTGCATATCTCACGCCGGTGGCGCGTGCGAATCGCAGTGCAACCAGCGGCGCCGACGCGATCGTCGACGATCGGGGCGCTGCACTCATTCCCGCCATGCTCGATCAACGCCTAGGCGTCTTGCGCACGCAACAGCAGGGCGATGAGCGGCTCTTCGCATACGACTACGCGCCCGAATGGCAGTGGCTGGTGGTGGGTAATGCCAGCATGTCGGAGTTGACGGCCGAGATGCGGCAAACACGTTTGATCTATGCGGGTGCCGCGTTGTTGGCGCTGATGGTGTTGGCGGCGGTGCTGTTTGCGCTGGTGCGGCAACTTGTCGGCAAGCGGCTTAATGCCGTCATGGCAGTCGCGCAAAAACTCGCGCAAGGCGATTTGCGCGCACGGGCCGACGTGGGCCGCCCGGATGAGATCGGTCGATTGACACAAGCGGTCAACGGTATCGGCGATGGCTTGATCGGAATCGTCGGACGCGTGCGTGTGGCTGCTGGTGAGATCGGCGGGCAGACGCAGGCCATCGCTGCATCGAGCGCCAATATCTCCGAGCAAACCGAAAGTCAGGCGGCGAATGTGGAAGAAACCATGGCGAGTCTGGAGCAGTTGACGGCGACGGTGCAGCAAAATGCCGGCAATGTCGATCTGGCCGATGCGCGCGTGGTCGAAGTGGCGGCCGCGGCCGATCGCGGCGCCACGATGGTGGATACGCTGGTGCAGTCCATGGATGGGGTGAGCGCGGCATCGACCAAGATGTCCGAAGCCATTGCCGTCATCAACAGCATTGCATTTCAAACCAATATTCTTGCGCTCAATGCCGCCGTTGAGGCCGCCCGCGCCGGCTCCGAAGGTCGTGGATTTGCGGTGGTGGCCGCCGAAGTGCGGCAACTGGCACAACGCAGTGCCGAAGCCGCAAAGTCAATCGAGGCACTGATTCGCGCGTCGATCGAGCGGGTGGGTGAGGGACATGCGCAAGCGGCGCAAACCCGTGCGGCGATCGGCACGATTGCGCAGCAGATGCGCGATGTGGCCACGCTGGTGGCGGACATCTCCACGGCCACTCGCGAACAATCTGCCGGTGTGGGGCAGATCAACGAGGCGGTCATTCATATCGGGACGATGACGCAGCGCAATGCCGCATTGGCGGACGAGGCTGCCGGCGTGGGCCGCAATCTGGATGCACTGGCGCTGCAACTGGACGACTCGGTACGCGCGTTTCAACTTGCTTGAAACGTGGCGCGTGCAGCGCAAGCGCGCTGCCGCTTTTAAGCGGCGGTGACCGGCGCGCCTTGGCGCTCACCCACCAACGCATGCAACGATTGCGCCAGGCCGCTCAATAAATCGGCTGAATTGCTGTTCAGGGAGCACATCAACAGGCTCGATCGCGACACGCGCGCGAGTTGCTGCGGCGTCAACCCAACGATCCAATCTCGTGTCGCGGCCGACATCCCGCCAAGGATCTCGGTTTGCATTTCCGCGATCGCGCGGCGCACCATATGGAGATAGGCCAAATTTACTTCTTGAATGTCATCAAGCAACGGCATGCGGCTTCCCGGCATTAGCGCTGCTTCTTTTGACAGCTTGCTGTAAGTGTTCCCAAAGGCAATTATTCCATATCCTTTAGTTATTTCTCATTACAACTGCCCGAGAATTTGGGGACGTTGCCAGGAGTCTACGACGACACGCCCGTCTTATTGCGTCTCGGCGGATTGCCGTTATGCGTCGTCGCGATCGGCGTCGGCACCCGTGTGATTTGCTCAGGCAGGCCCGCTACGGCAGGCCCGCTCATGCAGACCCAATTAGGCAGACCCAATTAGGCAGACCCCATTACGCCGCGACGGCACCTGCCGCTTGCAGGTCGCCGTCGCGTGCGCGACCGGCCACGTTGAATGCCGTGACGGCGCCCGGTTGCGCCAACTGGTCGACCAGCCCGACCTCCCAGTCCAGATACGCGCGAAACGCCGCGTGGCGCTGCGCTTCGTCCGTATAGGCGTAGCCGCTGTGCCATGCATCGTCTTCGCCTGTGAGGATATGCTCGCTGCCCGAACCAGTGGGCAGGTGCGCTTCGAACCAGGCGCGATTGCCGCCCAATAACGCGCGCGCCGGATAACCGTGACGCAGCAATTCGGTCGCCACCACTTGCGCCAAGACGCCGTCGCTGGATGTGATGACCAGCGCGGTGTCTGGCGTCAGATCGGCCAATATCGCAGGCAGTCTGCCGGCCGCTGCAAACTGAGCGCCCGCGATGTGTTTGTCGCGGAAAGCCACGCTCTTTTCAACATCGAATACGCGCAGCGTCTGGCTGCTCGCCGCGGTGGCTTGCGTCAGGGCGTGCAGGCTCTGCACGTCGATCCACGGCGCTTGCTTGGCCTTGGCCGCACGCAGGATACGGCGCGGCGTGTCGCCTGTTTCGATCGGTGCATTGGCGGCCGGCGTATAGAGGTACACCTCAAACCCACCAAGCTGGGCCAACCAGGCGGCAGTAGCGGGCGCACGCACGCCATCCCAATCGGCCAGCACGACGCGCGCGCCGCGGGTGCCGATGTATTCGTCGGTGGCTTGCACCAGTTGACCGCCGGGCGCCCAGCGCCAGCCTACCAAGTGGCCGGCACGGTACTCCGCCGCGTTGCGCACGTCGAACCGATAAAGGGTGCGGGCCGCGTCGCTTTCAAAAGCCGCCAGGCCTTGATCGTCGATCGTACGCACACCCACTTTTTTCGCGAAGGTGGCGGCGTTCAAGCGGGCGGCAGCGACGTTTTCCGCCGACGGCTCGGGCAGGGCGTGTTCGCGGCCCTGATCCAGGGTGTGCCCATCGAGCAACCACGACATCGTGCCGTCTTTAAGTGACACGACCGGATTGGGTACGCCCGCGTCGATCAGCGTTTGCGCGCCGATGATGCTGCGTGTGCGGCCCGCGCAATTCACGACGATCAGGGTATCGGGATCGGGCGCCAGTTCACGAATGCGATAGGGCAGTTCGGCGTTGGGCACGCTGTACGCGCCCGGCAGGCTGAAATTCTTGAACTCTTCGGGCGTGCGTCCGTCGACGATGACCAGGTTGTCGCGGCGCGCGATGCGCTCGCGCAAAGACGCCACATCGATATGCGGCGTGCCGGCTTCGTGCTCGACGATTTCGCCAAACGCCTTGCTGAGCACGTTGACGCCGCTGAAAACCTCGAAGCCTGCGGCCTCCCAGGCCAAGGTGCCGTCGGCCAGGATCGAGATCCGGCTGTAGCCCCATTCACGCAAGCGTTCACGGGCGGTGTGAACCAGGCTTTCATCGAGGTCGGTGAGCACGATCGGGGTATCGGCACGCGGCACCAGATGGCCGATCACCAGTGCCAGGTGCGCCAATGGCGCCGGCGTGGCGGCCAACAAGTGCTTTTGCGCAAAGACGCCAAGATCGCGCACGTCGACGACGGCAAGCTCACCGCGTGCGTTCAACGCCGTGTGCAGATCGTCGGGCGAAAGAATGGGGGCGAGGGTGTTGGGGTGCGTCATGCGTGGCTCCGCTCGTCTTGCTTGGTGTGATAGGTGCGGTTGTAGTTCAGGACGCGCTTGTTATCGAGGTCGTAGCCCACGCGGTCCGTGAGGCGATCGAGCGCCAGGCCATAGAGGTGAAAGTGGCGCGTGCCTTGATCGCCGAGCACGTGGATGCTGTGGATGTCGTCGGCGAGAAAGGCGACGTGGCCGGCGCCTGGGCTGACGACGACCTCGCGGTCAAGGCGAAGTTCGGCGTGATCGTCGCTTGCACCGTCATCCAGGCGCGTATAGATGCGATTGAGTTCGTCGCCTTCGACGGCCACGATCACCGCCCAGGTGGTGTGATTGTGCGGCACGGTGTTCTTGCCGGGGTTGATGGCGTTCAGATAGAGCGCAAACGTGTCGTCTGCTTCCTTGTGAAGCAGGTAGCGGGTGGAGGCTTCTGGATCGCCTGGATCCGGAGACGTGAACTGGTCTGCGCTGAAGAGGTGCTGTTGCGCTGCCAGTTGCTTGAGTTCGAGCGCGATGCGCTCCAGACTTGAATACGTAATGCCGTCGCTTGCCGCAATCGCTTTGATCGCGGTCAGTATCTGGTCTACGGCCGCTTGCCGTTCAGGTTGCAGGGACACGATGAATTCTCCGTTGATGCCAGCGTTGTGGCCGCCAAGTGGCGCAACACGCGACATTCAATATAGGGTTGTCGTCGTCCCGAACAAAATCGTTTTTAGGCATAAGCATCAGCGTATAAGCACACAAGTTTTTCGTCGTTCACAGCGGCCCGCATCGTCTTTAGGCTTGAGTGCCTTATTGCTTAACGGTCTATCGGCGCCTCTATGTCTACACAAAAATTTGGATTTACCCGCAGCGCGATGGCGCTGGCGCTGGCGGGCGCAACGGTCTGGATCACCGCCGCGCCGGCGCATGCCGACGACACGCTCGATCGCATAAAAGAGCGCAAGCGCGTGGTGATCGGCGTCGTGGTGTCAGGCGGCCCTTTCGGCGCAATCGATCCCGCCACGCAGCAGCTCACGGGATTCAATCCGGAAGTGGCGCGCGGCCTGGCGCAAGGATTGGGCACGGATGTGGAGCTGGTCGCGGTGCTGCCGTCGAACCGCATTCAGTACCTGCAGCAAAAGCGGGTGGATCTGCTCGTGGCCAGCATGGAGTGGACCGAGGAGCGGGCAACGCAATTGACGTTTGCACCCACGCCGTACTATCGCAACGGCGGCGCGGCCATCTTCAAGAAGGACAGCGGCATTACCCGATGGGAAGACCTGGCCGGCAAACCGGTCTGCCTCTCGCAAGGCAGCAATTACGGCAAGCCACTGGCGGAGCAATACGGTGCGCAGCTCAAAGGGTTTCGTGGCGCTTCCGAATCCCTCCTGGCTTTGCGTGGCGGCAATTGCGTCGCGGCCGTACATGACGGCACCCTGATCTATCGCCTGGTGGAAGACGACGCTGAATGGAAGGACTACGCCGCACCATTCGATGAACTGATTCCGTCACCCAGCGTGGTGTGGGTGCGCCCTGGCGAAAAGGATACTGCGCAAGCCGTGGATCGGGTGATCCAGGGGTGGCATCGCGACGGCTGGCTGATCGCGACCGAAAAAAGAGTAGGCATCTCGCGGCCATCGGCGGCGTTGGTGGAGTTGCAGGGTGCCGCGCAAGCGCAAGCGCCGTTGCCACAGTGGGCGAAGAAGTGATCGATGACGTCTTCGCACCCGTTGTGACGTTTTTCAAGCCACTGGGATTGAACTACGCCTTTCTGCTCGATGCGATGGAACGTCAGGCGTTCTGGCGCGGCATGGGGGTCACACTCGAGCTTTGTCTGCTCGTGATTCCGTGCAGTCTGGCGGCCGGCGTGCTGATCGCCGCAGCGTTGACGTCAGGACGGCCATGGCTGGTGTTGCCCACGCGGGCCTTCGTCGAAGTCACGCGGAATACGCCGACGTTGGTGCAACTGTATTGCGCCTTCCTCGTGCTCAACATGCTCATCACCCAACAGCTGCGCCAGTATGGCGCCAATCCGCTGACGCCACTGACGTGGGTGGTGATCGTGGTGTCGCTGCATAAAGGCGTGTTTCATGCCGAGGCCTTGCGGGCCGGTATCGAAGCGGTGCCCCGCGTCACATTGGAGGCCGCACGATCGCTGGGCTTTTCCAAACGTCAGTTGCTGTGGCGCGTGGAATTGCCGCTGGCCGTGCGATTTGCGTTGCCCTCGTTGGTCAACAACCTCGTGGATCTGGTGAAGATGACGGCCGTGGCGTCGGCGATCGCGGTGGGCGATGTGACCTACGAATCGATCATGATCTGGACGCAGCGCGACAACGTCCTCGAGTTGCTGTTGCTGATCCTGCTGTATTTCGGCCTGCTCACCTGGTTGGTGAGTGTGGTGGGGCGCTGGCTTGAAACGCGTTTGAGGATGCCCGGTTATGGCCAATGATCTGACCCTGCCGCGGGGCGCGGCCGGCTTCGACATATCGCGGTGGCGCAATCCCTGGGTGGTATCGGCCATCGCCGGCTTGTGCGTGATCACGTTCTGGGTCACTACCGGTACCACGCCCGTGGTCGTGGCGTATCTGTGGCAGTGGATGCCGGCACTGCTGCGGGGCTTGTGGGTAAACATCCAGATCAGCGTGCTTGCGATGGCGCTGGGCACGATCGTCGGATTGGCGATCGGGGCGCTGTCGCTCTCGCCGGTGGGTGTTTGGCGCATCGGCACGCGCTGGTACGTCAACATTTTTCGCAATGCCCCGATTCTGGTGCTGATCTATTTCACGACCTACGTGTTTCCGTTCGAAGTGCGTGTGGCGGCGTGGACGTTTGCGTTTCCGGATTGGCTCAAGGTGGTGCTGGGACTGGCGCTACCCACCAGCGCCAATGTGGCCGAGATTTTTCGGGGCGCGATTCAATCGATCCCCAGCACGCAGTGGGAGGCCGCGCAGTCGCTGGCGTTCAAGCGCCGCGAGATCTTCCGCTTGATCGTGCTGCCGCAATGCGTCAAGCGGATGCTGCCGCCGTGGATGAACCTGTACGCCAGCATCACCATGAGCACGGCCCTGGCGTCACTGGTGGGCGTGCACGATCTTGTCGATACCGCTCAGATCGCCAGCAATACGGTGTCGCGCACCGATTTCACCATCCTCGTGTACTTCGCGCTGCTCGCCTTTTTCTTTGCTTATTGCTATCCGATAGCCCGCGCCACCCAAGCCCTGGAGCGACGTCATGACCGCCACTGAACGCTTTTTGTATCCCGTGCCGCAGGCGGTGGGCGGATCGGCGACGCACGCCGCCGCCGATCGCTCGCCCGTCACGCCCCTCGTGCAACTGCGCGGGGTGCACCTGGCCTTCGGCCCCAACGAGGTGCTCAAGGGAATCGATCTCGAGGTGGGACGGGGCCAGGCGGTGGCCATCATCGGACCGTCCGGTTCAGGAAAATCGACCATCTTGCGCACGTTGACTGGTTTGCTGCGGCCGCAACGCGGCGAGATCGTGGTGGGCGGCACACGCGTCGATACCTTGAAAACCGAAGCCGAATTGATCGCACTGCGCACACGTGTGGGGTTCGTGTTTCAGCAATACAACCTCTTTCCGCACCTCACCGTGCTCGAAAACCTGGTGATCGCGCCCGTGCGGGTAATGGGGCGCGCCCGCGCCGAAGCCGAGCGGGAGGCGCTGGCGCTGCTGGATCGCGTGCGGCTGTCCAACAAAGCCCACGCCTATCCCGGCGAGCTATCCGGCGGCCAGCAGCAGCGGGTGGCAATCGCACGTGCGTTGGCCATGAAGCCCGAACTGATCCTGTTTGACGAGGTGACGTCGGCCCTCGATCCCGAAACGGTGGGTGAAGTACTCACCGTGATTCGCGACCTCGTGCGCGACGGGATGACCTGCGTATTGGTCACGCACGAGATGCGCTTCGCCGAGGAAGTCAGCGATCGCGTGTACTTCACGGAAGCCGGCCACATCGTGGAGCAGGGATCGCCCGCCGCCATTTTTCAACATCCCACCAGCGACCGCACCCGCGAATTTCTGCAACGCACGCTGGGGCAGGGGGTGCGCGCCACCCCAGGGCAGCCCGATCCTTTCGCCGCCGCCAAGCGCGAGCGCCTTTGGGTGTCGTACTGACCGTACGCCACACCTCCCGCCATGGCGTGTGCCATGGCCGTCGACCGTTTCAAGGAACCGCTTTTATGACCCAGCCTACGTCTGCAACCCCTTACGCGATTCATCGCGATCTCACCATCGGCGACGCCACTCGCCTGCTGCATGCCGGCGCGCCGGTGCTCCGCGACGGGTCGGGACCCGTCAACGTGCCGGTGGTGCGTACCAGTACGGTGCGCTTCGAAAGCGTCAAGGCGCACGAAGACCATCATCAACGCCGGGCGGCGGGCGAGCCGGTGGCCACGTACGGGCGCCATGGGCTCGACACGCATCGCGCGTTGGAAGCGGCCATTCTCGGTCTGGAGGGGGGCCACCGCGCGTTCCTCGCGCCCTCGGGTCTGTCGGCGATCGCGTTGGTGCTGGTGGGCTTGTTGTCGCCCGGCGATCACGCACTGGTCGCCGATAGCGTGTATTCGCCGGTGCGCCGCATCGACCGCACGTTGCTGCAGCGACTGGGCATCGAGCTGGAGTACTTTTCGCCCGCGCACGACGATCTGGCGTCGAAGATTCGGGCCACGACCAAACTCGTGTATCTCGAATCGCCCAGCTCACTGCTGTTTGAAGTGCTGGATCTGCCGCGACTGGCCGCGATCGCCCATCAGCACGGCGTGCTGGTCGCCACCGACAACACCTGGAGCGGCGGCTGGTTCTACAAGCCCCTCGCGCTCGGCGCCGACATCTCGATCCAGGCCGCCACGAAATATATCGCGGGGCATTCCGACGTGATGCAAGGCGTGGTGGTGGTCGACAGCCCCGCCCTGGCCGACAAGATCGGCGTGGCTTATGAAGCGCTGGGGCTCTCGGTCAGTGCCGACGATGCCTATCTGGCGTTGCGCGGGGTGCGCACCTTGCCGATCCGGCTGGCGCAACATCAGCGGCATGCCACCGAAATTGCCGAATTTCTGCAAACGCACGCGCAAGTCGAACGGGTGTTCTATCCCGCTTTGCCCACCGATCCCGGCCACGCCCTGTGGCAACGCGACTTTACGGGGGCGAGCGGATTGGTGTCGTTTGCATTCCGAGACGACGATCTGGCAGCGGCGCACGCCTTCGTCGATGCCCTGCGTTTCTTCGGTATCGGCGCGTCGTGGGGCGGTTACGAAAGCCTGGCCTTGATCGCCGCGCCCGAGCGCTTGCATGAGCACAGCTACTGGCAGGGCACGACGCCGGTGGTCCGCTTACATATCGGACTCGAAGATCCCGCCGATTTGAAAGCCGATCTGGCGCAGGCGTTCGCGGTGGCTGCAACACGGCGCGAGCGCGTGGCTGCATGAGCTAGGCACTACCCATATAATCGGGCCATGATCACAATTTCTCCTCTGTGTATGCCCGTCCACACGCCTCTCGCGGCATCCCTGTCGCCGGTGCGCCTATGAAAGTCCCCAAGCGCTTGGCGCCATTGGTTGAAGAGGGCCTCATCGACGAGGTGATCAGCCAATTGATGAGCGGTAAGGAGGCCACGGTGTTTGTGGTGCGCAGCGGTGACGATACCCGCTGCGCCAAGGTCTACAAGGACGTGCAGCAGCGCAGCTTCCGCAAGGCGGCCTCATACCGCGACGGCCGCAAGACCAAGAACAGCCGTGAAGCGCGGGCGATGGAAAAAGGCTCGCGTTACGGCCGCCAGGTGCAAGAAGAATCCTGGCAAAACGCCGAGGTGGACGCCCTGTTTCTGCTGGCCAATGCTGGTGTGCGCGTGCCGCAGCCCTATATCTGTACGGATGGCGTGCTGCTCATGGAGCTCGTGACCGACGAAAACGGCGACGTGGCCCCGCGTTTGGGCGATGTCGACTTGAGCGAAGCCGATGCGCTCACGCTGCATGGCCAACTGCTGGATCAGGTGGTGTTAATGCTGTGCGCCGGTGTCATTCACGGCGATTTGTCGGAATACAACATCCTGTTGAGCCACGCGGGTCCCACGATCATCGACCTGCCGCAGGCGGTAAACGCCGCCGGCAACAGCGAGGCGCAGGTCATGCTCGAACGCGACGTGGATAATCTGGCGACCTACTTCTCACGCTTTGCGCCGCAATTGCTCACGATGCATTACGGCAAGGAAATCTGGCGTCTGTTTGAGGCTGGCGCCCTGGTTCCCGGGGTGGCGCTCACCGGCCACGTCGAGATCGACACCGCGCCCGTCAAACTCGACGAGTTGATGGACGAGCTTGAAGACGCCCGCTTCGAACACGAAGCCATGCAGCGCGGCGAGCCGCGCTGAGTCTTAACGTTTCATCGACGCCAGCAATGCAGCGCGTGCGTTCACAAAGCCGCTGAGGTCGGCGTCATGACGATGGTGCCGGCCGCCCGACACCCGCTGCGTGCCTCGCGTCCACACTTCCGCGATCGCAGAGGTGCGGTGGCTGCCGAATACATGGCCCGACAGCATATCGGCAGGCGCAAGCCCGGCCAGCGCAGGATGCTGTGCATCGAGCACCACCCAATCCGCCGCGCCACCCACCTGTAGTCCGCCTTGTTGCAAGCCGCTTGATGCGCGGCCGGCCGCTAGGACGCCACCCGCCACGGCGGCGTGCGTCATGGCTTCGGCCACGTGTGGATGCGCAGGCGTCGCGAGCACATTGCGCTGGCGTGTGGCCCAGCGTTGACTGTATTCGAGCAACTGCAGCTCTTCGGCGGCGTTCACGCAGGCATGACTGTCCGACCCTACGCCCCATTGGCCTTGCCCGTCGATCCACGACGCCATATCGAAAATGCCGTCTCCCAGATTGGCCTCGGTGCTGGGGCACAGGCCGGCAATCGCGCCTGTTGCGGCGGCCCGGCGCGCTTCAGTCGGCGTCATGTGCGTGGCATGCACCAGGCACCAGCGCGCACTCAGGTCGGTGTGATCGACCAACCAATCTACCGGCCGTTGGCCGCAGAAGGCCACGCAATCCTCGACTTCGCGGGTTTGCTCCGCAATGTGAATGTGCACGGGCGCCGTGGGATCGAGGGTATCGAGCATGGCGAGCGCCGCCTTCAACGCATCGGGCGTGACCGCGCGCAGCGAGTGGGGGGCGAGGCCGAGCCGAGCATCCTGGCTTGCGCACAACGGCGCCAAGCGTTCGAGCAGGCGTTGCATGCTGTCCACGTGATGCCCGAAGCGGCGTTGACCCGTCGAGAGCGGCGCGCCGCCGAAGCCACTGGCCTGATAGAGCACCGGCAAGAGCGTCATATGGATACCGGTGTTGTGCGCCGCGCGCAGCAACGCTTGCGCGAGCAGCGCGTCATCCAGATACGGATGCCCATCGGGATCGTGATGCAGATAATGAAACTCGCACACACTCGTGTAGCCGGCCGCCAGCATCTCGCCGTAAAGATACGTGGCGACGGCTTCGACTTGCTCGGGCGAAATCGCGTTGGCAAAACCGTACATCAGCGTGCGCCAACTCCAGAAGCTGTCGGCGGCTTCGGCGCGATACTCGGTCAAGCCGGCGAAGGCGCGCTGAAATGCATGCGAATGCAGATTGGTGATCCCAGGCAGCACCGGGCCCGCAGCACGTATGGCATCCGGCGGGCACGCGGCATTCGGCGCGATGTGCGTGTAGCGGCCGTGCGTATCCCAAGTGAAGAGGACATCTCGTGCCCAACCCGTGGGCAGCAAAGCGTGATCGGCGAAGAGGGCGTGCGAAGAAGACATCATCAGGGTGCTGCAAGAAAAGTGATGCGGACGGCGATCAAGGCGGCGTCCGGTGTGAGCGGGGTAAAGCAAAGATCATCGAATGCGCCTGCGTCTCGTGAACTGGCGTCCGCCAGACTTGAATCTGGCGGACGGCTGTCTGGCTGAAGCGCATCAGTCTGCAGTGAATCCAGATACGCCCCTTGACCGAAAGTCCACGTGGCTATTGCACCGTCATCCCGCGAGTTTGCGACGCGCCACGCTCCGCGTGCGACGATGCGCAGCACCACCGTGCGGTTCGATAACGGCGTGGCTTCGCGGGCGGTATGGCTTGTCGTCACGATCTGCACCGTTGCTTCGCAGCGCCCGCGCCGCGTCATCACATTGAGCACGCGCGCCGCCGTGCCACTGCCGGCGCTGTCTTTGGCCCACGTGGCATCCAACGCCGTGCCGCCGTCGAAAGCAAAGGGCACGAGCGCTTGTTCGAGGCGATGATCGAACGCGCCGTTCTCGGCGGTAAGCTGCACGCCTGGCCCATCGATCAAGGTGATCTGCCGATCGATACCGGGAAACGCCGAGAACGGACCAGGTTGCGCGATGGTCGCCAGGCTCACTCGTGCATCGAATGCGCCGTCGCCGGCAGGCACATCACCATTGCCCCCATCGGCAGCAGCCAACGTGAGCAACTCGCACGTCGTACCGCCGCCATTACGCCACGGTACCGTCGCAGATGTGGTGGCATCGAACGATATCCAAGGCATGGCGCTATCACTCACACAAGACATGGCGCGGTCACTCGTCCAAGGCGTGGCGTTACCGTCAAGCCAACGGGTTGACCGCAGCGGCGGCGTCTACCGAAGCAATCGGCGGCAGGGCGCCCGCGACGCTCCCTTGCGCGCTCAACACCGCATGCAAAAACTCTCGCGTACGGGCTTCGCGCGGCGCAGTGAAGATAACCTCCGGCGCACCCAACTCGATGATGCGGCCGGCGTCCATCACGGCGACCACATCGGCCACGTCACGCGCAAAGCCCATCTCGTGGGTCACCACCATCATCGTCATGCCCTCCTTGGCCAGGAGCTTCATCACCTGCAGCACTTCACCCACCAGTTCGGGGTCGAGCGCGGAGGTGGGCTCGTCAAACAGCATGACCTTGGGTTCCATCGCCAACGCGCGCGCAATCGCTACGCGCTGCTTCTGACCGCCAGAAAGGCTTGCCGGCATCGCACCCGTTTTCTCTTGCAGACCGACCTTGGCGAGCAGCGCCAGGGCGAGCGCGTCGGCTTCGGCGCGACGCATGCCACGCAACGTGCGCGGCCCTACCGTCACGTTTTCCAGTACCGACAAATGCGGGAACAGATTGAACGATTGAAAGACCATGCCGACTTGCGTGCGCAGGGCGTTCAATTGCGCTTCGGGCAGCAATCTGCCGTGCTCGAGCAGGGCGCGGCCATCGATCTCGATCGTGCCTTCCTGCGCCACTTCGAGGCCATTGCAGCAGCGCAAGAGCGTGCTCTTGCCCGAACCGCTGGGGCCGATCACCACGACCACTTGCGAGGTGGGCACGCTGAAATCGATGCCGGTGAGCACCTTGTGATTGCCATACGACTTGTGCAGGTCGCGGATACGGATCATGTCTGGCGTGCTCATTGCACCATCCCTCCGGCGCGCAATCGGTTTTCGATGTAGCGCAAAATGGTTGTCGTGATCGTGGTCAAGACGAGGTAGACCAAAGCAATCACCAGATAGGTTTCGAGCGAGCGGTACGACACGGCAATGATCTTTTGACCCTCGTGCATCAGGTCGTGGATCGTGAGCAGCGATACCAGCGCCGAGTTCTTGATGAGCGCGATGAACTCGTTGCCCAACGGCGGAATCATGCGCACCACGGCTTGCGGCAAGATGATGATGCGCATGGCCTGGCCCGACGACATCCCCAGGGAACGCGCCGCTTCGGCCTGGCCGCGATCGATCGACTGGATCGACCCGCGCACGATTTCCGACACATACGCGCCCGAGTACATCGCGAGGCCCAGCACGCCACACGCAAAGGCGGGCAGCTTGATGCCGAACTGCGGCAAGCCGTAGAACCAGATAAACAACTGCACCAGGAGCGGGGTGCCGCGAAAGCACAGCAGATAGAAGCTGCACAGGCCATACACCACGCGCCGCTGCGGATTGAGACGGCCGATGCCGACCAGGAGGCCGATCACACAGCCCAGCAGCAGCGCGAACGCTGTGATTTCGATGGTGACGAGGGCGCCGCTGGCCAGCGACTCCCAGTCGGCGAAGACGGGAGAGAAGTCCAGGTTCATTGTGCCGGCGCCTCGAACCACTTGGCGACGATCTTGTCGTACGTGCCGTTCTGTTTGATCGTCTTCAGCGCGTCGTTCAGGCTCTTCGTCAACTTCGGCGAGGTCTTCGACACGGCGATGCCGTAGTCTTCGGTGGTGATCTGTTCGTCGAGCACCGTCAGGTCCTTGGTGCTTTGCGCAAACAGCTTCGCGGCGGGCTTGCCCGTTACGGCGGCATCGGCGCGGCCGATCTGCACCAGATTGAACATCTCCTGATTTTTCTCGACCTCCACGCGTTTTACATTGGGAAACTGGTCCTTCAGAAAGTTGACCGATTTCGTGCCAACCTGCACCGAAACGTTCTTGCCGTCGAGATCCTTCAGGCTTTTGATCGGGCCGTCTTTCTTCGTCAGGACGACCAAGCCGCCGGCGTAGTACGAATCGGTGAAGTCAACCACTTTGCGGCGTTCGTCGGTGATGTAGATGGCCGAGACGGCGATGTCGGCGCGATCGGCCAACACGGCAGGAATCAAACCCTTGAAGTCGACGTCGATCCATTCGACCTTTTTACCCATGGCCTGGCCCAAGGCTTCGACGAGTTCGATGTCGAAGCCGGTACGTTTGCCGTCCTTGACGAATTCCATAGGCGGGAACGTCGCGTCGGTGACGGCGCGGATCGTGTCCTGGGCGTGTGCAACACCGGCGGAGGCGGCGAGCGTAAGCGTGGCGATAGCGGAAAGAAGACGGCGGCGGGTCAGCATGGGGACATCCTTCAGGCAAAGGGAGGAGAAAAAAATAGAACGAGCATGCGCAAATGGGATTGCGCGTCAGAGACTTTGCAAACGGGCAGAAATGCGTTGTGCGGCTTGGACGGTCAGGGCAGTAAGTTGTGGCGCGCGATCGGCCGCGCGAGTGGAGGGCGCCATCAGCGTGAGCGAGGCCACCGCTTGTTGCGGACGTTGAAAGATCGGAGCGCTCACACCCCACACGCCGGGGTCGACCTGGCCGTCAGTCACGGCAAAGCCAGCGGTGCGGATATCGTTGAGCGCGACGTTCAACTGCGCGAGCGCGGCGGCATCGATCGTGCGGCCGATTTGATGCAGCACGGATTGGCGTTTGCCGTCCGGCATGAACGCAATGAGCGAGCGGGCCGACGCGCCATTGATCAACGGCAGCCCGCGGCCTTTCACGAACGAACAACGCAGGGGGTGGCGGCTCTCGACCATGTCCAAACACACCGCCTGATCTTTCACGGCTGCCATCAAGCCCACGGTTTCGCCGGAGGCGTCGGCCAGTGCTGCCATATCGGCTTGCGCTTCGTGCACCAGAAAGGACGATTGATCGAAGCCCCAGGCAAGCTGCAGGCACAGTGGGCCCGGGCCATATTCCCCAGCGTGCTCAAAGACGAAACCCCACCGCTTGAGCAGCGCGATCTGGCGATACAAGGTGCTTTGTGCCAGCCCGGTGCGCTCGACGAGTGCCGCGATGCTCAGCGGACGGTCGTGCTGCGCCAAGGTGGCGAGCACAGACAGTACGCGATCGGCGCCGCCGGTAATGGCGCGGTCTGGTGGCATGGATAAAACCCCTTGTAGATCTGTTTTTTTCAGATCATAGGGCTCGATTCTCATTCGTCACATATGCAATTCTCAATAAATGGGAATGGCGGGGGAAAACCCTGACGATTTGTGGTGCGATGCAGCAGATTGGCGCGGCTAGGCCGCGAGTCCACGCATGCGAGAAAGAGGGCGCTTTTTGGGCAGTCTGCGCAAGCCTTCATGTGCTTCGTACAGATCACATGTGACGATCGACGAGCGGCAGCTTCGACGCGAAATAATCGCGTCAGGATGACGCGTCCGGGAACCGAACGGCGGCGTAAGTTGCAATGATGTGCGGCAGATTGAGCATGACGTGCTCTCGCTTCAGCCGAGCAGCCTCGGCAAAGTCACGCTGTGCAAGCGCATCGATGATGCGCTGCGTATATTGCGGCGACACACTCGTGCGGATCTTTTGGGACAGCAGGTTGTACCTGAGCGGCTCAGCTGTTTCGTTGAGCTTGGCCAGTACTTCGCAGAGGGGCACGTTACAGGTGAACGTGGCGATGCTGCGGTAGAAATTCAGCAGTGCGGCGAGGTAAGGTCGTGGCTTGCCGCGGGCATGCGCGGCGGTAAGTTGCTCATGCTGCGCACGCAGATCGGCCAGCAGCGGGTTCAGATCGGCTACCTCGGCCAGTTGCGTGATCGCATACGCTTCGAGTTCGGCGCGCAGAAGATAAAGATCGCGCACTTCTCTTTCGGAGAATACCTTGACCCGAAAGCCCCGTCGTTGCTGATGGGTGACCAACCCCCGAACCTCAAGCATGCGCAGCGCCTCGCGAATCGGACCACGGCTCGACCCAAACCGTTTTTCGAGTTCCTGCTCGCGTAGCGGTTGTCCGGGGCGATAGTCGCCAGTCACGATGAGCTCCCTGATCTGTTCCTGTAGATAGTAGGGAATGGTGCCAGGTGCTTTCATGCTGAGGTGTTCTCGGGAAATCAAAGGTGAGCGGTGGCGTTCGTCCCGACGTCGAAGTAGTTCAATACTTCCTGCAGCGGCACCACGTCGGCAAACTGCCGATCCATGTCGAACAGCGAAATCGCGTGGGACACCGGAATACGGTCGAAAACCGCTTCATGCGGCACGATCGTGCGGAAATTATAGGAGGAGGCGTCGAATACGGTTGCCCGAATGCAGTTGCTGGTCGCGCCGCCCACGATGATGACAGTGTCGATATGTCGATCGATCAGATAGCCCAGAAGCGGCGTGCCATGAAAGCCGCTCGGCTTTTTCTTCACGAAGACCACATCGCCCGCCGACGGCGTGAGCTCAGGCACCAGTTGTGCACCCAACGTGCCGGCCAGGCACCAATGCGGGCTATCCAGCAGATCGCGCTTGCGTCCGTACACCCCAATGTCGCTGCCGTCGGCAGCAAGTTCGAAACGGGTAAAAAAGCAAGGCACCTTGGCTGCCTGCGCTGCAGTCACTAGCGTAGCGATAGCACCAACGGCCTTGCGTCCAATATCGCCGCAGCTCGATGGCCATTGTGCATCGTCGCCCGGTGCACCCACCATGTAGCGCTGTGCATCGATCACGATAACGGCGGCGTTGCCGCCAAATCCCATGCGGCGTCCAAATCGTCCTTTTTCAAGCACGGCCCGATCGGCGTCGTTGAGGTATGCGTCCCAGGGGGTCGTGTCAGTCATGTCGATTCCTGAGATTGTTGAGCGAGGTGCGTTGCCAATCGATATCGCCGCTCAGCGCGTGCGCCATCGCGAGCAGGCGGGCCTCGCCGAAGGGGCGAGCGACGAGCTGCACACCGATGGGCATGCCGTTTCCATCCAGGCCGATAGGCATGCTCAACACTGGCAAGCCCAGATAGTTGAAGGCGCGTGTGAAGCGAGTGAGCGCGGCCACCACATCGAACACGCGATCGCCATGTTCCATGTCGGCGGCCTCGCGCGTCGGCACGGGAATCGGCACGGTTGGAAGCAGCAATACATCGCATTGCGCCATCGGGCCACGCAGAAAATCATCGAGCAGACGGGCGCGCATGGACAGCGCCTCCAGGTAACGCACGGCCGGAACGTGCAGGCCGGGCTCGGTGCGCGAATAGACGGCCTGTGAGTATCGTTCGGGATAACGCCGCATCCAGGCGCCGTGCAACGTGGCAGCTTCCACCTTCGAGATGATGTCGCCCATGGCATAGCAGGCGTCGCGCGATTCGAACGGGGCATGGCGCAATGCGCCGTAGCGCAAGGCCGCGGTGGTCACGAAGCCGTCGAACGTTGCGGCCACGCCGTCATCGAGCGCGCCGGTCTCGGTCAATATGCCGATTCGGCTATTGCGATCGGCAGTCTGCAGCAGTGCGCCGGCATAGTCGTGCACAGGCGCGGGCAAGCTGGTGGGATCGGCGGCGTCGTGTCCGGCGATCGCCGTCAATAGCAGCGCGCAGTCTTCTGCGGTACGTGCAATCGGACCCACACAATCGAGGGAAAATGCGCGTGGAAAGCAACCGTGCCGCGAGACCAGGCCATACGTGGGTTTGAGCCCAAAGACGCCGTTCATCGATGCCGGCAATCGGATCGATCCGCCCGTGTCCGACCCCAACGAACCAAATGCCGCACCGAGTGCGACGGCCACTGCGGAGCCGCTGGATGACCCGCCAGAGATACGGTTGCTGTCCCACGCATTCGTGCAATCGCCGAAATGGGGATTTTGTCCGGTCGGTCCGCACACCATCTCGTTCATGTTCAGCGCTCCCAGGTCGACCGCGCCGGCGACGGACAAACGTGTGAGTACGGTGGCCGTCACCCCTTGCACTGGCAGCACCGGAACCTTCGACCCTACTGTCATCGGCGCCCCGTTGCGCTCAAAGCAATCCTTGTGTGCAAGTGGGATCCCATGCAGCGCGCTACGCGCCATGCCCGAACGCCGCTCGCGATCGCGCTCCTGGGCTTGTGCCACGGCGGCCTCCGCATGCAAAGCGATAAAAGGGCGATGATGCGGTTGAACGGCCTGGGCGCGAGAGATGGCGGCGAGAGTAAGCGATTCCGACGTGACGGCGCCCGACGCCATCAATCGTGCAGCGTCCGCCAATGTCGCAGGCCGGCCCACCGAAGATTGCCCGGCTGATGGTGACGCAGGCACGCTCGTGACATGCACGTCGCGTTTCGATGGTGTCGATGGTTCCAATGCAATCCCATCGGCGGCCGACATCAATAACGCGCCAAAGTCACCTGGTTGGGCACGGCCGTCGAGCTGTCCATCGGCTGCCGCGCATACGGCGGCATTCAACCGGAGCACTTCGCTCGCGATGTGCGTGCCGCCGGTGCGTGAAGCAATGCCGTGCAGGGTATCTGTCGTACTCGCGATCGCACTGTGCATGGCGGCTATCAAGGGCGAGGGCGGTGGCGTGCTTTCTTGCGTCACAAGCGTTCCGAATGGTGAGGACACGGTTTAACGTTGGCTGATGCCAACGCGGGTGGCGACGTCGGACCACGTTTTGAAGTCCTCGCTCAGTGTGGTCTGCAAGGCTTGCGGTGTGGACGGTGTCGCTTGGGCACCCGCCGTTTTCAAGAATTGGGCAAATGCAGGTTCGGCTACCACGCGCGCGATCTCTTTGTTGAGCTGATCGCGGATATTGGCGGGTACGCCGGCAGGCGCAAACACGCCCCACCACACCTCAACCACATAATCGATACCGGCCTCGCGCACGGTAGGAACTTGCAGGTATTCGGGATCACGTTGCGCCGTCGTAAACGCAAGCTTGGGCAACTGATCCGCGCTCGTGCCCTTGATCGACGCCACCGTTGTGATGACCATATCAAGACGTCCGGCGAGCAGATCGAGCTGCGCGGGCGCGATGCCGTTGTATCCCACTTGTTGAACGTCGATGCCGGCCGCGCTTTTAAATAGCTCCGTGGCCATTTGCGTGCTGTCGCCCAACCCGGCACTACCGTAATTGAGCACGCCAGGATTGGCGCGCGCGTAGGCAACGAGTTCCGCCACGTTTTTGACGGGTAGATCTTGCCGTACCAGGATGACGAAGGGGGCTGTTGCTACACGCGACACAGCCTCGAACGCGCGTTCGACGTCGTAAGGCGTCTTTTGCACGGCGGCGCTGGTGGCGATAGACCCAGAACTGAAGAGGAACGTGTAGCCGTCCGGCTGTGCGGTCGCGACGGCATTCGCGCCCACCACACCGCCCGCGCCGCCGCGATTCTCGACGATGACGGTTTGGCCGGTGTTCTGCGTGAGGCGGTCTGCGAGCCGCCTTGCAATGACGTCGTTACTGCCGCCAGCCGAGAAAGGGACCACCAGCTTGATCGGCCTAGTCGGCCAAGGCTCGGCGGCATGTGCCGCCGACATGAGTCCCACAGACATCGCCGCTGTGGAAGCGACGTACAACAAGTACTGCAACAAGCGACTCGGCATGGCAGGACTACCCCTGAATGGTGTTTTATCGTGGCACCGACGAACGCGGCCCGAGATTCAATCTAATGCCATTAATGTAGATTGTCTACAAAACGAGGGCGTGTTTACGCCGTGGTTTTCCCTGATACGCAAAGTCGGAACAGGGCTTGCGCAGAGATTGCCAATGGTCAACCGGCACGATTCATGTGCCCTTAATGAGGATCCAGGCATGACTTACGACTTATGGTATTGGGACGGCATCCCCGGGCGCGGCGAGTTTGTTCGCTTGGCGCTCGAAGCGGCGGGTATCGACTATCGCGAACGCGGCCGAGCCGCAGGCGGCGGCAGTGCGGATGCTTTGGTCGAAGATATGCAGTCACCGCGCAAGCACCCGCCGTTTGCACCGCCGTACCTGGTCGCGGATGGCGAAACCATCGGGCAAACCGCCAACATCCTGTTCTTTCTGGGTGAAAAGCATCAGCTTGCACCGAAGGATCTGGCGGGTCGTTTATGGGTCAATCAACTGCAATTGACGCTGGCCGATCTGGTGGCCGAGGCGCACGACGTGCATCATCCGATTGCAGCGAGTCTGTACTACGAAGATCAGCAAGATGAAGCCAAACGGCGAGCGAAGTCATTTCGCGAAGAGCGGATTCCGAAGTTTCTGGGCTACTTCGAAAACGTGTTGAAAGAGCAAGGCCAGTGGCTGGCCGGCGGCGACACTTGGTCGTATGCCGATCTGTCGCTTTTCCATGTGGTGGACGGCTTGGCCTATGCGTTTCCGGTCACGATGAGCAAGCAATCGCGACGCTTGAGCAAGGTGATGGCATTGCATGCCCGCGTGGGCGCCATCCCGAACGTCAAAGCCTATCTGCAGAGCGATCGGCGCCTGCCCTTTGGCGACGGTATCTTCCGTCACTATCCTGAGCTCGATGGTTGACGCAGAGCGGCTGCCTCGATGATGGCGATCGTGTGCGCATTGGTATGAGTGACGACGCCATCCGGCACGTCAAGCTCTCGACGCCGTCGAACCGTGCAGCGCCGCCACGATCGTTTGCGCTTCTTCATCGGTCACATGGGTAAGTTCCAACGTGACGACGCCTTGCGATAACGCATGCCGGCCGACCACGATCGATGGCTCATGCTGGCGCAGCGCATCGGCAAGCATAGTGGCTTCACGAGCGTCGCTGCAGGTAAGTGCGATGCGCGGATAGGGGCCATAGTCTGCGCTGTCCAGCGTATCGAATCGGTACGGCAGATCGTTGCACGACGCGATCAGGTGGCGTGCACGAGCCACGTTGGCGTCACGTACATCCGAAAGCGAAAGCCCTGCGCGCATCGGCAAGGCGGCCGCCACGCCCGCGAGCGCTTCCTTGGTGGGTTTCATTCCCCGCCCGATACCGCCCAGGTTGGCACGCGCGGCGGCGATGTGCGCAGCGCTGCCGGTAAGGATGCAGCAGGTGGGGGCGGCGAGATATTTTTGCGCGCTGAAGATTGCGATGTCGATCCCGTTGAACCAGCCGGGGTCGTTCAACCGCCAATCCTGTGCGGCCGCATCCACAATGAATGGCACGCCGGCATCGCGCGCACGCTCGGCTAGCTCGACAAGGCCAATCGGCGCGGGCGCTTTGACAAGGGTGGACGACACCGCAACCACGGCAGCCAACGTACCGGCGGCACGATGGTCAGCGAGTTGCTGGATGCGTTGCTCGACCGTGCCATCGAGCACCAGCACTTTTGCACCGGCAAGCCGAATCGCTTGGGTGATCGGATGCCCGTAATTGACTTGATGCTCGGTTTGGATCGCAACGACATTCTCGCCCGCCACATCGGGCAGCGCGGCGATAAGGACAGCATCCGTACCAGTAAGCGCAGCGGCCACCGCCAGTGTGACGCCAGCGGCGGCGCAATGGCAGAAGCAGGCCGCTTCGGTGCCGGCCTGTGCCGTCACCATCGTGGCGACTGCATCCTGCAGACGTTCGATATCGGTGTGCCGGGTGAGTGCGTCGGCCGCTGCAGCGGCAACCTCCGACGGCGATCGCGATACGCCAAACGGCGTGGGCGTACCCCAGGCATTGATCACCGCAAACGAAGCCGTCATATCTGCACGCGCGTCCCCAACTCGATCACTGCATTATCCGGCAATTGGAAAAACGTGACCACGTTTCCAGCGTTGCGCGACATTGCTGAGAAAAGATGCTCTCGCCAGTTGGCGATGCCCGAACCCGAGGTGGGCACGACGGTTTCGCGGCTGAGGAAGTAACTCGTCTCGAACGCATTTACCGCCAACCCATACTTGCGGCAGCATTCGAGCGCCTCGGGGATATCGGGTTTGTTCATGAAGCCGTAGTTCACGCGCACCCGCCAGAAGCCTGCGGCGGCATCGTCCACATCCACGCGTTCGTCGGCGTGGATCCACGGTACTTCGTGGAAGATCACGCTCATGATGATGTTCTGCTCATGCAGCACGCGGTTGTGCTTCAGATTGTGCAGCAAGGCTTGGGGCACGGTTTCCTGGCTCGCAGTGGCGTAAACGGCCGTGCGCGGCACCCGCGGCAGATCCGGATCGAGCACGATCGCTTCGATAAACGGCTGTAGCGCTGGATCGTCGTCACGCATGCGGTTGACGAGCAGTTCGCGACCGCGATACCAGGTCGACATCACCACGAAAATGGCGATCGCCAGCAGCAAGGGGAACCAGCCGCCATCCGCGATCTTCAAGCTGCACGACACCACCAGCAGCACGTCGATGGCCAGGAATACACCCGTTGCGCTGATCGCGATATAACGTGGAAAATTCCAGGCATGCCGCACCACAAAATAGGTGAGCACGGTCGTGATCATCATCGTGCCGGTGACGGCGATACCGTAGGCAGACGCCAATGCTGACGAGCTGCCGAAGCCGATCGTCACGATCACCACCGCCAGCAACAGGATGCGGTTGACCTGCGGCATGAAGATCTGGCCGGCTTCGCTGGCGGACGTGAAATGCACTTGCAAACGCGGCAGGAAGCCGAGTTGCATGGCTTGGCGCGTCATCGAATACGCACCGGAAATCACGGCTTGTGAGGCAATCACCGATGCGAGCGTGGCCAGGATCACGGCGGGAATCAACCAGCCGCTGGGAAACATCAGGTAAAACGGATTTTCGAGCGCGGTGGGCGTGGAAATCAGCAGGGCGCCCTGGCCCATGTAGTGGATGGCGAGCGCCGGCAATACAAACCCCAGCCACGCCAAACGGATCGGCTTTTTGCCGAAATGGCCCATGTCGGCATAAAGCGCCTCGGCGCCCGTCAATGCCAGCACGATCGCGCCGAACGCTGCGAATACGCCAGGGCCGCGGTCGATCAGGAAAGCCAGGCCGTGCAGCGGGTTGAGCGCAGTCAGGATCACGGGCACCTGAATGATCTGATGGATGCCCACTACCGCCAATGTGGCAAACCACACCACGATGATCGGGCCGAAGAGCTTGCCTACGGTGGCGGTGCCATGCCGCTGCACCAGAAACAGGCCGATCAGAATCCCCACGCTGATGGGCAGCACGAAGCTGTCGAACGCGGGGGTAATGAGGCTCATGCCTTCTACCGCGCCCAGCACCGAAATGGCGGGCGTGATGATGCTGTCGCCATAAAAGAGCGCGGCCCCGAACACGCCCAGGAGCAGCAGGGTGTGACGCAGTTTGGGATTGTTGCCGGTGGCGCGCGCCGCCAATGCCGACAGCGCCATGATGCCGCCTTCACCGCGGTTATTGGCGCGCAGCACCAGGATCACGTACTTGAGGGTGACGACGATGAGCAGGGCCCAGAAGATAACCGACACCGCGCCCACGATATGCGTGATGTCCAGCGGCACGCCATTGGCGGGCAGGAACACCTCTTTCATAGCGTAAAGCGGACTCGTGCCGATATCGCCATAGACGACGCCGAGGGCGCCGAGCGATAGGGCAGCGAGATTTTTAGGGGATTCAGCGGTAGACATCTTGAGTGCGGAGAACAGGCCAGCCGCCGTTATAGGCGGGGGCGTGTAAAGAACGCATAAAGATGGTGGCGAGTGTAGCGGTTACGCAAACGCGTTTCGTTTGCGATCGACTAGATTCAGTTAATTGGCTGTCCAGTCTTCGAACCTTAAGCCCGGCACGCGCTTGAATTCGCCGATATTGTTGGTCACGATGATGAGTCCGCGGGAGCGTGCGTGCCCGGCGATCATGTTGTCGTAAGGTCCGATCGGTGTCCCCAACTGCGCGAGTTCGGCCCTGAGCTGCCCCGTATGCGTTGCTGCGTCATGATCGTAATCGAGCACATCGAGACGCGCTGCGAGTCCCTCAATAACGGAAAGATTTTTTTCTGGTGCCGCCGATTTTTCAGCGCCGTAAATAAGCTCCATCAGCGTAATTGCGCTGATGCACATTTGGCCAGTGTGACGGCCAAACGCGGCGCGTACCGAGGCAGGCTTATTCTTGATCGTGAAAATACATATATTGGTGTCGAGCATGAATTTGAGCATTCAGAACGAATCCCGCTCTTGCTCAGCTGGTTGCTCCCGATCCACCATAAAGGTGGGGTCAGCATCATTGCCATCAAACCATGTATCCCAAGATTGGCCGGCAGGCGTGATAAGACGAGCGCGGCCAATGGCGACCACGTCTACACGAGTGACGTCTGCGGGGAACGCCACGGATTTGGGCAGTCTCACAGCTTGGCTGCGATTACTTTTGAATATAGCGCCTTGATCCACTGTGCTCTCCTGTGGGGTATACGTAATGTATATCCCAGTGTACGGCGAGCTTCACTCCACGGCAAGCCGATATCCCACCCCCACCTCGGTACGCACATACCGCGGATCGGTGGGGTCGCGTTCCAATTTCGCACGCAGGTTTCCCATGTACACCCGCACGTAATGCGTGTGTTCGGCATACTCGGCGCCCCACACATCGATCAGCAATTGTCGGTGTGTAACGACTTGACCCGCCTTCTGTACCAATCGCGCCAGCAGTTTGAACTCGGTCGCCGTCAGTTTGATCTCCACGCCGTCGCGGGTCACGCGATGCGTGGTGAGATCCACGCCCAACCCTTCTAACTCGTAAGTCGTTTGCGCCGGCGAAACCGACGTGCCGCGATGGCGCAGCGCCACGCGCATGCGTGCGAGCAATTCGCCCACGCCAAAAGGTTTGACCAGATAATCATCGGCGCCAGCATCCAGCAGCGCGATCTTGCCTGCTTCGTCTTCACGGGCGGACACCACGATGATCGGCACGGCAAGCGTGCGCCAGGCCGCCAGCAAATCTTCGCCGCGTCCATCGGGCAATCCCAGATCCAGCAGGATCAGATCCGGCGCCTCATGGTCGACCATCGCGCGCGCTTCGCTCACGCTCACCGCCGTCGAGATCTCGAAGCCTTCCACGGTAAGGACCGAGTGCAGCAAGCTGCGGATATCACGGTCGTCTTCAACGATCAGTACACGGATGGCCATCTACATGCCCTCGTCGGCCGGCGTGGGCGGCGAGGGAACCAGCGGCATGAAGATGGAAAAGCGCGACCCGCCGCCCTCGCGCGGACCCACGCTCAACCGGGCGTTATGAGCGCTGGCCACCGCTTGGGAGATCGCCAGCCCAAGGCCGGCGCCTCGCTGCGCCGGGGGCACCGCGCCGCGGTAAAACGTCTCGAAAATCCGGATCTCATCACCCGGCGGGATGCCGCGGCCGCGATCCAGGATATCGATCGTGATGGTCTCGTCGTCGGCGTAAGCCGTGAGTTCCACGTCATCTGCCGAATACTTGAGCGCGTTATCCAGCAGATTGGTAATCAACTGCGCAAACAGCACGGCGTCCACCCGGATCAGCGGCAAATCCGCCGGCAGCGTGGCCGTCACATGGCGATGCGGATGGCGGGCGCGCAATCGGGCGATGCAGGTGCCGGCAATCTCCTCCAGCGCTTCCCAATCCATCTTCAGTACCGGATGATCGCCGGAGACGCGTAACCAGTGCAGGGTGTTGTCGGTAACGGCAGTGAGGTGACGGGCTTCGCTCTCGATCAGCGCCAGCAAGCGCTGCTGGCTTTCGGCGTCCAGCCGATCGGCCTGCCGCTGCATCGACGTGGCAGCGGCCAGGATTGCTGCCAACGGCGTACGCAAGTCGTGCGATACCGAAGCCAACAAGGTGCTGCGCAGCTGTTGCGATTGCGCCTGATCGCGCGCTTGCGCGGCTTCGGCGGCGTGTCGCACCCGCAGCAGGGCACCGGCGGTGAGATCGGCAATCGCTTGCGCATGCTCGCGCCGTTCTTCCGCGCCCGGCAGTAACGCCGTTTGCGCAGGGGCCGCAATCGCGATGGCGCCGATGCGGCGCTCACCCGCGCGCAGGGGCAAATACCATGTGGCCAGCGCGTCCCATCGCCCGGTGCCCGGGCCCATCGCATGACCGCTTTTTACGCAATGTGCGATGGCGTCATCGCGCCGCTCGGCGGGGGCGGTGGGCGCTTGCATCGCGCCATGCATCACCAGCGCGCCATCGCGGTCGATGAGTGCCAGGATGCCTTGGCCAAAATCCGCTTCCAATGCCTTGACGGCGGCATCGACCATCGGCACTTCGTCTTCGAGCAACGCCATGCTGGCGGCCAGGTGCTGCAACGTGCGTGCGCGACGCTCGCGCGATACCGCCCGGCGCGTCGATGCGCGCAGCCGTGACGATAGATTCGTCGCCAACAGGCTGACAAACAAGAGCGCTACCAAAGTGATGGCGTGTTCGGTGGAATCGACGCGAAACGCGCCGCGCGGCTGCACAAACAGGATATTGAGTGCCGCCACCGACAAAAACGCACAGGCAATCGAGAGCCAGCGGTTGGTGACATAAGCGACCAGCATTACGGCCGCCAGATACACCATGGCCAGCACCGTGACCGACACATGATGATTGAGCAGGTGCGCCACGCCCGTGGCCGCGCCCCATACCAACAGCATGCCGCCCCACGCTCGCACGCGGCGCAGGGGCTGGGCGGGCGGCGCGGGTCGCTTCATGCGTGGTGATCCTGGTTACGGCACCAGCGACAAGCCGATGCGGAACTGCGAGCGATTGCGCTCGTCGTAGCCCAGCAGCGTTTCGCCGTAACCGTTGAAGTACTGCAGGTAAACGTACCCGTTGGCGTTCACCCCCATCTGCTTGAGGGGATAGGCCAGATCGACCTGCGTGGTGCGGCGTTTCTGGTCGCCCTGACGGTACATCGCAGAGACGACGGGGCCGTTATCCTGCGCCCAGCGCACACGCCAGTCCACATGGCCGTTGTAGTCCGAATAATCGCTGTTCTCGCGCGCCACGGCCACGTACGACATGATCTTGGGCGCAAACGACAACGTGCTGCCGCCATCGAAGCGATAGTTGAAAGACGGTTGCAGGTAAAAGTCGTTGAGCGATCGCGAATCGTCGCCGGCCTTGCCGTTGGACTTGTGCTCGATACCCGCCGCACTCCCAAAGCGCCAGTTTTGATTGGCCGACGTCCACAGGTTTTCGTTCAGCCAGAATGCGCTGGGGTTGAACGTCGTATCGATAAACGGCTTGGAATCGCCCTGCAAATCCCACAGTGAAGTTTGTGTGTAGCCCAGATACAGATTTTCATAGAACTTCGGCGTTGCTGCATCTTCAGGCGTGAACAACCGGTACTTGGCGCTCAACTGAAAACGCGCCGTCGTGCCGCCGCGCGTGCCCACGGCAAAGTACACCGGCTGGTATGCCGAAAGGGACGACGTAAACGAATTGAACGCCGTGGGAATCGCGTTGGGTTGCGCCATGGCAGTTTGTTCCGGCGCCGGACCCACGTCGGGCGACGCGCCCAAGCGTGTCACTTCTGCAGGCGGCAACGGCTCGCCCGTGCGGGCATCCACGACAGGCGTATTGGCCGCCATCGTCGCAGGCGTACCGCTTTCGCGACCCGTCGCATCCAGCGCCATCAGGGCGGCTTGGCCCTCGATCGATACGGCCTGCAGACCGCGCGCTTGCGTGGGCACCACAGCTTGCCAGCTCATGCGGGCAAAGTTGTTGACCGGTACGTTGAATTCGGTAGCGGCCCCTACAGCACGCGCCGTGGTGCGGATCGGCTGGCCGGTGGCGCCACGCCACTGCACCACGATGCGGCGCGGCGCGCTCCAGGCGGCGCCCGTGGGCGTGTCGTTGAAGAACACCGCTTCGATCAGCACCGTTTCGCCGGGGGCGGCGCTCGGACGATCCAATCGGTAGGTAACACCGGCATGAGCCGCAGGTACGGCGGCCGCGAACGCGACCAATGCGATACCCACGCGCAGGGTGGGCACTAAGGAGCGGGAACGGCTCATGACAGATTTCTTGCAGAATAGGGGACGAACGCAATGTAGCATCGACGACCCCCCGCTCGGAAACCGTGTGTAATAGTGTGGCGCGCCCGCATCGCCCCGTATACCGTCATGAGCGACTATCCCCACACTTACTACAGTTGCACTGCCTGCGACGCCACGTCCTATCCCGCTTTGACCGCCGACAGCGACGTCGACGTGTGCGTGGTGGGTGCCGGGCTGGCCGGGCTGACGGCTGCCCGCGAATTGGTGATGCGTGGCCTATCCGTCGCGGTGCTCGACGCCAATCGCGTGGGGTGGGGCGCGTCGGGCCGCAATGGTGGGCAAGTCTCCAGCGGTTTCGCCGCCGATGACGATGCCGTCTTGAAGCAGGTGGGTCAAGCGCAGTTCGACGCCCTGTACCGGCTGTCGATCGAAGGCATGGAGATGGTGCGGGAAGCCTGTCTGAGCTTGGGCGTTGGCGCGGGCGGCCTCACGCCCGGCATTCTGAAGGTATTGCGCTACGACGATCCGGCAGCGCTGGCCGCCCATCGGGATCGCATGGCCGCCTATGGACGGCGATTTACGTTGCTCGATCGCGACGCCGTGCGGAAGCAGGTGAACTCGCCTGCCTATGGCCCCGGGCTTTTCGACGAAGACGCCTTTCATATTCATCCCCTCAACTACACCCGTGCGCTAGCGGTCGATGTAGCGTCGCGCGGAGTAGCTGTGTATGAGCACAGCAGGGTGACCCGGATCACGCCAGTGCAGGGCCAGCACCTTTTGACGGCAAACCGTGCCACGATCCGCGCCCGTCATGTGGTGATGGCAACGGGCGGCTACACGGATGCGCTCCTGCCCGCACTGCGCCGCGCGATGCTGCCCATTGCCACGTATATGTTGGCCACCGGCCCGCTGGGGGCACGTATCGGCGATGCGATCGACACCACAGCCGCCATCATCGACGACCGCCGGGCCGGCAACTATTACCGCGTGCTCGACGGGGATCGCATCGTGTGGGGCAGCGGCATCAGCGTGCGCCGTAGCCCACCGCCTCAATTGGCCGACCGGCTCAAGCGAGAACTGCAGGGGGTGTTTCCGCAGTTGGGCGACGTGCCCGTGCAGATGGCATGGTCAGGCTTGATGAGCTATGCCCGTCATCGCATGCCGCAATTGGGGCAGTTGGCGCCGGGGCTTTGGTATTGCACAGCGTTCGGTGGGCAAGGATTGAATACGACCGCGATTGCCGGGCGGGTGGTGGCGGAGGCGATCACGGGTGAAACGAACCGCATCGCGGCGTTCGCGCCGTTTGGTCTCGCCTGGGCGGGCGGCGTGGTGGGCCGCGCCGTGGCCCAGGCAACGTATTGGGGCTATCAGGCCGGCGATCGCTGGCGCGAGCGCACGCGCCCCGTTTAATCCTGCGTCGGTTAAACTACCGCGCTTTCCAAGATCTGCCCTTAGCTCAGTTGGATAGAGCACTCGCCTTCTAAGCGAGCGGTCACTGGTTCGAATCCAGTAGGGCAGGCCAGATGCTGTTTTCACAAGCATCGGCCGATGCGATCAGCCTGGATGTTCAGGCGCCAAAAGCGCCATCGATCGTATGCATCGCGCCCGTGACGAAACTGGCTTCGGGCCCCGCCAGCCACGCGACCATCCCGGCCACTTCTTCGGGACGGCCATGGCGCTTGATCGCCATGAAACTGTGCATAACGTCCTTCATCGGGCCTTTTTCCGGATTTGCATCGGTATCGATTGGGCCAGGCTGCACGACATTGATCGTGATGCCGCGCGGTCCGAAATCACGTGCAAGGCCTCGCGCCAACCCTTGCAGCGCAGATTTGCTGAGTGCGTAGGACGCCATGCCGGGGAGCGGCATCCGATCGCCGTTCACTGACCCGATGACGATAATCCGTCCTCCTGAAGGCATCTGCCGCGCAGCTTCCACCGACGCGTGATACGGCGCATGGACATTGATGCGAATCAGGCGGTCGATGGCATCGGGGTCTTGGTCCAATGCATCGCCGAAGATGGCGATGCCCGAATTGACTACCAGCACGTCCAGTGGTCCGCTTTCGCGCACCCTCTCGATAATGGCGTCCCTATCGGCGCTATCAGCCAAAAATGCTGTGCTTCCTGTTTCACTTGCCAGCTGTTTGGCCGCATCGGGCGAGTTGGCGTAAGTAAAACTGACTCGCGCGCCGTCCGCTGCAAAGCGCTTGACGATGGCGGAGCCAATTCCGCGGCTACCCCCAAGCACCAATACGGACTTGTTTTTGAACATCGACATACGTATTCCTTTCAATAATGTAGTGGACAGTACATAATCAATCACTCGTGATGTCAAGGATTTTGTAATGGTGGCTACAAATTTAGTGCGCACTCGTGGCCGGCCACGCAAGTTCGATCCGGAACATGGTGTGGTAGCCGCGCAATCGCTTTTCCATGAGCGGGGATACGATGCGGTAGGCATAGCGGATTTGACGAAGGCGCTCGGTATCAATCCGCCCAGTTTTTACGCGGCCTACGGCAGCAAGGCCGGACTGTACGCGCGCATCCTCGATCGCTACGCCAAAACAGGGGCGATCCCACTCGCCATGATCCTGAGTGCCGATCGCCCTGTGTCGGCGGCTCTCGCTGCACTTCTGGAGCAAGCCGCGCGCAGCTACGCCGCTGACCCGAACGCGACGGGTTGTCTGGTGCTTGAGGGTACGCGCAGCAACGACGCACATGCACGCGATGCGGCCTGCCGTTTTCACGACGCCGCGCAAATGGTGATTCGCCGCTATATCGCCCAGCGGCATCCGCAGGATGCTGATCAGCTAGCCGACTTTGTCGCCACTACGATGGCCGGACTATCGGCTAGTGCACGCCACGGTCAGGGTCTGGAACGCTTGTTGTCGAGCGCGCGGCTCGCGGGCGAGGCGCTTAAGCAAGCGCTGCCAGGATGAGCAGGCGGGATTCATTGCTGATGTTGACGACGCCATCTACAGTCGAACGTTTCACGCTGCTGCGGACTGGCACGTGAAGCGAAGCGTGCACTGGCCAAGTTGGCACAGGCCGCTCCACTTAACACAAGCGATTTACTGCTGCGTTGCGTACAGATAGATCTCTACGCGACGATTCGTCGCACGACCTTCGGCGGTACCGTTATCGGCGATCGGATCAGTGGCGCCGCGACCCTCGGTCGTCAGTCGCGTCGCACCCACGCCTTGCTTGGCCAGATAGTTGGTCACGCTGCGCGCGCGATTTTCCGAAAGCGTTTGATTGTGAGCCGCCGCGCCGGTGCTGTCGGTATGCCCGACGGCCTTGGCGCGCAGTTCGGGATGCTGCACCAGGGCACGTCCCACGCTATCGAGCACCGGCAGCAATGCCGGCTTCAAATCTGCACGATCGGTATCGAACGACACATTGCTGGGAATGTTGACCTTGAGGCTGCCGTCGGGCATTTCGACCACGTCGATACCCAGGGACGATGCGCCGGATTGCTGTACGTCGTCTTTCACGACCTTCCAGTTGTAGCCCACCACACCGCCCGCGACGGCGCCAATGCCTGCGCCAATTGCAGCGCCTTTACCCTGGCCGAAGATGGCGCCGATCCCCGCGCCCAGCGCGGCCCCGGCACCCGTACCGACGGCAGTATTACTTTGCTGTTGGGTTGCGCACCCAGTCAGCAGAAAGCCCGCAGTCGTTAAGCACACGAGATGTTTGGATATGGTTTTCATAGCTGTGACTCCCAAAGTCTGAATGTGCCGCAAATTCAGCGACCTCGCGCGGCAGCAATTAACGCGCCTCGGTGTTATGCCAGAGCATATTGGCCGCGCAGCGATGGAGACGTTTGAACGTGCAGATCAATAGCGTTGCACTTCGGTTATTTCGAGTGATGAAAATCCGTGTTCCATCGGCGCCCCATAACAGCTCTCCACCAAGGCAGCCAGTAACAGTCTTCCATTACTGCGGGAATAACAGTTTTCCATTACGGCTGTCTATGACGATTGCCTGTCGCGGCCCAGGCGGCGCAGTTCATCCAGCGTGTGTTGCGCCAATTTGGACGCGCGATATTCCCGGCGGATAAACATACCCACCGATCGAGTCAAGGCGCCCTGCAAATACGTTTTGGCCACGCCGTGATGAACAGTTTGATCGAGCGATGATTCGGGGAGCAAGGCAATCCCGCAATCGTTTTGCACAAAGCGGGCGATAGTATTCAGATCGCGCAATGAGTACACAGGGTTGAAGGGCTGCGACTCACTCAAAAAGGCGCGCTCGGTGAGCACGCGAACACTGGTGCCCGGCGCCATGCTGATCAACGGCAACCGGGCAAGCTCAGACGGTATCCAGTGCGTGACATCGATCTTGGTCTCATGACTATGAAAGAGCACGAAAGGCTCGGTAAAAAGCTCTTGATACCGTAAGTCGGGCGAGCCGTCGTTACCCATCGCGGTCACGGCAATATCCACGCGTCGCTCCCGCAGCAATTGCAGCGCTTCATTGGCGATGGGGTCATACACATCGATGTGCGCCTGTGGATCGACCGCCTTCAGGTTCTTGATGAGTTGGGGCAGCAACGATGCGGCCAAGGTGGGCAGCGCCGCTACGGCGACACGGTTGTGCCGATCGCGCATACGTTCGTTCAGCTCCAGCATCCCCTGGTCGTAGCGCACGGTGATCTGGCGGGCCACCTCGAGAATGTCCTGGCCTTCCTGAGACAGCCGCACCATGCGCGTGCTGCGCTCGAAGAGCGTCATGCCGATGGTCGTCTCGATCTCCTTCAGCAACTTGCTCAAGGTCGGCTGCGTAATGTGCAGCATGTCGGCAGTCTTCTGAAAGCTCAGCGTTTCGGCGAGCAGGACGAATATCTTGAGTTGGCGGGGTGTCAGATTCATTCTTGTTGTCTATGAATAGCGTTCGAATCGGAACTTAACGTACAAGTATCGCCGCCTTAACCTTGGCTCCAGATAAAAGACTTGGAGTGCACATGTTTCGCCTCGATGGAAAGGTTGCCCTGGTGACAGGGTGTGGAACGTTAGGTGACGGCTGGGGCAATGGCAAAGCGACCGCCGCAGTATTGGCGCGGCTTGGGGCGTCGATCTTCGGCTGCGATCTGGATATGGATGCAGCGCAGCAATCGGCGGAAGCGATCAGGTCTGAAGGGGGCAGCATCGAGGTGATGCAATGCGACGTACGCGATGCAAAGCAGGTGGCCGATCTCGTGGAGGCCTGCATCGCGAAGTATGGGCGCATCGATATCCTGGTCAATAACGTGGGACGCTCAGAACCGGGCGATCCCGTCACCATGTCGGAAGAGGCCTGGAACGACCAGATCGATGTCAATCTGACCTCCGCATTCCTGTGCTGCAAGCACGTCATTCCGCTGATGGTGGAGGCGGGCGGCGGATCCATTATCAACATTTCATCGATTGCTGGCTTGAGGTACGCGGGCAAACCCCAGGTGGGCTATGCCGCTGCCAAGGCGGCCCTGATGCAGATGACCGCAACCACTGCCGTGATCTATGCGAAAGACGGCGTGCGCCTCAATTCGGTGGTGCCGGGGTTGATCTTCACACCGCTGGTGCATCGTCTGGCGCAAAAGTACGCCAAGGGCGACTTCGACGGGTTTGTGGCTCACCGCCACCAGCAGGTGCCCACGGGTCGTATGGGCGAAAGCTGGGATGTCGCGCACGCGGTCGCGTTTCTGGCCTGCGATGAAAGCCGCTACGTGACCGGCCAGCAGTTGGTGGTCGATGGCGGCATCACGATGTGCACACCTTGAGTGAGGGCGCGGTCATGAGCGAAGCCAATAGCCCATCCAATGAGAACGAGGCGGCGGGACGTGACACCGACATGACGCGCAATGAAAGCGAGTCGGCGGGACGCGTCGCCGGTAAGGTGGCCGTGGTGTTTGGCGCCGGGTGCACGGGCCCCGGCTGGGGCAACGGCCGCGCGATCGCGGTGCGCCTGGCACAGGAGGGCGCGCAAGTTGTGGCGGTGGATCGCGATGCCGCATCGTTGCCCGAAACCCTCACGCGCGCGGGCGCGAGCGCGGCACGTATTCACACGCAGCTTTGCGACGTTGAAGATTCAGCGCAAATCGCCGCGCTCGTGGAGGCGACGCTGGCGCGCTACGGGCGCATCGATATCCTCGTCAATAACGTCGGTGGCCCGGCTGCGGGGGGCGCAGCCGACCTGTCAGAGGAGGACTGGCAACGTCAACTGGCACTCAACCTGACGAGCGTGTTCACCACATGCCGGCATGTATTGCCGATCATGGCGCGGCAGGGTAGTGGGGCGGTCGTGAATGTGTCGTCGACCTCCGCCATTCGTTGGACGGGCGCGCCTGCCGTCGGCTATGCCGCGTCCAAGGCGGGCGTGATGCAGTTCGGCCGCGTAGTGGGTGTGGAGTACGCCAAGCATGGTGTGCGCATCAATACCGTGCTGCCGGGCCAATTGCACACGCCATTGGTCGACGCGTTTCTCGCCAAGCAGCAGGGCGGCAATCTGGATGCGTTGCTGGAGAAGCGTCGCAAGCGCATCCCGCTTCCCTTGGCTGGCGATGGCCGGGATACGGCAAACGCCGTGCTTTTCCTGGCGTCGGACGAGGCAAGGTTCATTACCGGCACGGAACTCATCGTCGATGGCGGCATGAGCGCCCGATGCGATTAACGATAAAAACAGGAGCGAAAGACGATGGCACGAATCGGCTATGCAGATATCACGAACCCGGACACGCACGCATTGGTCGAGCGCATACAGCGCGAGCGCTCAAGCCTGCCCAATCTGTACAAGATGCTGCTCAACAGCCCGCCGATTGCCGAGGGCTGGCTCAACTATCTCACCGCCGTTCGCCAGAAAAGCAGCCTTCCGGCGCAATTGCGTGAGATGCTGATCTTGCGGGTAGCGGTGCTCAATGAGGCGGATTACGAGTTTGAGCAACATCTGCCGATTGCATTGAAGGAAGGATGTACCGCGCAACAGATCGAGGCGCTGAAGACGAACGATCTCGATGCGCTGGATGAGAAGTCGCGTGCAGCACTGTCGTATTGCAATGAAATGACGCGCGAGATACGGGTGAAAAAGGAGACCTTCGCCGCGTTGCGCGAGGCGTTCAACGACCGTGAGATTGTTGAGATCACGGCCACCATCGGAGCCTACAACATGGTGTCGCGTTTTCTGGAGGCCATACAAGTCGATCACGAGTAAAAGAGCGCCGGACGTCGCCACGACAGTCAGGTGCCATAACGATAATTGGAGACAACAATGCACAATCCCCTTAAAGGCATCGTCGCGTCCTGCGTGCTGGGCCTGGTCCTGAGTGCGCCCAGCCATGCCCAGCAGGCCTTTCCCGCGCGGCCCCTGCAGTTGGTGATTCCTTTTTCGCCCGGAGACACCGATCAGATGCTGCGCCCCATTACCGACAAGATGGGGCAGTACCTCGGACAGCCGATCGTGATGAGCTACAAGCCGGGCGCCGGGGGGGGCATTGGCGCCGCGTTCACAGCGGGCGCCGCGCCCGATGGATACACCATGGTGGGAAGTTCGCCCGGCGCGCTCGTGGTGGTGCCGCTGGCCAACAAGGACGTCAAGTACACCACCGATTCATTCGCACCCGTGGCAGCCATATCGTTAGGCGGCATGATGATCGTGGTGCCCGCGAAATCAAAATATCAAACGCTGCAAGACATGGTGGCGGATGCGAAGGCCCGCCCCGATTCCATCTCGTACGGCACGTCGGGCGCGATGGGGATCAGTCATTTGCTGGGGGAGATTTTTGCATCGGAGGCGAAGATCCAACTGCGCCACATTCCATTCCAGGGCAGCACACCCGCCGTTACCGCCTTGTTGGGCGGGCATACCGATATCGCCGTTTCGGCTGTGGGCCCCGCACAAGCGCATATCCTGTCGGGTGGGTTGCGACCGCTCGCCGTGTTCAGCGACAAGCGCATGCGTGCCTTCCCCGATGTGCCTACGGTGCGCGAGTTGGGCTATGACGTGGGCAGTCCCACCATTTACGGGCTGATGGCGCCCAAAGACACGCCGCCCAAGGTGATCGACACGCTGTATCAAGCGGCGCGCAAGGTGGTGGCCGAGCAAGGCCCGGAGGTCGAAAAGACGTTGTCCGGGATCGGTGCAGAAGTCAGTGTGCTGGGGCCCAAGGAGTATGGGGATTATCTGCAGCAGCAGCGTGCGCTCTTTGCACGCGGGGTGAGTTTGGTGCGCGAATGACCGATCACCACACCACTGAAAGCCATGCCATCGTGCTCGACGCGTTTGGCGATGTCGATGTGATGCACCTGCGCACGTTGCATCTCGCCGCGCCGGCGCCTGACGAGATTCAGCTCAAGCAAACCGCCATCGGTTTCAACTTTATCGATATCTATCAGCGTGCCGGGAAACATGGTCTTCCGCTGCCGACCGGGCTTGGCCACGAAGCAGCGGGCGTGGTCGAGGCTATCGGCGCCAACGTGACCGATTTTCGCGTGGGCGACAGGGTGATCTATATCAACGCCGGCATCGGCGCCTACGCGGATCGGCGCAACGTGCCGGCGGTCAAGCTTGTGCCCATCCCCGACGACATCAATGACGAAGATGCCGTTGCTGTGTTCTTCAAGGCGATGACGGCCCAATACCTCGTGCGAAAGACGTTCCCGATCAAACCGGGCGATATCGTATTGGTACATGCTGCCGCAGGCGGCGTGGGGCAAGTGCTGAGCGCTTGGGCCAAGGCACTGGGCGCCACCGTGATCGGCACCGCCGGCTCGGCAGAGAAATGCCGAATTGCCATCGAGGCGGGCTGCGATCACGCAGTGAACTACAGCGATGAAGGGTGGGTGGAGCGCGTGATCGAAGCCAGCGACGGTCGCAAAGCTGATGTCGTCTACGACTCGGTGGGCAAACATACCTTTTTGGGATCGCTGGACTGCGCAGCGAAATTCGGCACAGTGGTGTTGTTTGGTTCGGCCTCTGGTCCCGCACCGAATATCGATCCCGAGCTGCTCAATAAAAAGGGCTGCCTGTTTCTCACGCGGCCGTCTGTATTTCCGCACAATGCCGATGCCGCCACCTTTCGTGCAAATGCAGCCGAGGTGTTCAAGGCCATGCAGGACGGGATCATCAAGGCATCGATCGCCTCGCGTTTTGGCCTGGATCGCGTGGCCGATGCGCATCGATTGGCGGAGAGCCGAAAGAACGCGGGGGCGATCGTTATCGTGCCCTAAATGGAGACAACATGAAAATAACAATCAAGGCATTCGCATCACTGGCAGCGACAGCAGTCGTTGCCGCATCGGTATCACTTCCGGCATCGGCCGACGAGACCACGCTGCAGGTAAAGGAGATCGGCAGTTATTACGTGGGCGGCAAGCGTATTTCGCTTACCGGCTTGCCTGATCGGGAAATGACTTTTAGCCCAGGGTCGCCGCCCGTGAAGGTGAATCAAAACGGCGAATTCGTTGCCGGCCAGATGTATGTGCATTACATCCGCCTCGAGAAACCCCGCGCTGCCTATCCGATGCTGATGTGGCACGGCGGGGGCTTGACCGGCGCGAACTGGGAGTCGAAACCCGATCGCAAGCCCGGCTGGGAAATGTTCTTCCTCAAACAAGGCTGGGATGTGTACACAAGCGATGCGGTCGAGCGCGGCCGATCCTCGTGGGCACGTTACCCCGAGATCTACCAGGATGCGCCGTTCTTCCGCAATGAAAAGGAGGCGTGGGAGCTCTTTCGAATCGGCAAAGCCTATGATCCCGATCCGAGCAAGCGCGTGGCGCAAGAGGGTACGCAGTTCCCGATCGAATCGTTTGGCGAGTTCGTCAAACAGAGCGTGCCACGATGGGCGACGAATGATGAGATGACGCAAGCGGCTTACGATCAGTACGTCGAACAAGCCTGCCCCTGCGTGATCGTCGTCCACAGCCAAGGCGGCAACTTTGCCTATAAAGCGGCGATGAAAAATCCCACAAAGATCAAGGCCATGGTGATGGTCGAACCCAGTGGCTCGCCCGATCCGGACAAGACGGATTTTTCAGTCTTGAAGGGCGTGCCGATATTGTGGGTATGGGGCGATTACACCGATGCATCGCCATTCTGGAATGCGATCGTGGCGCGTCAGGAGAAAGTGCGCGCCACTATCAGTGGTCTGGGCGGGCAGGCCGACGTGATGATGCTTCCGCAAAAAGGCATCAAGGGCAACAGCCACATGCTGATGATGGATAAGAATTCAGATCAGATTGCTGGACTGATCAACGACTGGTTGATCGCTCGCGGTGTGACCCGTTAAAACGCAAACGCCTCGCGGCGCACCGCGAGGCGTTTGTTGCAGATCGGGCGTTCGCCCTCGGTAGCGATTTACCACTGTGCGCCGTAGTAGTCATACACCCGACGACCGTACTCGTCGTTGTACTCGGGATGCGCGGTTCCTTCGTATTTGGGCGCATTGTCCAGCTTGTCCTTGGTGACCGGGACAACATAGCCGTCCAAGGCAGTGTCGTATCTCAGCACGTTCCAGGGCAGCGGATAGCGATCCGTACCCATGCCGAGAAAGCCGCCGAACTCCAGAATGGCATAACGCACTTGACCCGACTGCTTATCGATTTGCAGATGATCGATCGAGCCCAGCTTTTCACCCTGCTCGTTATAAACCTTGGTGCCCTCGACGCGGCTCGACGAAATTACCGGATTCGACACGCCCGCAGTATGAGTACCTGTGTTCAATGTGTTCATTCTCGTCTCCTGTGTGTGATGAGCGCCTTTCAGCGATGTGAAAGCAGAAGCACGTGACGTTCCTGGCTGTTTTGCATGCTGCAACACGTGCAGACCGGGCATCTGCGCTTTCCGCGTGTAAGGCCTCAATGCTGCTTACACCAGGCGGCATTTGACGGGCCGATCCGCCGACGCACTAGCGATGGAGCGCCCGGGATGCTGTGTGCTGCATAGCGTCACTGAGCCTTTGCAAGGTTTGTGAGGCGATGGCAGCATGCTGCAGATAGAGCGGGACGTCCAGCCACCGCTCGGGTCCCACCATCACGATGCGCTTGCTTGCCAAGGCGTCTTCTATCAGGGACTCAGGCGCCAGGCACCACCCCAGGCCCTGTGCCGCAGCGTCTATAAAGCCTATTGCCGTGGGCAAGTAATGCACGGGCGGTGCGATGTGAGCGCGGGTAATGAGCCGGATGAAGCGCGACTGCAGTGCATCCTTGCGATTGAACACGATCATCGGTGCCTGTTTCAGCGTGCTCGCATCCACGCCGGAGGCGAAGTAGCGCGCGACAAATTCAGGCGACGCGATGGCCCGATAGCGCATTGCCCCGAGCGTGCGAACCGTGCACCCTTGCAGGGGCGTTGCCTCAGCCGTGATCGCGGCAAGTACGGCACCTTCACGCAGCAGATCGAGGGTGTGATCCTGATCGTCGACGGTGACGTCAAAGAGATAGCCGTGCGCATCATGTAGACGTGCGAGCGCAGCGATCAGCCACGTGGCCAGTGAATCGTCATTGACGGCAAGCGCTATGGGACGATTGAGCGCACTTCCGCTTTCATGCGGTAGAAAATCAGCCAAGGCCTCTGCTTCGAGGGCACGCATGGGGCGAAGACGACGAAGCAATTTTTTACCGGCGGCTGTGGGCCGGCATGGCAACTGACGAATGATGAGCGGCTGGCCAAGCCGATCCTCAAGTGCCTTGATACGCTGCGACACAGCGGAAGGCGTAATGGACAAATGGCGCGCAGCGGCTTCGAAACTTGTTTCTTCAAGAACGGCCAGAAACGCTTCCAGTTGGGGGTGGATCAATGCCATGGCAGCCGCTCGCGTATTTAGATTTACTTCATTGTATTAAGAATAATGAGTTTTATTAAATAGCTGGGTGGCGATAGCATGCGCTGTCTTCACTTGCTTCATATGCTGTCATGTCTCTCGGTGCCGCTCTTTCCGGTTTTATTTCCGGCGCAGGTTTGATCGTCGCCATCGGTGCACAGAATGCTTTCGTTCTTCGCCAGGGGCTCAAGCGACAGTCCGTCGTCGCGGTCATTACGATTTGCGCCTTGGGCGACATCGTTCTGATCGTGTGTGGCGTGCTCGGCATCGGCGCGCTGGTAAACGCGTGGCCCGAAGTGCTGTTCGCAACGCGGATCGCAGGCGCGGTATTTCTCGGGATCTATGGCGTTTTAGCCGCCAGACGGGCGTGGCGCGGGTCGGAGGGATTAACGCCCGGGATCGCCGATGCGCCCAGCAGGCGTCGCGTGCTGCTGACCTGTCTGGCGTTCACTTTTCTCAATCCTCACGTGTATCTCGATACGGTGGTGCTGCTTGGCAGCATCTCGACACGCTATGCGGGAGTTGATCGGTGGATTTTCGCGCTTGGCGCATGTGCGGCGAGCCTGGCGTGGTTCTCTCTGCTGGGGTATGGCGCTCGCCTGTTGCTGCCGATATTTCGAAGTCCGCACGCCTGGCGTGTTCTCGACGGGTCGATCGCCGTATTCATGCTTGTGCTGAGCGCAGCGCTCTTATGGCATCCCATCGTCTGACGCGCATGGCAATGCAGGCGAACAGGGTGCTCAAGATGTGCGATCTCATCTGCATCCGGTCGCCAAAGAAAAAGCGGCGACGCGGGCCTTTGCCCGCGCCGCCGCTTCAGTGCAGCTTATCAATCGCTGAAGCGGGATCCAGGCCTATTGCCCGAATCCTCGCTCTCGCCGTTAGTCGTGCTTCTTAGGCTTGCTGTCGAACGGATAGGCGCTGGCAGTGACTTCGGCCTTGGGCTTGATGAAGAGCGACAGGATCATCGTCAACGCCAGGATGGTGACCGTGGCGCCCAACGACCAGGCAACCGGAATCTTGTAGATATCGATCAACAGCATCTTCGTACCGATAAACACGAGCACGATCGCCAAGCCGTAGGGCAGCAGGTGGAAGCGCTCCTGCATGCCGGCCAAGAGGAAGTACAGCGCACGCAAACCCAGGATGGCAAACACGTTGGAGGTCAGCACGATGAACGGGTCGGTCGTGATGGCGAAGATGGCGGGGATGGAGTCAACAGCAAACACCACGTCGACGATACCGATCAAGAGCACCACCAACAGCATCGGTGTAGCCACTTTGACGCCATCGATCTTGGTGAAGAAGCGCTCTCCGTCGTAATCCGGCGAGATACGCACACGGCGCTTTACCCAGTTCAACGCGGGGTTCTTGTCCAGATCGGGTTCTTGCCCCGAAGCCATCCACATCTTCACGCCGGTAAACACCAGGAACGCGCCGAACACGTACATGATCCAGTGGAATTCCTGAATCATCCACGAGCCCACCAGAATCAGAATGCCGCGCAGCACCAGCGCTGCCAGAATACCGATCATCAGCACGCGCTTCTGGAACTGCGCCGGCACGCCGAAGTAAGTGAAGAGCAGCAGGAAGACGAAGATGTTATCGACGGCCAGGGCTTTCTCGACCAGATAACCGGTCACGAACTCGAGTGCCTTCGAGTTGGCCATTGTGCGCGCGGCGACGTCGTCCCCCGTGCCGCCCAGCATCCACCACAGGAAGCCGACGAACACGAAACTGACGGCCACCCAGATCGCAGACCAGATGGCGGCAGCACGCATTGAAACTTTTTGAGCACCCTGACGATTGAGGGCGAAGAAGTCGATCAGCAGAGCGACGACGACGAAACACGCAAACAGAGACCACAACAGTGGCGTACCGACTGAAATCATGGCGAAACCTTTAGCGGACAGGTGGATAAAACCCCGTTCGGTCTCGCCAGCCGCATGTGCAATGACATGCGGTCCGTAGTGCCGGGTATGGCGTGCCGGTGCAAATGCTCCAACCGCTTACCGTATTGACGACACTGCGGGAGCGTTGGGCGCCCCGGCTACTCCCCGTGTGAGTACGAGGAGAATTCTATTCAGCCAAGTGTAAGCTGTCAAACACTGTTCGTTCCAGTATGTATCGGCGCAGTTCGGACAAGTTGCGCACATGTTGAAACCAATATGTCACTTTGACGTTTCAGGCGTGTGTGGTGCTGTCTTGGAGGCGTCTGAACTGCAAATGTTTGCAGGTCCACATTCGAGGCTGGAACTCATGACGCAATCGAAGCACGATCAAACCGAAGCAGATCTTCGGGATCCCAAACTCAACCCTCCGCCGCAAACGCATAAAACCGTGGTCGGTCCGGAGGCACCGCCCGAATCGAAAATGGACGGCAGCGCCGAGCCGGTGCCTGTCGATGGTACGACGGGTGGTGTGGTGCCCAAAGACGATACCCCTTGGTTTCTGGAAAAGCGCGAGGGTCCGAAAAACCCCTAGGAGGGGTGCCCGCCGTGTGAGCAACGTCCATGGATGAGCAGCTTTGGCTGCCGTTGCGGGTTTGTTGCACCGCCGCGTGCGTGGGGCGGCCAATTATTTTCCCATCGGTTTTCACCCATCCCATTGGGGCTGCATAAAAGCAGACGTTCACTGTGGCTGGGCATGCCGGCTGCATTGAACCTGATGCCGTAACGGCGCCAAGGCCATTCGGCCCAGCGGCCCGAAGCGCCCACTTCCCGTTTTCACTTGCCAGGCCGGCGATCCCAGCCACACGAGCCTCACGACCTGAGGCGAACACTCGACTTCCCCAGGCGGGACCATGACACGCACCTTCAAACCGATGCCGACGCGCGCCTCGCGACTTGGCGGCTTTCCCTTTAATTCAAACAACACAGCCAAGCCCGAAAGTGCGCTCATTTGCTTTTCGCATTTGCGTTGGAACTTCGTGTACCAGCGTCCCCAGCATTTGATGACTCGGATGGCTGCGCATCAGCCGGTGTTCTTCTTTGAAGAGCCCGTGCTGTCCAATGGCGATAAGCCAATGTTGATTCGCACCCAGGTTGCGCCTCAGGTAACGGTGTTGGTCCCGCATCTGCCGCACGCGATGAACGACGTGCAGAAAGTCGACGCGCAGCGCCGCCTGCTGCAGGAGCTGCTCGATACGGAACGCCTTGCGCGTCGCACATTTTGGTACTACACCCCGATGAGCCTTGAGTTCTCGGCGGATATTCCCGCGGATCTGATCGTGTATGACTGCATGGATGAGCTGTCTGCATTCCGGGGCGCACCGGCGTCGCTGATCGCGTGGGAGAAGAAGCTGTTCGCCAAAGCTGACGTGGTGTTTACCGGCGGGTTCAGTCTGTTTGAGGCCAAGCGTACGTTGCACCCGAATGTGCACGCCTTTCCCAGTAGCGTGGACATCGATCATTTCAAACAGGCACGCGCAACCTCGGCCGCACCGCCCGAAGATCAGGCCGCCATTCCATCGCCACGCCTGGGCTTTTTCGGTGTGATCGACGAACGTTTCGATATCGAGCTCATCGGCGCTTTGGCCACCGCGCGGCCGGACTGGCACTTTGTGCTTGTAGGACCGGTTGTGAAGATCGATCCGGCAACGCTGCCGCATCAAGCGAACATTCATTACCTGGGCGGAAAGTCTTATGACGAATTGCCCAGTTATCTCGCAGGCTGGGATGTGGCGCTGATGCCTTTCGCGCGCAATGAGTCGACGCGCTTTATCAGCCCGACGAAAACGCCGGAATACCTGGCCGGAGGACGCATCGTCGTTTCCACGCCAATCGCAGACGTGGTCTCGGATTACAAGGATGGCCGTGTCGTCAAGATCGCCGATGGTGCAGATGCTTTTGAGGTGGCCATTGCTTCGGCATTGGAAAGCACGCCCGAAAGCGGTGAGATCTTTGCACGTTGCGACGCCGCGATCGAAGGTAAGTCGTGGGATCACACCGTGGTCGAAATGCGCAAACAGCTGGTTCGGTTGGATCCGACGAAGCCGCCCTTGAAAGCCAGTGCAAACAGCGCCGTGAACGTGTTGCGCGCCATCCCGCAACACGCCGACTACGATTATCTGATCGTTGGTGCGGGCTTTGCCGGCAGTGTATTGGCGGAGCGACTGGCGTCCGATTCGGGTAAGCGTGTGCTTGTGGTCGACAAGCGTTCCCATATCGGCGGCAATGCCTACGACTACCATGACGCGGCCGGCATTCTGGTCCATCGATATGGCCCGCATATCTTTCATACCAATGCCAAACGGATCGTCGATTACCTATCGCAGTTCACGCGCTGGCGGCCTTATGAACATCGCGTGTTGGCAAAGGTCGATGAACAGCTCGTGCCCGTGCCGATCAATCTGACCACACTCGAAATGCTCTACGACCGGCCCTTTACACCTGAAAGTGCACAGGTATTTCTTGAAGGGTTGGCCGTACCGGTTGAGAACCCCAAGACCTCCGAAGATATTGTGGTCTCGCGCATCGGCCGGGATCTGTATGAGAAGTTCTATCGCGGCTACACCCGCAAGCAATGGGGACTCGATCCGAGTGAACTCGACGCCGCCGTAGCGGCTCGCATCCCCATTCGTACCAACGATGACGATCGTTACTTCGACGATGAGTTTCAGCAGATGCCGGCTAATGGCTACACGGCGATGTTCGAGCGCATGCTGGCGCATCCCAATATCGACGTCCTGCTCGACACGGATTTCGCTGACGTGGCAATGCAAGTGAATTATCGCGAGCTCGTATATACCGGCAGGGTCGATGAATACTTCAACTATCAATACGGCCCGCTACCTTATCGCTCGCTGCGATTCGAACACAAGACCGTGGACACTGAAACGTTCCAGCCAGTGGGTGTGGTCAATTATCCAAGCGAGTCGGTGCCTTACACGCGCGTGACGGAATACAAACACCTCACGGGTCAGACGCACCCGCAGACCAGCTTGACGTACGAGTTTCCCGGCGACGATGGCGATCCGTACTATCCGGTACCGCGACCGGAAAACGCTGCGCTTTATGCCAAATACCGTGATCTGGCGGACGCGTCACCCGATGTCACGTTCGTCGGGCGCCTGGCCACGTACAGGTACTACAACATGGACCAGGTGGTCGCGCAGGCCCTCGCGACTTACGATCGCATGTGCGCGAACGTGTCGCCCACCGATGGCTTGGCGGCGGTGGCGTAGGGTGGCAGTTGCGCGATTCCGAAGCTTCATTCAAGGCGGCTTCGAGTGCGGCAGCCACCTTTGGCCGGATGGCAGCCGCCTGGATCTCAGCGCGTCGACTGGGCACGCCTATCACCCTTCACAGGATTTTGCGGCAGTCGCGGCACATGGCATTCGCACGGTTCGCGACGGCATATGCTGGCATCTTATCGAGACTGCGCCTGGGCAGTACGACTGGGGTAGTGCGCTACCCACCGTGCGGGCAGCGACCCAGGCCGGGGTTCAAGTGATGTGGGATCTTTGTCATTACGGCATCCCGATGCATCTTGACGTGTGGTCGGACGAATTTCCCGAGCGCTTCGCTGCCTTTGCTCGTGAGGCGGCCATCGTGATCCAGCGCGTTTCGGGTCACTCGTCGATATTCTGTCCCATCAACGAAATCTCGTACTGGGCCTGGGCCGGGGGCGACGTCAATCACTTTGGGCCCGGCACCCATGGGCGAGGCGCCGAGCTGAAGCGGCAGCTCGTATGCGCTAATCTCGCGGCAATCGCAGCCATAAAAGAAGTCGACCGTGGGGCGACGTTCATCAGCGCGGAGCCCGCTATCCACGTCGCCGCGCAATCGGCGGATGATATCGACATCGCGCGGTGCTTCGATGCATTGCAGTACGAAGCCTGCGACATGCTTACGGGACGATCATGCCCGGAGCTTGGGGGGCATGATGCCTGTCTGGATGTAATCGGCGTGAATTTCTATCCGCAAAACCAGTGGTTTTGGGGCGGCGAGTGCATCTCGCGCGGCTCGCCCGCGTACCGGCCGCTCAGGCATATTCTTCAGGAGATTTTTCAACGCTACGGAAAACCCATTTTGATTTCGGAGACTGGCGCGGAGGGCGACGAGCGATTGCCTTGGTTTCGGTATGTATGCGATGAAGCGTTTGCCGCCATGACTGCAGGCGTCGTGCTGACGGGCATTTGTGTATATCCGATCACCGATTATCCAGGCTGGGGCGACGATCGGCATTGCGAAACGGGTTTGCTGGGATATCCCGATGGCGCCGGCGAGCGCCCCGTTCACCAGCCGCTGGCGGAAGAAATCGCGCTGCAACGGGCCCGCTTCGACTCACTTGCCGAACGGCTGCCGCAGCGGCCTTCATTCAGGCCAGGTGCCAATGACTTGAAACGCAGTCCGATACTGCGCGATAGCAGCGCAAACGAACGCCGCGCGCCCTGTTAAGATTTGCCCGCGAAAGTGTGCGACGTACCGGGGTCATCCAGAGAACAAGATGTTGTATTCGAAACGCCTTTTATCCGCAGCTTTTCCTGTCATTTCCGTTCCAGTCCGTTGGCGTCATTCCATCGCCATCACCCTTGTCGGGATGTGCCTCGCTACCGTCGCCGGACAGTCGGTCGCCAGCCAGCAAACAGACGATGCCTTGTTGCGCATCGAGCAACCTGAGCAGTTCTATCGGCAAATGCCCGTTGTGGCGCGAACGCTGGATTGGCCTTTGATCGAAGTGCGTGAGAGGGAAGCGATTCCCGCTCTCGCCAAGCATGGTGGCGAGATCGCCGAGCAGCTTTACGACGTCAACAAAACCATGGCGCAGATTCGCGACGGGTTGAAGGCGGTCGACGACGAGGTTGGCCATGATCGACTGCCGGGTATCGCCTCTCGCCTGCGCGCGGCGGACGATGCGTTTGCCGCCCTGAGCTTCGAAGCCCTTCAAGCGAAGGATCTGGAAATTCAGGCCAAAATAGACGGTCGTCCAGATAAGGCAGTCATCGCCCGCCTCGCGCAAAACATGGTTGCGCCAGCCTTTGGCGGCGAGACGTTGCTTACCGCGCAGCGATTCAAGTGGGTATATGAAGCGCGCATCGCGGGAAGCAGAAGCGAACTGGGCCAGTTGAGCCACGCCGAACTCGACGCGGGAGTGGCCTCCATCATCGCCACCACGCGCAGCGCTGAAAATGATGTTCAACATATACCGCTCTTGCAGCGCAGCTTTCGCGAAACCGCGTTGCGAATGCGTCGTCAGGCAATACTGTCTGAATTGCCGGCGCAGGACGTGGCGGATCTGGCCGCCTTCTACGACAGCGCCGCGGGCCGCGCCAAACTTGCCGTCATGAACGACGTGTTTCGCCGGCGCAATGACGAAGATGGTCATGCCGTGCTGATGAAACTCGTGGAAGAAGCGCAGAAGCAACAAGGCCAAGAGACACCTGATGGCACGAAGCCGCCACGGTAGATCGTCACGCTTTGGCATTGCGCCGAGCATGTTCGTCGCATTTGGCGATGTGAATGTCGTTCGATATGCGACCCTCTCAACCAGGTATCCATTACCATGAAAGCGCTTGCCATCACGACATACGGCGGTCCAGAGGTTGTTCATCTCGAGCAGGATGCGCCGGTCCCGGTAATCGAGGCGGGCCATCTCCTCGTTCGCGTGCGCTGTGCCGGCATCAACTTCATGGATATTCATACGCGTCAGGGCAAGTATGCGAACTCGCGCACTTACCCCGTCCGGCTGCCGATTACACTCGGCATGGAAGGAGCGGGCGACGTTGTTGAGGTGGGCGAGGGCGTGACCGGCTATGCCGTGGGCGACCGTGTGGCCTGGTGCATTTCGTGGGGCAGTCATGCGGAGTACGTGTCGATTCCGGCCGCCCGCGCCGCAAAGCTGGGCGATGACGTGGGCTACGATCTCGCGGCCGCCGCCATCTTTCAAGGGTCGACCGCGCATTATCTGGTGGAGGACGTGGCCCGGTTGGCATCCGGCAGTACATGCCTCGTTCATGCCGCGGCGGGCAGCATCGGCCAGTTGCTGGTGCAGATGGCGAAACGCAAAGGCGCCATGGTGATCGCTACCGCGAGCGATGCGGCAAAGCGCGACGTGGCACGGGCGCGCGGCGCAGATATCGTGTTGCCCTACGACGATGGCGCGTTCGCCGATGCCGTGCGCGACGCCACCGATGGTCAAGGCGTGGATGTTGTATTTGATGCGGTGGGCCGCACCACGCTGAGACACAGCTTTCGCGCCACCAAAACCCGCGGTTTGGTCGTGAACTACGGATCGGTGTCGGGATCTTTGCAGGATCTGGATCCGATCGAACTGGGTGAGAGCGGGTCGTTGTTCTTGACGCGTCCCCGGCTTGCCGATCACATGCAGAATGGACAGGTGGTGCAGGCGCGCGCCGATGCAGTGTTTACGGCCATCCGGGAAGGCGATCTGACGATCGATTTCAACGCACTGCATGGCTTGCAAAGTGTCATCCCGGCGCATGCGCGCATCGAAGCGCGACAGCAGATTGGCAAGGAAGTGGTCTGGATTTGAGCATCGATGAGGTGACCGCCACCGCAATGCCGGCACGGTTTACGCGGATAAGCGTCCAATAAACGTCTTGCGAGTTTCGACGCTTGGCGTTACCTACTGGCGCGCCCAGCATGAGATCAACGAACTGTACGACACCGATATGGTTCGGCTCGCCCAGCACATGCGTGCGCTCTTGCCGTTGCTTGACGATCGCCGCGTGGGAGATCTGACGCCGGTGGAAAACGTGCCGCCGGGGAATCTGGGCGAGGCGGGGCTGGCCGATCTGGCGGTGTCGGCCTGGGCGCCAAACGGGCGGCAACTGCACGTCGATCCCGATGGCGATCGGCTGCCTGCGTTGCCTGGTGCAGATGGATTCAATGCCACCATGATCGATGGCGTGCCATGGCGGTTGTATTACTTGCAGAATGCGTCCAATGGCTGGCGCGTGGCCGTCGGGCAACGCCTGGGCGAGCGCGAAGAGCTGGTCGAGTCGTACCTGGTCGGGCAGGCGCTTCCCTGGTTGTTCGGTCTGCCCGTGTTGTTGGGGTTGATGATCTGGGCCGTGCGTCATGCTCTGCGACCTGTGCGTGACTTGTCTGAACAAATCGCGCAGCGGGATCCCGAAGATCCGATTCCTCTCGATGCTTCCGTCGCGCCAGGGGAACTTCGGCCGCTCGTGCAGGCGATGAATCAACTCCTGGCACGTGTGGCAAGTGCGATCGAACACGAACGCCGTTTGACGGCCGATGCCGCGCATGAACTCCGTACCCCTTTGGCTGCGCTGCAGTCGCAGTGGGATGTGGCGCAGCGGGCAACAGACCCGGCCGAGCGTGCCCATGCGCAGGCCAATATGGAAGCGGGCATTGAGCGTCTGAATCGTCTGGTGTCGCAATTGCTGGCGATGGCGCGACTGGAAAGTGCGGTGCAGTCAGGCTTCGGTGACGAAGTGGATTGGCCCCATATTGCTCAGGAGGCGCTGTCGGATTCATTGGCGCTGGCGCGCCGCAAGGATGTCGATGTCGAAATGCGCTGGCCGGCGGCAGGCGTGGCGCCGCTGCCGCTCGTGGGAAATGAGTATCTCCTGGGGCTGATGCTTCGCAATCTCCTGGACAATGCCGTGCGCTATGGCCCCGCAGGCGGCGTGGTTGCGTTGCGCTTCAGCGCGGACGCCATTGCCGTCGACGATCAGGGACCGGGCGTCGACCCCGCCGCGATAGGCCGACTCGGCGACCGGTTTTTCCGGCTCGCCGGGCAGCGGGAGAGCGGCAGCGGACTGGGGTTGTCGATCGCGCATCGCATCGCGCATCTGCATGGCCTGCAGGTGCAGTTCCAGAATCGGCTCGACGAAGGCCGCGTCATCGGGTTCAGCGCGACGCTGCGCCGTGCGCCGGCATCGCCATTGCAGACGATGCCGACTCGCGCCGGGCGATCAGCCTCGACGTGATTCAGCCGTTGGCGCCGACCGCCATCGCAGCAGCAGCGCACCGCACACCGCCGAGGTGACGGAGCCCAGCAGGACGCCCAGTTTGGTGGCATCCTGGAGCGCCGGTGCGTTGGCAAACGCCAGCAGGCCGATGAACAGGCTCATCGTGAACCCGATACCGCACAGCAGCGCGATGCCGTAAAGTTGTACGCCATTGGCGCCTGCGGGCATCACCGCCAGCCGTAGTCGGATGGCGATCGTGGCGAAGCCGAAGACGCCGACCTGTTTGCCCACGAAGAGGCCCAGTGCCACTCCCATTGGCACGGGATCGCGCAGACTTTCCAACGACACGCCTGCAAACGACACGCCGGCGTTCGCGAAGCCGAAGAGCGGAATGATCAGGAACGTTACCCACGGCACCAGCGCATGCTCGAGACGCAGGAGGGGAGCCACGTCGGAGGTGTTGGCGGCGGGGAGCTTCAACGGCACGGTCAACGCCAAGACCACACCGGCCAGCGTGGCGTGGACGCCCGACTTCAAGAAGCAGAACCACAGCACCGTGCCGACCACTGCATAGGGCAGCAGGCGACGCACGCCACCGCGGTTCATCCCCACCAGCACGGCTGTTCCCAGGGCCGCACCGGCTAACGCGACAAGATTGACGTCGGCCGTGTAGAAGGCGGCAATGATCAGCACCGCGCCGAGATCGTCGATGATGGCAAGTGCGGTCAAGAATATCTTGAGCGAGATCGGTACGCGGGGCCCGAGCAATGAAAGCACGCCCAAGGCAAAAGCAATATCCGTGGCAGCCGGAATGGCCCAGCCCGTCGGCGATCCGTTGGTTCCCAGGTTGACCGATAGGTAAACGATCGCAGGAACAACCATTCCTCCCAATGCGGCAAATCCCGGCAGTGCCCGCTGTGACCAGGTCGACAGTTGACCCAGAAGCAGTTCCCGTTTGATTTCCAGACCGACCAACAGGAAGAAAATCGCCATCAACGCATCGTTGATCCAGTGCAGCACGCTGAGTCCGGCGACATCGCGCGATAGCGTGCCGAAGTAGAGCGGTGCCGCGGGGCTGTTTGCCACCAGAAGGGCCAACGCCGCGACTGCCATCAGAATGATGCCGCCGGCGGCTTGCGATTGGACGAAGGCGCGCATTGCGCCATAGACCGCCCACAGGCGGCCGGCAAAGTTGCCGTTCTTCATAGAACTAACCTTGAAAGGAGGCTACCAACGCAGCCAATCGAACGATCGTGCCGATCCATGTTCCAGCACGACCACGTCTTTCTCCAACCGCAATGCGCGCAAGCGGTAGCGCTTTGCGCGCCGCAGTGCGAAATACTCGATGCAGTTCGATTGGGAGCGTGTGTAGCGAATGAAATGAAAACCGTGCCCGGTGATCGACACACCGGGATGGGTCACGCGCTGAAGGCGAATGCGCAACATCGCTTGCTCACGTCTACCGCTATGCCAAAGCAGGAGCCAGATAAGCAGCATGCATGCGAGCCACACGCCGGCAAGCACCAACCAGAATGCGAGGTTCATGGACCTTGACATAACGGGGGGTGCAGACGCGCGAATACGGGTCTAGGCGTGCGATAGGGATGGGCGCCACCCTGATGATGGGCAGGGGCAAGATAGGGCATGGGCGTCAAAGCTCCGCGCGGCGGCCCGACCAAGCGCATGAACCTGCCCGTTCGCAATGGCGCGAATCAGACACCCAAAACTAATCGTATCACGCTGTGTCCGACCCGTTGTACGTGCTTCGCGGCGGCGCGTACGCAAGTCGAAAGGCTAGCCTGCGCGCCTGTCTGCTTATTGATGGCGAGGAAGATAAATCCGCACCTGCGTGCCAATCCCCGCTGTGGAAGAAATGGTGACTTGACCATTGGATTGCTTGACGAATCCATAGATCATCGACAGCCCCAGACCCGTTCCCTTACCGATGGGCTTGGTGGTGAAAAACGGCTCGAAGACCTTCGCCACGATGTCGGGCGACATTCCCGATCCCGTATCGCTTACCGTCATCACCACGTAGTCGCCTTCGGCAATCTCCAGATCCTGCGCGAAATCGGCAGGTACGGATTGATTCCCGGTTTCGATAATGATGCGTCCGCCATCCGGCATGGCGTCCCGGGCATTGATGCAAAGATTGAGTAGCGCGTTTTCGAACTGCGAAACGTCGACCACAGCGGCCCATAGGTTCGACGCCGGCCGACATTCGATCGCGATCGCAGACGTCATGCTGTGCTGGATGAGCTCGAGCATGCCGTCGATCACGTCGTTCAGGTCGGACACCTTCGGCGTAAGCGGTTGGCGCCGTGAAAATGCCAACAGGCGATGCGTCAGCAAGGCTGCGCGCGCGGCCGCGTCGTGCGCAGCGATGCGGTATTTTTCGAGATCCTGCAGGCGCCCCTGTTTCATCCGCACGCCCATCAATTCGAGCGCGCCGGTGATGCCGGCCAACAGATTGTTGAAGTCGTGCGCGATGCCGCCGGTGAGTTGACCGACGGCTTCCATTTTTTGCGCTTGGCGCAGCGAGGCTTCAGCGGCGAGTTGATCGGTCACATCGCGCCCTACGGCAAAAAACGCCTCCATGTTGTCGGCGGGGTTGGCCGTCCAGGTAATCGAGCGCCGCGTGCCATCCTTGGCAATGAAGCGATTCATGAACCCCGTGATCTCCTGGCCCATGGCCAGACGGCGGAGTGCCTCGTTGGTGACCGCGTGATCCTCGGGATCGATGAGTGTCATGAACGGACGATCGAAAAGCTCAGCCTCGCTCCAGCCGAGCAGGGCGGTACAGGCAGGGTTGACGGCGCGTATGAATCCGTCCAGGCCGGCGGTGCCCATCAAGTCGTTGGTGCGCTCCCACAGGCGATCGCGTTCGGCGGTGCGCTTGACGAGTTCGGCCTGACGCTTGCGTTCTGCCGTCACATCGCGGGCCGAGCAATAGATTTTGGTGTCGTCGCGCACGGCAACCCAGGAAAGCCAGCGCCAGCCGCCATCGCGATGCTGAAGCCGATTTTCGATGGCGAGCGATGACTGGCCGGTTTCGACGGTTTCATTCCAGGCGCGGCGGGTGGCTGCTTCATCGTCGGGATGCACCAGGCTGAAGAACGTGCATTGGGCAACTTTCTCTTCTGGCCATCCCAAGGTCGTAAGCCATGCGGGATTCGAGGCTTCGATATACCCGCTCGCGTTGATGACACCGAGGATATCCGGACTGAGGTGCCACGTGCGGCCACGCGCCAGCGATTGCGCGATCACCTTCTGTTCGAGTTCGGTATTCAGGGTTCGCAACCGCGCGATGGCGTGATCGCGTTCGGCTTCGACGGCACGCCGGCCTTCGACGTCGATCAATACGCCGGGAAAGCGCGTGCCGGTGCCGTCCGCTGCCAGCTCGACCTGGCCATTGGCCTCGACCCAGTAATAGTGGCCGTCGGCGCGTCGTACGCGGTACTGATGCGCGTAGGCGCCGCCTCGCCGGATGGCCTCGTCGATTGCGCGAACCAGGCCTTCTCGATCGTCCGGGTGAACAGTGGTAATGACCTGGTTGAGGCTGAGCCCGCTGCGGCCCAGTGCGGGATCGAGCCCGAAGCTCTCGGCAAAGGCTTTATCCACACTGAAGCGGTCTTCGACCAGGTCCCACACCCAAGTGCCGATGATGGCGCCGGCCGAGAGCGCGAGTTGGATTCGTTCCGCATACTGCGCGGCACGCCGTTGCGCTAGCACCATTGGCGTGGTTTCCGTTGCCACATTCAGAAACCCGCATACACGACCATCGTGGCGCAGCGGGCTGTACGAGAAGGTCCAGTACGTGTCTTCGTCGTAATTGTTGCGCGTCATGACGAGGTGCATGTCGTTGAAGCGTACTGACTCGCCCGTCATGACCTGATCCACCAGCGGGCTGATGTCGGGCCAGATCTCCTGCCATACGACATTCAGCGGCTGGCCAAGGGCTTGCGGATGGCGGGCACCCAGAAAGGGCGCGTAGGCCTCGTTGTAGATCAACGTTTTTTCCGGACCCCAGGCGATGCACATGCCGAAACCGCTGGACATCATGATGTCGTAGGCGATCTGCAATGAGGCTGGCCATTGATCGTGGGGGCCGAGCGACGTCTGACCCCAGTCAAACGTGTTGAAGTTGAAATGCACCGCGTGTTCCTGTTCGTGGCGGCTGGTGTGGGGGCGCCACTTCTGTCTATTTGAAGATATGAACTCAAACGCCTGGCAGTTTACTCTGGGTACCCCTGCCCAGTTTTGCCGTGCGGGGCGAGATGACATCAGCAAGATCGTCGCGTTTGGTCGACTGTAATGACGACATCGTGCATTTTAGCCAATCAAACTAGTCCGTTTTAGCCTTCGTGCTGCGTGGCGAAATGTGTAGGCTCCGATAAAAGCAAAATACGAGATCGGATATGGGCGCAGATCCTAAAATCGATGTGTTCGAGACAGAGCGGGGCAAGTTTTTCTGCTGGATAAGTTGGGTGAGCGCCGACGCCTTATCGCTGGACGGTCGTATGCGCGTTCGCACGAAAAACTGCGATGGCCAACAGGAGGCCTTGCGCGTTGCGCAGGCTGTTGTGGGTTTTGTTCAAGCCTAGGCAAGGAGACAGTGATGGATATCGATGCCGTATCCATGCAGGCAGTCGCCGCACAGGACCCTTACGCGTTCGACCTCGTTCTGAACGGCGATGGATGCCAAGTCGAGATGCGCCTGCGCGAAGTACAGGCCGATCGCTTTACCTTTGATTTGTATCTCAGGCGATTTGGTGAAAGCGGCTTCGATGAGGTTCGTGTGGGCGGCCATCCCATCTTCGAAGCGCGTCAAACCGCGATCGATGCTGGCGTGACATTGGCCGTGGAGGTGTATCGCAGCGGCTGGTGATACTCGGGCATGTGCGATGCGCGCCACCTTGGCGATTCAGCCCACACCAGGAGTTCTCATGCACCAGGACCATACCGTCGCGTTCATCTTTTCCAGTTTCGATGACGCCCAAGCCGCGCGCCAGTCTCTGATCGATGCGCAGAAGGTCGACGCCGACAGTATCCGCGTTGACGTACGTGAAGACGAGGCGGGCCCAACCGAGGGCAACTTTGTTATCGGCACAAAGCGACATGACGGCAAGCAATCGGGTGATTACGAAGAGCAGTACGCCAATCCTCGCATCGATGGGTCCGTTACGCTATTTGTACATTGCGCCTCTGCCGAAGAAGCAGCGGGGATGCGAAGCGATCTTTTGGCGCGTGGCGCAGTGGATCTGGCCGATCGAACGGGCGGTTGATCATGGAAGCGGTGTGGATGGGCATGATGGCCCTTTACGGTTGAGCATCATCCACTCACCCGCATGGCAGCGCACCGATCAACGTCTTTGGCGATTCGCCGACATAAATGTCCCGGACACACGATGTTTCGATTCAATCCAGCGCGCTATGAGCGCGCTTTTTTATTCGGCAAATTCGGTTGCAAATATCGCCACATTTGCGAGGAACAATGATGACGGCGGTCATCGCGGCACTGTCCGTGCATGGATGTAGGCACTGGATCTAAACGATCTTCACTGCATGACGCAGCATCACGAACGCGTCACCTTCAATGCATCGACAGTCCGCCGCGCATTTCGCCCCGTGGATATCAAATCATCTGGAGCTATCCATGTTCGCGCACAATAAACGCTTGCAGTACACCGTACGAGTATCTGAATCGAATCCCGGTTTGGCCAATTTGCTATTGGAGCAATTTGGCGGTCCGCAGGGCGAATTGGCAGCTGCCTGTCGCTACTTCGGTCAATCGTTGGCTGACGATGACCCGGGTCGTAAGGACCTCTTGATGGACATCGCCACCGAGGAGCTGTCCCACCTCGAGATCATCGGTAATCTCGTGGCCATGCTGAACAAGGGCGCCAAGGGTCAGTTGGCGGAAGCCACTGCCAGCGAGGCTGAGATCTACAAGGGCTTGAACGGCCCGGGTAACGATTCACACACCACCCAACTGCTGTACGGCGGTGGCCCGGCGTTGACGAACTCGGCCGGGCAGTTGTGGACCGCAGGCTATATCGACAACGTAGGCGACCCCTCCGCCGATCTTCGCTCGAATATCGCTGCTGAAGCGCGCGCGAAAATCATCTATGAACGCCTGATCAATGCGACGCAGGATCCCGGCGTGAAGGACACGCTGACATTTCTGATGACGCGAGAAATCGCGCATCAGAAGTCGTTCGAGAAGGCACTGTATGCGATGGAGCCCAATTTCCCGCCGGGCAAGCTTCCGGGCGATCCGCGCTTCACCTCGGTGTACTTCAATATGTCGCAGGGTGATGGCGATATGCGCGGGTCCTGGAACAGCGACGAGAACTTCGAGTACATCTCCGATCGCCAGGCGCAGCGTGCGGTGGACGGCGGCGACGGTACCGCTACGGTTGCGCTTCAATCCTTTGAGGTCGAAGACTTGCAGGCAATGGTTTCGCGCACGGTGTCGGATCCCAATATCGACCCGCAGACCGGTGCCGAGTTGGGCGCGGGCGACGTGGCCGTGCTCAAGTAATTGCCGTGATCGGCGCTAACTGAGCGTATACGTGGGGCGGAAATCATCCGCCCCATTTTTTTGCCTCAGCATTCGACGATGTTCACCGCAAGTCCGCCGCGCGCGGTTTCCTTGTATTTGTTGAGCATGTCGGCACCCGTTTCGCGCATGGTCTTGATGACCTTGTCCAGGCTCACATGATGCGCGCCATCGCCGTACAAGGCCATGCGCGCCGCATTGATCGCCTTCACCGAGGCGATGGCGTTGCGCTCGATACACGGGATCTGCACCAGGCCACCGACGGGATCGCAGGTCAAACCAAGATGGTGCTCCATGCCGATTTCGGCGGCGTTCTCAACTTGCTGGGGTGTGCCGCCGAGCACGGCGCACAGGGCGCCCGCAGCCATCGAACACGCCACACCAACCTCGCCCTGGCAACCCACTTCGGCGCCGCTGATCGAGGCGTTTTCTTTGTACAGAATGCCGATGGCGCCGGCCGTGAGCAAAAAGTCGATCACGCCTTGATCGCTGGCGTGCGGGATGGCTTGCGTGTAGTAATGCAGGACGGCGGGAAGGATGCCGGCGGCGCCATTGGTTGGCGCCGTGACCACCCGACCACCGGCCGCATTTTCTTCGTTGACGGCCAGCGCCCACAGGTTGACCCAGTCCAGCACGCGCAAGGGATCTTCCGGAGTGGAGCTGAAAGGGCCCAAGCGTTGCGCCAGGCGCGCTGCGCGTCGGCGCACCTTGAAGCCGCCCGGCAGGATGCCTTCGGTGCGACAGCCGCGACGCACACAATCCTGCATCACCTGCCAGATGTTGAGTAAGCCGGCATCGATCTCGCTATCCGTGCGCCAGTGGCGCTCGTTGGCGCGCATGATCTCGGCAATGTCGATGCCGTGCGCCTGGGTAAGGCGCAGCAGATCGTCGGCGTGGTGAAACGGGTACGGCAACATCGTCGTATCCGGCGCGATGATTTTCTGCCGGGTGCCGTCCGAGGCTACCGCATCGCTTACGACGAACCCGCCGCCCACGGAGTAGTAGGTCGCCTCGCGCAGTACGGCGTCGTGCTGGTCGAACGCCGTGAACGTCATGCCGTTGGCGTGAAACGGCAACGACTGGCGGCGATGGAAAACGATGTCTGCTACGTCGTCGAACGCAACGCCGTGGCTGCCGCCCAGCGATATCGATCGCGTGGCGCGTATGGCATCGAGCAGGTGTGGGATGTTGTCTACGTCGACAGTATCCGGTTCGTGCCCGGCTAAGCCCAGCATGACGGCCGTGCCGCTGCCGTGACCTTTTCCCGTAGCGCCGAGGGATCCATAAAGCGACACGCGCACGCGTGTGGTGGCGGTCATCTGATCGTGATGCTGCAACGCCCGCGTAAACAGCACCGCTGCGCGCATGGGGCCCACCGTGTGCGAGCTCGATGGCCCAATGCCAATCTTGAACAGGTCGAATACGCTCACAGCCACGGTATCAATCTCCTTCTTGCATGCGTTGCATCACAACGCGGATGCGCGTCGATGATGGCATGTTAGGAAAGCGATTTCGTTACGTCTACTGATATAAATTCAGCATATTCATTAGGCCGGTTAATGGTTTGATCCGCAGCCTTCAGTTGCGCAGGCGACGCGCTGCCGTCAGCGCAGGATGTGATGCGCGTGTTTTTTCGAAGGGTCATCCGCTACCCGCCGGTGTTGCCGGCGAATGTGCGGATTTTCTCGGCGAGTTGAGCCGTCGGCGGCTCGTAGCTGTAGCGATACGGCGGCGTTGGGGCCGATTCGGGGCGGTAGTCTTTGAGCACCGGCTTGGCATCGCCCAAGTACAGATTCTCTTTCAAGCGCAAGAACGCTTTGTAATCGCGCGTGTACCCATGCCGAGTCTTCAACGTTTCATAGGCACGTCGATCGGATTCGCCGTTCTCAAGCGCACTTCTTTCGGAAGCGATCGGTATGAAGCGGCAGTAGTTCACATCGACACCTTCAACCGTTGGGGAGCGATCGGGCTCGACGCACTCGCGCTGCGTGGTGTTGCTGAAGATATTGCCTTCCACGAGCGCCTTGGCCTCCAGGCTGAAACTCATGCCGTAAAAATCCCAGTTCTCCAAGAGATTGTTGAACAGGTGGAACGTGCCGAACTGGCCTCTGGGATTGCGCTGTACGGTGTTGAAAAAATAATTATGGTGCAGGGTTACGCGGGCGATCGAATCTCGATCGTAGTGATGAAAAAGATCCTTCGAGGTAATGTTGTTGAGCAACATGACCTTGTTCGAGTTGTGAAATTTCGTCCATGAGATCGTGACGTCGGTCGAGCCGTTCTTCACATTGAGCAGCCGATCGGACATCCGCGAGAGATCGAGATGATTGACCCACACATCGCGGCTGCCATTGGCCACGTTCACCGCTTGCGTGAGCCGGTTCAAGCGCCCGTCGATCGTGAGATGCGTGAGAATCACATTCGTGCTGCCATACACGCCCAGCCCGTCGTCGATCAGGGTGACCTGCTTGCCGCGTCCATCGATCGTTGTATTCGACGGCACCCGAAGCTGTGAGCGCAGAACGATTGTCATGTTGGACGCAAAGCGGATCCATGTGGGCGCTTTTTTGGCCTGTTCGAGCGCGGCGCGCAAGGTGCCCGGACCTGCGTCTTCATTGGAGGTGACGTCTATGAATCGTCCCCCCAATCCGCCCTCGGCGCGGGCGCCGTAGCCTTCGCGTTGTTCAAGCAATGACGCGACGAACGGACAGTGTTCGGTCGGGGTGTCACATACCGGCTTCGCGGCGACCGCATTGCCGTACAGCCCGGCCAAGGCGAGTAGCCAACCCAATATCCTTTTTGATCTCATCGACGCGTGCTTCCCATCATTGTTCGGATCGGTCCACAGACGTCACATGACGCCAGATACCACCGCTCAGGCGCAGGTTCTCCGGGGGGCCTGCCAGATGCGCCTTCAGGTGTTGAAAATAGGCGGTCTGCCATCGCTGCGCATACGCATCGGCATCCTCACCGGGATGCGCTGCGGGCAGCATTTCGAGCGTATAAGCCACGTGCCCGTTTTCCCACCGCGGCGCGTAGAACACCGACGGCACACCAAGCCGATACGCCAAGATGGACGCAAAACTGGAGTAGGTGATCTCCTGGCCTTCGAAGGTGGTTCGCGGCGCCGCCGGATTCGCTGCGCCGTCTATGGCCAAACACAGCACGTAGCCCGATCCCAGGGCGCGCATGCAGGCCTTGGCGACTTGCGCTTCGGTCTGGTCCGCAGTGGAAATCAAGGCGTCGGCGTAGCTGCTTTGGGCGATCTTGGGCGCGGTCGCGAGCCAGCGCGATGGAATGCCAAGCAATTCGAGCGCCATGAGTGCGGCATACATGGGGCCAACGTGCGCCGTGGCAACCACGACACCGCGGCCGGCCGCCAACAGCGGGGCGAAGAACCGCTCGCCGGTGTCGAGCTCGCCAAGTAGCGGCATGGCCTCTTCCACACTTTCCTCGCGGCATTCAAGCCAATCGAAGAGAAGATGGTCCACGAGATGGCCCCAGCGCGCCCGGCGCTCCCATTGAGCGCGATCGAGGTCGGTATTGCCGCGCAGCGACCAAGCCCAGTCCAGACGTGCCTGCGGGATCGGCGCAGTATCCAGCCGCGTTTCCAACTGGTCCATGGCTTGCTGGAACGTGGGCGGCAATTGGCTGCGCCGTTTCGCGACATACTGTTCGAACAGTGCTTCAGCCTCCTGCTTGCGGCCCGCCTGAGATAACGCCCCGATGGCCGAACGTTGCCAAAGCAGCTTCTCAGGCGATTTCTCGACCATCTTCATCAACTGATCGGCGGCCTCGTCGTACTGCAGCGTATAACGCAGCGCGCGGGCATAGAGGCCCCGCGTCTGCTCCAGCTCCGGCGCCAGATCGAGGGCCTGTTTCAGCGGCGCCACGGCCTTCTTGTATTGCCCGGCCCGCAACAAGGTTTCCCCGTAGAGCGAGAGCAGCCTCACGTCTAGCGGCGCAGCCTTCAGGCCCGCCTCGAAATGCGTCAGCGCATGCACCTTGCGATCTTCCTCGGTACCTCGCCGAAGGTGCGAGCGCCCAAGGGCCGAGCGCAACGCGGCGCAGTCATGTCCGCCGCTCAACGCCGCGTTGCCGAATCGGATCGCGGCCTCCACTCGGCCATCCTCGAGCAGGGCCCGCACGGCCATCGCCGCCACCCGTTCATTTGGCACACTGTCCGAATCCAGGACGGCCGCAACACCTGCCGCGTCGGCCCCATCGCCATTGCGCACGAACGCCAGCATCCAGAAATACGCCTGGCCAGGCTCTTTTTGTGCCATGTCGAGGGTGGCACGGGCGACCTGGGCGGCATCGGTGATGCGTCCGGCCTGCACGCGCAGTTGAATTCGGGCGGCGTGCAGCGCGGCCGTATCCGGCTCGATATCGGCGGCAGCGTCGGCGCAGGCGATGGCACGATCCCATTGTTCGGTACGTCCCAGGAGGCTCGCAAGCAGGCGGCGGTCATCGGCGCGCAAGGGATAGGCAGCGACGACGACCTCGAGCGCGGCGATGGCGGGCACAAGCTTCGCGTCGCGTACCAGTGGCGAGATCAGCCACCGGCGAGCGTCGCGCCAGCCCTCGCTCACTTGCGTCAGCGCAGAGGCGAGCGCGCCCATTTCGCGCAAGGGATCGGCGGCGGCGTAGATGTCCTGGAGGACGGCGCGCAACCGGGCAGCAGCATCGGCCCGGGCTGCACGCGTTTCGAGCGCGGTGTCATCCATGACGCAACCCCCGGAGCAACGCCACGGCGACGCGAGCGATGAACATCAACACGAAGCCCAGCGCCAAGGCCTGCAACAACAGGATCGCCAGGCGGGGGCTGCTCGGCCGGTCCGTCGGCACCGGCTGCGCAATGATGGACAAGTACCGCTGCAGTCGCAGCGTATCTGTGACGGCCTGCTGATAGGTTTGCTGTGCCAAGGTGAGATTCGAATCCGCGAACGCTTGCGTGTTCCTCAGCGCTTCATACGATTTGAGCTGCTTGGCTTCCGTGTTCCCTTCGCCGCTCAAGCGACGTCGCAATGCCGCAATCCGCTTCTGCAAGGCCGCCACCTGGAGTTCGGCGGGTTTCAACATGAAGTGATCCTTGTTGCCGAGCGCACGGAGTTTGTCGAGGTTGATCTGTGCACTGCTGAGTTCGCCTTCGAGTTGGCTGGAAAGATTCAGCAGCAAGGCCACCGTAGCCGTCGGATCGATGTTGCCGTGAACGGTCCGCCATGCCGACAAGGCTTCTCGGGCACCGAGGGCTTTCTTCTCCGCAAGCCTCACCGCCTCTTCGCTGACTTTCAAGGTGTCGGCCACGCCTTTTTCGTTCATCGTGCTCACGAACTTCTCGGCCAGGCCGATGAGCGCCCTCGAGAGGGTCGCCGCGTCCGCGGGAGAAAACGCACTCACGCGCAACACATCGATTTGCTCCAACGCGTTAAAAGACACGTGAACCGACGCCTGGTAAGCACGATAAAGATCGTCTTCGCTCGCATCCTGGGAGAGACGATTCAACGGGTCCATGCTCGTACGGACCAGGAATCGGCGCAAGCCGACCTGCCTGTCGAGCTGCTGCATGGCATCGCGCGACTTGAGGAAATCCGCGACCGCCCATCCGTCGACGAAGCCACCGAGCATGCCGCCCATGTTTCCTGTCGTGAGCAGGCTCGCTGCGCCGCCGCCACCTTGCTGGCCGGACCCCGATTGCACGAAGAAGCGTGATTCTGCTTCGTAGCGCGGCGTCGCGATGCCGAGCACATAAACCAAGGCCAGCACGACCGGCACCACGACGATGGCGGCATTGATCCAGCGGTGACGCCGCCGCGCGCGCAGTGACGATTGCCGTTCGCGACGTCGGCGTTCGATCTCGGACCCTTTCTCAGAGCCCGAGCTGTCCTTCGTCGAAACCGCCTCCGAATCCGTCGTCGCCTGTGCCGGCGTCGCTGCGCGATCGTCTTGGGGGGAACTTGCTGAGGCACTGGTCGAGGTCGTCGTCGATGCTGAGTGCGCTGCGTTCATAAATCAAGCCTTTGAGGCAATAGTCCGCCATCTGATTCTGGCGATAACTGGAAAGAATGAGGGTCCGGCCAATCAGCCGCTCTTCGAACAATGCCAACCAGAGCCGCGTGAAGCGGCAAGGCTCGAAGGGGATGGCGCCCTCGATCACGTACACATCGAAGGCCGGCGCCAGGGCGAGTGCAAACGAGAACTCCTGCCGGGCGTAGAGCGGCCAATGTTCCATCGGTTTGGCCAGGCATTTCGGGTCGCTGACGAGGTCGGCCACCAACTCGTACGTGGCATCCGCGTCGATCTCATACATCTCGCTCACAAACGCGATCATGCTCAGGCCGTTCGCCTTGCCGCGGATGAAGCCTTGCCGGCCGATCGCCCAGGACACATTGCCATCGTGCTTGACGAAGCCGCGGCTCGGTGGACGTAGACCACACAGCACATCCACAAGCTGGCGATGCAGTTCGGGCGAGTGCGACAGCAAGGCATAGCGGCCCACGCCAATATCAAGGTCGGCATCGACCAGCAGCGGTTGCCGGCTTCCGAATGCATAGGGCTTGTCGGTGACGCTATTGAGATGGATCATCTGCCTGCCTCACATCGGTTGGACATTGGGACGGGCAAGACGCTCGGCCGCCAGGGCGACCACCATCAGAAATACCAAGGTCGTCAGGAAATACCCCACGCTCGCATCCTGCGACGCGTAGGCATCGAAGTAGGCCGAGCGCAAAAGTTGCATGCCGTGCGCGAAGGGCGACCACAGTATCCATGGGCGCAATTGTTCGGGTAACTGTTCGGAGACGAAGAACACGCTGGAGAAGATCTGCAGGAACCGCTCGATGATCGGTGCGAGCCGCAGGAAGAAATGCCAGAAGGTCGCAATCGATCCGAACAGCACGCCCATGGCCGCGCCACCGAACCCCATCAGCACGACGTAAAGAATGAACCCGGTCCAGCTGTGCGCCAAGGTGATGTATCCCAGCGCGTGGCCCGCGCTGATCAACACGGCGAACACGACGAGATAAACCGAAACGTAGATCAGCGCCTGCACCAGCGCACACATCAGGGGTGTCACGCCCTGAAAGTTCAGCATGCCACGGGCCGACATATAGGCCGTGCTGCTTCGGAAGATGATCTGGCGGAACATGATCCAGGTCGTTGCCCCCAGCAGCGAAAACGTCTGCACGTCCATGCCGAGGATGTAATGCGTGCCCAGCAGGATGTACAGCGATGAAATCAGCGTGAGCAACACCACGGGACCCACCAGCGCCCACACCAACGCAATTCGGCTTTCGCCGTGTATCACGCGCAACTGATAGACGAACAACGCCAACAGCGTGCGCCCGGTGGGCGGGCCGCGGAAGTCGTTGCGCGGTTGATCCGCTTCGTGCAAGCCACGCACGCGTCGGCGCAAGATCGCGAGATCGCCGGCTTCGTCCGGCGACAGCTCGATCTCCAGCGGGACGTCGTTGCGGGAGGCTTGCCGGCGCGCGTTGCGCGCTTCGTCCTGCTTACCCCGCTCCACGCGCCGCGCGTGGGCCATGGCCAGGCGCTCGTCTTCCGCCAGCAGTCTGGCGGGCATGTATTCCGGGGCGAACACCTCCACGCCGGCGCGGATATCCTGCTCGAGCAGGCGCACGATGATCCGCAGGCGCCGGCGGGAAAAGTCGGCCAGCGTTTCATCGACCGCGCTGCGCGCAATCTCCGCGTTCAACTCCGTCTGCACGGCCTCGTAAACCGCGCGGCGGGCCGCCACGGAATCGTGCGGTTCACCCTGCAGGCGCGCCAGGAGCGGCTTGAGCAGGACGGTCGGCGATGCCGTGGCTTGAAACAGCACGGCCGGATCCAGACGCCAATCCCTGACGCCGGAGCCGACGGCATAACTGCTGTCCTTTCGGCGCGTACGCCAGCCCTTGATTCGGTCTTCGTTGCTTATCGACACGCTATCAAGGTATGCCGGTAGTCGTCGAGCCGGAGTCGCCGTCGATCGTGCGGGTGGCGCTGAAGCCGGCGCTCATGGTGACGCGGAATGCCGACAGCACCTTTTGCACTTGCGTGAACGGCGCATCCGAGATGTAGAGGGCCTGGCCTTCATGCACCGCGAATTCGCGGGCCAGCGCAATCTGCTCCGGGCGGGTGAGGTCGAACTGATAGACCACCGGCAGCATGTCGGGCTTGCCGGCGGCCCCGGCAGTTGCCGGTGTGAACAGAAACACCGATCGCGGGTCGGCCGTCGCGTCATCGAGGCCTTTGGCGTCGGCCAAGGCGTCCAGGACGGTGTAGTTGCGCTTGCTGATCGCAACGCGCCCTTGATTCCCGGCCGCACCCAGTACGGTCAGATATTCCCGCGAGTCATAAGCGGTAATGACATCGCCCGGCCGCAGCAGGATGTCATTGTTCTGGTTGCGATAGAGATCCGACAGCCGGACCGAGGCCACCTGGTTATCGCGGCGCAGGCTGATGACGAGTTGTTCCGGATTCGTCTGCACCGGTGCCGCCAGCGCCAGCGCGCTGCTCAGGCGTTGGGCCGTCTGGGTGATGGGATACATGCCGGGCTTGGTCAGATTGCCCTGCACAGTCACCATCTGCCCGCGCGCATCGGCCGCGCGTGTCACGCTGATGTCCGCACCCACCACGAGCCGGGCCAGGCGCGCAATGATGGCGTCGTGCAGTTGCCCCAGCGTCAAGTCTGCCGCGCGAAATTTTCCGAGGATAGGGAAATAGATGTTTCCCGCCCGATCGATTTCCTGGTTGCCAAGGTCACTGACGCCGGAGGGATCTGCCGCGAAAACGCCGAGCCCACCTCGCTCCCAGACTTTGACGTTGATGCCGTCGCCTGACACCAGGCGATCGAATCCAGCCTGGGTGAGGTCACGATAGCGCACGGGAAAATCAGCGACGGCAGGCACCTGACTCGCCCGCACGAGTTCGCGCGAGACGGGCATCACCACCACATCCTTGTCATCGTGCGCGCCGGTCATCTCGCTCAACATCGGGCCGGACCGTGGAAGTTGGCAGCCCGTGAGGGCAAGTGCGGCAAGCAGCACGATGACGGGCGCGGCGGCGCGTCGCCGGCCGGGAGCCGGAACGTTCTTTTGCATAAAATCGTATACCTTTGGGGCTTGAGGACGACCAAGCGGCAGTCAGGCTGTCATCCGGCGCATGGGCTGGAAATCGATGCATTCATCGTTATCCGACATGTGCATGACGGGCACGCACAGCGATAGGAACTTGGAGAGCATCGACTCGAGCGAAAACAACGTTTGCGCCCGATAGCGGCTTTGCGTTTTCAGGGCTTCATTACTGCGCGCGAGATCGACCATCGATTCGATTTTGTCGCAGGCCTCGTTCAGGTCCGGGTGCTCGACATCGCCCAGCAGGTGGCCCGTTTCATTTTCCACAAAGCACTCACCGGCACCGCCGGCAGGCGTGGAGACCACCGGAACACCCAGAAGCTGCGCTTCGATCAGCACATTGGGCAAGCCCTCATAGCGGGAAAGCAAAACGCTGGTGTCCATTTTCGAATACCAGTAACCCACGTGGTTCGACAACCCGACGAGCAGCAACCTGTCGGTCACGTGCAGCTCCGAGGCCAGCGCCACGATGATCTCGTGCAGACGCCCGTCGCCCACGATGACAAAGCGCGCTTGCGGACGCCGCTTCAGATAGAGCGCCGCCAGCTTGATCCAGAGTTGTGGCCGCTTGTCCGGCTCCAGGCGAAATACGCCACCGATCGTCTCCGTGGCCTCGGTGGTGTTCTCCTGAAAGGCCTGCCACTTATTCTCGTCTGCCACCGAAGCGTCGGTCGTCAGATCCGGCACGCCGTTGTACAGGACGTGAAAGCGCACGATCGGGATGTCGAGCCATTTTGCGTAAGCCTCGGCCGCCGTGCGGCTGTTGCTGACGAAATACACCCCGGGCACTTGCGCCAAAGCCTGATACAGCTCCGGATATTCTTCTCGGAAGCGGTCCTTGCGGATATTCGGCGGCAACCCGCGAAACACGAGGTGGATCGTCGGCACGCCGACGAGCAGAGCGGCCAATGCGCCAAACAGGCACGTGCCGTCCTGCCACAAGCTCACCACGTCGAAGGGATTTGCCCGCAAGAGTGGCGCAAGCCGCGTCACGCCGTAGTGAACGGGGGGCGGCAACTGCTCCAGCAGGCGGCCCAGGCTACCCTCGGGCACAGTTTGATGAGACGCGGAGATCGCAGGCAATCGGTTGATTTCAGTGACCGGAATCTGCGCATTGACCAGAATCGGCAAGAAGAAATCCAGTCCCTGCTTTTTGCCGGAGCCGGTGGGCTCGGTATGCTGCTTCACCAGTACTTCCACTTTTTCCGGGCGCATGAGCAGCGCGGCGGGCTGACCCGCCGGAAATTCGGCCATCCGGCTCAATTCACCGGCGAGCCGGGTGAGCTGTCGCTCGGCGCCACCGGGTCCGAGGCTGCCGGTCACGAGTGCGACGGAGACAGGTTTGTCCGGCGAGTGCTCAGCGATTTGCCGATCGCGAAAATGCAGGATCGCATGTTTCATCGACACGATCTTGATGTCTTTACCCGCCAGCGCGCCTTCGGGTTCGAAGCCTTGATAGAACACGTAGTCACTTGCCAGCGCAGTGGCAAGTTCGGCCGCCTTGCTGCCCGGCGCAAGTTGTCCTGCAACGGGGGCGATGACGGCGAATGCATCCGCGAGCAAACCGCGTTTACGCAGGCGCTTGGCGAATTCGACCCGTATGTTGCGATCGACATGCTGCGAGATCAGTCGGCGAAACAGCGTATCCGACTGCCCGTGCGCCCGGATGTCGCTGAGCAGTTTGGCCCGTGCGAAAAGTTGGGTGGGGATGTCCGTCGACTCGGGTAGATGGCGGTCGACCAAGGCTAAGGCCGCATCGAGATGCCGTTCTTTTACAAGACGGGTCGCGCGATAGCGCACGATCTGCAGGTCATCCGGGCACGCTTCCAACAACGCGGACCACTGCTCGGACATGCCCTCGTTCAAGCCTGCCGCCTCCTTCAGCCGAAGGAGAAGGAAACGGACCTTGGCGTCGGACATGTGAGCGCCCGCCAGCGCTTCCGCGCGGGCCAGGTTTTCCTGTGCGACCTGCACGCGTCCCGACGCCGTGACGATCTCTTCCAGCTGGGCGTGAACCTCCTGGAGATCGCACTTGACGTCTGCCTGCTCGGAGATCACGGGGGGCGTCATGCTGCCTTCCTGCGATTGGCCTTCTCGATCCACACCAGGCAGCGCTGGATATAGTGGTCGAACTGTGCAGGATTCTCGGCATGTTCCTTGAGCGATCGCCAGTAAGGCAAGGCGTGCTCGAATCGATGCAGACGCATAGCGCCAACGGCAGCCAGGCGCAAGCCGATGAGATCGTTGGGAACGAGCTGCAGGATCCGCTCGCCGAGCGCGAGACGTTCGGTGGTGCTCGACGGATCCAGCGCACGCACTTCGGCATACAGGACGGCGAGGATGCGCCGTTTCTCGTGGTCGACTTCAGTCATCTGTGGCCACGACTGGGCAACGCGCTCCAGCAGATTCCAGGCCCCGCGATGATCGCCGGCAGACACCATTTCCCGAGCGCTGCGGATGGCGCGAGGTCCGAGTCTGTCGAGCTGACGCTGCGCTTCGTCTTTTGCGCTCTGGTCGGCCGAGGCATGGGCGAGCACCCACGTGTAGGCGTCGATGGCTTGGCCGAACCATCCACCGTGAAAGGCCACCCGCGCAAAATACAACTGCGTGCTCAGCGGCGCAGATTCGTCGGCCGCAGCCTGTCCGAGGTGCCGCATGGCCGTCTGTTTGTCCCCGAGTGCGTCGGCTGCACGGCCGCGCATGGCGTCGAGCTCGGGAAATTGCACGTTGGTATCGAGTGCGATATCGGTGAGGTCGATCACTTCCTTGTGGTTGCCGGCCAGGAGGGCGGCCCGCACACCCAGGCGCATGGCACGCTCGAAGGCGCGCTGTGCGCGCAGCCCGGTCAAGGCGTCAGGATTGAGCAGACGATGCGCGCAGATTCGGTCGGCGGCGTCGCGCAGACGCCCCTCGTCCAGTGCGCGCGTGCCTTCTTCAGCCCACGTCGACGATTGCGCAAGCAGCCAGGCGCCCACCTCTTCGCGCGCGCTGTTGGCCAAGCCGCAAGACACCGCCAACGCAGCCGCGGCCATGATGAAGCCGCGCCACGAGGCTTCCTTGACGAGTTCCAGGGCGTCGACATCATCGATCGCGGGAGACTCGGACGCCAGGGCACGCAATCCCACGCGATCCCCGGCGAGCAGCCGGTCACGCCACAGTACTGCGAAGCCGCGGCCATATGAGGGTATGGCCGCACGAACTTCGTTGACCCAACGTAGTACAGCTTCCATGTCGCCGCTTGCCTGCAGCAGCGAGAGCACCTTGTCGGCGGCTTCAACCGCGTCCGCTTCTTCCGAGGCCGTGATACGGAACAGTTGCTTCCAGTTGCCCAGGGCCTCGTCCATGTACCCCAACTGCCCTGCGGAAACCGCCGCGATCCGAACGATTTCCGGCGTTTCGATCTCATCGCCCAGCAGACCGACCGCGAGCGAGTACGCCACATCATGGCGCCCAAGCTTGAATTGATTGCGCATCAATATCTGCTCGGCCTTACTGCCCGATGCGAGTGCGCCATCGGCGCTGCCCAACAGCGCAAGCGACCCTTCATAATCGCCCAGCTCTTCCTGCATCTTCGCAAACAGGAGCACGTGGTCAAGCAGCCCGGGGTGGCGGCGCAATACGTCGCGCACGCCTTCGGATGCGCGGCGCAGATCACCCGATTCCCAAACTTTTTCGAGATGCTCCGCGCTTTCTTCAGCGCCAAGCTTGGGTACGGCAGGCTGCAGCGTGGACGCACCCATCCTCGGACGCATGAAGTTCTTGAACCAGTCGCTGTAGAGGCGCTCTGCAAAGGTTTGCGTGTAGTGCGTCAGATCGAACCCACCGTCTTCCATCGCGTCGGCTTGCCCGATCTTGTTCATCAGCGGCGTGGGATCGTAGCAAGGCACGCCGATGCGCTGCGCGCTGGCCATCACTGCGGCAATCAGTTGCTCGCGCTGTTCGATCGGCGCGTTGTCCGGCGTCAGGGCGTTGACATGGGTGACGAACACCACCTTGTCCCGGCCGAGCAATTCGACGAGCTGACGCATGTCCTGCTCGATCTCGTCATCCGCAGGATCGCGTTTCAAGATGCGGGAGAGCAGCGCTTGATCGTCCGCGTCGAGGGTTTTGAACACGGGGTCCTGATCGAGCAGTGCGCGCCGTTCGGCAAGCCGGTCGGCGCTAGCCAGCGACCAGAACATCCGGGTGCGCGCACGGTCGGCGAAAAATTCGCTGAAATAGCGCACCAGATAGTTGGACTGAATGGGATATCCATCGATGGTCAACAGCTTGCGCGACGACAGTTCGACCATGTACAAGTCGGCCGGCTTGTGCGTCCCGCCGCGCGCCTGTTCGCCATTCGACGGCCGGAAGATCAGGCGTTGAACATCGGCGGGAATGTCGCCTTGGCCGAACATGAATCGCGCCTGCTGAAGCGCCTCTCCACTGGTGTGCACGAACCCGTAATTGCGCCCGAGTTGCAGCTTGATCGGGTAGCGGCCTACGGCATCACGCAGTGGCGTGTGGATGCGGCAGGTTCCAATCGGAGCGATGGTAAAAGCAGCCATTCAGGGCCTCTTTGGTAGTAATGGATGACGAGATTGACTTAGAGCGTCCAGTACACGAGGTCGGACTGAAGCCGCTTGCTGTCGAGCACCGATTTCAAGTCGCACACCATGCCGCCACGCTTGACCAGATGGGGGATGTCCTCCCAGATGGTGTCCATGGTTTCGCGGTGCGGAACGGCCAGAATCAAGACGTCCAGATCGCGAAAGCCGTCACGCTCGACGAGCTTGATGCCGTATTCGTGTTCCATCTGATCCGAATCGACCATTGGGTCGCAGGCCACCGGGGTGATGCCGTAGCTGCCGAGGGCCTTGTAGAGATCGACCACTTTCGAATTGCGGATGTCGGGCACGTTCTCCTTGAACGTCATGCCCAGGATGCCGACGCGGGTCGACGCATTGAGGCCACCGTTGCGCGCCAGGGTTTGCACCACGCGCGAGGCAACGTGATTGGCCATGCCGTCGTTGATGCGGCGACCCGACAGGATGACCTCAGGGTGATAGCCGAGTTCCTGCGCTTTGGACGTCAGGTAATACGGATCGACCCCGATGCAGTGGCCCCCCACGAGACCGGGGGTGAACTTGAGAAAGTTCCATTTGGTTCCAGCGGCGGTCAGAACCTCTGAGGTGCGGATGCCGACCAGATCGCAGATCTTCGACATCTCGTTCATCAGCGCGATATTGATGTCGCGCTGTGTGTTCTCAAGCACTTTCGCCGCTTCGGCCACCTTGATGGAGGAGGCGCGGTGCACGCCGGCATCGATGATTTTTTCGTAGACGCCGGCGATGATTTCCAGCGATTCTTCATCCTGGCCGGAAACGATCTTGACGATCTTCTCGAGCGGGTGCTCGCGATCGCCCGGATTGATGCGTTCGGGACTGTAGCCGAGCTTGAAGTCGATACCGCAACGCAAGCCGGACACTTTCTCAAGCTCCGGCCCGCAGATCTCTTCGGTGGCGCCCGGGTGGACCGTGGATTCGAAGACGACGATGCAGCCCGCGCGCATCACGGGACCGATCGACTGGCAGGCCCGGACCAGCAGGGAGAAGTCCGGATTGTTTCGCTCGTCCACAGGCGTCGGGACCGCGACCACGAAAAAGTCGCAGCCTTCAAGTGCCTGTACGCTGTCTGTGAACGTCAGTGGGGAGGCGAGCAGGACATCGCGTTCGATTTCGCCGGTCCAGTCATCTCCTTCTTTCAATCGTTCGATTCGCCGTTTGTCTACGTCAAAACCGATGACATCAAAGCGTCTTGCAAATGCGACGGCTACGGGTAAGCCGACATATCCAAGGCCACACACTGCGATTCGTTTTACCACTAGAGCCTCATTGTTTTCGACGTGTCGAACACATTAGAAATCGGTGTCCAAACCCCACGGATCGACGCAAATCTGCAATACGAACGTGTTATTTGGGGGAGCATATTGCTCGGAACGGTTTACATATCGATACCCTAAAAATGGTGCAGGGCAGCGAGCGGACGGATCTTAGCGGGGCCGCCATGCAAGGTTCGTTTCTGAGTATTTCCGTTTATGTGAGGATGAGTGAGACTAGTCGTAATAAAGCGATTTAACCTTTCAAAGAATTACACCACTTACACAAAATGAAATGGATGTAACTCTCGATAAGTTATGAAATGTAAATCGACGTGTATTTGTGCTTGAATAAGCAAATATGAAATATTGAGCAGATGCGGAAATTTTTTTTGATGATCGGCGCGACGGCCCGGCGCCGTGTGCAGCGATGTCTCGGGTCGGTCTGTAGAAAATTGGGCGTTATTTCTACTAATAGGAAATTAGCGAATTCGTTAGAATCGTTAAGGAATCAACCTGTCGGAAACACCCAAACCGGGCTCATTTCATGGATATGAATCGTCTGCTGACGCTGCGTGCGCTGGCGACCTGCGGCACCATGGCGGCGGCTGCCGAATCGCTGCACCTCACGCCGTCGGCAATCTCGCAGCAGATTGCGCAGCTCGAGCGAGATCTCGATACCCGATTGACCGAACGGCGGGGGCGGGGCGTCGCGCTCACGCCTGCAGGTGACGCACTGGTGCGTCATACGGAGCGCATCATGGCTGTACTGGACGAGGCAAAGGCGGAGCTTGCGCAATTGCGCAGCGACATCGCGGGTGAATTGCGTGTGGCGGCGTTTCCCTCCATCGCTGTGGCCGTATTGGCCGATACGGTGCGGGCACTGCGGGATACCCATCCGCACTTGCGGATCGTGGTGCAGGAAATGGAGCCGCAGGAAGGCTTGACGGCATTGGGCGCCTGGCACACCGATGTCGCAGTGATCGATGATCTGGCTGCGGACCCAGGCGGGCGCCACGATGCGTACGACTTGCTGCCCGTGGCGCAGGATGTGTTGCACGTGTTGCTGCCGGATGACCATCCGCTGGCAGGCCGCACGTCGCTGCGTGTCGTGGATCTGCGCGATGAAGCGTGGGCGCTGGATTCGACGTCAAGTTCGTTTGGCACGTTCATCGGAGGATTGTGTCGGCGGGCCGGGTTCGAACCGCGCATCAATGCGCACTGCTCGGGGTTCGGGATGGTCGCGGCGATGGTGGCATCGGGATGCTCGATCTCGATCGCCTCAGGTTTGCGTTTGATCAAACCCTTGCCAGGCGTGACGGCGGTGCGTTTGCGTCCGGAGATTCAGCGCCGCATTTTGCTGGCCTACCGCAAGGGTGAGCGCCAGCATCCGGCCGTGCAAACGTTTGTGAACGCCATGCAAGACAGCGCAAAGCGGGTGCTGGTGCGAAAGTAAATACGCGCGCACGCCGTGGCTGTGGGCAGCGAGGCTTCTGCGCGCGTTGTGGCATGAAGCTTGACGATCAAACGATGTTCAGCACCTGCGCGAGCGGGCGACGCGGTTTTTGCGGCCAGTTTTCCGGTTTGGCGTGGCCCACGGCCAGAAGCATGACCGGGATCTCATTGGGCAGCAGATCGAACTCATGCGCGACCGCTTCGTGGTCGAAGCCGATCATCGGTGCGGCACCGAATCCCAGCGCATGGGCAGCGTAGATGAGCGTGGTGGCGCCGAACGTGGCCGAGCGTACGGCCTCATCGCGCTGCCGCCAGACCTGACCGGCGTACAGCATCCTGGCGCCGGCTTCCCAACTGGGCACCATGCTCGCCGGCATGATGCCCGCGTCGACAGCCGGCGCGAGACGATCGGCCAGTACGCGCTCATCCGTCATTTGACCGCACACGATGAAGGTCACGCCGGCTTCTTCCACTTTGGCCTGATCCCACGCCACCTTGCGCAGTCGCTGCTTGGCCTCGGGCGTGCGCACGGCAATGAAGCGCCAGTTTTGCAGATTGAACGCGGTAGGGGCCCGCGTGGCCAGGCGCACGAGTTCGCTGATGTGTTCGTCGCTGATGCGCTGGGACGCATCGAACAGATTGATCGTGTTTCGTGCTTCGATGGCGGCAATGATGGGATGGGTCATGGCGTATCCGTGTGTTGAGGCGCACGACCGCGCCTCAGGCCTCGGTCGCGTGCGCAATGCGAATGAAGAGAATGGAAATGCTTGACTGGAGATCGGGCTAGATGCTTTCGATCACGCCGCCATCCACGCGCAGCGCGGCGCCCGTGGTGGCCGACGCTTGTTCGGAACTGACGTACAGCACCATGTTGGCCACTTCATCCACACGCGCTGCGCGTTTGATGATCGACGAACTGCGGTGCGCGGCGATGAAGTCGGTGGCCACTTTGTCGAGGCTGTCGCCGGTGCGGTCGACATCGGCTTGCAGCATGGCGGCCACGCCTTCGGATAGCGTGGGACCCGGCAACACGGCATTGACCGTGACACCGGTTCCGGCCAGGCGCTTCGCCAACCCACGCGAGATTGAAAGCTGCGCGGTTTTCGTGAAGCCGTAATGGATCATGTCCGACGGGATGTTGATGGCCGATTCGGATGAGATGAACACGATGCGGCCCCAGCCGCGCGCGGCCATGGCCGGTGCGTAAGCCCGCGCCAGTCGCACGCCCGACATGACGTTGGTCTGGAAGAAATTCTCCCAGTCGTCGTCGGCCGTGTCGAAGAAATCCTGCAGGCCGAAGATGCCGAGATTGTTGATGACGATATCGAAATCGGGATGGGCGGCGATAAGTTTGTCGCAGGCGGCCGGGGTGCTGAGATCGCCGGCGAAGCCGGTGAGCCTGGGGCCGGCGCCGCCGAGTTTGGTCAATGCGGCGTCCACGCTCGCTTCGCTGCGACCGTTGATGACCACGTTGGCGCCGGACGCCAGAAAGGCCTGGGCTGTTGCGAATCCGATGCCACTGGTGGATCCCGAAATGAAAACGTTGCGATGAGTGAAGTCAATGATCACGATGAATACCTCGCTGTGTTGGGGTCATTCTGTACCTTCCATCAGGGTGGGAGAAGCGGTTACGCTCGAAATGACTGTTCGAGTATCTCGAACGATGCCCCAGGTATGCTGCAGGTTGGCTGCATCTCCCGCTCAACCAGTGAGGCTCGGAAACATGGATCGTATCGATGCACTGCGTTTGCTGATCGACGTGGCCGAGACAGGCAGTTTCTCGGGGGTGGCCAGGCAACGCGCGATGGCGACGTCGACCGTGGCGCTCGCCGTGACGCAGCTTGAACAAGAAACCGGCGCACGGTTGATGACGCGCTCGACGCGCCGGCTCGTCTTCACACGTGAGGGCGAATCGTTGTTGAACGATGCGCGTGGCATGGTTTCGGCGTGGGACACGGCGCTGAGCGAACTGCGCGAGGATGGACCGCTGTCGGGCTCGATTCGAATCAACACCACGAATGATTTCGGTCGTCGTCGCTTGCGCCCGCTGCTTGATATTTTTCAAGCCCGTCATCCCGCCATACATGTGAGCTTGATCCTGAACGACAGCACTGTCGACCTGATCGAAGAGCGAATCGATCTGGCGTTGCGCAACGGCCCGCTGCGCGATTCCGGTATGCGTGCGCGGCTGCTGATCGGTGGCAAGCGCCTGGTTTGCGCAGCACCGCAATACTGGGCGCGTCATGGCAAGCCCACGCATCCCGATCATCTCGCCGATCACAATTGCCTGATCCTGGCGCGTCCCGGCGCGCCTCTGGCGGCGTGGCCGTTTCGCGATGGTGAGCGGCTCTTCAGCGTGAAGGTAGCGGGCGATCGGCAGGCCAGCGATGGCGGGCTGCTGCGCGAATGGGCAGTGGAGGGCCTGGGCGTCATCATCAAGAATCGCTGGATATCCAGCAAGAGCTTACGTCCGGTGCGCTGGAGGTAGCGCTCGACGATTTCGTCGTGGGCACGACCGATATGTATGCGGTGTATCCGGGTGGGCCGCCGCCGCGCCGCGTGGCGGCATTGGTGGATTTTCTGGCTGAATCCCTGGCAGAGCCGAAAATCGCCTAGCGCTTTCGGTCGCGTTCGGCGCAGCGCCTGGGGCTTGCTGCGTGACATCATGCGCTTATCGGACGGTGAGGATCGCCGCGCAGATCAGCCCGCCGGTCACGGCGAGATGCTCAAGGGCGATCTGAAATTCCTCCATCTTCTTGGGTGGGGAAAATCGCCAAAAGGGGTGCCCGAGCGGAATCGACAGCAGGGTGAAAACGCCCAACGCGCCGGCGCCTAACCAGGCCATGCCGTTGAAGTTGGTGATGAGCAGCGCCGAGCCGACGAGTTCGGTGACGATCATGGCGGCAACGATCAGGCGAGGAGCGGGTAACGACTGCCGCTCGATGACGTTGACCATCATGCCGAACTTGAACAGGCCGAAGATTCCCGCTACCCAAAAGAACGATGTGAGCAGAACGCGTGCGAATATTTCGAAGGATGGGCTGGCGAGCAGGTCGTGAATAAGCGAAGGCATTGTGGCGTCCTGTGTGAGGTGTGGAGGCGGCGGCGTCTGAGGAAGGCTTGCGGCAACACTCAGTTTATGAATAAATGCTCACATTCGTTACTCGCATTGTTTGAACGCTGACTCGCTATGTCCAACCCCTCGCTCAGCCCCCGTAAATCGCCGCGCCAAGCCCGCTCACAAGCCACGCACGATGCGCTCTTGCAGGCGGCTACTCAGATTTTGTCTTGCGAGGGGTTAAAGGGATTCAACACCAATGCCATCGCCGCGCGCGCCGGTACAAGCGTGGGCAGCCTGTATCAGTACTTCCCCAACAAAGATGCCCTGATGCTGGCGTTGATTCATCGTCAGAAGATGCGCATGCTGCGCGACATGGCCGAGGCAATCGACGCTGCACCGCGCGACGATCTGGACGCCGCCGTCCGCATCCTCATTCGTGCCGTCATCAAGCACAGCCGCGAGGATGGGCTGCTCGCGTCCGCGATCGACCATGAAGAAGCTCGATTGCCGGTCGGCGATGTGATCGATGCCTATCTGCAGCAGGGCAGTGATCTATGCCTGCAGTTTTTCAGGCAGTGCCAGGCGCTCGAGGGCGCGGATCATTACCGTGCTGCGCGCACGGTGCCGGTGATGATCCAGGCCATCATGGATCACTGGACCGCGTCAGCAGGGTTGAAGGAAGGGGACGCAGACGCCGGGATGTTGGCGGTCGCCGAGCAAGAAGTCGTGCAGGCCGTGCTGGGGTATCTGCGGCATCGGCCAGACGCGGCTTGATATCAGAAACGCCGCAACCGTCCCCTCACTGGCCGGTTTCGGGAAACACCAGCGCGCGGTGCACCGCGGTGCCGGCCATGACGCCGTCGCTGGCCGCCCACGCCACGCTGTGCGGGGCGCGGGCAATGTCGCCAGCCGCGTAAACGTTGGGTACCGTGGTGAGCTTGTCGGCCCGAGTGCGGATCACCGGGCCGATCGGGCCGTCGTCGATCGCGCATCCGAGCTGTTCGGCGAGATCGCTGTTGAGCCGAGTGGGCGCAGCGATGAACAGCGCTTGTAGTGCCACGTTGCGGCCGTCTGCCAGCACCACAGCAGTGAGCGACGTGTGCGGCCCTTCAAGCCGCAGCACGGGTGCCGGTTCGATCGCAATCCCGCGGGAGAGGAGTTTCTCGCGCACGGTGTCGTCGGGCAGCGTGTGGCCGTTGAGGAAAAGCGTGGTGGGGCCCCATTCGGCAATCAGCAACGCCTGATGAATCGAGCCCTCGGCGGCGTACAACACGCCGAGATCCGCGTCGGCGAATTCAAATCCGTGGCAGTAGGGGCAGTGCAGCACGCTCCTGCCCCAACGCTCGTTGAGCCCCGTCACGGCGGGCAGCACGTCCGTGATGCCGAAGGCGAGTACGAGCTTGCGCGTGGCGAGCGTTTCGCCGGTGGCCATTCGGAGTTCGAAACCGTCTTGTTGGGCGGCCACCGCAACGGCGGCGCTGGATTGCCATTGCACAGTGGGGTACTTCAGCAATTGATCGCGTGCCTGCGCAATCATGTCTTGCGGCTTACTGCCGTCTTGACCGAAGAACCCGTGAGAAGCGGCTGCAAATCGGTTGCGCGGCTTGGCCGTATCGATCACGCATACCTTGCGGCGGGCGCGGGCAATGTACAAGGCGGCGGAAAGGCCGGCGAAACTTCCGCCAACGACGATCGCATCATGTGTCATGCATGTTCTCCAAATCGATTGAGGTGCCGCTGGCGATCAGGCGAGCATGAAAATCCGCGCTCAACTGGGCGAGCGTGACCTTTTTGAAACGCGCAAGCAGCAGGGCTTCTGCATCCTTGAAAGCGCTTGCTAGCGCTGCATTGACGGCTTGTTCAACGGCGCAGCCCGGCGCTTCGGTACGATGGCCCATCGCAAACGGCTCCGGTTCGCCCAGCGCGCGATACACATCGAGCAAGGTGATGCCGCTGAGGTCGCGGGCAATGGTCCAACCGCCGCCGTGGCCTTTCTCGGAGCGGACGAAGCCTTGGTCGCGAAGCCCGCTCATGATGCGGCGGATCACGACCGGATTGGTTTGCATCGTGCGCGCCATCACATCCGACGTGACGGGGCCATCGACCTCGGCCATGTGCAGAAGGACGTGGAGAACACCGGAAAGTCTGCTATCGCGTTTCATATAACTTCAATTGTTGCGTGAAGCGATGATAGCGATGCTTGTCGAATCAAGCAAGCGAGCGCGCGCGGGCGATCTCGTGCCGGCCTAGGCGTCATTCACCTCATGCGGCGTCACGGCTGTTGAAAATGAATCTGAAAGCAGGCGCCCGGGTCAGCGTTGTGTACGGATATCGACCAGCCATGGGCGTGCGCGATCTGCTTGCAGATCGCCAGCCCGAGGCCCGATCCGCCGCCGCTGGGGTTGCTTCCTCGCCAGTAGCGCCGGAACACCATCGGCATATCCTGCGGGTCGATCCCGACGCCATGGTCGCGCACCGATAGTCCCTGCGCATTCAGGGCGACTTCAATCGCGCTGCCACGCGGTGCGAAACGCACAGCATTTTCCAAGAGGTTGCGCAGCAAAATGAAGAGGGCGGCGCGGTCGGCCTGGATGACGCACGGCGCCAGCGTGGTGTGCATGACGACCTGGGCATTGGTGGCCAGGCGGGTCAACTTGGCTGTGGCGTCGGCCACCACAAGGGCCATGTCGGTGGGCGCCATCGTGTAATTCTGCGATTCGCTGCACTCGGCCAGCTGCAGCAGTTGCTGCACCTGCCGCGACATCCCGTCGATGTCGGCCAGCAGGGTGGTGCGATCGGGGGAGTCGCCGAGTTCGACGGTGCCACGCATCAGTGCGAGGGGCGTTTTCAGTTCGTGCGCAGCGGTCGTGAGAAATTCCTGCTGCACTTCATAACCCACCGATAGTCGCTCCAAGGCCTGATTGAGCGCGGTGATGAGTGGCACAAGCTCGCTGGGCATGCCGTCGGTCGATAGACGCGTGTGCCGATTGCCGGGCGTGATGCGGGCCGCGGCTTCGGAAGCGGTATGCAGGGGCTTGAGTACCCGGCGCAGGGTATAGAACACGATCGCGCTGAAGATCAATAGCGCCATGATGGTCGCCGTCAATCCTGCCTCATGTGCGGTGCTGCTTTCGAGCCCCGTCATGGCTTGTTGAAAGCGTTCGCTGCGCGCGAGTTGCAAGTAGTAAACGGGACCGGGCCGATCCAGCGGAAAGGTGGCCACGTGCAGCAGATTGCCATCGCGCACAAGGTCGAAGCGCGTCAGTGTTGAATCGAAGGGTTTATCGTCAGGCGTCAGGGCCTTTGCGTTGGCATCGGCGGCCAGCAATACGTTGCCATCTGGATCGACGACACGATAAAGCATGTCGTTATGCAAGGCGGCGTAGGCGCTCGTCAGACCGGAATGGATCTTGAGCGCAATGGGGCGATCGGCGGCATCGAAGATGAGACCGTCAGCCACCTCGTCGGCGGACGATACGAAATCCGCTTCAAGCCATACGCCCGGATAGTGCGTGATCACGACATAGGAGAGTGAGGCAACCAGCGCTGCGGTCGCAAGCAGGGCGAGGGTAGTGGCTGCCAACAGCTTGGCGGTCAGGCTATTGCGTTTCATCGATGGCTTGCAATGCGAAACCCTGGCCGCGCAGGTTGACAATCTGCACGGCGGCGCCGGCCGATGCGATCTTTCGACGCAAGCGATGAACGGCCACGTCGAGCGCATTGGGCGTGACGCCTTCGCCCAAGCCCCAACCGGTGGCTTCGAGCCGGCTGCGGCGGATCACCTGGCCTGCCGCCTGGACCAACGCCAACAGGATCTGCAATTCTGCCGGCGGCAGCGGCACGTTCGTTGGGCCGTGCGTCATGCATCCCATATCGGGATGCACGGTGAGTCCGCCAAACGATGGATTCAAACTCGCCAAAACGACCGGGCGCCGCATCAATGCCCGCACGCGGGCGACGAATTCTTCCAGAGAAAAAGGCTTGGGCAAATAGTCGTCCGCGCCGGATTCCAGCCCCTGGATGCGGTCGTGGATCGCGTCGCGCGCCGTGACCATCAGGCAAGGTGTGGCGTTACCTCGAGCCCGCAATCTTTTCACCAGATCGAGGCCGTCGCCATCGGGCACGCTGCGATCGATGACCAGCGCGGCATAGCCACCCGGCGCGATGGCTTGCCACGCCGAGTCGATGCGTTCGAACACATCCACCGGAATGCCGGCAGCCGACAGCGCCTTGCAAATGAGGGCGGCCATGCGCGGATTATCTTCGAGCAGCGCGACGCGGTTGGTGGACATGGGATGGTTAGAATCGGTAGAGATAGCCGAGGCGCATCGTGGGTGAGGTGCTGCGATCTACCAAGGGACTGTCGGTGACGCCGGCACCCCAGTGCTGGACGCCTACGTCGACAAAAACATTCTGCTGCTTCGTCAATGTGTAGTTCAGACGGATGCCCCCTTCGATGTTCGTAGTGGCCCGCCCTTCATAACCTGGCCGGTTGGCCCGGATCTCGCTCGTCTTGACGCCGAAATAGTAGTCGACGTCTTTACGGTCGGCGCGTTCGATCGCCGCGTAAGGCGTAAGGCTGACGCTGTTTGACACGTCGAACGAGCGCTCTACGGCCAACTTGATGCGATTGCCCTTGCCGTTGCTTGTGGCGCGCATCCATTCCAACGACACGTTGGCCAGATCGTTGTGCCACGTTGTGGCCAGGCCCAAGGATAGCCCGCCTTTGCGTTCGTCCATGCCGGAAAGATAAGACGAGTCGGATGATTTGTAGCCATCGCCCAAGCCATACCTGGCGCGGATCGAAAAATCCACGGGGCCGGCCGACGGCAGTTTGGCATCGAGTGTGGTGCCGAAAAAGCGCACGTATCGATTTTCAAAACTCAACAGCGGGATGGCGTTGGTTTCGTTGCCCACGCCGCGATACGGGCTGCGCTTGATTCCCACGCCTGCACCCAATCCCCACTGCGATGCATATTCCTGAGTGGGCTCGGGATCGCCGATGTCGGCGGCTTGGGTCGCCACTGGCCCCGTGATGGCCGCGATAAGGGCGCCCAGTACCACTCGATTCGAGCCTGCATTCAACCAAGACATCGCTTTCCCCATCCGCTTTCAAAAACGCGATTTTGGTGGGGTTAGTCTTACCGCTCTCTTACCGGATGTGATGAATGTGCATTCGAACCGATCTTATCCAGTGCGGCTAATGCTTCCGCAGGCAACGCGAGCGACGCGGCGTTGAGGTTCTCGTGCAAATGCGCGACGGACGACGTGCCGGGTATCAGCAGGATATTGGGCGCGCGTTGCAGCAGCCATGCGAGGGCCACCTGCATGGGCGTGGCGTTCAACTGTTTTGCCACGCTCGACAGGGCATCCGACTGCAACGGTGTAAAGCCACCCAGCGGAAAGAACGGTACGTAGGCAATGCCGGCTGCGGCCAGTTCATCGATCATTGCGTCATCCTGGCGGTGCACCAGGTTGTACTGATTTTGCACGCAGACGATATCGGCGATCTCGCGGCCTTCAGCAACCTGCGCACGCGTGACGTTACTCAAGCCGATATGGCGCACGAGCCCTTGGCGTTGCAGCTCGGCGAGTACGGTCAGCGGTTCTTCGATGGTGCCTTCGGCAGGGCCGTGCACGTCGAACATGATGCGTAGATTGACGACGTCCAGTGCATCCAGATCCAGGTTGCGCAGGTTGTCGTGCACCGCACGGATCAGGTCCTCTCGCCCCAGGGCGGGTAGCCAGGAAGCATCGGCGCCGCGAAACGCGCCGATCTTGGTGACGAGCGTGAGATCGGAGGCATAGGGGTGAAGCGCTTGGCGAATGAGTTGATTGGTGACGTGCGGGCCATAGAAGTCACTCGTATCGATATGGTTGACGCCGGCTTCCACAGCCGCCTTCAACACCGCCAGTGCGGCAGCGACGTCTTTGGGCGGACCGAATACTCCTTTGCCGGCCAACTGCATGGCGCCGTAACCGAGCCGGTTGACGGTGCGGTCGCCGAGGGCGTATGTACCTGCTGCTGCGTGTGCGGGGGTGGTCATGGAGGGCTCCGTGGGTAGGTGATGTGGCAACTGTAATCACGCTACCGGCGTGCGACAATCCGCCTAAATCGGCACAGCTTGTGCGGAATGGCGAACAGTGAGCAATCGATGACGACCAATTTGAGCGATATTCACGCGTTTCTGGCCGTTGCCCGCGCAAACGGCTTTCGCGAAGCCGCCCGATTGACCGGCAGCAGTGCGTCCCGGCTGAGTGAAGCGGTGCGACGGCTCGAGGATCAACTGGGTGTGCGACTCCTGAATCGCACCACGCGCAGTGTGGCGCCTACCGAAGCCGGCGCGCGATTGCTCGAGCGTCTTGAGCCTGCGCTCAAGGAAGTCGATGCCGCGCTTGATGTGGCCAACGGATTTCGTGACAAGGCTGCAGGCACGTTGAAGCTGAATGTACCGGTGAGCGCTGCGCGCTTGGTGTTGCCTCGGATCGTGCCGGCTTTTCTGGCGGCCTATCCCGATATTCGGCTGGAAGTAATCGCCGAAGACAGCTTCGTCGATGTGCTGGCTGCAGGCTGCGATGCAGGCATTCGGTATGACGAGCGCCTTGAGCAGGACATGATCGCCATTCCGATCGGGCCGCGCGAGCAGCGCTTCGCCACCGCGGCGGCGCCGCATTATCTGCGCGCGCGCGGCACGCCAAAGCATCCCCACGACCTGATGAAGCATGATTGTTTGCGGGGTCAGTTCGCGAGCGGATCCATGCCCGCATGGGAGTTTGAGCGGCGCGGCGATGTGGTCAAGATCGAACCCACAGGGCCACTTTTGGTGCGCATTGGCGCGGCAACCGATCTCGCTGTAGATGCGGCAGTTTCCGGGTGCGGCGTGATCTATTTGTTTGAGGATTGGCTGCAGCCTTATATGCAGCGCGGCGAACTGGAACCGGTGCTGGAGCCCTGGTGGCCACGCTTCTCCGGGCCTTTTTTATACTATCCGGGCCGTCGCCATCTACCCGCACCGTTGCGGGTATTCGTGGATTTTGTGAAAGCCTTGCCACCCTGGTAGGGGGCGGTTGCCGACGCCCCATCGCGTAGCTCGCGTGACCGGATGACACGTACGTTTACAGGCTCGAAAACCCGTTCACTGTATATTTTGGCGGGTGTCGGCGACCAAGCTTGGCGCCTGCTGTGATCTTCGTGCTGCCCAATGGAGTGCCTATGAAACACCTGTTCGGTGAGCAGGGATGCCTTTGAAATCCACATCCGACCTTCTTTTCTATACCGACCGCGACGCGAAAGCGGTGGTCACAGATCCCTATCTGATCGGGCTGTTTCGGTCGCAACACAGCACGCGCGTGACCGCACGCGGTGCCCTCGGCCGATGGCTGAGCGCAACGTCTTTCGCGGGTTCCGTACCCGACGACACCACCTTCGTGGCCTGCGCCATGGTGGAAACGGTAGTGACTGGCGACCAACGACTTCCCACGATTCATATGTGCACGGTGGGCGCGGACGACGGGTATGGCCCAACACTGTATGCATCCATTTTGCAGTTTGCGCGCAATGAAGAACTGGCTGGCGTGATGCCCAGCGCAAGTGTTGCTGCAATGCCGCCCAAGCCTGCGGCTATTTGGCGCCAGTTTTCTGAAGATTACGGCGACAAGATTTCGTTGGCCCCCGCCCCGCAAGGTGTGCACGCCGAGCCTTGGCTCAATCACGTCTACGCATTGAACCGGGACGAGAATCTAGTGGACCTCGCAGGAATGCGCGAGCGCTATGGGGTGTACATGCGCCATACGCGCGGCAACGATTGGGTGTTGCACACGTTGCGCGGTGCGGCTTACGACATGGCGCACAAGCGCGCTACGGTCAACTGAGCGCGCATCGCGTCGCCTTGCCGATCAATTGATCTTGATGCCGCGTTCCTTGACCAGGGCCTGCCACTGCGCGGTTTCCTTGGCGAGGTGATCGCGCAATGCGGTGGGTGTGCCGCCAATCGGTTCGGCGCCGATCGAGTCCAGTGTGGCTTTCACCTTCGGTTCATCCAGCGCCTGACGCATGGCCGCATTGAGTTTGTCGATCACCTCAGGCGGCGTACCTGCTGGCGCAAACGCTGCAAACCACGGCATCAGTTCGTAGCCCGGCAAGCCACTTTCGGCCAGCGTGGGCACGTCGGGCAGTGCTGCCGACCGTTTGCTCGTGGTTACCGCGAGTGCGCGGAGTTTGCCAGCTGTGATGTGCGGTTTGGATGAGGTGATGCTGTCGAACATATAGTCGACCTGGCCACCCAACAAATCCGCGACGGCCGGCCCGCTGCCCTTGTAAGGCACATGCAGCATGTTGACCTTGGCCATCGACGCAAACAATTCGCCCGCCAAGTGAATCGACGTGCCCACGCCAGCCGACGCATAGGTGTAGTGCCCGGGTTTTTCTTTCGCCTGCGCAATCACATCGGCAACGTTTTTGACGTCGTTGCGCGCAGGGTTGGTCACCAGCACGTTGGGCACGACCGCCAACAGCGAAATCGGCGCGAAGTCCTTCTGCGGGTCGTAGTTGAGATCGTTGTAGAGCGCGGGGTTGACGGCCATGCCGTTGGCCACGATCAGGATGGTGTAGCCGTCGGGCTTGGCGCGTGCAACACTCGCTGCACCGATATTGCCGCCCGCGCCGGCGCGGTTTTCAACGACGAACGTGGTGTTGAGTTGCTTGCCCATCGACTCACCGAGCGTGCGCGCGATGCTGTCCATGGCGCCGCCTGGGGGAAACGGCACGATCCATTTGACGGGGTGGTCGGGGTAGGTCTGAGCGAAGGCATGCGCGGCGCCGCCCAGTAAGGTCAACGCCACGCTGGCTTGGGCCAGTCGTTTGAGTGCGAGGCGAGGGGTCATGTTGTCTCCGTCTTTCTTGATTTGAGGGTCGAGCTGCATCGAGGCAGCTTCGCCGGTGTACGAAATAAGCGTTTAGCTTGGCGTGCGCGAAGTGGCGGCGCGGTCGCGGCGATAGAAAGCCAGTTTGTGTTCGTCGATCTCAAGGCCCAGTCCGGGCCCGCTGGGCAAATGCATGTCGAAGTCGGCGTAGCGCGGCGGGTTGACGACGATGTCGTCTTTCAGAAGCAGTGGGCCAAACAATTCGGTGCCCCATGCCAGGCGCGGCAAGGTGGCAAAGCCGTGCGCCGACGCAACCGATCCCACCGAGCCTTCGAGCATGGTGCCGCCATACAGCGCCATGCCGGCGGCGTCGCCCACGGCTGCGGTGCGTGTCATGCCGTAAAGCCCGCCAGACTTGGCGATCTTCAGGGCCAGCACATCGGCCGCCCCTAACCGCGCAATGTCGAGCGCATCTTCCGGACTGCAGACGGCTTCATCAGCCATGATGGGCACCACGAAGCGGGCGGCCAGGCGCGCCATGCCGGCGAGATTGGTGCGCGGGATGGGTTGCTCGATCAAGTCGATGCCTGCGGCTTCAAGACGCGCAATGGCACCGGCAGCATCGGCCTCGTTCCAGGCTTGGTTGACGTCGACCGTGACGCGCGCGCGATCGCCCAAGGCTTGCTTGATGCGTGAGACGTGTGCCACATCGTCGGCGATGGCGCGCCGGCCGATCTTGAGTTTGAACGTGTTGTGGCGGCGGCTTTGCAGGAAACTTTCAGCCTCGTCGATGTCGCGTGCGGTGTCTCCGCTGGCGAGGGTCCACAACACCGGCAGGTGTGTGCGCACCGCGCCACCCAGCAAGGTCGCAACCGATACACCGAGGCGTTTGCCTTGCGCATCGAGCAGGGCGGTTTCGAGTGCCGATTTGGCGAAGCGGTTGCCGCGGGCGATGGACTCCAGCCGTTGCATGGCCGCGTGAATGTTGTCGGCCGACTGCCCGGCCAGCGCGGGTGCCAGGTAGGTGTCGATCGCCAGCTTGATGCCTTCGGGGCTCTCCTCGCCGTAGCTCAAGCCACCGATGGTGGTCGCCTCGCCGATGCCCTCGATATCGTCGCTGCAATGCAGTCGCACGATAACCAGGGTTTGCCGTTGCATCACGGTCATTGCCAATTGGTGAGCCCGGATGGTGGGCAGGTCCACCAGAATGGCCTCGACGCGATCGATCGTGGGGATATTCATACCTTTATCTTGTCTCCTACCGGATGCGATTCAGTATGCGACGCGCTATTTGTGCCGTCCAAGACTATATTGGTCCCAATAAATACCTTTTGGGTCCTAATCGAGATGAAGCTTCGGCATCTTCAATATTTTCAGGCCGTTGCCCAAGAGGGCAGCTTTACGCGTGCAGCCGCGCGGTTGCATATGGCGCAGCCACCGTTGAGCCGCCAGATTCGTGACCTGGAAGCGGAGCTCGGCGTGGCGCTCCTGGAGCGTTCCACACGTACCGTGCGATTGACGGATGCTGGCCGCTTTCTGCTCGAGCAGTCGCTGCAACTGACGGCACGACTGGATGAGGTGATCGCGGGCACCCGCCGGATCGGGCGACACGAGCGGCGTTGGTTCGGGATCGGGTTTGTGCCGTCGACCTTATACGGCTTCGTACCGGAATTGATCCGGCAACTGCGCGGCGCCGATCCACAGGTGGAGGTCGGTTTGTCCGAGATGACGACGTTGCCGCAATTGGAGGCGCTGAAGGCGGGGCGCATCGATATGGGCATCGGGCGGATTCTGCTCGATGATCCTGCGATCGCGCGGCGCGTGCTGATGACCGAGCCGTTGATGGCAGCGGTGCCGCTCAATCATCCGTTGGCGCACAAGCGAAGTTTGCAAATCGAAGACATGGCTGGCCAACCTTTCGTGTTGTACCCCGCGCGACCCCGCCCCAATTATGCCGATCACGTGATGGGGTTGTTTCGCGCGGCGGGATATACCTTGCAGGTGGTGCAAGAGGCCAATGAATTGCAAACCGCCATTGGATTGGTGGCGGCCGGCTTGGGCATTACGGTCGTGCCGGCGTCGGTGCAACGCCTGCATCGCGAAGACGTGGCCCACATTCCGATCGCGGCGCCTTCCTTTGTATCGCCCGTGATCGTGAGTTATCGCAAGGACGACACGGCGCCATTCCTCGTGGAGGCCCTGGCATTGGCCCAGCAATTGGCACAGAAACAGGATCGTCGCGCATGATCAGCGATTGGTCGTTCATAAAATGAAACAATTAGAAATTTAATAACTCATTTGTTATGCCGTCATTACCTGTGAGGCGTTTGAAACATCTGGAACGTCTCATCGCTAAACGACTATGCAGGGAAGCATAATGAATCAGTTGAAGGTAGTTACCCGTTTGACGTTGGGGTTTGGCACCCTGTTGCTGCTCGTCCTGCTGATTGCAGGAATGGGTTTGTTCGGGCTCAGCAGCGTTCGCGAACGGCTGCGCGAAATCTCGGATGTCAACAATGTGCAGGGACGTCTGGCTGCCGAGATGCTTGAGTCGGTCATGGACCGCAGCATCGCGGTGCGCAACATCGTGTTGATGAACGATCCCCAGGTCGTCCGCACCGAATCCGATCGGATCGCGCGTCAAGACAAAATCTATGCGGCAGCCTATACCGAGCTTGGCCGTACCTTCGTCGAGTCCACGTCGACCGTACAGAAAGAGCGCGATCTGCACGCCCGCTTGAAGAGTGAGGAAGCTGCCACTACGTCGCTGATTGCGCGCGTGGTGACGTTGGGCGCGAATAGAGAGGTCGCCGCCGCCATGAAAATGCTGGTCGAGGAAGTGCGGCCCAGGCAGACGGTGTGGCTCGCGTCTCTGCGCGAATTGGTCGATGTCGAGACGCAACTGAACAGGGAGGCGGCACAAGCGGCGGGCGAGGATTACGATCGCACGGTGACCGTTACGCTCTTCGCGGTGGCGCTTGCCCTGCTGCTCGGCGCATTGGCCGCGTTTCTGATCACCCGCAGCATCTTGCGGCAGTTGGGCGGCGAGCCACATTCGGCGCAGGTCTGCGCAAGTGAAATTGCCAGCGGCAATCTCATGGTGAACATGCACGTGGCACGCGGCGACTCGACCAGTTTGATGGCGTCGCTGGAAGCGATGCGCCAGCAATTGAGTAATGTGGTGTCGGGCATTCAGTCGTCGGCCGAGTCGATATCGAGTGCGTCGGGCCAGATTGCGCAAGGCAACGTCGACTTGTCGCAGCGTACCGAAGAGCAGGCCGCGTCACTGGAAGAGACGGCCGCGAGCATTGAGCAGCTCACCTCGGCTGTGAAGCAAAATACCGAGAGCGCGCAGCAGGGCAGCGTATTGGCGGCTTCCGCGTCGGAGACCGCCAGCGCGGGCGGTCAGGTGATGGGGCGCGTGGTGACCACGATGCAGGATATCAGGACGAGTTCCGCCCGCGTGGCCGACATCATTTCGGTGATCGAAAGCATCGCCTTCCAGACCAATATCCTGGCGCTGAATGCGGCGGTGGAAGCGGCGCGAGCGGGCGAACAGGGGCGCGGCTTTGCGGTGGTGGCCAGCGAAGTGCGCACGTTGGCTCAACGCAGCGCCACGGCGGCCAAGGAGATCAAGCAACTGATCGAAACCTCGGTACAGCATGTGTCGTCGGGATCGGTACTGGTCGCCGAGGCCGGGCAGACCATGGAAGAAGTGGTGCGCTCGGTCAAGCGTGTGACGGACATCATGGGCGAAATCGCCTCGGCGTCGAGCGAGCAGAGCACCGGGATCGAGCAGGTGAATATCGCTGTGTCGCAGATGGATAGTGTCACGCAGCAGAATGCGGCATTGGTGGAAGAAGCGGCGGCTGCAGCGCAGTCCATGTCCGAGCAAGCGAGCAGCTTGCTGCAGGCCGTGGCGCAGTTTCGAGTCGATGCGCAGCAACGCGGTGCCGACGTCGACCGTGCGCCCGGTATCGCCGGCGCGCGCTTGTTGCCGGTGTGAGCTGAAGCTTTGGCATTTGCGTGATTGGCCGAGGCTGATCGAAGCAGGTTGTTCCGATCGGCTCGATAACGGCGCCAGGATTCACATCTGAAGCGATCCTGGCGCCGGTGACGTTTTAGCGTCGCTCGACCAACTCAAACGTGTGGCCCCAGGGATCGACGCAATGGCGAAAGACGGCCGATTCGTCGATGTCCATGTCCACATAGAACGGGGTGTGCAACGTACACCCGTGTTCGGTAAGAAACGCCGAGGCCGACTCGATATCCTGGACTTCGATGCCAAGGTGGCCCGCGCCGATGCGCTCGCGCTCGATCGGCGCATCGGCCTCCACATCCGAAAAAGCGAATTGGATCAGCTCGATGCGAAAACCGTCGGGCAGCTCCACGATCGACACTTTGAACCGCGCGCCGGGCAACCCCATGTGGGCATCGGTCCAGTCGCGGCCCTGTTCGTCGGCAATGAGATCCGCAGGATCGATCGGCCCGATGCGATAGATCAGGCTGGCACCCAGCACCAGGATATAAAAATCCGCGGCGGCATCCACATCGGCCACCGTCCACGTGATGTGATCGCAACGTTTGAAGCCGAGTGCTGCATGCGCCATGACAATCCCCGAAAAGAGCGATCGCCGATTATTGCGCCGAACGACTACCGATTGGAAGCGCGCTGTAGCGGGCGTCAATCGTGTCTCCACCTTTAGGTGGGCTACTCGCTCAACATCTCTCGCACTTTGATCGCCAAACCATCCAGCGAGAACGGTTTGGTGATCATCGACATGTTCGTGCCGAGAAATCCCGCGCGGATGGCGGCATTCTCGGCGTAGCCGGTGACGAACAACACCGGGAGATCCGGACGGTGCTGCCGGGCGATCTCAGCCAATTGGCGACCGTTCATCCCGGGCAGCCCGACGTCCGAAATCATCATGGCCAAGGGTCGATCCGATGCCAATACTTGAATCGCGGCGTTGGACTCTTCAGCCTCCACCACGCTGTACGACAATTCTTCCAATCCCTCGCGCATCAATAGCCGCACGGCGGCGTCGTCCTCAACAATCAGGACATGCTCGCCCTTGCCCTGCGGGGCGAGTGCCGGCAGTGCGGCAAGTGGCGTCTGCGTCGGCTTCTGCATGGTGCATGGCAGGTAAATCGACACGGTAGTGCCGGCGCCCGGCACGCTGTGCACGCGTACCTGGCCGCCCGACTGGCGTGCGAAGCCGTAGACCATGGATAACCCGAGGCCCGTGCCTTGCCCGATAGGCTTGGTAGTGAAAAACGGGTCGAATATCTTGGCCAGAATATCCGGCGTCATGCCCACGCCGGTGTCGCTGACCGCCACCACCACATAATGGCCTGCGTTGACGTCGGGCTGCTTTTTGGCCGTCTCGGCATCCACTTCGACGAGTTTGGTTTCGATGGTGAGCGCGCCACCATCGGGCATGGCATCGCGTGCGTTGACCACCAGATTGATGATGGCGTTCTCGAGTTGATTGGCATCCGCGATGGCTTGCGGCAGGTTGGGCATGCCTTCAACATGCAACACGATGCTCTCGCTGATCGAGCGATAGAGCAGTTCTTCCAGCGACTGCACCAGCACGTTCACATCGATGGGTCTCGCATCCAGGGACTGGCGCCGCGAGAAGGCGAGCAAGCGGGCCGTGAGTCCGGCCGCGCGTTGCGCCGAAGAGAGTGCCGCGTCCATGAACCGGTCCAGGCCATCGGTGCGTCCGGCTGCCATGCGACGCTTGACGAGCTCGAGCGAACCGGTAATGCCTGTCAACATATTGTTGAAGTCGTGTGCGATGCCGCCGGTCAGTTGGCCGACCGCTTCCATTTTCTGGCTTTGACGCAAGGTCTCTTCGACGTTCTCGCGCCGGCTCATTTCATCGGTCAACGCGGCGGTTCGCTGCGCGACGTGTGCCTCCAGGCGTTCTTCCGTTTCCTTTTGCGCGGTGATGTCCTGCACAAAGATGTGAAAGCCGTCGACGGCGCCCGAGCTGTCGCGTCGGGGCAGCAGTCGCATGTCGGCATCGCGCCGCCGCCCATCGAAGTGCGGCCAACTGAGTTCGAGCCGCACGTCGTGCCCATCGAGGGCGCGCTGAATCGTGGGCAGGCGCAATGCAAAGCCTTCGTCACCCACCAGATCGCGCACGTGTTTGCCGACGATGTCGGCCGGATCCATCTTGACCCAATGCTCGTAGGCGCGATTGGCAAACCGGTAGCGCAGATCGAGACCCACGAACGCAATCAGCACGGGCAACGCATCGGAAATGCGGCGCAGTTCGGCCTCACTGGCGGCCAATGCAATGCGACTGGCTTCGAGCTCCAGCATGCGATCGCGCATATCGAACTGCTTTTGCCGGGAGCGCATCGCTGACGTCAACGCGCTGATCAACGATGCAAGACTGAGTGGCCGTTCGACGACCACGGCGTTGCCGATAAACGGCAGCAGGCTCGCGAGGACGTTTTCGCGCGCGCGCTCCGGGCCGGTGCGGCGCGCGGCCAGCACAATGAACGGAATGTCCGACCAAGCCGGCTGCGCGGCGAGGCGGTCTTTGAGCGCATCCAACCCGACGGCGCGAATGGCTTCTTCGGTGGCCAATACCACCCCGACGTGCTCGTCGAGCGCCAATGCGACGTCGTTCATCGTGGGCTGTGACAAGGCGTCGTAGCCGTGCTGGTTGAGCAGGCTGACAATGCTGGCCGCGTCGTTGCCATAGGGCGCCGCCACGATCACGCGGTGCCCTTCGAGCGCGGTTCTATGCGTCATCTTGCCGATCTTCCAGCAAGGGATGGGGCTTGCCCACGTATTCGGGGGTGCCCGTCAGTACGCCGCGGAAGTTGACCAGGGGTGCGCCGACGCGCACGCCGTGAGCGTCGACACGGAATTCGCGAATCGTATCTTCGTGGCGACCGGCGCGATTCTTGATGACCGAGATCGCTTTGCGGATGCGGCCGTCGGCTTCGAAGAAGCGCAGCAATACCACCGAGTCGGCGATGTAGGAGATGTTGAGATTGCTCGCCATCGATCCCATCAGGCCTTGCTGCGGGTTGATCAGCAGGGTTAATACGCCCTGATGGCTCAAGTAGGACAACAACTCGTGCATTTGCAGAATGAGCTGCTGCTCTTGCGGCATGGCGGCCATGTAGCCGTTCAGGCTGTCGATCACGATCATGCGTGCATTGCGCGTGGCGACTTGTTGCCTTACCCGGTGCGCAAATTCGCCGGGCGACATTTCGGCGGGATTGATTTGTTCGATGAGCAGGCAGCCGCTATCGACATACTTTTGCAGATCGAGACCGAAGGCCTTGGCACGCGTCATGAGTGTGCCGATACGCTCGTCGAATTCGTACAGCGTGGACGCTTCACCGCGTTCGCACGCGGCAAAGAGATACTGGAGGGCAATGGTGGTTTTTCCGGTGCCGGCGGGACCCGTCAGCAGCGTGCACGTGCCGCGCAGCGGTCCGCCGCTGAGCAGCGCATCGAGTTCACTTACGCCACTGGTGACATGCTCGGAGGTGAAATCGACTTGATGATCGGAGGCGATCAGGCGCGGATAAATATCCAGGCCACCTCGCCGAATGGCAAAATCGTGATACCCGGCGAGGAAATCGACACTGCGCAGCTTTTGCACTTGCAGGCGGCGGCGCGCGGCGCCGAAATCCAGCGTGAGTCGTTCCAACGTGATCACGCCATGACACAGGCTGTGCAGATGCGTGTCCTGCCCGTGTTCGGAAGCCGACAAATCGTCGACCAGAATAACCGTGAGATTGAGCTTGGCGAAGTACTGCTTCAGGGCCAGCACCTGCCTGCGGTAGCGCAGCGGATCCTGAGCCAGCAGCCGCATTTCGGAAAGGCTGTCGAGCACCACGCGGCTGGGCTTCACCCGTTCCACCTCGGCCTTGATCAGCTTGACCGTTTCGCCGAGTTCCATCTCCCAAGGGTGCAGGATCGATTGATCGCGCTCGCCGCCGAGCAAGTCTTCGACGGCGCTGAGTTCCAATACATCGAAATCGTCGAGCTCCCAGCCGTGGGAGCGGGCGACCACCGCAAGTTCGTCCTTCGTTTCGGACAACGTGACATAAAGCGCGGGTTCGCCCACGCGCACGCTTTCTCTCAGAAACTGCAGCGACAGGGTGGTTTTGCCCGAGCCGGGAGCACCTTCGAGCAAATAGAGTCGATCCTTGGGCAAGCCGCCCTTGAGGATGATGTCCAGGCCTGCGTTGCCCGTGGAGATGGTCTGTACGGCGTCGTTCATCCGAACCCTTGATTGATGTGGGGCCCGAGCACAGCGCGTCACGGACTACCGCTTAGTTTAGACGGGAGGCAGCAAACTGGCGACAAGCTCGGGGCTGGCGCGATAGAGGGCGACGTGGCCACGCAACAAGATCTGGGCGCTGCGGCGGTAAGCCGCGCTGCGCACCTCGAGCCGGTCGCCGTCCTGCCTCGCCACCACTGTCGCACTCAGTATGCCCGCTGGGTTCTCGATGCCGATCTCGATATCGCCAAATTGGGCATGGGTGGCGGGCACGCCCTGCGCGATCCGGTGCGCCACGCTGCCGCGCACCAAGGTGGCGGCGGCCAGGCAGCAACCGCCCGACACGGCCATCGAGGCATGGCCTGTTTGCGGCGTGAAGTAACGCACGGCGATGTGGCCACCGTGGCGGGGCGCGCCGACGATGCACACCTTCGGGATGGTCTCGCTGCGTGCGATCTCGTCGATCGTCATCAATTGACCGTCGCGGCGTTTCAACGCCATGCGCAAGCCGGCCTGCACCCATACTCGGCGCAGGGCTGCCATGAAATCCAGGTCGGCCACCAGTTCGTCGATCGGCTCGTGTGCCGTCTTGCCGAAAGCGGCCGCGTCCGCAATCACCATGGGAACGGCGACGTCCACGCACGACACGGCATGCCCCTCGATGATGTCTTGCGGCGCGCCGGTCGGCAGCAACTGGCCGGTTTTCGATCCCACGGGATGATGCAGAAAGAGATCTACGCTGGGAAAAGCGCCGTCCACGCCGGGGATCTCGGCTGCGACAAAGCGCCCGTCGGCCATCGGGGTCATCCGCGATGTGGTGATCACACCGGTATTGGTATTGCGGATGTCGGTGTCGCAAATGGCGGATGGCGCGGGGACCACGATGCCGGCGTCGATTGCCCAGAGTTGCAGGGCGGACGACATATTGCCGCAGTTCACGCTCCAGTCGATCTCGCCGTGGTTGCCGGCAAGTTGGGCCAATGTGCTCACGATGCGCTCGCCGGATTCGCTGGACTCCCAGTTGGCGAAGAACACCTTGTTGCTCGTTGCCGTGCCACGGCCCAGGCCCGTGATCTGGCGATTGCCGGGATGGGTGCCGGTGAGCGGAACGCCCATCAGATGGCGCAATAGTTCTTCACGCAGCGCTGGATCGGTGGGCGCGTAGCGTTCGTTGATCACCAACCCCGTCGACGTACCGCCGCGCATGTGGTGGACCGGAAATTCGATCACGCCGGCATGGCGTCTAGGGGTGAAATCGGGCCAGGCGGGGAGGAAGGAGGGTGCTACAGACATTGCAACCACGTAATCGTAGAAAGCCCCGTGAGGGCGTGAAAGAAGGGGGCGGCTTGCCGGCGAGGGGTGTCAGGTAGGCTTGCCGGCCGGCGTGCGCGCGGGATCGTTTGCTCTGCGCCGATCGGCTTCCGATGACAGCGCAGGCGGATCGCTGGCGGGAAAGCTCTCGTCGCCAGCCTCGTCGATCAAGTCTTCCGTATGTTGCGCAGCAGTGGGCGTGACCGCTTGCGGCGGCTTGGATGCGGGCGCTTGGCTCATCGAGGGTGCTCCTGGATAAGTTGACGCAGGCGATATGCTCCGCCCTGAAAAGCAAGCACGGCCATAGCGGGGCGTGCTCAAAGGGCGGAACGCGCAAGGCGCGCGGCGTCCGTCGTCAACCTCCCGATGATACGCCTGTCGTTGCGACCATTTGGTAGCATGTATACTGTCCACACCATGAACGTTTGCCGTGACACCATTTCGATTATGACCAGCCTACTAGCCATTCAGGGCTTGTTGGGCTGATCGTCGTACCTGCTGTCAATTACCGCACGACGTTCATTCACTTTCAGACAAGCCCGCATGCACACCGCTGCGGGCTTTTTTGTGTTCTTTTTTTGTGTTTCTTCTCTCTTTGCCATGACACCCGCTGATTCTGCCGCAGTACACGCCGCCGCCCGTCCGTTGGATCGCAACGACTACAAAACCCTGGGCCTGGCTGCCCTGGGCGGCACGCTGGAGTTCTACGACTTCGTTATTTTTGTGTTCTTTGCCGTCACGCTCGGGCACTTGTTTTTTCCGCCGTCCATGCCGGGCTGGCTGGTGCAACTGCAGACGCTGGGTATTTTCGCGGCCGGTTATCTGGCGCGGCCGGTGGGCGGCATCATCATTGCCCACTTCGGCGACAAGCTCGGGCGCAAGAAAATGTTCACGCTGTCGATCCTGCTGATGTCGGTGCCGACGTTCGTGATCGGCGTCATGCCGACCTACGCCAGCATCGGCATTGCGGCGCCGCTCTTGTTGCTCGCGATGCGTGTGCTGCAAGGGGCGGCGATCGGTGGTGAAATGCCTGGCGCCTGGGTATTCGTGGCGGAGCACGTGCCGGCCAATCGCTATGGCTTCGGCATCGGTACATTGACCGCCGGCATCACGGGCGGCATTTTGCTGGGTTCGTTGATCGCCATCTTCATCAACCGCACGTTTGCTGCCGAAGAAATCCTGGACTACGCCTGGCGCATCCCGTTCATCATCGGCGGCGTATTCGGGTTCGTGTCGGTTTATCTGCGCCGCTTCCTGGGCGAGACGCCCGTGTTCAAAGAGCTGGCAGCCAAGCGCGCGCTGGCGCGCGAACTCCCGGTGAAGACCGTGTTGCGCGAGCATCGCCAGGCTTGCCTGGTGACCGCCGGCATGACGTGGTCGCTGTCGACCGCGGTGGTGGTGCTGATTCTGATGACGCCCACCTTGCTGCAGACGCAGTACGGCATCTCGATTCCGTCTTCATTGGTCGCCAATTGCGTGGCTACCCTGATGCTCACATTGGGCTGCGTGCTCTTCGGCTGGTTGACGGACAAGATCGGCACGCGCGCCACCTTGGTGCTGGGCTGGGGCGGGTTGGCCATCGCCAGCTATTGGTTCTTTGCCAGCCTGCCGGGCATCACGCACGAGAGCCTGGTGTTCCATTACGGTCTGGTGGGATTGTTCTGCGGCGTCATCGCAACGATGCCGATCGTGGGTACGCGTGCGTTTCCGCCGGCGATCCGCTTTTCCGGGCTGTCGTTTGCCTATAACGTGGCTTATGCCGTCTTCGGCGGCTTCACGCCTGTGCTGACGCAATTGTGGTTGCAGCAGGATCGCATGGCCGCTGCCTACTACGTGGGCGGGGTGTCGATTCTGGCGATCCTGATCGGGTTGGTTCCGTTGGCGGCGTTCGGCTGGCAGCCGGTTCGCCAGGCGGGCGCGCGGGCGGCGTAAGCCGTGCGTTGGTCTTCCCGGGGCGTGCACTTCGGGGATGTTGATCTGGCCCGGTGGGTGATGCGAGTCCGTCGCGCCGCCAGACACAATTAGCGGGGACTATCGTCGTAGACTGCTGGCGTTATCGGTAGTAATGCCAGCCATTCCCCCTACAGGAGACAACGACTTTGGCCATTCATATTCGTCCCGCACTTGAAAGCGACGTCACCGTCATCCTTCGGTTCATCACCGAATTGGCGGTGTACGAAAAAGCCGAACACGAGGTGCTGGCCACCGAAGCAAGCTTGACCGCTACGCTGTTCGGGCCGAACGCGGTACCGAGCGCGCTGATCTGCGAGATAGACGGGCAGCCGGTGGGATTTGCGATCTACTTCTTCAGCTACTCGACCTGGTTGGCCAAGAACGGGTTGTATCTCGAAGATCTGTACGTGTCGCCAGGTGGACGCGGGCGCGGTGCCGGCCGGGCGTTGCTGCAGCATCTGGCGCGTTTGGCGGTGGACCGCGATTGCGGCCGCTTCGAGTGGAGCGTGCTGGACTGGAATACCCCGGCGATCGACTTTTATCGCGCTGCCGGCGCCAAGCCGCAAGACGAGTGGATACGTTACCGTATGGCTGGGGACGATCTGAAAGCCTTTGCGGCGTCCCCGGATATCACACAGGAAGTTTGAATCATGCTCTATGGACTTGAAAGCGGCGATCTCGACAAATGGCTGCGCGTTGTGGCTGAAAACGAGGCCGCGGGTCGCACGCGTACCCCCGTGCCTCAGAATTTCGTCGACATGCTGGTGAGCTTGCGCGTTGTTCGCCCGGATTCGCTCGGGCTGCTGCGCGTGACCGAGAAGGGCCGCCTCTCCATGCGGATGGCGGCGCCTGACGCCCTGCACAAGCAAGAGGATCCCGACGCCGCCAAGCGTAAGGATGATGGCGTCGAAGACGTGGACGGCCCCCAGGGCAGCGACGACCGCTGAAGACCAAGTGAACCGGGCGCATGAGCACGCTGAAGACCCAGTGCGTCAGCGGGCCGATCACCCGGTGCGTTAACGCGCGCTGACCCGCCAGATCACGTTGCCGACATCGTCGGCGACCAATAATCCACCGGTCTGGTCGACGGCGACGCCCACCGGCCGGCCACGTGCCTGGCCTGCATCATCGACGAAGCCGGTCAGTACGTCGAGCGGCGCGCCCGCAGGGCGGCCGCCGCTGAAGGGCACATAAATCACCTTGTAGCCACTGCGCGGTTGCCGATTCCACGAGCCGTGCTGGCCGACGAACGCGCCGCCTTGAAAGCGCGCGGGCAACTGCTTTGCCGTGTAAAAAACCAACCCCAACGATGCCGTGTGCGTGCCCAGCGCGTAGTCCGGTGCAATCGCTTGTGCGACCAGATCGGGGCGCGGCGGCTGTACGCGCGTGTCCACATGCTGACCGTAATAGCTATAAGGCCAGCCGTAGAATGCGCCTTCTTTGACGGACGTCATGTAGTCCGGCACCAGATCGCTGCCCAGCTCGTCGCGTTCGTTCACCGTGGTCCACAGTGCTCGGCTGACGGGTTCGAACGCCAAGCCATTGGGATTTCGCAGGCCCGTAGCGAAAGGGCGGGCGGCTCCTGATGCGATGTTCACCTGCCAGATCGCAGCCCGTCCGCTTTCCTGCTCGATGCCATTTTCGGCGACGTTGCTGTTGGATCCCACAGTCACGTAGAGATGAGCCCCGTCCGGGCTGGCGATGACGTTCTTGGTCCAGTGATGGTTGATCGGGCCCGCGGGTAGATCCATTACCTTGACGCCAGGCGCCGTGATTTGCGTATCGCCGCTGCGATAGGGAAAACGCAACAAGGCATCGGTGTTGGCCACGTAGAGATCGTTGCCGACGAGCGCCATGCCGAACGGCGAATTGAGATCTTGCAGCAGCACGGTGCGCATGTCGGCCACGCCATCATGATCGGTGTCGCGCAACAGCACGATGCGGTTGGCGGTGGGGGTGCCGGCGCCGGCGCGCTTCATCACCGCGCGCATGGCCCACCCCTTGATGCCGCGGGCATCGTCCGGCTTTGGGGGCGCATTGGTTTCGGCCACGAGTACATCGCCATTGGGCAGCACATACAGCCAGCGCGGGTGATCGAGATCGCGGGCAAACGCGTGGACCTGCAGATCCTCGGCCGGTGTGGGCAACGTGCCCTCAGGCCAACCGGTGGCGGGCGCGATGTTCACCGTGGGAAGCAAAGTGATGTTGGGCGGCGGCAGCGTTGGATTGGGCCCGAATCCGGCCTGTTCGGGATACTTGGCCATTTCACCGCATGCCGACAGGGTGACGGCGAGCGCGCCGCAAAGCGCAGAGACGAATACACGACGACGCATGGCTGTAACCTCGATGGATGCGTGAGGGCCCCGCTGTATGGCGCGACGCGAGGCGCATGGATCAGTATTGGCGAGCGTCGCTGGAACTGCAAGCCTTGGTTGCGTTGAGCTTCGGGGCATCGTCCCACGTATAATTCACATGGTCGCCAGGTGCGCAAATCGCACACGTTTTTCTTCTTGAAGAGACGCCGGCGACGTCGACTTTCAGCCGTCCATTCGATAAAGGTGTTATGGCAAACGTGCGCGATGTGGTCTATGCGGAATTGCGGCGCAAGCTGATGTCGGGTGCATTTTTGCCGGGCGAGCGTTTACGCGAAGAGCACATTGCGAGCGATCTTTCAGTAAGCCGCACGCCGGTGCGCGGAGCAATCCAGAAGTTGGTGGCCGACGGCCTGGTGCGCTTTGAAGAACATCGCGGCGCCGTGGTGGTGGGGTGGACCGATCGCGATATCGAAGAAGCCTTTGAAGTACGGTTGCTGCTCGAGCCGCATGCGGCCGGCGTGGCTGCGGTGCATGCGACGGCGGCTGAAGTGGACGCGTTGGAAGCGCTCAACCTGCAGATGCTCGACGCCGTTCAATCCGACGACCCCGATCGCGTCGATCGTATCCAGCAGATCAACAACGCGTTTCATCATCAGTTGATCGACGCCTCGCATTCGGCGCGGCTCAAATCGCTGGTCGAAAGCTTTCTCGACATGCCGATCATCATCGGGTCGTTCTATTTTTATACGACGCAGGACATGCTGACGAGCGTGGAGCATCATCGTCAGATCATCGCTGCGCTCAGGGCGCGCGACCGTGCGTTTGCCGAAGTGGCCACCCGATATCATCTGGCGGCCACACGGATACTGTTCCAGAATCAGCGCAAACACTGAGCACCGAGCACTGAGCAGCGAGCACTGAGCACTGCACTAAGCGCTGGAGCGATTGCGGTACCAGAAACTCGTGGTGCGCTGAGCGTCAAGCTCTGCGGCCATGGGCGCAATCGCAGCCTGCGCGCCGTAACGCGCAGGCTGGCATCTCGCTCGATGTCAATGTCAATCAAGCGAGATTGCCGACGATCACATGATGCAGCCGAGCGCCTTCAAACGGGCGTCCACCCAGCTGGTGTCGAACTTGCCCGCCGCGATGTCGGCCAGCATCTTCTCTTCCACGACATGCTTGTCGCTGGCCGCTTTGTAGGCCGCCTCGACCTGGTCGAACGGGATGCTCAAGAGGCCATCTTCGTCGCCCAGGATCAGGTCGCCCGGCTCGATGGTCATGCCGTCCAGCGCAATGGTGCAGTTGATTTCGCCCGGGCCATCCTTGTAGGGGCCGCGATGGGTAATGCCGGCCGCATACACGGGGAAGCTGCCCTTGCGCAACGTGCCGGCGTCGCGGATGGCGCCGTTGATGACGATCCCGGCCAGCTTGCGCGTTTGCGCATAGGCCACCATGATTTCGCCGATGATGGCATTGGTCAGATCGCCACCGGCGTCCACCACGATCACGTCGCCGGGTTGGGCGATATCGAGCGCCTTGTGCACCATCAGGTTGTCGCCCGGGCGCGTGCGCACCGTGATGGCAGCGCCGGCCAGCAGCGTGCCGTCGTGCATCGGGCGCAGACGCGCGCCGCCTGCCGTCATGCGCGACATCATGTCGCTGATGTTGGCCACCGGGATGGCGGCGAATTTCTTGACGGTGTCGGCGCTGACGGCGCGGGTGCGGCTGTGAATCTGAAAGCCAATCATGATGTCTCCAATGTGAAAAACGAAAGGGACGTACTCGGACTATCCCGGGTACGTCGCTCGGCGTTAAGAACGGACTGCGTTATTGTGGCTCGATGCCGGCGTCCTTGACGATTTTGCCGAACGTGTCGTGGTCGGCTTTGTGGCGCTTGGCGAGATCGTCAGGCGTGCCGCCGATCACGGTGTAGCCGCCTTCTTCGAGCTTCTTGATCAATTCGGGATCGCGCAGCGTGTCGTTGAGCGCGGTGTTCAGCGTCTTGACCACATCGTCGGGCGTTTTTGCCGGCGCCATCAAGCCCCACCAGATACTTTGGTTGATTTCTTTGTAGCCGCCTTCGACGAAGGTGGGCACATCAGGCAGGGCGGGCGAGCGTTGCTCCGCCACCACCGCCAGCGCGCGTACCTTGCCGGCTTTGATCTGAGGCAGCAGCGACGCGACCGAACCCGTATAGAGCGCGATGCGTTGGCTCATGAGATCGGGAAAGGCTTGCGACCAGCCGCGATACGGCACGTGCGAGAGCTGCATGTTTGCCGCCTTGCCCCATAAATGCCCCAACAGATCGCCTGTGCCGCCCACGCCGGGGATGCCCAGCGTAATCTCGTTCGGTTTTTCCTTGGCCGCTTTCACAACATCCGCAATGGTTTTGTACGGCGAGTCCGGCATGACCACAAATACGCTGGGCGAGGTCGCCACCAGTCCCACAGGTGTAAAGCTCTTGAACGTGTCGTAAGACAGCTTGGTATAGAGCCAGGGGTTGAGCACGATGTTGTCGGTTTGCGCCATGACGAGCGTGTGGCCGTCGGGATTGGCGCGGGCGGTGCTGTCCAAGGCCAGATTGCCGCCGGCCCCGGGTTTGTTCTCCACCACGATGTTCCACTTGGTTTTGGCCGAGATGCTGGTGGCCACCATGCGGGTGAGCGTGTCGGTGCCGCCCCCGGGCGGGAACGGCGAGATCATGCTGATGGGGCTTTGCGAGAGATCGGCGGCGGTCACCGAAAAGGCGCAGGCCGACAGGGTTGCCAGCGCGGCGAATTTGCTTAGTACGTTCATTGTCATCCTCCAGAATCTTGGTCTTTCTTTGTTTTTTGATCAGTACCGTCAAGCGGGCGGTCGAGGCGATTCGGCCTGGTGTCGCAGCCACGTCAGACTGCCCTCGATCGTGTTGTCGATCGGCGCTGTGCTGGCGGTCAACGCGTCGGTCGTGCGTTGAAACAGGGCTTCCACACCGTCCAACACCAGCGGCTCGAGATCGTCAAGCCGCAATTGTCGTTTGGCCTCCTGTACTTCGGCCAGGCGCCGTTTCGCGTGAACCACATGGGTGCGCACGCATGCTTCGAGAAAGGTGGGTAACGGCGTTTGATCGACGTCCGACAGCACGTCATACAAGATGTGCCGCAGATCCTTCTTTTCAGCGGCCACCAGGCACTCGACGGCGAGCGCTTCGACGCCCTTGGTGAAAATGCTGCGCAGCAGTTTCAGCGTGGCGGCGTCGCCCGCGCGATCGCCTACGGCTTTGATCGGCGCGCCGACCGAGGCCAGCAGCGCGCGAATATCCTCCGCGCCGATGCCGGCGCACAGCAGCGGCGTCTTGTGCCGCGTCATGCTGATGCCACCGGTGATGGCCACGTCAACCAAGCGCACGTTGAGCGTGGCCGCGTCGGCTGCTGCGGTTGCCATGTGGGCCGGATTGGCCGTAGTGAAGTCGGCATAGATCGCTCCGGGCGTCATCAGCGGCAGCGCTCGGTGGGCGACGTCCAACGCCACGCCGCCGAACACGGCACTGATCACGACGTCCGCGTCGGCGAGCCAGGCACCCGGCGCGGTTTGAACCCGTGCGCCCAGCGATTCGGCCAACACGCGCAGCGCATCGGTGGGGCGCTCGTCGCAGAGATCCACCATCCGGTGTCCCGCTGCGGCAAGTGCCTCGGCATAACATCTCCCGACCTCGCCGCATCCTATGAGGCTTATTTTCATTTTCGTCAGTACAAAAAAAATACAGAACTACTTTGTAGCGTTGAAAAAGAAGCCAAGATATGCGGGATTACCCGTGTGTATGCGTACAGACGAAAACAAGCGAAATACAATTCGGCTTATTGGTCAATCCACGGCATTTGCTTCCACAGTGCCTGGAATTCGGCTTCACCGCGCGCAAGTTCGCGGGAATAGTCTTCAGGCGACAAGTAGCGCAGCGGGGCGAAAAGTTCAGCTGCCTTCGCTTGGAATTCGGCATCGGCAAGCGTTTTGGCGATGGCATCGACGAGCTGCTTGCGCACCTCCGGCGGCAATCCCTTGGGCGCGGCCAGACCGCGCAGCGATGCCAGTTCGTAGTCGTAGCCCTGTTCCTTGAATGTGGGCACATCGGGCAGAATCACCGAGCGCGTCTTGCCCATTTGCCCGAGGAAACGGATCGGCGTGCCGCCCTTTTGATAGGCCAGCGCTTCGCCCACGTTGATGGCCCCGATCATGATTTCGCCACTGGCCACCGCGCCGCGCACCTCACCCGCACCCTTGTAGGGAATGTGGCTGAGCTGCGTGCCGGATACTTTCTGGAATTGCAGCATCGCAAGATGATCGTCGGAGCCGGTGCCCGTGGTGCCTACCGTGACCTTCCCGGGATTTTTCTTGGCGTAGTCGGCCAGTTCGGCCAGCGTTTTGATGGGGCTGCTGTTCAATACCGTGAAGGCGCCAGGATCGTCGACCACGTTGCCCAGCAGATCGAAGCTCTTCCAGTCGAAGGTCGACTTGCGTTCGATCGGGATGGTGAGCATGTTGGGCGTGTTGACGAAGCCGATGGTGTAGCCGTCGGCCGGTGCCCGTGCGACTTCCGCAAAGCCGATGGCGCCGCCGGCGCCCGGGCGATTGAGCACCACAATGCGCGCACCGTTGCCCAGGTATTTCTGGATGAAAGGCGCCATCATGCGCGCGACCAGATCGGTGCCACCGCCAGGTCCGTAGGAAACGATCAAATTGATGGGATGCTCAGGATACGTGGCCGCGTGCGCCGCGGGCGTGAGGCCCATCAGCATGGCGCTGCCAATGGCGAGCGAACCGAGTACGGCGCGTCTGTTCTTGTTCATGTGTTGTCTCCTCAAACTCTATTTATGGGGTGTTGACGTCGATGGGATCAGCCCAGTTTCAACGCCTGGATACGAGCCAGTGCGGTGGGCCAGACCTCCGGATTCACCAGCTTCGGCGGCCGTTGGCCATGCAGCATCGCCAGGATCTGTTCGGCCGAAGACACGGCCACATTGCGCCGGGCCTCATGCGTCACGCCACCCGTGTGATATGCCGCGACGACGTTGGGCAGGTGGAGGAGCGGCGTGTCGCGCGGGGGCGGTTCCTGCACCCATACGTCCAAACCGGCACCGGCCAGATGGCCGGACTGCAAGGCGGCCAACAAGGCGGCTTCGTCGTGAATGCCGCCCCGCGCGGTCGAGATGAAAAGCGCGCCGCGCTTCATCGCCGCAAATACCTCGGCGCTCATCATGCCGCGTGTGGTGGCATCGAGCGGGCAATGCAACGACACCACGTCGGCTTGCGCGATCAGGGCCTCGAAGGTGCGCGGCTCGGCACCGCGTGCGCGGATGTCGGCGTCGGTCAGGTGGGGGTCATAAGCCAGCACGTCCATGCCGAAACCGCGTGCGATGCGGGCGGTACGTGTGCCGATCTCGCCCAATCCGATGAGCCCCATCGTGCGGCCGTGAATCTCGTTGCCCATCACGTCTTCGCGTGAGAAGCCCACGTCGCGTTGCAAGCGCGTATGTGCTTCGACGACGCGTTTGACAATGCCGAGCAGCAAGGCGAACGTGTGTTCGGCAACCGAGTTGGCATTCGCGCCCGCCTGGTTGACGACGGCGATGCCGGCTTGCGTGCATGCGGCCACATCGACCGTGTCGTAGCCCGCGCCGCCCGACGACACGCATACCAGATCGGGGCATTGCGCGATCAGCGCGGCATTGACTTGCCAAGCTGGCGGCACTTCATCTTTCGCGGCCGACACGTGATAGGCATGGGCTTGCCGCAGGCCGCCCAAGGTGCGCGCATCGTCGCCGCGCGCGGGCAGGACTTCCAGCGACACGCGCGGGTCGGCTGCGATGATGCGGTCGAAGGCGTCGTTCAGCCAAAGGTCCAGCCGGCGCACGCGCACCGTGTGGGCGATGTCGTTCATAGTCTCCGTTCCAGATGAGGGTGGGTGCGCGCGTTCTCGGTCGCGCTTGTTGCGGCGGGGTGTGCACGGCGCGTGTTGCGTCGATGCCGCCCTGCAGGCCACGACGGGTCATGCGCCGTCGCTGTTGCGCCACATTGTGCGCTTTGTTGCTTCTAAAAAACGCCGAGTGACTGTTGGCATTTAGTGTGTCTCGGCATGCGTGACATGCGACGCCTCAGATGAGGCAGGTAGGCGCGTGGAAGTCTACGGTTTGCTGTGCGAGTTCGCGGATGGCTTGCACCATCGGCCGCGTGTCGTCGCGCCGCCATTGATAGGTGTAGGTCAGCGGCCGCAAAGGCGGAAAGTGGGGCAAGGGTGCCAGGTCGCCGCGCGCGATCAGCAGTTCGGCCCACGCGGTAGGCAGAAAGCCCACGCCAAGACCTTCGCGGATCAATCCTGCAACGGCGCCCCAGTTATTGCAACTGAGATGGCGCCCTGGTGCGGTGTGCTGATCGGTCAGCCACGTATCGAGCATGCGGACGGTGCCGGCGCTTTGCGGCAACGTCACCAGCGTGAGGTCGGCGAGCGCCTCCGGCGGCAAAGCCTCGGGATGCGGCACGGCGCGCCGGGTGGTGACCCATTCGAATCGGGCTTCGCCGATCACGCTGGATGCAATCGCGGTGCGCGTCGAGGGACCCGCAATGATGGCGAAATCCAGCTCGCCTTCTTCCAGTCCCTTTTCGAGCCACTCGCCGACGTCGACCGTGGGTTCGATCGACAAGGCTGGATGGGCGGCCTGAATCGCCGAGATGAGCTTGGGCATCCAGCTGAGCGACGTCAATTCGCCTACCCCGAAGCGGCAGCGGCCGGAGAGCGTCATGCGGTTGCTGGCGCGGCGCGTGAACTGATCGGCGCTGCGCAACAGCTCCTTGGCGTGCGGCACGAGTTGCTCGCCCAAGGGAGTAAGCGTGGCGCTGCGCGCCGTCCGCGTGAAGAGGTCGGCGCCGATCGAGATCTCGAGTTCGGCCAGCCGTTTCGACAGCGACGAAATCGAAATGTCGAGGCGGCTGGCCGCGATCGCGAAGTTGCGGCAGGTGGCCGCCCAATAAAAGGCTTCGAGCTGTTTAAGCGTCATGGCGAGACTCTGGCGCTGGCGAGAGCGAAAAAAAGTGTATGAAAAGCGATCGATAAACGCGCTTTATTCTGATCTCACCTTGGCCTATAGTCCATGACTTAAATGACAACATCTCGGAGTGGGGCCCAAGCCGCGCCACTTTTTCGATCCGGGGGAGACCCAAGCCGTGCCGAAGTCGCTGCGTCAATTTCTAAGCCTGAACGATTTTCAACCCGCCGCCGAGCGGGCCTTGCCCAAGCCGATCTTCGCCTACGTGGCGGGCGGCGTGGAAGACAATATGTCTGAGCGAGCCAATCGCACGCAGTTCGACCAGTACGGCTTTGTGCCGCGCGTATTGGTGGACGTGTCCAAGCGCGATCAGACGGTCGAGATTTTCGGGCGCACGTATGCGTCGCCCGTGGGCTTGGCCCCGATGGGCATTTCGGCGATGTCGAGCTACCGGGGCGATATCGTGCTGGCCCGTGCCGCGATGGACGCGAACGTGCCGGCGATCATGAGCGGGTCGTCGTTGATCCGGCTCGAAGAGGTCATGGAACAGGCCCCCGGCACGTGGTTTCAAGCGTATCTGCCGGGCGATAGCGAGCAGATTCGCGCGCTGATCGATCGTGTGGCGGCCGCAAAGGTACAAACCCTGGTGCTCACGGTAGATACGCCGGTATCGGCCAATCGCGAGAATAATGTGCGCGCCGGGTTTTCCACGCCCTTGCGCCCGAGCCTGTCGTTGGCCTATCAGGGCGTGACGCATCCTCGTTGGTTATTCGGCAATTTTCTGCGCACGCTGTCGCGGCACGGCATGCCGCACTTCGAGAACAATTACGCCAAGCGCGGTGCGCCGATCGTCTCGGCCAATGTGCTGCGCGATTTTTCGGATCGCGGGCATTTGAACTGGACCCACGTTGCTGCCATCCGGCGGCAATGGAAAGGCACGATGGTGATCAAAGGTATTTTGTCGGCGGACGATGCGGCGCTTGCCCGCACGCATGGCATGGACGGCATCATCGTCTCCAACCATGGCGGCCGGCAGCTCGATGGCACGGTAGCGCCGTTGATCGTGTTGCCCGAAGTAGTGGCGGCGGCCGGCGAGATGACGGTGATGCTCGATAGCGGCATTCGCCGCGGCACGGATGTGCTCAAGGCCCTGGCGTTGGGCGCGAAATGTTGCTTCGTCGGCCGGCCCTTCAACTTCGCGGCTGCCGTGGCGGGCCCCGAAGGCGTCAAGCATGCGATCGGCCTGATCGTGGCCGAAGTGCAGCGCGATATGGGGCTCTTGGGAGTCACCGATCTCAAGGCCCTGGATGCGGCCTTTCTACGCCGTCTGTAAGGGCATTCGTCAGTCTATCGATACGGGGCATTGTGGGCAAACCACAAGAATCTCTCGCATAGAACCCAATAAATCGATGGTTTGACCCCGGCCAGGACTCCAATAATGTTTATGCGGCACCCCTCGACGGGTCCGCCTATGACATAACACGGAGACCCAACCATGCCCCAATTCGTTTTCACCCCTCGCCGCCGGTTGCTGAGCGCCGCGGGCGCAGCCCTGTTGACCTGTGCGCTGGGTACGGCCTCGTCGGTGCAGGCCGCCGATTTTCCCGATCATCCGTTGCGGATGGTGATTCCTTATCCTCCCGGGGGCGCCACCGATGTGGTGGGCCGCGTATTGGCCGCCAAGCTGTCTGACGAACTCAAGCAGCAGGTCGTGGTTGAAAACCGGGGTGGGGCGGGCGGCAATCTGGGCGCCGATGCCGTGGCCCGCGCTGAGCCGGATGGCTACACGTTGCTGATGGGCGCGATCACATCGCACTCGATCATGGCAACGTTGGAAAAGCCGACGATCTCGTACAAGTTGATGGACGACCTGACGCCGGTGGCTACCGTGGCCGCGGTGCCGCTGGTATTCGTGGTCAACCCCAATGTGCCGGCCAAGTCGTTGAAGGAACTGATCGCGTACGCGAAAGCCAATCCGGGCAAACTCACGTATGCCTCTTCCGGCGCTGGCGCCCCGCAGCGCATGGGTGCCGAATTATTCAAGCGTCAGGCCGGCGTCGATATGCTGCACGTGCCTTATCGCGGCAGTGGCCCGGCGATGACCGATCTGGTGGGCGGTCAGGTCAACACCATGGTCGAGACCGTGCCTGCCGCCTTGCCCTTCATCAAGAGCGGTCAGTTGCGCGCTTTGGCCGTGACCACGCCCGAACGCATTTCGATGTTGCCCGATATGCCGACGGCCGCCGAGGCGGGTTTGCCCGGCTTCGAAGTGGCGTCGATGTTCGGTATCCTGGTGCCCGCCAAGACGCCCGCGCCGATCGTCGAGAAGCTCAATGCCGCCATCACCCGCGTGCTGCAGATGCCCGATGTTAAGGAAAAGCTGTTGCAGCAAGGCGCGTATGCCGTTGCACCGGCTTCCGCACCGGAGGCGCGCAAACGCCTGCAGGCCGAGGTCGATATGTGGGCCAAGGTGATTGCCGACGCCAAGATCACGCTCGAATAAGCACGAATCACTACCTGTTTTCAGTACAAGGAAAGTCATGTCTTCGAAGTCATCCAAAGATACGCCCGAGACCGAATCCGCGACCGGCATGCGCCGCGGCCTGACGAGTTATGGCGATACCGGTTTTTCGCTGTTCTTGCGCAAGGCCTTCATCAAAGGCGCGGGTTTCACCGACGACGCACTGGGTCGGCCGGTGATCGGCATCGCCAATACCGGCAGCGGCTACAACCCCTGTCACGGCAATATGCCGCAGTTGATGGAAGCGGTGAAGCGCGGCGTCATGCTGGCGGGCGGCCTGCCGGTCGAGTTCCCCACGATCTCGATTCACGAAAGTTTTGCCGCGCCCACGAGCATGTATCTGCGCAATCTGATGTCGATGGATACCGAAGAAATGATTCGGGCGCAGCCGATGGATGCGGTCGTGTTGATCGGCGGTTGCGACAAAACGGTGCCGGCCCAGTTGATGGCTGCGGCCAGCGCGCGTGTGCCGGCCATCCAACTGGTGACGGGTTCGATGCTGACGGGCTCACACCGCGGCGAGCGCGTGGGCGCGTGCACGGATTGCCGCCGCTTCTGGGGCAAATATCGAGCGGAAGAAATCGACGACACCGAAATCGCCGACGTGAACAACCAACTTGTGGCGAGCGTGGGTACCTGTTCGGTGATGGGCACCGCGAGCACGATGGCGTGTATCGCCGAGGCACTGGGCATGATGGTGCCTGGAGCGGCCTCGCCGCCGGCCGTGACGGCCGACCGCATCCGCATCGCTGAGATGACGGGTACGCAAGCCGTGCGCATGATCGGTCAAAACCTGACGCCGGATCGTATTCTCACGCCCAAGGCCTTCGAGAATGCCCTGCGCGTGCTGCTGGCCATCGGCGGGTCGACCAACGGCATCGTTCACCTGACCGCCATCGCGGGCCGGTTGGGCATCAAGATGGATATGGAAGCGTTCGATCGCATCGGCAAGGAAACGCCGGTGCTGGTCGACTTGAAGCCGTCGGGTCAGCACTACATGGAAGATTTCCATAAGGCCGGCGGCCTGCGCACGTTGTTGCGCGAGCTGCGGCCCCTGCTGCATCTGGACGCCCTGACGATCACGGGCCGTACGCTGGGCGAAGAGCTCGACGATGCCGGCCCGGCGTTCAAGCAGGACGTGGTGCGTCCGTTCGACAACCCGATCTACGCGCAGGGTGGCATCGCCGTACTGCGCGGCAATCTGGCGCCCGGCGGGGCCATCATCAAGCAATCGGCAGCCTCGCCGGTGCTGATGGAAAAGGAAGGGCGCGCAGTCGTGTTCGACGATCTTCAGGATCTTGCATCGCGCGTGGATGATGAAGATCTGGACATCACCGCCGACGACTTCATGGTGCTCAAACAGATCGGCCCGGTGGGGGCGCCCGGCATGCCGGAGGCCGGCTACATGCCGATTCCGCGCAAGCTTGCACGCGCGGGTGTGAAAGACATGGTGCGTATCTCGGATGGCCGCATGAGCGGAACCGCGTCAGGCACCATCGTCTTGCACGTCACACCCGAGTCCGCCATCGGTGGGCCGTTGGCGTTGGTGAAGAATGGCGATCGCATTCGCTTGAGCGTGGCCAATCGCGAGCTGTCGCTGCTGATCAGCGATGCTGAACTTGCAGAACGGAAGTCGCAGTGGCAGGCCAAGCCGGCGCGTGAAGAGGATCAACGCGGTTACCGCAAACTGTTCCTTACCACCGTAACGCAAGCCGATCAGGGGTGTGACTTCGACTTCCTGCAGGGTTTGGGCGATGGGGGCAGTACGCCGGTAGGCAAGCCCTGAACTGCGCCCGGGACGACGCCCTGAACTGCGCCCCGAGCGACGCCCGGAACGACGCCCTGCGCGACGTCCGGAGCAACCCTTCGATCGGCGCGAAGAACGCTCAATCGCCGTCGAGCGCGAGCGCAGCCGGAAACACGGCCTGCGCCTCGCGCAAGAACGCCTCGGCCAACTGAGCACGCGGCCCGCGCTCCTGCCAGACCAAGCCGACGCGGCGCACTGGGGCGCGACCGGGCAACGGAATGCGCGCGAGTTCGTAGCGCGTCGACCAGAGCGATGACCAGTCCGGCAGCAGCGCCACACCCAGTCCTTGATCGACCAGCGCGGCCACGCCGAGCAAGCTGTCGATCTCCAGGCGTTGGTGGGGGCTGATGCCGTGATCGCGCAGATAGCGATCGGCCAGTTGCCCGCCAAGCACCGATCGGTCGTAGCGGATGAACGGTTGCGTACGCAACAGTTCCAGCGGATCGCGTCCCGCCATCGCGGCGGGCGCCACCACGACCAGAATCTCTTCCATCAACGATTGCCACCGGCAGGTCTTCGCAAGCGAGAACTGTGGCTGGACGACGACCGCCGCATCGAGCTCTCCCGCACCCACTTGGCGGCACAGTTCGACCGATGAACCGGGCGTGACGAACACCGACAAGCTGGGATACAGGTCGTAGAAGCGTTTGAGCACCGGCGGCAGCACACTCGTCATGGCGGAGACGAACACGCCGAGGCGCAACTCGCCGTAGGGCGCGGTGTCATCCACCAGCGTGGCCAGATCGCGGGCATCGCGCAGAAGGGCGCGCGATCGTTCCAGAATCCGCAGGCCGGCATCGGTCGGCCGCACGGAGCGTCCGGCGCGTTGAATGAGCGACAAACCGAGCGTTTGCTCCAAGGCTTTGACGCGCGCGGCCACCGCCGTCGACGTCAGATCCAGTTGCCGGGCGGCCTGGGCGAACGAGCCGCTGTCGGCCACGGTGACGAAACTCTGCAGGTACCGAATATCCACGTTATTTCTCGTTTTGAGCGACTATTGCACCGCACAAATTATTGACAGACTTGCGAGCGATACACATAATCGGTCGATGACGGATTCTTGCAACTCGTCTCGATCCGCTCGCAATGCTTTGCATCATTTGCCTTTTCTCGGGCCACGTCACAGTGCCGGCGTGTGACCTTTCCGCTGTCACGACACCAGGGTTCCCCATGCTCAACCCCGCGTTTGTGTTTGCTGTGCCGCAAAATTCGGCACCTCGGTGGTCCTTGAAACGCACCATCACACCGCACCAGTTCCTGGCCGTGGTCAGCACATTATGTATCACGGTGATCCTGCTGAGCAGTGGCTTGAGCCTGGCCGGTATGCACGTGGAAGCGATGGCGTGCCTTGCTGGACTGCTGGTGATCGGCGTGGCTGCCTATGGCTTCGCGCGCCACGCCCGCGATGGCGAAACCATCTTGTTGCGCAGCGACGGGCAGTTGCAGATCGACGTGGTGCGCGGTGCGCAGTGCAGCACCGTGCTGCTGAACCCGCAACGGGTTCGGATGTCGCCCTTGCAGTCGCCGGACAATCTCATCTGGCTGCACCACGGATCGAAAGTGCTGCAGATCGGCCGTGCGGTGACGCCCGCGCGGCGCGCGGCTTTCGCTGCCGAACTGAAACCGCTGCTGCCACGCAGCGCTGCCTGAAACTTCCCCTTTTAAGTATGAAACGCTGACGCAGCGATGTCCGTCGCATGGCCATCTCGCACCCTCATCTCGCGCGCATCGCGCACACATCGCGGATACATCGCGCATGCCCATCTCGGATGTCCCGCCATCGAATCTTCAATATACGACTGCCGTTGCGAACGATGCCGGATGCGATTTGACCGATCGGTGACACATTTCCAGGAATTGACCCGATATGATTTTCAGCACCGCGCTGAGCATTATTGACGGTCGAGAATAGCAATGACATCAAAAATGAAAGGCGTGCGATCCGACAGGGTTCGGTCAGGCGCGCTGTAGCTGGGGAACGTGCGCGTCGGCACGTCATCGCGTCAGACCGTGCCTGGCAGTGAGATACCCGACGGCTGATGCGCAGCCGCGTGTGAGCGAGGAGGGCAGACGAATAAGCCTGCGGATAGGGCAGTGAATAAAAGACCGAATGGCCGTGCTTCCGAATGAATGTGATATTTAAAGAAATATATATTTCATGTCTTAATTAATTAAGATGCGGGTCGTTAAATGCGTTCAGGACTTTTTTGCTTTTTAGTTAAAGCTTAAAGGTTCGTCTGGTGGGAGCCGCGCAAGTGCGCGCTTGTTGCTCACCGCGATTTTCTGGCAGAACGAAAAATGAAAGACGACTCGAATGTGATGTACCGCCTTCTCGTGGAAAGCGTGGTCGACTACGCCATCTACATGCTGCTTCCGGATGGCACCGTCGCCAACTGGAACGCCGGCGCCCAGCGCGCCAAGGGCTATACGCGCGACGAGATCGTCGGCAAACATTTTTCGTGCTTCTACGGCCCGGAGGACCGGGCGCTTGGCGTGCCGCAACGTGGCTTGAAAACAGCCACCGATACCGGTCGATTCGAGGCCGAGGGTTGGCGGTATCGCAAGGACGGCACGGCGTTCTGGGCGCACGTGGTGATCGATGCGGTGAAGGACGCTGCCGGCACGTTGATCGGGTTTGCCAAAATCACCCGCGATTGCACCGAGCAACGGCGACGGCAAGCCGAGCAGATGGAAGAAGAGCGCAAGTTTCGCCTGCTCGTGCAAGGCGTGACCGATTACGCGATCTACATGCTCGATCCATCCGGGTGCATCGTCAACTGGAATGCGGGCGCGCAGCGCGCCAAGGGGTATCTCGAACACGAGATCGTCGGGCGCCATTTTTCCTGCTTTTATGGCGAGGAAGATCGGCGGGCCGGGTTGCCCGAGGCCGGCCTTGAAACGGCCCGCAGCACCGGCCGCTTTGCTGGCGAAGGCCTGCGCTACCGCAAGGACGGCTCGGCGTTCTGGTCTGCGGTCGTGATCGACGCCATTCGCGACGAATCGGGCGAGATCATCGGCTTTGCCAAAGTGACGCGCGACATCACCGAACGGCGGGCCTACGAGCAGCAGTTGCTGCAGGCCAAGGAGCTGGCCGAGCAGCACAGCGAGCGGACGGCCGCGTTGTCGATTTTCCTCGACACGGTAATTGCCAATATTCCCTCTTGCGTCATGGTGCTCGATGCCGTCACCCGCGAGATCTTGCTCGTCAATCGGCACGCGGAAACGCTGTTCGGCCATCGGCGCGACGAATTGATCGGCGCCAAACCGATCGACTGCATGGCGCCGCGTTTGAGCGGCTACATCGAGCGATTGTCCGATGCGGCGTTGCGCACGGAAGGCCGGCACAAGAACGAAGGGCAGGTCGAGACGGCGCAGGGGCCGCGCATGTTGCGCACGACGACCATGGTGATCCGCGGCGCGGATTCGCGCACGAGTTATGTGCTCTTGATCGCCGACGATGTGACGGACGAACATGCGGCCAATGCACGCATTCATCACATGGCGCATCACGACAATCTCACCAGCTTGCCCAATCGGGAGTTGTTTCGTCAGCGGTTGGACAACGCGCTGGACGAGACGCGTTCGTCGCCGCGCATGACGGCCACACTTTGTCTCGACCTGGACAATTTCAAGCATGTGAACGATGCCTTGGGCCATCAGGTCGGCGACGAACTGCTGCGTGCCATCGCAAGCCGGCTGCGTAAAGTATTGCGCGAGCAAGACACCCTCGCGCGCGTGGGGGGTGACGAGTTCGCCATCGTGCTGCCCGGCTTGAAAAGCGAAGAGGACGCGCATCTCACCGCACGGCGTTTGATCGAGGCCGTGCGCCCGTCATTGATCGTGGACGGCCACACGCTCAGCGTGGGCCTGAGCGTGGGGATCGCCATGACCGGCAGTGGCATGGACAGCTCGGATGAACTTTTGCGCAGTGCCGATATGGCGCTGTACGAAGCCAAGCACAACGGGCGCAACCGGTTTGAGGTGTTTCGCGCCGAGATGGACGAGTCGGCGCGCAAGCGACGCGAGATCGAGATCGATCTGCGCGAGGCGATTTCGCAGGGGCACTTCGCCTTGCACTATCAGCCGATCACCGACAAGCATCACGAACGCGTCGTGGGTTACGAGGCGCTGTTGCGTTGGCATCATCCGGTCAAGGGCATGATCATGCCAATGGACTTCATTCCGATCGCGGAAGAAACGGGCCTGATCCACAATATCGGTGCGTGGGCGCTTTACGATGCTTGCCGCGAAGCCGCGCGGTGGCCCAACGATCAAACGGTTGCAGTCAACCTGTCGCCGATTCAGTTCAAGAATGCCGGATTCGTGGCGATGGTCGAATCGGCGTTGAACGACGCCGGACTGCCTCCTACCCGGCTGGAACTGGAGATCACCGAGTCGGTCATGCTCGACAGCACACAGGGCAATCTTGAGATTCTGCGACAGCTCAAGGCGATGGGCGTACGCATTGCACTGGACGACTTCGGTACGGGATATTCGTCGCTCAGCTATCTGCGATCGTTTCCGTTCGACAAGATCAAGATCGATAAATCATTCATTCACGATATGAAGAAGAGCCCGGAAGCACTCGCGATCATCCGCGCGATCACCGGGATGAGCCGCAGCCTCGCGATCGAGACCACGGCCGAAGGCGTTGAAACCCTGGACCAGTTCGATCAGTTGAAGAACGAAGGGTGTTCACTATTTCAAGGGTATTTCTTCGGGCGCCCGCAGCCGGTATCGCTGCTGCTCAAAGGCTTCGAGTCGGCGGCCGTTGTGTAGCGCGATCTGCGTCGTGCGGTGCACGACAGTTACGCTGCGTCGCTATCCTGCATCAGCTCGCCGACCCGCTCGGCCAGCACGTTCAGCGCAAACGGCTTGGTCAGCAAGTGCATCCCCGGCTCGAGCTGTCCGTTGCCGATCACGGCGTTTTCGGCATAGCCGGTAATGAAAAGCACCTTGAGTTCCGGGCGGTGCTGACGCCCGCCATCGGCGACCTGGCGGCCATTGATGCCGCCGGGCAGGCCGACGTCAGTGATGAGCAGATCGATCGCGATATTTGACTGAAGAAGGGTCAGCGCTGCAGCGCCCGTATCCGATTCGATCACGGTGTAGCCGGCTTCGGTCAAGGACTCTTGCACGAGCGCCCGGATCGCCGTTTCATCATCGACCAGCAGCACGGTGCCCGCGCCGCTCACGGCCGGCGGCACTTCGGCGACCGGTGCCGGTTCGGCCTCGGTGCCGCGTACATCATGACGCGGCAGATAAATGCATAGCGTGGTGCCCATTCCCACTTCGGAATACGCACGAACCTGGCCACCGGATTGACGCGCGAAGCCATACACCATCGACAATCCAAGACCCGTGCCCATCCCCAACGGTTTCGTGGTGTAGAACGGTTCGAAGATGCGTGCGATCACCTCGGGCGACATGCCGGTGCCGGTATCCGTTACGCACAATGAGATGTACTGACCGGGCGGCAGGTCGCGCTCTTTCGCACCGCGCTCGTCCATCCATTTATTGGCGGTTTCGATCGTGAGACGGCCGCCATCGGGCATGGCGTCGCTGGCATTGATGCACAGGTTGAGCAGTGCATTTTCAAGTTGATTGCGATCGATCTGGCTGGACCAGAGTCCTGCCGCACCCACCACCTCTACCGTTACCTGAGGACCGATGGAGCGCCGGATCAGTTCTTCCATGCCCTTGATCAGCATATTGACGTCGGTTGGACGTGCATCGAGCGTTTGACGCCGCGAGAAGGCGAGCAAACGGTGCGTCAAGGCGGCTGCCCGTTTGGTGGCGCCTTGACCGATGGCGATGTAGCGCTCGAGGTCGCTGGTTTCGCCGCGCTGCAGTCGGCGATGCATCAATTCGAGACTGCCGCTCACACTGGCCAGCAGATTATTGAAGTCGTGCGCCAGCCCGCCCGTGAGCTGACCCACCGCTTCCATCTTTTGCGCCTGGCGCAACGCGCTTTCCACCAACTCGCGCTCGCGCGCCTGCTCGCGCAGCCGCTCCAGTGCGGTTTCCAGGTCGGCGGTACGTTCCAGAATGCGGGCTTCGAGGGTTTCGTTGATGCGCCGTAGATCGTTTTCCGCGACCACCTTCGCGGTCACGTCGTAGCCTTCGGCAAAGATGCCGGTAACGGTGCCGGTCTCGTCCAGGATCGGCTGAAACACGAAGTCCAGATAATGTTTGGTAGGCGCTTCTTCCGGCAGGGTGGTGATCATCACCGTCATATCTTGCCCCACGAACGGGCGGCCGGTGCGATACACCTCGTCGAGCAAATCGAAGAGGGCCTCATTACCGCCCTGCGGCAGGATGTCGCGCGCGGTAAGACCTTCCACATCGTTGCGGCCCACCAGCTGCCGATACGATTCGTTGACCAATTCGTAGCGATGGTTGGGCCCGCTCAACACGCAAATGAACCCGGGCGACTGCTGGAACAATCCACGCAGCCGGTCGCGCTCTTTGGTACGCACTTCGAGCGCCCCGATGTGATCGAACGCTGCGGCGATTTGCCCCGCCATCAGTTCGACGAAATCGATATCGCCATCCACACCGGGTCGATAGGGATTGAGGCCGGCGACCAGATAGCCCGTGGGAAAGTCCGGTCCCTTTGCCGCGAGCGGCACGACGGCCATTTTGCGGATGGGCTTGTCCCATGGCCCCGACGGCAAGTCGTCAGCCTCGGGAAGGTCGATCAGATAGGTCGACTTTCCCGGGATCGGTGGCTGGGCGGCGCCAGGCGGTGCATCGCACGCCCACATCATCTGCGGGGCGAGACGATGCCCTGGTTCTACGCCGACAGCACTTGCCAGACGCGGCTCGCCGCTGTCGTCCATGAGATACAGGGCAGCAAACGGCACGTCATGACGCGCCTCGCCCAGCGCGGCGCACACAGCGCGCGTCAGATCGTGGCGATTATCTGCTTTCGTAATGGCGGCCGCCGTCTCGCGCAAACTGCGCAAACGGCGTTCGCTGATCACGCGGTCGGTATCTTCCGATACGGCGCAGAAAAGGCCTTCGATATTGCCGGTGTCGCCCACGAGCGGACTATACGAAAACGTGTGATACGTCTCTTCTTTGTAGCCCGCCCGGTCGATGATCAGCAGTAATGCGCGATCCCAGGTGGAGGCGCCTTCGTTATAAACGGCGCCGATCCGATCTTTGACGTCATCCCAGATTTCGGCCCACACGTCTCGCGTGGGCCGCGCCAAGGCCTGCGGATGCTTGCGGCCGAGCGTGGGGCGATAGGCGTCGTTGTAGAAGAACGCGACATCCGGGCCCCAACCCACCCACATCTCGAATTTTGAGGTGAGCAGGATACGCAGTGCCGACTTGAGCGTCTGTGGCCACTGTTCGGGGGGGCCCAGTGAGGTTTTAGTCCAATCATGCCGCCGCATCACATTGGCCATTTCGCTGTCTCCGACGAAGATGTCGGCGTAGGGCACGGCGATATGGGTGGCGTCTGTCATTGAAATTCAGGGCTTGGGGGTTTGGCCACCGTCGCCGGTCGCAGAGATCGAACAGTAATCAGGGGACAGTACTACGCAAGTCTCGCACCCGGCCGTTACCTAACGGATGACAGCTTACTGTGAAGTCGATCATGCGATGTATCAAGATTTCGCAATCCGTTTGCGCGGCGCACGTACTTGTCGATGATGTCGCGGATTTGCGTCAACTCGCCTTACTGCACACGCGAAATCATGTAGTCGACTGCAGCTTTTATCTCGTCGTCGGAGCACGTTGAGCAGGTGCCGCGAGTGGGCATCGACTTATATCCCTTGATGGCATGGCGATAAATCACGTCTTTATCCTGGGCGATTCGCGCCGTCCAGGCCGCCTTGTCGGATAGTTTGGGTGCGCCACCCATGCCCAAATCGTGACACGACGTGCACTTGGCGGCGTAAACCTCGTCGCCCGGGCGTATGGGCTTGGTGGTCGGTTCGCCGGCGAGCGCGGTGCACGTTGCAAAGACTGCAGCTGCGGCGAGACAAGCGTGACGGAAGGGATTGATTAAACAGGTCATATCGGGATGGTTCAGAAGCCCAGTGCGGTAGATTCGGCAAGGCAGGCCGCCGGTTGCACAAGAATAACGTGCTGCGGTGCGTAACCGGGTTCCCAACCACGCGGCAAGACAAAATAGAGATCCGCTTCAGCCTTTCAGCGGCAGCGCGTTATAGGCGTCCTGCACAGCGCTTACGCCATACTGCCGCTCCAGCCTTCGCACCACGAAGTGGCCGCGCGCCATATTCTGGAAGTGCGTGATGAAAAGCAGGTTGACCGCCGCGCCGCCGACGGCTCCCACGACCGGCACCAACTGTGCCGCGAGCTTTTCGGTGTAGGCCACGCCCAGTCGTTCGGCCACTTTCTTGATCAAGGCGACGAGTGCCGGAGTGGACGAGTCGGTGCCGGCTTTGGTCAGAAAATCGGTGGCGGCCTTGACCTGTTGCGTCATGGCCGCCCGCACCGCGTAATAGCCGCTGTCGAAGGCATCGTCGTCATCCGATTCGCCACCCAGGGCAAACACCTCCACGCATGCCAGCAGCGTGGCGGCGTCTTTTACCGATTCGCCTTCGCTGCGTGCGATATCCGCGATGGATCGAAAAATAATACCGGTGGTGACGGGCACTTCGGCCAGCAGCGCCCAGGCGCCGAAGAAACCGCCGACGCCGCCCGACACCGCCGCGCCCAGCGTGTGCAGTTTGGTGGAAGGCGCGCCGCCCGGCGTATCTTTCATCGTTCGCGCGGCGCTCGTGGCAACCTTCAGCAAGGCGCTTTCGATGGCGCTGCCAAGTTTGCGATGCACGCCGTCGGGTAGGCGCTTCAAGGCCGCTTCGATCGGCGCGCCAACCACGTTCGTGACCTGCGCGGCAAAACCCGGATTTTCGAGCAGCGTTTTCGCACGCTGCAGCGCCGTCAGGTCCTGCGTAGAGAGAGTCATGATGACGCCATGGCTGGAAGACGCGCCCGAAGGCTGGGAAGTCGACATATCGTTCATTCTGGGCCGATTGTAGGGTTGAAACGGGTTGGGCGACGTGTGCAATAGCCGTGCCGAGCACCATTGCGCGATCGCCACCGGGTCCGCGCCGTGTGACCGCGGGTCGCGCGATATCATGCGGAAGCGATGCCGTTTCGTCGCATCGCGCACCTCTACCACGTCCCAAGGAGCATGTATGTCGTCCCCTATTGGCGCCGCCGCCATTGCGCAGCACGTTATCGCACGCGATCGCATTGCGGCTCATCTTCCTGCGTGCGTGGCCGATGCGGCACCGCTGGATGATCTGATCGTGTTTGCCGTGCCCGATGAAGCGTCGGACACCGCCGCCTTCAGCGCGCGCTTTGGCTTCGACCTGGACGACTGCGCCAATACCATCATCGTCAAATACAAGAAGGCGGGGGGCGAGCATCATGCCGCGTTGGTATCGCTGGGGTCGCGGCGTCTTGATGTGAACGGCGCGGTCAAGGCGGCGCTCGGTGCGCAGCGGTTGTCGTTCGCCAAGCGCGAGGACGCCACCGAGAAAACCGGCATGGCGTTTGGCGGCATCACGGCCTACGGCTTGCCCGCCGATTGGCCGGTGCTGGTGGATGCGGCCGTGATGACGCGCGAGCAGGTGGTGATGGGCGCCGGCGTGCGGGAAGCGAAGCTGTTGCTCGATCCGCGGCTGCTCGCGTCTTTACCCAACGTCACGGTGCTGCCGTTGACGTTGGACGAGACCGCCGCTACTCCGGCTGTATCCCAGCCTCTTTGACCACCGCACCCCATTTTTCGATGTCGGCATGCACCTGCCGGTCCATGTTGGCCGGGCTGTCGAACGCCACTTCATAGCCCTGGTCCTTCATTTGCGTGGCCATGCCCGGTTTGGCCACGGCGCGTCCCAACGCGGCGTTGAGCTGCGTCACGATCGCATCGGGCGTGCGGCGCGGCGCCATGATGCCGTACCAGATCCGCACTTCGTAGCCGGGCACGATCTCGCCCACGGCTGGCATATCGGGGAAGCTGGCGACGCGTTTGGAGTCGGCCACCGCCAATGCGCGCAGCTTGTTGCTCACCATGAACGGCTGCCCCGAATTGATCGCGGCCGACACCAGACCGATATGGCCCGCCACGCCATCGCTCAACGATTGACTCGATCCCTTGTACGGCACGTGGGTCATTTTCACGCCGGTCATGTGCGTCATCAATTCGACTGCCAGATGCTGCGGCGTGCCTACGCCCGGCGTGCCGTAACTGATCGCGTTGGGATGGCCTTTGGCGTAGGCGATCATGTCGTTGAACGACGCGTAGGGCGAGGCGGGACTCGTGAGCAGCACGATCGGCGAGTTGGCAATCACGCCCACGCCTCGAATATCGCGCTCCAGATCGAAGGGCTGATTCTTGTAAAGGCTGGGGTTGATGGTGACGGTGTTGGCAGCCAGGAGCAACGTGTAGCCATCGGGTGTGGCGCGTGCCACCGCTTCGGTCGCGATATTGCCCCCCGCGCCCGGGCGGTTTTCGACGATCACCGGCACGTTGAGTTCTTCGGCAAGGTGCTGGGCGGCGATGCGCGCGATCAGATCGGTGCCGCCGCCTGCGGCATAGCCCACGATCAAGCGCACCGCGTGATCGGGAAAGCGCTGCGCGTATGCGGGGGTGGGGGCGCCGACGGAGGCTGTGGCCGCCGTGATCATCACAACGGCGAGGGTGCGGGACAGTGCATGCATGGCGATCTCCCAGCCTCAGCGGCCAGAGAACTGCGGTTTACGCTTCTCAAGAAAGGCGCGCGCCTTCCGCATGGTCTTCACTCATCAAGGCAACGGACTGCGCCCAGGACTCAGCGTCCAGAAAGGTTTCGAGTGCGGGAGTGTAAACGTGCTTGAACATCCGCTTGCCCAATGCGAACGCCAACGTGGGGCCGGCGGCGAGCGTGTGCGCGTGGGCGAGGGCGGTGTCGAACAGCGCCTCGGCGGCAACCACCTGCTCGACGAGGCCGAGCGCAAGCGCTTCCTCGGCCGGTACCTTGCGCCCCGACAGCACCAGCGCTTTCGCCCGCAGCACGCCCAGATTCTGCGCCAGGAAAAACACGCCACCGCCATCCGGGGTAAGGCCCACGTTCTTGAATACCTGCGCGAAGTAAGCGTCGTCTGCGGCAATGATCGTGTCGCAGGCCAACGCCATGCTCCAGCCGATACCCACCACCGGCCCTTGCACGGCGGCAATCACGGGCTTATCGATGCGCGCGAGATTGATGATCATGCGATGCGCGCGCTTGAGCCGGTCCTGCGCCGAATCCACGGTGAACGCACCCATCGAGGTCACGTCGCCGCTGGCACAGAATGCACGGCCCGCCGCGCACAGCAACACGGCGCGTACCTCGGGGTCGCGGCTGAGCGACTCGAACACCGAGCCCATCTTTTCCTTCATGGGCTCGGCCAGGGCATTCAGCCGATCGGGCCGGTTCAGGCGCACGATGGCCACGCCGCCATCGCGCTCGACGGACACGCGTTCGTCGAGCATGGGATCCGGCGGATCCATGGGAACCTCCGCGTGCGGGGTCATTGCGGCTCGATCCCAGCTTGCTTCACCTTGTCGCCCCACACGCTCAATTGGCGCTGCACATAAGGGCCGAATTCGCTGGCCTTGAAAGGCGTGGGCTCGGCGCCCATTTGCGTGAGTTTGTCCTGCACTTCCTTGGACGACACGATCTTGTAGAGCTCGGTGCTCAACCGATCCGACACGGCCGGCGGCATTTTGGCCGGACCGAAGATGCCGACCCATGCCGCGAGGTCAAACCCAGGCTGACCGAGTGCTTCGGAGATCGATGGCAGCTTCGGCGCGAGTGCACTGCGCTTTTCGGTGGACACGGCGAGCGCCTTCAGGCTGCCGGCTTCGATCTGCCCCGCGGCCGACGCCAGATCCACAAACATGAACGATGCCCGCCCGCCGATCACGTCCGTCATCGCCTGCGGCGTGCTCTTGTAGGGAATGGCATCGGCCCCCAGGTTGCTGATCTTGTTGAACGAGGCTGCGGCGATCTGGCCGGTGCTGTTGCCATACGCGTAGTTCATCGTGTCGCGATGCGTTTTGGCGTACGAGACGAGTCCTTTCACGTCGTCCACCCCCAGCTTCGAACTCACCACCAGCACGAACGGGAAGTTGCACACCTGCACGAGCGGGGTGAAATCCTTGATGGGGTCGTAGCGCAACGTGGTGAAGAGATATGGGTTGGACGAGTGCGTGGTGTTGGTGGCCAGCATCAGCGTATAGCCGTCGGGGTCGGCGCGCGACACGAAATCGCTGGCCACCTGGCCCGACGCGCCGGGTTTGTTTTCGACGATCACGGGTTGGCCCAGCGCCGCACCCAGGCGCTCGCCCAGCATGCGGGCGACGATATCGCTGGCGCTGCCGGCGCCGAACGCCGTCACCATGCGAATGGGCTTGTTGGGATAGGTGTCCGCCGCGTGGGCCGTGGCAGCCACGGCCAGGCACGCGGCAATGCAGAACGATTTGAGAAGGAATCGCATGGTTTGTCTCCTGGGTAGACGCCGGACTCTGATGGCCGATCGTCCATACATCGTCAGGCGGCGGCGGGTGCCGACGCCAGGGTGCGTTGCGCTTGCTTTAAATGCGGCCGGTCGAGCATCTCGCCATCGAGCTGCAGCGTGCCGACGCCGGGTGAATCCGCAAACGCCTGCACGATGCGTTGGGCGCGGGCGAGCTCGGCTTCGGTAGGCGTGAACGCTTCGTTGATGGGCGCCACCTGATCGGGATGGATGGCGATCTTGCCGGTGAAGCCTGCGCGGCGCGCCAGTTTGGCGTCGCGCATCAGGCCTTCGGCATCCCGAAAGTTGCCCCAGATGGTGTCGATGGGCGCCACACCGGCAGCATGCGCACCCAGCAGGCACAGCGAGCGGGCAAGCTTGTAGGTGAAGTCGTACTCGCCATCGTCGAGGCGATTGCTGATCGCGCCGACCGCAGCCGCCAGGTCTTCCGCGCCCCAGGTCAGCCCGCGCAAGCGCTCGGACTTGGCGAAGTACGTGCCCAGGCCGAACAGCGCCTGGGCCGTCTCGGTGGCGACCGGCAGGATGCCGATCGTGCCTGGCGCGACACCGTCACGGGCTTCCAGCGCGCTGAGGTAATTGTCCAGCAACGCAATATCGGCGCCGCCTGCCACCTTGGGCAGCAAGATGCCGTCGGGCTTGCCACGCACGACGGCCGCGAGGTCATCGAGGGCCAGGCCGGAATCCAGGGGATTGATGCGCACCCACAGTTGCGCGCGGCGCGTGGTGTGTGCCGTCAGATAGTCGCGCACCATGTCGCGCGCGATGGGCAGGCGGCTGATGTCGACCGAGTCTTCGAGGTCGAGGATGAGCACATCGGCGCCGACGCTTTCAGCCTTGGCTTGCTTGCGCTCGCTATCGCCGGGAACGAAGAGGAGGGATCGGAAAGGCATGAAAAGTTCCTTTGTTTTTTTGGCCGCCGGCAAGGTGGGCAATGCTGGCAGTAACGGGAGTGGCGATCGGGTTAGCGTCCGTGGAACACCGGCGGGCGTTTTTCGGCGAATGCGTCGCGGCCCTCGGTCAGGTCTTCGGAGTTCTGCAGAATGCGCAAGAACAGTTGCTCCATGCGCAAGCCGGTGGCGAGGTCGGCGTCGCGGCTGCGCAGCGCAAGTTCCTTGGCCGCCTGGACGGCGAGCGGCGCATTGGCGGCCAGCCGGGTGGCGTAGTCCATGGCCGTGGGCAGCAGATCGGCCGGCTCGACGATGCGGTTCACGAGGCCCCAGCGCTCGGCGCGCGTGGCATCGATGGCATCGCCCAACAACAGCATTTCCATCGCAATGGGATGCGGGAGCTGCTGTGCGATGCGCTGCGTGCCGCCGTTGGCCGGAAACGCGCCGCGCTTCACCTCGCTCAAGCCGAAGGTGGCGGTAGGCACGCACACGCGCAGATCGGTGGCCAGAAGCAAGGTCATGCCGCCGCCCAGACAGTAGCCGTTGATCGCTGCCACGACGGGTTTCCACACTTCCAGTCCGCGGTTGAGCAATTGCGATTGCTGCGTATGCATCAGCGCGTTGAGCGGCGGCGCATCGCCAAGAAACGCCTTGATGTCGGCGCCGGCGCAAAAGGATTGATCGCCGGCACCGGTGACGACCGCCACGCGAATGGCGTCGTTGTCGCGCACTTCGCACCATGCGGCCGAGAGCGCGTCGTAGTGCGCCTGATCGAGGGCGTTGCGTTTTTCGGGGCGGTTGATGGTGATGGTGGCAATGCCACCGGAAACTGAAAGATCGATGGACACGACGATGCTCCTTGAGCAAGTAGGCGCGCTAAACGGTGGCCGGGCGGCTGAACAACGCGCCGCTCGCAAGATGGGCCGCGATCTGGTCTTCGTCGTAGCCCAGGTCGCCGAGAATCGACCGCGTGTGCTCGCCAAGAAGCGGGGGAGCCCGCGAGGGTTGGGGGCGTTGACCATCGAATCGCAGGGGCTGCGCAATTACGTTGAGGTCGCGATGGCCCGACACGTCGAAGTGGTGGACCATGCCGCTGGCCTGGGTATGCGGGTGGTCGAGCACTTCGCCGATGCCGTGGATGGGTGCGCAAGGAATGCCGGCCTTTGAGAACCGGGCGAGCCAGTCGCTGCACGAATGCGGCGCCAGCCGCGCGCCGACTTCCGCCAGTACCTCGCTGCGATGCGCAACGCGGTCGGCATTGGTGGTGAAGCGCGGGTCTTGCGCCAGCTCGGGTGCGTTGACCTCGCGGCAGAAAGCCTGCCAGAGGGTGTCGTTCGCCACGCCAAGCAGCATCGGCTTATCGCTGGTGTCGAACACCTGATAGGGGCAGAGCGATTCGTGCGCCGAGCCCCAGCGGCGCGGCTCGGTGTGGCGCTCCCAATAGCTTTGCATCACGTACGCCATGAACGCGAGCGACGTATCGAACAGGCAGGCGTCGATATGCGTGCCCACACCCGTTTGCATGCGCTTGATGACGGCGGCGAGGATGCCGATCGACGCATGCATGCCGGTGGCCTGGTCGATCGGCGAAATCGGGCTGCGCGCGGCGGGGCCGGCGTCATCCCCGGTGATCGACATCATGCCGCTGAACGCTTGGAGAATCACGTCGTAGCCCTTGCCGCGGTTCAGCGGACCTTCCGTGCCGAAACCCGTGATCGTGCAATACACGAGGCTGGGATATTGCGCGTGCAGCGTGGCGTAATCCATGCCGAGCCGTTCGGTGACGCCAGGGCCGAAGCTCTCGACGAGAATATCCGCCGAGGCGATCAGGCGTTGTGCAACCTCTTTGCCGCCGGGCGTTTTCAGATCGATCGCGATGCTTTGCTTGTTGCGGTTCGCGCTCAAGAACACCGTGCCGTCGCCATCGCGAAAGGGCGGCCAGCGGCGCGTGTCGTCGCCATTGAGCGCCTCGACCTTGATGACTTCGGCGCCCATGTCGCCCAGATACTGCGTGCACAGCGGGCCGGCCAACACCTTGGAGAAGTCGACCACCCGCAAGCCTTTCAATGCATCCATGTCAGTTCATCCCGGTCGAATCAGAAGGCGACGTTGTCGCGGCCCTTCGTTTGAATCATGGCGCGCGCTTCGTCGGGCGTCGCGATCTCGAACGACAGTTCTTCCAGGATGCGGCGGATCTTGGCGACCTGTTCGGCATTGGACGTGGCCAGCTTGCCGCGGCCCGCATACAGGCTATCTTCCAGGCCCACGCGCACGTTGCCGCCCAGCAATGCACTCATGGTGACGAACGACATCTGATGCCGGCCTGCCGCGAGTACCGAGAGGTAGTAGTCGTCGCCGAACAGGCGATCGGCGATCATGCGCATGTGCAGCAGGTTGTCGGGATCGGCGCCGATGCCGCCCAGGATGCCGAAGATCGATTGCACGAAGAAGGGCGGCTTGGCGAGCCCGCGATCGGCAAAGTGCGCCAGGTTGTAGAGATGGCCGACGTCATAACACTCGAATTCGAAACGCGTGCCCATGGCGGAGAGCTCGGCCAGGCCGCGTTCGATTTGCGAGAACGTGTTGGACAGGATGAAATCCTGCGTCATGTCCAGGTACGGCTTTTCCCAATCGTGCTTGAACGTTTCCAGCTTGCCTGCCGCGCCCGAGATATTGAAGTTGAACGACCCCATATTCATCGATGCCACTTCGGGTTGCGCCCACTTGGCGGGTGCCAGGCGCTGGTCCAACGTCATTCCCAAGCCGCCGCCGGTCGTGATGTTGATGATCGCATCCGAGTGCTGCTTGATGCGCGGCAGAAACTGCGCGAACAGCTCGGGACTCTGATCGGGTTTTCCGGTAGCGGGATCGCGGGCATGCAGGTGCAGCATGGCCGCGCCGGCTTCCGATGCGGCGATGGCCTGATCGGCGATCTCGTCCGGCGTGATGGGCAGATGGGGCGACATGCTTGGGGTATGGATGGACCCCGTGACGGCGCACGTAATGATGACCTTCTTGGCTTTCTTCAAGACTTGTCTCCTGTCGGCTCGTTTACGCGTGGCAAACGAATGCTCTGACGGCATGCAACCTCATGCCACTTTAGTACGACTTCGGTAGCCCCAGCACCTTCTCGGCGATGTAGCAAAGGATGAGTTGTGGCGACACCGGGGCGAGTCGCGGCAGCATCGCTTCGCGCAGATATCGCTCGACGTGATACTCCTTCGCGTAGCCCATGCCGCCGTGCGTGATCAGTGCCGTTTCACACGCTCGAAAGCCCGCGTCGGCGCAAAACAGCTTGGCGGCATTGGCTTGCCCGCCGCACGGCTGGCCCTGGTCATAGAGCCAGGCCGCGCGCTGATACAGCAAGGTTGCGGCTTCAAGCTCGACCCAGCGTTCGGCGAGCGGATGCTGGATACCCTGGTTCTGGCCGATCGGCCGATCGAACACGACGCGCTCGCCCGCGTACTTGGCCGCGCGCCGCAGGGCTGCTCGCCCCAGGCCCGTGGCTTCGGCGGCCAGCAGCACGCGTTCGGGGTTCATCCCATGCAGGATGTACTCGAAGCCCCGGCCTTCTTCACCGATGCGGTCGGCCACCGGAATTTCCAGACCATCGATAAACAGTTCATTCGAATCCACGGCTTTGCGGCCGTGCTTTTCGATTTCGCGCACATCTATTTTGCTGCGGTCCAGATCGGTATAGAAGAGGCTTAACCCCCGCGAGGGTTTATCGAGTTGATCGATCGGCGTGGTGCGCGCCAGAAGCAGAATCTTGTCGGCCACTTGCGCGGTCGAAATCCAGATCTTCTGACCATGCACGACGTACTTGTCGCCATGCCGAACGGCGGTGGTTTTCAGCTTCAGGGTGTTCAGCCCGGTATTGGGTTCGGTGACGCCAAAACAGGCCTTCTGCTGGCCCTCGATGATGGGCGGCAACCAGCGTGCTTTTTGCTCGTCGCTGCCATACACCACCACGGGATGCAGGCCGAACACGTTCATGTGAATGGCCGACGCTCCCGATAGGCCGGCGCCGGTGGCCGAAACGGTTTCCATCATGAGCGCGGCTTCCAGAATGCCGAGACCTGCGCCACCATAAGCCGTGGGCATCGCGATGCCCAACCAGCCTGCATCGGCCATGGCGCGATAGAAATCTTCCGGGAAACCGCCTTCGCGATCGCGGCGCAACCAGTATTCATCGTCAAAAGGTGCGCACACGCTTTGCACGGCATCGACGATCGCGACTTGATCGTCGTTCAAGGCGAAGTCCATGATCAGCCCTCCCGGTTGTGCGTGGGCTGCAACGCATCGGGCAGCCTGAGCATCAGCGCCACGCGTTTGCAGGTGGCGACCACTTCGTCGCGCTGGTTGAACGCCACATGTTCGAACACCACGATGCCGTTATCCGGCCGCGATTTGCTGGCCTTCAACTCGAGCACTTTCGATTCAACGTGCAGCGTGTCCCCCACAAATACCGGACGTGGAAACCGCACCTCGTCCCATCCCAGATTGCCCACTGTGGTGCCCAGGGTGGTGTCGCCCACCGAGATACCCACCATCAGACCCAACGTGAAGGCGCTGTTCATCAGGGGTTTCCCGAATTCGGTATGGCTGGCGTATTCGGCGTCCAGATGAATGGCCGCCGGATTGTGGGTCATGGTGGTAAACAGTACGTTGTCCGTCTCGGTGACGGTGCGCCGGATGTCGTGCGTAAACGTTTGTCCTACGCTGAACTGCTCGTAATAGCGTCCTGCCATGGCTGTCTCCTGCCGGATATCGTGAGGCGCGCGGCCTTCGGGCCGTCTGTGCAATGAAAATATACTGCCATATTGTATGGATGCATACAATACGGGAAAAGGAGGGTTTCATGTCATCGCCACTGATCAATCGCAAAGTCGTCCTCGCGTCTCGCCCCGCAGGCATCCCGCAGGCGGAGCACTTCAGCATCGAAACGGCGTCCGTGCCGGAACTCGAACCCGGGCAACTTCTGGTGCGCAACGCCTATCTCTCGGTTGAACCGGCCATGCGCGGCTGGGTAAACGCGGCCGCGAATTATTCGGATCCGGTTGGGATCGGCGAAGTAATGCGCTCGTTTGCCGCCGGGCAGGTGGTGGCGTCGCGCCATCCGGATTACGCCGTGGGCGACGTGGTGATGGGCATGCTGGGCTGGCAGGACTACGCCATTACCGATGGCAGCCCGATTCGGCGCAAGGTGAAAGAACGCGATTTACCCTTGTCGCTGTCGCTCGGCGTGCTGGGAATCAATGGCGTCACGGCCTATTTCGCGCTGAAGGAATGCGGCCGACCGCGTGCCGGCGATACCGTCGTCGTGTCGACGGCGGCAGGCGCGGTGGGTTCGGCTGTGGGGCAACTGGCCAAGGGCTGGGGCTGCCGCACGATCGGCATCGCGGGTGGGCCCGAGAAGGTGGCGCTATGCCGCGATGTATTCGGTTTTGACGCGGCGGTGGATTACAAGGCCGCCGATTTCGAAGCGGCGTTCAACGACGCAAGTTCCGAAGGCGTGGATGTGTACTTCGACAACACGTCGGGGCGCATCAGCGACCTGGTGGTGCCGCGCATCAACAAGAATGCCCGCATCGTGATTTGCGGCACGGCGTCGGTGTCTAACTGGCAACCCTGGCCGACCGGGCCGCGGGTGGAGCGTCATCTGCTCAATAAAACCGCCACCATGCAGGGCTTTCTGGTGTGGGATTATGAGTCGCGGTATGAAGAGGCCGTGGCATATCTGGCACAGCAAATTCGGGAACATCGCTTGAACTATCGCGAAGAAGTGCTCGACGGTATCGAGGCCGCGCCGGATGCGATTGCCGGGCTGTATCGCGGCGAGAATGTGGGCAAGCGGTTGATCCGGTTGCACGACGAGATTGCGTGAATCTGCGGGTGTAATGCAGGTAAGCCACCACGGTTCACACGCGACGCCGCCAGGTGAGCCGCCGCATTGCCGCGTGTTTATTCGTTCTTGTAGTCGAGCAGATTGCGTTTGACGGTGGTCAGCATCTCCGTCAGACGCAGCCGATCGTCGTGGTCCAACCCGGCCAGAATCACCTCGCTCATGCGGTCGCTCTGACCCCGCATGGTGTCGATCATCCCGCGACCTTTATCGGTAAGAAAGACGAGTTTGGCGCGGCGATCGGCCGGGGTCGATTCGCGCCGCACGAGTTCGGTGGCTTCCAGCCGATCGACCAGTCCGCCAAGCGCGGCGCGGCCCAATTCCAGCACCTCGGCCAGATCGCTTTGACTCATGCCATCGTGACGTGACAGATGCGCCATCACCCACCATTGCGAACGCGTAACACCCACGGGTTTCATCACGTCGTCGAACACTTTGCGGCGCAGGCGCGAGACGTCATGCATGAGAAATCCCAGGCGTTGGTCCCAATTTTCCTGACGCGGCGAGCTTGTTTTATTTGACATGGATCCGATGGTTTGTGGGGCGCGTTTGCGATTCTATACGGTGCGTGAGCGGACTTGCCGCAGGATGTACTAGTACGCTTTGTAAACGATCAGTATGTTTTGAAACCGAATACGCAGGGGCCATTCATCGATTTGAAAAGCCATTATTTTTGCGCCTTTCTTGATCTTCTGGAATGGCAAACATGTACAAATCGCTGATTCGATTGGCCGCAGTGGCCGGTGTGTCGTTGCTGGTCGCAGCCTGCGGCTCGACGAAAATCAATATGACCGATATGCAGACGACGACGGCACAGTCGCTCGGCCTGGCATCGTCGGATGAATTGACGGTGAGCAACGTTCAGTACAAAGAGAAGAACGCGTTGGGTGGCCAGCAATTGAGCTATGACGCGACCACCGCGCGGGGCCGCAAGTTCGCCTGCTCGGCACACGTGACGCCTGGATTGACCCCGTTCGACAAGGCGACGTACAGCGACGCGCAGTGCACGCCGAAGAAGAAGTAATTCCGCTGCTGCCGATCGTAATTCGCGCCTCGTGCTTCGTGCCGAGGGTTCGCGGCCGACCCGCAGCGTGCGAAATCGGTGCATTCTCGCGTTGCCGGGCGCTTCGCGAGAAGGTATCTTTCCTCTCCTTGTAGCCGATGCACCGTAACGAGATGACGCCCGCTGATCGCCCGATTGCTGCTCCCCCCGCTGAACGCGAACCTGCCCAGATTCGATTGTTGAATCGGCACGATATCGCCGGCTTTCGCATGCTGCGGTTGGCGATGTTGGCCGACGCGCCGAGCGCGTTCGGCGCAAGTCCCGACGACGAGGCGGTGCTGAACGAGGACGCATGGGCGGCCCGCATCGGGCCGGATGACAACACGGCGGTGTTTGGCGCATTCGCGGGCCAACGCCTGGTGGGATCGGTGGGGCTCGTTCGGCAGCGGCCGGCCAAGATGCGTCACAAGGCGCTCATCTGGGGCGTGTTTGTGGAGCCCACCGCTCGGGGTCAAAGCCTGGCGCGGCGCCTGATGCAGACGATGATCGCACACGCCCGCGCGCTGCCCCAGGTTCGGCAGGTCAGTTTGAGCGTGACGGCCTCGAACGCCCATGCCCGTGCGCTTTACGAAAGCCTGGGGTTTGTGCAGTACGGTCATGAGCCCGATGCACTGTACGTCGATGGCGAGTGGTTTGACGAACAGCAGATGGTGCTGCGGTTTACGTCCGCGGCTTGAAAATCCTGGATGGTGTAGACGTGCGGCGCCACGGCACGTCTCGCACCAGATCGGGCACGGCGAGCGCTAGCAGCAAGGCAGCCAAGGGCACCACGCAGATAAAGCCGACATATTTGAAGCCAAGTGCGCCGATACCGCCGCCCACCACAAACATCACCATGAGCCCGCTCGTCATCGCCATGCGACTGGTGCTGTGACGCACGCCGTCGCCACGCGGCGAACGCGCGCTTTTCCAATATAGAAATTTGCCGAGCTCGATGCCGAAGTCGGTCAGATTTCCGGTCATGTGCGTGGTGCGGATGCTGCCCTTGGACGAGTTGGACGCCACCGCGTTCTGCAGCCCCATCATGAACGACAGCAATAGCACGGTGATCGGCACGGCAAAAGGCGTCATCCACCGCACCGTATCGGCCCCGGCCAACCCAAATGGAAACAGTAGCGCCGCTTCCAGCAACAATGGCAGCGCATACAGGCTGTGCAGACGATAGTGGCGGCCGAGGTTGATCAGCACCGCGCAGGTCGCGGCACCGATCATGAACGCCAGAATCGCACCCAGTGCGCCAAGCAATAGCCACGTCTTGCCGGTAACCAGTGCATCGCCCAATTGCGACGCGAAACCGGTCATATGCGAGGTGTAGCGGTGCAGCACCAGAAAGCCGCCCGCGTTGATCGCGCCGGCATTGAACGCCAGCAAAAATCCAAACGTTCGATTGGTCGACGGCGCGCGGTGGCGGTTGGTGAGTAAAAGTAGGCTACGCAATGAGAGGCATCCTCAAAGAAATCTGGGGTTCAGCCTACATGCTGCGACGCACAATTTCAATCGCTGGAAAGGTTGTAAATCGTGACCAACTGCGGCATGAAACCAACATCTACGCGAATGCTCACAGGTGTGCCGCAACGCAGCGGGCTAAACTGCCATATCGTTTGCATTCCCTCACCGAATCCCCGCATGAAATCCTATGTATTCCTCCTGGGCGGCATTGCCGTCACCGGAAGCGCGTTCGCGCAGTCGACGACCGAAGTATTGAATCCGATCATCGTCACCGGTAGCCGGTCCGAAATTGCGAGTTTCGATGCGCCGTTTTCCGTCGATGTGGTCGATGCCAAGCAAATCGGCGAAGGCCAATTGCGCATCAACGCATCCGAAGCGCTCAACCGCGTGCCGGGACTGGTGGTGCAGAATCGTCAGAATTACGCCCAGGATCTGCAGATTTCGTCGCGCGGCTTCGGTTCGCGCGCGGCCTTTGGCGTGCGCGGCATCAAGCTTTTCACTGACGGCATTCCCGCCAGCACGCCGGACGGCCAGGGGCAGGCGGCCACCTTCAATCTCGATACGGCCGATCGCTTCGAAGTGCTGCGCGGGCCGATGACCACGATCTACGGCAGCAATTCGGGCGGCGTGATTCAGATGTTTTCACGCGATGGCAAGGGGGATCCGCGCATCACGGCTGAAACGCTGTTCGGCAAGTACGGCATGCGCAAGAACCGGCTGGGCGCGGAAGGGGAAGCGAACGGGATCGGTTTCGTGCTCGATGCCTCGCGTATGGACACCGACGGCTTTCGCGATCACAGCGAGGCACGCCGCGATCAACGTTTCGCCAAGATCACCACACAACCGACTGACAGCAGCACGCTGCGGGTGGTGTACAACGGCCTGAGCCAGAAAAACACGCAAGATCCGCAAGGCTTGACGTGGGACGAATACAAAACCGATCGGCGTCAGGCCGCGCCCAGCGCGCTGCTCTACAACACGCGCAAGAGTATCGATAACGATCAGGTCGGCATTGATTACACGCAACGGATCGGTGCCGGCACGCTCAAGCTCAACGCGTATGGCGGCGAGCGTGACGTGACCCAATATCAGTCGATTCCCCGGGCAGTGCAGTCCAATCTCCGCCAGTCGGGCGGCGTGATCGACTTTTCGCGCCGGTTTTACGGCGGCGGCATCCAGTGGTCGCAGCCGTTCATGCTCGGCGGCGGTGCGCTTGAAGTGATCGCGGGGCTGGACTTCGATCAAAGCCGCGACGATCGCCAAGGCTACGAGAATTTCGTGGGCTCCACGCTTGGGATGAAGGGCGCTTTGCGCCGTAACGAGATCGATACCGCCACCAGCCTCGATCCTTACGTGCAAGCCAATTGGCTGTTGGGCGATTGGACCCTGCAGGCAGGCTTGCGCTACAACACCGTCAAGCTCAAAGTGGACGACCGCTACCTGCTCAACGGCGACGATAGCGGCAGCCAGCGTTATGAACGGGCAACACCCGCCGTGGGCGCGATGTACGCCATCACGCCTGACGTGCATGTGTACGCCAGCGCCGGTACGGGGTTCGAAACGCCCACACTCACCGAATCTGCTTATGCGGCCAACGGCGCGGGCTTTAACGCCGGCTTGCAACCGTCGCGCAGCGAACAGCTCGAAACCGGCATCAAAACCCGCTTCGGCAATACGCGCGTCAATGCCGCGCTCTTTCAGATCCGCACCAAGGATGAACTCGTCGTGGCAGGCTCGCTGGGCGGCCGCACCACGTACCAAAACGCCGCAGAAACGCTGCGTCGCGGGTTTGAGTTGTCAGTGGAGAGCCAGATCGCACCCACCGTCGCACTGAACGGCGCGTGGACCTATCTCGACGCCACCTACGACAAGTCTTTCGACACAGGGACGACGCGTATCGATAGCGGCAATCGCCTGCCCGGCGTGCCCAAGAACAGTCTGTTTGGCGAGGTGGTGTGGACGCCGCAACCGTGGGTGAGCACGGCGCTCGAAGGCGTGGTGCGCGGCAAGGTGTTTGTGGAGGACACCAATCGTGATCGCCCCGCACCGGGGTATGCGCTCCTGAACTGGCGTACGACGTTCACACAGAAGACGGGGCCGTGGACGTTCCGTCAAACGGTACGCCTGGATAACCTCACGGATCGCAACTACATCGGCTCGGTGATCGTGGGCGACGGCAACGGTCGTTATTACGAACCCGCGGCCGGCATGGCTTGGTACGCCGGGGCGAGCGTCCAATACACGTTCTGAACGCACTCAGTCCAACGTTCAAGCAATCGAGCGGCTGGGTTGTGCGGGGGCGAAGATGCTGTCTCGCGATCGACAACAGCCTGGTGTCAGTCGCCAGGATCGGCGCCGATTACAGATACGGGCTGGCCAGCCAGATCACCTTGTTGCGCAGTCGTTTGGCGAACGACTGATCGGCCAGATTTGCCAGCGTTTCGCGGCGGCCGGTTGCGATCAGGCCGTCGATGCGCTGGTTGATCCAGGTGGCCACCGCGGGATCGTAGATTTCGGTGTCGAGCTCGAAATTCAGCCGCAGGCTGCGCGGGTCGAGATTGGATGAGCCGGTGTACGACCAGGCGTCGTCCACCGTCATCAGTTTTGAATGATCGAACGCGCCGCCCGCGCGCCAGACGCGGCAGCCGGTGCGCATCACCTGATCGAGCTGCGCCGACATCGCGTAATCGACCAGCTTCAGATTGTTCACGCCCGGGATCACGATATCGACGATCACCCCGCGGCGCGCGGCCGTCGCCAATGCGCCTACGAGCGCCAGATCGGGAAGAAAGTAAGGCGACTGGATCCGCACGTGATGTTGCGCAACGGCCAAGGCGCCCAACAACATTTGATGTGTGCTGCCGATGTAGCGATCTGGCCCCGAGGCCACGCAACGCACTGGCGTACCGCCGCTGGCCGGGTGGGTGCCGTGCGGAAACCAGGTGTCGTTGGAGAGCGCCTCGCGCGTCGTGAAGTCCCAGTCATGGGCAAATACCGACAGCAACTGGGTGACCATCGGTCCTTCGAATCGGAAGTGGGTATCGCGGTTGACGCGATCGCCCACCAGGCTGGCCACGAACGCTTCACGCACATTCATGCCACCCGTAAACCCGATGCTGCCGTCCACGACCAGGATCTTGCGATGGCTGCGCAGATTGGCGTAGGGCATGCGCCACACGCCCAGCGGGTTGGTCATGAAGCGCGCCACGCGCACGCCGCCGCGGGTGAGCACCGGCATGATGGGCGGGCGTGAATATTTGGCGCCCACGGCATCGATGAGCACACGCACCTGCACGCCGCGTTTGGCCGCGTCGATCAGCGCCTGCGCCAGTTCGCGGCCGATGCGATCGTTATCGAAAATGTAGCTTTGCATCGCGATGGTGGCTTTCGCGGTGCCGATCGCGGCGATCATCGCCGGATAGGTCTCGTCGCCGCCCGCCAGCGGCTCGACCTTATTGCCGCCCAGCAACGGAAACTGGCTGACGTGATCGCCGAGTACCTTGAGCGATGCGAACTGCGGTCCCGAGATGGGAATCACATCCACGTCGGCGGCTTCGCGCACCGTGGCGTAACGCAGCATGGTGGCGTCACGCTCCTGCGCCACTTGCGTGCGCCGCACCCGATTGATGCCGGCGACCAGATAGAAGAGGGCACCGAAAAAGGGCGAGAGCAAAGCGACGCCCACCCATCCGATCGCCGCACGCACATCCTGCTTGGTCATCGCGGCATGAATGGCCGCAGCGGTACCGGCCACGGTACTGACGGTAAATACGATATGCGGCCAGTATTCGGCCAACAGCGCGCGGAAAGGATCCATAGGGCGAATAAGTGGTCGAGTCGAGGCCGCGCTAGGATACCAAGTCCTGGCGGCGGCATCGCGAACGCCTGATGGATTTACCGCCTATTGTTGGCGCCCTGCCTCAAGGCGTGGCCATCGCCGGATCGCTCACCGTGTGCCGACCGGTTTCGACGCGGCCGGCAAAACGGCGATAAAACCCCGGATGGTTTTCTGACGTGACGGCAAAGTCGTACCACTGACCGCTGCTCGCGAGCGGCCAATGGCGCGATGCCGTGGCGTTGGGTTCCACCGTTGCCGTCCACGGGCCGTCGGTGCGGTATGTCATGGGTGTGATGATGAAGGTGCAGGGCTGTGCGCCCGTATTCATCATCTCGGCATACACGTGGCCATTGGCGATGTCGTAGCACACGCGAATCTCGGGCTGCGTTTGCGCGGTGGCGATCTGATTGGTGTCGCCCTTGAAATGCCGGTGAAAGCCGTTGGGGCCCAGCACCCACAGATCGTATTGGCCCATGTTGTCCTGGAACACGTTCCAGGTGTCGGTCAGGGACTTGCCCGCTTCCACCGCATAGCGGCGGGGCAGGCGTTCCAGGTTGTACTTGTCGTACACATGAAAGACGGCTGCCTGCGTACCCGTATTGGAAAAGATCAGGTCCACCGTGCCGCTCGCCTGGCACCGGGCGCTGGTGTGCAATTCGTAGGGCAATGCACGCGAGGGCCGGGTGCCGCTGGCTTGCAGCGGCAACTGCATGTCGATCGGCAAGGGCATCGCCGGCAGGGCTTGCTGCGCCCGACGGAGTTGATCGGCGGCATCGCGCGTGGCGCGGCCGGCAAGCGCCGGCAGGGCTTCGTTGTTGGGCGTCGCGAAATTGAACGCCGTCATCAGATCGCCGCACACTGCGCGGCGGTAGGGGCTGATATTGGGTTCATCCACGCCGAAGCGTTGCTCGAGAAAACGCAATACCGACGTGTGGTCGAACACCTGCGAGTTGACCCAGCCGCCGCGGCTCCATGGCGAGATCACATACATCGGCACGCGCGGACCCGGTCCGTACACGCCGCCATCGGGTGCCGGTTGCACACGACTGCCGGCAGGTGCCGGTTGGTCGAAGTATTCGAACGCCATGTCGGCTTCGCTCAATGTGGACTTGCCGGCCAATGAGCGATCGCTGTTGCGCGATGGCGCCGAGGGCGATGGCACGTGGTCGAAGTAGCCATCGTTCTCGTCGAAGTTGATCAGCAGCACCGTTTTGCTCCACACCTCGGGATTGGCGGTAAGCGCATCCAGCACCTCCTGGATGAACCAGGCACCTTGCACCGGGCTGGATGGGCCGGGATGCTCGCAATAAATCGACGGCGCATTCATCCACGAAACTTGCGGCAGCGTGCCGGCTTGAATATCGCGCTTGAAGGCATCGAGATAGGCTTCGGGTGCCGTGCCGGGCAAGGTGTTGGCCACGCCCTTGTACAGCGGGTTGGCGGCGTTATCGGTGATCGGGTTGTACGCGTGGTACGGCAACGCTTGCCCTGTTTGCGCGTACGGTCGGCCCGGCGCACCGCCGCTCGATACGGGAAAGCCTGACGCTAGATTGGCCTGGCGAAACTGCTGGAATGCACCCAGCATATTGTCGCCCCATTCGTCGGGCATGTTTTGGTACGAAATCCAGCTCACGCCAGCCGCTTCCAATCGCTCGGCGTAGGTTTTCCACGTGTAGCCAATATTGGCTGAGGACGGCAGGCCGTCGATCGCGTCCCATTCGTTGTTGACGAACGCCGCACCCGAAGCGGTAGGGCCGTTCGTGCCCGTGAGGTGAAACGCGCGATTCGCATCGGTGCCGGTGTGCATCGAGCAATGGTAGGCATCACAGAGCGTGAACGCGTTGGCCAAGGCAAAGGGAAACGGAATCTCCTTTTCCTTGAAGTACCCCATCGCGATGTCCTTCTTGTGCTTGGGCCACTGCGACATGCGGCCGTGATCCCACGCATCCTGACTGTCTTTCCACGTGTGGTGCGCGCCGTCGGCACGCTGCGCATTATTGGCGCTGCCATCCAGGTGATAGGGCGTCAGCAGTGCGCCGTTGGTGCGCTCTTGTTGCCACACCTGGCGATCGTTGGGCATCGGAATCGTGAACCGATCGCCAAAGCCGCGCACGCCCTTGAGTGTGCCGAAGTAGTGATCGAACGAGCGATTCTCCTGCATGAGAATCACCACGTGTTCGACGTCCTTGATGGTACCCGTGGCGTTGTTGGCGGGGATCGCCAAGGCGCGGCGAATGCTTGGCGGAAAGGCCGCCAGCGTCGCAGCGGCAAAGCCAGCGCCCGAAGCGGTCTGCAAGAAATTACGGCGTGAAGTCATTTTTTTGAAGGCAAAAAGGCGTCAGGGCGCGCAGCGCAATTGGGGCGCGGGGGCGGGCTTCGGTTCTGGTTCAGGCTCGGGTGCCGGCGTGGGGTCGGGCACAGGCACGGGCGTGGGATCTGGCGTTGGCGTGCCGGGTTCCGGGGCGGGCGTCGGCACCGGCGTCGGCGTCGGTGTGGGCGTGGGCGTTGGGGCCGGTGTGGGCGTGGATTCGACGGGCGGCGAATCGTCGTCGTCGCCGCCGCAAGCGGTCAGGGCTGCGGTCATCAAAGTGATCGCAACCAGCGTCTTGAATCGTGTGTAGGGGAGCATGCGTGGTAGAGGAGCGTTGAGTGAAACTCGGCCGCTTGGTTACGCAGAGGTAAGCCAAGGGGTGCGGTCGAATTCTAGGAACGCGGTATGACGAGGCGATGAACATGCGCTGGCCTGCCTAGGCGCGGCACAACTTATGCGGCGAGGTTCGTCACAACTTTGCAATCAAAAACAGGATCTTTAATGGCCAACACATCAAAAGCAGGTTCGATTTCGGGCGCGGAAAAATGGGAAGTGAATGCCATCACTCTCGAATCCCTGCACGTCGACGGCTCGTCCACATCCAAGGAGATTGGATGCCGGTCGGTAGGGTTTGCAGCGGCTGCGACACTACCTGAAACGACGGCCAGCCCGGGGGCATTGATCGTCGAGGGATGCGAACCAGGGGCGTTTGATGATTTCGATGGAACTGCTCCCACCCGCGTGCGCTTTGCGATCAAGTATTTTTCGGAACCCCGTATTTTCTTTATAGAGGGTGTTGTGCATCTGCCAGATGGCACCGTACGTCTTCTGCTTCCCGACGTGCACACACCGAACGCCGGTACTGCGGTTGGCGACGGTGAGATCAACCGCTTTCTGCCGCCCGAAGAGACATGAGTCTTATCCGTAATTGTGGGGAATCCACCACATTTGATGGTGTATCCGGTAAATGAAATCGCACACTACTGGATTGAATGCCGCGATTAGGCGCTTATTCGGTTTTTAAGGCGCGTCGTCGACGTCGATACGCAACTGAAATGGCAACGATGAGCGTGCTCGCAAGGGCGGTACGGCGAGCGTGCAGCATCGCAAACAACCGGCACGGCGCTGGTGCACGTCCACGTCGATCTGGGCCCAGCAGGCGCTTTGGATGTCAGAGTATGAGTATCGATTGCTTAGGATATCGGACGATTGCGCGCCAATTGCAGTTAATGTCGGTCAATAGGTTGCAATTATCGCCATGGCGGTTGGGTATTACGGATGAGCAGGAGTAAGATTTTCAGCTGACATGCCAAGAGATGGCGTTTGGGAATGTCGAACCCGTTAATTTGGCTGTCTAAGATTGCGTAACAAACTCCAGGAGGAGGGCGATGGCGTCAGACACCTAATCATTCGTCATGATGAATATGTCTAACAGTTCCGCGCTTCTCAAAGAACTAAAAAAATGCCTGGACCGCGCTCGAGTTATCACCGAAGCGCTCGCTCAAGGTCGGTCCGCGAAGGTCGTTCCCGGGCTGTGGGAGATCGACGCCGTCAAGGGTCTGTTGACGGCCCCTGACGGTGGCGTGCTCAAGCTGGCCGTGAATGAAACCACCGTCATCTCGCTGCTCGCCCGATCGCACGACCATCGTGGATCGTTCGAAGATCTGCTCGATGCGCTGGACGATCATGACTATCGTGCACGCAATCGGCTAGCCATTCTTGTCTCCCGATTGCGCGCACGAGGTGGCCGCAACGACATGGTGATTCCGCTGATCGGCGAGCGGTCACGCGGCTATATCTTCATGGAGGCGCTTGTCGACGTATCGGAAGCGCAAGTGAGATCTACACGTCGAAGTGGGACGTAGAAGCTTGCAGTTCGGTGTCTGTTTCCCTACCTGCTAGGCGCCACGCGGAAATCGCGGCCATCTTGATCGGCTCGTTGTGCTCAGCGCATCAAACCCAAGGCTGGGCAATGCGTCCACACATCTTTGCTTCCCTAGTGGTCCTGCCAATGCAGCAGCCATCCCTGATAAAACCGATGGCCGTTGATCTCTTCGAAACCGACCACCATCATCCCCCGGTGGGAGTGGAACGTCAGAACTTTCATGTCGTGCAGGCTGGGGATCAATGGCCGTTCCCCCGGAACGCTCTCTCGTCCGTGCTCGCGTAATTCCATGCAGGACACATAGCGCTTCATCTCGTTGTTCAACGTGCTATGCATGGAGATGGTGCCATTTGTGCCCGGGCCGAGGATGCCCCTTTGTTTGGGCTTGCCCGACTCGTGGGTTCGGAAGACGGTGCAGATCAACATGATGCGTTCGAAACACTGTATAAAAACACAGTATATGCATGTGTGCCTGACGAACGAAAGCAGCGTTACAACGCCGTGAACGTGCTGATGTTGGGCAAACGAAACAGCCGCGCCCAACGTATAAGGACACTGATCCTTGGTATAAGGACACTGATCCTTGGGTGGAGCGGGCAAGGCTTAGGGGGGGAATCTTGGAGACGTTGGCAGGACGCCGAACGCTTGCTTCTCACCCATTTGGGATCATGTCACCAATTGGATTTTGAATCTGCTGGGATTTTGAATTTGCCCGACGCGCTGGGCTAGATGGGGTGGCTGATGGGGCTCGAACCCACGACAACTGGAATCACAATCCAGGACTCTACCAACTGAGCTACAGCCACCACTGTACTGCTGAGAACGAGATTCTAGCACGTTTTTTTCGCGTTTGTCGCGCGTGTCAGTTCCGTCTTGCGCCGCGGTTTGCCCCTCCTTGCTGTACCGAATGCGCTGCCAGCCGGGCTGACCGTGCCATCGGGGAAATCCACGATGCAAAGCGCTATCCCACCCCGGCAATTCGGGCTACCATCAAAAGCTAAATGCATGACGTGCAGCCTGCGCCGTGTTTGTTGGAATCAGTGCACTTCCCTGTTGCCAAGGGGCGTGATGCTTGGCCTTGAAAGGTTTTCGTGTGCATCAAAACAACTTGGTCTACAAAGGCTTCCGCTTGAATGCGAGAGTCTCGCGTGAATTTCCCGGTGGGTCGTCCGACGACGGCACGGCGCCTCAATTCACCGCTACCGTACTCGTCACGCGTGCCAACATGATTCAAAGCTTCGGCGAGGATTACGTGGTGCCGAAGTTTGCGAAGGGCGACCACGTCGATAGCCCGCGTGATGCCGTGCATATTGCGGTTGCGCATGGCTGCGATATCGTCGATGCGCTCACGGATGGCGTCGTGGCCGCTACCCCCAAGTAACGCCGATGTCGGATTTTGCTGAGTCGACCATTGGCCGTTTACGTGCGCTCGTGGGCGCGCAACCGCTGCTGTGCCCTGTCGTTCGCATTTTTGTCGAAGACGGCAACGGCCGTTTTCTGATGCAAGCGCGCGGTGATTATGTCGGGATGTGGGGCTTGCCGGGTGGCAATATCGAGTTGGGCGAAAGCGTGGTCTACGCGGCCCGCCGCGAAACGCTCGAAGAAACCGGACTCACCTTGGGCGAGATCGAGATGTTCGGCTATTCATCCGATCCCGATATCGAGACGATGACCTTGCCCAATGGGCACGTGTGCCAGTATCACGCCGCGCTTTTGCATTGCCGGGACTTCACCGGCACGCCGGGCTTCGATGGCGAGGAAACCGTGGGCATCGATTGGATCGATGCGGACGGCGAGTGGCCGCCGGTGCATGCGCAAATTGCACGATCGATCGAGGCCTATCGGCAGTGGCGCAAGACCGGGCGATTTCAGAACGTGTAATGGGCAAGACCGGGCGATTTCAGAACGTGCAACTGTGCGCGTCGACGGCATGTCGCTTCCGGCAGAACGGTGATTGATGCGTGCAAAGAGGCGTGCGGCGCACTGCGTCGCACGCCTCTTCACAATGAGAAGTAACGCTTGGTCGTCCAGGGCGAGCCCCCGAGCTTGCCCGATCTGAGAACTTGAGTGTTAGCATGCCCCATGGCTCAAATTTTCACTGTCCACCCCGATAATCCCCAACCCCGTCTGCTGAAGCAGGCCGCGCAACTGCTGGATAACGGCGGACTGCTGGCCGTGCCTACCGACTCCAGTTATGCGGCAATCGCCCATCTGGACGATCGCGAGGCCGCCGATGGCTTGCGCCGACTGCGTGGGTTGGACGATCGTCATCATCTGACCTTGTTGTGCCGGGATTTGACCGAGATCGCGCACTTTGCGAAGGTCGACAACCGCCAATATCGGTTGTTGAAGGCAGCCACGCCGGGTCCTTGGACGTTCATTCTCGAAGCGACCAAGGAAGTGCCGCGTCGCGTGTCGCATCCGTCACGTCGCACGATCGGTATTCGGGTGCCTAGTCATCCGGTAACGCTTAGCCTGCTGGAGCAGCTCGGTGCGCCGCTGTTGTCCACCACGCTGATTCCGCCAAACGAAACCGATGCGCTCAACGATGCCGAAGAGATTCAGCAATTGTTGGGCAATCAGCTCGCCGGTATCGTCGATAGCGGCGCCTGCAGCCGAACGCCCACTACCGTGATCGATCTGGTCGATGACACGCCCGTGATCGTGCGCTTGGGCGCAGGCGATCCCGCCACACTTGGTTTGGCCTGATCCCCCTACAATCGCGGCATGAACGACATCGTCCAGACCATTGCGGTCTATGCCCTTCCCGTGATCTTCGCGATCACGCTGCACGAGGCCGCCCACGGTTATGTGGCGCGCATGTTCGGCGATCCGACGGCCGCGCAAGCGGGACGGATCACGCTGAACCCCCTCAAGCACATCGATCCGGTCGGCACGTTGCTCGTGCCGCTGTTGATTTTGCTCGCCTCCAAGATGTTGGGCGGGGCAGGAATGCTGTTTGGCTGGGCCAAGCCCGTGCCGGTGGATTTCGGCCGGTTGCGTCGCCCCAAGCGCGATATGTTGTGGGTGGCGGCCGCAGGGCCCGCCTCCAATCTGGTGATGGCCGTGATCTGGGCCATCTCGCTGCGTTTGATGATGTCCGACACGAGCAGCCTGCAGGACTTCTGGCCGCAGATGGCCATTGCCGGGATTCAGGTCAATCTGGTGCTGATGGCGCTTAATCTGTTTCCGATCCCGCCGCTGGATGGTGGACGCATCGTATTCAGCCTGTTGCCGCATCGCTGGGCATGGCAGTATTCGCGCCTGGAACCCTACGGCTTGATGATCGTGCTGGTACTTTTGGCTACCGGGGTGCTGTGGACCCTGCTGCGGCCGGTGCTCGAACTGGGGCAAGCCTTTATAGGCTGGTTTCTCTAGTTCGTGCGTATCCGTTAAACTTTCCGTCCTTTAACGATTTTTGGGCCCGGGCGCACGACGCAGCCGGGCGCTGGAGTCCTGATTTATGGCATCCGCCGCAAGCGTAACGTTCCAGGGCAGCATGGTGGCTCTGGTCACTCCCATGAAGCCCGATGGCGCCCTCGACCTGGACGCCTATCGCGCCTTGATCGATTGGCACGTCAAAGAGGGCACGGATGCGCTGGTTGTGGTGGGCACCACGGGCGAGTCGCCGACGGTGTCGGTCGACGAGCATGCCGAATTGATCCGGATCGCCGTCGAGCACGCCGCCGGCCGGATCCCCGTGATCGCCGGAACGGGCGCCAACTCTACGGTCGAAGCCATTCATCTGTCGCGCCGCGCCAAAGAAGTGGGCGCTCACGCCGGTTTGTCGGTGGTGCCGTATTACAACCGTCCGACGCAGGAAGGGTTGTATCGTCATTTCAAGGCGATCGTCGAAGCCGTCGATCTGCCCACGATCCTGTATAACGTGCCGGGCCGCAGTGTGGCCGACATGAGCCACGATACGATGCTGCGTCTGTCCGACGTGCCCGGCATCATCGGTGTGAAGGAAGCCACCGGCGATATCGGCCGCGGCGCGCTGCTCTTGAGCGAGGCGCCGGCAAGCTTTCAAGTGTTCAGTGGTGACGATCCCACTGCCGCCGCGCTGATCCTCCTGGGCGCACGCGGCAATATTTCCGTCACGGCTAACGTGGCGCCGCGCATGATGCACGACCTCTGTGCGGCTGCGCTTGCGGGCGATGTGCCTCGCGTGCGCGAACTTAACGGGCGTCTTGCTCGTCTAAACAAGCTTCTTTTCGTCGAGGCCAATCCCATCCCGGTCAAATGGGCGCTTGCAGAAATGGGGCTTACGGCTCTGGGCTATCGTTTGCCCTTGTCGGAGCTGAGTGCGGCAAACCACGACGTCGTGCGCGGTGCGTTGCGCGACGCGGGACTGCTGTAAATCAATCGTGAGGACACGTATGAATACACGCCATGTTGGCGTATCGGCCATAATGGCTGCCCTGCTTGCGCTGGGCGGTTGCAGCAGTATCAATCAGATGCTGGGTCGTGAAGAATCCATCGACTACAAAAGCACGGCGCCGCGTGGCGACCCGCTGAGTATTCCCCCAGACCTCACGCAGGCTGCCAACGATCCGCGTTATCGCGCGCCGTCTTCGGGTTCGGCAACGTTCTCCGAGTATCAGCAGCAAGGTCAGGCGCAGATGCAGCAGGGCGCGGCCACCAAAGCGTCCAACGTCCTCGTGCAGCCCGAAGGCATGCGTGTCGAACGTGATGGCGACCTGCGTTGGCTCGTTATCGACCAGCCGCCCGAGGCGCTTTTCCCGCGCATCGTCGACTTCTGGACAGATACCGGCTTTACGCTGCAAACCAACGATCCGAAGTCGGGCCTGATCGAAACGGCCTGGGCTGAAAACCGCTCCAAGATCCCGGAGAGCTGGCTGCGCCAGGCATTGGGTACGATTTTGGACAGCGCCTACGATAGCGGCCAGCGCGAGAAATTCCGCACCCGTGTCGAACGCGTCGGTAATCGCACCGAGATCTACGTGAGCCATCAGCAGATGGAAGAAAAGCGCATCGGTTACGACGGCATGCAAGTGCGTTGGGAGCCGGGTGCTGAAGATCCCGGCCTGAACGCCGCGATGATCGCGCGCCTGATGGTTTATCTGGGCACTGACGTCAATCAGGCCAAGCAGATCGTTGCGTCGGCCGAGAAGTCGCCGCAGAAGCCGACCGTGCAGGGCGTTTCGTCCGACGGCACCGGCCTGATGATTTCCGAGTCGTTCGACCGGGCCTGGCGTCGTGTCGGTATCGCGCTGGATTCGGGTGGCTTCGCCGTGGACGATCGCGATCGCTCGACGGGTGAGTACTTCGTGCGTTATGTCGACACCGACACCGGCGTGCAAAACGAACAGCCCAGCATCTTCAGCCGCCTGTTTGGCGGTGACAAGCGTGCCGCTGCGGCGCAGTACCGGATCAAGCTGGTGGAACAAGCCGGCACGACACGTGTAAGCGTGCTCGATCCCAATGGCCAGCGTGACAACAGCGCGACGGCTCAGCGCCTGCTCGGCGTGCTGCGCGATAAGATGTAAGACGCGACAGGCAGGGCGGCAGCGCCCTCCATCTCGCGGCAAAAAGCCGATCCTGAAGAGGGTCGGTTTTTTTATTTTAGGCGCGCAATCGCAATCGTCTGTTGGGTGTATTTCAAACCTCGTGGACGTCTTTAAACCTTGTAGGTGTATCTCAAACCCCGCGCTTGAAAAAACGAGGCTGGCTGCCACCATCAGCGTTTGTAGCGATACTCATCGGCGCTTGCGCGATCTTCTCGGGCCGATGAAACAGTGTGCCGCTTGTCGAGTCCAATGAAAAACGGCCCAGCCGCCGAAGCGTTGCTGGACCGTTATCGAGCGCATACAAAGATGCGCTCTGGCATGCCGCGAAATTAACGCGCGGTGCCGGTGCCCGTGGTGCCCGTGCCGGGAGCGGCAGGGGTAGCGGGCGTGGTGGTGCCGCCCATCGTGCCGCCAGTCGACGGTGCCGTAGGCGTTGCCGGTGCCGTGGAGGGCGTGGGCGTTGCGGGCGGGGCTGCGGGTTCGTCAGCCTTCTTGCAGGCGGTCAGGGCAAATGCCACGACCGAAGCGGCGATCAATGTTTTGCTCAACATAGGGTAGCTCCTCTTGTAAAAACGAAAATTGCGTGCTTCGCGTTGAAGCGATGACACAGACTACCCGAATCGCAGCATTGGTTCCGTATGAAAATTAAAGCCTTCGCGTCCCAAAGGAAACAGTCTTAACACAGCAGTGTCAGAACTGACGGGATGTGTCTATGCAGGGAACTACTTACTCAATAAGTAGCCAGCCGTCCTGCACCCAGTTGTCCAGAAGCTGCCGTGCGGTTGGCGTGAGGCGCGCCTCCTTTACATTTGGTACTTCCAATTGCCGCGCATCGGCCAAGGCCACCAGAAAGTCGGAGGGCTTGCCGGGCACGACTTCGCCATTGATGAAGAGATTGCCATCGCGATGCAGCATGCGGGTGCGCCGGTCGAGCTTGAAGGTAGCACCCGTGGGCCACTCCACGGTCAGGTCCGGTGCATCATCGCTGGGGTTGTCGAATTGAGTCGATGGGCCGGGCTCGGTCAGCCAACAGCCCAGAAAGCGTGTGGCGAGCGTGGTGTCGAATGCCACGGCACTGACGGCCTTGAGACTGGCGTCGATCAGCTTGTCGGGAATGCGTGCGGGTTGCGTAGCCGGCTTTTCGCCGGGATCCTGGTAGCGGCCGGCCAGTGCGGGCCCGGGCAACGGCGGCTCGCCGAAGGGACCGGCGCCCATCCCGGCGCGTGCGCGAATCTGATCCGCGGCCGCTTCAAGCATGCCTTGCGCGAGGAACGCCGTGGTGGGGGCTCGAAATCCCACCGAAATCGTCATGCATTCATTCAGGGCAATGCCATCGTGCGCCACGTGCGGCGGCAGATACAGCATGTCGCCGGGTTCAAGCGTGAATTCTTCCTCGGGCTGAAAATCCTTGAGAATCTTCAACGGCAAACCGGGTTTCAGCGACAAGTCTTTTTGTTGGCCGATGCGCCAGTGGCGCGTGCCCACGGCTTGCAGCAGGAACACATCGTAGCTGTCGAAGTGCGCGCCCACACCGCCGCCCACGCCAGCGATGCTGATCATCAGATCGTCCAGGCGCGCATCCGGAATGAAGCGAAACGCATCGCGCAGATCAGCCACGGCATCGTCATGCAGATCGACGCTCTGCACGAGCAGCGTCCAGTCGGGATCGGTGCGCTTGGGCAGCGATCCGAACGGGCCGCTTTCCATTTGCCATTCGTCGCCCTCACGCGAGATCAGACGCGACTCGGCCTCGTCGGATTTCGCCAGTTTCTTGACCCCCGCAATACTGATCGGCGGCTTGAACGCTGGAAACGCCTGGCGTATGAGCAGCGGTTTGCGCTGCCAATACTGACGCATGAAAACCTCGGGCGTGATGTCGCCGAGTGGCGGGAGCTGGCGATCGCGGGTCATGGGTGGCTGTGCTTGAGTTGATAGAGGGCGTCGAGCGCTTCGCGCGGCGTGAGGCTGTCGGGATCGATCGCGGCCACGGCCAGTCTCAGGGCGTCGCCATCGGCAGCGGCACGTTCGAGCGATTCGATTTCGGCCGCGCGCGCATCGGCTTCGCCGGGGGCGGCAAACAGGCCCAACTGCGGCGTGGGCGCGCCCTGGGTTTCGAGACGTTCGAGTTCGCGCGTGGCATGACGAATCACTGCGGCGGGCACGCCGGCGCGTTGCGCCACTTGAATCCCGTAACTGCGGCTCGCTGGCCCATCGCGCACCTCGTGCAAAAAGACGATGCCCGTGGCCGCTTCGGCGGCCGCCAGGTGCACGTTGGCGGCCGTCGCCTGTTCGGCCGGCATGCGGGTGAGCTCGAAATAATGCGTGGCGAAGAGCGTGAGCGCGCCGTTGTGCGTGATCAGCCGATGGGCGATCGCCCAGGCCAGCGCCAAACCGTCGTACGTGGACGTGCCACGACCGATTTCGTCCATCAGCACCAGGCTGTTGGGCGTGCTGGAGGCGAGGATCGCGGCGGCTTCGGTCATTTCCATCATGAACGTCGATCGGCCACCGGCCAGATCGTCGGCGGCACCAATACGTGTAAAGATGCGATCGATGCGGCCGATGCGGGCGCGCGTGGCGGGCACGAAACTGCCGATGCGCGCGAGCAGCACGATCAGCGCCACCTGGCGCATATACGTCGATTTACCGCCCATATTGGGGCCGGTGATGAGCAGCATGCGGCGCGTGCCGTCCAGGCGGCTGCTGTTGGGCGTAAAGCGTTCGATGGCGCGCTCGACGACCGGATGGCGGCCCTGCTCGATATCGATCTCGGCGCCTTCGCTGAGTTCGGGCGCCGTCCAGCCGTGCTGTTGGGCATGGCATGCCAGCGACATCAACGCATCCAGTTCGGCCAGGGCCGCAGCGGCGCGCGAGAGCGGGGTGACGTACTGGGCCAGCGTGTCAAGTACTTGTTCGAACAGCCATTTTTCGCGAGCAAGCGCGCGGTCTTGCGCCGACAGCACCCGGTCTTCCCACTTCTTGAGTTCCGGTGTGATGTAGCGCTCGGCGTTCTTGAGCGTCTGGCGGCGGCGGTAATCTTCCGGCACCTTGTCGGCCTGGCCGCGCGTGACTTCAATGTAGAAACCATGCACCCGATTGAATTCGACGCGCAGGTTGTTGATGCCCGTGCGTTCGCGTTCGCGGGTCTCGAGTTCCATCAGGAACGCGCCGCCATCGGTGGCCAGGGTGCGCAGCTCGTCGAGGTCGCTGTCGAAACCCGTTGCGATCACGCCCCCATCGCGGATGACGGCAGCCGGTTCGGGTTGAATGGCGCGACTCAGAAATTCGGCCAGCGCGGTGTCGGGCGACAGGTGTGCCGCCAGATCGCGCAGATGCGGCGTGAGCGCCAGTTTGGCGAGATGGCCGCACAAGGTGGGCAACGCCACCAGCGCTTGCTGCAGGCTGGCCAGCTCGCGCGGCCGCACCGAGCGCAGCGCCAGCCGGGTAGCGATCCGCTCGATATCGGGAAACACGTCGAGCAGACGGCGCAGGGTGTCGATGGCGGGCTGGCGATGCAGCACGTCGCCATCGATTTCCGATGAGAGCAAGAGACCCAGCGCATCCTGCCGATCCTGCACCGGCGCGTTATCGCGCAATGGGTGATGCAGCCACCGGCGCAAAAGCCGGCTGCCCATCGGCGTGCGGCAGTCGTCGAGAATGGAAAAAAGCGACGGCGCGTCTTCGCCCGACAGCGTTTGCGTGAGCTCGAGATTGCGGCGCGTGACCGGATCCATCAGCACATACTGACCGGGACGCTCGGCCGTGAGCGTTTGCACGTGCGGCAGCGTATCCGATTGCGTGCGCGACGCGTAGCGCAGCAGGGCACCTGCGGCACACACGGCGACCGGCATGTCGTCCACATCGAACCCGCTCAGCGCATCGGTCTTGAAGTGCGCGGTGAGATGGCGCAAGGCACCGTCATGTTCGAAGTGCCAATCGGGCACGCGGGCGCGGGCGCCCTCGAAAACGAACGTCAACTGGGTGCGGTCGGCGCAGATGAGCTCGGCGGGTGCAATGCGATGCAGCTCGGATTCGATCTGATCCAACGCGCATTCGGTAAGACGAAACTCGCCGCTGGCCAGATTGAGCCATGCCAGGCCGGCGCGCGGTTGACGGCCGTTCTTGCCGACATGAACGGCGGCCACGGCGCGGTCTGCTTTGGGCGGCAGCAGGGCATCGTCGGTGAGGGTGCCGGGCGTGACGATGCGCACGATGCGGCGTTCGACGGGGCCCTTGGACAATGCCGGATCGCCGATCTGCTCGCAGATGGCGACCGATTCGCCGGCCGCCACCAGGCGCGCCAGGTATTGCTCCATGGCGTGCACCGGCAAGCCGGCCATGGGAATCGGCGAGCCGTTGCTGGCGCCGCGCTTGGTCAGCGTGAGGTTGAGCAGACGCGCACCGCGCTCGGCATCCTCGTAAAACATTTCATAAAAATCGCCCATGCGATAGAAGAGCAGCAGCGGGCCGGCTTCTTCTTTCAGCCGGAGGTATTGCTGCATCATGGGCGTATGACCGGGAGCGCTGGCGGGCGGGCGGGACGAATCGGCGCGCGGGGCCTTGGATTCCTGCATTGAAACGGGCTTTTTTGCGGTGATGGATCAACCGTTGAGTTTAGCGTGCCCGCCGGTTTATTGCCCGCCCGTGTGGGCCGCCTGTTTCCTACAGTTCGATCACCAGCCGGCCGTCACATGCCCGAGAGCAGCAGGTCATCATTTTGGTGTCGGCCGCGCGTTCGGCGCGAGTAAGCACCACATCGCGATGATCGACGCGCCCCGCCAGCACCCGCACTTCGCACGATCCGCATAAGCCTTCTTCGCAATCGCTTTGAATGTCGACGTTGGCCGCACGCAGCGCGGTCAGCAGGGTTTGATCCGGCGGTACCGTCACGACAATGCCGGAGTCTTTCAGTTCGACCTCGAACGCGTGCTCGCGGGCGGGGTCGAGCGTGCCCAAGGTGGATTCGAAATGTTCGACCCGCAAGGCGTCGGCCGGCCAGGTGGCGCAGTGGTCGGCCAGTGCGTGGAGCATGCGCTGCGGGCCGCAGGCGTAAACCTGGGTGCCGGGTTGCGGGTGGGCGAGCAGGGTGGCCAGATCGTTGCGGCGGCCCTCGTCTTGCGCATACACATGCAGGCGATCGCCGTGCAGGGCGGTGAGTTCGGGCACGAACGCCATGGTGGCGCGGCGGCGGCCGCTGTAGTGCACGGTGTAGTCGATGCCGAGGGCGCGGGCGCGCAGCGCCATGGCGCTGATCGGCGTGATGCCGATGCCGCCCGCAATGAGGATGACCTTGTCGGCATTTTCATCCAGACGAAAGTGATTGCGCGGCCCGCGAATCCTGAGACGGTCGCCCGCGCGCAAGCTGCCGTGCACCCAGGCGGAGCCGCCGCGGCTGGTGGGTTCGCGCAAGACGGCGATCTCGTAGGCGCTGGTGTCTTCAGGATCACCGCACAGCGAGTATTGGCGGCTGATATCGCTGGTGCCGCATTCGATGTCGATATGCGAACCGGGCGTCCAGCGGGGTAGTGCGCGCCCGTCGGGGGCGACCAGGCGCAGCTTGACGATGCCGTCGGCGACCGGCGTGACGCCCTCGACCACGACGGGGCGCGTGATGGCGTGTTTGGACGGCTCACCGATACGCACAGGCGTTTGCGACAGCAGCACGCGCGCGTCGCGACGCTCAGGGTTTTTCGTGGGATCCCATTCGACCCAGACATGCTCCGGACCGCGAAACGACGTGTTGGGCACATACGAAAAGTGTTGTTCGGCGAGCCGCATGTGCGGCAGCCGGCGCGTGAATTCTTCAAGAAAAATCTGCATTTCCATGCGCGCGAGATTTTTGCCCATGCACTGATGCGAGCCGTAGCCGAAGGTGAGATGATCGCTGGCGTTGTCGCGGCGAATGTCGAACAGATCGCCGCCCTCGAAATGGCGGTCGTCGTGGTTGGCCGATGAGGTCACGATGAGCAGTTTGGCACCTGCCGGGATATCCACGCCATCGATCGTCACGTCGCGCGTGGCCAGTCGGCGCCAGGCTGCCACCGAGCCGTTGTGCCGCAGGCATTCTTCCACGGCGTTTGGAATGAGGCTGGGGTCGTCGCACACCTCGCGCCATACGTCGGGATGCTGCAGCAGCAGTTTCATCGCGTTCGCCGTGGCATTGGCCGTGGTTTCGTGGGCCGCCACGATCCCTGCCATCATCATGGAGTGCAGGTAGGAGTCGGTCACGACGTCGGGTTGTTGCTGCTGCTTGCGAATGCCGTACTGCATCCAACCGGCGCCGTCCGGGTTCTGCCGCATCTTCTCGAGCACCTTGCCGGCGAACTGCCAGAAGTTGCCCACGGCATGCGCCACAGCGACCTGTTCTTCAGGCTTGGGACGGCCCCAGGTATTGACGGTATGGGCGATCGAGTATTTGCGCAGCGTGTCCATATCTTCTTCGGGCACGCCAAGAAAATGCAGTGCCACCGTGAGCGGCACCTCCCATAGCATCTGATCGACGAGATCGGCGCGCCCGTCGTCGATGAACCGGTCGACATATTCGCGCGCCAACCGCCGCACGAGCGGTTCGTGGTGCTTGAGTTCCTCGGGCGTAAACGGATCCATCAGCGCGCGCCGGCGCGGCATATGGGCCGGCTCGTCCTCATTGACCAGCGTGCGGTTCATGGCATAGCCATAACTGGCCAGCACGGCGTTGGCTTCGTCGCCCGTGGGGGTGATTTTTTCCAGCGCATTCGATGGGCTGAACGTGATGTTGTCGCGGAAGATCGCTTTGATATCGGCGTACCGCGTGACCACCCAGTAGCCCAATTTGGGGCTGTAGAACACCGGCTCCTGTTCACGCGCCCATTTGACGTACTCCGGCGGATCCTGTTGATAGCCTTCTTCGAACGGATCGAAGTCGGCCGCGCGCTGGCTGACGGGGCAACCGGTGGGCGAGCGTTGATCGGAGAGGGCGCCGTGGGCAACGGGGCAGCCGCGCGCGGCGGCAGTGTGCGGGAGGGTCATGCGGATCGCTCCAGAAAGAAAGGAACGTCCGATCGAAGCCGCGACGTGCGAAGGCAGCACGCCAAGGTGGCCTTCGCACGCGCGCAACCGGACGTCACGGGTGGAGCACGACGGTTAGTCGAGCGTGATGTTCAGATCTTTGATCAGCTTGTGCCAACGGGTGGTTTCGGCTTTCAGCAACTCGCCGTATTCGGCGGCGCTGCTGCCCACGGGTTCGACGCCGAAGTCGATCATGCGCTGATTGACGGTGGGGTCTTTGATCGCGGCCACAACCTGCTTGTTCAAGGTGTCGATCACGGCAGGGGGCGTGGTGGCAGGCGCCACCATGCCGACCAATGCGGCGGCTTCGACGTCGATGCCCAGTTCCTTGAAGGTTGGCACATCCGGCAATTGCTTCAAGCGCGTGGGATTGGCCACGGCGAGCGGGCGCACCTTATTGCCCAGGATGAATCCGGCACCCGCCGCAAGATCGACCATCATGGCGGGCACTTGACCGCCCGCTACGTCGGCCAGCGCCGGTGCTGCGCCACGATAGGGCACGTGCACCATCGTCAAGCCAGTCTGGGTTTTGAGCAGTTCCATTGCCAGATGATGCGGACTGCCCGAACCGGCGGACGCGTAATTGAATACACCCGGTTTGGCCTTAGCTTGCGCGATGAAGTCCTTGGCGCTCGTGATGCCGGTGTTGGGCCCCACAACCAGAATCATCGGAAACTTGCCCATCAACGAGACGGGCGCCAGATCCTTCACCTGATACGACAGCGTTTTATAGAGCGCGGGGTTGAACACCATCGTGCCATTGTCGGCAGACAGCACGGTGTAGCCATCGCCTGGCGCGCGCGCGGTTTCGGCCGCGGCAAGGGCGGTGTTGCCCCCTGGCTTGTTCTCGATCACGACCGGCTGCCCGAGTTTGGATGACAGCGATTGGCCGATGGTGCGCGCCAGAAAATCGGACCCGCCGCCGGCCGCATAGGGCACCAACCAGCGAACAGGTTTATTGGGATAGGCCTGGGCTTGGGCAAATGCTTGACTGGCTGCCAGCATGGGCAGGGCAAGCAAACCGCAGGCGATAAGCTTCTTCATGTTGTCTCCTCGGGGTACTTCACTGTTATGATTTTGCGTAATTCTAGTACGCATTGCGTAATTCCTTGACTCAGGGATTTCCCTCGATGCATCGATCGTTACCGGTTGATCGCACCGGTTTTCAGCGAGCCGCCACGCATGTCTTTGCCGTCCCCCATTTCTGCCTCCAACGCCGATGCCGAGCGCGACACCCCCGCCGCGCCGCGCTCGCGCGAGCGGCGTCAACGCGTGCAGTCGGCGGAGTTGGGAATGGCGGTGCTCAAAGGGCTGGCGCAGTTGAATGGCCGTGCGAGCCTCACCGCGCTGGCGGCGCACGTGGGCGAGAGCCCGGCCAAGGTGCATCGCTATCTTGTGAGCCTGATGACCGAGAATCTCGTGTCGCAAGATACGGGGTCGCAGCACTACCATTTGGGCGCCGAGGCCATTCAGATCGGGCTGGCCGCCATGCGTCAGGCCGATCCCATTCGGGTGGCCGAGGCGTCGCTGATACGGTTGCGGGAAGGTTTGGAGGTCACGAGCTTCGTGGCCGTCATGGGCAATATGGGGCCCACCATCGTGCGTTTCGAAGAGCCCGGCTTGCCGGTCACGGTCAACGTGCGCGTGGGCTCGGTGATGTCGATGGTGTGGTCGGCAACCGGGCGGGCATTTTTGGCGGTGCTGGACGAGTCGCGGGTGCGTGCGTTGGCCGAGGCGGAGATCGCCGCTGCCACGCCGGCATTGCGCAGGCAGCTCGACGCCAAGGATCCCATTGGCCGCTTGCGTCGCGAGGTGCAGGCCGCGCACTGCGCGGTGGTGCGCGATACGTACCTGCCCGGGATCAGTGCGGTGGCCGCGCCGGTGTACGACTACGCCGGCCGCGTATGTGCGGTCTTGACGGCGTTGGGGGCATCGGGTGGGTTCGATCCGGATGCGGACGGGCCGATCGCGCGGGCGGTGCGCCATGAGGCACGCGCGGCCAGTGTGTTGCTGGGATATAGGGACGTGACGTAACGCATACCGACCGAGCCGCGTCTTATCGGGCACGCCGCGCGTTATATCGCAACCGACGCGATACGAACGCACCGAGACGAACCGTTTCAGGTGGTTTATAAACAAAGTCTTGCGTTGCTCCAGGCCGATATAACCCGCCTGATCATCTCCATCTTCAAACAGGGGTTTTCCCTGGCGCAAAATGGGTGAGTTGTTATATTTAATCGATCCTTGCTCAAGAGATCAGGTTATGAACCAACCTACCCATCCCGACAACCTGCTCGCACCGGCCGACGCTGCAACCGCGCGCGATCTGAACGCGGCGCTCGATACGACCGGCCGCACGACGCCGCATAACTGGCAATTGGCCCGCATCGTCGAGGAGTTGCATGGGGCGCGGCGCGACTGGCGCTCGGCCCATTCGCGCCAGCGCGAGACCGGCAGCCGCGATCTGCCTTCGCGCGATGCGCTCGAGCAGGTGATGGAACAGCTCTGTGGGGCCTTGTTTCCCATGCGGCTGGGGCCCGCGGATCTGCGTGAAGAAAGCGAGAATTTCTTCGTGGGTCACAACCTCGATTCGGCATTGAATACGCTTTATGCGCAGGTGCGCCTGGCGCTGCGTCATGTGGCGCGCAGCACGCATGGCGGGGTGGTGCCGGATCAGGGTGAAGTCGATCGCCACGCCACCGAGATCGTCAGTCAGTTTGCGTTGGGGTTGCCGGCGATGCGCCGACTGTTGGATACCGACGTGATGGCCGCCTATAACGGCGATCCGGCCGCGCGCAGTGTGGATGAAGTGCTGCTGTGCTATCCGGGCGTATCGGCCGTGATTCACCATCGTGTGGCGCATGCCTTGTATCGCCTGGGCGCACCGTTGGTCGCGCGTGTGGTGTCGGAACTGTCGCACTCGGCCACCGGTATCGATATTCATCCTGGCGCGCAGATCGGAGCGGGATTTTTCATCGATCACGGCACGGGCGTGGTCATCGGCGAAACGGCGATCATCGGTGAACGCGTGCGCCTCTATCAAATGGTCACCCTGGGCGCGAAGCGTTTTCCCAAGACGGTTACCGGCGATCTCGAAAAGGGTTTGCCGCGTCACCCGATCGTGGAAGACGACGTAGTGATCTATTCGGGGGCCACCATTCTGGGCCGCGTCATCATCGGCCAGGGTTCCACCATCGGGGGCAACGTCTGGCTCACACGCGATGTGGCGCCCGGCAGCGTGGTAACCCAGGGCACGCTGAAGAGCAATTGCCCCGACGACGGCTCGGACGTTCTTTAATGCACCTCATCCCTGTGCCGCATCCGGCACGGGGGTTGCTTGATCCGGGACACTTAACGCCAACCATTGGAGTGATGTATGTCGGACCACGTATACAAGCAAATCGAACTCGTCGGCTCTTCCACGACCTCGACGGATGACGCCATTCGCCGGGCCATCGAAAAGGCTTCGGAAACGGTGCACAACATCGAGTGGTTCCAAGTGACCGAAACCCGCGGCCATGTGGTCGAAGGCAAGGTCAAACATTGGCAGGTGGGCATCAAGATTGGCCTGCGTATCGATAGCAGTGCCGAAGATTGATTGTCGCTTTGCCTAGCGAGGCTCGGCGAATGCGGTTCATTGAACAAAAATGACCCGCGACGCTTAAGCCCTTGAACCCGCTGGGCATTTTGGTGTTCCCAGCCAGCTATCCCGAGGGTTGTCCACATTTACTGGGGATAACCACATCAGCCGCCCGGCTTGCCTCACACGGCATGCCGGGCGGTTTGCATTTTATGCCCAGTGGATCGAATTGGCCCGCATGGCTTAAGTGCTTGAATACGCTAGGGAAGAGGGTATTGCCAGCAAGCTATCCCTAGGCTTGTCCACATTTCTTGGGGATAACTCACCCCGCTTTGAGAGCCACGCGCATTCGCGTTGGTATGACCTATATTGAGTCTTCATGCCCAACATTGACTCACCTGGGTTAAGTCATTGAATCGAAAAAGTAATGATGAGTTCTTAGGCCGCTTTCCCATGGCTTGTCCACATTTGCTGGGGATAACATGGGGAGGTGTGTGAGATTCAACGTTGAGTCGTGCGAATCTTGCGCGCTGGGCACGTTTGGGTAGAATCGGCTCGCACGAGTTAAGTGTTTGAAATAAAGGGAGATAGTCGAGTTCTTAGCCGGCTTTCCCGAGGCTTATCCCCATTTATTGGGGATAACTGAGCGGCCACTGGTTGGTTTGGATCGGTGCCGGGCCAAGCGTGATGCATCGTTGGCATGCGACGATCGGCTCAACCGCTGACGTGAGTCCAATTGCACTGGTTATAAATCCAGTCTTTTTTACGGTTTCACTTGTTGAGATGTGCAATCTATGCGCACATGGACAGTTTTGACCCGCTTGCCTTAAGTACTTGAAAAGCATGCGAATTTGACGGTTGCCAGCAAACTATCCCAAGGCTTGTCCACACTTCTTGGGGATAACCCTAGAGGGCTGCGATGGGCTGCGCCCGAGTGAAGATCAGCACACTTTGGCTGGCTCATCCGACCGATAACTTCGGTCACGTGGTTCAAGTCTGCTCGCACGGTGTAACCCCTTGGGAGCACTGCGTTTTTCTCACCTGCACACGCACTGTCCTCAAGGTTGTCCACAATTGCCGTGCATAACTCACACCAGCATGCGTCGCCAGGCATCGTCTGACTACGCCGGGCTCTTCAGCGTGCTTACGTGCGCCGCCGTCACGCGCCACCCTTCAGCAAATTTCACCCACGTCTGGCTTTGCCGACCAATCGCGGCGTCCCCGGCACGGGAAAATGTCATGCTCGCGGTGCCAAAGCTGTCGCCGAACGTGGTCAGTACTTGTGAGGTGATCGTACGGTCCAAGTCCTTGCCCGGCCGTGCCGCGCGAAAGGCGGCGATGGCGTCGTAGCCGTGAAGATTTTCACCGGCACCATAACGCACGGTGTGGGGGCTATTCCAGAACAGCGCATCGAGTTCCTGGACGTCGTTGGTCACCAGTGCACGTTCATACCGTTCAAAGGCAACGGTGAGCGATGCCAAGACGTCGGGGCGATTGATTTCCATATGTTCTCCGGTATGCACCAATACAGTGCTGATTTAAGGGTTTTCACTAAGTTGGTTCAAAGTCCGGGGCATCGATGGGCTAGAAGACATCGCCTCAGACATAAAACGGCGCCATCGCGGCGCGACCGGAATCATGCCGATCATGTGATGGCATGCGGTCATCATGGCTGCAGGCCGCGTGCTGTCTCGTTCCCGGTCATGTGCGCGCGCCCGCTGTGCTGCATCGCACAAAAGTTGGCATAGGTTTTGCTAGGGTAAGTACTGACGCAGCGCACTTTGCCGCGGCACGAAATCTCCAGGTGTCACCATGCAGCACTCGCAAGCCCTTCCCGCCCCCGTCACGATGATGGTCACCCGGCACATTTCGCCGGAGCGTTATGCCGACTTTCGCGAATGGATGCGACAGGGGGAGATCCTTGCAGCGGGATTTCCGGGATTTCTCGGATCGGGCGTGCTGCACCCGCCCGAGGGCGGCGACCAGTTTCAGATCGTGATGCGATTCGACGCGCCGGATAGCCTGCATCGCTTCGAACACTCGCTGCCGCGCCGGATGTGGCTGGAGCGCGGCACGGGGTTGGTGCTCGACAGCCGGATCGATCGCGCCAGCGGCATGGACACGTGGTTCGGTTCGCCCAAGCTGGCGCCCCCGCGCTGGAAGCAGGCCGTGAGCATCTGGATCGCCTACTTTCCGATGCTGCTGTTGTTCTCGTTCATCTTCAAGGATCAATTGGCGAGCTTGCCTTTGTTCTGGCGGGTGCTCATCACCACGGCCACGATGACGCCGATTTTGTCGTTCGTGTGCATTCCCGTCATCACGCGTCTGCTGCGCGGCTGGCTGCAACCCGCGCAGCCCAGCCGTCGGGTGCTGTGGCGCGTGTCGCCGCGCTGGCGCTTGAACCGGCGCTAAGCCCACGTCGCCGCCGCCACTATTTGCGCACCTCTTGTTGAAAGATCTCCAGGCTGAGTTTCTTGGCGCTGATGAAGCTGGGTTCACTCAACGTGTCTACCGTGCGGGGGCGCGCCTCGTCATACTTCAAGATGCGCGCAATCTGCGTGGGACGTTTGGTGAGCAGCAGGATTTCGTCGGCCAGGTAAACGGCTTCTTCCAGATCATGCGACACCAGCATCATGGTGGTGCCCGTGGTCATGAACACCTCCTGCAGCTTTTCGCGGATGAAGAGCGTCATCTCGAAGTCGAGCGCCGAAAAGGGCTCGTCCAGAAACAGCACTTCGGGGCCCGGTGCCAGCGCCCGCATGATCGACGCCGTTTGCTGCTGTCCGCCCGACAATTCATACGGATAACGATTGAGGTCGAACTTGACGTCGAATGAGGCGACGAGTTCTTCAAGTCGACGGTTCACGTCGGCTTTCGAGCGGCCTTCCAGCTTGAGCGGATAAGCGATGTTGTCGATCGTGCGCAACCATGGAAACAACGCTTCACGATAGTTCTGGAAGACGTAGCCGATTTTAGTTTGCGCCAGCGATTTGCCGTCGAACAGGATCTCGCCGTGGTCTACCGGGATCAGCCCGGCGATCATATTGATGAGCGTCGATTTGCCGCAGCCGTTGGGTCCGAATACCGAAACGATTTTGCCTTTGGGAATATCCAGGTCGAAGTCTTCGTACAGCGGCCAGCCCGCAAAGTATTTGGTCAGCCCCCGAATGGTGATGTGGGTGCCGGCCGGCCCGGGCTTGAAGGGAGCGCCCACGGGTGACGGGGCGAGAAGAGGATTGACGACGGTATTCATTAGCGGCCGCTCCAGTGCACGACACGTTTCTCGAGCACGAGAAAGACGATATTGAGGATGTAGCCGAGCGCGCCGGCGGCCAGAATCGCGGCATACATGTCGCGTACGTTCAGCACCTGCTGCGCATTGATGATGCGATTGCCCAGGCCGGTTTCGGACCCGATGAACATTTCGGCCACGATCACGATGACCAGTGCCATCGAGACGCCGCTGCGCAATCCCACGAAGGTGGGCTGCAGGCTTTCCCAGATCAGTACATCCTTGAAGATCTGCCAGCGGGTCGCGCCCATCACGCGTGCCGCCATCACCCGCTGCTTGCGCGCGTTGATCACGCCGTAGGCGCTGTTGAACAGGATGACGAGTACCGCTGCAAATGCAGCGATCGCGACCTTGTTGAGATCGCTCACGCCAAAAATCATCAGGAACAACGGAATGAGCGCGGAGGAGGGCGTGGACCGGAAGAAGTCGATCAGAAATTCGACGCTGCGGTACGCGCGCTCGTTGCTTCCCAACAAAACGCCCAGCGGCACGCCGACCACCGCAGCCAGCACGAAGGCCTGCATGATGCGCGACAGCGACGCCAGGAAGTCGGTGAGGAGCGGCCCGCCCATCAATCCATTGAAGAGTGCGACGAGCGTGGCCCAAGGGGTGGGCAGCAGCACCGGACTCACGAGCTTGAGCCGGACCACAATATCCCACACCAGGAACAACACGATCGGGCCGATCAACGGCAGCAGGCGCGAGGTGTAGGACGGCCGCGGCGCTTTGGTAGCGGGTGCTTTGGCAACTGCGGTCATGCTTAACTCTTGTAGATCAGGCTGGCCACATCCACCTTGGTGGAGAAAACGCCGCGCTCGGTGAATAGATCGAAGTACTTCTGGAAGTAGGCGATATCGCTGGGCGTGAATTCGTTGTACATGGTGTATGCCGCCAGCGGTACTTCATTGGTCATCGGCCCTTCGATGGCCGTGTAGCCCTTCATGAACGGGCGCGCTTCGTCCGGCTGATTGCGCACCAGCTCGACGCCTTTGAGATAGGCCGCGATGAAGCGCTTGGTGACTTCGGGGTTTTTCTTGATGAATTCGGTGGTGAGCGTGGCCGAGCCGCCAAACCATGGCGCCATGGGGTCGCCCAGGATGTACTTCGCCACCACGCCTGGCTCGAGCACGCGCGTCGTGCCGCTCAAACGACCCACTGTACCGGTGGGTTCCAGCGTGTAGCAGGCGTCGAGTTGGCCTGCGGCCACGGCAGCCACGTGCTGGCTGATCGCCAGTTCGGTTACGGTGGCGCCGGTGGCGCCGGCCTTCTCCAGGATCGCTTTCGTGATCGTCATGTTTTGAATGCCGGGGCCGGAACCCACGCGCTTGCCCTTCAGTTCGGCGATCGATTGAATCGGACTGTCCTTCGGCACGATGAACTCGTCCAGCACATATTTGGCGTTGGTCGGATTGGCGCAGAAGATCTTGAAGAGCCCGGGCGACGCAATCTCGCCAATCGCCAAATTGCCGGATCCGGTGCCGTTGGCGCTACCGTCGGAGCGACCGGACAGCATGGCTTCCATCACCTGCTGGGCGCCGGCGAATTTCATGGCTTCCACATCCAGCCCGGCTTCCTTGAAGTAGCCTTTTTCGATGGCCGCATAGAAGGGCAGGCCCGACGCGACCGGCCAATACCCGATGCGGATCTTGGGTGCCGTTTGTGCCCGCAACACGGCAGGCGCGCCGATCGCGGCAAGGGTCAATGCACCTGCAGCGGTTTGAACGAGACGGCGACGGGTGGGATCGGCGAGGCGGGAACGCGTGGTCATGACAACTCCTACGAAGGTAAAGGGCAGTCTGTGCGCTGGGCGACAAACTTGTATACCCGTTTCCAAAGCAATATCGATGCCAATTTTTGCCGACGATAATTCGCATGGAATGTCGCCAGATATTCGAAGGCGTCGCCTATGGTGTGGCGTATCGGGAGCGTGCCGACGCGGCATCTTTTGATATGCGCGCCGATGATGTCCGGTTGGCCGTTCGTCTCCTTATTCTTGCCCTTCATGCACTGCATGCGAGCGTTAGGCACTGTTTTGGTGCGCATCGCATGGCGTTACCCCGGCGCATTCCCGTCTCTTTGACCGACCCGTAAGTCAGTCTGAGATGCTGACTTCATGCTGAATGCGCGAACGTAAATCGTTTACAATTTCATCTCCAGTGTTTTGACCGCTATGCGCGATGGCCCGCGGGGCTGTTTGCGCGCTTGAAGGAGTGCGCAATGCGCAAATTGATGCAGGTGGCCGTGTTGGCCGCGGCGTTGTCGGCGGGCGTGGCCCATGCGGCCGACGTTCAACCGACTGCGGTGGTGGCGACCTATTCGAATATTGCGCAGGCCGGCTATCAGGATGCGCTGTCCACGGCGAAAACCTTGCGCGCCGCGATCGACGCGCTGATCGCCACGCCCAGCGATGCCACGCTGCGTAAAGCACGTGAAGCCTGGATTGCCGCACGCGTGCCGTATCAGCAAACCGAAGCGTTTCGCTTCGGCAATCCCGTGGTCGACGATTGGGAAGGGCGCGTGAATGCATGGCCGTTGGACGAGGGCATGCTCGATTACGTCGATGCTTCCTACGGCACCGAGAGCGACGCCAATGCATATTACGCCGTCAACTTGATCGCCAATCCGAAACTCACCGTGGGCGGCAAGGCGATCGACGCCAGCACGATCACGCCGAAGTTGCTGTCTGAGGTGTTGCACGAGGCCGACGGCAACGAAGCCAACGTGGCGACCGGGTATCACGCGATCGAATTCATGTTGTGGGGTCAGGATCTCAACGGATCGGGCGCGGCGCCCGCGGACCGCACCGGCACGCCGCAAGAGCGTCACGCCGGCAATCGCCCGTTTACCGATTTCGATCCCAAGCAATGCACGGGCGGCAACTGCGAACGCCGCATTCAATTCTTGAAGGCAGTGACCGATCTGCTCGTTACCGATCTCGAAGAAATGGTGGGCAATTGGGACAGCAAAGGCGCGGCGCGCCAAGCGGTCGTGACCGATCCCAAAGCCGGGTTGACCGCGATGCTGACCGGTCTTGGCAGTTTGTCGTATGGCGAGCTGGCCGGCGAACGCATGCGGCTGGGTCTGATCCTGCACGATCCCGAAGAAGAGCACGATTGCTTTGCCGACAACACCCACAATTCGCACTTCTACAACCAGTTGGGCATTCGAAACGTTTATCTCGGCAAGTATGTCCGCCCGGACGGCAAGGAAGTGAGCGGCGCGAGCCTCTCCGATCTGGTGCGCGCGCGTGACCTCAAGCTCGATGCCGAAGTGCGCGCCAAGCTTGACGCCACGGTTGCCGCGATGACCGTACTGAAGGAACGCGCCGAGAAGGTCGAGACGTACGACCAGATGATTGCGGAAGGCAATAAAGAAGGCAACGCGGTCGTGCAGGGCGCGATCGATCGCCTGATCGATCAAACGCGCAGCCTCGAGCGGGTGATCGTGGCGCTGGAATTGGGCGATATCAAGCTCGAAGGCTCCGATAGCCTGGACAATCCCAACGCCGTGTTCCAGTGATCCACGGGCGCGTTCTGCTTGGGGGCGCCGCGGTGCTGGCCATCAGCGCCGCGGCCTTGAGCGCCGGTCCGCCGGTGCCCAGCGCAGTGGCAAACGGCGCGCCAGTTGTCGGCGCGCTGAGCCCCGCCGCGACTGTCGCCGCTTCGCCTGAGGCCTTGCAGCGTGACGACCTCACACCGGCCGATCGCGCGCGCGTGGCCGATGTCACGGCGCCCGCCGCCGACTTTTCCAAGGCCGAACCGTTTGAATTGATGCAAGCGGGGGCGACGACGATCAAGAAACTGATCAACGCCGATATCTTCTCGCATCCGTCGGCCAATCTGACCTTCGAAGGCCGGCAGAATTTCCTGATCGGCAATGGCCTCTTCCGCAAGGATTGGGTATCGGCGCCGTCGTCCACCCAAGCATCGGACGGCTTGGGGCCGCTATTCAATGCGCGGTCCTGTCAGGCCTGTCATGTGAAGGATGGCCGCGGCACGATTCCTGGCTTCGAGGTGTCCGAGCGGCCCGACTCTGTGGCGCTTTTGATGCGACTGGCTGTGCCGCCCACGCCGGGCGCCGTCGCCACGGTGCCGCAAACACCGGGGTCCGACAAGACCGTGGATCGAGAGCGCGCAGTAGACGTCGGCGATCCGGTGTATGGCGTGCAACTGCAAAACTTTGCCGTGGCGGGCATGCCTGGCGAAGGCAATCTGGACATTCAATACACAGAGGTGCCGGTGGCGCTGGCAGGTGGCGAGTCCGCGACGTTGATGCAACCGCGCTACCGCATTGCCGACCTGGGCTACGGCCCCATGCATCCGGATGTGCAGATCTCACCGCGGCTGGCCCCGCCGATGATCGGCTTGGGGTTGCTGGAAGCGATTCACGAGAACGATATCTTGGCCAACGCCGCACGCGTGCAGGCCGACGGGGTGTCGGGCAAGCCCAATTGGGTGCACGATGGCACGACCGGCAAGCGTGTGCTGGGCCGCTTCAATTGGAAAGCTGCCCAGCCCACGGTGGCGCAACAATCGGCGGTCGCGTTTTCCAACGACATGGGCTTGTCGACGCCGATGTTTCCGAGCCATTACGGCGATTGCACGCCGGCGCAAAAGCAATGTTTCGAGATGCCGCACGGCGCGCAGCCGCGTTTGGGCGATGAAGAAGTGCCGGGCCGCCTGATGGACTTTGTGGCGACCTATTCATCCAATCTGGCCGTGCCCGAACGGCGCGACATCGACGATGCGCGTGTGCTGGCCGGTAAACAGGCGTTTTACGCCGCCAACTGCATTGCCTGCCATACGCCGAAGTATGTGACGCGCCGCGATGCCGAACGCCCCGAGCACCGCTTTCAATTGATTTGGCCCTACACCGACTTGCTCGTGCACGACATGGGCGATGGCTTGGCCGACGGCGTGTCGGACGGCGAGGCGAATGGTCGCGAGTGGCGCACGCCGCCGCTCTGGGGCATCGGCTTGACCAAGACCGTCAATCCGCAAGCCACCTGGCTGCATGATGGCCGTGCCCGCACGCTGCTGGAAGCGATCCTGTGGCACGGCGGCGAGGCGCAAGCGGCGCGCGACCGGGTCGTAGCGATGTCGCCCGTCGAGCGCGCCGATCTGATTCGATTCCTGGAGTCTTTGTAATGCGTGTCTCCCGCTGCCTGGTTGCGATTGCACTTTCTGCCACCGGCGCGGCCGCGCTACCCACCGCCTATGCCGCGCCGGTGCCCGCCGATCTGGGGCAGCGGTTGGCCACAGGCTACATCGCACCCGCCATGCAGCGCTGGGTGAACACCACAGCCGCGTTGCACACCGCGCTCACGCGCTATTGCCCCGCGCCGCAGCCGGCCGAAGCCAGCGCGGTCAAGGCGGCATTCGGCGAGACGGTGCAGGCGTGGTCGGGCATCGCGTTTTTGCGCTTCGGCCCGTTGGTGGCCGATAACCGCCACGAGCGCATCGCGTTCTGGCCGGATCCGCGAAATATCGTGCCGCGGCAGTTGGGCACGATGGTGCGCGCGGCCGATGCCGCCGATCTGGCGCCGGGTGGGTTGTATGGCCGCAGCGTGGCCGTGCAAGGTTTGCCGGCATTGGAATGGCTGCTGTATGGCGATGGCGACGTGCTGGCCGCGCCATCCGCCCCGACGTTCGCAGCGGCCTGCGCGTTGTCGACGGCGGTTGCCGCCAATCTCGCGCGCATCGCAACCGATCTGTCAGGCGCATGGGCGCCCGAAGCAGATTTCGGCAAGCAGTTTCGCGCGCCAAGCCCGCAAAGCACGCTCTATCGCAGCCAACAGGAAGTGGCTGCCGAAGGTTTGAAGGCTTTGTCGACGGGATTGCAGTTCGCGCGCGACGTGCAACTGGCGCCCGTGCTGGGCAAAGAGATGGCCGAGGTACGGCCCAAGCGCGCCGCGTTCTGGCGCAGCGATCTCACGACGACCGCCTTGGCGGCCAACCTTATCGCCATGCGCGAGTTTCTCGCGGCCGCTGGATTTCGCTATGGTGCCGGCGAAGCGTGGATCGGTGAGCAGACGCAGGCCGAACTCACCCGCGCGGCGGGTTCGGTATCGACCGTTGCCCACCCCTTCGAGACGGCTGCCGCATCCGAGGACGGTTATCGTCTGCTGACGTTGACGGCGCTGACGTTGAAAAACGCCAAGCAATTGGTCGATCAGGATCTGGCAGCGTATTTCGGCGTGACGATCGGGTTCAACGCGCTCGATGGCGATTGACCGCCGGCAGTTTGTGGCGTTGGCCGCGCTCGTGGGTTGCACACCGTTTGCGGCTGCGCGTGCATGGGCGGCAAGCGACGCGCCGCGCTACCTGACCGCGCGGCAACGTGGCAGCCATTTCGAAGCGGTGGTGATGAACGATCGCGGCACGACCGACATCGTGGTGCCGTTGCCCGATCGCGGCCATAGCTTCGCTATCGACGCCGCACGCGGCCGGGCGGTGGCGTTTGGGCGTCAACCCGGGTTTTTTGCGTTGGCGTTCGACCTGGCCGGCAGGCTCGCGCCCAAGGCGTTGATGTTACCGGCGGGCCGACATTATTTCGGTCATGGCGTGTACACCCCGGACGGCACGCGATTGATCGCCGCCGAAAACGATTATGAGAACGGCCGCAGTGTGCTGGGCGTCTATGACGCAAGCACCGGGGGCGATTACCGTCGCATTGGCGAATTCGACGGTGGCGGCATCGGCGCGCACGAAGTGGTGTTGATGCCTGATGGCCGCACGTTGTGCGTGGCCAATGGCGGCGTTCTCACGCATCCCGATTACGGCAAACTGGCCTTGAATGAGGGCGGCATCGCCCCCTCGCTCGACTACATCGATGCCGAGACCGGCATCCTGCTCGAGCATGTCACGCTTGATCGCAACCTGGGCGCGTTGTCGTTGCGGCATTTGGGATTGGCGGGCGACGGCACATTATGGTTCGGGTGCCAGTACAACGGACCGGCTGGCGACAGGCCGCCGCTCGTGGGACGACATCGCCGCGGGCACGCGCCCGAGTTGTTTGCCGGCCCGCCCGAGGTCTTGCGCGGGTTCGGAAACTACATCGGCTCGGTAGCGGCGGATCGCAGCGGCACCATCATCGCGACCTCCAGCCCGGTGGGCGGGCAGGTGGTGTATTGGGAGGCCGCGTCCGGTCGATATCTGGGCGTGACGCCTCTGCACGATGGCTGCGGCATCGCGCCCCATGGCGACGACGATTTTCTCTTCAGCAGCGGCAATGGCGTGCTCGAGCGGGTGGCGCCCACGCGTGCGCCGATCGTGACGCTGCCGGCCGCGAGCGGGCTGGCATGGGATAACCACCTGCGCGCGATCTGAAAATCGATCTGATACATTGAACCCGATCGTTTTTGCAGGTTTGGCTTCATCGGGAGTTCGTATGGAAAATATGTACCTGGGTTTCGCGGCGCTCGTGCCGAAATTTTTCGATATTGGTGTCAACATCGTCATTGCGCTGTTGATCCTGATCGCCGGCTGGTGGCTGTCGAGCATTCTGGGCAACTGGGTGCGCCGCGCGGCGCAGCGCTCGCCGCGTATCGACGCGACCATCGTGCCGATGTTCTACAGCGCCGTCGTGTGGGTGGTGCGCATTTTCACCGTGATCGCCGTGCTGGCGCGTTTCGGCGTGCAAACGGCGAGTTTGATCGCTGTGCTGGGCGCCGCCAGCTTGGCCATCGGCCTGGCATTGCAAGGTACCCTCCAAAACATCTCGGCCGGCATCATGCTGCTCGTGTTGCGCCCGATTCGTGCAGGCGAATCCATCGCGCTGAGCTCGGGCACGGATGGCACGGTGGCTGAAGTCGGCTTGTTTCTGACGCGATTGGTGAAGGGCGATGGCGTGCACGTCACCCTGCCCAACAGCGTGGTGTGGAACGCAACGATCACCAATTTCTCGCGCAACACCACCCGCAAGCTCGATATGCCGGTGGGTATCCGTTATGGCGACGATCTCGATCAAGCCATGGCGCAGTTGACGGCCTTGGTCGATGCCCACCCGATGATCATGAAGGATCCGGCGCCGGTCATTCGCGTGAACGAGTATCGCGACAACGTGGTCGTCGTGATGGTGAGCGTGTGGGCCGAAGTGGGCAAATACTGGGAAATGCGCGGCGACCTGCTGCGCACGACGCGTCAGATGCTGGACGAGAAGGGCTTCAAGCCGCCCGTGCCGGTGTACGACGTGGCGAGCGGTCCGCAGGCGGCGAGTGATGGCGGCACAGCCGGGCAGCCGCAGCCTGCAGGCGACGGCCCTGTACCCACAACGGGCACGGTGCTGCCGCCGCCGCCGCGTTAAAGGCGCACTTCGAAGCGAACCTGAGGTGCACTTGAAGGTGCCATCTGAGGCGCGCTGCGGGCGCACCTCAAGCGCGCTTCACGGCCGATAGTGCGCCAACTCGTCTTGTATCCAGCCCGCGATCGCGCGCTGGCGCGTGGCCGGCATCCGCTCGATGATGGCGGTCACGCTCACCGCCAACTGCGGCAGGCCCTGCGGATCGAGCAGGGCACAGCCCACCCCCAGCGCGCCGCGCACGGCATGGTTGCCCACCACCGAATACCCTCGCGAACGCGTATTGTTGATCAGACGTTTCATCTCGGCGGCCGTCATGCCGCCGTATTCGTCGAGCCGGTCTTCATTGCGATCCACGATGGCAAAGGCCTGCTCGTCGGGCAGCGCGGCCAGAATCGCCATGCCGCCTGAGCCCACGCCCAGCGGCTGGCGCTTGCCGGCATAGGTCGCCAGAATCTGCACGGGATAGCTGCCGATTTCGCGTTGCAAGCTTAACGAGTCAGCACCATCACGCACCACCAGAAACACGGCATCGCCGGTGCGCTCGGCCAACCGCCGCAGCATCGGCAAGGCGGGCGCGATGCGCGGATCGGGATCGGCCGCCGACGAGGACGCCGACCAGTGTGCGCGGTAGCGCTTGGTGCCCGCCAGGGGCATCACCAGTCCGGCATCGAGCAGGGCATCGAGCAATCGGTAAATCGTGGGACGGCGGATGTCAGTGACGCGTGCCAGCTCGGTCACGCTGGCACCGGCTTCGCCGGCATCGCGCAACGCCGCCAGTACGTTGAGTCCGCGGCGCAGCGTACGGGGGCCGGCGCCGTTGGTATCGGTATCCATCATGGGCAATAGCGGCGCGGCAGGGTGCCGCACCGTGGTCTCCTCGTTGGCATGCTCGTCCGTCCTGTGGACGGTGGCTTGCTCTATGGTTTCGGGACGGGCAGAATCTACCCGCAAAACTATTTTAGCGTCCAATAGATGGACATATAACGAGGAGACAGTATGAGCAGCGGAATTTTCGCGCGCGCGTGGCGCAAAACGCTATTGGCCGCCGGTCTGGCAACGGCAATGGCGGTGCCCGCCGCAGCGATGGCGGCTTACCCCGACCGGCCCGTGCGCATCATCGTCGGCTTCTCGGCTGGCGGCACCACCGATATCGTGGCTCGCATCATGGCCAAGGAACTGACCGAAGCATTGGGTCAAACCTTCGTCGTCGAGAACAAGCCGGGCGCCGGCAGCAACATCGGCGCCGAGCAAGCCTCTCGCGCTGCACCCGATGGCTACACCCTGTATTTCGCAGCGGTCACCAACGCCATCAACTACACCCTGTATCCCAATCTGTCGTTCGATCTGCTGAAGGATTTCGCCCCGGTGGCCATGGGCGCACAAGTGCCCAACCTGTTGGTCGTCAACCCCAACCTGCCGGTCAAGTCGGTGCAGGAACTGGTGGCGCACGCCAAAGCCAATCCGGGCAAGCTGGCGTTTGCCTCGTCGGGCAGCGGCACGTCGATCCACATGGCGGGCGAGCTCTTCAAGATCCAGGCCGGTATCGACGTGTTGCACGTGCCGTATCGTGGCAGCGCCCCGGCGTTGACCGACCTGATCGGCGGTCAGGTGCAGTATGACTTCGACAACATGCCGGCTGCCTGGCCGCATGTGCAGTCGGGCAAGCTGCGCGCATTGGCCGTGACCACGGCCGAACGTTCGCCTACGGCGCCCGACATTCCCACGATGAAAGAATCGGGTTTCCCCGACTTCAACGTGTCGTCCTGGTTCGGTTTGCTGGCGCCCGCCGGCACGCCGCCCGACGTCATCGCCAAGTTGAACGACGTGATCGTCAAGGCGCAGGACAAACCCAACGTGCAAGAAAACTTCAAGCAACTGGGTGCTGTCGGCGCCAAGCAGTCGCCGGCCGAGTTCGGCGCATTTGTGAAGGCTGAAGTCGAGAAGTGGGGCCCGGTGGTCAAGGCCTCGGGCGCCAAGGTCGACTAAATCGCACCGCGGCATGTTGGGTACCTACCCAAGCGCCCGCCTCCCAAAGCCCGGCATGGCGCACACGCGCCATGCCGGGTTTTTTTATTTCTCGATGTGCCCGACGGCGTGCCGGTCCCAGACGTCCATGACCAGAGCGATGGCGGCATTCATGACCTGAAGCCCGACACCATCCCTGGCCAGTGTGGAGAGGCCCACCAGAAAACTGTCGAACACGGTGGTCAGCGCGCGCGAATCCACATCGTTTGCGAATTCGCCGGCAGCGATCGCTCTTTCGATGCTGGCACGAATTCCGGCGCGGGTTCGTGCGCGTGAGCGTGTCAGCGGCGCCGTCACGGCCGACAGCTCGGGCGACGGCGCGCTCATTACGCCCAAGGCGACCATGCAGCCTTTCGGGTGTCCACGCTCGCACTGCATACGAGCCGAACGCCTGAGCGCCTGTTCCACAGCCTCCCGCGGACGCAGGTTTGTATCCCAGAGACACTCCGTGACCTGGGCGTAAGTGGCCAGGTATACCGCCACGCACTCCTGAAAGAGTGCTTCCTTGGAACCGAAAGCAGCATAGAAGCTGGGTGCCGAAATGCCGTTGCCGATGGCGGCCTTCAATTGACTCAGGGATGTGGATTCGTAGCCCTGTTCCCAAAACAGATTGAGTGCCTGCGCGATGGCGGCATCTCGATCGAACGTACGCGGCCGGCCCATTTGCGCCATGTCATGCTCCTTTTTTCAACATAAATACTAGTCGATACATAAGTTCTGGACAAGCGGTTCACGTTCCACTACATTTGTACCGAACGATATATATGTAGCCTTCCGAACGAATACGCTTACTCAAGGAAAGACGTGACCCATTCCACCGTTTCGACCGCTGAGGCGCCAGCCGACCGGCTGCCTATCTCTGCTTTGTTGGCGTTAGCCATGACCGGCTTCGTCTGCATCGTGACCGAAACCTTGCCCGCAGGCTTGTTGCCGCAAATCTCCGCCGGACTCGATGTGAGTGCATCGCTTGCCGGACAGACCGTGACGGCCTATGCACTCGGTGCGGTGCTGGCGGCCATTCCGCTGACCATTGCCACGCGCGGGTGGCGGCGGCGCAATGTACTGCTGCTCACGATCGTCGGTTTCCTGGTGTTCAACACCATTACCGCGCTGTCGTCGAACTTCTGGCTGACACTGGTGGCGCGTTTCTTCGCCGGTGTGGCCACCGGTCTGGCGTGGAGCCTGTTAGCCGGTTACGCGCGGCGCATGGTGCAGCCGCATCAACAGGGAAGGGCGATGGCCATCGCGATGGTCGGCACCCCCATTGCACTATCGCTGGGCGTGCCGCTCGGGAGCTGGCTGGGTAGCGCTGTGGGATGGCGCAGCGCCTTCGGCGTGATCTCCGTGCTGACCCTCGTATTGATCGTCTGGGTGTTGGCCCGGGTGCCGGATTTTCCGGGACAGACCGGGCGCGATCGTATGGCATTGCGCAAGGTGTTCACCACCCCAGGCGTGCGTCCCGTTCTGGCCACGGTGATGGCCTGGATGCTTGCCCACAACATTCTCTACACCTATATCGCGCCGTTCGTGGCCCAGGCAGGGCTGCTCGATCGGGTCGATGTGGTGTTGCTGGTCTTCGGTATCGGTGCGTTAGCGGGTATCGGTCTCACCGGCCGGCTGGTCGAGCGCCACCTGCGCAGCACCGTGCTCGTCTGCCTGGCCACGTTCTGCCTCGTTTCGCTGTCGTTTGTGTGGCTGACCAGCGTACCCGCCGCGGTTTACGTGGGTGTGGCCGTGTGGGGCCTGACCTTTGGCGGCGCAGCGACCCTCCTGCAGACCGCGCTCGCTGACGCTGCCGGAGACGGCGCCGATGTGGCGCTATCCATGAACGTCGTGGCCTGGAACGGCGTGATCGCGGGCGGTGGCGTGCTGGGCGGCATCCTGCTGGACCGCTGGGGTGCGTACACCTTCCCGTGGGCGCTGGCGGCGTTGCTGGCCATCGGCTTCGTCATTGTCGCAGCGTCCCGAACCCATGGCTTCCGCCCGGGTGCGCGCACCCACGTTGTCGCGCATTGAGTCGGGCAAATCGGCCTATGCACCGCTTGTCTCTGCTTCATCCTCTCTTCAAAAAGGATTTCACTGCCATGTTCAAACGCTTCTTCAATACCGTCTTGGTCGGGATCGCGCTGGCGTTAAGCGCCCCGGCTTTCGCCGCCGACGAGTTCCCGGTCCCTGCGGGCTTCACCAGCGGCTACCAGACGATCGACGGCGTCAAACTTCACTACGTCAAGGGCGGCTCGGGACCGCTGGTCTATTTGGTCCACGGCTTCGGTCAGAGTTGGTATGAGTGGCACCAGTTGATGCCTGAGCTGGCCAAGCAATTCACCGTTGTCGCGCCGGACTTGCCTGGACTGGGTCAGTCCGCCGTGCCCAGCTCCTACCGTGCCACCGACATTTCCCCGTTGCTGTACAAACTCGCCGTCCACTTCAGTGGCGGAAAAAAGTTCGACCTGGTGGCGCACGACATCGGTATCTGGAATACCTACCCGATGTTGGTTCAGCACCAGGACAACATTCGGCGAGTGGTCTATATGGAGGCGCCGATTCCCGATGACAGCATTTATTCGTTCCCGGCGTTTACGCCGCAAGGGGAATCGCTGGTATGGCATTTCAGCTTTTTCGCCGCTGAACACCACTTGGCCGAGACCCTGATCGCAGGCAAGGAGCGCGTGTTCTTCGAACACTTCATCAAAGAGCACGCGACCAACAAGGCGGTGTTTACGCCCGAGCTGCTCGACCTTTACGCGAAATCTTACGCCAAGCCGCACACGCTCAATGCCGCGTTCGAGTACTACCGCATGCTCAATCAGGGCGTGACCGACAATAAGGAACTATCGAAGACGAAAATCGCGATTCCCGCGTTGGCCATTGGTGGCGGCGGACACGGTGGCATGGGCCAATATCAGATCGACATGATGAAGCGCTTCGCCACCGACGTGACCGGCATCGTGTTGCCGGAGTGTGGCCATTGGTTGCCGGAGGAATGCACGGCACCGCTCAACGACGCGGTGAGCAGCTTTCTTCAAGCCCGTTGAATGTCACGCGCACGCACCAGTCGAAGGGTGCGGCGCGCCGTCTTTATTTCCCGCGGCCCTTGATGCGCGACAGGATCGCCGTGCACACCCCCCGCAACATATCCACCTCGTCGCGCGTCATGCCGGCGCGGCCGAAAAGATGGCGCATGCGCGGCATCAGCTTTTTGGGATGTTGCGGATCCAGGAACTCGGTGGCGACCAATGCCGTTTCCCAGTGCGTCAGAAAGGCTTCGACGGCTTCGCTGGCAGCCGGCGCGCTGCCCGGTTGCGGGCTGAGTGCGCGCGACGGGGGCAACAACGGGGCTTGCGCAGCGGTGAGCAGGGCATAGCGCATCTCCCAGGCAGCCAGTTGTAGCGCCTGCGCCACATTCAGCGAGCTGTACTCAGGGTTGGCCGGAATGTGGCAAATACGGTGGCAGCGGGCGATCTGCTCGTTGGTCAGACCGCTGCGTTCGGTGCCCAGCACCAACGCCACGCGCCCGGACGGATACTCGGCCAGGTGAGATTGGGTAATATGGGCCGCCTCACGGATATCGCTTTGCGGTGGTCCGAGATCGCGCACCCGGGCGGTGAGGGCGCAGGCCAGTGTCACCGGCGCCAAGGCTTCTTCAAGCGTGTCGCAAATGAGGGCCGCGGCCAGCACATCCTGGGCGCCGCTCGACAAGGCGATCGCGTCGGGATGCGCCGTCATGTCGGGCAGTTTTGGGGCAACGAGCACGAGCTCCGAGAACCCCATTGTCTTGATGGCGCGGGCCGCCGAACCGACGTTTCCGGGGTGGCTGGGCTGCACCATGACGAAGCGAACGCGTGAAAAGTCGTGAGTCATTTAAAATGGCGTGTTTGGCGACGCGGCGTAAGCGGTGCGGCCATCATTTTTCATCTGCAAAATTACGGAATTCTATGCACCCCATGCTCAACACCGCCATCAAGGCGGCACGTCGCGCCGGCACCATCATCAATCGGGCGAGCCTCGATCTCGATAAAGTGGCCGTGGCGCGCAAAGGGCCGGGCGATTATGTCACGGAAGTCGACCGCGCCTGCGAAGAGGCCATCGCGGAAGTCCTGCGCACGGCGTATCCCGACCACGCCGTCCTGGGCGAAGAGTTCGGCCTGCAAGGTCCGGATCAAGCCGACTCGCAATGGATCATCGATCCGCTGGACGGCACCAGCAATTTCATTCACGGCTTCCCGCACTACGCCGTGTCGGTCGCGCTCATGCAGCGCGGCCAGATGACGCAAGCCGTCATTTACGATCCGTCGCGCAACGAACTCTTCACGGCCAGCCGTGGGGGCGGCGCGTTCCTGAACGACCGCCGCGTGCGCGTGTCGGGCCGGATCCGTTTTCACGAAGCCCTGCTGGGTTCGCATTGGCCCGGCTCGGCCGACGCCGATGGCGGCCACTCGCCGCGCTTCCGTCAAATGTCGGAAAAAGCCCTCGGCGTGCGCCGCACGGGGTCCACGGTGCTGGATCTGGCCTATGTGGCCTGCGGCCGTCTCGACGGCTACTGCGCCGTGGGGCAGAAGCCTTGGGATCTCGCGGCCGGCAGCTTGCTGGTGCTCGAGGCCGGCGGCCTGATCGGCGACTTCGAGGGTGAGCAGACGTGGCTGGATCACGGCAACGTCATCGCGGGCTCGCCCAAAATCTTCACGCAGATGCTCACCAGCATGACGCCCAAAGAGGCGTAAAACCGGCTGCTTACGGGCAGCTGTCACCTCCGCCGTTTGGCGGAGGTGCGCGAAGATGACCGACGGATCGGCCTTTTTTTAGGTACGATTGCCGGCTGATGAACTATTGGAGTACCTGATGGAGTGGCTGTCAGACCCCGCCGCGTGGGTCGGCTTGCTTACCCTTGTCGTCCTTGAGATTGTCTTGGGGATCGATAACCTCATCTTCATTGCCATCCTGGCGGACAAGCTTCCGCCAAGCCAGCGCGACCGGGCACGCATATTGGGCCTGAGTCTGGCCCTGGTGATGCGCCTGGGCTTGTTGACCGTCATGTCGTGGCTGGTCACGCTCACGCAGCCGCTGTTTTCCGTGGGACCCCTCACCTTTTCCGGACGCGACCTGATCCTCATGATCGGGGGCTTGTTCCTGCTCTTCAAGGGCACGATGGAGCTGCACGAACGGGTGGAAGGCGGACAGCAGGAAATCGAAGGCGGGCCGCGCGTCTACGCCAGCTTCTGGGTCATCGTCACGCAGATCGTCGTGCTCGATGCCGTGTTCTCGCTCGATTCCGTGATCACCGCTGTCGGGATGGTCGATCACTTGGCCATCATGATGATCGCGGTCGTGATCGCCATGGGCGTCATGCTGTTGGCATCCAAGCCGCTTACGCGCTTCGTCAACGCCCACCCCACGGTCGTCGTACTGTGCTTGGGCTTCCTGTTGATGATCGGGTTCTCGCTCCTGGCCGAAGCATTCGGCTTCAAGGTGCCCAAGGGCTACTTGTACGCGGCCATCGCATTCTCGGTCGCCATCGAAGCCATCAATCAGTTGGCGCGCCGCAACCTGCTCAAGATGGACGCCCGGCGTCCCATGCGCGAACGCACCGCCTCGGCCGTGCTGCGCATGCTTGGCAAGCGCCCGCCCATGCCCGACGAAGAGCATGCGCCCACCAGTCCGGATATGGAAATCCTCCATGCCTTCGGGGTGGAAGAACGCAATATGGTGAGCGGCGTGCTCACCTTGGCCGAGCGGCCCATCACCTCGATCATGACGCCGCGCACCGATGTGTCGTGGATCAACATCGACGACGACGCGGAAACCATCCGTGCGCAGTTGGTGAGCGTGCCGCACAGCTTTTTCCCGGTGTGCCGCGGTTCGTTCGACGAGTTGCTGGGCGTCGGGCGCGCCAAGGATCTGATCGCCGATCTGATCACCGATGGTCGTATCAGCCGCAAGCGGTTGCGCGATCCCATCATCGTGCCCGAGTCCACCGGCATCCTGAAACTGATGGATGTGCTCAAGCGCTCGCGCGGTCAATTGGTGCTGGTGGCCGATGAGTTCGGCGCCATCGAAGGCCTGGTCACGCCGATCGACGTGTTCGAGGCCATCGCCGGCGAGTTTCCGGATGAAGACGAAGTGGCCGATATCGCACAAGAGGGCGAGGGCGTCTGGCGCATCGACGGCGCGGCCGATATCCATCATGTTGAGCAAGTGCTGGAAATCGAAGGCCTGGTCGACGAAGAACAGGAGTATTCGACGCTCGCCGGCTATCTGCTCGAGCGTTTCGGGCAGTTGCCTCAGCCGGGCGATGCGTGCGAGCACATCAGTCCGCACGCGCGCCACCGTTTTGAAGTGGTTCGTCTCGACGGGCGCCGGATTGCATCCGTGCGCGTCGAGCGCTTGCCATACGACATTCCCAATCCTGACGACGACGCCGATACGTCATCCTGACGCATCGCCGCACCTGATAGCCCGAAGGCGTAACCATCGTGACCGAAAGCACTCTACATCTGATCAAGGCCTTCTTCCTGGGCATCCTGGAAGGCCTGACCGAGTTCATCCCCGTCTCGAGCACGGGGCATTTGATCCTCGTGGGCGACTGGATTCAATTCTCGTCGGATCAGGGCAAGGTCTTCGAAGTGGTGATCCAGTTTGGCGCCATCCTGGCGGTAATCTGGATTTTCCGGGCACGGATCTGGAAGCTCGTGCACGGCACGATCACCGGCGTGCCGGGCGAGCGCATCTTCATGCGCAATCTGCTGATCGCCTTCTTTCCGGCGGCCATCATCGGCGCGATTTTCATCAAGGCGATCAAAGCGCTGTTCTATCACCCGGGTGTGGTGGCCGTTACGCTCATCATCGGTGGCTTGATCATGCTTTACGTCGAACGCCGCTCCAAAGCCTCGCCGTCGGGCGGCGCCCCGCATGCGGACGACACCGTGACCGAAAGCCGCGCGACGGCGCATTCGGTCGAGGAAATCACCTGGAAGCAGGCGTTGGGCGTAGGTGCGGCGCAATGCCTGGCCATGATTCCGGGCACGTCGCGCTCGGGCGCCACGATCATCGGCGGCATGGTCGCCGGGATCCAGCGCAAGGTCGCCACCGAATTTTCGTTCTTCCTGGCCATGCCCACCATGCTGGGTGCGGCCGTATATGACGGCTACAAGAACTTCGGCCTGCTCAACGATCAGGCGATGACCGCGATCGGCGTGGGCTTCATCGGGGCCTTCATCAGCGCGATTTTCGTCGTACGCGCCGTGCTGCGTTTCGTAGCCAATCACACCTATCGTCCGTTTGCCTGGTACCGCATTGCGCTGGGCATCATCGTGGGCATCTGGGTGCTGACGCGCACCGCGTGATGCTCGTGTCGGATCGCTTCTCGGATGGCGTGTCGAATGGCGTGTCGGATGGCGTCTCGGATCGGGCCTTGGATCGGACCTCGAATCGGGCTTCGGCAACCACGGCGCGCGCGGGCGCGCTGTCGGTGTCGTTCTGGCGACGCGCGGGTCAGTGGTGCCTCATGGGGGCGCTGCTGGCGCCCCTTGTCGTACCTGTCTCCGCCTTCGCGTCAGCTTCCGACGCCGCTTCCACCAAAGAGATCAGTACCGCCAAGGATGGCCCCGAGCGCCTGCGTTTGATCGACCTCGCCATCAGCCATTGCTTGGCCCGCGCATTTCCCGAGACGCCCTTCGCGGCCGACGCGGGGCGAGCGGCTGCGGCCTATGTGGAGCTGGGCGAGTCGGGCGTGGACGTGTACGACGAGATCGGGACAGTAGTCGAGCGCCACATGCAGTCGCCGTATGCGAGCAAAAGCGGGGGCTCGTTGCACGTTCTGCAGTGCCTGGATCTGAGCCGAAGTGCTGAGCTGGCGCGCGTGATCGACAAATACCTCAAATAGCATCGGGCCAGCCTAAGACATCGAGTCAGCTTAACGTCCGAGAGTCTGGATTTGTGTTTGCCCGGATGCAAAAAGCGGCATCCTGCTAGGCCTGTTCTCATCGCTGCAACCGCAGCCGCAACCGCAGCCGCAACTGAAACCGCGACCGCAACCGCAGCCGCGACCGTACCCGCAGCCAAACCGCAGCCGTACTCGCAGCTGAAACCGCAGCGTCACCCGCAACCGCAACGTCACCGCTGACGCTGCTACCGCCGCTTGCCAAGAATTTAATTCGTACTTCCACCCGAATTTATATCGTTTTGTGGATTAGGCGTGGGCGGGTCAAATAGGCGCTTCGTTGTTTGCATAAGCGCGTCGTTTCATCATGAACCCGATTGGCCTTCGTATTCTTGACCGCGACGGTATTGCCGTTTCGGATGCCGTTCTCGACCAATACCGCACGGTTGGCGCCGCGCAGATCAGCGACTGCATGGGCCGCTTGTATGGCGTGGTGGGGTTGCGCCCGCTGCACGGTGGCCCGTCGCGCATCGTGGGCCGCGCGCTGACGGTCAAAGCCCGTCCGGGCGACAACCTGATGATCCACAAGGCGATTTCGTTGGCGCAAGCCGGCGACGTGATTGTGGTCGACGGGGGCGGCGACTGCAATAACGCACTCGTCGGCGAATTGATGATGATGGATGCGCGCCGCCGCGGCGTGGTGGGCTTCGTGATCGACGGCGCCGTGCGCGACGCGGACGTGTTTGCCGCCAACGACTTCGGGTGCTTCGCGCGTGGCGTGTCGCACAAAGGTCCGTACAAAGACGGCCCGGGTGAAATCAATGTGGCCGTGTCGGTTGGCGGCCAAGTTGTGCAGGCCGGTGACGTGATCGTGGGCGATGCCGACGGCGTGGTGGTCATCGCCGCAGCGCATGCCGAAGCCGTGTTGGCCCTGGCGCTCAAGAAAGAGCGCGACGAGGCCGTGTCGAAAGAGAAAATCCTGTCGGGCACCTACGAGAAGCCGTGGATGGATCGCGCGCTCGCCGCGTTGGGAGCCGCCAAATGAGCTTTGTATCCGAACGCGTTCGCCGCATCAAACTTTCGCCCAGCGTGGCTGCGCGCGCCATCATTGCGCAACTACGCGAAGAAGGCCGCCGGGTGATCGATCTCACCATCGGCGAGCCGGATTTCCTCACGCCCGAGTTCATCCGCGAAGCGGCCAAGGCCGCGATGGATCGCGGCGAAACCAAATATCCGCCTGCCCAGGGTACCGCAGCGCTGCGCCGCGCCATCCGCGCCCGCATGCTGGAGGATACGGGCCAGGATTATCCGGTCAACCAGATCATCGTCAGCACCGGCGCCAAGCAAGTGATTTTCAACGCACTTGCCGCCACGCTGAACGACGGTGACGAGGTCATCATTCCCGCGCCGTTCTGGGTGTCCTATCCCGACATGGTGATCGTCAATGGCGGCAAGCCGGTAATCGTGTCGGCCACGCCGGACACCGATCACAAGCTCACGCCCGAAGCCCTGGAGGCCGCGATCACGCCGGCCACCAAGTGGGTGTTGATGAACTCGCCCAGCAATCCCACCGGCGCCATCTACTCGCGCGAAGACTGGGCCAAGCTCACGGCGGTGCTCGCGCGTCATCCGCATGTGTGGCTGATGACCGACGATATCTATGCGCGTCTGAACTTCACCGATACGCCCACCGTGCATCCGCTGCAGGTCGAGCCCGCACTCGCTTCCCGGACCTTGGCCATCAATGGCGTCTCGAAGGCGTATGCGATGACCGGCTGGCGGATTGGCTACGGCGCCGGTCCCGACGAGCTCATCAAGGCGATGGCCATCGTGCAATCGCAAAGCACGTCTGGCGCGTCCTCGGTGGGCCAGGCCGCCGCATTGGCCGCCTTGACCGGCGACCAATCGTGCGTACAGATCTTTGCCGATCGCTTCCGTGAACGTCGCAATGCCGCGGTCGCCGCCTTGCAGAAGGTGCCGGAATTGAAGGTGGTGGTGCCCGAGGGCGCGTTTTACGTGTTTCCGGACTGCTCAGCCTTGCTCGGCAAGAAGACGCCCGCCGGCGACGTGATTGCCACCGACACCGATTTCACCAACTACCTGTTGCGCGAAGCCGGCGTGGCCGTGATCGACGGTCATGCTTACGGCGCTCCGGGCACGTTCAGGCTTTCGTTCGCCGCTGCATTGGAAGATATCGCGGCCGGTTGTGAAAGTATCCGCGCGGCCTGCGCAAAGCTTGTTTGATCTCGACTGCATTGCCGTCGGCCGCTCGCGGCCGTTTATCAATAAGGGGAAAAACCATGCAATTCAAATCCGTACTGTCGATCGGCGTGCTCGCCGCCGCCGCCCTGGTCTCGGCCAGCGCCTCGGCCGACCAGCTCGACGATATCAAGCAACGTGGCGAACTCGTTTGCGGCACGCTCGGCACGTCGCAGCCGTTCAGCTTTCAAAACGCGTCCACCCGCGAACTGATCGGTTACGACATCGACTTCTGCAAGCTGGTCGCAGACAAGATCGGTGTGCGTGTGAACTACAAGCTGTTGTCGGTGGCGGCTCGCGTGCCCGAACTCAACGAATCGCGCGTCGATATCCTCGCCGCCAACCTGGGCTACTCGCCCGACCGCGCCGAGCAGATCGCGTTCAGCCACCGCTACTATGTGAGCCCGCAGAAGCTGCTGGTGCGCGCCGATTCGGGCCTGACCACGATCGAGCAACTCAATGGCCGCCGAGTGGGCGCTACCAAGGGCTCGAGCTCGGAGCGTGAGATCAAAGCACGTTTGACCGACTCGCAAGTAATCGGCTACTCGGACAGCTCGGCGGCCTATTTGGCGCTGCAGCAGAAAAAGGTGGACGGCCAATTCGCGTCCGAACTCGTGCTCGCGCGCCTGGTGATCCAAAGCCCGCCCACCGCGCCGGTAACCATCATGGAAAAGTCGGTATTCGACGAAGCCTGGGGCCTGGGCATGCGTAAATCGGAGCCGCGTTTCATTGAAACCGTAAACAAGATTCTGGACGATGCCGAGAAATCGGGCGATGCCGCGAAGATCTTCGAAAAGTGGTTCGGTCCTGAAACGCCTTACAAGCTCAAGCGCTCGTTTGTGATCGGCCCGATCGCGGGTTGATGACGGCCGCGGCCTGATCGCCACGGCCACCGGGCGCGCGATTGCACCAGCGATCCGCGCCCGTGCCGTTTCTTTTGTCCGTACTGCGAGGACTCCCTTATGCTCGATGCCGCCCAATTGCACCAATTGTGGCAAGGCATGGTCACCACGATTCAGCTGTTTCTCGTGGCCTGGACCATGGCCTTCACCATCGCCATTCTGTTGACCGTCATCCGCGCCACCAATGTTCGCGTGGCGCGTTGGTTCGTCGACATCTACGTCGAATATCACCGCAACGTGCCGCTCTTGGTGCAAGTGTTGTTCTGGTACTTCGGAATGCCCGAATTGCTGCCGGAAGGCTTTCGCACCTGGCTCTATCAGCACAATGCGGAACTCTCGCTCGCCGCCATCGCGCTGGCACTGGGCTCGGCCGCCTACATCGCCGAGGATATCCGCAGCGGGTTGCGCGCGATCCCCACCACCCAATTCGAAGCCACGCGTGCCCTGGGCGCGAGCTACATCCAGTGCATGCGCCACATCATCGTGCCGCAGGCCTTGCGTATCTCGATTCCGCCGCTGGTGGGCCGTGCCTTGTTGCTGTTCAAGAACACCAGCGTCGCCATGGCGATCGGCGTGGTCGAGCTGACGTATCAGGCACGTGAAATCGAAAACGAAACGTATCGCACGTTCGCGACCTTCGGTGCGGCGACGCTGATGTACATCGCCGGGTCGTTCTTGCTCTTGTTCGTTGGTTCGCGCATCGCCGCGCGCTACCGCATTGCAGGAGGCAGCGGCCGTGCTTGAGATCCTTCATGACTTCTGGCCCACGCTGCTGGTGGGCCAATATCCCAACGGCCCGCTGGGCGGACTCGCGCTTACGCTGATTCTGGCGATCTGCGGCCTGGCGTTGTCTCTGCCATTGGCGCTTCTGTTGGCGCTGGCGCGCGTGAGCAGCATTCGGCCGTTGGCGTTGTTTGCCTCGGGCCTTGTGCAGATCGTGCGCAGCATGCCCCTCCTGATGCTGATCTTCTGGGCCTACTTCGCCGTGCCCAAGCTCACGGGCTACAGCGTGAGCGGCTTTACCACCCTGGTGTGCGCACTCGTCATTTACGAAAGCGCTTACCTGAGTGAAGTGATCCGTTCCGGCATCGAAGCGATCCCGAAGGGGCAGATCGAGGCGTCGCGCTCGTTGGGCGTGGGCTACTGGACCACCATGCGGCGCGTGGTGTTGCCGCAAGCGATGCTCAACGTGCTGCCCAGCATGACCAGCCAGTTCATTTCCACCATAAAGGAAACCTCGCTGGGCTATGTGATCAGCGTGAATGAACTGACTTTCGCCGCCAATCAGGTCAACAATCTGGTGCTCACCAAGCCGCTGCAAGTCTTCGGCATCCTGGCCATCATTTACTTCCTGGTGTGCTTCACGCTCAGCCGCGGCCTGTACTGGCTGGACTTCCGTGTGCGCCGCGCGCGCGCCATGGCCTAATCGATATCGGTGACTCATCCCATGATCAAACTCGACAAAGTCAATAAGTGGTACGGCCCCCATCACGTCCTGCGCGATGTGGATCTGACGATCGCGCAGGGCGAAGTCGTCGTCGTGTGCGGCCCGTCGGGCAGCGGCAAATCGACGCTCATCCGCACCATCAATCGTCTGGAGCCGATCGAGAAGGGCGCCATCACGGTCAACGGGCAAGATGTGTATGCGAAAAACGTCAACCTGAATACCTTGCGTCAAAGCATCGGTTTCGTGTTTCAGTCGTTCAACCTTTTCCCGCACATGACGGTGCTGGATAACGTGTTGTTCGCGCCCACCACGATCCAGAAGCGCTCACGCAAGGACGCCACCGGCGAAGCCATGCAATTGCTCGAACGCGTGGGTCTGGCCGAGAAGGTCGGCGCTTACCCTGGCAATCTTTCAGGCGGCCAGCAGCAACGCGTGGCGATCGCCCGGGCATTGGCGTTGAAGCCGCCCATCATGTTGTTCGATGAGCCGACCAGCGCGCTTGATCCCGAAATGGTGGGCGAAGTGCTGCAGGTGATGAAGTCGCTCGCGCGCGACGGCATGACCATGGTGTGCGTGACGCACGAAATGGGCTTCGCGCGCGACGTGAGCGACCGCGTGGTGTTCATGGACGCCGGCGAAATTCTGGAAGAGACCACGCCCGAGCAGTTTTTCACGGCGCCCGCGCATCCGCGCGCGCAGCGCTTTCTCGCCGACATTCTGCACAAGGCCTGAGGCGCCAGGGCCGCGCCGGGGGACGATGGTATGGTTACGCGTTCCCCGCGCCTTGCCCTGTCGTCGATGGTCACGCTCAAACAACTCGAAGCGTTTTACTGGAGTGCCGAACTCGGCAGCTTCAGCGCATCCTCGCGCAAGCTGCACACCACGCAATCGGCCATCGCCAAGCGGGTAGGGGAGTTGGAAGCCTTCGCCGGCACCCCGCTTTTCGAGCGCGGCCCGCGCACGTTGCGGCTTACGCATCGGGGCCGCAAGCTCTCGGAGTTGGCGCGCGATATGTTGGCGCTCAATAGCAATATCGTCCAGCAATTGGGCGATGCGGCCAATGTGGAAGGCAGCGTACGACTGGGCGCCACCGAATTGGTGGGGCTCACTTGGTTGGCGAGTTTGATTAGCCAAGTCAGCAAGCAGCATCCCAAGGTGCAATTGCTGCCCGAGATCGATGGCGGCGTCACGCTGTATCAACGTTTGGTCGACGACAGCCTGGATCTGGCCATCATGCCCGGACCCTTCTGGAGCTACGAGTACGACTGCGTGCCGCTGGGTACGATCCGCAATGTGTGGATGTGCAGTCCGTCGCTCGATATCGATTCGTCGAGCATGCTGTCGCCCGAGGATCTGGCGCCGTATCCCGTGATCACGCAGCCCACGAACTCGGCCCTCTCGTATTTGTACGACGCCTGGTTTACCGAGCAGGGGTTGAGTGTGAAGCAGGTGTTGTCATGCAATAGCCTGGGTGTGGTCGCGCAGATGACGATCCTCGGCATGGGCATCAGCTATTTGCCCCCCGCCTATTTCGCGCCGTTGGTCGCGCGCGGCGAACTGCTGCAACTGCGGGTCAATCCGCCGCTGCCGCAAGTGAGCTATTACGCGGTATTCAAGAAGTCGCTGATGAACCCGGTCGTGGCCAGCGTGATCGAGATCGCACAGCAAGTGTGCGACTTCGATGCAGGTGGGTCGTTTTTGGGGGTAGGGCCCAATCGGGTGTGAAGGCGCCAGCCGCCAAAGTGCTTGGACGGCGAGGCTGCCAGCATGCAGGGTCAGGCTTCGAGATCGATATCGAAAACCTGCGGGCCATCGCGGTCGATGACCATCCAGCCGCCGCGAGGCGGTGTGGCATGATCCAGATCCCAGTCGGGCAACACCCAACGTTCACGGCGGCGCCCCTCGATCATGTCCACGTGGCGGCCAGGCCGGTGCGTGTGACCATGAACCATGACGCCCACGCCGGCGTTCGAAAACGCTTGTGCGACGGCCTGCGCATTGACGTCCATGATCTCGGACGATTTGGCCTGATTGGCCGAGACGCTTTCGCCGCGCGCGGCTTGCGCAAGCGCGAGTCGTTCGGGGATCGTCTTGGACAGGAACTCGTTTTGCCAGCGCGGATCGCGCACCATGCCACGAAACTGCTGATACGCCGCGTCGTCGGTGCAGTATGCGTCGCCGTGCGAGAGCAATATCTCGCCGAAGTCCGTGACCAACGTCACGGGATCGGGCAGCAAGCGGGCGCCGATGGCGTCCGCCAATTCCTGGCCCATCAAAAAGTCGCGATTGCCGTGGCCGATCCACAACTGCGTGCGCGCGCCGGCGGCTTTCAGACCCGCGAGGGCTTGGGCCAACCAAGGCGGCGCTGCGCGGATGACGTCGTCGCCGATCCACGCATCGAAGATGTCGCCGGGCAGGATCAGGGCGTCGGCCTCGTCGGCTGCAGCCTGCAAGAAGGCCAGAAAGGCCTCTTGCGTGGCCGGAGCCTGAGGACCCAGATGCAGATCCGAAGCGAGCCAGATCGTGCCTGGCAGGACAAGCTTACTCAACGATTTCGGCCTTCTCGATCACGATGTCTTCGGCCGGCACGTTTTGGTGAAAGCCACGATTGCCCGTCTTCACGCCACGCATCTTGTCGATGATGTCGGTGCCTTCGGTAATCGTGCCGAATACCGTGTAGCCCCAGCCGCTGGGCGTGGGCGAGCTGAAGTTCAGGAAGTCGTTGTCGGCCACGTTCACGAAGAACTGGGCGGTGGCCGAATGCGGGTCGCTGGTGCGCGCCATGGCGACGGTGTAGCGGTTGTTCTTCAAGCCGTTGTTGGCTTCGTTTTCGACCGGTGCATGCGTTTGCTTTTGCTTCATGCCGGGTTCGAAACCGCCGCCTTGGATCATGAAGCCGTCGATCACGCGGTGAAACACCGTGCCGTCATAAAAACCTTCCTTCACGTAGGTCAGGAAATTCTCGACCGTCTTGGGCGCTTTTTCGGCGTCCAGCGTAATGACGAATTTGCCGAGGTTGGTTTGCAGAGCGACGCGAGGAGTCGTGGACATGGAGGCGGTTCCTTTCTTAGTGGTAGAAGTGGGCTGCGCAGCCTGGGCGCCCAAAGGGGCGACGGCTAACATCGACACGGCAAGTATCGAGGCGCGCAACAGAGGCGATTGCAAGAAACGGGTCATCATTCTCGAAACGAGTCCTGTGCTTGAGCGTGGAATGTCCACGGGGCCGAAGAAGCCGCGGTACAGCCGGTCATCGACCGGTGCCCGGCGCCTTCGTGGGGGCGGGAGCAGCAGCAGGGCGAGATGGGGGCTTGGGTGCGCCGGTGCCGGCCTGCTGATACGAACGCTGCGCCTTCATCATCTGGACATCGCCCAGATTGGCGCGCGCGGTGGTGTAGTTGGGATTCGCACGAAGCGCCGCCTGCAGTGCTTCCTCGGCGCTTTCGAGCTCGCCGCGCGACACGTACAACGCGGCCATGTTGTTCCAGGGCTCGGGGAGCTCGGGATACAACACCGTCATGTTCTTGTAGATGTCGAGGGCTTCATTGGTCTTGCCGGTTTCGGACAAGGCGCGGGCATGCAGGAATTCGAGCTGTACGTCGGTGCCGCCGCCCAGCGGGGCACGCGCTTCCAGCTCAGCCTTGCGTTTTGCGATCAACGTGATGGCTTCGTCGTAGCGGCCCTGGCTCAACAGCAGTTCGATGCGATTGGTGACCTGCGATGGCGTGGGCTGCAATGCCGTATTGACGCTGGGACGGGCCTTGTCCAAAAGCTGCGCCAAGCCTTCCCAGCCGCCTTCGCGAACGGGATCGTCCAGCGTGGTGGCCGTGGGCGAGGGCGACGGGTACAGGGCACCGCCAGGCGCTGCCTGGGCCGCAAGGACCGTCGTCGACGCGCCGGCCAGCATACAAGCCAGGGCAATCGATAAAGCGTGCTGCGTTGTGGTCACAAGTTCATCCGATATATCGAGCGATTACGACCAAGGGCATACCCGCCCGTGCGCCGTCGTGCGCCCGCTTGCTATACTTAAAGACCGCCATTTTAGCCCCGGCCAAGACGTTCGCGCCATGCTGCAAATTTACAATACGTTGTCCCGCAAGAAAGAAGCCTTCAAGCCGGTCGAACCGGGCAGGGTGCGGATGTACGTCTGTGGCATGACTGTCTACGACTATTGCCACCTCGGTCACGCCCGGATGCTCGTCAGTTTCGACGTCGTGCAGCGGTGGTTGCGCCATAGCGGCTACAGCGTGGATTACGTCCGCAATATCACCGATATCGACGACAAAATCATCCGCCGCGCCGTCCAGACCAATAAGCGCCTGGGCGAAGTCACCGCATTTTATATCGACGCCATGCATGCCGACGAGCAGGCCCTGGGCGTCGCAGCGCCCGATCGCGAGCCCCGCGCCACGCAGTATGTGGGCGAGATGGTCGATATCATCAGCAAGCTGGAGGCCCGCGGCCTCGCTTATCAAGCCGATGATGGCGACGTCAATTTCGCCGTGCGCGAGTTCCCGGGCTACGGCAAGCTTTCTGGCAAAACGCTCGACGATCTGCGCGCCGGCGAGCGCGTGGCGGTGGGGTCGGCCAAGCGCGATCCGCTGGATTTCGTCTTGTGGAAGTCGGCCAAGGCCGAGGAGCCGGACGATACCAAGTGGGCCTCGCCTTACGGCATGGGTCGCCCGGGCTGGCATATCGAATGCTCGGCCATGGCCAATGCGCTGTTGGGCCAGCCGCTCGATATTCACGGTGGCGGCCCCGATTTGAAGTTTCCGCACCACGAAAACGAAATCGCGCAATCCGAAGGGGCATTCGGTGGCACGTTGGCCAATACCTGGATCCATTGCGGTCCGTTGATGGTCGATGCCGACAAGATGTCGAAGTCGCTCAACAACTTCCGCACGATTCGCCAAACCATCGCGCAGGGCGAGCCGAGCGACGAGGTGGCCGATTACGCCGTCAACGCGCGCGAAGCCGAGATGTTGCGGTTTTTCATCGTGCGCAACCACTATCGCAGCGCGCAAAACTACGCGCCCGATAACCTCGCCGATGCGCAAAGCGCGCTCGATCGCCTGTACCAGGCGCTGCTCAATGTGCCGCCAGCAGCGGCCGAAGTCGATTGGGCTGCGCCCGCCGCGGTCGCCTTCACGGCGGCGATGGACGACGATTTCAACAGCTCCGGCGCGGTCGCCGCGCTGTTCGAGCTCGCCTCCGAAGCCAACCGGACCAAGGATGCCGCGGTATCGGGGCAGTTGAAGGCATTGGGCGGCGTGCTGAGCTTGCTCCAACAGTCGCCGGCTGCCTATTTCAAATGGTCCAGCCGTTACTCGGCAGGTGCTGCCGAGCGTTCGGATACGCTGGCCGACGCCGATATCGATGCAATGGTGGCGGCACGTGGCGCGGCCAAGCAGGCGCGTGATTTTGCCGAGGCCGATCGCCTGCGTGACGCGTTGCGTGCCGCCGGCATCGAACTCGACGATAAAGCCGGCGGGATCACTCAATGGCGTCGCGCCTGAAGTGCCCACAGGTTCAAGCCCCCAAGGATCCGTACGAATGTCTATCGCCGAAACCGCCTCGATCAAGCCCGCGTATTGGGATGAGGCCGTTGCCGACCTGACCGAACGCGATCGCATTCTCAAGAAAATCATCCCCCAGCATCCTGAAGCCTGGTTGGGAGAGAGCACCACGCCGTTCATCACCCTGGCGCGCGCCATCATTGGGCAGCAGATCACCGTAAAAGCGGCCGATGGCCTGTGGGTGCGCTTTCAAGACCTGGCCGGTAAACGGCCATCGCCCGCGTCGGTGCTCAAGACTACCGTGCCCGGTTTGCGCGAAAATGGCTTGTCGCTGCGCAAAGCCGAGTACTTGATCGATCTGGCCACGCACTTTGCCGAGAAGCGGGTGCATCCCGACCGCTGGTCCGAGATGGAGGACGAGCAGGTCATCGCCGAGCTCGTCGCCATCCGCGGCATCGGCCGCTGGACAGCCGAAATGTTCCTGATCTTCAACTTACAGCGGCCGGATGTCCTGCCGCTGGACGATTTGGGCTTGCTAAAGGCGATCTCGCTCCATTACTTTAGCGGCGAGCCCGTCTCCCGCTTCGAGGCGCGCGAGGTCTCAAACGCTTGGCAGCCCTGGCGTACCGTCGCCACCTGGTATTTGTGGCGCAGTCTGGACGCAGTCGCCGTTCAGTACTGAGCCCGATAGCAGACGCCCTTCAACGGAATCTTTTCCCATGCGCAATACATTCCTGGAATTCGAACAACCGCTGGCCGAACTTGAAAACAAGATCGAGCAACTGCGCTATGTGCAGGCCGATTCGGCAGTGGATATTTCGGATGAAATCAGCCGGCTGCAGCAAAAAAGCCAAAGCCTGGCCAAGGAAATCTACGGCAAGTTGACGCCGTGGCAGACCGCGCTCGTCGCCCGCCATCCGCAACGTCCCTACACCATGGACTACGTGCGCGAAATCTTCACCGATTTCCACGAGCTGCACGGCGACCGCATGTATGCCGACGATCAATCCATCGTCGGTGGCCTGGCGCGTTTCAATGGCGCCGCCTGCATGGTCATCGGTCATCAAAAGGGTCGCGATACCAAAGAGCGCGCGATGCGCAACTTCGGTATGCCGCGCCCTGAGGGCTATCGCAAGGCCTTGCGCCTGATGCGGCTGGCCGAGAAATTCAAGATCCCCGTCTTCACCTTCGTCGACACCCCCGGGGCCTACCCGGGCATCGGCGCCGAAGAGCGCGGCCAGTCTGAAGCCATCGGCCACAACATCTACGCGATGGCCGAGCTCAAGGTGCCGATCGTCACCACCATCATCGGTGAGGGCGGCTCGGGTGGCGCGTTGGCGTTGGCCGTCGGCAACACCGTGCTGATGCTGCAATACGCCACCTACGCGGTCATTTCGCCCGAAGGGTGTGCGTCGATCCTGTGGCGCAGCGCCGACAAAACCGCCGAGGCCGCAGAAGCCCTGGCGATCACCGCGCCGCGTCTGAAAGATCTCGGTCTGGTCGATCGCGTGGTCAACGAACCCGTGGGCGGAGCCCATCGCGATCCGCGGGTCATGGCGCGCCTGCTGCGCCGCTCGTTGAGCGACGCCTTGCGCCAACTCACCGGTCAATCCAGCGAAGAACTGGTCGATCAGCGCATCAAGCGTCTGATGGGCTATGGCCGCTTCCAGGAAGTGCGGGCTTAATCGTCCAAGCCTGCTGCCGCGCGCGAGGCCGCCCCGATGTCTGACATGGTCGTGCATTCGGGGGTCTTGAGCCCGGCAGCGCTGCAGGCCGTGCGTACGGCCTTCACGACGCATCCCCAGGCCCGTATCGCCATTGCGTTGAGCGGTGGCGCCGATTCGGCCATGCTCGCGCTGGCGGCGGTCGCCATGGCGCGAGAAGCGAGCGGGGCTGCACAGCCTATTCGCGCCTTTCATATTCATCACGGTTTGTTCGCTGCCGCGGATCGCTGGGCCGACGACGTTCGCGCCTTGTGTGCGGGGCTCGATCTGCCGCTCGATGTGGTGCACGTCGAGGTCGCGCGCGACACCGGCCGCGGCATCGAGGCGGCCGCGCGCGAGGCACGTTATGCGGCCTTCGCCCAGATGGCTGCCGCCGCCGATATCGACACCTTGTGGATGGCGCACCATCGCGACGACCAGGCCGAAACGGTCCTGCTCAGGCTCCTGCGCGGCAGTGGGGTGGCCGGCATGGGCGGCATGGCCGAACACTCACACCGACAAGGCCTCACGCTCGTGCGCCCCTGGTTGAACATCGAACGCTCGGTGCTCCGTGAGGCGGCCACGCGGTTCACCGAGGCCACAGGTTGGGTGCCGGTCGAGGATCCCAGTAATGCCGACCCCGCTTACACGCGCGCGGCTGTGCGCACCTTGCTCGCGCCGGTGCTCAATGCGCGCTGGCCGCAATGGCGCGGCATCCTTGCTCGGCACGCTCGGCATATGCGCGAAGCAAACGAAATTCTCGCCGAAGTGGCAGCGGAAGATTTGGCACGGATCGAGCCTTCGCCCGACGGCGCCAGCGTGTCGCTTGAGGCATGGCGCACGTTGTCGCCCGCTCGGCAACGTCAGGTGCTGCGCCATTGGCTGGATCGGTCGGGTGCGCCCATGCCGACCGATGCCCGCCTGAGCGAACTTGCGCGGCAATTGCGTCAGTTGCATAGCCTGGGGCACGATCGGCAGTTGCGTTGGCAGCACGGCACGTTCTGCATCGTCTGCGTACGCGGCCGTATCTGCATCGAGAAAACCTGAACGGTTCTCAACGTCATCATCACGCGTTACAATAGTGAGCTTTGCCTGCCAGCTGCTCCCGGCAGGGAACCTAGCCAGAGAATGAGATAGATGTCCCTAATCGTCCATAAGTATGGCGGCACGTCGATGGGCTCGGTCGAGCGCATCAAAAATGTGGCGCGCCGCGTCGCCAAGTGGCATGCCGCAGGCCACCAGGTCGTTGTTGTCCCTTCCGCCATGGCGGGTGAAACCAACCGTTTGTTGGGACTCGCGCGCGAACTCGCGCCGCAACCCGACGGTCGTGAACTCGACATGGTCGCCGCCACCGGCGAGCAGGCCAGCAGCGCCTTGCTCGCGATCGCTTTGCAAGCCGAAGGCGTAGCCGCCCGCAGCTACACGGGCTGGCAAGTGCCTGTGCGCACCGATTCGTCCTACACCAAGGCCCGCATTACCTCGATCGAAGATACGCGCATCCGTGCCGATCTTGACGCCGGTAAAGTGGTCGTGGTCACTGGCTTCCAAGGCATCGACGACGAGGGTCACATCACCACGCTGGGGCGGGGCGGTTCCGATACCTCCGCCGTGGCCGTGGCGGCCGCCATCAAGGCCGATGAGTGCCTGATCTTCACCGATGTGGATGGGGTGTACACCACCGATCCGCGCGTCGTGCCCGAGGCGCGCCGCATGGCCGTCATTTCGTTTGAAGAAATGCTCGAAATGGCCTCCTTGGGTTCCAAGGTGCTGCAGATCCGTTCGGTCGAGTTCGCCGGTAAATACCGTGTGCCGACTCGCGTACTGTCATCGCTGACCGACCCGCTCATTCCGCTCGACGACGAAATGCGTTCGGGCACGCTGATTACTTTTGAGGAAGACGAAAAAATGGAAGCCGCCGTTGTCTCCGGTATCGCCTTCAGCCGCGACGAAGCCAAAATTACGTTGTTGGGTGTTCCGGACAAGCCCGGCATCGCCTACTCCATCCTCGGCCCCGTAGCCGCGGCCAATATCGATGTCGACATGATTGTGCAAAACCAATCGGTTGCCGGCACCACCGACTTCTCGTTCACGGTCAACCGCAACGAGTTCCAACGCACGGTCGACGTGCTCAAGCGCGACGTGATCCCGGCCGTTCAGGCCCGCGAACTCGTCACGGACGAGAAAGTCGCCAAGGTCTCGATCGTCGGTATCGGCATGCGCTCGCACGTTGGCGTGGCCAGCCTGATGTTCCAGACGCTGTCTGCCGACAACATCAACATCCAGATGATCAGCACCAGCGAAATCAAGACGTCCGTCATCATCGACGACAAGTACATGGAGCTCGGCGTGCGCGCATTGCACAAGGCTTTCGGCCTTGATCAAGCGCCGGGAACCGACAAGGTTTGAGCGTAGAAGGCTGGCGCGGAGTAGTGATAAAAACCGTGCTAGAATTCTGTGCTTCGCGGAGACGTGGCCGAGTGGTTGAAGGTACTCCCCTGCTAAGGGAGCATGTGGGTTAAACTGCATCGAGGGTTCGAATCCCTCCGTCTCCGCCAAAATCTTTAAAGAACTAGCCCTGCGCCAAGCGGGGCTTTTTCTTTTCCGCTCGCATCCACTGCGGTTCTGCTGCGGAATTCGCACTTATCGATCGATTCTCGGCGTCGATGGTGCGCCTTCGATCCGCACCCAAAATCGACTTCGCAAAGTCCCGCTTCATTACGATGAGGCTGTGTGCATGTTGGCTTGCCACCCATCCGGATCTGCCCACCATTGGAGTGCAAGGTCACGCTGGTGTAACGGCACTCTTTTGGCGGCCGGTAGCGCACTCGTGCCTCCCTGAGAGAGCCTGCACCCAAATCTTGCGCTGTTCCTGCTCGTAGTTCCATGGGCGGCCGGTGGCCGGGTTGCGGAATACGTGGTCACCAACCGCCTGGGTTCGAGGCCGCTGACGCTTGAGGACGGCCAGCGTCCGGAGGTTGAGCTCCACATCTCTTTGGACGGCTTGGTGCGCTCCTTATCCTTGTTAAGGACGCGCGAACGCCTGACCCGCATGAGGCCACTGCGCAGGTCAACGTCCTGCCAAAGTAGGGCGATTTGCTCACTGGCTCGCAGGCCTGCGAAAAACGAGAATTCGAAGTAGTCAACTGTGACATCGCCTGCGCGCTTCTGGATAGCGTGCAGAATCACCGCCACTTCATCCATAGTGAAGGGGTCTGGCGGGGTGCGCTGCACACGCAAGTTGTCGATGCCGGAGGTTGGGTCTTGAACCTTTGGATCATCGCTACAGATCAGTTGGAATACGGCTCGAAACGGGATAAGAATGTTGTTCTGCGTCTCGCGCGCAAGAGGTCTTCCGATCAGTCCAGCGGCAAGGTCTGCAAGGTGCGATAGGACATCTTCGCGCGCGACGGCCGCAGATTGCCTGTCCCCGAACTTACTGAGCCAATAGGCCTGAAGATGGCGTCTGTAGATAAGCAGCGTCGAATGCTCGGGCGATCTGGCGCCCAAGTTTGCCCATTGTGCGGCCCAATCGCAAACGGTCCTAGTGCCGGTCGTTTCTTCTGCGATAGACGCGTTCTTGTAATCGGGGAAGTATTGCTTGAGGTCGAATGTGGCTGACTTGATACTGCCACGACTAGTTCGGATGCGGGCGGCGTGCTTCAGGTTCGCAGCGGTGGATTTAAGCGGTAGGGTGGGACGCATGTCTTTGCCCTTCCAGGAGAAGCGGACTTTTCTGCCGCCTGGTGGCCCTAATCAGCGCCTGCGTGATCTCGGCCTCATGCGGGACAAGTCCCCAACGCGTAGGCAATGAGTACTGGGCCAATGCGTTCCCGATCTATCTGAGCCACCAAGACGTGCTTACGGATGGCACCACTGGAGCCATTCTCGAGCATTATTTGAACGGCAAGAGGCTTTGTGGGTTGCAACCTCCCTGAGCATTCGCAATCGGGGCAGGGGGAGTCCTATTTCCCCAATTTCGGAATGTCGGTCTCTCGCTTGGGCTCTTGCGTCCCGGTGGGGGGAGGTGGGTAGGTTGGGGATACTTATATGAACTGCTTGCTCGCGCCTTCTCCTTCACTGCGTGGTCCCACACCACGAACCATTCCATGTTGAGATTGACCTTGACCTGGGCCAATGTGGCATTCGTGGAGTAGGGCACGTCCCGCTACGCGCATGCGTATAGAACGCTGGAATCAATGTCGATAAGTAGGACCTGCAACCTCCGGATTTCAGCAATCAAGGCCCACACATCAGGCGAGTCCCGATGGTGCGCCCTGAATGCTTTCAAGTCATTGCGTGAAAGTGGCTGCTGTCCCTTGGCACATAGGCTATGTAAAAACACAGTACATTTTGGGTGGTTTATTTCGATTTCGGGGGATTGTTACCGCGATTTCCCCCTGACTCTCGCCCTGTTTTGCTTGGGCCATTGCGCGGGGGTGGCTTTTTTTGTTCGGCCATGAGGATCTGCTTGAAGTGGAGTCCACCGGGGCGCATGCACTATGCCCGCGTGAACTGACAGCTTTTATATGGGTTTGATTGCATCCGGCAGTTGGTAGCGCGCGCTACTCATTTTCGTCGTAACGCGGTGTCGAACGAATGCTGATTCAGGCCGGCCAGCCTCCATGATGTCTTTGCCCGGGATACGGGCGTCGCGGCCTCGGCCCATTCCTGGGCGTCCTCTGGGGTAAGCACCACCTGTTTGCGATCGTGAATATCGACCATGGCGCCGGCAGAGTCATCGGTGACGATGGCTAAGCCACGTTCTTCGTCGGGCTCGGCACCTGGCTGCCAGCCCGATATCGTGGCCATCAGGATAGGTTTTCCATCCTTGGGGGGAATGAACAATGGCGCCTTGCCGTCGCCTTCCTTCGTCCATTCGTCCCAGCCATAGGCCGGGACAATCATGCGACCGTGTTTGATCGGGCCGCGTCAGAACGATTTTTTTGGATAGAGGATTGCGTCCATGCGTGCGTTGCTACTAGGACTGCGCTTGTACCAGACGGGAGCGTAACCCCGGAAAAGGCGGTAAACCACTGGCTGTCCGGTGATGTGACGCATCACGAGGGATCGCGTGCCCGGGGGCACGTTGTAGCGTCGGCCAGCGCTGTCGTCGGCCTGTTTTCGAGGGTTCCAGCGGATAGTCTCAACGTAGTCGAGCGGTCCCGCCTGTTGAACGATTCTGTCGCACATTTTTATCCCCCTTGTCCAGCCTTCTAGTTATGAGTATGTGGCGACCATGGTCAGCTATGGCGATTGAAGTTGAAAAATCCCAAGGCTCTCCAGCCAGATTGCTAATCGCTCCATGGTGATGTAGCGTGCACCGGTCCCCCGATATTGCAAAACCAATTGGTCCCATTTCTGTTTAATGCGCTCGTGTGCGTCTAACATCGCGCCCTTAGTATTAAACTGCAAACCAATAACGCAGTCTGAAAGCTGGACGATGTTAGGAAAGCTACAAGGTTGAAAGTTCTCGCTTTTGGGGGCGCCCACTCTCGGGAGAAGGAGCATCCATCCGGATACTTGGCCACAGACATTAAGACAGGTTTTATCTTTGATCTTGGAGAGATCGCCAACGGCCAACGCGCTTAGGGCGGTTGAATGAATCACAAGGGCCCCAGATTCGACGCGTTCAAAAGCGTGCATCTGTAAACCGCCCCTCACCAGAGAGACTTCAATCCTTCCTTGCTTAGCCGTCTTCCTAGGTACGGCAGCCGTTCCACTACATGCGTTCTTAATTTGGACGAACGAGGAGTGGACGCGTGCTCCCTTGAATGTATAGATACTAAGAGAGGCTAACTCCCTTAACTGATATTTGGTAGAAAGCAGTTCTCTCGCATGTTCGTCAGTTTGAGAAAAAAGCATCGATTCCGGAGCTACCGCTAGGGCTCCTAGACACGGGGAAAAAAGCTCCAAACTGCGAAGCACATGTGCCATCGCGACACTGCACTTCACTTCTTGTCCTTGGTAAGCCACCTCGACGTATTTGCGAGCACCAAGGCTGAATGGAGGATTTAGAACGAGCAGGTCTACTGGGCGTACGCCATCTGAAAAATTTGCCGCTGGAGCTCGATGACGTTTTAATAAGTCGCTTACATAAAGGCGCCAGTCCGGCTTCTGGCGGCGTAGTTCGCGTATCGCTCGCGGGTCGCGGTCTATCCCAACGCAATGTTTCGCTTCGAAGACGGCCTCGGCCGCGCTCAGAAGGCGTCCAGTTCCGCAAGCGGTGTCCGCGCATACGGCTGGGTATGTAGGAAGATCCGCTCGCTCAAAAGCGTTGCAGGCGATCTCTATTGGCGTGTAATACTTGTCTGCGTCCAGCATGCTTATGTTCTTACAGCGAAAAATCAAAGACGTGTATTAGACCGCGCCCACTGGTTCGATTGGACTGTCGAACAGGATGATCATAAAGGACTTCACAGTGATCTATATTGTCTATAGCGTATTTCAATGCCCCTACTGCGTGGGGCCTTGTTCCGATGGGAGCAATATACAAATAGTGGTTGGGAAAGTCCCTGTGTATTGAAGCCAGCGTTTCGAAAGCTTCGAATGGACAGCTGGCTTTTGCCAATCGGATGTCTGCATTACAGTCGAATTCACTTAAAAAAGAGCGATTGCAAGCTACCGTTATCGCAGGATAGTTGATTTGGAAGCCAGGCGCTCCAATCACTGGAATCACTCTTGGGGCAGGCTCTAACTGGTTGATAATTCTTTCTGCTCGATTTCCTTCAAATCCCAAAAAAGCGACGAATAGGGAATCATCCCCCTCATCAGGACCTGTAAGCTTAGCGAAGCCGGGTAATGGAGATATTCCACCAAATGAAGCGCTGAGATCAAATAAATTCGCTGAGGCGGGTGAGGGATGCGATTTATAACCATCAGGTTCAGCGTAGAGTATTCTAATTGCTTTTCCGGCTCGTAGATAGGCTTGAAACAGTGGAGCCCAGATATGATGCGGTAGCGAAGTAACGTCGATTAACACTTGAACGCTGTCGGTGATAGATAATAATCCTTGCTCGTCAGTCAATGTAATTTCGTGAACTGTTTGGTTGGAAACCACGCACAGTGCATGTGGGCTGGAATCACGTAGAACAACCAATCTGGCTGCATCGGCCGTCTTGAGGACTTCCCATGTGCCGATAGCGCCGCGCTCTTCTGAAAAGGTCTCGCTGCAAATTACGACTTCGCCAGAGCGAAGGTCTGTAAGGTCAAACGATTCGAATCGACGCGTATGGTTCGGAGGCCTTTTCATGGGTGCGGCGCCTGAGGATCTGTGTCTCCGTAAAACGCTGAAAACAGCGCAAGCTGTTCCGGAAGATCGTCCTCAGCCACTTGCGGACTTTCTTCTAGCATCGAGGAAATTGCCTTTCCAGGATGATCTCCCAGCACCGCAGTCAGATTTGAAGCATCAAAGACCGTGCGACGTTTTTTACGATGAGATATCTCGAAGAACGCACAGAATATTCGATGTAATCGGTACTCATCGTCGCGCAGTTCCACCTTGCTTGTTAATTTAGTGGCTGGTTCCACCTCAAATGCGAGATGACCGACCCCTTCGCTCAGGAGATGCGAAATTTGCTTGATGTCGTCGCCTGCTCCAGAGAGTATGAACGAAGTTACTTCCGGCGTCTTACCTAATGGAGCCCGCGCAAGCTCGAAAAAGACCTTTCCGACTGCTAACACTAAACGCTTCAGCTGAACGCCATTATCAGCTAATCCCTCGAGTTGGTTCAATCGCCGCTCTCCGACATCTCTCGCAGCGAGGGTCTGAGATTTTGGAGAGATGTGAAGCATCTTAGGGAAAGTTTTTGCTTCGGAAATTTCGTAGGAAACAGCTACATCAATAAGTTCCAGAAAATATCTAATATTGCCACTTGCCAGTGCTAGGAAAACTCGTTCACCGCAATAGTATTTCCGTATGCGGGCTCCTTTGTTCCCTCTGGAAAGCCAGAAGAGGCTGGCATATCCATAGTTGCCTAGCCGCACTTCCCATTGCTTTTCGTTCGCAATCCAGTGATCAGCAAGTTCGCGGACGGGCGTTCCTTCGCTAGCACTCCAATACATCAAGAAGTATGTAATGTAGAAGGGTTGGGTCACGAAGTATCGATGCGAGGGGGCGCCATTGAGTTCAGCAAGAACGGACTGAGCAACACGCTCGGCCCCAAGAAGAGCTGCCTCGTCTGCGAAGCTTAGATCTTGAAGAAATTCGGACAATGCCTCGGGCACCGAGACGCCGTTGTCCCTCGCGGCTTTAAGTCGAACTGATGCGACTTCTCTCGCGAAGTACTCGAAGCCCTCCTCAGCAATCTCTATCTCGTAATAGTCGTCTGGAGTTTTAAGCAGATCCTGGCCGTCGAGTGTCCGGCGATTCCGCAGGCCGTTTTTCCGCACGCCTATCTTGTACGATAAGGGAGGGGCAGCATGCTTTATGTAAGTATTCAGGATTGCCTGCTGATAATCTAGCAGATTTTCGTACTCATCGATGCAGCAAAAAATAACCCTCCCGTCACACATTCCGTGTTCGTCTAGTAGATCTACGAATTTCCTAATCGGAGACTCAGCCATCGATAGAATGATGTCTATCGAACTGTTTGGATTATTAACTTTTAATTGGAGTTTCGATATTTGGCTTTTAATTGCAACACCAAGTTCGCAGGAGTTTTCGCCAGAAAAATCGAAAAAGCCTAGATCCGTTGCGATAGATGCTACTGCATCTGGAGGAAATATCTTGTTGTTTTTCTGTTCAAGCCACGCCGCGAGTGATGATAGTTCGAGGCAAGCGAGCAAATTGAAATAATGAGAGAAGTACTTCCCCCAATCCAGCGAGTCATCTTCCCCGTGGAAGCTCCGTACCCGATTCTTGTTTATTCGTATGAGAAAGCCAAGGTACTCTTGGTCGCTGAATGATCGACCATCGGCCTCAAGGCGCGCCAAGCACGCGTCGTATTTTAAAGACTGAAGTGCTGTCGTTTTTCCAGTGCCTCGTCCACCCACCAAAATACTCGGGCGACGAGTTTCCAGTTTGCTAAGGTATGTAGGAGTTACAAAAAGGTCGCCGAAGTTGTGAGCAGGCCATTCCGCGCGATTGTCAGCAAACAACTGTCGTAGCGCGGTTGCAGAGTCCTGAAAATTAGTTTCGCTCAATTAGAGGCTCCCAGTTCGTTGTTCCACCACACCAAAATATTGGCAAGGTTGCGTCAGGAACCGAATGTTCAAAAGCGAGGAAAAGGCCACGGCGTTTGTATCCTACGTACAAAAAATCCGATTGGTGCATGTATGGATCTCGGGGAGTGAGCCGTGGCACATATTTTACTAAAAACTGAGAGATTTCCTGAAACAGGACTGGGTTTGACTGTGCTAGACCCCAAATCGAACCGCGATCATCGAGTTGGTGGGATACGCATATAGCGACGGACGGAGTATCCTGGCGCAATTTAGTAATCCCTAGCTGCGTACCAACGAGACTAAGGTAAATAGCGGTGAAGCCACTAGTCCTTTGAATTTCCTCGAATGAAGCCCCGCTTCTTATGTCCCGCCATGTGGAAAGGAATTGGTCTCCCGAACCAATAAAGTCGTCCACGAATACCACTGTCTCCCCCCGCGATGCCGCCAGAATAGCATCACTGGTAGTTACGATCTGATTCTCAGCCACACCCAACACTTGGCGGGCACGCCTGCAGAAAAAATTCCCAGAGTCGGTTGGATTGGGGTTTTCACCACAAACCGGCGTAAAAAGCGCCTGCGGGAGAATTCGCAGTAGCGTGTCTCGATCGGGCGCTGAAGGGCCCTTTGTTAGCCCATCAGCGATACTGGCAAATGATGCGGCTAGTAGCGAGTCGGTGAGGCGTTGGTTGTAAAAGACAAAGCGTTCCAAGAGCTGCGCCGCAAGGATTTGGTCAGCGGATTCAAAGTTTTCTATCCAAGCTCGTGGACGCATCGTAGGCTCAGGAAGCCACATGCCGGCGCGCTTGAGCGCATCGCACCTTGCGAGTACATCTTTTATATAGGCATCGACACGCAAAGTGAGTTCTCGCTTATCTTGTACATCGTTAACCAGCCACATGACTCGATCTTGTTCTCATGGGCAGACGGATACGGCGAGTGGAGATTATACATATCTCGAAACATTTCCGAGGCTGGCATGGCGTGGGTCTCTCACTAAAGCAACTACCCCAGGATTTCTCGGACGCTTAATTGTGCGAGCTGCGCCACGTCACAATCAAAACGTTAGAAGAGATTGTCGCTAAATGCCATGGATATCTCGCTCACACTTCCATTTCGTTCCAACGTGCAAGACATAACTCTCTGTAATACTTGGTAAAATATATTGAATGACTGGATATGATTCCAATGCTTTTCACCACCGGGTACTAGATCGGCATGTTCTACCAAAAGTGCATATAGACAAGTTTCAGGCGACACTCTCTCTTGTTGATATCACATCCTAAAGCCGATAATGAAAAGACACCGGTACGATCAAGGAGCGTGGGGCGAGGCTCTAGCCGCATTTCAACTTGCGACGATACTTGATGCAGAGGCATGTAAGGAAACCATGCGTGGCGAGGGCCTCGGTGCACTCGACCTACAGGTCAAAATCCCAGTTGCTGGACCCGTCAAAACTCATCATCAGTTAGCGGTTCAGGTTAAGACTGGCGATAGCTATGCTCAGTGGACCCCGACAAAGTCTCGCTGGCGAATTGACAATGTGGATTTGGCACACTTAGCTAAGTGGCGTGGGACGAATCAACCGGTGCTATTTCTGTGGGTCAGGATTACGCCCGTCGTTAGGATCTACTGGAAGCTCATAACGAAACAGACGCCATTGGAAACGATGTCGCTATCAGAATCGCATTCGTTGGATCCTGCCGCCCGTTTCGAGATTGAACGCCTGCTCCATATGCATCGGCTCGAAATAAGTAATCAGACACAATTCACAGTCAAAACATTTCAGGGAACGGCAGATGTAAGGGACTGGGCCGCCGACAAATTTCGTGAGTGCACTGGTACGCATCAAGGGCCCTTAGGTGAGGTCAGGATCTCGAATTACGCGTGGCGTCATTTAACACGTGTGACCCGCACGCAGTCTCACATCAGAGACAGCCTTTCAGTTCTCCCTTATGTAAGACACTTTTTGAACCAAAGGCCGCACAAAATATATACGATCTCGCAGGAGCGAAAGGTCACTAGAAATGCAGTGACTGTCACTCGTAAGGTCTTAGCTATCTATAAAGATGCAAGGTTCTCCGACAAAGGCACTTGCGCAGTCTACATCCGGCTAGATGAGTGCATTATCTATCCTAAGAATTGGGATGGAAGGGGGCTTTTTCGGGGGGAGGTTCGCCACGATTTAAAACTTGAGAGCATCTACAGGAAACCTGCCTGAGATCAATGTGCGCATCCCCTCTCTTCACTTACCTATCGCCTAACAAACATTACTGTCTGTAGACATGACTGTCTTTTTAGCCGACACATGCTTTGCAAAACGGCGAAGCACGGCGCGCGCGAGAGCTGGGGACACGCAGTAGCATTCTGGCAGAAAAATCACCTATCGGAGAGTTCATTTTGTTTCGCAATGTCCGAGTAAGAGGAGGATGATATTTGGGCAAACCCATTGGATTTCGGGTCTTTGCGGAGCATTATGCGGCATTACGCCATCGATAAAAATGAACATTCACATGGAATCGTAATCCGTAGCTTGGCTGAGGATATCTAGTTCTAACGTGAAAGCAGCCGCTCACTGCGAAATCCACTGCGGATTCGAGGAAGAACCGGAGCTACTTGAGGGATAGGTAAGATCGTAAGCCCTTGATTTTATTGCCTGCGCTGCCCATTTATTCCCCTCTCAGAGGGTTCGAATCCCTCCGTCTCCGCCAAAGCTTGTGTTAAAGCCCTGACTCGTCAGGGCTTTTTCCTTCCTGCTTCGAGTTTGCCGCGATGTCATTCGCACATACTTGTAAATCCCCCTGCCTTTCTCCTCACATTTGCTACTGCAACTGATGCTTTTGTACGCTATGTAGCATTAGGAAAAACCCTAGGGCGTGAAACGGTCATAACATTTTTCTCCATGGACCACACCATGAGAGAAATCATCGAGGCGGCCACGCAAGAGGTGGTCTGTGCCACAGAGCGATATCTGGCGGCCGCCGATTACGCGAAGGCGCCTATTGCCTCGCGCTCCTATGCCCAGTATGTGCAGGCTGCTTTCGAGTTGCGTCGAAGTAAGGCATTGCTCGAAAGGGCGCTCAGTGGCAGAGACCGTTCGGCTCAGATTGAAAACTGCTTGTTTGGGCCACACCGATCCAGGCAGGCCGGTGCAGGTGCGACCCCCTGAACCTGCGCGAGAATCGAACGGGCACCCCACGCCGACGAACATCGCGACAAGGTCAGAACCCACGTTTGATCCTGAGACATCTCAGTCGTTGTGCGATTGATGTGTCTCGCACGGCCCAGTCGCTATACGCATCGGCCATAAAGATCGACGTTCGAGGCGACCTAAGTCCTTTTATGTGGACAAGGCTTTGCTTGCGCCCTCACGAAGAGCGAAAGCACATGCCGAGGTGAGGGCCTGTTCACAGCACTGGTGAACGATATAAACGCTTATAGGTAGCCTGCTTTGTTACTATCGGCTCGTGCCGCAAGCAAAGGCTGAAATGACATTGGAATCCGGATGCGCTTAGCTACATTTATCGAAAACGAGAAAGAGAGCATTCTGGAAGAGGCAGTCAAATTCGCACGTACGATCGCGGTCTTTTCGGATGCGGCTGAATCAGCGCTTCGGGATCATCTGCCCGAAATCCTACAAGACATCTCGGATGATTTGCGTACACATCAGTCGGAGAGTGCCAGCATCGCGAAAAGCCTCGGCACAGCCGCTGTGAACCCCTCGAGCGATGCGGTGTTTCATGGGCGCCAACGCGCCCTTGCGGGGCTGCAGATCGACCAAGTCATCGCTGAGTATCGCGCGCTAAGGTCGAGCGTGTTGCGCCTTTGGGGCGCCAACACTCAAATCGAGCAGGGGTATCTGGAAGACATCGGTCGATTCAACGAAGCGGTCGATCAGGCCATTGCGGAGTCGGTTGGCGCATTCGCCGAGGAAGTTGAAAAGCGGCGCCAGATTTTTCTGGCAGCTGTGGGTCATGACCTACGCGGTCCGCTCCAGGCCATTGTGCTCACCGCTGACGCGGTCTCCAACAAATGTCCGCCCGCACTCGGCATCTATACCAATATTCTCAAACGCAGTGCTGCTCGGATGTCGGGCTTGCTTGATTCGCTTCTTGACTACAACCTCGTCGGTCTGGGCGGTGCGATGCGTCTGAATCTAAGTGAAGCGCACCTGGATAGAGAATGTGAAGAGGAAGTCTCGATTTTGCAGGCGGCTTTTCCGGAAGCCGAGATCGAAATGACCTGCGCCGGAAACTGCCATGGAAATTTCGACATCTCCCGCATTCGCGAAGCCTTGGGCAATCTGGTCACGAATGCCGTGAAGTACGGCGTTTCGGCCAAACCGATTCGGGTGGCGGTTTGCGGTGGGGATGATGCCGTCAAGATCAGCGTCACCAACGCTGTGGCACGCCAGATTCCAAATGCTGATCTGGCGCGCCTGTTCGATCCGCTCAGGCGTGGCTCGGATGGCGCACATTCGGAGGGTAGAGCGAGTCTGGGTCTTGGGCTGTTCATCACCAAGGAAATTGTGGAAGCCCACGGTGGAATAGCGACCGCATCCAGCACCGACCACGCCATCATGTTTACGTTGAATCTCCCTCGGCTGGAAAGTCCGCAAATCTAGGCTGCAGATTCCCCTTGCGTCAATCGCCGCTCTCCACTCGGTGTGCTCATGCCTCGCCTGCCTGATAAGCCTGTTGTGTTGCCTCAGCCGGTCGCCCGTCAGATATGGCTGCGAGCGCAGGGGTTAGCCGATGCGGCGCCGTTTGGCAGTGGCCCTGAGGCCACGCCGCGCGCCATCGCACATCTGGGCTACGTGCAGATCGATACGATTCACGTGATCGAACGCTGCCATCACCACATTCTGTATAGCCGCATTCCCGATTACCGCCGCGATCATCTGCGCCAAGCGCAATCGGTGGACAAATCGGTATTCGAATATTGGACGCATGCGTTGTCGTACGTGCCCACCGCAGACCTGCCATTCTTTATTGGCGAGATGAAGCGGCATCGGCTGGCGCCCAGCAATGGGTTCGATACGGTGAGCAAGCAAGAACTGAGTAAAGTGCTGGCGCGTATTCGGCGAGATGGCGCGTTGTCCATTCGCGATATTGCCGACGACGAACTCGTGGAGAAGACGCATGCCTGGGCGAGCAAAAAGCCCTCCAAGCGTGCGCTGCAATTGGCGTTCTATAACGGCGCGGTCACGATCAGCGCGCGTGCCGGCATGTTGAAAACCTACGAGCTCATCGATCGCCATTTTGGGTGGGAGAAGGCACCGCGGGCAGCCACTGATAAACAGGTGCTGGATTACCGGCTCGATCGGGCTTTGCGTGCGCAAGGGGTGGTGAGTCTGGACTCGATCTGCCATCTGGACGCCAAGCGCAAACCGATGATCCGGGCTGTGATCGAAGCGCGCGTGCGCCGGGGGCTGCTTGTGCCGGCGGCGATCGCGGGCGGTGAGCAAGTCGCGCATTGGGTGAGGCCAGAGGTAGCCGAAGCGGCGTTGACTGCAGCGCCGACTCAGCCCAGCGTGCATATTCTGTCGCCCTTCGATCCGCTCATCATTCAGCGCAAGCGACTGCAGCATTTCTTCGGCTACGAGCACAGGTTTGAAGCCTACGTGCCGAAAGAAAAACGCATGTACGGCTATTTTTCGCTGCCGGTTTTGGTGGACGACGAAGTGGTAGCGGCCCTCGATCTCAAAACGGATCGCGCGCAGCGCAAGTTGCTTGTCCAACAGTGGACCTGGGTGGGGAAGGGCGACGCGTCGCGGCACGAAGCCCGTATAGAAGAGGCGCTACACCGGTTCGAACGTTTTCAACTCGATGGGCATTGAGTCTGTGCGGTGCCCTTTACACTGCGTCATTGAAATTGTTAGCGATCGGTAGCCGCCAGATGAACAGCGTCAGCGAATTGGCGTCCGACGAATCGCGTCGATCGCACAGCGCCGTACCGTTGGCGTCCCACAGACACTCACCAACCCGCAATGCCTGACAACACACCCGCAACTGAGACGTTGACCCAATTACGCGCCGGCAAATTGGCAGGCACACGCCACCTCCATATCACCGGTGGCCTGACCACGTTTCCGCACGAAATCCTGTCGCTTGCCGATACGTTGGAAATACTCGATCTGAGCGGCAATGCGTTAACCGAACTGCCCGCGGATTTCGATCGGCTGCACCGGCTGCGGATTCTCTTCCTGTCGTTTAATGCGTTCGACCATATTCCCGATGTGCTCGGTCGATGCCCGGCGCTCACGATGCTTGGCATGAAGGCAAACGTCATCGAACGGGTGAGCGAGGCGTCGCTTGCACCCACGCTGCAGTGGCTCACGCTGACCGATAATCGGATCGCCGCATTGCCGGCGAAGATCGGTGATTGTTCTGGGCTGCGCAAGCTGCTGTTGGCCGGTAATCGGTTGACGGCGTTGCCGGATACGTTGACGCAGTGCCGTCAGATCGAGTTGATGCGACTGTCGGCCAATCGATTCGAGGTGCTGCCGCGGTGGCTGCCCGATTTGCCACGTTTGACATGGCTGGCGGTGGCGGGCAATCCGGTTTTTGCCGCGCAGGAGGCGGCTGGCCGTGCCAATGATGTGCCCGTCCATGCCGACTGGGATCACCTCACGGTGAAAGAAAAGCTGGGCGAAGGCGCATCTGGCGTGATTTATCGGGGCGAGTGGGCAATGGCGTCGTCTGCCGCGCCGCAGCCGGTCGCGATCAAGCTTTTCAAGGGGGCGGTGACCAGCGATGGTTTGCCCCAGAATGAAATGGCGGCGTGCATTGCCGGCAGTGGGCACGCCAGCCTGATCCCTGTTCATGCGCGCATCGACAATCATCCTGATGATGCACAAGGCCTGGTGATGGCGCTGATCGATCCGGACCTGCGCAACCTGGCGGATCCGCCGAGCTTCGCCAGTTGTACGCGCGATGTGTATGCCCCTGAGCAGCGGCTCACGCTTGCCGCCGCGTTGCGCGTGGCGCGCGGGATTGCGGATGCTGCGCGACATTTACACGCTCGCGGCATCATGCATGGCGATCTGTATGCGCACAATATTTTGTATGCCGACGATGGTCGTGCCTATCTGGGCGATTTTGGCGCAGCTTCTTTTTATCCCGCCGCCGAGCAAGCCTATGAACGTATCGAGGTGCGCGCGTTCGGCCTGTTGCTTGAAGAGTTGATGGCGCTGGCTCGAGACGAGCGGCTTGCGGCACTGGATGCGTTTATCGCGGTGGAGGCGTTGCAGCGGCAGTGCGCGAGCGAGCATCGCGATCGGCGTCCCTCGTTTGCCGAGATCGTCACCGTGCTGGACGATGTGGGCACGTCCTTGAGCGCACGTCGTTAAGCACACGTCGTTGAGCGCACGTCTTGAAGCGCACGTCTTAAGCAAAAATCCGCCAATTACCAAACGGTCGCCGAGACGCTCAAGCCGCTGCTTCTGCTACCTCAACCTGCTGCCTTCGCTACCTCAACCTTCGCAGGCTCGGTCGGCAGCAGCATTACCATCGCCGCCGTGCACGCCGCAATTGCCGCCATCACGCCCAGCAATGTCGTAAATCCCATCTGCTTCACCGCCGGGCCCAGTAGCCAAACCGCAAGCGAACTGATGCCAAACGACACGGTGAGCCGCATACCCGCCACACGGGAGCGGCTACGGTCGTCGACGTAGCGCACGATCATCGCGTCGGTAAACGGGATGGCGCCGAAGATAAATATCATCGCGCCGACCAAAGCGGCAAACAGCCCCCAGCCTTGCGCCACCGACGCCCACATCAAGAGCGGAATCTGCGCCAGCGCGATGCACAGGTACAGGGGCTTGAGCGACACCCGGTCGATCAATTGTCCCACCACCACTTGCGCAAGTGACGCCAGGGCGTAGATCGCCGCGAGCATGGCGCCCAGCAGCGCGGGGTCTTCGACGATGTTTCGAAAGCGTTCGCTCAAGAGCTGGGCGTTGCCGTTGGTGGTGAAGTTAAAAAGGAGGCTGCCGGTAACCGCAGCCGCTGTCATGACGGCAAAGGCACGCGCCAGTTGGGCGGGATTGAGCGCCACTGCGGCGCGGCCGCGGCGTTTGGCGGGGGCTTCCGTTTCGTGCGGACACATCCGCATGAAGATGAAGCCGCATACGATCGCGATCACGCCGGGCAGCGCGAAGGCGGCACGCCAGCCGATCGATTTGATGAGCAACCCAGTGATCAGTGCGGCGAGTGCGACGCCCAGATTGCCCGCGAGTCCGTTGACGCCGATCACCGCACCAGGATTGGGGGCGTTCTGCACAATCATCGGAATCCCCACCGGATGATAGATGGCGGCGAATGCCCCAATGAGCGCCAGGCCCGCGGCCAACTGCCACGCATTTTGCGTCAGCGCACACAGGATTGCCGCGCCGCCAATGCCGAAGAAGAACAGCAACATCATCCTGCGGCGGCCCCACATGTCGCCCAGCCGGCCAGCGGGCAGGGAGCCAATGCCAAACAAAAAGAACGCGGCCACGCCGTAGGGCATCAGGTCTTCCCATCGGGCGAAGCCGAATTCGGCCGCGATGGTTGTGACGGCCGCAGCGAAGATCAGCAAGAACATATGGTCGATGCCGTGCGCGATGTTCAGCAACAGCATGACGGCGCGCGGATGCGCCTGGGGTGCGTTCTCCTGCGGTGCGTTCTCCCGGGTTGCTGTCTCTTCGGGCGCGTTCATTTCAGGCGTATTGGCAACGGGTTCAGATAGGGTGGCTGGAGTCATCGCGGCGTTCGAGCGTCCAAAGGGATGAGGTTGGTCGTGCACTGCATTGACCGCATTGTGCGAAACTACCGCCATTCTGTCTTTCGACTTTATGACCAAAACTATCGCAAAATGGACATTCTCGATGCGACCGCTGTACGGCCTAAGGCGCCCCATGAAATCAAGGTAGCGGATGCTTTTGCTCCCGCGATGGTTACCCGGCGTCGGCTGTTGCCATCGGACTTTCATATTGCGCCGCATTGGCACACCCGAACGCAGTTTCTGTTTGGCGCGAGTGGCGTGATGCGGGTAGGTACGCCGCGGCGGCTTTGGATCGTGCCACCCACCCGGGCGCTCTGGATTCCCGCCCATGTGGTGCACGAGATCCGCATGTCGGGATCGGTCGACATGCGAACGTTGTATATCGACGCCGAGCATATCGCCGGCATGCCGGACGACTGCGCCGTACTCGATATGACGCCGTTGATGCGGGAGCTGATCGTGCGCGTAACGGCCGATGCGCCTTCCGTGCAGGATGCCGCAGCGGTGCAAGCCGCCGCCGATGCGGCGCGCGATAGTGACTACCCGCTTCTGACCACGCTGATCCTTGCAGAGCTGCGCCGCTTGCAGTCGTGCGGCTTCGACTTGCCGTTGCCGGAGAGCGCCGATTTGCGCGCGCTGTGCGCGCGCGTGCTTGCCGATTTGGCCGAACCCGTGAGCACCCAGGCCTATGCCGCCGCGTTGGGCATCAGCACCAAAACCTTGTATCGGCGTTTCTTGAGCGAGACGGGGTTGACGTTCGTGCGTTGGCTGCAACAGGCAAAGCTGCTGGAGGCCGTGCGGCGCCTGGCGCACGGGCAGGCGGTCACTACAGTGGCGCTTGATCTCGGCTACCAAAGTCCCAGTGCATTTACGGCCATGTTTCATCGGGCACTCGGCAGTCCGCCCAAGTCTTACCGCGGTTGATTGCCGATCGCAGGTCGGACAAGCGCGCTCGGCAGCCTCCGGAAAACCGCAATAACCGGGGACGGATTCCTTACAGCTGCTTGCAATGCACCATTAGGATGATTATTCATAATTTGCAGGCCGGTTTATAGTCGACGTTTCGGTCGCATGACATCGCGTTTATCTCGTGGTGGATGGCGGCCGATTCGTTCATCCGAGCAATAAAGCGACGGTCCGCAACAGGATCGTCCGATCGCCAGGCAGGAGAGTTCGACCATGAGTGCTGTTCCGACTATCGATAAGCGCACCGCTGCCCAAGCCCCGGCTTGGGTCAAGCACGAAAAACTGAAGCAATGGGTGGCCGACATTGCCGCCGTGACTCAGCCCGACCGGGTGGAGTGGTGTGACGGATCGCAAGAAGAGTACGACCGCCTTTGCGCGCAAATGGTCGACGCCGGCACCTTGCAAAAGCTCAATCCGGAAAAGCGTCCGGGTTCGTATCTGGCGTGGTCCGATCCGAGTGACGTGGCCCGTGTTGAAGATCGCACGTACATCTGTTCGGCCAACGAAGCCGATGCGGGTCCCACAAACAACTGGTGCGATCCGGCTGAAATGCGCACCACCTTGAGCGATCTGTTCACGGGCTGCATGCGCGGTCGTACGCTTTATGTGATTCCGTTCTCGATGGGCCCCCTGGGTTCGCCGATCGCGCACATTGGCGTCGAGTTGTCTGATTCGCCTTACGTGGTGGCCAATATGCGTTTGATGACGCGCATGGGCAAAAAGGTTTATGACGTGTTGGGCACCGACGGCGAGTTCGTGCCCTGCGTGCACAGCGTGGGCAAGCCGCTGGACGCCGGTCAGAAAGACGTGGCCTGGCCGTGCAACGACATCAAGTACATCGTGCACTACCCCGAGACCCGCGAAATATGGTCGTTCGGTTCCGGCTACGGCGGCAACGCGTTGTTGGGCAAGAAGTGCTTCGCACTGCGTATCGCCTCGACGATGGGTCGCGAAGAAGGCTGGCTGGCCGAGCACATGCTGATTTTGGGCGTGACCTCGCCCGAAGGCCGCAAGATGCACGTGGCCGCTGCGTTTCCGTCGGCTTGCGGCAAGACCAATTTCGCCATGCTGGTGCCGCCCGCAGCTTTGCCGGGCTGGAAAGTCACCACCATTGGCGACGACATCGCCTGGATCAAGCCGGGTGAAGATGGCCGCTTGTACGCCATCAACCCGGAAGCCGGCTACTTTGGCGTGGCGCCAGGCACCAGCGAAAAAACGAACTACAACTGCATGGCATCGTTGCGCCAGAATGTGTTGTTCACCAATGTGGCCCTCACCGATGACGGCGATATCTGGTGGGAAGGCATGGGTCCCGCACCCGCGCACCTGACCGATTGGCAAGGCCGTTCGTGGACGCCCGAAATCGCTCGCGAAACCGGCCGCAAGGCCGCGCATCCGAATGCCCGCTTTACGGTGTCGGCCGAGCAAAACCCGGCGCTCGACCCCGAGTGGGATAACCCGCAAGGCGTGGCGATCGATGCCTTTATCTTCGGTGGCCGCCGTTCGACCACGGTGCCGTTGGTGACGGAAGCGCGCAACTGGGTCGAAGGCGTCTATATGGCGGCGACGATGGGCTCGGAAACCACAGCGGCCGCTACCGGTCAGCAAGGTGTGGTGCGTCGCGATCCGTTCGCCATGCTGCCGTTCTGCGGCTACAACATGAGCGATTACTTCACGCACTGGCTGGAGCTCGGCAAGCGTCTGGAAGCGGGTGGCTTCAAGTTGCCGCATATTTTCTGCGTCAACTGGTTCCGCACCGACGAGAACGGCAAGTTCATCTGGCCCGGCTTTGGCGACAATATGCGCGTGCTGAAGTGGATGCTCGAACGTATCGATGGCAAGGCCGAAGGTGAAGAGCATCTGTTTGGCGTGACCCCGCGCTACACCGATATCAGCTGGGATGGCTTGAACTTCACGCAAGCACAATTCGATCAGATTACCGGCATCGATGCCGCGTCGTGGAAAGAAGAGCTGGCACTGCATCGCGAGCTATTCCAGACGTTGCAGCAAGGGTTGCCGCCGGCACTCACGCAGGTGAAGAAACAACTCGGCGAGAAAGTAACGTTGCAGAGTTAGTTTTTTTCATGTTATAGTCGCTGTCTTGGTTGACGGGATGTTCGTAGCAAACCGATCAGCCAGCCGCAATGAAGGCTAAATCAAGTGTTCGAAGTTTGATCATACTGATTTGAGCGTAGGCTTCATTGGGGCAGCGGTGGCGCTTTAAGCGTATGCCGTCAATATGCGCCCGTAGCTCAGTTGGATAGAGTACTTGGCTACGAACCAAGGGGTCGTGGGTTCGAATCCTGCCGGGCGCACCACATTTCTGCAAAAAGCCTTCGACGCGAGTCGAAGGCTTTTTTGTTTCTTGCACGCTTGCATTGCCTGCATCGCAGGGCGCCATCTGCAATCGTTCGGCGCGATGCGAGAACGCGGAGTACGATCATGGCCTCAACTTTCGGAGCCCTTCATGATCGACCTGCGCAGTGATACCGTTACCCGTCCCACTCCTGGCATGCGCGACGCGATGGTCGCGGCCGAGCTGGGCGATGACGTTTACGGAGACGATCCCACGATCAATCGTCTGCAGGCGGTAGTGGCCGAGCGGGCCGGCAAAGCAGCGGGATTGCTGTTTCCCACGGGTACGCAAAGCAACCTCGCGGCGCTGATGGCCCATTGTGGCCGGGGCGATGAGTACCTCGTGGGCCAGCAGGCGCATACCTACAAATATGAAGGCGGGGGCGCGGCCGTGCTCGGCAGCATTCAGCCGCAGCCGCTGGAGCACGCGCCTGACGGCAGTTTGCCGCTCGACGCGATTCGTGGCGCGATGAAGGCGATCGATCCGCACTTCGCGCGCACGCGTTTGTTGGCGCTCGAAAACACCATCGGCGGCAAAGTGCTGCCGGCCGATTATGTGCGCGATGCGGCTGCGCTGGCGCGATCGCTGGGGCTGTCGGTACATCTGGATGGCGCGCGGGTGTGCAATGCCGCCGTGGCATCGAACGCCACGCTGCAGCAGATGTGCGAAGCGTTCGATTCCGTGTCGATCTGCTTTTCGAAAGGGTTGGGTGCGCCGGTGGGATCGGTGCTGGTGGGCGATGCCGAACTGATCGAGCGTGCGCGTCGCTGGCGCAAGGTGCTGGGCGGGGGCATGCGACAGGCCGGCGTGCTCGCAGCCGCCTGCCACTATGCGCTTGATCATCATTTCGATCGTCTGGCCGAAGACCACGACAACGCTGCGTGGCTGGCTGACGCGTTGCGCAACATTGCGCAGATCGACGTGCTCTCGCAGGCCACGAACATGGTGTTTATCCGCATTCCCGATGCCGATGCCAAGCCGCTCGAGCAACACCTCGAGTCGCAAGGCATCTTGATGCGTTCAACCTACGGCGGCCCCACGCGCCTGGTCACGCACCTCGACGTATCGCGTCAGGATCTGCAAACACTGGTGGACGGGATCAAGGCTTACTACGCGCATTGATGGTGCTTGTTATCATCGACCCCTTTTTTCACACTTGGAAGGGGAAACCACCCGATGACCTATCGCATGCGAATCAACCAAACATTCATCGCCGCCACATTGCTCGTGGGGGCCACTTTGGGATTCGACGCGCGCGCGCAAGCGCCATCATGTGAGCTGGATCGGCCAGTGAAATTCGGCGGCATGAATTGGGAATCCAATCTCATGCTGGTGGGTGTGCAGCGCTTTATCGTCGAGCACGGCTACGGTTGCAAGACGCAGATGGAGCAGGGCGACACCTTGCCGATGTTTGCCGCCCTGCAGCGCGGTGACGTCGATATCAACACCGAGGTCTGGATCACGCAGATGCAAGAGCCGTGGGACAAGGCGGTGGCCTCGGGCAAGATCAAGCAGGTGGGTACCGTTTTCACCGGCACGGATGGCTGGTATGTGCCGCGTTATACGGCTGAAAAATATCCGGACCTGAAACGCGCCCAAGACTTGGTGGGACGCAAAGACGTTTTTGCCGACAGCGAAGACCCCGGCCGCGGTCGCATCTACGGTTGCGCGATCGGCTGGACGTGCGGCACGCTGACGAGCAATCTGGCGCGCGCTTTCAAGCTCGATGATGAGTACACGGTGTACTCGCCGGGCAGTTCGGCAGCGCAGCGGGCGGCCATCGTGTCGGCTTACAAGCGCAAGCGCGACATCGTGTTCTATTACTGGACGCCGACGTCGTTGATCGGATCGCTGGATCTGGTCAAGCTCGAGATGCCCCCGGCAGATGAAAAGAAGCTGGAATGCATCGCCGATCCCAAATGCGCCGATCCCCAGCCCACCGGGCTGCAGCCTTATCCCGTCGCCACTGCCGTCAACACCGACTTCGCAGCGAAAGCGCCCACGCTCGTTGAATTCTTAAGTCGCGTATCCGTGCCTGAAGACACGCTCACCAACGCGCTGGGCCATATGGAGCGCGCGGGGCTTGAGATGTCGGAAGCGTCTACGTATTTCATGAAGCAGTACCCCGACGTGTGGAAGAATTGGGTGCCGGCGGACGTCGCCGCACGCGTCGCGCAAAAACTCGACGGCGTGTAACGCGCTCATGCGGTTGATCGAGCCATATCAACCCGGGCGTATCGACAAAGCGGAATGAACAAGGTCGTATCAGCAAGATCGAATCGAGCAGATCGAATTTGCCGATGACGAGACGCGTACTTCAGCCTGATGTCAGTCGCGACATCGTGCGCCGCATCACGGCGCCATGGTGCAAGACGGGAAAGTTGCTAAAACGCCAACTTTCCCGTTTTTTTTGATTCTGCACTACTTTAGGGCGCGCAAATCGGGCAAAGTGCGGATTGGCCGGCCGCGTTCGCCGCGTGCCGAAGTTGAACGTTTTGCCCGATGTCATCCGTGGAATCACTCCGTACTACGCCGTCCAAGTTCCTGTTGACGCTGGCGCTGGCCATGTGCCTGTTTTACGTACTGCCGATTGCGCTGGCAAACGTGTACTACCTTGACGATCTCGACCGCGTTGCCAATGGCTACGCGTCGTGGTCCACCAACGGTCGTCCGCTCGCCGACGGCATCATGATGCTGCTCAATCTGCGCATCTCCGAGCCTATCGTCGTCGATCTCGCGCCGTTGCCACTGGTGCTGGGTGCGATCAGCGTGGCGTTGGCGCTGTGGGGCCTGTGCCGGGTGCAGCCTGTGTCGACCCGGCCAATCGCAATGATGGCCGCGTTCCTGCTGATGGCCAATCCATTCTTTCTCTCCAACCTGTCTTATCGCTTCGACGTGTGGAGCATGTGTCTGGCCCTGGCGTTCGCCATCGCCCCGTTTACGTTGCGGCGCGAATGGAAAATCGAACTGCTCTGGTCGACGGTGTGTTTGTTCTTGCTGCTGTGCCTGTATCAGGCCGCGCTCAACGCCTACATCATCCTGTCGATTACGGCCGTGCTGTATGCCGTGGCGCGTCAAGCCACGCCCACCGCGATCTGGCGCGAGTTGGGTGTGCGCGTGGGCGCGCTGGTGTTGAGCAATGTGCTGTACGAAGTCACCGCCAGTCAGTTGGTGCAGGGCAGCTATGCAATGTCGCACCGCGACTTCGTCTCGCTCAATGGCGATTTACCTGCCGCCGTGTGGCGCAATATTCAAACCGGCTACACCACTCTGGGCACGGCATTGACGCCCAGCACCATGTGGATTTTGTTGCCGCTTACGATTGTGGCGCTTTTTGGCACGCTTTATCGCGCCGGCCGCTATGCCACCATTTACCGCAGCGCTGCGGGCGTGGTGGTCGCAGCCCTGGCCGTGATCGCGACCTTCTGCATCCCCGTTTTCGTCTTCGGCATCCTGCTGGCGCTGAAGGACCCCGTGATGGAGCCGCGCACGATGATCGGCTTCGGCGCGGCGCTTTATGCGGTCGCGCTGATGTTCTTGTTGACCATCGAAAAGCGCGCCGCGATCCTGCGCTATTTTTTGCTCGTGCCGATGATCTATGCGTATTCGTTGGTGTTTGCGTACGGCAATGCATTGCACGCCCAGGAGCGCTACGACAGCGTGATCGCTTCGAGCATCTTGAGCCGTCTGGACAACACGCGCGAGGGGGCACCGCGCGGCATGTACTTCCACGGCTTGGTCAAACCTTCGCCGGTCGCCGCGTTGATCCTGAATCATTTTCCGGTGCTCGATACGGTACTGCCGCAAACGTTGGACGATACGGGCTGGACAAGCGAACTTTATCTGGCGCTCTTCGGGATCAACTATCCGTTTATCGAAACGGAAGATGTGCCCGAGGTGATTCGCACAACTTGCCTGCCGCAATACAAAGTACGTGGCGAACGCTTCGACAGCTATGCACACGATGGCTTCATGGTGATCGACTTCAAGAAAAACGGCTGCCAATAAAGTTAGCGCTGATTTGCAAACCGTCAAAATTTCATGGTATAAAGTCGCCTCTTTACCAAAGCGCCCGTAGCTCAGTTGGATAGAGTACTTGGCTACGAACCAAGGGGTCGTGGGTTCGAATCCTGCCGGGCGCACCAGAATTTTCCATGGTTCATCCATGGTTTGAAAAAGGTCTCAAAGCGAATGCTTCGAGGCCTTTTTTTTGTGCTTTTTTGCCAGTTCATTTGCGGCACTCAGCACCATCCGCCCCATCCTTCGAGCGAGTCTGGCAACGCTCGCATTGCTCCGCAACGCCCCTGTCATGGTCATGACACAAGCATGCCGCATCGTGTGCGTTCTTTCCATGTGGGAGCCGCTCAGGCCATGCGCTTCAATACCGTCACCTCTACGTTCATCGCCGCTGCATTGTGCAGTGTGTCGCTCGCTGCACACGCGCAAACCGCCGCCTCAGCCTATCCCGCCACGTTGGCCGGGCACGCCGTCTTGCCGGCAGCCAGCTTCATTACGCCGCCCGAGAACGCGCCCGCCGATCTCGCCACGAGTGGCAAGTTTTCCAATGGCAAACGTACCGAGAAAGTCGGCACGGTAATGGGCATGTCGAACAATCGGCCCACCGGCATGTCGGTGCCGTTCAAGGGGCAACCGGCGCAAGGGCATTCGGGCATCAAGCACATGCCCGATGGCAGCTTCTGGATCCTGACCGATAACGGCTTGGGTGCGAAGGCGAATTCGGCCGATTCGATGCTCTATCTCAATCACTACAAAATCGATTTCAAAACGGGCAAGTTCCAGCGTCTGGCGACCGTATTCTTGAGCGATCCCAACAAGCAGGTGCCGTTTCGCATCGTTCAGGAAGGTTCGAAAACCCGCTATCTGACCGGTGCCGATTTCGATCCCGAGAGCTTTCAATTTGCGGGCGGCGCGATCTGGATCGGCGACGAGTTCGGACCGTACCTGATCAAGACCGATATGCAGGGACGCGTGTTGAAGGTGTTCGATACGTTGGTCGACGGCAAGCCGGTACGCTCGCCCGATAACACCGCTGTCGCGACTCCCGGATGGCCGGCCGATGCCATGAATTTCCAGGTGCGTCGCTCCAAGGGGTTCGAGGGCATGGCTGCCTCCAAGGATGGCAGCAAGTTGTATGCGCTGCTTGAAGGGCCGTTGTGGGATGCTGCGAGCAAAGGTCCCGAACAGTACGAAGGCAAAAGCGCGCTGCGCGTGCTCGAGTTCGACGTGAAGCAGGAAGCGTGGACGGGCCGGCACTGGATGTACCCGTTGGAGCAGCCCGGCTACGCGATTGGCGACTTCAATATGATCGATGCCACGAGCGGGCTCATCATCGAGCGCGACAATGGCGAAGGCACGGCCGACAAGGCGTGCCCGGCGGGCGAGAAGGGCACAACCTGCTTCTCGGATATCGCCAAGTTCAAGCGCGTGTACAAGGTGGCCTTCGACGACAGCAATGTGGGCAAGTCGCTGCGCAAGGTGGGCTATATCGATCTGCTCGATATCAAAGACCCGCAAAAAGTGGCGCGCAAACCGTTGAACAACGGTGTGCTGACGTTCCCGTTCTTCACGATCGAGAATGTGGACGTCGTGGATGCCACGCACATTGTGGTGGGCAACGACAACAACCTGCCGTTCTCCAGCAGCCGCGATCCCAACGTCGCGGATGACAACGAAATGGTCTTGCTGGAAGTGGGCGAGCTGTTGAAGGCGAAGTAACTCAGGCCTGCGTGCTGCCGGTCAACAGCGCATTGAGCGCATCGGCGGCACGCTGCATCGGCGGTAGCAGCCGCTCGACATCGAATCGGCTAGCTGGCGTCACGAGCGACAGCGCCGCCACGCATTTTTCGGAAGCGTTGAATACCGGCACGGCCAGCGCAAGAATGCCCGGTATTTCGAGACCGCTGGATATGGCATACCCCTGCGACACGACATCGGCCATGATGCCGGGGTCGGGCAGTGCTGCGCCCCGGGCCCGCAACTGGTGCTGTAGTTCTGCATCGGCGTAAGCCGACAATACCCGACCCGATGCACTGATCTCCAGAGAGAACGTCGTGCCTACATGCACGTCGGCCCGCAATACGCCCTTCGCCTCAACGCGTTTGGCCAAAGCCGCATGCAAGCCGCTGATGACCGCAAGCGATGCGGTCTCGCCTGAATCGAATACCAACTTCTGCATGACTGCAGTGGCGCGTTCGCCAAGGCTTGCCTGCTCGAAGGCGGCGTCGCCCACGCGCGCCGCGTGGAACGTGAGCCGATAGGCGCCATCGTCATCCACCTCGACCCAGCCGGCTTCCACCAGCGTGATCACCTTCTGATAGACCGTGGCGCGATTACCCCCCACTCGGGCGGTGATCTCGGCCAACTTCATGGGACGCGGGGAAGCACCCAGCAGATCCAGCACAGCCAGGGTTTTGAGGACGGAGCTGAGTGGGCGCACGCCCTGGCTGGCTGCGGCAGACGTCATGATTTGAGGAATAAGCCTGGGGGTGGTCATCCTAAGTCACGCCGATTTCGATGTAAAGCGCAGGCCGGGGTGCGGGTTTTACCTTCCTAGGGATATCCCGCAAAACCGCGGTCGCGACGTTTACACGTCTTCATCATGTGCGTATTCTATAAAAATCATGTGTATTCTAGAAGAATACGAACTTATAGGAACGCTGTGCCGATGTCCTCCTCCGATCCTGTCACCTTGGCGCTTTCGTCTTCAGGAGCTGTTGCGCCGGCAATACCGGACTCATTTCATCCGATGTTGCCCGCGCATCTCGCAATGCTGCAACCGAGCCGCCTCAGCGTATCGCGCTCGATGATGGCGAAGGCGCTGAAGGAGCGCTGGCGCATCGTCTTGCACGATTGGCGCATCGACGCCAATGCCGTCGGCACCGCCGTCTATCACATCGACACCGGCGCCATGGTCTTCAGCTTTTCGGTGCTGTCGTTTGCGCCCACTGCGCAGGGCAAGACTGGACGCATCATCGGCCGTTCCTGGGACATGATGGGCGCGCTTACAGAAGGCCGCGTCTCGGATGCCGATCTCAACGCGATGGCGGTCGAACTGCCTAAACTTTATGAGGGCCGTGCCACGCCCGGCACGTTGATCTGGGCACGCGCCAACCGCAGTTCGCGCGCATTCGATCACACCGTGCAGGCCTTGGTGGCAGGAGAGCAACCGGATATCGGCGTGCTCTCAGAAGTGTGCTATCTGATGCGCAACACCGGGCTGGACGGCAACGGTACGTTCGGCACGCGCAGCTTTCTTTCGCTGGAGGCCGATCATCCCCTACGCCGGCCCTTGGACGCGCAGATGCTCAGCGCGTACATGATGCGAACGTTCTCGATCGACCTGGCACACCATCTGGCGCGTGTCCGCAATCCTGAGGCGCCAGACATTGACCCCGCCATTCAGCGCTATCTCGGCGTCGGAAACGGATCGGCCCTGGGGTTGATTCTTTTCGTCAACAACCATCCCCGCCTGATCCACAATTGGCTGACCGCACGTCAGCAGGCGATCCAGGCCGCCTGCGCCTTGCGGGTGGATGCCGAATCGCAAGAGGTCGTCATGCTGGATCGGATGATCGCGCGCACGATCGCGTTCCGCCGCGAAGACCGCATGGAGTACGAGCGCTTTGCCGATAGCGCCATGGTGGCCAGCGAGCTTGCCCAGGTGCGCGAGACGCTTGACCGACTGCGTGGCCAAACGACCGCGGGTTCGTCCGATCTGTTCGGTCAGCTTGCGCGGTGGGCCCAGGCGCATGTGCATGAAGAAACCTGCCAATGTCTGCTGGGGTTGCTGACTGAATTGGTCCCGGATGTGTGCGACCGAGAAGCTGAAAAGCTGGCGGTCAGTGAGGATTTTCTCGTGGAGCCGGATATGCCGGCCGCCGACCTGCGCGAACTGGTGCGGCGTGAGTATGCGTGGGCGTTCGAGATGGACGTCGACAGCGAGGCGGCGCGGCGCCATATTTGGTACAAGTCGGTCTCTGCCGAGGAGCCGCGTCGCGGGCCGGCCGCCGAGGTCGAATACGCTTTCAACCTCGGCTTGGACCTGCCGCGCCTGGCGCGCGATCTGCACGCGGCATTGCTGGATGCCGCCCCGCACGACACGGTCGGCGATGTCCTGATGCGCTCCCCGCAATTGCGCAACATCGTTGCGCGCGTGCAGACGTTGCGCGGCCTCGATGCGCACTCCCCGCATATGAACATCATGGATGAACAGTTCGTTCCGGTCGACATCGTTCGCTTGATGAACGTGGGCATGCATGGCGTGGACAAGGCGCGCGATTACCTCGGCAGAAATCTGCGGGGTGTGCTGTTTCATGGCGCACCCACGCCGGCAGATATGGCCGCGGGTGTGGCAACCGATTGGTTTTTCCCCCAGGAGCCCCGCTGATGTCCCCCGTTGTGAATCTCCCGCCACGCCGCCTGACGATTTCGGTGCGGGAAGCTCGGCTGATCGTCGAACGTATCTTGCTGACACTGGATATCGGCAGCGGCTATGCGCCGGCCGTCCGAGATGTGGTGCTCACATCGCAAGCGCTTGGCCGCGCCGGGTTTGTGGGGTTGGCCGATACCGACCGCCAGACGTCGCTCAGAGTGGGCGCCGCCCATCTTGCGAAGGTGTCGGTACAGCGTTATGCCACCTACATGGCGGTCACGGCACCGCAGTTGCATGCCTGGTTGGTGTTGCCGATCTGGCTGGATCAGATCGTGGCGAAGGTGCGCCAGGACGGTTCGTGCGAGTGCCGAATTGCGGGCGTGACCGAGCCGGCGGAGCTCTTCGCGATCGTGCCGCACGCGGCGCGCTACGGCATTCGAGCCGTGTTCGATCTCGACGAAGAGGGCGGCCGGGTGTACGCCGAAGCAGCGTCCGGTGCTGAGGCAACGATGTCGAATCCATGCCTGCAACAGGCGTTACGCGAGGGATTCGACGTGGCCGAAGCGCAGTGGTGGCCCCTGTATGAAGCATCGAAGAAGGCGTTGTCGCCGGACTCGGTCACATCACGCCGGCATGCCGGTCCCACCATCGTGCAGGACGACGGCACGGTCATCGGCCGGCCGCCCGCCGATGACGACACCGATATCGCGCTCTTGCGTCATCCGCATTGACGCGTTGTCATCTCAACCCCTGGGAGTGAATAGTGATTATTGATGGGCTGCAATGCGGCTATTTCGACCGCGACGTCTTCGAGCGCCTCAAGAAGGGCAATGTGGGATGTGTGACCCCCACGCTGGGATTTTGGGAGGGGGCGGTACCGTCCCTTGAGTCGATTGATGCCTGGCGGCAACTGGTTCGGGCGAACGAGGATCTTGTGGGCATCGCGACCACTGCCGCCCAGATCGAAGCTCTGGTCGCGCAAGGCAAGGTAGCGATCCTGCTTGGGTTTCAGAACGCCAATCTCCTGGAAGGACACATCGGTTTTGTCGAACTCTTTGCGGATCTGGGCGTGCGGGTGATTCAACTCACCTACAACAATCAGAACGAACTGGGCGGGAGTTGCTACGAGGAGCACGACTCCGGTCTGGCACGCTTCGGCAAGGAAGTCATTCGTGAGATGAATCGTTGCGGCGTGGTGATCGATCTGTCGCACGTGGGCAATCGTACGTCGCGCGAAGCCATTGAACATTCGACGCAGCCAGTGGCGATCACCCACGCCAATCCCGACAGTGTTTATCCACACAAACGCAACAAGACCGACGATGTACTGCATGCGTTGCGTGCCAACGGTGGTGTGATCGGTTGCGCCGCGTACCGCAATATTTCTGGCGACGAATTCTGCTCGACGGTAGACAAATGGTGCGAACTCGTCGCTCGAACGGTGGACATTGCCGGCATCGATCATGTTGGTATCGGCACCGATAAAAGCCATGGCACCACGCAACGCGACCTGGACTGGATGCGCAAGGGAAACTGGACCCGCGGCACCGACTTCGGCGCGGGCTCGGCGGCGCGCCCCGGCAAGGCCGCGCCACCGGACTGGTTCAAGGCCGTGGAGGACTTGGGCAACGTCGAACCTGCCTTGGCACGTGTGGGGTTCAACGCCGAGGAGGTGCGCCAATTGACGCACGGCAACTGGCTTCGGTTGTATCGCACGGTGATGGGTCAGTGACAGGAGCGTCGACCGTGCACATTCCAGTGACCCCGGCAGGTGCCGCGCGGATGGCGCACACCGGATCTCCCTTGGCGGGCGATCGGGACGTCGCGCCTGCGCCTGTACTTATCGAACGCGGCGAAAATGCCGTGCTGTGCACGGCGGGTGGCGCTCGCTTGATCGATTTTTCGGCCAACGGCGGCGCGGGGGTCACCGGGCACCGGCACCCCGTCGTCATCAGCGCGATGCGGGCGCAGCTCGATCGTCTGGTGCATGTGGGTGCACCGTTCGCCAGTACGGCCCAGGCCACGTCATTGGCGGATCGGCTCGAAACGCTGGCTCCCATCGCAGCACCCTGCAGTACGGCGTGGGCGACCACCGGCGCCGAAGCCGTCGAACTTGCTGTGACGATGGCGCGGCTCGCCACGGGCCGACGTGCGGTGCTTGCCTTCGCGGGGGCATGGCACGGCGAGACCGGCATGGCGCGAGCATTGAGCGGCGTGCGCACGGATACGAGCTCGGGAGGAGATGCTGGGGCCCGCATTCAATTCTTGCCGTTTCCCCATGCGGCCACCGGTGCCGGTCTCGACGACATGCGCCGCAGCTTGCAGCTGCTGTTTCGTACCCGCCTGGCGCCTCAAGAGGTGGCTGCCGTGGTGATCGAGTGTGTTCAAGGCGAAGCCGGTGTGCTGACGGCCTCGGCCACCCTGTTGCATGACGTGCGTGCGCTGTGCGATCGGCACGGCATCGTCTTGATCGTCGATGAAAGCAGGACGGCGTTGGCGCGCACTGGAAAGTTGTTCGCGCTGGAGCATTTCGACATTGAGGCGGATCTGATCGTTTTGGCGGACGGGCTGAGCGATGGCCTGCCACTGGCAGCGGTGATCGGCCGTCAACCGCTCGTCCAAACCGTTCAACGGCAAGCCGTGCAGCGCACGATGTGGGGCCACGCCGTTGCCGCGGCGGCGGCCCATGCGGTGCTCGATGTGATCCACGACGACATGCTCTGCAGCCGCGCTGCAGACCTGGGTCGTGCGTGGATGAACCGCATGCAGGATGCGCGGCGCACGCAAACGGCGATTGCCGATCTGCGCGGCCTCGGCGCCATGCGGGCAGTGGAATTTCGGCGCCCATCGGGTGAGCCCGATGTGCTGCAGGCGCGGGTCGTGGCGGACGCTGCAATCGCGGCTGGCGTGCTTGTTTCTCTTGGCGGGAGTGACGCCAATGTCATCCGCTTTCAATTTCCCCTGACGCTATCGGACGACGACCTCGGCGATGGCATCGACCGTTTCGTCGCGGCAATGAACGGAGCCCAGGCATGACCATGTTGAACCCAACGAGTGGAGCGGTTAGGCTTCTGTCCCGCGCCGCCGAGCATGGCGTAACGGTGTGTTTTGCCAACCCGGGTACCACCGAGCTGGCATTGACCGCAGCCTTCGATGCGGAAACACGCGTGCGCCCCGTGCTGTGCAGTTTCGAAGGGGTGTGCAGCGGCGCGGCAGATGGTTACGGCCGCATGCTTGATCGGCCCGCGCTGACCTTGACGCACTTGGGGCCGGGTTTCGCCAATGCGCTTGCCAATCTGCACAACGCACGGCGCGCGGACAGCCCCGTGATCAATCTGATCGGCGATCACACCAGTACCCATCTGAAATACGACACGCCGTTGACCTCCGATATTGCCGCCTTGGCGAACACCGTGTCGCGTTATGTGGGAACGATCACGCATGCGGATGATGCCGCACCCCAATTAGATGCGGCGATGGCGGCCACCCGGCAGGCGCAGTCACGCGTGGCCACCCTTATTTTTCCCGCCGACTTTCAGCAGCAAAGCGCGGCAGCGCCTGCGCCGCTTGTTGCAGCGGACACGCCGATGCGCGGCGAGGTTTATCTCGATCATCTCGGCAGCGTCGTGCCCGCATTGCGCGACGGCACCCGGGCCGTGCTGCTCCTGCACCCCCGGGCCGCGTGCGCGGAAGGTACCCGGCTGGCTGGCGAGATTGCGCAGGCAACGGGGTGCGATGTGGCCTATGGCGCCACGCCGGCGCGTTGCGAGCGCGGTCGTTCGCATTACGCCATCGCACGCGTGCCGTACTTTCCAGAACCGGCGCGCGCTTATCTTGACGGCTTCCGGCATGTCATTCTCGTCGGTGCGCGGCCACCGGTGACGTACTTCGGCTATGAGGGGCAAGACAGCGAGCTAGTGTCGGCCGAACGTTTGCAGCCGTTCGCATCGGTCGAGGACGATCTGCTTGCCGCGTTACGCGCGCTGCACGAAGCGGTGGGGGCGGTGAACGGATCGGCCGTACCCTCGGCCCCCGCGGCGCCGGTTCCCAACGCACTGGCAGCGCGCATTTGTGAACGGGTGGCGGCGTTGTTGCCCCAAGACGCCATCGTCACGATCGAAGGCAGCACGTTCGGCGGGCCTTTCCAGGCTTACAGCGCGGCGGCTGCGCCTCACAGCGAGCTGGCACTGCCGGGCGGCGCGATAGGCATGGGCCTGCCATGCGCGTTGGGGGCAGCAGTCGCATGTCCGGATCGCAAAGTGGTTGCGCTGCAGTCCGACGGCAGTGCGATGTATACGTTGCAAGCGCTTTGGACGATGGCGCGCGAACAAGCCGACGTCGTGGTGATCATTGCTGCCAATCGCCGGTATCAGATCCTGCAGACTGAATTGGCACGGATCGGCGATCTTGCCGATATGCCGGTGTCCGCGGCAATGACGCAATTGCAGGCACCGCATCTCGACTGGTGCGGCATTGCGCAAGCCAGCGGCGTCGCCGCATACCGCGTTGATGCCGCCGACGCATTCGACCGTGCTTTCAAGACATGTCTGACGACGCGCGGCCCGACGCTGATCGAAGTGCTGTGCTGAACGCAGCGGACGGCATGCAGCGCCATGGCCTGCAGTCGTCTCTTTAACCCTTATCGTGTGAGGTGACGTTGTAATGAAATCAAATGATCAGGACTTTTCCATTGCTCGACGCCGCAGTTTGAAAGCACTCGCAGCGGGCGCGAGCCTGGGCTTGCCGTTCATTCACGGCACGGCGCGGGCAGCTGATCCGCTGTTGGTCAATACGTGGGGCGGCAGTTGGGAAACTGCGGCGAGCCGTCACCTTTTCGAGCCTTTCACCAAGGAAACCGGGGTTCCCATTCGAACCGTATCGCCGGTGTCGTTTGCGAAGCTGGCCGCGCAGGCCCGCACGGGTGTGTATGAGTTCGACGTCACCACCCTGGGGGGCGCAGATTTGGTGCGGGCCAACGAAGCCGGGCTCATCGAGCCGATCGACACGCGATTCATCGATGCCGCGGCGCTCGATCAGGATCAGGTCATCCATAACGGCGTGGGCTCGCATGCGTTCGCGACGGTGATCGCGTTTCACAAGGATAAGTATCCCCAAGGCGGCCCGCAGGATTGGACCCAGTTCTTCGATCTCGAAAAGTTCGGCGGACCACGCAGCATGCAACGGCATGCGCCACGTGTGCTGCCCCTTGCGTTGCTTGCCGATGGCGTGCCCGTCGACAAGCTCTATCCGGTCGATATTCAACGCGCCCTGGCCACGCTCGACCGTATCAAGCCGTCGATTCGGGTGTGGTGGACGCAGGGGCAGCAGTCGCAGCAGTTGTTGCGCGATGGCGAAGTGACTGCTGCCGCCATTTGGCATGGACGAGTAGTAGAGCTGATCCGTCAGCAGCAACCCGTCGAACTGGTGTGGAAAGACGCCCAGATCGATCGCGCTTACTGGGTCGTGTCCAAGGGGTCGCCACGCGCGCAGGCGGCCTGGCAGTTCATTCGCGCGTCTGTGAGCGGTGAGCGGCTGGCAGGCTTCTGCCGCGAGGCTGACTATGGTCCGGTCAATCGCAAGGCTTTTGAGTTCATTCCAGAAAAGGACGCCCTCATGATGCCGACGTTTCCAAAGAATTACGCGCAAACCTTCGAGCAGAACGTGGCTGCGCTGGCGCCGCAGCTTAACGATATCGCACGGCAGTTCGACCGCTGGGTCGTTCGGTAATCCGCCGGTCAATCAACGTCTATCCACCCGCAGGATTTGTTATGTATCGATCAGCCGTACGGCGGGATCTGACCAGACGGGGGCTGCTTCTGCTTCCCGTCGTGGTCTTTCTGACAGCATTTTTCATCGTTCCTCTCATTCAAGTGCTGATGCTCAGCGTCAGCGATCCCGATTGGGGCGTTGAAAATTACACCTATCTGTTTTCGGACAGCTTCTTCTTAAGCGCGTTGGGCAGCACATTCCTGACCGCACTGTCAGTCACCGTGGCGTGTTTGCTGCTCGGATATCCGTTGGCCTATGTCGTGGCGCGCAGTGAGGGGTCGTTTGCGGCATCTGCGTTGTTGCTGGTGGGGTTGAGTCTCTGGATCAGTTTCCTTGTACGCACCTATGCCTGGATGGTGATTCTGGGCAACCGCGGGCCGGTGCTTGCCGCCATGCGCGCGCTGGGCATCGAGGGCGGAGAGTTGCTGTTTACCCGCTTTGCGTCCAGTTTGGGCATGGTCCACGCGCTGCTGCCATTGATGGTGATGACGTTGTTTTCCGTGATGAAAAAAATCGACCCGGCTTACGAGCGCGCGGCATGCGGATTGGGCGCCACGCCTTGGGCGGCGTTCTGCAAAGTGTTTTTGCCATTGAGCGCTCCGGCCGTGATCAACGGTTGCACATTGGTGTTCATTACCTGCCTGGGCTTTTACGTGATGCCGGTTTTGTTGGGCGGCCCCAGCGAGCAAATGATTGCCGGCCTCATCGGTCAGCAGATCGAAGAATTGCTCAATTTCGGCGAGGCGGCCGCCATGTCTGTGGTGCTGCTGGCGGCGTCCCTCACGGTGTACGCGATATACAGCCGGCTGTTCGGCCTCGATCGCTTGTGGGGAGAATCGCGATGACATGGGTCAAAAGTTTTGCGGTGTTGATTGTCGCCTTCATCGCGGCACCGCTTTTTATCGTTCTGCCGATGTCGTTCAGCGACTCGCCATCTTTCGAGTTTCCGCCGCCGTCTTACGGCTGGACGTATTACCAAGCCTATTTCAACGATGTGCGATGGACGGAACCCACGATCAACAGTCTGATCATCGGCGCCGGCACCGCAGTATTGACGATGCTGTTGGTGGTGCCGGCTTCGTTCGCGCTTACCCGCAGCCGCTTCAGGGGCAGATCGGCGCTCAACCTGCTGATGATCCTGCCTTTGACGGTGCCGCATATCGTGGTGGCGCTGGGCTATTACTACTACTTCGGCGCGTTGGGTTTGGTGCAGACCCGGCTGGGGGTCGTACTCGCCCACACCTGCCTGAGCGTGCCGGTGGCCTATTTGATCGTGAGTGCAGCGCTCAAGGGATTCGATCGCAACCTGGAGTTGGCCGCGCAAAACCTGGGCGCGTCACCGCTGAAAAGTTTCTTCCTCGTGACGTTCCCCGTGTTGCGCCCAGGATTCCTGGCCGCCGCCTTGTTCGCCTTTGTGCATTCGTTCGATGAGGCCGTCGTGGCGATCTTCATATCGGGCAGTGCGACGTCGACCCTGCCGCGAAAAATGTTCGACAGTTTGCGGATGCAGGCCGACCCCGTGATCAGCGTGGTTTCGGCGCTGATCCTGGTGGTCATGACGCTCGCGGTATTGATCCCCTGGTTAATGCGTCGCCGCCGCTTGGCGGCAGGATAAATCCAATCTGAAGTCCGCCGCTTACGCGGCCGGAGCACACCCATCTGCTGGAGCACTGAACATGAACGAGGCCTGCGCGCTGCGTGACGATCTTTCCCCCGAAGCGGACGCATCCGCGGCGCATCTGAGCTTGACGGGGTTGCGCAAGACATTCGACGGCAAGACATTCGCCATCGACGCCGTCAGTCTGGACATTCGCGAAGGCGAATTCGTGACGTTTCTCGGGCCGAGCGGCTCCGGCAAGACAACCACCTTGTCCATCGTCGCGGGCTTCACCACGCCCACTGAAGGTGATGTACGACTGCGCGGTGCGTCCGTCGTCGACATGCCGCCTCATCGGCGCAATATGGGCATGGTGTTCCAGAACTACGCGCTCTTTCCGCACATGTCGGCGTTGGAGAACGTCGCCTTTCCGTTACGTATGCGCCGCGTGTCCAGCCATGAATGCATCACCCGGGCCAGACGGATACTCGATGTGGTCGGTCTGGCGGATCATGTCGATCGCCTGCCCAAGCAGTTGTCCGGAGGGCAGCAGCAACGCGTCGCGCTGGCCCGCGCGCTGGTGTTCGAACCCGATGTGCTGCTGCTGGACGAGCCCTTGAGTGCACTCGACAAGAATCTTCGTGAGCAGATGCAGCTGGAGATCAAGCGGCTGCACAAGACCTTCGGCATGACCACTATCTTCGTGACGCACGATCAATCCGAAGCGATGACGATGTCCGATCGTATCGCGGTGTTCAACGCTGGACGCGTGGAGCAGTTTGCGCCGGCGCTGGACGTTTATGCCGCGCCGGCCACGCACTTCGTGGGGACGTTCGTGGGTGAAAGCAATTTCTTCGATGTGACGGCCAACGATCCCGCGGCGGGGCGATACGATGCGTCGGCGCTGCATCGTACATTGGCGGCTCTGCCGACCGCGCATCCCCGCGGCAGCATGCTGTCGCTGATGGTGCGGCCCGAGTCGTTGCGCATCGCCGAAACGGCCGACGCAGAAGACCCGAACCTGCTCGATTTCGAGTTGGCGGGAATCGTTGACTACGGTTCGAGCCTGCTGCTCGACGGTCGCTGCAGCGGTCAACGCGTTCGCATGCGTGTGCCGCGCGGTGGCCGCACCGCTTACCGCGAAGGCGCCCGTTACCGCATCACCTGGCATCCGGAGGACGCGCATATCGTTCCCCGGCCATAACGCCGGCGCTACAGGCTTGCGCCTTTAGACCGGCACACGCGTTGGCGTCCGGCGTTCGCCGGTCACGCCGTTCACATCGGGAAAATCCATGAAAGCAAGCAATATGCTTCGTATCGTCACGCCTGTCGCTTTTGCATTATTGACCGGGCCGAGCTTTGCGCAGCCGGCGGCCACGAGTAGCGTGACGCTTTACGGGGTGGTCGATGCTTATGTCGGCGCCATCAACAGCAATGGCGTAACGACCAAGGGCGCGGACAGCGGCGGTCTGCAGGTGTCTCGATTCGGGATGCACGGCGCCGAAGCATTGGGCGGCGGCACGCGTGCCGTCTTCCGCCTCGAGGGCGGGTACAACACCAACAACGGAACGTCGTCCGTCGCGGGGCAGATGTTCGCACGGCAGTCGTTCGTGGGCTTCTCCAATCCGGAGTACGGCGAAGTGCGTCTGGGTAAGCAGAACAGCGTGTTCTTCAATATGCTGGGACGAACGGCGGCGTTTTATGGCGGTACGTTTGGCGCCGGGTTGGGGACGCAGTCCGGCTACAATTTCCGCAACAATAACGAGATCAGTTATGCCACCCCCCGGTGGGCCGGGTGGCGCGCAGACACGCGCTATGCCTTTGGCGACAGCTATCGGCACAGCAAGGCGGGGAGAGTGTGGCAGGCGGCGCTCGATTACGATTCCGGGCCGTACTACTTTTTGCTGGCGCATGTCGATAACACGCTGGCGCCTGCAAACGACGCGGCATACGTCGGGACGCGCAATCGACAGACCGCGATCGGCGGCGCCTACACATTCCAACCGTTTACGGTTTATCTCGGGTACTTCAAGAACAAACAGACCGACCGTTCGATCGACAAAGATCTGTATTCGCTCAGCGTGGCGTGGTACATGAGGTCCACGGATCAGTTGAGCCTGGGCTGGACCTACATCGATGCATCTGCAGATGCCGCCAACATCGCGTCAGGCTACAACCGCGCGACCCATGCCAATCACTTTGGCGCGATGTATCTGCATCATGTGTCCAAGCGGACCACACTCTATGCCGCCGGCGCATGGATCGATAATAGCGACGGTGCGCGCTACGCTATCGGCGCGGCTCAAGCCCCCAACGAATACTGGCGCAATCGTCCTGAGGCCGGGTCCGCCACGAAGGGTGTGCAGGTCGGCATACGCCACATGTTCTGAATCTAGAACTACCGCTGCCGCACCCGCTCAGTGCGCCGGCCCCGACGGCACCGCGGCCGGGCTGCCGGTGCGATTGCCGCGCCATTGCATGAATGTCTTGATGACGAGCGTCAGCAAGGCCATGCATGCCAGCAAGGCGGCGGCCGTGAACGCACCCACGGTTTTATAGTCGTCGTTCAATTGATCGATGAGTAGCGGCAGCGTAACCGTCTTGCCGCGAATCGCGCCCGACACGACCGATACCGCGCCGAACTCACCTACGGCCCGCGCATTGGTGATCACCGTGCCGTAGATCAGCCCCCATTTGATGTTGGGCAGCGTTACGCGGCGAAAAATCTGCCAGCCGGTGGCGCCCAGCGTCAATGCGGCGTGTTCTTCTTCGGTGCCGAGCGACTGCATCAGCGGGATCAGGATGCGCGCCACGAATGGCGATGTGACGAAGATGGTGACCATCACGATGCCCGGCCAAGCAAACATCAATTGCATATCGCGCGCGTAAAACCAGCTTCCCACGGCGCTTTCCAGCCCATACACGACCAGGTAGCACAGGCCGGCCACGACCGGCGAGGTGGCATACGGAATATCGATCAATGTCATCAGCAGCTTGCGGCCGCGAAAGTCGTAGCGCGTCACGCACCAGGCCATGAGGATGCCGAATACCAGGTTCACCGGCACCGTAATCACGGCCGCCAGCAACGTGAGCTGGATCGCCGCGATCATGTCGGGCTCGTGCAAGTTGGCGACGAGCATGGCCCATCCGCCCGACAATGCCCGCGCAAAAATCAAGGCGAGCGGCAACACCAGCAACAGCAGCGCGGCGATCACGGCCAGCGCCACGAGCAGCCATTGTTTGAACGATTGCGGTTTCATCTCAAACTCCCGGGCGCTGCCACGGCAGCAAACGGCCTTGCAGCACTTGCAGCAAGAACAGCAATAGCAACGAGGCGCCGAGCACCACGGACGCGATCGCCGAGGCCGCGGCGTAGTCGTATTCGGACAGACGCACGAAAATCATCAGCGACGTGATCTCGGTCTTGTAGGGGATGTTGCCGGCGATCATGACGACCGCGCCAAACTCGCCGAGGCTGCGGATGAAGGCTTGCGAGGCGCCCGTGAAGATGGCGGGCACGAGCGCGGGCAGAATCACGCGCCACGTGGTTTGCCAATCGTTGGCGCCCAGCGTGTGCGATGCCTCTTCATACTCCGGGCCCATCTCGGCCAGCACCGGCTGCACCGAGCGCACCACGAAGGGCAGGCTGGTGAACACCATCGCGATCACCAGCCCGGGAAAGGCGTACGACACCTTGATGTCGAATGGCGCCAGCCATTGACCTACCCAGCCATTAGGCGCCAGCAGCACCGATAAGGTCAGGCCCGCAACGGCTGTGGGCAGGGCGAACGGCAGATCCACCAATGCATCGAGCAACTCGCGCCCAGGAAAGCGATATCGCACCAGCACCCAGGCCAGCAGCAATCCCACCACCAGCGCAATCAGCGTGGAGTAGGCCGCACCCGTGAGCGTGACGCGGTAACTGGCGACCACCCGTGGGTCGGTGACAGCGGCCAGGAACTGGGCGCCCGACATATTGCTCAGATAGGCCAGCAGCCCGGCCAAGGGCACCAGAATGACCAGCGTGATGAACAAGGCGCTCACGCCGAAACTCAAGCCGAAGCCGGGCAAGGTGGGATGTTGTTTGAAGAACGACATGCGAGAGGCGGAACCGGAAAATGCAAATCGGCCGCCTGGGCAAGGCGGCCGATCGCAGGGATCGAGGGTCGAGCGTTAGCGCAGTTTAGCGGCCTTGGGCCAACAACTGGTCGAGCACGCCGCCGGAGGCGAAATGCGTCTTCGAAATATCGTCCCACGCGCCAAGTACGTCTTGCGGGTTGATCAATTTGATCGCCGGGAATTGCTTGGCCGTCTCTTGCGCCACGGTCTTGTCTTGCACGCGGTAGTAGAAGCTGGCCAGCAGTTTCTGGATCTCAGGGGTGTAGAGATAGTTCAGATACGCCTCGGCCACTTTGCGTGTGCCCTTCTCATCGGCTACGCGATCGACCACGGCCACCGGGAATTCGGCCAGTACGCTCACGGGCGGCACCACGACTTCCAGTCCCAGTGCCTTGAATTCATCGCTGGCGGCGATGTTGTTGACTTCGGATTCGAACGTGAGCAGCGCATCACCCTGATTGTTTTGAGCAAAGGCCACCGTGGCGCCGCGGCCGCCGGTGGGGAAGCTCTCGACGTTCTTCAGCAGCTTGCCTACGAATGCGCGGTTCTTGGCATCGTCGCCACCGAACTTCTCGTTGGCGTACAGCCAGGCGCCGAGATACGAATAGCGGGCGTTGCCCGAGGTCTTCGGATTGGGAAACACGAGTTTCACGTCGTCGCGTGTCAGGTCGTCCCAGGTCTTGATCTGCTTGGGGTTGCCTTTGCGCACCAGAAACGCAATGGTGCTGTAGTAGGGCGAGCTGTTGTTGGGAAACGCCTTCTGCCAATCCTTCTTGATCAGGCCGCGTTGCGCGAGGGTGTCGACGTCGGTGATCTGGTTGAAGGTGACCACGTCGGCTTTCAGGCCCTGCAGAATCGCCTGCGCCTGACGGGACGACCCGGCAAACGATTGCTCGATCGTCAGATCCTGGCCGGATTTGGCCTTCCAGTCGGCCTGAAATTTCGGGTTGATGGCCGTGAACAATTCGCGCGCAATGTCGTACGACGTATTCAAAATCGTTTGTTGCGCCGATGCGGGCGCCGCCGTCACAGTCGATACTGCCAATGCGGACAGGGCGAGGATTCGCTTGATCACGTACTTCTCCAGGATGAAAAGGGCTGTTTGCCTTGTGGAAGCGATCATGCCCGTGCGCCCTGGGGCGACCAACTAACTTCTCGGCTTATCTTTATAACCAAAAGAAATGTAGGATTATTGTTTGATATCGGCTGGATGTAAGGTGATGATGTTTCGGGCGCGCCGTTTGCTCTTTCATGCGCCTACTTCCGCTTTAGAAAGGATGATTCATGACAACGCTGTTCGACCCTGTGAAAGCTGGTGACATCGACCTGGCCAACCGCATCGTGATGGCGCCGCTGACGCGCAACCGCTCGCCGGGCGCCGTGCCGGCCCCTATCACGGCCACCTACTACGAACAACGCGCCTCCGCCGGGTTGATCATTACCGAAGCCACCGCGATCACGCAGCAAGGCCAAGGCTATGCCGATGTACCCGGGCTCTATAGCGATGAGCAGCTGGCAGGCTGGAAGCACGTGACCGACAAGGTACACGCCGCCGGCGGCAAGATCGTGGTGCAGTTGTGGCATGTGGGCCGTATCTCGCACACGTCGCTGCAAAAGGATGATGGCAAGCCGGTTGCGCCGTCAGCGCTGCGCGCCAAGGCCAAGACATACATCATCGAAGACGGCAAAGGCAAGTTCGTGGAGACCTCCGAGCCGCGCGCGCTGGAAGTCGATGAGCTGCCGGGTCTAGTGGAAGACTATCGTCGCGCTGCTCGGGCCGCGATCGACAATGGCTTTGACGGTGTGGAGATTCATGCGGCCAACGGCTACCTGATCGATCAGTTTCTGCGCTCGGGCAGCAACCACCGCACGGACGAATACGGCGGCGTGATCGAAAACCGCATTCGGCTCCTGGGTGAAGTGCTGGATGCCATCACGCAGGAAATCGGCGCGGGCCGCACGGGCATCCGCATTTCGCCGGTCACGCCGGCCAACGACGCCTCGGACCCGGATGCGCAAACGCTGTTTGAAGCCGTGGTGCAAAAGCTGGCCCAGTACCCCTTGTCGTACGTGCACATCATTGAAGGCGCCACGGGCGGCGCCCGCGATTTCAAGCAGGGCGACAAGCCGTTCGACTACGCCGCGCTGCGCCGCGTCTATAAGGAAGCGGGCGGCCGCGCGTTGTGGATGGCCAATAATGGCTATGACCGCGCCTTGGCGTCCAAGGCCATCGAATCGGGCGAGGCGGATCTGATCGCCTTCGGCAAGCTCTACATCGCCAATCCCGATCTCGTGCGTCGATTGCGTGACGATGCACCATTGAACGAACCCGATCAAACCACGTTCTACGGCGGTGGCGAGCATGGCTACACCGATTACCCCTTCCTCGCCGATGGTAGTGGGCACGATGGCGTAGCCCAACGGGCCTCCTGATCGGAATGCAAAAGCGTGAGGGGCGCACGGCTTGATGCCGTGCGCCCTTTGCCATCCGACTGGACGACCCCGCCCGATTCGGGCAGGGTAGGGGTTTTTCCTCATTCTTTGGAACATTCGATGCCGTCAACCCGGTCTTTTACACGTGGCGCGACCTTCGCCGGCGCGTTTTCCGTCTTGTTCTCGTTGCTGGCCTCGATGCCGGCGCACGCGCTTGAAGCAGATGGCGATGCCTCCGCCTGCATGGCGCAGATGCGTAGCGCCGCGCCCGCCAATGGCGTGTCGGTCGCCGACTTCGATCGCTATACCGCCAACGCCAAACTGTTGGCCTCCACGGTGTCGGCGCGCAAGGGGCAACCGGAAGGACGAGAAACGTGGTGGGACTACCTCGCCAAAACCGTCGATGACGAGCGGGTTGCGCAAGGCCGCGCGGTGCTGGTGAAGACGGGGGCCGATCTGCAAAACATCGGACGGCGCTATGACGTCGATCCGGAGGTGCTGGTCGCGATCTTCGGCATCGAGACCAACTACGGCAGCCTGTTGGGCAAGACCAATGTGCTGGACGCCTGGGTCACCCGCGCATGTACCGAAACCAATCCACTGTGGAAGAAGAATGTGTACGCGTCGGTGCGGCTGCTGCGGGACGGCACGGTGGACGCGCCCACCTTCGTCGGCTCATGGAGCGGCGCCTTTGGGATGACGCAGTTCATCCCGACGTCATTCTATGAGTTGGCCGCGGACGGCGACGGCGATGGCCGCATCGATCTGTATGGTTCGTTGCCTGATGCACTAGCCTCGACGGCCAATCATCTGCGCAAGCGGGGCGCGCAATGGACGCATGGATTGCCGGCAGTCACGGAAGTGCGCCTGCCGGCGTCGCTGCGCAACACGTTGCCGCAGAGCGCGGATGTGGAAGTGATGGCCCCCGGCGGTCGCCGTTCGGCTTCCGCCTGGGCGGAGGCGGGTATTACGTTGGCGGATGGCTCGCCGTTGGTGGGCGCACAGCGTCTGCAACTGCCCGGTCCTGCGCAAACCTATTTGTTTGCACCCACCGGTGCCAACGGCCCGGCGTTCATGGCCACCTTCAATTTCGACGCAATTTTGCACTACAACCAATCGAAGCGCTACGCACTTGCTGTAGGTCTCCTTATCAACCGTATCGATGGGGGCGAGGCCTTGAAGACCCCGTGGCCCACGGACGACCCCGGCCTGTCGCGCGCTGAAATCAAAGAGGTGCAAACGGTGCTGCAAGCCCGAGGATACGACGTTGGCGTGCCCGATGGGATACCTGGCGTCAAGACCCGCGATGCCGTACGTATGGAGCAGACGGCGGCCGGCGTACCCGCCGATGGCCGAGTCGGAAGAAGTACGTTGATGCTGATGCGTCAGGCGCGGAGGTAGCCCTAAGCCGCGTCCCTGCCCGTGCCGTTAAATCGGACGCCGTAGCCTGAATGCAGCCTAGATGTGGGAGCGACAACATTGCACTATGCAAGCGTGTGTCAGTCACGACTTCACATTGACGGGAATTGCGGAGGCAAGGTTTCTAATGAAGACACTAACGGTAGGGATTCTGATCGACGGTGAAGATCAGCCAGGCTGGATACGCGATGTGATTGCCTGGGTGCGCGCGCGATCGGACATCGACTGTACCGTTCTGATCGCCCGCGAGAAGCGCAGCGGCGCGCGTACCGCGCCCAGCCATCCACGCACCTCGATTTTTTATCGGGGACTTGCGCGGCTTGAGTCGAAAATGCTCGCGGCCCGCGAGCGGGTGCTGATCGACGAGTCTGCGCCGGTACCTGATTTGCACACACTGTCGCACTACGAGGTCGATACGTCCGCGGATGCTCATGGCGTGATGACGGTGTCGGATGCGTCGCTGGCCGGCCTGTCACGCGCCGCGCCGCTCGATCTCGTCATTGCGCTGGGCATGCCTGTCCTGCGTGGCACGATGGTGCGTTTTGCGCCGATGGGACTATGGCAACTGTCCTACGCCGATGTGACTCAGGTCTGCGATCGGCATGCCGGCTTTTGGCAAGTCATGTCGCGCGCAGATCATACGTCCGTCAAACTCTGGCGCATGGGCGGCGCTTGTGAAACCGATGCGCTGATCGAGTCGCGAACCTTCAACACCGAAGTGTTCTGGCTCAAGAACCATGTGCGATCGCTCAGTCTGGGCAACCTCATGCTGTTCGATGCGCTCAAGCGGCTCACACAGACCCCCGCCAAGCTCCAACTGCCGGTGACCTTGCAGGGCGAGGCCATCGACCTGCGAGATCGGCCGGATAACTGGCAGAGCGCCGCGTATCTCGTGCGTCAGACGGTACTGATGACGAATCTGATGTGGATGCGTATGGTGCGAAAGAACGTCACCTGGCGCATTGGGATGTGCGCCGATGAACAGGTGCAGGCCGTGTCAGCCTCCGCTGAGGTGCTGACCGCGCCGAAGGGATCGTTCTACGCCGATCCTTTTGTCTACACCCATGGCGGCACACCCTATATCTTCTTCGAGGACTACGCCTTCAATGAAGGAAAGGGAAAGATTTCGGCAGCAACCTACATTGATGGAAAGTTTGTTTTCCTCGGCGTTGTGCTGGATTTGCCCTACCATCTGTCGTTTCCTTACATCTTCGAGCACGAAGGCACCATATATATGATGCCGGAAACTTGTGGGAATCGTACGATTGAGTTATGGAAGTGCGTGGACTTTCCGCTTAAGTGGGAACTCGCTTCCACACTGATGAATGACGTCTCGGCAGTCGATTCGATTATTTTTCCGCGTGAAGGGCGTTGGTGGTTGCTAACCAATATTGACCGCGCCAACGGATATAGCCATTCCGATGAGTTGTTTGCGTTTTACGCAGATAGCCCCACTTCAACATCATGGACGGCCCACCAGGCCAACCCGGTGGTCCGCAGCCCCTCCCGGGCTCGCAACGCCGGCATTGTGGTGTCGCCTACCGGCGAGCTCACCCGCTGTGCCCAGTACCAGGGTTTCTGTCACTACGGCAAAGGCGTCTCGCTCAACCGCATTGTGACGCTCACCCCTGAAGAGTATGTGGAGACCGAAGGGCCTATCCACTATGCACGTCTCATTAAACGCTCACGACCGTCGATGCATCATTGCCATCACAATAATGGAATGACTGTTTTCGACTTTGCATACTTGGAATAACCGTCTGTATTTGGTATGTGGTTAACCGCAGCGATTATCAAAATAGAATAATAAATATATTAATAGGCTGGCAGGAGTAGGTTGGGTCGTATCAAAGCACGTCTTACATCGGGCTTACGACTTAATGCAATGCAATAACTTTGTCATAAGTTACACGCCTTGCTCATGAAATAAGCTGAAATCCTTGTATTTCCAAAGCTTCCCTACTGTTGCCTCACCTGGTGCGCCGCACAAAGTTACAAAATATCGTTCTATTTCAAGCGCCTAGAAAGTCGCAATTTTGGATGAGACTAGTCGTCTAATCTCAGCCTAAAGTATTAAAAGAAAGCGCAATAATTCGGCATTTGACCTTTATTCAGTAATATTGCGTCATGATTTCTGTTTGTGCTTCTAATCCACCATTTGTGTGACGTTGATTTCGCAACGGCCTGCTCCTAACATCCGTCTGGCGTACTCGGAATGATGTTCACCATCCTAATTAGGTTTCAGATGGTGAGCGTGGCGAGACGCAATGTTTACCCGAAGTAGGCAGTATTGATTAGGTACTTGTCTTTAGCTCTTTTGCTCCCGTAAGCCGGGGGCTCCGCAGGGGAATGAACATGGCCAGAATGGTCCTTATCGAAACGCACCCGCTCCTAAGATTGGGTTTGCGCGAAATTTTGAGCAAGATTGAAGGCGTCTGGGATATCTCGGCGCTGGACATCGGGCAGGTGGCAACCCTGCCGGAAAGCGAAGTCGGCGTTGAACTCCTGATCTTCGGTTTGCCCGTGGATACGACCGCCGGTTGGCAAGCGCTGAAAGAAGTACAGCGCACGCTGCAACCGAAGCGCATCCTGTTGCTGACTGAAGCCAATACCTGGCAGATGCCGCCGCAAGGCTTGCCTGACGGCACGGTGTTGGGCTGCTTGATGAAGACGGCCTCGATCGAAGTGCTGGAAGCGGCAATTCGTCTGGTGATGGCGGGCGGCCAATGCTTTCCTAGCGGCAATGCCATGCCGGTTACCGCAGGCCCCGGCTTCGCGGCGATGAAAGACGATGGCGCGACGGCAGGCGGTGTGCCCGATCTGAAGGGCGCGATGCCCGTGACGGCAGGCGCGCAGTTGCTCAAGATCACGCCGCGGCAATATGAAGTGCTGGTGCTGCTGGCACGTGGTTACCCCATCAAGACGGTCAGCCGCTTGCTGAACATCTCGGTGGCGACGGCCAAGACGCATGCCTGCACGCTGTATCAGCGCTTGCACGTGAAGAACAAAGGCGAGGCCGTTTACGCTGCGTTGCAGCGCGGTGCCACGCTCGATTGGGATCCAGCGCGCCAAGCGCCTCCCGCAGTCGATTCGCGTTATGGCTTGGCTCGGCGTCAGGCTTGAGTCTTGGCGGGCCCCATCAGCCCACCTGACTAGGCCATCGCGTCATCCTCTTGAGCGAGAGGAATTCGCGGGGCGCGCTGATAGCATGACCTTGGATTCAGTGCTTATTCACGCAACGCAACATACACCGCGTTTGAGTGAACGAGCATGGGAGTGGGTCCCTCGTAAGGCATGGAAGAAAACATGCCGCACGCGTATCGAGCAGAGGCTGCCCGAGCCGCGTGTCAACGTGGGCACAAGTGAGTGCGAACGGGGCGTTGCACGGAATGACGATCGTATTGATTGAGGACTACGCGATAGTGCGCGTTGCGCTCAAGCATCTGCTGGATGGGGTGCCGGGGTTTGACGATGTACATGCACTATCTTTTGAACAACTTGCGGCGGTGAAGTCGGATACCGATATTCACGCCGAGCTGTTGTTGTTTGGCGCCGGCGATGCCGACCACGCCACATTGCAGTCGTTTGCGTTGGCAACATCGTTGTTTTCGCCCGACCGCGCCATCATGTTGTATGCCTCGCCCGATCCGGCTTTGCTGGCGGCGTGCGTGCGTGCCGAGTTCCGCGGCTTCATTCCGCGGTCGTCGACACCGGAGGCGATTCTGCTGGCCATCAACCTGGTCATGCTGGAAGGCGAGTGCTTTCCGCGGCCACCGGCGCAGACGGCGTCGGATAACGATGGCCGCCCGGTGCTGGCGTTGGTCAATGGCGCGAATATTCAGGGCAGGCGGGACGGGTCGCGATCGATGGAAGTGGACGGCATCTCGAGTCGTGCGCTCACCCCGCGTCAATTGGCGATCTTGAAGCTGCTTGCGCAGGGCAACACCATGCGCGAGATCGGCGTGGAGATGGGGATCTCGGTGGCGACGGTAAAAAGTCACGCCCGTACCCTGTATTGGAAGCTGAACGCCCGTAATCAGGCCGAGGCGACCTTTATCGCGATTCATCAAGGCTTGTTGTAAACCAGGCAGTACCGGTCTGCAGGCGCGTCCACCCGCGTCTGGTGCCGAGTCGTACCGTAGCGCAAGGCCGAGTTCGGTCTGTCGCGAACGCTTCGTGGCAAACGATCCATCGCAGGCGAGCCGCAACCAACGATTCGCCGCAGAGCATCCATCGCAAACGTAGCGGGCCGACGATTCATCGCAGATGATCCCTTCCGACGATCCGTCCTGAACGATCCGTCTTAGGCGATCCGTCCTGAACGCTCTGTCTTGAACGATCCGTGTTGAACGATCTGTCTGAACGATCCATCGCAGACAATCCGTTCCCACCGATCCGTCCGACGATCCGTCTTGAGCGATCCGTCCGACAATCCATCGCAGGCGATCCGTCCGAGCGATCCGTCCTGAACCATCCATCAGCGGCCATCGAATTCGCCGATCGCTCGATGGAAGCGGTGTGCTATTACGCCTACTCGGCGTCGAGCAAGCTGGCGTCCCGATCAATGCACGTCCGGTCGCGTGGGCACCGCGTATGCCGTGCCCTGCAACTTGTCGCGTCACATAAAAAAACGCCGGCGCATCCATTGCGCCGGCGTTGTCTCTTCTGGGGGCAGTGTCGCGTGCATCGAATACGATGGGCGGCAACGCTTGATGTCTAACCGCGTCGTACCGCCGTTTGCGCTGGCGTGCCGGGCTTGGCCGCCACACTTTCCAGCAGCGCCTGTTCGAGGCGCCCCAGCACGGCATCGCGATCCAGCGTGGTGACGGCGTAAGTGCGCGCTGCACGGCCGAGCGTAGCGCGGCGTTGTGGATCGCGCGCGAGGGTGCGTACGGCACGCGCCATGGCGCGCGCATTTTCGGGCGGTGTGATGATGCCGCATTGGGACACGACCAAGGCGAGTTCGGTGCCGGCGGCCGCGCCGCACACCACCGGCTTGCCGCTGGCCAGCATGCCGGTCAATTTGGACGGCATCACCAGGTCGGCCGCGCCGCGACGCTGCGGCAGCAGATGAATGTCGGCCGCATTGAGCAGGTCGCCCAGCCGCTCGACCGGTTGCAGGTCCATGAAGCGCACGTTGCGCAGCCCGGCGCAGCGGCGCTCGAGCTCGTCGCGGCCCGAGCCCTGGCCGCAAAACACGAAGTCGATAGGCTCGTGGCGCAGCAGGTAGGCCACCGTGGCCAATGTTTCCAACCCCTGTTTGCCGCCCATGTTGCCGGCATACATGGCCACGCTGTGACCCGGCTCGGTGGCCCACTGTGCACGATAGGGATTGATGCCGTCGGTGGGTTGAATCGCTTGCAGATCGATCCAGTTGGGCAGGCTGAAGAGGCGATCGGCAGCCACGCCTTTGCTGGACGCCAGGGCCAGCATGCGGCTCGATATCGTCGAGACGCGATCGAAACGGCGCAGCAGCGCGCCTTCGCAGGCCGTGACCATGCGGCGCAACCACCGGCCTTTCAACAGTCCCAGTTCGAACGCCGCGTCCACCTCATAATCCTGGATGTGCAGCCAGGCACGCGCACCGCTGGCGCGCGCGGCGAGCCATGCGGCGGGCGCGCAAAAGAGGGCCGGTGCCACGATCATCACGACGTCTGGCCGGCCCAGCGCCCGGCGAACCAGTGTGGGCAAGCTCGACAGCGCAAAGGTAGCCAGGTGAATCAGACGCTTGACGCCACCCGGTTGCGGCGGCACCCAGATGGGGGCGCGGTGAACCGTGACCCCATCGATCGTTTCGCGGGTGTAAGCGCCCGCGCGATATCCCGCCTGAATCCGCCATTGCGGGTAGTAGGGTGGCGGCACGATCACGTCCACGGTGTGCCCGCGCGCCGCCAGCCACGCCGCCATTTCGGCGGTGTACTTGCCCGTGCCGGTCAGCTCGGGCGCGTAGTTCACGCCGTAGATCAGGATCTTCATGCCGCGATGTCCGCCGCGTGGCGCAAGGTGCGGGCACGAACCGGACGGCAGGGCGTGCCATGGCAAATCATGTTGTCCGGCAGGCTCTTGAACACCGAGCTGCGCGCGCCCACGACGGTGTTGCGGCCGATTGTCACATCGGGGCCCACGAAGACATCCGTGGCCACCCAGGCGCCGCTGCCGATGTCGACGCGGCGTTCGCGGATGGGGAAATCGATCTGCGCGGCGTCATGATCGGCCGCGCACAGATAGCTGCGCTGCGAGACGACGGCATGATCCCCGATCACGATCTGGCCGATGCTGTAGATCACGGCATCGTCGCCGATCCACGAGTAGTCGCCGATCGTGACCTTCCAGGGATAAGTCACGGTGGCGGTGGCGCGGATCAGCACCTTCGTGCCCACCTTCGCGCCGAAGCAACGCAACAGCCAGCGGCGAAAGCCGTAGGCAATCTGGGGCGAGCCGCGAAAGAGCGTCGCCTGCACCAGCCACCAGAGTTGCACGTAAAGCGCCGAGCGTCCCCGCGACCCGGGGGCCACGCTGAACTGATCGAGCCGTTGCAAGGTATCCATCTTTCGCTCCGCGGTTACTTGCCGGCCTGCGCGGCGGGCGTCGCCACGGCCGTCGGGCGTGCTTTGCGCTTCTGGCTTTCGGATTCGAACTCGTCGATCTTCAGGCCGATCTGCCAGTAGTACAGGCCGCGGGCTACGGCGAAATCGAAGCCGGCCTTGCCGTCCAGGAAGCCCAGCTTGAACAGATAGCTGTGCACGAAGGCGGTGGGGCCTTTGAACGGCAGGGCCTGGAACACCTTCTTCATGATGCTGCGCATGCCGACGTTGGCTTCGCGCGGATCGTTCAGCAAGCCTTTCACGCGCAGCTTGGCCTCCCAATCCGAGTAGCGGTTGTGCTTGTCGAAGTAGTGATACAGCGAGTCGTGGTCGTTGTGCACCATGCGGCCGTTGAGTGCAATCGTGCTGCCGTCCACCGTGGGCTGGTAGTGGCCTTCGACTTCCCACATGTTGGCGACGTCGAGGTCGTCATAATCCAGGAAGCGCGACCGCTCGCGATCGAGCAGCACGAGCTTGAACACCCGATGACCGTGATTGAGCTTCTTGCCGCAGAACACGTAGTCGAAAGCGACGAACGCGCCGGCGACCTTGCCGTCGAACTGGGGCACGGCGCGACGGATATCATCCGCCAGCTCGGGCGTCATTTCTTCGTCGGCGTCCACGTACAGCACCACGCGGTGCGAGAAGGGCAGTTGCTCGAGGCACCACTGCTTCTTCTTGGGGTATTGGCCGTTCCAGGCGAAATTGACGACCTTGGCACCCATCGACGTGGCGATGCTGCAGGTGGCGTCGGTGCTGTGAGAGTCGATGACGAAGATCTCATCGAAATCCTGCAGACCTTGCAGGCATTTGGCGATGTTTCTTTCTTCGTTTTTCGTCATGACGACGACCGAGACAGGAATGCGGGCCATTACGGGATTCTCCGGGTCAGGATGACGGTTTCATTAGCGGACGGAACAGATCGAAGACAGCCACACAGTGCGATTCCAACGAGAAGTCGGCAGCGCGTTGCGGGCCGCCGGCAGCCAATTTGGCGCGGGCGGGGGCGTCATCGATCAATCGACGAAAAGCGGCGGCCATGGCGGCCGGGTCGCTCACTGGCACGAGCACGCCGTAGCGGCCTCGGTCCAGAATTTCTCCAGGGCCGGACGGACAGTCCGCCGCGACGATGGGCTTGCCCAGCGCCAGGGCTTCGACGAGTACGTTGCCGAAGCTCTCGCGCTTGGAGGGCAGCACGAACAGATCGGCCGATTCGAGATTGGGAAACGGATTGTCGAGATGGCCGAGAAAATTGATCTTCGTTTGCGAGGGCTCGCGCGCAATTTGCGCTTCGAGCAGTGCCCGATCCGGGCCGTCGCCGATGATGTCGACCACTACTTCGGGGTCGTTCAAAATGGCGACCGCGCTGATCAGCGTGGGATAGTCCTTTGCTTCCACCAGTCGGCCCAGCGCGACAATGCGAAACGTGGGCGAAACCGGCATTGCGGCGGCCACTTGCACCATCTGGCGCACCAGTTCGAGCGAGATGCCGTTGTAGATGTGGTGGCAGCGGCCGCGCAGCGCGGGGAACATCGATTCGAGATCGCGCGTCACGCCTTGCGACACGCCGACGATGCGATCGTGGCGGCGGTAGCAGTACGACAGCAGCGCGCGCTTCAAACCGCCGAAGCGGGTGGTGGCGTAGTGGGTGCTCGGGCTGTTGTGCTCGAAGGCGACCGTACGAAAGCGATTGCCCAGCAGCCATTTGATCGGAATGATCATGGCATTGCACAGGAGCCCGTGCGTGCAGACCACTTTGGGTTGTTCGCGCTTCACGGTGCGGTACAGGCGCCAGGCCACATAAGGCAGCCGCGCCAGCAGTCCGATCGACGATTCGATCACGCCCAAGGCTTGCACGACGCGTGGATTGCGAACGGGGTAGGCATCTTCGCGTCCCCGCATCAGAAAGAGGCCGACAGTGGCGCCGTCGGACGTGGGCGCATCGACCACGAACGAGACACAACGTCCCACGCCACCGCGATGCAAGTCTGGCGAGACGAAGAGAATATCAAGCATGATGCGCGATCCTGGTATATGCGGGAGCCGGTTGGGCGGGAGCGGCGCGAGGCCACGTGCGAGCATTGTTCAAGAGCGCCAGGCAGTAAGCCAGGAGGAAGCCGATAAACACCGTCTTGGGGGCGTATGCCAGACCGCCGGACAGCGAGTCGACGAACAGGTAAACCGGAAAGCACGCCAGCAGATAACGGCGATGCAATTCGAGGGTCGGGTTGCCGTAGCTTCTGAGCAGCGAGAACATGATCATCAGCACGCAGGGCAGCATGATGATGGTGGTGCCCAGGATGCCGAACTTCATCAGGTAGAACGACCACGAGTTGTGCGCGAACGTACTGAGTTCGAAGCCGTTCTCACCCATCACCCAACTGCGAAAGCCCGCGCCCTTGCCCACGATCGGCGCTTCGCGGAAAAATTCCATCTGACCCACGTATTCCTGGATCCGGGCGCCGTAGCTGGAGTCGTATTCGAGTTCGCCGACGCTGAAGATCCGCTGGATCAGCACGTCCATGTAGCCGATCGCCCAGAAGGCACTCAGCCCAACAGCCAACGCGGGGCCGAACAGCGCGATGCCGCGGCGCATGGCGTTTACGCGCCCACCCATCAACATGGCCAACCCGATCGCAACGATCGCCTGCAAGTACTGACTGCGGTTGAGCGAAAACGCCAGCGTCATCAACATCAACAGAATCAGGGCGTATGCAGTGCGCGTCTTGATGCCGAGCTGCGGGCGGAAGTACAGGAGCGAGACGATCGAGAACGGCAGCACCCAGATGCCCAGACGGACGTTGCGCACCGGATTGGACACGCTGAAGCCCAAGGCCTGTTCACCCAGCCCGTACAGCGCCACGAACACCCCGGCCGCCACCAGATACCACTGCATCATGCGCAGGGCCTGCGGCGTATTGATGTCCTTGTAGCAAAGCAGGGGCATCAGCAGAAAATAGAACACCACCCGCAGATCGCGGAAGACGTCGCCCGTCTCGATGCCCGGCTGGTTGCCGGCCATGAAGAGGCAATACAGCACCGCAAAGCCTGCGAAGGCCAGGATGCCGCCGAGGCGGCCGCCGGGCAGTTGATAGGCGGCCGGTTCTGCCAGGCGGATGAACTTGGCCAGCAGAATCCCGACGAACAGCAGATCGTAGGGTGAGAGCTTGAACGACCCCACGCCTATGATGAACATCTCTTCGTTCAGGCACAGCGCCGTGAACGCTGCCCATCCTAGAAGCGGGAGGGTCGAGTATTTGTGATAGATGTTCGGCATGGCGGCGATCGCTTTAGTAAGCATTCCACGTGTCGCGTCCCACCATCTTGGTGAGCAGCTTGTCCATCAGGTAGGGGAAGTCGCCTTGGCGGGCATGCGCGGCGACTTGCGCGGCGCGGCACGACAAGGGAAACAACGATCCCATTCCCGGTTCGGACTTCTGGATCCGTTCGACGATCATCGCGCGTTCGCTGCGATGCACGTCGTCGAGCAGTGCCGTCTTCGTTTCATCGTGCGAGGTGTATACGCCGTAGGCGCTGGGCACGACTTTGTTGGGGCCTTCCTTCAAGAGGCGGCTCCACAGTTCGAGATCCATGCAATAACGCATGCTCTCGTCGATGCTGCCCATACGTTCGAACAAATCACGACGGAACAACGCCGACTGATTGGGGATCGACGCTTTGATGACGGTAAGCTCGCGGCGCGTCATGGGCGTGTAGTGCACGCGGCGCAGCACTTTATTGTTCGCATCGGCCACCAACAGGTTGCCGCTGACGATCGACGGGCGGCCATGCGAGGCGGCTTCGCCGAGCTTGAGCAACGCGCCGGGGTAATACAGATCGTCGGAGTTCTGCCAGCCCACGTAATCGCCGGTGGCGCGCGCAAAGCCCTTGTTCAAGGCGTGCGACTGGCCGCGATCCTTGGCGCTTTCCCAGTACGTCAGGTACTTTTCATAGCGCTTGATGATTTCGACGCTGCCGTCGGTTGAGCCGCCATCGATCACGATGAGCTCCAGGCGCGGATAGTTCTGGTTCAGCACGGACAAAATCGTGCGCTCCAGAAACTTCGCCTGGTTGTACGACGGCGTGATGACGCTGATCTTGGGAAGCCGACCTACCGGTACGGGTTTGGCGGGCTTGAGACCGCTGACGAAGTCGACGAGTGTGGCGGTCGTTTCGGCGTGACGCTTGAACATATAAGCCCTCAACATAATTTTTTACCGTAAGCCGGGAGAAACAATCGGAGTTGCCATCGGGCGCGTTTCGCGAAACGCCACCCAGATGCCGAGAAGCGTGACCAGTGCATAGAGGATCCGCGCCCAGCCTGCAGCGGGTTCGCCCATCAACGGCACACCAAAAACCAGGACGCCGATCATCACCAGTCCCGCGCCGCCATTGAGCAGCGCGACCACGCGCGCATTGCCCAGGCCGAGCAGTGAGAAGTGCGACGCCACGTTCAACGACAACAGGCCGGACGCGACGATCAGCAATTGAAAGGTATGCAAATGCGCGCTGGCGTCGTCCCCGGCCAGCATGCGCAGGAGCGGTCCGGCGAACGCCAGGCCCAGCACAGTGCCGATCGCGGAGAGTGCAAAGTTGACCATCACCATCTTGCGAATTTCGCGGCCCGGGGCCACGCCTTCCTTGCTTTGCGACAGCAGGCGGCTGACGCGTGGCATCGCTTTCTGGAAGAGCGCGACGCACACGGTGTGGATGATCTGCCCCACTTGCGCACCCACCGTGTAGATCGCCAGCACGGCGGGACCGAGGAGACTGCCGACCAGCACGCGATCGACCGAGCCGAACGCCAGCGCGCTCAGGCTGTTGAGCCATGACCAACGCGAAAAGCGAAATGCCGTGCCCATCGCGGGCTTGTCGTAGTGCGGCAGGATGACGCCACGGCCATGCTGACGGGCAAACAGGTGCATCTTGAGGAGCCCCGTGCACAGCAGACCCGCGGCTTGCGCCAGCGCGGTCAGGGCCGGCGACTTCGTCATGAACGCCACCGTTACCGAGAGTGCCAATGCCGCAATGCGCCCGCCACCTTCACAGAGCGCCGTCGCTGAAAAATGCTCGCTGCCTTTCAGGCAGCCGCTGAATAATTGATCCACTTGCTGGCCGAGGTACACCGCCAGGGCGGGTAGCGCCAGCGCGGCGATCGGCAAACCGCCGAAGGTCACATCGGGCCAGAACAGCAAAATGGCAAGCCAGGCGATGACGGCACCGATGGCCACCACGCCCAACGCCAGGGACACGAGCGCCACACTGACAGACGCACCGCGCACGGCGCCGCCTTCTTCATGCATGCGCTCGGACACCAGTTTCGTGGCGGTGATTGCCGCCCCGAGATTGGCGACGTTGCCGAAGCCGGCCAGTGCCAACACCATGGCGAACTGGCCGTAGCCCACCGTGCCCAACTGCCCGAAGAGCAGCGGCACGGCAGCCAACGCCGTCAGCGGACCGACGCCGTACTCCACCAGGCCCCAGAATGACGCATTGCCCTTGAGGGCGCGCCGGATCAAACCAGGCATTGCGCTTGATCCACGGTAGGTGCTGCGCCATGGACGCGACCGGCAAGGTAATGCGCATACGTTTGCGCGATACCGTCACGCAAGTTCGTCTGCGCCTGCCAGCCCAAGCCCTGCATACGCGAGGAGTCGAGCAGTTTGCGCGGCGTGCCGTCGGGCTTGGTCGCGTCATACACGATCTCGCCGTCGTAACCCACCACTTCACCGATGATCGTGGCGAGATCGGCGATGGTGATGTCGCTGCCCGCGCCCACGTTGTAGACGCCTGCGGCGGCATCCGATTCGGCCAAGGTCACGCACGCGCTGGCCAGATCGTCCACATACAGAAACTCGCGCAACGGCTTGCCGCTGCCCCACAACGTGACCGTGGGGCTATTGGCTTCGCGCGCTTCGTGAAACTTGCGAATCAAGGCCGGCAGCACATGACTGTTCTTCAAGTCATAGCTGTCGTTCTCGCCGTAGAGGTTGGTCGGCATGGCGCAGATGTAGCGCGCGCCATGCTGACGGGCATACGCCTCGCACAGTTTCAACCCGGCGATCTTGGCGATCGCGTAGGCCTCGTTGGTGGGTTCGAGCGGACCCGTCAACAATGCGTCTTCGTGCATCGGCTGTTCGGCGTGCTTCGGGTAGATGCACGACGAACCCAGGAACACCAGGCGTTCCACCCCAGCGGCGTGCGCCGCCTGGATGACATTGGCCTCGATCATCAGGTTGTCGTAGAGAAAATCGGCCGGATAGGTATCGTTGGCGAGAATGCCGCCTACCTTGGCGGCTGCCAGGTAAACCACGCCGATATTTTCCGTCTCGAAGAACGCCTTGACCTGCGCCTGATCGATCAGATCGAGCTCGGTGCGCGACCGAGTCACGATGTGCTCATATCCGCGCCGGCGCAATTCGCGCACGATGGCGGAACCCGCCATCCCGCGATGGCCGGCAACGAAGACGCGCTGTGACGTGAGGCTCATGACCGTCATTCCTTGTAGGCGAAGATTTCGTAGCCGTTTTCTTCCACCAGCGCATCGCGCTTGGCTTCTTTCAGATCGCTCTGGATCATTTCCTTGACCAGTTCGTCGAAGGAAGTGGTCGGCGTCCAGCCCAGCTTCTCGCGCGCCTTGGTGGGATCGCCCAGGAGCGTTTCCACTTCGGTGGGGCGGTAGTAGCGCGGGTCGACGCGCACGATGACCTGACCGCGCTTGAGCTTGTCGAAGGCGGGGCTGAACAGCACGGTGGCCGTTTCGTTCACGCCTTCGCCTTGCCATTCCAGCACCACGCCGAGTTCACGGGCGGCGGCGTTGATGAAGTCACGCACGCTGTACTGCACGCCGGTGGCGATGACGAAATCTTCCGGTTGATCCTGTTGCAGCATCATCCATTGCATCTCGACGTAGTCGCGGGCATGACCCCAATCGCGCAATGCCGACAGATTGCCCAGGTGGACGCAATCCTGCAGGCCGAGCACGATGCGGGCGAGTGCACGCGTGATCTTGCGCGTGACGAACGTTTCGCCGCGACGGGGCGATTCGTGGTTGAACAGGATGCCGTTGCAGGCGTACATGCCGTAGGCTTCGCGGTAGTTCACGCACATCCAGTAGGCGTACAGCTTGGCCACGGCGTAAGGACTACGCGGATAGAACGGCGTCGTTTCCTTTTGGGGCACTTCCTGCACCAAGCCGTAGAGCTCGGAGGTCGATGCTTGATAGAAGCGCGTCTTTTCTTCCAGCTTCAGGATGCGGATCGATTCCAGCAGGCGCAGCGTACCCAGGCCGTCGGCGTTGGCCGTGTATTCCGGCTCTTCGAACGACACGCCCACGTGGCTTTGCGCGGCCAGGTTGTAGATCTCGTCGGGTTGCACGGCCTGCACGATGCGCGTCAGGCTGCACGAGTCGGTCATGTCGCCGTGATGCAGCACCAGCTGACGCGACGATTCATGCGGGTCTTGATAGAGGTGATCGATACGGGCAGTATTGAACATCGAAGCGCGGCGCTTGATGCCGTGCACTTCGTAGCCTTTGCCGATGAGCAGTTCGGCGAGGTACGCACCGTCCTGACCCGTAATACCAGTAATCAACGCCTTTTTCGGCATGATGGTTCCTTAGTTCGATCTGCGCGAAACGCGCGTGGAGGGAATAGGGCGCCGGCGGGCTGCAGCGCCTTCGAGAGTTTGGGTGATCCGTTGCCACGCCTGTGGCATAGCGGTTCGGATCAGGTGAAGGAAGATTACTGTCCCCCCTGCACCAATGGCATCGGCCAAAAGGTCTAATAGGCTGGCCGAACGATACGGAACAAAAGATTGGATGGTCTCGTCCACAATCCCTAGGACAAGTGCCCCCATCCATCCGGCGGAGAACGCGTATCGGTTGAATGACACGTACAGCAGGGCGGCCATGCAGCCATAGGCCGCAAAGTGCAGATGCTTGTCGCCAAAGGCCTGGGACATGTCCGCCGCCATGCGCGGCAGGTTGCCCAAGGCCAAAAGCGTAATGAAGAACAAAGCCAGAATCGGCAGGTATCGCCGCGCGCGAACAGGGTGGAGAATCGGCTCAGACACGGCCATAGATATCGTCGAAACGAACGATGTCGTCCTCACCCAGATAAGCACCCGACTGCACTTCGATCAGCTCCAGCGGAATCTTGCCGGGGTTCTCCAGACTGTGGATTTCACCCAACGGTATGTAGGTGGACTGGTTTTCGGTGAGCAGATAGGTTTTGTCGCCGTTGCGGATGCGGGCCGTGCCCGACACTACGATCCAGTGCTCGGCGCGGTGATGATGCATCTGCGAGGAGAGCTTGGCGCCCGGCTTCACCATGATGCGTTTGATCTGATAGCGCGGGCCGGTGCCCACCGAGTCGTACGAGCCCCAGGGGCGTTGCACTTCGCGATGGTGCGTCATTTCGTGGCGATGCTGGGTTTTGAACAGCTCCACCATGGGTTTGACGTCTTGCGTGCGGTCCTTGTGCACGACCAGCACCGCATCGGCCGTTTCGATCACGACGATGTTCTCCAGTCCGATCGTGGCCACCAGGCGATGGGTCGAATGGACGAGGCAGTTGTGCGAATCCTTCAGCACAACGTCGCCGCTGACCGAGTTGCCGTCGGTCGACTTGGCGGCGATGTCCCACACGGCATCCCATGCGCCGACGTCGCTCCACGTGGTCGTGAGCGGAATCACGACCGCCAACGCCGTATGCTCCATCACGGCATAGTCGATCGAATCGTTGGGGCACGCCGCAAACGGCTCGGGCGCCAGACTGAATGCATCGTCGCTGCCGGTGCCCACGGCAACGGCCGCGCGCACCTGGTTCAGGATCTCAGGCGCGTGACGGGCCATTTCGGCCAGGAACGTCGATGCCTTGAACGCGAAGATGCCGCTGTTCCAGTAATAGTCGCCGGAGGCGAGAAACTCGGCGGCGCGGGCAGCGTCGGGTTTCTCCACGAATTTCTGCACTTTCAGCGCATTGGGCTGCACGCCGTCGGTCGCGCTCTGGTCGGCGCCGTGCGCCTGGATATAGCCGTAGCCCGTAAGGGGGGCGGTGGGAACGATGCCGAACGTCACCAGCGCGCCATCTTCGGCGGCGGTCAACGCAGCGGCGAACGCCACGGCCAGATTGTCGTCGTCTTCCATGACGTGATCCGACGGCATCACCAGCAGAATGGGATCGGCGCCATCGCGCATCGCCCGCAGCGCGGCCGCGGTGATGGCGGGGGCGGTGTTGCGGGGCGACGGTTCGAGCAGAAACTCTACCGGGCCGCCGCCGGCTTGCAGCACCTGTTCGGCGGCAATGAAACGGTGGGTTTCGTTGCAGACCAGGATGGCCGGGCGGGCGTTGGGGGCATGTTGCAGCCGTCGCAGGGTGTTTTGCAGCAGGCTGCGGTCGTTTGTCAGACGGATGAACTGTTTGGGCAACAGTTCACGAGACAGCGGCCACAACCGCGAGCCGGATCCTCCGCAGAGGATGACGGGCTGATATTCGGGTAACGGGTTCGTCATCGCGTTCACTCCGTGAAATACGCTTTGGTGTAGGGATGCACCGTGGCATCCGTGTTGATCTCGGCGGGGGATACCCACCGGTAGTCTGTGTGTTGGGCGCGGGGCAGATGCCCTGCATCGCCGTCTAGCCGGACGCGGTAAGCCAGCACGACGTAATGCGTGCTGGTGCCGGCCGCGCCGGTAAAGTCGACGTCGTAAAAGTGTTCGTAGACACCGGTAAAGCGGGGCATGGCGCCCACGCTCAGATCGGCGCCGAGTTCTTCGAGCAGCAGGCGCTCGAGGGCTTCATCGCGCGATTCGTTTTTCAGGATCCGGCCGCCGGGCACAAACCACCAGTTGCGCGCCGGCGGATTGCGCCGCAAGCCGATCAGGCAGTCGCCTTGGGCGTTCTCGACGATGAGATCGATCGACACGAGTGGCATATGCGCCACAGCCTGTCGAAAATCGTCATACGCCAAATGGAGGGGGGGCGTGGGGGTACGCACGGCGTCAGTAAACATTCTTGCCGGTCCAACCCGAGAAGGCCGTGCGCATGATGATGTGCATATCCATCAGGAACGTCCAATTCTGGATGTAGTAGATGTCGAACTCGACGCGATCGCTCATCTTGCGCAAGGTGTCGGTCTGGCCGCGCAAACCATTGATCTGCGCCCAGCCGGTAATGCCGGGCTTGACGCGGTGGCGCATCATGTAGCGCGCCACGATTTCCTTGTATTGCTCGTTGTGCGCCAAGGCGTGCGGGCGCGGGCCCACCACCGACATTTCGCCACGCAGCACATTCAGGAACTGGGGCAGCTCATCCAGGCTCGTACGACGCAGGAACGCGCCCAATTTGGTCACACGCACATCGTCGCGGGTGGCCTGCGTGACCTGGCCATGCTCGCTGTGCACGGTCATCGTGCGAAATTTGAAGACGTTGAAGACTTGACCGTCCACGCCCAGACGCGGCTGGCGGAAAAACACGGGGCCGCGTGACGTGAACTTGATCGCTGCGGCAATACCGAGCAACAACGGGGCCAAAAACAACAATACGCAAGCGGCGAACGTACGGTCGAACACTTCCTTGGCCATGCCGCGGATGCCCGAAGCGGGCAGGCTGTTCAGATGGATGGTAGGCATCCCCAGGAAGTCGCCCACGCGATGGCCGAGCAGCTCGACCGACATCACGTCCGGTATCCAGCGAATCTCCACCAGATCGTGACGCAGATGGTGGAGCACTTCCCGCACGCGCGGGCTCGCTTCCATCGGCAGCGCGATCCAGATCTCGCGCACGGCCTGTTCATTGACGATCGTGGGCAGATCTTCGAGCGATTCGACGCGCAGCACGCCGGCGGGCAACCGTTCATGCTCCTGGGCGAAGATCCCGGCAACCTCGTAGCCGGCGCCGCGATAGCGGTCCACGCGGCGCCACAGATCGTGGCCCAGCGGGCCGAAACCGATGATCAGCACGCGTTTCTGATCCATGCCGCGATCGCGGGCAGCGCGCATCAGGAAGAACGCGGCGATGCGCATGCCGACCAGCGTGGCGGCGGCCGAAACGAACCAGATCCCTGTGGCCAGGCGCGAGAGCGTGGCCACCTGGTGAATCAGGAAGGCGATGAAGATGCCTAACGTAAAGATGCAGATCCAGGCGAGCAGGCTGCGCGCGGCCCATTCTCCCAGGCGTCTACCGCGCCATGAGGCGTATAGACCGAAGGCGGGGAAAAGCGCGAAAGTCGCCATGCTGCATAGATAGGCGAGAAAGTAATGGAGCGGGGGGACGTTCTGATCGAACTGCCAGCGCGCGGACAAAATGCCCGTGCACAGGACTACGGCCGCGTCCAACGCCCGATACGGGTAGCCGCGACCGGGAGGACGATGCGAGGCGTCGTTCAACGGCGTATTCATTCTGTGCTCCTGACGTTCCGCAAAACACCGGGAAAACGGGGTTTCGCACCGTGGCGACAAAAATGCCGCATGGCACAAAAATCATAGGCGTGGACCGGATCGCAAGAAACGTCCAAAGGCATGAGTAGAAGGTGTAGGCCATTCGTCCAATGTGCGTCTGCCGCAAATCGGAGTGCAATCTGCATCACCGATAGGCCTCGGCATGTGTCCCCTTTGACCCTCATTTCGCACGGACTGCCAATGAACCCGCACTTCCGAATTCTCAGCCGCGCCGCAGGCGCCGCACTGCTCTTATTGACCCTCGGCGCCTGCGCCTACGCCCCTGGAATGCGGTTCGACGCCAGTCTTCCTGTCGATCCCGCAGATCCCAATTCCACCCCCGTCGTCAAGGTGTTGACGCCCGCACTTGTCATGGACGACCTTCGGCAACGCGAGCAATTCGCCGACAACGCATATCGTGCCCTCGTCGGCAAAGCGACCCAATACACCATTGGGCCCGGTGACATCCTTTCCGTGGTGATCTGGGACCACCCCGAGCTGGTCCTTCCGACGCAAACCTACAGCATCGGTACAGGCCCGGCGGCAGTAACCGTTGGGGATGCCGCCGCAGGGATTCCTGGATACCCCGTTTCGGATGACGGATACATACAGTTTCCCTATGTGGGACGACTCAAGGTCGTTGGATTGACCGAAGATCAGGCGCGCCTGGCATTGACCCGTCGTATCGGCGGCTTTATCCAGGAACCGCAGGTCACGATTCGTGTGCTCGGCTATCGCAGCCAGCGCATTTATGTGGATGGCGAAGTGAAGACGCCGGGCGCCGTTGCCATGACCGATGTGCCGATGACGTTGGCGCAAGCGATCAACCAGGCCGGTGGCGCATTGGCCACGGGCGACCGCAGCCGCATCTATGTGACCCGTGCCGGACAACGCATTCGTGTCGATATGACAGCGCTGGAACGTCGCGGCATCGATGCCAATACGTTGTTCCTGCGTTCGGGCGATTCGGTGCGCGTGACGCCCAGTAGCGAAAATCAGGTGTACGTGATGGGTGAAGTGACCAAGCCGCTCGCCATGCCTTTGCGTGACGGCGCCCTGACCCTGACCGATGCGTTGGGTGAGGCCGGTGGCCCCAGCCAGCTCACCGCCGACGGCAGCAAGGTATTCGTTGTCCGCAGCACCGAATCCGCCATGCCGCTGGTTTATCACCTGGATGCATCGTCGCCCTCGGCCCTGGCCGTCGGCGCCAAGTTCCAACTCGAACCCAAGGATGTCGTCTTCGTTGACGCCGGCAACCTCGTCCGGTGGAACCGCTTCATCAGTTTGTTGTTCCCGAGCGCCCAAACAGTGCAAACCGTTGGCTCCGTACGTTGATCGCAGCCTGACTTTTGCCTGACATTTTTAGAGATCTGAAATGAACCTGCCTATTGAAGCGATCGAGTCACCCCCGGTGACGCAACGGCCTGCTTCGCCCGAGACGCCATTGGCTTCGTACCTGGACGTATTGGTTGCGAACCGCTGGATGATTCTCGGCGTCACGGTGCTGTTTGCCATCGTCGGAACCCTGTATGTGTTGTTCAAACCGCCTGTCTACCAGGCCGACATCACCGTCCAGGTGGAAGAGGAAGCCCCGGCGGGCGGCGGCGGCGGGCGAACGTTGCTCGGCGATGTGTCGGCGATCTTCGATGTGAAGCCGGCTGCCTCCGGTGAAATGGAAGTGTTGCGTTCGCGCATGGTCGTCGGCCCCGCCGTCGACGCCTTCGGCCTGGCGACCAACGCCCAGCCGAAATACTTCCCGATCGTCGGCAAGTGGTTTGCACAACGTGCCGACAAAATCGCTGTGCCGTCGTTTCTGAAGTTCGGCGGCTATGCCTGGGGTAACGAGAACATCGAGATCGGCAAGCTGGAAGTGCCGCCCGGCCTCGTGTCCGAGCGCATGGAGATCGTGAAAGTGGGCGAGGGCATGTACTCGCTGCGCGATAACGTCAACGATCGCGCTTTTCAAGGCCGCGTCGGCCAGGATGAGCGCTTCGAAGTGCCGAACGGCGTCATCAACATCCGGGTCGACAGCCTGGTGGGTGCCACCGGTACGCGCTATAACGTCACGCGCTTTTCCAAGCTCGTCGAAACCGAGCGCCTGCAAGGCAACATGGGCATTTTCGAACGCGGCCGTCAGTCGGGCGTGATCGGTGTGACGTTGCAAGGTCAGGAACCGGTGATGACGGCTGCGATTTTGAATGAGATCGGTCGCGAATACGTGCGTCAGAACGTCAACCGTAAGGCTGAGCAAGCCGAGAAGTCGTTGACCTTCCTCGACACGCAGTTGCCGCTCTTGAAGCAGCAGCTGGATCAAGCCGAACAGCGCTACAGCAGCTTGCGCAATTCGCGTGGCACGATCGACTTGGGCGAAGAATCCAAGCTCGTGCTGGCGCAATCGGTCGATTCCGAGACCAAGCTGACCGAATTGCGTTCGCGCCGTTCGGAACTGGCGACGCGCTTTGCCGGCTCGCATCCCAGCATCCAGGCCATCGACCGTCAGATCGCTTTGCTGACCACCGATGCCACGCGGTTGAATGCCCGCATCCGCACGTTGCCGACGCTCGAACAGGACATCGTTCGACTCTCGCGTGACGTCACGGTGAACACCGAGCTCTACACCGCTCTCTTGAACAACGCGCAGCAACTGCGTCTGATCAAGGCCGGCAAGGTGGGCAATGTGCGCCTGCTGGACAATGCCGCAGTGCCGGAACTGCCGATCGGACCGAAGCCGGCCCTGATCATCGCGGTAGCGGCCATGATCGGCGCCATCCTCGCCATCTTGTTTGCGTTCGTACGTAATGCGCTGTTTGGCGGTCTGTCGGATCCGGATGAGGTCGAGCGCTTTACCGGTTTGCCGGTGCTCGCCACGATTCCCTACAGCGATGAGCAAGACAAGCTGTGGCGCAAGAGCCGTCGCAAGAACGCCCAGGGCGGTGCACTGCTGGCCCAAAGCAACGGTAACGCGCCGTCCATCGAAAGCTTGCGCGGGTTCCGCTCGGTGCTGCAGATGGCCATGCGCGATACCGACAACAATATCGTCGTGTTTACCGGTCCGGTGGCAGGCGTTGGCAAGTCGTTCGTCTCGGCCAACTTCGCATTCATCCAGGCGGCCATCGGCAAGCGGGTGCTGTTGATCGATGCCGACTTCCGTCGCGGTCAGCTCAATAAGTACTACGGTACGGGCACCGAACGCGGTCTGTTCGAAGTGCTGGCCGGCACGGTGCCGTTGAAAGACGTGCGCAAGCGCAATATGTCCAACGGGGTGGATTTCATCTCGACGGGTAATGTCACGTTCGATCCGTCCGAGTTGCTGGCGTCGCCCGCGTTTGGCGAATGTCTGGATGCCCTGTCGTCGCAATACGACATCGTCATCATCGACACGGCACCGGTACTGGCCTGCTCCGATGCGGCTGTGGTGGGGTCGCATGCGGCTGCCGTCATGATCGTGACGCGTGAAGGCATGAACACCGTGGGCGAGATTCGCGAAGCCGAGAAGCGTTTGACTCAGGCCGGTGCGCCCGTGGCAGGCGTGTTGTTCAACGGTTTGAAGCTCGTTCCCGGCAAAATGGGCTATCGCTCGAAGTACGGTCGCTATCGCTATGCGCGTTCCGACTACTACTCGACGACGACCTGACATGCGTCAGACGCCGCTTCGGAACGCCCGCCGCGGCGTCGCTTTCCCAACCTCATCATCGAGCCAGGACGCGCTCGATGTGCGGGGTGTCTTCCCTGCGGAGATCGATGCGCGATATGCGCATCGGCTCGGCTCAGCCGTTGCGCGGCAGGCGCAACGGCTGGACAGCCGGGCTGTCGTGGTGAGCCGCGACGGTCGCTCAAGCAGTGTCGAGTTGTCGGCGGCATTGCAGGCAGGGATTCGCGCCGGCGGCGTGAATGTGATCGATGTGGGCATGGCGCCCACGCCGTTGGCACAGTTCGCCGCCGTGTTGCACGACGTCGATGTGGCGGTCGCCGTCACCGGCGGACAGTTGCCGTCGACCTACAACGGCTTCAAGTTGGCGTTTGACGGCAAGCCGGCGGATGCGCCGACCTGGCGTCAACTGCATGACGATTTCGAGTCGCCCGAAGACGATACGCGCACACCCGGCCATCGCACCACGATGAACGTGCTGCAGTGCTATCTGACGCGGGTGGCGGCCGATATCCGGATCAGGCGGCCGATGAAGATCGCCGTGGATTGCGGCAATGGCGTGTGCGGTGCAGTGGCCGCGCCGTTTTTCGACGCAATCGGCTGCGAAACAGTTGGATTGTTCACCGAGGTGGATGGGGCGTTCCCCAATCATTTGCCCGACCCGTGCGTGCCCGAAAATCTGCAGGATCTGGTGTATTGCCTGCGTTATTCGGACTGCGAGTTGGGGCTGGCGTTCGACGGCGACGGCAGTCGCCTGGGTGTGGTCACCAAAAGCGGCCGCATTGTGTGGCCCGACCGGCAGTTGATTCTCTTCGCACGCGACCTTTTGGCCCGCAAGCCGGGCGCTAAAATCGTGTACGACGTCAAAAGCAGCCGCAACGTGGCGCGCGATATCGCCGCCCACGGCGGATCGGCGCTCATGGCCGCCAGCGGCCGCAGCGCGATACGGCACGCCATGACGGCAGGCGAAGCCTTGTTGGGCGGGGAAATGTGCGGCCATCTGTTCTTTCGCGAGCGGTGGTACGGCTTTGAAGACGCGTTTTATGCCGCGGCACGTTTGCTCGAGTTGGTCTCGCGTGTGGACGATGCGTCGGCATTGCTCGATGCGTTGCCGCAATCCTGCGCCACGCCCGAGATCCGGTTGCCCGGTGCCGAACACGAGAAGAGCGCATTGGTTGCGCGGCTACAGGCGCAAGGCACCTTTCAAGGCGCACAATCGGTTGTGGCACTCGATGGATTGCGCGTGGACTACGCCGATGGATTTGGCCTGGCGCGGGCATCGCGTTCAGGTATTGGACTGGTGTTTCGTTTCGAGGGCGACAGCGAAAGCGCGCTGGCTCGGATACAGGGTCAGTTTCGCAAACAGCTACTGAACGTGGCGCCCGATCTGGAACTTCCGTTCTAGCGGTGCCGCGTCGTTTTTAATTCTTGGAGTTCGGTATGTCGTTATCGTTGTTGGTCACGGGTGGGGCCGGTTATATCGGCACGCACACGTTGGTCGAGCTCATCGCCGCAGGCTTTCGCCCGGTGGTGTTCGACAACCTCAGCAACAGCAGCAGGCAGGCATTGGACCGCGTCGCCCGAATCACGGGCGTTGCGGTGCCGTTCGTGGAAGGCGATTTGCGCACCCCCGGTGCGGTTGCCGCAGTGATGGCGGCCTGGGCCCGGGCGGGCGATCCCATTCAAGCCGTGCTGCACCTGGCCGGTTGCAAGGCGGTCGGCGAATCCGTCGCCGATCCGCTCAAGTATTACGACAATAATGTCATCGGTACGCAGCAGTTGCTGCACGCGATGCGCGATCATGGTGTCAAGCGCATGGTGTTCAGCTCCTCGGCCACCGTATACGGCGTGCCGCAGCATTTGCCGCTGCGTGAAGATCATCCGATGGCGCCCAACAATCCTTACGGTCGCACCAAGGCGATGGTCGAGGATATGTTGATGGATCTGTGCGCTGCGGACCCTGAGTTCGGGGCGGTCACCCTGCGCTATTTCAACCCGATCGGTGCGCACGTGAGTGGTCTGATCGGCGAGAACCCGGCCGATACGCCCAATAATCTGTTCCCCTACCTCACGCAGGTGGCGGTTGGCCGGCGCGCGCAACTGAGCGTTTTCGGCGACGACTACGACACGGTGGACGGCACCGGCGTGCGCGATTATCTGCACGTAGCGGATCTGGCGCGGGGCCATGTGGCGGCGGCGAATTATGTGCATGCGCAGCCCGGCTTCATGGCGATCAATCTGGGAACGGGGCAGGGCACCAGCGTGCTGGAATTGATTGCGGCATTCGAAGAGAGCACCGGTGTGCCGATTCCGTGGTCGAGTTCGCCACGCCGTGCAGGCGATGTAGCTTCCAGTTTTGCCGACTCTTCGCGGGCGCGGGCGTTATTGGGGTGGTCGGCCCAGCGCACCGTGGCGGATATGTGCCGCGATGGTTGGCGCTGGCAGCAGGGCAATCCGCAAGGTTATGACGTGGCGGTGCCGCAGGCGGCGCTTGAAGTGGCCGTGGCCGCGGCCTGAGTCGACAACGCGTGCACGCCGTCGGCCAACGCGCCGCGGGCGGCATGTAGAAGTAACAAGAGCGCCCGCTTGCGAGGCGCTCTTGTCTTTGGGATCAAGGATTGCTGTATGGGGTTGAATGGCCAGGCGTGCTTTGCGCTTCCGCCTTACCCCACGTTACGGCCAGCACGATCGGCCGCACGTCAATGCAATCGGAGATTCCCCGTGGTTAAAAAATCGAATGGCACGGCCGACAAGGCCGCCACACGAAACACCGGCAGTGCCCCGTCCAAAGCCCCGGCCAAGGGTTCCAGCAACGATCCGCTCGTGCAGCACGCGGCCGATACCAACGCCGCCGTCGCGAGCATGCCGTTCAATGCGAACAAACCGGGCGAGTTTGGCCGTGAGAATGCGGTAAACCCGCCTGAAGGCGCCCATGTCGACGTGCCGGCCAATGTGTCGGGCAGCACGCTGTCGGAATCCAATCCGTCGGCGAAAACCGGTTCGGGCGAACCCACCATCGGCACCAATGCCACGATCGATAGTCTGGACACGCGCCGCGCGGATGCGTCCGGCCAGGTGCTCACGACCAATCATGGCGTGCCCATCGGCGACAACCAGAATTCGTTGAAGGCAGGCTTGCGCGGCCCCACGCTGCTCGAAGACTTCATTCTGCGTGAAAAGATTACCCACTTCGACCACGAGCGCATTCCCGAGCGCATCGTTCACGCCCGGGGTTCGGCCGCACACGGGTACTTCGAAGCCTATGAGCCGCTCACGCAATACACCCGTGCAGCGCCGTTTGCCGAAGCCGGCAAGATCACGCCCGTATTCGTGCGGTTTTCCACGGTGGCGGGCGAGCGCGGATCGACCGATGCCGCGCGCGACGTGCGCGGCTTTGCGGTCAAGTTCTACACCGATGAAGGCAACTGGGATCTGGTAGGCAACAACATCCCCGTGTTCTTCATCCAGGACGCCATGAAGTTTCCCGACCTGGTCCATGCCGTGAAGCCCGAGCCGCATCATGGGATGCCGCAGGCGGCCTCGGCGCACGACACGTTCTGGGATTTCGCTTCGCTGATGCCCGAAATCTCGCACATGTTGATGTGGGTGATGTCGGACCGTGGCTTGCCGCGCAGCTACCGCATGATGGAAGGTTTTGGCGTACATACGTTCCGCCTCATCAACGCAGCGGGCGAGTCGGTGTTCTGTAAGTTCCATTGGAAACCGAAACTGGGCACCCATTCCCTGGTGTGGGATGAGGCGGTAAAGATTTCGGGGGCCGATTCGGACTTCCATCGCCGCGATCTGTGGGAAGCGATTGAAGCCGGTGAATATCCGGAATGGGAACTGGGTCTGCAGATCTTTACCGAAGAGCAGGCCGAAAGCTTCAGCTTCGATATTCTGGACGCGACCAAGCTCGTTCCCGAAGAACTGGTGCCGGTGAAGATCGTGGGCAAGATGGTGCTTAACCGCAACCCCGATAACTTCTTCGCCGAAACCGAGCAGGTGGCCTTCTGTGTGGCGCACGTTGTGCCCGGTATCGATTTCAGTAACGACCCGCTGCTGGCCGGCCGGATCCACTCATATACGGATACGCAGATCAGCCGTCTGGGTGGCGTGAACTTCCACGAAATCCCCATCAATTCGCCGTTGGCACCTGTTGCCAACAACCAGCGCGACGGCATGCATCGTCAGACCGTCAATCGCGGCCGCGTGGCTTATGAGCCGAACTCATTGGCTGGCGGCTGCCCGTTCCAGGCGGGTGCCAAAGGCTTCGTGTCGTTCCCTCAACCGGTGCAGGAAGACAAGGTGCGCGGTAAGCCCGAGAAGTTTGCCGACCACTACACGCAGGCCACGTTGTTCTTCAACAGCCAGGCCGATTGGGAAAAAGACCACATCGTGGGCGGCTTCCGTTTCGAGCTGAGCAAGCTGACGGTGCCGGCGATTCGCGAGCGCGTGTTGGCGATGTTGGTCAACGTGTCGCCTGAATTGGCGCAACGTGTGGCTGATGGATTGGGGATGGACGTGCCGGCAGCCTTGCCGCGCGTACTTGAGCAACCCAACGCACCCGAAGTGACCGAATCGCATGCGTTGTCGTTGACGGCGCGACCGGGCGATGGCGAGATCCGCACCCGCAAGGTGGCGATTCTCGTCGCCGATGGCGTCAATGGCGCAACGCTGACCCAGCTTCAGAAAGCACTGGTTGACGCTGGTGCCGTGCCGTTGCTGGTCGGCAAGCGACTGGGCGGCGTCACCACGGCAGAGGGCGACAAGCTCGACGCCATGGCATCGATGGAAAACACGCCGACCGTGCTGTTCGACGGCTTGATCATTCCCGATGGGGAAGCTGCGATCACCAATCTGCAGTCCGACGGTCATATCGTCGAGTATGTGCGCGACCAGTACCGCCACTGCAAGACGATCCTCGCGCTGGGTGCAGGTCGGCAACTGCTCGACGTGGCCGGCATCCCGCCCAAGCTGCCCGACGGCAGCGAAGATCCGGGATTGATCATCGTACCGATGGAAAAAGCATCGGCGGATGCCTCGGCGGCAGCCAAGCAGTTCATCTCGGCGCTGGCCTTGCATCGGCACCCGGTTCGCGACAGCGATCCCCCGCTGGTGTGATCGATCGGGGATAATCGGCGGGGTCGCGGCCTCCGTGTCAGGGAATCTCCTGACACGCGGCGGCGAGGCCCGCGATGTGAAACCGGCCCTTGGGCCGGTTTTTTGCTTAACAGGCCCTGTTCCCTTAGGAGTAAACACTGTGGTTGATGCTGCGCCAACCCTTCCTGCGCCGTCTTCGGACGAAGACTACAGCGAGGTTAGAGAATCGGTCGCTGCCGATAGGCCGGTCACGGCCGAGCGGGCGGGGTTGATCCCCGATACGTCCCATCCCCTGCCGCATATCAGTGCGCGGGGGGCGTGTCTGGCCACGCTTACCGTGCTGGCGGTGCTGTTTGCGCTGAAATATGCGGCCGAATTCATGGTGCCTATCGTCATGGCCATTGTGATTGCGTATGCGCTCGACCCGGCAGTGGCCTTCATGGATCGCCGTCGCGTGCCGCGCGTGCTTGGCACGCTGATCGTGATGCTGTTCATCGTCGGCGTGTTGTGCGGTGTCGGCTACGTCATGCAGGATCAGGTGAGCGGCATCATCAATTCGCTGCCCGAAATTTCCAGCAAGGTGTCTCGTACGCTGGGCGGTTTCGCCAGCGGCGACGGTTCATTCATCGACAAATTGCGCGGCGCGGCCAGTGTGTTCCAGGAGGCCAACAAGGCCACCGGCGCACGGCGAGTGATCGTGGACCAGGGCAGCGGCTTCGAAGCGATGTTGCTCGCGGGGGCCGGCAGCCTGGCGACCTTTCTTGGCCAGGCGACGATGGTGCTGTTCTTGGTGTTCTTTCTGCTGCTTTCCGGTAATACCTTCAAGCGGAAATTCGTGAAGGTGGCCGGCACGTCGCTGTCGCAGAAAAAGATCAGTGTGCACATGCTCGATCAGATCAACCATTCGATTCATATGTACATGATGATGATGTTGGTCACGAACGTGGCGCTAGGCGTGCTCTCGTGGGGCGCGTTTCGGCTGCTGGGTCTGGAAAACGCGGCCACGTGGGCGGTGGTGGCGGCCGCTTTGCACATCATTCCGTATTTCGGTCCGCTGCTGACGGCAATCGGCACGGGTGTGGCCGCGATGCTGCAGTTCGGAGAGGTTGGCCCGGCATTGGTGGTCATGGGAAGTTCGATTGTGATCGCCATGCTGATCGGCGTGGTCGTCACCACCTGGATGTCCGGCCGGATCGCCAAGATGAACGCCGTTGCCGTGTTTGTCGTGCTGCTGTTGTTTACGTGGCTTTGGGGGATCTGGGGCACGCTGCTGTCCATTCCGATCGCCTTTATCGCCAAGGTGGTGGCCGATCACATCGAGGGTATGGAAGCCGTGGCGGAGTTTCTGGGTGAGTGAAGTGTCTGAGGATCTCACGCAACTGCGCGATTTCGTTTCGCGCTATCCGCGCCTCTTCGTCTTGACGGGCGCAGGGGTGAGCACCGATTCGGGCATCCCCGACTACCGCGATCGCGATGGCCAGTGGAAGCGGCCGCCGCCCATGAATTTTCAGAAGTTCATGGGTGCCGAGATCGATCGGGCGCGTTACTGGGCGCGCAGCATGATCGGCTGGCGTCGCTTCGGCTCGGTGTCACCCAATGCCTCGCATCTCGCGCTCGCAGCGATGGAGGCACGCGGCCAGGTGGAATTGCTGGTCACGCAGAATGTCGATGGTTTGCACGAATCCGCCGGCAGCCGCCACGTGGTGGATCTGCACGGCCGACTCGATCGCGTGGTGTGCATGCAGTGCCACTCGCTTTTCGACCGGCACGATTTTCAGGGGTGGCTCGAAGTGGCCAATCCCGATTGGGTGCATCTGGAAGCGGTGCAGGCGCCCGATGGCGACGCCGATCTCGAGCGTGACGACTTCGCGGATTTCAATGTGCCACCGTGTCCGGTATGCGGCGGCATCCTCAAGCCCGATGTGGTGTTCTTCGGCGAGAACGTGCCGCGCGATCGGGTGGACCGCGCGCTGGCAGCACTGGCGCGTGCCCAAGCCGTGCTCGTCGTGGGATCTTCCTTGATGGTGTATTCGGGCTTTCGCTTCGTGCGGTCTGCCGCGGCCGACGGCAAGCCGATCGCCGCGATCAATCTGGGCAAAACCCGTGCGGACGATCTGCTGACGCTGAAAGTGGCTCGCAACAGCGCGGATGCCTTGGCCGCATTGAGCGCTTAGGCCTTGTGCTTGTCACCGATCACGCACGCATCGCGCAACCGCACGCGAGCGCTTATCGGGCTTTAGCGGGACTGGGCTTGAGTGCATACAACGGTTCCTCTCTCAAGTGGGGAGCAGCAATGATGCGTCGAGTGCGGACATCAATCCTTTCGCGTTGCGCATGCCTTGGTCTTGATAATTGGTGTTGAAGACCACGTGTGTGCGTTCGATGTTGTGCGCCAACCGCCGAACGCGTTCGGCCAGTTCCGCCAATTCGTGCGGCGCATAGTCGTAGTTGAAGCGGCTCGACGACGCCGGACCGGTTGCACGCCAGGCGGCTTCATTGCGGCCATGCAGGCGCACTAGCGCCAGCTCAGGATGCGTGGTCGCCCAGACATCCGGCACGGTGTTGTCGAACCCTTGCGGGCTGTCCACTACGGTATGCACGACGCCCAGCTCGCGTTCGAAGGCGAGGGTACTGTCAGTGGCGGCGGGAGATGCAAACCAGCTGTAATGACGCAACTCGACGCCTGAGGTCATGTCTTCCATATGCGAGACGCAATCGATAATGCGCGCACGACCGCGGGCGTCGTTGCGCACCCAAGGTGGAAACTGAAAGTGCACCATCCCGAGCTTGTCGGCCATGCGCAAAGGATCGAGGCTTAGCAGAAAGCGCCGCCACAGTTCATCCACAATGTCGCGCGGCACCTGATCGATAAATACGGTTGCCGGCAGCCCTGGCGGCAGGGCTCGGCGAATGTCGGGGTCCAAGCTGCTCACCGGCGTTTGATGCCCGGTGAATAAGCGGAATGGTTTGACGTTGAAGGTGAACGACGGTGGGGTGCGCTCGCACCACAGTACGCTGCGCGCAGGGGTGGGCATGGCATAGAAACCCGCGTCCACTTCAACCAGCGGAAATTGGGTGGTGTAGTAACGCAGGCGCCCTTCGGCGGTACCCACGCCTGGCGGGTAGAACCGCTTGCTGGCCAACAAGGACTTGTCGGTCCATGACGCCGTGCCGACGGCAATCGAGGCAGTAGGACTCAAAGCAGTATCCCGAAAAGCGAAGAGGCTAGCCGCGCAATGTGCGGGGCTAGCCTCTATGGTACCGGCGCCGGTTAAGGCACCGTTTTCCGCTTAAGCCTTTTCGGCGTCGCGGTATTCGTTGCGAAGATCACGGATCTGATCGTGATTCTTCAGCACGCCGTCGTATTGCTTTTGCACGACTGCGCGGACGTTCTCAGGCAACGGCTCTTTGAGCGCGTCGCCGTAGTTCTTCTTGGCAACGTCTTCGCCTTTTTCGCACTCTTCCAGGATCGACAGATCGCTGCGACCCGTAACGGCGGCCTTCAGGTTCAACCAACCGCGATGCACAGCGCCGGCAACGGTGCCGCTATCTTCAGGCTTGCCACCCAGTTGCGACACCAGCGCTTGCAGCTCAGCAGCGCCCGAGGCGCAGTCGCTAGCGCGACGCGCAAACACCGTCTTCAATTGCGGGTTCTTGGCATCTTCGGCGGCGGCTTTGAAACCCAATTCGCCATTCTTCGAGGTTTCCACCAGTTCGTTCAGCAGTGTCGTAATTTTGTCGGACATGTTGTGGGCTCCTTTAAGGGCTTGGTAAATAGATTCGAACGTCGGCGAAAATCACCATACGTGTCGACATCACAAATAATCATGTGATTGCCATGACGCAAACGCTGTGCCCGCTTAATAACGCTACCCTTGTTTCAGCAAGCGAATTGCCGCTCAAAAACATCTGTATGCCCATACAGTAAAATAATCGTATGACCCCAATGCCCGCGCCTTCCCAGCCTGCTCCGTCCGACCCCCTGGACGAGCTCAACACCGCCCAACGCGAGGCCGTCGAACACGGCGTCGCGGACGGTCAGCACACCCCTTTGTTGGTCATTGCCGGCGCCGGTTCCGGTAAAACCAACACACTCGCGCACCGGGTGGTGCACTTGATTCGCAATGGCGCGGATCCGCAACGCATGCTGCTGCTTACCTTTTCGCGCCGCGCCGCCATGGAGATGGAACGGCGTGTGGGCAGCGTGCTGCAGCGCGCGTTGGGGATGCGCAGCGGCTACGCACCGCCCTCATTGCCTTGGGCGGGCACCTTCCACAGCATCGGTGCGCGGCTGCTGCGCGACTGCGCGCCGCGCATCGGGTTATCGGAGACGTTCACGATTCTGGATCGGGGCGACGCCGAAGACATGATCGGCATGCTGCGCCACGAGTTGGGATTTACGCAGACCAAAACGCGGTTCCCGCTCAAGGGCACGTGCTTGTCGGTGTATTCGCGGGTGGTCAACAGCCAAGCGTCGTTGGCCGACGTGCTCAAGTCGTCGTTTCCATGGTGCGCGCAGTGGGAGGATCAGCTCAAGCAACTGTTTCGGGCCTACATCTTGGCCAAACAGGACCAGCATGTGCTCGATTACGACGACCTGCTGCTGTACTGGGCCGAGATGATGGGCGATGCCGAGATCGCGCGCGATGTGGGCAATCGCTTCGATTATGTGCTGGTGGACGAGTACCAGGACACCAATGTGCTGCAGGCCAAGGTGCTGCTGGCCATGAAGCCCACGGGGCAGGGCGTGACGGTGGTGGGCGATGATGCCCAATCGATTTACTCGTTTCGCGCCGCCACGGTGCGCAACATCCTCGATTTCCCGCAGCATTTTTCACAGCCTGCACGGGTGATCACGCTCGATCGCAATTATCGGTCGACGCAATCCATTCTCGATGCGTCGAATGCGGTCATCGGCCTGGCGCGCGAACGGTTCGCCAAGAACCTTTGGACGGATCGGCCGTCGCCTCAGCGCCCGGCACTGGTCACCGTGAGCGACGATGCGGGGCAGGCGAGGTGGATTGCCGATCAGGCGCTGGCCAACCGCGAAGCGGGGGCCACGCTCAAATCGCAGGCGGTGCTGTTTCGCACCTCCAGTCATAGCGCGGCGGTCGAACTCGAACTCACCCGGCGCAACATCCCTTTCGTGAAGTTCGGCGGATTGAAGTTTCTGGAAGCCGCGCATATCAAGGATGTGCTGGCCGTGTTGCGCTTCGCGCACAACCCGCAGTCGCGCATTGCGGGCTTTCGGGTGGCACAGTTGATCCCCGGAATCGGCCCGGCCACCGCAGGCAAATTGATGGACACCCTGATGGGTTCGCGTGCGTCTTCCGAGGTGGTGAGTGCCTTCAAGCCTGCCGGCGCGTCGGCAGAAGACTGGGCGGCGTTTGCCGCGTGCTACGCGCAACTGCGCGCGCCGGGGTTGAGCTGGCCTGCCGATATCGATCTCACGATCGGCTGGTACGGGGCGCAACTCGAGCGCCTGTACGACGATCATGCGGTACGCCGCGCCGATCTCGATCAGCTGGCGCGTATCGCCGCGAGCTATGGCACGCGCGAACGTTTTCTGACCGAGCTCACCCTCGATCCGCCGGACGCCACCAGCGACGAATCCGGTGTGCCGCTACGCGACGAGGATTACATGATCCTGTCGACGATTCATTCGGCCAAAGGGCAGGAATGGAAAGCCGTATATGTGCTGAATGTGGTCGACGGCTGTATCCCGTCCGATATGGCCACGGGCAGCAGCGAAGAAATCGAGGAAGAGCGTCGCTTGCTTTATGTGGCGATGACCCGCGCCAAGGAGCAACTGCAATTGGTGGTGCCGCAACGGTTTTACGTGCATCAGCAAAGCGCCATGGGCGATCGCCATGTGTACGGGTCGCGCACGCGCTTCATTCCGGACAGCATGCTGGCGCAGTTCGAGTTGCTGCCCAAACCGCCGGCATTGGGGCCGCTGCCGCCAGCGGATCCGGCGCTCACCGAAAAACGCATCGATATCGCCAGCCGCATCCGATCGATCTGGCAATAGTGCAGGGGCGTTCGCTGCCTGATGCCATTGCCGCCGGTAAAAAAAATGCCACCCCTCGGGGTGGCATTCTTGCGCTTGATGCTGCGGCGTCATCGTTCAAGCGGATATCCGCTCGCGAGACGCGCGCGCATTAACGGCGCGTGGCTTTCTTGGCTTGGGTCTTTTTGACCGTGGCTTTCTTGGCGGTCGATTTCGTGGCCGTCGACTTCTTGGCGGCCGCGCGCGTCACCGGGGTCTTCTTGGTGGCGGCTTTCTTGGCGGTGGCTTTCTTGGGCGTCGACTTAACGGCGCTTTTCTTCACGCTGGCTTTCTTGGCGACCGATTTCTTGGCAGCGGCTTTTTTGGCCGGTGCTTTCTTGACGGCGGCCTTCTTGGCCGGCGCTTTTTTCACGGCGACTTTCTTGGCGGCCTTCTTGGCTGCTTTTTTGACGGCCGCTTTAGCCGGCGCTTTCTTTACCGCAACTTTCTTGGCGGGCGACTTCTTGGCGACCGCTTTCTTTGCCGTGGCTTTCTTGGCGACGGCTTTCTTTACCGTGGCTTTCTTGGCCGTTGCCGATTTCGCGGCGACTTTTTTGGTCGTGGCTTTTTTGGCGGAGGACTTGCTGGCGGCTTTCGTCGCGGCAGCCTTCTTCACGGTGGCCTTCTTGGCGGTCGACTTGGTGGCCGTCGCTTTCTTGGCGGTGGCCGGCTTGGCGGCAGCCTTCTTGGTCGTCGCTTTCTTCACGGCCTTGGTGGCGGTAGCCGTTTTGGCGGTCGACTTCTTGGCGACAGCTTTCTTGACGGTCGCTTTCTTGGCCGTCGCTTTCTTAGCGGGGGCGGTCGTGGCGGCGGTCGTGGTCGCAGCCGTCGACTTCTTGGCGGCGGGCTTCTTGGTCACGCGCTTGGCGGCTGCGGGCTTGGTTGCGGCAGCAGGCGTGGCGGCGACAGCATCAGCGGCAACAGGTGCGGCCTTTTTGGCGGCAGCCGGTTTACGCGGGCTTTTCTTCGGGGTCTTTGTGGTGTCGGAATTCAAGGTCCAGTCCTTTTCGTCTTTGGCGGTGGAAGTGGGGGCATCTGCTTTTTCAGCGACGCTTGGCGGGATCGGATCGCTTGCCGGAAATGATTGATCCAATGCCTCGTCGACGGCTTGTTGGTATGTCGCCACCGGTTCCTTATGGGGTTCGGATGTGTGATCCGACTCCGCGTCTGGCTTGTTGGGTGTGGTTGAGCCCATGTGTTTATTCTCCGCTTTAGCGTTCAAGGTCTAGCGTGGTGCCGCGTAATACCGTGCTTTATAGCGCAAGTGTTATGTGAATGGATCACGCTGACAAGGCAATCTGCAATTAAAGATCAACTAATTGATGTTTAGGAAGCGGTTCGTCGCGTGCACGCAGCAATCATGATCTCAAAAACGAAGATGGTGTGAAAGCGCATGCACCCATGATTATGTTTCGATTGGTGCCATCGGCAAATGCAAAGCGCTCATCAAACGACGTGCATCGCGTGGCGACTTCACCTTCAAATCATTGTCGAAGTAGCAGTAAACATCGCGTGCACGATCGACCGGAGGACGCGCGCCCACGCGGCTTCCGGGCAAGGGTGTGTCTTCGCCGCGCGACCAGCCATACAACGTGCGGGCCCACTGTGCGATCGCGTCTTCGGTGTAGCCGCTGCTGTAAAGCGCGCTGTCGCCATGCAATCGCACGTACGCGAAATCGGCGGTGGCCGCAGACAGGCGTGGCCACTTGCCGGCGGTGTCGGCAGTGACGATCGCAATGTTGTGGGCTTTCATCAGATCGATGAACGCATCGTTCTCGAAGCTCTCGTGGCGCACTTCGATCGCATGGCGCAACGGCATCGGCGCGTCGGCTGTCATCATCGCGCGGCCATCCAGACGGTGGCTGTGCTTGTGCGCCAACCGTGCAGCGGATTCGGTGTCGGCAGGCAGCGCGCGCGCAAATGCCTCGAAGCGCGCTTCGTCGAATGCCAGACTGGGCGGAAACTGCCACAGCACGGGTCCGAGTTTTTCCTTCAACGCGAAAAGGCCGGATGCAAAAAAATTGGCCAGCGGCTCTTCGATGTCGCGCAGCCGCCGGATGTGCGTGATGTAGCGCGGCGCTTTGACGCTGAACACAAAGCCGTTCGGCGTGGATGCGGCCCACGTTGCAAAGCGTTCCGGCGTTTGCAGACTGTAGAAGGTGCCGTTGATTTCGATCGTAGGCAGTTGGTGCGACGCGTACAACAACTCGTCGGCTTGGCGGAGATCGTCGGGATAGAAGGTGCCGCGCCACGGGGGATAGCGCCAACCCGAGATGCCGATGCGCAGCGCGGTTGGGCGAGCAGGTGTGACGCTTGGCGCCATGGCAATGATCCTGTTGCGAAAGGTGGTGATGCGCGTTCGAAGGCGAGCGGTCGGCGAACCGGCGATCGCGAACGCGCCGTACAACCTCGCCGTGCGACCCGATCCGGCGCAGCATGCAGCAAGCGCAGTACCTACTCACTTTTCATCGGCCTCGCATGGGGCAAGAACACGACCCAGCGATTGGCCGATCGAGGCATCGATGTGCAATCAGCCACTGACCGCAATGCCATATCGAATCGCACACGCAGGTCGAATCGAAGACGCAGTCGCATGCGCGCGATGCAGGCCCGCCGTATGCGGTGCGCGCGGTGACGCGTTCGACCCTTGATCCAATGCGCATCGCGGGACGCCGGTGATATCATCGGCGCGACATTTTGGGCGATGCGCTGCGGACCGCGCACTCCCTACAAGATATGAGGCAGCCATGGCGAAAACCGAACGTCCGTTCGATGCGGACCCCGCCAAAGTGCAGGATGACGACGCGCAGGACGACACCTTCTCCGAGGACTTCGCCGACGATCCTGTCGTGGGCGAAGGGAGGGATGAACCGCCGGTCTCCGACACTGCGGCGGCTCCTGCAGCGGGCGACCCGCCTTCCGACCCTCATGGTGGGGCAGTCGTGGCGTCGATTTGCTATGTGGATGGCAAGCGCGGCCAGGATGTGTCGCTCGACAATCTGCACGATGTCGTCTCGCGTCAACATGGCCTGATCTGGCTGGGCCTGAAAGATCCCGATCCAGAATTGCTCAAGCGTGTGAGCGCCGAACTGAATATTGGCTGTAAAGCAGAAGAAGAGTTATTGGCCCCGCATCGCCGGCCCAAGATCATCGACTTCGGCAACGCCGTATTGGTGGTGGCGATCACCGTCGAGGTGGGCAACGAACGTCCGATTTTCGGCGAAACGCAGATCCTGATCGGCAAAGGCTACCTGCTCACGGTGCGCCGCGGTGCGGTGTCCACGCATCGCGAACTGCGCGAGCGGCTGGAGAATGCGCCGGAATTGTTGGCGCGCGGCAGCGACTTCGTCGCGGCCGAACTGCTCGATTTGCTGGTCGATCGCTATGTGGCGGCCGCCACCAAGCTCGAGCATGTGGTCGAGAATGCCGAGCAGAAATTGTTGATTCGCGGTCAGAAAGATTCGGATGTGCGCCGTGTCTATCGTCAACGACGCGATCTGCTGCGCATTCACGCGGCAATCTCGCCGCTGGCTGAAATCTGCCGGCGGCTGTCGCGGGTGGAGGTGTCGAACATCGATGTGCATGCGCGGCCTTACTTCGGCGAGGTCGCCGACCGGGTCGTGCGGGTGGATGAACTCATCAATTCTTTTCGTGAGGCGCTGGCGTTTGCGTTCGAAGCGAGTCTGATGATCGGGCAATCGGCGCAGAACGATACGACGCGTAAGCTTGCGGCTTGGGCAGCCATCCTGGCCGTGCCCACGGCGATCGCAGGCATCTACGGCATGAACTTCGAACACATGCCCGAACTCAAAGCGGTGTACGGCTATCCGGTCACGCTCGGCGTGATCGTGTCTGCCTGCAGTTTTCTCTATTGGCGTTTTCGTAAGACGGGGTGGCTTTGACGCGTCGCATCACCAGGCAGTTTCGCCAGCGTATGAAAAAGAAAGTTGCCGGCATCGTGATCGCCGGCTTGGTGGCCTTGACCGGATCGTTGGCCGCTTATTGGAATATCGATGTGTCGGCGATGGGACCCAATGGCGTTCCGGCTGAGCATCGCGATACCGCCAGCAAAGGGAGTGGCGCAGCCAGCCGCACGGCGTCGGCGCCTGGTCGCGGCACTTACAGCGGTCGCGTCGTGCGCATCGCCGATGGCGACACGGTCACGTTCCTCACCGTTTCGGGCGAGCAGATCAAGATTCGTCTGGACAGCATCGATGCCCCGGAGCAGGGCCACGGCAGCAAACAGCCGGGGCAGCCGTTCAGCAATGCATCGCAGGATCATTTGGGCCAGTGGTTGGCCGGTAAAACGGTTACCGCGCGCTGCTACGACACCGATCAGTACAAGCGCAGCATTTGCGATCTGGTCGCGCCCGATGGGGACACGGCCAGCCGCGAGCAGGTGCGTGCGGGATTCGCCTGGGCCTATACCGCGCGCAAAGGCGAGTATCTGCGCGACAAGACGTTGCCCGGTTTGCAGTCGCAGGCGAGCGCCGCGCGCCGCGGATTGTGGGCCGAACGCGATCCCAAAGCGCCCTGGCAGTGGCGCTATGACTGCTGGCGCCAAGCCCAATGTGACCGATAAAAACGGCGTTTGCTATCCTTCCGTGGGCTTTGCACGAAAGGTGGGTCATGGGTTGGATCGTATGGTTGAGAAATACCGTGTTGGGAATCGCCGCCATGTCGGGTGCGGCGGGCCCTGCCACGGCTGCGAGTCCGATCAATAGTCCCTATGAAGCGGGCGCGGAATCGGACAATACGTTGTTCGCCGCCTTTGCGGGCCGATCGCCCAAATACCTCGATCCGGCGCAGTCGTATTCGGTGGACGAAACCACGTTCACCTACAACATATACGAACCGTTATATGGCTATGACTACCTGAAGCGGCCTTATGTGCTGACGCCGCGCGGCGCAGCCGAGGTGTTGGCCCCAAGGTATGTGAACGCGCAGGGCCAGCCTTTGCCCGACGACGCGCCGGGCGAAAGCATTGCCGAGAGCATCTACGACATCCCGATCCGAAAGGGCGTGCGGTTTCAGCCGCATCCCGCGTTTGCGACGAAAGCCGACGGCACAAGCACGTACTTTCCGTTGGCGCCAGAGGCGCTGAGCGATATCGTCGCGGTGCCCGACTTCAAGGAAACCGGCACCCGCGAACTCACGGCGGCCGATTACGCCTACGGCATCAAACGTTTGGCCAGCCCGCGCGTGGCCTCGCCAATCTACTCGTTGATGGCCGATTACATCGTCGGTTTCGAGGCCTACGGCACCCAACTCAAGCAGGTCGATGCCAAGTTGCGCGAAGGCGTGCCCCCGGGCGGTCGTGATTTGCCGTGGCTCGATCTGCGCGCGACCGATGTACCGGGCATCGAGGCGGTCGACCCGTATACCTTGCGTATTCGCATCAAGGGCAAGTACCCGCAATTCAAGTATTGGCTGGCGATGACCTTCGTGGCACCGATCCCGTGGGAGGCCGACCGTTTTTACAGTCAGCCCGGCATGGCCGCGCGTGATCTGTCGTTCAATACCTGGCCGGTGGGCACGGGCCCCTATATGTTGACGGAGTCGATTCAAAATCGCCGTCATGTGATGCAACGCAATCCCAATTTTCATGGCGAGCCGTATCCCTGCGAGGGGGAACCGGGCGATGCCGCGGCAGGCCTGCTCGCCGATTGCGGCAAACCCACTCCGTTCATCGATCGGGCCGTATTCAGCCTGGAGAAGGAAGCGATTCCGCTGTCGGGCAAGTTTTTGCAGGGCTATTACGACGTGCCGCAGCTCGATCGCGGCGAGTACGGCGTGAGCATGCGGGTCGCCGCGAGCGATTCGCCCCAGAAGGCATCGCTCTATCAAGACCGCGGCATCGCGCTGCCGACGACGGTCGAGACGTCCAATTGGTATATGGGCTTCAACTGGAAAGATCCGGTGGTGGGGCGGGGCGATACGCCCGAGCAGCAAGAGAAAAACCGCAAGTTGCGCCAGGCCATCAGTATTGCGTTCAACTGGGACGAATACGTGGCGGTGTTCGAAAATAGCCAGGCCGAAGTGGCGCATGGCCCCGTGCCCCCAGGCGTGCTGGGTTATCAGCCGCCACCCGCCGGCATGAATCGAACCGTGTACGACGACGTGGGTGGCCGGCCGCAGCGCAAGTCGCTGGATGAAGCGCGCCGCCTGCTGGCCGAAGCCGGTTACCCCAGTGGCCGCGAAACCAAGACCGGCGCGCCCTTGGTGCTGCACTACGACTCGATGGTGGGGGCGGGTGCCGATCCCCGATTTGACTGGATGCGGCGGCAGCTCTCGCGCATCGGCGTGCAGTTGGACGTGCGCGCCACCGACTACAACCGATTCCAGGACAAGATGCGCCGCGGCGCGGCACAACTTTTCCTCTGGGGCTGGAAAGCCGATTATCCGGACGCCGAGAATTTTCTGTTCTTGCTGTACGGCCCCAATGCCAAGGCCGATCACAACGGTGAAAACGCCTCCAACTATGCCAATCCCGAATACGACAAGCTGTTCGAGCGGATGAAAACGTTGGATGACGGGCCGGAAAAAGAGCAGTTGATCCATCAAATGACGACGCTCGTACAGCGCGATGCACCGTGGATGTTCGGCTATTTTCCCTTTTCGGGCGGCGCCTATCACCAGTGGGTGGGCAATGCGAAGCCCACGCAGATGGTGCGCAACACGCTGCAGTACATGAAGATCGATCCCGTTTTGCGTGACGCCAAGATCCGCGAATGGAATAGCCCCATCTGGTGGCCGCTGATCGTGCTGGCGCTCATTATTGCGCTGGCGATTCTGCCCGCCTACGTCACGTATCGCCGGCGCAGCAAACGCACGGCCTTTGGCGCGGCGGCCCGCGCTACCGCGAAGGATTCCGCATGATCGCCTATATATTCCGGCGCCTGGGCTATGGCGTGCTCATTTTGATCGGCGTCAATCTATTTACGTTCGCGCTGTTTTTTGCTGTGAATACGCCGGACGACATGGCTCGTCTGGCCATTGGCGGCCAACGCGTCAGCCAGGATGCGGTCGAAAAATGGAAAGTCGAACGCGGCTACGACAAGCCGCTGTTCATCAATCGTGCGGCCGAAGGCACGGCGCGCGTTACCGACACCATTTTCTACCAACGCTCGGTGCCGCTTTTGAAGTTCGATTTTGGGGCGTCGGACGGCGGACGCAGTATCGGCAGCGAGATTCTCAACCGCATGGGGCCGAGTCTTGCCTTGGCGGTACCGACCTTTTTGCTCGGTATCTTCGTGAGCATCGTGTTTTCGTTCACGCTGGTCTTCTTTCGGGCAACGCGTCTCGATTTCTGGGGCGTCGTGCTGTGCGTGCTGCTGCTGTCCATCTCGAGCCTGTTCTACATCATCGCGGGGCAGTGGATGTTCTCGAAGCTGCTGCGGCTGGTGCCCTATTCGGGTTATCTGAACGGGCTGGACGCCATCAAGTTTCTGGCGCTACCGGTGCTGGTGGGCGTGATCTCCCGTTTGGGACCCGAAGCGCGCTTCTATCGCACGCTGTTTCTGGAGGAGGTGGGCAAGGATTATGTGCGCACCGCGCGAGCCAAAGGGCTTTCCGAGACGGCGGTGATGTTTCGCCACGTGCTGCGCAATGCCATGTTGCCCATTCTCACCGGCACGGTATCGGGTTTGCCGCTGCTTTTTATGGGTAGCCTGATTGCCGAGTCGTTTTTCGGCATTCCGGGCTTGGGCAGTTACACCATCGATGCCATCAACGCGCAGGATTTTTCGATCGTCCGCGCCATGGTGTTTCTGGGATCGGCACTTTATATCGTGGGGCTGATATTGGCCGACATCTCCTACACCTTCGCCGATCCGCGCGTTCGATTCGAGTGAGCGACCATGCCTGAATTCGTTTTTCTCTGGACCGATATCGCCATGTTTGGCATGGTGGCCGGCGTGTTGCTGTATATCTGGCACGTGCGTCGCACCCCCACTTTACGGGTGACGTGGCGGCGGGTCGCCACCGATGCGCCGGCGATGTGCTCGGCGGTCATCCTGATGGCGTTCGTCACGATCGGGTTGCTCGACTCCATCCATTACCGGCCGCTCTTGCCGCCCGTGGCCAATGCCGCGCCGGATGCGCCCAAACTGTATGCCCCCATCGTGAAGTCGGCGCTGGATGGCTTGCTGGACGGCACGGTGCTGGCCAGCCCCGAAAAAACGTACTCGCAGCCGTTGGCCACGCGTCAATTCACCAAGGAAACCGAGATCATCAACGATCAACCGGTGCGCGATTTTCCACGGCTGAAGTTTGGCGGGGCGCATTTGCCCGATCCAGATAGTGGACGCGGTCCCGACATTGCCTGGCGCCTCTTTGCGGGTGTCGCCGCCGGTCTGGTGTTCGCCTTGGTTGCGGCCGTGGCGATGACCGCCGTGCAAGCGCGCCGCGGGGTGGGCTTTGCTACCGCCCGGCGCGCCTGGATGCGCGGCGAGACCGACATGCCCTGGCGCGCCATCTGGTGCACCGTTGCAATGCTGGCCGTGGTGGTGGGCGGCCTGGCCGGTCTGGCAAGCGGCTATCACGCCTTGGGCACCGGCAACACTGGCAACGATGTGTTGTGGCAATCGCTCAAAAGTATCCGCACCGCGTTGGTGATCGGTAGCCTGACCACGCTGGCCATGCTGCCGCCGGCGCTGGTTCTCGGCATTTCGGCCGGCTATTTCAAGGGCCGGGTCGACGACGTGATCCAGTATGTGTACACCACGCTCACGTCGATCCCCGGCGTGCTGCTGGTGGCGGCTTGCGTATTGATGATGCAGGTGTACATCGACGCCAATCCCACGCTCTTTCCCACGTCGGCCGCGCGCGCCGATCTGCGGCTCTTCATGCTGTGCATGATTCTCGGCCTCACCGGTTGGTCCGGACTGTGCCGCCTGCTGCGTGCCGAAACGCTCAAGCTGCGTGAGCTCGACTATGTGCAGGCTGCGCGGGCCTTCGGGGTATCGCACTTCACCATCATGCGCCGCCACCTGCTGCCCAATGTCATGCACATTGTGCTCATTACCATCGTGCTCGAATTTTCGGGACTGGTGTTGTACGAAGCCGTGCTGTCGTACCTGGGCATCGGTGTGGATCCCACCATGAATTCGTTCGGCTCGATGATCGATGGCGCGCGGCTTGAGATGTCGCGCGATCCGATGATCTGGTGGAGCCTGCTCACCGCCTTCCTCTTCATGCTGACGCTGGTGCTGGCGGCCAACCTGTTTGCCGATGCCGTGCGCGCGGCCTTCGATCCGCGTACGCAGCGGTTCCGCCCGCGGCGCAAGGGCCAGGCGTCGGTGGCTGCTGCCACCCCGACCGTGCCGGGAGTACCGCAATGAGCGCGCACGATCAGGCCGTAACGGGCGCGGCGCCGGTGCTCGAGGTATCGGGGCTGAATATCACGATGGCGACCGAAGCGGGTATTCGTTCGGTGGTGCAGGATCTGGCGCTGACGATCGCGCGCGGCGAAACCTTCGCGCTCGTGGGCGAATCGGGGTGCGGCAAAAGTGTGACTGCGCTGTCGTTGCTGCGCCTTTTGCCGGACGCCGCCCAGGTGATGGGCGGTGCGGTGCTGATCGCCGGCGACGACGTCAATCAGCTGTCCGAAGCCGATATGCGTGACGTGCGCGGCGCGCGTGCGGGCATGATCTTTCAAGAACCGGCGACCAGTCTGAATCCTGTGATGCGGGTGGGCGATCAAATCGTCGAGACCTTGCAGGCCCACACAACCTTGCGCGGCCGCGCAGCACGCGCCCGGGCCATCGACTGGCTGCGCCGCGTGGGCATTCCGGAACCCGAGCGGCGCATCGACGATTATCCCTTTCAGTTTTCGGGCGGCCAGAAGCAACGGGTGATGATTGCAATCGCCCTGGCGGCCGAACCCACGCTCTTGATTGCCGACGAGCCCACCACTGCGCTGGACGTGACGGTGCAGGCGCAGGTGCTCGATCTGCTGGCCGAGATCCAGCGGGATCTCGGCATGGCCATGCTGCTGATCACCCACGACCTGGCGGTGGTGCGCAATACCGCCCATCATGTGGCGCTGATGCGCGCCGGCGAAATCGTGACCAGCGCGCCGGCCGACCAATTTTTTGCGGCGCCCGATCATCCCTACGCGCGGGAGTTGTTTGCCGCCATCCCCACGTTCGAAAAACGGGGGCGGGCGCTGTCGGCGGCCGGGGGCGTGCGCGAGAATGCCGCGCGGGCGGAAGGTGCGGCCAAGCCCTTCATCGAGCGGGTCACCCCTTCCGGCGCACCGCTTCTGGTGGTGAAGGATCTGCGGGTGCACTATCCCGTACGCAGTGGCGTCTTGCGGCGACCGGCGTCATGGGTCAAGGCGGTCGACGGCGTGTCGTTCGATTTGCGTGCCGGCGAAACCCTGGCGCTGCTGGGAGAATCGGGGTGCGGCAAAACCACGACCGCCAAGGCGCTGCTGCAGCTCACCAGCGGCGCGCGGCTCTCGGGCAGCGCCACGCTGGGCGGCCAGGATCTGCTCGCAGCACGCGGGCGGCCACTGCGGGCATTGCGACGGGATATCCAGATCGTGTTTCAGGATCCGTTTGCCTCGCTCGACCCGCGCATGCGCGTGGGTGCCATCCTGGAGGAGGGCGTGCATGCCCTGGTGCCCGATCTGAGCGCCACTGCGCGCACGGCGCGGGTGCGCAGCCTGCTCGATCGAGTGGGGTTGCCGGAAGACGCAGTGTCGCGTTATCCCCACGAATTTTCCGGCGGACAGCGGCAACGCATCGCGATCGCCCGCGCGCTGGCCGTCTCGCCTAAAATATTGATCTGCGATGAACCGACATCTGCGCTGGATGTGTCGGTGCAGGCGCAGATACTGGATTTGCTGCGCGAATTGCAGGCCGAGCTGGGTATCGCCTATCTGTTCGTCACCCACAATTTCGGCGTGGTGGAGTACCTTGCAGATCGCATCGCCGTCATGGACGGCGGGCGCATCGTCGAGGAAGGCCCCGCCGAATCCGTCCTGCGTCAGCCGCAGCACCCCATGACCCAGCGCTTGCTGGCCGCCGTGCCCCGGCTTGTGTTTGATCCCGCCACCCCCATTTGAAGCGCATGAGCCTGAAAGTTTTCGATCTGGAGTGTGCGCAGCACCACGTCTTCGAGGGGTGGTTTCGCTCGCATGACGACTACGACACGCAGCACGCCAGCGGACTGATCGTCTGTCCGGTGTGCGGCGACGCACAGGTCGTCAAACGCCTGTCGGCACCCCGCCTGAACGTGGGGCACTTGCACTCGGCCCCTGCGCCCGTGCGCGAACGCCCGCAGGTCGGCGCGAGCGACGTGGGCCGCTCATCGGCCATGGCACCGGTTCCCGGTGGCGCGAGCGGCAAGGGCGAACCCATGACGCCCGAGCGCTTGGCCGCTTTGCAGGTGGAAGTGTTCAAACAGGTCAAAGCCTTCGTGCGCCGCGCCGAGAACGTCGGCCCGCGTTTTGCCGAGGAAGCGCGCAAAATGCATGAAGGCGATACGGATACCCGTGCCATTCGCGGCACCGCCACGCGCGAAGAGCAGGAAGCATTGGCCGAAGACGGCATCGATATCGTCGCGCTGCCCGATATCTTCGACGGCGACGATAATCTGCACTGACCGGGATTGCACGGGCTGGCCTCGACGGCTTAAGTTGCACTGACCTGACCTGCCTTGCACAGCTGACTTTGCGCTGGACGATCTTGCGCAAACCGGCATTGCAGGGACTGAAGTTGCACTTGGACTGTCGTGCGGGCGCAAAAGAGGTAAAGTCACGGCCGCAGACATCCTACAACCCTCCTGTGGGCCGATGCGCGCTGTGCTCCGGGCATCGGCGTGCCTCGCGCACGACCTCAGGAATCGTCCCGCAATAAAGGACCTTTCGTGCAAGAGCAAGCAGTTCCCAAGAGAAACATTCTGGCGGCCGTCATCGGTAATGCGCTCGAATGGTATGACTTCCTCGTCTTCGCCTTTATGACGCCGATCGTGGCCAAGCTCTTCTTCCCGAGCAATCCGGCCGATCCCAGCGACAACATCAACCAGATTCTGCTGACCACCGCCGTCTTCGGCGTCGGGTTCTTCATGCGCCCGGTAGGCGGCATTATTCTGGGCCTCTACGGCGACCGCAAAGGCCGCAAGGCCGCGATGGTGATGGTGACGGGCCTGATGGCTGTGGCCATCGCGCTGATCACGCTGGCGCCCACGTATGCGGCAGTCGGTTTGCTGGCGCCGATGTTCATCGTGATGGCGCGATTGCTGCAAGGCTTCGCCGCTGGCGGCGAGTTCGGCACCTCGACGGCGCTCTTGATCGAATTGGCGCCGGCCGGCAAACGCGGCTTTTACGGTTCGTGGCAGATGACCGGTCAAATGACCGCGTTGCTGCTTGGCGCGGCCGTCGGTACCTTGATCACCGATATCTTCACGCAACAGGAATTGATGGATTGGGCCTGGCGCCTGCCGTTCGCGTTCGGTTTGCTGATCGTGCCGGTGGCGATCTACATCCGCCGCAATGTGGAAGAGCCCGAAGCGTTCAAGCAGCTCAAGGCCGCCCAGGCGGCCGGCACCGTCAAGCAGATCGGCGTGCTGGAAATGCTGCGCACGTACCGCCGCGAAACGCTTGTGGGCATGGGTCTCGTCGTCACGTGCACGGTGTCGATCTACATCACGTTCACCTACCTCGTCACGTTCTCGACGGTGACGCTCAAGCTGCCGCTGCACGATACCTTCCTGGTTCAGATGGCCGGTGCCGCCTTGATGGTGGTGTTGATGCCGTTCATGGGCGCCTGGTCCGATCGTATAGGCCGCCGTCCGCTGTTGATCGGTTCGTTGCTGGGCTACATGGTGGTGCTGCTGCCGTTGTACGCCTGGCTGACCAACGAACCGTCGATCAGCAAGCTGTTGATCGTGCAGGTGATCATCAGTCTGTTTGTTGCGGCGTTCTTCGGTGTATTCAGCACCGTCATGGCCGAAATGTTTCCCGCCAATGTGCGCTCGGTGGGCATGTCGATGGCCTATAACGTGGCCGTGATGATCTTTGGCGGCTTCGCCCAGTTCATCGTCACATGGTTGATCCGCACTACCGGTTCGCCGATGTCGCCGGCGTACTACGTGATGTTCGGCGTGGCGCTGGGATTGGTTGCCGCGTTCTTCGTGCGCGAACGCGCGCATGATGCGAGCATCGATTAATAAGCGTGTTTGACGCGGTGTATTTAATGCACCGCGTAAGAAGCTCTGCATTGAAGCATCGCAACTGAAGCATCGCAATTGAAGCATCGCAGCTGAAGCATCGCATCCTGGCGCATACCGCCAGCCGCACCCCAAATGTTGGCCCACTCGCCAGCCTTTGGGGTGTTTTCATTGGCGCGCCAATACAGCAGCGTCAATGCCGGCCCTGGATCGCTTCTCGATGGTGATTGAAGTCCAGGCGTCCTGTCTTATCTTGTCCAATTTTTCCGGTATCGAATGCATACGATTCGCGTTTTCATTTGATTACGCCAAGGAACGTTATGTCTTCTTCGCCGCACCCGTGGTCATGGGCGCTGTTGACGCTCGCCGCGACAGCCACTTCTGCCCACGCACAGTCCGCCACAATGCCCGGCAATGCGCCCGCCACCCTGGACACCGTGGTGGTGACCGCGTCGGGCTTCGAGCAACAGGTTGAAGATGCGCCCGCATCCATCACGGTCATCACGGGCGACGAACTGCGCCGCCGGTCCATGCGCAACCTGGGCGACGCCGTGCGCGATGTGGAAGGCGTAGTCGTCAACGGCAGTGCGAATGAGGCGGATATTTCCATTCGCGGCATGCCGCCCGATTACACGCTGATTCTGGTCGACGGCAAACGCCAAAGCGGGCGCGATTCGCGCGTGAACGGCAACCGAGGCTATGAGCAGAGCTTTGTGCCGCCCGCCGCCGCGATCGAACGGATCGAAGTGGTGCGCGGACCGATGTCGTCGTTGTATGGCTCGGACGCGATGGGCGGCGTGATCAATATCATCACCAAGAAGGTGGCAAGCGAGTGGGGCGGTGCGTTGACGTTGGATTACACCGCGCAGCAGCACAGCGATCAGGGCAATGCGCGACAGGCCCAGTTCTATCTGAACGGTCCGATCAAGACGGACCTGTTGGGCCTGCAGATGTGGGGCCGCTATCTGGATCGGCAGTCCGACGATGATGTCGAACGGACGTTGGGTTACACCAAAGCGCGTCATCGCGACGCCACTGTGCGGCTGGCGGTCACGCCTACAGTCAATCAGGAATTTTTGTTCGAGGCCGGTGAAACGCGGTTGCGCAACGGTAATGGCCTGAGCCCGAACTGGGCCACGCGACAGCAGGATAACGATCGCAGCCATTGGTCGATCTCCAACCACGCGCGTTGGGGCCGCGCGCAGTCCGACATCTCGATCTCGCATGAGAAAACCTCACGCGATGGTTTGGCCACGCCCGATCAAACCGACGTGTACGGCCGCACGCCCGAGGTCGAGAATACGGTGTTCGATGCCAAGCTCGTGATGCCGTTCGCCAACCACATCGCAACCGGCGGCGTGCAATGGAATCAAGGCAAAGTGCATGACTGGAACCAAGGGCTGGGCGATCGCAAGCAGTACACGTTTGGCGTGGTGCAGAAAGCCGTGTTCGTTGAAGACGAATGGGCCATGTCGGATCGGTTTTCGCTTACCGGCGGCGTACGCCTGGATGACCACGAACAATATGGCTCGCATGTGAGCCCGCGGCTGTATGGCGTGTGGCGCACGACCGACAACTGGACGCTGAAGGGCGGTGTGTCGCGCGGCTTCAAGGCGCCGGAGATTCGGGCGGTGGTGCCGGGCTATGCGTACCTGCGTCGCAATACGTTCGTGATGCTGGGCAATCCCGATCTCGATCCGGAAACGAGCACGAATTACGAGGTATCGGCGATGTGGTCGAACCGCGATAATTTATCGGCCGGCGCTACGGTGTTCTATAACGACGTCAAGGATAAGCTCTCGACGATTACGACCGACGATCGGTGGAACGGCTACCGGATCATGCAACGCGTCAATCTGGATCGCGCAGTGATCAAGGGACTGGAACTGAATGGCCGCTGGGATGTGATGCCCACCGTGGCGATCAAAACCAATTACACCTATACCGATTCGAAGCAAAAGGGCGGTGCCAACGCAGGTGCGCCTCTTTCTTTGATCCCGGAGCACAAGGCCAATCTGCGCGGTGAGTGGGCAGTGTCGAGTCAGGCGAGCGTGTGGACGGCGCTGAATTACTACGGCAAGGAATACGGCACCACGATCGATGGCGAGCCGGCACCCGCCTACACGACGGTGGATCTCGGCGGCTCGTATGACGTCAGTAAGAATCTGACGCTCAATGCCTCGCTGAACAACCTGACCGATAAGCGGTTGGATGACGAAACCTACGGCACGGTCAATTACGGCCGCAATTTGTGGGTGAGCGCCAGCATCACGTTCTGATGCCGCCTGGCGGCAATCGAATCACGGCGCACAGCCCGGCGGGCGGACGGTTTTCCAACGTCAGTTCGCCACCGTGCGCGTGAATATTCGATCGCGCGATCGCCAGGCCCAATCCAAGGCCCGGCGTGTCGTGCGGGGCGACGGCGCTTGGCTCAAGACCGCCAGGTGCAACACTGTTTGGTGCGCCAGTGATTGGTGCAACACTGCTTGCAGCAACTCCGTGTGGTGCGACCGCGATAGGTGCAACACCACTTGGTGCGATGCCCCTGGGTGCATCGTCGTCAGGTTCAACGCCTCTCGGTGCGCCGCTGCCGAGACCAGCATGACGCTGCGCACGATCGTTTTGCCCGCGGCCTTGAACGAAGGGTTCGAACACCTGTTCGAGCATCTCCGGCGCAATGCCGGGGCCATGATCGAGCACTTCCAGCACGATCGCTTGAGAGGCCTCGAGCATTAACGAAACGCTCGCGTCGCCGCCGTAATGCAGGGCATTGTCGATGAGGTTGGTGAGCGCCCGCTTGAGCGCCACTGGCCGGCACTGGCACTGAACGGGTTCTGCGTGCGCCCACCGTACCGGTTTGCCCATCAGGGTGTAGCGGCGAAGCAAGTCGTCGACCAGCGCGTTCAACGACACCATCGACGTGGCTTCGACCACCGCATCGCCGCGCACGAACGCCAGTGTTTCGTTCACCATGTAGCGCAGCTCATTCAGGCTTTCGAGCATGTCGTCGCGCGCGTCCGAGGGCGTCATCAGTTCGACTTGCAGACGCAGCGCCGTGATCGGCGTATTGAGGTCATGACTGATTGCTGCGAGCATGCGCGTGCGGGTGTGCATGTGGCGAGCGATACGCTGCTGCATCGTATTGAATGACGCGGTGAGTTCGCGCGCCTCCAGTGGCCCCGCCACCGCAAGCGGCGGCACGGTTTCACCTCGGCTGAACCGCTCGGCGTGCTGCGCCAGGCGCTTGATGGGGCGCACCACACGATAGATCGAGAACAGCACCACGAGCAGCACCGGCAACGTGCTCACGGGCAGCGAGTACGCCAGAATGCGCTGCCATTCGTAGCCACCCGAGGGGTGCTGGATCGCATTGAGCCAGTCGCCGCTGGGCAACTGAATGCTCGTGCGCAGCCGCAACGGTGCCCAACCCGCCGGCGACAAGAAAAACGCGCGCGCATGATCGCCTGTGACGCGTTCGAGCTGCATGAAAATCGGCGTGCCGTCGCGCAATCCCGCACGGGCCAGCAGATCTCGGGCGGCTGCCCGCTCTTCGGGCCGCATCTCGAATGCCGGCACATCCGCCGTATCGGCCACCCACAAGCGGGTCGCCGCGTCCGAAACGTCGGCCAGAAACGCGGCGGCCGCTTCGGGCGGCATGCGCCGCGTGGTTTCGACGGCGGTCGCCAGCACCGACAGCACGTGCGAGCGCGAGAGTGGGTGGATCAGCGCGCCGACGTTTTGCAGCCATACCGCCGCGATGACGCTGGAGGTGAGCAGCGCGATCACGAACAGCAACCCAAGTTGGGTGGCCATGCGCTCGGGTCGCACGCGTCTCAAGAACCCGCGCATGTGACGTCTGCACTGAGCACGTAGCCATCGCCCCACACGGTGCGCAGGAGGTCGGTGTCACGCGTGGGATCGGTCAATTTCAGGCGCAAACGGCTGACCTGGCGATCGATCGAGCGGTCATACACTTCGGCGCCCGGGCGCGTGACCAGATCGATCAGGCGATCGCGCGCCAGCACAGTGTGCGGATGCATGAGAAAAACATGCAAGAGACGACCTTCCGCCGTGCTGAGTTTGACCCGCGATCCATCCGGGCGGCTCAGCACATTGGCGCCGGCATCATAGGCCCAGCCTGCAAAGACGTATCGCACATCGGCTGCAGGCGGCACGGCGGCCGGCGTGACGTCTACCTGCCTGTCCTGCTGCACCCCGCGGCGGCGCAGCACACTGTGAAGGCGCGCCACCAGTTCGCGCGGCTCGAAGGGCTGACCACATAGTCGTCCGCGCCCAAGTCCAGCCCCCGGACCCGGTCGGCCGCTTCGCCCAGTGCGGTCAGCAAGATCACGGGCACGTTCATGCGGCGATGCAGGGTTTGGCAGAGATCGAAGCCATTGCCATCCGGCAAGCCCACATCCAGCACGATCGCGTCGAACGTGGTGTGCGCCAGCATCGACCACATCTGCGCGGCATCGCCCGCCGTCATGACGTTGAAGTCGTGGCGACGCAAATAGAGCGCGAGCGGCTCCCGCACTTTGCGGTGATCGTCGACGACGAGAATCGAGGGGTGAGCGGACATGGCTTCGCATAGAAAAAGCCCCCGGCAATGAACCGATCCCAAAGCGTGGGGCGGTTCAGCGCGGGGGCTTTTTTATAGCGCAGATTGGTGATTTACATCACGCGGCTGCGGTATTCATTGGTGCGAGTGTCGATTTCGATCTTGTCGCCGATGGCGCAGAAGAGCGGCACGCTGATGTCGTAGCCCGTGGAGAGCTTGGCAGGCTTGAGCACCTTGCCCGACGTGTCGCCGCGGACGGCCGGCTCGGTGTATACGATTTCGCGCACGATCGTCGTGGGCAAATCGACCGAAATGGCGCGGCCTTCGTAGAAGGTCACTTCGGCGGGCATCGCGTCTTCCAGGTAGTTGATCGAATCGCCCATGCTGTCGGCTTCGATCTCGTACTGGTTGTACTCTTCGTCCATGAACACATACATCGGATCGGCGAAGTAGGAATATGTCACTTCCTTGCGATCGAGGTTCACGACGGCGAATTTTTCGTCGGCTTTGTAAACCGACTCGCTGGCCGAACCGGTGAGCAGGTTCTTGAACTTCAGTTTGCAGACGGCGGCGTTGCGGCCGGACTTGTTGTATTCGGTCTTTTGAACGACGAGGGGGTCTTGGCCAACCATGACCACATTGCCGACTCGCAATTCTTGAGCGGTTTTCATTACTAAAACTCCGTTGGGGAATGCTCCGCCAGAGTCTTTGCCGGGCGAGCACTAAAAAAGACAACCCAATATTCTAGCGTTTCCTGTCAGTTGTGTCTTTATTGGCGGTCAATCCGTCGCGCGCACGCCATAGTCGGCGATCGTGGTGGCCAAATCGCGATGGGCGGCCACGTTGTCGGCGTAGCGCCGGGCCGCAGTTTGCCAAGCGTGGAATGCGGGGCCATTGTGCAACAGTGCAAAGTCGGCGGCATCCGCGGTATCTTCAGCATCTGCGGCATCTGCGGCATCTGTGGCGTGTAGGGCGTGTGTTTCAGTCGATGCGGTGTGGGCGGGCGGATTGGCAGTACCGGCACCGTCGGCAGTGGCGGCACCGTTGGCAGTATCGGCAGACGTCCCTTCGGCAGTCGTCCCTTCGGTAGGATTTCCTTCGGCAGACGCGCCGTCGCCAGGCAGGGCTTTGTTGAAGGCGCGATTGGCGACTTTGGCGGCGTCGGGCCACCCTGTGCGTGCCAGGAAGGCGTCCAGCTTGACCTCATGCGCGGCATCGTCCTGCGGGTAGATGTGCCACAGAAGGGGGCGACCTGCCCACAGCGCGCGTACCAGTGAATCTTCGCCCCGCACGACGTTCAGATCCGCCAGCCACAATAGGCGGTCGAAGGTGTCGTGCGGCACGAACGGGATGCGGCAGAGCACCAGCCGCGCGCGCTGGGCAGGTGGCAGGTGGGCGAGCGCCGATTCGGTCTGCGGGGCCACGCCGTGCGGCGCGATCAGGACGGTAGGGCGGTCGCGCTGGGCCAAGGCGCTGAAAAGGGCATGCAACGGCGCATCGGGATAGCAAAACAGCGTCACCACGCTGGCGCCATCCGCCGCGATGTGTGCGCGCGTATCGGCCGGCACGCCGCAGGTCGCCAGCAACGCATCTTGCGCCTGGGCATCGGCTTGAAACCGGTCGCGTGCGAGCAGCAGGTCGCGCTCGCGCAGCAGGCCGCCGGTCTTGGCGGTAAATCCGGGAAAGCAGAAAACCTTTTCCAGGCCGTCCGGACGACGCGAGTGCAAGCCGTGGCAGCCTTCGATCCAATCTTCGGCGCTCAGGTATTCGAGGTTGATCCACACTGGCGGCGCGCTCATGGCGTGCATGGCCGTCACAAACCAGGTGGGCGGATCGCAGGCAAAGGCCTCGATCACCACATCCCGCGGCATCAGCGGTTCGGCAAGCGCCTTCGCACCCGTCGTCTTCAATGGCGCTGACGACCTGGACGCATCGTGCGCGTTGGACGTGGCAGAAAGCGCCGCTTCGCGCCACGCCACCACGTCGATTGCGCCCAACATCTGCCGGTCGGCGTGGACGTCGAGTGTGGGCGCGAGCCGTGCAAAGCTGTGCAGGTCGTCAACCCAAAGCCGCACGTGCCAGCCGTGTTCGGCGGTCAAGCCGCGCGCGAGCCGCCAGCACACGCCGATGTCGCCGAAGTTATCGACGACCCGGCAAAAAATGTCGGCGGTGGTCGCGGGTGCGGCGGGCACGACTCAGTGAAAATGCGCCGGCGTGGCGTCGGCGTCGTCAGGCAACTCGGCGTGCACCATTTCGCCCAGCGGATTGGGGAAGAACGGCGCGCCGCAATCTTCGCAATACTCGGCGGGCAAGACTCCCGGAATTCGGCGCACTTCGGTCACACCGAGCTCTTTCAATTGAGCGACGATCTCGTCCACGGTATCGGGCTGGCCCTCGGGAATGATGGCGTCGTCTTCACGGCCGTAAAGCGGCCAGACGCAACCATAGAACACGTCGTTGCTTTGACGAGCCGTGAAGCTGATCCGATACTCATCGGCACGCGTTTCGCCGCAACCGGCGATCACGGCACGCAATCCGGCAGGCTCGAGGTCGACTGCCCCTTCGAGCCACGTAACGGCAGCGCGCAGCGACAGCGGGCGCACCCGGCGATCCGCTTCGCGATTGCTGACGTAATAGGCGTCGGGCAGCAGGCACTCAATACCGCAACCGGGCAAGAGCGCTGCAATCGTGGGCTGAGCCTGCGTAATCCAGGCCGCCAGACAACTGTCGCGCGTGGCGCCATCTTCGGCCTGCGCGTTTTGCCATTGGAACATCGGCGAACCCGCCGGTACGGCGGCGGCGGCGACCACGTAACGAGTATCGGCCAGCATATTTGCGATCTCGCCGTCGTCATTGAGCGCCGGTTTGGCCGTTTCCGCGCCGAGGGCTTGAGTACCCAGGCGTTGCAGCCAGGCCCAGGTTTCCGAGAACGTACGCGGCATCTGATCGATGCACACCAGATGCGGCATCAACGCCACGCGTACGTCGGCGGCCAGAATATGGCCGTGCAACTGAGCCACGATGGCTTCGCGCGCGGCGGCCGGCAGCGGGCCGGTGGGAATGGTGTAGCGCGTCCAGGCGACGATCGGGGCGACCACCAGCAAGACGTCATAGCGCACGCCGTTTTTCTCGACGATGGTGGATTCGGACAGCGTCTCGGCCTGTTCGATCAACACCTCGTAGGCGCCCGGCTGATTTTGCGCGAGGTGCTCGAGCGCGGCTTCGAGCGGCGCATCGTTGCCGGCCTTCAGCAACTTGGGGATCGCCAGCGCAAATTGCGACTCCCAGAACTGGTCTTCGACACGGCTGCCGGAACGATCGAGGCCGTCGGCAAGCGCGATGAGACGCTGGGCGTCGCGGGTCAGGCGGGGCGATGCAGAACGGCGGGCACGGGGCATGACGGAAGGGCAATCCTGTCGTTGGAGCGGAACGGGTTAGTTTAACCGCTGACCGCGCCGCGAGATAGGTCGATACACTGCGATGGCCCAATGCCTTCCGTTTAAAGGCGTTGCCGCCTGCCGCTACTGTGGGGCTGCACGAAAAAACGCCCGGCGAACCGGGCGTTTTTGGGTGGTGCGAATGGCGCGATCAGGCGGCCAGCAATTGACGCAGCACGAAGGGCAGGATGCCGCCGTTCAAGTAGTAATCCACTTCAATCGGCGTATCGATACGCAACAGCACTTTCACGTCTTGCTTGGTGCCGTCTTCGCGATGGATCGTCAACGTCACGTCCTGCTGCGGACGAATGCCGTTTTCCAGACCCGTGATGTCGTACGTTTCACGGCCGGTAATGCCCAGCGATTGCCAGCTGTCGTCACCGATGAACTGCAGCGGCAACACACCCATGCCCACCAGGTTGCTGCGGTGAATGCGCTCGAAGCTGCGCGTGATCACGGCCTTCACGCCCAACAACTGCGTGCCCTTGGCAGCCCAGTCACGCGACGACCCGGTACCGTATTCTTCGCCGCCGAAGATCACGGTTTGCGTGTTTTCGCTCACATACTTCATGGCGGCATCGTAAATCGACATCTGTTCGCCCGAGGGCTGGAACAGGGTGTCTCCGCCTTCGAAGCGGGTGCCGTCGGCGGCGGCCGGGATCATCAGGTTCTTGATCCGCACGTTGGCGAACGTGCCGCGCATCATGATTTCGTGATTACCGCGGCGCGAACCGTAGCTGTTGAAGTCGGCTTTGAGCACGCCGTTTTCTTTCAGCCACTTGCCGGCAGGTGACGATTCCTTGATCGAGCCAGCCGGCGAAATGTGGTCGGTGGTGACCGAATCGCCAAAGATACCCAAGGCGCGCGCACCGGTGACGGCGGGCATGGCGGCGGGCGTCATGCCGAAGTCCTTGAAGAAGGGCGGCTCGGCAATGTAGGTCGAGTCGGGCCAGTTGTAGACGTCGCCGTCCACGCCCTTGATCTTTTCCCACAGCTTGCCGGGGTTGCTCTTGACCTGCGCGTAGTTGGCCTTGAACACCTTGGGGTCCAATGCAAACTTGAGCACGGCATCGATCTCATCCGACGACGGCCAGATGTCACCCAGCCACACGTCGCCCTTGGTACCGCGACCCACAGGTTCGGTCATCAAATCGCGCAGCACGGTGCCGGCCAAGGCATAGGCCACGACCAACGGAGGTGAGGCCAGGAAGTTGGCCTTGATGTTCGGGTGAATCCGCGCTTCGAAGTTACGGTTGCCCGAGAGCACTGCAGCGCAGATCAAGTCGTTGTCGGCGATGGCTTCGTTCAGTTCGGGCGTGAGATCGCCGGCGTTGCCGATACACGTGGTGCAGCCGTAAGCCGCCACGTCGAAGCCCAGCTTTTCGAGGTACGGCAACAAGCCCGTTTTGGTCAGGTATTCCGTTACCACGCGCGAGCCGGGCGCCAGCGACGTCTTGATGCGCTTGGGAACCTTCAAGCCGGCTTCCACCGCCTTCTTGGCCAACAGGCCGGCCGCGAGCATGACGCTCGGGTTGGACGTGTTGGTGCAGGACGTGATGGCGGCAATCAGGATGTCGCCGTTTTGCACTTTGGTGCCGGTGTTGGTCGTGAACACTTGGCCCAGACGTTCGGGTGCTTGATTGAAGCCGTTTTCAGCGATCGGCTTGGAAAACAGATCGGTGAATTGCGTTTTGACGTTACCGATCTCGATGCGGTCTTGCGGGCGCTTCGGGCCGGCGAGCGACGGCGCAACCTTGGACAGATCCAGGCTCAGCAACGTGGTGTAGTCGACGTCCTTGGCCTTGGGCACGCCAAACATCTTCTGTGCCTTGAAATACGCTTCGAAGGCAGCAATTTCGTCTTTCGTGCGGCCCGTGCCTTCGAAGTACGAGATGGTGCGCTCATCGACCGGGAAGAAGCCCATGGTGGCGCCGTATTCCGGTGCCATGTTGCCGATGGTGGCCCGATCGGTCACGGTCAAGCTGGCCGTGCCCTCGCCACAGAATTCGACGAACTTGCCGACCACTTTTTCGCGGCGCAGCATTTCGGTGATGGTGAGCACCAGATCGGTGGCGGTCACGCCTTCGCGCAACTTGCCCTTCAGCTCCACGCCCACCACGTCGGGGGTAAGGAAATACACCGGCTGGCCCAGCATGCCGGCTTCGGCTTCGATGCCGCCCACGCCCCAGCCGACCACGCCGATGCCGTTGATCATCGTGGTGTGGCTGTCAGTGCCGACCAGGCTGTCGGGGTAATAGACCTTGTTGGTCTTGTCGAAGTGCACGCCACGCGCCAGATACTCGAGGTTGACCTGGTGGACGATGCCAAAGCCCGGGGGCACCACGCCAAACGTGTCGAAGGCTTGCATGCCCCACTTCATGAACTGATAGCGTTCCTTGTTGCGCTGGAACTCAAGCTTCATGTTCAGGTCGAGCGAGTTCTTGGTGCCGAAGTAATCGATCATCACCGAGTGGTCGACCACGAGGTCGACGGGCACGAGCGGTTCGATCGCTTTCGGGTTCTTGCCCATGGTTTCAGCAACGGCGCGCATGGCAGCGATATCGGCCAGGAGGGGCACGCCGGTGAAATCCTGCAGCACCACACGGGCCACGACAAATGGGATCTCGTCATTGCGCTTGGCGTTCGGCTTCCAGTTGAGCAGTTGCTTCACGTGCTCCTCGGTCACCTTCTTGCCGTCACAGTTGCGCAGTACCGATTCGAGCACGATGCGGATGGACATCGGCAATCGCTGCACATCTACCCCGAGCGCCTTACCCAACGCGGGCAGCGAGTAGTACTGACAGGACTGGCTGCCGATTTTGAAGTTTTTTAGTGTTTTGAACGTGTTATGCGGCATGAAGGACTCCGAGGGTAGGGTGTGTCCACAATAGAGAACGCCATTTTGTGGCGTTTTGAGCCGTTTGTCATGTCTAGTGAGGACCAAAACGTATCAAGTTCTTAGGTCTTATATCTTATATAAGACTTGTGGGTCGGTCAAGGTTGCCAGCCGGGCGGTCTGATGCGGGACAGCGCTGGCACTCATTCAGCAAGAATGATGCACGCTTTTCGTGACGACCGCAGGACGAATGCAGGGGTTAGGGCGATATGGGGGCGACGCAGGTGAGCACGGTCGCGGTGCCACGCTTTGCGCGTTCATGGGGTGACCGGATGCCAAGTGAATAGGTGCCGATTCTGATGGCAGGGTAATAAGGGGCGATTCTGAACGCACAAGATTCCGTGTTGACTCCGAACGCACAAGAATCGATTTGGATTCCGATCACACAAGAATCGGTGGATTGCGATGCCCCAGAGACAAGAACACCCCAAAGCGTGAACGACGTTCTGCTATTGGGGTGTGTGGCGAGCACATTGTTCAGCGCTGCCGTTAAACGGTGTGGGTCATGCACATGTGATGCAGGACCGGTTTTTTGAAGCGAGGGCGTTATTGCGGCGTGATGCCGGCGTTTTTGACCACACCGCCCCACGTGGCGATCTCGCCTGCAATGTCGGTTTTGAATTTTTCCGGGCCGATATAAACCAAGTCCGACCCTTGCGCCGCCACTTTCTCGATCAGCGCACGCGACGCCAGCACCTTCTCAAGCGCTTTTTGCAGCGTGGCGATCGCGGCAGGCGGCGTGCCTTTGGGGGCGACGAAACCGAAGAGGTTGTCGGCCTCGAAGCCTGGCAGGCCGGCCTCCGTCACAGTAGGCACATTGGGCAGTGACGACACGCGCTTACTGGATGCGACAGCCAGCATCCTGAGCTTGCCGCCTTGCACCAGCGGCAGCGATCCCGTAATGCTGTCGAACATCAAGGCCGATGTGCCGTTGGCCAGTTCGGGCAAGGCTTGCGAGCTGCCTTTGTAGGGAATGTGTTCGGCTTGCACGCCGGCTTTGGACACAAAGAGTTCCGACTCCAGATGCGACAACGTGCCGGTGCCCTGCGAGGCGAAGTTGTATTTGCCAGGTGAGGCTTTCAACATCGCGATCAGGCTTTTCACATCGGTGGCCGTCGACGAGGCGGGTACGACGAGCGCATGCGGCGCATAACCGACGCCGGCCACCGGCACGAAGTCGCCTTCGAGCGTGGCTTGCTTGTTCGAATACAGCGCCTCAGCGATCGCCTGATTGGTGACCGCAGCCAGGTAGAGCGTGTAGCCATCGGCGGGCGCGCGCGCGGCGGCAGTGATGCCGATCATGCCGCCGGCACCGGGACGATTTTCGACCACGACCGATTGGCCGAGCTCGGCTGCCAATTGCTGGCTGACGGCGCGTGCCATCACGTCGGTCGCGCCCGCGGGCGGGAACGAAATGATGACCTGAATCGGGCGCTCGGGGTAGGCCGCATGCGCGGAGGGAGAAACGGCCAGGGCCGCGGCAAGCAATCCTGCTGCAATGGCAGTGCGGGCGAGGAAACGGAAGGAAAGTGAAGCGGGGTGCAGCGTCATGACGTATTCGGGGTCCAGAAAAATCGCGCGGCAGGCGCGTGGAGCGAATACACATGCAATATCGATGCCAGTTTTTACACTTGGTATTGCTTACGGTTGGCTGTCATCGTCCAATAAAAACGCCCCGATGTGGGGCGTTGGGCGTCATGCTGGTGCGTAATCGCGCCCATTGATATTGTTGGTGCGGCATCGGGCGCGTCAGCATTGAGCGACGCCAGCATCGAGCGACGTCAGCATTGCTGCGATGCCAACCGCGCCGACACCGACCGCGATGCAAGCAAACGCACGGGTGACGTCAGAAGTCGACCGACATCGACAGCTTGTAGATGCGGCCGCGGCCCTGTGTGATCTGGCCGAAGTCATTACCTACCGTCGACCAATACTGTTTGTCCGTCACGTTGTCGACGCCGGCGCGCCACACCACATTGCGATTGTCGATCTTCGTGGCATACCGCGCACCTAAATCGAAGCGATTCCACGCAGGGATCTTGGCCGAGTTATCGGCATTGATGTACTGCGAGCCGCGGCGCTGGGCGTAGGCTTGCAGTGTCAGGCCATTGACGTAAGGCACGTCCCACTCCGCGCCCATGACGGCTTGATAGCGCGGCACGCCGATGGCGTCATTGCCGTTCTGCGAGGCGACTTCTGTGTCGCGCAGTTCCGGATCCATCAACGTGATCCCACCCAGCAAGCGTAAGCCGCGCGTGGCTTCGCCATACACGTTGAGTTCGATGCCGCGATTGCGTTGCTCGCCGGCGCGACCGAACACACGTGTGACGGCGTCTGTGTACGCCTCGGGTTTCTCGATCTGGAACACGCCCACATTGCCGCCCACGGTGCCGAAGTCCAGCTTCAGGCCCACTTCGGTTTGCTTCGTGCGGTAGGGGGCGAGCGTCGTACCCACGTTGACGGCCTCGGTGGGCGCGCTGTCGCCTGCCGTTAAGCCTTCGATATGGTTGGCATACAGCGACATGTAATCCAGCGGTTTGACGACGACGCCGAAAACCGGGGTCCACACCGAGTCGTTGTAGGCTGCGGTTTGCACGCCGTCATAGCCGAAGGCGTCTTGTTTGAGTGTCTGGCGACGCACGCCTGCGGTGAAGAGCACGCGATCGTCCAGGAAAGACAGCGTGTCGGAAAGCGCGAAGCTATACAGGCGACGTCGATCGGTTACGCCGGGATCGCTGAGATTGCCTTGAGCAGGGAACAAAGCAACGGGACGCGGGATGTAGCTCGGATTGTTGATGTCGACAGCGCCCCCAGTGGCAAACTCGTAGGCCGTGGCCTGTTTGATGCGCGAAGCCGATACGGCGGCGTTTACTCGATGACCTATCGCACCAATACGAAACTGGCCGCGTAATCCGACTTCGCCTGTGGCCGAGTCGCGCTCATAGGGTACGGTGAGTCGGCTCACGGTACCGATGCCGCTTCCATTGACGTTGGGTGTGCCGTAGTCACCCGATTCGTGGTCATGACTTAAGCCAGCGGCCGCATAGCCCATCCAGTTGTTATTAAAGTCGTATTCGGCGCGAACGACGCCAAACGTACTTTCCAATTCCGAGAACGTCCACGGTTGGCCGTAATTCGTTCGAGTCGACGGCGCCGAGGGCACGTCGGTGCCGATCACGCTGATGGTGGGGCGCGGCTGCGAATAGCGATATTTCTGATAACCGGCATCCAACGACACGCGCAGTTGTTCGCCGCGAAAGTCCAGTCCCACCGTGCCCACCGTCAGGCGTTGATTCTCATCGTCGACCGACGTTTCGCCATCGCGGTGCGCAGCATTGACGCGGATGCCGAACTTGTTGTCGGTGCCCCAACGCCTGCCGATATCCACACCGCCGCCCACTTGTGAGTCGCTGGTGTAATCGATCGTGGCGCGCGTGAGGGGATCTTCGCCGGCACGCTTCGGCTGGATGTTGATCGAGCCACCGAGACCCGATCCGCCAGGCGCGGCGCCATTCAAAAAGGCATTTGCGCCTTTGAAGACTTCAACCCGTTCGATCATTTGGGTCGGCAGTACCTGGCGGGGTAGGATGCCGTACAAACCGTTGAAGGACAGGTCGTCGTTATTGAGCGCGAAGCCGCGAATGGAGAACGTTTCCGCCGAGTTGCCAAAACCGTTGCCGACCTGAATCGACGGGTCGTTCTTGACCACATCGCCCAGCGTGCGCGCTTGCTGGTCTTCGATCAATTTCGACGTGAAGCTGGTCACCACGAATGGTGCATCCATGTTGTCGATGTTGCCCAGCACACCCAATTGGCCGCCTCGGGCCACTTGGCCGCCGGCATACGGCGCGGCCGACGGGGTGGCAATGCTTGCCTCGCCCGTTACGGTGGTGGCTTCGAGCGTTGTAACGGGGCTTTGAACGGTTTGCGACCACGCCATCGAGGGCACGATGGCGGCGGCAAGCAGCGCTGAGGTGAGCGCCAGATGTACGGCCAGTGGCAGCGGTTTCAAGCGGCTTGAGGGGGAGGAGACGGGGATGGCTGATTGACGAGAAATCGACATGGAGCGCCTTGGATAAAATCATTCAACGCAAATAAGAATGGTTTGTATTATCCACTTGCAAATGTCGACAGGCAATGAGAATGCGGCCTCGCGCAATACTGCGGTTCCGATGTGTTGGATTTTTACTCGCTCAAGGGGAGGTTGCTCGCAACCACCGATTGACGTACGACGCGATTGGTTGCAGAGCTATCGCCGGCCTTGGGTGACGCCCGCAGCGACTGGCGCTCGCCGACGCTCACCTGCTGTGGCGCAGGCGCAGGCGTCTATCAGGCGTTATCGCGTCAACCACTTTTCCATCAGGAAATTGGTGAGCGTCTGGCCGCGTAGCGGTACCCATTGCTCGGCGGTAAGCATGAAGCCGCGCTTTTCGAAAAACGGCCGCGCGGTCACACTCGCCTCGGTGATCAGGCGCTGCATGCCCTGCGTGGTGGCGGCGTGTTCGACTTGAGACAGCAGTGTGGTGGCGATGCCCTGGCCCTGGTAGTCGGGATGGGCAAACATCATATTCACGTAGCCGTTGGGCGCCAGATCCGAAAAGCCGACCACCGTGCCGTCGATCTCGGCGACCCACGTTTGCTGGGTGGTGAGCGCGGCGGTGAAGGCGGCGAGATCCATGTTTTCGGGTGCCCATGCGCGCCGCTGCTCTTCAGAGTAATCGCCTGCGGCGCCGCGGTGGACGGCGTCGTGAAAGATCTCGAGAAGCCGCGGACCATCCTTGTCGTCATAAGGGCGAACGGCAATTTCGGTACGAACAGGCATGGGGAGTTTCTCCAGGGGGCGGCGGGGCCATTCACCAACACGTCATTGTGGGCGTGTACAGCGGCGGCACCTTGGGGGTGTATAGCACAGACTGCGCATATCGCGCACTCGTAAGAAAGACCGAATAGCGCGCAGCGCTGCTGACGCGGCATAACACCATGACAATCTAATGAAACCAGGTGCAGTTTTGCATGTGGACCGACATCTGTTGCTGGCGCGTCGCTGAACGTTTCTCAACATTCAAACTGTCACAGTCGACTAATAGGATTCGCTTCGCCTCGATTCAATTTTGGAGTCCTAGAAAATGTCGGAAGTGAATAACCAATCTCGTCGTCGCTTGCTCAAGATGCTCAGCGGCGCCCCTATGTTGCCGCTGGCCAGCTTCGGCTCGCTCGGTCTGCTCACCGCCTGTGGCGGGGATGACGACGACGACGAGGACACCGGCACGCCTGTTACCCCGCCGCCGGTCGTCACCTTCACCTCGGCTGCATTCACGTCCATGGCCGCGCCCAATCTGAGCGAACCCGCAAAGATGGCGACCACCTTGGTCGAATCGGCGATGGAACTCACGTTCAGCGATGGCAGCAAAGAGACGATGACGCTCGCCTACAAACCGTTTTTCATTACCGGCGATCTGGTGCCGGACGGCAACGGCGGCACGATGTTGTCGGGCGGTTATTACGACATCAATAACAAGCCGATTATCGACACGTCGGTGCCGGGCTCGGAACGTCAATTCTTTTCGAATTGCCCGGATGGCATGTCGATGCTCGCGCTGGAAAATGCCAACGTACCGGGCATCACGGGCAAGCCGGTATTCGTCGTGGTCCAGTTCGAATATAACGATCACGATCTGGCCGGCAACAGCACTTACGGTCAACTGCCGTCACCGATCGGCGTGCTCACGCTCGATCAGGATCAAGCCACGGGCAATCTGACGCTGGTGAAATATCACAACGTCGATACGTCTTCCGTGCATGGATTGTGGATCACCTGCGGCGCCAGCTTGTCGCCGTGGAATACGCATCTGTCCAGCGAAGAGTACGAGCCCGACGCCGCCGCCATCACCAGCACCACGCGCACCGATGCTGCCGCCCTGAGCGTGAAGAAGAGCTTTGCCGCCTTCAGCCAGCGCGTGTACAACGACCCCGCTGTCGCCAAACCGTATCACTACGGCCACATGCCCGAAATCACGGTGCAGCCTGACGGCACCGGTAAGGTCGTGAAGCACTATTGCATGGGCCGCATCTCACACGAGCTGGTCGAAGTGATGCCTGATAATCAAACAGTGTTGATGGGCGACGATTACACCAACGGTGGTCTGTTCATGTTCGTCGCCGACCGTCCGAAGGATCTTTCTTCCGGCCATCTGTACGTGGCGCGCTATGCACCGGGCCTGTCGCTCGACGTCAACGCGGCGGGCGCCAGCATGCAGTGGATCAAGATGGGTCACGCCACCAGCGCAGAGATCGAAGCGCTGGCCGATCGGCTCGTCACCAGCGACATCATGGATGTGCGCGTGGTCGATCCCGTCGACGCCACGTTTACCAAGGTGTTTTCCGATGGCGTGGCCAATTGGGTCAAGCTGGTGCCGGGCATGGAGCAAGCTGCCGCCTTCCTGGAAACCCATCGCTACGCTGACTTGCTGGGCGCGAGCATGGCATTCACCAAGATGGAAGGCACCACCGTCAACGCCAAGGACAAAATTGCCTACTCGGCGCTGGCCAATATCCAGGCGTCGATGATTCAGGGCGACAAGACCTGGCGCGAGTCGGCCAATATCGCCTTGCCCAAGGTGGTCAAGGCGGGTGGCATTCTGGCCCACACGTTGGCCGGCAGTCAGGTCGACACCAAGGGCGGCGCCATCGGCAGCGAATGGGTGCCGACGTCGTCCAAGATGCTGTTGCTGGGTGAAGACATCGCCGCGGACGCGTTGGGCAATACGGCCAATCCGGACAACATCGCCAGCCCCGACAACATCAAGTTCTCGGAAAAGCTGCGCACCTTGTTCATCGGCGAGGACAGCGGCAACCACGTCAACAACTTCCTGTGGGCCTATAACGTCGACACGAAAGCGTTGTCGCGCATCCTGTCCACGCCGGCAGGCGCGGAAGCCACTGGCCTGCAGGCGGTGGACGAGATCAACGGCTGGACGTACATCACGGCCAACTTCCAGCACGCAGGCGACTGGGGCGCAATCCACAACGTGGTCAAGCCGGTGCTCGATCCGCTGATCAAGGCCAACTACAAGGACGGCTTCGGCGCAGCGGTGGGCTACCTGACGGCAGTGAGTCTGGAAAAGAAGACGACGGTCGCTTAACGCGCCAGCGCGAAAGCGCGCAAGCGGTATCGATAAGAACGGCCGGCGTAAAAAACGCCGGCCGTTTTTCTTTGCCCTGCGACGGCGATTTCGCCGGTAACGCCGCACGATCGGCCGCAGCCCGCACCAAAAAAAACGCCACGATGCACATACATCGTGGCGTTTTCGTTATCGATCCGCTGCGCGATGCGCGCGGACCGATACGTTGAACAGACCGATCAGACTTCGATGACGTCGGCGACGTCTTTGTAGTCGGCGATCTTGTCGAAGTTCAAGTACTGATAGATTTTGTCGCTGTGCTCGGCGATGACGCTAACGTCGCTCATGTACTCATCCTTCGTCGGGATACGACCCAGGCGCGAGCAGATGGCGGCGAGTTCGGCCGAACCCAGGTACACGAACGTGTTCTTGCCCAAACGGTTGGGGAAGTTACGCGTGCTGGTCGACATCACGGTTGCGCCTTCGCGCACCTGAGCCTGGTTACCCATGCACAGCGAGCAGCCCGGCATTTCCATGCGCGCGCCGGCGACGCCGAGCACGCCATAGTGGCCTTCTTCGGAAAGCTGTTGCGCATCCATCTTGGTGGGCGGAGCCACCCAGAGCTTGACGGGAATGTCGCGCTTGCCTTCGAGCAGCTTGGAGGCGGCACGGAAGTGACCGATGTTGGTCATGCAGCTGCCGATGAACACTTCGTCGATCTTGGCCCCGGCCACTTCGGACAGCGTTTTCACATCATCCGGATCGTTGGGGCAGGCGACGATCGGCTCGTGCACGTCGGCCAGATCGATCTCGATCACGGCGGCGTATTCGGCATCGGCATCGGGTTGCATCAGTTGCGGATCGGCCAGCCAGGCTTCCATGGCCTTGATGCGCCGGCCCAGCGTGCGCTCGTCTTCATAGCCGTTGGCGATCATCCACTTCAACATCACGATGTTGCTGTTGATGTACTCGATGATCGGTTCTTTGTTCAGGTGCACCGTGCAACCGGCGGCCGAACGTTCGGCGGACGCGTCGGAGAGTTCGAAGGCCTGCTCGACCTTCAGATCCGGCAAGCCTTCGATCTCGAGCACGCGGCCCGAGAAAATGTTGGTCTTGCCCTGCTTGGCCACGGTCAGGAGGCCGGCCTTGATGGCGTACAACGGAATGGCGTTGACCAGATCGCGCAACGTGACGCCGGGCTGCAGTTTGCCCTTGAAGCGCACCAGCACCGATTCAGGCATGTCCAGCGGCATGACGCCGGTGGCGGCAGCGAAAGCCACCAAGCCGGAACCGGCCGGGAACGAAATGCCGATCGGGAAACGGGTGTGCGAATCGCCGCCCGTGCCCACGGTATCGGGCAGCAGCATGCGGTTGAGCCACGAGTGGATCACGCCGTCGCCGGGGCGCAGCGAAATGCCGCCGCGAGTGCTGATGAATTGCGGCAAGGTGTGGTGCGTTTTCACGTCCACGGGCTTCGGGTAAGCGGCGGTGTGGCAGAACGACTGCATGACGAGGTCGGCCGAGAAACCCAGGCAAGCCAGATCTTTCAGTTCGTCGCGCGTCATAGGGCCGGTGGTGTCCTGGCTGCCCACCGACGTCATCTTCGGTTCGCAGTACGTGCCCGGACGGATACCCTTGCCATCGGTGAGACCGCAGGCGCGGCCGACCATCTTCTGCGCCAGCGTGTAGCCGCGGCCGGTATCGACCGGGTCTTGCGGCAGGCGGAACAGCGTGGAGGGCGGCAGGCCCAGCGCTTCGCGCGCCTTGCCGGTGAGGCCGCGGCCGATGATGAGCGGAATGCGGCCACCGGCACGCACTTCGTCGAACAGCACGTCGGACTTGACCGAGAATTCAGCGATGACCTGGCCGTCTTTCAGCGCACGGCCTTCGAAGGGGCGCAGCTCGACCACGTCGCCCATGTTCATGTTGGACACGTCCAGCTCGATCGGCAGGGCGCCGGCATCTTCCATCGTGTTGTAGAAAATCGGGGCGATTTTGCTGCCGAGGCAGACGCCGCCGAAGCGCTTGTTGGGCACGAAGGGGATATCTTCACCGGTAAACCACAGCACCGAGTTGGTGGCCGATTTACGCGACGATCCTGTTCCCACCACGTCGCCGACGTAGGCGACCAGGTGACCCTTTTCCTTCAAGCCGTTGATGAAGGCGATCGGGCCGGTCTTGCCGGGTTCTTCGGGCGTGATGCCGTCGCGCGGATTCTTCAGCATCGCCAGGGCGTGCAGCGGAATATCCGGGCGGCTCCAGGCGTCGGGGGCGGGCGACAGATCGTCGGTGTTGGTTTCGCCGGTGACCTTGAACACCGTGATGGTCAGGCTTTCCGGCACTTCCGGACGGCTCGTGAACCACTCGGCGTCGGCCCAGCTTTGCATGACGCTGCGCGCATTGGCGTTGCCGCCATCCGCCTTTTCCTTCACGTCGTGGAAGGCGTCGAACATCAACAGCGTTTTCTTCAACGCTTCGGCGGCGATGCCGCCGACTTCGGCGTCGTTCAGCAGTTCGACCAGCGGGCCGATGTTGTAGCCGCCCAGCATCGTGCCGAGCAGTTCGGTCGCGCGGCTGCGCGAAATCAAGGGACAGCTCTCTTTACCGAGCGCGATGGCGGCAAGGTAAGAGGCTTTGACCTTGGCGGCATCGTCCACCCCGGCCGGCACGCGGTACGTGATCAAGTCGAGCAGAACTTGCTCTTCGCCGGCGGGAGGCGCCTTCAACAGCTCGATCAGATCGGCGGTTTGGGTGGCGGAGAGGGGCAGCGGGGGGATGCCCTGCGCCGCGCGTTCGGCGACATGTTGGCGATACGATTCGAGCATTGCAGGCCTTGAATAAGAGGGGTGGAGAAGATGATACGGCGATGATTTTAGTGCCAACCCGTTCGAACAGCAAGGTCTTGTATCTTATATAAGACAGGGCTGAAATTGACCCATGTTGCAGCTCGTCCGCGGGCGGCTTGTTATCCTCTAGGGCTTTTCCGGATCCGGTCGCGCGCCGCACCCGGCACTTTTCCCAAAAAAATTCACACGGAGGGCGCCCTTGCGGGAGATCGCCAACACCACCCCCCATCTTCCTCGAAACCGCATCCCGGTCTGGGCGCCGTTTCTGTTCATCGTGTTGTTGATCAGTAGTGTCTGCCTGTGGGCGCCGCGCGCCTGGGCCCAGGCCGACTCGGCCGCAACGTCGGCGGGCTCACCGCCATCCGCGCAGGGGAATCCGGCATCGGGTACTGCGTCTGCCACCGGCCCAGCCTCATATGGCGCCCTGGCTGACGCCCTCGAAAACGAATCCTCACGCAGGCAATTGATCGAACAACTGCGCACGCTGGCCGCCGGGCAACCGGCCGCGACGGCATCGGCCCCGGGCAGCGCTGCACATGCGCAGGCTGCGGGCGCAGCGTCGACTGCCGCGCCCGCCAAAGGCGCATCGGCCACGGACAAGTCGGTCGCGGCGGCCTCCAACCCCCAGCTCACCTTGCCCGATGAGCAAGGCGATGCGTCGCTTGGCCGGCGCATCGCCGACGGAACGCAGGCGTTCGTGGCGGGAATTGCGTTGGACGTGAGCGAGGCGATCGACACCTTCAAATCCTTGGGTAGCGGCGGGGGCGCACGCGGTGTGACCTGGGCGCAATGGACGCAGGCGCTCACCAGCTTTGCCATCGTGCTATTGGCCACCGTGATCGCCTTTGCGGTGCTGCGCGCCTTGGCGCGGCTCATTTTCGCGCGCCTTGACGTATGGGTGGCCAGGGGTGAGGACGCCCCGCCAGCCGCCACACCCGTGGGGCCGTTGCGGGACAGCGACGTGATTGCGCCGCCGCCGGTGAACGATGCGCTCGCCGGGCCGGTCAGCCCGGCGCATGCCGATACGGTGGCTGCCGCCGCGGCACCGCGCTCGTCGTCGCGCTATCGCGTGTTTCACGCGCGCGGCTGGTACCGTTCCGCGATCGCCATGGGCGCGGCATTCGTGGTCGATCTGGCTGTCGTGCTGCTCGCCTGCCTGGTGGGCTACGGCGTGGGACTTTTCGGCACTGGCCGGCAGGGCTCGATCGGGACGCTCGATCTCTTTTTCATCAATGCGTTCATGGCGGTCGAGATTACCAAGGTGCTGATTCGCGTGGTGTTTGCCACGCGCTATGGTCATTTGCGATTGCTGCCGATGGCCGATGATGTCGCCACGTATTGGAATCGCTGGTTGACGGTGGTCGTAAGCCTCACCGGTTACGGCATGCTGATTGTGGTGCCCTTGGTGAAGGCCATGTTCTCCGCCGCGGTGGGGCAGATGCTCGGCCTGTTGATCATGCTTGGCGTCTATATCTATGCGGTTCGCGTGATCTGGGGTAATCGGGCGCTGATCCGTCATCGTCTCGAAGCCCGGGCCGACCGCGCCTCGACGGCGTTTTTCGGCACGTTGATCCGCATGCTGGCGCGCGTGTGGCATCTTGCTGCGATCGCTTATTTCACGGTGCTGCTGGTGGTCAGCCAGGTCGCGCCCCAGGACGCGCTCCCTTTCATGGCGCGCGCCACGGTGCAAACCTTGATTGCCGTTGCGATCGGCATGTTGCTCTCGTCGATCCTGAGCTTCGCGCTGTCGCGGCCGTTGCGGCTGTCCGATGACATGCGCGCGCGTTTGCCGATGCTCGAAGCACGGCTCAACGCTTACGTGCCGGCAACGCTGAAGGGCGTGCGCATGCTGATCTTGATCGCGGTTGTGCTCGTGGTGTTCGATGCCTGGCAGGCCTTCAATCTGGCGGTGTGGATCGCCTCCGAAGGCGGCCGCGCCACGGTGAGCACGGTGATTCACGTGGCCATCATCCTGCTGGTCGCCGCTCTGGCGTGGACGGTCATCGCCAGCATCATCGAGCATCGCTTGAGTGTGTCGTCAGGCAAGGGCGCACCCAGTGCGCGCGAAAAGACGCTGCTGTCGCTGTTTCGCAATGCCGCGCTGATTGTGATCGTCACGATGACGATCCTCATCCTGCTGTCGCAGATCGGTATCGATATCGCGCCGCTGATCGCCGGTGCCGGTGTGGTCGGTCTGGCGATCGGTTTCGGTGCACAGAAGCTGGTGCAGGACATCATCACCGGTGTATTCATCCAGCTTGAAAACGGCATGAATCAAAACGATGTGGTGGAGGCTGCAGGCGTATTCGGCACGGTCGAGAAGCTTACGATCCGATCCGTGGGCATTCGCACGCTCGATGGCGGCTATCACCTGATTCCGTTTTCGTCCGTCACCACGGTCGCCAATCACATGCGTGACTTCTCCTACCACCTGGGCGAGTACACGGTGGCCTATCGCGAAAGCGTGGACGACGCCATGTACCACCTGGAACGGGCGTTCGAAGAGTTGAAGCTGGATCCCGTGCTCGCACCGGAAATCCTGGAAGACATGACGATTCCGGGTGTGACGGCGCTCAACGAACGTGGCTTCACGATTCGCGTCTTGATCAAGACCACACCGGGCATGCAGTGGGCCGTGCAGCGAGGCTACAACCGGTTGGTGAAAAAGCACTTCAATGCGGCCAACATCGAGTTGCCGTACCCGCATACCGTGGTGTATTTCGGTCAGGACAAGCGGGGCGCGGCACCCGGCGCCAACGTCAATATAATGCAGGCGGCCGGCGACCACGGCGACGATCGCACCTTGCCTTCGGGCAGTGCCGTTGGACGGCCGAGCCGCGTTTATGCAGCGGACAACGCGGCAAAACACGTAGCAGAAGACGCAGCTGCGCCGGGGCATACGCCTCGGCCGTTGACCCGTGCATCATCATCGTCAGCCGAAGATGTGCTGGGCAACGAGCTCGATACGGTGGTGGATGAAGACGGTGAGCCTCGCGAAGATGTTGAGAAGCGCGAGCCGACGCGCGATGGGCGCCCGTCATAAGACGGTGAACAGCAAAAAGGGCACGCCCGCCACGTAATGCGTGCGGTGTGCCCTTTTAACCGACTACCAGCCGGTCAAGCGTTCGGCCGATCTTCCCGTTCAACCGAATCGATCAGTTGGCGCGGTAGGCCGAGATCACTGGGTGCTGCTGTCGGCCCGCGCGCTGAGCGCGTAACGTGTCTTGTACCATCCAGGCGAAAGCACCAAGCACATGTGCGGCACGGCCGGCGAATCGGCCGACGCCCGGTGCGATCTGTCGTGCATGCTCAGCTTCCACTTCGACGAGACTGCGTTCCAATGTGTCGGTAAGACGTGCATTGGCGAGTGACTTGATGCTCATGGTCTTCTCCCTGAGAAGTCCTACTGCGTGGGTGAGTCTTCATCTTATGCCTCCCGTATTGCAACGCAACATGAATCTATGAATTTAGGTGAAAGTGTTGCCAAAATGCAGCGCGTTCAATGACTTAGCTTATGGCGATAAGCTTATGCGCTGCAGCAACAACGAGGTGGGTGGGGTATCGGCATTGGATGAGCAGCCACGTGGCATAGCGCTTGCTAACGTAACCGCCATCGCGTCAGCGTCGGAACTGGCGTCAAACGCTTACATTGCGCATTCTTTGCGTGGTGATGGGCCGTTACACTTTTCAGACGCTGTACGTCTAATCGCAATCCGTCCTGCTGGGCGAAAATAGGAGTGTTCTATGAATGCACGTCGAATGTCTGTTCGTTTGCCGAGCCTTGCTCTGTGTACCGCTGGCCTGCTGCTGGCTTCCGCTTCGTCGGCCTTCGCCGCCGATTCGGCACGCACCGAGATTCAACGCCAATATCAAGCCGACGTTGCCCGCTGCAACGCCGGTCAGACCGCTCAGCCGAAAAACGTCTGCTTGCAGGAAGCTGGCGCTGCCCGCCAGGAAGCCATGCGCAGCCGTTTGGTAAACGCCAATCAGCAGTATGACCAAAACGCCACCGCGCGCTGCAATGCCTTGCCCGCTGCAGATCGTTCGGCTTGCGTCGCCCAGATGTCCGGCCAAGGCCGCACGATGGGTAGCGTGGAAGGCGGCGGCGTGCTGCGTGAAATGACGATCCAGGTACCGGCCAATCAGGTCAACGCCCCGGGTGCTGCACCCGCACCGATGCCGCGTGCCGGCCGTCCCGCACCGGCTCCGATGCCGCAAGGCGCGGCTCCCGCTCCGATGGCGCCGGCCCCGATGGCCCCGGCTCCGCAAGCCCCCGGCATTCGCTACTGATCTGTGCCTGAGCGCGCCTGATCGCTCATGTTGAGCGCCAGGCAGCGCACTGCAGGCACGTTCGTGCGTTCAAGTAAAACGGCACGGCCCGTCTCCGAACCCCCGGAGCACAGGCCGTGCCGTTTTTTATGTGTGCCCGATCGATGCAGCACGCCCGTCGATCACACGGGCGCGCCGGGCCAGTCAGCTCACGTCGCCGTCCACGTAATACCAGCGACTCTTCGACCGTTTGAAGCGGCTCGTTTCCTGCATACGCATGCCGCGGCCTGCTACGCGGTAGCGGGCGACGAAGGTCACGATGGCGTTGTCGGCATCGACGTTTTCAACACCCTTGACCTGCAATCCCAGCCATTTCAGATCGGCGGGATTGGGTTCGATGGTAGCCGGACGGGTGTCGGGCCACCATGTATCGCGCAGATAGGTGAGATCGTCCATCACATAGGCCGTATAGCGCGAGCGCATCAGCGTTTCGGCGTCAGGGGCGCGCAGCTTGAACGAGCCCATATGCCAGCGTGCGCAGCACGACGGGTACATGCGGCCGCTACCGCAGGGGCAGGGACGTTCGCGGCTCATCGCGACACCAGCAGGGTGGTCCACATGGTGATCATGGCAATCATTCCCAGGAAGCAGCCGCCCCACAGTCCCACCAGTGGCCATTTGAGGCCCAGCGAGATCTTCTTGGGATCGACGTGTTTAAGCATGCGATTGGCGTGACCCGCCAGCCATATTTTGGACGTGGGGAAGGTAACGCGTAGAAAGTAGTCAAGCAGGATACCGAGGCGAATCGCCATCGGATATTGCTCGAACGTGCGGTGTTCGAGGTACGGGTGTTTCAGGGCCTGATTGATCTTGCGCGTGTTGAAAAAAATGACAATGGCGGAGACCGTGGCGGCGACGAAACAGGCGACCAGGGTGCTGAAGCTGAGCTGCAGCACGTACGCAATAACCGGAGAATTCATGAGGAATGCGGCGGGCGAGTAAAGGAACAACCCGCGATTGTAAGGGTCAATGCCGATCGGTGCTTCAATGCCGTCGTTTCAGGCCCGAGACCACCGCTTGTAGCCCCGGCCGTACCGTACGTGCCATCGTCAGGCAATCGCACCGTCAACGCATCAGACCGTCAGGTCGGCATAGTCCGGATGGCGGCGCACGTACTCGGCTGCGTAAGAACACGCGGTCACGACGCGCCAGCCGTTCTCGCGTGCCGTATCCAGGGCCACGCGGGTGAGATCGCCGGCGATGCCGCGACCCGCCACCGCGGCCGGGACGCCGGTGTGCAAAATCGTCATCACGCCATCGTTCAGGGCGTAGTCGAGCTCGCAGGTAATGTCGTCGACAACGGCTTCGAAGCGATTGGCGTCGGCCAGATGGGTAACCGGAACAGTCATGATGCAGGGCTCCTGAAATGAAAATAGCGGCCCGATTGAACCGATCCGGTTTTCCGAATCCGTTCAGCCAGGGCCGCCTGGGTAATGCCACCGACTGCATTCACATGCAGTCGAGCTGAATCACGTCGTCGACTTAAATCACGTACAGATCGACGTATTCGTGAACCGGCATCGCCTCAAGCTTTTTCTGGTCGAGCGAGATATCCAGAATACGCTGTTGTTGCTTGACCGGGAACTGGCGCGCCAGGTTCGTGCGGAACTTGGCTTCCAGAAGCGGAATGCCGTCGCCGCGGCGGCGCTTGTGGCCGATCGGGTATTCGCAGACGATCTCATCGAACTTGGAGCCATCGTTGAATTCGACCGTGACCGCGTTGGCGATCGAGCGTTTTTCCGGATCGTGATAATCGCGAGTGAACGTTGTATCTTCAACGCACACGATCTTGTCGCGCAGCGTATCGATGCGCGGATCGGCGGCGATGTCGTCTTCGTAATCGCTGGCCGTCAGGCGGCCAAACAGGATCGGCACCGCAACCATGTACTGAATGCAGTGGTCGCGATCGGCCGGATTATCGAGCGGGCCTTTCTTGTCGATGATGCGGATGCAGGCTTCGTGCGTACGAATCGTGATCTGCTTGATGTCTTCGGCCGACTTGCCTTTCTGAGCAAGAAGCTTGTTGATGTCCATCGCGCATTCAACGGCCGTTTGCGAGTGAAACTCGGCCGGGAACGAGATCTTGAACAGCACGTTTTCCATCACATAGGTGCCGTACGGGCGCTGGAATTTGAAGGGCTGACCCTTGAACAGCACGTCGTAGAAGCCCCACGTCTTGGCGGACAGCACCGACGGATAGCCCATTTCGCCCGTTTTGGCGATCAGGGCCAGGCGCACGGCACGGCTGGTGGCGTCGCCCGCTGCCCAGCTCTTGCGGCTGCCGGTATTGGGCGAGTGGCGGTAGGTGCGCAGGCTTTGGCCATCGACCCAGGCGAGTGACACGGCATTGAGCACTTCGTCGCGGTTCAAGCCAAGCATCTGCGCGACCACGGCGGTGGAGGCAACCTTCACCAACACCACGTGATCCAAACCGACCTTGTTGAACGAGTTTTCCAAGGCGATGCAGCCCTGGATTTCGTGCGCCTTGATCATGCCGGTGAGCACGTCGCGCATCGACAGCGCGGGCTTGCCTGCGGCCACGGCATTGCGCGAGAGCCAGTCGGCGGTGGCGAGAATGCCGCCCAGGTTATCGGACGGATGGCCCCATTCGGCGGCCAGCCACGTATCGTTGAAGTCGAGCCAGCGGATCATCGTGCCGATGTTGAACGCGGCCTGGATGGGGTCGAGCTGGAACTGCGTGCCGGGCACCTTGGCGCCATTGGGCACCACCGTACCGGGCACGACGGGGCCGAGCAGCTTGCGGCAGGCGGGATACTCCAGCGCCTCGAGGCCGCAGCCCAGGGTATCGATCAGGCAGTTGCGCGCCGTCTCATACGCCAGATCGCTTTTGATCTGGTAGTCGAGCACGTAGTCGACGATATCGACCAGGACCTGATCGGGCTCGGGACGAACATTGGAAATGTGTGCGGACATCTAAAGTCTTCCTCTGATCTCGTTTGTTTTATTTGCGCTTGGCGAGCGGCACGAATTTTTGATCGTCCGGGCCAACGTAGTTGGCCGTGGGGCGAATGATCTTGTTGTCGACGCGTTGTTCCATGATGTGCGCGGCCCAGCCGGCGGTGCGCGCGATCACGAAGAGCGGCGTGAACATCGCGGTGGGGATGCCCATCATGTGATAGCTGACGGCCGAGTACCAATCCAGATTGGGGAACATCTTCTTGACTTCCCACATCGTGGTTTCGAGCCGTTCGGCAATGTCGTACATCTTGGTGCTGCCGCCGTCTTTCGACAGCTTCTTCGCCACATCCTTGATGACCTTGTTGCGCGGGTCGGACACCGTATAGACCGGGTGACCGAAGCCGATCACGACTTCCTTGTTCTCGACGCGTTTGCGAATGTCGGCCTCGGCCTCATCCGGCGTGTCGTAGCGCTTCTGGATCTCGAAGGCCACTTCGTTGGCGCCGCCGTGCTTCGGTCCGCGCAGCGCGCCGATGCCGCCGGCGATCGCCGAGTACATATCGGAGCCGGTGCCGGCGATGACGCGTGCCGTGAATGTGGAGGCGTTGAATTCGTGTTCGGCGTACAGGTTGAGCGAAACGTGCATCGCATGAACCCACTCTTCCGACGGCTTCTTGCCGTGCAAGAGGTGCAGGAAGTGGCCGCCGATGCTGTCGTCGTCCGTTTGTACGTCGATGATCTGGCCGTTATGGCTGTAGTGATACCAGTACAGCAAGGCCGAACCCAGGTTGGCCATCAGGCGATCGGCGATGTCGCGCGCGGCCGGGGCGTTGTGATCGTCTTTTTCGGGCAGGATGCAACCCAGCACCGATACCGCCGTGCGCATCACGTCCATCGGATGGCTGGCTGCGGGCAGGGCTTCGAGCGCTGCCGTGAGCTGGATGGGCAGGCCGCGCAGGCTGCGCAGCTTGGCTTTGTAGCCGCGCAGTTCGCCTTCGTTGGGCAGCTTGCCGTGCACCAGAAGATAGGCGATTTCCTCGAATTCGCAGGTATTTGCGATATCGAGAATGTCGTAGCCGCGGTAGTGCAGGTCGTTGCCGCTCTTACCGACGGTACACAATGCGGTATTGCCGGCGACGACGCCGGAGAGCGCGACTGACTTCTTGGGCTTGAACCCGGTCTTTTCTGTTTCGTTGCTGCTCATGTCTCAACTCCTTCGAAGGATAGTGGGGGCAGTGCTCAGCCCTTGTTCTTTGCGAACAGCGCATCGAGTTGCGACTCGAATGCGTGATAGCCGATGCGGTCGTACAGCTCGTCACGCGTCTGCATCGTGTCGAGCACGTTCTTTTGGTGGCCGTCGCGGCGGATCGCCGTGTACACATTTTCGGCCGCTTTGTTCATGGCACGGAAGGCCGAGAGCGGATATAGGACCATGCCGACGCCCGTGCCGCGCAGTTCTTCCACGGTAAAAAGCGGGGTCTGGCCGAATTCGGTGATGTTGGCCAAGAGCGGCACGCTGACCGCCTTGGCAAATTTTTCGTACGTAGGCAGATCGTAGGCTGCTTCGGCAAAGATAGCATCCGCGCCGGCTTCCACGCACTTGATCGCGCGCTCGATGGCGGCATCCACGCCGTGGCTGGCAATGGCGTCGGTGCGGGCGATGATGAAAAAGTCGCTGTCGGTTTTGGCATCCACCGCGGCTTTGACGCGATCGGCCATTTCCTCGGTCGACACGATTTCCTTGCCGGGGCGATGGCCGCAGCGCTTGGCGCCCACCTGGTCTTCGATATGGCAGGCGGCCGCGCCGAATTTGATCAGGCTCTTGACGGTGCGGGCAATATTGAAGGCCGAGGCGCCGAAGCCGGTGTCGATGTCCACCAGCAGGGGGACGTCACAGACGTCGGTGATGCGGCGCACGTCGGTCAGCACGTCGTCCATCGTATTGATGCCCAGGTCGGGCAAGCCGAGCGAACCTGCCGCCACGCCGCCGCCGGACAGATAAATGGCGCGATATCCCGCGCGTTTGGCCAACAGTGCATGATTGGCGTTGATGGCGCCAATGATCTGCAGCGGTTTTTCTTCAGCCAAGGCTTGGCGGAAGAGGGCACCGGGGGATGTGGGACGGGACATGACAGGCTCCGAAGGGATGGATTCGCGGACGTGCGGCGGGGGATAACAATCGGGCCCGACTAAGCGGGCCCGATCATTCACAGGATTTACTTCAGCAGATCGGCAACGCCGTCACGCTCTTCGAGCAATTCCTTCAAGGTGAAGTCCAGGCGCTCGCGCGAGAACGCGTCGATTTCCAGGCCTTCCACTCGGGTGTACTCGCCATTGGCGGTCGTGACCGGCACGCCGTAGATGATGCCTTCGGGAATGCCGTAGGAGCCATCCGAAGGGATACCCATCGTGACCCATTTGCCGTTGCTGCCCAGCACCCAGTCGCGGATGTGGTCGATGGCGGCGTTGGCAGCCGAAGCGGCCGACGACAGGCCGCGGGCTTCGATGATGGCGGCGCCACGCTTGCCCACGGTGGGGATGAACGTGTCTTTGTTCCACGCGTCGTCGTTGATCAGCTTTTGCAGGCTTTCACCGCCAACCGTCGCGAAACGGGTGTCGGGATACATCGTGGGCGAGTGGTTGCCCCAGACGATCAGCTTTTCGATCTCGGCGACGGGCTTGCCCGATTTGGCCGACAGTTGCGACAGCGCGCGGTTGTGGTCCAGACGCAGCATCGCGGTGAAGTTCTTCGCGGGCAGGTCCGGGGCCGACTTCATGGCGATGTAGGCGTTGGTGTTGGCGGGGTTGCCCACGACCAGCACCTTCACGTCACGCTTGGCGACTTGATTGAGCGCCTTGCCTTGCGCCGTGAAGATCTGCGCGTTCACGCTCAACAGATCCTTGCGCTCCATGCCGGGGCCGCGCGGACGGGCGCCGACCAGCAGGGCGACGTCGATATCCTTGAATGCGGTCAGCGGGTCGCTGTGGGCGGTGACTTCCTGCAGCAGCGGGAAAGCGCAGTCGTCCAGCTCCATGATGACGCCCTTGAGCGCCTTTTGGGCTTTTTCATCGGGAATTTCGAGCAGTTGCAGGATGACCGGCTGGTCTTTTCCCAGCATTTCGCCAGAGGCGATACGGAACAGTAGGGCATAGCCGATTTGGCCGGCGGCGCCGGTGACGGCAACGCGCATGGCGGGCTTGGACATGAAGCGGATCTCCGTAGTAGTTTGACGAGAAAAAATCTCGTCGAACAGTGTAATGCGTGGCCGACGCGGCTGCTTTCGAATGCCTTGCGTCGGCAGGTCTCGAATCCTAGATCGAATTGACGTAAGCGTCAACGCCTCTTATATCTTATATAAGACATAAGATGGCTGCCAGAATTTTATTGCTGTGCGACAATGCACCCCGACGCGAGCCCTGTGCTCGCCTGTTTACCCAAACATCCATGGCAGAACCCAGGCCCGAACCCCTCGTCAGATCATCGCTTGCGGATAAGCCGCAGAGTGCGGCTTTCAGCCCGCTCTACAGGCAAATCAAGGCGTTGCTGCTGCAGAGCCTGCAGCAGGGCGAGTGGAAGCCTGGCGAGCTCATTCCCAGCGAACTCGATCTGGCCGCGCGGTTTCAGGTCAGTCAGGGCACCGTGCGCAAAGCCGTGGATGAGCTTGCGGCTGAGCATATGTTGCAACGCAGGCAGGGCCGTGGCACCTTTGTATCTACGCATAATGAAGCGCGTGTGCGATTTCGCTTTCTCAGGCTTGCGCCCGATCAAGAGAACGACGCCCAGCCCGCGCAGAGCCGGATCCTGTCCTGTAAGCGCTTGCGCGCACCCCTGGATATCGCGCGGGTGCTCGATCTGCGGACCGGTGAAACGGTGGTCGCGATCCGGCGCCTGCTCAGTTTTGGCGACGTGCCATCGGTGATCGACGACATCTGGTTACCGGGCGGCGTGTTCAAAGGATTGACGGCAGAAGTGCTGGCGCGCAATCGCGGCCCGCTTTATGCGCTCTTCGAAACCGAATTCGGCGTGAGCATGGTGCGCGCCGATGAAAAACTCAGGGCGGTGGCCGCCAACGAAGATGCTGCAAGCCTGTTGCGCATCCCCCTTGGCACACCTATTTTGCAGGTCGACCGGCTGTCTTACAGCTACGGCGACCGGCCGGTGGAAATCCGGCGAGGTTGGTATCTGACCGACCGTTATCACTACCGCAATAGTTTGAATTGACGTGGTTTTCAGAGGCGATTTGATACCGACCCATACATTGGGCGAAAATAGTGCGTTTGTCCCGACGGGACAGTCGTTGTCCACACCGATTTTTTGTATGTAACCCCGAGGTTGTCATGTCCGACCCAGTTGCCAAGCCGCGGCCGCAGTTTCGCAATATCAGCGTAACGCAGCTCATGAGCTACCGCCTGCCTCTCGCCGGCAAGCTGTCCATTCTCCACCGCGTAAGCGGCGCTTTGCTTTTCCTCTGTCTGCCCTTGGTCATACTGCCGCTCTTCGCGGCGAGTGTGACCTCGCAAGAGACGTTCAATGACGTTGCCGCCTATATGGGGCACCCGATCATGAAGCTGATCGTCCTGGTATTGATGTGGGGCTACCTGCACCACTTCTGTGCCGGCATTCGCTACCTCATGCTCGACTTGCATATCGGTATCGACAAGGACTCGGCGCGCAACAGCGCTGGAATCGTGTTTGGTGTCAGCCTGGCGTTGACGCTGGTCTTTGCGCTCAAATTGTTCGGAGTGTGGTGAGATGGCAATGTCGAAAAACTACGGCAATAAGCGTCTGGTCGTCGGCGCCCACTACGGTGTGGGTGATTTCCTGGCACAGCGCATCACCGCCGTCATCCTCGCGGTTTACACCTTGGTGATTCTGGTCGGCATCCTGATGATGTCCGGTTTCAGGTACGAGAACTGGCGTGCGATTTTCACCTTCACGGTATTTACGCTGCCCTTGGGGCAAGTATTGGCGACCCTGGCGTTCGCCTCGTTGGTCTACCACGCCTGGATCGGCGTGCGAGACATCTGGATGGACTACGTCAAGCCCGTCGGCGTGCGGTTGACCCTGCATGTACTGACCATTTTGTGGCTTGCCGGTTCGCTCGCGTTTTTCGCCAAAATTCTCTGGAGTCTATAAGCCGTGGTCGCTGTCAAGAATTCATTGCCGCGCCGCCAGTTTGATGTGGTGGTCGTTGGCGCCGGCGGAGCCGGCATGCGCTGTTCGCTGCAGTTGGCCCAAGCGGGTCTTTCGGTGGCAGTCCTCTCCAAAGTGTTCCCGACGCGTTCGCACACGGTCGCCGCGCAAGGCGGTATCGGTGCGTCGCTGGGCAACATGAGCGAAGACAACTGGTACTGGCACATGTATGACACCGTCAAGGGGTCGGATTGGCTGGGCGACCAGGACGCCATCGAGTTCATGTGCCGTGAGGCCACGAACGCGGTGTACGAACTCGAGCACATGGGCATGCCGTTCGACCGCAATGCCAATGGCACGATTTATCAACGTCCGTTCGGCGGTCACACCGCCAACTTCGGCGAGAAGCCCGTTCAGCGCGCCTGTGCGGCCGCGGACCGTACCGGCCACGCCTTGTTGCACACGCTTTATCAGCGCAACGTGTCGGCCCGTACGCAATTCTTCGTCGAGTGGATGGCGCTCGATCTGCTGCGCAACGAAGACGGCGATGTGGTCGGCGTGACCGCGCTCGAAATGGAAACCGGCGAGATCTACATTCTCGAAGCCAAGACGACGGTGCTGGCCACCGGCGGTGCCGGTCGTATTTGGGCGGCAAGCACCAACGCCTTCATCAACACCGGCGACGGGTTGGGCATGGCGGCGCGTGCCGGCTTGCCGTTGCAAGACATGGAATTCTGGCAGTTTCACCCGACCGGCGTGGCCGGCGCGGGCGTGCTGATCACCGAAGGCGTGCGTGGCGAAGGCGGCATCCTGCTCAACAAGGATGGCGAACGCTTCATGGAGCGCTATGCGCCCACGCTGAAGGACTTGGCCCCGCGCGATTTCGTGTCGCGTTCGATGGACCAGGAAATCAAGGAAGGCCGCGGTTGTGGTCCGGACGGCAGCTACGTCGTGCTCAAGCTCGATCACCTGGGCGCCGACGTGATCAACAAGCGTTTGCCGTCGATCCGCGAAATCGCGATGAAGTTCGGCAACGTCGACCCGATCAAGGAACCGATCCCCGTCGTGCCCACCATCCACTATCAGATGGGCGGCATTCCGGCGAACTACCACGGTCAGGTCATGTCCACGCTGAACGGCGAGAGCAAGGTCGTCAACGGCTTGTACGCCATCGGCGAATGCTCGGCGGTATCGGTGCACGGCGCCAACCGCCTGGGAACGAACTCGCTGCTCGATCTGGTGGTGTTCGGCCGCGCGGCCGGTAATCACATTGTCGACTCGCACCTCGAACGTCAACGTTCGCATCAGCCCGTGCCGCAGGAGTCGCTCGACTTCTCGCTGGCCCGCGTCGATGCGCTCGAACAGCGTGCGTCGGGCGAGAAGACGCAGGACGTCGGTCAGGCCATCCGCAATTCGATGCAAAAGCATTGCGGCGTGTTCCGCACGATCGAGATGCTCAAGGAAGGCGAAGTCCAGATCGAAGCCATCTGCGAGCAAGCCAAGCACATCGCGTTCAAGGACAAGTCGAAGGTATTCAACACTGCGCGTATCGAAGCGCTGGAGTTGGAGAACATGACCGAAGTGGCTCGCGCGACGATCCACTCGGCTGCGGCCCGTACCGAAAGCCGTGGCGCCCACGCGCTGGACGATCACCCGACGCGCGACGACGAGAACTGGCTGAAGCACACGCTGTTCTACTCGGAAGGCGGCCGACTCGATTACAAACCGGTTCAGATGAAGCCCTTGACGGTTGATTCCTTCCCGCCCAAGGCACGTACTTTCTAAGCAGGATGCTGGCATGAGCACCAAACGTATCGTGAAGTTCGAGATCTACCGCTACGATCCTGACAAGGATGAGCGTCCGTATATGCAAAAGCTCGACGTCGAGCTGCTGCCGACCGACAAGATGTTGCTTGATGCGTTGGTGCGCATCAAGAACGACGTGGATGACAGCCTGGCCTTGCGCCGGTCGTGCCGCGAAGGTGTTTGCGGCTCCGACGCCATGAACATCAACGGTAAGAACGGTCTCGCCTGTACCACTAACCTGCGTGAGCTGAAAGAACCCATCGTTCTCAAGCCCCTGCCGGGTCTGCCCGTGATCCGCGATCTGATCGTGGACATGACGCACTTCTTCAATCAGTATCATTCGATCAAGCCGTACCTGATCAACGATACGCCGCCGCCCGAAAAAGAGCGCCTCCAATCTCCGGAAGCGCGCGAAGAGCTCGACGGTCTGTACGAATGCATTCTGTGCGCGTGCTGCTCCACATCGTGCCCCTCGTTCTGGTGGAACCCCGACAAGTTCGTGGGTCCCGCCGGTCTGTTGCAGGCTTATCGTTTCATCGCGGACAGCCGCGACGAAGCGACCGGTCAGCGTTTGGACGACCTTGAAGATCCGTATCGTTTGTTCCGTTGCCACACCATCATGAACTGCGTCGACGTCTGTCCCAAGGGCCTGAATCCGACGAAGGCAATCGGCAAGATCAAAGAGTTGATGGTCCGGCGGTCGGTGTGACGCAGGATTCCGGCGCACAAAAGCTTTCAGAGCTGGGCCGTGCGCGTCTGCGTTGGCGGGCGCGTCGCGGCTTGCTGGAAAACGATTTGATCTTTACGCGATATCTTGACGCTTACGAGACTGAGCTGACGGATATCGACGTGACTGCCTTGACGCAGTTGTTCGAGCTTGGAGACAACGAACTGCTCGACATTCTGCTGAACCGCGCTCAACCCGAAGGTGGATTGGATACGCCCTTGATCCATGACATCATCGGCAAGATGCGCGCGCTCTAAATTATCTGAGGAAATAACGATGAAATTGTCCGATAAGAAAGCCACCCTATCGTTTTCGGATGGCAGCAAGTCCGTTGAGTTTCCCGTGTTTCAAGGCACGGAAGGTCCGGACGTAATCGATATCCGCAAGTTGTACGGTCAGACGGGCATGTTCACGTTCGATCCCGGTTTCATGTCGACGGCTGCGTGCGCGTCGGGGATCACCTATATCGACGGCGACAAGGGCGAACTGCTGTATCGCGGTTACCCCATCGAAGAGCTCGCGACCAACTGCGACTTCCTCGACATCTGCTACACCATCCTGAATGGCGACCTGCCGAACGCTGAGCAAAAGGCCGATTTCGATCATCAGGTGACCCATCACACGATGGTCAACGAGCAGTTGCATTTCTTCCTGCGCGGCTTCCGCCGCGATGCACACCCGATGGCCGTGTTGACCGGTCTGGTGGGCGCGCTGTCGGCGTTCTATCACGACTCAAACGACATCACGAATCCCCAGCACCGCCACATTTCGGCGATCCGCTTGATCGCCAAGATGCCGACCCTGGTCGCGATGGCATACAAGTACTCGCAAGGTCAGCCGTTCATCTATCCGCAAAATGATTTGTCCTACACGGGCAACTTCCTGCGCATGATGTTTGCCACGCCGTGCGAAGACTACAAGGTCAACGAAGTGGTTGAGCGCGCACTCGATCGCATCTTCATCCTGCATGCCGACCACGAACAAAACGCGTCGACGTCGACCGTGCGTTTGTGCGGCTCGTCGGGCACGAACCCGTTTGCGGCCATTGCCGCCGGCGTGGCGTGCCTGTGGGGTCCGGCTCACGGTGGCGCCAACGAAGCGTGCCTGCAAATGCTCGAAGAGCTGCAAGCCAATGGCGGCGTCGAGAAAGTGGGCGAGTTCATGGAGAAGGTGAAAGACAAGAACTCGGGCGTGCGCCTGATGGGCTTCGGTCACCGCGTCTACAAGAACTACGATCCGCGCGCCAAGCTGATGCAACAGACGTGCAAGGAAGTGCTCGAAGCGCTGAACCTGCAAGACGATCCGTTGTTCAAGCTGGCCATGGAACTCGAGCGCATTGCGCTGGAAGATCCGTACTTCGTGGAACGCAAGCTGTACCCGAACGTCGACTTCTACTCGGGTATCGTGCAACGCGCCATCGGCATCCCGACGTCGTTGTTCACCGCAATTTTTGCGTTGGCTCGTACGGTGGGCTGGATTGCACAGTGGAACGAAATGCTGTCGGATCCCGATTACAAGATCGGCCGTCCGCGTCAGTTGTTCACCGGCCCGGTCACCCGCGCGGTGCCCCCGATGGACAAGCGTTGATCCACTAAGACTTGCGCGTGATGCGCGCGAGTCAGAGTGAAAAACCCGAGGGCGACCTCGGGTTTTTTTATCGGCGCCGTGTTCAGGATGAGGTGAGGCGGGGCGCCTCATGCGAGCGGCATCCCGCCCGGGCGCCATCGGGTACGCGCGGCACGGGTGGTGCCCATCGGTAGCGCCTACGCGTTGGTGTGCGTTGCAGCGCGCATCGCAGTTCGCTTTGCGGACTGCGTTGTGGCGGGCATTGTGGCCTGTGCTGCAGCCTCACGCCAGGCCACTTGCGCCGACGCTTCGCCCAGCTCCCAGAATACCGACGTCATCATGCGCAAGCCCTGCTGCACGATGTTCAGCGGCAAATGCTCGTTTGCCGCGTGCTGCTTGCAGCCGGGGTACGAATGAGGCACCCAGATCGTGGGGAGCCCGAGGATGTCGGAGAAGGCGTCGTTGGGCACGGTGCCACCCAGATTGGGCACCACCGAAGGTTCGGCACCGGTGGCCTGCGCGATCGCGTCTTTTACCCACGTCACCCAGGGGCTTGCCGGATCCAGACGCGTGGCAGGAGAACCGCGCACGATCTTGACGTTAATGTCGGTGTAGCCCGCCTGATCGAGATGGGCGCGCAGGATGGATTCGGCCTCGCGCCAGTTCGTGCCCACGACGAAACGCAGTTGCACATGCGCGCTTGCGGAAGGCGGAATGGCATTGACGGGTTTGGCGGGATTGCCCGCATGCAGCGTGAGCACTTCGAGCGTATTCCATCCCAGCAAGCGTTCGGCTGCGGTCAACCCCGGTTCGCCCCAATCGTCGTCGATGCGTTTGCCCAGGCTCTTGCTATCCACCGTGAGTTTGGCAAGCACCGCACGCACCGAATCCGGAATGGCAGGCGGCAGCAGGCCGTCAATGACGATGCGGCCGCGTCCATCCACCAGCGTGCCGATCGCGTTGGCGAGCAACACGGCGGGATTCTTCATGATGCCGCCCCAGTTGCCTGAATGCAGACCGCCTTCGCGCAAATTGCACGAGAGTTCGAAGACGAGCGAACCGCGTGATCCCAGGAAGATGGTCGGCTCGTCGATGCTCACGCGCGGGCCGTCGGAGGCAATGAACACGTCGGCCGCAAGCGCGTCGCGATGCTGCGCACATACTTGACGCAGGCCGGGCGAACTGCGCTCTTCACCCAATTCGAACAAGGCTTTCACGTTGTAGCCCAGCTTGCCGTTGCGGGCGTCCAGCACCGCGCGTAGGGCCGCGAAATTGATGGTGTGTTGACCTTTGTTGTCGGCAATGCCCCGGCCGTACCAGGCGCCGTCGCGCAGCGTGAGCGTCCAGGGCGACAGGCCGGCTTCCCATTGGTCGTCATAACCGGGCACCACGTCGCCATGGCCGTAGCTCAGTACGGTGAGCGCGTCGGGAGATTCGTTACGCTCGGCCAACAGAAACGGCGATTGACCCGCAATCGGGTTGGGCAGATAGGTACAGGTAAAGTCCATCGACTCGAGGTCAGGTTGCAAGATGGTTTCGAAATACGCCATCAAAGGCGCGTCGTCGGCACCCGGACCACTCACCGAAGGCACGGCCACGCGGCGGGCGAGTTCGCGCTCGAAGCTGCCATCGGTAAACGTGCGCGCCGCGTGTTCGAATGCCTGTTCTTTACTCATGCTGTCTGCCCATTGCCGGTGTGAATCGCAAAGCATGAGGGTAGAGGAAAGCGCGGCCGATGTCGTTGGGGGATAACCGCAGGTGGCGATCGACGGGCGGGCGTCGGGTGAGGGTGAGCTACCGGTCGAACGATTTGTGCAATCGAACGATTTAAGCAACTGAACGATTTAAGCAATCGAACGATTTAGGTAATCGACCGATCGACTAACTCGATCGACTCGACCGATCGTCAGCGCGTCTTCGATCGGCGCGTGCGCGGTTTCGGTTCGACGCCGATGCGTGGATCGCGTTGAAGGATAAGCGCCGTGATCGCGGCGGTGGCGTCCTCGAACGCGGCATTGTCTTGGCTCACATAGAGCCACTTGCCCAGTACGGGGTGGGGCTGCAACCCAGGGATGTCGTCGATGAGGGCTGCGTGGCGATCTTGCGACGTGCACACGAGCACCCCATTCCAGGGATCGTCGCGGTCGGCCACGACCAGGCACAAGTTGCCCTCGATGTAGACCGCGTCGCAACCGAACATCCGCTTATGCAGATAGGTGGCGTCTCGCTCGAAGGCTTCCAGGATCCACGCAAGTGCGCTGTGCTTGGCGCTGGAGCGGGCGGCGAGGGGATTGAGGATACGGGCCACGATGCGTTATTTGTCGTCCGACACCGACAGCGATCCACCCTGGTTCAGCCGGTTTGCAATTTCGTCTGCCGACCTGCCGCCAAATCCTTCCACACCTGCCGTGAGCCGCAGGCTGCTGGTTGCGATGGGGCTTTGCACGGTGACCGAGGTGAGCAGCACATCGCCCGCGCGCAAGTGGATCTGCTTGCCCACGCGGTCTTTGGTGAATGCGCCCAAGTTGCGGCGGCTCTCCGGCGCAAGCGTGATGTCGATCACATCGAGCGCCGTGTGTTCATCCTTGGCGACGACGGCATGTTTCACTTTCAGCGTGGTGGTCTCCGCGCGTGCGTGCAGGCTGAGCGTCATCAGGATCGCTGCAGGCAACGCCAGCGCGAGCAACCGTTTTTGAAGGCCCATCGGCGATTTCCTTTTTTGTGATCGGGTACCCCAGAAAATACCGTGTTCCGCAGGTGTAAACCACCCTTTGACGATGCCGTTGCTTCCCCTCGCGTTTTGATACGGATGTCGCGTTCGCCGGTGCGGCGATGCGTGCGCAGCCACGTATGATTTGAAAGATCAGGTGATCGCGTCCGCGGCAGGCTTCAAGGTGCACCGTGTTCAGGATCGATTTACGATAACCAGACCTTCTTCTTTCTGGATCGCATGACACAAACCCGCCATCCGTCGCTGGCCCATTGGGGGGCTTTTACAGCAGTGGTCGAGGCTGGCCGTCTGATCCGTTGCGAGCCGTTCGAGGCCGACGCGGCGCCGTCGCCCATGCTGGACTCGATTGCCGAAATGGTGCATTCGCCGTTACGCGTAAAGCGTCCGGCGGTGCGGCGCGGATGGCTCAAAGGCAATCGCGATCGGGAAGGCGATGAATACGTGGAGGTGTCGTGGGACGAGGCGCTCGATATGGTGACCGGCGAGTTGGCGCGGGTGCGGCGCGATCACGGCGCAGGCGGCATTTTCGGCGGCTCCTACGGCTGGTCGTCGGCGGGGCGCGTGCATCATGCGCGCAGTTTGATCCGCCGTTTCCTTTTTCAGGGCGGCGGGTGCGTCGATCAGGTCGGCAACTACAGTTGGGGCGCGGCGCAGTTTCTGCTGCCGCATGTGATCGGCACCATCAGCCCGGTCAGCGGCGATGTGACGGATTGGACGAGTGTGCTCCACCATACGCGCATGATCGTGGCGTTTGGCGGCATGCCGTTGAAGAATGCGCAGGTGACGTCGGGCGGCGCGGGGCTGCATAGCTTGCCGGGGTATCTCGCGCAGGCCCAGCAAGCCGGTATCGAACTGGTCGTGGTGAGCCCCACGCGCGCCGATATCCCGCCCGGGATCGCTGCGCAATGGATACCGATTCGGCCGAACACCGATACCGCGCTCATGCTCGGCATGGCGCATACGTTGTTGAGCGAATCGCGCCACGACGCGTCATTCGTGCACACGCATTGCGTGGGGTTCGAGGCGTGGGCCGCTTATCTGCGCGGCGATCGCGATGGTCAGGCCAAGAACGCACAGTGGGCGTCGCGCATCACGGGCATTGCCGCGGACGTGATCGTATCGCTGGCGCATCGCGTGGTCGCGCAGCGCAGTTTGCTCACGGCGGCGTGGGCATTGCAACGCGCCGACCATGGCGAGCAACCGTATTGGGCGCTGATCGCCCTGGCGTCGCTGGTGGGGCAGATCGGCTTGCCCGGTGGCGGCTTTGCATTCGGCCACGCATCGCTCAACGGTATCGGACAGCCCCACCGGTTATTGCCGGGCCCCGAGGTGCCGGTGCCGCGCAATCCCGCCGGCCTGGCGATTCCGGTGGCGCGCATTACCGACATGCTGCTCGGGCCTGGAACCTCATATGCGTTCAATGGCGCCGAGCACGTCTATCCCGATATCAAGCTGATCTATTGGGCCGGTGGCAATCCCTTTCACCATCATCAGGATCAGAACCGCCTGCGCGAAGCGTGGCGCACACCCGAAACGGTGATCGTGCACGAGTCGTGGTGGACGCCGTTGGCGCGCCGCGCCGATATCGTCCTGCCCGCGACCACGCCGCTGGAGCGCTGCGACGTGGGCGGGTCGGCACGCGATCCCTATGTGTTTGCGATGCATCGTGCGGTCGCGCCTCAAGGCGAGGCCCGCAACGACTTCGATATTTTCGCGGCGCTGGCACAACGTGCGGGGTTTGAAGACACCTTTACGGCCGGGCGTAGCGAAATGGAATGGTGCCGCCACGTGTATGAGGGCATGCGGTCCGGCTGCGCGCATCGCGGCGTGCCGTTGCCGGCGTTCGATGCATTCTGGGCGCAAGGTTATGCCGCGTTGCCGCCGGCCGATCGCGAATATGTGCTGTTCGAAGCCTTTCGGCGCGATCCGGCGGCCAAGCCGCTGGGCACGCCATCGGGTCGTATCGAACTGCATTCGCAGACGATTGCCGGATTCGATTACGACGATTGCCTGGGTCATCCCACGTGGCTGCCGCCTCGGGAGTGGCTGGGTGCGGCGCTGGCGCGCAAGTGGCCGCTCCACCTGCTGACCAATCAGCCGAAGCATCGGCTGCATAGTCAGATGGACCCGGCGGCACTCTCCCGCCGCGACAAGATTCACGGCCGCGAACCGATCGCGATGCACCCCGAGGATGCGGCCGCCCGCGGCATCGCTGACGGCGATCTGGTGCGTGTGCATAACGAGCGCGGTGCGTGTCTGGCGGGCGCTCGATTTGATGCCGGGCTGATGCCCGGCGTCGTGATCATGGCCACCGGCGCGTGGTCCGATCCCGACGGCACGCTGGACCGTCACGGTAATCCGAACGTGCTGACAGCGGATGTCGGCACGTCACGCTTGGCACAAGGCCCAAGTGCCCAGTCGGCATTGGTCGATATCGAACGCTACGCGGCGTCTCCTCCAGCCATGCGCGCCTGGGAGACGCCGGAATTTCGTCGCGACCGACCGGCGAACGGCTAGGCGGCTGCACCCTTGGCAAGATGTCGCTTGAGATGCGCGATCACGTCGTCGCGCGCTTCACGGGCCTGCGGCAGTATCCGCGTCATCGCGATGAAAGCGTGCGGTACGCCCGGATAAATGCGCGGCTCGGTCGGCTGGCCGGCGGCGGCGAGTTTCCTGGCCAGATTGAGCGTGTCGTCGAGCAGCGGATCCAATGCGGCGGCGAGAAGCAACAAGGGCGGCAGGTTGCCAACCTCGGCATGGAGCGGTGTCACGCCTGCATCTTGCGGGCGTGCGTCAGTACCCGTATAGCGTTCCCAGAACCAGGCCAGCTTTTCGGTCGAGAGGCCGAAGCGGCCGTCGCCAAGGGTCTGATGCGACGGCGTATCGTGGTCGGCCGATAGCATGCCGTAGATGATCACGCCGGTCTTGACGAAGGCATCCTCTTGATCGCGCAGGCGCAAGAGCGCGTTAAGCGCCAGATTGCCGCCCGCCGAATCGCCGCCGACGGCGATGCGATCGGCATCCAGCCCCAGCGTGGCGGCTTCGTCGCGCAACCAGCGCAGCGCGCCGATGACCTGCTCGATCGCCACGGGATAACGCGCCTCGGGCGAGAGGGCGTACTCGATGCCCACCGTCAGCACATTGGCTTCATTGGCGATCTCCCGTTTCCACCGATCCAGGCTGTTGATATCGCCCTGCGCAAACCCGCCGCCGTGGATGTGAAGATATGCGGGCAGGGCGCCCGCGCTGCCCGATGCCGGGTAGTACAGCCGCACGTTGACCGGATGCGCCAAGTGGTCGAGGCGATGCTCGACGACTTGGCCGACGTCGGGCACAGGTTGGTTCAGAAAGCGTTGGAAAATTCGGTTGGTTTCGCGCGACTCAGCCAAGGGTTGGGTCAGGATGTTCGAGGCACCGATGCCGGCGGCTTTGAGTTCTGCCTGGGCTTGCAAGACTTCAGGTGCAAAGGTATGGGCGTTCGAATCTTCAATCCGGGTCATGGCGCGCGCCTTTCGATAATGCGGTTAGGGAGATGGGAATATTAAGGTGAAAAAAAAGCCCGATCGATGATCGGACTTTCTCGGTGTTGCGGCACGCCGATTATTGATAAGGCGGCTGCCGTCTTCGTTAAGCGCCGACCGGCGTGCCTTCCCGGTCGACGTGTGCTTGCGTTCGCGGTTTTACACCACGCCGCGCGCGACCAGACCGGCTTCCTGCTGCGCATCCACGACCGCCAAGGCGGTCATGTTGATGATGCGACGCACCGTGGCGCTGGTGGTGAGAATGTGCACCGGGCGCGCGGCACCCAACAGGATCGGGCCCATTGCGATACCGTTGCTGCCCGTCATTTTGAGCATGTTGTACGTGATGTTGCCCGTGTCCAGATTGGGCGTCACCAGCAGGTTGGCACGGCCCTTCAAGGCGCTGTCCGGGAAGGCTTTCAGGCGAATCGATTCGGACAAGGCCGCGTCGGCATGCATTTCGCCGTCGACTTCCAGATTGGGCGCTTGCTGTTCGATCAGTGTGCGCGCCTGAGCCATCTTGCGCGACGAGGCCGACGGGCGGCTGCCGAAGTTCGAGTGCGAGAGCAGCGCGATCTTGGGCACCACGCCAAACCGCAGCATTTCCTCAGCGGCTTGAATCGTCATGTCGGCCACTTGCTCGGCGGTCGGGTCTTCATTGACGTGCGTGTCGCAAATGAAGAGCGTTTGTTCCGGCAGCATCAATACGTTCATGGCGGCGAACGTTTTCACGCCCGGCTTCAAGCCAATGACATCGGCCACGTAGTCGAGCTGGCGGTCGTAGCGGCTCGCGACGCCGCACAGCATCGCATCGCCGTCGCCGCGGTTCAACAGCATCGCGCCGATCAGGGTGTTGTGCTTGCGGATCATCGCTTTGGCGATTTCGGGCGTGACGCCATCGCGGCTCTTGAGCTTGTAGTAGGCGGTCCACGTTTCGGTAAAGCGCTCGTCGTCCTCGGGATCGACGATCTCCATGTGCTGGCCGGCGACCAGGCGCAAGCCGCACTTCTTCACGCGCATCTCGATCACGCTGGGACGGCCGACCAGGATCGGGAAGGCCACGCCTTCGTCGACCACAACCTGCACGGCACGCAAGACGCGCTCGTCTTCTCCGTCGGTGTAGATCACGCGCTTGGCGGCCTTGCGCGCCTGCATGAAGAGCGGACGCATCAGTTGACCGGAGTGGTACACGAATGCCGTCAACTTGGCACGGTAGGCGTCCATGTCTTCGATCGGGCGCAGGGCCACGCCGGAGTCGGCGGCCGCTTGAGCCACGGCCGGCGCGATCTCGACGATCAGGCGCGGGTCGAAGGGCTTAGGGATGATGTAGTCGGCGCCGAAGCTCAACTCCTGACCGGCATAAGCGCGAGCGACTTCGTCGTTTTGCTCGGCCTGCGCCAGATTGGCGATGGCTTTGACGCACGCAAGCTTCATTTCTTCAGTGATGCGCGTGGCGCCGGCATCCATGGCGCCTCGGAAGATGAAGGGGAAGCACAGAACGTTGTTGACCTGGTTCGGGTAATCGGAACGGCCCGTGGCGATGATGCAATCCGGCCGTGCGGCACGCGCCACTTCCGGGCGGATTTCCGGTTCGGGATTGGCCAGCGCCAGAATCAGCGGCTGGTCGCCCATGGTCTTGACCATATCGCCCGTCAGTACGCCAGCGGTCGAGCAGCCCAGGAACACATCGGCGTCGGCGATGACGTCGGCCAGCGTGCGCGAGTCGGTTTTTTGCGCGTAGCGGGCCTTGTTGGGTTCCATGTTCTCGTCGCGGCCTTCCCAGATCACGCCACGCGAATCGACCACGTAGATGTGCTCGCGGCGCACGCCCAGGTGCACCAGCAAGTCGAGGCAGGCGATGGCGGCGGCGCCGGCGCCGGAGCACACCAATTTGACCTGCGACATTTCCTTGTTGACCACTTTCAGGCCGTTCAGGATGGCGGCCGACGAGATGATCGCGGTGCCGTGCTGGTCGTCATGGAAGACCGGGATCTTCATGCGCTCGCGCAGCTTCTTCTCGATGTAGAAGCACTCGGGCGCCTTGATGTCTTCAAGGTTCACGCCGCCGAGCGTGGGCTCGAGCGCGGCGATGATGTCGACCAGTTTGTCCGGATCGTTTTCAGCGAGTTCGATATCGAACACATCGATGCCGGCAAATTTCTTGAAGAGGCAACCTTTGCCTTCCATCACCGGTTTGGCGGCCAGGGGGCCGATATTGCCCAACCCCAATACGGCGGTGCCGTTGGTGATGACGCCGACCAGATTGCCGCGCGAGGTGTATTTGGCGGCAGCCTCATCACCCTCGTGGAAGATCGCCATGCAGGCGGCTGCTACGCCGGGAGAGTAGGCCAGCGACAGATCGTCCTGATTGGCAAGCGGCTTGGTCGGTGTGACCGAGATTTTGCCCGGGGTGGGATAAGCGTGGTAGTCCAACGCCAACTTGGTAAAGGTATCGTCCATGCTGATAGGCCTGCTGCAGAAAGGAAAAAAGGGGGGCGCAGAGCGCGCAAATCGAAACTGAAAACGCTCACGCTTCAAGGTTCGGCGTTGCGCGGCAAGCGCGTCGTACAAGGCGGGCCAACGGCCACGCGTTGACGGCAATGCGCTATTTCAACAGAAAGCACGCGCGCATGGGCGATCGCCGACACATCAATCCGGGTATGACGAGTGCTTTCAGACGCGCTTGGCGCATCGCAGCAGACGATGCAGAGGGCTTGAGGAGAGCGGAATGAATCGAGATGGTCGGATACCCGACGGCACCTTGCTGCCGGAATTGACGCTGCGCGGCGTAATTCTGGGCGCGTTGATTACAGTGGTGTTTACCGCGTCGAACGTGTTTCTGGGTCTGAAAGTGGGGCTGACGTTTTCGTCGGCAATTCCGGCGGCAGTGATCTCGATGTCGGTGCTGCGTCTGTTTCGCGACGCCAATATTCTCGAAAACAATATGGTGCAGACGCAAGCTTCGGCGGCGGGCACGTTGTCATCGATTATTTTCATCCTGCCCGCATTGGTGATGATGGGGCATTGGCAGGGCTTTCCGTTTTGGCAAACCTTCGGCATTGCGGCCGCTGGCGGCATGTTGGGCGTGATGTTTTCGATTCCATTGCGCCACGTGATGGTGGTGAAAAGCGATCTGCCTTATCCGGAAGGGGTGGCGGCCGCAGAGATCTTACGGGTGGGTAGCGAGGCGGGTGCCAACGCGTCTGCCGACCGCCGTATCCCCGCGGACGTATCGACGCTGAACGCCGCAGGGGCACCGTCGCTCAGCACCGCGGGGACATCGCCACTCAATAGCGCAGGTGCATCGTCAATCACTAACGCAGACGGATCGTCGCTACCGCCGCCCGGCATACGCGATATCGCGTTGGGCGGCGGGATTGCCGCAGTGGTGAGTTTCGCGGCCTCTGGCTTGCGCGTGTTGGGCGACAGCTGGAGCTATTGGTTCGCCGTGGGCACCTCGGTGTTTCGGCTGCCGTTCGGCTTTTCGCTGGCGCTGTTGGGCGCGGGCTATTTGATCGGCATCGTGGCCGGTATCGCCATGTTGACCGGTTTGGTGATCGCCTGGGGCATTGCCGTTCCGATCTTGACCGCGACCACGCCGATGCCCGCAGGGCAGACGATCCAGCAATTCGCCACTGCGCAATGGAGCGAGCACGTGCGTTTCATCGGCGCCGGCGTGATTGGCGTGGGCGCGCTATGGACACTGGCTATTTTGTTCAAGCCGATGCTGGCGGGGATGAAAGCGTCGTTCGGCAGTTTGCGGGGAAGCGCGGCGCGCCTGTCCGCTGTGCCGCGCACCGAGCGCGATCTGCCGCCAGTCTGGATCGGCATCGTTACGCTGGTGCTGGTGGCCATTTTGGTGATGTGCTTTCATGTCTTCCTGCGCGGTGTGCCAGTGACGCCCGCGGCGTTCTGGGGGTTGATCGCGTACGGGGTGCTGTTTGCGTTCATCTTCGGCTTTCTGGTGGCCGCGGCCTGCGGTTATATGGCCGGGCTGGTGGGATCGTCGAGCAGCCCGATTTCGGGCGTGGGCATCGTGGCGATGGTGTTGGTGTCGTCCCTCATGCTGTTGATTGGGCGCGGCGACGGCCTGCTGGCCACGCCCGATGGGCAGCGCATGGGGATCGCCTTGGCCATTTTCTCGGTGTCGGCGGTATTGGCTGTGGCGGCGATCGCCAACGACAACCTTCAGGATCTCAAAACCGGCTGGTTGGTGGGGGCCACGCCGTGGCGTCAGCAGGTGGCGCTTTTGATCGGGTGTGTGGTTGGCGCGGCGGTGATTTCGCCTGTGCTCGAGTTGCTCTATAACGCGTACGGATTTTCGGATGCGATGCCGCGTGCCGATATGGACGCGGGTCAGGCATTGTCGGCGCCGCAGGCGACATTGATGCTTGCCATCGCGCGCGGCATCTTCACCAGCCAGCTGAACTGGACCATGATTGCGATCGGCGCGGCCGTGGGCGTGGCCTTGATCGGAGTGGACGCGGTGCTCGCCCGGCATTGCAAGGTCGCACGGATGCCGGTGCTGGCGGTGGGTATCGGTATCTATTTACCGCCGACCGTGAGTGCGCCGCTGGTGGTCGGCGCGCTGCTCAGCTGGGTGATCGCGGGCGTACTGGCGCGTCGGGCTCGCGCGGCCGGGGTGGATGAGGGGATTTATGCGGACGCGCCCAATCGGCGCGGCGTGTTGATCGCATCGGGATTGATCGTGGGGGAAAGCCTGGTGGGTGTGGTGTTGGCGGGGGTGATCGGGGCCTCGGGCAGCAGTGCGCCATTGGCGCTCGTGGGCGAGGGCTTCGCCGGCGCGGCCGAGGGGCTGGGGCTGGCAGTGTTTGCCATCGTGGCGTTGTTCATCGCACGGCGCGTATTGAAGATGTGACCAGTCCGAATGCGACATCGACTGAAATAATTTTCCTCGGCGGGAGGTGTCTTCATCTTGCGAGCCACATCCGCGCTTTTTGCAGAGGATGGCGACGCGTTCGGCATGATGCGTTGCACCATGTCGTGTAACTTCCACAGCGATGCAGTACACCCAAAGACGGCAGACGTTTCAAGGCGCTATACTCATTGGATACGGCTATCAAGGCTAGTACGTCGCCTTCTGCCCCCGCTATCCGCTAACCGGTTAAGCCGTGTCGCGGAAGGTTTTCCTGCATCGCATCGGGTGAGACACCCGGCAAGGTGAAGCAATTAATGTCTTCGGAAAAAGAATCCCTATCCACGTCCTATTTGTTCGGGGGTAACGCGCCCTATGTCGAGGAGCTCTATGAGTCCTATCTCGACAATCCAAGCGCGATTCCCGAAAATTGGCGCAACTACTTCGATCAGTTGCAGCATGCGCCAGCTACGGACGGCCAGGAATCCACACGCGATCAGGCGCATGCGCCGATCGTGGAATCGTTCGCACAGCGCGCACGCGCCAATGCGTTCCATGTCGTTCGCGGCCAGGCGCCCGATCTCGACAAGGCCAGCAAGCAGGTTTCGGTCCAGTCGCTGATTGGTGCCTACCGGTCGCTCGGCTCGCGCATTGCGGATCTCGATCCGCTGCGTCGCCAGGAACGCCCCACGATTCCCGAACTCGATCCGGCCTTCTACGGCCTGAGCGAATCGGATCTGGATCAAGTCTATTCGGCCACCAATACCTATTTCACGACCGCCAGCACCATGACGCTGCGCGAGATCCTGAAATCGCTGCGCGATACCTATTGCCGCAGCGTGGGCGCCGAGTTCACGCACATGTCCGACCCGGCCGCCAAGCGCTGGATCTCGGAGCGCCTCGAGACGTCGTTGGGCACGCCCAACTACAGCGCCGAGGAAAAACGCCACATCCTGCAGCAATTGACCGAGTCCGAGGGGCTCGAGCGCTTCCTGCATACGAAGTATGTCGGCCAGAAGCGGTTCTCGCTGGAAGGCGGCGAAAGCTTCATCGCGTGTATGGACGAAATCGTCAATCACGCGGGTGACAAGGGCGTGCAGGAAGTCATCGTGGGCATGGCTCACCGCGGCCGCCTGAACCTCCTGGTCAACATCATGGGCAAGATGCCCGGCGATCTGTTTGCCGAGTTCGAAGGCAAGCACGCCGAAGGTCTGACCGACGGCGACGTGAAGTACCACAACGGTTTCTCGAGCGACGTCTCGACCCGTGGCGGTCCGGTTCACCTGTCGCTCGCGTTCAACCCGTCCCACCTTGAAATCGTCAACCCCGTGGTCGAAGGCAGCGTTCGCGCGCGTCAAGAACGCCGCGGCGATCACGCCGGCGTGCAAGTGCTGCCGGTGCTGGTGCACGGCGATGCAGCCTTCGCCGGTCAAGGCGTGGTGATGGAAACGCTGAACCTGGCGCAAACGCGCGGTTACGGCACGGGCGGCACGCTGCACGTCGTCATCAACAACCAGATCGGTTTCACGACGTCCGACCCGCGCGACTCGCGCTCGACGCTGTATTGCACCGACGTGGTCAAGATGATCGAAGCGCCGGTGTTCCACGTCAACGGCGACGATCCCGAAGCCGTTGTGTTCGTGACCAAGCTCGCGATCGAATACCGCATGGAATTCCATCACGACGTCGTCGTCGACATCGTCTGCTTCCGCAAGCTGGGCCACAACGAGCAAGACACCCCGTCGCTCACGCAGCCGTTGATGTACAAGCGCATTGGCCATCATCCCGGCACGCGCAAGCTGTACGCCGACAAGCTCGAAGCCCAAGGCGTGTTGAGCGAAGGCGAGGGCGATCAATTCGTCAAGAACTACCGCCAGCTCATGGAAGACGGCCAGCGCACGATCGAACCTGTGCTGACCGACTACAAGAGCAAGTACGCGATCGACTGGTCGCCGTACATGAACGCCAAGTGGACCGATCAGGCCGATACGGCCGTGCCGCTGGCCGAACTGAAGCGTCTGGCTGAGCGCATCACCACGGTGCCGGACGGTTTTACCGTTCACCCGCTGGTGGCCAAGCTGCTTAACGACCGCCGCAATATGGGCCGTGGCGACCAGAACCTCGATTGGGGCATGGGCGAGCATCTGGGCTTTGCTTCGCTGGTGGCGTCGGGTTACGCCATCCGCATCACGGGTCAGGATTCGGGTCGCGGTACGTTTACGCACCGCCACGCCGTGCTGCACGATCAAAACCGCGAACGCTGGAACGACGGCGCCTATATTCCGCTGCAGAACGTGTCGGAAGGTCAGGCCCCGTTTACGGTCATCGATTCGGTGCTGTCCGAAGAAGCCGTGCTGGCTTTCGAATACGGCTACTCGAGCGCCGAGCCCAATACGCTCGTGATCTGGGAAGCGCAGTTCGGTGACTTCGTCAACGGCGCGCAAGTGGTGATCGATCAGTTCATCACCGCCGGCGAAGCCAAGTGGGGTCGTCAGTCCGGCCTGACCTTGATGCTGCCGCACGGTTACGAAGGTCAAGGCCCGGAGCACTCTTCGGCCCGTATCGAGCGCTTCCTGCAGTCTTGCGCCGACAACAACATCCAGGTGGTGCAGCCGACGTCGGCCGCGCAGATTTTCCACCTGCTGCGCCGCCAGATGATCCGCCAGTTCCGCAAGCCGCTGGTGATCCTGACGCCGAAGTCGTTGTTGCGCAACAAGGACGCCGGTTCGCCGTTGAACGAATTGGCCAACGGTCACTTCCATCCGGTGATCGGAGAAGTCAGCGACACCGTCGATGCCGCCAAGGTCAAACGCGTGTTGGCGTGCTCGGGCAAGGTCTATTACGACCTGGTCAATGCACGCAAGGAACGCGAGATCGACGACATCGCCGTGGTGCGTGTGGAACAGCTGTATCCGTTCGCACACAAGTCGTTCCAGTCCGAACTCGCCAAATATCCGAAAGCGACCGAGATCGTATGGGTGCAAGACGAACCGCAAAACCAGGGTCCCTGGTTCTACGTTCAGCACCACTTGTACGAAAACATGCGTGAAGGTCAGAAGCTGAGCTATGCCGGACGCGCCGCGTCGGCATCGCCTGCAGTGGGCTACCTGGCCAAGCACCAAGAGCAACAAAAGGCGTTGGTCGACGCCGCTCTGGCGCCGCGCTTCAAAGGCTTCATGCTGACCAAGTAATTACGATCTCGCAACTCGAAAAAAATTCATAAGGCATACATACATCATGGCTATCAAAGACGTCGTCGTCCCCCAGTTGTCCGAGTCCGTTTCCGAAGCCACGCTCATGACGTGGAAGAAGAAGCCGGGCGATGCAATCAAAGAGGACGAGATCCTGATTGAAGTCGAAACTGACAAAGTCGTGCTCGAAGTGCCGGCACCGGCCTCGGGCGTCTTGACCGAAATCGTCAAGGCCGATGGCAGCCTGGTCACCTCGGGCGAGCCGATCGCCCGCATCGACACCGAAGGCAAGGGCGCTGCTGCTGCAACGCCGGCCCCCAAGGCTGAAGCTGCCGCATCGGCTGCTGCCGCTGCACCGGCCGCCGCCGCGTCGGCACCTGCCGCCGGTTCGGCCAGCACCGCCGCCTCGCCTGCCGCTGCCAAGATCATGGCCGACAGCAATGTCGATCCGTCGTCCGTCAGCGGCACGGGTCGCGGTGGCCGCGTCACCAAGGGCGACGCTGTGTCGGCCTCGGAAAGCGGTGCCAAGCCGGCTGCCGCAGCTTCGGCCGCGCCGGCCCAGGTGTCGTTGGACGGCCGTCCGGAACAACGCGTGCCGATGAGCCGTCTGCGTGCTCGCGTGGCTGAGCGTCTGCTGCAATCGCAGCAAGAAAACGCCATCCTCACGACGTTCAACGAAGTGAACATGCAGGCCGTCATCAACCTGCGCAATCAGTACAAAGAGAAGTTCGAGAAAGAGCACGGCGTCAAGCTGGGCTTCATGTCGTTCTTCGTGAAGGCTGCCGTTGCCGCGTTGAAGAAGTACCCGGTCGTCAACGCTTCGGTCGACGGCAAGGACATCATCTATCACGGCTACTTCGACATCGGTATCGCCGTGGGCAGCCCGCGCGGTCTGGTGGTCCCGGTTCTGCGCAATGCCGATCAACTCAGCATCGCCGAGATCGAAAAGCAGATCGCCGAATTCGGCAAGCGTGCCGGCGAAGGCAAGCTGACGATCGAAGAAATGACGGGCGGCACGTTCTCCATCTCCAACGGTGGCGTGTTCGGTTCGATGTTGTCGACCCCGATCATCAACCCGCCGCAATCGGCCATCCTGGGCGTTCACGCCACCAAGGAACGCGCCGTGGTCGAGAAGGGCCAGATCGTGATCCGTCCGATCAACTACCTGGCGCTGTCCTATGACCACCGCATCATCGACGGCCGCGAAGCCGTGCTGGCGCTGGTCGCCATGAAGGATGCGCTGGAAGATCCGCAGCGCCTGCTGCTCGACCTGTAAGCGTCGGCAGGATGAACGCGGCGCCTAGGCGCCGCGTTTTTCTAGCGCTCTGGGGTTTGAACGCGAGTTCGAACCGCCCTGAACTTTTTTTGCGAGATGGTTATGTCCAAACAGTTTGACGTGGTGGTGATCGGCGCAGGTCCCGGTGGCTACATTGCAGCGATTCGCGCTGCACAATTGGGAATGTCGGTCGCTTGCATCGACGCTTGGGAAACCGCTGACGGCAAGCCGGCACCCGGCGGCACGTGCACCAACGTGGGCTGCATTCCGTCCAAAGCATTGCTGCAGTCGTCCGAGCACTTCGAGCAAGTGAATCACCACTTCGAAGAGCACGGTATCGAAGTCAAGGGCGTGAGCCTGAAGCTTGACAAGATGCTGGCCCGCAAGAACGTGGTGGTCAAGCAAAACAACGAAGGCGTGCTGTATCTGTTCAAAAAGAACAAGATCACCTTCTTCCACGGCAAGGGCGAATTCGCCGGCCAAGTGGACGGTGGCTGGAACATCAAGGTCACCGGCAAGACGGAAGACGACCTCGTGGGCAAGCACATCATCGTGGCGACCGGTTCGGCCGCACGTGAGTTGCCGGGTCTGCCGTTCGACGAAACGCAAGTGCTCTCCAACGACGGCGCGTTGCGCATCGGTGGCGTGCCCAAGACGCTGGGCGTGATCGGCGCCGGCGTGATCGGTCTCGAAATGGGCAGCGTGTGGCGCCGCCTGGGTTCGGATGTGACGATTCTGGAAGCCATGCCCGAGTTCCTCTCGGCTTGCGATACGCAAGTGGCCAAGGAAGCGATGAAGGCGTTCACGAAGCAAGGCCTGAAGATCGAAACCGGTGTGAAGATCGGCGAAGTGAAAGCGACGGCCAAGTCGGTAACGCTGCCGTACCAGGACGCTTCGGGCGCTGAAAAAACCCTCGTGGTCGACAAGCTCATCGTCTCGATCGGCCGCGTGCCGTTCACCGGCGGCTTGAACGCAGCAGCCGTGGGCCTGAAGCTCGACGAACGCGGTTTCGTGGCCGTGGACGAAGATTGCAAAACCAATCTGTCGAACGTGTGGGCAATCGGTGACGTGGTGCGCGGTCCGATGCTCGCGCACAAGGCCGAGGAAGAGGGCGTTGCCGTGGCCGAGCGTATTGCCGGTCAGCACGGTCACGTCAACTTCGCGACCGTGCCGTGGGTGATCTACACCTCGCCCGAAATCGCTTGGGTCGGCAAGAACGAACAGCAACTGAAAGCTGAAGGCCGCGAATACCGCGCCGGCAGCTTCCCGTTCGTGGCCAACGGCCGTGCGCGTGCTTTGGGCGACACCACCGGTTTCGTCAAGGTGCTGGCCGATGCCAAGACCGACGAAGTGCTCGGCGTCCACATCGTGGGCCCGATGGCGTCGGAATTGATCTCGGAAGCCGTCACGATCATGGAATTCCGTGGCGCTGCTGAAGACATCGCCCGCATCTGCCATGCGCATCCGACCCTGTCGGAAGCCATGAAGGAAGCCGCGTTGGCTGTCGATAAGCGCGCATTGAACTTCTGATTGCGACCCCACGTGAATCACGTGTGATGGGGGCGGGTTTTACGACCCGCCCCTTTTTTATTGAATGGCCCCTGTCCGCATATGAACGTCCGAGATTATTACCACGCCGAATTGTCCGAGCGCGGCTATCAGCCCGATGAAGCGCAGGCGCGCGCGATCGATCGTCTGCAAACGTTTTACGACGACTGGGTGGCATTCAAGGGCAAGCGATCCAATGCCTTCAAGAAGTTGCTCACGCGGCCCGACGTGCCACGTGGCGTGTATCTCTGGGGTGGGGTGGGGCGTGGCAAGAGTTTCTTGATGGACGCGTTTTTCGCGACTGTACCGGTGACGCGCAAAACGCGGCTGCACTTTCACGAATTCATGCGCGGCGTGCATCGTTCGCTCGACGAAGTGAAAGGCATGCAGGATCCGCTGGACGAAGTGGCCAAGCGTATCGCCAAGAAATATCGCCTGATCTGTTTTGACGAGTTTCATGTGTCCGATGTGGCCGATGCCATGATCCTGCACCGCCTGCTGCTCAAGCTGTTCGAAAATGGCACATCGTTTGTGATGACGTCCAATTACGAGCCATCCACGCTGTATCCCGACGGGCTGCATCGCGATCGCATTTTGCCGGCGATTGCGCTGATCCAGGCGAAGATGGATGTGATGAACGTGGACGCCGGCGTCGACTACCGCCGGCGCTCGCTGGAGCAGGTGCAGTGCTATCACACGCCGCTGGATGAGGCTGCCGAAGCCGCGTTGGACGAAGCCTTCAAACGGTTATCGGATACGCCGGCGCAAGACCCGGTGCTGCGGATCGAGCATCGTGAGATCCGCGCCAAGAAGCTTGCCGGGAGCGTGGTCTGGTTCGATTTCGCCACCTTGTGCGGTGGCCCGCGATCGCAAAACGATTATCTCGAATTGGCCAGCCGTTTTCATGCGGTGATCTTGTCCGAGGTGCCGAAGATGGGCCCGCGGCAATCGTCCGAGGCGCGACGCTTTACCTGGTTGATCGACGTGTTCTACGACCACAAGGTCAAACTTATCATGTCGGCCGCGTGCGAGCCGGAAGAGCTGTACACGGATGGCACATTGGCCAACGAGTTTCACCGCACGGTGTCGCGCATCATGGAGATGCAATCCAAGGAGTACCTGGATTCCGAGCGCCGGATGACCGTGGATTTGTAAGGGCGACGATCGAGATCGTTTCACGGTCCCGGATGACGTTTCAAAGCACTGTACCCCCCTGGGGGTTGCAGTGCTTTTTTCATTGGCGGGCGCTCAGCCACGCGTCGCACTCGATTCAGCGCAAGAACTTTCGCCACTGTGCCGCCGCCATTGCTGAAAGAGGCCTGAAAGCCACAATCCACATTAAAGAAATTGATAACGATAGTAGTTATCATTTATCATCCCTGCTCTGTCAATATTTTGTAAGGTTTCATCATGTTTTCTTCGAGGTTGCGCGTGGGGAGTGCGCGGACCCGGCCGTCTTTACAGGCGATGTCGGCAGTGTCGTTGGTCATGTTGGCCACCACTGGGGCCCCCGTGTGGGCGCAATCAGCCGCAACCCTTCCGGGCACGTCCACCACGGCTGCGCCTACCGCGATGGCCGCATCGTCGAGCAACGTGACCACGTTGGCGCCGGTTCAGGTGTATGGCGTGGATGCCACGTCGACCTCGCCCACGTTTGGCTATACCGCGCCCGTAAGCTCGACCGCGACGAAAACAGATACGCCCATCATCGAAACGCCGCAATCGATCTCGGTGATCACGCAAGACCAGATGCGCGAGCAGGGCGCCTACACCCTGAACCAGATCTTGCGCTACACCTCGGGCGTGGCGCCCGAGACGCGTGGTGCGGCGGCGACCCGTCTGGACCAATTCAACGTGCGTGGGTTCTCGGCAACCACTTATCTGGATGGCTTGCGTGTATACGGTTCGCGCGATGCACTGCCGCAGGTCGATTCGTATCGCCTGGAGCGCGTCGACGTCTTGAAGGGACCCGCTTCCGTGCTGTATGGCCAAGGTGGCCCGGGCGGTACGGTCAATCTGACCAGCAAGCGTCCCCTGGACACCACGCAGCGTGAAGTCGAGCTGCAAGTGGGCGACTTCGACTATCGTCGTGCCAACTTCGACTTCACCGGTCCGATGGATGAAGAAGGCAAGTTGCTATACCGCTTGACTGGCTCCGGTTATATGTCCGACGGCCAGCTGGACGACACCAAGGAACGCCGTTACTACATCGCGCCTGCATTTACGTGGCGCCCGTCGGCCGCTACCAGCTTCACGTTGCTGGCGAACATCCAGCGCGACCCGCATATGGGTTCGTACGGTGGCGTACCGGCGCTGCGTTCGCTTCGCGCGGCACCCGACGGCATCAAGCTGGATCCGAGCTTCTATGACGGCGATGCCGGCTACGAGACCAGCGATCGCCGCCATCACTCGGTGGGCTACGAGTTGGCGCACAAGTTCAACGACACCTTCACGGCGAAATCCAGCGCGCGCTTCACGCACGCGGAAGGCATCTATCGCACGGTGTATACGAACTCGAATGGCACGGGCTACCGTGATCCGGCAGCGCTGTTTCTGAATCGGTCGAAGGGCGGCGTCAACGCCCAATACGACGCGATCGTGACCGACAATAATCTGCAGGCCCGATTCGGCACGGGCGCGGTGCAACACACCATGATCGCCGGTCTCGACTTGCAGCATCAGAATTCACGCACGAAAAACAGCGCGTTCGACGCGGCGCCTGCGCTGGACGTGTTGAATCCCGATCACCACATGGATATTTCCGATCCCAACTGGACGACGTTTGCGAAGCAACGCCAGTATCAGACCGGGCTTTATCTGCAGGACCAGATCAAGATCGACAGGCTGTCGTTGGTGCTCGGTGGACGTTACGACTGGGCGCGCTCGGTCAGCGACACCAAGACGTTTGCCACGGGCGCGACGCGCCATAGCCCCACCACGCGTTCGGAAGCGTTTACGGGTCGTGCGGGCGCCATCTATAACTTTGACAATGGCTTTGCGCCTTACGTCAGCTATTCGGAATCGTTCGAGCCGCAAAGCGGTTTTGACGTCAACAATGAGCCGTTGGATCCGGTTGAAGGGCAACAGTATGAAATCGGTGTGAAGTATCAACCGGTGGGTACCACGGCCATCTTTACCGTGGCCGGTTTCGATATCCGGCGCCAGAACCTGACGGCAACGGCGCCGGGTTGCGCACCCCAACAACCCAACTGCGTTGTGCAAACGGGTGAGGTGCGCACGCGCGGGATGGAATTTGAAGCGCGTGGCGAAGTGGCGAAGGGCCTAAGCGTGATTGGCAACTATTCGTACATCGGCAACAAGTACACCAAGGACAATCCCAACGCCCAAGGCGTGAGCCGCGTGGGTCAACGTCCTTACGCTGTGCCCAAGCATCAGGCGTCGGTGTGGACGCGCTATCAGTTGCAGGAAGGTGCGCTGCAAGGTCTGGGTCTGGCCGCGGGCGTGCGTTATCTGGGCGCAAGCGCGGATGACTCGGGCATGTTGAAGGTGCCGGACGCCACGTTGGTGGATGCTGCCATCGATTACGATCTGGGCCGCATGAATCCCCAATTCAAGGGAATGAACGTGGCACTGAACGTGACCAACCTGTTCGACAAGGAATACGTGGCGTCGTGCCTCTCCGAATCGTGGTGCTGGTACGGCTATCAGCGTTCGATTCGCGCCACGTTGCGCTACCGCTGGTAATTCGACACATACAGCGTAACGAAGGGCTGGACGCGCGATGCGTTCCAGCCTTTCGCATGACTGGGCCTGCGCAGACTCGCTTTCCCTGGGCGGGGCCGACCGCCGTGCAGATCCTTGCGTTCCCCATCAGGTGGCGAAGCCCGGGCACGACGTGTCAACGGTCAAACTTGTCCTTCAACGCCCCACATTTCGCCTAACCCGTCTGGAATAAGCTAAGTCACTAATTAGGAATGGATATCATTATAATTAGCGGCTTGGAGAATGAACCACGATGAATCTGAAGTCCATCTGGATGGCTGCCGCACTGGCGGGCGTCACGCACGGCGTGAGCGCCCAGATGGTGTGGGTCGAGCGCGCGCCGGACCAAAGCGCCCGTGCCTACTATGGTGAGTGGGTGGATGACACGCGCGAGCCGAAGCGGCGCGCGTTGTACGAGATTCTGGCCAAGCCGCGTGACGGCAGCACTGGACGGCCGGCGCTTGCGGGCACCGTGCCGGGTTTCGATGCGATCGGCATCGACGTGGCGTCAAGGCGTGACGTGCGGTTGCAGAACCCGATTGTGTTTGAAGACGACCTCGTCAAGTTTGAAGCCAAGGTGGGCCGGATATCGACCGCCTGCACGCTGGACTTGGAGCTGGTGCCCGCCGAGGCAAACAGCAACGTCTTGACGTTGATGTTCAAGGGCGAGCCTCTGGCCGGCAATGACGTCACCGTGTTCGGGCCGCCCCGATCGCAGTTTGTGTTCAAGACCGATGCCAAAGGGCAGATCGAGATCGACACCCCCGGGCGCGGTCAATATGTGGCACAAGCCTCGCATCGCGAAGAAAAGGCCGGCGAGTTCGACGGCCAACCCTACGCCTTCATTCGTTATGTGTCGACCCTGACATTCGAGAACAAGACATGAGAACACCCGCGCATAGTGCGCCTTGGGGACGGTATCGCGCCGCCGTTTTCTCGCGCGCGATCGCCGCCATTTTCGGCGGCTATGTCGCCGCCTCGGCAAGCGCGGCTTGTCTGGCCGTCTGGCTGCCAGTAAGCCGGGTGGACGCGGTAACGGCAGGGCTGACGATGTCTTTCGTCACTTATACCTGCGTGGTGCTCTGGGTCTTTGCTGTGCGTGACGCGTGGCGGGCCTGGAAGGGCGTGTTGTGGCCCGTCGTGGTGTTTGGCGGGTTGTTTGCATTGAAACGGTGGGTGTTGGGCGTATGACGACGGTCGATCATGTAAAGGGCAAAGGGGCCGCCGAGGTTCAGCCCGAGGGCATTCGACAGTCGATGTCGTGGCTCCACACCTGGGCCGGGCTATTGCTGGGATGGGTGCTGTACGCGATGTTCATGACGGGCACGCTGGCATTCTTCCGGGATGAAATCACGGCCTACATGAAGCCCGAGGTGCAGGTGCAGGCGGTCACGCCCGACCAGGCGATGATCACGGGCATGCGCTATTTGCAAACGCATGCACCCGACGCCCTGCGGTGGTTTGTGTTGCCATATTCGGATCGCGATCCGGTGATCGAAGTGAGCTACCAGAAGCCCGGCAAAACGGGCCGTGGCAGCTTTCAGCGCGTGCAACTCGATCCCGCCACCGGCGAGGCCGTGCAAGCGCGCGAAACGCGTGGCGGCGATTTCTTCTATCGCTTTCACTACGAACTCGAGATGGGTTATCCGTGGGGACGTTGGCTTGCCAGCATCGCCGGGATGTTCATGCTGGTGGCCATCATCAGCGGCATCATTACGCACAAGAAGATCTTCAAGGATTTCTTTACGTTCCGCCCCGGCAAGGGCGGGCAGCGGTCATGGATGGACGGGCACAACGCGCTGTCGGTGCTGGGGCTGCCATTTCATTTGATGATTACGTTCAGCGGCCTGATGCTCTTCATGATCATGGTGATGCCGGCCGGCATTTACGCCATGTACGACACGCCGAATCAATTCACGGCCGAGGCCTATCCGTCGTTTGCGTCGAAGCCGCGCGCCAATGTGCCGGCGCCCATGGCGCCGATCGAGAATATGATTGCCCAGGCCAACACTGCCTGGGACGGCGCCAGCGTGGGACGTATCACCGTCAATCATCCGGGCGACAGCGCGATGACCGTATCGTTGACGCGGCTCGTGTCCGAGCGCGTGTCGTACGGCCGGTTGCCGCCTTCCATCATGTTCAACGGCGTGACGGGCGAGATCACGTCCGCGAGCGAAAACGACAGTGCGATCATGACCACCGTCGGCACGATTGTCGGCCTTCATCTGGGCAAATTCGCCAAGCCATGGCTGCGTTGGCTCTACTTCATCGTGAGCCTGGCCGGCACCGCGATGGTCGCCAGCGGCCTGGTGCTGTGGGTCGCCAAGCGCCGGCAAAAGGCGGGCAAGGATGCCGCCAACCGCTTTTCGCTGCGGCTGGTCGATAGCCTGAACAGCGGCACCATCGCGGGATTGCTGGTCGCGATTTCGGTGTTCTTCCTGGCCAACCGTTTGTTGCCGGTCGATCTGCCGGATCACGCGAACTGGGAAGTCAAACTGTTCCTCTGGAGTTGGGGTGCAGCCTTTGTGTACGGCTTCGTGCGTCAGCGCCAGGCTTGGCGTGACCTGAATGCGTTGGCCGGCGTGCTGTTTCTGCTGATCCCGATCGTCAACGCGATCACCACGTCGCGGCACTTGGGGCGCTCGCTGCCGGCGCAGGATTGGCTGATGGCGGGCTTCGATCTGACCGCCATTGCCTCCGGCATTTTCTGCGTGTGGTTGTCGTGGAAGGTGAGCCGTCATAAGGCGAGAGCACCGGCAGCGGCGAAGTCCAAGCCGGTGGCGCGTGCCACGCCCCAGGGAGCATCGGCTGGATTCGGCGAGACGGCGGCGATGGCGAAAGCCGCCGCTGCCACGCCGGCCACGACCACCGCTGCAAAAGCGCCTGCCGCAACAGTCGCAGCAACTGCTGCTCCGCCGGTCAAAACCGCAGCCGCGGCGCCGCCTGAACGCCGCGACGATGCGTTGCCGCCTGATTCTGCTTATCAACCCCGATGAGGTTTACGCTATGACGATCGCCGCGTTCTGCTTGGCCTACGCCGGCTTTGCCGCGTTGTGTTTGGCGATGGACCGCCATTACGAAGACTTCTTCGATCGGGCGATCACCAGCCGGCATCGCGTGCCGCTGCGCTGGTTTGGCGCGCTGGCCTTGACGTTGTCGTTGTGGGCGGCGGCGCAAGCGTATGGGTGGTCGTACGGCGTGATCGAGTGGATCGGCATGCTGGCGCTCGCCGGGCTCGCGCTGATCTGGATCCTAACCTACCGGCCGCGCGTGGCGCTGGGGTTGGGCGCCGGCTGCGTGGTGGCGGCCCCCGTGTTCGCGATGATGTAAGTACGGGCAGGAATACGCTGCAGCTGTAGGCATGCACACGCGCAGACGTCGGCATGATCGAGCTGCAAATATAAGCATGACCATGCTGTAGCTGTAAGCATGACCATGCTGCAGATATAGGCCCAGCCGATAGGGCATCAAACGGCGATTCGGCTCGACTGCGTTGTGACGATCCGTGGCGCGTTACACTGTGCTTTGGCCTCACACCTGAAGCATTTTTCGAATGAATACGCGCGTTCTGACAGGCATTACCACCACCGGCACTCCCCATCTTGGCAACTATGCGGGCGCCATTCGCCCCGCCATCCGTGCCAGTACGCAGCATGATGTGGATGCCTTCTTCTTCATGGCGGACTATCACGCCCTGATCAAGTGCGAAGATCCCGAACGTATCGCCCGGTCGCGGCTGGAGCTTGCCGCCACCTGGATTGCAGCCGGACTGGATGTGGAGCGCGTCACCTTCTATCGCCAGTCGGACATCCCCGAAATCCCCGAACTGTGCTGGTTGCTCACTTGCGTGACTGGCAAGGGGTTGATGAACCGTGCGCACGCGTACAAGGCGTCTGTCGACCAAAACACGGCCAAGGGTGTGGATGCCGATGATGGCGTCACGCTTGGTCTGTTCTCATACCCGGTGCTGATGGCGGCCGACATTCTGTTGTTCAACGCGAACAAGGTGCCGGTGGGCCGCGACCAGGTGCAGCATCTGGAAATGACGCGCGATATCGCGCAGCGTTTCAATCATTTGTACGCGTCCCAGTCGCCGTTGTTTGTGCTGCCGGACGTCGTGATCGAGGAAGACGTGGCCACGTTGCCCGGCCTGGACGGTCGCAAGATGTCCAAGAGCTACAACAACACGATTCCGTTGTTCGAAGGCGGTGCGAAGGCCACGCGCGCAGCGATAATGCGCATCGTCACCGATTCGCGCTTGCCTGGCGAGCCCAAGGATGCCGACGCCTCGCACCTCTTCACGCTGTACAAGGCGTTTGCGAGCCGCGAAGAATCGCAGGCGTTCCGTGACGAGCTCGAAGGCGGGATGGGGTGGGGCGATGCCAAGCAAGCCCTGTGCGACCGCGTAGAGCGCGATCTGGCGCCGATGCGCGAGCGTTACGATGACCTGATCGCCAATCCCGCATTGATTGAAGAGATTCTTCAGGCCGGTGCAATCAAGGCGCGCAGCCTGGCCACGCCGTTCATGGCGCAGATTCGCGACGCCGTGGGTTTGCGCCAAAGCGCGACGGTGGCCAAGGCGGGCAAGTCAAAAGCCAAGTCGGGTGGCAAGGGCGCACGCTTCGTGAGCTTCCGCGACGAAGACGGTAGCTTCCGGTTCCGTTTGCTTGACGCCGCCGGCGAAGAATTGTTGACGTCAGAGCCGTTCGCGCAGCCGAAGGAGGCCGGTCGCATCACGGGGCTGTTGCAATCGCCGGATGCCAACATCGAGTTGGTGATTGACGGCTTGCGCTATCGCGTGATGGTGGGCGAGGAACTGGTCGCGTACGGCCGTGCCAGCGCCGACACGGCGACACGCGACGCCAGCATGGCGCACGTGCAAGATACGTTGGCCGCGATGGCGCAGGCGGAGTAGTCGGCGGGCCGGCGGTGGCCCTCGTCATCTTCAGCCGCAGTACCAAAGAAAAATCCCGCTTCCAAACTCGAAGCGGGATTTTTTTCATGCCGGTTTTGCGCCGGCGTCTTACTTTTTGAGCTTGGCAAACGCTTCGGCCAATGCGCCGGCCATCGCGCCGTCGCTCTTGGATGCCTGAGTTTGCTGGCCTTGCGGACGGCGGCCGCCGCCGGCATTGCCGCCGCGCGGGGGCGGGGCGCCATCGGCGCCGCGGCGAACGGGCGCTGCGGTGTCGTTCAGGCGCATCGTGAGCGCAACGCGTTTACGCGCCACGTCGACTTCGATCACTTTGACGTTGACCGTCTGACCCACACGCACCACGTCGCGAGGATCCTTGACGAACTTTTCGGCCAATGCCGAGATGTGGACCAGGCCGTCTTGATGCACGCCGATATCGACGAAGGCACCGAAGTTGGCGACGTTGGTCACCACGCCTTCCAGGATCATCCCCACATGCAGGTCGTTGAGCGATTCGACGCCTTCCTTGAAGGTCGCCGTCTTGAACTCTGGACGCGGATCGCGGCCAGGTTTTTCGAGCTCGGCGAAGATGTCGCGCACGGTGGGCAGGCCGAAACGCTCGTCGGTGAATTCGGAGGGCGAAACGCCTTTGAGGGCTTCACGTTGGCCGATGATGGTTTGCACATCGGCCTTGATGCGCGCCACGATGCGCTGGACCACCGGGTAGGCTTCCGGGTGCACCGAAGATGCGTCGAGCGGGTTGTCGCCGTTGGGAATCCGCAGGAAGCCAGCGGCTTGCTCGAATGCCTTGTCGCCGAAACGGGGCACTTTGCGCAGCATGTCGCGCGTGGGGAAGGCGCCGTTTTCGTCGCGCCAGGCAACGATGTTGCGCGCGAGCAGGCTATTCAAGCCCGACACGCGGGCCAGCAACGCCGCCGAGGCGGTGTTGACGTCCACGCCCACGGCGTTCACGCAGTCTTCCACGGTGGCGTCCAGCGATCGCGCCAGTTCACGCTGGTTGAGATCGTGCTGATATTGGCCCACGCCGATCGCCTTGGGATCGATCTTGACCAGTTCGGCCAAAGGATCCTGCAATCGGCGCGCAATCGAGACGGCGCCACGCAACGTGACATCCAGATCGGGAAACTCCAACGCGGCGATTTCGGATGCGGAATACACCGATGCGCCAGCTTCGGACACGACGACCTTGGTGAGCGGCATTTCCGGGAACAGACCCATCAGGTCGCCGACCAGTTTTTCGGTTTCGCGCGACGCTGTGCCGTTGCCGATGGCCACCAGTTCGATGTTGTGGCGGGCGGCCAGCGCGGCGATGACCTTGATGGCGCCTTCGCGATCGCGACGCGGCTCGAACGGGTACACCGTGGCGGTCTCGACCACTTTGCCTGTGCGGTCGATGGCGGCTACTTTGACGCCGGTGCGGATGCCGGGATCGAGGCCCAGCACGGCTTTCGGGCCGGCGGGGGCGGCGAGCAGCAGATCCTTGAGATTGGCCGCAAACACGCGAATCGCTTCGGCTTCGGCGTCGTCACGCAACCGTGCGATCACTTCCGATTCGAAGGTCGTCAATAGCTTGACGCGCCATGTCCAGCGGCACACTTCACCCATCCAGCGGTCGCGCGGCGAGGCGTCCAGCGCAAACGGCTTCGATCCGAACTTGAGAAATTCGGATACGCGGGCCACGCACGGATGCGGCGTTTGCGCTTCGAGTTCGGCTTCCAGACCCATGCGCAGTTCGAGTACGCCTTGTTGGCGGCCGCGCAGCAGCGCCAGGATGCGATGCGAGGGCAGAGTGCGCAACGGTTCGTTGAAATCGAACCAGTCGCGGAAATTCGCGCCTTCGTGTTCCTTGCCGTCGGCCATCTTCGAGTAGATGAGGCCGGTCGACCACAAATGCTCGCGCATGTGGGTGAGCAGATCGGCGTTTTCGGCGAAGCGCTCCGCGAGGATGTCGCGAGCACCATCGAGCGCCGTCTTGGCGTCGGCGACCGAGGCTTCCGCGTTCAGATAGCCTTCGGCCAGCGCGGCCGGATCGCATGCCGGATCGGCCAGGATCGCGTCGGCGAGCGGCTCAAGACCCGCTTCGCGCGCGATCTGGGCACGCGTGCGGCGCTTCGGCTTATAGGGCGCGTACAAGTCTTCAAGCCGCTGTTTGGTATCGGCCGACTTGAGTTCTTGCTGCAACTCGGGCGTGAGCTTGCCTTGCTGCAGCACGGATTCGAGAATTGCCGCGCGGCGGCCTTCGAGGTCGCGCAGATAGCCCAGGCGTACCTCGAGGTTGCGCAGCACGGTGTCGTCCAGACCGCCGGTTGCTTCCTTGCGGTAGCGGGCGATAAACGGCACCGTGGCGCCGCCGTCCAGCAGTTCGATGGCGGAGGCCAATTGCGAGGGCCGCGCGCCCAACTCGGTGGTGAGCTGGGCAAGAATGCGGGCGGTGTCTTCGGCTGCGGTGGTGGTAGCGGTAATCTGGGTCATCTCGTCAGGCGGCGAACGTCAAACAAGGGCCGGATTGTGCCATACCCGGTGCCGCTTTCCGCCTGGCGCACCGTGGCACATTTGGTCACAGTGCGACATTCCGGTCACGGGTGACAGCGACCCACCGAGTATGATGCGCCCTTGTCCTGGCCCAGTTGCGCGCATGTTCGACGTCGATATTTCCGAATTCTTTTCCGAGGAGGGCCCGCTTGCGGCGCTGCCCGGGTACCGGCCGCGCGCGGCGCAGATCGAATTGGCGCAGGCCATCGACGAAACCATCCGCAAGCGCGGCACGCTTGTGGCGGAAGCCGGCACCGGCATCGGCAAGACCTGGGCCTATCTGATCCCCGCGTTTGCGAGCGGCGGCAAGGTTTTGATTTCCACCGGGACGCGCACCCTGCAGGATCAGCTTTTCGGCCGCGATCTGCCGCGCGTGCGCAAGGCGTTGTCCATGCCGGTGACCGCCGCATTGCTCAAGGGCCGCGGCAACTATGTGTGCCATTACCATCTTGAGCGCCTGGGCGAGGATGAGCGTGCGCTGAAGTCGCGCACCGAGGTCGGTCAGCTGCGCAAGATTCAATTGTTCGCCAAGCAGACGCAGACCGGTGATCGCGCCGATCTGGGCCAGGTGCCTGAAGATGCCGACATCTGGCAACGCGTGACCTCGACGCGCGAAAATTGTCTGGGGCAGGAGTGCCCGCACATTCGCGATTGCTTCGTGGTCAAGGCGCGCCGGCAAGCTCAGGAAGCCGACATCGTGGTGGTCAACCACGCCTTGTTCATGGCGGATCTGATGCTGCGCGAAGAAGGCATCACCGATTTGCTGCCGCAAGCCGATACGGTGATTTTCGACGAAGCCCATCAACTTCCAGATACGGCCACGCGATTTCTGGGCAGCAGCGTGTCCACGCATCAACTGCTCGACTTCGGCCGCATGCTTGAAGTGGCCGGTTTGGCGCATGCGCGCGAAGTCACCAACTGGAGCGACGCCAACCGCCGTGTCGAGCAAGCCACGCGCGAGCTGCGTCTGGCCTGTGCGCCGCTGGAGGGCATGCCGGGACGCAAGGCGACGTTCGAAGCCATGCCCGAACCCGAAGCGTTCGACGATGCTCTCGAAACCCTGCGCAATACGCTGGAAACCGTGGTGCAAGCGCTCAGCGTGGTCTCGGAGAAGCATCCCGACCTCACCGCCGCTGCGCGCGCCGGCGCCGATCTGATGGTGCGCTTGAAGCGCTGGAGCGAGCCTGGCCGCGGCCAAGCGGCCATGCTGGCCGAGGAAGACGACGCCGAGCCCGAAGATGGCGTTCAGCAACTCGCCGATGCGCTGGATGGCAAGGTGCCGGGCGCCGGTTGGGGTCAGACGCCCGCCGACGCCAAGGCCGCCGATGCGCGGTTCGTGGCACCAGGTGTGTCCGGGGCTGCGGCACCCAAGTCGTCTTGGGCCAATTGGACCGGACCTGCTGTGCGTTGGGTCGAACTCGGCGCGCATCACATTCGTTTGCATGCGGCGCCGTTATCGGTGGCGCGCGCGTTTTCGCGCTTTCGCCGTTCCGATCAATCATGGATTTTGACGTCGGCCACGTTGTCGGTGGCGGGTGACTTCGGACACTTCACGCGTCAGTTGGGCCTATCGGGCGCGCGCACGGGGCAGTGGGCGTCGCCCTTCGACTACGCCACGCAGGGGCTGCTGTATGTGCCGCGCGGACTGCCCGAGCCGCATTCGCCGCAGTTCGCCGAACGGTTCGTCGAGGTGTTGATGCCGATGCTGCATGCCAGTCCCGGTGGTGCCTTGATCTTGTGCACTACGTTGCGCGCGGTCGATCGGTTTGCCGCCTTGTTCGAAGATGCGTTCGATCGCGACGGGGTCGAGTGGCCGCTGCTCAAGCAGGGCGATGCCACCCGCCGGGATCTGCTCGACCGCTTTCGCACGCTCGAGCATCCGGTGCTGGTGGGTAGTGCAAGTTTCTGGGAAGGCATCGATCTGCCGGGCACGCTGCTCACGCTGGTGGCGATCGACAAATTGCCGTTCGCGCCGCCCGACGATCCGGTGATCGAAGCGCGCTTGCGCGCCTGTCGCGAACGCGGCGGCAATCCGTTCGCCGAGTTTCAATTGCCGGACGCCGCCATCTCGCTCAAGCAGGGTGCGGGGCGCCTGATCCGCACGATCGAAGACTGGGGCGTGCTGGTGGTGGGCGATACCCGGCTGGTCGACAAGCCCTATGGCAAACGCCTGTGGCGCGGCCTGCCGCCCTTTGCCCGCACGCGCGATCCCAACGAGGCCGTCGGCTTTTATACGAAGCGGACAGACCCCGTCACATGAGCCAATTTTACTGACGGCTTTTGAGGGGCAGGACTGGTATTCTGTTGGTCGAGATAGCGTCTGCGTAAGGTGTCAGTAAGAGCCTGGCGATACGGTGGCCTTCACGGTGCACCGCTTGCGCGGATAAAAACCAATAGGAGACCCCATGTCCAATGCCATTCAGTCCGTCATGCATGAAACCCGTGTATTCCAACCGCCCAAAGCGCTGGTGGATGCCGCAACGATTTCGGGTCTCGACGCGTACCGCACCTTATGCAAAGCCATCGAAGACGACTTCGACGGTTTTTGGAGCAAGCAGGCGAATGAGCAGCTCGAGTGGTTGAAACCCTTCACGCGCGTGCTCGACGAATCGGACGCGCCGTTCTACAAGTGGTTCGACGACGGCCAGCTCAACGTGTCGGCCAACTGCCTGGACAAGCATGTCGCAGCAGGCAAGGGTGACAAAACCGCGCTGATTTTCGAAAGCGACGATGCCAAGGTCACGCATGTCAGCTATGCCGAATTGCTTACGCGTGTGTGCCGGTTTGCCAACGGCATCAAGGCGCTGGGCTACAACAAGGGCGATCGCGCCATCATCTACATGCCGATGTCGGTCGAGGCCGTGGTGGCCATGCAGGCCTGCGCGCGCCTGGGGATCACGCACTCGGTGGTGTTCGGCGGATTCTCGGCCAAGAGCTTGCAAGAGCGCATCGTCGACGTCGGCGCCACGCTTGTCATCACTGCCGATGAGCAGGTGCGCGGCGGCAAGACCATTCCGCTCAAACCCGCTGTAGAAGATGCGTTCAAGATGGGCGGCTGCGACGCCGTCAAGAAAACGATCGTGTATCGCCGTACCGGCGGCAAGGTCAACTGGGACGATGCGCGCGACGTGTGGATGCACGATGTGGAAGCCAACCAGGCCGATACGTGCGAGCCGGTGGCTGTGGATGCCGAGCACCCGTTGTTCATCCTGTATACGTCGGGCTCGACCGGCAAACCCAAGGGCGTGCAGCACGCCTCTGCCGGTTATTTGCTGTGGGCGCTGCTCACCGTGAAGTGGACGTTCGACGCCAAGGATAGCGACGTGTATTGGTGCACGGCCGATGTGGGCTGGATCACGGGTCATACCTACATCACCTATGGCCCGCTGGCTGCCGGATTGACGCAAGTCGTGTTCGAAGGCGTGCCGACTTATCCCAATGCCAGCCGGTTCTGGGAAATGATCGATCGCCACAAAGTGACGACGTTCTACACGGCGCCCACCGCGATCCGGTCGCTGGTCAAGGCCGCCGACACCAATCCCGACACGCATCCGAAGCATTTCGATTTGAGCAGCTTGCGCATCCTTGGTACGGTGGGCGAACCCATCAATCCCGAAGCCTGGATGTGGTACTACAAAGAGGTCGGCCGCGAGCGTTGCCCGATCGTGGATACGTGGTGGCAGACCGAAACCGGTGGCCACATGATCACGCCGTTGCCCGGTGCAACGCCGATGAAGCCAGGGTCGTGCACGTTGCCCCTGCCAGGCGTCGCTGCTGCGATCGTGGATGAAGCCGGTGGCGACGTAGAACAGGGCAATGGCGGGTTCCTGGTGATCAAGCGCCCGTGGCCCGGCATGATCCGCAATATCTGGGGCGACCCCGAGCGATTCAAGAGCAGCTATTTCCCGCCCGAGCTCAAAGGCTATTACCTGGCCGGCGACGGCGCACAGCGCGACAGCGACGGCTACTTCTGGATCATGGGCCGTATCGACGACGTGCTCAATGTGTCCGGGCATCGCTTGGGCACGATGGAGGTGGAGTCGGCGCTGGTCTCTCACGAGTTGGTGGCTGAAGCCGCCGTGGTGGGCCGTCCCGACGACACTACCGGTGAAGCCGTGGTGGCTTTCGTGGTGCTGAAGGGGGCCCGTCCTGAGGGCGAGGAGGCGTTGGCCATTGCGAAGACGCTGCGCGATTGGGTGGGCCGCGAGATCGGTCCGATCGCCAAGCCCAAGGACATTCGTTTTGGCGATAACTTGCCGAAAACCCGTTCGGGCAAAATCATGCGCCGACTGTTGCGCGTGGTGGCCAAGGGCGAAGAGGTCACGCAAGACATCTCCACTCTTGAAAATCCGGCAATCCTGGAGCAGTTGGCCAAGCCGATTTGACATGACGGTTTGAACTAGTGCAGGGCATGGCCCCTGACGTTCACGGTGCGCGCTTATTGCGGCGGTGAAGGTCAGGGGCTTTGTCTTGAGTGATCGAATCATTCACTTCGATCAGGATAGCCCTCAGATTCGTGTATTCTTACAAAATCTATATCGATCTATAAGAGGTAAGAAATGTCATCTACGGCGACGTTGTCCAGCAAATTTCAAATTTCCATTCCGAAGGCAGTAAGAGAGCAGCAGCATTGGTCCGCTGGGCAGGAGTTTGTATTTATTCCTAAGGGTGATGGCGTGCTGCTTATGCCAGTGCCCGAACTGGACGATCTGGCGGGTATCGCGCGAGGTGCCGATCGCGCAGATTATCGGGATCGAAAGGATCGCTTCTGATGCAGGTCGGTCTGAGAGTGGTCGATACGTCAGCCTGGATCGAATGGCTGCTGAACAGTTCTGTTGGGAAGAAGATGAGCGCTGAATTCCCAAGCCGAAATGCCTGCCTGGTCCCCACAATCGTGCAATTGGAATTATCGAAATGGCTGGTTCGTGAGCGTGGTGAGGATGTGGCGGATCGCGTGATCGCGTATACACAAAAGTGTGTGGTTGTGTCGCTGGATACTAAGACGGCACTTCTGGCGGCGGAGCTACATCGCGAGCACAAGCTGGCAACCGCAGACGCAATCGTCTACGCGACGGCCAAGCACCATGGCGCTGACGTGTTGACGTGTGACGCTCACTTCAAATCGCTGCCAAATGTGCGGTTTCTATCGAAATGATTGAAGCGCAGAACAAGAATGCTTTTCGTCAGTTTGGTTTGCCGGCAGCGATTCCTGTCATCCGGATACCCGCGATTCGTCGATAGCATGCTGGCGTAGCGCACTGCGTCGATGGCCAGGATGGACACGCAGCCTTGCGTGATACGTGCGCCGATTCGCTTGCCTTAGCGTCATTTATTGACGCCGTCATGACGAACAATGCCGTCGTCTGATTCTTCATCAAGACTCCCCATTTTAATGCGCGTGTCACGTGCCCTGATCACGCTTGGCGACTCCTTATAAGCGAAAGGATCGCGCGCAATGCAACACGAACATAAGATGCCGCAGGGGTACATCGCATCACGCGGCGCACTGCCGGCCGGTGGCGGCAGGCTGCTGCTGGCGGCGCTGCTCAGCGCAGGATTGCTGGCCGGTTGCGGCAGCGACGACGATGACGACAAACCTGTGGAAACGCATACGCCCACGCAGCCTGCGCCAGAGCCTGCGCCGCAGCCTGAGCCCAGTCCCACCGCACGTGCAATCGATCTGACGATCTTGCACATCAACGATCAGCACTCCAATCTCGATAGCAAAGTGAAAACGTTGCAGTTGCAAAACGCGGCAGGCACACGGGTGGCCGCGACCGTGGACGCGGCCGGTTTCCCGCGCGTGAAAACGGCGTTCGACGAGCTCTCGCAAAATGCCGGCAATGTGCTCAAGCTGCATGCGGGCGATGCATTGACCGGCACGTTGTATTTCAATCGTGCCGGTGCGATCGGTGAAGCCGATGCCGCGATGATGAACACGGTGTGCTTCGATGCGTTTACGTTGGGCAATCACGAGTTCGATAAAGGCGATACCGAGCTGAAGGCCTTCATCGACCGCTTGCATGGCGGCACTTGCCAGACGCCGGTACTGAGCGCCAACGTCAACTTTGGTAGCGCATCGGCGCTCAACGTCAGCCGCGCGCCGGATGACGTGCGGCCTGCCGTTGTGGTGGAACGCGAAGGTGAGAAGATCGGTATCGTGGGCCTCACGGTGGCACTCAAGACCAAGGGCTCATCGAGCCCCGATCCGGATACCACGTTCGAGGAAGAGACGGTCGCTGCGCAACGTGCGATCGATGGGCTAACCGCTCAGGGCGTCAACAAGATCGTGTTGCTCAGCCACATCGGCTATAGCCTGGATCGTCAGGTGCTCGCAAATTTGAGCGGTGTGGATGTGGTGGTGGGCGGCGACTCGCACACGCTGCTCGGGCCTGCCACGATGACCACCTACGGTGTGGGATCGCCGGCGGGCGCTTACGCCGAGCCCTTGAAGAACAAGGACGGCGACACCGTGTGCCTGGCGCAGGCGTGGGAATACACGCAGGTGGTGGGCGAGATCAAGGTGAGCTTCGACATCGATGGTCGGGTAACGGCGTGCGGCGGCACGCCGCATGTGTTGATCGGCGACACATTTCAGGTCGGCGGCGCGCCGGCCTCGGCAGCCGATCGCAACGCGTTCTTGAACGATATCGCGGCAAGTGGCTTTCTGCGGGTGACGGCACCGAGTGCGCAAGCGACCGCCGTGTTGGCGCCGTACAAAGCCGAGGTGGACGTGTTCAAGGCGAAGGTGGTCGCGCAAGCACCCGACGAGATCTGCTCGCGCCGGGTACCGGGCGGTGCCGGCACGGTGGATTACAGTCGCTCGAGCGCGGCGTGCAATGCGCTGGGCGAGGTAAGCCTGCGGGGCGGCGACATTCAGCAACTCGTCGCACAAGCCTATCTGGACGTGGCCAACGCCAGCTATGGCGGCGCCGACATTGCGCTGCAAAGTGGCGGCGGCGTGCGTGTGCCGGTGGCCGGCAATGTGACCGCAGCGGATGTGATCGAAGTGCTGCCGTTCGGCAACCTGCTTTATCGTCTGGACATCACGGGCGACGAAGCGCGCGGCATGATCGAGGACGGACTGGATGCGGTGTACAAGACCGGCGGTTCTACCGGGCCTTATCCGTATACAGGCGGCATGCGTTTTGATGTGAATGCGGCGCAGGCCAAGGGGCAGCGCGCAAGCAACATCGAGGTGTTCGATGCCGCTTCAGGAACCTGGGCGCCGTTGTATGCCTCGCGTCTATACAAGCTGTTCGTGTTGAGTTTTAACGCGACCGGCGGCGATGGCTATACGACTTTGGCCAATGTGCCTGCAGCGCGCCGTACCGATATCGGTGTGCTCGATAGCGACGTGTTCCAGACGTACATCGATGGTCTGCCCAAGGATCCGGTGTCGCAACTGCCGGTGATTCGCAAGTTGCCGGCAACGCTGTACAGCACCAAGACGTACGCCGGGAACTAAGCGGTGTGAAGCGCGTGTGTGCGGTATCGAGGGTGCCGCACACCCGCAACCGGGCCAGCAGGTTCGATTGCGGGATTTCAAATAATCGCTTGCCGCACCCGATTCGATAACCATTCGGCGAAGATCACTGGATCCTAGTCGAGCGATGTCGGCCTTATTGCGCGCCGCTTGCCTTCTTGCTGGTCGTCCACACCGGCAAACCGTCGCGCGGTGCCTGAATCACGCGTTCCGGGATTTCCCAGATGACGAGTTTCGGTGGTGTTTGCTTGAACGCCGGTCCGCCGAAATAGTCGCGTGCTGCGCCTTCGAAATCGCCGCCGTCTTTGGCGAAATTGCCGATCCTGGTGTGCAGGTCGCGTTCGACGAAGCCGACGAAGTTCGACGTGCGCGAGAAGGAGGTACCGATCAGCGCGACGGTGGGCAGGTTGTCGTCGCCGAACAGATCGTCGGCCGCGTCGCTCGATGTGCCTGACGACGACGTTGCAGATGCCGCTGGCGTCGATGCCACCGTCGATGCTGGCGTGCCGGCCGCAACGGTCGGTGCATCAGGCTGCGCCGCGTCTCGTTTCTTGAATACCGTATTCGCTGCCATTTCTGGGCGCGGTTGATGCCGCGTCGCCAGCCATTCGACGCCTGCCAGGCGCACGAGATCGCCCGGCCGCTCCGCTTGCGTGGTGGCGGTCGTGTAATCCATGCGCGGGGTGACGTTGATGCCCCGGCTGTTGACACGCTTGGCGATCTCGGCCGCGGCCACGGCGGCACCGGTTTCGTTCCAGTGCGTATCGGTGCGCAGAAAGCCGCGCATCCCTTGCGCGTCGTTCTGCACGGCGGCAAGTGCGGGCGTCAGATCGAGGGTATCGATGCCGGCATGCGTGAGCGCGGCGGTCCAGTTCTTCACGCGATACGCAAATGCAGTTGGCCTGGCAATGCCGCAAAGCTGTTCCGCTTCGATACGCGCTTTGTCCGGCACCACGACCACCAGAAGATTGATCTTGCGCTGGGCAAGCTCGCGCTTGACGGCCACCACGTCCTGGATGCGGGCATCGGCATCGCGGCCGGCGTGCGGGTACGGCCGCAGTTCGTCGGCGAGGAACAACCAACCCGGGCAGCCTTGCCGCACGCGCGGACCGAGGTCGCCGATGGCGCGCCAACTGAAGCCGCGTTCGAGCTTTGCCGCTTCGGCAGGCAGGGGCGCCAAGCCCAGCGAATCCGCCATCTTCTGCATCACGCGGCCGTCCAGGAAGGTGGGCATCGACACGCCCTGCGGAAACAGATCGAGATGGCCCCGCCATGTGGCCCACAGTGTGGTGGCAAGCCCCCCCATCATGAGCAGCATGAAGACCGCGCCGGGCAGCGCGCGCAGGGTGCGTGGCGCGTGAGCGACCGTGGCGGAGGTGGGGTCGTCGGGTGGGCGCGTCATCAGAACTGGAAGTACAGGAAGGGGACGGCGCCGCGGCTTGCAATCAGCGCGAACGCGAGAAGGAATGCGGGAATGGGCCACACGAGCGCAATCCCCTGTGCCCAGGCGCCGCCTCGGCGCAGGCAGTACGGGCCCCATGCGGGGGCGACGCAACATGCGATGCCGAGCGCGATCGTCATCCACTGGGCCGGCCGCATGGCAAGCGTGAGCGCGTCGCCCAAGGCGATACCCTGCAGGCCGAACTGACCGGCGTACATGGTGAGCGCCGAGTCCAGCGTATGCGCACGAAACAAGGTCCATGCCAGCATCACGAAGAGCAGCGTGGCGATATGGGCAAGCGGGCGGGGCAGGTCGGGCAGGCCTTGCCGGGTCCACAAACGCTCCACGCAAAGCGCAACGCCGTGTGCGATGCCCCAGAGTAAAAAGTTCCAGCTATCGCCGCCATGCCACAAACCCGCAATGCCCATGGTGAGCAGCAGATTGCGATAGGTGTTGAACGCGCCGCCGCGATTGCCGCCCAGGGGGATGTAGAGGTAATCGCGCAACCAGGTCGAGAGTGACAGGTGCCAGCGCCGCCAGAAGTCTTGCATGCTGCGGGCGAGATAGGGATGCATGAAGTTCTCGGGGAAATGAAACCCCAGCATCAGCCCCAGTCCGATCGCCATGGCGCTGTAACCGGCAAAGTCGAAGAACAACTGCAGCGTGTAGCCCAGGCAGCCCAGCCACGCGTCGGCGAGTGAGGGTTGCGGCAGGGCGAAAGCGATGTCTACGATGGGCGCGAGCGTATCGGCAATCAGCACCTTCATGCTCATGCCGATCATGAAACGACGCGCGCCCAACGAGAAGTTGGTCCAGTCGACCGCGCGCGAAACGAGTTCGCGCTTGACCCAGTCATAGCGAATGATGGGGCCGGCGATCAGGTGCACGAACATCGCCTGATACGCCCCGAAGTTGATGAAGCTATAGTCGGCCGGCACGGTGCGGCGCTGCACGTCAATCAGATACGAGATCGATTGCAGGATGATGAACGACAAGCCGATCGGCAAGACGACGCGCTGCCATTCGAGCGGCATGGCGCCTGCGTAAATGCGCGCGCTGTTGAACGTGTCGACCACGATGTTGGCATATTTGTACCAGCACAGAATGGCCAGGCTGACGACGATCAACGCGGTGAGCACGATGCTGCGCCGGCGATCCGAGCCCGCGCGATCGATCGCGATGCCGCCGCCCCAGCCCAGTATCGTGATCGCGATGAAGAGCAGCAAAAAGAGCGGGCTCCACCAGCCGTAGAACACCCAGCTGCAGAGGAGCAGCGTGGCATTGCGCAGACGCTTGCCCACCAGAACGTAAAGGATCAGGAACGTCGGCAGGAAGAGCGTCAGAAACTCGAGGGACGCGAAGACCATGGGGCTGCTTTCGGGTTGCGGTAATCGAGCGGACGCGTCAGCGTGCCAGCGTGTCGGGTGCCAGGAGCAGTCGCGAGCCTTCGGCGGCCGGTACCGCAAAAACGCTATAGCGTTGACCGGCTTCGAGTTCGCCGAGATCCAGTGCCAAGCCGCGCGGTTGGCCGCCGCAGATGAGTTGCACCGCGAGCTTGACCGGATTGATACTGCGGCGTTTCAGGCTGCCTTGTTCGACTTGCGAGAAGATCGCCACATCACGGCCGGCCGCGTTCAGGCCTGCGTTCGTGCAAGTGGAATCCGCGGCATAGAACGCGAGTGATGCCTTCATGCTGTTGAAGTCGTCGGGCGTTTCGCTCACGATCAGCGTGCTCAATGCGCCTGCCTGGTTCAATGCGATCACGGTGGAAAATGCACCCGGTGCGACCTTCAGGCTGACGTTGGCGGCGGGACTCGACGACTGCGTCAGCGTGCCGGAGATGGCGCTGTTGGCCTTGACCGGAATGTAGTCGGTCGCGGGCTTGACGGCATCCAGCGTGACGGTGGCTTGCTTGCCGTTGGCAGCCAAGGCAACCGGTTGCGTCGTGCCGTTCACGAACCGCACGAACGACGCGTCTTCGGACGGACCGGTGTCGTAGAGCTGCGTTTCGGCGGCATGCGCGGCGGCGCCCGCCAGCACGAGTGCAACGCCGGCTTGGCTCAACGCCATGCGCATGAAAACGGAGGGCTTCATTTCTTCAATCCCGCGATCGCCGGCGTTTGCACCAGCGCGTTGGTGATGGCCGTGCCCCATTGTTTGTAGCCCTGCGCGGTGAAGTGCTGGCCGTCCAGCGTGGCCCATTCGCCGGGCTTGGAGAACGTCAACGAATCGATGTAGGTGCACGGGCCGACGTTGGCGGAAAGGAAGCTCGACATGAGCTTCACGCGTGCAAACGTTTTGCCGAACTTGCCGCCTTCGGTGCCCCAGGCCGGCCCGATCCAGGCGCAGGCCGTCTTGGTGGACGCGATGTCCTTGGTGAGCGCGGTCACTTGTTGCCACGCCCAGGTCTTGGGGAAGTCGGGCTTGTCGTACGCGGCCATCGTGTCGCCTTGCACCACGATCACCAGATCGGGTTTGTCGGCGGCGATGAGTTCCTTGATGGGGCGCGTGGCCGGTGCGGTGCCGAGCATCTTGACGGCCTCGCTGCCGGTGCGTTCGGCCCCGCCGCAGGTGCCGGGGGTGGCCTTCGTCCAGTCGCCGGCGTTGGCGCCGCAGATGCCGATCGAGTGCACCTTCGCGCCTTGTGCGACCAAGCCGTCCTGCAGGGTGGTGATCAGGTAGCTGGGCGTGGTCATGTGGCTATCGCCGACGATCAGAATCGTCAGGCCTGCGAGCACGGAAGTGATCATGTAAATCTCCGGATAAAGAAGAATCAGGGACCGTAGGGTGAGCGGAACGGCTCGATCGGCAGCGCCAGCGGTCCGGCAATGGTTTCGAAGGTGTAGCGGGCGTAGAGACCACCGATCCACTGGCGGTAGTCGGAGGCGTTGTCCATCGACAGGGCGCCACCGAGCGACAGGCGCGGGCTGATGCGGTACTCGCCCGCGGCGGCCACGTTGTAGCCCAAGCCGGTTTTGGATTGACCGTCGTAACGCGCATCGCCCGAGGCCGCCTGCAGGCCGCTGCTGCCGGGGAAGTAGGCTGCGCCGTCTTCCTTGAAGCGCTGCACGCCCAGGCTGCCCTTGAGCAGATAGCTGAAGCGATCGCCGCGTTGCGACCAGCTCACCGGCACGCTCAAGGCATAGAACTCTTGCGGGCTGAAGTAGCCCCCATGGCCGTACGTGAAATAGCGCAGGTTCTTGTCGTAGCCCGTGGCCGTAAGGTTGACGCCCGTGGTCAGCTGGCGATCCGCTTCGCGCAGCAGATGGGTGTAGACGCCGACGCCGGCACCGGCACGGGTGTTCGACTCGACGTTATGGCCGACCAGGCTGTGGAATGAGCCATAGCCATAGACGCCGGCATCGCCGTAATCCTGTACGAGCTGCACACGCGCGCCGTTGGCGGTGACACCGCCCCAGCTCTGGCCGGTGCGATTGTCGCGTGCACCGGCGAACGACAGCACGCTATCGGTAACGGCACGGCGCGACACCTCGGCTTGATACGACAAGCCAGCCACGTCGCCGACGGCGCCCGTGACTTTCACGCCGCCCACCACGGTGGGATAACGAAAGCCGATGGGCGTGGAGCCGATGTCGGCGGCGAGGTTGCCTTTTTCGTAGCCCACCGAGAGGCCCACACCGGAGTCGCGTTGCTTGCCGGGATCGCCATTGGGTTGCGCCAGGCTGGCCTGCGGTCCGCCGCCGAAACGCGCGGCGGCGTTGTCGGTATTGCTGACACGACCGGCGTTGAGCGTGGTGGGGGTGACCGTGACGGCAAGCATGCCGTCGCCGGCGGGATAGCGCACGGCGGTGGGCGTTTGTACGTCGACCAGATTGCTGGTGCCCTTCTCGCCCTTGCGCTGACGCACGAGCACGCCGCCTTGTGCGGTGGGGCTGCGCAGCGCAAGCAGTTGATTGAGCTCGTCTTGTATCGAGAGCGGTGCGTTGCCGCCTGCCGGGTTGCCCATGGCGGGCTGGGTGCCGTAGCCGGGGGTGGGATACGCCGCGCCGCCGTAGCCGGGGGCGGCAACCGGCGCGCCACCACCATAGTTCGGCATATTGTCGTACGCGCCCGGCACGCTTGCCGCTGCACCGGGCATGTTTGCCGGTGCACCATAAGGCGGCGCGGTGGCGCCTGCCGCATACGCTGCATATTGGGGGGCTGCGGCACCCGGTGCAGCATAGCGTGCGGTGGGCGGCATCGCAGCCACGGGCGGCGGCAGATAGCCCCCTGCCGTGCCTGCGCGCGGCGCGAATGCTGCCGGCACGGGCACCGCGGCGGCACCCCCATTGGCGGCTGCCTGCGCGCGCTGGCCGGGAAGGCCCACGAAAGGATTGGCAGACGTGGCCGCGTTTGCCGACAGTGGTGCGGCAGTGCCGTTGCTGCCGCGCGCGGCCAAGGCCTGCTTGAAGAAGTCTGCGGCCTTACCGGTTTTGCCTTGGTCGCGATAAAGGCGCGCCGCTGCGGTCAAGACGTCGGCATTGCGCGGCGCGATCGTCAGCGCCCGATCGATGGCTTGTTCGGCATAGGCATAGTCTTTCAACTGCGTGGCCATTTGCGCCGCGCCCAATTGCACGTCGAGGCTGTCGGCGTTGCGCGCTTGCAATTGCTTGTACAGATCGAGCGCTTGCGGATAGTCACCGGCGGCGGCATACATGCGCGCCAGTGCACCCACGGCGCCCACGTCTTCGGGCTTCTCGGCCAACACCGGCGAGAGCGTGTCGTAGGCCGCGACCAGATCGCCACGCTCGCGCAGCGCATCGGCCTGGCGGATCACATAACGGGCACGCAGATCGTCGTAGGCGACCTGATCGGCACGGCTGAGCGGTTGCGCTTGCAGATCGCGCAATACATTGACGAGCTCGACGTCCTGACCCGCTTTAAGCAACACCTGCGCATACTGGAGCTTGAGGGCGGGCGTAGGCTGCGTGCCCATTGCGCCGCGCAGCAGATTCAACGCGCGAGGCGTATCGCCCACGTCCACATAGGCGCTTGCCACTGCGCCGAGCATGTCGGGATCCTGGTTGGCGTAGGGCAGGGCTTCACCCAGCAGCCGAATGGCTTCGAGCCGGCGTCCGGATTGGCTCATGCGCGAGGCCAATTCGGCTTGCGAGCGCACCCAGACGCGCTTTTCGAACTGCGCCATCTCGGGCGTGCGATCGCTGGGCGCAATGGTGCCCAACGTCGCGAGCGCGCCGCGTTGATCGCCGGCCTCGGCCGCAATCATGGCGCTGGCATACAGGCTTTGCGGTTGACCGCTGCGCGTGGTGAGTGCGCCCATCACGCGGCGCGCTTCCGCCGTATCGCCACGCTTCAAATAGACGCGGGCCAGTTCGGCATTCAACCAGGGGTTGAGGGGATCGTCGCGCACGGCTTGCTGCAAGGCGGTTTGCGCTGCGGCCACATCGCCGCGCTGCATCGCGGCACGCGCCGCGCCACCCGAGACCGCAGCCTTCAGTTGCGATCCATCGCCTTGCGCCGCCCGCTGCGAGGCGCTGAGACCGCTCACGAATGCCTGTGCTTGTGCGGTCTGGCCGCTTTCGGCCAGCACTTCGGCCAGCCCGCGCACGGCTTGGGCATCGTTGGGATGGCGGTTGAGTACGCGTTCGTAAATGGCCTGCGCGAGGTCGAGTCGGCCCGAGGCGACTTGCAACTCGGCCATCGCATTCTGCGCGGCCGCACTCTCGGCGTCGATGCTCAATGCCTGGCGCAGCAGACTCTGCGCCCCGGGGCTATCGCCGGCGGCGCGAGCCGTGGCCGCCTGGTTATAGAGGGTCCAGTACGTGGCGCTATCGAGCGCATTGCGCCATCGGGCGCCGCCGCCTTGCGCAGTGGCGCGGGTCAGCAGCGCGCGCGCTTCGGCGAAACTTTCCTGGCGCAGCCGCAAAATGCCCAAGCCTCCCAGGGCTTCGGCATCGTTGGGACGCGCACGCAATGCCGCACCGAACTCGGCTTCGGCCGCCGTCAGGTCGGCGCGATCGAGCGCTCTGAAACCGGCCGCCGTGCGCAGGCGTACGGGGTCGGCCGCGGGCGCGGCATCGCCGCCGCCGCCAGTCGATTTGCCGATATTGGAGGCGAGTTTTTTGATGTCTTCGTCATCGGGCTGCACCGCAAGATAGGCCTGAAACAACGGCGCCGTCGATGCCGGCGGGGCTTCGCCAAAAAACGTCAATCCTGCGCGCCAGCGCTCGCGTGCCGCACCGCCGATATCCGATCGCTGCGAGAGCTTTTGCAGTTGTTCGATGCCGCTCACGCGCGTCGCGGGATTGAGCGTCAGTGCCTGCGCATAGGCCAATTGCACTTCCATGTCGGCCGGTGAATCGCGCGACAGGCGTGCCAAGCCGGCAATGGCTTCATCCCGGTTTGCCGGTTGATAGGCAAGCCGCTCGTAGTACTCCAACGCGACCTGACCTTGCGGCGCGGCGACGCCGGTGAGTGCGGCGCGGTAGCCGTCGACCGCCCGATCCAGTTCGCCTGCCTGCGCGGCGAGGCGCGCTTCCGAGAGTTTTTGCTTGCCGTCGCCCTGGCTTAACGCAATGGCCTGCTGCAGCCGTATCGTTTGCGGCGCCTCGGGTGCCACCGAGCGCAGTTGCGTCAAATACTGCATCGCGCGTTCGGGCTGATTGGCGCTCAACGCCACTTGTCCCAGGCCCAGCAGGGCATCGGGTTGATTGGGGTCGATGCGCAGGAGCTTTTGCCACGCTTCGGTCGCCCGTTCGGGGTTGCTTTGCTTTTGCCAGTAGTGACCCTGTTGGATCAGAAGCGTGAGCGCATCGGTCTGCGCGTATGCCGCGTGACCGAGTGCGAGCGCGAGCATACCGGCGGCTAGGGTGCGGTGGCGCTTGAACATGCTTTTTTCCAGGAGAGATTCAGGCTGCCGCGATCGCCGAAGCGGTAGCGGCCGTCCAGCCAGCCGAGGCTGAACAGGCTGAGCACGTAGTGGTAGTAAGGCGCCTGCGTTTTCGCGGCATCGGCGGCGGCGCGCGCCTGATCCATGCGCGCCAGCACCCGCGCCTTCAGGCGATCGCGCTCGGCGTGCTGGCCGGTGGTGTGCAAGTAAGGCAGCAGGGCGGCGGAGAATCCGAAGTCGGTGGTGCCGCGCCCCAGGCCGGTGGCGATCGTCACGGTCTCGGGCGGCTCACCGGTTTGGCCGGTCGCCAGTGCCAGACCGCGCGTGGCCTGCTGCAGGCGAGCGGCCTGCGGATCGATCTTCGGCGTCATGCCGGCCCACATATAACTGCGGATCGCGTCGTAGCTGCCGACATCGCCTTTCACTGGATCGGTGTAGAAATGGCCTTGTCCGGTGGCGTCGCGTTTGTAGCCGATCCAGTCGGCGACGAACCCCGTGCTGTGACCGCCTTCGTAAACGCGCGCCGTTTCGTTGGCGATCGCGCGCCAGGGGCCCTGTGGGTGCTCCGCGGCGAAGCGGCGCAGCAGCGGCAACGGCAGATAGCTGGCGTTCAGACGCCATTCGCCTTGCGGCGTGGCAAACCCCACTTTTCCCGGCAGCAACATGGGCCCCAGGCCCGGCAGCGTGACGACTTCTTCCTGCTCGATGCGCGTGAGCAATTGTTTGGCGGCGGCCGTGTAGTCGGGCCGCTGCCAGGCGCGACCGGCTTCCAGCAGGGCATACACAAACCATAAGTCGGCATCGGAGGCCGAGTTGGCATCGAGCACGCGCCAGGTGCCGTCGGGCGCCAGGCCCCAGAACCAGGCCGGCAGTCGCGCGGCCGCATCGCCGGCAAACAGGTTGTCCACCGTCCATCCCCAAAGACGATCGAACTGCGCGCGATCGTTGGCGACCAACGCGAAAAACATGCCGTATGACTGGCCTTCCGATGACGTGTGCTTTTCGGGCGTGCTGGCATCGAGCACGCGGCCATCGGGCTGGATGAAGCGCTGTTCGAACTCCTGCCACAAGGGCCACGGCATGGCGGGGCACACCGGTGCGGCGGCTTGCGCGGCAACGGCGCCAAGCGCCAGACCTGCCAAGGCCGCCACACGGCTCGTTACGCTGAGCGCGCCACGCCAGGAATGCATGCGCGTCATCACGCCTTGAGCCTCCGCTTGGCGCGCTTGCGCAACGACAGGAACAGCAGGCTCGCCAGCAATGCCGCACCGGCCAGGCAAGCCAGCAGGAACATCACCGGATGGCGGCTGAAGTACCACGCGGCATACTGAAGCGGTTCGAGCTCGCCGGCGTAGTAGGTTTGATCGGCGACCACGCTATCGACCTGTTTGCCGCGAATGATGGCCAGACTGCCTTCGATCCGGTGCTCGGCGTTTTCCGACACCAGGAGTGCGTTGACGACGTCGTCCAGCCCTTCCGGACGATTGCCTGCGACCACGACCACGCTGCGGCCAGGTTGCAGGGGGGATTCGAATCCGGCCAGGATGGCGTCCGACCCGTCGCTCGACAACGTAATGGCATCGCGCCGCACCGGTGCGCTGCCCCAGCCCGACAGGCGATACACCAGATCGGACATCACGAAGCGCTTGTCGGCGCCTTCGATGTTGCCTGGCATGTACTGCGCCCATTTGGTGAGCAAGGGCTGGTTCTTGCCCGATCCGATCACGATCAGATCTTTGTTGCGTTGCGCGTCGATCTGGTTCGCACTCGCCACGGTCACGGCCGTTGCCGGATAGCCGGTCGATTCGCCCAGTCGTCCCACCAGCGCGAGATAGGCGCTGTAGTCGCGTGCGGTGGGGTTTTCCGGCAACACCACGGCGGTTTCAGATAAGTCGGCCAAGCGCGTGAAGGGGAAACCGGCCTGGTCGAATGCGGCCAGGTTGGGCATCGCCATGAAGTGCGAATAGCCGGAGATATCGATCGTCGAATCGGGATCGATGGCGCCGCGCACATTGTCGATGATCACATCGCGGCATTCACCCTGCTTGAGATAGTCGTAGTAGTAATGCAACTGCATCTGCGAGCGTGGCGGCAGCATGAAGAGCGGGATCTGCAGGCGCTTGTCGGCGGGCAAGGTGTCGTCGCTCAAGAGTTTGCCAACCAGCGAATCGGTGCCGCCCAATTGCTCGACCGACTTCAGCGGAATCGATTGCAGGAAGTCGCGATTCAGGTTGATGTTGAGCGTGGATTTATCGTTGGTCGGACGAGGCGTATAGCGATACTTCAGATCGACCGGCACGCCTTTGTCGCGCAGGGCGAACAGATCGGGCGGCAGGCGCAAATTGACGCGCACGATGTCGGGCCGATAACCGGCGACGTTCAGATCGCGTGACGCGGCCAGCTCGCCGAACGACACCGGGCGATCGCTGCGCACCCAGTTGGGCGCGTCATAGGGGGTGCGCGGCGCCAGCGCATCGAACTTGACGATGGTCGCCGTCTGGCCCGATAGCGCCTGCGTACCCAACGCCAATGCGGCAGCCGCCGTTTTCACTTGCGCGGCGTCCCGGCCCGAAATCACGAGCAGCTTGCCCATCGGATCGTTGGGATTGGGCTGCAACGAAATCGTGGGTGCTTGCGCGGCGGGCAGGGTCATGCCGGGCAGGGTGGCCGTGCCTGCGAGCAAGACGATGGCATTGCCGGCTTTGGGCAAGGCGTCCAGGCTCACCGGGAAGCGTGCGCCGCGATAGCTGGCGAGCGCACCAAACCAGGACGACAACGTGCCCGCGGCTTCGAGCAGGGCGCTGTCGGGCTGGCCCACCATCACGAACGGCAGGTCGAGCGGGCGCACATCGCGGCGGTCGAAAAACGGCAACGGCAACAGCGCCAGGTCGTTCTGCAATTTGAGCGGCGCGACGGTCAGTTCGAGCACGCTGTCGTTGGCCACGTTGGCCCACAAGCTCGAATGCAGCGGATCTTCGCACCCCATCGTGTAGTGGCCGATGAGCTGCAGATTCAGACGGTTGAAATCGGTGATCAGACGCACCGGCAGATCGATGTCGGTCTTGAGCGATTTGCCCGCGTCCTCTTTCGGCACAGGAATGCTGTGCGCCACTTCGCCATTGACCATCACATTGATATGCGACAGGTCCGGCAGCAGTGCCGGCGAGTAGGCATAGTTCAGACTGACGCGCGCAGCGGTGACGATCTCGTCGGCCCGCACGCCGAAAGGCACGCCATTGGTGCCGTCCACGCCCGCCAGATTGAGCGGATATTGCGCGCCCAGCTCCTTGAGCGTGAGGCGGTAGGTGCGAACGCCGCTGGGTGACGCCGGCGCCGAGGCTGTCGTGGCCAGGGCATCGGCTGCGGCGGCGGCCCACACGCCACCCACGTTCGATACGCCGATCATCGCGGCCAATACGGTGAGCAGTGCGCGGCGGTGCTTCGGGCCTCGGGCGCGAATGCTGGGGGTGGTCATGATGGCAGTCTCGTTTCGGGGGCGGGCATAACAGGTTTGCGGCGTGCCGCCACATAGGCGCGCGACCAGCGCGGGAAGAAAGCTTTGACGGTTTGGCGCAGCAGCATGCTCATGCCGCCCATGCCGATCGCGGTGATCTCGTACAGGGCGGTGAGCGGTTTGTCCGGCGTGCGTTGCCCCCAACTGTTGGCCCACGTATCGGCGCGCGCAAACGTCAATTGCGACAGTTCCACTTGCTGGTTGACCGACAGCGGGTCGAACTGCAGACCCAGCCGTTCGCCGCGGCTGAAGACCACGGTCGCCGGGAAAACGCCTTCTTCATCGCCGCGAAAGAGCGACACATGCAAGGCCGTGCCGGAGGGAATGTCGACGCCATCTGGCAGCGTAATGCCCACACCCGTTTGCGAATAATCGGATGTTTCGCAGGCGATGGTCTTGCCGTCTGCCAGTCCGATCATGGCGCGCAGGGTGACGGCTACACGGGGATCGCCGCGCATTTGCAACGACTCCGCAGCCACCGCGGCGCTGGCGCTCGTGATCACGATGTTGTAGATCGTCCAGCCCAGGTTGATGGCGATGGTGATCATCACGTCTGGCGTCACAGTGCCCACGGCCAGGTGATAGACACCGACGGCGAGACCCGCCAGATTGAGCGCCAACAGCACGAGGTAGGGCTTGGCCATCGTCTTGTCGAAGTAGGCCTGCTCGATCACGCCACCCTTGGCGGTCACGTTGAATTTTCCGAGTCGGGGATTGATCATCGCCAGCAGCACGGGCCGCATGATGTACCAGGCCAACACCGTTTCGTAGACTTCGTTCCAGAACGAATGCCGGAAGCGTCCCTGGATGCGCGAGTTGGTGATGCTGGCATGAAAGATGTGCGGCAGCGCATACACCGTGATCATCAGCGCCGAGGCCTGAAACACGTGGGCACCGAAAAACAGATAAGCCAGCGGCGCCGTCAGAAACACCAGTCGTGGCAAGCCGTAGAAGAAATGCAGCATGGCGTTGAGATAGCACAGCCGCTGACCCAGATTCAGCCCGCGTCCCAGCAACGGATTGTCGATTCGACAGATCTGGGCCATGCCGCGCGCCCAGCGCACGCGTTGACCGATGTGGGCCGACAGGCTTTCCGTCGCAAGTCCGGCTGCCTGCGGCAACCCCAGATAGGCGGTGTCGTAGCCTGCGCGGCTGAGCTTGAGCGCCGTGTGCGCATCTTCGGTAACGGTTTCGGTCGCCACACCGCCAATCTCAAGCAAGGGCTTGCGCCGCAGGATGGCGCACGAACCGCAAAAGAAGGATGCGTTCCACAGGTCGTTGCCGTCCTGAACCAGGCCGTAGAACAACTCGCCTTCGTTGGGCACTTTGCGAAACGTGTGCAGGTTCTTCTCGAACGGATCGGGCGAGAAGAAGAAGTGCGGCGTTTGCAGCATCGCCAGCTTGGCATCTTTGAGAAACCAGCCCATGCCGATCTGCAGGAACGAACGCGTGGGCACGTGGTCGCAATCGAAGATCGCCACATACTCGCTGTCGGTTTGCGTGAGCGCCCAATTCAGGTTGCCGGCTTTCGCGTGGCGATTATCTTCGCGCGTGATGTAGCCGGCGCCGACTTCCTCGCAGAAGGCGCGAAACTCCGGGCGGCGGCCATCGTCGAGCACGAACACCTGCACCTTGTCCGCCGGCCAATCCAGCGTGAGCGCGGCAAACACGCTCTGCCGCACCACGTTCAACGATTCGTTGTAGGTGGGAATGAACACGTCGACCGTGGGCCACGTGCGGCTGTCGGCAGGTAACGGCACCGGCTGACGCTGCAGGGGCCAGGCCGTTTGCAAATAGCCCAACAGCAGCACCGTGAGTGCATACAGCTCGGCGGCAACCAGGCCCCAGCCGAAAATCGCGTCCACCGTGGTTTCGAATGCGACCGTTTCAGTCACGCGCCAGTACAGATAGCGCAGCGAGGCCGTGCACGACAGCACGATCATCATCAGTACCGCCAACCGGTTGGCAAACCGGCGCAGAATCAAGGCCACCGCAAAGGTGCTGACGGCAAAGCCGAATTGCTGCTCGAGATCGAGCGGCACGGTGATCGCCAGCCCCAGCAGCACTGCCGAAACCAGCAGTGCGGCGATGCGGATGCCACGGCCGGCGAACCGGCGCAACCCCCGCGTCGCCCGGGCGGATCCCGCCGATCCCAACGAGGGCGATGCGTGCGGCGGCGTGACCGGGTGCGGGGTCATGCCTGCGCGTCCTGTGCGAATTGGGCGGCGTCGATGCGCGCGCCCAGTGCTTGTGCACATAGCGCGATATCAGCGACGGCCATGGAGTTGGGCGCGTAGTCGACGACGAAGGCTTGGCAGGCGAGAGCTTCGGCGACCGCCTCATCGCGATGAATTCGGCCCATCGGCACATCGTCCAAGGCACCGGGCAACACGCGCACCACATCCTTGGCGAGCTGGCGGGCGTTGTCGATCTGGTTGACGATGACGGCAGTATCGAAAAACTTGGCGCCTGTGCGGCCATGGGCCTGCACTTGCTGCGTCATGGTGGTCATGCCGGCAAACGAGGCCGCATCGGGCAGCATGACGATGAGTGCGATATCGGCTGCGCGCAAGGCCTGACGCTGATAAACCGACGGGCCGCTGGCCGTGTCGATCAGCACCACGGCGTCGTCGGGCACGGCCAGCGCCAGCAAATGCCGGTGCAGCAGATCGGGCTGCGCGTAGAGCGCTTGCTCGAAGGCGAGCCGATCGACTTCGTCCAATGCGCCATGCGGCAGCAGCGTCACCTTACCCACCGTACGGGTTGCGTTGCGCCACGCAGCACCCGCGACGGTGGCACGCGCCAGACCGTCGACATTGCCGGGTGCACAACCCAGATGCCATTGCAGGCTGTTCTGCGGATCCATTTCCACGGCGTAGACGGTGCGACCCTGGTCGCTCAACGCCACAGCCAGATTGGCCGTGAGCGTCGTACGGCCGACCCCGCCTTTGGTGGACACCAACGCGACGATGATCACGTTGTTTCGTATTGACGTGCGACGCTGACGTCAGCTTCCGTGGGCGCGGTGGCGGCAGTGGTCGCCGCCCAATCCGACAACGCCGCGCTGCTCAGCACCTTTCGTCGCGGGGCGACAAACTGCGCTTTTTTTGCCGCAGTAGAGGTCTCGGCATCGACATAAACGGTGGCACTCGGGGATGCCGTGTCGGCCGCGGCAACGACGGCTGCGGCCACGCGAGCAACGGGGGGCGGCGCGGCGCTGGAAAACACGGTGGCGGCGAGAAGCGGCCACCGGGATCGGGCGTGCAGCGCGTCGCTTTGTTGCATCGACTCCTGGTACTCGACGGGGTTGCCCTCGAAGTGACCATAGAGATTGGCGATATCGTTGGAATTACTCATGCGATTCTGACCCGGCATTGCAGTGCACAAAAAACCGAAGCACTCATCCAACTGTGTGAAGTTGTAATAAATGAGCAGAAAAGTAACTACTAATGTGGGTGTTTTACACCATTCGGATTAGTTCGAGCGATATTTAATGCGTATTTGCCGTATTTGCCACGTTAACGATTAGTAATCATGATGCGAAAAAGGGAATATTTCGCGTGCGCAACAAAATTGTCAGTTCACTTCAATTTGTGTTGGCTGCGCGATTGATCGTGTCGATTGAGATACTGCGTCGCGACAGAGGCCGCAAGACGCACGGCTTGGGACGTAATCGTGAGCGGCACGTGCTGGGGCGTGGTTAGTAAGACGCACGCATGGGACACATGGGTGCGCTGCACGTGTCGAGAGGGAAGTCGGGCAACGCACGCATAGGGAGGTGTGCAGGGGATCTCACTGCTGCGCACCTGCGCGGGACGAGCGTCACCCGTGCGCTCGCGATGTCGCGATGCGGCAGCACGTTGATGTCCGGGGCGCGCAGCGATCCGTCGGCGAGCCTGCCGTCAGATAGAGCGGCTATCCGCCGGTGTCGGTCGCCTGCACGGCCGTTGACGCGCGATCCAGCGCGTGAGCAAACGCGCGCTGTTCTGCTGTGGTGAACTGATCCAGAAAGAACTCGGCCACGGTGGCCTCGTAAATCTTCCACATCTTTTTGCGCAAGGCTCGGCCTTCCTTCGTGATGGTCGCGAAGGCTGCGCGACCGTCATCGGCGGAACGCGTGCGCGTCACAAATCCCTCTTTCTCCAGGCGATCGATCAGCCGCGTGAGGTTGTATCGCTCGATGGCCAGCACGTCGGCAAGTTCATGCATGCGGCGTGTTCCGTCCGGTCCGCTTTCCAGGCCCCATAGCGCGTCGTACCAGGCATACGCAGGGAGATCGGCCGCCGCCAGCCGGCGCTCGATCTCACGAATCATGCGGCGGTGGGTACGGACGAACGAAAACCAAAGATCGGGCGGGGCGCTCGCCATGGTGGAACCTCTCAAAGTGGTTGCATTTGCAATTCTAAAGCACGCTCGTACAATTGCAGTTGCAACGATTGCAAATGCAATCGTAATTCACCATAGCGCTTGATCCGCCCATTTGTTCCAGGATCGGTCGGCGGATTGATGCATCGATCCGTGACCCTCGATCAAGCCATGGCCGCCTTAGCTTCAGGAGACTTGCATGACCCCGCCCGTTGAACTCACCGATGTCGATCCCCAAGAAACGCGCGAATGGCTCGATGCGCTCGACGCGGTGGTCGCTGTTGAAGGACGCCCGCGCGCGCATTACCTGATCGATCGCCTGCTCGATCGGGACGAGGCGCGTCATGGCGACCCCTACGGCCGGGTGACCACGGCCTACGTCAACACCATTCCATTGGCGCTTCAGCCCACCTATCCGGGCGACCTCTCGCTTGAGCGCCGCATCAATGCATTCATTCGTTGGAACGCAATGGTGATGGTCTTGCGCGCCGGCAAGCATTCAGGCGTGGGCGGTCATATCGCCACGTATGCTTCTGCCGCTGTGTTGTATGACGTTGGGTTCGATCACTTCTTTCGTGGCCGTACCGATACCTTCGAGGGCGACCTGGTGTACATCCAGGGGCATTCGGCGCCGGGCATTTACGGGCGTGCCTATCTCGAGGGCCGCATCAACGAGGACCAGCTCGATAATTTCCGGCGCGAGGCGGGGCGCGATGGGTTGTCGTCTTACCCGCACCCGCGGCTGATGCCGGCGTTCTGGCAGTTCCCCACCGTGTCGATGGGATTGGGGCCGCTCACGGCGGCGTATCAAGCGCGCTTCATGCGCTACCTGGAGTACCGCGATCTCAAGCCTCACCAGGATCGGCGTGTATGGGCATTTCTCGGCGATGGGGAAATGGACCAGCCCGAATCGCTGGCGGCGATCGCCCTGGGCGGCCGGGAGCGGCTCGACAATCTGGTCTTCGTGGTCAATTGCAATCTGCAGCGGCTGGATGGCCCGGTGCGCGGCAACAGCAAAATCATTCAGGAGCTGGAAGCCACGTTTCGCGCCTCAGGCTGGAACGTCGTCAAAGTCATTTGGGGCAGCGGATGGGACGCGCTGTTGCAACGCGACCGAAGCGGTTTGCTGCGTCAACGCATGATGGAATGCGTGGACGGCGAATATCAAACCTTCAAATCGCAAAGCGGCGCCTACGTGCGCGAGCATTTCTTCGGTAAATATCCCGAGTTGCTCGAGCTGGTGGCCGATATGTCGGACGACGACATCTGGAAGCTGGCGCGCGGCGGCCATGATGCCGAAAAAGTGCATGCCGCCTACAGCGAGGCGATGCGCACCAAGGGGCGGCCCACGGTCATCCTGGCCAAGACGGTGAAGGGCTTTGGGATGGGCGAAGCAGGCGAGGGCCTGAATATCAATCACCAATTGAAGAAGATGAGCGTGGATGCCGTGCGGGCGTTTCGCGATCGCTTCAATTTGCCGGTGGCCGACGAACAGCTCGACGCGATGCCCTATCTGAAGCCTGCGCCAGACAGCGAAGAGGCGCGTTATTTTGCGGCACGCCGTGCCGCGCTCGGTGGGTATATCCCGTCGCGGGTCGCTCAAGGCACGCCGTTGACGATACCCGCGCTTGACGCGTTTGCCGCGCAGTTGAAGGACAGCGGCGAGCGCAGTGCCTCCACCACCATGGCCTTCGTGCGCATTCTGGGCACGCTCTTGAAAGACCCGGGTTTGAGCCGTGTCGTGGTGCCGATCGTGCCCGACGAATCGCGCACGTTTGGCATGGAAGGCATGTTTCGACAGATCGGTATTCATTCGTACCTGGGTCAGCGCTACACGCCTCAGGATGCCGGTCAGCTGAGCTATTACAAGGAAGCGCAGGACGGCCAGATCTTGCAGGAAGGGATCAACGAATCAGGCGCGATGTCATCATGGATTGCAGCCGCCACGTCCTACAGCAATCATGGCGTGACGACGATCCCGTTCTACATTTTCTACTCGATGTTCGGCATGCAGCGGGTGGGCGATCTGGCGTGGGCGGCGGGCGATGCGCGCGCGCGTGGGTTTTTGCTGGGCGCAACCTCGGGGCGCACCACGTTGATGGGCGAGGGCTTGCAGCACGACGACGGTCACAGCCATGTGCTGTCTTCGGTGATCCCAACCTGCCTTTCCTACGATCCCACGTTTGCGTATGAGTTGGCCGTGATCATCCACGATGGTATGCGGCGCATGTATGTCGCGCAGGAAGACATCTACTACTACATCACGCTGCTCAACGAAAATTATCCGCATCCCGGGCTGGTCGAGGGCATGCAGCACGGCATTCTGAAAGGCATGTATGTGCTGAAGGAAGTGCGAGCGGGCGGCACAGACGAAGACGGGCCGTCATCGCAAGCGGGTGAGGTCAACGGCCGCACTTTGCCACCGCGGCCCTGCGTGCAACTCATGGGCAGCGGCGCCATCCTGCGCGAGGTGATCGCCGCAGCCGATCTTTTGCGCGACGATTTTGGGGTCGACAGCGATGTGTGGAGCGGCACCAGTCTCACCGAAGTGCGCCGCGACGGGATGACGACGGAACGCTGGAACCTGCTCAACCCGGACGCCGAACCCCGCGTGCCGTACGCCGAGGCGTGCCTGGCAGGGCGGGCGGGGCCGTTGGTGGTGGCGACGGATTACATGAAGATCGTGGCCGATCAGATTCGACCGTTTGTGGGGCAACGCCGCTTTGTGGCGCTGGGCACCGATGGCTATGGCCGGTCGGATACGCGCGAATCGCTGCGCACGTTTTTCGAAGTCGACCGCCACTTCATTGTGCTTGCCGCGCTGAAAGCCCTGGCCGACGAGGGAACGATCTCGCGCAAGCATGTGGGCGAAGCGATCAAGCGGTATGAGATCGATCCCGGCAAGCCGGATCCCGCGGCGTTGTAAGGCGCGTTGCCTTAAACGCAAATCGCCGTCATCGCCAGCATATGCTCGACCAGCATGGCTTGAAACTCGTCGGCCAGTGCCATGGGCATGGCGCCCTCGGGTCTCAAGTAGGCATACTGAGACTGCAAATTTTCCGTGAGGGGCCTTTGCACGACGCGCGCGTCCGGAATCGATAATGGCGTCCAGGCCGAGACGAGGCCCACGCCTGCGCCTTCTGCCACCAAGGCGCAGATCATCGGCGACGTTGGTGTTTCTGCCACCACATCCGGCGTGCACCCCACGGCGGTGAACGCATTGTCGATTTCGTAGCGCAAGTAACTTTGCGGAGAAAGGAGAACCAGGCGTTCTTCCGCAAGATCGATCAGCGATATGGCGGGCTTCGTTGCAAGACGGTGTCCCGCCGGCAAGAGCACCACCACAGGTGCGGACGGCAGCGGATCGATGCGCACCCCCGATTTCGTCAGAGGCAGCTCCACAATGCCCAGATCGAATTGACGGGTGGCCACAAGTTCCGCGATCTGGTTCGACGGAATCGTTTGCACAAAAATGCGAACGCGCGGACGCGTCAACATGAACTTGGCGATGACGGCGGGCACGAGCGATTGCGCAAGCGCGGGCAACGTCGCCAGGCGCAGCGCGCCGGCGCGATGATGCCGGATGTCATAAGCGACCTGCGTGATGCGATCGATGCCGACGTAGAGGTGTTCCACTTCCCGATAGAGCGCCTCACCTTCAGATGTGGGCACCAACCGCCTGCCGTTGCGATGAAAGAGGGCATAGCCCAGACGCATCTCCAGCAGCGCGATCGTTCGGCTGACACCTGGCTGCGTGACGTTGAGCATTTTGGCCGCACCCACCACGCTTCCCGAGATCATGACCGCGCGAAATGCTTCGACGTGGCGCATGTTCATCTCGATACGCATCGGTGCCTCCTCAGGCGTGGGTATGCGGGTGGCGCGGTCGAGCGATATCCGCGATGCGAAGAAGGTGGATCAACGCCGATCCACCTTCAAGCCGACACTCAAGCCGACTTCGGCAGATAGGCTTCCACCAGCTTCACCCAATACGTGGCGCCCACCGGCAACAGCGCGTCGTTGAAGTCGTAGTTGGAGTTGTGCAGCTGGCAAGGGCCCATGCCCTCATACGCTTTTTCGCGATGGTCGCCATCGCCGTTGCCGAGGAACAAATACGCGCCCGGTACTTTCTCGAGATAGAACGAGAAATCTTCCGCGCCCATGAATGCCGGAATGTTGCGGTCGACGTTTTCTTTGCCGAACGCGTCTTCGGCCACTTGCGCGGCAAATTCCGTTTCTTTTTCCCAGTTGATGAGCGGCGGATAGGCGCGGATGAAATCCAGTTCGCCGGTGGCGCCATGCACTTGCGGCAGCGTGGTGGCGATGCGGCGCATGGTGTCTTCGATCACGTCCAGGTTGGTGGTCGTATACGTGCGCACGGTGCCGCGCAGCACCACTTCGCCAGGGATCACGTTATAGGCGTCGCCCGCGTGAATTTGCGTGATCGAGAGCACCGCGGGGTCCAGCGGATCGCGTGTGCGCGAGATCACACTTTGCAGGGCCAGCACCATTTCGGCAGCGATCACGATCGGGTCGACCGATTTGTTGGGCTGCGCGGCATGGCCGCCCGTGCCTTTGATCACGATGTCGAACCGGTTGCTCGAGGCCATCGAGGGACCGGTGCGAAAACCGAAGTGATTGGCGGGCATGCCGGGCATGTTATGGATGCCGAACACGGCGTCGCACGGAAACTTCTCGAACAAGCCATCTTCCATCATGGCGCGCGCGCCGGCGTTGCCGCCTTCCTCGGCGGGTTGAAAGATGAAAACGATGGTGCCATCGAAGTCGCGGTTGGCCGACAGATACTGCGCGGCACCCAAGAGCATCGTGGTGTGGCCGTCGTGGCCACAGCCGTGCATGCGGCCGGCGTTTTTCGAGGCATGATCGAACTGGTTGAGCTCGGGCATCGGCAGGGCATCCATGTCGGCACGGATGCCGATGGTCTTGCCGCTGGTGCCGGCTTTGAGAATGCCCACCACGCCGGTCTTGCCGAGGCCGGTGTGCACCTCGATGCCCAGCGCGCGCAGGCGCTCGGCCACCAGCGCCGAGGTGCGAACTTCTTCGAAAGCGATTTCGGGATGGGCGTGAATGTCGCGGCGGATGGCGGTCAATTCGCCGTGCGCGCGTTGAATGGCTTCTAGGGTTTTCATAGCGAACTCCGGATATAGTCGGCGACGGCTTCGGATACGTGGGTCAGGGTGTTCTGAAGGGCGCCGAAGTCTATGCTTTTTTCGAAAGTGGTTTCGTTCATGTAGAGACCGCGATGGATCTCGATCTGCAAACTGTGACGGCGTTCGGCCGGGCGACCGATGCGGGCGATCAAGGCCACGCCTTTGAAGGGATCGTTGCGCGCCACGGTGTGGCCGTGCGCCCGCAACGTGCGTTCCACCACATTGACCAGTTCAGGATCGCAGGTCGTGCCATCGCGATCGCCGAGCACGAAGTCGGCCAGCCGATGCGGGCTGTCGATTTCAAGGACTTCGTACGAGTCGGCCGGCATCGAATGCAGATTCAGATGCCACACCGCGCCGAACTGTTTGTAGGCACCCTCGATCGCTTCACCCATGGCTGCATGATAGGGCGTGTGATAGCGCGTGATGCGTTGCTGCACTTCGGCCACGGTGAGTTTGCGGTCGTAGATCAGTTGACCGCCGGACCGCTTCCAGATCAGCCCATAACCCAAGCGGCTTTTTTCAGAAGGACGGGCGACGCCCGGCCATGGCGCGTCGAGCAGGTCGACGTCGATGTCGTCCGGCTCACGGTTGGGATCGATATAGGTGCGCGGAAACTGCGCGGCGATCAGTGTGCCGCCCACGTCGGGCACGGTGTGCCACAGTTCGTGCACATGGGTATCCTCGCCGGTGCGCAGCACTTCAGGCGCCAGGGCGAAACGGAAGTCGGCCGGATAGGTGGTGCCGCTATGCGGCGAATCGCACACGAGCGGCAAGGCCGGCGCGCGCGGCGCGGTCAGGGTAAACGGTTCGAAGGCCGAATCGCTGATGTGCATGACTACTGTGCTCCTTCCATGTCGTTCAAATGGCACGCGCTCGTGTGACCCGAGGCGATCGTGCGCAACAGCGGGCGCTCGGTCTGGCAGCGCGGCATCGCGTGCGGGCAACGCGGGTGGAACGTGCAACCCGAGGGCGGCGCCAGCGGTGACGGCAATTCGCCCTTGATCGGTTGGTACGTGCGCCGGCCCGGGGTGAGGCTGGGCAGCTCTTTGAGCAACGCTTGAGTATAGGGGTGATTGGCGCGGTCGAAAATCGTCTCGGTGGCGGCGATCTCGACGATGCGGCCCAGGTACATGATGGCCACACGATCGGAGACGTGGCTCACCACGCCCAGGTTGTGACTGATGAACAGATAGGTCAGTCCCAGGTCGCGGCGCAGTTGCGCAAAGAGATTGAGCACCTGTGCCTGAATCGACACGTCCAGCGCGGCCACAGCCTCGTCGCACACGATGACGGTGGGCTTGAGCGCCAGCGCACGGGCGATACCGATGCGTTGCCGCTGGCCGCCCGAAAACTGGTGCGGGTAGCGTTGCGCGTAGGCGGGGTCCAGACCCACCTGGCGCATGAGTCCGGCCACGTACTCAGCCTTGTTGCGTGACGACACCAGGCCGTGCGCCACCGGCGCCTCGCCCACGATGTCGAGCACGCGCATGCGCGGGTTGAGCGATGCGTAGGGATCCTGGAAGATCATCTGCACGCCGAGTTCGTACGCGCGGCGCTGCTTTGCGTTCATTGCCTTGACGGCCATGCCTTGGTAATGCACTTCGCCGGCCGTGGGCGACAGGATGCCGGCGATCATGCGTCCGAGCGTCGATTTGCCGCAGCCCGATTCGCCCACGATGCCGATCACTTCGCCGGGTTGCACATCCAGATCGACGCCGGCAACCGCATGCACCACACTTGAGTGCAGTTTGGCGCCGAACAGATTCGCGATGCGCCCGGCGATATCCAACGGTTGGGAAAACTTGAGTTCGGCTTGGCGCAGCGACAGCAGTGGGGTGTTGGGTGCGGCGGCGAGCAAGGGCGCGTCGGAGGCCAGGACCGGGCTGTCCACGGCCAGATGGCCGGGCGCGCCGGTGGGGTGGGGGAGCGTGTTCAGTGGCGCATTCATTTGGGATCGGGCTCCCCGGCATGCCAGCAGCGCACCCATTGCGCCGGGCGGATTTCGACGGGCTGCGGATCCTTCGTACAGACCTCGGTGGCGCGCGGGCAACGCGTGCGAAACGCACAGCCCTCGGGCAGATTGAGCAGCGACGGCGTCATGCCCGGAATCTGCGCGAGCGGCGCGCCGCGGGTTTCGGGGCGCGGGATCGAATCGATCAGCCCGTGGGTATAGGGATGCTGCGGATGGCCGATGACGTCGGCGGTCGTGCCGGTTTCGACAATGCGTCCGGCATACATCACCGACACGCGATCCGCGAGACCCGACACCACCGCCAGATCGTGGGTGATCCAGATCAGCGCGGTGCCGGTTTCCTTACAGAGCTTTTGCACTTCGTAGAGGATCTGCCCTTGAATGGTCACATCCAACGCCGTGGTGGGCTCGTCGGCGATGATCAGGCGTGGCGAATTGAGCAGCGCGATGGCAATGGCCACGCGCTGGCGCATGCCGCCCGAAAATTGATGCGGATACGACCGCAGCCGTTCGTCGGGTGAGGCAATGCCCACCATCGTGAGCACGTCGCGGGCGCGTTTGCGGGCGTCGTCGCGGCTTACCTTGCGATGCGCCTGGATCGCTTCGATCATCTGCGTATCCACGCGCAACACGGGGTTGAGCGTCATCATGGGGTCCTGGAAGATCATGGCGATGTCGCGTCCGCGCACATCGCGCAGTTGATCTTCCGTGGCGTGACGCAAGTCGTGGCCGTCGAAATTGATTTCGCCGCCAACCACGCGTCCCGGCGGGTCGAGCAGGCCGATCAGCGAAAAGCCGGTAATGCTTTTGCCCGAGCCCGACTCGCCCACCAGCCCCAGGATTTCGCCGGGCTTGAGGGTAAGGTCGACGCCGTCGACGGCTTTGACCACGCCGTTGCGGGTGAAGAAGTGGGTCTGCAGCCCGCGCACATCGAGGATGGGCGCGGCTGCTGCTGGATCTGCTTGAGGAGTTGCCATGCCGTGTTGCATTGAATTAGTTCGAATTGCGCGGGTTGAGCACATCGCGCAGATGGTCGCCGACCAGGTTGATGCCGATGATGGCGATCGCCAGGGCAATGCCCGGGAAGAACGAAATCCAGTAGCGGCCGGACAGCAGGAACTCGAAACCATTGGAGATCAGCATGCCCAGCGACGGTTCGGTGACCGGCACGCCCACGCCGAGAAACGACAAGGTGGCTTCGAGGGCGATGGCATGCGCCAGATCGATGGTGGCGATCACGATGAGCGGCGGCATGCAGTTGGGCAGCAGGTGGCGCCACAATACGCGCCACCAACTGAGCGACATACATCGCGCGGCCTCGACGTACTCCTTGCCGCGTTCGACGAGCGCGGCGCCCCGTGCGGCCCGCGCGAAGTACGCCCACTGCACCACGATCAGCGCAATGATGACTTTGTCTACGCCTTTGCCCAGAATCGCCAGCAGCATCAGCGCCACGAGGATGGCCGGAAACGACAATTGAATGTCGACGATGCGCATCAGGAGGGCGTCGAGCTTGCCGCCGAAGTAGGCCGCGATCAGCCCGACGGTGGCGCCGATCGCAAACGCGAAGAACACCGAAATGCCGGCCACCATGAGACTGGTGCGCAAGCCGTACAAGATGGCGGAGAACAGATCGCGCGCTTGACCATCGGTGCCCAGCAAATAGCGCATCGTGCCATCGCCGCTTTCGCTGCCCGGCGGCAACTTGGAATCCATGATGTCCAGGTTGCCGATATCGAACGGATTCTGCGGGGCGATCCACGGCGCGAAGACGGCGGCGACCACGGTGACGGTGAGCAGAATCAGGCCGACGACGGCAAGTTTGCTGGCAAAGAAGTCGACAAAAAAGCGGCGCCACGGACCTTCCGTTTTGCGGGGCGCGGCGATTGCCGGTTTAACGATGTCGGCTTGGCTCATCGGCGGCCCTCCAGACGAACGCGGGGATCGAGCACGGTGTAGATGATGTCCACCACCAGATTGAGCATGACCAGGAAAAACACGATCAAGAGCAGGTAGGCGACGACGACCGGACGATCCAGATTGATGATGGAGTCGATCAACAGCTTGCCCATGCCGGGCCACGAAAACACGGTTTCGGTGACCACGGCGAAAGCGACGACCTGACCGAACTCCAGGCCCGCCACCGTGACGATGGGGATCATGATGTTCTTCAGCAAATGCACACCCAGTACGCGGCGCTCGGAGAGCCCTTTCGCGCGGGCAAACTTGATGTAGTCCATCGGCAGCGATTCGCGTGTGGCGGCGCGGGTGACGCGAATGATGGTGGCGCATTTGGCCATCGCGATCGTGATCGCCGGCAGTGCCAGGCTCAACCAACCGCTGACGGTGAAAATGCTCAGATTGAGCGAGCCGATGGCGACGGTTTGACCGCGGCCGCTCGCGGGCACCCAGCCCAACGTGACGGCAAACACCATGATGAGCATCAGGCCGACCCAGAAGTTGGGCAGCGAAAAGCCCAGCACCGAACCGGTCATGATGGCGCGCGACGAAACCGCCTGCGGCTTGAGTCCGGCGCGGATGCCGAGCGGTACGCCGATCAGCACCGACAGCAGCATGGCCGTGATGGCGAGCTCGAGCGTGGCGGGGGCACGTTGCAGGATGAGCCGCATGGCGGGCTCACCGGTCAAAAAGCTGTTGCCGAAGTCGCCCTGGACGGCTTGGCCCATGAAGACGAGGTATTGGCGCCATAGCGGAAGATCCAGTCCCAGCGAGGCCCGGATGGCGTCGCGTTGCGCCTCGGTGGCTTCGGGGCTGGCCAACATCGAAATGGGGTCGCCGACAAGATAGATACCGACAAAGACCAGCGCCGACATGACGAGCATGACGACGACGGTCTGAAGCAGCCGGCGAATAATGGTTGCTAGCACAGCGTTCACTCTCGTTGACAGCAGGCGTGCATGACGCGCGCTGCGGTATTCGGCGATTCAGGCGGGGGTGGTGCACCGCGCACGCACCGCCCGCGAATCGTTTACTTCACCGTTCGTTTACTTCAAGAACCGCTTACTTCTTGAGCGTAGCGAACTGCGCCAGCGTGACCTGATCCGGACGACCCTGGTACTGGATGTCGTTCTTCATGGCCCAGACCGACAGTTCGTAATGCAACGGCAACATGGCGTAGTCGTTCATCGCCAGATCGCTTGCCTGCTGGAGCATTTCGGCGCGCTTGCCGTCATCCATCACCGATCCGGATTGGGCGACGAGCTCATCCATCTTGGGGTTGGAGTAACGGCTGCGGTTGGTCGTGCCCAGGCCGGCGGCCGGATTGGGTGTGACCAGCAGCGACGACAGGGCATTGGACATTTCGCCGGTCGACACCGACCAGCCGGCCAGGTAAGCGCTGAACGCGTAGCTGTCGCGGTTCTTGAAGAACACCGGCGGCGCCATGGCGTCGACACTGGTCTTCACACCGATCCGGCTCCACATGCCGGCCACCGCTTGGGCGACCTTCGAGTCGTTGACGTAACGGCCCGACGGCGAACCCAGCGTGATCTCGAAGCCGTTGGGATAACCGGCATCGGCCAGCAACTTCTTGGCCTTCTCGATATCCGCCTTAGGGGGCACCGAGTGCGCCTTGGAGGCGCCGAACATCGGGTACGGCAGCATCTGGCCGGCGCCGAGGGCCACGCCGCCCATCACGCGTTCGACGATGGCGTCGCGATTGATCGCCAGCGACAGCGCTTCACGCACGCGCTTGTCTTTCAGCGGGTTTTTGTCGGTGCCTTTGATGCCGGGGCTGGGTTCGGCAAACTGGTCCAGTGCCACGTACACCGTGCGCACCGAAGGCGTTTCTTCAACGGCCAGCGCCTTGTTCTTCTTCAGCGCGGGCAGATCGTCCGTTGGGGGATCTTCGATCATGTCGACGTTGCCGGCCAGGAGCGCCGCGACGCGCGCAGCGGGATTGGTCATCGGACGATAGATGACGCGATCCCACGTAGGCTTGGCACCCCAGTAGTTATCATTGCGGGCCAGGATGAATTCCGAACCGCGCTGCCAGGAGACGAATTTATAAGGACCAGTGCCGATCAAGCCATCGCCGCTGTTGAGCTGCATGGTGGTCTTGCCTTCGGCAGCCGGACCCGATGCCGCTTTCTTGGACAGGATGGGCAATTGCGCCAGATTCACCAACAGCAAGGGCGACGGCTCCTTGGTGGTGATGCGCACGGTCATCGGATCCACCGCTTCGGTCTTGGCGACCGAACCGAGGTAGAGCGTGAAGGGCGACGGGCTATTGGGCACCTTCGGGATACGGTCGTAGGTGAAGACCACGTCTTCGGCCGTAAAGGGCGTGCCGTCGGAAAACTTGACGTTCGGGCGCAACTTGAACGTCCACACTTTGCCATCCACCGTCCAGGATTCGGCCAGACCGGGTTGCGGCTTGAGATCCTTGTCCAGCAGGATCATCGGGTCGAAGATCGTTTGGGCGATCTGGTTGTTGGGCGTGAGCGCGTGGTATTGCGGGTCCATGGCGCTGGGCTCGGTTTTGAGTGCGATCGTGAGGTCGCGAGCCCAAGCCGAACCGGCGGCTCCCATGGCAAGAAAAACGGCGGCCGAGCCGTACGCTAGAGCGCGTTTGAAGCGTAGTGCCATTCAAAACTCCGTTGATGTGTTCGTCGTGCGGGCTGCGCCTGAATGCATGCGAGCAGGACCCAGCCTGTGAACATAACCAGCTTGTCAAACCCTGACAACGGTTGTATTCCCTTATTGCACCGCAGCGAGTTCGATGCCCGTCCCCGTTTAAAGCGAGAGCGCCTAATTGGGGCAGGATGGCGCTCCATGCATCGCGATGCCGGGAACCGGGCTTGCTCATGGCTGGCACAACCCAATCATCAGGAGATCGTTATGTCGGAAAAGATCAGAGCTACCCTTGCCATCGATAAGACGACCGACGGCAAGTTCATCTGGGTGGTCACCGCTGTGGAAGGCGATATCGGTACCATGCCGCGCATCGAACGCGCCACCACCGGTTATGCGACGGAAGATGAGGCGCGGCGGGCGGGCGAACAGCAAATCGAGAAAATGCGCGCCGACTGACGCCGCGTCTGCTTGAGCGATAGAATCGCAGATGTCCGGCGCGCACTGCGCCATGGATGATCTTGCAGCCTCTCGGGCCGGCCCATTCAGCCGGCCTGACGTCTGATACCCCTATTTGATAATGCGAATGTTGGAGCGAGCATGACTTGGAAACTCATTACGATGGCGGCTGTGGTCGGCTTGGCGGGCTGCTCGATGATGAAGTCGGGGTCTCCCACGCCAGCGAGCGCGGCGGGTGATACCGGTCGCAGTCCCGGCATGGTGTCGGGCGCGCCGGGGCAAGCGGGCGAGTGCAATAGCGGCGCGGTGCAGAAAGGCATCGGCACGGCCATCTCCCAGTCGGTGCTCGATCAGTTGCGCACCCAATCGGGTTCGGGGTCGGCGCGTGTGCTCAAGCCGGGTGAGATGATCACCATGGAATACAACCCAAGCCGCCTGAATGTGTTGATCGATGCCCAGGGCGCGATCACCGATGTGCGTTGCGGTTGATCCCGGGCGACCCGACAACACACCATGGAAGATCATCCGCATGACGCCCCAGCCGATTTTCATTTCTACACGCCCAGCGACGGGCATCGGCTGCCGCACGATCCGTTCAATGCCATCGTGGCGCCGCGCCCCATCGGTTGGATAGCGTCGCAGGATGCGCAGGGCACGGTCAACCTCGCGCCCTACAGCTTTTTCAATGCATTCAATTACGTGCCGCCCATCGTGGGCTTTTCCAGCATTGGCTACAAAGATAGTGTGGCCAATGTGGCGGCGACCGGCGAATTCACCTGGAATTTGGTGACCCGTCCGCTGGCTGAGGCCATGAATCAGACGTGTGCGGCCGTGGGCCCCGAGGTCGACGAGTTCGACTACGCGGGTCTGGAAAAGGTGGCGTCCACCCATATCGCCGTGCCGCGTGTGGCGCGGGCGCGGGTGAGTTTCGAGTGCCGTGCCACGCAGATCATTCAACTGAAAACCGCGGCCGGCGACGACGTGGATACTTGGTTGGTGCTGGGCGAGGTGGTGGGTATCCACATCGACAAGCGGCTGCTCGTCGACGGCATTTACGACACGGCAGCCGCCCAGCCCATCATGCGTGGCGGCGGTCCGGCCGATTACTTCGGCATCACGCCTGACAATCTATTCAAGATGCACCGGCCGAAGGGGTAACGCGGCTTATCGTCCCTCGTACACTTCATCGGCCGCCAGCAGAATATCGACGGGCGGATCGAAGCCGATGATGCGCGCGGTTTCGATATTGAGCGCGATTTTGGCCGGATCGATCCAGATCTGGCTCAGCGAGCGCGGTTGTGCGCCATTGAAGATGCGGGCGATGTTTTCGGCATAGAAAAGGCCGACGTAGGAATAATCGGCCTGCGCCAAACTCATCAGCAGGCCCTTCTTCACTTCTTCCGATCCGAGCATGGCGAAGCTGGGCACCTTGGCCTCGCGCAGAATGTTCGCTACCGTGCCCACATTATCGGGCGTGAGTCCGCGATGCACCGTCACATACACGGCATCCGATTGTTGGCTCACCTCGCGGTAGCACTCCTGCACATTGCGCTTGGCCAGTTCCAGGTCGATACCGTTTGAGCGGGCGTCGCAACTGCGGATCGCAAAACCGAGTTCGGCAGCCACCTGGGTCGCGGCATCGACGGCGGCATACGTGCGGCCTTCAGGGCTGTTTTCGTAGACCAGTCCGAGCGTTTTGAACGGCACGATTTCGTGAAACAACCGAATCTGCCGTTGATACCGTTCCGGCTGCACGCGCGCATGCAGGTTGTCATATCCGCTGTCTTCGGCGCTCTTCACGATTTTCGCGCCGACGGCATCGCTGGTGGAGCCCACGATGGTGGGTACCGGCGCGCCCAACGTCGCCATGTCCTGGCCGGCCCAGGTGCCCATCGCGATGATGAGATCGATATCGTGTTTGGTCGTGAGCCGTTCGGTAATGGCCTGGCGCACGCCGGGGCGTTTGACGGGGTCGAAGTTGCCGGGCTGCCACCATGCGTCTTCCACGAACTCTATTGTGTCGCTACGGGCATTGCGCGCGATGAACGTCCACGTTGCATGGCCGTCGAGTCCTTCGGGGATGGTGGGAATCTGGATCCAGCCCAGTTGCTCCAGTCCCTCGATAAGCACCTTCATCGTGCGCGGATATTCGCTGTAGTCGCCGCTTTCGAAGTAACCCAATCGCCAGCGTTTGCCGTCGGCCCGCGCCCGGGGCGTGGTCGGGAACACTTTTTCTTTCTCGGCTGTGGGCAATGCCAGCGGGGGGGCGGGTTGGGCGGGTGCGGCAATGGGCGCAAACAGCGCCAGACACAACATTAACGCGGCGGAGGTGAGGCGCATGAGCGGCTTCCTGCTGTGATCGATGGGGCCGCGCCGGTGTGCGGTGGCGGTAGGGGTAAAGCGGTAGTCATCGCATCGGTACCGTCAGCAACGGCACCCGGCGCGTCAGACCGGTCAGCAGTTCGGCGGCAATGGTGCCCATGGCGGCCGCCACACGTTCGACCGGCAGCGCGGGATCGCCCCACAGCACGACGGGGGCGCCCACGACCGCGATCAGACCGGTGAGATCGACCGTCATCAAATCCATGGTGACCGCGCCCAACGTGCGCGTGAGCTGACCCGCCACGATGACCGGCGTGCCCGCCGGCGCGTGGCGCGGGTAACCGTCGGCATAGCCGCAGTTGACCAAACCGACCGTCATCGGCATGGGCGCCTTGAAACTGCCACCATAGCCCAGCCGATCGCCGGCCGCCAGCGTGCGGATATCCAGGATGCGGGCGTGTAAAGACATCGCCGGCAGCAGGCCGAGGTCGGCCGCAGTGCGATCGGCGAGCGGGCTCGCGCCATACAGCGTCAACCCGGGTCGCACCCAGTCGGTGGCCACGGCATGGACCTGATGGCGCATGATCGCGGCGGAGTTGCTCGTGGAACGGGGGCCGGGCAGATCATGCACGACGGCCGTGAAGCGGGCGCACGCCTCGTCGATGCCATCCGCGCGCTCCGCGCTGCCGAAGTGGTTGAGGTGTCCGATGTGCGCGCCGATACGACCGGTGCTGGCCAGCGCCAGACATTGCGCAAAGGCTTGCCGGTAGGTGTCGGCATCGAAGCCGATCATCCCGATGTCGCCGCGAAACCGCAGCCATATGGCGGGCGGCGCACGCAGCACAGGCGCCGCTGCCAGCCATTGCAATTGCGTCTCTCGCGATAGCAGCAAGTGCAGGCCGGGCATGTCGAGTAATGCAATCTCCGAGGCGTGCGCCAGGCCGGCCATCACCAGAATCGGGCCGCACCAGCCCGCATCGCGGCAGATGTGCGCATCGGTGAGGTGCATGACGGCCAGTCCGTCCGCGTCACGCAGGCCCGGCAGAATCTGTGCCACCCCATGCCCATAGGCATCGGCTTTGACCGTGGCCCAGATGCGTGGTGCGTGGGCGCCGCCGTCGCGGGCCAGGGTGCGCTTGAGCACTGCGAGATTGTTGGCAACGGCCTGTGGATAGATCCTGGCGTATACCCGTTCGCTGGCAAAGAGGGAAAGCGGCAGTGCTGCAGTCAAAGGCTTTCTCCCGGGATGATCATGTCAGCGATTCTTTTTTTGGGGTACCGGCGGGTGCGAACGCCCAGAAGGCGAGTGTCGCGCACAAATAGATGGCGCCGGTGGCGGCCAACCCCGTGCCCATGCCGACCACGCCAAACAGGCCGCCGACGATCAAGGGTCCGGCCATCTGGCCCAGCTTGTCCGCGGCGCGCATGACGCTGGTGGCACCGGCCGCGCCGTAGGCTTGCACGTGCGGCAGGCCCAACATATAAGGCGATTGCGACGCGCCGCTGGCGCAACTCGCCAACGCCAGCAAAAGCACGGCCGCTGCGGCGGCGAGCATGCCGCTGTTCAGGTAAAGCGCCATGAGTCCCAGGCTGCCGATCATGCCACCCACGACGATCCACCGTTTCTTGGAGACGCTGCGATCGGCAATGCGCCCCATGATGGGGCCCACGTAAATCACACACAGCCCGTAGAGCATCAGAATGCGGCCCACGCTGGATGCCGCGGCGCCCTGCGATTCGAGGTAAAGCGGCAACGCAAACGAGATCAGTCCCACCTGGGCAATCGAGAACGGCACGATGCTGCCGGCCAGCAGCATGCCGAAGTCGCGTGTAAACACCAGCTTGATCGTTTCGGCCAGCCGATGCGGCGGGGCGGCCAGCGCGGGGGCCGCTGTGGTCGCCGATGTGGTCGCCGGTGTGATGGCGACCGACGCTGCGGGGGCCATTGCGGCGGCACCTGCTTCGGTCTTGACGGGCGGCGTGCCGCCGACCTTGGCGGCGAGCGGCCCGGTCATATAAGGGCGCAACAAGAACCAGACGCCGCAGAGCGGCAGGATGAGCATCGTCGCACCCACCACGAATACCGTGTGGTAGCCCGTTTGCTCCATCAGCATCGAGCCCACGGCCGCGCCCGATAAGTGCCCGGCAAAGAGTCCGGCGATCACGCTCGTCATATTGCGGCCGCGCGCCTGCGGGGCGCTGCGCGTCACGATAAACCCTTGCAACCCCATCCACGCGAGTCCGTAGCCAAAGCCCACCAGGCCACGCGACGCCACAAAACCCAGCAAGGTATCGGCAAGCGCGCAGGCCAGCATGCCCGCTGCAGCCACGCCCAGCCCGGCGATCACCGGGGTTTGCCAGCCTCGCCGATCGGTCAGGCGACCAGCCAGCAGCGCCGCGATCAAGCCGCACGCCATCTCGATCGAGATCGGCAGCGCCATGAGCAGATTGGGCGGCAGATCCAATGCACCGGGCGGCAATGTGCGCGCATACACGGGCAAAAAGCCCAACGGCAAGGCCCAGGCGAACAGAAACGAAAACATCACCGGGCGCGCCAGTCGACCGACGAGCGCTGCTTGCCCGCGATCGTCCTGCCGCAGGATTTCGTCGGCGGCGCGCCGGGTGGGCAGCGTTCCGGTAATCATCAACAGCGACAGCAGCATCAGCATTTCCATCGCGGTGATCAACGCGACGGCGCTCACGGTCAGGGCGTCGATCACGCGATTGCGTACACCGTCGTCGATGATGGCGGCGTTGAGCGTGATGCTGAGTTGCCCAGCCGATTGCGCCGGATTGGCATCGTTCAACGGCAGTGAAAACGTCAGGTCGGGCCGCAGATCCAGCCCAGGGTTCGGCATGTCCGGCAGTCGGCTCACCGCCAGTACTTTGCCGCTGGCGTCAGTCACCGCGATTTGTCCGATCGCTGGAAACGACGCTTGCAATCGCGTGAACGGGGCTTCCAGTCCGCGCAGCTGTCCCACGCTCAGGCCGTAGCCCAGCACCCGATTCAGGTCGCGCTGCATCCCCTCGGCCAGCATATTGGCGTTTTCGCGCGTGACCTGTAGCCACACGGTGCGGAAATTGGAAATCGTATACGCCGCGTAAAGGCCCTGCGCGAGCAGAATCGCCACCAGCGGCACGATGAAGCGAGCGCGGCTGCCCGCAGTCGAACTGCCGAACGGTGCAAACAATCGAAACCCCACGGCCAGCAGCAAGCCGCCGCATGCCGTCACCAGAATCAGCACGGTGGTATTGCGCACCACGAGTTCGCGCCAGGCGAGGGCGTTGCGCTCGACGTCGACAATGATGGCGCCGGTCAGTTGGCCGGCGGTGTTCATCAAGGGGGCAGCGATCGTCACGCTTTGGTCGCGCGCAATCATGGCGGTGCCGGAGGGCAGCCGCACGGGCGTTTCGCGAGAGTCGGGCGGCGGGCTGTGCCCGCGTTTGGCGGGCAGCGCCAGTGCGGCGAGCAAGGCTTGCGCATCGCCGGCGGTATCGATGCGGCCATCGCCCTGGCGCTTGGCGAGTACCGTGCCGTCGACTTGAACCACTTGCAGCGAGGGAGGATGGTCGCCCGTCGACGACTTGCGCAGGATATCGTCCAAGCCGAAAAACTGCGCCAGCGGCTTACCCAATCGCAAGCCGTTCTGGATTTCCGCGCCCAGGCTGCGGGCGGTGACCTCGATCCGGTCGGCCGTGGTTTGCGCCATCAGCCGATTCAACGCCGCCAGACTCAACGAGCCGATCAGCGCCTGCGCCAGCACGAGCACGATCAAGCTCGCCAACGTCACCGCCAGAATGGGGTGTCGCGGAGGTCGGGCTGACGTATGCGGCGTGAGCGAGTTAGGCATCGGGCTGGGTGCGGTAATGCAAATTGAACCCTATAGGTAACGGATCGGCGAGAAACGGTCCATCCGACGGCAGTTGCAGGTGTAGCACGAGCGCGCGGGAAAGTGGGGCCAGAGTGCTCGACGGCGTCACGTCAGAGCGCCAAACAGTGGCGTTGAGCACACACTTGTGCCAAACGGTCACGCGGCCGCGCCTCGTGCGCCCGCCACAGTTGTAGTAGTCGGTCGGCGCCGGTTTCCCGCACATCGGCCACGTATTCGGCATAAGCCAGCCAGGACGCGTCGTCTGCACTCAGGCCGCCACGCGCCACGGCCAGGGTGTCTCGGGCCAGCGCATGGATGCGATCGGATGCCATGCCGTATCGAATGGCATCGGCGCGCAGTGCCGCAAGCGTGCCCCAGCCCCATTGGCGCACCAGCGCCTCGGCGGCGTCAAGATTGCGCATCAGCCCAAGCTGAATGGCCGACGGCGCGATCGTCACCGTTCGGCAGATGTCCGGCCCGGCCAGCGCAAGCAGTTGCGGATCGGCGAAGTTGGCGCCAGGGGCGCGGCCTTCGATATAGCCGTCCACGCCATGTTGCGCAAACAAGGTTTCGAGTCCGCCCGGCGTCTCCCATGCGCGCAGCAGCGCCGGCAGTTCCGGAAAATCGGCCAGCCGATAGCGCCAGCGGGCATCGATGAAGTTGCCGAACTGACCGTGCACGAAATGCGCGCTTTCCGGTACGAGCACGATGGTGTCGCCATCGTCTGTGATGCCGGGCCAGGATGCACTGCGCAAAAACGCGGCGAGCGGCGGGTTGTCGTTCAGGTACACATGGGCACCGGATTTGTAGCTGGCGCCGGTGGACGCGGGCAGGGCGCGCGTCACCGTGTCGGGTCCGAACATCCAGCGGAAGTACGCGCCCAGGTCCGCGAAGGGCGCATCCGGGAGCTGCTGGAGCCGATGGTCGCACGCGAAACGGGTGCCGCTGAACATCCGGTCCCATATCGTCAAGCGGTTTTCCTGCAGGCCGGTGTCGCGGCCACCTTCGAGGGGGCTATTGGCAAACAATGCGATATTGGCCGGCGCCAACGCCAGGATCACATTGAGCGCGCGCGCGGCTTGCGCGATCGGCACGGCGGTGCAAGGGCTGTTCTGCGCTTTCGCGTCGATTCCCAATTGATGCCGCCAGCCGCGAAAGCCGGCCATCTCGGCATAAACGCGACGCGGTGCCACCACGCTGCGATACCACGTGTCGCTCAACGCGCAGTCGGGGTGTTCCGCAGCATTGAGCAACACGGCGCCTTCTTCGGCAAGCACGGCGTTCGCGTCTGCGATCTCGGCCACCACGGTTCGATGCAACGCATCGAGTCCGTCGGGCGCCACGATGGGATCGAAGGCGGTTTCAAGCAAATTGAAGGCATTGTCCAGGCCGCTGTGACCGGCGGGGCCGGCGAGGTTGACGGTGCGCCCCTCGAGCGCGGTTTCGGCAACCGGCTCGCCGCGTGCCCGACGGCGCGCGGCGAGCCGATCGAAATAACCTTGGACGGGGTGACTGGCGCCGGAGGCCTGGTCGACGACGCCCATTTCCAATTCGAGGCCGAGCTTCAATCCTGCGCGTGCGGCAGTGTTGACAGATACTGAACTCGAGTCGAACTCCGCGCGTTTCATGGTGAAACATTCTATCAGCGGTAAAACTTGGATTGTCATCCTTTAGGTGTCGCACCCGACAAAAAAACAGCCGGGCGATGCCGGCTGTTCCAAAGCTGTCAAGGAGGCGGATGAGGCAAGTGCCTCGGTCGCGTTATTGCAACGTGAATCGCGCCTCTTTCACATCCTGCGAATCCAGACCCAGGTGAACCTTGAACTCACCCGGCTCGACCACGCGCTTCAAGTCGTTATTGATGAACGACAAGTCGTCGTAGGCGATCGGAAACTGCAACGTGCGTTGTTCGCCCGGTTGCAACATCACCTTCTGGAAACCTTTAAGCTCCTTGACCGGACGGCTGATCGACCCGGCTAGATCCTGCAGATAAAGCTGCACCACGGTTTCGCCAGCGCGCTTGCCGGTGTTGCGCACGGTAATACTGGCCGTCAACGGATCGCGTGCCTTGATCGTCTTGCTCGAGAGGCTCACGTCCGAGAGGCTGAACTGGGTGTAGCTCAAGCCGTAACCGAAGGGGTAGAGCGGCCCGTTTTCGATATCGAAATAGCGCGAGGTGTACTTGTTGGGCGCGGCGGGATTGAAGGGGCGTCCGGTATTCAGATGCTGGTAGTACAGCGGCACCTGGCCCACATTCTTGGGAAACGTCATCGTCAACTTGCCGCTGGGGTTGTAGTCGCCAAACAGCACGTCGGCAATGGCATTGCCGCCTTCGGTGCCGGCAAACCAGGTCTCGAGCATCGCATCGGCATTCGCGTGTTCCCAGGTCAGGCTCAGGGGGCGGCCATTCATCAGCACGATCACCAGTGGCTTGCCGGTGGCCTTGAGTGCTTCGAGCAAGCGTTTCTGACTGGGCGGAATGTCGATGTCGGTCCGGCTCGACGCCTCGTGCGCCATGCCTTGCGCTTCGCCTACCACGGCAACGACGACGTCCGCCGCCTGAGCGGCTTGCACGGCTTCGTCGATCATCGCCTGCGCGGGACGCGGATCGACCACCACATCAGGCAGATACTCGTTCAGGTAGCCTTGAATCGCGGGGTCGTCCGTCACGTTGGCACCATGTGCGGTGATCAACCGCACGCGATCGCCCACGGCGCGCTGCATGCCGGTCAGTACCGACACCGATTGCTTGGCCACGCCTGCCGCCGACCAACTGCCCATCACATCGCGCTGGCTATCGGCCAAGGGGCCGACCACAGCGATCGTGCCTTGCTTTTGCAGTGGCAGCGTTTGCTTGTCGTTCTTCAGCAGCACAAGGCTGCGGCGGGCGATGTCGCGCGCGGCATCGCGATGCAGACGCGATTCGGCGTTGACGTCGGGCGGATCTTCCGACGCAGGTCCCAAACGACGGTAGGGATCGGCAAACAGGCCCAGGTCGTATTTGGCGGCCAACACGTCGCGCACCGCACGGTCGATCTCATCCTGCGTGATCTCGCCGTCGCGCAGCAATGGCGCCAGATGTTCGGCGTAAAGCCGATCGTTCATGCTCAGATCGATACCGGCCTGGATGGCGAGCTTGGCGGCCTCGCGGCCATCGCGCGCTACGCCGTGACGCATCAGCTCGTGAATGGCGCCATGGTCGCTGATCGTCAATCCCTTGAAGCCCCACTGCTTGCGCAACACTTCTTGCAGCAACCATTTATTGGAGGTGGCGGGAATGCCGTTGATCGAATTGAGCGAAATCATCATGCCGCCCGCGCCGGCATCCACGGCCGCCTTGTAAGGCGGCAGATAATCCTGCGCCATGCGCTGCGGGCTCATGTCGACGGTGTTGTAATCGCGTCCGCCTTCGCCCGCGCCATACAGCGCGAAGTGCTTGACCCCGGCCATGATGCTGTCCGGTGCGGTGAGGTCGTGGCCTTGATAGGCGCGCACCACCACTTCGCCGATACGCGAGGTGAGCCACGTATCTTCGCCGTAGCCTTCCGAGACGCGGCCCCAGCGCGGATCGCGGGTGATGTCGACCATCGGCGAAAAGCTCATGTCCAGGCCATCGGCGGCCGCTTCCTGCGCGGCGATGCGCGCGCTGGTGGCAACGGCGTTCATATCCCAACTGGCCGCCAAACCCAGCCCGATGGGAAATACCGTGCGATGGCCGTGCAACACGTCATACGCAAAAAACAGCGGAATCTTCAGACGGCTGTTGTCGATCGCTGCTTGCTGCATCGGCCGGATATCGCGTGCGACGACCGTGTTGAAAATCGCGCCGATGCGTCCGGCAGCGATGTCCTTGAGCACATCGGGACGAAGATTGTCCGGACCCACGCTGATCAGCCGCAATTGGCCGATCTTTTCATCCAGCGTCATCTGCTGCAGCAGGTTTTCCACGAAGGCGTCGCGCGCCTGCGGATCGGCCGCGGGCGCTTGCCGGTTCATCCAGGCGTCATAGTTGAGCGGGGCGGCGGCCGCAACCGATAAGGTGGGGCCGACAAACGCGGCTGCGCTGATCAGCAAACCGGCAAAGCGAACAAGTTTCATGTGGGAGCGATAAGAACACGGTAGCCCTCGCGGGCATCGGGCCAGCGCGGAACAAATCCACTCTGGCGAAGACGCGCATTGCGCATGCGTTTGCTGCCCACCCCTTTGGGTGGGTCGCCCAAGGCGGGCTCGGCAGCGCCCAAGGCGTGGGCGAGATCGCGGTAAAGAATGTCGAGCGGCAGCGGCGTATCGTCTGCGCCCAGATAAAGCGCGTCGGGCGCGGCAAGCGTGAGCAGATGCGCACACGCGGCCGCTGCATCGTCGATATGCATGCGATTTGCCCATTGCGGCGGCGACGCCGGCGGCACGTGCGCCTCGCCGCGGCGCAGGCGATCGAGCAACTGCGTGCGTCCCGGGCCATAAAGCCCGGCCAGGCGCAGTACGACCGTGGCGGGAAATTGGGTCCACAGACTGGCTTCGGCTTCGCACAGAATGCGGCCATTGAAGCCCAGCGGGCCGGTGGGGGTGGTTTCGTCGATCCAGGCACCCGCGTGCTCGCCGTAAACGGCCGACGACGAGACGAACACGATGCGTTCGAGTGCCGTGCGGTCCAGCGCGTTGAGGATATTGCGCGGGCCGTCGAGAAACGCGCGCGCATAGGCTTCAGGCGTGCGCCCGCCTGGCGTCTGGCAAAACAAGAGCTGCGTGATCCCCGAGGGCAATGCCGCGAGGGTGGCCGGATCGCCAATGTCGGCCGCGATCCAGATCGGATCGCCCGGCTGCGCCGGCCGGTCGATCGGCGGATGGCGGCGCAGTCCCCACACTTCAGCGGACGCTGCGCCTTCAGACGCTTCCGACGGTTGCGGCGCCGTCAGCAGGCGCGCGGCGCGGGTGCCGAGATCGCCGCAGCCGACGATCAGGATGCGTTGAGCCACGTTCACATTCCGCTGTACACGGGGCCTTCACCGCCTTGCGGCGCCACCCACACGATATTTTGGGTGGGGTCCTTGATGTCGCAGGTTTTGCAATGCACGCAGTTTTGGGCGTTGATCTGCAAGCGATCGGCGCCGCTGTCGTCCTTGACGAACTCATACACACCCGCCGGGCAATAGCGCGCTTCCGGCCCGCCATACTTGGCCAGATTCACATTGACCGGCACGCTGGGATCCTTGAGCGTGAGGTGGACAGGTTCGTTTTCGTCATGGTTGGTATTGGAAATGAATACCGAGCTCAACTTGTCGAACGTCAGCTTGCCATCGGGTTTCGGATAGTCGATGCGGGCGCATTCGGCCGCCGGTTGCAGACAGGCATGATCGGGCTTGGTGCGATGAATGGTCCAGGGCATTTTGCCCTTGAGCAGCCATTGCTCCACGCCAGTCATCACGGTGGCCACCGTGCGGCCTTTCTTGAACCACTGCTTGAAGTTGCGCGCTTTATTCAGTTCTTCGTACAGGGCCGAGCGCTCGAAGGCCGCCGGATAGGCGGTGAGCTCGTCCTGCTTGCGATCGGCCACGACAGCGTCGAACGCGGCTTCGGCGGCCATTTTGCCGGTCAGGATCGCTGCATGGCTGCCTTTGATGCGCGATGCATTCAGGAAGCCGGCTTCGCAACCGACCAGCGCACCGCCCGGAAACACGACCTTCGGCAGTGACAGCAGGCCACCTGCCGTGAGCGCGCGCGCGCCGTACGAGATGCGCTTGCCGCCCTCGAAGGTTTTGCGAATCGCGGGATGGGTTTTGTAGCGTTGGAATTCATCGAACGGCGAAATCCAGGGGTTGGCGTAATCCAGACCGACCACCAGGCCCACCGCCACCAGGTTGTTATCGAGGTGGTACAGGAACGAGCCGCCGTAGGTATCCGAATCGAGCGGCCAGCCGGCGGTGTGCACCACCAGGCCGGGCTTGGACTGGGACGGATCGACTTCCCAGAGTTCCTTGATGCCGATGCCGTAGCTCTGCGGATCGCGGCCGGCGTCGAGCTTGAAGCGGTCGATCAGTTGCCGGCCCAATTGACCGCGCGAACCTTCGGCAAAAACGGTGTAGCGGGCATGCAGTTCCATGCCGGGCTGGTAATGCGCCGTGTGGCTGCCGTCACGGGCGACGCCCATGTCGCCGGTGGCCACGCCGCGCACGGCACCGGCCTCGTCATACAAGATTTCGGCCGCGGCGAAGCCCGGGAAAATCTCCACGCCCAACGCCTCGGCTTGCTCACCCAGCCACTTGGTGACGTCGCCCAGGCGCACGATGTAATTGCCATGATTCTGAAAACAGGCCGGCAACAACCAATTGGGCGTGGCGCGGCTGCCGGTGGCGCTCAGGAACAGGAACTTGTCTTCGGTAACGGGCACATTGAGCGGTGCGCCTTTGGCTTTCCAGTCGGGGATCAGCTCGGTCAACGCTCCCGGATCCATCACGGCGCCGGACAACACATGCGCACCGATCTCGCTGCCTTTTTCGAGCACACAGACGCTTACGTCGTGGTTGCGCTCGGCCGCCAACTGCTTCAGACGAATTGCCGTGGCGAGGCCGCCTGGACCGCCGCCTACTACGACAACGTCGTATTCCATCGATTCCCGTTCAGACATAATGTCCCGACTCCCTGCTGAGTTTTATAAGTCTTGAGGCCAAATGTTGCGGCGCCTATCTCCTTCCTTGCGAGATATTCGCCACCACGCTGCGGCCGGTGATCGCCTGATTGTATTGCACTGCGCGCGACGCTTGCACGGCGCAGTAACATGGCCGTTTGCCGATCACACAGAGAGAACCGCAATATGGGCGACACCCCCGCACAAGCCGCTCCCGCACTGCAGCCGGGACAAACTTTCCGCTGCACGATTCCGCTGCGTTGGGGCGATATGGATGCCCTCAATCACCTCAACAACACCATCTACTTCCGTCTGATGGAAGAGGCGCGAATCCAGCTCTTCCATGCGAGCAGCATGAATGTCCAGCCCAAGCATCAGTACGCGATTCTGGCGCACGCCTCGTGCGATTTCCGCAAGCCGCTGGTGTATCCGGCGACCACGGTGGTCACGCACCATGTGACGCGCGTCGGCCGCTCCAGCCTGACCTTTCAACTCGTGATTGAAAACGAAGCCGAGCCCGGATTGGAATACGCGAGCGGCAGCAACGTGCTGGTGTGGGTGGATGCCGAGTCGGGCCGCGCGCTGCCGTGGCCTGATCATGTGCTGGCTGCGCTGGCGAAGACCTTCGGCGCTTAGTCGCCGGCCTTTCGCGACCCAGGCGTGATGCGCGGGTGGCGTCAGGCCATTTGCTCGAGGCACGGTGGGATGCAGGCTTGGTTGATGAGATGCAGGCTTAAAAAAGTCGCAGTCGCCACTTTCGAGCGCGAACATTCGTTAGTATCTAGGGCAACAACCGGGAAAAGTATCCGGCCGGGCGGCCGCCGCGCTGGGCTGGAATAACAATACGTCTGCTAACGGCGATCAAACCAATAAGGAAGAAGGAGTCATGGATAAAGTGTATGCAAGCGCCGCCGAGGCGCTGGCGGGAGTGGTCCAGGATGACCAGATGATCGCCGTGGGCGGCTTCGGTCTGTGCGGTATTCCCGAAGCCTTGATCGCCGCCTTGCGCGACTCTGGCGTCAAAGGGTTGACCTGCATCAGCAACAACGCCGGCGTGGACGATTTCGGTTTGGGTCAGTTGCTCACCACCCGCCAGATCCGCAAGATGATTGCCTCGTATGTGGGCGAAAACAAGGAATTCGCGCGCCAGTACCTGGCGGGTGAGCTCGAACTCGAATTCACACCGCAGGGCACGCTGGCTGAGAAACTGCGCGCGGGCGGCGCCGGCATTCCGGCGTTCTTCACAGCCACCGGCGTGGGCACCATCGTGGCCGACGGCAAGGAAATCCGCGAGTTCAATGGCAAGCAGTATGTGATGGAGCAATCGCTGGTGCCGGACGTGTCGCTCGTGAAAGCGCATGTGGCCGACCGCAGCGGCAATCTGATGTTCCGCCGCACGGCGCGCAACTTCAATCCCAACGTGGCCATGGCCGGCAAGATCACCATCGTCGAGGTCGAGGAAATCGTCAACACCGGCGACCTGGATCCGGATGAGATTCATCTGCCCGGCATTTATGCCCATCGCATCGTGCTCAATGCAACGCCCGAAAAGCGCATCGAGCAACGCACCGTCCGCCCGGCTTGAGGAGAAAAAATAATGGCATGGACACGTGAAGAAATGGCCGCACGGGCGGCAAAAGAACTGCAAGACGGGTTTTATGTGAACCTGGGTATCGGCATGCCGACCCTGGTGGCCAACTATGTGCCGGAAGGCATCGAAGTGTGGCTCCAGTCCGAAAACGGGCTGTTGGGCATCGGCCCGTTTCCCACCGACGATCAGGTCGATGCCGATCTGATCAACGCGGGCAAGCAAACGGTCACCACGCAGCGCGGCTCGTCGATTTTCTCGTCGGCCGATTCGTTTGCGATGATTCGCGGCGGCAAGATCAACTTGGCCATCCTGGGCGCGATGCAGGTCTCCGAGCATGGCGATCTGGCCAACTGGATGATCCCGGGCAAGATGATCAAGGGCATGGGCGGCGCCATGGATCTGGTGGCAGGCGTCAATAAAGTCGTGGTGCTGATGGACCACGTGGCACGCGCGAAGGACGGCAGCGAAGATTTGAAGCTGCTGCCCGAGTGCACGCTGCCGCTTACCGGTGTAGGCGTCGTCGACCTGATCATCACCGATCTAGGCGTGCTGGAAGTGACGGATGCCGGCTTGAAGCTGATCGAAACGGCGCCAGGCGTGACGGCTGAAGAGATCCAAGCCAAGACGGGCGCCAAGGTAGACGTATCGGCCGTCGCTGCCTGAGCGCTTGGCGCGTGCCGGTGGCGGCATCCGCTCGCCACCACCCGGGCCAACGTTTCGCTCCATCACCCCTTACGCGCAGTCGCTAAGTGCTTGGCGCGTTTGCTAACCCCCGGTTTTACCGGGGGTTTTTGATTACAGGCACGGCTTTTGCTGTAACCGCGCGTTTATGACAAAGCAACCGGGGCATCATGACCGATGGCGCAGCAGATCTGAGCTTACGAGTTCTCACGGTCAATACGCACAAGGGGTTCACGTTCTTCAATCGGCGGTTCATTCTGCACGACCTGCGTGAAGCCGTCCGAGAAGTGGGGCCCGATATCGTCTTCATGCAGGAAGTGCTGGGCGAGCATCACCGTCATGCGGCCAAGGTGGCTGACTGGCCCACGACCACGCATTATGAATTCATGGCCGATACGATCTGGACGGATTTCGCCTATGGCCGCAATGCCGTCTATCCGCACGGCCATCACGGCAATGCGCTGCTGTCCAAGTTTCCGATCGTGCGTTACGACAATCTCGACGTCTCGGTGGGTGAACAGGAAAAGCGCGGTCTCTTGCATTGCGTGCTTCAGCCGCCCGGTGGGCGTCCGCAGATCCACGCGATCTGCGCGCATCTCGGGCTTCGCGAGTCGCATCGTCAGCAACAGCTTGAACTCTTGTCCGGTTTGATCGAAGAACAGATTCCGCCTGACGCACCATTGGTGATCGCGGGCGATTTCAATGATTGGCGCCTGCATGCCCATCGCCGTTTGATGCGTGTGCCCGGCGTACGCGAAGTCTTCGTCGATGCGCACGGCAAGGCCGCCAAAACCTTTCCCGCCCGTTTCCCGATCCTCAGGCTGGATCGTATTTATGTTCGCAATGCCCGCGAGTTTCGTCCGTTGGCATTGCCGTCGCGTCCCTGGACGCATTTGTCGGATCATGCGCCGTTGGCCGCAGAGGTAGTGGTATGAGTGCGCATTGGACGAAAGGCAATGCCTTTCGGTTATTGGAAAACGGCGAGGAGTTCTACCCCCGCGTTTTCGAAGCGATTCGCGAAGCGAAGAAGGAGGTCATGCTCGAGACCTTCATCTTGTTCGACGACAAGGTGGGTCAGGAGTTGCGTGCTGCCGTGATCTTCGCGGCCGAACGCGGTGTGCGTGTGGATATGCTGGTGGACGGCTGGGGCTCGGCCGATCTGACGCCTGCATTCATCGACGGCATGACGGCGGCTGGCGTCAGCTTCCACGTCTTCGATCCCACCTCGCGGCTGTTTGGCGTGCGTACGAATCCCGTGCGCCGCATGCATCGCAAGATCGTCGTGATCGACGGTGACATTGCCTTCGTGGGCGGCATCAATTACGGCCTGGATCATCTGGCCGAATTCGGCCCCGAGGCGAAGCAGGATTACGCGGTCGAAATTCGCGGTCCGGTGGTCGACGATATTCATGAGTTCGTGCGCAAGGCGTTGGCGCCCGTCAAGCCCAAACGTTGGTGGCAACGCCGTGGCAAGCGCCTGAAGTCGCTGCCGTTGGGCGAGAACGGCACCGCGTCGGCCGCGCTGGTAACGCGCGATAACGTCGACCATCCCACCGATATCGAGCAGCACTACCGTATTGCCATTCGCGCCGCAAAATCAGAGATTCTGCTGGCCAATGCCTATTTCTTCCCGGGTTATCGGCTGCTGCGCGATTTGCGCCGCGCGGCCAAGCGAGGCGTGCGGGTACGCTTGATTCTGCAAGGTGAACCGGATATGCCGATCGCCAAGCTTGCCGCGTCGATGCTCTACGATTATCTGTTGTCGGCGGGTGTACAGATCTTCGAATATTGCCAGCGGCCGTTGCACGGCAAGGTCGCGATTGCCGACGATGAGTGGTCGACGGTGGGTTCGAGCAACCTGGATCCGTTGAGCCTATCGCTTAATTTGGAAGCGAACGTCATGATTCGCGACGCCGCCTTCAATCGCGTGCTGCATGACAATCTGCAGAAGTTGATCGACAACCACTGCAAGCAGATCAAACCGAATGAGCGGCCCCGCCGCAAGATCTACCGCACCTTTATCGGTGTGATCGTTTTTCACTTTTTGCGCCGCTTCCCCGCCTGGGTAAGCATGTTGCCGACGCATAAGGTCACCTTGACCACTGCAGAGCCTCCCGTACAGGAATTAAGTCATGAGCAGCAGCGCGAACGCGAAACCGTCGGATAAAAAGGGCGCGTGGGCGTGGACCGTTCGCAACTGGCCGCTGATCAAAAAGATCCTGATGTGGATCTTCGTCGGCTGCGTGGTGGTGTTTCTGGTCATGCTCGCCCGCGAGGTCAAATGGGACGAAGTCGTCAAAGCCATTCACGACACCAAGTGGAGTGTGCTTGGCTTGGCCAGCGCCTGCGCGCTGTTGAGCTACATGCTTTACTCGACTTACGATCTGGTGGGCAAGTGGTATACGCGGCATGAGCTGGCCAACTGGAAAGTGCTGTCTGTTTGTGCGATCAGTTATGCGTTCAATTTGAGCCTGGGTTCGTTTATCGGCGGGGTCGGGTTTCGATATCGCCTGTATTCGAAGCTGGGCTTGAAGAACGGCGTGATCACGCGCATCCTCGGCTTGAGCCTGGCCACCAATTGGATCGGCTATTGCCTACTGGCGGGTGCGATCTTCGCTTCCGGCCTGTTGCAAGCGCCCAAGGGCTGGGAAATCGGCACCGGAGCGTTGCGCCTGATTGGCGGTGCCATGGTGTTGGCGGGCGTGGCGTACATCGCCATGTGCGGCTTGTCCAAACGCAAGAAATGGACGATCAAGGGCCACGATATCGAGTTGCCGTCCTTCCGGATCGCTGTCGTGCAAAACGCGCTGGCGATCGCAAGTTGGGCCAGCATCGGCTGCATCATTTGGATCCTGCTCGAGGAACGGGCCGACTATTGGCTGGTGTTGGGCGTGTTTCTGCTGAGTGGCATGGCGGGCGCTTTGGCGCATGTGCCGGGCGGCATCGGCGTGATCGAAGCCGTGTTTGTGGCGTTCCTCTCGCCCAAGATTCCCAGTTCGCAGTTGATCGGCGCGCTGGTGGTGTATCGAGCCATCTACTATCTGGCACCGTTGCTGATCGCGACCTTGGGTTATGTGGCGCTGGAAGCCTCGCATCGCCGCGCGAACGCTTCAGTTAAAGCCGCTGAGGCGTAACGCGCGCTTGAGGGCATCAGGATCGCATCCCGATTGCCCGCTCACCTCTAAATCGGCACGCCGCTACGGCTGACATTGCGGCGGTTGCGGCACGACATCGTGACAGGTGCTGCACCCGCTGGGGTGCGGCCGTGGCGCTGCACCCGCTGCGGTGCGCTCGCTTCGATGCGCCCGCTGCAATGCGCTCGCTGCGCTGCGGCCGCTGCGGTGTAGCCGCTGCGGTCTAGCCGTCTACTTTAAGCCTCAGGTTTGGCGCGGATAACCAGCCATACGCCGGCTGCCGAGATTGCCACGCCGGCGGCGATGAGCCACGAAAGCGGCTCGCCGAACATGGCCCACGCCCAAATGACGGTGGCGCCCGGGCTCAGATAGAGCACGCTGGCCACGCGTGTGGGCGACGACCGGCGCAGGCAAATCCAGTAGAGGCCGTAGCCGCCGAGCGTGGCCGGCAGCGCCATCCACAGGGTGGCCGCTGCAAAGCCTGGTGTGAGCACTGGCATGAGTTGTCCGTCATATGCCACCACGGCGCCGAAGGCCACGCCCGAAATCATGCATTGCACCCATAGCGTCGGCAACAAGCCCAGCGCATGCGCGTGCTGCGTGCGCTTTTGCCACACGGTTGCGACGGCCAGCGCGAGCATGCTGACGAAGGGCAGGGCATACGCCCACAGCGGCGCATCGCCCAGGGCCAGCACGTCGTGCCCGACGATCACCACCCCCACCAAGCCGATGGCCAGCCCTGCCCAAACGCGTGCGTTCAGACGCGCGCGGAAGACGATCGTGGCTAACAAGGCCGTACCGATCGGCATCAGGTCGGCGATAAGGGCGGCAAATCCGGACGACACGCCAAGTTCGATCGCGCGTGCCACACAGGCAAGATAGAGCGTCATCGAAAGCAAGCCGATGCCTGCGTGATGCAGCAATACCGAGGCGGGGGCCGCCCGCAGGCTGCGGATCACCCAAGGTAGCAAGGCGATCCCGACCAACACGCAACGCCACAGCAAAACGGTAAACACCGGCGCGTGATCGGTAGTGAATCGCATCCCGATGAAGCCTGAGCTCCAAGCGAGAATCAGCCCGGCTTCCAGAACGAGCAATGGCAACGTATCGATCAAGCGATGCAGCCGTGAAGCGGGCCGCTTGGCCTGGCCGTGCGGCGCGGCGTGCGAGGCAGTTGCGGTCATGTCGTCTCCAGTAGAGCCTTGACGGTAGACCGGCAGCGCGATTTAATAAATCAAAACCTATTGGATGGGTAGTTCAGTAAAAGTAAACTACCGGTTTGGGCTGGGTTGCTAAGCCCGGCGCCCAGTGCTTGGTATTTGGAAGCCAACGGCCGGTTTGCATTCCGGGGGTCGCCTGTGCCATTTCCCGGGGCCGCTGTTTTAACGGCTCGACATTGCGCAAAGGACCCTTCATGAATCGAACCCTGGATATCGAGTTGCTGCGCACGTTTCAGGCGGTCGCGCGCCTGGGCCAATTTCGCGCCGCTGCCGAGCAGGTGCATAAGAGTCCTGCGGCGGTAAGCGTGCATGTGCAGCGACTGGAGGCCATTGCGGGCGGTCGGTTGCTCGATCGCGACAATCAATCCGTCACGCTCACCCCATTGGGCGAGCGGTTTACTCAGCATGCGGCCCAAGTGCTGCAGGCGCACGACCGGGCGCTGGGGGCGTTGTTTGGCGCCGAGGTTGCCGGGCGCGTGCGTTTTGGGGTGCCCGACGAATATGCGGCCCATGTGATTCGCGACATCCTCCCCGGCTTCGCAGCGGCGTGGCCGAACGTGGTATTGGACGTCACCACAGCGCCCAGCGGCACATTGCGCGATCAGATTGCCCGAAAGCGCTTGCATATGGCCGTTACCGCGCGACGGGTCGTCGCCGATGACGATCTACAACAACGGGCCGTCGGCGATAACGATGCACAACATCTGGCTGGCCAACAGAGCATCCCTCAGATCGCCGGTCGCGCCTCGCCCGAGCCCGCAGACGTGCCACTGCTGGCGTCGGTTCAGCCTGTGTGGGTGTGCGGCGCGTCGCGGCTCGCTCCGCTGGACGATCCCTTGCCTTTGGCGCTGCACGCCGTGGGGTGCCCCTATGGGACGGCAATGACCGACAGCCTGGACCAGGCCGGTCGTGCCTGGCGGGTGGTGTTGGCCAGTCCGTCGAGCCAGGCCATCGAAACCTGTGTGGAAGTGGGCTTGGGTATCAGTGTGGTGGATCGGTCCCGCGTCACGGCCCGCATGCGGGTACTGACCGAACTGCCGGCGATTGCGCGCCATGAAGTGGTGCTGCTCCGATCGCCCGGCGCGGCCCACATGCCTGCGGCTGAGATGCTGGCAGGTGCCTTGGCGCGCCATTTCCGGATCTGACCGGGATATACGGGTTTGTCCTAGGGATGAAAATTTCTTTTCTTGCTTAAAATCGCCATGTAAATTCATTTTCAGACGCCTGCCGTCGCACCATGTCCGCCGTTGTCACCCCACCGATCACCATTTCCGACCGTATTGCGCGTGCGCAAGCGGGGATGAGCAGCACCCAGCATCGGATGGCGGAATATGTATTGGCGCACCCGTTCCGGGTCGCCACGATGACGATCGATGAATTCGCCACGGCGGTTGGCGTGTCGATCGCCACGGCCAATCGTTTCGCTCGCGCCCTCGACTTGCCCGGTTATCCGCAATTTCGCTCCGAGTTGGCCCGCAGGTTCGAAGCCGCGTTGGCGCCGGTCGAAAAGCTGCGCACCGAGTTGGCGTCGTCTACCTCGGCGTCTGCGGTGCAGGTGTTCGCCGCCACACTCGAAGAAGATATCCGTAACGCCCAGCGCACGCTGCAGTCGCTGGACGCCGATGCGTGTGAGCGCGCCGTCACGGCCGTGCTCGACGCCGAGCGCGTCTTTGTGATCGGTTTCGGTGCCAGCGGGTTTTTGTCCGGCCTGTTGCAGCGTGGCTTGTGCATGCATTGCCGCACTGTCGAGCTGCTCTCCGGCCCCGGCGGCGTGTCGCATGCGGCTCGGCAGATGTCGCGGATGTCGTCGCGCGATTTGTTGATCGCGATCGCATTTCCCCGCTATCTGGCCGACACCGTCACGTTGGCGCGCGCGGCGCAGAAGAACGGCGTGCCGGTGCTTGTGCTGACCGATTCGCCGACGTCGCCCCTGGCGCCCACCGCTACGGTGGCGTTGTATGCCCAGACGAGCCGACAACTCTCGTCCAGTTCCGAAACCGCTGCACTTGGCCTGATCGAAGGCTTGAGCGCAGCCGTTGCCTATCGCGCCAAGGATTCAGTCGCCGCCGCGATGGGTGTGACCCAATCCGTGATGCCGTGGCTGTTCCACGGCGCAGAATCAGGAAAACGTTGATGCAACCCATAATTGCCATTCATGGCGGCGCCGGCGCCATGTCGCGCGCGGCGATGTCGCCCGAAAAAGAAGCTGAGTATCTGTCCGCGCTGGATGGCATTCTCGTGGCCGCGCAAGCCGTGCTCGCCCAGGGCGGCAGCGCGCTGGATGCCGTCACCGAAGCCGTGACCCGGTTGGAAGATTGCCCCTTGTTCAATGCCGGGCACGGCGCGGTGTTCACCAGTGCCGGCACTCACGAGCTCGACGCCTCCATCATGGATGGCGCCACGTTGCGTTCGGGCGCGATCGCCAATGTGAACTGCGTGCGCAATCCGATTCTGGCGGCCCGCCGCGTGATGACCGATAGCAAACACGTCTTTTTCGTGGGTGAGGGCGCCGAAGCCTTCGCCCGCGCACAGGGCCTGGATATCGTCGATCCCAGTTACTTCTCGACCGATGCCCGCCGCGAGCAATTGCTGCGCGTGCAGGCCGAGCATCCCGATGCTGCTGTACTCGACCACGATGGTCAGGCCATGGTGGCGGGTGTGCAACGTGCGCCTGAGCCGATCGATCCCGATCGCAAATTCGGCACGGTAGGCGCCGTGGCTGTGGACGCGCAGGGCAACCTGGCTGCGGCGACCTCCACTGGCGGGGTGACCAACAAGCAAGTGGGCCGCGTGGGCGATGCGCCGATGATCGGCGCCGGCTGCTATGCGAACAACCGCACGTGCGCGGTGTCGACCACCGGTACCGGCGAGATGTTCATTCGCATGGTGGCGGCCTACGACGTGTCGGCCCAGATGGAATATGGCGGCGCCACGTTGGCGGCAGCCGCCGATAGCGTGGTGCACGACAAATTGCCCACGATCGACGGCAAGGGCGGTTTGATCGCGGTCGACGCCGCGGGCAATGTGGTGTTGCCGTTCAACACCGAAGGGATGTATCGCGGTTATGCGCGGGTCGGCGAGAAGCCGGTTACCGCCATCTATCGATAAGCGTTTACTTAGAAGCAGTCGTTAAAGGTTTTCTCACAGCATGGCCCAACATATTCAAACCCCGTCGCTCCCCGCGAACCGTGTCGTCCAGGTGGACGACTTGGGTGTCCGCTTCGTGGGCTCCGAGCGCACGGTCGAAGCGGTACGGCATCTGTCGTTCCACGTCGATCGCGGCGAGACGCTGGCCATCGTCGGCGAGTCGGGTTCGGGTAAGTCGGTGACCTCCCTGGCACTGATGCGGCTGGTCGAAAACGGCGGTGGCCGTTTGACGGGCAAGATCGCCTTGCGGCGCCGCAACGACGAGATCATCGACCTGACCGCCGCCAACCAGCGCGCGATGCGCCGGGTGCGTGGCGCCGACATGGCGATGATTTTTCAGGAACCGATGACCTCGCTCAATCCGGTGTTTACCGCTGGTGAGCAGATTGCCGAGTCGATCCGCCTGCATCAACGCAAGGACGCCGCAGCGGCCCGTGCCGAGGCGTTGCGCATGCTCGAACAGGTGCGCATTCCGGAAGCGCGCGCCATCATGGATCGCTTTCCGCATCAGTTGTCGGGCGGCATGCGTCAACGCGTAATGATCGCGATGGCTTTGGCGTGCAAGCCCGCGTTGTTGATCGCCGATGAGCCGACCACCGCGTTGGACGTGACCATCCAGGCGCAGATTCTGCAGTTGATCCGTCAACTGCAGGATGAAATGAATATGGGCGTGATCTTCATCACGCACGATATGGGCGTGGTGGCTGAAGTGGCCGATCGCGTGCTCGTGATGTATCGCGGCGACAAGGTTGAAGAAGGCCCGTCGGAAACGATTTTTGCGCGTCCGGAGCACCCCTACACGCAGGCGTTGCTGTCGGCCGTGCCCAAGCTGGGCGCGATGCAAGGCACCGACAAACCGGCGCGTTTCCCACTCGTGCAACTGTTTGGCGATAAGGCTGTGGCCGTCGTCGACGCGGCCAAGGAAGAGGCCATCGCCGAAGCCGCGCCCACGCCACTGGCGCAGCCCGCCGAGGCCCGCGAGCCGGTGCTGAGCGTGCGCGATCTCATCACGCGTTTCGATGTGCGCGGTGGCATTTTGAATCGTGTGCGACGTCGTGTGCACGCCGTCGAAAAAGTCAGCTTCGATCTCTATCCTGGCGAAACGTTGGCCCTGGTGGGCGAATCGGGTTGCGGCAAATCGACCACTGGCCGCTCGCTGCTGCGCCTGGTCGACTCGCAGGGCGGCGAGATCCGCTTTGGCGGCCGCGATATCGTGCAACTCAAGCACGGCGAACTGCAGGCCTTGCGCCGCGATATCCAGTTCGTGTTCCAGGATCCGTTCGCGTCGCTGGATCCGCGCGTCACCGTGGGCTTCTCCATCATGGAGCCGCTTCTGGTGCACGGCGTGGCCAAGGGCGAGGTTGCACGCAAGCGCGTGGCCGAGTTGCTCGAGCGCGTCGGCATGCCGCCGGAAATGGCACAGCGTTATCCGCACGAATTTTCGGGCGGTCAGCGGCAACGGATCTGTATTGCCCGCGCCTTGGCGTTGAACCCGAAAGTCGTGATCGCGGACGAGTCCGTGTCCGCGTTGGACGTGTCGATCCAGGCGCAGATCGTGAACCTGATGATCGATCTGCAACGCGATCTGGGCGTGGCGTTCCTCTTCATTTCGCACGACATGGCCGTGGTCGAACGCATCAGCCATCGCGTGGCGGTGATGTATCTGGGCCAGATCGTGGAAATCGGTCCGCGCCGCGCGATTTTCGAAAATCCGCAACACGCCTACACCAAGAAACTCATGTCGGCCGTGCCGATCGCCGATCCGGCGCGCCGTCACTTGAAGCGCACGTTGCTCGTGGATGAAATTCCCAGCCCGATCCGCAATCTGGGCGACGACCCCGTGGTCGCGCCGCTGGTGCAAGTGGGTCCTGACCATTTCGTGGCGCGTCACCCGGTGGGCGGCGCGTACTGATCGCTCGTTGTTTGTTTTGCTCGCGGTACCTTTCTTTCCATCAAACCGATTCCCTCGCGGAACAGGAGTGCATTTCATGAAAACATTGCGCCCAACCCGTCTCGTGGCCGCCGCAGCGCTGGCTTTCGGGGTGCTGGCGGCGCCCTTGGCTCACGCAGCCAAGGACGTGACCTTCGCAGTCTCCATCGCTCTCGAAACGCTGGATCCCTACAACACGAACAGCACGCTGAACCAGGCGGCCGGCAAGGCCTACTACGAAGGCCTGTTCGAGTTCGACAAGGACCTGAAGATCCAGCCGCTCCTGGCCACGGGCTACGAAGTGAGCCCCGACGGCCTGGTCTACACGATCAAGCTGCGCGAAGGCGTGAAATTCCAGGACGGCACCGACTTCAACGCTGAAGCCGCCAAGGTCAACTACGACCGCGTCTCGAACCCCGAGAACCGCCTGGCCCGCTACACCCAGTTCAACCGCGTGGCCAAGACCGAAGTGGTCGACGCCAACACGATCCGCATCACGCTGAAAGAGCCGTTCTCGGCCTTCATCAACGCGCTGGCTCACCCCGCCGCGATGATGATCTCGCCCGCCGCGCTCAAGCAATACGGCAAGGAAATCGGTTTCCACCCCGTGGGTACCGGTCCCTTCAAGTTCGTCGAGTGGAAGCCCGCCGAATACATGAAGGTCGAGAAGTTCGATGGCTACTGGAAGAAGGGCTATCCGAAGGTCGACACGATCACGTTCCGTACCGTGACCGACAACAACACGCGCGCTGCCGTGGTGCAAACGGGCGAAGCCCACTTTGCCTTCCCGGTGCCGTTCGAACAAGCCGCGTCGCTGGCCAAGAACGACAAGCTGGACGTGGTCGACAAGAAGTCGATCATGACGCGCTACATGTCGATGAACGTCATGCAAAAGCCGTTCGATGACGTGAAGGTTCGCCAGGCCATCAACTACGCCATCAACAAGCAAGCGTTGGCCAAGGTGGCGTTCTCGGGCTATGCCAGCCCCGCTGAAGGCGTCGTGCCCCAGGGCGTGGACTTCGCCTACAAGATGAACCCGTGGGAATACAACCCCGCCAAGGCGCGCGAGCTGTTGAAAGAAGCCGGTTATCCCAACGGTTTCGAAAGCACGCTCTGGTCGGCCTACAACGACGGCACGTCGGTAAAGGTGGTTCAGTTCCTGCAACAGCAGCTGGCACAAGTCGGCATCAAGGTGTCGGTCGAAGTGCTGGAATCGGGTCAACGCGTGCAGCGCGTGCAACAGGTGCAGAAGCCTGAAGATGCCAAGGTCCGCATGTACTACGCCGGCTGGTCGTCCTCGACCGGCGAAGCCGACTGGGGCCTGCGTCCGTTGCTGTCGGGCACTGCTTTCCCGCCCGTGTTGAACAACATCTCGTACTACAAGAACGATCAAGTCGACGCCAACATCATGAAGGCATTGGCCACGACCGATCGCGGCGAGAAGGAAAAGCTCTACAAGGAAGCGCAAGAGATCATCTACAAGGAAGCACCCTGGGCCTTCCTGGTGACTCAGAACAACGTTTCCGTGCAGAGCAAAAACCTCTCCGGCGTGTACGTGATGCCCGATACCTCGTTCTGGTTCGGCGACATCGATCTGAAGCAGTAAAAACTCAGGCTTTACCCATCGCGCCGCCACCCCGCACGGGGCAGGCGGCGCGAGCGCAGGAAGTGCAATGCTGACCTATATCGTCAAACGTCTTTTGGGCATGATTCCCACACTGCTCCTCGTGGCTGTCGTGGTGTTTCTGTTCGTTCATATGCTGCCGGGCGATCCCGCGCGACTCGCCGCCGGCCCCGAAGCCGACCAGGCGACCGTCGAGCTGGTACGCAAGGACCTGGGCCTCGATCTGCCCATGCACCAGCAGTTCGTTCGCTATTTCTCGCACATGTTGCAAGGCGACCTCGGCACCTCGTTGCGCACCAAGCGCCCCGTGTCGACTGAAATCGCCGACCGCTTTCTTCCCACGCTGTACCTCACGTTTGCCAGCATGATCTGGTCCGTGATGTTCGGCATGATTATCGGCATCGTGTCGGCCGTCTGGCGCAACAAGTGGCCCGATCGTCTGGGCATGACGCTGGCCGTTTCCGGCATTTCGTTTCCGGCGTTTGCGCTGGGCATGATGTTGATGCAAGTGTTCTCGGTCAACCTGGGCTGGTTGCCCACGGTGGGCGCGTCGACCTGGAAGCACTACATCCTGCCGTCGATCACGCTGGGCGCCGCTGTGGCCGCCGTGATGGCGCGCTTTACGCGTGCCTCGTTCGTCGAAGTGATTCAAGAAGACTTCGTGCGCACCGCGCGCGCCAAGGGCCTCTCGGAACGCACCGTCATCATCAAGCATGCCTTGCGCAACGCGATGATTCCCGTGGTCACGATGATGGGCCTGCAGTTCGGCTTTTTGCTGGGCGGCTCCATCGTGGTCGAGACGGTATTCAACTGGCCGGGCCTGGGCCGTTTGCTGGTGGACGCCGTCACGCAACGCGATTACCCCGTGATCCAGGGCCTCGTGCTGCTGTTCTCGTTCGAATTCATTCTGATCAACCTGATTGTCGACGTGTTGTACGGCGCGATCAATCCCAGCATTCGCTACAAGTGAGGCCGGCATGACTGTTACCGATAATGCCGCCGTGCCGGCTACCGCACCCGTCGTCAACGACGTTCGTACTCCCGCGTCGGAATTCTGGCGCAAGTTCAAGAAGCAGAAGCTGGCGGTCGCCGCCGGCGTATTCGTGCTGCTGCTCGTGATTGCCGCCGTGTTTGCGCCGTGGATCGTGCCGTTCGACGCCGAAAACTTCTTCGACTACGACGCCCTCAATGCCTTGCCCAATGCCACGCATTGGCTGGGCGTGGATTCGCTGGGCCGCGATATTTTCAGCCGCATCCTGATGGGTGCGCGCATCTCGCTGGCCGCGGGCTTCTTGTCGGTGGCCATGGGTGCCGTCGTCGGCACGTTCATGGGCCTGATGGCCGGCTACTACGAAGGCTGGTGGGAACGCATCACCATGCGCTTGTCCGACGTGCTGCTGGCGTTCCCCGGCATGCTGCTCGCCATCGGCGTGGTCGCGATCCTGGGTTCGAACATGATCAACGTGATCGTGGCCGTGGCCGTGTTCAGCGTGCCGGCGTTTGCGCGGCTCGTTCGCGGCAATACGCTGGCGATCAAGCAGATGACGTATGTCGAAGCCGTCAAGAGCGTGGGCGCGTCCGACTGGACCGTGATCATGCGTCACATCCTGCCGGGCACGATCTCCCCGATCGTGGTTTACGGCACGATGCGCGTGGGCACCTCCATCATCACCGCCGCCAGCTTGTCGTTCCTGGGCATGGGCGCACAACCGCCCACGCCCGAGTGGGGCGCGATGCTGAGCGAAGCGCGGGCCGATATGGTGATGTCGCCGCACATCGCCATCTTCCCGGCGATCGCCATCTTCCTGACGGTGTTGGCTTTCAACCTGTTGGGCGACGGCCTGCGCGATGCGCTCGATCCCAAGATCGATCGGAAGTAAGCGATGACGACCGCCACGCCGCGCGTGGGTTGGCTGCCCGCCGGCCCGCGCGATGCCATTACCGATGTGGCCGGCGTCACCGTCGGCCACGACACGATTGCCGACGGCGCGCTGCAGACGGGCGTGACGGTGGTTCGACCTCATGCCGGCGATATCTATCTCCACAAAGTGCCAGCGGCTGCCACCGTGATCAACGGTTTCGGCAAAAGCTGCGGCCTGATCCAGATCGAAGAGTTGGGCGTGTTGGAAACGCCGATCGCGTTGACCAACACGTTTGGCGTGCCGGCCGTGGCCGAGGCGCAGATCTGCGCCGCCATCGCGGCCAATCCAGAAATCGGCCGCGCGTGGCCCACGGTCAACGCACTGGTGCTCGAATGCAATGACGGCTATTTGAACGACATTCAGGCGATGGCGGTCACGCCTGCACACTACGAGCGCGCCTTGGCTGCCGCCGCTGTTGCGGTGCCCGAGGGTGCCGTTGGCGCCGGTCGCGGGATGTCGTCCTTCGGCTTCAAAGGCGGCATCGGCACAGCCTCGCGCAGTGTCTCGTTGGCTGGCGTGCCCGCCGTTGTAGGCGCTCTGGTGCTATCCAATTTTGGCCGACCGCATCAGCTCACCGTGGCCGGCCATCCGGTGGGCCGCCAGTTGGCCCACGATGCCGAGACCGCCCAGGCGCCCGAAAAAGGCTCGATCATTTTGCTGCTCGCCACCGACGCCGCGCTCGATGCGCGGCAACTGCGGCGGCTCTCGCTGCGCGCGGGCGCCGGCTTGGCCCGCACCGGTTCGGTGTTCGGACACGGCAGCGGCGATATCGCGCTGGCATTTTCGACCGCCTATACCGTGCCGCACGACGTGAAGACGCCAATGCCGGCCGTGACCTGCGTGCACGAAACGTTGTTGGATCCGCTTTTCGAAGCCGCGGCCGAAGCCTGCGAGCAGGCCATCGTCAACGCCTTGTGGCGCGCCGAAACCGTGACGGGGCGCGATGGCCATCGGCGCGCCGCCATTACCGACAGCATTACCGATTGGCCGACCTGGCGTGCCGCGCACGCTGCCCCCTGATCATTCGTTCCGTACCGGGATACCGTCATGAAAGTTCTGATTTCCACCGACATCGAAGGCGTGGCCGGCGTATTTCATGCCGAACAGGTGCGTCCGGGCAATGGCGAGTACGAGCGCGCCCGAGGCTGGATGACGGGCGAAGCCAACGCAGCCGTGCAGGGGGCCTTCGCGGCTGGCGCGTCCGAAGTGCTGGTGAACGACTCGCACGGCGGCTTTCGCAATCTGCTGCCGGACGCGATCGACGCGCGCGCCCGCCTGGTGCTGGGCAAGCCGCGCCAATTGGGCATGATGTCCGGCCTGGAAGAGGGCTGCGATGCGGTGTGCCTGATCGGTTATCACTCGCGCGCCCAGGGCCGCGGCATTCTGGCGCACACCATCAACGGCTTTGCCTTTGCGCGCGTCACGATTAACGGGATGGAGTTGGGGGAAGCCGGCATCTACGGCGCATTGGCCGGCGAACGCGGCGTGCCGGTGGCCATCGGCACGGGCGACGACGTGTTCATTTCGGAAAACCGAAGTCTGTTTCCCACCACGCATTGGGTCGAAACCAAGGTGGCGCGCGGGCAGGGGACGGGCGTTACGCTATCGCCGGCGCTGTCGCGCGATCGGATTCAGATCGGCGTGCAGAGCGCGCTGTCGAATTTGTCTGTGTTGAAGCCCTTCGTGATCGCGCCGCCTATAGAATGTGTGCTGCAGACCCAGAGTTCGGCGCTCGCCGATCTGTTTTGTCTGTGGCCGGCGCTGGAGCGCGTCGATGGCAACCTCGTGCGGTTCAACGCCGCCAGCATGGGGGACGCCGTGCGCATGCTCAACAGCCTGGCCGCCATGTCCTTCATGCTGAGATAACGACTTGATGCCTGCCACGACCCAGACGCCCGATACTCCTCAACAACGCGTTGCCCGATTGCGGGCCGCCATGCGCGAGGCCGGCGTCGATGCCGTGGTCGTGCCCACCTCCGATCCGCATTTGTCGGAATACGTGCCGCCGCGTTGGCAGGGCCGTGAATGGCTGTCGGGCTTCAAGGGGTCGGCAGGCATCGTGGTCGTGACCGACACCTTTGCCGGCTTGTGGGCCGATAGCCGCTACTGGTCGCAGGCCGAGGCGGAACTGGCCGGATCCGGCATCGTGTTGATGCGCCTTGGCGAAGACGACGTGCCGCCGCATCCGAAGTGGCTTGCCGAGCATTTTGCGTCGCTGGGTGCGCCAAGCGAGCCTGAAGCCGCCCAGGGTGCCGCATCCCACACCGCTTCGCCGCGCGCGCGCCGTGTGGCCGTCGACGCCCATGTGCTGAGCTTGAACGCCGAACGCGCGCTCACGCTGGCGCTAGGTGCCGTCAACGTCGTCGCTGTGCCCCCCGCCGGCAGTGTCGCGGATGCCGCCGCGACGCCGACGCCGAACAGGTCGGCGACCGATGATGCGCCCACCATCGTGCTGGATACCACGCACGATTTTTTCGACGCAATCTGGCCGGGTCGGGCAGGCTTGCCGGCTCAACCGGTATACGCCCATGCTGCGCCCTATGCGGGCGAGCCGCGCGCGGCCAAGCTGGCACACATCCGCGCGGGCATGGCGAAGCACAAAGCCGATGTGCATCTGATTTCAACGCTCGACGATCTCGCCTGGGCGTTCAATCTGCGCGGCAGCGATGTCGATTACAACCCCGTCTTTCTGGGGCATGCGCTGATCGATCAGGACCACGTCACGCTGTTCGTGGCTGACGGTACGATCGATGATGCCTTGCGCGCCGAGCTCGCCAGCGATGGCATTGCCGTTGGAGATTATTTCGCCTTGCCGCAAGCACTGGCGGCATTGCCCGCCGGCGCCACGTTGCTGATCGACCCGGCGCGCGTCACAGTGGGGGGCGTGGCCGACGTTCCTGCCGCCGTGCATCGCGTGGAAGCGATCAATCCGTCCACCCTGTTGAAGTCACGCAAGACCGACGACGATCTGGCGCACGTGCGCGCCACGATGGCCAACGACGGTGCGGCATTGTGCGAATTCTTCGCTTGGTTCGACGCCAATCAGGGCAAGACGCCCATGACCGAATTGACTGTGGACGAACGGTTGACGGCCGCGCGGGCGCGCCGGCCGGGCTTCGTGGGTCTGAGCTTCCCCACGATCGCCGGCTTCAATGCCAACGGCGCCATGCCGCACTACCGCGCCACGCCTGAGGCGCACAGCACCATCGAAGGCGATGGCCTGCTGCTCATCGACTCGGGCGGCCAGTATGTGGGGGGCACCACCGATATCACGCGCGTGGTGGCCGTGGGCACGCCCACCGCCGCGCAAAAGCAGGATTTTACGCGTGTGCTCAAGGGCATGATCGCGCTTTCGCAAGCCATCTTTCCGCGTGGCACGCCGGCACCGGCGCTCGATGCCTTGGCGCGCGCGCCGATCTGGGCCGGTGGCGCCGACTACGGCCATGGCACCGGCCACGGCGTAGGCTATTTCCTGAATGTGCACGAAGGTCCGCAAGTGATTTCCTATCGCTCGCCCGGTAATCCAAACATGGCGATGGAACCCGGCATGATCACGTCCAACGAGCCCGGTATCTATCGTGACGGCCAGTGGGGCGTGCGGATCGAAAACCTGGTGGCCAACCGGCCCTGGCAGGAAACCGCCCTGGGCGAATTTCTGAATTTCGAAACGCTTACCTTGTGCCCTATCGATGTGCGATGCATCGATCTCGCGTTGATGCGGCCCGACGAAATCGCCTGGCTCGATGCCTATCACGACAAGGTTCGTGAAGCGATCGTACCGTTGGTCGAACCTGAAGTTGCCGCCTGGGTCACGTCGCGCACGCAGCCGCTGGCGGGCTGACGTTCGAAGCGTTGGTCGCTTGATGTCGCGGCGGCCGGCCGCCTGAGGATGCCGCCGCTTGGCGTGCGGATGCGCTCAGGGGCCGGTTTGTCTCAGGCGCTTGCGCATGCTGAGCTTGACCGCGGCGGGGAGCGCCGCAAACATCACGACCAAGCCCAAGACGTTGTCCCATTCGAAAAGCGGGGCGGCCAGATTCAACGCCTGCACCAGAATCCAGGCGGCCAGGCCTGCCAGAATGAAGCCGAACAGCGCCGCCTTCAAGGTGGCACCGGTGCGCAATCCGGGTCGGGCCTGCTCGGCGCAGATCGCATCGGTGCCCGCGCCGTGCGGCGCGCCGCCCAACACCAACGCGGCAGTCGCCAAGTGGCGTGCGTAGGCCCCCACAAACAGGGGTGCCAGCAGCAGCAACGGCAGCTCCAGCGCCATGGACGATTCCGGAATCAGATCGGTCGCCCAGCCCAGGCGCAGTTGCGTGAGCCACAAGGTGGCGAACATCGCGCCGTAAAGCGATCCAGTGTAGGCCGCGCCCAGAGGGGCCTGCGAGCGGGCGGCGACGCGCGCCGGGCGCCATGCCAGCCAGACGGCAATCTGCACCAGCAGTGCCGTTACCAGCGCGGCGAGGATCATGTCGACACCGGTGATGGCAATTCGAACCAACCGCTCAGGGCCCTCCAGCGATTGCATCGTTTCAAGCACGCCGCCAAAAAGGTAGGGCGTCAGCCGATGTGCCGCCAGGCCGAGAACACTCAGGATCAGGGCGAAGCGCCACAGCGGCGGAGAGTTGGTGTTCGCGACGTCGGGTGCATGGTCCGCAAACGCCTGCGGGTGCCGCGACCGGAGCGGGGCCAGGCGCTGCGCCACGAGCGCATACGCGACCACACATGCCACGGCGCCGTTGAAGAGCATGCCGATGCCCACCAGCCGCTGGAACGACCACATGGCGTAGAGCGTCCGTGCCTGCTGGGCAAACGGGCCGGTCAACGTCTCGAACAGGATGTCCACCAAATGGACGGCAATCAGGATGGCCGTCGCACACAGTGCCCATCGAGCCGGGGTGGAGAAGGAGGCGTTGCGGGGCAGTTGCAAAAAAAAGCTCCGGGTTTCCAGCCTGGCGCATTGCCGGGCGTAGCAGGCCGATCATAGCAAGGGCAGACTGCACAAATGCGCTCGGGGGTATCGAAAGTGTCGTTCGGCCCGGCTATAATCCAAATTTCCCGCACCCGCCCGATCCCAATCGGGCGTTAAAACAATGCCCAAGTATGTATTTGTCACCGGCGGCGTGGTCTCTTCCCTGGGTAAGGGAATTGCCGCAGCGTCGCTCGCCGCCATTCTCGAGTCGCGCGGCCTTCAAGTCACGATGCTCAAGCTGGATCCGTATATCAACGTCGATCCCGGCACGATGAGCCCCTTCCAGCACGGCGAAGTTTTCGTTACCGAAGACGGCGCCGAAACTGATCTGGATCTGGGCCATTACGAGCGTTTCATCTCGGCGCGCATGCGCAAGGTGAATAACTTCACCACCGGCCAGATTTACGAATCGGTGCTGCGCAAAGAGCGCCGCGGCGATTATCTGGGCAAGACGGTTCAGGTGATCCCGCACATCACCAACGAAATCCAGGACTTCATCGCACGCGGTGCCGAATCCGCCTGGAACGGCAATACCGATGTCGCCATCGTTGAGATCGGCGGTACCGTGGGCGATATCGAGTCGCTGCCATTCCTGGAAGCCGCTCGTCAGATGAGCCTGCGCATGGGCCGCAACAGCGCCGCGTTCATTCATTTGACGCTGGTGCCGTTCATTGCCTCGGCCGGCGAACTCAAGACCAAGCCTACGCAGCACTCGGTGCAAAAGCTGCGCGAAATCGGTATCTATCCGAATGCGCTGCTGTGTCGTGCCGACCGGGTGGTGCCCGACGACGAACGCGCCAAGATTTCGCTGTTCTCCAACGTGCCGTTGGACGCCGTGATTTCGGTGTGGGACGCCGATTCGATCTACAAGATTCCGTCCATGCTGCATCAGCAAGGTCTGGACAACCTCGTCTGCGAAGCGCTGGGCATTACGCCGCCGCCCGCCGATCTGTCGATGTGGGACGATCTGGTCTATTCGCTCGAGCATCCCGAGCACGAAGTCACGATCGGCATGGTCGGCAAGTATGTCGACCTCACCGAGTCGTACAAGTCGTTGACCGAAGCGCTGGTGCATGCCGGCATCCACACGCGCTCCAAGGTGAAGGTGCAATACATCGACTCGGAAGATATCGAAGCCAATGGCACCGATACCCTCAAGTCGCTGGATGCCATCCTGGTTCCGGGCGGCTTCGGAAAGCGCGGCACGGAAGGCAAGATCGCCGCGATCCGTTATGCCCGCGAAAATAACGTGCCTTACCTCGGCATCTGCCTGGGTATGCAATTGGCCGTGATCGAATACGCGCGCCATGTGGCCGGTTTGGGCGGCGCCAACAGCACCGAGTTCGAACCCGCCGCGCCGCATCCGGTCGTGGCCCTGATTTCCGAGTGGATGGATCGTGAAGGCCGCGTCGAAAAGCGCGACACGACCTCCGACCTCGGCGGCACGATGCGCAAGGGCGCGCAGGCTTGCCCGGTCAAGTCGGGCACCCGCGCGTTCAGCATCTACGGCGCTGAAGTCAACGAACGCCACCGTCACCGTTATGAAGTCAATAACGTCTATGTGCCGCGTCTCGAAGAGTCCGGCATGGTGATCAGTGCGCGTACGCCGACTGAAAACCTGCCCGAGATCATGGAGTTGCCGCAGCACCCGTGGTTCGTGGGTGTGCAGTTCCACCCCGAGTTCACGTCCACCCCGCGTGATGGTCATCCGCTGTTCTCGGCCTATATCAAGGCCGCGATCGCAAACCACCAGGCACGCGCCAAGGAAACGGCATGAAAGCTTGCGGCTTCGATATCGGTCTCGATCACCCGTTCTTTCTGATCGCCGGCCCGTGCGTGATCGAATCGCGCGAAATGGCGTTCGAGACGGCAGGGCGGCTGAAGGAAATCACGTCGGCGCTCAACATTCCGTTCATCTACAAGAGCTCGTTCGACAAGGCCAACCGCAGTTCGGGCAAGTCGTATCGCGGCCCGGGCATGGCGGAAGGCTTGAAGATCCTGTCGGATGTGCGGGCCCAGTTGGGTGTGCCGGTGCTGACCGACGTGCACGAAATCGATCAGATCGACGAAGTCGCGGCTGCTGTGGATATGTTGCAGACGCCGGCGTTCCTGTGCCGTCAGACCGACTTCATCCATGCCTGCGCGGCCAGCGGCAAGCCGGTCAATATCAAGAAGGGTCAGTTTCTGGCCCCGCACGATATGTTGCAGGTGGTGGCCAAAGCACGCGCTGCGGCGATCGAAGCCGGTGGCGACGGCCAGAACATCCTCGTTTGCGAGCGCGGCGCCTCGTTCGGCTACAACAATCTCGTGTCGGACATGCGGTCGTTGGCCATCATGCGCGAGACGGATTGCCCGGTGGTGTTCGATGCCACACACTCGGTGCAGTTGCCGGGTGGACAAGGCACCTCGTCGGGCGGCCAGCGCGAATTCGTGCCGGTGCTGGCGCGTGCGGCCGTGGCGGTGGGCGTGGCGGGTCTGTTCATGGAAACGCACCCCGATCCCGCCAATGCCATGTCCGATGGTCCGAATGCGGTGCCGCTGGCACGCATGCAGGATCTGTTGACCACGCTGGTCGAACTGGATCGCGTCACCAAGAAAAACGGATTTCTCGAATCGCAGTTCTGAAGGAGAAAAAATGACTGCCTACATCATTGTCGATGTCAATGTGACCAAGCCAGCCCAATATGAAGCGTACAAGCGCCTGTCCTCGCTCGCGATGACGGCCCACGACGCCAAGGTGCTGGTGCGCGGCGGCGAATCGCGGGTTCTCGAAGGCCGTGAGCCTGGACGTACCGTGCTGCTGCAGTTTCCGACGATGGCAAAGGCGCAGGCCTTTTACGACTCCTGGCAGTACCGCCGCGCGCGCAATGCGCGTGAAGGTGCGGCCGACATGAATATGATCATTGTGCAGGGTGTGTAAGCATCCGCATCGGTGATCCCGGGGGAATCGGCAGACCAGCTGATTCCCTTTTTCTTTTTGGGCGTCCGGCACCCGAGTGGCAGGTACAATCGTCAACCATTACGCGCGCCGGTCGCGCGAGGCTCGTCCAGGCTTTCGCTTTACGCCGGATAGCTGCAACGCTTTCTTTGTTTTTTGGGGGTTTACGAGAATGAGTGCAATCGTCGATATCATCGGCCGCGAAATTCTGGATTCGCGGGGCAATCCCACGGTCGAGTGCGATGTCCTGCTGGAATCCGGCGCCATGGGGCGCGCTTCCGTGCCGTCCGGCGCGTCCACCGGCACGCGCGAGGCCATCGAGCTGCGTGACGGCGATAAGGATCGCTACCTGGGCAAGGGCGTGCTGCGCGCCGTTGAAAACCTCAATACCGAAATTTCCGAAGCCCTGATGGGCCTGGATGCACAAGAGCAAACCTTCGTCGATCGTACCCTGATCGAGCTGGACGGCACCGAAGGCAAAGAGCGCCTGGGCGCCAACGCCATCCTGGCCGCCAGCATGGCCGTGGCGCGCGCCGCAGCCGAAGAGTCGGGTCTGTCGCTGTATCGCTACTTCGGTGGTAGCGGCGCCATGAGCATGCCCGTGCCGATGATGAACGTGATCAACGGCGGCGCGCACGCCAACAACACGCTCGATATCCAGGAATTCATGATCCTGCCGGTCGGCGCCACGAGCTTTCGCGAAGCGCTGCGTTGGGGCGCCGAAGTTTTCCACGCCCTGAAGAAGCTGATCAACGATCAAGGCATGTCCACCGCCGTGGGCGACGAAGGCGGCTTTGCCCCCAACGTGGCCAATCACGAAGCGGCCATTCAGCTGATCTTGAAGGCCATCTCGCAAGCGGGCTACGAAGCCGGCACGCAGATCGCCCTGGCCTTGGATTGCGCCAGTTCCGAGTTCTATAAGGATGGCAAATACAATCTGGCAGGCGAGGGCGGCATTTCGCTTACGTCGCAAGAATTCACGAACCTGCTGGCCACCTGGTGCGACAAGTACCCCATCATCTCGATCGAAGACGGCATGGCCGAAGGCGATTGGGATGGTTGGAAGCTGTTGACCGATCAGTTGGGCAAGAAAGTGCAATTGGTGGGCGACGATCTGTTCGTGACCAACACGAAGATTCTGAAAGAAGGCATTCAGAAAGGCGTAGCCAATTCGATCCTGATCAAGATCAACCAGATCGGCACCCTGACCGAAACCTTCGCTGCGATCGAGTTGGCCAAGCGTTCGGGCTACACGGCCGTCATTTCGCATCGTTCCGGCGAAACCGAAGATTCGACGATCGCCGATATTGCCGTGGCCACCAACGCCATGCAGATCAAGACCGGCTCGTTGTCGCGTTCGGATCGTATGGCCAAGTACAACCAGTTGCTGCGTATCGAAGAAGAATTGGCTGAAGTTGCTTCCTACCCGGGCATCGAAGCCTTCTACAATCTGCGCTGATCGGATTGGGCAGTGCCGCACACGGCGCTGCCCTGATTTCGCGTATTAGGTGTGTTGCGCATGCGTTTGGTGTTTTTGATCGTTGTTGTGCTGGCTGCGCTGATCCAGTACCCACTGTGGTTGGGTAAGGGCGGCTGGTTCAATGCCTGGGAATTGCAAGGGGCGCTTGCCGAACAAAAAACGGTAAACGAAGGCCTGCGCGCGCGCAATGCGGCGTTGGACGCCGAAGTGCAAGACTTGCAAACCGGCACGGGTGCACTCGAAGAGCGTGCACGGGGCGATCTGGGCATGATGCGCGAAGGCGAGGTCTATGTGCAGATCTTGCCGCAGCACACGGCGCCACCGGCAGGCGCGCATACGTCCATCGGTGCGGCTGCCGCCGGCGAAGCGCCTCCGGGCACGGATCCGACCAAACCGCCAGTGCAAAACGGTGCTTCCGGGCGAGTTCCTGGGGCGCAGCCGCGTGCCAATCCGGCACGTCCTGCCGCAGGTAGCACCGCCCCTGCGTCTGGGGCCGCGACCACGCCGTCGCGTACCGCGCCTGCTGGCGCGACGACCACACCATCGCGCACGGCTCCGGCCGGCGCAACGACCGCACCATCGCGTACCGCGCCTGCCGGTGCGACGACCACGCCGTCGCGCACCGCCCCGGCCGGTGCGAACCCCACAGGCTCACGCCCTGCACAACCTGCTGGCACCGAGCGCCGTCAATAAATGGGCCTTCGGTAATCGCGGCTTTTCTTCGCTGCGGCGTCCATCATCGCAGCGTGCAATCATCGCAGCCAAGCTCATCGCAGCAAAGCTCATTGCAACCGATTTCATTGCAGCTGATCTCATTGCAGCTGATCTCATTGCAGCCGATCTCACAGCAGCCGATCTCACAGCAGCCAAGCTCATAGCAGCTAATCTCAATGCAGCAACCTCACTGCGACCGGCAATAGCCGGATGTGGCCATCCCGTAAACGCTCGGCCCGTTTAGCCGACTGACGACGTCGGTGCGATGCCGTCGCGGGTGAGTTGCCACAGGCTTTCTGCTGCCGGTGCCATATCGGCCGGCTGCCGATAGAGTCGAATCTCGATCGCCACGCGCAATGCGTCGTCTCCGGCGTCCATCAGTGTGCCGTTTGCCAATTCATCGCCGATCAGACTCAAGGGCAGCCAGGCAATGCCGCGACCGGCAAGTGCCATCGCTTTCAACAACATCGCGTGATGCGCCGTAAACACAACGTTGGCACGGCTGGACGCTGCGTCTTCGCCGATGTGCGCAAAGGCGCTGCGCGATTGCGCACGCATGATGCGCCCCAATCCCGACACTTCGCTGTACGCCAATAGGGGCGGCGGCTCACTTTGCCCGGTTGTGTAGCGTGGTTCCCCGGTTTTGTCCGGTGCGCATACGGGCGTGAGCACGTCGTGTCCGAGTACCCGCATGGGGTACTGTGCCTCATCCAGGCGGCTCGGCGCGATTGCATGGCCGTGGCACAGCACGAACTGCACACGGCGTTGCAGCATGAGGTCTTCGCAGGCTTGCGCGCTATCCGACATGGTCTGGATCGGGCCAAGATGCAGTTGCGCTTCCATGGTGGCCAGCCACGTGGGAAAGAACGTGACCGAGAGCGCATGCGTGGCGGCGATGCGCAAGCTGGCTGCAGAAAGGTCATGTGCAATGCGCGCCTTGATGCGCGCAGCCTCCAGCCCGGCCAGCACATCTTCGAGCAAGGGATGGATGCGCTTGCCCGCTGCCGTCAATGCCGTGGGATGCGCGCTGCGATCGAAAAGGTCTACGCCCACCCATTCTTCAAGCGCCCGGATGTGGCGGCTGAATGCGGGCTGGGCGATACGCCGCGCTTCGGCCGCGCGTGAGAAATTACCGCTCTCGGCCAGCGACAGAAAATCTTCCAGCCATTCGAGGTCGAGCGGTCGATTGCCAGGGCCCATGGTCGCTTATGGATAGTTGTATGCGTTTCGAGTATTGGACGCAGGCCTGCGGTTGGGAAAACATACGTGTGTTCGCACACCTATAACCAGACCCGGAGACATCAATGCCTGCCATCGATAATTATCGAGGGATCATACCCGCCATTTCCTGCCCCTTCACGCCCGATCACCGCATTGACGAGCCGGCCCTGCGCAAGCTGGCGGCATGGCTGGCGGGCCACGAAGGCGTGGTCGCCATCATGACCAACGGTCATACCGGCGAGGTGTTTTCGCTCACTCCGCGCGAACGCGCCGAGGTCACGCGCATCGTGGCTGACGAACTGCGCGGCAAGCTGCCGGTGATTTCGTCCATCGTGTGCGAAGGCCTCGCTGACGCCGCCGATCATGCCCGTGCGGCACGCGACGCCGGTGCCGTTGCATTGGATGTGATGCCGCCGCATCATTGGCTGCGCTTTGGTTTCACGCCTGGCCATGCGCTGCAGTATTTCGATGCCATCCACCAAGCCGCGCCCGATCTCGATCTGGTGTGCCACGTATACCCCGCGTGGACGCGCGCCGCCTACTCGTCGCAGTTGCTCGCCGATCTTGCTCGGTTGCCGTATCTGCAGGCGTTCAAAGTGGGCCAGCGCGACATGAACAAATATGCACGCGATATCCAGGCTATTCGCGAAGCCGATCCAAGCAAGGCCATTCTCACCTGCCACGACGAGTATCTGCTGGCCTCGATGGTGCAAGGCGTGGACGGTGCACTGGTGGGCTTCGCCACGTTCATCCCCCAACTCATCATCGACCTGTGGAATGCTGTGAAGGCCGGCGATCTGAACAAAGCGATGGCCGTGCAGGCACTGATCACGCCTTTGAAGGACGCCGTGTATGGCGGGGGCGAGCCTACGGGAGAAGCGCACGCGCGCATGAAGGGCGGGATGTATTTGGCAGGCGTGCTCGACGACGCCACGGTGCGCCCACCTACCGAAGCACCCAACGCACAAGAGATGGACGCACTGCGCGCGGCGGTCAAGCAAGCGGGATTGCTGGCCCGTTGAGGAAGCATCGCGCCTGAACGTGTGCGCCCGCTTGAACTGAGCGTAGGTGTGTTTCGACTTGACGCTTAGGCGTAGGCGTAAGCGTAGGCGTAGGCGTAAGCGTAAGCGTACGAGTATGCGTATCTGTACCGGTGGCTGAACCAGTCGCTGAACCTGTACTTGAACATCTACGTGTACGGGCGACTGCGTTTGCAAACCGAATAAAAAGTACGGCCGACGTGTTCAGCACGCGGTCTCGATAATTAGAAACGAGGAGACAATTTCATGAAGATCAAACAGATCGTGGGCACGGTGTGCGCGGCGATGGCGTTTGCCGTCTCGGCGCAAGCCGTAGCCGCCGACACTTATCCGAGCCGGCCCATCAGAATGGTCATTCCCTTTCCGCCCGGCGGCACGTTGGACATCGTGGGCCGCATGCTGGCGCAGAAACTCGGCGAGCAGATGGGGCAATCCATCGTGGTTGAAAATCGCTCTGGCGGCAATGGTGTAATCGGTGGCGATCTCGTCGCCAAGGCGCCGGCCGATGGCTACACCTTGCTCTTCAATGCGTCTACATTTACGTCGGCGCAAATGACGATGAAGTCGGTGCCTTATGAAGTTGAGCGCGACTTCACGCCGATTGCGCTGGTCGCCAAGGCGCCGCTATCGGTGGCGATCAACAAGGACTTGCCGATCACCGACATCAAATCGTTGATGGCGTATGCCAAAGCCAATCCGGGCAAGATGACCTTTGCGGTGGGTTCCATCGGATCGGCAGGTCATCTGTCGACCGAGCTTCTCAAACGCGCAGGCAATCTGGAATATCTGATCGTGCCGTACAAGGGCACGGCGCCGGCCTTCAACAACTTGATCGGCGGGCAAATCGACGGCTTCATTGATCCCATCTTGGGGTCGCTGCAATACTACAAATCCGGCATGCTTAAAGTGGTGGCCGTCACGTCAGCGGCTCGTGCCCCCAATCTGCCGGAGGTGCCCACCGTGGCCGAAACCATTCCGGGGTTTGAGTTTTATAGTTGGTATGGTTTGTGGGGACCGGCCAAGTTGCCGCCCGACATCGCCACGCGCTTGAATACCGAAGTCAACAAAGCATTGAGTACGGATATGCGCGATCGGCTGGTTGAGCAAGGCTTGTTGTTGACGCCGGGGTCGGCCGCCGACTTCGCCAGGTTCCAGCATGAGGATATGGCGCGTTCGCAGAAGATCGTGACCGAGGGCAATATCCGTGTCGAACAATGAACATGCGGTGGTGACCGGTGCCAGCGCCGGCATCGGCCGGGCGATTGCCGCGCATCTGCTTGCCAATGGCTGGCAGGTAAGCGGTCTGGATATCGCCACGCCGAGTTTGGAACACGCCAGCTTCACACCGGTGCCGGTCGATTTGGCTGACGGTGCTGCGATCGAAAGCGTCGCTGCAACGCTGATGCCCGTAGACGCGCTCGTGCATGCCGCCGGCGTGCTGCGGGTAGGGTGCCTGGGTGAGCTCGACCACACTGGCGCTGCGCTGATGTGGCGGTTGCATGTGGAAGCCGCTGCGCGCTTGGCCGATGTCATCGTGCCGTCGATGGCGGCACGCGGCAGCGGCCGCGTGGTGTTCGTCGGCAGCCGCGTGGCGCAGGGCATGCCTGGGCGTGGTCAATATGCAGCGACCAAAGCCGCGCTGATCGCGATGGCGCGCAGTTGGGCGGGTGAAGTGGCGGCGCAAGGTGTGACCGTGAATGTGGTGTCGCCTGCAGCCACCGCTACTGGCATGCTGCAGGATCCATCACGCGCGGCCAGCGCGCCGCGCCTGCCACCCTTGGGTCGACTGATCGAACCGGCGGAGATCGCCGCGCTGGTGGCGTTCTTGCTCTCCGATGCCGCCGCCGCAATCACCGGGCAGGATATTGCGATCTGCGGTGGGGCGTCGCTGCCGTCGTGAATCGGATTCGGCTTATGAAAAGGCGATCCGCCAGAAAATCGAAACCGTCATTCGCTTTCAGGAACGCATCGGGCCCGATGGATTGGCAACCCGGCGCGCGCTGCCATCACTCGATGCTGATGTTGTGTTCGGCCACGGTACGGCGAGCGGCTTCGAGATCCCGCTGCATGATGGCGCCATATTGGCCGGGGGACGTTTCCGTCTCCGGCGCGATGACCAGCGCCATTTCTTCGAAGCGTTTGCGCACGGCCGGATCGTGCAGGGCCTCTACCAGCGCGGCGCGCAAGGCTTCAATCACATCGGGAGGGGTACCCGCAGGCGCCAGCCAGCCGTTCGAACTGTAAGCGGTAAAGCCTTTTACGCCGGCTTGATCGAACGTTGGAATCGTCGGCAGCAAGGCTGCACGGTCGGTGGAGGCGATGGCGATGATCCGCGCCCGGCCTTCGCGATGCAGGGCGATCACATTGGGCAACTCGTTGAACGTGCCGTCGATGCTGCCGGCGATCAGGTCCGGGATGATGGCGTTACCGCCTCGATAGGGCACCTGGATCAGTTTGGCGCCGGTCTGTGTGGCGAAGGCTTCCATGACCAAGTGGTGCGCGCCGCCGGTGCCGGATGTGCCGATGGTCAAGCCGCCGGCTTTGTTTTTCGAGGCGTCGATAAACGCGGCCAGTGTGGTGATGGGCGAGTCCGCGGGCACCGTCAACGCGAGCGGCACGCGTGAGATGAGTCCGATGGGCGCGAAGTCGCGAATGGGATCGTACGAGAGCTTCTTGTTGACGGCCGGATTCACCGCCAATTGGCCGTTCGATGCGGACAGGAGCGTGTAGCCATCGGGCTTGGCGCGCGCAACGTAGTCAGCCCCGATGCCACCGCCCGCGCCGGTACGATTCTCGACGACCACACTTTGGTGCAACCGATCCTTAAGCTTTGCCGCCAGCAATCGTGTGGCGATATCGGTGTTGCCGCCCGGTGCTACCGGTACGACGATTTGAATGCTGCGCTCGGGATAGGGCGCGGCGTGCACTGCGCCGATCGATAATGCAGCGGCCAATGTAGCGGCCGCCGTTGCGCCTGCTGTGTGCTTGAATGCGTTGAACATCGGTATTCCCCTTGGTTTTTTATATGCCGTCTTTGCGATATCTTCAGGCCGGACGGCAACGGCCGCTACTGGCGTATTCGAGAATGCGCGCAGCAGTAAAACAATCCTGTTCCCGCCACGGTGCGGCGATCACCTGCACCCCGATCGGTAGGGCGGCGTTCGGCATGGGTACCGGCACGCTGCACGCGGGCAATCCGATGAAGGAAATCGGTTGCGTGAGCAGTCCCAGCCCAGCCCGCACCGGAACGTCCGAGTTGCCGATCGTCATGGTGGTTGCGCCCAGCTTGGGTGCCGAGACCGGCGTTGCGGCCGCGAGCAGAACGTCGTAGCGATCAAATGCCGCTTTGGCTTGCTCGAGAAAACGGCGCCGCACGCGCTGGGCTTTTTGCACCCACTCGGCAGGCACCAGGCTGCCCGCAACCAGACGCGCACGCGAGAGCGGTTCGAACTGCGCATACGCTTCGCGCAGTCGCGGGGCATGCAACGCGCCGCCTTCGGCTGCAGTGATGATGAATGCCGCCGCGCGGGCCTGTGCCGCATCGGGCAAGGTCACGATTTCGCTGGCGCCGAGGATGCGTGCCGCATGACTGACGGTGGCGCGCGCCGGAGCACTCGACCATTCGTCGAAATATCCGCCGAGCACGGCCACGCGCAGCCGCGATCCGCGCCGCGTCGGCACGGGTTGGCGGTCGCGCGTCGCGTCGTGCAGTGCGGTGTAGGCCAGTTCAAGGTCGTCCAGCGTTGCCGCCATCGGTCCCACATGATCCAGGCTGAACGAGAATGGGAAGACGCCTGCGCGCGAAAGCCGTCCATACGTGGGCTTGAGCCCGTAGATGCCACACAGCGACGCCGGCACTCGAATCGAGCCGTTCGTGTCCGAACCCAAGCTCAGCGGAACGATACCGCCCGCCACGGCGGCCGCGCTGCCCCCCGACGAGCCGCCAACAACCCGCGTCACATCCAAGGGATTGCGACAAGCGCCGTAATGGGTATTCTCGGTCGTGAAGCCATAGGCATGTTCATCCATGTTGAGCGTGCCCACCAGGATGGCGCCGGCGTGATGCATGCGTTCCACCAGCGCCGCGTCGGCAAGTGCGGCCGGATTACCGGCGTTTACGCGGCCACCGGCCAACGTGACGTGCCCCGCGACATCGAACAGGTTTTTGACGGCATAGGGCACGCCGGCCAGAGGCGGCAGCGGTTCACCTTGCGCCCGGCGCGTGTCGATCGCCGCCGCTTCGGCGCGCGCCCGATCGGCGGTGATGGCGGTGAAGGCGTTCAAGCGAGGATTATCGTGGTCGATCGCCTGTAATGCCGCGGCCACAACCTCTGCCGCACTGCGCTCACCCCGAGCGATCTGACCCGCGATATCGTGTGCCGTCACCTTCATGGCGTGAACTCCGGCGCCGGCTGCAACGTGTGCGGCAACTGCGGGTCGTCGAGGCGTTGCGCCATGTCGCGCAGGCGTTCGAACTCGACGGTTACCTCTCCCAGAAAGGCGTCGTCACCTTCGTAGCGCTGCAACAGCAGCGCATGCCGGACATAGGCGGCCGTGTCGGCGGGACGGTTCATGCGCCTGCCCCGGGATTCGCCCCTCGTGGGGATTGATTGGTGATCAACGGCATCGCGCGAAACGCTTCGACAAAATCGACTGTGAAGTCGCATAGCCGCTCGAAGGCGATCTGGCCGCGCGCCGCGCTCATGGTGGACAAGTCTGCCCACGCGCCACTCGCATTGACCTCTTCGGCATAAGGGAACAAGCCAACCTTGCTGCCGCCGAATTTGAAGCGGGTGGACGACAGCGCCTGCAGGCCGTGAAACGTGGCCAGGTCGGGCGACGCGGCACGATTCATCCGAATATCGTCAGGGTTGAGGTGCGCGATCAGCGACATCAACGGTTCGCCACCGTGACCCACCGCACCCGCTGGGTCGCCCGCAAACTGCTCGCGTGCCAGATCGCGCGCGACTTCCAGCGGATCGATGACGGCCACCCCGATGCACTGCTCACGGCGCAAAGCGCGCGCCAGGATCTCGATTGGCTGGTGGTTGTGACGATGACAGTTGAACAAAACAACGTGCTTGAAACCATTGTGGGCCGCACCGCGCAACAGTGCTTCGATCATTTGCGTGAAGAGCGGTTCTGAAAGTGCAAAGGTGCCCGGCAGGCCGCCATGCAATTCAGAAATACCGTAGTGGAACGTGGGCATACGCAAAGCGTTCGTCCGTGCGGCGACGACTTCGGCCAAACGTTCGGCCACGATGAAGTCGCAGCCGAGAATCTGATGCGGCCCATTGCTCTCGACCGTGCCCAGTGGCAGCAGCAATACCTCGCCTGCGCGGCTGGCTGCGGCGGCTTCTTCATTGGTGAGCAAGGGAAGGTAGGTTTTACGTGACATCGTCTTGGCGTCCAGAATGAGAGGTGATGCGGTGGGATGGGGCGAAGCGTTTCCAGTGCCTTTTACTGGTGCTTGGCACGCAGATCGTTCAGCCAGCTGCGATCGAACTCGCCCACGGAAATTTGCCGCATCAGTTCGGTCTCGTACGCCAGTGACGCCTGCACGCGGGCAAGCAGCGGCGTCGCCACATCGGGGCGAATCGCGATCACGCCGTCGCCGTCCGCCACAATCAGATCGCCGTGATGAACCGTCATGCCGCCGATGGACACCGCGTCGTGAACGGTGCCGGGTCCATTCTTGTAAGGGCCGCGATGCGAGACCGCACGGGCAAAGCACTGGAAGTTGCCCTGCGCGAAGGTATCGGCGTCGCGGATGGCGCCGTCGATCACAAACCCTGCGATGCCGCGGCTTTCGGCATAACGGCGCATGATCTCGCCGACCAATGCATTGGTCACGTCACCGCCTGCGTCCACCACAATCACATCGCCGGGGGCGGCCAGATCGAGCGCGAGGTGAACAAACAGGTTGTCGCCAGGGCGGGTCTTGACCGTAAAAGCGCGTCCCACCAATCGCGGCGCATGGTGAAACGCGCGTAAGCCCACAGCACCGGTAAGTCGGTCGAGGTTGTCGCTGATCAGCGAGGTCGAGAGGGCGCGATAGGCGTCGGTGAGCGTGGGGTCAAACGAAAGCGGGGTATCCATGTGCAGCTCCTTTTTTTGCATCATGGCACCGCGTTGAAAAGAAGATAAGCGAAATGAATCCAAGTTAAGCTAGCGTTTTATTCCAGTATCGGAAAGCTGGGCCGAGCTGCTCGCCGTCTTCCAGCCGTTGAAGAAGCACACGCGATGATCACCATCAAGCAACTCGAAGCCTTGGATGCATTGGCGCGCTGCGGTAGCCTTGCGCGCGCCGCTGAGCGGCTATTCACGACAGAGTCGGCGATTTCCAAACGTCTGCTCGAAATGGAAAGCAGTCTTGGCGTGGCGCTCTTCGACCGTCAAAGCCGGGCGCTCAAGTTGAGTGAAAAGGGCCATGAAGTGCTTCGGCTGGGTGTGGAAATTCTCGAGCGCCGCGATGCCATTGAAGAGTTGGCGAGCAGCCCCGAATTCGTGGGCCGGCGGTTTCGCTTTGGCATGACCGAGCTGATTGCCAAATCGTGGCTGCCCGCTCTGGTCGAAGGCATCCGATCGCAGTATGAGCACGTGATGCTCGAACCGCGTGTAGGCCTCACCTTCGACTTGATCAAGGACCTTCGTGCAGGGGAGTTGGACCTGGTCATCGTGCCCACGCCCGTCTTCCTGGACGGACTGGCGGCGATGACGTTATTCGAAAGCATCAACCTGTGGGTGTGCAGTCCGAACTTCGATTACGGCGAGGTTCCCATTACGCCGGCGCGGCTCACAACCTTATCGCTGATCCTGCAACCCAGCAGCTCAGTGCTCAACGGGATCGTGCAACGGTGGTTTGTCGAGCACCATGCGGCGCTGCCGACATTGATTTCGTGCAATAGTCTTGAAGGACTCAAAGCTTTGGCAGTAGCGGGTTTCGGGGTGGCCAATCTGCCTGAAACCTTTTGCCGCGAGGACATCGCTGAAGGTCGGTTGATGTCGCTCGACATCAGACCTGCTTTGCCTGTAAACACCTATAGCGCCATCTATCGGCCTCAGGCCGGCAGTATTCTGGCGCCGCGCATGGCCGCCGTGATCAAGACGATGCTCGCACCGCCGGCGCAGTGAGATCGGCTGTGACGGTGCTTTTACTGACCCACCGCCAACCGAACGGGCTTGCCGATGCGGCTGAGCATTTCGACCAGCGTATCGATAGTGAACTTTGTCGTCTTTCTGTTCACTACATCAGACACGCGCGGTCTGGACACCATTAGGATTTCAGCCGCTTCGGCCTGCTTCAAGTGATGCAGTTCAATCCACGCCGCGAGCTCGGCCATGAGTTGTTCCTTAAGCTGCTTTGTGTCATTGATATGCCTTTGTGACGCCAACTGCAGGCGTTTGGCTTCTTCCGGTGGGAAACCAAGTTGCAAAAACAGATTCTCTCCCGGTTTGGTCACATGGCGGATGTCAGTGTCGATCTTCATGGCTTGTTTTTCCTGGCGTTGACGATCGCGCTGTAGCGCTTTTCGGCGATGCGCTTGTCCTGCTGGCTCGTCGCTTGTGTCTTCTTCTGAAAGCAATGCAGGACGTACACGGCTTCTTCGAACCGGGCGACATATAACACTCGGAATGTACCGCTGGACTCCCTGATACGAATTTCCCGTGTGCCGGCTCCCACGTCATCGAAGGGCTTCCAGTCTGCCGGATCCAGACCCGCCTGGATCTTGCCCAGCTGAAACCCAGCCTGTCGACGTGGTTCGACAGGAAAAGACAGAAGGTCGTCATACGCTGAGCCAGCCCAGCGAATTTCTTTGTCCATTAGGCACTCTTGTATAAAATTTTATACAGAATTGGCTGCTACGTCATCATTTAAGTAGTAGGTCAACAGGCCACCGCTGCGCACCCAGCGCCGCGGTGGCTGTTCAACGATCGCAGCAAATCACTGCGCCGCAGGCAGGATCCAACAGGCTGTCACCCTCACTGCCGGCGCCGGATGGATCGTCTCCTGCGCCAGGTGGGGGATCTGTTGTCGGTACATCGGGTTCGGCGATGGGCCGCCACGCATCGGGCCCCTCCGATCCATGGTCTGCGGGCGGTGTGGCGCCTGCGCCTGGATGCGTAATCGACGGCGCTCCCCACTGCCATGTCGGCGGCGTGGCGCTCGTGGGCGGCAACGTTGGGGCTGATGACGTTCGGGTGTGGACGACGCGCGCCATGGCGTGATTGACGGTGGTCCACTGCACGGGGTGGGAGTGCATCTCGAGTGCGATATCGCGTCGAATCGGAATGAATCCTTTCGCAATGGCCTGCGTGCCGAAGGCATCGCTCGACGAACCCAGCATCTGCACGATCGCACGCACGCCCGGCACGATCGGCGCGTGCAGATAGGTCAGTCTCAGCTTGAGTGTGGTGGCGTCGAAAATGGTGTCGCCGCTTGCCGCACGCCGACTTTTCGATCTTGCGTGTTGCTCGGCCACATAATCCGCATTGATGATCTTGCGGCTGCCTGCGGCAGCGAGTTTGAGCGTTGGATCGGCGAAGCGGGCGAAGTGGCTATCGTTTGGCGCGTCGATTTGCACGCGATAAGGCGCTTGCGCAAGCTGCGCCTCGATCGCTGCGAAGCGCGTACGTTGCCGGTTAGCGCTGTCGCCATTGCTGCCGCTGGCGGCAAACCAAGGTCGCAGCGCGTGCTCGAATGCCGATTGCAGCGCATCAGGATTGCCGTGCTGCGTGCTGGCTGCACGTGCGGCTTCCAGGAGCGCCATGCCCGCCATCATGCGTGCGGCCTGCCATCGCGCCACTTCAATAATGGCCGCGCCGGCGAGCAATATCGGCATCGCCACGATCGCGAATTCGATGAGCGCTTGTCCCCTTTGACGCGCTCGCCATGATGTAGTCGTGCAAGAGCGTTGTGACGACTGCCGCGACTGCGACAGGCCTGAGCGGCGCGGTGAAGATACGAGCACACACTGCGGCGACGACAAGCGCGAACGCCGCGACAAGGAAAAGCGGAAACGACGCAACGAAGGCACGGGCAAACGACGCGGCAATGACAAGAGCACACGACGCGGCAACGACCAGCGTAATCGCCGGGACAGCGGCACGAGCAGTGAGATCGGGAAATCAGACGACGACATGCAAGCCAGTCTGGCTGCCCCTGCCCGGCGCCGCTAGTGCGAGTTGTACGTAGTGCGCCCGCTGTGCGCCGAACTTATGCCGCAAGCAGATAGGTCAGGCTGGCGCGCGCCTCTGCTTTGCAATGAACGCCTTCGCTTGCGACGGCCGGTTCAGTTCCGTCCATTCAAGATGCGCATAGGCAGGATCTCGGCGAAGCGCAGCGTACTTGTGCTGGTTCTTTCTGAAGGTCGAATACGACCACCAGAGAATCGAGTCTTTCGAGAAAAATGCCGTGAGCAGGGATTCCCGATTGCCGTGCGAGAGTTTCGATCGTGTCAAACCACGATGTAGCGTTCGTCGCAGCACGCGCATGAACACCACACGCCGACTGTAGTTGAGCCACACCACGTGCGTGGCTCGCGGCCATAAGGCGTCGCGCACGGCGCTGTAATTGCCGTCGGCGACCCAGCGATCATCACTCGTTGCCGCGCGCACGGCCGCGTCAAAGTCGGCATGCGGAACGGGTGTCCAGTGCGGGCCCCAGTAATGCTCGTCCAGCTCAACAAAGGGGTACTGCAAAGCGCCTGCCAGTGCCTGGCCAAACGTAGACTTGCCGGCACCGCTCGTTCCGACCACCAAAAAACGCATTCATTCCTCATTCAGTTTTCAAGGACGCGGCATCATGACCGCGCGGCGCCGCGCGTTCTGCATCGCGTTCAATTCGCGCAACATCGCGCGGGCGCTCTCGCTAGCCACGCCGCGCGGCGTCTATCGCGGCGATGTCGATTTTCGTCATGCCCATCATGGCCTCAAACGCGCGTTTTGCCGCAGCGGGGTCTGGATCGGTGATGGCCTCGATGAGCGCTTTTGGCGTGATCTGCCAAGACAACCCCCATCTATCTTTGCACCATCCGCATGCACTGGGTTGACCGCCATTGTCGATGATGGCGTGCCACAAGCGATCCGTTTCGGTTTGATCCTCGGTCGCCACCTGGAAAGAAAAGGCTTCGCTATGTTTGAACATCGGTCCCCCATTCAGGCCGAGACAGGGGATGCCGAGTACGGTGAATTCCACCGTGATGACGTCGCCTTGTTTTCCTGAAGGGTAGTCGCCTGGCGCCCGATGGACGGCCAGCACTTCGCTATCGGGAAATGTGTGGGCGTAGAACTCGGCGGCGTCTTGGGCGGTGCCGTCATACCAAAGGCAGATCGTGTTTCTTCGGACCATCATGATGCTCCAGAATTGACAGAAAGACGTGCCCATCGATTATGACGCCAACGGCCGTCAAAGTGCATCGGAGAGCCGATCGAATCTGATCGTCGCTGTTACGCGGATGAGGTGTCCTCTCGAAAGACTTTCCAGGCAATCAGCATCGCGGCCAATGCAATCAGCGCGCCGCCCGCGAAGGCGGCCGGCAGGCCGGAGGCGTACTGGCCAGGTGTGGCGGCGAACGCATAAATCGAGGTGATGGCGGCGATGCCCAGTGCACCACCGATTTGCTGGTCCATCTGCAGCAGCCCTGAAGCTGCGCCAGCTTGCGCCTTCGGCACACCTTGCATGATGGCCACGGTGCCAGGCGCGAAAACCAGTGCGATGCCAGCGGCGTGCACGATCAACGGGATCAAGACGGCCGTGGCGTACGCATCGTGTTCGTCGAGTGCCGCGAAGCATAGAAGGCTGATGGCGACAAGCAAACTGCCTGTGATCAGGAGGGGACGAATACCGAAGCGCTGGATCAATCGTGGCATGAATTGATTGATGGCGAATACGGTGGCCGTCATGGGAAGATAAGCGAGTCCGGCAAAAACAGGTGAGTAGTGCAGCACGTGCTGAAAGTACTGCACGAGAGTGAAGAGCACCGAGAAATGCACGCCCACGATGAGGGCCATCACTGCCAGGCCGCTAAGCCGGGCGGGGTTGCGCAACAGTCGCAAGTCGAGCAAGGGCGAACGGTGACGTGATTCGGTGCGTATGAAAAGGGCAAACAACAGTATGGCCATGGCGAACGACGCGATTGTGCCGGTGTGCGCCCAGCCAATCTCGGCGGCACGGATGAAGCCGTACACCAATGCGCCCGATCCCAACGTTGCAGTCAGGGCGCCGATCACATCGAGTCGCGCTTGTTTCGCAGGTGTATTCACCACCAGTCTTCCGATGATGGCGACCACCAATCCGCCCACGGGGACGTTGATCAATAACGCCCACCGCCACGAAAAATATTCGGTGAGCACACCGCCCAGTATTAGCCCCGCAGAGGCACCCACTGTGGAGACCGCGATAAACAGCGCCATGCCGCGCGCCTGCTCGGTCGCAGTGCGTGCCATGATCATCACCAATGCAAGCACGCTGGGGCCCGCGAGCGCCGCACCGATACCTTGAAAAACGCGTGCGGCAACCAACGCCCATTGTGTTTGAGCGAAGCCTCCCAGAAGCGACGCCAGCACAAACACCGCCAGCCCGGCGCGGAACGCTCGAACCGGACCCATCATGTCGCTCAATCTGCCGCCGAGCAGAAGCAGCCCGCCGAACGCCAGACCAAACGCATTGAGCACCCAGGTCAAGGATGCCGGACTGAATCCGAGGTCCTGCTGCATGTGCGGCAACGCGACGACCACAATGAGCAGATCCATGGCGAACATGCATTGCGCCGCGAGCACAGTGAAAAGCGCAAGCGTTCGGTGCGTCGGTGTGAGCGCGGCGCGCGGTAAGGTCAGACTGGTCATCGGGGGCATCTTTCAGTAATGGGTCAAGGCGTTGGGCCGGATCATCCGGTACGCGGAGTGTCTGGCAGCGATCAATAACCGACGCCGCGAACGCCGCCTGCCGCGCGCAACGATTCCCCCGTCACCCAGTGCGCGTCTTCCGACGCGAGAAACACCGCCACCGGCGCGATATCCTCGGGTTCGCCGAAACGCCCCAGTGGCGTACCTGCGATCAGTTTCACACCGAGGTCACCGGTGAAGTGGCCAGCGGTGGCTGGTGTATTGGTATGGCCAGGCAGAATTGCGTTTACCCGAATGCCGCGTGGACCCAGCTCACGGGCCAGTGCCAGCGTCATCGTGTCGATGGCGCCTTTGGTGGCGGCGTAAACACTTGATGCGAGGTAGCGGTCTGTACTCAGAATCGAGCTGATGTTGATGATGCTGCCGCCCGCTGTGCCGAAGAGTTTGGTTGCTTCGCGAATGGCTAGGAAGTAGCCGAGCACATTGATGTTGAACTGTTTGTGAAAAGCGTCTTCGGTAAAATCGTCCACCATTTCGAATACGGCAACGCCAGCATTGTTGACGAGTACGTCGAGCTTGCCGTAATCGGCCTTGATGGTGTCGAACAAGCGAACCACGTCTGCCGATTTGCTCATGTCGGCTTGCATGGCGCTGGCCGTCCCGCCTGAGGCTTCTATCGCTGCCACAACGCGGTCGGCGCCCGTTTTGCTATTTGCGTAGTTCACGATCACCGTGGCGCCCGCGGTACCGAGTGCTTGGGCGATGCCGGCCCCGATGCCGCTCGATGCGCCGGTGACGAGTGCGATTTTATTGTTCAGCTTCATGGAAATACCTCTTCAAAAAGATTTTTGCGATGCGCCGCGTTTCAGGCCGGACGTGGCCGATGTGTGCATCTTGTGAAGTCAGTATTGGTCCCGTCGAGGTTTTGAAGGTGCCGGTTTTTCTCGCGTCCTTGCCTATTCTTCTCACACTGCTTGCATTGCCATGGCAGAGCGCCCAAGATGGTCTGCATGACGAATGCGTTGAGCGAGTTGCGCGGCATTGTGATGCGCGCGGAGAGCAGGTGGACGGATACCGGTGTTCCGCGGCTTGCGATGGTGCGCGCGGAGGCCTGTGCGGATCAGGTGTATCAACCGATGCTGCATCTGGTTGTGCAGGGGGTCAAGACGCTGTCGATCGGCGACCAGCTGCTGACTTATGAAGCAGGAACCTATTTTGTCGTGCCGGTCGACGTCCCTGCCACCGGACAGAGCCAGGCGAGCGGTCCGGGTCTGCCTTATCTCGCCATCAGTTTGACGCTCGATTTTGGCGTGATCGCTTCACTTCTCGCCAACCGCGTCGACGCCGTCGACACGCCGAGCGCTGTGTGCTTTGCAGGGGTACCGGCGTCTTCCGACGTGATCGATGGGTGGCTGCGCATGGCACGCCTTGTTGCCCGCCCACGCGAGATTGCCACGCTGGCGCCGATGATCGAGCGGGAGATATTGTTTCGTGCCTTGCAAGGGCCGCTTGGCGGCTTTCTGCGTGAGGCGGCACGGCCCGGCGGGCGCATGTCTCATATTCGTCGCGCGATCGACTGGATCCGCGACCATTACACCGAACCCTTCCTGGTAGAGCATCTTGCTGCAATGGCCGACATGAGCGTGGCCGCCTTCTATCGCCACTTCAAGGCGATTACCGCCATGACGCCGATTCAGTACCAGAAGCGCCTTCGATTGCTCAGAGCCCGCTGGCTGCTGGTATTCGAACCGCGCGATACCGCAACAATTGCGTTTTCCGTCGGCTATGAAAGCGCGTCGCAGTTCAGCCGTGAATACGCGCGGATGTTCGGGATGCCGCCCGCCAAGGATATCGCTCGATTCAAAACTCAGCCAATGTCCGAAAACGCATTGCCCACGCCAGCGCTGGTCTAGCCGACGCGCCGCTGGGCGGCTACTGGTAGCGCGTCTGAACCTGTTGCGCATCGCGTCCCGGGGGTAATCCGAAGGCGCGGGCATACTCGCGGCTGAATTGGGTGGCGCTTTCGTACCCCACCTCGAAGGCCGCAGCGGTGACGCTTTTGCGGCCGACCAGCAATAGCGTGCGGGCCTGGAGCAGGCGTACCCGCTTCTGATACTGAAGCGGACTCATCGCCGTGACGGCTTTGAAATGTCGGTGGAATGCCGATTCGCTCATCGCCGCCTTTTTAGCCAAGGTCTCGACGCGCAGCGGTTCGGCAAATTCGCGGCGTATCCACTGAATAGCCAGGCTGACCCGTGCGCTGGCGCTATCCGGCGTCGCGATGTCACGCAGCATCGAACCCTGAGGGCCCTGCAGCACGCGATAGAGAATTTCGCGCTCATAAGCAGGTGCGAGGGCGGGAATGTCGGCCGGTCGCCGCATCAGGCGCAACAGGCGAACCCATGCGTCCATGAGATCCGGCGTCACTGCAGCTACCGCAAACCCCGCGTCGGCCTTCTCGCTGCGATCGCGCGCAGGCAAGTCCGCAATGAGATCGGCCACGATCGCGGGCCGCAAAGTGAGCGCCACGGCCAGATAGGGTGCCCCGGACTGCGCCGGCCACACCGTGCCGACGGCAGGCAAGTCGATCGACATGACGAAATAGTTGGCGGGACAGTAGTGCAGGGTGCGATCGCCTACGGCCATCGACTTGCTGCCCTGAAGAACCAGGTTGACCATTGGCTCGTAGACGGCGCTCAGCTCATGCTCGGGAATCTTCCCTTGCACCATGACGACTCGAGGAATGCCCGTTTCGGTCATGCGATTCTTGGCATCCGCCGCAAGCATTCGAAGTTCGTTCAGCTGTTCTTCCATAGTAAACATCAGACCCCGATTCGGTCAGGGCCGCAAGCACTTAGGAGGATCAGGCAGGTTTGCAGCGGAAACGGGCAGATATCAAAGCGCTCTGAGATCTATCGTTCATTTCATCACTTACCGAACGGAGAAGAACATGAGCGTAGTCATCATCACCGGCGCGAGCCGCGGCCTGGGCGCAAGCACGGCCATGCAGGCCGCCGATCGCGGCATGGGCGTCATTCTTACCTACAACAGTCACGCGGCAGGTGCCGAGGCCATTGTCCGCAGCATCGAAGCCAAAGGCGGAAAGGCAGCCGCGATCGGATTGGACGTCAGCAACGTCGCATCCTTTGCCGCTTTCCGTGATGCGGTGGCCGTCATATTGAAGAACACATGGAATACCGACCGTTTCGACGCGCTGGTGAATAACGCCGGTTACGGCATCTTCAACGCAATCGAAAGCGTGACCGAGGCCGAGTTCGACGGATTGCTGAATGTGCATTTGAAAGGTCCGTTTTTCCTGACGCAGGCGCTGCTGCCGCTCATGGTGGATGGCGGTCACATCGTCAATCTCACCAGCGCGACAACCCGCGTTGCGACGCCCGGCGCTGCACCTTATGCGGCCTTCAAAGGCGGGCTTGAAGTGCTCACCCGCTACATGGCCAAGGAATTTGGGAGCCGCGGCATCAGGGCAAATTCTGTGTCTCCCGGCGCCGTCCGCACCGATATGACCAGCGGCGCGTTCGATCAAAGTCCCGAGTTTGAAACCATGCTTGCCGGCCAAACGGCATTGGGCCGCATCGGCGCACCCGACGACGTGGGACGCGTGATCGCCGGCCTGCTGTCACCGGACAGCGCCTGGATCAACGCGCAAAACATCGAAGTCGCCGGCGGCTACAACATCTGATGGCGGCAACGATGAGCAATGACCCCACTTGCCTCGCGGCAAGCAACCGTGTTCGGCTGCAGGTACATCCATGAACAATTTGTTGATATACGGTGCGACGGGCTACACCGGCAGCATGGTGGCGCGGCAGGCAAAACAGGCAGGGCTGAGTTTCTCGATCGCCGGGCGAGACCCGGAGAAGCTCGCCGCGCTTGCCACCGAATTGGGGGTGCCTTATCGCGCCTTCACCCTCGGCGACGCTACCGTTGTGGCAGAGCAACTGAGAGGCTTCAGTGCAGTGCTCAACTGCGCAGGTCCATTCGTTCGAAGCGCAGAGGCGTTGATACGCGCAAGCATGGCAGCACAGGTGCATTACCTGGATATCACTGCCGAAATCAACGTTTATCGCATGGCAGAACGGTTCAGTGCATCTGCCGCCGAGGCAGGCATCATGGTGATGCCTGGCGTGGGATGGGACGTGGTTACGACAGACTGTCTGGCGGTCCATGTGGCCCGGCGTGTGAAAGAACCCGTCGCACTTCGCATCGCGCTGCAAGTTGCAGGATCGATGTCACGCGGGTCGGCAGTCAGCGCGGGAGAAATCGTCGCCGCTGGGCTGCTCACGCGGGTGGACGGTGCGCTCATATCGTCATCGAGTATGGCGTGCGCCCAGTTCGATTTCGGTGATGGCCCGGTGGCGTGCGCGCCGTTGTCATTCGGCGATCTCGTCACCGCGTGGCATTCGACCGGAATTCCCAATATTGCGATGTTCGTCAACGTCACGGGAGATGCCTTTCCAGGCGGCGATTTGTCGAAGTTGCCGGACGGCCCGACGCAGGCGGAACGTGACAGTCAAGGGGCGCGCGCCGTGGCAGAGGTGACCAGCGCGGATGGCACGATCGCGCGTTCGATGATCGAGACGATCAATGGCTATTCGTATACACCGCTGGCGGCGATCGAGACGGCAAGGCGTGTGCTTCGTGGCGAGGTGAACGTGGGATTCGACACGCCCGCACGTGTGTTTGGTTCTGCGCATGCGCAGCGTATACCGGGCACGCGGATAATCGACCTGTAGCTTCAGGGAACCGATTGGGCTTTTATGGCACTGCTGTCGCGCGTGACTCAGCGCGACGCGGCCAGACTGAACAAACTAGCTTCGCACGCTTCGACCAGTTCTGGATCGTGACTTGCAAACAAAACGACGCGATCGTGCGCCCAGGTCTTGAACAGGTCGGCCAGCACGGCCCGCGCCGGCGCATCGAGCCCGTTGCTTGCACCGTCTGCGATCACAACGGCCGGCTCACCCAAAGCCGCCGCTGTCAGATAGACCTTGCGGCGCGTTCCGGTGGACATCTGTTCAAAGCGCTTGTCCAGATGCGGTTCCAATCCCAGTCGGTAGGCAATGTCGAGAATAGCGTCGTCGACGCTTAAGCGCTTCTCAGCGGCGACTTGCTCAAGCAATCCTCGCCCGGTTTGCATGGGAAACGCCAAGCAGTTATCGGGCACGTATGCCAGACGAGCGCGGGCCTGCTGCGGCGCGTGGACGATCGAATGGCCGTCGATCAAGACGTCGCCTTCATCAGGCGCGATAGCGCCCGCGATGAGGTTCAGCAGACTGGATTTGCCGGTGCTGTCTTCTTCGCAGAGCGCCACGCAACCCGGCTGGAACTGATGCGTGAGCCCCTGGAATACAACGTGGTCGCCGTAGCGCTTGGTGAGATTGTCGATGCGTAGCATGCCGCAAGTGTACGCATCAACGCGGGGGCCGGGTAGCGCGCCGGAGAAACCTCAGGCCTTCTCGCGCGCGATGACGACATGAAGCGCGATGTGCAGATGTTCACTGCCTCTTACCCGATCATGCAGGGTCGAGCGATCGCAACGCGAAGGGTTGCCCGGTCGTCAGGCCGGCCCACTTTGCGCGTTGACGATGCAAAATGTTCGACGTCGATATAATTTGGATATGAATAGATCTGAATCAATCTGACTGCAATATGGTAATTGAAACGCGCTTGCTACAGCAGTTCGTTGCCGTGGCCGAAGAATTGCATTTCAGTCGTGCCGCCGAAAGGTTGCATATGGCGCAGCCGCCGTTAAGTCAGGCGATCCGTCGATTGGAAGATGAACTGGGTTACGCCCTTTTTGAACGCACGAACCGACGTGTGACGCTCACGCCGGCAGGGTCGTCATTTCTGGACGCAGCCCGATCCATACTCGCATCGATCGACGAGAGCGTGGCGCGTACGCGCCGTGTGGCGCAAGGGATCGATGGTCATCTCACGATGACGTTTATCAATATCGTGAACTATCCGCCGTTGCTGCGGGCGTTGCGCAATCTTCGATTGGCGTCGCCCAAGGTCTCATTCACGATGAAAGAGGCCACCACGCACGAGCAGGTCGAGGCGTTGGAGCGAGGTGACGCCGATATCGGATTCATGCGCGCACCGGGACGAACGGCGCCCAATCTCTGCTTTGAGTCGATTCTGCGCGAGCCGATATGCGTGGTGCTGCCGGCTGGACATCACTTTGAAAAACGTGCGTCTGTTTGGTTGGCTGACCTGAAGGATGATGCGTTTGTCGCGTCTCCTCGGCCACTTGGGCAGGGTTTTCACGATCAGATGATTCGTCTCTGCCAAGCGGCGGGCTTTGAACCCCATGTCGTTCAACATGCGCGGCAGCTGCATACGGTGATTGCGTTGGTGGCGAGCGGTTTTGGCATTGCACTGATGCCGGCGTCGCTTGCGATGGCGGCGCGCGACGATATTGTTTTTCGTCCTATCGCTGTCGACGCTGATGAAGATCTCAAGCATCTTGATTTGTTCATGGCTTGGCATACGGGTCGCGATTTGCCGATCCGGGATCGGTTGATGGCCGAGGTACGGCGAGCGATGCCACTTCAGTGAATCATTGCGCCATTAGTCGTTTAGCCAATGAGCCAATGAACCAATTAACGGTTTAGCCAATGAACGGTTTAGCCAGTGAGCCACTGAGCCATTGAACGATTGAGCCACTGAGCGATCGAACCAATGAGACGTTGCACGTCTCAGTCCAAGACGAAAACAGTATTTCTACATCACAGGCCTGAACGCTATTCTGCGCCAGCACGTTCGTGTCGACCAAGGCGCGGATGTCCTTCACTGCTGAATCTGGATGGTCATGCCTGTTGCGATCTATGTGTTTTCGTTGTGTACCTTCGCGTTCGGTCTATCAGAGTTTGTGGTGGCTGGATTGGTGTCGGCGATGGCGAGCGATCTCGATGCCAGTATTGCCGCCGCCGGTACAGCGATCGCAGCCTACGCGTTCGGCGCGGCGATCGGGGCGCCGTTCATTACTGCATGTCTGGCGCAATGGCGCGATAAACACATTCTCATCCTTGCCATGGCGGTACTTGCCGTGGGCAGCGTGTTGATGAGCATGTCGCCCAATCTGGCCGTGCTGCTGGCTGTGCGATTTGTGGTGGGCTTGGCGCATGGCGTATTCATGGCCGTGGCTTCCGATGCGGCGACGAGATTGGTGGATCGGCAACGTGCCGGGCGCGCGCTTTCGGTAGTGTGGATCGGATTGACGTTGGCGCTTGCGCTGGGCGTGCCGCTGGGCACTTATCTCGGCAGTATGTGGTCCTGGAGAATGGTTTTCGCGAGCGTTGCGGCGCTCGGTGCGGTGAGTATTGTTGGGTTGCTTTATTGCGTGCCCTTGGTCCCCAATGCTCAGCACGTCAAGTCGATCAGTGTGTTGAGGCGGATCAAAGCCATCCTGCACCCGCAGTTGTTGATCGCGGCCGGCATTGCCGCGCTGGTGAGTGTGGCAACGTTTTCCTTCTTTACGTTTGTGTCCCCTTACTTGCTGCATATTGCCGACGTGGATATCACGTGGCTGAGCGTTGCCATGCTGTTGTTTGGCCTGTGCGCCATCGTGGGTAATCTGCTTGGCGGCGCTCTCGTGGATAAGCTGGATGCCAGGCGTAGCATCATGGGTGCATTGATCGGCTTGATGCTGACGTTGATCGGCCTCTATGCCTTTGGCGAGGCTCCCATTATCGCGATGGCGTTGATCGGCACGCTCGGTGTGTGCTTTTTTTCAATCGTGACCATGCTCACGTTGCACTTGCTGATGCTTGCGCACCGCTACGCGCCTGATGCGACGGCCATTGCGGCGGGCTTGAATATCGCGTCGTTCAATCTGGGTACCGCATTAGGCGGGGCGATTGGGGGTGCCACGATCGCATATGGCAGCTTGGCGTACGTGCCGCTGGTGGGCGCGCTTGCGGCTGCGGTGGCCCTTGTGGGGATGCTGCTGCACAAAGGGGTCGAGTCCGTGGCAATGGATGCCGCGCATTCACCCTTACCGAACCGCCGATAAATCCTGGCCGATCATCATGCGATGACCATCGGGCGTGGCGACCACGAACTCACGCATGCCGTGCGGTCTATCGGTGGGCGGTTGAAGGACGATGGCGCCGCGGCCGACGAATTCGTTATGCAGCGCATCGGCATCGTCGATATTGAGGTAGCCGAAATAGCTGTGGTCGCCGATGTCTGCAGGCGCGATGGCATCGGGGCAATGCCCCAGCATGATGCGCACAGCGCCCCGTGAGACGAGCTGCCAGCCAGTGCCTTCCGGCCATGCGAGCTGGAAGCCGAGCGCATCACGAAAATACGCTGCACTGCGTTCGAGATCCGGTACGGCGAGCACGAACGAAAAGGCGCGGAGATCGGTGGGGAATTCAGGCATGCTGTGGGTGAAGAGCGGGGGCGGGTGGGTACCGACGTCGGGTGGATAAGGGGTCGCTATGGCAAGCGTACTTGCCGAATCCAATAGGGGCCAAGATAGCCGGCGATGATCCCCACGATGGCGGCCAAGCCGTAGCCTTCGAACGACAGGCCGAGCAGCGCCGCAACCATGATGCACCCCATCATGGTAAAGCTCACTTGCCAGAGGACGGGGTAGCGGAACAACCCCGGCTCAATTTCCGGCGCGGCGACGGCGCCGAACAGCACGCCGACGGCAGCCAGCAGCATGATGCTGATCGGCGAGTAGCCCGCAGAGATGCCGCCGAGCAGCACGAAAGCGGCGGCAAAGCCCGCCACAATCGCTGCGATCGTCTTATAGCCGGAAGTGCCCGATTTACGCTTCATCGATCGGTGTGCCGAGGCGCGTGCCATTGGCGCTCAATGCATCGTTGGCGGGTTTTGCGACGACAAGCTCGGCTTGTCGATAAACAACTCCGCACAGTCGACCGCATCGAAGTGGTAAGGCTTGCCACAGAAGTCGCAGGCCACATCGACCTTGCCCTGTTCTTCCAGAATGTCTTCCACTTCGTCGCGGCCCAGCATGCGCAGCATTTCCGCCACGCGCTCGCGCGTGCAGGGGCAATGCCATTGCACGGTTTGCGGATCGAAGGCGACCAGCGTTTCCTCCCAGAAGAGGCGATGCATCAGCGTATCGGTATCCAGCTCAAGCAATTCTTCGCGCTTGATCGTGGAGGCCAGATGCACGGTGCGGCGCCAGGTCTCGGCGGCGGCTTCCATGGCTTCTTCTTCGCTGATGCCGGCGCGCGCCGCACTGCCGCCGTTATCCGGCAGACGCTGCACGAGCATGCCGGCGGCATGATCGCCATCGGCGCTGAGCCACATGCGGGTATCGAGCTGTTCCGAGGCTTTCATATAGTGCTCGAGCACATCGGCCACCGTGTCGCCCTCGATGGGCACAATGCCTTGATAGGCTTGCTGACCGGTATGGCGGCTTTGCGGATCGAGCACGACGATGAAGCGGCCTTTGCCACCCGGGTTCACCAGGCTTTGCAACGAGCCGGTGTCGGGCACCACATATTCTTCGCGCAGTTTGACGGTTGCGCGCAGGCTGAGATCGGCGCGGCATTCGACCACCAGCAGCGAGATCGGGCCATCGCCTTGCATTTGCAGGACGAGGGCGCCTTCGAATTTGAGATTGGCGGCCAGCAGCGTGGCGGCGGCGACCAGTTCGCCCAGCAGCTTGGTGATGGCGGGCGGATATTGGTGATTGACCTGCGCGGCGCGCCAAGTGTCGTGCAGGCGAACGGCCTGCACGCGCACGGTGCGGTCTTCAAGCAGGTATTTCTTGAGATGATCGGTCATGCTGGAATGTTAGCCGATCCGCGTCTGGATGCCATGAAAAGCCCCAATGGGCGCGTGCCCACCCAGCGGCTCAGCCGACCCGCTTGAGCGCCGTTTTGTAGTGCAGGCCGCGCTCCACGTAATGACGGGTGTTGCCGTGCATGTTGGCAATTTCGTCGGCACTGAGTTCGCGCACGACCTTGCCGATGCCGATCACCAATACGTTATCGGGGATCTCACGGCCTTCCGGAATGATGGCGCCAGCGCCCACCAGAACGTTTTTGCCGATGACTGCGCCGTTGAGCACGATCGCTTGCATCCCGATCAAGCTGCCCGCGCCGATGGTACAGCCGTGCAGCATGGCTTGATGGCCTACCGTCACGTTTGGCCCGATCGACATGGGCTGGCCGGCGTCGACGTGCAGGACGCTGGATTCCTGGATATTGGTGCCTTCCTGGATCAGGATGGTGTCGTTGTCGGCGCGGATGGACACGTGCGACCAGATGCTGACGCCGGCTTCCAGGCGCACGCGCCCGATCAGATCGGCGCTGTCGGCGATATAGGCGCTGGCGTCGATGACGGGCGCTTCGCCGTCCAGTTCGTAAAGGGGCATACCAAAACTCCAGTGTGCGCAAGACACCCGCAGGCGTCGCTTAAAACGCGTTTGCTATGTGGCGTCCGCTAGGTGGCGTCCGTGATCAGGCGTTCGTGATGCGGCGTGATCGCCGCCTGGGCGCGATCCCATTCTTGTTGGCGCAGCACATTGCGCTGGATCTTGCCGGTCGTCGTCATCGGCAGGGTGTCGACGAATTCGATTTCCTTGGGGTACTGATAGGTCGCGAGCCGCTGGCGCACATAGTTTTGCAGGTCGGCGGTGATGGTGTCGCTGGATTGCATCGCTGCCTCATGCGTGAGCACCACATAGGCTTTGACGAGCGCCCCCCGCTCGGCGTCAGGCTTGGGCACCACTGCGGCATTGGCCACGGCGGGATGGCCGATCAAACAGTTCTCGATTTCGCCCGGGCCGATGCGGTAGCCGGACGACTTGAACATGTCGTCCGCACGACCGGCATACCAGTAATAGCCATCTTCATCCACCTTGGCGAGGTCGCCGGTGCGACACCAGTCGCCCGAGAATTTGTCACGGGTGGCGGCTTCGTTGCGCCAGTACCCCAGAAACATGATGGGGTCGGGATAGCCGTGAATGTCATATCGGTTGAGGGCGATCTCGCCGATCGTGCCCGCAGGCACGGGGGTGCCCTCGGCATCGATAACGGCAACCTGATGCCCCGGATAGGGCCGGCCGATACTGCCCGGGCGCGCAGGCCAGCGGCCCTCGCTATTGCCCACCAAGTAGTTCATCTCGGTTTGCCCAAACATCTCGTTGGGGACGACGCCCAAGGCATCGCGACACCACTCGAAGACAGGTTCACCAACCGCTTCGCCCGCACTCATGATGGCGCGCAGGGCCAGCGCGTAATAGTCGCGCGGCTTGGGCACCGTCTTCATCATGAGCTTGAGCGCGGTGGGAAAGAGGAAGGTATTCGTGACCTGATAGCGCTCCATCAGTTCGAAAGCGCGCTCCGGCGAGAAGCGGCCGCTGGTACCCACGATGGGATGACCGAAGTAGAGCGTGGGCAGCAAGGCGTCCATGAGGCCGCCGGTCCATGCCCAATCGGCGGGCGACCAGAACACGTCGCCCGTCTTGGGAAACCAGTCTTGCGAGGCGACAAAACCGGGCAAGTTACCGATCAAGGCCGCATGCGGCAACATGGCGCCTTTCGGCGTGCCCGTGGTGCCTGACGTATAGAGCAGGATGGCCGGATCGAGCGCGCGCGTCGGAACCGGTTTGAAATCGGTGGGTTGCCGGGCGAGCAGGCTGCGCCAAGGCAGCACGCGCTCGTCGGCAAAGCCGATGCCGACGATCTGCTGCAGGGCAGGGATGCGCTCGGCAACGGCAATGACCTGGGCGCTGGAGGACTCGTCGACGATGGCCACACGGGCTTCGGCATCGCGTAGACGCGACTCGAGGGCTTCCGGGCCAAACAACGACGATAGCGGCAGCAGCACCGCACCCACGCTGAAGATCGCCATCTGGGCGACCACGGTTTCGGGGCGCTGACCGAGCACGACTGCAACCCGATCGCCGCGCTGCACACCCATGCGCAGCAGTCCGTTGGCCAGTTGATTTGTCGCCTCTGTCAGTCGCGCGTAAGTCCAAACCTCGCGTTGGCCCTGCTCATCTTCGTAGAAGATGGCGATGCGACGCGCATCTGCAGTGCTTTCGCCCCAACGGTGGCAACACGCCTGGGCAATGTTGAACTGCGTGGGAACGAGCCAGCTGAAGGTTTGATAGAGCGCTTGATATTGGTCGTTCATGGCCCTTTACAGCAGAGAAAGCAGGTTTACGACACTACGCACCCGCGAGCAGGGCCGTCGTCGCCATGTGCAAGCATGACGGAGAGGGACGTGAACTGCAATATTTGTGTGCGTGTGGATCGAAACCCTTAGGGTTTGTACGGATACCCCTAGCGCCGCAGGGTTGAGGGCAACGCCGGCATCGCCAAGGGGCGGGTGGCGTCCCTGGACGAGGGCAAGCGCCGCGCCTGCGGCTGACCATATTGCAGGCTCAACCGGCCGTCGTGGTCTTCGGCGATGGCCGAGAGGCTGTGCACCCAATCGCCGTCGTTGCCGTAGATCAGGCCATCCACCGTCTCGAGCGCCGGGGCGTGGGCATGGCCGCAAATGAGGCCGTCGAGCATGCGGCGCCGTACTTCGTTCAAACCCACGTGCTGCACATGGTTCAGATAGCCCGCCCGTCCGCGCAGGTGCCGATCTTCCCGGGCGTCGTTGGCCCGTTCGGCGGCCACCGGATTGCGCCGGTCATCGCGCCACCGCTGCACGGTGTGATAGATCCCGGCCAGGCGGGTGGTCCAGCGGCTGTCGAATTGGTCGCCGTGCGTGACGAGCAGCCGCCGTCCGCATGCCATGCGGTGAATCGCTTCTTCGACGATATCGATATCGCCGAACGAGACACCTGCCCAGTCGCGTACGAACGGGTCGCGGCGGCCGGGGATAAGGATGACGCGGGTGCCGTTGCGGGCACGGCGCAGAATGCGTTGGACCACATCGTTGTGCGCGCGCGGCCAGTGGCCGAAGCGCTTCAGATGCCACGCGTCGACGATGTCGCCCACGAGGTAGAGGGTGTCGGCATCGTGATGATCGAGGAAGTCGAGCAGGCTCTCGGCCGAGCAGGCAGCGCTGCCCAGATGCAGATCGGAGATCCACAGCGTGCGCCAGTGCGTGGGGTCGATCTCCGTCACCATGCCGTTCTTGCCCTTGAGAGTGCGTGTGACACTATCTCAAAGCATGGGCGTTACATTGTCATGACAGTCTTGTGACGTGTCGATGACCGGACCGGCGTTGCGGGCAGGTCGGGCGCGCTGGGTGTATCGCCGCGGGTGGGGGTGTCGCTAGGGCGCCACGGCGCCGGCATCGGCCGCGCGAGCGGCCTTGATGGCGGGTTGCAAATCGACGAGCCGGGTGCCCAGCAGCCGATCGTGCAGGAACTGGCCGTCGCGATCGATCCAGGTCCAGGCAAAGGCGGCGAAGGGCGCGATCACGATGAGCATGTCGGTCGAGCTGAACCCGGTCGCGCGCGACGCGAGCCAGACCAGGCCGGCGGCAGCCAGGATCATGGGCCAGACGAGGATGTAGCGCAGGATCAGACGCCCAAGCACAGGCGTGCGACCATCGCGATCGACGAGCTTGATATTCCAGGTTTTCATCGGCAGTGTTTGACCGCGCCGCCGCCAGCACAGGATGAAGTACACGCCGAGCGCCACGAACAGCCACGCCTGACGGCCGTGCCGATACATCAGCGCGTGCTTGCTCTGGGTGAGCGTATCGAAGAGATAGGCGGCCAGAAAAATGACGCCGAAGAGCAGCACGCCCTCATACATCATGCAGGCGAAGCGGCGAAATCGGCTGGGCGTTTTGGACGGGTGCGTGGCGGTCATGGGGCCGTATTATCACGCATGCCTCGCCAAATGTGCCGGGCGGTCGCCGACCGCGTTTGATTTGGCCAAAAAAAACCCGCCTTCAAGAGGCGGGCTTAAAAGGGGCTGTTAAGCCCCCAAGGGGAAAATCGGTACTGAAGTTTCAATTCTAGGGTTATCCCTAGGTTTGTGCAAGTACGTCCCGGGGGATAGCACCAACTTAAGTGTTACGAAAATCTCCGCTCTTGATATCGAAGCCGAACAGGCGGCAATCCAGGCCACCGTTATAGAGCGGCGTGCGGCGCGCGGCCTTCAAACGCAGCGCTTGCGGAAAGCTCATATCGCTGGAAATGGCGTGCAGTTGCCAACCGTCGAAATTGCGCTTCAGGTTGGTGGACCACTCGGGAAGCAGGGTGTCGTCGTCCAACGGCAGCCGGTCGCCGTAAGGCGGATTGGTGACGATCCAGCCGCTGGAAGCAGGTGCTTCGATATGACGCGCGTCACCCACCTCGAAACGGATGGCTTCTTCGGCGAGCCAGGCGCGCTCCATGTTGTTGCGCGCGAATTCGATGACCTGCGGATCGACGTCGTAGCCGATGAGCGGCGTCTCGAGATGCGATTGAATCCGCGACTCGGCGTCGTCCTTGACGGCCTGCCACTTGGCGGCATCGTGGCCGCGCAGGCGTTCGAAGCCCAGCGGACGCGCGATGCCCGGCGGAATGCCGAGCGCGATCCAGGCTGCTTCGATCAGGATGGTGCCGCTGCCGCAGAACGGATCGAGCAATGGCGCCGAAGGATCCCAGCCCGCAAGGGCCAGCATGCCGGCGGCGAGGTTTTCGCGCAGCGGCGCCTCGCCCTTGTCGAGGCGCCAGCCGCGTTTGAAGAGCGACTCGCCGGACGTGTCCAGGTAGAGCGTGGCGGTATCTGCCGTGAGGAAGAGATGCACACGCGCATCCGGGCGCACGGTGTCGATGCTGGGGCGTTCGCCTTCCAGATCGCGCAGGCGGTCGCAGATGCCGTCCTTGGCGCGCAGATTGCAAAACTGCAGGCTTTGCATCGGGCTGCGGATGGCAGAGGTGTCCACACGCAAGGTGTGTTCGGCGCCGAACCAGCGCTCCCAGGGCGTGGCGCGTGCCAGCTCGAGGATGTCGTCCTCGGTGCTGATGGGGGCGTGCGCCAAGCGCACCAGGATGCGCGTGGCCAGGCGGGAATACAGGTTGGCGCGCTGTACGCCGTCCCAATCCGCGCTGAACTGGCAACCGGCGCGGCCCGGGGTGGCGTCGTCAAAACCCAATGCCTGCATTTCGGCCGCCAGCGCATCTTCCAGACCTTGCGGGCAAGACGCGAAAATGCCGAAGCGCTCGACTTCTGGCACCTGGACGGCAAAGCGCGAGGCGGCATTGGCCGACAGGTCGCGGTCGTCGTTGGGCACACTGGCGTTGCGCGAACGCGGGCGTTCGTCGCTGGGGCGTTCGCTCGGGCGCGCAGGGCGGTCGCGGCCCTCGGCACGATTGGCGCGATCGACGTCGTTCGGACGGTCGCCGCGATCGTAGCGGTCAGCGCCGCGGTCAGAAGTACCGCGATTGGAGGAACCACGATCGGAAGCACCACGATCGGAAGCACCGCGATCGGAAGCACCGCGATCGGAAGCGCCTCGGTTGGCGCTGCTGCGATCACTGGTGCTGCGCTCGGGACGCGGACCGCGGTCGCGGCTATCCGCGCCGCTGCGTTCCGGCCGAGCCGGACGGTCGCCACGCGGGGCGGCGGCACGGCCGTCGGGGCGCTCGGCGCGCGATCCGCCTTGGGGGCGGGGCGGGCGTGCGGGCCGATCGCTACGATCGGAGGCGCCACTGCGCTCAGGGCGCGGTCCACGGTCGGGCCGATCGCCACGGGTGTCGTCGCGGCCGAAGCGCGACTCGCCACGAGGGCGCTCGTCGCGGCCAAAACGCGATTCGCGCGGCGGGGGCGCCGGGCGGTGCACCACGGCGGGCTTCTGGGGCTCATCGCCATCGCCTTCACCGGCTGCCGGCTTGGGCGGCAATTCGGTGGCGGCCATGCGCTGAGTTTGTTGGCGGCTACGCTCGGTTTGCGCAACCAGACGGGCGCGGGCGCCACTACGCATGCGTTTGGGCGCATCCGCCGCAGTCTCGGTGGCGGGGTCGCGTTTGGCCGTCAGCGTTTTGCGCGGCGAATCGGAATCATCAGTAGTCATGTGCGGGAAAACAAAAAGTCATCAGACGAAAAGTCATCAAAACGGTTTGACGACGACGAGCGCAACGATGACGAACAGCAGCACGACGGGAACTTCGTTAAACCAACGATAAAACGTATGCGAACGGGTATTGCGATCGCCTTCAAACTTGCGCAGCATCATCCAGCAGGCGTGGTGGTAGCCGATGGCCAGCACCACAAACAGCAATTTGGCATGCATCCAGCCATTGCCGGGGCCCATGCCGATGCCGTAACCCATGAACAGCCACACGCCGAAAACGATGGCGGGCACTGCCAGAATAGTCGTAAACCGGAACAAGCGGCGGGCCATGCCGATCAAACAGGTTCGCGTTGCCGCATCGGTCGTTTGCGCCAGATTGACGTAGATACGCGGCAAGTAAAACAAGCCGGCAAACCAGGAGGCGATAAATACGATGTGGAGCGTCTTGATCCAAAGCATGGTCATGGCGGGGGTTCCGATACGGTCGCTAAAGCGGCATTGTATCGTTCGCCGTCAAGCTACCCCCGCGTCTGGCCCTCGCCGTTGAGCACCCATTTGTAGGTGGTCAAGCCGTCGAGCCCGACGGGACCGCGCGCATGCAGTCGATTGGTCGAGATGCCGATCTCTGCACCCAGCCCATATTCGTAGCCGTCGGCGAAGCAGGTGGGCAGGTTGACCAGCACCGAACTCGAGTCCACTTCGCGCTGAAAACGCGTGGCCGCGTCGATATCCTGCGTGACGATGGCATCCGTATGCCCCGAGCCCCAGCGGGCGATGTGAGCAATGGCCTCGTCCATATCGTCCACCACGCGTATCGCCAGGATGGGACCGAGGTATTCGGTGGCCCAATCATCATCGGTGGCCGGCGTTGCTTGCGGCACGCGTGCGCACGTGCGCGCGCAGCCGCGCAACGCCACGCCGTGATCGATGAAGGCTTGGGCGAGCTTCGGCAGCACAGTATCGGCCTGCGACACATGCACGAGCAGGGTTTCCATCGATCCGCACACGCCATAGCGATACGTTTTGGCATTGAACGCGATGTTGTGCGCGCGGTCGGCGTCGGCCGCTTGGTCGATGTAGACGTGGCAATTGCCGTCCAGATGCTTGATCAGCGGCACGCGGGCGTCACGCGCAAGCCGTTCGATCAAGCTTTTGCCCCCGCGCGGCACGATCACATCCACATGTTCGGTCATGGTGATCAGCGCGCCCACGGCGGCACGATCGGGCGTGTCGATCACTTGGACGGCGGTGTGCGGCAGGCCGGCGTGTTCCAGGCCGGCGCGGATGATCTCGCCCAGCGCAAGGTTGGCGTGCAGCGCTTCGCTGCCGCCGCGCAGGATGGCGGCGTTGCCGGACTTCAGGCAAAGCGAGGCGGCATCGATCGTGACGTTGGGCCGCGATTCGTAAATGATGCCGATCACGCCCAGCGGCACGCGCATCTGGGCGACGCGCATGCCATTGGGGCGCAACGTGCTTTCGCCGATACGGCCCACGGGATCCGGCATGGCTGCGATCTGGCGCAGGCCCGCCGCCATGTGGTCGATGCCGCGATCGGTAAGCGTGAGGCGGTCGAGCAGGGCCGGTGCGAGATCGTTGGCGCGGGCGGCGGCCAGGTCGCGCTCATTGGCGGCGCGCACGGTGTTGCGTTGCGCCAGCAGCGCATCGGCCATGGCCAGCAAGGCGCGCGATTTGTCGGCGTCGGACGTGCGCATCAGCACACGGGAAGCGGCACGGGCGGATTCGCCCATGCGATGCACTTTTTCTTCGATGGAAAGGGATGACGTCATGATCGGAGTGTCTGGCATTGAATCGGTAAGAGGACGCTTGGTGCCGTTTGGCTACCGGCGCGGCTGCTGCAGCGTGGGGGCGGGGTGCAAGGGGCAACTGGGCAGGCGTGCTGCCCGATGACTGGCACCCGCGACCCTTCGCGCAGCGCGGGCTTCGGACGCGCGTTACGGTCGAGGTCGAGGTCGCGGCGCGCCTGCCGCCGCGACGCGCAGGGCAAGCCGCGTCATTTCTTCCCACGGATCGCTGAGCCGTCCGGGTACTTGAATGCCCTTGATCAACCGGTCGACATCGTGTGCGTGCTGCACGGCAGCCGGCCAGACGCGTGCCGCCACGCGGCCCAGTGCCTGCTGTGCCAGACGTTCGTGCGCCCCGAAGATACGCATGCGGCGCATCACGGCATTCATATCCTGGCCGCTGGCGCGCGCGTCGGCCACGCGAGCAAGGATGCGAATTTCCTCACCGACCGCCCACAGTACCAACGGCAGTGCTTCGCCTTCAGCGCGCAGGCCGTCGAGCATGCGTACCGTACGGGCCACGTCGCCCGCGAGCATGGCGTCGCGCAATCCGAACACGTCATAGCGCGCCACGTCGAGCACAGCGCGTTCAATATCTTCAGCGGCCAATGCGCCTTCGGGATACAGCAGCCCGAGCTTCTGAATTTCTTGGTGGGCCGCCAGCAGATTGCCTTCAACCTTGTCGGCAATCCATTGCAACGTGGCCGCGTCGGCTTGCTGCTTCTGGCGGGCCAGCCGAGCGCCGATCCAGGCGGGCAGGCGCGTCCGTTCAATCGTGCCCACATCCACGGAGACGGCGGCGCGCGCAAGCGCCGTGGCCCATTTGCTATCGCGTGTGGTTTTATCCAGGCGCGGCAAGGCAACCACGACAAGCGTATCGGGATTCGTCTGGCCACCTTGTTTGGCGGCCAGCGCCGCCAGCGTCTCACCGCCAACCTTGCCGGGCTTACCCGTGGGTAACTTGATTTCGACCAAGGTGCGATCGCCGAATAGCGACACACTTTGCGTGGCGGCAGCGACGGCGCTCCAGTCGCTGCGTGCATCCATGATCAGCGTATTGCGATCGGTGTAGCCGGCCGCACGAGCGGTGGCGCGCAGGGCATCCAGCGTTTCGGTGACGAGCAGCGGTTCGTCGCCGCTGATGACGTACAGCGGCGCGAGCGTGCCGCCGGAACGGCGGAGTTGCTCGACGAAGCGGTCGGCATCGAGCGGCGGCGTCATGCGCACATCCGCATCAATAGCGGTCCATTGGCGACATGCGTTGCTGTTCCCACACCGGCGGGCGCGTCTGCGGCAGCGTGACCGACGGATCGATCACCGGCACGTCGGCGCTGATGGGGCGTCCCGCCGCCACGGCCTGCGAGGCTTCGCGCACTTCGGGCGACGTGACGCGGCGCACGATGCGGTCGACGAGAATCTGCTGCATATTGCGGAACAGGACCGTGATTTCGCCTTCCTTGGCTTGCACGACCTGGTCGTTGTACGGCAGTTCGCGCTGAACGGTGAGCAGGGTGTCGGGCAGGAGCACATTGCCCTTGCCGTCGATCAACCGGAACGTGAACTGCAGCGTGAGCTCGTACTGCTCGACGCGGCCCGCGGAGTTCAACGACACCTCGCGCAGATTTTGCGTCTGGGAGACCTGCTGCAGTTGCGCTTCCGCACCCTTTACCGTCTCCACAATGGTGGTATTGGGAGAGGACGCGACCAGTTGACGACGCAGGCTGGCGCCGAAGGGCGTGTTGTCGGGCACGCCGACGTAGAGCGTGTTGAATGGCAACGGCGAGGTGCCACGCGGCGCAAAGCCGCAGGCGGCAAGCAATGCCAGGGCCGCCGAGGCGATGAGCCATCGGGGGCCACGCCCTAGAAGGGCTCGGGCGGCTCCGAAATGACGCGCAGAATTCATGCTTGACCTCATCAACCGACCACGTTTACCAGTTTATTGGGCACCACGATAACGCGCTTCGGGGGACGACCCTCGAGGTAGCGTTCGACGGCTTCATGCCCGGCTGCCAATGCCTCGATCGCGCTGCGTTCCGCCGTGGCGGCCACGCGAATGGCGCCGCGCAATTTGCCGTTGACCTGCAGCATCAGCTCGACTTCGTCGGCGATGAGCGCCGCGTCATCGACCTGGGGCCACGGTGCATCGAGCAATTCGCCGTATTGGTCGGCATAGCCGAGATCGCGCCACATGTGCCAGGTGACGTGCGGCACGACGGGGTAGATCACGCGCAGCAGGATGCCGAAGACTTCGGCACGCGCTGCATCGCTCACGGCGCCTTCGGGCAGCACAGCGTTTTCGAAGGCGTTGAGCAGCTTCATGCTGGCCGACACCACCGTGTTGTATTGAATACGTTGATAGTCGTAGTCGGCTTGCTTGAGCAGGCCATACACTTCACGGCGCAGATCCTTGACGGCTGACGGCGCATCCGCGAAGTTGACCTTTGCGGTCAAGCCACGCGCCAGCGACTCGCGGTTGGCATAGCCTTGCGACCACAGGCGGCGCAGATACCGATTGGCGCCTTCCACGCCTGAATCCGACCACTCGAGCGTTTGCTCGGGGGGGCTGGCGAACATCACGAAAAGGCGTGCGGTATCGGCGCCCAGCGTATCGATCAGCGATTGCGGATCGACGCCGTTGTTTTTCGACTTCGACATCGTGCCCACGCCACCGTAAGTGATCGCGGATTGGTCGGCGCGCAGGTGGGCGCCCGTGATGGCGCCTTTCTCGTCGTATTCGTTTTCGACTTCCTCGGGCCAGAAATACTCGATGCCGCCCTGGGCGTTCTTGCGCGAGTAGATATGGTTGAGCACCATGCCCTGGCACAGCAGCTTGGTGAACGGCTCGTCGAACTTGACCAGGCCCATGTCGCGCATCACGCGCGACCAGAAACGCGAATACAACAGGTGCAAGACCGCGTGCTCGATCCCGCCGATGTATTGATCCATCGGCATCCAGTAGTCGTTGCGGGCATCGACCATGGCTTGGTCGTTACCCGGCGACGTGTAGCGCATGTAGTACCAGGACGAATCGACGAACGTGTCCATCGTGTCGGTCTCGCGGCGTGCGGGCTTGCCGCAAGACGGGCAGGTGCACGACAGGAAAGCCTCATGCTTGGCCAACGGGTTGCCGCTGCCGTCGGGAATCAGATCGTCGGGCAGGACCACCGGCAGATCGGCTTCGGGCACAGGCACCGCACCGCAATCCTCGCAGTGGATGATCGGGATGGGCGTGCCCCAGTAGCGTTGGCGCGAGATGCCCCAGTCGCGCAGGCGCCACGTGGTTTGCTTTTCGCCCAAGCCTTGGGCGGCGAGCGCTTGCGACACGGCATCCACGGCGGCCGGGTGCGACAGGCCATCGAACGGCGCCGAATTGATGGTGACGCCAGTTTGCTTATCGCCATACCAGTCGTGCCAGGTCGTGTCGTCGTAGGTCTTGCCCTCGACGGCGACCACTTGCTTGATCGGCAGATCGTATTTGCGCGCGAACGCGAAATCGCGCTCGTCATGGGCCGGTACGCCCATCACGGCGCCGTCGCCATAGGTCATCAGCACATAGTTGCCGACCCACACGTCTACCAGATTGCCGGTAACGGGATGCTTGACCTGCAAGCCCGTGGGCATGCCTTCCTTTTCGCGCGTGGCCATCTCGGCCTCGGTCGTGCCGCCCTGGCGACACAGCTCGATGAAGGCGGCCAATTCGGGATTGGACTGGGCGGCGTGCGTGGCGAGCGGATGCTCGGGCGCGACCGCGCAGAAGGTGACGCCCATGATGGTGTCGGCACGCGTCGTGAAGACGTACATGCGGCCGTCCTGGATCAATTCACCCGAGGCATCGCGGATATCGTGCGGAAACGCGAAGCGCACGCCGGCGCTCTTGCCGATCCAGTTTTCCTGCATCAGACGCACGCGCTCGGGCCAGCCGGGCAAGCCATCCTGTACGAAGCCCAACAGCTCGTCCGCGTAATCGGTGATGCGCAGGTAGTAGCCCGGAATCTCGCGCTTTTCGACCGGCGCGCCCGAACGCCAACCCCGGCCGTCGATCACCTGCTCGTTAGCCAGCACGGTTTGATCGACCGGATCCCAGTTCACGACCTGCGTCTTGCGGTAGGCAATACCCTTGTCGAGCATCTTCAGGAACAGCCACTGGTTCCATTTGTAGTACTTGGGATCGCAGGCGCACATTTCGCGCGACCAGTCGATTGCCAGGCCCATCGCCTTCATCTGGCCCTTCATATAGGCGATGTTGTCGTAGGTCCACTTTGCGGGCGGCACCTTGGACTTGATGGCGGCGTTTTCAGCCGGCATGCCGAACGCGTCCCAGCCCATGGGCATCAACACGTTGAATCCCCGCATGCGGAGCTGACGCGCCATCATGTCGTTGATGGTGTAGTTGCGCACGTGGCCCATGTGCAGCTTGCCGCTGGGGTAGGGCAGCATGGAGCAGGCGTAGAATTTCGGCTTTTCCGAACCGTCGGCCGCCAGGGCGTGTTCGGTGACGCGATAGACATCGCGAGTCTGCCAATCTTCACGGGCAAAGGATTCGACGGTAAGGGGACTGTAGCGTTCCTGCATGGGACTCTTGGGACGAAAGGGCGGTTGGCGCCGGCAGCACGCCAGCGTCAAAACCGTCGATTATAAGAGTTGCGCGGCCCCTGTGCCTGCTTACTGGATACGAGCGTGGCGCGAACCCATGGCGTAGGCCGATGTGGCCACCGATAGCACGACCCCGATTGTGGTGACACCGTGCCAGCCCCAGTGGGAAAACGCGGCCGCCGAGGCGAGCGAACCCGCCGCGCCGCCGATGAAATAGGCCGTCATGTAGCCGGACGTGAGGCGGCTGCGGGCTTCGGGACGCAGCCGGTAGATGGCGCTTTGATTGGTAATATGCACGCCCTGTACGGCCAGATCCAGAATCAGGATGCCGGCGATCAGTGCGACGATCGTGTGCTCCGCGGCAAACAAAATGCCCCATGACGCCACGAGCAGCAACAAGGCGGCGGCGGTGGAGCGGTTGCCCCAGCCGCGATCCACAAAACTCCCGAAGCGCCCGGCGGCTACCGCACCCATGGCGCCTGCCAGGCCGAAGAGACCGATCGTGCCGTCGCTGAACCCATAGGCGGGGCCGGCCAGCAGAAAGGTCAGTGACGTCCACAGCATGCTGAACGAGGCAAAGACGCTCGCGCCCAGGAGGGCCCGGGTACGGAAATGCGGTTCTTCGACGAACAGCATGAACACCGACCCCACCAGCCTGGGATAACTCAAGGTGCTGCGCTCGCGGTTGACCGGCAAGCGGCGCCACAGCAGACCCGCCATCACCACCAGCAGCGCGGCCGCCACCCAGTACACCGTGCGCCAACTGCCGATCTCGGCCAGGCCACCGGCCAAGGTGCGTCCCAACAGGATGCCCAACAGCAAGCCGCTCATGATGGTGCCGACGGTTTTGCCGCGCACTTCGGGTGCGGCCCAGGTGGCGGCGAACGGCACGAGGATCTGGGCCACGACCGACACGAATCCGGTCATGGCGGTGCCCAGCAGCACCATGGCCAGGCTGGTCGCATTGGCTGTGACGAGTAGCCCTATGGCGGATACCAACGTCATGCCGCAGATCAGGGTGCGGCGTTCGAGCCGGTCGCCCAAGGGCACGAGCAACAGGAGGCCCGCGGCGTAACTGAGTTGCGCCACGGTAACGATGGTGCCGGCGGCGGCGTTCGAGACGCCGAAGGCCTGGCCGATGGTGTGCAAAAGCGGCTGCGCGTAATAGTTGCTGGCGACGACCAGGCCGGTGGCCAAGGCCATCAGCGCCACCATGAGCCGCGTGAGGGGTGGCAGGCCGACAGGTGCGGCCGGCGAGTGGGGCGAGGAACTCATGTGGGATTGAATGCCGAGGCGGATGTTGAGACAGGCGTTGAAGCCGGCGCCGGTTCGAAGCGGGCGATGCTGCGCGGCGAGAAGCGCACGGTGAGCGGAATGGCCGCCAACAGCGCCACGGCGATGACGCCCCAGGCTGCCGTGAACGTGCCCAGCTCATCGCGCAACAGGCCGGCCGCGAAGGGCATGCTGCCGGCAATGAGGTAGCCGATCCCTTGTACGAAGCCGGTCAGTACACCGGCGCGTTCCGGGCGGCTGCTATGGTCCAACGTCAAAATCAAGGTGAGTGGAAACAGTGCACCCACGCCCAATCCCAGGCAGGCCACGGCGGGCCAGGCGAGTGCATCGGGCGCGAAGATCAGCCCGGCAAAGCCCGCGACGCCCAGGCCCATGCACACGAGCAGTGGACCGCGTCGATCGGGAAAGCGCGCGGCCACGGTGGATACGGTGAGCCCTGCGATCACTTCGAACACGGTCAAACCGGCGAGCAGCGCGCCCGCGTCGAAGGCCGACCAGCCCCGTTCCAGATAAAACGGCGCCAACCAGGCGAGCAGAAGCGTGTAGCAGGCGGTCTCGATCCCGAAAACACAAGCCAGCGCCCAGGTGCGCAGCCGGCGAGCAGGATGGACGGGCTGTGGTGCGATGGATGCGGCGCGCGGTTGCGGAGCTGCAGTGGCGGCTGGCATTGCCGCACGCGTTCGGGTCGCGACAAACCACGCCGCCAGTGCCAGCACCGCCGGCACGGCGCACGCCGCCAGCGCGTATTGCCAGCCGATGGCGGGCAGCAGCGTGGGCGCCGTCATGGCGGCCAGGGCCGCGCCGCCCATGATGGCCGTGACGTAGAGCCCCATGACGCGTTCGGCCCCTTGCGGAAACCGATACTTGATATAGCCGGGCATCAGCGTTTGTACCGCGCCGATCCCGATGCCGGCGAGGGCTGCCGTGAGCAGCAAGCCGGTGGTGGTGTCGAACCAGATCCGCAGCACGCTGGCGATCAGGATGAGCGCGACGCCGATCGCGATGCCGCGGCGCATGCCGATGGCATAGAGCGCGGCACCGCCCAGGGCAAGCACGCCCATGGCGAGAATCGGCAAGCTGGTGGCCCAGCCCGCAGCCTGGAACGATAAGCCAGTGGAGGCGCGGATGGCATCCAGTAACGGACCCACGGCGGCCAACGCGGGCCGTAGATTCAACCCGACCAAAATGATGGCAAACACCGCAAAGAGTGCGGCGGGGGTGCTGAGTATGCGGCGGGAAGTCATGCGGTGATACCGCCTTTGGCGCGGCTGTCGTGATCGGTTAGAAGGCTTTTGAGCAGCAGGGCAAGCTGCGTGTGCTGCGTGGCGTCCAGCGGTGCAGTCAGGCGCGCCAAGGCGGCCAGATAGTCGTGCAGTACCGCATCGGTTTTTTCGCGGCCCGCCGCGGTCAGCGTCACATAGAGGCTGCGCCGATCCTCGGGATTGGGTTCGCGCACGATCCACCCTGCCGACGTCAACCGGTCGAGCCGGTTCGTCATCGCGCCGGAAGAGAGCAGCAGCGCGTCGATGAGCCGCTGCGGCGTAAGGCGATACGGCGCGCCCGACCGATAAACCGTGGCCAGCACATCGAACTCGCCCTGGTTCAAGCCATGTTGCTTGAAGGTGGTCTCGACCTCGCGGGTGGCAACGACGGCCAAGCGAAACAGCCTGCTCACGACCGCCATATCGTCTACAGGCGTATCGGGGAGGGCGGCGCGCCATTGGGCGAGCACAAAATCAACGTGATCTGACATCGAACGATCTATCTCTACATAAAGAATCTTGATGTCGAGATAATAATCGATCGAACGGGGTAAGTCGAACCGGCCTCGATGCTGTATGCCCCATCGCGCCGCGCTGCCTGCTTGCCGAGCGCGTTGAGGCATTCCGCGAAACAACTGCGTACATCCTCGGCACAAGGGTTCATCCCGTCGTCATGCCAGAGGTCTAGTTTGTTGTGTGACGACTACGGTTGTCTCGCTTAAACGATCTCAGGAGTACCAACGATGCAGTGGTTTCATCGGCGAGCCGTCCCGCTCGCCTTCATCGCGGTGTTGAGCATGGGCCTCACCGCCTGTGGCGGCGATGACGACAACGACGCGCCGCCCGCGCCGCCCACCGTTCCAGGCAACCCGGGCACGCCGGTCGATCCACCCACAACGCCGGGCGATCCCGCAACGCCCACGCCTCCCGAGCGCCAACTGCAATGTGCGCCGTGATTGCGGCGCGTGATGACAGCACGCCGAACCCTCAGCGTCGACGTCGTCCATGCAGCGCGCTGCCGCGTTTCTTTTTTGCCATGTTTTGCGCCGTGCCTTGCACGGTCGCTGCGCGCCGCCGCGAACGCCGTATTGCGTTTGCCCCGCGCGTCTTTGCCTTTCAGGAGTTGTCATGACCGATCAACCTCGTCGCCATTTCTTGCGCGCGGCCGCCACCGTCGCCGGCGCCGGCACGGCGCTATCGATGTTTCCGCCGGCCATTCGCCGCGCGCTCGCGATTCCCGCCAACAATGTCACGGGCAGCATCAAGGACGTGGAGCACGTCGTGATGGTGATGTTCGAAAACCGTTCGTTCAACAACTATTTCGGCACGATGCGCGGCGTGCGTGGGTTTGGCGATCGCTTCACCATCCCGCTTGCCGGCAACTTGAGTGTGTGGGAGCAAAAAGACAAGGACGGCAATATCGTGCTGCCGTACCGCCTGGACGAAAGCCGCGGCAATGCGCAGCGCGTGAAGGGTACGCCGCATCAGTGGCGCGATAGCCAGGATGCCTGGGATGGTGGACGCATGAACGAATGGGCGCGCCACAAAACGCCTGTAGCCATGTCCTACTTCGGCGAGCAGGAAGTGACCTTCCAGCATGCGCTGGCCGATGCTTTCACCTTGTGCGACGCCTATCACTGCGGCATTCACACCGGCACGATCGCCAATCGCCTTTTCTATTGGACCGGCACGAATGGTCCCACCGGGGCGGGCGTCGCCGTGTTGAACAACGAGTTCAACGATCCCAATATGGGCCCGTCTACGGATGGCTATACGTGGACCACGTATGCCGAACGGCTGGAAGCGTCCGGCGTGTCGTGGAAGGTTTATCAGAACATGCCCGATAACTACGGCTGCAACGAGATGATGGCCTTTCGGCAATTTCGGCGCGCCAACGAATTGGCGCCGCCCAACCGGCGCGTAAGCAGCGATCGCAAGGTGGTGTCGCCGGCGTATGACCCGGCGATCGACGATGCCGGCAACCCGCTATACAAGGGCATCGGCAACACCATGCCCGATGGCGGCTTGCTGGGCAGCCTGCGCGAAGATGTACAAAACAATCGCCTGCCTGCCGTATCGTGGATCATTCCGCCCGAAACCTATTCCGAGCATCCCGGGCCGTCGAGCCCAGTGCAGGGCGGCTGGTATGTGCAGGAGCTGCTGGACGCGCTCACCGCCAATCCGGAAGTGTGGAGCAAGACCGTGCTGCTCGTGAATTACGACGAAAACGACGGCTACTTCGATCACATACCATCGCCCTCGGCGCCCTCGCTGAATCCGGATGGCACGCCGGCCGGCAAGACGACGTTGCCCGATAGCGATGTGGCGTTCGAGCGCTTTACGCATCCCAATCCGCCCGGTACGACCAAGCAGCCGCAGCCCGATGGCGGCGTATACGGGCCGGGCCCGCGGGTGCCTATGCATGTGATTTCGCCGTGGAGCCGCGGCGGCTGGGTGGCCTCGCAAACCTTCGATCACACCTCGGTGCTGCAGTTTCTGGAAACCCGGTTCGGTGTGAAGGAACCGAACATTTCGGCCTATCGGCGGGCGGTGTGCGGCGATCTCACCTCGGCGTTCAACTTCAAGACGCCCAACGCCGAGGCGCTGCCGGTGTTGGCGGGACGGCAATCGCGGGCCGAAGCCGATGCCCGACGGACCGCGCAACAAGCGCTGCCGCAAATTCCTGTGCCGTCCAATCAGGTGCTGCCGCAGCAAGCGGCCGGCACACGACCCTCGCGCGCGTTGCCGTATGTGCTGCACACCAGCGCGCGCGCGCAGGCCGATGCTCGGCAGGTGCAGTTGCTGTTCGCCAACGGCGGCACGGCGGGAGCCGTTTTCCACGTGTACGACAAGCTGCATCTCGACGTTCTCCCCAAGCGCTATATGGTCGAGGCGGGCAAGACGCTGGACGATGTGTGGGTCCCGCAATCGGTCGATGGTGGACGCTACGACTTATGGGTGTTGGGCCCCAATGGGTATCACCGGCACTTCCGCGGCGAGATTGCCGCAAGTGCCGGCGCATCGGTTGCAGTACCTGAGATTCAGGTGTGCTATGACCCGGCAGGGGCAGCGGTATCCGTCAAGGTGGCGAATTCGGGGGGCGCAGCGTGCGAGGTAAGCATTCGTGCGCTGGCGTATCGCACCGATGGTCCTTGGGTGCTGAGCGTGGCGCCCGGTTCGGTCGTGGAGCAGGGCTGGAGCGTGGCCGATAGCGGCCAGTGGTACGACTTCGAGGTGTCGGTGGCCGGATCGGAGACGTTCTACCGGCGTTTTGCCGGTCGGGTGGAAACCGGCCGCGATGCGGTAAGCGATCCAGCGATGGGCATGCAAGCCTGATCCATACAAAAAAGGCTCCCGAGGGAGCCTTTTTTGAGACGAAACCATCGCTGCCGCTAGGGCGCGTGGCCGGATGCCAAGCTTACTTGAGCTTGGTTTCCTTGTAGTCAACATGCTTGCGAACGACGGGATCAAATTTCTTGATCAGCATCTTCTCGGGCATGGTGCGCTTGTTTTTCGTCGTGGTGTAGAAATGGCCCGTGCCGGCGGTCGACTCGAGCTTGATCTTTTCGCGGATACCTTTGGCCATGTCGGGCTCCTGTTAGGTTCTGGTTAGGAGGGGCCGATTAGGCCAGTTCGCCACGAGCACGCAGGTCGGCCAGGACGGATTCGATACCGTTCTTGTCGATCGTGCGGATCGCGTTGGCGGAAACGCGCAGACGTACCCAGCGGTTTTCGCTCTCAACCCAGAACCGGCGCGATTGCAGGTTGGGGAGGAAGCGACGCTTGGTTTTGTTGTTCGCGTGCGAAACATTGTTGCCCACCATGGGGCCCTTGCCGGTTACTTGGCATACGCGTGCCATCATTGCACCTCTTTAAATGAAGCTGCCAAGCCGGCATTGCCTTCAGTATTTTTTCATCCGAGGCCGCAAACGTGAATTGCAAACCTGCTTCTGCCGAAAATACATCCGCGTTAAGGTCACGCAGATTGGGGGCAAGGCCGTAAAGGCGATCTGTGTAATGAAGCGCCGACTGCGCGCTCCATACGAAAAGTTTTGGTTAAGCCGTAGATTCTAAAACGAAAAAGGCTCAGTAATCAAGTCGCGCGACGTGCAATGCGGCCAGAGAACCACGACAAGCTGGCACAAATGCCCATAATCGTGGCAAGCGGCAGGGCAGATTCGGTCTGCCAGATGCTCACGAAGAGTCCGGCAGTGGCGCCGCAGGTGAACTGCAGCGTACCCAAGAGCGCCGATGCCGCGCCCAGGCGCTTGCCCTGATCGGATAGTGCCAAGGCCGCCGAATTGGGATTCACGAACCCCTGGCACGCCATGTAGCACATCAGGCACACCATCAGAATCGGCAGCGTCATCACACCCGCCACGCTCAGTGCACAGGTGGCGACGCCGGCACAGGCCAGGAAGTTGAGCGCCGGGCGCTGCAACTGCTGCGGTTTATAGGTGCGCAGCAGCTTGGCGCTCACTTGCGACGCCGCAATCAGGCTGATGGCGTTGATGCCGAACAACACGCCATACCATTTCGGATCGACGTGATAAACCTCGATGAACACCCGCGGCGAGCCGATGATGTACGCAAACATTCCCGCTTGCCCCATGCCGCCGGCAAAGCTGTGGGCCACGAACCCGCGATCCTTGAGCAACGCGCGGAAGTTGCCGATGATATTGGCCCAGCTCAAGGTAACGACGCGCTCGGGGGCCAGCGTTTCGCGCATGATGAAGATCACGGACAGCATCAGGGCGGCGCCCGCGAACAGCATGATCCAGAACAACGCCCGCCACGTGGTAAAGCTGACGACCTGACCCCCGACGATGGGCGCCAGAATCGGCGCCAGCCCCATGATGAGCATCAGGAGCGACAGCGCGCGGGCCGACTGCTGTGTGTCGTAATTGTCGCGGATCACCGCTCGCGGAATCACAATGCCGGCAGCGCCGCCAATGGCCTGGACGAAGCGCCAGAAGGTGAGCGCTTCGATCGAGCCGGCGAGCGCACAGCCCAGCGATGCACACATATAGATGGTCAAGCCGACCATCAAAGGAATACGTCGCCCGAACCGGTCGCTGATGGGACCGTAGAAAATCTGCGACGTGGCCAGCCCGACAAGGTAGGCGGCCAGCGTACGTTCAACGTCGCCGCGCGACACCATCAGGTCCGTAGCAATCCGCGGGAACGTCGGCAGATACATATCGATCGAGAATGGACCGATGGCCGTCAGCGCGCCCATGAGGATCAGCCATCCTGGCAGGCTGGCGGCAAAACGGGAAGGGGGCATGGTCTGTGGGGTGACGGCGGTACGACCGGTAACTTTATCATGTGGCACCTTACATACAGGTTTACGCTTTTTTCCGATAAAGTCGCTCGTACCGACCTATTGGAGAGGGCATCGTGAATCCGTTGCAGTCTGCTGTTGATCGAAAGTTGAAGAGTTTGCCGGTCCGTGTGGCCCTGATTCTTCCTGATGGCGCACGGCTCGGGCCGCCTGACGAACAGGTCACTTTCACGGTCAAGGATGTGAAGGCGCTGGCACACTTAGCCAGTGGCGATGTGGGCGTGCTGGGGCAGGATTACGTCGAGGGGCGGGTCGATATCGAAGGCCCGATGCACGACGTCATGCGCGCGGCGGCCGCAATATTGCCGGGTTCGCCCGTCGAGGCCGCGCGGGGCGGCTGGCTGACCGATATCGTCAAGCGGGTGATGTCGGTCTGGCGCCATTCGATCGAACGCGATGCCAAGCAGATTGAATTTCACTACGACCTCTCCGACGATTTCTATGCGCTCTGGCTGGATCCGCGGCGCGTCTATTCGTGCGCGTACTACCGCACGCCCGACATGGGGCTGGCCCAGGCGCAGGAGGCCAAGCTCGATCACATCTGCCGCAAGCTGCGCCTGACGGCCGGCGAGCGGTTTCTGGATGTGGGGGCGGGCTGGGGGGGGTTGCTGTTGTGGGCCGCTGAACACTACGGTGTGGACGCCACCGGCATCACGCTGTCACGCAACCAGCACGCGCACGTCAATCGTTTGATCGAGGAGAAAGGCCTTTCCGGACGCGTTCGCATGGAGCTGCGCGACTACCGCACGCTCGATCCGGCGCAGCCGTTCGACAAGATCGCCTCGGTGGGGATGTTCGAGCACGTTGGGCGCGCCCAACTCGTCAATTACTTCGCCAAGCTCAACGGCTTGCTGCGTCCTGGCGGGCTGGTGCTCAATCATGGCATCACGGCCGCCGGCGTACGCAACGCCGAGCTGGGCAACGGCATGGGCGAGTTCATCGAGCGCTATATCTTCCCCGGCGGCGAACTGACCCATGTCAGCCGTGTGCTCGAGGCGATGACCAACGGCAGTCTCGAGGCCGTGGACGTTGAAAACCTACGCCCGCATTACGCCCGCACCTTGTGGGCATGGAGCGATGCGCTCGAGGCGCGGATGGACGAGGCGCGTCAAGTGCTCGTGGGCGAGCAGGGCGAACGTTCGCTGCGTGCGTATCGGATCTATCTGGCGGGATGCGCGATGGGGTTCGAGCACGGTTGGTTGGAACTGCATCAGATTCTGGCGCAACCGCCTGCGACCGGGCGCAGCGATGAGCTGGATGATCCCGCCGATCTCGCATACCCCTGGCGCCGCGACTATATCTATGCGGAGGGAGAGGCCCAGATCGAATCGGTCGAGCAGGACTACATCATCAGAAAGGCCTGACGATCCTTTGTGGTGTCGGCAGTATCGCTGGGGCTGACATCCCGGGCTGCGGCCGACATCTGCACCGAAACCTGCATCGACACTGACACTGACGGCGACAGCTACAGCTACAGCAACACCGACAGCAACACCGACAGCCCCACCGGCACCCATCGCTGCGGCCGGCAACTGCACCGACATTGACACCGGCCAATGTTCATGTCGATGCTGCGGCGCGCCATTTTTAACACCGTAATTTTGCTTCATTCAGTTAGTAGTAAGTTCCCGTCGCGCAAGCCGGCCGGGATGCTATTTTGTCACTCAATGCAACTGACCTGATCGACCTTCTCTTTACTGGATAGGCGGGGCGAGGGGAGGCCACCCCTGGGAAACGGCCCAAAATTGCGCGAAATGTTACGGAAAACGGCCGTTGGATTTGGCGCGACGTAAACTTTTGTCTAAAATGCTGTCTTCGTCGTTCAGTTGCACCCATCTTTCGCACATTGAGATTGCGATCGGCATCGCCTCTTCAGGCTTGCCCGGTCCGACGCCTGCGCGGTGCAGTGTGTTCCCGTAATACACGCCATGCACCGCCGCGTTATCCCGATGCGCCTTGCGCGGGTTTTGGATCCCTCGATCCAGCCCACCTGCTAGCCGGTCTGTTAGGGCATTGCGCCCCATGCATTCCCCTTTAGCGCCAGGATCGAATCGCCCCGCGAGGGGCAGGTTCGGTCTGCCACCTATAGGAGATTTCATCCCATGTCGTTTTCCCCCAAGCATCTTGCCATCGCCGCTGCCTTGTTCGCCGCCTGCGGTGCCGCCCAAGCCGCCGATACCCCCACGTGTGAAGTCAACCGCCCGGTCAATTTCGGCGGCATGAACTGGGAGTCCAACCTGGTTCTGGCTGACGTGCAACGCTTCATCGTCGAGAAGGGCTACGGTTGCAAGACCCAAGTGCTGCCCACCGAGACATTGCCGGCGTTGGCCGCGCTCGAGCGCGGTGACCTGGATGTCAACACCGAGGTCTGGCTCAACAGCGTGGCCGAGCCGTGGGAACGCGCCGAGAAAGGGGGCAAGGTCAAGCGGGTCGCCGATCTGTACACCGGCGGCGAAGCCTGGTTCATCCCGAAGTACACGGCCGATCGTCTGCCGGAGCTGAAAAGCGCGGCCGACCTGCCGAAGTACAAGGACGAATTCAAGGATCGCGAAGAACCCGGCAAGGGCCGTTTCTACGGTTGCCCGGCAGGCTGGGGCTGCGAAGTCGCCAGCAGCAATCTCTATCGCGCATTGAAGCTCGACGAGAGCTACACGTTGTACTCGCCGGGAACCGGTGCCGCACAGAAAGCCGCGTTGATGTCGGCGTACAAGCGCAAGCAAAATATCGTTTTCTACTACTGGTATCCGACGCCGCTGGTGGGCGCGCTGGATCTGGTCAAGCTCGACTTGCCGCCCTATGACGCCGAAAAGCACAAGTGCCTGACGTCGCCCAACTGCGCCAATCCCGAGCCCAGCGCCTATCCGGAAAATCCGGTGTTCACCGCGTTGAATGCCAAGTTCATGCAAGACGCGCCCAAGCTCACGGCATTCTTCTCGAAGATGTCCGTGCCCACCGACGTGATCGACAAGACGTTGGCGCATATGGAAGAGTCGGGCGACGATTCGAAAGACATCTCGACCTGGTTCCTCAAAAACCAGCAGGACGTGTGGACCAAGTGGGTGCCGGCTGACGTCGCCCAACGCGTGCAGGCGGCCTTGTAATAACGTGACTCGGGCGTGCCGCCAGACGGCGCACGCCCATGATCGAAGCGGTGTCTCCCGTTTCGATTTTTTCTTTTCATTGCCGGTGCCAGTGCGTGGCCGGTGTCGTTTTTCTCCTCCCCATGCCGGTTTGCGGCGCGCGGCTTGCTAGTTGCGCCGCCCCTGGCGTGACTCCGCGGAGTTTTATTCATGTTTCCCGAAATTATTCCTGCCCGCGCCGTGCGCGGGGCGATCGACGGCTTCGTCGATCATCTGGTCGAGAATTACGCCAGTCATCTCGAGGATCTGTCGCAGCCGATCCTGGATGTGCTGGTCTGGCTCGAACAATTGCTGCGCAATACGCCGTGGTGGGTGGTGGTCATCGCTGCCATCGTCATCGCCTTCGGCGTCAGCCGTCGCATCGGCTTCAGCCTCGCCATGGGCGCGCTGCTTTGCCTGTTGGGTGTGCTGGGGTTGTGGGACGCCGGCATGCAGACGCTGTCGCTCATGATCATGGCCACACTGCTTTCGGTGCTGGTGGGCATTCCACTCGGCATCCTGATGGCGCGCATCAATTGGCTGCGTTCGATCATGCTGCCGGTGCTCGACGTCATGCAAACCATGCCGAGCTTCGTGTATCTGATCCCGGTCGTGATGCTGTTCGGCCTGGGCAAGATTCCCGCGCTGATCGCCACGGTGATCTATGCCGTACCGCCGCTCATCCGCTTGACCGATCTGGGTATTCGTCTGGTCGATCGTGAAGTGCTCGAAGCTTCGCGTGCGTTTGGCGCCTCGTCGCGCCAGCAGTTGTTCGGCGTGCAATTGCCGCTGGCGCTGCCCAACATCATGGCCGGGATCAACCAGACCACGATGATGGCGTTGTCGATGGTGGTGATTGCCTCGATGATCGGTGCGCGCGGGCTGGGTTATGAAGTGTTGTTGGGCATCAACCGCCTTGAGGTGGGACGAGGGTTGCTGGCCGGGCTGGGCATTGTCGTGCTCGCCGTGCTGTTCGACCGTATCACCCAATCCTATGGACACCGTGTCCGTCGCCAAGGAGGCCAACGATGAGCAAGATCGAAGTCAAGAACATCTACAAAGTCTTCGGCTCCAATCCGAAGAAGTGGCTGGCTGAAGCGCAAGGCGGCATCGGCAAGGATGACCTGTTGGCCAAGAGCGGTCACACGCTCGGTTTGCGCGACATCAGCCTGTCGATCGAAGAAGGCAGCATCTACGTCATCATGGGCCTGTCGGGCTCGGGTAAGTCGACGTTGATTCGCCACTTCAATCGCCTGATCGATCCTACCTCCGGCCAGATCCTGGTCGATGGCGAGGATGTGATGAAGCTCAACAACCGCGACCTCGAGCGCTTCCGTCAAAAGAAGATGAGCATGGTGTTTCAGCGCTTCGGCCTGTTTCCCCATCGCACGGTGCTGGATAACGCGGCATATGGTTTGACGGTGCAAGGCGTGGATCGCAAAACCCGCGAGGCCACGGCGCGCAGCTGGTTGGAGCAAGTGGGTCTGGCAGGTTTCGAAAGCCAGTATCCGCATCAGTTGTCGGGCGGCATGCAGCAACGTGTGGGCTTGGCCCGTGCGCTCGCCACCGACGCCGAGATCCTGTTGATGGATGAGGCCTTCTCGGCGCTCGATCCGCTGATTCGCCGCGAAATGCAGGATCACCTGCTGCAGTTGCAGGCCCGGTTGAACAAAACCATCGTGTTCATCACTCACGATCTGGATGAGGCGTTGCGCCTGGGTAATCGAATCGCGATCCTGAAAGACGGCGAGCTGGTGCAGGAGGGCACGCCTGAAGATATTCTGCTCAACCCGGCCACCGATTATGTGCAGGCGTTCCTGCAGGATGTGAACCGCGGCAAGGTGCTCAATGCCACGCACGCGGTCAATCCGCCGCGCTTGACGCTCACGATGCGTTCGCGCCCGGCGCATGTGCTCGAACGCTTGCAGGCGCTGGATTGGCGCTATGCGCCAGTGCTGGACGGCAAACGCCTGGCTGGTGTGTTGACGCTGGACGCGGCCCGCCGTGCAGTGGGCGAAAACGCCCGCGATATCGCTCGCTTCGTGGAAGACCTGACCACGGTGCCGTCCACGGCCGGCCTGGATGAAGTGCTGGCCAAATTGCTCAACAGCAATGAGCCGATGGCGGTGACCGACGAAAACGATGAGTTCGTCGGCATGCTGTCACGCCGCAAGGTGGTCGAGCTCGTCAATCCTACGCCGGTGGATGATGGTGAGGCCCAGGCCGACGAGATGGCGGCGACGTCGCCAGTGGATGCGGTGGTGCCGGTGTCGCAAGAGGAATTGCGCAATAACGCGATGGCCGCCGACGGGCAATCTGCCGAGGTGCGTGGGGCCGACGTGCATGGGGCCGACGGGAGCCTCGTCAACACGCAAGGCGCCGCCGAACAAGCCGCCGGCGTACCGCGCGTCGATGCCCAGGCCGTGGCCGACGCGCAGGACGCCGGCCCCGCCAAGGTCAGTCCAGCTTCACCCCCGCGGCCTTGACCACCTCGCCCCAACGGGCGGTTTCGCTCTTGATGTACTGCGCGTAGGCCTCGGGCGTTGAGCCCAGGGCCTGCGCGCCTTGCAAGGCGAGTTGCTTCTGCATCTCGTCCGACTTGAGCGCACGGCCGATCTCGGCGTTGAGTTTTTGCACGATCGCTTGTGGGGTGCCTGCCGGCACCACAATTCCTTGCCAGGCGCCCACTTCAAATCCCGGTATGGCCGCTTCGGCAACCGTTGGCACATCGGGTAAGCGATCGCTGCGTACCTTGCTCGTCACCGCCAACGCACGCACGCGATTGTCGCGGATGAAGGGCAGCGAGTCGTTCAGCGTATTGGTGCTGAATTGCACTTGCCCACCCACAAGATCCGTCATCGCCGGTGCGCTGCCACGATAGGGCACGTGCGTGGCACGCACCCCCACCGATTGCAAAAACAGATACGCGCCCAGATGCGTGACGTTGCCGGCGCCTGCTGACGCATACGATAAACCGCCGTCTTTCGATTTGGCGTAATCGATGAAGGACTTCAGGTCGGTGGCGGGCACCGAGGGATGGACGAGCAGCACGAGTGGGATCACGGCCGTCGACGACACAGCAGTGAAGTCCTTGGCGGGATCGAACGCCAGACTCGCATACAGGTTGGGGCTCAGTGCAATCGATGAGGTGTTGTAGAGCACCGTATAGCCATCGGGCTTGGCCAGCGCGGCCGCTTGCATGCCGATGTTGCCATTGGCGCCGCCCTTGTTTTCGACCACGATGGTCTGACCCAGTTGATCGGTCAATTGCTTGGCCAGCACGCGGGCGACCAGATCGGTGGGGCCGCCCGGTGGAAAGGGCACGATCATCGTGATCGGCCGTTGCGGCCAGGCCGAGTCTGCGGCCAGCACGCCGGCGGGCAAGGCGAGGCAGGCCACCGTGCCGAGCGCGGCCATAAAGGTCTTCAGGGGATGCTTTGTCATGTTGTCTCCGTTATTTTGGTGGTGGGCCTGACAAGGCGGGAAAGCACGGCGCGGCTAGGGTTGCCCAGCCAGCATGCGCACGGCGGTGTAATCCATCACGGCTTTGCCATGTTGATTTTTTACGGTAATGGCCGACGTCACCACGGCGCGATTGAGCTTGGATGTGGGGCGTACGCCGGTCACTTCAACTTCGGCCCAGATGGTGTCGCCGGCCACGACCGGACCCAGCATTTTCTTGTGTACTTCGAGCAGGGCCAAGCCGGTGCCTTGCACCATCGTCTGCATCAATATGCCTTCGATCAAACCATAGGTCAGGGCACCCGGCACCGGCCGACCCTGGATGGCACCGTGCTCGAAAGTGGTGTCGATGAAAATCGTTTCCAGCATGCCGGTGGCGCTGATGAAATTGATGATGTCTGTTTCGGTCACCGTGCGCTTGAAGGTATGGAAGCGTTGGCCAACCTCGATTTCCTGCCAGTAAAAGCCGCGGCCCAGCAGCGTGGTGGGGCGTTGTTCGGTCATGGGGTGTGCTCCTTGTGTGGGGGGGTGGCAGCCGAGGCGCGATCGATCGCCGCACCCTTGGCCAGCATGGCTTCGATATGAGCGGGGTCCAGCCCTGCTTCGCGCAGGATCTCGCGGGTGTGCGCGCCCAGATGCGGCGGCATCGTGGGCACCACATGCGAGTCGGCCAAGGTGACGGGATTGCGTGTGAAGCGGTAGTGGTGGCCGTTCTGTTCGAGGTCGACGAAAAAGCCCACGCTCGCCAAATGCGGATCGTCTTCCAGTTCGTCCAGACCGTTTACGCGCGCCGCTGGAATTTCCAGGCGTTCGCACAGGGCCAGCCAATGCGCCGTGGTTTGCGTGGCGACGATCGCGCCCGCGCGTTCGTACAGCGCGCCGATATGACGCGTGCGCGAGGCGATCGATGCAAAGCGCGGATCGTCGGCATCTTCGGGGTGGCCGGCGTGCGTGAAGAACAGGCGCCAGTGCGTATCCGTGTAAGGCAATACGCAGGCATAGCCGTCGGCGGTTTGATACGGCCGGCGCCACGGCACCAGCATGCGTGGATACCCGGCGGTGCGGTCTTCGGGCGGGGCGTCGACCAGATGCCGGCCGTACATGTGTTCGACCAGCATGAAAGACGTCATCGATTCAAACATCGGAATTTCGATCGCCTGACCGCGGCCGGTGCGTTCGCGTTGGAACAACGCGGCCAGGATGGCGTGCGTGGCGATCAGGCCGCAGGTTTTATCCGCGGCGATCGTGGGCAGATAACGCGGCGCGCCGCCTTGCCGCGCCATCATGTCGGCCACGCCGGACAGGCCCTGGATGATGTCGTCGTAAGCCGGGCGGCCGTCGTAGGCACCACCCGCGCCAAAGCCGTACAAGCCGGCGTAGATCAACCTTGGATTGCGCGCGCACAGCGTGGCGGCGTCCAGGCCGAGCTTGGCCATCTTTTGCGGTCGCATGCTGTGCATGATCACGTCCGCGCGATCGATCAAGGTGAGCAGGGCGGCACGCGCCTCGGGCTGCTTGAGGTCCAGTACCACGCTGCGCTTGTTGCGGTTCATCCCCAGAAAAATGGCCGAGAGCCCGGCTTCGAGCGCGGGGCCCGTCTGCCGGGTGGAATCGCCGCCCGGGGCTTCGATCTTGACCACGTCGGCGCCATAGTCACCCAGGATCTGCGAGGCATAGGGACCGAACACCACCGTGGTGAGATCCAGAATGCGCACGCCGGAGAGGGCGCCGGGCGCGGCGGTGGGGATGGAAGGCGCCGAGTGCGTGGGGTCTGCGTGCGTGGAGTCTGCATGAGCAGTTGCGGCCGCAGCGGTGGCGCCGCCGGGCGAGGCATGAGGTGTGGTCATACGCAGGGATGCTAGTCGGGCTATGTATAGCGGTCTAATATAGGTTTCATATCAACCGATACCGTTGCGTTATGTCTGTGGATTTGCGTCAGCTTCGTCAGTTTGTTGCCATTGCTGAGCTTGGCAGCTTTCGCCGTGCGGCCGACGTGCTGCACATCGCGCAACCCGCGTTGTCGGTGTCGATCCAGAAGCTGGAGCACGCGGTGGGCGTGAAGCTGCTGGATCGGTCGGCCAAAGGGGTAACGATGACCCCTGCGGGCGAGGCGCTGATGCAAGACGCCCGCCGCAGTCTGTTCTTTGCCGATCAGGCGCGGCGCTCTGCACGACGCGTGGCGTTGGGCGAACTCGGTGACTTGCGGCTGGGCTTCGTGGGGTCGGCGACCTATGCCTTGCTGCCGCAGTGCCTGCCGCGTTTTCGCGCGCGCTATCCGCAAGTGCAATTGGCATTGCGCGAAGAAACCACGGTGCGGCTGATCGATATGCTGCGCGCCAACGAAATCGATGCCGCCGTGATCCGCGGTCCCATCGCCGACGATCCGGATCTGGAGGTCACGCAGGTCGAGCGCGACGATCTGATTCTGGCGGTGCCAACGGGGCATGCGTTGGCGGGCGCCGCGCGCGTGGCCTTGCATGCGCTGCGTGGGCAGGATTTCGTGCTCTACGCCCACGATAAAGTGCCCGGGTTGTTCAGCGTGACCCATGAGCTGTGCCGGCGCGCGGGGTTTTCACCGCGCGTGAGTCAGGAAGCGATTCAGGTGCAGACGGTGGTAAGCCTGGTGGCCAGCGGCATGGGCGTGGCGCTGGTGCCCGCCGTGGCACGCGCCTACAGCAATCCCCACGTGCGCTTTATCGATCTGATCGATGACGACGCCCGCGGCGCGTTGAGTTTATCCATCGTGATCAATCGCGATAGCGCTAGCGCGTCGGCAGGGCGTCTGCGCGATGCGATGCTGGGTGTGGATTGAGCTTGAGGCGCATGAAGTCGAGCGCTCGGTCGGACGAGGCCAGCGCCGCTCGGCCGATGCGGGCGTCCCAATACGATTCGCTACCGGCCGCGTGCCGCCATTGATGCAGCAGCCGCGTATAACGATGCAAGTCGTATTCGGCCGTAATGCCGATGGCGCCATGCACGGCATGCGCCGTGGCGGCAATGACTGGCGCGCCCGCGCTTGCGGCCCGTTTGCCAACGGCCGCCAGCAGTGGATCGGGCTGCGCGGTGGTGGATTGAAAAGCCATCTGCGCGCCGATGCGCGCGGCGGCCACGTGTTCGGCCATCACGCTGAGTTGCTGCTGAATCGCCTGAAACTTGCCGATGCTCTTTCCGAATTGCTTGCGGTCCTCCGCATAGCCGACCGTCATCTCCAATACCCGCTGCATCGCGCCCGCGATCTGGCCGGCGTAGGCCGTGGCGGCGAGGGTGGCCACATTGTCGATCGCCACCGCAATCCCGGCCGTCTGCGGCCACCGCAGGTCGGCTTGCAAGCTGCCATAGGCGCTGTCGGCAGTCATCACCGCCTCGCTCACATCAAGCAGCCGCGTGTCGTCGGCGCATTGTGCCACCACCCACCGTGCCGTTTTGCCCCAGGGCAACGCGCGGACGTGGAGGTGCGTGCCGTCGCGTTGCGCGAACGGCGCCAAGGCAATCGAACCGGCGGGGCGCATTATCCCCGCGGCATGCAGGGCCGGCGCGATGAGGGCAGTGTGAATGAGCGGCACCGGCAAGGCGTGGCGGCCCGCAGCCAGCGCCGTGGTGAAAAGCGCGTCCAGCGTGAGCCCTGATCCGCCTGCCGCTTCGGGCAGCAGGGCATCGGCAAACCCCGCGTTCTCGCAGGCGAGCCAGGCGGCGTCAAGGGCGGCTTCAATGGCGGCGTCATGGTGGGCACTGTCGCCGTCGTTATCGGCAACGGTAATGCCGTTGGCCTTGCTTTCGCGATCGTCATCGCTGCGTCCCGCACCATCGCGACTTCGGTCGCCAGCAACTGCGGCGCGTTGCAACGCCGGGGTAAATGTCGCGGCAAACAGGCGTTCGGCCGCGTCTCCAAACATATCGTCCATGTCGATTCCGAAAGCGTTAGCGCAAGCCGAGGCCGCGCGCAATGATGCCGCGCAAAATTTCACGCGTGCCGCCGCGCAATGAGAAGGTCGGGCTTACCGATTCGAGATAACGCAGCGTGCGCAATAGCGGTTCGGGCACGGGTTTCTCGGGCCGGGCGCCGAGGGCATCGGCAATCAGCCTTGGCATGTCCTGTTCCAGTTCCGTGCCCAGATCCTTGATCAAGGTGGCTTCCAGTGCGGGCGATTCGCCGCGCGTGAGTCTGCCGGCGATCGAGAGCGACAGCGCGCGCAGGCAGGCCAAGCGGGCCAGCAAGCTGCCCAGTAGCGCAACGGCGTGCGCATCGACGTCATCGTCGGCCCGCAACGCGTCGATCCAGGTTTCCAGAAGCACCATGCTGGAGTAAATGCGTTCGGGGCCGCTGCGCTCGAAGGCGAGTTCGGCGTTGACCTGCGCCCAGCCGTCGCCCTCCGTGCCGATCAACGCATCCTCGTTCAGGATGACGTCTTCGAAAAACACTTCCGAAAAGTGCGCGTCGCCTGCCAGATCTTCGATCGGACGCACCGTGACGCCAGGCAGGGAGAGATCGACAATGACTTGCGACAGCCCGGCATGCCGTGCGGCAGCATCGCCGGATGTACGCACCAGCGCGATCATGTAGTGCGCTTTGTGGGCGTAGGTCGTCCAGATTTTGCTGCCGTTCAATACCCAACCGCCGGCATCGCGTGGCATCGCGCGGCTGCCGATGCTGGCCAGATCCGAGCCGCTGTTGGGTTCACTCATGCCGATGCAGAAGAAGGCTTCGGCGCGGCAGATTCGTGGCAGATAAAAGTCCTTCTGTGCGGCCGTGCCATAACGCAATATCAGCGGTCCGCTCTGGCGGTCGGCAATCCAATGCGCACACACGGGCGCGCCGCTGGCGAGCAGTTCTTCGGTTAACACGAAGCGCGCATAGCCGCTGCGCTCGGCGCCGCCGTATTGACGGGGCAGGGTCAAGCCCAGCCAGCCGCGTTCGGCGAGTGCGCGGCTGAATGCCGCGTCAAACCCCATCCAAGAGCGCGCGCGAATATCCGGTGGCGTGTTGGCCAGTCGTTCGTCGAGAAACGTGCGCACGTGCTCGCGCAGACGTTCGTCTTCTTCAGGAACATAAGCAAGATCGAGTGCGGTAATCATGATGGGCTGAAAGCTGCGTAACGCCGATAGTGGGGCGCGCCGCGTGCCGTGCTGTCGTCAGGGAGTGGCGGCGTACACGCCGGGCGTGCGACGACTATCGGCGCTCGAGCCATCGCTGTCTAATATTCTTTTGCGCACTTTTGATAGGATTTCGTTATCGCCCACGTTTTCAACTGGAGGGGTTCGGCCATCAACCGGACTGCCGGCCGTGCACCACCGCGGCCCATGGCGGCGCTCTAGGAAAACGATCGATTGGGCATGCGGCGTCCGCGCTGACCGCCCGACGGACAGGCAGCCAATACGTCCATTGAAAAGTGCGGTCTGGGATGACTACTATAGAGATCGAGCGTCGCTTCATGCGTCGCGCCTCGCAAAGGATCGTTATGACTGAAGTAATCGTTGCCGCCGCCGTCCGTACCGCCATCGGCGATTTTGGCGGCAGTCTCAAAGATGTGCCGCCGTCGGATCTGGGCGCCACCGTCATCCGCGAAGCCGTTGCGCGCGCCGGTGTGGGCGCGGACGAAGTGGGACATGTCGCCGTCGGACACGTCATCAATACCGAACCTCGCGACATGTACCTCTCCCGGGTATCGACCTTGGGTGCCGGCTTGGCCAAAGAGACGCCCGCCTTCAACGTCAATCGCCTGTGCGGCTCGGGCCTGCAGGCCATCATTTCGGCGTCGCAATCCATCTTGCTGGGCGACGCCGAGATCGCCGTGGGCGCGGGTGCCGAAAGCATGAGTCGCGCCCCTTATATTTCGCCTGCACATCGCTTTGGCGCGCGGATGGGCGACAGCGTATTGCTCGACATGATGACGGGCGCCTTGTCCGATCCTTTCGATCGTTCGCACATGGGCGTGACGGCGGAAAATGTGGCCGCCAAATTTGGCATCGCTCGAGCCGCGCAGGATGCGCTGGCGGTCGAATCGCACCGTCGTGCCGCGGCTGCGATCGACGCCGGCTATTTTCGCGATCAGATCGTGCCGGTCGTGCTCAAAACCCGCAAGGGCGAAACCTCGTTCGACACGGATGAGCATGTGCGCCGCGATGTGACGCTCGAAAGCCTGAGCAAGCTCAAAACCGTATTCCAGAAGGAAAACGGTACGGTGACCGCAGGCAACGCTTCGGGCATCAACGATGGCGCGGGCGCCATCGTGCTCATGAACGCGGATGTGGCCAGCAAGCGCGGCGTGCAACCCCTGGCGCGGTTGGTGGCCTATGGGCACGCCGGCGTCGATCCTAAAATCATGGGCATCGGCCCGGTACCGGCGACGCAAGCCGCGTTGAAGCGCGCCGGACTCACCATCGATCAGATGGACGTGATCGAAGCCAACGAGGCATTTGCCGCTCAAGCCTGCGCGGTGGCGAAAGCGCTCGAATTCGATCCGGCGCGCGTCAATCCCAACGGCAGCGGCATCGCGCTGGGCCATCCCATCGGCGCCACTGGTGCCATCATCACGGTCAAGGCGTTGCACGAACTGCAACGCATCAAGGGCCGTTATGCATTAGTGACGATGTGCATCGGGGGCGGTCAGGGGATCGCGGCGATCTTCGAGCGCATCTAAAGTGGCTGGGCTGGCTACAATGCCGCCCATGCCTGCCTACTCGCTCCCCACCGAACTCGACGAACCCACGCTGTCCGAATCGGATGGCGTGCGGTATTTGCACTTCAATACGGCCTGGATACAGGGTGCCATGGTGGTGCGGGCACCTACCGAACTGGTGCTCGAATACACCGCGCAGATGATGGCGTGGTTATTGTTCCTGGCGCCGCCCAAGGGCACCGACGCGATCGGATTGCTGGGTTTGGGTGCGGGTTCGCTGGCCCGATTCTGCCTCAAGCGTACCCGCAGTCAGGTCCTGGCCGTAGAGTGGAATCCACGGGTGACCAGCGCGTGTCAGATGTTCTTCAAACTGCCGCCGCAAGCGCGCCTCGACGTCGAACATATGGATGCCGCCGCCTGGGTGGCCGATCCGCTCAATCGCGGCCGCACGCCCATTTTGATGGTCGATCTGTATGACGCCGAGGCCCGCGGTCCGGTGCGCGACAGCGTGGCGTTTTATCGCGACTGCCGGCGTGCGTTGGGGGACGTCGGTGTGATGACCGTCAATCTGTTTGGCGACCACGATAGCTTTCCGCGCAACATCGATCATATCGAACGCGCCTTCGATAAGCGGGTGGTGCTGCTGCCCGAAATCGACGCAGGCAACCGTATTGCCCTGGCCTTTACCGGGCCGCCGATCGCCATCGAGGCGGAAACATTGATGGCCAGGGCCGAGGAGGTCGAAGCGCAATTCGGCCTGCCGGCGCGCCGCTGGGCGAGCGCGTTGATGGCGTATGCGAAAGACGGCGTGTTCAGCGTGTAGCTGTGGTTCGGGTCGCGCCAATGGCCAACCGCCGAACTGACAAACGGCCGCTTTAGCCTGACAGGCGCTGCAACCTGCGGCGATCAGTCCGATGGGTCTCACAGTCAGTCGAAAATACCGCGATGTTTGGTCGTCAAAGGTAGCAATTTCGCGCTAACGCACCTTCAACATTCGCTCAACGACTGCTAACATCTTCTAAGTTTGTTTGTCCCGGCGCGCCCTGCGTCGGGCGGGAAAAACGTCGGAGTGTAGCCATGTCGTCCCCAGATCCGCGTGCCGCCGGTCGCGCGCCTTCCGGTAAATCCACTTCTGTGGGAAAGCCCGTCAGTTCCACGCCCGCATCGGGTGAGGGTGCTGATGACGCCTCTGCGGCAGTCGCCGGGGCAAGCGGGTTGATGGCCCGCATCGGTCGGCTTTGGGATCGCGACGCGAGCTTCACGCCCGCGCAGGCGCAGGCGCTGCTCTCGGCCCGGCTTACCGACGTTGCCGCCAATCGCCTGGCGCGCGAGTGGAGCGCGGCTTATCTGGCTGCCGACGCGCGCGTGCGGCGGGCCTTGCTCACCACCCTGGCTCAGACCGCCCAATCGATCGACGATGCCGACATCGGCGGCGGCCAGCGCCTGTTCAAGCGCTTGAATGCGCTGCCCGATGGACTGCGATTTCTGGTGGCACTGCGCACGGATATGCTCAAGTGGCGCAAGCAGGTGCCGGGTCTCCCGGCTTTCGACAGCACACTGCAGGATCTGCTGTCGGCCTGGTTTGACGTGGGTTTGCTCGAGCTGCGCCGCTTGACGTGGGATTCGCCAGCCTCTCTGCTCGAAAAGCTGATCGTGTATGAGGCGGTTCACGAGATCCAGTCGTGGGACGATCTACGGCATCGTGTGGCGGGCGACCGCCGTTGCTATGCCTATTTCCATCCCAAAATGCCGGATGTGCCGCTGATTTTTGTCGAGGTCGCGTTTTCGCCCACCATGGCGGATAACGTGCAGTCGTTGCTGGATACGCAGGCGCCGTCCGGGGATCTCGACCGCGCGCGATGGGCCATTTTCTATTCCATTTCCAATACCCAGGCGGGGCTGCGTGGTATCAGCTTCGGCAATTTTCTGCTCAAGCGCGTGATCGATGCCATGGTCGAGGATCTGCCGAAGCTCAAGTCGTTCGCCACGCTGTCGCCGATTCCTGGCTTCAACGATTGGCTGGCGAAGCAGGATGCACCGGCAATCGAAAAGCTGTTGCGTGAAAAGCCGGAGGCACGCCCGCGCGGCCGCTTGCCCGACGGCGAGCGCTGGGTGGCCCGGCTGCAGAAGGCGGCGCGTGGCAGCGCCAGCGAAGTCGTACAGCGGGCGGCCTTCAAACTAGCCGCGCATTACCTGTCCAGCATGAAGAATGGTCAGCCGTTGGACCCCGTCGCGCGCTTTCATCTGGGCAACGGCGCCCGCGTGGAGCGGCTCAACTGGGCGGCCGACCGCTCGGCGAAAGGGATTGCCCAGTCAAGCGCCATGATGGTCAATTATCTTTACGCGCTCGATGACCTCGACGACAATCTGGCTCGATTGAACGACGGTACCCCCGTCGTCAGCAGGGCAATCGCACGCTTGCGATAATCCCGATTGCGACGAACATTCTGGAGACGTTTTGATGGTGGTTTCGACTGACGCGCTGGGCGGTGCCAATAATCTATTCACGCTGCTGGCATCCGGTTTTTCCGGCAAGCCCGATGCGGTGGCTATCGAAACCACCACGCAACGCTATACCTGGCGCGACATCGATGCGGCCACCGGGCGTCTGGCCAATCTTTTGGGTTCGCTGCATTTGCCGGCAGGCGCCAGGGTCGCAGCCTATACCGAAAAATCGCCGCAGGCTTTGATGCTCTACCTGGCCACGCTGCGCGCGGGCTTGGTTTATCTGCCGCTCAATACGGCCTATCGCGAAAGCGAACTCGATTATTTCCTGGGCGACGCCGAACCCGCAGTGGTTGTGTACGGCAGTGCCGACATGGCCTGGATGGCGCCGTTGCTCGAACGCCGTATCGCGGCAGCGGGCACCGTGCATGGGTTCACGCTCGATGCAAACGGCGAAGGCACACTCATGTCGGCCGCCGCGCATTTCCCGGATGCTTGCGCCACCGTCGTGCGTCATGCCGACGAACTGGCCGCGATTTTGTATACCTCCGGCACCACAGGACGCAGCAAGGGCGCCATGCTGTCGCACGGCAATCTGGCCGCCAACGCGCTTACGCTGCGCGACTATTGGGGATGGCGTGGCGACGATGTGTTGCTGCATATGTTGCCCATTTTCCACGTGCATGGTCTGTTCGTGGCTGCACAGGGCGCATTGCTGGCGGGTGCGCGCATGCTGTGGCGAACCAAGTTCGATGTGGACGAGGCGCTGGCCGCGTTGCCGCATGCCACTGTGATGATGGGTGTGCCCACGTACTACGTACGGTTGCTGGCCGATTCGCGCTTCGACCGCTCGGTGTGCCCCAAGGTGCGCTTGTTTGTGTCGGGCTCAGCGCCTTTGCTCACCGAAACGTTCGAGAGCTTCGCCGATCGGATGGGGCAGCCCATCCTGGAGCGGTACGGGATGAGCGAAACCAATATGCTCACCTCCAACCCATACCGACGCGAAGACGGCGCCCGCATTGGCGGCACGGTGGGGCGTGCGTTGCCGGGCGTGTCGGTACGCGTCGTCGACGATGTGAATCAAGCGTTGCCGGTGGGCGAGATCGGCAATGTGCAGGTGCGCGGGCCGAATGTGTTTTCAGGATACTGGCGCATGCCTGAAAAAACGCGCGAAGAGTTCGCCCCTGAAGGATGGTTCAAAACGGGTGACGTCGGCCGCTTTGGCGGCGCGCCTGGCGTGCCGGACGACTATTTGTCGATCGTTGGCCGTAGCAAGGATCTCATCATCACCGGTGGCTTCAACGTCTATCCCAAAGAGATCGAAACCGTGCTGGACGACTTGCCGGGCGTGGCGGAGTCGGCCGTCATCGGGGTGCCGCATCCCGATTTCGGCGAGGCAGTGGTGGCCGTGGTGGTGGCGAAGGCGGGGGTTCTACTCGACCCCGCCGCCATACAGGCGGCCCTGAAAGCCGGCATCGCCAACTTCAAGGTGCCCAAGCGCATCCACGTGGTGGATCAGCTGCCGCGCAACACGATGGGCAAGGTACAGAAAAACGTGCTGCGTGAGCGCTACGCGGCGCTGTAAAGAACGCATCGCGCAAGGCAATGCCAACCGACACGAGCCGATGCCAAGCCCTGCGCAACCTTGTGCGCGGGGCTTGCTCTACTTAAACGTGTTCCTTTTGCCATGCGCTGGCTTGCGTGATCACGTCGATATCTTCAGGAGAAAGCTTCAAATGCGCGGCGGCAGCCAACTCGTTTAATTGCTCAAGCGAGGTTGCGCTGGCGATCGGCGACGTGATGCCCGGTTGTGCCAGTTGCCAAGCCAGTGCGACCTGGCCGAGCGTGGCGCCCGAGCTTTCGGCAACCTGATCCAATGCGGCAAGAATGCGCTCGCCGCGCGGATTGAGATACTTCTCGATGATGTTCTTGCCGCGCAGGCTTTTGTTGGCATCCGCAGCGCTGCGATATTTGCCCGTCAGAAAGCCGGCGGCCAACGCGAAGTACGGAATCACGCCGATATCCTGCGCGGTGGCCACGGCTTGAATGCCGGACTCGTACGGTTCGCGCGAATAAACGTTGTATTCGGGTTGAATACTCTCGTAGCGGGGCAGGCCGTGGCGTTCACTTTCGATCAGCGCTTCGGACAGGCGAATCGACGTGTAGTTGGACGCGCCAATTGCGCGAACCTTGCCCTGTTCGATCAGTTTCGCGTAAGCGCCTAGTGTGTCGGCCAGCGGCGTCGTCTCGTCATCTTCGTGCGACTGGTACAAATCGATGTAATCGGTGTGCAGGCGCGCGAGCGAGTCGTCGATAGCGCGGTTGATGTAGGCGGGCGCCAAACCTTTGGCGCCAGGGCCCATGTCCATGCCGACCTTGGTACCGATGATCACCTGGTCGCGCTTGCCGGTTTTTTCCAGCCAACGCCCGATGATGACCTCGGATTCGCCGCCGCGGTTGCCCGGCACCCAACGCGAATAGACGTCGGCCGTGTCGATGAAGTTCAGGCCAGCATCGACTAATGCATCCAGGAGCGAGAACGCGTCCACTTCGCTTACGGTCCAGCCGAAAACGTTGCCGCCGAAAGTCAGCGGGGGGACCGTCAGTCCTGATCGTCCTAATGCGCGTCGTTGCATAACGTTCTCCAATTAAGTTGCCAGTATATCGGGCCTCGACCCGGCTTGTTGCGTGCGCTGTCCGACATAAGTCCGACTTACATTCAACACAGGGAAAGCCCGGACACTGTCGAACGCGGGTCACGTTAGACTATCGCTTTTTCCAAATTAGCAAGCGGCGCGCCACAAGCAAAACTTCAAGCGTCAGCCGCGTATCGCCCCGTCCACGAGATAAAGGAGTCCATCCATGTTCAATCGCCTGTCTGTTCGCGCCGTCGTCGGCGCCACTGCCTTGGCCGCCCTGGTGTCGGGCGCGCCCGCGCTGGCGCAGGAGAAATCGGTTGCAGTGACCGCGATCGTCGAGCACCCGGCCCTGGATGCCATTCGCGACGGTGTACAGGATGCGCTGAAAGCCGCCGGTTACAACGCGGGCAAGAACCTCCGCTGGCAATACCAGAGCGCCCAAGGCAATCCGGGTACGGCTGGGCAAATCGCCCGCAAGTTTGTGGGCGATCGTCCCGATGCGATCGTCGCGATCGCCACGCCCTCCGCCCAGGCCGTGGTGGCTGCCACCAAGGATGTGCCGGTCGTTTACTCCGGCGTGACCGATCCCGTGGCGGCGCAGCTCGTGAAGGGATGGGAAGCGTCGGGTACCAATGTCACGGGCGTGTCCGACCGGCTGGCGCTCGACAAGCAGATCGAGCTCATCAAGAAGATCGTGCCGCAAGCCAAGCGCGTGGGTATCGTCTACAACCCCGGCGAAGCCAATTCGGTGGTGGTGGTCAAGCAACTGCAGGAGTTGTTGCCCAAGGCGGGCATGACGCTGGTCGAAGCCGCCGCGCCGCGCTCGGTTGACGTGGGCTCTGCTGCACGCAGTTTGATCGATAAAGTCGATGTGATCTACACCAGCACCGATAACAACGTGGTGTCGGCATATGAGTCGCTCGTGAAAGTGGGCAACGACGCCAAGGTGCCGTTGATCGCCTCCGATACGGATAGCGTCAGGCGCGGCGCGATTGCGGCACTGGGTGTGGATTACCGCGCGCTGGGCGTGCAAACGGGCAAGATCGTCGTGCGCATTCTCAAGGGTGAAAAGCCTGGTGCCATTCCTTCCGAGAGCAGCAGCAAGGTCGAGCTCTTCGTGAACCCGGGTGCGGCACAAAAGCAGGGCGTCACACTGTCCGAAGCGGTGCTGAAGTCGGCCGCTCAGATCATCAAGTAATCCACGGGCGCCCGACATGTCGATGTTCTCATTGCTGGGCGCGCTCGAGATCGGGCTGATCTTCAGTCTCGTCGCGCTTGGCGTCCTCATCTCGTTTCGCTTGCTGCGGTTTCCCGATCTCACGGTCGACGGCAGCTTTCCCTTGGGCGGCGCCGTTGCCGCCACATTGATTTCGTTCGGGCACGATCCGTTTCTCGCCACCATTGCCGCAACCGGCGCGGGCGCGGTGGCCGGGTTGCTCACGGGCTGGCTCAATGTTCGCTTGCGCATCATGGATCTGCTGGCCAGCATTCTTATGATGATCGCGTTGTACTCCATCAATCTGCGCATCATGGGCAAACCCAACGTGCCGCTGATCATGGAACCCACGGTATTCAGCATCTTGCAGCCGGCCTTCTTGAGCGATTACGTGGCGCGACCCTTGATGCTGCTTGTCGTGGTGATCGTGGCCAAGCTGTTGCTCGACTGGTTTCTGTCGACGCAAACCGGTCTCGCCATGCGCGCCACCGGTGCCAATCCGCGCATGTCGCGCGCGCAGGGGGTAAACACCGGTCGCATGATTCTCGGTGGCATGGCCTTGTCCAATGCCCTGGTGGCGCTGGCCGGCGCGCTCTTCGCGCAAACCCAGGGCGGTGCCGACATCTCAATGGGTATCGGCACGATCGTCATCGGTCTTGCTGCGGTCATCGTAGGTGAAAGCCTGCTGCCGTCGCGGCGTCTGGTCATGATGACGTTGGCCGTGATTCTGGGTGCAATCGTCTATCGGTTTTTCATTGCGTTGGCCCTCAACAGCGACTTCATCGGCCTGCAGGCGCAGGATCTCAACCTCGTCACGGCTGTGCTGGTCACGCTGGCCCTGGTGTTGCCGAACGTCAAGCGACGGATATTCAAGGGCAGGGGGCGCTGATATGTTGAATGCACAGGATCTGCACATCACCTTCAACGCTGGCACGCCCATCGAGAACCGGGCACTGCAAGGCATGTCGCTCGCGATCGAAGAGGGGCAATTCGTCACGGTGATCGGCTCCAACGGCGCCGGTAAGTCGACCTTCCTCAATGCCGTTTCCGGCGATCTGCCGGTGGATACGGGACGTATCGATATCGACGGCGTGGACGTCACCAAGCAACCCGTCTGGACGCGCGCGCATCAAGTCGCGCGCGTGTTTCAGGATCCGATGGCGGGCACTTGCGAAGACCTCACCATCGAAGAGAACATGGCACTGGCCCAAGCGCGAGGCACGCGCCGCGGTTTGGGGCGCGCGGTGAAAGCCTCGTCACGCGAGGATTTTCGCGCGCGTTTGGCCACGCTGGGGTTGGGGCTCGAAAATCGGCTCGGCGATCGTATCGGGTTGCTCTCCGGCGGGCAGCGCCAGGCCGTAAGCCTGTTGATGGCAGCCATTCAGCCGTCGCGCATCTTGCTTTTGGATGAGCACACCGCAGCGCTCGATCCGCGCACGGCCGATTTCGTGCTGAAACTCACCGCGCGCATCGTGGCCGAGAATCGTCTCACGACGATGATGGTCACGCACAGCATGCGTCAGGCGCTCGATGTGGGTGAGCGCACGGTGATGTTGCACCAGGGCCGTGTGGTGCTCGATGTGAGCGGGCCCGAGCGCAGTGCGATGGACGTGCCCGATTTGCTGCAGATGTTCGAGCGGGTGCGCGGCGAAAAGCTCTCCGATGATGCGTTGCTGCTGGGATAATGGTATCGATGGGGAGCGCCACACGTTCGTGGTCCACTCCCCTCGATCTCGCGCTATAACCTCGCCATGACTTCTCATACGCAGTTCCGTCTGCGCGTTTACCGCGACGCGGATATCGCCATCGGACCCGGCAAGGTCGCACTGCTGGAGGCGATCGTGCAAGAACGATCCATTACGGCGGCAGCCGCCAAACTCGGCATGTCGTATCGGCGCGCGTGGCTGTTGATCGACGAATTGAATCGTTCGCTCAAGCATCCCGCCGTCGAAACCACGACGGGCGGGGCCAAGGGCGGCGGTACCACGGTTACCGACACCGGGCTCGAGCTGATCAAACGCTATCGCGCGATCGAAGACACGGCTGCCCAAGCTGCGGCAAAGGATATTTCCGCGCTCATGGGGATGCTCGCCAAGTGATTGTGTGAGCGCATCACACCGATACGGCCCCGCTGAAGATCCGTATTTCGTTGTATTCTCCCGGATATGACGAACGCCGCGTTTGATGCCTTCGATTGGTTTCCGCTTGTCCTATCCCTGAAAGTCGCCGCCTTCGCCACCCTCCTGGCATTGATCGCGGGCGTCAGTCTGGGATGGGTGTTTGCGCGCAAGCGTTTTTTCGGCAGCACCGTGCTCGAGGCCGTGTTCATGCTGCCGCTGGTGCTGCCGCCCACCGTCATCGGCTACGCCATTCTTGTTGCCGCAGGACGTCGAAGTCCGTTGGGAGCGTGGCTGCGCGAGCACTTGGATTACACGATCATTTTCAGCTGGCACGGCGCGGTCGTTGCATCGGCCATTGTGGCGTTGCCCCTGGTTTTGAAATCAGCCAGTTCCGCGTTCGCGGGCGTCGACCGTTCGCTTGAGGCGGCGGCCAGCACATTGCGGCAATCGCGCTGGTCGGTATTTTTGCGGGTGACGTTGCCGCTGGCGTGGCCAGGCATTCTGGCCGGCACGCTGCTCGCTTTTGCGCGGGCGATGGGCGAGTTTGGCGCATCGCTGATGGTGGCGGGTTCGATCCCCAATCAAACTCAGACATTATCGATGGCGATCTACGACGCCGTGCAAGCAGGCGAGGACGATCTCTCGTTGTTGCTGGTGATCGTGACGTCGGTCATTTCCATCGCCATTCTTGTGGTCTCCAACCGCTATCTTTCGCTTCGCTGAGGGATGCGTTCTCCGAGCCGAATTATTGCTTCGTCCTTACCAAATTCTTGCCTCGTCCATACCAAGTATTGCTCCGTCCCATTCAAAAGGAATGTCATGCGCCACCGCTCCCGTCTTGCTTGTCTCGTTCTCGCTCTGTCCGTGCCGTTTTCCGCGTTTGCCGATGAATTGACCGTATCGGCTGCCGCCAGCCTGACGAACGCCTTCAAGGAACTAGGCAAGCAATTCGAGGCGCAGTCGCCTGGCAATACCGTGCGGCTGAACTTCGCCGCGTCTGGCACGCTCCTGCAGCAGATAAGCCAGGGCGCGCCGGTGGATGTGTTCGCCAGCGCAGATCAACCGACGATGGATAAGGGTGTGGAGCAAAAGCTGATCGACCCTGCCACGCGCCGGGATTTTGTCACCAACGCCCTCGTGCTGATCACGCCGAAGCAGGGCAGCCCGGAAGTCAAAACGCTGCAAGATCTCGATCGCGCCGATATCAAACGCATCGCGGTAGGCAAGCTTGCGACCGTACCCGTAGGCCGCTACACCAAGGAAGCGCTGGACAGCGCCACGTTGTGGAGCAAGCTCGAGCCGAAGTTCGTGCAGGCCGATAGCGTGCGCCAAGTGCTCGATTACGTGAGCCGCGGCGAAGTCGAGGCCGGCTTTGTGTATCGTACCGATGCGGCCATCATGCCGGATAGCGTCAACATTGCGTTGACCGTGGGTGGCCACACGCCTGTGTCATATCCGATTGCGGTAACGGCCGACACCAAGCACAAGGTGCTTGCGCAGCAGTTCGTGGACTTCCTCGCCTCGGCGCCGGCCCAGGACGTGTTGGCCCGTTACGGCTTCGGTAAGCCTTGAAGCCACGGGCGCGCACGATTTGCATGCGTCCTTGTTTACTTAGTTGATGTGCGGTTTCTTTGTTTGATGAGCATCGCGACATGCGCGTGCGATGCGCATGGTTTCTTACCCCTCTTGGGCACTTTATGATCGACGTGGATGTGGCATTGCGGATGCAAGACGGCAAGCGGCATTTCGAGCTCGCCGTCCGCTTTGCCACGGACGCGCCGTTTGCTGCGCTGTATGGTCCGTCCGGTGCGGGCAAGTCGTTGACTCTGCAAGCGATTGCGGGATTGTTGAAGCCTGCGGCCGGACGTATTTTGCTCGACGGACGCACGCTGTTCGACGCCGAGCGTGGTATCGACTTGCGCCCGTCCGAGCGCCGCATCGGCTATCTGTTTCAGGACTACGCGCTGTTTCCGCACCTATCTGTGCGGGAAAATATCAGTTTCGGGCTGACGTCCTGGCGCCGCAGGTGGCCGGCGCCAGCCGATCGTGCCCGGGTGGATATGCTGCTTGCCCGCTTTGGGTTGGAAGATATGGCCGATAGTCGTCCAGATAAATTATCGGGCGGCCAACAGCAGCGGGTGGCGTTGGCGCGCGCGCTGGCCTGCGAACCGAAAGTGCTGCTGCTCGACGAGCCTTTTGCCGCGTTGAACCCGATGTTGCGCGGCGCGTTGCGTCAGGAACTGGCACAGGTGCGTGCGCAGTGGAATATCCCTGTATTGATGATCACGCATGACGTGGATGACGTGCTCGAATTGGCCGACATCGCCTTTGTGTATGAGCATGGCCGGATCGTCCAGGAGCTCGACCTTCGCACCGGTGAAAGTCGTACCGGTGCGCGCCAAGCGCTGGTGGGCGAGACGCCGGCCGATACCCCATTGCGCCGTCAGATGCGCGACGTGTTGAGCGGACAACGCTCCAGGTAGGTGGTGCAGCCGGTCGTTGCCTCCCGGGCCTGTTGGCGGCATGATGAGGACTACCAAACGGGGGTAATTCATCATGAGTGTGACGAAAGGACTAGGACTGATCGCTGTTGCCGCGTTGTTGGCAGGATGCGCAACAGGGCCACAGGTGCGATCCGATTACGATACCAGCGCTGATTTTTCGCGTTATCGCACGTTCGGTTTTGTGTCTCCTGCCGGCACGGACAAGAACGGCTACAGCACCCTAGTCACCGAGCGTTTGAAGCGGGCGACGCAGGGTCAGATGGAGATGCGGGGGTATACCTATTCGGCGGCCGATCCCGAGCTGCTGGTGAATTTCAACACCCGGATCGAGGAAAAAACCCGCGTGTCGCCGTCGCCGTTTCCGGCGTATTACGGCTATCGCGGCGGTTTCTATGGCGGCTGGCCCGGCTACGCGTGGGGCGACGAGGTGTATCGCTATAGCGAAGGCACCGTCAATGTGGATCTGGTCGATGCCCGCAAGAAGCAGTTGGTGTGGGAAGGCGTGACCTCGGGCCAGGTGGACGACGCCTCGCAAGCGATGACTGCGAAGAGCCTGGATCAATCGGTTGCGGACATCTTCACCCGATATCCATTTCGTGCAGGTTATGGCCAGTCGCAATTGCCGAATGGCAATCGATAAGCGATCGTGTCGTCCGGCGTGATGCATCACGTCGGATTCGTCCTTTTTTTGGAGCAAGTGGTCGTTGCAACGGTGGTAGATCGTAATCTTTGGCGCTATTGAGACGTACGTTGTTTTCTCAAGGAGTGCCGATGGATACCCCCTGCGTTGCCCTGCTCGATACCGACGAAACCTTGCGCATCAACACCGCCCATGGGTTGTCTGCGCAAGGCTTGCACGTTTATGGTTGCCGCGATCTCGCGGCGCTCTACAACGTCATCAACCAACGTCCAACCCATGCGGTGTTGTTGCGGCGTGCGCCTGAAACGGCTGCGCTGATCGACGTGCTGCTGCCGCAATTGCGCGCCAACTATTCCATGAGCATCGTGGTCGACTCCACCGATTGCTCGGCCGACGAGCGCTTGCACGCGCTGCAGGCCGGCGCGGATCTCTGTCTGGATCACGCCTACGATATGCGCGAGCTCGCCGCCCTGTTGCGCGCGCAAACGCGAGGCCGTGCGTGGCCTCGCCCCGTGGCACCGCACGACCTGGGCGTGGAGCACGAAGCCGGGCGTCGCGACGGCGGCCGTTTTTTTGAGGGCCTGCCGCGCATGGCACAAGAGGCCTACCGCGGCGGCGATCTCGCTGAACGTTCTTTCGATGGGGACGGGCGTGGCAACGAACGCGACGCGCGCGGCTATGACGACGGCGCCCGCCGCTTCGACGTCGACGCGCGTTCGCGCGGGGGCTTGGCCGTCGGGCTCGGCGCAGGTCGCAAAGTGGGCGCCGACGAAAATCGGGGTCAGTGGTGGGTGCGTTTTCAGGGCTGGGTGCTTGTGCCGCCCCAAGGCGCGCCGATCAATCTCACCGGCGTCGAGCGGGCGTTCTTTCAAGCGCTGTTGAGCGATCCGGGTCTCGAACTGTCGCGCGAGGCGCTGGTGCGCAGTGCCGCCGGCTGCCAGGTCAAGTCGATCAGCGTGGCAATCAGCCGCTTGCGCAAGAAGGTGCGTGCAAGCGGGCTGCGTTTGCCGTTGCACACGGTGCATGGGATGGGCTATGTGTTTATCGGCCGCCTCATGCAAGACGACACCGGCGCGGGGTGACCAAAACCCGGGTTGAGCAAAAGCTTATCGAAGCCACGCCGATGCGCTAAAGTACTCGCTTTTGAGCGGGTGGCTTGGCCAACATGATAGAACTCGGCGTCAACATCGATCACGTCGCAACCTTGCGGCAGCAGCGCAAGACGATTTATCCCGACCCCGTCGCGGCGGCGTTGCGCGCTGAAGAGGCGGGCGCCGATCTGATCACGCTGCATCTGCGCGAAGATCGTCGCCATATTCAAGATGCCGACGTGCGCGCCCTGCGGCCGTTGTTGCTCACCCGCATGAATCTCGAGTGCGCCGTCACCGAGGAAATGTTGGCGATCGCGTGCGAGGTTCGCCCGAGCGACGTGTGCCTGGTGCCCGAGAAGCGGCACGAGCTCACCACCGAGGGCGGGTTGGACGTGCTGGGCGGTCGCGCCGCGATTACGGCGGCCATTACGCGCTTGCATGACGTGGGCACGCGCGTGTCGTTGTTCATCGACCCCGAGGCCGATCAGATCCAGGCCGCGGCCGATTGCGGTGCAACCGTCATCGAGTTGCACACCGGGGCTTTCGCGCATGTGTCGGACGATCCGGCGCAAGCTGCGGTCTGCCAGCAGGAAGTGCAGCGGATTGCGCGGGCCATCGCGTTCGGCATCAAGTTGGGGCTGCGCGTCAATGCCGGCCACGGTCTGCACTACGGCAACGTGCACGCGATCGCAGCGTTGCCCGGATTGGCCGAGTTGAACATCGGTCATGCCATCGTGGCGCAAGCGGTGTTCGACGGCTGGGAAAAAGCCATTCGTGACATGAAGGCGCTGATGATCGCCGCGCACGTGGCGCAAGGCAATATGCCGCCGCCTGCAATCTGAATGCGAGTGGGGGCGACCATTTATCCCGGTTGCCCAGCAGTCAGCATATGGGCCTTGGACGTTCCTGCAATCCAGCGCGATGCGGCAGGTTGCTCACGTGTCGGCCTCCTATGTTTTTGGTGTGCCGTCGCCTTCGTCGTGCCACCCGTCATCGGCATCATCGTCGTCATCCGACGGACCGTCTGTGTTCTCCGGCGGGCCGTACTCATTGTTGCCCCCGTTCCAGATCACCGATTCCATCTGCATGAGCGTGTACGCCGGGGTGGCAGGTACGCTGCCCCTGCGGGCGCGGGCCATGAATTGTGCGGCCGAGAATGGCGCGGTGGTCTGGCGCGACAAGATGGCCAGCCCCTGCGCCGCACGGCGCTCACACGTCGACAGCACGTGCTGCAACCTGTCGTCGCGACGCGCGTCTTCATACCGCCGTTCCAAATCTCCTCCGCTCACCGGGACGTCCTTTGAGGGCTCACGGGTGCGCACAGTGGCGTGCGTCCGCGTCGTTCGATCGAGGTTGAAGTATGTGAGCGCTAGCCTGCCGAAATTGTGCCGGTTGTGCCGCAAACTGTGCGCGCTGTGCCGGATACGAGTCGTCATGTTGTATGTGACACAACTCGCGCGTAATGCTATCGACAGCGTGTCGTAGCCGTAGTATCTTGAAATATATAATCGTAATTTGACTCGTTTGTTCGAGTGTAGAGAGTCCTGATGGCCAGCAATGCAGCATCATGCGAGGCCTTCGCGTTCGACAGCAGCCGCTACGCATCCGACCCCGAGGCGCGTGCGGCATGGCAGCACTTCATCGAAGCCTACTTCGATATCCTCTCGTTCGACCGCACCGACGGCCGCGTGCTTGTTGAGGATCCTTCCGGCGATCGCCATCCCCTCGCGGCCACGCAAGCCGAGAGCGACTTTTATGCTCAAGTGCGGCTCTGGCATCCCGGTCCGGTGATCGTGTCGGATACGCGTGTCTCGGCCCAGCATTGGATTCGCGATCACGAAGCACGCGCGCGTGCGCAAGTCGATCACCTCATGCTTTACATGCACATTGAGGGCGCTTCGCACATCCGCAATGAACGCGGTACGTTTGAGGTTGCGCCCGGCGATATAGTGCTGCTCGATCTGGCTTCGCGCCACGAAGTGCGCATGGGCGACGCGCATTGCGTGCTTTTGACAATTCCGCGTCTGGCGTTGAAGCCCCATGAGGATGTTCATGGCGTGCCGTACTTCGCGTATCTGTCTGCCGATAGTGCGGTGGGAAGGTTGCTCTACGAACATGTGATATCGCTGGTGCGCCATCTGCCGGATTTGTCGCCTGAGGCAGTGTCGTGGTTGATTCCCGGTTCGATCGCGTTGATATCCGGTAGCGTGAACGCGGCCGGTGCGGCAGCCGATGGCACCGACCCTGCGGTCGTTTCGCCGATTGCCCGCCGCATCCAACGCTACGTTGAAGCGAATCTGGCGGCCGGCAGCTTGACGCCAGTGGTGGTGTGCGAACGCTTCGGGGTGTCGCGGTCGCGCCTGCACCGCTTGTTCGGATCGAGTGGCGGCTTTACGCGCTATGTGCAAGCGCGGCGGTTGACGCGTTGCCTGGAGTCGATGGCCTCAGACCCGCAACGCAATATTGCCGACATCGCCTACGAGTGGGGTTTCGGCAATCAGAGCGCGTTTTCGCGCGCATTCAAACGGCAGTTCGGCATGTCGCCACGCGAGGTCAAGCGGGGCACATTGGATCGCAAGCGTACCGATACGGCGCAGGCTGCTTCGGCCGAGATGGCACCGCGCAGCGTGCTCACCGAATGGTTGCTCGCGCTGAATGCCGACGCGATGGCATTGCGGCGCAGCGGCAAGTAACCGCTGTCGCAACGAGGGACGTCGGCCGTCGGGCGTTGCGATGAACGACGGCGGCCAGTAGCCGCCGTTTTGAGAACCATCGGAAGCTCACCGCCGCCGATCCGAAGGGTAAGCCCGGGGCCGTCAGGCGCTCGGATACACCCACACATGCTTGGCGGGGAGCGACAAGCGATGCTGCGCGGTGGGCAGGCTTTCATGCCCGTAGGCGCGCAACGCGAGCTTGCCGGCGGTGATTTCGCCGGGGGCACGAAACAGATATTCCCAGCGATCGCCGAGATACATGCTGGTCACGAGCGGCAAGGCAATGGCGTTGTCTTCGGTGTTTTCCGCAGCCAGACGCACTTGTTCGACGCGGATGACGGCCGTGGCCGGTTGACCTTCCTGCACGCCCGCGGCGGCTTTGCCCCAAAGCGACCAGCCTTCGCCCTGTACGCGCGCCGCGCCGTCACGCAATTCGGTGACCTTGCCGGCCAGACGATTGTTGCTGCCCATGAACTCGGCGCAGAAGAGGGTGGATGGCGAGCCATACATTTCCTGCGGCGTGCCTTGCTGCTCGATCTTGCCGTTGTTCAAGAGCAGGATGCGATCGGAGATGGCCATGGCTTCGCCTTGATCGTGCGTCACCATCAGGGCCGACAGCCCCAGTCGCAAAATCAGCTCGCGCAAGAAGGCGCGCGCCTCTTCGCGCAATTTGGCATCCAGGTTCGATAGCGGCTCATCTAGCAGGATCACGGGCGGGTTGTAGACCAGCGCGCGGCCGATCGCCACGCGTTGTTGCTGTCCGCCCGACAAGGCATGCGGATGGCGTTGCGTGAGGTGACCCAGGCCCAATTGTCCAAGTACCGCTTCGACACGCTCTTTGATTTCTGCGGTGGGCAGTTTGCGCAGCTTCAGCGGGTAAGCCACGTTCTCGAACACGGTCTTGTGCGGCCACAGGGCGTACGACTGAAACACGAGTCCGAGATTGCGATCTTCGGCACGTACTTCGTTGCGCGCCACGCCGTCGTACACCACGCGTTCGCCGATCTTGATACGGCCCGCCTTGGGGCCTTCCAGGCCGGCCACGGCACGCAACAGGGTGGTCTTGCCGCTTCCCGACGGCCCCAGCAGCGAGACGACTTCGCCTTGCTTCAGGTCCATCGAAACGCCCTTGAGCACCGGCGTATCGCCGTAGTCCAGATGCAGGTCTTCTACCGAAAGCTCAATCATGTAATTTCACTCCAAAGCGCAGGGCGATGCCGAGACCCACCACCACGAGCACGATATTGATCAGAGAAAGCGCGGCCACGATATCGATGGCGCCGGCCGCCCAGAGCGACACCAGCATCGAACCGATGGTTTCGGTGCCGGGCGACAGCAGATACACACCGGTCGAATACTCGCGCTCGAAAATAAGAAACATCAACAACCACGCGCCGATCAGGCCGAACTTGGCCAAGGGCACAGTCACGTGGCGGGTCACCTGCGAACGCGTGGCACCGGCGCTGCGCGCGGCTTCTTCGAGTTCGGGGCCCACTTGCAGCAAGGTCGAAGAGATCAATCGCAGGCCATAAGCGATCCACACCACGGTGTAGGCCAGCCACACGCTGAAGATCGTGCTGCGCAACGACCGCAAGGCTTCGACCAGGTTTTCGCGCAGCCACTCGGCGAAGGGCAGCACGGAGAGCCAACCGTCCTCAAGCGAGTTGTCGAGCCACATCGGCACAAACAGGAACACCCACAAGAACGCCAAGCCGGCGAGCAACCCGGGCACTGCACGCGGCACGAGCACGCTGTAGTCCATGAAGCGGGTGACCCCGTCCGGCTTGCGGTGCATGGCCAATCCCACGAAGGTGTAGCAGAGCACTGCAGCGGCACCGCCGAACACGCCGATCGCGACCGAGTTGACGATGGCGCGAATCAGATTGGGCTGCGAGAACACCGTGCGAAACGCATCGAGCGACAGCACTTCCATCAGGTTGATGTTCATGCCCCAGTTCGACACGAAGGCCCGCAACACCACACCCAGGAGCGGCACGGCGATGGTCACGATCAACCAGAATGCCACGACGGCACCCGCCACCCAGCGCCACTTGCCCAACGGCAACGGCCGGGCGCGCGACGCTTTGCCTTTGACGGTGACGAAGCGGTTGGCCGTGCGCATCAGGCGGCGTTGCAGCGCGACCAACGGCACGGTCATGCAGATCAGCACGACGGCCACAGCCGCCATCAAGTGATACGACGGGATGCCGAGTTTGTTCGTGAGCTTGTACAGATAGGTCGCCAACACCAGGTTGCCCTCGGGGTCGCCCAGCACCAGGACGAGGCCGAACACTTCGAGTCCCAGGAAAAAGAGCAAGACCGTGGCATAAAGGATGGCCGGCCGCACCATGGGCAGGCTGACCGACACCATCACTTGCAACGGCGACGCACCGGCGACGCGCGCGGCTTCTTCGACGTCGGATCCCATGCTGCGCAAGGCAGACGAGATGTACAGATAGGCGTGCGGCACGTGCGTCAAACCGGCGATGATCACAATGCTGGTGAGCGAATACACGTTCCAGGGCACAAAGCCGATGAGGTCGTTGACCCACAGCGAAATGAATCCCACAGGGCCTGCCGCCACCACGTAGCCGAAGCCCAGCACCATGGGCGACACGAAGATCGGCACCAGGATCAATGGCTCGATCCAGCGTCTGCCGGGCAGGTCGGTACGGATCATCAGGAACGCCAGCATCCCGCCCAGCGGGATCGCGATGATGGCCAGGCCGAAGGCCAGAATAAAGCCGCTCTTGAGCGCCTTATAGAAATCGTCGTCGGCAAAAATAAACCGGAACGCGTCGAGGCTGAATACCTTCGACGGTTGAAAGAAGGGGGCCGAGAGAAAGCTCTGATAAACGATCAGCGATAAGGGCACATATATCGCAATCGCCGTGAGCACCACGACCACGCCGCGAGGCAAGGATTGCCATTTTCTGCGTAGGGCAAGCATCGAATCGTCCTGATGGAGCGTGCGTGGAGAACGCCGCCGGCGGTGTGCCGGCGGCAGATTCGGTAACGCGGGGAACGAGGGGCCGGTTACTTACCGGCGGCCGTACGCCACTTCTTGATGAAGTCCAGGCGTTTGGTTTGTTCGAGATACTCGAGCAGCGTTTCGTCCACGGGAATTGGCTTGAGCGAATCGCCCAGCTTCTTGGTCATGCCGTCGACGTCGTTGTCGCCCGGGATGTCGTCGCGGATCGACGCGAGATCGGACTGATTGGCCAGCACGTCCTGACCCTTGGCCGACAGGAGGAAATCGAGCCACAGGCGGGCGGCGTTCTTGTTCTTGGCCTTCTTGCTGATGAAGGCCACGCGCGAGAGCACCAGCGTGTAATCCTTAGGGTACGAGATGCCGATCGACGGGTCGGTTTTCGCGCGCGTTTCGGCATATGAGCCGAGGATGTTGTAGCCGATCAGGTTTTCACCCGACGACACGCGTTCCATCATCGTGCCGGTGGAGGATTGCACCACCAGGCCACCCTTGGCGATATTGGCCAAGTCTTCGAAATAGGCTTTGTCGTTGCGGCTGTCCTGCACGGCAAGCATGAAGCCCACAGCCGATTTTTCGACGTCGTAGGTGGTGACCTTGTTCTTGTACTTGTCGGACTGAGCCGCAATCAACTTGGCCAGCGCTGCGTGCGAATTGGGCACGTCGCCTTCGGGCACGAGGCGCTTGTTGTAGATGAAGACGGCGGGCTCGTACGTGGTGCCGTAGGCCGATTCTTTCCACACCGACCACTTCGGCAGCTTGGACAATTCGGGCGAAGCGTAGTTTTGCGCGTAGTCGGTGGCCAGCTTGAGTGCCGAGTCCATCGACGAGCTCCACACCAGATCGCCGCTGGTGCCGCCTGCCGCTTGCTCGCTGATGTAGCGGTTGTATAGCTCAGTGCTGTTCATGTCGTTGAATTCGACTTTCACACCGGGATAGGCGGCTTCGAACGCTTTGATGACGGGGCCGGCGGCCTTCGTATCGGTGGTCGAGTAGATGACGACTTTGCCTTCTTTCTTCGCGCCGTCGATGATGCTTTGATAAGCGGCGGGATACCCTTGCGGCACGGTTTGCGCGATGGCGCTGCCGGTGGCGAGGGCGAAAGCGACGGCGCACGCGGCCGTCAGACGTGACTGGGCAAACATAGTGTCTTCTCCATTAGGAATCATCGCAGCGGGTCTGCGCCCGGCGTGATGCATCATAGGAGTCGCTTACTGTCAGCGTCCTGTCACGGTGCGGTTGGCGGTATCAGGGAAATCCCGGTGTCGGTAATCAATCGACTCCAGTTCTGAATGAATCGCGAATGGCGGCGGCGATCCAGGCCCACCAGCAATGCCGGGCTCATCACGACCGGCTGCACGATGCCCTGCGAGCGCGCCAGCACCTTTTCCGCCGTCCATCGGCCGGGCGTGTCTTCCATGATCGAGCCCAGCCCCGATTGGCTCGACGCCACCGATTGACCGGCGGGCGAGAGCAGATAGTCCACCATCGCACGGGCCAGTTCGGGCCGCGGCGCGCGCCGCATGATGAGGACCGACCGCGCCAGTACCAGCACATAGTCGCGCGGAAACACCACCCCGATACGTGCGCCCTCGGCTTGCCGCGCCAGCGTATACGAGCCCAGCACGTTGTAGCCGATGTCCATGTCGCCCCGTTCGACGGCATCGAGGATGCCGGCGGAGGTCGCCGACAGCCGGGTATCCACGCGCCCGAGCGCATTGGTCAACCCCCAGAAGTTGGACGACAGCAATTCGTCCTGCTCGGCCAGTAGATAACCCACGCCACTGACGGCGATGTCGTAGGTGCCCACCCGGCCCTGCAGCGATTGATGTTCGCGTTCGAGCAGCGCAACCAGATCCTGCCGCGTGCGCGGGATCGTCGCCTCGGTAAAGCGATCGGGGTTGTAGATCCATACTGCCGGCTCAAACGTAAAGCCGAACACCTCGTCACGCCATTTGGCCCACGTGGGCAAGCGCGCGGCTTGCGGCGAGGCGTACTGCATCGCAAAGCCGTCGTTGGCCAGGCGCACCTGCAGATCGGCGACCGAACTCATCAGCACATCGACGTCGTTCAGTTTGCCGGCCACCGTGGCGTCGTAGGCTTCGCGGCCACCCATTTCGCGATACACCACATCCACGTCGGGCCGCTCTTCCTGAAACCCGCGAATCACCGGCACCACTACCGGCGTATCGGTGGGCCCGGCGATCACGAGCGTGCGGCCCGAGGGGCGCGGCGCCGGGTAGCGGGTTTCGATCATGCGCGGCACGGCCGTGGTGCCGGGTTCGGTCGTCAATGCCGGTGCATCGGTTTCCGTGGCGTGAGCCTCGGGGGGGCCGAACAGCAGCGTCATCGAGACGATGGCAAACAGCACCAGCGCGCGGGTGACCGGCGCCGTGCGATCCGGAGCAGGGCGTGCTGTGGTGGGACGTGCCGATATCGGGCGCGAAATATTGCCGCCCGCATGCACGCGTCCGCGCGCCAGGGGCAAGACCACGCGCGCGGACAGGCCGCCGCCGCTGCGATCCTGCAGCCGCAGTGAGCCGCCATGCATTTCGGCCACATTGCGCACGATCGCCAACCCCAATCCAGAGCCGGTCGAGTCGGCGCCGCTGCGCCCGCGCACGAAACGCGCTTGTACGGTTTCCTTTTCGTCGTCGGCAACGCCCGGGCCGCGATCCAGCACGGTGATGGCCACGCGATAGTTCGACACCGGCGTGGCGTGAATTTCCACATCGCCGTCCGGGGCATAACGCAGGGCGTTGTCGACCAGATTGCGCAGCATTTCGCGCAAGGCCAACCGGTCGCCTGAAATGCGCGCGCGCCGCACCTCGGGCGCAATCGAAATTTTCAGCCGGGGCACTTGCAAGGGGCCGATGCGACGGCGCGTTTCGTTGATGGTTTCGGCCACGCCCACGAAGTCGCGCCCATGCGTGCCGAGGCGATGGCTGATCGTGGCATCCATCAGCAATTGATTGGTCAGATCGCTGGCTTGCGTGGCATTGCGGTGGATGCGCACCACCCGTTCACGCAGGCGCTCGGGATCGGGTTCATCCAGCGCCACTTCGGCTTGTGCCCGCAACGAGGCAAGCGGCGTGCGCACCTGATGCGCCGCATCGGCGACCAGATCGTTAAGCGTGGCCATCACGCCGGACAGCCGGTGCATGAACGCATTGAGCGCTTCAACCAGGCGCTGCGTTTCGCGCGGCACCGGCGCGTCGAACGCACGCAAGTCGTCGGGCGCCCGTTCGCGCAACGCGCGTTCCATCGTGCGCAGCGGTGAAAACGCCAACCGCAGGCCAAACCAGATCAGCGCCAGCGACACCAGCACCAGCGCCACCAGCGGCACCACGCTGCGATTCAGGATTTCCGCGGCCAGCACTTCGCGCGCCCCGCGCGTTTCGGCTACCCGCACCGTGACCCAGCCCACGTGTTGCGCGGCGGACACCAGGCGGCCCACCGTGACCACGCGAATCGGATCGTCGTGATAGCGCTGATCGGCAAACACGGGCGTGGCCGACGCGGCCAGCGGCAACGTGGGCGCCAAGTCGTCATAGCCCGTGATGGGCTCGCCTGCTGGATCGCGCACGCTATAGAACACGCGCTCCTGACCGGACATCATGGCCAGCGACGAGAAGGGCGGTTCGACGGTGACGCCGTCTTCGCCCATTTGCACAGAACCCGCAATGGTGAGCGCCGATGCCGCCAGCAGGCGATCGAATGCCTGGTCCGACGCCGTATGGGCATAACCGCGCAGAAACGCGATCAAAGCAAGCGTGGCCGCAATCAGTAAGAGGCAGGCGACGGTGAAGATGCGCCGGCGGATCGAAAACGATTTAAACGCCGTCATGCACCGTCACCCGATAGCCCACGCCCCGTATCGTGACGATCTCGAGCGTGGCGGCTGCGAGCTTCTTGCGCAGGCGCGAGATGAGCAGCTCCAGTGCATTCAGCGAAGCATCTTCAGCGTCGAAAAGTTGCACCATCAGGCGCTCTTTGGTCACCGTTTGCTCCAGTCGCGACAAGAGAATTTCCAGCAGCCGGAACTCCCGCCGTCCGAGTTCGATCGGCAGGCCGTCGATGCTGGCCGTGCGTCCGGCCTGATCGACCATGAGATTGCCGTAAAGCGGGTGGCTTGTGGTCTGGCCGGAAGGCCGGCGCATGAGTGCGCGCAGCCGCGCTTCGAGTTCGCGCAGGTCGAACGGCTTGACCAGATAATCGTCGGCGCCCAGATCGAGCATGTCGATCTTGTCTTCGATTTCGGCGCGCGCCGTGATCACCAGCACCGGCGTGTCGACCCCAGCCGCGCGTAGCGCCCGGATCACGGCAAAACCGTCCGTGCCGGGCAGCATGATGTCCAGCACCAGTGCGTCCCAATTCCCTTCGCCCGCGTAGCGCAGCGCCGCGGCGCCATCGCGCACCCACTCGACGCTGTGGCCCGCGCCGCGCAGCTTGCTCTCGATGGCGTCCCCCAGATCGAGATTGTCTTCCGCCAGCAACAGCCGCATGACCGATCTCCGTTTCTTCTCGTTATATGCCGGGCAGTGTAGCGCTCCGCCGCTCGCGTATCATTTCGAATGTCGTAGACGCCACCCGGTTTTCGGGCGGCGGGCATCATCCAGAAACGGATCAATATCATGAGTGTGGGAAGCGGCAACAACGGCGCCGCCATTGCGGGCATCGGCATGGATTTGCTGCGCGTCGATCGCATCGAGCGCGCGCTTGCGCGCCATGGCGACCGGTTCGCCACCAAGATTCTCGGCCCCCAGGAGATGGACAAATTCCTGGCCCGCCGCGCCCGCGATCCTGCGCGCGGCATCCGCTTTCTCGCTACCCGATTCGCCGCCAAGGAGGCGTTCTCCAAGGCGATCGGCCTGGGCATGCGCATGCCCATGACCTGGACGCGGGTGCAAACGTTGAATGCGCCCAGTGGGCGTCCCGTGCTGGTGATCGGTCCCGAATTGCAGGCCTGGTACGACGAGCGCTTCGGCGCCGCCCACGTGTCGATCACCGATGAGTCGGACATGGCGGCGGCCTACGTCATCGTCGAGACCAGGCAAGCTTGATTGCCCAAACACTTTTTTCCGACGCTGTTTCAGCGCTGCCCGAATCGGTTGCCTGCATCGGTTGCCTTTATTGGTTGCCGATATCGGCGGGCTGTATCGGTGGCCCGTATCGGTTTCCCGTCTTGATATCCTCCCGTTATGTCTCAATCTGATGTACTGACCGCTTTGCCCCCCGGCCCCATCATGGTCGATGTGGCGGGCACCACGCTTACCCCGCGCGAGATCGCGCGCCTGCGCCAGCCGGCGGTGGGCGGCGTGATTCTCTTTGCCCGCAATTTCACCGATCGGGCCCAATTGGTGGCGTTGACGGCAGCCATCCATGCCGCGCGCAGCGAGCCGTTGCTCATCGCCGTCGATCACGAGGGCGGACGCGTGCAGCGTTTTCGCACCGACGGGTTTACCGCCGTGCCGCCCATGGCCGGCTTGGGCCGGGTGTGGGACGGCGATCCCTTGCTGGCGATGCAGCAGGCCACCGCTGCCGGTTATGTGCTCGCCGCCGAGCTGCGCGCCTGCGGGGTCGATTTCAGCTTTACGCCGGTGCTCGATCTCGATTACGGCGTGAGCAAGGTGGTGGGCACGCGCGCCTTTCACCGCGATCCGCGCGTGGTGGCGATGTTGGCGCGGGCCGTCCTGCAAGGGCTGGCGTTGGCCGGCATGGGCGCATGTGGCAAGCATTTTCCCGGGCACGGCTACGCCGAGGCCGATTCGCATGTGGCGTTTCCGGTCGATACGCGCAGCTTGGATACGATCCTGGCCGACGACGCCGCGCCCTATACCTGGCTGGGCGACCTGATATTGCCGGCGGTGATGCCGGCGCACGTCATCTATCCGGAAGTGGACGATCGTCCCGCCGGTTTTTCGCCGATCTGGGTGCGCGAGATCCTGCGCGGGCGCCTGGGCTACGATGGCATGGTGTTTTCGGATGACTTGACGATGGCTGCGGCCTCGGTCGCCGGCGACATTCTTGCCCGCGTCGAGGCGGCGCTCGACGCCGGTTGCGACATGGCGTTGGTGTGCAATCATCCCGATTGGGCAGACGACTTGCTCTCTCGCTTCACGCGACCCCTCCAGCCCGATTCGGTGGCTCGCCTGCGCCGGCTCATGCCGCAAACTCAGGCGTTGTCCTGGGATGCCCTGCAAAGCGATCCGTATTACCAGCATGCCCGACACCTTCAATCTCAAATCATTTCTGTCTGATCTGCCGCATCTGCCGGGTGTTTACCGACACCTGGACGATGCCGGCGAGGTGATGTACGTCGGCAAGGCGCGCGATCTCAAAAAGCGCGTGTCGTCGTACTTTCAGAAGAACCTGGCCAGTCCGCGGATCGCCCAGATGGTGTCGCGCGTCGATCGGGTCGAGGTCACCGTTACGCGGTCCGAAGCCGAGGCGTTGCTGCTCGAAAGCAACCTGATCAAGCGCCTGCGCCCGCGCTACAACATCCTGTTTCGCGACGACAAGTCATACCCCTACCTGTGGGTGACGGGGCATCAGTGGCCGCGGATTGCGTATTACCGGGGCGGCACCAACAAGCGCGGCGAGTTTTTCGGGCCGTTTCCCAATGCGTGGGCGGTGCGCGAGACCATCCAGATTCTGCAGAAGGTATTTTTGCTGCGTACCTGTGAGGATTCGGTCTTCGCCAATCGGTCGCGGCCCTGTTTGCTGCATCAGATCGGCCGCTGCTCGGCGCCGTGTGTGGGCAATATCTCTGCCGAGGATTATTCGAACGACGTGCAACGGGCCTCACGCTTTCTGAACGGTCAAGCCAAGGAAGTGCTGGGCGAAATCGAAACGCGCATGATGAAGGCGGCCGAAGTGTTCGAATTCGAACGCGCAGCGGCGCTGCGCGATCAGATGGGCGCGTTGTCGCGCGTGTTGCATCAGCAAACGATGGAAGACACCGCAGGGGGCGACACCGACGTGATTGCCATCGCGATGGCGGGCGGACGCGTGTGCGTCAATCTGGCCATGGTGCGCGGTGGGCGGCACCTCGGCGACAAACCTTTCTTCCCTAGCCATGCCGAGGCCGAATCGGCCGAAGACATCCTGGAAGCCTTCGTGGGTCAGCATTACGCCGGTGGGGCCTTGCCCGCTGTGATCGTGAGCAATACCGCGTTGCCCGACCCGGCCCTGATCGAGTTGCTTGCCGAAGAAGGCAACACCAAGGTGCGCTTTCTCTCGCGGCCACAGGGCACGCGCCGCTCGTGGCTCGAGCAGGCACAGCGCAACGCCGAAATGGCCTTGGCGCGTGCGTTGACGGAATCGGGGGCCCGGGCTGCCCGCACGCTCACACTGGCCGAAGCGCTCGATATGGATACCGACGAAACCGCGCTCGATGCCTTGCGGATCGAGTGTTTCGACATCAGCCATACCGCCGGCGAAGCCACGCAGGCCTCCTGTGTGGTGTTCGAACATCACGACATGCAGCCCTCGCTGTATCGGCGATACAACATTGGCGGCATTACCCCGGGCGACGATTACGCCGCCATGCGCCAGGTACTCAATCGCCGTTTTGCGAAAGTGGCCGATGGCGAGGCGCAGCTGCCCGGACTCGTGCTCATTGACGGCGGCAAGGGCCAGGTCGAAGTGGCGCGGCAGGTGTTTACCGAATTGGGTCTGGACATCCACGTGCTCGTGGGCGTGGCCAAAGGGGAGGGCCGCAAGGTTGGCCTGGAAACGCTGATCTTTGCCGACGAGCGGCCGGCGGTCGCGTTGGGGCCCGGTTCGGCGGCCCTGATGCTGATTGCGCAGATCCGCGATGAGGCCCACCGTTTTGCCATTACCGGCATGCGGGCCAAGCGCGCCAAAACGCGAAATGTGTCGCGGCTGGAAGAAATCGAAGGCATCGGCGCGCGGCGCCGCCAACGATTACTCACGCGTTTTGGTGGTTTTTCGGGCGTGTCGCGCGCCAGTATTCAGGAACTGGCGTCCGTGGATGGCATCTCGCAAGAGTTGGCCGAACGGATTTATGAGTCGCTGCGCGGCTAATTCGCTCGGGTAAACCCGAGCAACTGATGTAGCATACGCCCACCATGCCTTTAAACGTACCCATCATTCTGACCTGGCTGCGCATCGCCATGATTCCTATGGTGGTCGGGTTGTTCTATCTGCCCGACACCTGGATGTCAGTGCCGGTACGCGACACGCTCGCCGCCTGCGCATTCGTGGTCGCCGCGCTCACCGACTGGTTCGATGGGTGGCTCGCCCGCCGTTGGAACCAGACGTCTGCATTCGGTGCGTTCCTCGATCCGGTGGCCGACAAGTTGATGGTATGCGCGGCGCTTCTCGTGCTGCTCGACCTCGGCCGCGTCGACGACTTCATCGCGCTCATCATCATCGGTCGTGAAATCACGATCTCCGCCTTGCGCGAATGGATGGCGCAGATCGGCGCCAGCGCCAGCGTGGCTGTGCATCGTCTGGGCAAGTTCAAGACGGCCGCGCAGATGATCGCGATTCCCTGCCTGCTCTATTACCGTCCGGTGTATGGCGTCAGCGCCCACATCGTCGGCATGGTGTTGATCGTCATCGCCGCCATCCTCACGGTGTGGTCGATGTGCTACTACCTGCAGCGGGCCTGGCCCGCCATCCGGGAAAAATCGCAGTGAGCGCCACGTCAGCCTCTTGGGCCGGCGACACGTCGGATACGCCGCAACTGCGGCGGCAGGACTGGCTGACCATCGCGGTCATCGGCATCGCCCACGCGGCCTCGCACTTTTTCCAGCTCGTCATCCCCTCGTTGTATGTGCCCCTGGCACAGGCGTTCGACCTGGACTTCGCGCGCCTGGGCCTGCTCGTGTCGGCGTTTTACGTGGTGTCGGGCCTGGGGCAGGCTTCTTCCGGTTTTGTGGTCGACCGCATCGGGGCACGCCCGGTGTTGTGGTTCGGCTTGTCGTGCTTCGTCGTCGCGGCCGTGTTGATCGGCACCGCCACGGGCTACGGCATGCTGCTGCTGGCCGCTTGCGTGGGGGGCGTCGGCAATTCGGTCTTCCATCCGGTCGACTATTCGCTCATCAACCATCGCATCAGCAGCCGCCGCTTGGGCCATGCCTTCAGCGCACACGGGCTTACCGGCAGCTTGGGCTGGGCGTTGGCTCCGCTTTTCATCGCCACGCTCACCACGTTGTGGGGCTGGCGGGTTGCCGCCTTTGGGGTGGCGGTGCTGGTGGTTGCCGTGTTGGGGTTGACCGTTATCGCGCGCGGGTTGTTGACGTCGCCTGGCACCGCGCGCAAGGCTGGCAATCATGCCACTGGCGGTGCCGCTGGCATGACCCCGGGGGCTGCAGGATCGGGGGCCGCCGCCGTATCGCCGGCTAAAGCCGACGCGGCATTGCGTGCCGCCACGCCCGGCGCGCAGGTCGTGCCACCCACGTCGGTCGATGAGCCGGCGCCGGCCGTGGCCACGCCCACCGCCATGGAAACGCTGCGTGCGCTGTTGGCCAAGCCCGCCTTGTGGGGTGCTTTCCTCTTTTTCGCGTGCACCTCGATTGCCTTGTCGTCAGTGCAGAACTACACCATTCCGTTATTGCACGACCTGTATGGTGTAACGGCCATCCTCGCCAGTTCCGCGTTGTCCGGTTATATGGTGGCATCCGCGGTGGGCATGATTGCGGGCGGGTTTCTCGTCTCTGCACAGCCGCACGTCGAGCGCATCGTGGCGATTTCGCTGGTGTTGGCCGGTGCCACGTTGGTGTTGTTGGCCTCGGGCAGTGTGCCTGCCGGCTGGGCGGCGGCCGTCATCATGGTGGCGGGCTTTTGCTCCGGCGTGGCTGCGCCCTCGCGCGACATGCTGATCCGGCGCGTCACGCCCAAGGGCGCGGTCGGCTCCGTCTACGGCCTCGTGTACTGCGGCATGGACGTCGGCGCGGCCGTGGGCCCGATGCTTTTCGGCCTGATGCTCGATGTGGGCATGCTGCGCGGCCCATGGATCGGCGCCGGGATCGCGTTCGCGGCAGCGGCGTTGCTCGCACAATGGATCGCGCTCAACGCGCGCCGGGCGGGGCAATAGGCATGCGCGCCGGGCAGGGCAGTCGAAATGCGCAGCAAGCAGGGGGCTTTTTCAATTGACCCAAGTGATCGGCAGATCGCCACGCGATCGCCATGAGCCGAAGACATGACACGCGCCAAAAAGACGTGGGGCATCGTACTGGTGGCCGGAGCGTTGGTTTACGCCTTCCTCAGCCTGCGTGGCCTGCCCTACGAAGGCAGGCATTACAGCCCGAACCACCACTATTATTATCAGCTCTCGAGAACGTACGGCTTCTCGGATCTCGTTCCCCGCATGTCGATGCCGGGCGGGGGATCGGATTGGATGTATTACCTTGACGGCTATGTGCGGGTGTATCGCGCAGATGGCGACCAGCTCGTCGCGGAGAAATTCGTCGAAGGCATGCCCAACGCGCAGTTTCGCTGGTTCGAACATCACCTGCTGTTCTTCGGCGGCGAAGGTGCGGATATGGTGTTGCTGCCGGGTGTCTCAGAGTAGGTCGCGCGCCCATAGCAGGTCCATCCAGCCCGTCGCAGGGTGCACCTATTCAGTCAGCCAGTCGCTCAGCTAGTCGCTCAGCCAGTCCGTCAGCCAGCCAGTCAGTCCGTCAGTCAGTCAGTCAGTCAGTCAGTCAGTCAGCCAGCCAGTCAGTCCGTCAGTCAGTCAGTCAGTCAGTCAGTCAGTCCGTCAGTCAGTCAGTCCGTCAGTCAGCCAGTCGGTCGTTCACTCAAGTGATCCAGCGGTTGGTCAGTCGGCAATCGCTCAGTCCGCAATCGCTCAGTCGTACTGCCCGCTGATCTTGCTCAGATACTCGATCTTCGCGCTCTGCAGGTGATCCACGCACAACTGCGCGAGCGCCCAACTGTCCGTACCCTTGAGCAGTTGGATGATCATGTAGTGGTCGCGTTCGGAGGCGATGGCGTGCGCGTAGTCTGCCGTGCGTTTGGCGCGAACCGGCAACGTCAGCCACATGTAGTGCTTGATTGACGCCACGAGATACTGGTTGCCGCACGCGGCAAACATGGTGAGGTGAAACGCATCGTTGGCTTCATGCACGCCGGTGAAATCATGCGCGCGCAAGCAGGCACCGTAATGCGCGTGCAGGCGTTCGAGTTCGTCGATCACGGCGGTTGGCGCCGGCAGCGGGATGCGCAGCGCGGCTTGCCGCTGCAGCAGTTCACGCACCTCGTAGATCTGGCGTACTTCGGACGGGGTCAGCGATCGCACCGCGACGCCTTTGTTCTTTTCCCGCACCACGATACCCGTGCGTTCGAGATCGGCCAGGGCCTGGCGCACGAAATGGCGCGTGACGCGAAAGCGGGCGATCAAGGTGTCTTCGGTCAATCGTTCACCCGGCGCGAGACGACCGAAAATGATGTCTTCGCCCAAGGTCTTGGCAATGTCGGCCACGTCCAGCGCGGTTGCCTCATCTGCCTGATCGATCAACGCCCGCTCTGTCATGAATGTTCCGTTGCACTGCTCCCACGTGCGTAAATGGCTTCGACCAACGAAAGCGTTTGAAGGTTGTCTTCGGGGTGGGTTTCGAAGGGTGTGCCGCGATCGAGGGCATCGACGAAATGCGCGATCGCCGCTGCATAAGATCCAAGATAGGTCGTGGACGCGTCGTATTGTAGCGTGGCGGGCTGCTCGCCCAGGCAGCGCAACGTCATGCCTTCGAGCTCGATCGTGCCGTGTTCACCGATGAGCGTGAGGCGATCGGATTGGGCCGGGGCCCGCCCATGCACGCGCAAGTTCGCCATCAACAGCACGGGTGCACCTTGTGTCGTTTCGAAGCAGATCGCGGCGCGATCTTCACCGCGCATCGCAGCGCTGGCGTGGCCCAAGCGGGCGTACTGAAGGGTGAGATCGCCCAGCAAGTAGCGCAGGGTGTCGATGTGGTGAATCAGGATTTCCATGACCAGCGCGCGGTCGAGGGTGCCGATGAACGGCTGACGCTCCAGGGCCGGCAGCAGGCCCTTGTCATCGGGGATGAGGCCCGACGTGTAAAGCGTCATCTGGGCCTGCAGCACACGGCCGATTCGGCCTGCGGCCAACCACGCGCCCAGGTCGCGGTAATACTGCCGAAAGCGCCAGTTCTCATGCACCATCAATCGTGTCTGGCCCGCCACATCGGCGACGACCCGCACGGCCTCGTCATAGGTGGGTGCCAGCGGTTTCTGACACATCACCGAAACGCCACGCGCCGCGGCCAGGCGAACGAGCGGCGCATGCGTTTCGCGCGGGGAGGCGATGTCGACGGCATCCAGTGCGATGTCGTCGAACATCGCTTCAGCAGAGGCAAATGCATGTGGGATGTTGAACGCCTCGGCCCGTCGCTGCGCCTGCGCGAGATCCGGATCGGCAATGGCGACCACCTCCGCCCGGTCCGCAATCGCCTGCCATCCCGCCAGATGATGTTGGGTGACCCATCCCGCACCCACCAGTCCAACGCGCAACCGCGGTTTGATCGCCGGATCGCTCATTGCAGACCGTCGTGGGGAATGGCTTTTTCGGTCTTCGCATCGAAGAGGTAAATGGCAGATTCCGCCACCCGCAGTCCAATCCGGTCGCCCAGGCTGGCCGTGATGTCGCGATGCACGCGCGCGGTAATTTCGCCCGCACCGTCATCGAGGTCGACCAGCACCAGCGTCTCTGCGCCCAGGGGCTCGACGCCGGACACCACACCGCGCAGGCTGTTGGCGCCTTCGATCGCCGGTTCGACCGAAATCTCTTCCGGCCGCATACCGATCAGCACATCGCCATCCCGTGGCAAACCGGCCCCCACCTGCCGATTCCAGCGTGCCAGCGAGATCGCGGCGCCCGCCAGGCGCGCGGCCGGCTGGCCTTGATCGGTGTCAAGCCGTGCCTTCAGTACGTTCATCGGCGGATTGCCCAGAAAGCGTGCGACGAAGGCGTCGGCAGGCTGACGATAGACGTCCAACGGCTTGCCGATCTGCGCCACGCGTCCCTTATTCATCACGCAGATGCGCTGGCCCATGGTCATCGCCTCGACCTGATCGTGCGTCACATAGATGATCGTGGCGTCCAGTTGCTTGTGCAGGCGAACCAGTTCGTTGCGCGTGCGTACGCGCAACGACGCATCGAGGTTCGATAGCGGCTCGTCGAAGAGAAACGCCTTGGGCTCGCGCACGATCGCACGCCCCAGCGCCACGCGTTGGCGTTGACCGCCCGACAAGGCCGCAGGCTTGCGCGCCAGCAGTTCCGTCAGGCCCAGCACGGCTGCCGCGGCGTTTACACGCGACGCGATTTCGGCGGGGGCGACCTTGCGCCGCTTGAGCCCGAACGCCAGGTTGTCGGCCACGCTCATGTGCGGGTAAAGCGCATACGACTGAAACACCATCGAGATATCGCGATCCTTGGCGGGCACATCGTTGACCTTGCGCTCGCCGATGGCAAGCGTGCCTTCGCTGATGGACTCGAGCCCCGCAATCATGCGCAAGGTGGTCGACTTGCCGCAGCCCGAGGGCCCAAGCAGCACCATGAATTCGCCGTCCTTGACCGACAGCGACACATCCTCGACGGCCGCTTGGGCCGTGCCCTTGTAGCGCTTGTAGATATTTTCTAGGTGAACCGCAGCCAAGAGGATGCTCCTGTAAATGAGGCAAGAAAAACGTGAACGGCTTACTTGACGGCACCTGCCGTCATGCCCTGGATCAGTTTTTCCGAGAAGAACGCGTAGAGGATGACGACGGGGATCACGGCGATCATCATGCCGGTGGCGATCATGCCGATGTCTTGAAAGTAGTCGCCCATGTAGGCGCGAATACCCAGGGGCAAGGTGCGCGAGTCCTGATCGCTGAGCAGCACTACCGCAAACAGAAACTCGTTCCAGAGCTGGATGAAGTTCAGGATCACGGTGGTGGCAATCGCGGGCATGCCCACGGGCACCACGATGCGCCAGAAAATCTCGAAGTCGGAATACCCGTCCATCTTTGCGGCATCAAAAAGATCCTGAGGAATGCGGGCAAAGAAGCTTTCGAGCAGATAGACCGTGAGCGGCAATTGCAGGCTCACGTACACGATCATCAACCCCAGGCGCGAGTTGTAGAGGTCGTATTCCACCAGCACCTGGAAGAGCGAGATCAAGATGATCTGCGGCGGAAACACGATCGAGCTGAACAGGATGAAATACACCAGCCGATTGCCGCGGAAGTTATAGCGGGCGAGGCAATGGGCGGCGGCCGCGCCCAGCACCGTCACGATCGCCACGGCCGAAACCACGATCAGTGTGCTGTTCCAGAAGTACTGCGCGAAATTGGAATCCACCCAGGCGATGCGAAATTTTTCCCAGTGGAAGGTTTCGGGCCACGAGAAGTGGTTGGCGCTGATCTCCGCGGTCGTGCGCAATGACATCGTGCCGACCCACACAAAGGGCAGGGCCGAATACAACGTGTAAAGCACCACCACGGCCATCAGCCCACCGTTGCGCAGCATGCGCGACAGGGTCTCGCCTACACTCGCGCGTTGGCTGTAGGCGGGCACAGCCTGGACTGCCGGCAGATCTGCCATATCAGTATTCCATCCGTTCGCGAGACCGGAACAAGAAGTTGAAGAGAAGGACGAATCCCACCACGACGAAGAACCACACCACGGCGATTGCCGACGGATAGCCGAGGTCGAAGGTGTTCCAGTTGAAGGCGCGTTTGTAGACGTAGGTCGACACGGTTTCGGTGGCCCACACCGGGCCGCCTTCGGTCATGATCCACACCAGATCGAACACCTTCATCTTGCCGATGAAAGCCAGGATGTAGAGATTGAGCAGGGTTGGCCAAAGCATCGGCACGATGATGTGCACCAGCTTGTGCCACCAGCCGCAGTTATCGAGTTCCGCGGCCTCCAGCACTTCGGAGGGGAGCGAGTGCAGGGCGGCCAGACACACCACCATGTTGAAGCCGGCCCACTTCCAGGCGTGGGTCACGATCAGCGCCCCCAGCGCATACTTCGGATCGCCCAGCCAGGCCTGTGCCCATCCGCCCAGGCCCACAGCGCGCAGCATCGCGTTGACCACGCCCCAGTCGTAGTTGTAGATCCACACCCACATGATGCCGACCACCACGTACGAGAGCAGCACCGGCGTAAACCAGGCCACGCGCAAAAAGCGCCCGAAACGTACGCCGGCATACAGGCACAGCGCGAGCAGCAGCCCGACCACCACATCGAGGATGGGTCCCACCACCGACCAGATCGCGGTGTTGCGCACAGCCGCCCAAAACGTCTCGTCGCGCAGCACGGCCAGGTAGTGATCCCACCCCACAAACTCGGACGACGAAATATCCGCCACGACGAAGAAGCTGTTGTAGAACGTGCGGGCCACCGGATAGGCGGTCAGCGCCGCATACACCAGCAACGCCGGCGCGAGGAAGACCATCAGGGTGAACATCGACGCGCGCCGCGAGTCGGTTTCCGGCGCGGCAAACCAGCGCGCCAGCACGCGACGCACGCCGCCCGCCGGCGGTGGGGTAGGGGATCGGCTCATGTCAGGCGTTCCAGTGGCGTCAGGACTTCGCCGTGCAGGCGGCGTCCATCTGCGCGGTTGCCTCCTTCACGGTCAGGAACCCGCCCGGGAAGGCGCGGTTGAGCACTTGCGCAAAGGTGTCGCCGCACTTGCCGCTCATGAAGTGCAGCGGCGTGCCGATGAAGAACGTGGCGCCCGCGCTGCGCTTGAGCAACTCCTTGAAGTACGGCGCGTAGATGCCGGTGATGCGCGACGGATCGGTCTTCACGCCGGTTTGCAGCAGCACACCTTCCATCCACTTGTTGCCGTTTTCCACGGTGGCGAGCGACTTCAGCATCTTGCCCGCGCATTCCTTCTTCTTGCTGCGCGCATACATCACGTAGCTGCCGCCCACCGCCAGCGTCTTGCACTCGGGGCACTTGCTGTCGTTCATCACCGGATAGTTCATCAGGCCCAGGGAAAAGTCCTTGGGTTGACCGCCCTTGTCGGGCGACACGAAGGCGCGGCCCGTATACCAACTGGCGATCGGAAACATCAGCGCGCCGGGATTGGTGTGAAAGTAGTAATGCGATTCACCCAATTTGAGAGTGGCCAGGCTCTTGGGATACGCACCCGCGTCGATCAGCTCCTTGACCCAGGTCAGCGTTTCCACCACGCGCGGATCCTGGAAGCTCAGCTTGCCGGTGAGCAGGCGGCCGTAGTCGTCCGGGCCTAATTTGCGCAGCAGCACTTCGCCAAGAAAATAGGCTCCCGGATAAGGCCGGTCGCCCACGCCCTGTGCCAGCGGGGTCACGCCGGCTGCTACCGATTTCTTGACCATGTCGGTGAACTGCGATTGATTCATCTGGCCGTTCTCGGGCACCTGCACGCCGAGCTTCTTCATCAAATCGACGTTGTAGTAGAGCTCGACGGAATACGCTTCCTGTGGCATGGCGTACACCTTGCCTTCCCAGGTCCACGACCGCTTGGCCCACTCTTCCAGATTGTTCAGATCGATGTAGTTGTCGAGCGGTTCGAGATAGCCGCTTTTGGCGAACGCAATTTCATCGGGCTCCAGCCAGAAGATGTCTGGCGCCTGGCCGGTGCGTACCGAGGTTTTGACCGACGTGTAGAGGTCGGCCTTTTGTACGAACTGGAGGTTGACCTTGCACTGCGGATCGGCGGCCTCGAACTCCTTGACCCGCGCCTCGATGAACGTGCGCTTGGAGGCCTCGTCGGGCCAGTGACTCCACATGGTGATGGTCTGTTGTTCGGCAGCGATGGCTTGGGCGCCGAGGGCGCATGTGAAGCCCAGTGCGGCGAGCGTGGCAAGGGTTGCGGACCGCCAGCGTGCGTGGGCCTTGATGGGGGTGGTCATGGGGCGTCTCCAGTGGTTTTCTTTTTTTAATGGTCACGCCCATGTTGCATGGTCGATGCCATTGCATTATTAATACTATAGAGCGCCAAGCTTCGCCGTCACTAGTGCTTTCCCGTAGGAGTAGCTCGACTTCCTTGCCGATTATTGATTAGTCTTGGATGATTATTGACAATCTATAAGGGGCGAGCGAGTGTCATCGGGCGACAATGGGCCCCGACCGAGTGGTGGGGCGTGCCGCCTAAGGCTTCAACCGAGTTGTGGGGCGTGCCGCCCCAGGCCGGCAGGTTGGCCGATCTGATCGTTCACTGGGCGGCGTATCCCGCCGTGCCCCAAGCGATGTGCGCCAACAACCGCTTGAGGTTATGCGGCGGTCATTGACGTGCGGTGCGCAGGTCGGCTGGTGGCGGGGCGCCGGTATTGCTGCGCCAGGGATTGATGTCCAGTCCACCCCGGCGCGTGTAGCGCGCGTAGACCGATAGCGTTTGCGGGCGACATTGCGCCATGATGTCGACGAACATGCGTTCGACGCAGTGTTCGTGAAACTCGGCGTGATCGCGAAACGACACCACATAACGCAGCAAGCCCGCGCGATCGATCGGTGCGCCGTGGTAATCGATGTGCACGGTGGCCCAGTCGGGCTGGCCGGTAACGGGGCAGTTCGACTTGAGCAGCCGCGAGCGCAGCGATTCATGCACGGCCGGCGCGGCGGCATCGGCCTGTAGATAAGAGGGATCGGGCGAATAGCCGGTGATCTCGATGTCTTGATCGTCGATGTCGATGCCCCAGCCTTCGCCTAAGTGCAACGTGTGAAAGTCAGCCGGCAACACCAACGCGACCTGCACCGGTGCGCCTGCGGCGTGACTCAAGTCATGCGTGAGGCGCGCGTGGAGCTCGTCGGCGTGGCTCAAACGGGTGTTGTTGAACGCATTCAAATAAAGCTTGAACGACTTCGACTCCACGATGTTCGGGCTCGTCGCCGGAAACCAGAATCGCGCCATGGCCACTTGCGGCAGACCACGCGCATTCAGCCACGACACCTCATACGCATTCCAGATATCGCAGCCGTCGAAGGGCAACGGGTGCGGCACGCTATTGCCGGCGGCGCCGTCGAGGCTTGCCCAGGCAAGAGCATCGCGATTGGTCGCGCGCGGCAGCGGAAACAGCAGCGACGGATCGTATTGATTGGGGTATGCGACGGTATGCCCCAATGGGGCGTCGGCCAAGGACATGAGTGCGGCTTCAGGTGCGATGAATAGACCGACCATTGTAGTCGCCGACGTCCGATTTTCATGATGCAGCATGTTCGTTTCACGCTATGAAATGCGATGCTGCAGTGCAGGCATTGCGCATTTCACGCGCCGCATTTTCTTCTCGCATTGCGAAACGAGTTGTTTAAGTGATTGATATTTATGATGAATAAAAATCATCTGGTCGCAGGTTGACCCCGGTTTTGCACTGCACGACAAGCCTAGACTTTAGCCATCGAATCACCCGCTTTCAATCGACCGAAACCGCCCGGTTTCACATCAAGCCCCAAGGAGATAGTGATGTCTACACGTGAACATGCAGCGCGTCAGCTTCAGAACAACTGGGATCAAGATCCTCGCTGGCAAGGGATCAAACGCGGCTACGGCCCCGAAGAAGTCGTGCGTCTGCGCGGCTCGATGCCGATCGCGCACTCACTGGCGCGCAATGGCGCCGATCGACTGTGGCGGTTGCTGCAGGACGAGCCGTTCGTCAATTCGTTGGGCGCGATGACAGGCAATCAGGCCATGCAGCAAGTGAAGGCGGGTTTGAAGGCGATCTATCTCTCTGGCTGGCAAGTGGCGGGCGATGCCAACGGCGCGGGTGAGATGTACCCCGATCAATCGCTGTATCCGGCCAACTCCGTGCCCCAGGTGGTTACGCGGATCAACAACGCGCTCTCGCGGTGCGACCAGATTCAATGGATGGAAGGCAAGGAGCCGGGCGACGACGGCTATATCGATTACTTCGCACCCATCGTGGCCGACGCCGAAGCCGGGTTTGGCGGCGTGCTCAACGCCTTCGAGCTGATGAAAGCCATGATTGCCGCCGGCGCGGCCGGGGTGCACTTCGAAGATCAACTCGCATCGGTCAAGAAGTGCGGTCACATGGGCGGCAAGGTGCTGGTGCCCACGCGTGACGCCGTGGCCAAGCTGGTGTCGGCCCGTCTCGCGGCCGACGTGATGGGTGTGCCCACGGTATTGCTGGCGCGCACTGATGCGGACGCCGCCGATCTGGTCACCAGCGATATCGACGAGAACGACAAGCCCTTCGTGACCGGAGAGCGCACCGTGGAAGGGTTCTACCGCACGCGTGCCGGGATCGATCAGGCCATTTCACGTGGCCTGGCGTATGCCGCCTACGCCGATCTGATCTGGTGCGAGACGTCTACGCCCAATCTCGAATACGCCAAGCGATTTGCCGACGCCATCCATGCCAAATATCCGGGCAAGCTGCTGGCCTACAACTGCTCGCCGTCGTTCAACTGGAAGAAGAATCTGGACGACGCCACGATCGCGAAGTTCCAGCGCGAGCTGGGCGCGATGGGCTACAAGTTCCAGTTCATCACGTTGGCCGGTTTCCATGCGCTGAACTACGGCATGTTCGAACTCGCCCACGGTTATGCCCGCAACCAGATGAGCGCTTTCGTCGAACTGCAGCAAAAGGAATTTGCCGCAGCCGATCTGGGGTTCACGGCCGTCAAGCATCAACGCGAGGTGGGCACCGGCTACTTCGATGCCGTCACCCAGGCGATCGAAGGCGGGCGCTCATCGACCACGGCGTTGACCGGGTCGACGGAAGCCGCGCAGTTCGACAGTCATGGTCATGACGAAAGTCCGCGCGTAGTGCGCGCGGCTTAAGGGCTTGCAGCGCAAGAGCGAGCAGTGCGTTGTCGACAAATGCTGAGCCATTGGCGCGCGAGCCGCTAAGTGAAACGGGCATCGTGAATACGATGCCCGTTTGCGCTGGTGTGCGAGGTATTGATCCCAGCGGCGGCTGTCGGTCAGTGCTGCAGCTCAATGATGTCGTTCGGTGCGTTCGCTCAGTGAGATCGTTCAGTGAGACCGTTCAGTGAGATCGTTCAGTGTTCGTCGCTCAGTGTTCGTCGCTCAGGATGCGCTGCAATTGCGGCATGTCGACGATGCGCACGCTGCGCTGGCGCACACTGAGTACGCCGTCGCGCGCAAATTTCGAGAACAACCGGCTGACCGTTTCCAGGGTGAGACCCAAGTGGTTGCCGATCTCTTCGCGGCTCATGCGCAGATTGAACTCCGCTTCGGAGTAGCCCAGGCGCGCGTAACGCTGCGAAAGGCTCATCAGAAACGAAGCCAGGCGCCGTTCGGAGCGCATGCCGCCCACCGTATGCAGCAACTGCTGCGAGCGCAGGATTTCTCGGCCCATCAAGCGGCGAAACTGATTCTGCAACGTGGGCAGTGCCGCCGATACCTTATCGATCGCATCGAGCTTGATCACACACACCTCGGCGTCTTCCAGGGCGGTCGCGCCCGACACATGCGTGCCAGTAGCCAATCCGTCGAAACCGATGAGTTCGCCTGCGAGATGGAAACCGGTGATTTGGGTATGCCCGGCCTGATCTTCGATTTGCGTTTTGATCGATCCGAATCGGATCGCAAAGACTTCGTGCACAGGCTCGCCCAAGCGATACAAGGCGTCGCCGCGATTCAGACGTGAGCGGTGGGAGATCAGCGCATCGAGCCGTTCGGCTTCGGCAGGCGCCATGCCGATGGTCACACACTCATGCCCAAGTGCGCAGGTGGCGCAATTAAGAGTCTCGAGTGGCGGAGTGACTCGTTTCAACATGCGAGTACGGTCGTTCTGAATGACATATGACGTATTGTAAGGACTTAGGCTGCGGCTGTGTGATCGAATTGACCCTTAAAAGGGCCGATGTTCGGTTTTCTCTGCGCAATTTGCCGAATTCGCGTTAGCGTGTGGTGAGGCTATTGAAAAATGCGCCTTACACCCGCACCTTTTGTGCATCGAGCCCGTTTCGGATGCGGCTCCCTTTCATCAAGCAAGAAGAAAATCATGCGATTCGACAAACTGACGACCAAGTTTCAGCAGGCGTTGGGCGATGCGCAAAGCGCGGCTGCCCGTAACGACCATCCCTACATCGAGCCCGTGCACGTGCTCGCTGCCATGTTGGGCGATCCCGATAGCGGGGCGTCCAGCCTGTTGGCGCGCGCCGGGGTTGCGGTCAACCGGGTCAACACTGCTTTGGAAACCGCCATCAAAGGTCTGCCGCAAGTGCAGAACGGCGACGGCAATGTGCAGATCGGCCGCGATCTGCAGTCCGTGCTCACCCGGACCGACAAGGAAGCCGCCAAGCGTGGCGACACCTACATCGCCGGCGAGCTTTTCCTGCTGGCGCTCGCCGACGACAAGGGCGACGCTGGCCGCATCCTGCGCGATGCCGGTCTGCAGAAAAAAGCGCTCGAAGCGGCCGTCGATGCGGTGCGCGGCGGCCAGAACGTGACTGGCGCGGAAGTCGAGTCCAACCGCGAAGCGCTCAGCAAGTACACTCAGGATTTGACGGCGCGGGCACGCGAAGGCAAGCTCGATCCGGTGATCGGCCGCGACGATGAAATCCGCCGCACGATCCAGATTCTGCAACGCCGCACCAAGAACAATCCCGTGCTGATCGGTGAACCCGGCGTGGGCAAAACGGCCATCGTCGAAGGGCTCGCGCAGCGCATCATCAACGACGAAGTACCCGAAACCTTGCGCGGCAAGCGCGTGCTGTCGCTGGATCTGGCGGCGCTGCTGGCCGGTGCCAAATATCGCGGCGAGTTTGAGGAGCGCCTGAAATCGGTGCTCAAGGAACTGGCCGCCGATGACGGCAGCAACATCGTCTTCATCGACGAGTTGCATACGATGGTGGGTGCGGGCAAAGCCGAAGGCGCACTGGATGCGGGCAATATGCTCAAGCCGGCGCTCGCGCGCGGCGAGCTGCATTGCATCGGTGCGACCACGCTGGACGAGTACCGCAAGTACATCGAGAAAGATGCCGCGCTCGAGCGCCGCTTTCAGAAGGTGCTGATCAACGAGCCCGACGTGGAGTCGACGATTGCCATCCTGCGTGGGTTGCAGGAGCGCTACGAGTTGCATCATGGCGTGCAGATCACCGATCCCGCGATCGTGGCGGCGGCGGAGTTGTCGCATCGCTACATTACCGATCGGTTCCTGCCGGACAAGGCCATCGATTTGATCGATGAGGCGGGTGCGCGCATTCGCATGGAAATCGATTCGAAACCCGAGGTGATGGATCGCCTTGACCGGCGCATCATTCAGTTGAAGATCGAACGCGAAGCCGTCAAGCGCGAGGCCGATGACGCCTCCAAGCGGCGTTTGCAAGCGATCGAGGAAGAACTCGAAAAGCTGCAGCGCGAGTACAACGATTTCGAAGAAATCTGGAAAGCCGAGAAGGCCGCCGTGCAAGGCAGCCAGGCGATCAAAGAAGAGATCGAACATGTGCGCGGCGAGATGGCCGAGCTGCAACGCAAAGGTCAATTCGATAAGCTGGCCGAGCTGCAATACAGCAAGCTGCCTGAACTCGAAGCCCGTCTGAAAGCGGCGGAAAGCAATGCCGTCGAGGCACCGAAGCCGGGCGATAAGCCGCGGTTGTTGCGCACGCAAGTGGGCGCCGAGGAAATCGCGGAAGTCGTGTCGCGAGCAACTGGTATTCCAGTCTCGAAGATGATGCAGGGCGAGCGCGACAAGCTGTTGAGCATGGAGAGCTATCTGCACAATCGGGTCGTGGGACAAGACGAGGCCGTCACCCTTGTGTCCGATGCGATTCGTCGTTCACGCGCCGGGTTGTCGGATCCGCAACGGCCCTATGGCTCGTTCCTGTTTCTGGGCCCCACGGGTGTAGGGAAGACCGAACTCACGCGTGCCTTGGCCGAGTTTCTGTTCGACTCGCAGGATCACCTTGTGCGCATCGACATGAGCGAATTCATGGAGAAGCATTCGGTGGCGCGCTTGATCGGCGCGCCGCCGGGATATGTGGGCTATGAAGAGGGCGGTTATCTCACCGAAGCCGTACGGCGTAAGCCCTACAGTGTGATTCTGCTCGACGAAGTCGAGAAGGCGCACTCGGATGTGTTCAACGTGCTGTTGCAGGTGCTGGACGATGGCCGGTTGACCGACGGTCAAGGCCGCACGGTCGACTTCCGCAATACGGTGATCGTGATGACCTCCAACCTGGGCTCGCATCACATTCAGGCGATGGCCGGTCAGCCGTATGAGCAGATCAAGGAAGCAGTGTGGGACGAGCTCAAGGTGAGTTTCCGTCCGGAGTTCCTGAACCGGATCGACGAGGTGGTGGTGTTCCATGGTCTGGACGCCAAGCACATCGAATCGATCGCCACGATTCAGTTGCAACGCCTGCGCGAACGTCTGGCCCAACAGGACATGAGCCTGGAAGTGACGGACGCTGCGCTGGCCGAGATCGCCCGCGGGGGCTTCGATCCGGTGTTTGGCGCGCGGCCGTTGAAGCGCGCGATCCAGCAGAAGATCGAGAATCCGGTGTCACGCCTGATCCTCGAAGGCAAGTTCGGTCCGCGCGATGTGGTGCCGGTGGATTGGCAAGACGGCAAGTTCGTCTTTACGCGCACGCTGCAGTAAGCGACGCCCAGCGGGCCCCGACGTAGCGGACCCGTCGACGGATGACAACCGTGCCGATGGTCGTCCTGACGAAAAAACCGTGATCTTCACCGATCGCGGTTTTTTTTTCGGCTGGGCTACAGCGGCCATCGACTGCTGCGCCGTTTGAATATCAAGGCTGGCGGCGATACTGGATGAATCCGGCGTTCTGCGCCACCTTGTCATACAGCGCGCGCCCGGCGTGATTGCTCTCGTGCGTGAGCCAATACAGCCGGCCTGCACCGGCCTCGCTCGCATGCGCGCTGACCGCTTCGATGAGCGCACGCCCCACGCCGCTGCCGCGCGATTCGGGCGCGGTGAACAGGTCCTGCAAATAGCAGTACATACCTTCCGTCCACGTCGAGCGATGATAGATCGCGTGCACGATGCCGACGAGCCGGTCTTGGGCATCGAAGGCGCCCAACACGAACATCGGTTCCGCAGCATCGTGCAGACGCGACCAGGTGAGCCGATCGATCGCGTCGCCCAACGTCACGTTGTAGAACGTTTGATAGCCGCGCCACAGCGGCAGCCATTGGGCGTGGTCGGCTTCGGTCAGCGCACGAATCGTGGGGGGAGCCTGCCGCGCCGGCGGCACTGCAGTGCTGGCGGCGGGGTGGGTAGTGGCCGTTGCGCCGGCACGGTTTGCGCCATTGCCGGGAGCCGCATGGGTGCCGTCATCTTTGCCGCGTTCGGCATCCCGGCCGCCTGCACCGTCGGTGCCGAGCGTGTTGCGGATGTCGGTCAGCGACACGCGCTGCCGGCCCTGTGCGTCAAAGTTGTCCGGAGCCAGCCAGCGTTCGAACGCCGCGCCTACCGCAGGCCATTCGCGATCCGTAATCGAGAACCACGCCGTGTCGCGGCTGCGGCCTTTGTAGACGAGCGCCTGCCTGAAGATGCCTTCGAATTGAAAGCCCAGGCGCTCGGCCGTCTTGCGCGAAGGCGCGTTCAAACTATCGCACTTCCATTCGTAGCGCCGGTAGCCCAGTTCATCGAAAGCGTATTGCATCAGCAGGTATTGGGCTTCGGTCGAGATCGCGGTCTGCTTGAGCAACGGCGAAAAATTGACGTTACCCACTTCGATCACGCCGTTGGCCGGATCGATGCGCATCAACGAGTAGGTGCCCACCGCGCGATCCGTTTTCAGATCGATGATGGCAAAGTGCAGGGGGTCGGTGCTGGTCGCGGCGCCTTCGAGATACGTGCGGAAGCTGGCCGGGTCGGCAAACGGGCCCACCGTCAGATACGTCCAGTCGCGGGCGTCTGCGGCCTGCACATAGGCGGCATAAAGGTCGTCGCCATGGCGCGCGGCATCCAGCGGCTCGATGCGGCAGTGGCTGCCATCGAGCGTGGTGCGCGCCGGACGGGGGCGTGCGGTCCATTGGGGCAGATCGGGGCCCACGGGTTGTTGGTACGCATTCAATACGGCTGACATGGGCAGACTTCTTCTCGTAAGCGGCTGGCGACGTGCCGGCCCCACTGAAAAGATAGCGCTTGCTAGGCACCTCGGAAAGTTCCAGATGGCGTACATTTAATGGTGCCACGCCACGAATCGCTTTTTTTGACCGTGCAATGACGCCATGCCCGCGTCGACCGTTCAATTTGATAGGCCTTGACCCTTCGATGACCCTCGACATGCTGCCCCAAGCCTGCGCCACCTTCGATGACTGGGCGCAGACGCTGCTCGATGCGCCGTTGGCACGCGACGTCGATGCCCCGCCTTTGCAGCGCCAGTTGCACACCCGTTTGCGCACGGCGATTCTGGGGGGACGGCTCTTGCCGGGTAGCCGGCTGCCGGGCACGCGTGCCCTGGCGCAGTCGTTAGGCATTTCACGCAACACAGTCACGTCGGCGTATGAGCAGCTTGCCGCCGAGGGCTTCCTCCATCCCGACCGGCAGGGCACGAAAGTGGCGGCGTTGTCGCGTCCGGCCACACCGGCACGGAAAGCGCATGCGCCCGTGGCTGCCGACCGGGTGACGCACTTGCAGCGATCGCGCCCGCGTGGCGACAGCACAGCCGCCTTGCGGCCCGGTATTCCTGCGCTGTCGCATTTCCCGTTGGCGGCCTGGCGCCGCACGCTCGATCGCACGTTGCGTCATGCCGGGCCCGCGATCCTGGGCTACGGCGCGCCTGCCGGCGAACCCGCCCTGCGCGCGTCCATTGCCCGTCACTTGGCGATTGCGCGCGGTGTGCGATGCGAAGCCGATCAAGTCATCATCACGGAAGGCGCCCAAGAGGCGTTGTCCCTGTGCGTGCGGTTGTTGTCCAATCCCGGCGATACCGCCTGGATCGAAGAGCCCGGCTATCGGGGCGCGCGCGCCGCCATGCATGGCGGCGACCTGCGTATCGTACCGATGCGCGTCGACGCCGACGGTATCGTGGCCACTCAAGAGGATTGGCGTACACAACCGCCGCGGCTGGTGTACGCGACGCCGTCGCACCAGTATCCTGCCGGCGCCGTGTTGACGGTCGCCCGTCGCCTCGCGCTGATCGACGCGGCACGCACGCACGGGGCGTGGATCATCGAAGACGATTACGACAGCGAATTTCGCCATGCCGGGGAGCCGATCGTGGCCATGCAGGGGCTGGTCGAAGACGCGCCGGTGCTCTATGTGGGCACGTTCAGCAAGACGATGTTTCCGGCACTGCGACTGGGATTTATCGTCTTGCCGCAAGCCTTGATGGCGGGCATGGAGCAGCCGTTGTCCGAGCTGTTGCGCGGCGGCCATCGTCACGAGCAATTGGCGCTCGCCGAGTTTATCGAAAGCGGTCAATTTGCCCGACATCTCGGCCGCATGCGCCGACTTTACCGCGAGCGGCAATTGGCGCTGCGCGAGGCGCTCGGGCGGTATTTGGATGTGCCGCATGAGATTCTGGGCGGGCATAGCGGTCTGCATTTGACCGTCCGCCTGCCCGCAGACTATCCCGATGAGCGCATTGCGGCGGCCGCCAGGCAGCACGGCATGGCGCCGGATCCCTTATCGGGTTTCGCAATGCGCCGTGGCCCCTTAGATAACGGGCTGGTCCTGGGCTACGGGAACACGTCAGCCGAATTGTTCGAACCGTCGGTGCGCCGCCTGTCGCAACTTGCAGGTGAGGCGCAAGTGGCACATGAGGCGCAACTGGCACATGAGGCGCAACTGGCACATGAGGCGCGACGGGCACTTGACGCGAAAGACGCACAAAGCGCGCATCACCCCAGCGAGCGGATGTAAAAACAGCCGCATGATTGCGGCTGCGATGCAGATATTGCGACGTTTCGTTGCGCGCCAGACTTACAGCGTCTCGTCGTTGACCAGCCCATCTTTGCCGTAGAACTTCACACCGATATAGATTCGGTCGCGGCCCTGCGAGCGGCGATGGCGATTGGTGTCGCGCAGCGAGTACACGCAACCGCAATACTCCTGCTGATAGAAGTTCTCGCGCTTGCTGATCTCGATCATGCGCGCCGAGCCGCCACCCTTGCGCCAGTTGTAGGTCCAGTACACCAGATCGTCGTAGCGGGCGGCGGCGCGCTCGCCACAGCCGTTGATCTGCTGCATGTCCTTCCAGCGCGAAATGCCCAGTGAGCTGGTGATCGTGTCGTAGCCGTGCTCGTGCGCGTAGAGCGCCGTGCGCTCGAAACGCATGTCGAAGCATTGCGTGCAACGCTCGCCGCGCTCGGGTTCGTTTTCGAGACCCTTAATGCGATCGAACCAGTTATCCATGTCGTAATCGGCATCGATGAACGGAATGCCGTGCTGCTCGGCAAAGCGGATATTTTCCTGCTTGCGGATCTCGTATTCCTTCACCGGATGGATATTCGGATTGTAGAAATAGATGGCGTAGTCGATCCCGGAGGCCTGCATGGCTTCCATGACTTCGCCCGAGCAGGGGGCGCAACACGAGTGCATGAGCACCTTGCTGCGGCCGGGCGGCAGATCCAGCGTGGGGCGCACGAATTCGGACATAGCTTTAACGATCTTCTGGGTAAAAGCGGTATTTTACGCTTTCGTCGCCGGGGCGTCAGCGCCCAGCACCGATTGCCACAGCGCATCGACGGCAGCCCGGTGGGCCGCCATTTTTTCAGGCGCGACCCGCGCGCGCTCATGGCCCTGCATGCGCAGTTGATGCTGCAACCGGCGAAACACGCGATACGCGTTGCCGGCGTTTTCGGCGATGTCGGGGGCGATGAGCCCCTCCCGGGCGGCAAGGCGCAGCAGCGTGATGTTGCCCAGGTTCTCGGCCAGATCCGGATGGGCGGCGGATTGCAGCAGCACCAGAAACTGCGTCGTGAACTCCACGTCGACCATGCCGCCATGGTCGTGCTTGAGATCGAAGCGGTCGCTGGTGTTGCGATGGCCCACGCCGATTTTTTCGCGCATGCCCCACACTTCTTCCCGCAGCCGCTCCGGATCGCGCGGCATCAGCAGCACGTCGCGGCGAATTTTCTCGAACTGCTCGCCCACGTCGGTATTGCCTGCGGCAAACCGGGCGCGCGTGATGGCCTGATGCTCCCATACCCATGCGTGCTTTTGCTGATAGTAGGCAAAGGCCTCGACCGACACGGCCAGGAGGCCCGCGTCGCCGTCCGGGCGCAGCCGCAGATCGACCTCGTACAGCCGCCCCGAAGACGTCATCGTCGATAACCACGACGTCATGCGGCGCGCCAGCTTCGCGTACACCTCGGCGGCGTCGTCCCGGTCATCGTCGAACAAGAACACGATGTCCAGATCGGACACGTAGCCCAGTTCCTTGCCGCCCAGCTTGCCGTAGGCGATGACGGCAAACTTCGGTTCGAGTTCCGGCCGTTTGTTCACCAATGGCCAGACCCGCCGGATCGTCTCGTTCAACAGCAGATCGGCCAATGCGGACAGTTGATCCGCCAGCCTCTCCACCGTCAGTTCGTTTTCGAGATCCTGCGCCAGCAGTTGGAAGCTTGCCTGGCGCTGGACGTCGCGCATCAGATTCATCTGGCGCTCGACGTCGGGTTCGCCATCGGGCAGCACGCAGGCATTCAAGTCGCGCGTGAGCTGGGCGGCGATCTGAGGAAAATCCAGCGGCTGAAAAAGCGTGCGCCAGTCGATCAGGCTATCGAGCAGCAACGGATGCTGCGTAAGATATTGGGCGGCCCAGGGGCTGGCCGCCATCATGCGGGCCACGCGCGCCAGCGTTTCCGGATACTCGGCCAGAAGCGCCAGATAGGCACTGCGCTGGGCAATGGTTTCGATCAAGTCCAGCAGCCGGGCGGCCGCTTCGATAGGCGCGTCCGTGCGGGCGGCCGCTTGCAGCGCGGCGGGCAACAGCACCTCCAGGCGCTTGCGGCTGTTGTCGGGCAAGGTACGCACGCGATGGCTGCGCTGCAGGGCTTCCACCCGCTGCAGCAGTGGGGTGGTATCGCCGCTGAAGGCCGTTTCCACCAGTGTGGTGAGCCGCGTCTCGGCATCGTCCGGGGTCGCGTCGGCGCACGGCTGTGACGCCTCGCTGCTCCCCTCGCTCTCGATGCCGGCCGTACGAAATGCGTTGTGGAACGTTTGCGCGACGAACGCACGATGCGCGGCCAGTTCAGCCTCGAACGCTTCCGGCGTTTGACGCATGGCGCCTGCGAGCAGCACACGCAGCTCGGGATCGGCGGGCAGCAAGTGGGTTTGCGCGTCCTCACGATATTGCAGGGCGTGCTCCACCTGGCGCAAAAACCCATACGCCGCGGCGAGCCGGTCGGCGTCGTCGGGTTGCAATATGCCCGCTTCGCGTTCGCCCTGGAGCGCCTCAAGCAGCCCGCGCAACTGCAGCGCCGGCATGCGTCCGCCCCGAATCAGTTGCGACAGCTGCACCACGAATTCGATTTCACGGATGCCGCCGTCGCCCAGTTTGATATTGTTTGCAGTATCGATGCCGCTGCGTGCCGAGGCGCGACGTTCCCAATCCTGGCGGATGCGTTCACGCAATGATCGCAGCGACGCCAGCGCATCGAAGTCGAAGTATTTTCGATAGACGAAGGCCGTGCGCAGCATCTCGAGTTGGCGGTACTGCGCCGTGCTGTCGCTGCCCTCGAACGCGGTGGCCGCGATCGGACGCGCCTTCAGCCAGGCATACCGTTCCCACTCGCGCCCCTGGCCGACGAGATAATTCTCGAACGCTTCCAGGCTCCATGCCAACGGCCCGCCATCCCCATCGGGCCGCAGCCGCAGATCGGTGCGAAACACCTGCCCGTTGGCATCCACCTCGGAGATGATCGGCATCATGCGGCGGGTAAGCCGGCCATAGAATTCGTGGTGACTGATCGGGCGCCGCCCGTCGGTATCGCCTTCCTCGCCGTAAAGCATCACCAGATCGATATCTGACGACACATTCAGTTCGCATCCCCCCAGCTTACCCATGCCCATAATGAGCATTTCCTGAGGGGCGCCCGTGGCGGGGTCGCGCGGCGTGCCATGCACCTCAACCATCTCGGCCGCCACGCAGCGGTAGGCGGCCGCCACCGCCAGGTCGGCCAGCGCCGTCATGGCCCCGACCACTTCGGCCAGCGGCGCCTGACCGGCAATATCGCGGGCCATCAACGTGCAAAACACCCGCTCGCGCAATTGGCGTAAGGCCGCCCGGCAACGCTCCTGGGTCAGATGTGCCCCCAGCGGCGCGCCCGACAACGTTTCAAACCAATTCGTGAGCACAGCGGGCGTGACAGGAGATTTGACGGTGTCTTCGAGGCAGGTTCTGAGCGCTGGCAAGGCATCCAGGCGACGCCGCAAGTGTCCGGACCAGACGAGGGCGGGGGCAAGCGATACGGAAGCGGACATAAGTTGTAAGGTGTTCGAGAGACGGCGGAACGCGATTCGGGTATAAGTGGGGACAATACCGCATGTCGCCCACTCACGCCCAGTTGCCCGCCCGTGTCTTTTTGCCGAACTCTCCTCCGCTGCGCGTATTGGGCCTTCGTGAGTGGGATCATCCTCGTGTCGCTGATGTGCCTGGGTGTGCGCTACGTCGTGCTGCCCAAGATCGACGCATGGCGACCCGATATCGAGCGTTATCTGGGCGATGCGCTGGATACCCAGGTGAGCATCGGCAGTATCGAGGCCGAGTGGCGGGGGTTGCATCCCCTGTTGCGCGCCAAGCGCGTGGTCATTTACGAAAGACCTGCTGAACCCTTGCTGGTGCTGCCCGACGTGTCGGCCGTTTTGGGCTGGCGCAGCGTGCTCAGGTTCGAGCCGCGGTTTGCCGCCCTCACGCTCAAGGGGCTCACATTGCAGGCGCGCCGCGACCCGGACAATCGTCTGTGGGTTGCCGGCCAGATCATCGACCTATCAGAAACGCGCGAGCCCGACCGGCTGCGGCGCAATGCCGTGCTGCAGTGGCTATCCAGTCAAGGCGATATCTCATTGGTCGACGGTAATCTGACCTGGTTGGATGAACGGCGTGGCGCGCCGGCGGTCACGTTTACCGATGTGAGCCTGGCGCTGCGCAATGGTTTTCGCACCCATCGATTCGCGTTGCAGGCTCAGGGGCCGCAGGCGCTCGCAGGCACCCTGGATGTGCGGGGCGAGTTTGAATTGGAGGCGGGTTTCTTTCGAGCGTTGCGTCATGAGGCAGGCGATGCATCGCCCCGCTGGCACGGGCGGGCGTACGCCGCGCTCGACGGCGCCATACCCGACGCTTGGCGCCCGTGGGTGGATGTGCCCAGCGTGAAGGGCCGCATGGCGGCGCGGGCATGGGCCGATTTTGTGGACGGCCGCGTGGGTCAGGTCGCCTTCGACGCCGCTGCGCGCCATATCGATTCGGGCGTGCCATCGGCCGAGCAGCCCGTGGGCGTACGATTTGCCCAGGCGACGATGCATGCGCAGGGCTATGCGAGCACCTTGCTATCGCCGGATGCCTGGCCCGTGGTCAAGCGCCCCGAGCGCGAGCGCATGGCGATCCGCGTCCAGCTCAAACAGGCCTTGATCGACGTGCCGCAGGCCTATCCCGACCGTCCGCTTGCCGTGGACGAAGGCGCCCTGGAGGGTACGCTCTACCGCGACGCGACCGGGCAATGGCAGGCAGCGATCGGTAACGCGCAGCTCGCCAATGCCGACGCGAAGCTGCATATGCAGGGGCAGTGGACGAGCAGCGGCAAATCGCCTGCCGGCACCGTGGATCTACAGGGCGAGCTGACGGATGGCCGGCTGGCCGCCGTGCACCGGTATTTGCCCGATGTGGTCAACGTCGACGCCCGCGAGTGGTTGGAAAAGGGCCTGGTGGCAGGCGCGTTTCCGCGTGCCACCGTGGTGCTGAAAGGGGATCCGCTCGACTTTCCGTTTGCGGATGCACCCAAGGGCGGGCGCTTTTTGCTCGCCGGCACTGTGCGTGACGCCACCATCGATTACGCGCCGGCCGAAGGCGATCAACCCGGTTGGCCGCGCGTTGAAAACGTGGCGGGGAAGGTCGTCATCGAAGGGCAATCGCTCAAGATCGAGACCGCGCCCGGCGCCGTGCTTACCGTCGGCCGCGAGCCCCGCGTCACACTGGGCGCCATCCACGCAGCCATTCCCAACCTCGAGCACGATGCCGTGCTGATGCTCAAGGGCACCACACGCGGCACCGTGCCGGCCTATATTCATCTCGTGCAGCGCTCTCCGTTGAGCGAGCTGCTCGATCGCTCGCTGGATCGCGCACAAGGCACGGGCGAGATGCGGCTGGATCTGAATCTCGATTTGCCGCTCTCGCATATCGCCGATGCCAGGATCGCCGGCGAAGCCCGCTTCGACAACAATACCTTCCAGTTTGCGCCCAACGTGCCGGCGGCCACGCAGTTGACGGGGCCGCTGCGATTCGATGAGCAGGGCGTGTCGACCGATGGCCTGCGAGCGCACTTCCTGGGCGGGCCGCTCACGATCGTGGGCGAACTCAAGCGCAGCGGTCAAAACCTGACGTTCAAAGGCAATGCCACGGTGGCCGAGGCATCGCGGCTTCTGGACGATCCGCTGACCCGCCGTGTGACGGGCGGCGCCGCCTATAGCGGCCGTTTGACCTACGGTCGCGGTGGCGTGGTGGACGCCACGATCGAAAGCGATCTGGTCGGCGTGGCCATCGATTTGCCGGCGCCGGTAGGCAAGACCGCAGCCGCCGGCCGGCCGGTCAAGGTGTCGTGGAGCGGCGCACGCGATAGCGGCGTGAAGGGACGGCGCTGGCTCGATGTGATCGGTGGCGAAAGCTTGACGGCACGCGTCGAATGGGCACCTGGGGCAGACGGCACGTTTTTGTTTACGCGTGGCGCGGTGGGCGTGAACCGCGAAGTGGCCTTGCCGCCAGCCGGCATCCGCGCAAACATCGCGATGCCGTTCCTCGATCTCGATGCCTGGCGTGCGGTGCGGGATCAGCGTGACGAGCGCATTGCTGCCCGCACGCCCGCCAAAGCGCCTACAGCGGCTACCGCGGCTGCCGCGGCCAACGCCGCCGCTATCGGTGCGCCGCGCACGGCGCCGCTGTGGCTGGATCGCGCCGATATCGACCTCGAGCGCTTGCAAGCAAGCGGGCAACGCTGGAACGCTGTAAAAGCCAGCCTTACCCGGCCGCAAACCGGACTCTGGCAGGCCGATGTGGATGCCAAGGAAGTGAAGGGGCGCGTGCAGTGGCGCAGCGCCACAGCGTCGAGCCCGGGCGTCGATGCCGGTCGCGAACAGTGGATCGTGCGCCTTGATCGGTTGATCCTGAGCGAAACCGAGACCGCCGAGACAAGTGCCGACCCGGCGCGCGATGCACCTTCCGACGACGATCCGCCGCTGGACATTCCGAGCATGGATGTCGAGATCAAGGCCTTGACCTATGTGGGCATGCCACTGGGCACACTCAAAGTGGTGGGCGAGCGCGACGCCACGGCCGGTGGCGACGATCGGTGGCGCTTGACGCAGTTGCGCATCGAGAACGAAGCGGCCAAGCTCAACGCCACCGGCACGCTGCAATTGCGCGGCGCCAATCGCGGCCTCACCACGCAGGCGAACATCGATATCGCTGACTTGGGCGAGCTGCTGAATCGCCTGGGTCATGCCGACACGGTGCGAGGCGGTTCGGGTTCGGTGCAGGCACGGCTTACGTGGCACAACCTGCCGTGGAGCTATCGCGCGGCCGACGTGGATGGCGAGGTGGATGTGGCGCTGGACAAAGGCCGCTTCGTGCACGTCACCTCGCGATCGGCGCGGCTGCTGGAACTGCTCTCGCTGCAGTCGCTCGAACGCATCGCCACGTTCAAGGCCAATCCAGCCGACCTCGTGCGCGACGGCTTCCCGTTCGACACCGTGCGCGGGCATCTACGCGTCGCCAATGGCAACGTGTCTACCGACGATTACAAGATCAACGGACCGGTGGCTGCCATCGTGTTGGCCGGCTCATCCAATCTGGTGGCCAAGCGCTGGGACGTCAATGCCTTGGTCGTGCCCAACCTGGACGTGAGCGGTGCCGCCGTGGCTGCCGGTCTGGCGGTCAATCCCATTATCGGCATCGGCGCGTTTCTCACGCAATGGGTACTGCAGCGTCCGCTGTCGAAAGCCATGGCGATGCAGTATCGCGTCTCCGGGCCCTGGGACGATCCGCAGGTGAATCCGGTGGATACGATCACCGGCGGCCCGCACGACGCGGCAAAAGCGGTGCGCGATCACGTCGAGAACTGAGCGAACGTAAAAAAGCCCCGATCGCGTCGGGGCTTTTTATTGCAGCGGTTGCCGTGCAACACGGCAGAACCGTCGCCGCTTACTTCTTCATCATGTCGAAGAATTCGGCGTTGTTCTTTGTGGCGCGCATCTTGTCGAGGATGAATTCCATCGACTGCACTTCATCCATGTCGTGGATGAACTTGCGCAGCACCCATACCTTTTGCAGCACGTCGGGCTTGATCAGCAACTCTTCGCGGCGGGTGCCGGATTTGTTGAGATTGATCGACGGGTACACCCGCTTTTCAGCCAGGCGGCGCTCGAGGTGGACTTCGGAGTTGCCCGTGCCCTTGAACTCTTCGTAGATCACTTCGTCCATGCGGCTGCCGGTTTCGATCAGCGCGCTACCGATGATGGTGAGCGATCCGCCTTCTTCCAGATTGCGCGCGGCGCCGAAGAAGCGCTTGGGGCGTTGCAGCGCGTTGGCGTCCACACCGCCGGTCAACACCTTGCCCGATGCGGGCACGACGGTGTTGTAGGCGCGAGCCAGGCGGGTGATCGAGTCGAGCAGGATGACCACATCCTTCTTCATTTCGACCAGGCGCTTGGCTTTTTCGATCACCATTTCGGCCACTTGCACGTGACGCGTGGCGGGCTCGTCGAACGTCGAGGCGACCACTTCGCCGCGCACCGTGCGCTGCATTTCGGTCACTTCTTCCGGGCGTTCGTCCACCAGCAGCACGATCATCACGGCATCGGGGAAGTTGGCGGAGATGGCGTGCGCCATGTGCTGCATCATCACCGTCTTGCCCGACTTCGGGCTGGCGACGATCAGGCCGCGTTGGCCTTTGCCGATCGGGGCAAAGATGTCCAGGATACGGCCGGTGAGGTTCTCTTCGCTCTTGATGTCGCGTTCAAGCTTCATCGGCGAGTCGGGGTGCAGCGGCGTCAGGTTCTCGAACATGATGCGGTGCTTGAGCGACTCGGGCAACACACCGTTGACCTTGTCCACCTTGACCAGCGCAAAGTAGCGTTCGCCGTCCTTGGGGACGCGCACTTCGCCTTCTATCGAGTCGCCGGTGTGCAGATTGAAGCGGCGGATCTGGGAGGGCGAAATGTAGATATCGTCGGTGCTGGCCAGGTAGGACGTCTCGGGCGAGCGCAAGAAGCCGAACCCATCGGGCAACACTTCGAGCACGCCATCACCGAAGATCTGCTCGCCTTGCTTGGCGCGCTTCTTCATGATGGCGAACATCATCTCCTGCTTGCGCAGACGGTTGGCGTTATCGATTTCGAGGCCGGCGGCCATTTCGAGCAACTGCGAGACGTGCAGCGCCTTCAGTTCGTTAAGGTGCATCGTGGTGGAAAAGGGAGAGGAATGAAGACGTTGAGGCGGCGGGCCACGGACGGACCCGCGCGAGATGACGAAAGACGTAGTTTACAACGCGCCGTCGAGAAATGCAGTCAATTGCGATTTCGACAGTGCACCGACCTTCGTGGCGGCAGCTTCGCCGTCCTTGAAAAGCATCAGCGTGGGGATACCGCGGATGCCGTATTTGGCGGGCGTATCCTGATTCTCGTCGACGTTGACCTTGGCAACCGTGAGGCGGCCAGCGTAGTCGCGGGCCACTTCTTCGAGAATGGGGGCAATCATCTTGCAGGGGCCACACCAGGCGGCCCAGTAGTCCACGAGCACAGGCTGGCTCGACTTCAGAACATCGGCTTCGAAGGAGGCATCGGTGACGTGCTTGATTTGATCGCTCATTGTGGTCGCACTGGCTCAGTTGGGCGGGACGGCGGCAAAAAACGCGGTCGCGCGGGCAATGGAAGAGAGAAAATAGGAGCATACCACCGCAGGCCCTCCGGCCGGCATCGGCAATCTTGTGTAGGATGCTCGGGGCCGACATGGGCCTGCTTAACTGCTGACCAACCCAGCTCAACCCGCGCCAATGCTGGCGCGGTGACTAAAATGTCGGTTTTTTTCCACAGAACTTGGGGATAACTTGGCCACCTCGCGTTACACCGAAGCGTCGATCCGGGTCCTGAAAGGACTCGAGCCCGTGCGTAGCCGCCCGGGGATGTACACCCGTACCGACAATCCGCTTCACATTATTCAGGAAGTCATCGACAACGCTGCCGATGAAGCCCTGGCGGGCACCTGCAAGAACATTCAAGTCACGCTGCTGGCCGACGGCGGCGTGGCGGTCGAAGACGACGGCCGCGGTATTCCAGTGGGAATGCACCCGGAAGAGGGCGCGCCCGTGGTCGAACTCGTCTTCACGCGGCTGCATGCCGGCGGCAAATTCGACAAGGCGGGCGGCGGCGCTTACGCCTTCTCCGGCGGGTTGCACGGGGTGGGCGTGTCCGTGACCAACGCCCTGGCCACCAAACTGGAAGTGGTGGTGTGGCGTGACGGCGCCGTCAACCGGCTCGTGTTCAAAGGCGGTGACGTCGTCGAACCGCTGGCGCCGTACCCGGAAGCGGGCCGCAAGAAATCCGGCACGCGCGTGCAGGTATGGCCGGACCCGAAGTATTTCGACAGCCCCAACATTCCGCTGGCCGAGCTCTCGCACCTCTTGCGCAGCAAGGCCGTGCTGCTGCCGGGCGTGCGCGTGTCGTTGAAAAACGAAAAAACGGGCGACACCAAAACCTGGCATTACGCCGACGGCTTGAAGGGCTATCTGTCCGAAGCCCTGGGTGGCGCCGAACTCATGATTCCGTTGTTCGAAGGCGAGCAATACGCCGGCCGCGACCATGAAAGCTTCGCCGACGGCGAAGGCGCGCAGTGGGTTGTGGCGTGGACCGAAGACGGTGCCGCCGTGCGCGAATCGTATGTGAACCTGATTCCGACCCCGGCCGGTGGCACGCACGAAGCGGGCTTGCGCGACGGATTGTTTACGGCGGTCAAAAGCTTTGCCGAACTGCACAGCCTCTTGCCCAAGGGCGTCAAGCTGCTACCTGAAGATGTGTTCGCACGGTCGAGTTTCGTGTTGTCGGCCAAGGTGCTGGATCCCCAATTTCAAGGGCAGATCAAAGAGCGCCTGAACAGCCGCGATGCGGTGCGGCTGGTGGGCGGATTCGCCAAATCGGCCCTCGATCTGTGGCTGCACTCCAACGTCGAATACGGCAAGCGATTGGCTGAGCTGGCGATTCGCCAGGCCCAGGCCCGTGCGCGTTCGCTGCAGAAAGTCGAGAAGCGCAAGAGTTCAGGCGTGGCCGTGTTGCCCGGCAAGCTTACCGATTGCGAATCGAGCGATGCGTCGCGTACCGAAGTCTTCCTGGTGGAGGGCGACTCGGCCGGCGGATCGGCCAAGATGGGCCGCGACAAGGAATTTCAGGCGATTCTGCCGTTGCGCGGAAAGGTGCTCAATTCTTGGGAAGTCGACCGCGATCGCCTCTTTGCCAATAACGAAATTCACGATATTTCGGTGGCGATCGGGGTCGATCCGCACGGCCCCAACGATACGCCCGACCTGTCCGGCTTGCGCTACGGCCGTGTCTGCATCCTGTCCGACGCCGACGTCGATGGATCGCATATTCAAGTGTTGTTGTTGACCCTCTTCTATAAGCACTTTCCCAAGCTCGTCGAAGCCGGCAACGTGTATATCGCCAAGCCGCCGCTCTTTCGGGTGGATGTTCCGGCCGCAGGCAAGCGCCCGGCGCGCAAGGTGTATTGCCTGGACAACGGCGAGCTCGATGTCGTGCTCGACAAGTTGCGCAAGGACAACGTGCGCGAAGGCGCCTGGAGCATCAGCCGCTTCAAGGGTTTGGGCGAAATGAGTCCGGAGCAATTGTGGGACACCACGATGAACCCGGACACGCGCCGCCTGCTTCCGGTGGGCTACGGCGAACTGGACGCGGCCGAGACCACCCGCATGTTCGACATGCTGATGGGCAAGGGCGAGTCGGCCCAGCGCCGCACCTGGATCGAAGACAAGGGCAACCTCGCCGAGTTGGATATCTGAAGCCTCGCCCGCGCGGTGACGCGGCCGGGCGACTCAACAAGAACGTAGGACCATGACAGACAGCACTCAACCTGGATTGTTCGATACGCCATCCGGCGATCCGGCCATCACGCTTGCCCGGTACGCCGAGCAGGCTTATCTCGACTATGCCGTTTCAGTCGTGCGCGGCCGTGCGTTGCCCGACGTGGGCGACGGCCAGAAGCCGGTACAGCGGCGCATTCTCTACGCGATGCAGGCCATGGGCCTGGCGGCCGGCGCGAAGCCGGTCAAATCGGCGCGCGTCGTCGGCGACGTGCTCGGCAAATATCACCCGCACGGCGACCAGGCGGCCTACGACGCGCTGGTGCGGATGGCACAAAGCTTTTCCCTGCGCTATCCGTTGATCGACGGCCAAGGCAACTTCGGTTCGCGCGACGGCGATAACGCCGCCGCGATGCGATATACCGAAGCGCGCCTCACGCCGATCGCCCGCCTGCTGCTCGACGAGCTCGACGAGGGCACGGTCGATTTCATGCCCAACTACGACGGCAGTCAGCAAGAACCTGTGCTGCTGCCGGCGCGCCTGCCGATAATGCTGCTCAATGGCGCATCGGGCATCGCCGTAGGCATGGCCACCGAAATTCCCGCGCACAATCTGCGCGAAGTCGCGCAAGCCTGCGTAGCGTTGCTCAAAAATCCCAAGCTCGACGATGCCGAGTTGTTCAGCATCATCCCGGGCCCGGATTACGCTGGGGGCGGCCAGATCATTACGCCCGCCGCCGAGATCGCCGCCATCTACGCCAACGGCCGCGGCTCGCTCAAGGCGCGCGCCCGCTGGCAATTCGAAGAGCTGGCACGCGGCCAGTGGAAGCTCGTGGTGACGGAGCTGCCGCCAGGCACTTCAGGTCAGCGCGTGCTGGAGGAGATCGAAGATCTCACCAATCCCAAGATCAAGGCCGGCAAGAAAGCCTTGTCGGCCGATCAGCAGCAGTCCAAAGCGGTCATGCTGTCGATGCTGGATGCGGTGCGCGACGAATCGGGCAAGGACGCAGCCGTGCGGCTGGTGTTCGAGCCCAAGAGCTCACGCATCGACCGTGAAGAGTTCGTCAATATTCTGCTTGCGCAGACGTCGATGGAAAGCAGTGCACCGATCAATCTGGTGTGCATCGGCACCGACGGTCGGCCCCGCCAGAAGGGGCTGCGCGACATCCTGACCGAGTGGTTGGCGTTCCGCACCGATACCGTGACGCGCCGCAGCCGTTTCCGGCTCGACCGCGTGACCGATCGCATCCATGTGCTCGAAGGGCGCATGGCCGTCTACTTGAATGTGGACGAGGTGATCAAGACGATCCGCGAAGCCGATGAGCCCAAAGAAGCGCTCAAGGCCCGCTTCAATTTGTCGGACCGTCAGGCCGAAGATATTCTCGAAATGCGCTTGCGTCAGTTGGCGCGGCTCGAGGGCATCAAGATCGAGCAGGAACTTGCTTCGCGGCGCGAAGAGCAGATCAAGCTGCAAGAGCTGCTCGATAACCCCACCTCGCTCAAGCGCACCATCGTGCGCGAGATCGAGGCCGATGCCAAAGCCTTCGGCGACGACCGCCGCACCTTGATCGAAACGGCTGAACGTGCCGTGCTGGAAACGAAAGTGATCGACGAGCCGGTCACGGTCGTGGTGTCGCAGAAGGGCTGGTTGCGGGCGCGTCAGGGCCACGGTCATGACGCCAGCCAGTTCACTTTCAAGCAGGGCGACGATATGTACGGTGCGTTCGAGTGCCGCACCACGGACACCATGATCGCCATCGGCGATAACGGACGCGCCTACAGCGTGCCCGTATCCGGCCTGCCCTCGGCGCGGGGCGACGGTCAGCCGGTCACCACCATGATCGATCTGGAACCGCATCGCCGAATCGTCCATATGCTCGTGGCCGGCAGCGAAAGCCGCTGGTTGTTGTCGACGCAAAAGGGCTTCGGTTTTGTGGCCAAGCTCGCCGACATGATGAGCCGCCAGCGCGCCGGCAAGCAGTTCATCTCGCTTGAAGAGGGCGATGTGCTGTTGCGCCCGGTGCCGGTATTCGACGGCGCCGATCGGTTGGCGTTGTTGTCGGCGAAAGGTAAGTTCCTGCTCGTCGAACTGGCCGAAATCAAGGTGATGACGGGCGGCGGCAAGGGCACGACGTTGATGGGACTGGACGGCAACGACACCCTGTCGCAGGTAGTGCCGGTGGGTCCGAAGGGGCTGCGTGTGGTGGGCATCTACCGCAACAAGGAAGTTGAAGACATCCTCGGCAACAAGGACCTCATCATTTACATGGGCAAGCGCGCGCGCAAGGGTCGACAGTTGGACGTGCGGCCAAAATCGCCGCTGCTGTCGCCAGTGCTGTAAAGCTCCCAGCGCCGCAGTTCGGCGTGCATCGGCGCGGATTGCAGTACTCAAGATTGCAGCAGTGCGCGACGCAGTCATTGAGATCACCACAACGACTGGATATTGCTTCTGGTCCTGAAAACACCCCGAAGGTTGGCGTTCATCCAATCTCCGGGGTGTTTTTTTATTTGGCATTTGTAAGTTAATCGTAAATATTGCGGCGATAGCTAAAATCGATTTATGTGCGAATGATTCGCTTGCTGAACGAATTGCCGGACGAATACGCCAAAAATATCGTGCGATACCGAGGACTTGGACCGAAATCATTCGTGTACGCCATCTTTGCCAGGCGTTTTCGCAGTCTGTGAAATGACGGTGAAATATGTCACAGATAGCAGATTTAGCCGGGGGATAATCATCTTTCTTGCTCAGCCGAGCGTTTGACAGCACTCATTCACACCGATATCATTCGTGCTGAAATTAATTGGAGTGAAGTTATTTCACACATGACAAATACCCCAACAGTACCGACGCATCAGTACGACTTGCAGATTTTGCGGGCGCTCCGCCAGATCACGCGATCGATCGCACTGCATTCGCGCCAGCTGGCGGCGGTAAGTCACATCACCGCACCCCAACTGATGTGCTTGCGCGCCGTCATCGCCAATGGACCGCTTACGGCCACGGCGATCAGCCGCGAAATTCATGTCAGCCCCAGCACAGTGGTCGGCATTCTCGATCGCCTGGAAGACAAGGGCTTGATCCGCCGCGAGCGCGGTCGTGAAGATCGCCGTATCGTCTTTGTGCGGCCTACCGACGCAGGGATTGTGCTGGCCGGTGAGGCGCCGTCGCCCTTGCAAAAGCATTTGGCCGACGCGCTCAACGCCTTGCCCGAGCTCGAGCAGGCCACGATCACGCTGTCGCTGGAACGTATCGTGGCGCTGATGGAGAAGGGCGGCCAGGCCGCCGAACCCAGCGCCGATCCGCAATCGCCGATTCTGGAAGTGCCTACCCATGGCGCGCCCCCTGAGTCGGGGTTGGTGGTATGACAGTCGACGAACTGATCGCCCCATCCGATATTGAAACCGGCACCGTATTTCGTGCTCCGCGCCGCGAAGATGGCGCTGCCATCAGCCGCCTGATCGGCGACTGCCCACCGCTCGATACCAATTCGACGTACGCCTATTTGCTGCTATGCGAACACTTTTCGCAAACGTGCGTGGTTGCAGTAGGCGAATCCGGCGAGATAGACGGTTTTGTATCCGCCTACATTCCGCCGCAAAAGCCTGATGTGCTCTTTGTGTGGCAAGTGGCTGTCAACGAGCGGGCCCGCGGTTCACGCTTGGCCGCCCGCATGTTGCACGCCTTGGTGTGGCGCTGCGCCGCCAAGCCGATTCGCTACATCGAAACCACCGTCGGCCCGGACAATATCGCGTCTCGCAAGACATTCGAGGCCGTGGCGCTGGCCGCAGAGGCCCCGATTTCCGAGACCGCGTTGTTCGACGCCGCGCTGTTGGGCGATGACGCACATGAAGACGAGCGTCTTCTGCGTATCGGGCCGTTCGATATCAACATGCTCACGCCGCTCTAACGCAGCGTGAGCCGGCAGAACCTGGGTTTGAGGCGTCGCCTTGCCCGGTCTGTCATTCAGCAACCCATTTCAGGGAGGGAAGAAAGCATGGACCTTAAGATTTTTGACCGTATGGAATCCGAAGTTCGCGGTTATATCCGCTCGTTTCCGGTGATTTTCAGTCAAGCACGCGGCTCGCTGCTGATCGATAAAGAAAACAACGAATACATCGATTTCTTCAGTGGCGCCGGCACCTTGAATTACGGCCACAATAATCCTGTATTTAAGGAAAAGCTGGTCGACTACCTGCAGTCTGATGGCGTGGTGCATGGCCTGGATATGGCCACCATCGCCAAGCAACACTTTCTCGAAACGGTCGACCGCGTGCTGCTCAAGCCGCGCAACTGGAATTACAAGCTCCAGTTCACCGGCCCCACTGGCACGAATGCCGTGGAAGCCGCGTTGAAGATTGCGCGCCAGGTCAAGGGCCGTTCGAACATCATTTCGTTTACCCACGGCTTTCACGGCGTGAGTGGCGGGTCGTTGGCGGCCACCGCCAACAGCAAATTCCGCAATGTCTCGGGCTATGCCCTGGGCAACACCACGTTCATGCCGTATGACGGCTACTTCGGTCCCGACGTCGACACGATGGCTTATGTCGAGCGCATGATCGAGGACAAGAGCAGCGGTATGGATCATCCCGCCGCCGTGATCGTCGAAACGGTGCAGGGCGAGGGTGGCGTCAATGTGGCCACGCTGCGTTGGCTCAAAGAACTCGAGCAACTGTGCAAGCGTCACGACATGCTGTTGATCGTCGATGACATTCAAGTCGGTTGCGGTCGTACCGGCAGCTTCTTCAGCTTCGAATCCGCCGGCATCAGCCCCGACATCATCACGTTGTCGAAGTCGTTGTCGGGCTACGGTCTGCCCATGTCGCTGGTGCTGATGAAGCCCGAACTCGATATCTGGAAGCCGGGCGAGCACAGCGGCACGTTCCGCGGCAACAACCTCGCGTTCGTCACGGCTGCCGAAGCCCTCGATACGTATTGGGCCGACGATGCTTTCTCGAAAGAGATCGCCCGCAAGGAACGCATCGTTCGCGACTGGCTTGAAAATGTGGCGAGCAGCTATCCCAACGCCGGCCTGGAAGTGCGCGGCCGTGGGTTGATCCAAGGTCTGGTCACCGCGGGTGATCACGGCTTGGCCAACCAAATTGCGCATAAGGCGTTCGAACACGGTGTCGTGATCGAAACGTCGGGCGCCAACGACGAAGTGCTCAAGTTGCTGCCGTCGTTGACGATTGAAGATGAACTGTTGACGCGTGGTCTGGACGTGATCGAACGCAGCCTGGGCGAAGTGCTCGGCGATGCCGCCGGTCAAGGCTCCGCACGTGTTCTTAAATTTGGAGGAAAGCGTCGATGATCGTACGTAATGTCAAGGATGTGATCGGAACGGCGGACGAAGTCCGTACGGATACCTGGATGAGCCGCCGTGTGCTGTTGCAAAAAGATGGCATGGGCTTCTCGTTTCACGAAACCACGATCTTTCCGGGCGGCCGCACGCACATCCATTACAAGAATCACCTCGAAGCGGTCTGGTGCATCGAGGGCGACGGCCATCTCGAAGTCGTGGCCGACGGTAAACGTCACGAGCTCGGCGCCGGCGTGGTGTATGCGCTGGACAAGAACGACGAGCACTGGCTGTGCGGTGGCAAGGAAGCGCTGCGCGTGATCTGCGTATTCAATCCGCCGCTCACCGGTCAGGAAGTGCATGACGCCGACGGCGTGTACGCGCTGCCGGAGACGGCTGCGGCGTAACGCCCCAGGCGACAAGTTTCCGGGGTGCGTGTCGCGCCTCGGACCGTTGATGAGAACACCGACTTGTCCGACCGACCTTGCCCTGCCGGCAAAGCGAGCGCGGTCAAGCATGTTCGAAGCCGGGCCGAACGGTTTTAACGGCCCAGAAGATAGGGAGGTAGCTTTATGATTTCAACTGCAAAAGATCCATATGCATCACGTACCGATCGCGGCTCCGCGATCATTTCGCGTCAGGATCCCGTCGTCTATGGTGGCGGCACCTATGCCGATGGCGTATCCAGCGAGCAGATCGATTCGTACGACCGCAATGGTTTTCTGTTGCTTGAGGATCTGTTCCCCGAAGAGGAAGTGCGCGCGTTGTCGACCGAAGTCGAGCGCATGACGCGCGATCCGGCGATCGTTCGCCGCGAAGAGTCCATCACTGAACCCAACAGCAATGCCGTGCGCTCCATTTTCATGGTGCATGTGTTGAGCCCGATCATTGCGCGTTTGGCTCGCGATCCGCGATTGGTCAATGTCGCTCGTCAGATCCTCGGATCCGAGGTGTACGTGCATCAGTCGCGTGCCAACATGAAGCCGGGTTTCAAGGGCAAAGAGTTCTATTGGCATAGCGATTTCGAAACGTGGCACGTGGAAGATGGCATGCCCTCGATGCGCGCGCTGAGCTGCTCGATCCTGCTGTCCGACAACAACGCCTGCAACGGACCGTTGATGTTGGTGCCAGGCTCGCACCGCCAATTCATTTCGTGCGTGGGCGAAACGCCCGACGAAAACTACAAGCATTCGCTCAAGAAGCAGGAATACGGCGTGCCGGATCCGGTTAGCCTGCAACTGCTCGTGGAGCAGGGCGGTATTACCCCGATCACGGCCAAAGCCGGTTCGGTCGTGTTTTTCGACTGCAACACCATGCACGGTTCTAACGGCAATATCTCGCCGTGGCCCCGCGCCAATGTGTTCATGGTGTACAACAGCGTCGAGAACACGTTGAACGCGCCTAAATACGGCCTGGACCCGCGGCCCGAGCACATCGCGCATCGCAAGAGTTTCAAAGCGCTTACGCCGCTCGACTCGCTCAAGATCGTAAGCTGAGAACGACGCGTGTGCAGTGCATGCCTGCGCTGACGTCTTCGAAGCGATTGCTGCGATTGCGCGGCACCCAAACCCCGACCGTAGTCGGGGTTTTATTTTGTCTGGTGACAAGTCAACAAACGACGCCATAAGGCGAGGGGCTTTACCGGGCCGTGATCGATGGGGCTGATCGGGCGCAACCCCCGGCCACGCAATTTTGGCACCGCGATCTTGGCGTGATCTTGGCGATCAGGCATGATGCGCGGAATCGTTTCGTTTGCGCCGCTATCGCGCCATTTTCACGGGCTTCGCCATGTCCATTGCCGTCTCGCGTTTGTATATCTATCCCATCAAGTCCTGCGCCGGTATCCGTCTGGATGCCGCGGCCATCGGCGTGGCGGGCCTGCAGCACGATCGTCAATGGATGATCGTGGCCGATGGGGCCGGCTTCATGACCCAGCGCGCCTATCCGCGCATGGCGTTGATTGAAACCGCAATCGAGGCCGACGCGCTGGTGCTCGACGCCCCTGGCATGCCCACCTTGCGTGTGCCCTTGAATGTGCCGCGCGGTGAGCCGCGCCAGGTCGCGGTGTTTTCGCAAACGCTCGACGCGCAAAACGATTCGCCCGAAGCCGCCGCGTGGTGTTCGGAATTTCTGCACGTGCCCTGCACACTGGTGCGGGTACATCCGCACGCGCAACGTCTGGCCGATCCTGCTCGCGTGCGCGCCTGGATCGACAACCATGACGAGGACGCCTCGGGCATGCCGGAGGCCAACGCTTTCGGCTTTGCCGACGGTTTTCCGCTGCTCGTCACCAACGAGGCATCGCTGGACGACGTCAACCGCCGCTTGCGCGCCGCCGGCCATGCCGACATCGATATGGACCGGTTTCGGCCGAATATCGTCGTCAGCGGTCTGGACGCCTTCGACGAGGACAATATCGCGCTCTTGCGCGTAGGTGACATTCGGTTGGGCTTCGTCAAACCGTGCGCGCGCTGCGGCATTCCAAATGTAGACCCGCGCGACGCCAGCGTGCATACCGAGCCGGGGGCAACGCTCGCGGCGTATCGGCAGCAGGAGGGCGGCGTGATTTTTGGTGAAAACGGTATTGTGGACGCGCCGGCAGGGGCCGTGCTGCGGGTGGGCGACGCCGTTGAGGTCATCTACGATTTTTGAGGCGCGCCGTGGCGGGCGCGCACCTCGGGGGCACCGGCTTGGCCCGTGCCGGTTCGTCCCCAGCCGAATTAGATAATAGAATGGCAGGCTATTCGAATCCATTGCCGTTCGCAGGCACTACGCATCGCCATTATGAGCTTCCAGGTCACCGTTCAGCCCAGCCAGCACCACTTCACTGCCGAACCCGGTCAAACGCTGCTCGACGCCGCGTTGGCCTCGGGCATCGTCCTGCCCTATAGCTGTCGCAACGGCGCGTGTTCGTCATGCAAGGGCCGCGTCGTGTCCGGCGACTTCGATGCCGGTCCGCATCCGGCCCAGGTGCTCGGCCCCGAGGATCTCGCCGCCGGCTTCACCTTGTTCTGCCAGGCCAAGCCGCAGTCCGACATGGTGATCGACGCACCGCAGGTGCGGCTGGCCACCGATATCCAGATCCGCAAGCTGCCCGCACGCGTGCAAGTGCTCGAGCGCATGACCGACGACGTCGCCATCCTCAAGCTGCAATTGCCGGCCGCCGACCCGTTCCGGTATTACGCCGGCCAGTACGTCGAAATCATCATGAAGGACGGCGCGCGCCGCAGTTACTCGATGGCCGGCGCACCGCACTCGGGCAGCCCGCTCGAGCTGCATGTGCGTCATTTGCCGGGTGGCCGCTTCACGGATCACGTGTTCGGGGCGGGCACGACGCAGATGAAAGAACGCGAAATCCTGCGTCTCGAGGGCCCGTTCGGTTCGTTTTTCCTGCGCGAAGATAGCGACAAACCGATCGTGTTGCTGGCCAGCGGCACGGGCTTCGCGCCGATCAAGGCCATCGTCGAACATATGGCGCATCTGGGCATCGACCGCCCGGTGCACCTGTATTGGGGCGGCCGCCGCCCCAACGATCTGTATATGAGCGCCATGGCGCAGTCCTGGGCCGACACGATGCCCAATTTGACGTATGTGCCGGTGATTTCCAATGCCCTGCAGGAAGATGGCTGGCACGGGCGCACCGGTTTCGTTCACGAAGCCGTCATGGCTGATTTCCCCGATCTGTCGGGCTACCAGGTGTATGCCTGCGGCGTGCCCATCATGGTCGACACTGCGCGGCGCGAATTCGTTGCCCAACGCGGTTTGCCCGAGGCGGAATTTTTCGCCGATGCCTTCACGTCGCAGGCCGATCTCGCAGCGACCTGATGCGGCCCTGCAACGCCCGGCCCGCGTGCTTGCGCGGGGCACGGCCGGGCGGTTGAGCGGCGATGTACACTGCCCGATCGGCGTCGATTGCGGCGCCCGTTTTGGCCTGGCGACTGTAACCGCCGGCAAGCGTCTTGGAGTCGGTCGGGCATGAGGGTTGTGGTTCTTGGCAGCGGCGTAATCGGCGTATCGACAGCATGGTGGCTGTCGCGCGCCGGCCATGACGTTACCGTCATCGATCGCCGCTCGGGCCCAGCCCAGGAAACCAGCTTCGCCAACGGCGGGCAGATTTCCGTGTCCTATGCCGAGCCCTGGGCCAGCCCGGGCGCGCCCCTCAAATTGCTGCGCTGGATGATGCGCGACGATGCGCCGATGGTGTTTCGTCCGCGGCTGGATGCGCGGCAATGGGCTTGGGGGCTGCAGTTTCTGCGCGAATGTCTGCCCGGCCGGTTCGAACCCAATCTGCGCGCCATGGTGCGGCTGTCCGAGTACAGCCGCAGCACGTTGCGCGCCATGCGCAGCGAGCTGGGCCTCGAGTACGACCAAGTGCAGCGCGGTATCCTGCATTTCTACCGCGATGCGGCGGCCTTCGAAGCGTCGCAACGCGGTGGCGGCATCATGCGCGACCTGGGCATCGACCGGCGCGTGGTCTCACCCGACGAAGTCGTCGCGCTCGAACCGGCGCTGGGGCCCCATCGGTCCAGCATCGTCGGCGGCGACTTCACGCCCGATGACGAGAGCGGCGACGTCCACAAATTCACCCTTGCCCTGGCCGATCATTGCACGCGCGCCGGTGTCGATTTTCAGTTCGACACACAGGTCACGCGACTCATTCCAGAGGGCGGGCAGATTCGCGCGGTAGAAACGATCGGTGCCGACGGTGCATTCGGCAGCCGCGAGGCCGACGCCTTTGTCGTGGCCATGGGTGTGGGCAGCCCCGCGCTCGTGAGACCGCTGGGCTTGCGCGTGCCGGTTTATCCCGCCAAAGGCTATTCGCTCACCTTGCCGGTGCGCGCCGGTGCGCTCGCGCCCACCGTGAGCTTGAGCGATAGTTCGCACAAGCTCGTCATGTCGCGTTTTGGCGATCGCTTTCGCCTCGCCGGCACGGCAGAGCTTTCCGGTTACTCCCGTGCGCTCGACGCGCGCCGTTGCGCGTCGATGCTCGACTACGCACGTACCCTTTTTCCCGACGCCTTCAATGTCGAAGACGTCCGTTACTGGTCGGGTTTGCGCCCGACCACCCCTTCGAACGTGCCGCTTATCGGCCGGACGCGCATCGCCAATCTGTATCTCAATACGGGTCACGGCACGCTCGGCTGGACGATGGGCGCAGGTTCGGGTCGGGCATTGGCCGATCTCCTGTCCGGACGACGGCCCGAGCCTGAATTTCCTTTTCTCGGTTTGTGAGATTTATGAAAAAATTTCTGTTGTCGGGCGCGTCCCGTACCATGCTCGCCGTTCGGTATGCATGCGCAGTAGGTGTTGCTCTTGCCGCCGGATCTGCGGCACAGGCAGCGACCGAAATCCAAGTCTGGCATTCGCTTAGCGATACCAACAAGGCGGAATTCGACAAGGTGGTCAAGCAATACAACAGCGACCAGAGCGATGTTGTCGTGAAGACCCGCGCCTTCCCCACGCAGCAAGCGCTGCAGTCGGAAACCCGTGCCGCGATCAGCGCCAAGAAAGCGCCCAACCTGGTGCAGTTCGAAGACAATCACTCGCCCGAAGTGGTCGCCGAGCACAAGTCCGTTCTGCCGCTTTACGAATTGCTGGCCAAATACCCGATCAAGGACCTGAACTGGTTCCTCCCGGGCACCGCGAGCTTCACCAAGGACGCGAAAGGCCGCTTGCTGGCGTTCCCGTTCATGGCTGAAATTCCCGTCATGTTCTACAACACCGACCTCTACAAGAAGGCTGGTCTGGATGTGAAGGCGCCCGCGCGCACGTGGCAGGATCTTCAGGGCGAATTGCTCAAGCTGCGGGACGTGGCGCAAAGCGACTGCCCGTACGCCACCAGCGACCAGGTCGAAGTGCACATCGAAAATCTGGCGCCGATCAACAACCAGACCTACACCACCAACGCCAATGGCCTGACGGTGAGCAAGGTGGCCTCGAACTTCCAGTTCGATACGCTGTACATGCGTCACATCTCGCTGATGGTGAGCTGGAAGCGCTCGCTGCTCTTCACCAAGCACACTTCGGGTAGCGAAGCCGACAAGGCCTTCACCAGCGGTGAATGCGCCGTGCTGACGTCCGGTTCAGGTGCATTCGGCGAGTTCAATGCCAAGCGCGGTCTGTCGTTCGGCGTGGCACCGTTGCCGTTCTACGCCCAGGCCACCAAGCAAGGCGGTCGTCCGTTCGTGAGCGGTTCGGCATTCTGGGCCATGGATGGCCGTCCGCAAGCCGAAGAGAAGGCAACCGCCGGCTTCCTGGCGTTCCTCTCCAAGCCTGTCGTGGCTGCCGCCTGGCATCAGCGCACGGGCTTCCTGCCCCTGACCGATGCGGCGTTCCGTGCTTCGGACGTGTCGTTCTACAGCAAGGTGCCGGGCGCGCAAGCCGTCATCGCTTCGATGCGTGACAATCCCACGGCCAATGAGCGCGGTTTCCGCATGGCCAACTACGAGCGTATCCAGCCCGTGATCGACCGCGAACTCGACGACGCTTTCGAAGGCAAGACGCCGCCGATGGCTGCGTTGAACAACGTGCAAGCACGCGCCAAGAACTTGCCGCGTTAAGCATCGCTCGATCGATCGGATAACGTGCGTTGCGCGATTGTCCGTTCGTATAAGTCAGTCTAGTTAGGCCGACCGCCTCACGCCACCATTCGGTTTCGGCATTCCAGTTTCGGAATGCGTTGCCGGAGAAGTGGCGTGAGGTTTTTTTTGCTTGCGATCGGGATGGTGTCGATCTCTGGGTGCGCGTCGTCGGCCTGGAGCGATGGCGGGGCAACGTCTGAAATGGCCCCGCCGTTGGCCGGGGCGCCCAACTTCGACTGGCGTTTATCCGGCGATCGGCGGGTGGCGCCGCTGCAGGTTTTCGACGATGGCCGCGATGTGTGGCTGCAGTTCGCGCCCGAACAAGCGGTCCCTGCCATTTTTTCGGGCCGTGGCGCGGGTGTGCGCGCCGTGCCGTACCGGCGTCACCCGCCCTACATCGTCGTTCCGGGCCAGTGGGCGGGCCTGGTCTTCCAGGGCGGCACGCTTCGAGCATATGCCGATCGTATCGCTGCAAATGCCGGCGCCTTGCAAGGTGGATCGGCGATGCCGATGGCGCAGGCATCGTCGGCATTAGGCGCATCCGATCATGCAGCGTTGACGCATCGCCCATTGGTAGGGCAAGGCCCACAGGTCGCTGGGGATACATCGGGCCGTGCGGTGGCCGCTGCTGAGCAATCCGCTACAGCTCATTCCGCAGCAATGTCTCCCGATGCTGGGCCTCGCTTACCGGTAAGCCCCTCTGCGGTCAGCCCCTATGCGGTGCGGCCCGCCTCGGCGTCGCCCGATGCCGTGCATCGCGGCGGGGCTACCGCTGCCACGCCCGTCGGCGCGCGTTTCCGCATCGGGCCCGAGGATGTCACGTTACGTGGCGGCTTGACGCGCTGGGCGGGTCTGGCCGGATGGACCTTCGATCCCCAACATTGGGCCGTCGATGTCGACATTCCCGTCGCCGGTACGGCGCTCTTCGACGGCGACTTCAAGGACGCCGTACGCGCATTGCTTGCGGCCACCGAACTCGCCGAACGGCCGGTCCAACCATGCTTCTACAGCAACAAGGTGCTGCGTGTGGTGCCGCATGCGCGCGCTTGCCAGCCGCGTCGCGACACGGGGGCGGCCGTATGAACACTGCCTTCTCATGGTCACGCTGCCGACTTCCAGTGGCGACCATCCTTTCGGCGTTCACTTTCACCGGTTGCATCAGCGCGGCGGAGTTTCTGCAGCGACGCGCGGAGGTGGCTCGCGATGAGCGCACAGTGCAATCGGCGCATGCGGATTTTCGCGATGGATTGACCGATCCTGCGATACGGCGTGCAAGCCAGGACGTCGCGCTGCCTTGGCTCGCTGGCCGGCCGCAACCGTTGGCGCGCGACGTGACGCTGCCGTCTGCATTGCGCGCACGCGTCGATACCACGCTGATGTTTTCAGGCGGGCAAGTCCGTCTGCCGCAACTGGCCGAACGCATCATGCGCGCCACGGGTATTCCGGTACGCATCGCGCCCGAGGCGCTATTGCCGCCGGAAACGTTTCTGCCGCGGCTTCAGGGGAGTCCAACCGTCACGCTCAACGCCGCGATGACCGCCGCGTTGGACCAAGGTCCGCAGCCGTTGCCGCGAGTGCTCGATCGCATCGCGGCGCAGCTCGACGTGCATTGGCGCTACGCGGACGACCATATCGTTTTCTACCGCACCGAAACGCGCGTGTTTACCGTGCGTGCGCTGACCCTGGGCGCCAGCGCGGATGCGCGGTTAGGGCGGTCGGCGCGGCAAGGGACGGGCGGGTTCGACAACACCTCGAACACCGCTTTGACGCTGGCCGCGCACGACACGCTCGACGCCGTACGCGCGCGGATCGAGCCCTTCCTTACCCGCGCCGGCACGGTGGCGGCGCAAGCGGGTGCGGGCGGTGCCATCGTCGTCACCGATACGCCGCCCGCCTTGAATCGCGTGGCCGTATTCCTTGAGCGCGAAAACCGCGTACTCACGCGTCGCGTACGCCTGCTGTTCGAAGAGCTCACCGTGACGCTCAAGCGCGACGCGCATCAGTCGATCGACTGGAGTCTGGTGTATGCCGCCGGCCGCGCGGGCGCCACGGCGCTCATGCCGGGAGGCGCCGTGCAGCAGGCGGGAACGCTCGGCGCCTCGCTGGGTGCGGGCTTGTTCCGCGGCTCCGAAGCCATTGTGTCGGCGTTGAGCGAAATGGGCAGTGTGCGGCGTCACAGCAGCATTCCCGTCATGACGCTCAACCGCCGACCGGTCACTCATGCCGTGCGCAATACGTTCACTTATATCGATCAAGTGCAAACCGTGAGTGCGGTCAGCGGCACGGCAAATTCGCTGAGCAATGCCCCGCAGACCTCGGTCAGTCAAAAGGAAGAGACGGTGGGGTCGCTGTTGACCCTGGTGCCCGATGTGCAAGATGACGGTCAAATCCTGTTGTCGGTCGCCTATGACAACACCGTTGCGCAACCGCTCAAAACCGTCACGTTCGGCCATCGCGACACCCCGATGCAATTGCAGCAGATCAGCGTGGACGGCAACGGCACGGTGCAGCAGGTGGCCTTGCGTCCCGGTCAACCGATGGTGATTTCTGGATTCGAGCGTGACGAAGCCGATGCATCGCGCAGTCGCTTGGGTGATCGCGTACCGCTGTTGGCCGGCGGGCAAGACAAACTGGGGCAAGCGCGGCACACCACCGTCGTCATCGTCACGGCTCAGGTCGAGGAGGATTGAGGATGAACAAGCGCACATTCTCGCCCGCGGCCTTGCCGCTCGTGCCTGCCCGCTACGCCCACGTCTGGAGGGGTGGCGATGCGGTCTGGTTGTTTGGATTGCATTGGACGCCGCTCATTGGCGGGCGCGCCGATATGCAGGCGCGCTCGCGTGCCCGCCGCGCCCAGGCCACGCATTATGTGTGGGGCGGCGAGCGCGGCATCGTCGCCGGCTATGGGCAACTGCCTGCGTTGCGCACGCAGCTGTGGTGTGCTGCAGCGCTTGCGTTTGCGCGAACGTGTTCTGAAGGGATCGCCGCGGCCCTGGTGTCGTTGCCCGACGGCCGGACGTGGTTGATCGCCGCGCAGGACGGCACGGTCATCGCACGTACCGACGCGCTGTTTGACGATCCCGTCGAGGCTCAGGCCGCGCTCGACGCGTTGATGCAGGCCTTGCCCGGTTGTCGCACGATCGATGTGCCGGATCCCGACGCGTTCTTGCACGCGCTCTGCAGCACGCCCGCGCCGCAGTGGGCATTGCGCGCGGTCGAACCGGCTTGGTTGCGCCAAGCGCGCCGTCTGAAAGTGGTGCTGGGCGTGCCCGCTGTCGCCCTGGTTGCGGCAATGGTGTGGCAAACCTCTCAGCCCTCCCGCCTCGACGAGTCGCCGCAGCCAAACACGCTGTCGGCCGCGCAACGCGCGTTGCTGTGGCACACGGCGGTGCGGCAGCAGTGGGGCGCGACGCAAGTGCATCTGCCCGACGAATTGCGACGCGTGATGGACAGTCTGCAACGCTTGCCGATCGATCTGGCGGGATGGGGGTTGCGTCAGGCCATCTGCCGTGCGGCGAGCGCCGTCTGGCAATGCGAAGCGCAGTTCGTGCGCGATGCATCGACCGCGAACAATGCCACATTCAACGCCCGTGTACCGGCAGGTTGGCACGTGCGGTTCGATCTGCTGCAAGGGGCCGCGTTGACGTGGACCGTGCCGTCGGCAGTCACGCCGCTCAGTGCGGTGATGACCTGGTCGCAGGGCGATAACGGTGAGCCTGCCGACCAGCAGCACGAGCGCCGTGTCGACGTGCAATTTGCGAGTCATATGCAGCGCATCAGCGCAGCATTCACGCATGTGTCGCTATCGGCGCGGCAAGCCGTGCCGTTGATGCCTCCAGTCGACGCCGCGGGATTACCGATCGCCCGCACGGAGGCGATGCCCGAGTTATGGCAGCGCGCACTCCGCATCGAGGGTCCATTGCGTTCCTTCGCCTTGCTCGCGCATCCCCCCGCCACCATCGCGTGGCATGAGATTGCGGTGGGTGTCGATACACCCCCGGATGTCTCGATCAAGCTCAGTCCCCTCACTGCACGGCTCACCGGACTTGTATATGACCACCTATAACGCTTATCGCCGCACGCGCCGCTGCGTGACCCTTGCCGCCACGTTCTGCTTAAGCATGACGGCCCTGACTGCCAACGCCGAAAACGAAGCCGGCGCTGACGCAGGCTTCGAAGCCACAGCCGAAGGCAAGCTCGATGCCAGAGTTGAAGCCAAGCTTGATGCCAGCGCTGCAACCAGGCTTGATGCCAGCGCTGCAGCCGACCGGGGACGGGGTGCTCAGCTCTCGTCGCAGACGATCGATCGGGCGTCGACGGCCGATAGCGCAAGCGTCTGGTCGGCGGCGCCGACGGTCGAGACGCTCTTGCAATTGGACACCCAGGCTGCGCTCGTCGCAGAAAGAAAACGGATCGATCGTCTGCTGGCCATCGTGCGGCCCTCGGCGCCGACGCGCAGGACAGCCGGCGGCATGCAGTCGATGGCGCGCGAGCCGGAGCATGACGCGGTGGTATTGGACGCGATCTATGGTGTGGGCGGCGCGTTGACGGCCGAGCTCACGATCGATGGCGAGCGACAACGCCTGCGCATGCGGCCGCGCGCCAAGGATGCACGACATGACAACGACGGCGACGGTATCGTCCGCATCGATCATGTGCGGCAATGCGTGGTGCTGCGGCGCGCGGGTGTGGAGCGATCCGCGTGCCTGACCCCCGCTGGCGCATCGTTTGCCGGCGATGCCCCGCTGGTTGCGCCTCACAACGCGCGGGCTGCACCTGGCAGCGCGCAGGCCACTCCGGTGATGCTGTCTGCCGGGAGCGCCCGATGAGCACGTTAAGGCAGATTGGTCAGGATGCCGCCAGGATCGACGATCGAGAGGCATTGGCGCGCTTGCAACCGGCTTTCGTGCGCGCCATGCCGAAGGTCGTGGACTTGGGCGCGCTTGGCGGACGGGTATGCCCGGTGATGCTTGAAGGCGATCGCGTTGCGATCTTTTGCCTGGCCGATTACGTCGCCTCCGAGTTGCTGGATGAGCTGGAACGCGTGCTTGCGCATCAGGGATTCCGCTTGCATGCCCCCACACGTTTTTGTTTACCCGCGCCGTTATTGATGGCGGTATCGCGCGGCCAGATGACGGTGGCGACGCTTGGCCTGCGGCTGGCCGATCGGGCAGGGCACCGACGCTCGGCTTTGGCCACCATCTTCCACGAATGGGTCGCCTGGGGCGTACGCGAAGGGGCAAGCGATATGCATCTCAACGTGGCCTCGCGCCTGCCTGAATCCGAGATCCGCTACACCATCAACGGACAGTATGTCGTGCCTGAGCGCTTCCGGCGCATCCCCACATCCACGTTGCTGGATGTGCTGGGCGTCGCGTGGATGAGCGTGCGGGGTGGCAACGGAGCCATCTTCGATCCCACGGTCGAACAGCAAGGAAGAATACGGCTGGATGTCGAAGGCCACGCCATCATGTTGCGCTGGGCCTCCCTGGCCACGGATGGCGGCCCGTCAGTGTGTTTGCGGATGCTGCACCTCGATGCCGATCCTGCAGCGCGTTCGCTGCTCAGTTTGGGCTACCTGCCCTCGCAAATCGATGCGCTGGAGCGCGCCCGGTTGACCGAAGGGGGCGCTGTCGTGCTTGCCGGGGTCGTGGGCTCTGGCAAATCAACCACGCTGGCCACGCTCATGCGCGATATCGCACCCACGCGCAAGGTCATCACCATGGAGGACCCGGTTGAATACTTGATTCCCAATGCCTTGCAAAATACGGTGGGACGCGCGCTTGACGATACCGATACTCACGCATTCGATGCCAAGCTCAAAACACTCAAACGCTCGGCCATGAACGATCTGCTGATCGGCGAGGTGCGGGATCGCGAAACCGGCCGAGCGTTCATGGATGTGGCGGGCTCGGGAGTCAGTGTCTATACCACCACGCACACCGGATCGGCCGCCATGATTCCGGAGCGTCTGGCGTCCGATTTCATCGGCGTGTCGCGCGATTTCCTGGCCACGCCGGGCGTGCTCAAGCTGTTGGTGTACCAGGCGTTGCTGCCACGCCTGTGCGATCACTGCGCATTGCCATTGACCGCGCTCTGGCAGGGCGCGCGAGGCGTGGATGGCATGTGGCGCGATGGCGCCTGGTGGCGGCGCTGGGGCGCGCGGTTCTTGACCCTCTATGCGCTTGACGCGGATTCCATCCGCGTTCGCAATCCAGCCGGATGCGCTCATTGCGGCGGCGCCCGTCCAGACGATTTGCGCGGCATCCGCGGCCGAACCGTGGCGGCCGAAGTGGTCGAGCCCGGCGACGATCCGATCTTTCTGACGTGTGTGCGACAGCGCGACAACGCGCGCCTGCAGGAGCATGTGTACGGGCACCCGCATGCGCGGTTCGACGATGCCGACATGTCGGGCAAGTCGGCGATGGCGTGTGCGGTCTACAAAGCCTCGCAAGGTTGGGTCGATCCACGGGCGATCGAAATGCGTTTTCGTGCATTCGAATCGGTGGCACAGGCGCGGCAACGCGCGCTGGCGGGCAAGCGCGATGCTTGACGCCATCGGGTTCACGCTGCGCATGTTGACCGAACGCGTCGCCGATCGAGCGCGTGCACTCGCGTTGCATCTCGACGCGTGGCAGTTTCGTGCGCAGCGCGCGGATTACTACAGCTACCTTGCTCACTTGCTCGCCGATGTCGATGGCCGCAAAACCCTGCATGACGTGTTTGAAGACGATGTCTATCGGTACGGCCGCGGCACCGTGCGCGGACGTCTGGCGGCGCATTGGCTCGAACGCTATCGTCAAACGGGCGGCGATCTGCACGGCACCTGGGACGACACATTGCCCGCGAGCGAGGTGGCGTTGCTGCGTGCAGCCCAGGACGCGGGAGCGGGTGCGTTACCCGCCACATTGCGCGATCTGGCACGCGCGGCACAACTGATCGAGAAAACACGTTCCGTGTTGCTCGGCACGACGGCTGCCGGACTTGCCGCGTGCGCCGTCGCGATCGCGTTGCTCGGCGCCATGCCGTTGTTGACCGTGCCAAAGCTGCAGCAGGTTTTTCAGTCCGTGCCGCTTGAGTATTACGGCGTGCTCACCCGCGCGTTGTGGCGCACATCGGCCCTGTTGCGGGTGCTTGGATTGCCGCTCGCGGTACTGGCGGCAGTCGGACTGGTGGCAGTAGGGCTGTCGTTGCCTCGCGCGGTAGGGCGATGGCGCGTCGTGTTCGATCGCATGGGCATCGGGCGGTTGTATCGCGATGTGCAGTGCATCCGATTTCTCGCGATGCTCGCGATTCTTCTGCGTCAACACGTTGGTACCGACGCGCGGCTGCGCGACGCGTTGATGGCCTACCGCTACGGCGCGCGGCCGTGGTTGGCGTGGCACGTCGATCTGATGTTGGCGCGACTGGATGCCGGCACGTCGGGCGCGGATGTGTTCGACACCGGCCTCATCGACCGCGAAACCTGGTGGTATCTGTCGGACTTGATTCTGGCGCGCGGCTTCGGAACCGCTTTGTCGCTTGCTCGCGATCGCGTCGAAAGCCATGTCATGCGCCGCGTGGTTTTGCATGCGTCGGTATTGCGCTGGGCGCTATTGCTGGGATCGCTTGCACTCATTCTCGGCGTGGCGTTCTGGCATTACGCGGTCATCGACGAACTGCGGCGTTCGATGACCCAGTTTCATGCCACGGCTTGAACAAACTCATCACCGCTGCGATGCGCGCTCCGCGACGCAGAAGCAGCGTCTCACTTGAAAGGAAGTCTATGTTCGAACACCCTGTGGTTCCCAATCCTCATCAGCAGCAATCATCGCGGCAATCGGGCTTCTCGTTGATCGAAGTGTCGATCGTCACGGCCATCGTGCTGTTGATCGCCATCGTCGGCATTCCCGCGATCGGCAACTACGTCATCGAAAATAAAGTACCCAAGGTAGGAGAAGCTTTGCAGCGCTTCGTTGCCCGCACGAAGGCCAACGCTCAGGGCATCGGGACGGCGCCGTATGCGGGCATGGGAACTGGTGTGCTGGCCAATGCCATGCGCGATTCGAGTGTGGTCTCCGTCTCGGGCGATGGCGATTCGGCCATCGTGGCGCACAACCTGGGCGGCAACGGCACGTCGGGCAACGGTACGATCACGCTGGCACCGAGCGCCGTCGCGGGCGGTGCGTTGGGGTCGGGCTTCACCTTGACGCTGGATCATGTGAGCCACGCTGCGTGTCCCGGCATTGCTTCGGTCATGCAGCGCATGGCCGAAATCATCCGCGTGGGCGGCTCAGGCGGAGACACGGTCGTCAAGGATGCCACGCTGCAACCGCCCATGGTTTACAACGCGGCCCTGGCCGACGCCCGCTGCGCTCGCGGCGACGTGAATACGTTTTCCTTTGTCGTGCGTTGAGATGGGGGCGCACGCAATGAACCGGCGACTTGGGCATGCAGGTGGACGCTGCGCATTCGGAATCGGTGTGCATGGAAGGCGCGCGCATCCATCGGGCGGAAGGCGGCCGGCGGAGCGCGGTTTCGCGTTAGCCGAACTTGCACTGGCGACGGCGCTCGCGGTCATGGTCGCGATATGGGGTGCGTCGAAATGGATGCAACAGGTTGAAGATGCTGCGGCCACCGCCACAGGCGTCTGGTATCTCGAAATCAAACGGGCGCTCGACAGCGCTCTCCTCAAGCACTTCGATGCATTGGCCGCGCATCCCGCCCCGGACCCGGGTGGGGCGCCACCGCCGCCGTTTGCCGCCCCGCTCGCGCCCACATTGGCCGAGCTGCAACGCGCGGGTTTTCTCGCCCATGATTTTCCGGCGCGGCCGCCGCTGGGAAGCTCAGCCGCATTGCGCTTCCTGGTGGGCGCCGGTTGCCCTGGTGAGGGGTGTCGCATCGATGCAGTGGCGTATAGCCAGTCGCCCTTGACGTCGGGCGCCTTGGCTGAGCCCAACGACATGGCGATCGCCCAGATGTTGGCCGCCACGCAAGGCTACGGTGGCGCGGTGCAACGGCTGACGCCGGCGCGATTGCAGGGTACGGCGTTCTCCTTGGCCAATCCTCCGGCGGCTGACATGCCAACGTTGGCGCCCGGTACGGTCGCGACATGGGCTGGACTCGATCGCGCCGGTTATGACAAATACCTGCGCGTGCGCGACGCTCGCGATCCGGACTTCCAGGGCGCATTGTCGGTGGCCGGCGGCGCTCGGATCAACGGCGACGCCCAGTTTGGAGGCAAGGCGCAATTCGACGGCGCGGCCCGATTTGCCGGCAATGCCCAGTTCGACGCACCCGCGCAGTTCAATAGCGACGTGCGCGTGGGCGGCAAACTCGATGCCGGTGGCGACATTCAAGTAGGCGCGCAAGCGCACATCGGCGGCAATGCCATCGTTCATGGGGATGCGCATTTCGCCCGCAATGCCGCCGTCGGGGGGCAACTCCATGTCAACGATCGCATTCACGGGCAGTACCTGCTGCTGGGCGGTGGGGCGACTTATGGCGCGGCATGTCCTGACGAAGGATTGATCGCGCGCGGCGCTGGCGCCGGTTTGCTGGTGTGCCGCAACGGTAGTTGGCGGGGCGCTGAGGGCGGATTCGGTGGCGCGTACTCCGTGAACTCCGTCTTCGGCTGCAGGTCGCCATTCCTCGAATCGACCGCCAATCCGTTTACGGGCGCCTGCTCATGCCCGGCGGGCTTCTCTGCCGTGCCGACCTCCTGGGGGAACTCGCTCGACGACACGTGGGGCCTGACCCGGGGCTACGTGTGCATCGCGCCGCCGTGACGAAGTTGCAACAGAGCCGGGCCGGTGCTGGCGCGGCCCCCTTGGCATCCCTCTATAATGGTCGATTCGCCTAACGCCGATTTACGCAAGATGAAATCCTCCGAGATTCGCCAGAAGTTTCTGCAGTTCTTTCAATCGAAAGGGCACCAGATCGTGCCGTCGTCGTCGTTGGTTCCGTCCAACGACCCTACGCTGCTGTTCACCAACTCCGGTATGGTCCAGTTCAAGGACGTATTCACCGGCAAAGAGGCCCGCAGCTACACGCGTGCCACGTCTTCGCAGCGCAGCGTGCGCGCGGGCGGCAAGCACAACGATCTCGAAAACGTCGGCTACACCGCACGCCACCACACGTTCTTCGAAATGCTGGGCAATTTCAGCTTCGGCGATTACTTCAAGCGCGACGCGATCCAGTACGCCTGGGAACTGTTGACCAAGGTCTATGGCCTGCCGGCCGAAAAATTGTGGGTCACCGTCTATCACGAAGATGACGAAGCCTACGATATCTGGGCCAATGAAGTGGGCGTGCCGCCCGAGCGCATTATTCGCATCGGCGACAACAAAGGCGCGCGTTACGCATCGGATAATTTCTGGCAAATGGCCGATACGGGTCCATGCGGACCGTGTTCGGAAATTTTCTACGATCACGGCCCCGATGTCTGGGGCGGGCCTCCGGGTTCGCCCGAGGAAGACGGCGACCGGTATATCGAGATCTGGAACCTCGTGTTCATGCAGTTCGAGCGCGATGCCGCCGGCAACATGCCGCGCCTGCCCAAGCCGTGTGTCGATACCGGGATGGGTCTGGAGCGCGTGTCGGCCGTGCTGCAGCACGTGCATTCCAACTACGAAATCGATATGTTCCAGGCGTTGATCGCGGCTGCGGCGCGCGAAACGCACACCACCGATCTGGCAGAAAATTCGCTCAAGGTCATCGCCGACCATATTCGCGCCTGCTCGTTTCTGGTCGTCGACGGCATCATCCCCAGCAACGAAGGCCGGGGCTATGTGCTGCGCCGCATCGTTCGCCGGGCGCTGCGCCACGGCTACAAACTGGGTCAGACCAAGCCGTTCTTCTATCGTCTGGTGCCCGATCTCGTCAAGGAAATGGGCGAGGCCTATCCCGAGCTGGCCAATAACGCCGACCGCGTGGCGCAGGTACTCAAGCAGGAAGAAGAGCGCTTTGGCGAAACGCTGGAAAACGGCATGCGCATTCTCGATGGCGCGCTCGCTGGCGTCGCGCCGGGTAGCGCCCTGGACGGCACCACGCTGTTTACACTCTACGACACGTACGGTTTCCCGGTCGACCTGACGGCGGATATCTGCCGTGAGCGCGGCGTCGAGGTTGATCTCGAAGGCTTCGAGGTTGCCATGACCCGTCAGCGTGAACAGGCGCGTGCCGCGGGCAAGTTCAAGATGGCCGAAGGCCTGAGCTATGAAGGCGCGTCCACCCGCTTCGAAGGCTACGAGCAATTGAGCCTCGATGACGTCGCCGTGACGGCGCTGTACGTGGATGGGACGAAGGTCGACAGTATGGCGGCCGGTCAACAAGGCGTCGTGGTGCTGGATGCCACGCCGTTCTATGCAGAATCCGGCGGTCAGGTCGGCGATACGGGCGTGTTCGAAGCCGATGGCGTACGTTTTGCCGTGGCCGACACCTTGAAGGTGCAGGCTGGCGTCTCCGGCCACCATGGCACGCTCGAGTCGGGCACGCTCAAGGTGGGCGACACCTTGCGCGCCGTGGTCGATGGTGTGCGGCGTGCCCGCACCATGCGCAACCACTCGGCCACCCATTTGATGCACAAGGCGTTGCGGCAGGTGCTGGGCAGCCACGTGCAGCAACGCGGTTCGTTGGTCGATCCCGACAAAACCCGCTTCGATTTCACGCAAGACGCACCCATGACGCCGGCTCAGATTGCCGAGGTCGAGGTCATCGTCAATGCTGAAGTGCTGGCCAATCACGCCACGCAATCGCGTGTGATGGCGTTCGACGACGCCGTCAAGGGCGGCGCGACGGCACTCTTCGGCGAAAAATACGGCGATACGGTACGTGTGCTGGATATCGGCTTTTCGCAAGAGCTCTGCGGCGGCACGCACGTTACCCGCACGGGCGACATCGGACTGTTCAAGATTGTGGGTGAGGGCGGCGTGGCGGCAGGCGTGCGTCGCGTTGAGGCCATCACCGGCGACAACGCGGTGGTCTGGGTGCAAAACCAGGCGGCGGTGCTCAACCGGGCGGCAGGCATGCTGCGCAGTGCGGCCACTGAAGTGCCCGATCGCATCGCCCACGTGCAAGAGCAAATGAAGGCGCTCGAGCGTGAGCTCGAGCAGGCTCGCGCCAAGTTGGCGTCGAGTGCGGGCAACGATCTGGCTGCGCAGAATGCGGTCGACATCAAAGGCATCAAGCTCTTGGCGGCGGGAATCGGCGATGTCGATCCCAAGGCGTTGCGCGGCATGGTCGATCAGATCAAGAACAAACTCAAATCGTCGGTCGTGCTTCTGGCTGCGGGTTCGCCTGATGGCAAGATCAGTCTGGTCGGCGGCGTGACACCCGATCTAGTCGATCGCATCAAGGCAGGCGATCTGGTCGGTTTTGTGGCGAGTCAGGTCGGTGGCAAGGGTGGCGGTCGCCCGGATATGGCCATGGGTGGCGGTAGCGATGTGGCAGCTTTGCCGGCTGCGATCGCCAGCGTGCGCCAGTGGGTAGACGAGCGGCTCTGATGTCGACTGCGCTTCCTACTGCAGACCTCGAGGTGGATGCATCGGGCTTGTTATGCCCGTTGCCCATCTTGCGGGCCAAGAAAGCACTGGCTCAATTGGAAAGCGGGCAAATCCTGAAAGTGGTCACCACGGATCGCAATGCGGTGCGCGATTTTCAGGCGTTTGCACGTCAGACCAAAAACGAGTTGGTGTTGCAACAGCCCAACGATGCAGGCACCTGCCTGCACTTTCTTCGACGACGCTAAGCGTTTATTTTTCAATAGGATTTGCCAGCTACGGCTTAGCGGTGCTATAGTAGTCGGCTTGTCACAACATATTCAAGGGATTACCTATGGTGGTGATTCGTATGGCCCGCGGTGGGTCCAAAAAACGTCCGTTCTACAACCTCGTTGCTACCGATTCGCGTAATCGCCGTGACGGTCGCTTCATCGAGCGCGTGGGTTTCTATAACCCCGTAGCCCGTGAAAACGACGAAAAGCTGCGTATCTCGCTGGATCGCGTCAAGCACTGGACGAGCAACGGCGCCCAGCTGTCGCCCGCAGTCGAGCGTCTGGTCAAAGACTACGCCGCTAAAGTTTCGGCTGCAGCCTGAGTCTGGTGTGGTAAACGCTGTCTCTTCGCAGGCAGCGCCTGCCGACTTGGTTGAAGTAGGCCGTGTGCTATCGGCCTACGGTGTGCGCGGTTGGATCAAGATCCAATCGCACTCGGCAACTGCCGAAGCACTCCTGGCCGCACCCCAGTGGTGGCTCGCACGCCCTGCGTCATCCGTGGCTCAGGGCGTTGTCACATCTGCTGCAAGCGAAAGCCTTGCCTTGGCTGCCAATGCTGTTGCCCATCACGTGGTAACGGTCCGGTCGCAAGGCTCGAACTTGGTCGCCCAGTTGGGTGCTATCGATGATCGCGACGTTGCCGAAGGCATGCGCGGGATGTCGATCTGCGTGTCGCGCAGCACGTTCCCCAAGGCCGATGACGATGAGTACTACTGGATCGATCTGATCGGTTGCCGCCTCTATGGCGATCGTGAAGGCGAATCCGTACTTATCGGCGAGGTCGCTGAGGTGGTCGACAATGGCGCGCACGGCGTGCTCAAGGTGATCACCGGCGCGCTGGCTTCGGATGGTGCGACCTTCGAGCCGGTACTCGATGCCAAAGGCCGTCCCGCTGAGACGTTGGTGCCGTTCGTTGGCGCGCACATCCAGAAAGTGGATCTCGACGCACGCCGTATCGATAGCGATTGGCCGGTCGACTTTTAATGCGTTTCGACGTCGTTACCCTGTTTCCGGAGATGTTCGGTGTGCTCACCGACGCCGGGGTCACAGGACGCGCGCACGGACAAGGGCGTTGGCTTTGCCGTGCCTGGAATCCGCGCACGTTTACGCACGATGTGCATCGCACGGTAGACGATCGGCCCTACGGTGGTGGCCCCGGCATGGTCATGATGCCCGGACCGCTGCGCGATGCCGTCGCGGCAGCTCAGGCCGAGCGGCTCACGCAATCAAGCGAGTCGCGCGCGCTTGTCTCCAGTGCATCGACCGATGCATCGCAGGTACCGTCGCTGTCACCGTCCCAGTCATCGTCGTCGTCAGCACCGTCCCCATCACGTTCGGGTGCGCCCGTCATTCTTCTCTCACCAACCGGCCCGCGTTTCGATCAGCAGCGCGCGCAAGCGTTGGTCGAGCAGGGCGGCGCCATTCTGATCTGCGGCCGCTATGAAGGGGTCGATCAGCGCTTCGTCGATGCGATCGTGACCGAGCAAATTTCGTTGGGCGACTTTGTGTTGTCTGGTGGTGAAATTGCGGCCATGGCCGTGATGGATGCGGCAGTTCGACTGATTCCCGGGGTGCTGAACGATGATGAATCGGCCCGCCAGGATTCGTTTCACGAGAATCTGTCCGGCCTGCTCGATAGTCCGCATTACACGCGTCCGGAGTCATTCGATGGGGTGAGCGTGCCAGCGCCATTGTTGTCTGGGCATCATGCGCAGATCGCGCGATGGCGTCGCGAGCGGTCGCTGGAGCTGACTTCCCAACTGCGTCCGGACCTTATCCGTCGGGCGCGCAAGGCCGGCGCCTTGACCGCCGCCGATGAAGCCTTTCTCAAGCAATTGGTGGCGTAGTCCGAGCGTTCAGAGAATGTGGTCGGCGCGCTGCGCAATCTGACCTCACATCTGTCGAGGCTAGCTCGATCCAATCACCGAGCCGCATGCCATCATGCTCGTGGCTACTATGCCGTCAGCAATGCCAAATCAAAATATCGCCTAGACGACGCGCTATTCCAGCGCGCGTTTGATCGCGCGCGCCAGGCGCTCGTGCGTAAACGGTTTGGTGAGCAGCGACGTGCCGCGTCCCAGATTGAATTCCGACCCGTGAAATTGGGGTGAATAGCCGCTGATGAACAGCACTGGAATGTTTGGGCGCTGTTCGCGCGCCTTGCGCGCCAGCTCAACGCCATCCATCCCCGGCATTTGCAAGTCTGTAATCAACAGATCCACTGCATTGCCTTCCGCGAGTACCTGCACCGCACGGGTGCCATCGCTGGCCGCGACCGGTTGAAAACCGAGTTCACGCAGCGACTCGACCAGAAGGTCAAGAATTAGAGGCTCATCGTCAACGGCGAGAACGCTGATTTCGGGACGCGCATTGGCGGAATTCATTTACTCGTGCTGCTCAGTGTGGGATCGGCCCTCGTAAGCAAGTAGCGGGCCTAAGCAAATTGTAGCGGCAATCGCCATTTTGGCAGGAGGAAAATCACGCCGTCGCCTCGAGTAAAAACGGGTGCCATTGATGCTTGCCGGAACTTCGCACTCGGAATAAGGTCATCCTATACGGCACGCGTTCAGGCTGATTTCAGGTCATGCCGATTTCGTCTGCCGCTTTCATATCCGCCTTCGTATGCCGGTGCCGCACGATTCGCCTTTTTTCAGGCGAATAAAGATTTCGTCTAAGCGTTAATGCACGTCTCCTTCGTCAGCCTATCTTGAACAGGAAAGTCATCATGCACTTGTCGCTCATTCCGTCGGCCGAGAAAGCCGATAGCGTGTCCCGTCCGCTCGGTCATGCCGGTGCCCGACGTTCCACGCGGTATGTGTCCGCGTTGATCGCTTCGCTTGCCTTCGCGGCGGTTCCGCTCGCAGCGCAGGCTCAGGCCCAGGCGCAAGCGCCCGCAGCGGCATCCACCGCCGGCTACAACCCAACCGTCGGGCAAAACGGCAAGGACGTGGTGTGGGTGCCGACCCCACAAGTTCTGGTCGAGAAAATGCTCGATATCGCCAAGGTCACGCCCAAGGATTACTTGATCGATCTGGGGTCCGGCGATGGCCGTACCGTTATTACTGCCGCCAAGCGCGGGCTGACGGCGCAGGGCATCGAATACAACCCTGAAATGGCCGAACTTGCACGAGCCAACGCCAACAAAGAAAAGGTCAAGGATCGCGCCTCGTTCAGCACGGCAGATCTGTTCGAGACGGACCTTTCGAAGGCCGACGTCATCACGATGTTCTTGTTGCCGTCGATCAATGAAAAGTTGCGTCCCAAGATACTGGATCTCAAGCCGGGTACGCGCATCGTGTCGAATTCATTCCGGATGGGCGATTGGCAGCCTGATCAGTCCGAAACGGTGACCGATGGGTGCACCAACTACTGCACGGCGCTCTTGTGGATCGTGCCGGCAAAGGTGGATGGGACGTGGCAGGTCGCCGGCCAGCCCCTGATGCTCACGCAAAACTTCCAAGTGCTGACCGGCACATTGGGTGGCACGGCGATTTCCGATGCGCGTGTGAACGGTACGCAGATCATGTTCACGGTCAATGGTGTGCGCTACACCGGCACCGTCAACGGCAAGTCGATAAAGGGCAGCAAGGCCGGTACGTCGACAGGCGACTGGACCGCGTCCCGCGCGTAGGGCGCTGCGATTCGGGCCACGGGCGCTGCTCTTCTGGCCAGAATCGCTGCTTCGGGGATCCAAGCCGCTGCTCCTATGGGCGAAACAGCTGATCTTCCGCCCTGTCGTACCGCTCCTCCAGCCGCGATCGCCGGTGCTGCGCTCGCTACCCCTGGCACTATCGTTGTAGCTTCAGTCCATAAAAAAGCCCGCTGCCTTGATCAGGCTGCGGGCTTTTTTAATCGTGCGGCAGGGATGAGCCTTCTCGAGCCTGCCGCGACACGGGCTCAGGCCACCGTTACTTCAAGCGGGCGCGTTGTTCGCGCACTTGAGAGAGTGTGTCGTTGAACTGCGCCACGCGGGTGCGCTCCTGTTCCACAACGGCTGCCGGGGCGCGAGCCACGAAGCCCTCGTTGCCGAGCTTGGCCTGGGCGCGAGCGATTTCGCCTTCGATGCGGGCGATCTCCTTGTCCAGACGTACCTGTTCGGCAGCGACGTCGATCTCCACGTGCAGCATCAAGCGGGTCGTGCCAACCACCTGTACTGGTGCGCCCACGTCCGGCAGCGCGTCGGCGATGTCGACCTTCTCCAGGCGCGCGAGTGTTGCGAGATAAGGCGCGTTGCGTTGCAGTTCGGCCGCGTCGCCTTGCGCAATCAACGGCACCTTCAGCGAAGGCGCGAGGCTCATTTCGCTGCGCAACGCACGCACCGCATCGATCTGCGCCTTGAGCGTGGCCACGTCGGCTTCCGCGGCGGTATCGACCGCTGCGGGATTGTGCTGCGGGAAGGGCTGAACACTGACGCTGGTCTCGTCGCCTTCCGCGCGCTTGCCGGCCGCGACCGACACCTTCTGCCACAGCGCTTCGGTGATGAACGGAATGACCGGGTGGGCCAAGCGCAGTACGGCTTCCAGAACGCGGATCAAGGTGCGGCGTGTGCCCAATTGCTGCGCCGGCGTGCCGGTCTGAATTTGCACCTTGGCGAGTTCGACGTACCAATCGCAATATTCGTCCCAGACGAAGCGATACAAGGCGTTCGCGACGTTATCTAGGCGGTAGTCCGCAAAGCCGCGGGCAACGTCGGCTTCCAGTGTTTGCAATTGGCTGACGATCCAGCGATCCACAAACGACGTTTCGCCGACCTCATCGCCGTGCAGCGTGTGTCCGTCGGTGTTCATCAGCACGAAGCGGGTGGCGTTCCACAGCTTGTTGCAGAAGTTGCGATACCCCTCGCAGCGCTTCAAATCGAAGTTGATGTTGCGGCCGAGCGTGGCGTACGCCGACATCGTGAAACGCAGGGCATCCGTGCCGTACGCCGGGATACCGTCCGGATACTGGCGGCGCGTCGCCTTCTCGATGGCGCCCGCCTGTTTGGGATTCATCAGGCCGGTGGTGCGCTTGGCGATCAGCGTTTCCAGGTCCACGCCATCGATCAGGTCGACGGGATCCAGGGTGTTGCCCTTGGACTTGCTCATCTTCTGGCCGTCGGCGTCGCGAATCAGGCCGTGCACATACACATGCTTGAATGGGATCTTGCCGGTCAAGTGCGTACTCAGCATCACCATGCGAGCCACCCAGAAGAAGATGATGTCAAAGCCCGTCACCAGCACGCTGGACGGCAGGTAGCGCTGCATATCGGGCGTTTCATCGGGCCAGCCCATCGTCGTGAACGGCACCAGGCCGGACGAGAACCAGGTATCGAGCACATCGGGATCGCGTTTCAACTCGCCCGTGGCGCCGGCCGCCAAGGCTTGGGCGCGTGCGTCTTCTTCGCTGTGAGCAACGAAAATCTGACCGTCTTCGGCGTACCAGGCGGGAATCTGATGGCCCCACCACAATTGACGCGAGATGCACCAATCCTGGATGTTGTTGAGCCACTGGTTGTAGATCGTGGTCCAGTTCTCCGGATAGAACGTGACCTCACCGTTGGCGACGACGTCGAGCGCGGCTTCGGTAATGCTCTTGCCCGGATGATGGGTGCCTTCGGGCGCGGGCTTGCTCATGGCGACGAACCATTGGTCGGTCAGCATGGGTTCCAGCACGACGCCGGTGCGGTCGCCGCGTGGCTGCATCATCTTGTGCGGCTCGACCTTGACCAGAAAGTGATCTTCTTCAAGCGCGGCCACCACGGCGCGTCGCGCATCTTCGCGCGACAGGCCTTGAAAGCGCTCGGGGCCGTTCTCGTTGATGTGCGCATCGAGCGTGAAAATCACGATCAACGGCAAGTTGTGGCGTTGCGCGCAGGCGTAATCGTTGAAATCGTGGGCGCCCGTGATCTTCACGCAACCCGTGCCGAATTCCGGATCGACAAAGTCGTCGGCAATGATGGGGATGGTGCGATCGCACAGGGGCAACTCGACCTGCTTGCCCACCAGATGGGCGTAACGGGCGTCATCGGGGTGCACGCACAGCGCGCCGTCGGCCAGCATGGTCTCGGGTCGCGTCGTGGCGATCGTCATGCCTTTGAGGGTGACTGTTTCGCCATCCTTGTCGATGACGGTTTGCGGGCCGTCGACGAACGGATAGAGGATGTGCCACATGTGGCCGTCGGTTTCCTCCGAACTCACTTCGAGGTCGGACACCGCCGTGAGCAGCTTGGGGTCCCAGTTCACCAGGCGCTTGCCGCGATAGATCAGGCCTTCGCGATACAGGCGCACGAAGGTCTCGACCACGCCGCGCGACATGCGCTCGTCCATGGTGAAGTATTCGCGCTTCCAGTCGATGGAGGCCCCCAGGCGCCGCACTTGTTGCGTGATCGCGTCACCCGATTTGTGCTTCCATTCCCACACTTTCTCAACGAAAGCTTCGCGACCGAGGTCGTGGCGCGACACTTTCTGGGCATCCAGTTGGCGCTCGACGACGATCTGCGTGGCGATGCCGGCGTGGTCGGTGCCCGGCACGAAGAGCGTATCGAAGCCCCGCATGCGGTGATAGCGGGTGAGGGCGTCCATGATGGTCTGGTTGAACGCATGGCCCATATGCAACGTACCGGTGACGTTGGGCGGCGGCAACTGGATCACGAACGTGGGCGCGGTCGCGCTCTGGCCGTCGGCGCCGGGCTGGGCGACGTGCTGGCCGGCCTGGAAGTAGCCGCGCTGTTCCCAGGTGCTATACCAGTGGGCTTCGATCTCGGCGGGTTCGAAACTTTTGGACAGTTCCTGGGACAAAAGGGTCGGGGCGGGTGCGTTCATCAGTGTTCCTGCGGGCGGGCGATCGGCCTGAATTTCGGCCTGGGTAAACCCGTAATTCTATGATGGAGCAGGTCATGTTGACATGCTAGAATGCCGGGTTACTGTAAACCTTTTAGAAGTCCCTGTTTTTATTGGACAATTCTGATCGGTTGGTGGCGAACACGCCGCCCGATTTCTCACCCCAGACTGTATTTGCGGAGTTTTCATGTCCATCGAACGTACCCTCTCGATCATCAAGCCCGATGCCGTGGCCAAGAACGTTGTCGGTCAAATCGTCGCTCGTTTCGAGCAGGCCGGCCTCAAAGTCATCGCTGCACGCATGTTGCAACTGTCGCGTGCCGATGCCGAGCGTTTCTACGCCGTTCACAGCGCGCGCCCCTTCTTCAAGGATCTGGTCGACTTCATGATCTCGGGCCCGGTGTTCGTGCAAGCGCTGGAAGGCGAAGGCGCCATCCTGAAGAACCGTGACCTGATGGGCGCGACCGATCCCAAGAAAGCTGAAAAAGGCACGATCCGCGCCGATTTCGCCGACAGCATCGATGCCAACGCCGTACACGGTTCGGACGCTGCCGAAACGGCCGCCGTGGAAATCGCCTTCTTTTTCCCCGAAATCAATATCCACAGCCGTTAATTGGCTAGACTGATTCGTCAGTCTTCCAATCCGGTTTGAGTACGACATGGACAACCTCGAACGCGTCAATCTGTTGGGCATGGATGCCACCGCACTGGTCGACCTCGTCGCCCAGTGGGGCGGCAAGCCGTTTCGCGCCCGTCAGTTGCAGCGCTGGATTCACCAGCGCGGTGCCGATTCCTTCGAGGATATGTCCGACCTGGCCCGTGGTTTCCGCGAGCAACTGACGCAGCATTGCGTCGTGCAAGCGCCCACGGTGTCCACGGTCCAGCATGCCACCGATGGCTGCCGCAAGTGGCTATTCGATGTGGGTGCCGGCAATGCGGTCGAAACGGTGTTCATCCCCGAAGACGATCGCGGCACGCTATGTATTTCGAGTCAGGCCGGGTGCACGGTCGGTTGCCCGTTCTGCTCCACTGGATATCAAGGTTTCAGCCGCAACCTCACCGCCAGCGAGATCATCGGTCAGTTGTGGTGGGCACGGCGTGAAATCGAGCGGGACATCGGCAGCGCCCGTCTGGCCAGTCCGGATGGCAAGGTTGAAGCCACCGCCGATCCACGCGTGATCAGCAATGTGGTGATGATGGGCATGGGCGAGCCGTTGCTCAACTACGTCCCCGTCGTCACGGCGCTCAAGCTGATGCTCGATGACAATGCCTATGGTTTGTCGCGCCGCCGGGTCACCGTGTCCACGTCGGGTGTCGTGCCCATGATGGATCGGTTGTCGCAAGACTGTCCAGTGGCCTTGGCCGTGTCGCTGCATGCGCCCAACGACGCCTTGCGCGATCGGCTGGTGCCACTCAACAAGAAATACCCGCTCAACGAGCTGATTGCCGCTTGCAATCGCTATCTCGAGTTTGCGCCGCGCGATTTCATCACGTTCGAATACGTGATGCTCGACGGCATCAACGATAGCGACGCGCATGCGCGTGAATTGATCGAGATTGCGCGCCAGGTGCGCTGCAAGCTCAACCTGATTCCGTTTAATCCGTTTCCTCAGTCTGGACTGACCCGCTCGCCGATGGCGCGGGTGCGCACGTTTGCGCAACGACTGATGGATGCGGGCGTCATCACGACGGTGCGCAAGACCCGCGGCGAAGATATCGACGCCGCCTGTGGTCAGCTCGCCGGCGAAGTACGCGACCGTACACGGATCGCCGAACGCATGGCAACGCAACGCCTTTCCATTCCCATCAAGCAGGTGGCGGCATGAGTATTCCGGTTTCAGATTCCGCTTCCGCGACGCTCGACCCCGCAGGTGGGGCCGGTGCGACCAACACGCTCGGCGGTTCGCTGCGCGCACTGCGTCAAACGCGCGGTTGGTCGCTGGAAGAAGTGTCCAGTCGAATCAAGTTTGCGCCGCGCCAGATCGACGCGCTCGAAAACGAACGTTGGGACGAGTTGCCCACGGGCGTGTCGCTGCGCGGCCTGGCCCGCAACTACGCACGCCTGCTCGGCGCCGACGATGCCGCGATCGTGGCGTCGCTTGCGGCGCGTACGGGCGAGTCGCGCGGTCTGGTCAACGATGCCCCTCGCACGCCGTTGCAGGGGCGCGCTGCCATGCCCACCGAAGACGAAACCGGCTCCGGCATGCCCTGGGGTTGGCTGTTTATTTTGCTCATCGTGGTGCTCGCAGGCGTGGCCTACGCTTTCTGGCAGGGCTGGTTGCCCGCCGATTGGTTGCCTGCCGGCTGGATGCCTCGGAATACGCCCTGAATGAACGAACCGACTTCGCTTGATCTCTCGTCGATGCTGAGCGACGCCGAACCGCCTCTGGTGGGTGCTGCAAGCCGTCGCGCGACGCGCGCCGTTGCGGTGTCTTGGGGCGACCGCCAAGTGTCGATCGGCGGCGGGGCGCCCGTGGTGGTGCAGTCCATGACCAACACCGACACGGCCGATGCGATCGCCACGGCGATCCAGGTCAAGGAACTCGCGCAAGCGGGTTCCGAGCTGGTCCGGATCACGGTCAACACACCCGAAGCCGCCCGAGAAGTGATCGCGATCCGCGAGCAGCTCGATCGCATGGGCGTCAATACCCCTCTGGTCGGCGATTTTCATTACAACGGCCACAAGCTGCTCACGCAGTTTCCCGATTGCGCGCAAGCGCTGTCGAAGTACCGCATCAACCCCGGCAATATGGGGGGCGGCAAGAAGCGTGACGATAATTTTGCCCAGATGATCGAAGTGGCATGCCGGCATCAGAAGCCCGTGCGCATCGGCGTCAACTGGGGCAGCCTCGACCATGAGTTGATGGCCCGCAAGATGGACGAAAACAGCCGCCGCGCGCAGCCTTGGGAAGCCCAGGCGGTGATGCGCGATGCGCTGGTCGTGTCTGCGATCAGCAATGCGCAACGGGCTGAGTTGCTGGGGTTGCCGGGCGACGCCATCATCCTGTCGTGCAAGGTGAGTCACGTTCAAGACTTGATCACGGTCTATCGCGATTTGTCGTCACGTTGCGACTATCCCTTGCATCTCGGCTTGACCGAGGCCGGTATGGGCAGCAAAGGCATCGTGGCCTCCACGGCGGCGTTGTCGGTGCTGTTGCAGCAGGGCATTGGCGACACCATCCGTATCTCGCTCACGCCCGAACCGGGTGGTGACCGTACACGCGAAGTCGTCGTCGCACAGGAAATTCTGCAAACCATGGGTTTGCGCGCCTTCACGCCGATGGTCGTGGCCTGCCCGGGTTGCGGGCGCACCAGCAGCACTTTCTTCCAGGAATTGGCCGATAGCATCCAGTCCTATCTGCGCCGTCAAATGCTGGTCTGGCGCACTCAATATCCTGGCGTCGAATCGATGAACGTGGCCGTCATGGGCTGTGTCGTCAACGGACCGGGCGAAAGCCGGCATGCCGATATCGGCATCAGCCTGCCGGGTACCGGCGAGGTGCCTTCCGCCCCGGTTTTCGTCGACGGCGAACGCACGGTCACGCTCAAGGGCGATCGCATCGCCGAAGAGTTTCAGACCATCGTCGAAAACTACGTCGTGCGCCGTTACGGCGGCCAGCACGCGCAACACTAAGCAGAGGGACATTGCCGTAGCGGGGTGCGTAGCGCATCGTCCGACGGCATGATGGACATGACGCAAGCGTTTCAAAAAGTCTCGGCCCTGCGTGGCATGAACGACGCGTTGCCCGGAGTGGGCGCGCGTTGGGAGCAACTCGAAGCCATCGTACGCGATTGGCTTGCCAGCTACGGTTATCGCAATCTGCGCACACCGGTGCTCGAATACACGCGATTGTTCACGCGCGGTATCGGCGAGGTCACAGACATCGTCGAAAAAGAGATGTACACGTTTACCGACGCCCTCAATGGCGACTCACTCACCCTGCGGCCTGAGATGACGGCTGGCATGGTGCGCGCCACGATCGAACACAATCTGCTGTACGACCGCCCGCACCGTGTGTACGCGATGGGTCCCGTGTTCCGTCACGAGCGTCCCCAGCGTGGCCGGTATCGTCAGTTTCATCAGATCGACGTCGAGGCCCTGGGCTTTGCCGGCCCCGATGTCGATGCCGAATTGATCGTGATGCTCGGCCGGTTGTGGCAGCGCATGGGCCTGACAGATGTGCGTCTCGAGCTCAACTCGTTGGGCCAGGCTGAAGAACGTGCTGCGCATCGTGCGGCGCTCATTACCTATCTCGAGTCGCACAAGGATGTGCTGGACGAGGATGGCCTGCGCCGCATGTACAGCAATCCGCTGCGTGTGCTGGACACGAAAAACCCGGCCATGCAAGCCATGGCCGATGCCGCGCCGCGCCTGTTCGACTTTCTGGGCAACGAATCGCGGGCGCATTTCGACGGCGTGTGCAAGCGTCTGGACGATGCGGGCATCGGCTATCGCCTGAACCCGCGTTTGGTACGTGGCCTGGATTATTACAATCTCACCGTCTTCGAATGGGTCACCGATCGCATCGGCGCCCAGGGTACGGTGTGCGGCGGCGGCCGTTACGACGGCCTGATCGCCTTGCTGGGCGGCAAGCCGAATCCGGCGGTGGGGTTTGCCATCGGCATGGAACGCCTGCTCGAGTTGTGGGAGCAGGTAGGTGAGCGCGAAGCCGAACCAGAGTGCGACGTATACATCGTGCACCAAGGCGAAGACGCGCAGCGTCTGGCCGCAAAAGTGGGCGAACGCTTGCGCGACGTGGGCCTAGCCGTCATCGTGCATGCCGGCAGCGGCAGCTTCAAGGCGCAATTCAAACGTGCCGATTCCAGCGGCGCTCGCGTTGCGGTTATCCTTGGCGCCGACGAAGTGGCGTCCGACACGGCCAGCGTCAAATATCTGCGCGGCGCGGGCGACGCCGTACAAGCACAACAGCAAGTGCCCCTGGCGGCCTTGCCCGAAGTACTGAAATCGAAGGGTTAAGCAGCATGGCTTACGATCTGGAAGAGCAAGAACAATTCGACGCGCTCAAGGCGTGGTGGGCAAAGTACGGCACGCTGATCATGGCGGTCGTGGCCGCCGCCGCGTTGTCTTGGGGCGGTTGGACTGCCTGGAAGGCCTACCAAAACCATCGCGCCAACCAGGCCATGGGTTACTTCGAGGCGCTCGAAGATGCGGCTCGCCTGGGCGGCGCCGACGCCGCAGTGCGCATCAAGGCTGCCGTGGGTACCTTGCGCGCCGACTATCCCGCCACCGGCTATGCCGCGCGCGGGGCGCTGGTCGCTTCGCAAGCCTTGCAGGCGCAAAACGATCCCGATGCCGCCCGCGAGCAATTGACGTGGCTGGCTGCTCAAAAGCAGCACGCACCCCTGCAGCCCGTGGCAAAACTGCGCCTGGCAGGCATGTTGCTCGACCTGAAGCAGTACGATCAGGCACTTGCGCAACTGACCGATGCCCCGGCCCCGTTTGCGGCGCTGTTCGAGGATCGCCGCGGCGATATCTTCGCGGCGCAGGGCAAGCCGGACGAGGCGCGCACGGCTTGGAAGAAGGCGATCGATACGCTGGGCAACACGGATCCTTTGGTCCAGGTGGTCCGTTTGAAACTTGATGCGTTGGGTGGTGCATGATGGCTTTGTGGAAGACGACGTTTGCGCGTGGCCCCAAGATGGCGGCGGCTGCACTGTGCCTGACGGCACTGGCCGGTTGCTCGATTTTCTCCAACGATGACGGGCGCAACGACCCGGCGCCGTTGACCGAATATGCACCGGGCCTGGCGGTCAAACAGGTCTGGAAGACGTCGGTGGGACGGGGCGCGGGCATCGGCTTCGCGCCAGTGGTCATCAACGACGCCGTCTACGCTGCCACGCCCAATGGCAAGCTGGGTAAATACAATCTGGCCGACGGCCGCTCGGTGTGGACTGCCGATGCAGATACTGATCTGTCGGCCGGCGTCGGCACCGACGGCAACGTGACTGTGGTCGCGTCCGAACGCGGCGAGATCATTGCGTACGACGACAGCGGCAAGGAAAAGTGGCGCACGCGTGCCACCAGCAATGTGTCGATTCCGCCCGTGGTTGGATTCGGCGTGGTGGTGATTCGCAGCGGCGACTACCGCATCCAGGCATTCGACATCAACTCTGGCGAGCGCATGTGGAGTCTGCAGCGTCCGGGTCCGGCGCTGGCGCTGCAAAGCGGCTCGCAGATGGTGTTGGCGCAAGGGCTGGTGATTACCGGTCTGCCAGGCGGCAAGTTGCTCGCCATCAATACGGCCTCAGGCAACGTACAGTGGGAAGCCACAGTATCGCAGCCCAAGGGCGGCAGCGATCTTGAGCGCTTGACCGATGTGGTCGGTGCCCCGCAGATCGCCGGACGCCTGCTGTGCGCGGTGGCCTATCAAGGCCGCATCACGTGCTTCGATGTCTCGCAAGGCGGCCGTCCGCTGTGGGCAAAAGATTTTTCCAGTTCGAGCGGCATGACGGTCGACGATCGCAATGCGTATACGGCCGATGCACAAAGCGTGGCCAACGCGTTCTCGCTGGATGCCGGCAGCAATCTCTGGAAGCAGAACGCGCTGCGTAATCGTCAGCTCAGCGCCCCGGCTGTATTGCGCGGTGCGGTGGCCTACGGCGACTACGACGGCTATGTGCATTTCCTGTCGTCGACCGACGGTAAGCTCCTGGCGCGTGTGTCGCTTGGCGGCGGTGCCATCGTGTCGCCTCTGCAGACCACATCGCAAGGTGTGCTCGTGCAAACCGGCAATGGCGATATCGCCTTGATCGGCACTCCTTAACTCTTAGAAAGTCTGAAATAACGTGTCATTGAAACCTGTCGTCGCCCTGGTCGGCCGCCCTAATGTCGGCAAGTCGACGCTCTTCAATCGGCTCACCCGATCAAGAGCGGCGCTCGTCGCAGACTTCTCCGGTCTGACGCGCGATCGTCACTACGGCGAGGGACGGGTTGGCGAGAAGCCCTTCATCGTCATCGACACCGGCGGTTTCGAACCCGTGGCCAAGGATGGCATCCTGCTCGAAATGGCACGCCAGACCAAGCAGGCAATTGCCGAAGCCGACGTGGTGATTTTCCTGGTTGACGCCCGCGCTGGCGTCAACGGTCACGATCACGATATCGCGCAGTTGTTGCGTCGTAATAGCCAGCGCGTGCTGCTGGCGGTCAACAAAGCCGAAGGGATGGGCTCGGGTAACGCTACCGCCGAGTTCCATGAACTCGGCTTGGGCCAGCCTTATCCGATCTCCGCCGCGCACGGCGACGGCATCGGCGATCTCATCGAGATCGCCCTCGAAGGCATGGGTGAGGTCAAGCCCAAGCGTACGGATTCGGAAGCCGACTTTGACGGCGACGAAGCGGATGCGCCCGAGATGCCGGAGCTGCCGCACGATCACCGTATCAAGCTGGCGATCGTCGGCCGGCCAAACGTGGGCAAGTCCACGTTGATCAATACGCTGATGGGCGAAGAGCGGGTCATTGCGTTCGATATGCCGGGTACCACGCGCGACGCCATCGAGATCGAGTTCGACAAGGGCGGCAAGCGCTACACGCTGATCGACACTGCGGGCCTGCGCAAGCGCGGCAAGGTATTCGAAGCGATCGAAAAGTTTTCCGTGATCAAGACCTTGCAGGCCATCGAGGCCAGCAACGTCGTGCTGCTGATGATCGATGCCACGCAAGAAGTGTCGGATCAGGATGCCCACATCGCCGGTTTCGTGCTTGAAACGGGGCGTGCGGTGGTAGTGGCCATCAACAAGTGGGATGACACCGACGCCGATCAGCGCAATCGCATCGAGCGTGAGTTTCAGCGCAAGTTGCGCTTCCTCTCGTTTGCCAACGTGCACAACCTGGTCGCATTGACGGGGCAGGGCATCAAGCCCGTGCTCAAGTCGATCAACGAAGCGCACGCCGCGGCGTTTGCCAAGCTTTCGACGCCCAAGCTCACGCGCGAATTGCAGGCTGCCGTCGAGCAGCAGCAGCCGCCACGCAAGGGTATTTTCCGTCCCAAGATGCGCTACGCCCACCAAGGCGGGCAAAATCCGCCCCTCATCATCGTTCACGGTAACGCGCTGGATGCGATTTCGGACTCGTACCGCCGTTATCTCGAAACACGTTTTCGCGAGGCGTTCCGCCTCAACGGTACGCCGCTGCGCGTCGAGTTCAAGTCTTCCCAAAATCCTTACGCCTAAGGTCACGTTCGCATGAGCCGTTTCTGGAGCGCCGTTGTCGGCACGTTGAAGCCTTACGTGCCCGGCGAGCAGCCGAAGGTGCAGGATCTCATCAAGCTCAACACCAATGAGCATCCCAGCGGGCCGTCGCCGAAGGTGATCGAAGCCATTCGGGCGGCCGCGGGCGATACCTTGAAACGGTATCCCGATCCGAGTTCGGAGCGGCTGCGCGCCACCATTGCCCGCTACTACGACGTCGACGCAAGCCAGGTGTTTGTGGGTAACGGCTCGGACGAGGTGCTGGCACATGTGTTTCAGGCCCTGCTCAAGCATCCTTTGCCGCTGCGGTTTCCCGATATTTCGTACAGCTTTTATCCGGTGTATTGCGGGCTTTACGGCATCGCGTACGAAACCGTCCCGCTTGCAGACGATTTTCGGATCGATCCCGCCGCCTTCGGTGCCGCCAACGCGTCGCCCGCCGGCGCCATCATTTTCCCCAATCCCAACGCGCCCACTGGGCTCGCACTGCCGTTGGCGGCCATCGAGCAGGTGTTGGAGGCCAATCCGCAGGCGGTCGTCGTGGTCGACGAAGCCTATGTCGACTTCGGCGGTGAAACGGCCATCGGCCTTGTGGCCCGGTACGACAACCTCCTCGTGGTGCAGACGCTGTCCAAATCGCGCTCGCTTGCCGGGTTGCGGGTGGGCTTTGCTATCGGCCAGCAGCCGTTGATCGATGCGCTGGAGCGGGTGAAGAACAGCTTCAACTCCTATCCGGTTGATCGTCTGGCCGAAGCGGGCGCGATTGCAGCCTTCGATGATGAGGCGTATTTCCAGCGCACGCGCGGCGAGGTGATCGCGTCGCGCGAACGGTTGGTCCAGGCGCTGACCGCCCGCGGTTTCGACGTGCTGCCCTCGGCTGCCAACTTCGTCTTTGTCCGGCACGCGTCGCAGGACGCCGCCGCTTTATCCGCCGCGTTACGGGAGCGCCGGATCATCGTGCGGCATTTCAATCAACCGCGCATCAGCAACTTTTTGCGGATTACGATCGGTACGCCGGCTGAATGCGATGCGCTGATTCATGCACTGGATACCATCCTTGCGTAACGGTGCTGCAATCGCTTGAGACACCCGCGAGAACCGCGTATACAGTGTGTTTCAAACGTCCAGCCCCCAAGTGGCACCTGCCGGGAAAACCCTGTACAGTAGACTTTCTCTCCAATTTCCACCACTCAAAACAACACAACTGGAGCCTGGCCAATGAGCAGCAATAAAGGGCAAACACTGCAAGACCCATTTCTTAACACGTTGCGCAAGGATCATGTGCCCGTGTCCATCTATCTGGTCAACGGGATCAAGTTGCAAGGCCAGATCGAATCGTTCGATCAGTACGTCGTTCTGCTTCGCAACACCGTAACGCAGATGGTTTACAAGCACGCTATTTCCACGGTCGTGCCCGCACGCGCCGTCAATTTTCAGGTGGAAGTCCCCGCTGAATAATCCGTTTCTTTCTTTGGCCTTTACTGCCCGCCGCACGTTTCGTGACGGCGGGCATTTTCTCGCCGGTCGCCAAGCGAGGTTCGCATGCGTGCATTGATTATTAGTGTCGATCTCGGCAATCCCGATTTCGAAGCCCATGCCGAAGAATTCGCCATGCTGGCCCGCGGCGCGGGCGCCGATATCGTCGACACCGTTCGCGTGCGTCGCGATCGCCCGGACGCCAAGTTTTTCATCGGCAGCGGCAAGGTAGAGGAGGCTGTTCTACAAGCCAAGACCTACGACGCCGAAGTCGTTTTGTTCGACCAGCCACTCTCTCCCGCCCAGCAACGCAACCTCGAGCGCGAGTTCACGCTGCGCGTGGTCGATCGCGTCGCCTTGATTCTCGATATCTTCGCGCTGCGCGCCAAGAGTCACGAGGGCAAGCTGCAGGTGGAGCTGGCACAGTTGCAGCACTTATCCACCCGGCTTACACGCATGTGGAGCCACTTGGAGCGCCAGCGCGGCGGTATTGGGATGCGCGGTCCGGGCGAAGCCCAGCTCGAAATGGACCGCCGTATCATCGGCGACAAGGTCAAGCTGCTACGCGAGCGACTCGATAAAGTCGAGCGCCAACGCAAGACGCAGCGTCGTGCACGTGCCCGCGGCGGTGCCGTCTCCGTGTCGCTGGTTGGTTACACCAACGCCGGCAAGTCGACCTTGTTCAATGCCGTCACGAACGCCGGTGCTTACGTTGCAGATCAATTATTTGCAACTTTAGATACAACAACGCGTCGAATCTGGATCGAAGGTGCTGGCTCGGTCACATTATCCGATACGGTGGGGTTCATTCGTGATTTGCCGCCTCAATTGATCGCCGCTTTCCGTGCGACGCTCGAAGAGGCCGTGCACGCCGATTTGCTGTTGCATGTCGTCGATGCATCGAGCCCGCAGCGCGATGAACAGATCTTCGAGGTCAATAAGGTGTTGGCCGATATCGGGGCCGGTGAGGTTCCGACCATCATGGTCTACAACAAGATCGATCGGGCCGGTTTCGAGCCCAGGGTCGAGCGGGATGCGCATGGTACGATTGCGCGAGTATTTGTAAGCGCCTCGGAGCGCGCTGGTCTTGAGGCGTTGCGCGGGGCAATAGCAGAGATCAGTCAGATTGCGGGAAGAAATGCGTCAAATAACCAAACTGTTCAATCTGAATGACCCCGGTTGGGGACGTGGCAGCAACGGCGGCAATGAACCGCCCAAGCGGCCACAAAATCGCAATGACGGTCCGCCCGACCTCGATGAGGTGTGGCGCGATTTCAATAATCGTCTGAGCGGTTTGTTCGGTCGCAAGAATAACAATCGGCGTCCGCCCAATTCGCCCGAAGGCGGCGGCGGCCCAAACATCCCGCCGCGCGGCATGCGTATCGGTGGCGGTGTGATCGTCGGCGTGCTCGTCGCGGTCTGGCTTGCGAGCGGCTTTTATATCGTTCAGGAAGGGCAGGTTGCGGTCGTGACGCAATTCGGCAAATACACCAAGACGTCGGGTCCCGGCTTCCAATGGCGTATTCCGTACCCTATTCAAAATTCCGAAACGGTCAACGTGTCGCAGTTGCGCACGTTTGAAGTCGGTTTCCGTGGCGGCGCACGCACCAAGGTGTTGCCCGAAGCGCTGATGCTCACGACCGACGAGAATATCGTCGACATGCAGTTCGTCGTGCAATACCGTTTGCGCGGCGATGGTGCGCCCGATTACCTGTTCAAGACGCGCGACCCGGATGCCTCCGTGCGTCAGGCGGCTGAAACGGCCATGCGCGAAATCGTCGGCAAGCGCCCGATGGATTCGGTGCTGTACGAAGGTCGAACCGAAGTCGCGATCGCCGTCCAAAAGCTGATGCAAGACATTCTCGAGCGCTACAATACCGGCGTTCAGGTCGAATCCGTCGCGATTCAAAACGTGCAGCCGCCCGAGCAGGTCCAGGCGGCGTTCGATGACGCGGTCAAGGCCGGTCAGGATCGCGAGCGTCAGGTCAACGAAGGCTACGCGTACGCCAACCAGGTCGTGCCGCTCGCCTCGGGTCAGGCCTCGCGCATGCTCGAAGATGCAGAAGGCTACCGCGCTCGCGCCGTTGGGGATGCGACCGGTAATGCTGCGCGCTTTACCAGCATCCTGAATGAGTACAACAAGGCGCCGCAGATCATGCGCGAACGTCTGTATCTCGAAACGATGCAAACGCTGTACTCCGGTTCGAGCAAGGTCATGATCGACACCAAGAACGGCAACAACATGATCTATCTGCCGTTGGACAAGATCATTCAGCAAACCGCGCAAGAAGCAGGCGCCAAGCCGGCCAACTCGAATCTGAGTCTGCCTGGCGGCACCGCGCCTTCGTTGCCTGCCATGCCGCGTGTGGGGTCTGGCAATACCAATAGCGGCAATGCAAATCCGTCGTCTTCCGGCAATTCCGGTAGTCCCAGCAGCAATGCTCTGACCCGCGATCGTCAAGCGCGCTAATCGGCCGGAGACCAATAATTATGCAACGTCGTTTATTTCCTATTTTCATTGGCCTGCTCGTCATCCTGGCCGTGTTGTCCTCCTGCATGTTCATCGTGCGCGAACGCGATTACGCGCTTCAATTCTCGCTGGGTGAAGTGCGCCGCGTGATCGGCGAACCGGGTTTGTATTTCAAGCTGCCGCCGCCGTTTCAGAATATCGTCACGCTCGATAAGCGGATCTTGACTATCGAGTCGGACGATGCCGAGCGCATCCAGACCAAGGAAAAGAAAAACCTCCTGATCGACTCGTACGTGAAGTGGCGTATTGCCGATCCGCGTCTGTTCTACGTTACCTTTGGCGGTACGGAAGGCGGCGCGCGCGAGCGTCTGCAAGCGCTGATTCGCGATGCCTTGAATGCGTCGATCAACCGTCGTACGGTGTCGGAAGCCATTTCGTCCGAACGCGATGTGGCCATGGGCGAAATTCTCGCCAACGTGGCGGCACGCGCCAAGCCGCTTGGCGTCGAAGTCGTCGATGTGCGCTTGCGCCGCATCGAGTACGCACCTGAGATTTCCGAGTCGGTATACCGCCGCATGGAAGCCGAGCGTTTGCGTGCAGCCAATGCGCTGCGTTCGCAAGGTGCTGCCGATAGCGAACGCATTCGTGCCGACGCCGATCGTCAACGCGAAGTGCTGCTCGCGGAGGCTTACGGTAAAGCGCAAGCTATCATGGGTGAGGGCGATGCCACGGCAAGTAATATCTACGCCGATGCCTACAGCAAAAACCCCGAGTTCTTTACGTTCTACAAGAGCCTCGAGGCTTACCGTGCGGCGTTCTCAGATCGTCGTGATGTCCTGGTGGTCGATCCCAGTTCCGAGTTCTTCCAGTACATGAAGTCGGTGGGTGCGGGCATGGGCGTCAACAACGGCAATGGTGCGGCGGCTGCAACTGCCACACCGCCGGCGGCTAGTGCCGCCACCCCACCAGCGGCAGTCGCGCCGCGGGCGCCGGCGGCGACATCAGCGCAGTAGACGTGTACAATACTGCGTAAGCTTTAAAAGACATTTCCGCAGCGGCTGAGCGGGCTTACGCCCCTCAGCCGTTTTTGTTTGGGCGACGCTTTTATGCGTCACTGGCTTTATCAGGTAACTATGATGGGCAACTGGTTGCTGCCCGAGAGCCTCGCCGATATTCTTCCGGCCGAGGCCCGGCGCATCGAGGAGTTGCGTCGCGAGCTTCTCGATCTATACCGTACGTATGGTTTTGAGTTGGTCGCGCCGCCGCTGGTGGAATATATTGATTCATTGCTGTCCGGTACGGGCAGCGATCTGAATCTGCAGACGTGCAAGCTGGTGGATCAGCTGTCCGGCCGTACCCTCGGGGTTCGGGCCGACATGACGCCACAGGTTACGCGCATCGATTCGCATCTGCTTAATCGTGCCGGCGTCACGCGTCTCTGCTATTGCGGCACCGTGCTTCATGCCCGTCCCACCGATTTGCTTTCCAGCCGCGAGCTGTTGCAGATCGGTGCCGAGATTTACGGGCATGCCGGCATCGAGGCCGATCTCGAAATCATTGGATTGCTGTTGGCCACGGTCAACGTCGCAGGCGTTCGTCAGCCGCGTCTGGATATCTGTCATCCCGGCGTGCTGCGGGCGATTCTCGATGCCGATCCGCAAGGGGCTGCGTGCGCCGAGCGTGTGATTGCGCGCTTGCGTGAGAAGGACGTGCCGGGCTTGCGCGAACTGAGCGAAACCGATTGCGGCCTGCGTGCCGATACTGTCGCCGCGTTGGTGGCGCTGCCCACGTTGTATGGCGGCACCGAGGTGTTGGCCCAGGCGCGCGATCAGCTTCCGGCCTTGGCTGGCATTCGCACGGCACTCGATGCCTTGCAGCGTCTGGTCGAGGCATTGCCTGAAGTCACCGTCAGTCTCGATTTGGCGGATGTTGGCGGCTATGCCTATCATTCAGGTATTAAATTCGCGCTGTATGCCGAAGGTTGGCACAGTGCGTTGGTGACGGGCGGGCGCTATGACGACGTCAGTCACGCTTTTGGCCGGGCTCGGCCTGCGACGGGTTTCAGTCTCGATCTGCGCAAGCTGGCCGCGGGCCTTCCGCCGGCCGAACCGGCGCGTGCGATTCGCGCGCCGTGGGGTCAGGCGCCCGATCTTGCCGGTGCCGTGCGCGCGTTGCGCGGCGAAGGCGAAATCGTCATTCAGGCCTTACCCGGTCATGAGCACGACCAGGAAGAATTCATTTGCGATCGCGAACTGGTTCACCAGAACGGCGATTGGGTCGTGACTTCAATCTGATTCCCTCCCGTTTGCGGGAGGGCCTGTGGAAATCAATGTTTCCCAAGACACTCGATATCGATTCCCTGACATGAGCAAGAACGTAGTAGTGATCGGCACCCAGTGGGGTGACGAGGGCAAAGGAAAAATCGTCGACTGGCTCGCTGAGTCGGTTCAAGGCGTGGTCCGCTTCCAGGGTGGCCACAATGCCGGCCACACCCTGTGGATCAACGGCAAAAAGACGATTCTGCGGCTGATTCCTTCGGGCATCATGCACCCGCACGTCACCTGCTATATCGGCAATGGCGTCGTGCTTTCTCCGGAAGCCTTGCTCAAGGAAATCGAAGAGCTCGAAGCCGCCGGTCTGGATGTGCGTTCGCGTCTGCAAATTTCCGAAATCTGCCCGTTGATTTTGCCTTACCACGTCGCTGTGGATCAGGCGCGCGAAGCGCGTAAGGGCGAAGGCAAGATCGGCACGACCGGTCGTGGCATCGGCCCCGCGTATGAAGACAAGGTTGCCCGCCGCGCCCTGCGCGTGCAGGACCTGTTCAACCCGCCGCTGTTCGAAGAGAAGCTGGCCGAAGCGCTGGATTATCACAACTTCGTACTGACGAAATACCTCGGTGCCGAAGCCGTGTCGGCTGAAGCCGTGCGGGACCAGGCCATGGCGCTCGCGCCCATCATCGCGCCGATGGTGGCCGATGTGTCCAGCAACCTCTTTGCCGCGCAAAAAGCCGGTCATCGTTTGCTGTTCGAAGGTGCGCAAGGCGCGCTGCTCGACGTCGATCACGGCACCTACCCGTTCGTCACCAGCAGCAACTGCCTGGCGGGCGCGGCCTCGGCCGGCGCCGGTGTGGGTCCGCAGTCGCTGAACTACATTCTCGGCATCACGAAGGCGTACACCACGCGTGTCGGCTCTGGTCCGTTCCCGACCGAATTGGTCGACGAAATCGGTACCCGTCTGGCCACGGTCGGTAAAGAGTTCGGTTCCGTCACGGGACGTCCGCGTCGCTGCGGCTGGTTCGACGGCGCCGCGCTGCGCCGCTCGGTGCTGCTGAACGGCATCACCGGCTTGTGCATTACCAAGCTGGATGTGCTTGACGGTATCGAAACCATTCGTCTGGGCGTGGGTTACCGCTCGGCCGATGGCACGTTCCGCGACGTGCTGCCGTACGGCGCGCACGCCGTAGCGCAAGCCCAGGCTGAGTTCGAAGAGCTCCCGGGTTGGTCCGAATCGACGGTCGGTATCACGTCGTTCGACAAACTGCCGGTCAATGCACAGCGTTACCTGACCCGCGTGGCCGAAGTGTGCGGCGTGCCGGTCGACATGGTGTCGACGGGTCCGGACCGTATGGAAACGATCGTTTTGCGCGACCCACTTTCGGTCTGACAGACTGATTGTCTCGCGTTATGATGGCGGCCCCGGCGACGACCCGGGGCCGCCATTTTTCAAAAGTACAAGGAGTTGTCGCCCGATGAGCGTTCCCCCCACTACCGATCGTGATCTCTGGATCTCTTGGGAGCAGTACCACCGTTTGATCGAGCGGTTGGCGCTGGCCGTTCATACATCGGGTTGGCAGTTCGACCAGATTCTTTGCCTGGCACGCGGCGGCGTCCGGGTGGGCGACGTGATGTCGCGTATCTACGATGTGCCGCTCGGTATTCTTGCCACCAGCAGTTATCGCGAGGCGGCAGGCACGCAGCAGGGCGCATTGGATATCGCCCAATTCATCACCATCACGCGCGGATCGTTATCGGGTCGCGTGTTGCTGGTGGACGATATGGTCGATACGGGGTCGACGTTTCTCAAGGTCTACGATCATTTGAAGCTGCAGTTTCCCGAGATCACCGAACTCAAAAGCGCGGTGTTGTGGTGGAAAGGGCACTCGCTGGTCACGCCCGACTACTACGTCGACAAGTTGCCGACCAATCCGTGGATCCATCAGCCGTTCGAGGATTACGACAGTCTGCGCCCGCATCAGTTGGAGTCGTGGGTGAGAAAAGGCTCGCAAGACTAGAAATCCCGTGCTAGAATCACTGGCTAACATTAGCGTACGCGAATTTCCTCGCGCCGGATTTTTAATGTGCCGTGTTTAATGCGCCGTTTAGGTGCCCAGTTAGGGGCGTCGCGCGGCTCGGTTTGAAATACCTGGTTCCCTTTGGTGCAGCCGGTTTTTCCAACCGCCGGGTTTTTTACCGAATTAAGCCGGTTTAAGACAGCTCTCAGAAAGCAATACTTAAGGCCCTACCATCCATGCCTATCGTTCGACTGAAAGAAAACGAGCCGTTTGAAGCCGCCCTGCGTCGCTTCAAGCGCACGATTGAAAAGACTGGTCTGTTGACCGAACTGCGCTCGCGCGAGTTCTACGAGAAGCCTACGGCTGAGCGCAAGCGCAAGCAAGCTGCCGCCGTCAAGCGTCACTACAAGCGCATCCGTAGCCAACAGCTGCCTCCGCGTATGTATTGATCCCTGGTCTTGAATGATTCCCGAATCATTCATCCAGGATCTCTTAGCCCGCGTCGACATCGCTGATGTCGTCGGGCGCTACGTTCAGTTGCGTAAGGGTGGGGCCAACTTGCTTGGCCTTTGTCCATTTCACAACGAAAAAAGCCCCTCGTTTACCGTAAGCCCCACCAAACAGTTCTATCACTGCTTTGGTTGCGGTGCCCATGGCAGCGCCATTACGTTCCTGATGGAACACACCGGCGCCAACTTCCCTGAAGCAGTGCGTACGCTGGCTGGTTCGGTCGGACTGAATGTCCCCGAAGAGCAGCGCAATCCGCGTCAGCAGGCCGAGGAAGCCAAGCGTAAAGAGGTGGTGTCGCGCTACACCCAAGTACTGGATGCGGCACAAGCGCATTATCTGAAGCAACTGCGGGCATCCACCGCGGCGATCCGCTACCTGAAAGGTCGCGGTCTTACCGGTGAAATCGCCGCCCAGTTCGGTTTGGGGTGGTCCGGTACTGACCGTCAGGGGTTGGGCCAGGTCTTCGAGCGCTATGACGACCCCGTGCTGGTGGAAGCCGGGCTGGTGATCGATTCGGACGACGGACGTCGCTACGATCGGTTTCGCGAACGGGTGATGTTCCCAATTCGCAACCAGAAAGGCACGCTGGTGGGATTCGGCGGCCGCATTATCGGCAAGGGCGAGCCGAAGTACTTGAACTCGCCCGAGACACCGGTGTTTTCAAAAGGCCAGGAGCTTTACGGTCTGTGGGAATCGCGGCAAGCGGTGCGCAAGGAAGGGCATGTGCTGGTCGTCGAAGGCTATATGGACGTCGTCGGCCTGGCGCAGCAGGGTATTGCCAATGCCGTGGCCACTTTGGGTACGGCGACCACGCCCGATCACATCAAGAAACTGCTGCGCACGAGCGATCGTGTGGTCTTCAGCTTCGATGGCGACAAGGCGGGCCGCAAGGCCGCATGGCGTGCGCTCACCGCCTGCTTGCCGGTATTGCGTGACGACATCTCGATCCGGTTTTTGTTTTTACCGTCTGAGCACGATCCCGATTCTTATGTACGTGAGTTGGGCGCCGAGGCATTTCGGGCAAGTGTGAGCGAAGCGTCTGCCTTGTCGCGATTTTTGCTCGATGAGTTGGGCGCGCGCCACCGCATGGATGAGGCCGAGGGCCGCGCGGCATGCTTGCATGAGGCCAAGCCGTTATTGGCGGCAATGCCCGAGTGTGCCTTGCGCGTGCAGATCGAGCGCGAAATCGCGCGGGCCGTACAGCTGACGCCGGAAGAAATGGCGCATTTGATTGCCCAGGCGCCGGCGCAGCCCTACGGTCAACCAACCTCCGGGCCAAAGCTGGACGCCGGCGCGAAGTTTCCGGCGGCCGATCGCAGCCGCAGGCCCGGGACTGGGCAGGCGGGAGCGGGTGCCTCGGACAACACTGCTGCGAATGCGGCGGGTGGTATTGCCGGGGAATCGGGCGCGCCCACTGATGCGGGTAATGCGTCGCACCCGATGGACGACATCCCGCTTGAGGCATATTCGGCGGGCGAGTTTACAGATCAGGACGTCGAGTACTTGATCAGTGGCTACGCTCTCGATCATTCGGGCATCCCGGGTGGGGATATCGACCCGTCGCAGGGCTACGCGGGTGCGCCTAACGGCGAAGGCCAGTATGGTGGTGCTCAGGGTGGCCAATACGGCAATGGCCAAGGCGGTCAGTATGGCGGCGGTCAGGGCGGGCAGTATGGCGGGGGCCAGTATGGCGGTGGGCGCCCGGGAGGCGCCGGTGGCTATGGGCGTCCTGGGCAGGGAAAGGGGCAGGGCGGCGGATTTCGTAAAAACGACCGTGGCGGCAGCCAGGGCAGTTGGGGCAAGGGCAAAGGTAATTGGCGCGATCGAGACCAAGGCGTCATCGAGCCGCCGCGCCCCGTGCCCACCTTGCCCAAGCGTTTGCTGTTTCTTTTGTTGCTGCATCCGGAACTTGTCGATGGGATGGGCGATCAACAGCTTGAAGTTTTGGACTCCGGACCCCATTTGGGACTGGTAAGAGAACTGATTGTGCTGGCGCAGACAAGCGGCGCACGCCATGTGGGCGCGTTGCTTGAAGCGGCAGAACCCGATTCCGACCTGTCGGGACTGTTGCGGATGATGCGCGCGTCGGTGCTGGCGGGCGAGGATCTGCCGGATCCGCAAGCGGAGTGGGACGATGCTTTGCATCGTATCGAATTCGATGCGATTCGAGTCGAAATGCAGAATCTGGCGTCTTCCGGATTGGCCGATGAAGAAGGCCGCAAGCGCTACCAGGATCTCTCCAGGCGCTTGCAGGTGTTAAAAGGTGCCGGAATACGTTAATTACGGTAAAATCAAGGGTTTTGAAATTCCACGCCTTGATTGTGGTTATAGGTCATGGCTGGTTGGATGTATCGCGGTGGATTTATGCTCGCGGCTTAAGAACGGCAACGGCGATCGTCAGGATCGGATGATGTTGGTTTTGAGGCTTCGGCCCTGAGTCCAGCGCGCAAGTAGTGCCCAAGCTGCGGGTCACGCTGCAGGCAGTGAGACGGTAGTGCCAAGATATTGCCCGGTACGCAAGATCGGGTTTTTTGCGTTATGTAATGCCGCATTATGTTCCCACCAGGCATAAGCCACTCGGGAACTCGCCTTATCAGGCAGACGGCATGACGATGTGAAAGACCGCTCCCCGCGCCAGGCAACTCACTACCGATATTTATTAAAGGCTCAGGACACGTGTCCGCGCCTATTTTGCGGCATGCCGGCGTGCGAACAGCATGGCGGCGGCCTCGGAAGCGACTATGACGACACCCATCGATAAGAACACCTCCGCTAACGCTCAGGGCGACGACGCAATGGCCAGCCCTAAGCGGCGTGTGACCAGCCGTGCTGCGGAAAAGACGGCCGCCAAAACTGCGGTGAAAGTCGCTTCCAAGACCGCTGCCAAAACTGCCGGTACCAAAACCGCCGCCAAGAAAGCCGTGAAAGCTGCGCCGGGCGAAAAGACCGCGAAATCCAAGAAGGCTGAAGACAAACTCGCCGACATGGTCAGCCGTCCTGTGCCCAGCGGACGCCGTCCGGGACGTCCCGCCAAGAACGCCAACAACGATGCCGGCGAATTCGATGATGGCGATGGCGAAGGCGAAGTGCTGCCCGATCTGAAGCCGCCCAAGCGCGGCGGCAAGCGTGGCAAGGGTGACGCGAAGGATCTGATCGCGCGCGGTCCCGTCACGCCCGAAGAATACGAAGCCCGTCGCAATCGTCTGAAGCAGCTGATCAAGCTGGGTAAAGACCGCGGCTATCTCACGTATGGCGAAATCAACGATCATCTGCCTGACGACCTCGTCGATGCCGAAGCGATCGACGGCATCATCAGCACCTTCAGCGATATGGGTATCGCGGTCTACGACCAGGCACCCGACGCAGAAACCCTGTTGATGAGCGAAAACGCGCCTGTGGCGTCGAGCGACGATGACGTCGAAGACGAAGCCGAAGCTGCGCTCACCACCGTGGATTCCGACTTCGGCCGCACGACCGACCCCGTCCGCATGTACATGCGTGAAATGGGTTCGGTCGAGCTGCTTACGCGCGAAGGCGAAATCGAAATCGCCAAGCGGATCGAAGACGGCCTGAAGCACATGGTCATGGCCATTTCGGCCTGCCCCACCACCGTCAACGAAATCATCAATCACGTCTTGCGCGTCCGTGAAGGTCAAGCGCAGATCGATGAAGTCGTCGATGGTCTGGTCGATGCCGAAGACGGTACCGAATACGCCGGCGCTGGTGTGACCGCCGACGAAGACGAGAACGAAGACGGCCCGGCCGGCGGCATGAGCAGCAAGCAGCTCGAAGATCTGCGTGTGAAGTCGCTCGCCAAGTTCGACATCGTGAGCAAGCAGTTCGAGAACATGCGCAGCTCGTACGAAAAGAACGGCTACAAGTCCGACGACTATCTGAAGGCGCAAGAAGTCATTCAGAACGAATTGATGGGCGTTCGCTTCACGGCCAAGATGGTCGAGAAGCTGGCCGATACGCTGCGTGCGCAAGTTGAAGAAGTTCGTCAGCTCGAGCGCGCAGTGCTCTACACCTGCGTCGATCGCGCCGGTATGTCGCGGTCGCACTTCATCAAGGTGTTTCCGGGCAACGAAACCAACCTGCAATGGGTGTTGGACGAAGTCGCGGCGGGTCACCCGTACGCTGAAACGCTTGAGCGCCAAGTGCCTGCCGTGCAGGAACTGCAGCAAAAGCTGATCGACCTGCAAACGCGCGTCGTCTTGCCGCTGAAAGATTTGAAAGACGTCAACAAGCGCATGGCCACCGGCGAGGCGAAAGCCCGCAAGGCCAAGCGCGAAATGACCGAAGCCAACTTGCGTCTGGTGATCTCGATCGCCAAGAAGTACACCAACCGCGGTCTGCAGTTCCTGGACTTGATCCAGGAAGGCAACATCGGTTTGATGAAGGCGGTGGATAAGTTCGAATACCGTCGCGGCTATAAGTTCTCGACGTACGCCACGTGGTGGATTCGTCAGGCCATCACGCGTTCGATCGCCGATCAGGCCCGCACCATTCGTATTCCGGTGCACATGATCGAAACGATCAACAAGATGAACCGCATCAGCCGTCAGATCTTGCAGGAAACCGGCGCGGAGCCCGATCCCGCAACGCTGGCGCAAAAGATGGACATGCCCGAAGACAAGATCCGCAAGATCTTGAAGATCGCGAAAGAGCCGATCTCGATGGAAACGCCCATCGGTGACGACGACGATTCGCATCTGGGTGATTTCATCGAGGATACGTCCACGCTGGCGCCTTCGGATGCGGCGTTGCACGGTTCGATGCGCGATGTGGTGAAGGAAGTGCTGGATTCGCTCACACCGCGCGAAGCCAAAGTGCTGCGGATGCGCTTCGGTATCGAAATGAGCACCGACCAAACGTTGGAAGAAGTGGGTAAGCAATTTGACGTCACGCGTGAGCGCATTCGCCAAATAGAAGCCAAAGCGCTGCGCAAGCTGCGCCACCCGAGCCGGGCCGACAAGCTGAAGAGTTTCCTCGAGGGTCAGTAAGACCTGAGATGACGGGCCTCTAGCTCATGCCTGGTTAGAGCAGCGGACTCATAATCCGTTGGTGCCGAGTTCGACTCTCGGGGGGCCTACCAAACAAGACGCGGGTTTTCAGCCACTGGCTGGAGCCCGCGTTTCTCGTTAAGGGTGAAAAGTCGACCGAACGGATCATTACGCCGCTTCATGGAGCGGCGTTTTGTCGTCTGCGACCGAGATTGATGCCGACGTGATCGCATGATCGGCGGCTGCGATCTGCCGTTTGCGTCAAATAGCGCTGCGTCGCAGGCGAAGCGGCACATGGCTTGCATGGGATCGAAACCTTGATGAGGAAACAACATGAACAAGATTCGATTGACCGCGGTCGGCATGATATTGGCCGTGGGCTTGGTGAGCGGCGCCTCGGCTGCCGATTTGGCTCGGGCTGACCGCAAGTTTCTGGAAGCGGCAGCCGAAGCTGAAATGTTCGAAATCGGCGCAGGCAAAGTGGCGGTTCAAAACGCCCAGGCGGCCGAGGTCAAGGCTTTCGCCCAGATGATGATCGCCGATCACACGCGCGTGGATGGCGAACTGAAGGCCCTCGCGGCGTCTAAGGGGTTTACGTTGCCCACCGAATTTCCAAGAGGCCTGCGCAAGGATCTTGAAGCGCTAACGCAAAAGGCCGGCGCTGAGTTCGATCATGACTATGCTGAAAACGTAGCCGTAGATGCTCATGAAGAAGTGTATGAGCTGTACAAAGACGCCGTCGAGGATATCAAGGACGCCGACATCAAAGCATTTGCCTGGAAAACGCTTCCCGGCTTGCAAGCTCATCTTGAGCAGGGACGGGCGTTGGAGACGGCGGTCGACGCGATGAAAAAGTAGCAATAGTGCGGGGTTCAGTCGATGCAGATGAAGATCTGAATCCCGCGTTTTGGCTCGTGCAGTCAATGATTGATTATTGAACGTCAGGCGCCCGGCAGTACATGCTCACACGTTTGTTATAAACAGGGCTGTAGCAAAATCTGTAAGGCCTGTGAATATGTCTGTTCAATCATTTAAACGAAGTGGCGCTGCGTTGCTTCTTCTGGCGCTTGTTTCTGGATGTTCTTCTGGTGGATCGGGCTCGTCGAGTTTGGTTAATAAGTGCAAGTGGAACCGGAGCGCATGCATGTACGAAGGGTCTTACGAGCCTGGCGAAGCGCAGTACGCCGAAGAGGAAGCGAAGCGCCTGAACCGGGCATCTTCGGTCAAGTTCCGCAATTCGGGCAGCTGAACCCTCGGGTGAGCTATGTGTAGGTCGGCGTGATGGGTGTAGAGCAAGTCGATCTGGTCGGTGCAGTTCTGGCCAATCTGGCCGATGCAGATCGGGCCGATCGAGCAGATGTCGAGCCGGTCGTCTGACAAGCATAAGGCAGGTCAGGTATGCAGGTTGCGGCGTCTTGGTCTATGCAATCCAGCATAGCGAAAGGAGACTGCAATGAGTGATCAGCACAAAGACCAAGCCCCGACCAAATCGCGCGAGGGTGCCCATGAAGCAAAGGGCGACGAAAAGGTCGCAAGCCGTAGCGCCGACCCTGGGCAAAGCAGCTATGGTGGTTTCAAAAATGAAGACACCAAGCGTCAGGCTCAGGAAACCGACGGTAAATCTGGCGGTAAATGATCGACAAAGGGTAGTGCAGGGCGGCGACGCGCTGCGTTAATTTTGACGCGCCTCAGGGCGCGTTTTCATTGGGAGCGAGCCAGGACAACATGAATGGTCAGACAATAAGTCAGAAAAAAGCCCTCCCACCTGTTTTCAGTGGTTCTCTAATGTCAGCCTTGGCGGACATTAGGCCGATCTGAACGACGTGAAGGCCGCAGTCACCATCAGTGCCTTACGGCAGAGCATGTTGCATTGCACCGACGCAGGCTCAAACCAATCAAAACAATAGTTTACGAAACCTTTCTGAGTCTGCTATAACGCCTTCATGCGTGTCTGCAAGGCGTTTTATATGACGCGGCTCGGATTCAGGGAGGCTGCGTGGACAACGTTTTAAATTACAGTTTGCCGCGCTGGCGCTTCACCCAGTGGCTCGTGCATTGCGGCGATAACGTGCCGATCGATATTCGCACCGCGCTTATCGCTAGTCTGTTTGGTACGCTTCCAATCTTCGCCGGTGGGGTGATCAACACCTTGATGGTTTCCGGTTTCATCGCCCTGCGTCGCCCCGACCCCGTGTTTATCTGGTGGTTCGTGATGGAGGTGATCCTGGGCTTGATTCGCGTCACATTTCTCATCTCTGCGACGCGCGCTGCCCGCGCGGGCAGGGCAACCCATACCGACTACTACATCATCCTGGCGCTGCTGTGGGCCTTCAGCGTGGGGTACGGCGTGATGGTGACGTATCTGAGCGGGGACTGGGTAGCAGCCACCTTGGCGGGCGTCTCCAGTGCAGCCATGGCGGGTGGCATTTGCTTTCGCAACTATGGTGCGCCCCGCCTGGTGGGCGCCATGATTTTCTTGAGCATGGGCCCGATGGTATGGGCAACGTTCTTCGCCGGTGAACCAATTCTGTTCATCGCGTTGATCCAGATCCCGTTTTATCTGCTGAGCATGAGTAACGCGTCTTATCGGCTCAATCATATTTTGGTGGCCACCATGCTCGCCGAACGCGAAAACGATCGGCGTGCCAGTCAGGACGCGCTTACGGGGCTGGCTAATCGCACCGGGCTGAACTATGCGCTGGAACGCAAGTGCAATCGCGTGCGTGCTGGGGTCACGTCGGTTGGCCTGCTGTACATGGATCTCGACGATTTCAAAATCGTCAACGACACGTACGGCCATCCGGCGGGTGACCAAGTGCTGAAAGTCGTGGCCGACCGCCTGCGGCAATCATTGCGCACGGACGACTTGGCAGCGCGCATCGGCGGCGATGAGTTCGTCGTGCTGGCGGAGGGCATGGACCGCAACTCGGCAATGCGGTTTGCCGATCGCATGATTCGCGATGTGACGCAGCCAATCCTGCTGCACGGCAAGACATTCGTCACGGTGGGAATCAGCGTAGGCATCGCGCTCATTCCAGAGCACGGGCTCGATAACCGTTCTTTGTTTACGACGGCTGACCGGGCGTTGTATGACGCCAAGTCTTTAGGCGGCAATTGTTGCGCCATTGCACCCATTGATGGCAAACCTGTGGAAACGCTGTGTCACGAAGAAGCCCTGACCGCAGCGTCAGTCGTGTAGAGCAGCGCGTTATTTGGCGGAAAAGAAATCCGCGATCAACGTGTGCGCTTCTGCGTGCGCGGCTGCCTGAGCGCCGGCCTCGCTGTCCAATGCGCTCATGCTTTTGCCTTTAAGCAAGCCATCCACCACGCACGACCATGTCCAGCCGTCAGGGTGGCGCACGATATCGATGGAATAGGGCGTGCCTTGAAACGTGGCTTCCAGCTGTGGCATGTCACTCACGATAGGTCGTTGAGGAAGTTGGCGCGATGCGGCGTTATCGCGTTCGGAGATCACGCACCCGGCGCAGCGGGCTGCACGGGCCTTGCCGTATTGTAGTTCGACGAGCTGCAGCGCAATGCCGCCCGGATGACGCGTCATTGATGTCATGCCGGTCAAAACGTGAGATGGCTCAGCGAAAAGAAGTCGCACAGGGCCGCTTCAAACGACACGACCGGCTGGATGTGCCGGTCGTGTCTTCAGTCAAACAACGCTCGCGCGCTATCGCAGCGCTTATTCGATCTGAAAGTCAGTCGACTCCTTCTCCCAAATCCCGCGCTTCACCTCGTAGTTGTCACCCGCTTTCGCGGTTTGTTGTTCAGCATAAGCCTGCGACTTAAATACGCCGGCCAAGTGGAATGGCTCGTGGCGCAGAACGCCCCAGCCGTGAAACCAACCCGGCTTGCCTTCTACTGGAGTGAGGTCTTTATCGTAGGTGTCCATACGCGCTCCTTCATCAATGTTTCTATGGCGATGTGCGTTCAGGATAAGTAGGATTCGTTCAGCTAACCGTAAGATTTGGTGTCGTCCCTGTTATCAACTGTGCGAAAGCGGTCGACCAGAGCACGCATGCGAATGGGCACGCGGGTTGCCGCTCCATGTTGCCCTCTTGGGCTGGAGAACTGATATGAAGATCGCTATCGGCGTTGCCTCGTTAATGTTGGTTTGGACGGCAAATGTGGTTGCGCAGGCGGCGCCCGGGACGATACCCGAGGTGCCGGCGACGCCCGCGCAAGGGGATGGCGTGCAGCGGCAACAGCGTCCCGCTGAGGAGCTGAAGAGCAAAACACCCCCCAGCGACGCTGGCCAGTCGTCGACCCCGTCGCGATCGGAGAGTATGCGCAGCCGCGAGCGTTCGTTTCCGAATGACGTCACGGCGCCGGAAATTTCGCCGCCTAAGGGTGGGACTGGAGCAGGTGGCACTCGACCGGATGGGACGTCACCCACCCACCCGTGACGCCGAGTCCGATGCCGGGGTTACCTATGCCGGACAAGTCTGTGCCGACGCCTGGCAATCGCGGGTAGCTGAAGGGCGCCGACGGGCTCATGACGGCGCCCTGCACCGACCCTCCATACGGCACGAAGCTTGCGTGATTGTGCGTCACATCATCGTGTTTCGGGGAAGCCGTTATGCACACCATAAGAAAGATCGTCGTCGCCGTCTCCGTGGCTTTTGCAGCCACGGGAGCCGCTCATGCAGGCCAACTGGCCAAGTCGGATGTGGAATTCATTCGCAAGGCCGGGGAGGCTGGGCAATTGGAGGTGAAAGCGAGTGAGTTGGCGCAGCAGCGTGCCACGCATCCGGCCGTCAAGGGCTATGCCGACGAAATGATCCAGGCGCATTTGTCTGTGGGACGCGAGCTCACCGATCTTGCCAATCGCAAGGGCGCCCCGATTCCTCCCACGATCACCAAAGATCAGAAGAGCGATCTGGATGATTTGGCGAAAGAAAAAACCGGCATGGACTTCGACAAGGAGTATGTGAGCGAGGTAGCGGTGGATGCGCACAAAGATGCCGTCAAGCTCTTCAAGAATGCGGCATCGGACGCGAAGGATAGCGACGTACGCGCTTTCGCCGCCAAGACGTTGCCGAGCCTGCAAGCACATCTCGATCATGGTCAGGCCTTGGCTCAGGAGCTCAAGCGATCCGCTCGATAGTTGCCCGCAATGATTGCAACGACAAGCGGCCCTTAGGCCGCTTGTATTAAAAAAAGGAGTTCACCATGCTGGAACCCGTCACACAACCCGGCCAACCCCACGTGGAAGTGGTCGAGGAGAATCCTGGGGCTTACTCATGGCGGATCGTATTTCGCGATAAGGATACGGGCGCCGAGCTTGGCGCGCCGATTTATGGCGATACGTTTTATCCAGATCCCGAACAAGCGCGCCACGCCGCGGATGTCGCGGTCACGCAGTGGCGCGCAGGTTCGCTGGTTATTCCTCCGCCGGATTCAACCGGCTGAATACGCCGGTACGCTTGACTGGCACGGGTTCGACTTGCCAGATTCGTTGGCAATATTCACGAATGGCGCGATCGGACGAGAATTTGCCCGACCGTGCCGAGTTGACGATCGACATCCGCGTCCAGGCCGATTCATTTTGGTAAGCCGCACTGACTTGATCCTGGCACGCGACATACGACGCATAGTCCGCCAGAAGCATATAGCGATCTGTGGTCAGCAACTCATCGACGATCGGTGCAAACAAATCGACGTTGCCGCGCGAAAAATACCCTGAGCGAATCAAGTCAATCACCGCTTTCAATTCAAGATCGCTGTGATAGTACGTGCTGGGCTCATAGCCCGATTCGCGCAGTTCGGCCACTTCCTGTGCATTGTGGCCAAACATGAAGAATTGGTCCGCGCCGACCTCTTCGCGAATTTCGATGTTGGCGCCGTCCAGCGTACCGATGGTGAGGGCGCCGTTCATCGCAAATTTCATGTTGCCCGTGCCGGAGGCTTCCTTGCCCGCGAGCGAAATTTGCTCGGACAAGTCGGCGCCGGGATACACGCATTGCCCCAACGACACGCTGAAGTTCGGCAGAAACACCACGCTCAATTTGTCGCGCACGTCGCGATCATGGTTGATGACTTCGCCGACGGCCGTGATCAATTTGATGATCAGTTTTGCACGGTGATAACCGGGTGCAGCTTTACCGCCGAAGATGAACGTACGCGGCACGATATCGAGATTGCGATCCGTTTTGAGACGGTGATACAGCGCAACGATATGCAGCACCTGGAGATGCTGCCGTTTGTATTCGTGGATGCGTTTGACCAGCACATCGAACATCGAGTCGGGATTGACGATGACACCGGTTTTTTGCTGGATCAGCTGCGCAAGATCGACCTTATTCTCGCGCTTTACCTGCCGCCAGTTTTCCTGAAATCCTACGTCATCGGCCAGCGGCTCGATCTGTGAGATGCGCGACCAGTCCTTGATCCATCCGTCACCGATATGGGAGCTCACCAATGCCGACAGGCGCGGGTTGCTGAGCGCAACCCAACGGCGCGGGGTAACGCCATTGGTCATGCTCGTGAACCGCTCAGGCCACATTGAATAGAAGTCCTTGAGCAAGTCGTTGCGCAGCAATTCGGAATGCAGTTCAGCGACGCCATTGATGGCCGAGCTGCCCACGCATGCAAGGTGGGCCATGCGCACATACCGTTCGCCGGATTCGTCGATCAGCGACATGCGGGCAATGCGCGATGCATCGCCAAAAAAGTGGATGCGTGCCTCGTGCAAGAACCGCTCGTTGATCTCATAGATGATCTCCAGATGACGCGGCAAGATGCGGCCGAAGAGATCAAGCGGCCAACGTTCGAGGGCTTCGGGCAGGAGGGTGTGATTGGTGTACGCAAATGTGCGACGCGTCACATCCCAGGCATCATCCCACGTGACCAGATGCTCATCGACCAGCAGCCGCATCAATTCCGCAATACCGATCGAAGGATGCGTGTCGTTCAACTGAATCGCAAACGATTCGTGAAACTGTGTCATCGGCAGGCCGCGGTGGGCCTGGATGCGCAGCATGTCTTGCAATGAGCACGACACAAAAAAGTACTGTTGCTCGAGCCGCAGCTCTTTGCCCTGCACGCTTTCGTCGTTGGGGTAGAGCACCTTCGTCAGGTTTTCCGAGGTGACCTTCTTGCTGACAGCACCGAGGTAATCGCCCTGGTTGAAGACCGATACGTCGAATTCTTCAGTGGCTTCCGCACGCCACAGCCGCAGCGTATTGACGGTACCCACCTTGTATCCGAGGATGGGCGAGTCGAACGGCACGCCGGTGACTGTTTTTTCCGGCACCCAGCGCACGCGGAACCGGCCTTGATCGTCGATGTATTGTTCGGTGGCACCGCCGAGTTTGATCTCCACGCCCCATTCGGCGTGGTGGATCTCCCAGGGATTGCCGTAACGCAGCCAGGTATCGGTATTTTCCGCCTGCCACCCATCGATGATGGTTTGAAAGAAGATGCCGTATTCGTAGCGAATGCCGTAGCCGATGGCCGGGACTTCGAGTGAGGCAAGCGAGTCGATGAAGCAGGCAGCAAGCCGGCCCAAGCCGCCGTTGCCCAAGCCAGGCTCTTCTTCCTGATGCAGCAGTTGATCGAAGTCCAGGCCGAGCTCGGTAATCGCTTCTTTTACTTCGTCGGTAATCCCGAGGTTGAGCAGGTTGTTGCCCAGGCTGGGACCCATCAGGAATTCGGCTGAGAGGTACGCCACGGTGCGTGCCCCACGGCGTTTGTACGTGGTCGATGTGTCGGACCACAGGCGCAGCATGCGGTCGCGCACCGTGTGGGCCAGCGCTTGGTAAAGGTCCTTGTTGGACGCGAGTTCAAGCGACTTGCCCTGGGTGTATAGCAGATGGTCGAGAAAGGCCCGCGTGATGGCGGCGCGGGAAGAAGACGAACGCGCATCTTCTTCCGGATATTTGAGGGATGCCGTGACGAGAGGGGATTCGGTATCTTTCAAAGCAGATCCTCAAGCGTTCGTTGAATGGCGGCAGGCAACACGCCCTGATTGCACCCCACCTGGCGGTCGGGCAACAGTGTCATTCGATCTTAAGCTAACAGAATGACCGATTACCGCCTCTGGCACAATGAACTGTCTGCTACACGCGTAAGGAAACACTGCATGAGCCGCCACGATCCAACCGCTCAACCCGAAAATCCGGGGCGTGCCACCTTTTTACGCTGGGTCGGCGGGGCTGCTGTGGGTAGCGTCCTGGCTCCGGTTGCACGTGCCGTGGAAGCAGGCGCACCCGGCGATCGGGTGCTGACAGGGACTGACCCTGCCGACGGGCGATCACGTCACACGGGCAGATTCCCGCAGCCAGCCGTCGCTGCGGGCGTCATGGCGCGCCGTCCTATCGGTGCAACCGGCGAAACGTTGCCGGTGATCGGCTGCGGCACCTACCGCACTTTCGACATCGACGATGCCGATCGCAGCGAGCGCGTCGCTGTCGTGCGCACTTTGGTCGACGCCGGCGGCAGCGTGATCGATTCGTCGCCGATGTATGGCAGCGCCGAGCGGGTGGTGGGCGATGTGCTCGCCGCGTCAGGGTTGCGGGACCAGGTGTTCGTGGCCACCAAGGTGTGGACGCGTGGACGCGAACAGGGCATTGCGCAAATGGAAGCCTCGATGCGCGCATTGCAAGTGTCGCGTGTGGACCTGATGCAGATCCACAATCTGGTCGATTGGCGTACACAGCTCAAAACCCTGCAGGATTGGAAGGCCTCGGGGCGGATCCGATATCTGGGCATTACTCACTACACCCCTGGGGCACACGATGACCTGATCGCGGTCATGCGTGAGGTGCAGATCGACGCCGTGCAGTTGAACTATGCCGCTAACGATCGTGCCGCTGAGCAACGTCTCTTGCCGTTCGCCGCAGAACGCGGCGTAGCGGTCATCGTAAATCAGCCGTTTGGCGGCGGCGGCCTACTGCGGCAACTCTCTAATAAGCCTCTGCCCGGCTTTGCCGCCGAACTGCAATGCGAGAACTGGGCGCAATTGCTGCTCAAGTTCGTGATTGCGCATCCCGCCGTAACGTGTGCCATTCCCGGCACGAGCAGCGCCCGCCATATGCAATCCAATGCCCAGGCAGGATTCGGGCCGCCGATCGATCGCGCGATGGCTCAACGCATTGCTCAGGCCGTGCGCAGCGCGGCCTGACTACAATGCCGTGCTCGGGATCAGACGGGCACGACGCCGGAGGATGGCTATGGTGTATGAAGCGCTTTTTTGGGGCATGTTGGCTGTGGTGCTTGGCGCCATGGCCATCGGCGTAGTGGCCGGTCTCGCTGAACGGGTGGGCCGCGCGGTGAGTGTGTGCGTGGCGTGGGCCGCCGTGGCAGCCACGTTTGTTGCCTTGGCCCAACCAATGGGCACCTATGTGTTGCTCAATACCATTGCCGCCGCAGCCACTTTTTTGTTTTCAGCAGTGATTGGCGTTGCGCTCGCACTTGTTACGCGACGTATCCGTCGACATCGCCGCGAATTCATTTAAGGCCATGAATGAATAGGTAGATCGCCCTGTGGCGCGCTGCAACAGCTACCCGCCCTGTGCGGGTTTAATTTTGCACGCGAGGTAAGTTAATGTTTTATTTGTATTAAAATGAATTCGATAGAGGCTTGTGTGAGCCTTGGTTTAGGGAGCGCGACGCGCATGAGCACGTGTACGGCATGTCAAACCATTAGAGCGGGGCAGGCGGGTCAGGCGTCACATCCGGGCTTGGTGCATCAGGGTTACGTGACGCCCACGCAAAAGGGCCGCGAGCTGAACCGTGAGGATCGCTATCGCTGCGTGCATTGCGAAACCAAGTGGCTGCGTGAGACCGATCGGTGGGGCATCGACATGGGTTTCAAACTCGCGCCTTAATGTGACTTCGATGCGCCGGCGCATGTGTGCGCCCAACGGCGCGTCATGACCGATCGGTCAGGACAGGCGCGATTGTGGCGTTCAGATCGGGCGCTTAGGTCGTGGCGTTCAAGTCGCGGCGCTCAGATTGTGGCGTTCATTGAGCGAACAGGTTGGATAGTGCGCCGCCGATGCCTTCCACGGCGCTTCCCAAGCCACCGGCCATGTTTTCAACGCTGATGCCCAATGTCGAGGCGAGGCCGCCGGCCACACGCGCCGAGATGTCGTCATCGAGTTTGAACTGGGGGGACTTCAACGTGCCGGTCATCGTGAAGTCGAATACGGCGCGGCCCTTGTTGTCTTCGAGCATGGCCAGCGCAGCCTTTTTGGGCAATGCCGCCAAGCCTTCGTCCCGCAGCTTCAAATCGTGCAGCACCAACTGGCCGTTGGCATTCAGCTTTTGATTGTCCACACGCGAGCGCATCCGCATATCGAGGCGCCCGCCATTGAATGCCAGCGGTGAATCGCGTCGCAGATAGGGGGAGAACAGCGCCACGTCGACCTGTGACAGTGCAATGTTTACATCCGCATTGCGCGATGCGAGGGCAATCCATCCCTCAACGTTCAATTTGCCGGTGGAGCCTTTCGTGGTCGGGTTCCCGGTGATCCGAATATCGGTCCGCGCGTCGTCGAGCGGAAAGTGCAGGGGCGCAATGGTGGCATTGACGTTTTCAATGGGAATGTGATGCGGCGGTTTCTTGCTCACGACAGCGTCGTAGTAGTCAATACGCCCCTGCGCGAACTCGATCTTGCCGATGCGGGTTTCGCGCTTCTCGGTTTCGCCGCGTGCGCGGGCTTCTTCGCTGCGCTGTTGAGCACGCTTGCGTAGTGACGGTAGTGCGTCGATCTGACCATTGCCTTGGCGCACCGCGGTGAGCACGAAATCCTCGACGCGCACGCTATCGTAAATATTGCGTTTGGCGATCAACGCCCGCCAATCCGGATGAACGATGATGCGCGCCGCTTTCAGCGCGTTGTCGGCCGGCCAGTTGTCTTCGCCATCGAGCGTGACCCCTTCCAGCACTACCGACGAAAAACCGACGTGAATACGTTCGATTTTTCCGATTGGCCCAACGAAATCGGCAATGCGGTTTTCAACAAAGCGCACGCTGATCATGAGCGCCGCGACCGCGATCGCGGCCAAAACAAGCAAGGCGACAACAGTACGGACGACGATTTTGCGCATGGCGATTGAAGGCGCATGAGCGCCATTGTGATGTGAGGTAAGTATCGTACAAAAAGAAAGGCGCACCAATGGGTGCGCCTTGCCTCGATCCGCGCGCGAACGATCCGCCGCGCGCCTGATCAGAGGGCTTTAGTTGCCGCCACCGGTCTTGGGCATCGGCTGGCTAGGTTCGGCCGCATTGGTCTTGGTGCTCCTCTTATGGCTCATGTCGCCTTTCTTGTGCGTCATGCCCGATTGCGTCTGCGTGCCTTTCTTGGTCGACACGTCATTGCCCTTGCCCGTGGGGGCAGGCGACTGTTGACCAGCCGGCACTGCTTGGTTGGGAGGAACGGCCGTGCCATCGTTAGGCGTGTTGGACGGCGAGGTCGTGACAGGCTTGCCACCCATCGTGGATTGCGCCATGACCGGGCCCGAAGCCATCAGTGCACCAACCATCACTGCCGAAGCGATTTGACGAATTTTCATGGAGTATCTCCGATACGTGTTTAAGGTGATGGACTCAACGCAAACAGCGTGCCTGATGCTTCCTACCTATAATCGTTCTACATCGCGGCAATCGCGGGTTTTGACTTTGTTTACGGATTTCAGCATGTCGGCAACGGCCACGATCGAATGGATGCATGAAGATGGCTCACCTGCCGTGGCATGGCAGTCGCCCAGTGGCGCTGCCCGCCCGAAACGCATGCAAGTTGCCGACGATCGTATGTCGGCGGATGCCGCATACCGCCTGATTTGCGGAGGAACGTCTCTGCTGTGGCAGGGCGATTATTACAACGCTCGAGCGTTGGTCGATGCGCTGGGGCGCAGAGTAGAGAAAAGACGTCGCGCGCCCGATGTTGCCGCGGCGGCGATCGATCGCTTCAATGCGCATCGCCAGGCTCAGTCGCATCGCGCGCACATTATGAATGCCGTATTGGTGCCAGTAGATGCCTCCTGGCAGGTTGCGCTGCGTCGTGCACCCGATACGCGGGCGGCGTTGATGGCGTGGCATGGTAATGGGGCAGGGCCCGCCATCATGTCGTTGCGGGCGGTGCAAGGGGTACTGAGCGCCGCCGAGTGGGAGCGCAAGGGCATTCCAATAGCAGCACTTGATGCGACGATCCACCCGCGCTTTGGTGTGTATTCGCCCCTACGCGGCGAGTACATCGATCTGGTGATGCGGGCCCCATTGCCTGAGGGCGATACCGCTTTCGACTTGGGCACAGGCACCGGCGTGCTGGCGATTGCGTTAGCCAAGCGGGGTGTGAAACACATCCGCGCGACGGAGATCGATCCGCGCGCTGTGGCATGTGCGAGAGACAATATTGCGCGCGTGGTGCCTCGTGCGGATGTGCAGGTCATAACGTCGGGTGAGTTGTATCCATCCGGACGCGCCTCGCTGATTGTGTGCAACCCGCCGTGGTTGCCTGGGCGCCCCACTACGCCCATCGAAGGGGCGCTATATGACCCCGACAGTCAGATGCTCAACGCATTTCTGCGGGGGCTCCCTGATCACCTGGCCCCGCAGGGCGAAGGGTGGTTGATCTTGTCGGATCTGGCTGTGCATCTCGGTTTGCGCGCGCCCGGCGCGGTGGTCGATGCGATCGCAGCTGCGGGGCTGGACGTTATTGATCGCTTGGACATCCGGCCGCGCCATGGCAAGGCAAACGATGCGGTCGATCCGCTCGCTTTCGCGCGCACGCAGGAGGTAACGTCGCTTTGGAGATTATCTACAAAACGTAGCGGCGCCTGAAGCGATCCTATGCATTGACGGGCGCGTCGTACCAAAATGACGCAACGCAGCACATAATCCCTTACAACAAGTTAATCCCCTCATCCCCGTTGCCACGACGCGCCCCTCACAATAGGTAGGCGCATTTCGTGCTGTCTGTCTTTCTGCTGGATGGCACGCGGCGATCCAGACGTTCATACGGGAAGACTATGACCAGAAAAATTATTCAGATTTCTTCAGGTGCGGCCGAGAATCCGGGCAATGGCGCGGCGCTGTTGTTCGCGCTGGCCGATGACGGCACATGCTGGCAGTTGACCAAACGTACGTCGCCGGAGATTTCGGCGGATTGGGAACCGCTTCCCGCGCTTCCTCAAATTGCTGTCCACCAGGAGTAGCCATGACCGACACTCACGAATCCGATTCGCATGGCATGCAGAACGTTCGCGTCGATCAAGGCGACTGGGACGCGGCCATGACCGAATGGCGCACCGCAGCGTCTGCGGCGCTCAATGCCGGCGATGCCGTGCGCTGGCCGGCCGTGGCCGATCACGAGATTACGGCGTGGCGCAATGCGCTGGAACGCGAAGACATCGCAAAAACGCGTCTATTGGCGCTCTCAGAACTGCAATCATTAAAGGGTTAAAGACAGGCCATGGATACCGACGATAAAATCGCCGTCTTGGTGCAAACCGTGTCGCAACAAAGCGGCCAGATCGATGCGCTGGCAACTGCGTTGTTGTCGATGCTGCATTTGGCCAAGGATACGCCGGGCTTGCGTGAAGTGATCGAGCAGAAGCTCGAGCACAATTATTCGGGGTTGCTGGCGCGTTCTGAAAATTCAGATTACGTTGCAGGCTTCGAACGACTTAGGGATTTGATTGCCATTGCACTGAAAGCGTGATGGCGTCGCCGTCACACCGCTATGGCTAATTTCAATGATTTTGAAGATGTGCGCCGATGGGTTGGCCAAAACGGCCACGCGGCACTTGCTGAGGCTGTCGAACGGCGCGCATTGAGCGGTAAAAGCCTCGAAGTCGCGCAAGCCTACCTCGAGGCGCCATCCGAATTGCAGGCGGGTGTGGCGGGCGAGGAAGAGGACGACGATCCGAAGTGGGAGTGGCGTCCTTGGCGCATCGCCTTGGTCGCCGTACTTCTGATCGGGCCGCCGCTCGTTGTGTGGCTGATTCAGTCCACTCGCGCGGGGTGATACGCGCCAGTCATGATGCGTGATGCAGTTGGGCGATCAGGCCGACTGCGTTGAAGCATTCAAGCGTCGTCATCGGTGCAGTAAGGCATTGATGCGCGCAGGCACCCATTAGTGAGGAATGAGGCCAGGCGTTCACGGTTGACGCGCGATCGGTTGGATCAGCTGGCGTGATAGCCCAAACCGATCAGGGTTTCTGCGTACACGGCGTCGCTCGCGCACAGAAATACCACCACATCTCCCGGCTGCACGTTTTCGAGAACCTCTTCGATTTTGTCGATGGCTTCGCCCGGCTCGATCACTGCGGTGGCGTGAACATCCGCGCCCCGCTCGAACTCGCTCGCCGGCACGATGTCGGCAACGGCATTGATGTCCGGCGGAGCCACAACCACATACGACTGAATGGTTTCACCTTCGATGGTGGTGGTAAGTACGACGCCGCCGGGCGCGGCTGCGAGATGAGTGCTGACGAGTTCCATAATGCTCTGCTTTTGAAGTAGACGGCCAGTTTACCAAGCTGTTGCGCGTGTGCTTTGTATGAGGGAACGCTCACTTGGTATGAGGGAACGCTCGCTTTTTATGGCGATGCCGGTAAGGCAAATCCACAAATGTGCACGCTGTGAGGCGTGGGCGTAACGCGGCGTAAATCCCGTGTCCATGCGAAAAGATAGGCCTGCGCTTTACGCATTCGGGATCGCCGGGCCTATAGCTTGCTAGAAGAGAATAGCCAGATGGCGTATCTTTCAAGGAGTTCAGAATGAACAAGGACCAAGTTAAAGGCCGCGCTGAGGAAGTTAAAGGTAAGGTCAAGGAAGTCGCCGGCAAGGTGACGGGTAGCACCTCCACGGAAGTGAAGGGCAAGGCCGAGCAAGTCGCCGGCAAAACGCAAGCCGCTTATGGCGATGCAAAAGAAGACGCGAAAAAGCGCCCGTAATCAGGTTGCGTATCTGTGAAGTAAAGGCGGCTCTTCAGCCGCCTTTTTTACGTCTGTGCAAACCCAAGCATGCCGGCCATGGGCGGGGCGTTGTTCCACACATCGGCGGGTAGGCTATGCTTGCCGCGATTCGATGACGTCTGCATGTTCATGACCACACCCCAGTTAGATCCCTCGATTGCGATTATCGGTGCCGGCCCGGCAGGATTGATGGCGGCTGAAGTGCTCAGCGCGCAAGGCTATCCGGTCGTGGTTTACGACGGCATGCCGTCTGGTGGCCGGAAATTTTTACTGGCTGGACGAGGTGGTCTCAATCTCACGCACAGTGAGCCGCTTGACACCTTCGTGCGCCGTTATTCGGGCTTTGACCACAGGGTGCCGCAGTGGCTGGATGCACTGGGTCCAGAAGCCTTGCGCACGTGGGCGGATGGCCTGGGTGCCGCAACGTTTATTGGTACATCGGGTCGCGTGTTTCCCCACGAGATGAAAGCCGCGCCCTTGTTGCGCGCCTGGCTTGCCCGCCTGCGGGCGAATGGTGTCGCGTTCCGGATGCGACATCGCTGGCAGGGGTTCGACGCAAATGGTGCGCTGCAGTTTGAAACCGCAGGCGATGCGCTGACGCTCATGCCACGTGCGTGTTTACTCGCGTTGGGAGGCGGAAGTTGGGCGCGCTTGGGTTCGGACGGCGCGTGGGTGAAGGTGCTGGCGGCCAAGGGCGTCGAGGTCGCTGCGCTTGCGCCCGCCAATAGCGGCTTTGACGTCGCATGGAGCGCGCTGTTCGTCGACAAGTGGGCTGGGCAACCGCTCAAGAATATCGCGTTGTCGACCACTGCAGACGGCGTATTTCGGCCCGGCGAGTGCATGTTGACGGCTACCGGGATTGAGGGCGGCGGAGTGTATGCGCTGTCGGGATCGCTGGTAAAAACGTGCACCGTCCAAGGCCATGCCACGATGTATATCGATTTGCTGCCCGATTGGCCGCGCGCGAAGGTGCTGGCCGCGTTATCGGTGTCGCGTGGCGCCAAATCGTGGTCGAGTTTTTTGCAAAGCCGGCTGCGATTGACGGGCGCCAAGTGGGGTCTGTTGCGGGAGCGTGTGACGCCCGATGTGATGGCGTCGCCGCTGGCATTGACGAATGCGATCAAGGCCTTGCCGATCGTATTATTGCGCGCGCGTCCGATGGATGAGGCTATCAGCACGTCGGGTGGCGTCATGCATGAGGCTCTGGACCACAACATGATGCTGCGGGCAATACCGGGAGTGTTTTGCGCAGGCGAAATGTTGGACTGGGATGCGCCCACGGGCGGCTATCTGCTTACCGCCGTCATGGCGAGCGGTGTGGCTGCAGGCCACGGTATTGCGCGCTACCTGGCGCAATAACGGGCACCAGGGTTCGCAGGCGTTACGCCATGATGGCTGTGGCGACCGCTTCGGCCACTTCAATGCCGTCGATCGCCGCGGAGTATATGCCGCCGGCATAGCCTGCACCTTCGCCCGCAGGGAAAAGCCCACGAACGTTCACGCTTTGAAAGTCGGCGCCGCGCTTGATGCCGATGGGCGACGACGTGCGCGTTTCCACGCCCGTGAGCAAGGCGTCATCCATCGCAAAACCGCGCAGCTTGCGCGAGAACGCTGGGAGCGCTTCGCGAATGGCGTCGATCGCATAGTCCGGCAGCGCCGTGCTCAGATCGGTTGGCGTCACCCCAGGGGTATATGACGGCTTTACATTCCCCAGCGATTTCGAGGGCCGCTTGGCAAGGAAATCGCCTACCCGTTGTGCGGGTGCCTGATAGGAACTGCCGCCTAATTCGAATGCGCGGCTTTCCCAATGCCGCTGGAAAGCGATCCCGGCCAACGGATGGCCCGGATAGTCTTTCGGCGAGATGCCGACGACGATGCCGGAGTTGGCATTGCGCTCGGCGCGAGAGTATTGACTCATGCCATTGGTGACCACGCGGCCAGGCTCGGAAGCCGCCGCCACCACGGTACCCCCAGGGCACATGCAAAAGCTGTAAACCGCGCGGCCGTTGTTGGCATGGTGCACCAATTTGTAGTCCGCGGCGCCGAGCATCGGATGCTTGGCGTACTGGCCAAAGCGTGCGTCGTCGATAAGACTCTGCGGGTGTTCGATGCGAAGGCCGATCGAGAAGGGTTTCGCTTCGATATACACACCGCGCTCGAATAGCATTTCGAAGGTGTCGCGCGCACTGTGGCCTACGGCCAGCACGAGCTGATTGCATGCGATGGTTTCGCCACTCGCGAGTGTCACGCCGCGAACCTGGCCGTCCACAATCTCGACATCTTCCACGCGGCTTTCGAAGCGAATTTCACCGCCCAACGATTCGATCGTCGCCCGCATTTTCTCGACCATGCTCACCAATCGGAACGTGCCGATATGGGGCTTGCTGACGTAAAGAATTTCCTCCGGCGCGCCGGCTTTCACGAACTCATCGAGCACCTTGCGTCCGTAGAATTTCGGATCCTTGATTTGGCTATAGAGTTTGCCATCTGAAAAGGTCCCTGCGCCGCCCTCGCCGAACTGCACATTCGAATCGGGATTGAGCACACCTTTGCGCCACAATCCGAAAGTGTCCTTGGTGCGCTCGCGCACCGCTTTGCCACGTTCCAGGATAAGCGGCTTGAACCCCATCTGCGCGAGGATCAAACCGGCAAACAAGCCGCACGGCCCCATGCCGATGACCACCGGACGCGGGCCTGATAATGCAGCGGGCGCTTGGCGGACAAATCGATAAGACATGTCCGGTGTCGGTTGGATGTCGTTGTCGTCGGCGAACGTACGCAAGCATCCCGCCTCGTCGGTGAGTTCGACGTCAATCGTATACACCAACAAGATTGCCGTGCGCTTGCGGGCGTCATAAGCACGACGGTAGACACTAAACTTGAGCAATTCGGCGTCGGCGATATTCAGTCGCGCGACAATCGCTTCGCGTAGCTGCGATTCGGGGTGATCAAGGGGGAGTTTGAGTTGTGCGATGCGTATCATGCGGGCAATTCCGGGGCGTTCGTCCGTCACTTAGGGGCAACGGGAGTCAGGCAACGCGCCAGTGTAGTCCAGCCCAATGGAAAACGCCCCGAAGCGCGTGGAGCAATGTCCACCTTCTGGGGCGCTGATGTTGCATGCACGCTATTGCTGTTCGGCATCCCGAACGCAATGCGATGACGTCACGCCATCGGGGTAGGCGGCGCGGCCGGCGAGGGCGGTACGACCGGGGGATCGGCAGGGGTCGGCGGCGCGCCGGGTGACGGCGGTTGACCCGGAATGGGATGTTCGCCAGGAATCGGCGAGTCCGGATTGTCGGGGTTGCTGCTGAATTTCATGGGCGGAACAATCGTCATGGCGGGGCGCACGCTGCGAGCGCCACTTGGCATTTTGAACATTATTGGTCTCCTTCGAATGGATATGCTGAATTGCCATTCGCAACTCGCGTGCCCGTTTGCGTACTTTGGATCCCAACTTGCCTGGCTCGGACTGCGCTGCGCCTGCCGTGTCCTGAATTGCAACGGATTGGAAATACGTTGTTGCCACTTCAGTGTGGTTTGCATCGGAATTGCACACCTGCCGCGCACGCATTAATGCAGCGCTCATGTATTCTGAGCATGCGCAATTGATGCGTTTTCGATCGACCCATTACGCCGTATGGATATACGTGCGCCAGAAGGAGAAAGTCATGAAGAACAAAGCCATTCTCGCCGTGCTGCTCGCCATTTCCGCACTTGCCGCGGGCTGCAACACCGTTGACGGTGCTGGTAAAGACATTGAGCGTGGCGGAGAAAAAATCCAGGGCGCGGCTAACCGTTAATTCGGATCAGCCTGTAGTACTGCGTTTTTGAAAAGCCTTCGCGCTCGATGCGCGAAGGCTTTTTAGTTTGCGCATCCCCAGTGGCCTTTCCATTTACACGGGATCGCTGTCAGAGGGATTTAGTTACGTGCAGCAGGGATCGCTTGTTACATCTATTTTATAGAGTGCTGTTCTCACTAAAACAAGACGATATCCAATCATGTTTTCGACCAAGCCTGTGTTGACCCCGGATCAGTTTCGATGGATTCGCGAACTTCGCCGCCATGCTTACGAAGTCCAACTACCCGCCGTCATGCGCAACGAGTTGATGACGTTGAATTACATTGAGGAGCGCGGCGGTCGGGCTCGGCTGACATCGCCAGGCCAAGCCGCCTTTCGTGCGTATGCCGGGCCCGGCATGTCGCTCTAAGGTCAGCGTTGCGGCATAATCCTGTCGCATGAAGCTCTTATCGGAAATGAATATGCGTCGCTTGCTGCTCACGGGTCTTTGCGCCGTCACGCTACTGTCTGGCTGCGCCAGCCGCGGTGTTGATGCCTCTGGCGATTTCCCGAGTCAAGCGTTCGATGTGCCCACGGATTACTACCAGGCACAGCGTCGCATACGGGAATACTTGAAGGCATGCTATGTCGATCGACAGCACGCCTACAACGTGGCGTACGACTTTACGGGATCAATCGATCCCAAGGCCACCACGGGTGAGACGCGCCTGTTCACAGTAAACGAACCGGCCCGTGCACTGATGCGATTCAAGGTGCAACCTGCCGGCGACCGTTCGGCCAAAGCCACGTTGACGGTTATGGGCATCGCGCCCTTCGATCAGCAAGAGATGGATGCGGCGATTCGTTCGATTCAGTCCGCCACACCCATGTGCCGCGATGGCACAAACCCACTCGCGGGCTAACGTCGAGTCACGCTCGCATCACGCTGGGAAAATGAAGGCTTCGCGCCGGATATGCGTGAAGCCTTCGCGTGGCCGTGACGTTACCGCTTTGCCGCGTCGTCCGATCCCTCTTGCAGCGTATCGGGCGGCGCTCCACCTGTGATCTGCGATTCGGGCGCTGGCACGCCAGGGTCGCCCGGTTCGGTATGGACGCGACTGGCGCGTTGCATTCCCGCCACCGTGGGTGCGTCGGAGGGCATCGGCAGCGCTCCCGATCCTTTCATTGCGGGATCGTCGCGTCCTGCGGCCGGACGCGTGTCAGCCGGGTTTTGCGTAGGCGGAATAACTTTGGGCGTTTTGTCAGGCATGGTGTTGTCTCCTTTGCTTTAGCAGCGGGCAATGCAGTCAAGCGCGTGCGTCAGAGGATGGACGACCGGGCGTTTTTCTTATCTGGCGCAGGTTGGGTGTTATCAGCCCAGCTGTGCTTGGTGGTGTCTACATTGGGAATGGGTTGCGCGGCGTCAGCCGATTCAGCGCCGGCGGTGGATTGTTCGGCGGTCTTGAGCGCCTTCGGCAGATTGGGCACGTCGACCGGACTGCTCGGTGGAAACGCCCGAGCGTTCTCAGGTGCAACATGATCTGGTGTAGTGGATGCCTCGTGCGCTGATGCGCTGGAAGGCTCCTTGGCGGCGGAAGGTGATGGTTCGCGGTCAGTCATGATCTCACTCCAGTGTGTTCAATAGGGTGAACCTCGCAACCCACGTTCCTGTTCGTCATCCGCCGGCTTACGAGATGCTTTGTGGCTTGTCGCTCGGCGGGCTTCGTCCCCCGTTGCGTGAAAGGATCACCCTAGCGATGTCACAAAAATTTTATGGTGTCTGGCTATTTTGCAGCGTTAATATACGCATCGCGTACATAACCTAGGTGCCGACATGTCGATCTCCCAGCAAGCCTTCCTCCGCGACGCGATGCGCCGCATGAATTTGACGCGTGATGTGTTTGCGTCGCGCATCGGGGTTAAACGACGCGCGCTGGACACGTGGCTGCTGCCTGAGGGATCGCAGGAATATCGCGCGATGCCGGAAGTCGTGGAGCGCTTCGTCTCTGAGATCACGCAAAACACGGCGTTGCTTGAAAAGTATACGCAGTCGGGCCAATCGGGCGCGTTGCGCGATCGCATCTCGGTGGAAGGGCGGCCACAGCTCTTGTCGGTGGATCAATTCACGCGTGAAGCGGCCGAAGATCTGTTCCGCATTGCCGACATGATGCAACCGATTGCCCGCCGCCAGAAGGTATCGCGGGTGCTTGAAGGTGCAGTACTGGGCAATTTGTTTTTTGAGGCCAGCACGCGCACCCGCGTGAGTTTCGGTGCCGCATTTTGCCGCCTCGGCGGATCGGTATGCGACACCACCGGCTTCACGTTTTCGTCGATGGCGAAAGGCGAGTCGATCTACGACACGAGCCGCGTGCTGAGCGGCTATGTGGATGCGATGGTGATCCGGCATCCCGAGCAGGGATCGGTCGCAGAGTTCGCGCGCGCCACCAATATTCCGGTGGTCAACGGCGGCGATGGCCCGGGCGAACACCCCAGCCAGGCGTTGCTCGATCTGTACACCATCCTGACCGAGTTTTCGCGCCTTGGAAAGTTGCTCGACGGCGCGCATATCGCGATGGTGGGCGATCTGAAGTACGGCCGTACGGTGCATTCGCTGATCAAGCTGATGGCCGCCTATCGTGGCATCAAATTCACGTTGATCTCGCCGAAGGGCCTGGAGATGCCGAGCTACATCATCGAGCAGGCAAGCCGCAACGATAACGTGATCGTGTCGACGAATTCGATGAGCGAAGGCTTGCGCGGCGCCGATGTGATCTACGCGACTCGCGTGCAGAAAGAGCGTTTCGCCAATGAAGAGCAGGAGGGGTATACGCCTGATTTTCAGATCAATCGCGCCATGATCGACGCGCATTGCGGTCCGGACACCATCGTGATGCATCCGCTGCCGCGCGATAGCCGGCCAGATGCCAACGATCTCAGTATCGATCTCAACCACGACCCCCGTCTGGCCATTTTCCGGCAAACCGATAACGGTATTCCGATTCGGATGGCGATTTTCGCGGTACTGTTGGGCGTGGAGAGCCTGGTGCAACATTCGATGCGGGATGTCACCTGGCAACATCCGTCGCATGTGGGGCCGGACGACTCGTCCTTCCACGGGCTGGACTAATTGCCGTCAGGGGGGCGGATGGTTATCGAGAACTTCGACTACGAAGCACATTTGGAGCGCTGCGCGCGCCGCGACGAGCCGGCATTCGATGCCCTCTACAGTTGCGAATCGGCGCGCATGCTGGGTCTGGCCGCCAAGATGCTGGGTCGGCGCGATGAAGCCGAAGAGATTCTGCACGATGCGTTCGTGCAGATCTGGAACAACGCGGATCGTTTCGATCGGGCGTTGGGTAGCGGCCGCGCCTGGATGTACAGCATCCTGCGCTATCGCGTGCTGAGCCGGCTGCGCCGTCGCGATGAGATCGTCGTCGACGACGAGGTGATCCATGCGGTGGCCGACGAGGCCCCCGGACCTGAAGGCCTCGCCACTGAGGCACAGGGTGCGCATCGCCTGGATCGTTGCCTCGATTATCTGGAGGACGACCGCCGCGGTCCCATCATGCTGGCCTATTACCAAGGTTTGTCGCACGGACAGATCGCGCAAAAACTTGCAACGCCCCTGGGTACGATCAAGAGTCGTATCCGAGCCGGGCTGCGCGCGCTGCAGGAGTGCCTGTCAGCATGATTCCTGAAAACACCTTCGAACGCCGTGCATTGATCGGCGAATATGTTTTAGGTCTGCTCGAGGCGCCTGAGGCCCAGGAAGTCGAGGCGTTGATCGCGCGCGATCACGCTGCGGCCCAGATGGCGCTGCAGTGGGAAGACGATTTTCTTGCCTTGGCCGATCGCGTGCCGGGGCTCATCCCCTCAGCGGCCGTGTGGACGCGAATTCAGGCCTCGGTGGCGCAACGTGCGTCTGCGGCTGCTGTTTCACCGGCAAGTGCGCAACCCACACGCGCTGCCGCGCCGGACGCCGCTGCATCGCAAGCACCGCGTTCTGCGGCAGCCTCGACCCGCAAGCCTGTCTCATGGGGCAGTCGTTTGTGGGATAGCGTGCCGACCTGGCGCTGGGTGAGCGCCGGGTTTGCCGCTGCTGCCATCATGTTGGCGATTTTCCCGAACCGCGAAGCGCCGGTGCCGCCGCAGGTTGCCGTGTTGCAAGCACCTGGCGAGGCGGCCAAGCCGGGTTGGGTGTTGACGGTGATGGGCTCGGGCGACGTTCGCATCGATCCGTTGGTGGGGCTGGATGCGCCGTCGGATCGTGCCGTGCAGCTTTGGACGCTGGCGCCGGGGGAAACTCGCCCGCGTTCGCTGGGCCTGGTTGCCGGCAGCAATACGATCAATGTGTCGGCAGCCGAGGTCGGCAAGATCCAGCCGGGGCAGTTGTTCGAGATGACGCTTGAGCCGCAGGGCGGTTCGCCCACCGGACGACCGACGGGGCCGGTGCTGTTTATCGGGCGCGTGGTGGCCGCTGCCGCGGCAATGGCGCCGCAGCCGGCGCGATAAGCGCGGGTCGGGCAGCTCGAGGCCATGCCGTTGTTCTCCCGCAAGGGCGCGGCGTGGTCCTGCTGGCCGTGCAGCCGTTGTGGAAAATACGGCCCCTTGCCTGCAAGGGGCCGTGTGCATTTCGGCTGGGGGATTAATCCCATTTGAAACAATGTGTAATTCTCAACATCCGGTTGAGTGGCTGGCGCGTTTACAGGGAACGGAGGGACATTGGCGCGGGCCAGTGTTTATGCCGCAACTTATACGTCATCCACCTGGAAGGGATATCACATGAAATTCACAATGATTGCCGCGGGTTTGATCGCTTCGTTCTCCATGGCTGGCGCCGCTCAAGCTGCCGATCTGTGGGCCTTGTCCGGCAGCAACAAGCTGGCGAAAATCGACACCGTCGCCAAGAAAGTGACCGGTACCTGGGATATCAAGAACGTCAAGACGTCGCTGCGCGGCATCGACGTACGCCCGTCCAACGGCAAGCTGTATGCGGTTGGCGACGACAATGTCCTCTACACGATCGACCCGACGACCGCCACCGCGACCGCCGGCATGAAGCTCAATCAGGCACTGCCCGGCAAGGGCTCGGCCGTGGTGGACTTCAATCCTGTCGCCGATCGTCTGCGTCTGATCGCAGCCGACGGCACCAACTTCCGCGTCAACGTCGATACGGGCGAAGTGGTGTTGGACAAGCCGCTGAACTACGCCGCTGACGGCGCCTACGCCGGCAAGACGCCGAAGGTTGTGGCTGGCGCCTACACCAACTCGTTTGCAGGCACGAAGGCCACGCAACTGTTCGATCTGGACGCGGCGACGGGTCAACTCCTGCTGCAAGCACCGCCTAACGACGGCACCTTGGTCGCCAAGGGCGAGATCGTCAAGAAGTTGTCGAAGCCGGCCTTCGATATCGTTTCCGACGGCAAGGGCGGCAACCAAGCTTACTTGTTGCTGGATGGCGCATTGCACACGGTCGACCTGGAAACGGGCAAACCCACTCTGGTCGGCAAGATCAGCGGCTTGCCCAAGGGCGTGATCGATCTGGCTGCGCCAGGCGCGATGTAATCCCCACAAGCCAGCCTGCACGCCCGCTATCGACGATGGCGGGGCAGTTGGCAACCGGCATGTGACACGGCCCTCCAGATGCCTAAGCGTCTGGAGGGCCGGTTTGTTTGCAGCGCTAATGCAATAAGGACTTAAGGGCTGGTTTTTTCGCCGCCCAACGCTTCGACCAAGTCAGCAATCATCTTGGCCAATTCGCCTGCCATCAGCGTCATGTCGGAATCGAACTGCTCATCGTCGTTTTGCGACATGGCATCGTTGTTTTCCTTGATGACGTCCAGCGGCGCAACGCGCTTGATGTCGAGCGACTCAGTCAGCACGAACGAAATACGATCGGCCCACGTCAACGCCAGGCGGGTGCATTGCTTGCCCGACGAGATATGGCGACGCACATCGTCGGGATCGATCGAGTGCTTGACGTAGCGGATTGCCGCGCCGCTTTCGCCTGAGGCGCGCAGCTCGGTGTCCTGATCGATGCTGAAGTTCGAGGGCGCTTCGTCCTCTGCCAGCCAGCCCGTCATTGCAGCCGCGGGGGACTGCGTCACGTACAGGCTCTCGACGGGGAAGGGGTCGATGGATTTGGCGAGCAAACCCAGTACCTCGTCCGCCTTGGCGGAGGCTGCGGCGTCGATGGCCAGCCAGCGGTGCTCGGGATCGATCCAGACGCGCGTGTCGCGATAGACGCTGAAGGCTTTCGGCAACAGTTCGTCGGTGACCTGTTCCTTGATCTCCTTCATCTGCTTGCGGCCGGGCTTGTAGCCTTGCTGCTCTTCGGCTTCCTGCGCGCGGGCCTTCGCGAACTGATTGATGACCGTGCTGGGCAAAAGCTTCTTTTCGGCGCGCAGTGCAATCAGCATCTGCTTACCGACAACGTGCACCAGTCCACCGTTTTCACGCGGCGGCAGCCAGCCGAGACTTTGCATCTCAGACGTGTTTCCAGGCTTAAAGGCGTATTTGGAGAGGGCTTCTTCGACCTGCTCCGGGCTCAAGGCCCAAGTGGGCGAGAGGCGATACAGCTTGAGATTTTTGAACCACATGGGCGATCGGCAAAAGGGTCGATTCTAATACAGGTCGAGACTTCGGTAAGGGCTCATTCTTGCGTCACCTTCTGTCACTGACAGGTTGCAGCCGCTACGGTATCGTCCGCCGCACCTCATTTACCGGTAGAGAGAACTCATGAAAGCCACCACCGTCATCGGCGCATTGTTGATCGTCCTGGGCGCTGCGGCGCTCGTCTATAAAGGGTTTAACTACACGTCCGAAGAGACCGTGCTGCAAATCGGCTCGGTGAAAGCTACGGCCGAAACCGAAAAATCGGTGCCGATTCCCAACTGGGCGGGCATTGCGGCGATCGTGGCCGGCGTGCTGGTGCTCTTCGCGGGCAAGCGCCGTTAAGCGGATGGTCGGACGAATATAAGAAAACCGGGCTGTGCAGCCCGGTTTTTTTTTCGCGTGGCAGGCGCCACCGGCGCGCAGCACGACATCTTCGACTTGCGATCTGCATCGCGGGCAAGCCGCTGAGCTCGCTTCAGTCGCGCAGTCCGTTAAAGCATGTGGTGATCAGGTGCTCGACGATCTCTTCATCGGTGAACGCGCCACCCAGGCGCAGAAAATCCGCCACCGGATCGCATGAGCGCGCATAGATGGTGTACAGAATCACTTCGCCCGGAAGTTTGGCCGACAAGCTGCCGTTATCCTGGGCCGCCAGAATCCATTCGCCCAACTGCTCGGTCACCGCCGAAAGCTTTTCGGTATAGGGCTCGTGCACCACCAGCGCATGTTGAATGCTGGAGCGGGTGGACGGCAAGAGCGGCATTTCCTGCCGCAGATGCGTGGTCACTGCCCAGCGCACGACAGCCTTCAGCTTGTCGATCGGCGGGAGGTCCGCAGGCTGGCTCAGCATGTGTGCCAGCGTGTCTTCCAGCAGCCGCGTCATCGATGACGCGGCCAACGCATCTTTCGATTCGAAGTGCTTGTAGAGGCTGGCTTTCGCGATGCCCACCTCGGCGGCGACTTCGTCCATCGTCATCAGATCGTAGCCCTTGGTGGCCAGCAACCGATTGACGGCATCCAGAATCGCATCTTCGCGCAGCTTGAGTTGCTGCTGTTTGAGGGTAAGTTTTTTTATTGGGGGTTGGGGCATAGGTGGTTGAAGGCATCGTGTGCGGCGCGCATGCCGCAGTACGGGGTCGGGTAAATACTAGTCGGAAAAAATATGAACTGACTAGTCACAAAATAGACTTGATGGTCTAATATGAACTACTGAGTTCAGATTTTAGACCTTCTGGTAGCCGATTATGCACACATCTTTAGGCGGTGACGAGCAAAACACGCAGGCGGCGGGCGGCGCGGCCGGCATGGCGGCGCTCACCGGCATCAATGGGCCCTGGCGCGAAGTCGGCCAAGGCGTGCTGACCTGGAGCGTGTTTCGCATGTATGAGGCGCGCCTGCTGGCGGTCGGCGACGACTTCTACCCAGGCGGCACCTTTGCGCTTGAATTGACCTATCTGCGTAATTTGCCGGCCGATCAAATCGTGGCCGCTTCCGCACTGGAAATGGAACGGCTGGCGACACCCGATGCCGATATGCTCGCCGACTGGAGCGATGTGCTGCAAAGCGTGCTGCCCGATGTCAAGAAAGGCGATCGGCTGTTGGGCGTCTTCGTGGCAGGCTTCGGCGTCCGATTCTTCAATAACGATGTGTTTTGCGGCGAATTGCCGTCCGACGCTTTCTCGCGCGCGTTTGCGTCGATCTGGCTGTCGCCCGATACGCGCAGCCCGTCGTTGCGCGCGTCGCTTTTGGGTCTTGCGACGCACGCGGCGCACTGATCATGGCGATCATCTCCTCGCGTCTGGCCCCCGGATCCCGCGTCGCAGTCGTGGGCTCCGGCATTGCCGGGCTGTCGGCGGCCTGGCTGCTGAATCGGCGCTATCGGGTCACGCTGTTCGAAGCAGGGGATTATCTCGGCGGTCATACCAATACGGTGGACGCCGAAGTGGACGGACTGCGGCATCCCGTGGATACGGGATTTCTGGTGCACAACGACGTGACCTACCCCAATCTGATCGCGTTGTTCAAAACGTTGGGTGTGGCTACGCATGAAAGCGATATGTCGTTCGGCGTTTCGGTGCGCGAGCCCGATATCGAGTGGGCCGGTACCAATATAAAAACGGTATTTGCCCAGCCCCGCAATATGGTGCGGCCGGCGTTTCTCGGCATGCTGCGCGATATTGCCCGGCTCAACCGCGAGGCCGCAACCTATGTGGCCCAGATCGAGAACACGGTCACGCTGCGCGAATTGCTCGATACCCAAGGCTACGGTCGCGCGATGCGTGATTGGTATCTGCTGCCGATGGCGGCAGCCATCTGGTCAACGTCGATCAAGGATATTCTCGATTTTCCGGCGCGCACGTTTCTGGTGTTTTGCCTGAATCACCATCTGCTGCAGATCGAAGGCCGGCCGAAATGGCGCACGGTCGCGGGTGGCGCACGCAGCTATGTGCACGCCATGACGGCCACGGTGCCGGATATTCGCCTTAATTGCCCGGTGCAGGCGGTGCGGCGCGGGGTCGATGGCGTGCGCGTGCATACGGCCGACGGCCCGCTGCATTGCGACGCGGTGGTCTTGGCTTGTCATGCGCCGACGTCGCTGGCTCTGCTCGACGCGTCGCCTGCCGAGCGTGAGGTACTGGGTGCTTTTCGCTACCAGCCCAATCGCGCGGTGCTGCATACCGATATCGCGCAGTTGCCCCGCCGGCGATCCACATGGTCGGCGTGGAATTATCTGGCCGAAGGCGGTCGCACTCCCGAAGCCAGCGGCCCCGTGGCGGTAAGTTATCTGCTCAACATGCTGCAACCCTTGCCCTTCAAGCGGCCAGTAATCGTGACGCTCAATCCCACGCGGGAGCCCGCGGCCGGCACCGTTTTGCGCACGTTCGACTACGAGCATCCCGTCTTTGATGTGGCGGCCATCCAGGCGCAGGCGCGGGTGGGTGACATCCAGGGCCGCGACGGTGTTTATTTTTGCGGGGCCTGGACCCGCTACGGTTTTCACGAAGATGGATTGATGTCCGGTATGGACGTCGCAAGCCGGCTGGGCGTGACTGCGCCATGGAAGGAGGCGGTATGTCAGCCGGCCTGATCCAGTGGTGCGGGGGACGTGTCATGCATGCGCGTTCGCGCCCGGTCGAAAATCGTTTCGACTATCCGATCTTTTGCGTGCGGGTGCGCGTGGATCGCATGCCGGATGTGGCGCGATCCACGTCGTGGATATTCGGCGTCGACTGCCGACGCGCAGTGTCGTTTCAATCGCGCGACCATGGCGGCCGCGATGGCGGCGATCTGATGGCGTGGCTGCGCACGCGTCTGGCGCAGGCGGGCGTGCAAATGGAGATCGGCGCCGTGTGGTTGCAGGCCTTTCCGCGCGTGCTGGGCTACGTCTTCAATCCCGTCAGTTTCTGGTATGTGCACGATGCGCAAGGGCAACTGAAAGTGCTGCTGGCCGACGTCAACAATACGTTCGGCGAGCGCCATCAGTATGTGCTGCAGGCGCCTGGCGGCACGGTCATCGATGCAAACACAACGCTCGACTGCCGCAAGGTATTTCATGTGTCGCCGTTCTGCGAGACGAGCGGCCAGTACCGCTTCGCACTCGCCACGACGGGCGATGTGCATCGCGTGGCCATCGATTATTTCGATGACGGTAAGCACGATCGACCGCTGCTGAAAACCGCAGTGTGGTGCCGCGGTGCGGCGCTGACGAATACCCGTGTGGTGGGTGCGTTGCTGCGCGCCCCGTTTCAAACGTTTGGCGTCATGGCCCGGATTCATTGGCAGGCGCTCAAGTTGTGGCTGCGCCGCGTGCGCTATGTCCCCAAGCCACGTCCTCCCGAAAACGATGTGTCTCACAATATCGAGGTCAACCATGAGATCCAATGACGTCTCCGCCGAGATGGGGGCGCAGAAGATGCCCTTGGGCGCTCGTCTGTTTTTGCGGCTGTTGCAGCGCATTTCGGTCGGCGCATTGAGCCTGACCGATCCTGCGGGCGAGGTGACGGTATTCGGGCACGCCGCCCATGGATTGCATGCGCAATTGACGATACGCGACTGGCGCGCGGCGCATGCCATTTTGCGTCGAGGCGACATCGGTTTTGCCGACAGCCTGAAGGCAGGCTGGGCCGACTCGCAAGACATGGTGGCGCTTTTTACGCTCGCCCTGCGTAATGAGGCGGCGGTCGATCAGGCGGTGCAAGGGCGCTGGTGGGCCTTGGTGGTGCAGCGGCTGCGCCATCTGATCCTGCGCGACAACAGCCGCCGCGGCAGTCGGCGCAATATTCTCAGTCACTACGATCTCGGCAACGCCTTTTATTCGCAGTGGCTCGATGCGGGGATGACGTACTCGTCGGCGCTGTTCGACGGCAATGAGTCCTTGAGCCTGGTGGAGGCGCAGGACGCCAAGTACGACCGCATTCTCGACGAGCTCGACGCCAAGCCCGGGCAAACGGTGCTCGAGATCGGGTGCGGCTGGGGCGGGTTTGCCGAGCGCGCCGCGCTTCGCGGCATCAATGTGCACGGCATCACACTGTCCGACGCGCAACTGGCGTGGGCGCGCGATCGCGTGTCGCGTCAGAGTTTGAACGACCGCGTCACTTTGGAAATTTGCGACTATCGCGATTTGCCCAACGCAGCGTTCGACCACATCGTGTCGATCGAAATGGTGGAAGCCGTGGGCGAGCGCCGTTGGCCGCTTTACTTCGAAACACTGGCGCGTTGCCTGAAGCCCGGCGGGCGCATCGTCGTGCAGTCGATCGATATCGACAACGCGCGCTTCGACGCCTACCGGCGCGGTACGGATTTCATTCAGCAGTATGTGTTTCCGGGGGGCATGTTGCCGTCGCCAGCGGCATTCGAGGCTCAGGTGGCCGCGACGTCGCTCAAAGTGCTCAACGTCAAAGCCTTCGGGCTGGATTACGCCGAAACGCTAAAGCGTTGGCGCGTGCTTTTCGAAGCGCGTGTGCCAACGATTATGGCCCAAGGATTCGACGAGGCCTTCATCCGCATCTGGCGCATGTATCTGGCGTATTGCGAGGCGGGCTTTCGCGAGGCCCGTACGGACGTTCGCCAATGGACGCTCGGCTGATGAACACGCCACGCCTGCGGGTCGACATCATGCGCGGTACCGCGCGGTCGACGATCGTTGCATTGGTGCTCATCGGCGGCTCGCACGGGTTGATGCCGGGCGCCGCTGCGGCGCCGGCAAGCGCCGCCGTCGCGGCCCCCGCAGCGGCGATGACCGCCATCACTGCAGTCGCCGTCACCGTGGTGGCGGCGACCGCAACGGCAGCCACCCCAGCCGCCACCGGATGGCAAACCGATGTGCCCAACGCGCGTCGCCTGGGACAGGGCAAGATGACGTGGTTCGGTATGCGCTTGTATGACGCGGCCCTCTGGAGCGCCGCGCCCGCGTTCGATCCCAAGGTACCGTTTGCGTTGGTGCTCACCTACGCGCGCGACATCGAGCGCGCGCGGTTGGTCTCGAGCACCGTGGAAGAGCTCAAACGGCAAGGCGCCGATCAAGCAAGCCTCGATACCTGGACGCCGTATCTCGAGCGTGCGTTCGTGGATGTGCGCGAGGGCGACACCATGACGGGCGTGTCGCTTCCGGGGCGTGGCGTGCGGTTTTATGTCAATGGCCGCCTCACCGCCTCGATCGACGATCCCCGCTTTGCCGAGCGTTTCTTTGCGATCTGGTTGGCGCGCGACACGCGTGAGCCGGATCTGCGTCGCTCGTTGTTGGGAAGCGCACCGTGAAAGCCCGCTCGCTGAGTGCCTATGCAGGCCTCGGCGCACCCCTGGCCATGGCGGCGCTGCCGGTATACGTGATCGCGCCGAAGTTCTACGGCGACTTTCCCGGCGTGAGTTTGTTTACGTTGGGGCTGGTGCTGCTTCTGGCTCGCGTGGTCGACACCGTCCAGGATCCGTTCATCGGCCGCTGGGTCGATCGGCTTCAAAGAAAGACGCACGCCTGGGCGCGATTGCTTATCGTGGGCAGCGTGCTGTTGGTCGTGGGCATGTTCTCGGTCTTCGCGCCGCCGGTGCGCACGTCGCCTGGTGTGTATGTGTGGATCGCGTTGGCATTCATCGTGGTGTACACGGCCCACAGCCTCGTCAACATCTGCTACCTATCGTGGGGCGTGCGGTTAACCGATGCGCCCGCCTTGCGCGCCCGGGTATCAGCCTGGCGCGAAGGTGCTGGGCTCGCCGGCGTGGTGGTGGCATCCGTAGCACCGATCGCGCTCGCGGCGGGCTTGGGTGAGGCGCGCGGCTATCTCATCTATTGCACGGTGTTTGCACTGCTCTTGGCGGCGGCGCTCGTTGCGCTGCTCAAGGCGGCACCTACGCCCGTCATTCCGGCGCACACCGAGCCGTTGCCTTGGCGGCAGGCGTGGGCGGTGCCGGCCTTGCGACGTTTGACGTTTTTCTACGGCATCAATTCTCTTGCCGTGTCGATTCCCGCAACGCTGTTTCTGTTCTTCGTCGAAGACGTGGTCAATGCGTCCTCGCAGGCCGGTGTGTTTCTGGCGATTTATTTTCTTGGCGGAGCCGCCGCATTGCCCCTGTGGGTGCGGCTTTCGGACCGTATCGGCAAGCGGCCAGCGTGGCTGATTGCTGCCGTTCTGGCCTGCTGCGCGTTCGTGTGGGCCGTGCTGATACAGCCTGGGCAAACCATGGCGTTCGGCGCGATCTGCTTGTTGTCCGGGCTGGCGTTGGGCGCCGATCTTGCGTTGCCGCCCGCCATGCTGGCCGACGCGATTCCAGCCGCGCGCCGCAGCGATACAGGGCTTTATCTCGGCATGTGGACGCTGGTCGGCAAGTTGGCGCTCGCGCTCGCTGCGGGCGTGGCATTGCCGCTGCTCGATCTGGCTGGCTATCGCGCCGGAGACGGGGGCGGCGTGAGGGCCCTTGCATGGATTTATGCCGCTTTGCCTTGCGTACTCAAATTGGCGGCGGCTTGGGTGCTGTGGCGCGGCGACGCGTCGATTTGGAATCAATCAACCGAACGGGAATCGACATCATGAAGAAATGGCTGGCAGTACTTGTATTGGCGGTGCTGGCAGGTTGCGGCAACGTCGACGTCTCGCGCTATGCGGACAAAAATCCCAAGCTCGAATTGCCCATGTATTTCAGTGGCGTGATGGATGCGTGGGGCATCGTGCAAAAGCGCAGCGGCGAGGTGTCGCGGCGCTTTCATGTGACCGTTACGCCATCCTGGACTGATGCCAATAACGGCACGTTGGATGAGCGCTTCGTCTACGACGATGGCGAGTTGCAGCATCGGGTGTGGACGCTCAAGCGGCAGGGCGACGGCAGTTGGCGCGGCACCGCGGGCGACGTGATCGGCGAAGCGGTCGGTCACACGGCGGGCAATGCATTGCACTGGACCTACGTGTTGCGTATCCCGGTCGATGACACCACCTACGACATCAATTTCGACGACTGGATGTGGCAGATGGACGACCAGACGATGATGAACCGTTCGGTGCTGACCAAATTCGGTTTCCACGTAGGCGACGTGACGGTGTTCTTCCGCAAGCGCGATGCACAGAAGGATCCATCATGATGTTCGATCTGAACCCTCGGGTGAAAGATTGGCGCGGGCAGCGCGTATGGATCGTCGGCGCCTCAAGCGGTATCGGTGCCGCTACCGCGCAGCGATTGCTGAAAGAGGGCGCGCGCGTCGTGCTGTCGGCGCGTCGTCCCGATGAACTCGCGGCGGTCGCGGCAGGGCATGCAAATGCCATCGTCTATCCCATGGATGTCATGGACGAAGGCATCTGGCCGCGCGCGATCGGCGAGGTATCCGCCATGCTCGGCGGCCTGGATCTGGTGATGTTTCTTGCCGGCCGCTACGACGCGCAGCACAGTTGGGAAATCGATGCCGAAGCGGTACAGAAAAGCTTCGATCTCAATGTCGTGTGCCTCTACCGCGCCCTGGCGACGCTGGTGCCTGCGCTCTTGAAGCAAGGCTCGGGCGGTATTGCGATCACGGGCAGTATTTCCGGCTATACCGGGCTGCCCAAGGCGTTGGTATATGGTGCGACCAAGGCCGCATTGATCAACCTGGCCGAGTCGCTTTACTTCGAACTCGCACCGAAGGGCTTGTCGATTTACCTCATCAATCCGGGGTTCGTCGAAACCCCGATGACAGCGGCCAACGATTTCAAGATGCCGGGATTGATGAAACCCCCTGCGGCCGCCGATGCCATTGTCGAGGGCATCAGCCGAGGGCGCTTCGAGATCAGATTTCCGCGTAGTTTTGCCGGCGGTTTGCGGGTGTTGAGCCGCTTACCGTATCTGCTGCGCTTTTCGATTTTGCATAGGACCACAGGTTTATGAGTGAACGCTTTGAGGCGATCGGGCAATGGTTCGAAGCACTGACCGACGATACGCTGCCCACGATTGGCACGGTTTACGCGCAGGATGCAACGTTCAAAGATCAATTCAACGATGTTGTTGGGCTTGATCGGATTCGGCAGGTGTACCAACACATGTTCGATAATCTCGATCATCCGAAATTCATCGTCGACAGCGTGATCGGCGAGGGCTCGCAAGGGTGTCTGATCTGGCGGCTTTCCTGTGCCTTCAAGGGCCGCCCCATCACCGTGCATGGGAGCACGCATCTTGTGCTGGATCAGGCCGGTCTGGTCGCCACGCATCGCGACTATTGGGACACCTCGGAAGAGGTGTTCGAACGTATCCCCGTGTTGGGTAGCATCCTGCGCATGCTCAAGCGTCGGATGGCGGGGTAAGGGAGGGGCGGAAAAGGAGGGGCACAAAAAGCCTCTTGCCCAAAAAAAAACGGCCCGGCTTATTGAAAGCCGAGCCGGTACGGGAGCACACAATGACGCGCCATTTAAAGCTCGCGGGGAGCGCGCCATCGGTGTTGGTACGGCTACTCCATCGCTATCGAACAGGGGGATCAATCGTTCAACAGCGGTTGGTGGAGCCACCGACCAAGACTGCAGTCTACTGAGGGACGTCTGACAATGGCCTGAATATCAGGGCCAGAGACGATTTAAATGTGCCGCATACGACCGTGCCCGTGTGGAGCAACCTCTGGATGCAGTCAAAGCGGAATCTGAAGAGACGATACTGCAAAAAAAGAAAGCCCCAGAAGGGGCTTTTTAAGGCCAGACGAGCGCAGCGGTCTCGTCCGGCAGGGGAAGCGTTTGATTAGTCGTCGATGCGATTGTCCTTCGTCTCCTTGACGAACAGTACGCCGATGACGAGGGTCATTACCGCAATGATGATCGGATACCACAAGCCATCGTAGATATTGCCGGTAGCAGCCACCACAGCGAACGCGACCGGTGGCAGGAAGCCCCCAAACCAGCCGTTACCGATGTGATACGGCAAGCTCATCGACGTGTACCGGATGCGGGTCGGGAACATTTCGACCAACATGGCGGCGATCGGGCCGTACACCATCGTCACGTAGAGCACGAGGATGAACAGCATGACGGTGGTCATGACGTAGTTGATCTGCGTGGGATCTGCCTTGGCGGGATAGCCATGCGAGCGGATGGAGGTCGTCAGCGATTTTTCAAGCGTTGCTGTACGTCCCTTGAAATCCGCCGGCGCCAGGCCCGCACCTTCGAACGAGGTGAAGGACTCGTTGCCGATCTGTACCGTGGCCACGGTGCCTGCCGGCGCCGCAACGTTTTCGTAGTTCACCGAGTTGCGTGCCATGAACGACTTGAGCACGTCGCAGGAGCTGGTGAACGAGGAGGTGCCCACGGGATTGAACTGGAAAGAGCACGTTGCCGGATCGGCCGTCACCTTCACCGGCGCGGTCGCTTGCGCAGTTTCCAGGGCCGGGTTGGCGAAGTGGGTAATGGCTTTGAAGATCGGGAAGTACGTGAGCGCGGCAATCAGGCAACCCGCCATGATAATCGGCTTGCGGCCGATCTTGTCGGACAGGATCCCGAACACCACGAAGAACGGGGTGGCGGCGAGCAACGCCACGGCTATCATGATATTGGCCGCGTTGGCTTCGACCTTCAGCGTTTGCGTGAGGAAGAAGAGCGAATAGAACTGACCCGTGTACCAGACGACCGCTTGGCCGGCGGTCAGGCCCAGCAACGCCAGAATGACCAGTTTCAGGTTGGGCCATTTGCCAAACGAGTCTTTCAAAGGCGATTTCGAACCCTTGCCTTCTTCTTTCATGCGTTTGAAGGTCGGCGACTCGGAGAGCTGCAGACGAATCCAGACCGAAATGCCCAGCAGCACTACCGAGAGCAGAAACGGAATGCGCCAGCCCCAGGCACGGAATGCTTCCTCGCCCAGCACGCTGCGCACGCCCAGGATGATCAGCAACGACAGGAAGAGGCCCAGGGTGGCCGTGGTTTGAATCCAGCTCGTGTAGAAGCCGCGGCGTCCTTGCGGGGCATGTTCGGCCACGTAGGTCGCCGCGCCACCGTACTCGCCACCCAGTGCCAAACCTTGCGCCAGTCGCAAAACGATCAGAATCGCCGGTGCGGCAATCCCGATCGTTTCATAGCTGGGCAGCACGCCGACCAGAAAGGTCGACGCGCCCATGATGACGATGGTGATGAGGAAGGTGTACTTGCGTCCGACCAGATCGCCCAGTCGTCCGAAAACCAGTGCGCCGAAGGGGCGAACCGCAAAACCCGCCGAGAAGGCGAGCAGGGCGAAAATGAACGCAGCTGTGGGATTGACGCCCGAGAAGAAGTGAACCGCGATGATGGCCGCGAGCGAGCCGTAAAGGTAAAAGTCATACCATTCGAACACCGTGCCCAACGACGACGCGAAAATGACGCGGCGTTCTTCCTTGGTCATGTCACGGTTGGCGGGCTGTGGCGCACCGGGGCGCGCCATGCTGCTTGCTGTACTCATCTGATTGTCTCCTCGTTTTATGCCACCGGCGATCGGGCGCCGGATCACGCGTCGCGGCTGCTTTGTGAGTGCGGGCCTGCATGCGTAACGACACGTTATGGGCGGTGCCTGACGACACTCTGACGTCAGGCGGAAGACAGCTACAAATTTGTAATCAGACGTTTCGTAGAAGCGGCTTTATAGGGTTAGTCCGAGGCGTGATGCTCGATTTCATCGCGGTCGAAGGCATCTTCGGCGGGGAAAACGACGCAGATGCGCGTGCCGGGGATCACCGCGTTGTCGTGGGTGTTGTCGGTAATGGCGACCGTCGCATGGTGGGTATAAGCAATCTCTTTGACGATAGCCAATCCCAGCCCACTGCCGTCGGAACCTGTGCCCAGTACCCGATAGAAACGGTCGAACACCCGATCGCGGTTTTCGGGCGCGATGCCGGAGCCCGAATCTTCCACTTCGAGCACGACGCGATCGCCGCGTCGTGCAACCCGCACGGTAATGCGTCCGCCGTGGGGCGTGTATCGCAAGGCATTGTCGATCAGGTTGTTGAGCAATTCCGCCAGGAGAATCGGATTGCCCTTGATGAGCAAGACTTCTTCATCGCTCTCGAAACCCAGGTCGGTGCCCACCGCCATCGCCTTGGGCGCCCAATCGATGGTCTGCTCGCAGGCGACGGCATTCAGATCGGTCGATGCCAGGCCGATCGTACTGGGGTTCTCGGCATTCGCCAGCAAGAGCAATTGGTTAACCAGACGCGTGGCGCGCTCCGATCCCTTGACGAGCTGCCTCAGGCTGGACTGCATCTCTTCGGGCGAAGCGTCGCGCAGCGCCAGCTCGGCTTGGGTGCGCAGGCCGGCCAGCGGCGTTTTCAGTTGATGGGCCGCATCGGCCACGAAACGCCGCTGCGCCGACACTGTGCCGGAGAGCCGTTCCAGCAGATCGTTCATCGCAGCGATGAGGGGGGCGATCTCGGTCGGCGCCGTGTGTTCTTCCATCGGCGAGAGATCGTCGGGCCGACGCGCCCGCAGGCGCTGCTGCAGGGCATTGAGCGGCGCAATGCCGCGCGACAGGCCAAACCACACGAGCAGCACGGCGATCGGCAGCACCGCAAACTGCGGGATGATCACGCCCTTGATGATGTCGTTGGCCAGTTGCGTGCGCTTCTCAGTGGTCTCAGCCACGACGATCAGGGCGGGGCGGATGTCGGGCAAACCCATATCCACCCAGGTATATGCCAGACGCAGGCCGAAGCCGCGCAGGGCGTCATTGCGGTAAATCACTTGGCCCGGTTGCGGCGTCATCGACGCCTGGGGCAGCGGCAGTTGCCGGTCGCCGCCCAGGTATTCGCCGCGATTGCCCAACACGAGCCAGAACACGCTTTCGGTTTCGTTGGCGCGCAGCACGGCCTGGGCCGAGGGCGTCATCTGCAATACGGTGCGGCCGTTTTCAACGCGAAGTTGTTGACTCAGCACGGACAAGTGGTCGCGGAGCGCCTGATCGTAGGGCACGTCGGCAATGTTTTGCGCCACCACGTAGGTGATGGCGACGCTCATGGGCCACAGCAGGAAGAGCGGCGCCAACATCCAGTCGAGAATTTCGCCCAAAAGCGAGCGTCTTGCGCGCGTATAGGTGGGGCCGCGGGCGCCGCGTCGCATGACGGCCAGCGCCTCCGGGTTGATCGGCCCGGGCGCCGGCCGACGCCATCTAGGCAGTCGCACCCGGTTCTCGCTCGAGACAATATCCCAGGCCACGTACGGTCATGATTTTGACCCCGCTGGGTTCGAGCTTGCGGCGCAGGCGATGCACATACACTTCGATCGCGTTGGTACTGACTTCCTCGCCCCATTCACAGAGGTGATCGACGACCTGCGTCTTGCTCACCATGCGGCCGCTGCGTGTGAGCAGAATCTCGAGCAGGCTGACTTCGCGCGCCGACAGATCCAGCGGCTGATCGCCCACGGTTGCGACGCGGCCCGTCTGGTCGAAAACCAGCTTGCCATGGCGAATCACTGTGGCGCCGCCGCCCGCGCCGCGGCGGGTGAGGGCGCGCACGCGCGCTTCGAGTTCTGACAGGGCGAACGGCTTGGCCATGTAGTCGTCCGCGCCCAGATCGAGCCCCTTCACGCGCTGATCGATACCGTCGGCGGCGGTCAATATCAGCACGGGCAGACGGGAATTGCGAGCGCGCAACCGGCGCAGCACTTCAAGACCGGTCAGTTGGGGCAAGCCGAGATCGAGGATCAGGAGGTCGAATTCCTGGGCGGTCAGCGCGGAGTCGGCAGACAACCCGTCGTTGACGGCGTCGACGGCATAGCCGCCTTGCCGCAGGGAGCGTGACAGGCCATCGGCCAGGATGCTGTCGTCTTCGGCGATCAGAATGCGCATGGTGTAGGCAACGTAACGTCCATGAGTAAGGAGTAGGGTACGGATTCTGGCATAGGTCCAGCGCCCTGCACAGCGTTCCACGCGTGGCAATTTAGTGCATACTGTTTTTCTATACAGTATAATGCGATGCAATAATGGCTTCGACATTCAAGCCCGCAGGATTTGCCGAGCGGGCCTTATCTTCACCCGGACCATTTACCCCCGGATCAGTCAAGGACAGCACACACATGGACGACAAGACCAGCAAAGCCGCTTCTGCCGAAAAGAGCAAGGCGTTGGCGGCTGCGCTTTCGCAGATCGAAAAGCAGTTCGGCAAAGGGTCGATCATGCGGTACGGCGATAATCAGGTGTCGCACGACATCCAGGTCGTCTCCACCGGTTCGCTGGGCCTGGACATCGCACTGGGCATCGGTGGCCTGCCGCGCGGCCGCGTGATCGAGGTCTATGGTCCCGAATCGTCGGGTAAGACCACACTGACGCTGCAAGTCATTGCCGAGATGCAAAAAATCGGCGGCACCTGCGCGTTCGTCGATGCCGAGCACGCGCTCGATGTTCAATACGCCAACAAGCTCGGCGTCAACTTGACCGATCTGCTGATTTCCCAGCCGGATACAGGCGAGCAGGCGCTCGAAATCACCGATGCGCTCGTGCGTTCGGGCTCGGTCGACCTGATCGTGATCGATTCGGTGGCGGCACTTGTGCCCAAGGCTGAAATCGAGGGCGAGATGGGCGATTCGTTGCCGGGCTTGCAAGCCCGTCTGATGAGCCAGGCGCTGCGCAAGCTCACCGCCAGCATCAAGCGTACAAACTGCATGGTGATCTTCATCAACCAGATTCGTATGAAGATCGGCGTCATGTTCGGCAATCCCGAAACCACCACAGGGGGTAACGCGCTCAAGTTCTACGCGTCGGTGCGCTTGGACATCCGTCGTATTGGCGCGATCAAAAAGGCCGAAGAAGTCATCGGCAACGAAACCCGCGTCAAGATCGTCAAGAACAAGGTTGCGCCGCCGTTCAAGCAGGCCGAATTTGACATCATGTACGGTGCCGGTATTTCGCGTGAAGGCGAGATCATCGATCTGGGCGTTCAAGCCGGTGTGGTCGACAAGGCGGGTGCCTGGTACAGCTACAACGGCAATCGTATCGGTCAGGGCAAGGACAACGTGCGCGAGTACCTGAAAGAGCACGTCAACATCGCCATCGAAATCGAAAACAAGGTGCGCGAGAACCAAGGCATCGTCAGCCGTGCTGCTGCCTTCCCGGCGTCTGCCGTCGAGAAGGAAGAGGCGGAGTAAGCCGCCGTCCGGCAGGATGCATGAGTTCGACGTTGATCGCCGGCTGGTCTGAAAAGCTCAGCCGGCGGTTTGCGTTTTGCGGTAGGAGGGGTAGCGATGTCGCGTGATATCGACGATGACGACGATGAGGATTTCGAGACGCTGGCGCCCAATGTGGCGAGTTCGGCTGCGGCTAAGTTGGCAGCTGAAGCGGCACCCGCTGAACCGCCTGCGTTCGAACGCACGTCTGAAAGAAAGTTTGAGCCCAAAGCCCGCAAAGGCCGACAGCTTTCGCTCAAAGCGCGAGCGGTCGGCTTTCTGTCGCGTCGTGAGCATTCCCGTCAAGAGCTGGCCCGCAAGTTGAAGCCGCACGTGCAAGAGACCGACAACCTCGAGGTCACACTCGATGCGCTCGAGCGCGAAGGGTGGCTGTCCACCGAGCGTTATGCGCTCAGTCTGGTGCATCGCCGGGCCACCTCGCGCGGCACGTCGCGCATCGTGTCGGAGTTGCGCCAGAACGGTGTCGAAGATCATCAGATCGCCGAGCTCAAGTCATCGTTGCGAGATACGGAGCCCGCTCGCGCCCGTGAGGTCTGGCAGAAAAAATTCAAAGGCGAGCGGCCGGCAGACGCCGCTCAGTACGCCAAGCAGGCGCGCTTTCTGGCGGCACGCGGCTTTTCGTCCGACGTGGTGCGCACTATTCTCGGCGGCCGCGGGGGCGACTTTGATGAGATGGATTAGCGGCTAACGCGCCGATTTGATCCCGCTCAGTTCGCGAAAGCACACCTCGCGCGCAATCGTCAGAAAATCCGAGATGAACGACGACGCTTCGTCTTCCACGCGCACCGCCGCATAGAGCGTGCGCCACACGCCGTGTGGCCCCAGATGGCAGGTGCGCAGCCACTCCTGATTGATGTATTCGGTGAGCGCCCAATTGGGCAACGCCGCCACGCCGCGATTGCTGGCGATCAATTGCGCAATGATGGGCGTGAGTTCTGCACGGCGAATCGCGGCCGGCTCCACGTCGGCGTCATCCAGGAATGCCGTGAAGATGTCGAGTCGCTGGCGATCGACCGGGTAGGTAATCAACGTTTGATCGGCAAGTTGCTCGGGCGTGATGTGCCGGTGCGCGGATAGCGGGTTTGCGGCCGATACCGCGAGTACGAGCTCGTACTTGAAAAGCGGGGCGTAGTGCACCGCCTCCAGCGGCTGGGGGTCGGACGTAATCACCAGATCGAGATCGCCACGTACCAGCGCGGGCAGGGGCGCAAAAGAAAACGCCGCCGACAAATCCAGCGCGACGTCGGGCCATTGCACACGAAACGCATCCAACGCCGGCATCAGCCACTGAAAGCAGGAGTGGCAATCGATCGCCAGGTGCAGACGGCCGGTGCGCCCGGCCGCCAATTTTTGCAGCTCCCGCTCGGTCGCTTTGATACGCGGCAGCACGTCATCGGCGAGCGCCAGCACACGTAAGCCAGCCGTGGTGAGCCGTGCAGGCCGAGTTCGACGATTGAGCAACGGCGTGCCCAGGCGGGATTCCAGCTCGCGCAATTGATGCGAAAGGGCAGATTGCGTGAGATGCAGGCGCTCAGCGGCTTCGAGGAGGCTGCCGCCATCGCGAATGGCAGCCAGGGTTTCCAGATGGCGAACTTCGATCATGGGGCATCAGTATGAATTTAATTCATTCATTAGACGAAAACATTGATTTTGATTCAAGCGAAAACGTGTTCAGAATGTCGTGTGTTGAGGATAATTTGTCTTAAAGAGATAACGACATGACTAAAATTCATAATCTTGGTTTCCCCCGCATTGGCGTCCAGCGTGAACTTAAGCACGCTGTGGAGGCGTACTGGGCAGGAAAATCGGACGCCGCAACGCTTGAATCGACGGCGCGCGATCTGCGTGCGCGGCACTGGGCCATTCAGGCCGAGGCTGGCGTCGATCTGATTCCCGTAGGCGATTTCGCCTGGTATGACCATATCCTGGAATGGTCCACGTTGCTGGGTGCAGTACCCGCACGCTTCGCGCAAGCGGCGGCGCAGCCCGTTTCGCTCGATACCTTGTTTCGCATGGGCCGGGGCCGCGCGCCGACCGGAACGCCGGCTGCGGCGTGCGAAATGACCAAATGGTTCGATACCAACTACCACTACATCGTGCCGGAGCTCACGCCTCAGCAAACCTTCCGCATTGCGCGCGAATCGTTGTTCGACCAGGTGAAAGAGGCGCAGGCGTTGGGGCATACGGTCAAACCGGTGATTCCGGGTCCGTTAACCTGGTTGTGGCTGGGCAAGGGCGATGCCTTCAGTGGCGGCGCCAGCGATGCCGGCAAGCTCGACCTGCTGACTGCGCTGGTGCCCGTGTACAAGCAAGTCTTGGCGCGGCTGGCCGAGCAAGGCATAACGTGGGTGCAGATCGATGAGCCGATTCTCGTGCTCGATTTGCCCCAATCCTGGCGCGACGGGTTCAAGTCGGTCTACGCCGAGCTCACGGCTGCGGCGTCCCCCAAGTTGTTGCTCGCCACGTATTTCGGTGGTCTGGGCGACAACCTGAGCACCGTGAGCGCCTTGCCGGTGGCCGGTTTGCATCTCGACCTGGTGCGTGCGCCCGAACAATTGAATGCCGTCTTGGACGTGCTGCGCGACGATCAGGTCTTGTCGGCCGGGATAATCAGCGGCCGCAACATTTGGCGTACCGATCTGAACGCCGTGCAGTCCACGTTGACTGCCGTGCGCGATCGATTGGGCGAGCGGTTGTGGCTGGCCCCGTCGTGCTCCTTGCTGCATGTGCCCGTTGATCTGGCCTTCGAAACCGATCTGGATGCCGAGCTCAAGAGCTGGTTGTCGTACGCCACGCAAAAGCTGCACGAACTGAACGGCCTGCGCCTGGCTTTGGACGGTGTGGCCGATGAGGCCACGCAAACGGCACTTACGCAACAGGCGGCCGCGATCGCCGCGCGCCGCACGTCAACGCGCATTCACAATGCTGCCGTCGCTCGCCGCATGGCTGTTGCTGAGGAGGTGTCGCGTGACCGGGCGCCGTTCGATACCCGCATTGCGTCGCAGCAAAAGGGCTTGAATCTTCCTGCCTATCCAACCACAACGATCGGCTCGTTCCCGCAAACTGCCGAAATCCGCAAATTGCGTCGCGATTGGAAGACGGGCGCGCTGACCGATTCGGCTTATGAAAAGGCGATCCGTAAAGAGATCGAAACCGTCATTCGTTTTCAGGAACGCATCGGGCTGGACGTCTTGGTGCACGGCGAACCCGAGCGCAATGACATGGTCGAGTACTTCGGCGAATTGATGGCAGGCTTTGCCTTCACACAGAACGGTTGGGTGCAAAGCTATGGCTCCCGCTGCGTGAAGCCCCCCATCATTTTTGGCGATGTGGCGCGCCCCGCACCGATGACGGTGGGCTGGTCGTCGTATGCGCAGTCGCTCACCGACAAGCCGGTGAAGGGCATGTTGACCGGGCCGGTCACGATCCTGCAATGGTCGTTCGTGCGCGACGACCAGCCGCGCGAAGAGACCTGCCGCCAGTTGGCGCTGGCGCTGCGCGATGAAGTGGTCGACCTGGAGCAAGCCGGCATCCGTGTGATCCAGATTGACGAGCCCGCCTTCCGCGAAGGGCTACCGCTGCGTCAAACGGAATGGGCGGCGTATCTCGACTGGGCCGTCGACTGCTTCCGGTTGTCTACCGCCGGCGTGGCCGACGACACGCAGATCCACACCCATATGTGCTATTCGGAGTTCAACGACATCATCGGTTCGATCGCCGCGATGGACGCCGATGTGATCACGATCGAAACCTCACGCTCCAATATGGAACTGCTCGAGGCTTTCGAGGGCTTCAGCTATCCCAACGATATCGGTCCTGGGGTGTACGACATTCATTCGCCCAACGTGCCCGAGGTGGATTGGATGGTGGCCCTGATGCAGAAGGCCGCCAAGCGGTTGCCGAAGGAGCGCCTGTGGGTGAACCCGGATTGCGGACTGAAGACGCGCGCGTGGCCTGAAACGGAAGCGGCCTTGATCAGCATGGTCGACGCCGCTCGCGCGCTGCGCGCCAGCTGATCGCGGGCTGAGCGGGAAGGGCAGCCTAGTCGGCAAGCGGCTTGGTTTGGCCCGATCGGAGCGTTTCTAGGCCCCCTGATGGGGGCCTATCTCCGCCTGTCGCAGGCGGGCGTGCGCCCCGGCAATCCGGCTGCGCTATACTTGACCGGATTTGCCGCTACGCACCAAAAACGCACCGATACCGGGCCTAACGCATGCCTTTGCCTCCGCCAGACTCACCTCGCCAGCCGCTGCATACGCGCACAGTGCGCGTGCAGTCGTATGGCCGTGACGATGGTCTGATTGACCTCGAGGCGGAGCTTATCGATGTCAAAGGCTACGATTTTCCGTCCAACGACGGCGGTGTGCACGTCGCAGGCGACCCGGTGCACAACATGCATCTGCGCATCACGATCGATCTCGACTGCACGATCGTGGCGGCTCAAGCAGCCTACGATGACGCGCCTTATAACGCTCATTGCAGCGCCATTGCTCCCGAGTACGCGGATCTGGTCGGCATGAACCTGCTCAAGGGTTTTCGCCATCAGGTCAAAGATCGTTATGCCCGTTCCGCGGGCTGTACGCACATGACCGAGCTTTCCCAGATTTTGCCCACGGTTGCGGTGCAAACCATGGCCAAGCTCCGTCGCACCGAACGTCGGGCCGACGTCAAGCCATTCCAGCTTGACGGTTGTCACGCCTTGCGTTCGGATGGCGCGGTTGCGCAGGTGCACTACCCTCAGTGGTACACCGGCACAGACGCGTCGCTGGAAGCAATCCCTCCCATTTCTCATCCGTCCTGACAGGTCATACATGAAAATTCACGAGTATCAAGGTAAGGAACTGCTGAAGCAGTTTGGCGTCGCCGTACCGCGCGGCATACCCGCTTTCTCCGTCGACGAAGCCGTTGCCGCTGCTGAAAAGCTCGGCGGTCCGGTTTGGGTCGTGAAGGCCCAGATTCACGCTGGTGGCCGCGGTAAGGGCGGTGGCGTGAAGCTGGCGCGCTCGATCGAAGAAGTGCGCCAATTGTCCTCCGAGATTCTCGGCATGCAGCTGATCACGCACCAGACCGGTGCTGAAGGCCAGAAAGTCGGTCGCCTGCTGATCGAAGACGGCGCCGATATCAAGAAGGAATACTACGTCGGCATCGTGACCGATCGCGGTACGCAGCGCGTATGCGTGATGGCGTCGAGCGAAGGCGGCATGGACGTCGAAGAAGTTGCCGAACACACCCCCGAGAAAATCCTGAAGGTGTTCGTCGACCCCGCAACGGGTCTGACGGACAAGGACGCTGCCGAGCTGGCACGTGGCATCGGCGTGCCCGAAGCTTCGGTCGACCGCGCCGCCAAGGAATTCCAGAACCTGTACAAGGCTTACTGGGATACCGACGCCTCGCTGGCCGAAATCAACCCGCTGATCCTCACGGGCAGCGGCGACATCGTTGCCCTGGACGCCAAGTTCAACTTCGACTCCAACGCCTTGTTCCGCCATCAAGACATCGTCGCCTACCGCGACTTGGCTGAAGAAGATCCCGCCGAAATCGAAGCCAGCAAGTTCGACCTGGCCTACATTCAGCTCGACGGCAACATCGGCTGCCTGGTCAACGGCGCCGGTCTGGCCATGGCCACCATGGACACGATCAAGCTGTTCGGCGGCGAGCCGGCCAACTTCCTGGACGTCGGCGGTGGTGCGACGGCCGAGAAAGTGACCGAAGCCTTCAAGATCATGCTCAAGAACAAGGGCGTGAAGGCCATTCTGGTCAACATTTTCGGCGGCATCATGCGCTGCGACGTGATCGCCCAAGGCGTGATCGAAGCATGCAAGGCCGTGAACCTGAGTGTGCCGCTGGTCGTGCGCATGAAGGGCACCAACGAAGAGCTGGGCAAGAAGATGCTGGCCGAGTCGGGCCTGCCCATCATCAGCGCCGATACGATGGCCGATGCCGCGACCAAGGTGGTCGCTGCCGCCAAATAATTGTCGCCGTGGCTGATCGGCGGCCGGGCGGGCAAAACGCTGGAAGCGTGGCCCTTGCCCCTCGCCCAAGCCATCGGCCATTCCGGCGTGTCTAACGCTCGAATATCCGAACAATAGTCAAGGATTCGCAAATGTCGATTTTGATCAACAAGGACACCAAGGTCATTACCCAAGGCATTACGGGTAAGACCGGTCAGTTTCACACGCGCATGTGCCGCGAATACGCCAACGGCCGCGAAGCTTTCGTGGCTGGCGTGAACCCCAAGAAGGCCGGTGAGGACTTCGAAGGCGTGCCTATTTTCGCCTCCGTCAAGGACGCCAAGGCCGAAACCGGCGCTACCGTATCGGTGATCTATGTGCCGCCCGCCGGCGCTGCCGCCGCCATCTGGGAAGCCGTCGACGCCGATCTGGATCTGGTGATCTGCATTACCGAAGGCATTCCCGTCCGTGACATGCTTGAATTGCGCAACCGCATGCGCGCGCAAAACAAGAAGACCCTGCTGCTGGGCCCCAACTGCCCGGGTCTCATCACGCCGGACGAACTCAAGATCGGCATCATGCCCGGCCACATCCACCGCAAGGGCCGTATCGGCATCGTGAGCCGTTCGGGCACGTTGACGTATGAAGCCGTGGCTCAAGTGACCGAATTGGGTCTGGGCCAGTCGAGCGCCGTGGGTATTGGTGGTGACCCCATCAACGGCCTGAAGCACATCGACGTCATGAAATTGTTCAACGACGATCCCGAAACCGACGCCGTCATCATGATCGGCGAAATCGGTGGTCCGGACGAAGTCGAGGCCGCTCAGTGGGCCAAGGACAACATGAAGAAACCCGTCGTCGGCTTCATCGCCGGTGTGACGGCGCCTGCCGGCAAACGCATGGGTCACGCTGGTGCGTTGATCTCGGGCGGTGCCGATACGGCGGATGCCAAGCTTGAAATCATGGAAGCTTGCGGTATCAAGACGACCCGCAATCCTTCGGAAATGGCCAAGCTGCTGAAAGCGGCCCTCTGATCCTTATCCGATCAAGCCATCAAGAACCGGCCGAAAGGCCGGTTTTTTTTCGCCCGGCGATGGTGCGTTGCATTCGCGCGACCAATAGCGACTGCGAAAGCAGAGTGACAGCAGAACGTAACCTATAATGGCGCCCATAAGAGAAGGGTGCACAAATAACCGCTATTGCTCGCAGCAAGCGGAACCCGCGCCTACGGCCATTATTGGATTTGATAAATCGGGGATCGCTTCTAGGTAAAGAGGCGTATGGAACTCTCGTCAGCGGCATTCTGGATCGCATTGCTCCAGATTATTTGGGTAAACATTCTTCTCTCGGGCGACAACGCTGTCGTCATCGCGCTGGCGGCACGATCGCTGCCGGAAAGTCAGCAAAAAAAGGCAATCGTCATCGGCTCCGCCGCGGCGATCGTCATGCGTATCGTGCTCACCCTCGTGGCGGCCGAACTGCTGTTGCTGCCTTGGCTCAAACTGATCGGCGCGGTGTTGCTGCTTTACATCGGTGTCACGCTGCTATTGCCTGAGGGCGAAGACGAGGGCGGGCACAAAAAACACGGCACGTTGCTTTCTGCGATTCGTACCATTTTGATTGCCGATCTGGTGATGAGCCTGGACAACGTCGTCGCCGTTGCGGCCGCCGCAATGGGCGACAACACCTTGCTCATTCTTGGCCTGGCGATCAGCATTCCGCTGGTGATTTTCGGCAGTACGCTGTTGCTCAAGGTCATCGAGCGCTTCCCGATCATTGTGTGGGTGGGTGCAGCATTGCTGGGCTTTATCGCGGGCGAGTTGCTGGTGGGCGATCCCGCACTGCAGGCACCCGTTGCGCGACTGGATACCTCACTGGGCATTTCCGAGCATCAACTGGCATTGATGGCGGGTGCGATCGGTGCTCTGCTCGTGCTTGCGATTGGAAAAATCTTGTTAGCAAGACGAAAGCTTAACGAAACCTGAATTACAATCCTCCGGTTTTGCCCTGTTCGAACTTGCCGATTCGGCCAGTCGGGCAGGGCTCGGCCCAGCAGCGGCCGCAGTTTTTCTATAAACGTTACCGGGGGCATTTCAAGTGCTTGAGTTTTTCCAAACATTAAGCTGGGCAGCAGTTTTCCAGATCATTCTGATCGACATCCTTTTGGGTGGCGACAACGCCGTCATCATCGCGTTGGCATGTCGCAACCTTGCGCCCAAGCAGCGCATGCAGGGCATCATTTGGGGTACCGCCGGGGCCATCATCCTGCGCGTCATCCTGATTTTCTTCGCCATGCAGCTCCTGCAGATTCCGTTCCTCAAGGTCGTCGGCGCACTGCTGCTGGTCTGGATCGGCGTGAAGCTCTTGATTCCTGAAGATGACGCCCATTCGAACATCGACGGCGGCGGTTCGATCGTCTCGGCGATCAAGACCATCATCATCGCCGACTTCGTGATGAGCCTGGACAACGTGATCGCCATCGCCGGTGCCGCGCAGAATGCCAACCCCGATCATCAATTGGGTCTGGTCATCTTCGGTCTGGTCGTCAGCGTACCCATCATCGTCTGGGGCAGCACCCTGGTGCTCAAGCTCATCGACAAGTTCCCGTTGGTCGTCACGCTGGGTGCCGGTCTGCTGGGCTGGATCGCTGGCGGCATGCTGGTTACCGACGTATATGTCGTCAACAACTTCGGTGAGCAGCCAACTTCGGTTAAAATCGCAGCTGAAGTCATTGGCGCGCTGTTCGTGATGGGTCTCGGTATCTTCTTGGCGCGCCGTAAAAAAGCCTCCAAGGAACATGTTGCATGAGCTTCTTTAAATCCTCGAGTTCCCACCAGTCGGGCCTGAGCCTGCTGCAGGGTCTGACCGTACTGGCTATTCTTGGAGTGATCGTCACGATCGTCGCGAAGCAGTTCATGTGACCACGATCGTGACTGATCCGAAGCGTTTGATCATCGCGACGCGAGCCAGCCGGCTCGCGCTCTGGCAGGCGGAGCACGTACGTGACCGCCTGCGCCAACATTACCCCGACTGTTCGGTCGAATTGCTGACCATGACGACGCGTGGCGATCAGATCCTAGATCGCACGTTGTCCAAAGTGGGCGGCAAGGGGCTGTTCGTCAAGGAGCTCGAAACCGCGCTGCTTGATGGGCGGGCCGATTTGGCCGTGCATTCCCTCAAAGACGTTCCTGTCGATCTTCACGAGCCGTTCGAACTCACGTGCATCATGTCGCGTGCCGACCCGCGCGACGCGCTGGTCTCGAACGACTGGTTCTCTCTTGCCGATCTGCCTCATGGCGCGGTCGTAGGCACATCCAGCCTGCGGCGCGAGTCGCAGATTCGTGCGCGCTTTCCCCATCTGGTGGTCAAGCCGTTGCGGGGTAACCTCGATACGCGGCTCGGCAAGCTCGACCGCGGCGAGTACGCTGCCATCATTCTTGCCGCGGCGGGTCTGGAGCGGCTCGGTCTGGCATCCCGCATACGGGGCTATCTTTCGCCCGCCGAGAGTTTGCCGGCCGCAGGGCAGGGCGCGTTGGGCATCGAAATTCGTGCCGATCGTGCCGATCTTCGGCAGTGGCTGGCACCGTTGTCATGCGCAGAAACCACCGCCTGCACGTTGGCCGAACGCGCCGTTTCACGCGTGCTTGGGGGGTCTTGCCAAGTGCCGCTCGCGGCCTTCGCGCAGCTCGATGGGGCCGGGCAATTGTCGATCGACGCCCTTGTGGCATCGCCCGATGGCGTCGAGATCGTCCGGGCGAGCGATGCCGGTCCGGTTGCGCAAGCCACTCAAATCGGTGAGCGTGCCGCGCAGGCGTTGCTTGATCGCGGCGCGCGGGCGATTTTGGCGCGCCTCATCGACGCACCCGACGCGTCCTAGTGTTCTGCTGTATCCACGGGAGGGCAGGCATGTCTCCGATCGCCGTATTGACGCGTCCCGCTGGGCGCAACGATGCGCTGGCCGAGCAGCTTGCGGCCCGCCAATGGACGACGGTGATCTTGCCGGCGCTGCGCATCGAGCCGCTCGCGCCCGATGCCGCCACGTTCCCTCATCCCAATGCGTTCGATTTGATCGTGTTCGTGAGCGGCCAGGCCGCCCGTGCGTATGCCGAACAGTGGCGTGCGTGTGACCCGGCAGGTCGTTGGCCCGCTTCCTCGCGGGTGGCCGCCGTGGGTGAGGCGACCGCCCAAGCCATCGCTGCCGCGGGATTGGGTTTGGCGCAACAAGAGATCGTCGCGCCCGATCCGCGTGGTGCCTCGCGCGACTCCGAAGCACTGTGGCCTGCCATCGCGGCGCTGCAGCCGGCGCCTCGGCGGGTGCTCATCGTCCGCGGTGAAATGGGCCGCGAATGGCTCGCTCAACGTCTGCGCGACAGTGGTGCAGTCGTCACCATTCATGCCGCCTACGGGCGCCATGCCGTGATCTGGACGCCCGCAAACATTGCGCTGCTTCAGGGCTGGGCGGATCGCGGTGTTGCACCCACCTGGCTCTTGACCAGCCGCGAGGGTATCGATGCCGTCGTGGCCAATCTCATCCACGCAGGTGTGCTCCCGTGGTGGTGGCACTGCACTTGCGTAGTGACGCACGAGAAATTGGCTGCCTATTTGCGCGCCCTGCCGACTGGCGGGGCAGGCGCGCCAGTGGTAAAAACCTGCTTACCCACAGACACCGCAATGTTCAACGCTTTCGTTGCGACTTGAATCCATTGCGTGCGCTGCGACAGCTTACAATCGCGACATGACAAAAACGACATCCGATCTCGATCCGGCAGCAACATCCGCCGCCTCCGGCAAGTCAGAGGGGCCTTCGGCCACGTCCTCTTCGGCGAGCGTCACTTCGACGCCTGTCGTCCCTCCCACCAGCGACAAGCCCGTTGCGCCTGTACAGGTCACCACAAAAACGGTGCCTGCGGCCGATCAGCCGGTAGCGGCTGCGGGGAGTGCTCCCGTCACGCCGCCGCCGATAGGTGGCACGCTGCCGCCGGTTGCGGCCGATAAGGTGCCGACGGTGGAAAAGTCTTTTGCCACGGAGAAGCCGTACAGCACGGACAAATCGGGTGTGACAGATAAGCCGGTCGTATCGGATAAACCAGGTTTGACCGACAAATCGGTGGTGATAGATAAACCGCTCGGGACGGATAAACCGTTGAACGTGGATAAACCGCTTGCAGCGGACAAGGCGTCGCCTTCTGATAAGCCGTTGGGCGCCGACAAGGTGTCCAGCCTTGAGAAGCCGTTCAGTCTCGATCGATCGAACAGTATCGAGAAACCGTTCAGTGCCGATAAGCCGCTGGGCGGCGACAAGACGCCGACCGGTAGCGCATCCACGGACAAGCCGTTCTCTGCGGATAAGCCGGGCGTCACTGACGCAGGCGTGAAGCTGGACAAGTCGTCCGATGGTGGTTCAGGCCGCACCATTCCTCCGCCGCCGCCGCCTCCAGGCCGAGGCTCGGGCAAGCCCGCCAAGCGCGGTGGCTTGCCTGTCGCGGTGATTATTCTCGTCCTGCTTTGCCTGGCCATGGGGTCGGCGCTGTGGTTTCAACGTCAGCAATCCGAGAAAGCGGGTCGCGAAATCGCCTCCAGGTTGGATGGCTTGAGCACACAGCTCGACCAGACCCGCAACAGTGCGCGCGAGTCTTTGGCGCTGTCGCAAGCGCAGGCCGGCAAGGTCGCGGGACTCGAGAATGCCTTGCGTGAATCGCAAAGCCAATACAGCGCGCTCGAGCAAGCGTGGCAGAGCTTTAACGACACCGGTAGCGACGACGTTTTGCTTAACGACATCGACCGTCTGTTGACGATCGCCAGCCAGCAGCTCCGTTTGGCAGGTAACGTCAATAACGCGATCGTTGCGCTCGAAACGGCGCAGTCCCGTCTCGCTCGTGCCGATCGTCCGCGGTTTGCCAGCCTTCAAGAATCGATCAATGGCGATCTGGATCGCCTGCGCGGCGTGGCCACAGTGGATGTCGCCGCACAATCGGCGCGAATCGATCGTCTGGCCGCCATGGTGATGCGCGCCCCGTTGCTCGTGCCCGATGGCGCCGTGCCGGGTGGCATGGCGACCGGCACGCCATTGTCGTCCGGCTTGCCGCCGGCGCCGGTGGCCGTCGAGCCCGCGTTGCCCGCGGATGCGCCCTGGTATCAGCACTGGCGCGCCGAGATTGCCTCCTGGCCGACCCGGGCGGGATCGTCACTGGCGCATGAATTGGGCGACTTGATTCGTGTCCAGCGTGTCGATCAGCCCGAAGCGCTGATTCTATCGCCCGAGCAGGCCGATCAGTTGCGCGCCACGGTACGTCAGCGCCTCTTGGCGGTTCAGCTTTCGCTGTTGATGCGTCAACCCGCGATTTGGCAGAGCGAAATGCAAAACGTCGTCACCACGTTGACGCGCTACTTCGATAATCGCGCTGCGGATACCGTCGCGGCACTGACGCTTGCGCGTGAACTCGAGCAAACCCGGATTGCCGATCCGCTGCCCGACGTGACCAATAGTCTGAATGCTGTGGCGGCGATGCGGGCCGCAACCGCAACGCCACGCGAACAAGGTTAAACCATGCGTACCTGGTTCTGGACCCTCCTACTGGCGGTGGTCGCGGTCGCACTGGCTGTGACGCTGCAATCCCACGCCGGCAACGTGTTGCTGCTGGTGTACCCGTGGCGCATCGAGCTGTCGCTCACACTCGCCGTGTTGCTCATCATCGCGTCGTTCGTCTTGGTGTATGTCGGCCTGCGATTCTTCGCGTGGCTGATCGCCATTCCGTCGCGCGTTCGTTCATGGCGGGGCAAGCGCGCGCAAGCGCGCGATCATGAACTCCTCGAGCGTGGTTGGACCGAACTTCTCGAAGGCCGCTTTGCGCATGCCGAGAAGGATCTGGCCAAGCTCTACGATCAAACCAAGGTCAAAAGCCGCCGCGTGTTGGCTGCGTTGTCGGCCGCGCGTGCCGCACATGGTTTGGGCGAGGGCGTTCGCCGCGACCTGATGCTCGATCGGGCCCGTGAGAGTGCGGGTGGCGACGCCGGACTGAATGAGGCCGTGGCCACCGTCACTGCCGATCTCTTGCTGGAAGAAGGCAAGGCACGTGAGGCATTGGCGGTGCTTGAGCCACTGCAAGACGGCGGCGCACGCCATCTGAACACCTTGCGTCTGGTTCTCCGCGCTGAACGCGAACTCGGTAATCACGAACGCGTCTTTGCGTTAGCGCGTTCGCTCTCGCGTCGCAACGCCATGTCGAAAGTGGATGCCGAGCGCCTCATCGGCACCGCCAGTGCCGCGCGCCTGCAGGCTGCCTCGGGTGAGAACTGGCGCTTGCTCTGGAAAGAACTCAAGTCGGACGAAAAGCTGCTGCCGGAAATCGCTTTGGCCGGCGCGATGTCGTTTGAAGCCGCCGGCGAACCCGATGAAGCGGCGCGTATTCTCGAAGCTGCCATCGCACGCCAGTTTCTGCCGTCGCTCGTTGCTGCCTATGCGCGGTGCGACACGTCACAAGTGCCGCGTCGCCTTGAAAAGGCTGAGAGCTGGCTGCAGACCCGCCCCAATGACCCGGATATTCTCACCGCCCTGGGCGTGCTGTGTTTGACGGGTCAGCTTTGGGGACCGGCCGAGCGTTATCTTCGTCGCAGTGTGCAACTGCGCAGCGATGCACAAGCGCATGCGCTTCTGGGTAGCCTGTACGACCGTCTCGAACGCCCCAACGAAGCGATGCGTCACTGGCGTCTGGCCACTGCGGTTGGCATGGCCTTGCCCAGTCTGGCATTCGACACTGCTCTGCCTGCGGCCGATATGCGCGCCGATCCCCACCGTCTCGATGCCGAAGGCGCTTTCGATGACGACACCGGCGACGATGTTTCTCGGTCCGGCACGTACCCGGCCCCTGAGCTGCCGCGTGCGGCGCCGGTTCCTGCTACGGCATCGGATTATGTGCTCGATCCGGATGCGCGCAGCATGGACCTGCCCACCCCGCCACCCGATGCCGTTATCGCACCGGCGTCATCGGTCGATATCGAAGAGTATTTCGATAGCGCGCCGATTCCGCTTGCCGAGATCGACGAAGCGGCACTGGAAGACGGCAAACGGCGCAGCGACGATCGCAATGACCGCCGTGGGTCCAATCACTGATCCGGGCATAGTGCCCTTAGATTAATTTTCTTTTTCAAAGGTTTTATCGATGAGTCTCGATCGAGTCGAAGCCGGCGCCAAGCTGCCGGACGAGTTCAATGTCATTATTGAAATCCCCATGAACGCCGATCCGGTCAAATATGAGGTGGACAAGGATTCGGGCGCCATCTTCGTCGATCGCTTCATGCTGACGGCCATGCACTATCCGTGCAACTACGGCTACATTCCGCAGACGATTTCTGACGACGGCGATCCCGCCGACGTGCTGGTCATGACCCCGTTCCCGATCCAGATCGGCGCGGTCATCCGCTGCCGGGCGATCGGCGTGCTCGAAATGGACGACGAAGCCGGTGGCGACGCCAAGTTGCTCGCCGTGCCGGTCGAGAAGCTTTACCCGCCGTACCGCAACATCACCAAGCCTGAAGATCTGCCGGTCGAAGACCTGGCGCGCATTCAGCACTTCTTCGAGCACTACAAAGACCTCGAAAAGGGCAAGTGGGTCAAGGTGAAGGGCTGGAAGGGCGCCGGTGAAGCGCGCGCCGAGATCATTCGCAGCCGCGATCGCTACAACGCGGGCAAGTAAATCGCGTGGGCGGACGTTTGGGTGCTTGAGCACCCATTTGTCCCCTCGCAGCCCGGCACGTCAGGCATTGCTTATTCAAGTCGTAGGTCAACTCAGGTGGATGTGATCATGGAATATGTGTTTGAGCCGGCACCCGTTGTCGCCGTGCCGGTCGTGGGCAGCGAGCAAGGTTTTCCGGTACGCCGTGTGTATTGTGTCGGCCGCAACTATGCCGAGCATGCCAAGGAAATGGGCTTCACCGGTCGCGAAGATCCGTTTTTCTTTTGCAAACCGGCCGATGCCATTCTGGCGATCGCCGATGGCGACACCGGCGAAATGCCTTACCCCACCAAGACTGCCAACCTCCACTACGAAATGGAATTGGTTGTGGTGTTGGGCAAGGGCGGCAAGGATGTGTCGGTCGAGGATGCCAATGAACTGGTCTGGGGCTATGCCTTGGGTCTGGACATGACGCGTCGCGATCTGCAAGGCGAAGCCAAGAAACAAGGCCGGCCCTGGGAAGTGGGCAAGGCGTTCGATCAGTCGGCGCCGATCGGTCCGATCCATCCCAAGAGCAAAACGGGCGTACTGGACAAAGGCGCGATCTGGCTTGACGTCGACGGTCAACGCAAGCAGAGCAGCGATCTGTCGCAGATGATCTGGAATATTCCCGAAAGCATCTCGTATCTGTCGGGACTGTTCGAGCTGCAACCCGGCGACCTCATTTTCACCGGTACGCCGGAAGGTGTGGGCGCGGTGGTTCGCGGCAACATCATCACCGGCGGTGTTGACGGCCTGGGTGAACTCAGCGTTCGCATCGTTTAAGTGCGCGCCGCGCGAATGTCGTTGCAGCGGATGGTCGGGATCGTGGCGCTCGTGATGGGCACGACGGTGCTGGCGGGTTGTGCCGCGACCAACGACGATATCGCCTGCAAGCCAATAACCGATCCCAGTCATTGGCCGCATGGCCGGTCGTGATCGTGAGCGTGATCGTGATCATGTGAAGAGCTGCCCTCGAGGCAGCTTTTTTTATGGGCGGGCGCGACGCTGCGATCGCTTGCCGATGATGCCGCCGGCGTGCGCAATCATGATCATGAGCAGCACCTGAAACGGCAATCGCCACACCAGCACGGCGTGCGGAATATTCGGGAAGTTCTCGGCGTGCTGCAGCATGTAGACGTTTGATGGCGTCACTGCAATCGTGAGCAAGATAAGCCCCAATGCCGCCGCGTATCGGGTATGTGCCACCAGCAATCCAAAAGCGCCCAGGAGCTCGAACACACCGCTGATGTAAACCACGGCGAGCGGCCAGGGGATCGCGGGCGGCACGACCATGACGAATAAGTCGTCTGCGACAAAGTGCGCAACGCCGCCGATAAAAAACCACAAGAAAACAAACGTGCGCGTGAACCAGTGCATGGTGAACCTCCTGCTGCCATCTTAGTGCGTTGCTGTCTCGCGCGCCGCCAATTGCTGCGCTTTTAGCTACCTCGGTTTCTGCGAATTGTGACCGCGACGCTGCCCGATCAGACTCACTGCCGTGATGTCGCATTGGGAGCACACAGCATGAACGTCAAACATCGTCAGGGCGGGCAAGGCATGACCGAGTACATCGTGATCGTGGCATTGGTCGCGGTGGCCGCGATCGGTGTCTATCAATTGTTCGGGCAAGTCGTCCGTTCGCAAACGGCTGCGATGGCGCGTGAATTGGCCGGTGAGGACGGCAGCGATCAAAGTCGCATGGCACAAGATGCGGCAGGCAAGGCTGCCGCTCAAGCCAAAGCCAAGTCGTTGAAGTCATTCACCGGTCAAGCGGGAGCCGCGAAGTGAGATGCACCGGCGCTTTTGTCGAACGTGGGCAACGTGGTCAGGCGTTGGCGCTCGGCCTCGTGCTCGCCGGTGCAGGGTCGCTTGCACTTGTCCTGCTGTACGACCTCGGGCAAACCATTCTCGCCCGTCAGCGCCTGACACATGCGGCCGATGCGGCCGCGTATAGCGGCGCGTTGGTGCAGGCGCGTGCGCTCAATATGATGGCGTACATCAACCGGGCGCAGATCGGGCATCAGGTCGCCATGGCGCATCTGGCGACCCTCGCGTCGGCAGCTGGTTTCATGGCCGCCCAATCGAAGCAGAGCGCGCGCGGCAATCCGCCTTCGACCGTCATCGCCATGTTTTTTGGCGCACAGCATGCCATGGCTTATCGGCAGCCGTTGGCAGCGCCAGGAGATGCTTCGGCATTGATGACGGCGATGGCAGCGCACGATACGGTTGTGCACGAGGTGCTCGCCGACACTGCGGCCACGATAGCCGGTCAGCTGGCGCAGACGCGTAACGAAGCCATTCATGCCGTCTTGCGCACGAATTATCCCGACGTTCCGGTGGCCGCAGTCGATGCGCCGGTGGACACGCAGGGCGATGCAATTCGCGCCGCTATTTCAGATGACAACACTTCAGGGTTCCTGGCACGACGTTCGCATCGCACCGCGAGCCGCTTTGGAAGCGTCGTGCGCCGCGCTGTCGAGCGCTACGGTTTCTTGGACGCGCGCAATCACACGGCGCGCAATCCCTGGCCGGTGAGCCACCGCTGTCCGATGCGGCGGCATGAGTTGCGTCGGCGCGGCACCACATGGCTCGATAAGAACGGCGTGTGGCGCAGCGCCGATACCCAGTCGTATCACGCGTTGCGATCGAATAAGTACATTGGCTGCTACTTCCGGGAATACGCCATGGGTTGGGGCATCGTCAATGAGCGCGTAGGCCCGGCTGGCACTGGGCTGCCGCATGTTGATCGCCCGCCGTCAGACTTCAGCGAAATCGATTTCTGGCGCTGGGTCGAGCGCGAAACCGATTGGGATATTTTTGACGGCAGCGCCAATCCGCTCGCCAATTCGTACGGGCTGATGAACGCCCGCAATGGTCGCTTTGTTGGCCTGCCAACGACCTTCGATATCGATCCCGATCGACGGGACGAAGTCCTGGGGTTTCGTCTGCAGCTCATGCTACCCGCGAGCCGGCTTCGCACAACGGGTGCTGCCAGTGCTGTTCGCGCTGCGGCATCACGGTATGGCCATGGCGGTTTTTCGCGACAAGATGTCGTACACGTCGAGGCTAGCGCGCAAACCTACTACTCGCGGCCCGCGCCGCGTGAAGACGGTTTGCATGAATGGGCCAACGCATTTCGTCCTTTCTGGCAAGCGCGTCTCGGTCATTCGGAAGGCGTGTTGCGATCGTCAGGGGTGCGGCGATGAGCAACACGCGCAACATGCAGATCGGCCAAGCTGCCACCGAGACGGTAATTGTGCTCGCGCTGTTGTCAACCTTGCTTGCGGGCTGCGCTTACGTTGGTAGCGGGTTGGCCTATGTGACACAAACTCAGCAGCAAGCGCGTGAAGCTGCTTTCCGCGTCGCACGCGGGGAAGGCAATGTTCTTGCATCGTCGGTCGCTTCGGCGCCGCAACGTAAAAACGTCGCTCTCGAACGGCTGTCGATGGGCTGGCTGCAGCCCGGCGGCCAGGGCGCCCGCGCACGCATGTTGCGCCGCGAATGGCGGCTCGCCGATACCGGCGTACTGCGCGCTGGCGTGGCGCAAGCGCGCACCGCGTTGCTCACGGATGCAGGTCACACCGCAAGCGATGCTGACACGCAGCGGCGTGTCGCGCAGTCCAGCACGGGCTGGGGCCGTTCTTACGATCGATCGTCCGCCCTGGCACGCACGGTGGGTTCGCGAATCGCGCGCGCGGACGCGGGCTGGCGACGGTCCTCTTCATCGGTCGATTGGTTGCAGCGGTGGTCCGATATCGTGCCCACCGATGTCAAGTCGAAAGCGGAGCCGGTGTATCGGCTTGGGAACCGTGGAGCCGTGAAATGAGCGGGCCGATACTGAATGTTGGTTTTCGTGGTTTTCGTGGTTTTCGGGCAATCGGTGTGACCGGAGATCGTCGCATCGGCTCTCGCAGTCTGATGTTCGATCGTCGCCTCCGCGCACGCATCACAACCATCACCTGCGGCAAAAGCTTCAGCAGTTTGACCTTGAACATTGGCAATGGCTTCACTCGCCTGACCCTGAGCTCTGGCATCGACGTCATTCGCCTGATCGGCTTGGTCGGCATCATGTCCGTGATCGGCCTGTTCTGCTCCAGCGTCAACGCAGCCGCTTCGAGTTCGACCGATCGCTTTGCGCGTGTGCTTGCGTCTAATTCGCCGTCCGCCGAGTCGCACGCTTTCGTGTTTGGCGCAAACGCATCGCCTGCACAAGCATTCAAGTCGCAGACACGCTCAGAACAAGTCAACGCCAATCGAAAAAGCTTGACCGCCTGGGCTGAGGCCTTGCCGCGATCGTCCACGGTATCGGCGCCAGAAGATTGGACGTTGTTCGGCGGACGCTTGACCAGGATGTCGATCGATGTGCCTGGATCGGTGTCAGTCGTCGCAAAAGTGCTTACCCAGGCCCGTCCCTGGGTGAGTCATCTCAACGTGGTGGCAGGTGAAGTCTTGCTTTCCGGTCAACGGGATGGCGTCAATTGGTTGGCATCGCTGGTCTCGGGCGATCCCCATCCCCGTGGCATCGCGTCGACGCGAGGCTATTTATCGGTATGGGTGCCACATGGCTTGCCACAACACCATCGCATCTCACCGCTGTTCGATGCGTTGCGGATGCCGCCTGCTGCACAACTGATCTTCGATATCGACGATACCGACTCGGCGCTTGCCGCGGGGCTGCAGGTGTGGCGTGCACCTGCTGTGTGGAAAGATCCCTGTGTCGATCTGACGGCGTCGCTGCGGCAGACGGGATGGCAAAGTGAAACGGCGTCTGCGACCGCGATGCTGTCGTGGCGGCGCGATCGCGAGCTGGCAACGGTGTACTGCCGGCGCGACGGCAGAGATACCTTGATTTTTATGCATCGCAGCAAGGAGCGAACATGAGGCTGGACATACTGGAATGGTCTCGCGCTCATGCGCGTCGCAATGGTGTGTGGGCAGCGGCCCTTTGCGCCGGATTGCTGGCGGCGTGGGCCATGCATGCGCAGGTCACGCAACGGTTGGCGCAAATCGATGCGGATGCGCGCGTGCCGATGGTGAGTCGAGTAGTGGCCGCTTTTGATCTGGACGCTGCTACGGTTCTGGATGATCTTCATGTGGCTGTGCGCGATATTCCCGCGGCGTATGCCGGCAGCGACACCCTGACGCCCGAAGACTTCGCGCAGCTCACGCTACCGCTTTTGGCGGTGCCGCTCAAGCAGGGCGATGCAATCTCGGCGGTTCATCTGAAGCCGCGAACGGCGTTGCCTTTGGCGTCGCGCATTCTGACAGGCAGGCGTGCGGTCACGATTCCCGTAGATGATCTGAGCTCGCTTTCAGGATTGCTCAAGTCGGGCGATTTCATCGATCTGTATGTGTCGTTCGACCATGCCGGGCGCCAGGTAACGGCGCCGTTGCTGCAAGGTGTCAGAGTGCTGGCAATCGGGCAGGACGAGGATGGCGCGCCGCGAAGCACCAGCACGGCACACGGCGCATTTTCAACGGTTACCCTGGATGTCTCGCCGGAAGACGCGCTCAAATTGGTCGCAGCTCGCCGCAGCGGCACGATGTCGGCCATCTTGAGACGCGATTCCGATGATCGTGTGGTGGGTTCGGGTGCGCGGGGCGACCTTGCAGCATTGCTGGGGTTGGAGAGCGATCGGCCGATGCCCATTCGAGATGTTCCGGTGCTGTATGGCAATGCTGGTGACGGTGCCGGCGCGATGTTCGATATGCCTATCGCGCAAGACGGCGCTTCAGATTCGGGCTTCTTCGAACTCGATCTCCCGCCTCAATTGGCGAGCCGTCGCGCAGTGACAAACCCATCGCGTCATGTGAATGCAAGCGCGCCAGTATCAGACTTTACCGTCGGTGCGCCATGACACCAGTCACTTATCGCATCGGCCGTGCACAACGCCATCTCGTAGGCTTCGTTGTCGGTGTTTCTTTGATGGCGAGCAACGTGCTTGCTGCCGATGAGGTGCGCGAGTTGGAGCTGCAGGTGGGCGAGACCCGCGTGCTGGCGCCCGGCGATGTCAAGCGCATCGCGGTTGGCAACGGTCAGATCGTCAGCGCGTCGGCCGCCGACGCGCGTGAAGTGATCGTGTTCGCCAAGCAGGCGGGTACGTCTTCGCTGCATATCTGGACGGCGCGCAGCCGTCCGCTGGCTTACCGCATTCGTGTGGTGCCGGCAGATTTTCGGCGTATCCGGGACGACATCGATACCCTGCTCGCCAAGATCCCCGGAGCCCACGCGATGACGGTTGGCGACAAGATCGTGATCGAGGGCGGCGATATTTCCGACCGCGATCGCGATCGGATTGCCAGTCTCGCGGCGACGTATCCCGGGCTGATCGATTTCACCAACCCGATGGGTTGGGAGCGCATGATCATGCTCGATGTCCAGGTTGTCGAATTGCCGCGGTCGCGGGTGCGCGAATTGGGCGTGCGCTGGGATGGCGCCACCACGGGCGGTTTCAATACTGGCGTGGTCTGGGACAGCGCAGCGATCAATCGTCTTGGGAGGCGTCCCGGGGAGCCTGCGTTGGTGCCTGCTGTGGGCGCTGGCGGTCGCATCGACGAGATGGAGTCGGGCGACGATCCCAATGGTATTTCTTCAGGCGTTCTGCAGCGGGTCGCACCGGCGCTGGGCTTCTTCGGCGTCAACGCCGCGCTGTCGGCACGCATCGATGCCATGGCGCAGTCTGGCGAAGCGGTCGTGCTGGCACAGCCGCAACTGATGGCGCGCAGCGGGGCAACCGCGGAGTTTCTCGCAGGCGGCGAGGTGCCGTACGCCACAACGGACGCCAACGGCAAAACCACCACCATTTTCAAGCCTTACGGCGTGGCATTGAAGATCACGCCCCAAGCGGATAGCCATGGCGCCGTGCGTTCGCGCATCGAGGTGGAAGCCAGTTCGGTCGACGCCACCACACCCTCGCCGAGCGGACCGGCGTTGAAGACTCGAAGGGCGGCGACCGAATTCAATGTGCGATCGGGTCAAACCTTGGTGCTTGCCGGCTTTCTGGCGCGCGAGCGCAACGATATGCGTAACGGGATACCGGGGCTTTCGCGGATTCCTGTCTTGGGTTACCTGTTTGGGTCGCAACGCAACGAGGTCAAGGAGACCGAGTTGGCCATCTTCGTGACGCCTTACGTGATTGCACAGGGCGATCGTGCACTTGCGGATCGGGTATCGCGCAGCAACGCGATCCTGAAGGAGAGTTTCGACGGCGCCCCGCGTATGAACACGCCAATGGGCGCAGCGGAGCAGGGCGACCGTGAGGGTTGGCATGCGCCGGCAGGAGCCGGTTCGCAATGGCGCAATGACGCCGCCGCACTCGTCGATACGGCCGCACGGATGGCGCCCGTCGTGCGAGAAGGGACGGAGCGGCCAGCAGGGGCTGCAGGTCAGGGCATGAACCAATATGCGTTCGACCCCCAATCATGATCGATATTCTTCTGAACTACGAAGATGGCAGGCAGGTCACGGTGTGCGCTGCCGCACCCGTGCATATCGGTCGCGATGTGGGATGCGCGGTTCGCATCCGTCACTGGCGCGTGGCCAAACGTCATGCAAGCATCGTTGTCATCGGCGACGCCTTGGCGCTCGAAGATCACGGCTCGCTGATGGGCACATCGGTCAATAGCCAGCGCATCGCCACGCATTCGCCTCTACTTGCCACCGATAGTGTCGTGATCGGTCCCTGCCTGATTCAAGTGAGCTTGGCGAGCGGGAAAGGCAGTGGGGGAGGCGACCTCGATCCCAACCGTTCGGATCGACCGGCAGACGAGCCGGTTAACCGCATGGACGAGGGTGTCAGGCAACGCACAGACACGCTGACATTCAGCCACGCGGGAGCATTGTTCAACGGCGCAGCAAGCCTCTCTTTAGATGACACAGCGAATCAAGCAGATGACGGCTTGACAAGCGACACCACTGAAAACGGTGAAAGCGCTGAGAAATACGCGACAGGTAGTGGGACAGACGACGTCACCGATATCACAACAAAAGCTACACATGCTTCAACAGACACTTCAAAAGACGCTTCAACAAACACCACAATAAACACCACAACAAACGCTTCCACAAACGCGGCGGCAAACGCTTCAACAGACAGCACCGATGCGCGCGATCGCTCCGCGCACGATGCCTTGCTTCACGCGCTCGATCTGCGCCGTCACGACGTGGCAACGATGAGCGACGCCACGTTGCGGCATGTCGCCGGCGATCTGCTGATGCAGATCCTTAGCGCCGATCGCGATGCCTCTACCCAAGAACAATCGGCACGATGTCGCCGCATCCTCGACGAAGTCGTAGGACTTGGGCCGCTTGAGTCATTGCTCAACGACGATGGGATCTCGGAGATCATGATCAATCGCTACGACGATATCTATGTCGAGCGTTCAGGGCGACTGCATGCCGCCGCGCTGCGTTTTACTTCGGAGCAGGCACTGCGCCGAATCATCGATCGCATCGTGTCGCGTGTGGGGCGCCGCGTCGACGAAAGCATGCCGATGGTGGACGCGCGTCTCACGGATGGATCTCGTGTCAACGCGGTGCTGCCGCCGATTGCATTGCGTGGGGCCGTGCTCACCATTCGCAAGTTCATGCGCACCCGGTTAGGGATGGTCGACCTGGTTCGAACAGGCGCGATGAGCGCTGAGATGGCGGCGTTTTTACGACTCTGTGTGGCACACCGCGCCAGCATCGTGATCGCAGGCGGTACGGGCTCGGGAAAGACAACCCTGCTCAACATTCTGGCCGATGCGATTCCTGCGGGCGAACGGATCGTGACGATCGAAGATTCGGCGGAGCTACGGTTGGGGCATGCGCATCTGGTGGCGCTCGAGGCGCGCCCGCCGAATGTGGAAGGCCGCGGGTTGATCACGATTCGCGATCTGGTGCGCAATGCGCTGCGTATGCGTCCAGACCGTATTGTCGTGGGGGAGTGCCGCGGCGCGGAAGCGTTCGACATGTTGGCCGCCATGAACACTGGGCATGAGGGATCGATGACGACGCTGCACGCCAATACGCCGCGCGATGCATTGGCGCGATTGGAAACCATGATCATGATGGCAAACATGGGGCTCCCGTTGTCGGTGGTGCGTGAGCACATTGTGTCGAGCGTCGATTTGATCGTGCAACAACGGCGCTTGGCCAATGGACGCCGCGTGGTCACGGAGGTCGTCGAACTCACCGGCATGGAGAGCGGCTGCATTCAGTCGCAGTCTCTATTCAGATTTTCTGCTGCAACCGGTGGCTTTGCCTGGGGCGGCGTGCTGCCTGGCATTGTCCAGCGGTGGCGCGATGAGGGGCATGCGATCGACACCGACATGTTCTTCTCCTGCACGCCTGGTGCGCGGGAGCTGCCGTGATCTGGCTGGCGACAATCGGCACGATGATCGCGGCCGGGTTGACGCTGTACCTCCTGCATGCGGGATTTCTGGCGGCAATGAAACGTTATCGTGACGTCTATACACAGGACGCGGGCGTGCGGTTGAGCGAGTTGTTTCTGTTCGTGGATCCGCTACATCTCTGGACGGGATCGGTGTTGCTCTGCGCGGCGGTTGGGATGGTCATATACGGCGTATTGGACAACGCGCCGCTTGCTGCAGTGACGGCGCTGGGCGTCGCGCGCGTTCCGGGGTGGTGGGTCAAATACCTTCGCCATCGCCGGCTCGCGCAGTTCGATCACCAACTGCCTGTCACCTTGATCACACTGGCCGCGGCGCTCCGCGCAGGCGCGAGTGTGCCGATCGCCTTCACGCACGTCGTCGCGCACGCTGAGCCCCCACTGTCGCAAGAGTTCGGGCTGATGTTGCGCGAACAGCGTATGGGTCGGTCGTTCGATGATGCGCTGGAGGCGCTGTGCCGACGCATGCCATCGTCATCCACCGCACTGGTCGCGTCGGCACTCGGCATCGCCGCGCAAACCGGCGGCAACTTGGCCGAAACGCTTGAACGCATTGCCGCCAGTTTGACCGCACAGCAGCGGTTGCGCGCGCGCGTTCAAGCACTCACGGCGCAAGGCAAACTACAGGCCTGGATCGTGGGTGCGCTGCCTCTGGCGCTCGGCGTGGCGCTGACGGCACTCGACCCGCACGGCATGCAGCCACTTTGGTACACGCCAATGGGCTGGGCCACGCTTGCGGTCATCGCAGGTCTGGAGATGGCCGGCATTCTGATGATCCGGCGCATCGTCAGGATCGATGTGTAAGCGCGAACGGATGAAAAGGGAGACATATGACAGCCGATGTTGATCAGACGTTCGCGACGTGGGTGGCGATGTTGGCCGGCGGCAGCTGTGCAATGTTGCTGGTGCTGATCCTCGCGCGGCCTTTGACCGCACCGTCCGACGTTGTCTCCGGACCAGGTGAGCACGCACAACAACCCTTGCCCTGGCTGTGGCGTCTGGCTTGGCCGTGGCTTGTGATCCTGGCGCCCGTGTGCATCCGGTTCGTCTCCTGGCGCGTGCGCCAGCGGCTCGACGATAGACGTGTACAAGCCGATCTTCCCAGATCATGTTCAGTAGGCCATCTGTGCGCAGCCGCCTGGGTGATGGCGATACTGGCGTCGGCAGGCGTGTGGCTCGTCGATAGCCAATTGGAGGCACTGACCTTTTCCACGCGCATCGCGTTGAGTGGGATGGTCGCGCTCGCCGCCAGCCGATGGCCGTTGCAGTGGCTGGCTCAACGGGCCCGTGCGCGCACGGCGGCGATCGACCGTGCGCTCCCGTTTTATCTCGATATCACGGTGTTGTGCGTCGAAGGTGGATTGAGCTTGCATGGCGCTTTGGTACAAGCCGCGCGGCACGGTCCTGCGGGCCCGTTACGCGCGGAGCTTGCGCGGGCTCTGCTCGACATCCGCGCGGGCGGGGGCCGTATGCAGGCGCTGGGTGAGATGGCGCGGCGGGCCAACTCACCGGCGTTGCGTGCCTGGGTCGGGGCGCTCGCGCAGGCCGAATCGCTGGGGTTGCCGCTCGGCAGCACGTTGCGCGCGCAAGCCGAGCAGCGGCGCGCCGATCAGTATCAGCGCGCCGAGCGGTTAGCCCAGGAAGCGCCCGTCAAGATGCTTTTGCCGCTGGCGGTGTGTATTTTTCCCTGCACGTTCTTGATGATCGGGTTTCCGCTGGCCGTATCGATTCTGGGCTTGGAGTAGGAAGTGATCGTCAGCTCATCGATATCGGCGCCGTTGTTGTGCAGCAAGATTCCTTGAACCGCTTCACGCCGTTGAAAACCCCATCCGCCGGTCGGCCGCAGCGCTATCGTTTCGTTGTGCTCAACACACCGTGCAAACGCCTGCACGGATTACTGGGACGACGATCGCTGATGTCGGGCGCAGGAGTCATACTGATCTCTTGCCGGAGCGTGCACACCTGTGGCATGCGCATGCCGATCGATGTCGTGTTTGTCGACGCGGCGTTACGCATTACTCAGGTGACAAGAGGTCTCGTGCCCTGGCGGGCTGCCGCAAGCCGGCGGGCTCGCCATGCCGTCGAAATGCTGGCTGGCGCGGCGCCCGGTACGGTTGCCGAATGGCACGTCTGGCACATTGCGTTTCGGCGTGCATTGCAAGGGGCGGGTATGCTGGTCGCACCATCACATGGAGGAGATCCGCACGATGACAACCCTACGTAAATGTGTGCTTGGGCTGGTAGCTGCCGGTTTGACGACGACCGGGGCAATGGCTGGGGCCAGCACCACGAAGCAATGGGAGGCCGCAACCGCGCAGGCGCAGGCTGCCTGCGGCAAGGCGAGTGGTCTACGTGACGTGAAAGCGGTGGGCGAACCCGCCATTTTTGACGATACGTCGCCGCTCACCGCGGTGCTGATCAAAGGGGTGTATCCGCAAGCGCACATGAAGGGGCAAGCGGGAACGATGCTGTGCCTCTACGATCGCAAGACGCGTCGCGCACGTGCTGTGGAATGGGCACCACCGGCGCCCTGAGAAACGCCTTTCGAGGGCACTGCTTGCAGCCTCCATCCTGCCACGAGCCCTCAGAAAAAAACATGGGGCGCTATCAGCGCCCCATGAAACACGTGCCTCGCAATCGACCCTAAGCCGTCTGCATCGCAGTCACACCGGTTGTTCGGCTGCGCCGCGCGGATACTCGCCACCGCCGAACACCGACGTGTAGGCAGGATAAAAGCTGCAGTACATCACACCGGCCGCCGCGATCGTGAAAGGCATCTTGAGCGTGCTGGCAAAGGTTAGCGGCACGCCCGCGAATACCAACACTCCCGTGATCAGATCCAGCCCCATGAAAACCGCCAGCCAGGCAAATCCATACACCAGAAACGCCCATTTATTGCGCCAGCAGGCAATGCCGGAGAAGAACAGCGCCTGAACCATCTTCGTGCCGTGCCAAGCTTTGAGGGCCGGGGCGTGCCAGAAGAGGGCGGCAATGATCAGATAAAGCACGGCGAAGATCGCCAGCGGCACGCGCGCCGCTTCGAGGAAAGGCAAGAGACTATCCGTGACTGCTGCGGCGCGCAGCCCTTCCACCAGGTCGCGTGTGAAGGGGAGAAACGACGCCAGGCCGGCAATGAGGGCAGCACTCGCATAGGCGATACCCATCAGGAACATCCGTTTGAACACCCCCGGCTGCTTGAGCGGTTTGATCCACATCGACGGCAGCATCACGCGATCCGCTTCCACGTGCTTGCATGCCGAGAGCGTCATCAGCGTGATGGTAGGCATGAGCAGCAAGGCGATGAGCGGGCCGAACGGCGGCGTATTGAGCGCGATGCTGAGGAGGAGGCTGATGGCCATGGCCCAGGTGAACATGGCTAGCGGCTGCTTGCGAAACAGGCGAAAGCCATCGAGCACCCAGTGCCAGCCGGCGGTAGCGGGAAGAGAAGCAGCTTGCATGAACGTCGGTCTAGGCTTTGTATGTCGAGGGTTGGCAGCGGAGGTAGGGGAACCGCTATATTAGGGCAGTGGCGGCGGCGCGACCTGTCGGCGCAGCGTTAACAGCCTTTCGAAGTGACGGGGATCGTGCGGTTTGAGCGTTTCCGCCTGGCGCGGGATGAAGTAGTCATACAGGCGGGACACCCAGAAACGCAACGCCGCGGCGCGCAGCATCGTGGGCCAGGCTCGCCGTTCGGCATCCGTAAAGGGGCGCAATTGCGCGTAGGCGGCAAGCCAGGCCTCGACTCGCGGCGCGTCGAGGGTGCCGGTCGCGCGATCGATACACCAGTCATTGACGGCGACGGCCACGTCGAATAGCCAATGGTCGCAGCCCGCGAAGTAGAAATCGATGACGCCGCCCAATTGGGGCGACTCGAATGTGCCGTCGAACAGCACGTTGTCGCGGAAAAAATCGCAGTGCGCGGGGCCCAGCGGCAGCGCTTGCCAGTCGGCACCCGCAGCCGCCTGCGACTGCGTGCGAAGCTCATCGGTCAGCATGTCGGCCTGCGCCGCATCCAGGAACGGCATGACCTTCGGCCCGGTCTCGAGCCACCACGACAAGCCGCGCAAATTGGGCTGCGACAACGGGAAATCCCGCGCAGCGTTATGAATACGCGCCATCGCTCGCCCCGCCAGAGTGCAATGGGCCACGCCGGGCGCGGGTTCGTAGCCGCCATTCAACCGTTGCACGATCGCCGTCGGCTTGCCATGCACCGTGGTGATGCGCGTGCCGTCGCGCAGCGTTTGCGGCTGCGGCACCTGGGCATCGCGCACCGACAAATGATGCATCAGCTCGATGTAGAAGGGCAGTTGTTCTTGGGTCAACACTTCGAACAGCGTCAACACGAACTCGCCTTGGGTGGTGGCAAGAAAGAAATTGGTGTTTTCGATGCCCGCCGTAATGCCTCTTAGGGAGACAAATTCGCCGAGGTTGTAGTGCTTGAGCAACGCGCGAGCGTCGTCGTCGGTAACGGAAGTGAAGACGGCCATGAAAGCAGAAGCGGTAAGTTGAGGAACAGCCGGGAAGTCCCACGACCGACCCGCATTTTAGACCAGTGACAGCCCCCTTCGGCGCGAATTGCAGAAGAGAGCGCCTCGGTCAGGATAAAATCGCGTTATTCCACCCGTTATTCGGAATTCTCTTGGCCCCTGATGACTGGCAGCTTTGTGCTGCCCCGATGATCGACGTGACCGATCGTCACTGCCGATATTTCCACCGCCTGCTGGCGCCGCATGCACGTCTCTACACTGAGATGATCACGACTGGCGCGCTGATGCACGGCAATGTGCCCCGCCATCTCGATTTCGACGAGGCGGAGCATCCTGTCGCCTTGCAGTTAGGGGGCAGCGAGCCCGATGCGCTGGCCGCAGCCGCCAAGCTCGGCGCGCAGTGGGGTTACGACGAGATCAATCTCAATTGCGGTTGTCCGTCCGAGCGCGTGCAGCGAGGCGCATTCGGTGCCTGCCTGATGGCAGAGCCGCAACTGGTGGCCGATTGCATCAAGGCGATGCAGGATGCCGTCTCGGTGCCCGTCACCGTCAAACATCGGTTGGGACTCGACTACGACGACCGGTATGCCTTCGTGCGCGATTTTGTCGGTACGCTCTACGACGTCGGTTGCCGCGTGTTCGTCGTTCATGCGCGCAATGCGGTGCTCAAAGGGCTATCGCCGAAGGACAATCGCGACATTCCGCCGTTGCGTTACGACGCCGTGCATCAGCTCAAGCGCGATTTTCCGGATGCCACGATCGTCCTGAATGGTGGCTTGGCCACCGCGGCGCAAGCGCTGGATGCCGGGCGCGGTCTGGATGGCGTCATGCTGGGCCGTGCCGCTTGGCACAGTCCGCGTGTGTTGTCGGAAGTGTCGATGGCGTTGTGGCCGCAGACGCGGCTGCCCGGCGATGCACGGGTAATTGATGCGATGACGGCGTACGCAGAGCAGCAGCTCGCCAAGGGTGTGCCCTTGCGCGCCATCACGCGGCCGATGCTCGGACTTGTGACGGGGCAATCGGGTGCGCGACGCTGGCGCCGGGTGTTATCGGACCCCGCGCAGATCGCCAAGGGTGTCGAAGTGTTTTACGACGCCTGGCGCGCCCTCAATGCCGGAGGGCGGCAAGCTGCCGATTCCCTGGATGACGAACAGGTCGAATCCCAACTGGTGGGTGACGAGCGTTACCCCGCCGAAACGGCTACTGCTCAGGCGGCCGAGTCGGTCGGCCAGTCGCGAATGTAAGCTTTCAGCATCGTATTTTCGAATTGCTGGGCAGCCACGATCGCTTGGGCCATGTCGTAGAACGAGATCACGCCCATCAGCATGGGGCCGTCCATGACGGGCATGTAGCGCGCGTGCTTTTCAAGCATCAGGCGCTGCACTTCGTCGGCGCTGGTATTGGGCGAGACGCTTACGGGCGCGTCGTCCATGATGGCGCGAATCGTGGTGTCGCCCACCACGCCACCGTTCTTGTCCAACGCCCGGATGATTTCGCGGAAAGTCAGCATGCCGGCCAGCACGCCCGACTCCATGATCACCAGCGAGCCGATGTCCTGCTCGCTCATGGTTTGGATGGCGCCGGCCACCGATGCGTCAGGGCTCGCCGTGTAGAGCGTATCGCCTTTGACGCGCAGAATTTCGCTAACTTTTAACATGGTCTCTCTCCCGCTCCGCGGTCACACCCTCATCCTGCCGGGCCGTCGCGTCGGTCAAGCGCAGGGGCGCTTTATCCGTTGCATCATCCGTCGCAATCAATTGCGCTAGTGTAACGTCGGTCTGCCCTGAAAGCGCGGCCCGCGCGAGCCTGACGGCACTGGGGTCTTCCAGAATGCGCTTTTGACGCCGATCCAGCAATAGTGCATCGAAGAGCGGCGCAAGCGAGGTCTTGTGAGGATCGCAGGCGAGAATCCACCGATTGTCCTGGGTACGTGCAACGAGGTTGTACGACTCGAGTGTTTCCATCACGCGATTCAACTCGTCATAATGCAGCCGCAGATCCCGCGCGAGCTGGTCGATGCCGCGATCGGGTGACGCGCTCCCCTGAGCGTCATACAACAGGCGCAATGCACCCAGACCATCGATGAGCGCCGCACCTGGGTGGCGGTCGACGTCCCAGCGGCCAAGTCGAATCAACGGCAAGCTCGCCGCGATCGTGGCGCCGAGCAGGATCGCCAGCCACGAGAGATAGATCCACAGCAGGAAAATCGGCAGGGTGGCGAACGCACCGTAGATGACGGTGTAGGTGGGAAATCGGGTGACGTAATACGCAAATCCCGACTTCATGATTTCAAGCACGATGGCGGTGCCGAATCCACCCGCCAAGGCGTCGCGCCAATACACCCGCCTGTTGGGCACCAGGACGAAGAGAGCGGCAAAGCCCAGCCCGGTGAGGAGTACCGGCACAGCGGAAATCGCCAGTTGAAGCGGCCCCGGTACGTCGCGCACCAACCCCATGGATTCGCGGGCAAGATATGAGGTGGCCCACAGGCTGCCGCCCGCCACGACTGGGCCCAGCGTGACGATCGCCCAATAGACGAGGGCGCGCTGCGGCAGCGGTCGTTGGCGCGTGACGTGCCAGATGTCGTTGAACGTTTGATCGATCGTCATGATCAGCAGAATCGACGTGACCAACAAGAAGCCGCCGCCGATCGCCGTCAAGCGCGATGCCTGGCGGGCGAACTGATTGAGATATTCCATGATGTTTTCCGACACTGTCGGTGGCATCAGGCTATTGGTCAGGAAGTCTTCCAGCGCCAGGCGAAATTCCTGAAACACCGGAAATGCCGTAAACAGCGACAGCACGACGGCCAGCATCGGCACGATCGCCAGTACCGTTGTAAACGTAAGACTCGCGGCGACCTGAATCAGCTTTTGTTCTTCGGCCTGTGCGCCTGCAAAGCGTAAAACCTTGAGCACCCGCGCCACCCACGAGGCGCGCGCTTCGGCGGGTTTGCGGCCGGGGTCCCCATCGGCGGCCGCTTGCTCTGCGAAATCATTCATCGGGTGATAATAGCAGCATGCAAACTGAACTCAACCCGGTGTTGCGCATCGTCGCGACCGCCTCGCTTTTCGCGTTGATCGTCCTCTGCGTGGCCTGGGAGTCTGTGCTGGCGCCGATCCGCCCAGGCGGGTCACTTTTCATTCTGAAAGCCCTGCCGCTCGCCTTTGCCGTGCGCGGCGTCGCCCGCGGCAATCTGTATACCTATCAGTGGGCCTGCATGCTGGCGTTGCTCTATTTGATGGAGGGCGTGGTGCGCGCCATGTCCGATCCCGGCGCGATGTCGGTCGCATTGGCTTGGGGCGAAATCGGGCTGTCCAGCGTCTTTTTCCTTTCTGCGATTTTTTATGTCCGGCCCGCCAAGCGTGCCGCGCGAATGGCGCGCCGGACCGGCCAAACGGGAGCCCGTCATGGATAAGTTGAACGATCGTATCGATACGATTACCCCATGCAACGGCTTTGCTGCGTTGTCCAATGCCTTTTACAGCCGCGTGCCCACGCGGGCAGTCAGTTCGCCTACGCTTGTGCACGTCAATCCCGACGTCGGCGCGCTGATTGGCCTGAGTCCAACCGCGTTGGCATCGCAGGCGTTTCTGGATGTCGTGTCCGGCAGCAAGCCGTGGCCGGGCGGCGATACCTTGGCCGCCGTTTATAGCGGTCATCAATTTGGCGTCTGGGCCGGACAGCTTGGTGACGGACGCGCGCATCTACTGGCTGAGGTGGGGGGCGCCCACGGCAATTGGGAAATACAACTCAAAGGTGCCGGCATGACGCCGTATTCCAGGATGGGGGACGGTCGTGCGGTATTGCGATCGTCGATCCGTGAATATCTAGCGAGCGAGGCCATGCATGGTCTCGGCATTCCTACGACACGAGCCCTGGCGCTGGCGTCGTCGCCCGATCCGGTCGTACGCGAAACGGTTGAAACCGCAGCGATCGTCACGCGGCTGGCGCCGAGCTTCGTGCGCTTTGGGTCGTTCGAGCATTGGGCGGCGGCGCGCGATATGGACCGGTTGCGCGAGCTGCTGATCTACGTCGCGACCCGCTATTACCCGGAGCAATGCGTTTATGTATCGGGCGAGCTCGACGTCGTTCAAACGACGCTTGGCGTGTTTGCCGAGGTCACCGCGCGCACGGCCAGGTTGATGGCTGATTGGCAATCGGTTGGGTTTTGCCATGGCGTCATGAACACCGACAATATGTCGATTCTCGGTCTGACCCTGGACTACGGGCCCTACGGCTTCATGGATGCCTTCAATATGGGGCATATCTGCAATCACACCGATACCCAGGGCCGCTATGCATGGAACAGGCAGCCGTCGGTAGGCATGTGGAATCTCTATCGGCTGGCAGGGGCGTTTCATCCCCTTTTGCCTGATGCCGACGGGTTGCGCGCGGTGCTCGAAACGTACGAAGGTCAATTCACGACCGCTTTTCACACAAAGATGGGCCGCAAGATCGGTCTTGATGATTTTGGTGGTGAAGAAGATGAGGCGCTGCTCGAGGCGCTGCTGCAGCAGATGCATCGGGATCGTGCCGATTTCACGCTTACATTTCGGTCACTTTCCGAAGCAGTTACGGGAAATCCTGCAGGTTTCAAGGACTTGTTTGTCGATCGGGTAACGGCTGAGGAGTGGCTTGGGCGCCTGCTCGCGCGTCAGAACCGCAGCGGCAGGCCGGCTGTGGAAACCGCACAACAGTTAAACGATGTCAATCCGTTGTACGTGTTACGCAATCATTTGGCCGAGGGTGCCATCAAAGCCGCGCAAATGGGTGATTTCCACGAGATGGATACCCTGTTTAAGCTCCTTAAAAGCCCATTTCAGGCGGTTTCAGGAGCAGAGGCGTACGCCGCGTTGCCCCCGGATTGGGCGCATGATATCGAAGTGAGTTGTTCTTCTTAAGTTGGGCCGCGAAGTGCCGTAATAATAAAGTATGCAAAGGTGCGCAATACAGGGCTTTTCCCGAAGCAATTCGTTATACTTTGGTACGCTTTCGGGTGTTTTCCCTAGTGTCGGTGATAAGCTGTTAACAGTTCGGACACCCGGGCTGGCATCGTGCACGCTGCAGAAACCATTCGCACGCGCGGGGACGAAAACAGGAGTATCGAATCGTGCAAGCGCAGCATAAAGAAGGTGTATTGAGCATCGGACTGCTGGAAGACGATGTCGATTTCCGAACGGAGCTCGAACTCGGACTTGGTGGTTACGGTTTCGAAGTGGCATTTACGTCCGGCGATTCGGCCCAATTTCAACGGTTATTCGAATCGAGCCCAGTAGATATCGTCATTCTCGACGCCAATGTGTCGGGTGATGATGGATTTTCCGTGGCTACCCGATTGCGCGCCTTGCATACGGTCGGCATCGTCATGCTGACTGGTCGCACGGCGTTGGAAGATCGCGTCCGTGGCCTTGAGGGCGGTGCGGATATCTATATGACCAAGCCGGTTGACCTGCTCGAGCTGAGCTCGGTCATCCGTAGCCTTGCCCGGCGCATGCGTTTGAGCCGCGTGGCTGCCGAACAGCCTGCCGTCGTCGAAGAGCGCCCGGCGCGCACCGTTGTCAGCAGCCAGGTATGGTCGCTTCAGGAAGGGGGTTGGATCTTGGTGGATCCCGTTGGCCTGTCGTTGCACTTGAGCGCACAGGAGCGCACGTTCCTCACTGCGCTCATCAATGCCAGCGGTTCCGTCGTCAGCCGTCAACGTCTCTCGGAACTGTTCAGTCCTGAAAATCCCAGCGAATTTGAGCTGCGACGCATCGATGTGCTGGTAAGTCGTCTGCGCACGAAGGCGCAGTCCAGCGGCATCAAGTTACCCGTGCTGTCCGTGCGCGGGCAAGGTTATGTGTTCGCGGGGTAAGGGCCCGTTCTCAAGATAGCGGCAGATGACGCGATTGCGGCCCAGCCGCTTGGCTTGATATAGCGCCTCGTCGGCATAGCCGATCAGCGTTTCACGGTCCTCACGCAACCCCGCGGGAATGTAGACCGCGCCCACACTCACCGTCGCCACCTTGAAGGGCGACAAAATATGTTCGTGCCTGAGATCTTCGACATTGCGTCGTATTTTCTCAGCCACGTGCAGCATGCCGGCGGCGTCGGTTTCAGGCAGCAGCACGATGAACTCTTCACCGCCATACCGGCCCACCAGATCGCCTGGCCGCAGCAAGGAGCGCATGATCTGATCGGAGATCCGCGTCAGGCAAAGATCGCCGGCCTGGTGTCCGTAATGGTCGTTGAGCGGTTTGAAATGGTCGGCATCGACCAGCAGCAAACATATGGGCCGCGATGTACGCAGCGCCCGCGAATACTCTCGATCGAATGCCATCAATAAATGACGGCGGTTGAAAAGGCCGGTCAGGCTATCGATCGACGCCTGCTCGGCCAATTTCGCATTTGCCAGCGCTTGCGCAATTTCGACCGTTTTTCGCTGAGTGATGTCGCGCGCCTTGGAGAGCAGGCTGGGCTGACCGTTGGCAGGGTGCGGTACCTGGGTGGTGTATGACTCCATCCATATCCAATGGCCGTCTTTGTGCTTGAACCGATTTTCATGGATCACCGGCACATTGGGCACCATGGCAGTCGTGTCGTCGTCCGAGCGCAGCAATAGCAGATCGTCGGGATGCACCAGATCCTGCCAACGTTTTTCTTTCAGATCGTCAGGCGTCCATCCCAGCACATTCTCGATCGACGGTGAGACGAATACCCAGTGGCCGGTCGCGGTGGTGAGCGCCACGATATCGGACGATTGATGCGCGATGGTTTCGTACAAGTCGAAGTGCGCGCGCAGCGATTCATGGCGCTGAAGCAATTCCTGCGTCCGATTGCGTTCGCGCTTGAAAAAAACGCCAAGCACGACAAGTGCACACAACAGGACGACGATCGCTACGGCGGTCATGCTTTGCCCTCGTCCACGCAGGGGAGCGTGATGATGAATTGGGAGCCCCGCCCCGGTGTACTGTCAACACTCAATGCGCCACCTTGGTGCGTGCATATGCGACGTGCGAGATACAGGCCGATTCCCATACCCGTGATCTCGCGGTGCGACGCGCGTCTGAATTGCGATTCGAAGATACGTGCCTGATCTTCGGCGCCGATACCGGGTCCCCGGTCCACCACCGCGAGCATCGCATGGCAGGTGCCTTCCTCACGCTGAAGACTGCATCGAACGACGATGGGCTGATTGGCCGGTGAATACTTGATCGCGTTGTGGATCAAATTGCGAAGAACGACCGCGGTCAGCGGACGGTCGCACCATGCCACCACAGGCCCCACCGCCTCGACGATGAGGGCATGCGCGGCGTCGGGTTGCAAATTGGCGACGACGTCGGAGGCCAGTTGCGAGAGATCGACCTGCTGCCTGAGCGATCGAAACTGGGTTTCGGCGAGACGGTCCGGACTCAGGAACTGCTCGAGCAATTCGGTGACGCGTGTGATGGAGCGGCGGATCCGCGCCAGGCGGCTATCGACCATTTCTCCACTGCCCAACAGGATCATTTCGAGCGATTGCGTGGCCGCGCTGATCGTCGACACCGGTACGCGCAATTCGTGCGACATCAATGCATTCATCTGACGCTGCATTTCCAATGCGCTCGTCAGTTCGGCCAGGGTGTCCGTCAGCCGTTGTTCGATCTGTGCTGCATTGCCGCTCGACTGTAACGCTTCCTGCACGACGATCCGCGCATCGGGGGCGGCAGGGAGGGGAGGCGACGAGCGATTCGTCTTACCCTGTAGAAGCGCTGGATAATAGGTCGCGCCAGTGTAGGCGAGCACGGCGCCGACGAAGAAGAGCACCCGGGCGATCGAACTGGTGAGCCAGATAGGGCTAGGCGAGGCATGGCCTTGCATCACGTCCCACATCGGCCAGATCATGAGCGAGGTGACAAAGAAGCCCAGACCCAAAGAAAGAGGCGCCAATCGAGAGCCGTCTGGGGCTTTAAGGAATGCCAGCGCGCTGGCGATGACGAGCAGGACGCCGATGATGGCGCAGCCGACCATGATGAAGCCGTGCATCCACGCAATGGAATAGCCGAATAACAGATACGTCGCCAGTGCTGCAAGGATCCACATTCCGATGCGATAGAGTCGCGTCAGCACACATCGAGACTCATATCCCAGAATAATGGGCGCCACGTAGAGCGTGAGCGCGTAGCTGATCGCCGTCGCTGCCTGGCCTGCTGCGGGGAAGCTCAGCATCAGGGGGTGCGGCCCCCAGGAAGGGCTGCCGAAATAAAGCCATAAACGGGCCATTTCGAACACCACGAATGCCATGGCGACGAGATGGATGCGTTGTTTGCCGCGATACCAGAAATACGCAATGAAAAACATGATGGGCACCAGGACGCCGGCGAGAATCGCCGAGTCGAAGGCCTGTGACATCACGTTCGAGCTCATGTAATCGAGGTGGTCGCAACACCCGGGCCGCGCATGACGCGCACGCCCAGGGAAGCCAGAATTTCCTGCGTCTCCCGATCGGGAACGTCTTCCGCGTATACCTCAATCCCCAGGGGTTTAGCGGTTTCGATCACCGATGCGGTCAGCAATTGGCTACCGGGACTCTGAGTCATCGTGCTCACGAATCCACCACCGAGCTTCAGGTAACTCAGGGGCAGGGTGTGCAATTGCGTCAACGCGCCGAACTGTTGTGCCAAGCGGCGCAAGCCGATCCGCACGCCGTGCTTTTGCGCATCGACAGCAAGACGGCAAACCAGGTCGTGCTGCTCCACCAGACCGTGCGCGTCGACTTCAAGGAAAAGACGTTGCGTTAAATCGTGGCGGTCGGCGAGCATCGCATCCAGACGCTCCAGAAAGCGCGGTTGCGCCAATGATGGCAACGACAGGCGAACGGTGAGCGACAGGGTGGGATTGGACACCAGCCAATCGAGTCCCAGGCGGGCGGCCTGAATATCGCATTCGGCCGCAAGGCCAAGACGCACGGCCGGAGGAATGAAGAGCGTTGCCGGAATCGGTTCCGGCGAGCCGTCGCTGTGCAAAACCAGTGTGGCTTCTTCGCGCACGACGTTGCCGTCGATCGAGCGAATCGGCTCGGTCGTCAGCGAGAATCGGTGCTGCTCGAGTGCGGTCAGAATCGCATCCTTCCATGCATATTCTCCGGTACCTGGCCGAACGTGAAAGACGTCCTGGGTGATGATGACCGTATCATCTCCCGCACTTTCCGATTGCATCAACGCATGGTCCAACTCCGCCAGGACGTTGCCGGCGGATTGATCGGGGGTGAAGTCGGCCACGGCCAGCGCCCAGCGGCACAGAGCGCCTTCGCCTACTGGAATCCGCGCCGAACGGAGTTCGAGGCGAATGCGTTCGGCAATCATCGTGGCCTGAGGGGCTTCGATGCCCGGGAGGAGCACGGCGAAGTCCGAACCGTTCAAACGCGCCAGCACATGCTGGCCGGCATTGAGCCACTGCAACAGTTTCGTTGTTCGTTCGCCAACGGAACGCAGCCATTGGTCGGTGAAGTCGCGTGGCATATGGCGATTGATCGCCGCCAAGTCGCGCTGACGGAACAAAATCAAGTGGCCACGGCCTTGATGATTGCCGCCGCCGGGCGTGAGCGCACGACGAAACTCATTGACGAAGTACTTGCGGTTGGCCAGTCCGGTGACGGGATCGCGGTTGAGTTCGAGCGTCAGGAGTTCGATCTTGGCGTTGTGTTCTACCGCTGTTGCCTTGATTACGTCCCGCGTTTCGTTTACGGCCTCGGCCACGGCCGAGAATTCGCGTACGCGCGGGCGTGCTTCACCTTTGAAGCCGCCGGTGCCTAGCGCACGGACCTGTTCGCTCACCTCACGCAACAGCCGCAGTTCGAGCCAGCGCACCAGCGCCACGGCAAACAGCGCCCAGAGCAGTCCGGCGATGATCGCCAGCATGACCAAGCGCAGACTGTTGCGCCACAACGTTTCCAAGGCATATGCGGCGTTCGCGACCAGCGTCACCGAGCCGATCTGCGTCCAGCCGTCCGATACCCCGCGCGTGGCGGCCTGCACGCTCACGGGCACCAACTGTCGGAACCACGCAGGCGTGTTGACCTGAATATCCGTGTTGCGACGCTCGATCAGCGGGGTGCCTTGCGGGTCCTCCAAGCGGACCAACTCGAAGTGGCCGCTGTCGAAGATTGCCGAAATAAGAAGTTCCTGGGTAACCGGATTGTTGTTGGCCGGTTGAGAGAGCGTGAGCGCCAACGATGTGGCGCCGTCTTCGCTTTGCACTTTCAACTGATCATTCAGGTAACTGCGCGCCGAGGTCACACTCAGGACGAGCGTTCCCAAAAGCACGATGCCAATCGCCAGAGTGACGCTGATGAGCAGTTGACGGAGTATGGACATAATTCGGTGTATCCCAAGCCTACGGCCTGAATCCTTCCTGTTGCATGCGCGCAAGTAAATCCTGCCAACGGCTGACCCGATCGACCGGTGCAGTCGCCGCGCCGGCGACATATACGCCTTCGGCATTAAAGCTAAATACCGGTGTGAGGTCCGGCCGGCGGCTGGCCGGCAGAATTTCCTTGTTCAAACTGTCCAGCACCAGCGGCACGGCGGTAGGTGTGGCGTAATAGCCCAAGACCATATGCGCAATGCCGTTGGGCGGGCCATCACTTAACTTGGCGCGCACGTAAATAAATCTGAGCTTGGCACTATCGACTCCCATGCGCACGAGCGAGAAGTACTTGCCGATGGCAAAGTCTTCGCAGTCGCCTGCTCCGCGCGCCAGCGACTCCAGTGGCGTTGCCCAGTAATCGACCTGGCCCCAGACGGCGATGTCTTCCGCTTCACGGACGCGCTGGTTCCAGAACCGATTAACGAGTGTCAACTTGTCGCCTTCCGTCGCTCCTGCATTTTGCTGCATGAGGCGTAGCCAGTCCGCCACCTCGCTTGCTGCGCGCGGCCCGTAACGGGTAACAGCTGTCCGCTCCAGTAGACCGGTATCGATTTCGAGCGCGTTTGAGCTCGAAAGAAGCAATGCCAGAATTTGAAGCGTAACGCCGACCAGAAAAACCGAGAAGAAGCGATGGCGGCGTAGGCGCATGAAACATAGTGTAATTCACAAGTAATACAAGTTAACTATATTGTTACGTTAATCACAATTGAATACAGGCCGTTTGTGTCATCGCACGCCGGACTCAAATGCAAGCCCGGCGCAATAAGCAAATAACTTGCCGAAGTATCAGTGATCCGTCTGCAGTTTTCCTTTTTGGAGCAGATCGTTGATGATCTGCTGATTGGTCAGCGCATTGTTGTTGGTCAAGTCGACGTTTTCGAGCACGATTTTTTGATCCACTTGAGTCGCCACGTTGCCGGACGTGCTCACGTCGATCACCGTATTGGCGCCATCTTTCTTGATGTTCAGGTATTGGGTGAGATTGCCGTCGTTCTCGCCCACCAAAAGATCTTTCAGATCGAGCACATCGCCGCCCGCTGCCACTGTCGCCGTGGAGAAATCCTTGATCGTGTCGACAGCCGGCGTGGCCTTGCTGCCTTGATCATTGAGCTCCCATTTGAACGTATCGCTGCCCGTTCCGCCGTACAGAATGTCGTCACCCTTGCCGCCGATCAACGTGTCGCGGCCCTCGTTGCCATACAGCACGTCGTTGCCCTCTCCGCCCTTGAGCGTGTCGGCACCTGTGCCGCCATACAACATATCGTTACCGCTGCCGCCGTCGATGATGTCGTCGCCGCTGCCGCCGTAGATGGTGTCGTTGCCAAGTCCGCCGGTGATGACGTCCTTGCCATCTGTACCTTGAATGATGTCGTTGGCTTCCGAACCCGTCAGTTCCTGACCGGTACGAATCGAGTAGGTGCCATCATCGTTCTGGACGATATCCTGCAGTGCAGAGAGATTGGGCGCACCGCTGCTCGAGAACATCGGAATGTTGTCCGTCGACATCACGTCGTAACTCGCCGCTTCACTCGCCTTGTATTCAACCTTCATGCTTGCATTGCCGCCCTGATCCCAATAGAGCAGCTCGATCGTATGGAAGCCCGCACTGATGTCGACACCGGTGACCGCCTTATTGGCCACTGAGGTGATGCCATCGAATGCAAGTATTACGACGTTGTCGATAATCAGGCGATAACCATCGTCAGCCGTAATCTTGAAGTCGTAGAAACCGTTGGCAAAGTACGCGGCGCCCACCATTCTCATGGCGGCATCCGTCGTTTTGCCCAACGTGCTTCCGCTGAGCACCTTCAAGGATTTTTCGTCATCCGTGGCGTTGTTGTTGTCCAGAAACGTGTAGAGGTTGGACGGTGACATGGACGTCGACGCGGCAACAGTTTTGCCGGCAGACGTTCCCGTCGTCGTCGTATTCAAACCCAGATCCGAGGTTACGTTGCCGTAATTCAACGTTTTTGCGGTAAACACGGCATCGGTTGCGGCGCTGGCGGCGGACGCGGACGTGCCCGTCAGCGAGACGCCCGCACGCCCATTGATGATCGTTTCCACCGATTTGATACTTGCCAAGTTGCCTTGGGTTGCATCGTCACTATGAACACGCCAGGTCGTGAACCACGTATTTTTGTTGACGTCGTTGTAGCCGTAGTACTCGCCTGAGAGTCCCAGTGCCGACGACGAAATCGCCGATGTCGAACTCGCGCCATATACATTGACCGTCAATGTGCTGCTGGCCGTATCGCCATCGCTATCGGTCAGCGTGTACCCAAAGACTTCCTTACCTGTCTTGTCGACGGCTGCCGTATACGAATAGTTGCCTTCGACGATATCGATGACGAACTTGCCGCCCATCGCCGTAGTGATGGTGAGCGCGTGGCTGTTGCTGTCGAACGTCCCCTTCGTGCCGCCTGAAAGCGTGCCCGTGGTGGTCACGGTGTTCTTGGTTGCATCGTAGGTGTAAGTCAGACCGGAAACCGTAATGGCCTTGATCGATCCGCCGTCGCCACCGAAGCGGCCGGTTTGCGCCGTGCCGTCATAGCCCAGGCCACCCGTCGCTTCACGCGTCGGTACCGTGGACAACACCGTCGACGTCAATTGGCTCAGGTTGGAAACGATGACCGTGCCGGTGGCATTGTTGTCGACCGACTTCTGACCGTCGTAACTGATCGGGTTCAAGTAGGTGGCGCTTACGTCCGAGCCCATGCCCACGGCAAATGTGTTGATCTTGTTGGCAACGAGGAACGCTTCCCATGCCGCTTGCTCTTTGGCATCGATACCGTCGCCGAGCGTCGGATCCGTCGTGTTGCCCGGATTGTTGACGCTGTTGGTCTGGTTCGACATTGTCGGCTCGCCATCCGAGAAGAAGTAGGCGACGTTGTTGCCGCCTGCAAGCTTGCCGGACGTGTTGAAGGCCGTTTGCGCCTTCGCCAGCGCATCATCGTAGTTCGTGCCGCCGTTTGCCGTCAGATAGGTCAGATAGGTCTTGGCCTGTGCGACCGTCATCCACGAGGTTGCGTTTTGAGCAGTGCTGTTGAACGACACGCCTTGCACGCGGACGTCGCCCAGATCGGCGTACTTGTCGAGCATGCTGTTGACGGCCGCCTTCATGGCATCCAGACGCGTCATCGTCACGCCGGACGAGTTGGTGAACTTCTCGGCCATGCTGCCCGAGGTATCCAGCATCAGGAGCAGGTTGGTCGTTGCCGTCGGCTGGAAGATATTGGCCGTGGATGACTGCGCAATTGGCGAGTCGTCTTCAACCGTAATCGCCAATTGTGTCGTGGACGATGCGGAACCGTCGTTGACGGTTACCCCAACGTTGAATGACAACGTGTCCTCCGAGCCCTTCACCGGATGATCGAGTCCGCCAAGGAGATTCACCGAGTAATTGCCCGATGCATCCATGACCACCTTGATCACGTCCTTGGCGGTTGTGCTGCCGGTCAAGGTCATGCCGTCGGTGCTGATCTTCCATGTGACGGTCAATCCACCCGATGTCAGTGTCGTCGTCGGCGGGGTCAAGCTCACCTTGAACGTCGTGTTGTCAACGTCAACGATACCGATCTTGCCGGTGAAGCTGGCAGCGTCGGTCGTATCGCTCGTGCCGGCCGTGTCCTTCAAGCCGCCTGCGAGGCCTTCTTCGGAAACCGTTGCCGACGACGACGTCAACACGGGGGCGTCATTCGTACCTTTGATCGTGACGCTGATGACCTGTTGCGTGCCGTCCTGGCTCGTTACGGTGAAGTTCTCGATCCGCGTCGTGTCGCTATTCAAGTACTGCGTTTTGCTGTTGTCGACCGAATAGGTCCAGGCGCCCGTCGACGACATCGTCAACGTACCCAGGTTGCCTGCGGCCGGCGTCACGGTGGTGCTGATCGTGCTTTGGTTCTGATCCGGATCGGCAAACGTCAGCACACCCGAAGTCGTAAGCTTGCCGTTGACGACGTTCGTGTCTTCGGTCACCGTGCCGGTGGTTGCGCCACCGAACACCGTGGCGTCGTTCGTGCCCTTGATCGTCACCGAGATCGTCTGCGTGGTGCCGTCGAGCGTCGATACCGTAAAGGTCTCGACACGCGTTTCACCCGCGCCGAGGTATTGCACCTTGCTGTTGGCCACGGCATACGACCACTTGCCCGCCGCGTCGATGCTCAACGAACCGAGCACCCCCACGCCAGGCGTGACCGTGGTCACAAAACCGGACTGGTTTTGATCGGCATCGGCCGCTGCCAGTGCGCCCGAAGCGGTGAGATTGCCCTGAGCATTCGCGTTCAAATCCTCCGTGACGTCGCCCGTCCGTGCGCCGGTGATCGTCGGCACATCGTTGACGCCCGTTACGGTGACGGTAATGGTTTGCGTCGCATTGGCCGCCGTCGTGACGGTAAACGTTTCCTGCCTGGTTTCACCGGCGCCCAGAAATTGAACGCGGCTGTTGTCTACGCTGTAGGTCCACTTGCCGGCCGCGTCGATCGTAAGCGTACCCAACGTGCCGCTGGCGCCCACACCCGAACCCGCTTTGAAGACCACGGCCTGGTCGTCCGCGCCGCGCAAGAGCAGGGTGCTTGTGGCCGAGAGCGTGGTGGGGCTGCTGTCTTCAGTCACCGCGCCGGCATTCGGCGTGAGCGGGAACACGAACACGTTTTGCGTGGTCGACGCGCTTGCCGTGCCGCCGTTGATGCCTTCGGCCGTTGCGGTGTAGTTCAGTGCGATGACACCCACGAAGCCCGTCGGTGGCAGCAACTTCAACGTCGCCAACGACCAGTCGGTGAGCGACACCACCTGCGTGGCGCTCGTGATCGTCACGCTGTGTCCCGCGGCATCGGTAAGCACCGTGCCTGCCGGGATATTGGTCACGGACACCTTCAACGTTTCGTTGGGGCCGATCGTGTCCGTCAGCGCGGCGGTGGGCGTACCCAATTCGATACGCGTGCCGGTCACGCCCTGATCTTCCTTGACCGCGTAGAAGCTGTAGCCGCCAGCGTCCTTTTGCACCGGCGAGAAGTCCAGCGCGCCGGCCTGCAATGCCGCCACGCTCGGATACACCGCAAAAGCACCGCTGGTGATCGAGGTGGCGGTGCCGCCATCCACACCCACCATCAGGCTCAAACGACCGGCGCCGTCGTTGTTGGTCATGTAGACCTCCAACGGGTAGTAGCCGCTCACGGTCGGTTGGATGGTGACCGTTTGGTAGTTGCCGTAGTTATTGAAGTCCTTGGTCAACACAGCGGTGTCGCCGACCTTGAACTGCATGGTGTCGTCCCAATAGCCGCTGAACGTGTAGCTCTTGCCGGCTTCCAGGAACATCAGGCCCTTGATCGCATACACATCGCCCACGGCAACGTTGCGGTCGAATGCACTGCCGTCGGTGGTCGTGGTGGTCGGCGTTTTGCCGTCCACCAATCCTTGCAGACTACCGGCGGTCTTGTACGCAGCGTCGTTCACGCCCACGCCTTGGTAATAATTGATCGTCAAGCCTTGCGAGGTGCTCAATGCACCCGTTTCGGCAGCGGTGAGTGCATGCGGCACCACCGTGATCGTCGGCTTGTCCACGGCGCCCGTCACCGTGACGGTGAGGGTAGTCGTCGCGACGCCGCCCTGGCCGTCGCTGACGGTATAGCTCACCGACGTCGTCTTCGTGGCGCCTTCGGTCAGGGCCTGGAAGTCCTGGCCCGGATTGAACACATAGCTGCCGTCCGCCTTGAGCGTGAACGTACCGCCCGCGCTGCCGGCAATGGCCATACCCAGATTGGCCGCGCTGTTGTTGACCGCGGACACGACCAGCGTGCTGCCCGCATCGATATCGCTATCGTTGGCCAGAACACCGTTGCCGGCCGAAACCGTCAAGGTGTTGTCCTCGCCCACGGTCCCAGTGTCGGCCGTAGCGATGGGGGCGTCGTTGGTGCCGGTGATCGTGACGCTGATCGTCTTGGTCGTGCCGTCGGCGGACTGCACCGTGAACTGTTCGACCTTGGTCTGATTCGCGCCCAGATACTGCACGGCGCTGTTGGCGACCGAGTAGGTCCATGCGCCGTTGGCAGCAATCGACAAGCTGCCCAGGGCATTGCCCACAGCCGTTGCCGTACCGGCCTTGAAGGTGGCTTCGCCGCTGTCGGCGTCGGTGACGATCAAGGTGCCGGTCGAGACCAACGAACCTTGCGAATTGGCGTTCGTGTCTTCAGTGACCGTGCCCGTTGCGGCGCCCGAGAACGTCGGGATGTCGTTGGTGCCGGTAATCGTGACGGTGACGACAGTCGTGGTGCCATCGGCAGCGGAGACGGTGAACGATTCCGTCTTCGTGGCGCCTGCCGCCAGGTACTGAACGGCCGAGTTGGCGACGTTGTAGGTCCACGTGCCGTTCTCAGCAATGCTGAGACTGCCCAGCGTGGCGCCGACCGGCACTGCGGTGCCTGCTTTGAAGCTGCTTTGACCAGCGTCGACGTCCGCGATCGTCAATGTGCCCGTGGAGACGAGGTTTCCGTTAGCGTTGACGACCGTGTCTTCCGTTACTGCGCCGGTGGCGACACCCGAGAACGTCGGGATGTCGTTGGTACCCGTGATCGTGACGGTGATGACGGTAGTCGTGCCGTCAGCGGTGGTGACCGTAAACGATTCGAGCTTCGTTTGGCCTGCGGCCAGGTATTGCACGGCGTTGTTGGCAACGTTGTAGGTCCAGGCGCCGTTGGTGGCGATGGACAACGAGCCCAGCACCGAGCCGACTGCAACAGCGGTACCAGCCTTGAAGGTGCTTTGACCCGTATCGGCGTCGTTGACGACCAGCGTGCCGGTGGACACGAGGTTGCCGTTGGCGTTGACCGCGGTGTCTTCCGTGACGGTGCCGGTGGCAGCGCCCGTGAACGTCGGGACGTCGTTCGTGCCGGTGATCGTGACGGTAACCACAGTGGTGGTGCCATCAGCGGCAGCGACCGTGAACGATTCGACCTTAGTTTGACCAGCGGTCAGGTATTGAACGGCAGCGTTGGCGACGTTGTAGGTCCAGGTGCCGTTCTCGGCGATGGACAATGAGCCCAAGGTCGAGCCGACCGGGACTGCCGTGCCAGCCTTGAAGGTGCTCTGACTTGCGTCGGCGTCCGAGATCGTCAGGGTGCCAGTGGAGACAAGGTTGCCATTGGCATTGACTGCCGTGTCTTCAGTCACCGTGCCGGTAGCGGCGCCAGCAAACGTCGGCACATCGTTAGTGCCGGTGATCGTGACGGTAACAACGGTAGTGGTGCCGTCAGCGGCGGAGACCGTGAACGACTCAATCTTCGTTTGGCCCGCGGCGATGTATTGAATGGCACTGTTGGCGACGTTGTAGGTCCACGTGCCGTTCTCGGCAATCGACAGCGAACCCAAGGTCGTACCGACCGGGACCGCAGTGCCTGCCTTGAACGTGCTTTGACCTGCGTCCGCGTCCGAAATCGTCAACGTGCCGGACGAAACCAGATTGCCGTTGGCGTTGACAGCGGTGTCTTCCGTGACGGCGCCAGCGTTCGCGCCCGAGAATGTCGGGACATCGTTCGTGCCGGTGATCGTGACCATGACGACGGTCGTGGTGCCATCCGCAGCCGCAACTGTGAACGATTCGACCGTCGTTTGACCAGCGGCCAAGTATTGAACGGCCGAGTTGGCGACGTTGTAGGTCCACGTGCCGTTTTCAGCGATGGACAACGAGCCCAAGGTTGAACCGACCGGGACTGCGGTGCCAGCTTTGAACGTGCTCTGACCTGCGTCGGCGTCCGAGATCGTCAAGGTGCCGGACGATACCAGAGTGCCGTTGGCGTTCACGGCTGTGTCTTCAGTGACGGCGCCAGCGTTCGTGCCCGAGAATGTCGGGACGTCGTTGGTGCCGGTGATCGTGACGGTAACGACAGTGGTCGTGCCGTCAGCGGCGGAGACCGTGAACGACTCAATCTTCGTTTGGCCAGCAGCCAGGTATTGAACGGCGCTGTTGGCGACGTTGTAGGTCCAGGTGCCGTTTTCTGCAATCGACAACGAGCCCAGGGTCGAGCCAACTGGAACTGCAGCACCAGCCTTGAATGTGCTTTGACCTGCGTCGGCGTCCGAGATCGTCAACGTGCCCGACGAGACCAGATTGCCATTCGCAGTGACGGCGGTGTCTTCTGTGACAGCGCCAGTAACGGCGCCAGCGAAGGTCGGGACGTCGTTGGTGCCCGTGATGGTGACCGTCACAACCGTGGTCGTGCCGTCAGCAGCCGAGACCGTGAACGATTCGACCTTCGTTTGGCCCGCAGCGAGGTATTGCACCGCGCTGTTGGGAACGTTGTACGTCCAGGCCCCGTTAGCCGCGATGGACAACGAGCCCAAGGTCGAGCCGACCGGCACGGCGGTGCCCGCCTTGAACGTGCTTTGGCCAGCATCAGCATCCGAGATCGTCAAGGTGCCCGACGAAACCAGATTGCCGTTAGCGTTGACGGCCGTGTCTTCAGTCACGGTTCCGGTAGCGGCGCCTGCGAACGTCGGCACGTCGTTGGTGCCGGTGATCGTTACCGTAACGACCGTAGTCGTACCGTCGGCAGCAGCGACGGTAAACGACTCAAGCTTCGTTTGACCAGCGGCCAGATACTGCACGGCCGAGTTAGAAACGTTGTAGGTCCAGGTGCCGTTTTCAGCGATGGACAACGAACCAAAGGTCGTACCAACCGGGACGGCAGTACCAGCCTTAAAGGTGCTTTGGCCAGCATCAGCATCCGAGATCGTCAAGGTGCCCGACGAGACCAGATTGCCATTCGCAGTGACGGCGGTGTCTTCTGTGACAGCGCCAGTAACGGCGCCAGCGAAGGTCGGGACGTCGTTGGTGCCCGTGATGGTGACCGTCACAACCGTGGTCGTGCCGTCAGCAGCCGAGACCGTGAACGATTCGACCTTCGTTTGGCCCGCAGCGAGGTATTGCACCGCGCTGTTGGGAACGTTGTACGTCCAGGCCCCGTTAGCCGCGATGGACAACGAGCCCAAGGTCGAGCCGACCGGCACGGCGGTGCCCGCCTTGAACGTGCTTTGGCCAGCATCAGCATCCGAGATCGTCAAGGTGCCCGACGAAACCAGATTGCCGTTAGCGTTGATGGCGGTGTCTTCGGTGACGGTTCCGGTAGCAGCGCCCGCAAACGTCGGAATGTCGTTGGTCCCCGTGATCGTGACGGTGACGACTGTGGTCGTGCCGTCGGCGGCCGAAACCGTGAACGATTCGGTCTTCGTTTGACCGGCGGCCAGGTATTGAACGGCCGAGTTGGCGACGTTGTAGGTCCAGGTGCCGTTTTCAGCAATCGACAGCGAACCCAAGGTCGTACCGACCGGGACAGCAGTGCCAGCCTTGAAGGTGCTTTGACCCGCATCAACGTCGGAGATCGTCAATGTGCCCGACGAAACCAGATTGCCGTTGGCGTTCACAGCCGTGTCTTCGGTCACGGTGCCAGTGGCGGCACCAGCAAACGTCGGCACATCATTCGTGCCAGTGATCGTGACCGTGACGACAGTGGTCGTGCCGTCAGCGGCCGAGACCGTGAACGACTCAAGCTTCGTTTGGCCAGCGGCCAAGTATTGAACGGCCGAGTTAGCGACGCTGTAGGTCCAGGTGCCATTTTCAGCGATGGACAGCGAGCCCAAGGTCGAGCCGACCGGGACAGCAGTGCCGGCCTTGAACGTGCCTTGGCCTGCGTCAGCATCCGAGATCGTCAAGGTGCCCGACGAAACCAGATTGCCGTTGGCGTTAACGGCCGTGTCTTCGGTGACGGTTCCGGTAGCAGCGCCCGCGAACGTCGGAACGTCGTTGGTACCAGTGATCGTGACGGTAACGACAGTGGTGGTGCCATCCGCAGCGGACACGGTAAACGACTCGGTCTTCGTTTGACCGGCGGCCAAGTATTGAACGGCCGAGTTAGCGACGTTGTAGGTCCATGTGCCGTTTTCAGCGATGGACAAGGAGCCCAAAGTTGAGCCGACCGGAACTGCGGTGCCAGCCTTGAACGTGCTTTGGCCTGCATCGGCGTCCGAGATCGTCAATGTGCCCGACGAAACCAGGTTGCCGTTTGCGTTGACAGCCGTGTCTTCGGTGACAGTGCCGGTAGCGGCACCAGCGAAGGTGGGGACGTCGTTGGTACCCGTGATCGTGACCGTAACGACAGTGGTTGTGCCGTCAGCAGCCGAAACCGTAAACGATTCGACCTTCATTTGGCCTGCGGCCAGATATTGAACGGCCGAGTTAGCGACGTTGTAGGTCCACGTGCCGTTCTCTGCAATCGACAACGAACCCAACGTCGAGCCAACCGGAACAGCCGTGCCAGCCTTGAACGTGCTTTGACCTGCGTCAGCGTCCGAGATCGTCAATGTGCCCGTCGACACCAGGTTGCCAGTGTTGGTCACCGCAGTGTCTTCCGTCACCGTGCCTGTGGGGGCGCCGGAGAACGTCGGCACGTCGTTAGTGCCAGTGATGGTGACGTTGATGATCGCGGGCGTGCCATCAGCACTCAGAACCGTGAACGACTCGACTTTCGTTTGTCCTGCGGCCAGATATTGAACCGCCGAATTTGCAACGCTGTAATTCCATTTGCCGTCGGTGCCGATCGCGAGCGATCCCAGCGTACCGTTTGCGGGCGTACCTGTACCGGCACGGAACACGGCCTCGCCGGTATCCACGTCGGTAATGTTGAGTTGACCTGCTGTCGTGAGATTACCGTTCACCACATTGGCGTCTTCAACCACCGTCCCCGTCGTCGCGCCGCCGATCACCGGTGCGTCGTTGGTGCCATTGATGGTAACCGTGATGTTGCGCGTGGTGCCGTCATCCGTCACGATGGCAAAGGTTTCGACGTAGCTCTTTCCAGCACCCAACGCCTGCACGCTGGGCGCCGAATTGTTGAGCGTGTACGTCCATTGACCACCCGTAGTCATCGTGAACGTACCGTAAGACGTGGTGGTGTTGCTGGCATTGAAGGACTTGCCTTCGCCCGCGTCCCGATCTTGAATCGACATGTAGCCTGACACTTGGCCGTTCCACGCGGTGTCTTCCGTTACGGTGCCGCTGAACGTACCGGAGATGTTCGCCACGTCGTTGGTGCCGACCACGGTGATCGTCACCGTCTGCGTCGTACCGTCCTTTGCCGTGATGATGAACGCGTCTTCACGCGTTTCGCCACCGCGCAGCGTCTGGACGGCATCGGTACTGTTGTTCAGGTCGTAGACCCACTTGCCGTTGGCGTCGACCACCAGCATGCCGTACTGACTGGTGATCCATGCCGGATTGAAGCCGACCGCGCCGGCATCCGAGCTGGTCGCCGTCAATTGGCCTTCCACATGCAACGTACCGTCTTCGACAACCGTTCCCGTCGTAACCCCGCCAATCACAGCAGCTTCATTTGTGCCGTGGATGGTGATCGTCACGGTTTGTGCCGTGCCATCCTTGGCCAAGACCGTAAAGACTTCGTCTTTGGTCTGGTTGCTGTTCAGATACTGGACCGACGCATTGGACACCGTGTAGGTCCATTCGCCCGCCGCGTTGACGGTCAAGCTGCCCAATGTGCCCGAAGCAGGGGTGCCCGTGCCAGCCTGGAAGCTGGCTTCGCCTGCATCCACGTCGGTGATCGTGAGCTTGCCAGTCGTCGACAGATTGTTGTTGCTGACGTTCGCGTCTTCCGTCACGTTGCCCGTCGTTACGCCGCCAATGACGGCAGCGTCGTTGACGCCAACAATCTTCACCGTGATGGTTTGTGTGGTGCCGTCGGCCGATTGGACAGTGAAGATCTCGTCCTTGGTCACACCCGCGCCCAGATATTGCACGGCGCTGTTGGCAACGGCGTAGTTCCATTGTCCGGCAGCATTGATTGTAAGTGAGCCCAACGTGCCATTGGCTGCCGTGGCTGCGCCCGCCTTGAAGCTGCTTTCGCCAGAATCGAGGTCGCTCACATTAAGCTTGCCGCTCGCAGTGAGGTTGCTGTTCGTGACGTTCGCGTCCTCCGTGACCGTGCCCGTGACCGCACCGCTGAATGTTGCGGTGTCGTTGGTGCCGGTGATGGTTACGGTGACAACCGTGGTCGTGCCGTCAGCGGCGGAAACCGTGAACGACTCGGTCTTCGTTTGGCCGGCGGCGAGATACTGAACGGCGCTGTTGGCGACGTTGTACGTCCAGGTGCCGTTATCAGCGATCGACAAAGATCCGAGCGTTGTGCCGACAGGAACCGCGGTGCCTGCCTTGAATGTGCTCTGGCCTGCGTCAGCATCGGTGATGATCAACGAGCCCGACGAGACTAGGTTGCCGTTGATGTTGACAGCAGTGTCTTCCGTTACGGTGCCGGTGGCGGCGCCGGAGAACGTCGGGACGTCGTTGGTGCCCGTGATCGTTACTGTGACTACAGTGGTCGTGCCATCAGCCGCGGAGACCGTAAACGATTCAACCTTTGTTTGACCGGCGGCCAGGTATTGAACGGCAGAGTTGGCGACGTTGTAGGTCCAAGTGCCGTTTTCAGCGATGGACAACGAGCCCAACGTCGAGCCAACCGGAACTGCAGCCCCAGCCTTGAACGCGCTTTGACCTGCGTCAGCGTCCGAGATCGTCAGCGTGCCTGACGAAACCAGATTGCCGTTGGCGTTGACGGCGGTATCTTCCGTGACGGTGCCGGTTGCAGCGCCGGCGAATGTCGGAACGTCGTTGGTACCCGCGATCGTGACGGTGACGACAGTGGTCGTGCCGTCAGCGGCCGAAACCGTGAACGACTCAACCTTCGTTTGGCCGGCGGCCAGGTATTGAACGGCGCTGTTGGCGACGTTGTAGGTCCAGGTGCCGTTTTCGGCGATGCTGAGGCTGCCAAGCGTGTTGCCGACCGGCACAGCTGTACCTGCCTTAAAGGTGCTTTGACCTGCATCAGCATCCGAGATGGTCAACGTACCCGACGAAACCAAATTGCCATTGGCGTTGACTGCCGTGTCTTCCGTGACGGTACCAGTGGCGGCACCGGCGAACGTCGGAACGTCATTCGTGCCGGTGATCGTGACGGTGACGACGGTCGTCGTTCCGTCCGCAGCAGCAACCGTGAACGACTCAAGCTTCGTTTGACCAGCGGCCAGATACTGCGCCGCGTTATTTGGAACGTTGTACGTCCAGTTGCCGTTGGCTGTGATGGACAAAGAGCCCAGCGTTGAACCGACTGGCACGGCGGTGCCAGCCTTGAACGCGCTTTGGCCTGCATCGGCGTCCGAGATCGTCAATGTGCCCGACGAAACCAGGTTGCCGTTTGCGTTGACAGCCGTGTCTTCGGTCACGGTGCCGGTGGCGGCGCCAGCGAACGTCGGAACGTCGTTCGTGCCAGTGATCGTGACGGTAACGACAGTGGTCGTACCGTCGGCAGCAGCGACGGTAAACGACTCAAGCTTCGTTTGACCAGCGGCCAGATACTGCACGGCCGAGTTAGAAACGTTGTAGGTCCAGGTGCCGTTTTCAGCGATGGACAACGAACCCAAGGTCGTACTAACCGGGACGGCGGTGCCTGCCTTGAAAGTGTTCTGACCTGCGTCCGCGTCCGAGATCGTCAGCGTGCCCGACGAAACCAGATTGCCGTTGGCGTTGACGGCCGTGTCTTCAGTCACTGTGCCGGTAGCGGCACCGGCGAACGTCGGAACGTCATTCGTGCCGGTGATTGTGACCGTCACAACCGTAGTCGTCCCGTCAGCGGCTGAAACCGTGAACGACTCAACCTTGGTTTGACCAGCGGCCAGGTACTGAACGGCCGAGTTAGAGACGTTGTAGGTCCACGTGCCATTCTCGGCGATGGACAACGAACCCAAGGTCGTACCGACGGGGACTGCAGTGCCGGCCTTGAACGAGCTTTGGCCTGCGTCTGCGTCCGAGATCGTCAACGTACCGGAAGAGACCAGATTGCCGTTGGCGTTTACTGCGGTGTCTTCGGTGACGGCGCCAGCATTCGTGCCCGAGAATGTCGGGACGTCGTTGGTGCCCGTGATCGTGACGGTGACGACGGTGGTCGTGCCGTCGGCAGCAGCCACGGTGAACGATTCAACCTTCGTTTGTCCGGCGGCTAAGTATTGAACGGCCGAATTGGCGACGTTGTAGGTCCAAGTGCCGTTTTCGGCGATGGACAACGAGCCCAAGGTCGAGCCGACCGGAACTGCAGCGCCAGCCTTGAATGTGCTTTGGCCCGCATCAGCATCTGAGATGGTCAGCGTGCCCGACGAGACCAAATTGCCATTAGCGTTGACAGCGGTGTCTTCGTTGACGGTGCCAGTGGCAGCGCCAGCAAACGTCGGAACGTCGTTGGTACCCGTGATCGTGACAGTGACGACAGTGGTCGTGCCGTCGGCGGCAGAAACCGTGAACGACTCAACCTTCGTTTGACCAGCGGCCAGATATTGAACGGCGCCGTTGGCGACGTTGTAGATCCAAGTTCCATTCTCAGCGACCGACAGCGAGCCCAAGGTCGAGCCGACCGGAACCGCGGTGCCAGGCTTGAAGGTGCTTTGGCCAGCATCAGCATCCGAGATCGTCAACGCGCCCGACGAAACCAAATTGCCATTCGCGTTGACTGCTGTGTCTTCGGTGACGGTGCCCGCGGAAGCGCCAGCGAACGTCGGAACGTCGTTGGTACCTGTGATCGTGACGGTGACGACGGTGGTCGTGCCGTCAGCGGCAGAAACCGTAAACGACTCGACCTTCGTTTGACCAGCGGCCAGGTACTGGACGGCGCTGTTGGCGACGTTGTATGTCCACGTGCCGTTTTCAGCAATCGACAAGGAGCCGAGCGTCGAGCCAACCGGCACAGCAGTACCGGCCTTGAAGGTGCTTTGGCCAGCATCAGCATCCGAGATCGTCAACGCGCCCGACGAAACCAGATTGCCGTTCGCGTTGACTGCTGTGTCTTCGGTGACGGTGCCCGCGGAAGCGCCAGCGAACGTCGGAACGTCGTTGGTACCCGTGATCGTGACAGTGACGACGGTGGTCGTGCCGTCAGCAGCAGAAACCGTAAACGACTCGACCTTCGTTTGACCAGCGGCCAAGTATTGAACGGCCGAGTTGGCGACGTTGTAGGTCCATGTGCCATTCTCGGCAATCGACAAGGAGCCGAGCGTCGAGCCAACCGGCACAGCAGTACCGGCCTTAAAGGTGCTTTGACCTGCGTCAGCGTCCGAGATCGTCAGCGTGCCGGACGAGACCAGATTGCCGTTGGCATTGACTGCCGTGTCTTCGGTGACCGTGCCGGTAGCAGCTCCTGCGAATGTCGGGACGTCGTTGGTGCCGGTGATGGTGACAGTAACGACAGTGGTGGTGCCATCCGCAGCCGAAACCGTGAACGACTCAATCTTCGTTTGACCGGCGGCGAGGTACTGAACAGCGCTGTTGGCGACGTTGTAGGTCCACGTGCCGTTTTCTGCAATCGACAACGAACCCAGGGTCGTACCGACCGGCATTGCGGTGCCTGCCTTGAACGTGCTCTGACCTGCGTCAGCATCTGAGATCGTCAACGTGCCTGACGAAACCAGATTGCCGTTGGCGTTGACAGCCGTGTCTTCAGTCACGGTGCCGGTTGCGGCGCCGGAAAAGGTCGGTACATCGTTAGTGCCAGTGATCGTGACGGTAACGACAGTGGTCGTGCCGTCGGCAGCAGCCACAGTGAACGACTCAAGCTTCGTTTGGCCAGCGGCCAAGTATTGAACGGCGCTGTTGGCAACGTTGTAGGTCCACGTACCGTTCTCTGCAATCGACAGCGAACCCAAGGTCGTACCGACCGGCACAGCGGTGCCAGCCTTGAAGGTGCTCTGACCTGCGTCAGCATCCGAGATCGTCAGTGTGCCGGACGAAACCAGATTGCCGTTCGCGTTGACAGCGGTGTCTTCAGTCACGGTGCCGGCAGCGGCGCCCGAGAACGTCGGAACGTCGTTGGTGCCCGTGATCGTGACCGTCACAACCGTGGTCGTGCCATCAGCCGCAGAAACCGTGAACGACTCAACCTTCGTTTGACCGGCAGCGAGGTATTGAACGGCGCTATTAGCGACGTTGTAAGTCCACGTGCCGTTTTCAGCGATGGACAACGAACCCAAAGTCGAACCAACCGGAACAGCCGTGCCAGCCTTGAATGTGCTTTGACCTGCGTCAGCGTCCGATATCGTCAACGTGCCGGAAGAGACCAAATTGCCATTAGCGTTGACAGCTGTGTCTTCGGTGACGGTTCCAGTGGCAGCGCCTGCGAATGTCGGAACATCGTTCGTGCCGGTGATGGTGACGGTAACCACAGTCGTGGTGCCATCAGCGGCAGCGACCGTGAACGACTCAATCTTCGTTTGGCCAGCTGCGAGGTACTGGACGGCGCTGTTGGCGACGTTGTAGGTCCAAGTGCCGTTTTCAGCGATCGACAACGAACCCAAAGTGGAACCAACTGGAACAGCGGTGCCAGCCTTGAACGTGCTTTGACCTGCATCAGCATCCGAGATCGTCAACGTACCGGAAGAGACGAGGTTGCCGTTGGCGTTAACGGCGGTGTCTTCGGTGACTGCGCCGGTGGCGGCACCAGCAAACGTCGGGACATCATTTGTGCCGGTGATCGTGACGGTAATGACAGTGGTGGTGCCATCCGCAGCCGAGACGGTGAACGACTCGGTCTTCGTTTGACCAGCGGCCAGATATTGAACGGCCGAGTTGGCGACGTTGTATGTCCAGGTGCCGTTCTCTGTAATCGACAACGAGCCCAAGGTCGAGCCGACCGGGACTGCGGTGCCTGCCGTGAACGTGCCTTGACCTGCGTCGGCGTCCGAGATCGTCAATGTGCCCGACGAGACCAGATTGCCGTTGGCGTTGACAGCGGTATCTTCGGTGACGGCGCCAGCGTTCGCGCCCGAGAACGTCGGGACGTCGTTGGTGCCGGTGATCGTAACGGTAATGACAGTGGTCGTGCCGTCAGCGGCCGAGACCGTGAACGACTCGACCTTCGTTTGACCCGCGGCCAAGTACTGAACAGCGCTGTTGGCAACGTTGTAGGTCCAAGCGCCGTTCTCTGCAATCGACAACGAACCCAAGGTCGTACCGACCGGAACGGCAGTGCCTGCCTTGAACGTGCTCTGACCTGCGTCAGCGTCGGAGATCGTAAGGGTGCCGGACGAAACCAGATTGCCGTTGGCGTTGACAGCCGTGTCTTCAGTCACGGTGCCGGTTGCGGCGCCGGAGAATGTCGGAACGTCGTTGGTGCCCGTGATCGTGACAGTAACGACAGTGGTGGTGCCGTCCGCAGCCGAGACGGTGAACGACTCAACCTTCGTTTGGCCAGCAGCGAGATACTGAACGGCCGAGTTGGCGACGTTATAGGTCCAGGTGCCGTTTTCAGCAATCGACAACGAACCCAAGGTCGAGCCAACCGGTATAGCGGTGCCAGCCTTGAACGTGCTTTGGCCTGCATCAGCATCGGCGATGGTCAACGTGCCCGACGACACCAAGTTGCCATCGACATTGACGGCGTTGTCTTCCGTTACCGAACCCGCCGACGTGCCCGAGAACGTCGGAACGTCATTGGTACCAGTAATGGTGACCGTGACGACTGTCGTGGTGCCATCAGCGGCGAACACCGTGAACGATTCGGGCTTCGTTTCGCCGGCGGCAAGATACTGGACTGCGCTGTTAGCAACGTTGTATGTCCATGTCCCGTTTTCGGCAATGGACAAAGAGCCTACGGTCGAACCAACTGGTACGCCTGGGCCAGCGTTGAACGTGCTTTGGTTGGCGTCAGCATCAGCAACGACCAATGATCCCGACGAGACGAGATCGCCGCCTGTGCTGACCGCGTTGTCTTGAGTCACCGCGCCCGAATTGACGCCCGTGAACGTGGGTACGTCGTTCGTGCCGGTGATCGTGACCGTGACGATGGTCGTCGTGCCATCAGCGGCAGCAACCGTGAACGATTCCGTCTTTGTTTCGCCAGCAGCCAGATACTGAACGGCGTTGTTGGCGACGTTGTAGATCCAGGTGCCGTTTGCAGCGATCGACAGCGAGCCCAATGTCGAGCCGACCGGAACGGCGGTACCTGCCTGGAACGTGCTTTGACCTGCGTCAGCGTCAGTGACGATCAATGTGCCGCTGGATACGAGGTTGCCATCGACGTTAACCGCCGTGTCTTCGGTCACAGTGCCGGTTGCGGCGCCGACAAATGTCGGAACGTCGTTGGTTCCGGTAATCGTTACCGTCACAACTGTGGTGGTGCCGTCAGCAGCCGAAACCGTAAATGACTCAACCTTCGTTTGACCGGCGGCCAGGTATTGCACATCCGAGTTTGCAACGTTGTAGGTCCAAGCACCGTTCGCCGTGATCGACAACGAGCCGAGGGTCGAACCGACCGGAACTGCGGTGCCAGCTTGGAATGTGCTTTGACCTGCATCAGCGTCCGAGATGGTCAACATACCTGTAGACACCAAGCTGCCATTTGCGTTTACAGCAGTGTCTTCAGTGACGTTTCCAGTACCTTGACCTGCGATGACAGCTGCGTCGTTCGTGCCGATGACGGTGACCGTAACTTGCGAGACAGTGCCGTCAGCCGAGGTGACGGTAAACATTTCCTGGCGTTGCTCGCCCTGTGCCAACGCTTGAACGTTAGCCGCAGTGTTGTTGAGCGTGTAGGTCCAGGCACCGTCGGTGCCGATGGAGAACGAACCGTAGGTACCGGCGGTGCCGGTTTGGGCCGTGAATGTGGCTTGGCCAGCGTCAGCATCGGTGACGGTCAACGTGCCTGAAGCGGTCAACACGCTGTCTTCAGTGACGGTGCCCGTGCCTTGGCCAGCGATCACTGCAGCGTCGTTGGTGCCAATCACCGTTACGGTGACTTGCGAGACCGTGCCGTCAGCCGAAGTAACCGTGAAGATCTCTTGGCGTTGCTCACCTTGCGCCAGCGCCTGAACGTTGGCAGCAGTGTTGTTCAGCGTGTAGGTCCACGCGCCGTCGGTGCTAATCGAGAACGACCCGTATGTTCCAGCGGTGCCGCTCTGTGCGGTGAATGTGGCTTGGCCAGCGTCAGCATCGGTGACGGTCAACGTTCCCGAAGCGGTGGTGGTTTGATCTTCGGTAACCGTGCCCGTACCTTGGCCTGCGATAACTGCGGCATCGTTGGTGCCGATAACAGTGACCGTGACCTGAGAGACGGTGCCGTCAACCGACTTAACCGTAAAGACTTCTTGGCGTTGCTCGCCTTGTGCCAACGCTTGAAGGTTAGCTGCGGCGTTGTTGAGCGTGTATGTCCATGCGCCGTCGGTGCCAATCGAGAACGACCCGTATGTTCCAGCGGTGCCGCTCTGTGCGGTGAATGTGGCTTGGCCAGCGTCAGCATCGGTGACGGTCAACGTGCCTGAAGCGGTCAACACGCTGTCTTCGGTGACCGTGCCCGTGCCTTGGCCAGCAATGACTGCGGCGTCGTTGGTGCCAATGACCGTGACCGTGACTTGAGATACGGTGCCGTCAGCGGACGTGACCGTAAAGATCTCCTGACGTTGCTCGCCCTGTGCCAACGCCTGAACGTTGGCGGCTGTATTGTTGAGCGTATACGTCCACGCGCCGTCGGTGCCGATGGAGAAGGCGCCGTACGTTCCGGCGGTGGCGGTTTGAGCCGTGAACGTGGCTTGGCCCGCGTCAGCATCGGTGACGGTCACCGTGCCCGAAGCCGTCAACACGCTGTCTTCAGTAACGGTGCCCGTTCCTTGACCAGCGATCACAGCAGCGTCGTTGGTGCCGATCACCGTGACGGTGACTTGCGAAACCGTTCCGTCAGCCGAAGTGACAGTGAAGATTTCTTGACGTTGCTCGCCCTGTGCCAACGCCTGGACGTTGGCGGCAGTGTTATTCAGCGTGTAAGTCCATGCGCCATCGGCGCCGATGGAGAACGAACCGTAGGTGCCGGCGGTGCCAGCTTGGGCCGTGAACGTGGCTTGGCCTGCGTCGGCGTCCGTGACGGTCAACGTACCCGAGGCCGTCAACACACTGTCTTCAGTAACCGTGCCTGCGCCCTGGCCGGCGATCACTGCTGCGTCATTAGTACCGATGACGGTAACGGTGACTTGTGAGACCGTGCCATCAGCCGAAGTTACGGTGAAGATTTCTTGACGTTGCTCGCCTTGCGCCAATGCTTGGACGTTAGCGGCGGCGTTGTTCAGCGTGTAGGTCCATGCGCCATCGGCGCCGATGGAGAACGAACCGTAGGTGCCGGCCGTGCCGGCTTGAGCCGTGAACGTGGCTTGGCCTGCGTCGGCATCGGTGACGGTCAACGCGCCTGAAGCAGTGGTGGTTTGGTCTTCGGTAACCGTGCCAGTGCCTTGGCCCGCGATCACAGCAGCGTCGTTGGTGCCGACGACAGTGACAGTGACTTGCGAGACAGTGCCGTCAGCCGAGGTGACGGTAAACACTTCCTGGCGTTGCTCGCCCTGTGCCAACGCTTGAACGTTGGCGGCAGTATTGTTGAGCGTGTAGGTCCATGCGCCGTCGGTGCCGATGGAGAATGCGCCGTATGTGCCGGCGGTGCCAGCTTGGGCTGTGAACGTGGCTTGGCCTGCGTCGGCGTCCGTAACGGTCAATGTACCCGAGGCCGTCAACACACTGTCTTCAGTAACCGTACCTGCGCCCTGGCCAGCGATCACTGCTGCGTCATTAGTACCGATGACGGTAACGGTGACTTGTGAGACCGTGCCATCAGCGGAAGTTACGGTAAAGATTTCCTGACGTTGCTCACCTTGCGCCAACGCCTGAACGTTAGCAGCCGCGTTGTTGAGCGTGTAGGTCCATGCGCCATCGGTGCCGATGGAGAACGAACCGTAGGTGCCGGCCGTGCCGGCTTGAGCCGTGAACGTGGCTTGGCCAGCATCTGCGTCCGAGACCGTCAACGTGCCCGAGGCGGTGGTGATTTGATCTTCGGTCACCGTGCCCGTGCCTTGCCCGGCAATGACGGCTGCGTCGTTGGTGCCGATCACGGTGACCGTGACTTGCGAAACCGTTCCGTCAGCCGAAGTGACAGTGAAGATCTCTTGGCGTTGTTCACCCTGTGCCAACGCCTGAACGTTGGCGGCAGCGTTGTTGAGCGAGTAGGTCCATGCACCTTCGGTACCGATGGAGAACGAGCCGTAGGTACCGGCGGTGCCGGTTTGGGCCGTGAACGTGGCTTGGCCAGCATCAGCATCATTGACGGTCAACGTGCCGGAGGCCGTCAACACGCTGTCTTCGGTGACCGTGCCCGTGCCTTGGCCAGCAATGACAGCTGCGTCGTTCGTGCCGATTACTGTGACGGTGACCTGAGAGACGGTGCCGTCAACCGACGTAACCGTAAAGACTTCTTGGCGTTGCTCGCCTTGTGCCAACGCTTGAACGTTAGCTGAGGCGTTATTGAGCGTGTAGGTCCAGGCACCGTCGGTACCGATGGAGAAGGAACCGTACGTGCCAGCGGTGGCGGTTTGAGCCGTAAACGTGGCTTGGCCAGCATCTACGTCCGTCACCGTCAACGTGCCGGAAGCGGTGGTGATTTGATCTTCAGTAACTGTGCCGGTGCCTTGACCCGCGATGACAGCTGCGTCGTTCGTGCCAATGACGGTTACCGTAACTTGGGAGACTGTTCCATCGGCCGAGGTGACGGTAAATACTTCTTGGCGCTGTTCGCCTTGTGCCAATGCTTGAACGTTAGCTGCCGCATTATTGAGCGCGTAGGTCCATGCACCATCAGTGCCGATGGAGAAAGCGCCGTACGTTCCAGCGGTGGCGGTTTGAGCCGTAAACGTTGCTTGACCAGCATCAGCGTCCGTGACGGTCAACGTGCCCGAAGCCGTCAACACGCTGTCTTCAGTAACGGTGCCCGTTCCTTGACCAGCGATCACAGCTGCGTCGTTGGTGCCGATCACCGTGACGGTGACTTGTGAAACCGTGCCGTCAGCAGAGGTGACGGTGAAGATTTCTTGACGTTGCTCGCCTTGCGCCAACGCTTGAACGTTCGCAGCGTTGTTGTCAAGCGTGTAGGTCCACGCGCCGTCGGTGCCGATTGAGAAGGCGCCGTAGGTGCCCGCGGTGCCGGTCTGTGCGGTAAACGTGGCTTGGCCAGCGTCGGCGTCCGAGACGGTCAACGTGCCGGAAGCGGTGGTGACTTGATCTTCAGTGACGGTGCCGGTGCCTTGGCCTGCGATAACTGCTGCGTCGTTCGTGCCGATAACGGTGACGGTGACTTGCGAGACAGTGCCGTCAGCAGACGTGACCGTGAACACTTCTTGGCGCTGTTCACCTTGTGCCAACGCTTGAACGTTAGCAGCCGTGTTGTTGAGCGTGTAGGTCCACGCGCCATCGGTGCCAATGGAGAACGAACCGTAGGCGCCCGCGGTGCCGGTTTGAGCCGTGAACGTGGCCTGGCCAACGTCAGCATCAGTGACAGTCAACGTGCCAGAAGCGGTAGTGGTTTGGTCTTCGGTGACCGTGCCCGTACCTTGACCAGCAATGACGGCAGCGTCGTTGGTGCCAATGACAGTGACCGTGACTTGCGAGACAGTGCCGTCAGCCGAAGTAACGGTGAACACTTCTTGACGTTGCTCGCCTTGTGCCAATGCTTGAACGTTAGCTGCCGCATTGTTGAGCGCGTAGGTCCATGCACCATCTGTGCCGATCGAGAAAGCGCCGTACGTTCCAGCGGTGGCTGTTTGAGCCGTAAACGTTGCTTGACCAGCATCAGCGTCAGTGACGGTCAACGTGCCTGAGGCCGTCGTGGTTTGGTCTTCAGTGACCGTGCCCGTGCCTTGGCCAGCAATGACGGCAGCGTCGTTGGTACCGATGACAGTGACTGTGACTTGCGAGATCGTGCCGTCAGCCGAAGTAACGGTAAAGATTTCTTGACGTTGCTCGCCTTGCGCCAGCACCTGGACGTTGGCGGCAGCGTTGTTCAGCGTGTAGGTCCACGCGCCGTCGGTGCCGATCGAGAAGGCGCCGTAGGTGCCCGCGGTGCCGGTCTGCGCGGTGAACGTGGCTTGGCCAGCGTCAGCGTCCGTGACAGTCAACGTGCCGGAAGCGGTGGTGACTTGATCTTCAGTGACGGTACCTGTGCCTTGGCCTGCAATGACTGCAGCGTCGTTGGTACCGATGACAGTGACTGTGACTTGCGAGATCGTACCGTCGGCCGAAGTAACGGTAAAGATTTCTTGACGTTGCTCGCCTTGCGCCAACGCCTGAACGTTAGCGGCGGCGTTGTTCAGCGCGTACGTCCATGCACCGTCGGTGCCGATGGAGAAAGAACCGTACGTTCCAGCGGTGGCGGTTTGAGCGGTAAATGTTGCTTGACCAGCGTCAGCGTCGGTAACTGTCAACGTGCCCGAGGCAGTGGTGATCTGATCTTCAGTGACCGCACCGGAGCTTTGCCCGCCGATGACTGCGGCATCGTTGGTGCCGACGACGGTGACCGTTACTTGCGACACGGTGCCGTCAGCCGACGTGACGGTGAAGATCTCTTGACGTTGCTCGCCTTGCGCCAATGCTTGAACGTTAGCTGCCGCATTGTTGAGCGCGTACGTCCATGCACCGTCGGTGCCGATGGAGAAAGAACCGTACGTTCCAGCGGTGGCGGTTTGTGCCGTAAACGTTGCCTGACCAGCATCAGCGTCAGTGACGGTCAACGTGCCTGAGGCCGTCGTGGTTTGGTCTTCAGTGACCGTACCGGAGCTTTGCCCGCCGATGACTGCGGCATCGTTGGTGCCGACGACGGTGACGGTTACTTGCGAAACGGTACCGTCAGCCGACGTGACGGTGAAGATCTCTTGACGTTGCTCACCTTGCGCCAATGCTTGAACATTGGCGGCAGTGTTGTTGAGGGCGTAGGTCCAGGCACCGTCGGTACCGATGGAGAAGGAACCGTACGTGCCAGCGGTGGCGGTTTGAGCCGTAAACGTGGCTTGGCCAGCATCTACGTCCGTCACCGTCAACGTGCCGGAAGCGGTGGTGATTTGATCTTCAGTAACTGTGCCGGTGCCTTGACCCGCGATGACAGCTGCGTCGTTCGTGCCAATGACGGTTACCGTAACTTGAGAGACTGTTCCATCAGCCGAGGTGACGGTAAATACTTCTTGGCGCTGTTCGCCTTGTGCCAATGCCTGGACGTTGGCGGCCGTGTTGTTGAGCGAGTAGGTCCACGCGCCATCGGTGCCGATCGAGAAGGCGCCGTAGGTGCCGGCGGTACCAGTTTGAGCCGTGAACGTGGCTTGGCCAGCGTCAGCATCGGTGGCGGTCAACGTGCCCGAGGCCGTCAGCGCACTGTCTTCAGTAACCGTGCCTGTGCCTTGGCCTGCAATGACGGCAGCGTCGTTGGTGCCGATGACAGTGACCGTGACTTGCGAGACAGTGCCGTCAGCCGAAGTAACGGTGAAGATTTCTTGGCGTTGCTCGCCCTGCGCCAAGGCTTGGACGTTAGCGGCGGTGTTGTTCAGTGTGTAGGTCCACGCGCCATCGGTGCCAATGGAGAACGAACCGTAGGTGCCGGCAGTGCCGGTCTGAGCGGTGAAAGTGGCCTGACCAGCGTCGGCATCGGTGACGGTCAACGTTCCCGAAGCGGTGGTGGTTTGATCTTCGGTAGCTGTACCCGTGCCTTGGCCGGCAATGACAGCTGCGTCGTTGGTGCCAATGACAGTGACCGTGACTTGAGATACGGTGCCGTCAGCAGACGTGACCGTGAATACTTCTTGGCGCTGTTCGCCTTGTGCCAATGCCTGGACGTTGGCGGCCGTGTTGTTGAGCGAGTAGGTCCACGCGCCATCGGTGCCGATCGAGAAGGCGCCGTAGGTGCCGGCGGTACCAGTTTGAGCCGTGAACGTGGCTTGGCCAGCGTCAGCATCGGTGGCGGTCAACGTGCCGGATGCCGTGGTGATTTGGTCTTCAGTGACGGTGCCCGTACTTTGGCCGGCGATGACTGCGGCATCGTTGGTGCCGATAACAGTGACCGTGACCTGCGAGACGGTGCCATCAGCGGACGTGACAGTAAAGACTTCTTGACGTTGCTCACCCTGTGCCAACGCTTGAACGTTAGCGGCGGTGTTGTTGAGCGTGTAGGTCCATGCACCGTCGGTGCCGATCGAGAACGAACCGTACGTTCCAGCGGTGCCGGTTTGTGCGGTAAACGTGGCCTGGCCAACGTCAGCATCTGTGACGGTCAACGTGCCGGAGGCAGTCGTGATTTGGTCTTCGGTAACTGTGCCCGTACCTTGGCCGGCAATGACAGCCGCGTCATTGGTGCCAATGACCGTGACCGTGACTTGAGATACGGTGCCGTCAGCAGACGTGACCGTGAATACTTCTTGACGTTGTTCACCTTGCGCCAACGCCTGAACGTTAGCGGCAGTGTTGTTGAGCGAGTAGGTCCACGCGCCATCGGTGCCGATGGAGAACGAG
>JAVDKL010000001.1:0-974453 GCA_030849965.1 Schauerella fraxinea | reverse complement strand
CCGTATGTGCCTGCGGTGCCGGTCTGTGCGGTAAACGTGGTTTGGCCAGCGTCGGCGTCCGTGACGGTCAACGTGCCCGAAGCATTCAACACACTGTCTTCAGTGACGGTGCCCGTACTTTGGCCGGCGATGACTGCGGCATCGTTGGTGCCGATAACAGTGACCGTAACTTGCGACACGGTGCCGTCAGCAGACGTGACCGTGAATACTTCTTGGCGCTGTTCGCCTTGCGCCAACGCTTGAACATTAGCGGCAGTGTTGTTGAGCGAGTAGGTCCACGCGCCATCGGTGCCGATGGAGAACGAGCCGTATGTGCCTGCGGTGCCGGTCTGTGCGGTAAACGTGGTTTGGCCAGCGTCGGCGTCCGTGACGGTCAACGTGCCTGAAGCGGTGGTGGTTTGATCTTCGGTGACTGTGCCCGTGCCTTGGCCAGCGATAACGGCAGCGTCGTTCGTGCCGATGACGGTGACGGTGACTTGCGAGACAGTGCCGTCAGCCGACGTGACGGTAAACACTTCCTGGCGCTGTTCACCTTGCGCCAACGCCTGAACGTTAGCGGCAGTGTTGTTGAGGGTGTACGTCCATGCACCGTCGGTGCCGATGGAGAACGAGCCGTAGGCGCCAGCAGTGGCGTTCTGCGCGGTAAATGTGGCTTGGCCAGCGTCGGCGTCCGTGACAGTCAACGTGCCCGAAGCGGTGGTGGTTTGATCTTCGGTAACCGTGCCAGTGCCTTGGCCAGCGATAACGGCAGCGTCGTTCGTGCCGATGACGGTGACGGTAACTTGCGAGACCGTACCGTCAGCCGACGTGACCGTAAAGACTTCCTGGCGTTGCTCACCCTGTGCCAACGCTTGAACGTTAGCCGCGGTGTTGTTGAGCGTGTAGGTCCAGGCGCCGTCGGTGCCGATCGAGAATGCGCCGTACGTGCCGGCAGTGCCGGTCTGTGCCGTGAACGTAGCTTGGCCCGCGTCTGCGTCGGTGACGGTCAATTGGCCCGAGGCGGTCAACACGCTGTCTTCCGTGACGGTGCCCGTTCCTTGACCGGCGATCACTGCGGCGTCGTTGGTTCCGATCACGGTCACGGTAACTTGCGAGACCGTGCCGTCAGTGGACGTTACGGTGAACACCTCTTGACGCTGTTCACCTTGTGCCAAGGCTTGAACGTTAGCTGCGGTGTTGTTTAGCGCGTAAGTCCATGCGCCATCAGTGCCGATCGAGAAGGTGCCGTAAGTTCCGGCTGTACCGGTTTGAGCGGTGAATGCTGCTTGACCAGCATCAGCGTCGGTAACCGTCAACGTGCCGGAGGCATTGGTAACTTGATCTTCAGTGACCGTACCGGAGCTCTGTCCGCCGATGACTGCAGCATCGTTGGTGCCAACGACGGTGAGCGTTACTTGCGACACAGTGCCGTCAGCGGACGTGACCGTAAACACTTCCTGGCGCTGTTCACCTTGCGCCAATGCTTGGACGTTGGCGGCGGTGTTGTTCAGGGTATAGGTCCACGCGCCATCGGTGCCGATGGAGAACGAACCGTACGTTCCAGCGGTGCCGGTTTGTGCGGTAAACGTGGCTTGGCCTGCATCGGCGTCTGTGACGGTCAACGTGCCCGAAGCGGTGGTGATCTGGTCTTCGGTAACCGTGCCAGTGCCCTGGCCGGCGATGACCGCAGCGTCATTCGTACCGATCACTGTCACAGTGACTTGCGAGACGGTGCCATCAGCTGAGGTGACGGTAAATATTTCTTGGCGCTGTTCGCCTTGCGCCAATGCCTGGACGTTGGCTGCGGTGTTGTTCAGGGTATAGGTCCACGCGCCATCGGTGCCAATCGAGAAGGCGCCGTACGTGCCCGCGGTACCAGTTTGTGCGGTAAACGTTGCCTGACCAGCATCAGCGTCGGTCACGGTCAATGTGCCCGAAGCAGTCAAGACACTGTCTTCAGTAACGGTGGCCGTTCCTTGACCAGCGATGACTGCGGCGTCATTGGTGCCGATCACCGTCACGGTGACTTGCGAGACAGTGCCGTCAGCCGAGGTGACGGTAAACACTTCTTGACGCTGCTCGCCTTGTGCCAACGCTTGAACGTTAGCTGCGGCGTTATTGAGCGTGTAATTCCATGCGCCATCAGTGCCGATCGAGAATGCGCCGTACGTGCCGGCAGTGCCGGTCTGTGCCGTGAACGTAGCTTGGCCCGCGTCCGTATCGGTGACGGTCAATTGGCCCGAGGCGGTCAACACGCTGTCTTCCGTGACGGTGCCCGTTCCTTGACCGGCGATCACTGCGGCGTCGTTGGTTCCGATCACCGTGACGGTGACTTGTGAAACCGTGCCGTCAGCCGACGTGACCGTAAAGACTTCCTGGCGTTGCTCACCCTGTGCCAACGCTTGAACGTTAGCAGCCGCGTTGTTGAGCGTGTAGGTCCATGCGCCGTCGGTGCCGATGGAGAACGAACCGTACGTTCCAGCGGTGGCGGTCTGCGCGGTGAACGTGGCTTGGCCTGCGTCAGCGTCAGTGACAGTCAACGTGCCGGAAGCGGTGGTGACTTGATCTTCAGTGACGGTACCTGTGCCTTGGCCTGCAATGACGGCAGCGTCGTTGGTGCCGATTACCGTGACGGTGACTTGGGAAACCGTGCCGTCAGCAGACGTGACCGTGAACACTTCCTGGCGTTGCTCGCCTTGCGCCAACGCTTGAACGTTAGCTGCAGTGTTGTTCAGCGTGTAGGTCCAGGCACCGTCGGTGCCGATCGAGAATGAACCGTACGTTCCAGCAGTCGCGGTCTGTGCAGTGAACGTGGCCTGGCCAGCATCAGCGTCGGTCACGGTCAACGTGCCCGAAGCGGTCAATACGCTGTCCTCGGTGACGGTGCCGGCGCCTTGGCCAGCGATCACCGCGGCGTCGTTGGTGCCGATGACCGTAACAGTGACTTGCGAGACGGTACCGTCGGCCGACGTAACGGTGAACACTTCTTGACGTTGTTCACCTTGAGCGAGCGATTGAACGTTAGTTGCGGTGTTATTGAGCGTGTATGTCCAGCCGCCGTCGGTGCCGATGGAGAAGGCTCCGTAGGTGCCGGCGGTACCGGTTTGAGCGGTGAATGTTGCTTGACCAGCGTCGGCATCGGTGACCGTCAACGTGCCAGAGGCCGTGGTGACTCGATCTTCAGTGACGGTACCTGTGCCTTGACCAGCAATGACGGCAGCGTCGTTGGTGCCGATCACCGTCACGGTGACTTGCGAGACCGTGCCATCAGCGGACGTGACCGTGAACACTTCTTGGCGTTGTTCGCCTTGCGCCAGTGCTTGAACGTTGGCTGCGGTGTTGTTGAGCGTGTATGTCCATGCGCCATCGGTGCCGATGGAGAACGAACCGTACGCTCCAGCGGTGGCGGTCTGCGCCGTGAACGTTGCCTGATCAGCGTCGGCGTCGGTGACTGTCAACGTTCCCGAAGCGGTGGTGGTTTGGTCTTCAGTAACCGTGCCCGTGCCTTGGCCGGCGATGACTGCGGCGTCGTTGGTGCCGATAACGGTAACGGTGACTTGCGAGACCGTGCCGTCAGCGGAAGTGACGGTGAAGATCTCTTGACGTTGCTCGCCTTGCGCCAGTGCTTGAACGTTGGCGGCAGTGTTGTTGAGCGCGTAGGTCCAGGCACCATCGGTGCCGATGGAGAATGCGCCGTACGTCCCAGCGGAGCCGGTCTGAGCCGTAAACGTGGCTTGGCCAGCGTCAGCGTCCGTTACAGTCAACGTGCCCGAGGCCGTCAACGCACTGTCTTCAGTAACCGTGCCGGTGCCTTGGCCTGCAATAACGGCAGCATCGTTGGTGCCGACAACGGTGACCGTAACTTGCGAGACAGTGCCGTCAGCCGAAGTGACCGTGAATACTTCCTGACGTTGCTCCCCCTGTGCCAACGCCTGAACGTTAGCGGCAGTGTTGTTGAGGGTGTACGTCCATGCGCCGTCGGTGCCGATCGAGAACGAGCCGTATACGCCAGCAGTGGCGTTTTGCGCGGTAAATGTGGCTTGGCCAGCGTCAACGTCCGTGACGGTCAACGTGCCCGAAGCGGTCAACACACTGTCTTCAGTGACGGAGCCGGCGCTTTGTCCAGCGATCACAGCTGCGTCATTCGTACCGATTACGGTGACCGTGACTTGCGAGACGGTGCCATCAGCGGAAGTGACCGTGAACACTTCTTGGCGCTGTTCACCTTGCGCTAACGATTGAACGTTGGGTGCGGCGTTGTTGAGCGTGTAAGTCCATGCACCGTCGGTGCCGATGGAGAAGGCGCCGTATGTTCCAACCGTGGCGGTTTGAGCCGTAAACGTGGCTTGGCCAGCATCTGCATCCGTGACGGTCAATGTGCCGGAGGCAGTCAAGACACTGTCTTCGGTAACCGTGCCAGTGCCTTGGCCTGCAATAACCGCAGCGTCGTTGGTACCAATCACAGTGACCGTGACCTGCGAGACGGTGCCGTCAGCGGAAGTGACGGTGAAGATTTCTTGACGTTGCTCGCCTTGCGCCAAGGCTTGGACGTTAGCTGCCGTGTTATTGAGCGTGTAGGTCCAGGCACCGTCAGTGCCGATGGAGAAGGAACCGTACGTTCCAGCGGTGCCGCTCTGTGCGGTGAATGTGGCTTGGCCAGCGTCAGCATCGGTGACGGTTAACGTGCCTGAAGCGGTCAACACACTGTCTTCAGTAACGGTGCCCGTGCCTTGACCGGCGATCACAGCTGCATCGTTGGTGCCGATCACGGTAACCGTGACTTGCGAGACCGTGCCGTCAGCCGAAGTGACGGTAAAGATTTCCTGGCGTTGTTCGCCTTGCGCCAACGCTTGGACGTTGGCGGCAGTGTTATTGAGCGTGTAGGTCCAGGCGCCATCGGTGCCGATGGAGAACGAGCCGTACGTGCCTGTGGTACCGGTTTGTGCGGTAAACGTGGCCTGGCCAGCGTCAGCGTCCGTCACAGTCAACGTGCCGGAGGCAGTGGTGATTTGGTCTTCCGTGACCGTGCCCGTACCTTGGCCAGCAATGACGGCAGCGTCATTCGTACCGATCACGGTGACTGTGACTTGGGAAACCGTGCCGTCAGCCGACATCACGGTAAAGATTTCCTGGCGTTGCTCGCCTTGCGCCAACGCCTGCACATTGGCCGCAGCGTTGTTCAGCGCGTACGTCCAGTTGCCGTTGACGTCGATCGAGAAGTTGCCGTACACGCCAGCCGTGGCGGGCTGGGCGGTGAATACCGCTTGGCCGGCATCGGGGTCGACGATATTGAGTTTGCCCGACGTGGTCGTGTCGGTCGCGTCTTCGATAACGGTGCCGGCATCGGCGCCCGGTGTGGCGGGGCTAATGACGCCAGCATCGTTGCTGCCATTGACGGTGACCGTCAGCGTTGCGGTCGAGGTTGCGCCATCGGCGTCACGAATAACGTACGTGATCTGCGTCGTGGCGGATTCGCCGTCGATAAGGCTGCGGAAGTCGTTGCCCGGTGCAAACGTGTAGGTGCCATCGGCCAGCACGGTAAACGTACCGCCATTGGAGCCGGCCACGACCACACCGGTGGCGGAAAGTGTTTGACCACCGACCTGGGTCACCGTGATGGTGTCGCCATCCGGATCGCGGTCGTTGGTGAGCAGGTTGCCCTGAACCGCTGCCGTTTCGCTACCGATCGCGAAGTCGTCGACAGCAATGGGGCTGGGATTGGAAACCGTCCATGCAAAGGTTTGCGATACGCTCGCGCCCGTTCCATCCGTTGCGGTGACGACGATGCTGTAGATGCCGTCGCCATTGGCGCCGCCTTGCGAGGCCGAACTCGCAAGGATGCCGGAGATCATGCCCGTTGCACCGTTGATCGAGAGGCCGTCGGGCAGACCCGAAGCCGAGTAGGTGAGGGTGTCGCCCGCATCGGGATCGCGGAACTGGTTGGCAATGCCGACGTTGACGGTGTCGGCATCGGTATTGATCTGGCCCGCCAAGGTGACGCCAGTCGTGAGCACCGGTGCGTCGTTGGTACCCGTAATCGTGACCTGGAGGGTCGCGGTTGACGTGGCGCCGCTTGGATCCGTGATGGTGTATGACACCGTCGTGATGGCGGTGGCGCCGGCGCCGAGGCTTTGGAAGGCACTGCCCGGCGCGAACGTGTAGGTGCCGTCGCTGGCCACGGTGAAGCTGCCACCGTTGCTGCCAGCCAGGGTGACGGTGCCGTTGGAAAGCGTCAGACCATTGACGGAGACGACGCTGATCGTGTCGCCATCGGCATCGCGATCATTAGTGAGAATATTGCCGGTCAAGCCGACGTTTTGCGTGGTGCCGAAGGCGTCGTTCACCGCGACAGGCGCGGTGTTGACGGCGGGCGCGGGCGCAGGAGTAACCGGCGTCTCGTTCGCCGGGGTGTCGGTTGTGGGCGTATCCGTCGTCGGTGTGGTGGTGACCGGCGTGTCGGTGGTGGGCGAATCCGTGCCCGGCGTACCCGTGGTCGGCGTAGTCGTGACTGGCGTGGTGGGAGTCGTGGGGGTTGTGGGTGTGGCTGCAGCCGTCGCTGCACCGCCGTTGCCGAGGTCGCCCAGGGTGATGTTGTCGGCGGCAGGTACGCCCGGCGACGGATATGACAAGTTCAACGGCGTGGTCGTCTCGACCACATACAGCAGGCGCGACACGTTGCCGCCACCACCCGAGTCGCCGCCACCGCCGGCTTGCGACACGGCTGCCGTGGGGTCCAACACATCGAACGGATCCTGGCCGGCTTCCAAGGCGGCAATGAGGCGTTCGGTGTCGGTGTCGCCAAGCTGGGCGACTTTGACTTCCGAGGCGTCGCCCGGGATGTCTTCGATGTCGCCGGTGTAGAGCAGCTCGCGTTCGGCGCCGATGACCACCGGCATGCCGTTTTGCGCCTGGAGCTCGAGTTCCGCGCCGGGGCCCGTGACGATCTCGCTGTTTACCGGGATCCGCGCACCTTCGTGCAACTCAGTCAGCGATCCATCGCGATTGCGGATCCAGGCTTGACCAGTGAGTTTGACGACGGTAACGGTGGCGGAAGCAGCGGTGGCCATTAGGCACTCCAGGATTAACCAATATGGATGAGATACTAGTTAGCCGGGTGGCCGATGGCATTGTCCTTAAGGACAGGTCTGCGGACTTATTTTGTAAGTGTTGGAATTGCCCACGCGATCGTCGCCTTTTTGTCGGCTTTTAAAGTCAAACCAGCCTGCGTAGCGCAACCCGCCGGTCAGGCAGGTAGTGCCGATCGATAGCAACGCCAATTCAGGCAGGTGGCGGCGATCGATATGAACGCCACATTCAGGCAGCTTGGCGCTGACCGATCCCATGAACGAGCAGGGCAAGTTGCAGCCGATCGGCAACGTTCAGCTTGTCGAGTACCGATGACATATGCGCCTTCACGGTGCGTTCGGTGATCCCCAGCGCGGTGGCGATGACCAGATTGGAGTCACCCACAGCAGCGCGCCGCGCCACGTCGTTCTCACGATCGGTGAGTTTGTGACTCGCCCATGGCGCCTGGGCGGGCAGCCGTTGATCCACCATGCGCAGCAGGCGCGTGACAAGCGACCGTCCCATCCATATTTCGCCGGCAGAGGCCACTTCCAACGCCTGAGACAAGGTTTCGGGCGGGGCAAAGGCATGGCAATAGCCACTAAACCCTGCACCGATCGCCTGAGTGCCGGCATCGTCTGAGGGGCGCGAGGTTGTGGCAATGAGCTGCATGCTGGCGAGCAAGGGGGCCCAGTCGGCACTGGTCGCAGCCGGCACGGTTTTACTGTCCATATCGATCAGTGCCAATTGACGCCGATTTTGCTGCCACCGGCCGAGGTCGGCAAAGGTGTGACCGCGGGCAGGAAGCCACCGCGTGGTATTGAGTTCGCGCCAACGTTGCCACAGGACATCGTCGTCGGTGAGCAAGAGTACGGGAAGCTGAGCCATATCAATGATTCTCGCACTTAGCGTTCAGTGAATGCATTTGCCTTGGCCCGCAAAACGGGTTTCAGCAAATACTGAAGGACGGTGCGCTTGCCGGTGAGCACATGCACTTCGGCCACCATCCCGGGGATGATGGGGAAGTTCAGGTCGCCGACGGTCGACTTATCGGTGCGTACACGGACGATGTAAAACGAATTGCCACGCTCATCCGTGATGGTGTCGGCGCCGATCGTTTCGACTTTACCTTTCAGGCCGCCGTAGATCGCGAAGTCGTAGGCCGTGAACTTCACCTCGGCTTCCTGTCCGGGGTGCAGAAAGCCGATGTCGCGGGGCTGCACGCGCACTTCGAGCAACAGCGTATCGTCCGAGGGAACGATCTCGATAATGTCCTTGCCGGGTTGGACCACGCCGCCCACGGTGTTGGAGAAGACCGTTTTGACGGTGCCGTTCACGGGCGAACGAATTTCAGCGAGCCGCACGCGATCCGCCAAGGCAAGTTTGCCTTGTTCGAGGGTCGACAGTTTCGCTTGCGTTTCCGACAGTTCGCTACGCGCTTGGTTGCGGATCGTCAGTTCGGTTTCGGCGATCTTGCTTTCGGCTTCCTTGATCGAAGACTGGATGCGATCGATCTGCGCCGCGGCGCCACGGGCCTCTCCGCAAAAGCGTGCCACGTCGCGCTGCAGACGCAGCAGGTCAACTTCCGACACGGCGCCGCTTTTCAGAAGCGGTTGCGTCACTTGCAGCTCACGTGACGTCAACGAGCATCCGGACTGCGCCTGGTCGCGCTTGGCGATCGTTTCGCGCAGCTCCTCCTGGCGTTGCTTGTACTGTTCACGGGCCACCGATACCGCAGCATTGATTTCGGTCGTGCGCGAGCTCCAGCCGTTGCGCTCGGCTTCCACCAGTGCCGGCGCTTCCTTGAGCACATCCGGCGGCGCGACGAAGGGTTCGCCGGTGGCGATGGCGCGCAGGCGCGCTGCCCGCGCCGAGAGGCTCAGGTAGTCGGCATTGTTCTCGCCCAACGAGGATGAAAAACGCGTCGAGTCGATTTTCAGCAGTACTTCATTGGTCGTCACGGTTTGACCCGGGCGAACATTTATTTCCTGCACGATGCCGCCATCCAGACTTTGGATGATCTGCACTTGGCGCGAGGGCACGACTTTGCCTTCGCCGCGTACGACTTCATCGATGTAGCCAAATGCGGCCCACAAAATGAGGATGAACACCACGAATAGCGCAAACCACAGCAACATGCGCGAACCGCGCGCATCCTGCTGGGCGATGGCCCACTCGGCGTCGTCGGGGAATGTGGTCCGCTCTTTCGGCAGCCCCGAACGGGTACCTTCGAGCAGGCGGTCGAACATGAACACAAACAGATCGCGCGGCGCGCGAATAAGGCGTGCGAAGAAGCTGGGGCGGGGCGAGGCAGGGTTGATGTCCATCTTTACATTCCCCGTCCAACGCGGCCCTGGCGCAATGCCTCGACCACTTGCTCTTTAGGACCATCCGCGACCACGGTACCGGCATCAATCACGATCAACCGGTCGACCAGATCGAGCAACGCCGTGCGGTGCGTGACCAGGATGACTGTTTTATCGGCACTTGCAGAGCGCAGGCGCTCTTTCAAACGCGCCTCGCTTTGGTGGTCCATATTGCTGCTGGGTTCGTCCAAGAGCAAAATCGGTGGATCGTTGATGAGTGCGCGTGCCACGGCAACCGATTGGCGCTGGCCGCCGGAAAGCGATTCGCCGCGTTCGCCGATCAACATGTCGAAGCCCTTGGGATTCAAGTTGGCGAACTCGGTCACGCCAGCAAGATCGGACGCGGCAAGGATATTGGCGTCGTCGGCAAAGGGCGCGCCCATGGCCAGATTGTGCTTGAGCGTGCCGTAGAAGAGGGTGGGGTCTTGCGGCACGTAGCCGATCGCACGGCGCAGGTCGGCCGGGTCGACCTGACGCACATCGATGCCGTCGATCAATACGGCGCCTTCGGTGGGCGCATACAACCCCAGCACGAGCTTCTCGAGCGTGGTCTTGCCCGAGCCGATGCGGCCGATGATGCCTACCTTTTCGCCCGCCGCAAATTTGAGGGTGACCTTCTTTAACGCGGCCTGCGAGCTACCTGGATAGCCGAACGTCACATCGCGAAATTCGAGCGCGCCATGAAACACCGGACGATGCAGGAAGTTGGCGTCCGCCGGACGCTCCACCGGCAACTTCATATAGTTGTCGATCGAAGACAGCGACGTGCGCGCGTTTTGATATTGCATCAGCAGGCCGGCGACCTGGCCCAGCGGCACCAGGCAACGGCCCGCAATCATCGACGAGGCGATGATGCCGCCCATCGATAAGCTGCTTTCGGATACGAGGTACACGCCGATCACAACCACGCTGATCGAGACGAGTTGCTGCATGACCTGAACGAAGTTCACGGTCGTCGACGAGATCAGTTTGAGCTTGCCGCCGGTTTGGGCGATGAACTCTGTGGAGCGCTCCCAGTTGCGCTGCATCGCGCCCTGCGCATTGAGCGTCTTGACAGCTTCGAAGCCCGTCAATGCCTCAACGAGCGTGGCGTTGCGTTGCGAACTGGCCTGGTACGACGACATCGTCAGCGTTTCCAGCCGCGCTTGCGCGGCAAGTGACACGAGCAGGACGATGATGATGGCAACGATGGGGGGCAGCACCATCCACGGTGAAATCCACGCCAGCACGGCGAGAAACAACACGATGAAAGGCAGATCGACCAGCGTGGTGATACTGGCGGACGCGATGAAGTCACGGATCGATTCGAACGAGCGCAGGTTGGCCGCGAAAGAGCCGACGGAAGCGGGCCGTCCCTCCATGCGCAGGTCGAGCACGCGTTCCATGATCAGCGACGATAATCGGGTGTCGACCCGTTTACTCGCCACGTCCACAACATACGCGCGCACCGTGGTCAGAATGAAGTTGAACAGGATGACCAGACCGATACCGATGGTCAGCACCCAGAGGGTTTCGACGGCATTGTTGGGCACCACGCGGTCGTACACGTTCATCGTGAAGAGCGGTGTGGCCAAGGCAAAAATATTGATCAGCAACGCGGCGATCAGCGCATCGCGATAGAGACGCCGATTGTCGAAAATCGCGGCCCAGAACCAATGGCGCCCGCGGACGTCGGCCACCTGTGGCGAACGGGCTTCGAAGCGAAACTGCGGGCGCACGAAGCACACCAGGCCGCTGAACTGTGCCTGGAGGGTTTCTGCATCGAGATCGACAGCGCTGGAGCCCGACTCCGGAAACACCACTGAATAGACATCGCCTTCCGACTTCAGCAACACGCAGGCGCGATTGCCGTTGAGCATCAGGATCGCCGGCAGCAGAGCAGGTTCGATGCGATCGAGCGTGCGCTTCACTGTTCGTGCGGACATATGCGCCCGCGCCGCGGCACGGGGCATCAGCGAGGGTGTCAGCCGGTTGTCGACGAGCGGGAGGCCGGACGACAGCGCTTGCGCCGTCGCCGGTACGCCGTGAATGCGCGTCAGTTCAACCAGGCAGTCCAGTAAGGGGTCCTCGTGCGTGGCTCGCGGGTCGGCGCGCCAAGTGCTTGCAGCGGGCTCAGATAACTTGTCCGTCGTCGTCATCTAGAAGATCCAAATCCTCGGTGAGTCGTCGGCGCTGTTGTTTGCGCTGACTGAGTTTTTGCTGCGCCTGAATGGGAAGGTCCGTCAGGCGCAGCGTGCCATTGGCGATCAAGGTGTCGACCAGGTCTTCCAGCACGCGAACGAAGTCCGCATCCAGTTTTGAAAAATCTTTGTCGTCGCTAGCCATGGCTCATGTCTTTCAGGGTTGACGCGTGGGCGTCACAGCAGGCATGCCTGCGGGGTAGACCGGGCGTGGCGTGACGCGATCTTCGGGTGCAACGGGCGCTGCTCGCACCGGCGCATAGCGGGGTGCTGTTGCTGCCGCCGGCATGCCCGTCGTGGCTGCAGCGGCGGGCGATGCGCCGGAAGTAGGGTAGAGCGGCGTCAGCGTGGGCGGCAGTACGCCCTCGTTGTATTCCACTTTGACCGGCTGCAGGCGTGCTTGATCGGGCGCATCGGTCGAGCACATCTCGATGATGTTTTCTTCGCTTTCGAGCAGGCGTTCTTCGTCGGGCACGTCATCGCGCGCCGGAATCAGTTCAAGCGAACTGAGCAGGCGATGCGAAAGTGTCAGCCAACGGTATTCGGCCAATCGCAGATCGTAGCGGCCGTTGACCAGTGCACGACGCGATTCGAAAAGTTCGTTTTCGGTATCGAGCAAGTCGAGCAACGATCGCTGCCCGATATTGAACTGCTGACGATACGCATCGCGCACTTTGTTCGTCGATTGTTCGTGACGAACCAGGAAGGGCATCTGTTCGCGCAATCGCGTGATGTTGGTCCACGCCACCGCCAGATCCTGCTGGATATTGCGGCAGGTGTAGTTGCGCAGATCACGTGCGGCATAAGCCTGGGCGGACGTTTGACGTACGCGCGCGGCATCTGCGCCGCCGCGGTACAGATTCATCGAGGCGACGAGCTGCACGCTGCTGCTTTGCACATTTCGGTAGGCCGGGTCGGCTTCCGATTGATCGCGTCCCGTGGTGGCGACGACTTCCAGTTTGGGCGAATAGTTGCTTTGGGCGACTTTGATACCGGCATTGGCCGCTTGCACGCTGGCCTGCGTCGACAAGAAGCTCGGGTTGCGGCGGATCGAGTCGGAAAAATCCTTGGGATGATCCGGCAGACGATTCGACATATCCGGGATCGGCAACATGTCGGCGGTGGGATTGGCGCCCGTGATGCGGCGATAGCGCTGCGTCACATCCAATACGTTTGCGCTTTCTGTAAACAGATTCGTCTGTGCCAGGGCAAGCCGTCCGGAGGCTTGTTCGAGATCCACATAACGGCCCACGCCGGACATCGCACGTTCGCGGATCTGCGCCATGGTGTCGCGATGCAAGTCGAAGTTGTGCTTGGCCAATTCTTCAAGCTCGCGATTGCGCTGCAGATCGGCGTACGACAGGATGGCGGCGTACGCGGTTTCGTCGGTAACGGCCATCAAGTCGTAATAGCGCGCCAACTTGGTAAAGCCAAGCTGCTTGACGTCGTTGCTGGTGCGGAAGCCGTCGAACAACAACTGGCGCAGCTCAAGGCTATATCCAGGACGGGTCCAACTGTATGAGCCGGCGTCGGGCACGTTGCTGCGGTACTCGCGGCCGTAGGAGCCTTGTGCATTGACCTGTGGCCGGAAACCGCCACGCGCCACGGCTTGACCTTCCAGCGAAGCGCGAAAATCTTGGTATCGGGTTTGGATTTCGGGGTTCGTCAGAAGCGTCTGTTCAACAATGCGATTCAAACTCGTGACCGGCTGTGCGTTCTGTGCCTGTGCGGTGGTTCCGCACAGTGCGATTGCAGCAACCAAGGCTCGCAGCGGCAAGCGATGGGACATCAAACATCTCCAAGATTTGTAACGGTCACTGCCAGCCTTTGGGATTAAATCGAACGGCCTGTGTCCTCGAATCGAAGTATAGAAAGAAACTGTCACTCAAGTTGCATGTGATTGCCTATCGAACCGATAGAGATAATCCGAGTCGTTGCAAAGAGAACGATCTAATACGTTATATGTCACTTTATTGCCTTACCCCGACAATAGGAACTGCATTCGCACTTTTTTACCTTCAATTCCATCGAATCTGCAGCATTTCTCGCCGAGATCGTTTCCGTAGGCGGTGTTGTAAATCCGCGAATTGGCGCCGGTATGCACCTTTTTGACGTTCAGGTAGAGCAAATGTATCGCTTACAAATTTAAACAGTCACCACTCAGTGCACACAAATGCTGTAAGCCGTTTTATGTATACGCATGGGGTATGAATTTGGATGTGTAAGAACACATTATTTTTTGGATTCGCGTCAGATTCGCGTCACTGACCCGTCCCCAGGCGCGTTCACCCGTGATGTTCGTGCCTCATTTCCGCGAACGGCCGTTCGGCATTCGACCTGAGGCTTAAAGGACGCCGTTCGGCGTCGTGCAGTGCCTCTTCAGCGCTCAGCGCGAGCCGTACGCAACGGCGACTTGGCTGCGGCGGCGTGCGCGTCATCGGTTGAACAATCGTCGGAATGTCATAATTCCCGCTTTATCCTTCCAACGTTTCATTCACTTTCTCGAGGCGGGGCGCCAAGCGCCGCTCGAGGTAGGTAGTCTCATGAGTGGCAATACTTTCGGTAAATTGTTTTGCGTGACGAACTTCGGCGAGTCGCATGGTCCGGCCATCGGCGCTGTAGTAGACGGCTGCCCGCCGGGCTTGCCGCTGACCGAAGCGGATATTCAGGTCGAGCTGGACCGCCGCCGTCCGGGTACATCGCGTCACGTCACGCAACGTCAAGAACCGGATCAGGTCGAGATCCTGTCGGGTGTGTATGAGGGCATGACCACCGGTACGCCGATCGGGCTCCTGATTCGTAACGCCGATGCGCGCAGCAAGGATTATTCGGCCATCGCGCAAACCTTTCGTCCCGGTCATGCCGATTACACCTACCAAAAGAAGTACGACCGGCGTGATCCCCGGGGTGGTGGCCGGTCTTCCGCTCGACTGACCGCGCCGACCGTGGCGGCCGGCGCCATCGCCAAGAAATGGCTCGCCGCCCACTATGGCGTGACGATTCGGGGCTACATGAGCCAGTTGGGGCCGATCGAGATTCCGTTCGAAAGCTGGGACGAGGTCTCGCAAAACCCGTTTTACGCGCCGAACGCGGGCGTCGTTCAGCAACTCGAAGACTATATGGATGCGTTGCGTCGCGACGGCGATTCGATCGGGGCACGCATCGAAGTGGTGGCCGACGGCCTGCCTGCCGGCTGGGGCGCGCCGCTATACGATCGCCTCGATGCCGATATTGCTTACGCGATGATGGGGCTGAACGCGGTCAAGGGCGTTTCCATCGGCGCCGGCTTTGGTGCGATTACGCAGCGGGGATCGGAGCATGGCGACGAAATTACGCCCGACGGGTTCTTGAGCAACCACGCAGGCGGTGTGCTGGGCGGGATCTCCAGCGGCCAGCCGATCACGGTGTCTTTGGCGATCAAGCCCACCTCAAGTATTCGCATCGATCGCCGTTCGATCGACGCTACGGGCGCGCCGGTGCAAGTGCACACGCTCGGGCGCCATGATCCTTGCGTCGGGATTCGGGCAACGCCGATCGCCGAAGCGTTGCTGGCGCTGGTGTTGATCGACCACGCCTTGATGCATCACGCGCAATGCATCGTGCCGCCGCAGGATTGATGACCACTTTGCTGGACCCTCTCTCATTCACGCCAGGCGCGTGAATGAGAACGATGAGGGTTCGAGGTTGCCGGATGGACGGATCTGGCTTTAACCGCGCCAGGATGGTGGTCATTGTACTAGTATGAGAACTGGTCTTGTGCTAGGTTAATTCGGTGCCGATAATGGAGGTCCAACGCGATTTCGCGCCAAGACCAGCCAGAGAGGGCATCATGCCTCAATCACTCTACGACAAACTGTGGGACGCGCACGTCGTCCACCAGGAAGAAGACGGCACCTGTTTGCTGTATATCGACCGGCATCTTTTGCATGAGGTCACCAGTCCGCAAGCCTTCGAAGGGCTTTCGCTGGCGGGCCGCAAGCCCTGGCGCGTCGGCGCCAACCTGGCGGTTGCGGATCACAATGTGCCCACGATGAATCGTGCGCAAGGCATCGACGATCCCGTGTCCAAACTGCAAGTGGATACGTTGGACGATAACTGCGACAAATACGGCATTACCGAATTTCGCATGACCGATCTGCGTCAGGGGATCGTTCATGTGATCGGACCGGAGCAGGGCGCCACGCTCCCCGGGATGACCGTGGTGTGCGGCGATTCGCATACGAGCACGCACGGTGCGTTGGGCGCACTGGCGTTTGGCATCGGAACGTCCGAGGTCGAGCATGTGTTGGCCACCCAAACCCTGTTGATGAAAAAAGCCAAGAGCATGCTCATCAGGGTAGAAGGCGATATGCCGGTGGGCTGTACCGCCAAGGATGTCGTGCTGCATGTGATCGGCATCATCGGTACGGCTGGTGGCACGGGTCACGCGATCGAGTTTGCCGGCAGCACCATTCGTGGATTGTCTGTCGAGGGCCGGATGACCGTCTGTAATATGGCCATCGAGGCCGGCGCGCGTTCCGGCATGGTGGCCGTAGACGACAAAACGATCTCTTACTTCCGCGGTCGGCCGTTCGCGCCCAAGGGCGTGCTTTGGGATCAAGCCGCTAACTATTGGCGCACGCTGCATTCGGATGCGGGTGCCACGTTCGATCGCGTCGTGGATGTACGAGCGGCCGACATCAAGCCGCAGGTCACCTGGGGCACATCGCCCGAGATGGTGTTGCCGGTGGATAGCCGGGTACCGGATCCCGATCGCGAAAAGGACGATGTGCGACGCAGCGGTATGGTGCGTGCGCTCGAATATATGGGCCTCAAGCCCAACACGCCATTGACCGATATTCGGGTGGATCGCGTGTTTATCGGATCGTGCACCAATTCGCGGATTGAAGATTTGCGGGCTGCTGCTGCCGTTGCGCGTGGCAAACACGTGGCCTCGAACGTCAAGCAGGCCATGGTGGTACCGGGGTCTGGGCTGGTCAAGCTGCAAGCCGAGCAGGAAGGGCTGGACAAGATTTTTCTTGCGGCAGGTTTCGAGTGGCGCGAACCGGGTTGCTCGATGTGCCTGGCGATGAACGCCGATCGGCTGGAGCCGGGTGAGCGTTGCGCGTCCACGTCCAATCGCAACTTCGAGGGGCGGCAAGGCCAGGGCGGACGCACGCACCTGGTAAGTCCCGCCATGGCGGCCGCCGCTGCCGTGGCCGGCCATTTCGTCGACGTTAGAACTTTTCGGTGAGCATGATGGAAGCCTTTAAAACACTCGATGGTTTGGTGGCGCCTCTCGATCGCGAGAACGTCGATACCGACCTGATTATTCCCAAGCAGTTTCTGAAGTCGATCAAGCGTACGGGCTTCGGCCCCAATCTGTTTGATGAGTTGCGTTATCTGGATCACGGCGAGCCGGGAATGGACAATTCCAAGCGGCCGATCAATCCGGATTTCGTGCTCAATCATTCGCGCTACCAGGGGGCGTCGATTTTGTTGGCGCGCAAGAACTTCGGGTGCGGTTCAAGCCGCGAGCATGCGCCCTGGGCGCTGACGCAATATGGCTTTCGCGCCATCATTGCGCCGTCGTACGCCGATATCTTCTTCAACAACAGCTTCAAGAATGGCCTGCTCCCGATCGTGTTGTCGGAAATGCAAGTGGCGCGGCTGTTCGACGAGGTCAAGGCGTTTCCGGGATACCGTTTGCGCATCGATCTCGAGTCGCAGCAGGTATTGACTGCCGGTGGCGAAAGCTTGCCGTTCGATATCGAACCATTTCGCAAGTATTGCTTGATCAATGGATTCGACGATATCGGCTTGACGCTGCAGAAGGCGGACAAGATTCGCAGTTTCGAGGCGGAGCGCCTGGCGCGTCATCCATGGCTCGAGAGCCAGCCGCTGATCCGTTGATCGCGCTGGGTGGGGCAAGATAGTTGGGGCCGATTGCGTCTGCGGGAGCAGACGCAATCGGCTTTTGAAACGCTTTTTTCGGATAGGAATATGACGCACAAGATCGCAGTGTTGCCTGGAGACGGCATCGGCCCGGAAATCATGGAGCAGGCTGTACGTGTGCTCAAAGCGCTGGAGCTCGATCTGTCGATCGACGAAGCGCCCGTGGGCGGCGCCGCTTACGACCTGAAAGGGCATCCGCTCCCGCCTGAGACGCTGGCGCTGGCGCAAGCGTCGTCCGCTGTGCTGTTTGGCGCGGTAGGCGACTGGAAGTACGACAAACTGCCGCGCGAGCATCGCCCCGAGCAAGCCATTTTGGGATTGCGGCGGCAGATGGGTTTGTTCGCCAACCTGCGTCCCGCGATTCTTTACCCGGAACTGGCCAGCGCGTCGTCGCTTAAGCCTGAGATCGTGTCGGGACTGGATATTTTGATCATTCGCGAGCTGACGGGCGATATCTACTTCGGCCAACCGCGCGGCGTGCGTACCGCTGTGGACGGGCAGTTTGCCGGTGAGCGCGAAGGATACGACACCATGCGTTATGCCGAGTCGGAAATTCGCCGCATCGCGCAGGTCGGTTTCGAATCGGCGCAAAAACGCAATCGCAAGCTGTGCAGCGTCGACAAAGCCAATGTGCTTGAAACGTCGCAGTTCTGGCGGGATATCGTGATCGACGTCGCGAAACAATATCCGGATGTCGAGCTCTCGCATATGTATGTCGATAATGCGGCCATGCAGTTGGTCAAGGCCCCGCGCCAGTTCGACGTGATCGTTACCGGCAACATCTTCGGCGACATCCTTTCCGACGAAGCCGCCATGTTGACGGGGTCGATCGGGATGCTGCCGTCGGCTTCGTTGAATTCGTCGGGGCAGGGGCTCTACGAACCCAGCCACGGGTCGGCTCCCGACATCGCCGGGCAAAATATCGCCAATCCATTGGCGACGATTCTGTCGGCCGCGATGTTGTTGCGGTATTCTTTAGGCTTGCCAGCGCAGGCCGACCGTATCGAGTCGGCGGTTCGTAACGTGCTCGCAGCCGGTTATCGCACTGCCGATATCTTCGAGGAAAATACCGAGAAGGTGGGCACTGCCCAGATGGGCGATGCGGTGCTGAAGGCGCTGGCTGGCTGATTTCAGCCGTCCAGGCGGGGCGCGGCAGTTTTGCCGCGCCAACGATTAACTTTGATTTTAAGAGCGGATAAATGAAGCAAGCAGTGGGCCTTGTCGGTTGGCGAGGAATGGTGGGTTCGGTTCTCATGCAACGCATGCGTGATGAAAACGATTTTTCCCTGTTCGAGCCGGTGTTCTTCTCGACGAGCAACGCAGGTGGTGCCGCCCCTAAATGGGCAGACGGCGCCGGCGCGTTGCAGGATGCTCACGACATTGACGCCCTTAAAAAACTGCCGATCATCGTTACGGCGCAGGGCGGCGATTACACGTCGGCCGTTTATCCGAAGCTGCGCGATGCGGGCTGGAAAGGTATCTGGATCGACGCCGCAAGCACCTTGCGCATGGCTGATGACGCGATCATCGTGCTCGATCCCGTCAATCGGCCCGTTATCGACGCCGCGCTCGCGCGGGGCGTGCGCAACTTTGTGGGTGGTAACTGCACGGTCAGCTGCATGCTCATGGGCTTGGCCGGCTTGTTCAACAACGATCTGGTCGATTGGATGACCTCCATGACGTACCAGGCTGCATCCGGCGGCGGCGCGCAGCACATGCGTGAGCTGCTGACGCAATTCGGCCAGTTGAACGAAGCAGTGCGTCCGCTGCTGGATGACCCGGCGTCAGCGATTCTCGAAATCGACCGTGGCGTGCTGGCGATGCAAAAGAATCCTGGTTTGCCGCAGGAACACTTCGGCGTGCCGCTCGGCGGCAGCCTCATTCCCTGGATCGACAAGGATCTGGGCAATGGTGTGTCGCGCGAAGAATGGAAGGCCGGCGCTGAAACCAACAAGATCCTGGGCCGCGGTCCCGCATTTGGCACGGCCGAAACCCCGGTTGATGGATTGTGCGTGCGCATCGGCGCCATGCGTTGCCATAGTCAGGCGTTGACCATCAAGCTCAAGCGCGATGTGCCGCTGGACGAGATTGAAGCCCTGATTGCCGAGGGCACGGATTGGGCAAAGGTGATTCCCAATACCAAGGAAGCATCGATGGCCGGTTTGACGCCGGTTGCGGTAACGGGCACCTTGGACATTCCTGTTGGACGTCTGCGCAAGATGTCGATGGGAGGCGAATACCTGAGCGCCTTTACCGTGGGCGATCAGTTGATGTGGGGCGCGGCTGAACCGCTACGCCGGATGCTCCGCATCGCGCTTTCGGAAGCCTGATGTAAAGCGCGCCCTCAGGGGCGCGCATTTTTTCTTCCTCGCGCCGTCGTCGAGGCGGTGTCCAGATAGCTTTCCCAACGGATATCTGTTCATGATCGCACGCCTTATCCGAATTCCGTCGCACTCGCGTGCGCCGCTATCATCGGCACTTGCCGCTGTTTTCGTCGCCCTCGCGGCTGGGCCCGCCATGGCGGCCGATTTCGGACACGCACGCGTGCTGTCACCTGCTGGCGCGCCGCTGTTGGTGTCGGTGCCCGTGACGAATTTGACGGCACAGGAAGTCGACACGTTGCGCGTAGGACTTGCGGACGAGGCATCGTGGCTGGCGGCTGGCCTCACGCCGCCCGCGCCGCTATCGACCTTTCGCGTCACGCTTGAGCCGGGCACCACGCCTTCGGCGCGCGTGCTGCGCATCTCGTCGACGCAGGCGCCGATCGATTCCGCGATCGACATTCTGTTGATCAGCACCTCGCCCACTGGCCGACGACAAGTGCAATTCACCGTCTTGGCGCAACCTGATGCCCAAGGCTGGCATACCCCCGATTTACCGCTAGGCGCGCCGGAGTCCCGATCGATCGACACGGCAGTGACTGCTCGCGCGCCGGTCGTACAGCGCGCGCCCGCAGACCCGGCGGCGGCTCGGGCGCCGCGAGGCGCGCGCACTGTGGCCGTCCGTAGCGGCGACACGTTGTCGGAAATTGCGATGGCGCGGCGAGTATCCGGTGCCACGTATTACCAGATGATCGTGGCGATGTGGCGGGCCAATCCGGACGCGTTCATCCAAGGCAATATGAACCTGGTGAAAACCGGTGCGCGGTTGACCGTGCCGGACGCCGACACCATCCGCGCGGAAAATCCTGAAGACGCCAAGCGGCTTTATTTGCAGCATCAGGCTGATTTTGACGTCTATCGCGGTCGCGCTGCGCGCGGGGCCGCATTGGCGCCTTCCGTAGGTGGAGCAGCGGCGAGCGGGCGAGTCGAAGGCACTGATGGCAATGGCGCGTCCGGCGCGAATCGCGCGCAGGATCGCCTGCGCCTGTCGGCCGGCGATGAGGCCGTGTCGACGACGGGTCCGGCAGGCGCGGGCGGCACGGCCGCCGGCGCCGGCGGCGCGTCAGGTGGCGCGCCGGGCAGTGCAGGTGCAGGAGCCGGTGCAGGAGCCGGTGCAGGTGCAGGTGCAGGTGCAGGAGCCGGTGTCGGTTCAGGTGCAAGTTCAGGCGTCGGTTCAGGTTCAGGTTCCGGTACGGGGGCGGCCGGATCGGGCGTCGGCGCATCGGGTGCTGGCGGTGCGACGGCGGGTGTCGCGGCGAGCAACGCTGCCGGCGGTCGCAACGGAGCGGCCACCGGCGCGCCAGGCAGCGCCACGCCGGAAGAAGCGCGTGCCGCAAACGCGCGCGCGCTTGCCGAGCAAGGCGGTCGCGTTGACGCGCTACGGCGCGATGTCGATGCGTTGAATCGCAGCGCAACGAGCGCGGCAGCGGCCGGTTCGGATTCCAGCGTTAATGACGGTGCAGGTGCAGGTGCAGGTGCCGGTGCGGGTGCAGGTGCAGCAGGTGCAGGCGGTGCTGCGGGTGGCAATGCCGCTACCGTTCCTGGCGGGACGAGTGGTGCGGTACCGGGTACGGCCAGCCCAGCCGCCGGTGCAGGGCAGTCCGGCACAGCCAGTCAAGCAGGGGCGGCCGCCGGTCAAAGCGCCGCCACCGGTGGCGCCGGATCCGCGGGTCAAACGGGAACGACAAACACAACTGGTGCGGCAGCGCAGCCGGGTAGCGCGGGCCAATCCAGTGCCGTCGGGCAAGCGGGTGTTGCAGGTCAGGCCGGTGCATCGGCGCCGCCCGGAACCGCAGGCCAACCCGGCGGTGCAGGGCAGTCCGGCGCTGCGGGTCAGTCCGGTGCACCGACGCAAGGCGCGACAGGCCAGGGCGCGACAGGCCAGGGCGCGACAGGCCAGGGTGCAACAGGCCAGGGTGCAACAGGCCAGGGTGCAACAGGTCAAGGCGGCACCGCGCCAAACGGTGCTGCCGTGCCCGGCTCGGCATCCGGTGCGTCGGCGGCAAATAGCGGCACATCGGCGGCAACGGGATCATCCGGTGCGGCAGCGAGTGGCGGGGCCACTGGCAACAGTGCGGCGAGCACGGGTGCAGCGGGCAGTGGCGTGCCGGGCAGTGCCGCCACCGCGACGGGCAGCGGGTCGGCTGCGACAGGCGGCTCGGGCGCACAAAACGGTGCTGGCGGTGCAGCCGCAGGTGGGACTACGGGTGCTGCGATCGGCGTGCCGGGTGCCGCTGCGCCTACTGCGCTGGGTGGCGCTGCGACGACGGCGGGCACGAGCGACGGCGAGAGTGTGTCGTCGTTGCCGGCGTGGCTTTCGGATAATTTATTGGTCGTGATTACCGCGCTCTTGGCGATCGTGGCCTTTATCGTGGCGTGGGTATTCAGGCGAGCAGCTGCACGTCGCGAGGACGACGAAGATGGCGACGGCGACGGCGGCGATGATGATGATTATGATGGCCGTCGGGTTGCACCGTCGGTGACGCCGATGGAAATCGATCCGCGGCTGCGTAAGATCAATCTCGATCTCGATGAGCCGCCGCCGGATGAGCCGACGCCGCGGCGGCGTCAGGGCTGATCCATGCCGAGAATCGCACTGGGGCTCGCCTACGATGGCGCGTCCTGGCAAGGGTGGCAGACGCAACCGCACGGGTTGACCGTACAGGATGAGCTTGAGCGCGCGTTGGCGAAGTTCGCCGGCATGCCCGTGCCCACGGTATGCGCAGGCCGCACCGATACGGGTGTGCATGCCGCGATGCAGGTCGTGCATCTGGACACTGCTTTGACGCGTCGCGAAGAGTCGTGGGTGCGGGGCGTGAACACGTTTCTGCCGCCGAGTGTGGGCATTCAATGGGCACGTGAGGTACCGGACGATTTTCATGCGCGATTTTCCGCACGCGCCCGGCGTTATACCTATGTGCTGTGGCAAGGGCGGATCAGACCCACGCTGTGGGCCGGGAAAGTGGGGTGGTGTCATCAGCCGCTCGACATCGACATGATGCGGCAGGCTGCCGGCACATTGGTCGGCGAGCACGATTTTTCGAGCTTTCGTTCGTCGCAGTGCCAGGCGAAGCATCCGGTACGCACCATGCATCGCGTAGAGATTGCCGCGATCGGATCGTTCGTGGTGTTTACGTTCGAGGCCAATGCATTCCTGCATCACATGATTCGCAATCTGATGGGGGCGCTTTTGCAGATCGGCCAAGGGCGCGAAAAGCCGGACTGGCTGCTTGCCTTATTGGCGGCGCGCGATCGCACGCAGGGCGCAGCGACGTTTTCACCTGATGGTCTATACCTCTCGGGTATTACGTATGACTCCCATTTTGAACTTGGCGATCTGGACGGCGCCGCGAGTCTGCTGGCGCCATTCCAAGCGCGCTAGCCTACGGATTGCTTTGATGCGCGGACGGATTTGATCCCATGCCATGCAACGTCTTACCGACCCGCGCGCTATGCTCTGGGGTATCAACCATTCCGTTACGGAAATGCATGCGTACACGAATCAAAATTTGCGGGCTGACGCGCGAGGAAGATGTGGTTTCGGCGGCCGTCGCCGGCGCCGATGCGATCGGCATGGTGTTCTATCCGAAGAGCAAACGCTACGTCACGCCTGAGCGGGCCGCGGTGTTGCGGCGTGCGCTGCCGCCTTTCGTGCAGCTCGTGGCGTTGTTCGTGAACGCAAGCGATGAGGATGTCGAGCGGGTGGTGGATGTTGTGCGGCCAGACTTGCTTCAATTTCATGGTGACGAAACGCCTGAACAATGCGCACGTTTCGGTCATCCTTATTTGCGGGCCTTCAGGGTGGGCGCGGCGGCGATCCCCGACGGCCGCGCGGTACTGGCCGCGGTGCGGCCGTTTGCCGGCGCGGCGGGTTGGCTTTTCGATAGCGACAGTGCGGGTTATGGCGGCAGTGGCCACGGATTCGATCACGGCTTGTTGACCGATGTGCGTGCCGAAGCGGACGCGCCGCGAATTATTCTGTCTGGTGGGCTGACGCCGGATAGTGTCTGTGCCGCCATCCGTCACACGCATCCATGGGCCGTGGACGTCAGCAGTGGCGTCGAGCAGGGACCCGGCATCAAAGACAAAACGCGTATCAATGCCTTTGTGGCGGCGGTTCGCAGCGCCGACGAAACACCGATTCCAAAATCTGTGTGGACACGAGTTGACGAACGCTAAAAAGACAGGATATAATCTTTTTCTTCGCAGGCGGTTAGCTCAGCTGGTTAGAGCGCCACGTTGACATCGTGGAGGTCGCTGGTTCGATCCCAGTATCGCCTACCAAAATGCGTGTGGTCCGATTAACGTGTTAATCGGTTCACATAAAACCCCGCAACGACTCGTTCGTTGCGGGGTTTTTCGTTTCCGGGTCAAGTTTGCAGATTGACGTTGCGGGTCGGCGTGGCGCTTTTGCGGCCCCACAGCGCCGGTCTGGCGTGGGGGCTGCAGCGCGATGTCACCAGGTCGCGATGCCGTGTGTGTTCATCGCGCTTACCTCATACGTCCAAAGGCTGGCCAAATTTGTCTCGCAAGTAAAGGGCAAGCGATAGATCGTCGGACAGCCCCAGTTTGCCCATCGCTCGCCGTTTGTGCGTGCTCACGGTTTTTTTGCTGCGCAGGAGCTTGCGCGCAATTTGAGTGACCGACATGCCCAACACGATGTGCCGCAGGATTTCCACCTCTGCAGTCGTCAGCCGTTCATCCGGTCGCATCGGTCGGGTGTTGAGCACCTTGCCATCTCGGCAGGTGAAAAACGATCGCGGCGTTTCCATCGCCATGCGTATCAAGCCCGGCAGAATGGGTAGGCGTTCTTGTTTGGGCAGATAAGCGTTGGCCCCCGCCTTGTAGGCCGCATATTCCGTGTCGTCGCGGCGGCCGGCCGAGAACGCAATGATGGTGATCTCGGGGAAGTTGCGGCGCACGCGCCGTAATAAATCGACCCCATCCGAGGGCTCGAGTGGCATATAGAAATCGAGAATGGCGACATCGCAGGCTTCAGCTCGCAGGCGTTCTATCAGGCGAGCGCTTGAGTTCTCCGCGTGAACGACTTCGAAATCCGGTTGGGTCGACAGGTAATTGGTCACGCCCATGGTGATGATCGGATGATCGTCAAGAATGGCGATGCGGATACTGTGGCGTGGTCGCGCCGATAAGGAGTATCGGCGCGGCGCCGCAGGCAGCGGTTGAGAGGTGCCAACGGTGTCCGGTAGCGGCGGCGTCGTGGGGGTGCGGATCGGGTTCATCGGTCTCCTCGGTAAGTTGTCGGTAGGCGCGACGCAGGCAAAGGGCAAGCGCGCGTTGGACCGTAACTTGATCTTACGTATTGCAGTCCGGTTTTTTAAGCATGAATACGCAAACCGGACTGACTTACCTCGCGTTCTTAACGTTTAGCTATGTCGGCATTCGGTGGGTACGTCGATTGCTCTAACGGTTTCGCGCCGCCTATTCCCTGGTTCGTGCGCCTTTCCCGGTTAACTCCAATTTATGTCCGATCCTACCCTTGTCCCGGATCGCCTTGCGGCCAGCACGCCGACGGGCGGCGTGTCAGCGGGCCACAGCTATCCGCCCTTGACGCGTTTGAGCGGCGTGATTTCTCGCTACGGTAATCTGCCCAAGCCCGGTTCCGGTTCGACGTTGATGCGGTGGCGCGCCTTTGCCGAAGTCGCGGCGCAAGATATGACGTTGATCAAGCTGTTTGAGGCCCATGCCGATGCGATTGCCATCCTGGCGGAGCTCGGCGTGCCCTCGGCGCTCGCGCGTGCGTTGTCGGACGATCGGTCGATCTGGGCGGTATGGGCAGCGGAGCCGCCCGACGCTCGCCTTGAGGCGGTGGTGGATGGCGTCGGTCAGTTGCGCTTGCGGGGCCGCAAGGCGTGGTGCTCCGGCGCGCGCGGCATGACTCACGCACTTGTGAGCTGTTGGACGCCGAATGGCGATGCCATGTTGGCTGCTGTCGACTTGCGTCAACCTGGCGTGCGCATCACCGAAGATGGCTGGCATGCGGTCGGTATGGCCGCGACGGAAAGCGTGGACGTGATTTTTGACGATGCGATGGCGTATGCGGTGGGTATGCCGGGCGATTACGTGGGGCGGCCAGGATTTTGGCATGGGGGCGCGGGCATTGCAGCGTGCTGGTTTGGGGGATTGCAGCCGATCGCGGACGCGATGCGCCGGACCGTTGCGCGACGCGGCGATGCGCTCAACCAAGCGTCGCTGGGCCGTGTGGATCGGGCGATGGCCAGCGCAAGAGCACTATTGATCGCGGCTGGGAAGGAAATCGATGCGTGGCCTCATCGCGATGCGCGGGTGCTCACGCTGCGTACCCGCTGCGCGGTTGAAGAAACGGTTCGCGTAGTGCTTGAGCAGGCCGGTGGCGTGCTGGGTGCGGGGCCCATGTGTCGTGACGAGAACATAGCTCGGCGATTTGCGGATTTGCCGGTGTTTGTTCGGCAGAGTCATGGCGATCGCGATTTGGCGGCAATCGGTAGGCATATTGCCGAAACGGTAGAAGGAGACGACCCGTGGCGCTTGTGAACGAACACGACATTCCCGCAGCATTGAACGATCGTGCGTCGCTGGTGCAGCCTGAGACGGGCGCGGTCGACGTGCAGTATTTCAATGCGCTGTATGGCGCTGCCGACGACCCCTGGTCAATCAAGACGCGTTGGTACGAGGCGCGCAAACGCAAGCTGCTTGATGCAGTGTTGCCGCGCGAACGCTTCCACCGCGCGTTTGAGCCGGGCTGTGGCAATGGCGATTTCACGGCCTTGCTGCTGGACCGCTGCGACGCAGTGGTCGCCATGGATTTGCATCCTCGCGCGGTATTGCAAGCCCGCGCCCGTTTTCCGGGATGCGGCCGGATTGCCATTACGCAGGGCACTCTGCCTGACGATTGGCCGCCCGGAAAATTCGATTTGATCGTAGTGAGCGAATTGGGCTACTACTTCGATGTGGGACATTGGGCCCGATTCGTGGAGCGTCTGGATGGCGCACTTGCTGACGACGCGGTCGTCGTCGCATGCCATTGGCGTGATGCGTTCGATGCGCGACAGCTTGAAACCAAGGCCGTACACGATGCATTCACCAACGTGAATGGTTTGAACCATCAGGTTTCTCATCGAGAGCGCGATTTCCTCCTCGATGTATGGACGCGAGACCTTCAATCGGTAGCGCAGCGGGAAGGGCTGGCATGATTGGCGTCTGCGTACCAGCCCATAACGAGGCCGCTGGCATTGCCCGTTGCCTCGACGCGCTGCAGCGCGCGGCGGCCGATCCGGCGCTGGACGGCGAGCCCGTCGAGATTCTCGTGATGATGGATGCCTGTACCGATGCGACGTCCACGATCGTGGCGCAGTGCCGTGTGCACAGTGCCACGCTTCACGCCCGTAATGTGGGCGTGGCGCGAGGCGCCGGCGCAGCAGTATTGATGACGATGGGCGCCCGGTGGCTGGCCTTTACCGACGCCGATACGCAGGTGAGCAGCACGTGGCTTTCCGATCAACTGTCATTAGGGGCCGAGGCCGTGTGTGGTGTGGTGGCCGTGGACGACTGGACGCCATATAGCGAATCCGTCCGGCGTGCCTACGAGGCGGCGTATATGGATTGCGACGGGCACACGCATATCCACGGCGCCAATCTCGGGGTGGATGCGGCGGCGTATCGACGGGCCGGCGGCTTTCCGGCGCTGGCTTTGAGCGAAGACGTCGGCTTGGTCAATGCGCTCCTCGCGACGGGTGCAAATGTGGCCTGGAGCGCCCGGCCGCGCGTGGCCACCAGCTCACGCCGGATCGGGCGTGCGGAAGGGGGCTTTGCCAGCTTGCTCAATCGGTTATCGTCGATTGCCGAAGAGGCGCTGACGCCGCTGACCGAACCCTTGCTTCCTCTCGGTCGAGGCGCTTGATTGGAAAGCGTGATCGATCCGGGCGCGGTGGTGCTGTTTTCGCCCCATTTGGACGATGCGGCCATCAGTTGCGGCATGCTGTTGGCGGCATGCACGCATGCGCATGTCGTGACGCTACTGGCCAGCGTTCCGTCGCCCACGATCGACGTGCGTGAGTGGGATGTGAGGTGTGGCTTTTCGAATAGCGCAAAAGCGATGGCCGCGCGCCGCGCGGAAGATAGCGCGGCGATGGCTATTCTCGGTGCGCAAGGCCATTACGAGGATTTTTTCGACAGCCAATACGATGTACTGCCATCGGCGAACGATGTGGCCGCCGCCATGGCGACAGCGTTGGCAGCGTGGCAGCCGGACACGGTATTGGTGCCATTGGGCTTGCATCATTGCGATCACGAGCGTGTACATGCAGGTGCGCTATTGGCAATGCGCCAGACTGGGTTCGGGGTGCGTTGGCTTGCGTATGAGGATTTGCCCTATGCCGGTCGGGCAGGCGTGATGCAGTCGCGGTTGAGCGCGCTCGAAGCGGCAGGCATATGCGCGACGCGTGTGGCCCTGGCGCCGCTTTGGCACAACAGGGCCGAGACGCAACGGGCAGGGGACATCAAAACGCGGGCGCTCGGGGCATATGTCAGTCAGCTGGCTGCCGTGGGTATCGCTGCGGACGCCTTCTCCGACGCCGGCAGTGAGCGTTACTGGTTGCTTCAGCCCAACGCTCAATGATCGGCCGCTGGTAAATCCAGCGCTGCGTGGTAGACTTACGTGATGATGAAAGCATTCATGGCTTGGCGAACGTTGACTCGAACGACCAACACTTGCGCGATATGCGGCGACGGTGGTTTGTGTTCGGGCAAGGTGCCGGTCACCCTGTAATTCATCCCGACAAGACTTCTGGACGACGCGGCTCAAAGGCCGCGTTTTTCTTTTTTACTCAGGAATCCCATGCTTCAGATTACTTTGCCTGACGGGTCGCAACGCGCTTATCCGGCACCAGTCACCGTCGCCGAGGTCGCTCAGTCGATCGGCGCAGGTTTGGCTCGCGCCGCGCTCGGCGGGAAAGTAACGGGTGCAGATGGCACGACGAAGGTCGTCGATACGAGCTTTGTGCTCGACCACGATACGAAGCTCGCCATCGTGACGGCCAAGGATGCCGACGGTCTGGATCTAATTCGCCACTCTACGGCGCACCTCTTGGCCTATGCGGTCAAGTCGCTGTTTCCTGATGCGCAGGTCACCATTGGCCCGGTCATCGATAACGGCTTCTACTACGACTTTTCGTACAAGCGTCCCTTTACGCCTGACGACCTGGCCGCCATCGAGAAGAAGATGGCCGAGATCGCCAAGCGCGATGAGCCCGTGACGCGCGAAGAATGGAAGCGCGACGATGCGGTAACGTTTTTCAAAGGTATCGGCGAGGACTACAAGGCCGAGATCATTGCATCGATCCCGTCCAACGAGAACATCAGTCTTTATCGCGAAGGCAGCTTCGTCGACCTGTGCCGCGGCCCGCACGTGCCGTCGACCGGCAAGCTCAAGGTCTTCAAATTGATGAAGGTTGCCGGCGCTTATTGGCGTGGCGACAGCAATAACGAGATGCTTCAGCGCATCTACGGCACTGCCTGGGCCAACAAGGAAGATCAAGACGCTTACCTGCATATGCTGGAAGAAGCCGAAAAGCGCGACCACCGCAAGCTGGGTCGCGATCTCGACTTGTTCCATTTCCAGGAAGAAGGTCCGGGTCTGATTTTCTGGCACCCCAAGGGTTGGGCGTTGTGGCAGCAAGTTGAGCAATACATGCGTGGCGTGTATCGCGACAACGGCTATCAAGAAGTGAAGGCGCCGCAGATTCTCGATCTTTCGCTGTGGAAGAAAACGGGCCACTGGGAAAACTATCGTGAAAACATGTTCACGACTGAGTCCGAAAACCGCATGTACGGTTTGAAGCCCATGAATTGCCCGGGCCACGTGCAGATCTTCAATTCGGGTCTGCATTCCTATCGCGATCTGCCGTTGCGTTACGGTGAGTTCGGTCAATGCCATCGCAATGAACCGTCGGGTTCGTTGCACGGCATGATGCGCGTGCGCGGCTTCACGCAGGATGATGGTCACATTTTCTGTACCGAAGACCAGCTGCAGGACGAGTGCGCGGCTTTCACCGCGTTGCTGCAAAAGGTTTATCGCGATTTCGGCTTCAACGAAGTGTTGTTCAAGGTCGCCACGCGTCCTGAAAAGCGGATCGGTTCCGACGAAACCTGGGATCGTGCCGAAGATGCATTGATGGAAAGCCTGCGCCGCACCGGTTGCGCCTTCGAGGTGTCGCCGGGTGAGGGCGCGTTCTACGGCCCCAAGATCGAGTACACGCTCAAGGACGCCATCGGCCGTCATTGGCAGTGCGGCACGATTCAGGTCGATTTTTCGATGCCGCAGCGTTTGGGCGCCGAATTCGTCGATGCGCAAGATCAGCGCCGTACGCCTGTGATGCTGCATCGGGCGATCCTCGGATCGTTCGAGCGTTTCATCGGCATGTTGCTTGAAAACCACGCTGGCGCGATGCCCCCATGGCTGGCGCCAATTCAAGCCGTGGTGTGCTGCATTTCGGAAGGATCGGCTGAATATGCCGCCGAAATCACACAAAGCTTGAAAAAACAAGGCTTTAGAGTTCAATCTGATTTGCGTGGTGAAAAAATCACTTATAAAATCAGAGAACACAGCTTGCAGAAAGTCCCGTACATCCTTGTCGTGGGCGATAAAGAAAGGCAAGCTGGCAAAGTAGCGGTTCGTGGGTTGGGCGGTCTGGATCTGGGCGCCATTCCCTTCGAGGATTTTGTCGGACGGTTGAACGAAGATGTGGCGCTGCGCCGCAACGTCGTGCAGTCGATCGTGCAACCTGAACCTGCTGTCGTTTAATTACTAGGAGTTGTCAACATCGCCACTGAAAAAGCAAATCGCATCAACGGTGAAATCCGTGTTCCCGAAGTGCGACTGATCGGATTGGATGGGGAACAGTTAGGTATCGTTAAGCTTGCCGACGCGTTCAAATTGTCTGAAGACGCCAATGTCGACTTGGTCGAGATTGCGCCCAATGCTGAGCCGCCTGTGTGCCGGCTCATGGACTATGGCAAGTTCAAGTACCAAGAACAAAAGCGTCAGGCTGAAGCGCGCGGCAAGCAGAAAGTCATCCAGGTCAAGGAAGTCAAATTCCGTTCGGCGACCGACGAGGGTGATTATCAGGTCAAGCTGCGCAACCTGAAGCGATTCCTCGAAGAGGGCGACAAGGCGAAGGTTTCGCTGCGTTTCCGTGGGCGCGAAATGGCTCACCAGGATCTCGGGATGCGTATGCTCGAACGTGTGCGTGACGACTTGCTCGAGTTGGCTCAAGTTGAGGCCATGCCCAAGTTGGAAGGCCGTCAGATGATTATGGTGCTGTCGCCCAAGAAGAAAGTGACGCCCGCCAAGCCCGACTCGGCATCATCCTGATCTTCCGGACGTGATCGGCGCGCCGCGATACACATGTCGCGCACGGCGACCTGTGCCATTGCGCTGTTGATTTAAGCCGCCTTTCCTGCGGAAGGGCGGTTCACGTATTGGATGCTGTCATGCATGTATTGTTTGTGTTGGATCCGTTGCCCGGACTGAAGGCGTACAAGGATTCGTCCGTGGCCATGATGCGTGCGCTGCACGCGCGAGGTCATACGCTGTCGGTTGCGTTGCAAAGCGATCTGTACATCGATCACGGCACCGTGTTTGCCCGTTACGATCCCATCGCGCTTGTGCCCGATGCGGATCTGCATGGGCACGCGTGGTGGACGGCGCGCGGCGATGCGGCCGAGCAGCCGGTCGCGGCGTTCGACGCCGTGCTGATGCGCAAGGATCCGCCATTCGACATGGAATACGTGTATTCCACGCAGTTGCTCGATTACGCGCAAGCCAAGGGGGCGCGCGTATTCAATCGGGGATCGGCCATCCGTAATCATCCCGAGAAGCTCGCGATCACCGAGTTTCCCGAGTTGACGACGCCGACCCTGGTGACGAGCAGCATGGCGCGCATCAAGGCGTTTTACGCCGAACATAAGGATGTCATCGTCAAGCCGCTGGACGGCATGGGCGGCACGGGAATTTTCCGTCTGCAGCCCAACGACGCCAATATCAACGCCATTCTCGAAACGCTGACCGACAACGGTCTGCAGACGATCATGGCGCAGCGCTACATTCCCGAGATCGTCAAGGGCGACAAACGCATCCTGATCATCGGCGGCGAGCCGGTGCCGTATGCGCTGGCACGCATTCCGTTGGCCGGCGAAACGCGCGGCAACCTCGCAGCCGGCGGCCGCGGGGTGGCGCAGCCGTTGTCCGAATCCGATCGCCGCATTGCGATGGCCGTCGCGCCCAAGCTTGCGGCGCGTGGGCTCTTGCTCATCGGTCTGGATGTGATCGGCAAGTACGTGACCGAAATCAACGTGACCAGCCCGACGTGTTTTGTCGAGATCACCGAGCAAACCGGCTTTGACGTCGCCGATATGTTTGCACAGGCGCTCGAGCGTGCGGTCGCCGGTGGCGTTGCGGTGCCTGACGAGGCGATTGCCACATCATGATCGGTATTGTGATCGTCGTGCACACGCCTTTGGGCGGCGCCTTGCTCAACTGTGCCAGCCATGTGCTGGGGCAGGTCGAGGACGTGTCCGTGCACGACATCCTCCCTGACGATAAGCCCGACGATCTCGCGCCGCAGGTGTTGCGCGACATTCTCGAGGCCGATCATGGTGAGGGTGTGTTGGTATTGACCGATTTGGTGGGGGCGACCCCCGCCAATATCGCCAAGCGCGCGGTCGCCGAGGCGCAGGCTTCGGGCGTGCCCTGTTGCGTGGTGGCGGGTTTGAATACGCCCATGTTGCTGCGTGCGCTGACCTATCGCGATCAGCCGCTTTCCGAAATGCGAGAAAAGGCATTGTCGGGCGGTATGCAGGGCGTGTTGCGTGTAGACTGATCGCCGATCAGTGTTCCGTGACAAACATCGCCCATGCCAACAAAAGAAATCGTCATCAGCAATAAATTGGGCCTGCACGCACGCGCGGCAGCCAAGCTCACCCAGCTCGCCGGTAAGTATTCGAGCGAGATCTTCATTTCCAAGGGCGCGCAACGCGTCAATGCGAAAAGCATCATGGGTGTGATGATGTTGGCGGCTGGACGTGGCGTCACCGTCAAACTGGATGCATCGGGTGCCGACGCCGATCAGGCGTTGACCGATATCGAAGCGCTGTTCGACGGCCGGTTCGGCGAAGCGGAGTAGCCTTTGACGACCTCACCCGCGCCCGGTCCCGTCATTTGCCTGAGCGGCAAAGCGGTGGCGCGCGGTTATGCCATCGGACGCGCGGTGGTGCTGGGCGCAGCCGCGCTTGAAGTGGCCCATTACCGTATCGGCGCCGATGATGTCGAGGCCGAACGCGAACGCCTGACGGCCGCCATCGCGGCGGCCCAAGCCGATATGCACCATATGGCAGCCACGCTGCCGGCCGACGCCCCCCGCGAGTTGGGCGCCATGCTGCACGTACACGAGTTGCTGCTGGGCGACCCGTTGCTGGCCGAGCCGGCGTTGGCCCTCATCTCTGAGCGGCATTACAACGCGGAATGGGCGCTGACCACGCAAGGTCAGAGCCTGGTGCGCCAATTCGACGATATGGACGACGAGTACCTGCGCGAGCGCGGCGCCGATGTGCGTCAGGTGATCGAGCGGGTGTTGATGGTGTTGTCGGGTTCGACCACGCTCCTGAACGGCGTCGATAACGTCGACGGTGACGACATGCTGGTCGTCGTCGCCCATGATATTTCGCCGGCCGATATGCTCCGCCTGCGCGGCGGGCGCTTTGCGGCATTCGTCACCGATCTGGGCGGTCCGACCTCGCACACCGCCATTGTGGCGCGCAGCATGGGCGTGCCGGCGGTCGTGGCCATCGGCAATGTGCGCCAGCTGGTGCGCGATGGCGACATGCTGATCGTGGACGGCAGCGAAGGCAGTGTGGTCGTCAATCCATCGCCTGCGATTCTGGCCGAATACCGCGAGCAGCAGCGTCTCTACGCCGAAGACCGTGCCGAGCTTGCGCTACTGCGTGACGAGACGGCCACTACGCTCGACGGCATTACGATTACCTTGCACGCCAATATCGAGTTGCCGGACGAGGCAGGGTTGGCCCTGCAGTCCGGCGCCGACGGTATTGGCCTCTTTCGCAGCGAATTCCTGTTCATGGGTCGGCCGGATTTGCCGGACGAAGAAGAGCAGTACGCGGCTTATGCTGCTGTGGTGAACGCCATGGCCGGGCGCTGCGTGACGATTCGCACGCTCGATATCGGGTCGGACAAAACGCTCGATGGCGAAGCCACCGTGGCGACCAACCCCGCATTGGGCCAGCGCGCGATTCGCTATTGCCTGGCGCGCCCCGAGTTGTTTGCCACGCAGTTGCGGGCGATTTTGCGCGCGTCGGCGCATGGCCCGGTGCGCTTGCTGGTGCCGATGATTTCGCACATGCATGAAGTGACGGCGACCCGAGCGGCGATCGCGTCGGCCAAACGCGAGCTCGATGCGCGCGGGCAGGCGTACGCCGATGAGATCCTGGTGGGGGCGATGGTCGAAGTCCCGGCTATCGCCATCGCCATCGAGCCCTTTGCGCAAGCCCTGGATTTCCTGTCGATCGGCACCAACGACTTGATCCAATACACGCTGGCGATCGACCGTGGCGACCATGACGTCAACGCGCTCTACGATCCGCTGCATCCGGCGGTGCTGCGGCTGATTGCGCACACCATCAATGCCGGTGAGCGCTTTAATATTCCCGTTGCCGTTTGCGGCGAAATGGCCGGCGACGCGCGATTGACGCGTCTGTTGCTGGGGCTTGGGCTTACCGAGTTTTCCATGCACCCGCAGCAGTTGCTCGACGTCAAACGTGAGATTCGCAATGCGCACTCCAATGCGTTGCGCGTGAAAGTGGCTGCAATTCTCAATCGCGCCTTGCCCGTCGATCTGGATACGTTCAACGAAGTTTGATGTGCTGCAGGCGGCGTTGCCGGCAGTGGTCCGGCAACGCCGCCTTGCTGTCATGTCGTGGCACGGTCCGGCAACGGCGCCTTGCTGTCATGTCGTGGCACGGTCCGGCAACGGCGCCTTGCCATCACGTCATGGCGCGGTCAAGCTCGGTTGCCATCGTTCAGCATCCCTCTGCGCTTGCCGTCTGGATGAGCGAATCCCCGAACTGCATCCAAACCGTGTTGCCACCCGTATAGCTCCACAATCGCGGCGCGGTTGGTGGGAGCAATGTGGCACATCGCTTGCGCCACGGCCCATCGATCCGCGCCTTCGCTGTGCGGCATTATCTGGGGTGATACATGCGTTCGTTGGTCGTCGTCGTTGCGGCATCCGTTGTGGTTGCCGTTGGGCTTGCTGCCTGTTCTCCACTCAAAACCATCAATCTCGTTACGCCCGAAGGCAGTTTCGCCCGCACGGCGGATATTGCCTATGGCGACGCCTCCGTCAGGCAGCAGCTGGACGTTTATGTACCCGTGAAAGGCACCAAGCCGCCACCTGTGGTGGTGTTCTTCTACGGCGGCAGTTGGACAGGCGGGTCGCGCAAAGATTACATGTACGTGGCGCAAGCCCTGGCTGCACGGGGCATCATGACCGTTGTGCCCGATTACCGCTTGTCGCCGGAGGTGGTGTATCCGGCGTTCGTGCAGGACTCGGCTCAAGCGGTGGCGTGGACGCTGGATAACATCGCGCAGTATGGCGGCGACGTGAATCGTGTGTTCGTCATGGGTCACAGCGCGGGCGGATACAACGCGGCCATGGTGGCGCTGGATGATCGATGGTTAAAGCCTTATGGCAAGTCGCCTGCAGCCCTTAAAGGCTGGATCGGACTTGCGGGGCCGTACGATTTTCTGCCGATCGTGAATCCCGATATCAAACCCGCCTTCCTTTACCCGGATACGCCCAAGGATTCGCAGCCTATCGTGCATGCGTCGGCCGCATCGCCGCCTGCTTTGTTGCTTGCCGGCAGTAAAGACGACGTGGTCGACCCGAAGCGGAACACGGTTCAGATGACGACACTGCTGCGTTCGAAGGGCGTGTATGTGGACGAGGATGTTTACGAGGGCCTGGGACACGCGATGATGGTGGGCGTCGTCGCCTGGCCGCTGCGCAGCAGGGCGCCCGTGCTGGATCGCGTGGTGGACTTTATCGAACGCGATGGCAAGGCGTCGGTCACCGAGCCAGCGTCGGGCAAGTGAAGGTGTCGGCTAGAAGTGAAGGGGTCGGCTCGACGTGAAGGTGTCGGCCAGGAGTAAAGGGGTCGGCCAGGAGTGGAGGCGTCGGCGCAAGAATCAAGGCGTCGGCCAAAAGTAGAAACATCCGCCAGAACTAAAAGCGTCAGCACAAATTATTGCGGGCATACCGTTTCCGGTATGCCCGCTTCTTTTTCCCCTTGAGGGCACCGGGCTGTCAACCCGGTACAAATCGCAAATTAGCTGTGATAGGCAGACTCACCGTGGCAGGTGATGTCCAGACCTTCGCGTTCTACATCTTCAGGAACGCGCAGGCCGCAAACCATATCGGCAATCTTGTAGGCAATCCAGGCCACGACAGCGGACCAGACGATGGTGATCAATACGCCTTCGAACTGGATCCACAATTGACCGGCGATGGCGCCGACGCTGTCCAGGCCCGGGCCGCCCAGCGCTTTCGCGTTGAACACACCGGTGAGGAGGGCGCCGACAATGCCGCCTACGCCGTGAACGCCGAACACATCCAGCGAATCGTCAGCACGCAACATGCGCTTCAGACCATTGACGCCCCAGACGCAGACCACACCGGCCACGATGCCGATGATCAGTGCGCCCACGGGACCCACCAGGCCAGCAGCCGGCGTAATGCCCACCAGACCGGCAACGGCACCGGAAGCTGCGCCCAACATCGACGGCTTGCCCTTGATGCCCCATTCGGTGAACGTCCAGGCCAGGATGGCGCCGGCAGTTGCAACCAGGGTGTTCAGGAAGGCCAGCGTGGCGTTCTCGTTGGCGGCCAGTGCCGAGCCGGCGTTAAAGCCGAACCAGCCCACCCACAGCAACGCGGCACCGATCATGGTCATCGGCAGATTGTGCGGCTGCATGGCTTCACGGCCGTAACCGACGCGCTTGCCTACGACATACGCACCCACCAGGCCGGCGATACCGGCGTTGATGTGCACCACGGTGCCGCCCGCGAAGTCCAGTGCGCCGCGCGCATTCAGGAAACCGGGGTTGGTCGGCGAGATGTACCACACCATGTGCGCGATCGGCAGATAGGCGAACGTCATCCAGATTGCCGTGAACACCAGCACAGCCGAAAAGCGGGTGCGTTCTGCGAACGCGCCAACGATCAGGGCGCAGGTGATGCCGGCGAAGGTCGCCTGGAAGCATGCAAACGCGATTTCCGTCACGGAACCCGACATGGCGTATGTGCTGTCAGCCGGATTGAACATGCCGGAGAAGAACAGGCGCGAGAACCCGCCAATGAAGGCGTTGCCTTCAGTAAAGGCGAGCGAGTAACCGTAGATGAACCAGAGCACAACCGCCAACGCGAACGTGGCGGTGACCTGCATCAGCACCGACAAAACGTTCTTGCTGCGGACGAGACCGCCGTAAAACAAGGCCAGGCCAGGCAGCGCCATCATCAGCACCAGCAAGGTTGAGACCATCAACCAACCGATATCAGCTTTATCCATTTTGTCAGGGCTCCAATGCGTCTCTTATGCTTAAAGTGCGGCTTCGCCGGCTTCACCCGTACGGATACGAATGACTTGCTCCAGCGGAGCAATAAAAATCTTGCCGTCACCGATCTTGCCCGTGCGTGCGGCTTGCTCGATGGTTTCGATAGCTTGTTCGACGAGGTTGTCGGGAATGGCGGCTTCTACCCGAAGCTTGGGCAGAAAGTCCACGGCATATTCAGCGCCGCGATACAGCTCGGTGTGGCCTTTCTGGCGACCGAAGCCTTTTACTTCCGTAACCGTCAGGCCCTGTACGCCGATTCCCGACAGAGCCACCCGCACTTCGTCCAGCTTGAAGGGCTTGATGATGGCGATGATAAGTTTCATGTTCTTTCCTCTCTCTGGTTTTCACGCTGCCGACCCCAGAAAAGCAATAACCATGCCAAAATTTATGTCGGTTGTTTACGGGATGCGTATCGTCACGGCGACGGCTTGAACCTCTAATCTGCACCGCAGTGGTGCCAAATGCGGGGCGTTATGCACCATTTCGGTCGCGTTCGATGCCCGGAATCGGGCGGTCGTCGTTGATGTGGCATGACTACCTAAACGATTGCGTTGTCGATCGTCGACCTTGCATCGCGGATTCGGCGCTGAACAATACGTGCAATGGGACTGGGGCTTGCTCGCTCAATAAGTCCAGGCGTGCGCCAGATCAGGGTCGAACGTCTACACTTGTAAGTGTCAATGGAGTATCAAGGATGAAGAACATGAACCGAGCCCCCTGGCTGGAAGAGTTTCAGAAGAATTTTTCGGATCTTTTGGCTCGTAGCCCGGCTGCCGACGTCGAGCGGAATGCCCGCGCGATGATGTCGCAAGCGTTTACGAAGATGGATCTGGTCACGCGCGAAGAGTTTGACGTTCAAGTGGACTTGTTGGCCCGTACGCGTGCGCATGTCGATCAATTGACGGCGCAAGTGGCACAACTTGAGTCCCGACTGAGCGCACTCGACAAAAGCTGATGGGTCATCCAGCGCGGCGCTGAAGCGGGTCGCGCCGTGCATTCGCGAGCGTACTTGAAAGCGACTTGGCGAATGTGCTGGCGAGCGTGTTTGCAAGCGTGCTGTAAAGCGTTCGCAAGCGTGCTCAACGCGTCCCGCTCAAGGGATGTAATCGACGCACCTTCGCCGATCGCGCGGGGCGGATTGGCCATACTGCGACCTTGTCGTTTAACAAGGCACGCAACAATGAGCCTCGCCATACTTGCCAGCCGCGGCTTGCGCGGCCTGGACGCACCGGCGGTTCACGTCGAAGTGCATGTGTCGGCAGGCTTGCCTGCTTTCTATATTGTGGGGTTGGCCGACACCGCCGTGCGCGAGAGTCGTGAGCGGGTGCGAGCGGCCATTCTCACTTCCGGCTACACGTTTCCCGCCGGGCGTATCACCGTCAATCTGTCGCCGGCGGATTTGCCCAAGGAATCGTCCCGTTTCGATCTTCCGATCGCCATCGGTGTGTTGTTGGCGTCCGGCCAGATTGCGGACGCCCAGGGACAGGCGATCGATGCTGCCCATCTGTCGGATTGGGTACTGGCAGGCGAACTCTCCCTCACCGGCATGCTCGTCGATATGGGCGCTGCGCTGCCGATTGCACGTGCCGTGGCTGTGGAGCGTACCGGCGCGGCAGTGTTGCTACCGAAGGGCAGTGCGGTGGCGGCGGCTTACGTGCCAGGCATTCGCGCTTTCGGTGCAGCGTCGCTGGTCGAGGTAGTGGCGCATTTGAGTGGCGTGGCGCCGTTAACCCAGACCGCACCGTTGGCGCCGCCAAGCGAGGACGATGCGTCGCAGCGCTGTTTATCGGACGTGCGAGGTCAAGCCGCGCCGTGCCGGGCGCTGATTTTGGCCGCTGCCGGCGCGCATAGCCTGCTGATGGTGGGGCCACCCGGTTCGGGCAAAAGCATGCTGGCGCAGCGCCTGCCCGGCATATTGCCGCCCTTGGCACCGGACGAATGGTTGGAAGCCGCTGCGATTGCCGCGCTATGTGGCCGCGCGATGCCGAAAGCGCGGCCATTTCGGGCACCGCATCACGGCGCGACCGCTGCGGCACTGGTGGGCGGCGGTGCGCGTCCGATGCCAGGGGAGGTTACTCTCGCGCATCATGGCGTGCTGTTTCTGGACGAATTGCCTGAGTTTCGTCGCGATGCGCTGGAAGCGCTGCGCGAGCCGATCGAGTCGCACCACGTCCATCTGGCGCGAGCGGTCCATCATGTGACCTATCCCGCCACGTTTCAATTGGTCGCGGCGATGAATCCGTGTCCGTGCGGTTATCTTGGCCATCCGCGTCGAACGTGCGTATGCTCGGCCGACCAGGTGGCGCGCTATGCGGCAAGGTTGTCCGGTCCGCTATTGGATCGCATCGACATGCGCATTGCCGTGCCCACCCCGGATCCACGGGCATTGGCGGTGGCCGGCGAAGTGTCGTCGTCGCAGGCGCGGCATCAGGTTGCGCTGTGCCGCGCGGCGCAGCAGGCCCGGCAGGGCAAGCCGAACGCGCAGTTGGACGCCGGCGAGCTGGCACGCTACTGCCCGATGGACGATAGCGCGCGGGCGATGTGGCTGGCCGCCACCAGCCGGTGGGACCTGTCGCCCCGTGCGGCTCAACGGGTCGTGCGCTTGGCGCGCACCGTGGCCGATCTGGCGGGCAACGACCATTTGGAGGCGTCGCACGTGGCGGAGGCACTACACTACCGCCACCGTGAAGCTGCTATGAACCTCGATTCGACAATTCCCTGAAATTCGCTATATAATCAAAGGCTTTCCCGGATTTCGAATCGGGGGAAGAAGACAGCGCGAAAATGCGCTGTGAAGTGCCAAGCAAGCCCGAAGTTGCAGTACCCAAGAAGTGTTCCCAGGTCACTAAGTTTTGCGTAATCGGCGCGGCGCCGTTCAAGCGTGGGCAGTACTCCCGTCAGGTGAGTGTGTTGTCCCCTCGATCGAAGCCCAGCGGCTGCAGCAAGCACCTGAGTGAGCATAAATTAACAACATCCTTAATACGGAATCATCATGCCCAAGATGAAAACCAAGAAAAGCGCTTCCAAGCGCTTTCAGGTTCGCGGCAGCGGATCGATCAAGCGTGGTCAGGCGTTCAAGCGTCACATCCTGACCAAGAAATCCACCAAGACCAAGCGCCAACTGCGCGGATCCACGGCTGTTCACAAAGCTGACGTGGCATCGGTCAAGGCCATGATGCCTTTCGCTTGATCTAACGGAGAAAATATATGCCTCGCGTCAAACGTGGTGTAACTGCCCGCGCTCGTCACAAAAAAGTCATCGCCGCCGCCAAGGGTTACCGTGGCCGCCGTGGTAACGTCTTCCGCATCGCCAAACAGGCGGTCATGCGTGCTGGTCAATATGCATATCGCGACCGCCGCAACAAGAAGCGTACGTTCCGTTCGTTGTGGATTGCGCGTATCAACGCCGCCGTCCGTGAACACGACATGACGTACAGCGTCTTCATCGCCGGTCTCAAGAAGGCCTCGATCGAACTGGACCGCAAAGTGCTGGCCGATCTGGCCGTGCGCGACAAGGCGGGTTTTGCTGCGATCGTGCAGCAAGCTCGTTCGGCTTTGGCTGCTTAAATTAGTTTAGCCACAAGCGTATGACCACAAACGGGGCTTTTATGGCCCCGTTTGCGTTTTTAAGGCTGATAAAACGATGACTGAGTCGGTTGACGACCTGGTGAGCCAGGCGCAGGAACGATTCGCTGAAGCGCACGACGCCGCGGCGCTCGAAAACGCCAAGGCCCGCTTTCTGGGTAAAGACGGTGCACTGACGGTGTTGCTTAAAGGGTTGGGCAAACTCGATCCCGAGCAGAAGCGCGAGATGGGTGGCCGGATCAACCAGGCCAAGCAGCAGGTCGAAGCGTTGCTGAACGCACGCCGCGCGGCATTGGCCGAAGCCGAACTGCATGCGCGCCTGACCTCTGAGACCATCGACGTCACGTTGCCCGGTCGTGGCCGCACAGCGGGTGGCATCCATCCCGTGATGCGCACCTGGGAACGCGTCGAAAACATTTTCCGTTCGATCGGATTCGATGTGGCCGATGGCCCCGAAATCGAAACCGACTGGACCAATTTCACTGCGCTCAATAACCCCGAAAACCATCCTGCACGCTCGATGCAGGATACGTTTTACGTCGACATGAAAGACGAGAAAGGGTTGCCGCTATTGCTGCGCACGCATACGAGTCCGATGCAGGTGCGTTACGCGCGCATGCACAAGCCGCCGATCAAAGTCATCGCGCCGGGCCGCACGTATCGAGTGGACAGCGATGCAACGCACTCGCCGATGTTCCATCAGGTTGAAGGCCTGTGGATCGACGAGAACATTTCGTTCGCGGATCTGAAGGGGGTCTATACCGACTTCCTGCGTTGTTTCTTCGAAACCGACGATCTGGTATTGCGTTTCCGTCCGTCGTTCTTCCCGTTTACCGAACCCTCCGCCGAAATCGACATGATGTTTACGTCGGGCCCGAATCGCGGCCGCTGGCTCGAGATTTCGGGATCGGGGCAGGTGCATCCGGAAGTGGTACGCAATTTCGGTCTCGACCCTGAGCGCTACATCGGTTTCGCGTTCGGCTCCGGCCTTGAGCGCCTGACCATGTTGCGCTATGGCGTGAACGATCTGCGCCAGTTCTACGAAGGCGATTTGCGCTTCCTCCGACAGTTCAACGAATAAACGGCAGATCATGCAATTTCCTGAATCCTGGCTGCGTACGTTGGCCGATCCCGACCTGTCCTCCGATGCGCTCGCGCATACGTTGACGATGGCGGGTCTCGAAGTGGAAGAAACGACGACGGCGGCCCCGCCGTTCGAAGGCGTGGTGGTCGCCCGTATCGTCGAGATCGCACCGCATCCCGATGCGGACAAGCTGCGCGTGTGCCAAGTCGATGACGGCACCGGCCCCTTGGTGCAGATCGTGTGCGGTGCGCCGAATGCGGCCGCTGGCCTGACGGTGCCGTTAGCACGCATCGGCGCCGAACTGCCGGGCGGCATGAAAATCGGCAAAGCCAAGATGCGTGGCGTCGAGTCGTTCGGCATGTTGTGCTCCGCACGCGAACTGGGCTTGTCGCAAGACCATGCCGGTTTGCTGCCGCTGGCCGATACGCTCGCGCCGGGCACGTCGGTGCGCGACGCGCTCGACCTGGACGACACGCTCTTCACCCTCAAGCTCACGCCCAATCGCGCCGACTGCTTGTCGATGCTGGGTGTGGCGCGCGAGGTGTCCGCGCTCACCGGCGTGCCGCTCAAGATGCCGACCTACACGCCAGTGGCGCCGTCGATTGACGACCGTCTGGCGGTCGACGTACAGGCGCCCGATCTGTGCGGTCGCTTTGCCGGTCGTGTGATTCGCGGTGTCAATGCACGCGCGCAAACGCCCGACTGGATGCGTGAGCGTCTCGAGCGCGCCGGTCAGCGCAGCATTTCGGCGCTGGTCGATATCTCGAATTATGTGATGCTCGAGCTGGGCCGTCCTACGCACGTGTTCGACCTCGACCGGGTCGCCGGCGGACTGACGGTACGTTGGGGCAAGGCAGGCGAATCGCTGCTGCTGCTCAATGGCCAAACGGTGGCGCTCGACACCGACATCGGTGTGGTCGCGGTGGGCGATACGGTAGAAAGCCTGGCCGGCATCATGGGCGGCGATGCGTCGGCCGTGACGCTCGATACGCAGAACATCTATCTGGAAGCCGCGTTCTGGTGGCCCGAGGCCATCGCCGGGCGCGCGCGCCGTTTCAAGTTCAGCTCCGAAGCCAGCCATCGTTTCGAGCGCGGCGTGGATTACGACAGCATCCCCGATCACATCGAGCGCATCACGCGTTTGCTGGTGGATATTTGCGGCGGACAAGTGGGCCCGGTCGACGATCAGATCGTCAATCTGCCCAAACGCATGCCCGTGACGATGCGCCTGGCGCGTTGCCGTCAGGTGCTCGGCATCGATGTCGACGCAGCAGCCGTGAGCGATATTTTCACCCGTTTGAATCTGCCGTTCGAGAAGCAAGGCGATGCCTTTGTCGTGGCGCCGCCGTCGTACCGTTTCGACATCACGATCGAAGAAGATCTGATCGAAGAAGTGGCACGCGTTTATGGCTTTGAGCGTATTCCCGATGTGCCGCCGGTGGCGCGCGCCAAGATGCGTTCGGAGCCCGAAGCGATTCGTCCGGCCCATGCCGTGCGCCGCGTGCTCGCGCTGCAGGACTATCAGGAAGTCGTCAATTTCAGCTTCGTCGAACGCGCTTGGGAAAGCGACTTTGCCGGCAACGACAATCCGATCAATTTGTTGAATCCGATCGCCAGTCAATTGGCGGTCATGCGTTCGAGTTTGCTCGGGGGCTTGGTGGCCAATATCCGCCACAACGCCAACCGCAAGCAAAGCCGTGTGCGCGTGTTCGAATTCGGCCGGGTGTTCAGCCGCGACGATAGCGTGACCGAAGGCGACCTCACCGTTGCCGGTATACATCAGCCGATGCGCATTGCCGGCGCAGCATGGGGACCGGTGGTCGAAGAGCAGTGGGGCGTGGCTTCGCGCCAGGTCGATTTCTTTGACGTGAAGATGGACGTGCAGGCACTCTTCGGCGCCCGCGGATCGCAGGTGCGCTTCGAAAGCGCCCAGTATCCCGCCTTGCATCCCGGCCGCAGTGCGCGCATTTCGCTGGACGGTCGCGAGATTGGCTGGATCGGCGAATGGCATCCGCGTTGGACCCAGCAGGCCGAGTTGCAGCATCCGCCGATCGTCTTCGAGCTGGATGCCGAAGCCGTCATGCAAGGCGCCTTGCCACAGGTGACTGAGCTTTCGCGCCAGCCCATCGTGGTGCGCGACCTGGCACTGTGGGTGGATGTGTCGGTGACGGCGCAAGCCGTGCTCGACACGATCGCACAAACAATCGCACGCTTGCCCGAACTGGCCATCGTGCAGGATGTGAAGGTGTTCGATGTGTGGCGCGACAAGAGCGACAGCGATCAGGCGCGCGCTGAAAAAAGTCTTGCGTTCCGCTTCTGGCTTCAGGACACTGAGGTGACCTTGGACGATGCTCGTGTCGAGGCCAGTCTCGCGCACTTGCGGGATGCCATCATTGCGCAGCACGACGCGCGTCAGCGTATTTGAATCGGGAATTGTGATGCAGACCGAATTGCGTACATTGACCAAGGCCGAGCTGGCGGAATTGTTGTTTGAGCGGGTAGGGCTCAATAAACGCGAAGCCAAAGATATCGTCGACACTTTTTTCGAAGAGATTCGCGATGCGCTGGCTCGCGGCGAGGCCGTGAAGCTGTCGGGGTTCGGTAATTTCCAGGTGCGCGATAAACCCGCGCGTCCGGGACGTAATCCCAAAACCGGCGAGACCATTCCTATCGCGGCGCGCCGCGTCGTCACGTTTCACGCCAGCCAGAAGCTCAAAGGCGTCGTCGAGCAGGCACCAGCCGGCGACGACGACAGCGCTTCGGGGGAGTGATACTCTTTGTCGGCATTTGTTATCGGTGCGCCCCACCGTGGAGACCTAAAATAGCGTTATGACTCGACCCGAACCTACCGCCACGCCGCTGCCCCCCATCCCCGCAAAACGCTACTTCACCATCGGTGAAGTGTCGGACCTGTGTGGCGTCAAGCCGCACGTTCTGCGTTATTGGGAGCAAGAGTTCACGCAGCTCAAACCCGTCAAGCGTCGTGGTAATCGCCGCTACTATCAACATCACGAAGTGCTGTTGATCCGCAAGATCCGCTCGCTGTTGTATGAGCAAGGCTTCACGATCAGCGGCGCGCGCAATCGCTTGGGCGATGTACGCGATGCGGCCTACGAGCAAGACGCGGCCGTGCGCTTGTCGCCTGCGGAAGTGCAGTCGTTGCGTGCCGAGCTTGAGGGCATTGCTAACGTGTTAAAGCACGCCGTTGCCTCGTCGCATGCGCGCGATACGTCGCCCACATCGGCACCTTAAAAAAGTTGTGTGACTTGCACACAGCAGTGAAAAAACTCTGATATACTTTCGTTCTTTCGGGGCGTAGCGCAGCCTGGTAGCGCACTTGCATGGGGTGCAAGGGGTCGTGAGTTCGAATCCCACCGTCCCGACCAAATTCGAAGGGCCAACATCATTGATGTTGGCCCTTTGTCATTGCAGCTTCGCTTTGTTAATGCGGCTTCGCCTTGTCATTGCGGCTCCGCTTTGTCATGCAGCTTCGCTTTGTGATTGCAGCTCCACTTTGTCATTGCAGCTCCGCTCTGTCACTGCAGTTTCGCATCGTCGTCGCAGTTGAGTCTTGTCAGTGCACTTCCGCCCGACGACTGCAATGGCGCCTCGCCTAGCGTTTTGTCTATTGCTTGTCGCGTTCTGGCGGCGAATTCAGCTCACTGCCCGGATCTTCATTGCCGGTGGTCTCGGGATGAACTGCAGTCTTCTCGGTGCCATGGCCTGTATCGGCCGGTTCGCCTTCCGGGTTGCGCACGTCCGGAATGCCCTTGGCAGGCGATTGTTCGATAGGTGGTTGCTTGGCGGGTTGGGATTTATCGGTGACCATGGTCGCTCCTTTGATGTGATCGGCGGTGATCCACATTCCTCACGCGCAACTCACATGCCGAACCACGCGAGAGCACAGACTGAGCGATCACGCTCGCGCGCTTGCTCCCTCGCCCGATTGACCGTTAAAGCGTCGCGCGCGTCGTCAATGCCGAGATCAATCGCGCCACTTCATAGGGCTTGGTCACGTGCGCCTGATAGCCCGCAGCCAGTGCGGCAAGGCGATCTTGTTCACGTGCCAATGCCGTGACAGCCACGCTGTGCAGCATGGCGGGATCGAGCTTGAGTTCTGCACGTACGGTGCGCATCATTTGGTAGCCATCCATCTCGGGCATGCCGATGTCCGAAACCACGGCATCGAAGGTATGTGCCGTCGATCGCAGCGCGGCGAGCGCGGCGGCGGCGGAGCTGACGGCATGCACCTGTGCGCCCTGATCCTCGAGAATGCGGCGAAGGTGTTCGAGAATGTCTTCCTGATCGTCCACCGCAAGTACGCGCAGGCCAGCCAGCGCGTTGTCGGGATGGGTGTCGATGACCGACGCGTCGTGCGGTGCCAGGATATCGGCGGCTTCAGCGGGGTCCGGAAAGTAATGCGGCAGCGTGACGATAAAGGTGGCGCCACGGCCCTTGCCGTCGCTATGCGCGACAACGTCGCCGTCATGCATGGCCACAAGGCGATCCACGATGGCCAAGCCCAAACCCACACCGCTGTTGTGCCGGGATTGCGAGGCGTCGCCTTGCCGAAAACGATCGAAGATGTGCGGCAAAAAGCTCGGATCGATTCCTTCGCCGTCATCTTCCACCGCAATGCTGAAAACATGATCGTCGCTTTGATCCACGCGGATGCGCACCAGTCCGCCGGTGGTGGAGAACTTGACGGCATTCGACAGCAAGTTGGCGAAGATCTGGCGCAACCGATCGGCGTCGCCGCGCACCCAGATGGGCGTGTCGGGCGGCGACCAGGCGAAGGTGACGCCGCGGGCTGAGGCGAGTGCGGCGATGCGGTCGATGGCTTGCTGCATGATGTGGCTCATCTCGAGCGTAGACACAGCCAGTTCAACTTCACCCAACTGCAGGCCGCTGGCGTCGAGCATGTCGGAGATCAACGCGGTCTGCGCTTCAGCGCTGCGGATGATGGCTTCCAGGCCGCGTTGCAGCAGGGCGTTGTCGGGATCGCTTTTGCTTTTGAGCAGCTTGCTCCAGCCCAGCACGACCGACAGCGGGGTGCGCAGCTCGTGCGACAGGGTGCCGAGAAATTCGTCTTTGAATCGTGCGGAGGTCTCTGCCGTGGTGCGGGCCGCGCGCTCGTCGGCGAGCAGCGCATCGCGACGCGCTTCGAATTCGTATTGCTCGGTGATGTCGGTCGCACTGCCGCTGAGGCCAAGATAGGCGCCGTCGGCACGAAAGCGCGCTGCGCCACGCGATTCGACCCAGCGCCATTCACCGTCGAAACGCCGCATGCGGGCCGAGACGGAAAACGACTGCGCTTGGCGCCAGGCCTCTTGCACCGCATCCTGATAGGCCTGCGCGTCCTCGGGGTGGAGAAGGGTGTGCCAGCCAGCGCGTTGGACGTCCTCGCCATCGCGCCCGAAGTACCGGAAAAACGCCTCATTGACATGCAGGGTCATCGCCGGCGTTTGCAGCCATAACGGCGAGGGCGATCCATCGGCCAGACTACGGAACAACTCGGCTCGCTCGACGTCGGCCGACACCGACGGCCCGTCAGTGCCGGGCGTGGTTGCGGAGGGAGCATCTAATGGATCAAGGGTCACACGGACACCTGCGCGGATGTGGGCCTGAGGAACGGCCAAAAGCCGCAAAGAAGCGAATCGTAGATTGTAATGATACGAGTGGCATCCAGGGCCGAAGCCATATAGAGAATCTAGATGTGACGGGCTTTTGCGTGGACGGTATCCAGGAAACGTTCCGCAAATTCGGCCCCACTGATGGGGGGGCTGTACAAATAGCCCTGCACCTCGCTGCACTGCAATGCTCGCAACATGCGCGCCTGCTCGCGTGTTTCGACGCCTTCGGCGACCACGCGCATCCCAAAGTTCTTACCCAAATACACAATTGCCTGAACAACGGCGGCATCCTCGCGATTGGAAACCACATCCGACACGAAGGTGCGGTCGATTTTCAGACGCGAAATCGGGAGCGATTTGAGCAGATTGAGGGCGGCATAGCCGGTGCCGTAATCATCGAAGGCGAGCGACACGCCCGCATCGACGAGCCGCCGCCACATCGTGTTCAACGCATCGTTTTGAGCGAGGACGGTGTTCTCGGTGATCTCGAGCTCAAGGGCGCAGGCCGGGATGTCGGCCGCATTGAGTGCGGCAAGCACCTGGCGCTCGAGATCGTCGCCGAGTACTTGAGCCGCGAACAGGTTGACCGCGATCCGAAAATCGCGCGGTGCGTGCGCGCGCCATGCGCGGGCTTGCCGACAGGCTTCCTGCAGCACCCATTCGCCCACCGGGCCAACCAGGGAAGACGATTCGAGCACCGCCAGAAACGCCGCGGGTGTGAGCAGGCCGCGTTCGGGATGCCGCCAGCGCAACAAGGCTTCGGCGCCGATGAGCCGTTCATCGGTCATGTTGAACTGGGGTTGATAGAAAAGCTCGAATTCATTGTTGCGCCATGCGGCATGCAATTGATCTTCGAGGTCGCGTCGCGCCACGAGCGCGGCCCGCAGGGGATCGGTAAAGCACTCGACGCGGCCGGGGCCACGGCCCTTGGCTTTGTAAAGTGCCAAGTCGGCGTTGGCGAGCAGGGTTGGACCATCGGCACCGTGGCTGGGGTGGATCGAGATGCCGACGCTCGCGCCCACGCGCACCTGCGCGTGTTCGGTCGATACTGGTGCCATCAACTGGCGGATAGCGTTGTTGCCCAGGGCACGCAACGCGTCGCCGTCGATCTCGTCGACCACGATGACGGCAAATTCATCGCCCCCTAAGCGCGCCACGACCGGTACATCCGGAAAGGCGGCCAATAGGCGCGCTGAAATCTCGATCAATACGTCGTCGCCCGCGTGGTGCCCATGCGCGTCATTGACGTCCTTGAACGCATCCAGGTCGAGCAGCAGCAGCCCAAACTCGCGCTCGGCTGCGACGTACTCGTCCATGATGACGCGAAACGTCTGGCGATTGGGCAGACCGGTGAGTGGGTCGAAATGCGCCAGGTTGAAGAGATGCTCGTCATTGCGCTTGCGGGTAGATACGTCGCGCACCATGAAAGCAAACGCGCGGCGTGTGTCTTCCTCCCACGTCGACAGCAACAGTTCGGCGGGGAAAGCGCCGCCATCGGCGCGCACGCCTTCGGTCTCGATCGGCTCGCGCGACGGCACGTTCTCTTCGTCGAAATAGTCCGAATTGATTACGGGCTGGTGGTTATCTTGCACGACTGCGGGCAGCAGCACCCCGATATGTTTGCCGGCTAATTCGTTCGACTTGTAGCCGAAAATCTGGCCGGCTGCCGCATTGGCGTATGTGATGTGGCCGTGATCGTTGGTACAGACGATGCCATCGGACGCCGTTGCCGCCACATGTTGAAAACGCGCCAGCGCTTGTCTGCGGGCGCTACCCACACGATGGGCGACGAAGCGCTCAGCCACGATGTCGGCAAACGACGCAATCAACTCGGCCTGAGCCGGTTCGGCGCCGGCCAGGGGCGTGTCGCCGACTACATACAACACGCCCAGGAACGTCCGGCAATCGTCGAAGATCGGTACGCCGCTGAATGACGCGACTTTGCCGCCATGCCGCGCCGGTAAGTCGAGGTTGACCGGTTTCATGGACGTTTCCACATCCACGACCGCGCGCGCTATCCGTTCGTCGTGGCTGCCTCGATTGGTCTGGCAGCTCACAGCATGAAAGCCCTTGGGAGCGATTGCGGCGAAGGGCACACGCAGGGCCTTGGCAATCACGCGGGCGCGCCGATCAAGTCCGGGTGGTATACCGTAAGGCACGGCGTTGGGCTTGCACGCGGAGGCCGGCCAGATTTGCAGCGATTGCATGATCGACGGCATTTAACACCTCGCTCGCGGAATACATAAAGACGAGACTTTCATCTGCACAGTGTCGGCCTAAGCAATTCTGATTCCTAGTTGAACCATCCAATGGATATTACCGAAAAGAATTACGGCAAGGCAGTGTTTGTTCTTTAATGCGTGATGTTTATTTTCAAAAGATGCCGCCCTCGGCAGGGGGCGGGCAGCGAAGAAGGGTAGGAAATAATGGATGAGTACGGACGTGAAAAACCCGATTGGTCGCGTTTTCGCGATTTTATTGAGGGGTTTTCCAAACTTGCCGATTTTAATAATTCAGAATCTGAACTATTAAATAATGGCGGTGCGCTTTTGCGGCAGCTCGTCGCATACGACGATTGGCTCGATCCGGCATATGCTGCGCCCCATCCAGATCACTACACGCAATATCTGTTGTATGCCGATCCGGCAGGGCGATTCAGTGTGGTGAGCTTTGTGTGGGGTCCCGGTCAAGGCACACCGATCCATGACCATACGGTATGGGGATTGATCGGCATGCTGCGCGGCGCGGAACGGGCGCAATCGTTCACGCTGGAAAATGGGGTGCCGCGCGTGCACGGCGCCGAAAAAACGTTGCAGCCGGGCGATGTGGAAGCGGTGTCGCCATCGATCGGCGACGTTCACCAGGTGGCCAATACCTTCAGCGATCGGGTATCGATCAGCATTCACGTTTACGGGGCCAATATCGGTGCCATCCGGCGCGCAGTGTATCTACCCGATGGCACGGTGAAGCCGTTCATCTCCGGGTATGCGGATATCGGCTTGCCTAATTTATGGCGTGTGCTGCCCGGCGATATTCCCGATCGCAGCGTGCAAGACGTGCGCGCGGCGTTGATGGCGCGGCGCGAAGTGGCGCTGCTCGACGTGCGCGAGGAGGCGCCGTTTGCCGAGGCGCATCCGTTATTCGCCGCCAATATGCCGTACAGCGTGATCGAAACGCATGCAGCGCGGCGCCTGCCGCGGCACGATGTGCCGATCGTGGTCTACGACGACGGTGAAGGCCTTGCACGGCGGGCCGCGCAACGGCTGCGTGCACTGGGTTATGTCGACGTGTGCCTGCTGGCGGGCGGATTGGCTGGCTGGAGGCGCGCGGGAGGTGAGTTGTTTCGTGACGTCAATGTGCCGAGCAAGTCGTTCGGCGAATTAGTGGAGTCGCAGCGCCATACGCCGTCGCTCTCTGCGGAGGCGGTGCAGGCCTTGATCGATGCACGCGCCGATGTGGTGGTACTGGATGCCCGCCGTTTCGACGAATACAACACGATGAGCATTCCCGGCGGAATCAGCGTGCCGGGGGCGGAGCTTGCCTTGCGGATCAAGGATCTGGCGCCCGATCCCCGCACGCAGGTGATCGTTAACTGCGCTGGCCGCACCCGCAGCATTATCGGCACGCAGTCGCTGGTGAATATAGGGATTCCCAATCCAGTGGCCGCTCTGCGCAACGGCACCATCGGTTGGACGTTGGCGGGTCAGGCGCTCGAACGAGGCCAGTCGCGCCGGCATGCGGGGAGCGTGGCGGACGCATGGCGCACCGATGCGCGAACGCGCGCACGGCGGCTGGCCGACCGCGCCGGCGTGGCCCGCGTATCGCTGGCGCAGGCGCTCCAGCAGCCGGCCGATCGCACCTGCTATTGGCTGGATGTGCGTACGCCTGAGGAATACGCGCGCAGCCACTTGCCTGGATTTGCCAGTGCGCCCGGCGGTCAACTCGTGCAGGAGACGGATCATGTGGCAGCGGTGCGCGGGGCGCGTATCGTGCTGGTCGATGACGATGGCGTCCGGGCAAACATGACGGCGTCGTGGCTGGCCCAGATGGGATGGGACGTGCACGTGGTGGATGATGCGCCGCCGGTGACCGAATGGCCGGCCGCCGAACCTGCGGCGGCGGGATGGCGCGCCGTGGACGTGCCGGAAGATCGATGGGTCGATGGCGCTGCACTGGCAGGGTGGCTGGACGATCCCACAGTGGCACCAGCATTGCGAATCGTGGATATGGGCGCGAGTGCGGACTATCGCAAACAGCATGTGCCCGGTGCGTCGCATGTTCGCCGCGCCGATGCGCGAGCGTTGGCGAAGGTGTTGGCGTCCACACCTGGGATCACGCGCGTGGTGCTGACCTCCCCGGATGGCGCCTTGGCGGCGCATGGGTGGTCGGACGTGGTTGAGATGCTGCGGGTGTGGGGGATTGCGGCCACGGTTTACGTGCTGCGTGACGGCTCGCAAGGATGGACGGCAGCGGGCGAACGCCTGACGGCGGAAGCGCCGGATTGGGTGGTCGAGCCAACCGACCGTTATCGGCGTCCCTACGAGGGCACGGATAATCCGGTTGCGGCGATGCAGGGCTATCTGGACTGGGAGTATGGGCTGGTCGATCAGTTGGCGCGCGACGGTACCCACGGCTTCACGGTGCTGGCGGCAGAATGACAATGGGCCGGCTTGCGAGGCAAGCCGGCCCATTGTTCAAAACGTCCCCTTATTGAGTAAGGGGCGTCTGACTGAGGAGCGTCAGATTCGTCCCATCAACAACAAGACGATAACGATGATGAGGACCAAGCCCAGACCGCCCGTGGGACCGTAGCCCCAGTTGCGGCTGTGGTTCCAGTTGGGCAGCGCGCCGACCAACAACAGAATCAATACGATCAGTAGAATGGTGCCTAGCATGTGATTACTCCTCTTTCCGGCTGTGCTGCCCCATGCAGCGTTTTAAGTGCCGCGCCTAGTGAAGGCGTTTGTACAATTCATAGCAAGTAGTGGGCCTGACACAGCGTTGCGGTCGCGCAGTCGGCTCGCAAGCCGCGCCATTGTTGGATCTAGCCTATCTGCAACGGTCTGTTTTGCGCTCGCTTACGTTTACTTATCATTGCGCTGTCGCTTTCCCGTATCCAAGATGGATCGGAAGGGGTATTATGGCGTGCGTCTGCATTGAATTCGGTCTCATTCGACCCGAAGCTGACGTGTTCTTAATTTAGGAAAGACAGCATGGAAACCGGTATTGTTAAGTGGTTCAACTCGGAAAAGGGCTTTGGTTTCATTACCCCCGACGCCGGTGGCAAAGACCTTTTCGCCCACTTCTCTGAAATTCAGGGCAATGGCTTCAAGACGCTTGAAGAAAACCAAAAAGTAAGCTACGTGTCCGGCCAAGGCCAAAAGGGCCCGCAAGCCACGAAGATTCAGGTCCTGTAAAGCCTGCAGAATTCAGAAAGCCCCGCATGCGGGGCTTTTTTTTCGTCTATCTTTTGTCTATTCGGGGGCGCATGTGGTGTGGCGTCCTCTCACCTCAAGGAGAAGGCCTGTGCAATATCGCTACGTTGGTGCCAGTGGGTTGAAGGTGTCGCCGTTGACGTTGGGAACGATGATGTTTGGCGACGCTACCGACGAGGCGACCTCGCAAAACATCATTGCATCGGCACGTGCCTTGGGGGTCAATTCGATAGATACCGCCGACGTATACAACGGTGGCGAGTCGGAGCGGGTCGTGGGCCGGGCGCTGAAGCAAGATCGCGATTGGTGGGTGCTTGCGACCAAGCTGGCCAACCCGACGGGCGAAGGGCCCAATGGCGTGGGTATTTCGCGCAAGTGGATCAATCAGGCCGTCGAGGCGAGTTTGAAGCGGCTCGATACGCCGCATCTGGATATTCTGTACTTGCACAAGGAAGTGCCGGGGGCGCCCTTGGGCGAAGCCGTGCGGGCGATTGCCGACCTGATCCGTCAGGGCAAGATCCGTTATTTTGGCCTATCCAACTTTCGCGGCTGGCGAATCGCCGAAGTGTGCCGCCTGGCCGACGAAATGGGCATCGATCGCCCCGTGGCCAGCCAGCCCTTGTACAACGCGTTGACGCGCCAGGCTGAAAACGAGCAGTTGCCCGCTGCGGCGCACTACGGCATCGGGGTGTTTCCGTATAGTCCGTTGGCACGGGGTGTATTGACCGGCAAGTACGTGCCCAACGCCGAACCGCCTGAGGACTCTCGCGCTGCTCGCAAGGATAAGCGCCTGATGCAGACGGAGTTTCGTGCGGAATCGATCGAGATTGCGCAACGCATCAAAGCGCACGCTGAAACGCGCGGCATGACGGCTGCTGACTTCGCGCTCGCCTGGGTGCTGGGCAACCCCATCGTCACATCGGCGATCGTGGGTCCGCGCACGCAGGCGCACTGGGATGGTTATGCACGTGTGCTGGACTTCAACGTCACGGCCGAAGACGACGCGTTTGTCGATTCGCTGATCGCAGCCGGCCATCCCTCCACGCCGGGGTACAACGACCCCGCTTATCCGATCGAAGGGCGCCCCGCGCGCAAGTAGCAGGAAACATCGATGTTTGGTTGGCAAGACGTAAAACACCGTTTGGGCGCTGCGGTTGCAGTTGGCGCCTTGGGCTTCGCCTGCGCGCTTGTGGGCATGCAGGCAATGGCGGCCGAGCGCGAACCCGCGTCTGCGACACGGGCCGCGCCGGCAGACGCCCGCAATGCCGACCCGGCGGTGAAGCCGCCGACCAGTGACGATGCCGATCGCCGCAGCGGTGTGACCACGCCGCGCCGCGGCGATCCCGACGCACCCGCCGCCGAGGCGCCGGCCGAGTCTTCGACGCCAACCGGCGAAGCGCCCGCACCGGCCGAGACGCCGGCTGCGGCGCCGCCGGCCGCCGAAAGCCCGCTGGTGGAAAACGGGTTGCTCGACCAGGTATTCAACGCGATCGAGCGCTGGTTTGCCAGCATGACGGAACAAGGCCGCGAGTCGCTGGCGGCACTGAGTCAGATCCGCAGTGCCGGCGTCTGGCATCAGTCGTTTTCGTTCGACGGGCAATCGCGTGCCGATGTGCTGCGCGATGTGGGGTCGTTTTTGTTGGTGGTGTTGGTCGCTGTGGTGTGCGAAGCCATCGGACGCTTCGGCTTGCGGCGGCCTCGCAAGCTGATCGCCGATCATGCCGCACGCGTTGGGCACAGCCGCCTGGCGCTATTGCGGCGGGTGCCTTATGCCGTGGGCGATGCGCTGCTGGATGTACTCCCGATGCTGGCGCTGCTGGCCGCCAGTGGCTTGATGACCGCGTCGCTGTTTGGCGCCGGCACGTTGGGCCAACGTGTCGTGCTGCTGCTCGTGAACGCCTTCGTTTCCGTGCGCGTCGCAGTGGCTGTGTCGCGCCTGTTGATCTCCCCGCGTGGACAAGGCTTGCGGCTCTTGCACATGACCGATGCCCGAGCGCGGTATCTGTTCCGCTGGGCGTACGCCATCTTCTTCATTTCGGCCTATGGCATGGCCGTGGCCGAGATTCTGGTCGCGGTGGGCGTGGATCCGATCTTTCGCACACTCCTTTTGAAGACGGCTTCGTTGATCGTACACATCATGTTGATCGTGATGATCGTGCAGACGCGGCACCGTGTGAAGGCGTTGATCCGGGGCACGCAGGCAGGGGTCGCGCCCGTTCGGTTTGCGGGTTTGCGCGCGTTTGCGGCCGACGCCTGGACGGTGGCTGCGATCATCTTTATCGCGGCGATCTGGCTGGTCTGGGCCCTGGGCGTGAACAACGGCTTTCAGCGGGTGCTGCACTTTTTCGCTGTGTCGGCCGCGGTGCTGATCGGCGCGCACATCGTGACGATCATCGTGACCGGTGCCATCGAAAATGGTTTTCAGCGCACGGCACCCGCCGCGGACGCCGACGGGAACGCCGCTGTGCCGATGTCCAGCGCGGCGTTGCGTTATCGGCGCTGGTTGCGCGGCGTGGTGCATGCCACGATTGCCGTCCTGACGGTGCTGATCCTGCTGCAGTCTTGGGGCCTGGATGTGTGGCAGAACTTCGCCACCGGCACGATCGGACGTCGCTTGGCGTCGGCGATGCTCACGATTGCGATTGCGGCGATTCTCGCCGTGGTGACGTGGGAGGCGATGGGGTGGGGCTTGCGCCGCCGCATCGAGCGGTGGACCGACGCGGGCGACATGATGCGTGTGGCGCGCCTGCGCACGCTGATCCCGATGATGCGCACGATCGTGTTCATCGTGATCGGCGTCATCGTGTTGCTGACGGCATTGAGCCAATTGGGCGTGAACACCGCGCCGCTTCTGGCCGGCGCCAGCATCATCGGCGTGGCGTTGGGTTTCGGTTCGCAAAAGCTGGTGCAGGATTTCATCACGGGCATTTTCCTCTTGATGGAAAATGCGATGCAGGTGGGCGATTCGGTCACCGTTGCCGGGGTGTCCGGTACGGTGGAGCACCTCTCGATTCGCACGGTGCGCTTGCGTGCCGGCGACGGTTCGTTGCACGTGGTGCCGTTCAGTTCGGTCACCACCGTCAACAACACCAATCGCGGCATCGGCAATGCCGCCGTGCGGGTGAGCGTGGGCGCGGATGCCGATATTGCGCAGGTCATCGATACCCTCAAGGCCATCGGTGCGCAGATGCGGGAAGAGGATGCGTACAGCACCCTGATCCTAGCCGATATCGATATCTGGGGTGTGGACCAGATCGATGGCGCGTCCGCCACGATCGCTGGCCAGATCCGCACGATCGATCGCGGGCGTTGGCCGGTGCAGCGCGAGTTCAACCGACGGGTATGGCTGCGCTTTCGCGAGCTGGGGATTCCGTTGGCGAATCCGCGTGAGACGTGGGTGCGCGATGCGATCCCGCCTGAGGGGGCAGTCCAACCTGAGGCACCGGCTGCGTCTGAGTCGCCGACGGCGTCCGACGGTTCAGCGGGCGGGCCAACCCCAGGTGGTCGCGCAGGGTAGTGCCCGTATAGTCGGTGCGGACCAGGCCGCGGCGGCGCAATTCGGGCAGCACGTGTTCGATGAAATCGGTCAACCCGCCCGGCAGCCACGGCGACATGATGTTGAAGCCGTCGGCCGCCTCGTTTTCGAACCAGTGCTGCAGTTGATCCGCGATGCTTTCTGCCGTGCCCACCACTTGCTGGTGGCCGCGTGCGCCGGCAATACGCAAATACAACTGGCGGATGGTGAGACCATCGCGCCGCGCCAGATCCAGCAGCAGCCGCTGTCGGCTCTTGCCGCCGTTGGTTTCAGGTAGATCGGGAATCGGCCCGTCCACTGGGTAGGACGACAGGTCGACGCCGCCGATCATATTGCCTAGAAGCGCCAAGCCCACATCGGGATGAATAAGCGACTGCAAGGTCTCGAATTTTTCTTCGGCCTCGGCTTGCGTACGGCCGACGACCGGAAAGATGCCCGGCATGATTTTGACGTCATCGGGCGCGCGGCCTTGCTGTGCGACTTGCGTTTTGATGGCGCGATAGAACGTTTGCGCCTCTTCGAAGGTTTGATGCGCGACGAAGATGACCTCAGCCGTGCGCGCCGCCAGCGCCTGGCCGGCCTCCGAGGCGCCGGCCTGCACCACCACGGGCCGACCTTGCGGCGAGCGGGCGACGTTGAGCGGGCCGCGTACCGTGAAATGGTCGCCGGCGTGATGCAATGGGCTGAGTTTGCTCGGATCGAAGTGAATGCCTTCGGCCTTGTCGGCAATTAGTGCGTCGTCTTGCCAGCTATCCCAGAGGCCGGTGACCACATCGTGAAACTCCTCCGCTCGGGCATAGCGATCGGCATGGGCCACGTGACTGGATAAATTGAAATTCTGCGCTTCGCCTTCGCCGCTGGACGTCACGAGGTTCCAACCCGAGCGTCCGCCGCTGATGAGATCGAGTGAGGCAAATTTGCGGGCGATGTGATACGGCTCGTTATAGGTGGTGGAGGCAGTAGCGATCAGCCCGATCTTGCTTGTGACGGCGGCCAGCGCGGAGAGCAGCGTGAGCGGTTCGAAATGCGCCGCGCGCGCGGTGCGGTAGAGCGAGGTTTGGTGGGCATTGCGAATACCGACGGAGTCCGCGAGAAAGATGGCGTCGAATTTGGCGGCTTCGGCAAGGCGTGCGAGTTCGACGTAGTGCTGAAAGTTTTGCCCGGCATCGGCTTGCGCCTCGGGGTGGCGCCACGCGGCGATGTGATGGCCCGTTTGCATGAGAAACGCGCCGAGCTTGATCTGACGTGCGGTGCCGTTCATGCGGCCTCCTGAGGGGTAGGGTGGGCGGAATGCCGGGGAAGGGCAATGAAGTCGCTGAGCACGTCGTCGCGCACGCGAAGGAAGGCGGGGTCGCTGCGGTCGCGCGGGTGGGGCAGATCGACCGCCACGGTGCGCCGGATGCGACCGGGATTGGGTGCCATCACGATCACCTCGTCACCCAGATAGACGGCCTCTTCGACGTCGTGCGTGACCAGAATCATGGTGAGCCCCTCCTGCTGCCAGATGGTTTGCAGTTCGATCTGCAAACGCGCGCGGGTGAGCGCGTCCAGTGCGCCGAACGGCTCGTCCAGCAACAGCACGCGCGGCCGATTCACCAGCCCGCGCGCAATGGCGACGCGTTGGGCCATGCCGCCTGAAATCTGATGGGGGTAAGCGGCCTCGAAACCTTCAAGTCCGACGAGCGCGACATGCTCGGCGACGCGCTGGGCGCGTTCGCGGGGCGTCGCATCGGCATTGCGCAAGCCGATGCCGATGTTCTGCGCCACGGTGAGCCAGGGAAACAACCTGTGATCCTGAAACACGATGCCGCGTTCGCTGCCGGTTTGGGTGATGCGCTTGTCGTCGAGGGTGATATCGCCCTCGTATTCCGGGTCGAGCCCCAGGATCAGGCGCAGCAGTGTCGACTTGCCGCAGCCGCTCGCCCCCACGATGCTGATGAAGCGGCCTGGCGCCGCATCCAGGTTGATGTCTTGCAGCACCTGCAACGCGCCGCCTGCCGCCTGCGTGTTGGGATAACGCTTGCCCACGTGGCGCAAACGCAATGTGCTGTTGTGGGAGGTATGAGTCATGTCAATTCCTTGATCAAGCAAGACGCCCGCTCCAACGGGCGATGCGGGCTTCGACGAGACGCGCCGACGCATTCATGGCCCAACCGACAGTGCCGATCACCACCATGCCGAAGAGCACGAGATCCATCCGGAAATGCTCGCTGCCTTCGATCAACAGATTGCCGATCCCCAGGCCGGAGACGAGCAGATACTCGGCGCCGATCGTGGCGAGCCACGAATAGATCAGCGCCAGATAGATGCCGGTGAAAATGGCCGGCACGGCCGCGGGCAACACCACTTCCGCAAAGGTTTGCCAGCGCGTGAAGCCGTAGACGCGCGCGACCTCCAGCAGGTGTGGGGGCGTGCGCGCGATGCCGTCGCAGGTGTTGACGACCACCGGCACCAAAGCGGCCAGCGAGAGGAACACCACCTTCGCCACGTCGCCGAGCCCGAACCAGACCGAGATCAGTGGAATCCAGGCAAACAATGAAATCTGCTTGAAGGTGTTGAAACTCGGACCCACGATGCGGTTGAAACGCGGCCACGACCCGAGCAACGTGCCCAGCACCAATCCGCCCACCGTGCCGATCGCGAAGCCGCTCAATTCGCGGGCGAGGCTGGCCGCGAGGGCACGCCATAGTTTGTCGGAGAAGATCTGCTCCCAGGCGGTGTCCAGCACTTTCGCGGGCGACACAAGCAGCGCGGAGTTCACCCATTGGCGGTCGGCCGCGATCCACCACAACGCCAGCGCCGCCAAAGGCAGCACTGCGCCGCGCCACCGGCCGCGCGTTTGGCGTGTGGGGCCGCTCATGTGCTGGCTCCGACCACCGCGGTACCGTGGCGTTTGGCACGCCGCTCGCAGAAGTCGAGCACGCGATCGATCGCATAGCCGATGGCGCCCACCACGATGACGGCCGCCATCACGAGATCGAGCTGAAAGAGCTGGCGGCCATATACGATGAGATACCCCAGGCCCTCACTGGACGCGACCAGCTCGACCACCACCAATGACAACCAGGCTTTGGTGAACCCCAATCGCAGGCCCGTAAACAACGTGGGTGTGGCCAGGGGCAGGACGACTTCGAGGATGCGTTGGCGTGGCGTGAAGCCGTAGACGCGCGCCACATCCAGATAAGAGGTGGGTACCTGGCGAAACGCTTGCACCGTGTTCAACGTGACCGGTACCAGGGCGGCTTTAGCGATGAGGATGTACTTGAGGGGCTCGCCGATGCCTACCAGGAGAAGCACGAACGGCAGCCATGCCAGCACGGGGATTTGCACCAACGCATTGAACGTAGGCAGCACGTAGGCCTCGATCGTGCGCGACGCGCCCATGGCTGCGCCGAGCATGATGCCCAATAGCGCGCCGATGGCGAACCCCACCAGCACCCGCGACAGACTGGCCGCGACGTTTAGCCACAGATCGCCACTCACTGCCAGGTCGTGCAGCGTGAGCCAGACGTCAGTGGGCGAGGGCAGCACTTGCGGTGAAATCCAACCTTGTGCCGCACCTGTTTGCCAGATCGCCAGCAATGCCATCGGCAACAGGATCGGCAAGAGTGCATGACCGGCTGTGCCTGCGAAGCCGCGCACACGGGCGATGCTGCGGCCTTGCATCAATGACGCGTGCGCACGGGCAATGGCGGCCGTATTCATCGCAACGCGCCTTGCGGTGCAACGGCGATGGCATGCGAGGCAAGCGGTAGCGTCGTGGTCGTTGTCGTGGCTGCAACGCTGGCGTCGACCGGAGAAGATTGGGCGTGTGGCGCGGGCGATGTGCTCGCCGCCGGTGCATTGGCGTGTGCGCCGGCATCCACGAGGCCCTTGGCATCGAAAGCTTGCCAGTTTCGTTCCAGACCCTGGCGTTTGAGGGCGGCCTGCAGATAGCGCGGCTCGAACCAGCCTTCTGTGGTGACATCGCGACGGATCAACTTCAGCTCGCGCGCCTGGTCGGCCACGTCCTGATAACGCGCCACCAGAAAGCCGTCGAGCAATGGCGAGTTGCGCGCCGCCAGCGATTGATCTTTGAACTCAGCCTCGAACGACGCTTGCGGCGTGCCGCTGCGGGACCACAATTCGAAGAGTGCGGCGCGGTGTTGTTCGTCCGATGCCCATTGCGCGGCGCGCACGAATACATCGACCACGGTTTGCACGGCATCGGGATGAGCTTCCTCGAAGCTGTTTCTCACCAGGAGCGACGCCTGGCGTGTGAACGTGGGATCTTTGCCCTGGCTTGAATACACGATCTTCACCAAGCCTTGGTCGCGCAGCTTGAAGTACTCGTAGCCGCCGAACGCGGCATCCACGCCGTTGGACACCAACGCAGCCTGCGCGCTGCCGGTATCGAGATTGACGCCTTTCACGTCGCGTTCGGTGAGCCCGTGACTGGCAAGCAATTTATTGGCGACGAGATGTCCGTTGGTGCCGCGAAAAATCGACACTTTGCGATGTTTGAGATCTTCGATGCCGGTGATGTCCGACTGGGGCGGCGTGACGAGGTAAAGATTATTTCGGGTCCCGCTGCCAAGCAGAATCTTCGTCTTCAAACCATTCGCGCGCCCGATGACCGAGGGCAGGTCGCCTTGGTAGGCGAAGTCTATCTGGTCGTTCGACAAGGCCTCGTTGACAGCGGGGCCGGCACCTTTGAAGAAAAACCATTCGACGCGCACGCCTTGCTTGTCGAATGCTTCTTCGAGCCAGCGATTGGCGCGGGCGACGCTGCCCGGCGAGCCGCCCCAGGTGATGGGATTGCCGCCACCGGCGGTGGCCACGCCGATGCGCACCACGTCCGGTGCTGCGTGCGTCGTCGCACTCCATAAAAAGCCCGCCACGCACCACACGGCCACGCATAAGCTACGCACCTGGGCAAGCAGGCGTGAGGGGGCGCGCGATGCCGCGATTGGCGGCTGAGGGGTGGGATGAATCATGGCAGAGCTCCTGCAAACGTGATGGAAAGCGTGCGGTATCAGGCCGCGCGGGCGTGCGGGGTGGGGGCGATCGTCGATGCCCGCTCCACATTGAGCTTGCGTTCGACTTCCGTGCCGGCAAAGAACGCCGGATTGGCCTGGGTGTAGAAGCGATACGGGTTGTCGAAGACGAAGGCGCGGAAGTCGGCCGTGGAGATCACGCCTTGCTCCACCAAACCCCAACTTTCGGCCAACGGTTCGGTCAGGTCGCGCACGTCCCAGTGACCGATATCCGAGGACCAGATGGCATTGATCCTGGCGTTCAGCGGCAGCGCGCGCGCATTGAATGCGCTCGACACGGTGCGGTCGTCGGCCTCCGAACCGAAATAGAAACTGTCGACCCAACGGCTGCGGATGTCTTCCACCGACTCGATGCCCGCTGCGGCAAAATCGTCGAGCTCATCGCCTTCCGGTTGACGGCTGTGGGGGAAGGCGGAAATTCCCAGGCTGTCCTGCAACAGCCGCGATCGGTCGAATCCCTCGTGCGCGGCAAATTCCGGCGCGTAGCGGCCGAAAAGATCGGCGAGCAAGTCGATATCGGCGTGTGCCGGGTTGTAGTGCTGTACCGCCACGCGATTACGCTTCTCCCAACGATCCACGAGGTGGGTATACACATGCGCCCCCCAGTCGGCACCCCCTTCCAGCAAGGCCACGCGCAACTGGGGAAATCGGCGCGTTACCCCGCCGAAGAAGAGCGCCTTGGCAAACGCCTGGGAGCCATCGGCAAAGTGGCCGATGTGATTGAACATGTAATTGCTGATGGACTGCCGGCCCGTCCAGCCTTGGCTGCCGTAGTGGGTGGTGACGGGCACGCCCAGTTCCACGACCTTGGCCCAGAAAGGGTCGTAATCGTACTCGCTGTCGATGCCGAAGAAGTCTACGTAGGACGCATGGCGCGCCACGTCGGGATGGTCGGCGGACGGATACTTTTCCGCAATGGCGCGAATCGGGCGCTTGATGCCGCCGGGGATGTTGATGACTTTCAACCCCAGCACATTGACAGCGAATTCCAGCTCTTCGATCGCTTGCTGTGGCGTGTGCATCGGTATGCCCGCGACGGGCGTCAGCCGGTCGGCATAAGGGCGATATTGGTCAGCATGAAAGTGATTGATGGCGCGATGCAGTTGTTGGCGGGTATCGGCGCTGGCGGCCAATGGCGCAAGCACATCGTTCGGAAACAGCACCGAGTAATCCGCCCCTTGTTCCTCGAGTCGTTCGGCCAGGAGCGCGGGCAGGGTATAGGTGGCCAAGTCGAGTGTGTTGCCGGTGACGCGCGCCCACCAGGGCGCACGCAGCGTGCGCTGCGTCTGGCGCTCGGCCGGGCTTTGCTGGTACCAGTCGCGGCCCTCGCTGCGCGTGGTGAATCGCGAGCCCAGCGCGCGCCGCAGTGCATCCACCAGTTTGCCGCCGCCGTACTGCTGCACATATTCTTCGAGCACCGGGGCGTAATCGTTGACGTGCACATCGGTGTCGATGACGGGGTGAGTGAGCCGTGCTTTGACGGCAGCTGAAGGGGAGGCGCGCAAGCGCTCGAGTCGGTCGTTCATGCAAGGCTCCGTGACACTACGTGGACGTGACACAACGTGGAAGTCACACACTACGAGCCGGAAGCGCCGAAACAAACGACTGTTTAGGCATGACCTTCAAAGTCATGTACTTATGCGAGAAGCGCCGAAGTCTTGGGCACGCGGGGAGAGCGGTGGTGAGATCCCGTTAGCGCCAGCGAAGCGCAGCGCCTGGATCGATGGCGCAAGCACGGTAGAGATAAAGCGGACAAAAGTGACAGGGCGTTGCGAGTAACAGACATATCGACTGCTAAATCGACCCCGACAGGGTAGAAAGGTTGTTGCAAGCGGCTTGGTTCGGTACCGTTTGAAGCTGTTTTGCCTTTCGGTCATGTCCCGCACCTTGTCCACTGCCTTTTCCCTCTGCGTTCGTCATACCGCCTTGGTGCTGATGCTCGGCATGGCTGCGCAAGCCATGGGGGAAACGGCCGCCGGTTGTCTGAACCTGCGCGGCACCGATGTCGAACGGATAGAAGGCCGGATCGATCTGGAATCGCATCCACCCGATGCGCTGCATTACGTGATGGGCCAGGAGTCGATCGGCTTCGGGTTGGCGCGTAACGTGATCGAGGTCGCCTGGCGCGCCAACGGCGAATCGCTATGGCATGTGCAAACCATGTTCGACGACGTGATCGACGGTGCCAGCGCCGATGGCGTCAGCCTGTATGAGACGACTGACGGCTTCGGCGTGTCGTTTCGCGTGTGCGGTTTCGATGCGCACGACTGCCAGCCCCGCGAGCGGCATTTCGTTTTTGATACTTCTGCGCAACGCTTTGTGGGCAGTAACGACGATTCCGCTGCCTCGCTTACAAATCTGTGCGACTCGACCTTTTTTGCCGCTCGGCAGGCGAGTGCGACGCTCCAAAAAAGTTCAACGCCCCAGCAATCCTCTGCGAACTAACCGTTACTTTAGGATTACATCGCGACATATTTCGTCCAATTGTGAAGATGCTGGCCGAGTATGATTCGTGTTACGACATCTTGAAATTCGGCAAAATCGGTTAATTCGCGCACGAAAGGCGTGTTTTGAACAAAATTGTTGTGTACTAGTACGGATTTATTCGCCGACTGAAATACTTCTATAACCTAATTGTTGTTACTATTTCTTATCGTAAATCTTTTGAATCGTCCAACATGGCTCATTTCTTGGTAGATGGTGATAAGGCAGTTCAGCTGCTGTTTTCGCTGCTCGAAGAAAAGGAATGGCTCAAGGACGGCGGCGTCTGGGCACATCCTCAACGTCCTCCCCACACCGAATGCATGGCCCTGCGATTTTTGCTGGCGCTGCGTGGTTCGAACGCCGACGGCTGGGGCAACTGCGAAGCGGCCGTTCGCAAAACAGTCAGCACTTATCTCATCGATTTTCTGTTCAAGCTTCGGCAACCCGAGCGCTTTTTGAGCCAGACGATGTGGCCGGTAAGCGACGATGAAGAACCATGGCGCCAAGCGCTGCAGATTGTCGAACACGAGATCGTGCGCAGTCATCCCGATATCTTCAAAGCGCAGCCGGGCGACATCGCGCAACGCACAACCACCTATGCGTCGCGTTCGGTAGCCTGACCGCTATCGCCGAAGCATTACGCGCGCGGCGCCACGCCGTCCGCGGGCAACCAGAACACCGCCTGACCTGATGCCTCATCGTGCTCCTGCACGCTCAACGGCTTGAGTTTGCCGTTGCGGCAGGGCCCGCCCACGCACACGCCCGTATCAGGCGCATAGGTGGCGCCGTGCCGGGCGCACATGATCAGGTCGCCGGCGCGGGTGAAGAAACTGTTCTCCCAGTCGAGCTCGACGCCGACGTGGGCGCAGCGGTTTACATAGCCGTAAACACGATCCTGGTAGCGAATGAAAAACGCGGTGGTTTCGCCGAGGCGATCGCGCACGGGCACCTTCACGCCCAGGCCGCCGTTGATCAGATCGTCAGCCGCGCACACGCGTACTGCTTCGGGTGGGGTGTGAGTCATGGTTGCAGCGGGGTTACTGGGCGGGAGAGGTTGCGGGCATCGGCGCCACAGCAGTTGCCGCAGCGGGCGCAGAAGCCATGGTTGTTGCCGGATTCACGGCCGGGGCGGAAGCCGCCGGCTCGTCGCGCATGGCATGCGTCTGCAAAATCGGCACGCCGTTGCGACAGGCGGTCATCTCGGCCATGATGGCCAATGCGATTTCGGGCGGCGTTCGCGCGCCGAGGTGCAAGCCGATGGGGCCGTGCAGTCGCCCGATCTGGTCGTCATGCAGATCGAACAGTTTCAGTCGATCGCGCCGCGCTGCGTTGTTGCTGCGCGACCCCACCGCACCCACGTAGAAGGCAGGGGAGTTGAGCGCTTCGAGCAACGCCATGTCGTCGAGTTTGGGGTCGTGCGTGAGCGTGACCACGGCCGTGCGGGCGTCCAGCTTGGCGGCCAGGATCAGGTCGTCGGGCATCTCGCGCGCGCAAACCACACCCGGAATATCCCACTCCTGCATGTACTCGTCGCGCGGATCGCACACGGTGACCGCGTAATCGAGCGCTTGCGCAAAGCGCGCCACGTAGTGTGAAAGTTGGCCCGCACCGATGATGATCAAGCGATAGCGCGGACCATGAAAGCTGACCAACGCGCCTTCGGTGCAGGCCGTCTGACCGTTGACGGCGCCGGTGGCGAGCGCCACGGCACCCGTTTCGAGATCGAGCGTCCGCTGTACCAGTTCGCCGTCTTCAAGCCGCTCGATCAGTGGCTCGAGTTGGGCGTTCTGGCTCAGGGGTTCCAGCACGAGTTCGAGCGTGCCCCCGCACGGCAATCCGAAGCGATGAGCCTCGTCGGCGGTCAAGCCGTACTTGGTGGTGAAGGGGCGGGCTTGCAGCAGTGTGCCCTCGCGCATTTGCGCAATGAGGTCATCTTCGATGCACCCGCCCGATACCGAACCGCGCACGTGACCGTCCTCGCGGATAGCCATCATCGAGCCGACGGGGCGGGGGGACGAGCCCCACGTGTGCACCACGGTAACAAGCAAGGCTGCGCGCTCTTGGCGCACCCATTCCTGGGCGGTTTTGAGAACTTCGAGGTCGGTGTTGTACATGGCATCGGCGCTCCGTCACAATGACAGGCGCGGTCGGTATGGCGGCGGGAGCAATGGAGTTCAGTTTATATGATTGATGACATGTCGCATGCTCAGGGCGATCGATGTATCGGTTTGCTGCTGGCCGGGGGGTTGGGGCGGCGATTTCGTGCGTCGCTGCCCGCAAACGCCGCGCCTGAAAATGAACGCATCGACGCGGGCAGCAAGTTGTTGGCCCTCTTGCCCGATGGACGGCCGGTCGTGGCGGCGGCCGCGTTGGCCCTTTACGAGGCGGTGGGCGAGGTGTGGGCGGTGATCCCGGTGGGCGCAGACCGCTTGCGCCGCTTGCTGGAGGATATCGGTTGCCGGGTAATCGAGGCACCGGAAACCACGCAAGGCATGGGCGCTTCGATTGCCGCCGGCGTACGGCACTTGCTGGCTGATGCGGCGGCGTGCGACGCGACGGCATTGATGCTGACCCTGGGCGATATGCCCTGGATGAGCCCTGACACGCTAAAGGATTTGCGCGCGCAGGCCGGACAACACGCCGTCGTCACGCCCGTGTTTGATGGGCAACGCGGCCATCCGGTGACGTTTGCGCGCGTGCTCTGGCCGGCGCTGGCGCAACTGGCGGGCGACACCGGCGCCCGTTCGGTGGTGCAGGCGCACGGTGCGCACGTGTGGGTGACGGATGATCCCGGCGTGATTCGGGATGTGGATTTGTATACCGACCTCGCGCCTGAGCCGGGGCCGCCCGCGGCATGACGCACTCACCCCCGACGCGTTAAACCCGTTCAGGATTCCACTTTGGGAGCGCTTCCCGCGGCAGTCGACGCAGAAGTAGCAGGCGGAGCAGAAGTAGCATCCGAAGCGGATGCCGGAGCGGAGGCCGGAGAAGAGGTGGCAGCTAAGGCAGCATCCGGTGTACGAGCAAAAGCAGGATCATCGGCCGCGCCATGCTGTTGCCGCGCCCACATGGCGGCGTAGCGCCCACCTTGTGCCATCAGGGCCACATGCCGGCCGCGCTCTACGATGATCCCGTCGTCCAGCACGATGATCTCGTCGGCATCCACCACCGTGGATAGGCGGTGCGCAATGATGAGAGTGGTGCGCCCAACGCTTACCTCGCGCAGGTTACGTTGGATGTCGCGTTCGGTATGCGTATCCAGCGCGCTCGTGGCTTCGTCGAACATGAAGATTGCGGGTTGCTTGAGCAGCGTGCGGGCGATCGCGACCCGTTGCTTTTCGCCACCCGACAATTTCAGCCCGCGTTCGCCCACGGCTGTGTCGTAACCGTCCGGCATGGCGATGATCATGCGTTCGATGTGCGCCAGGCGGGCGGCTTCTTCTACCTCGGCATCGGTGGCGTCAGGCCTGCCGTAACGGATGTTGTAGCGGATCGTGTCGTTGAAGAGCACGGTGTCTTGCGGCACGATGCCGACCGCCGCTCGCACGCTGTGCTGGGTCACGTCGCGGATATCCTGGCCATCGATCAGGATGGCGCCCGCGTCCACGTCGTAAAAGCGAAACAGCAGGCGTCCGATAGTGGATTTGCCCGCACCGGACGGGCCGACGATGGCCACGGTGTGCCCCGATGGCACGTCGAAGCTGATGCCGCGCAGGATCGGCCGGCGGGTGTCGTAGCCGAAGGCCACGTTGCGAAAGGCGATGGCGCCGCCGCTGAGTTGCAGGCTTGGCGCATCAGGCTTATCGGCAATTTCGACGTTTTCGGCGAGCAGCGCAAACATGCGCTCCATGTCGATCATCGACTGTTTGACCTCGCGATACACGAAGCCGAAAAAGCCCAGCGGCTGATAGAGCTGAAGCAGGTAGGTGTTCACAAGCACGAAGTCGCCCAACGTATACCGGCCGTCCGCGATGCCGATCGCCGCCTGCCACATGACGAGCGTCAGGCCGATCGAAATGATGAAGGCTTGGCCGATATTCAGCAGCGACAGGCTGACATTGCTGCGCACGGCCGCTTGCTCGTAGCGCTTCAAGGCGCCGTCGTAGCGCGCCGCTTCATGGCGTTCGTTGCCGAAGTATTTGACCGTTTCGTAATTGAGCAGGCTTTCGATCGCATGCGTGTTGGCCTGCGAGTCGGTTTCGTTCATATTGCGGCGAAACTGAATACGCCATTCGGTCACCGAGAGGGTATAGCCGATGTACAGCAGCACGGTAATGGCCGTGGTGAGCGCCAGCCACCCGTCGAACATGCGCCACAAGATGATGCACACCAGCGTGATCTCGAACAGGGTGGGCAGCACGCTGAAAAGCAGATATGACAGCAGGCTTTGCACGCCTTTCGTGCCACGTTCGATGGCGCGCGTGAGCCCGCCCGTCTGGCGCGCCAGGTGAAAGCGCAGCGATAACGCGTGGAGATGTTCGAAAACTTGCAGACCGATCGCGCGAATAGCGTGCTGGCCCACCTTGGCAAAGATGGCGTCGCGCAGTTCGGCAAAAACAAGCGAGGCGACCCGGGTGGCGCCATACGCGAAGATCAGGCCGATCGGCAGCCCCAATCCGGCGGGAATGCCCTGATCGAGCCGGTCGACCGCTGCTTTATACCAAAGGGGCACATAGACGGTAGCCCCCTTGGCCACGATCAAACAAAAGACGGCGCCCACAACGCGCCAGCGCAGATCTGCGCGTCCGCGCGGCCACAAAAAGGGGAAGAGCACGCGCAGGGCGGCGAAACCCTTCGGTGGAACGGCAGGTGATTCAAGGGGCGCGGACATGGCCGCATTATCCGCCTATTGGCGCTTGTGGGTCGCCTGCGAAGCGGAAGCCGGCTTCGGACCGCACCAATAACGCACGATGACAACGATCGGTATCGCCAGCATGAGCCAGGAGCCCCAGTGCCACACGCCGGTACCAAGCAGGGCAGACAAGAGGCCGAGCACGCTCAGCACGCCCAGCACGATGGGCGCTCCCCATACAAACCAGAATCGGCTTCTCGGCGGTGTCATACCGGCACCGTGGTGCGTGCTTGTTCATGCCGTCGCACGAGTTCGGCAACCCGTGCATCGGTGGCCTTGCGGCGTGCGAGCCATAAGTACACGCCGCTCACCAACACCACGATCGTGATCAGGTCGAGAATCACCCAGAGTATCTTCAGCGGCAGCCCCGCATAATCGCCAAAGTGCAGGGGCCGCGAAATCTCGAGCGCTTTCAAGTACCACGGCATCTGCACCACTTGCGACAGCGCGCCGGTGCCAGCGTCCACCAGCACCGGCGTGAAGAGGCGCGAGGTTAAAGGGGTATCGCCTTTGGTCCAGATCACGTAATGGCGCGGTGTGCCGAAAGGGCTACCCGGATAGGTAATCGAGATCGGCGCATTGCCCGGGACGGCCGCTTGCGCTGTCTCGTAGGCTGACTGCACGGAAGCCAGCGTGGTGGGCGGCGGTTTGCCTTGATATTGGGCCATGATCGGCGGCAACGCCTGCGATTGCCACAATTGAAAGAGTGGCGTCGAGAGTTCGTTGATCACGCCGGTGAGACCCACCACAAAGGCCCATACCAACGTCACCACGCCCAGCAGATTATGCAGATCGAGCCATTTGAGGCGCCGCGAACGTTCGGCGCGGATCGTGCCAAACGGGAGTTTTTTCATGAAAGGGCCGTACAGCACCACGCCCGACACGATGGCGATGACGAAGAGCAAGCCCATGAAGCCCAGGAATAATTCGCCCGCCAATCCCGCATAGAGGTCCACATGCAAGGCCAGCATGATCCCCATGAACGTGAACTTTTCGTCGCCAAGCTTGGGGCCGTCCTGCAGAATGTCACCCGTGCGCGCATCGAATTTGACGCTATGCATCAGATCGAAAGGGCTAGAGGTGGACGGCGCCATGCCGATCAGCACTTGCGGCTCTTCATCGTCGATGAACGTATGCATGACGACTTCGTTGGGATAGCGCTCGCGGGCCTTGGCGATCAGCGTATCGAGCGATGCGCGCGGCGCATCGGCAGGCAACGTGGCGTACGGCGCCGAGTCGTCCAACCAGTGCTCGATTTCGTGATGGAACACCAACGGCAGCCCGGTCAGGCAGATGATCAGCAGGAACAACGTACAGACCAGACTTGTCCATTTGTGGACGACATACCAGGTTTTTATCTTAGAAGCGGCGGTCATATGAGTACGGGCAGCACACCGATTGCGCAAGTCGCAGACGTTAACACGAATGGTATCGATTCTCGGCACTTTGGCCCACCGCCGGTTACACTAAACCTATGATTTCAGACGTGCTTTTGGTGTCCCGCAACACGCTGGGACGGGACATCGCCGTGGGCGATATCCACGGCCATTTTTCCAAGTTGCGCGCCGCGCTGGATCGGGTCGCCTTCGATCCTGACCGCGATCGGCTGTTCTCGGTGGGCGATCTCGTGGATCGCGGCCCGGAGTGCGAACACGCGCTGGCCTGGCTGGCGCAGCCGTGGTTTTTCGCGGTGCAGGGCAATCATGAGGACTACGCGATCCGCCACTTGCGCACGGGCCAAGTCGACATCGACAACTGGCGCACCTACGGCGGAGGGTGGTTTCTGGACTTGCCTCGAGACCGGCAACGCGAGTTCGTCGATGCGTTTGCCGTGCTGCCGGTGGCCATTGAGGTGGACACGGCGCAAGGCAAGGTAGGCATCTTGCACGCCGACAGCCCGGTGGCCGATTGGCAGACGTTATCTGGCGCGTTCAGCAGCCACCGTCGCCGCACCCGCACCCATGCGCAATGGTCGCGCCGCCGCCTGCAAGACGACGACAGCCGCGGCGTGGTCGGCGTGCGCGCCATCGTGGTGGGGCATACGCCTGTGACGGAACCGCGCACGCTCGGCAACGTGCTGCATATCGACACCGCCGGCTGGCAACCGGATGGGTATTTCACATTGCTTGATCTGGCGTCGTTGACGCCGTTGTAGTTGAGCGAAGGCGTTTGGCCGGCAAGCGCGGCTCCTTGCCGAATGGACCTTGCCGCCAGCCGTGAAATCCGGGGGTGCGGATCAACCGTCGGTCGATCGTGTGACGGCTTCCCAAGTGTCGATCTCGACGGCGAACGCGGTCAGTTTGTTCCGCACCAACGTCAACGCGTCGCTGCCGAGCAGCAGATGAGCGGGCGGCGTCTCGCTCTCGATGACTGCCAGCATGGCGCGCGCGGCTTTGACTGGATCGCCAAGTTGCGCACCGCTCTTGGCTTCACGCGCCAGGCGGATCGGGTCGAAGAGGGCGTCGTAGTCGGAAATAGCGCGCTCTGCCCGGATCATGGAACGGCCGGCCCAGTCCGTTCGAAAGGAGCCGGGCGCCACGGCCGTTACGGCGATACCGAATGGCTTCACTTCTTTGCCCACCGCTTCGGAAATGCCCTCCAAGGCAAATTTGCTGCCGCAGTAATACGCGATGCCGGGCATCGTGATGAAGCCGCCCATCGAAGTGATATTGAGGATATGGCCGCGTCGACGCGCGCGCATGTAGGGCAGGACCGCCTTCATCGCAGCTACCGGGCCGAACACGTTGACATCGAATTGCCGGCGCATGGCATCCAGCGACGATTCTTCCATGACGCCCTCGTGGCCGTAACCCGCGTTGTTGACCAACACATCCACCGGGCCGATATGCGCTTCCACGCTGTTCACGACGATGCCGATTGCAGCGGCATCTGTGACGTCCAGCAGGCGCCCGAACGCCCGGGCAGGATCAAGTGCTTCGAAGGATTGTTTTGCTTCGAGGCTGCGTACCGTACCCACCACGCGATGGCCGGCAGACAGTGCCTCTTGTGCCAGTGCGCGGCCGAAGCCACTGCTGACGCCGGTGATGAAAATGAGCTTTGGGGATGACATGGAGAGGACCTTTAAGATTCAGAGTCCTTGCATGGTATTCTCAGCGAAGGGCAATAATAAGATCGAAAAATCTGATTTCGTTGCCTATTCATATCAAGGCTTGAGGGCTCATGTCATTGGAAAACGCGTCGCATGACGCCGCAGGCGTGTGGCCTGATGTCACCCTGCAATCGCGCATGGTGACGCTGCTCCGGGGCTTGGCCGCGCACGAAAGCTACAACCTGACGGCCTTGCCGGATGTTCGCATCCTGCGATCTGACCGTCCGTTGTCACGCACGCCGGTCCTGTACGATCCGGGCATCGTGATCGTCTGCCAAGGGCGCAAACGCGGCTACTTCGGCAATCAGGTGTATCTGTACGACGCACAGCATTATCTTGCCGTCTCAGTGCCGGTGCCCTTTGTGATGGAAACCGATGCCTCACCCGAACAGCCATTGCTTGCGGTCTATCTCCATCTGAATTTTCAGATGGCGGCCGAATTGATGATTCAGATCGATCGCGCGGGGACGGCGATGCCGGTGGCCGCGCCGCAAAGCATGCTGTCCAGTCCGATCGACGCGGCGTTCGGCGCATCGCTGCTGCGCTTCCTCGAGGCCATGGCAACGCCGCTCGAGGCCGCAATCCTCGGCCCGGCATTGGTGCGTGAGCTTTACTTTCGTGTGCTGACCGGACCGCAGGGGCAGACCATGCGGTCCGCCTTGGCGATGCAGGGGCAGTTCGGGAAGATCGGCAAGGCGTTACGCCGTATTCATGCCACATACGCCCAGCCTTTGGATCTCTCGCAATTGGCGCGGGAAGCCGGAATGAGCGCGCCCACATTTCACAACCATTTCAAGGCGATCACCAGCACGTCGCCCATGCAGTATGTGAAGTCGACGCGATTGCATCAGGCGCGGCTCTTGATGGTGCGTCAAGGCATCACGGCCGCCACCGCCAGTCACGCGGTGGGTTATGAAAGTCCGTCGCAGTTCAACCGTGAATTCAAACGCCTGTTTGGGCGGCCGCCTGCCGAAGAGGCAAAACGTATGCGGGATAATTTTGCCGTGCCGCCAGCGCATGCCGCGTCGGACTATGTGTCTTCGCACTGATGGGTTTGCCCGGTCGATGGCGGCTTGCGCCAAGGAACGGCAACTCATCAAGGACTGGCGGTTCAGCCAATAAAAAAAAGGGCCTCTGAGATAGAGGCCCTTGTCGATCACGCTTCGGCGTTAACGCGGTACGGGAATCGCCGGAATCGGCACCGGTTGTGCCGCCGGAGGCGCGCTGCCCGATGGCATTTGGCCGCGTTGCGGCGGCGCTTGCGGCACGGGGATCGCGCCGTCGGGATTGGCCGGCATGGCGGGCGTCGTCGAGCCGCTGTTGTTCAAACCATTGTCCATCGGTCGGATCATCATCCCGCTGCCGTCTGCCGGTCGGGCATTGTTCAGGAACGCATCCAGCGAGCTTTCGTCCGACGGCAAGTCGAGCGAGGCCACCGATTGGCCCGGCGGGAATTCGGCATAGTAATACTCGCCGTTCTCGACCAGAAGACCTTCGGGACGGGTGGGCGGGGGCGTAACCGGCACGCTCTTGAGCGCCGGCTGCATGTAATCCAGCCAGGCCGACAAGGCGAGGCCGCTGCCGAACTCGGTCGAGCCCAACGAACGCGGCTGGTCGAAGCCCATCCACACCGTCGTCGCCAGCTTGGGTGTGTAGCCCGAGAACCACACGTCCACCGAATCGTTGGTGGTGCCGGTCTTGCCGCCGACGTCGTCACGCTTGAGCGTGCGATAGGAGCGCGCGCCCGTGCCGTAGCGGGCCACGCCGCGCAGGATGTCGTTCATGAGCCATGCGGTGCGCGGATCGATGGCGCGCACAGCGTTGTCGCCGGCCACGTCCGGCTGCGCCGTCATGAGCACCTTGCCCGAGCGGTCGGTAACACGGTCGATCAGGAACGGCGCTACGCGATAACCGCCGTTGGCGAACACCGAATAGGCGTTGACCACCTGAAGCGGTGTGGCGCTGCCCGCGCCCAACGCGATCGGCAACACCGCCGGCCAGCGGTTCTTGTCGAACCCGAAGCGCGAAAAATACTCGCGACCGTATTCCGGCGTAATGGCTTGCATGATGCGGATCGACACCATGTTTTTCGAGCGGTAGAGCGCCTGGCGCAACGTCAGGAAAGGCTCGTAGCGGTTGTTGTCGTTCTTCGGCGCCCAGGCGCGTGAGCCGGTTTGCGCGGCCGTCATGGTAAACGGCTGGTCGGAAATTTCGGTGCTGGGCGTCAATCCGCGCTCGAGACCGGCGGCATACAGGAACGGCTTGATATTGGAGCCCGGCTGGCGCCAAGCCTGCGTCACACGATTGAACTTGCCGCGCGAGAAGTCGAAACCGCCAACCATCGCCTTGATCGCGCCGTTTTCGGGTGCCATCGAGATCAGCGCCGCTTGCAGCGCCGGCATGTTCAGGATTTCCCAGTTGTTCTCGCCGGTATTGCGCACGTAAACGACGGCGCCACGCGAAAGCTTCAGGTCGTCGCTCGCCTTGGGCGCCAGCGCGCGGGCCACCACTGCCAGCACTTTCTTGTCGGTGATTTTGATGAGGGTGTCGGCCCGCACGGCCACCGTCACTTCGGTGGGGCTGGCGGCGAGCACCACGCCCGCGATCAGGTCATCGCTGTTCGGATGGCTGGTGCGCATATCGTCCAGCAGGTCATCGAACGCGTCCGCATCTTTTTCAATGTCGTTCGGCAGCTCGACGCGGCCTTCCGGGCCGGGATAGGCGGCACGGCGGGTGTAGTCGAGCACGCCATTGCGCACCGATTGATAGGCCGCGCGCTGATCTTTCGAATCGATCGTGGTGTAAACGTCCAGACCCTTGGAGTACGTTTCATCGCCATACACCGAGAACACCAATTGGCGCGCCAGCTCGGACGGATACTCGCCATGGTTGGCCACGCGATCCGGGCTGTCGTCGGCCCGGCCGATCGAGAGCGGTTGGTTCATGGCCGTTTGGTAGTCGGCTTCGTTCAGATAGCCCAGCGTGCGCATGCGGCCCAGCACGTAATGCTGGCGCAGGGTGGCGCGCTTCAGGTTGGCAATCGGGTTGTAGGCCGACGGCGCCTTGGGCAGGCCAGCCAGCATCGCGGCTTCGGCGGGGGTAACCTCCGACAGCGGTTTGCCGAAGTACGTGCGCGCCGCGGCCGAGAAGCCATAGGCGCGATGGCCCAGGTAGATCTGGTTCATGTACAGCTCGAGGATCTGGTCTTTCGACAGCTCCGACTCGATCTTGTACGTGAACAGCAATTCGTAGAACTTGCGCAGGAAGGTTTTTTCCGACGATAGGTAGAAGTTGCGCGCCACCTGCATGGTGATCGTGCTCGCCCCTTCACTGGCCGACATGCGCATCGTGTTCTTGACGGTGGCCCGCGCCACGCCCATGAAATCCACACCTGTGTGCTGGTAGAAATTGCTGTCTTCCGCTGCGAGAATGGCGTGGCGCATCACCTCGGGAAACTCATCGAAGCGCAGCACGTTGCGGTGCTCCACACCATATTCGCCGATCAACACCTTGTCGGCGGTGTAGATGCGCAGCGGCACGCTTGGCCGGTAATTGGTGACCGCATGCAGTTCGGGCAGGCTCGGCCACGTAATGGCAAAGGCCAGTCCCAGCATGATGACGACGCACGCGCCCAGGCCTGCGCAAAGCACGGCAAGGCGGACTACCAGTCGTTTGATCGAGAAGCGGGAGGCGGGAGCGGCGTCAGGTGGGGTAGAGCGGTGGCGGGTATTCATCGACTCGCATTCTATTCGCGGAACCGCTCAGACCCAAGATGGGGCAATGAGTTTCCGTAACTAAATTTAACGCGATTGCCGCGCCTTGGGGAGGGGGGAGCGCCTGGGCACGCGCCTGGCAGGCGTGCCCCGGCAAATGGGGCCGCCCCGCATGCACACCTGGCTGTTACAAACCAGTGGCGGGGGCGGCACTTCCGTCAGCGCGCGTCGGGCTTCAGGTGGGTGCGAAGAAACTGCTCCATGGCGTCATAAAACTCGAACTTGTTCTCGTCGTTATGAAAGCCGTGGCCTTCGTTGTCCTTGACCATGTACTGCACTTCAACGCCGCGCTTTTTCAAGGCAGCGACCACCTGATCGCTCTCGTCCTTGTTGACCCGCGGGTCTTTGGCACCTTGAGCGATGAAAAGCGGCGTGGTGATCTTGTCCACGTGCAGCGCGGGCGATGTGGCGGTCAGGCGGGCTTTGTCGCGTTCGGGATCGCCCACCATATCCTGCATTTTGGCCAGAAGCGGCTTCCAGTAGGGCGGAATGGTGTTCATGAACGTGAACAGGTTGGATACGCCCACATAGTCCACGGCTGCGGCATACAGGTCGGGCGTAAACGTCACCCCGGCCAACGTGGCATAACCGCCGTAACTGGCGCCATAGATCCCGATGCGCTTGGGATCGGCGATGCCTTGGTCCACGATCCATTTCACGCCGTCGGTGATGTCGTCCTGCATCTTCAGGCCCCATTCGCCGAAGCTGGCTTCCCAGAACGCGCGGCCATAGCCCGTCGAGCCGCGGAAGTTGATCTGCAGCACGCAATACCCGCGGTTGGCCAGAAACTGCACTTCAGGGTTGTAGCCCCAGCTGTCGCGCGCCCACGGCCCGCCGTGGGGATTGACCACGCAAGCCAGTTGCTTGGGGTCGCGGCCCACCGGCACGGTCAGGTAACCGTGAATGGTCTTGCCGTCGCGGCTGGTGAAGCTGATCGGCTTCATCGGGGCCATGTGTTGTTCGGACAAGGCGGGATTGATATCGGCAAGCTTGGTCAGCGCATCCGTTTTGAGGTCGTAGATATAGCGGGCGCCTGCCGTTCGGTCGTTGTAGGCCGCCACCACAAACTTATCTTCGTTGCGCGTGGCGCCTTGCACCATCACTTCGTAGCCGGGCAACTGGGCTTCGAGCTTCTTGTAGAGCGCTTCGGTTTCGGCATCGAAAAACTTGCGCTGCACCTTGTCCGTCTCGAAGCTGGCCTGGGTGAGCACCTGGCGGCGGCGCGAATAGTCCACACCGGCAAGATCGGCCACTTGCGGGTCGAAGACGAGCTTTTCCTGGTCGGGCGTCGCCGGATCGATCACCACCAGCGCGAGTTTGTCGCGGCCGCGATTGCTGATCGCGTACATCTGCTTGTCGTCGAACGTGAAGAACGCCGGGCTGACATTGGTTTTGTAATCGGTCGTGATGAGCGGCTTGAATTCGTCCGCTTCTTTCTCGCGGTACAGCAGCGTGGTGTTCAACCCGTCGCTCGTGATGGCGGCGCGTACTTGGCCGGCATGGTCGGTTTGCCAGCCCACGACGTTGCCGGGATTCTGCGCCACGATTTTGGCTTCGCCCGTGTGGACGTTGACGCGATAGATGTCGAATACCTGCGCATCGCGCTGGTTGTGCGTGATGAGCACGTGGTCGGGATCGTCTTCGAGGTCGTCGGTAATGCCCGCGCGCACCTGCTCGAAGGGCGTGAGATCGGTGACTTTGCCGGTTTCGGTGTCCACCGCCAGCACGTGGAAGTTTTCGTCACCGCCGAAATCCTTCTGGAAGAGCACCGTGCGGTTGCCTTTCCAGAAGAAGTTGCTGATGTCGCGGGCGGATTCGCTGGTGAGCTTGCGGGGCTCGCCGACCGGCTTGGCGCCGTCGAGCGGCTGCACGAAGATGTTCATGCGGGCGGCCTGACCGTCGATGGCGGCCGGCTGCATGAAGCCGAGCGTCTTGCCGTCGTCGGACAACCGGAAGAAGCCCTTTTCGGGATTGCGGAAGAAATCTTGCAGCGGATACACGGGCGGGGCGCTGGCGGCGCCGGCGGACGCGCCGATCAGGCTGGCGGCGATGAGGGTATAGCTCATAAGATGACGCACGTAGAGAATCTCCGATAGCGGCCAACGCGGGGCGTTGCCTGGCGCTGGCCCAATCGGCGATCATGCCATAGGCCCGCCGGGGCTGTCGAACCGGCCCGTGCGCCGTTGCGGCACGGTTGGTGGCAGGATCGCTTACCGGGGTCGCTTACCGGGGCGCCGGCGGCCCGGGCCCGACTTGTCGCATAATGCGCCGTGCGCTTTTGTGAGAAATCCGATGAATGACCGAATGAATTTCCGTGCCGTGGCGGCAACGGTGGTGTTGGCAGCCAGCTTGTCGGGCTGCGCCTTGGGCATTACCCCCGAGAGCGGTTCGCCGTCCTCGAACTTTACCGCCAACGTCGAGTATCAGCAGGCGTGGCGCATGGCCGACGCGCAGGCTAAGCAATGCCTGACCGGCGACTCCGCGTATGCGGTGCGCGGCGGCGTGGATAGTGTGGGCCGAACGGCGCAAACGCTGGTCGAAGCGCCGTTCACCCGCAACGATATCGTGCGGGTAGAGATCAAAGCGCTGGATGCATCCCGTTCGGAAGTGCGCATCGCCATGTGGGGCGAGGGCATCTGGAACCAGGTGGCCGTGGATGCCATGCACGACGCCATCGTCTACGGCGTGACCGGTTGCACGTCTTATATGCCGCACGAACCGGTCAAAAAGCCGCGTTGATCAAACTGCACTGAGCAAACTGCACTGAGCGGACAGCACTGAGCGAACCGCACTGAGCAAACTGCAATGAGCACGCTCAGTCGCCACCGGGGCGGCGTTGCAGGATTTTGAACGCGGCCGTGGCGCGCGCTACGATCTGGCCTTGGCTGTCGTAAATGATGCCTTCGCAGAAGGCGATCGAGCGGCCACGGCGCGTGCAGCGCCCCTCGATCGACAAATCGCCTGTGCCGGGCGACAGAAAATCGGTATTCATATTGATGGTGGCCACGCCGCTGCCGGTGTCGTTGCCGAAGCGGGCTGCCGATCCCATGGCAAAATCCAGCACGCTCATCAATGTGCCGCCGTGCACGTCGCCGCGATTATTGGTGAGTTCGGGTTTGAACGGCAATCTGCCGCGCATGCCGTTCTCATCGAGACTGATCGGCACCAGGCCAACGTATGCCATGAATGGAATGTCCCAGCCGAAATACAGTGTGGGAGACGGGGAAGGTGAGGTGTCGGTCATCGGTGAATGTGAAAAAGGGTCGGTTGCCGCAGTCGCTCGGATCAGCGGCAATAATATTCGCTTTGAACACTTAATTTGATTGACCGGCCCATGACTGCCGCCACCCGTCGCATTGCCCATCTCGATATGGACGCGTTTTACGCGTCTGTGGAGCTGCTGCGCTATCCCGAATTGAAAGGCCTGCCGGTCGTGATCGGCGGCCGATCGGCAAAGCCCGCCGATCGCGAACACGACGGGAGTCTGTTTCCCAAACTGCAGGGGTACGCCGGCCGCGGGGTGGTGACCACGTCGACCTACGAGGCGCGTGCATTGGGCGTGTTTTCGGCCATGGGCCTGATGAAAGCCGCGCAACTGGCGCCCGAGGCAATTTTGCTGCCGGCCGATTTCGACTCCTACCGGCATTATTCGCGCTTGTTCAAGGCGGCGGTGGCGAGCATCGCGCCGCTGATCGAAGACCGTGGCATCGACGAAATCTATATCGATCTGACGCCGGAACCGGGCGAAACGCGTGCGTTGGCCGCGCGTATCAAAGAAGCAGTACACACTGCCACGGGCCTGACCTGTTCGATCGGCGTGGCGCCCAATAAATTATTGGCCAAGATCAGCAGTGAGCTCGACAAGCCCAATGGGTTGACCGTGCTGACGCACGACGACATCGAGGCGCGCATCTGGCCGCTGGCGGCGCGCAAGATCAACGGCATCGGCCCCAAGGCGAGCGAGAAATTGAGCTTGCTGGGCATTCATACCGTGGCCGATCTGGCGCGAGCGAGCGCTGATTTGTTGCAAGCGAACTTCGGGCGCACCTATGCCGCGTGGTTGCACAACGCGTCGCGCGGCATCGACGATCGTGAGATCAGCACGCACTCGGATCCCAAGTCGATCAGCCGCGAAACCACCTTCGAACGCGATCTGCATACGCGTCACGACCGCGACGTCTTGACGGTCAAGTTTGCCGAGCTGTGCGCCAAGGTGGCCGACGATCTGCGCCGCAAAGGCTGCGTGGGTCGCACCATCGGGATCAAACTCCGATATGCGGATTTTCGGACGGTGACGCGCGATGTGACGCTGCCGGTGGCCACGGCGGATGCCGCCGTGATCCGGCGCGCCGCGGCCGAATGCACCCGTCGGGTACCAGCCGATCAGCGCATTCGATTGTTGGGCGTGCGCGTGGGCGCCTTGTCCGGCGCGGGTGCGACCGAAGAAGACAGTGGGCCCTCGCAAGGAGATTTGTTTGCCGAGTGACGTCGACGTTTGCCAACATACCCGCTCTTTTGGGAAGCCCGGTGCGCTGCTAGACTGTGCTCCTCACGTCGTCTGCGGGCTGGCGCAACACACTCGAAAGCCATGACAGCAAAATCGCCGAAGATCACTCGTGTTGCCCTGCTCGACGACCATGCCGTGGTGCGCGAGGGTTACGCTGCCGCCCTGCAACGCGATGAATCGATCATCGTGGCGGGGTTGTTCGAATCGTCGGCGGCGTTGTCTGCGGCGCTGCGCGCCGGACTGGCGCTCGACGTGCTGGTCATGGACTACGCCTTGGGCGCGCGCGACGTCGATGGCATCAACCTCATTGCCGCGTTGCGCAGCCGCTATCCCGATCTGGCGCTCCTGGTGGCGTCGGCACACGACAATGCCGCCACGGTATCGCTCGTGCTTCAGGCCGGGGCATTGGGGTTCATCAGCAAACGCGAACCGGTCAGCAGCCTGCTCATGGCGGTGCGCGCGGTCGCCATGGGGCAGCGGTACTTGAGCGACATTTCCACGGCGCGCATGGCGGGCCTGGCCGAAGCGTCGGACGCGTCCCATGCCGATACGCCTGCCGATGACAATGACGACCGAGCCCTGGCCCTTCTGATGGCACGCCTGTCTCGGCGTGAGCAAGAGGTCATGCGCTGTTTTCTGGACGGCATGCTGGTGGGGGAAGTGGCGGCGAAATTCTCACGCAGCGTGAAAACCATCAGCAATCAAAAGCAGACCGCCTTTAAGAAGCTCGGCATCCGCTCGATTGCGGAGCTCGCCTCGTTGCGCGACGGATCGGGCGCGTGGTGATGATCGCCGCGAAACGCCTACGCGCATGGCGAAAGGGCGTGATGCTCGCGCTCACTCTGGTGTGCGCGGCTGGCATGCAATGGGCGCATGCGGCAGACAGCATCGCATTCACTCCCGAGGAAAAGGCCTGGCTCGCGACCGAGCCGGTGGTGCGTTATAGCGTCGATCCCAATCTGCGCCCGCTCGAGTATGTCGAGAACGGCACGCCGCAGGGATTGATGGTCGAGTTTCTGAAAACCATCGAGGCCGATACCGGGTTGCGATTTGCCTTCGTGCCTGCTGCGTCCGGCGCCGATGCGGTGCGGCTTTTCAACGCCGATTGGATCGACCTTCTGCCGGGCTTGACCGGACAGCGCCGTTTGAGTGAACCCCTGGGCGCCTCGTTGCGCGTGTCGCCGCATTACAGCGGTGCCACGATCGTGGTGGGGCGCGACTCGCAGCCGGTCGTGCTCGAGGCGGCCAATCTCGATGGTTTGCGCGTGGCCATCACCAAGGGGGGGCGAGAAGCCGATTGGCTCGAGGATCGTGTGCCCGGCGCCATCGTGGTCACACGCAACAGTCCGATCGCGGCGCTCGAGGCCGTGATTCAAGGCCAGGCAGACGTCGCCATGGGCCCTGAGGTCGCGTTTCTGCCCATCATGCGACGGGCTTACCGAGGCGTGCTGAGCGTGGCCGGCACGGTGTCCGACCTGCCGGTGGTGCTCAGCATGCGCGTGCAACCGCGCGCGCTGCTGCTGCAAAGCGTGCTCAACAAAGCACTGCTTGCGCAGACCGCGTTCGAAACCGACGTCATTTTCAATCGCTGGTTCGACCTCGCCGATTTTGGCCGGCCCAATGCGCGGGCGCTGCTGGCGTACTACTGGCGCGAAGGCGCGTTGGTGCTGTTGCTGTTGATTTCGCTGGTAACGGTGGCGGTGCTCTCGATCAAGGCGCGCCGCGCCGCGCGACACGCCGCCGAAGAAAAGTCGCGTTTTCTGGCCGTGATGAGCCACGAGATCCGCACCGCGATGAATGCCGTGGTCGGCCCGATCGACGTCCTTTCCCACCAACCCGATTCCCCCGACCGCGCGCGCCTGCTGGCTACCGCGCGAACTGGCGCGCATGTGCTGCTGGATACGGTCAACAATCTGCTCGACCTTTCCAAATTGCGCGCAGGCAAGATTTCGGTCGCACCGGCCGCGTTCGATATCGCCACGCTGGTGCACGAAACCCTCGATGTATTTCGTGTGCCGGCCAATCAAAAAGGCGTGCTGCTGGCAACCGATGCACCGCGGCCGTTGATGGTTGAAGTCGACGGCGGGCGCTACCGGCAGGTGCTGCTCAACCTGCTATCGAATGCGCTCAAGTTCACCACCAGTGGCCGGATCGACGTGTCGTTGCGCGTGGAGCAGGGCCCGCGCGGCACGGTGCTCATGACGACCGTGAGCGACACCGGGGTGGGCATTGCGTCAGCGGATATCGATCGCGTGTTTGAGGATTACGAACAGTCAGGCAAAGGCGCGCAGGGGCAGGGCACCGGTTTGGGTCTGGCGATCTGCCGTGAGATCGTCACCTTGATGGGGGGCGATATCGCGTTGACGTCGCGACCCGGACAAGGCACCTCCGCGATGTTCACGATTCCCATCGTGGTGGTGGGTGGGGTCTTGCCGGCGGCGGTGCTCGCTTCGGGAAGTGCCGCCCCATTGGCATTGGAGCGGCCTGCTGTGCAGGCGATCGACGTGGCGACGTTGGCGCCGATGGATCGCCATGTCGAGGCCGCGCTGCGCGATGTGACACCGATGGTGGGGGTGGGCGATATCGACCCCGATGCAGGTGATGGGCGTCACCGCGACGCAGGCGACGATTTTGGGGGTGCGGTCGATCGCGATGGCGTCCGTGTGCCTGCCGGCTTGACGGCGGCAGCACCCACGATGTATCTCGTGCCCTCCGCCCCGTCCATGCCGTCGGTGTCAGGCAAGAGTGATGACGATCGCGAGTCGGTGCCTTTGGTGCCATCGGAGGCTGTAGAACCGATGGCACCAAAGGCGCCGGACTTGGGGCCGACGCTGCTGATCGATGGGGTGCGGGTGCCGCACCTATTGGTCATCGACGACAATCCGGTCAACCGCGAGGTCGTCGCCGCGCAGCTCGGTGTGCTGGGCTGGACGTTCGAACTGTGCGACGGCGGCGATAGCGGGCTGGCAGCGTGGGAAGTGGGCGAGTTCGATGCGGTGCTGCTCGATTGCCATATGCCCGAGCCCGATGGTTATGAAGTCGCGCGGCGCATGCGGCTGGACGAAGGCATGCGCGGCTCTGCGCGCACGCCCATCCTCGCGTTATCGGCCCATTCCGAGCCGGCGCACGTGCAACGTTGCCTGAAGAGCGGCATGGACGGCGTGATGCTCAAACCGCTCGACGTGGCGTTGCTGCGTGACACCTTGGCGCTCTGGCTGGAGTCGGTGGCTGAGGCGCTGGCCGACGAGGCGGCCCCCATCACCACCGACGAAATCATTGACAGCGTGCCGCCGCGCCGCGACACGGCGGCGCTTGTTGCGTTGTTTGTGCAAACCTGTGACGAGGACATGAGCGGCTTGCGCGCCGCGTTCGAATCGCGCGATCGCAAGGGGGTGTTTGCGTATTCCCACCGCATCAAGGGCGCGGCGTTTTCGATGGGCTTTTCGCGTTCGGCCGAAGCGGCGTTGGCGATCGAACTGGCTGCCAGTGAAGAAAAAGCGCCCGTCGTCTGGTCGACGATCGGGCGCGGTATCGATACCTTGGCAGCGGCGTTGACGATTGAAGTCAACCGCAACCCGCGATAGTGGGGGCTAGCGGTCGCGATCAACCCCGCCGTGTGCGTTCAGGTTATCGTCTCAGCCCAGGCGGGCTTTCACTTGCTTGGAGACGGCCGTCATTTCGGCTTTGCCGGCCAGTGCCTGCTTGACGATTGCCATGACTTTGCCCATGGCGGGTGCGCCGGTCACGCCGGTCGCTTGCACTTCTGCCACGGCAGCGTCGACCACGGCATCGATCTCTTCCTGCGTGGCGGCTTTCGGCAAGAACTCCTGCAGGATGACGATTTCGGCACGTTCCTGATCGGCAGTCTCGGTGCGGCCCGCCTGATCGTAGGCGGCAATCGACTCGCGACGTTGCTTGACCTGTTTTTCAATGATCGCGGTGACGTCGGCATCGCTCAATTCGCGTCGCTCGTCGACTTCCTTTTGCTTGATCGCGGCGGAAAGCAGACGAAGCGTCGTCAACCGTTCGCTGGCGCGGGCGCGCATGGCGTCCTTGATGGCCTGGGAAAGTTGCTCTTTAAGGACGGGCGAAGTCATGGCGATGAACCTGGAAAGTCTTAATCGGAAGCCGCCATTGTATCAACGGCGTCAAGCGCGCCCGTGCTGTCGGGCGCTTGCGCACACGCCGTACGCAAGCTCTCGATAAAGCCGCGTATCAAGGCCGAGGGGGCGTCGCTGGCCAGGAGCAAGGCATCCACGCGAAAACCGATCATGGGCGTGATGCGGCGGATGCGGGTGTGGGCGCGACGCATGGCGTGGGCGGTATAGGCGTCGACGATGGCGACGCCGCAGCCTGCATCGGCCAGCGCGCAGGCCACGTAGTGGGTTTGCACTTGAAGCGGGGCGATGGGCGGGGAGGCCGCGTCGACATTGAGCGCGCGATGCACCTTGCCGCCAAGCGGATCGTGCATATCCAGCGCGATGAGCGCATCGTGCGGAATATCGCTCAACGAGACTGTGTCGTGGCCGATGCCCTCGGCCGGTAGCGCGTCCAGTATCACCAGTTGCGAATGCCCCAACGGCACCGCTGCGATACCAGGTGCGACGGGAGGTTCGAAGGTCAGCGCGATATCGATCTCGCGCAGTTGCAGCTTGTTGATGAGTTCGCTGGTGTGATGGGTATGCACGGCGAATGTGATGCCGGGGTGCCGGTCGCGGCTGATCCGGATTGCATGCGGCAACAAGCCCAGGCCCAGGCCGGGTGCGCACCCCACCCGCAAGTGACCGCTGGGGTGATGGCGCAGATTGATCGCCAGCCGACGAATGCCATCCAGATCTGTCGATAAACGATCGATTTCTGGCGTGAGGATATCGGCCTCGCGCGTCGCGCGCAGTCTTCCCTTTACCCGTTCGAAGAGCTTGAAGCCCAATTGCGCCTCGGCGTGCGCGAGCATTTTGCTCGCCGCGGGCTGGGAAATGTGCAGCGCCGCTGCGGCCTGGGTAAGCGAGCCGGTAGCGAGAATGGCTTGAATCAGTTCAATATGGCGAAGTCGCATCGTACTCGGGATCATAGCCTGAGGTTATGGATGCTGGCGTGTTTGGCATTTGTTGACTTGGAACGCGTGGTCGAGAATTGAAAAAATCCATTCTCGATAGGAATGCGTCATGCATGTGTGCGTCATCGGTGCGGGCGTGATAGGCGTCACCACCGCCTACAGCTTGGCCAAAGCCGGTCATACGGTCACATTGACCGATGCGCGCGAGCGGCCGGCCGAGGTGTCCAGTTTCGCCAACGGCGGTCAATTGAGCTACAGCTATGTGGCGCCGTTGGCCGGGCCCGGTGTATTGCCCAATGTGCCGGGCTGGTTGCTGCGGCAGGAGTCGCCGTTGCGATTTCGCCCGCGGATGGATGTGCATCAGTGGCGCTGGAGCCTGGCGTTCGTGCAGGCATGCCGGGCGAGCGTATCGGACGAAACCACGGCCCAGATGCTGCGCTTGTCGTATCTGAGCCGCGACACGATGAATGCCTGGTTGGCGGAAACGCCGATCGAATTCGGTCATGTGCGCAACGGCAAAATCATCGCGTATCGCAGTCCCGAATTACTCGAGAAAGCGCGTGCCCTGGTCGCGTATCAGACCGCGCGCGGCGCTGAGCAACGGGTGTTGAGTGCTGCGGAAACGTTGGCGCTGGAACCGTCGTTGGCCGCTATGGGCAGCGATCTGGCTGGTGCGATTTTTACGCCGGGTGAAGAGGCCGGCGATTGCCGCTTGTTTACCGAAGGCGTGTTCGATCTCTTGGGCGGATTGCCCAACGTGACGCGCACAATGAGCAACCCCGTGCGCAAGCTGCGCCGCCGGGGTCGCCACATCGAGGCCGTTGAAACCGCGTTGGGCGACATCCGCGCGGATGCCTATGTGGTGGCGACTGGCACCGGCAGCCGGCAATTGCTGAGCCCCGTGGGCCATGACGTACCGATCTATCCCTTGAAGGGGTACAGCTTGAGTGTGCCGTTGGCAGACGACGACATCACCGCGCCGTCCATCAGCGTGACCGATTACGAACGGCGCATCGTGTATGCACGCATCGGACGCGTGCTGCGCATTGCGGCAATGGTGGACATCGGTAGCCGCGATGCCAAGATCGACCCCGTTCGCATTGCGTTGCTGAAGGAGCAAGTGCACGCCTTGTTTCCGCATCTGGATCTGGACCGCGCGGTGGCATGGGCGGGATTGCGACCGGCCACGCCAACCGGCAAGCCGCTTATCGGCAAAAGCCCGGCCGCCGACAACCTGTGGGTGAACGTGGGGCAGGGCGCGCTGGGATTTACTTTGGCGTGCGGCAGCGCGGCGTTGTTGACGCGCTTGATCGCGGGGACATCGACGCCGATAGATGCGGCGCCTTTTGAGCCTTGAGCGAACCCAGGCACTTGAAGAAACTTGACCTTACTGGTCGTGCTGGCTCAATGAAAATTACGGCTGGGCGCATCGATATCGCCCAGCAGCATCGATAGGTCGATCAGCCGTTCGGCGATCAAGTGCCGCACATTATTTTCGTTCTGCCAGATCCCGTACACCCCCAGCAGGGTGGCACCCAACAGTTCCTTGCGTTGCCGCTCGCTCAACGCACGACGCACGATCACATTGATGGCGCCGGTTTCGTCTTCGAGTGTGACGAAGATCGTGCCTTTGGCGGTTTGCGGCCGTTGCCGCATGGTGACGAGTCCGCAGGCGCGCGACAGGCGCTTGCTGGGAAAGTCGCGCAGCACCGCTGCCGTCACAAAGCGCCGCTTGCCCAATTCGTCGCGTAGCAGATGCAACGGGTGGCGGTTGAGGGTAAGCCCTACCGACCCGTAATCGTCGAAGATGGTTTGCGATTCGCGCGGCGCGGCCAGTTGCGGCTGCTCGTCATCGACGATGGCGGCATCGCGCAGCAACCCTGTCTGCGGTTGACTGGCGGCCGCCTGCCAACGCGCTTGCCTGCGATGCCCCACCAACGTGCGCAATGCGTCGGCGGCGGCCAGCGCCTCCAGTGCCGCGCGATCCAGCCCCGCGCGGCGCGCCATATCGGCCACGTCCGTGAAGGCGTCTTCGCGCCGGGCCTGCGCAATGCGAAGGCCAGCTTCTTTTTGCAGGCCTTTGATCAGGTTCAATCCCAACCGCACATAGGGTCTGGGGTGGGTTGCGGGTACCAGATGGTCCGCCAGGTGATAGGGCACTTCGCCTTGGATCTTGGACTGCGCCGCGTTTGAGGCCAACGTGCCGAGATGCATGGTGGCATCCCAATCGCTATGCATCACGTCCACCGGCTGCACCACCACGCGGTGACGGCGCGCATCCTGCACCAGTTGCGAAGGCGAATAAAACCCCATCGGTTGTGAATTGAGCAGTGCCGTCAGAAAGGCTTCGGGTTCATGGCACTTGAGCCACGAACTGGCATAAGCCAGCAACGCGAAACTGGCCGCATGACTTTCCGGAAACCCGTATTCGCCAAAGCCTTCCACTTGGCGAAAAATGGCTTCGGCGAACTCGACGCTGTAGCCGCGGGAAATCAAACCGCCGATGAGTTTGCCGCGGAACTTTTCTACTCCGCCTTTACGTTTCCAGGCGGCCATGGAGCGACGCAGCGCATCGGCTTCACCGCCGCTGAATCCCGCGCCTTTCATGGCAATCTCCATGACTTGCTCCTGAAAGATCGGCACGCCCAGCGTGCGCTTGAGCACTTCACGAATGGCTTCGCTGGGATAGGTTTCGTCTTCGAGTCCTTGGCGCCGCCGCAGATAGGGATGCACCATGCCGCCTTGAATGGGGCCGGGCCGCACGATGGCGACTTCGATCACCAGATCGTAAAACTCGCGTGGACGCAGGCGCGGCAACATGGTCATCTGCGCGCGCGATTCGATCTGAAAGACGCCCACCGTATCGGCCTCGCAGATCATGTCGAAGGTATGCCTGTCGTCGTCAGGAATATCCTGCATGACGAACGGCCTGCCGCGGCGCCAGGCCACGCCTTCGAGCGCGCGCCGAATGACCGACAGCATGCCCAGCGCCAGCACGTCCACTTTCAACAGTCCGATGGCATCCAGATCGTCTTTGTCCCACTGCACCACGCTCCGGTCGGCCATGGTGGCGTTTTCGATGGGCACCAGGCGCGAGAGCTTGTCGCGCGCGATCACGAAGCCGCCCGGATGCTGCGACATATGGCGCGGAAAACCCATCAGCATTTCGGCCAATGCCGCCCATTGCTGTGCCACCGGCGATTCGGCATCGAGACCGCAGGTGGCAAAGGTACGCAGCAATTCGGTTTTGCCGTCCCACCATTGATGCGACTTGGCGGCCGCATCGATCACGTCGGCGTCGATGCCCAGCGCACGTCCGGTATCGCGCAACACACTGCGCGGCCGATACGCGATCACCACAGCAGTAAGCGCTGCGCGCATGCGGCCGTATTTTTTGTAGATGTACTGAATGACATCTTCGCGGCGCTGGTGTTCGAAGTCGACATCGATATCGGGCGGCTCATTGCGTTCGATGCTGATGAAACGTTCGAACAGCACGCTGGTGCGCGCGGGATCGACCTCGGTAATGTGCAGGCAATAACACACGGCCGAGTTGGCGGCCGATCCACGCCCTTGGCACAGAATGCCTTCCCCACGCGCAAATCTGACGATGTCGTACACCGTTAAGAAATAAGGCTCGTAGCGCAGTTGTGCAATCAGATCGAGCTCTTTCTCGATCTGATGGCGTACCTTTTCAGGCAAGCCGTCAGGAAAACGGCGGACGGCGCCGGCATAGGTTTCCTGGCGCAAGAACGACGCGGGCGTCATGCCTTCCGGCACGATCTCATCGGGATACTCGTATTTGAGTTCGTTCAGTGAGAAGGTGCATCGCGATGCCAGTGCGAGGGTATTGGCCAAGGCGGCGGGCGGGTACAAACTGGCCAGTCGCAGACGTGGCCGCAAGTGCTGTTCTGCATTGCCCTTGAGGGCATAGCCGCATGCCGCCACGGGCGTGCCCAGACGGATCGCCGCGACCACATCGTGCAGCGGCTTGCGGCTGCGCGTATGCATTTCGACCTGGCCCGCCGCCGCCACGATCAGGCCGCTGGCGGCAGCTGCCTGCTCGACGGCGGCGCGATGCAGATCGTCGCGCGACCGATGCAGCAACGTGAGCCCCAGCGCTGCCCGGCCTGGAAAGGTCGCGGCCAGCCAACAGGCTTGGGCGGTCAGCGTGGCCGCATCGATGCCGTAGGGCGGTGTGAGCAAGGCCAGGCAATCCGGCACGTGCGCCAGATGGGCGTAACCTGCGGGCGGTTGCGTGAAGTCATCGCGGGTAAGGTAATACTCGCCTTTGGGTGCCCGGGTGCGCGCCAGCGTGATCAACTCGGAAAGGTTGCCGTACCCCTCGCGGTTTTGCGCGAGCAGCACCAGGGTGAGGGCGGGGACGTCGCCCTCGCTGGTGTCGTCGCTCGCGTCGGTCTTGGCGCCATCCTCGGTTTCGGCAGGAAGGGCCGCTGCGTGCGCTGAACGTTTGCGTGCCGGGCGCGCCGGGCGTGCGCGCGGCGGCGATAACGTAAAGGTGCTGCCCACAATCAGATGCAGCGCCGGCGCCTCGGGGTCGGCTTGCGCCTTGGGGGCCGCGTCGGCCGCGTCGCTGGCGTCGTCATCCGATTCTGTGCCCGCACGAGGGTCGATACCCGGCAGCGTGTCGCCTTCGATCCCGGTATCCGATTCTGGAAAATCGTCGACCTGAGGGGGCCTGTTCTGCGCGTCGACTTCTTTAGCGCTTTTACGTGCTTCAACGTGCGCGCGCACCACACCGCCCAACGAACATTCGTCGGTAATGGCCAACGCCGTATAGCCCAACTCGCGCGCCCGATCCACCAATTGCTCGGGATGCGAGGCGCCGCGCAAGAACGTGAAATTGCTCATGCACGTGAGTTCGGCGTAGCCCGCCAGTTCAGGCGAAAACAGGGGCGATGGCATCTCAGGCATACAACCCATGCAGAAACCATTGCCCGTCGTCGCCATCGTTATCTTGATGGGCCGCGCTGCGATTGCGGTAGATCCAATAGCGCGCGTGCGCCGGATCTTCGGCGATGAAATAGTCGCGCAACGCCATGTCCGGATCCCACCAGCCGCTTTCGATTCGTTCGGGACCGCGCACCAGGCGCAACGGCGCACGGTAATACGGGCGATGACGCCGGGTTTGCAACGGCAGTGGCGGATCGAGCAACCAGAAGGGCGGATCGACCGGCCCCGATACCGTGTTTGGCATGCGGGCGGGTTTGCTCAACGCTTCGCCCCACCGATTGGCGGCCTCAGGCCGGTGATCGGCAACGGGCGCCGGGCGCCGTACGCGTTCTGCACCCAGCCGCGCAGTGAGCAATTCCAGCAGCCGCGCGCGGTCGGCGGCCGTGCCGCCCGGTTCGGGAAACAAGGTGGTGCTGGCCATGGGCTGGGGCACCGTATCGTCGGCCAGCACCACGATGGCGATTACCGGCGCTTCGAGCACCATGCGGTGCAGCCGCTCGCGCAGCAACCCGATCAGATGCGAGGCCTGCCAGGCCGGCTCGCCCAGCGTCAGATGCAATGGCGTAGGTGGACGCGCATGACGGCCCCGTTCATGCAGCATCGAGAGCGTCATGGATTGAATCGCGCTGCGGCGCTGCGTGAGCCAGCCGCTCAATTGTTCGATCAACACGCACGCCACATGCAGCACGCCATCGGTGTGCTCCAGACGCTCATTGAGATCGATGCGGCGCTCGAAGGTTTCGGGCGCAATCACCCAGGCATGCACCTCGGGGCTCAGCCCGCAGGCTGCATCCAGCGCGTGCAGCAAGGCGGTGCCCACGCGCCGCTGCAAGCTTGCACGCGGCAGCGCCTGGATATCGCCGATCGTGTGGCAACCGATGCCTTCGAGCCATGCCAGGCGCGGCTGCGCCTCAGGCACCCGCGCCAGAGGATACCGTTGCAGCCGCTGCCGCAATTGCGGTAACCGCACCAGCCGGCGTGCTGCCGGGCGGGGATGCCGCGCCAATAGCCAGGCGCCGCGCGCCGTGGGCGCCATGCCGATCGTATGCGCCAACCCCAGCGCGCGCAGGCTGTGCGCCACGCGATGGCTTAACGCGTGCGGGCCGCCAAACACCATCAGGCTGGCGGTGACGTCCATCAGCAAGGTGTTGTCGAGCGCGTACGCCACTTCGGGGGTGTACTGCAGCATCGCCAGGGCCGCGCCTTCCCTGGCCAGATCTTCGGCGGCCGTATCGCGATCGAGCAGGATGGCGTGCGGGGCGATCGCATTGACGCCGCCCGCCCGCATCCCCAGGCGCACGCCATCGCGCTGAGCCGTAGGCGTCAACGCGAGTACGCAACCCTGATCCATGACGGCGCAGGCAGTAGCGTCAAGCGGCCACGGCGGACGCAACGCGTCCAGCAGCAACCGGGAGAGGTGTAGGGCGATCCAGAGGCGCATACGGAAGAAAGGGTGAAAAAACCGGCGCGGGCGCATCGAGCGCCAGATGCAGATCGCCCGTGCTGACCGGGCCGCGCCGCTTGAGAATGTGGATATCCAGCCCGCCCGTTGCCGGGGTGAGCACCAGCCGCAGCGGGGCAGGTGACGCCCGATCGGCGGCTTGGGCGGGACGAAGCATGAGGAATAAGGTGTCGCTGCCCTGTGCGGCAAGATGCAGCCGGCGCAGCGACTCGGGCCGGATGCGTGTTTGCCACAGCAAGAGGGCACCGCAACTGCCGTTTTTGAGAATTTTCTCGGCGGCCCACAGGGCATCGCGATCGTCGGCGGGCGCCACCCAAAGCCATTGCTGCACATCCATGCGCCAACCTGCCGCACATACATGATTGGGCGTATGAGGGGGCTGCACCAGCGCGATGGGACGCGTGCGCTCGATGCCGGCCAGCGCCGGGCGAAGCAACCGCATCTCGCCCACGCCGGCCTGCGCAGACAACAGCTCGATCAAGTTGCCCAGCGGCCAGCCCCCGCCGGGCAACTCGGCATTGAGTTGCGGATGGCCGGTGGGCACACAGCGCGCCGTGGTGCTCGCCAACTGCGTGGCCCGCCACAATGCCGGATGGATATGCTCGGGGTGCCGGGGCGTGCCCGCAGACGGCGTCTTGGCCGGGATCGGGGCGCGCGTGCCCTCGTCCTCACCCTGAATCCGGGCGTGCTCGACCTCAGCCGCCAAGGCCGGAGCCAAGGTAGAAGCAGGGGGATCGAACAGATCGGGCAGGGGGGCCGAACGCGGCATCAAACGCGGCATGAGAAGCATCAGTCAGACAACAGTACTGTATAAATATACAGTATAAAAATGCCTGCCTTGCCAGCATTTCGACCCTTCAATCCGTAAGTCTTGGTTTCATCCGGAGTGGGGCGGTCTAGAATGGTCTGTCGTCTTCAAGGAGAGTGTGATGTCGTTCTCACCCGACCGGACCATTGAAATCGTTCCCGGCGACGCAGCGATCAAGCAACTGTTCGTGTTGCTGCATGCTGCGGGCGAATTGCCGCAAGCCATGATGCCGCTGGCCCGTGCCATCGAGACCGCGTTTCCGGCGGCCGCCATCCTCATTCCCGCCGCCGGCGACCTGGGTCCGGAAGGTTCGGCCTGTCGCGAGTGGTTTGCCCACACCTATCAATCCTCGGATACCGAAGACGCCGCGCTGACCGAAGCCTTGGGGCCGCTGGCGCACTGGATTCGCGCGGCGCAAGCGCGCTTCGGTCTGCTGCAAAGCGATACCGCATTGGCCGGATTTTCGCAGGGCGCCACGCTCGCTTTGGAATCCACCGTGCGTTATGACGGATTGGCCGGCCGCATCCTGGCGTTTGGCGGGCGGTATGCCGAGCTGCCCAAAGTGCCGCCGCAGTTTGCCACCATTCATTTACTGCATGGGCAAGCCGACGACGTCGTGCCGGTGCGTTACGTGAAGGCCGCGCAATCACGGCTCACGCAGTTGCAAGGCGATGCCACGATCGATATTGCATCGAACGTGGGCCATGAAATGCATCCGGTGTTGATCGAACGCGCCATCGTGCGCTTGCAGACGTGCGTGCCGTTACGCAGTTGGGCCGCGGCGCTGGGACTGGATCAGACGCCACCGCCGGGATACACGTTGCATTGAGCGCCCTGCAGGGCACCGCGAGCGCTGCTCGCCTGCTCGCGTACACCGCCTACGGCACACACAACACGGCACATCACACCATTGCACCCCGACAACTGGTCATGGACAAGACGGAAAATACGCGACATGCAATCCCACACTTCTGCCCATGACGGTGTGCAGCGGCTCTTGATTTGGTTGAGGCGCGCGATATGGGTGCTGATCTGGGTGCCGGCGTGGGCGCACGCTGCCGCGGCCGTGTCTGCTGCAGGTGTTGCCGCTGCCGATAAACCGGTCGCCATATTGGACGTTCTTGCGCGGGCGGACGACGATCAGCAGCGTGTGGACTGGGCCCGGCATCTCCTGTCGGCCCCGGACCCCGTCGGTCCGCTCAGTGCGACCCTGGACGACATCGCGCGCCCGGTAAACGCCAAGCTGAACAATTCGATGGTCTTGCAACTGCGCGATCTATCGGTGCTGCGACTGGAAAGCCTGGCGCGCCATTGGGCGTTCGACGACCGGCGTTTCGAGCAGTGGGAGGTGCAGGCGGGGCAACTGTTTGCCCCTTATGCCGACAGCGCGCTGCAACTGGCGCAACGCCGTGCAGCATGGACCGCCGCACGTGCCGAGGGCAAGCTCGACGTGTTGCCGCCGGCGCTACGCGATCATGTGGACGACGTCCTCGCGCAGCTCGATGCGACCGAGGCCGATCTGAGCGCCAGGCTGACGCGCCAATTCGACCTCAAAAGACGTGCCAGCGAACTCAAGACCCGCATTCAGGCGGGTGGCAACGACGTTGCCGCGGCGATCGACGATATCGACCGCCGGTTGATGCAAACCGATGCACCGCCCCTGTGGCAAGGACTGGGGCGTGCCGATTCGGTGTCCGCAATGGGTTCATTCGACCGCGGATTGGATATCGAAGAGCAGTTCGCCATCGATTATCACGCGGCCGGTAATGGCAATCAGCTCGCTTTGCGGGTTGTGCAGTTGCTGCTGCTGCCCTTGATTTTGTGGTTGTTTCTGCGCAGTCGAAGCGCGAGCGCTTCACCAGAACGATCGGCGGCCAGCTCAACCGCCAGCCCCACTGCAAGGACAGCCGCCAGCCCGACGGGCCGCCCGGCAGGCGATCGAGCCGTTGATCAAGCGGCGACATCCAGGCGCATCACGCGCGCATTGCGCCGCCCGTTTTCGACTTGGCTCCTGCTGTCCATGCTCGCCGTCCTGGTGCTCGAGCCGGATGCCCCACAGCTCATTCTGGAGTTTGCGTTGCTGATTGCGCTGGTGCCGGTGCTGCGCCTGCTTCCCGCCGGTACGCTGCGTCCGTTGGGTGTTTGGCCCTACGTGGCCATCGCGCTGTACGCGGTGGATCGGTTGAGCGTCGTGATGGTGGGCGAAGGCGGTCTGTACCGCTTGTTCCTTTTGACGCTCAATGCCTTGGCGCTCGTGCTGACGGTATTGTTGCTGCGCCATACCGCCGCCTCTGCGACGTTGGATCGTAGCGCCGTGCGCCGCGCCATCCATGCCACAGGATGGATCGTCCTGGGGGTTCTGATCGCCGCTCTCGGCGCCAATATTTTCGGCAACGTCTCGTTGGCCGAGATGTTGACCAGGGGCGTCATCGATAGCGGCTACATGGCCTTGATGCTGTATGCCAGTGTGGCGGCGTGTCTCGGGTTGCTGCGTGCGCTGTTGTGCCAGCCCGAGCTCATCAATCGCCGGTTTGTCCGGCGCTACAGCGCGGTGCTGGAACGGGCCGTCAAGCGACTCTTGATGCTGGGTGCGTTGGCGGGATGGCTGCTCTACACCGTTGATCGCTTTCGCATGTTGCGGCCCCTGCGTACCGCCGCGACCGCCGTGATGGATGTGGGCATCGCGGTGGGCGAAGTGTCCATTCAACTGGGCGATGTGCTGGTGTTCGTTTTCTCGGCTTGGCTGGCGGTGTGGGCCGCGCGCGTGGTGCAGCGGTTGCTGCGCGACGAGTTGCCCGGTCATGCCGGACTGCCTCGCGGGGTGGGCAACAGCATCGCGTCACTGAGCTACTACGGTGTGCTGTTGTTAGGCTTGCTGGTCGCGCTGTCGGCAGCGGGCTTCAAGGTCAGTCAACTGACATTGGTGTTTGGCGCGCTCGGGGTGGGCATCGGTTTCGGACTGCAAAGCGTGGTCAACAATTTTGTTTCAGGCCTGGTTCTGATGTTCGAACGCCCCATCCAGCCGGGCGATGTGGTGGATGCGGCGGGAACATCGGGATCGGTTCGCGAGATTGGGTTGCGGGCTACCACGATTCGCACGTTCGATGGCGCCGACGTGATCGTGCCCAATGGCGTGCTGCTCAGCGGCAACCTGACCAACTGGACCATGTTCGATCGCAGCCGGCGGATCGAAATCCTGGTGGGCGTGGCGTATGGCTCGGATCCGGCAACGGTGTTGACGGTGCTTGGCAACGTGGCGCGAGCCACGCCAGGGGTGGCCGAACAGCCCGAGCCAGTGGTGCTGATGACCGGTTATGGCGACGATGCCTTGAATTTCGTCGTTCGTGTCTGGACCCTCGATCTCAGCGCCTTGGGGACACTGCGCGGGGAGCTGCTTGCACGCATGCTCGCGGCGCTGGACGCGGCGGGAATCTCGATCCCTTATCGCCAGGTCGACGTGCATGTGCGTTCCGTGCCCAAGCCGCCCGATGCCACAGCGGGAGAGGGTATGTTCAATCCAGGGACGTGATGATCGGGCCGCGGTAGTAGGTTCAGTCCGGGACGTGACGATCAAGCCGCCACAGTAAGCGTCGTCGCATGCGCCACTTCGACGCGATTGCCGCCCAGCGATTTGGCTCGATACAACGCGCGATCCGCGGTCGACAGCGCCTGCGCCAGCTCAGGCACGTCGTCGTCGAACTGGGCCAGGCCCACGCTTACCGTGGCGGGTATCCCGAGGCCATGGACGCCGTTGGAAATCGTTTCGGCAAAGGTTTTGGCTACGGTTGCACCCAGCGCCTGGCTGCGGCGGGCGTCGTCGCTCCAGACCAGCGCGGCAAATTCTTCTCCGCCCAAACGCGCGAAGATGGCATCGGGGCCGATCACGCCGCGTGAAATGTCGGCAAAGGCCCGCAGAACGTCGTCACCCGTCTGGTGGCCGTAGCGGTCGTTGATCGCCTTGAAATGATCCATGTCGAACGCCAGCACGGCGATGGGCCCGCGCGTGCCACGGCCTTCGATCACGCGCTTGCCCTCCTCGAAAAACCAGCGGCGATTGCCGATACGGGTGAGGTAGTCGGTATGGGATTCGCGCATCAGATGACTATGCCGCTCTTCGCGCACCAGCTTGAGCAGCGTCATCGGCAGGATGACGGAATACAGGGCGCCTTCGTACAACGTGATTTTGCTGGCAGCGGCTTGCAAGGGGGCGCCGAACTCCGCCACCAGCCACGGCAAAATCAGGGCGCGGAAGGTATAAAACAACGTGTGGATGGCTGTGATCGCCACCACGAAACGCCGCGCGGGAAACGCCACCATGGTGCGGTTGCGCAGCATTTCCAGGGCAGTCACGGCGCTCACGATCGCAATCGGGATCGAGCTCGCGTAATTCCAGACCACGTCTTGCCATCGGGCGCCTGAAATGATCCAGATCAGCGCCATCACCCCGAGCAGGCCGGCCGACAACCCCCGATACGCCCGGCCCCTGAACGAGGCAACGCCGTGCAAAATCAGCAGATAGCCACTGAGCAGGATGAGGTTGCTGATCGCAGACCCCCACGCACCGGGCAGGTCGCGGCGAAACAGCACGGCAGCGCAGCCGATCGCGAGCGTGGCATAACCCGAGGCGAGGATGCGCAGCGTCTTGCTGCGCTCCGGATGGGTGAGATGCTCCCAGAACGTCATCCCCGCACTGACGAGAAGCGTTCCGACGGCAATCAGGTAGAGGGTGAGGAGATCGACGAGCATCGTAAGGACAGTTCGCCGATCTAGCGCGGCGTGTGCCGCAATCTTACTGGTAAAGGATGAGATTCAGGGGTGTCGCCCGTCGGTATGGGTCGGCGGTGTTGTTGCCGCGCGACCCTCTGCCGGCAGGCCGATCAGCTCACCGCATCCAGTCGCACCTGGACGCTGTCCGGACCGTATACCGCGGTGGCTTTGAAGCCGGCCACCGTGATGCCGTCGAATTGGCCATGCACCTTGCGTGCGCGCAGGATGGTGTAAGTGTCACCCACGCGCGGCGTGTAGCCTGCCGCAAAATCCACGGTCAACTGTCCGGACAATGCCGCGTCGGCCGATGCCGTTATTTGCCCGGCGTTGTTGTCTCCCACTGTGACGGCCAACACACTTGCCCCGATCTGGGTATAGGTGCCTTTGACCTCGACCGGTTGGGCCGCCGCGATCGCCAGCGTGCCGGCGCCCACGTAGACCTGCCCGGCGCCGAGCGCGTTGGCCGATGCCGCCCGCACGGTGCCTGCCGCCACCAGCGTTCCGCCGGTGTAGGTGTTGTTGCCGGTCAGGCTCAAGGTGCCCGAGCCGTTCTTCGTCAACTTGCCGGCGCCGCCGATATCGTTGCGCCACGCATCCTGCGCGTGAAAGCCGCCCAGGCTGGCATCGAGCGTCACGTCGACATCGCCGTTGAACGCGCCATACCCATCGGCTGCGGCAAACAGGTTGAGACGGCCGTAGCCTTCGACATCGTCGAGAATCGGATAACCCGAGGGCAGGGCGGTGGTTTTGAGCACCACGCGGCGCTGCTCGCCGCTCAAGTAAGGCAGACGCGTTTCGAGGATGACTTCCGCGCCCTTGGGCACAACGGCGGGGCGGCTGGTATCGGCGATCGGCGTGAAGTCGAACGTGAGGCGACGGCGATATTCGGCTTGATTGACGGCATGATCGGCGAAGCGGTCCATGCTTGCATCGGTGGATCGCGCCAGCGTGATGAATTGTTCGGGCGAGGCCGCGCCCACGGCCGCCATCAGCGTTTGGCGCGCCTGCGCAACGGCCACGGCCCGCGTGCCTTCATCGGTCGCATAGATGTTGCCCACGGCCGAGGCCTGGCCCAGCATGCGCCCGCTGATCACGTCGAGCGGCGAATGCATGCCGGCGATGATGCGGCTTTCACCCAGCTCCACGCCACGCGCGACCAATTCCTGAAAGCGTTCGGGCACGAGATAGGCCATGCCGATCGCGTTGCGCACCGATTCGGCGGTGTGGCCGCTGGGAAAGCCGCCGTCGGTGGCGGCCGTGCCGCTCTTGGCGGGTTCGAGCGCAGGCACCACTTGCACGCTGTTGCTCCAGCGCCAGGGGCGAGCGTATTTGTAGAAGCGCTTGCCGGGCTCGGTCGACGCATTCTCACCCATGCTTTGCACGAAGGCGATGACCTTGCCGAATTCAGGATTGGCCGCACCGGAAACCCCCGTGTTGTTGCCGGTGTCGTCGTATTTAACGGTGGTGGCGTTGGCGGGAATATCGTTGATGCTGGTGGTCTGGCGGGCAGCGGCGCGCCATGCCGCGGTGAGCGGGCCCAGGCCATCGGTCACGCTGTAGTTCTTGCCGCGGCGGTCGTCCAGATAGGCGGCGATCGCCTGCTCGGGCGTGCGCTTCGCGGTTGTGCGAACCACGTAGTCGATGTTCTCGTTGTGAACGGCCTGGTTCTTGATCTTGCCATCGGTGGCGTCACCCGGCGTGCCGGTCCAGTCCGAGGCGACGATCGCCGGGAAACCGTTGGCGGCATTCGCATTGACGCCGGCATCGACCAGGCGCGTGCGCGGCTCCCAGATCTCGAGGAAACCACCGAGCACGCGTACGCCGGCATTGGTGTCGAGCGTGGCGTAGCGTGGATCGCCGCGTTGGTTCGTGGCCGCAAAATCGACGAAGGCTGGCGCGTCTGGCAACGGCGCCGTCTCGGCCTGCCCCAGCCCGACCGGCGGCGAGGGAATAACGTAAGGCGCTTCTACGACAGGCGTTTCGACGGCGGGTGAATCGTCATTGTCGTCACCGCCGCAAGCGGCAAGCGCCAACAGCACTGCGACCGACGTTGCGCGCAACGCGTAGGAGGAGAGCGCCTTGAGGCTGGGGTGTGCAGAGTACATTGCCATTCAACATGCTGATTGAGAAGCGCTGCATGCTAGCCATGCATTGTTTAAGGGCAATGACAGTAATGACTACGCGGTGCTGCACCCGGTCGGCTTGAAGACCCGTTCGGTAGACGCCGCATGGCGCGCCAGCGCCGCAGCGGGCCGAATCGGGCGGCGCACCAGTTCGCCGCTGCAGTTGGGACATACATTGCCGAGCTTTCCTTCGGCGCATGTACTGCAAAACGTGCATTCGAAGGTGCAGATTCTGGCGTCGAGCGATTCGTTCGGAAGGTCGCGATCGCAACATTCACAGCTGGGTCGAAGTTGAAGCATGGGCGCCTGAATAAAGGGGAGCATCGAAGACGAGATCATGGCAAAGTTTGAAGCGGTGCTCAAGCGTTTAACGCTACGCAATCCCTCTATCTTGGAAGCCGCCGGCCGTGCGCGCCACGCGTGCGGTCAGCGCGGCGCGTGACGCTTCACTCCCACCCGCCACCCAACGCCAGGAACAGCGCAATCTGATTGCTCGTCAGCGCGGCTTGCGATGCGGCCAGCGCGCTTTCGGTAGCGGCCAGCGTGCGCTCGGCGTCGAGCACGGTAAGGAAATCGGCCTTGCCGGCCTGGAATACTCTTCTGGCCTGGCTGGCTGCTTCACGGCTCTCATCTCGCGCCGCTTCCAGTGCTTGATTGCGATCGAGCTGTTGTGCGTAAACGGTCAACGCACTTTCGGTTTCGCGCAGCGCACCGAGCACCGTGCCATCGAACTTTGCATACGCCGCACGCGTATCGGCTTCCGATTGCGCGATGCGCGCTTGCGCGGCGCCCGTGTTTGGAATCGTCCACGAGATCAATGGTCCCAGGCTCCAGCTGACTGTGCCGCGTTCGCCCAGCAGATTCACCGGGCCGCCCGATGCCGCCGAAAGCCCCAGGCTGATCTTGGGATATAGATCGGCGGTGGCGACGCCAATGCGCGCGGTGGCGGCCGCGAGCGCGCTTTCGGCTTGCCGGATATCGGGCCGGCGTTGCAGGAGCGCAGCGCCATCGCCAACGGGGATCGGTTGCGCCAGCACAGGCGGCTTGTCGCATTGCGCCAGGGCCTTCGGGAAAGCGGTGGGCACGTCGCCCGTCAAGGTGGCCAGGCGATAGAGCGCGGTGCGACGTTGCGCGATCAGCGGCGGAATGTTGGCTTGCAACTGCTGCAACTGACTGCGCGCGCGGGTAACGTCGAGCGCGGTGCCGCGGCCGGCTTGCTGCAGGCGCGAGGTTACGTCCAACGATCGGCGTTGCACGTCGACCGAGTTTTGCGCGGAGTCGATCTGCATGCCGGAGGCGCACGCATCGGCATAGGCGCGTGCGGTTTCGGCCGCGACGGTCACGCGAGTGGCGTCCAGCGCGGCTTGCGCGGTGGCGGCGTCTTGCGTGGACGCTTCGATGGCGCGTTGGATCTGGCCGAAGAGATCGACTTGGTAAGCGACCGACACGCCGCCCGAGTACGACCACCGGCTCTTGGGGCGGGCATCCGGCTGAAGGGCCTGCACACCGGACACATGACCGAACGTCGGGCCGCCGGTCACGCCCACGGTGGGCTTGGCCTGGGCCTGCACGGCCTCGAGTGCCGCTTGCGCGCGGTCGAGATTGGCTGCGGCCACACGCAGATCGGTATTGGCCGTCAATGCGCGTTCGATCAAGGCGTCGAGCGCGGGATCGTTATATAGACGCCACCAGTGTGCCGGCAGCGGCTTGAGCGCAACGGCGGTGGTGTCGTTCGTGCCGGCAAAGGGCGCTTGCGCGGCATCGCGGGAGATGACGGCGTCAGCTGGGCGTTGATAATCCGGGCCAACGGCGCTGCACCCCGACAGCACCAGCATGCTCAGCAGAAGCGGGCGAAAGGCGTTCATTGTGCACCTCCGTTTGCCGCCCGATCGGCGTTTGTGGCAGCCTTCGCCTTGGCGTCCTGCGCGGCTTTTGCCACCACTGCGACCGTCGCCGTCTGGCCCGCGACCAGCCGCACACCGTCCGGCACGTGATCGATGGCCACGCGCACGGGAATGCGTTGCGCCAGGCGCACCCAATTGAACGTGGGATTGACGTTGGGCAGCAAGTTGCTGCCGGTACTGCGGTCGCGATCGGTGATGCCCAGCGCGATGCTGTCCACATGGCCGCGGATCACGCGCGATTCGCCCATCAGCGTCACATCCACGCTGTCGCCCACACGGATCGACGGCAACTTGGTTTCTTCGAAATAGCCTTCAACGTAAAACGTTTGCGTTTCGACGAGCGCCATCACGCCGCGTCCTGCGGTGACGTAGCTGCCCGCGCGCAGATCGAGATTGGTGACGCGGCCATCGGCGGGTGCCACGATGCGGCTGCGGTCCAGATTGAGCTGCGCGGCCTGCACAGCCACGCGCGCCTGCTCAAGCGATGCCTGGGCCTGCTCGAGCTTGGTCTGGCTCTGTTCGCGGATTTCGGTCGACACCAGATCGCCCAGGCCCCGGTTGCGCTTCAAATCGCGTTCGGCCTGGCGGCGAGCAACTTCGGCGGTTTCGACCGAGGTGCGCGCTTGCGTCAAGGCGAGATCGAAACGGGCGCCATCGAGCACGACGAGCACGTCGCCGGCTTTGACATCCTGGTTGTCGCGAACGGGAATCTCGGCCACCAGGCCCGACACGTCGGGGGCGACTTGCACCACGTTGGCCTTCACCCGGCCGTCGCGTGTCCAGGGTTCGACTTCGTAGTGGTCCCAGAGCTTCATGCCGGCATAGATGGCCGCCACCACGACGACCATCGTGACGGCAAACCGGCCGATCGCTGCGGGACGCAATGCATTGGGGTATTTCATACTGCACGCTCAAAAAGATAAGGTGAAAGCTGCACGGCCGCATAAAGCAGCACGACAAAAAGCGCCAGGTCGAACAGCGCCGGGTGCCACACGTGGCGATAGAAGCCGACGCGGGCGAGCACGCGGCGCACGACCCAGGCCACGCCTGCGGTGAGCACGGCCAGCACCAGCAGCCAGGGGAAATAGATACCGTAGAAATTGAATTCGCCGATCATGCCGCGGACTCCGAAACAGCGACCGAAAAACCGCCGGGCACATACGCTTGCGCCTCGGGAAACAAACCGCGGCGGATGCCCACCAGCGCGACCACGGCTTGCCCGCGCGCAGCGCTGTCGCGATCGATGGCGATCACGCTGGCCAACGCGCGATCGATGCAGGCCAGGAGCGCCGGCGTCTGGCCTTCTCCTTGCGCCATCCGCGGACGGTCGTGAAAGAAGGTCGACAAACCCCGCAGGGCGGTCTGGATGGCAGGCCGCGCAGCGGGCAGGTCGTTCTTGATGCGTTGCAGATCGACGATGTCGCGGCCCACGCGCAAGTCTTTCAGCGCATCGCTGGCGGCAGCTTTTTCGTTATCCGCGGTGAGGCCCAGGCGCATCTGCAAGAGGCCGATGCGATCGAGCAAGCGCGCGTTGAAGCTGCGGGCATCGGGCGCGCGCTCGGCGGCGGCGTAGCCCGACAGCGAATTCCAGTTGGCCGCCTGAATGCGGCGCGCGCTGGCCTGCACGCTGATCGAACGGAAGAGGGCGGCCACCAAGGCTGCCGAGCCCACGCCAATCACTTGTGCGGTGTACGTATCGAGAAACGAGACCAGATCGGCGGTTTGGGTGTCGTGCAAGGCGAGTGTGCCCAAAAAGCCGAACAGCATGGCCATGGCCTTGCCGAACACGGCCGGGCGCGCCAGGAACATGCCGAGCACCAGGCACACCGGAAACATCGTCATGGCGAGCATCTCGAACGAGTGCACGGCCGGCATGATGCCCAGCAGGTACAGGCCCGAAATCGGCATCGAGAGAATCGTGTACGTGAGGAACTGCACGATGCCCGGCACGGGGTTGTCTTGCGACGCGAAGAAGCTGCTGAACACGGCGGCCATCAAGACTGCTGTGGCACCGTTGCTCCAGCCGGTAAAGATCCAGAACGTACAGACGGCACTGATGGCGATGCCCGCGGCGATCGCCGAAAGAAAGGCGATGCCGTGATCGCGGTGGAACACATTGCGGGCCGACGGCAAGGGCTTTTCCTTGAGGGCACGGCGGCGGCCGCGCACGCCGGCCTGGATCGTGGCGCGCAGGGTGAGACAAGTACGATAAGTATCCATCAACGCCAGCAAGCGTGCGCTCAAGCTGGTGAGCAGTGCACCGCGCCAGTCGGTTGCCGCGTTCAGGGGCGGCGCGAGGGCCTGGATGGCGGCGCGCAATGCGGTGGTGTCTTCGGCACTGGCATCGGTGCCTTGTTCGAACCAGGCGTCTACGCGGGTCAGCACATCGGTCACGTCGCGCGGCAGCGCTTCGCCTGCGGGCGTCAACGCGATCAGCCGATCGTCGATCGCCGAGACGAGCGGCGTAAGCGTGGCCATGCTGTCCTGGATGGCGCGCACGGCGCGGGCGGTCCAGCGGATGTTGTTGGTGTCGTAGGGAACATGGGTGGAGAGCACGCGCAATTGCGTGATGTCGTTGGCGAGCGTGCGGCGCTCCTTGCGGCGGCGTTCGTCGGTGGCGCGCAAGAGCGTGTCGCCAATCCAACTGCGCGCATCCTTCAAGGTGCGATCCAGTCCGGCCAGCACGATAGGTGCCACACTGCGCGGCAGGATCAGCGTGTGAACCAGCGTGGCGCACAGGATGCCGAGCGAGATTTCCTCAACGCGTGCCAGGCCGGTGTCGAATACGGCCTCGGGCGCCAGCACACTCGGAAAACCGATCATTGCGGCGGTATAGCCGGCCAACATGAACAGATAGCCGCGCGGGGTGCGGTCGAGCACCGAGAAATACACGCACACGCCCACCCACAACACCATGGCGCCGGTCATCAGCACGGGCGCGTTGGAGAGCAAGGGGACGAGATACACGACGACCGCACAGCCGGTAAACGTACCGATCAAGCGATACACCGCTTTTGAGCGCACGGCGCCGGCGAAGGGCTGCGAGACGATGTACGCCGTCGTCATCGACCAGAACGGCCGGGGCAGACCGATCCGGTACGAAACGTACAACGCGAGCAAAGCGCCCGCGTAGCATTTGAGAGAGAAGATCGCCTCTTCGGCGGTAAACGGTTTCATGGCAAGGTGAAAATTAGGTCGAGGGGGTGCCTGTATCCAACATGGCGGCACTGCGCCCGAGCGTGCATTTGAGTGACTCGAGCACGCGCAGCGCAGTCTTCAGATCGCTCGCATCGATGTCGGCAAAAAGCGTCCGGCGCAGTTGCACAAGCAATGCTTCGATCTGTACGCGCTGAGCGTTGCCGGCAGGGGTGAGGTGCAACGTCTTGGCGCGCCGGTCGTTGGCGTCTTCCTTGCGTTGCATGAGGCCTGCCGCGACCAACTGATCGAGAATGCGCACCAGCGACGGACCTTCCACGCCCAGGGCTTCAGCAAGCGCGCCTTGGCGCACCCCGTCGCCCAGACGGCCGGTCATGACGATGGGCCAGGCCGTGGCCTGCGATAAGCCAAGATCGGCCAGCGCGCGATCGGCAACGCCGCGATAAGCTCGGGAAACCACGAGAAGATTGGCGGTCATGGCGCTGAGGTCGGAATCGGATGGCGTGTTCATGACTGCATTGTAGCCTATTTATTAGCATCCTATCTAATAGGCTTGAAATAAAAGGCAAACGTGCCTAATTTTCGTGGGCCGCATCCAACGAGGGCTGCCTTGAGCGTGGGCACCTTTGGGGTGCGGAGGTTGATCGCGGCGGCGCGCGAACGTCGGCGCATCTCTACTTTGAATGACAACCGGAACACACCTCGCAAAGCCTTTCCGCCACGACGACGTGGCGGAAAGGGCTCAGTTCTACTTTGCTCGCACCAGCACGGCAACCGGCCAGTCGGCAAGCAAGCTCGCCACCGGCACCACGCCGTCGGCCGCCACGTGACGGTCGCACACATTGATAATGTCAGTGAGCCCGGTTCCCGCCAGATCTAGCGGCAGCGTAATGGTGGTGTCACCCCAGAAATCGGGATCGATGGCAGGCACCACACCTTCGGGCGCAGCGTGATCGATTCCGGCCGCCGCCAGTCGCGGCACCACCACGATCACGGTTTCGCCGTCGTGCACGCGCGCAAAGGCGAGCACATGACGCGAATGCGTGCCTTCGGCATGCAAGGGGATATAGCGGCCGTGCTCGAAAATTTCCGGCTGCGCGCGACGCAGTTGCAACACGCGATACCACACGGCTTGCTTGATGCGACCATCGTGCCAGTCGCGCAACAAGGTGGCGTCCGTTACGCTGCCGTCCTGCAGCGCCTTCAAGCCGGCTTCGCGCGCCTCGAAATCGACGGGCCGGCGATTGTCCGGATCGACCAGACTGAAGTCCCAGAACTCGGTGCCCTGATAGTTATCCGGAATGCCCGGCGAGGTGAGCCGCAACACGGTTTGCGTCAGGCTGTTGATCGCGCCGGCCGCGGCGATCTCGCGCACGAAAACCGCCAGGTCGCTTGCCGGGGAGTCTGCACCCTCGGTATTCAAGAGGCGGTCGAGCAGACGCTGGCAGCTTTTCTCGTACTGCTCGTCAGGCGAAATCCAGCTGCTGCGCAGCTTGGCTTCACGCACTGACTTGAGTTGCCATTGCGCCACGCGCTCGCCAAAGGCTTTCAGTCCTTCGGGATCGTCGGCCGTGAGATCCAGCGGCCACGCGCCGATCAAGGTTTGATAAAGCATGTAGCGATCGCCGCCGCTGATGCCGTCGCGGTCGCGGGCGTCGTCATGCCGCTCGAACCAGCGCAGCACGGTTTCGCGCCAGCGGACCGGCATTTCGCTCAACACGGCCAGGCGCGCACGCACGTCTTCACCGCGTTTGTGATCGTGGGTGGCCGTGGTGAGCATGGCCTGCGGCGCATGCGCCGCGCGCTCGGCGCTATGGGCGTGAAAGGCTTCCGGCTCGAGTGCAAACACGTCCGGGTCGGAACCCACATCATTGACCGAGATCAGGCGGCCATACTGGTAGAAGGTGGTGTCTTCCAGCGATTTGGCGGCCAGCGGCGGGGTGAGCTGCTGAAAGCGGCGGATAGCTTTTTGACGCAAGGTGCGTTGCGCCGGATCGGTGATCGATCCCGGGGCGTCGCCGCCCAGCCAGGCGGCCAGCACGTCCAGCAGCGGCCGGTCGTCGCCATCATGCTCATCGGCCATGCGCGTGCGGGCGCGCGCCAGAATCGCATTGAAGCGTTCGACATCGCCACCCGCGCGGCCGGCATCGTCTACATAAGTGCGATACACCGGAAACGCCAGCAGCAGTTCCCACAGCGCGCGTTGCAACGCTTCACGCGAGTAATCGCGCGTGGCAGTGCTGCTGCGCGCGATGGCATGCAGGGCGTTGACCGTGGCGTTGCGTTCGACCGGGAAGTGACGTTGCAGCATCAACTCGCGAGCGTCGCGCCACACCGTCAGCACCGGGCGGTTATCGCCCGACAGCCGCTCCCACAGCGCGGTGAGCGCCGGCTCGCCATGCGGATCGTGCAGTACCGCGCCCACTTGCGCCATGAAGTCGTAACCCGTGGTGCCATGCACACGCCACCGGTCGTCGAGCGTTTCGTCGTGCGCAAGAATCTTTTCGATCAGCAGCCATGCCGGCGTGCGGGGCAACGCGGCCGGACGCGCATCCAGACGGGCGTCCAAGGCCGCGCGCAACCGTGCGCAATAGGCGATGGGATCGGCCAAGCCATCCACGTGGTCGATGCGAACGCCATCGATCAGGCCTTCGCTATACAGACGCAACGTGAGTTCGTGCACAGCGTCGAACACGTCAGGGTCTTCAACGCGCACGCCGACCAACTCGCTCACTTCGAAGAAACGGCGCCAGTTGATTTCTTCCGGCGCGCACTTCCACCATGCCAGGCGGTAATGCTGGCGTTCGATCAGGGCATGCAAGGCGTCGCGCCCTTCGGGCGTGGCAGGATCGTGCGTGGCAAGTACGGTATCGCGCGAGTCGGCCATCGGCAACGTGCCCGGCGCGATCGGGTAAGGATTGCCGTAGACGTCGAGCCGATAGCGGTTGTCTTCATGCACCAGCTTGATATGGCCGTCGGCCAGCGCCTGACCATAGGGGTCACCCAGAAAAGGCGCGAGGATTTTGTTGTGCAACGCCGGATCAGCCGGGGCCCAATCGATGTCGAACCATTCGGCATAGGGGCTGGCCAAGCCGTTTTCCCAGACATCCCACCACCAGGCATTGCTGGCGTGCGTGGCCATGTGATTGGGCACGATATCCAGGATCAATCCCATGCCATGCTCGCGCAATGCGGCAACCAATCGGTGCAACGCGGCTTCGCCGCCCAGTTCCGGATTGATGACGGCGTGATCGGTGACGTCGTAACCGTGCGTGGAGCCTTTGCGGGCGGTGGACAGCGGCGAGGCATAAAGATGGCTGATGCCCAAGGCCGCGTAATAAGGCACGCGGCGGCATGCGTCGTCGAGGGTGAAATCGGCGTGAAACTGCAGCCGGGCGGCGGCGCACGGTAACGTCATGATTGGCTCCGGGCTTGATGAATGGCAGCGACGCGGTCTTGCACGTCGGTTGCATCGAAAAGGGTGAGGGCGGCGACCGGCAGACGTTGCACCCAATTGGGGTGTTCGTCGATGGTGCCGGGAATATTGGGTTGCTCGTTGAGGGCCAGCAGATCCTCGAGCGGCACGACGACGAGCGGTGCCGGACCTTGCGAGGTGAATTCGAGAATCGCAGCGACGGGCGGCGAGTCGAGGGCGTCAGCGGGCGGGTGGCGCAAGAGCGCACCGGTGCTTTCCAATGCGGCGCGCAAGGCTTGCTTGTCGGCCTCGCGCGTTTCGCGTTGCGCCGATTCGGTATCGTTGGGGCCGAAAAGATTGAGCTTGGCGCGCCATTCGATATCGCGGCCGCGCCACCAGCCTGGGATCGTCGGCAAATCGTGCGTGGTGGTCATGGCCATCGCGGCATCGGACCACTGCGTGGCGGGGATGAATGCGCCATCTTCATCGCGTTCGAACCACAGTACCGTCATACCGAGCATGCCGGCGCGCGCGATACGTTCGTTGAATCCATCGGGTACCGTGCCCAGGTTTTCGCCCACGACGATGGCATCGTGACGCCAGGCTTCCAGCGCAATCAAGCGCAGCATGTCGTCGATCGGGTAGCGAAGATAAGCGCCATCGCCGGCATCGGCGCCTTTGGGCACAAGCCAGGTGCGCTGCAAGCCGAGCACGTGGTCGATCCGGATGCCGCCGGCATGTTCGAGCACGGCGCGCAGCATTTCGATGAATGCCGCATAGCCGTTGGCGTGCATGGCCACGGGAGAGAAGGCCGTCAGCCCCCAATTTTGGCCTAGCGGGTTGTACACATCGGGCGGCGCACCTGGCGAGAGCCCTTGCAGCACATCCTCTTGCCGGCTCCAGGCGTGACTGCCGCCGGGATCGGTGCCCACCGCCAAGTCGGCGATGAGGCCGATGCCCATGCCGCGCTCGCGCGCGCACGATTGCGCGGCCGCCAGACCGTCTGCCGCGAGCCATTGCGCGAAAGCAAAGAAGGTCACGTCGCGGGCATGGTCACGCGCAAATGCGGCCACGGCGCGGCTGGCCGGATCGCGTAGGGCGTCGGGCCAATGTTGCCATGGCAAGGGTTCGCCCGCCTGCGCGCGTTCACTTTGAATCGCTTCAAAGATGGCGTGGCGCTCCAATGCTTCGCCACCCCGTTCGCGAAACGTGTCGAACGCATCGTGCCGCGCGTCATGCGGGCTATCGATCCAGCCGTCGAATAGATGGCGCAGCACGCGCCATCGTGCGGCACCGGCTGCGGGCCAATCGATCTGGTCGCGGGCGTCCAACTCGGCCAACGTATCGGTCAGCCCCAGGTCGGCGACGGCTTGCCTGACCGCCTCTTGCCCAAATTGGCGCGCGGGATCGGCAAACAGGCCGTTGAGCAACAGGCGACTCGACGGGCTGTATGGGCTATAGCGCGAAGGGTCGGCGCCAAACATCGCATGCACCGGGCTGATTGCCAAGGCTTCGGCGCCTCGTTCGGCGGCCGCGGCGGCAAGTTCGGTAAGCGCTGTGAAATCGCCAAACCCGCCCGATGCCGACGCATCGGCCTGCCGCAGGCTATACACCTGCGCAGCCGGCCCCCAGGCGCGTGCCTTCGGATGCGTGAGCCGTTCGGCCACGCTCGGGCAATGGGTGGGGGCGACGGCAATGGCCACTTCCGCATCGCCGATATGCGCCACGTAATACCCCGGCTCGGCGACCGGCGCCAGCTGGATCGCGCCATCGGCAGTGCGCTCGGCGCGGCCTTCCGCGATTTTTACGGAATGGGTGGCGGCGCTGTCATCGAACAGGCCGCCTTCCGACGACGCGAACAGATTGGCTTCCGAGTCGGCAAAGAGGCCGGCATCGGTGCTCGAAAAAAGCGCGGTATCGTTTTCCGAATCGACATCGGCATCGGCATCGACATCGGCATCGGGCTTGTCATCGGCAGTCGCCCGAACACCGTCGGCATCCGCATCTGCATGCGACGTCGCGTGGTTGGGCGCATCGTCGGGGTTGACGCTGTTGCGCACTGCTTTGCCGCCATCTGCGCGGCGAAACAACGTATAGGGTCCGGCATCGACGCCGGTGATCACGATCGGGGTATTCACTGTGGCGATCACCAAGGCCGGGGTCGCCCCGCCTTGCGCCGCCGTCAGTTCTTCGCGGCTGGCCTGTACGCTGTCGTCGTCATCAGCCGGCAAGCCGAGCGCCGCCAAGAGCGTACGCAACGCCGCGGGTGCGACGGTTTGCGGCTTGCCGCGGGCATCGTCCCAATGCACCAGCAAGCCGGCTTGCTCGGCAAGCGCGATCAACGCGGCATCGTCCGCGTCTGGATGAGTCATGGTGGCTCCGAGTAAGCGAGTAGGGATCTTGGGCGTCAGGGCGCGGAAGGCGCACGCAATAACGCAACGGTCGTGCCCGCAAGAAGCTGCACCGAACGCAGCGCGGCATCAGCGCCCGCGCGGCTTTCGAACAGCACTTCGGCTTCCGCGTCGTAGTCGTCACTGAGCTTTTCACCGGACACCGGTTCGGTACCCAAATTGGTGAAAATTGCGAGTGTGCTGCCGTCACCCAACAACCAGCGGGCCGATACGGCGTGGCTACCCAGCACTTGCGCGCCGAGGGATGTCGCGCCGGCCAGATGGGGAGCAATACGCGTACGACGCAGACCCAGCAAATGGCGGTAAAGATCGAGCCACGTCGACGCATTCGGCGCACCCTGCGCATCATCGTCACGCGATCGTTCATACGTCGACGGCTCGTTGGGATCGGGAATCTTGGCCTGCGCGGCCTCATCCTCGAATTCATGCAGCCCGGCAAACTCGCGCCGACGGCCTTCACGCACGGCTTTTACCAGCTCGGCATCGCTGTGACTCGTGAAGTAGAGGAAGGGCGTTTCGACGCCGCGCTCTTCGCCCATGAAAATCAAAGGAATGTGGGGACACAGCAATTGCATCGCCACTGCCGCATTCAAGGCTTCATGATCGGGCGGTGCCAGCGAGATCAGGCGCTCGCCCAACGCGCGGTTGCCGACTTGATCGTGATTCTGCAAGAACAAAACGAAGGCCGTCGGGCGCAGCCGATGGCTCGGCGTGCCGCGTGGCTCGCCTTTGCGCATTTTGGACGGCTCGCCTTGAAACACGAAACCCTCGCCCAATACGCGGGCGAGTTTCTCGGCCGGCGCATCGGCGTAGTCGATGTAATAGGCATTGGTTTCGCCGGTGAGCAGATGATGCACCACGTGATGGGCATCGTCGTTCCACTGCGCATCGAAACCGTTATCCAAATGGCTGGCGATGTTGTCGTCGTTCTCCAGTACCAGATGCACCAAACGGTCTTTGCCGATATGACTGCGCACGAACGCTGCCATTTCAGGCAACCAATCGGGTTCAGCAATGGCGTGCACGGCATCCAGGCGCAAGCCGTCGAAGCGATATTCGGCCAGCCAATACAACGCGTTTTCGGCAAAGAATTTACGTACGGGATCTTTGCGGAAGTCGATTGCCGGACCCCACGGCGTTTGCGTGTCTTCTGTAAAGAAGTCGCGTGCGTAAGCATTCAGATAGTTGCCGTCCGGGCCGAAGTGGTTATAGACCACATCCAGAAACACCATCAGGCCTAATCCATGCGCCGTGTCGATCATGCGTTTCAGATCGTCTGGTGTGCCGTAGGCGGTGTCGGGGGCATACGGCAGTACGCCGTCATAGCCCCAATTGCGCGCACCCGGAAAGTCGGCAATCGGCATCAATTCGACTGCAGTCACGCCCAAGGCAGCGAGCTCGGGCAGGCGCTTGGCGATACCGTTGAAACCGCCGCACAGGCCAGGGTGCAATTCGTACAGCACTGTTTCTTCGAACGGACGGCCTCGCCACTCGGGATGCTGCCACGCGAAGGCGTCCGGCGCGGTCACCAGGCTGGCGTCATGCACATCGCCATCCTGCAAGCGCGAGGCGGGATCGGGCACGGCCAGATCGCCGTCGATGCGAAAACGATAGCGGGCGCCCGCGGCGCAGGTGGCCTGGGCCACGAAGTCGCCGTTGGCCTCGCGCGTCATGGCAGCAGGCGCGCCGTCGTCGATGATCACATCGACCTGCGTCGCATTGGGCGCCCAAAAGCGGAATTGGGTAGTGCCGTCGGGGCGCGCAGTGGCGCCGTAGGTGGGAACAAAAGTACTCATTCGGATTCCGCCGGTAATACGACGCCCAGCAGCATCAGGCTGTGGGCAAGTACGACGATGTGGCCTTCGCCAAAGTCACGCTCGGGTTCGTCGGGCCGAGCGCTGTCTATTAGCAAGCGCCATGACTGCGCAGGCTCCGGCAGCTTGAATGTCATGTCGTGGTCGCAGGCGTTGAGCAACAGCAGGGTCATGTCCGCCGTACCCGTCTCCGGATCCTCGGCTGCTCGACGTAGTGCCAGTACACGGCCCTCAGGATCGTCCCAGGCTTCCGGACTCATGGCGTGACCATCCAGATCGAACCATCCCACGCACTTCAGGCCGGGCCGGATTTCGTGGTTGCCGTCCGTATAGCGCCCCATGCGCAACGATCGATACAGATGGCGCAACTGCGTGGCACGCCCCACAAATGCGGAAAGCGCCGTGCCGGCAGGTTCGGCCGCCGATTTCCAATCGAGCCACGACACGGCATTGTCCTGACAATACGCATTGTTGTTGCCGTCCTGCGTGTTGCTGAACTCATCGCCCGCCAAAAGCATCGGCGTGCCTTGCGAGAACAGGTTGGTGGCAATCAACGCCCGTTGCACGCGGCCCCGCACCTCATTGATGTGGTGATCGTCGGTGTGGCCTTCCACGCCCCAATTGCGGCTGCAGTTTTCGCTATGACCGTCGCGACCGTTTTCCTGATTGGCATCGTTGTGCTTCTCGTTGTAGCTCACCACATCCCGGGTCGTGAACCCATCGTGCGATGCGATGAAGTTGATCGATGCCCACGGGCGACGATGGCGGCGGTCGAACAGATCGGGCGAGCCCATCAGGCGGCCGGCGAGCTCGCCGCGCTGACCGGGATCGCCGCGCCAGAAGCGCCGCACGGTGTCGCGATATTTGTCGTTCCATTCGGCGAAGCCGGGCGGATGTTGCCCGAGCTGATAGCCATCGGGACCGATATCCCAGGGCTCGGAAATCAGCTTCACGCGTTGCAGCACGGGATCCTGCAGGATGGCGTCGAAAAAACCGGAGCCGGGATCGAAACCCGTGCCTTCGCGGCCGAGCGTCACGCCCAGATCGAACCGAAAACCATCCACGCGGTAAGACGTGGCCCAGTAGCGCAACGAGTCCATCACCATCTGCAGCACGCGCGGGTGCGACAGGTTCACGGTGTTGCCGCAGCCGGTGTCGTTGATGTAATAGCGCTCCTGGCCGGGAAGCAAGCGGTAGTAGCTGGCGTTATCGAGCCCGCGCCACGAAAGGGTAGGCCCCAGTTCGCTGCCTTCGCAGGTGTGGTTGTAAACCACGTCCAGAATCACTTCGATACCGGCCGATTGCAGGCGGCGAATCGCCATGCGCAAATCGTTGGGGCCGCCGCGCGACAGATATTGCGGCTCGGGCGCGAAGAAGTTGAGCGTGCTGTAGCCCCAATAATTCTTCAGGCCGCGCTGCAATAGAAAATGATCTTGCAAGTAGGCATGCACCGGCAGCAACTCGAGCGAGGTTACGCCGAGCTTATGCAGATGGTCGATGAAGCGCGGGCTCGACAAGGCGGCTGCCGTGCCGCGCAGATCGCTGCGCACGTCATCGCGTTGCATCGATACACCGCGCACATGGGCTTCGTAGATCACCGTGTCGTCCCACGGACGACGCGGCCGGTCGATGCTGCCCCAATTGAACGCATCGTCCGTGACCATTGCCTTGACCATGGCCGGTGCGCTATCGCGGCGGTCCATGCTCAGGTCGCCGCGGGCACCGCGATAGCCGAAGAGGGCGTCCGACCACTTCAAACTGCCCACCAAATGGCGGGCATACGGGTCGAGCAACAGCTTATGGGGATTGAAACGGTGGCCGTTCTTGGGATCGTACGGCCCGTAGGCCCGATAGCCGTATACCAAGCCGTGGCCGGCGTCGGGTAGATAGCCGTGCCACACCTCATCGGTGCATTCCGGCAACACCAAACGCTTGAGCTCTTTACGGCCGTTGGCGTCGAATATGCACAACTCGATTTTTGTCGCGTTCGCCGAAAACACTGCGAAGTTGACACCCAAACCGTCGCTGGTCGCGCCTAAGGGGTATGGGTTTCCAGGGGAAAGTCGATCGGGTTGCAATACTGACATCTATGATCATCCTCGATATTCAAAAATAACGGTGGCCAAAGGCGGCAAGGTCAGCGAGAGCGACTGATCCTGCCCGTGCGCGGCATCGCCCTGCGTATGCGCGGCGCCGGCATTACCCAATCCCGAACCGCCATACAGGCCGGCATCGCTGTTGAACCGCTCCGTCCAGGTTCCCGCGCGCGGGACGCCGATACGATAGTTCTCGCGCGGCACCGGGGTGAAGTTGCACACCACGAGCACCAGGCGATCGCCATCGCGACGCAAAAAAGCCGCCACACTATTGGCCATGTCGTCGCCGATCACCCAGGCAAAACCCGCCGGATCGGCATCGGTGCGATGCAGTGCCGGCAGTTCGCGATACAGGTGATTGAGATCGCGCACGGTTTGTTGTACGCCCTTATGCAGCGAATCGTCCAGCGCCGCCCAATCGAGTTGGGCATCGTGGTTCCATTCGCGGCCTTGTGCCAGCTCCGAACCCATGAACAAGAGCTTCTTGCCGGGATGCGCCCACATGAAGCCGTAGTACGCACGCAAGGTCGCGAATTTCTGCCACCGGTCGCCGGGCATTTTGGTCAGCAGCGAGCCTTTCCCATGTACCACTTCATCGTGCGACAACGGCAGGATGAATTTCTCGGAATAGGCGTACACCATGCCGAACGTCAATTCGTTGTGATGGTATTTGCGGTGGATGGGCTCCCACTCCATGTATTGGAGCGTGTCGTGCATCCAGCCCATGTTCCACTTGTAGTGAAAGCCCAGGCCACCGTCGGCCACCGGTGAGGTCACGCCCGGCCAAGCTGTGGATTCCTCGGCGATCATGACGACGCCCGGGCACTGCTCGGCAATGGTGCCGTTCAAGCGGCGCAGAAAATCCACGGCTTCGAGGTTCTCGCGGCCACCGTATTGATTGGGAATCCACTCGCCGGCCTTGCGGCTGTAGTCGCGATACAGCATCGAGGCCACTGCATCGACGCGCAGACCGTCGACGTGGAAATGGCGCAGCCATTCGAGCGCGCTGGCGATCATGAAATTACGAACCTCGTTGCGGCCGAGGTTGTAGATCATGGTGTTCCAGTCGGGGTGATAGCCCTCGCGCGGATCGGCGTACTCGTACAGCGCCGTACCGTCGAATTCGACCAAGCCGTGAACATCATTGGGAAAGTGCGCCGGCACCCAATCGAGAATCACGCCGATGCCCGCCTGGTGGCAGCGATCGACGAAGCGGGCGAATTGCGCCGGCGTGCCGTAGCGTGCCGTGGGCGCAAACATGCCGAGGGGCTGATAGCCCCACGAGCCACCGAACGGATGCTCCATGATGGGCAGCAATTCGACGTGCGTGAAGCCCATCGACTTGACGTAATCGATCAGTCGCGCGCCCAGATGATCCCAAACGCTTCCGTCCTGTTGATCGTCGTGCACCCAGGATGCGAGGTGCACCTCGTAGATGGAGATCGGTGCGGTAGGCGCCTGTTCGTCGCCACGGCGCGCGAGCCAGGCGTCGTCGGTCCAGGTAAACGGCGTGGGGTCGGCCACGATCGAGGCGGTCGACGGCGCCACTTCGGCCTGACGCGCCATGGGGTCGGCCTTTTGCAGGACGCCGCCATGGGCGCCCAGCAATTCGAACTTGTAGCGCGCACCCGCTTGCGCGCGCGGCACGAATAATTCCCACACACCGGCGCGATGGCGCAACCGCATGGGGTGGCGGCGGCCATCCCAGCCATTGAAGTCGCCGATGATCGACACGCGGCGGGCATTGGGCGCCCAGACTGCAAACCGCACGCCGTCCACGCCTTCATAGGTGGCCACATTGGCGCCCAGGCAGTCGCTGAGATTGCCGTGGGAACCTTCGGCGATCAAGTGCAGATCGAGTTCGCCCAACAAGGCGCCGAACGCGTAAGCATCTTCGGTTTCCTGAATCACGCCGCCGGGCCAGGTGATGCGCAGCAAGTAGGCGCCGTCATGGCTGATGGGTCCGACGAACAGGCCTTCGCGCACATTGTGCAGCACTGACGTGTCGCTGCCCGAACGGGCGCTGACTCGCACCGATTCGGCACCCGGCACAAACACGCGCAGCACCGCAACGCCGTTGACGTCATGGCGGCCCAGCACGCTGAACGGGTCGTGATGGCGCGCGCCGGCCAAGGCGTCGATATCCACGCCGGCGATTGCTGCTTGCAGATCGAAGCCGCCCGCCATGGGCTTCGGCGCAGTCGTGTCTATCGTGGGCCGCTCGCCACCCACCGTGATGTCGCCGGGTTGGGCGATACCGGTGGCAATATCCGGCGCCGATGCCGAGTGCGGGTCGCCAGCAACGCGCGACGAGGCTTTCGACGCACTGACCGTTTTCTTGGCGGCGGCGCTGCGGGCCGTCGGCTTGACGGGCGCGGGCAGGGCGGCGCCTGCTGCTGCCGTGGCGCGCTTGCGCGGCGTCGCCGTTGCGGCGGCTGCCGTCGCGGTTTGCATGACCGGCGTGCTGTCGGCGCTTTTCGCGGGCGCTTTTTTAACTGCTGAGGTATTCGATGCAGTCGTCTTCACTGCAGTGGGCTTCACTGCAGTGGGCTTCACCGCGGCCGACTTGGCTGCGGTCGACTTCACTGCAGTTGACTTCACTGCAGTCGACTTCACTGCGGCCTTCTTCACCGGTGCCTTTTCAGGCACCGCGATATCGGAAGCTGTGGCGTCTTTTTCAGCCGGTTTGGAAGTCGGGCTCGCGCTGCGCGCAGGCTTCTCGGATTGCGTCATGATTAGCTTGCCTTGATAGGTGATTGCGGCGCGTTGAGCAGGCGATGCGCCAGGTCGGAGAGGCCAGCCAGCGGAATAGCGATCCAGTCGGGGCGGTGCGAGGCTTCATACACCACTTCGTAGGCCGCTTTTTCCAGCAGTGCCAGGTCCAACAAGGCGGCGAGCGCGGCGTCGTCGATCCACGCGTGCTCGGCCTCCTGTGCCGTATTGCGGTAGGCGGCGAGGAAGGCCTCGCTCGCGATGGCGCGAAACTGTTCGAGCATCTTGTCGCGGTGCGCGCGCTTGGCGGCTTCCGTGGGAGACGGATCTGCGCTTTCGCCGGTTTCCTGCGATTTCGCCAGGAAGGCGGCGGCCGCATAGTCGAACGATCGCAAGAGACCCGCCACGTCGCGCAACGGAGTGGTCTTGCGGCGGCGCTCGGAAAGCGGCCGCGCGGGCTCGCCCTCGAAGTCGATCAGATACGCGTCGCTTTGTGCGATGAGCACCTGGCCCAGGTGGAAGTCGCCATGCACACGGGTGCGCAGGGTGCCCGCCATCTGCTGGGCGCGTTCGGTAATGGCGGCAAGCAAGGCGTCGCGCGATGTCGTAAGCGTTTCGATCTGGGCACGCGCGGAGGCCGGCACGTTGCTGTGCGGGGCGGCCAACGCATCCAATGCGCGTTCGAGCATTGTGCGAATGTCCTGCGACCAGATCTTGGCATCGTCTGCGCTCGCCGTTTCGGGCGAGAACGCGGCATCGTCGGTGGGCAACGCCATCGCGGCATGCATCTGGGCCAACCGCTTGCCGATGGCACCGGCCACGGCAGCGTAGCCCTGCAGGTCTTCAACGAAGTCCTCGGCGGTTTCGTTGGTGAGGCTGGCGTTCTCCAGCGAGTGCGACAGGTAGTCCAACGTCCAGGCCCACGCGTCGCCTTGGTTGGTGACGTTGGCGTGCAGCAGCATCAACGTGCTGGGTGTGCCATCGGCATCGATGCGCACGACCTCGCCATACAACGCTGCGGCGTTTTCGTAGCCGAGCGTGGTCAGGCGGCGCGTCATTTCGACCTCGGGATGCACGCCCGGCACCACGCGGCGCACGATCTTGGCAATCGCTTTTCCGCCAAGTACGAAAGAACTGTTCGACTGCTCGCCGTGGAACCAGCGCACTTCGGCGTCTTCCGGCAATTCAAGCGTGTTGATGCCGGCTTCCGGGCGGAACACGATCTTGCCTTGGCCGCTGACTTGCTCCACGGGCAGGGTCGTGCTCTTGCGCAGGTTGTCGAGCAGCGCAAAGGCAAATCCAGGCAGCGTGAAGGCGTCGGTGACCATGCCCATTTCGGGGCCGCGTCGCACACGTGCCAGCGCGTACTGCTGTGGCATCGGCGGCAGATTCTCGGTCCACATCAATGCCAGGGGCAGTTGATAGCGTTCCACCGCCTCGCCGAATTTCACGTCGAACTCGGCCAGGAACATCTCGTGTTCACCACCTGGCAGCGGCGTGGCATAAGCCAACTGCGCAAGCGTCGGCTTGCGATCCTTGGCAAACCAACGCTGGCGCGCAAGGTACAGCGGCAGCACTTCCTGGCGCAGCGTGGTAAGCGAGCCATCGGTCAGTTGATAACCTTCACGGCCGCGCAGCACCAGCGTCACGTATTCGGGCATTTGTTCGGGCATCGTTGCATGCCACGCCGGGGGCGTCGCATCCTCACTCAATTCAAACCAATAGAACCCATAGGGCGGGAGCGTCAGAAGATAAGGCAGTTCACCGATGGCGGGGAACGAGGTGCCGCCCAGCAGCTCAACCGGCACGCGTCCGTTGAAGCCCGCCATATCGAGCTCGACCGGCTGCGAGGCGTTGGACATGTTGGCCACGCACAAAACCGACTTGCCTTCGTGTTCGCGCAGGTACGCCAGGATCTTCCGATTGCCGGGATACAGGAAACGCAATTTGCCGCGCCCGAACGCATTGGTCTGCTGGCGCTTGTCCAGCATCCGGCGCGTCCAATTCAGCAGCGAATGCGGATCGCGCTGTTGCGCCTCGACGTTGACGGCTTCGTAGCCATACAGCGGCCCCATCAACGCCGGCAACGGCAGCCGTTCGGGATCGGCGCGCGAAAAACCGCCATTGCGGTCGGGTGACCATTGCATCGGCGTGCGTACGCCATCGCGGTCGCCCAGGTGAATGTTGTCGCCCATGCCGAGCTCATCGCCGTAATAAATGACGGGCGTGCCCGGCATCGACAGCAACAGACTATTCATCAGTTCGATCCGACGGCGATCGCGTTCGAGCAACGGCGACAGGCGGCGCCGGATGCCCAGGTTGATGCGCGCGCGGCGGTCGGCGGCGTACACATCCCACAGATAGTCGCGTTCGCTACTCGTCACCATTTCGAGCGTCAGCTCATCATGGTTGCGCAGGAAAATCGCCCACTGGCAGTTTTCCGGGATATCCGGCGTCTGGCGCATGATGTCCGTGATCGGAAACCGGTCGGCGCGGGCAATCGCCATGTACATGCGCGGCATCAACGGAAAATTGAACGACATGTGGCATTCGTCGCCCGTGCCGAAATATTCCTGCGCGTCTTCCGGCCACTGATTGGCTTCAGCCAGCAACATGCGCCCGGGATAGTTCTTGTCGATCTCGACCCGAATCTGCTTGAGCACGGCGTGCGTTTCAGGGAGGTTTTCGTTGTTCGTCCCTTCGCGCTCGATCAAATACGGTACCGCATCCAGCCGCAGGCCATCCACGCCCATGTCGAGCCAGAAGCGCATCACGCTCAGCACTTGCTCGATGACTTCCGGATTGTCGTAGTTCAGATCCGGCTGATGCGAGTAGAAGCGGTGCCAGAAATAGGCGCCCGCCACGGGATCCCACGTCCAGTTCGACTTTTCGGTATCGCAGAAAATCACGCGTGTGCCGGCGTAGGCCTGGTCGTTGTCCGACCACACGTAGTACGCCCGTTCGGGCGAGCCGGCGGGGGCTTCACGCGCGCGCTTGAACCAATCGTGTTGATCGGAGGTGTGATTGACCACGAGCTCGGTAATCACACGCAGCCCGCGTTCGTGGGCAGCGTCGATGAAGCGTTTCGCGTCTTCGAGCGAACCATAGTCATCGTGCACGCCGCAATATTGTGCGATGTCGTAGCCATCGTCGCGGCGCGGGGAGGGGTAGAACGGCAACAGCCACACGGTGTTGACGCCCAGTTCGGCGATGTAGTCGAGCTTGGCGATCAGGCCTTGAAAGTCGCCAACGCCATCATTATTGGCGTCGAAAAACGATTTCACATGCAACTGATAAATGACGGCGTCTTTGTACCAGAGCGGATCGTCGCGGTTGGCCGCGTTTACGCTTTCGAACTTCTGCATAGTCGTTGTCTCGCTGTTATTTTTTCGGTTTACTGCGGCAGGCGCAAGCGCCACACGGCGTACGGACGATCCGGCGTGAGCGACACGAATTGCTGCTTGCCGCGCCAGGTTTGCGTGCCGCCGTTGATCAGATCATCCACCTGCAGCGCGCCATCGTCGGGCAAGCCGAAGGTCCAGACCGGCAACTCGATGGCTGCCGACTGCGGTGCGAAAGGATCGAGGCTGATCGCGACCACCACGACGTTATCCCGTGCGGGCGTCGACTTCATGAAATACATGATGCGGTCGTTATGTGCGACCAAGGCTTGAAAGCCCAGGTGCGTTTGCAGCGCCGGGTTGTCGCGGCGCAACCGGTTCATCTGCGTCATCTCGGCGATGATGTTGCCAGGGCGATTCCAGTCCCAGGCAACGACTTCGTACTTCTCGCTGTCCAGATACTCTTCCTTGCCCGGCAACGCGCGGCCTTCGCACAATTCGAAGCCGCTATACATGCCCCACAAGCCCGATGTGGTGGTGGCCAAGGCCATGCGAATCAAAAAGCCCGGGCGGCCCGACCGCTGCAGAAAGCGTGGATTGATATCGGGCGTATTCACAAAGAAATTGGGTCGGAACTCGTCGGATACCGGCGGGGTATTGATCTCCTCCATGTAGGCGACCAACTCGTCCTTGTTCTCGCGCCAGGTGAAATAGGTGTACGACTGCGAGAACCCGACCTTGGCCAGGCGATACATCATCTTGGGCCGCGTGAAGGCTTCCGACAGAAAGAGCGCATCGGGGCAGTGGCTCTGCACTTCCGAAATCATCCACTCCCAGAACGGCAACGGTTTGGTGTGGGGATTATCGACGCGGAAGGTGCGTACGCCGTGATCGGTCCAGTACAGGATCACGTCGCGCAAGGCTTCCCACAGGCCGAGCTGCTCGGCGGGCGACGCGCCGGTGCTGTAGAAATCGACGTTGACGATGTCTTCGTATTTCTTGGGCGGATTTTCGGCATAGCGCATCGACCCATCGGCGCGCCAGGCAAACCACTCAGGATGGTCTTTGAGCCACGGATGATCGGGCGAGCACTGGATGGCGAAGTCGAGCGCGATCTCCAGGCCATGCTCGCGCGCGGCGACCACCAGCCGATGAAAGTCTTCCACCGAGCCGAGTTCGGGATGGATGGCATCGTGACCACCATCGGCTGAACCGATGGCATAAGGGCTGCCGGGCTGGTCGGCCAGGGCATTGAGACTGTTGTTCTTGCCCTTGCGGTTTTTCAAGCCGATCGGGTGGATCGGCGGGAAGTACAGCACGTCGAAACCCATGTCGCGGATCGCCGGCAAGCGCTTGATCACATCGTCAAACGTGCCGTGAATCGCGGCGTCGCCACTTTGCGAACGGGGAAACAGTTCATACCAACTGGCGAATTGCGCAGCCTGGCGATCCACCCACACGGGCATCGCGTGCGGGCTGAAGGTTTCAAATGGATGGGCGCAGGCAACGGCCATGGTGGCGGCGGTATCGTCGGCCAGCAGGCGGGCGATCTGCTCGGGCATCGCGGCTGGAATCTGCGCGGTGTTGCTGGTGCTCATGGACACCGGCGTGCCCACCACCAAGGTCAACTCAGTCAGGTCGCGCACGGCCTGCGCCTGATCGCGATTGTCTTCTACCGTAAAGCGATTGGCGCGTGCATTGGCCGTATCGCGGGCACGCTTCAACGCATGCGCGACCAGCAGGCGACCTTCTTCGACTTCAAGCGACACGTCCAAACCGGCCGCGTGCTTCTTGCCGAGTTCGTCGCGGTACGACTCCCACTCGTCGCGCCAGGCGCAAATCTGAAACTCGTGGCCGCCCACGCGCTGCGCAGTGAAGCTGGCCTGCCAACGATCATTAGGCAGCTTGCGCATGCGCACGCTTTGCCATTTGGGTTCGTCGAGCGCACGCCAATGCAGCGCAACTGCGAGGCGATCGTGGCCGTCCATGAACACGTCGGCTTCGACATCGATCGTATCGCCCACCACGCGTTTGATGGGAAAGCGGCCGTTGTCCACAACGGGCGTGATGCTCTCAATGGCGATGCGCGGCATCGACAGCGGATCGGTGTCGCTGACTTCGGCACCGGCAGGGTGCACGCGCGCCAGCACGGGAACGGCCGTGCGCATGCGCAGCATGGCAGCGCCGCCAGGCGGAAGCGACACAGGCAAGTGTGTCGTGGCTTCTTCTGCGTCGGCACCCTCATGGGCCACGCGCGACTCAACCACGACGAACCCGTTCGGCAAGCGCGATGCGACCAGACGCGCGTCGGGCTCGACAGCACGATGATCTGAACTGTTGACGAGCAACAGCGCGCCGCGGGCGTCTGCCGCGTCTTCATCGCCGTCCGCCGCCGTGCCCGAGGGGTCGTGGCGGAAGAACGCAAACCAGCTACCGTCGGGCGCGGCGACGCGATGCAGGCGGCCGCTCGGGCGATGCTCGTGAATCAACCAGCGATTGACCGTGCTGATGCGCAACTGCGCCGCTTCACCCACCGCGCAGGCGGCGCTGACAAGCAATCCGTCGGCGGTTTGTGCAGCGGTCCACAGGGCGCGTTCGGTGATGTCGGCCGATGGATTGTTTACCGTGCCATCGGCAGCGACGTCGTCATGCAACGCGGCGACGCAGGCAATCACCGGCGCCACGCGACTCAGGCGGTCGTACTCTGCAAACAGCCATTCGCTGCGGTAGTCCCACCAAGGCAGTGAGCCGAACGTGAAGTCGAACGCGATGCCTTGAAGGGCGTCGAGTTGCTGTGGGGACAAGCCAGGCGTCCACGCAGCCAGTACGGCATGCGGGTGCGACGCATGGATGCGTTCGACGAGTTCGCGCCAATCCTCGGCGGCGATCGCACCAATGTCGATGAGGCGAAATCCGGCGGCGCCAGCGTCGAGCAGGGCGGCCATCGAGGCAATGCGGTGTGCGAGATAGGCGGGATCGAGGCGGCCAGCCGATCGCAGGGCCAATCGGTTGCCGCTTGCTGGGCGACCGTGGCGTGGGTCAAGGTAGACCTGACTGTCTTCAGCGCCGGCAAACCATTCGGCGTGCGCCTGAACCAATGCCGTGTCGCCTGACACGCTGTCCAATGAAATGTCGAACCATGCGCCCAGCCCCATGTCGGCTGCTGCGCTCAAGCTCGATTGAACCCCTACCAGGCCCATCTCGGGCGACTCGCCCAACATCGTGTTGGGTGCACCAAAGGCGATGCTGTCGAATCCTAATGATCTGGCCGCTTCACATGCCAGCACAACGTCGGCGTCTTCCGACCCCTGTGAGAGTCGGGAGGCGGACCCCACGAGCACATTCGAAATATCGTAAATACGCGGGGCCGATGCCTTCGTTGTCATCATAGGATGTCCTAGTAGTGTAGGGGGTGTGCAGGGCTCCTTTCGGGAAGCTGGACCGACGGCCGTCAGGCGGCCGCGGCTCCCGGCAGGAGTCGCTCCTGACGGGTATCGTCGGAGCGGGCTTTGCGCCTTGCAGCAACTGCCTTGCCCGCCGTCGCAACGGCCTTCGCCATTGCGGTTTTGGGCAGTGCGCTTGCGGCGGTGCCCACCGCGCGAACGGGCGACGGCTTGGCGACCGGCACGACCAGCGGCGCAGGCGCCACCGTCAATTCGACCGGCACGATCGACTTGAATAATTGCGCATAAACCGGCGCGCAACGGTCCCAGCTGAAATCGGCGGTCATGCCGTTGTATTGCATCTTGCGCCACAGATCGGGCTGCTCAGCGTGCAAGGTGACAGCGCGATCGATCGCGTCCGACATCGCATCCACTGTTTCGCCTTCGAACAGGAAGCCGCTGGCATGCTGTGCGGCATCCGCGCTGCTGCCGACACCGGGGTCCGAGATCGTGTCGGCCATGCCGCCCGTCTTGGAGCCGATCGGCAACGTGCCATAGCGCATGGCATAGATCGGCGTCAGGCCGAACGGCTCGAAGCGGCTGCCATGCAGCAGAATGTCGCCACCGGCGTGCAGCAAGTGGGCGGTTTTTTCGTTAAAGCCGATCCGCACCGAAAAGCGATGGGGAAAGCGTTCCGTGGCCGATTTCAGCGCGTGTTCCAGGCGCTTGTCGCCTTGTCCGATCAACGCCACTTGCAGATTCGGATGCTTATCCAAGGCGCGCGGAATGGCTTCCGCGGCCAGGTCAGCCATCTTCTGCGTGGTCAATCGGCTGCCCATCACCATCAACGTGGATGTGGGATCGACCGTCAGGCCGAATGCTTCCTGCAGCTCGCGCTTGCAGGTGGCCTTGTTGGTGAGGTCATTCGCGTTGAAGCGACGATGCGGGATTTGCTCGGCACGGTCCGGATCCCAGACGTCGACATCAATGCCGTTGGGCACGGGAACAAGCGAATCGGCGCGGCTCTGCAGTACGCCTTCCAACCCGCAACCGAACTTCGGCGTGAGGATTTCGCGAGCGTATGTGTGGCTGACGGCCGTGATGCGGTCGGCAAACAGAATGCCGGCCTTCATGAAATTGAGCTTGCCCCAGAATTCGATGCCATCGGGCGTCAGATACTCGGGCGCGATGCCCAGCTTGGGGGCCAGCGACATGTCGTACACGCCTTGGAAGGCCAGATTGTGAACGGTCAATACGCTTTTGACCTTCTTCACGCCGGCTTGATGCATGAAGAGCGGAATCAGCGCGGCGTGCCAGTCATTGGCATGCACGACGTGCGGAGCGGGTAGGGGCGTATGGCCCGCCGCAATGCGGGTGGCCGCATGCGCCAATGCGGCGAAGCGCACCGGGTTGTCTTCGTATTCCTGCCCGTTCTCGTCGACATACAGATTGTCGCGATCGAACAAAGCGTCGTTTTTAAGCAGTAACACCGGCAGCCCAAGCTCGTCGCAATAGGCGGAAATCAGCGTGGCTTCGCCACCCGGCAGACCGCGCAGGGGCGCGACTTCGCGCGCATTCTCCACTTGGTCGATCACGCCGCGGTACGCCGGCAAGAGCAGCGTCAAATCGCCACCCTGCTTGTCGTACGCGCGCGCCATGCCACTGATTGCATCACCTAACCCGCCCGTCTTTGCGAGGGGATAAGCTTCCGAAGTCACAGCCAAAATTTTCAACGCCACAGTAAGCACTCCTATGTCGATGCGTGAGGCGCATCTGCTCAGGCAATTCCGGCCCGATTCGGAGAGTGGTTCGCTTAAGCCGGCGCCGGTGCTCAATAAGGCCGGCGGGGGTCGATACTGCAAAAAAGCTGTTGCAGTGCCGAAACAAATCACCCATTCATAAATTCCGTTTGAAACTAAGCAACTTCCGTGCCTGCGATGCGGCCATAGGCTCCACATCCCACAGCATGCACTTATTTGGTGTGCACTGCACCAAAATGGACCCCAATTCGCCCCGCTTTAATGCATTACGCACGAATTCGGAAGGATATTTGGAGGATGCCTGGCGTTTATTTCAACGCGATGGCGCGCTTCTTGCGTATTAGCGTGGAACTTTTGTCAAAAATAACGGTTATGGATCTGATCGTCGCTCGTCCAGAAGGATTGTATTGCCCCCCCGGCGATTTCTATATTGATCCATGGCGTCCGGTCGATCGCGCGGTAATCACGCATGGGCATTCGGACCACGCGCGAGTCGGTCATCAACATTATCTGGCGGTGCACCAAAGCCGCGGTGTGTTGGACGCGCGTTTGGGGGATATTCGGCTCGAAACTCTTGCCTATGGTGAGCCGCGCATTCACAACGACGTGTCCATTAGCTTTCACCCCGCCGGGCATGTGCTGGGGTCAGCGCAAGTGCGGGTGGCCTATCGTGGCGAGGTGTGGGTCGCGTCAGGTGACTATAAGGTTGAGGATGACGGTACCTGTACGCCATTTGAGCCTGTCCCTTGTCACACGTTTATTACAGAATCGACCTTCGGATTGCCCATATATCGTTGGGATCCGCCCGCCGTTTTGAATGCCGATATTAATGCCTGGTGGCGTGCCAATGCTGCCGAGGGGCGCACGTCGATCGTATTCTGTTATGCATTTGGAAAAGCGCAGCGGCTACTGCATGGTCTTGAAGCGGATATCGGACCCATCGTGGTGCATGGCGCGGTGGAACGCCTCAATGCCGTCTACCGTGAAGCGGGCGTGGCGCTTCCGGCCACTCTGCGCGTTTCCGATCTCACTGCCGACACGCCCTTGAACCGTGCGCTTGTGGTGGCGCCCCCCTCGGCGCAAGGCACGCCGTGGATGCGGCGATTTGGCGACTACGTCGACAGCTTCGCGAGCGGCTGGATGCGGCTGCGCGGCGCGCGCCGGCGGCGCGGCGTCGATCGTGGGTTTGTGATGTCGGATCATGCGGATTGGCCGGGACTCATGCAGGCCATCACCGGCACGGGCGCCCAGCAGGTGTACGTCACCCACGGCAGCGTGGCCACCCTGGTGCGCTGGCTCGACGAGCAGGGGCTGGACGGCCGGGCATTCAAGACCGAGTACGGCAGTGAAGAGGACGACGTGGAGGCCGATGCAGCATGAAGGCTTTCGCCGAGCTTTACGCAGCCCTGGATGCGACCACGTCCAACAACGCCAAGCTGGCCGCGATGGTGGCCTACTTCAAACAGGCCGCGCCCGCCGATGCGGCGTGGGCCGTGTATTTCCTGGCGGGCGGCAAACCGCGCCAACTCGTGCCGGTCAAGGTCTTGCGCGAATTTGCGGTCAAAATTTCAGGTGTGCCCCTCTGGTTGTTCGAGGAAAGCTATGAGGCGGTGGGTGATCTGGCCGAGACCTTGTCGTTGCTGCTGCCGGCGGGAAGCGGCGATGATGACACTGGGCTGGCGCAGTGGATGCATGAGCGTCTGCTGCCGCTGCGCGGCCAGCCGCCCGAGGATTTGATCGCCCATCTCACCACTTACTTTGCGCCGCTGGGGACGGTAGAGCGGTTTGTCTGCGCGAAGCTCTTGACCGGTAGCCTGCGGGTGGGCGTCTCGAAGTTGTCGGTGACCAAGGCATTGGCGCAAGTGGGCGAGTTGGACGCGAAGCAGGTGGCGCATCGTTTGATCGGATACACGGACGTGTCGGCACGTCCCGATGCTGCGGCCTACGCGCGCCTGATTGCGCCGGCATCCGACGATGCCCACGTACAAGCCGGTGCCCAGCCGTATCCCTTTTTTCTTGCCCATCCGTTGCAAACTTCGCACGCGACTTTCGACGTCCAACTGGGCGCGCCCGATCAATGGCAGATCGAATGGAAATGGGACGGCATCCGTGCGCAGATCGTGCGTCGTGCGGGCGAAGTACATGTGTGGTCGCGCGGCGAGGAACTGGTCACCGATCGCTTTCCGGAATTGATCCGCATTGGCGGGCAATTGGCCGACGGCACGGTGCTCGATGGCGAAATCGTGGTGTGGCGCGACGATCGCGTGCAACCGTTTGCCGCGCTTCAACAGCGCCTCGGCCGCAAGACCGTTGGCCCAAAACTGCTTAAGGATATTCCGGTGTCATTCATGGCATTCGACATCCTCGAGGTGCAAGGCGCAGACCTGCGCACGCTGCCGCAATCCGCGCGGCGCGCGCAACTCGAGGCCGTCGCCGCTACCGTGACGGATGCCGGGTTGCAGGTGTCGCCGTTGCTGAACGGGGATACCTGGGACGCACTGGCGCAGCAACGCGAAGCCTCGCGCGCGCTTGGCGTGGAAGGGATGATGCTCAAGCATCGCGAAGCGCATTACGGCGTGGGCCGCACCAAGGCGAGCGGCACATGGTGGAAGTGGAAGGTCGACCCATTCGCCATCGACGCCGTGTTGTTGTATGCGCAGCGCGGCCATGGCCGGCGGGCGAGCCTTTATACCGACTACACATTTGCGGTATGGGACGCGCCGGAAGGCGACCCAGCGCGCAAGCTGGTGCCGTTCGCCAAGGCTTATTCGGGCTTGACCGATGCCGAGATTCGCAAGGTGGACGCCATCGTCCGATCGACGACGATCGAGAAATTCGGTCCGGTACGCAGTCTTCAGCCTTCGCAGGTGTTTGAACTGGGGTTTGAAGGCATCGCCCGCAGCGCTCGCCACAAGAGCGGCATCGCGGTGCGCTTTCCACGCATGCTGCGGTGGCGCACTGATAAAAAAATCGAGGAGGCCGATACGTTGGCAACCCTCTCAGAACTCTTGCCGCAATGACGATCGGCCAGGAGGTGCGGGCGTGGTTTGCAGGGCAGGGCTGGAAGGCGTTCGCGTTTCAGCGCGAGGTGTGGACGGCGATGCGGCAGGGCAAAAGCGGGCTGCTGCACGCCACTACTGGCGCTGGCAAAACCTATGCCGCATGGCTTGGTGCATTGCAGGCCTTTGGCGCAAAGAAGCCGGCCGCGCGGGTGGCGCCGCCGCTGACCGTGCTGTGGTTGACGCCCATGCGAGCATTGGCGGCCGATACGGAGCGCGCATTGAACGCGCCTTTGGCCGATCTCGATTGTGGCTGGACGGTGGGCGTGCGCAGTGGCGATACGATATCGAGTGTGCGTGCCAAGCAGGATCGCCGCTTACCCACCGCGTTGATCACGACGCCGGAAAGTCTGTCGTTGATGTTGGCGCACAAAGACGCGCAAGCGCGGCTGTCAAATGTGCGCGCTGTGATCGTCGACGAATGGCATGAGCTCCTGGGTAACAAGCGCGGCGTGCAAGTGCAGTTGGCGTTGGCGCGCTTGCGCCAGTGGCAGCCGGATCTTGTGGTGTGGGGTTTGTCGGCAACCCTGGGAAACCTGCCCGAAGCGATGGCGGCGTTGCTCCCTGCAGACCGCGCGAGCGACGGCGTGCAAGTGCAGGGCAAGGTTCCCAAGTCGATCACCATCGACACGCTCATTCCGCCCACGCCGCAACGGTTTCCCTGGGCCGGCCACATGGGCATGTCGATGCTGCCTGCCGTGGTGGACGAAATCGCGCAGCATTCGAACACCTTGATTTTCGTGAATACGCGTTCGCAAGCTGAGCGCTGGTACCAGGCGCTTCTGGAAGCCTGTCCGGAATGGGCCGGGGTGCTGGCGCTGCATCATGGCTCGTTGGCAAAATCGGCCCGCGACTGGGTCGAGCAGGGCTTGAAGGCCGGAAAGTTGAAGGCGGTGGTCTGCACGTCGAGTCTGGATCTGGGCGTGGATTTTCTGCCTGTCGAACGAGTGCTGCAGATCGGTTCGCCCAAAGGCGTCGCACGGCTCTTGCAACGGGCCGGGCGCTCGGGTCATGCGCCGGGTCGGCCGTCGCGCGTGACCATGGTGCCCACACACAGCCTGGAATTGGTGGAAGCCGCCGCGGCGAGGGCAGCCGCGCGGGCCGGACATATCGAGTCGCGGCGCTCGCCCGACAAGCCGCTCGACGTGCTGGTGCAGCATGCGGTCACGGTGGCACTGGGCGGCGGATTTCACGCCGATGCGTTGTATGCGGAAGTGCGCCAGGCGCATGCGTACCGGTCGTTGACCGAATCGGAATGGGCCTGGGTGCTGGACTTCATTCGACAAGGCGGACGATCGCTCGGCGCCTATCCCGACTACCGCCGCGCGGTGCCCGATGAAGCGGGCATCTGGCGCGTGCCCGATCCGGTCGTGGCGCGGCGTCATCGCATGAGCATCGGCACGATCGTGGGCGATGCCAACATGACCGTGCGTTATTGGTCTGGCCGCGGCGGCGGGGCGCGTCTGGGTACGGTGGAAGAGAGCTTCATCGCACGCCTGAAGAAGGGCGACTGCTTCCTGTTTGCCGGTCGTCTGCTCGAGCTCGTGCGCACGCACGAAATGACGGCATATGTGCGGCGGGCCACGGGCGCGCGCGCTGCCGTGCCGCGCTGGAACGGCGGGCGCATGCCGCTGTCGAGCGAGCTCGCCGAGGCAGTGGTGGACGCCCTGGACGACGCTGCGGCGGGGCAGTACAACAGCCCCGAATTGCGTTGCGTGGCGCCACTATTGGCCTTGCAGGCCGAATGGTCGGCACTGCCGGGGCGCGGACGCGTGGTGGTCGAAACGCTGCATTCGCGCGAGGGCACACATCTGTTCCTCTATCCGTTTGGTGGCCGGCATGCGCATTTGGGATTGGGAAGTCTGCTGGCCTGGCGTGTGGCGAGCAGCAGCCCGGCCACGTTTTCGATCGCCGTCAACGATTACGGATTGACGTTATTGACCCCGGACGATTTCGATTGGGCACCGGTGCTCACGCCGGAGCTGTTTTCGGAGGCGCGCCTGCATGAAGATATTTTGGCCAGTTTGAACGCAGGTGAACTGGCGCAGCGCCGCTTCCGCGAGATCGCGCGGGTATCGGGGCTGGTGTTTCAAGGCTACCCGGGCGCCTCGAAAAGCGCGCGCCAGATCCAGGCGTCGTCCGGCTTGTTCTACGAGGTTTTTCGCAATTACGATCCGGAGAATATGTTGTTGTCGCAGGCTGAACGTGAAGTGCTGGATCAGGAGTTGGAACTCGAACGGCTGCGCGGCGCGTTGCGCACCTTGCGTGAGAGCACGCTCGTGTTTCGCGCGCTCAAGCGGCCGTCGCCCTTTGCCTTTCCGCTTCTGGTGGAACGCATGCGCGAAAAGCTGTCGACCGAGAAATTGGCCGATCGCGTGGCGCGCATGGTGCGCGATCTCGAACGCGCGGCAGATCGCGTATGAGCACACCGATCGTGAACGTCAACGGCCATGTGTGGATGCTCCTGCCGCAACGGGCGATCTGGTGGCCGGCGCAAGCGTGCCTGATCGTCGCCGATCCGCATTTCGGCAAGGCGGCAACCTTTCGCGCATTGGGTGTACCGGTACCGGCGGGCACCACACAAGGCAATCTGGATCGGCTCGATGCATTGCTGGATACTTGGCCGGTCGAGCGCCTGATCGTACTGGGTGATTTTCTGCATGGTCCAACGGGGCGAAGCGCCGCGATGATGACCGCGTTGGCCGTGTGGCGCGCCAAGCGGCCTGGCCTGCATTGCGTGCTGGTGCGCGGCAACCATGACGATCGCGCGGGCGATCCGCCGGAAGCTCTGCGATTCGACATCGTGGACGAACCCTATATGCTGGCAGGCGTAGCGTGTTGGCACTATCCGCCGGCGGAATCGCCGCCGTCCGAGGGCTCGTATGCGCTCGGCGGGCATGTGCACCCGGTGACCGTGCTGCGCGGCCGCGGCCGCGAACGACTACGGTTACCGTGTTTCGATTTTGGTCCTACCGTTGGCGTGCTGCCGGCATTCGGCGAGTTTACGGGCGGTTGGAATATCGATACCGCGCCGGGCCATCGATTATTTGCAGTGGCCGGCGATGCCGTGGTGCCGCTTCAGCCGACGCAGTCGGCCCAGCAATTGGGCGTTTCGTAAAGACGCACGCGCGCCAGGCGCAGGGCTTGACCGAAGTGACCGGCATAGTGCGGGGCGAGGGTATCGAACGCCACACGGGCCAGATTTTCGGCGGTAGGAATGCAGTCGATCACGACGGTTTTATGATCGGGCAGGGTGTCGAGAAAGCTTCGCACGGCGGCGTCGCCCGAATAGACCAGAAAGGCGTGATCCCATAGATCGACAAGATAGGTCTTGGCGATGCTTTTGATCTCTGAAAAATCCATGACCATGCCGTTATCCGAATCGCCGGCTTGCGATACCACGTCGCCCGCGAGCGTGATTTCAAGCACATAACGATGGCCGTGCAGATTGCGACACTGGCTGCGATGATCGGGAATGCGGTGTCCGGCGTCGAACTCGAGTTTGCGGGTAACTGAAATCATGGAATGCCGATGTATTTGTGGGTCTGCAGGCTCAAACGCCATTGCGGATTATCGCTGCAGAATTTGACGGCAGCCTCCGTGTTGGCGCGTCGGGCCGGCCCGTCCATCGGTTGAATGAAGAAATGTTTGAAATCGAGATGCGCGAAAGCCTCGGGCAACGCATCCACTTGCGGATAAACCAGCTTGAGCTCGTGTCCTGAGGTCACGCAAACCGGTGCGCGGCCCTTGGGGCTCACGCAAATCCAGTCGATGCCGGGCGGCGGCGCAAGCGTGCCATTGGTTTCGATAGCAACCTCGAAGTCGCGCGCATGCATCGCGTCCAGCAACGCGGGGTCGAGTTGCAACAACGGCTCACCGCCCGTAAACACCACATAACGGTGGTCGCGGTCGGGTCCCCAGTGCGCGGCGATGTTGTCGGCCAGCGCATCGGCGGTGGCGAATTTGCCGCCGCCCGTGCCGTCCACGCCCACGAAATCGGTGTCGCAGAAGGTACAGACGGCAGCGGCACGGTCGGCCTCGCGGCCTGACCACAGATTGCAACCGGCAAAGCGGCAGAAGACGGCAGCTCGGCCGGCTTGAGCGCCTTCGCCCTGGAGGGTTTTGAAAATTTCTTTAGCCGCGTAAGTCATGCATGAGAGTTCGGTTAGAGCGATCCGACTGGGCGAAACCCAGCCAATGACGATAGACTGCGAACCTATGATTCACATCACCGGTCACGTCTACCTCGACCCCGCCGACATCGAGCTCAGCATGATTCGCGCGCAGGGCGCGGGCGGGCAGAATGTCAACAAGGTATCCAACGCGGTGCACTTGCGTTTCGACGTGGGTGCGTCGGGGCTGCCCGACACGCTGAAAGAGGCGGTGCGAACCCGCACAGATCACCGCGTAACGAAAGAGGGCGTCGTCGTCATTAAGGCGCAATCGTACCGCAGCCTGGAAAAAAACCGCAGCGATGCCCTTGAAAGGCTGGTCGAACTGTTGCGCGAGGCCGCCAAACCGGTCAAGCCCCGCCGAGCGACCCGTCCCACGCTGGCGTCCAAAAAGCGCCGTCTGGTGGGCAAAGTGCGCACGGGCGACATCAAGAAGCTGCGCTCCAAGGTCTCGGCAGACTAAATGTTACGGCGCTTAGCCTGCCCGCTCGGGAATCGCCGCCCCGGCCGGCAGCCGGGGGTTGTGGTCGCGCTCAATCTTTCCAGTCGAAGCGGATCTGCGTGCTGCCGCCTGCCTTGACGGTCACGTCGCGCGTTTGCGACTTGCCATCCGCATCGGCGCGGACCGTATACGTGCCGGGTTCAAGCTTGACGAGCAGGTAGGGGCCGTCGGCCTTCACATCCAATACCTTTTCGCCGCCTTTCTTTTCGATGCCGACCTGCACGTTGGCCATGTAGGCGGCGTCGCCACCCTGGCGCGGCGATGCGAAGATAAGCGCAAGCGAATACTGCGACATCGCTTGCTTGATCGACTCCGATTCGTCGGAACCGATACCGCCCATCACATATTGCACGCTGCCTTGCGTTTGCACGGGCGGCAATTCGGCACGCGCTTCCTGCATGGCAAACAGGGCTGCGGCAGACAGCAGCATGACGCCACCTGCGAGACGGGTGCGTTGCGCCACATGGGTCATGCTTTCGGACAACATCTTCATCATTGCACTCCAGAGTAAGCCGATCGATGTCCCCATTCTGGCAGCGGGATGTAAATCAGGTGCGTAGACCTGTTGCGGCTTCTCGCGGAATGGTGACGAGTCCTTTCAATCCTGGACCTGCCACGTTTCAATGTGCTCGCCGATCGCCTCGCCATCGGCGTCATAGCGGCGTTCGATATAACGGGCATGGCCATCGTTGGCCAAGGCGTACACGGTGGATGCTCGCGTGCCATAGGTCGGGCTGATGATGAAAGCGCTGCTGAGCAGCCGTTCGCGTTCCAGGCTCAATCCGGTATGTGGCAACGCGTCGTCATGGGCCACGTCGCGATTGCGCAGAGCGGAAAAAAGCGCGCTGTCGTCCAGCGGCCCGGCCTCGGCCAATACGGTGTCGATCCGGGCCTGGGTGGCCAGGCTTTTAGGCCAAGGGCTGTCGAGCAGATGGTTGGAGAGCACGTAGCGCCCGGGCGGCAAGCGGCGCGGCGCAGGCCCGCGGTTGCTGACGTACCAGACGGCATTGGCGTCGCCCACCACCAGGTTGAATCCGGCGTAGCGATGCATGTTCGCGGTCAACTGCCCCATGTAGCCTTCGGGCGTCTCGGTGCCCTGCAGAAACCGGCCGACCAACGCGCCGCGTGAAGGGGCGTCGGGCAGGACAGGCACGCCCGGTTCGCGATAGTTGGTGACGAGGGCAAAGCGTCCGGATCGGGTGGCGCCCATCCACGTGCCGCCCGCCACCGCATCGCGCCCTGCGAAGACGCCTGGTGCATCGGGCCATTCGGCCAGTGCGCGAGTAGGCCGGTCTTGAAATTCGTCCCGGTTTGCCGCAACGAGCAGAGCGAGCCCGGGCGCGGTATGAACGTACATCGTGGCAAGACACATCTATTGAACCGCTCCAACGTCGGCGTGCATCACGTCCAGGCATGGATCGTGCTGAAGGAAAAACAAGTTGTATTGAGGAGAAACATACATGAAAGGCATCCTGCTCTGGCTCATCGGTATTCCGATCCCCATCATCATTCTGCTTTATTTGATCTTCTGATCCTGCGCGTGCCGCGCGCACGCAACACCGGCTGACCTATACTGGTCGCTCGCATCCGCCCCATCTGGGGCGGATTGTTTTTGGGCGACAGCACATCAGGGCAGCCGTGATCGACGACGATACCTCGCAAACCAACATCCGCACCTTGGCGCATTACGCGCGCGATGCGGACGCCTTTCGTTCCGGCACCGCCGATCACGACGTCAATCAAAATCTCGACGCATTGCTGAGCGCCATACCCATCGCGCATCCCCGCATCCTCGATCTGGGCTGCGGACCGGGCCGCGATCTGGTCGCGCTAACGCAGCGTGGCGCGCTGGCCGTCGGCCTGGACGGCTCGGCGCCGTTTGTCGATATGGCACGCACTGCATCGGGCTGTGACGTCTGGCATCAGGATTTTCTCGCGCTCGATTTGCCTCCTGCGCGTTTCGACGGCGTGTTTGCCAATGCCTCACTTTTTCATGTGCCTATCGACCATCTGCCGGGGGTATTGAGCGCATTGCACAGCACCTTGGACGCGGGCGGTGTGCTGTTCAGCTCCAATCCGCGGGGCGACAACCGGGCCGGTTGGCAGGGCGAGCGATATTGCGTGTTTCACGATCTTGAACAGTGGCGGCGGTATCTGCATGCCGCAGGCTTCGATGAAATCCACCACTATTACCGTCCCGAAGGCATGCCCCGCGAGCAGCAGCCGTGGCTGGCCAGCGTGTGGCGCAAGCGCCCGCTCGCACCAGCCTGAACGCCGCCGGGCGTCACAGATGAAAATGAGCCGGAAAAAAGCTGACAACTCGCTGTAGCGCAAAGCCTGGCTTGGCGTGCGCCAACTTATGCTAGATTGCGTGACGCTTTTAGAGCATCTTGCCCAAGGCGGGTATGGACGGGGGTTGAGTGAGTATCGGTTTTAGAGCGCTGGGCGCGCAGTTGTGCCGCGCCGCGCGAATGATGGTTGGGGTGCCGCTGCTTTGGGCTGCAGGCGTCGCGACGGCGATCGGGGCCGATGCGCCCGCGGTGCCGGCGCCGATCGCCTCGCCTTTTGCGTGGGTGGCGCCGTTGGAGGGCGACGAGCCGGGCCAGATGCACCGCGTGCAGATTCCGCTGCAGGTGTACGACACCGCGCGGGATCCGAAACTGCAGGATGTGCGCGTCTTCGATAGCCGGGGCGTGGCGATGCCGTTTGCCTGGGTGCAGCCCAAGCTGGGCGAGACGTCGCAAACGCCCGAGATTGCCGTGCCGCTGTTCCCGGTGCAGTTGACTGCCACGGGTAATCGCCGCCGCGGCAATAACAACGGCCTGAGCGACCAGGTCGAGCGCAATGAAGACGGCAGCTTGCGGGCGTCGGCATCTGCTGCCGCGTCGCCCGCGCGCAATCCAAACGCGGTGGTGCTCGATCTGAGTCGCATCCGAGGCGATTTGCAGTCGCTGGTGCTGGCCGATTTTCAGGCGCGCACCGGCATGCACAATTTTCGGCTGGATGCCAGCGACAACCTCGAAGACTGGCGCGTCGTGCGTCAGGAAGCGCAGATCGTGCGGCTCACCCATGGCGACATGACGGTGGAGCAGAATCGTGTGGAGCTGGGCAACCGTTCGAGCGATACGTCGCGTTATCTGCGTATTGTCTGGAGCGATCCGGCAACTGCGCCGAAGCTGTCGCGCGTCACGGTGCGCGTGAACACCAACCCCGGCAGCCCCCGTCCCATGTTGTGGACCGAGCCGCAAAAGCCGGTGGGTGCCGAAGGGCAGAGCTTTACGTTTCAAGCGCCACCTGCCATGCCGATCGAACGGTTGCGCGTGAATTTGCCGCAAAGCGATGTGCTGTCGCCGGTACTGGTCTATCAATTGGTGCAGGCGGCGGCAGCGCCGTCGGCGGCCACCGGGCAGGGCGCGGCGCCCGCGCCCGCCGCAGGCGCCTGGACGTGGCAACTGCGGGCGCAGGCGGTGTCTTACCGTCTCGAAAGCAGTATTGGCGAAATCGTTTCGCCCGACGTGTTGCTGGGCGGTAGTCCGATGCCGTCGTTTGGCGTCAGCCTCGATCCGCGCGCGGCCAATGCGTCGCGGCCACCCACCGTACAAATCGGCTTCAGCCCGCGCACGTTGGTCTTTACCGCTCAGGGCATCGCGCCTTATGTGATGGCTTGGGGTGCTGATGACATGGGCGATGTATCGGTGCCGCCGTCGACCTTGATCGTGGGCTACGACGGCATTGAAACCCTGCCGGCGGCCGTCACGGCGCGTTATCCCGGACGCCGCGATGCCGGGAATACCTTGAAGCTGGCCCCGCCACCCAAGCCGCCCGCGCCGCCCGTGCAGCCGTTCCGCCTGGCAGATCAGTGGTGGTTTACGCTGTTGCTCGCCGCCGTCGATGCGGTGCTGGTGTTGATCGTCTGGCGTCAGGCGCGCCGCGCTTATCGCGATCCGACCAAGCAAGCGGCCACGAAGCGCTCGGGGAAGGGGCGTCATGGCGGTTGATGCGTCTCGCGACGCCGCCATCGTGCGCGAGGTCGAACAGTGGCTCGTGCGAGCGGTGATCGGCCTGAACCTGTGTCCGTTCGCGCGCAGCGTACATGTCAAACGGCAGATCGCCTATCGCGTAAGCCATGCCACCGACCCCGAAGCAGTGCTCGCGGATCTCAGCCTGGCGTTCGATACGCTGGAGGCCACCGATCCGGCGGCCATCGATACGCTACTGCTGATCCTGCCGGATGGGTTCGACGATTTTCTGGCGTTCAACGATATGCTGGGGCTTTCCGAACGCTTGCTCAAGCGCCTGCGATTGCGCGGCGTCTTTCAGATCGCCACGTTCCATCCCGACTATCAGTTTGCGGGCGCCGGCCCGGACGACATCGAAAACTACACCAATCGGGCGCCGTATCCCATCCTGCATCTGTTGCGCGAAGACAGTGTGACGCGTGCCGTGGACGGCTTTCCCAATCCGGATGCGATCTATACGCGTAACCAGGCACGGCTACGCGCCCTGGGACACGCGGGCTGGCATGATCTGATGAATGCGCCTGAAGATGGCGCGGACGTCGGCCAGGCTCCGCGCTAGAAACGCGTGAGAATGGCGTGAGAACAGCGTCAGAAGGACGTCGCGAACTGCTCTGAAGTGCGGTAAACGCGCTGTCGAGGCGCGGCGGCGCCGCCTTCAGCCCACGTAGACGGTGTGGCGTGCGCTAAGCCGGCGTGGTGAAAAACCGCTCGCGCATGTCTTCCAGTCCCAGCGTATCGAGCATCGCCTCCAACCGGGCGGCCGGGCGGGCACGGGGCAACTGCTTGTCTTGCGCGATGATGAGCTCGTTTTTCATCGAGTGTTCCCAACCCACGAGTTCGGTCACGGTGACCTGATAGCCGTGCGCCTCGAGCTGCAGGCTGCGCAGCACATTGGTCGCCTGGCTGCCGAATTCGCGGGTATGCAGCGGATGGCGCCACATCTCGACGAGCGGGTTGCCGCCAAGCATCTTGCCCTTGTTCTTGCGCAGATGCGAGGCCACCTCGGCCTGGCAGCACGGCACGACAACGATGTATTTCGCCCGCTTGCGCAGCGCGAAATGGATGGCGTCGTCGGTGGCGGTGTCGCACGCATGAAGCGCCGTGACCACGTCGACCTGATCGGGCAGGGACGGCGAATCGATGGCATCCGCCACCGATAGGTTGAGAAACGACATGCGATCGAAACCCAGCTTATCGGCCAGCGTGCGCGATGCGGTAACCAGCGCCTCACGGGTTTCGATGCCGTAGATGTGGGACGTATCCTGGATCGCCTTGAAGAACAGGTCGTACAGAATGAACCCCAGATACGATTTGCCGGCGCCATGATCGGCCAAGGTGACGCGGCCGCGTTCAGCGTGCACGTCTTTCAGCAGCGGCTCGATGAAGTTGAACAGGTGATACACCTGCTTCAGCTTGCGGCGGCTGTCCTGATTCATATTGCCGTCGCGCGTGAGGATATGAAGCGCTTTGAGCAGTTCGACCGACTGGCCGGGGCGGATTTCAGGTGCGGACATCGTGTGGGGCAAGGCGGGGGCGACCCGCGTTTTGGGCGAAAGGCGTTATTTTACGCGCGGCAGCCGCACGGTCAGAAGCGGGCGCACCACGCTGCGATGCAATAGCCTTGCGGCGCGGGCCGTCAGGGCGCGCACGGGGGCAGCACGGCGACGGCGATCGCCCGAGATGGCCGACTGTGCGGCCTCGGCTGCTTCCCACACGCAAGGTGGGCTCACGGCGTGGAGCTGTAGCCCGGCGTCCTGGGCAATGGCTTCCCAGTGGTCGGCGGCGGTCCAGATTGGATCGCGTGTGGCGCAGAGCGCTTGCGCGGCGGCCAGCGTCACGATGTACCCCCCGGTGAGCCATACGCCGCCCTCGGCACGCAGCAGCGCGCGTTTGCCCACGCGCCGCGCGCCCAGACGCCAGCCGCGACCGACGTGCGTCAGTTGAATCATGGCGGGCCGGTCGGCGGCAATGTGGGCAGCCAGACTGCCGGCGCCGGTGGTCGCTAAGAGTTCGGCGATGTCGTCGGCCAGTTCCACGTCGTCTTCGAGAATCAAGGCGTGGGAGATGTGCTCGGCCACGATGCGCCGATACACCTCGAGGTGGCTGCAGGCGCAGGCGACTTCGGTGGGACTCAACTCGCCGTATACCCGTCGGGCACGTGCCATATCGGCGCGGGCAAGTACGGCGCCCCGCGCGGCGCCGCGGCCATCGACCGCATCGATCCAGCGCGGGGTGAGTCCGCGAGCCTCAAGCCGCGCGGCCATGGCTTCGCGGCGCGCTGTTTCCGTCGCCAGATTGATGACGAAGCAGGGGATCGTGCCGCTCATGCTGGATAAACCCGCCGATCGTTTTGGCCAAGATGGCTCACGGCCATGGCCAGGCACAAGCTCACCATGACGGCGTAGAAGGACGCCGTTCGCATGGATCTGAACATCGTTTCGGTCACGCCAAACGATAGGAAACCCAGCACCACGCATAGCCCCAGGGCGCAGAACGCGCGTCTGGTCTGGTCCAGATCCCGAATCCGGCTCGCGAGAATCCAAGCCGGAAAGCCATAGACCATCAACAAGAAGGAGGCAAGTCCGACCAATCCGTAGGTGGCGGCGACCAGCAGAATATCGTTGTGGGGCTCGCCCCAGTTCGACGCCACCAAAGGCGAGATGACGCCGCGATCGCCCAATATCTTCATCTTTTCGCGAAACGCCGGACCACCGCCTACGCCGAATACGGGATGCTTTTCGACCATTACGCGCGCGGCCCGCCAGAGCTGGAACCGGATGCACACCGACGTTTCCGCCTTGGGGCGGTCGACGCACTCTTGTGCCTCGTCGATGGCTTTGCCGATGCGGTCGTTGTGCTGATGCGTCACGCCGATCACCGTGACGATGGCCACCAACAGCGCGCACACCACGCCCTTGATGCGCCACGAAATGCGGCGTTCGACGACGCACGCGATGATGAAGACGGCCGGCAACGCCAACCAGCTGGTGCGCGTCTCCGACAAATACACGCCATAAAAGCCCAGCGCGGCGGCCGATAGCTTGAGCGCCGCCTCCAGCTTGGGCCAGCGCGTGAGCGTCCACATCATGCTGACGACGCACACGCAGGCGTACAGAAATGCCAGGTTACCGAACTCCACGGTGTTGTACTGGGTGTATGCCAGGGTATCCGGCCGCAGGCGTCCGTTGACCGCCGTAAAGGTCACATCCGGGAACGCCAGCAGGTAGGTGCAATACAGGGCCCCGGCGATGAAGCCCCATTGGATGTGCCGCAAGATAGCCGGGCTGAGGCGCGAAAAGAGCCACAGCATCGGCACCATACAGGCTAGGCGCATTGTTTTTTCGAAGGTGGCGGCATGCCAGCGGCCATGCGTCCATTGTGCAATCAGAACAATGGCGACCGCTGCGGCGGCGGCCAGCATGAATGGCCGCCACACGCGCCATTCGGGCCATACCGGCAGCTTGCGATAACGCATGACGCCCATGCCGATCAGGGCGATCAACAGCAAGCCATACATGAACGCGCTGCCGTAATTACGTGTCGTCATGATCAGCGCCGGCGCCAGAGCGACGACCACTGTCACAAAAACACTGAGGGCGTTGCCTAACATCTAAAACACTCCAAACCCGACGCAATGTGGCGCGATTATTGCATGTGGCGTGCGAGCGTTTGCACTCAAATGGCCCTCATCCTGTTACAAGTAAGCGTCCGATGCGATTGGTCGACATCGGCCGTTTGCAGGACGCCTGCGCGACTCAGAGTGCGGCCGATACACGTGCGGCGACGTCCGGACTCACCCAGGCCTTCCAGGTATCGCCATGCGTCTTGAAAAAGTACGCCACGGCGTCGTCGATTTCAGCGCTTTGTTTTTCAAGCCAGCCCAAGGTGTCGTCGATCACCGGTGCCGGCATATTCACCTTTTCGATAAATGCCTTCACTTGCGGCGCCTGTTGCGCAAATGCCGCATTCATTCCGGTCACTACGGGGTTCGGTTTGAATTCGGTGGCCACCGGATCCGTGCACTTGGGATCCGTCATGCAGGTGTATGCCTTCTGGTCGAAGGGGGGCAGTTCCAGCTTGACCAGATCGAGTCCACCCACTAGCGCTGTGGGGGTCCAGTAATAGAACACCACATCGCGTTTGCGCTTATACGCCGACACGATGGCCGCCTTTTGCGCGGCGCCAGCGCCGGGTGCAAACATCACGAAGTCATCTTGGAGCTTGAGCGCCTTCATCAGGTTTTCGTTCAGCGTGCCGCAAGCCCAGCCCGCGGGGCAACCGAAAATGCGGCCGCGTTTGGGATCCTCGGGATCCCGAAAGGCATCCTTGTGGCGCACCAGGTCGCTGGCTTTCTTGAGATCGGGAAACTTTTCGGCCGTGTAGCGCGGGATATACCAGCCTTCGCCAGCGTCGAACACGTGACCCACGCCGATCACCTTGCCGGACCCTGTGGCTTTTTCCCATGCGCCTTCGATCTGGCCCGGCCACACCTCGGGCGTGATATCGACGTCGCCGCGTTGCAAGGCGGCGAGCATGGCCAGGGTTTCGCCTTGCTCGACCTGCGTTTTGCAACCGTATCCTTTTTCCAGGATGAAGCGCTCGATCCCGGCCATCAACAGATTCGATTCCCAATTCAGACCGCTGAACTTGATAGGCCGATCGACTTCGCAGGTCGGGGCCTGCGCCGCGTGCGCAGACAGTGCCGCCAAACTCAAGGCGAGCGCGGCAACACCACGGCTGAGGACGCCTTTCATTGATGTCGGATGCGTTGACGATGTGACGGAAATTTGGGGGGTCGATGACATGAGGCGGCACGCTGCGGGTTGACGATTGCGAAAGCATACCTGCGCATCGGCGGCTTGGATCGCGTACCTACGAACCGCAATGTTTCCGACTGAAACGGCGACCCTGATCCGGAGCAAGCCGAGGCAAGGACAGGAAGATGGGAACGCTGCTTGCGCCCGGCGGCTCAGTACTTCCAGCGCTGCCATACGCCGTGACCGCACCGGCTCGTATCGCACCGCGCCCATCATTCCAGGGAACCCTCTATGTCCACGACCTCATCTCAGGCGCAGCGTTCGCGCGATGCCGTGCAACCCTTGCCGTCCAATGGATTGGCACCCCGCAGCACGACGCCGATCCTGGCTGACGTGCAAGCGGCTGCGGCCAACCCAATGCCGACGGATGTCCGCGCAGCGGATGCCCCCATGCCGGTGCGGGCCGACAATCCCGTATCGGAACCGGCCAACGCGACCGCGGCGCCTACCGCTGCGCTCGACGCGCAAGACACCATGCCCGTTCGCTTGAAAATCAACGGCCGTGATGAATCGCTCGATCTCGATCCCCGCACAACTTTGCTGGACTGCGTGCGCGAGCATTTGCATTTGACCGGAACGAAGAAGGGCTGTGATCACGGCCAATGCGGCGCCTGTACGGTGCACGTCAACGGCAAGCGGGTCAATTCCTGTTTGCGCTTGGCAGTGACGCACGACGGCGATGAAATCACCACGATCGAAGGGCTGGGCCAACCCGGCAATCTTCATCCCATGCAAGCGTCTTTCGTCGCCCATGACGGCTATCAGTGCGGCTATTGCACCTCGGGCCAGATCATGTCGGGCGTAGCGCTGCTCAATGAGCCCTGCGGTGCGAGCAATGCCTGTGTGAAGGAGGCCATGAGCGGCAACATCTGTCGGTGTGGGGCCTACTCGAACATCGTGGCTGCCATCCAACACGTGCGCCAAGGCTGAGGAGCGATCATGGAACGATTTCAAATTTCGCGCGCAGCCGATGTGGATGCCGCAATCCGTGCAGGCGCGCTCTCGCAAACCGCGCAGCAGGGCGCACGCGTGCGGTTTCTCGCAGGCGGCACCACACTGATCGACCTGATGAAGCTCGACGTCGAACAGCCCGAGCAAGTGGTCGATATCGGGCGCTTGCCGTTGGACCAGGTGCAGCCGCGCGACGATGGCGGCGTGGACATCGGCGCCATGGTGCGCAATGCCGATCTGGCGCACCACGCGCATATTCTCGAACACTATGCCGTGCTGTCCGAAGCGTTGCTGTCGGGTGCCTCGGCGCAACTGCGCAATATGGCGACGACAGGCGGCAACCTTTTGCAGCGCACGCGCTGTGTGTATTTTCGCGATCCCGCCATGGCCTGTAATAAGCGTGAGCCGGGCAGCGGGTGCGGTGCCATCGATGGCTTCAACCGCAACCTGGCGATTTTGGGCACGAGCGATCAGTGTATTGCCAGCAATCCTTCGGACATGAACGTGGCCTTGGCCGCGCTCGAGGCCGTTGTGCATGTGCAAGGCACCGGCGGTAAACGCGCCATTGCCTTCGAGGACTTTTTTCTGCTGCCGGGCGATACGCCCGAACGAGAAACCGTGCTCGAACCCGGCGACCTCATTACGCATGTGAGTCTGGCCGCGCCAGTGGCTGGTGCACGATCGACATATCTGAAATTGCGCGACCGCGCATCGTACGAATTCGCGCTGGCGTCCACGGCTGCCGTAGTGGCGCTCGAAGGCGGAAAGATGGCACACGTGCGCGTGGCATTGGGTGGCGTGGGTGCCAAACCGTGGCGCGCCGTGGAGGCCGAAGCCCTCTTGCAGGGCCAAACCCCGAGTAACGATCTCTTCCAGCGCGCGGCTGACGCCGCCTTGGCCGGCGCCAAGCCCCAAAGTGAGAACGGCTTCAAGGTCGAACTCGCCAAACGCTGCATCGTTCAGGCGTTGAAAGACGCGACGCAAGCAGCCTGATGCGCTTGGCTCAAACAAAGGATCAATGATGACTGCCCATAATCCCGCCGAATCCGCCGCGATCGGCGCTTCGCTTGCCCGAATCGATGGCCCGCTCAAGGTGAGTGGTGCGGCGAAATACACCTCCGATCATCACTTCCCCGGCATGGTCTACGCCCAGCCGGTTGGCGCCACGATCGCCAGTGGCGAATTGACGGCGCTCGACACCACGATCGCGTCCAGGATGCCGGGCGTGGTGAAGATCTTCACGCATGAAAATATCGGACCGCTTTACCGCATCTCGGATGCGAGCGGGGCATCGATCGATGAAAAGCGCCCACCGCTGTCCGACAACAAGATCAACTACTACGGTCAGTACATCGCCTTGGTGGTAGCGGAAAGTTTCGAACAGGCTACCGCTGCGGCACGCGCGGTCAAAGCGACCTACACCGAGAAGCCGGTGGATGTGAGCCTGGAACTCGAGCCCGACGACAAACCGAAGGTAGACAGTGAGCGCGGTGATCCCGACGCCGCGTTTGCGAAGGGTGAGGTCACGATCGACCAGGTTTATCGTACGCCGCCCGAGACGCACAATCCCATCGAATTGCATTGCACGGTAGCCACCTACGATGGCCGCGCTTATACGGTGTATGAAACGTCGCAGGCGATCGGCAATCACAAGTCGGTGCTGGTACAGATGCTCGGCGAAGTGCCGGAGAATATCCGGGTCGTGACCGAATACCTGGGGTCGGGCTTCGGCGGCAAGCTCTGGCCGTGGACGCATTCCTTGCTCGCCGTGGCGGCGGCGCGCGATTTGAAGCGGCCGGTCAAGCTCGAGATCTCCCGCAAGATGATGTTTGAAACCGTAGGCCATCGCACCAATACGCAGCAACGCATCCGCATCGCCGCGACCAAGGCAGGTCGCTTGACTTCATTGCAGCAGGATTATGTGCACCATGTGGCGCAGGTCGAAGCGAGCAAAGAGAATTGCGGTGAAGCCACCCCTTACTTTTACAGCACGCCTAATTTGCGCGTGACGTCGGGTCAGGCGCGCCGCCATTTCGGTCCTAATACGTCGATGCGCGGCCCGGGCGCTGTGCCGGGGCTGTACTGCACCGAGTCGGCGATGGATGAGTTGGCGATTGCGCTGGACGTGTGCCCTGTGCAATTGCGTCTGCAAAACGAGCCCGAGATCGATGAGAGCTTGGGCGTACCGTTTTCCACGCGGCACTACACCGAGTGCCTGAAGCGCGGCGCTGAAAAGTTCGGCTGGTCCAAGCGCAATCCCGAGGTGGGCAGCATGCACGCGGACGGCGAAATCCTGGGTTGGGGAATGGCGGGCGCATCCTGGATGGCCAAGCGCATTCCCGCCATGGCGAACGTGCAACTCAATCGCGACGGCACGGCGCGCGTGGCGAGCGCCACCCAGGATATCGGCACGGGTACCTATACGGTGATGGCGCAGATGGTCGCCAATCTCACCGGCATTGCCAGCGACAAGATCGTTGTGGCAATCGGCGACACGTCGTTTCCGGCTGGACCCATGTCGGGCGGCTCGATGGCGACGGGGTCGCTCGTGCCCGCCATCGGCAAGGCCGCGCGCGAGGCGATCAAGCAATTGCTGAGCATTGCAGCCGAGACCGACGGCTTGCCCACGAAGGGGGCGGACCCCGAGGATCTGACAATGACGGCCGGCCGCGTACATCGCAAGACGGAGCAGCCGGAGGCCGGCGTGCCGTTTGAGGCTGTGCTGCAAAAAGCCGAACTCAGCCAGGTGATGGGCAAGGGACGCGCGGGCGCAAGCGACAACGATCCCGATGCCGACAAGCACTCGATCCATTCCTATGGCGCGCATTTTGTTGAAGTGGGTTGGCAGCCCGAGATCGGTCGTATGCGTGTGAAGCGCGTGGTGACCGTGATCGACGCCGGCAAGATCATCAATCCCTTGAGCGGACGCAATCAGATCGAGGGCGCGATCGTGATGGGCGTGGGCATGGCACTTTTTGAAGAAACGCACTACGACAGCCGCAACGGGGCGCCGATCAACAGCAATCTGGCGGACTATGTGATGGTGACCCATGCCGATTCGCCGGATATCGACGTGGAGTTTCTGGACTACCCCGACAAGGCGTTGAACGAACTGGGCGCGCGCGGCATCGGCGAGATTGGGTTGGCGGGCGTGGCTGCGGCGATCACAGCGGCGGTGTATCACGCCACCGGTGTCCGGGTGCGCGATCTGCCGGTGCATATCGACGATCTGATCAAGCACTGATAACTGCCCGGCGACACGCGCTGCCGTTGAAACGGCTGCTGCGTGACCGTCGTCAGTAGCGGCAGCATCAGCAAGGCCCGAGTCGTCACGGGAAACCGGCCGTCACCGAGAAGCCAGCAGTCGCGGCAAGCCAGCAGTCACGACAAGCCAGCAGTCACCGAGGCCGGCGGTCGATCAAAAACACCCCAGATGCGTTACGCACATTTGGGGTGTTTTTCTTGTCCAATCGATTATTGCCAGGGTGCCCGCGATGCCGTGATGCTCTGCACGTGCCGCATTCACCGGACGTAAGGACGATTACATGGGCGGCGCCACACCATCCTTTTCAACCACGATGCGTTGGGCGAGATAACCGTCGCCGGTCGGCTTGGCCACCACGAATACCTTTTTGCCGGGCAACACATCGGCGCGTGTCGCTGGCGCGAACGTCACCACGGGCGCGTTGGTGGGCACCACGATGGTTTGCGTGCCGCCTTTGTACGACAGCTTGAGATCGCGGCCGTTGGTGCCGGAGACGACGGCATCGACGTTGGCATTGGTCATCGAGCTATCCGGGGCGAGATCCCAGCCGTAATGACCTTCGCCCGACCCTCGCGCGGCTTCGGGAAACACCAGCACTTCAATCGCGGTTTGTTTGCCGTCCGGCCCCTTGCGCGAGGCGGCGCCCACGTAATCGCCAGATTTGATGCTGGAGAGCGGCACGTTCTTGACTGACGAGACGGCGGTGTCGGGGGGCGCGGCAATCTTCACTTGTTCGCCGCTGACATGCTTGACGGTGAGACCATCGGCGGTGGCCGCGACGATCTCGCCGCGGATGCGAACCGGCTTTTCGTCAGCGGCGTGCGCCGTGGCACAGGCCAGGACGGTAAGGGAGAAGAGGGCGCGTGCGAGGGGGGTGCGATACGACATGGATGCTCCGGGAGCGAGTGGGTCGGGTAACCCATTCTGCTCCCGAATTTGCCGAATTTGGGGACGACAAGGTAACTGTTCAGAACCCCGTCAGATCCCGTCAGACCAAGCCCGACCCCGGGCAAGACCCCACCCGGACTCCCGCCAGACCGCTCAAGCGACCAGTTCTTCCGCCATGGTGGCGTCCACCGGTGTCAGTGTGGCAGGCGCATGAATGGCGGGGGCGCAGGCGGATGCGATCGAAAGCAGGCGCGCGTCGGAAAAGCGCGGTCCGATGACCTGGATGCCCACCGGAAGTCCCTTGTCGCCCAGCCCAACCGGGATCGCAACGCAGGGCACATGCAGCAACGTCCACATGCTGTTGAACGCCGGATTGCCGGTGTCGTAATAGCCAATGGGCGCCTGGCCGATGCAAGGCGGCGTCAGGACCACGTCCAGTGCGTCACCGAAGAGGCCGTCGAACTGCCGCCGGCACGATGCGGCCAGGTCGTAGGCTTGCACCATGTCTTCCGCGGTATAGCCTTTGGCGTTTTCGACCAGGTCGCGAAAATCCTGGTGCAGCAGCGCGTAGTTCGCCAGGTAATCCGGCAGGAAGGCTGCGCGGCCTTCGCCGCGCATCACCACTTCCTGGGCGTGCGTGATGTGATCGAAGTCGGACGGGAGATCCAGATCGACAATTTCAGCGCCCTGGTCTGCCAGCCGCGCGGCGGCCGTCATCAAGGCAGCGCGGCCCGACGCTTCGGTCAAATGCCAATTGGGGCCGCGGCACAGGCCCACCTTCAGCCCCTTCAATGGTGTGGTCGGGGCCTCGTCCATGCCGAATAAACGAAATTCCCGCGCCACCAATTGCAGGTCTGCCACCGAGCGGCCGTACCACCCGATCGTGTCCAGCGTGTGCGAGTAATTTTTTGCGCCTTCGCGGCTGACCACACCGTGGGTGGGCTTGATGCCATAGATCCCGTTGAAGGCCGCCGGGCGAATGTGCGAGCCGCCGGTTTGCGTGCCGAAGGCCAACTGAACCATCTTCGCGCTCACCGCTGCACCCGAGCCCGACGACGAGCCACCCGGCGTATGCGCGAAGTTGTAGGGGTTGCGCGTGGCTGCGCGACGCCCGCCGGTCGCAAATTCAACCGTATCGGTCTTGCCCAGGATCAAGGCGCCGCGCGCCCGCACCGTGCCTACGCACGCTGCGTCTTTTCCGGCCTGGTGACCGAAGTAGATGGGCGAGTTATAGGTGGTGGGCATGTCGACGGTTTCGATCATGTCTTTCACACCGAAGGTCAATCCATGCAGCGGACTTTTCGGCGGGGTTTTATCGAGCTCGCGTGCGTTGCGCACCACTTGATCGGCATCGACGTAGGTAAAGGCGCGTACATCCGGCTCGGTGCGGGCGATGTGGTCGAGCGTGGAGCGCGCCAGTTCTTCGCACGACAATTCGCGCTTGGCGATGAGCGCCGAGGCTTCCGAGGCAGTGAGTTCAAAGGGTTGCATGGTGGCAATCTCCGGCGGGGTTCAGGGCAGGGGCAGTTGGAAAATGTGGGCAGGCTCGCAGTCTTTGCGCAGCATGCGCGGCACGGCGGCGCCTGCAGCGGAGGCGGCTTCGGCCGATGCGCACAATCGCGCGCGCATGGCGGGGTCGTCGAGCTTCAGGCCGAAGCGCGCGATATAGGCGTCGATATCGGTTTGCCGCCAAGCGGCGGGCAGGTCAGAAGGCGTGGTCATGGTCGTATCCTTTTCAAAGCGGCGAAGGCGGGCACATTGCCATCCGGCGGGGTCACGCGGGCTGCAAGGCCGAAGCCAGGTGCGGGCGTTTCAGATGCCAGGCCGTGGCGCGTTCATAGGCTTGCGCCACGCGCAGCACGGTGGCTTCGTCGAACCAGCGGCCAGCGATTTGTGCATTGGTGGGCATGCCGGCCGCATCGAAGCCGGTGCGGATCGACATGGCCGGATGGCCGGAAATATTGAATACCGGGCAGGCGCTATCGGTGGTGAAGGCTTTGACGCGATCGGCGTCGGCAAACGGCGGCGCGGTATGAAAGGCGCACGGCATGACCAGCGCGTCGACCGTGCGCAGCAAAGCATCGGTGGAGAGCGTGAGTTCGCGCCGCCGGCGAATGGCGGCCAGGTAATCGACGCCGCGTGTCATGAAGCCGTGCATCATCTTGTCGCGCAGGGCCAGGCCCATGTCGTGCGCGCGATGCATGAAATCGTGTTCGTGGATTGACAGCGATTCGGTCCAGTTGATGACGCTGCTCACCTGACGATAGCTGCTGGGCAGTGCCGGCAACACGATCTCGATCACGCGCGCGCCTTCGGCCGCCAGCACCCGCGCCACATCCTCCACGCCTGCGCGGTTGGCCGCGTCGAGCTGTTCGCCGTCGGCACCCATGTCGCGCACAATGCCGATCGTCAGGCCGCGCACGCCGGTATGCAAACTCGCCAGATAATCCGGCACCGGTTGGTCGGCGCTCGCCGGATCGCGCGCGTCGTAGCCGGCGAGCACTTGCATCATGATGGCGTTGTCTTCCACCGACCACGTCAGTGGGCCGGCGGTGTCCAGCGAATAGCAATTGGGCAGAATGCCGTATCGGCTGATGCGGCCGTAGGTGGGCTTGAGCCCTTGCAGGCCGCACGCGGCGGCAGGCAAGCGCACCGAGCCGCCGGTATCCGACCCCATCGCAACCATCGCCGTGCCGGCGGCCACTGACGCACCCGCGCCGGTGGACGAGCCGCCGGTGTGATGAGCCAGATGCCACGGATTGCATGCCGGCTCGAAAGGCAGGTCGAAATGCACGGCGCCCGTGCCGGTGCCGTATTCCCAGGTATTGAGTTTGCCCAGCAGCACGGCGCCCGCGCCATCCAGCCGTTCGATCGCGCTGGCATCGTAATCGGGCACGTGGTCGAGCATGAGCTTGGAAGCGGCGCACGTGCGCACGCCGCGGGTGAAGTAGTTGTCCTTGACCGCATACGGGATGCCGTGCAGCGGGCCTTTCCAACGGCCCGCGCCAATATCGATTTCTGCTTTGGCGGCGTGTTTGCGTGCCGTGTCTGCCGTCACCAGCAGGTAGCTTTTGACGTCCGCGTCGACGGCGTCGATGCGATCCAGAAACGCATCGAGCAGTTCAACCGGCGAGAGCTTACGCGCCAGCATCAGCCGGCTGGCTTCGCTCGCAGTAAGGTGAAACAGGTCATCGGACATGGCGGATCCAGTGGGAGAAAAAAGAAAAAAAAGCGGCTCAGGGCCGCGAGGCCAGCGGCGTGTGGTCGCGCATCGCGGGCGGGATATGAATGCAGCGTGCGGCATGGCCGGCCGCGCAGTCCGTAAAGGCAGGAACGTCTTGCGCGCAGGCCGGAGTGGCCAACTCGCAGCGCGGCCGAAAACTACAGCCGCTTGGTAGCGCGGCGAGATCGGGTGGCGAGCCCGCGATCGGTTGAAGTTCCACGCCGCGTTGGCCTGCATGCACGGTGGAGCGCATCAAGCCGCGCGTGTAGGGGTGGGCGGGACGCGAGAGCACGTCTTCCACGCTGCCCGTTTCGACGAAGCGGCCGGCATACATCACCGCCAGCTTGTCGGCGATCTCACACGCCACGCCCAGGTCGTGCGTGACGAAGATCGTGGCCATGCCGAGCTCGGCCTGCAAGCTGCGCAGCAGCAGGAGTACTTGAATCTGCACGGTGGCATCCAGCGCCGTGGTGGGTTCGTCGGCCAGCAGCAACTTCGGCCGGCACGACAGCGCCAGCGCAATCATCGCGCGCTGGCGCAAGCCGCCCGAGAGCTCGTGCGGATAGGCATCCAGGCGTTGCTTCGCCGACGGAATCTGCACGAGTTCGAGCAGTTCGAGTGCCCGTGCACGCGCTTTGCGGGTGTCGACGCCGTCATGCCATTTGACTGTCTCGGCGATCTGCTGGCCGATGGTGTACACGGGGTCGAGTGCGGTAAGCGGCTCTTGAAAGATCATCGAAATCAATGGCCCGCGTATCGACGCCAATTGCCGCTCGCGCAACGCCAGGATGTCGCGTCCGTCGATATCGATCGAGCCGCCGAGTTGCGCGGTGCGCGGCAGCAGCCGCATCAAGGCGCGCATCGTGACGCTCTTGCCCGAGCCGGATTCGCCGAGCAGGCACAGCACTTCGCCCGGATTCAGATCGAACGACACGCCGTTGACGACCGAGATCGCCATATCGCGCGACACAAACCGAACCGACATATCGCGCACTTGCACGAGCGGTTTGATGGCCGGCGGCGCGGTCTCGGTGGGAGCGAGCAATGCAGTGTTCATCATGCGAGGGCCTCCTGGCGCGCGTCAACGATGGCGAGCGGAAAATGGCACGCGGCCAGATGTGCCGCTTGACCCATGGGCGCCAACGGCGGCACCACTTCCGCGCAAATCTTTTGCGCATGCGGACAACGGGTGCGAAAACGGCAGCCGCTGGGGGGATCGATCGGATTGGGGGGATCGCCCGATAACGGCGGCTTGGTCGCGCGCCGCTTTGGATCCATCGAAGGCCGCGACGACAGCAGTGCCGCGGTATAGGGATGGCGCGGCTGGGCGTACAACGCATCGACCGGGGCGGACTCGACCACTTGCCCCAGATACATCACGAGCACCCGATCGCTCATGTACTGCACCACGTTCAAGTCGTGCGAAATGAAGATGTAGGTCAGCCCGAGTTGCCGCTTGAGCGATTGCAGCAGATTGAGCACCTGGGCTTCGACTGACTTATCCAGCGCCGACACCGATTCGTCCAGAATGACGGCCCGCGGCCCCATGGCCAAGGCGCGCGCGATGTTCACCCGTTGGCGTTGACCGCCCGAGAGTTCGTGCGGATAGCGCTGCGCGAACAACGTAGGTTCAAGCCCCACCATCTTCAACAGCGAATGCGCGCGCGCCACCGCTTGCGCGCGTTTGAGGCCCAGAATGCTGGGGCCGAAGGCGATGCTGTCGGCAATGGTGAGGCGCGGATTGAGCGACGCATAGCTGTCCTGAAACACCATCTGCATGCCATGGCGCAGATCGCGCACCGAGAGGCCGTGTACCGCACCCACTTCCTCACCATCGAAAATCACATTGCCGGCGTCGGGCGCGATCAACTGCATCAGCAGGCGGCCGGTGGTGGATTTGCCGCACCCGGATTCGCCGACGATGCCCAGCGTCTCGCCTTTGGCCACATCGAAACTCACGCCGTCCACGGCGCGCACGACACGATTGCCGGCAATGGGAAAGTGTTTCTTCAGATCGCGCACGATCAGCATCGGCTGCGCCGGGCCGCCGCGATCGCGTGGGTCTCGCTTGTCGGCGACCAAACTCATGGCTTGCTCCGTGGTCTTCTTCATGCTTTCACATCCATTGCGCCGCGCAGGCCATCACTGACGAGGTTGAAACACATGGAGGTCAGGAAAATCATCACGCCGGGCAGGACCGCGTTCAACGGCGCCACGTAGATCGCCTGGCGCAGCGTGTTCAGCATCAGGCCCCATTCGGCATTGGGCGGATTCACCCCCAAACCCAGAAAGCTCAAGCCCGACGCGACCACGATGCTGACGCTGATGAGGCTGGAGGCGTAGATCAGGATGGGCGCGATCACGTTGTTCAGCACGTGGCCGGTGACGATGCGATACGCATTGGCGCCGGTGGCCTTGGCCGCTTCGACGAAGTCCTGATTGCGTACTTGCGTGGTGACGCTCTCGGCCACCCGAGCAATGGGCGGGATGAAGACGAGCGTGAGCGACACGATGCTGTTGAAGACACCCGCACCCAATACGCCCGAGATGGCCACGGCCAGCAGCACCGAGGGAAATGCGTAAAACACATCGACCGTGCGCATGATGGCCATATTGACGCGGCCACCGGCGTAGCCTGCCGTGATGCCCAACGTGGCGCCGATGAGCGTGGCCAACACCACGGGCATGACGCCCATGAACAACGACAGGCGGCCACCGTAGATCAGGCGCGCCAGCATGTCGCGGCCCAACTCATCCGTACCAAGCAGATGGCCCGGCGTGCCGGGCGGCTTCAAGCGCCGCACCATGCTCATCTTGAACGGATCGTCCAGCCCCAGCCACGGCGCGAAAATAGCCGACAGCACGATCAACGAGAGCACGGTCAAACAGGCAATGGTGACGGGATCGCGCAACAGGCGGCGCAAGCTCGAGCGCCAGAAGCTGCGCGTGACAGGCGGGGGCAGCGGCGGCGCGATCGGCGCGGTGGCACCGCCCGGCAGGCTCATCGCCAAACTATCCTTCTGCATAAAAACTCCTTGAACGCAATGTGGCGGTTGGTGCGAGACGCGCCTTATCCCCGCTTGACGCGTGGATCCACCAACATCTGCAAAACGTCGACGGCCAGATTGGTGAGTACGAAGAACATGGCCAGCACCAGGATCGTTCCCTGGAGAATCGGCAGGTCGCGCGTGAAGATGGCGGAGTTGAGCAGGAAGCCCGTGCCCGGCCAGGCAAACACGGTTTCGACCAGAATCGAGCCACCCAGCATCTGCGCGAATTGCAGCCCCATCACCGCCATCACGGTAGGCGCGGCGTTTTTCATCACGTGCACGAACACCAGCCGCGCCGGCACCCCCTTGGCGTACAGCGCTTGCACGAACTCTTGCTTGCGGATCTCGCTGACCGCCGCGCGCACCGATCGCGCGATGATGCTGGCGGGAATCACGGCCAACGTGATCGAGGGCAGAATCATGTGCATCAGGCTTTCACGGTTGAATGTGAATCCTGCCGACCCCGCGGCGCCCATGCCGGTGGCGGGCAGCCAACCCAGATTGACCGAGAAGATGACGATCAACACCATTCCCAGCCAGTAGTGTGGGATCGACACCCCCGTGACCGCCACGGAGGTTACGGCACGGTCGATACTCGGACGATCGCTGTAACCTGCGATCGTGCCCAGTGTCGTGCCCGCCAGGAACGCCAGAAAGATGGCCACTGCGGCCAGCATGAGGGAGTTCTTGATTGCGGGAATGATCTCGGCGAGTACTGGCCGGCGCGTCGTGATCGACGTACCGAAATCGCCGGTCACGATGTTGCGCAGCCAGATCAGGTATTGCACCGGCACCGGCTTGTCGAACCCGTATTCCTCGCGCACTTGCGCCACGAGCTCGGGCGGCGCGCGCTCGGGCAGCACGGCGGAAAGCGGATCGCCGGGCGCGAGGTGTACGAGGGCGAAGCACACGAGCGACACCCCGATGGCGATCGGCAGGGTGTAGAGCAGGCGCTGCAGCAGGTATCGGAGCATGGCGGTTACTCCACGTAGACCGGCGTCAGGTCCTGGAACCAGCTTTGCGCCTGCACGAAGCCTTTCACGCGGGGTGACATGGCGCGCGGGTTCAGGTCATGCACCACCCAGATCCACATCGCCTGATCGACGATATAGCTGTGCAGTTGCGCCAGTACCGCATCCTGCTGCACCGGATCGAACGTGACCTTGGCTTGCGCGGCGAGCTTGTCCGCCTGCGGATCGCTGTAGCCGCCCCAGTTATAGCCACCTGGCGGACGCTGTGTGGACCAGGCGGTGCCGATCAGCGCGATGTTGGGATCCCAATAGGCCCAGCTATTGTTCAAGCCGTGTGCGCCTTTATTCTCGGCCGCGTCGGAACCCGCGCGGCGGCGAGCCCGCAGCGCTTCCCACTCCATCACTTCAAGTTCGACATCGAAACCCACATCGCGCAGGTTTTCCTGCACGAACTCGTTCATGGGCAACGGCTGCATCTGACCCGAACCGGACGGTGAAATCAGCAGTTTGATTTTCGCGGGTTTCGCTTTGCTATAGCCGGCTTCCTTCATCAGCGCCCGTGCCTGCTCCGGGTCGAACTTGATATCGAACGTGGGCTTGCCGTACCAGGGATGTTTGCTGTCGATCATGCCTTTGGCCGGCACGGCCAGTCCGCCCAGGAAACCCGATAAGCCTTCGCGATCGATCGCCAGATTGGCGGCTTTGCGTACGCGCAGATCCTTGAAGGGCGAGCCCTCGGAGAAACTCAACTGATACGGCCACACATGCGGATAGACGTTGGTCACGATCTGCATGCCCTGTTGCTTCAGGCGCGGCACGGTGTCGGGCGGCGGGGCCTCGATCCAGTCGACCTGTTTGGAGAGCAGGGCCGCCACGCGAGTGGACGGATCGGGCATCGTCAGCAACACCAGACGATCCGATTTGGGCACCCGTGCTGCGTCCCAATATTTGGGGTTGCGCACCAGTTCGGCACGCTCGCGCGCGACGAGCTTATCGAGTATCCACGGCCCGGTGCCCGATGCGCGCTGGGCGAATGCATTCCAGTCGCCCTTGACCTCGTTGTAGCGTGCCGGGCTGGAAATGAAGATCTGCGCCATCATGTAGGGCAGTACGGCATCCGGCTCCTTGGTCGTCACCTCGACGGTGTATTCGTCGATCTTGCGGTAGCTTGCGATCGTGCCCGTGTAGGTCGATGCTTGCGTGGCCTGTGGCTGGTCGTACTGCGGCGCATCGCGCTTCATCAGCTTGTCGAGGTTCCATACCACCGCATCGGCATTGAAGGTGGAACCATCGTGAAACGTCACGCCATGACGCAGATTGAAGGTCCACTTCGTTTGCGTGGTGTCGTCGACCTTCCACGTTTCTGCCAGCGACGGCACCAGCTTCGCCGATTCGTCGGCCTTCGACAGATCCCAACGGATCAGCGAATCGTAGAGCGTGATGCCGATGAACCGCACGCCCTCGCCACCCTGGCTCGGCTGGCCGGTTGTCAGCGGAATATCCGCGAGCGTGGTGGCCACGCGCAGCACCTTCTCTGCCGCATGCGCTTGACCGGAAACCGCAACTGCCATGATGGCGGCGGCACACAGCGACACCGCAAACCGTTTGATGACCATAGACAACTCCGAAGGACGACACAATGCCCAGCGCTTGGCCGGCGGCAAGCGTCAAAGGGGGGAGGACGGGTGGAGTGGCCGCCGCTTGGCGCAGCGACCTCAGGAATCAGGGCGCAGGCGGCGAAAGTCGGGCGCACGGCGGCGTCTGCAGCAGCGCATCGCTGCAATGCCGGTGCAACGCTTGGACGTGCAGGCGAAGGAATTGGGAAACGCGAGTCAATCGATACCGACGCATAAGTGCTTCTCCAGGGCTGTCTCCACCGGATATCGGATGCGGGGGCCATTTTGAGAAACGGCTTGCCGCTTACACAACGAATGTTGGTTTGACTGCTGCTTGTCTGAAACAAGTGTTTTAATTCTAGGAACGTTGACCGCCATCGGCAAGGGTTATTGCGCTGCAAAGCGTGATTTAGTGGAAAACACCTAGCTAACACTTTTACAACTCGCTGTTTTGATAAAACAGGTGTTTTAATTGGATCGCGGTATTAGTGTGATGGCAGTATGGCGTTGGTCGGGCGCGTGGGGCGCCTCTACACAGGAGCACTATGTCGGACCTTTCACTTTCCGGCCCGGACACCGAGGCCGATGCGTCGGTCGATCGACGTATCTTGGTCGCGGCCAAGTCGTTGATCTCTCGCAAGGGGCCAATCGCCACAACCGTGCGCGATATCAGCGATGCCAGTAACACGAACGTTGCAGCGGTCAACTATTACTTCGGCTCCAAGGACGCCTTGGTGCGCCAAATTCTGATGGACATCATCGGCCCGCCCAACGTTCGCCGCAAGCAGATGCTGCACGAGGCACAAGAACGCTTCGATGGTCATCCCATGCCGTTGCCGGTGATTCTCGATGCGTTGATGCGGCCCTTGGTGGAGTGCGAACGCGATAGCGACGGCGGCCGGTTCTTCGTCCGCGTCGAACAGCATCTGCGCGCCACGCCCGAGAGCGAATACACGCGCTTCGTGGCGGACCATTTCGATGGTTACGCGCAGGTGTTTTTCGACGCGATGCGCGCGACCTTGCCGCATTTGAGTCGATCCGAAATCATCCTGCGTTATGAATTCGTACGGGGCGCCGCGTTGCATGTGTTGGTGAACTGCGATCCCCAATCCAGCAAGATCGCCACGCTTGCCCGCGGCGAGTCCATGCTGAACGCCGATGACAACGAAGCGGTGCTGTTGATGATCGTGGCACTGTCGTTGAACGGCCTTGGCGCGCCATCGTTTACGACGGTACGGTAGTCCAGATGGCGATGTGACCGCATTCGACGTTCACAACGCAACGGTCGTCCAGCTTTACGCTGTGACAGTGATCCAGGTTGGGGCGTGGTCGCTGGCATGCGGCTCGCCTCGCACCCAGGTATCCACACCGGCATCCTTCAGGCGCGTGGCGAGGCTGTCGCTCAATAACAAATGGTCGATGCGCAAGCCCGAGTTGCTTTCCCAATGTCGGCGGAAGTAGTCCCAGAAAGTGTAGATGCGCTCATCGGGATGTGTTTCGCGCAACGCGTCAGTCCATCCCTGCTGGAGCAGACGTTCATAGCAGGCTCTGCTCTCGGGCTGCAGCAAGGCATCCTTGAGCCACGATCGGGTGTTGTAGATATCGGCATCGGTGGGAATGACGTTGTAATCGCCGGCCAGCAACACAGGGTGCCCCGTGTCGTACAGCGACTGCGCATGATCGATGAACCGCTCGAACCACTTGAGCTTGTATTCAAACTTCGGGCCGGGCTGCGGATTGCCGTTGGGAAGGTACAGGCAGCCCACCAGCACGCCGTGCACAGCCGCCTCGATATAGCGGCTGTGGGCGTCATCGTCATTGGCGGGCAGTCCACGACGGGTTTCGATCGGGTCCATGTCGCGCGCGAGAATCGCCACGCCGTTCCAGGCCTTTTCACCCTGCCATATCGCGCCATACCCCGCGGCATTGATCTCGGCCATCGGAAAAGCGCTATCCACGCATTTGAGTTCCTGCAGACACACGACATCGGGCGCTTCGCGCTCGAGCCAAGCAAGTAAAGCAGGCAATCGCGAGCGGATGCCGTTGATATTGAAGGTGGCGAAGGTGAGGGTAGACATGGGCGTTGACGGTCTCATTGGATGGCGCTTGCGCCGCAGTTGCCGTTCCCAACGCAACGACATGCGGTTCGAGCATGCAGATCGGGAGGCGTTCCCCTAGCCGATTTTTCTTCTTACATCGTCAGTTAGCTAAACGACGACATCATCAACCCACCGTATTCTTCCGCATATCGTCAGTTAGCTAAGTGGCGATACGATCGAAAAATGAATCGTTCCCTCCAGGTCAAAGCAATGTCCAGCGAAGTCCGCATGTCGATCCTGCGGTATCTCGATCGGGCCAAAATTCATTTCAACTATCCCTGGCGCACCGAGCCCGTGGCGTTCGCCGTCAACATGACCCTGATTGCTAAAGTGATGCACATCGCGCCGCCAACCGCGAGCAGGCATCTCCACATCTTGAGGGAGGCGGGCTTTATCACCATTCGGAAGTCTCAAAAGTGGTCTTATTGCATGCGGGATGACGTCGTCATCCATGAGTACTTGGTGTGGCTACAGGGGCGCCTATCGGCAAGCGGTGAGTGGCAAACGGCTGGACATAAGACTCATGGTTCATGACCCACGGACAGGTATGAGCGCGTGCGTTAAAAGCGTGCGATTCCGTCGGATTTTTGTCACATGGTTGGGATGGCGTCAAAATAACGGGAATATGCTGCCTCTGCAGGTATGATCTGCGAAAGACCCCGGCAAACGGGCTGAGTAAAGGCAGATCTCCTTTGGAAGCACAGACTTACAGGCCGTCAGCAAGCTTCATCGATCTGATGATGGATGCGGTATTTGCCGTCACGAAGGATGCTCGCGTGGTTTTCGCCAGCGCCGCATGCGAACGTATTTTCGGCTACACCCCGCAGGAGATGATCGGCAAATCCATGTTCGACATGATGTTGCCGGAAGATCGCGAAATGACCCGCGACTCGATCGTCGATGTGATGTCGGGATTGCCGCAATTTCATTTCGAAAATCGCTACGTCCGTAAGGACGGCCAGATCGTGCACATCATGTGGTCGGCGCGCTGGTCGCCCGCCGATCAATTGCGCATCGGGGTTGCCCGCGATATCACCGAGCGCAAGCGTGCCGAAGCCAAGCAGGCCGTGCTATATGCCATTGCTGAGGCCGCGTTCGCCGCCGATGATTTGCCCACACTCTTTCGACTGATTCATCGCATCGTGGGAAGCCTGTTGCCGGCGGATAATTTCTCGGTTTCCCTTTACGACGAGCAAACCGATCAGCTGAGTTTCCCATACCACGTCGACGCTCATGAGCCGGCGCCGCAACCCTATACGTCTGCCACCGGCGCGCTGTGCGCTGAAACGCTTCGCACGGGGCAGCCTTTGCTGCTCGCTGGCGACGCGCTGCGCGATCGTTTGACGGCGCTGAATACGCCCATCGCCGTGATGCCGCTGTGCTGGTTGAGCGTACCGCTCAATGTTCATAAAGGCGCGATCGGGGTGCTGGTGCTCAAGAGCTATCCCGTCGGGGTCTGCTATAGCGAGAAGGATGTGGAGCTGCTGCAATTCGCGTGTACGCAGATCGCGACCGTCATTGAGCGCCAGCAAATGCAGGCGCGCCTTCAATATCTGGCGCAGTACGACCAGTTGACCGCGTTGCCCAACCGGGGCGTGCTCTACGATCGGCTCAAGGTGGCCCTGGCACTTGCCCGTCGCGAGCAAGGGCGGCTGTCTGTGCTCTATATCGATTTGGACAAATTCAAGCAGGTAAACGATACCCAGGGTCATGGTGTGGGCGATCGATTGCTGCAGGAAGTCGCCGCGCGGCTGAGGCAGTGTGTGCGCGACGCCGATACGGTGGCCCGCGTGGGCGGCGATGAGTTTGTCGTGCTGCTGCAAGGTCTGCCGCTGCCCGAGCACGCGTCGCAGGTCGCCGATACGATCCACCACATGCTGACGCGCCCCTACACGATCGACGGGCACGACCTGAGTATCCGACCCAGCATCGGTATTGCCTTGTATCCCGACCACGGCGAGTTCGAGCACGATTTGCTCAAACATGCCGACACGGCGATGTACCGGATGAAAAACGCGGGTGCCACGCTGATCGGTGGCGCGATCGAGATCGACCAGCCGTTGCCGGTCGACATCGCCACGCCGATCGACATCGCCACACCGATCGACATTGCTACGCCCATCGACATCGCTGCGCCTACGGACATCGCTGAGCCGGACGAGATCCTGACGCCCAGCGCATTGGGCAATAACGCGTTCATGTCCGCGTCGGCGTGACGCTCGGAGCCGGCCTGACGTTCGGAGCCGGCCTGACTTTCTTCGCCGGCCTCACCCGCTCGGTGCCTGTCTCAGCCGTTCGGCACGACGCGTGCGCGTGTTATCTTTCGTGCCAATTAGAGAATGTGTCTCGTTATCAAGTGACGGAACGAGTCTTGTCATTAAAGCAAAAGGATGCTTCGTGATCGCCCAATCGACCTTCGTTCGTACTCGCCGTGCCGCTGGATTAGTGGCTCTGACGCTCGTGCTCGCCGCCTGCCAGACCCCGACCCACGACGACCTGCGCCAACCGTCGCCGCCCGCGCCGGCCCTCTATCCGCAAGGCCAGAACGCGCAAGCCGTGCAGCGCGTGGATGTGGGCTTGGGGTTGTACGAGATTCAGGCGCTGGACGCCGATACGCTGGTGGTCGCCGCTTCGCCTTCGTTTAAGAAGGACGCGTCTGGCACGCTGTATTTCCTGGATGCGCAGACGCTGGCCGTGAAGGACACCGTGAATATTCCGCGCCGGTCGTTCGCCGTCGGTATCAATCGACGCACCCAGACGATTTATGTTGGCAACACTTTGGACGGCTCGTTGACGGTCGTCGACGCCGCCAAGCGAGCGGTGATCGGTACGATTCAACTTGGCCGCGCCGATGCGAAAGGCGATATGCCGCATACGCGCAAGGTAATCGTCGATGAGGTCCGCGACAGGGTGTTCGTGACGAGCCCCGGCGATGCCGGCAAGGTGTGGGTCATCGACGGCAAGTCGCGTCAGGTGCGTCATACGTTGAACAATCTGGGCCGCTGGACGGCGGGCGCTGCGTACGACGCGCAGACCGATCGGCTGTACGTGGGGCAGGGCGGTACGCACGAAATCCTGGCGATCGATCCCACTCGCGGGCGCGTGGTGCAGCGTATGACCACTGGCGATACGACCAATGCCCGGGATTCCAAGCACTTCCTGCTGAACGTGGCGCTTGACAGTAGTACCAGGCGCTTGTTCGCCACCGATTCGAACACCAATCGCCTGTACGTATTCGATTTGGGTTCGGGTAAGGCGATCCAGCAGGTGCAATTGGGCAAGGGCGCGCTCGACGTGCTGTTCAACCCCGCACGACAAGAGATCTACGTCACGAATCGTGGCGCAGGACATGGCGACAAATCGGGAACGGGCGCCTTGACGATCCTCGATGCGACGAACTATGCCGTCAAGCGCACAGTCGATCTGCCAGTGCATCCCAATAGCTTGGCGTTGGGGGACGCAGGGGAGGTACTGTTCGCCACGGTGAAGGCCGCCATGGACAAGGATCACCCGTCCTATCGCGAAGGCGCGTTGGACAGCGTTGTGCGGGTGCCGCTGGCGAACTGATCGTTGACATCGGTCGGGGCAGTGGCGGCGTAAATCCATCTGGATGCCGGGCGCGCGCGGCGTGCAACGCGTGCGCCCTGCGTGCTGGCTGCGATCTTGTGGTCGCGCCTGCCCCCACACACCAAGTCATGAGATACTTAACGTTAATCATTCTCTATTGAGAATGGCTTCGCCGCAGTCGCCATACCGGTTGACGCGGTCGCGCGCGAGCGTCAAGCCGCGCGCGCTATCGCTCTCTTTCACAACGCGTGCCGGTCAATCATCTTGTCTACGCCTAATCCTCTGCCCGCCGCCGGCACGCCCGGCCTGGAATTTTCTCCCGAGCACTACCGCCGCATCATCCGCCGTCGTTGGGCGATGGTGGCGCTGCTGGCCGCGGTCATCCTGGGCTGCATGTTGCTCGATTTCACGATGGGTGCGTCCGGTCTCGGGTTGGGCGAGTTGCTGCAAACGCTCTTCAACCCGGACGCGGCAGACGCCACCACACGGGTGATCGTCTGGAATATCCGTTTGCCGTATGCCTTGATGGCGATGGCCGTTGGTGTGGCTCTGGGCCTGGCAGGCGCAGAGATGCAGACCATTTTGAATAATCCGCTGGCCAGTCCTTTCACGTTGGGCATCTCATCGGCTGCAGCCTTTGGGGCCTCGCTGGTCATCGTGCTGGATCTGGCGATCCCCGGCGTGCCGGTGGCGTGGGCCATTGCTGGCAACGCCTTCGTGTTTGCGTTGATGTCGGCCATGTTGCTGCACTTCGTGGCAAGGTGGGGCGGTATGAATGCCAGCGGCGTGGTGCTGTTCGGCATCGCGCTGGTTTTTTCTTTCAACGCCTTGGTGTCGTTGATCCAGTTCGTGGCCAGCGCCGATGCGCTGCAGGGCCTGGTGTTCTGGACCATGGGCAGCCTTGGACGTGCCGATTGGACGAAGGTCGGCGTGCTGCTGCTGGTGTTTGCCCTCATTCTGCCGTTGTCGATGCGCGATTCGTGGCGGCTGACGGCCATGCGCCTGGGTGAAGAGCGGGCGGCGAGTTTCGGTATCGATGTGCGCCGGCTGCGCTTGCGCGCGTTGGTACGCATCAGTATTTTGTCGGCGCTGGCCGTGGCGTTCGTGGGCACCATAGGCTTTGTGGGACTGGTGGCGCCTCATATCGCGCGCCGTATCTTCGGCGAGGATCACCGTTTCTACCTTCCGGGCAGCGCGCTCGTGGGTGGGGTCATTTTGTCGGCGGCGTCGATCGCGTCCAAGAATATGGTGCCCGGCATCATCATCCCGGTCGGGATCGTCACGTCGCTCGTCGGTATCCCGTTCTTCCTGGCGGTCGTGTTCAAGCGTCAACTGCAATAGGCTCGTCGTGCTGCAACTCAATCATCTCAAGGTCGCTTACGGCGCGCGCGAAATCATCAAGGATCTGTCGGTGGCGCCGATTGCCGTAGGCACCGTCACCGCGTTGCTGGGTCCCAACGGCAGCGGCAAATCGACGTTGCTCAAGGCCGTGGCCGGGCTGATCAAGCTGACGGGCGGACAGGTCGTGATGAATGGCGACGATCTGACGCGCGCGAGTTTTGAAACGCGGGCCCGCCAGGTGGTGTATTTGCCGCAGACGTTGCCGGCGGCGGTGCATCTGCAGGTGTTCGAATCGGTGCTCGTGGCGGCCAATGCCTCGGCATTCGCGGGTGCGGCAGCAGGCTCGGGCAAAGGCGATATCGCCGCCGTCGATGCGCTGCTGCAGCGGCTGGGCATCGCCCATCTGGCGATGCGTTATCTCGATCAGTTGTCAGGCGGGCAAAAGCAACTCGTCGGGCTGGCGCAGGCGCTGATTCGCCGCCCCAGGCTGTTGCTGCTGGACGAGCCGCTCTCGGCACTCGATCTGAATTATCAGTTTCATGTGATGGATCTCTTGCGCCAGGAAACCCGCGATAACGGGCTGGTCACCTTGATCGTTCTGCACGATCTGAACATCGCGTTGAAGCATGCCGATCATTGCCTGATGATCCGGTCGGGCGATCTGATTGCCGAAGGCGTGCCGAGCGCGGTGATCACGCCGGACACGCTGGCCGCAGTGTATGGCGTACGCGCCCGGGTGGAGCCGTGCTCGCTGGGCGTATCGCAGGTGATGATCGACGGGCTCCACGCCGACGTCCATTGAAACGTTTGCGCGGGCGGGTTGGCTTGTTACCGTCGTCATACGTGTTTACAATGAAAATCGATATCATTATTAACCCTAATAGAGAACGCGCGCGGTTTTCTCGCGCCGGCGTCTCGCCGCTCATGTCCCTGTTGCATCGTCTCGTCACTCCCCTGGTTTTTGCCCTGGTTGCCTTGGTAGGCAGCACGGTCGCCGCGTATGCGGCGGCGGCCCAGGCTGCCCAGCCCGGGCCGATTACGTTGAAAGACGTGTCCGGGCGCACGGTCGTGCTGGCCAAGCCCGCCACACGCGTGGTGCTGGCGCAAGCCCGCTATTTGCCGGTGCTGGGCTTGATTCATCCGGATCCAGTGAGCATCCTCGCGGGCTGGTCGGACGAGTTCAAGACATCGTTTGCCAACGAATACGCGGCCTATAAAGCGAAATTCCCGGCAATCGAAAACATTCCGGTCGTTGGCCGCCACACGGCAGAGACGTTTTCGGTTGAGAAGACGCTGTCGCTGCGCCCCGACCTGGTTATTTTGACGTCGGCATTTGCCGGTATTGCGCCGGGCGCGGATCCGCAATCGTCCAATCTGATCCGTCAATTCGATGCGGCGGGTGTGCCGGTCGTGGTGGTCGATTTCTTCATGCGCCCCTTGCAAAACACCGAACCCAGCATCCGCTTGCTGGGTCAGGCGCTGGGCCGCACCGAGCAGGCCGAGGCGCTGGTGTCGTTTTATCGTCAGCACATGGATCGGGTCGCGGCCCGTACCCAGGTTGCGGGCCGCGCGAAGCCGCCAGTGCTGGTGCACGCGCATGCCGGCAGCACCGATTGCTGCAATTCGCCTGGCGTAGGCACGTTCAACGACATGATTTCGCTGGCCGGCGGCCACAATATCGGCGCCGATGTGCTCAAGGGCGCAACGGGCCAGTTGGGATTCGAATACATCAATAGCCGCAATCCAGCGGTTTATGTGGCCACCGGAACGGGGGCCACCCGCCGCGCCGGCGCGGGCCTCACCATCGGTATGGATGCCGATCCCGAACGGGCGCGCGCCAGTTTGCAGGCGGTGATCGATAGCCAGCGCTTGTCGGCGCTTTCCGCGGTACGTACCGGCAATGCCCACGGCATATGGCACGGATTCAACGATTCGCCACTGCACGTCGTGTTTATCGAAGCGCTCGCGCGATGGCTCGATCCGGTCGCGTTTGCCGATGTGTCGGCCCAAGCAACGCTGGACGAGATCAACACGCGATTTGCGGCGGTGCCGTATCGCGGTGCATTCATGGTGGACCTGACGCCTGCCGCCGGCGATGCCGTTCCGGCCGCGAACAGCGCACCGGCTGCGGGCAGCGTCACGCCGGGCGCCGCTGCGGGTGGCGCCACCACCGGCGCTGGGCGCTGACCGCCTTCGGCATGCCGATGGCAACCCCTCTCTCAACCCCGGATCGTCCGCGTGGGCATGACGCGCGGTTCGACGCGCGCGAATGCTGCTCGGCAGACGGGTTGCGCACCTATCGCGTGCAGGTGGGCGTGCCTGAGGGTGAGGTGCCTGCTGCAGGTTACCCGGCGTTGTTCCTGCTCGATGGTGACTTGCTTGCCAAGCCGCTGGCCGACGCTTTGACCGCGTCCGGCGAGCCGATTGTGGTCGTATTGATCAGCCATGCGCCCATGGGTGCGCGGGCTCGTGAGGCGCGCGCGTGGGACTACACGCCAGCCATTCCGGGCCGCGATCCTCTGGACGATCCGCGCCAACCGGCCTGGCGAAATGGCGGTGCGGACGACTTCCTGGCGCTTGTTAACGACGTGATCGTGCCGGCTGTGCTGGCCGACCATCCGATCGATCGCAGCCGGCTCACGCTTTACGGGCATTCCTACGGCGCATTGTGCGTGTTGCGCGCGGTGCAGGCGCGGCACACACCCGCGTTCACGCGCTACGTGGCCGCGAGCCCATCGGTGTGGTGGCACGATGGCGCGATCTTCGCGCAATATGCCGTCACGCGTTCGCCGCAGCACGCCGATGTGCTCGTGATGGCCGGCACGCTCGAGGCGTGGCACGCGCAACCCGTGGGTTCCGATGGCTCGCCGGCATCGCGCGAGGGTGGTACGCCCACCTTGCCGGTGACCTATCGCCTGGCGCGGCAATGGGCCGATAGTCCCGATTTGAATGTTGTCTTCGAAGCGATCGAAGGCGGCACCCACCACAGCATGCTGGCGCAGTCGATCCCGCCGGCCATTGCATTTGCAGGTTGCACGCAAGCGGCCATCGATGCCGCGCGTCTGCGACCCGATTTGTTGGAGACACCTTTTTGACGCCAAACCGTATTTCTTCCACGCGCCGCAGTTTGATTTTGGGCGGCATGGGCGCCGCTGCCGCGATCGGGATGCCGCAGCTCGCTCGCGCAGCCAATGCGCCGATCAAGATCGCGCTGGTCACATCGCTGTCCGGCCCGTTCTCATCATTGGGCGAGAGCATGCGGGCGGGGTTGGAATTGTTTCTGGCCGAGAACGGCAACCAGATGGGCGGCCGCCCGGTGCAGTTGCTGATCGAAGACGATCACGGCAAGCCCGACGAGGCCGTGCGCAAGGTACGCAAGCTGGTGGGCCAGGATCGTGTGGACGTCATCTGCGGCGTGATCAGCGCGGCTGTGGCACTGGCGATCCGCGATATCGTCACCGAGTCGAAAACGTTGACGTTCATCATCAATGCCGCCGCGAACGCGTTGGCGCGCGAGGCCGCCAGCCCCTATATCTTCCGCACCACCAAAACGAGCTGGATGTTGGCTCACCCGGCGGCGCTTTGGACGCACGAGCACGTGGCCAAGTCGGGCGGGATAACGCTGGCCTCCGACTATGCTGCCGGCCGCGAGTACGTCAACGACTTCGCCGATACCTATCAAAAGCAGGGCGGCAGTCTCGGCCGCCAATTCTGGACGCCGCTGGGCACCACGGATTTCGCGCCGATGCTGATGAACGTGGCATCCATGAACCCCGAGTTCATTTACGCTTTCCTGCCGGGTGCCGACGCGGTGCGCTTCCTGAAGCAGATGAAGGATTTCCGCCTGCAAGACAAGATCCGGCTCGTGGGTCCCGGGGCGTTGTTCGATCAGGAAGATGTGCTGCCGGCTGCCGGCGACGCGGGTCTTGGTGGCTTGAACGCGTTTCATCAATCGCCGGGCGCTCCGGCATCCGCATCGTTCGTGGCCGCTTATGGCCGGGCGCGCAATCGTCTGCCGGGTGAAGCCAGCACGTCCGGCTACACCGCCGGCCAAGTCATCAAAGCAGGCATCGACGCGGTCAGCGGCGATGTGGCACAACGTGATGCGCTCAAGAAGGCCTTGCTCGACAAGCCTGTGGATACGGCCTTCGGCCCGATGCGCTTTGACCCGCGCAACAACCAGGCCATCCTCGACATCTACATCAACGAGGTCAAGAAAGGCACCGACGGCAAGCCGTTCAATACCGTTCTGCACACCTACCCGGGCATTCAGGATCCGGGTCCGGGCGCCGCCTCGAAGTAACTTATGGCTTATACCGTCGTCCAGATCCTCAACGCGTTGTCCTTTTCGGTGCTGCTCTTGCTCACCGGCCTGGGCTTGTCGTTGGTGCTCAGCCTGATGAACTTCGTCAATCTGACGCACGGTTCGTTCTATCTATTGGGCAGCTACATCGGCATCCAGTGGCTGGCGTCGGGCGCACCGTGGTATCTGGCGTTTCCCGCGGCGTTCATCATTACCGGCGCGGTAGGTTGGTTGCTGGACCGCTATCCGTTTCACGGTTTTTATCCGCGCACACACTTGATGCAGGTGCTGCTTACTTACGGGCTATCGGTGGTGTTTGCCGATCTGATGCGATGGGGGTTCGGTGCGGATACGCGCACGCCCGATCTGCCGGAGATGCTGTCTGGGGTGGCCTTCATCATGGGATTTCCGTTCCCGATCTATCGCTTGTTCATCATCGGCGCGGGCCTGATCCTGGCGCTGGTGCTCTGGCTGCTCATCGATCGCACCTTGTGGGGCGCGGCCATTCGCGCGTGCACCGTGGATCGGGGCATTGTGGAAACGCTCGGCATCGATACCCGCAAACTGTTGACGGCCGGCTTGGTGCTTGCCGCCGGGCTGGGCGGTTTGGGTGGCGCACTGGGGGCCGGCATGCTGTCGGCTTACCCGGGCCTGGACGAAGAAGTGCTGCTGCTGGCGCTGCTGGTGGTTGTGGTGGGTGGCCTGGGCAGTTTTGCCGGCACCGTGGCCAGCGCGTTGTTGATCGGCTTCGTCACCACATTCGGGCGCATGTGGGTGCCCGAATTCGCCAACTTCGTCACGCTGGGTTTGATGGCCTTGATTCTGGTCGTGCGGCCCGTTGGCTTGCTGGGCCGGGAGGCAAGGCAAGTATGACGCGCATCTGGCAAGGTCTCGCCCTGGTCGCCCTATGTGCGGCGGCGCCGTTGTCCGGCGAGGGATTCGCATTGCGGTTCGCCGCCGAAATTCTGTTGGTCGGCGCGGCCGTGATGAGTCTGAACCTGTTGATCGGCGTGGGCGGTCTGGTGTCGTTGGGACATGGCGCCGTCTTCGGTGCCGCTGCCTACAGCGCCGCAGTGGCCGCACAGGCGTGGGGCGCGAATGTATTCATGGTGATCGCAATCGGCATGCTGGCGGGCATGCTGGTATCGGCGGCGATGGCGCTGCTGACGCTGCGCAGCAGCGGCTTGTTTTTCCTGGTGCTCACGCTCGTCGGTGGGCAGATGGTGTGGGAAGTGGTGTTTCGCTGGCGCGACGTCACCGGCGGCGCCGATGGTCTGCGCGGCTTTCCTGCCTTGTCATTGGGCGCGATGCCGCTCGCATCGCCACTGGCGCTTTACGGGGTGGCGTTGCTGTTGGCGTTGATCGGGTGGGCGGCATTACGCAGTTTTGCGCGCGCGCCGTTGGGGCAGGCCTTGCAGGGCATGCGCGATCAACCGTTGCGCATGCGCGCATTGGGATTCAGCCAGGGCCGCTTGCGGCTGCAGGCGTTTCTGATGTCGGGCGCCGTCGCAGGCGCGGCGGGCGCTGTGTTTCCCTTCGTCAATCAATACGTGGGCCCAAACACCGTGCACTGGAGCATGTCGGCCACGTTGGTGATCATGACTGTGCTGGGCGGCATCGGCACTTGGTTTGGTGGCTTTGCCGGCGCCGCGCTCTATCTGCTTGCGCAAACGCAGCTCAGTTCCTACACCGACCGGTGGCAACTGATGATCGGATTGCTATTCGTGGCCACGGTGATTTTCCTGCCCTATGGCATCGTGCCGGCTTTGCGCAGGACACGCCAATGACCGCCGCCACAGTCGTTCCGTTCAACGATGGTGCTTCCGGTCTCACCATGGCGAGCACACCGCGCGTGCAGCTTGCCGCCATCGAGAAATCGTTTGGTGGCGTGCCTGTGCTGCAGCATATCGATCTGGAGGTTCAGGCCGGCCAGACGTTGGGCCTGATCGGCCCCAATGGCGCCGGCAAGACCACGCTGTTCAACATCATGAGCGGTTTCCTCGCGGCCGACCGCGGCTCGATGCGCCTGGATGGCCGGGATATCTCTCGTCTGGGGCCCGAAGCGCGCACGCATCTTGGCATCGTGCGCACCTTTCAGAAAAGCCTGGTGTTTCCCTCGATGACGGTGCGTGGCAACGTCGCGATGGCAGCGCGTGCCGTGGCCGGTACCGGCTATCGTTGGTGGCAGGCAGCCGCGGCGTTGCGCGAATCCGATGCACGCGCTGACGCATTGCTCGCGCAGGCGGGGCTTTCGGCGCGTGCGGATACGCTCGCCGCAGACCTGTCGTATGGTGAGCAACGCATGGTCGATCTCACGATCGCGCTGGCCCAGTCGCCGCGCGTGTTGTTGCTCGACGAACCCACGGCAGGCCTGGCCGAAGAAGAGGGGGCTCGATTGCTCGCGTTGGTGCGCCAGCATCATGCCGAAACGGCAGTCGTGCTGGTCTCACACGATATCGACATCGTTTTCGGCAGTTGCGATCGCATCGCCGTGCTCGACCTGGGCGTGTTGATCGCGGTCGACACGCCCGAGGCCATCCGGCGCGATGCGCGGGTGCTGGCGGCCTATCTAGGCATGCCGGCGAACACGTTGGCGGAGGTGGCAGCGTGAGCGTAATGACTGCGTCCGCATTGCATCCGCAGGCCGAGCAAGGCGGCGATCCGTCGGGTCGGCAGTCAGGCGCGCCTTCGGCCGATCGCCTGGGGCGCACCCCTGCGCTGCAGTTGCGCGGTGTGTGCGTGGCGCACGATGGCGCCGATATTCTCGCCGGCATCGATCTCACGGTTGCGCAAGGCGACGTGCTGGCGCTGCTGGGACGCAACGGCGTCGGCAAAACGTCGTTGCTTAACGCTATCTTCAATCTGGGCCCACGCGTGCGCGGCGAGATTCTCGTTAAAGGGCAAGCCGTGGTGGGCTGGCCCACACACCGCATCGCCAATCTGGGCGTCGGGCTGGTGCCGCAGGGGCGGGGCGTTTTTGCACCCTTGAGCGTGAGCGAAAGCCTGCGGCTGGCCACGCTGTCGCGACGCGACGTGCCCGAACGGTGGACATTGCCGCGCGTGTACGACGCGTTTCCGCGACTCTACGAAAAACGCCGGGCTGCCAGCGGCGCGTTGAGCGGCGGCGAACGGCAGATGCTTGCATTGGCGCGCGCGTTGCTCACCCAAGCCGATCTGCTGGTGTTGGACGAACCCAGCGAAGGCTTGTCGCCTAAAGCCGTCGACGATCTGCTGGTGCACCATCTGCCGCGGCTTGCCGCCGAAGGCATGACGGTGGTGCTCGTCGAGCAAAACCTGTCGCTCTGCCTGCAGGTGGCGCAACGGGCGGCCGTGCTGGCGCAAGGCGGGGTCGCCTTTGACGGCTCGATCGCAGCGCTGCGTGCCGATCGCGATCTGCAGCATCGCTTGCTGGGGGTGTGATGACGATTGCGATTACCTTGTTGCCCACCAACATCGACGCTGCCACGCTGGCGCGTTTCGCGGCGCTGCTGGCGCCGATCGAGACGGCGCGTGCGACGCGCTGGCGGCAGCCGACCGATGCGCGCAGGTACGTGGTCACCCGCGGTGCGCTGCGCCTGTTGCTCGCCCAGCATCTTGGCACTGCACCGCAGTCGTTGGCGTTTCGGCTGGGCGCGCGCGGCAAGCCCGAATTGGACATGGCCGACATCGCCGATGTGCATTTCAATGTGTCGCATGCGGGCGACTGGGCCGTGATCGCGCGAGCCGCATCGCCCGTTGGGATCGACATCGAGCATTGCCGGCCGCTTGACTATCGGGCGGTGGGCGCCCAGGTGTTCAGCAGCGAAGAGCAAGCGCGCGTCGACCGGGCATTCGACCAGTCGCGCGCGTTCTTCGATCTGTGGACCGCGAAAGAGGCGCTTCTCAAGGCATGGGGATTAGGGCTGGGCGATATGCCTGCCGGATTTACCACGCCTGATTTGAACGATGCCTCGGCCGACGCTGCACATTTTGCGCCTATGGCTGGCCTGACGCCCGCAGGGCCGGGATGGATGGCCCGCTTGCCCGTGCCGCAGGGTTATCGCGGCACGGTGTGCATGCAGCAACCGTGCGCCGCGCCCACTTTCACCTTTTCGCTTTGCGCGCCGGATGCGCTGCTGCGCGCGCGGAATGATCTTCAATGTGTTCGATGAAATGAAACCTGTCACTCAGATCTGGCCTGACGATTTGGCTGCGCGATATCGCGCAGCCGGCCATTGGCGCGGCGAAACCTTTGGCGGTTGGTTGCGCGAGCGGGCTCAGGCCCATCCCGAAAAAATCGCCATCGTAGGCGGCGAGATGCGGTGGAGCTATGCCGAACTCGACCGCCGCGCCGATGAGATGGCGGCCGGCTTACTCGCTAGCGGGCTTGCCGCAGGCGATCGCGTGGTCGTGCATCTGCCCAATATCCCTGAATTTTTCGAAATCGTCTTCGGGCTGTTTCGCGCCGGCATCTTGCCGGTGTATGCGCTGCCGGCGCATCGCATTACCGAGATCGAGCATTTCGCGTCCTCGTCCGAAGCCAGCGCCTACGTGATCGCAGGGCGTCACGAGGGCTACGACTATGCGGATCTCGCCGCCGAGCTGCAACAGCGTCTGCCCGCCGTGCGCCAGGTGTTCGTGGCCCGTCCCGATCGCGATGGGCAGGTGGGTTTTGCCGATCTGGCCGAGCGGGGCCGTGCGCAGCCGCGGCCGGCGGGTCCGGGGCCGAAACCGTCCGACGTCGCCTTTCTGCAGATTTCCGGCGGCAGCACGGGCTTGTCGAAACTCATCCCGCGCACGCATGACGACTACATCTACACGTTGCGCGAAAGCGATGTGATCTGCGGGATGGACGCCGATAGTGTCTTCCTTGCCGCACTGCCGATCGCGCACAACTATCCGATGAGTTCACCGGGCGTGCTCGGTGCTTTGTATGCCGGCGCCCGCGTCGTCTTGAGCCCGTCGCCGAGTCCCGAAGCGGCGTTTCCGCTGATCGAGCGCGAAGGCGTGACGATGACAAGCCTCGTGCCGCCGCTGCTGCTGGTGTGGCTGCAGGCGCGTCCAGACAGCCGCCACGATTTGTCGACGCTGAAAGTGATGCAGGTGGGTGGTGCCAAGCTTGCGCCCGAAGTGGCGCGGCGCGTGCGGCCGGTGCTGGGCATCACGCTGCAACAGGTATTCGGCATGGCGGAAGGGTTGGTGAACTACACCCGCCTGGATGATCCGGAAGACATCATCGTCAATACGCAAGGCCGCCCGATCAGCGCCGACGACGAAGTGCTGGTGGTGGACGATCTGGGGCAGCCCGTGCCCGAAGGCGAACCCGGTTATCTGCTCACGCGCGGGCCTTACACCATCCGCGGTTATCACAACAACGATTCGGCCAATACTCGATCGTTTACCGCAGACGGCTTCTACCGCACCGGCGATATCGTCAAGCGCAATGCCGACGGCTATCTGTCGGTGCAAGGCCGCGCCACCGATCACATCAACCGCGCCGGTGAAAAGATCTCGGCCGAGGAAATCGAGGATCACCTGCTCGCGCACCCCAATGTATTCGATGCGGCCGTGGTATCGATTCCCGATGAGTATCTGGGCGAACGCACCTGCGCCTTCATCATTGCGCAAGGCGAAAAACCGCGTGGGGCACAGATCAAACAATGGATTCGCGACCGCGGTCTGGCCGATTTCAAGGTGCCGGATCAAGTGGTGTTCGTGGACAAGTTCGCCGAGACGGCGGCGCTCAAAATCAGCCGCCGCGAACTGCGCGCCGCGCTGCGTGCGCGTCTGACGACGCCCGAACAAGGAGAACAAGCATGAGCGCAAATACGCAAACGACTCACGCGGCATTGAACCTCGACAGTATGCGGGCCGACATTGCCCGCGTGTTGCATGAAGAGCCGGATGAAATAGGCGATCACGACAGCCTGATCGATTTGGGCCTGGATTCGATTCGTGCCATGGCACTGGTCACGCAGTGGCGTGCGGCCGGCGCCGATCTGCAGTTTTCCGAACTGGCCGAAACGCCTACGCTGGCGCATTGGTGGCACGTGGCCGAACAAGCGTTGGCACGCGCCGCGAAAGGTAGCTCGCCGGCATGACGCAACGATTGACCGCACCGCTGACCGAAGCGCAAGCCGGGATGTGGTTCGCGCAGCGCCTGGATGCGGGCAACCCCATCTTCAATACGGCGCAACGCACCGATATCGAGGGCGATCTCGACATCGACGCCTTCACGTGGGCGGTCGATACGGCGATGGACGAGTGCGACAGTCTGGCCTTGCGCGTGGTCGACATCGACGGTGTGCCGCATGGTGTCGTCGATCCGGCAATGCGTCCGCGCTTGCAGATGATCGACGTGTCGCTGGATGCGGATCCGCACGCGCGAGCACGCACGTTGATGGCGGCCGACATGCAGCGCCCGGCAGATCCGGCGCACGACCCGATGGCGGCGCAATGGCTGCTGCGCACGGGGCCCGCCTCGCATATCTGGTATCAGCGGGTGCATCACCTGGCCGCGGATGGCTACGGCATGGCGCTCATCGATGCGCGCGTGGCGCAACTGTATCGTTCGCGCGTAACGGGTGAAGCGCCCGGATCGCCGCTGGCGCCGCTCAGCAACGTCATGGACGAAAGCGCGGCGTACCTCGCATCGGAGAAGCGGGTGGCCGATCGGGCGTATTGGCTTGATGCGCTGGCCGGTGGCGAACCGGCGATCGGCCTGGCGGAAGGCGTGCCGCTGACGGCACATCGCTTCTTGCAGGCGGGTGTGGCGCTGTCGGACCGTTTTGCAGCGCAACTCGCGTCGCTGGCGCAGCGCTCGGGCGCGTCGTGGCCCGACATCCTGCTGGGCTTGAGCGCGGTGTACGTCGCCCGCATGACGGGCCGCACGCGCGCTGTGGTCGGCGCGCCCTACATGGGACGCCTTGGAAGCGCCAGCGCGCGCGTGCCCGCCATGGTCATGAACGTGCTGCCGGTGGCGATCGAGGTGGACGAGCGTCAGCCCATGGCTGCATTCATGTTGGACACGTCGCGGGCATTGCGCCGTGCGCGCCGTCACGGGCGTTATCGCAGCGAACAACTGCGGCGCGATCTGGGCTTGCTGGGCGGCCAGCGCCGCTTGTTCGGCCCGTTGATCAACGTTTTGCCATTCGATAATCCGCCTGCGTTGACCGGGTTGCGCACGCGCGTGCAGGTGATGTGCGCCGGCCCCGTCGACGATCTCACATTAACGTTCCGGGGCGACGCCGCCGGACAGCATATTCATCTGGCCGTGGAAGCCAATCCCGCGCTGTATAGCCAATCGGACGTGGACGCCCACCTGGCGCGGCTCGCCGATCTGCTGCAGCACGCAGTGGCCGCCGATTGCCTGGCCGATGTGCCCACGTTGACGGCTGTGGAGCTGACGCAATGGCAGCGCGATGCGCATGGCGATGTGCGGGCGGTGCCGCGCACCACCTTGGCCGCGCTGCTCGACGACGCCCTGCGCACGCATGCCGCATCGGACGCCGTGGTGTTCGAACGGGCAACGTTGACGTATGCCGAGCTGGATGCCCGTAGCCGCCTGCTGGCGCACACCCTGGCCGGGCAGGGCGTGGGTCGCGGCGATGTGGTGGCGCTCGCGCTGCCGCGCAGCATCGAGCTCATTGTGGCGCTCGTCGCCATCATGCGCGCCGGTGCCGCCTATCTGCCGCTCGATCTGGCCCATCCGCGGGATCGACTCGCCGCCATTCTTACCTCCGCGTCACCCCGCGCTGTGCTCACTTTGCACAGCGTGCGCGATGTCGTGCCTTGCGACTCGGCGTTGTGCGTCGACACGATCCTCTCAGGCGAGCCGGCCACGCGTCTGGGCGCCACTGCAGCCGCCGCAGCACACAGCGCCGCGCCGGCTGCCGCCGTCACCATGTTTGGCACCGCACCGACGACGACCTTGGCCGTGGCCGAGCCAGACGATCCCGCGTATGTGATCTATACCTCCGGCTCGACCGGCGCGCCGAAAGGCGTGGTTGTGGGCCACGACGCTATCGTCAATCGGTTGCTGTGGATGGGCGAGCATTACGGTTTCGGTCCCGCATGCCGCACGCTGCAAAAGACGCCGGCCACGTTCGATGTGTCGGTGTGGGAGTTTTTCCTGCCGCTCATCACCGGCGGGGTGTTGGTGGTGGCGCCTCCCGAGGCGCACAAGGATCCCGCGTGGCTCGCCGACATCGTCCGCACGCAACGCATCGATACGCTGCACTTCGTGCCGTCGATGTTGTCAGCTTTTTTAGCTGAGCCTTCGGCCAAGGGGCTGCATCTGAAGCGTGTCTTCTGCAGCGGCGAGGCGTTGCCGGCCGCCGTGCGCGATCGTTTTCATCAAGTGTTTACGGCTGAACTGCATAACCTTTATGGCCCCACAGAAGCGGCCGTCGACGTGAGCTATTGGCCCGCCGCGGCGCACGACCCGTCGGTGCCTGTGCCCATCGGCTACCCAGTGTGGAACACCGCGTTGTATGTGCTCGACGATTGCCTGCGGCCGTTGCCGGTGGGCGTGGCCGGGCATCTCTACATCGCGGGGCGCCAATTGGCGCAGGGCTATCTGGGCCGCCCCGATTTGACGGCCGAGCGGTTCGTGGCCGATCCCTTCGGGGCTGAGGGCGCGCGCATGTATGTGACGGGCGATCTGGCCCGCAGGCGCGCCGATGGTGCGCTGGTCTTTCTGGGACGCTCCGACCATCAGATCAAGATTCGCGGGCAGCGCATCGAGCTCGAAGAGATCGAAGCCGTGCTGGCCCATGCGCCCGGTGTGTCGCAAGTCGCCGTGATCGTGCGGACCGATCAGCCGGGCCAGGATCGCATCGTGGCCTATGCCGTCGCCCACGATCATGCCGTGCTCGCGCGCGACGCCTTGCGCACCCACGCGACCCAACGCTTGCCCGATTACATGGTGCCGGCGGCTTTCGTGATCTTGCCGGCGCTCCCCATCACTGGCAATGGCAAACTGGACCGGCGCGCCTTGCCGCAGCCGCCGCAAACAGTGAGTGCCGGCCGTGCGCCCAACACCCCCACCGAGCGCGCGGTAGCGGAGATGTTTGCGGCGGTGCTCGGCCATGCCGTGGCGGTGCAGGGCGCCGACGACGACTTCTTCGAGCTTGGCGGCCACTCATTGCTGGCTGCCCAACTGGCCTCGGCGATCCGGCAACGCTGGGGGTACGCCTTCAGCCTCGGCGCCGTGTTCGAACATCCCACCGTGGCGCGGATGGCGCAGCATCTGGATGCGCTGTCTACGCTGGCTGGCGACGATCAGGCGCGTGCGGCGAGTGCCGGTGGATTCGGCGCCGTGATCGGGTTGCGGCACGGTCCAGCCGAGCGTCCTGCCTTGTTTTGTGTGCATCCGGCGGGGGGCTTGAGCTGGTGCTACGGCGCGCTGGCGCGTGCGCTGTCGCCGGATCGCACGGTGTATGGCCTGCAAGCGCGCGGCCTGCATCCCGATTGCCCCGATGCCCCGGAAAGCATTGCTGCGATGGCGTCCGAATATGTGGACGCCTTGCTCGCGTTGCAGCCTGCCGGCCCCTATCACTTGGCCGGCTGGTCGGTGGGCGGCATTATCGTGCAAGCGATGGCGGCTGAACTGCATCGCCGGGGTCATCCGGTGGGCGCGCTCGCCATGCTCGACGCCTATCCTTGCGATGTGTGGCGCGATCAACCCGCGCCGCCGGCCGACGCCATCTACAAGGCGCTGCTGCACATCGCCGGCTACGACCCGGCTGGATTGATCGATCTGGCCATGACGCGTGACGGTGTCGTCGATTTTCTGCGCCGCAGCGGGCACCCGCTGGGTGAACTGCCCGACGACATGATCGACGGCGTCTTCCGCGTCGTGGCCGAGAACAACACGATGGTGCGCGCGCACCATCACACGGTATATCCCGGCCATCTGATGTATTTCCGCGCAGCGCTCGATCACGAAGGCGAGAATCTGTTCCCGCGCCAGTGGTCGCCTTACGTGGCGTCGTTGGACATTCACGAAATCCCCAGCGTGCATGCGCACATGGTCGGCGCCGATGCCACCGCGTTGATTGCGCCGCTGCTGGCGGCGCATCTGGACGCGTGCGATCGCGCCACGACGCTTACTTCTTCATTGTTCGATGACCGCTAAATCATTTTTCATGGACATCAGTCCGCTGCGCGACAGTCCGGCATTTCGGTACGCGTTCGCAGCCCGCACGGCCACCGTGCTCGTGACCGGCATGCTGCTGGTGGCCGCCAGTCTGCAGCTGTTTCAGATCACGCAATCGTCGGTGGCCGTGGCGGCCCTCAACGTGGCCATGGCCGTGCCGATGGTGCTGGCATTGATTGCCGGCGGGGTGTTGTCGGATCAACGCGACCGCCGCTCGCTCATGCTGTGGTCACGCTCCGCGTATGCAGTGGGCGTGTTGCTCTTCTTCGTCAATGCCTTGCTGCCCGAGCCCACGGTCGCCTTGATCTACGTGGCCGGCATGATCAGCGGCGCGGCGGGCGGCATCAGCGTGCCGGCCATGATGGCGGCCACGCCTGCCTTGGTGGGGCGCGAACGCCTGGCCGCAGCGGCGGCGCTCGGCGGACTGTCGATGCAGATCGGCGGCATTGTGGGGCCGGCGCTTGCCGGCGCCTTGATCGCCGGGCCGGGCCTGGTGTTCTGCTACGGCATCGTGCTCGTGGGTGTGCTCGCCACGCCGTTCTTGCTGTATCGCTTGCCGCCACTGCCGCCACCGCCGCGCAAGGCGCCGGTGCGCGCCGCCACGTCCTTTGTCGAAGGCTTGAGCTATATCCGCGCCAACCCGCTGTTGCGGGGGCTCCTGCTGATCGACCTGGCGGCAATGGTGCTTGCAACGCCCCTGGCCTTGCTGCCCGAGTGGGGCACACGCATCCTTAGCGGCGGGCCGCAAGTAGCGGGTTTCCTGTATGCCGCGCCGGCCATCGGCGCCACGCTCGCCGCGTTGAGCAGTGGCTGGACGCGTCGGGTGGCGCACACCGGCCATGTGCTGATCGCCGCCGTGCTCGTCTGGGGCGTATCGATCGTGTTGCTGGCCCTCGGCACCTCATTGTGGTGGGCGATGATCAGCCTGGCTTTGATGGGTGCGGCCGATACGATTTCCAAGATTTTGCGCGGCGCGCTGATGCAACGCCACACGCCGGACGAATTGCTGGGACGCGTGTCGAGCATCTGGATGATGCAGACCTCGATCGGCCCGGCGCTGGGCAACGTACAGGTCGGTTTTGTGGCGCGCATGTTGTCGCCACCGCTCGCGCTGCTGATCGGTGGCGTGGCATGCGTGGCGGCCGTGAGCGCCGTGGCGGCGACGTCGCCGGCATTGCGCGCAGCGCAACTGCAAGGGGGACGCAAGCCGGAAGGTTCGCAGGCTGGGGCCGCCGCCTCGACGACAGCACTGGCGCAAGCCATGGCAGTCGATTCGCGCCCGATCGATGACGCGTCGTCGACCGCCGCTCCGGGTAGCGGCGCGGGTGCCGCGCCTTCGCCGCACGAGGAAAAAAGATCGTGATTTCGATTCCAACGACAGCGCGTTGGCGCTCCTGTAGACCGCTCGCCGCCTGAGGGCTGTGCGAGCGGTTATCCATTTTTCACGTCAAAGAGGAACACCATGCATTCGACCCCTTCGATCGCGCCCCGCAGCGGCCGCCGCGTTCTGGCCCAGGCCGGCCTTGCCCTGGCAACGCTGACGCTGTCGATCGCCGCCGCCTACGCCGCGCCGACGTTCGAACAACCCGATACCGACTTCAAGGGCAGCGTGTTCTCCTCCGGCGCATTGCCCGGTACCGAAGCAAAATTGATGGGCCGCGCGTTCACGCCGGGCCAGAAGGTCACGCTGTACCGTGCCGGTCAGGCGCTTAACAACGGTGAGGTTTACACGGTAAACGAGAAGGGTGGCTTTGAGGCCACCGTCGCGATTCCCGCCGATGCCACGCCCGGCTTGCACCCCGTCGTCGCCAGCGCGGCCAATCCCACTGCCGCGGCGCTGTTCGATCTGAAAGTCTCGAGCAAACTGCCGTTGTCGGGCCAGGATGCCTTCACGGTCACGAGCGAAAAGCTGGTGCAGGGCCTTTATCAAAGCGCCTACAACCCCAAGAATGACCGCATCTTCGTGACGTCGGCCGTCGGCCGCCCGCCGGTCAAAGAATCGCAACTGCTCAAGCTCAATGCCAAAACCTTGGCCACCGAGGCCAAGGTGTCGGCCGCCAAGGTGACCACACGTGACGACGGTCACACGTTCGCCATGTACGGCGTCGCGACCGACGACACGCACAACAATGTGTGGGCCACCAATACCCGAGACAACACCGTTGCCGTCTACAAGCAATCGGATCTGAAGCTGGTCAAGCAATTCCCGGCCGGCTTGGCGCCGCACGCGCGCGATGTCGTCGTCGACGAGAAGCTCAACAAGGCGTACGTGTCGACCCCGGGCAAGAACTGGATCGTCGTCTTCGATACCAAAAAGCTCGCGCACAAGACCAACATCGCCATCGAGTCGGATGAAGACAAGAGCTTCAGCACGATGAGCATCGCGTTGGACGACGTCAATCACAAGCTCTACACCGTCAGCGGCGCCACGCGCGAAGCGGCCGTGATCGACACCAAGACCGACAAGGTCGAGCGCGTGATTCGCGTACCGGGCATCAAGGGCGGCGCAGGCATTGCCGTCGATGGCAAGGGCAAGCGTCTGTATGTGGTCGCCCAAGGCTCGGATAACCTGGTCATCATCGACCTGGAATCCGGCAAGCCGCTGCACACCGTCGCCGTGGGCGCCGGCGCGCTCAACGTGGCATTCGAACCGAAGAGCGGTCTGGCTTACGTCGTCAGCCGCGGCGCCGGCACGGTGACGGCAGTCGACGCCAACGGCAAGATCGTCGGTAACCTGGATGGCGGCACGTTCCCCAACCACGTCGTTTCCGACAACAAGGGCGACGTGTTCGTGATCAATAAATCCAAGGGCGCCGACGATGCCCAGGGCGATCGCATCTCGCGCATCACCCCGAAGAAGTAAGCGGCACGTACCAAGCGGCACGTACCAAGCGGCCCGGGTCAATGGCCCGGTGCCGCTCGGTCGATCCGTTGTAACGGCGCCTGAGCGGACTGGATACGGGCCGTTGCAGACATTGCGGCCGGCAGTCGTATCATGGCAGCTCCGGAATACAAGGCTGACGATGGTACGACCTGCCGACCCCAGCGCCGCCGATCCTCGCGCGGCGCAGCTCAAACGCATGAAGCGCGGTGCGCTGGCATTGCTCATCGCGATGATTGCCGGCTTTGTGCTCAGCCATGCCATGGGTGCACAGGGCGTCTGGGCCTGGGTGAGGGCATTTTGCGAAGCCGCCACCGTGGGTGCGCTGGCCGACTGGTTTGCCGTGGTGGCGCTTTTTCGCCACCCGCTGCATCTGCCCATTCCCCATACTGCCATCATTCCCAATAACAAAGCCCGGATCGCCGACAACCTGGCGATTTTCGTGCGCGATCATTTTCTCGAACCCGAAACCCTGCTGGCAAAGCTGAAATCGCTCGACCCGGCCAAGCGCCTGGGCGATTGGCTCGTGCAGCCGGCGCAAACCCGGCAGCTCGTGCAGGGCATGCGGAAGGTGGCCTTGCAATCGCTCGATCTGCTGGACGAGCACGCGGTGCGGCGGGTGATCCAGGACTTTGCGATCACCAATCTCAGGCGCTGGAACGCGGCGCAAACGGCCGGCGAGGTGTTCACGCTCCTCACGCGGGATGGCCGCCATCAGAAATTGCTCGATGCCGCGCTCGAGCGGCTCGGCGGCTACCTGGCGCAAGACGACGTGAAAGAGAGAGCGTCGGGGCTGATGGTCAAATTCGCCAAAAAAGAATGGCCCCGTATCGTGACCACGCTGAATCTGGTGTCATCCGTGGACGACATTGCCGACAGCATGGCCGACAAGCTCGCCCGCGCGCTCCTGGATGAGCTGCAAGAGGTGCTTTCCCAACCCGATCATCCCGTGCGCCGGGATTACGAACAGTGGGTGATCGACTATATCGAACGCCTGCGCTCCGATCCCGCCGTTGCCGAGCAGGTCGAAACGCTCAAGCAGCGCTTGATCGCGCATCCCAAGGTGCAGGAGTTCGTGCAAGGATTGTGGGACGACATTCATGCCGCGCTGCGTCGCGACCTGGCGGCCGAAAACTCGATCCTCGCCAAGCATCTCGAAAGCGCGTGCTTGGCGATGGGCCAGAAGATTGCCAGCGATCCCGCGCTGCGCGACGCGCTCAACGATCATCTACTGACCAGCGCGCGCAGCATGACCGATAGCCTGCGAGATGGTGTGACCGATCACATCGCTAAAACCGTCAAGAACTGGGACGAACGCCAGTTGGTCCACGAGCTCGAACTCAGTGTGGGCCGGGATCTGCAATACATCCGTTTCAACGGCACGCTGGTGGGCGGGTTGATCGGCGTGATCCTGCATGCGGCGGTATTGTTGGCGGCAGCGGTGTAGGGCGCCGGCAGGGCTGCGCGCAGTGCGTTGCCGTCGTGCGCTTTGCAAACTCAGACATTCCACTTCGATCAATCCGCTTTCGTCGCTCAGCCTCGACTCATTCACTGCCATCACTCAGCCTCGATCACTCAACTGCCATCACTCAGCTTCGATAACGCGACGGCAACCTTACCAAGGAATCAGCATGACCGACCTATCCGGCTTTCCGATCACTAAAAAATGGCCCGCCCAGCATCCCGATCGTATTCAGCTCTATTCCTTACCCACCCCAAACGGTGTGAAGGTATCGATCGCGCTCGAAGAACTGGGGTTGCCGTATGAGCCGCATCGGGTGAATTTCGATACGCAGGATCAAATGACGCCTGAGTTTTTGTCGCTCAATCCCAATAACAAGATTCCCGCGATGCTGGATCCCGATGGTCCGGGCGGCAAGCCACTGGGCTTATTCGAATCGGGTGCAATACTGATGTATCTGGCCGAGAAAACCGGCAAGTTGATTCCGCAGGATGCTGCCGGCCGATATGAAACGCTGCAGTGGATCATGTTCCAGATCGGTGGCGTGGGCCCGATGTTTGGGCAGCTCGGCTTCTTCCATAAGTTCGCCGGCAAGGATTATGACGATAAGCGTCCGCGCGATCGCTACGTGGCGGAATCCAAGCGGCTGCTGGCCGTGCTGGATAAGCGCCTGGAAGGCCGCAATTGGATCATGGGCGATGAATACACGATCGCCGATATCGCCATCTGGCCTTGGGTGCGCAATTTGAACGGTTTTTACGGCGCGGGCGAATTGGTCGGCTTTGACGACTTCAAGAACATCGCCCGCGTGCTGGAAGCCTTCGTGGCCCGTCCGGCTGTGGTGAAAGGATTGACGATTCCGGCTTGACGCAGCCTGCAGCCACCATCGGCTCGACCGAGGGGCGGCATCGCTGTTCAAATACGCTTGCCGATACGGGCTGCCCGTATCAACGGCCCGTATCAGCCGCTTATCGTTGCGGTCCGGACAAGCGGCCCGTATCAGCCGCCCGTATCAGCCGCCGCAGGGGGGCGCGTTCCGGGCAGCCTCCTGGATCTCCGCCATCGTCATCTTACGAATGACCGTCCCCATCGACCACGTATGGCCGAAGGGATCCTTGATCTGACCGTATCGCTCGCCCCAGAACATGTCCGTGGGCGGCATCGTCACCGTCGCGCCCGCGTCCGCTGCCGTTTTGACGGCCGCATCCACATCGGGCACGGCCATATGGATGACAACCGGCGATCCCTTCAGCGCGATCGGCCCCAGCATTTCCCATTGGGGATTCTCTTCCATCAGCATCAGCATCGAATCGCCCACTTTCAATGAGGCATGCATGAGCGTCTTGCCATCCGGCATCATCAGCCGCATCAGTTCAGTGGCGCCAAGCGCGCGCTTGTAGAAGTCGATGGCGCCGAGCGCGTCCGCGCACACCAGGTGCGGCGTCAGCGTGGTCGGGGAATAGGTAACGTTGTCTGGCGAGGTCGAGGTGTTCATATGACAGGTCTCCAAGAGCGCAGGTAGGTGAACGAGCGTAGAACGCGTGGATCGGCGTCCTTCATCATGACGACGAATGGGTGCGACAAAAATCGACAGCCGCGCTGGAAAATGTTTGATTTCGGGTCTAATACGCTCATGGACACCCAAAAAGACATCGAACATCGGCTGATGGTGCTGGAGATCAAGGCGAGCTACGCCGACGATCTGCTGGAACAGCTCAACCAGACCATTTTTCGTCAACAACAGCAGATCGAGCACCTCGGCCGTGAGCTATCGACCTTGCGCGATCAGATCCCCGAGGGCGGCAGCACGTTCCGCAGCTTGCGTGACGATATGCCACCGCATTATTGAGCGTGGCAGGTGGCGCTTGGTGTACACACCAGTTTAAGGAACTAAGCATGGACGCAGATTTTTGGTTGGCGCGTTGGGAAGAGGGCGCGACGCATTTTCATCAGCAGCGCGTGACGCCGCTCCTGCAGAAGTACTGGCCCACGCTGGCCTTGCCCGCTGGCAGCAAAGTCCTGGTGCCGCTCTGCGGCAAATCCCTGGATATGATCTGGTTGGCCGAGCAAGGTCATCAGGTGCTGGGCGTCGAGCTGGCCGAAGTCGCCGTTCAGCAGTTTTTCTCGGAAAACGCGCTCGATCCTGTGATCACGCCGTCGGCTGTGGGGAGTCATTACCGCGCCGGCAATATTGAGATCATCTGCGGTGATATCTTTGCGCTGGACGACGCTGTGCTGGGCGGGTGCCTGGGTGCGTACGATCGCGCGGCACTGGTGGCGTTGCCTGAGGAGATGCGTGCCCGATATGCCGCGCATGTGTACGGCAAGCTGGCGCGCGATTATCGTGGGCTGTTGCTCACCCTCGATTATCCGCAAACGCAAATGCCGGGTCCGCCGTTTTCGGTGGGCGACGATGAGGTGCAACGCTTGTTCGTCGGCCATTCGACTGCCACGTTACTGAGCCGTCGCGATATCCTGGATAAGGAGCCAAAGTTTGCCGAACGTGGGCTCAAGCAACTCGATACCCTGGTGTACAAGCTGGCCGCCGGCAATTGAATCGTTAGCCGATCCGACACGATTCGAGCCGACACGATTCGAGCCGACCCGAGCCAAGCCGACCCGAGCCAAGCCGACCCGTGCCGTGCCGATGGCGAACGTCGCCAATCATTATCCCGACATCATTCCTACTCATGAAAAGCAGTTCAAAAGGCGGTCTGGTTTATTCGACTGAGACGGGGCGCATGTGTCCCGACTGCCGCAAGCCGGTGTCTGAATGCACTTGCAAAGTGCAGGCCCAGTCGGCGCCCGTGGGCAATGGCCCGGTGCGCGTTTCGCGCGAATCCAAAGGCCGCGGCGGAAAGAGCGTCACGCTCGTTCGTGGCGTCGCATTGGATCCGATCGCGCTCGCCGTGCTGGGCAAACAGTTGCGAACGGCCTGCGGATCCGGCGGCACGGTAAAGGATGGCGTGATCGAGGTGCAGGGCGATCATTGCGACAAGATCGTCGAATTGCTCAACGCGCAGGGGCACCGCGCCAAGCGTGCTGGCGGCTGACGGCCACATGCCCATTGACCGAAGTCGTCAAGCCGGCTGACCCCACACGCCACTTGATCGAAAGTGAAAAAACCACGGATTTAAGATGACCCATTCCGATCCCTTAGAAGTCACCAGTTGGCACGCGCACGTCTATTTCGATGCGACCACGCGCGATGGTGCGTTTGCATTGCGTGATCGCATCATGGCAGCGCTTGGCAACATGATCGAGATGGGGCGCTTCCATGAACGCCCGGTGGGACCGCATCCGCAATGGAGTTATCAGGTCGCTTTCACGCCCGACCGTCTCGCCGCCGTTTTGACGTGGCTGACGCTTAATCGCGACGGTTTCGATGTGTTCATGCATCCCAACACGGGCGATTCGCTGCGGGATCACCGGGATCGTGCCGTTTGGATCGGGCGGAGTTACGCGCTCAATCTGGGTGTTTTTGGTAACTGAGCGCGATCAGTATTGATTCAGACTGATCCCCTGTTTACATTCAGACCCTACTAATCTGATTGGGCTTACAGGGTGACTGTCGAGCACGTTTCTTGGTATCGGTCCGTTGGCAACGTAACTGCCAATATTGCGATTTTCCCCGTTCTGCCGATCGCCGTAATCTGGGGCAGTCAGATACTGATGAACGATCTATGGATACAGGTATGGTATCCGCCGGGCGAAGACGGTGCCGAAGCCGAGCCCGCACTCGCGCTGTTTGGCATCCCGCTAGTGCTTATGGTGATTGCATTAGTGCTTGCGGCGCTGCCCGCGTACCGCCGGGAGTTTGCGAAGCATCATTGGATGGTGCCGTGGTACCGCGTCGCAATAGGCGTGGTGCGTGTGGTGTTGGTGGCAATCGCCATCATGCTATTTGTGGTTGCGGCGGGTTTCTTCGTGAGCATGACCCCACCCGACACCTTCCACTGGCAGACCCCGGTGGGCTACACCATGATCGCGATCACGGTCGCTGCCATCCTTTTCCAGCAGTGGCGGCAGTTGAACGGCAAAGATTGATCGGCAGGGACCGCCTCGCTTGAAGTTGGCCGCGTCGGGAGCTGTCCCGCGCGTCGATCCGATAGGTGTTTTCCCGATGGAACAACCCGCATTCCTATTTGTTCTATTGACGGTACATTAGGACACTCCTATTGTGGCTTCCCATGCGAGCCACGATGCCATTGCCGAAATACCATCAGATCTACCTGATCCTGCGCGAACAGCTGCAGGAGGGTCGGTTCGACCTGGGTGTGCCCGGCGAACACGTGTTGGCCGGCCAGTTCAATGTGGCGCGCATCACGATTCGAAAAGCGATGGAAATGCTGGTGGCGGATGGGCTCGTGTCGCGCCGCCCGGGCCGGGGCACGCATCCCGTGCATCCGTCCACGTCTGCGCCCACACCCAAATCGCATCCTGCGCCGCCGCGCCACCAGAAGGCCAATCTCACCGGCTTGCTGGAGAACATCGTCAATATGGGCTTGCGCACCAGTGTGCGCGTGCTCGAAAGCGCAGTGGTCTCGGCCACGCCGCAAGTGTCCGAGGCATTGCGACTGGCGTCGCGCAGCGAGGTGCTCAAAGCGATTCGCGTGCGCAGCACCGATGATGGCCCGCTGTCGTTCATTACTACCTACGTACCCGCGTCCCTGGCCACGTTCGATCACGCCGAACTGCAGCATAAGCCGCTGTTGATGCTGCTCGAAGAGGCCGGTGTGGAGTTGGGCGCGGCCACGCAATCCATCTCCGCCAAGTTGGCCGACGCTGTCGTCGCGCGCGAATTGGATGTGGCGGTGGGGTCCGCTTTGCTGTCGGTCACTCGGGTGGTGTTCGACACGCTCGAGCGGCCGGTGCAGTTGCTGCAAGGGCTTTATCGGCCCGATCGTTATCAATATCAACTCCAACTTTCGCGCATCGGCAGTATCGATGCGCGTGTCTGGGTCAGCGAAGAGCTGTCGGCCCAGTTCCATTGACGTCCTTATCGGAGCTTCCCTTCATGAGCACTCGTCGTACTTTTATTCGTCAATCCGCAGCCGCGGCGGCCGTGTTGGCCGCACCGTGGAGCTTGCGTGCGCAATCCGCTCCGGCGATCAAAGTGGGTGTGCTGCACCCGGTGACGGGCGCCTTGGCCTACTCCGGCCAGCAGTGCCGGTTGGGCGCCTTGTTGGCGATCGAAGACATCAATGCCGCCGGCGGCATCAAGTCGATGGGCGGCGCCAAGCTCGAAGCGGTGCTGGGCGATGCGCAGTCGCGTCCCGAAGCCGGTTCGGCCGAAGTGGAAAAGCTCAACGAAGCCGGCGTGTCGGCTATCGTTGGCGCCTTCGGATCGGCGATCTGTCTGGCCACCACGCAGACCGCCGCCAAATACGATCTGCCGCATGTGGTGGACGTGGGCGTGGCCGATCAGATCGTCGAGCGCGGACTGAAAAATACGTTTCGCTTCGGGCCCGGTTATCGCACATGTACGGAACGCGCCGTCAACGATCTCGTGGCATTGAACAAGGCGGCGGGCTCGCCCGCCAAGACGGTGATGATCGTGCACGAAGAATCGCTTTTCGGTTCCGGCACTGCCGATCTGCTCAGCAAGGCGTTGCCGCCGCTGGGCTTTGAGATCAAGGAAGTGGTCAAGCATCCGAACCCGACGCGCGACTTCAACAATATCGTGTTGCGCATGCGATCGGTGAATCCGGATATCGTCATCCCTGCCAACTACTACAACGAATATGCCTTGCTGTTGCGCGCGATGAAGCAGCAGAAGGTGGCCCCCAAGGCCATCTATTCGGTACTGGGCGGCGCGGCGTCGAGCTACAAATTCCTGAAAGAGTTTCCTGAGATTGCCAACGGCATCATCGATTGCAACCACTGGTTCAATCCGAAGGATGCCCGCATCGCACCGCTGAAAAAGCGTGTGGAAGAGAAGGGCGCTTTCTTCAGTTATGAAGTGTTTATGGCGTATACGGCTGTGCAGGTTCTGGCCGATGCGATCGAACGGGCGAAATCCAGCGACCGCGGCGCGATTACCGAAGCGCTCGCCGCCAGCACGTTTGCCGACAGCTTCATGCCTTATGGCCCCACCAAGTTCGTGAATGGCCAGAACACCGGCGCGCAGCCGTTGCTTACGCAGGTGGTCGATGGCGACATCAAGGTCATCGTGCCCGAAGCGTTCCGCGAAACGAATGCGGTGTTCCCGCTCAAGTCGTAGGCCACACACATGCTCGAATTCGGCATCCTTTTTCCATCGATCCTCAATGGTCTGACGACGGGCGCGGTGTACGCGCTCATCGCATTGGGCCTGACCCTGATCTACGGCGTGCTGCACATTATCAATTTCGCGCATGGCGCGGCGTTGATGATGGCGCTGTACGGCGTGTATCTGCTGCATGACCGGCTTGGCATCGATCCGTACGTTGCATTGCCCTTGGTGATGGCGGGTATGTTCGTGCTGGGCTATGGCGTGCAGCGCGGCATCATTAACCGCGCCAGCCATGGCAAGGACGAGAACATTCTGCTCGTCACGCTCGGCTTGTCGATCGTGCTGGAGAACCTGGCGCTGATCTTCTTCAAGTCGGATACGCGCACGATCGACACGCCGTACACGCTCTCGACGGTCGAGATCGGGCCGGCGTTGATTGCGTTGCCCAAGCTGATCGCGTTCGGTGGCGCGCTTGCCATCTGTGCGGTGTTGTTCTGGATGATGCGCAGCACCGATCTGGGCCGTGCCATCCGTGCCGTGGCGAAAGAGAAGCAAGGCGCCAAGCTGATGGGGATCGATGTGGAGAAGGTGTATGCGGTGTCGTTCGGCATCGGCATGGCCTGTCTGGGTGCGGCCGCGTGCTTTCTGCTGCCGGTGTACTACGTCAATCCGCAAGTGGGGTCGGGCTTCGTGCTGATCGCCTTCACCATCGTGGTGCTGGGCGGCATGGGCAGCTTCACAGGGGCGTTGATCGGCGGCCTGCTGGTGGGTGTGATCGAGTCGCTGGGCGGCCTGTTCCTGGGCGATTCGCTCGGTCAGGTCGGCATCTTCGTTCTCTTCATCGTGACCTTGTTGTTGCGTCCGCAAGGCCTCTTTGGATCGAAAGCATGAACCTGCGAGATTTGATTTTCATTGTGCTTTTCGCCGTGGGCGTGAGCGTCATCACGCTGGTCACCTCATCCGGCGTGTGGCTCACCTTCATCATGATGTCCCTGTATGCGGCGCTGTTGTCGCAAGCCTGGAACATTCTTGGCGGTTACGCCGGGCAGTTGTCGTTCGGGCACGCCTTGTTCTTCGGCGTGGGCGCCTACACGCAAGCCGTGGCGCAGTTATCCGGTGGCATCAATCCCTGGGTGGGCCTGGTCATGGCCATCGTGGCGGGCGTGATCGTGGCGCTGATCGTGGGGGCGTTGACCTTTCGGTATGGGCTGAAAGGCTCTTACTTTGCACTCGTCACGCTGGCGTTTGCCGAGGTGTTCCGTATCCTCGCGTTATCGGCGAGCTTTACCGGCGGTGGCGTGGGGCTGATGGTGCCGTTGCGCGGCTCGTTCGCCAATATGCAATTCGCGTCGCGTCACGGCTATATCTTTCTGCTGCTGGCGTTCGTGGTGGCCGCTTTGCTCGTCACGGCCTGGTTGCGCCATTCGCGTACTGGGGCCTACATGCAGGCGGTGCGCGATAACGAAGACGCGGCGCGTGCCGTGGGCGTCAATCCGTTTCAGGTCAAGCTCAAGGCCATTGCGCTGTCGGCGGCGTTCATGAGCGTGGCGGGCGCGTTCTACGTGCAGGTCTTTCAATACATCGATCCCGGTATCGCCTTCGGGCCAGCCGTGTCGGTCGAAGCCCTGGTGGGCGCGATCGTGGGCGGTGTCGGCACGTTGTGGGGGCCGATCCTGGGCGCCGTGGTGCTGCATCTGTTGAGCGACGTCACCCGCAATATGTTTGGCGAGATCCCGGGCATCAGCATGGTGATCTACGGCACGGTGCTCGTGTTGATCGTGATGTTCATGCCGCGCGGCGTGGCCGGTAGCGGGGTTTCCATCAAACGCTTGTTCAGCCGAGGAGGGCGCGGCAATGGCTGAGATCCTCTTGAAAGCCCAAAACGTGGGCATCGCGTTTGGCGGTCTGAAGGCTGTGCAGGACGTGAGCCTGCAGATCGAGGCCGGCACCCTGACGGCGCTGGTGGGCCCCAACGGCGCGGGCAAGACCACGTTGTTCGGTCTGCTGTCGGGTTTCTTGAAACCCGGTGAGGGTCGCGTCGAGTTCCTGGGCCAGGACGTGACCGGTCAAGCGCCGCACGTCACGGCGCGCATGGGCCTCACCCGCACCTTCCAGATCGTGCAACCGTTCGCGGCGCAAACCGTGCGGGAAAACATCGCCGTGGGCGCGCACATGCACACCGGCAATCGGCGCGAGGCGCTGGCCCAGGCGGCGGCCGTGGCCGCGCGTGTCAACCTTACGTCGCAACTCGATAAGCCGGCGTCCGATCTCACCGTGGCCGGCCGCAAGCGCCTGGAGCTGGCGCGCGCGCTGGCCACTCAACCGCGGCTGCTGCTGTTGGATGAGGTGCTGGCCGGTCTGAATCCGAATGAGATCGGGGAGATGATTCCGGTCGTGCGCGGCCTGGTCGACAGCGGCGTCACCGTGCTGATGATCGAGCATGTGATGCAGGCCGTGATGAGCCTGGCGGGACACGTGTGGGTGCTGTCGCAAGGCAAGTTGATTGCCTCGGGTAGTCCCGCCGAAGTCACGGCCGACACCGCCGTGATCGAAGCCTATCTCGGCCACGGCGCCGCCAAGCGGTTGGCCGGGCAAGGAGTGAAGGTATGACGCCGTTATTGGATATCCGCCAATTGCGTGCGGGATATGGCCGTGTGGAAGTGCTGCGCGGCGTGGACCTGCATGTGGGCGAAGGCGAGATCGTCGTTTTGCTGGGCAGCAACGGCGCCGGCAAATCCACACTCAACAATACGATTTGCGGCCTGTCGCAGGCGTGGTCGGGCGACGTGCAATTCGATGGCCAGAACCTGTATCGCAAGCACTATCGGCAGGTGGTGCAGTCGGGGTTGATTCAAGTGCCGGAGGGCAGACGCATTTTTCCGAACCTCTCGGTGCGCGAGAACCTCGAACTGGGGTCGTTCACGCGCGGCCGGCCCTCCCGGGCGCGCAATCTCGAGCGGGTGATGGAGATCTTTCCGCGCCTGCGCGAACGCATCGATCAGCATGCAGGCACGATGAGCGGCGGCGAGCAGCAAATGGTGGCGATTGCGCGCGGCCTCATGGCCGAGCCCAAGCTGCTGATTCTGGATGAGCCGTCGCTGGGGCTCTCGCCCCTGCTGGTGGAAGAGATGTTTACGTTGATCGCGCGCCTGCACAGCGAAGGCCTGTCGATCCTGCTGGTCGAGCAGAACGTCGGCCAATCGCTCGAAGTGGCGCAACGCGCCTACGTGCTGGAAAACGGCACGGTGCGGTTTTCCGGTTCGAGCGCCGAATTGCTGGCCAGCGACGCATTGCGCCGGGCCTATCTGGGGATGTGATGACACACGTGCCGCAAACTCTGGCGCAGAAGCTGCTCGCCGCCGCCAGCGGCCGCGCTTCGGTGGCGCCCGGCGAGATCGTGACCTGCAAGGTCGATCTCGCCATGTTCCATGATTCGAGCGGTCCGCGCCGCTTGCAGCCCATGCTCGACGAGCTGGGTGCCGAGATCTGGGATCGCAACAAGGTGGTGCTGGTGATTGACCACTACGTGCCCGAACAAGACGACGAGTCGCGCCGCATCGTGCGCATTGCGCGCGAATGGGCGCAACGCGAGCGGCTTCCCAATGTGTACGACTCGGTGGGTATCTGCCATGTGGTCGTGCCCGAAGGCGGTCATTTGCGGCCCGGCATGCTGGCGGTGGGCGGCGATTCGCATTCGCCCACGGGCGGCGCGTTCGGCGCCTATATGTTTGGCGTGGGCAGCACGGAAATGCTGGGCGTCGTCGTGAAAGGCGAAATCTGGATCAAGGTGCCCGATACCATCATGATGCAGTGGGATGGAAGATTGTCTGACGGCGTAACCGCCAAAGACATGATGCTGCACATGATCGGCCGCTTCGGCATGAACGGCGGGCGCTATCAGGCGGTCGAGTTCTGCGGCGAAGCGGTGCGGGCGCTATCCATGCAAGAGCGCATGACACTCTCGAACATGAGTGCCGAGCTCGGCTCGCAAGTTGGCCTGATCGCGCCGGATGCCGTCACGCAAGCCTATCTTGCCGATGTGGGCGTTTCGGACGTATCGGTGCAAGAGTGGCAATCGGATGTAGATGCCGCAGCCGAGATTCATCGCTTCGATGCCAGCACGTTGGCCCCGTACGTGGCCGCGCCGCACAGCCCGGCCAATAGCCGCGCCGTGACCGAGTTCGCGGGCACCCCGATCGCCGCGGCTTATATCGGCGCCTGTACCGGCGCCAAGTTCGAAGATTTGCGTGCGGCCGCCCGCGTGCTGCAGGGCAAGCGCGTGGCGGCCGGCGTGCGCCTGATGGTCGCCCCGGCCAGCAAGCGCGATCAGGATGCCGCAACCGAGGCCGGCATCATGCAGACGCTGATCGATGCGGGCGCCGAAGTATTTGCCACATCGTGCGGCGCCTGTGCCGGTTATGGCGGTTCGATTCCCGACAACGCCAACACGATCTCCACCACGGCGCGCAACTTCAAGGGGCGCATGGGCTCGGCGAGCGCGCAGGTGTATCTGGCCTCGCCGTATACGGTGGCGGCGTCGGCCTTGATCGGTACGATCGCCGACCCGCGCGAGGTGCTGGCATGACTGACGCGCTCACACACCGCGCATGGCGCGTCGGCGCCGATGTCGACACGGATCAGTTGGCGCCCGGCGCCTATATGAAATTCGGTTTGGACGAGATTGCCAAGCATTGCCTGGAAGGCGTGCGACCCGATTTTGCCGCCGGCGTGCAGCCGGGCGATGTGCTGGTGGCCGGGCCGAACTTCGGCATCGGGTCGTCGCGCGAGCAAGCGGCACAAGCCCTGGTGAGCTTAGGCGTGCGCGCCGTGATTGCGCCGGCCTTCAGCGGCCTCTATTTCCGCAATGCCTTCAATGTGGGATTGCTGCTGCTGACGTGCGCTGAGGCCGAGCAGATCGAAGAAGGCGAACATTTAACGATCGACCCGCGAGCGGGCCATGTGATCCGCGCCGACGGCAGCCGTCTGGCCTGCGAGACCGTGCCCGACTTCCTGCTCGAGATGGTGGATGCAGGCGGGCTCATGAATCAATTGAAGTTGCGATTTTCGAAGGATGCGAATCATGCTTGACGCCGTGACCCTGGCCGTACTGAAAGGGCGCCTTGAACAGATTGCCGACGAGATGGATGCGACGCTGTACCGCAGCGCCTTCAATCCCATCATCGCCGAAGCGCACGATGCCTGCCACGGCATCTACGAAGCCGAGACGGGTGCGACCCTGGTGCAGGGCAAATCGGGCTTGCCGGTATTCGTGGGCGCCATGGCGTTTGCCGTGCGCGCGGCGATCAAGGTGGCGGCCACGCGCGGCGGCATGATCGAGGGCGACGTGTGGCTCTTCAACGATCCGTACGAAGGCGGCACCCACGCCAACGACTTCAAGCTGGTGCGCCCCGTATTTCGCGGCGGCAAACTGTTTTGCTTTATCGCGTCGGCCGCACACTGGCACGACGTGGGCGGCGCCGTGCCGGGCAACTACAACCCTGCGGCCACGGAATGCTGGCAAGAGGCCGTGCAGATCCCGCCCGTGCGTATCGTGCGCGCCGGGGTGCTGGACGAAGACGTACTCGCCATCCTGAAAGCCAATACCCGTCTGCCGGATAGCTTGTGGGGCGATCTCAACGGCCAGTTGGCTGCGCTGGAATTGGGCGGCCGCCGGCTCGACGGCTTGCTTTCCGAATATGGCGACAGCGTGGTGCTGGAATCGTTGACCACGTTGCGCGCCCGGGCTGTGAAACTGATGCGCGCCCACATTGCGGCACTGCCCGATGGCGAATACCGTTTCGACGACACGCTCGATAACGACGGCGTGAAGGATGAGCCGCTGTCGATCGCACTGACGATGACGGTCAAGGGCGACCGCATGACGCTGGATTTCTCGCGCACCTCGCCCTCGTGCGCCGGTCCGGTCAATATCTCCCGCGCTACCGCCATTGCCGCGTGCTATGTGGCACTCAAGCATCTGTTTCCAGACGTGCCGGCCAACGCCGGTGTGCTCGATGCCGTCGATTTCGTGATGCCCGACGGCCTGCTGATCACCGCCGAACGCCCGCGCCCGGTGGGCGGCTATACCGAAACCATTTTGCGCATGATCGATGTGATCTTCTGCGCGATGGCCCAGGCCGCGCCCGAACGCGCCATGGCGCAAGCCTATGGCACGATCAATGCCTTGTCGATCGCCGGTCATCGCAGCGATGGCGAGCGCGCCGGTCAGCGCTGGGTGATGTTCAGTTTCTTTGGCGGCGGTCATGGCGGGCATTCGCAAGGCGATGGCTTGAGTCACGGCAACGCACCGATCTCGACCGCCACCATTCCGCCCTTGGAAATCCTTGAGGCCGCCTATCCCGTGCGCTTTACGCAATGGGCGCTGCGCCCGGATTCGGGTGGCGACGGCACCTATCGCGGCGGTTTGGGCGCCATCTACGAGATCGAGCTGCTCGAACAAGGCGCCGAGGTATTTATCTTTGGCGAACGGGGCCGCTCGGCGCCCAAGGGCATCGCCGGCGGGTCGTCGTCGATTTCCAACCGCTTTACCTATCAACGCGATGGTGCGTGGCAGACCCCGCCCATGGCGTCGAAAATGCTCGGGATCCGCTTGAAGCAAGGCGAGCGCGTGCGCCTCGAAACCCCTGGCGGTGGCGGCTACGGCCCGCCGGCAGGCCGCGCCGACAGCGCGCGCGAGAACGATCGTGCGATGGGTTATGTGACTACCGAAAGTGTGAAGGAGAATGCAGCATGAGCCGTACGGACGCTGCTCCGTTGGTCGTGGGCGTCGATGTTGGCGGCACGTTTACCGATTTGTTTGTGCTGGATGAAGCACGTGGCACGGCCCGCATCGTGAAGGTGCCGTCTACCCGTGGCGAAGAAGCCCGGGGCTTCATGAACGGGATCGATCGCGTGGGCGAGGGCGCCGATGCGTCCATCATCTCGACGATCGTTCACGGCACCACCGTGGGCACCAATGCCTTGCTGGAACGCAAGGTGGCGCGCACTGGCCTGATCACCACCACAGGATTTCGCGACGTGCTGGAAATGCGCCGTCGCGATCGCCCCGCCACGTGGGGACTGCGCGGCAGCTTCGAACCGATCGTGCCGCGCGACCTGCGTTTGGAAGTGGACGAACGCGTGTTGGCCGACGGTAGCGTGCACACGCCCGTCGATCTGGATCAGGTCACGCAAGCCGCGCACGCGCTGCTGGCGCAAGGTTGCCAGGCCGTCTGCGTGTTCTTCGTCAACGCCTACGCCAATCCGTCCAACGAAGCCGCTGCGGTGGCCGCCGTGCGTGCCGTATGGCCCAATGGCCATGTGACGGCCGCCACCGAAGTGCTGCCCGAGATCCGCGAATTCGAACGCTGCTCGACGGCCACGCTCAACGCCGCATTGCAGCCGGTGGTGGGCAGCTATCTCGAACGGCTTGATCGGAATCTGAAGCAACACGGTTTTGCTGGCGAACTGCTGGTGGTGCAAAGCAATGGCGGCATCATGTCGCGCGAAACCGCGTGCGATATCCCGATCCGGACGGCGCTGTCGGGTCCCGCTGCCGGCGTGATTGCGTGCGCCGAGATTGCCCGCGCGGCAGGATTTGCCAACGTGGTCACCGGCGACATGGGCGGAACCTCGTTCGACGTCTCGCTTGTGGCCGACGGCCAGGCCTCGTTGGCCGCACAAACGTCGATCGATTTCGGCATGGTGGTGCGCGCGCCGATGATCCAGATCGAAACCATCGGTGCCGGCGGCGGTTCGATCGCGTCGGTCGATGCGGGAGGGCTGTTGCAGGTGGGCCCCGAGTCGGCCGGCAGCATTCCGGGCCCGGCCTGCTATGGGCGCGGCAATACGCGGCCCACTGTCACCGATGCGAATGTGCTGTTGGGCCGCATTGCCGCCGATCGCCCACTGGGCGGCGGATTACTGGCTGCGCTGGATCTGCAAAAGGCCCGCGCGGCGATCGCCACACATGTGGCCGAGCCGTTGGGACTGGATCCGCATATGGCTGCCGAGGCCATTCTCACGGTGGCCAACGCCAAAATGGCCGGCGCGATTCGTCTGGTGTCGATCGAACGCGGACACGATCCCCGCAAGTTTGCCTACATGCCTTTCGGCGGCGGCGGTGCGCTGCATGTGTGCGCAATGATGCGCGAAGTGGGCACCCGTACCGGCATCGTGCCGCGCTACCCGGGCGTGACCTCGGCACTCGGCTGCGTGATTGCCGACATGCGTCACGATGCGGTGCAAACCTTGAACCGGTCGCTCGCCGAGCTCGATCTGGCCGACGTGACCGCGCGTATCGATGCGCTCACGCAAAGCTGCGACGAACGCTTGAATTCCTCCGGGGTGGCGTTCGAACGCGTTGAAGAAGTGATTGAGTTCGACATGTTGTATGCCGGCCAAAGCCACACGATGCGCGCAGCCGTGGCGCGCGACGCGCTGTCGGTTGAAGGCATTGGCGCCAGCTTCGAAGCCGCGTATCGCGCTGCCTTCGGTCGTGCGTTGACGGGTATTCCGGTGCGGGTGATGAACCTGCGCTATGCGCGTATCGGGGTGCGTCCCAAATTCGATCTGGCGGTGCTTGCACCTACGACCACCGAAATGCCCGAGGCGTTGGGCACCCAAAACATCTATCACGACGGAAAATGGTGGGATGCCACGCGCTATGCGCGATTGGATCTGCCGGTTGCCACCGTGATCGCCGGCCCCGCCATTCTCGAGCAACCCGACACCACCATCTGGATCGAACCGGGCTTCAATGGCCGGGTGGATACGTTGGGCAACCTCATCGTCGAACGCGATGCCGCGACAGACGTGAACACGGGAGACGCATAACGTCATGCATGCTATCGATCCTCGCAAGACGGCCCTGATCATCGTCGATCTGCAGAACGACTTCATTGCGCCCGATGGCGCCTATGCCATGGGCGGCGCGGCGTCGCGCGAGGCGCAAGCCTTGCCGGCGCGCGTGGCGCCTGTCGCGCAAGCGCTCAAGGGGCAGGGCGGTCTCGTGGCGTCAAGCCAGTTCACCCTCTGGCCCGATGCCAAGGGCGATCCGATGATCTCGCCCCACCTCAAAGCCTTGAGGCCTTTTTTGAAACGCGGCGACTTCGCCATGGGCAGCCGCGGGCACGCCAACGTCGACGCGATTGCTGGCCTCGTTGACGTCTCCGTGTTCAAGGTTGCCTACTCGGCGTTTTTCAACACACAACTCGATTGGGTGCTCCGCCATGCGGGTATCGACACCGTTGCCGTAACGGGTATCGTCACCAACGGCGGCGTGGCCAGCACGGTGCGCGATGCGCACATGCGGGAGTACCACACGATTGTGCTGGAGGACGGATGCGCGGCGAGCACGCCCACCGCGCATGACGCCGCCATTGCCGACCTGCGCACCGTGAGCGATGTGATGACATGCGCCGCGTTTGCTGCGCTGCTGGGCGCATGACCGGCGCCGCTTGGGCTGACGGCGCGAGTGCGACGGGTGCGACCGCGCCGTCGGTCGACATCCATCGCTCGCCATCCGACGCCGCCGCGCCGTCGATCCAGCGCGGTACGCCCGCGGGTGACGATGTGCTGCATCTGCCCGTCGTCATCGTTGGCGCCGGGGCCTGCGGGCTCACGGCCGCCCTGATGCTCAACGATGAGCAGATCGACTGCGTGGCGCTCGAACGCGACGCGGTGCCGAGCGGGTCGACGGCGCTGTCGTCGGGCTTTGTGCCGGCGGCCGGCACACGCGTTCAGATGGCGGCCGGTATCGTCGAGTCGCCCGGCGATTTCGCGGCCGACATCCGCGACAAAACCCATGGCACGGCCGCCGAACCTTTATTGCAGGCTTATACCGAAGCGATTGCACCCGCCCTGGATGTGCTGCAAGCCCGCCACGGGTTGACCTTCGAATTGCTCGATGGCTTCTTGTACCCGGGCCATCGCGTGCGCCGTATGCATGCGCTGCCGGAACGCACCGGCAGCGCGTTGATGGGTGCATTGCAACGCGCGGCCGACGCCACCGGCGCGTATGTACTCACCCATTCCCGCGTATGCGAGCTCTGGTGCGATGAAGACGATCGCATCACCGGTGTGGGGTATGCGCGACCCGATGGCACGCTCGAACGCTTGCGGTGCGATGCGCTGATCCTCGCGTGCAACGGCTTTGGCGGCAACGCGGCCATGGTGCGCGAGCTGCTGCCCGAGATGGCCGACGCGGCATTTGGCGGCCACACCGGCAACGATGGCAGCGCGATTGCGTGGGGCCAGGCGCTGGGTGCGCGGCTCGCCGACATGGGCGGCTATCAGGGACACGGCTCGTGGGCTGTGCCGCAAGGCGCGCTTGTTTCGTGGGCCATCATGATGGCCGGCGGCATCCAGATCAATGCGGGCGGCGTGCGGTTTCACGATGAAACGCAAGGCTATTCGGAAGCCGCCGTGCATGTGCTGCAGCAGCCTGGCGGCATCGCATGGAACGTGTTCGACGCGCCGTTGCTTGCGTTGGGTCGCGAGTTTCCGGACTTCTGCGAGGCCGAACGTGCCGGTGCAGTGCGCGGGTGCGCAACGATCGAGGCCTTGGCGGCGGTCATCGGCTGCGACGTGGCGGTGCTTGAAGCCACCATCGACCGCAGCGATCGCCGGGCGCTCACTGCGCCGTTCTACGCCATCAAGGTCACCGGCGCGCTGTTTCACACGCAGGGCGGTCTGGATATCGATCCCGACTGCCGCGTACTGCGCACCGACGGCACGCCGTTTCCCAACCTGCTTGCCGGAGGTGGCGCCGCGCGCGGCGTATCGGGCAACGCCGTTTGGGGCTATCTGTCCGGCAACGGTCTACTCAGTGCCATCGCGGGTGGCTTTATCGCGGCCCGCACCGCAGCGGCCCTCGTCGCGCAAGGCGCATCTACTGGAGATATACGATGACGCAGTCCACGCTCAAGCAACGTTTGTCGCAACCGGGCGCGGTGCTCGCACCCGGCATCTACGACGCGCTCTCCGCGTTGATCGCCGAGCAGGCAGGTTTCGAGGCGCTGTATTTATCCGGCGCCTCGATTGCCTACACCAAGCTCGGCCGGTCGGACATCGGGCTCACCACATTCAGCGAAGTTGAAGAGACGCTCGCACGCATCACCGAACGCGTGGCCACGCCGGTGATCGTCGATGCCGACACGGGCTTTGGCAATGCGCTCAATACGCAACGCACCGTGCGCGGTTTCGAGCGCGCCGGCGCCGCGATGATCCAGCTGGAAGATCAAACCTTCCCCAAGCGCTGCGGGCATTTGAGCGGCAAAGGCGTGGTGCCGGTCGCGGAGATGTGCGGCAAACTGCGCGCCGCTGTCGATGCGCGCCACAGTGCGGATACGCTGATCCTCGCGCGCACCGATGCGGTTGCGGTCGAAGGCCTGGATGCGGCGTTGGATCGCGCCGAAGCCTATCTGGAATGCGGGGTGGACGCGCTGTTCGTCGAAGCGCTGCGCACGCCCGACCAGATGGACCGCGCCTGCGCGCGATTCGCCGATCGCATTCCGCTCCTGGCCAATATGGTCGAGGGCGGCCAGACGCCCATCGAAAGCGCTGACGAACTTACCCGGCGTGGATTCAAGATCGTGATCTTCCCCGGCGGCACGGCACGCGCCGCTGCGCACGCACTGCAAGGCTATTACGGCAGTTTGAAGCAGGCAGGAACGACCGCGCCCTGGCGCGATCGCATGCTCGACTTCGATCAGTTGAATGACGTGATCGGCACTCCCGCGTTGCTCGAGCAGGGTAAGCGGTACGATGCGTAATCAGCGGGCGCAATAGGCTCGCATTCATCCCCTGCCAAGGAGTTCGTATGAACGTCGTGATGCTCGCCTATCCCCGCATGACTCAGCTGGATCTCACCGGACCCTTCGAAGTCCTGGCCAAGGTCAAGTCGCTCTCGCTGCATCTGGTCTGGAAGGACACCGCACCTGTGGTGGACTCGGGCGGGCTGGCCATCGTACCCAGTGCGACATTCGAATCTGCCCCTCAAGCTGACATTCTGTTCGTCCCTGGTGGGCCCGGCCAGTTGGAACTGATGGAAGATGAACAAACGTTGGAATTCCTGCGGCGCCAAGCGGCCGGCGCGCAATATGTGACCTCGGTATGCACCGGGTCGTTGGTGTTGGCGGCGGCGGGATTGCTGACGGGCTACCGTGCAACCAGCCACTGGATGTCGCTCGAACAATTGGCCCACTTCGGTGTGGAGCCGGTGGCCGAGCGCGTAGTGTGGGACCGCAATCGCGTCACGGGTGCCGGTGTGACCTCGGGAATCGATTTCGGTCTGCAACTCGTGGCCGGCCTCTTTGGCGACGATGAGGCGCAGCGCGTGCAGTTGGGTATGGAATACGACCCTCAACCACCGTTCGATTCAGGTTCCCCCAAAACCGCAACGCCGGAGCGCGTCGCCGCTGCACGGGAAGCGTCAAAAGTGTTTCAGGCGCAGCGTGAAGAGGTGGCCAAGCGTGCGGCTGCGCGGCTGGCGAAGCGGATGGTGCACTGAGGCGAGTTAGCCGAAGATCGCTTTCGCGACATATTGCCTTGGCAAAAAAATGCCCCCTGCGAAAGATCTTGTCGACTTTCTCAGGGGGCATTTAGCGCCTTTGACGCGGATCAGACTGACTTCGCAGTCTCGACCACGGGCACTGTCGATCGTTGCCGCATGCCGCTCCACAGGCCCCACGCCAGCAGGACGGCGGTCAGAATCAGCAGCCACAGGCTGATCGGACGTCCGATGAAGGCATCGGTGATGCTGCCTCGCGAGAGCAACATGGCGCGCCGAAAATTCTCTTCCAGCATTGGGCCCAGCACGTAGCCGAGCAGCAGCGGCGCCGGCTCGAAGTGCAGCACCCGCAAGATATAGCCGGCCACACCGAACAGCAGCACAGCGTATACGTCGAAGACGCTGTTGTTCACCCCGTATACGCCGATGCAGACGAACATGATGATTGCCGGGTAAAGCATGTGATACGGAATCGTCAGCACACGCACCCACAGACCGATCATCGGCACGTTTAGAATGACCAGGATGACGTTGCCGATCCAGAAGCTCATGATCAGGCCCCAGAACATCTCCGGTTGCTCGGTGAGCATGGCGGGTCCGGGTTGGATGCCATGGATCATCAGTGCGCCAATGATCAACGCCATCGTCACACTGCCGGGGATGCCGAGTGTCAGGGTCGGGATGAACGATGCCATGTCCGATGCGCTGTTGGCCGTTTCGGGGGCCATGATGCCTTCGATGGTACCCTTGCCAAAGCGTTCCGGCGTCTTCGACACCCGCTTTTCCACCGCGTAGGCCATAAAAGCCGCAACAGTGGGTCCCACGCCGGGGAGCACGCCCAACCAGGCGCCGATGCCCGATCCACGGGCCATTCCGCCCCAGGAACGCTTGACCTCATCGCGCGTGGGCAACATGGATTTCATCGATACATCCATCTTGCGATCGGCAGCCTGCACATGGTTGATGCTGGCGATGATCTCGGTGATGCCGAAGAGGCCCATCGCCAGCGCGACGATGCCGACGCCATCCATCAATTCCGGAAATCCGAGCGTAAACCGTGACACTCCCGAATTGACGTCGGTGCCGACAAGCCCCAGCACCACCCCGCCCACGACCATGGTGATGCCTTTGATCGCCGAACCGGCAGACACCACGGAGGCTGCCACCAGACCCAGCACCATCATCGCGAAATATTCGGCGGGGCCGAATTTGAACGCGATATTGGCGATCGGCTCTGAGAACAGCATCAGCATGATGATGCCCACGCTTGCGCCAACGAACGACGCGAACGTCGTCATGAGCAGGGCAACGCCGGCGCGGCCTTGTTTCGCCATCGGAAAGCCATCCAGACACGTCACGGCGTTGGCCGGCGTGCCGGGCAGGTTGAGCAAGATCGAGGCCGTCGATCCGCCATAGGTGCTGCCATACCAGATCCCTGCCAGCATGATTACTGCGGCGGTGGGATCAAGGTGGTAGGTGATCGGGAACAAAAGCGACATCGTCGCGAGTGTTCCAACGCCCGGAATTACGCCGATCAGTGTGCCCAAGGTTACGCCGATCACGCACCACAGGAGATTGTTCCAGGCGAGCGCGGTCGCCAGACCGATCAATATATTGTCGAGTAAACCGTCCATTTCTATTTTTCCCCTACCACGGCCATGCGAATGCGGGTACGTAGAGCCCCAGGCCAACCTTGAAAATCAAGGTCGCACCGACGGCAACTGTCGCGGCGAGAATCAGTGACCCCTTCCATGACATTTTGCGATCCGAGATACCGGCAAGTACTGTTTGCGCAAGAATCGCGGGTATCAACCCGAATGGCACGAGCATTATTGCGAATGCCAAAGTCGAAAGGCTGATCCAGATAAGCGGTCTGAATTCGATGACTGGCATCGGGCCCGCACGCATTAATGCAGGAATGATTATTACGATCCCGCACAATATCAGCACCCCGCTCACGAGCGCAGGAAAGTAACCTGGCCCCATTCTGGAGAGCGTGCCAAGGCTGAATGCGGTCAGCGAGTGATACATCGCACCTGCACCCGCAAGCACGATCAATCCGCCACCGATTAAGTCCCGGTAGTCGACTCGACGCATAGCGTTGTCCCCTAATTGGTTTTTGAATAATGCGTCACTTTATTTGTGAAACGCGACCACGATTATCGTCTTGTGGGGGTGCATGGCGTCAAGAAGGTTCGCATTACGATTTGGTAATGTTCGGGTGGTTGATTATTTTTTTATTTGCCCGATGCATCGTATCGGTGGGAACGGAGCCACAGGACTACGTTGGGCCTGCAATGGCTCTGTCAGACATGCCGCATCGATGCTGTGAAGCACGTCGCCGTGTGGGTTGCACTCGCCATCCCCGGTGCGTGGGGTGCGCGTGCTGGATCGAGTACGTTATCGCCGATGGCATTCGCGGCATCTTGCTGCGCTGAATCGCAAGCATGGGTTTTCATCGACGGTGGGTTTGGTGGCCGATGGAGTGGAGGGCGTGGGCACGGCATTCGAGTTGCCGTAACGGACTACACCGCCGTCAGTATCGCGGCGATTGCCAGTCGCATGACCGATCGTCGGCGAGCACGGATTGCTGAGCAGATTTTGGACGCCTCGATCGCTGCCGACTTCACGTCCGTAGCTACGATCACTGGCAATTTTATTATGACGACGGTCATTAAACAGAATCGGATGATCCGCAGGAATAATTTTTTACCGTATGTGTCTAGTGAAACTGGCGTAATCTGAAAGGTGTAGGCCCACTTGGGCCATGACCGCCAACATGTTGGTACGGTCATTTAGTCATTCACCCTAATGATGAGGCCGGAGTCCAGCGCCAGAATGCAAGATTCAAAAATGATGGAAGAGGAACGGCTGGCGGCATTGCATGTGTCCGGTTTGCTGGATGCGCAAATCTCGCAGGATTTCGATCAATTTACGCAGCTTGCATCCTATCTCTTCAAAGTCCCGACGGCGTTGATCTCCATTGTCGGACGTGACAGGCAGCGGTTCCTGGCGAAGGTTGGTTTCGAACTCGCGGAGACTCCCCGCGAATCTTCCATTTGCGCCTACGCCATCCAGCAGCCCAACCTGTTCGAGGTCGCTGATCTACGATGCGACCCACGTTTCGACCAGAATCGGCTCGTGGTCGGCGCGCCGTTCATGCGTTTTTATGCTGGCATACGGCTGCGTCTGCCTTCAGGGTTTCCATTAGGTGCGTTGTGCATCATTGACGTCGTCCCCCGTCAACTGAGCGAGGCTGATCGCGAGCAACTGCTGGCGCTGGCGCGTATGGTGGAAGCCCAGATTGCACTGCGCCAATCGATTGGGCGTCGAGATGCTGTGAGCGGTATGGTCAATCGCCAGCAGATGATGGTGGATCTGCAAGCGTTGATCGACACCGCACACCCCGCGTCGCAGGTGTTCGTGCTCCTCGATATTTTTGAGCTGAAGCGCGCGCAGGAAATGGCGCAGGCCGTTGGCGTCGGCGCTATCGAATCGCTGATTCGCAATCTCTCCCTCGGCCTGAGTCAGACCGTCGGGCATATTTGCACGCTCTACCATGTAGGCGTGACACGGTTCGCATTCTGGTGCGAGGAGACGCAGCACGACGAGATTCTTGCGGCAGTTTGCCGCACGCTGGATGGTCCGGTCACCGCCGCGGGCGTTGCGATGGCGTTGCGCGTTCATATCGGCCTTGTACCCTTCACGTGCCCAGGCCCTCCTGCGCCCGACATTCTGCGACGCGCGATCACGGCGCTGAATCATGCGCAAAAAACGAACTCGAGATGGTCCTATTACGACCGGATAGAGGATTTGGCATTGCAGCGCCGTTACCGGCTGGCAGTCGATATTCAAAGCGCGATTGTAAAGAATCAGCTTTATCTGAACTTTCAACCTCGCATTGATCTTGCCACGCATCGGATCCACACCGTGGAGGCGTTACTGCGGTGGCGGCATCCCGAGCTGGGTGAGGTGAGCCCGGGAGAATTCATTCCGATACTTGAGCGCACGGCGTCGATGAAAGTCATTACATTGTGGGTACTCGATCGGGGACTGAGTTATCTCAAGCAGTGGCACGCGGAAGTGGGCCCGCTGCGGTTGTCGATCAATCTTTCGCCGCGCGATTTCGACGACGAAAAGTTTGTGCCCGCCTTGCTGGGCCTGTGCCGGCATTATCCTCTGGACCCCGCCTATCTGGAGTTTGAAGTGACCGAGGGAGAGTGGCTGCGGCAGGATCGGCGTGTGATCGCACAGATGCGCGAACTCGTGGCCTATGGCGCAACACTTGCTATCGATGATTTCGGCGCAGGGTACAGCAACTTTGCCTATCTAAACGAGATTCCCGCAGCGGTGCTTAAACTTGATCAGTCGCTTGTACGGGATATCGATCGCAATACCCGGCACGCCGCGTTGGTTGAAGGTATTCTTTCAATCTCGCGGAAACTCGGCTATCGGACCGTTGCCGAGGGCGTTGAAACCGTGGCGTGCGCAAAACTTTTGAGCCGCTGGCAATGCGACGAAGCACAGGGTTATGCGTTCGCCAAACCGATGAGTGCAGAGCGCCTTTTAGCCTTTATGGCGGATTTCGAGGCGGATCGGCAGCCGCTCATGATGCGGGCAATATCCGGAGACATGGAAAAAGATGATTAGCGTTGACGCTGACGTGGAAACCGCTCGGCTGCGGGCGGTCGATGACTACGGAATGATGGACGACTTCGTTCATGTCGGTCTCGATCGCCTTGTGCAGCTCACGCGCAATATTTTTCATGCGCCGATTGCGCTGGTTTCGCTGGTCGAAGCCGAGCGGCAGTTGTTCGTGTCGCGCGTGGGAATCGGCATTTGCGCCACGGCGCGCGAAGATTCGTTTTGCGCCCATGCCTTGGCAAGTACCGAAGTCATGCTGGTTCCTGATACACATATGGATCCGCGCTTTGCCGGCAACGCGCTGGTGGTGGGGCCGCCATTCATCAGGTTTTACGCAGGATGTCCACTCGTGTCACCGAGCGGGTTCATTCTCGGGACGTTGTGCATCATCGATACCGCACCACGCCCTCCTTTGAATGATCGGGACTTGGCCAATCTTCGTGATCTGGCCGCTTTGGTCGAAGACCAGCTCGAACTGAGGCGGCTTGAGCTGGCTCGTCAAGCAAGTCAAACTCGGTTCGAAATGATGGCCAAGGTGTCGCCAGACGCCATCATCTGCACCGACGACAAGGCGACCGTGACCTTCTGGAATCCAGCCGCAGAGCGGATGCTGGGTTACAGCGCCGCCTCGATCATCGGCCGGCCAATCGAAGTCTTTGCACCCATCGAAACCATGCAGCGCTGCCTCGCCATCGCAGCGGACGAGACCTCTCCCTACGAAGGTCGGACTGTTGAACTGGGCTTGCGCACGCGCGAGGGCGACATCGTTCAGGTGGAGGTGTCGTCGTCGGTGTGGCGAGAGTCTGGCCGCTTGACGTTCTGCGCTATTTTGCGCGATGTGTCGGAGCGCCTCAAAAACGAGGAGCGACTCTTCCAACTGGCGCAGATGGATCCGCTCACCGGGCTCGGAAACCGGGCGCTGTTTCGCTATCAGGTGGAGGCGGCGATCGCTGTTGAGACTGACGGTTGCCTGATGATGATCGATCTAGACGGTTTCAAGGACGTCAACGACACCTTGGGCCATCCGGGGGGTGACGCTGTATTGATTACCGTTGCAAAGCGTTTGACTGCGGGTGTTCGAACAGGCGATGTGTTGGCGCGCATGGGAGGCGACGAGTTCGCTATTTTTCTGCCCGGTATGGGCGATACTTCGACTGCGAGCGAACTCGCCCACAATATCATCGAGTCGCTCTCCGCCTCGATCATCGTCGATGGCTTGCCGGTGACAATCGGTGCAAGTGTGGGTATTGCCATGCTTCCGACTCACGGTCAGACGGTACAGAAATTATTGTCGAGTGCAGACCTTGCCTTGTACGAAGCGAAGGCGCAGGGAAAGCACTGCCTGCGGTTTTATACGCCCGCGCTGCGTGATATGGCAACGGCGAAACGCGCCTATCAAGCTGAGTTTGCACGCGCGCTGAGCAACGGCGAATTTGAAGTGCACTACCAGCCACAATTTCGTCTGGCCGACAACACGTTGATTGGCGCGGAGGCCTTGCTCCGATGGCGTCATCCCGAAAAAGGATTGCTGCCGCCAAGTGCATTTTTGGGCACGTTGGAGGCCAGTCCGCTGGCCGCAAAGGTTGGCAACTGGGCACTGGAGGTGGCATGCGAGCAAGCGTTCGCATGGCAGAAACGCATTCGAGATTTCAGAATCGGGGTGAATCTTTTCAGCGCGCAGCTTCGCGACGGTAATTTCTTTGACACTGTGCAAGAAATTCTGCACCGCACGAATTTGGCATTCCAAACGCTTGAACTCGAAATACCTGGCGGCGTTTTGCTGCGCGACGACCAGCACGCTGCGACCCAATTGCATCACCTTCGCGCAGCTGGTGTCTCGATTCTTTTTGACGACTACGGCGCGGGCGTCGTGTCGCTCAATACGCTAAAGCGATTTCCGCTCACCCGTCTGAAGATCGACCAGTCCTTCGTCCGCGGAATGCTGACGCACAAGGAAGACGCCGCCATTATTCGCGCGATCCTGTTTTTGGGTAAAAGCCTCGGACTTTCAGTTGCCGCCGAGGGCGTCGAAACGGTTGAGCAGTCGACCCGTTTGCGCGCGAAAGGATGCGAAGAGGCGCAGGGATATCTTTTTGGCAAACCAATGCCTGCCGACACTTTTGCACTGATGCTGTGCGATCAATATGCGAATCTTCATTAACGGAAAATGGTTTCGCAGCCAGGCTAGTTAATAATTTCCGAATATGCCGAATTTTATTTTCTGGTGCTTGTGCACTGCTTCATATAATGCAATTTAATCTTTCGCTTGGGTGAAACTGTGTGTATCGTAGAGCTGAGTTCGGATACCTCCGAAATACTTGGCGGAATTTGCGATGAACATTATTCAAGCTCCTGAGTTGGCTGAGTTTGCCCGGCTTTTGGCCGTTGAGCGCTTTCAGGCGCTTGGTCCGCACATTCACGACAGCTTTCGCCATGCGGCCGCCATTCTGCAGCAGGTGGCACAGACGCCGGTTGCCGGCTTCTCCCTGATGGGACGCGATCGTCAGTGGTTTCGCAGCGCGCTGGGTCCGGACATGATCGAGACGGATCGAAATCTGACCTTCTGCACGTATGCAATCGAGCTCGATACGCCATTTATCGTTCGCAATGCGTCTCTCGATCCGATTTTTGAGAACCATCCTTTGTTGCAGTGCGAGCCGAAGATTGAAGCTTATTTTGGAATCTCCATTCGAGATGCCGATAATCAAAGGCTCGGAGCCCTGTGTGTATGCGACTTTCACCCGCGCCCGATGGATCAAGCAATCAGTGACGTCGCCATGAGGCTCAAGGCGATGCTGGAATCGCTCCTCGCAACCCAAGCTGCAACCGGTGCAAAAGCGGTGAAGGTCGCCCCGGATGCTGCCGCATAGCGAAGGTCGATGGCGTGCCAGCACACGGCACACGCTCATTCTCATCGCCGAACCCGATTCCAAGATGCCGAGGCTCCAAAGCGCTTGAAGCTCGGTGCAGCTGCGCTGAGCAAAGGTCACAGCGACGCTGGGCCGTCCGAGAGATAGGTCTGAATCCGTTCGAGCCTCGCCACCGGGTCTTCCATCGACAGCAGCCGTTCCTGCTCGCTGGACGGCAGTGGCAATAATTCACTCCACCGATCCGCCACCCAACCGGCTTCGTCCAGCCTGAACGGCGGCGCGATCGGCATCTGTGCGGTCGAGACCCCATCTTGCTGCAACGATGCAATGAACTTACCCAGCGCATTCGCGGCAGACTGCAGCGATTCTGGAATCTCTTGTGGCGGCGCGTCTATCATGTCCACGACTTTGCCCATCCACAGTCCATAGGAACCTTGCTCGTGAGAGGTGAGGCGAAAGCGCGTGGTGCCCACGCAACGGATCTCCAGCAGGGCGGGCATCGGCGCATCCCATTTCTCGATGCGGGCCCGCGTGCCGACTGAAGAAAAGGTCTCACTGGACTCGGGCATGCGCACCTCGCGCCCGCTGATGAGCGGGACGACGCCGAACGTGCCGTCTTCTGCGATGCAGCGCCGGATCATGTCGAGATAGCGCACTTCGAAAATCCGCAGGTGCATCACGCCACCGGGGAAAAGGGCGCTGCTCAGGGGAAAAAGCGGTAGCGTTTCCATACGCCATCATGCCACGAAGGCGTTGTCACTGCCTTTAGCTCACCGGCGCAGGCTCCGGCGCACCGTGTTGCGCGTCCCGCATTTGCGTAAGCAGGGCGTGCAGCATCTCCGACGACAACCCGTGCAACACCAGCCGGTGTCCCGCTCGCAAGGTCGACAACGGCACCAGCGGGTGATTGTTGTTTACCAGAATCAGGTGGTGCGGGGCGGACAGCAACTGCGCGGCATAGATGCCGATCGTTTCGTCCAACTGCAGCGAGTTGGCGGCACGCCAGAAATCGTTGTCCGTCAACAGCAACTGATACAGCGGCGTAAACAACTCAATCGAACTCTGCAGATCCAGAAAATTGTATTTACCGTTGGGCATCGTATCCAACGGCAAATCCGGCTCGCGGATCATTGAGAAATCGAGATGCTCGGGCGGGCGCATCTCCAGATTGGCGTCGCGTAGCGCCTGATTCAAGCGGATCACGAAGTTGAAGAGATTGATGTCGTGTTTGACGAACAGGTCATCCCGATAATCGTCGACGGTATATGGCGTGAGCGGCGAGGTGGTAATGGGTGCAGGCGAGTTCTTGCCGATAAACGCCAGGATCTGCGATCCCAGATGGAAGTGCCGCATGATGAGCCAATTGGCCTCGGGTGACACGAAGCGCTGTAGCCCCCATGCCAGAATGCGATGCAGCAGGCGGGAGTGCGACCAGCGCTTGGGCAATACCGTTTTGATAATCTGGATCAGGATGATCGACAGGCGCGCCAGCGGCCGCAGAAATGGCAGCAGAAACTGGCGCGATCGCGAGCTCGAGTCTTTGAGCCACGCGGCCTTCACATTATCCGGCAGCGGGGTGCTGCGATCCAGATACGAGGCCAACCAAGGGCTGGGATCGGCGGGATCGTGGCCGCGTTCAAGAAACTCGGGCGTACGGTTCATGGCGTTCAATAATCTTTAACGTGGTGAAACTGCATCAGGTAAAGCGCGGCGGTGCGGCGTGCAGTATCGACGATGCGGCGTTCGGCCGAACCGTCGGGGTCGCAGTCCAATGCCAGTTCGACGGCCGTAAGCCACTCTTCCAGGTGATGCTCGTCATTATGACCGTGATATTCGAGGAAGCGGAAGGCATCCGGCGGCAGCGGTACGCTGGCTTTGAGCAATGGCAGCAACGCCGGCACGATGCGCTGCCCGGTGCCTTCGATAATGTAGATCGCGCCAAGCAGACCGATCGGATCGTGCGTGGCGGCCAGGGAATGCAGGTACGCGTTCAACGCTTCACCACCCGGGTTGCGGCGCAGGTTGTCGATATTCTGCTCGGTGCCGCCCGCCTTGTGGTAATCGCTGAACAGGATTTTGAAGTCGTCCTGTTCTTCGCCGGCATGGCCGCTGATCAGCGCGGCCAGCGGCGCGTACGCGTCGGACAACGATTCGGCGCCTTCACGCATCCACTTCGAGCCTTCGCGCACCTGCGGAATCCAGTTGGCCATCCAATTCACATAATCGCTGGTCTCGAAGCGGCGTTCACGCAAGGTGCGCACGAGCGGCGTACGCCAGACGCGCGAGCGGTAGTCGTGCCAGATCGAGGCGAGTTCGGTGAGCAGTTGCCCCAGGCCTTCGGGCGCTTGTGCGGGATCGTGCGGCGGGGCGATGGCGTCGGCGTCAAGCGATAAGCTATCGCCCGGCGGCGTCGTCGAGATCGGAGCCGAAGCCGATGCCGAAGATCCATCTGAGGTTGTGGAAGTCCCCACAGTTCGCGTGCGCGCACCAGCCACAGGCTGATCGTCGGCCTCCACTTCAAACAGCATATACGCCGTGGTAAACCGCCCCGACTCAGGGATGTAGCAGAAGATCTGTTCGCCAGGCTTCACGGTTTTGGTCTGCAGAAATTCAGCCAGCATGATCATGATCGATGCCGCGCCGGTATTGCCGCGCCAGGCCAGGTTGCTGAACCAGCGCTCGCGCGGGATCGACAAACCGGCCTGTTCCATTAGATTCTCGACGACCGGGATGAATTTCTCGGACGAGTAGTGGCACAGGAAATGATTGATGCGGGTGGGGTCCACCCACTTGTCGCGCACGAGTTTGGCGTACTCGTGAATGCTGATATCGAACAAGTGCGGCAGGAGGCGGATGTCTTGCCGCAACGACAACGCGCCGTCGGCTTCCGCGTCCGTCCACGACGGGTAATCGAGGTGCGCTTTCTGGCGATCGGCCGTGAGCCCCAATTGCATGCACACCGGATAATCGCCTGAGAAGGTGCGGTGATGCACGAACTTGAGTTTGATGCGTACGCCGGGCGCAATGCTGGCGGTTTGATGCGAGCCGTCACCCAACAGCACCGCACCTGCGCCATCGGACAGCATCCAACGCAGGAAGTGGGCATCGAAGTCCGCGTCGTAGCCGCGCGACGCAAAGCGCGAACGCTTGAACAAGCGCGAGGGCAGTTCGCTGGCCACGGCCAGGCTCAGGCGATGCGAGCCCAGTTCGATGCCTTGCGCTGCCGCCTGAATCGCCGACACGCCCGCGGCGCAGATGCCATGAATCGACGCCGTTTCCATCGGCGGCGCGGCCAGTTCGCCCTGGATCATGTTGGCGAATCCCGGCATCAATGTGTCGCCGCCGGATGAACCGCTGGCCAGATACGACACGGCCGAGAGATCGGTTTGGGCACGCTGCAGGCAATCGCGGATCGCGTTGGAGGCCAAGGCCGCGTTGGTCATCACGGTATTGCCTTGCGTATCGATGGCGTAATAACGCTGCTTGATGCCGTTCTCGGCCAGGATCCGCGACTTGATGCGCGATGAGATCCGGTTCAACGGCGCAATATAGTCGTCCATGCGATCGTTATCGACGGGCTCGCCCGGCATGAAATAACTGGCGCTCTGAAGATACACGCGGTCAAAGGCGGTAGGCATGAAAATTCGCTTCTAAAAGACAATAGGGCGGACAGCGGCGGGCGCAGGCTGTGGCGACATGAGTGAACGGCTGCGGTAGCGCGCCATCACGGTGCCCAGCACAAACACCCGCGTCATATAAGGCACAAGGCCGGATTCGTTGAGCGTGGGATCGACGCGATGGCGATACCGATCGCGATGCAGATGCGTGAGTTCGGCCCAGTGCGTCCGTGAATGTTCGTGGTGCGCGGTGTGCAAACCGATATTGAAGAGCAGGGGATTGACCAGCCCTTCGAAATTGCGCGCGTAATTCAGCGGTCCCTGTTGGATCTTTTCGCCATCGGGGCCCGATACTCGGCCATGCGCCGAGCCGTCGGCATGCGCATGCTGCAGATAATTGGTCGCCAACAGCCAATGCAATCCGTGCAGTTGCGGAATGATGACGTAGACCAAACCTTTGACCGGATCGGCGATCAATACACCGCCCCACAGCGTTAACCAGACGGCATACTGCGCCATGCAGTAGCGCCACACACCGGGCCAGTGCCGGCGCAGGCTGCTCAGCCAACCAAGAATATGCGGATAGAGTGCAATCCCCGCTTGCAAGGGATGCAGCAGATACCCCAGCAGATGATTGGTGTCGCCACCGAAGCGATACGTGCGCGCAACGTCTTGCGGGCCATGCTTATAGCGATGATGATTGCCCACATGCGCGGGATAAAACACACATGTGGGATGCCCCTGCAGCAGCGTGATCCAGAAATCGGTCAGTCGATTGGCCCAGCGCCCATGCCACATCCGTCGATGGGTATGGTTATGGTGAATGACACCGATACCCAGCGTCAAAAATAGCAGTACGCCATAAAGCACGAACGAAAATCCGTGCGCCCACATCCAGACGACGAGTGCCGGATAGGCCACGAGATACGCCAGGCTTTGCCAATCGCGCCAGTGGCGCAGCCGCGGCAAACGATGGCGAACGGTTAACGCACTCACGAGGTTGAACTGCCGTGCGTCTCCCGCCGGCGAAATGCGTCGATCTGGCCATGCGCCGCATCGCCGTCCAGACGCGTGCGAAACAGGCGATCCATAAACGTGAACTGAAAACCGAAATTGCCGTTGTAGCAAGCGTGATGCAAATGATGGCGGCGGCTTGCGGCAAACCAGTGCGCGTAGGACACACGGGTAAAAAAGTCGTAGTTGGCGTGACCGATGCAGTTGAAGAACAGACTGAATACCGGCACGGACGCCAGCGACCAGAAACTGAAATCGTGCACGATCATCGGCAGCAGAATGACGTTGCCGAGCATCAGCGCTTCGATCGGATGAAAGCTGTAGGTGGCAAACGGCGTGGTGACCACCGAGCGGTGGTGCGGCAGATGAAACTTGCGCAGCAATTTGGTGTGCAGCAGGCGGTGATTGATCCAGAAATGGATGTCGTTCCAGATCACCAGCGCGAGGATCTCAAGCGCGATGCGCGTGCCGCTGGCATTGGGCGTGAGATGGGCCCAGCCCAATTGCAGCAATCCCCACGGGAAAATCATGCCGGTGCCGAAGAGCAGGATCGACAATGCCGACTGCTGCAGTTCGCGTTTCAACTGGCCCGGCGCCAGCGGACGGGGGTCGAGTACATGGCCGATGCCCATCGCCGGCAGCAGTTTATTTGTCAGCAGCCACATCGCGCTGCCGAACAGCAGGTAGATGCCACTGAAGAATGCCAGTCCCCACAGCATGACCTGCCAGGCCGAGAGCGATTGTAACGCGAGTCCCATGGTGTCGCAGTGCGCTTATAAGAGTGTTAGCGCGCGATCATATACAAAGGCGCTCACCGGCGGCGGCTTGCTTACAAATTGCGACGAGCGGCATGGGATGGGGGAGTCCGACGGGGCGGTCCAACGGCTCATTCAACGGCCGCAGTCAACCTGTAACGGCGGCAATATGCGTGTACGGGCCGCGACACCGGTCTAGAGATGCGTCGCGCCATAGAGCGCCTTCACAAGATCGGTCTGCGTGATGATGCCGGCCAGCTTGTCGTCGTGGTCGACGATGGGAATGTGATGATGGCCCCCGTCGGCGAAGAGCGGAACCAGTTCCGTGAGGTGCCGATCCACCGTCAGCTTGCGCACGTGCGTGGTCATGATCTGGCCGATGACTTCCGGTTTTTCCGAATGCACGCGGCCGCTCGGCGTGACCAGGCGGCGCAGCCTGCCGTGAATGCCGCGCGGTTTATCCATGCCGGCATGCCGCATGAAATCGGCTACCGTCACGATGCCGACGATACGTCCAACGCGATCCACCACCGGAAGCGCCTTGATGCGGCGTTTTTGCATGACCGACCATGCCTGATCCAGCGGCGTACCGAAGTTTGCGGTTTGAACGTCTCGCGCCATGATATCGGCGCAGCGCAAGTCGCCGAAATTTCGCTGGAAAGCCGCCGCTTCGGCATGGCGTAGCAACGTCTCAAGCTCATCGCGATTGACGTCGACAACCTGGTTGTAATGCTCGAGTGCAGCGTTCAGGTCGGCCGTGGTGAAGCGCGTGTTCGGCTCGGTGCCGGGCGCCGATTTGGGCGCTGCCGCCACGTGCGGATAGCGGCGACCCGTCATCGCGTTGTAGAACATGCCTGCCGCGACGATCAGCACGCAGTTGGCCAAAACAGGAAACAGCACAAAGTGCAGATCGACGCCGGCCATCGCGGCCAGCAGTGCCGCGGCACCCCCTGGCGGATGCAGGCAACGCAGGGCAAACATCACGCCGATCGCCACACCCACCGCCGCGGCGCCGGCCCAGGCGGGATCCGGGATCAGCATTGCACACAAGGCGCCGATCAATGCCGACAGCGTATTGCCGCCTATTACCGCCCACGGCTGGGCAAGTGGGCTTGAAGGCACGGCAAAAATAAGAACGGCACTGGCGCCGATGGGCGCGACGAGCCAAGGTGACGTGGCACCGCTACCCACAAACCAAAGGCAGAGCCATGCCGTCAATGCAATACCGATTGCCGCACCGAGCGCGGCCCTGAAGCGCTCACGGCCATTGACGTGAAGCGGTTGTGGCCAGAGGGCGCCGACGAATGTGGAGAGCTTCAAAGTGAGCGACTGAAACGTGGGGCAGTGACCGCGGAAATATAGCATTCACTCATCGACGCTTTTCCTTGGTACTGCTGCCCGTGACCAAACCAAGCCGTGAGATCAATCGCGCCAGATTGGCTCGGTCTATCGTCAGCGCCCGGGCCGCTGCAGCGAGGTTGCTGTGATGCTGCCCGAGCGTGCGTTCGATCAGGCGCCGCTGAAACGCATCCACTTCGGCGCGCAAGTCGAGGGTGTGCGGCCCCACGTGTTCGAGGTCCAATGCGTGAGGACCGTCGCCATTGCTGTCGCCGGGAGCGGGCGAGCGTGCGATATCGAGATCCGCCACCTCGAGGGTGAGGATGTCTGAACGCAGCGTTGCCGTACTGGCACGCACATGTCGACCCATGGTCTTCAACGCGGCGCGCGCGATCAGATACTCCAACTCGCGCACATTGCCGGGCCATGCATGCGCCAACAATAGCTGCTGCGCGTTGGCCGATAGACGCAGGCCGCGCAATCCCATGCGCCGCCGGTTCTCTTCGATGAAGGTGCCGGCAAGCAGCAGGACGTCTTGCCCGCGATCGCGCAGTGGTGGCACGTGCAGCGGATACACGCTCAGCCGATGGTACAGATCGGCGCGAATGCGTCCCGCACGTACCTCGCTCGCCAGATCGCGGTTGGTTGCGGCAAGCAGTCGAACATCGGCGTGATGCTCGCGATCCGAACCGATGCGTTGCAGTTGCCCATCCTGCAGCACGCGCAGCAGTTTGGCCTGCGCAGCAAGCGGCAGTTCACCCACCTCATCGAGGAAAAGCGTGCCGTGATGCGCCATTTCGAACTTGCCATGCCGATCGCCGGTTGCACCCGAAAAGGCGCCCCGCACATGTCCGAAGAGCTCGCTCTCGACCAGATTGTCCGGCAACGCCGCACAGTTCACACTGACGAATACGCCAGCCGTGCGCGATGACTGGGCATGCAGTTGGCGCGCAACGAGTTCTTTGCCGACACCGGTTTCGCCGGTGATAAGCACCGTGAGATCGCTCGGGGCAACCAAGTCGATTTCCGAGATCAGTTGCCGGAAGGCAGGGCTGTTTCCGGCCAAGGTGTGCCTGATGGGGCTGGCCGCGAGCCGGTGGGCCTCGGCTTTGCGGCGTTCGTCTTCGACGGATCGCGTGAGCAGGTGCAAGCGCGCCGTTGCTGCGACCGTGGCGCACGCCAAGCCGGCGAAGGTATTCAGAATTTTCAGGTCTGCTGCGGAAAACCGGCCGGCATCCAGTGCATCGAGCGTGAGCACGCCCCAGGTGGCATGGCCCACGCGCAGCACGCAGCCGATGCAGTCATGTACCGCCAGGTCGCCACTCGCGCCTTCGACGAGACCATCGTAGGGATCCGGCAAGCCGCAGTCGGCAGGGAAACGGATGGCATGCGGTGCATTGAGGATGGCTTGCAGGCGGGGATGCGCATTAACAAGAAAGCGCCGTCCCAGCGTATCGGGGCTGAGCCCATGCACGGCGAGCGGCACCAATACATCCGCTTCCAAATGCAAGAGTGCGATGGCGTCGCAAGGCAGAAGGCGTCGAAGCGCCTCGAGCAATCGCTGATAGCGCAACTCTGGCGCGATCTCGCTCGCCAAATCTGCGATGAGCGGCGCAAGCGCATCCAAAGTTTCCGCAGTGCGTGTCATTTTGACTTATGTGGTTGGATTATGAAGTCATTTTAGCATGTCGAAAACACATTGATGACTCATAGGTCATTGATTTAAATGTGGTTTCCAGTTGGCATTCATCGTGCTTTGGTCTTGACACGGATTTACCCGGTAGTTCAAAAGCCATCCATTCGGGACCACGATCATGTTGACCTCTTCTCAACGCGCCATCATTACCGCCACGGTGCCATTCTTGGAAGCCGGTGGTGAAGCACTCACCACGCATTTCTACAGGACGATGCTTGCCGAGTACTCCGAGGTGCGACCGTTATTCAATCAGGCGCATCAGGCCAGCGGCGCACAGCCTCGCGCGCTTGCCAATGGGGTGCTGATGTATGCGCGCAATATCGATCGGCTCGAGGCGCTTGGGCCGCTCGCCGGACAGATCGTCAACAAGCATGTGGCGCTGCAGATTCAGCCCGAGCACTATCCCATCGTAGGCTCGTGCCTGTTGCGTGCGATTCGGGAAGTGCTGGGCGCCGAGATTGCCACCGATGCTGTCATCGATGCATGGGGTGCGGCTTATCAGCAACTCGCCGATATTCTCATCGCGGCAGAGCGTGACGCGTACGACGTGCTTGCGCAATCGCCGGGCGGCTGGCGTGGCGAGCGTAACTTCATCGTTGAGCGAAAAGTGCCTGAGAGCGCAGAGATCACGTCTTTTTATCTCACCCCGCAAGACGGCAAACCCGTGGTCGATTTCAAACCGGGCCAGTACATCGGGATGCGTCTGGATGTGAGCGGCGAAGAGATTCGCCGTAATTATTCACTCTCGGCGGCAGCCGATGGGCGTGGCTATCGGATCAGTGTGAAGCGCGAGGCGAACGGCGTGGCGTCTACTTACCTGCATGATGCCGTGCATGAGGGCGACACGATCGCGTTGTTTCCACCGGCAGGCGCTTTTACGCTTGGCGATAGCATTAAACCGCTGGTGCTGATCAGCGGCGGCGTCGGCATTACGCCCACGCTTGCCATGGCGCAAGCCGCACTGGCAGGCGCGCCACGACCGGTTGTGTTCATCCATTACGCACGCAACGCGCACGCTCACGCGTTTAGCAATGTGGTGCGAGACTGGGCGGCCGCGTTTCCGCATTTCCAGGCATTCTTTGTGTATGAACACGCTGACGTTACGCTGGCACGCCAGCCGGATGCGGTTGGGCGTCCGGCGGTGGCGCATCTCGAGCAGTGGTTGCCGGCCGATCGCGACGTCGATGCCTACTTCTTGGGACCCAAGCCGTTTATGCGCGCGATGAAGATCGCACTTCAGGAAATGGGTGTGCCGGACGCGCAAGCGCAGTATGAGTTTTTCGGTCCGGCCGAAGCGCTGGATTAAGGCATTCACCGCGCCACAAGCACCGGCTCCTTGCGAAACGCTTGCGGGAACGTCTTCGCGAGATTTTCCACCTTCGGCTTGTCGTTGATCACGATGTAGGGCTGATATGGGTTATTCACCAGATAGTCCTGGTGATAATCCTCGGCCTTGTAGAAGCCCTTTAACGGCTCCGTCGTGGTGGCAATCTTCTTGGGGTACACGCCGGATTGATTCAACTGCTCGATGTATGCGGTAGCGACTTTGGTTTGCTCTGCGTTCGCCGGGAAGATGGTCGACCGGTATTGCGTTCCGGCATCCGGGCCTTGGCGGTTCAACTGCGTTGGATCGTGCGCCACCGAGAAGAAGATCTGCAGCAACTGACCGTAGGTCACCACCGACGGGTCGTAGGAAATCTCGACGGCTTCTGCGTGGCCGGTTTGACCGGAGCTGATCGTGCGATATTGCGCCGTTTTCTCGTCGCCGCCGGCGTAGCCCGACACGGCATTCTTCACGCCGTTGACGTGCTGAAATACGGCTTGCACGCCCCAGAAGCAGCCGCCTGCAATGACTGCTTTTTCGAGTGCCTTGCCGGACGTTTGCTCGTCGACTTTGGGTGGTGCGATGTTGTAGACGGTTTCGGATGCGCGACTGACCTGCCAAGCGCCGGCGAGCGCCACCGCCAATGCGGCCACGCCGCCAATTTGACGCCAGCGACTGGCGGACGATGCCGATTTGATTGCTACGCTCATGATGGACTTCCTTATTGATAGAAATTGCGGCGCGCGTGTTAATGATTGATTTGACGACTGGCTTGACGCTTCGGGCGTTGTGTTTTTGCCGTCGCGTTTCAAGCCGGGTATACCGAAGCCTTGATTACGCTTTGACGGGCTTGAAGTTCATTGCCACGCCATTCATGCAATATCGCAGGCCCGTGGGTTTCGGGCCGTCGTCAAATACGTGACCCAAATGCCCGCCGCACGATGCGCAGGCCACTGCGGTGCGCTTCATGCCGAACGTCGAATCCGTTTCGGTCACGATGGCGGCATCAAGCGGCTGCCAGAAGCTGGGCCACCCTGTACCGCTTTCAAACTTCGTCTTTGACGAGAAAAGATCTTTCTTGCAGCCTGCACAGTCGAAGACGCCTTCGCGATGTTCGTTATTCAGCGGGCTGGAATAGGGGCGTTCGGTGCCGCTTTCGCGCAGCACGTCGTATTGCTGCGGCGTGAGCATCTTGCGCCATTCGTCGGCCGTATGTTTCACAGGGAAGGCGGCGTGGGCAGCTTCGCTGGCCATCGAGGTGCGGGGGCCGCGCAGGCTCAAGCCGACGTAGCCCAGCACGCCCAGTCCTCCAATCGTCAATGCGCGTCTACGGGTGTGGTTCATGGTGCATTCCTCATCATTGTTCGCGATTGGCCTGCTGCAAAAGACGCTGCGGCAGGCCGGTAGCTTCTTACTGCTTCATGCCGTCTTTGGACATGGTGCCTTTACCCATCGAATCCTTGCTCATGCCATCCTTCGACATGGATCCATTGCCCATGGTGTCCTTCCCCATGCTGTCTTTGGACATCCCATCCTTGGACATGGTGCCGCCCTTGTTCATGCCGTCCTTGCTCATCGAATCCTTCGACATGCCGGTAGCGGGCGCCGTCGTGCTTTTACCCATGCTGTCCTTGGACATCGAATCTCGGCCCATGGTGTCGGCCGCGAACGCGGACCCTGCGGCAGCGGCCATGCAAACGGCAAAAACGGCGGTGGTGATCTTCTTCATAGTGAACTCCTCAAGATGGAAACCTGCAAACGGAAGTTTGCGGTGTTGTGCGACGGGAACGTCGGGCATCACGATGTTTTCGATGCTTCAACTTCCGCCAAACCAGTTGTATCCCTGGTCTTCCCAGTAACCGCCCGGATAGGCATTGGTCACGAAAATGGCTTGAATGTGCTTTGGATTTTTGTACCCAAGCTTGGTGGGCATGCGCAGCTTCATCGGATAGCCGTACTCCGGCGGCAGCACTTGGCCGTCATAGGTAAGCGTCAGCAGCGTCTGCGGGTGTAACGCAGTCGGCATATCGATACTGGTGTAGTAATCGTCGGCGCATTTGAAGCCGATGTACTTCGCGGTCGTATCGGCGCCCACACGTTCCAGAAAGTCGGAAAACTTCACTCCGCCCCAACGGCCGATGGCGCTCCAGCCCTCCACGCAGATGTGCCGGGTGATCTGCTCGGTTTGCGGCAACGCAGCCAGTTCATGCAACTGCCACTGGCGTTTGTCGCGCGCCATCCCGGAGACTTCGAGTCGAAAGCTGTCGCCGTCCACCTGACGAATCTCATCCTGCCCGTAATAGGCGTTGAACGGAAACGGGCGGGTGATCATCGATTCGGGATAAGTGGGCGCCAATTGCTTGGGATCGAAGATCCACCCCTGCACGCGGTCGTTGAAGCGCGAGATCTTGGTCAGCGCCTGTTCGACGCCGGCGTTGTCCGAGACGTTGCAGCCGCTCAAGAGGGCCACACCGCCGAGCGTCAACGTTCGGGACAGGAAGGCGCGCCGTGAGCCGTCCTGGATGCGGGGCAACAAGAGCTTCTTGGCGTCGCGCACGATATCGTCGGCGCGGGGGTTGCTCATATCGCGTTTATCGGTGGGGCGCATGCCTTATCGACCTCGAATCATGGTGAGTAGCGTGCGCGGCACGATGGCGACCATCGCGACGTGCACGACGACGAATTCAACCAGCCCCGCCATGGCGAAAAAATGCACCCGGCGTGTGAATTCATAGCCGCCGAACAGGTCGCGCAGCAGGGCGAACTGCACAGGTTTCCAGAGCGCCAGGCCGGACAGGATCAGGAGCGCAAGCACGATCACGGCAAACAGGTAGGCGAGGCGTTGAATGCTGTTGTACTGGCGCGGATTGGCGTGCGTCAGTTTGCCCCGCAGCGCCGCAGCGGTATCCGAGGCCAGCGCAGCGAGCTTGATGGGGAAGAACCGCGTTTGCATACGGCCGGTGCCGATATTGCAGGCCAGGTAAAAGAGCCCATTGGCGGCCAGCAGCCACATGCCGGCAAAATGCCATTGCAGCGCACCGCCCAGCCAGCCGCCAAGGGTGATGCTGTCGGTAAACCGGAAGTCGAACAGTGGCGAGGCGTTATAAATACGCCAACCGCTCGTCACCATGATCAGCACGGCCAACACATTGATCCAATGGGAAATTCTCAGCCAGCCGGGTTGCACGGCGGTCGCGGTGCGCTGCGCACTGTGCGTCAAGGTTGTTGGCATGTCGGGCCCCAGTTTTCTTCTGATGGAAGCATTGTTGAGCCGACCCGGTCGCCAAGTCCTCACGCAAACTTAAAATAATCGTGAACTTTGCGGGAGCCGAAAGACGTCACAATGTTGGCGTTGCAACATGGCAGTGATCTGACCCTTTTCATTCATGGATACGCAAAAACGCGTTCTGATCGTCGAAGACGACATGCATATTGCCGAGCTCCTGCGCATGCATCTGCGCGACGAGGGCTATCTGGTCACGCATGCGCCTGACGGTAACGAAGGCCTGCGGCGGCTGGAAGAGGGCGGGTGGCACGCTTTGGTACTCGATTTGATGCTGCCGGGTATCGACGGGTTGGAGCTGTGCAAGCGCACCCGTGCAATGACGCGCTATACGCCGATCATCATCATCAGTGCGCGCTCGAGCGAGGTGCATCGCATTCTTGGATTGGAATTGGGCGCAGACGATTACCTCGCCAAACCCTTTTCGATTCTCGAACTCGTGGCGCGCGTGAAAGCGCTGATCCGCCGAACAGATGCGCTGGCGCGTGATATGAAAATCGATGCGGGCCTGATTCAGGTGAACGGCGTGGCGATCGATCCGATGGCTCGCGATGCGCGGGTGGACGATAAGCCGATCGAATTGACGCCGCGTGAGTTCGATCTGCTGGCGTTTTTCGTGCGCAACCCGGGCAAGGTTTTTTCGCGGATGGATCTGCTCAATCATGTGTGGGGGTATCAGCACGATGGCTATGAGCACACCGTGAATACGCACATCAATCGGCTGCGGATGAAGATCGAGCCGGATCCGGCCAATCCATGCCGTATTTTGACGGTATGGGGGCATGGCTATAAGTTTGCGCCGTCGGCACAGGCCACGCTGGCACCGCCCGCTGCGCCGGCGGATCGGTCATGAGACGCCTGACGGTCACTCAGCGGCTGTGCGCCGTGTTCGCGTTGTTGTTGCTCGCCTGCTGCGGCGCCTCGGTGTGGCTGCAGATGCGCGCGACGACTGAGCAGGAGCAGGAAACGGTGCAGCGGTTGTCTGCCGGTTTGGCCAGCCATATCGCCGAAAGCGACGAGTTCATGACGGCAGACGGGCTGAATGCAGTGGCGCTGCGCGCGTTGTTCGACAAGCTGATGGCGGTGAACCCCAGCGTCGAGGTCTATCTGTTGAACAAGGCGGGCGTGATCGTGGGCAATGCCGCGCCGCCGGGGTCGCTCAAGCGCGATCGGGTCGATCTTGGCCCTTTGCAATCGCTGGCGAGTGGCGAGCCGCTGCCGATCCTGGGAGACGATCCGCGTAGCGCCACGGCGCGCAAAGTGTTCAGTGCCGCCCCGTTGTTTCGCAACGGGCAACCTGCCGGATTCGTGTATGTGGTGCTGCTCGGTGAAACGCACGATATGGTCGCCGCGAATCTCACCTCCAGCAGTGTGCTGCGGGTCACGCTCTGGTCGATGGCGCTGGTGGCATTGCTGGGCTTGGCGGCAGGATTGATCGCGTTTCGCTTGATCACTACCCCGCTTCGCAGCTTGACGCAGGCCGTGCGGGCCTTCGATGCGGGGGCTTCCGCACCGCTCAAGTTGACGCATCGGCCCGCCGCGCTACCGGACGGCGAACGCGACGAGATCGTGGTGCTGCGTCACAGCTACGAGCAAATGGCGCAGCGTATCGGCGAGCAATGGTCGGCGCTGACGCAGGCCGATCAGCAACGGCGCGAGATCATCGCCAATATCTCGCACGATTTGCGCACGCCGCTGACCTCCCTGCATGGGTATCTCGAAACGCTGTTGTTGAAGGCGGATACGTTGACGCCTGACGAGCGGCGGCGGTATATCGACATCGCCTTGGCGCAGAGCCGCAAGGTCGGCAAGCTGGCGCAGACCTTGTTCGAGCTGGCGCGGTTGGAATCCGGCGTCGTTCAACCCGAGCGGGAAATGTTCTCACTGGCCGAGTTGGTTCAAGACGTCCTGCAGAAATTCGAATTGGCGGCAGAAGCGCGCCGATTGACGCTGTCGATCGATGTGGGGCGCGATGTGCCGATGGCATGCGCCGATCTGGGGATGATCGAACGCGTGTTGACCAATCTGCTCGACAACGCGATTCGGCATACGCCTGCTGGCGGCACGATCGAGGTGGCACTGCACCGTGCGCACGATGCCGTGGCGGTGTCCGTTAGCGACACCGGCCCGGGCATCCCCCAGTCGCTGCGCGAGGGTTTGTTCAAGCGCGCGTCGTCACTCGGCCCGGCACAGGGCGACCGCGGCGGCCTGGGTTTGCTTATCGTGCGGCGCATTTTGCAGTTGCACGACAGCGACATTCAATTGGTCGAGCGCGCAGGCAAGGGCGCCGTATTCGAGTTTGCGTTGCCGGTGGTTAAAGCGGCAGGTTGATCGCATCGGTCGCCAAGCGTGCAAGCAGGTCTTCAGTGGGTGTATTGAAGCTTCGATTTTTCGGCCACACGGCGCACAGCGGCAGATCGTCCACCGCCAGTAGCGGTTTGGCAATCAGACCGCAACGATGCGCATGTACCGCGCTGAGATTTTCCAGCACCGCGATCCCGGCATTGGCCTCAACCAGCGCGCACGCGGCCGACGACTGCATCACTTCGATCGATGGCGTAAAGTCCAATCCAGCATGTTTCATCGCGCGGGAGAAGGATTCGCCTACCCGCAGGTGCGGGCTCAGCACGATGAGGCGCGCGGCGGCCATGTCTGCCAGGCCTAGCTTCTTCTTTCGTGCCAGGGGATGATCGGGTCGCATCACACAACACAGGCTCAACGGAGCCAGCAGCTTCGTGCCGACGCGGTCGCCCATGGGTGAGCCGAGGATGACACCCACGTCGATCCGCTGATCGGCAGCCATGTCGATGATGTCGAGTGCGTTGCCGGCGCGCAGCAATACCGTCATGCCGGGGTGCCGTGCCTGTATCCATTCGATGGCCGATGGCAGCAAGCTGATGGCAGCAGTCGATACCGTTCCAACGACCAGTCGGCTGGTCAGCCCGCGTTTGAGATCCTGGGATAACCGGTCCACTGCCTCCAGCCCGGCCAACGCATTGAGCACCTCAGGCAGCATCGCTTGCCCGTTTCGCGTGAGCGTCAGCCGGCGGCGTTCGCGCGTGAAGAGGTCGAAACCCAGGCGATCTTCCATATGACGCAGCATCGCGCTGGCGGCGGGCTGCGACATGCCGACCGCCTCGGCGGCAGCGGTGACCGTACCCAGCGTGTGCACGGCTTTCAACAGGGCGAGTTCGGTAGGCTTGAGCATGGCGCCACGTATATAAATAAGTATATGAATACAGTGATTATATATATTTGACTATATCAAAGCCGCTTGCAACACTGATGCCCTTGACGCATTCATCACAAGGCAAACGCGTGGCCGCTGCAACGATCCGATCGATTACCTGCATTCCGATGCGCTTGCCTTTCCATCATTGGACGGCGGCGCCCTTGTTCGCCGGGCGTCCGCGCGACAAACTCGACAGCGCCCTGGTGCGGCTGGAGATCAGCGACGGCACGGTTGGGTGGGGAGAGTCGTATTGCGTCGAGCCGACGGCGCTCAAAGCCATCTTCGACACATTGATCGCGCCGCTCGCGGTGGGCAAGTCATGCGAGGACGATACGTTGGTGCCCGTCATCCGGCGCACGTTGCATAACCTGGGCCGTTCGGGTCCGGTACTTCACGCGATTGCCGGGCTCGATATTGCGCTGTGGGACATCAAGGCCAAGCTGCAGGGTGTGCCGCTCTATGCCTTATTGGGTGGCAAGCAGCGCGACAGCGTGAATGCCTATGCCTCGCTATTGCAGTATTACGCCGACGAGTCCCTGATCGATCGCAACGTCACGCGTGCGCTGGAGGCGGGCTACGCGGAGGTCAAACTGCACGAGCGGACGACGGGTGCCGTGGCAGCGGCGCGCCGTGCGATGGGTGCGGGGCTGCCGCTGATGGTGGACACCAATTGCGCCTGGCTGCCTGACGAAGCCGATGGCGCCATCGCCGACATGGCGGCGCACGACCCATTGTGGATCGAGGAGCCGCTCTGGCCGCCCGAAGATCACGATGCCCTGGCGCGTTTGAGCAAGCGGTCACCGGTGCCATTGGCTGTGGGTGAGAACGCCAGCAGCGCCTTCGAGATAACGAAACTGGTGGCAGACGGCACGGTGCGCTATGTGCAGCCGAGCGTCATCAAACTTGGGTTGACGGCGGCGGTCGAGATCTCGCGCTTGTGCGAAGGCACGGCGGTGCGATGCGCGCCGCAGGTTGCGTTTTTCGGTCCTGGATATCTGGCGGCGCTTCATCTGTTGGCCGCGCAGCCCACGCCAGCGTCGCTTGAGCGTTTGTATGTCGAGTTGCAGCACGTTCCATACGGGGCATCCGTGCCGATCGTGGCGGGCAAGGTAAGCGTGCCGGATCTGCCGGGGCTGGGCGCCGATCCTGAAGCGGCGCTGGTCGCCGGACGTTTCAGTTCATAGGTCGCCGGCACACCCGGGGGCCAACAAAAAGAAAACAGAGGAGACATCGATGATTCACAGCAGAAGAAAATTTATCGCCGCGTCATCGGCAATCGTCGGGGCGCAGGCGTTGTGGCCCGCCCTGGTGCGTGCGCAGGATAAGTATCCGACGAAGCCCGTGCGCATCATCGTGCCGTTTGCGCCGGGGGCAGCCAGTGACACCCTCGGGCGGTTTGCCGCCGAAGCATTGACGTCGGCGCTCAAGCAAACATTCATCGTCGAGAACCGCAGCGGCGGAGGAACGGTGATCGGCACGCGCGCTGTGGCATCGGCGCCGCCGGATGGCTATCTGCTTGGGTTTGTGGATACGACCTTCGTGATCAATCCAGGCCTCCTCGGCAGTCAACTGACCTACGACACCATCAAGGACTTCGAGCCGATCACGCAAATCTGCACGGCGCCGTTCGTGCTCGTCGTGCATCCTTCGGTGAAGGCGCAGACGTTGGCCGAGTTCATCGCGCTGGCAAAGGCGAATCCCGGCACGCTGAGTTACGGCTCCTCCGGCGTGGGCAGCGCGCCGCATCTGGCGGGACAACAGTTGCGTCAGGAAGCCGGTATCGATGTTGTGCACGTGCCGTATCGCGGGGGCTCGACCGTTTATACCGACCTGATGGGCGGACAGATTCAATTCTCATTCGGCACCGTGCCGTCGCTGCTCGAGCACATCAAATCCGGCCGTATGCGGGCCTTGGCGTTGACGACGCCGAGCCGCGTGGCGGCCTTGCCCGACGTACCGACGATGGCCGAATCGGGCTATCCCGGCGTCAACACCGAACCCCTCTTCGGACTGGTGGCGCCCGCGCAGACGCCGCGCGAGATCGTTGCACAACTCCAGTCAGTCGTGGCGACGTCAGTGGTCAGCGGTGAACTTAATGCCAAATTGAAGGGCATTGGATTTACGCCGATCGGCAGCACGTCCGAGGCGTTTGCCGAAACGATCAAGAAAAACATCGCGATGTGGACCGACGTGATTCGTCGCGGCAATATCAAGCCGGAGTAGGCCATGACACATAACGCAATCCGAAGCAGGGTAGGGACGCTCGCGTTCATCCCGAACAGCAATGCCCCTCACGATGTGGCCGGAGCAGGGCGATGACACTCAACTATTGCGGGTTGCGTCGCGCGGTCACCTCGCACACTCGCGAGGCGGTGCTCGCCGATTTCCCCGAGATCCGGTTGATCGAAGATGCGGCGTTGCGTGCGTTGACGGTGGAAGCGTGGAGCTACGCGTTGTGTTGCTCCGACTTCGAGCGCATCACCGATATGCCGGCGGAGGGCAATCCCGGGTCGCCGGTGCTCAAGCGGGGCACGCAGGCCGATCACCTCCGCGGCGTCGTTCGTCTGGCGCTGCGCCTGGCCGACGAGTTTCGCAGTGCCTGGGACGACGTGGTCATCGATCAGGACGTGTTGATCGCGGCAGCCGTGTGCCATGATGTGGGTAAACCGTATGAGTTCGATGTGAAAAACCGCGCGCGTTGGGCCAGCGATCCTTCGGCGAGCGGGCAGCCGGCTTTCCGGCATTCGGTGTTTGGCATGCACGTGTGCCTGACGGTGGGCTTGCCCGAAGAGGTTGCACACGTGGCGGTGGGCCATTCGATGGAAGGGCAATTCATGGGGCTCAGCACGGAATGCGTGCTGGTGCGGCAGGCCGACCACTGCTGGTGGCAAATCGCCGGCGCCGTGGGGCTGACGGTGCCCGGGACGCTCGGCCCCAACCATGGGCTGACGCGCCCTCGGGCGCTTCGTTCGGCCCCATGAGGATGTCGTGATGAAGGGGATCGCCTGAGTCGTGATCGACGAGGTCGCTTGAGGACAATTTTCATCTCGATGCGATCCCGGCCTCGGAAGCGCGCTTTCGTCTCGTCGCGATCACATCGCGTCAACCGGATTGCCGAGACGCAGGGCGTCAAAGCCCGCCGTCGTTCAGCCGATACCACGTCACGACGGCGTTGACGTATACCCGTCGCAAACCGTACATCGGAAACGGTACGATCGATGTGATCGGCACCGGCAGCATCTTGGCATCACCGCTTGCCACATACGCGGCCATCGCCTGCCCCATGCGCGTCTGCAACCCCACGCCACGCCCTTGGCAACCGATATCGACCAGCAGGCCGGGCTCGGGCTGATGCAAGTGCGGCAAGTAATCGCGGGTGATGGCCACCCGGCCGCACCAGCGGTAGTCGAAACCGATACCGGCCGCTTGCGGGAACATCTTCGCCACCACGCGTTCGAGATGTTTCCAGTCTTCCACGCCGCGGGGTTCACGGAACGGGCCGCGTCCGCCCATCAGCAGCCGGCCGGTGTGATCCAAACGAAAATACAACAGCAAATTCCGCGTGTCGGAACACACATGACCCTGCGGGAAGATCGTGGCGCGTACCTCGGGCGGTAGGGGTTTGGTCGCGACCTGAAAAGTGTTGGCGTCGATGATGGTGGTGTTGAGCTTGGGCACCAGCGTGCCGCCGCCATAGGCGTTGGTGCACATCACCACGCGGTCGGCGTCGATCGTGTAGCCGTTGGCGCCGTGCACCGTCCATGTGTTGCCCTCACGGCTCAAACGGGCCACGGGCGAGTCGGTGTACACCGTGGCGCCTTCCTGGATGGCGGCACGCGCCAGCCCTCGCACGTAGCTCAACGGTTGAATGGTGCCGGCACGTTCGTCCACCCAGCCGCCCAGATAACGATCGGTGCCGATCAGTGCCGATACGTCGGCACGGCTCAAGTATTTGACCGGCGCGCCCAGCTTGGCCCACTGAGCCGCACGTTTCTGGGCCGTGTCCAACGCCGCGGCCGTGTGTGCGCCTTGTATCCAGCCGCGGCGCACATGCGGCACGTCCATTTTGTACTGCTCGATCAGGTCGAACACGGCATCGGCCGTGCCGCTGGCGAAGTCGACGATCTGGCGCCCACGCTCGGGGCCGTACATCGTCATGAGTTCATCGGGATCGTATTTCAGGCCCGGGATCACCTGGCCGCCGTTGCGTCCCGATCCGCCGAAACCGATCTCGCGCGCTTCGACCACCACAGCGCGGATGCCTTGCTTGGCGAGGTGCAGGGCGGTGCTCAGTCCGGCATAGCCGGCGCCGATGATCGCCACATCGGTGCGAATGGCGCCGCTGAGCGTTGCCGTCTGCGGCGGGGCCGCGGCGGTCGCCGCCCACAACGATGGCGCCAGCGGAAACGGTTCTTGGGGCATAACGACTCCTGGTCTTACATGGGGTGCAGCACGCGCCGCAGAAAATCTTGCGTGCGCGGATGTTGCGGATGATTCAGGATTTCCTGCGACGGGCCTTGTTCGACGATCACGCCGCCATCGATGAACACGACGCGATCGGCCACTTCCTTGGCGAAGTGCATTTCGTGCGTGACCACGACCATGGTCATGCCGTCTTCGGCGAGCTTGCGCATCACGTTGAGCACATCGCCCACCAGCTCGGGATCGAGCGCACTGGTGGGCTCGTCAAACAAAATGGCTTTTGGCTGCATGGCCAGCGCGCGGGCGATCGCCACCCGCTGTTGCTGGCCGCCCGAAAGCTGCGGCGGATGCACATCGGCCTTGTCGGCCAGGCCCACGCTTTCCAGCAACGCGCGCCCGCGCTCCAGCGCTTGCGCCCGAGGCTCGCCCTTCACGAAGATCGGCCCCTCGACCACGTTTTGCAACGCAGTGCGATGGGGGAAAAGGTTGAAGCGCTGGAAAACCATCGAGACCTGCGTGCGGATGGCGGCGATCGATTTGGCATCGGCATCCACCTTCACGCCATCGACCGTAATACTGCCGCCGTTGTAGCGCTCAAGCCCATTGATGCAGCGCAGGATCGTGGATTTCCCCGAGCCCGATGGGCCGACGATGCATACCACCTCGCCCTTGGCGACGCTGGCGTCGATGCCCTTGATCACCTCGAGCGCGCCGTAACTCTTACGGACGTCTTTCATTTCAATCATTTGGAGGCGTTCCTTTTTTCGAGATGGCGCACGAACAGAATCAACGGGATGCACATCACGAGATACATCAACGCGACCAGGCTGAACACCGTCGCGTTCTTGAATGACGACATGGCGATCAGCTTGCCTTGTAGCGCGAGCTCGGCCACGGTAATGGTCGAGGCTTGCGAGGAATCCTTGAGCATCATGATCATGATGTTGCCGTAAGGCGGCAACACGATCTTCACGGCCTGCGGCAGCACCACGCGGCGCATGGTCATGCTCCAGCTCATGCCCATCGACATCGCCGCTTCGATCTGGCCGCGGTCGATGGCCTGGATGCCCGCGCGGAAATTTTCCGCTTGATAGGCGGAGTACGCCACGCCAAGACCGATGATGGCGGCTTGCACGGCCGACAACGAGAGACCGAAATCCGGCATCACGAAGTAGATGTAGAAGAGCAGCACGATGATGGGGATGCCGCGCAGCACGTTGATGATGCCGGCGCTTACCTTCTCCAGAATCGTGATGCCCGACACGCGCATCAACGCCCATACCAAGCCGAGCACGGTGGAGAGCAGCAATGAGCCGATCGCCACGATGACGGTTAACTTTGCGCCCTGCAGGAGGATGGGGAAAAACTCCGCGGCGTCTTTAAAAAACTGTTCCATCTTGTCCGGTCACAAGTGCAGGCTGGGACTTTGAAGCGGCGGCATCGCGAGCGTGATGCCGCCGATCATGCAGGGCAATCGCATCGCAGGAAGGACGAGCCTTCCTCGCGTCGGATTACCGATGAGCAGCACGGGCGATCTTGCCGATCGGCGCCGTGCTGTGTTTGGCGTGCTTATGAGTTGCTCAAGCCCCACTTTTTCAGGATGGTCTCGATTTCGCCTTTGCTTTGCAGCGACTTCAGCGCCGTATTGATTTTCTCGAGCGTTGCCGTATCGTCCTTGCGCACGGCCAGGCCCAGGCTACCCAACACGGTCGGCTTGTAGCTCTTGGCCATTTGCAGGTTGGGATAGTTGCCCTGGCTGATGATGTAGGTTGCGATCGGGAAATCCATGAAGCCGCCCTGGATCCGGCCGGCATTGGCGTCGCGCATCATGTCTTGCGGGTTGTCGTAGAGTTTGACCTCCTTGAACACACCGGCTTTCTGGACGGGCTCGACGAACGCGGTGCCGATCTGTACGCCCACGATCATGTCTTTCATGTCGGCAAAGCTGGTGTATGCCTTGGTATCCGACTTCAACACCATCAAGCCTTCGCCGTAGCGATAGATGGAGTCGGAAAAGGCCACGATTTCCTGGCGCGGCGGCGTGATGAACATGGCCGCGGAAATAATGTCGATGCGCTTGGAAGTGAGCGATCCGATCAGGGCCGAGAAGGCCATCGGTTCGATCTGCACCTCGAAGCCGGCTTCTTTGCTCACGGCGCGCACGATGTCGACCATCACGCCTTGAATGGTATTGGTCTTGGTGTCCAGATACGTGAACGGGCTGCCGGTCGGTGTGGAGCCAACCTTGACGGTTTGCGCCGACGCCGCGGTGCCGGCTGCGATCGAAAGTGCGGCAACCAGGGAGACGACGAGAGATTTCAATTGCATGGCGGAGTCCTTTTGGAAAGGTATTTTGAAGCGAGCAAAAATCGGGAATGGCGCGGGTGAGACATTAGCCAACCGCTAGGTGGCGTGCAGATGAGGGGTACTGACATGAGGCGTACTTATGGCGGGGCGTATTCGATGTTGGAGATCGCCCAGATCACTTGCGTGGGCATCGTTCCCGGATTGCGCCACCGGCGCGGCGTGCGGCTGGCGTAGCAAAAGCTGTCGCCCGCGGAAAGCAGCACCACGCGATTCTCGATCCAGAGTTCGAGCGAGCCCTCGACGATAAAGCCGACATGTTCGCCGCGGTCGGTTGTGAACAACGAGTCGCTGGACGATCCGCCGGGGGCAATGTAGGCCCGGCACAGATCGAGGCTGTGCGCGGCCGGCGGCGTGAAGATCTCCTTGTCGACACCACGATCACCCATTTGCATGCGACGATGCTGGCCGGCACGTGCCACAAAGCCGGCGGCTTCGCCGGTGTGCGGTTCTACATTACGCAGGAGCGAGTCGGGGGTGACGCCGTATTCGTGGGCGAGGAGTCCGAGCGTCTTGACCGACACCGAGCTCAAGCCGCGTTCGATCTGGCTCAGGAGCCCGAGCGACAGGCCGCACGCTTGCGACACATTGGCCAGCGAGCGATGCTGTCCTTTGCGCAGGAGTCTGAGCTGTTGGCCCAGCCATAGGTCGATCGCCGTCTGCGGATGCAGCATGGGCGTCTTCTCTGGCAGAACGGCGGCAATCCCCGTCATATTGAAAATTTCACATAACTGGAAGTTTCAATACTAGGCGGGGCTTATTACCGCTACAACTTAGGCCCATCCCTAAGAGGGTTTACGAGTAGATCTGAGGGCTTACGCAAAAAAATCGGCATCGCAAGCTTAGCCCGCAATGCCGATGGTGCCTGCGCGAACACGTGCGCAGAGCGAGACCCTAGTCGATCTGGATCTTGGCCTTCTCGGCCAGCGCCTTCATCACGGGTACGTCGCGCTGGATGCGGGCATCCACGGCGGCGCCGTTGGCGTAGTCGGGTTCGAAGCCATTTTCGGCCATCTTTTTTTGGAACGCGGGATCGGCGACGATCTCGGCCAGCGCTTTTTCAAGCGTGGCGCGCGCATCGGCAGGCAAGCCGCGCGGGCCGACGACGGCTAGCCACGTATCCATCTTCGCCTCCGGATAACCGCTCTCGGCAGCAGTGGGTACGTCCGGCAGCAGGGCAGAGCGTGTCGGCGCCGTGGTGACGATTGCGCGTACGGTGCCCGCTTTCACTTGAGGAATGGCGGCGGCGGTGGTGTCGACCGAGTACGGAATCTGGCCGCCGATCAGATCGGTCATGGCCGGCGAGCTGCCTTTGTACGGCACGTGGGTGAGCGTGATGCCGGCTGCGGACGCCAACATTTCAGCGGCGAAATGCGCGGTGGTGCCCGAGCCGAACGATCCGTAGAACACCTTGCCCGGTTCGGCCTTGGCCTGGTCCACAAAAGCCTTCAGATCCTTGGCCGGGGCGTTTTTATTGGCCAGCAGCATCAAGCCGGTGCTGCCCACCTGGCCGATGGCATCGTAGCTGGTGGTGGGGTCGTACGGCAGATTCTTGTAGATCGCGGGGTTGACCGTGAACGTGGTGGTGGAAGTGAGCATCAGCGTGTAGCCATCCGGCTTGGCCTTGGCCACGTAGCCGGCGCCAATACTGGTGCCGGCGCCCGCGCGGTTCTCGACCACCACGGTTTGCCCCAGGCGATTTCCCAGTTCGGCCGCCACCAGACGGCCCAACACGTCGGTGGCGCCGCCGGCCGGAAACGGGATGACCATCTGCAGCGGTCGCTCTGGAAAAGCGGCAAATGCGGCCAGTGGCTGCGTCAGCGCCAGGCAGGCGGCGGCTTGGGCGGTCAGGCGAAGAATAAAGCGTGCGTTCATGTACAGATTTCCCTTTGAAAATAGGCGCTCGTTTTTCGAGTCTTGTCGTGAAAAGCGTTATACCGGTGCGGCGTGCGCCTCGGTCGAAGCCGGGCCGTGAGCGGCACCGGGCGGATGGGTAACGATGGATTTGAGATCGACTTGCGCGGCGAGCAACTGATTCACATCGGGGATGGGACGAGCCAACTCGGGGTGACGATGGAAAGCTGCTTCGAGTGCCTCGGCGCGATCCAGCAGCAGGGCATCCTCACGGAAACCGCCGATGACCTGCAAGCCAAACGGCATGCCGCGATGATCGCGACCGCACGGCATGGACAGCGCCGGATTGGTGGCCAGCGTGACCACATAGGTAAGCGCCAACCAACGATAGTAGTTTTCCAGCGGTTTGCCGTTGACCGACTCCAGATACAGTTGCGACCACGGAAACGGCGAGACGGGGGTGGTGGGCGACAGGATCAGATCGTATCGATCGAACAGCGCTTGAAACTTGCGGAAGATGCGCGTTTGCTCGGCATGGGCCGCAGCCACGTCTTCGAGCGACATCTTGATGCCCAACTCGAAATTGGCACGGCTGTTGGGGCCGAGCGATGCCGGATCCTTGCGGTATGCATCCCGCATGCTGATGACGAAATTCTGGGCGCGGATCACATCGAAACTGCGATGCGCATCGTGCATGTCGAACGACACCGGCTCGCAGGATTTGACCAACGGCGCGATGGCGGCAATCTTCTCGCGAAACACGCGGCGGATGTCGTCGTCCACATCGCACACGCCGAAGTCTTCGGTGTAGCCGATACGCAATCCGTTGAGATCCTGCGTGCTGCCATTGAAGGCATCAGCGGGCACGGCATACGTGAGCGGGTCGGCGCGATGCATGCCGGCCGTCGCGGCCAATTGCAGGCGGGCATCGGCAATGGATCGGGCCATCGGGCCCACGACCGAAATGCCGGTCCAGCCCAGCGGCTTGCGTTCGCTGGGCACCAGGCCCGGCGACGTGCGCATGCCCACCACGCCGCACTTGGCGGCCGGAATGCGTAAGGAGCCGCCGGTATCGGAACCGCTGCATAGCGGCACCATGTCGAGCGCCAGGGCGGCCGCCGAACCGCCGGATGAGCCGCCCGCGTTGAGCGCGGGATTGAACGGATTGCCGGTGGCGCCCCAGACTGCATTGCGCGAGTTGGCGCCAGCGCCCATCTCGGGCACGTTGGTCTTGCCGACGACGATGGCACCCGCCTGCCGCAAGCGGCTGACCAGCACGTTGTCGGCCGCGGGGATGTTGTCGCGATAGAGCGGCGAGCCGTAGGTGGTCAACAGCCCTTCGGTTTCTTCGAGATCCTTGATGCCGATCGGCAATCCGTGCAGCAGGCCCAACGGGCGGCCAGCGCGTACGGCGGCATCGGCCGCCTGCGCTTCGGCGCGAGCGCGATCGAAGCACGTCGCCGTAAACGCATTGACGGCAGGATTGGTGTGCGCGATACGCGCCAGGCAGGCCTCGAGCAGGTCGATGGGCGACAACTGGCGTGCACCGATGCGGCGGCGCAGTTCGACGGCAGAGAGTTCGGTCAGTGAGGTCACGGAGATGAGTTCCGGTAAGCGGCGAGCGCGTGGGTATCAGTGGGCGGCGGCCGTCGAAAGTGCCAGGCCGCGGGCTTGAAAACGGTCGTGCTCGGCCTGCGGCACCAACGCGCCACCGGTGCTCCAGAGCACATGTGTGGCCTGCGGCAAGGCCGCGCGGGCGCCGATGCGCTCGAGCAGCGCAAGGCCATCGGCAGTGTCGGTCAGCCAACGCGGACCCGAAAACCCGGCTGCGGCCGACGGTTCGATGAGCACGTTTTCCGTGGTGGCCAACGCATGGATGTCGCGGAACAGCCGATCGTCATCCACAGTGAACACGCCGGCCAGCAGATCGCGCATCAGGGGTGCGACCAACGGCGATGCCAGGCCGACTGCCAGGCCATCGGCTTCGGTGCGATTGTCCAATCCGATGTCATACACGGAAAGCGGCGCATCGCTGCCGCTGGCCAGCTGCACCAGCATGCAGGGCGACGCGACCGGTTCGGCAAAGAAGTAGTGCACGTGGGCGCCGAAGCGTTGCTTCAGGCCATACGCGATGCCGCCGGGTGCGCCACCCACGCCGCACGGCAGGTAGACGAACAGCGGATGATCGGCATCCACGGTTCGGCCCGCTGCATGCAGTTGCGCTGCAAGCTCTTCAGCGGCCACGGCATAGCCCAGGAAGAGGGCTTCGGATTGCTCGTCGTCGACGAAATACGCTTGGGGATCGCTATCGGCCAATTGTCGCCCGGCTTCCACCGCACGCGCATAATCGCCCTGGTGCTCAACCACTTCCGTGCCTTTGGCGCGCAGCCGGTCTTTCTTCCATTGTTTGGCGTCGGACGACATATGCACCACGGCGCGAAAACCGAGGGCCGCCGAAATGGTGCCGATGCCCAATCCCAGATTGCCCGTGCTGCCGACTGCGACCGTGTAGGTTGAAAACAGCGCGCGCGCCTCGGCGCTATCCAGCGCCGGCACCGCGGTGCCGGCTTTTGCTGCGTGCGCATCGAGCAGGCGTTCGGCAAACGACAGCACCTCGTGAAAGCCGCCGCGTGCCTTGACCGAACCTGCCACCGGCAGCGCATGATCGCACTTCAAGTACCACGTGCCGGCTGTGCCGTGCTGCGTGTCGAGCGTGGGCTGCAACGCCTTGAGTGGCAAGAGTGGCGACTGCACACGGCCAGCGGCCTCACGCAGCTCAGGAAAAATGCGCGCCATCACAGCGGCGTGGCGCTGCAGGCGGGCCGCGGCATCCTGCATCGATTCGGCGCCCGCGAAGTTGCCCAGCGCGTGAGGCTGATAGCGGTCGTTGACCCATAGCGTCTCGGTCTTGTCGCGCAAGGTGCGCAGCAGGGCGGGGGGCAGGGTGTTCGGCAGACTCATCGGGGCATCCACTTAAAGCGTTCCAACACAGCACGCGATCGGCCACATCGTTTGGGATCGTCGTGCAGACCGCCCAACACGGGCGTGGCTGCACAGGCGTCGGTGCCGGGCGCGTGCAAGGCGATGGACCCATTCTTGGCGATGCGCCGTTGCGGCACAAACGATAGTTCCTAACGCCAGCTATTAGTTAAACTATCAGCTATGTCACTTTCCGCTTCGATGTTGGGCGCGCTGCGCTGTTTCGATGTGGCCGCCCGCCACTGCAACTTCACGCGTGCGGCCGAAGCGCTGCACATCACGCCGGGCGCCGTCAGCCAGACGATCCGGCAGTTGGAAACGCAGTTATCGGTGCCGCTCTTTGTGCGGCTGCCGCGCGGTCTGGCGTTGACGGATGCCGGACGCCGCTTGCACGCGGTGGTGTCGGCGCATTTGGCCGGCCTCTCTGAGGCGGTGGCGCGCATCAGCGCCACGCCCAATACGCTGCGGGTAACCTGCTCGCCGTCGTTTGCGATGATGTGGCTGATGCCTCGCATGGCGCGATTTCATCGCGACCATCCCGATATCGAAATCAAGCTGGTCGCGGAGTTTCAGCGCGTGGATCGCCACGAGATGCTGGCCAGCGGCACCGACTGCGCGATCCGCTACGACCCCGTCGATTACGACGAGATTCACGCGATGACCTTGATGCCGGAAACCCTGATTCCGGTCGCCAGCCCGCAACTGATCGCCGCGCATGCACCGCTGAAAGGACGCGCCTTGCTCGCCGCCTGCACCCTGCTGCACGATGCCGCGCCCTGGGATGGCGCCACCCCGGACATCGAGTGGCAGACGTGGCTTGCCCAGGTTTTCCCCGATTGGGACGGCGGGCAAGCGGGCGGTGCGAGTCAAGAGTTCAACTTATCGATGCTGAGCCTGATGGCGGCGCGCAGTCATCAAGGCATCGCAATGGGGCGGCGGGCATTGGTTGCCGAGGATCTGCAGGCGGGCAGTCTGGTTGACGTCAGCGCGGGCGCGGCGGTGACGTCGCCTGGGCGGTATGTGCTGCTGACGACATCGGATGATGACGCGCGCGTGGCGGCGTTCAGTACGTGGCTCGCGGCGGAGTGCGCGCGATTTTCGCGGACGACGTCGTGAACGGGAACGACACCGCAAGTACCCGAGGCACGTTGCATTTGTCCTCCACACAAACATCGTCAACAATCGAGCACACTCAGGAGACCGGCATGGCACAAGCGCAGGGCAGACGCAATTTCGTAAAAGCAGTGGCCGCCACGGGCGGTGTGGCCGCTCTGGGTGCCGGCGGCGCCTCACAGGTCTTGGCCGCCAATGCGCCGTTGCAAGGTGGGCAAGCGCCTGCGGTCAATGGCACGGCTGGCGGTGCAGCATCGACAGCATCTGCCGAACGCACCGCGTCCCGCGAGGGCAGCGGCAGCATCACCGATGTGCCCGGCATCAAGGTTGGCCACTTCACTGACCCCCGGCGTCCGACGGGCTGCACGGTGATTCTCACGGAAGCCGGCGCCACAGGCGGCGTGGATGTGCGCGGCGGCGCGCCCGGCACCCGCGAAACCGATCTGCTCAATCCCACCAATCGCGTCGAGAAAGTACATGCCGTGGTGCTGTCGGGCGGCAGCGCGTTCGGTCTGGATACGGCCACCGGTGTCATGCGGTGTCTGGAGGCGCGCGGCATTGGATTCGACGTTGGCGTGGCACGTGTCCCCATTGTGCCCGCCGCGGTGTTGTTCGACCTGGGTGTGGGCGATGCGCGTATTCGCCCCGACGCCGACGCCGGTTATGCCGCATGCGAGGTGGCGAGCGCCGCTGCACCGGCCGAAGGCAATGTGGGTGCGGGAGCGGGCGCCACTGTGGGCAAACTTTACGGCGGCAAACGCGCCATGAAGTGCGGCATCGGGAGTGCATCGCTCAAGGTGGGCGGCGTGACCATCGGCGCCATTGTGGCGGTGAACGCCGTGGGCGATGTGATCGATCCGCACACCGGCGCAGTGATCGCCGGCGCGCGTACTGCCGATGGCGAACGGCTGCTGGACACGCGCGCGGCCATTTTGAGCGGCGACTTGCCCACGTCGATGCAGACGGGTGCCGCCACCACGATCGGCGTCATTGCCACCGATGCCACGCTCACCAAGGCCGAAGCCCAGAAGATCGCCCAGATGGCCCACGATGGGTTGGCGCGCAGCATCAACCCCATCCATACCTTGTCCGATGGCGACACCATTTTTACCGTCGCCACGGGCGTATCGAAAGCACGCGGCAACGTGATGCTGCTGGGCGTGCTGGCGGCCGAAGTCATGGCGATGGCGGTGGTGCGCGCCGCGCGTGCCGCACAAGGGATTCCAGGCTTTCCGGCGGCAAGCGATCTGAAGGCGTCGGCGTGAGGCCTTGTGGTGGCTGTTCATGGGCTGCGGCATCGGCATGGCCCCGGCCGTGCCCTAGCAGCCGGTACGACGCCCGGCGCCTTCCGCAGAGTCGACCTCTTGCCCAGTGCATTTCTTTGACTGCCGGTCTACCGCACCACTTGCCAGCGATCGGTTGCGCCGGGGTAGATCACCCCATACTGCTCGATGGCCGCGGCGTCGAACGTAAATCCCAAGCCGGGTTCGCGCGGCAGCAACAGATCGCCGTTTTCTGCGGTCAATTGACGGTCGATCAGGCGCCGGAAATTGACGATGGAGTCGTCCGGCATCCATTCCACATAGGTGGCGTTGGGCGTACTGGCCACCAAGTGCACGTGCACGTCGTGCCAGGCATGCGGAGCCACGGTAATGCCGTGACTGTCGGCAGTGGCGGCAATGCGTCGCCATTCGGTGATGCCGCCGCACACAGTGGCATCCGTCTGCAGGAGCGTCGTCGCGCCGCTCTGAATCAAGTCCTTGAATCGCCAGCGTCCCGCCTCCACTTCCCCCGTGGCAACCGTAACAGGTGTGGCGCGCGCCAGCCTCACATGGTTATCGATATCGTCTGGTGAAAACGGCTCCTCGATCCAGAACGGGTTGTACGGCTCGAACGCACGCATGTACTCGAGCGCCGTAGGCAGATCGCGCCAGGCGTTGTTGGCGTCCAGCATCAGCCGCACATCGTCGCCGATCGCTTCGCGAACCGCCGCGATACGTTTACGTTCGCCCGAAACGTTTTCGAGCCCGACCTTCATTTTCACCGCGCGAAATCCTTCGCTCACATGCTGGGCCATTTCGGCCGCGAGCTTGTCCGGCGTTTTGCCTGGCAGGTAGTAACCGCCGCTGGCATAAGCGGGCACGCGATCGCGCGCCACCGCGCCCAGATACTGATAGAGCGGCAGGGCGGCGGTGCGGGCATTCAGATCCCACAGGGCGGTATCGATAGCCGACAGCGCGCGCATCACGCCGCCCGCGCGGCCCAGCAAAAGCGCCTCTTGATAGAGTTCGGTCCACAAGCCTTCTACACGCAGCGACTCCTGGCCAATCAGGCGCGGGGCGAGCAGATCGGTCACCGCGACCGCCAGCAAGCGGCCTCCGCTATTGACCGCGTAGCAATAGCCATGGCCTTCCTGGCCGTCCGTTGACCGAACACGGACCAGGCAATACTCGCGCGCGGTGACCTGGCGAGTGGCAAAGGTGACGGGATTGGCCAAGGGCACGCGCGCAATGCAAACGGAGACGGATTCAATAGTGGGCATAAGGTCTGGGGTCTCTTCAAGATAAGGGGGAGGATGCGGAGCACGGTTGGCCGGAACTACTCGACCTTGACGTTGCTTTGCTTGATGACGTCAGTCCACTTGGCCTTTTCGCTGTCGATCAATTGCTGAAACTGCGCGGGCGATTCGTCCAGGGGCGTGAGTCCCATTTCGTCAAGACGTGCCTTGATGGCGGGCGTTTGCATCACGCGCGAGATTTCCTTGTGGATGAAGGCGATGGTTTGCGGCGGCGTATTGCCCGGCGCGATGATGCCGAACCAGACATTGGCTTCGTAACCCGGTACGCCGGACTCCGCCAGCGTGGGCACATCGGGCAACTGCGCCAGGCGTTGCTTGGACGTGACGCCCAGGGCTTTCAGCTTTTGCTGCTTGATGAACGGCAGGCTCTGCGTGGGCGTGGCAAAAATCAGCGGAATCTGGCCGCCGATCACATCGGTCTGCGCCGGCGCGCCGCCCTTGTACGGAATGTGGTTCATTTTGACGCCAGCCATCTGATCGAACAGCTCAAGCGAAATGTGCTGTGTCGATCCTTGCCCAGGCGTACCGAAATCGATGCCGCTTGCCTTGGTCTTGGCCAGACGAATCAGGTCGGGAACGTTGCTGGGCCCGAATGTTGGATTGGCAACCAGCACGAAAGGCGTATCCGCGATAAGGGATACGGGTGCAAAGTCGGTCAACGCATAGCTTAGGTTGGGATACAGCAGGGTATTGGTGACGTGAGAAGAAATCACCAACATCAGCGTGTAGCCATCGGGCTCGGCACGCTTGAGTTCGCCGGTGGCGATGGTGCTGTTGGCGCCGGGCTTGTTCTCAACCACCACCGGCTGCGGCCACGACTTCGAAAGCTCTGCGGCAACCATTCGCGCTACGGTGTCGTTGGACCCGCCCGGTGCCATTCCCACCATCAAACGAACCGGTTTATTGGGGTAGTCGGCTGCGGCCGATGCGGGCGTCGCAAGAGCGATGGCGGCGGTTAGACAGCCGCCCAGGACAGTATGGATCAGACACTTCATGGATGGTCTCCTCACGGTATTTCTTATGTTGTGAGGTCATCCTAATGCGTCGTCTCAGCCGATAAATGGATAATTTCTCTGAGGGTATTGAGAAAATCGATGAATCAGCACGGCTTGGCAATCCAGCTGTCTTGTGGCAAAGCGGCACAGCGATATAGCGCTGTGGCAGGAGGCGGGGTCTCAACGCCTGATGGTGTGTGAATCGCACTAGCGTTTGGACGCACCTACTGGTGCCATCGCTTCGACGGCATCTTTGAAGTGCATCCGCAATAGTGTCAGCAGGGCTTGCGTAGCCAGTGAATCGGTGGCATCCGAGCGTCTGGCCAGACAAATATCGCGCTCATTGATCGGCAGCGACACCGGTATGGCATGCAGGCCCGCCAACCGAAATTGAAACAGGGCCAACGTGGGGGCAATGGCCACGCCCAAACCGGCGGCGACGAGACCGGCAGCCGTCGACAGGCTGTTTACTTCATATGAACGCAACCATTGTCGCGGATAGATGGCCGCGTCCAGATGCTGGCGGATACTGCTGTTGCGCTCAAATGCGATGACGGGGTAGGCCAGCAATTCCTGCACTTCCAGCCTCGATCGCGTGGCCAAGGGATGCGTGTGCGGGCAGATCAGATAGAACGTATCGCGCGCTAGCACTTCAATGTCGAGCTCGGCACTAGGCGACACTGCGGCGCACAGTGCAAAGTCCACTTGGCGGTTGCGCACCATATCCACGCATACCGTACTGGCGACGTCATGGACTTCCACGGAGATGCCGGGGAAGTCGCACGTGAATCGAGCGAGCAGGCCAGGCAGGATGCCCGACGAAATCGAAGGAATAGCGGCCAGCGCCACGCGTCCTTTACGGCGCTCCACATAGTCGCGCATCTCTGCCAGCCCGCGCTCGATCTCGGGGAGCAGATGCGCCACAACCTGTTGAAAAGCCTCGCCCTCGGCAGTGAGTTCGACGTTGCGTGTGTTGCGCGAGAAAAGCTTCAGTCCCAAATCGCTTTCGAGATTAGAAATGAGCGCGCTGAAGGCGCTTTGCGTGAGGCAGCAGTGTTCGGCCGCCCGGGTGAAGCTGCGCAGATCTGCCAATGCCGTGAAGGCTTTCATGTGGCGGAGCGAGAGATTCATGCGGTTGGGCTCCTGCATGGAAGATATCGGGCGCGCTCGGGAGTGCATGCGGCTATCTTAAGGCCGCACGCACCCGCGCCTCGAACTGCACACCATCGTCACCCGCGAGAGCGGTGGCGATGATGTGCGGACCCCTCCATCAGCTCGCGTGCGCCGACGCCGCCGATCCCATATCGACGGTGGGCCGTGGGGCACTGCGCGTCTGAACGATCGCCAACCGATGATGTCCGCCTTGCAACGGCACGCGCACGGTGGCGCCTGTCAATCCCCCGTGCTCATCGAGCACCATCTCCGCACCATCCAGCTGCGCTTGATAGTGGATTCCGGTCGACGCGACCGAAGCGTCATCCTGGATCGCCGATACATCGAAAGGCGGTGCGACGGTGACACTGATGTCGTAATGCGTGTCGCCGATCGTGACGGTGGCCTCGAAGCCCGGCCAATCCGCAGGCAAGCGGGGATCGATCGTCAAGCCGCCGTCAACCTGCCGAATGCCGAGAATGCCTTCCACACCCGCCTGATGCATCCAGCCCGCCGAACCCGTGTACCAGGTCCAGCCGCCGCGCCCGGTGTGGGGTGCCACGGCATACACATCCGCCGCCACCACATACGGCTCCACCTTGTAGCGGGCGACGGCATCGGGGTGGCGCGCATGGTTGATCGGATTCAGGCGCGCAAAGAGACGATGGGCGCGATCGCCGTCGTCCAGCGCCGCGAAGGCCAGGATGCTCCACATGGCCGCATGGCTATATTGCCCACCGTTTTCGCGCAACCCCGGTGGGTAGCCGGCGATGTACCCGGGATCGCGGGCAGGGTGGTCAAAGGGCGGGGTGAAGAGCAGCGACAGATCGTGGTCGTCGGAAATCAGGTGCTCCTCTACGGATGCCATTGCCGTGCGCGCGCGTGCCGGATCGGCCGCTTGCGACAGCACGGCCCAGGATTGCGCGATGGCGTCGATCCGGCACGCTTCGCTGTCCTTGGCGCCCAGCCAGGTGCCGTCGTCGAAGGTCGCGCGCCGATACCAGGCGCCGTCCCACGCGCTGTGTTCGATGGCCTGGCGCACGGCTGCGGCATGGGCACGCCACGCAGCAGCGCGCTCGGGTTCCTGGGCTTCGGCGAGCGGCGCGAAGATGGCGATGGCGCGGATCTGCAGCCATCCAAGCCAGACGCTTTCGCCCCGGCCGTGTTCACCCACCTTGTTCATCCCGTCGTTCCAATCGCCCGTGCCCATCAACGGCAAGCCGTGTTGACCGATGCGGCTGAGGCATTGATCCAGTCCGCGGGCGCAATGCTCAAGCAAGCTCGCCGACTCGTCGCCGGTCATTGGCTGGAAGAACGCATCGTGTTCCTCCGGTGACAGTCGAGCGCCTTCGATGAACGGCACCGGTTGCGCAAGCACGTCCGTATCCCCCGTGCGAGCCACATACGTGGCGACGGCATAGGCCAACCACACGCGATCGTCGGAGATATGCGTGCGCACGCCTTGGCCTGAATGCGGCAACCACCAGTGCTGCACATCGCCCTCGGGAAACTGGCGTCCCGCCGCGCGCAGCAGGTGGCTGCGGGTTTCCTGCGGCATGGCAAGCGTGAGCGCCATGCCGTCTTGCAACTGATCCCGAAAGCCATACGCGCCACTCGCCTGGTAAAACGCCGAGCGGGCCCACACGCGGCAGGCGAGCGTTTGGTAGAGCAGCCAGCCATTGAGCATGATGTCCATCGCGCGATCCGGCGTCTTGACTTGAACGGTATTCAGCACGCCTTCCCAGTGCGCTGTCACGCGATTCAACGCCGCGTCGAGATCGGCATCGCGCAGTTTCAGTACCAACGCACGAGCCTCTTCCGTAGAGGCGCATTGACCCATCACGTACACCGTTTCGATCGACTCGCCCGGTGCCAGTTCGAACACCCGTTGCAAGGCGCCGCAGGGGTCGATGCCGGCGCCGGTGGTGCCGGGCAGCGGCGGGGGGCTGTAGAGCGCTGCCGGGCGGGCAAGGCTGCCGTTGCGACCGATGAACGCCGTGCGGTCGCCCGAGTGCGAGGTTTGCGTGCCGGCCATATCCATGAAGGCCACCCGATCGGTGAACACCATGCTGTACGGATTGCGGGCGAAAAGTGCGCCGCACGCCGCATCGATCTCGGTCACGATGAAGGGCCCGGAAGCGGCTCGCGAGGTGCCGAGCACCCATTCCGTATAGGCAGTCACCGACACCCGTCGCGTGCGGCCGGAGAGATTGCGCAACACCATGCGCGAGATCTTCACCGGATCCTCCAAGGGCACGAACTGCAGCAGATCCAAGCCGATGCCGTGTGCCACGTGTTCGAATCGGCTATAGCCAAAGCCGTGCCGCGCGACGTAGGTGCCGTCATCGCGCAGAGGCTGCGCACTGGCTGAACTTACGTCGCCGGTGACTTCATCGCGCACGTAGATGGCCTCGCTCGCGGGATCGACGACAGGATCGTTGGACCACTGGGTGAGTTGATTCTCGCGGCTGCTGCCGGCCCATGTGTAGCCGTTGCCTTCCGCCGATACCTGGCATCCGAAGGTTGGATTGGCGATCACATTGATCCAGGGCGCAGGCGTGATCGTGTCTTTTTCCAACACGACCACATACTCACGACCGTCCTTTGCAAAGCCGCCCAGGCCGTTGAAAAACTCCAATGCATCCGTGTCGATCGGCACCGCATCCGCAGCCGTTGGGGCAACGGGCGTGGGCGTATAAGCCAGCGGTTTGGGCGACGGCAAGGCCAGCGCAGGCATCCGCGCCAATTGGGTCGCGATCGACCCGCGCCTGGCGATGAGTGCAATCCGCGCAACCGCCTGCAGCAGGGCGCGCGCTTCCACTGTCATCAAGTCGGCGCGTAAGGTATACACCGTGCCTTGCGCCAGGCCTTTGAGCGCCGGGCGTGCCTGGTTGCTGCGTACGGCGGTGTCGATCGCGATCTGCAGATCTTGCACATACGACGACGCGCGCTCGTTGATGATCACCAGATCCACGGCCAGCCGTTTCATGCGCCAGTATTCGTGGGCGCGCAACATCTGACGCACCATCGGCATGTCTTCGATGTCGTCCACGCGCAGCAGCACGATGGGCAGGTCGCCCGAAATGGCATGCGGCCACAGCGCTTTCTGATCGCGCAAGCCGCGCACGATCGTGTCCGACGGCGCCCGAAAACGACCGTCGGCATACAAAATAGGCGCGGCCAGGCGTTGAAAATTGGCCGCTTCTTCGGTGTCGATATCCAGATGGCGCAACTGCACCTGCGCCTGCGTCCACGACAACGTTTTGGCGCGATCGAAAGCGCTGCGGTCGTGGTGCCGATCGATGAGATCGAGCAAGGCTTCGCGGGTATCGGCGACCACCGTCCAGAAGGCGATGCGCGCCACGGTGCCCGGTGTGACACGAATGCGTTGACGCAGCGAGAAGATGGGGTCGAGCACGGTGCCCACCGTATTGGATAACGTTGTCTGGTCGAAAATCGCCTGTGCCGTGCCCACGGTGCGTCCGCGACCGATGAACTTGGCGCGGTCAGATTCATACTGTGGCGCTGCGGCAACCTGCGCCTCGATCACCGGGAAATGCGCGGCCCATACCTGTACCTCGCCGTGGGCGCGGGGGCGGCGAGTGGCCACCAAGGCACCAAACTCCGGTAGATACTCGGTTACGACGAAAAGTTTGGCAAACGCCGGATGGGCGTTGTCCGCCGCGGGGCTGGCCAGAACAAGTTCGGCATATGACGTGATGTCGAGTTCGCGCGCCCGGCGTCCGCTATTGACGATGGTGATGCGTCGCACCTCGCCGTCGTCTTCACCCGACACCATGACTTCCATGCTGGTGGTGAGCGGCCCATCGCGTCGGATGAAGGCGGCATGATCTTCGCCGAACACAACGTCGCTATGCCGGCTTTCGATGCCTACGGGTTGCACGCCTGCCGACCAGATCAAGCCGGTCTGCCGGTCGCGAATGAAGACGAACGAACCGCCATCGTCGCGCGTGGTGTCTTCACGCCAACGGGTAACGGCGATATCGTGCCAGCGGCTATAGCCGCCACCCGCCGTCGTGAGCATGACGGCATACCGGCCATTCGAGAGCAAGTGCGTAACCGGCGCGCCCATCGGGGTGGACGTAAGGCGGCGAACGGTGGGCGCATCGCCGATGGTGCCGGCGGCTGCCGTCTTGACTTCTTCGGCGCGCGGGTGCGCGATCGCGACATCGCGCGGCAGGCGTTCCTGCAGCAGCAATTCGCAGGCTTGGATCGCGGGCTCGGCATGGAAACGGGTGCGCATGCACCCGTCATGCAACGTATTGGCGATGGCGACGATCGTCATGCCCTGATGATGGGCCATGTAGTTGTAGACGATCGCGACGCTTTCATCTTCGGGCAAGCGCGAGCGGGTGAAATCAAGCGCTTCATAGAAGCCGTAGTGGCCCAGCGCACCCATGCTCGCCATCAGGCCGAAGTTGCTGCGTGCCGCGTGGGGGGCGACCATGGTGGCCAGTCCGGTGGCGTACGGTGCGATGACCACGTTCTCGGAGAGCCCGCGCTTCAAGCCCAGGCCCGGCACGCCGAAGTTGGCGTACTGATAGGTGAAGTCGATATCGCGCGCGTTATAGGCGGATTCGGAAACGCCCCACGGGATACCGAGCGCGCGTCCGTAAGCCGCCTGGCGGTCGACCACCAAACGGTTGGTTTGCTCAAGCAGGCTGCCCGCCGGTGCGCGCATCACGAGCGACGGCATCAAGTATTCGAACATCGAACCCGACCACGAAATCAGTGCCGAGCCATTGCCCATCGGCGTTGCCGATCGGCTTAAACGAAACCAGTGCCGCGTGGCCACATCGCCTTTCGCAATGGCAAACAAGCTGGCCAGTCGGGCCTCGGATGCGAGCAGGTCGTAGCAATTAGTGTCGGTCTGGTTATCCGGCACGCTATAGCCGATCGAAAGCAGTTTGCGCTCTGGATCGAGCAGAAACGCAAAATCCATTTCCCATGCAAGTTGCCGCGCGGTGGCGGCCACCGCGAGTAACCGCTGATCCAAGGGATGGGTTTCGCTGACCGCATGCGGCTGGACGGCACGGGTTTCCCGGTCGTGCAGGTGATCGGTGACAGCGTGGCGCAGCGCGTCGATCCAGAAGAGCGTGTCCGCGCCAGGGCCGGCTTCGGCCGCCGGCAAATGCACATGGGCCAACGTCATGGCTTTATCTGCCAGTCGCTTGACGACCGGCAGCATGGCATCGAGATCCTGCGTGCTGAGCAGTGCCACGTCCAGCTCGTTCAGTACCGCCGTGAGCGGGTCGTGCGCGGTGGGCATTGCGCGGATAAGCGCATTGGCTGAAGAACGCGCCAGCACGAGCGTGTCGTGCAATCCGGTTTGCACATGCCGAGACACTGGCTGCGCTCGCCATTCGTCGCAGGCGTTGGCCAACGCGATCAGATGCCCCGCGAGATTGCCGCTGTCCACCGACGAGACATAGGCGGGTGCCAACGCATCGAGTTCGCGCGTGCCGTACCAGTTGTAGAAGTGACCCTTGAACCGCGGCAACTTGTGTAGCGTGGCAAAGGTGGCCTCGAGCCGATCCACGATCTCGTGGGTACCGGCCCAGCCGAAATCGCGCGCACTGACCGCCGAGAGCAGATACAGCCCGATATTGGTGGGCGATGTGCGCGTGGCAATGACAGGCTTAGGCATTTCCTGAAAATTGTCCGGCGGCAGCATATTGTCGAGCGGCGTGACGAACGTTTCGAAGAAGCGCCACGTTCGGCGGGCGATCAAACGCAAGTCTTGCGCGTCCTCGGCAGACAGCGTCAAGCGCTGCGGTACCTTCGGCGACCGGCTCACGCGCCATGCCATTGCCGGTGCCGCCAGCCAGACCAGTGCGAATGCCAGCGGCAACGGCCACGACGTGGGAACAACTGCAACCGCGACCAAGGCCAGCACGGCCGCTGCCACACAACTCGGCGCCATCTCGCGATAGAAACCGGCGATCCGCAAGCGCGGGTTGCGTCCCGACTGCGCCGACGTCGTCCATTCCAGCAAACGGCGCCGCGTGACCAGGCGCACAAGCGTGCGCACGATGGCGTCGCTCATGCGCCACGCCTGATCGGCCATGAACGCGAGCGCCAGCGCCACCTGCAAGGTGGCGCGCCGCATATCGGCCGCCAGCATGGCCAGATGGTGATGCACCAGAATGCCGCTGCGGCGCGGCCAAAGTCCGAATGCGCCCGGCATGAGCGCCGGCAACGCGAGCCCGGCCACGATAATCAAGGCGCCGATCACACCGGCTTGGAGCGGCATGAAGGCGCATAGGGCCAAGGTGGCAAAGGAAAGCGGCGCCTGCAACGAGCGGCGCAGATTATCGAGCATCTTGCCGCGCCCGGTGCCCGTCAGGGGACGGCGGCCCGTGATCCACGGCAGCAACTGCCAATCGCCGCGCGTCCAGCGATGCTGGCGCTTGGCGGCCACATCGTAGCGGGCCGGCACATCCTCGACCACTTCGATATCCGACGCCAAGCCCGCGCGTGCAAACACGCCTTCGAACAAGTCGTGGCTGAGCATCGTATTTTCGGGAATCCGGCCCGCCAAGGCGGCTTCGACGGCGTCCACATCGTAGATGCCCTTGCCGGTGAACGATCCTTCGCCGAACAAATCCTGATAGACGTCCGACACGGCACTGGCATACGGATCCATGCCGCCCGGGCTGGAAAACACCCGTTGATAAAGCGACCCCTCGCGCCCGATGGGCAACGCGGGCGTGACGCGCGGCTGCAGAATCGCATAGCCGCCCACAACACGTTGTTCGCTTTGCGAGAAGCGCGGGCGGTTCAGGGGATGCCCCATTTTGCCGATTAGATGTAAAGCGGCGTCGCGCGGCAGGCGCGTATCGGCATCCAGCGTCAGCACGTATTTGACGTCTGGTGGCACCTGCGGCGACACGCCATCGATCGGGATGAAGGTCGTGTCAGTCGCACCGCGCAACAGACGATTGAGCTCATGGAGCTTGCCGCGCTTGCGCTCCCAGCCCATCCACGTTTGCTCGGCAGGGTTGAAGACGCGACGGCGGTACAGCAAGATGAATCGCGGTCCACCGGCCGGCGGCGCGTAGCGCGTATTCAAGCGCGCGATCGCGGCGGTAGCGGTGGCAAGCGTGGCGGCATCTTGCGGCAGTACCTCACGATCGGCGTCCAGGCCATCCAGTACCAGAGCAAACGACAGGTCGCCGCCTGCGCCGCTCAGATGGTGCACTTCGAGCTGCTCGATGTGTTCCAGCACCTCGGCATCATTGGTGAGCAGGGCAGGCACCGCGATCATGCTGCGCAAGTGCGATGGCACTCCCGCTGCCAGCTCCAATCCCGGTAATGCAGAAGCGCCAACATGCCACGCCACCACGCGATTGATCACGGCAGTGGCGGCCTCAGTGGCGGGAATGCAAACGAGCAAGGCATACGCGATCAGCCAGCCCAGACCGAGATCCGTGGTGCTCAAGGCCCAGACGGCGAACGCCATGAAAATCAGCGTGATGACCAGAATGGCGCCGATATAACCGCCCATTCCCAGTCGGACGTGAAGCCGATTGAGCTGCAGACGTATCGGTTGCTTGAATCCGATAATGCGCTCGAACGCCGGACGGCCCTCGGCAATCAAGTGATAGCCGGGATCAGCGAGCCGTGCGGCATCGATGGTCAACCCGAGTCGGGTGGATGTCACGATGTGATTGGCGTCGGGGTCGGTGGTTTGGTCGCGGGTCGCCGACGGCACAGCGCCGTTGAACGCCGCGTGGGCTTGCGCAACACTATCGCGCGCAGCGGCCAAGGCGGCGTCGGTAATGTCCAGTTCTGACAGCGGGGCCCCGCGCGCCAACTGCTCGATCGCGCTGCGATAGCGGTTGCGCGTAGCAAAATCCATTTCAGCGAAAGTGCTCGCACGACGCAGCCGATCGTCGACCAGGCTTACGCTTTCAAACCAGTCGGCCCAGTCGATATCGGAGATCAGGCGCATGCTGGTGATCACGTTGCGCACGCTCACATTCGAGGCACCTTGACGAAGTTGCGCGTGTTGCACGGCTTCGTCGAGAGACAGCGATTGCCGTTTGAGCCGCTCTTCCAGCCATGGGACGGCGGGCGTGGTGCGCGGATCCTGGTCGCGTAACCGCTTGGCCAGTTGGGCTGCAAACAATTCCGCCAATGGCGATTCGGGCCACGCTGCGTCGGCCGCATCCAGCAGGCGCTGGGTGTTATCGGAATCGCGCAGATGTTCGGCCAATGTGTCGGCCTTCGCGCGCACAGCGCGTCCCGCCGTCATCTGATCCGCAAGCCGCCGCAGGTTTTCGATGAGTACGATGCGCAACGTGATCGCCACGGCCCAGAGCTCCCCGATCTCCAGCGGCTGCACATGCTGATAGGCCGCCACGAAGCGTCGCAAGGATTCTTGATCGACGTGACTATCCGAGTGGGCAACGTAAGCCCAAGCCAGTCCAAACACGCGTGGGTAGCCTGCGAAGGGACCCGACGCGAGCTTGGGTAGCTGTTGGTAGTAACCGGGGGGGAGATCGTCGCGGATTTCGCGAATCTGCGCTTCGACCAGATGATAGTTATCCAGCAGCCATTCGGCGGCAGGGACGACTTTGTGTCCGCTTTCCAGTTCGGTTGCACTGGCGCGATAGGCGGCCAGCAACACGTTCGCGTTGTCCTTCAAACGAATGCGCAGCGACAGCACCTTCGGCGGCTTGAGGGTAACGGCTTGAGCAGCGGCCAGACTGGCAGCATGCTGCTCCAGGCGCTCTACGCCGAACAACTCGTCGCGGACCGGCGCAGTCGACGCCCAAAGCGAGGATGCGCGCGCGCGCATGAATGAGGGAATGGTGAACATGGTGCCTCTCTGGCCAGGGTTGGCTCGCGATAGGCGAAGCGAGTACGCCGACGGCGGGCGTCGGTACTGATAAAGCAGGAAGCGCGCCCAGCATCAGCCGCTAATCGCACGCAATGCGACTAGCTCAGCGAAGGAGCTAAAACGATGAAACGTAAACTGAGATTCAGACGCGTATGAGAGACGCGCACGAGTTGCTCGATAGCCTGCCAGGGCTCCTGGATGAGGGTGCCACAAATCTGCGGGCTGTCGCTAAAGTGGCCCTCAGCAGCGGGTCACAGGCAATGAGGCGGTCGCTCGGCGAACGCCAAGCGACCGATTAAGCGATCGGACTAATGCAAGCGATCGTGCTTATTTCTTCTTGTCGGCGGCTTGTGCGCCTGCCCGGGATGTCGTGGCGCCAAAAGGCGACGCCGGCGTCGTGGGCTTAGGGGGTTGCTTGGGTTTTTTAACTTCGCGGTTACCGCGTACCTGACCTTTGGCCATGACAAACTCCTAAAACCGCAACCATTGAATGCCAAACCGGCACACCCCAGCATACGCCCATATCCCTAGTTACAGGAAAGTATCTTTGTAGTCAGTTGACGGGGCGATCCATTCGCGGCGCGCTCACGATTCGCGGCGCAAGCCGCCTTGCGATCGGCTCGAACTCGGGTGTGGCGCGGCGAGCAACCGGATCCGGGAGACCTTGTTCGATGGCTTGCCAATAGGCCGGCGGCACTTTCGCCTGACCGAGCTCGTAATCCATTGCGTCCCAGGCATCTTCGCGAAAGCTGTAAAAGGCCCAGTGCGCTTCAAGTTTGTCGATCGTGCCGAGCACATCCTCAAGATACTGCGCGCACCACGGCATTTGACGCACGCACCCCAGTTCGCCCACCACCATGCGATTGGCCGGCACGCTGTGCATGGCCGACCAGTCGAACGCTTGCCGCAGATACTGCGCCACGCGGGTGGCGTCCCAACGAACCAAAGATCCGGCAAAGGGCACCAGACCAGGATAGTCGTAGGGCGGCTGGCGTTTCAGATTGGGCGCACTCGTTGCGGCATACGGCTCGTACATGTGCACGCTGTACAGCACGCGGCGATCGTCCAGCGGATAGGGCCAATACGCAAAGGCGTCGGCTGCGGCAAACCAGCCGGCGTCCACCATCACCGGCGTATCGCGGTCGACCTCACGTATGGCGCTGATGACGTGTGTATAGAAGGCAGGCAGATCGCGCGTGGTGCCGCGTTGATCCGCATACCAGGCGCGCATGGTGTCGGCATCGGCATGTTCTGCCAGGGTGCTTTGCTTTTCGGGGGCGGGTTCGTTGACCAGGTTGTAGGCGGCGATCGCAGGATGATCCTTCAACGCCGTCGCCATATCGCGCCAGAAGGCCGCCGACTGATCCCAATACTGTCGATCGCGCCACAATCGATCGTCGAAAGTGCCCCCGTTGTTTTGCGACCAGCGCATGCCGGGTAACGAGAGCGGCGTAACGACGACCTTCAAGCCGGCGGCATGCGCGCGGTCGAGCGTCTCGCGCAGCGTTGTCAGGTCTTCAGGCGTAAGGCGCTCGTACCTATCGGCATTGCCCAACAAGAAATCGCGTTGCGCCGGCTTCCATTTGTCGTAGGAGAGCCGCACCCATTCGGCGCCGTAGGCTTTGAGCGCCCCGAAATAGTCGAGCGTAGGAGGCAGTCGATTGAAGCTGTTGCCGCCCGCGCGGGGGATGTCCCAGAACGACAGGCGTGGGATGGGGTGATTGGCCCCATCCGCATTGAAATCGGGATCTGGCTGCTGCTGCTGCTGCTGCTGCTGCGCGTTGGCTTCCGAACGTTCACGTGTCACGGGCTCGGCCGCGTGAGAGAACACATTCCAGAGCAGGCTTGCGGCGAGAAGGGAGGCAGGTGCCAGGTAACGAAGGAAGTGGGGTATGAAATTGAGATAAACGAAGCTGTGCGACATCCGCAAAATTGTGCCGCGTTTTGCCGCTCAACGACCAAGCCAAAAGTAAAAGTCGGGCGAGTACTTATGGACTGTTTGCGGTGGATCAATGGTGATCCGCGCACCGTACCCAAAACAAGAAAACACCGTGTTCAAAACAAAAAAGCCTTGAAACGTGCGTTTCAAGGCTTTCGTACTGAATTTTGGTGGAGCGGAGGAGGATCGAACTCCCGACCTTCGCATTGCGAACGCGACGCTCTCCCAGCTGAGCTACCGCCCCAAATCGTGAGGCAATATAGCACGAAATATCCGCCTGATCAGCGCCCGAAAGGCGTGCTTCTGCACCCGTCTCAGATAGACAGCGTAGCGACCACCGGCGTGTGATCCGACGGTTGCGTATTGCCGCGCGGACCCTTGTCGATGACGCATGCGGTACACACCGCTTTGAGCGCCTCAGAGAGCAATACATGGTCGATGCGCAGCCCGGCATTGCGCCGAAAACCGAATTGCCGATAGTCCCACCAACTGAACGACTTTTCGGGTTGCTCGAACATGCGGAAGGAATCTGTAAGTCCGAGCTTGAGCAGATCGAAGTACGCTTCGCGTTCGGGCGGGGACACCAGCACCTGGCCTTCCCACTTTTCGGGATTGTGTACGTCCTCATCGGCAGGGGCCACGTTGTAGTCGCCCAGGATCGCCAAACGGGGATGCGCGGCCAATTCCTGTTCCAACCACCGTTTGAGCTCGGCAAACCAGCCGAGCTTATAGACATACTTGTCTGAATCGAGCGATTGACCATTCGGGCAATACGCGCAGATCACGCGCACGTCGCCAGCGGTGCTGGGCAAGGTCACAGCGATTACGCGCTGCTGGAGGTCTTCCATGCCGGGAATGTTGCGCACCACACTGTGCGCCGGTTCGCGCGACACGATCGCCACACCGTTATAGGTTTTCTGGCCTGCCCATTCCGCGTGGTAGCCCACTTCCTTGAACGCGTCCAAAGGAAATTTGTCATGCTCCAGTTTGAGCTCTTGAATACACAGCGCGTCCACAGGGTTGGCCGCGAGCCAGTCGAGCAGCTGCGGCAGGCGGACATTCAGGGAATTAACGTTCCAAGTGGCAAGACGCATACGGGTTTTTTCACGATGATCGATAAAGGGCAAGGGCGAAGTTTACTGCGCTTGCGCTAACGATCTGCAAAGTGCCCCTGCATGAACTCAACCAGCGCCTGCACCCGCGCCGTTCTTCCCTTGCGAGTGGGTACGAGCAGTACCACCGGCGCGCTTTCGAAGGCCCAGTCGGCCAATACCCGGACCAAGTCTCCCTGTGCAATCGGGGCGGAGACATCCCACTCCGATCGCAAGACCAACCCAAGGCCTTCTTCTGCCCATTGGCGGGCGACGTCGCCATCATTACTGACGAATGCCGGTGTGATCCGCAGCGCTTCGGCGCGATGGCCAGTGCCAGCGGTGGCGGGACGCAGATGCCAGAGCGTGGCATCTTCATCGTTTTCGCGAATGCAGATGCAGGCGTGATGGGCCAGATCACCGGGCGTGCGCGGCGTGCCTCGCGCGGCAAGATACGTGGGGCTGGCGCATAGCCATCGGTCATTGGCGACCAGCGTGCGCGCCACCCATGACGAGTCGCGCACGGCGCCGATGTGGATCACGGCATCGGCATCGTGGCGATCAGGCCAGGGGGTTTCACGCAAATCTAGCTGAATATTCAGTCCGGGATGCAACTTCGCAAAGGTGGCTAAAGCGGGCGCGATGTAGCGGCGGCCGTAGCCAAAGGGAGCGGCGATACGGAGCTTGCCGGTCAATTGTTTATCGTCGCGCTGAAGCGAGGTCTGCAAACGATCGATCTGCGCCAGGAGCACTTGCGCTTCGCGACCCAATCGCTCGCCTTCGGATGTGAGACTCAGCTTGCGCGAGGTGCGTGTGGCGAGTGCCAAGCCCAACGTGGTTTCAAGTTTACGCAGCCGCATCGAGAGTGCGGGCGGCGTTACGCCCAGGGCGCGCGCTGCGGCGCTGAGAGAGGGCTCGCGCAGGAGTGCGGCGGCCAACTGCAGGTCTTCAAGCTGGATCATTCAGCGTAGCTTAACGATAGATGACTTTTGATTTAAGCACGAGCGAGGAAATAGCGCCTACAGTTCTGGTTGATCTCGTGCAGGCGTCGGCGCGATCGGCCAATCAACCGCTTACCGCCGACGGCCGACCGCCGAGCGTCCCGGCACCTGGTTCCCTTCCCGCTTCTCGATCCTCGTTTTCAAGTGATGCCCCACATGACCTCCACCTTCGACACGCTCGACACGCCCGCAGCGCTTATCGATCTGAGCCGCATGCAGCACAACATCGATCGGATGCAGCAATGCGCCGACCGGCTGGGCGTGCGGTTTCGCCCGCATGCCAAGACGTCCAAGTGTGCCGAAGTGGTGCACGCTCAAGTCGCCGCCGGCGCGCAAGGCATTACGGTGTCTACATTGAAAGAGGCGGATCAATTTTTCGACGCCGGCATCAAGGACATTCTGTATGCCGTGGGCATGGCGCCGCATCGCTTGCCGCACGCGCTGGCGTTGCGGCGGCGGGGCTGCGATCTCACGATCATTACCGATAGCGTCGTGGGCGCGGAGGCGATTGTGGACTTCGGCCGTGAGCATAAGGAGGTGTTCCCGGTGTTGATCGAGATCGATACCGACGGGCACCGATCCGGGATCACGCCCGACGACGCGGTGCTGCTCGACGTGGGACGGGTGCTGCATGATGGCGGGATGACGCTGGCAGGCGTGCTCACCCACGCGGGCTCGAGTTATGAGTTGAATACGCCCGAGGCGTTGGCATCGCTGGCGGAGCAGGAGCGTGTGGGTTGCGTGCGCGCCGCAGAGCGATTGCGCGCGGCAGGCTTGCCTTGCCCGGTGGTGAGCGTGGGTTCTACACCCACGGCGTTGGAAGCCGCCAATCTCGAGGGTGTGACGGAACTGCGGGCCGGCGTGTATGTGTTTTTCGATCTGGTGATGCATAACGTCGGCGTATGCCGTGTGGACGATCTTGCGTTGAGCGTGTTGACCACCGTGATCGGGCATCAGGCGGAAAAAGGCTGGGTGATTGTGGATGCGGGGTGGATGGCGATGAGCCGAGATCGCGGTACGTCCAAACAGCAGCGGGATTTTGGCTATGGCCTAGTATGCACGCCCGATCGCGAGGTGCTTGAAGGCTATGTGATGATCGGTGCCAATCAGGAACACGGCATCCTGGCTCGCGAAGGCGCGCCGGATCCGGACGTCGTAAGCCGCTTTCCCACCGGCACGCGATTGCGCATTCTCCCCAATCACGCGTGCGCCACGGGCACGCAGTTTCCTCAGTATCAGGCCTTGGGCCAGGACGGATCGTTGCAAACCTGGACCCGATTTCACGGGTGGTAAGCCCAGAAAGCGGTTGACGGGCGGGGTCAAAGCTCTACTATCGAACGTATTCGCTGCATCGCGGCGAACATCGTTCGATACGACGCACGTATCGTAAGTGCCCTGACTCCAAGGCTCGCATGGACATGATTTCCGCCGTCGTTTTCGAACACCGGATGTGTACCCCTGGAGCCTTGCCATGACGGCGCGCAGCTCGGCTGAAAATCCCTTGCAACGGGCCGGCGCCCACGCCTTTGTACTGCAGGGCGGCGGGGCATTGGGGGCGTACCAGGCAGGCGTTTACGCCGCCCTCAGCGAGCACAAGAAGGCGCTGCCGAAGTGGGTGGCCGGGGTGTCGATCGGGGCCATCAACGCGGCCTTGATCGCAGGAAATGCCCCCGAACAGCGCGTCGAGAAACTGCGTGCGTTTTGGGACATGGTGTCATCCAGCCCAGCGCAACATCTGCCGGCCTGGCTCGCGAGTCGCGCCACCCTAAATCAGTGGAGCGCGAGCCTGGCCTCCCTGTACGGCATTCCCGGGTTCTTCAAGCCGCGGTTGTCGCCGGCGCTATTGATGGGCGGCGCAGCGCCTGTGCTCAGTTATTACGACACCTCGCCGTTGAAGGCAACGCTTGAAGCGCTCGTCGATTTCGACCGCATCAACGCCGCGGAAGTGCGATTGAGTGTGGGTGCCGTCAATGTCCGCACCGGCAACTCGAGCTACTTCGATAATGACGACGGCAAGCAAACCACGCGCAAGATCGGCCCCGAGCACATTATGGCGAGCGGCGCCTTGCCGCCCGGTTTCGCGCCGGTGGAAATCGGCGACGACGCCTACTGGGATGGCGGCCTCGTCTCCAACACGCCGCTGCAGTATGTGCTGGACAAGCACCCCAGGCGGCATCCGCTGACGGTGGTGCAGGTCGATCTATTCAGCGCGCGCGGGGCCATGCCGCATACGTTGTCAGAGGTGTTGACCCGTCAAAAGGACATTACGTATTCGAGTCGTACGCGGATGAATACCGATGCGCTGGCCGCAAACGTGAATTTGCAGCAGGCGATCGCCGATCTGATGGATAAGCTGCCCGCCGCGTTAAAGCGCGATGCGAGCGTGAAGGCAATCTGCGAACAGCTCACGCATGCACCGATCGACATCTTTCATTTGATCTATCGCGACAAGGCTTATGAGGGCGACTCGAAAGATTACGAGTTTTCGCGTGCAACGATGGAAGAGCATTGGGACGCGGGCATGCGCGACATGCATATGACATTGACCAATCCCGCCGCGTTGCGCAGCGGCGGCGATGTCAATGGCGTCACGACGTTCGACTTGGGTGAAGGCGGCACGGTGCGTATCAAACGCCCGCATGCCGATCCGGTCAAGGAGCACATCGCATGAAGATCGACGATCTCCGACGTAACGCGTTTGCAATGCCCTTCACCAGCCCGGCGTTTCCGCCGGGGCCTTATCGTTTTATGCAGCGCGAGTTCGTGGTGATTACCTATCGCACCGATATGGACGCCTTGCGGGCAGTAGTGCCCGAGCCGCTCGAGGTGGTGGCGCCCATCGTCAGGTACGAGTTCATCCGCATGCCGGATTCCACAGGCTTCGGCGATTACACCGAATCCGGGCAGGTCATTCCGGTGCAGTTGCAAACGGCGGCGGGACTCGAGCAGGGCGCTTATGTGCACGCGATGTATTTGAACGATCACCCGCCGATTGCCGGCGGCCGTGAATTGTGGGGTTTTCCGAAAAAGCTGGCCACGCCCGTGCTCGATTATGAAACCGATACGATCGTAGGCACGCTCGATTACGGTCGGGTTCGGGTGGCGCGCGCCACGATGGCATTCAAGCATCGCGCGCTCGATCACGCGCCGATACTCGCTGCGATCGCGCAACCCAATTTTCTGCTCAAGATCATTCCGCACGTAGACGGTACCGCCCGCATTTGCGAGCTGGTGCGCTACTACATGACCGACGTCACGTTGCATGGCGCATGGAGCGGCCCGGCATCGCTCGAACTGCATCCGCATGCGTTGGCGCCGGTCACGGACCTGCCGGTACTGCAAATTGAATCGGCCGTGCATTACATCGCCGACATGACCCTGGCGTTAGGCACGGTCGAGTTGGATTATCTGGCCGTCTGATCGTCCTCAGACGGCGTTTTCGTATCCCGAGGAATCGTATGCAGCTCAAAGATAAAGTCGCGTTCATTACCGGATCAGCCAGCGGTATCGGCAAGGAGATCGCCATCGTGTTCGCACAGGAAGGTGCCAAGATCGTGATCGCGGATCTGAACAAGGCCGCGGCCGATGCCACGGCCGCCGAACTGGTGGCGTCGGGCGCGCAGGCGATCGGGGTGGCAATGGATGTGACCGATGAAGACCAGGTCAACGCGGGCGTGGAGGCTGCGGCGCAGGCCTTCGGCGGGATCGATATTCTGATCAGCAATGCCGGCATCCAGATCGTGCATCCCGTTGAGGAATTCTCGTTTGCCGATTGGAAGAAAATGCTCGCCATTCATTTGGACGGCGCGTTTCTCACGACGCGAGCGTGCCTGAAACACATGTATGCGCAAGGCCGCGGCGGCAGTGTGATCTACATGGGATCGGTGCATTCCAAAGAAGCCTCGCTGTTGAAGGCGCCCTACGTGACGGCCAAGCATGGCTTGATCGGTTTGGCCAAAACGGTGGCAAAGGAAGGCGCCAAACATGGGGTGAGGGCGAACGTGATTTGCCCGGGATTCGTGCGTACGCCACTGGTCGAGAAACAGATCCCCGAACAGGCCAAGACGTTGGGCATCACCGAAGAGCAAGTCGTCAAAGAGGTGATGCTCAAGGATACGGTCGATGGTGAGTTCACCACGACCGACGACGTGGCCCGCGTGGCGCTGCTGTTTGCGGCGTTTCCTACCAATGCGTTGACCGGACAATCCTTGGTGGTGAGCCACGGCTGGTTCATGCAGTGAATCACGGCACGGTCGAAGGCCTGCCCACTGGGCTCGCGGCGGGCGATCGAGGATGAGCGATCAGGTGCGCGTCGATCTTGCCTCACGCGGCACGAAGTAATCCGTGGGCAACAGTTCCGGGTCTTCAAACGCTACCAGCGCGTCGTAGTGCCGGTCGGCATCCTCCGCGAACAGCCGGCGCACCACGCCTTCGGCCAATCGCAAGGCACCCGTGGCCAAGCCTGGGATATCGCCCGCCAAAGCACCGTGGCTCATGGTGCTGCCCCAGTTGAAAACGTGTATGCGATCGATATCGGGGGCGGATCCCGGCACGTTTTCCTGCAATTCAAATCCAGCGCCCAAATAAGGAAATCGTGCGGCTTCGGCGTAGCGGGCCGCGTCATCCGCACTCACCCGATCGCGCCAGACGGCGATATGGGGGCGCAACGCTGCCAATTCGGCACGCGCGGGCAGGTCGACCGCAAAACCGGTTGCGAGGATGGCGGCGTCGTAGCGCGTCACGCCATGATCGGTCGTGATCGCAACGCCCGTGTCGTCTGCCGTCAAATCGCGCCAGGGCGTACTGAAGCGTATCGAGAATCCAGCGTGCTTCTGGCAGCGCAGCACCGATTCGTGCGGCGGGGGCGCTTGCTGCGCCAGAATGTAGGTGTAAAAGCGCCAGCGTTGGGCGTCGGTCAAGCTTGCGTAGCCTTTCATGAAGCCGCTGAATACCGACCACTTCGACTTATTGACCTGCGGCAAGTGCGGGCGCCGGGCGTACATCGTGACCGATGCCGCGCCTGCCTCGAGTGCCGTGCCGGCATTGTCGAACGCCGAGGATCCTGCGCCGAGCATCGCGATGTGCTTGCCGCGTAGCGTGCTGAAGTCGATCGCGTCGGACGAATGAAAAACGCGCGCTCGCGCGGATGCCGAATCCTGCTCGAATGAGGGAAAAGGCAAACGCCGCGCCTCGCCGCTGCCATCCCGGCCGAGCGCCAGAACCACGCGCCGCGCAAACACCATCTCCGTGCGATCGCCGTGCAGCAAATGGGCCTGTACGCCACCGGGGATAAGCGCGAGCGATTGCAGCCGCACGTCGTTTTCCACCGGTACGCCAACCGTATGTCGTACCCACAGCAGATAACGCAGCCAATCCAGCCGATCGATCTTGTAGAGCGCATCCCAGGCGGCATCGCCGTGGCGCGCCGTATACCAGGCGCGAAAGGTGAGCGCGGGGATGCCCAGATCGGGGCCATTGATATGCTTGGGCGAGCGCAGCGTTGGCATGCGGGCAAACGTGCCCCACGGACCCTCAAGGCCCGCCGGCGCACGGTCGACGACCCGCAGGTGCCGAACGCCTTCGCGCAAGAGGCCGAAGGCGGCAGTCTGGCCGCACATGCCGGCGCCGACGATCAGCACATCGAGCATCGGCTTGCCATCGGGGCCTGCGGTGGCAGGGACCCAGTTGTTGGGCGGATAATTGAGGCGCGCCAAGTCGCGCGCGACCTCTGCATCATGGGCCGCAATCGCAGCGCTACGGTCTTCCATCAGTTTGACTGCCTCACATCACTTTCGTCAGGCCGATCGTTTTCTCGATCACAATCAGCGCGAGCACGGCTAGCACGATGAAGATCACGGATACCGCGTTGACGGCAGGATCGAAGGTTTGATCGATATAGGTGAAGATGCGCACCGGCATGGTGACGGTGCTGGGCGCGGTCAGGAAGAGGCTCACCGAGACCTCGCCAAACGAGGTCACGGCGGCAAACACAGCGCCTGCCACGATGCCGGGCTTGATCAGCGGCAGGGTGACATGACGAAACGTGTGCCACGGCCCGGCGCCCAAGCTCATCGAGGCGGATTCCAGCCGGCGGTCCACAGCGGCCAAGCTTACGCTCGCCGTGCGCACGGTGTACGGCAACGCCACGATGATGTGGCCGGCGGCCAAACCGATAAACGAGCCCCCCATGCCCATGGCCGTGAGCACGTAGAGCAGGGCAATGCCGAGCACCACTTGCGGGATCATCAACGGCGACAGCACGAACGCCTGCAGAAATTCGCGACCGCGAAATTCCAGACGCGCCAATGCGTACGCGGCGGTGGTACCCAACAGCACCGTCAATGGCGTCACGATGAGCAGCAGAATCGCACTATTGATAAGGGCGTCGGTCCACGCGGGATTCTCGGCCAGCGATTTGAACCAGCGCAGCGAGAACGACTCGGGCGGAAACTGGGGATAGGCTTGCGGGCTGAATGCCGACAGTACGATCACCAATACCGGCAACAGTAGAAACAGGTAGACCAGCCCGCCCGTGAGCCACGACACGAGCCGCAGGCCATCGAAGCGGCGTTGTCCATTATCGGAGAGATCAATGGCCATATGTCTTTCTTTCCCAACGTTTGAGGAAGCCGCCGAGGATGAACGCCACGGCCCCGGTCACCACCAGCAGCGTCAACGACAGGGCAGCGGCGAGCGGCAGGTTCGCGATCTGCACCGCTTGCTGATAGATCGAAATGGGCAGCAAGGGCTGAAGCCGGCCACCGATCAAGAGCGGGGTGATATAGCTGCCCGCAGCCAAGGCGAACACGATGATGAACCCGGTCATCATGCCCGGCAACGTGAGCGGCAGAATCACCCGCCGAAACGTATGCACGCGGCCGGCGCCCAGCACCATGGACGCTCGCGTAAGTGCAGGCGGAATTTCGCCCAGTGAGGTGGCGATCGGCAGCACCGCAAAGGGCAGCATCACTTGCACATAGGCAATGATCACGGCCTTCATGTTCCAGAGGAGCGCGAGCGGCTTATCGGTAAATCCGAGTTTGATCAGCGTGGCGTTGATGAGCCCGTTTTGCGCCAGCAACACGATCCAGGCGAACGTGCGAATGACCACACTGGTAAGCAAGGGCGACACCAGGATCACATAGAGCAGTGTGCGCACGGTACGGTTGGGCGCGGTCACCAGCAGCCACGCGGCCGGATAGGCCAGCAGCACGCAAAAGAAGGCGGTCGCCAGCGACACCCACAGCGTGGTCCACAACGCGCCCAGGTAGGCGGGCGAGCTGAAGATGCCCGTGTATTGCGCGAAGCTGTACGTGGGGAGCACGGTGAGCAATGCATCCACGTCACGCAGGCTCAGTGCCGCCAGGAGCAGCCCCGGCAGCACCAGAAACACGATCAGAAAGAGCAGGCTGGGCGTGAGCAGCAGCCAGGAAAACTGCGTACTGGCGCGGTTGGCGGTAGGGGCGTTCATGCGGTTGCCGTGTTTGTTGCCACTGTGGCCTGATCGAGCACCACGATGTCGTCGGCATCCCAGGCCAGTGTGAGCGGCAAGCCCTGCGCGGGCAGTTCGGGGAATGCGGTATCGGGTGCCTGCACGATCAGATCGCCGCCACGTGCCAACTCGACCACGAGCCGCAACGATGCACCGGTATAGCTCGCGTCGCGCAGGATGCCGTGGGCGCGGTTAGGCTGGTCGCTTTGCAGACCCGGCCCGCCCTGGGCTGCTGTCGAACCGCTACTTTCCACCCGAATGCGTTCGGGCCGCAACATCAGTAGCGCGCGGGTGCGTGCGGCAGCGCCCGTGTGCAACCGCAGAGGCATCCCTTGCGCCACTTGATGTGTGGCCACCTCGTAACCGGTGCCATCCGCCGAAGGCGTGGCTTCGAGCAAGTTGGCCTGGCCCACAAACTCTGCCACAAAGCGGTTGGCGGGCCGTCGGTACAGTTCGAGCGGGCTGCCGATCTGCTGCAGATGGCCGGCGCCCAGGATGCCGATGCGATCTGACAAGCTCAGGGCTTCTTCCTGATCGTGCGTGACCAGCACGGTGGTGATGCCCACGCGCCGCTGCAAGCTACGCAGTTCGGACTGCATTTCCTTGCGCAGCTTGGCGTCCAGATTGGAGAGCGGCTCATCGAGCAGCAGCACTTGCGGTTCGACCGCCAGCGCCCGCGCGATGGCCACACGTTGCTGCTGTCCGCCGGACAACTGGTGGGGCATCCGGTCGGCCAGGTGACTGAGCTTGACCAGATTGAGTACCTCTTCCACCCGCCGGCGCGATTCGGCAGCAGGCCGTTTGCGCACCGACAGGCCGTACGCCACGTTTTCCGCCACGCTCAGGTGAGGAAACAGCGCGTAGTTCTGGAACACCATGCCGATGTCGCGTTTATAGGGCGGAAGCGCCGTGATTTCGCGGCCGCCGATCCGCACACTGCCGGTGGTGGGCGCCAGGAAGCCGGCAACGATATTCAATAGCGTCGTCTTGCCGCATCCGCTGGGGCCCAGCAACGAGAAGAACTCGCCGTCATGTATCGTGAGATCCACGCCGGCAAGCGCCGTCGTCTCGCCGAACAGACGGCTTACGCCTGCGATATCGATGGCGCTCATTTACCGCCGCCCAAAGCCTGGCTCCAACGCGAGGTCCAGTCAGCCAGTTTGGGCGTCGCGACGGAGTAGTCGACCCAGATCAGCTTCTTGTAGGCTTCTTCGCCCACCTGAACCTGCTTCTTCAGTTCTTCGTTGTATTGCACGTCTTGATTGGTCATGCCGTACAGCGAGCGGTCCGAAAATTCTTTCTGCACCTTCGCGCTCGACAGGAAATCGACCAACTTATAGGCGTTGACCATATTGGGTGCACCTTTGGCGATCACCCAGTTGGCTGCGCCCACCACCGGACCGTCGGTGGGGTAAGCGAAAGCTATTTTCAAACCGGCCTTTTGCAGCGCAAATGCGCGTCCGTCCCAGTACGGCACCACCCATGCATCGCCGCGTTCGAGCAGCGTTTGAATGGCACCGGGGCTATCTGGGAACGCGACGGCATTGCCACGCAGCTCGGCGAGTTTGGCGAATGTTTTATCGACGTCGGCTTCATTCTTCAAGTCACCGCCCAGGGCATGGGTCAAGCCGGCGAAAAACTGCAGGCCGGCGGCATACGTGGGCGACGAGATGGCAACGTGGCCCTTGTATTCAGGCTTCCACAGATCGAGCCAACTGGTGGGCGGCGTGGTAACCAGATCGCTGCGGTATGCCAAGCCCAACTGGCCCAGGCTGAATGCCGCCGCGTAGGTTTTTCCATCGGACTTGAAGCGTTCTTGCACCGAAGGGTAGAGCTTGGCCAGATTGGGTGCGCGCGCGGCATCGAGCGGCTCGAGCACGCCGGCGGCTTGCGCCCGTTGCACGGTATCCGGTTGGAACACGACGATGTCATACGGCGGATTGTTGCCGTTGGCCGCGCGCAGCTTGGCGAACCATTCGGCATCGGCACCGGGCACGATATCCACACGGATGTTGTTGTCGCGAGCGTATTGCTCCAGACCCGAGGCGCGGATGTTCTTTTCCCAGTCGCCGCCATACACGCCGATCACGACGCGGTCGGTCGCGGCGGGTGCGGCGGCCGTGTCGGCGCCTTTATCCTTGCAAGCGGCCAAGCCCATGACCAGCGTCACAGCCAGCAGTGGGGCAAACCAACGTTTCTTCATGTCGTACTCCGGAGGAGATAATGTTGCGAGGTCTATTGTGTCGATCTATTTGTGAGATCTGTACTTCGGATCTGTACTTCGGATCTGTACTTCAGTTCTCTACTTCAGGCCTGTATTTGAAACCTGTATTTGAAGCCGGTATGTCAGGCTTGGTTGTCAGGCCTGTGTGTCAAACGGTCGAGGCTTTCGAAAGGGTGTCGATGGCGGCATGCAATTGCGTGCGCGCGGCGGCGGCCGCATCGGCATCTGCACCGGTGCGGGGGAAATCGGGAGGCAACAGCGCCAACACCTCAGCATAGGCGCGGCTGCGGCGCCGTGCGCGAGTCGAGGCCGGCAGCGCAAACAGCGCGGCATTGAACCGATCGAGCAGGTCGGGGGCAAACACGGCGTCCCAGGCATCGCGTTCCGGGCCGCGTTCGGATCCTGCGGGTGGGTTTGCGCGCAACTTCGCCGTGGTGTCGGCATCGACCACGCCATCGAGCGTGGCCACGCCGTAATCGCGGCGCGCACTCTCCACTGTGATCAAGCCACGCGCGATGTCGAGCAGCACAGCTTCCGGATCGCGATCGTGCGGCGAACCCCAACCACCACCGCCCGGGGTAAACAGCGCGATCACATCGCCGGCAACCACCGATAGCGTGTCGATCTTGCCGAGCTCGCGCGCGTGCGGCGTGCCGGGGTTGAGCAGGAGCTGCGCCGAACGGCCGGGCCGCCCACCATGCGCGCCCCAAGGCCGAAACTTCAAGCGTTCCATGCCGCGCGCCAACACCAGCGTGTCGTCGTGCAGGATGCGAAAGCGAATTTCCTGCCCGCATCCGCCACGCCATTGCCCCGCGCCGCCCGAGTCGGGGCGCAAGCCGTAGTGTTCGATTTCGACGCCGGTTTCGGCTTCCACGGTTTCAACCGGGTTATTGGCCAGATTTGAAATGCTGCTGTCGCGACCGTCGGCGCCGTCGCGGCCCCAACGCGCGCCGGTGCCGCCCACCATGGGTTCGATCACCTGCACATTTTGACCGCCGCCGTGGCGGGCAGGCTCGGCCACGACGACCGGGATGATCGTGCCGCCGCTGGCAGCCGGCATCGTTTGCGTCAGCGCCTGACCCAGCACGCCATTCAACGTGTCGTTCACCCGTACTGCGGCGGCGTGCCGCACGCCCACGGCAGCCGGTGCGGCGGGATTGACGAGCGAGCCCTCGGGCGCGGTCACGGAGATCGGCCGCAACAAGCCGGCGTTGAGCGGCACGCTTTTATCGAGCGTGCACACAAGCGACAAAATGCGCAGTGTGAGCCAGGCATGCGGCTGACCGTGACTGGGAATATTGATGGCAGCGGCCACTTGCGGATCGGTACCGGTGAAGTCCAGATGGATCGCGCCGTCGTCAAGCGTGATCGCAAGCGCGAGTCGTACTGGCAAGCCTTGTCCAGCTTCATCGTCCAGATAGTCGCTGAAGCGATACGTGCCGTTGGGGATCTGGCGCAGCACTGCGGCAGCGCGGCGCCCCGCATAGTCGACCAGGTCGTGTTGTGCCGCCAGCCAGGCCGGCGCGCCATGTTGCGCGATCGTTTGCGCCACGCGGCGGCGACCCGCAGCCAACGCAGCGAGCATCGCGCGAAGATCGCCCATATTCGCGTCGGGCGTGCGGCTATTGGCTTGAAACAGCAACGCCACGTCGGCATTCATCGTTCCGGCCCGCATCAACTTAAGCGGCGGGATCTGCAGGCCTTCCTGAAAGATATCGCTATTGGTGGGGGAGATGCTGCTGGGCACCTTGCCGCCCACATCGGATGCATGCAGAAACGCCCAGCCGTACGCCACGATCTGGCCGTCGTGAAAGTAGGGTTCGATCACCTGCAGGTCCGGCAGATGGGTAGCCAGGCCGCGCGAGCGATAAGGATCGTTGGTGAGGATGACGTCGCCCGGTTCGAGCGTGCCCACTGCATCGATGGTGGTCTTGCAGTCCAGCCCCACAAAACCCGACACGCCAATGCCGCGCGGATAGGCGAAAAATCGGCCATCCAGACCCGCTAGCGCGCAGGCGAAGTCGGCCGTTTCCTTCACATACAGCGTGCGCCCCGTGCGTTGCAGCGTAAGGCACATTTCTTCGGTCAAGGCCGTGACCTTGTTGCCGAGAATTTCCAGGGTGACAGGATCGAGTTTCATACGCCGCCTTGTGCGTTGCGCGCCAGATGCAAATTGCCTTGGTCGTCGGTATGGGCCTGCCAACCGGACAGCACCAGGACCGTGGTGTCTTCCTGTTCCACGATCGCCGGGCCGGCAAACCGATCGCCTGCCTTGAGTTCGGCTCGTGCGAACACCTGGGCCCGCGTCCAGGCACCGTTCAAGTACACCTCACGGTTTCCTTTCGGTGTGGGCACACCGCTGCCGGAGGCGAGGTGGGTTTTGCCCACGCCCGGCATGCGGCCCACGATGGCCAGGCGCACCGTGCCAAGTTCGACCGGCGCGTGCTCGTCACGGAAACCATAGATGCGTTCATGCTCGGCATGAAACGCTTCGGTAACGGCGTCCACCGTCAAAGGGGTCGGCAACGATTCGGGCAGGGCCGATTTGAGTTCGTAAGCCTGGCCGGCGTAGCGCATGTCGGCGGCACGAAAGATCGCCGTCGACTCGGTCAACGCATCGCCTTGCTCGTCGAGCCACGCGCGGGCCTCATCGTTCAGGGCATCGAGCGCGGCGTTCAAGGCGGCCACGGTGGTGTCGTTGAGCGGCACGCGCAGACTGCGTACGAAGTCGCGCCGCAGATCGGCCGTGGCCGCACCCAACGCGCAGAATGTGCCCGGCTTGGCGGGCACCACGATACGATTCAAACCCGCATCTTCAGCCAGGAAATTGGCATGCGTGGGGCCCGCTCCGCCAAACGGCACGAGCGCAAATTCGGCGGGATCGAGACCGCGCTGCGCCAGGGACTTATGCAGTTCGGAGGCCATTTGAGCGGTGGCCACGGCAAGTGCGCCACTCGCCACACGCACCCCCGCGTCGGCATCGTCGAACTGCAGACGTTGGGCCACACGATCGAGCGCGGCGCGCGCCAGGTCGGCACGCAAGGGCATATCGCCACCCAGAAAAGCAGCCGAATCCAGGATGCCGGTCGTGAGATAGCAGTCGGTAATCGTGGCGTCCTCGCCACCTCTGCCGTAGGCGGCTGGGCCGGGATCGGCACCCGCGCTTTCGGGACCTACCTTGAGCACGCCGTGTTCGTCTGCCCACACTTTGGAGCCGCCACCCGCGCCGATAGCCGATACACCCACCACCGGCAGAACGAGCGGCAGCCCCCCGATTTCGGTGCGGGTGGCGATCTCGGCAAAGCCGCCGACCGACACCGCAATGTCGCTGCTCGTGCCGCCCATGTCGAAGCTGATAATGCGCGGCTCGCCGCAATCGTTGGATAAGCGCGTGGCCGCCACGACGCCTGCGGCGGGACCGGACAGCACGGTATCGATCGGGCGCGCCAGTGCCGATGCCAGTGAAAGCGAACCGCCGTTCGACGCGGTCACCAAGATCGGCGCCACGATGCCAATCTCGCCCGTCAAGGTTTGCAGTCGTTCGAAATAGCGCTGCATCAGGGGCTGGATATAGGCGTTGAGCCCCGCCACCAGCGTGCGTTCGTACTCGCGAATCTCGGGCCAGGTGCGCGCGGCCGACAAAACGGCAATGCCGGGCAGGCGGCGTTGCAGGGCATCGGCCAACTCGCCCTCCTGTTGCGGATTGGCATAACCGTTGATCAGCACCAAGGCGGCGGCATCGACCTGCATCGCTTCGAGCGCGTGCGCGACGCGATCGAGCTCGGCGTCTTGCGGCCAGCGCGTAACAGCACCGCGCGGATCGAAGCGAGCGCCGATTTCGAGCACGCGATCGCGCGGCAAGAAGGGCGCTTCGCGCGTGGCATGAAAGTCGAACGAGGAGGGCATGCGGGCGCGCGCGATCTCAAGGATGTCGCGAAAGCCCTCCGTGACAATCAACCCAACCCGGGCACCACGGCGCTGGATGATGGCATTCAACCCGATCGTCGTGCCATGCAACAGCATCGCCACGTCACTTGCCGCCAGATCGCTCTTGGCGAGCAAGGCCGACAGTCCGTGTTGCACAGCCTGGGCCGGATCGCTCGGTGTGCTGGGCTGCTTGTGATAAAAAAACCCGTTGCGACGGGGGTCGAACAAGACGAAGTCGGTGAACGTGCCGCCCACATCGATCCCGATACGCGCTCCCTGCGTCATGGTCGCGGATGTCACTGCATACTCCTGGTGAGCAAAGCGCTCGGTTTGCACTGCAACGTAGGCCTGCCCCACCGAGGATGCGACACCGGTGTATGTCCGTCTGAGGGTGCTTAAGACGTCTCGTCAGGTCTACGAAAGGGTAGGATTTTAGGAAAAGCTGAGGCAAATCCCTAAGGCCGCTTGGTTGTTTGCTTATTTCCTATCGGTATTTCCGATGTGGGAAAGCGCGAGATCGGCAATAAAGATATCGGATTCGGCGCCAACATCCTGTATCCAATTGCATACCTAATGGCGGGATTGGTGCGCTGCGGAAGAGGAGGCCGGCGTGCTGGCCCAAGATACCCAGGATCTCGCTAATGACTTTCCAACAGGGTTTACCCGATCGGTATACGATTTCGGATTGATCACATCAATCACAGACGAGGCAGCATGACGTCACCCACCATCGAAACCTTGTTGACACGCCGCTCGACGAAGGCGGTTTGCGAGCCTGCGCCCAAGCCAAAAGACTTGAAGCGCATCATGCAGGCTGCCGTGTGCGCCCCGGATCATGGTGGCTTGCAGCCCTGGCGTTTTGCGGTGATCCGTGGCGAGGCGCGGGCGCGCTTTGCCGACATGATGATGGAGGCCGTCAAACGCAGTGGCGACAAGCGCATGACGGCGGAAAAAGAAAAATCGGTACGCGCCTGGATCGACGATGTCCCGGTGTTGATCGCCATTGCTCAGCATATCGATCACGACAACACCAAGATTCCGGAATCCGAGCGATTGCTCGCGGTGGGTGCTTCCGTCATGAACATGCTCAACGCTGCGCACGCGTTGGGCTACGGCGCTTTCTGGAGCACGGGTCTGGGCACCTACGTCGAGGACGTCCAAGACGCACTCGGCTTCGATGCGCTCGACTACAAGTTTCTGGGATTTCTGGCGGTGGGCACGCTCGTGCATGAGCTGAAACCGATCGAACGCACCTCCTACAAGAAGTTCTTCAAGGAGTGGACGGGGCCGCACGAGACAGCGCCGCTAGAATAGGGCAATCGGGCCGGTCGTCACCGTGGCACGTGTCGGCCAGGTGCTTCAATGTGGCCGCCATCTGATGCAGGGTGGCCGCTTTTGCTTCCAGCGCCGCCACGTGCGTGAGCGCGATGGCTTTGACCTCGCTGCTCGCCCGGCTGCGATCGCGCCAGAGTGCCAGCAGGTCGGTCATGTGATCGACGGAAAACCCCAGATCGCGTGCATGCCGAATGAACCGCAACGTGTGCACGTCGCGCTCGCTGTATTGCCGATAACCACTCTCTGTGCGAGCGGCTTCCCCGATCAAGCCAATGCTCTCGTAATAGCGAATCATCTTCGCGGAGATGCCGCTCGACGCGGCGGCGCTGCCAATGTTCATGTGAAGACTCTGCTCTAGGTGGGGTTGAAGGGGCGGCTAAAGGTGAGGGTGAAGGTGAGGGGGACGATAACTGTGCGCCACGTGATTTGACCGATGACGCATTGTCGAAAGTCGCGGTTTGGATGGTCATGGCGCTGGTACGGTTGACAGCATTCCAGCACCGTGGCGGCAGCGCCCCGATACCACGTTGGCTGCTTGATGTCGTCGCCACGAGCGTTATGCATGTGTGCCGATGTATTGCGCAGGCGGCACGAATCGCTTCAGTCGCAGTGCATTGCTCACCACAAACACACTGGAAAGCGCCATCGCGGCTGCGGCGTAAACGGGCGAAAGCAAAATGCCGAAAGCGGGGTACAGGGCGCCTGCAGCCAGCGGCACCAATGCCGCGTTGTACGCAAAAGCCCAGAACAGATTCTGATGAATATTGCGCAGCGTTGCGCGGCTGATGGCGATGGCGGTGGATACCCCGCGAATATCTTCGCCCATCAACACGACCGTCGCCGATTCGATCGCCACATCGGTGCCGCTGCCGATCGCAATGCCGATATCGGCTGCTGCAAGCGCAGGCGCATCGTTAATGCCGTCGCCCACGAAAGCGAGCACGGGCGCGCGGTCGCGCGATGATGGACGCTGCGCGGCCTCGGCCCGCATGGCGGCGAGCGCGGCGACCTTGCCATCGGGCAGCACTTCGGCGTGCACGATATCGATGCCCAGTTGTTGCGCCACAGCCTGCGCGGTACCACGATGGTCGCCGGTAATCATCGCGACCTGTATACCCTGCGCGTGGAGCGCCTTGATCGCTTCGGCGGCGCCGGCCTTGATGGGATCCGCCACGGCGAGCAACGCCACCAACGCACCGTCTACGGCGACGCACACCGGCGTCTTGCCGGCGCTGGCCCAGTCCGCAAGGCGCGCCGCCTCATCGCCAAGCGTCACACCACGTTCTTGCATCAGTCGCATCGATCCGGCCACCCACTGCCGGCCCCCGACCGTGCCGGAGATGCCGGCGCCCGTAATGGCCTGAACGCCGGTGGGTGCAGACCAGTTCAACTGTTCACCGCGAGCGGCATCGACCACCGCCTGCGCAATAGGATGTTCCGACGCGCTTTGCAGTGCGGCGAGATCGGCCAGCGTCTCAAGACGATCTGCTTTTGCCACCATGACGAAATCCGTCACGGTGGGATGTCCTATTGTGAGCGTGCCCGTCTTATCGAATGCAACGAGGGTGACGTCGCGCAGCCGTTGCAGCGCATCGCCTTGACGAAACAGTACGCCAAAGGCGGCTGCCCGACCCGTGCCCACCATGATGGACGTCGGCGTGGCCAAGCCCATCGCGCAGGGGCAGGCCACGATCATCACCGCAACGGCATTGACCAGTGCATGACTCAGCGCCGGCGACGGCCCCACCAGCAGCCAGATCGCGAAGGTAAGCAATGATGCGGCAATCATGGCCGGCACGAACCACGCTGTAACGCGATCGACCCAGGCCTGAATCGGGAGGCGGGCGCCCTGGGCTGCCTCGACCATTCGAATGATGCCGGCCAACGCAGTGTCTTCCCCCACCTGAGATACCGTAACGGTCAGGCTGCCCTGGCCATTGACAGTGCCGCCGGTGACGCGATCGCCGGCGCCTTTGGCAACGGGTGCCGGTTCACCGGTCATCATCGATTCATCGACGTAAGAGCTACCTTCGTCAACCACGCCGTCGGCTGCGAGCCGTTCGCCCGGTCGCACGATCAGCGCATCACCGACCACGATGGCGTCAACTTCGATATCGACCACCTCGCCGTCGCGGCGAACGCGCGCGGACTGCGGCGCAAGTGCCGCGAGTTTGGCGATCGCGGCCCCCGTCTTGCCGCGGGCACGAGCCTCCAGCAAGCGTCCCAGCAGGATCAGCGTCACGATCATCGCGGCGGCTTCGAAGTACACGTGCGCGGTGCCTGGCGGCATGATGCCCGGGGCCACCAACACCACCATCGAGTACACCCAGGCGCTGCCGGCCCCCAACGCCACGAGCGCGTTCATATCCGGCGAACGTTGCCATAAGGAGCGCACCCCGTGCACAAAAAATCCACGCCCCGGCCCAAACAAGACCAGCGTAGTGAGTAGGGCCTGTACCCATTGATTGCGCGTTTCACCGATATGCATTGCGATCCAGTGATGCACGCCGGGGATCAGGTGCGCGCCCATTTCCAGCATGAAAACAGGTAGGGTGAGCACGAGCGCGACGACGAAAGAATGGGTCTGCCGCTTGCTATCTTCGGCGTGTTCCGCGCGCACCCGCCTGCGATCGGCGTCAGACTCGACCAGACGCGCGTCGTAGCCGGCGTGAGTCACGGCGGCTACCAGCGTGGCGGCGTCAGGTTGCTCGCCATCGGCGCGCAATTGAACGCGGGCTCGCTCGGTGGCGGGGTTGACGATGGCGGTTGACACGCCTGGCACTGCGGCCAATGCCTTTTCGACGCGGCGGGCACAGTTGGTGCAAGTCATGCCACCGATGGCAAACTCAAGCGGGAGGGGCGGTGCAGCGTGGTTCATGATGACGTCGTAACGGTGAAGGATGAGCGTAGTATCAACCTTCCCATTATGGCAAGGTCAAGCGGACTTCTCCATTGACCTTCCAACCATGGCAAGCCTCAAGGTGATCGATCGATGGGCGGCGATTGAGCGCTTTCAACATGTGAAAGCCGGTGTCGCTCTGCATGATGTCGAGAGACGCGTTCCATTTTTATATTGGAATGCAGCAATTAAGGAGATTGAAATGGCGTTGAGTTTTGTGGTTCCCGATATGTCCTGCGGCCATTGCGTGGCTGCAATCACCAAAGCCGTGAAAACGATCGATCCGGAGGCGAGCGTGGATATCGATTTGGCCACGCATCACGTGACCGTGAACGGCACCGACGAGCACGCCAAGATCGACGCCGCTATCCGAGATGCGGGCTATACGCCGTCTGCGCCGGCGCTGAAATAAGACAGGGTGACCTGCATGCAATCGGTATGAGCCGGCGCTGTAAGGATCGATGGTGAGTGTCGACTGTGCGTGTCGACATGGGGACGAGATAAGGACGGGTTATGAAGCAAATAGAAGCTGATGTGGTTGTGATTGGTGCCGGCACGGCTGGTTTGGCCGCCTTTTCGGCCGCAAGAAAAATAACGGATCGCGTACTGCTTGTGGAAGGGGGTCCCTACGGCACGATGTGCGCGCGCGTCGGTTGCATGCCGTCCAAACTCTTGATCGCGGCCGCCAATGCCGCTCACGGCGCCCGCTCGACCAAGCCGTTCGGTGTGGAGACGGATGCTGTACGAGTGGACGGGCGCGCAGTGATGGCTCGCCTCAAGCGCGAGCGCGACCGCTTCGTCGACGGCGTGCTGAAGGACATGGCAGACATTCCCGACGAACTCAAATTGGAGGGGTGGGCGCGATTCGAGGATGATCATCACCTGCTGGTGGGCGACGATCATCGCATCAAGGCGCGTGCCGTCGTGATTGCAACGGGTGGCAAAGCGTCAGTTCCCGATATGTTCGACGGGTTGGGTGATCGGGTCGTCGTCAGTGACGATCTCTTCGATTGGGACACGTTGCCCCGTCGCGTCGCGGTGTTTGGACCCGGCAATATCGGGTTGGAACTTGGACAGGCGCTGCATCGTCTGGACGTGCACGTTCGCATGTTTGGCAAGGGTGGCGTACTGGCCGGTATTGGTGATCCGGCGGTCAAACGTGCGGCGAGCGAAGCCTTTCAGGACGAGTTTTATCTCGACACCGATGCTGATATCGACACGCTGACGCGCCAGGGCGATGAGGTCGAAATTACGTTCAAGGATCTTGACGGCCAGCGCTGCGTTGAACGGTTCGACTATGTACTTGTGGCCACGGGCCGTGCGCCGTATCTCGATGCACTGACGCTGGATCGCACCTCGCTGCAACGTGACAAGAAAGGCGTGCCGTTGTCTGACGCGCATACGAAGCAATGTGGCGACTCGTCGATTTTTATCGCGGGCGACTGCGATGCCAGCGCGCCGGTATTACACGAGGCGGCTGCCGAAGGCAGTATTGCCGGCGGTAATGCTGCACGATTTCCCGATGTGCATGCGCATGACCGATTTGCGATGCTCGCGATTACGTTTTCGTCGCCGCAAGTGGCAATCGTCGGCACGCCGTTCGATAAGCTTGCCGCAGGGTCGTTCGTGACAGGCGAAGTCGATTTCTCCGATCAGGGCCGCGCCCGGATCATGATGGAAAACAAGGGCATGTTGCGCGTGTATGCCGAAAGGTCCAATGGCAAATTGTTGGGTGCTGAAATGGTGTGCCCGGGCGCGGAACATCTTGCGCATCTGTTGGCATGGAGCGTGCAACAGTCGCTTACCCTTCACGACCTGCGGGCGTTGCCGTTTTACCACCCAACATTGCAGGAAGGCCTGCGCACGGCATTGCGCGACGCTGCGGCTAAGCTGGATTAGTTAAGCGCCTGCTTTTATTTTCCGGAGCATGTTTACCCAATCATGCTGGTTGAGAGGCCGGGTTGGGTTCTGCAGATCGTCGAACTTGGCATCGGGCTGCATGTGGCAGCGCTCCCGGGAGGCGGCATGCTGCCGGGCTTGGTTTGCGGAAGTTCTCGAACTGTGATGATCGCGATACAGCCTCCGTTGCCTCTAACAAAATTGTCCAAAATAAAAAGCGGCGCCTTGATAAAGGCGCCGCTTTCACTGAAGCAGGAGCGTTATTAAGCGCGTTTCTTCGTGAACATGCTCACGATGAACAGCACAACAATGGCGCCTACGACCGAGGCGATCCAACCCACCGGTTCGCCCGAACCGTACCAGCCCAACGTGCGGCCCAGAAAGCCAGCCACCACCGCGCCCACGACACCGAGGACAGTGGTCAAGATGAACCCCATGCTTTGCGTGCCCGGCATGATCGCGCGGGCGATCAACCCGACGATAAAGCCCACGATGATCATGATGATGATGTCCATGCGAAACGCTCCTTGAATAATTGACGAGCCGTCGGATGTGCTCAATTTGATCTTAGCGATCACACGCGACGTCGGTGTAACAACCGGTACACCGTGGCTAAATTGCCGCACGGTGTTAAGCATGTAGCGGGCCTGACTTAATCGATCCTGGAAATTATTTTCTCGGTGTCGCGGGCGCGATCTTCCAACACGATGTATTGGTGTAAGCGCGAATGCCGCGATGTCGCGCGCGGTGAGCGATCGTCATGTCGCGGCCGCCAGCGATCAGTACTGTTTCAGTCCGATGCTGGAGATAGCGAGCCGGTGGAGACGATAGCGAGTCAGCTGCGCAAGCGTCTCAGATCCACAGCATGGATCGTTGACGCGCATGCGCACGGCGCCCGAGCCATGGAGGTTGGACTGGGCCCGACTCAACTGCCCCGCGTGATATCGAGCAATTGCTTCAGATCCTTCGTCACCACGTCGATCTGATCGCTGTCGGACGCCAGTAATCGCGCCTTGCCGTGCTTGTCGAAAATGTAGACGCCGCGGCTGTGCGTGACGTCGTATTGCTCGGCCGTGGCGCCAGCCTTGGGTTTTTCGATTTGGTAGGCCACGCGATAACGGCGGGCCAGATTGGCCACTTCACGCTCGTTGCCCGTGAGGCCCACGGCGTTGCGATTGAACGCGTCCACATAGGCTTGCAGCACATCCGGGGTATCCCGATGCGGATCCACGCTCACAAAAAGAATTCGCACATCGCGGGCGTCGTCGCCCAAGCGGCGGAGCACTTCAGTCAGTTGCGCCATGGTGGTGGGGCACACGTCCGGGCAACTGGCATAGCCGAAAAACAGCAAGACGGTCTTGTTATCGAACGCGTCCTGCGTCACGGTTTTATCGCCGGCGCCTTTCAACGAAAAAGACAGATCCGGCAAATGACCTTGAACGATGTACAGCGACCAGTTCACCGACCGATCGCTGCAACCCGCGAGGCCCACCATCAGAAAAGCGAGGGCCAGCACCCAGCGGCGCACGCGCGGGCGCACGATCAGTCCTGACCGACCATGCCGCTGTGACGCAGCAGCGCATCGATGCTCGGATCACGCCCGCGAAACGCCTTGAACGAATCGGCAGCCGGTCGAGCGCCGCCCACGGCCAGAATCTCCTGGCGGAAGCGCCGGCCGGTCTCCGGATCCAACGTGCTGGGTGCGCGGTCTGCGGCAGCCGCTTTGGCCGCGGCATCTGCCGAGACTTGGGCCGCTTCCTCAAAGGCCGCGTAGGCATCGGCCGACAGTACCTCAGCCCATTTGTAGCTGTAGTAGCCTGCGCCATAACCGCCCGCAAACAAGTGCGAGAAGCTGTGCGGAAAACGATGCCAGGCCGGGGGCGTCAACACCGACACTTCTCGGCGCACGGTGCCGAGCAATTCGAGCACGCCGGCGATATCAGTTGGCGTTTGCTTGGCATGCAGCAGGATGTCGAACAGCGAAAACTCGATCTGACGTACCGTTTGCATGCCGCTTTGGAAATTGCGCGCGGCCGACAGCTTGTCGAAGAGGGCGCGCGGCAACGATTCGCCGCTATCGACATGTGCCGAGAGCTGTTGAACGACCGGCCATTCCCAGCAGAAGTTCTCCATGAACTGCGACGGCAATTCGATGGCATCCCACTCCACGCTCGAAAACGCCGAGGCGCCGGGCTCGTCCACTTCGGAGAGCAGCGCGTGCAGGGCGTGGCCCATCTCGTGGAACAGCGTGATCACGTCATCGTGCGTGAGCACGGCAGGCTTGCCCTCCGAGGGCCGCGAAAAATTGCAGGTCAGGTAAACCACCGGCGTTTGCAGGTCGCTGCCCACGCGGCGACGGCTGCGTTCGCTATCCACCCATGCGCCGCCTTGCTTGCCCGAGCGGGCATACAAGTCGAGGTAGAGGTAGCCCACGAGCTCGCCATCGGGATTTTCTACCCGAACGCCTTGCGCGTCGGCGTGCCACACGGCCACTTCGGGCGCCGCTTTCAGACGCACGTCGAACAGCGTTTGAATCACGTCATACAAGCCGGAAAGCACACGCGGCTCGGTGAAGTACTGTTTGACCTCATCTTCGGAGTACGAATACTGCGCTTCGCGCATGCGCTCCGACACGAACGCGTTGTCCCACGGTTCGAGGGCGGTCATGCCCAGATGCTCGGCACCGAAGGCTCGCAATGCCGCCAGATCTTTTTCAGCAAAGGGCTTGGCACGTGCGGCCAGTTCGCGCAAGAAGTGCGTGACCTCATCGGCGTCGCGCGCCATGCGCGTCTGCAGGCGAAGTGCGGCAAAGTTGGCGTAGCCCAGCAGCGTCGACTCTTCGGCGCGCAGTTTGAGCAATTCTTCGATCAAGCTCGAGTTGTCGAACTGGGTATCGCCGTGTTCCGACGCCACCGTGCCATAGGCGCGGTACAGCGTTTCACGCAATTCGCGCGACTTGGCGTACTGCATCACGGGGATGTAGCACGGCATTTTCAGGGTGAGCGTCCAGCCTTCCTGCTTGGCATCCTGCGCGGTTTTGCGCCCAGCCGCTTTCACATCGTCAGGAATGCCGTCGAGTTGCGCCTCGTCGGTCACGTTATACGTCCAGGCATCGATCGCATCGAGGACGTTTTCCGAGAATTTCTGAGACACCTCGGCTTCACGCTCGGCGTTGGCCGCGTATTGCTCGCGCGCCGCGCCTTGCAGCTCGACCCCGCTCAAGCGGAAATCGCGCAGTGCCAGCTCGAGCACACGCTGACGCACCGGCGACAACGTGGCGAACTCGGGCGAGGCATGCACGCGTTGATACTGCTTGTAAAGCCCTTCGTGCAAACCTACCCAGGTCGAGAATGCGGTGACTTTGGGCAGGGCCGCGTTGAAGGCTTCACGCAATTCAGGCGTATTGACCACGGCATTCAAATGCCCAGCCACCGACCACGCGCGCCACAAACGGCCGCTGGCGGTATCCAACGGCTCGCTGATGGCGTCCCACGTCGCCGGTCGTGCCGGATCGGCCGTCTGGTCGACAGCGGTGCGCGCCTCGGCCAGCAGTTCGTCGATCGCCGGCCCAATGTGTTCGGGCGTGACGGCCGAGTAATCGATCAGATCGGAAACGGGGGCGAGCAGGGGATTCGTAATCATGTGGCCTGGCAGAAGATAAGCATAAACACGCGTCGCGCACGACGCGTGGACGGCGAAGATGCCGGGTTAGATGCTTTATATGGCGGCGCGTTCCGCAGCTTCAATAGTGTTTACCAACAGCATGGCGATAGTCATCGGGCCCACACCGCCGGGCACAGGCGTGATGGCACCGGCAACCTCGGCCGCGCTGGCGTAATCCACATCGCCGCACAACTTGCCATCCGCGCCGCGATTGATGCCGACATCGATAACCGTCGCGCCCGGCTTGATCATGTCGCCGGTGATCATGCCCGGCTTACCGGTCGCCACTACCAAAATGTCGGCCCGGCGGGTTTGTGCGGCCAGATCGCGCGTTTTGGAATTGCAGATCGTGATCGTGGCGCCGGCCGCCAGAAGCAGCATCGCCATCGGTTTGCCGACGATATTGCTGGCGCCCACGATGACGGCTTCGGCGCCTCGCGTGACCACGCCTTCCGCTTCCAGCATCTTCATCACGCCATACGGCGTGCAGGGACGGAACAGCGGCTGACCGGTCATCAGCAACCCGGCATTGCTCACATGGAACCCGTCGACGTCCTTGTCGGCCGCGATGGTTTCAATCACCTTGTGCGCGTCCATATGGGCGGGCAAGGGAAGCTGCACGAGAATGCCGTGGATCGCCGGATCATTGTTGAGCGCCTGGATGCGCGTCAACAGTTCGGCTTCGGTCAGGGAAGCGGGGTACTGCTCCATGACGGAATGCAGACCGGCTTTTTCGCAGGCTGCAACCTTATTGCGCACGTAAACTTGAGAGGCCGGGTTATCGCCGACCAGTACCACGGCAAGACCAGGCGTCGTGCCGCTGGCAATCAGCGCGGCGGCACGTTGAGCGACTTCGTCGCGAATGCGTACTGACAGGGCGGCGCCGTCGATTCTTCTTGCGGTCATGCGTGTGCCTCGGGTTTGGCCAAGGCGACTTTCATCAAGTCGGCTACGGTGGTCACTTCAAGTTTTTCCATGATATTGGCGCGATGCGCCTCTACGGTTTTGATGCTGATGCCCAGATCGTCGGCGATCTGCTTGTTCAGGCGGCCGGCCACGATGCGCTCGAGCACCTGCTGTTCGCGCGCGGTGAGGCGCGCCAACATGGCTTCGTGGTCGCGCTGCGCCTGGAACTTCGACACGCGCTGGGTCGCCTGTTCGAGCATGCGCGCCACGATCTCACGCAGATCCTGCTCGTTGAACGGCTTTTCGAGGAAGTCGATCGCGCCTTTCTTCATCGTCGTCACCGCCATGGGCACATCGCCGTGTCCGGTGATGAACACGATCGGCAACGGTGCCTGACGGGCGAGCAACTGCTCTTGCAACTCCAGGCCGCTCATGCCGGGCATGCGGACGTCGCAGATCAAGACACCGACCGTGGCAGGGTCATAATCGTCGAGGAAACTCTCGGCACTGGCGAACACGCGCACGCGGTAGCCGTTGGCTTCAAGAAGCCAACGCAACGAGTCACGGACGGCTTCGTCGTCATCGACAATGAACACCGTGCTCGAAATGGGGGGGGTAGTCATGCGTGCAACTCCTCGGACTGTTCGTTCTGATCAAGCGCTTGTGGCGCTGCGCAGGGCAAAGTAAAGCGGAAGATCGTACCGCCGGCGGGATTGGGGTCGGCCCACAGGCGGCCGTGGTGCGACTCGATAATGGTACGGCAGATGTTCAGGCCCATACCCAGGCCTTGTGACTTAGTGCTGAAGAACGGCTCGAACAGGCGCTCGGGCTCGGCCAGGCCATGACCGCGATCGACGACGGCAACTTCGATATGCTGCTCGTGCAGGATCACGGCCACCTTCAATTCGTCCGAATCGCTCTTTTCCATCGCTTCCAGACCGTTTTTCAGTAGATTGAGCAGCACTTGCTCGATCAGGATCGGGTCGGCCAGCACGTCAGGCGCGGTCGAGGGTACAAACGGCTCGATGCGGATGCGGCGTTTGCGGGCATCGATGTCGGCGAAGCCGATGGCGTTGTCCACGATGCCACGGATAGCCACGCGTTGCCGGCGTGGCTCGCTGCGTTTCACGAATTCGCGGATGCGGCTGATGATCTTGCCGGCACGTTCTGCCTGCGCGGCCGCCTTCTCCAGGGCCGGCAGCAGCATGGTCGGGCTGGTATGCCCGGCTTTGACCAGCGCCACGGCACCCATACTATAGTTAGAGATGGCGGTGAGGGGTTGGTTCAACTCGTGCGCGAGCGACGACGCCATTTCGCCCATGGTGGTGAGACGACTGGTGAGCTGGATCTTCTCCTGCTGCAGGCGTGAGGCCTCCTCATGCGTGCGGCGCTCGGTGATGTCACGAGCAACTTGCATGCGCACTCGGCGCCCATCCGTCCAGGCCAGCATCCGGTGATGCACCTCGAACCACCGCTGTACGGACGGCGACAGCACTTCCACCGACTCATCCGTAAACCGCCCGCGGCGGCCGGCGAGCAGCTCTTCGTGCCCCCCGGTTTGGGCGCCAAACACCCGCCGGTAGGTACGGTTGGCAAACAACAATTCCAGACCATCGTGCGTATCGGCCGTAACCGAAATCGCGTCGTCCAGGCCCTCGAGCACGGTCATGAAGCGTTCGTGCGCGGCCGTGAGCGCTTCACGAATGCGCTTGGGCTCGGTGATGTCCGTCATCGACGTCATCCAGCCGATCTGGTTGCCGTTGGGATCGAGCAAGGGCGATACATACATCCGGGCCACAAAGCGCGATCCATCGCGGCGCTGCGCTTCCACTTCGAGCCCGCTGCTGGGCGTTTTGCCCGAGGTGAGCGTATCCAGCGTGTGCTGGTGATACTCGTGGCGGCCCGGTACCCAATACGGGAAGGGCGGGCTGCGGCCGATCAGGTCGGCTTCGTTCCAGCCGATCATGCGGCAAAAGGCCGGATTGACATAGGCGATGCGCCCTTCGAGGTCCAGCACACGCATGCCGGTGGACATCGAATTTTCCATGGCGCGCCGAAAGCCGGTTTCAGCAATCAGCGCCGCCTCGGCGTGCGAGCGAAAGCGGGTGTACCGCCACAGCATCAACAAACTGATCACGATCACGCAGGAAAGCGCGAGCACTACCCAAAGCAGACGCTGTTGACGCATCTCCTGGTCAATCGTGACGAACATGACACTATCGTCATGAATGCGCTGCAGCCAGAAAAAGGCCCCCATCACGCAGATGTAGAGCACCAGGACCAGCACGGGCGTGAGCCAATAGAGACCGCGCCTGCGCATGCGGGCGTGATCGTGGAACGGCGTCGGGATATTTGATTTGTGCGGGCTGGCCATGGAAGACGCGTCGGTCGAGGGACCGGAATGCGCTCATTTTAAACTTTGTTTCTGCTCTACAGGCGGCTTCGCATTTTGCATTGTGAAATGCCGTACCGCAACATGAAATTTCACTTGCTGAACGGTCGGGTTTTTTCCTAGAATGCCCGCATAAGCTGCCCGTAAGCCCTCGATGACGCGTGCCTGTTCTCTTCAGCGTGCTGGTGTCGAAGCAGGGCTTTCACCCGTCCGAAGCGACTCGCGCGCGTCGGACGCATGATTACTCCACAGGAGACACAACGATGTCCTCTTCCGCCCAAGCCGGCGCCCTTCAGGCTGCCAACGACGAAGATACCCTGGAAACCCAGGAATGGCTGGAGGCGCTTGCCGCCGTACTCGAACGTGAAGGCCCGCAGCGCGCCCACTATCTGCTCGAACGCTTGATCGACGAGGCACGTCGCTCCGGTGCGCATATCCCGTTTTCGCCCAACACGGCTTACGTCAACACGATCCCGCCGGGTCTGGAGCCCGCTCATCCGGGCAACCTGGATCTCGAAACGCGCATCCGTTCGTATGTGCGTTGGAACGCCATGGCCATGGTCGTGCGCGCCAACCGCGCAGCCCCCGATGACGGCGGCGATCTCGGCGGCCACATTGCATCGTTCGCCTCGTTGGCCACGATGATCGGTTGCGGTCAAAACCACTTTTGGCATGGCGAAACGGCTGAGCGCGGTGGCGATTGCGTGTACTTTCAAGGTCACTCATCCCCCGGCATCTACGGCCGCGCCTTCCTCGAAGGCCGCCTGACCGAAGACCAGCTCAACAATTTCCGCCAGGAAGTCGACGGCAAGGGTTTGTCGTCGTATCCGCATCCGAAGTTGATGCCTGAATTCTGGCAGTTCCCGACGGTATCGATGGGTCTGGGCCCCTTGATGGCCATCTATCAGGCGCGTTTCCTCAAGTACCTGCACGCCCGCGGCATTGCCGATACCTCGAACCGCAAGGTTTGGGTGTTCTGCGGCGACGGCGAAATGGACGAACCCGAATCGTTGGGCGCCATTGCCTTGGCGGCGCGCGAGAAGCTCGACAACCTGATTTTCGTCGTCAACTGCAACCTGCAGCGTCTGGACGGCCCGGTGCGCGGCAACGGCAAGATCATCCAGGAACTCGAAGGCGACTTCCGCGGTAGCGGCTGGAACGTCATCAAGCTCATCTGGGGCGGCTACTGGGATCCCCTGTTGGCCCATGACAAGGAAGGTATCCTGCGCCGCGTGATGGAAGAGACCGTCGACGGCGAGTACCAATCGTATAAAGCCAACGACGGTGCTTTCGTTCGCGAACACTTCTTCGGCAAGCATCCGAAGCTGCTCGAAATGGTCAGCCGCATGAGCGACGAAGACGTCTGGCGTCTGAACCGTGGCGGCCACGATCCCCACAAGGTGTTTGCCGCGTTCGATTCGGCCACCAAGCACAAGGGTCAACCGACCGTCATTCTGGCCAAGACCATCAAGGGTTACGGCATGGGCAAGGTCGGTCAGGCCAAGAACCCGTCGCACCAGCAAAAGAAGCTGGATGTGGACGCCGTGCGCGAGTTCCGCGACCGCTTTGCCATTCCGATCCCCGACGATCAGCTTGAAGAACTTCCTTACTACAAGCCGGCCGACGATTCGCCTGAAATGAAGTATCTGCACGAGCGTCGTGCTGCGTTGGGCGGCTACCTGCCGCAACGCCGCGCCAAGTCGGATGAGAAGTTGAAGGCGCCCAAGCTCGAAGCGTTCAAGTCGTTGCTCGAGCCCACGGCTGAAGGCCGCGAAATCTCGACCACGCAAGGCTTCGTGCGCACGCTCAACCAGATCCTGCGCGACAAGGAACTGGCCCCGCGCGTTGTGCCGATCCTGGCCGACGAATCGCGTACGTTCGGTATGGAAGGCTTGTTCCGCCAGATCGGGATCTACGCGCCGGAAGGTCAGAAGTACACCCCGGTCGATAAGGACCAGGTCATGTACTACAAAGAGTCGGCCGATGGTCAGCTCTTGCAGGAAGGCATCAACGAAGCGGGCGCCATGAGCTCGTGGATTGCAGCGGCCACGTCGTACTCGACGAACAACCGCATCATGATTCCGTTCTTCATCTACTACTCGATGTTCGGCTTCCAGCGCATTGGCGATCTGGCCTGGGCAGCGGGCGACATGCAGGCTCGCGGCTTCTTGCTGGGCGGCACGGCCGGCCGCACGACGCTCAACGGCGAAGGGTTGCAGCACGAGGATGGCCACAGCCATCTGATGGCCGCCACGATCCCGAATTGCGTGCCCTACGATCCCACCTTCGTGCACGAAGTTGCGGTCATCATCCAGGACGGCCTGCGCCGCATGGTTGAAGAGCAGGAAAACGTTTATTACTACCTCACGGTAATGAACGAAAACTATGCACAACCGGGTTTGAACACGGGCGATGAAGCCGGCATCCTGAAAGGGATGTACAAGCTCAAATCGTCGGGCAAGGGCAAGTTGCGCGTGCAACTGATGGGCTCGGGCACGATCCTGCGCGAAGTGATGGCCGCGCAAGACCTGCTGGAAGCCGATTGGGGTATCGGTTCGGACGTCTGGAGCGCTACCAGCTTCACGCTGCTGCGCCGCGACGGTCTGGATTGCGAGCGCCACAACCTGCTGCACCCGGACGAAAAGAAGCCCCAGGTGCCGTACGTCACGCAGCAACTCGAAAAGACCGAAGGTCCGATCATTGCCTCGACCGACTACATGAAGGCGTTTGCCGATCAGATCCGTCAATTCATGCCGCGTGGCCGCGACTATCGCGTGTTGGGCACCGACGGATTCGGCCGCTCGGACTTCCGTTCGAAGCTGCGCGAACACTTCGAGGTCAATCGTCATTTCGTCGTGCTGGCGGCGTTGAAGGCCCTGGCCGATGAGGGCAAGCTGCCCACTTCGAAGGTGGCTGAAGCCATCAAGAAGTACAAGATCGACCCCAATAAAGCCAACCCGCACTACGCCTAAGGGACGCGAAAGACATGAGCGATATCGTAGAAATCAAAGTGCCGGACATCGGCGACGCCAAGGATGTCGAAGTCATCGAGATCCTGGTCGCCGAGGGCGACACGATCGAGGCCGAACAGAGCCTGATTACGCTGGAGTCGGACAAGTCCTCGATGGAAATCCCCGCCAGCCAAGGCGGTGTGGTCAAGAGCATCAAGGTCAAGATCGGCGACAAGGTGTCGGAAGGCGCCATTGTGTTGACGCTGGAAGCCGGTGAAGCCGCCGCCAAGGGTGGTGATGCCAAGTCGGCTGAAAAGCCGGCCGAGAAGCAAGCTGAGGCGCCCAAGGCAGACGCACCCAAGTCGGATGCACCCAAGGCCGAAGCGGCTGCGAGCGCCAAGCCCGCGGCCAGCGCGGCGCCCAAGGGCGGCAGCAGCGGCCCGGTCGACGTGACCGTGCCCGACATCGGCGACTTTTCCGAAGTTGAAGTGATCGAAGTCATGGTGGCCGAAGGCGACAGCATCAAGGCCGAGCAAAGCCTGATTACCGTCGAAACGGACAAGGCCTCGATGGAAATCCCCGCGCCGCAAAACGGCACGGTGAAGTCGCTGAAGGTCAAAGTCGGCGACAAGATCTCGAAGGGTTCGTTGATCCTGCAACTCGACGCCGAAGACGGTGCCGATGAGTCTGAAGCGGACGCCAAGCCGGCAGCCGCCAGCGATAAGCCGGCTGCGTCGAGCGAGAAACCTGCCGCTGCAGCCGCTTCTACGGGCGACAGCAGCTCGACCAAGCCGGCCGACGCTGGTCAAGCGAAAGCCTCGCCAGCTGCTGCGCTCGAAACGGAGCTCAAGCCCAACGAGTTGCCGCATGCGTCGCCCTCCGTGCGCAAGTTCGCGCGCGAACTCGGCGCCGATCTGCGCAAAATGAAGGGTACGGGCCCCAAAGAGCGCATCACGCAAGACGACGTGCGTGCGTTCGTCAAGCAAGCCCTGGCCTCGCAAGGGTCGGCAGCGCCTGCCGCCGCCGGTGCATCGGCCGATGGTGCAGCCCTGGGTCTGTTGCCGTGGCCGAAGGTCGACTTCACCAAATTTGGCGAAATCGAAACCAAGCCGCTGTCGCGCATCAAGAAGATTTCGGGCGCCAACCTGCATCGCAACTGGGTCATGATTCCCCACGTCACCAATAACGACGTGGCCGATATCACCGACCTGGAGGCCTTGCGCGTTACGCTCAACAAGGAAAACGAGAAATCGGGCGTCAAGGTCACGATGCTCGCGTTCCTGATCAAGGCGGTGGTTGCCGCGCTCAAGAAATTCCCCGAATTCAACGCCTCGTTGGATGGCGACAATCTGGTGTTGAAGCACTACTACAACATCGGATTTGCGGCCGATACGCCCAATGGATTGGTCGTGCCGGTGATCAAGGATGCCGACAAGAAAGGCATTCTGCAGATCGCGACCGAAACCACCGAGCTGGCCAAGAAAGCCCGCGACGGCAAGGTCTCGCCCGCTGACATGCAAGGTGGCTGCTTCTCGATTTCGTCCCTGGGCGGCATCGGTGGCACGTCGTTTACGCCGATCATCAACGCACCTGAAGTCGCCATCCTGGGTGTGTCGCGTTCGTCGCATCAACCTGTGTGGGACGGCAAGCAATTCGTGCCGCGCCTGCAACTGCCGTTGTCGCTGTCGTATGACCATCGCGTGATCGACGGTGCGTCGGCCGCGCGCTTCAACGCCTATCTGGGTGCCTTGTTGGCGGACTTCCGTCGCATCGCGCTGTAAAGGGGACACGATGAGCAAAGTTGAAATCAAGGTCCCGGACATTGGCGACTTTCATGACGTTGACGTCATTGAAGTGCTCGTGGCCGAAGGCGACGTCATTACTGCCGAGCAAAGCCTGATCACCGTCGAAACCGATAAGGCGTCGATGGAAATTCCGGCCACGCAAGGCGGCAAGATCACCGCGCTCAAGATCAAGGTGGGCGACAAGGTCAGCCAGGGCACCGTATTGCTGGAAGTCGAAGCCGACGCCGGCGGCGATGCTGGTGCAGGCAAAGAAAGCAAGGCGGGCGGCGCTGAGAAGCCCGCAGCCTCGGCGGACGCGGCCAAGTCGGCTTCGTCCTCGGATTCGGCTAACGCGAAGTCTGGCGCAGGTGCATCTGCGGGTGCTTCGGCGTCCAACGGCGGCCAACAAGCCGCAGCCACCAAAGGCGACTCGCAGACGTCGGCCGGTGGCCGCGAAACGGCTGGCAGCGCCAACAAGGCGGCGCCTACGCCCGCCAAGTTCTCCGGTCAGGCCGATGTCGAATGCGACATGGTGGTGCTGGGTGCAGGCCCGGGCGGCTACTCCGCCGCCTTCCGTGCCGCCGATCTGGGCATGAACGTCGTGCTGGTCGAACGCTATGCAACCCTGGGTGGCGTGTGCCTGAACGTAGGTTGCATTCCGTCCAAGGCGCTATTGCATACGGCCGCCGTGATGGAGGAAGCCAAGTCGCTCGCCGACCACGGCATCACGTTCGGTGAGCCCACGATCGATCTCGGCAAGCTGCGCGCGTTCAAGGACGGCGTCGTGGGCAAGCTTACGGGTGGATTGGCCGGCATGGCCAAGGCCCGCAAGGTCAAGGTCATCACGGGCAACGGCGAGTTCGCCGATCCCTACCACCTCACCGTGACGGCTGCGGATGGTAAATCGAAAACGATTCGCTTCAAGCAAGCCATCATCGCGGCCGGCAGCCAATCGGTGAAATTGCCGTTCCTGCCCGAAGATGACCGCATCGTCGACTCGACTGGCGCGTTGTTGCTGCGTTCGATTCCGAAGAAAATGCTGATCGTGGGCGGCGGCATTATCGGCCTTGAAATGGGCACCGTGTACTCGGCATTGGGCGCACGCCTGGATGTGGTCGAAATGCTCGACGGATTGATGCAGGGCGCCGACCGCGACCTGGTCAAGGTGTGGCAGAAGATGAATACGCCACGCTTCGACAACATCATGCTCAAGACCAAGACGGTGGGCGCGGAAGCCAAAAAAGACGGCATCTACGTCACCTTCGAAGGTGAGGGCGCCCCGAAAGAGCCGCAACGCTACGACCTGGTGCTCCAGGCCGTGGGCCGCAGTCCCAATGGCAAGAAGATCGGCGCCGAACGCGCCGGCATCATCGTGGGCGACCGTGGCTTTATCGACGTCGATAAACAATTGCGTACCAACGTGCCGCACATCTTCGCAATTGGCGACATCGTTGGCCAACCCATGCTGGCCCATAAGGCCGTGCATGAAGGTCACGTGGCCGCCGAAGCCGCACATGGCGAGAAGAGCTTCTTCGACGCCCGTGTGATCCCGTCGGTGGCGTACACCGATCCGGAAGTGGCGTGGGTAGGCTTGACCGAAGATGCCGCCAAGCAGCAAGGCATCAAGATCCAGAAGGGCGTGTTTCCCTGGGCCGCTTCGGGTCGCGCGATTGCCAATGGCCGTGATGAAGGCTTTACCAAGCTCTTGTTCGATGCCGACACGCATCGCATCCTGGGTGGCGGTATCGTCGGCACGCACGCTGGCGATCTCATCAGCGAAGTAGCGTTGGCAGTGGAAATGGGTGCCGACGTGATCGACATCGCCAAGACCATCCATCCGCACCCGACGTTGGGTGAATCGGTGGGTATGGCCGCTGAAGTGGCTGAAGGCGTTTGCACCGACTTGCCGCCTATGCGAAAGAAGTAATGAGGGGCTAGCCGACCGGCCAGGCTGGTCGGCGCCGCTTATGAATGGCTGCACAATTAATTTGTGCGGCCATTTTTTTTGGTGTTTCCGTCTTTGGTTAGCGCTTTGGTAAAGCATGACGCACGATGAGGAACGGCCGTTGGACTCGTGATCCAACGGCCGTTTTTCTTTGCCAGTGCAGAGGGCCTGGTCCGCCTGCGCCGGCAAAGCGGGGAAGGGCTGTGAGGGCAACCCTTGTACTGCCTACTACTTATCCAGATATTGCTTAACTGGGCGAGTGCTTATTGCTGAACACTCAACTACGCGGGTGCTTAATGCTAATGGCTTAACTGCTCAAAAGTCTTAAACGGGCCGCGGTAGCAGGAATCGAACAACCTCCGCACGCAGCACTAGCGGTTTCCTGCACGATCGCAGTGCTCGCCGCACGAATGCGGCTCAGTGCGTTAGCGCTTATTTGCCATGCGCGCTGCTTACTGCAGCAGCGACAGCACCGATTGCGGCACTTGGTTCGCCTGGGACAACACAGAGGTGCCGGCTTGCTGCAGAATTTGTGCACGGCTCATGTTCGACACTTCCGTGGCATAGTCGGCATCCTCAATGCGCGAGCGTGCAGCGGAGAGGTTATTGACGGTATTGTTAAGGTTGGCGATCGTGGACTGAAAGCGGTTTTGCACGGCACCCAGCGAGCTGCGCAGCGAATCGACTTGAGCAAGTGCTTCATCCAACTTCTTCAGCGGGTCGCCGGTCGCCGCGAAGGTGGTCACGCCCGTGAAATCCAGCGCGTTGCCATTGGCTGTATCGAACTCCACCGCAGTACCTGCGGCGTCGATGACGCCTTTGGACATATCCAAGGCAATATAGATCTTGTCGCCAACTTCGACGCCATCGCGGGTAGCACCCGTAGCGACCGTTACCTCGGCAAACAGATTGCCATTGTCATCAGCGACCACGGTGGGAACCGGAGCTGTAGCACCAAGGTCAGCCAAGCCGGCCGTGTCTGCCAGCGTGACTGCAGTAACGGTCGTCGTATCGCCATAAATCTTTTGCAGCGCGGCGCCAACACCTGCGGCGGAGGTTGTGCCCACCGGGCCCGAGACGCTGAAGCCACCCAAGCTCAGCGTGTTCGAATCGATTTTTTTCAAGCCGATGTCGATCGTTTCACCATCGTTTGCCCCAACCTGAATTTTCAACGTCTGATCCGATGCAAGCACTTTGACGCCGTTGAATTGCTCTTGGGACGACACACGATCGATCTCGGCGAGTCGTTGGTCGATCTCGCCCTGGATCGACTTGAGGTCGCTGGTGGAATTCGATCCGTTTCCAGCCTGTACCGACAATTCACGAATGCGCTGCAAGTTGGTGTTGATTTCGTTCAGCGCGCCTTCCGTCGTTTGCGCGATCGAAATGCCTTCGTTGGCGTTGCGGGAAGCTTGCGACAGCCCTTTGATGTTTGCCGTGAAGCGGTTGGCAATGGCTTGGCCGGCGGCATCGTCCTTAGCGCTGTTGATGCGGAAGCCCGACGACAGGCGTTCGATAGCCGTGCCCAGGCTGTTTTGCGATTTGTTGAGGTTGTTTTGAGCAACCAGCGAAAGATAATTGGTGTTGATGACAGCCATGGAGGCGCTCCCAGTAAAGTTAAAGCCGTCTGGCCGGTTTGGGCCGAACGAGTCAGGCGCCCGGATGGGTTTGTTGCCTGTGACCCGATAACGTCGCCTTTCACGGCGACTTCAGCGGAATTAACAATTGGCCCGCAATGGCCGCTGAGAGCCGGTAATACGGCTGTAGTTCTCCGATTTGACCGGACCACTCCTTGGGTATCCTCTAACGACTGGAAAAGACTCAAGAAATGCGCGTGTGGCGCATGTGTGTGCGCCGGTGCCTCGCCCGCCGCCCCGTCCTTTTCGCCGCATCAGGAGTGTGCTTTGAATTCGCCCGACCACGTTCAATTGGCTGACGCCAACACCGTTGCCGATCCGCAGAGCGGTCTCCGCGTGGACGACATCGTCTCTGCGGGGCCCTTGGACGGAATGTCGCCTGCCCACTTGGAGACGGCGGCGCTCATTTACGGTCTTGCGCTGGCGCCTGCGGCAACGGCGCGCGTCCTTGTCATTGGCTGCGGCACGGGCTGGGACGTTCTGGCATTCGCCAGCGCCCACCCCCACGCCCAGGTCGCGGGTCTCGATTCCAGAGCCGATGCGATCGCCCAGGCGCAGACCAACGCGGCTGCGCTCGGTTTGCACAATGCAACCTTCTATGTGGCCGACATATCCGCACTCGAACCTGAAACGGGTGAGTTCGACTACATACTCGCGCCTGCCGTCTACGGCAAGGTGGATGGCGAGCAGTCGGTGGCGTTGACCCGAGCGTGCCGCGAGAACCTCAGCCCCAACGGGATCGCTGTGCTCGGGTACGACACCTACCCCGGATGCAAGGCCGGCGACATCGTGCGCGACGCCATGCTGCTCCACGGGCGCGGTGCGTCCAGCGGTGAGGAGCTTGTGCAGAGCGCCCGTGCAGCACTGGCGCTCTTCAGCGAAGGGATGTCGTCCGACCATCCTTATGCGCGTGCGATCGGAAACGTGGTCGCAGGCGTCAAGGGCCAGTCGGATGAAACGCTAGCCAAGAACTATTTGATGGGCGAGGGCGTTGCGTGCTATTTCGTCGACTTCGCCGACCAGATGCAAAATGCCGGGCTGGCGTACGTGGGGGACGCCGAGCCTCAGAAAGAGCTGCCTGCGGCATTCGGCAATCATGTGAGCATCACGAACAGCCTGATGGCACTGGGCCAATCCAAGATTATCCGGCAGCAATACCTCGATTTTTCCGTCGGACGAAGCCATCGCAACAGCATGCTGGTGCATGTCGAGCGCTCTGCTGACATCCGCATGTCGCCTGATCTTTCCTGCTTGCGATCCTTGCGATTGGCGGCTGGGCTCAAGCGCACCCCAGGCCAGTATGTCAACAGTACGGCCGCGTTCTTTCAGACGCCCGATGGGCGTGAGTTCGAAGCCACCGATGCCATGGTGGAGCGCGCCGCGGATGTGTTTGCGCAAGTTTGGCCGTACAGCCTTTCATTCGATGAACTTGCTGCGTTGTTGCCCACCAGTGACGCGCGCCCGCGTGACGCGGCGCATGCGGCGGCCGTTTCCGCAGCCGTCGAGCGTCTGTTTCGGTTGGGCGTGATGCAGCTGCGTACGCACCCGGGCTTGGCTGACGCAAACGATGGTGCGGCTTTGCAGCTGGTTCCCGGACTGCGCGCCGCGATCCGGGCGACTGGCGACGCCGCGGAAAGGTTGGCTTGGTTCAACACGTTCCAGCAGAACGTCTCGGTATTGCTTACCGACGCCAGGCGGTTCGTGATGCAGCATATCGACGGGACGCAGACGTTTGAGTCCCTGTGCGGGGCGCTCGTTGCGGCAGTCAAGCGCGGCAACGTCGCAAGCATTCGCGTAGGCGGCGACGTACAGCGCGTTGCACGTGCCGTCGTAGTGCGACTGATCGAAGACCTTCGTCATGCCGGATTGGTCCTAGGCGCAAGCAAGGCCTGGGTTAGTCACTACCGCGCGGTGCTTGAGACGATCGCCCCAGGAGACACCGATTGGTTACCCTTCCTGGACTGCCTGTATTGGCACGCCCGCCGTGTCGAGCGTGAGGTTGCGCCGGTTGCTCGCGCCGTGGGCATCAAGCGCACGGCCCAGATCGTGCCGGAGCGGGATCGTGTTGAGTTTTCACGACTGGTTCGGCTGCGCGCACTCGACGAAGCCATTGCGATGGCCCGGCAATGGACGATTCAGCATCCCAAATCCGAGCTGGTCTGGAGAATGTACGCCCGCGCACTCGAGGAAGCGGGCATGCTGCCCCCTGCGCTCGATGCGATCGCACGGGCGCTTGCGCTGGCGCCCACCTCCACCGAGGTCCATGCGCTTTGCGGCGCGTTGTTCATTCGCGCGAAACGGAAAGGCGACGCCGATCGGGCGCACTGGCGGTGTTTGCTGGGCGACCCCGATCATGTCGTCGGGTTGACCAATCTCGCGCAGCGGCTCTGGAAGCAGGGTCGACACGACGACGCGCGCGGCTATTTCGAACGTTCGATCGAAAAGAATCCGACCTCGGCCACGACGATCAGCAACTACGGCAATCTGCTCATGGAGCAGGGAAGGCTGAATCAGGCCGAAAGCATGTTCCGCAGGGCGCTCGCCTTGCAGTCCGATCTTTTCCCAGCGTTGAGCAACCTTCTTTTCTGCTTGAGCCATCGTGACGATGTGACACCGGAAGCCTTATTTCTCGAGCACGTTCGCTATGGCGAGTTGGCGAAGAAGGCGGTTGGTGGAGCGCCCATCGGGCCGGGGGCAAGAAACAAGACTCCTGGACGCAAACTGCGCGTCGGTTTCGTGTCTGGTGACCTGCGGGAGCACCCGGTTGCGAACTTCTTCGTTCCCATCTGGGAGGGCCTGGATCGCACACGATTCGATGTCTGCGCGTACCACACGAGCGACGACGAGGACTTCATTACTGGGCGCATGCGTCGGGGTGCGGCGATCTGGCGCGATGTGGCGGCACTGGGCGACATCGCGCTTGCCGCGCTGATACGCAGTGACGAAATCGACGTGTTGTTCGATCTCTCCGGGCACACGGCCGGCACACGGCTGACCATGTTCGCGCACAAGCCCGCGCCGGTGCAGGTGAGCTGGATCGGCTACCCGGGCACCACCGGCGTGCCGGGCATGGATTACTACTTCATGGACAAACACGCCGTGCCTTTGGGCGATGTCGCGTCGCAGTTCGTCGAGAAACTCGTCTATCTCCCGTCGCTGTCGGCATTCAAGCCTTTCGAACGCAGTCCGGAAGTTGCGCCGGCGCCGTTACTGGCAAACGGCTTTGTGACCTTCGGAAGCTTCAATCGCACCAGCAAGATCAGCGACCAGACGCTGTCCGTGTGGCGCGACGTGTTGAACGCCGTACCGGATGCAAAGATGCTGATCGGCGATATTCGCAGTAACGAAAATCGGGACGAACTGATCTCACGCTTTACTGCGCAAGGCATCGAAGCGGGGCGGCTGATATTCAAGAAGCGCACAGGCATGGAGGACTACCTGCGCGCGCACAATGAGGTCGATATCGCGTTGGACACCTATCCGTACACGGGCGGCACGACGACCAATCATTCGTTGTGGATGGGTGTTCCCGTACTTACGCTGAAGGGTGCCACCCGCGTTTCCGCTCAGACGGCAGGCGTCCTGGGTCGCAATGGACTCGACGAATGGGTGTGCGATGCCCCCGACCAAGTCGTCAGTAAAGCCGTCTATTGGGCGTCGCATTCGGACGAACTCGCGGCGCTTCGCGCGGGAATGCGCGCTCAGTTGCGTGCAACGCCAGGCCGTCAGAACGATGCGGTGCTGCGGGGGTTGGAGGGCGCCATCGCGCAGATGTGGCAACGGTGGCGCAAGGACCTCCCGCCGGCGTCGTTCGTCGTGGAGGCATCATCATGAAACCTGTTTATGTCACCCAGCCGGTCCTGCCCCCGCTGGAAGAATTCCTGCCTTATCTGGAAGATATCTGGAAACGCCGCGTGCTGACCAACGGCGGGCCAGTGCACAAGGATCTCGAACAGGCGCTTTGCGATTATCTGGGCGTTCAACATCTGTCGCTGTTTTCAAACGGCACATTGGCATTGGTCACTGCACTGCAAGCGCTACGGGTAAGCGGCGAGGTGATCACGACACCTTATTCCTTCGTGGCCACGTCGCACGCCATCATGTGGAACGGCCTTAAACCTGTATTTGCCGATGTCGACCCCGGCACGTTCAATCTGTCGCCCAAGCATATCGAAGCGGCAATCACCTCCCAGACCACAGCGATCCTTCCGGTGCACTGCTACGGCCGTCCCTGCGATGTCGAGGGAATACAGGAGCTGGCGGATCAGTACAACTTGCGCGTCATCTATGACGCCGCACATGCCTTCGGCGTGAAGGATGCCGGCGGTAGCGTACTGCGACACGGGGATTTGTCGGTGTTGAGCTTTCATGCCACCAAAGTCTTCAGCACGCTGGAGGGGGGCGCCATTATCTGCCCCGATGCCAAGACAAAACAGCGGATCGATTACTTGAAGAACTTCGGCTTCGCGAACGAAACCACTGTGGTAGCCACGGGCATCAATGGAAAAATGAATGAGATACAGGCGGCGTTCGGCATGCTTAGTCTCAAACATATCGATGCTGCGCTTGCCCGCCGGCAGTCCATCGCAACGATGTACTTCGAGGGATTGGCGCTGGTGCCCGGCATCACGTGTGCGCTACCGCCAGACCTCCAGAGCAATTATGGGTATTTCCCCATTCTCGTCGACGACACTTATCCGCTCGAACGCGATGCGCTGTACCAGTTGATGCGCGACAGACAGATTTTCGGGCGCCGTTACTTCTATCCGCTGATTTCCGATTTTCCGATGTACCGCACCATGCCTTCCGCAGCGGCAGAGAACTTACCGGTCGCACGCTCGATTTCGCAACGCGTGATTTGCCTGCCGATCTATCCCGCGCTTGAAGATGAAGATGTGCAGCGAACCATCGCGCTGATTCATGACGCGAGCGCGGCCCATCAGAAGGTGGCTGCGTGAAGGCCCTGGAGCGCTTTGCGCTGCGCGTGCCATTGGCACCGCCATTCACGGCAGATCTGCAGGCGTATGCCGCGGCACTGGCACGCGTTTGCGGGATCGCGCGTTTCGGACGTGCGCGTGCAGGCGATCTATGCTTCTGCGATCGGTTGCCGGTCGATGGGGCTGCAAGTGTGGACGCCACCGTCTTCATTCTCTGCACCGAAGCGCTTGCGCCGGCGTTGTCCTCGATTTGTCCGGCCGCGACGCTGTTGATCGTCGAACAGCCACGTCGCGTCTTCATCGCGCTGGCCAGCATGCTTCATCAGGCCAATCGGTTCGAAGTGACCGACCTGATCCCGCGCCCCTTCGGCACGCACGCGTCTGCGTCGATCGGCAGCCAGACAATCGTTCATCCGGAAACGCGCATCGAGGCGGACGTACAGCTTGGGACGAATTGCGTGGTGCATCGGGGCGTCTGGATCAAGCAGGGTGCGCGAATCGACGACGGCACCGTGCTTGGATGCAACGGTATCAATGCTTTCGCCAGCGGCGACGGCAGTGTGGTGCCGTTCCCGCACCTCGCCGGGCTCATCGTGGGCGCCGGTGCCCGGATCGGCGCGAATGCCGTCGTGGTGGGCGGTGTGCTGACGAGTACCGAGATCGGCGACGGATCCATCATCGGTAATCTCTGCAACATCGGGCATGGCGTCGTCCTTGGAAACCGCGTGTGGATTTCGGTGGGAAGTTGCGTGGGTGGGCACAGCACACTCGGCGATCATGTCACCGTTGGTATGGCAAGTGCCATTCGCGACAACGTGTCGATTGGTGAGGGCGCCCAGATCGGCATGGGCTCCGTCGTCGTAAAGGATGTGGCCGCCCAGCGCTCGGTGTTCGGCAATCCGGCGCGCGTGGTACCCCCGATTGCAGCCGGGCCGGTGCGTTAGCCGCTCGCAACGAATGGATGCTTTATTTGTGAACCCGTTATCTCTTGATCTGCGCTTTAAGGGCTCGCGCCATTATTTGCACGGCACCGATATGTACAACGCTACGGTGCAGGCACTGCAGCATCACGTTCAGCCAGCTGAACTCAGCGACATCGAGTTTTCATTTCACCGCCAAGCGACAATGGGTCTCGCGCTGAGCAATACGCTGCCCGATGCATCGGTGAAACCTGCTGCTGTCGTCTCTTTCGCCTCTGCTGGAATCCGGCAAAAAATGTTTTTGCTGGAAACCGATCGTGCAATTGTCGGCCGCTATGACTATGACGAGCACGTGTTTGCGCAACACCTCGACGTCACTGATGGCGAGTTAGCCGGAACGTGGCGTTACGCTTCGCCGTATACCGACATCGAAACCTGGGTGGGACTGACCAAGGCCCTGCACCAGCGGGTGTTTAGCGCCCTTGAAGGTCAATGGCTTTTCGTCCGATGCAAGTTCGCGCGGTTTGAACACGCGGCCGTTCCGGGCGAAAAGCGTCTGGCGATCGTGTCCAATTTTCAAAACCGCCTGACCCGCACTGTATTAAGCCAGGACGATCGCGTCGTCGGCGAGATTCACTTTTCACTTTTGAGCCGAACATGATTGGCATAGAAAACATCGCGACCTATATCCCATTGGGTCGTAACGACAATACGGCTGCAGATCTGCTCCAGAAGTTTGACGTCGCTGAAGACTTTGTGCTCAACAAAATCGGCGTTCGGCAACGGGCCGTCAAAGCGGCTGATGAGGATACGTCCGATCTTGCCTGCAGCGCACTGGAAGCGCTATTGAGCAAAGCCGGCCTGTCGGCTGATGCGATCGAAGTGCTCATCGTCGTCACCCAGAATCCCGATCATAATTTGCCGCACGTATCGGCGCTGGTGCATGGAAAACTGAAGCTCTCCGCACATTGCGCAGCGTTTGATGTGGGCTTGGGATGTTCCGGCTATGTTTACGGATTGTCCATTCTGCAAGGATTCATGCTTGCAAACGGCTTGCAGCGCGGTGTGCTCATCACTGCAGATCCGTATAGCAAGATCGTGGATCCCGATGACAAAAATACGGCATTGCTTTTTGGAGACGCGGCGACGGCTACCTTGATTGGCCCCGATCCCGCGTTCACGGTTGGACCATATTCGTTCGGCACTGAGGGTGCCGCGCACGAAGCGCTTGTCTGCCAAAATGGGCAGCTGAGTATGAACGGTCGGCAGGTGTTCAACTTCGCGGCGACGCGTGTGGCACCGCACATTCTTGCGCTGCTGGAGCGAGCAGGGTGGGAAAAAACGGCAGTCGACGCATATCTGCTTCATCAGGGCAGCAAATATATCGTCGATACCATTTGCAGTCGGCTTGGCGCCACGCCCGAGCAAAAACGACTTGGCCTGATGGACGTCGGCAACACCGTGTCGTCATCCATTCCCCTTTTGCTCGAACAAGAGTTGAGCAATCCCAATGCGCGCAAACTCGTCCTGAGCGGCTTCGGTGTAGGGCTGTCCTGGGCGAGCTGCCTATGTGAACGTAAGGAACACCAGAATGATTGATATCGCCAGTTTGACCAACATCGTTGCAACCACCGGCTTGGTCGACGACATGTCGCGCTTCGATAGCGCACTGCCATTTTCGGAAAACGGCATCGATTCGTTGGATGTCATGACGCTGCTGTTGGCCATTGAAGAAAACCAGAACATCAAATTCTCCGAAGATGAGTTCGCCGATATTCGATCGCTGGGCGACGTGCAGCGGATACTGAGCGCGCGCGGCGAGTAGAAAGCGCCTGCGGGCAAGCGCTCGCATTCTTCCTCTCTAGCGACACCCCGAGGGTCGGATTATCGTCCGATCGCCGGGGTGCTTTTTTTGTGGGTGTGAACTGGGCCATACCTGCGCGTGGATCAACCGCGGCATCGATATCCACATACATTCAGTGAACATCGCTTGGAGCATGCAAAAAAAAACAGGCCCGAAGGCCTGTTTTTTTGCAGTACTTACCGCGTTGCTTATTGCAGCAGCGACAGAACCGATTGGGGAACTTGGTTGGCCTGGGCCAGAACCGAGGTACCAGCCTGTTGCAGAATCTGAGCCTTGCTCATGTTCGACACTTCGGTGGCGTAGTCGGCATCTTCGATGCGCGAACGGGCGGCCGACAGGTTGTTGACCGTGTTGTTCAGGTTGGCGATGGTCGATTGGAAGCGGTTTTGAATCGCACCCAGGTCGCTGCGCAGCGTGTCGACGGTAGCCAGAGCTGCGTCCAGTGCCTTCAGCGGATCGGTCGTCTTGCCGCCGGCGAATTCAGCGGTCGTGCCAACGGTGATTGCGGTGGAGGTGCTGGTGCCGGTGGTGGCGGTCGAAGCGTACTTCTTGCCTTGGTATTCCACGAAGCCAGCAGCAGCGCCAGTGGCGTTGGCGCCCAGTTGCACGAAGGCACCGGTAACCGTACCCGTCAGATCGCCGTCGGTAACGTTCAGATCCGACTTGACCAAGGTGACAGCGCCACCGGAAACGTCAGCGGCGTAAATCTTGTCGCCGACCTTGACTGCGTATTGGCTGCTGGCGGTGCCGTCAGCGTTCTTGACGTTGCGCAGTTCGATCTTGCTGGCGTCCACGCCCAGATCGGTAGCGACCGACGACAGGTTGGGAGCGGTCGGAGCAGCGCTGCCTTCGCCCAGTTCCGTGATCTTTTCGCCAAGCTTGGGGGTCGAAGCCGACACCGAGAAGCCGTCCAGCTTCAGCGTCGTCGAGTTGATGGCTTGCAACGAAATCGTGATGGTTTCGCTGTCGTTGGCGCCGACTTGGATCTTCATGTCGCCAGCCGTGCTCGACAGAACCTTCGTGCCGTTGAATTGCGTTTGTTCCGACACGCGGTTGATTTCGGCCATGCGCTGGTCGATTTCAGCCTGGATCGAATCCAGATCGGTTGCCGAGTTCGTGCCGTTCGTGGCTTGAACCGTCAGTTCGCGAACGCGCTGCAGGTTGTTATTGATTTCGTTCAACGCGCCTTCGGTCGTTTGAGCGATCGAGATGCCGTCGTTGGCGTTACGGGCGGCTTGCGTCAAACCCTTAACGTTGGCGGTGAAGCGGTTGGCGATGGCTTGACCAGCTGCATCGTCCTTGGCGCTGTTGATGCGCAGGCCCGACGACAGCTTTTCGATAGCCGAACCCAGCGTGTTTTGCGATTTCGTCAGGTTGTTTTGGGCAACGAGCGAAAGGTAGTTGGTATTGATGACCGGCATGGAAATGCTCCCAGGTGTAGAAAATTACTTGCCTAATTTGGGGGCAGCCCTGCTGCCCTACCTGTAGACCGACTAGTCGTTACTAGCTTGCCTACATCCTGGGTAACGGCGGTTACGAATGGATCTTTAGGGGTCGGGTTAACAAATAGTCGGAAATATCTGGATTTCTCTGAGCGACTGGATGGGTGGGTCTCGAGCGCGAGTACGAATTTTCCATCGCCTGTATAGGGATGAGCGCACTGGTGGACGCGTGAGGACGCGTCAGGCCAGTACGGTTACGGTGGGGAATCGGTGAGCGGTCACGCCAGGCACAATCATTGGAGAAGGCCAGCTGGTAACGCGCTTTGAGGATGGCGACGTGTGTCGGTCGTCGGCAGGAAGTCGAATGCAGCAGGCGCGCCAGCGCTTTCTAAATGACTTGTGCCAGGTCCATACCGTCCGGCAGGCTATGCCAGGACATCTCGGACAGATAGTTCCGAATGCGCGCGGTTGCTTGTGTACGAAGCTGGCATACCCGCGCTTCAGTCACATTAAGCACGGCGCCAATCTCTTTCAGATTGAGCCCTTGCTCGAAATAGAGCGACAGCAGCAGCTTCTCGCGCTCCGGTAGCGCATCGATCGCTTCGATCACGGTACGACGCAGATCGTTTGCCAACAAATGGTCGATCGGATTGCCGCCCGCGGCGACGCCGCCCAGTGAATGTTCGATCCCGCCATCGAGGTTATCGCTTTGCGTGGCGAAGTCCTCGTAGTGCACGACCTGCACACCTTGCGCATCATTAAGTAGCGCGTGATAGGCCGGCAAATCGAGGTCCATGCCCTTTGCAATCTCGCCTTCGCTGGGCGCGCGCATGAGTTCACGTTCGAGCTTTTGTATCGTCTGTTCGATTTTCTTGGCTTTTGCCCGCACGCTGCGCGGCAGCCAATCCTGATTGCGCAGTTCATCGAGCATTGCGCCGCGAATGCGCGCGGTGGCGTACGTCTCGAACTGGGCCTCCGCGGTTTCCTGATACCGGCGCACGGCGTCGAGCAAACCGATCATGCCGGCCTGAATCAAGTCATCGAGCTCTACGCTGGCCGGGAGCCTGGCCAGCAGCTGCAACGCCAGCCTGCGAACAAGCGGCGCGTAGCGATCGAGAGCATCTTCATTAACGGGCATTGGCGCGAGATCGGTGACGATGGTCGATCTGAACGTTAAAGAGACGATCAGCCGACGCTGTAGGCAAGTCACAACACGCGCAATGTTGCTCGTGTCGTCTACCTGTCAGTCATTCTCCGCATCTTTCCAAAGCCCATTCCAGCAATCACCCTTAAGAACTAGGGCCATTTCGCCGTATTACAGCGGCACTACATCTTTAAGCGTCGTACAAATGATGCAGCTTTTTCGCATCTCCACATGTTTTGTCATATTTAATGCGGAAAATGTCACCATTCGTGGTAAATTTTAAGAATGTTGCGAAGTTTTGATACATAACGACATGTTTTCGGGGCATTGAGACATAGAAACCGCAAGTTTCTGTTACGTCTGTAAATTCTCCGGGGATGCCCCCAACTTGGAGCCGCCACTACTGTGAACCCCGCCGATAACACCCTGCTTGCCGACATTCGTGAAGTCAATCTTTCGTACCTGATGCTGACCCAGCGTATGTTGCGCGACGATTATTCGACCGCCATGTTCCGTCTGGGATTCAGCAATGAAGTGGCTGACATCTTGGTTCGTCTTTCACCCGCACAGCTCGTGCGGCTTGCCAGCTCCAGCTCTTTGCTGTGCCGATTCCGCTTCGACGATTACAGCCTGCTGTCCGCGTTGACGCAAGACACATTTGGCGGAGCGTTGCAGCAAGCACACGCCACCATTCTGCTGTCGAAGCAGCCCGTCGAAGAACTCAACTAAGTCGCTCGACGACATCCATGGCCACCAAAAGCATTTCCAAAGAAGCCGGCGACATCATGCTCGCCAGCACCATGATTACCCTGGGCGCACGTCTGCAGGTTTTGCAGGCCGAGACGGATCTGAGTCACGATCGGTTGGCGCGCCTTTATCGCGAGATCCGGGGTTGCTCGCCACCCAAAGGCATGTTGCCGTTTTCAGTCGATTGGTTCATGACCTGGCTGCCGAATGTGCACTCGTCGTTGTTCTTCAATGTTTATCAATTCTTGAATCAGCGCACGCCCGCCAAGGGCACGCGCGCGATCATCGACGCCTATAAGTTGTATCTCGAGCACGTGGCGGAGAAGGGCGGCGATCCGTCGGAACCGGTCTTGAGCTTCACGCGGGCCTGGATGTTGGTGCGCTTCTTCGACAGCGGCATGATGCAGTTGTCCGAGTGCCGTCAGTGCGGTGGTCATTTCGTCGCTCACGCTCACGATCTGCAAGGCAGTTTCGTGTGCGCGATTTGCCGTCCGCCTCCTCGCGCCGGCAAGACGCGTGCGGCGCGCGATAGCAAAGTCTCCGCAATGTCGCTTGCCGCGCCTAAATTCTCGTGATGCGGTGCCGTTAACAAAGTAGGCAATCCGGATGCTACGTGAGAGTTACACGTAGCGCAGTTTCAAAACTTCGGCGCCCAGTGTTGGGCGCCGATTTTTTTTCGTCAGGCGCATTCGCTGGCGTTTGAGTTCCCAACATCCGGCGCTCATAAGCGATGAAGAGCCCCTGAAAATGGCCGGTAACTCAACGATCTGAAGGTCGGCCTTCAAGCGATGATGAGCGCTGGGTAGTTACGTACCAGCTAGGCAGGGACCACCGTGTTAATCATTTTTGGATTCATCGTTGTCATCGTCTCGGTCGTCGGCAGTTTTGTCGGACTGGGCGGGCATTTGGGCGCGCTTTACCAGCCGCTCGAGCTGACCTTGATCGGCGGCGCCGCGTTCGGCGCTTTCTTGGCGAGCAACAGCAAGAAATCGATCAAGCTCGTCGTGCAGTCGATCCCCTTGGCGATCAAGGGCGCACCGTATAGCAAGCAAAGCTATATGGAGGTCATGGGTCTCTTGTACGTGCTGCTCAATAAGGCGCGTCGCGAAGGCTTGATGGCGATCGAATCGCATATCGAAGATCCTACCTCCAGCCCGATCTTCAGCGACTATCCCAGCATCACCAAAGATCCGAAATTGATGGAATTCATCACGGATTATTTGCGCATCATGATCAGCGGCAACATGAGTTCGTTCGAGATCGAAACGCTCATGGATGAAGACATCGAAACCTATCGTCATGAGCGCGATGTGCCTGCACATGCGCTGCAATCCGTGTCGGACGGCCTGCCCGCATTCGGTATCGTGGCCGCAGTGTTGGGCGTGATCAAAGCGTTGGCGGCAGTCGATCAGCCGCCGGCCATTCTGGGCGATTTGATTTCCAAGGCCATGGTTGGCACCTTCCTCGGCATTCTGCTGGCCTATGGCTTCGTGGGCCCGTTGGGTTCACGCGTGCAGCGCGTGTCCGACGAGTCGATGAAGATTCTCGAATGCATCAAGACCACGCTATTGGCCAGCATGAACGGCTATCCCCCGCAATTGGCTGTCGAGTTTGGCCGCAAGGTGCTGTTCTCTTCCGTGCGTCCGTCGTTTGCCGAGCTCGAAGAGCACGTTAAGCAGACCAAGTCGAAAACCTGACCGGGCACGCAATGAGTACCCCTAATAATCATCGTATCGTCGTGCGCCGCAAAAAGGCGCGCGGCGGTGGTGGCGGTCACCACGGCGGCAGCTGGAAGATTGCGTACGCCGACTTCATCACGGCCATGATGGCTTTCTTTCTGGTGTTGTGGCTGGTGAGTATCGTGCCCCGCGAGCAGCTCAAGGGGATCGCCGATTATTTCAAGATGCCGCTGAAGGCTGCGATCGTCGGCGGTCCGAATAGCTCGGCGGAAACGAGCGCTATTCCTGGTGGTGGATCCGACCCGATTCGCGATCAAGGCGAAGTGCGCCGGTCAAATGGTGAGCGCGTCCAGGCCGCTGCCGATGCCGAGCGCCGCGATATGCGGCGGCTTGAAGATTTGAAGCGCCGCCTGGAGCAGATGATCGAGTCCAGTCCGGTGCTGCGGGCGTTTCGTCCGCAGTTGTTGCTCGACATCACTACCGAAGGGTTGCGCATTCAGATCGTCGATGCGCAAAACCGTCCGATGTTCGCCACCGGCCGTGCGGACGTGCAGCCCTACATGCGCGACATTCTTCGGGAATTGGGTCCCGTTTTGAATGACATGCCCAACAAGATCTCGCTCTCCGGTCACACTGACGCCGTTCAGTACGCTCGGGGCGAACGTGCCTACAGCAACTGGGAGCTCTCGGCCGATCGCGCGAACTCGTCCCGTCAGGAGCTGGTCGCAGGCGGCATGAACGAAGGGAAAGTGCTGCGCATCATGGGTTTGTCTTCCAGCATGAGCCTGATTAAAGATGATCCGTATGCTGCCGTTAATAGACGTATCAGCTTGATCGTGCTCAATTTCCGAACGCAACGTCGCATCGAAGCCGAGAACGCAGCCGCCGGGGGAGCCCCCGTGTCTGGCGTGTCCGATTTCGATGCTGCCGTTTCTGGCGGTGCTGCGGCACCCGAAAGCGATGCGGCAACCGCCAGCAACGTTGCATCCTCCGGTGGCCTGCGGCCATCGGGGACAACAACGCCGGCGAACGCCGCTGTATCTCAATAGGAGCTTTTCATCCCATGCCGTCCAAGACCATCCTTGTAGCCGACGATTCCGCGACCATGCGAATGATCGTTCAAGCTACGCTGGCGAGCGATAACTGGTCTGTCCTCGTCGCCAGCAATGGCAAGGACGCCCTTACGGCAATCGCCGACAGGTCGGTCGATCTGGTCGTCACCGACTGGAATATGCCCGTCATGGGTGGCCTGGGGTTGATCCAGGGATTGCGCGCGTCGCCGCAGCATCGCGATGTGCCTGTCCTGGTGCTTACCACGGAAGAAGATCAAGAGAGCAAACTCGCCGCACGTGATTTGGGCGTGCGCGGTTGGTTGGGCAAACCCGTAGATCCGGATGTATTGCTCGATATGGCCACCGAGATTTTGATGCAACCTCAGGCTTCTACTCTTTAATCGAAGTTCTCTAACCCGTGAGCAATACTTTGGACCTGAGCCAATTTTTCGATACCTTCTTCGACGAAGCGGACGAACTGCTCGCACAGATGGAGCAGTTGCTGCTCGAACTGGATGTTGATACGCCGGACATCGAGCAACTCAACGCCATTTTCCGTGCGGCCCATTCGATCAAGGGCGGCGCCGCCACGTTCGGTTGCTTCCAGCACTTGGCCGAAACCACTCATTTGCTCGAGAATTTGCTCGACGAAATACGCCGGGGCGAGATGGCCTTGCGCACCGATATGATCGATACCTTTCTGGAAACCAAGGACGTGTTGAAGAGCCAACTAGACGCTTATCGCGCTTCTGCCGTGCCCGATGAGGAAACGTTTTCACGCATCTGCGGCATCCTGCGCCAGATCGCCGACGAGCATCGCGAAGCATTGCAGGGCGGTGCTACCGCTACCGCAAAGGCAGCAGCGTCGCCCGCCGCTGTGGCGATTGCCGCAACTGTTGCTGCGCCCCTTGCGACGACCGCCGACAGTGCAAACGTGCAGGCCGCACCTGTTGCCGTTGCATCCGTGCCGGCAGCGGCCGCTTCTGCCGTTGCGAGCACCGACACCAGCCTGCCGCTGTGCGTACGGATCTCGGGCGTCAGCGGTAAAGATGCGCAGTCGTTGCTGGAGGAAATGGGTCACCTTGGCCGCGTGCTCGGTCACGAGCAGGGTGCGGAGTCCCTTACGGTTTGGGTGGACAGTACCTGCAGCGCCGATGATATCGAGGCCGTGTGCTGCTTCATCGTCGATGGCGATCAGATCGGTATTTCCCGCGAAGCGTATGGCGCAAAATCGCCTGATGCGTCGCCGGCTGTTGCGGCATCCGTGCAGGTCGAGGCCGCGGCGCCCGTAGCTGTCGCCGTGCAGCAGGCTGCGCAAGAAGCAGCAAACGTGGTCGCGCAAGCGCAGTCCACCAGTGCTGGCGATATCTCGATCACGACCAACGCCGCTCCCGCCGCGACCATGGCGCCGGCAGCGCCGCGCGCGGCTGCCAAGCCCGCCGCTGGTGCACCTGGCGCCGACAAGGAAAACACGTCGATTCGTGTGGGCGTCGAGAAAGTCGATCAGGTGATCAACCTGGTGGGTGAGCTCGTCATCACGCAAGCCATGCTCGCGCAAATCGCTTCTACCCTCGATCCGGTTTTGCACGATCGTCTGCTCAACGGCATGGAGCAGTTGGAGCGCAACGCGCGCGATCTGCAAGAGTCGGTGATGTCGATCCGCATGATGCCGATGGATTATGTGTTCAGCCGCTTCCCGCGTGTGGTGCGAGATATTGCCACGAAGATGGGCAAGCAGATCGAGTTGCAAACGATCGGTCGTGCAACCGAACTCGACAAGAGCCTGATCGAGCGCATCATCGATCCGCTTACGCACTTGGTGCGCAACAGTTTGGATCACGGCATCGAAACGCCGGAAAAGCGTATCGCAGCCGGTAAGGATCCGGTTGGCAATCTGATGTTGTCCGCCCAGCACAGCGGTGGCAACATCGTGATCGAAGTCAGCGACGACGGCGGTGGTCTGAATCGCGAACGGTTGCTGCAGAAAGCGATTTCGCAAGGCATCGCTATCAGTGAGAACGCCAGCGACGATGAAGTCTGGCAATTGATCTTCGCACCGGGCTTCTCGACCGCCGAGAAGGTCACGGATATCTCGGGCCGTGGCGTGGGCATGGACGTCGTGCGACGCAATATCCAGGACATGGGCGGTCATGTGCAGTTGTCGTCCACGCCGGGTGAGGGCACCACGACGCGCATCGTCTTGCCATTGACGTTGGCCATTCTCGACGGCATGTCGGTTCGCGTCGGTCAGGAAACCTTCATTTTGCCGCTCAACCACGTCACCGAATCGTTGCAGCCTACATCGGATCAGATTTACTCCGTGACGGGTAATGAGCGCGTGCTGCTTGTCCGTGGCGAGTATTTGCCGCTGGTCGAAATGCATCGCGTCTTCGACGTGGCTGGTGCGCAAGCCGATCCGATGCAGGCGATTGCCGTGATCATGCAAGCGCAGGAGCGCCGATTTGCGTTGCTCGTCGACCACCTCGTGGGACAGCATCAGGTCGTGGTGAAGAATCTCGAATCCAACTATCGCAAGGTTCCGGGCGTTTCGGCGGCCACCATCTTGGGCGACGGCAGTGTCGCGCTCATTATCGATGTGTTTGCACTGGCACGCGCTAATCGCGAGAAGTCGTTTTCGGCCGAAGCCCTTTTGAATTAACGGAGAACATCATGGCCGCAAAGCCCCAAAGCCATCACGCGCGCGTCGAAGACGCCGGCAGCGAGTTTCTGGTCTTCACCCTGGGTGAAGAAGAGTACGGAATCGACATCCTGAAAGTTCAGGAAATCCGCGGCTACGATGCCGCCGTCGTGACCCGTATCGCCAATGTGCCCACGTTCATCAAGGGCGTGACCAATCTGCGCGGCATCATCGTGCCGATCGTCGATCTGCGCATCAAGTTCAATCTGGGCAAGGTCGAATACAACGAGCAAACCGTTGTGATCATTCTGAACCTCGATCGTCGCGTGGTCGGCATCGTGGTCGATGGCGTATCGGACGTGCTGATGCTCAATGCCGGTCAAATCCGCCCGGCGCCCGAATTCGGCGCCACGCTGTCCACCGAGTATCTGACCGGTCTGGGCACCGTCGATGAGCGCATGCTCATCTTGGTGGACATCGAACGCCTCATGACCAGCGACGAGATGGCGCTAGTCGAAAAAGTCGCAAGCTAACACTACTTAGTAGGCATCTCGGCGTGCAAACCTTGGACGTCCAATCTGGCTTCACCGCCGAGCGGCAATTCGAATTCAGCGATAGCGATTTCGCCCGTGTGCGAAGCATGATCCACGCACGCGCTGGCATTTCGCTCGGCGGACACAAGCGCGAGATGGTGTATAGCCGCCTTTCCAGGCGGTTGCGTGCGCTCGATCAGGTGGCGTTCAAGCGCTACCTCGACGATCTGGAGGCGCGGCACGATGCACCGGAGTGGGAGCATTTCGTCAATGCGTTGACGACCAATCTCACCTCGTTCTTTCGTGAGGCGCATCACTTTCCGCTGCTCGATGCCTTTGTACGGACGCGTCCGGGACCGATCTCGGTGTGGTGCTGTGCGGCATCCACGGGTGAAGAGCCGTACTCGATTGCGATCACGCTTGCCGAAGCGTTAGGCGCCAAGGTATCGAATGCGTCGGTGTTTGCCACCGATATCGATACCAATGTGCTCGCGCAGGCGCGGCAGGCAACCTACAACTTCGAACGCGTTTCGAAGATGTCAGAGGAGCGTTTGCGACGGTTCTTCCTGAAGGGGCGCAACGCCTCGGCCGGCCGGGTGCGCGTGAGGCCTGAAATCGCCTCGATGGTGCACTTCGACACGCTCAATCTGCTCGCGCCCAGTTGGTCGATCGATACCCGTTTCGACGTCATTTTCTGTCGCAACGTCATGATTTATTTTGATAAGCCCACTCAGGCGCGCATTCTGGAGCGATTCGCGCCGCTGCTCAAACCGGGCGGGTTGCTGTTTGCGGGACATTCCGAGAATTTCACGTACATCACCCAGAGTTTCCGCCTGCGCGGACAAACGGTTTATGAGCTGGCGAGTGGGGGTGTACTGCGGGAGAAGGATGTATGACGCAAAAAATCAAGGTTCTGTGTGTAGACGATTCTGCATTGGTGCGTGGTCTGATGACCGAAATCATCAATGGCCAACCCGACATGGAAGTGGTTGCCACCGCGCCCGATCCGTATGTGGCGCGCGACCTGATCAAGCGTCACAATCCGGATGTGTTGACGTTGGACGTCGAAATGCCCCGTATGGATGGCCTCGATTTCCTTGAGAAGCTGATGCGCCTGCGTCCGATGCCGGTCGTGATGGTGTCGTCGCTCACCGAGCGCGGCTCCGAGATCACGTTGCGCGCGCTCGAGTTGGGCGCCATCGACTTCGTGACCAAGCCGCGTTTGGGTATTCGCGATGGTCTGCTCGAGTACACCGAGATGATCGCGGACAAGATTCGCGCGGCGTCGCGCGCCCGTATCCGGCCGGCTGCACCTGCCGCCAGCGCGCAGCCTGTTACTACCTTGAAGCGGCCTCTGTCCAGTTCCGAGAAGCTGGTCATCATCGGTTCGTCCACCGGCGGCACAGAGGCCATTCGTACGGTTTTGCAGCCGCTGCCGCCAGACAGCCCGGCCATCCTGATTACGCAGCACATGCCTGCAGGCTTTACGCGGTCATTTGCGCAACGGCTCGACTCGCTGTGCGCGGTCACAGTGTGTGAGGCCCAGCACGGTCAACGCGTTTTGCCTGGGCACGTTTATCTGGCGCCCGGTGGCGAACAGCACATGCGTCTGGGCCGCAGCGGCGCCAACTATGTGGTCGAACTGGAAGCCGGCGATCCGGTCAACCGCCATCGCCCGTCGGTCGACGTATTGTTTCGCTCGGCCGCCACGAATGCGGGCCGTAACGCGATCGGGGTGATCCTGACCGGGATGGGCAAGGACGGCGCTGCGGGCCTATTGCAAATGCGTCAGGCCGGCGCGCACACCGTAGCGCAGGACGAAGCGAGTTGCGTCGTGTTCGGCATGCCCAGAGAGGCGATCGCCCTGGGTGCTGCCGAGTCCGTCGTCACACTGAATTCAATGAGTGAACATATTTTGGCGCACGTCGGTGACCGAGGTAATCGCGTCTGACGCGATACCTTCATCGGTTACTGCGGGCGGCATTTCAAATTTCTGGAGTTCGACCATGGTAGACAAGAGTCTGAAGATTTTGGTGGTGGATGATTTCCCCACTATGCGGCGCATCATCCGTAATTTGCTGAAAGAATTGGGTTTTGAGAACGTCGACGAAGCAGAAGACGGCGCACAGGGCCTGGACAAGCTGCGCAACGGCGGCTTCCAATTCGTCGTGTCCGACTGGAACATGCCCAATATGGACGGGCTGACGATGTTGCAGAACATCCGTGCGGATGCTGCGCTGTCCAAGCTGCCCGTGTTGATGGTGACGGCTGAAGCCAAGAAGGAAAACATTGTGGCGGCCGCTCAGGCTGGCGCCAATGGCTATGTGGTCAAGCCCTTTACCGCCGCGACACTTGAAGAAAAGCTCAACAAGATCTTCGAAAAGCTCGGTGTTTAAGGATCCCCCATGACTACGTCTCCGCCGTTGATGATCACCGAGTCGCCCGATCTGATTCACAAGATTGCCTCGCTTACGCGCATGCTGCGCGACAGTGTGCGCGAACTCGGCCTGGATCAGGCGCTCAAAGATGCCGCCGAAGCGATTCCGGATGCCCGCGACCGCCTGCGTTATGTTGCCCGGATGACCGAGCAGGCCGCCGAGCGCGTGCTCACTGCGACCGAAGAAGCACAGCCGATTCAAGACAATCTGGCCAAGCAGGCCAAGGCCCTCGATGGTCGCTGGACCGAATGGTTCGAGCAGCAGCCGCTCGAACTGACCGACGCCAAGGCGTTGGTGGCCGACACCCGCGCCTACCTCGGCCATGTGCCTGCGCAGACGCACATCACGCAAGCCAAGTTGATGGAAATCATCATGGCGCAGGATTTCCAGGATCTGACCGGCCAGGTCATCATGAAAATGATGGACGTGATCGGCTTGATCGAGCGTGAACTCGTGCAGGTCTTGCTGGACAATGTGCCGCAGGAGCGTCGTGACGAGGCTGCCGGCCTGTTGAACGGACCTCAAGTCAATCCCGCCGGCAAGGCGGATGTTGTCACCAGTCAGGATCAAGTGGACGACCTGCTGGCCAGCCTGGGCTTTTAAGCGCAGGCAACACTTCGGACGATGGTGGTGGAATAGGGTGGTTTTCCGCCCGTTGCTTCCACGATCGCGGCGTCTTGCCGAATTCTAGAATGCGTTATTGGTGACCTGGGCCGACCTCCGTGCCCGCACCGCAACGCATTGCCGAATGTCCGAAGAAAGCGATCTCGAAAAGACTGAAGCCGCTTCTCCCCGGCGCCTTGAAAAGGCGCGAGAGGAGGGGCAGGTTGCGCGTTCGCGCGAGTTGGGCACGTTCGCATTGCTGGCGGCCGGCGCTGCGGCGCTGTGGCTGGCGGGCCCCGCGATGTACCGCGATCTTCGCGGGGTCGTGCGCCATGGTATGGCTTTCGATCAGCGCATCATTCACGATCCGGGCGTTATGGTTGCCATGGCGGTGGATTCCTCTGGCCAAGTGCTGCTCATGCTGCTGCCCATCTTCGGCGTGTTGATGGTCGCAGCCGTGGTGTCGTCGATCGTGCTCGGCGGCCTGGTGTTCTCCGCCCAGGCATTGGCGCCCAAGTTTTCCAAGATCAGCCCCATCGCAGGTATCAAGCGGATGTTCTCGGCCCAAACCCTGGCGGAGCTCTTCAAAGCCGTGGCCAAGGCGGTGATGGTGGGTGGGATCGGCGCCATGGTGATCTGGCACTACCATCGCGAAATGCTGGCGCTCATGCACGCCGCAGCGCCCGAAGCGTTGGCGCGAATGATCAGCGTGGTTGCCCTGTGCGCAGCCCTCATCATTTCATCGCTGTTGATCATCGTGGCGCTTGATGTGCCCTGGCAGCTCTGGCAGCACTACAAGAAGCTGCGCATGTCCAAGCAGGACGTCAAGCAGGAACACAAGGAAAGTGACGGCGACCCGCATATCAAGGCGCGTATTCGTCAAGAGCAACGCGCCATGGCCCGGCGTCGCATGATGACCGAAGTGCCCAAGGCCGATGTGGTGGTGACCAATCCTACCCACTTTGCCGTCGCGTTGAAATACAACGAAGCCGGCGGCGGCGCGCCCAAAGTGATCGCCAAAGGTTCCGGCTTGATCGCGCTCAAGATTCGCGAGCTCGCCGCGCAGCACCGCATTCCTACATTAGAAGCGCCACCTCTGGCGCGCGCCCTCCACAAGCATGTGGCGATCGGCCAGGAAATCCCCGCAGACCTTTACACGGCCGTTGCGGAAGTCCTGGCTTGGGTGTTTCAACTTCGTGTTTGGCGACCGGGCTTTGGTGTCCACCCCGTGGCGCCGTCTCAACTTGCCGTACCGCCCGCGTTGGACCCGCAAGTGTCGTCCGCGGGCGTGGAGTAGATAGGTCATGGGTAATTTTCTAAGCGTCTTGCGACGTAACGGCGGCAGTCACGCGAAGCTGATGGCAGGGCCGCTGTTGATTGTCATGGTGCTGGCGATGATGATCATCCCGCTGTCGCCATTCGTCCTGGATCTTTTCTTCACGTTCAACATTGCATTGTCGGTCATGATCCTGCTGGTGGCGATGTTCACCAGCAAGCCGCTCGACTTTGCCGCGTTCCCCTCGGTGTTGCTCTTCGCCACGCTCTTGCGCCTGTCGCTGAACGTCGCCTCCACGCGGGTCGTGCTGCTGAACGGTCACACGGGTCCGGATGCTGCGGGTCACGTCATCGAGGCGTTTGCCACGTTCCTGATCGGTGGCAACTTCGCCGTCGGTATCATTCTGTTCATCATCCTCACGCTGATCAACTTTGTCGTGATCACCAAGGGTGCCGGGCGAATTGCCGAAGTGGGCGCGCGTTTTGCCCTGGATGCCATGCCCGGCAAGCAGATGGCGATCGACGCCGATTTGAACGCTGGCTTGATCGGCGAGCACGAGGCCCGTCGTCGTCGCGCCGAGGTCTCGCAGGAAGCCGACTTCTTCGGCTCGATGGACGGCGCCAGCAAGTTCGTGCGCGGCGATGCGATCGCCGGCTTGATGATCATGTTCCTGAACGTCATCGGCGGATTGATCGTTGGCGTCGCTCAGCACGACCTGGGCTTCGCCGAGTCCGCGCGCGTCTACACGCTGTTGACGATCGGTGACGGCTTGGTCGCACAGATCCCGGCCCTGATCATCTCCACTGCCGCTGGCGTGGTGGTGTCGCGCGTATCGACCGATCAGGACGTCGGCACGCAAATGTTGACGCAACTGTTCTCGAACCCGGCAGTACTGTTTCTGACGGCTGGGATCATCGGCATCATGGGTCTGATTCCCAATATGCCGCATGTGGCTTTCCTTTCATTGGCAACCGCGTTGGCGGTAGGCGGCTACTACCTCAACAAGCGCAAAACGGTAGAGGCGCAGGAATCGGCCAAACCTGCGGCTCAGGTTCAGGCGCAAGCCGATGCCGCCGCCGCCGAGGCCAGTTGGGACGACGTATCCATGGTCGACCAGCTTGGCCTGGAGGTCGGCTATCGACTGATTCCGCTGGTCGATCACTCGCAAAACGGCGAGTTGCTCAATCGCATTCGCAGCTTGCGCAAGAAATTCGCACAAGACGTGGGTTTCTTGCCGCCGGTGGTGCATATTCGCGACAACCTGGAGCTCAAGCCTAACGATTACCGCATCCTGCTTTCAGGGGTGGAGATCGGTCGGGGCGTGGCGTTGACCGGGCAATTTCTTGCCATCAACCCGGGTGGCGTCACCATGACATTGCCGGGCAATACCACGACCGATCCGGCCTTCGGGCTCCCGGCCACGTGGATCGACGCAGGCATGCGCGATCAGGCGCAGGTGTCGGGCTATACGGTGGTCGATTCCGGAACGGTGATCGCGACCCACCTGAATCATTTGATGCATCGTCACGGCGGCGAGTTGCTCGGGCGTCAGGAAGTGCAATCGTTGCTGGACCGCGTGTCGCGCGAAGCGCCTAAGCTGGTTGAGGATCTCGTACCCAAGACGTTATCGCTGACTGTGCTGCAGAAGGTATTGCGCGGGTTGTTGGCCGAAGAAGTGCCGATACGAGATATGCGCACCATCATCGATACACTGGCCGAAAATGCCCCACGCCTGTCGGCCATTGCGCAAAGCGCCGGTGGTCAGCCGGATACGAACGAACTCATTGCGCTGGTGCGGCGGTCGCTCGGTCGCGCCATCGTGCAACAGTACTACCCAGGTGAGGGCGAGATTCGCGTGATCGGTATCGACGTGAAACTCGAACGCGTGCTCAGCCAGGCGCTCACGACGAGCGGTGGCCTTGAGCCGGGCCTGGCCGAGACGCTGCTGCGCGAGGCGCAGACCTGCGTTGCCCGAGAAGAAGCTGCGGGCAATGTTCCCGTGCTGATGGTGTCACCGCTCTTGCGGCCGTCGCTGTCGCGCTTTCTGCGCCACCATCTGCCCCAACTGGGCGTGCTGGCCAATACCGAAATTCCTGACGAACGCATGGTGCGCGTCACCAATCTGATTGGCGGAACCAATTCGTGAACATCCTCCGTTTCGTAGCCGAAAACAGCCGTGAAGTGATGCGCCTTGTGCGCGACGCCTTGGGTCCGGATGCCTTAATCGTCTCCAATCGCCGGGTCGACGGCGGAATCGAGGTTATGGCCGCGTCGGCCGATGATTCGCTTGACGAGCATGACGACGCACAATCAGATCGACAGCGCGATCCACGATCCTCGTCTGGCGAGCGATCGAATGGGATGTCCGATGGGGCATTCCAAGGGGCAGGATCCGAGCGATCAAACAGCGCGGCCGCCGCTGTGCCGAGCATGCCGTCTTACGCCAGGCCGCATACGCCCGCGCCGAGCCTGCCGGCTTACGCCGTTCCGCATGCCCCCGCACCCATTCATCGTGGTGCGTCGGCCTACGCCGCAGCCATGTTGCCCAGCGAAGCACCGCCTCAGGCGGCTGTCGTCGAGCGCTCGTCCGCTTACGCGATGCCGACCGCCTTGAATGCTGTGTTGCCGTTGCCGCAATTCGCTGCAACGTCGGCACCGACTGTAACGCCTCAAATAACAGTCCCTCGAGTAGCGGCAGCTCAAGTAACGGCAGTTCAAGTAACAGCACATCAAGTACCCGCACCTGAGGCACCCGCACCTGCAGTGCCCTCAACTCATGTACGACCAGCAGCGCCTCAGACGCAGGCGCCAATGCCGCCAGCAACAGCGCCGATGTCGACGCCCACGCCGCACGTGTCGGCGCTATCTGCTTCTCCGGCAGCCGCTGCCGCGCCGGCCGGGCAACCGGCAATCAACAGTGCAGCGTCTTCGACGCAAACCGCAGACGCAGGCGTTGGCGCGCAGCTGCAGGACGCGATCTCGTCGCTGCAGCGCACGTTCGAAACACGTATCGAAGGCCTGATGTGGGGGAAGGGCGCGCTGGGACAGCCCGCAGGCGCGGCTCTCTTTCGCGGCCTGCTAGAGGCGGGCTTCAGTGCGCCACTGGCGCGCGCATTGCTCGAACGCTTGCCCAAAGGCTATTCCGCCGAGCAGGCTTTGGCTTGGGCGCGTAAGGAGATCACCACGCATTTGCCGCTTCAGGTCGACGAGTCGCCGCTGTGGGAAACAGGTGGCGTTTTTGCATTGGTTGGCCCAACCGGCGTCGGCAAGACGACAACGCTGGCCAAACTCGCGGCACGCTGCGTGGCCCGGGTGGGTCGCGACCAAGTCGCCATGCTCACCACGGATAACTTTCGTATCGGCGCGGTTGAACAGTTGCAGATCTATGGGCAATTGTTGTCGATTCCCACGCGATCGGTGCGCGATGCGGCATCGCTGCGTCAAACGCTGGAAGAGTGGGGCAACCGGCGCATCGTGCTCATCGACACGACCGGCATCAGTCAGCGCGATCGCAAGCTCGCACAGCAGGCTGCCATGTTGATGGGGGGTGGGCGACCCGTTCGCCGCCTGCTGGTGCTCAACGCGGCCAGTCAGGGCGACACCTTGGACGAAGTGGCACACGCCTATCGCCACGGTGTGGGCGAGGATGTATGCGGCTGCGTGATTACCAAGCTAGACGAGGCGTCCAGACTGGGTGCTGTACTCGATACCGCCATCCGTCATCGTCTGCCGATTCACTATGTGGCCGGTGGCCAGAAGGTGCCCGAAGATTTTTCGCTGCCGTCGGCGGCGCGTCTGGTTGATCATGCCTTCTCAAGCGTGGCAGCCGACAAGCCTTTGTTCGCTGCAGATGAGTCGGACATGGCGGCACTTTGGGGCGCTGCCACCGAGCGTGCCGAGGCGCGCGACACCAACGATCTCCAGGCACAGCGCCGCAAGCTGCTAAGCCTGGCTCAGCCGTTCGACGCCAATAGTGGTCATGCCGAGCAGGCTTTCAAAGCCCTCAATGCATCCTTGGAAGTGTTGACGCGCGATGCGACTTTCCTGGCTGCACGAGCCGATTGGGCCGCGCGCCAGGTCGGAACGTCGGGGGCTGATAATGCGGCCGCCGGATCATCCGAGTCAGCGCCGACCACCGCGCGCACAACGGTCGTCGACGGCGCGCGCGCTTATCAGTCGATGGTCGCCCGGCATGCGACGGGCGAAGTGCTCGCCGTACACGGCAAAGTCAGCACGCGCGGATGGCATGCGGCTGCCGGCAACTTGTCCAGCGCCTTGTGGATCGATGCCGAAGGCCGGAGTTTGGGTGCACCGTTGCACCAATTGATTCTGGGGCAAGGTACGCTGTCGTCCTTCTCGGATGGCACCGAGTCGCGCACCGCCGACGAAGCCATACGTGCGCGTATCGCCGTGATCTCCCCCGCAGCGGTGGATACGCAGATTGTGCACTTGCTCGATGCTGCGCCCCGTGCCCTGTGCCAAGTACTGAGCGTGGATGGCGTACGCTGGGTCTCGCGCTACGCCGGCAGTACCCGCATCGTCCACGACGAATGTCCAACCACGTTGCAGGCGGTGGGCAAGTCGCTGGGCTACCTGCCGGTGGATCTTTCTGCCCATCCCGCTTTGTTCGCGCAGCTTGTCGGTGGCGTAGGCTCGGCTACGGGTGCCGATCTGCGCGCAGGAGACATGACGGTCTGGGCTGCCGCCACGATGGTGTCTCCCACGGGGCGCCAAGCGGGCGCACCGAGCTGGCGCATGGTGACAGTGAAGTGGATCGATCCCGTCTCGGGCGCGATTCGCAACCAGCTCTACGGCATGAGCAACATCGGTGCGCAAGAAGCCGACGTGCACGCGATGGTCGTGCGCTTGCTTCAGCAGGACGCAGGCCGGAAATTCTTCGTCTTGTTGACTGCCGCGCTGGCAACCTTGCCGCCATGCAGCCCGACGTATGGACTGGCGCGTCGCGTGGCCGATGCGAATCGATTGGCTGCAGCGTGCTGGCGTTTGACCGCGGCGGCCGATGCGGCGCCATTGCGTACCCTGATGACGGCGCTGAGCGGAAAAGCGGCGCTTACACCCAAAGGGATGCCCGTTGCCGTTGCGCGCTTGTTCGCCATGCTGGACATGACGGCCGCGGGATAAGATCGGCCGCCGGAAGTCGGCAGCGGAAGTCGGCAGCGGAAGGTCAGCAGCGGGATGAGGTCAGCGGCTTGATAGGATCGGCGGCCGAATAGGATCGGCGGCCGAATAGGATAGGTGGCGGGATACGGCGATAGCAAGGCATAAGGGGCGGATATTCCGCCCCTTATGCTTTTTAACGTTCGGTCTGTGCGCGTGCCATGCCCGGCGCGCGCCTGCATCGTCAGCCGGCGACGATGCCTCGGCGCGTGGTGGTCGATTGTGAGCGACCGCGCGCGTCATATACGGCGCCACCCGGGGAGCCACCCGTCGACAACGCGCGCAATGCCTCGAGGGCTTGCTGCGTATCGCTCAAGTGCACCTGCACAATTGCGCCGTTGCCCGAATTCAATTGATTGGCCTGAACGGCCACGTCCTGCAAGTAAGCCCACGCCGAGGCGACGGCAGCATTGCCGTCCGCAATGGCATTCATGCCCTTGTAGCCCTGGGCCTCACCCAGTTCGGTCAAGATCTCGTTGCGTTTGACAGCGCAGGCCGCCAGCTCTTCGGAGAGCGCTGCCTTGCTGTGAGTGATGCTGTCAAGCTCGGAAAGCTTGTCGCGCTGTCCGAGGATCGCCCGTTCCGCTTCCAGGATCGTAACGAAACGGTCAAGGGCGGTTGATTCAGTTTGAATGGTTTCTACGAGTCGGTCTATGGATGCGGTCATTGAGTTTATTTAAGCAGGTCACGGGCGGTGGCTATCAATCCATCCGCAATCCGGCTAGTGTCGATCTTGAATTGACCCGACGCGATCGCATCGCGGATGGCCGCCACACGTTCGACGTCGATATCATTGCTGCCATCCTGCAGGGCCAGCATGCGACGGGACGCGGCGCTAAGGGCAACTTGCGCGCTTCCTGTGCTTACGCTCTGCGCGCCGGAAACCGACTCGCTACGCGAGCTGACGAGTTCCGAGGGGACGGCGACACGAGGTGTCGAGGCATTGATCTTCAAGATAGACTCCGCAGGGCAAGGACGGGTAAAAATAGTTCAACCCGATATCCGCTTGCCATGGATTACGGCAGATTGTAGAGAAACTTTAGGTGTTGGGCGATCTCAAATCGGTATTTCGACGACGCCCGAGCGTTGGACGATGCCGGTGAGGGTTTGGCCGGAGGCCGTTCGAACCTGAACGGTGCCGCCGGGAGGTGCCGTCTCGAGCGCATGCCCGTCACTGTTGACCACAAATCCGGGTCCACGCGCGGTAATGCGCACTTGTTGTCCGCGGACCACGGAATCGGCGCTGCGCAGGCCGTTCGCGCGGATCGGGCGTCCCGCAGTCATCCGGCTGGTCGCCGTCATGCCCACCAGGGTTGACGGATCGGTGACGGCGCCGAAGGGGAGACGAAGCGCATCGCCTTCCCGCGACTCCAGGTCGTCCATGCTCAGACGCTGCCCTGACGCCACCGGACGCGCCGCCACGAAATACTGAATGGGGACGCTCAGGGTGGCTTGCACATACGTTGTCCATGAGGCGGGTGCGGTGCAACGCAAACCAACCGAAGTGCGTGAGCGCAGCTTCGCGCCGGGAGGCAAAAAGGCCTGCAGGGCGTCGCATGCCGCCAAGTCCGCACTTCGCGGACGATCGACGCTGATCTCCGCTCGCCCCGTGTAGCCGGGTACGCGCGCGGCCTCCTGCTTGAGAAATGTCTCGACGGCAGCCATGGCTGCCTCGTCCGGCGCTGTGCTGACCGTAACGGGCGCGGCATTGACCGAGGTAGCGCTACCAAGGGTGGAGAGCGCGGCTACCAGAAGGAAATGGGCTGATCGATTCATAACAAGAATTTTATCGATCGCTGCAAACCGTCAATAGTCGAATTGGCGAGGAATCAGCCGCTTGTTCATTTGATTGTCTTGCATCGCGGCCACCTATGATTCCTCCATCGAAAAAGCCGGGGTAACGCGGCGGTGTCCGAATGTCGGGCACCAGAGCGCAGCGCCCTCAAGCCCAAGGATATCGACGCATGCTAGACCGGATCAGCAACGATCTCAGCTTTTTTCAAAACTCGCTTGAGCTTCGCGCCCAGCGTCAGGAAGTGCTGTCGTCGAACATCGCCAATGCGGATACGCCCAACTTCAAAGCACGTGACTTCGATTTCAAAACAGCGATGCAGAACGCCATGGGCGGTCAGAAGCGTTTGAGCGAAACACATCTCACGCTGACCTCGGCACGTCACATTCCCGCATCAGCCGTCACCAGCGGCCCGGCGGATCTGCTGTATCGCACGCCTTACCAAGCCACGCTCGACGGCAACACGGTCGAGATGGATAACGAACGCGTGCAGTTCGCGGACAACACCCTCAAATATCAGAGCAGCCTGCAATTCGTCTCCGGAAAGATCCGCACGATGCTGTCGGCCATTCAAGAGTAAGGACGAAAGACCACCATGGCACTGATGAGTGTTTTCGATATCGCCGGTTCGGCGCTGACCGCGCAATCGCAACGGATGAACGTGTCGGCCAGCAACATGGCGAACGCCGACAGCGCGGTGGGTCCCGACGGACAGCCGTTCCGCGCTCGCCAGGTGATTTTCCAGGTTGCGCCCACGCCGGGGCAGACCTTCGGTCAGGAAGTGGGCGGTGTGCAGGTCGCCAGCATCATGCAAGACAACGCGCCGATGAAACGGCTGTATCAGCCAACGCATCCCTTGGCCGACGAGACCGGCTACGTCACGATGCCCAACGTCGATACCGTGGCTGAAACGGTCAACATGATTTCCGCCTCGCGCTCGTATCAGGCCAACGTCGAAGTGCTGAACACCGCAAAAGCGTTGATGCAAAAGACGCTCACCATCGGGCAATAAGCCCGATCAACAAAAGATTTTCGGAATACACCATGGCCGTCGTTACTTCTTCGACCGATCAAAATGCCGCAGTGGCCGCTTTGGCTGCCCAGGCAGATGCGCAAAGAAACACCTCCACGTCGTCCGACATGAAGGATCAGTTTCTCAAGTTGCTCGTGGAGCAATTGAAAAACCAGGATCCGCTCAATCCGATGGATAACGCGCAGATGACGACCCAGCTCGCGCAGATCTCCACCGTTGAAGGCATTGAGAAGCTCAATGCAACGATGGCCATCGTGTCGGGACAGGTAGGTGTGTCGCAAGGCTTGGCGGCGCAAGGCATGATTGGCAAGAACGTTTTCGTGCCCGGCACTGACGTCCTGTTGGGCAGCGATCCCGCCGATCCTACGAAACGCGAGGCGACGCCGATCGGGCTGGACTTGACGACCGGTGCCGCCAAGGTAACGGTCAAGATCAGCGACGCCGCAGGCAACCTCGTGCGCACCATAACTTTGGAAAACGTGAGCGCCGGTATTGCCACAGTCGAATGGGACGGCCTCACCGATGGCAAGACGCCCGCAGCCGACGGCAAGTATCAGGTTGCGGTAACCGCCGAGGATAGCGCGGGTGCCGCGATCGCCTCCACGGAAGTATTGAAGTACGCCAAGGTCGATAGTCTCTCGTACACCTCGACGGGCGCCACGCTTGATCTGGGGCTGAACGGTCAGGTTAGCGTGGCAGACGTGCGCAAGGTTTTCGGCAGTTAAACGGCTTCCCCCATTTTCTACGCACTGCGCCGATCGCGTAGTCATCAATACCTTTTAAGAGAGATACCGACATGGGCTTCGGACAAGGACTCAGCGGACTGAACGCTGCATCGCAAAACCTGGACGTGATCGGCAATAACATTGCCAACGCCTCGACGATCGGCTTCAAAGCCGCCACCGCCTCGTTCGCCGACGTGTATGCCACGTCGCGCGTGGGTCTTGGTGTGCAGGTCGCGGCCATCAACCAGCGCTTCGCCACCGGCTCGATCGTTGAAGGTAATGGCTCGCTCAACATGGCGTTGAACGACAAGGGCTTTTTCCGGCTTCAAGATACGACCGGCGGCGTGGTGTATTCGCGCAACGGCGAATTCGGCCTGGACAAAGATAACTATGTGGTCAACGCGTTGGGTCAACGCCTGACCGGTTATCCCGGCGGGGGCGTCGGTCAAGATCCCGTGCAGCTGCAATTGGCGCTCGGCGATGTCGCACCTACGGCTACAACCACAGCACAATTGACGGCCAACCTGCGTGCGGGTGCCACGCCGATTCCCGCTACGCCTGCGTTCGACATCACCAATGCCGATACGTACACGAACCGTGCAACGATGACGGTGTACGACTCGCTGGGTAATGGTCACACGATGGACCAGTACTTCATCAAGCGTGAAGGCGCCGGCGGCAACAGCGTTTATGAGGTGCGTTACGTGCTGGACGGTACGGAGCGCGTGCAGGGTACGCCGCAGCAATTGACGTTCGACGAGAACGGTACGATCGTCGCGCCGCTTACGCCCGTGTCGATGACGTTCCCCAACCCGGGTGGCACGACGTCGCCGGCCGATGATATGACGATCGCTTTCAACTACGGCAAAGTCACCCAGTTCGCTGGCGACTTCAGCAACACGCCGCTGCCCAACGGTAATGCGTCCGGTACGTTCAGCGGTTTGGCCGTCGGGGCGGACGGCAGCATCGTGGCTTCGTATTCGTCGGGCGCCAAAACCGTGATCGGCACCGTCGCGTTGGCACGTTTCAATAACGAAATGGGCTTGACGCCGATCGGCGGGAACGCCTGGTCCGAGTCGCCCGAATCGGGTCAGCCGGTTTTGGGTCAGCCGGGCACGAACAGCCTGTCGACCATCACCGGCGGCAAGCTCGAGGCCTCCAACGTCAATACGAGTGACGAATTGGTCAACATGATCATCGCGCAACGGACCTATCAGGCCAACGCACAAACGATCAAGACTCAAGATCAAGTGCTGCAAACGCTGCTGCAGATTCGTTAATTTTGACCGACACGAGCACGCTACGGAGCTGACGCATGGATCGCATTATCTACACCTCCATGAACGGCGCAAGCCGTTTGATGGAGCACCAAGCGGTGTTGACCAACAACATGGCCAACGCCAGCACGCCGGGTTTTCGCGAGCAGATCGCGATGTACCGGTCGGTGCCCATGGGCGACGGCGACAGCTACTCGACGCGTGTTGCGACCGTGGCGTCGACTCCAGGTCACAGTTTTGCGGTCGGGCCGATGCAATCGACCGGCCGCGCGCTCGATGTGGCCTTGAACGGCGACGGTTGGTTTACGTTTCAAACGCCCGACGGCGAGGCATACAGCCGCAACGGCGCGCTGCAGGTGGGATTCAACAATCTTCTGCAAAACGCCCAGGGGCAGCCGGTGTTGTCCGAGCAGAATGCGCCGATCGAAGTGCCGCCTGGCGCGTCATTGACGATTGCCTCCGACGGCACGATTACCGCCGTTGGCGCCGGCGACCCGCCCAACACGATTCTCAACCTCGGAAGGTTGAAGCTCGTCAATCCGCCTGCCACGGCCATGATTCACGGCGATGACGGCTTGTTCCGTACCGTGGACGCGCAAGGTCAAACGTTGCCGGCGCAGCAAGCCGACGCAACGCTCAAGGTCACGTCTGGCGTGTTGGAAGGCAGCAATGCAAATCCGATCTCGTCCATGGTGGGCATGATCGAAAACTCGCGCCGGTACGAAATGCAGATGCAGGTATTGAAAAATGTCGACGCGAATGAGCAGCGTGCCAACGGCCTGCTGTCCGTCAGCGGTTAATCCGCAGGCGCGCCGCCACCCGCGTGCGCACACCCTGCGAACCCTTTTTCTTTTGAACAGTATTGCCGCGGTGGCGATCACCGCCACCCCTTAAGGATTTCTCATCATGATGCGCGCCCTTTGGATTGCCAAGACCGGTCTGGAAAGCCAACAGACGGCTATGGATGTTATTTCCAACAACTTGGCCAACGTCAACACCAACGGCTTCAAGCAAGGTCGCGCGGTATTTCAGGATTTGATGTATCAGACGATGCGTCAGCCGGGCGCCCAGGTGGGCGACACGGCCCAACTGCCAACGGGCCTGCAACTGGGTTCGGGTGCGCGCGTCGCATCCACCGAGCGCGTCCACACACAGGGCGACATGAAATTGACGGGGAGCTCGTTGAGCGTTGCCATCAACGGCAAAGGCTTCCTGCAAGTCGAGTTGCCGGATGGCACGCAGGCGTACACCCGCGACGGCGAATTGGCGCGCAACAGTGAAGGCCAGTTGGTAACGGCAGGCGGTTACGTGGTGCAGCCTCCGATCAACATCCCGGATAACGCCCAGGAAATCACGATCGGCAAGGACGGCACCGTTTCGGTCACGCAGCCGGGTGCAACGGGCCAAAGCGTGCAAGTAGGTCAGATGCAGCTGGCCACGTTCATCAACGAAACGGGCTTGCAGAACGTGGGTGAGAACCTCTACGTTGAAACCGATGCCTCAGGCCCGGCCAACGTGCTGCAAGCCGGTGTCGATGGCGCCGGTCAATTGTTCCAGAAGTACATTGAAACCTCGAACGTCAACGTTGCCGAAGAACTGGTCAACATGATCACGACGCAGCGCGCTTATGAAATGAACAGCAAGGCCGTTCAAACTTCGGACCAGATGCTTGCGCGTCTGACGCAGCTCTGATGAATACGCGTCTATTGCGCGCTGGGTTAACAATTGGACTGTTGTCCTTGATGACCGGCTGCGCTTTGATTCCGCCCGAGCCCGTCGTGGAAGGGCCGACCACGGCGATTCCGCCGGCGCCGTTCCCGCCGCAGCAGCCTACCGGGTCGATCTATCAGCCTACGGTCTACGGCAGCTATCCGCTGTTCGAGGATCGTCGTCCGCGCAATGTGGGCGATATTGTGACCGTCGTTCTGAATGAACGCACGAATGCAGCGAAGAACGTTGCGACGAACACGAGCCGCACAGGTGCAGCCAGTCTTGGTGTGGGCGCCGCACCAGGATTCATGGACAGCTGGGCCAATGCCAAGCTCGATACCGATGCATCGGGCAGCAATACGATGGAAGGCACGGGCGATTCTCGCGCAAACAACACCTTCACCGGCACGCTCACCACGACAGTGGTAGGGGTGCTCGGCAATGGCAACCTTCAAGTTGCCGGCGAGAAACAGATCGCCATCAATCGCGGCAGTGAGTACGTTCGATTCTCAGGGGTCGTCGACCCGCGCTCCATCAGTGGTGCCAATACGGTGTCGTCGACGCAGGTCGCCGATGCGCGCATCGAGTATCGCAGCAAGGGCATCATGGATGAGGTGCAGACCATGGGATGGCTGCAACGATTCTTCCTGTTGGCTTCCCCGTTCTAATGTTATCGGCAACCATGTCGTCGCTCATGTCACTCTCGTCCATGTTCAGCCGCCGGACAATCGGCGCCGCGCAGCACCTCGCAACGGTGCTTGTCTGCGCAACGCTCGCGGGTCTCGTCGCCGCGACACCGGCGCAGGCCGAGCGCTTGAAGGATCTGTCGTCGCTACAAGGCGTGCGGGGCAATCAACTGATCGGATACGGCCTTGTCGTTGGACTTGACGGCAGCGGCGACCAAGTACGCCAGACGCCGTTTACGCAGCAAAGCCTGACGAACATGCTGTCGCAATTGGGCATCACCTTGCCGCCCAACAGCAATATGCAGCTCAAGAACGTAGCAGCCGTCATGGTCACGGCCACGCTGCCGGCATTTGCCCGGCCTGGTCAAACCCTCGACATCAACGTGTCGTCGATGGGTAACGCAAAGAGCTTGCGGGGCGGCACGCTGCTCATGACGCCATTGAAGGGGGCAGATAGCCAGGTGTACGCGATCGCACAGGGCAACATCCTGGTGGGTGGCGCGGGGGCTTCGGCTGGCGGATCGAGCGTGCAGATCAATCAGTTGAATGGCGGCCGAATCACGGCCGGTGCCATTGTCGAGCGCAGTGTGCCCACACGCTTTGCCTCCGATGGGCTGATGTATCTCGAGATGAATACGACGGACTTCGGCACCACGCAGAATGCGGTCGCAGCCCTGAATCGTCAGTTTGGCAATGGTACTGCGCAAGCCATGGATGGCCGCGTCATTCAATTGCGCGGGCCGTATGAGCCCTCGGCTCAGGCGGCATTCTTGTCGCAGGTCGAAAATCTTCAGGTCACGCGCGCCGCCGCTGCGGCCAAGGTGATCATTAATGCGCGCACGGGCTCGGTCGTCATGAACCGAACGGTCATGATTGAAGAAGCCGCCGTGGCGCATGGCAACTTGTCGGTCATCATCAATCGCACAAACGAAGTTTCCCAGCCCAATACGCCTTTTGGTGGCGGCCAGACGGTCGTGGTTCCCAACACGCAAATCGAGATCCGGCAGGACAACGGTTCGTTGCAGCGCGTAAGTACCAGCGCCAATCTTGCCGATGTGGTCAAGGCGCTTAATGCGCTCGGCGCCACGCCTCAGGATTTACTGTCGATCCTGCAGGCGATGCAAACCGCCGGCGCCCTGCGCGCCGAACTGGAAATCATCTAATCATGGCGATATCGAGCAATCCGCTTACCTCCACGGGTGGTCAGCGTTCGGTTTTCGATATGACCGCCTTGTCGGACCTGAAGCGCGAAGTGCGTGAAAGTCCCACCGGCGCCGCACATCAGGCCAAGGTTGCGCAGCAGTTCGAGGCGCTCTATCTGCAGATGATGCTCAAGCAGATGCGGCAGGCCATGCCCAAATCGGGGATGCTCGATACCGACCAGACGAGCATGGTGCAATCGATGGCCGACGAGCAGTTGGCATTGCAGCTGGCGGATCCCGGGATTGGTCTAGCTCAGGCGTTATTGCGCCAGATGCAGGGAAATAGCGGCACATTGCAAACCGAAGTCGACGACAAGAACGCGACGCCAGACGGCAGCCCCGAAGCCAATTCGCCCGCGGGATTGCTTGCACGCAAACTGCGAGTCGATAGCGCGTTCAATCCGGAAGAGGGAAGCATGCCGAGCATCTCGGCGCTGTTGCAAGTACTCGAGCGCAATCGTCCTGGCGATCGTGCAGACGCCGCCGCCGACGGCGCACCTGATCATGTCGTGGCATTTGTGTCTCGTATGCGCGATGCGGCAAATGTGGCCGCCGAAGATAGCGGTGTGCCGGCGCGTCTGATTCTTGGTCAGGCTGCACTCGAATCGGGCTGGGGCAAGCGCGAAATCAAGCATGAGAACGGCTCGACCTCCTACAACCTGTTTGGCATCAAGGCTGGGTCTAACTGGTCGGGCAAGGTCGTCAACGTGATGACCACCGAGTTTGTGGATGGCGTGCCGCGCAAGATGATCCAGCCGTTCCGCGCTTACAACTCCTACGAGGAGTCGTTCACCGACTACGCCCGCCTGATCGGCAACAGCCCACGATACGAGTCAGTGACGACGGCGCGCAACGCAGTCGACGCTGCGCACAAAATTCAAGCGGCAGGCTACGCCACCGATCCTAACTACGCGAAAAAGCTCATAGATATCATGAGCTTGATGCAGGGTAGTGTGGTGCGCGCCGATATTTCCAACACGCGCTAAATATCGCCATTGTCCTGCCGTTAATCATTCATAACGCTTAAGCGATTTTGGTAACAAGAGGACATCTGCATGAATCTGTTTAATTTGGGTCTCTCCGGCGTCCGTACATCGGAACTGCGTCTTCAGGTCGCGGCCAATAACATGCAGAACGTCCTCACGCCGGGCTACAACCGCCAGAGCGTGCAGGTCGCTACAAATAGTGCAATGTCTACCGGTACCGGCTACATCGGCATGGGTGTGAACGCAGTCACGATCCAGCGTGCATACGATGGATTTCTGTATCAGCAGCTCAGCAATGCAGAGAGCAAAGAGTCGAGCTTGAGCGCCCAGTCGGCGCAATTGACGCAAATCGCTTCGTTGTTCTCGGACCGCACTGTCGGCGTCTCACCGGCGATCTCCGCTTTCTTTTCCAGCCTCAACAGCCTGGCCAGCAGCCCGGCCGATCCGGCGATTCGTGAAGATGTAATCGGCAAGGGCAATACGCTTGTCAGCCAGATCAAGTCAGCCTACAACGAGCTGCAAACCCAACGCGACGGACTCAATACGCAGATCTCGAATGCCGTCACGCAGGTAAACAGCTACCTGAACGAGATCAACGATCTCAACAAGAGCATCACCACCGCCACCGGCACGGGTCATGCCCCCAACGACTTGCTCGATCTGCGTGATCAGAAGTTGCGCGAGCTCAACAGCTTGGTCGGCATCAAAACCGTACCCGACGGCGACCGCGTCACGGTCACGCTGGAAAATGGCACCACGCTGTTGTCGGGCAACAAAGTCTATCCCTTGGTGGCAAAGCCCTCCGACGCCGATCCGCAGCGTGTCGTCGTGGCCGCAACGATCCAAACCGGTCCCACCACGTCGCAGACGGTCGATATGGCAGATTCGTCCGTCGTCAATGGTACGTTGGGCGGTCTGGTTGCCGTTCGCTCGAACTCGCTGGACGGTGCGCAAAACCGCTTGGGTCAGTTGTCGATTGCACTGGCTACGGCCTTCAACGCGATTCACAGCACGGGTCAGACCGCTGCCGGTGCTGCCGGCGGCGATTTCTTCTCGATCGGCGATCCGAAGATTCTGAAGAATGCAGGCAATACGGGCGCGGCAACACTTACGCCGGCATACAAGCTTGCCGACATCGCAAAGTTGAACACCAGCGACTATCAGATCCGTTTCGACGCCAGCGTTGGTGCGGCGGGCGAATACATGGTGACGCGTTTGCCCAACGGCACCGCAACGAGTGCCGGCGCTGGCCCAACGTTGGACCTGGATGGCGTTTCCGTGGATGTCACCGGTGCGGCAGCTGACGGCGACACCTGGATTCTTTCGCCGACGCGTGATGCCGCGCGCGATCTGACGCAATTGGTGCAGAACTCGGAAGACATTGCAGCAGCCGATGCTGCCGGCGGTTCGGCAAACGGCGAAACGGCCAAGGCACTCGCGGCCTTGCAAAGCGACCGCATTTTCAATAGTGGTACCGCCAACCTGACCGAGTTGTATTCACAGTTCGTGAACGTGATCGGTGTGGACGCTGCAGGCGTCAAGTCGGCCTTCGAGGCCCAGACCAAGTTGGCGAATGAGCGTTTTTCCGCCCAGCAGAACGTGTCGGGAACGAGCGAAACGCTGGAAATGAACGACATGATGACGTTTCAACGCCAGTACCAGGCGAGCGCCAAAGTGCTGCAGACGGCATCCACCATTTTTGACACCATTCTCGGATTGAAGGGCTGAGCGCGCGCCGCGCCTCGCTCTTAAGTGGAGTAGAACGATATGATGATCAGCACGCAAATGAGCTACCGAAATAGCCAGAACGCTATTTCGTCCGCCCGTGCCAAGGCCGACGAGCAAATGCTCAAGAACGCCGACATGAAGAAGTTTCTCAATCCGGGTGACGACCCGTTGGGCGCTGCTCAGTCGATCAACACTGCGCAAGAAGCCAGTGTGAACAAGGCGTTCCAGAACAACCGGACCGCAGCCAAGCAGCAACTTCAAGAGCAAGAAACCGTGATGACCACGGTCATCGATTCGATCACAGCTTTACGCACAAAGATCGTGCAAGCGGGTAACACCACTTATTCCGATGACGATCGCGCGGTCTTGGCGACCGAGCTGCAAGGCATCCGCGACTCGCTGCTCGCCAATGCAAACTCGAAGGACGCCAACGGTCAATATCTGTTTTCCGGACTTGCTGGCAACGAGCAACCCTTCGAAGAGGACGGCACGTTCAAGATTTTGCCGCCGTTGAACGAAGCACGCACAGTACAGATCGAAGCGAGCCGCGAAGTGGCAACGAGTATTGTTGGCGACAAGTTCTTTTCGGCTCAGGCCAGCGATGGCAGCGGTCCTGTCGACCTCTTCGCAACGCTGGATAAATTAATCACGACACTCAAGACGCCTGTTGCAGGGGACCCTGCAGCGATGGATAACTTGAACGCGGTGGTTGGCGAATCCAATCGCAACATGGCGTCGGTTTTCGATAACGCAACCTCCACGCGCGCCGCACTTGGTGCACGTTTTAACGAGGTCGAGTCTCTGGACGCAGCAGGCGCGCAACAGTCGCTTCGCATTGCAAAAAAACTGAGCGATATCGAAGATCTCGATCCCATCGAAGGCATTTCGCAGTTGCAGAGCTATCAATTGGCCGTTCAAGTATCAGCCATGTCATATCAGATCCTCCAAAGCATCGCTTCCGAATTCCTCAAGTCCTAACCTAGCGTCCATCAGCGCAAACCATGTTTTCGAATCTGAAAGTCCGTAGTTGCATTATTGGCGTGCTTGCGCTGTTGCTGATCGCTATTGCCGCCACGTGCGGCCTGGCCATCTGGAATGCCCAGCGCGCGCACGAGAAGTTGGAAGGCATCAATGATGTCTATACCAACCAAGTCACAGAACTCGACTTAGCCACCATCCAGGCACTCCGCGCTGCCTCGGTGTTGAATACGTTGTTCATTCAATGGCAAGGTGGCGAAACCTCCGATTTGTCCGGTGGTGTGTCGGTGGCCACACGGGGTCTCCAGGCGTCGCGCACGCACTTTCAAAAGTACAGCGAATCGCTGCGGGGACGTGTCAACGGCGGTCTGACTGAAAACGTTGCCAAGTCGTATACCGCCTATGCAGCGGTCATCGAGCGTATGGCCGCTGCCGTCAATTCGCGGGCCGTCGAAGACTTTTCGCGCAATAGCACGCAGGCGGGTGCCGCGCGTGATGCCTACAGTGCTGCCGCAGACACGTTCAAAGACGAGATCGACCGCTATACCGATGGCTTGGTCGCGCAAGCGCAAACCGAATTCGAGCGCGCCAGAAACATCATGCTGGCCGTGCTCGTCGCAGCCATCCTGTTGGCCTTTGGTTGCTGGGTATTGATTAGTCGCATGGTGTTGCAGCCGTTGCGATTGGCGGGTACGCATTTTGACCGTATCGCCCAAGGCGATTTTACGGGACGGGTTACCGTTCAATCGAAGAACGAGATCGGGGCGCTGTTCGAAGCCATCAAGCGCATGCAGGAAAGCTTGACCACAACCATCCATCGGGTGCGGTCAGGCGTGCAAGAGATCAATGTGGGTACGCGTGAGATTGCATCGGGCAATACGGATCTGTCGAGCCGTACCGAGCAACAAGCTGCGTCGCTGGAAGAAACCGCTGCAACGATGGAAGAGCTGGCGTCGACCGTCAAGCAAAACGCCGATAACGCCCGTCAGGCCAACAAGCTTGCCGCAAGTGCCTCGGATGTGGCCGAGCGGGGCGGCGATGCGGTGTCCGATGTCGTGCAGACAATGGACGCCATTTCGACCAGCTCCAAGAAAATCTCGGAGATCGTCGGCGTTATCGATAGCATCGCGTTTCAAACCAACATCCTGGCGCTGAACGCAGCCGTTGAGGCGGCACGCGCCGGCGAACAAGGCAAGGGCTTTGCGGTTGTGGCAGCCGAAGTGCGCACGCTCGCACAGCGCAGCGCGCAAGCAGCTAAAGAGATCAAGGGTTTGATCGAGGATTCGTCGAGCAAGGTTCGCGTGGGTTCGCAACAGGTTGAACAGGCTGGTGCCACGATGAAGGAAATCGTCGCCTCTGTGAAGCGTGTGACCGACATCATTGGCGAGATTGCGGCCGCGTCGGCCGAGCAATCCAATGGCATCGATCAAGTCAATCAGGCCGTGACACAAATGGACGACGTGACGCAGCAGAATGCCGCGTTGGTGGAGCAAGCAGCTGCCGCGTCCGGCGCGCTGCAAACGCAAGCCGAGGCGTTGGCTGAAGCGGTTGCTGTGTTCAAGATCGATCACACACAAGCCGGTACCCCCACGCGGGCGGCAACGGGCGGACAAGCCTCGTCGTTCGGAGCAGGTTACGCCCAGACCGCCAGCGTTTCCCGTCCGACAAACGCCACTCAGGCAACGCGGGCGTCATCGCCGCGTACGCCTGAGCGTGCCTCGATGGTCGAGACGCCTGTCGTGGCGTTGCCTGCGCCGACGACAGCGGCGCGAGACACCCGCGCTGCAGCAAAGTCTGCGGGCGCATCGAGCGCATCCACCGGTAGTTCATCAGGTCAGACAATGAGCAAATCGGCGTCGCCCTCCAGCTCGATTGCAGGGGCTGCCCAAGCTGGCGCAGCAACCACTGCCCCGCGATTGAGCGCGCCTAAGGCCAAGCCTGGCGCGGCTGCAACGGCAAGTACCGCTTCGCGTGCTGCACGGTCGTCGACGGGTCAAGCCAATACGACGTCGCGTGCGCCGCAGTCGGCAGCGGAGTTGCGCCGGGAAATTCGGCCGACGTCGGCCGCGGGATCATCGCAGACGGATGGTTCCGCATCTGCAGTGCCGGCAACACCCGTATCGCCGCCTGCCCGGCGCCGGACAACCACGACCCCCGGTGCTGCGTCGTCTTCCAGCGCACTGCCATCCAAATCCTCCCAACCCGTGAATGATGATGACTGGGAATCGTTTTAACCCGCGTATTTTCACAACCGGCGCGCGCTCCTTGCTGCGCACGTGCTGGTTTGTGTGGATTTTCGCGTTGGTATCGGCTTGCACCACTGTCGGCAACAATTTCGACGGTGGTGCATTGACGCATTTTCAGCCAGGTGAAACCACGCTGGTAGAGGCCGTCCAGGCTTTCACCGCACCTCCTGCCGAGATCTTTCCGCAGCGCGACGGTACCTCCTACGTGCGCTGGGCTTACAAGTTTTCCATCGTGACCGATGGGCTTTATTCGCGTAAATCGGTCACGCTGCAGTTTGGCCCGGATCAACGTTTGATCCGTCTTGTCGACAGCACAAATTTGTTAATCGAGCCGTGGTTACGTACCAAGTTGCTGACGCCGCCTCAATATCCGGAGCCTTGGCAAGCCGGTGGGCGGTTCGGTAGCTAAGCGCACCACAGCGCCAAATAGATTTCACGAAAGGGGATAAAACATGGAAATGACGCTTGAGCCGTCGACGCCGAACAAGGCGTCCAAAAAAAAGACTGCTCGCAAGCCAAAAGTAAAAACGAAGCGATCGCTGCGTAACACACGAGTCGGCACTTTGCTGATGTGGGTGTTGGGCGTGTTTGCCCTGTTGGTGGCTGCGATGGGCGCCATGTCCGTGTATTTTCTCGATGAGAACTTCAAAGCGGTCAAAGATCTTGAAGGGTTGACCGATCGCGCCGCACAGGTGCAAGACATCAATAGCGATATGCTGCGCGCACGGGTTTCGTTGCTCGTCGCCGCACGCCAGTTTCAAGAGGCCGGTACCGGCAATCGCTCAATGACCGCCGCTGCGCAAGCGTCGCTTAAGAGCGCCAACGATCTGTTGAACGAAGTTCGTACTCAGTTCACCAATTTCCAACAGAATCTGCTGCAAGACGACGAAGGACGTCAGGTTTCGATGGATTTGGTGCGTCGCTATCGTTCCTACATCGATGACGGCGTCGACACCATGGTCGAAGCGCTGCGTAGCGAAGACTACTCGACCTTCTACATGGTCAATACCGACTACGGCACGCCGCGTAGCCAGGCTTTTATCGATGCGATCGCCAAGTTCGGCGATTACATCAAGAAGTCGCAGGACGCGACCTCCGCTAAAGCGGAGCAGAACTTCAAGCTCGCTGCGATCGCCGTGATCGCCGCAGTGGTGCTGTCCTTCATCATGATGGTGCTCGCCCGCATGATGTTCGGTCGTACGGTTGTTCGTCCGTTGGTAAACGCAGGGCAGCACTTCGACCGTATCGCGGCAGGGGATCTGACGCAGAGTATCGATGTGACTTCGACGAATGAAGTCGGCTCGTTGTTCAGTGCATTGCGCCGCATGCAGGAAAGCCTCACGCATACCGTGTCGTCAGTACGTCGCGGTGTGGATGAGATCAACATCGGTTCGCGTGAGATTTCGGCAGGTAACACCGATCTGTCGAGCCGTACCGAGCAACAGGCGGCTTCGCTCGAAGAAACCGCCGCGAGCATGGAAGAACTGGCCTCGACCGTGAAGCAAAACGCCGACAATGCGCGCCAAGCCAACAAGCTTGCCGCGAGTGCTTCGGATGTGGCTGAGCGCGGCGGTAGCGTCGTGAATGAAGTGGTGGGCACGATGCAAGCCATTTCAACGAGCTCGAAGAAGATCTCCGAAATCGTCGGCGTGATCGACAGCATTGCCTTCCAAACCAACATTCTCGCGTTGAACGCGGCCGTGGAAGCGGCGCGCGCGGGTGAGCAGGGTAAAGGCTTTGCGGTAGTGGCGGCCGAAGTGCGCTCGTTGGCACAGCGCAGTGCTCAAGCTGCAAAAGAAATCAAAGGCTTGATCGAAGACTCGGTGAGCAAGGTTGGCGCCGGATCGCAACAAGTGGCGCGTGCAGGCGACACCATGCAGGAAATCGTGTCATCGGTGAAACGTGTGACCGACATCATGGGCGAAATCTCGGCGGCATCCGATGAGCAGTCCACGGGTATCGATCAAGTGAATCGCGCCGTGTCGCAGATGGATGAGGTAACTCAGCAAAACGCGTCGCTCGTGGAAGAGGCTGCAGCCGCCGCCGCTTCGTTGCAGGAGCAGGCCCAGCAGTTGGCCGATGCCGTGGCCGTCTTCAAGCTGAATGACGGCATGCCGGAGGTGGCGCAGGTCTCGACGCGTCAAAGCCGGTCGGGTGGCTACGCACATGCGGCGTTAGGTGCGCCTGCCTAAATAGAGCGCAAGGTACGCACTCAATGGAACAGACCGCCACTGAGTGCGTGACGCTTTCGGCTAAGCCGATCGCGATGCATGGCGACCGCAGCTGAAGTGTTGGCAATATTGCAATGAGACTGGCAAGTTAGCTGGCCGGTGCTACTTTCGCACCCTCGATGCCATGTCGGGCAAGCGCCTTCGCCACGACGCCATCTCGCTTCATGTCTTCGACAAAATCGGCCAATAAGCGGGCGGCGCCATCGCCTCGCGCCGCAGGTAAGCCCATTGCCTGCTGGATGGTCATGAAACTACCCGGCAGCAGTCGTAAACCGGCATGTTGTCTCGCGTCCTTCTCGAGTTGCTGCTTCACGCCTGCGGCGACGTCACTACCGTTGTTCAAGAAGGTGTCGACCACGGTCGGCGATGTAGGCGCGCGTTCAATGGTTGCCTGTGTCAAGGTGCGAGTCAGAAAAAGGTCGTACGCGCTTCCTTTTCCTACAGTCACCCGATGGCCTGGGCGATCTACTTCTCCCAACGCCTGCAGCGGCGATGTCTCTCTGACCAGATAGGCACCTTCGATCAGCACGTAGGCGGACGTAAAGCATATGCCGGCGGCGCGCTTGGGATCGATCGCAAAGAAACCGATGTCCGCTTTTTCTTGCGTGACGACGTCAACCGCTTCTCCCGCGCTTTCCAACACGATGAGGGTGAGTTCGACGCCAAGCCGCTGCGCGAACGCGTGGGCAAGGTCCACAGACACGCCGACAGGTGTGCCATCGTCATCGCGTCGGGCGAGGATGGGATTGCCAAGATTAATGGTGGCCCTGAGTATGCCGGTGGGGGTGAAGGCGGTAATCAATTCAGTTGGAATGGTCATCGAAGCAGAACTCAGGATAGGTCAGACGCTATAGCGTCCGAGTTGAGGAGGGCAGCAAAGGTCAATCGGTTGAGGCGTGAGATCGTCGCCAAACCAGGCGTTGATCGCCGCATGACGTTCGCCGACGTAGTAAGGCTGACCCTCGCGGTCTAGCTTCATGCCGATATCGTGACCAGGCACAAGCAGAGTGCCAGGCGTGCGTCGCCAGAGCGACCAGATCTGTGCCAAGCTGCGCAGGCTGGCGTCAATGTCGGCGGTGTCGGCCACGGTGCTGGACATCAGCTCAGCGCGATTCTTGGCAGCATCTCCCGTGAAGAGGACGGATTGCTGTTTGTTCTCGACGTGGAAGAGCAAGTGCCCGGGCGTGTGCCCGGGAGACGCTATCGCCGTCATGCCAGGGAGGAAATGTTCGCCGTCGCGCAGACGGCGGGTGCGGTCCAGTTGCGTAAGCTCACGCACATATAGTTCCGGGAGCGGGTTGAAATCAGGCGGCTGTGCTGCCGCCCATGCCAGCTCATGATCGCCAATCCAGACGTTTGCCTTCGGAAACAGCGTGAAATTTACGGCGTGGTCGTAATGGGCATGCGTGAGCACCACGTCCGTGATGTCTGCCGGTTCGACGCCGCAGGCACTCAGTTGCTGGCGCAACAGGTGTCGCACGCCGAATGCGCCCACGTCGACCAGAATGTTGTGTCCCTTACACCGCAAGAGGGTTGTCGTGCTCCACCCCAATCCGCCATGACACACGGCTCTGCCCGGGTAGCCTTGTATGAGAACATCGATTTGGTACATGATCATTCCGCCTTGACGTTCGCATCCTTGAGGAGCTTGCGGTAGCGCACGAGGTCTTCCCGGATCAGTTGCGTAAACGCTTCCGGTGTGCCAGCCACGATATCGTTGCCGCCTTCCGTGGCCAATTGTCTTATGACGTCCGGATCGCTAGCGGCTTTCACCACCGCATCGTGCAGCTTGGCAATGATGGCGGGGTCGGTTCCGGCGGGCGCCAACAGTCCTTGAAACTGGGTCACTTCGAAATCGGCATAGCCCAATTCTTTAAGGGTAGGCACCTCTGGCAATCCCGGTGCTCGGCGGGGACCAGAGACGGCAAAGGCGCGCAGCTTGCCTGAACGGATATAAGGCGTGGCGGTGACCACGGTATCGAAGGTAAACGTCAATTGACCGCCCAGTATGTCGGTCAGGGCCTGCGCGTTGCCTTTGTAGGGGATGTGCAAGAATTTCGCGCCGGTTTGCACGCCAAACAATTCGCCAGCCAGGTGTCCGCCCGCGCCGATTCCAGCCGAACCGTAAGTAAGTGCGCCAGGCGCCTGCTTGGCTGCCGCGATCAGATCTGTGATGTTCTGGATCTTGGACTGGCCAGGGACGACCAACACATACTGATAGCTGGTGACCTGGCTGATGGGCGCGAAATCCTTGACCGGATCGTATGGCGTTTTCGCGTAGAGGGAAGGATTCACGACCAAGGGGCCGCTGGCGTCGAGAAGCAACGTGTAGCCGTCGGGGGGCGACTTTGCGACGGCGTCGGTACCGATCATGCCGTTGGCACCGGGTTTGTTCTCCACCACGAGCGTCGCCCCGAGCCCTTTCGTCATGTGGGCGCCGATCACACGAGCAGTGATGTCCGCTGCGCCGCCTGCCACGTAGGGCACGATCACACGTATCGGCTTTTCAGGGTAGCCCGCGCTCGCGTTCGTCGCTGCGACGAGCGCGAGCGCTGCAACGGCGGCAATACGTTGTCTTGTTTTCATGAGATGTCTCCTCCGATGTCGCGATCACGCACGCCGCAGCAGCGCGAGCACGTCTGAATCGATGGCGATACCGTGCTCCCGTTGCGAGGCCATCCGGGCCAGTTCGATTTCACCAGGTTGGATGACTGGGCGCTCTGCAAGGGCTGCCGGACTGCCGTGCAAGATGGCAGCAAAGTCGCTCATGCGTTCGGCAAGCCATTGGGGGGAACCCAAGCGCTTCGTATCGATGAGCAGGAAGAAATGGCCGAGGTTCTGGGGCTCGTCCGGCGCGTCGACCCACGACTTCACGTGCGTCAGATAAGCGGCGTTGGACAGCAAGCCGGCGAAGAGATCGACCATCAAGGCCAAGCCATAGCCCTTGTGCCCGCCGATCGGTTGCAAGAACCCATCCAGGGCCTGCTTCGGATCGGTAGTGGGCAGACCCTCTGCGTCCGTCGCCCAATCGCTCGGAATGGTAGCGCCGGCCTTCAAGGCATTGCGAATCTTGGCCCGGGCGACCACGCTCATGGCCATGTCGAGCAGAAAATGGTTGCCGCCGGGGTGCGGAACGCCAAAGCCGATAGGGCTATTGCCCACGCGTGCGTCGGTGCCGCCCCAGGGCGCAATCGTCGTGGTCGCGTTGCTGCCGATGATGCTGGCATATCCTGCATTCGCTGCAATCAGGCCATAAGGTGAGATGGGTCCGAAGTGATTGCTGTTGCGGGCGAACGCGATGCCTACGCCTTGTTGTTCGGCCGCAGCCATCGCCGCGCGCAAAGCATGCATGCCGACCAGCGGACCCACCGCGTTGTCGCCATCGATAAGGCGAATGGCAGGCGCGGGATTGGACACTTTTATCTGCGCATGCGCATTGATGCCACCCACTTTCAGACGTTCGCCATACGATTCCAGGCGCGAAAGTCCGTGGGTCGACAAGCCGAAGAGATCGGCCAGCAACAGTACCTCCACGACGTCTGCGGCATCTGCTGGCGGCAGCCCCAGGCGTTGAAAGGCTTGGCTTCCGAGGTTCTTGAGTTCAGCTTCTTGGATGAGGACCTTGTTGCTGGCAATAGACATGTTGGTTTTCCGAGTGGTGACGTTGGAGGAAAGGGGAGGCCGCACTATTCGCTCGACAGACGGGCGTCTTGCACGACCTGTCGCCAACGTTTTTCTTCTGCATCGATGAAGGCGGCGAATTCGGCGGGCCCGGCGCCAGAGGGTTCGCTGGCGTCATGCGCCAACCGGGTTCGAACGGCGTCGGTTGCCAGGGCCTTCATGGCGGACTGATGGAGGCGCTCGATGACGGCGCTTGGCGTTCCGACAGGCGCCAGCAGACCGAACCATTGGGAACTTTCGAATCCTGGATAGCCTTGCTCAGCCACGGTGGCCACGTCCGGCAGAACCGGCAGCCGCTTACTCGATCCGACGGCGATGATACGAATGCTGCCGGCCTGCGCTTGCGGCAACAGCCCTGGCGTGCCCGCCGCTGCCGCGTCGATATTGCCGGCCAGCAGATCATTGACCTGCGCACCGGTCCCCTTGTAAGGCACATGCAGCACGTCGATGCCGGCAGCTGTCTTGAGCATTTCGAACGCCAAGTGGCCAGCGCTGCCATTGCCTGCGGAGCCATAATTCAGATCGCCAGGCCGAGACTTCGCCAGTTGGACGAATTCGGGCAGTGTGTTTGCAGCTACCTTTTTACCTACGGCAAATACCATGGGCAGTTTGGCGAGCAGCACAATCGGCGCAAAGTCGCGCCGCGCGTCGTAACTGAGTTTGGGCATCATCGACGGGTTGACGGCCAGTGTGCCTACATGGCCGAGAATGAGCGTGTAGCCGTCCGGGGTGGCGCGGGCAACCTCGGTGGTCGCGATCGTGCCCTGACCGCCACCCTTGTTTTCCACAATGATCTGTTGGCCGAGATCGCGCGACATCTCGGCGGCCATGGCGCGTGCGACAACGTCCGAACTGCCGCCGGGACCGTATGGAACCAACAAACGGATGGGACGCTCAGGCCACGCGGCATCGGCATGCGTCGAGAGAACACCAAGGGATAGGGTTGTGATGGCGACGGCGGCCAGGCGCCGCAGCAATCGCTTTTGGAAAATAGGCATCGATCGGTCTCCGTATGAAAACCGCCTCTTGGAGCGGCTGAAGGTCATGTTGCCCACAGCCCAATGTCGAGTAAAGTGCAAATATTCGAGCTATTCTTGTTCAAAACGCATGAAATTCGACTTGGCTGATCTTCGCGCTTTTCTCGCCGTGGCAGATTTGGGCAGTTTTCGTGCAGCGTCCGACGCGCTGCATCTTTCTCAATCCGCGCTGTCGCGAAGAGTCGACAAGTTGGAAGCGGCGTTAGGCGTGCAGCTGTTCACACGAACGACGCGCAAGGTCGAACTGACGACGATCGGCCGCGGTTTTGTACCCCGCGCGCGAAACGTACTGAACGAGTTGGAGAATGCCCTCGTCGGTATTCAGGACGTGGCGGAGCGTCTATCCGGCATGGTGACGATCGCCTGTGTGCCGTCGGCGGTGGCGTACTTTCTGCCCGACGTTATTCGCGATTACCACGCGCAATACCCACGCATACGGATCCGCATCATTGATGAATCGTCATCGCAAGTGCTGATGGCGGTCGCGCACGGCGATGCGGATTTCGGTCTGACCTATATCGGTACGAACGATGCCGAAATCGAGTTCATACCCTTATTGGAAGAGCGTTTTGTGGTCGCGGTAGGCCGCAATCATGTGCTCGCCAAACGCAGATATCTGAAGTGGGAAGAACTCGCGCATCATCCGTATATCACGCTGGCACAGGGCAGCGGCAATCGCTTTCTGATCGATCAGGCATTGGCACGGAGCGTCGAGCGGCCCCGTCATTTCTGTGAGGTTCAGCACGTGCCCGCGTTGGTCAGCATGGTCGAGGCAGGCCTGGGCATCGGTGTTGTGCCGCAACTGGCCATGCCGTCCGCCGATCACGGGACGTTAGTGAGTATTCCCTTGCGGGAGCCTGTCGTCACGCGCACGATCGGTTTGATCCATCCGCGAGGCAAGACGCTTAATCCAGTCGCCAGGCTGTTCTATGAATTGTTGGCAGACCGTGTGGGACGCCGAGCGGGCGTTCAATCCGCTGTACCTTAGCGCCCCGCAAATCCATCGACGACACGGCTCGTCGCCTCCAGACCCGCCTGAAACAAGTCTTCCAGAAACGGCGGCGTTTGCGGCAATACGATCGCCAAGAGAATGACGCCGACCGTGATGCTGATCGGGAACCCGACCGAGAACACCGACAGTTGCGGTGCGGAGCGGTTGAGGATGCCAAGGGCCAGGTTGATTGTCAGCAACGCGGCGATCAACGGTAGGGCAAGCAATAGTCCGGAGCTGAAAATCGTGCCTCCCCATTCGACCAGGACGCCCCAGCCGTTTTGATGCAACGTGAGCTCACCGATGGGGAGCGTCTCAAAAGTGCGCACGATGGCGGCCAGCATCAGGAGGTGCCCGTCGATGGCCAGGAAGATCAGCATGGCGACGATGTTGAACAGGCGGGACAGCACCGCCGTATTCGCACCCATCGAGGGGTCGAAAAACGTGGCGAACGAGAGTCCCATTTGCAGGCCGACGAATTCGCCTGCGGTTTGCACGGCACTGAAGACGATGCGCATGGTGTAGCCGATCGCGATGCCGATCATGATTTGCTGGGCAAGTATCAACAATCCGGTGTACGACCCTGGCGGAATGACGGGAATCGGCGGAATGCTGGGCGCGATGGCCACGGCGAACACGGCGGCCAGGCCGATTTTCGCCGTGCGCGGGATGGTCGATTCTCCGAAGAGCGGCGCCACGGCAAAAAGCGAAAGCACGCGCACGAATGGCCACATGAACTGCGTGAGCCAGCCGTATAACTGATCTTGCGTGACGGAGAGCATGGCGGCGGATGTTCTGGAGCGAGGCAGGTGGCGCGAGCGTGACTGGAGCGCGGGAAGGCGGGCGGTGGAGCCAGCGTCGGGTAAGGACTGCCTACTGGACGATGCCGGGAATGCCACCGATCAACTGGCGTATGTAGTCGACCATGATGCCCGCCAGCCAGGGTCCCAGAAGCACGAGCACGGCGCACATGGCCAGCAGCTTCGGGATGAATGACAGCGTCATTTCGTTGATCTGCGTCGCGGCTTGAAAGATGCTGATGATCAATCCAACCGCCAGAATGACGAGGAGCAGGGGGCCAGCAAGCGCCAGAGCGATTTTCATCGCCTGGTACGACATGGTCATGACGGCTTCGGTGTTCATCGTATGACTCCGGCGTTTACTGGAAGAAGCTCTGCGCCAACGAACCCATCAGCAGGTTCCAACCGTCGGCGAGCACGAACAACATCAATTTGAAGGGTAGCGCCACGCTGACGGGGGGCACCATCATCATCCCCAACGCCATCAATACGCTAGCAACCACCAGATCGATAATGAGGAATGGGATGAAAATCGTGAACCCGATCTGGAATGCCGTCTTGAGTTCGCTGGTGATGAAGGCGGGTACCAGGATGCTCATCGGCACCTGTGCCGGCGAATCGATTTCAGGCACTTTGGCCAGATTGGCGAACAGCGCCAGGTCGTTTTCTCGGGTTTGGCGCAGCATGAAACCGTGCAACGGCTGCGCGCCTTTTTCAATGGCGGATTCGAAAGTGATCTTGCCTTCGGTCAGCGGTTGATAGGCCTCGGTATAAATCTGGTTGAACACCGGCGACATCGTGAAAAACGTCAGAAACAGGGCCAGGCCGATCAAGACATGGTTGGGGGGCGACATCGCCGTACCCAGGGCGCTGCGCAACAATCCAAGCACGATGATGATGCGCGTGAAGCCGGTCATCATCAGCAACGCCGATGGCAAGAACGACAGCGACGTCAGCAGCATCAGCGTTTGCACGCTGAGCGAGTAAGTCTCGGCGCCGTTGGCACCTGGCGTGGTGGTGAGCGCCGGCAACGTTGCCTGGGCGATCGTCAAGCCAGGGGCGCATGCCGCTACCGCGAGAAGCAGGAGAGCGAGCGACTTGCCGCTGGGGCGAGCGAATCGAGCGTGGCGCAAGCGCGTAACGAATGAGGGCATGGTGTGGAAGACGGACGGAACACGAACGGCGAGGATGCCGTGTGGGATCAACGGCGCTTGAGCGCTTGGCTGAATTTGGCGGCGAAGGTCGTTAACTCAGGCTGCGTGGCGGGCGATGCGGTGGTAGCGGCCGCCTCGGCCGCCGGCAGGCTATGCAACAGGGTCATCTGCGACGCCGTGCACCCCACCACCAGCCAGGATCCCTCGACTTCGACCATGACGATGCGTTGTCGGGGTCCAAGCGATAGGGCTGACACCACGCTCAAGCGTTGATACTTGCCACCTTGTATCAGGCCTGAGCGTCGTGCCAACCAGGCGCATGCCAGGATGGCGGCGATGACCAGGACCAGGCCCACGATCATGCGAAAAAGCGCGTCATCCGGCATGGCGATCAGCGGCGCGTGTTGAGGCGGTTGATACGTTCGGACGGGGTGATGATGTCGGTCAGGCGAATGCCGTACTTTTCGTCGACCACGACCACTTCGCCCTGCGCAATCAAATAACCGTTGACGAAAATGTCCATGGGTTCGCCGGCCAGGCCGTCAAGTTCGACGACGGAGCCTTGACCGAGCTGCAACAGATTCTTGATGGTCAGACGCGTGCGGCCGAGCTCGACGGTGAGCTGAACCGGCACGTCCATGATCATGTCGATGTCGGCGCCCATGCCGCCAGCGGCTTGTGCGAGCGGCTTGAACAGATTGCTGCCTGCCGGTTGCGCGGCGGGCTTGGCTGGGCTCGGCGCAGGAGCTGGCGTGGCGGCGGCCGGTGCGACAGGCGCGGCCGGGGCGGGGGTATCGACGGGGGCGCTCGACGTTTGTTCGGCGAGCGCCGCGGCCCAGTCGTCCTCGGGCTTCAAGCCATCGGCCTGCGTGGCAGGCGCGCTGGATGCCTGCTCGGCCAGGGCATCGGCCCAGTCATCGGAGGGGGCGCTGCCGGCGGGGGCGTTAGGGTCACTCATGTTCAGTAGGCTCGCTGGGATCGCGTTCAGTTTGGTTAAGCATTTGCCGCACACGCAAGGCGTATTGGCTGTTGAAGACGCCGTAATCGCATTCCATGACCGGCACCCCGTCGATGCTGCCTACGACGATCTCGGGAACGTCGATGGGCAAAATATCGCCGGGTTTCAGATTGACGAGCTGTCGCAGGTTCGACGGGATCTGTGCGAACTCGGCAACGAGATTGACATCGGCGCTGCGCACTTGTCGCGAGAGCCGATGCGTCCAGCGTTGATCCACGGCTTCCGATCCAGACTCCTGCAGCGGTCGCGTCAGGATGTCGCGGATCGGCTCGATCATCGAATACGGAATGCAGATGTTCAGATCGCCGCCAGTGGCGCCGAATTCGATGTGGAACGAGGTGACGACGACGACTTCGTTATTGCCAGTGATGCTGGCGAACTTCGTGTGCATTTCGGAACGCACATATTCGAAGTCGATCGGGTAAACGGGTTGCCAAGACTTGCCGTAGCTGTCGAGCGTGAGATCGAGCAATCGGCGGATGATGCGCTGTTCGGTGGTGGTGAAGTCGCGGCCTTCGACTCGGGTGTGATAGCGTCCATCGCCGCCGAAGAGGCTGTCGATGACCAGAAACACCAGGTTGGGATCGTAGGCAAACAAGGCCGTGCCGCGCAACGGGCGCATCTGCACCATGTTGAGGTTGCTGGGCACCGGCAGATTACGCTCGAAGTCGGCGTACTTCTGGATGCGGATCGTTCCCACGGAGATGTCGGCGCTGCGGCGCATGAAGTTGAGCAACGACTGCCGCATGTTGCGCGCAAAACGTTCGTTGATCAGTTCGAGCGTCTGCATCCGACGGCGCACGACGCGATCAGGCGAGCTCAGATCGTATGCGCGCATCACATCGCCGGCGTCGGCGGTGGCGGTTTGCGCGCTCGTATCGCCCGTTACGCCGGCTAGCAGCGCATCGACTTCGTCCTGTGAGAGGATGGCCTCGTAGCCCATGTTTACTGCACCACGAAAGCGGTAAAGAGAACGTCGCTGATGCGTTGACCGTCTGGATTCGGCGTAAACGGCTGGCTCAACGATTTTTGAATGGCGGTCGCGAGATCGCGCTTGCCCTGCGGCGTTTGCACGGCTTGCGGGGATTGCCCCGAAACCAGCATCAGAATGCGATTGCGGACTTCGGGCATATATTTTTCGAGTTGCGTGCGCGACAGGTCGTCGCCGATGCGCAGGGTGATGGCCATGTGCACCATCCGTTCCATCTCATCGTTGTTGACGGTGACGGTGAACGGCTCGATCGCCAGAAAAATCGGGGCGGGCACGACGGCGGATACCGGCTCGTTGCGGGCCTGTGGCGCTGAGGCAGCCTGAGCGTCACCCACGGCCAATTGCAAGCCGGAGGCCTCGTTTTTTTGCATGCGCGTGGTGAGTAACCACGTCGTTGCCACGCTGATCCCGGCGACAGCCAACAACACGAGAAGGCTGAGAATGGGGCGAAGCAGCCGCGACGATTTGCCGTTCTTGGGCAAAGAGTTACGCGACGGAACGGCGGAAGGTTTGGAGGTCGCCATCAGGACAGATCAAGAGGATGTGAATGCAACAAAAAGCCTTGCAGGGATGAAGGCATTCTGCCGTATACGGAGGCAATGCTGCCCGTCGAAAAACAGGTGGAAATGCGCGTATCTCAAGCTATTGGTTTATCAAAGCTGCGAGAAAAGCGCGGGACCGTGTCGTTGGATGCGCGAAACGGCCCGCTGTATCAGGCGAAAGTGTCCACCAGCGAACGCGGCGCGCGCGTCGGTAACGCGATGGTAAGGCCGTCGTCACCGCTGGCGTTGGTGCCACCGGCGCCTTGCGAACCCTTGCCGGTGTTCGAGCCGTTGTTGTTTTGCGACTGCGCAAACGCGTTATCGAAGGTTGAAGGCTGGCCCTGATCGCTGACCTGCGATTGCCCAAGGGCAATGCCGGATTGGGCGAGGGCTTGCTGCAATTGCGGCATCGAGGCTTCGATCGCCTGACGCACGGCGCCGTGCGCCGACGAGAACGCGGCGTGTGCCGTCCCGTCCTGGATCGTCAGGGTGACGCGAATCGGCCCCAGATCGGGTGGATCGAGCCGCAGCTCGGCGGTTTGCATGCCGGTGCGGCGGTTCATCGTGAGATGTGCAACCTGTTGTCCAAATGCATCGCCCCATTCGGCCGCGCCAAACGGTGTGGCGACGTGCAAAGCCGGTGCGGCAGCGGTGGGCGCCGCCTGGATGATTTGGGTGGGCACACTGGCGAACGCCGCCTGAGTGGCAGGCGTGGAAATGTCCTGCGATGCTTGCCGCGCGCCGATCCGGTCGGCGGTTTCGGTCAATGCAGCAATTGCGGCGTGACGCGCGTCTGCAGGATTGGCCGTGAGTGCGTCGGCTGCTGCGGCTGCCGCCGCGTCGGCGCGTGCGCCGGCTTTGCGCGTGTCACCACCCAGTTTAATGGCGGGCTCATCGCGGGCGGCGCGGGCCGCGCCACGCTCAGGCGCCGCAACTGTGGCGGTTGCAGGCTTGCCATTGGCGGAACCGATCGTCCCGTCACGTAACGCGCCCGTGCCGGCGAGGGTTGCCGAGAAAGCCGGGCTGCGCAGCGCCGTGTCTTCCGTTTGGGGAAGGGTCGTTTGCACCGCGTGGGTTGCAGCGAGGTCTGCGCCACGCAACGGCTGCGTGTGCGCTGTAAGGGCGCGTTCACCCTGGGGCGTCTTCTCTGCGTCCATGGCACCACCGGCCGCCGAAGAAGCAACGGGCTGGGTGCTGCGTCGAAAGGCCGCGGATTCTCGCGCGATTTCCAGGGCTTGCTGTTGCAACGTCAGTGCGGGCGCCACAGTAATCGGTGCGTCTACGCCTGGGGTCGCAGCGTCGGCCACGGCGGTTTCGGCGCTGTCGTCCTTGCTGTCCGCCTGGTGCTTGTCGCCAACCGGTTTCGCGGGCTTGCCGTCGGCCTTTGCCGGCGCTTTCTCGCCGTCCACGGCGGGCTTGCCCGGCTGCGCGGCGGGTTCACGCTGGCGCTGCAACGTATCGGAAAACGTAGGCTGGCCGGACTGAGGGGCGCTGGATGGTGCGGGCGTGGTGCTGGCCGGCGCGGCCGGCGAAATCATCTGTGCAATCGAAAGTGTGGCGGACATAGTCAGATCCTGTGATGCGAGATCAGCCGAAAACGGGCGTGCGAGTCAGCATGCGTGCAGCAAACTCATCATTGCCGCGTTGTTCCCGGCGTTGTTCGACGGCATCGCGCGCGCGCTGGGCACGCGCGGTAAGCGCCTCGAACGAATTTTGTTTGCGCTTGGCCTGTTGCCAGTCGATTCGACCGGCTTCGAGGTCGGTTTCCGATTGGGCGACCACGTTGCGCTGTTGCGCCATGGCGTCGTCGAGCGTACCGATGAAGCGCTGGTAATTCTGGCAGTCCGACGCGGACATTCCCGTGCACATGGCCTGCTGCAGCCGGGCCAGGTAGTCGTGGCGATAGTCGGCCAGCATGTCGAGCTGTTGCTTGGCGTTCAGCAGGGCAGTGTTGAGCAAACCCAGGCGGCGCGTGGCTTCTTCCGCACGTTCGCGAGCGAGCTCGCTGAGCGTGTCCAGTGGCAATTGTTCAGGCATGTGAGGAATGTCCTTCGAACGTTCCGCGGAGTTGGGTAACGGCACCGGCATACGTCACGCTCTCGCCGATGTTTTGCTGCAAAAACGCTTCAAGACGCGGGTAGCGGGCGATCGCGTCGTCCAGTTGTGCGTCATGGCCGGGCGCGTAAGCGCCTACGGCGATCAGATCGCGGTTGCGCTGATAGCGCGACAGCGACTGCTTGAATTTGCGCACGACTTGAAATTGGTCCGGCGTGATCAACGAGTGCATCGCACGTGAAATCGAGGCTTCGATGTCGATCGCCGGGTAGTGGCCGGCTTCGGCCAAGTGACGTGACAAGACGATGTGCCCGTCAAGAATCGCGCGTGCCGAGTCGGCAATCGGATCCTGCTGATCGTCGCCCTCGGCCAGCACCGTGTAGAAAGCAGTGATCGAGCCGGCCTTGCCGCTGGCCGTCATGGCGCCGTTGCCGGCGCGTTCCACCAATGCGGGCAGGCGCGCGAAAACCGAAGGCGGATAACCCTTGGTAGCAGGCGGCTCGCCGATCGCCAATGCGATCTCACGTTGTGCCATGGCAAAACGCGTGAGCGAGTCCATGATCAGCAGGACGTCGAGTCCCTGATCGCGAAAGTACTCGGCGATACGGGTGGCGTACGACGCGCCTTGCAGACGCAAAAGCGGCGACACATCGGCGGGGGCGGCGACGACGGCCGAGCGGGCCAAGCCGTCCGGGCCCAGATTGTGCTCGATGAATTCTTTGACCTCGCGGCCACGTTCGCCGATCAGTCCGACCACGATGACATCGGCACGCGTGTAACGCGCCATCATGCCGAGCAGCACGCTCTTACCCACGCCTGAGCCGGCAAACAGACCCATGCGTTGACCGCGGCCCACCGTCAGCAAGCCGTTGATCGCGCGTACGCCGACGTCCAGCACGCTATCGATCGGCGCGCGCGTGAGCGGGTTGAGGGGCTGGGCAGCAAGCGGCGCTTGTTCGGCGTCGATCAGGGGGCCGAGGCCGTCGAGCGGGCGTCCGGCACCGTCGACCACACGGCCGAGCAATGCGCGGCCCACCGGCAGGTGACGTCCGATCGCGGGCTTGGCGTTGCCGTTGGGTTCGCGGCCTTCAGGAAGCTTGATGGGCCGTTGAACGGCAGGCTCACCTGGCACCACGCGGGCGCCAGGCGGCAGGCCGGAGATGTCGGTCTGCGGCATCAAGAACAACGTTTGGCCGTCGAAACCGACCACTTCGGCATCGGCCCAGTGGTCGTGGCCGGGAGACAATTCGATACGGCAGACGGCGCCGACCGGCAATCGCAGGCCGGTGGCTTGGAGGACGAGGCCGGCGGCGCGCGTGATGCGTCCGCTCACGTGCCACGGATCGGTCGCGCTTGCGCGGATCGCGCCGACGCGCAGTTGGGTGGCCCAGCGGTCGATGGCCGGAACGTCATTGACGAGGTTTGCGCCGCTGTCGTGCACGGCTGCGGCATCGGTGCCAGTAGCGCGCTGGCCGGTGCTCATGGCGTTTCCCATTGGCTGTCGCGGCCGAGCGAGGCGGCGACGCGATGCCAGCGTGTCTGGAGTGTGCCGTCGATGTCGCCGTAGGGCGTTTCGGCACGGCAACCGCCGCGCAAGACGGATTCGTCGGTCAGTACGCGCCAACGCGCGTCCTGCAATTCTTCGTTCAGATATTGCCGCACGAGATCGACGTCCAAGGGGTGCAGCCACAGTCGCAGCGTGCCTTGCGTGGCGGGCTGCATATGCAGCACTTCACGCACGGCGTCCACCACGCTTTCCGGCTGCTGATCCAGTTTGGTGCGAATCACCTGACGGGCGATATCCAGAGCCAGTCCAATCAAGGCCTGACCCATCTTTTCTTCGATCTGGGCGACCGATTCGGCGCAGGTTTGCGCGATCAGATGCAGCTGAGCGGCTTCTTCGCGAGCCTGGCGGCGCGCCGTTTCCAGACCCTCGGCATAGCCCGCCTCGCGGCCTTCGGCGAAGCCGGCTTCACGGCCGGTTTGTTCGCCGGCGGCATAACCTTGGCGCAGGCCTTCTTCGTGCCCTTCGCGATGACCGGTTGCACGTGCATCGGCACGATCCTCAGCCAATAGCGCCGCCGCATCGGGCGCGGGCGTGGCGGGTTCGCCGGACGTATCCGACGGCGTGCCGTTGCGTTCGTCGAACGAGTTCATCGTCCAGCGCCGCCACGCGTCGCCGCCGCGGTGCAGGCCCGCTTTGAAGGACGGATCAGACGTAGGCATCGTCGCCCTGGGCGCCAAGCACGATCTGACCGCTCTCGGCCAGATTGCGCGCGATTTGCAGGATCTTCTTCTGCTCGGCCTCGACCTTCGACATGCGGATCGGGCCTTGCGCATCCAAGTCTTCGCGCAGCGTTTCGGCGGCGCGCGTGGACATGCTGCGCATGAATTTGTCGCGCAATTCTTCGGGTGCGCCTTTGAGGGCAACCATCAATGTATCGTTGTCGACTTCCTTCAGGATCATCTGGATCGCACGATCCTCGACATCCAGCAGATTGTCGAACACGAACATCTCGTCGATGATGCGTTGCGCCAGATCCGAATCGCGTTCGCGCAGGCTGGCGACCACGGTTTCTTCTTGCGTCGAATTCATCATGTTGAGAATCTCGGCCGCGGTACGTACGCCACCCATCTTGCTGCGCTTGGCGCCTTGGCCCGCGAGCACGGCGTTGAGTACTTCGGTGAGTTCGGTCAACGCACCCGGTTGGACGCCGCCGAACGTGGCGATGCGCAACATCACATCGTTGCGCAGGCGTTCGTTCAGCAACGCCAGCACGCCTGCCGCGCGATCGCGTTCGAGGTGAACCAGGATGGTGGCGATGATCTGCGGATGCTCGTCGCCCACCAACTCGGCGACGGTGGTCGCGTCGAGCCAGTTCAGTGCGTCGATACCGCTGCCGCTGTCGCCGGCATCGAGAATGTCCTCGATCAGGCCTGCCGCGCGATCGCTGCCCAGCGCCTTGGTGAGCACCGAGCGAATGTAGTCGTCCGAACCCAGGGTGACGGCCACGAACTGGTCCGCTTCCTGGCGGAATTCTTCCAGCACGTTGCCTACGTCTTCACGCGTGACCTGCTTGAGCGTTGCCATGGCGCCGCCCACCTGTTGCACTTCACGTGCGGACAGGTACTTGAAGACCTCGGCTGCGGCGTCTTCGCCCAGCGACATCATCAGTACGGCGCTACGGGTCATGCCGTCCAGACTGGTTTCACTTGTCATTGCTGCTCATCCAGGTGCGCAGAACCATCGCGACGGCTCGAGGATCCTTGGTGGCCATTTCGCGGGCGCGTTGCATGTTTTCTTCGTATCGGCTGTTGGCGCTGGCGCGGGCCTGGTCGACGGCCTCGCGTTGCGCTTCGGCGCGTTCGATTTCGGCGACGACCGGATCGACTTCGGGGTTGATGTAGCGGTTCCACATCGGGCGCAGCAGGGCACGCCACACCCACAAGGCCGCCAGCAGCAGGACCAGCCAATAGCCGATCGTCTTGGCCAGGTCGATCATGCCCGGGTCTTTCCAGAGCGGGATCTCAGCAATGGTTTCGTCGGTAAAGCGGCTATTGACGAGATTGAGCGAATCGCCGCGATCCTGCGAGAACCCCATGGCTTCGCGCACGAGATTGGTGAGCTTGGTCAGTTCTTCGGGCGGCAGCGGTTGGGCTTCGCCGTCGGCGTTCTTCATATAGTTGACGACGACCGCGACCGACAAGCGCTTGACGGCGCCGGTGGGCTGTTTGACATGACTGATGGTGCGGTCGACTTCGTAGTTGACGGTCGAGTCGCTGCGCACGTTTGTGGGTGCCGTGGCGGCAGCGCCGCCGGCACCCGCGGCACCATTGGTGCCAGTGGTGGTGACGCCACCTTGCTGTTGCGCTGCGGCTGCGGCATTCGCGGGCGGATTGGCAATGGGCGCCTGGGCGTTGGCCGGCACCTGATTGGTCAAGGCGCCGGGCACGCCTTGCGCGCCGGTGCCGCCATTCTGTTGGGAATCGCTTGCCTGACGGCTGCGCACGGCGCCCTGGCCCGGATCCTGATTGGGACGGTAGACCTCGGAGGTCAGTTCGCGTTGGGCAAAGTCGACATCCGCGCTGACCTGGGCGTGCACGTTGCCGTGGCCGACCAGCGGATTCAAGATCGCGAGAATACGTTCGGCGGCGCGCTGTTCGACGTCGCGCACGAACTTGGTCTGGTCGGCGTCCATGCCGCGCCCATCGCCGGACGGCGTGGACAGCAAGCGGCCGTTCTGATCGACGATCGACACGTTCTCGGCGTTGAGCTCGGGCACGCTGGAGGCCAGCAGCCACGCGATCGCCTGCACCTGGCCTTCGCTCATGCTGCGGCCGGGAAACAGATGCAATAGCACCGAGGCGGTGGGCTGCTGACGTTCGCGAACGAAGAGCGACTGGCGCGGCATCGCCAGGTGAACGCGCGCGCTTTGCACGGCGTTGACCGACTCGATGGAGCGAGCCAGTTCGCCTTCGAGTCCACGCTGGTACGTGATCTGCTCGGCGAATTGGCTGGCGCCGAAGCGCGCGTTGTCCAGCAATTCGTAGCCGACCGAACCGCCGCGCGGCAGGCCTTGCGCGGCCAGTTGCAGGCGTGTGTCGTACACCCGATTGGGCGGCACCAGCAATGCCGACCCGTTCTCACTGAAGCGGTAGGGCACGTTCATTTGTCCCAGTGCCGCGACGATCGCGCCGCCGTCCCGATCCTGCAGATTCGAGAACAGCACCTTGTAGTCGGGCTCGCGGCTCCACATTGCAGCTGCAGCCACGAGTGCTACCACAGCCGCGACGGCCGTGATCAATAACGGTTTGGGCACGCTGCGCACGCGACCGAGCGCGGGAAAGCGGGCAAAAAGGCGAGAAGTAGTAGTGGCCTGCGAATTCATCTGAGTATCCCGCCGAGTCGAACGCGCGGGCATCGAAGTAGGGCGGACGATCGGGGCAAGAGAGACATGCGACGCAAAGTGGGTCTGGGAAGCGTGGATTATGGGCTGGCCGCGCACAATCTAATCCCCGAAAAACCCTGGTTTTTGCCGTCATTTGTCACATATGCTTTCGGACAGAAGTGGTGCACACTCTCGCCACGCCTAATTAAAGGTGCGCACTTCAAATGTTTCTGCCGGCATGTCCGGCGCTATAGGCAAGGATCGGTCATGGCGGTAAACGGTTTGGCGGGGATTGAGAGCATGCTGACGCAGATGCGTGCGGTCGTGCGCACGGCGCAGAGCGCGCCCGGCGCGCAGGCTGAGGATTTCGCACCGCGCCCGGCCAATTTTGCCGCCGTGCTGCAGCAATCCTTGCAACGCGTGTCGTCCGTTCAGCACGCCGCGAGTGCGCAGCAACAGGCTTTTGATATGGGTGATCCCAATATCTCGCTCAGTAAAGTGATGATCGATTCGCAGAAAGCCACGCTCGGTTTCCAGATGACGGTGCAAGTACGCAACAAGCTTGTGGCCGCCTATAAGGAAATTTCATCGATGGCGATGTGAATACCGCGCTTCCGTGTAAAAATCCGCCAAGTACGGCTGGCAAGTTGCCCGCCGGACCCTATTCGGATCCGGTCCCGGCCAACGATGCTTGATACTTTTACTTTGCTGGTCATCGCCGTGCTGCAGTTCGAAGTCATCGGCTTCGCACTGTTGCTGGCCTGGTTTTTATCGCGTCGCGCACGGATCTTCCTCGGTCTGTCCGGAAGCGTCATGATCGCCATGGCGTTTGTCTTGTTGCCGCTGTGGTACTTGTGGGACAGCGGACAGTTTTACTTTGCCGCGTTCAGCGCCTCGCTCGTGACGGCAATCGTCGCGGTGCCTACCGCACTCATTTTGCTGCTGGTGTATTACCTCGTCCGCGCTGAAGGCGTGCTGCGGGCGTTGCGCATCAGCGGTCGGCGGCAAGAAGCGGTTGGGTTGGCGCATTTGGCCGACACTGAGGATCTTGAAGACGATCTGCGTCGTGCCATGCAGGAAGCAGGGCAGTTGTACGTGGTGTACCAGCCGATCTACGGCGTCGATGGCCGCCAGTTGCGTGGCTTTGAAGCGCTGGTGCGCTGGAATCATCCGCAGCGCGGGCTCGTGGCCCCGATGCAATTCATCCCCGTCGCGGAACAGACCGAGCTCATCGTGCCATTGGGTGCCTGGGTGCTCGAGACGGCATGTGCCGAAGCGGCGAGCTGGCCAGAGCCTTGGTATATCTCGGTCAATATCTCGCCGATTCAGCTCGAACGTCATTCGTTGTTGCGCGATGTGCGTGGCGCACTGGACCGCTCCGGATTGCCGCCCGAACGATTGGAACTGGAAGTCACCGAAGGCGTGATGGTAGCCGCGGAAGGTGGTGAAATTTCCAGGCTGTCCGAGTTGCGCCGCGCCGGCGTGAAGATCGCCATTGACGATTTCGGTACGGGCTATTCGAGCCTGGGATATCTACAGGAACTCCCGTTCGATACGATCAAGATCGATCGATCGTTTATTCGCAATCTTGAGAGCGATAGCAACGCGCAAGCGATCGTGGGCACAGTGGTCGACCTGTCGCGTCGCCTGGAGCGCGAGATCGTGGCCGAAGGCGTTGAAACGGAAGGTCAGTATTCCATCTTGAGCGAACTCAAGTGTCATCGTGTACAGGGTTGGCTTCTGGGCAAACCCATGTCGGCGTTGGAACTGGCCGAGCGGTATATTCAGAAGACGCTGAGCAGCTCGGACGTGCCCGATATCGCCTGGGCTCAGCACGCGTAGTGATGAGCAATCAAAAGCAGATCGGCATTGTGCGCGATCCGCTTTTTTGTGGCCGGCTTCAACGCCCGCCTTACACTCAGCCCAACTAGTCGGACTTACTTTTCTCGAGCCGCCAGACCACCTGCTGCAACCAGATTTCTTCGCGGCTGCTGAGTTTGGAAAACACGGCGCCAACGTGGCTTTCAACATCGAGACGAACGGCGGTCTGCGTGTCACTGGTCTGGCCTGCGACCGCGAGTTTGGGTGAGGCCGTGACCGTTGCTGCGACAGGGGCAACGGCTACCGTAGCGGCACCGTTGGCCCGCTCGTCTGGCGCACCCTCTTCATCGTCGTTTTCTTCACGCTTGCCTTGGCCACTGGTGGGGAAGACGTTGCGCACTTCCAATGACGTTTGCAAGGTGCCAAACTCGCCGAAGTCGAGCAACACGCGCTCCAAGGTGTCGCCGCGTTGAGGCAGCGCGCCAACCGGGAGCGCGCAGCGCAGTCCGATGCCATCGACCGACACATCGCGAATGCCGAAAACGAGGGCGGGTTCGCCCCCTGGCGGCTGCCAGCTTGCGCGGCAACGTTTGCCTTGCGTAGAGAGCGACGCGCGGAACATCTTGCGGCGTTGAATGCGGGAGATGCGATCCGGCCAATGCGATACGAATGTGGCGCTGCCGTCGTCGAAGCGCACGATATCGGGACGTGGCACGCGGAAGTGAATGCGCACGCCGCCGTAGCCGCTGCAGATGAACTGGAACACCGCGCCGATCAACAATTCTTTGTTGTCTGCGAAGTTGCTGCTGGCGTAGTCGCGCGGCCGCCAAAAGAAAGTGCCCGTCTTGCGATCGAGACCGATGATCAACACGGCGATCTCGCGATCGGCTGCGTCGCGCACCACCACATGCGCTTCGGCATGCGTGAGTTCAAAAAGCGCGCTGCGGATCTCGTCAGGGTCAGTCAGTAGAAAGTCGGGGGGTGTTTCGCTCAACACGTTGCATCACTTCCTAATGGACTAGACCGTGGGGTGTGGTGAATCTATTGCGCCCAAGTCGTCGGGCGAGCGCGATTCTAACCGGTAAAGCCACGCAAGTAACGTAGCAACCGCCGTATAAAGCTGCGGCGGAATCTGAGCGTCCAGATCCACCTGCATCAGCAGTCCAACGAGTTCTGTGGACTCATGCACGTACAGGCCATTGTCGCGAGCGGTGCGCACGATATTGTCGGCAATGGGGCCGTAGCCTTTGGCGACCACGCGCGGTGCGGCGTCATTGCCGTCATACGCGATAGCGACCGCCTGCTGCCGCTTGGGCGGCGAGGTGTCTTCGGGGGGCAGCGTATTGGTGGGCGTCATGTTGCAGGGCCATTTTGCTCGTCGACGTCATGCGCTCGGGCGGCATCTTCGTCGATGACGAGGTGGCTCAACGTGAGGCCGGCCGCTTGAAACTGCGATCGCAGCACTGCTGAAGAGGCGCGAATGTCCGGCTCGCTTTCCGGCGCAACCAATCGCATCACGATATCGTTTCCGACCAGGTTGAGCGTGGCCTCGACCCGCCCAAGCCGGGGCAGCGTGACTGCGATCTTGGTGGCCCATGACGGGGGGGCATCGGGCGACGCTGCCTGTGCCGCTTGACGGCGCTCGATTTCCCATTGCATCGGCGTGCCGGTCCACGCTTCGCCTTGCCAGACGATGGCTTGGTTGGTCAGTATGTCGAGCTGCTGGCGCACGATGGCTGCCGTATCGGTGCGTACGCCATGCTGCGTAGTAGGCGCGATGTCCTGGCCCTGCGCGGCGCCGGTCATGCGTGGCGCAGGCGCATCGGCGGCATCGGCAAGCGCGGCGCCGAAGAAACTTGCGATACCTGCGTCGCGCGGTGCAGCCGGCGGCTGTGCCGTACTGCTTCCGCCTGTTTGCGGCTGCGCCGCAGTGGATTGGTTTTGCGGTTCGTGGCGCAAGTCTGGCGCGGCACGTTTGCCGAATGCCATGTCGCTCAAATGCGACTCGTAAAACAGTCCGCTTTTATCGATCGCCTGATGCAGGGCCTGTGCAAGCGCTCGCACGCTCGGCGCTCCGGTATCGGTTGCACCGGCCAGCGCGCTGGCACCGCGTGCAGCTTCTGCGCCTTGGCCCGGCCGCGCCGTCGAGTCTCCGGCTGGCGCTGTGCGGCCATCGGCAGCGGCGCGAGCGTGATCGGGCGCACCCGCGCCTGGCGCGGCCATCGACTGCGCACCACGCGTGGCGTCCGAAGCTTGCGCTGGGTTGCCCTGAGCTGCGGCACCATCGGACAGCGGATTTGAAGAACTGCCCAACGCGGTTTGCAAGAGCGGTTGGCGGCCCACCACGGCAGGGGCATCGGGAAAGGCTGCAAGCAGCGCGAGAATCGCGCGCGCGCCTTGTCCAAGCGACGTCGGTGCGGAGGGCGTAGCCGACTGTTGCACCACGCGCCCGCGTGCGTTGAGCGCGAGGAGCGTGGCGAGCTTGGCGTCCTTGACGGCGCCTTGGTCGGCCTGGCCCGCTGCCTGCTTGAGTGCGGCGCGTTCGCCGTCCTGGCGCGGCTCGCCTTCGGTAGGTTCGACCTTGACGGGCGCACCGGGTTGCCTGACGGCATCCGCGCGCAGTCCCGACTGCAGATCGCCGTGAGAGGCCAACGGCGTGCCGAGTACCGCATCAAGACGCTGGATCAGAAGCGTGCCCAGCGAATTGGGCCCGTTCATATGGGCGCCTTGAATCCGAAGGTGCTGGTGTGATCGTGATGTTGCTTGATGCGGCCGAGCAGCGAGCTCAATCGTGCCATCTGCGGTGATGCCAGGTCACGAGTGCGGGCGTCGTTCTCGAGAATGCGAACGAGCAGGTCGTGCTTGAGGGCGCGCGTTGCCGCATCCATTGGAATGCTGGCATCCATGTCGCGCAACTCTTCGACAATGTCGATATATTGCTGACCCAGAGAGAGGACGGTTGTCCAGTCTCCAGATCGTGCCGCTTCAAGCATCCCGGCCGTAATGGCGGCGATGCTTCGATAGTGCGACAGTATCGGCGCGTGAGGCGACGTCATGCTTAGGTTTCGCGCGAAGAGTGAAGGGCAACGTCGAGGCTAGATTACTGCGGTGGACATGGGGTCGACCGAGCTTTGCCAAGCGTCCTGTAGGTTCGCGAGAAGCTGATCGGCAACGTCCAGTTGTGCGGCGTCGGCGTTCAGGTTTGCGGTCAACAGGGTGCGCGCGATGTAGTCGTAGAGTTGATCGAGATTGGCGGCAAGCTCACCGCCCGCTTCCAGGTTGAGGCCGCCTTTCAGCCCCTCTTCGACGATGCGGATCGCCTTGGAAATGGCTTGGCCGCGTTCTGCAATACGGCCTTGCTGAAGATGCAATTTCGCCTGAGCGATTGCCGCGCGTGCGCCCTTGAAGAGCAGCGTGATCAAGCGTTCCGGGGTGGCGCTCAACACTTCGGTCTGAACACCGACGGTGGCGTAAGAGCGCGCAGCTTGTGCGCCAAAGGGACGACGGGCGGCGTAGGACATTATTTTTTGCCTGAGTTGGCGATGGCCTCGAACTGCGAGGTCAGGTAGCTTTTGGTCGACTCGATTTTCGACAATGCAACGCTCAGGGCGTTGAACTGGGCGATCGTTGCGGCGTTGGTGGCTTCCACTCGGGCCGTGACATCTTCAACAGCCTTGGTCTGCTTTTTGCGCTCGCTTTCGAGGTTCTCGACGACCGATGTAATCTTGCCCTTGACCGAGCCCTGATCCAGATATTGCTTGGTCGTGGCGTTCATCTTGGTCGCCAGGCCATCCTCGCCCGAGAGCAAGTTGGAGACTTCCGACGGGTATTTCGTGATCGCTTCGCGAACCTTGGCGACATCGATCTTCAGCGTGCCGTCTTTGGCGTCGATGTCGGTCGTGATGCCGAGCTTGGCCAGCGAGAAGATATTCTTGTCGTCGGTGGCCACGCGCAGGCCCGACGCCAGTTCGTCTTGCGCGCTACGCAACGTGGAGTCGGCGTACAGGCTGCCATTGATCGACGCGGAATCCTTGTTGTAGGTCGACAAGGACTTCGTCGTCGTGCGCATTGCGTTGTACGCGGTCACGAAATTCTGAACGGCGGTGACCTGTGCTTCGATATCCGATTCGACCTTGACCGTTACCGTCTTGCCGGTTTCGGTGGCGGCGGTCAGATCGAGCGTCAGGTTGTCGATTGCCGTCGTGAGCTGATTCGAGCCGCTGGTGATGGCGATGCCGTTGAGCGTGAGCTTGGCATCGGTCGCCACGTTTGCCACGGTCATGTTGCCCGGGGTGCCGCCTTTGACATAGTTCATGTCGTCGGCGAGCGTGCCGCTGTTTCCGGTGACGTCAATGCTCTTGACCTCAGCCTTTTCTCCGGTCGCCCGCGAGGTCAGCATCAGGAAGCTCTTGCCCTCGCCATCTGTGATGATGGTGGCGCTGACCGGGCTATCCGACTTTGCGTTGATGGCATTGCGCACGCCGTTCAGCGATGTGTCACTGCCCAGTTCGATATTGATGGGTGCTGTGCCGCCTACCGTTTCGATGGCGATCGTACCGCCTACGCCATTTTGCGTGGTGCGGCTATCGAAGGCGGCCGACTTCAGCGAGCCAGCCGCAGCCAATTGATCCACAAAGATCGAATAGGAGCCCGCCACGGCACCAGCGCCGGCAGTGACCGATACGCCGTTACCAGATACGCTGGTTTTGGCCGGTGCGGAACCCATTGCAGTTGCCAGTTTTTCGGTGGCCGTGCGCAAGGCATCGATGACGTTCTTGAGCGAACCCATCCCCGTGATCTTCGTGCTCGTCTGCGTAACGCGCGCTTGATAGGGAACGATTGCCTGTTTTTCGAACTCGGCGAGTTGCTGCGTGATCGCAGCAAAGTCGTAGCCGCTGTTGTTCAGGTTCGCGAATGAGATTGCCATCTTTTAAATCCTTCTACTCAGGTTGCATTATTGCTGCAACGGACCGGCCTAATTTGCGCGCTTACGGGCTTTAAAAGGGCCTAATTCCGTCAATTCCCCGGGTGTTTTTTTATGCGGTGGTTTCGATTGCGAGGCCTTGCATCTTCACGAGCATCTTGGCGGCGTGAATGACGGCCTCGGTGGGAATGGTGCGCAACACATCGCCGCTTTCGGAATCCATGATGGAAACCACGATGCGATGGATGTCGGGATCCACTTCAAAATGCAGGTTGGTGTCCCAGGCCCGCATTTGTTGATTGAGCTCATCGAGCGCCTTGTCGAGATAGGGATTTGACCCTTCCTCGGTAGACCGTAGCGTCTGGAGCGGTTGCGGTTGATCGGCCGATTGGCGATTGTCCGCTTGCGAGGAGCCGGCGTCCGTGCTTTTCTCGCTGGCAGTCACCACCAGAGCGGCGGCCGGCGGCGGTGGTGCGGCCATGGCAGCGGTGACGGGCAGGGTCAGCGGGGCAGCAATCGGGGTCAACGCCATGGAGGCTCCGTACGGGTATTGCAACGCGATGAGCACAGCATCTGTGCAGGCGCCCGACCAAATCGGGCGGTTCTAGGGATTCCACACAGGTAACGGCATGCTTCAGCTGAACTTAAGGGGGCGACGCGCGCAAAAATGAGCGGTTAGCGTTGCCGTTCGAGTAAGTAGGCTTTGCTGTTTTGAGAGGGCTCGGAGAGAGGTGATTGCGATTAGCGTGCGCGCGGCACTTGGATTCGCCCGCGGCCGAACGCATGTGCGCGGTAGGGAGATCGCCTGAATACCCTGTGACGGCTGGTAAAATCGCCAGCTTGCCCTATATATGGGCTGCGCCCGGTCTGCCCGGATCGGTTCGCGCCCTGTCAGGGGCGATTTTCTTTTGCATTGTTCATGTCCAACCCGCAAGCGCCTCAGGTTTCAGATTCCCTTTCCACCTGGCTGAATTATCTCGAGCATCTGCATAGCCGCAGTATCGACTTGGGACTCGAGCGCGTACGCGCGGTGGCCGATCGCTTGGGGCTGACGTCGTCTGCCGTAAAGATCGTCGTCGGCGGCACGAACGGCAAGGGCTCGACGTGCGCCATGCTCGAGGCCATGTTGCTGGCCGCCGGTTATAAGGTAGGCGTATATACCTCGCCGCATCTGATTCATTTCAACGAACGTGCGCGCGTGAATGGCATTTCCGCCAGCGACGCCGAGCTGACGGCGCAATTCGCCGAGGTCGAGCGGGCCCGTGGCGATACCGGATTGACGTATTTCGAATTTACGACGTTGGCGGTGCTGCGCTTGTTCGCCGGCCAGCCGTTGGATGCGATCGTGCTCGAAGTGGGATTGGGCGGTCGTCTGGACGCCGTCAATATCGTGGACGCCGATTGCGCCATCGTGACCAGCGTCGATCTTGATCATATGGATTGGCTGGGCGACACGCGCGAGCTGATCGGGTTTGAAAAGGCCAATATTTTCCGTGCCGGCAAGCCCGCGATCTGCAGCGACCCTGTGCCGCCGCAGTCGCTGCTGGATCACGCGGCGTCGATTGGGGCCGATCTGTGGCTGTTCGGCCGCGACTTCAACTACTCGGGCGACCGCCAGCAGTGGGGCTTCGGGGGGCGCAACCAACGACGCAACGCCTTGGCATACCCCGCCCTGCGTGGTGCCAACCAACTGTTAAATGCTTCCGCGGCACTTGCCGCGCTCGAATCCTTGCGCGATCGGCTGCCGGTGCCTCAGCAGGCAGTGCGGGTGGGGCTGTCGCAAGCGACCTTGCCGGGCCGCTTCCAGATTCTGCCGGGGCAACCGACCATCGTGCTGGACGTGGCGCACAACCCCCATGCCGCGGCTGTCCTGGCCCAGAATCTCGACAATATGGCGTACTTTCCTTACACCCATGCGGTGTTCGGCATGCTGGACGATAAAGATGTGGCCGGTGTGGTCGCTCGTATGGGCAAGCGCATCGATCATTGGTATTGCCCCACATTGGCCGGCCCGCGCGGTGTATCCGGACAAGTGCTGACCGAACGCGTAGCGGCCGCCTTGCCGCCTCTGGGAAGCGAGGACGAGGCCGCCACGCTGACGGCGTTCGATGACGTCGCCGCGGCGGTTGCGGCGGCGCAAAAACGGGCAGGCGAGGGTGATAGAATCGTGATATTCGGTTCGTTCCTGACGGTGGCTGCTGCGTTGACCGCGTTGGGCCGCGCCCACTAACTCAGAGCGTGACGACATCAATGCGTGGCAACACGCGAGCGTTTTTCGGCCAGCAGTTGTCTGGCCGGTCGCCGCCACCGGCAGCAAGGATTTTTCGATGGGATTGTTCAATCGGACTGAAAGCGGCGCAACGCGCAGCGGCAGGGCACGGCCTTCTGTGTCCAGCGAAGCGCAAGCGGCCGAACTTCGCGGCCGCGCGCGCCGTCGTCTGGCAGGTGCTGTAGCCCTGGTGCTCGCGGCCGTCGTCGTATTGCCGATGGTGCTCGATGGTGAACGCCATCCGGTTTCGGAAGATATTCCGGTGCAGATCCCCGATCGCACGCAGCCATTCGACCCTAATATGGGGCAGCCGCAGGCAGGCTTGCCACAAGCGTCGTCGCAACCGCCCGCGGCCAACGGCGTGCCGGCAACGGCACCCGGTGCCGACGGTGTGCCCACGCCGCCACCCTTGATGTCCGGCGCGCCGCCCGCCGTCGGTACGCCGGCACCTGGGGCTACTGCTACGCCGCATACCCCTTCCGTTCAAGTCCCTTCGGCTGCTGTCGTTCGACCCGAGACCACGTCCAAGCCGCCCACCGAAACCGCCAAACCCGCCACGCCTGCACCCAAGCCTGCCGCGCCGACCGAACGTAGTGACGATGGCGCCCGGGCGCTTGCACTGCTCGAGGGCCGCACCCCAACGCCCGCGGAATCCCGGCCCAAGCCGGCGGCACCCTCCAACAAAGGCAATTTTGTGCTGCAGATCGCGGCTTACACCACGCAGGGCGATGCTCAGGGCAGGCGCGATAAGTTGCATGCCGCTGGCGTCACCAACGCGTTCGTCGAGCCGGCGTCGATTGGTGGCAAGCAGCAGTTTCGCTTGCGCGTAGGCCCGTTCCCATCGCGCGACGCTGCTCAGGCAGCCCAGGCGCGCTTGCGAACGCTTGGATATGACAACGGTTTCATTGCCGCCCAGTGACCGGATTCGACTTCATCCTCATCGGCATCCTGGTGGTGTCGGGTGTATTGGGGCTGATCCGTGGATTGCTCAAGGAAGTGCTGTCGCTGGTCGCATTCGGTTTGGCGTTTGTCGCGGCGATCTGGTGGGGTCCCACCGTCTACGGGTGGTTGACTTCCTGGATCGAGACCCCCATGTTAAGGATGGGGCTGTCTTATGCGGCCGTCTTTCTGATCGTGCTGCTGGGCGTGGGGCTGGTCAACATGACACTGGCCGCGCTGATTCGTACCACTGGGCTGTCACCGGCCGATCACGGGCTGGGCGGACTATTCGGCTTGGCGCGTGGCGTACTCATTATTCTCGTATTGGTGGCATTGGCGGGTTACACGCCCATGCCGCAAGAACCCTGGTGGCGTGACGCGATGTTTTCGCAAACAACGATTGATGCCATCAAACATATCAAGACGTGGCTGCCGCCTGCTTTGGCCGCGTGGCTACCTTATACGTAGCGCTCATTGTTCTAGGAAATCACCATGTGTGGAATTGTCGGGGTCGTCGGACGCGGTCCGGTTAATCAACTGCTGTACGACAGCCTGCTCCTGCTTCAGCATCGCGGTCAGGATGCTGCCGGTATTGCGACGGCGCAGGAAAATCACTTCAATATGTTCAAGGCCCACGGGCTGGTGCGTGACGTGTTTCGTACGCGGAACATGCGCTCGCTGCCGGGCACCAGCGGTATCGGCCAGGTTCGCTACCCCACTGCCGGCTCGAGCATTTCCGAAGAAGAGGCACAGCCTTTTTACGTTAACGCACCCTTTGGCATCATGTTCGCCCACAACGGCAACCTGACCAACTGGCGCGAGCTGCGCGAATCGCTTTTCCGCATCGACCGCCGCCATATCAATACCAATTCCGACTCGGAAGTGTTGTTGAACGTCCTGGCGCACGAGCTGCAATCGTCGGCCAATGGCGTGTCGCTGGATGACGATGCGATCTTTCGCGCTGTAGCCTCGATGCACAAGCGCGTTAAAGGTGCCTACGCCGTGGTGGCGCAGATCGCCGGCTATGGATTGCTTGCGTTTCGCGATCCCAATGGTATCCGCCCACTGTGCATCGGGCGAATGGAAGGCGAGCACGGTCCGGAATGGATGGTCGCTTCCGAATCGGTGGCGCTTGAAGGCAGCGGATTCATCTTTGTGCGCGACGTCGACCCGGGTGAGGCTATTTTCATCGATCTGGATGGCCGCATGGTCGCCCGTCAATGTGCCGACAATCCCCAACTGACGCCGTGTATTTTCGAATACGTGTACTTTGCACGTCCCGATTCGCTGATCGATGGCGTATCGGTGTACGACGCCCGTTTGCGCATGGGCGAGTATCTGGCTGACAAGGTGGCGCGTACGTTGCGCCTGGGCGAAATCGATGTCGTCATGCCGATTCCCGATTCGTCGCGTCCGGCCGCCATGCAATTGGCTGCGCGTCTGGACCTCGACTATCGCGAAGGCCTGATCAAGAACCGCTATGTTGGCCGCACCTTCATCATGCCGGGTCAAGCGGTACGCCGTAAATCGGTGCGCCAGAAACTCAATGCCATCGGTACCGAATTCAAGGGCAAGAACGTGTTGCTGGTGGACGATTCGATCGTTCGCGGCACCACCAGCCGGGAAATCGTGGACATGGCGCGCGCTGCGGGTGCAAACAAGGTGTTTTTCGCCTCGGCTGCGCCGCCGGTGCGGTTTCCGAATGTCTACGGTATCGACATGCCGACCCAGAGCGAACTGATCGCAACAGGTCGCACCGACGAAGAAATCGCGCAGACGATCGGCGCCGATGCGCTGGTCTATCAGGATCTTGCCGACATGCAGCAATCGGTGCGCGATATCAATCCCCGGATGAAGCGCTTCGAAGCATCATGCTTTGACGGCGATTACGTGACGGGCGATATCACGCCGGAGTATCTGGCGCGCCTGGGTCAGTCGCGTGGTGGCGTGTTGGAAGACGACTCCCCCAACGGCTTGCAATTCAATATGGGCTTCGCCGCTAGCGACGCTTGAATGCATGTGTAAAGCGCCGGCGCTCCCTTGTGCCGGTGGCTAACTGGAAGCACGCTCCAGAAGCCACGCTCCAGAAGCCACGCTCCAGAAGCCACGCTCCAGAAGCCACACTCACGGCAATTTCCAAAACAAAGAGCACGACATCGTCGTGCTCTTTGTTCGTTCGGCGATCGGTTTCAATCCGCCTGTAACTGGCTCGTCGGGGGAGGGCTGCTGCTGCTACTGCAGCTACTGCAGCAGGCCCTTAATCGCTCAGCGGCAGCATGCCCTTAATCGCTCAGCGCCGGGCGCGCAGGCTGGCGCGTTTACGCGCTTCTTCAGCCGACAGGCCGGCGGGCTTGGCGCGAAGGGCGGCGATGCCGACGATCGTCAGGATCGCAAACAGGATGAGGCTCCATACGGCGTATTCCAGGCCCAGCACCTGCACCATGGCGTCCATGCAGGTGGCGAAAATGCCGAACAGCGCGGGGACGGCTGCGTCCAGACCGGTACCCGACACAAAACGGTCGGCGAATGTTTGATCGCACGACAGCATCTGCGAGGCGACGGTGTGCTGGTACCACGCGGCGGCGATGCCGCTGATTGCCAGCAGGGTGGCGAGACCGGCAGCCACGGCGCTGGCTGCACGCGGTGTGAGCGCGCCAACGATGCTTACCACGGCGATCGTGAGATAGATCATGCGCTGCAGCACGCACCACGCGCACGGTGGCATGTCGAACACATACTGGGAGACGAGTGCTACGCCCACGGCGCCCAGGGAGAGCGCGGCGATCAGGATAAGCAAGCTTTGACGGCGATCGAACATAAGGTGGGATACTTTTAAGTGAATGCTGCGGGAATACGTACGGTCGAATAGACCGCATTTGGAATTAAGGGTTCAGTCAACCCGTGCGGTTGCCAAAGGCATCTTCATCAGCACCATCACGCCACGCGCCGGCTGGCGGCATCGAGATCCAGGGCATCGAGAATGCCCTGTTCAAACTGCAACTGGCTGCGCGGCCGGTCCAGGGCGGTGCCGTCGATGATGAAAACGTCTTCGACGCGATCTCCAAGCGTCATGACTTTGGCCATACGCAAGTTGATGCCGTTGGCGGCAAATACGCGCGCCAGGGCATGCAGGAGCCCCGACCGATCGGTGGCGACCACGGAAAGTCGCCATGATCGGCTGCTTTCGTCCGGCGACAATTCCACCTGAGGCCGCACAGGGAAGAGGCGCGACATGCGCGATTGCCGCCCCTGGCCCCAGTGTGCAGTTTTCGCGTGGCTTTGGCCATACGTGCGTGCGTCTTTCAAGTGCTCGGCCAGTTCGTGTTCGACCAGAGCCGCCTGCGCGCGAAAATCATTGGCGCCTTCGGGCAGCAGCACGATAAAGCTATCAAGCGCGTAGCCGTGGCGAGTGGTGTGAATGCGCGCGTCTTGAATGCCCAGCGATTTGGCATTGAAAAACTGGCAAATCGCCACAAAAAGATCCGGCGCATCGCGGGTGTACACCATCACTTGCAGGCCTTCGCCATGCTCGGTGGGGCGGGCGCGCACGACCGCCTGTTCGGGTGCGACCTGGTAATACAGATGCCGGGTGTGCCACGCGATATCGGAGGCATCGTGCCGCAGGAAATACGCGACGTCCAGTTGGCGCCAGAACGCCTCTCGCGACTCGTCGCGCAAGCCCGCCAGGCGGGTCAATCGCACCGCGTCTTTCTTGCGCTCGTTGAGCACGGTGTTGGCGTCGGGCCGTTCGCCGCCCAGCGCGTCGATCGTCAGGCGGTACAGGTCTTCGAGGAGCTTGCCTTTCCAGGCATTCCACACTTTGGGACTTGTGCCGCGAATGTCGGCCACCGTCAGCAGATACAGCGCCGTCAAATGGCGTTCGTCCTTGACCAGCCTCGAAAATTCGGTGATGACGTTGTGATCCGACAAGTCGCGTTTCTGCGCAACGGTAGACATGCTCAGATGCTGCCGCACCAAAAATTCGACGAGCTCGGCGTCTTCCGCATCGAGACCGTGGTCGTGCGCGAAGCGGCGTACATCGCGCGCGCCCAATTCGGAATGATCGCCGCCTCGGCCCTTGGCGATGTCGTGAAACAAGGCCGCGACATACAACAGCCAATGCCGATCGAAATTGGCCATCAATTGCGTGGCGAACGGATATTCTTGCGCATGCTCGGGCATGGTGAAGCGGCGCAAATTGCGAATCACCGTAAGCGTGTGCTGATCGACGGTATAAACGTGAAACAGGTCATGCTGCATCTGGCCGACGATGCGTCGGAACACCGGTAAGTACCGCGGCAGAATATTGAGCATCGTCATGCGGCGCAGTTCGTGCACGATGCCGCTGGGCTGCTGCAAAATCTGCAGGAACAACTTACGGTTGACCGGATTGCGACGGAACTGCACGTCGATGCGATCGCGCGCGTGCCAGATCGCCCGTTGGGTGCGTGCCGACAGTCCCGTCAGTTCGGGATGCTGCTGCATGGTGAGAAACGCACGCAGCAGGAGCGTCGGATTGCGCTCGAATGCATCGTCAAGCACGATGTCGAGACGGTCGTGCAGATTGCGAAAGTCCTCGTCAATCGGCACCGCCTCGCTATCCGGCCGCGGGAAAAGGTGTTCTTCGATGTTCTGAACGAGCACGGTGTTCAGTTGCGTCACCAAGCGCGCGGCCCAGTAGTAACGCTGCATCAGGATCTCGCTGGCGCGGCGGGTAGACGTACCCGATAAGCCATATACCTCGGCAAGCGCAGGCTGCAGGTCGAACAACACGCGATCTTCGCGGCGCTTGGCCAGCATGTGCAATTCGATGCGCAGGCGCTTGAACGCTTGCTCGGCGCGGCGCAGGTCGCGCGCTTCGGAAGGCGTGAGCATGCCGGATTGAGCGACGTCGCGCCAATTGCCGCCCAGGCCAGCCGCCCGCGCCATCCATAAAATAACTTGCAGGTCGCGCAGTCCGCCCGGCGACTCTTTGCAGTTCGGCTCGAGTGCGTAGGGCGTTTCCTGATAGCGTGCATGCCGCTGTTGCATTTCCAGCCGCTTGCCCCGGAAAAAACGCCGCGCATCCAGGCGTTGCGTCATTTCGGTTTCGAAGCGCTTCATCAGGCTGCGGCTGCCCGCGATCCAGCGCGATTCGAGCAGCGCCGTTTCAACGGTGATGTCGGCTTGTGCCTCGACCTTGCATTGCTCGATCGTGCGCACGCTATGCCCGGGTTCGAAACCCAGATCCCACAGCGCGGCCACAAAGGCGGCGATGCGCTCTTCGTCATCCGCGCCGGGTTCGTGCGGCAACAAGACGAGCAGGTCGACATCCGAATGCGGATACAGCTCGCCGCGCCCATAGCCGCCCACCGCCGCCAAGGTGGCCCCGACCGGCAGCGGGTGTACGCGAACGAGTTCGCGCAGGCCGGCGTCGCAGATCTTGCGCAGATCGTGCAATAGCGTATCGGGGCGCTCGTGCTCGCGAAATTCGGCAATGGCGGCTTGACGTTGTTCGGTCAGGCGCTGACGCAAGGTCGTCAAATCGGCGGGCTGCGTACGTGCAATCGGCATGGGAGCGGGCAGGGTGCTATCAAGCGACAGTGGACGGGGCGTTTTCGGTGATGAAGGCGGGCGGCGCTTGCATCTCCGGCGAGACGGTCAGCACTTCGTAGCCGTCTTCCGTGACGAGAACGGTGTGCTCCCACTGGGCCGACAGGCTGTGGTCGCGCGTGACGACGGTCCAGCCGTCGGCCAACTGGCGGATTTCGCGGCGGCCGGCATTGATCATCGGCTCGATCGTGAAAATCATGCCTGGAACCAGCTTGACGCCCGTGCCCGGCTTGCCATAGTGCAGCACCTGTGGATCTTCATGGAACTTGCGTCCCACGCCGTGACCGCAAAATTCGCGCACCACCGAAAATCCGTGCTTTTCGGCGTATTTCTGAATCGCGTTGCCGATATCGCCCAGCGTGGCGCCCGGGCGCACTTGCTGAATGCCGAGCCAGAGGCAGTCGAACGTGATGTCGGTCAGGCGGCGGGACAGGATCGTGGGCTCGCCCACATGAAACATCCGGCTCGTATCGCCAAACCAGCCGTCCTTGATGACGGTAACGTCAATATTGAGTGCATCGCCCGATTTCAAGACCTTGTCGCCAGGAATGCCGTGGCAGATCTGGTGGTTGACCGAGGTGCAGATGGCGCCCGGAAACGGCGTGTGGCCAGGGGGCGCGTAGCCGATGGTGGCCGACTTGACGCCGAATTCGTTCATTTTCTCGAGGCACAGCCGGTCGAGTTCACCGGTTGTAACGCCGGGCTTAACGAAGGGCGCGATGTAGTCGAGGATGGTGGCGGCCGTCTGGCAGGCGGCACGCATTTGGGCCAATTCGGCCTGGTCGGTAACTATACCCATATGGCAACTTGAGAACTGTAGCGGAAAAATAGTATGATTATAGGCTTTCCCAAAAAGCGGCCAGGGTTTTGGTTCACTCCAAGGTCTGTGTGCTCGGCGGGAAAGATGGAAGTCGGAACGCCTGAAAGACGCTTCGAACCTGTTGGATATCTCCATTGGATGTATCCGCTGAAGGTACTCACTTAATTTGCAGTCTGAAAGTGTGGTGCCTGCAGGACAGTTTCAAGTGTACGTCAGTCGATCGTTCCAAATCGCGTGGCGCGCCAAATAGGGTGTTGCGTGCGGGTCTGGCCAAAGGGGCTGATTCTGCGCGGGATACGGGCGTTTGCCACAAGACCAAACCCTAGGAGAAAATTATGTCCTTGATGCGTGAAATGCTTGAAGCGGGTGTGCACTTCGGTCACCAAACCCGGTATTGGAATCCCAAGATGGCCCCGTTTATTTTCGGCCATCGCAACAAGATTCACATCATCAACCTCGAACAAACCGTGGTGAAGTACCAGGAAGCCACGAAGTTCGTCAAGCAAGTTGCTGCGCGTAACGGCAAGGTTCTGTTCGTCAGCACGAAGCGCGCTGCCCGCGAGCTGATCGCCGAAGAAGCACAGCGTTGCGGCATGCCTTTCGTCGACGCCCGTTGGCTCGGCGGCATGCTGACCAACTTCAAGACGGTCAAGACCTCGATCAAGCGTCTGAAGGAAATGGAACAGATCGTGGCCGATGGTGGCACCGAGCGCATGTCCAAGAAAGAAGCCCTGATGTTCCAACGCGAACTCGACAAGCTGAACAAGTCGATCGGCGGCATCAAGGATATGGGCGGTCTGCCCGACGCACTGTTCGTCATCGACGTCGGCTATCACAAGATTGCCATCGCCGAAGCCCGTAACCTGGGTATCCCGGTTGTGGCCGTGGTCGACACGAACCACACGCCTGACGGTATCGACTACGTCATCCCCGGCAACGACGACTCGGCCAAGGCCATCGCGTTGTACGCCCGCGGCATGGCTGACGCCGTGCTGGAAGGCCGCGAACAGAACATGAACGGTCTGGTCGAAGAGCTGGGTGAAGGTCAGGAAGGTCAGGAAGAGTTCGTCGAAGTCCAGGACGGTCAGGCCTGATCGACTAGCCTGCCGCGACGGGATTTACACCACGCGCCCCGCTAGACGGGGCGCGTTTTTAGACAGAATGGAGCAAAGATGGCCAACATTACCGCCGGAATGGTGAAAGAACTGCGCGAGAAGACCGACGCGCCCATGATGGAATGCAAGAAGGCGCTGACGGAAGCCGAAGGCGACCTCGCGCGTGCTGAAGAAATTCTGCGTGTGAAGCTGGGCAACAAAGCCAGCAAAGCCGCCTCGCGCGTGACGGCCGAAGGCCTGATCGGCTTGTTCATTACGCCCGACGCCAAGCAAGGCGCCGTGATCGAAGTGAACTGCGAAACCGACTTCGTGGCCAAGAACGACGACTTCATCGCTTTTGTGAATGCAGTTGCCGAACTGACCGCGACCAAGAACCCCGCCGATGTCGACGCGCTGTCCGCGCTGCCGATGGGCGAAGGCACGGTTGAAACGACGCGCTCGGCGTTGATCGGCAAGATCGGTGAAAACGTCGCGATCCGTCGCTTCGAGCGCATCGGTACCGACAACAAGCTGGCAAGCTACGTGCACAGCGGCCGTATCGGCGTGCTGGTCGAGTACTCGGGCGCCGACGAAGTGGGCAAGGACGTCGCGATGCACATCGCTGCGACCAAACCGAAGGCCCTGAACTCGGATGGCGTGTCGGCTGACGACATCGCCAAAGAGCGTTCGGTTGCCGAACAGAAGGCCGCCGAATCGGGCAAGCCGGCTGATATCGTCGCCAAGATGGTTGACGGTACGATCGCCAAGTACCTGAAGGAAGTGGCTTTGGTGTCGCAGCCGTTCGTTAAGAACGACAAGCAAACCATCGAGCAGATGTTGAAGGAAAAGGGCGCCGCCGTGTCGCGCTTTACCCTGTACGTCGTCGGTGAAGGCATCGAGAAGAAGACCAGCGACTTCGCCGCAGAAGTGGCAGCCGCCGCAGCCGGCCGCGCCTAAGTCGTATGCAGTATCCCGGCCGGCTGAACGTTGGTTCGGTCCGGCCGATTTTTTGTCTTAAACTTTCTTCGGAAACGTCCCTGGGGATATAACCTATGAGCAGCAGAGCGTACAAGCGGGTTCTTCTCAAACTTTCCGGCGAAGCGCTGATGGGTGGTGACGCCTACGGCATCAACCGCGCCACCATTGTGAGGATGACGGAAGAAATTGCCGAGGTCGCCGCCATGGGCGTCGAGCTGGCCATCGTCATCGGCGGCGGCAACATCTTTCGCGGTGTTGCCCCGGGTGCCCAAGGTATGGATCGCGCCACCGCCGACTACATGGGCATGATGGCCACCATCATGAACGCGCTGGCGTTGCAGGATGCGTTGAAGCATCGCGGCATCGATACGCGCGTGCAGTCGGCCCTGAATATCGACCAGGTCGTCGAGCCCTATATTCGTCCCAAGACCTTGCGCTACCTCGAAGAAGGCAAGGTCGTGATCTTTGCCGCCGGTACCGGCAACCCGTTTTTCACCACCGACACCGCCGCTGCGCTGCGCGGGGCTGAAATCGGCGCCGAAATCGTGTTGAAGGCGACGAAGGTCGACGGGATCTACAGCGCCGATCCCAACAAGGATCCGGACGCGACGCGCTATTCGCGCATCAGCTTCGATGAAGTCATCAATCGCCGGCTCGAAGTGATGGATGCTACGGCATTCGCCTTGTGCCGCGACCAGAAACTACCTATCAAAGTGTTTTCGATCAACAAGCCCGGCGCGCTCAAACGTGCGGTGGCTGGCGAAGACGAAGGCACCTTGGTACACGTTTGATTCTTAAGGAAGAACAATGAGCGTTGCAGAAGTCAAAAAATCAGCCGAATCGAGAATGGGCAAATCGATCGATACGCTCAAAGTCAATTTGTCGAAGATTCGTACGGGCCGCGCGCATGCCGGCATTCTCGATCACGTCCAGGTCGAGTATTACGGCTCGCCCGTGCCGGTCGGCCAAGTGGCCAACCTGACGCTGGTCGATGCCCGCACGATCAGTGTGCAGCCTTACGAAAAGCACATGTCCGGCCCGATCGAACGCGCGATTCGCGACTCCGATCTGGGCTTGAACCCCATCTCGATGGGCGACAACATTCGCGTGCCGATGCCCGCGTTGACGGAAGAGCGCCGCCGCGATTTGGCCAAAGTGGTCAAAAGCGAAGGCGAAGATGCCAAGATTGCCGTGCGCAACCTGCGCCGCGAAGCGAACGAAGCCTTGAAGAAGTCGGTCAAGGACAAGGACATCTCGGAAGACGACGAGCGTCGCGCCTCTGACGACGTGCAGAAGTTGACCGACCGCTGTGTGGCAGAAATCGATAAGATGATCATCCAGAAAGAAGCGGAGATCATGACCGTCTAGGTCGATCCGATAATGATCAGTTCGACACAAGCCGTTCCGGCCACCTCAGACGTCCCGCGCCATGTGGCCATCATCATGGATGGCAACGGTCGCTGGGCGACGCGGCGCCGTCTTCCCCGCACGGCGGGTCACGCCAAGGGTGTGCAGACGGTGCGGCGCATCGTCGAGGCCTGCGCCCGGCGCGGCGTCTCCTACCTGACGCTCTTTGCCTTCAGTTCCGAGAACTGGCGGCGCCCAGCCGACGAGGTCACCTTGCTCATGCGCCTGTTCGTACAGGCGCTCGAGCGAGAAGTGGATCGGCTTGACGAGCAGGGCGTGCGGTTGCGGGTCGTGGGCGATCTGGATGCCTTCGAGCCACGACTGCGCGAACTCATTCGGCAGACGGAAGCCCGAACGGCGCATAATTCCTTGCTGACGCTCACGATCGCCGCCAATTACGGTGGCCGTTGGGACATCTTGCAGGCGACCCGTGCAATGCTGGCCGCCAATCCGCAATTGGCGCAGTCGCCCGAATCCTTGACCGAGTCGCAACTCGATCAGTATTTGTCGATGGCATGGGCGCCCGAGCCCGATCTGTTCATCCGCACCGGCGGCGAGCAGCGGATCTCGAACTTCATGATCTGGCAGCTGGCCTACACCGAGCTTTACTTCACCGATCTGTACTGGCCCGATTTCAGTGCCGCGCAGCTCGATGCCGCGTTTCAGTGGTATCGCACTCGCGAGCGCCGATTTGGCCGCACGAGCGCACAAGTCGAGGCACAAGCTGCCTCATAACGCGATCAATTAACAGGAGCAGGCCATGTTGGGTCAGCGTGTCATCACCGCCGCCATATTGTTGATCGTTATTGCCGGGGCGCTGATGGTGCCCAGTGTCTGGCCCTTCGTCGTGCTCCTGGCGCTTGCCACAGGGGCTGCTGGATGGGAATGGCTGCGCTTGACCCTGCCCTGCGACCGTCGCGCGACCTGGGCGCTTGTGGGTGGCCTGGCCATGTTCGTCATCGCCATCACGCTGGCGTTTCAGTGGATCGGGCCGCTCAAGCACGAGACGTCCAGCGGGTTGACCGCCAGCCTGATGCTCCAGGTCCTGGTGCCCTTGACCTCCGCCATTTGGATCTTCGCTGTCATCCCGATGATCGTCCGCGGCCGCGCCGATGCGCCGCCGGGAAGTGCATTGCTCTCCATTTTCGCCTTTCCCGCGCTGCTCACCACATGGGGCGCCTTGACGCTCATGTTCCTGGGTCTCGGTGCCAAGCTCGTGCTCACGCTGCTGGCGGTAGTCTGGGTGGCCGATATCGCCGCCTACTTCGTGGGCCGCGCGATCGGCAAGCGCAAGCTGGCACCGCGCGTAAGCCCAGGTAAAACGGTCGAAGGCGCGCTCGCGGGCGTATTGGCGGTGGTCATCTGGATCGCTGCCACGAGCTTCTGGCCCGGCAGCTTCGGCTATGAACTGGCACGCGTCTGGACGCTCTTTGGCGCACTGATGATCGCCGCGTTGCTGGGCGTATTGTCGATCGCCGGCGATCTTTTCGAATCGCTGCTCAAGCGCCGCGCCAAAATCAAGGATTCGAGCAATCTGCTGCCCGGGCATGGTGGCGTCTTTGATCGTATCGATGCCATTCTGTCGGTCACGCCGGTGGCGCTCCTGTTCCTGACGCAAGGAGGCTTTGCTTGAGCGCGCAGCGCCGCATCGTCATTCTGGGTGCCACCGGTTCAATCGGTGAGAGCACGTTGGACGTGGTCGGCCGTCATCCTGAGCGCTATCGGGTGCATGCGTTGTCGGCTCATCAGCAGATGGATAAGCTGGCAGTGCAGGCGGCCGCACACGGCGCCGCCGTGGTGATTGTGCCCGACGAGGCTGCGCGTGCGCGCTTTACCGACGCCTGGGGCACGGGTCCCATGCCGGAGATTCGCGTGGGTGCCCAGGCACTGGCCGATACGGCGGCCGACAGCGACAGCAATACGGTCATGGCCGCCATTGTGGGCGCGGCCGGATTGCCTGCTGCGTTGGCCGCGGCGCGTGCCGGCAAGCGGGTGCTGTTGGCCAACAAGGAAGCATTGGTCGCCGCCGGCGGCCTCTTTATGCAGGCCGTGCGCGACAGCGGCGCCGAACTGCTGCCGATCGACAGCGAGCACAACGCGATTTTTCAATGTTTGCCGCATGGCGGGCAGGCTGGGGCGCCCACCGCGCCCGCGCGCGGCGTTCGCCGGTTGATTCTGACCGCTTCAGGCGGCCCGTTTCGCGATCGCGATCCCAAATCGCTCGAGGACGTTACCCCGGATCAAGCCTGTGCCCACCCGAACTGGAGCATGGGCCGCAAGATTTCGGTCGATTCGGCCACCATGCTCAATAAAGGGCTTGAGGTGATCGAGGCGCATTGGCTGTTCGCTATGCCCGCCGATCGGATCGACGTGCTGATTCATCCGCAAAGCACCGTGCATTCGCTGGTCGAATACGAGGACGGCTCGGTGCTCGCGCAACTGGGGCAACCCGACATGCGCACGCCTATCGCCTACGGACTCGGCTTTCCCGAACGCATTGAAAGCGGGGTGGGTGTGCTCGATCTGGCGCGCAGCGGCCGGCTCGATTTTCAAGCGCCCGATCTTGACCGCTTTCCTTGCCTGGCGTCGGCTTATGCCGCATTGCGGGCCGGGCAGGGGGCCTGCATCGTGCTGAATGCCGCCAATGAGGTGGCCGTGGACGCGTTCCTCAAAGGCCGGCTGGGTTTCATGGCGATCGCGCGCGTCATCGACGCGGCGCTGGAGTGGCACGCCGGCCAGCGTTCTGTTACGCTTTCCAGCCTCGAAGACATCCTCGCCCTGGATGTACAGGCGCGCGAATTCGCGGCGCGCCACCGGTTGGCGAAAGCCGCCTGATCGTCAACTCCAGCGATAACCACACATTCAATCTATGCTGTTTACTTTACTTGCGTTCGTGGTTGCGCTGGGCGTGCTCATCACTTTCCACGAACTCGGTCATTACAGCGTTGCACGTTGGTGCGGCGTGCGCGTGCTGCGCTTTTCCGTCGGCTTCGGGCGCGTGCTCATCAAGCGTGTCGATCGCCACGGTACCGAGTGGGCCATTTCGGTGCTGCCGTTGGGCGGCTACGTCAAGATGCAGGACGATCCGCCGCCCGGCGCGACGGCCGCACAACGGGCCGAATCTTTCAACGCACAGTCTGTCGGGCGCCGATTCGCCATTGTCGCGGCCGGTCCGATCTTCAATCTGGTGCTCGCCGTCGTGCTGTATGCGGCGTTGAGCATGGCGGGTACCCAAGAGCCGGCCGCCGTGCTGGGGCAACCTGCGCCTGATACGCCTGCGGCGATGGCGGGTGTGGTGCGTGGCGATCGCGTGACGGCGATCGACGGCCAGTCGATGCGGTCGTGGAATGAGGTACGTTGGGCGTTGCTCGATCGTGCGTCGTCGGGTGGCGCAGCGCGCTTGACGGTGGCCACGGCCGGTGGTGCCGATCGTGAGCGCGTCTTGAATATCCCTGCCCAGCAACTCGATCCCTCGCTGGGCGATCCGCTGTTGGTCGCCGGCCTGTCGTTGGCCATGCCTGCGCCTGTGGTGCGCAATGTCATCGCCGGCGGTGCGGGCGAACGCGCAGGGCTGAAGGATGGCGACGTTATCCTGGCGGCAGGCGGTCGCGGCGATCTGGATAGCCGCATATTGGTGAATATCATTCAGCAGCATCCCGAGCAAGCGTTGCCGTTGTCGGTTCGCCGCGCAGGGCAAACGCTCACATTGGATGTGGTGCCCGCAGCTGAAACCATCGAAGGCAAGCGCATCGGCCGCCTGAATGTGCAGCTCGGCGGCGACCTCGATATGGTCGAGGTGCGTTATGGCCCTTGGGAAAGTCTTACGCGCGGCGTCACGCGCACGGCCGATACGGCTTGGTTCTCGCTCAAAATGATGGGCCGCATGGTTACCGGCGACGTGTCCTGGCGCAATATTAGCGGCCCCGTCACGATCGCGGATTACGCCGGCCAAACCGCACGTTTGGGGTGGGCGGCCTACATTGCCTATCTGGCATTGATCAGTATCAGCTTGGGCGTATTGAATCTCCTGCCTATCCCCATGTTGGATGGCGGCCATCTGCTGTACTATCTCATCGAAATCGTACGCGGGTCACCGCCGCCAGAGCGTTGGCTCGACATCGGACAACGCGCCGGGCTTGGTTTGCTCGCGGCGCTCATGGGTCTGGCCCTGTTCAACGATCTTTCGCGCTTGTTCGCGTGATCCAAAAGGATCCCGCGTTGTATTCCATTAGCCATTTGCACGACCAAGGATAGTCAAGGATGTCTTTTCGCCGGATCTTTCGTCCCCGCGCGGGCGTGTTGCCAGGCCTTATTGCTGCGTTGCTCGCTCCCGCGTTGGCGCATGCTTTCGATCCCTTTGTCGTGCGGGACATCCGCGTAGAGGGCATTCAGCGTACCGATGTCGGCACCGTTTTCGGATATCTGCCGGTCAAGGTCGGTCAGAAATTTTCCGACGCCGAAGCCACCGAAGCCATTCGCCGCCTGTATGGCACGGGCTTTTTCAGCGACGTGCGCATCGAAACCGACAACAACGTCGTTGTTGTCGTCGTGCAGGAACGCCCCACGATCGCCTCGATCAACTTCAACGGCATGCGTGAGTTCGATTCCAAGGCGATCACGACGTCGTTGCGGCAGGTCGGCTTTGGCGAAGGCCGCACGTTCGACCGCTCGATGCTCGAACGCGCCGAATACGAACTGAAGCAACAATATCTGGGCAAGGGCAAGTACGGCGTCGAGGTCACCTCCACCGTCACCCCGTTGCCGCGTAACCGCGTCGGCGTCAGTTTTGACGTGTTCGAAGGCGATGTCGCACGCATCAAGGATATTCGCATCGTTGGCAACTCGACCTTCTCGCAGAGCGATCTGCTGGAAGAGATCCAGCTGACCACGCCGGGCTGGCTCACGTGGTACACGGATACCGATAAGTACTCGCGCGAGAAGCTCGAGGCCGATATCGACCGCCTGCGCACGTTCTACCTGGATCGCGGCTACCTCGAATTTACGGTCGAGCCGCCCCAGGTCACGATTTCGCCCGATCGCAAAGATATCTTCATTACGATCACGGTCAACGAGGGCAAGCCCTACAAGGTGCGCAGCGTCAAGCTGGCCGGCAACCTGCTGGGCCTGGACAAGGAAGTCAACGACCTCGTGCAGATCAAGGCGGGAGAAGTATTCTCGTCCACCAAGACCAATAATTCGGCCAAGGCCATCACCGACTACCTGGGCAACCTGGGTTATGCCTTCGCCAACGTCAACCCCAATCCGCAGCTCGATCGCGAAAAACACGAAGCCGATTTGACGTTCTACGTCGATCCGAGCCGTCGCGTGTATGTGCGCCGCATCCAGGTGGGTGGCAATACCCGCACACGTGACGAAGTCGTGCGCCGCGAAATGCGTCAGCAAGAAGCGGCGTGGTACGACGCCGGCAATATCAAGATGTCGCGCGACCGCGTCGATCGTCTGGGTTACTTCAACGAAGTCAACGTGGCCACCGACCCGGTGCCGGGCTCGCCCGACCAGGTGGACGTCAACGTCGATGTGAAAGAAAAGCCGACTGGCATGATCAACCTGGGTGTGGGCTACGGCTCCACCGAAAAGGCGATCCTCTCTGCAGGGATCAGTGAAGACAACGTGTTCGGCAGCGGCAACAACCTGACGCTGCAGTTGAATACCAGCAAGACCAACCGCGCCGCCGTGCTGTCGCACACCAATCCTTATTTCACGAAGGATGGCATCAGCCGCACGAGCTCGCTGTACTACCGCGTCACTGAGCCGTACGACAATAACGAAGGCGAGTATCGCGTCAAGGCGATGGGCTTCGGCACGAACTTCAGTGTGCCGATTACCGAATTCCAGCGCGTGTCGGTGGGCGGTGCTTTCGAGCGCAACGAGATCGGTCTTTACAGCAGCTCGCCGCAGGCCTACCAGGATTTCGTGCGTGATTATGGCGACAAGACCAACGCCTTCATCTTTACGACCGGCTGGACCAACGATACCCGTGACAGCGCCCTGGCGCCGACGCGTGGGTCGTACACCCGCCTGAAGGGCGATGTGTCGACGCTGGATCTCGAGTACTACCTGCTCACGGCCCAACAACAGTACTACCTGCCGCTGTCGCGCAACTACACGCTGGCGTTCAATGCGATGGCCGACTACGGCAAGAGCTACAGCAGCAATCCTTACCCCGTGATCAAGAACGTTTATGCCGGTGGTATCGGCACCGTTCGCGGTTACGAAGGTTCGTCGTTGGGTCCGCGCGATACGCTGACCGGCGACTATATCGGCGGTTCGCGCCGCGTTATCGGTAACGTGCAGTTGTATCTGCCGTTCCCTGGCGCGAGCAAGGATCGTACGTTGCGTTGGTTCCTGTTCAGCGATGCCGGTCAGGTGTCCGGCGGCAATGGTGCGGGTTGCACCACGGGCCGTCCGGGTCGTTCGGTCGAAGATCCTTGCGGTTTCCGCTTCTCGGCGGGTGTGGGCTTGTCCTGGCAATCGCCGTTGGGCCCGCTGCAGATTTCGTACGGCCGTCCGATCAACGCGAAGGACGGCGACGAGTCGCAGGCCTTCCAGTTCCAGATCGGCACCGGTTTCTAAGCCGGAAAAGCACATAACCGTTTAGTGGCACAATAGTGTCTTTAGCACTACCCCAATAAGGTGGGATTTTCATGATGTCTGACTTTGCACTCAAAACGTCTTCGTTCTCCGGTAAGCTGCGCGCTAGCAACTGGGCGCGCGCCGCGGCCCTGTCCGGCGTGCTGGTTCTGGGATCGGCGTTCGCGGTGCCCGCCCAGGCTCAAGCCACGAAGATCGGTTTCGTCAACACTGAGCGGATCCTGCGCGAATCGGGTCCCGCGAAGGCTGCTCAGTCGAAGATCGAAGCCGAATTCAAGCGCCGCGACGACGAACTCCAACGTCTGTCGACCAGCCTGCGTTCGCAAGCCGAGAAATTCGATAAAGATGCGCCCGTGCTGTCGGAATCCGACCGCGTGAAGCGCCAGCGCGACCTGAGCAATATCGACACGGATCTGCAGCGCAAGCGCCGCGAATTCCAGGAAGATTTCAATCGTCGCCGCAATGAAGAGTTTTCGGGCATCGTCGAGAAGGCCAATGCGGCCATCAAGCGTATCGCCGAATCCGAAAACTACGATCTGATCGTGCAGGATGCCGTAACGGTCAGCCCGCGTATCGACATCACCGACCGCGTCATTCAGACGTTGGGTCGTTAATCTCGAACGATGCCTGTCCTGTTGGATCCCGGCCAGGCGCCGGAACTTGCAGCACTCCTCGAGGCCACTGACACCCAAGGGTTGACGTGGCACATCGAAGCGAGTGCGAGCCAGGAAAGGGTACGAATCGCCGGTGTGGGCACCTTGGCCCACGCTGGCGAGCACGAACTCGCTTTCCTTACCAACCCCAAGTATCAACAGCAGTTGGCCTCGACCCGTGCGGCGGCCGTCATCGTCACGCCCGACACGGCGGCGGCATTGGCGGCTGCAGGCGAGCCCGCGTTCGCGCGGGTGGTCTGCCAACATGCTTATCTGCTCTATGCCCGCATTGCCCAGTGGTTCGATACCGCTCGGCAACCGTTGGCGCAGGCAGGTGTTCACCCGACGGCCATCGTCGACCCCTCCGCCAGCATCGACGCCACGGCCAGCATCGGCCCGTATTGCGTTATCGGCGAGCGGGTGCGTGTGGCGGCTGGTGTGGTGATCGGGGCAGGTAGCGTCATCGCGGCGGATGCAGTGATCGGCGCCCACACGCGGTTTCACCCGCGCGTTACTGTTTATACGGGTGTCACCATCGGCGAGCGCGTCCTGGTGCACAGCGGTGTCGTGCTCGGCGCCGATGGCTTCGGTCTGGCACCCGATCCCACGCTGGGACGTGGCGCCTGGCGTAAGATTCCCCAATTGGGGAGCGTCCAGATCGGGGATGACGTCGAGATCGGCGCCAACACAACCATCGACCGCGGGGCGCTCGAAAATACCGAGATCGGTCCCGGCGTGAAGCTGGACAACCAGATCATGGTGGCGCACAACGTGCGCATCGGCGCGCATACTGCCGTTGCGGCATGTGTGGGCATCGCGGGGTCGACGGTGATCGGCGAACGTTGCACGATCGGCGGGGCGGCCATGTTGTCGGGCCACCTCACGTTGGGCGACGATGTGCACATCTCGGGCGGTACGGCGGTGACGTCGAATATCGCCCAGCCGGGCCGTTACACAGGCGTGTATCCCTATGCGGAACACTCGGTCTGGCAAAAAAATGCCGCCGTCATCCAGCAATTGGGTCATCTGCGCCGTCGCATTCGCGCGCTGGAACAGAAGTAACACTCGAAGGCGCATGCGACCGGGGGCCGGTCGCAGCGTAACATTTGATTTGCAAGGTTAAGAGAACGCATGGAACTCGATATCAAGGGGATTCTGGAGCGGCTGCCGCATCGTTATCCGATGCTGCTCATCGATCGTGTATTGGAGATGGAAGCGGGCAAACGCATCGTCGCCATCAAGAACGTGTCGATCAACGAGCCGTTTTTTCCCGGGCACTTTCCGCATCACCCCGTGATGCCTGGCGTGCTTATCGTCGAGGCGATGGCGCAGGCGGCTGCGTTGTTTTCGTTTGCCGACGGCGGCGCAGCAGCGTGTTCGAAAACGGCTTATTACCTCGTCGGAATCGACGGTGCGCGCTTCCGCAAACCGGTCGTTCCGGGCGACCAGCTCCGCATCGAAGTCGACGCGCTGCGTTTGAGCCGCACGATCTGCAAATACAACGGGCGCGCAACGGTGGATGGTCAGCTCGTGGCCGAAGCCCAATTGATGTGTGCAATCCGAACATTGGAAGAGTGATCGATGGCAGTAAACATCCATCCCACTGCAGTGATCGAAGCCGGTGCCGAGATCGACAGCACGGCGATCATCGGCCCTTATAGCGTTATCGGCCCCAACGTACGCATTGGTGCCCGTACCGAGATCGGTCCGCATTGCGTGGTCGACGGTCATACCACGCTGGGCTGCGACAACCGTTTCTACCGGTTTTGTTCGATCGGCGGCATGCCGCAGGACAAAAAGTACCGCGATGAGCCGACCAAGCTTATTTTTGGCGATCGCAATACGGTGCGCGAGTTCACGACGTTCAACACCGGCACGGTTCAGGATGGGGGTGAGACGACCATCGGTAACGACAACTGGATCATGGCTTATGTGCATGTGGCGCACGATTGTCATGTTGGCGACAACACGATTCTCGCCAATGCCGTTCAGTTGGGCGGTCACGTCCGGGTCGGCGATTGGGCGATCCTTGGTGGCTTGTCGGGTGTGCATCAGTTCGCGCGCGTCGGCGCCCACAGCATGACGGGCGGCAACAGCTCGCTGATGCAAGACACGCCGCCGTTCGTGCTGGCCGCCGGCAATCCCTGCCGTCCGGTAGGCATCAACGTCGAAGGATTGAAGCGTCGCGGCTTTACGCCGCCGATGATCACTGCGCTGCGCGACGCGTACAAGATCGTATTCCGGCGCGGGCTGAAGCTCGACGAGGCATGCGCGCAGATCGCCGCGCGCATGGCCGCCGAGCCCGACGTGGCTGAGCCTTTGAAGGTGTTGCTCGACTTCCTGTCCGTACCCGGGCGGGGCATCATCCGGCCATGACAGGACGCATCGCGATGGTGGCGGGTGAGCCGTCTGGCGACTTGCTCGCCGGCCGCATCATTGCCGGACTGCGCCACCACGATTCCAGCCTGTCGTACGAAGGCATAGGCGGTCCGCATATGCAATCGCAGGGCATGGAGCTGCGCCACCCGATGGCGGCGCTGACCGTGTTTGGCTATATCGACGCGTTTCGTCAGATGCCGCGCTTGCTCCACACCTACCGGGATGTGAAAGCGCATTGGCGCGCCAACAAGCCCGATGTGTTTGTGGGCATCGATGCGCCTGATTTCAACTTGCGTCTCGAACAGCAACTGCGCGACGCGGGCGTCCCCACGGTGCATTTTGTCGGCCCCTCGATCTGGGCGTGGCGCTACGAGCGTATCCACAAGATCAAGACGGCGGTGTCGCACATGCTGGTGCTGTTCCCGTTTGAGGAAGAGATATACCGCAAGGAAGGCATTCCGGTTACTTACGTGGGGCATCCGCTAGCCGGTGCGATCCCCATGGTGCCCGATCGCGCCGCCGCGCGCGCCCGCTTGGGGATCGATCCCGATGTGCCGGTGCTGGCGATTTTGCCGGGCAGCCGATCGTCCGAAATTCGTATCCTCGCGCCGCGCTTTTTGCAGGCCGCGCAGATCCTGCAGCGGCGCGATCCGCGACTGCAGTGCATCGTGCCGATGGTCAATGCCGAACGTCGTGCCGAGTTTGAAGCGTTGCTCAAGCAATATCCCGTCAAGGGGCTGCGTTGTATCGCCAGCGACGACGTGCAGCCGCCAGCGGTGGGCCAAGCGCCACCGGTCGCCTGGACAGCCATGGAAGCCAGCACTGCAGTGCTGGCCGCCAGCGGTACCGCCACGCTCGAAGCGGCGCTTTTTAAGCGGCCGCTGGTGATCTCGTATGTGCTGTCGCCGTGGATGCGCCGTATCATGTCGTGGAAGTCGGGGCAGGAGCGCCCGTACGTGCCGTGGATTGGTCTGCCCAATGTGTTGGCGCGCGATTTCGTGGTGCCCGAGCTGCTGCAAGAGGATGCCAATCCCGAGAAGCTGGCCGAGGCCACATGGCGTGCATTAACGGACACCGCACACGCGGCCGACGTGCAAACACGCTTTACCGAGATGCATCACACCTTGCTGCGCGACACGCCCGCGCTGGCCGCGCAGGCGATCATGGAGGTGGCGCGTGGATCAAGCTGATTTTTTTGGCGACGTTGGGTTGGTTGGCAGCTTGATCGCAGGCGTAGATGAGGCTGGGCGTGGCCCTCTGGCCGGCGCCGTGTACGCTGCCGCCGTCATCCTGCATGCCGATCGCCCGATCCCCGGTCTGGCGGATTCGAAGGTGCTCAAGGCTGCAGAGCGCGATACGCTCGCCAGTGAAATTCGTTTGCACGCCGCGGCGTGGTGTATCGCACGTGCCGAGGTGGAAGAAATCGACCGCCTCAACATTCTACGAGCCACTTTTTTGGCCATGGATCGCGCGGTGCGCGGATTGCAGATGGCGCCGCATCTGGCACTGGTGGACGGCAATCAGGCCCCGCCGCTGTCTTGCGCCGTCAAAACCTACGTGAAGGGCGACGCGCTGATTCCGTCGATTTCGGCAGCCTCGATCCTTGCCAAAACCGCCCGCGATGCCGACCTGGTGCGTTTGCATGGTCTCTATCCCCAATACGGTTTCGATCAGCACAAAGGTTATGGCACAGCCTTGCACCTCGAGCGTTTGCGCGAGCACGGACCCTGTCCCGAACATCGCCGCAGTTTTGCACCCGTGCGACTGCATTATGCGACCACCGCCGCGCTGGTCTGACACGGCCTGCGCCGGCCTTACACCGTCTCCCTTATGAAAGTCATTTCGTCGCGCGATAATCCGCGCTTCAAGGCGCTTCGCAAGATGCTCGGCCACGCCGGGCGCACCGGCGCGGGCGCGGTGCTGGAAGGCCCTCATCTGGCCCACGCGTGGCTCGACCATTGCGGTCAACCGCTGGAGGCCTATTTCGATGCCAAGCGCCTGGCGGCCACGCCAACGCTTGCGGCTTTGGCCGCGCGGCTCGATCCTGCGCGCTGCACGCAAATCGAAGGCGGGTTGCTCGCGCAGCTGTCCGAGGTGGAGAGCGATCAAGGCGTGATGTTTGTGGTGCAACCGCCTGTGGCGGAATGGGTGCAGCCGCTCGGGGAGAGTTGTGTGCTGCTGGACCGCATTCAGGATCCGGGCAACGTGGGCACGTTGCTGCGCACGTGCGCAGCGGCCGGCATACGGCACGTGGCGCTCTCGGCCGGATGTGCACATGCGTGGTCGCCGAAAGTGCTCCGCAGCGGCCAGGGCGCGCATTTCGCCTTGCACATTCACGAGCAGGTCGATCTGGCGCTGGTCATGCGCGAGCGCTTGGCGGTACCGGTGTATGCGACCGCGCTGGAGGGTGCAGCGTCGCTTTACGCGCAAGCCTTGCCTGCGCAGTGCGGGTGGCTCTTCGGCAATGAAGGGCAGGGCGTGCATCCCGATCTGCTCGCCGCGGCGTCCGCCAAGGTATACATCCCGCACGACGATGCGGCCGTGGAGTCGCTTAACGTGGCCATGGCGGCTGCCGTGTGCCTGTTCGAGCACCGGCGTCAACGGCTGGCCTGACGGGCACCACACCGCGCCTTTGCACGTGGCGTGGCTACCGCTTTGGCATCAAGCCGTGTCCAGTCCCACTTCCTGAATCACCGTGGTCGAAATCTCCTCGATCGACTTGGTCGTGGTCGATAGCCAGGAAATGCCTTCACGGCGCATCATGCGCTCGGCTTCCGCCACTTCGTAGCGGCATTGTTCGATCCGGGAGTAACTGCTGTTGGGGCGGCGTTCGTGACGCACTTCAGCCAGACGTTCGGGCAAGATCGAGAGCCCGAACAGCTTGTCGCGGAACGGCGCGATGGTCGAGGGCAGGGCATTGCGCTCGAAATCGTCAGGCGTGAGCGGAAAGTTGGCCGCTTTAATGGCGTATTGCATCGCCAGATAAAGGCTGGTCGGCGTTTTGCCGCAGCGCGATACGCCCACCAGAATTACGTCGGCCTGTCCCAGGTTGCTGACGAATTGACCATCGTCGTGCGCCAGGCAGAAGTTGATGGCGTCGATCCGGTTGCGGTATTTTTCGCTGTTGGCCGCCATGTGCGAGCGGCCCACCGAATGACTCGATTTAAGGCCCAGTGCCTGCTCGATATGGCTCACAAAGGTGCCGAACAGATCCAGAAACACACCGTTGGATTGCCGTACGCGGGCGAGGATTTCGGGCGTGACGAGGGTGCTGAAAACGATCGGGGGCACGCCGGCTTCGGCGGCGTTGCGGTTGATGCGGGCGACGACTTCGTCCGCTTTTGCGGGGGTGTCGATATACGGCAGTCGGATTGGGCGAAACTTGACGCCTTCGAACTGCGCCAGGACCGACTGGCTGAAGGTCTCAGCCGTAATGCCGGTGCTGTCCGAAACGATGTAAACCGAACGCGCGATAGGGGTTTGATTCATGTGTAAGTAAATTCCAACCAAGGTACAAGGTAGGTTCGACCGGGTACAATTCTGGGCGTCCAGTCACCCCAAGTCACCCGGTTTCGGGCGGGCCCAAGGCCAGTTTGGTCAGTGCGTTTAGCGGTCTGACCAAACTCGCTTTCATTCCATTGTAAAAGGTGACTTCAATGTCGTACGTTGTTTCGTTCGAGCAGCTCCGGATGACGGATGTGGACTCGGTAGGAGGTAAGAACGCTTCGCTTGGGGAAATGATCAGTCAATTGGCAGGCGCCGGTGTGCGCGTGCCAGGTGGTTTTGCGACCACGGCCGATGCATTCCGCGAGTTTCTGAAAGCCACTGGCCTGGACGATCGTATCGCCGAACGTCTGCGCACGCTCAATCCGGAAGATGTTCGCGCCTTGGCCCAGGCCGGCGGCGAGATCCGTCAATGGGTAATCGAAACCCCGCTGCCCGTCGGCCTCGAAAAAGCCATTCGCGAGTCTTTCGCCGTGCTGGATGCCGACGGCAAGGGTTCGTTTGCTGTGCGTTCGTCCGCCACGGCTGAGGATTTGCCCGACGCGTCTTTCGCCGGTCAGCAAGAAACCTATCTGAACGTGGTCGGCATCGACGACGTGCTCGACAAGATCCGTCACGTGTTCGCGTCGCTGTACAACGACCGCGCGATCTCGTATCGCGTGCACAAAGGTTACGCCCACACTGACGTGGCGTTGTCGGCCGGCATCCAGCGCATGGTGCGTTCGGACAAGGGCAGCGCAGGCGTCATGTTCACATTGGATACCGAATCGGGCTTTACCGATGTCGTCTTCATCACGTCGTCCTACGGTTTGGGCGAAACGGTGGTGCAGGGCGCCGTCAACCCCGACGAGTTCTACGTCTTCAAGCCCACGCTGGACGCGGGCAAATACGCTATCGTCGGGCGCCGTATCGGCTCCAAGCTGATCAAGATGGAATTCGATGCCGAGCGCACCGAAGGCCGCGCCGTGCGTGTGGTCGACGTGCCGGTATCCGAGCGCAACCGCTACTCGCTCACGGACGACGAAGTCACCGAGCTGGCGAAGTACGCCGTGATTATCGAAAAGCATTACAAGCGCCCGATGGATATCGAATGGGGCCGCGATGGCGTGGATGGCAAGATGTACATCCTGCAAGCGCGTCCTGAAACGGTGAAGTCGCAGCAAGCGCCCAGCGATGTGCAACAGCGCTATCGCCTGAAGGCGACCGGCGAAGTGCTGATCACGGGCCGTGCGATCGGTCAGAAGATCGGCCAGGGTGCCGTGCGCGTCGTGGGCGATATTTCCGACATGGATCAGGTGCAGCCCGGCGACGTGCTGGTCACTGACATGACCGATCCCAACTGGGAGCCGGTGATGAAGCGTGCCTCGGCCATCGTCACCAACCGTGGCGGCCGTACCTGCCACGCGGCCATCATCGCGCGCGAGCTGGGTATTCCGGCCGTCGTGGGTTGCGGCAATGCTACCGATCTGTTGAAGGCCGGCCAGCAAGTGACGGTGTCTTGCGCCGAAGGCGATGAAGGTCGCATTTATGACGGCCTGATCGAAACCGAAGTGGAAGAAGTCCGCCGCGGCGAAATGCCCGCCATCGATCTGAAGATCATGATGAACGTGGGCAATCCGCAACTGGCCTTCGATTTTTCGCAGATTCCCAACTCCGGTGTGGGCCTGGCGCGTCTCGAATTCATCATCAACAACAATATCGGCATCCACCCCAAGGCGGTGCTCGACTATCCGAACGTCGATGGTGAGTTGAAACAAGCGGTCGAATCGGCCGCGCGCGGTTACGCGAGCCCCCGTGCCTTCTTCGTCGAGAAGCTGGCCGAAGGCATCGCCACGATCGGTGCAGCGTTCTACCCGAAGTCGGTCATCGTGCGTCTGTCGGACTTCAAGTCCAACGAATATCGCAAGCTGATCGGCGGTTCGCGCTACGAGCCGGAAGAAGAGAATCCCATGCTGGGCTTCCGCGGCGCCTCGCGATATGTGTCGGAAGAGTTCGAAGAATGCTTCCGCATGGAGTGCGAAGCGCTCAAGCGCGTGCGCGACGACATGGGCCTGACCAACGTCGAGATCATGGTGCCCTTCGTGCGTACCGTGAATCAGGCCAAGAAAGTGGTCGAGCTCCTGGCGCATAACGGCCTGGAACGCGGCAAGAACGGCTTGCGCCTCATCATGATGTGCGAAGTACCGTCCAATGCCATTCTGGCCGATGAGTTCCTCGAGCATTTCGATGGTTTCTCGATCGGTTCGAACGACATGACCCAGCTCACGCTCGGTCTGGACCGCGATTCGGGAATGGAGTTGCTGGCCATCGACTTCGATGAACGCGACGAAGCCGTGAAGTTCATGCTGCGCCGTGCCATCCAGGCTTGCCTGAAGGCCAACAAGTACGTCGGAATCTGCGGCCAGGGCCCCAGCGATCATCCCGACTTCGCAAAGTGGCTCAAGGACGAAGGTATTTTGTCGATGTCGCTCAATCCGGATACGGTGGTCGACACGTGGCAGAAGCTGGCTGCCGGTTGATCATTGCTCGACGCCTGCTTGGCGCCTGCTGCATGCCGGCGCCATCCATGTTGATGCGCGGTTGATGCGCACTTAACGGCAGGCAGTGGCGCACGCCGCCACTGCCCGAATAAAAAAGCCACGTTTTCGAACGTGGTTTTTTGCTTTTATATTTATTTTTTGCGGCTTTCTTTTGCCCGTCATTCCGCCGTCAAATTGCGTTTTTATTATCGGTACGGTCGCTTTAATAATTCCGTACAATGAATCATCTTATTTGCCGGTAGATTGGATATGTGGATTTGGTTCGCACTGGCGGCCGTCGCACTCATCGGCGAAGTCGCAACAGGCACGTTTTATTTATTGCTGGTGGCTTTGGGCATTGCGGCGGGCGGGGTAGCTGCACTGTTGGGCTGGACGCTGCAGTGGCAGCTGGTCACCGCAATTGTGGTGGCGCTGGCTGGCCTGTTCGTGCTGCGCGCTGTAGGCGTGCTCAAAAAGCGCGGCGTGCACACGGGACGTAATGCCGACGCCAATCTCGATATCGGGCAGACGGTCGAAGTCGAGCAGTGGTCGGCGGATCGTGCTGCGCGTGTGTTTTATCGCGGTGCAAACTGGCAAGCCCAGTTGGCCGAAGGCGAAAGCCTCGAGCCGGGCACTTTTGTCATCAATGAAATAAAGGGCACCCGGCTCATCCTGGTGCCCAAACGGAGAAGCTCGCCATGATGTTTGACGGCCCCACGATTGCCCTGTTCGTTGTTCTCGCGTTGGCGGTGTTGATACTGATCAAGGCAATTGCGATCGTTCCCCAACAAAACGCATGGGTGATCGAGCGCCTTGGAAAATTCGACCGGTCGCTGTCGCCGGGCGCAGGGTTTGTGATTCCGTTTATCGAACGGGTGGCGTACAAGCATTCGTTGAAGGAAATTCCGCTGGACGTTCCCAGCCAGGTTTGTATTACGCGTGACAACACGCAATTGCAGGTCGATGGTGTGCTGTATTTTCAAGTGACCGATCCGATGCGTGCATCGTACGGTTCGTCCAATTACATTTCGGCCATTACCCAACTCGCGCAAACCACATTGCGTTCGGTGATCGGCAAGATGGAACTGGATCGGACGTTTGAAGAACGTGAAATCATCAATAGCACCATCGTGGCCTCGCTCGACGAGGCAGCGCTCAACTGGGGCGTGAAGGTGTTGCGCTACGAAATCAAGGATTTGACGCCGCCCAACGAGATCTTGCGTGCCATGCAGGCCCAGATCACGGCAGAGCGCGAAAAGCGCGCCTTGATCGCGGCCTCGGAAGGTCGCCGTCAAGAGCAGATCAACATCGCGACGGGCGAGCGCGAAGCCGCAATTGCCCGCTCGGAAGGCGAGAAGCAAGCGCAGATCAACCAGGCGCAAGGTGAAGCGGCTGCCGTGCTGGCAATTGCCGAAGCAACGGCCAAGGCCATCTCGCAAGTGGCCGAAGCCGTGCGCCAGCCAGGTGGCATGGAGGCGGTCAATCTGCGTGTGGCCGAAGATTATGTCGACGCCTTTGCCAAGGTGGCCAAGCAAGGCAACACACTGATCCTGCCGGCGAATCTGTCGGATCTGGGATCGATGGTGGCCTCGGCCATGACCATCGTGAAGTCCACGCCGCGAGTCTGAACGGCCCAGCCGTTTGCTCGGCGGTAGTTGTACATGACGCCTCAAAGCTTGTTGTGGATTACGGCGCTGGCCAGCGTGATGATGACGCTGGTGGCCCTGTCGCTGATGCGCAGCGGCATTCCTGGCACACGCTTGCTTGTGTGGGCCAATCTCGCTGTGATAGGCGCGTTGGTGTTGTCCCCACTGCAGCAACTGCCTTCGGTACCCGCCGTCTTCACCATCGTGCTTGCCAATGCCTTGATGGCAAGCGGCATGGTGCTGGTGTATTCGGCGGCATGCCGCTTTTTTGGCTATGTCGCGGCGCGTCCCCTCTGGTATGGCGCGATCGGGATGGTAAGCGGCGGCATTGCGGCGTTTTACTATCTCTGGCCAAGCTTGGCCGCACGCGTGGCGATTGCATCGCTCTTTGCCGCTGCCATCTGCGTGGCCCTGGCTATCCACATCCATCGCCATCGGCCGCGTGAGCGCCCCGTTTATCCCTACGCCTTTACGATCGGCGTGGCGGCGTTTGCGGCGGTGGGCTATGCGCTTCGCGCCTTCGTCTACCTCTCCGGGGTGGAGTCGCCCCAGGCCAGCTTGATGTCGGCTACGGCCTGGAACGCCATTTTCCTCACGGTGGGCGTATTGATCATGCCGAGCTTGACGATCGGGATGATCATGATGGTTCACGATCGCATGTTGGCCGATCGGGAGCGTGAGGCCAATGTGGACGATCTCACCCACGCGGCCACGCGCCGCGCCTGGTGGAGCGCCGCGCAACGCAGCCTGCGTGCGACCGAGCGCAGCGGCAAGCCGATGTCGCTGCTGATGCTGGATATCGATCTATTCAAGCAACTCAACGACACCCATGGACACGGCGGTGGCGATGCCGTGCTCAAGCACCTGGCCGCGCTCGGTCACGCCGTGCTGCGGCCCGAAGATCTGCTGGGCCGGTTTGGCGGCGAGGAATTCGTGGTGCTCTTTAACGGGATGACGCAAGCGGAAGCTTCCGCGCTGACGCAGCGTTGGGTGGAGGCGGTGCGGATCACGCCATGCACCTACGACGGCAAGATATTGCCGTACACCTTCAGTGCTGGGCTGACGAGCTGGAAGCGGGGCGATACGCTGCAGGCGCTGGTGCAACGCGCCGACCTGGCCTTATACGCGTCCAAGGCCGAAGGGCGGGATCGCGTCACGCTGCGTACGGCATGACTACGATTTGCGATGCAGGATCGCCTATTCGCTCTTCGCCGTTTCGCGGCGCGGCACGCGCGTGTCGTGCTTCATGATGCTGGTTTTTTCGCGCGCCCAGTCGCGTTCGCGTTCGGTATCGCGCTTGTCGTGCATCTTCTTGCCACGGCCCAGCGCAAAATCCAGTTTGATACGACCGTTTTTATAATGCAGATTGAGCGGAACGAGCGTGTAGCCGCGTTGCTCGACCTTGCCGATGAGCTTGCTGATCTCTTCCGCATTGAGCAGCAGCTTGCGCGTGCGTGCAGCGTCAGGATGAATGTGGGTAGAGGCGGTTGCCAGCGGGCTGACGTGCATACCCAACAGGTAAAGTTCGCCATCGCGCACGATGACGTAGCTTTCCTTGAGCTGCACCCGGTTGTCCCGGATGGCCTTGACTTCCCAGCCCTGCAGCACCAGTCCGGCTTCGAACCGATCCTCGATGAAGTAGTCGTGGGTTGCCTTGCGATTTTCGATAATACTCATGCCGCCAAGTCCTGCCTGCGTGTAGCCGGTAAAATCCAACCATTCTAGCCATTTGCGATAGTCGATGCATACCGTTGAACGTACCGTCCTCGTCCCACACAGCGCCGCACAGATGTTCGAGCTGGTCGCGGACGTCGAAAAATACCCCGAATTCATGCCTTGGTGCGGCGGCGCCGAGGTGCAGCAGCGCGATGAACATGGCATGCAGGCGTCGATCACGATCGCGCTTGCCGGCCTGCGTCAGCGCTTCACCACGCGCAATACGCATCAGTATCCAGACCGTATCGACCTGCAATTGGTCGACGGGCCGTTTTCGTCATTGAACGGCACCTGGCGCTTCCAATCGCTGGACGATGAAGCATGCAAGGTGCTGTTTACGCTCGAATATGCGTTTTCCAACCGTGCGCTCGAGATGTTGGTAGGACCGGTGTTCAACCGGATCGCGACCAGTTTCATCGATTCGTTTACCAAGCGCGCCAACGACAAGTATGGCGACTGAGCGCTTGGTCGCCGAGGCGCAGCGTGTTGAGGGTGCCGGGGCCAAGGGTTTGCGCGTGATCGTGTGCTATCCCGCCGCGCGCGATATCTGGCAGCGGGAGGTGATGCTCGCCGCGGGCGCTACAGTGGGCGACGCGCTTGCCGCCAGCGGCTTCACGCAGGCGTTTCCTGCGATCGATCCCTGGGAGGAGGGCGTCGGCGTTTTTGCCAAGCGCGTTACATCCCAGGATGGGGTCACCGATGGGGATCGGGTTGAAATCTACCGCGGGCTGAGCTTCGATCCCATGGTGTCGCGCCGCCGACGGGCCGCGCACCGAGCCAAACCCACCCGTTAACGCCTTATCCTGGTTGTCTTGCACCGCTCGCGGTGATTACGCATTTACGTTTACGTCAACGTCATGCAAAATCGTCCTATACGATGAGACGCGCGGCTGAAAGGCCCGGCGCGCCGAGGACAACGGAGACAACAACGTGGATTTCGAACTTAACGAAGACCAACGCGCGATCGCTCAGGCGGCGCGCGAATTTGCCGAGGGCGAATTGGCGCCCCACGCCGCGCGCTGGGATGCCGAATGTATTTTCCCCCGCGAGACCTTTGCTCGTGCGGGCGAAATGGGGTTCTGCGCCATCTATGCCGACGAAGCGATCGGCGGCCTCGGCCTGCCGCGTCTGGATGCCACGCTGGTATTCGAGGAGATGGCGGCGGTCGACCCTTCCACGACGGCATTTCTCACGATCCACAATATGGCCACGTGGATGGTGGGCAAGTGGGGCAGTCAGGCCTTGCGGGATGCGTGGGGCGCGCAACTGGCGTCCGGCGCCAAGCTGGCGTCGTATTGCCTGACCGAGCCGAATGCGGGTTCGGATGCCGCGTCGCTCCGCACGCGTGCCCGGCTCGATGGCGACCATTACGTGCTGGACGGCGCCAAGGCTTTCATTTCGGGCGGCGGCGATACCCAATTGCTGGTAGTGATGGCGCGCTCCGGCGGCGACGGGCCCAAGGGCATCAGCGCCTTTGCCGTGCCCGCCGATTTGCCGGGCATCACCTATGGCCGCAAGGAGGACAAAATGGGCTGGAACAGCCAGTCCACGCGGCAGATTACGTTTGAGAACGTGCGCGTGCCCGCAGCATACCGGCTGGGCGAGGAGGGCGAGGGGTTCATGATCGCGATGCGCGGGCTGGATGGCGGGCGTATCAATATCGGCACCTGCTCGGTGGGCGCGGCGCAAGGCGCCTATGACGCCGCGCGGCGGTACCTCACCGAACGCAAGCAATTCGGCCGCCCCCTGGCGGATTTTCAGGCGCTGCAGTTCAAGCTGGCCGACATGGCCACCTCGATCGTGTCGGCCCGTCAAATGGTGCGTCTGGCGGCCTGCAAACTGGATCAAGGCAACGCCGATGCGGCCACCTATTGCGCAATGGCCAAGCGGTTCGCCACCGACGCCGGTTTTCAAGTGTGTCTGGATGCGCAACAGATCCACGGCGGCTATGGTTATCTGCGAGACTATCCGCTGGAGCGTCTGGTGCGCGACACACGCGTTCACCAGATTCTGGAAGGCACGAATGAAATCATGCGCGTCATCATTGCGCGCCAGTTGATCGACAAAGGAGCGGATTTGCGATGAATGCCCCAGTACTGTTCGATACGCAAGCAGCGGCCAATGGCATGCGTATCGGCGTGGCTACGCTGAACGCGCCACAAACGTTGAATGGGTTGGATCTGGAGATGGTGCAGCGGCTCTATGAGCAGTTGCAGTTGTGGGCCGACGATGCCGAAGTGGCCGTCGTCATGCTCAAAGGGGAAGGCGGCAAGGCGTTTTGCGCCGGTGGCGATTTGCATGGCCTGTATCGCAGCATGCAGCAGAACGCGTCCGACGATGCCTGGAACAACGATTACGCCCGGCGCTTTTTCGAATCCGAATATCGTCTGGACCACTTCATCCATCACTATCCCAAGCCGGTACTGTGCTGGGGTCACGGCATCGTGATGGGCGGCGGCATCGGACTGATGATGGGCGCGAGCCACCGTGTGGTGACCGAGACCTCGCGTCTGGCCATGCCCGAGATCACGATCGGATTGTTTCCCGATGTGGGCGGCAGTTGGATGTTGAATCGTATGCCCGGCAAGACCGGGCTTTTCCTGGCGTTGACTGGGGCACAGATCGGCGGCTCGGACGCGTTGTTTACCGGATTGGCCGATTTCATGGTGGAGTCGAAGTCGCTGCCGGACATCATGGCGAGTCTGTTGGAACAGCCCTGGGCCGGCCATGCGGCCGGGCGTGCCTTGGGCGATGAAACCATGGGCGCCAGCGGCCGGTCGATCAACGATGGGCTCTTGCGTCATGTGCTCAATGCGCATTCGGCACCGCCCCCGTCGCCTGGGCCATTGCGCCAAAATGCATTTCAGATCAATAGCTTGTGCAGCGGCAACGATCTCGATCAGATCGTCGAAGAGCTGCGCGATCTGGCCGGGCACCAGGACGCGTGGCTGGCGCGGGCTGCCACCACGCTGGGGCATGGTTCGCCTGGTTCGGCGCGCCTGGCCTTCACCTTGCAACAGCGGACGCGCTTGATGTCGTTGGCCGACGTGTTTCGCACCGAATACATCGCGGCGCTGGCCTGCACGGTGCACGGCGACCTGAAAGAGGGGATCCGCGCGCTGCTGATCGACAAGGACAAGCAGCCGCGCTGGCATCCGGCAACGCTGGCTGATGCCGACGCCGAGTGGGTGCAGCGCTTTTTCCGCGCCCCCTGGCCGGAAGGTCAGGCGCATCCGTTGGCGGATCTGGGAGGCATTGCCTGACGGCACGGATCTGTATTCGTACGACCATCTCTCATTCGCACCACCGTACGGCTTGCAGATTTGCGGCCGTCGGTTCAGCCCGCAACATAGCTGGCGGCGTAACAAAACAGCACTGCCACATCAAAACAACACGATGCATATCCATGCTCACCACGGAGACAAACCATGACTCGCATTGCATTTATCGGCCTGGGCAATATGGGTGCGCCGATGGCGCACAACCTGGTCAAGGCCGGGCATGACCTGACCGTTTATGACCTGTCGGCGTCTGCCGTCGCGCAGTTGACGCAGGCCGGTGCCAGCGCAGCCGCCGACGCGGCCAGCGCCGTGGCCGATGCGGAGGTCGTTATCACGATGCTGCCGGCCAGCCTGCATGTCGAACGGCTTTACCTGGAAGACGACTTGCTGGGCCGCGTGGCGCCGACTGCGCTCGTGATCGACTGCAGCACGATTTCGCCGGAAAGCGCTCGCAAGGTGGCTGAGGCCGCGCAGGCGCGCGGGATCGCCATGATCGATGCGCCGGTATCGGGCGGCACCGGTGGCGCCGCTGCAGGCACACTGACGTTCATCATGGGTGGCGACGAAGCCAACGTCACCCGGGCGCGGCCGATTCTGGAGAAAATGGGCAAAAATCTCTTCCACGCGGGCGGTGCGGGCGCGGGGCAGGTGGCCAAGATCTGCAACAACATGCTGTTGGGCATCCTTATGGCGGGCACCTCAGAAGCGCTCGCGCTGGGTGTGGCCAACGGTCTGGATCCCGCCGTGCTCTCGGAAATCGTGGCCAAGAGTTCGGGCCGTAACTGGGCCACCGAGTTGTACAACCCGTGGCCGGGCGTGATGCCGCAGGCACCGGCGTCCAAGGGCTATGCGGGCGGATTCGGGGTGGATCTGATGTTGAAGGACCTTGGGCTGGCCGCGGAATCGGCGATGACCACGCGCTCTGCCGTACCGCTGGGCGAGCTGGCGCGCAATCTGTTTGCGATGCACAGTGCCGGCGGTAGCGGCAAGCTCGATTTCTCGAGCATCCTGCAGCTTTACACCCGGGCGCCACAGAAGTAGAAGCCCGAAGGGTCCTCGAAGGGTCCTCGAAGGGTCCTCGAAGGGTCCTCGAAGGATCCTCGGCACGCGATGCCTAAGAAGCATCCTCGGCACGCGATGCCTGAAGGACGCGCGGCAATCTGGCCGCGCGTTTGTGCTTCATGATTGCGGCGTTCCGCTCGGATGCCGTCTATCGGCATGTTCCAACACCCGGGCCCCAGGCGATGCCGCCGTGACCGAACGCGCTATGCCAAGGCGTACGGCAACGGCTGCACGTGAATGACCGGGCCGTCGGCGGCGCCCAGGCGCAGATCGCCTTCGGGGAGTGAGGCCAGTGTGGTTTCGAACACCAGTGCCACGGCGCCATGGCCAGCGGCATCCACCACGCGACCACATGGCTCATCGGGGTGCCGGGCGTCGAAAATGTCCAGATTTCGCAAGGCATCCGTATCGGCAGCGGCGCCGCCAGCAAGCGTGCCCAGCGCCATGCGGCGTTTGACCGTGCCGCGGTAATGGCTGCGCGCCACAACTTCCTGGCCGGGATAGCAGCCCTTGGTGAAGCTAACGCCATCCACCAGGTCGAGGTTGAGGGTTTGCGGGATGAACACGTCCTGCGTAGGCGCGCTCACCCAAGGCAGCCCAGCCTGCAGATCTTTCATGCGGAAGCTTGCCGGAACGACCTCACTTGCCCGATCGCGCAAGGCGGGCAACGCCAGGTCGCGTTGCGCCTCATCGGCGATCCACCACCAGCGTGCCGCCGCTTCAGCTACGGGCGCGGCGATCCAGGTGCCGCTGGGCAGGTGCGCGGCGCGCCAGTGCGTCTCGGGCACAGCACCCGCGGCATCCACGATGGTCTGTTGGGCGGCAGTCTCGGCTTGCACACCCCAGACCTGAGATTCGGGAAACGAGAACTTGACCTTCGCGCGCAAGACGAACATCGAAAGCTTCTTGATCACGGCCTCGGCGATGTCGGCGCGCAGGAAGCCCTGAATCACCGGATCGCCGTTCTCGGCGGGAGCGGCATGCCAGAACACCATCGTCGCCAATAAACGGCCTTTGGCCGTGCAGTACCCGGCAAACCGGGCGGCGTCGGCCCCGAGGCCGGTCACATCATGGGTCAACTGACCGTGCAAGAATGCGGGGGCATCGGCGCCAGTGGCGGCAAACACGCGAAATTCGGGCAACGGGGCGAATTGCGCGCCGGAGATGGCGGGTAGCTCGGCGCCGGGTTGCGCAGCCGGAGAAAGATCGGAAACCGATGGCGAGATGGAAGCGTCCAAAGTCACGGGGAGGCCTTATGCATGGTGTCTCTAAAGCCAGGATGATATACCCCGGTGCCTGCAAATCGGCCATTGCCCCCGACGGTTGTCCGGCTATGCGCCGACGCCGCCCCCGGCGCAATCCATTACACTTCGCACTCCTATGAAAAAGCGCATTTTTATCTTCCTGTCGTGCGGCCTGCTGGCGCTGGTCCTCCTCGTAGCCGCCGGTGTCGGCGCGGCCTGGTATTGGGCGACGCAGCCGGTGTCGATGACCGCCGAAAAAGTCGACTTTGTGATCGAACCCGGCAGCAGTGTGCGCACCATCGTGCGTCAGCTCAATGCGGCCGGGCTGTCGGTCTGGGAGCCTGGTTTCGTCTGGATGGCGCGATTGAGCGAACAGGACAAACTCATCAAGGCGGGCGGTTACGAAGCCTCGCGCGGGGATAGTCCTTGGCTCTTGCTCACGCGTATGGCGCGGGGCGATATGAGCCAGCGCCAAGTGACATTGGTTGAAGGTTGGAACATGCGGCAGATCCGTCAGGCGCTGCGTGCGCATCCGGATGTGAAGCAAACGCTCGACGGCGTGAGCGACAAGGAGATCGTCGCTCGCCTGGGCGGCACCGGCGACAGCCTTGAAGGATTGATCTTTCCCGACACCTACGTTTTCAGCCCCGGCACATCTGACTTTGACCTGCTGCGTCGCGGCTACAAGGAGTCGCAGGCGATTCTGGCGGAGATCTGGGCCGAGCGCGACCCCGATCTGCCGCTGGCCGACCCGTATCACTTGCTGATCCTGGCGTCGATCGTCGAAAAAGAGACGGGTCATACGCAGGATCGCGATCGCGTCGCCGGCGTGTTCATCAACCGCCTGCGCATCGGCATGCCGCTGCAAACCGATCCCACCGTGATCTACGGCATGGGCGAGGCGTACGACGGGCGGATTCGCAAGCGCGATCTCCAAACCGACACGCCGTGGAATACCTACACGCGCAACGGTCTGCCGCCCACCCCCATTGCCAGTCCAGGGCGGGCGGCCCTGCGCGCCACGGTGCATCCCGAAACCCATAAGTTTCTGTATTTCGTTTCCCGCGGCAACGGCACCAGCGAGTTCGCCACCAATCTGGCCGACCACAACCGCAATGTTTCCCGCTTTATTCTCGGAAGAACACCATGACGCAACAACGCGGTCGTTTCATCACGCTGGAAGGTGTGGATGGTGCGGGCAAAAGCACGCATATCGCGTGGTTGACCGATGCCGTGCGGGCGCATGGCGTATCGGTCGTGTCGACCCGCGAGCCGGGCGGCACGCCTTTAGGCGAGCGGCTGCGTGCCCTGGTGCTGACCGAGCCGATGGCGCTCGAAACCGAGACCCTATTGATGTTTGCGGCGCGTAGCGAGCATGTGCGCACGGTGATTCAACCCGCTATCGAGGCGGGCGAGTGGGTCGTGTGCGACCGGTTTACCGACGCGACCTATGCCTACCAGGGCGGAGGCCGCGAGTTGGGCGCATCGCGCATCGCGACGCTCGAACAATGGGTGCATCCCGCGTTTCAACCCGATCGTACGTGGCTGTTCGATGTGCCCCTCGAGGTTGCACGGGCCCGGCTGGCCGATGCCCGCGAGCCCGATCGCTTCGAACGCGAAGGTGCGGCGTTTTTCGAACGCACGCGAGCGGCGTATCACGCCCGTGCGGCCGCCGATCCCGAGCGTTTTCGCATTATTGACGGCACGCAGAGCATTGCCGAGATCCGCGAGCAGTTGGAAGCGTCGCTGATCGACATGATGGCGGCCAGCGCATGAGTTTGCCGCGCTTTTATCCGTGGCAGCACGACCTGGCTCGGCAATGGCTGGCCGACCGCGAGCGCTTTGCGCACGCCTGGCTGTTGCACGGACTGACCGGCATCGGCAAGGTGACCTTCGCGCACGCCGCAGCAGCCAGCTTGCTGTGCGAACGGCCGGCGGCCGGATTGGCCTGTGGCGACTGCCCATCCTGCACCTGGATGGCAAGCGGTAATCACCCCGATTTTCGGCGCATTCGACCCGAAGCCGTGGCTGTGGAAGAGGGTGCGGATGCCCCCAGTGACGCGGACGAGGGCGATGGCGGCGGCGAGAGTGCCGCGCCGGCATCCGGAAGCGCCAAACGTGCGCCTTCCAAAGATATTCGCATCGACCAGATTCGCGCGTTGGGACCCTGGTTCAATATGGCCACGCACCGCGGCGGCTGGCGCGTGGCGTTGCTGTACCCCGCCGAAGCGCTCAACGTGATGGCCGCCAATGCGCTGCTGAAAATTCTCGAAGAACCCCCGGAACACACGATTCTGCTGATCGTGGCCGATGCGCCCGATCGCCTGTTGCCCACGCTGCTGTCGCGTTGCCGACGGTTGCCGATGGCCACGCCGGACGCCTCGCAGGCCCTGCTGTGGCTGGGTGAGCAGGGCGTGGCCGCGCCCGATGCCTGGTTGGCGGCGGCCGGTGGTGCGCCGCTTGCCGCGCTGACACTGTCGCAAACCCGCGAATCGGCCTGCCCCGAATGGGCTGCCGCGTTGTTGCAGGCTTTGGCACGCGGGCAGCCGCCCGACGTGGGTGCCATGGCGGACTCGATCGAAAAAACGCCCGCGAGCGAGTGGATCGATACGCTGCAGCGCCTGTATATCGACTTGTCGCTGGCCCAGGTGGGCGCGCCGGTGCGTTACTTCCCCGCCTTGGCGCAAGCCTGCGCGGCTGCGGCGGCGCGCGCCAAGCCAGAGCCCTTGGCCGAGGGCGCGCGGTGGCTCACACGCCAGCGCACCTTGGCCACCCATCCCTTGAACGCCAAACTCTTCATCCATGCGGCACTGCAGCGCGTGGTGCTATCCTGCCAGGCTTGATATCACTTTAAGCCTTGCTGCGTTATGTACGTCGATTCGCATTGCCATCTGAATTTTCCCGATTTGGCCGCCGATTTGCCTGCGATCTTGGATCGCATGGCGCAGAATCAGGTCACGCACGCCTTGGTCGTGAGCGTTAATCTGCCCGACTGGCAGGGCCTGATCGACGGTGTGACGCCGCATCCCCACCTGTGGGCGTCGGTGGGCGTGCATCCCGACTACGAAGATACGATCGAGCCGACCGCAGAGCAACTCATCGCTCTCTCAGCGCACCCTAAGGTGGTGGCCATTGGCGAGACCGGGCTGGATTACTTCCGACTTAAAGAACCACTGGATTGGCAGCGCGATCGATTTCGCACCCATATCCAGGTCAGCCGTGAAACCGGTCTGCCGCTCATCATCCACACGCGGGCCGCGCCCGAAGACACGTTGCGCATCATGCGCGAGGAAGGGGCACAGCAGGCAGGGGGCGTCATGCACTGCTTCACCGAATCGTGGGAAGTGGCAGAGGCGGCGCTTGCCTTGGGCTTCTACATCTCGCTGTCCGGTATCGTCACCTTCAAAAATGCGACCACGCTGCATGACGTCGCCTGTCGCGTGCCGCTCGATCGGCTGCTGATCGAAACCGATTCGCCGTACCTGGCCCCGGTACCGTTTCGCGGCAAAACGAACGATCCGTCAAAGGTCATGCACGTGGCCGAGAAGATCGCCGATCTGCGCGGGATTCCCGTGGCCGAAGTAGCACGTGCCACGACGGACAATTTTTTCAGGTTGTTTGGTAAGGCACAGCGGTAAAGCTATTGCTGAGATCGGCGCTGAGGCTCCAGCGATGGACCGGCGGTTAGGGCCAACGCTAAGGCCAACGCTAAGGTCAACGATGAGGTCAGCGATGAGGTCAGCGATGAGGTCAGCGATGAGGTCAGCGATGAAGTCGGCGATGAAGTCGGCGATGAAGTCGGCGATGAAGTCGGCGATGAAGCGATGGCGCGTGACGTTGAGCTGATCCCGAGCCGCACCGAGAATCTATCGAGTTTGTCTCGCGGATGCTTGGCGAACAAGAGCGTCGCCGTCCAATAATGGAAAGGCAGGCGCATCTTGATGCAGGTAATTGATCGGATCGTTGCAGCGGCCGTACGTTTGCCATGCGGCAATGAGCAACGACGTGCGCCGTTGCGATCCTTCCCGATCAATCGTACTAATTTGGCATGCTTAATGCGCGATATCGCCGCGTGCCATGTGCGCGCAGTTGGGCGATATTGGACTTAAGGTGAAGTATTAAGACGATCACAAAACGTTTTTGAAATCAATTAGATAAGCCTTTTTTGTAAAGTTAATTGTTTAGAGTAAAAACTTTAAAGTAAGCTCTTACGCATGGGCATGACCCGTGCGTTGAAGGCGGTTTTCAGGAGACAACGATGTTCGGACCGATGATTCGACGCGTGACCATGCAAACGGTGTTCGCATGCGGTTTTGCGCTTTGCGCCGCTCAGGCGGTGGCCGACGAAGCCAGTGATTGGTGGGTGTATGTCACCAACGACCACGCGCATCGAATTGCGCCTCTCCTCAAGCAGGGCGCCAATCCCAACCGGGCAACGCCCGACGGCCAGCCCACGATCATGCAGGCCATGCGCGACAAGGCCTGGAAGGTGTACGACCTGGTCGCGGCAGACCCCAGGACCGACGTCAATGCGGCCAACCGACAGAACGAAACGCCGTTGATGTTTCTTGCGGTGCTGGGTGAAACCACCCGCGCCAAGGCGTTGATCGCCCGTGGCGCGCAGGTCAATCGGCTGGGCTGGACACCTCTGCACTACGCCGCCTCCAAAGGAAAGATCGATATGGTCAACCTGTTGCTGGCCCAACGCGCCATCGTCAATGCGCCCGCGCCGGACGGCACTACGCCTCTGATGATGGGCGCATATTCGCGCAGCAAACCCGTGGTCGACCGGTTGCTTGCCGCGGGCGCGGATCCTACGACCCGCAATCTGCAAGGGTTGAGTGCGGCTGATTGGGCGCGCTCGGTGAAGGAAGCTCGCTTGGCAGAGACGCTCGAGGCCGCGAGTGGCGCTCGGGATCGGGAGCGCCGTGGCAGTGCAGGCGGATCAACTGACGGCGATAGCGCAGCCAGCGGCGCAACCCGTGGTGCCGGTGGCGGCGGGTCGGACGGCGGCGGCGTCATGTTCGGTGGCGGGGCAGGCGGTGGGGCGTCGTCGGGTTCGGGTGCCGGTGGTGCGGATCCCGAGAGCCGCCTGGCGCCTACCAGCGGCAGCCGCGCAGGCGGTTCGAGTGTCGGCGGCAACGCGGCCGGCGCACCGTCCGGAGCGGCGGCGGGTACGGCCGGAAGCAACGGTGGCGCTAGTGGCGGCAGCGGTTCCAACGCGTCCACGGGGACGTCGTCAGGCACGGGCGTCGGGGGCGTGCGTGGGCTGGGGCTCGGCAGCGAGGATGACGAACTGCCCAATTCCCCTTAGGATGGGCGCTGCAGCGGTACGCTGCACAAACGCAACATGACATCGTCTTACCAATACGTCCCTAATTAAATTATTTGAATTTAATTGGGGCCATATTGGTTTAGTCGTTAGAATGCTGCCATCCCAATCAACGGAGACCGCGCATGTCGTCTTTACCGCCCGCCGATGCTTTGCCGTCCTATCTCGATCCCAACCACCTCGGTCCTTGGGGGGTTTACCTCCAGCAGGTCGATCGGGTGGCGCCCTATCTAGGTTCGCTGGCACGTTGGGTGGAGACGCTCAAGCGCCCGAAGCGCGCGTTGATCGTCGACGTGCCGATCGAGCTCGACAACGGGCGGGTGGCGCATTTCGAAGGGTATCGCGTACAGCACAACACCTCGCGCGGTCCTGGTAAGGGCGGCGTGCGATTCCACCAAGACGTGACGCTTTCTGAAGTGATGGCGCTCTCGGCCTGGATGTCGGTCAAGAACGCGGCAGTCAACCTGCCGTTTGGCGGTGCGAAGGGCGGCATTCGTGTCGATCCGCGTACGTTGTCGCAATCCGAGCTGGAACGGATGACGCGTCGGTATACCACCGAGATCGGCGTCATCATCGGACCGTCCAAGGACATCCCCGCGCCGGACGTCAATACGAACGCGCAAACGATGGCCTGGATGATGGATACCTATTCCATGAACGAAGGCCTGACGTCCACCGGCGTCGTGACGGGTAAGCCGATCGCGTTGGGCGGTAGCTTGGGCCGTGTGGAAGCGACCGGTCGCGGCGTGTTCGTCGTCGGCTGCGAAGCCGCGCGCGATATCGGTTTCGATGTGGTCGGTGCACGCGTGGTCGTGCAGGGCTTCGGTAACGTGGGCGGCACCGCCGCACGCCTGTTCCACGAAACCGGTGCAAAGGTGATCGCGGCGCAGGATCACACTGGCACGATTCACAACGAATTCGGCCTGGATGTGCCCAATTTGCTGGCACACGTGGCGCAACATGGCGGCGTGGGTGGATTCGGTGGCGCTGAAACCATCGATAGCGACACCTTCTGGGCACTCGAAACAGAGTTTTTGATTCCGGCCGCACTGGAAAGCCAGATCCACGCCGGCAATGCCGATAGCGTACGCGCCAAGGTGGTGGTCGAGGGCGCCAACGGCCCCACGACGCCCGAGGCCGACGATATCTTGCGTGACAAGGGCATTTTGGTCGTACCCGACGTCGTGGCCAACGCCGGTGGCGTGACGGTCAGCTACTTCGAGTGGGTGCAGGATTTCTCGAGCTTCTTCTGGAGCGAAGACGAGATCAACCATCGCCTGGAGCGCATCATGCGCGACGCATTCGCCGCCGTATCGCACGTGGCGCGCGAGCATTCGGTGACGCTGCGCACGGCCGCGTTTATCGTGGCTTGCACGCGCATTCTGCAAGCCCGTCAGGTGCGCGGTCTGTATCCGTAAATCAGAAAGGCGGGTGGTCGAACGGGTGTGTCTTGCATCAGCAAACTCGCTAGTTCACCACTCGCTAGTCACCACTCGCTAGTTCTCTCTGCGACATTTCAGCCTGCGCCAGGTCACCCTGCGCCAGTTCGCCTGCATCATGGAAAACGCCCGCGTTGCGGGCGTTTTCCATGGCGCGTCGGGCGGCTATGCCTTACTTCGGCATCCATTCCGGGCGCAAAATGCCCTGCAGGGCCGAGTAGGGCATCGTGAGTTCGGGCTGGCCCGCAGCGTAGGGTGCGATGACGTATGCGTCGTACTTGAGTACCAGACCGTCGGGCGTGAGGGCGAAGTTGTCGGTTTCTTGAAAGGGCCACATGCGATTGAAGGAGGCTGGGTCGCGTTTGGCGTCGTCCAGCGATTGCTTCCAACGGGTGTGCGCGGCTCGCGTGGCCTCCACGAACGCGGCACGACGTTCGGGTATCAGCACTTCGTCCAACGCCACCACGCGATCGCGTGCGCGATCCCAATTCAAAAATTGCGTAGCCGGGATGCCGTGCGCCGCACCGGTAAGCGTCTGGGTGGTGCCCAGCTCGACTACGATCAGATTGCCGGGGCTTGCGCGCACTTTGCCCCGCAGCGACGTGGCATCCCGCGCTTGCGCGGTCTGCCAGAAGTAATCGACGTAGCCTGCAACCGTGTCATAAGGCAGGTTTTGCTGGCGATCGACGCCGGTCATGAAGGCCAGGACGTGGTCGACGAGCTCGGTGAGCTTGGGTTCGCCCGGAAAAGCCACTGAATCGATATCGATGGCGGGGCACTGGCCGGTGCAGCCCGGCTTCGTGCGCGACCATTTGACAGCAACGCTGCCGGCGTCGCCCGGGGTGCCGGCTGAAGCGCCGGACGCCGCGCTCGACGGTGCCTTCTGATTGGCCAAGCTGATCGTATCTTTGGGAGATGAACCACAGCCGGCTAGAAAGACGGCGGTTGCGACCAGCACGCCTTGCGCTGCGCGCCGGAACGGTCGGCCAAAGGATAGGGGGCGCCCGATAATCGGGGAAGAAGCAAAAATATCCGTCACAACGTACCTATCGTTAAAAGTGCGCCGAGTGAGCACACGTAGACCCCAAGCCGAATGTGGCCCTGCGGGACCTAAAGCCCAAACCCAAAGCCGAGATCCAAAGACGGGACCCCAAAGCCGAAACCCAAAGGCGGAACCGAAAGACGGGGCCCGAAGGCGGGGCAAAGATGCGGGACCCACAGGCGTGGCGCTGGTGCAGCCGGCAAGCCGGTCAGGGGACAACCGCAATCCAGTCTTCACGCGAAAAACGCTCTGTCACCTGCTTGTCGGCCAATCGCGCCTCCTCTTCGGTGACAGCGCCTTCGGTCAGACCGTAGCGAGCGCGAAAAGTGTCCACCATGCGCGCAATGATTTCTTCCCGGGGCATACCGGTTTGCGTGCGCAAGGGATCGACGCGCTTCTTGGCACTGGTGGTGCCCTTGTCGGAGAGCTTTTCCTTGCCGATGCGCAGGACCTCAAGCATTTTGTCGGCATCGATGTCGTACGCCATCGTGACGTGGTGCAGAACGGCACCGCCGCGCCGGGCCTGCGCTGCCCCGCCAATCTTTCCGGCATCCGACGCGATGTCGTTCAAGGGCTGGTACCACGCGCGTATCCCCAGCGACCCCAATGCTTCGAGCACCCAGTCGTCCAGGTAGGCGTAGGACTCTTGGAAGCTCATGCCTTTGACCAGCGCTTCGGGCGCGTAGATCGAATAGGTAATCGTGTTGCCCGGTTCGACGAACATCGCGCCGCCCCCGCTCACGCGCCGGACGACTTCGATGCCATGGCGCGTGGCACCGTCGGGATCGATTTCGTTGCGCAGCGATTGGAACCGACCGATCACCACGGCGGGTTTCAGCCATTCCCAGATCCGCAACGTTGGCGGCCGGCGGCCGGCACCCACTTCATCGGCCAACACGGCATCCAGCGCCATGTGCGTGAGCGGCAACTGCGGGGCATCGTGGATCAGTTGCCAGGCGTAATCTTTCCAGTCGGTACGTGTCATGAACGTGCGCGGGCCACGGCAGTGGCGACCGCTTCAGGTGAGAAGCCGAACATTTCGGTGGTGGGCGGCAGGGCCTGCCGGACGGCGTGCGCCAAATCGGCTTCCGGCGCATCGGCCGGCAAGCCGCGCAGCGCGGTATCGATCAAGTCGAGCGCTTCAGGCGGCTCGAGAAAGAAATCGCCGCTGATCTGAACGGCTGTCAATCGGCCGGCTTCGATCGTGACGTCGGCCACGACGAGTTTCCCGCCGGGCACTTTGAATTCGCCGTGACTCATGGCTTATCCTCGTTGGGCGCTGGTCTGGCCGAAGAGGACCTCGCGCGATTCCTCTTCGTCGACCGCAGGGGTGGGCGTGGCGGCAAACTAAACCGGTTGCGTCTGCTCGATGGCGGCCACAATGGCGGGCGTCATGCTTTCGGGCGTGTCGGTGGGTGCAAACCGCTTGATGACCGTGCCGTCGCGGCCCACCAGAAACTTGGTGAAGTTCCACTTGATGGCCTCGGTGCCCAGAAGGCCCGGTTTGGTCGATTTCAGCCACGCATAGAGCGGATCGGCATCGTCGCCATTCACATCGACTTTACCGAAAACCGGGAACGTGATGTCGTAGGAGGTCTCGCAGAATTGCTTGATCTCGTCGTCGGATCCGGGCTCTTGGTGGCCAAACTGATTGCACGGGAAACCCAGCACGGTCAAACCGGCGTCGCCGTAAGCGCGGTACAACCGCTCAAGTCCGGCATATTGCGGCGTAAAGCCGCATTTGGAAGCGACATTGACCACGAGCAGCACGCGGTCGCTGTACGTGGACAGCGGCACTTGCACGCCGTCGTTGCCGCGCACCGAAAAGTCGAATATCGAAGTCATGACATCTCCCTAGCCAGAGGTGGAGAGTGTAGCTGGGTCGAGGGGGCGTCGCCCGTAATAACGCGTTCCCCATAGGGTTACCGCAAAGGCGGCGACGCCTAAGCCGGCAGTGATCCAGGGCAGGTCGGTCAGGGCGCCGCCGTGCTTCAAGGCCATGCTCCCCATCCAGGCACCGGCGGCATTGCCGAGATTGAATGCGCCTTGATTGAGCGTGGACGCCAGATTGGGCGCGTCCGCCGCCTGGTCGACGATGAGCGTTTGCAAAAGCGGCACCACGGCAAACCCCAATGTGCCCCACAGAAACAAGGTGAGCAGCATCGGGCCCACATGATGAATCGCTTGCGTGAGGCCGAGGAACACCAGGATGAGTCCGAAGAACACCCAACGCAGCGAGGCCTCCAGATGCCGGTCGCCGAGTTTGCCGCCGAGCGTGCTGCCGACGGTGAGAGCGACGCCGAAAAAGAGCAACGCGCCGCTTACCCAGCGCTCGGTGAATCCGGTGACCTGCGTGAGAATCGGCGTGATGAAGGTGAACACGCAAAAGAGCGAGGCCGACGCCAATGCGCTGGCCGCCAGCGGCCACACCACGCGCACATCTTTCAGCACGCGAAACTCGCTCAGGATATTGGCCGGCTTCATGGGGATGCGCCCGGGTAGCCATGCGGCCAGTGCCGCGACTGCCGCCAGACCGATGGCCGACACGCACCAAAACGTTGAGCGCCAGCCGGCCACCTGACCCAAGGCGGTACCGAGCGGTACGCCCAGCACATTGGCCAGTGTGAGCCCGGTAAACATCAACGCGATCGCACTGGACCGCTGGTGCCGCGGCACCAACTCGGCCGCCACGACCGCGCCGAGGCCGAAAAACGCGCCGTGGCAGAAGGCGGTCACCACGCGTGCCGCCATGAGCATCCCGTAATTGGGGGCGAGTGCACACAGCACGTTACCGAGCACAAACGTGCTGGCCAGAAAGATGAGCGTGGCTTTGCGCGGCTGACGTGCGGTGCACACCGCCATGATGGGGGCACCGATCACCACGCCCATGGCGTAACCGGTGATCAGCAGACCCGCAGCGTCGAGGGTGACCTTGAGATCGAGCGCCACATTGGGGAGTAGCCCCATGATGACGAATTCACTGGTGCCGATTCCGAAAGCGGCGGCGGCGAGGGCGAGGATAGGGAGCGGCATGGGCCGCGATTCTATCCGATCGTGGCAACCTCACGGTTGCGGCGAGCAGCCGTGACACCATTGGATCGTGTAGCCGCCGGGGCCGAGGCCAATGCCGGGCGTTTCAGCGGCGCTTGGGCAGATGCTGTGGCGATCGGGACATTGTCCAGCCGGAAGACCGAAATCGCGTGCTGGAGCGCATCGCCCTGCAAATTGAGCACATGCACCGAGCCGCTGGTGACTTCGACCAGTTCGGCATTGCGTTGCGCGGCCTGGCCGGTGGCAGCGATGCTGTTTCGCACCTCATTCATGTCGATGAGCTGCGTGGCCGTGGCATCGGTCATCTCGCGCATGATGTCGCTTACGCGCGCGACCGAGTCGAGCACGTCGCTCATGGCGCGTCCGGAATCTTCCACGCACTGCGCACCGTGGCTGATAACCTGCTCGGAGGCCTCGATCACGCGCTTGATTTCTTTGGCGGCACCGTCGCTCTTGAGCGCCAGGTTGCGCACTTCCGAGGCGACCACCGCAAACCCCTTGCCTTGCTCGCCGGCACGCGCGGCTTCGACAGCCGCGTTCAGGGCCAGGATATTGGTCTGGAAGGCGATGCCTTCGATCATGCCGACGATTTCGGAGATCTTGTTGGAACGTTCGACCACGCCATGCATGGCCGTGGTTGCTTCGCGCACGATCGCCCCGCCTTTGCGGGCGACGTCCGAAGACTGCGCCGCCAGGCGAGTGGCGCGATCGGCCGCCGATGCCATTTCGGCCACGCTGTCGGCCAGCGCGCCCATGCGGCCATCGGCGGCATCGAGCAAGGCGTTTTGTTCGAGGGTGCCGTGGCGCAGCGCTTCATTGCTCTGCGTGATGGCATGCGCCTCGCCCCGCAACTTGCCCACGCTTTGCGCGACATCGTAGGTGATGCTGATCAGGCTCTTGCGCATGATGTCCATGGAGAGCGTCAGGCGCGATGCCGCGCCGTGGCCGCCATCCCATTCGCTATCCACATCACGCAGCAAATTGCCGGTCGCGATTTGATCGGTGGTGTGGGTGGGACCGGTCAAGCTGCGAACGGCGGCACGCCAGACCACGAAATGGGTGCCGAGAATGGCCAGCGCGCCAATAGTAAGGATGCCGGGCAGGAAGTAGGGCGTGAGGCTTGCCGGTACCGCGTCGGCATGCCGGGCGGCCCAGGCGGTTGCCGCGATGGCGCCCAGCGCGACTGCGCCGCTTGCCAGGCTGCGAGTGCCCAGGGCGCCGCCCAGACTGAAGCGGTCGCTGCCCGGCAACAGGGCGCGCCAGCCGCGCGGCCCCAGTCGTCCACCCGAGACGCCCACATGCGCGCGTCCCAGGCCGTCTTCTTCATCGCACAGCGCGATGTAGGCGGCCTCGGCCACTTCGATCTGGTCGCGCGACGGTTTGACGCGCACCGAAGCGTAGGACACGCACTCGCCATGTTCGATGACGGGCACAACGGTGGCAAAGACCCAGTAGAAATCGCCGTTCTTACGGCGGTTCTTGACCATGCCGGACCATCGGCGACCCGATTTGAGCGTGGCCCACAGATCGGCGAATGCACCGCGTGGCATGCCGGGGTGGCGCACGATGTTGTGATGCGCGCCATACAACTCGTCTTTGTCGTAACCGCTGACTTCGACGAACGCCGGATTGGCATACAGGATGCGGCCCTCGAGATCCGTGCGGGAAATCAGGTATTGGTCGTCGCGGAGCACGTACTCGTGATCAGTGACGAAACGCGCGGCGGAGGTGTCAGGCATGTGTGCGATTGTTAGATTCTGATACTAATCTCGCGATCATCCTCCGTATTCGCGCCCCGCAACTTGATAATTATCAAATTGATGAGGAATGACCCTCATACTAGGCCCAGTTCAAACCCAGCGGCCCTTGGGATGATGGCCTGCGCCTACCCGAGCGCCTTGAATGCCTCCAGCGCGCGCTTGCGCGTGGCTTTCAGATCAACAATGGCCTCCGGGTAGCCGGTTTCGCGCCGCTGTTGAGCGGACGGCGCGTGGATGTCGCGATCGTTCAAACCGGCCAGTTCAGTCACCCATTTGCGGATGTACCGACCCTGCGGATCGATATTGCGCGACTGCGTTTCGGGATTGAAGATACGGAAGTAGGGCACCGCATCGGCGCCCGTCGAAGCGCTCCATTGCCAGCCGCCATTGTTCGACGCCAGATCGCCATCGATCAAGTTGGCCATGAACCAGGCCTCGCCCTTGTGCCAATCGATCAGCAGGTTTTTCGAGAGCAGCATGGCGACCAGCATGCGCAGCCGGTTGTGCATCCAGCCGATTTCCATCAACTGCCGCATGCCGGCGTCAATGATGGGAAAACCGGTTCGGCCCGCAGTCCAGGCGTCGAATGCATCCGGATCGTCGCGCCAGGGAATGCCGCGCGTTGCCGGTTTCATTGGCGCGTGCATGGAAAGGGATGGGTTGGCCGCCATCAAATGCTGATAGAACTCGCGCCAAAGCAGTTCGGTGATCCAGGTCGTGATGCCTTGCTTGCCGCTGTCGAGTTCGCCGTGATTGGCGGCGAGCGCCACGCGCAAGCATTGCCCCGGGGAGATCACCCCGGCGGCCAGGTACGGCGATATCCGGCTCGTACCATCCACTGCCGGCACGTCGCGGTCGGTTTTGTAGTGGGCGATCGCATCGCTGGCGAAGGCCTCGACGCGCGCCATTGCGGCATCCTCGCCGGCCGGCCACAGCTTATGCAGCGCACGGTCGGGTGCGTCAAAGCCCGGCACGCTCTGCGGTAGCGCGTCGCTGGCCGCGGGCGCCTTGGTTTGCTTGTGCGGCGCGGGGACGACGCGCGGCGGCGCCGACTGCAGGCGTTCGCGGCATGCCCGGGCGTAGGGCGTGAAGACTTTGTAGGCGTCGCCTTTGCCTGTGACCACTGAACCGGGAATCAGCAATGACGAACCGTGATGCATCGTTGACGACACGCCCTCATTATCGAGACGCTCGACCGTCGCGATATCGCGGCGCCGCTCGTTGATGCCCCATTCGGCGTTGGCATGCATGGCGGTCACGCTGTGCGCCTTGCACAACGCTGCGAGCTTGTCGGGTACGTCGTGCCAGTCGTCGGTGTGGACGATTTTCAGCGGCACATTCAGGGCGTCGAGCGCGTGCTTGAGCTCGGCCAGATTGCGCATCCAGAAATCGACCTTGATCGGCGCCTCGAGGTGCTGTTGCCACTGCACTGGGGAAACGACGAAGACGGCGAGGGTAGGGCCATCAGCCATCGCCTGGGCGAGCGCGGGATTGTCGTGCACGCGCAGATCGGTGCGAAACCAGCAGAGAGCATTCATGTTCGAGAGGCCGTACGGACGAGGGAGACAAGGCAGCACTATGCCTGAATCGGAGCGATGTCATTGCGCGGGGTGTGACCGAATTTGACCCGCTGCGCGCCGGGTCGTGTAATGAGCACACCGTCAACCGACCTCAAGGCGCCCCGGATGTCCCTGCCCATGCCGAATGACTTATCTGCCACGCCCCCGGTAACGCCAAGCGAAGCGCTCGCGGCGCTGTGGCGTCAAGCGGACTTGCCGCCGTCGACACTTGCGCAGATAACGTTGAGCGGCGCGGAACCGGTGCTGCCGTCGTCATTTGCCGTGGGTACTGCGGCGCAAGCCAGCCTGGGTGCGGCTGCGTTGGCCGCGGCCCAGATCGACATGGCGCGGGGCGGCACGCCGCAACAGGTGAGCGTGGATATGTTGCACGCGGCACAGGAGTGCCGCAGCTATTTCACGGTTGACGGCGAGACGCCGGAGATCTGGGACAAGATCACCGGGCTGTATCCGTGCGCCGACGGCTGGGTGCGCATTCATGCCAACTTTGCGCACCATCGCGACGGTGCACTGCGCGTGCTGGGATTGCCGACCGGCCCGAATACCGAGCGCACTGAGGTGGAGGCCGCGCTGCGCCATTGGCGCGCCGAGGCGTTCGAAACGGCCGGCGCCGAGGCGGGTATCGTCGTGTCGGCCATGCGATCGTTCGAGCAATGGGATGCCCATCCTCAGGCCGACGCGATCGCCCGTTTGCCGATATTCACGCTCGAACGCATCGGCGATGCGCCCCCGCGCGCCTGGCCCGCACGCGCGCCTGGCGAACGGCCACTGGCGCATCTGCGCGTGCTGGACCTCACGCGCATCATTGCCGGGCCGGTATGCGGCCGCGCGCTCGCGGCGTATGGAGCGGACGTCATGTTGATCAATGCGCCGGAGCTGCCCAATATCAGCACTTTGATTGAAACGAGCCGGGGCAAGTTGTCGGCCCATGCGGATCTGGGCACCGCCGTGGGACGCGAATCGCTCAAACGGCTGCTTACCGATGCACACGTCTTCGTTCAGGGCTACCGGCCAGGCGCACTCGAAGCGCAGGGTTTCGGGCCGCATGACGCGGCGGCGTTGCGGCCAGGTCTCGTCTACGTGTCGTTGACGGCGTACAGCCACGAAGGACCCTGGGCGTCCCGGCGCGGATTCGATTCGCTCGTGCAAACGGCCTCCGGGTTCAACCATGCCGAAGCAGCTGCTGCCGGGCAGCGCAAACCGCTGGCGCTGCCCGTGCAGTTGCTCGATCATGCGTCGGGCTATTTGATGGCCTTGGGCGCCCAAGCCGCGTTGTGGCGGCAAGCCCGAGAGGGCGGCTCGTGGCATGTGCGCGTATCGTTGGCGCAGACCGCCAAGTGGGTGCGCGGACTGGGACGCGTGAAGGATGGCTTGTCAATTGCCATGCCACCCGTGGACAATGTGCTCGAAACGTCAGAATCTGGATTTGGCGCGCTGACGGCAGTGCGGCACGCCGCCCAGTTTTCGGACACCCCTGCATGCTGGCCGCGGCCGTCAGTGCCGCCAGGCACCCATCCTCCTCTTTGGCCGACCGATTGATATGTCGCATCCTCCTACCATCTATCACAACCCACGTTGTGGCACGTCGCGCACCGTTTTGGAAATCCTGCGTGAGAGCGGCGAAGAGCCGACGATCGTGGAGTACTTGAAAGATACGCCCTCACGCCCGGTGCTGGCGGGCTTGATCGCGCAGGCTGGCATCTCGGTGCGGGACGCTGTGCGTACGAAAGAATCGCTCTATGCGGAACTTGGCCTCGATGCCGCGGCCGTAACCGACGATCAACTGCTCGATGCCATGATCGAACATCCGATCTTGATCAATCGGCCTTTCGTGGTGACGGCGAAGGGCACACGGCTGTGCCGTCCGGCCGAACTTGTACGAGAATTGTTGCCTTAAGCGCAAGACGGGGCGCCGTGCCTAGCCTGATGCAAGCTCACGCTTCAAGCCGGGGCGCGGCGCGGATGCCTAGGGAATAGCGATTGACGCGTAACGATTACTGCGGATGCTTCGCTCGCCACGCTTTCAACGCTTCCAGCGTTTCGGCCACGTGGCGATCGGGATTCGACGCCGCGTAAGCCTCGATGACGCGGCCATCGGGCGCGATCACGTACGAGATGCGCTGCGCCGACGTGGCCGACATGCTGCTTGCCGCATCGTAAGCCTTCATGATGCGGCCGTCATTGTCGGCGGCCACGGCAAACTTCCCCTGGCATTCGCTTTCGGAAAACCGCTTAAGCGTACCGATGTCATCACCTGACACGCCTACTACCGTAGCGCCCAACGCGGTGTATTGCGGGATGGCCTCCGCGAAGTTGCGGGCTTCGATCGTGCAACCCGACGTAAACGCGGCCGGGTAGAAATACAGCACCACCGGTCCCTTGGCGAGTGTTGCGGCAAGATCGAATGTAAACGGTTGGCCGCCTTTGGCGGCTTCAGCCTTGAAATCGGGCGCAGCGTGACCCAGCGGCAACGCTGCTTGCGCCGTGATGCCCGCGAGACTGAGCATGGCGCCGGCGGTCAAGGTACGGATACCGGCTACAACACGTTTTCCCACGATTTTGCGCATGTTCTTCCCTTTGGGGTACAGCCGGCCGATGAAGCCGCTTGCTTCATCGCTACTGCCGCGTGCTTCATTATCCATCAAGCTTGACGATAACCGAGTGATCCATAGGGCAGGCTCAGCCCTTGCGTCGTATCGGAGGACCACATTCACTGGGAGCACCTCATGAGCAAACGCTTATATTTCGGCACCGCAGTCAGCAGGTTGACGCCGGGCCGCCTGCCGCGCGTGGCAGTGGGGCGCACAGTCGGCGTCTTCTTGATGATGGGATTGGCGACCGGCGGCGCCGCAGCGACGGCGCAAGGCATGCAAACCACGCAACCGCCGCCGGCGCCGGTGTATTCGCCGCCCTCGAACATCACTGGCGACACCCAGATGCAGCGGTCACCGTCGCCCGTGCGTGTGGTGCCCAATCCGGGTGCGGCGAGTACCCAGACCACACCGCGCGCGCCGGCAGTCACGCCGCAACGCGCGGCACCCTCGCCAGGCATGCGGGCAGTCACGCCCATGCAACCGACCCGTCCGGTGACGCCGCCGCGCTATACACCGCCCCCTACGCGTCAGTATCGGTAGCGCCAACCCCTGCAGCGCCGAGGAGCATTTCACTAACGTCAGCACGGGGTTGGCGGCAAGCGCGGTGCAGCGTTGAACAAGGCGTTGCGGTCGGTGAACGTTCCGATAGTGCCGATACGCGGTCTTTGGGCGTTGCATTGAACACAAATAAAAAAGGCCCTCTAAAGGGCCTTTTCTATCATCGCGTGCGTGGCGCTCAGTTGTAGCGTCCGCTTGTGCCGCCTACGCTGAAGCGGCCTGCGCCGAAGAGTGCAACGGCGATCGAGGCGAACAAGAACATGCCTTGCAACTCGAGCGCCCAGCCGCCTTGACCGGTGAAGCTGGCAATGCTGCCCATGTGCGCCAAGCCGATGGCCACCACCATGTTGACCGCGATCACCCAGCCGGCGATACGTGTGAACAGGCCAATGATCATCAGTACGGGGGCGACGACTTCGCCCACCAGCACGAAGTAGGCGAGAAAGCCAGGCAGGCCATGCGACGACAGCATGCCGGCAATGCCGCCCACGCCGCTTTTGATTTTGAACAGACCGTGCAAAAGGATCAGTACGCCCAAGGCAACTCGAATAACCAACTTGCCCGCGTCGTCGGATTTAATCATGGTGTTCTTCTTAAAAAAGTTATGCGTCCGATCGAAGACCGGGTTGCTTTACAAGCGTTTGCCCGAAAGTGATTCGCATTATGCAAAAGCCCAGACAATTACTCAAGCATCCGGGGTCAAGCGCACACGCCTACAATGGCACATTGCGCTCAAGCGTCTTGTATCGAAGCTCTCTGTCCTATGAACGAAACAGTGCGTCTGGCCAAGCAGGTCGCCGATCAATTTGCATGCTCGCGTGCACAAGCCGAACGCTACATCGAATGCGGGTGGGTGTCGGTCGACGGCCGCGTCGTCGAGCAACCGGGCGAGCGCGTCCAGCCTGGTCAAGTGGTTGCCTTATCGGACGAGGCGACCACCGCCGATATCCCGCCGGCCACGTTTCTGCTGAATAAGCCCGAAGGCATGACGACGCGGATGGATGACGGCGTGATCGACGCCTATATCGCGTTGCTCGTGGCTGCCAATCAAGTGGCCCACGGCCCGGAAGGCGCAGCCGCGATCCGGCGCGTCCACTTCAAGCGCCTCGACCTGGTCACGCCGCTCGAAACCGGAGCAAGCGGCCTGGTGGTGCTGACCCAGGATTTTCGGATCAAGCGCAAGCTCGTCACCGACGCGTCGGAAATCGAGCACGAATACGTGGTGTCGGTCACGGGCGAGGCCGCGACGGATCGCGAGGTGGTGAAGCAGTTGGCGCGCAGCGCGACGGGCGACAAAAATGCCCAGGCAAAGGTAAGTTGGCAGAGCGAGGGGCAACTGCGCTTCGCACTCAAAACGCCCGAAAAAGGCGACATCGCCGAGCGGTGCGAAGCGGCCGGGTTGACCGTCACGGGCATGCGGCGCTTGCGTATCGGTCGGCTGCCCCTGGCCGGTCTGGCGCCCGGCCAATGGCGTTATTTGGCGGGTTTCGAACGCTTTTGAGCCGATGGGCCGGCGCTACGCGGTCGGCCATCGTCCCGGCGGGGCGCGCCCGAACCGGTACCCGAGCGTGCCTGGGGTTTGCTCCATGACGGCGCACCGGCGCCAGCACCGCGCTGGGGGCGATCGCCGCTTGCGGAGCGGGGCGCTTCCCGATCGGCAGGCTTGACGCTCGTACGCACCGGTTTAGGCATGCCGGCTTCCGCCTTGCCGCCATCGGCGGGTCGGCCCTGGCCGTCCACACCCAGCATGCGAATGCGAAATTTCTTGCCTTTGATCTGACCGTTAGCCAACGCTTCCATCGCGCGTCCGGCGGCTGCACGTGCCACCGCCACGTAGCTCACGGCGTCGTTCACGGCAATCTTGCCAACTTCCTCTTTCGATAAGCCCGCTTCGCCGGTCAGTGCACCCAGCACATCACCCGGGCGCAGCTTGTCGCGCTTGCCACCCAAAATAAGCAGCGTCATCATCGACGCCTTGAGCGGTTGGCGCACATCGGCCGGGTAGTCGGCGAGCTTTGCCCATTCCAGGCGTGTGGACTGAAACGATTCGATTTGCGTGGCCCACTGCATTTCTTCGGGCGCGCATAAGGTGAGGGCGACCCCGGTGCGATCCGCCCGGCCAGTGCGGCCGATACGATGCACGTGCACATCCTGATCCGGACTCACTTCGACGTTGATCACCACCTCGAGATCGGCAATGTCCAAGCCGCGCGCCGCCACATCGGTGGCCACCAGCACAACGCAGCTGCGTTGCGTGAACTGCACCAGCACTTCGTCACGATCGCGTTGCTCGAGATCGCCGTGCAAGGCCAAGGCGCTGATGCCCGCAGCGTGCAGATATTGAGTGAGTTCGCGGCAGCCTGCTTTGGTATTGCAGAACGCCAGCGCGCTTTCGGGGCGAAAATGCGACAGCAACTGCACCACGGCCGCCATTCGCGTACTGGGATCGATCTCGAAAAATTTCTGCATGATCGCCTGCGGTGCGCGCTCGGCGTCCACGGTGATTTCTTGCGGAGTGCGCAGCAATCGCGTGGTCAGCTTGCGGATATTCTCCGGATACGTGGCCGAGAACAACAGCGTCTGCCGCGCCGGCGGGCAATGGCTCGCGACACGGGCGATGTCTTCGTAAAACCCCATATCGACCATGCGATCCGCTTCATCGAGCACCAGCGTCGAAATGCCCGACACGTCGAGCGCCTCGCGATCCAGCAGATCGAGCACGCGGCCCGGCGTGCCCACGGCGATGTGCGCGCCGCGTTGCAACGACTCGACCTGGCCGCGGATCGGCACGCCGCCGCACAAGGTGAGCACGCGCAAGTTAGGAATGGTTTGCGCCAATTGGCGGATGGCTTGTGCCACCTGATCGGCCAGCTCGCGCGTGGGGCACAAGATCAACGCTTGTGTGGTCGCGCTTGCGGTGTCGATCTTCTGCAACGTACCCAAGGCAAACGCTGCGGTCTTGCCGCTACCGGTCTTGGCGCGCGCGATGATGTCGCGGCCCGCCAGGATGAACGGCAGGCTTGCTGCCTGAATGGGGGTCATCGCGGTGAACGACAAGCGTTCGAGGGCGAGCAGCAACGGCGCCGAGAGCGGCAGGTCGCCAAAGGCATCGGTGGAAGTGGGGGCGGGGGCAGAGGTCATGGAAGGCAACGGTCAAAAGGCACGCGAGTGGTGCGGGAACACCCCGCCCAGGCGATACGCGCCACCGCGCAGTCTATCAGGCCCGCACCCAGCGGGCCTGTGACCGATCCACCACCTGGGCTCAGAAGCGTGAGGAGACCTGCAGGCCAACCACATTGCCGTGGCTCTTGTATTGACCGTTCACGAGGCCTTTTTGAACCTGGTTCTCGCCATCGTTATTGATCTTGGTCTTATCCAGATAGAGATAGCTGTAGCCCAGATCGATCGTGGTGCTCTTTGTGGCCTGCCATTGAATACCGGTGGCGAACCACCAGCGGTCGTTGTCGGGTAGCGATACCGGACGATAGCGCGGGCTGGACACAGGCGTTTGGTCCCACGCCACGCCGACCTTCCATTTCCAGGCGTCGTTGATCTTGTAGTTCGCCCCGACTGCGATGCGCCACGCATCGTTGAATTCGAGTTTGAGCGCATCGTCAGGCAGCCCGCCGCTATTGCGGATGCGCAACTCGGGGAGGCTGCTCCAGCCGGTCCAGGACACGTCGGCCAACAGATCCCAACGGCTGTTCAGATTTTGCACCAAACTGAGGATGGCCGTGTCGGGAAAGTCGACGCTGGTCTTGGCATCGACCTTCAACGGGCCCACTTCGGTATTGCCGTCTACCTTGTGACGCACCTTCGAGCGGTACGACAGGCCGATGCGTGTTTTGTCGGTGGCCTGCCACATGGCGCCGGCGTTCCAGCCCCACGCATCGCCGCTCATGTTGACGTCGGCCGGGGTGAGCAAGCCGCCGGGCAGGATGGCCTGACGCTCGTATTCCGCTTCGAGACGTTGCCAGTTCACGCCGGCGCCGAGCGAGAAGGTCTCGGTGACGCGGTACGACACCGACGGATTGACGTTATACGTTTTGACATCGAACTTGCGGCTTTGATATTGGCCCGCCCACCCGGCGTCGTATTTGGTCATCGATCCGAATGGCGCACCCAATCCCAAACCCACATGCCAGCGGTTGTCGAGCTGCCACGACACGTACCCATTGGGCACCACGCCCAAGGTTGCGGGATCGCCGCCCGACCCGCCGGTGGGACGGCCGCCGCCCAAAGCGGTGGGGTTGCGCGACAGACCGCTATCGGAAAACTTGAACGACGGTTTGATCAGGCTGACGCCGCCCGACACATTGATGCCGTCCAGCAGGCTCATGCCCGCCGGGTTGAAGTAGATCGTGCTGGCGTTTTCGGCGATCGCGGCCGATCCCGCATACGCGTTGCCCAAGCCACTATTATTTTGTTCGAACAACTGGAAACCAGCGGCGTGAGCGCTTAACGCGCCCATCGACATGACGAGCGTTGACAGGGTTTTCAAGGGCATTGACGAACTACGCATGGTGGACTGCCTCCTCAGGTGCTGCTCGTGGGTGCGACGACGTGCCCGGGCTTATCGGCCCGGTGTTGGTTGTGATGGTGCAAATGCAAAGGGCCGCCGGTAAATGGCGCGAATCCCGCGCCGAAAATCAAGCCGGCATCGGCCATGTCGGCATCGCTCACCACACCGGCCGCCACGCAGGCCTGGGCTTGGCGCGTCAGCGGCGCGAGCAAGCGATCGGCCAATCTGGGGGGCGGGGTGGCGGCGCCAACCTTGACGGGTTTGTCATCGCGCCACACGTAAAAGCCGCGGCCGGTCTTGGCGCCCAGGTGGCCCGCGGACGTCAGGCGCGTCAACGCACTCGGCGCGGTTGCACCGGCGCTGAGTTGCGCACCGGCGGCTTGTGCCACGTCGAGTCCGACGCGATCGGCGAGTTCGATCGGTCCCAACGGCATGCCGAAGGCGACCATCGCCGCATCCACCGTTTCGGGTGTCATCCCTTCATCAAGACAACGCATCGCTTCGAGCATATAAGGCGCCAGTACCGCATTGACCAGAAAGCCAGGCGAGTCTGACACCGGGAGCGGAAGTTTGTCGAGCGCGGCAATGAGTTGGTTGGTCTGCCGCAACACTTGTGCATCGGTGTGCGCATCGCTCACCACCTCGACCAGCGGCATGCGCGCAACGGGATTGAAGAAGTGAATGCCGATAAAACGATCGGGCCGCGCGAGACCTTCGCGCAGCGTGGCCAACGACAAGCTCGACGTATTGGTGGCCAGGATTGCGGTGGGCCGCATGCGCGGCGCCAGCGATGCGTACAGCGCCTGCTTGGCATCCACGCGTTCGACGATCGCCTCGATGATCAGATCGGCGCGCACCACGCCATCGCCACGCGCATCGGGCGTGAGCCGATCGAAGGCGTTGCGGGCCTCGAGCGGCGAGCCGGCGCGGCGGGTGAAGAGCTTGGTGGCGCGCGCCAATGCGACGCCGATCCGTGCGGGGTCGGTATCCTGCAACGTGACGCGTAACCCTTTGAGCGCGCACCATGCGGCGATGTCGCCGCCCATGACGCCGGCCCCGATCACATGGACATGCCGGATCGCCTCGCCCGTTGCGGTGCTTTGCTTGCCTTGACCCTTCAGCCGTTCGCGCAAGCGGAACACGCGCAGCAGTTCGCGCGCGGTGTCGCCGTTGACGATGGACTCGATCAGCACCGGCGCGCGCAACGGATTGCCGCCATGCTCGGCCCAGCATTCGATAATGGCGCGAGGCGCGTCGTAGTGATGATACGGGTCGCGTTTGTCGACCGATTTGCGCGCTTGCGCCGCCACAAGTTTCTTGAAGGGCGGCAGATTGGTGAACGCCCGCCAGCCGCGCGCGCGTGCCGGCCGGCGCTTGGCGGTGACGAGGCCCCGAGCGCTCGCATGCATCACGCGCGCCGGCACGCGCAGATCCACCACGCCGGCGCGGCTGGCGCGGGCGGGCGTAAGCGTGCGGCCCGACAGCATCAGGTCGAGGGCCTGCGGGGCGCCGATCAACGCCGGTAAGCGCGCCATGCCGCCCCATGCCGGAAAAATGCCCAGCATCACTTCGGGCAAGCCGAGCGTGGTGCCGGGCTCGTCCACCACGATCCGATACCGGCACGCCAACGCCAATTCCAGGCCGCCACCCAGGCAATGTCCACGGATCAACGCAACGGTGGGATAGGGCGCGCGGGCCAGCCGATCGAAGGTGTCCCATCCGCGCGCAATCAATACCCTGGCGTCCTGCACCGTCGTCAAGGTGGCGAATGCGTCGATGTCGGCGCCCACGATGAACCCGGTGCGCTTGCCACTCTGGATGATCATGCCGGCCGGTACGTGACGTTCGAAATAGGCCAGGATGTGATCGAGCTCGTCGAGCACGTCGGCCGATAAGGCATTCACCGTGTGTTCGGCCCGGTCGAATGTGAGCCACAGCAGCCCGTCGCTTTCCTGCTCGGGGCGCCAGTGCTGCAGCGGATGGCCGATATCCACTGTTGTTGCCGCCAGGGGGCCGCGCGCCCGATCTTCAAATGCGGTCATGATGCGCTCCCATTGAGTGTTTCGATCAGCATGGCGCCACCTTGGCCACCGCCGATGCAGATGGCCGCCATGCCGCGGCGCAGGCCGCGGCCGTGCAGATTGCGCAGCAACTGCAGCACGATCCGCGCGCCCGATGCACCTACCGGATGCCCCAGCGCGATGGCGCCACCCGCTACGTTGAGCCGCGCTTGATCGAGCGTGCCGAACGCATCGCACCCAAAGTGCTCGCGGCAATAGTCGTTGCTTTCCCAGGCGGCCAGGCAGGCGAGCACTTGGGCCGCGAAGGCTTCGTTGATTTCCCACAGGTCCAGATCGTGCAGGCCCAAACCATGGCGCTGCATGATGGGCGTGGCCGCATGTACCGGCCCGAGTCCCATCTGTGCGGGATCGAGCCCGGCCCATTGCACATCGAGAATGCGGCCGATCGGTTGCAACTGCCACTTGTCGACGGCGGCGGCGCTGGCGAGCACCAGCATCGCTGCACCATCGGTGACCTGCGAACTGTTGCCAGCGGTGATCTGACCATAAGGCTTGTCGAAAACGGGCTTCAGTCGCGCCAGTTTTTCGGGTGTGGCATCGTCGCGTATGCCGTCATCGCGATCGTGCAGCACGCCCGACATTGCGGTCACGCCGACCACGTCGGCAAACGCGCCGGACGACTGCGCGATGCGCGCGCGGCGGTGGCTGCGCTGTGCATAGGTGTCCATCGCCAATCGATCGATGCCGAAGCGCGCCGCCAGATTTTCCGCCGTTTGCCCCATGGACAAACCGACGACCGGATCGTTGAGCCCCTTCAAGAGACCGATAACCGGTGCGAGATCAGCCGGCCGAAATCGTTTGAGCAAGGCCAGCTTGGCACGCAATGATGATGCGGCCCGCCATTGCGAGAGCCATGCCACCATGCCGTCCGACACCAGCAGGGGCGCGCGCGACAGCGCATCCACGCCGCCCGCCAACACCATTTGCGCACGGCCTGCCTGTAGGGTCAGCAACGCGGAATCGAGCGCTTGCATGCCGGAGGCGCAATTGCGCATCACCGTCCAGCCGGGCACGTGTTCGCCGCAGCCGGCGCGCAGCGCCACCACGCGGCCGATATTGGTTTCATCGGCCGAGGGCGCGGCGCATCCAAGGATGACCTCGTCGATATCGCCGGCCGCGAAGGGTTGACGCAAGAGGAGGGCGCGGCTGGCTTGCGTCGCCAGGTCGCCGGCCGAAAACGGGCCGGGCGCGTTGCGCGCTTTCAAGAACGGCGTGCGTGCGCCGTCGATAATGTAGATGGGCTGAAAGGCCATGAAAATCCTTAACCGTTGGCCGTGCGGGCCAGGGGTTCTTCGGCGATCGCGCGACCATAGTCGAACGGAAAATCGTCCACGGCGATCACACGGTCGCGCAGCATGTCACGATTTTTGAGTTGCGCATATTCCGCCTCGTTCAACCCGCCGGCCGCATAAGCGGCTTGCGTCGAATCGCGCACGTTGTTCAGCGCACTGCCGGCCAGCTCGCCACCCTTGTCGAGCGCGCGCACCTTGGCATCCAGCGGCTCGCAGGCGATCGCCGCAAGGAAGGCGGCTTCGATGGCGCCCACCGGATCGCAATCGTTATCCGGCAGGAAGCAGGTGGCCGTCAGACGATCGCGCGTGCCGCCCGGCGTCATCAGTTGCCGTGCGACTTCATGACCGAGCGCATCGGTGGGCGGCACCGCAAACGCGCCGCCAGGCAGCACAATCAGCCGCAGCACGCCCGCCGCCAAGCGATTGGGGAAGTTGGCCAGCACCCCTTCGAAAGCCGTCTGCGCCCGCATCAAAGCATCTTGTACGCTCCAGTGCACGAGCGCGGCGTCAGCCTGTTGACGGCCTTCATCTTCAAATCGCTTGAGCGTGGACGTGATCAAATACATCTGCGAGAGCACGTCGCCCAACCGGGCGGAGAGCTTTTCGCGGCGCTTGAGTTCGCCGCCCAGCACCAGCATGGCCACATCGGCCGCGACGGCAAATCCCGCCGACAGGCGCGACAGTTGTTGGTAATAACGTTTCATGTCGGGATCGACATCCGCGTCCACGGGCACCCAGCGCGCGCCCGTGACGGCGCGTCCGAACGCCCGGCCCACGTTGCCGAAGATAAAGCGCACGTGCGACCAGAATGCATCGTCGAACGCCATCAGGCCGCATTCGGTATCGGGGTCGCGCGCCGCCTGCATCTCCTTCAAGACGTAGGGATGGCAGCGGATCGCACCCTGACCGAAAATGATCAGGCTGCGCGTGAGGATGTTTGCGCCTTCCACGGTGATGCCGATCGGCAGTTGCTGGTAAGCCCGGCCCAGAAAATTGGAGGGGCCCAGGCAAATGCCTTTGCCGCCGATCACGTCCATGCCGTCGTTGACCACCATGCGTGCCCGCTCGGTGATGTGGTACTTGACGATCGCCGATACCACCGAGGGCTTGGCCCCTTGGTCGAGCCCGCCCGCCGTCATGACGCGGGCCGCGTCCATCATGTAGGTATGGCCGGCGATCCGGGTGAGCGCTTCTTCCACGCCCTCGAACTTGCCCACCGGTAGACGAAACTGGGTGCGCACGCGTGCATAGGCGCCTACGGCACGCGCGGTGAGCACGCACATGCCGGTGTTGGACGACGGCAGCGAAATCGAACGCCCGGCGGCCAGGCACTCCATCAGCATGCGCCAGCCGTGGCCGGCGCGCGCGGGGCCGCCGATGATGAAGTCCAGTGGCATGAACACATCGCGGCCGTGCGTGGGACCGTTCATGAACATCGCATTGAGCGGGAAATGCCGTCTGCCGGTCTCCACACCGGGATGATCGTGCGGCACCAGCGCGCACGTGATGCCGATATCCTCGATCTCGCCCAATAGATGGTCGGGATCGTACAAACGAAACGCCAGGCCGAGCAATGTGCATACTGGCGCGAGCGTGATGTAGCGCTTGTCCCACGACACGCGCATGCCCAGCACCTCCTGGCCTTCCCAGATGCCGCGGCATACCACGCCGCGATCGGGAATGGCGGCCGCGTCCGACCCGGCCCACGGGCTGGTCAACGCAAACGCCGGCACGTCCTCGCCGCGCGCGAGTCGCGGTAAATAATGCGATTTTTGCGCATCGGTGCCATAGTGCAGGAGCAATTCGGCCGGACCCAGCGAATTAGGCACCATCACCGATACCGACAGCGCCGACGACCGGGTGGAGAGCTTGGTCACGACTTGGGAATGCGCAAACGCCGAGAATCCTAGCCCGCCGTGCGATTCGGGAATGATCATGCCCAGAAAGCCGTTTTGCTTGAGATACGCCCACACATTTTCCGGCAAATCGAAGCTGTGCTGCGTGACGTCCCAGTCGTCGACCATGGCACAGACGATTTCCACCTCGCGATCCATGAATGCCTGTTCGCGGGCGGTGAGCACCGGCCGGGGATAAGCGGCAAGCGTGCCCCATTGGGGATTGCCGCGAAACAGTTCGCCTTCCCACCATACGGTGCCGGCCTCGAGCGCATCGCGTTCGGTGTCCGACATCTGCGGGAGCACCCGCCGAAATACCTTCAGCAGCGGGCGCGAGAGCACCGCGCGCCGCAATGCAGGGACGGCGATCACCACGATCGGCACTCCGACGACGATGGCGAGCACGAGTAGAGCAATGCCCATGGTGATGTCTCCTGTCCGCTATTGTTGAAAACACACATGGCGCATGCGGTTCGCGTCATGTGTCTGAATGATTGGGCCGGCCGTCGGGGTGGGCGATGACACCGGCCGCATGGGGTCAGACGGCTTGGTGAGGTAAGGGCGCACGCAGTCCGCCAAGTAGAAAACTCATCAGTCGTTCGAGCAATCGTTCCGCTTCCGCGGCGGTGCCGTGTTGCGATGGGCTCGGCGCGGCGTCGTGCGCGAGATCCTCCCAGCCCATCATGAGGCGCAAGGTGTTCGACCCCGCAATGGCAAACGACGTTGCGCCCAGCATGAAGTGAAATCGCCACAGAATGTCTTCCCGAGGCACATCGGGCAGCGCGCGAAAAAGTGCGCTCTTGAAGCGTTCCAGTACGCCGGCGTATTCGTCGGCAAACACGGTACGCACGAAGCTCGCCGGGTCGGTCATCGTGCGTTCGAGCAACGTGAGAAAGCGTCCGCCTTCGTTTTGGGGTGACGCGGCCTGACGCAGCAACGTTCCGAAAAAAGCGTCGACGATTTGCGAGGGCTTGAGCGCCTGGTCGCCCGCCTGGCCTTCAAGCGCATCCAGCGCGGCCAGGCGCTCGCCGTTGAGCGAGGCGAGCCGCCGCTTGAGTACCGCCTGGATCAGCGCTTCTTTGCCGCCGAAGTGGTAATTGACCGCGGCCAGATTGGCCTGCGCCTCGCGCGTGATGTCGCGCAACGAGGTGGCGGCATGACCTCGCTCGACGAACAACCGCTCGGCGCAATCGAGTAGCGCCTCACGCGTGGTCACGGAACGGAGATCGGTGGCATGGCGCATCGTCATCCTCGGGGCAGTCGGCGCTTGGCGCAAATCATTCAACCAAACGCTCATTTCAAACGAACGTTTGAATTCTACGGAGGCCCAGGGCCACCCGCCAACTAGGGTTTACGTGCACGGCCTGCGGGCTTCCAGCACGAATAGATGGGTGCCGGCGTCCCACTCGGTGTCGCCATGCGTGGCGTAGAGACGTTGGTGGTGGCGTACCTCGAATCCCGCGTGCCAGGCCAGATCGGCGAACCGTCGCGGATGCGTTTTTTGTTCGACCTCATAATCCAGACCGGCGACCAGGGCTTCAAGTTCGAGGGTATGGAAGCGATGAAACGCAAGGAGCGGATGGGTGAGTGCATGGGCACCGGTGCCGGCCTTGATCGATTTCAGCAGGCGCCTCACGCGATCGGCGGCGGCGGGCACCAAGCCGGCGCGGGCTTTGAAAAGGGTGATCGGAACGTCGTTGCGCACGCGGTGCACGTGCGAAGCTTCCGTCATGTTCATGGCATCCAACGGCACTTCGACGAGCGTGTCGGCAATGTACTGAAGGTGGTGCGCGATGAGACGAGCACAGCGTTCCTGCGCGGTGCTGAACGGCATAATCATTTCGTCGGCGACGACGAACAGCGCGCCCGGGGCGAGATGGCGCCGCACGCTTTGCAGAAAGTAGGCGGTATTGAGGTGATGCGAAGCGCCAACGGAAATCGCGACGTCGAACGGCGGCGCGCCGGCAGGCAGCCACTGCGTGATGTCGGCCTGGATGGGCGTGACCCGGGGCTCGTCAGCGAACCTGCGCTGTAAATGGGCAAATGCAGTCGGGCTGGGGTCGACCGCCGTGACGTGCGCGATTGGGCACAGTTCGAGCAGCATCGAAAGCGGCATGCCCGGGCCCGTACCCACGTCCAGCACATGTAGATCGCGGGTGGGCCCGGCAAGATGCAGTGCCTGGGCGATGGCCACGCACTGCGTGGCATATCCGGGATGAACGAGCTCGAACGCGGCGTAGGCATCGACGTCGATACGGTCTTCGAAGCGCGCAGCGATCAACCGCGCTGGCGCCGAATCCGCCACGGGTTGTGCCGCGCCGGATGCGTCGGTATGGGCGATGTGCCCCGGTACGCAAGGCAAGCTGTGGCGGGTGAGTAGTTCGGCGGCGAGCGTGGCGTGCGTGAGGGACGCTGCGTTGGCGGTACGCTGCAGCGCTTGAATGGCGTGGCAATCCAGGGTGCCAAAGGGCGCGGCCAGGCGATTGACGAGCGCGATGGCATCGGCCAACGCGGCAGGCTCATCGCCTTGAAGTTTGAGCGTGGCGTGACGGTGCGGCCGGCTCAGCACGATGACGGCAGGCTGGTGCTCGCACACGGCGTAGGCCGTTGCAGCCTGGCGCAGCGCGGGCGGCGCCAGCAACACTTCGGCGAGTAACGCGGTCGCCTGTTCGCTCGCCATTGGGCACCCGTCAAATCGGATCCGGTACGCATCGATCCCATGCGCCACCTCGAGTTGCTGGCGCATCAGATGCGCTTTGAGGCCGTCCCAGTCTTCGTGGTGTTGCGGCCACGTGCGGCGATGCTCATAGTCGCCGGCGGCGGTACTGAGCTCGGGATAGATCACCGTCACCATGGCGGTGGTGGGCTGTTCGACGCTGCGGTAGACGTGATCCGTGCCGCTGGCGAACTCGATGCTCTGGCCGGCGGCGAGCAGTGTGGGCTGCGCGCTTGGCCCCACAATCATCGCGCCGCGCAGCACCATCACATGCTCATGCACCGCAGCGCCATGGGCGTGCGCCAGCCGAATCGCATGGGGTTGCAGCGTCATGAGGTACGTCTCGATCACGCGGGTGCCGGATTGGCGATCGATGAGCTGGATGCCCACGCCATCATCCTGCAGGATCGCCGCATCGCGCTCGGGCTGGCGCACCAGCCGGCCGAACGGCACCTCGAGGATCCGCGCCAACCGCCAGATCGTTTCGATCGTCGGCCGTTCTGTACCGCTTTCGATCTCGGCCAGGCGGTTGCGGCTGATGCCGCTGCTTTCGGCCAAGCCGGTGAGCGTCAGCCCCCGGCGTAGCCGTTCTTGCTGCAGGTTGTGCGCGATGCACGCAACGGGGTCGAGGGGTACGGCTGGCATGCGCTGTCTCCTTAGACTGTTGGGGTCTGAGAAAACAATAGCGGTGCGCCGCTTTGATTAAATGCGTGACGACGCCTCGTTAGGCAACGCTATCCCACGCTTTGGCGAACTGCTTCAGATGCCACCGTAGACACGGTTCAAATGCGCCATTGACTGCGCGTTCAACTGTGGCTTCAAGTGCCACTACAGGTGCCACTACGGGTGCCGCTACCAGTGCGACTTCAACGTCAATCAGGCTGCTCAGGTGCCATTGAGCGTGTCGGCATAGCGGCGGAATGCGGCCGCGGGGAGGGCGCGGCTGAAGAGCCAGCCTTGGCCGTATTGCACGCCGCGCGCCAGCAGATAGTCGGCCTGGGCCGTGGTTTCGATGCCTTCGGCGATCAGCGTCAAACCAAGATCCTGCGCCATGGCGATGATGTGGTCGGCCACCGTGCTGCTGGCCGATTCGGTGCCCACGGTGTCGACGAAGCGCTTGTCGATCTTGAGCACATCCACCGGCAGATTTTGCAGATAGGCCAGGCTCGAATAGCCGGTGCCGAAGTCGTCGATGTAGACCGAGTGCCCCGCGTCGCGAATGGCCTGGAGCTGATCGCGGGCGAGTGCAGGATCGAAGAAGCCGCGCTCGGTCACTTCCAGACAGAGCTGTTCGGGCCGGATCCCCGAGCGCGCCATCGCTTGATCGAGCACCTCGGGCATGCCGTCGCGGCTGATGTCGGGCGGCGACACGTTGAAGGAAATGCGCACACCCGGCCGGTCGGCGAGGAACGGGCCCAGATCGGCGGCAATGCGCGCCACCACCAAAGCCGTGATGTCGACGATGGCACCGCTCTGTTCGGCAAGCGGGATGAATACGTCCGGCTTCATCCAGGTGCCGTCGCCCAAGGGCCAGCGCACGAGCGCTTCGGCGCCCACGCAGCGCTGCGCATGCATGTCGACGATCGGCTGGTAGTGCACTTCCAGGTCGCCGCGCTGCACGGCTGCTTGCAGTTGATATCCCAGCGATTGATAGCGCCGCAGTAGGCTGAGTGCGCCCCAACCGCCGAAGATGCCGCAGATCAGGCCCATGGGCACCCAGATCAGCATTTGTTCGCGCCAGGCATTTTCAATCGTGCCCAAGGGTACCGAAGCAACCACCGCGATGGGCAAGCCCGCCGACTTTTGTACGGTGAAGTACCGGCCTTCGTGTGTGGACGACTCACCGCGCAGCGCAGCCGCCAGTAGTGGCGCGGGGTCGCTGGTTTCCCACCGGGCGACGACCTGGCTGGTGGGTACGCTCACTACCGCGAGTGCCATGTCGGCCGTGTTGCCCAACACGTCGACGTAGCTCAGTGGGTCGACAACGATCACGTGATTGTCGCGCCGGAAGTTCACCATGCGGCGATTCAGTCCGGTGGGATTGTGCGCTGAAAACCAGATCGACACGCCGTCACGGGTGCGCCAATCGGGAGTGTCGAGTACCGGCAGATCCCGCTCGTCGCTATTGGAGGCGCACACGGCGCGGTTGCCCTGGTAGTACGCCACACTTGACACATACCGGTATTCATACGCCACGCGACGCAGGGCGGCGAGATGCGGCGGGGAGCAATTGGCGTCGCGAAAGCCCGATAATTCATCCAGCGCATTCTTGCTGCGTTGAATGACGTCCTCGGCCCGATGCAGGGCGCGGCGCGCAAAGAGATCGACATCCGCCCGGTATTGCCGTTCAGCCTGATCGTGCGCCCACGTTGCGCTCAACCACAGGGGAATGGTTACGGCGGCGCAAAAAAGGATCAGTGCGAAATAAAATGGCAGTGGCCGACGCTTGAACATATTCGGGGTGAGGCGCCTGAGCTGGGCGAACGATCGAACGTCATCGCGATACCAATGACCCATTGCGCAAGCATAGCTTCTTTTCGTCGCCGTGCACGGGGCGGGAACGCAGTTTTATGCGGCGCGGCGCACCTTGTATGACGCGGTGCGTTTTACACCGACCAAATGTTTGTTTTTTTGGAGCATCACCTTGATTTCCCCCTTGAAGCCCCTGGGCATCGTCGCTGCCTTGCATGCCGAAATTGCCGGTCTTTTGGACGCCATGCAGGCCCGCCGCGTTCAGCGCATCGGCGGGCGCGACTATCACTGCGGCGTGCTGGCGGGTCGCGAATGTGTGATCGTGCTCGCGCGCGTGGGCAAGGTGGCCGCCGCCGCAACGGTGGTCACGCTGATCCACGCCTTCGACGTCCAGGCCATCGTGTTTACGGGGGTGGCGGGCGGCATCGGGCCTGGGGTGGCGGTGGGCGATATCGTGATCGGCGACGTCTTCATGCAGCACGATATGGATGCCAGTCCGTTATTCCCGCGGTACGAGATTCCGTTGCTGGCGGCGAGTCGCTTGGCGTCCACGGCAGCCATGAACGATGGGATGGCCGCGTGCGCCACGGCGTTTCTGGCGCACGATATGGCCACCGATATCGCGCCCGATGAGCGCGCGGCATTTGGCCTGCGTATGCCACAGGTGCATCGGGGGCTCATCGTCAGTGGCGATTGCTTCGTCAGTGGCGCCACCCACGCCAACGAGATTCTCGATGCATTGCCTGACGCGTTGTGCGTCGAAATGGAGGGCGGCGCGGTGGCGCAGGTGTGCTTCGAGTACGGCGTGCCGTTTACCGTCGTGCGAACGATATCCGACCGTGCCGATGCGCACGCTGCCACCGATTTCATGCATTTCGTCAACGCTGTGGCAAGCGCTTATGCCAGCGGGCTGTTGCGGCGTTATCTGGCGGGATTCACCGACGCGGCGACGGCATCCGTGGCGAGCGGCGCGCCAGTCGGGCGCTTATAACGGTTGTAGCCCCACAGATATTGATTGGGCGCCATTTTGATCAGCCGCTCCATGTGCGCATTGATCTTCACCGTGGCCGCATGCGGATCGGCGGGGAGCGGTTGATCCAGCGGTTCGACGTGGATGCGGTAGCTGGCGCGTGCGGCCAAACGTTGCGCAAACACCAGCACGATCGTGGCGCCCGTTTGCGCTTGCAGGCGCTGCACCAGTGTCATCGTGTAGGCCTGACGACCGAAGAACGGTGCCCATTCGCCTTCACCGCCCGGCGGGCATTGATCGGGCAGGATGCCGACGATCTCACCGCGGCGCAGCGCCTTGAGCAACATGCGCACGCCGCGGTAGTTGGCCGGGGCCATGGCCAGATCCTGGCCCGCGCGATTGCGCTCGACGAGCTTGCGGAAATAAACGCTGCGCGGCGGCTTGAACAATACGGTCGAGCGCGCGTGCTGAGCAAAGAGCGGCCCGAGCAACTCATAGCCGCCCAAATGGGGCGACAGCAAAATCACGCCTTTGCCTTTATCCAGCGCCGCTTGAACCGGCGCCTGATAATTTTCGGGCTCGATGTGCAGCGGTGCCACGCCGTTGTGCCGCATCCAGAAATACGGCATTTCCATCATCATGCGGCCTGCGGCGCGGCCGGCCGACGTGACGTCGCCGTCCGTGGCCGCAGGAAAGGCTTGCAGATAATTGGTGCGTAGCCGCTGACCGTAACGGCCAGGCAGGCGTGCGATGAGGGTGCCGACAATGTCGCCGATCGTTTGCGCCCAGGCAAGCGGTAGGCGGGAGACCAGCCAGAAAATGAGCGTCATGACCGTCCTTTTGACGTGGGCCCGAGCGGGCTGCGAGACGCGGATGCTGCGATCGGCCAAAGACGGGCCGCCGCGGCGCAGAGCGTGAAACACGGGTCTGCGCGATATCGACTATACGCCTATCCTCGGTCGCTTTCGCTGCGCCGCAACAAATCATCACGATGGAGTCTAAAGACTTCACATGACGATTGTGTGCGTTGCGCAATGACACATCAACAGGGACGGCCTGCGGGTCAGAGCGTTCAGTCGGTCAGGGCTTTTTGTAGGCCACGCATTCGACTTCGACCTTCGCATCGATCACCAGACGCGATTCCACGCACGCGCGTGCGGGCGGATGCTCGCCGAAGTACTCGACGAAGACCTTATTGAAGGCCGCGAAGTCGCGCGGGTCTTCAAGCCACACGCCGCAGCGGATGACGTTTTCAGGGCCGTAACCGGCTTCTTTCAGAACGGCCATCAAATTGCGAATGGCCACATGCGATTGGGCCACCACGTTGCCGACGACGACCTCGCCGTTTTCCATCGGCACCTGACCCGATACATACAACCAACCGTCCGCTTGAACGGCACGCGAAAACGGCATGTGTGCGCCGCCTTGGCCGGTGCCGCCGGCCGCGCCATAGCGAATGATGCCGTTGGCGTCGGGCGTGGGCGTGGATGCATTGCTCATAAAAACGATTCCTTCAAGGTTGATAGGCGTTGAAACCGGCGCGCAAGTCGCCGCTGCGCGGCAACCAGCGGCCGGCGCGGTCGGGCAGGGCACGACCCTCGCGGTAGGACAAGGTGCCGTTGACCCAGACGCCCTCGATGCCGGCGGCTTGCTGCACGGGCGCCGCAAAGGTGGCGCGATCGATCACCGTGGCCGGGTCGAACAGCACAAGATCGGCATGATAGCCTTCGCGAATGACGCCCCGTTCAGCCAACCCGAAACGGGCGGCCGACAGGCCCGTCATTTTGTGCACGGCCTGCGCCAACTGAAACAGATTCATATCGCGGCTGTAGTGGCCAAGCACCCGCGGAAACGCGCCCCACAGGCGGGGATGCGGCAACGGATCGTTCGGCAATCCGTCCGACCCGATCATCGTCAGCCGGTGCGAAAGGATGCGGCGCACATCGTCCTCATGCATGCCGTGATACACCGCGCCCGCCGGTTGCAGGCGGCGTGCGGCGTCCAGGAGCGATACGTTCCAGGTGGCCGCGATATCGGCCAATTTGCGCCCGGCCATTTCCGGATGCGGGGTGCACCACGTGATGTCGATATCGAAATCGCTGGTGACCTGCTTCAGGTCGAGGGTGGACGAACTGGCCGAGTACGGATAGCAATCGCAGCCCACCGGTACCATTTTTCCACCGGTGTCCAGCATCGCCAGCACTTCGCGACTGCGGCCCCAGTTGCCCGCGCCGGCGCATTTCAGATGCGACACGATCACCGGCACGCGAGCGTGGCCGGCAATGTCGAACGCTTCCTGCATCGCCTCGAGAATGGCGGCGAACTCGGTGCGCAAGTGGGTGGTGTACAGCGCGCCGAACGCATTGAGTTCTTCGGCCAGCGCTTTGACTTCAGCCGTGTCGGCCTCAAAGGCCGAGGCATAGGCCAGGCCGGTACTCAGGCCGATGGCACCGTGTTCGAGCGCATCGCGCAGCTGGGCGCGCATGCCGGCAATTTCATCTGCGGTGGCGCTGCGATCCAGGCGGTCCATGTGGTTGTTGCGTAGCGCCGTGTGGCCCACGAGCGCCGCCACATTCACCGCTGGCCGGGCGGCGTCGACCGCACGCGTGTAATCGGCAAAGGTCGGATAGACAAAGTCGTGCTGGCGGCCCAGCAAGTTCATCGGGTCGGGTGGGTCGCCGCGCAAGGCAACCGGCGAGGCGCTGATGCCGCAGTTGCCCACCACCACCGTGGTCACGCCTTGCGACAGCTTCGGCAGCATGTCCGGCGTGCGGATAACATTGGTGTCGTCGTGCGTATGCACATCGATAAAGCCCGGTGCCAACACCAGATTCGTGCCGTCGATACGATCGTGGGTGCTGGCGTCGGCCAACGCGCCAGCCGCGGCCACCACCGCGATGCGGCCATCCGCCAGCGCCACATCGGCCATGATTTCGCCGGCGCCGGTGCCGTCCAGCACGCGAACCGCGCCGATTACTGTGTGGTACATCGTGTCAATCTCCGAGCGGCAACCGGTTGGGGCCGCCGCGATACTCGTCCAGCGCCAGCTTGATGCGGCGCAGCCGTTCACGCGTCTCTACCTTGCGCGCCAAGGCCAGCTCTGTGGCGAGAAAGTCGATCGCCAACAGCATCGCGTAGCGCGACGAGGAGGGCTTGTAGATGAAATCGGTTTCGTCCGCATGAATCGGCAGCACCACATCGGCCAGCTCGGCCAGGGGCGATTCGGGGTCGGTGAGCGCGACGATGGGTGCGCGATATTGTTTGACGATACGGGCGCCCGACAAAATTTCCGGGGTCAGCCCTGAGGCCGACAATACGATCACCGCATCGCGTTCATCCAAAGTGGCGGCCACCATGCGCAACAGCACGGCGTCGCTGTAAGCAGCAACGGGATAACCCAACCGCACGAGCCGCGACTGCGTCTCTTGCGCCAGGGCTGCCGATGCGCCACCCATGCCGAAGATATAGGTCATGCGTGCGCTGCCCACGATGCCGGCCGCCCGTTGCACCAAAGCCTCGGTAAATTGCGGCAGATGGTGGCGCAGGGTGCTCTCGATATCCGCATAGAGCCGCGAATAGAACGCGCTTTCATCGGGCGGGGCATCCGTATCCAGGAAGCGTGTGCCCACCGCGCTAGCCTGCGCCAGCTTGACCTTCAAGTCGCGCGTATCGTCGCAGCCCACCGATCGGGCAAAGCGCGAAATCGTCGCGATACTCACGCCTGCCTGCTGCGCCAATTGATCCAGCGTTGCACTGGCGGCGTGGGCGATGTCTTCCAGAATCGCGTCCGCCACCTTGCGCTCGGTCGCGCTCAAGTCGTCGAGGGTACTGCGGATGTGATAGACGATATCGCGAACGGGTTGCATGCTTCTCACCTTTTATGAGGCGTCGATCTCGTCGAGCCGGACACAGGCGACGTAATGGTCGGGGCCCATCGGTCGCGCCGGCGGTGTGGCTTGTGCGCAGATGTCGGCCGCGTGCGGGCAGCGGGTGCGAAACACACATCCAGACGGCGGATCGATCGGGCTGGGGATGTCGCCCTTGAGCAAGATCCGCGAGCGGGGTGCGCGCGGATCCGGCACGGGCGCCGCCGATAGTAACGCGCGGGTATAGGGATGGCGCGGCCGTGCATACACCTCGCGGGTAGGGCCGCGCTCCATGATGTGCCCGAGGTACATCACCACGACCTCGTCGCAAAGATAGTCGACCACGGCCAGATCGTGCGCGACAAACAACATCGTCAAACCCAGATCGCGCTGTAGATCCTGCAAGAGGTTGAGCACCTGCGCCTGCACCGACACATCCAGGGCCGACACCGGCTCATCGGCCACGATGAAGTCGGGCTCGACGGCCAGCGCGCGTGCAATGCCGATGCGCTGGCGCTGACCGCCCGAAAATTCGTGTGGATAACGCGTGCGGTGGTCGGCATTCAAGCCCACGCGCTCGAGCAATTCGCTGATACGGGCGTCGCGGCGATCTTGCGCGAGTTTGTGGGTGTCCAGCGCTTCGCCGAGGATTTCCGCCACGCTCATGCGCGGATTGAGGCTCGCATAAGGATCCTGAAAGACGATCTGCATGCGGCGTCGCCACGGCAACATCTGCCTTTCCGATAGGGACGACAAATCCTGCCCGTCGAATTCGATCCGGCCGGCCGTGGCCGCCACAAGCTTGAGCAAGGCGCGGCCAGTGGTTGTTTTACCGGAACCCGATTCGCCGACGAGGCCGACGATGGTGTTGCGCGGTACGTCGAACGATACGCCGTCGACGGCGCGCACCACGGGCGCGTGGCGACCCGACCCGGTCGGAAAGTGCACTTTCAGGTCGGTCACCCGCAGCAGCGGCGCGGCGCGGCTGGCTGCTCGGGGCGGGTTCGAACGATCGGCCGGTGCGGCGCGATCGGCGTGGCCGGCCGAGGCCAGGGGAGACAGGAGGGCGTCGGTCATTGCGGCGTTACCTTGATGCAGCGGGCAAGATGCTCGGGCCACACGGGCAGCAGTTCGGGAACGGCCTGTGTGCAGGCCGGCTCGGCGATCGGGCAACGCGGGGCAAACGTGCAGCCCGGCGGCAGTGCCAGCACGCTGGGCACATTGCCCGGGATGGGCTGCAGGCGCTCGCGCGACGCCAGCAATGCGGCCGTCGGAATACAGGACAGCAGGCCGCGCGTGTAGGGGTGGGTCGGGCGCTCGAAGAGCTCATACACGCCGGCATCTTCCACCACGCGTCCGGCATACATCACTGCCACGCGGTGCGCGATTTCAGCTACCACGCCGAGGTTGTGGGTAACGAACAAGATGCTCATGCCGGATTCGGCCTGCAGGCGGCGCAGCAGATCCAGAATCTGCGCCTGCACCGTCACGTCCAAGGCCGTGGTGGGTTCGTCGGCGATCAACACCGATGGATTGCAGGCCAACGCCAGCGCGATCATCACGCGTTGGCGCATCCCGCCCGACATCTGGTGGGGATACTCGTGCACGCGGCGAGCGGCGGCCGGGATTTCGACGCGTTCGAGCATGTCTTGCGCGCGCTTCAAAGCGGCTGCATGCGAGCCGCCTTCATGCTGCAGCACCGCTTCGGCGATCTGATCGCCCACGGTGTACAGGGGGTTCAGGCTCGTCATCGGCTCTTGAAAAATCATCGCGATTTCGGCCCCGCGAATGCGCCGCAACGTGGCGGCAGAAGCCTGCGCCAGATCGTGTTGCTTGCCACCGCGGTCGCGAAAAAGGATCTTGCCGGCTTCGATACGGCCGGCCGGCTTGGGCAACAGCCCCATGATCGACAGGCTGGTGACCGACTTTCCCGATCCCGATTCACCCACGATCGCGAGCGTTTCACCGCGCGCCAGGTCAAAGGTCACGCCGTCGACCGATTTCGCGACGCCATCGCGGCTGTGGAACCACGTTTTGAGTCCGTCTACCGAAAGAACGATGTCTCTGCTGCTTGCGGTCATGATTTACAGCTCCTTGCGCAAGCGCGGGTCGAGCACGTCGCGCAGTCCGTCGCCCAGCAATTGCAGCGATAGCACCGACAACACGATGGCGATACCGGGGAAGATCATGATCCAGTCGGCTTGCCCCATGTATTGCTGGCCCGAGTTGATCATCGTGCCCCAAGTGGGGATGTCGGGCGACACGCCGACGCCGAGAAACGACAAGCCGGCTTCCGCCAGGATGGCGTAGGCGAAGATGAACGTGCCTTGCACCAGAATCGGCGAGATCAGATTGCGCAGCACGTGCACCGTGACGATGCGATACGTGGGCACGCCCAGGGCGCGCGCGGCTTCCACGAAGGGCAGCTCGCGGATCACGAGGGTGGAGGCACGCACCACCCGCGCCAGGCGCGGCGTATACACAATGCCCAGCGCAATGATGACGTTGATGAGCGACGGACCCAAAGCGGCCACCAGCGCAATGGCCAGCAGGATGTCGGGAAAGGCCATCATGGCGTCGATCAGGCGTGACACGAACTTGTCGGCACCGCGAAAGAACCCAGCGATGAGCCCAAGTGCGATGCCGAGCACGCTGGCCAAAATCACGACCGAAAAGCCCACCATCAGCGAAAGCCTTCCGCCGTGGATGACCCGGCTGAACACATCGCGGCCGAAGTCGTCGGTGCCGAACCAGTGCACACTGCTCGGCGCTTTCAGCCGATTCATGATCGACAATTTATAGGGATCGAAGGGGCTGACATACGGCGCCAACAAAGCGGCCGCGATCAGGACAACCAGCACGATCAGGCTGATCAGCACTGTTTTGCGCGCGATCAGCAGGCGCAATACCTGCCAGCGGTCGCTGCCGCCGGCGGTGGAAGGAAGAGCTATGGCCATCAGTAGCGCACCCGAGGATCGACCACCATATACATGAGGTCGATGAAGAGATTGATAAGCACGTAAATCGCGGCAATCACGAGCAGGGCGCCTTGAATGACGGGATAGTCGCGGCGCAACACGGCAGACACGACCAGGCTACCTACGCCCGGCAAGCCAAACACCGTTTCGGTCACGACGGCCCCGCTGATCAATAACGCCGTGGTCAAGCCGATTACCGTCAGAATCGGAATCAGCGCATTACGAACCGCGTGCTTGAGGATGACGCGGGTTTCGGTCAGGCCCTTGGCCCGCGCGGTGCGCACGTAATCGTCGCGCAGCACGTCGAGCATGCTGGCGCGAATGAAGCGCGTAATGAGCGCAGAATTGACGACGCCCAGCACCACGGCCGGCAAAATCAGGTGCGACAGCCGGGTGCCAATCGACGCATCGGGGCCGCCATAACCCGACACCGGCAGCCAGCCGAGCTTGACGGCAAACACCTGCATCAGGAGCAGCCCCAGCCAGAAACTGGGCACGCTGGAGGTAAACATCGAAAACGACAGCACCGACTGATCCAGCACCGTGCCGCGTTTGACGGCCGAAAGGATCCCCACCGGCACGGCGATCGCGGTCGCGATCAACAGCGACATGATCGTGAGCCAGAACGTGGGCTCGGCGCGGTCGGCCAACGCCGAGAGCACGGGCTTGTTCAGGAAGATGGATTGCCCGAGATCGCCGCGCGCAAGTTGGCCGAGCCACGTCACGTACTGCAGCGGCAGCGGTCGATCCAGCCCGAGTTGCGTGCGCAGGGCAGAGATGTCCTGCTGGCTGGCCTCGGGGCCGAGCATCACCGCGGCAGGGTCGCCTGGGGTCACGCGGATAATCACGAACACGATGGTGGCGACGATAAACATCACCGCGATCAGTCCGACGATCCGGTTCATGAGATAACGCAACACGGTCAATCCTCAAACGCTCAGAGCGGGCAGTAGTGCCTCGACATGCGAGGGTGTTGCAGCGCGCGTCGATTCGACGGGCGCCGCAACGGCGGTTACTTCGCCGTTTTGTAGGCGTTCCAGAAGTAAGGCCACGGCGCCGGCGTCACGCCTTCGAGCGTCTTGGCGCGCGCAGCTTGCGCATTGAAGTCACCCACCTTGATGAACGGCACTTCGTCGTACACCGCCTGCTGCACGTCCTTCCAGAGCTTGACGCGTTCGTCGGGCGTGCGGGCCTGATTGAAAGCATCCAGCGTTTGATTGCGGCGCGGCGTATCCCACCATCCCGGTGCATCCTTGGACGGGAAGTCGATCAATGCCGGTTCGGGCAGGAACGGGCTGTGGGTGATGAATACGTCCCACAAGGCTGGATCCTGGCGGCGCTGCGTGAGCGTGGCCCAGTCCACCACCTGCATATCCACCTTGAAGCCGGCGGCCTTCAGATACTCGGCCGCGACCAGCGCCATCTTGTAGTGGAATTCGTACTGCTGGCTGGTCAGGATGCGGATCGTGGGGTTGGCCACTTTGGCTTCATCCAGCATCTTCTTGGCGCCGGCGGCATCGCCCTTGTTGTAGACCTTGGCGCCCAGTTGCGTGGCCCAGGGATAGCCCTTGGGATACAAATCCCCATTGAGCGTGTAGAAGTCCTTGCTGCCGAACGCGGCGAAGAGCATGTCTTCTTCATTTAGCGCCAATTGCACCGCCTGCCGCACCTTCACGTCGGCCATCAGGCCTTGTTTGGTATTGAGCACCATGCGCGGCCAGCCGAACGGCTCGAGCATGACCAGCTCAGAGCGGCCAGCGCGCACCTTGTCGCGCGATTCCACCGGCAGCGAATCCACATAGTCGTATTGGCCAGCCACTGCGCTTTCGATGCGCGTATTGGCATTCGTGACGGGCACAAAGCGGATTTCGTCCAGATACTGCTTGCGGGCGCCGCCGTAACCATCGGGTTCGCCGTCGCGCGACTTGTAGCCTTCGAAACGGGTGAGCTGGATATATTGATCCGGCACGCGCGCCTTCAATTGATACGGGCCGGTACCCACGAATTCGGTCAAGGGCGAAGCGAGTTTGCCCTTGGGCATCACCACGGCCGCGCTGTTGTTCATGGCCAGCAACGCGGTCAATGGGGCATAAGGCTGCTTGAGCACGATCCTCACGGCGTTGTCGCCGGAGGCTTCGATACTGGTGATCAACTTGGCCGCTTGCTTGCCGCGTGAGGCGGTTTCGGTCCAGCGCTTGAGCGACGCGACCACGTCGGCGGCGTCCATTTTGGCGCCGTCGTGAAACGTAATGCCCGTGCGCAAGGGAATGGTGTAGGTCAGGCCATCGGCACTGATCTCCGGCAGCTTCTCGGCCAGGAGCGGCGTCACATTCCATTTGGCGTCGAACGTGTACAGCGTTTCGAACATGTGTTGCGTAAGGATGCCGACCAGATCGGCCGTGCTGCTCATCGGATCGAGCGTGGGCGGCTCGCCGATGGTGGCGACCGAAATCGTGCCGCCTTTGGTGGGCGCCGCAGCCAAAGTTGGGGTGGACAGCATCGTCAAACCGATGGCGAGAGCGGTGGCGGCGAGCACGCCTTTCAAACCGCCGCCCAGCCGGGGGGTACGCACGTTCATGAGTCTAGCTCCAAGGAGTCGAAAACCAAGGGTGTTGCGAGGATCGGGAAAACGGAAATCGAAGGGGCGGGAATCAGAAAAACGTTTCCGCCACGTCGGTGACGCGGTACTGCTCGTCGACCAGCAGAACCTGACGCCACTTGTCGAACGTCAGGCAGGGATGCGAAATATCGAAGGCAATCATGTCGCCGACCTGGATGTCGTCGTGTGCTTCGACCGCCATGAAGGCGTGCTGATCCATCATCGCGGTAAGTGCCCAATGGGCGGGCGCCTTGCGCGGCGCCGTAGCGTCACTGCCCGGGCGGTACGTGGTGGCGGGCGAGGGCAGGCCGGCGTCGAACGCCGCATCGCGTTTGCCCAACGCCACGATCGCGCGGCCCGGTTCGGGCAGAGACTGCACGTAGGCCCATACTTGCAGCGCCGGCAACAAGCCCGGTGCATGGTCGCGGGCGACGGGGTTGTGGGTATTGATACGTTCGGCAGACGATCGGTAAATGCCGACGTCATGCGAGAGATAGCAGCCCGGGCGCAGCACGATATCCAACGGCGACCCGATATCCACGCCCGAAAACTCCTCGGCCACTACATCGAACCACGCCGAACCGGCCCCGGTGAGGATGGCCGGCCCGTCGGTGCGCAGCCGGTGCTCGGCCGCCAATAGCTTGAGCGCCGCCGTGGCGCGCTGCAGAAAGCGGCGGATCGATGCCTCATCCGGCAACACGCCTTCGTAGACTTCGATGCCGGCGAGCGCCAACGCATCGGGCCACTTGGCGATCGCATCGAGCACATCGCGCAGTTGCGCGTCATCGCGCACGCCGTTGCGCCCGCCGGGCACGCCAAGCTCGATCAGGATCGGCAGGCGCAGTCCCTGTTCGGCGAAGTAGGCGCCCAGTGCGGCCACGTTGTCGGCCGAGTCGACGCAGCAGAAGAAAGTGAAGTCTGGATCGCGCAGCAGCTCGGCAATGATGGCCATATTGGCCCGGCCCACCAATTGGTTGGCCATGATGATCCGACGCACACCGTGGTGATAGGCCGCGCGAACCTGCGGCGCGTTGGCCAGCGTGATGCCCCAGGCACCGCCCGCGAGTTGCCGCTGAAACAGTGCCGGACTCATCGTGGTTTTGCCATGCGGCGCGAGTTTCACGCCGTAGGCTTCCATGAACTGCTGCATCCACTGCAGATTGTGCGCAACGCGTTTCGCATCCAGCACAGCAACCGGCAAGCTCACGTCTTCCGCCAGCAGATTCCAGCCCAGATCGCCGATCTGGGCGGTGGTACAGGCGGGCGGAAACGCGCCCAGCCCCTTACCGTTGACGTCCAAAAGCGCGGGAGGAAATGCCGATGTATGCATGGGTCGGTGCCTGTCTACCGTGAAAAATGTTTTCGTATCACCTGTTGGTATTTGATTGTCGTGAAAAAGATTTGCAGGATATAGGGGGTAATTACCCTAGTGATGCTTGGCGCTGATGTATCGGGCTCGAACATTCACGCATCCCCAGGTGGATCGGCCAGGTGTGAAAACAAACCGCATTGGCGCTAAACTATCGGGTTGCCCCTGCGTTATGCCGCCCCAGTGCGCGTTCATCGACGCATGCTCAACGTGGTGCGCGTTTCTTGTAACGCCCCGATGCGCATGCCGGTCGACCCACGCGCTGTGCGAGCGGATATCGGCGCCGGGCCGCTCCTCTTTCTTGTCTTGCATCACATGACGTCAATCGCCTGCGGCATCGACTTTGGCACTTCCAATTCCACAGCGGGATGGGTGTGTCCGGGGCGCGATGCGCTGCTCCTGCTCGAGGACGGCAAGCCCACATTGCCCTCCGCCATCTTCTTTCACGCTGAAGACGCCGAAGTCAGTTACGGGCGCGCGGCGTTGTCGGACTATCTGGCCGGCTATGAAGGCCGCCTGATGCGCTCGATGAAAAGTTTGCTCGGCAGTTCGTTGATGGACGGCCATACCGAGGTGCAGGGGCGATCACTCCCTTTTCGCACCTTGCTCACGCGCTTCATCGCCGAACTCAAGCAGCGCGCCGAAACGTCGGCGGGGCGGGAGTTCTCATCGGTAGTGCTGGGTCGTCCCGTGTATTTCGTCGACGGCAATCCCGAAGCGGATCAGCTTGCCGAGGATACGCTGGCCGATATCGCACGCTCGACGGGCTTCAAGGACATCGCATTCCAGTTCGAACCGCTGGCGGCCGCTTTCGATTACGAGTCGCGGATCACGCGCGAAGAACTGGTGCTCGTGATCGACATCGGGGGCGGTACGTCCGACTTCACACTGATCCGCCTGGGGCCCGACCGCGCCGGCCGTGCCGATCGCCGCGACGACATCCTCGCCAATGGCGGGGTGCACATCGGCGGTACCGACTTCGATAAACAGCTCAGCCTTGCCAGTGCCATGCCGCTGCTGGGGTTGGGCACGCAATTTCGCAATGGCAAGGATGTGCCGTCTACCCAATACGGCAATCTGTCGTGCTGGCACACCATCAATATTGCCTACTCAAAAAAAGCCTGGGAGCACTTCACGTTTATTCGCAGCAATGCGGTTGAACGCGACAAGATCGAGCGGCTGCTTAAGCTGGTGACCGAGCGGAGCGGGCATTGGCTGGCGATGCAGGTGGAAGAGGCCAAGATTGCGCTGTCGCAGTCGCCGGCCACGCAAGTGGATATGTCGCGCATCGAAGCCGGTTTGGCCGTGCCAATCGATCAGGCGCAGTTTGCCGACGCCATCGGTGGGCTGGTCGGCAAAGTCGAGCGCACGGTAACCGACATCCTGGCGCAGGCGGGGGTGGCGGCGGGCGATGTGGATACGCTGTTTTTCACCGGCGGTTCGAGCCGCGTGCCGCTGCTGCGCGAGCGGCTGGCCGCGCTGGTGCCGGACGCCAAATGCCAGGAAGGCGACGTCTTCGGCAGCATTGGCATGGGGCTCGCGCTGGACGCGGCGCGGAAATTCGGCTGAGCCCAAGAAGTTGGCGACCGGATGCTACGGCGATGCGGCCTGCACGGTTGGGGTGACGCGTTGGGCCCGAGCATGCCGTGCGGTGTCAGGGAAACCCTTTTCCGCGCCGCAGCCGGATCGGCCCGTGATCCAGCGTGGCCGGCGTTACCGTTGCATCGCCCCGCGTGATGCGCAGCCGGCCCGCCGCTTGCATCGCCGCGGCCACCGCGCGCACTTTTGGCATCAAGCTCCGCCAAGTGGCCTCATCATCGCTCATGGCCCGTGCGACCTCTGACGGACAAATCGACGACGACGCGTCTCGTTTGCCGAGCAGGTCGAGAATAAGCCGTTCGATACGTTGATTTTCGGCGGTCATGGCGATCCAGATGATGCGGTCCGTTGGAATGAACCCATTCGATATTGACACACACTGAGGTCCCGATGGACGTCGTATCCGTAGTTTTGATCTTTTTGTTGACGGTTGTCGTAAGCGGCTTTCTGGTTCGCTTGCTGCCCATCGCCGTGCCGCTGCCGATCCTGCAAATTGCATTGGGGGCGGGATTGTCGATGAGCGGATTCAACGTCGCCTTCGATTCGCATCTTTTCCTGCTCCTCTTCATCCCGCCGCTGTTGTTTCTCGATGGCTGGCGTATTCCGAAGGGGGCTTTATTTCGCGACTGGCGCACGATTCTCGCGTTGGCGATCGGCTTGGTGGTGTTCACTGTCGCGGGCATGGGCGTTTTGATCCATTGGTTGCTCCCGGCGGTGCCATTGGCCGTGGCCTTTGCGCTTGCCGCCATTTTGTCGCCCACCGACCCCGTGGCGGTGAGCGCGATGACCGCCAACTCGCCCGTGCCGTCGCGCTTGATGCACATTCTGGAAGGCGAGTCGTTATTGAACGACGCCAGCGGATTGGTGTGCTTCAGCTTCGCCGTTACCGCCGCGCTCACCGGCACGTTCTCGATGGGCGAGGCCACGCTGAGTTTCGGCTTTGTCGCGGGCGGTGGTGTGGTCGTGGGTGTGGCCGTCACCTGGCTGATCGGGCGCTGCAGTCGCTTCCTGGTCAAGCGCGTAGGGGAAGACTCGTCGATCCAGATTTTGATCAGTCTGTTGATTCCGTTTGCCGCGTATCTAGCCGCCGAGCACATCGGCGTCTCGGGCATCCTGGCGGCCGCCGTGGCGGGGATCGCGATGCACTACGCCGAGCTCATCGGCCGGCCGTTGCCCGCCACGCGGATGCAGCGCAATGCGGTATGGGACACCATCCAAACGGCACTCAACGGCATTATTTTTGTGTTGTTGGGTGAGCAGCTCCCTACGATGTTGCGCGATTTGCCGGCTGTGGCGGCTTCGGCCGGCGTGGCGGGGCCGTGGCATTTGCTCGGCTATGCGGCGCTGATCACATTCGGACTCGGTGCCATGCGGTTTGCCTGGGTGTGGACGGCGGTGCGCGTGACGGCCGTTCGCGCCGAGCGCCTCGGCAAGTCCACGCCCATGCCCAAAACGCGTTTGCTTGCAGTGACGGCCACCGCTGGGGTGCGGGGCGCCATCACGCTGGCCGGTATTCTCACACTGCCCTTGACGATGCTGGACGGCAGCGCGTTTCCTGGGCGCGACGTGGCCATCTTCATTGCGATGGCGGTGATTCTGTTTTCACTCACCCTGGCGAGTATCGGGTTGCCCTTGCTCACGCGTGGGTTGGCCGCCGACCTGCCCGATGCTGCCCCGCAGCGCAGCGAGGACAACGCGCGCACGGCGGCCGCAGAGGCGGCGATACGCCGTATCGATGCGATCAATGCCGAACCCGAAGGCGACGAAATTGCGGCCGGCGCACGCGCGCAAGCGGTGATGCGCTTGCGCGATGCGTATCAACGGCGCATCGACTATGGCGACAGCACCGACGAAGATGCGGCCGAGGCCTTGCGGGCGGTGCAGGCCGAGCGTGCGTTGCGCGTTCAGGCACTACGCGCCGAGCGCAATGAACTTTATCGGCTGCGCCGAGCGCGCGCCATCGACGACGATGTGCATCAGCGCCTGTTGCGCGAGATCGATCTACAGGAGGCGAGCTTGACGCAAACGCGTGCGCATTGATGCAAACGATCCGCGCCCTGTGGCGACTCTGAGCGTGCCGGCCGATGCGCCGCAGCCGATGAATCAGGCGGAGCGCGGCTTGACAGCACCTGGGCGCGGTTCGATGATGCGGGGCTGGTTTCCCATCAAGGCGGCCTCGGCCGGCTCCTCATGCAACACGTCAGCACCTTTTCATCATGGGATGCGGCTCGCCGCCTGAGCGCGCCCTGGCAGGCGCGTACCGATGTGGGACGGATCCGCCGTTTGGCTGCAGGCGACACGCTATATAGCCAGGGCGATACGCACGATCGCTTCTATCTCGTGCGTACCGGGTTGCTGCATACCACCGTGCTGCGCCCGTCGGGGCAGGCGCTCTTGCTCGAGATATTCGGGCCGGGCGCCATCTTTGGCGAGGCATCTGCCTTCATCGATACGCAGCGGTATGTGACGGCCGTCGCCGTCACGCCGGCGGTGTTGAGCGAATATCACGCCGCGGATATCGCCGCCATGGTGTCGGCCGAGCCGCAACTGGCCATCTCGCTCATCCAGTTGCTCGGCATCAAGCATCGCATTCTCATCGGCAAACTTCTGAGTTTGACGTCGGCCAGCCCCCAAGCGCGTCTGATCGGCCTGCTGGGCCGGTTGGCGCTTACCGCTGAAGACCCTGCGCTCGTGCGCCTCACGCACGAGCAACTGGCGTCCATGGCCGCACTGACCCGCGTTACGGTCACACGGGCCTTGAAGGTGTTGGCCGAAGAAGGGCTGATCTCGACGCGTTCGAAGGGGGTGGAGATTCTCGATGCAAAGGCATTGATCGCCCGCGTGGGGCAAATCTAATCGTTAACCCCGCGGTTCATTTCACGCCCTGAAAAACACCATTCGCGTTGTATCGCCGTATACGTTGGCGGCGCAGCGTCGCGCGCTAGAGTGTGTCGTCATCAGGAGACGGCATGCTGCTCAATCATCATCTTGCGCTGGTTACCGGCGCCGCCCAAGGCAATGGCGCGGCGATCGCACATGGCTTGGCCCGTCAAGGCGCGATCGTGATCGCCACCGATATCAATGAGGCTGGTGCAATGGCGACCCGCGATGCGTTGTGGAACATGGGCGCACGCGCCTACGCCTACGCGCTGGACGTGTCCGACCCCGCGCAATGCGACGCCGTTGCGGCATGCATCCGCGAGGAAATCGGCCATGTGTCGATCCTCGTCAACAATGCGGGTGTCCGACCGCGTCACAGCTTCGATAGCGAGACGCGCGACGCCGCATGGCGTCAGGCCATGGGCGTGAATGTGGATGGCATCCGCAATATGACGCTGGCGTGTTTGCCGAGCCTGAAGGCCACGCAAGGCAACATCATCAATATCACCTCCATCGCGGCGACGCAGGCGACGGCACAATCGATCGCCTATTCCACTTCCAAGGCGGCGGCACAAATGTTGACCAAGGCCACCGCATTGGAACTTGCCGCCGATGGCATTCGGGTCAACGCAATTGCGCCGGGCGTGATTGAAACGGAAATGACGCAGGGCAGCCGCGACAATCCCCTGCGGCGCGATGCGTTGATGGCGCGTATCCCAATGGCGCGCTTCGGGCGCCCCGAAGATCTCGTGGGTCCCGTCGTCTTCCTGGCGTCGTCGATGGCCGCCTACATGACGGGCGCCGTGCTGGCGGTGGATGGCGGCTATCTGGCGGTGTGAGCGCCGCGACGAAGAGACGTTTTTTTGCAGTGCCGATAGCCGCCCGCGACAGCAGGTGCGGTAAAAATAACGAGGAGACAATCATGATTCATCCCCGCAGACGCGTGCTGGCCACCCTGGGCGCGGCGCTTGTGCTGTGCGCCACGACGGCGCACGCGCAGCCGTACCCCAACCGGACGATCCGAATCGTCGTGCCATACCCGGCCGGCAGTTCGCTCGAACTCATCGCCCGCACAGCGGCCGAAACGTTCCTGAAGCAGTTGGGGCAGCCGGCCATCGTGGCCAATATGCCGGGTGGGTCGGCCGCGATCGGCACGCGGCATGTGGCGCAAGCCGAGCCTGATGGCTACACCCTGCTGTTGGGCACCAATCAAACGCACGGTGCCAACTCGGCCTTGTATCCCAACCTCGGCTACGACCCCATCAAGGATTTCCAGCCCGTGGCGGGCCTCGGCCGCTTGCAGCATGTGCTGGTGGTAAGGCGGGATCTGGGTGTGCACACCCTCGACGCCTTCATTGCCTTGGCACGCAAGCCGGGCGCACCCCTGAACTATGGATCGAGTGGTAATGGGTCGGCCTCGCATCTGGCGGCCGAAATGTTCAAGCGCAGCACCGGCGTGCCGCTCACGCATATTCCGTACAAGGGCAGTGTGGACGCCGTGCAAGCGGTGTTGGGCGGTCATATCGATGCCACGTTTACAACGCTGCCCAGTGTTTTGCCGTTCGTGCGCAATCAAAGCGTGACGGCATTGGCCGTGGCGTCCAAGGATCGCAGCAGCCAGTTGCCCGAGATTCCCACGCTGGGTGAATTGGGGGTGGCCAACGCCGAAGCCGATGCCTGGACGGCACTCTTCGTGCCGGCAAAAACGCCGCCCGATATCGTGGCCAAGTTGTCCGCGACCGCATTGCAAGCGTTTGCCGATCCAGCCGTCAATCAGAAGATCGTCGCCGCCGGATTCGTGGCCGAAGTCGTTACGCCGGAGGCGTTTCGCGTGTTCCTCGCGCAAGATATGGCGCGCTGGGCAGCCATTGTGAAAGCCGCGGACATCAAGATGGATTGATATGGGCTTTTCACGTATCGATATGCCGTGACGCCGCATAACGTCATGGCATATCGGTATTTGTGGCGCGGGCTAGCGCGCTCTTATCCTGATGGCTCGTTCACGCTATTGAATCGATCCATCATGACCGTTCTCGCCCACACCCGGCTCGACATTCGTCCACTCTCCGTGTTTACGGGCGCCGAGATCTTCGGTGTCGACTTGCGCCAGCCGCTCGCCGACGATCACGTGCGGCAGATCCGCGACGCCCTGCACAAGTGGAAGGTCGTGTTCTTTCGCGATCAACACATCGATCATGCGCAGCACCTGGCGTTTGCCGAGCATTTCGGCAAACCCACCTATGCGCATCCCTACGACGCGGTACCGCCCGAAGGCTACCCGCAAATTCGTCCGATCTCGTCAGCCTCGAAAACCGGACGCCGCGGGGAACGCTGGCACACCGATGTGACGGGCGTGGTCAATCCGCCGATCGCGTCAATACTGCGCGCCAACGACCAGGTTCCAGAATTCGGCGGCGACACGCTGTTTACCAATCTGGCCGCAGCCTACGCCAATCTTTCCGAGCCGATCAAACGGCTCGCCGATACGTTGTGGGCGCGCCATCAGTTTGGGGGCTACAACGGCGACTTCGAAAATCAGTCGGAGTACGCACAGAAGGTGAAAGCAAATCCGATCGTGTCGGATCATCCGGTCGTACGCGTGCATCCCGAAACCGGCGAACGCGTGCTTTTCGTCAACCCGGGGTTCACCCGCCGCATTCTTGGTGTGAACGAAGAGGAAAGCCGCCACCTGCTGGCGCTGTTCTTCGAAGAAATCGTCCGCGCCGAATACACCGTTCGCTTTCGTTGGCAACCCGGCAGCATCGCATTCTGGGACAACCGCGCGACGGCGCATCAAGGTCCGGGTGACTTCGCCTATCTCGATGTGGAGCGCGTGCTGTACCGCATCACGCTCGAAGGCGACATCCCCGTAGGCATTGATGGTCGGCAATCGGTGCCGGTGATCGGCGCGCCGTTCAAGGCGCTCGCCGCCGCTTGAGTCTCATCCCCAGCGCCGCGTACCCACGCGGCGCGTCGACTTACCCTGGAATCCATCATCATCATGAAAAGCGCAGCCCTGTTTCGCGCCGTCGCGGCGTCGGCGGTGTTTGGCGTTCTCGCCCTGCAACCCGCACATGCGCAATCCGAGACCGACAATTTCCCCAACCGTACCGTGCGGGTGATCGTGCCGGTGTCGGCGGGCGGCAGTGCCGATAAGCTGGCCCGCACCGTGGCGCAGAAGCTCACCGAAAAATGGCAGCAAACGGTCGTGGTCGAAAACGTGCCCGGTGCCAGCAGCACCATCGGCAACGCGGCGGTCGCGCATGCCAAGGCCGACGGCTACACATTGTCGCTGGGTGGCGATGCGCTATCGCTGAATGCCATCCAGCCCGGAACCTTGCCCTACGATCCCGTCAAGGATCTCACCGGTATTACCAAGGCGGTCGTCAACCCGCAATTGCTGGTGGTGCGCCCCGGCTTGAATGTCAAAACGTTCGATGAATTTGCCGAGCTGGTGCGCAAGCGCCCGGGCGAAATCACCGTCGCCTTGCCCGGCGGCACAGGCAGCCTGCAGCACATCGCCGTGGAGTTGCTCAACGAACGCATCGGCGCCAAGACCAACCAGATTCCATATCCCGGCGGCGGGCCAGCCACGCTGGACGTGCTGGGTGGGCACATCGACGCCATGCTGATCACCCTGGCCGCGGCCACTGAAAACGTGCGGTCCGGCAAACTCATCGCGTTGGCCGTCACCACGCCGTACCGCTCGAAGGCGCTGCCCGATGTACCCACCTTGCAGGAAGCCGGCGTAAAAGATTACGTGGTGGAAAGCTGGCAGGGTTTCGTCGTGCCGGCTGCCACGCCCAAGCCCATCGTCGACAAGATCAATCGCGACATCGTGGCGGTGCTGCGCGAACCCGCCACGGCAGCGCTCCTTGAAAATCTCGGTTTCACCATCGCCGCCAGTACGGCGGCTGAAGTGAACGACACCGTGACGCAAGACATTGCCAGCTACAAAAAAGTCGTGGCTTCCGCCGACATCAAGTTGAAGTAGAGATGGCACGCGATGCATTGTTGGGCTTGGCGCAACGGCGCGTGCGCAATCAACGTGACGCGGTGGTCGGCGCCCTGTATCTCGCGGTGGGCAGTGCGTTTGCCTGGTATGCGGCCGATTACGAGCGGGGCACCGCCGCGCGTATGGGCGCAGGCTATTTCCCATTCTGGTTGGCCCTCATCTTGATGGGGCTGGGCGCCATCGTGCTTTTCCGGTCGACCGCACCCGCTGCCGAGCGCGTGGCTTTAGCCGCCTGGGACACCCGATCCCTGGTGTGGATGACGGGCGCGGTGGTGTTTTTCGGCCTGGTCATCAAGCCCTTAGGCCTGGTCGCCGCGGTCGCAATTTTGGTTGTGGCTGCAAGCCTGGCCAGCCCCACCTTCACGTGGCGCGGCACGCTAGTCAACGCTGCGGTGTTGTGTGCGATCAATGCGGTGGCCTTCGGCTTGGTGCTCGGGCTGCCGCTCGATCTTTGGCCTGTCTGGCTGCTCTGACCGCTTGACGCGGTATTTCGGAATTGCGATGGATCTCTTCGATAATCTCGCCTTGGGCTTCGCGACCGCGCTGTCCTGGCAAAGCCTGGGCTACGCGCTGCTCGGTTGCCTGGTGGGCACACTGATCGGCGTGCTGCCTGGCCTGGGCCCGGTGGCGACGATCGCCATGTTGCTTCCGCTGACCTATCAGCTCGACCCCACTTCCGCGCTCATCATGCTGGCCAGCATCTACTACGGTGCGCAGTATGGCGGCTCGACCACGGCGATCCTGCTCAAACTGCCGGGTGAATCGTCGTCGGCGGTGACCGTGATCGATGGCCACGCCATGGCGTTGCAGGGCAGGGCGGGACCTGCGCTCAGCGCTGCGGCGATCGGCTCGCTGATCGCAGGGAGCTTTGGCGTGTTGCTGGTGGCCTGTCTGGCGGTGCCGCTCACGGCCGTCGCCTTCAGCTTCGGGCCGCCGGAGTATTTCTCGCTGATGCTGCTGGGGCTGGTCGGGTCGATCGCGTTGTCGTCCGACGCCATCGACAAATCATTGGGCCTGATGGTGATCGGCGTGTTGCTGAGCCTCGTGGGCACGGATGTGAACTCGGGCGCCGTGCGATTTTCGGGTGAGGTATTTGCCTTGCGCGACGGCATCGAATTCACGGCGTTGGCGATGGGCATTTTTGGTATTGCCGAGATTGCGGTCAATCTCGAGCAGCAGCGCCGCGGCGACGCGGGCGCCGGCAGCATCGCCCACGTGGGACGGATGCTGCCCACGCGCGAAGACGCGCGGCGCATGATGCCCGCCATCGCACGCGGCACGGCCATCGGCTCGGTGCTGGGTATTCTGCCGGGTGCAGGGGTAACGATTGCGTCGTTCGCGGCCTATACCGCCGAAAAGAAGCTCTCCAAGTATTCGCATGAGCTGGGTACGGGCGCCATCGAAGGCGTGGCCGGCCCCGAATCGGCGAACAACGCGGCTGCGCAGACCAACTTCATTTCGCTCCTCACCCTGGGCATCCCCGGCAGCGCAGTCATGGCGTTGATGCTGGGCGCGATGGTGATTCAAAATATCCAGCCAGGGCCGCAGGTCATCACCAGTCATCCGCAAGTCTTTTGGGGGCTGATCGTATCGATGTGGATCGGCAACCTGATGCTGGTGGTACTCAATCTGCCGCTCATCGGCGTGTGGATTCGGCTGCTCAGTATTCCTTACCGGTTTTTGTTTCCGGCGATCCTCGTATTTTGCGCCGTGGGCGCGTATACGGTGCGCGCATCGGTGTTCGATATTTACCTGCTTGCGGCGTTCGGGGTGGTTGGCTACGGACTGATCAAACTATCGGTGTCTCCCGTGCCGTTGCTGCTGGGGTTTGTGTTGGGGCCGATGATCGAGTCGAGTTTCCGCCGCGCAATGATGGTGTCGCGCGGGGATTACAGCGTGTTCTTCACGCGGCCGTTGTCGGCGGCATTGCTGGCCGGTGCAGTGGTGTTGATCCTGGCCGCGGTGGGGTCCACCTGGGGTAAGCAACGGCGGATCGTGCTGGCCGAACAGGGCTGATGAAACAGGGTTGTTGAAACAGAGTCGGTGAAACAGAGCTGATGAAGCAGGTCTGATGAAGCAGGTTCGATGAAGCAGGTCTGGCGGTAAAAGGCTAAGGAAGCGACGCTAAATGCGCTGCGCCCGCCGCAACATTGCGTTGGTGGTGATCAGCCGTCCGCCTCACGCGGACCAAAGTGCGGTCCGGGGCCCTCGACCGAAAGCGTGTCGCCCGGATTGCGCAAGGGGCAGGCATCCATTGAAAGGCATCCACAGCCGATGCACCCATCCAACTGATCGCGCATGCGCGTCAGCATCTCAATGCGCTGATTGAGATCGTTGCGCCACGCGGCAGACAGGCGTCGCCAATCTGCGGCCGTCGGCGTGCGGCGATCGGGCAACGCGCTCAGCGCCTCGGCAATGGCGCCCAACGGCATGCCCATCCGCTGCGCTACTTTGATGACCGCCACGCGCCTCAAAATGGCGCGAGGATAACGGCGCTGATTGCCTGCATTGCGCGTGCTCGAAATCAAGCCGCGTGACTCATAGAAGTGCAATGTGGACACCGCAACACCACTGCGCGAGGCCACTTCACCTACCGTCATGTCGTTTGCGAGCGAGGTCGAGGCAGTGCTTTTGGGCATGATTGAAAATCCGGGGACGAACGCTTGACCTCAAGTTTACTTGAGGTATCAGAATGGCCGCTGTTTCGTTCATTCTGGAATTCATTCGATGTCGGCATACAACCAATTGCCCTGCTGCGATCGGGCGCAGACGGTCTATCTCAATCCCACCGGTTTATATGATCCCAGCGCCAACGGATATTCGCATGTGGCCATCGTGCAGGCGCCCGGGCGCTACGTGTTCGTAGCGGGCCAAGGCGGTGAAGATGCCCAGGGCGTGCTGTCGCCCGACTTCGATGCGCAGGTGCGCCAGGCTTTCGCCAATCTGCAGGTGGCCTTGCAGGCCTCCAATGCGCGATTTGCCGACGTGGTCAAACTGACTGTATTGATCGTCGACCACTCTGCCGCGCGCATGGCGATACTCAACAAATATCTGACGATCGCCACCGCCGGGCATGCAGCGCCGGCATGCACCTTGATCCCGGTGCCGCGATTGGCACTGGACGGGATGTTGTTCGAGATCGACGCCACGGCCGTCACGCCGCTCTGGATGCGGTGATGGGGAAGCGGTGTTGGGGATGTGGTGATGGAGATGCGGTAATGGGGATGCAGTAAGGGCTGCAGTGATAGGGCTGCGGTGTTGGGGATGCATTGAGGGATGCAGTGAGGGATGCAGTGAGGGATGCGGAGGCGGATGACGCGCAGTAGGCCGCAATACGCTCAGCGCGTCAGAGCGCGGCGATCCCGCGACAGCACGGGGTGGAGCGCGTTCAAAACGTAAATAGGGCTGGCGCGTCAATGAGAAGATGTCTCATTAATGATAAAGTGGCACGCCTCGGAGATGTTTTCGGCGATTCCCATAGTGTCTATCTCTTCATCCGGCGCGCCTCACGCTGTGCTCGACCGTGCAGGGCCGCTCGATATCCCTGAAGTATTGCGTCGTTACCGCACTGACGCGTTTGTATTTGCCTCCCCGATCGTTACGCTGATTGCCCCCGAAGTGGCGTGGTCGACGATCGACCCGGCATCCACGACGCGCACGGCGCAGGTGCGTGCGCTGTTTGCGCAGGCGGCCGCCGAAGGCATGCGTGGCGCTCTCATTGTGGGCGCCGTACCTTTTGACGCGCAGGCCCCGGCACGCCTGGGGTTGGCCCGCGACGTCTTGCGCGCGGACGTGCTTACCAGGGCGCCGCGCACAGGCGACCCTCGCAAACCATCGGATCGCGCGCAGGTGCTGGCGAGCACGCCCGTGCCCACGCCTGCCACGTATGAAGCGCAGGTGGTCGCTGCCTTGCAGCGTTTCGAGACCACTGCATTGGACAAGGTCGTTTTGGCGCGCACGTTGGCGCTCAAGCTCGACGCTCCGCTCGATCTTCACGGGCTGCTTGGCAATCTGCTCGCCCGCAACGTGCACGGCTATACGTATGCGGTGCCGCTGGATCACGCTGCGGTATTTTTAGGCGCAACACCCGAATTGCTCGTGCGGCGCTCCGGCAACCGCGTGATGCTCAATCCGCTGGCGGGCTCTGCTGCGCGCTGTCTGGACCCCGATGAAGACCAGCATGCCGCGCGCACGCTGATCGCCTCGGTCAAGGATTTACGCGAGCACGCCATCATGATCGACGCCATCGCGCAGGCGCTTCGGCCGCTTTGCCGCACCTTGCAAGTTCCGTCTCAACCATCGCTCACCGCCACGGATGCTTTGTGGCATTTGTCGACCACGATCGAAGGCGAGTTGGCCGACCCCACGACAACCTCGCTGGATCTTGCCTACGCGCTGCATCCCACTCCCGCAGTTGGCGGCTTTCCCACAGCCCTGGCAAAAACGGCCATTGCCGAGCTCGAAACGTTCGACCGCGGATTGTTTGCGGGTTTCGTGGGCTGGATGGATGCCACAGGCGACGGCGAATGGGCGGTGTCGCTGCGTTGCGCCCTCTGCGAGCCGCACCAGGCCACGCTCTACGCCGGCGCCGGCATCGTGCCCGGATCGGTGCCCGCAGCCGAAACCGCCGAAACGCAGACTAAATTTCGAACCATGCTGAATGCGCTCGGTCTTGAACGCGCGCTGTCGGCCGATTGATTTGGCTAACGATACGCCGCGCGATGCGCGGCCTCACAAGGAACCTTCATGACGATACCTGCGATCGCCCCTTACGCCATGCCGACCGAGCCGGTGGCCAATCGTGTGGACTGGATGCCCGATGCAAATCGGGCCGTGTTTCTCATTCACGACATGCAGGCGTATTTCCTCAATAAATTCGATACCGCGCAATCGCCCATCGTGCCGCTGGTAGACACCATCGCCCGCTTGCGCGCGCAATGCGATGCGGCGGGCGTGCCGGTGTTTTACACCGCCCAGCCCACCGAGCAGCCGCCGCATGATCGCGCGCTGCTCAATGATTTCTGGGGCCCGGGATTGACGGCGCCCGAGCACCGCGACGCGCAACCCATCATCGATGCGCTGGCGCCCAGATCAGGCGACACCGTGCTCACGAAGTGGCGCTACAGCGCGTTTCAACGCTCGGATCTGCGTGCGCGCATGACTGCGTTGGGCCGCGATCAAATCATCATTTGCGGCGTGTATGCACACATCGGCTGCATGGCCACGGCGCTCGAAGCGTTCATGCAGGACGTGCAGCCTTTCATGGTGATCGACGGCGTGGCCGATTTTTCGGCGGCCGAACACGATATGGCCGTCAACTATGTGGCGCGACGTTGCGGCGTGAGCCTCACGGCCGACGCTGTGATCGGCGCGCTGGCAAGCTCAGTCGCGACGGCGGAGCGCGCGAATGTTGAGTAACGCATCTCCCGACTCGTCTTTCGCCAACGCCTGCGTGCTGGTCACCGGCGCGGCCAACGGCATCGGCGCGGCCTTGGCTCAGGCATTGCTTGCGCAGGGCGCGCGCGTGATCGCAGTCGACCAGGATGCCGCCGGTTTGCAAGCGCTGCGCGCGGGTGTGGGTGCCAGGGCGTTCGCAAGTGAGGGCGCAAGTGAGGGTGCCAGTGAGGGCACGGCGCAACTTTTCACCGCCGAAGTCGACATCAGCGATGCAGCGGCCGTGAATGCGGCGGTCGCCCAAGGTGAGAGCGCCTTGGGCCCGATCGACAAGTTGGCGTGCGTGGCCGGCATTCTGCAGATGGGCAAGATCGCCGATCTGACGGACGATCAATGGGCGCGCACCTTTGCGGTCAACGTGAACGGCACGTTCAATGTGTGCCGCGCAGTGGCGCAAGGCATGATCGCGCGCAAACGCGGGGCCATCGTCAACGTCAGTTCCAACGCCGCCACTACACCGCGGGCATCCATGGGCGCCTATGCCGCTTCCAAGGCCGCGGTAACGCAGATGACGCGCTGCCTGGGGCTGGAACTCGCCGAGCATGGCATCCGGTGCAACATCGTCTCGCCAGGGTCCACCGATACGGAAATGCAGCGCGCCATGTGGCGCACGGGATCGTCGGCCGAGATGGTGATCGAAGGTTCGCTGGCCGGTTACCGCCTGGGTATTCCGCTGCGCAAGATTGCACGGGCAGACGAAATCGTCGACTCGATTTTATTCTTGTTGTCCGATCGGGCCAGCCACGTCACGTTGCACGATTTGCGCGTGGATGGCGGCGCGACGCTGGATCAATAATGCAATGGCGCAGTAGCGCGCAGCCTGAGCGATCCGGCTGCTGCCTGGCGCGATGCGCAAGGCACGCCGCAGCCTGAATGCTACGTTGAAGTGACCCGCGCGATCCAGTCTCGCGCGCTTCCCAAGGTTGCGAAAGCATCCAGGCTGCGCGCGGGGACGCCGGGATAGGCACTCGCCGCCATGTCCGCCAAGGCGTGGCCCGGCCCGAGTTCGAGAAACGCCGTGGCGCCAGCTTCTATGCAACTTTGCAGGCAGGCATCCCAACGAATCGTTTGCGCAATCTGCGCGGCGAGCTTGGTGGCCCCGTCGCGTAGATCGAATACCGCCGCGCCATCGATGCCGGAAAAGAGCCTTGCGCCGGCCGCAAGCTTGCCCGGCATGGACGTGGCAAGCAGGCGTTGCATGAATGCTTCGGCCGCCGTTCGCATGAGTGGGGTGTGTGAAGCGATCGACACCGGAATCGGCGTCACGCGTATCGCCCCGCGCTGCAGGGCCGCGCGCGCGACGGCATCCAAGTCCGCAAGCATGCCGCCCACCACCCATGCCGTATCGGGATTGGCGATCGCGATGGCGGCATGGTCTGTCTCGCACAAGGCGCGAACGGTGTCTTCATCCAGACCGCGTATGGCCAGCAAACCTTGTTCGCCTGCGCGCGCGGCATCCATTGCGTCTGCGCGATCTCCCGCGAGGTGCAGCGTCTGCAGTGGCGTCAACGCGCCCGCGACACCCCACGCGGCCAATTCGCCCACGCTATAACCAGCGATGCAGAGCCGCCGGGACAGGGCATCCCGAAGGGCGGCATGTGCGGCCAAGGCTTGCAGGGTGCACAGCACCTGTGCCGGGCGATTGGCGAAACGATCGGGTTTGGGGTCGACCGGGTCAGCAACACTAACGCCAGCAGTGTGGAACGCGTGTAATTCGGCGGTGTCACCTGCCACGTTGCCGGCAGCATGGCGGGCATCGGTGGCATCGGTGGCACCGGTAGCACCGGTAGCACCGGTCGCCAGCCGCGGATCCCAACCCAGCAGGTCATGGGCAGCATCGAACAGCGTTCGCGCCTCCGGTACGTCGCCGGTCAGGCGAAACATCTCAGCGTGTTGGTGCCCTTGACCCGTGCACAGCAACGCAAGCGTCATTTCAGTCCATCGACGAGGAACATTCTCATCGCAGGCATCATGGCAGCCCCCTCGACGAACACACGCATCTTCAACATCATGGCAGCCCGTCGACAAAAACGCTCATCGCCAGCAGATCGGCCGAGCCGCCGGGACTCAAGTTGCGCGCCACGAACGCACGATGGATCGCCGCAGCCCGCGCGCGCCAATCGGTGTGGGCGATACCGCCGCGATCGAGAAACGCCTGAGCTTCGCGTTGTGCATAGGCCAAGCCTTCCGGCCCCCCGCGATGCAACAGATTGGTGTCTTCAACCACCGCGATCAACGCAAAGCAGGCCTGCACGCGCATCGCCTCGCGATCGCCATGTGCGTGCATTGCAGCGGCACGCAGCGCGGGAACGCCAATCTCGTACACGCTCGGAAAGCCGCGCGCAGCCTCACGCCGCGCGCCGCCCGCGCCATAACGATGGGCGACGACCTCACCGTGGCTGTCTGCCGCACGCGGTCCGGCTTCGATCGCATGGCCCCATTCCCGCGTCACGATCGCGCCGAGCGAGGCATGAGGATACGTGCCATGTGCCAGGCGCAATCCTGCGGCCGCGCTGAGCAGTCCGATCCCGAAGATGGCGCCCCGATGGGTATTGACGCCCAGCGTGGCGGCCAGCATCGCCTGTTCGGCACGCAGGCCGATTTTGCGCAACGCCGTCATATCGTCGCGACGCGCGCCCGCTTGGGCCAAGGCCGCAAAGTAAGGATGGAGCGTTTTTGCGCTGCGCTTGAACGTGTCGGCATTCATGTCGTTGTGGCTGCCTGCATCCACATGGCTCACCAAGCCCGGCTTGGGCCAGGTGTTGATCTCGAGGCGCAGACTGTGCTCGGCCCAAGCCGCGATCTGCGCGCTCGCGTCGACGATGCGCGCATTCGGATGTTCGATCGCATCGCCGATTGCCTTGGCATGGCAGGCCGCGGTGCCGACATCCTGATGTGGGCCACGGGCGAGCAGGCAGGGTGCAGCGTTCATGTCAGACCTTGTTCAAAAGAGAGGCGCGTGGCGAGTATGACGTCATTGGAAGTCTTGAGCATGACATCGGCGCGGTGATCGAGCAGTTCGCGCCAGTTGGCCGCCGCACCATCCCGCAAGACGATTTCGCCATCCACACCCATTGGGGCTGCACGCTCGATCTCGTCAATCGCACGCAATACGGGGTCCAGACGATCATGCGACGGTGCGCACCACGCCAGATCCACGTCGGAAGTGGCCGATAGATACGTCAACCCCGTGAGGTATTGCCATGCCAAACTGCCAAACACACGCACCGCCACCTGATGTGCGGCTGCGGTGGCCACCAACGCATGCAGGCTGGATCGCCACGCCGCGGGCGCCGTATCGATGGTAGCTGCAAGCATCGGCAACGCTTCAGTACGCACGATGTCGTTGTGTTCCAGCATCAAGGCGATGCGGGCTTTGCCGGCCAAGGGTGGCAGCGGCAGCCCCACGGCTATGCCGCGCCGTTCGTGCGCCGAAGGGCGGCGCGCAATGAGCGGCCAACCGTGGGCAACCCAATCGCGCACCAAGGGCTGCGCCGCCAGTTCGGGCCGGGCGTCCATCAGCCGCATCCACGCCTCACGACGAGGATGGATCAGCGTATGCCGCCGGGGGCAGGCATCAAGCGCAGGTAACGGGAGCGTCATCGGCAGGCGTCAAGCGAGGGCAAGGGCAGCGTCGTACACGCGTTGCGCAATGTCGGCGGCCTTGGGCCGGCCGCCCCGTGCAAGACCGAGCCGATCGCGCGAATCGGCAGTGTGAGCGTGTTGCGCAATTTGAGACGACTCAGCAGTATTGTTCGCGCTGCTGCTTGATCCACACGCCAGCAGCGTCTCGTCGATTTGCGTGGCCAGGCTCACGGTGGGGTCCAGCACAGCGGCAATGGCGCCCGTTTGCGCAAGGTTGTCCAAACCGGGTGCGAATACCGGCGTGGCGCGCGCTTTCTCTTCAAGCACTGCCAGCGGAAGCTTGGTCACTTTGGCCATCGACGGCAAGTCCATGACGGACGGGTGCGCGCCAGGCACGGCCAGTAAGGTGCGCGTGGCCAGCGCGGTGGCGATGAACGCGCCCGCCGCCGTATGCCCATACAGCAAGCCGAGCGTGTGATGCCCGCGCGCGTCGGCCACGCGCAGGCAGATGGCCAGATGCGAAAGAAATTGGCTCATGCCCATCAATTCATCGCGCTTGCTCATGCGTTGGCTGTCGCTATCGATCAAGACCAGAATGGGGCAGGGTGCCGCGTCGGCCGCGTGAACGATATCGAGCACGTGCTGCGCCAGCACCAGCGCCTCGTCCACGCCCACCGCGGCTTTTCCGGTCACGCCGATGACTGCTACGCGCCCGGCTTGCGGCAAAGTACCGCTACCGAAGACGAGATGATTTTTCTCGACCACGTGGTGGCCGTTGGGAAACAGGGACAACAGCACGTCATCGAACGTCATGATCGGCCTCCTTGAGTGATTGCGCGAGCGCAAGAAATGCCTCGGGTTCGAGATCGGGCACATCCACATTGGCATCAACGCCCAGCGCGCGCCAGACGTCGGTGGCATCCGCGCAGCCGCCGAAGCGGGCCAACCGATCGGCCAATCGCGATTGAACAAGCGCCAGACGCTCGAGATTCAGAGCAGGCGCATCGGCAATCAAACGGATCGCTGCGTCGCGAAACTGCGGAATCGCGTCGTCCACAAACGCCTCCACGGCGCCCAGCAGGTATCGGTGCTTGCCGCCCATCGTGCGCCAGATCAAGGGACGGTCTGCGGCGTCGAACTCCTCGATGCCGCGATTGGTTTCGATCACCTCAGGGCCGGACACGCTCAGCCGGCCAAGCTCCGAGATCGCCAGCCCCGAGCAGCAGCCTGCGATCAAGCTGCCGCCGCCATAACAACCGGCGCGTCCGCCGATCAGGCCCACCACGGGTACGCCCGCCAGCCGCGCATTGATCATCGCACGCATGATTTCGGCAATCGCCAACTCGCCGGCGTTGGCCTCCTGCAGCCGCACCCCCCCGGTTTCGAAGAGGATCAGCACCGGCACGCGGCGCACTGCGGCCGCGCGTAGCAGCCCGGTCAGCTTGGCACCATGCACCTCGCCAAACGCGCCACCCATGAACTTGCCTTCCTGAGCGGCCACAAGGACCACTTCGCCGTTCAAGCGGCCTTGGCCGACCACCATACCGTCGTCGAACTGCGTGGGCAGATCGAAGATGGCTAGGTGCGGACTGGTCTCGCGTTCGCCCGGGCCCACAAACTCAATAAAGCTGCCGGCATCCAGCAGCCCGCCGATACGCTGGCGCGCGGAAGCTTCGTACCAACTGGCATCGCCATTCAGTGCGGGCGGCAGGGTGTGATGGGTGGGGGTTTCAATGGCGTTCATGGGTTGCCTTCGGCAATTGCCCGCAACGCCTGCGCCAGGCGCAAGCTCACCGTATCGGGCCGGGCGCCACCGTCATTGATCGAAAACCGTAGGCCACCCAGCGCGCCGCGCTCCGCAAAATCAGTGACGACGGCCTCCCACACCTCGGCAAAACCGGTAGCGCTGGTGCGAATGTCGATCTCATATTGATCATCCGGCAAGGCGCGCTCGACCAACACCTCAAGATTGCCTGACGCGACCACGCCCACGATAGCGCTTGAATTCGCAAGCGGCGCGGGCCGCTGATGGGCTTGCCGATAATGTAGATGTTCCATGTTTCGTCCTTACCAGTTGCGAAAACGCGCAGGTGGCGCATACAGTCCGCCAGACCAACGCACAAGATCCTTCACCGACCGTGCGGCGAGCATGCTGCGATTGGCGTCGAGCGGGTTGATGCCCAGATCCTCGGGCCGCTTGATAATGCCGCGCTCGCGCAGCCGTTCGACCATTTTCTTGTCGCGGCCACGACCCACATCCGTGTAGCCCGCCACGCCACGAATCGCATGCTCCCGCTCGTCCGGGGTTCGGCACAACAGCAGATTGGCAATGCCCTCTTCGGTCACGATATGACTCACGTCGTCGCCATAGACCATGATCGGCGCCAGATCCAGATCGAGCTTTTCCGCCAACACAATGGCATCGAGTTGCTCGACGAAAAGCGGCACGTTCTTGTCGCCGAAGGTCTCGCCGATCTGCACCACCAGCTTACGCCCGCGGCGCAACGGGGCCGGTGCGTCGGGGTCGGCTTCGAGGCCTGCCTTGAGCCAGGGGGCACTGGCATGCCGGCGCCCGCGTGCATCGCTGCCCATATTGGGCGCGCCGCCGAAGCCCGCGATCCGGTTGGTGGTCACGGTAGACGAATGCCCCTGCAGATCGATCTGCAGCGTGGAGCCGATGAACATATCGCACGCATACAAACCCGCCGTCTGGCAAAACGCGCGATTGGAGCGCAACGAACCGTCGGGGCCGGTAAAAAAGATGTCCGACCGGGCGCGGATGTAGTCGTCCATACCCACTTCGGAGCCGAAACAATGGATGCTCTCCACCCAGCCGGATTCGATAGCGGGAATCAGGGTAGGGTGGGGATTCAACGCCCACTGCGCAGCCACCTTGTGCTTGAGTCCCAGCCGCTCGCCATAGGTGGGTAAGATCAGTTCGATCGCGGCGGTATTGAAGCCGATGCCGTGATTGAGCCGCTTCACGCCGTAAGGACCATAGATGCCCTTGAGCGCCATCATGGCGGTCAAGATTTGCGTCTCGGTGATGGCGGCGGGGTCGCGTGTAAACAGCGGCTCCACGTAAAACGGCTTGTCGCTTTCGATCACGAAGTTCACGCGATCGCCTGGGATATCGACGCGCGGCACGCGATCGACGATCTTGTTGACCTGCGCGATCACAATGCCGTTCTTGAACGCCGTGGCTTCCACTACCGTGGGCGTATCTTCGGTGTTGGGGCCGGTGTAGAGGTTGCCATCGCGGTCGGCACTCACCGCGGCAATCAACGCCACATTTGGCGTCAGATCCACGAAGTACCGGGCAAACAACTCCAGATAGGTATGCACCGCGCCCAAGGCGATCTTGCCGCCAAAGAGCAACTGCGCAATGCGCTGCGATTGCGGACCGGAGTACGCATAGTCCAGGCGCTTGGCAATGCCGTTTTCAAACACATCCAGATGCTCGGGCAGCACCACGCCCGACTGCACCATGTGCAAATCGTGGATGATGCCGTTATCCGCATCGGCCAATGCCACCGCGAGCAAGTCTGCCTGCTTTTGATTGTCGCCCTCCAGGCACACGCGGTCACCCGGCCGGATGACCGCTTCGAGCAGGCGCGTCGCATCCGCCGCAGGCACGCATTTGCCATCGGCCAGGCGGGCGCCGGCGGCCAACCGCTGCGACTTGTCGCGCTGGGCATGATCCCAATTCGTCATTGCATTCCTCCACAAACGTGCCGGATCGGCAGGGCAATCGAGCGCCCAAGTAAAATCATAGGCTTGGTGGCCCAGGCCATTTATGAAGTTATCAACCGCCATTCAGAGGGTTTCGTAATGCGTCCCTTGTCGCCCGAACTGCTGCGCAGTTTCGTCGCCGTTGTCCAAACGGGCAGTTTCACGCTGGCCTCAGAGCGCGTGAGCCTCTCGCAATCCACCGTCAGCCAGCATGTGCGGCGGCTTGAGGACATCCTGGGCTGCGCCTTGCTCGAACGCGACACGCGCAACATCCGGATGACGCGACAGGGCGACGCACTCTTTCATTACGCGGGCAATATCCTGGCGCTGATGGAAGAGGCCTTCGCCTCGGTAAGCGGCCCCGCCCTGAATGGCACTGTGCGGTTGGGGCTTTCCGAAGACTTTGCGTCGTTGCGACTGACCGCAGCGCTCGGCAGCTTTCAGCAGCGCAATCCCGAGGTCGAACTGCATATCGCCACCGGCATGAGCGGCGACCTGTTTCGCGAGCTGGATGAGGATAAGCACGACCTGGTATTTGCCAAACGCGTGAGCGGTAGCCAGCGTGGGCAAGTGGTGCGAACCGAAAAACTCTACTGGTGCGTGGGCCCCCAGTCGCCGATTACTGGCGGCGAGGCCGTCTTGCCACTGGCGCTGCATCCGGAACCCAGCGTGGCGCGCACGCGTGTGCTCGAAACGCTCAAGGCTATCGGCCGCCCCTACAAAATCAGCACGGTAAGCAGCAGCGTTGCGGTGCTGAAGGCTGCCGTGATGGCCGGGCTCGGGATCAGCGCCTTTGCGGATTATGTGATCCCCGAAGGTCTGGTCAAGCTGGAGGACGGCATGCCCTTGCTCGGCGAACTCGAGTTCGTCATCGATCGCGCTGCGTCGGCATCGCAGGCGGTGATTGCGTTGGAGAATACGATCAAAGCGGCAGCGATAGAGCTGTAGCAGCTTGCATCGTGATGGCATCCTCGCAGCACCGCAGATCACGCGCTCGTCAGCAAAGGCGCATGGCGTCGTCTGCCCCTGCGCCGGCCAAGCAGGAACCAGAATCGTTACCGACCTCCCGGATTTCGCTGCACATTTGCCCTGAGTTCATGATGTTTCATTGACCGAACGTTACAGCGCGTGGGACAAATTCAGGCTGCATGTCAGGCCAATGTTGGCGCTGCGGGCGATATGGGGGCAGATGCGCGAACGTGACAGGAAGCTGAATGACGCGGTGCAGCAACTTAATGTAGCGTTTCGTGTCTGGCCTCGGCGTACCTTTGTTGGCACTATCACAATGTCTCAGACGATTTCAGAGTAGGAACATGAAATTAATCGATGGTTTTATTGTCGACGTCAAAGTCTTGGAGGCCCATGGTGCAGCGTACAAATTATGTGCAGAAACGCGGCATCCCGAGGGTCTATCGGACGTAAAGCAGTGGCATGTGCCTTTCCAGGGCGTGATCGTTTCGATGGATCAAGCCGAGCAGTTGGCGTCCCGCGCGTTGGAAGGCATCAAGCGCATCAGCTCGAATGGCCAGCCGCACTTCAATCTGTTGAAGGAAGCTGCGGTAAAAAATGACTGGTGGGTGCCGGCCCGCTAAGCAGGGCATGGCGGTATCGATGCAAAGCATAAAGGCCTGGGATCCCCGGGCCTTTATGCTTTTCGTGCGTGCGTGCGTGCGTGCCTGCTGCGTGCCTGCTGCGTGCGTGCTTGCGTGAATGCGTGCCCCCATACCTGCATGCCCGCGGCCGCAGGCTCCCGCTATGATGTTTGCTCGAACAACATACGGTGCCGCCGCGTGCCGAAAACCGTGGAGACGCCAACATGCCACACGACCAACCCGCCGAGCTCTCGAATGCCGCAATCGAAGCGCGCGTTGCGGCCAGCTTCAATCGACAAGGGCTGATGGCGTTGCTTGGCGCGCAACTGCATGAGGTGGCGTGGGGCAAGGTAGTCATTCGCTTGCCCTTTCGGGCGGAACTCACCCAGCAGCATGGTTATTTTCACGCGGGCGGCACCAGTGCGATTGCCGATACCGCGGGCGGCTACGCCGGGCTGACGCATTTTCCACCCGACCACTCCGTGCTCACGGTCGAATTCAAACTCAATCTGCTCGCGCCCGCCGAGGGCGAGTATCTCGAGGCCGTCGGGCAGGTGGTGCGTTCCGGTCGCACGCTCACCATCTGCACGCTGGAGGTGTTTGCAATCAAGGCGGCGCAGCGCACGCTGGTCGCGCTCGGTCAGCAAACCCTCATGTGCGTGCGAGATCGGTAAACCGGCGACGAACGCAGTGCTGCAGCGAATCGGGTCGTCTTAACGACGCGGTTGGCCGCGCATCATCAGCAGCGCCACCACAATGGCGACTGCGGCGATGATCGTGGACATCACGCCAAGCGACGCAAGGCCGAAATGACGAATGCCGAGGCCACCCAGAATTGCGCCCAATCCGATACCGGCGTTGGCTGCGGAAATATTCATGGTGGCCGCAAATGCTTGTGCCTTGGCCCCCGCTTGCATCACGCGCACTTGGCAAATCGGAAAGAGCGCGGTGTAGGCGATACCCCAGGCAACGAGCGCCACGATCAACCAGGGGCGTTCCGCGGCAAGCGGCACGGCCGCCAGCATGCCCGCGCCGAGAATCACAAGGAACAATACCGTGGCACCTAGCGGCTTGCGATCCACCATCACACCGCCAAGATGATTACCGATCAGGCCGACGGCACCGAATCCCATCAGCCACCATCCCACTTGATTCGCAGGGATACCGGCGAGCGTTTCGAGGGTGTCGGCAAGATATGTGTATGCCGTAAACATCGCCGTGAATGCCAGCACCGACAGCAGCACATGCGCGAGGAAGTGTGGCTGCTTCAGGATGGCCGTCTGCTTCATGCCGTCGGTTGTCGCGGGTGACGCAGGCAGGGTGGGCATGTAAACGTGCATCAGCACGCCGATCAGCAACGACAACGCCGCCAGAATCCAGAAACTGCCGCGCCAGCCCACCGTATCGGCCGCAAGCGTGCCGAGCGGCACGCCAAACACGAGCGCGGCCGAGATGCCCAGATAAATCTGCGATACCGCCTTACCGGATTTTCCTGGGCCGGCCAGTTGCCCCGCGGTTTCGCTGGCCGTTGCCCAGAATACCGGCAGCAGGAGGGCGGGGATAAATCGCGCTACGCCCAGCACCCAGATATTGGTGGCGAGTGCTGCCAGAACGTTCGACGCCGCAAATACCGCCAGAATGAACGTGAAGAGTTTCTTGCGGTCGAGATGTGCCAGCTTGGCCGTCATCGTGGGACCGAATAGCATGACCGTAAATGCGAAAAGCGTGACCACTTGGCCCGCTAGTGCAATCGAGATATTCAGGTCACGCGCCAGCGCGGGCAGCAGGCCTACGATCAGGAACTCCGTGGTCACGATCACAAAGCCGGCGACAGCCATGATGAAAATCTGCGGACCGGATCGGGCTGGGGCGTGGTCGGGAAGGGAGCCTACTGTGGCGGCGGACGATTGCATAAGACTTTACTCAACAAGAAGGTTGCGCTAGCTTATTCAAGAATTGAGTGCTTATTCTGGCAATCTTTTATCTATTGGGCGGAAATAAATTCTCAAATGAGGTGCGCGTGTTTTCTTCCGAGCGATTGAAAGGCATCGATGTGTTCGTTGCCGTGGCTGATTTGGGTAGCTTCACGGCGGCGGCCGAGCGCCTCAATCTCACGAGTTCCGCCGTAGGCAAAGGTATCGCGCGGCTGGAGAGCCGGCTGGGAAGACGATTATTCAACCGCACCACCCGACGGCTCGCGTTGACCGACGCGGGCACGGAGTTCTACCGCACCTGCGCCCGCATCCTTTCCGAGCTCGAAGAAGCCGAACTAGCGCTTCACACTGAAGAGGGCGAAGCCTCGGGTCGCGTGCGAATCGATCTACCGGCGTCGTATGGACGATTGCATGCCTTGCCGGCAATTCTCCGATTCGTCGAGGATCGCCCGAAACTGATGCCGCACATTTCCTTCTCGGATCGATTTATCGATCCGGTGGAAGAGGGCGTCGACATTCTGGTTCGCATCGGCGGATCCGATACCTGGCCCTCAACCTGGGGACATCGGTTTCTCGGCGCCCAGCGGCTCATCTTTTGCGCGTCGCCAAGATATCTGCAGGCGCGTGGCACGCCAGAAACGGATCGCGATCTGGAGACGCATCAGTGCATCAGCTACGCATCGACCGATGGCGTGGTGCGTCCGTGGTATTTCGTGGGCGCCCACTCGGGCGATATGGAGCGGCGCGTATTACCTGCAAGGCTCGCGGTGGGCGATGGCGAGGGACTGGTGCTCGCCGTCTTGGGCGGACACGGTATCGCGCAACTCCCGATGTGGCTCGCCAAGAAGCATCTTGATGCCGGAACGATGGTCGAAGTGTTGCCGCACCTGGTCACGGATAGCCTGCCAATCAATCTGGTTTGGCCGAAGAGCCGAGAGGGTCTGCCGAAGGTAAAGGTGCTGCTGCAGATGCTGGCTGAAAATTTGACGCCGGACGGCTGGACGGGCGGAGAGGGGGGCAGGTAGGACCGTCAAAGAAAGAGAAGCTCAGCGTTTACGAACAGCGTTTTCGAACGGTATTTCCGATCAGCGTTTACGAGCAGCGTTTACGACGCGCGGGTTGGCCTTCCTGCAGTGGATTCAGGGCCTTTCGGTCAGACGCCGCCGAAGCATGACCGTAAACGCGCGCGCCGCCGACGACGGATTGCGCGTCGGCAAGTGAACGACACTGATCGGTATCGGCGGCAATTCGAATTCGCGTAGCACGCGGACGAGGCTGCCTGAATCCAGCTGCTCTTGCACCAGGTAATCGTTGACCATGATGAGACCGACGGATCGCGTTGCCGCACTCACCAGCGCCTCACCGTCATCTACCGTCAATCGCGACGGTAGGGTCATCGACTTCGGCATGCCGTCGATCATGAAGCCGTAGGTAAAGCGAACCGCCGTATCGGGCGCCACATAACCAATCACGCTGTGCCCGATCAGGTGTTCTGGGTGGCTTGGCATTGTCGCGGCCGACAAATACTGCGGCGACGCGCACATCACAAAACGCGTTTCACCAATGCGGCTGGCAATCATGCTCGAGTCGGGCAAGTGACCGATCCGGATCGCCACGTCGATCCCTTCGTCGACGAGGTTCACTACCCGGTCACTCAGACGAACCTCCACGTCGACCTGAGGGTGTTGCTTCACATAGTCTGCCACCACTGGCAGCACGCGCAGGCGCCCGAACACCCTCGAGGTGCTGATAACGAGCTTGCCTTGCGGCAATGCCGATCGATCTGCCGCTTCCTGCCCGGCCAGGTTCAGATCTGAGAGGATCACTTTGCAGCGCGCGTGAAACAGAGCCCCGGCGGCCGTCAAGCGCACCGAGCGAGTGGTTCGTGCGACGAGTGTGACGCCAAGTTGAGCCTCCAGTCGCGACACGGCCTTGCTGACGCCCGCCGACGTGATCCCCAGCGCCGTAGCGGCTGCACGAAATCCGCCCTTGTCGCCCACGGTGACGAACGCGTTGATTGCCGCGAGATCCATGTTTTACCGCTCCGCCGATTCTGATTCAGCAATCGTCTGTCTGACCATTGTGCGAGCCGATTGCGTCCCTGGAGTTACCAGTGTAAATCGGCGGACGGGGTTTTTCCGCAGCCCATACGTCATTAGTCTTCGTAGATCGAAAACGTTTGCGGGTCGACTGTGGCCGCGGACACTCAAGCTTGGAGTCAACCTTGTCAGCGCTGTTCAAACCCTTCACGCTGAAAAGCGTCACGTTGCGCAATCGTATCGTTGCGGCACCCATGTGTATGTACTCGGCGCACGACGGGGTGGTCGGCGAATGGCACCGCGCTCACCTCGCGCAGTTGGCCACAGGCGGCGCAGGACTCGTCACCGTCGAGATGACCGCTGTATCCCCGGAAGGCCGGATTACGTGGGCCGATAACGGTCTGTGGAACGACGCGCAGGCGCAATCGCTCAAACCCGCGGTCGATGCGATCAAGACGGCCGGCGCCGTGCCTGGTATCCAGCTCGGTCATGCGGGTCGCAAAGCAAGCTCGAATCGTCCATGGGAGGGCGACAATCAGATTGCAGACGACGCTCCCCATGGTTGGCCGGTCATCGGCCCGTCACCCCTGGCTTTCGGTAGCGAGAAAGTGTGGAAGGTACCGGCCGAAATGACCGAGGACGACATTGCACGGGTGCAAGATGATTTCGTGGCCGCCGCCCAACGCGCCCGCGATGTGGGCTTCGAATGGCTCGAACTCCACTTTGCGCATGGCTTTCTCGCACACAGTTTTTTGTCGCCCTATTCGAATCGACGCGAGGATCGTTATGGCGGCAGCTTTGAAAACCGTATCCGATTCATCCTCGAAACCTTCGCTGCGGTGCGCACGGTATGGCCGCAGGAATTTCCGTTGTCGGTGAGACTCGGCGCCGTCGAGTATGACGATCGGGATGCAGAAACCTTGGCCGAATCCATCGCACTCATCAAGCTATTGAAGCAGGCTGGGCTCGATTTCGTCAGCGTGAGTGTCGGTTTCTCAACCCCCGAAGCCACGATTCCCTGGAGCACCCCTGCATTCATGGCGCCCGTGGTCGAACGCGTTCGGCGCGAGACAGGGGTGCCCACCGCAATTGCCTGGGGCGTAGGCGACCCGGAGCTTGCCGAGCACGCGGTGCAAAGCGGCCAAGCCGATTTGGTAAAAATTGGACGCGCGTTGCTGGCCAATCCCCATTGGCCTTACGCAGCCGCAGTGGCGCTCGACGTGAAAGATGCCTCTTGGGCGACACTCCCTGCGCCCTACGCATTCTGGCTGGAACACCATCAACCCAAGACGGTCGAAGAGGCTGCGCAAGCCTGAACCCGAATCGGGGCACACTTATGCACCAAGGGCACTGAGCTCAGTGCACCGAGCTCCGTGCATCGAGCTCAGTGCGCCGAGCGCTGCGACCGTGCGAGGGCGCTTGGCAGAATGTTGTCAGGCCACTCGCTGGGCTGCGACCACTTCAATCTCGACCAGCAAACCATCTACGGCTAGGCGGGGCACCGGGATCAAAGTGCCGGTGGGCGGATGAGCGGGCCAGACGCGATTCGCTTCTGTTTGCCATTCCTTCAGCCGGGCCTCGGAGTGATCGACCACCAGTACGGTCAACTTGTACACGTCGTTGAGCGTGGCATTGACGGAGCTCAGCGCGATTTCGATATTGTCGAAGGCTTGGCGCGTTTGGGCCGCAAAGCTCGGCGCCAGATTGCCATCCTTGTCATAGCCGACTTGTCCGGCAAGTTGCACGATGCGTGTGTTGGGAGGCACTTCGGCCACATGGGTGTACGCATGAACCGTCGGGTCGTAGAGGCCTGACGGGTTGGACAGCGTAAAAGCGCGGTCGGAAATCTTGGGTTGCATCAAGGTTCTCCTGGTTGATGAACGCCTATCTTCAGACCTCAACCTAGCTTCAGGTCAAGCGTGTGCCGCAGCTGAAAACGGTGTTGCGCGCTATCGTTCGAATCTCTCGAAAGCACCTTTGCCTGAATGACGGTTGCCGGGTTAGTGTGCGTCTGACTAAAGTTCCTCGAGGCCGTCACCGGTTCGCGCGATGGGTTCGATCAAGCATGGGCACTGATCAATGACAGACAAAAAATACGTCGACGACCCCATTCATTCGCCGCGCAGGGGTGATGACCCCTGGCATGGCGATGTGCATGTCGAAATCGCCACCCAGGATGACGCTGATCGCATTCGCGACATCGTCATTGCTGCCTATTCGAAGTATGTGCCACGCATCGGCAGACGGCCCGCGCCCATGGATGCCGATTACGATGCAATGGTGACATGCGGGAAGATCCATGTGCTGAAACGCGAGCAGAACGTGCTCGGATTGATCGTGATCACCCCACAGGACGATGCCTTGATGGTCGGCAATCTCTGCGTCGCGCCTGAGGCGCAGGGCAAAGGTTTTGGACGCGTACTCATGGGGCACGCCGAGACGATGGCAAGATCAATGAACCTCACGGCGATAACGCTTTTCACGAACGAAAAGATGCATGAGAACATCGGTCTCTATGTGAAACTCGGTTTTGTCGTAACGGGTCGCAGAACGGAGCATGGCTTCGAAAGAGTGTATTTCCGCAAAGCACTCGATCATGCCGCGGGCGTCACGGATCGCGCTTAGGTCTTCAGCCATGGAGCAAGAATGACGGATTTCAGTGGGCGGCAATTCGCCTATATCGCCGATGTACATCGGCAGGTTCCCGGGCTTGCTGGCCTGCATCGCATGACGGCACAGCTGCTCGCCGAGCGTGCGCCGGCCGATGGACGCATCCTTGTCGTGGGCGCGGGTGGCGGGCTTGAGATCAGCGCGCTGGCTCAACAGCATCCCCAATGGTCATTTGACGGCGTGGACCCTTCGCCCGACATGCTGGCGCTCGCGACACAGACTACTCTCGAATTCAAGGCGCGAACACGGCTTCATGCCGGCGATGTTTCTGTAGCACCCAACGGGCCTTTCGACGCTGCGGTGTGTCTCCTGGTCTTTCATCACCTTTCGCGAGAAACGCGAGACGCCACGCTGGCCGGCATACATCGCCGCCTCACGCCCGGCGCCGCCTTTGTGTTGGCGCATATCAGCTTTCCGCAAACCGAACCTGAACGAACGGCGGCGCTTGATCGACATATTGTGTATGGCGCTGAGGCGGGCATGAGCCAGAGCGAGCTCGAATCAAAAAGAGCCGTGATGAAAGAGCGCCTGCACATCTACGCTCCGCATGAAGAAGAAAAATTCCTGGCGGATGCCGGTTTCAAAGGCATCAGCCAGTTTTATGCGGCGCTGAGTTTCAAAGGCTGGGTTGCTTATGCTTAAGGCGCCTCGGATTCGCTCACGCCGCACCATTGCGCGATAAATAGAGCAATCGTTTTGGTGATCAAACGCAGCGACTCGATATGTACGCGCTCGTCGAAGCCGTGAATGTCGAGTGACTTAGGCCCGTAAACCAGCGTTGGCATATTGCCGTAGATGACGAACACTCGGGCATCGAGATATCCGGGTGTCGTAAAGCTCTCAAGGTCGCTCTGGAAAGCAATCTTGTGACAGTCGCGCAAGGTGTTTTCCGCAGCGCTCCCTTCTTCCAGAACATACCCTTCAGCGTAGAACCCGGTATAGACGACTTTCGGCGCAGTGCCGCCCAGCCGTGGATCGGAGACGGCCTCTTGCAGGCACGCGTCGATCTGGGCGCGGGCTTCGTCCGCTGTCGTACCAGGGTAGATCGCTGCGCGAACGTCAAACTCGCACCAAGGCGGTACCGTCGACGGCCAATCGCCGCCTTCGATTTTCCCGATGTTGAAATTGATCGGATGATCGAGGTGTTCAAAGTGGCGATGGCAGTGATGCTCGCCATTCCATTTAGTCTCCACGCGCCGCAATGCCTCGATGGCAGCATATGCGGCATCGATGGCGTTGAAGCCGTTGCCCATTTCGCGCGTATGCGTGGGATGCCCCTGAACGCGCACCTTGAACCACAGCACGCCCACGTTGGCGCGCACAAGCATGTTCTCCTCGGGTTCTGGAATGATGACGGCGTCGGCCTGGTAGCCGCGCAGTAGCGCTGCAAGGGCACCGTTGCCCGTGCATTCCTCTTCAACAACGGATTGAAAGTAGATGGGTGCCGCCGGCGTAAAGCCGGCTGCGCGCACGGCATCGTAGGCGAACAGGTTGGCGACCAAGCCCGCTTTCATGTCGGCCGAGCCGCGCCCGTACATCCACCCGTCTACGATCGCGGGGTCCCAAGGAGAGCGGCTCCACATATCTTGCGGGCCCGTCGGCACCACGTCGATATGCCCGTTGAGGATAAGTGACCGGCCCGTCTGTTGTACGGGTCGATAGGTGCCCACCACGTTGAACGCATTTTCGTAGGACACCGTCACGGGACCGAAACCAGGATGCGATTCGATGTCCTTCACGTCGATCTTCCAGCGATCCATGGAGAAGCCGCGTGCGCGCATGGCTTCGTAAAGGAAATCCTGCGCCGTGTGTTCCTGCTCTCGCAGGGAAGGAAACCGCACGAGATCTTGAGTGAACTCAAGTTGCGCATCGAAGTGCGCGTCGACGGCCGCCAGAATCCGGCGGGTTCGTTCTTCGGAGAGGGCAGGGGGCATCGTGATGTCGGTCATCGGGTTTCCTTTAGATTTTTAGAGGTCGGCTCAAATACTTGATGTGGATAGCGTCGAGGCGATGCGGCGCTTGTGGCCAGCCAGCGCCCAGATCGAGATCAGCGTAATCAGCGAGAGAATCGAGTAGAAAATGGCGAGGGGTAGCCACTGCCCGGGGTAGTGATAGATCAGCCAGGTTCCAACCAGCGGCGTCATGCCTCCCGCGACGGCGCCACACAGTTGGTACGAGAGCGAAATGCCGGAATATCGGATGTGCGTGGCAAACGCCGAGCTGATGTATCCCGCCATCGCAGCGTAGATAGCAGCCATGAACACGAGCACGATCGCAATACCCGCAATGATGCTGAACGCCGTGCCTTGAGTAACAAGCATGAACATCGGATAGGGCGCGATCACGGAGCACATCGCGGCGGTAATCAACACGCGTGTTGGACCGATCACGTCGGCCAGCCAAGCTGCCAGCGGCTGCACCAGAAACTGGATGATGGCCACGACGAACAGGCAGTCAAGAATGAGCGTGCGGCTCAAACCCAACGTCTGGGTCGTATAAGAAAGCATGAAGGTATTCGTGAAGTAAATGCCGCCAATCGCGACCGTACACACGCCCATGCACAACACGACGGTTCGCCAAGCGGTGCGAAGCACTGCCTTGGCCGGCACTTCGGCACGTTCCTGGCGCTCGAGCACCTTGGCGAAATCGGGCGATTCATTCACACCCACTCGGATGAAATAGCCCACGAGTAGCAGCACGGCACTGATCAAGAACGGCACGCGCCAGCCCCAACTGACGAAGTCGGCTTCGTCCAGCGTCGTTAGTAATCTGAAGGCAAGTAGCGAAAGGATCAGTCCTGCAGGACTTCCAAGTTGCGCAAACGAAGCGGCAAACGTCTTGCGGCGCTGCGAGGCGTGCTCTCCGGCCATCAATACGGCGCCGCCCCATTCGCCGCCTACCGCCAATCCCTGTGCCAGGCGCAAAAGCAGCAGCAACGCGGGCGCCCAGAGCCCAGCCGTCTCATAACTGGGAAGCAGCCCAATACCCACCGTGGCGATGCCCATGATCACCAGCGTGGTCATCAAGGCATTTTTCCGACCGAAGCGATCGCCGTAATGGCCGAAGATGACGCCGCCGATCGGGCGTGCCAGAAATCCTGCAGCAAAGGTGCCGAATGACGCCATGGTGCTGACGAAGGGGTCAGCAGTGGGAAAGAAAACCTTGCCGAAGACAAGGGCCGCAGCCGTGGCATAAATGTAGAAGTCATACCACTCGATCGTGGTGCCGACGAAAGCGGCAGTCGCAGCGCGTACGGGCTGGCGATCTGCGGAAGGAGCGGCAGAAGCGCGCATCATTTCCTCTTGGGATTTTCATTATTCGAAGGTGTGTTTATCGCTCCCGTGACGACATTACGTCAATTTATGATTTCTAATATTTCACTTAAGATAAAATAATATCTAGCGATCCTGCGAGTTCTTTCCCGGCAACCTTCCAAGCGAAACGCAATGAAAACGCCAACTCACCCCGATGCGAGAATCGCCGATCACCTTGACTGGAATCTCTTAAGGACATTTCTAGTCATCGTGCAAGAGCGCAGCATCAGCGGGGCTGCAGCCAAGATGCATCGAACGCAGTCGGCGGTCAGTCAAGCGCTGAAACGCCTGGAAGATCAACTCGACCGGCGCTTGATCGAACGGCACAACACGGTGTTCACCGTCACGAATGCAGGCGAGGAAGTCTGCCGGGCCGCGGAAGCCATCCACGGCAATGTGTCTCAACTCCTGTCGGATGTCTCGCAGACGGAAGTGGAAGAGACGGGCCGCATTCATCTCTACGTTGCCAGCAGGATTCACTCACACGTCTACGATAGCTTCTGGTCGCAGTTTCACCATCAGTACCCACGCATCGAAGTGCAGATGGAGGTGCTCGCAAGCAGCGAAATCATTCAGCTCATGCAACAGGGCGCGGGCACGGCCGGCATTGCCCTGTGCCGCCAGATGCCGAAGCGTCTCGAAAGCAAGGTGTTCCTGCATCAGCGGTATGCCCTGTTTTGCGGCCGCAACCATGCGCTGTTCGGCCGGCCCGATCTCCGCATCGAGGATTTGATGAGTGAGAATTTTGTGTCGTTTGCAAGTGACGCGCTGGGCGATAGCTTGTCGCCGCTCACCATTTTTCGAGATCAGCGTGGATTTTCAGGAAGGGTGATCGCCACTTCAAACCAGCACGACGAGGTCAAACGCCTGCTGATTGCCGGGTTGGGAATCGGATGCTTGCCGGAGCATAGCGTCCAGGCCGACCTGGAGGCGGGGCGTCTATGGCGGCTGCCGCCCGGTGAGGGGGTGTGCTCGGTTGACCTGCATCTTCTTTGGCACCGTAACGCACAGCGAAGCTCGGCTGAATTGGCGTTTCTGAAATGCTTTCGGGACTATATCGACGGCTTCTCCATGGAGGAACGGTTGGCCGCCGGGGGTACTGAATGAGTACCAAATAAAAGGATCCGCGCTCAGCGCTCCCGCGCCACGTCAAGCACTGCGTTCCCAAGCACGGCACCGCGCTCGACCGCCTCGTGCGCCGCCACGATATCTTCTAAAGGGTAAGCCGGCTGCACCACGTGCTGCAAAACGTCTGCTTGAAGCAGCGCATTCAGGCCTTCCACCGTGCGTTGGCGCGCTGCAGCGGTGAGTTCATAAACGAGAAAGAAGTGCAGGCTGATGGAGCGGGGCATCCAGGCCCCGAAGTTCAGCGGCACGGCATCGCGGACGTTTGAGCCGTAGCAGACGAATCTGCCATGCTGAGCGAGCACGCCTTGGTCGACCAACCCTGCGCTGGTGGAAAAATCCATATCGATGATGGCGTTCACGCCAGCGCCGGCCGTCAGCGTGTGGACGCGGTCGGCCACAGATTCGGTTTTATACAAAATGACATCGTCGAATCCCGCGTCTCGCATCATCTGCGCTTTCGCAGCCGATCCAACGGTGCTGATGACCCGCGCGCCGCGTGCACGTGCCATCTGCGCGGCATAGAAGCCCACACCCGAGGTGCCGCCAATCACGAGCACGCTGTCGTTGGCACCGACCTCGGCAAGTTCCACCGCGCGATAGGCGGTGAGCCCCGGGATGCCCATGCATGCCCCTGCCTCGAAAGATGTTGCGTCCGGCAGGTGAACCGCCTGGTCGGCAGGCAGGGTGATGTATTCGGCGGCCGTGCCGTACGGCCGGTTGTATTGGCCATTCCAGATCCAGACGCGCTCGCCGATGCGGGCGGGGTCAACGCCGCTGCCCACGGCAGCGATCACGCCGGCGCCATCGCTGTGCGGAATGATGATGCCGGCGCGCACAGGCCGACTGCCTTGCCGCGATTTCACGTCCGAAGGATTGATGCCCGACAACACAAGTTTGACTTGCACTTCTCCCGCGCCGGGCTCGACGATCGGCTGTTCGCCGACGGTCAGCACTTCGGCGGCAGCACCATTTTTCGCATACCAGACAGCGCGCATTAAAACTCTCCAGTTTTCACAAAGCGGTTGGTCAACGTGCCCAGCCCGGTAAGGGTGACCTCTACGGTGTCGCCATGCTGAAGATTGGGCGATTCGCCATCGGTGCCCATCCAGATCATGTCGCCGGGGTAGAGCGTGAGATACCGGCTCATGTCCACGATGAATTCCTTGATGCCGAACAGCATATCGGATGTACCGAATCGTGTGGTCTCCCGGCCGTTCACCGTAACAACGGTTTCCATGTTTGCAACGTCCGCCTGCGTGCTGATCCATGGGCCCATGGGCTTGAAGGTATCCGTGTTCTTGGCGCGCCAGAAGGTGCGATCAGTGGCCTGCCAGTTGCGTTCGCTGACGTCGTTGCCGATGGTATAGCCGAGAATGCAGGTGTCGACCTCGTCCAGATGCAGGTTCCGGGCCTTCTTGCCGATTACCACGACGAGTTCCCCTTCGTAGTGCACGCGAGTGGCGTCGGCCGGCATGATGACGTCACAACCCTGGGCAATCAAGGCGTTGTTGGCCCGGTAGCCCACATCCGGCTTGGTGGGTATGGCTTTACCTTCCGTGCTGATGTGCTTCACGTAGTTCAGCCCTACCGCGTAAAACGTGGGCGGAATGACCGGCACGTCGAGTCGCACGTCATCGAGCTTGAGCATCGTGGACGTTTTCTCGTAGCCCTCGAAAGGGTTGCCATTGACGGCAGTGATGCGGTCGTCATCGCTCAGAATGCCGTAGCGGGTTTGCGCGTGGTCGGTGTAGCGGATCCATCTCATGTGTGCTTGTCCTTGAAGGTTCAGGCGGTGGCCAGAAAGCTGGGTTCGTCGTTACGCATCGTTTGGATGAACCACTGCGTGTCCACGCGCTTCAGATCGATATGGGTTGTACGAATGGATTCGATCCCGGCGAGCGGTGCCGGGCCGGGGAGGGCGGTGTCGGACTGATGGCGCACGACGATCATGTAGGCCCGCATGACGCAGGTGTCCCGGTCGTAGCGATCGGCGACGAGGTTGGTGATTAGGTGATGGATGCGCATATGCTGCGGGCGTCTCATCAGCGCGTCATGCACCTGCTGGTGGCCTTGTAGGACGGCGCCTTGTCGATGCCAGGTCGCGTCCTGCGTCATCACGTCAGTCAGCGCCGGGTAATCCCGCTCATCGAGATAACGGAAAAAGGCCATGACGCGGTTCGTGCAGGTGCTCAATGTGTCGCTCATGTGATCGGTGTTCCAGAAGAAGAGTGGGGATCGACCGGTGCCAGCAGCCCATGGTCGATGTCGGCCAGACGAGTTGCGCCGCACAGCTGCATCGTGCGGCGCAGCTCGTCCTGCAAGATCAGCAGCGCTTGGTTCACACCCGGTTCACCGGCTGCCAGCACGCCGAAGAGGGTGGCGCGCCCGGTCATCACGCCGCTGGCGCCGAGCGCCAACGCTTTGACGATATCGCTGCCGCGGCGTACGCCACCGTCCAGCAGCACGGGTACGCGCCCTTGTACGGCGCGCACAATGCCCGGGAGGGCATCGAGCGTGGCGACGCTCGTGTCCAGTTGCCGGCCGCCATGGTTGGACACGGCGAGGGCATCGACGCCCAGCGCCAGGATGGCGTCGACATCCTGCGGGTGGCACACCCCTTTGACGATGAGCTTGCCGGGCCAGCGGTCACGCAAGGCCTTGAGCCCGTCAAGATCGAACGCGGGATCGTAGTTGCGGCCGGCCACCGATGCCATTTTTTTGGTGTCGGTACTCAAGGCCTTCATGCCGGCCAGGCTTGGCATGGTGGGTGGCGCCTTCATCAGCATGTTGAGCGACCACAGCGGCTTGCGCACGAACTGGCCGATATTGCGGGGGGTGAGCTTCATCGGAAACGCCAGCCCGTTGACGAAGTCGCGCTCTCGTTTGCCGCCCACCGGCAGGTCGACGGTAATCATCAGGCCTTCGTAATCGGCCACGCGGGCGCGTTCGATCAAGGCGTGCAGCCGCGCCTTGTCTTGCAGGATGTACGCCTGAAACCAGTGCCGGCCTGGCGCCTGATCTGCAATGTCCTCGATCGAGGCTGTGGCGGATGTGGATAGCGTGTACGGAACGTTGTAATGCGCGGCCGCACGGGCGAGTGCGATGTCGCCACCGCGCCAGCCGAAACCTACCGCGCCCGTGGGCGAGATGGCCAGCGGCAATCCCATCGGCTGCCCGAAGAGCGAAGCGGAAAGATCGATATCGCTGACGTCGCGCAAGACGTGCGGCATGAGACGCACGCGCCGGAATGCTGCGCAGTTGTCGTTGAGGGTAATTTCGTCCTCCGCGCCACCGTCGTAGAAGTCGAAGACGCCCTTGGGCAGCCGCCGACGCGCGGCGCTGCGCAGCGTGTCGATCGAGAAGCAGTCGGTCAGAGTGGATCGCATCGCCGCGCCTTATTCAGGAGTAACGTTGCCTAACTTGATCACCTGTGCCCAGCGCTGCTTGTCATTGATCAGGAATTGCCGGAAGGCGTCCGGCGAATCGCCGATGACGACGGAACCGAGTGTGCCCAATTGCTCCCGCACTTCCGGTTGCGCCAGCGCATCGAGGGCAGACTTGTTCAGCTTGTCGACGATGGGCTTGGGCGTGCCCGCGGGCGCGAGCACGCCGACCCAAGGCGCACCCTCCTCAAATCCTTTCAAACCCATGCTCTCCAGGGTGGGCACGCCGGGAAAGTCTGGACGCGGGTCGTTTGTGCCCACGGCCAGCACGCGCAGGCGCTTGTCGGCCACGTAATTTGCGATGCCCACGCTGGGATAAAACATGAACGATATCCGGCCGGCAATCGTTTCCTGCAGCGCGGGCCCGTTGCCCTTGTAGGGCACATGCGTCATCTTCACGCCGGCAGCGGTCGAGAACATCTCTGCCGCGAGATGCGCGGAGCCGCCGAAACCGGATGAGCCAAACGTAAGCTTGCCAGGCTGCGCCTTGGCATCGGCAATCAAACTTGCCACATTCTTGTAAGGTGAATCGTAGCTCGTGACCATCACCAGCGGATTATTGGCCAAATTGGTGATCGGAACGAATGCCTTGATAGGGTCGTATTGATAACGATCCGGATACAGCAGCGGATTGACGTTCAGGGTGAGCGAGGTCACGAGCAGGGTATAGCCATCAGGCGCCGCGTGCATCACATCGTTGGCCGCGATGTGGGCGCTGGCGCCGGGCTTGTTTTCCACGATCACCGATTGCCCCAGGTTCTGGCTCATGTGTTTGGCGACGATGCGCGCGATCACATCCGTCGGGCCGCCTGGCGAGTAACCGACCACCATGCGGATGGCGCGCTCGGGATAATCGGCGGCGTGCGTTACGGCCGCGGTCAGGCACCCCAGGGAAAGCGCAGCAAAGGCGAGAAGCTTGCGTGATGTCATGGTGTTGTCTCCGATATTGTTGTGGTTTGAATGGATCGATCCAGTTGCGCGGGCAACCCCATCTATCCCGCCGCGCATTACGGTGCGGCCGCCTTGTAAAACGATCAGAATGCGTCGGGAAAATATCTGTCAGCCATCACCTGGCACCGGCGAATGAGACGGTGCTCGTCCGGGCGGTAATCCGGAATCGCGTTGTGGATCGTGCCCATGTTTTCCCACATCAGTACATCGCCTTCGGTCCAGCGATGGCGATAGCGGTATTTATCCTGCGTTTGATGCGCGAAGAGAAATGCCAGCACTTCCTTGCTGCGCGCTTCGGGCAGCTCGTTGATGCGTGTGGAATAGCCGGGATTGGCATAGAGCACCTTGCGGCCGGTGATCGGGTGGGTAAGAAACACGGGATGCGATACCGGCGGCTTGCGACGTCGCTGTTCCTCGGTCAACGGTGGGCGGCTGCTGCCTTTTTCCCGCCGCATCATTTCCCAGAACATATTGAAGTCGTGTGTGATCGTCATGCCGTCGAGTTCTTCCTTCAACGAATCCGGCAGATCTTCGTACGCGGCATGCATGTTGCAGAATTCGGTGTTGCCCAGGGGCTGTCCATCGCGTGTGGGAATCTTGATGCCGTGCAGCACATTGGCGAAAGCGATCGTCTTGCTGTAAGACATGTCGGTGTGCCAGTCCTGACCGGCATCGCTCAACCCGATCGGCTTGCCGTCTTCAAGCATGTTGGAAAGGATCATCACCTCCGGAAATTCAGGATCGTGATAAAGGTTGGCGACGTTGATTTCCAGCTTGCCAAAGGTCTCGGAAAAATCGCGTAATTGTTTCGCGTTCAGTTGCTGCTTCGGAAAGCTGATCACGCCATACTTTCCCAGCGCCTGCTCGATCTCTCGATATTGCGCATCGGTCAGCGGTTGCGCCAGATCGATGTCGTGGATGGTGGCGCCCATGGCGCTCGCTTTGGGTTCGACTCTCATATTGTCTCCAACGAAATTACAGGGCGTGGTGCAGGATGGTGAGCACGTCGGCGGACGTCGTCACGGGGCGTGGGTTGAGCGCAAGGCCGCGTTCGCCCATGGTGTGTTCGGCGATGGCAGGCAGATCTGACGCACTCAGCCCCAACGCCGACAGCGTCATGGGAAGCCCCCAATGGCGATTGACGGCGTCGACCCAGTCGGCAGGTGAGTGGTGATGGGTTCCGGCGGCGTCGTTCAAGACGCGCAGGGCAGGGGTGAGATCGTCGTGCACCACCGGGGCGTTAAAGCGCAGCGAGTGCGCCAGCATCACGGTATTGACGGCGCCGTGACCCACGTTGTGCCGCGCGCCGATGACATGGCAAATGGCGTGATGCAGGCAGGTGCGCGCCATGGAGAGCACCACGCCCGAGAGGTGGCCCGCCAGAAGTATGGTCGCGCGTTGGTCGTGATCCGAGTCGGATGCAGCGCCGTGCGCCTGATCGCTGCGCTCCGTGTTGTGCTCGCACAGCGCCGAAGCGAACAGCGCCAGCGATTGCAAAGCAATGCCTGCGGCGACCACCGACTTATTGCGCGAATACATGCCCTCGAAACAGTGTGCCAGGCCGTTCATTGCGGTGTAGCGCATGAGCGCCATCGGCACATCGCGACTGAGTACCGGATCGATGAGAATCGCCGTACTGGCGAGATGCCGGTTCCAGAAAAGCAGCTTGTGGTCGCCCTCGCGCACGCCGAAGCCCGGCGTGACTTCTGCGCCCGATGCTGTGGTGGGAAGGCTCACGATGGGCAGCTTGGGACGCGTGCGCAGCGGGATCGTCACGCTCGCAGGCGGCGTGAAACGAGTGGTGTGATCGGCGAGTCTGCCACCTTCGGCCAGCAGCATTGCGAGCGCTTTAGCAGAATCGGACACACTGCCGCCACCGATCGCTACGATGCTGTCGGCCTCGTGTGCACGGGCTCGGTCGGCTAGCGCTTCAAGCACGTCAAGATCGCCGTGTTGTGGAATATCGTGCGATTCGAGGATCGCGAGTCCGGTACAGCTTTCGCGCAGGCGAGCATAATCGGCCGACGCGGACATGCGCGGTTGCGTCAGAATAACGGGCCGCCGGCAGCCGAGTTCTCTGAGCTCCTGCGCCAGCGCCATCGCGCAACCATCGCCGAATCGCACGTGGGTACCGAAGAGGTAGTAGTCGATATCGGGGCGAGCCATGGCGCGGTCCAGACGGTGAAGACGAGACGATTCTATAGAGCTGTCTCACTCCAGCTAACCCTCAAAACGGAGAAATCATTTTTTCCATTTTGGAAACGCAAGGCTGACGAAAATGAATACGGTGGAGTGCATCGAGGTATTTGTGGAGGTGGCCAAAGGCCTGAGTTTCTCCAAGGCGGCGGAGCGCTTGGGCACCAGCCGCTCGGCCATCACCAAGAAGATCGCCTGGCTGGAAGCGGAGTTTGAAACGCAGCTGCTCACTCGCAATACCAAGCGCGTGAACCTCACCGAAAGCGGGGAAATTCTGCTGGAGAACGCCGAGGCCTTAGCGATGACGATCAATCATTTGAAGGATCTCGTGCGCAGTCCCGTGCAGCAGCCGAGCGGCCGCATTCGCGTGGGTGCGCCGCCATCGTTTGGCGCGCGCCATCTGGCGCCGGCGATCCATGCCTTTCTCGATCGCTATCCCGACATGCAGGTATCGCTGCTCATGGATGACGGACGTAGCGATCTGATCGCCGAGAACATGGATCTCTCGTTGCGCATCGCCCCGAAGCTGCGCGATACCAACCAGATTGCGTACAAGATTGCTGTAGTGCCTCAACTTCTCGTGGCTTCCCAGGCTTATCTCCAAAAGCAGGGGCACCCGGCCCACCCCGACGATCTTGCGCAGCACAACTGTCTGCTGCATAGCCTGAAGGCGCCGACGGGTGCTTGGCAATTTATCGATTCGCAAGGTGAGAAGCACGTGGTGCGAGTGAGCGGTACGTTCAACTCCAATCTCGGCGAGGCCATCATGCAACTGGCGCGAAACGATGCCGGTATCGCCATGCATCCCCGCTACATGGTTCATCGCGATATCGAGTGCGGGGCCCTGCGCGTGGTTCTGGCCGACTACCGGTGCGAGGGACTCGACATCTTCGCCGTCGTGCAAAGCAAGCGCTATCTGCCTTACAAGGTTCGGCTCTTCGTCGATCACCTGCGAGCGTGGTTCCGCACCATGGATTGGGCAGGCACCGCGCCGCAGGGCGGGTTAACACTAACTGACAACATCAACCCACTTGATTAACGTATGCATTAATGTATACGTTAATCTATGCGCTATCGACTTTCCGGATTGGCAGACCGAACAATGAATGCTCAGGCACTTCCGCAGGAAACACCATCCATGGCCGACCAGGCTTATGCCGAACTGCGCCGGCGAATCCTGGACAACGTGTTCGCGCCGGGCTACCAGGCCCTTGAACAGGAGCTTGCACTTGCGCTCGGCATGAGTCGAACCCCCATTCACGAAGCCCTGATCTGTCTGCAGCGCGAGGGGCTGGTTGAAGTGATCCCCAGACGTGGCATGCGTGTGCTGCCGGTGTCGCCGGCCGATATGCGCGAGATCTATGAGGTGTTGACGGCACTCGAATGCATGGCGGTCGAGATCGTTGCGCGTCGAGGTCCCGGGGCCGAGGAACTCCTACCGTTGGACCGTGCAACGCAGGATATGGCTGAGGCGCTCGAAGCCGATGATCTGGATGCCTGGGCGAGGGCGGATGAGCGCTTTCATGAGCAACTCGTTCTGCTTTCGCACAATCGGCAACTGCATCAGACGGTTTTGAACTACTGGGATCGCGCGCATCGGGCGCGCATGTTCACCTTGAAGCTGCGGCCCAAGCCTGTGAACTCCACGCAAGAGCATTTTGCACTGGTAGAGCGCTTACGCGCGGGTGATATCGAAGGCGCGGTGCGCGAAAACCGGGCCCATCGTGAGCGTGCCAGCCGTGAACTCCTGGCCATCTTCGAACGCTTTCGTCTTCAACAAGTTTGAGGGCGTCACTCCATCCACATCTTGAGATGATCTCTATGACCGCATCAAATAAAAAATACGCGATTGCAGTGTTGCCGGGCGACGGAATTGGCCGCGAGGTGATGGCATCGGCGCTGGCTGTGCTGGAAGCGGTCGCGCCACGCATTGGGCGCCGCTTCGAAGCAAACGCACACCCCGCCGGCGCGCAGCACTATCTGGATACCGGCGTTGCACTGCCCGAAAGCACGTTGCAGTCCTGCCGCGATGCGCACGCCATTCTGTTTGGCGCCATGGGCCTGCCCCATGTATTGGGTGCCGACGGTACCGAGATCATCCCGCAGCTCGACATTCGCTTTGCGCTGGACCTTTACGCCGGCGTTCGGCCGATTCGCAGTTTCGCCGGCTTGCCCAGTCCCTTGAGCCATCCAGAGGCGACCACGATCGACCTGGTACTGGTGCGGGAAAACACGGAAGGGCTGTTTTATGCGCGTGGCCGGGGCGTGATGGAGGGTGACAGCGCCGCGCTGGACACGATGAAGATCACGCGTCATGGCACCGAGCGCATCTGCGATTTTGCGTTCAAACTGGCCGAGCGACGCCGTGCACAAGGGCGACCCGGCCACGTCACCAGCGTAGACAAGGCCAATGTATTCCAGTCGATGGCGTTCTGGCGCAAGATATTCGAGGAGCAATCGAAGCGCCATCCCACGATCGGTGCGGACAGCGCCTACGTTGACGCCATGGCGTTGAATCTGGTCTTGAAACCCTGGCGCTACGACGTCCTGGTCACTGAGAACATGTTTGGCGACATCCTTTCCGACCTTGTCGCGGCACTGGTGGGGGGCATGGGCATGGCACCTTCAGGCGACATAGGCGATCAATATGGCCTATTCCAGCCGGCGCATGGCACGGCGCCCGACATCGCAGGGCAGGGCATCGCCAACCCCACGGCCATGATTCTCTCGGCATCGATGATGCTCGATTGGATGGCAGGCAAGTACGACGACGAAGCCTTGGCGGACGGGGCACGCATTATCGACGCCGCCGTTCAGGATGCTTTTTCGAGTGAGACCGTGCGACCGCGCGAGTTTGGTGGCACTAGTGGCACGACAGACATCACGCAAGCCGTTATCGATCGTGTATCGGCAAAAAATCTGATTTCCGCCTGATCAAAACCCATTAGAGCGGCTCTTTGATAGCCGCCATCTGGAGACAAATCCATGAACCGCCTATTTTGCCGCGCGCTTGCCGCGGCCTGCATCACTGTTGCCTGCGTAAACGTACATGCACAAAGCTACCCGGACCGACCTGTCCGGATCATCGTGCCGTCGCCACCTGGCGGAAGCACTGATCAACTCGCCCGACTGATGGGTCAGAAGTTGGGCGAAAAGTGGGGGCAAACTGTGGTCATCGAAAACAAGCCTGGGGCCGGTTTGACGCTTGGAGCGGATTACGTTGCCAAACAACCGCCTGATGGCTACACGTTGCTGATGGGCGCCTTGCATCACTCGATCGCGCCGGCGGTCTACAAAAGCCTGCCCTACGATTTCCAGCGCGATCTCGCGCCGATTACCGTGGTGGCTGTGGTGCCCAACGTGCTCATCGTGCCGCAGTCCTTGCCCGCCAAATCCGTGGCCGAACTCATTGCGCTCGCGCGCGCAAAGCCCGGCAGTCTGACGTATGGAAGCACGGGCGCAGGCACGGCGCACCACCTGATCGGTGAACAGTTCAACGACATGGCCGGCGTGCAAACGCTCCATGTGCCTTACAAGGGAAGCGGTCCTGCATTGATCGATCTGATGGGCGGACGGATCGACATGATGTTCGACACCGTCGCTTCGTGCTTGCCCCATATTCAAAGCGGGAAAGTTCGCGCTTTGGCGGTTGCCACATCCACGCGATCCTCAGCGCTGCCGGATGTACCCACGCTGGACGAAGCGGGATTGAAGGGCTTCGACATTGCAACGTGGTTTGGCTTTCTCGCGCCCACCGGAACGCCGGCAGCGGTGATCGACAAGGTCCACCGCGACACTGCGGAAATTCTCAAGGACCAGGCGATTCGAAAGCAGTTGCTCGCCATGGGTGCGGAGCCGGTGGGCAATACGCCCCAGGAAATGACGAAGCAGATTGCCGACGAGACAGTCAAATTCAAGGCGCTTGCTCAGAAAGCCAATCTTTCCATCGAATAACGTGAGGAGCACCCGATGCGTGCAGTATTGGTTGTCGAGTTTCGAATCAAGCCTTCATATATCTCTGCTTTTGAAAGCGCCATGGCAGGGAATGCGCGTCAATCGCTGACGCTCGAACCCGGGTGCCTGCAGTTCGACGTTTGCAGGGATCCCGCAGAGGAGGGCGTCTTCTTTCTTTACGAGGTATATGAAGACGACGCCGCGATTCAGGCTCATCTGACGTCAGCGCATTTCCTGGAGATGAACGGCGCGACGCAGGATTGGGTGGAAAGCAAGTCAGTGCGCAAGCTCACGCTTCCAGATGGCGCGGCATCGATGTAGCGCATGGATGTCAACGGCAGTCCGTACGGTACATCTCGTACCGGACTTTGGATTCGGGCGTGTCTTGGGTGACGCCCACTCTACATACGCACGACTGGCTGCTGCGTCACGCGTCCCGCCCATCGATACCATCAAGGCGGTGTCTTCGTGCATTTCGATGATGAAAGGCAAGTGCGCGTGCGTCAGTCGCCGAGCGCACAGTCGGTTTGTGTTGAATTCGTCGGGAAGCACGGCGGATCGCTGGAAGGGGTAGTCGCTAATGGCAGAACGATATGTTCGCGGATCATAGCGCGCATGTCGTCATGCCGGAGCGCAGCAACCGAAGCACGTTAGCGGCGGCCAGCCATTCTTATCACATGCAACGTCGCAGCTCGACATGCGATGCTCGCAGTCATCACAGAAGTCTCGCAATGAACTCCCTTTCGCAACGGCCTACAATCATTGGTCTACTCAAAATCCGCTGTGGCTGGGGCCAAGGCGGATCTTCATCCTAGCGACCAGACTTAATACAGATGAGTAAGCCCTACATTATGCTTTCCCCAGAGATCACGCGAGCAAATGCGCTAGATCTGATGGAATGGTTAGAAGATGAGAGTGTGACTCGCTATTTAAGTGACTCACGGCACGTTTCTCGTTTCATCGAACAGGTGATCGGTCGAGTACAGTTGCCCACGCTAACCCATCTGTTCAACCGAGACGGTCGATTTTTCATGGCTTACGATCGGCACAATGTGCCCGTCGGGTTCGTTCGTCTTGTCCAAACGGGCTCCACATGCGAGATCGTGCTGGTTATCGGAAATCGCGACAGTTGGGGTCGCAAACTGGGTGCAAGCGCCCTCGGCGAGGGGATGAAGCTGGCGTTCTTCGAGATGCGGGCCGAACGACTGGTTGCGAAGATTCAGGCAGAAAATACGCGTTCGGTGAACGCCTTCGTGCGCTGCGGTTTCGCGCTTGAAAGTGAGACGCTCACATTGAAGTCGTTTTCCATAACCTCAGAGCAATACCGACGGCACTTGCGCAAAGGCACCGCCGGTTCCCGGCCTGCAATCTACGTCACCGAATTCGACGAATCTCGGTTGAGGAGTCTGCTCGCGCTCGAACAAAATCCAGACTTGTTCAAGCTGGAACATGAGATCGAGCGAGCCATCGTTGTCGACGCTCGACAAGTTGCGCCCAACGTAATTACGATGAACTCAAAAGCGTTACTGCAACTGAACGATGAAAGCATAGAAGTTGCGTTGGTCTATCCAGAAGATGCCAACGGCAGCGCCAGAAAGCTTTCGATTTGCTCCGGTATCGGCACCGCTATCCTAGGCTACAGAGAGGGTGATGCCATAGACTGGCGAATATCAAATCGGACCAGCCAGATTCGTATTGAGAAAGTGCTTTATCAGCCCGAGGCTGCTGGCGACTTTCATTTGTGAGTTCGGATTGTTGCCACCGTGACATGTCGTCGATGCGAGCAATGAACCTCCAAATCAAACGGCTTGCCGCCAAACCCTCCCTAACAACCATCCCGGTAATACGCATAATGTATATTATGTAAAGTGACAGTCTTGGTTCCGGGGACTGATTGCCCGAGATGTGCTCGGCTTCCAGTCCGTCAACCCTCCGATCCCCGCCCCCGATCCCCGGGTCTCCACACCAGTTACGCGGGCCCCTGCATCAACTCCACGCTGATGCCGTCCGGACCCGAGACGTACGCGACGAGCGTACCGGTTCGAGGTCCAGCCGGTATCGGCTGTGCCGAACCTTTTGCATGCCACCCCGCTAGCTTCACTCGCGCGATTGCCGCGTGAATGTCTGCCACCATGACTGCGAGATGCACGGCACCGATCGCTCCTGCGCTGCCAGGTGTCTGGCCTAATGTACGACCGGTCGAATATTCCAGTAGCTCAATCGGATAACCATTCGGCGCGACTACCAACGCCATTCGGCAGCGCGGATCATCGACGCCCGTCGTCTCTCGCAAAAACGCGCCGCCCATCTCGCTTTGGCGCACCAGTTTGAAACCCATCGCTTCGGTCCAAAACTGGATTGCCGTGTCCAACGAGGTGACTGAAAATCCTGTGTGGTCCACCGCCAGCACACCAGCATTGTTCATCTTGACCGTCCTATTACGTCGATCGTGCATTTTGACGCTTGAGGCTGAAATATCCAAATTGCGCAGGCACGTTCAGCAGGCATGGCGGTTCGTTACACTGCTGCTTCTTCTGGCGCTTGGCGCTGCTCATCTCATCTAATACGTGTTCATGCGCCTGATTCTTGCCCCCCTCGCCCTGCTTCTGTCATCGGCTGCCTATGCCGCGCCTCCCGACCCGATAGCCCTGGATTGTCCCGCACAGTCGGCCGATGGACGTCCGGCCACCACGTTCGTGTGGGATGGCGCATCGTTGCGCGAGGTCTTGAAGGGACGGCAACCCACGGTCTGGCAAGTAGCGTCGTCCAGTCAAAAGATTGAGCCCGGTCCCTCGATCGATACGCGTACGTTGTCTTTCAATCTCGCTCAAGCCCCCGCCGAGTTAGCCGTGAAGAAGCAGACCTTGATCGGTCTGCAGCTTTCGGAATTCAAGACGGCAGGGCCAATCCCTGTCCTGTTCCAGATGGCAGTGCTTGAGGATGGCTTTCTCACGGGCGCGATCTCCGCCACCTTCCTGGGCTGTGTCAGCCGCAAGCCTTGAGGCGCACACGTTTGCGGAAGAGCACGCCGTTATACTTGCTGCATGAATCAAGGACTCAGCTTAGTAAGCGGCATCGCCGCAGGGGTGGGCGTCGGACTGGCGCTCGAGAACATGCTTATCGGCATCACCGCCGGCATCGTTTTGGCGATTGCATTTGGATATCGCGGCGGTCGCAAGGACTGAGCGCAGGCGTGACGTCGAGCGCCTTTTACGGTGCAATCCGCTTCAGCGCCAGCAATGCCGCACCAAACGACACAAAAATCGCTCCCGTGACGCGATCCACCCACCGCACAACCCGAGGCCGGGTGAGTGCGTTGCGTGCTTGACGTGCCATCAATGCGTAGATGTGCAGCGAACACAGCGACATCAGCATGAAAATGCCGGTGAGTACGAAAAACTGCGGCAATAGCGGCGCGCTTGGCGCCACGAATTGCGGAAACAGTGCCGCGAAAAACAAGATGGGTTTGGGATTGGTAAGCGCCAGTCCGACCGCTTCGCGGAAGTACGACCAGGCAGAGCGCTGCGGCATGGCGCTGGCATCGTCGATAACGATCGATGCGCGGCCCCGCAACTGTTTGAATCCCAGGTAGAACAAATACGCAGCGCCAATAATCTTGACCGCCAGGAACAATGTGGCTGAGGTGCGCAACAGCACCCCCAATCCGAGCATGGACGCCGCCGACAGGCAAAATAAGCCGGCCATATTGCCGAGCGCACCATAGAACACGCCACGCATGCTGCCGCTCAAGGCATTTCGGATGGCCAGCACCGTGGCAGGCCCTGGGCTAACCACCGACACGGCGGCAAATGCGCAATACGCCAACAGCACTTCAGCCTGCATGGCTGCTTCTCCTGAACGCTAACGGGACCATGACGCCCGCGTCGATCATGATAATCCAGGCTCAAGCCACAACCAATCCCCACGCCTTCAGGAGTTCGGCTGCCTGATCGGCTGAAATCATCGCATTGCGAAACAGTTTCGCGTCGAGCACTTTGAGTCCGCCAATATCGGCGTCGCGCAGATCCGCGCCATCGAACCGCGTGAGTTTGGTGTGCGCATTTCTCAAGCTGCCGCCTTCGAAAACGGCTTCACGGAAATCGCAGCCCGACAGATCGGCATCGGCGAAATCCAACTGCTTGAGTTGGCGTTTATGAAAAGACATGCCGCGCATGTCGGCGCCGATCAACAGGCAACTGTCGAACTCGAGGCCCAGCCCGGTCACGCCTTCAAAGTTGGCACCCGTGAGTTTGCATTCCTGAAAGTTGGCCGCAGGTAGTTTGGCGCGGCGCCACTTGGTATTGTTCAAATCGCAATTTGAAAACACGGCATCCTGCAAGCGCGCCGTCTGGAAATCGGCCTGGCGGCCGCGGCACCGCATCCACTGAGTCTCTTCGAGGTTGGCGCCCTGCCACGACGTTTCAGTAAACGTGCATTGCAGAAATCGGCACGCCTGCAGATCGAGTCGTGACAGGTCTTCATCATCGAATACGCACCGTTCGAACGTCAACGCGCGCCCGCGATCGGCCAGGCAATCGGTGAGCTTGTCGCGGGTAAAGGTCGTGTCCGCGATTAGCGCAGTGGTGTCGGAACTCGTCATGCGAAGCATCTTCCTCAAAAAATATAGCGGCCGAAGCCGCCACATTCCATCCTACCAAACAAGTTGCATCGCATGCATCGCCCCGCCCATGTCGATGCGCAACGGGGTGGTGACCGTCCGTTCCCCGTCATCGTTACGTGATCTTGCGCTTGGCCAGCAACCTTACATTCGGCTCCCACGCGTCCATCTCGTCCATCGGTACAACCGGGCGCGGCAACCGCTGAAAGTCGAACCGGGATAACACTGGAGACGTCAGGCCCGGCGCATCCACGCTATAGATCTGCGCGGGCTTGAAGAACTCGTCGAACGCGGCGCGAAAGTGGCCGCGCGATTTCACGACAACCGTGCGAGCGGCGGCAATGTCGAGGCCGAACATCTCGAAGAACATCGGTTCGTGGCATTGATGGCGATTGGAAATGACGACCACTTCGATGCCGTCGATCTTTAGGAGAACCGACGGCCCCAGATCGAATCGGCAGCCGGCCAATTGCCCGCGGCGCCCGATGCCCTGCCCCGCATGGTGCTTGATCACAGTGGCTTGCGCCTCGAAGGCGTCGGAGTAAAGCGTGTTTTCATCCCGATTGAACCGCGCTGTAAATGACGCGCCGATCGGCAACTGGTGCGCTTCGGCGCACAAGGCGGCGTCGGTGATGACGCCCAGGATGACGTGCTGTGCGCCGGCTGCCAGCAACGCCTGCAAGAGATACGGGGTATTCCCCCGGCCGCCGCCACCCGGATTGTCGGCCACGTCGGCCAGGCACAGCGGGGGTAGTCGGGGATTTGCGCCGGCGTCGCGCGCCATCTCGACGGCGTGTTCGAGCGACGTCAAGGCAGGTGAAAACGCCGAGCGGCCTTGCCATGCGGGCAAGGCGAGATCGAGCGCCGTGTGCTTGGCGAACGCCGGATCGTTGCGGGTGGTCACGATTACCGTCATGCCGTTTTTAGGCGTATCGCCATACACAAAACCTGCCACCGCCGAAATATTGATAATGCGAGGATCGTCTAGCAACGCTTCGGCGGATTCGATCATGTCCGCATAGGGTCCCGTACCGGGCGCGGTGAGCAATTGGGTGGGCGGTGCACACACGGGCATGCGCAGGTGCGCAACAGCGACCGCGCCGCCTGCCAACAGTTCGCGTACCACGCGAGCAGCGTCGGCGCCGCGCTCGGCCATGTCTACATGCGGATTGCGGCGATAGGAAATCAAAGTGTCGACGCTGTCGACCATCAGGTCCGAGACGTTGGCATGCAGATCGACGGTCGCGACTACCGGCACCGCATCGCCCACGATACGCCGCACCAGTGCGAATACCTCGCCGTCCGGATCGTCGGAGGCGGTGGTGATGGCCGCGCCGTGTTCACAGATATAAACGGCATCGAGCGGCAACGCCGCGCGCAGGCCGGCTTCGAATACGTTCAGGGTGTGGGTAAAAAAACCATGTTCCACCGGACCGCCCGACTCTGCGTTGGCGAAGAGAATCGGCATTGGTATCCACGCACCAGTCGCGTCCATGTCGCGCACGAACGCCGGGATCTCAGGCGTCATGGCAGGAGCAGCGCTGCGCGCGTCGGTCATCAATGCGTCGCCGCTCAGGTAGGCGCGCGCCTCGAAATCTTCGCGAGTAGAAACTGGCGCGAAGCGATTCGATTCGATCGCAAAACCAAGAATGGCGATACGCGGTCCGTTGGAAGATAAGGGCATGGTTAGTTTTGCTTCTCGATATTGGCGCTGGCGATCACGTCGGCCCACTTCTTTTGTTCGGCGGCGACGAAGCGCACGAAGTCGGGCTGCGTGCCGGGTGTCGGCGTAGCGAAGGCTTTGGCCAGATCGTCTTTCACGCCGTCGGAGTTCATGACTTTTTCCAGAACGGCGCTGGCGCGGTCGACGATGGGTTGCGGCGTGCCGGCCGGGAAGATCAGACCACCCCAGGCGCCATTGTCATAACCCTTGAGCCCCGATTCGTCCATTGTGGGGATATTGGGAAACAGGGGCACCCGCGTTGAACTCGTGATGGCAAGTGCGCGCAGTTTGCCGGCTTGCACCAGGGGCCAGGCAATCGGCGCATTGGTAATGGCAAAGTCCAATTGGCCACCGACCAGATCGGTAAGTGAGGCGGGATCGCCGTTATACGGCACGTACGACGCATCGATATCCGCCATGCGCTTGAAAAGCTCGCCGCCCATATGCCCGCTGCTGCCCAGATTGGCTGCCGCCCAGAACAGTTTGCCCGGTTTGGCCTTGGCCGCAGCGATCAGGTCGGCGACCGATTTATAAGGCGCGTCCGCCCGCACTACCAATAGATTGGGCAGTGTGAACATCGGCCCGATAAAAGCGAAGTCCTTCGAGGGATCGTACGCAAGCTTGTTGAAGAGCGACGGGTTGACGGCGAGTGTATTCAGATTGCCGTAGCCCAAGGTATAGCCATCGGGCGCGGCGCGTTTGATTTGCGTCATGCCGATCGCGCCGCCCGCGCCCGGACGATTTTCGATCACGAAGGTTTGATTGGTGGCGCGTGCCAGATGCGTGATGACGATTCGGGTCAAGACATCGGCGCCGCCGCCCGCGGCCGACGGCACGATCACGGTTACTGGCTTGTCGGGCCACGTCGATTCGGCGCTGTGCGCGGCGAGCGGTACGAGCGCGGTGGCCGACGTAACGGTGGCGAGCGCCAGCGTACGGCGCAAGGTGGTAATGAATCGAGCGTTGAACATGTTTACTTCCCCATGGAATGTTATGAAGCACAACTGACTGAGTGACCGACTGCCTCGCTGTCCCAACGCCTGATTTCTAATCGTTCAGGTATTCAATGCATGAAACGCTTGCTTCACGATTTTTGATGCGTACGACACGTACTTGATTCGACACGGATGCACATGGCACCGAACGTTGACCATTGTGGTGCATCGCCTTCCGACGATGGCTACCGACTCGCGGCGGAGCCCAATTCGCCGTCGACAACCGAAAGCCAATACGCCACGCCATAAGGAATGGCGTCGTCGTTGAAGTCGTAATTGGGCATGTGCAGGTTGCCTCCGCCATCACCCTCGCGCACACCGTTGCCGATGAAGACGAACGCCCCTGGCCGCTTCTGCATCAGCCACGAAAAATCTTCGCCGGCGGTGAGCTGGTGCATGTCGCCATCGACGGCACCCTGGCCGACCACCCGTGTGGCCGCTTGCACCGCGGCTTGCGTGACGTGCTCGTCGTTGATCACCGCTGCCGTGTTCCACCAGCATTTAACGGTTGCCGTCGCGCCCTGAATGGCCGCATGGGCATGCGCCATCTCGGTAATACGCTGCCCGAGCAACTGCTGCACATCGGGACTAAAGGCGCGCATCGTGCCTGAGATCTTCAAGGTGGCGGGCATCACATTCATGGCTTCCGGATCGCCGCCCTGGATATGGCCCACGCTGATGATCGCCGTTTGATCCGGCGGCACGTTGCGGGAGACGATGGTTTGCAGGCCCAATACGAAGTTGGCTTGCGCCACCGTGATGTCCGACGCGAGATGCGGCGACATCCCGCCGTGGCCCCCGGTACCCGAAAACGTGACCTGCCATCTTCCCGATGCGGCCATGAAGGCTTCGGGACGCGTGCCGAATTGACCCACCGGCATGGTGGGATAGGAGTGCAGCCCGTAGATGCGATCGCACGGAAAGCGGTTGAAGAGATCGGCTTCAAGCATCGCCAGCGCCCCACCCCGCCCTTCTTCGGCCGGCTGAAAAATCACGTGCACCGTGCCCGCGAAGTCGGGATTGCGCGCCAGCGCGCGTGCCGCGCCCAACAGCATGGTCGTGTGCCCGTCATGTCCGCAGGCGTGCATGACACCCTTGTGGGTAGAGGCATGCGACAGCGCATTGGTTTCGGTCATGGCGAGCGCGTCCATATCCGCGCGCAGTCCGATGGCACCGGCACCTTCGCGTTTGCCGCGAATGGTGCCCACCACGCCCAGTTTGCCCACACCGGTTTCGATCTTGATTCCCCATTCGCGCAGCTTGTCGGCCACGAGTTTTGCGGTGCGGGTTTCTTCGAAACCCAATTCGGGGTGGGCGTGGATATCGCGGCGAATGGCGACGAGGTCATCGAGATCGCAGTTCGCGCGTTGCAGGTAATCGTTCATCTGGGGTTCCTTGTGCGCCGACGCAGCCTTACGGCTGTCCGAACAATTCCGTCATGAACTGCGTGGATTTCAGACCCGTGCCGGTCATGATGGCAACGGTCGTGTCTGTGGACTGGATCGCCCCGCGCGCGATCAGCACGTCGATGGCAGCGGCCGCGGACGCGCACGTCGGCTCCACATACAAGCCCATCGCCGCCATTTTTCGCACGGCGTCGCGAATCTGATCTTCGGTGAGTGCCACCGTCTGGCCATTGGTCTCACGGATCGCTTTCAGATTTTCCATCAACCGTACTGGCCGCTTGATGGCCGTGCCTTCGGCGATCGTGGGTTTCACCTCGCGATCGGTGAGCGTATCGACGCCGGCCGTGAAGCAGGCATCGATGGGCGAGCAATTGAGCGGTTGCGCCACGAACAAGCGCGGGAGTTTCTTGATCTGACCGGCGGCCAGCAGCTCGTTGAAGCCGATATAGCAGCCCAGCACATTGCTGCCCGCGCCGGTGGGAATGATCACGTTATCGGGTGCTTCGAAATTCAGGTCTTCCCATATTTCGTAGGCGAGCGATTTCGTGCCTTGCAGGAAAAACGGATGCCAGTTGTGGCTGGCGTAGAAAATCTGCTCGGATTGCCGGATCGCTTCGTACTCCGACTCCTCGCGCGGCCCTTCCACCAATTGAACCTCGGCACCGAACGCGCGAATCTGCGCCACCTTGGCGATAGGCGTATAGGCCGGCGCCAGAATCTTGACCTTCATCCCGGCGGCGGCGCCCAAAGCGGCGATGGCTGCGCCGCCATTGCCCGAACTGTCTTCCAGAATCTTCGGCACGCCTTGGCTCTGCAGCCACGACACCATCACTGCGGCGCCGCGATCCTTGAAGCTGCATGTGGGGTTGAACCATTCGAGTTTGAAGTAAGGTCGCGCTGTGCCCCAGTTGCGCTGGACCAGCGGGGTACACCCCTCTCCCAGGCTGACCGCATTGCCGATCGGCGCGGGCAAGGCCGCCTGGTATCGCCAAATCGAACGTTGACGCGTATCGATATCGTCGCGACCGATGCCCGGTAGCGGCGAGATCATCATGGGGTGGTTGTCATCCGAGCGCCACCGTATATCCGATAGCGGATAGGTTTTGCCGGTGTGCGGATCGATATAGACAGGGGCTTGCGACGGGGTCATGACGGTCCGGAAAGAGGTTGATTAAGTAAGGGATCGAGAGCTTGGCTTGGTGTGCGGTGTGCTGCGCGTATTGACGCGCGGCTCACCAGGGCCAGACGATCTCCATGCCGCGTTGGGTTGCACGGGCGCGATCGAACAACATCTGCGCCACGACGAGATCCTGAAGCGCCAGGCCGGTCATGTCGAAGATCGTGACGGCGTCGGCCGCGCGCTGATATGGGGCGTCGGCCTGGATGACGGCACCGATCTCGGTGGCCGGGCACGCCGGGGCCCACTGCCCTTCCCCCACAGACGACGATTGGCGTGCATCGTCCACGAATAGGCTGGCGCGCGTCAGCAAGCCCTCAGGCAGCTCGCGTTTGCCGACCGTGTCAGCCCCCACGGCGTTGATATGCGTGCCGGCCTGCACCGCCGCGTTGGAGAAAAGCGGCTTGCGGCTGGGCGTGGCCGTAATCACCAGATCGGCCTGGCCCACGGCACGGTCCGCATCCGCATCATGATGAATGCGGCAGCGGTGCGTATTGGCGGCTTCGAAGGCAGCGTCGGGCTGGCCAGACGGGGTGATGTAGGTAACCGACGTCAATGAGGGGCGTACCTGCAACGCATACTCGAGGTGGATTTGCGCCTGAACGCCAGTGCCGAAAAGGCACACGCGCTCGATATCCCGACGCGCAAACAGTTCGATGCCAATGGCGCCGGCCGCGCCTGTGCGTAGCGTGGTGACATGATTGCCGTCGAGCAGACACACCGGGCGCCCGGTGGCAGGATCGAACAGCATGATGGTGGCCTGATGGGCGCCGCGTGCCAGTGCAGCGTTGGCGGGCCAGAAGCCGGCCGCCTTGAAGCCCAGCACATTGTGCATGGCGATGTCGCCCGCCTTGATGCCGAATACCGCGTTGGTGCCCACCGACTCCCGAATCATCGGAAAAACGCGGCCGGTGCCGGCGCTGTGCTGGACGAACGCCTGACGCACGACGTCGATCGTGGCTTGCCGGTCCAGCAGCGCCAGCACGTCTGGCGCAGGAATGAGCAATAACGTGTTCGACACGTGAGGCGTGGCCTTCGCAGGCGTTGTTTCGGTGGGGAGAGAAATCGTCGTCATGCAGACAATATATCCAGCTCAGGACAAATTGTCTAAGCTAAAGCCGTCCGGATTTACCCTTATCGACGCGACTTCTGGACAAATCGTCCAATTTGCGGCGTAACGAAGGTATATTTCCGATATGAAAAACACATCGAAAAAACCGTCCAATTCGCTGCTGTTGAGTGAGTTGCAAACGATTGCCGAGGGGCTGGGGCAGACATTCGCGCCGTTTTGCGAGGTGGTGGTTCACGACCTGAGCCATCCCAAGAACGCGATTTACTTCATCGAAAACAACCTGAGCGGGCGCAGTGTGGGGCAATCCGTTACGGAGCTTGGTCTGGCGCGCATCCAGGACCCGGACTACCCGGCGGTGATTCCCAATTACGCCAATCAGTTTGCCGATGGCCGCCAGGTGAAAAGCACATCCATCGGCATCAAGAATGAGGATGGCGAGTATGTGGCGGCGTTGTGTTTGAACGTAGACCTGACGCTGTTCAATAGCTTCCAGGCGGCGCTCACACAATTTTCGCAAGTGCAGAACAAGGATGTGCACGAGACGTTGGATGCGAGCAATTCAGACCGGATCCGCGATCAGGTGGATGCGTTTGCTGCAGCGCGTGCCACCACGGCGCGGGCGTTAAAGCCCGCCGAGCGCAAGCAACTCGTGCAGGAGTTGAAGAAAGCGGGATACCTGGACATTCGTCGCGGGATGGAAATCGCCGCCGCGCACATGGGCGTCTCGCGCGCGACGGTGTACAGCTACGTGCGATAGCAATTATTCAGCTTTGATACCCGCGCGCTCGATCAACGGCGCCCACTTCGTGCGTTCGGACGCTGCAAAGTTGCCCAGTTTGGCGGCGCTGCCGCCGGCGGGTTCGTGCCCCAGTTCAAGCAGACGCTTTTGCACGTCCTCACGCGCAAGAATCTTGGCGATCTCGGCGTTGAGCTTTTGAATGACGGCGGGCGGCGTGCCCTTCGGCGCGTACAAGCCGTTCCAGGCGATCACTTCGAAATCGGCCAGGCCTTGAGCGGCAACCGTAGGCACGTTGGGCAACAACGCCGACGGTTGCTTGGAGGTCACGGCGATTGCGCGTAGCTTGTTGCTCTCCACGAAAGAGCGCGCCGCACTCACCGTATCGATCAAGAGCGGCAACTGCCCGCCGATCACGTCTGTAGCGGCCGTGCTGCTGCCCTTGTACGGCACCCCGAAAAGCGGCACCTCGCCGCGTTCCTTCATGAGCTCCAACACCAGGCGTGCCGTAGTGCTGGGCATGGCAATCTCGGAGCCCTTCGTGCCCTTTGAGGCGGCGGCAAACACCTCTTGAAGCGTCGTGAGCTTGGCATTGGGGTTGGCCAGCAGCACCATGGGAAAGGTGCTCACGAGAATGATGGGTTCGAAATCCTTGGCGGGATCGTAGCCCACCGAGTTGTAGAGAAATTGATTGAGGACATGGGTGCCGTTGGTGCCCATCACCAAGGTATAGCCGTCGCCCGTTGCGCGCGATGCCTCGGCGGTACCGATGTTGCCGGCCGCACCGGCCTTGTTTTCCACATAAACGCTTTGCTTGAGCGCGTGGCCCAACTGATCGGCGATATAGCGCGTGGCCACGTCGGTGCCCTGCCCCGCCTGATACGGCACGATGATCTTGATCGCGTGATCGGGATAGCCTTGTGCCGACACATAGCCGTATCCGGTTAACAGCAGCAGCGTGATGACCAGCTTGCACAACGTCTTCATGGATGTCTCCTTCGTTTTTTTTCTCAAAACAATCAGCCGGTTTGCGTATCCCTGTTCAAGATCACGCCATCGGCCAGAAAGTGTTGAACGTCTTCTTGTGAGTAGCCTGCATCTTTCAGCACGCGTGCAGCATCGGCATTGAAGGACGAAGGATTTTTTCCTGGCGTACCAGGGCTTTGGTGTAAACGAATCGGCAGACCGACGCCGCGATAACCGGGCCGATCTACCGCCATGCCCCGATGCACGGCATGCGGTTGCGCGAAGGCTTCGGACACCGAATTGATGGGGCCCACGGGAACGCCAACGTGCATCAAGCGGTCACACAACGCGGCGCGCGTCCACCCCGAGAGCGCACTTTCGATCTCGCCCCGTAATGCGTCGCGATGCTGGATACGCAAGGCGTTGGTGGTGTACTGGGCGTTGGCGGCCAGATCGGGACGGGACACCACCGCGCAAAACTTGTCGAACTGCGGCTTGTTCATGATTCCCAAAAACACCTCGCCGTCGCCGCAACGATAGCGGTCGTAGGGCGAGATATTGGGATGGGCACTACCGGTGAGGCCCGGTTCTTTTCCGGACTCGAAGTAATTGGCCGCATGCGGCACGAGCAAACTCAGCGCGGCATCGAACAATGTGGCCTCGACGAACTGCCCGCGGCCGGTGGCGTGGCGCTGATGCAGCGCCATCAGAATGCCGCTGATCGCCGTGTAGGCAGTGAGGTGATCCACCACGGGGATGCCCACGCGGGTGGGCCCGCTGGCCTTTTCGCCATTGACGCTCATGATGCCGCACATCGCTTGCAGCACCGCGTCATACCCCGGCATGCCGCCCAATGGGCCATCGGCGCCAAACCCGCTGATGCTGCAATGGATCAGACGGGGAAACCGGCGCGCCAACCAGCCGTCGCTGGCGATGCCCCATTTCTCGAGCGTGCCGGGCAGGAAGTTTTCGATCAGGACATCGGCGCGATCCAGCAAGCGATACAGGATCTCGCGACCGGCGGGTGACGCCAGATCGATCGTGATGCAATCCTTGCCGCGATTGATGGCGGAAAAATACGCCGCATCGCCATTGGCATTGAACGGGGGGCCGAGCGTGCGCGTGTCGTCACCGGTAGGGGGCTCGATCTTGATGACGTCCGCACCATGATCCGCAAGGATTTGCGCGCACATCGGGCCGGCGAGAATACGCGATAGGTCAACGACACGGATGCCGCTCAGCGCTCCACTCATGACTCACTCTCCTGTCTCCACCTTTTTTACTGCGGCGGCCATCGAGGGCCGCCGCAGACCTGCCGCACCCTAGCCTCGGCTGGGCAACTCGACCACGCCGGAACCCAGCACCGAGAGTTCGTCGTCCTGATTGCGGGCCTCCTGCTCGATCTCGACCAGGTGCTTGCCGTCTTCGATGTATTTGCGCTTGACGTGCCCTTTGATGAACAGCATGTCGCCTTCGGGATTATGGCGGCGAATCTTGCAACTGGCGCGGCGCAAAAAGCCGTCATCCCCCATCCAGTTGGTGAGGTGATGGGTGAGCCACGACGTACGCTCCGGCCCGTAGTCGTAGGCACCGGGGGCACCCACCTCCAGTGCGAAATCCTCCTCCCAGTGCACGCGTTCGGGTACATCGGGGATGCCGAAACGATTGGTGATGCCCACGCCCGGGTGCGCGTCGATCAGTTTCCAGGCGAGCTTGTTGGCACGGATGTAGAGGCCGCCCCACCCTTGCGCGTAGGCGATGAAGCCGGTGACGGTCATCGGCCCCTTGAACATCACGGGCAGCGCCTCGCCTTCTTTCACGTCTTCCCAATAGCGCGGGGTGGCACCGCGCACTTCTTCGTTGCGGTACAGGTTGTACGCCTCGGCGATTTCCTCTTTCGAATACCGGCGCGGCGCCTTGGCGCGCACTTCCTTGTATTTGGTGCCCTGCTCGCGGGCATGATCGCGCTCGGTGCGAAAGCACCAGCTATCCGCTTCAGCGACTTTATCGCCTTGCTGATTGAAAAAATCGACGTGATAAATCTGCTGAACGGCACGACCGGCGAAGCGCGTGTCGTGCTCGATGAGTTCTTTCAGATACGCCTCGGTGCGGATTTCATCGTTGCGATGCACGGGCTTGTGCCACGTCCAGTCGGCACCTGACCACATCGCGTGTACACCGGGCAATCCGCCCACGTAGCCCGACACGATGCGATCCGTGGCAAACAGAAAACTGGGCAGTGCGATGATGCCACCGTATTTGGTTTTGGCCGCGTACGCCGGGTCGCACCACAAGGGATTGTCATCGCCGATGCCGTGCGCATAATGGCGAATATTGTCGCGCGTGGCTTCGTAGCACCAGGGTTCGGCGGTGTTGTCGATTTTCTTGCCGATGCGTTCCCGCAAGGCATCGAGACCGTTTTCGGTGATTTTGGGAAAGCTTCTCTCAGCTAATTGAGCGGCCATGCTGTGTCTCCTGGTCTAGTTTTCAAGCGTTCTCGTGTTCAAGCGGATTGCGCCACACGCTCCTGGTCCCGCAGTACTTTTCGATTAACTTTGCCCGCCGGCGTCTTGGGTAATTCGTCGACGAAGACGACATGGCGGGGATACTCGTGCTGGCTCAATCGGCTGCGCACGAGATCCTGGATTTCCTTCACGAAGGCGTCGCCGCCGTCGCGTTGGGTCACGACGAATGCTTTGACGACCTGGCCGCGGATCTTGTCCGGCACGCCGATCGCCGCCACATCGCGCACGTCGGCATGCTTGAGAATGGCGTCCTCGATTTCGACGGCACTCATGGTCCAGCCGGCGGAGATGATCACGTCATCGGCGCGGCCCGCGTGATAGAAGTAGCCCTCGGCGTCAACGCGGCCCAGATCCTTGGTAGCGACCCAGGCGTCGTTGCGCCACACTTTGAGCTCGCCGGTTTGCCCCGCCGGGCAGGTCTGACCTTGTGGATCCTGCACATCGACGCGGCCGCCGGGCACCGCCTTGCCCAGCGACCCGGGCTTGACCGTGAAATCCGGCGCGCCCGGATAGTTCACCAGCACCACGCCGATTTCGGTCGTGCCATACATACTGCACACCGGGCAGCCAAAGGTGGCGCGAACGAAGTCTTCCGTTTCGCTATCCATGGGCTCGCCGGTAAACGACAGCTTTTCCAACGCATACGTGTAGCGATCGGCCACGCCGGCATTGCGCATCATCCTGAAATGCGTGGCGGCCGCCGAAATGTTGTTGAAGTGACCATCTTGCAATGCCCGCAAGAGGCGCTCGGCGTCGTACTTGCCTGCATAGGCGCCGATCGTGACGCCCAGTGCCAGCGGTGCCAGCGTGCCATGCCAAAGGCCATGGCCCCAGGCTGGCGACGATGGGCAAAAGAAGCGATCGCCCGGGCGGATGCCCGTGCCATACAACGCAGCCAGCATCAGCGTGACCAGCGCGCGATGCTTGTGCTTGACCGCAGCCGGCAGCTCGCGTGTGGTGCCCGAGGTGTACTGAAAGATGGCGTAGTCGTCGGCCCGCGTTTGGGTTTCAAACGCATCCGAGTACGTGTTGAGCTGCTGCATGAATGCCGCATCGGCAATCACCACATCGACCCCGTCGATCCCTTCGGACATCTCCGCCTTGTCTTGGTTGGTGAGCAGGATCTTCGGCGCGCAGTCATTGACGCGCAGGCGAATGCCGTCGGGCCCGAATAGCGTGAACAGCGGCACCGCGATGGCACCGGATTTCATCGCGCCGAATATCGCCCCATAAAACGCAAGCGACGGCTCGAGCATGATGGCCACTCGGTCGCCGGTGGTAATACCGCGCTCGTGCAGATAGTTGGCAAACCGATTGGAGAGCGCCGATAGCTCAGCAAAGCTGATGCGAACGTCACCGCCATCCGCCTGCACCACGACGATGGCTTCGCGATCGCCGGACACGTGCCGGTCGACGCACTCGTGCGCGATGTTGAACCACTCGCGATCGCCATCGAACAGGTCCCAAAGCTTCTGCGGCGCGTAGTGCGATTGCGCATCGGCATAGCGGGTGAAGTCAGTGAGTTTTTGCATGATGGGCGAGTTCGTTGATGCGTTGGACTCAATATGATCGCCATCAATAAAGTTGTCAATAGCGTTATGAAGTTGTATTAGGACAACTGTGTGTGGGTCGTGTGCGTTGTGAATCACGCCGCGAAATTGCTGCAGCGCACGTCGTTATGGCATTCGCCTGCACTCGCTGGGGTGCACTGCTGCAGACGGTCCTTTAAGCCAAACGCGTGTCAATCCGAAGGGTTGGTTTGGCGTGCGTTATCGCTATCGCGATCGCGCAAGATTTTGAAGATGCCCTGTGCATGGAGCACCGGCCGTGCGTCGACGCCCAAGCCTCCGCGCATGAAAATCATGCTTCGCGTGCGGTGAGTTTCAGTGGCGTGCGCTTGAACGAATTCGCCGGCCGACACGCCGGACAGAAATTGCGAATCGGTTTGCAGCGTGATGCAAGGCTGCCGGTCGACCGCGCGCCATGCCACCAGACTCAGCACATGATCGATCAAGGTTTGCAGAACGCCGCCGTGCACTTGTCCGGCGGGATTGAGATGACGCGCGTCGATCTGAAGCCCATAGCGCCAACCCGCTTCCGTTTTTCGCGTCCATAACGGCCCGATGTGATTCATGAACGCGCCGCCGTTCAAACGCTTCCATCCGGCGGCAGCCAGCGCTGCGTCGACATCCGAGCGGTCATCTTCCGGCGTGCCGATCGGCATGGTCGTGTTTGGCATGTCAGTCATCGAAGTCCTTGATGCGTTCAGTGGGCGCAGCTGTCCAGCCGAGTGCTGTGCGTTGGTGGTGGATGCTCAGCGTTGCTCGGTCCACTGCCAACGTGCGTATCCGCCGCAGTTGATTCGTGAGATCACCTCGAGCGAGGCGGGCATGGTTCATTTTTTTCTTCACTAATGACTTTGTCAATCGACGCAATGCGTTGTACGCATACAATTACGCATCCCATTTTCATGACTGGTCGTATGCCGTCGCCCACGCCTCAAGATGACCCTCAACCCGCCGAGGCGGGTCCGCGGCTGCGCGCCGTACCCGCCGTGTCGCGTGCCGTCGCGATCATGCGGCTGTTGGGCCGCTCGCCCAATCCCATGGGCGTGAAAGCCATCGCGCAATCGTTGGACATGGTGACCAGCACATGCCTGCACATCGTGCGGGTGCTGGTGGACGAGGGTTTGCTCAAAGTGGATGAGAGCACCAAGCGCTATTCGCTGGGCTCGGGGATGCTGTCGTTGGCGCGCAGCGCGCTGCAAACCAACACCTTCCCCGCGATCGTGCAGCCGGCGCTCGATCGCATCGCCGCCAAATGGAATGTGACCGCGATTGCGGCCGAAGTGGTCGATCTGGATCACATGATTGTGGTTGCCCTTTCCAAGTCGCAAGCGCCGTTCAGGCTGCATGTGGATGTGGGCAGTCGCTTTCCCGCGCTGATCAGCGCCACCGGGCGATTGGCTGCCGCGTTCTCACGTTCGCCCTGGGCCAAGATCGAGCAGCGGTTTCGTGCGCTGCGTTGGGAATCGCCACCCGATTACGAGTCCTGGAAAGCTGACGTCGAGCGTGCGCGCACGCAAAAATACAGTATCGATGTGGGCAACTATATCGCTGGTGTGACGCTGGTGGCGGCCCCGGTATTCGATGTCAAAAATCGCATTACCCACTCACTGACAGCAGCGGGCATCAGTAACGAACTCAATCCGCGCTGGGGCGAAGAGATTGCCGCCGATCTGTTGCGCGAGGCTGAATTGCTGAGCGAAATGTCGCTGTCGGCGAAGTAAGGTTTTGCACCCTCTGCCCTGCATGCAGGGTCGCTTGTGGCCATTGCAGTAGACACCGCTTGTGGCGTGCAGCAGACAGCATTCGGCCGACGTCCGCGGTAAGGCGGTGCGTCGGCCGTTTTGTCGTGCTTAAAGCCTATCGTTTGATCGGCGCGGCAGACTTCGCTTCAGGATTGAGCGTGGCGTATTCGGCCTTCGAATCGTGGCCGATGATCAATACGAGAATAAACCCGACCGCGGCGAGCAGCGCGAGAAACATCACGGCGTAGAGATCGTTGCCGGTGGAGGTTTTCAACGAGCCGAAGATTGTGGGGCCGATATAACCGCCCAGATTTCCAATCGAATTGATCCAGGCGATACCGGCCGCTGCGGCCGTGCCGGACAAGAATGCCGCCGGAATCGTCCAAAACACGGGCAGTGCTGAAAACACACCGAATGACGCGAGCGTTACGGCAGCCATTTTCATGACCGGATCGTTGATCTCAGCCGCCGCGACCAAGCCGATCACGATGCATGCCAAGGGGATCAACACAAAGATCTTGCGCTCTTTTCGTGCGTCGGACCAGCGCGTCCAGAACACCATCGCAATGGCGCCCACCAAGTAGGGAAACGCGTTGATGAACCCTACTTGAACGTTGGATAGTCCGCCAAATCCGCGAATGATCTGCGGCAGGAAGAAGCCCAGGCCATACAGCGGCACGGTGATGCCCATGTACACGAAACCCAGTCCGATCACGCGCCAATTGAATAACGTCTGCTTCCACGAAATATTGACGCGCGATTCACGTTGCGCGCGCTCGGCCGCCAATCGTTCTTGCAACCACGTGCGCTCTTCGTCGTTCAACCATTTGGCGTCCTTCGGGCGATCCGGCAGATACATCAGCACGAAGAAGGTGAGAATAAGCGCGGGGATGGCTTCAATAATAAATAGCCATTGCCAGCCATGCATCCCGCCCATGCCGTCGAGATTGAGGATGTAGCCGGAGATCGGCGATCCAATGACAGTGGAAATCGGGATGGCGAACATGAACCATCCCACGATGCGCGCCCGGTATGCCGTTGGAAACCAGATGGTGATGTAGTAGATCACCCCAGGAAAAAAGCCTGCTTCAGCCGCGCCCAGCAAAAACCGCACGACATTCAAGCTGGTGGGACCCGTTACCCAGGCTTGCGCCGCGGAAAGAATGGCCCACGTAAACATGATCCGGGCAATCCATTTGCGGGCGCCGAATTTTTCAAGCGCCAGATTACTGGGCACTTCGAAGATGAAGTACCCAATAAAGAAGATCCCGGCAGCAGCGCCGAACACGGCGCTTGTGAAACCGAGGTCCTTCGACATCGCAGCGCCGGCAAAGCCCAGGTTGACCCGGTCGAGATAAGCGATGAAATAGCAGATCATCAGCAGCGGCAAGAGCCGCCAACTGAGCTTCGACATCGTGGTCTTTTCAATCGTGCTCATTTTGTCTCCAACGTATTTTTATTCACGGATCGATTAACGAAAGCGGCGTGGCGCTCTGCTCGATCTCACGGTGGCTAGTGTCAAGGACACTTCCTTACTATGAGCTGAATATTAGTAATTTTTGTTTAAGGGTTACTGCGCAACAACGGTAGAATCCCGCCTTTTGCCGGATCCCCAACGTGACCGCACCAACCTCCCCCCACCCGACCGACGATCATCGGACCGACTTGATCTACGCCCTGGAAGATCGGCCGCGCGGCTGGATTTCCATGCTCGCCGCGTTCCAGCATCTGTTGGCCATCATCGTTCCGATCGTGACGCCGGGTTTATTGATTTGCCAGGCGTTGGGTGTGTCGTCGCGCGACACCAACCTCATCGTGTCGATGTCGCTGGTGGTGTCGGGCATTGCAACGTACGTGCAGTGCAAACGCTTTGGACCGCTGGGTGCCGGCCTGCTCATCGTGCAAGGCACCAGTTTCAATTTTGTCGGTCCGCTTATCGCGGGGGGCGCATTGCTGGTGAAAGACGGCACGCCGGTCGAAGCGGTCATGGCGGCAATTTTTGGCGTAGTGATCGCGGGCTCGTTCGTTGAAATCGGTATTTCGCGTATCTTGCCCTTCGTCAAGCGCCTGATCACGCCGCTGGTGACCGGCATCGTGGTGCTGTTGATCGGGCTTACGTTGATCAAGGTTGGGCTGATCAGCATGGGTGGCGGATTTGCCGCAATGGGCAACGGCACCTTCGCCAACGCCGAAAATCTCACGTTATCGGGTCTCGTGCTCGCGATCATTGTGGTGCTCAATCGCGTGCACGTGGTGTGGGTGCGCAGCGCTGCGCTCGTGATTGCGCTGGCAACCGGGTACGTGGTGGCGGGCATGATGGGCCGTCTCGACTTTACCGGGATGCGCGAAGCCGCCCTCTTCCACATTCCCACGCCGCTGCATTTCGGTATTGGCTTTTCGTGGTCGTTGTTTGTGCCGATGTTGATTATTTATCTGGTGACGTCGCTCGAAGCGATCGGCGACATCACGGCCACGAGCAAAGTGTCGCGCCAGCCGGTGGATGGACCGGTATGGATGCAGCGTATCAAGGGCGGCGTGCTCGTCAATGGCGTCAACTCATTATTGGCCGGTGTGTTGAATACCTTCCCGAGTTCGATCTTTGCGCAAAACAATGGCGTGATTCAACTGACCGGGATCGCCAGTCGGCATGTCGGTGTGTGGATCGCAGGCATGCTCGTGCTGCTGGGCTTGTTTCCGCCGATCGCCGGCGTATTGCAGGCCGTACCCGAGCCCGTATTGGGTGGCGCTGCCATGGTGATGTTTGGCGCCGTGGCGGCATCCGGCATCAATATTCTGGCAAGCATCCGGCTCGATCGCCGGGCATTGCTGGTCATTGCCGTATCGCTGGCCCTTGGGCTGGGCGTCACGCAAGTGCCTGAGTTTCTGGCCCATTTACCTGCCACGTTGCGTCATGTGCTGGAGTCCGGCGTGGCCACCGGCGGATTGTGCGCACTGATTCTGAATTGGTTTTTACCGGAAACGACGCCGGGCAAGGCGCAAGGCTAACGCGCGCGGCGCATGGGCATGGCATCGATCACCGGAAAGATGTCTTGCAGCGTGGCATGGCCCACCTCGGTCATCTTCTCGCCGCCGTCTTTGCCCACCAATACCAGCGTGGCCGGGCCATCGGCTTTCAACCCCAGCGCACGCAGCATCGCCTGCGTTTGCTGGGCGCTCAGGGCCATATCGTTGCGGGCGCCCTTGCCGCCCAGCACGGTAAACAGCACCATCTCGCGCTCGTCGAAGTCGCGGCGCACTGCCGTCTGACTCAACGCCCCTTCGATGCTGCGCACGAGCGGGTCGTCGGCCGAAGGTGCCACCAGCACCAGCGGTCGCGATTGCCACCGTTCAGCCTCGAGCGGGTTGCCGGCGGCATGCGCCTGAGAGGCGGCCACCATGGTGACGAGGGCCAGGCCGGACGCGGCGCAGGCCGACAGCATTAACGATTGGATGAGACGGTTCATCGACGCACTCCCTATTCATGTGGGTGACATTGGGTGCCTCGATGAGACCGGCAACACCGCAACGATCTCCGCCGGCGCGGCAAGTATCGATCCCATGTGCCGGAATACGACTAGAGCGTCCGGCGAAGGCATAGTCATCCCGCGATCGAGTGGCTTGAACGAGTGCCGCCAATGACGCAACAAAGAGCGCCCCGATGGCGGCTGCGACCGGCGATGCCCCTTCCGCCGCCGTGAACGACGATGTCTCTTCCTCCGCCGTGATCGATGATGCTCATACCGCCGCCGTGACCGAAGATGCTTATTCCCCCGCCGCGACGTGCGATGCTTATTCCGCCGCCGCGACGGGCAATGCTTATTCCGGCTTGATGCCCGATTTCCTGATCAGATCGCCCCATTTCACGCTTTCAGCCTGCATGTAGGCTTTGAACGCGGCACTGTCGCGGCCTTCGATTTTCATGCCCTGCAGTTCCATTTTCTCGCGCATGCCGGGGTCGGCGAGCGTGGTTTTCACGCCCTGCTCCAGTTTCTGCACAATGGCGGGCGGCGTGCCGGCGGGGGCATACAGCCCGAACCACGTAAGCGCTTCAAAGCCCGGCAGCCCGGATTCGGCCACCGTGGGAATTTCGGGCGCGGTGGGCGATCGCTGCAGACTGCTCACAGCGATCGCACGCAGCTTGCCGCTGCGGATATGGGGCAACAAGGTCGGCAGATTGCTGAACATCAATGGAATTTGATTACCCAGGACATCGGTAATCGCTTGCGACTCGCCCTTATACGGCACATGCACCATCTGCACGCCGGCCATGGCGGCAAACAGTTCGGCCGACACGTGCTGCGGGCCGCCCAGCCCTGATGACGCATAGGTGACCTGGCCCTTGTTGTCTTTCAGATACTTGATGACGTCTTGCACGGTGTGCAAAGGCAGCGCAGGGTTGACCACCAATACGAGCGGCACGGATGAGATCAATGAGACCGGCACAAAACTCTTGATGGGATCGAACCGCAGGTTGGGGTACATGCTGGGTGCGACGACCATCGTCGATTGCGTGCCCAGGAGCAAGGTGTACCCATCCGGTTGTGCCCGGGCGGCCGCTTCGGCGGCGATGGTGCCGGTAGCCCCGGCGCGATTTTCGATCACATACGGTTGGCCCAGCGTTTGCCCCAGGCCTTGTCCGAGCAGTCGCGCCACGTTGTCGACTGCGCCGCCGGCGGAAAAACCAACCAGCAAGGTGGTGGGCTTTTCAGGGTAAGCGCCCTGCGCGTGGACGCTCGATCCGATTGCCATGACACCGAAGCCCACAGCGGCGGCAAGCAACTGCCGCCGAACCATCATTCTCTTTTTCATTGTCTCGCTCCTTATATTTGTTATAGGCGTGTGAAGACCGCGTTCGTTCGACGCTTGGTGTCTTCCAGCCGGGATATGGCGACCGCCTGCCGATCTGTCACAAACGGCAGGCGGTCGCGTTGGATTCACGTTTTCTGCGTGGCCCGCCAGGCGTCGTAGCGCGCCTGATTTTCCTTATTGGGCGGATAAAGGCCGGGCAACTTCTCGCCGGCTTCGACTTGCTGCATGATCCAGCCTTCGAGCCGCTCCTGCTCCGCGGCTGCGTCGACCACGGCGTCGAGCAAGTCCGCCGGGATGAGCACTGCGCCGTCGCCGTCGAGTACCAGCACGTCGTTGGGCATGATGGCCACACCGCCGCAGCCGATGGGCTCCTGCCAGCCCACGAACGTCAACCCGGCCACGGACGGCGGTGCCGCAGCGCCGCTGCACCACACGGGCAAGTTGCTCGCCAGCACCCCTTCGGCATCGCGCACGACGCCATCGGTGACCAATGCGGCCACACCGCGCTTCTGCATCCGTGCGCACAGGATGTCGCCAAAAATCCCGGCATCCTTCACGCCCATGGCATCGACCACGGCAATCGCGCCTGACGGCATCGCTTCGATGGCGGCGCGCGTGGAAATCGACGAGCCCCACGAAGCCGGGGTGGCCAGATCTTCGCGTGCCGGCACAAAGCGCAATGTGAACGCACGGCCCACGAGACGTTTGCGCCCGGGCGCAAGCGGCATGGCGCCGCGCAGCCACACGTTGCGCAGGCCTTTCTTGAGCAACACGGTGGTGAGCGTGGCGGTGGTCACACCCAAAAGGACGTCGATCGTTTTCTGGTCAAGCGGCAATGATTCCACGGACATTGTGTGGGGTCTCCCTTTTGATTTGTTTTGCTGCGATCCGGGGTGTGCGTGCAACGCGGCACGTCAGGCAGGCACACTGCCCCGTCTCAGTCTGCCTCATTGTGGGTTTCAAGTAACCGAAGCACAATGTCTTTTTTAGGCGTTTAAAACATAGTTTTTACTCATTCCGGTCGGGTTCTGAGCAGTGGATACACGCTATATCGATACGTTTGTGATGGTGGCCGAATGCGGCTCGATGGCCGAAGCGGCGCGACGCATGAGCATTACGCCCACGGCGCTCGCGCAACGCTTGCGCTCTCTGGAACGGGAGTTTGGCGTGCCGCTCGTTATCCGGTCCGGGCGCTTTGTTCGCATCACGGAAGGCGGCGCGCGGTTGCTTTCGCACGCGCGCCGATTTCAACGCGATATGCGCAGCCTGAAATCTGCCGTGGCAAGCGACGGTTTTCCCGGGGGGCTGCGTGTCGGAACGATACGTACGGCGCTGACGAATGTGATGCCGGAGTTGCTCAAACAGGTGTCGGACCGCTATCCGCTACTGGACGCCACGATTGAGATCGGCGCCTCGCACGATCTATATCACCAGGTGCTTGTGGGCAAGGTCGACGCGGCGCTGTTGGTCGCCCCACCCTTTAAACTGCCCAAGCCTTATGTGTGGGAAACGGTACGGGTGGAGCCGCTGGTCGTACTTGCGCCAGCGCAGCTTGCACACACTGCGCTCAAAACCTTGCTCGCCGAGCAACCGTTCATGCGCTACGACCGCCGCACCTGGGGCGGCGCACTGGCCGAACAGTATCTGCAGGAACACGGCATTCAGCCGCATGAGCGATTCGAAATGGACTCACCCGACGGTATTTTGATGCTCGTGGGCATGGGGCTCGGGGTATCGCTGGTACCCAATTGTTATCGCCCAGAAAGCGTGCCATCAAACGTTCGCGTGCTGCCGCTGCCGACCAACGGGCTCACGCGCAAACTGGGCCTGCTGTATCCACGGGAATCGCCTTACGCGCGATTGTTCGAGGCGTTGATCGGCGATATTCGGGCGGGATGACCGGTTCAACGGCACACGTGCGCCCGGTTCATCATCGTGACGGCGTTGATGAACCGGGCCGATCTACTGCTGCAGGGTTCAGGAGATCAAAGCGATTAAAAGATCAAAGGACAAGGACCGAAGGACCGAAGAACCGAAGAACCGAAGGACCCAAGGACTAAATTACCAAAGGATTAAAAGCTCAAAAGATCAGGCTCTCAAGCGCTGAGGAAGCGCTCTGTGAGCCGGCACCAGAAGGCTGCACCCACGCTCAAATTGGCGTCGTTGAAATCGAACTTCGGATTATGCAGATCGCGTCCGCCGTCTGACGGGCCATTGCCCAACCGCACCAGGGCACCCGGCACCACCTGCTGCATATAGGCGAAGTCTTCGCTGCCCATGCGCCGCGGCGTGTTTTCGACGATGTCGTCTTCCGCCACGAGTTCACGCGCCACGGATAGCGCCAGTGCATTTGCGGCGATGTCGTTATCGACGACTGGGTAGCCGGCGATGTAATCGATTTCGACGCGCGCGTCATACGCCTCGGCGGTCGAATGGCAAATGCGCTCGATGCGCTCTTTCAGTTTTTTGCGCACTTCGGGGTCGAAGGAACGTACCGAGATGCCGATTTCGCCTTCGGCCGGAATCACGTTCAATGCATCGCCACAGCGCATGCGTCCTACCGTCACCACGGCCGACTCATTGGGATCGATATTGCGGGACACGATCGTCTGCAATGCCATCACGATCGCGGCACAGACCACCACAGTGTCGACCGAGTGATGCGGGCGCGCGGCATGGCCACCATGCCCAAACACTTTGATGAATACGCGATCGCCTGCGGCCAGAAACGTCCCTTCACGAAACAGAAACTGCCCTTGCGGTGCACCGGGATGATTGTGAATGGCGTAAATCACATCGCACGGAAAACGATCGAAGAGTCCCTCTTCGACCATCGTCTTGCCGCCGCTGTTAGAGCCAGCCTCTTCCGCAGGTTGAAAAATGAGATTGAGTGTGCCGGAGAAATTTTTCGTCAACGCCAAATGCTTCGCGGCGCCGAGCAGCATCGTCATATGGCCATCGTGGCCACAGGCATGCATCAGTCCCGTGTGCTCGCTGGCGTAAGGCAAACCCGTTTGTTCGGCAATCGGCAAGGCATCCATATCGGCGCGCAGGCCGAGCCGTTTCGTACCGGCACCTACCTTCATCGTCGCCACCAGACCCGTGCCGGCAATGCCGGTGGTGACGGTGTAACCCCAGGACTGGAGTTTCTCGATAATGAAGCTCGAGGTGGCGTTTTCCTTGTAGGCGAGTTCGGGGCGCTGATGGAAACCCTGGCGGATGGTTGCCAGCTCGTCTTGAATATATTGCAGATCGTCGATGGTGGTGAAAACGGGTGCGCTGGTGGTATTCATGGAGGATGCAAACGGAAGTGGTCTGAACTGCCGTCAAGCGTAACGCAGGTGGAAAAAGCCTGCAGTCCAGATGTTCCCTACTTCTGACGTGACCGCTAAAGGAAACCGATCCAACCTAAAGGAAACCGATCCAATCTAAAGAAAACCGATCCAACGCCCAGCCAAAACGGCACCAAACCACACTGTGAGCGACGCTGATGCGTGCAGGCGCAAGGCAGTCGAAATTTCACCCGCGTCGAGCGCGCGGCGCCAGGCGGCGCGGCGATGCAGCCATGCCGCATTCAACACGCCCAATACGACCAGTCCGACTTTGATCAAAAAGGCCGAATTCTCGACGTATTCGTGGGGCCGCACGGAAAACAGCCATAGCCCAGTCGCCATTGCTGCGATCAATCCATAGCGGGCAAGACGCGAGAGGTACGGCCCGATGATCCCGAACGGGAGCGCGCGTGCTGCACCCAGCATGCGGCAGTCGAGTGCCACGATCGCGCCGATCAAGACGCCCAGCGCTGCAATGTGTGCCGCATTCACGAACACATACACATTGGGCGATCGCTGCAGATATACAGCGGGCGCGAGGCTGCCTATCCAGTCGAGCATTGCGTGTGTTATCGCTTTGCCGGTGCTAACGCTTTGCCTGGATGCGCTCGGGGTAGATGTCGTACGTTTTACCGCCAACGGTAACCTGCACGGCTTTCATCCGCTTCTCGGCGTGATCTTCAGCGCGGTTACCGGTGGCGGTGATCGTGTCGCCCACTTTGGCCGACCCTTCCACGAAGCCCGATCGCTGGGTTTGCGAGGGATTGCCCAATTCGACGCGCCATACCCCGTCGTTTGTGGTTTCGATATCCATTGTGGGATGGGGCGGTGCGATCTGTACTGCTTTTACCGTGCCGGATAACTGGATTTGTTCAGCGTCGGCCCACGACCAACCGTGGTGCGCCCCGGCACTGGTGGCGAACAGACCGGCGGCGAAAAGCGCCATGGATGATCGCGTGAGAAAACGAGTAGACATGACCTGCTCCTATGCGTGGCGCAATTCGAGTCGAATAAATTTACAGGAACGACTTGCCCTGCTTGAGGACTTGATCACAGGCTTTCTTGGTCAACTCCTGCTTGAGCCCGCCGCCTTTGAGGTCAACATTTTGGCCGTCTTTGCCGGTCAACAGGCCGCCCAAACCCGCCATATAGCCCGTGTCGGTTTTCTTGGCTTCGGGAGTAGCTCCCGACAATTTTCCAAGCAGCTTATCTTTCACGCCGGTGGCCGCGTTCGCATTCAAATAATTATTCTTCATGCAGAACTCCAGCACCCCGGCCACGTTACCCATGCTGCCGGAGGTCATCGACGACATCGACATGCCACCCAGTCCTGACGCATTGGTCGTGCTGCCCGCGGCGCTTCCCTGCCCCAGTCCGCCAAGCTGACCTTTGACGGCATCCATCAATTGGGCTTGAGCGGCGCTCACGGGGAGAAGGCTCGCCGCAGCGGCGGCAAGGGCAATCGCATTCAAATATTTACGCATCGAGATGTCCTCTTCTATTCGCGGTTCATCCTAGCCCTGCGGATTTGAGATCACAAGCGCATGCCGTCCGCATACTCGCCGTTTGTAGGCGGCCTCTGTCACAAAGGACGCGCCGGCTGCATGGGCGTCATAGGTAAAGGGGATGATCCGCACGGACACAATTCTGGATGTAAAGTTCTCCAAGCATTTATTCATCCTGGTTGAGAGGTTTGCCCTAATGCGCCGTCTGCGCTTTCTAACCAGTCGGCATCGTTCGCCGTCCACCAACCGCATGTTCGGTCTCTTGCTCGCTTTCAACGCCGGAGCGATCAACGCAGGCGGATTTCTGGTGCTGCACGTGTATACGTCGCACATGACGGGATTTGCGTCGCAGTTCGCCGACGGCTTGGTGATGGGTGACATGCGCATCCTGCTTGGCGCGCTGGGGGCGATCTTGTCTTTCATCTCGGGGGCTTCGGTGTGCGCGATGCTCGTGAACTGGGGCCGCCAGCATCGTCTGCAGAGTGTCTATGCCTTGCCGCTCTTGCTCGAGGCAGCGCTGTTGTTTCCGTTTGGACTCGCCGGCGCCATGACGTTGGCTTGGAACACCCCGTTTGCCGTACCCACAACGGTGCTCTTGCTGTCATTCATCATGGGTCTGCAAAACGCAGTGGGTTCGAAAACCTCCCGGGGTGGCATTCGAACCACCCACATGACAGGCAATATCACGGATCTGGGCATGGAGCTGGGCAAGATGCTGTATTGGAACCGAGCGACCGATGAAAATGAACGCCGCGCCGTACGTCATGACGCCCAACGTTTGCGCACGTGCACGGGTCTGATTGTGATGTTCGTGACGGGGGGCATCGCAGGCGCGGTTGGATTCCAGCACCTGGGATTCGTTTGCGTCGTTCCTCTGGCGGCGATATTGCTTGCCCTTTCGCTGCCGCCGCTCGTCAAGGACGCTGCTGCCTACAGTGCGCATCGTCCGCAAAAGCGTCACTAACATCCCGCATTTAATAGATATTCGAAGATTTGGGCGCATCCCGTTACCATTTCGACGCATCCAAATCAATGCGTCGCGCGTATGTCCTGAGGAGCCGGCGCATTCGCGCCTGCAAGCACTTAGGAGCAATGATGAAGTTGGAGAATGCGCTCTCGAATCTTCAGGATGCCAGTGAGCGTTATGAAGCAGTGGCCGACGATGCAGCAAAGCCACTTGCCTCGCTTGACTACGCTGCATATGCCCAGGCCGCTTACGAGCTGCGCCATGCCCGCGAAGTCGTCGAAGCTGCGATCGAAAAGAACGCAACCGCCGCTCAGCGCGTACCGATGCGGCGCCGCGGCTAGCGGTCGGTTGGGCCGCCCGGCAAATGGGCCCGAATCAACAAGCCGGCAATCGACATGCGACCGGCAATCTCGGGCAATGTGTCGTGCGGCCCGAACCACCGCGCTTCGGCAATCTCGTCTTCCTGCACGGCGATCTCGCCGCTCAGATAGTCGGCGGTATACGCCACCATTAGCGAATGCGGGAATGGCCACGGTTGGCTACCGAAGTACTGCAGGTTATGCACCCGCAGGCCCACCTCCTCAAATACCTCGCGATGCACGGTTTGCTCGATGCTCTCCCCAACTTCGACAAATCCTGCGAGCGCGGTATGTCGCGCGGTGGGCGAGCCGGTGTGCTTGGCGAGCAAAATCTGGTCGCCCTTCTTGATCAGCACCATCATGGCCGGCGAAATTCGCGGATAGGCCGATAATCCGCACTGCGGGCAGCGCATGCAAAATTCGGTATCGGATTGCACCGTGGCGGTGGCACACGCGCCACAATAGCGATGCGTGCGGGCCCATTCGGCAATTTGAAAGGCTCGGCCAGCGAGCGCCATGGTGGCATCGTCGAGCACGCCGAACAGCGAACGTAATTTCTTGAAGGCAAATCCTGGCGGTGCGTCGCTCGCGCGTTCGACAAAAGCGGTACGGCCCGGTTTGTCGGGTTGGCGCCAGAGCGACTGCGCATTGACGGCGGCCAAGCCCGCGGTGTCGAAAATGCCGTCATCCGGCAAGGCGCTGGACGTGTCATCGACCAGCAGTTCATCACCCCGAAACACGAAATTCACAGTACTTCCTCATCGCATGCTTGATAAGAACGATAGTAGAAGAAAATCCGATATCGAAATGGCATAGTTCAATCGCAAGAAACGAATTTTTCTCGCGCCGGCGTACGCCTACAGTGACCTCATCGGAGCTTTTCATTCAAGATCATCATGTCAACGATCTCGCATCCCTTAGCTGTAAACGATCTTTTCGCGGACGACAGTGCCCGCTGGCACGCCGTGTTGGCACGCGATCCGACAGCTGACGACGCCTTCGTTTATGCCGTCAAAACGACGGGGGTCTATTGCCGCCCCAGCGCGTCGGCGAGGTTGCCGAAGCGAGAGAATGTGATTTTCTTCGACACAGCGGCGGCCGCCGAGGCTGCGGGTTTTCGTCCCAGCCGCCGGGCCGATGCCGATCACACCGCAGCGGCCGCCAAGCGTGCGGCGCTCGTAGCGCAGGCGTGCCGCGCGATCGAAACCGCTGCCTCGTTCCCCAATCTGGACGACCTGGCGGCGCAAGCCGGCATGAGCCCGTTCCACTTCCATCGGGTGTTCAAGGCAGAAACCGGCGTGACGCCCAAGGCCTACGCCAATGCTGCCCGCGCGCGCCGCATGCGCGATGAGCTGGCGGCGGCCAACGGCACCATTACGGCTGCGATCTACGAAGCGGGGTTCAACTCGAACAGCCGCTTTTATGAAACTTCCCAGGCGCTGCTCGGCATGCCCGCCCGGGATTACCGCAACGGCGGGCACAACGCCGAAATTCGCTTTGCCGTTGGCCAATGTAATTTGGGCGCCATTCTGGTGGCGCAAAGCCAACACGGCATATGCGCCATTTTTCTGGGACCGGAGCCCGACGCGCTGGTGCGCGATCTGCAGGATCAGTTTCCCAAGGCCCGGCTGATCGGCGGCGACGGCACGTTTGAACGCTTGATCGCCGAGGTCGTGGGATTTATCGAAGCCCCTGCTATCGGCCTGAATCTGCCGTTGGATGTACGCGGCACGGCGTTTCAAGAACGCGTGTGGCAGGCGCTGCGTGAGATTCCGCCGGGACGCACGGCGAGCTATACCGATATTGCCCAGCGCATTGGGCAGCCGAAAGCCGTACGGGCCGTCGCGCAAGCATGCGCCGCCAACCGGCTGGCAGTGGCGATTCCCTGCCATCGGGTCGTGCGCCGCGACGGCGATCTATCCGGCTATCGATGGGGCGTGGAACGCAAACGCGAATTGCTGCAGCGTGAAGCTGCAGGCTGACGGGTCAACGCAGCGGATCCGCGTCCAAAGGCGCGGCGCTCTCGAGTGTGTAGCCGATGTCGTCGGCGACTTCGCGCAGAATGTTTTGCGCCAGATTGAAGGCCGTGTTGGCAGCCGGCACGCCGGCGTAGATGGCGTTTTGGAGCAATACCGCTTTCAATTCGTCCGGCGTGATACGCGACTCGTCCTGGGCGAGCAGTCCGGCACGGGTATGCAGCTCGAACTCCTCCCAGCGCGCCAAGGCGAGCGTCACGCTCAACACCATCATTCGGCGCGTTTTGCGCTCGAGGCCCGGTCGGCTCCAGATATCGTTCCACGCATAGCGGGTAATCAGGTTTTGGTACTCGGCGGTGAACGTGGTGGCGCGCGATAGCGATCGCTCCACCCAGGCGTCGCCGAGCACGGCACGGCGGTTATTGAGGCCTTGCTCGAAATCGTCAGTGCGGCTCATGTGCTTGGTTCCAATCAGTTCGCGGTGATGTTGTTGGCGCGCACGACCTCGCCCCAGCGCGATTGCTCGGCGTCGACGAAGGCGGCGAACGCGGCGGAGGAACTGCCTACGGGCGTCAGTCCCAACTTGGCGAGTTTCTCTTTCGTATCGGGTCGCGAAAGCGCCTTCTGGACCAGGGCCTGCAACTTGGCGACGACTTCGGGCGGGGTGCCCGCCGGCAGGAAGAAGCCGTTCCACTCGACCACGTCGAAGTTCTTGATTCCCGCTTCCGTGACCGTGGGCACATCCGGCAGCTCAGGCATGCGTTTGGCCGATGACACGGCGAGCGCACGCAGTTTGTGGCCGGCCACGTAGTTCAGGCTCGACGCCGCGTTGGCAAAGTACATGTCGACTTGACCGCCCATCACATCCACGATCGCGGGCGCGCCGCCCTTGTAGGGAATGTGTACCAGGTCGATATCGGCATCCTTTTTGAGGAGTTCCGCCGCCATCTGGGCCAGGCTGCCTGGGCCATACGAGGCGAACGTGTACTTACCGGGGCTTTGTTTGGCCGCCTTCAGCACATCGGGCAAAGACGTGAACGGCGAGTTGGGCGCAACGACGAGAATATTAGGCACACTCACCGCCTGCGACACAGGGATGAAGTCTTTTTTAGCGTAGTAAGGCAGCTTGCGCAGCACCGGGTTGATGGCGAATGCCGAGGCATCGTACAACACGGTATAGCCGTCGGGTGCCGCGCGCGCCACGGCGGCCGCCCCGATGGAGCCGCTGGCCCCCCCCTTGTTTTCGATCACCACGCTTTGCCCTGATGCTTCGCCCATGCCTTGCGCGATGATGCGTGCGGCATTATCGGCGCCGCCACCGGCTGAATAAGGGACGACGACGGTAATCGGCTGGCTGGGATAGTCCGCAGCGTTGGCATACGCTGCGGTGCCCATCATTGCGAACGCGCTGGCGCACGCCCGCAGCATCGTGCTGTGTGTCATGTGTTGTCTCCGCATCCCTTGGGGATTGTTGTCGTGGGTAGATGTGTGGATATTAGACGGTGGCGATGGGATTGACGGGTGCGCCCACCAGTCCCGGCAGATTCATGGGCGCAGCGGTCAGAAAGAATGCATGTCGGCCATTGGCCTTCAACCATGCGGCCAGCTCGGTCAGGTACCAGAGCTCGCCCAAAGGCAGGCCGAGCTTGAAAAGGCACTGCTCATGCAACGGCAATAGCGGTCCACTGGGCACGTTCAAGGTGTGATTGCGTTGTTCGACAGCATGATTGTCGGCTGCGATGGCGGCGATGCGGCTGTCCTTGATCCAGGCGAGCAGCTCGGCGTCGCCGCCGTCGAGCACGCAGCAACTGGTGCGCAGACGCTCCTGCTCGTCGGCGCTTAATGTGAGCGCAAGGTCGGCCAAACCGGTGTGTAAACACAGCACATCGCCCGGGTGCACGACGACGTTGTCGGCCGCCATGACCTGCTGCAGATCCTTCAACGACACGCGGCGAAAATCATCGCCGAAATGCGCGCGTAGATCGACCATCACGCCACGGCCCTGGATGCCGTGCGTGGCCATGGGCGCGATGGATAAATTCGCCGTGCCCTGAAAATCGCCGTCGTGCGGCTCGCTTACCGCGAATCCGTTGTAGCCCGTGGGTACAGGTTGGCCGTTGCCGTGCGGGTCGAAAAGCGATCCCACATGGGCCAAGGCATCCCATTGCGTGGAGTACTGCGGCGACAACGTCACGCTGTCGTCGCTGATCACATCGGTCGCGCCGGGAACGTCGTTGGCCAGCGGATACCGGTAAACGGGTACGCCATTCTTCTGCGCCGCGCGGATGACCGGACCCTTGCGGCGCGGATTGAGCACAGGCGCACGCGGCACGTTCAAGGGCAGACTGAGCGAGAACGAGAGCCCCTGCTGGATCTCGCGCGCGGCGCGCAGGCGCTGTTCGGCCTGGAGAAAGTTGAGCGTGCCCAGTTGATCGTCCGGGCCGAAATCGCCCCAATTTGAGCCGTCGGGCCGGGTCGTCCATCGTGGGGATGTGGTCAAGATGCTGTCTCCTCATGCGCCGGCCGGTCGCATCGCGCCGGCGTGTGTCGTGGGGTGCTCCGGCCCGCCGCGTGATCGCGGTCTCGTGCTGGGGCAGATCGAACGATACCTGTTTAAATACCGGGTTTGCACGCCGACGTCCACGCAATGAAACCCGAAGACCTACAGAAGCTCGTCACCATGGAAATGCCTTATGGGCGCTACCAGGGCCGTTTGATCGCCGATCTGCCTGCTACCTATCTGCATTGGTTTGCCCGCGAGGGCTTTCCCCCAGGCGAAATCGGCCGTCTACTGGAGCTGATGCGCGAGATCGATCACAATGGCTTGAAGCCGCTGTTGAATCCGCTGCGCGACCCCAATCGTCCGCCCTATGAAGCTTGATCGTGAAACTTGATCGTGAAGCCGTACCTTTAAGCATGATTTTTGAGCATGTGATCTTGAAGCATCATCTTTAGGCCTGATCTTCGAGCCTGCGCTTGAAGCATGATCTGCGAGCCTGACCGTGAAGCCTGATCGTTACGCTTGACTGTTGAGCCACTGCAACGCCACCGCGAAATCTTCCCCTGCCATGAATACTGCCAGCCCCACGCTCGCCTCCCCGCCCTCCGCCTCGCCGCCAAATGCTTCGCCAGGCGTGCCAGGATTTGGCGCCCTCGCCCTTCTCATTGCAGGCACGTTGTGGCTGGGCACCGCTTACGGCGTGCGCCACGGCGCGCTGTTTCTCGTGGGCGGTGCGCTCGGTATCTCGCTCTATCACGCGGCGTTTGGATTTACCTCGGCGTGGCGCGTATTCATCATGGACGGTCGCGGCCGTGGTTTGCGGGTGCAGATGATCTTGCTCGCCATTGCGGTGGTGCTGTTTTTTCCGGCGCTTGCCAATGGCGTGCTTTGGGGCCAGGAAGTTCGAGGCTTGGTGGCGCCAGCGGGCGTGGGGGTGGTCATCGGCGCCTTTATGTTCGGCATCGGCATGCAACTGGGTGGCGGTTGTGCCTCCGGCACGTTGTTTACGGCCGGCGGGGGCAATGCCCGCATGCTCATCACCCTGCTCTTCTTCGTGATCGGCTCAGTGCTTGCCACCGTGCACTTCGATTGGTGGGTGGCGCTTCCGTCATTGCCGCCGCTATCGTTGGTGTCGGCCGTGGGTCCGGTGTGGGGCATCGTCATTTCGCTGGCGTTGTTCGCCGCCATCGCGGCACTCACCATCGCCCACGAGAAACGCCGTCACGGCAGTCTGGAAACGCCGCCGCCGGCGCCGCGACAAGGCTTCTCTCGCCTGCTTCGCGGGCCGTGGCCACTGGTGCTGGGCGCGGTGGCGCTGGCAGTGTTGAATTTTGCCACCCTGGCGCTGGCCGGCCGGCCTTGGGGAATCACATCCGCGTTTGCATTGTGGGGGGCCAAGGGCGCGCAGATGCTGGGCATCGATCCGACCGCGTGGGCGTACTGGCAGACGCCGGCCAATGCTGCGGCCTTGGCGCAAAGCGTATTTGCCGATGTGACGTCGGTGATGGATTTCGGCATCATCGGCGGTGCCATGCTGGCAGCGGCACTGGCGGGCAAGTTTGCGCCCAGCCTGGATATTCCTTTGCGCTCTGTGCTGGCCGCCATCGTGGGCGGGCTATTGCTGGGATATGGCGCGCGCGTGGCTTATGGCTGCAACATCGGCGCGTATTTTTCCGGCATTGCGTCGGGAAGCCTGCACGGTTGGGTATGGCTCGTGGCCGCATTCGCCGGCAACATGCTTGGCGTCAAGCTGCGGCCGTTCTTTTTCTTTGAACGCAAGATATTGTCGCGCGCTGACGGTTGATCGGCGCCCCGACGGCCGGGGCCATCTCAGCGCATCTGGCGTGAAGGCCCCGCAAACTCTTCACGTCATTTACGCCGCGAACGCAAAGCCCGACGTGGCACCGATCGCGGCGGCCGAAACGGCCAAGGCCACCACGTCGCGCTTGTCATTGCCATGTCGCCATGCGGCGAACGCGGCATACACCGAGGCAAGCGCCACCAGCAAAATTCCCAAACCCATGTCGTTCATCGTCTACCCCAAAAGTAAAAGCCGCATTCAGGAATAGACGCATGCAATCTCGATTTAATCCCTAGTCATCAACAATAAATACGCGTCGAAGAGAATGATCTGCCTCACCCTTAGGCGATACGGACGCCTCAGGATGTGAGCGGAAGGCACCTGCGATGCCATGCGGCTGAGCCAAAAGCCAGGCAATAAGCGGCCAATAACGGGCCAGCAACAGGCCAGCGACAGGCCAGTAACGGGCCGCAGAGGCGCCGCGCGGCGGCCATTTCACGCAAATTCGACAGTGCATTGCCTACGATGAGGCAAAGCGTAAGAGGTAAAGCCCATGGGCGAAGTGATACATGCATTCAGGAACGAACCGGTGAACGCCGCTGCGCGCAAGGCGAGCAAAGTGCCGGAAGTGACCCTTGGTTTTTGGCTCACCAATGTTGCCGCCACTGCATTGGGCGAGACGTGGGGCGATGCGGTATCGGCCGCGTTGGACTTCGGATTTTTCTCAGCCACGTTGATTCTGGGCGCCGTTTTCGGCGCCGCCGTGACGGCGCAGGTGCGGGCCCAGCGCTTTTTGCCGGTGTGGTATTGGCTGGCGATTGCCGCCACGACCACGGTGGCGACCACGTTGGCCGATGTGGCCGACCGTAGCCTTGGCATCGGATTCACTGGTGGGCTGGTGCTCTTGGCCTGCCTGTTCCTGGCGTCGTTGTGGGCGTGGCGCCGCGCGCTGGGATCGCTTTCGATTTATCGCATCGATACGGTGCGTTCCGAGCGCCTTTATTGGACAGCCATCGTGCTGGCGCAAACCCTGGGCATGGCGTTGAGCGACTGGACCGCCGAAGTGCTGGGCCTCGGCAGAGAGGCCAGCATGATGATGTACGGCGTCTTGCTGGCCGCGATGGCGTTGGCGTATTTCCGGACGTCAGTATCCCGCACGCTGTTGTTCTGGCTTGCTTTTGTGGCCACGCGCCCGCTTGGGGCCGTGGTGGGTGGATTGCTGGATCGTTCGGCACAAGCCGGCGGTTTGGCGTGGAGCCAGGGCACCACCATGATGGCCTTGGCCGGTGTGGTGTTGCTGTGCATCGTGGTGTTCCGGCAACGTGCGGCAGATAAGTCGCTTTAGCGCATGCTGCTGGGAACCTGAAGCGGATCGGCATTGAAGTGCTTTTTGCCGGCCCGCTTTAAAGATGACCCCTCGGGTGCGCGTTGACGCGACCTGCTGCAATACGCCTGGCGTTACCCGCTACGTCCAGCGGCGATTGCTGGTGAAACTGATCGACAGCCATTCGTCCAGGTGCGCAAACTCGCCAAGTTGGGAGGCGATATCCGCGCGAATCGCGTCGAAGTTCACCACGGTAGCCTCGTAGTCGGCCGGCACCAATACGTTGATATCGATCATGTGCATCCGGCCCTGCTTGGCGACATACATGTTGTAGTCGAGGAAGCGATAGCGCACGCTTGCGTCGAGCATCACGCGCTTTACCAGATCCGTGGCGTCGAGCGGTGCGATCAGAAACACATCCCTCAGCGCCCGGCGAATAATACGCAGCGGCACCGGCGCAAGCCCCGCCACCACGATCATCAAAATCAACGAGTCGGCATAGGGCTCCCACTGCGGATAGCCGGCGTACGCCAGAATTTGCGCGGCACCGAATCCGATGAAAAGGCCCAGCGTGATGAATCCGGACATGAGAAAACTATTCATGTCGATGGTGATGAATTCAGATTCGAGCACGCGGTTGACGCGGCGCTCGTAGAAGTAAAGGCCGAAACAGCCGATACACGTGATCACGGCGTATATCAGTGCGCCGTCGAACGAGACCACGTTGCCGCCTGACAGCATGCCTTTCAAGCCGTTGATGAAGGCATACACACAGATGGCCAGCAACACCGAGCCATTGAAGAGCGCCACTAGGGGCTCGAGATGCCAATAACCGTATTGAAATCGTTTGCTGCCGGATCGCAGAAGCAGCCTTGAGACGACAAGGGCCAGGATCGACATGCCCGCGTCGATCGACGCAAACACCCCATCGAAGATGATCGCCTGTGAACCCGACAGCAGTCCGAAGATGATGCCCAGCATGGCCAAGGCCACGGTGCACCAGATCGAGAGGGTTAGAACGCGTTGTTCGGTGGGATGGCGGGCGACTGTCATAGGCAATGCAAGTAGTGGAAAACCCTAGGAATGTAACCGATCGCGGGGTTTTTAGCTAGCTACACGGCCCGTCACAACCATGACGATCAGGTTTCAAGTGTCTGCCGTATAAGGGTTTTTCCAGCTCGAATAGGTTGTGTCCAGCCATCTCGCTGTCATATGCGCCGCCCAGAATGCGTCAACTGGACATTTTGAGGACGGCGACCGATGACGCTCGCAATCGAAGTTCGTGACTTGAGTAAAACCTTTCGCGGCTCGCGCAAGGCACTGGATAACGTCACGCTGAAGGTGGCGCCCGGTGAAATGGTGGCACTGCTGGGCGCCTCGGGATCGGGCAAGTCGACGCTGTTGCGCCATATCGCCGGTTTTGTCGCCGGCGACGCCGGTACCGGGGCCATTCAGGTGCATGGCGACGACATCCAGCGCCACGGCCGACTGTCGCGACGCGTGCGCTTCGCGCGACAGCAGATCGGCTTTGTCTTTCAGCAATTCAACCTTGTGGGGCGGTCGTCGCTGATGACGAATGTGCTCACCGGCATGTTGCCCCGGGTGCCGTTGTGGCGCAGCCTGAGCAAGTTCTTCCTGCAGCGCGAGATCGATGTCGGCATGGCCGCGCTCGCCCAAGTTGGTATAGACGATTATGCCTTTCAGCGCGCCTCGACGCTCTCTGGCGGACAGCAGCAGCGCGCCGCGATTGCCCGCACTTTGGTGCAAAACGCCCGCATCATTCTGGCCGACGAACCGATTGCTTCGCTCGATCCCGAGTCGTCGCGTCGGGTCATGGACACCCTGGCAGAAATCCAGCGCGAACGTCAGGTGACGGTGGTCGTGTCGCTGCATCAAGTAGACGTGGCGCTGAAGTATTGCCCGCGCGTGGTCGCGTTGCGGCAGGGGCAGGTTGTGTATGACGGCCCGTCCTCCGAATTGACACCACAGATGCTGCAAGACCTGTACGGCGCCGAATTGAGCGAGTTGCTGCCGGCCGGACTGCCCCCAGCCACCGATGCGACATCCGCCGCCTCGACCTCCGCGGGGCAAGCCGTACCTGCAGCCGCTGCGGATCGCCGCAGCAACCGATTGCGCCGCCCTGCCCTGCAGACGGCCTGATTTACCAGAAGGCTTGGCGCGATAGCGCGCGCCAAGCCGCGTCATTTTCCCTTCCGCCCCACTGCTTGTTTACGGAGTTCGTCATGCTTCGCAGAACCTTTTGCGCCCTGATCGCCGCCACCGCGTTTGCCGCCCCTGCCTACGCGCAGGATGCCAAGACGATCAATTTCGGCATTATCTCGACCGAGTCGTCTTCCAATTTGAAGACGGGATGGCAACCGGTGATCGACGATCTGAGCCGTGTGCTTGGTGTGCCCGTCAAACCGTTCTTCGCCTCGGACTATGCCGGGATCATCGAAGGGATGCGTTTCAATAAAGTTCAGGTGGCCTGGTATGGCAACAAGTCGGCCATTGAAGCTGTCGACCGTGCCGGTGGTGAAGTGTTCGCTTCCGTCATCGATAAGGATGGCAATCCCGGTTATTGGTCGGTATTGATCGTCAATAAAGACAGCGATCTGAAGTCGGTCGACGACGTGATTGCACGCGGCAAGTCGCTCAATTTCGGCGCCGGCGATCCCAATTCGACCTCGGGTACCGCAGTGCCGGGTTATTACCTGTGGGGCGAGCGTCGCGTGGATCCGAAAACCTTGTTCAAGACCAACCGTGCAAGCAATCACGAAACCAATTTGATGTCGGTCATCAATAAGCAGGTCGATGTGGCCGTCAACAATACCGAAGCCCTGGAACGTTATCGCATCAATACGGGCAAGGATGCCAACGACAGCGTGCGTGTGTTGTGGAAGTCGCCGTTGATTCCGGCCGATCCGATGGTGTGGCGCAAGGATCTGGACCCTGCACTGCAGGCGAAGATCCGCGACTTTTTCCTGAACTACGGCAAAGGCCCCAATGCAGCTACCGAGCAAGCCAATCTGAAGGCGTTGACCTATCGCGGCTTCCGCGCGTCGGACAACACACAGTTGGTGCCGATTCGTCAGATCGATCTGGCGCGCGAAAAGGCCAAGATCGAAGCCGACGGCACGATGAGCACCGAGGATCGTGCCAAGAAGATGGCTGAGATCGACAACAAGCTGGCCGCGTTGGCGCAGCCCGTGAAGACCAACTAAGAGGCGTGACCGCTATGAACGTTGCCGTGGCTGCTGGCACCCCGAACGCGCGCCCACCGCGCATGTCGCTCGCGACGATGATCGCATGGGCCACCGTGCTGGCGATCCTGTTGGGATCCTGGAACGGTGCCGATATGCGGCCGTTCGATCTCTGGCGGGATGCCGGCAACATGGCAACGTATGCGGCTGACTTCTTCCCCCCCAATTTCCGCGACTGGCGCATGTACTTGAGCGAGATGCTCATTACGGTTCAGATCGCGGTGTGGGGCACCTTCCTGGCCGTGGTGGTTGCGGTGCCGATGAGCTTGCTGAGTTCGTCGAACATCGTGCCGGCCTGGGTATATGTACCCACCCGCCGCTTGATGGACGCTTGCCGTGCGATCAACGAAATCGTTTTCGCGATGCTCTTTATCGTGGCGGTGGGCTTGGGCCCGTTTGCCGGCGTGCTCGCCTTATGGATCCATACCACGGGCGTGCTGGCGAAATTGTTTTCGGAAGCGGTCGAAGCCATCGATCCGCGTCCCGTCGAAGGCGTGCGCGCCACTGGCGCCAATGCACTGGAAGAAATCGTCTACGGCGTGATTCCGCAGGTGATGCCGTTGTGGATTTCGTATGCGCTTTACCGCTTCGAGTCCAATGTGCGTTCGGCATCGGTGGTGGGCATCGTGGGCGCAGGCGGCATCGGCATGGTGCTATGGGACATCATGCGCAGCTTCCAGTATGCGCAAACCTGCGCCGTGATGATCATCATCGTGGTGTTCGTGACGCTGATCGACATGCTGTCGTCGCGTATTCGCCGCGCGTTTATCTAAAGGTGATGCCGTGGGTGCCCTATGCCCCACGTCTCATGCCTCATGGACCAAGTCCTGAGCCCTACGTCCTACGCGCCGCGCGCATCGCGAGCAAGCTGCAACAGCGCGCTCGCGGCACGACCGGCCGGTCCGTTGTTGTCCAATGTAGCAACGCATAACCCTTGCGGGCGATCGTATGGCGCTGAGGCACGCGTCAGGCGCTGCGCGATCGCCGCTGACGACTCGCGCCCGCGCGCATTAAGTCGGGCGCGCAGCACCTCGGGATCGACGGCGATTTCAACCGCAAGCATCTTGGGATAGCGTGCATAGGCTGCGGCCACATAGTGGCGCGAACCATTGACGATGACGGTATTGCCGCGGGCGAGCCAGGCGTCGATCTCGGTGCCGATCCCGTAGCCCAAACCATGGCCTTCCCAGCACAGCGCAAACGCGCCCTGCTCCCGCAACCGCGCAAACGCGTCGATGGAGAGCTCGATCGAGGGTTCGTCGGCAGAAGGCGCGCGTGTGATGAAGCGGGTGGCCACCTTTACGCCGTCCTCGTTGGTCAGCGACGCCCGCACACCGCGCAGGATGGTGTCCTTGCCGCTGCCGGATGCGCCCATCAGATACACGAGGCGCCCTTCTGGAACGCGCGCGCTTGCTCCCCCTGGGGCAATCGCCGGCACCGGTGCAGGCGCCATCATGGCGCCGTCACGCTGGCCGTGGATGGCAGGTAGGCATGGCCCGCGCCGTCGCGCGTGACGCCCGAAAAATCGTACTCGCGCGCCACGACGAAAGCCGTGCCCGGCTCAGGCTGCACGTACACGGCGAGCGCCTGCACGGGCATGCGCAGGTTGGCGATGGGCAAGGTCAACGACACCAATCGTCGTTCTGCATCGTCGAGCTCGGCGGTATCGATATGGCCCGTGAGGGAGATATGAAACTTGAACGTGTCGAAAGCGTAGGGATAGCCCCAGCGCGCCAGCATGGCGAGTTCGGGCGCTGAGAGCCCGGTCGCCAAACGCCGCGCCCGCTCTTCATCGCCGATCGGGGCGCGTAGCGGGTCGAGCGCTGCAACGGCATCTCCGGCCAAACGATTCATAGCCGACTCGCCCGCCGCATCGGCATGAATGCACCACGCCAGAAAGCGACGCAAGCGGGTAACGGCAATGTTGATATCAAAGGGATCGCGTTGTGCAACCAGCGCGCGCATGGCACGGTCGACATCGATGGGCAAGGCGCCATCACGCAAACGAAACGGCGCTTTGAGCGTGGCATGCAAGCCGTAGCGGCGTGGCGCGCCGGTCCAGTCGTCGAGCCTGTCGGGCGCGTTGTCACCGCGGGCAATCGTGGCGCCGGTGAACTCGCAGCGTCCGAGCCACTCACGGCCGATCTGGCCCCAGGGCTCGGGCGGCCGAAAATAAACGGCGTATCGATAGGCGGTCGGGTGCGTCATGCCGGCGTCAACGTGTGCGCGGCGGAAACGGGCGCTGTCGTCGTTGCCGTTGCTGCGCCCGTTTCGGCAGTCGCGCCCGACGGGGCGATGACGGCCTTGCTTGCAGACATCATCGGCCACGGCCGGCTCGCGTAGTGCAAGCAGCCGTTGACGATGGTCGCGCATACGCGCGGCATGCCGGGCACACTGTCGTCGACCAGAATCACGTCAGCCAGTGCCCCGGGCGCAAGATGCCCGCGGTCGGTGAGGCCAGCCGCCTGTGCCGGGTGCGCTGACACCAGCGCCCACGCTTGTGCCAGCGGCAAGACGTGCTGCTGTGCCAACTGCAGCGCCGCCAACAACGGCGCTGGATAGTAGTAATCGGAGGTGAGGATGTCGCACAGGCCGGCGCGAATCATGGCCGTTGCGTTGGGTGCCGTGGTGTGACTGCGACCGCGCACCACATTGGGCGCGCCGAACACCGTCACATCGCCTTGTGCATGCGCCGTGCGCGCGACCGCCTCCGTGAGCGGAAACTCCGCCACGTGGCAGCCCATATCGTGATGATAGTGACGCACGGCATCGTCGGGATCGTCGTGCGAGGCGATGTGCAGCCCGTGCTCGCGGGCCGCAGCGGTCATCCGGCGCATGGCCGCGGGCACGTCTGCACTGCCCTCCTGCGCGCGGCGAATGCGCGCTTCGTAGGCATCGATGTCGCACTCGGCGCGTTCTGCGTACTGCAGCAGCTTGCGTGCATCGCCCAAGCGCCGAACCATGCTGGGCAGGTGATCGTTGAGCGCCAGAAAACGCACCCGGCCCGCCGCAATCCATTCGATGGCGCGTTCTACCCCCGCCAGATGATGGGTTTCAAAGCGCAGATGCACATAGTGATGCGCGCCCAGCGTGTGCTCGGCCGCGAGCAAGGCGTCGAACATGCGCTCGGCATAGGCCTCGCCGCGCAGCCCGCCTTCCCACGAGAGGGTCACGCCGTGAAACTCGGTCGTGATGCCGTTGGCCAGCAACTGCCGGTCGACCTCGTGCAGCGCATTGGCGTACGGAAACGTCACGCCGGGGCGCGGCATCACCGTGCGTTCGAACGCGTCGCCATGCAGATCGACGATCCCAGGAAGCACCAGCAGATCGCCGGCATCGAGCATGGTGTCTGACGCCGCGTCTGTGCGGGTTTCAAACGCTGCGATGTACGCGCCTTCGAATCGCAACTGGCCTGGCGTCAATCCATCAGGCGTCAAGAGGCGTCGGCCGTGGATGCCGGCAAGACGGCGGTGGGGATCGGTAATCGAGGATGAGGTCATGACCGAAATCCTAAAAGCACAGTGTGACAACTGGATGTCTAGATGATTGGAACCAAGGTTTCATCCCTTCCCTCAGCTGTCGTCACTCACGGTGAGCTGCACCCAATCGCCGGCGAAGCGGGTGAGGCTGTACTGCAGCGGCGAGCCTTCCGCATCCACGTTGAGCGCCTCGACTTGCAGGATCGGGCGGGTTTTGGGCTGCCCTAGCATCCGCGCTACATCCGGTTCGGGCAGCGTGGCGGTAATGCGCGACCACTTGCGCGTGTAATCGCCGATGCCGAATTGCACATAGGCTTTGGACAGCGAGCGCGATGCGGTCAGTTTCTCCGGCAGATCCGCAAATCGCGTCTGATCGAAGTAATGCTCCGAGACGTTCATCGTCTTGTTTTCGGCGCGGCCGATCAACTGCACCCGCAGTACCGGCGCAGTGCGTGCGAGGCCCAGATGACGCGCGATGTCGGCGGCGCGCAGCACCTGGCTGCCAAGCACCTCGACGTGCCCTTCCAGGCCTTGATGCCGAAGGTTTTCCGAGAAGCGGGTGCGTTTGCCGATGGCGTAATCGATCGCGTGCTCCTGGACGAACGTGCCGCGCCCCTGCTCGATACGCACGAGGCCGTCCTGTTCCAGCACGCCCATCGCACGCCGGATCGTGTGCCGGTTGACTGAAAATTTAGTGGCCAGTTCCGATTCCGGCGGAAGACGTTCACCGGCGCCGTACAGCTTGCTGCGAATGTCTTGCGCCAGCGATTCGCCGATCTGCCGCCATACCGCGATGCCCGACCCTCTTTCGACAATATCCATACGTCCCGCGATCATGATGTGTCTTCAATGAGGAGATTGTGCCTGATCCCACCCCGCATGTCGGATGGGTGCTGTCATCAAAAATTCACGCTGCAGTGTTGAACTCAGGTTTTGGAACGAGCATACTACATCTATTCGTCTAGACGTTTAGAGGCTTCGATATGACCCAGGCATCTCCCGACCCCCTGCACCGTGCTGCATCTGCAACGGCCCCTGTTTCCGAGAACGCGCGTCGCGCCTGGATGCGAGTGCTGGCGCTTGCCAGCCCACAGGCCCTGAATGACGCCTGCATCGCGCTGGGCGAGCTGCCGCCGCGCCAATGGCTGCGCGCGCCGCAGACCGGCATGACCATGGTGCGTGCACGGGCCGGTGGCACCGGCGAACAATTCAACCTGGGCGAGATGACGATGACGCGTTGCGCGCTCACCCTCGACGACGGCGTGATCGGTATGGCCTACGTGCAAGGGCGCGATGCCCGGCATGCCGAGCAGGCGGCCATGTTGGATGGGCTTTTGCAATCGCCTGAGTGGCATGGACGAATCATCGATACGGTAATCGAACCCTTGACCCGCGCCCGCCAGGCCGCGCTTGCGCATCGCTCGCGGGTGGCCGCGCAAACGAAGGTGGACTTTTTCACGCTGGTACGAGGCGAGAATTGACATGACACTGACCCATCACGCCAACGGTCTTCACGCTGCGCAGCCGCCGGCCGCCATTCCCCCGTCGCGCGCAGGCGTAGACATCTTGCCCGGCTTCGACGATCCGGTGGCGCAGGCGCAGACAACGTTCCGGGCAGCACTGAAAGCGTTGTCGGAGCCCGGCACCGTGCAGCAGGCCGCGATGCCACAAGCCTGGCCCGATGCCTTCTCGCCGGCAATGAGCGCGCTGCTGCTCACGCTTGCCGATAGCGACACGCCCGTGTGGTTGCCGCCTGCCGTCTCCGAACAAGCGCGCCAGTATTTGCGTTTTCACTGCGGCTGCCCATTGGTCGCCAGCCCGGCGCAAGCCCGATTCGTGGTTGTGCCCGCGGGCTATCCCGCACCCGAACTGACTGCCTGCGACCCCGGCGATCCCGCTTACCCGGATCGCTCCGCCACGCTGTTGATCGAGGTCGAGAATCTGCAGACGGGCGCCACCGTGCGCTTGACGGGCCCCGGCATTCTGAACGCCCGCGCCGTTGCCATCGCGGGCGTGCCCAGTGGGTTCTGGCCGGCCTGGCAGCGCAATCACGATCGTTTTCCGTTGGGTGTTGATGTGGTGTTCGTTCATGCCGCGCAGTTTGCCGCCCTGCCCCGCACCACCCACGCCGAGGAGATTTGAATGTATGTGGCCGTCAAAGGAGGCGAACGCGCCATCCTCAATTCGTACGACATGCTCGACGATTATCGGCGCGGTGACCCCGCGCTGCCCGAACTCACCTTGCCGCAGATTCAGGCGCAGATGCCGTTGGCGGTGTCGCGCGTGATGGCCGAAGGCGGCTTGTACGACACGCATCTCGCCGCGCTCGCCATCAAGCAGGCCGCCGGCGATCTGATCGAAGCGGTGTTCCTGCTGCGCGCGTATCGCACCACGTTGTCGCGTCTGGGGTCGAGCGTGCCGATCGACACCGCCCGGATGGCGATCGAGCGGCGAATTTCAGCAACCTTCAAGGACGTGCCGGGCGGCCAGATCCTGGGACCCACTTACGACTACACGCAGCGTTTGCTCGATTTCACGTTGGAAGCGAACCGCCACACCACGCCGCTGGCGCCGGCGGACGAACCGTTGGCCGCCGCGATGCCCCGCGTGACCGACATTCTGCAGCATGATGCGCTGCTGCAAGCCGAGGTGCCATTGCCCGGCGATCCGGCGCCGTTCGACCTGACGCGCGATCCGCTGTCGCTGCCGGCCGGGCGCGATGCGCGCCTGCAGAATCTGGCGCGCGGTGACGAGGGCTTCTTGCTTGCCATGGGCTACTCCACGCAACGCGGATATGGCAACACGCATCCGTTTGCAGCAGAAATTCGCTACGGCAGTGTCGAGGTCGAGCTCTTCGTGGAAGAGCTGGGATTTGCCGTAACGGTGGGCGAGATCGAGGTGACGGAATGCCAGATGGTGAGCCAGTTCGCCGGCAACGCCGATGCTGGCCCGCAATTCACGCGCGGCTACGGCCTGGCCTTCGGCTACGGCGAACGGCGTGCCATGTCGATGTCGTTGGTCGACCGCGCCATGCGTGCAACTGAGCTCGGTGAAGCGGGCGATGCGCCGGCCAACGATCAGGAGTTCGTGCTGTATCACACCGATAACGTCGAAGCGTCCGGGTTTGTGCAGCACTTGAAACTGCCGCACTACGTCGACTTTCAAGCCAGTCTGGAACTGCTGCGCCGATTGCGCACCGAGCGCGCTGCCGGTGTCGATTCCCCCGCGACCGATGCTTCTGCTTCCGGAGCAGATATGCCCATCGTCGACGCCGCTGTAGCCGGCACACGCCGCGCTGCCGCGGATGCGGACTGCGCGTCAGCCAGCAATGGCGCACCTACTGCCGCCACCCAAGATCAGGAGCTCACATCGTGACTGCCGCCCACGCGAATCCGGCTGCGCCGGTCGAACGCGATCCGCACTACAACTTCGGCTATCTGGACGAATCCACCAAACGGATGCTGCGCCGCGCCCTGCTGAAAGCCGTGGCGATCCCCGGCTATCAGGTCCCCTTCGGCAGCCGCGAGATGCCGCTGCCGTATGGCTGGGGCACGGGCGGCATACAAGTCACCGCTGCCATTATCGGTTCTACCGACGTGCTCAAGGTGATCGACCAGGGATCGGACGACACCACCAATGCCGTCAACATCCGGCGATTCTTCGGCCGCGTGACGGGTGTGGCCACGACCGAATCGACGCGCGCCGCCAGCATTATTCAGACGCGTCACCGCATTCCCGAAACACCGTTGAGCGAAGGCCAGATCATGGTCTATCAGGTGCCGATCCCCGAACCGCTGCGGTGGCTGGAACCCAGCGAGACCGAAACGCGCACGATGCACGCGCTGGCGGAATATGGCGGCATGCATGTGCGCCTGTATGAAGATATCGCCCAGTACGGTCATATCGCCACCACGTACGACTATCCGGTAATGGTAAATGGGCGCTATATGATGCGGCCCTCGCCGATTCCGAAGTTCGACAATCCCAAGCTCGATCACAGTCCGGCGCTGATGCTGTTTGGTGCCGGCCGTGAAAAGCGTGTGTATGCGGTGCCGCCGTATACGTCGGTGAAAAGCCTGGATTTCGAGGACCATCCGTTCACGATCGAAAAGTGGGACGAATGCTGCGATGTGTGCGGCTCGGAGGATACCTTTCTGGACGAGATCATTCTCGACGATCGCGGCACTCGCCGATTCGTGTGCTCGGATACCGAATACTGCGCGCGGCACGTGGCTGAACAGCAAGCCGGTATTCCGGACGAACGCAAGACCGAGCGCCAACCGGCAGTCGAATCCGGGGCCGACACCGCGACCGCCGAACGTCTCCACTTGGGAGAGGTGTCATGAGCGCGATTCAACCGTTGCTTTCGGTGCGCAACATGACGCACACGTGGGATGGCGTGCATGGTTGCCGCGACATCGATTTCGACCTCTTCCCCGGCGAAGTGCTGTGCGTGGTGGGCGAATCCGGCTCGGGAAAAAGTACGTTGCTGCAGGCCGTGTCTTACCAGGTGGCCCCCAAGCTTGGCAGTGTTTGGTACGACACGCGCGATGCGGGATTTACCGATCTGGCGCAATTGACGGCGGCCGAGCGGCGCATGCTCGCCCGCACCGACTGGGGCTTTGTGCGCCAGAATGCGCGCGACGGCTTGCGGATGCAAGTGAGCGCCGGGGCCAATATCGCCGAACGTTTGATGGCGATCGGCGACCGGCATTACGGCGATCTGCGCGCCGTGGCCGGCGAGTGGTTGAGCAAGATGGAAATCGATGCCGACCGGCTCGACGACACCCCACAACAGTTTTCCGGTGGCATGCAGCAACGGCTGCAGATCGCGCGCAATCTGGTCACGAAGCCGCGCATGGTGTTCATGGATGAACCGACGGCATCGCTGGATGTGTCGGTGCAGGCGCGATTGCTGGATCTGCTGCGTCAGCTCGTTACCGATCTGAATCTGGCGGCGATCGTGGTCACACACGATCTGGCCGTGGCGCGCCTGCTGGCGCACCGCACCGTGGTGATGCGAGGCGGCTACATCGTCGAAAGCGGGCTCACCGACCAGATCCTCGACGACCCGCAGCACGCCTACACGCAGTTGCTTGTTTCTTCCATTTTGCAGAGTTGACGACGATGCCGCGCACACCCTCGATCCAGGTCCGCGATCTGGAAAAAACCTTCACCTTGCACCATCAAGGCGGCATCACGTTGCCGGTACTCGAGCGCGTATCGTTCGAGGTCGGGACGGGCGATTGCCTCGTGCTTGCCGGGCCGTCAGGCACGGGTAAAAGTACCCTTTTGCGTTGCCTCTACGGCAATTACCTGGCGAGCGCCGGAAGCATCCGCGTGCGCGACGGCGACCACTGGACCGAACTCACGCAAGCGCCCGAGCAAACCATTTTGCGTTTGCGCCGCGACGTGATCGGCTATGTGAGCCAGTTCCTGCGGGTGATTCCGCGCGTGACCACACTCGATGTGGTGGCCGAACCCCTGCGGCAATCGGGCGTGGCCCCGAACGACGCCCGCGATACCGCCGCCGCCATGCTCGCGCGTCTGAACGTGCCCGAACGACTGTGGGGGCTACCGCCCGCCACGTTTTCGGGCGGCGAACAGCAACGGGTCAACATCGCTCGCGGCCTGATCGGCGGACACCCGATTTTGCTGCTGGATGAGCCCACGGCATCCCTGGATGCCGACAATCGCGCGGTGGTGGTGAGTCTGATCCGCGACGCCATGGCCGCCGGGCGCTGCCTGATCGGCATTTTTCACGACGAGGCGGTACGTGCCGCCGTGGCCACGCAGACACTGTCGATCTCGCCCATCGTTGCCCCCCAAACCGCTGCGCAACCCGCATACGCTTGAAGGATCGGTTCATGTCCAAGCTCTACATTACCCACGCGCGTATCGTGCTGCCCGATACGGTGCTGGAAGACAGTGCGCTGCTGATCGAAGACGGCCGGATTGCCGCGATCGCGCCCAATGCGGCGCCCGCCTGCGACACCCTGGATCTGCAAGGCCAGTGGCTGATGCCCGGTCTGATCGATGTGCATTGCGATGCGATCGAAAAAGAGGCCGAGCCGCGTGCACGCGTGTTGTTTCCGTTCGATTTCGCCTGCGCCCAGGTCGATCGCCGCAACGCCGCAGCGGGCATTACGACGCCCTACCACGCGCTGTCGTTTGCAAATAACGAATGGGGCGTGCGCAACAATGCCACCGCCGCGCAAGTGGTACGCGCGATGGCCGCGTACCAACCGCATGCGCTCGTGGACAACCGCGTGCATTGCCGTTACGAAATCACGGATGCCGAAGCCCTGCCGGTGCTGCTTGGCTTGATCGAAGAAGGCCTGATCGATTTGATCTCGGTGATGGATCACTCGCCGGGGCAAGGTCAGTTCAAGACGCTGGACGCCTACCTGGACTATCTGATGGGCAATCACGGCATGACACGCGAGCAAGCGCATGCCGCAGCGCGCGCCAAGCTCGACAATCAGCATGGTGCCCTCGCTCGTGTCGAACAGCTGCTCGAGGCTGCCCGCAGCCAAGGCATCCCCACGGCCAGCCACGACGATGACTCGGTGCAACGTATCGCCACGATGCGCGCCTTGGGCGTGTCGATGAGCGAGTTCCCGATCACGCTCGATACCGCGCGCGCGGCCGTGACTTGCGGGTTGCCCACGATCCTGGGCGCACCCAACGTATTGCGCGGCGGCAGCCAAAGTGGCTCGATGCGGGCCATCGATGCGATCCGTGCGGGTGTGGCCAGTTGCCTGTGTTCCGATTATCAACCGTCCACGCTGATTGCGGCGGCGTTCGTGGCCGCCGAGCAAGCGGCACTGTCGATGCCGCAAGCGATGGCGTTGGTCACCGCCGCGCCCGCCGCTGCCTGCGGGCTGAACGATCGGGGCCGTATCGAGTTGAGACGCCGGGCCGATCTGATCGCCGTCGACCGGGTCAATGGCATGCCGCTGGTCAGCCGCACCTGGACGGCGGGCCGTCTCGTCTTTGCCACGCACTATGCACCAGCGGTGGCCAGCGCGCCGCGCAGGATGAATGCCCTCGATCGGGCCGCATGCGCCGCCTAGTCCCACCGGCGTGTATATTGCCTGCGTAACCTGAGTCCGCTTTCATGCGCGGTTCAGCCCCCGGCCCTTACGCTTGGCACATGACTCCCGAATACACCAACCGGCGCCTGCGGCGCATGGCGTCCATGACGTCGCTGGTGGTCGCCTTCTTCCTCGTCGGCATCAAAGGCTGGGCTTGGCTGGAGACCGGTTCCATCGCCATGCTTACCTCGGCCGCGGATGGCCTGGTCGACGTGGTGGCGTCACTCGTGACCTTCATCGGCGTGCGGTACTCCGAACGTCCGGCCGACCCCGGCCACCGCTTCGGGCACGGCAAGGCGGAAGCCGTTGCGGCGTTCATTCAAGCCTTGCTGTTGGCGGGCGTGGCGCTCGCCCTGGGCGTGGAGTCGGCCAAGCACCTGATCACGCCCGAACCCTTATCGGCCATCGGTCTGGGCATCTGGGTCATCATCCTGAGCAGTATCGCGGCCGCCGGCCTGGTGAGCATGCAGACGTACGTGGTCAAGCGCACCGGATCCACCGCCATCGCAGCCGACCGCGCGCATTACGTCACCGATGTCGCGGTCAATCTGGCGGTGCTGTGTGCGCTGGTGCTGGAACGCACGTTGGGCTGGACCCGTGCCGATGCCACCGGCGCGCTGCTGATCGCCGCCTACATGCTGTGGAATGCGCGCGGTATGGCGGTGCAAGCGCTCGATCAATTGCTCGATCGGGAGCTTGATGCGGCGTGCCGACAGCGCATCAAGGCCGCGATTCTTGCCTGCGACGGCGCGTTGGGCGTGCACGACCTGCGAACCCGCCACGGCGGCGACCGCATGTTTGTTGAATTTCATGTGGAAGTGGCCGGCGATATTTCGGTGCATGACGGCCATGAAATCGGTGATCGGGCGGAGGCGAGCGTGCGTGCCCTCTTCACCGCTGCGGATGTACTGGCGCACATCGAACCGGCCGGCATCGACGATAAACGGCTGGATCACGATCTGGTCGCGATGAATGGCCCGGTGGGCCGAAAGTAGTCTCCGAGCCGCCGAAGGAGATGACGACCGCGCGGCGCGTGAGGCGATGAGCGCATCAAAGGGTTTCGGGCCGACACGAAAAGATGTCGGGCTACCTTCGGCGGTCCACCGATCAGGCCGTCCAGGCGTGAATATCGAGCACTGCGGCGGCGAATGCTTCCGGCGCTTCCTGCGGCAGATTGTGGCCGGCATTCGGCACCACACGGTTTTCATGGCGCCCCGTAAAGTGCTTCAAGGCCGGCCGTCCCTCGCCCACTTGCGCCACACCATCCGCGTCGCCCTCGAGCGTAATCGCAGGCACGGTAATGGGCGGCGTGGCGGCCAAGCGGCGTTCGATATCGTCGAACTGCGGGTCGCCGTCGACCAATCCAAATCGATGCCGATAGGAATGGATGACCACATCGACGAAATCGGGATTGTTAAAGGCCGCCGATGTGCGTGCGAACGTATCGTCGTAAAAGCCCCATGTAGGCGACCATAGCGACCACAACAGCCGACAGAATGCCTGCCGATTTTCAGTCAGCCCGGCGCGACCGCGTTCCCCATGAAAGTAATACTGGTACCACATCCGGTGCTCTTTCTCGGGGCCGGCCGGATGCATGGCGTGGGCAATATTCTGGATGTTGTAGCCGTTGACAGACACCAGCCCCCGCGCACGTTGCGGATAGAGTGCGGCCACGACGCACGCTGCCCGACCGCCCCAGTCGTAGCCCCCCAGCACCGCCTTCTCGATGTGCAATGCATCGAGCAGCGCCAGGAGGTCTGCGCCCAATGCGCCCTGCTGCCCCGAACGCAGCGTGGCAGCATCGAGAAAACGCGTGGGCCCATATCCCCGAAGATACGGTGAGATGACGCGAGCGCCCTGGGCGGCCAAAAGCGGCGCGACGGTCTCATACGCGAGGATGTCGTAGGGAAAACCGTGCAACAGAATGACCGGCCACCCATCGCTCGCGCCTTGTTCGTCATAGGCGATATCGAGCAAGGGCGTCGAAACACGCTTGAGCATTTACGCCGCCCGCGTCGCCGGGACGTCCATCAGCTTCTCCAGCGAGATCGGCAAGCTGCGGACGCGTTTGCCAGTGGCGTGATACACGGCGTTGGCCACGGCGGCAGCGAGGCCGGTCATCCCGATCTCGCCGATGCCGCGTGCGCCCCACTCATTCAAATGCAGGTCGGGATAGTCCAGCAGAATGACTTGTGTTTCGGGCTGATCGGCGTGGACCGGCACCATGTATTCGGCATAGTTGTTGTTGACCGGCAGGCCGTTGCGCTCGTCAAACTCGGCTTGCTCGAACAGCGCCATGCCCAGGCCCATCACGATGGCGCCGTCGACCTGATTGCGCGCCGCCGTGGGGTTGATCACGCGCCCCACGTCGATCGCGCTCACCACGCGCGCCACACGCAAACGCGAGATGCCCGGATCCCAGCGCACCTCAACGAAATGCACACCGAACGAACGGAACGAAAATTCCTTGTTGCCATTGCCTTCGGTACGGCCGTGGCCTTCGGCGCTGGCGATGCGCTGCTTGGAAAGCAGCTCGCCAAACGGCATGCTGTTCGAACCCTGCACCAGCTTGCCGCCGGCGAGCGTGATGTCGTCGGCCTTGGCATCGGCGAACGTTGTGCCGGGATTGCCGGCATAGCCTTTCAACTGCTCGATCGCTTTGCGGGTTGCGTCGGCAATGGCAGGCATCACACTGGCCGTGGCCCACGAGCCGCCGGACACTGGCGCATCGGGGAAGGACGAATCGCCGAGCTTGACGTGGATCTTGTCCAACGGCAGCCCGGTAATGCTCGCGACCGTTTGCGCGGCGATCGTGTAGGTGCCTGTGCCAATATCCTGTACGGCACAGATTACCGTGGCTGTGCCGTCGGCATTCAGGCTCACGCGGGCCTCCGCCGGGGTGCGAAAGGCCTCCCAGTTGCAGGCCGCCATGCCGTAGCCGATCAACTCGGTACCGTCGCGCATCGCGCCCACTTGCGGATCGCGCTTATCCCAACCGAAGGCCTTGGCGGCCTGGTCGTACGCATCGTTCAAATGATTGCTCGACCAAGGCTGGTCGGTGCTCTCATCTTTCTGCGAGTAATTGAGTTTGCGAAAGGCCAAAGGATCCTGTCCGGCTGCAAGCGCCATTTCATCGATGGCGGACTCGAGCGCGAAGAGCCCCGGCGCGGCGCCCGGTGCACGCATGGAAGTGGGCGTGCCGCGGTTGACCTGGGTCGTGTGATGGCTGACGAGTACATTCGGGCAACTGTAAAGGCTGCTGGTCACGCTGCCGCAGGTCTCGACGTAGCCATCGGTAAACGACGTGCTGTTGATCGACTCATGGCGAATCGACACGAGTTTCCCCGCAGCATCGGTAGCCAGGCGAATATGCTGATGCGTTTCGGGGCGGTGGCCCGTGGTCGTGAACATCTGCGCGCGCGGCACCACGAGCTGTACCGGCCGGCCGATTTCGCGGGCGGCGGCGCTTGCCGCAACCGAATGCGGCCACATCCAGAGCTTGGCGCCAAAGCCGGAGCCGATATAGGGCGCACGCACTTCCACTTGATCGGGTGTCAGACCAAACACGCGTGCCAGCGTATTGCGATGCACCGTGACACCCTGAGTGGCTTCGTACACATGCAACGTGCCGTCTTCCCAGTACGCCACCGTCGCATGCATTTCCATCGGATTGTGGGTTTCGACGGGCGTGGTGTAGACCGCATCGATGCGATGCACGCCGCCATCGAATGCCGACTCGGGTTCGCCGCGGCGATGACCCTTGCCCGAATCCTTCGGCGCGGCGGCCTTGACCCCTTGCGCCAAGGTCGCGACCTGCGACTTGGCGGCGTCATAGCGCACGCGCACCTTGTAGGCGGCGGCACGGGCATTCTCAAAGGTGTCGGCCACGACCAGCGCCACGAACTGGCCGGCGTACGACACGACGTCGTTTTCGAACGGCAGGCGGCGTTCATCCACGATAGCGCCCGACAAGGAGGTCACGGGTGACCCCATCGGTTGCGGCACCTTGAACAAGGCCGGAAAGTGATCGTGATGGAAAATGTCGATCACGCCCGGCGATTTGCGGGCGTCGTCCATGTCGATGCTGGCGATCTTGCCGCTGGCGACCGTGCTGAACACGCCATAGCCGAAGGTCATGCCGTCGGGATGGTTGTCGGCAGCATATTTGGCGTGGCCGGTCACTTTCTCACGGCCTTCCACGCGGCGGGTTTCAACGCCGATTACGGTTTCATTCATGACGCACTCCTATTGCGGTGTCGTGGCTCAGGCAACGAGCGTCGAAAGGTTGCGAACGATGGCCTGCTGGCCAAGCGGAATCTTGTAGGCGTTGTGGCTCTGCGCCACGGCAGTCTTGAATGCCGCAGCGGCGGCCGCCTCGAACAGCGCCGGGCTTGGGCGCTGACCCACCAGTTGCGCCTCGGCCTCCGGGGCGCGCCAGGGCTTGGTGCCCACACCGCCCAGCGCGATGCGGGCCTGCTTGATCACCCCGCCTTCGAGCCGGATGATGATGGCGCTCGAGGCCAAAGCGAATTGATACGATGCCCGATCGCGCAACTTGAGATACGCCGACTTGGCACCCGCGAGCGGCGCATCCAGCGTTACGTGCGTGATCATCTCGTCGGTCATCAAGGCATGTTCTTTTTCCGGCGTGTCGCCCGGCAGAAGATGAAAGTCTGCGAACGCGATCTCGCGCGTGCCCTGTGGGCCCTGCACCGTGACGGTGGCGCCAATGGCGGCCATGGCCACGCACATGTCGGAGGGATGGCTGGCGATGCAGCTTTTGCTCGTGCCCAGCACCGCGTGCACACTGCGGTTGATCCCGCCGACTGCGGCGCACCCCGATCCCGGCGTGCGCTTATTACAGGGCGAAACGCCATCGCGAAAATAATTGCATCGAACGCGCTGCATTACATTGCCGCCGGTTGTGGCCTTGTTGCGCAACTGTGTGGTCGCGCCCGAGAGCAGCGCCTGCGCGAGAACAGGATAGTCGGCCACGACCTTGGCGTGACGCGCCAAATCCGTATTGGAGACCAGCGCTCCGATGCGCACGCGCCCATCGGGGAGCGACTCGATCTGCTTGAGCGCAACACGGTTGATGTCGACCACGGCCACGGGGCGCATCACATCGATCTTCATCAGATCGAGCAGCGTGGTGCCGCCGGCCAGAAATGCCGTGTTTTGCATCGCGGCGTGATTGGCTACCGCTTGGCCGACGTCGCCGGCGCGAGAATATTCGAAGTGTCGCATCAGCTCACCTTCGGCATGTTGGTGCGCGCGGATTGCACCGCGGCGAGGATGTTCTTGTAGGCGCCACAGCGGCAGATATTGCCGCTCATGGCCTCGCGCACGCTGGCGTTGTCGCGACCGATCCGGGCATCCTTCAGGATGGCCACGGCCGACATCATTTGCCCCGACGTGCAATAGCCGCATTGATAGGCGTCATGCGCCCAGAAGGCTTCCTGAACGGGATGCAACGTGCCGTCTTGCGCCAGGCCTTCGATCGTGGTGATCTCATCGCCTTCGTGCATCACCGCCAGCGACAAACAGGAATTGACGGCCGTGCCGTTCACATGCAGCGTGCAGGCCCCGCATTGACCGTGGTCACAACCTTTCTTCGTGCCGGTGAGCCCGAGCTTTTCGCGCATGACGTCCAGCAGCACAGCATTGGGCGGCACATTGACCGAGCGCGCCGCGCCGTTGACCACGAAATTGACGGTTTGCTCGCCCGGCGCCAGCGGCGTGGATGCCGTGGGTGCAGCGGTTTCTGCTGCGGCCGCTGCGACGGGTGCGGCAGCCTGTGCCTGGCCGCGCGGGATCAAGCCGCCACCGGTCACGGCCAACCCGGACGCGCCCATCGACATCAGGAACGAGCGCCTGGACGGCGCGGGGGCCGGCTCAGGCGACGGACAGGACGGACAGGCGTGGGGCTTTTCGGAATTGTCGTGATCTGCCATGGATAGCCTCGCAACGTTAATCGGGAATCGGACGATGGTGCCACGCGCCAGTGGCGCCGATGGCGAGCGGTCTTTCATACAGTGTGCAAAAAAGCGGGACAATGAAAGTGAACTCCCAAGCGGCAGCAAGTGTCGATCCTCTCGCATTACCGTATTCCCGTCAGTCCCCTCGATCAAGGAATGTCATATGGACAGCGCCGGCTTACAGTCGCTGACAGTTTTTCTGCGCGTCGCACAGGCGCGCAGCTTTTCAGCGGCGGCGCAGAACCTGGGCTTATCGACGTCAGGCGTGAGCTATACGATCCGCCAGCTCGAGACCGCCCTGGGTGGGCGCCTTTTCAATCGCACCACCCGTAGCGTGAGCCTTACCGAGGCGGGCGAAAGCTTGCTCAATCAGATCACGCCCTTGATGGAAGATCTGCAGTTGGCGTTGGGCAAAGTGTCGCGTGCGTCGATGGAGTCGATGGGCACGCTGCGCCTGAATGTGCCGTCAGCGGCCAGCGATTACATCATCCGCCCCATGCTGCAGCGGTTTCTTACCACTTACCCCGATATCAATATCGAGGTCGCGGTGGACAACAGCCTGGTCGATATCGCCAGCCAGGGTTTCGACGCAGGGATTCGCTACGACAATATCCTGACCGACGACATGGTGGCCGTGCCGTTGATCACGAATATGCGCTTTGCCGTGGTGGCCGCGCCAGACTACGTGGCGCGTCACGGGTTGCCGCAGCACCCCCAGGATCTGCTGGCGCACGCCTGCGTGAACTACCGCAGCGCGCAATCGGGGGCCTTGTACCGCTGGGAATTCGAGCGAGGCGACGAAAAGATGCGGGTGGCGGTAAATGGTCGCGTGGCGACCAACGATCCTGAGTTGATCTGCAAGGCCGCGCTCGATGGCTTTGGCTTTGCCTATCTGCACGAAGAACACGTGGCCGGCGCCATCGCGCGCGGCGAGCTGGTGCGCGTGCTTACCGACTGGATGCCGTCGACGGGGCTGTACCTGTACTACTACAGCCGCAAGGACATGCCCAAAAAGTTGCGCGTATTCATCGACTTCGCACGGGCGTTTCTTGCCGCGTCGCCGGTGCCGGCGCGCTAACGCTTGCACACGCGCTGGTGCCGATGGGTCATGCAGCGTGGGCGCATCGCTTACGCCAAGCATTGCCCCTTCCGCCCTTTCCGCCCTTTACTGCGGGAGCACGCGCAACACCCGACCCTTCGGCTCATCGGTCAGTATGTATAAAGCGCCATCGGGGCCGTCGCGCACATCTCGAATCCGCGCATTCAGCTCCTTGAACAGAATCTCCTGTTCGCCCGTAGGCACGCCTGCCGTCATTTTCACGCGGCGCACGCTCTTCTCGACCAGCGTCGACACGAAAATATCGCCTTGCCACGCGGCAAAACGCTCACCCGTATAGACGGCCATGCCCGACGGCGCAACCGAAGGCGTCCACACCAATAGCGGTGCCTGCGTGCCCGGCATCTGCGTAAACGGGGTGACGCGCGCGCCGGTGTAGTCCAACCCTTGCGTGGCCATGGGCCAGCCATAGTTGCCGCCCGCCGCCAGCAGATTGAGTTCATCGCCGCCGCGCGGCCCATGCTCGTTGGCGAACAGGCGTTTGGTCGCCGCGTCATACGCCAAGCCCTGCATATTGCGGTGGCCCATCGTGAAGATCCCGTCCGCCACGCCGGCGCGGCCCACATAGGGGTTGTCGCGCGGGATCGACCCATCGCGATTCAGACGCACCGTTTTGCCGAGGTGGTTGGCCGGGTTCTGCGCCTGTTCGCGCAGGTCGAAGCCGTCGCCGATCGACAGCACCAATGTGCCATCGGGCAGGAACACCAGCCGCCCACCGTTGTTCGATCCGCCGACTTTTGCCGGTTTGGCCTGAAACAGGGGCTGCACGTCGGTAAGCGCCATGCCGTCGAGCCGGGCGCGCGACAGCTGCGTGTTGTGGGCCTGCTTGGTGCCGTACGTGTGCGTAAAATAGACCAGGCGATTGGTGGCGAAATCGGGATCGAGCGCCACTTCCATCAGCCCCGACTGGCGCATGTCACTTACGGGCGGCGTATTCGCAATGGCTTGTGGGGCCAGCTTGCCGGCGGCATCGATCAGGCGCAGGTGCCCTGCCCGTTCGGTGACCAGCATGCCGCCGTCGGGCAGAAAGGCCAGCGACCAGGGATGTTCGAGCCCGGTCGCAACCGTTTCGATCCGGTAAGGCACGGAGGCTTGGGCAGGCGTCGCCGGTGTGGTGGCGGTGAGCGTGGAGGCGCCTATCGTCGGCTGCGCGGCGGCCGGCATGCTCCCAAGCGCGATCGTGAGACTGCATAGCGCCAGGGCAGCCGTCGAGATCAAGTGCCGTGCCATGCGTGTCGGCTGCAATGGCCTGACGGGGCTGGCAGTAGCGGCGCAATGGAAATCAATCATCGATCGCCCCTGCTTGCATGGCAACCGGGGCGCACGTCTGCTGCGCTGCCCGGCGTGCCGCGCGCGACCACAGCAGATAGAAAAGTCCGCCGCCTGCTGCGCCGCTTGCCGCCACCGCAACGGCACCCACGATGCTGCGGGTGGCCGCCACCAGCGTGGGCATGGGTGCTACCGCGTCGGCGATGAAAAAGGCGATCGTCAACGCGCACCACCCGCCGAGCGCAAACAAGGCGCCGCGCACCCACCGGTAGCGGCGCGCCAGCCAGACCGCACAAGGCATTGCCGGGAGCAAGGCCGCCGCCGCAAGTCCGGCCATCGTCGGCGAAAACCCCAGCAGATCTTCCCCTGTGGTGCGTAAACGGATGGCCGTGGGAATATCGACCCCCAGTTGCTGGATGTCGTAGAGATTGATCTGCGTTTGCACGATCGTGCCCACGAGCGTGGTGGCTGCCACAGCGGCGGCGAAGTGTCCTGCGGCGCGCAAGCGGCCTCGATGACGCATGGTCTATCCGTGTAATGTTCGGGGGGGATGCAAGGTTGACTGACGCCAGGCTGAAAAGGTTCCGCCGGCGCCGCCGCACTGTACTACGCCCGCGCATCCTCCAGAATCATCTCGGCGCCTTTTTCCGCCACCATCATCACGGCGCCTTGGGTGTTGCCCGACACCATGGCGGGCATCACGGACGCGTCCACCACGCGCAGGCCGGCCAGCCCGTTTACCCGCAAACGCAGGTCGGTGACGGCCGAGGGGTCGGACCCCATGCGGCACGTGCCGATCGGATGGTAAATGGTTTGCCCATTCTGTCGTGCGAAATCGAGCCACTCGTCGAAGGTGTGCACCGCGCGGCCCGGGCTGATTTCATGGTCAACAAAGCGCTGCATGGCAGGCTGCGCGACGATCCGGCGTGCCACCTGCATGCCATGCACCAAGCTTTGACGGTCGATCTCCGCGCTGAGAAAATTGGGCCGGATCGCCGGCGGCGTGAGCGCATCGGCCGACGTGATGTGGATCGACCCCACCGATTGCGGCCGCAGTTGCGCAACCCCCAACGTCATGCCCGGCGCACGATCCAGAATGCGCTCGGCGGCATTGGCATAACTGGCGTGCACAAAGAAGTACTGCACGTCGGGCGTTGCCATCGCCGGCTCGGTTTTGATGAAGCCGTGCACGAGACCGGTGCCGAGCGTGAGAATGCCTCTGCGCGCAGCGTAGTAGCGGCCCACCTGGTGCGCCAACCGCCAGCCGCGCGACATCTCATTCAACGTCACCGCACTTTTCACGCGCCAGTTCATGCGGGTGGCAAAGTGATCGATGTAGTTTTCGCCCACCAGCGGCAACGCATGCACCACGCCGATGCCGAGCGCCTGCAGCCGCGCGGGATCGCCCACGCCGGAAAGCTCCAGCACCTGCGGGGTTTGAATGGCGCCCAGGCACAAGATCGTCTCGCGTTGGGCCCGCACGGTAATGTCGCGCCCGCCCCTGCGGTAGACGAGGCCCACGCAGCGCTTGCCTTCGAAAGTGAGCCGCACCACATGCGCCCCACCTTCGATCGTCAGATTGGGACGGCGCCGCGCCGGCTTGAGATAACCGTCCACGGCACTCCAGCGCTGCCCGCGATGCTGCAGCACCTGGTAGTAGCCCACACCCTCCTGGTCGCCGCTGTTGTAGTCCGCGTTCAAGGGTTGGCCGTCTTCCTGCGCCGCCGCCATGAAGGCATCGGACACTGGAAACCGCTCCTTGACCTGTTCCAGATGCATCGGCCCGCTGGTGCCGCGGCCGGGCCCGCCCGGCGCGTAATTCTCGATCTTGACGAAGTACTTCTCGACGTCCTTGAACGCCCAGCCGCGCGCGCCGTTGGCGGCCCAGCCGTCGTAATCCTGTGGCTGACCGCGCACGTAGATCATGCCGTTGATCAGACTGGACCCGCCCAAGCCCTTGCCGCGCGGCACCGAAATCACGCGCCCGTGGGTATTGGCTTCAGGTTCCGTTTTGAAGCGCCAATTGAACATCGGGTTGGTGAGCAGTTTGCTGAATCCTGCCGGGATCGATATCCACATGCTCTTCGCGTCTTCGCCGGCCTCGACCAGCAGGACCCGGTACTTGCCGTTTTCGGTCAGGCGATTGGCGAGTATCGAACCCGCCGTGCCGCCGCCGGCAATGATGAAATCGTAATCTGCCATCGCCTGTGCCCTCATCCCGCCGTGTGCAGCGGCACGCCCAGGAACTCGGCCATCAGCTCGATCTGGCAGGCGAGCATCGGCGCACCGTAGTGGATCTTGCACCCGCGCGCTTGAGCCGCTTGCAGCAAGGCGGTATCGGCCGGCTGCATGATGATTTCGCACACCAGTTGCTCGGGCTGCAACCGCGTGACGTCCAACGGCAGCGGATCCCCTTCGGCCATGCCCAACGACGTCGCGTTGATCACGAGGTCGTGCCCTGACGGATCTGTGGTTCCTACCCGCACATCCGCATCGGGATAGAGCTGCCCCACGCGTTGCTGCACATCCTGCGCCCGCGCCGCGGTTCGATTGCCGATGGTCAAGCGGGTAACGCCCGCCGCGAGCAATGAAAAGGCAATCGCGTTGGCCGCGCCACCGGCGCCCGCCAGGTAGGCCGTCTTGCCCTTGAGCGATACGCCGGCTTGCACCAGGCCGCGCACAAAGCCTTCGCCGTCCAGCATCGTGGCAGTCAGCCGGCCGTCGGGATCGCGTCGCACCACGTTGGCCGCACCGATCAAGCGCGTGGCGGGCGACGCGTCGTCGCACAGCGCCAACACGGCAGTCTTGTGCGGCACGGTGACGATCACGCCCGCGAGGTTTTCGAGTTGCCGCAAGCCTGCCACCACGGCGCTCAGGTTTTCCGCGCGCGTATGCATCGGCACCAGGATGCCGTCGTAGCCGCTACGCTGCAGCAGTTCGTTCATGCGTTGCGGGGTTTTGACCTGAAGAATGGGATCGGCGAGGATGCCCATGAGTGTGGTCGTACCGGTGATTTCTTTCATGTCGAGAGTTTCCTTGCGCCGCGTTGTGTGAGTTGTTCGCGCGCGACTTGTTCGATGCCTGCCGCGTCCAACCGGTAATGCGCATAGAGCGCATTGGGTGGCGCGATCAAGCTGTATTCATCGTGGATGCCGTGACGATACAGCCGTATGCCCGTGCCTTCATCGGCCAGCACTTCAGCCACGGCCGAGCCCAACCCGCCCAGCACGTTGTGCTCCTCGGCCGTCATCAAGAGCGACGAACCCGCTGCCGCCTTGAGCACCGCGGCGCGGTCCAATGGCTTGATCGTCGGCATGTCGATCACGCCCACGGAGTAGCCGGCGGCATTGAGCGCCGTGGCCGCGGCCAGTGAGGCGTGAACCGTGATGCCGCACGCGATCAGGGTGAGATCGCGGCCTTCCAAGTGCACGATGGCGCGGCCGAATTCAAACGGCGTGTCGTCGGCATACACCTGCGGATCGCGGCCACGGCCGATGCGGAAATAGATTGGTTCGGGCCACGTGGCCGATGCCTTGATGGCGGCCGCCAATTGCGGACCATCCGCGGGCGACACCACGGTCAGGCCGGCGATCGCACGCGTGGTGGAAATATCCTCGGTGGCGTGATGCGACGTGCCGTAAAAGCCCAGGCTGATTCCGGTGTGATGCCCGATGAGGCGCACCGGCAGCTTCGTATACGCCACGTCCATGCGGATCTGTTCGCAGCACAACAGCGCCATGAACGAGGCGAACGTGGCGACGAACGGCATGTGTCCGCAAGTGGCCAGGCCTGCCGCGGCCGACACCATGTTTTGCTCCGAGATGCCGAACTGCACGTAGCGCTCGGGATACGCCTGCGCAAAGCGGTTGAGTCCATTGGAGTATTGCAGATCGGCCGACCCCGCTACAACGGGATGGCCGGCTTCGGCCAAGGCGATCAACGCGTCCGAGAGGTAGTTGAGCCCGGGATTGACGGCATTGAGTGCGCGGTACTGCCAGGAGTCTGGCGAGGATATCGTTGCGGCCGAGACGGGTTGGCCTGCATTGCCGGCGACACCGCTTGTGGCGGCCACGTGGCCGGTGGTATGCGTTGTGGTCATGTCAGATCTCCCGCGCCATGATTTCGTCGATGGCGGCTGCGGCATCGTCCGGCGCCAGGTAGCCCAGGTGCCAGCCCGGTTCGGTTTCCATGAACGACACGCCCTTGCCTTTCAGCGTTTTCGCGATGATGCACGCCGGTTGTTGACGGCCCTCGTCGGCCTTCAGACGTCGCAGCAGCGCCGTCAGATCGTGCACGTTGTGGCCATCCACCTCATGCACTTCCCAGCCGAATGCGCGCCATTTTTCCTTCAATGATTCCACGCCCATCACGTCGTCCACCCGGCCGTCGAGCTGGTAGCCGTTCCGGTCCACGATGGCGATCAGACGCCCGAGCTTGTTGTGCGCGGCAAACAATGCCGCTTCCCACACCTGCCCCTCCTGCATCTCGCCGTCGCCCAGCATCACGAACACGTTGAAAGTTTGCTTATTGAGCCGCCCGCCCACGGCCATGCCCACCCCGTTGGACAAGGCATGACCGATCGAGCCGGAACTGAAATCGACGCCCGGCACCTTGGTCATGTCGGGATGATCGCCCAACGGGCTGCCCAGACGGGTGTAGTCGTCCAGCCACGCCTTGGGGAAGAAACCGTGATCGGCCAGTATCGGAAAGAGTCCGACGGCCGCATGGCCCTTGCCCATCAGAAACCGGTCGCGATCCGCCCATGTGGGATCGCCCGGTTTGAGGGTCATCACGTCGTAGTACAGCGCCGCAAAGATTTCGGCGCAGGAAAAAACCGAACTGTAGTGTCCGATCTTGGCGATCTCGATCAGGCGGATCGTTTCAAGCCGGACGAAGCGGGCTTTGTCTCGCAGGACCTGGATCTCCTCCACGGTCGGGTTGTGAGGCGCATGCGGCATGGCGCTGTTCCTTTCGGTTTAGAATATATGATATATAATATAGCCAATGCGCCGGTTTGTGGTGGCGGCACGCTAGAATTCTTTCTCAAGCATCAAGTCCCCATCCCGCATTGCCCATGACATGACCAATCTCAAGCCGGTAAAAAAAGAAAACCTGTCCGTCAGGGTCTACAACGAAATCCGCAACGCCTTGATCAACGGGCAGTACGAGCCTGGCGAGCGGTTGATCATCGGCGAGCTGGCGCAAGAGTTGGGCGTCTCGATCACGCCCGTGCGCGAAGCCATTTTTCGATTGATCAGCGAGCAAGGGCTGGAGATGCAGGCGGCCACTGCCGTGTATGTGCCGTACGTCAATTCCGAAAAGCTCTGGGAAATCCAGCAGATTCGGTTTCACCTCGAGGGCATGGGCGCGGCCGAAGCGGCGAAAAAGATCACCCGCAAGCAATTGGATAACCTGATTGCGCTGCAAAAGGACTTCATCGCCCACACCGCGTCCGACCCCAAGCGCGCCAGCTACCTGAACCGCAAGTTCCACTTCGCGATTCTCGAGGCGAGCCGGATGCCAACGCTGCAAAACACCGTCGAGGCGTTTTGGGTGGTCACGGGCCCGATCCTCAAGATTTTCCACATCAAAACGGCCGGTCTGGACTACTCCGGCGGCCAGCATCGCCACGAAGCCATCCTGGAAGCGCTCGAGGCGCGCGACCCGGAAGCGGCGGCGCGCGCCATTCAGGAAGATCTGATGTGGGGCGGCAAGATCATGATCGATTGGTTGGTCGAAAAAGAAAAGGAACAGGAATTCCAACCCAAGCCCACACGCAAGTGAGGAGACAACATGCTGAAGGTATTTGGCAGTCCGAGCCGCTATATACAAGGGCCGGACGCTTTTGAGGTATTGGGCCGTTCGGCGGCCCTGTTCGGCCGCCATGCGGCGCTGGTGATCGATCGTTATGTGCATGGCGTGCTGGGCGAACGGTTGCGCGGGCTGTGCCGCGAACATGGCGTCACCTTGCACGATATGGTGCTCGACGGCGACCTGACGCCGGACGTCGTGGCCAGCTTGTGCGAGCAAGCCGCAGGCATTTCGCCCACGCTCGTGATTGCGGTGGGCGGCGGAAAATCGCTGGATGCGGGCAAAGCGGTGGCGCATGCGTCGCATTGCCATCTGATCACGATGCCCACCGTGGCCTCCAACGATGCGCCCACCAGCAAGAACTACGTGCTGTACGACGCCCACCACAATCTGCTGGCAGTCGAACACATGTTGTTCAACCCCACGATGGTGATTGTGGACACCAAACTGATCGCCACGGCGCCGGCGCACTTTTTTCGTGCCGGCCTGGGCGATGCCATTTCCAAGAAATTCGAAGCGGCGCAATGCGATCGGAACCAAGGCAAGAACATGTTTGACGCGGGGTCCACCGCCACCGCCCAACTGATTGCCGATGGTTGCGCCCGTACCCTGCTCGAGTGCGGCGAAGCGGCCCTCGAAGCCGCCGGCACCGGGGTGCCCACGCCTGCGTTCGAACGCGCCGTGGAAGCGATGATCCTGATGAGCGGCCTGGGGTTCGAAAGCGGCGGATTGTCGATCGCACATGCCTTGACTCGGGGGTTGCCACGCATTGCGGGCGTAGGCCCCGCGTTGCACGGATTGCAAGTGGCGGTTGGACTGCTGGTGCAACTCGATCTCGAACGCCGGTCCGACAGCACGCTGGCCGAACTCACGCGCTGGTACGGCCGCGTGGGGTTGCCGACCACCCTGCGCGCACTCGGTGCGACCGCCATCGATACCGAACAGGTGCGAGAGGCGGCACGGCTGACCTTGAAAGCGCGCCATGCCGCGAACTTCGACTACACGCTTTCTGAAGACGATCTGACGGCGGCGCTTCTGCGCCACGCCGGCTGAGCCGGCGCGCGCCATTTTAGAAGTTCACGTTCGCGTGACCCTTGAGTTGCAGCTTCTCGCGGGCTTCGTCGGGCGTGGCGACTTCCAGGTTGAGCGCTTCGAGAATGGTGCGAATGCGCTCGACCTGCTGGCGGTTGGACGCGGCCAATTCGCCCGGTCCGATCCACAGCGAATCCTCCAGCCCCACCCGCACATTCGAGCCCATTGCCGCACCGATCGTCGCCAGCGGCATCTGGTTGCGGCCGGCGCCCAGGATCGACCACTCGTATGCGTCGCCAAACAAACGGTCGGCCGTGCGCTTCATATGCATCAAATCTTCGGGATGGGGGCCGATGCCGCCGAGCAACCCGAATACCGATTGAATGAACGGTGGCGACTTGACCAGGCCTCGATCCAGGAAGTGCTTCAAGTTATAGAGATGGCTGATGTCGTAGCATTCGAACTCGAAGCGCGTGCCGTTCTCGTTGCCGATGGCCAGGATGTCTTCGATATCCTGATAGGTATTGCGGAAGATCAGCGAGCGGCTGTTCTCGAGATGTTCGCGCTCCCATTGATGCTCGAATTCCTTGAAGCGATCCAGCATCGGATACAGGCCGAAGTTCATCGAGCCCATATTCAACGACGCCAATTCCGGCTTGAACGTCGACGCCGGCCGCATCCGCTCGGCCACCGTCATGTGCGGGCTGCCCCCGGTCGTGATGTTGATGACCGCGTTGGTTTCAGCCTTGATGCGCGCCAGGAACGGCTCGAACATCGCCGGATCCTGCGTGGGCTTGCCGGTTTCGGGGTCGCGTGCGTGCAGATGCAAAACGGCGGCACCTGCCTGGGCGGCACCGATGGCCGCATCGGCGATCTCATCGGCGGTCACGGGCAGATACTGCGACATGCTGGGCGTGTGAATCGCGCCGGTAACGGCGCACGTGATCACGACTTTTTGCTTGGGCTTTGCCATTCGTCTCTCCGTTCTAGTTTGTGACGCATCAACTGCATCAATTTTTCGTCGCGCCAGAAGCGGCGCGCAGGCAGGTCTTGTTCGGTCAAAAGCGCACGACGTTGCTCGGACAGGTTGTCGATCAGCTCGCTGTCCCACGGCACGCATGCGTTCTGCGTCGAGCCGATTCCGGCATACATGCCACCGTAGCGCGCGCAGTAATCGGCAATGCCGCCCGGCGCATTCAGATCGATGGTCTCGAACGGCCCCATGAACGACCAGCGCAAGCCCAGGCCATCCTTGATGGTGGTGTCGATATCCTCGGCGGTGGCAACGCCCGCCTGCACCAGCCGAAAGGCCTCCTGCAGCAGTGCGCCCTGCAGACGATTGAGCACGAAGCCTTCGATCTCATGGTTGACCGTGACGGGCTTCTGCCCCACGGCTTCCATGATCGCGCGCGCATGTGCAATGGCCTCGGGCGACGTCCAAGGCGCACCACTCAACTCCACTACCGGAATCAAATAAGGCGGATTGACCGGGTGCGCCACCAGGCAGCGCGCGCGGCCGGCAAGATGCTCGGTAAACAAACTGGCCGGTATGCTCGAGGTGGAGCTGCCGATCACCGCATCGGGCGCGGAAAGCGTGTCGAGCTGAGTGAAGAGCGCCCGCTTGATATCCACGTTCTCGGGTGAGTTTTCCTGGATGTAGTTCGCGCCCTTGAGCGCCTCGGACAACGTGTCGGCAACGGTGACGCGCTGCGCGACGGCGTCCACATCGGTGAGCAAACCGTGCGCTTCAAGTTCGCGCAACTGCTGCACGATCAGCGTGCGCGCCTCGCCCAGTGCAGCTGCATTCACGTCAAAGAGGCGCACTTGCCAGCCTTTGCGTGCGAATACGATGGCCCAGCCCTGACCGATCAAACCGGTACCGATAATGGCGGCGGTCGACATACGCTTCTCCCCGTTCAATACAGTTTCTGGGTAAAGCCATCGACCACGATGGCCTGGCCCGACACGCTGCGCGCGGCTTCGCTCGCGTTGAAGAGCGCCATGTTCGCGATGTCGCGTGCGGTGACCATGCGGCCCAGGGCAGCCTGGTTTTCGTAAAGCGACGCGATGTCGTCCACCGGCTGCCCGAGTGTTTTGGCTTTGGCCTCGATCACGGCGCGAATGCGCGGGCCTTCAACTGCGCCAGGCAGGATGGCGTTGACGCGAATCCCGTACGCGCCCAATTCGATGGCAAGCGACTTGGTGAAGCCGATCACGGCCCACTTCGAGGCCGAGTACACCGAGCGGCCCGAAAAGCCCAAATGGCCGGCCGCCGACGACATATTGATCATTACGCCAGCCTTCGATTGCTTGAGCAACGCCACGGCTTCGCGCGCACACAGAAATTGCCCGGTGATGTTGACGGCGAGTGTGCGATCCCAATCGGCCTTCGACAGCGTTTCGACCAGTCCGGTCGGCCCTGCCACGCCTGCATTGTTGATCAGGATGTCGAGTCCACCGAGCTTGGCTTGCACTTGTTCGAAAAGCGCGGCTACGCTGGCTTCGTCAGACACATCGGTGACCGACGTGTGGATGTCCGGGCGCTCGCGGGCCAGATCCTGCAGCCGTGCAGCGTTCACATCGCACACGAATACGCGCGCGCCGGCGTCATGAAAAACGTGGGCCATCTCCAGTCCCAACCCGTCGGCGCCGGCGGTAATCAGCACTTTTTTACCGTGGTAATTCACTTCCTTGAACATCGATGTCTCCTCGCTTTTATTGGGTGATGGCACACCATGGCGGTGTTGCGCCGCGATTGACCGGTCGCGCGTCGGGATGCGCGCTTGTCAGGACCGGTATGGGCGCCAGGGTGTGCCGCGTACTAGGTCATGAGCCAACCGCCTGCCACGTCGAGCACTTGGCCCGTCACGAATCGCGCCTGGTCGGAGGCCAGAAACACACATGCATCGGCCACCTCTTCAGGCGTGCCCAAACGCTTGAGCGCCGTCACGCGCGCTACCGCGTCGTTGATTTCCTGTGGCACCGATTTGAGCAACGGCGTGCTGATCCGGCCGGGAGCCAGGCCATTGACGGTGATATTGAATTCGCCCAGTTCGGCCGCCCAATGCCGCGTCAGACCCAACAACCCGGCCTTGGTGGCGGCATAGTGGGCGGCGACGATATCGCAGTAGGCCTTGCCGGCCACAGACGACATATTGATCACGCGTCCCGCGCGGCGTTCGATCATGTGCGGCGTGGCCAGGTGCGTCATGTAGAACACACTGTTCAGATTGACGGCCATCACCTTTTCCCACTCGGTGGGCGGCATTTCCCACACGCGCAGGGCACGGCCATTGGTCTTGGGTGAGATACCCACGTTGTTGACCAGAATGTCCGCCCCGCCGAGCGCGGCGGCGATCTCGTCATACGCGCGTTTGCAGGCGTCGAACTGTGCGACGTCGGCCGCCACGAACTTGACCGTGTGGCCGGCTGCGCGCAGCCGCGCTTCGAAAGCCCGGCCGCCCGCGTCATCGAAATCGATCAAGCCCACGCGTGCGCCCTGCCCTACGAACGCCTCCACGATCGCCGAACCGATGCCGCCTACGGCGCCGGTGACCATCACCGTCTGGCCTGCAAACGACGCATTCATCAGCGCACCTTCAACACGATCTTGCCGATGTGGGTGCTGCTTTCCATCAGCGCATGCGCTTTGGACGCCTCAGCCAACGGAAACTCGGCATGAATCACCGGCCGGCATTTGCCTTGTTCAAGCAAGGGGATCACTTCGTCGACGAGAGCCTGGGCGATCTTGCCCTTGTCCTCATCCGAGCGCGGCCGCAAGGTAGAACCGGTAAACGTCAGGCGTTTGGTCATGATGGGCATGGCATCGATACTGGCCTTGCTGCCTTGCAGGAAGGCGATCTGCACCATGCGGCCATCGATGGCCAGGCTGCGGATATTCTTGTTGATATAGTCGCCGCCGACCATATCGAGAATCACGTTGACGCCACGGCCTTCGGTGGCCGCTTTCACCACCGCTTCGAAGTCCTCATCCTTGTAGAGGATCGTGCGCGTGGCGCCTGCCTTCTTGCAGGCTTCGGCCTTGTCGGCATTGCCGACGGTGGTCCACACTTCGGCGCCGAATGCCGCCGCCAATTGAATCGCGGTGAGCCCGATCCCGCTCGAGCCGCCGTGTACGAGGAGCTTCTCGCCGGCCTTCAACGCACCGCGTTCGAATACGTTGGTCCACACGGTAAAGTAGTTCTCGGGGATGCACGCGGCCGACTGCATGTCCACGCCCTCAGGCACAGGCAAACAATGCCGCTCATCGGCCAGGCAATATTCGGCATAGCCGCCGCCTGGCGTGAGCGCGCAAACGGCGTCGCCCACTTTACGGTTCTTCACCTCCGGGCCGACCGCCACGATGGTGCCCGACACTTCCAGACCCAGATAGGGTGACGCGCCCGGCGGCGGTGCGTATGACCCGGCACGCTGGAGCACTTCCGGACGATTGACGCCCGCGTAGGCCACTTCGATCTCGACCTGGCGGCCGGTGGGTGCCGTGCGTTCGCGTTCGGCGATATGCAGCACTTCCGGGCCGCCGCCTTCGCCATGATCGATAAACTTGAATGTTGCTGCCATCTGATAATCCTTCGAGACTGGGCTCAATGCCCGAGGTAAGCGCGCTTGACGTGGGGGTCGTTGAGCAATTCCTGACCCGTGCCGCTGCGCACGATGGCCCCATTCTCCAGCACATAACCGCGATCGGCCAAACGCAAGGTGCGAAACACGTTCTGCTCCACGAGCAGCACCGTGACGCCATGCGACGTTACATTGCGGATCACGTCGAACATCTGTTGCACCAGCAGGGGCGACAACCCCAACGACGGCTCATCGAACACCAGCATTTTCGGATCCGACATCATGCCGCGCGCGATCGCCACCATCTGCTGCTCACCGCCCGACAGCGACCCGGCAAACTGCGTCAGTCGCTCCTTCACACGCGGAAAAATGTGCAGTACTTCGTCGAGTTTCTGTTTGACGATCGGGCGCGCCGCCCGCTTGTACGATCCCATCAGCAGATTGTCTTTCACCGTAAAGCTGGGAAAGAGCTGCCGGCCTTCGGGGATCATTGTGATGCCCGCATCCACGATATCGCTCGCGCTGCGATTCGTGAGGTCGTGACCTTCGAATTCGACGCGGCCTTGCGTGGCGGCGATGACGCCGCACAGGGTTTTGAGCGTGGTGGTCTTGCCGGCGCCGTTGGCGCCGATCAGCGTGACGATCTCGCCGGCGTTGACTTCAAAATCCAGGCCGTTGAGCACCTGGGTCTTGCCATAGCCCGACATTAAATTGGATACCTTAAGCATCGTTGTACTCCTTGCCCAAGTACGCTTCGATCACGGCCGGGTTCTCGACCACTTCCTGCGGCAACCCGCTCACCAGCACGGCACCCTCGTTGATGACGATGATGCGATCGGACAGCGCCATCGTGGCCTGCATCATGTGTTCGATGAGCAGAATCGACACGCCCGAATCCCGAATGCGGCGGATCATCTGAATCGCTTTTTCCACATCGGTCGGGTTGAGCCCCGCCATCACTTCGTCCAGCAGCAGTACCTTCGGGCCGGTGGCCAATGCGCGCGCGATTTCCAGCCGCTTCATGCCCCCTACCGTCAGATTGCGCGCCTCGGTGTTCAGGTACTTGACCAGATCGGTCTGCTCCGCGACCCGCAAGGCGATGCGTTCGGCTTCATCGCGCTTCGAGGTATCGATGAACGCGCCCAGCATGATGTTTTCCAACACCGTCAATCCGGTAAAGGGGCGTGCGATCTGGAACGTGCGGCCCATACCCTTGTGTGCCAGGTCGTCGGGCGTGGTGCACTTCACCCACGTGCCATTGCGATCCAGCAGTGTGATGTTGCCTTTGTCCGGCGAAAGAAAGCCCGACAGCAAATTGAACACCGTGGTCTTGCCGGCGCCGTTGGGCCCGATCATGCCCAGGATCTCGTTTCGGTACAGCGTGAGCGACACATCGTTGGTGGCGCGCAACCCGCCGAAGTTCTTGAACAGATGCTCGGCTTTGAGCACCGGCGACTCGCGGTCGATCACATGCTTCTCAGTCGAGGCTGGCGCAGCCGCCTGCTTGACCGGGCGCGTGCCCAGATAAGGCAGGCGGTCGAGCATGCGTTCGATCATGGGGCCGAGAGCGCCCGCCAATCCACGCGGGATGGTGAGCACCACGGCAACCAGGATGACGCCGTACACCACGCCGTGCATGCCGTTGCCCAACGCGCTCAGCCAGCCGCGCGCCAGTTCGGCGATCGGCAGCACCAGGAACGTGCCGGCGATGGGGCCGGCGACCGTACCCAACCCGCCGATCAACGCAAACATCGCGATCTGGATCGATAGCTCGAGCGAAAACGCCGAGCCGGGATCGACGAACGTCAGATACGTGATGTGGAAGGTGCCGATCACACTGGTCAGCATGGCCGAGACCACGGCAGCCAGGATTTTCATGTTGACCGTATGCACGCCCACGGCGCGCGCCGCATCTTCGCGCTCGCGGATCGCGATCAGGTAATGCCCCGTGCGCGATTTGCGGATAAACCACGACGCCCACAGCACCAGCAGGAAGATCACGAAAGCGATGATGACGTAGTTGATCTTGTCGCGAAAAACGATCCACGTCCAGCCGATGTTCAGCGGCAAACTGATGCCGCTGGAGCCACCGGTCCAGCTTTCTTCGTGGATGACCAGAAGGCGCACCACTTCAAGGATCGCGATGGTGGAGAGCGCGAAGAACGGGCCCTTCAAACGCAACGTGGGATAGCTGATCACCACCGCCACCACGCCCGATATCAAGGCGCCCGCAATCATGCCGATCCACGGCGTGATGCCGAAGTTGGCCGTGAGCAAGGTGGCGGTGTAGCCGCCGATGCCATAAAAGACGGCGTGGCCGAGCGACAGCTGACCCGCGTAGCCGCCGACGATATTCCAGGCGGTGGCCAGCGCGGCAAACACAAACAACAGCACGAACAGATTGGTCCAGAAGGCGGTGCCCATGACGACGGGCACGATGAACATGATGGCCAGCAGAATGACGCTGACATAGGCTTTGGGGCTGCGGAAATCGGGAAACACGTCTCTCTCCTTATTATTCTGTGCTGGTGCCGAACAGACCGTTCGGACGCAAGACGAGGATCAGTAGAAAGATCCCGAAGTAGACGACTTCCTTCAAGTCGGGCGCAATGTAATAGCCAGCCAGGGTGTCGACCACGCCGATGATGAGCGAACCCGCCACCGCGCCGTACAAACTGCCCATGCCGCCCAACACCACGATGACGAATGCGGTCAGCACGAAGTACGTGCCCACGGTGGGAAACACCGGATACTGCGGCGCCAGCAGGCCTGCCGCGACACCGACGAAGGCCGTGCCCAGCCCGAACGCGATGCAGTACACCGTATTCACGTTCACGCCCATCAAGAGCGCCGCATAACGATGCTGGGCCACGGCGCGCAGCGCGCGACCGAGATACGTGCGATGCATGAAGACATGCAACAGCACGGCCAGCACGATGGCGATGATGAAGGTGATGAGCTGTCCGGTCACGACCGTGAAGGTACCGACCATGACGGCATGCGTGCCGAGATCGGCGGGCGCCCGCAGTACGTTGGCGCCGAACACCACGAGCGCCAGGTTGAGCAGAATCGTCGAGACGCCCACCGTGGCGAAAATCTGGATATGTTCATCCGCGTTGAGCAACGGCTGGATGATGCATTTTTGCGTGAGCGCGCCCAACGCAAACAGAATGACGGCAACGGGGATCAACCCGAGATAAGGATGCACGCCGAATTGCGTGGCGATGAGATAGACCAGATACATGCCCACCATCAAGAATTCGCCATGTGCGAAGTTGACGACACGCACGACGCCGAAAATGAGCGTGAGCCCCAGGCTGATGATGATGTATGCGCCACCCAGCAACAGACCGTTGATGAGCAACTGAATGAAGATATCCATATGTGCGACCTCGCGACCACGGCTCATCCGGGCGCCCGCGACCGGCGCCCGGATGGCCTTTCAGTGTCGTTGTTATTTATTGAAGACCGGCTTGCCCAGCGCGAGGTCTTTGGGTGCGATCGTCACGAGCTTGTTGTCCTGCCACTGCATGACATAGAACGTGGAGGCCTTGTTCTGGCCGTCTTCGCCGAAGTCGAAGCCCCAGCCGTTGGCGGTTTGGCCGCCCGGCTTTTTGTAGGCCAGTACCGCGGCGCGGATTTTGTCCGCGTCGGTCGACTTGGCTTGAGCCATCGCTTCGAAGAAGGCCTTGGCGCCCACATAGTTGGTCAGGCTGTGGCCCGATTGCGGGTCGCTTTTGTAAGTGCTCTTGTAGGCTTCCAGGAACTTGTCCAGGCCCGGTGCGCCGGCAGGGTTGATCGACGACTGCGGGAAGTCCAGATCGAACACGCCGTTCATGCCTGGGCCGACCGCCTTGGCCGTATCGGCCAGCGAGTAGCCGCCGCCGGCGCCGATCACGACCTTGGGCGTGAAGCCTGCGGACTTGGCTTGGTTGAAATACAGGATGGCGTCGTTCTGATACGCCGTCTGCAGCACCACGTTCACGCCGGCGCCTTTCAGGCGCAGGATGAGCGACGACAGATCCACCGTTTTCGCGGAGTACGGCAGCACCTCGGCCACGGTATAGCCCAGTTCGGCGGCGCGCTGCTTCTCGGTCGCGGCCACATCGGTGCCGTAAGGGCCATCTTCATGGATGATGCCGATCTTGATATCTTTCGGGCTCAGTCCCATACCCGGCGCAATCATCTCGTGCAAGGCATTCACCACCGATACGCCGTAGAGCGCCGTATTGGGGTTGCTGCGGAACAGGTATTTGTAGTTGCGCGTGGTGATCTTGTGCGCCGTGGCACCCAGTTCGAAGTACGGCACGCCGGCCAGTTCCGTCACGGGCGTGGCCGCATACGAAATGCCGGATGCGTAGCTGCCGAACACCGCCGCCACATTGGACGAGGTGAGTCGCTTGGTCTCCGACACGGCTTGCGTGGGATCGACCGCATCGGCCTTGATGATCTGGATTTTCTCGCCGTTCAAGCCCCCAGCGGCATTGATTTCGTTGACCGCCAGCTCGAGGCCGCGGTAGCTCTCCTGGCCCAGCAGCGCCAGTGCGCCGCTGAACGGAAACAAGGCGCCGACTTTGACGTCCGCCCACGCCACGCTGCTGGCGAGCACGCCGCAAGCGCCCAGCACCACAGCCAATTTCTTGATTTTGAACATTGTCTCGCTCCTGTCTATACGAATAGAAAACCAGCCAAACCCTTGGAACCTAAGGCTTTTTAAAATATATGATATATGTTATATGAGGCCAGATTGAAAGCCGCTCCAGTCTAGTAGACACACGGGCTTTAAGAATCGGGGATTTCCCTAGGACATCCATTTGGCTCATAACAAAATACGCACCGGATGCTCGATCAGTTGCTTGAAGGCCGCCAGCCAACGCGCCGCCACCGCGCCGTCGATGGCGCGATGATCCGCGGATAACGTGACCGTCATCACCGTGGCCACGCCAAGCGCGCCGGCGTCGTCCACGACCGCCCTTGCGCTCGCCGCACCCACGGCCAGAATGGCCGCCTGTGGGGGATTGATGATCGCGGCAAACTGAGTGATGCCGTACATCCCCAGATTGCTCACCGTCATCGAGCCGCCGGTGTACTCCTGCGGTTTGAGGCGCTGAGCGCGGCCCCGGGCCGCAAGCTCGGCGATCTCGGCGGCGACCTGCCGCAACGTTTTGCTGTGCGCGTGACGCACGATAGGCGTGACAAGGCCACCCTCGGTGGCCACCGCAACCGCGATGTCCGCCGAGTCGTGCTGGACCAAAGCATCGTCTTCCCACGACACGTTCACTTCCGGCACGGCGACGAGCGCCAAGGCGGCCGCCCGCACGATGAAGTCGTTCACGGAAATACGTGCATGGCCGTCGTCGCCGATCTGGTGGCGCAAGGCAAGCAACGCATCCATGCGGCAATCGAGCGAGAGATAAAAGTGCGGAATCGTGGTCTTGCTCTCGGTCAATCGGCGGGCGATCGCTCGCCGCATATTCGAGTGCGGGGTGCGGTTCGCCGGGACCACGTCGGGTGCCATTTGCCGGTCGCGCAAGGTGGCGTCATCGCTCGCGGTCTGCCGCCCTTGCGCTGCCTGCGCCGCGCGCTCCACATCGTGCTTCAAGATGCGCCCGCGCGGCCCGCTCCCCACGATCTGCCTGAGATCGATCTGGTTGTTGGCCGCGATGCGGCGGGCAGCCGGGCTTGAGAAGAGACGTTCGGACCCTGTACCGGCAGGCTTGGCGTCTGCGCTATGCGCCGTGCGATCCGCAGGCTGCGCATCTCGCGCGCGCGCAGCACCGGCATTGCCCTCGTCAGGCGAGAATTGAGCGGCAGCACCGGCATTGCCCACTTCACGTGAGGGTTGAGCAGCATCGCCCGGGTGCGTGCCCCGTGCTGCGCCGCGATCTTGGTCGTCGTCCCGCTTCGCGGCAGAACCTTCAGCGCCATCGGCTCCTGCTGCAGCTTTCTGCCCGGCGTCGTTCTTCCCTTCTGCCGACAACGCGCGGTCGATCGCGTCTGCGCCTTCACCTTCCGCCGTCAGCACCGCCAGGACGGCGTTTACCGGCAACTGCGCATCGCCTGCCGGTGCCACGATGCGCGCCAGCACGCCCGCATGTTCAGCTGCGATCTCGACGATGGCTTTATCGGTTTCGATCTCCGCGATGGCGTCGCCCACCGCCACGCGATCGCCCTCTTTCTTCAACCACTGCGCGATCGACCCGGTGGCGCTGTCGGCCGCAACGGCTGGCATTTTGATGAGTTGAGCCATTAGCGTGCTTCCCCCAGATCCGACAGCACGTCGCGCAAGCCGTCCATCACCTCTTCCACGCCGGCAAACGCGGCGCGCTCGAGCACCTTCGAAATGCTGGGCGACGCTTCGCCGCCCGTCACGCGTTTGACCGGTTGATCCAGCCAGTCGAACAGACGGCGCTGGATTTCATCGGACAGCATCGCGCCGTATGACGTGCCACGCGCGCCCTGCTCCACGATCAACACATTATTCGTTTTGCGCACGCTGGCACCGATCGTGTCCCAATCCAGGCTGGCACGGTCCAAGGTACGCAGGTCGATCACTTCCGCATCGATACCCAGCGCTTCTACGGCCTGCAGCGTTTTGTCGACCATCGCGAGATAGGTCAGCACCGTGACTTTGCTGCCTGCGCGGCGCACGCTGGCGCTGCCGAACGGGATGAAGAAATCGAGGTCGTCCGTGGGAATCTCCCCGGATGCGGCATACAGATCGACGTGTTCGATCACCAGCACCGGGTCGCGCGACAGCAGCGCGGTGTTCATCAACCCGATGTAGTCATGCGGCGTGGACGGCGCCACGATGCGCCAGCCGGGCGACGTGGCCACGATGCCGGCGGGGTCCATCGAATGCTGCGAGCCGTAGCCCGTGCCCATGGCCACCTTGGTGCGCAGCACGAGCGGCACATCGATATCGCCGCCAAACATATGCCGGGCCTTGCCGATCTGGTTGAAAATCTGGTCGGCCGCCACCCACATGAAGTCCGGATACATGAACTCGACGATGGGCTTGTAGCGCCCGTCCATCGCCAACCCGCCGCCCAAGCCCGCAAAGGCGTTCTCGGAGATCGGCGTGCCCAGTACGCGATCGGGAAAACGATCTTTCAATCCGCGCGTGGCGCCGTTGGTGCCGCCTTTCAGGCGATGCACGTCTTCACCCATCACCACGATGCTGGCGTCCGTTTCCATGCGACGCGTGACCACGTCGGCCACTGCATCCACGAACTTTCGCGTGACGGTGGCGCCGGTGTAATCGGCAGCCTCCTGCACCCGCATGTCCGCAAATTCCTGCTGGTCGCTGCGCAAGCCCACATCGCGAAAATCGGCTCGCGGCCAGAGATCGGCGCGCACTTGTCGCTTGGCCCCTTCGCCTGCCTCGGTCAGTCGTTCTGCGATCTCCTGCATGGTGGCTTTGCACCGCGCTCGCAGCGTATCGATGTCGTCGGCGGTGATGAGGTCGCGCGCGACCATTTCGGTGGCGACCCGCAGCAAGGGGTCGCGCGCTCGCCACGTGGCTTCTTCCTCTTTGGTGCGATAGCCGAACGCGCTGCCCGGAAATGGGCCGTTCTGGTGGAAGAAGCGATAGACGTCGGCCTCGATGATCGTGGGGCCGTGCCCCGCCCGCATATGCGCGACCGCCTCGGTCATGGCCGTGTGCACCGCCAGCGGATCCATGCCGTCGACCTTCCAGGACGGGATATTGAAGGCCTGGCCGCGGGCAGACAGTCGCGGCTCGGCAGTGGCCTCTTCCACCGTGGTCGAGACGGCATAGCGATTGTTTTCCACGAAAAAGCACAACGGCGTTTTCCAGGCCGCCGTGAGATTCATGGTTTCGAGCACCGAGCCGATATTGATCGCTCCGTCGCCGAAATAGGTCACCGCCACACGGTCGGTGCCGGCATGGCGATGCGCCCACGCCGCGCCCGCCGCCAACGGCACGCCGCCGCCCACGATGGCGTTGGTGCCCAAAGCGCCTGCCTCCAGCCAACGCAAGTGCATCGAACCGCCCCGGCCGCGGCAGAAGCCTTGCGCCAGGCCCATGATCTCAGCCAACGTTTTCTGCAGCACGCCGTCGATCGCAGCGCTATGCGCCGCACGCGGATCGAGCCCGTCGGGCGACACGTGCTGCAAGGCCTTGGCCAGAAATTGATGGTGGCCGCGATGCGACCCATTGATTTGATCGCCGGCGCCCAACGCCAGTATCGACGCCACCGCGCCGCCCTCCTGCCCGATCGACGAATGCGCCGGGCCGTGTACCAGGCCGGCCGCGGCCAGGTCGAGCACCGTTTCTTCGAAAGCGCGAATCCAGTGCAACTGGGTCAGCATCGTGGCCAGTAGCGCGGGTGGCGCCGTGTGCCAATCTTGGGCGGTGACATTGACCGCGCGCCAGGGCGCCGCGGAAGTCAGCGTGTCATAAGTGGTCATCGGACGTGCTCCAGATACCGCATTGCAAATTAGAGATAGGCATAACGGCTCCAGCCGCCATCCGCCACCAAGGTATGGCCGGTAATGAACCCCGACTGCGCGCCTGCGAGAAACACGGCCATCGCCGCGATCTCTTCCGCCGTGCCGAGCCGCCGCATCGGCGTACGCGCGACCAGCCGATCGATGCTCAAGCGGCCGCGGGTTTGCAGCTCGCGCAGCAGATCGGTGTCGATGTAGCCGGGGGCAAGCGCGTTGACGCGCACGTTGTGCGGGCCCCACTCCACCGCCAGCGATTCGGTGAGCATCACCACGCCGCCTTTGGTGGCGCAATAGGCGGCCCGGTCGGGCGCGGCGACCACGCCATACATGGACGAGAGATTGACGATGCTGCCCGCGCCGGCAGCGACCATGCGGCGCCCGGCGGCTTGCGCGCAATAAAACACACCGTTCAGATTGATATCCACCGCGCGGCACCATTCGTCCGGCGTGACTTCCAGCGTGGGCTTATTGGCCGACACGCCGGCGTTGTTGATCAGCACATCGACCCGGCCGTACGCGGCATCGATCTGCGCAAATGCGTCCGCGACCGCGTCCGGCTGGGTGACCGAGGCTTGCACCGGCAACGCTTGCGCGCCCAACGCGTGCAACGTGGCACATGCTGCATCCAGCGCCGCCCGGTCGATATCGAGCAGCGCCAGGCGTGCGCCTTCGCGGGCAAAGGCTTGCGCGCAGGCCAGGCCGATTCCCCGAGCGCCGCCGGTGATCACCACGGTTTGCCCGCGCAGGCCGGTATGCGGCCCAGATGCATCCATCACTGTTGTCTCCTGCCGCAATCGTCCATCGGCTGCATCGGTACAGCAGGCGTGACGCCTGCCGCCGTGCGGCTCTTTCTGGAGGTTTCGCTACTTGTCTGATAACTTATCGTTGTTGTCTGACAAATTAAATCGTCATGCAAATAGTAGAGAGGCGCCAAGGTCGTGTCAACAGTGTTGTTGATCCAGATGCCACGCAACGCGGCGACTTCTCTATCCAAACAAGATGCCCGCACCAATGGGCACCGCAGAGGAGACTGCAGTGATTTCATTCGAACAAAAAGTGGCGCTGATCACCGGCGCCGGCACCGGTATCGGCTTGGCGACCGCGAAGCTGATGGCGGCCCATGGCGCATCGGTGGTGCTGGTCGACATCGATGGCGGCGCACTCGCGCGTGCTGCTGAAGCGATCGGTGTGGACGCGGATCGGGTGTTGAGCATCCCGGCCGATGTGTCGGACGCCGAAGCATGCGAAAGCGCCCTCACGCTCGCCACGGCGCGCTTCGGCGGCATCGACTTCCTGGTGCATTGCGCCGGCATTTATCCCGAGGCCACGATTGCGAAAACCACCGATGCCGCGTGGCAGCGCCTGATGAACATCAATTTGAACGGCACGTTTTACATCTGCCGGGCCGCGCAATCCCGGTTGCGCGATGGCGGCGCGGTGGTCCTGCTGGCCTCGCTGGCGGCGCATCGCGGCAGTTATGCGCACGCCGCTTATGCCGCCACCAAGGGCGCCATCCTGTCTTTCTCGCGCAGCCTGGCCCTCGAATTGGCGCCCCGCGTACGCGTCAATAGCGTGTCGCCAGGCATCATCGAGACTGCGATGACGCGCGACCTGATCGGCCAGAAAGGCGATCAGCTGCTGGCCAGCACCCCATTGGGCCGCTACGGCACGGCTGACGACATTGCCGGTACCATTGCGTTTCTGTGTTCGCCGCTTGCCGCCTTCGTCACGGGCGAAACGCTGCAGGTCAATGGCGGGCTATACATCTCATGAGCGCCGGCCGAACGACTGGCGCCACTTTCCCTTCTTGCGCATGACGACGTCTCCGTCCTCCCCCGAATTGACCGCCGCCACTGGCGCGCCCCGCCCGTCATTGCCGGCCGATCTGGCCGCCTTGCTGGCGGAACAAATCCATCAAGGCGTGCTGGCGCCAGGCGCGCGCTTGCCGACCGAAAAAGTGCTGGTCGAAACGCATGGGGTGAGCCGTGCGGTGGTGCGCGAAGCGATCGCACGCCTGAAGTCCGAAGGGTTGGTAACGTCGCAGCAAGGCAGCGGCGCGTTCGTGGATCCCAATGTGCGCAAGAACGCATTTCGCATCGGTGCGATTACGGCGCAGGACAGTCAGGACCTCGAACACATCCTCGAATTGATGCTGTCGATCGAGGGCACCGCGGCGCGCCTGGCGGCGGCCCGCCGCACGACCGACGATCTGAAACGCATTCGCCAAGGCCTGGTGGGCATGGAGTACGCGATTCTGAATGACCAGTTAGGCGACGAAGAAGACTACGCGTTTCACCTGGCGATCGTGCAAGCCACGCACAATCCGCATCTGATCTCGCTCAGCGAATATCTTGAAGCCAATGTGCGCCACGTGATCCGCAGCGCCCGCCGAAATACGGCGCGCCTTTATGCGCAGCGCATGGTGGCCGTGCAGGCCGAGCATCAAGCCATTTTTCAGGCGATCGAAGCCGGCGACCCGCAGGCGGCTGGCGCCGCGGCCGAACAGCATTTGCGCCAGGCGGCCGAGCGACTGCGCTTGTATGCCGCCGATCCGCCACTCACAGCGCCTGCCGCGCCTGGCGTGTAAGTAACGCCACGTTCAAACACTGCGCCAACGCGATAAGTTGCGCCAAATCGCGCACGGCCGGCGATGCCTCGTCGGCACTCGCGCATAATGCCGGAATCGTGGCCACGCGCCACCTGCCGACAAGCCCAGGAGTATTCGATGTCCCGTGTCGTGCCCGATGGTTGGGAAACGCTGGAACAAAGCGGACCGCAGCAGCGCGAGATCCAGACGCTCGCCGTGTTGGCCGCCGGCCTGCCGGACGACTACACCGTGTATCACGCCGTGCATTGGACCAACGTCGACCATGCGCACGCGATCTACGGCGAGATCGATTTCGTCATCGTCAATCGCGCCGGGCAACTGCTCATCATCGAGCAAAAAAGCGGCTTGTTGACCGAAACCGAAGAAGGCCTGGCGAAGGTGCAAGGCAATACGCATCGCCTCGTACAGGCCCAGATGGCGCGCACGGTGGATGGACTGAGCGCCAAGCTGTCGCGCAGCCTGAACCATCAGGCGGTGACGATCGAATATCTGCTCTACTGCCCCGATCACATCGTGCGCCATCCGCTCACGGCGGGCATTTCGCCCGAGCGCATCGTGGACGGCAGCCGGCGCGCGCAGCTCGTGCCGATGATCGAAGCCCTGCTGGGCCCCGGCGAACCCAGCGCGATCGCGCCGCGGGTACATCGCTTTCTGCAGGACATCATCCAGCTCGAAACCGACGTGAGCGCCTTGCTGGGCGAGGCGCGCACGTTGGTGACGCGCGTGGCCGGCGGGCTGGCGCACTGGGCCCGGCAGTTGGACATGACGCCCTATCGCTTGCGGGTAACGGGCACTGCCGGTTCCGGCAAAACCCAATTGGCGCTAGCCGAATACCGCGATGCCATCGAGGCCGGCAAGCGCCCGCTATACGTGTGCTACAACCGCCCGCTCGCCGATCATTTTGCCCGCATCGCACCCGCCGGCGGCCTGGTGTGCACGTTTCACATGCTGTGCGACATGGCGCTACAGGACGCGGGGCACGCCACTGATTTTGCCCAGCCCGGCGCCTTCGACAAGTTGATTGTGGATGCCGCCGCCACGCCCGTGTCCGACGCGTTGTCGTTCGACACGGTCATCGTGGACGAAGGCCAGGATTTCGCGCCAGCCTGGCGCGATCTGGTGCTGCGCCATGGCAAGCCAGGCGCCCGGCAGTTATGGCTTGAAGATCCGATGCAGAATCTGTACGGACACCCGCCTGCCGAGCTGCCGGACTGGGTGCGGCTGCGCGCCAAAAGCAATTACCGCAGCCCGCGTCCGGTGGTGCGCTGGCTGCAGCCTCTGCTGCCCGCCGATCTGCGCATCGAAGCCGCCGCCCCGATCGCCGCAAGCGATGTCGAGCTGATCACCTATACCGATGAAGCCAGTCTGCTCCTGGCGGTGAAGGAAGCCGTACGCCGCTGCTATGCCGTCGGCTTTCGCGAGCATGACGTGGCGGTATTGAGCTATCGCGGCCGCGAGCAGTCCCGATTGCTCCATCTCGATCGCCTGGGACCGCACGCCTTACGCTCCTTCACTGGCGAGTATGACTTGCTCGGGCAGCCGGTTTATACGCCAGGCACAGTGCTCGTCGAATCGGTGTATCGGTTCAAAGGCCAATCGGCCGCAGCGGTGGTGTTTTCCGAAATCGACTTCGACACCTTGGACGAGCGCACCGTGCGCAAGCTTTTCGTGGGGGCCACGCGCGCCACGATGAAGCTGGTGCTGGTGGTGTCTGAACGGTCGGCCGCCTTGATCGAGGCGCAGCTCGCACCTTGATTTGACGGGTTGGCGCGCAGCGATCCAGATGGGTTGGAAAGCAGCGATCTACTGAGCGGAGTCGCTCCTCGACAGCACATCTCGGCATGGTGTTGGCATGTCGACTGTGATCGCGATGGCGCTGCTTTTACAGCGAAGCGATAAACGCCTGCACATGGTGCGCAATGCGATTCGCCGGTTCAAGACTGGGCAAGTGAGCAACACCGCCCAGCGCTTGAAAACGCGCGTTTGGGATGGTGGCGGCAGTGTGACGGGCGCGGTCTTGAATATGCGGAAAGTCGAGGTCGCCCGCCAGCACAAGCGTCGGTACAGCGATCTCGCCTAGCCGCTCGTAAGCTGGCGCCGTGTCGACGTTCGTGCCCGCGGGCGACGATCGAAGCGCGATGCCATTCATGTCGAGAAACAACTGCCGCGCCGCGCCAGTCACGCGGCCCTCTGCGGCATACGGGCCGTCCAGGAACAAACGCGCCTTCAGCGCATTCACCCGATCCACATCCCCGGCAGCCTCTGCGTCCTGCAGGTGCTTCATCAGCGGCGCGATGTCGGGCGGATACACCGCCTCGGGCATGCCGGATACCGACGCTGAAATGAGTACGAGTGCGCGCACCAGCTCGGGATGTGCGAGCGCCGCGTCGATGGCCACGCGGCCGCCTTGCGAACATCCCACCAGGATTGCCGGCCGATCGGGTACCAGCGCATCGAGCACGGCCTTCAGATCGGCGACGCACGAGAACTTCTCTTTGTTCGCCTGCGTCTCGCCAAAGCCCCTGCGGTCGTACGCGATGGCCCGATGGTGCTGCGCCAAAAGCGGCACTTGCTCGCGCCACATGCGCCGATCGCATACCGCCGCGTGGAGGAATACGACCGGGGCACCGTCGCCCTGAACGTCTGCGGCCAGCGTGGCGCGGCCGCAAGCAACCCGATGAGTGATGCGCATGATCCAGATCTTTGAGCCAGACGATGGCCGATAGTAGCGCGGCCGCCCTATGTTCGTTGTGCCTGCTCGATACGTCATGCCGGATACGGCGGACACCTTCGATACGTCGGACACGTTAGATGCATCGGACCCGTTCGATGAGCCGGGTTCGTCAATGCCCCCGAGACCCTCGGTGCGATGATCCAAGGGTAAATCATGATAATGAATAGATCGGCGTCCCCCTATGATCGCTCATCCGCCGCATGAGGAGCCAAGCGGCTACCGCTGCGCGTTGTGTTGTTCTTCAAAGGGGTCACCATGTACGGCAATACACTTATCGCGCGTTTGAGCATCGCAACGGTGCTGGCGTGGTCGTCACTCACGGCATCCGCGCAAACGCCCGCGGTCTCATCGCCTCAGACGCCGGGCGCTGCAAGCTCGGCGCCGATTGCCCTGAAGATGAGCCACTTCCTTGGGCCCAAGAGCTTCTTCCAGGTCGATCTCGTCGAACCCTGGGCGCGCGAACTGGAACGCCGCAGCAACGGCAAGGTGGTCGTGGAAGTGCTGAACGGCAGCTCGCCGCTGGGCAACGTGCGCAATCAAGGCACACAGGTCAAAGACGGCACGGTCGACATCGCGCTGGGCCTGCGCGGCGCGGAAGGCGATCGGTTCATGCGCAGTTCGATCGTCGAATTGCCGTTCGTGGTGGCCGATGCGCGACGGGGATCGCAGGCATTGTGGGGACTGTACAAGAACGGCACGATTGCCGACGAGTACCGCGACTTCAAGGTGCTGGCGCTGTTTGTGCAAAATCCGGGGCTGGTGCACACCAAGCAAACGCGGGTGGTCGAACTGGACGACCTGAAAGGCTTGCGGTTGAGAGTGCCCAATGCCACGGTGGCTACCGCGCTGGAATCCGTGGGCGCCGTACCGAAGCTGCTGCAACCGGACGAGATCATGCCCGCGCTGCGCGCCAATCAACTCGATGGCATCGTCACCAACTGGGGCACCCCGATTCCGGGCTTCAACGACGAGATGAAGCAGCACACGGCCGTGCCCTTCTATGCCTCGGCGTTCTTCATTGTGATGAACAAGGCGCGCTTTGACGCGCTGCCCACCGAGATTCGCGAGCTGATCGACAGCATGAGCGGCGACATGCTGGTCGCGCAGTTTGGACCCCTCTGGGACAAATGGGACAAGCCCTTTTTCGACGGTGCCCACGGCCCCGGTCAGGAAATCGTGCGTCCCGACGCGGCCACGCTGCAACGTTGGAAATCAGGATTGCAGCCCGTGTCGGATGCCTACGTGAAGAAACTGCAGTCGCAAGGCTTCACGGATGCGCGTGCGGTGTACGACGGCCTGATCGCGGCGTCGACGGCGCCTTGAGCGAGGCACAGGATCAGCGCACAGGATCCGCCGCCACATAATCTTCGGCAGCCATGCGGTCCAGCGGATAGACCGGACGCCTGGCGCGCTCGAATGGAAACAGTGCATAGTCCGAGCTGGTGACGCCTGGGCTGTCGCACTCCACCAGCGCCGCCGTGATCGGCACGAACACCGGCCGGCAGTACATCCGCGACTTGGCGAGAATGAACCGCGCCTGTCGTGGATCGATGCCCACGCTTTCAAATACGCCCAGATCCCAGGGTTCGTGGGTGCGCTCGGTAACCACCAGCACCGCCGCGCCGATATCCAGCACCGCGGTGCGGCCCATGCACGCCGTTTGCCCGGTATAGGTAGGACCGGAGATCACATACTCCCCGTTCGTCACTGCGCGCACAGTGCCGGTAAGCGTGACCGGCGGCGTATGCCGTTCGATCTGCGGAATCGCGCGCTTGTTGCCGACCGGTAGCGTAACCGTGGCACCCTCGCCTGCCTGCGACATGACGGCGACGGCTTCCGGGTCGCAGAAGAGACCCGCCACGATACCCGTGAGCCCTGCGTCTACCGCTGCGGTCAGCACGTCCATCGTGTCGCAGGTGCCGCCCGACATGCAGTTGTCGCCATGATCGAGCAGCAAAATGGGTTTGCCCGCCGTGGCAGCAAGTGTGGCCGCGCGCGCCAGGGACGCTGCCAGGGGCTCGCTGTCATAGAAGAAGCCATCGCGGTCGGTCCACATCTTGGCTGCGATCCGCGCCGCCACGGCATCGGCCGCATCGGGGTCGCCGTCCGCCACCACGATCACGGTCAAACACGGATGCGGAATATCGGCGAGGCCGAATCCCGCCAGGATCGATACGCCCAACATGCCCGCGTCTTCCGCTTCACGCGCGGCTTGCACCGCATCGCGCATGGCGCCTTCGGCCGTATTGCTGCGCAGTGTGTGCGTGATCAACGGCAAACGGCGCCATGCCATCACCGGGCGCGACTTGCCATCGAGCGCGTCGAACAGCAACCGCCCGGCATGCTCGCCGGTTTCGTACATATCGATGTGCGGATAGGTCTTGAAGCTGACGATCACGTCGGCATTGGCCATGATGGCTGGCGTGACGTTGCCGTGCAGATCCAGCGCCACGCCGATCGGCGTGCCAGGCGCGGCCGCGCGCACGCGTGCCAGCAGATCGCCCTCGCCATCATCGGTCGATTCCACCGCCATGGCCCCGTGCAAATCGAGCAGGATCGCGTCGCAACCGGGCGCCGCCGCCACGATGCGGTCGCACATCTCGGCATAGGCAAGCGCCGCGACCCGACCGCTCGGATAGGCCATGGCCGACACGGGCGTCACAATCTCGGCGCCACGCGCATGGGCCAGATCGATGAAGGCGGACATGGCCGTGCGCTTGCCGACGTTTTCGTCGTAGGCGGCCTGGTCGTAAGCCGGGCCATCATTGCCGAAGGCAGAAAGCGGCGTGGGCACCGGCGAGAACGTGTTGGTCTCGTGGTTCATGCGGGCAATCAGGACTTTCATGCAGTGGCCTTCGCGCTTGCGGTTTCGACCCGGCCGCAGCAGCGCAACATCGCGTGCAGCAACACATTGCAGCCGGCCTCGAGATGGCCGGGCTGGGCGTCTTCGATTTCGTTGTGGCTGATGCCGTCCTTGCAGGGCACGAAAATCATCGCTGTGGGCGTCACGCGCGCCATGTACACGGCGTCATGGCCGGCGCCGCTCACCACGGGCATGGTGTGCTCACCCAGCGCCTCGGCACCGTCCCGGATGGATTGAATCAAGGTGGCATCGAACGGTTGCGGCGGAAAATACACCACCTGCTCGGACGTGACCTCCAGCCCGCCTTGCTGCCGCAGCGCATCGCAGGCCTCGGCAAACGCTTGCGTCATGCGGTCGAGCGTGGCGTCATCGGCGGCACGCAGATCGACCGTGATTTTTACCTGCCCCGGGATGACGTTACGCGAATCCGGGAACACTTCCACGCAGCCCACAGTGCCGCGTGCATGGGGCGCGTGATCCAGTGCAATCCGGTTGACCGCGCGGATGAGATCGGTGGCGCCCAGCAATGCATCGCGGCGCAACGCCATCGGCGTGGGGCCAGCGTGCGCTTCCTGCCCGGTGACGACCACGTCGAACCATCGCTGGCCCAATGCACCCTCCACGACGCCGATCACGATATCGTTGGCTTCGAGAATCGGCCCTTGTTCGATGTGCGCTTCAAAATAGGCCCGTGCAGGACGCCCGCCGACAGGATCGGCGCCGTCATAGCCGATGCTCTTGAGCGCTTCGCCGACCGAAATGCCGTCGCGATCGCGCTGCGCCAGTGCGTGCTCCAGCGTAAAGGCGCCGGCAAATACGCCCGACCCCATCATCACCGGCACGAAGCGCGAGCCTTCTTCATTGGTCCACGCCACCACTTCCAGCGGCGCCTCGGTGATCAGGTTGTGATCCTGCAGGGTGCGCAGCACTTCAAGTCCGGCAAGCACGCCGTAGTTGCCGTCGAACTTGCCGCCGGTGGGCTGCGTATCGATATGGCTGCCGGCCATCACCGGCGGCAGATCGTCGCGCAACCCCGCGCGGCGAATGAACATATTGCCGATCGCATCCACGCGCACCGTGCAGCCGAGCTCAGCGGCCCAGTCGGCGACGAGGTCACGGCCTTGCCGGTCCAGGTCGGTCAACGCCAGGCGGCACACGCCGCCTTTGGGGGTGCCGCCGATCTTGGCCAGCGTCATGATCGATTGCCACAGACGCGCGCCATCGATGCGCAGCGTCGTCAGAACTTCAGATTCGGAAACGTGCATGGTTGTCCTCCTTGTTCGGGGCCGGGCTCAAACGCCCACGCCCAGATAACGGTCCTTGACGCCGTCGTCGGCCAGAAAGTCGGCATTGCTGCCTTCGAAGACGACGCGCCCCTGTTCGATGATGATGTGCCGGTCGGCAAGTTGCGTGCACACCTCGAGATTCTGCTCCACCAGCACGATGGCTACGCCCGATTGCTTGATGAGCTTGAGCTGGGCCACGATCTCTTCCACGATCACGGGCGCCAGGCCTTCGACCGGCTCATCCAGCATCAGGAGCCGCGGATGGTTCATCAGTGCCCGGCCGATCGCCAGCATTTGCTGCTCGCCGCCCGACAGTTGCCCTCCGCCGTTGCGGCGTCGCTCTTTCAAGCGCGGAAAGATCCGATAGATATCGTCCAGCTGCCACGGCGAGGCGCGCCGCAGCCCGAGCTTGAGGTTTTCTTCCACCGTGAGCAGTTTGAATATGCCCCGATGCTCGGGCACCAGACACACGCCCATGGCCGCAATGCGGTGTGCCGGCAGGCCGGCGATATTCTGGCCATTGAAGCGAATGCTCCCACTGCGCGGTGCAATCACGCCGGCGATCGTTTTGAGCGTGGTGGATTTGCCGGCCCCGTTGCGGCCCAGCACCGTCACCAGCGCACCGTCGGGCACCTGCAGCGCCAGGCCCTGCAGGATATGGCTCTTGCCGTAGTAGCTGTGAATGCCGTCCACGTCCAGAATCATGCGCGGCCTCCGGTGATCATATTGCCCAGATAGGCGCGGCGCACGCGTTCGTCGCGGCGCACGGCGTCGGGCGTGCCTTCGACGAGCACCCGTCCGAGCTGCATCACGGTCACGGTGTCTGAAATATCCATCACGATGTTCATATTGTGTTCGATCAACACCACCGTGTAGTCATCGCGCAGGCCGCGGATCATGCGTTTCATCTCGTCCAGATCGTCCACGCCCATGCCGGATGTGGGTTCGTCAAGAAAGATGGCCAGCGGTTGGGCCGCCAAGGCCATGCCGACTTCCAGCCGGCGTTGTTGGCCATGCGAGAGCAGGCCTGCCGTCTGGTTCGTGAATCGCGTGAGCGCCATGCGTTCGAGCACGCCATCGACCACAGCGCTGTGCGCGCGCGAGCCGCTGGGCGGATGCCACAGATCGAAGGCACCCGCGCGGCGTACACCTTGCGCGGCCAGCCGCAGGTTCTCCCGCACCGACAGGTTGGCAAACAAGCTCGTTACTTGAAACGAGCGCGCAATACCCCGCTGCACGCGTTGATGATCCGCTTCTGCCGTGACGTCGTGGCCATTGAAGATGACGGTGCCCCCGCTCACGCCGGTGGTACCGGTCAAGGTGTGAAACAACGTCGTCTTGCCCGCCCCGTTGGGGCCGATCACCGAATGCACGGTGCGGGGCATCACGGTGAGGTCCACGCCATGCAGTGCGACAAACTTGCCGTAGCGTTTGACCACGCCTCGTGCTTCGAGCAGCGGCGTGCCCGGATGCGCCTGGTGTGAAGTGTGGGGCACAGGGTGCTGTTGTTCGACCGGAAGCGACGTGTGATCGGCATGCGCAGTCATGGGCGGGACTCCGTGGCGGGTGGTGCATCGATGTCGTCGGCCGGCGGTTTGCGCCGCACGGCCAACCAGATCCGTTCGCCCAAGCCCCACAAGCCGCGTTGCATGAACAGGCTTACGGCGATGAGCAGCATCCCCAGCAACAGCAGCCACCGCGGCCACAGGGTCGACAGCCAATCGGAGAACAGCACGTAAAACGCCGCGCCCAATACCGAGGCGAAGAGATTGCCGGTGCCGCCGATCACCGTCATCACGAGGATCATTTCGCTGGTGTGATATTCGATGCTCGACAGCGGCGCGATCCCGGTCATGATCGCCAGGAAGGCGCCCGCCAGTCCCGTGACCGCACCGGAAATGGCGAAGGCGGCAAGCTTGAACAGCCGCACGTTGTACCCCACGGCGGCGGCACGCTCTTCGTTATCGCGAATCGCCAGCAACGTGCGCCCGAACACCGAGCGCGTCACGCGCAGCAGCAGCCAGAACACGATCACGAAGCACACGGCCACCAAGGTATAAAACTGCCACGGCGTTTTCAATGCCATGAGTTCGAGACCGCCCACGGAAATCGGCGGGCGCGGCACATCCAGCAAGCCGTTGTCGCCGCCCGTGAGGTTGGGCAGGCTGTACGCCAGAAAATAGAACATCTGCGCAAACGCCAGCGTGAGCATCACGAAATACGTGCCGCGCTGGCGGATGGCGAACCAGCCGACGAGCGTGGCGGCAAGTGCGCCCACCACCACCGCGGCCAGCAAGGCAAGCGGCAATGGCAGGGCCAATCGGGTGAGCAGAATGCCGGCCGTATAGCTGCCCAAGCCGAAGAAAATGCCCTGCCCGAACGACAGCAAGCCGGTAAATCCCAGCAGGAGGTTGCAGCCGGCGACCGCGATCGCGTAGATCAGGACTTCGGTGGCCAGCGATCCCGACCGAATCACCAGCGGCAGAATGAGCGCCACGGCAATCACGAGCAGCAATTGAAAATGGGTACTGAGCCGCGTCATCATCCTCTCCCCAGCAGACCGTGAGGACGCAGCAGCAATACGGCTGCCATGGCCACATAGATCATCAGCCGCGCGCCTTCCGGCCACAGCGTGCTCATCACGCTTTGCACAATGCCGATCACCAGGCCACCGACCAAGGCACCCGCGAAACTGCCCATGCCGCCCACCACCACGATGACGAACGCAATCCCCAGGGCCTCGATGCCCATGAACGGTTCCACCCCGCGTATGGGTGCCGCGAGCACGCCCGCCAACGCCGCCGTGCCGGCGCCCAATGCAAACACCAGACTGAAAATGCGGAAGACGTTGATGCCCAGGAGCGAGACCATTTCGGTGGATTCGCTGCCGGCTCGTACGGCGCTGCCCAGGCGTGTGCCTTCGAGCACCCACCACAGCGCCAGCGCAAACACGGCGGTGAAACCGATGACGAACAGGCGGTACTTCGGATAGATGAAGTTGCCCCACATGACCACGCCTTGCAGCGCTTGCGGCGTGGCCACGTTGTCGCCCAACGGGCCCCAGATCAGAATGACGCCCTCCTGCAGCACCAGCGCCAGGCCCACGGTAACGAGAATATGAAACTCGTGTGCCTGCGCATACACATGCCGCAGCAGCACCTTCTCGACCACCCATGCGCACAACGCCACCAGCAAGGGCACCACGACGAGTGCCAGCCAGAAGTTCATGCCCCACTGCATTGCCTGGAAGCAAAAGTAGGCCCCCAGCAGATAGAAGGCGCCGTGCGCAAAATTGACGAACCGCAATAGCCCGAAGATGATGGACAGGCCGACCGCCAATAGGAAGTACAGCATGCCGATCCCGATGCCATTGACGACCTGCAGCAGGTAGACATTCATGGGGATGCGCGGATTACAGCTTGCAGCCGGTTTGACCAACAGGCAGGAACGACTGGCCTGAACTCACGATGTCGGCGTAGTCGTCCTTGTCTTTCATCTTCGACTTCGGCTTGCCCTTGAGCAGGTAGTAGTTCTTGAGCACCTGATGATCTTCAGCACGGATTTCTTCGGCGCCGGTAAGCCCGTCGTATTTCATGCCTTCCATAGCGGCGATCACCGCTTTCGGATCGGCGCTGCCGCTTTTGATGATGGCGTCCAGCATGATCTTGGTGCAGATGTACGAGCCCGCGAGGCTGTAGTTGGGATTGACCTTCAGCGTATCCTGGCAGCGTTTGACGAGCTCCTTGTTGAGCGGCGAATCGATGCCGTGCCAGTACTGGGCGCCGAAGTACACATCCGCGCAAAGGTCGGCGCCCAACGCTTCGAACTGCTCCAGGCCCGACGCCCAGGCCACCAGGATCGTCACGTTCTGCTTCATGCCGAAGCTCACCGCCTGGCGCAACGTATCCGACGATTGCGAGCCGAAATTCAGGATCAGCAGCGCATCCGGTTTGGCCGCCAGCGCGTTGGTCAGGTACCCGCTGAATTCTTTTTCGGTGAGCGAGTGATAGCTGTTGCCCACGTGCTCCAGGCCCTTCTCGGCGAAGATGTTTTTCGCCGCGCTCAACAAGCCGTCGCCAAACACATATTGCGGTGTGATCGTGTACCAGCGCTTGGCTTTCGGCACGGCTTCGATCAAGGGGCGCACCGTTTGCTCGATGGCGCCGAAGGTGGGCACCGACCAGCGAAACGTGGCCTTGTTGCAGTCTTTGCCGGTGATCTCGTCGGCACCGGCGGTGGTGATGAATACGCCGCCGCCCTTCTCCACTTCCTTGCCCATGGCCAACGATTCGGACGACAGAATCCCGCCCGCGAAGAACTTCGTGCCCTGCTCGGATTGCTCCTGCACCTTGCGCACCGCCGTGGCCGGCTTGCCTTCGGTGTCGAGCACCGTGTAGGCCAGCGGGCGTCCGAGCGCATTGCCGTACTGCTGGATGGCGAGCTTCATGCCGATATCGGCGTACTTGCCATTGGCCGCGAACGCGCCCGACATCGGTACTGGGCATCCAAAGCGAATCACATCGCTCTGGGCCAGCGCCGACCTTGCGGCCCACAACGAACCCGGCACGGCCGACAGCGCGGCCATCTTCAAAAGGTTACGGCGATTCAAGGTGCTCTCCCTACCGCAAGCGGGGCCTACGGCGAAAACGAATGGGGCCGGCGCCGGGGTGGCGCCAAGCGCAATGTTGGGTGCAAAAACTTGGAAAACGCGATGTCCTATTTATGCGTATAAATAGGATGGTTATCATGATGGTGGCCCGACAAAATCATGTCAATATGCCAACCATCGGGTAAAACCCGCAGTGCCGATGAGGATCAGATCAGGTGATGGAATTCGATCGCGACGCGCGTGGAGCTCCCGCGCAAACTTCCCAGCCCAAGCGCAGCGACCTCATCGCCGAGGAGGTCAAGCGTCTCATTACCTCCAAGAATCTCCTGCCCGGCGACAAGCTGCCGCGCGAGATCGAATTGCAGGAGATGTTCAGCGTCAGCAAGAGCACGATCCGCGAGGCGTTGAAATCGCTCGAGGTGCAAGGGCTGATCAAAGTGAGCACGGGTCCGGGCGGCGGCGGCATGGTGGTCGAAGTGCCGCTGGACCGCACGTTTCAACTGATGCAGAACTACCTCTTCTTCAAAGAGGTATCCATCGAGGACATTTACCAGATCCGGCATCTGCTCGAACCCGAACTGGCGGCGAGCGCCGTGCCGTTTCTCACCGACGCGCAATTCGCTGCGCTCGAGCACAATATCCATTGCTGCGATCCGCGCGCCGAGGATATGGCGCAATCGCTTGCGCAACGGCAGGAAGAAATGACGTTTCACGATATCTTCGCGTCGGCCTGCCCCAATCCGTTTCTGCGCTTCAGTTGCGAGATGATCAATCAGATGATTCGCGCGCTCACCGTCTACGACAACGAGATGCCGCTCGAGGCGCAGCAGCGCTTTGGCGCGACCAACACCACGTACCACGAGAAGATCCTGACGGCGGCGCGCGCGCGCGATGCGGATAAAGTGCGCGCGCTCATGACCGCGCACATGAACGACGCCATGAAGTCGGTCAAGCGCATGCACGGCAGGCTCAAGGGCCGCCTGATACTGGATTCGGAAATGTCGCGTCGCCCGATCCCACGCAAAATGCGCCGACCGGCCTCGAGCAAGGCGTAGCGATAACGCCGCACGAACTCGGCGGGGCATCCGAACGCGATTCGGAATGCGCCAGGCATGACGGCACCTGAGATGCTTGGCATGCCTGGCATGCCAAGATGCCGGGATGCCTGAGACGCCCTATAGGCTCGCTGCGCCTTGCGCGTCCAACCGGCAAATCGTCTCAAAGAGCACGCGCGCGCCTGCCGCCGCCTGCTCCGGCTCCAGCCACTCTTCAGGCGTATGACTGCGCCCGTCCAGACACGGCACGAAGATCATGCCGAAGGGACCGGCGTGCGACGCAAACATGCCGTCATGACCGGCGCCGCTGGGCAGATGGCACTGCGAGAAGCCCAGATCCTTGGCGGCAGCCGCGATGGTGTCTTGAATCGCGGCGGTGCACGGTGTGGCCGGCACATGGCTGATCACGTCACGCTTGATCTCGAGTCCCATCGCGGTGAGTTCGGCACTCAGTCGCGCAAACAGGCCGTCGAACAGACCGATCACCCGGGCTTCATCCAGGCAACGGCACTCCATGATCAGTTCGGCCTGCCCCGGCACGGCGTTGGCCGCATTGGGCTTGACGTTGCCGATGTAGCCCACGGTGGCGACCAGCGGGCACGCCGCAGTCGTACCGGCCAAGGCGTCGCGATAGGCGCCATCTATAATGCGCGCCGCGCCCACGAGTGCATCGGCGCGCTTACCCATCGGCGTCTGGCCGGCGTGATCGGCGCGACCGATCACCGTGATGCGCTCGCGCCGGATCGCGGCAATGCCCGTGACCACGCCAATATCCAAGGCGCCCGACTCGAGAATGCGCGCCTGCTCGATGTGCAGTTCCACATAGGCCGCAATGCTGCCGGGCGCGCGGTAGGCGGTGGCGAGCCGATCGGGATCGGCGCCCACGTACTGCAAACCTTCGCGCAGCGTCATGCCATCGGTGCGCGTCGTGGCCAGCATCGCGGCGTCGAGCTTGCCCGCCCATGACCGGCTGCCCACGCACGACAGACCGAAGTCGCTGGGCTCCTCGGCCAGGAAGTCGACCACTTCAAGATCGTGCGCCAATACGCGTCCCTGCTCGCGCAGCGACTGCGCCACTTCCAGTGCCGCCATCACGCCCAGCATGCCGTCGTAGCGTCCACCCGACGGCACGCTATCCGAATGCGAGCCCGCCACCAACGGCGGCAAACTCGCATCGCTGCCCGCCAACCGGCCGATCAAATTGCCACCGGCGTCCAGCCGGACGTCGAGTCCGGCCGCAGCAAACTCGGCGGCCAACCACTTGCGGCCTTCCAGAAAGCGCGGCGTAAACGACCGCCGTGTCCAGGGCCGGTCGGGTTCGGTGATCTCGGCGAGCGCATCGAGGCGCCGCCACAAGCGCTGGGCGTCTATCGTCATGCTTAGAAGCCGACCGCTTGCCCATCGCGACGGGCGTCCGATGCGGCAAAATAACCGTCATCCATTTTGTAGATCAGTTGCGCCGAACCGAATTCGAGACTGTCGGCCGGGGCGACGGCCACCTCGTGACCGCGGCTGCGCAAGGCATCCACCACGGCTTGCGGCAGATGGGCTTCCACGTTGACGACCGGGCCGTTTTCGACGCGGAAACGCGGTGCATCGCTCATGTCTTGCGGGTTTTGACCGAACGCGGCCAGGCGCGCCACCATTTGCATGTGCCCTTGCGCCTGCATCGAACCGCCCATCACGCCAAACGACATGACCGGCTCACCATTGCGGGTAACGAACCCCGGGATGATGGTGTGCATCGGCTTCTTGCCCGGCGCGACCTGGTTGGCGTGCCCCGGGGTGAGTACGAAATTCAGGCCGCGATTGTGCAGGCCGATGCCGGTATCCGGCACCACCACGCCCGAACCGAAGCCGTGATAGTTGGACTGGATGAACGACACCATCGTGCCGTGCGCGTCGGCCGCCGTGAGATACACCGTACCGCCTACCGACGGCGTACCGGCCACCGGCACGCTCGCCTGGTCCATCTTGATGAGCTTGGCGCGCGCGGCCAGATACGCCGGATCGAGCAGCGCTTCGGCGCTGGTGGACATGTGCTTCGGATCGGCCACGTGATGATGCAAGTCGGCGAACGCCAGCTTCATCGCTTCGATCGACACGTGGTAGTAGTCGGCGCTGTCGCGGCCCATGTTCTCGATATCGAAATGTTCGAGAATGCCGAGCGCGATCAGTGCAGCGATACCTTGTCCATTAGGCGGGATTTCATGCAGGTCATAGCCCTTGAACGATTGCGAGATGGGCTTGACCCATTCCACGTCGTGTGCCGCCAGATCTTCCATCGTCAAAGCACCACCGGTTTCGCGTGCGAAATCGGTGATCTTGCGTGCCAGTTCGCCGCGATAAAAGCTCTCACCGCCGCTTTCGGCGATGGCTTCCAGCGTGCGTGCCTGGGCTTCGAAGCGCCAGATCTCACCGGCAGCCGGGGCACGGCCCTCGGGCATGAACGCCGCTTTGAATCCAGGTTCGTGGGCGAGTTTGGGGCCTTGCGTGGCCCACTGCCGCGCAATCGTGGGCGACACCGGAAAACCGTTACGCGCGTAATCGATGGCAGGCTCGAAGAGCTTGGCGAACGGCAACTTGCCGAATTTGTCGGATAGCGCTTTCCAGCCGGCAATCTGACCCGGCACCGTCACGGTGCCCCACCCCGAAGGCGGCATGGCGGTCTGACCGGCGAAGAACTCAGGCGTCCACGCAGCAGGCGCACGGCCACAGGCATTCAGACCGTACAGCTCACCCTCATGCCAGATCAACGCAAACAGGTCACCGCCGATGCCGTTCATGGTGGGTTCGACCACCGTGAGCGTAATCGCAGTCGCCAGGGCGGCGTCCACGGCGTTGCCGCCGGCGAGCATCATGCGCAAGCCGGCCTGGGCCGCGAGCGGCTGGCTGGTAGCGACGGCGTTGCGCGCCAAAACGGGCATTTTGCGTGCGGAATAATTCAGGGACCAGTTCGTAGGCATCGTCATGGGAGTTGAGCTTATCGTTATGAATTCTGGGAGCGACTATAGCCGAGCGCGCGACAGCCAGGGGCCGCCGCGCGCTCGGGTAAACCACCAATCAGGTAAACAACATTACTGCGCCGTGATACCGGCTTGTTCGACCAGCTTTTGCGTGCGCGGAATTTCGCTCTTGATGAAGGCGGCGAATTCGGCACGGCTGCCGCCACGCGGCTCGGCGCCGGCTTCAGCCAGCTTGTCGCGCAGGTCCTTGTCTTGCAGCACCTTGTTGATCGCGACGTTGAGCTTTTCCAGGATCGGCTCGGGCGTGCCGCCCGGGGCCACGATGCCGTACCACGGAGCGATGTCGTAACCGGCAAAACCTTGTTCGGCGATCGTGGGGATTTCAGGCGCGAGATCCGAACGCTTGGCGTTGGACATGCCCAGCGGCACCAGCTTGCCGGCCTTCACTTGGGGCAGGCCCGTCATGATCGTGTCGAAGTACATCGAGACCTGACCGCTGAGCAAAGCGGGAATCGCTTCGCCGGCGCCCTTGAACGGAATATGCAGGATATCGATGCCCGCCACGTTCTTCAGCATTTCACCCGCCATGTGCGAGGTGGTGCCGGTGCCGAACGAGGCGTAGGTCAGCTTGCCGGGATTGGCTTTGGCATACGCCACCATTTCCGGCAAGGTTTTGAACGGCTGCGACGGATTGGCCAGCAGGATGTTGGGCGTGTACGCCACCATCGACACCAGGCCGAACTTGTCGGGGTCGTAGCTCAGATTCTTGTTCAAGAATCGGTTGGTGACGTTGGCGGCCGGGCCACCCATCAACAACGTGTAGCCATCTGGGTCGGAGCGGGCCACCATCGAGCTGCCGATAGCCGCGGCGGCGCCCGGGCGCGCTTCGATGATGAACGGCTGGCCTAGTTCCTTGGCCAGGGCATTGCCGAGCTGACGCGAGATCAGGTCGGTGGCCGAACCGGCTTGGAACGGCACCACGATGCGCACCGGGCGCTCGGGCCAGGCATCTGCCGATTGTGCGGTTGCGCCTGCGGCAAAGGCCAACGCACCCATCGCCACTACCGTCTTGAACATGTTTGCTTTCACTGCTTTTCCCCTATGCAATTTTTAGAACAGTCGTCGTAGACGTCGAAAGAGCGTATCATTTTTATGGATCTCTGGCTACGTGGATCCAGTCTTACAACGATTATGATGTCGTTCGCAACACAGGAGAGCATCGATGGATGGCGCTGCGGTTTCCAATTTCGCCCTCACCGCCGAGGACGAGGCGTATCGCTATATACACCGGCAGATTCGTCTGGGCGCTTTTGGCGCAGGCGAACGGCTTGTGCCCGATGTGATCGCGGCCGGCATCGGCACGAGTCGCATGCCAGTGCGCGGCGCGCTGCGCCGGCTGGCCTCGGAAGGATTGGTCGACATCCGCGCCAATCGCGGCGCGGTCGTGCGTGGGCTCAATCGTCAGGAAATGCAGGAAGTGTTTGAAATGCGCTCCGTGCTGGAAGGCTTAGCCATGCGCAATGCCGTGCAGAACATGAATGCCGAGCACTTGCGCCGGCTCACCAGCATGCTGGACCAGATCGAACTGGGCACGGGCGATTATCTCGACTGGACGACCTCGCATCGCGAGTTCCACGAGTATCTGTGCGGCTTCTGCCGGCAACCGCGTTTGCTGCGCCAGATTGCCGATCTGCATTCGGTGGTGGAGCCGTATATGCGCATGTGGGCAAGCCAGCCCGGGCGCGTGTTTCGCATGCGGGAAGCGCATCAGGAACTGGTCGAAGCCTTGCACACCAAAGATCCCGACGTGTGCGAGACCGCCATGCGGCGGCATGTGATGAATACCGTGACCGCGCTGCATCCCTATCTAGCCGACAAGGCGTAGCGACTTACCGCCCCACCCTGCTCACGCATCGGACCCGCCACCGGTCAGACCCGCCATCGATAGCGGCGCGTGCAGGCTTGGCAGGCTCAGCCCATGTGCACGCCGCCATTCACCGGGTAATCCGCGCCGGTGATGAATGCGGCGTCGTCTGACGCCAACCAGGCACATACCGCCGCCACTTCTTCAGGGCGCCCCAACCGCTTGACCGGAATCGCCGCGCACAGGCGATCCAATCGGTCGGGTGGAAACGAGCCCATCGCCTGGCTTTCGATATAGCCAGGCGACACGGTATTCACAGTCACGCCGCGGGCCGCGACTTCCAACGCCAGGGAGCGCGAGAAGCCAAGCATCGCGCCCTTGGCGGTGGCGTAATTGAGCTGGCCGATCTGGCCTTTGGTCGCACTCACCGAAGCGATGTTCACGATGCGGCCCCAGCCGCGTGTGCTCATGCGCTCGACCACCTGCTTGGTCACGTTGTAGAGCACATCGAGATTGCCGTGCACGATCGCGGTCCAGTCGTCGCGCGTCATATTGCGAAAGAGCACGTCGCGCGCGCCGCCGGCATTGTTGACGAGCACATCGATGTCGCCGACCTCCCGCCGCACTTGCGCGAACGCCGCTTCGGTCGAGGCCCAGTCGCGGGCATCGCCTTCGGACGCCACAAAATCGAAGCCCAGCGATTCCTGATGCTTGAGCCAGGCCGCGCGGCGCGGCGATGCGGGCCCGCAGCCGGCGACCACCCGATGGCCGCTGCGCGCCAGCGCTTGGCACACCGCCGTGCCGATGCTGCCCATGCCCCCGGTCACATATGCAATACGCAACGCCATGCTGTCTCCGTGTCGATATCGATGGTCGCGAAGCTCGCGCTCAGGGCGTACCCGCTACCGGGAACAAACCCAGGGCCAACGCCGCGAGCATCAGCACCATGCAGATGAGCACGGCCCACTTGAACGTGAAGCGCTGGTGATCGCCGAAATCCACGTGTGCCATCCCCACCAGCAGATACGTGGACGGCACGAGCGGGCTCAACAGATGAACCGGTTGACCGATCAACGACGCCCGCGCCATTTCGACGGCCGTGATGCCGTAGCCTTGCGCGGCCTCGCCCAGGATCGGCAGCACGCCGAAATAGAACGCGTCATTGGACATGAAGAAGGTGAACGGCATGCTGACGATCGCGGTAATCACCGCCAGGTACGGGCCCATCGAATCCGGAATCACGGCCAACAGGCTGCGCGACATGGCTTCGACCATGCCGGTGCCACCCAGAATCCCGGTAAAGATACCGGCCGCGAAAATCAGCGACACCACCGAGAGCACGTTGCCGGCATAGTGATTGACGCGGCGGCGCTGCTCGGCCAGATTGGGGTAATTGATGACCATTGCAATCGCGAAGCCGATCATGAACAGCACCGACATCGGCAACAAGCCCATCACCAACGTCACCATCAGCACCAACGTGAGCGCGGCGTTCACCCACAAGAGCTTCGGGCGGCGCAGGCCTTCATCGTTTTCGACGTTGGGCGGATTTTGTCCACCGTCGTTCTGATCGTCGATATCGAAGGTATCCACATTGGGACCCAGCGCTGCGCCGGCGCCCGGCAACGACAACGTGCCCAGACGACGACGTTCGCGCAATCCCAGATAGAACGACAACCCCAGCAGCGCCACGATCGCGACCGCCATCGCGGGAATCATCGGGATGAACACTTCACCCGGATCCACATGCAAGGCGCTGGCGGCGCGCGCGGTGGGGCCGCCCCAAGGCGTGAGGTTCATCAAGCCGCTGGCCAGCATCGCCAGACAGGTCATGTTGAGCGCATTCATCTTCAAGCGGCGATACAGCGGCAGCATCGAGGCCACCGTGATCATGTAGGTCGTCGAGCCGTCGCCATCCAGCGAGATCAGCAAGGCGAGCACCGTCGTGCCCACCACGATCTTCAACGGGTCGCCTTTGACGATCTTGAGAATGCGGCCGACGATCGGATCGAACAGCCCCGCATCGATCATGATGCCGAAATACAGGATGGCAAACATGAGCATCACGCCGGTGGGCGCGATCTTGCGGATGCCGTCCAGCATCATCTCGCCCATGCCAGGCGCGAAGCCGCCGATCAAGGCGAAGACGATCGGTACGAGGATCAGGGCAACAAGCGGCGAGAGGCGTTTCATCATGATCAGCGTCATGAACGTGATCACCATGCCAAAGCCGAGCAGTGTTAGAACCATGCCTGTTGTCTCCTAATCGTTGTCTGAAGCACCCCTCTGATTGGGGGGAAGGCGCAGCGTAGGAGGAAAACCTGTCGGCCACCTGTCATCGGGCAAAAAGTCCGAAGGTGACGCCATGTGCGACAATTTTCGCCATGCGCATTCTGGTAATCGAAGACGATGACGATCTGGCCGACGCCCTGGTGCGTCGGTTGCGGCGTGTCGGCCATGCGGTGGACTGGCAAAGCGACGGCCTCACCGCCAGCGGCGTGCTGGAATATGAGCATTTCGATCTGATCGTGCTCGATGTGGGCCTGCCGCGCTTGAGCGGGCTGGACATCCTCATGCGTTTGCGCGAACGCGGCGATAAAACGCCGGTATTGATGCTGACGGCGCGCGCCGATATCGAAGACCGCGTCAATGCCCTGGACGTGGGCGCCGACGACTATCTGGGCAAGCCCTTTGATTTTCGCGAGCTCGAAGCGCGCTGCCGTGCGCTGCTGCGCCGGCCCACCGGACACGCTTCGGAGATCACGCGTTTCGGCGGACTCACCATCGACGGCGCGGCGCGCCAGGTCACGTTCGGTGAGGTGCGACTCGATCTGCCGAAGCGCGAATACAGCCTGCTGGAAATCCTGCTACGCGGTCTGGGCCGGGTGGTCAGCAAAGAAGAGATTTCGCACAAGCTCTTTGCATTCGATGACGAGGCCGGTCCCAACGCCATCGAGGTGTACATTGCCCGCCTGCGCAAGAAGCTCGACGGCACCCCCTTGCGCATCGAAACCTCGCGCGGCGCGGGCTACATCCTGCATGCGGATCGACCCCAGGCCAACGACGATGCGTGAGTTTCCAGGGCTCGCTCGCTGGTCGATCCGGCGGCGGCTATTGGTGCCGCTGTGCGCCCTCTTCATTGCCGCCATGCTGGTGCTTTACGTTGCGGCGCGCGGCTATGGCCGACAGGCGGCCGATACCTCCTACGACCATTTGCTGCAGGCCTCGGTGCTGTCGATGACCGATAGCCTGCAGCTCGTGCAAGGCGCATGGCATATGGACATGCCCTACGCGGCGCTGGAAGTGTTGTCGCTGGCCGCGAACGATCGCGTGTTCTATCGCGTGACCGACGGCGCCGGCCGCGTGCTCACGGGCTACCCCGACTTGCCGGCCCCACCCCGGTTGACCGCCGAAGACCAGCAGCCGGCGCTGTTCGATGCGACCTACAGCGGCGAACTGGTGCGGTTTGCCGTATTGCGGCACGAGATTGCCGGGCCTGAATCGAACGCCGTGGCGATCGTTCAGGTAGGCCAGACGCGGCTCGCGCGCGATGCGTTGGCGAGCGATATCGTGTGGCGAGCCACACTGATCATCGGCATGTTGACGCTCGCGGTGCTCGCGCTCGTGTGGGTAGGCGTGCATCGCTCGCTGCGGCCCGTGGCACGCGTCGAGAAAGAACTCTTGACGCGGCAAGCGTCGGAATTGCGTGCCATCGAAAGCCCCGTGCCGCGCGAGCTCGTGCAGCTCGTGGCCGCGCTCAATGGGTTCATGGCACGACTATCGGGCAACCTCGATACGCTGCGCGTGTTTATCGCCGATGCCGCGCACCAGTTGCGCACGCCCCTGGCGGCGTTGCGCGCCCAGGTGCAGGTGGCACTCGATGAAGACGATCCCGCAGAACAGCGCCGCAGCTTGGTGGCGGTGGATCGCAATGCCGCGCGCCTCACCCGGCTCGTCAATCAATTGCTCAGCGATGCCAGCGTCAATCACCGCAGCAGTCTGCAACGCTTCGAACGGCTGGACGCGGTCGAGCTGGTGCGTGACGCGTTGCAAGACGTGGTGCCGCAAGCCGATCCGCATCCCGACGTGATCTGGCATTGCGCGCTGGCGCAAGCGCCCCTGCAAGGCGACGCCCTGATGCTGCGCGAAGCGGTGAAAAACCTGATCGACAACGCGATCAAGCATGGCTCGCCCGATCAGACGCCGGTGGTCGTTACGCTCGATCGCGACGCCGACGCCTGGCGGTTGACGATCGACGACCAGGGGCCAGGCATCCCGCCCGCGCAGGCGCAGACAATTTTCGACCGCTTCGTGCGCGGCGCCGGCACCCGCGCAAGCGGCGCGGGTCTGGGCTTATCGATCGTGCGGCGCGTGGTGGAAGGCCATCGCGGCACGATAGTGCTCACCAACCGCGTCGAAGGCGGATTACGCGTCAGCGTGAGGTTGCCGGCCGCATGAAAACGTCACGCATCATGGCCTCAATGGCGCTGGCCGCACTGTGCGCCGTAACGCCCGCGCATGCCCTGGACGGCGAAACGCTGGACATCGGCCCGGCCGGGGCGACCGACGTGCTGACGATCGATGCCTCGACCAACACGCAAGTGTTTCTGGGTATTCTGCAGGACTTCCAGGCGCTCTACCCCGGCATGCGGGTGGTGTATACGGAATTGCCCACGCAGACGCTTTACGACGACGCGCTGGCTCGGCGCGCCGGCCGCGCATCGGCAACGGCTTCGGCAACGGCTTTGTCATCCACATCCGTATCCGCAACGGCGCCGGGATCATCATCGGCCTCCGTGCGCCCCAGCCCCGATCTAATCATCAGCAGCAGCATGGATCTGCAGACCAAGCTGGTCAACGACGGCTACGCCCAACCGCACGTGTCGCCCGAAACCACGGCGCTGCCCGATTGGGCGCGGTGGCGCAACGAAGTGTTCAGCATCGGTGGCGAGGCCATGACCATCGTCTACAACACCCACGCGATGACGGCGCACGACGCACCGCGATCGCGCCAGCAACTGCTCGCCATGCTGCGCGATCCCGCCCAGCGCTTGCAAGGCAAAATCGGCACCTACGACGTGGCGCACAGCGGCATCGGCTATATGGCCGCCACGCAGGACGCGCGCCGCGACAGCATGGCCGGCGCGCTGTGGGCGGCAATGGGCAATAGCGCCGCCGTGGTCGACGAATACAGCGACGGTTTGCTGGACCGCATCGAACGCGGTGAGCTCACTTTGGGCTACAACGTGCTCGAATCCTATGCGCAGCGGCGCATTGCGGCCGGCGCGCCCCTGGCGATCGTGCGTCCCGACGACTACACGTTGGTGGTATCGCGTGTGGCGCTGATTCCGCGCGATGCCCGCCGCCCGGAATTGGCCGGCCGCTTTCTCGACTATGTGTTATCGGCGCGAGGCCAGGAAACCATGCAGCGTGAATCGCGGATGTTGACCGTACGCACCGATCTCGACGCGCAAGCGCTCACGGGCGCCATGCGGCCGGTGGCACTCGGCACCGGCTTGCTCGTGTATCTGGACGATCTCAAGCGGCAAGGTTTTTTGCAGGCCTGGCGCGGCGCCATCGGACAGCAAAGCGGCTCAGCCGGGCACTGAGTGGGACGCTCAGTCAGGTGATAAGTCGGATGGTATGTCGGGTGGTAAGTTGGACGCTAAGCCTGGTGATAAGCAAGACGCCAAAACAGGCGTTCAATCAAGCGTCGACTCAGGCGGTAAGCCGAGCGCGGTTTGAACCGGCAAGGCAATCAGGTCGGCCACGCGGCGCGCAAACATCTCCATCGCGAACGGTTTGGTGAGCACCTGCATGCCGGCATCGAGATGGCCGTGATTGAGCACCGCGTTTTCGGCGTAACCGGTGATGAACAACACTTTGAGCGTCGGCCGCAATACCTTCGCGGCATCGGCGACCTGCCGCCCATTCATGCCGTTCGGCAAACCCACATCGGTGATCAGCAGATCGATGGCAGCCGACGATCGCAGTAGCGCCATGCCCGACGGTCCGTCCTCGGCTTGCAGCGTGGCATAGCCCAACTCTTCCAGCACTTCCGCGGCCAGCATGCGGATCGCCGGCTCGTCGTCGATGATCAGTACGGTGGCTTGCGCCACCGGCGTGCCGGCATGGGCCGCACCCGGGCTTGGTGCGGCATACGGCTGCGCCTCGGCCGGCGATGGGCGCTTGCTTTCCGGGTCCGCGTCGCGGCGCGGTAAATACATCTGCACCGTGGTGCCGATACCAACGCGCGATACGATCCTCACCATACCGCCGGATTGCTGGGCAAATCCATACACCATCGATAGCCCCAAGCCGGTGCCCTGACCGATCGGCTTGGTCGTGAAAAAGGGTTCGAACGCGCGCGCGATATCGTCAGCCGTCATGCCGCAGCCATCGTCGGTCACGGCCAACGACACGTAATCGCCTTTGGGCACACCGAGCGCGCGCGCCGCGTGGTCGTCGAGTGTGTCATTGGCGGTCGCGATTGTCAGGCGGCCGCCGTCAGGCATGGCATCGCGCGCGTTGATGCACAGGTTCAGCAACGCACTTTCGAGTTGGTTGCGGTCGACCAAGGTGGTCCACAGCGTAGGCATGATCTGCTGCGACGTCGCGATCTGCGGACCCACGGTGCGGCGAATCAACTCGTCCATGCCGGCCACCAGGCGATTGACGTCGGTATGCCGGGGGTCGAGCGTTTGCCGCCGCGAGAACGCCAGCAGCCGGTGCGTGAGCGATGCAGCCCGCTTGGCCGCACCCTGCGCCGTCTCGACGTATCGTTCGATGCCTTGCGATTCGCCGCGCGCCAGGCGCAACTTGAGCAATTCGAGGCTGCCGGTAATCCCGGCGAGCAGGTTGTTGAAATCGTGCGCGAGGCCACCCGTCAGTTGACCCACCGCTTCCATTTTCTGCGCCTGGCGCAACGCGTCCTGGGCCGAGGCGAGCGCCAATTGACGCTCCTTCTCCACGCTGATATCGCGCCCCACCCCGGTCAAGCGCTCGCCGCCCGGCTCCGGCGATATGGTCCAGGCAAACCAGCGCCACGTGCCATCTTTGCGCAACAACCGATTCTCGATCCGGCGCGACGCGCCCGTGGCCCGCATGGCGTCGAAGGCCTCCGACACCACATTCACGAAATCCTCTGGATGCAGGATGGTGCGATAGTGCATCGCGTACAACTCGGCTTCGCTATAGCCCAGCACGCGCGTCCATGATGGACTCACCCGCAGCAGGCGACCTTCGTAATCGGCAACCACCAGCAGATCATCGCTCAACTCCCACAGCCGGTCGCGTTCGGCGGTGCGCGTGGCCAGCTCTGCGGCTTGCATTTTTGCTTGGGTCACGTCGCGCGCGCTGCAAAAGAAGCGATTGTCTTCCGTGACGCCAAACCACGACAACCAGCGATAACCGCCATGGCGGCAGCGATACCGGTTCTCGAAACGGTACAGCGGGAGCCCACTGGCGAGCTGGCGCACGACCTCTTCGGTTTCAGCGCGATCGTCAGGGTGGACGAACTCGGTGTAGTGATGCCCGATCAGCTCGGTTTCCTGCCATCCCAATGTGGCCGTCCATGCCGGATTGGCGCTTTCGAAACAGCCCGACATGCCGAAGATGGAAAGCAGATCCGGACTGATGTGCCAAGTGCGGCCGCGCTCATGCGCGCGCAACGCAATCTGACGTTCGAGATCGGCATTCAGGTCGCGCAGGCGCTGCTGCGAGAGCACGGTTTCGGTGGTGTTGGTGGCGACGCAATACATGCCGCCCACGTCGCCCGCGTCGTCGAGCAATGGCACCCAGGAAAAGCTGAACCACGCCACATCGTCTGCCTGACACCCGGGCAGCACGATGGGCATATCCTTCACCCACTGCGCATCGCCGCCGAGCGTGGCGGTGACGAGCGGACGAAGTTCTTCCCATACTTCGGACCAGAGCTCGGCAAACGGCATCCCCAAGCCCGCCGGATGCTTCGCCGCGCAAAACGGCATGTAGGCATCGTTGTAGAGTGAAATCAAACGCGGCCCCCATGCGATGTACACGGGTTGCTTGGACCGCAGCATCAGGCTGACAGCGGTACGCAGGCTTTGCGGCCACTGCGCGAGAGCGCCCAGCGGCGAGTCGATCCATGGGTAGTCGCGTATCCGCGTTCCCATCTCGCCGCCTGCATCGAGAAATCGCACATCCACGCCCGGTTGCATCGTGCCCGCGTCACTTTTCCTTGGTTTACCGAGGCGAAAGTCTAGCCGGGTTGCGCCTATTGCGCACGCTTTCGTGCTGAACTACATGCCGTCCAATCGTGTCATCGTTTTGCCGGCGACGTCTCTCACCCAGGGGCGTTGCGCGCCACGTGCGTGCGCGAACGCCTCGATCGCCGCGGCGTGCGTCAAGGTGGCGCCGATCATGTCGTGCCCGTTCAAGTACATCGCGCGCAATCGCGGCGGCAGGTCGAACGACGCCTGCACGCTGGACGACGCGACGGTGCCGGCGCGCACATCGATGGCGATCGGCAACGGCCCGGCGCCGTGATCAGCCTCGGCCAGCAAGGCTGCAATCTCGGTCTCGTCCAACATCACGAGCATCAAGCGATTGTTCATTGCGTTCGAGTAAAAAATCTCGCCAAAGCTCGGCGCAATGATGGCGCGAATGCCAAACTGCAAGAGGCCCCAGACGGCATGCTCGCGGCTCGAACCGCAACCGAAATTCGCCCCGGCGATCAGAATGTCGGCCCCCGCATAACTCGGCTGGTTAAGCACGAAGTCCGGCCTTATGGCCCCCTGTTCGTCGTGGCGCAGATCGTAGAAGACGCCCGGCGCCAATCCGGATTTGTCGATACCGCGCAAGAACTGCTTCGGCATGATCTGGTCGGTATCGACGTTGTTGATGGGCAGCGGCGCGGCGCGGCCGACGATACGGTCATGCGTGGACATGCGTTGACTCCAGCGTGCGGACATCGGTGATACAGCCGCGGATCGCGGCCGCGGCGGCCATCGCCGGGCTCATCAGGTGTGTGATGGCGCCCCGGCCCTGACGGCCCTCGAAGTTGCGATTGGTGGTGGAGGCGCAGCGCGTGCCCGGCGCCAGCACATCGTCGTTCATCGCCAGACACATCGAACAGCCGGGCTGGCGCCACTCGAAGCCGGCGCCCTGCAGGATGGCGGCCAAGCCTTCTTCCTCGGCTTGCCTGCGTACCGCGCCCGACCCCGGCACCACCATGGCGCGCACGCCGTCGGCCACATGCCGGCCGCGCACCACGTCCACCACCGCGCGCAAATCTTCGATCCGCGCATTGGTGCAGGACCCGATGAACACATGCTGAACGGCCAGTCCACAGAGCGACGCCCCAGGCGTTACGCCGGTATAGCGCAGCGCCCGCTCGGCGCTGTCGCGCGCCACGCCAGCCGCCGATGCGGGCATGGGCACTTCGCCATCGATCGGAATCGCCTGATCGGGACTGGTGCCCCAGGTCACATAAGGGGCAACCGTTGCGGCATCGAACACATGTTCGACATCGAACGTGGCCTGTGCGTCGCTCTTGCATTGCGCCCAGTCGGCCAACGCCGCCTCGCGCATGGCACCGGCGATGTCTGGCGCGCGCGCCAGCACATAATCGATCGCCTTCTGATCCGGTGCGATCAAGGCGCCCCGCGCCCCAGCCTCGACCGTCATATTGCAGACCGTGAACCGGGCTTCCACCGACAACGCGTCGATGGCTTCGCCGCAATACTCGACCACGTAACCGCGTGCGCCTTGCGCCCCGATGCGGCTGATGATCATGAGCACCAGATCTTTTGCCGTCGTGCCCACTGGCCAGGCGCCATCGATGCGGATGCGCATGGTGTCGGCCAGCCGATAGACCAAGGTCTGCGTGGCGAGCACGTGCTCGACTTCGGAAGTGCCGATGCCGAATCCCAGTGCGCCCAACGCGCCGTAAGTGGTGGTGTGGCTATCGCCGCAGATCACCACCATGCCTGGCCGGATCATCCCATGCTCCGGCGCCACCACATGCTCGATGCCTTGAAACGCATCGTTGGTATCGAACAAGGGAATGCCGTGGCGGTCGCAATTGCGCTTGAGATTGGACGCCTGCAATGCCGACGCCGGGTCCTGGATCACACGCGGCGCCACGGCATGCGTGGGAATGATATGGCTGACCACCGCCACATTCTGCTTCGGTTGCGGCACGCCACGACCCTGCTCATGCAGCCCCGCAAACGCCTGAGGACTGGTGTATTCGTTCATCAGGTGCAGATCGCAATACAGCAGCACGTTCTGCGCGTCCAACGCGAGCACGGTATGGTCGGCCACCAGTTTTTCGTAAAGCGTGCGGGCGGTCATGTCATTCACTCCACTGTGATGCCGCGTTCTTTCACCAGCTTGGCCCAGACGGGCATCTCCTGGGCCAGGCGCGTGCGCGCTTCGGCCGGCGTGCTGACCAAAGGATCGAAGCCTTGCTCCACCATGCGCTTGGCCAGCGCCGGCGATTCGATTGCGGCGTTGAGCGTGGCGTTGAGTTTGTCGATGACGGGCTGGGGCGTACCGGCCGGGGCAAACGTCATGAACCACGTTTCAAACGCATAGCCCGCAACACCCGCCTCGGCAATTGTCGGCACGTCCGGCATCAACGGCGAACGCTTGGGCCCCGTAACGCCAAGCGCACGCAACTTGCCGCCCTGCACCTGCTGCTGCGCCGCGGACAATACCGGAAAGCTCATATCGACCTGGCCTGCCATCGTATCGACCAGGGCCGGGCCGCCGCCGCGATACGGCACGTGCATGATGTCCACGCCGGCCATCGACTTGAAGAGCTCTGCCGACATATGAAACGTGCTGCCGGCGCCGGCCGAGCCGTAGCTCAGCTTGCCGGGATTGGCGCGCGCCGCCGCCACGAGACCCTTCACGTCCTGCGCCGGCAACGCCGGGTTGACCACCAGCACATGTTGCGAGGTGGCGACCATGCCGATGGGTGCCAGATCCTTTTGGGTGTCGAAATTCATCGTTTTGAAGATTGCTGGATTGATCGCCAGCGATACCGTCTGCAAACCGATCGTGTAGCCATCGGGCGCCGCCTTGGCCACGGCGTCCACGCCGATATTGCCGCCCGCGCCGCCGCGATTCTCGATCACCAGCGGTTGGCCCAGTGCCTTTGCCCACGCATCAGCCACCAATCGCGCGGCGATATCGGCGCTGCCGCCCGGCGCGTAAGGCACGATCAATCGCACGGGTCGCTCGGGAAAGGCCGCTTGCGCGTGGGCAAACAGCGGCACGGCAAAAAGCACACTGGCCAAACAGGCACGGCGCAGGGGTGAAATCGTCATTGTTGTCTCCTCGTTGTGATCGGCATTTTCTTGGGGCTTGCGCCTGAATGCCGTGGTGCAAACGATTCTATCTCTTGCGTATAGCGAAACGATGGTCGCCAGCCGAAGATATAATTTCCAGCAAGGAAACAACCGAGTCGTTGCCATGCGCGTGGATCCGCTTTCAGATCTGGAGTTTTTCGTTCAGCTGGCGCATGCCGGAAGTCTGGCCGCAGCCGCCCGCGAACAAGGCGTGGCACCCTCGACGGTGACCAAACGACTGGCCGGGTTGGAACTGCGTCTGAATGTGCGCCTGATCAATCGCACCACTCGCCGCATGAGCCTCACCGACGAAGGCGAAGCGTTTCTGCGCGAAGGTTCGCGCGTACTGGCCGATCTGAAAGAACTGGAGCAACGCCTGGCTGGCGCCACGCTTTCGCCGCGCGGGCTGTTGCGTGTGAACGCCACGTTGGGATTTGGACGTGAACACATCGCACCGCTGGTCTCGCAGTTTTCGCAGCGTTATCCCGAGGTGGAGGTGCTGCTGCACTTGAGCGATCGGCCGCTCAATCTGATCGAGCAAGGCTACGACGTCGCCGTGCGCATCGGCGAACTGCCCGACCAGCGATTGACTGCGCGCAAGATTGCCAACAACGAACGGATTCTGTGCGCGGCGCCGGCGTATCTCGCCCGTGCCGGTGCACCCACCAAACCGGCTGATCTGCAGACGCATCGCTGCCTCATGATTCGAGAAAACGACGATACCGTCGGCGTCTGGCGCCTCACCCATGACGGCAAGCAGGAATCGGTCAAGCTGCGCAGCCCGTTGAGCACCAACGACGGCGCCGTGGCGTTGGGCTGGGCGCTCGAAGGCCAGGGCGTGCTGATGCGCTCCGAATGGGATGCCGCGCGCTATCTGCGTTCAGGTCGTCTGGTGCGGGTCTTGCCCGAATGGTCGGCACCGCGCGCCGACATCATGGCGGTCTTTCCCACCAAGCAACATCTCTCAGCCAGAACCCGCGCATTCGTCGATCATCTGGTCGAGCGCTTCGACAATTTCGTGTTTTAGCGCGCAGTCTTTCACCCCTCTTTCCATGCGCTGTCGAACCGCTTTCAAACTCGGTGTTTACCCTCAAAAAGAGATTCCCAAGCAGAAAAAGCAGGAGTAGACTCGCATCCGTTTTGACAACTGCGGAGACCCACGTGGGTACTTGTTCGAGTGAGAGTAGACGGCCGGTTCATGTGACCGGCACCCCTCAGGCGAGATAACGCGCAGGTCACTGCCGCTGTCTCGCTGAATGCGAGAAGCGGCCTATCGAAAGCGTATTCATTCGAGTACGCGCCACTCCCCTTCTCTTTGGACTCCCCGGTGCGCGATCGCGACGATCGCCCACCACGAATGTCGCACGCCTATCCGGCATGCGAGTCGGACTGCGCACGCCTTTTATCTTGGGCGTAAGCAGCCCGGCGGTACGCGCGCGCAGCCTTCGCCCTTTTCGGCATGCAAGGAGGACGCCATGCGTTTTATCCAAATGAGAGCTTTCTTCGCGGGATTTCTGAACTCCCGCCATATTTCCCGTCACTTCCGGCGCGTGGCGCTGCTGGATACGCTCGCGCGCACCGGTGTGGATCGTGCGGTGCCCAATCCGCTCGAAACGGCGCTGAATCAAGTCGCCATGAGCACCGCTGATGACGTGCTGCACCGCTTGGGTACACGTCCGGACGGCATGACCACCGCGCAGGCGGATCTCACCCGTGCGAGCGTGGGCAGCAACGACGTCGAACACGAAAAGCCCCTCACCTGGTGGCGGCATCTGTGGCACTGCTACAAGAACCCGTTCAACATCTTGTTGACCGTGCTCGCGCTCGTCTCGTACGTGACCGAAGACGACAAAGCGACCCTCGTCATCGGCACGATGGTAGTGCTCTCGACGGTGCTGCGTTTCTGGCAGGAAGCCCGCTCCAATAAAGCCGCCGATGCCCTGAAAGCGATGGTGAGCAACACCGCCACGGTGTTGCGGCGTGGGGCGGGAGCCGCGCAGGGTGAAGCGGTGCCTGGTGAAGCGGTGCCTGGTGAAGCTGCGCCTGGTGAAGCAGTGCACGGTGACGCCGCAGCCGGCGCATTTCATGATGCACCCGCATCCATCCGGGACGCCATCGCCGCGGCGCATGGCGCGGCGATGCCCGCCATCAACGGCGCAGCGGCTAGCCGGCTGCGTGACGTGGACGCCACGGAACTCCCGATCAGCGCATTGGTGCCCGGCGATATCGTGCTGCTGTCGGCGGGCGATATGATCCCCGCCGATTGCCGGCTCCTGTCGGCCCGCGATCTGTTCGTCAGTCAGTCGGCCATGACCGGCGAATCGATGCCGGTGGAAAAATTCGCCGTGTTGCGCGATGGCCGCCCGGCCGCAAGCGCGCTCGATCTCGACAACATTGTGTTCATGGGCACAAACGTCATCTCGGGCGCCGCGCGCGCCGTGGTGGTGGGCACGGGCAATCGCACTTACTTCGGCGCCCTGGCGACTCGCGTCACCGCGACCGACCGCGCGCCCACGGCGTTTCAAACCGGCGTGAACAAGGTGAGCTGGCTGCTGATCCGCTTCATGTTCGTGATGGCACCGCTCGTGCTGTTCATCAACGGCTTTACCAAAGGCGATTGGATGGAGGCCCTGCTCTTCGCGCTCTCCATTGCCGTGGGACTTACGCCCGAAATGCTGCCGATGATCGTGACCTCGACGCTGGCCAAGGGCGCGGTGGTGCTGTCGCGCAAGAAAGTCATCGTGAAGCGGCTGGACGCCATTCAGAATTTTGGCGCGATGGATGTGCTGTGCACGGATAAAACCGGCACGTTGACGCAAGACAAGATTGCGCTTGCGCGGCATGTGGACGTGTGGGGTATGCCATCTGATGCCGTGCTTGAAATGGCTTACCTCAACAGCTACTACCAAACCGGCTTGAAGAACCTGCTGGACGTGGCTGTGCTCGAACACGTCGAAGTCAATCAAACCCTGAATCCAGTACGCAACTATCGCAAAGTGGATGAGATCCCCTTCGACTTCCAGCGCCGCAGGATGTCGGTCGTGGTTGCCGAGCAAGAGGATCATCACGAGCTCATCACCAAAGGCGCCGTGGAAGAGATTCTCGCCATCTGCACCCACGTGCGCCATGGCGACGCCGTCGAAGCGTTGACGCCGGCCCTCCTGGACCGCATTCGCGCAGTCACCGGTGCGCTCAATGCCGAGGGCTTGCGCGTGGTGGCCGTGGCCGCGCGCGAACTGCCGCCCACACAGCACACATACGGCGTGCCGGACGAACGCGATCTCACGCTGCTGGGCTATGTGGCCTTTCTGGACCCCCCAAAGGAGACCACGGCGCCCGCGCTGCGCGCATTGGCCGAACATGGCGTGGCAGTGAAAGTGCTCACGGGCGACAACGAGCTCGTCACGTTAAAGGTGTGCCGCGATGTGGGCATGACGATCGATCGCGCGGCCATTCTGCTGGGACCCGACGTCGACGCGCTCGACGATGCGGCACTGGCCGTGGCCGTGGAGCGTACCGCCGTTTTTGCAAAACTCACGCCGGCGCACAAGGAACGTATCGTTCAGACCTTGAAGAACAACGGCCACGTGGTGGGCTTCATGGGCGACGGCATCAACGACGCACCCGCCCTGCGCACGGCCGACATCGGCATCTCGGTGGATACCGCCGTCGACATCGCCAAGGAAGCGGCCGATATCGTCCTGCTCGAGAAGAGCTTGATGATCCTGGAGGAAGGCGTGCTCGAAGGTCGGCGCACGTTCTCCAACATGCTCAAGTACATCAAGATGACCGCGAGCTCGAACTTCGGCAACGTATTTTCGGTGCTTGTGGCGAGTGCCTTCATCCCGTTTCTGCCCATGCTGCCGATGCATCTTCTGGTGCAGAACCTGCTCTACGATGTGTCGCAGATTGCCATTCCGTTCGACAACGTCGACGAAGATCTGCTCAAAAAGCCCCAGCACTGGCAACCTGCCGAGGTAGGCCGGTTCATGCTGTTCTTCGGTCCGATCAGTTCGGTGTTCGACATCCTGACGTACGCCATGATGTGGTTTGTGTTCGGGGCCAACTCGCCCGAACATCAAACGCTCTTTCAGTCGGGTTGGTTCGTCGTCGGCTTGCTGACGCAAACGCTGATCGTGCACATGATTCGCACGCCGAAGCTGCCGTTCATTCAAAGCCGCGCGTCGATGCCCTTGCTGGTGATGACCGGCCTGATCATGGCGGTGGGGATCTTCTTGCCGATGGGTCCGCTTGCGGGTTACTTCAAGCTGGAGGCGCTACCGCCGCTCTACTTTGTGTTCCTGCCGGTGATCCTGATCGCGTATATGGCGCTGACGCAGGCCATGAAAGTCTTTTATCGCCGCCGCTACGGCTGGCAATAAAGGGTGCGGATCACGCGATGAGGCCGATACCGCGTCTTGCGAGCGTCGGATCTGTACCGACTCGGGTCGATTCGGGTCGATTCGGGTCGGTTCGGGTTGGTTCGGGTTGGTTCGGGTCGGTAGAGTCGGTAGAGTCGGGCCGGTTCGGATCCGGCCGATATACGGCAGCAATGGCGCGGCAGCGACATTGCCGCCGCGCGGACGCGACGCGATCGGCGTCTTGCCCGCACTGCAGAATTCCGGATCCGGTCAGATACGGGAGGCGACCTTCCAGACCGGGGCGCCGGGTTCACGCTTGATCAGCCACGCACGCGGTTTGACCGCGTTACCCGAATTGGTCGTGTGGGCGCCAATCCACAGCTTGATCTGCTGCGCATCGACCACCGTGCACTGTGCCGGCGCGTCGGTGCCGTCGGAAAATGCGACCTCTACAGCCAAACTTTCAACAGCATCGGGTAAATCGCCGATGCGGACACCGCATCCGGGATAGGCGTGGGAATCGCGAAAACTGATCTGCATAATGCTCCTTGAAGTACCGCTACATAATCGCTGAGGATATCGCATCCCGTCGGATGCGCGATTCTTACCCTCCTCGACACGCCGGTCTTCGCCCCAAAACGTCGCTCCCATGCGACGTTTTGGCGCTTTCGCAGCCATTTCAGACGACCGTTATCCGATTGCCCCACAGCACGGTGCGGCTACGAGATCCGCCCTTCCTCGATGGCATGGCAGGTGACCACGCTCAAACCGGCCGCCAATGCCTTGGGCTCTTCCGTTTTGCACCGCGTATTGGCGTGCGGACAGCGCGGATGGAAGGTGCAGCCCGACGGGGGATTGAGCGGATTGGGCACTTCACCGGCTACCCGCGTGCGCGCCTTGCCGTTGCCATGCATATCCGGAATCGCTTCCAGCAGCATGCGGGTATACGGATGACGCGGCTGCGCAAACAAGGCGTCGCGCGGCGCCACCTCGACGATTCGCCCCAGATACATGACGCCCACGCGATCGGCCACGTGATGCACCACCGCTAGGTTGTGCGAGATAAAGAGATACGTCAGCCCCAGGCGGCGTTGCAGATCCTTCATCAGATTGAGCACCTGCGCCTGCACCGATACGTCCAATGCGGACGTAGGTTCATCGCAGACGAGCAATTCCGGCTGCACGGCCAACGCGCGGGCGATGGAAATGCGTTGCCGTTGGCCACCCGAGAACTGATGCGGAAAACGTTGCTGATCCGCGGGATCGAGGCCCACTTGTGTGAGCAATTCGGACACGCGGTCGATCCGCTCGCGCGGCGTCATCTGCGTGTGGGTCTTGAGCGGCTCGGCAATGATGCGCCCTACCCGCCAGCGTGGATTCAAGCTTGCGTAGGGATCCTGGAAAATCATCTGCAGGCGGCTACGCATGGCCTTCCCACCGGGCTGCGTCATACGATCCAGCGGTTGCCCTTCAAACAGGATACGGCCGCGGGTCAACCCGTAAAGGCCGACCAGCATCCGCGCGACGGTCGATTTGCCGCAGCCGGACTCACCCACCAGCGCGAAGGTTTCGCCGCGCCCGATATCGAAGGTGACGCCGTCCACCGCACGCAAATCGACGCGCGGCTTGCGACTGATCACCCGCTCGAGCCACGGTGGCGACACATCGAACCAACGCGCGGCGTCTTCGACCCGGACCAGCGGATCGGCCACGCGTGCCGTGTGCATGGGGGTCACACGCCCCGAGACATCGATGGATGTGGCGTGCATGGGCATCGTCATGCGGCCTCCGCTTTATCGTGTAACCAGCAGGCGGCGCGCGTGGCGCCCGCCGGCATGAGTTCGGGCCGCGCTTGCGTACATCGCGGCATGCGCTTCACACAACGCGGATTGAAGGCACAGCCGGGCGGAATCGCGGTGAGGCGCGGCATGCTGCCGTCGATCTGCACGAGCCTTTCCACATGGCTGTCCAACGTGGGAATCGAGCCCATCAAGCCCGCCGTATACGGATGACTGGGCGCGTGAATCACCTCCGATACCGGTCCCACCTCGACCACCCGCCCTGCGTACATCACGGCTACGCGATCGGCCGTCTCGGCGATCACGCCCATGTCGTGGGTGATCAGCATCACGGCGGCGCCGTGCTCGCGGCACAGTTTCTTGAGCAGTTCGATGATCTGCGCCTGGATCGACACATCCAGCGCGGTCGTGGGCTCGTCAGCCACGACCAGTTTGGGTTCGGCTGCGAGCGCCAAGGCGATCACCACGCGCTGCCGCATCCCGCCCGAGAACTGATGCGGATAGTGATCGATGCGCTCGCGTGCGGCCGGAATGCCGGTCGACGCCAACAGATCGATCGCGCGCTGACGCGCTTGCGTCCACGTCATCGGCAAATGCGTGACGATCGTCTCGGCCAATTGGCGGCCAACGGTGTAGAGCGGATTGAGCGAGGTCAGCGGATCTTGAAACACCGCGCCGATTTCCTTGCCGCGGATACGGCGCATGGCCTCATCGGGCAGATTATCGATGCGCCGTCCTTCGAGCAGGATTTCGCCGCTGGCGATGCGCCCGGGCGGCTCGAGCAGGCCGATGATCGAAGCGCCCGTAAGCGATTTACCGGCGCCCGACTCCCCCACCACCCCCAGCACTTCGCCGGCGGAGATGGAAAACGACACATCGTTCAGGGCTTTGAGCGTGCCGCGGCGGGAGGGAAACTCCACGCATAAGTTGCGGACTTCTAGAAGTGAAACCATAGACATCAGGAAAGCCTGGGGTTGAGCGCATCGCGCAGCCAGTCGCCCAGCAGGTTTACCGACAGCACCAGCAATACCAGCGCCAGCCCGGGGAAAATGGTGATCCACCACTCGCCTGAGAACAGGAAGTCGTTGCCGATACGAATCAGGGTGCCCAGAGAAGGCGACGTGGACGGCACGCCCACCCCCAGAAATGACAAGGTGGCCTCGGTAATGATGGCCGTGGCCAAGTGAACCGTGGCCAGTACCAGTACGGGGCCGGTGACGTTGGGCAGCACATGTTGGAACATGATTACCGGCGACGACACGCCGATCACCCGCGCGGCCTGCACATACTCACGCCCTTTTTCGACGAGCGTCGAACCGCGCACCGTACGCGCATATTGCGGCCAGCCGGCCAGCGAAATCGCGCCGATCAAGACCGGAAACGCAATATTCTCGTGCATCTCAGGCGGAAACGCGGCCCGCGCGACGCCGTCGATCAAGAGCGCAATCAGGATGGCGGGAAACGACAGTTGCACATCGGCGATTCGCATGATGAAGGCATCGGTGCGCCCGCCTACGTAACCGGCCAGGAGACCCAAGGCAATCCCCACCACCATCGAGATCACGACCGCGGCCAGACCGATCAACAACGACACGCGCGAGCCGTAGAAGATCGCCGACATCAGATCGCGGCCCTGGCTATCGGTGCCCAGGGGGTAATTGGCGCTGCCGCCCTCGGACCACGCCGGCGGCAAGAGCGCGTCGAGCAACTCTACCGTGGTGAGATCGAAGGGGTTGTGCGGCGCTACCCATCCCGCGCCGAACGAACAGACCAGAAACAGAAGGAGCATCAGGCTGGCGATGACCGCCACCGGCGAATGCCGCCAAGCCCAGGCGAGATCGCTGTCCCACCATCGTTTTAACGTTGCACTCATCAATGACCTCCCGTGCCGCGCGAAACACTCATGCGAAGACGAGGATCGACTACGAAATACAACAAATCGACGATCAGATTGATCACCACGAACACCAATGCGATCAAACAGAGATAGGCCGCCATCACTGGGATATCGGCAAATTGCACGGCCTGGATGAACAGCAGTCCCATGCCCGGCCACTGAAACACGGTTTCGGTGACGATGGCGAAGGCGATGATGCCACCCAGCTGCAAACCGGTAATCGTGATCACCGGCACCAGCGTGTTCTTCAACGCATGGCCGAAATGAATCGCCCGGCGCTTGAGCCCACGCGCCCGTGCAAACTTGATGTACTCGGAGCGCAGCACTTCAAGCATCTCGGAGCGTACCAACCGCAGCACCAACGTGAGCTGGAACAACGACAACGTGATCGCCGGCAAAATCAGATGGGTCCAGCCGCTCTTGGTGAGCAGACCCGTGCTCCACCATCCAATGGAAACGGTTTCGCCGCGGCCATAACTCGGCAGCCAGCCCAATCCGACCGAAAAAATCAGAATCAGCAGAATACCGATCAGGAAAGTGGGTAACGAGACGCCGAGCAACGACACGGCCAGCACCAGTTGCGACAGCGCGCCGTGCCGCTTGAGTGCGGTATAGACGCCCAGGGGTACGCCAAGCACCAAGGCAATCAATGCCGCGGCGAATGACAGTTCAAGCGTGGCGGGTAACCGCGACTTGAGCATGTCCGACACCTTCTCGCTTTGACGCAACGACATACCGAAGTCGCCCTGGAGCGCATTGCCGACGAACTTGGCGAACTGCACGGGTGCAGAGGCATTGAGCCCCAGACGCTCGCGCAGCTCGGCCCGCTCGGCGGCCGTGCCGTCCTGGCCAAGCATGGTGGAGACGGGGTCCCCGACGTACTGGAACAATACAAAGGCAAGCAAGGCGACCGTCAACATCACGGCCGCTGCCTGCATCAAACGACGCAGAATGAATGCAAACACGTCAGTCGATCTTCACCCATTCCGCGACCAGACGGTTGTCGGCGCGGTGAACCACTTCCACATTGGGCCGCATGGCCCAGGGGATGACCTGGTCATGCAGCGGGATGTGGCCGAATTCCTTGGCGTGAATTTCCAACGCTTTGTGGATCGCCGCATCGCGCTTGGGCACGTCGGTTTCCGTTTTGATGCCGTCGATCAGCGCGTCGACTTCCTTGTTCTGGTAGTTACCCAGGTTATAGGAGCCATCGGCGCCCTCTCCTTTGCTGCGGATCAGGCTTTGCAGCGAATACATCGCGTCGAACGTGGGCACGCCCCAACCGAACAGGAACGCGCTCGTGTCGCCCGATTGCGTCTTGGGGAAGTAGGTTGCGCGCGGCATGGCGTTGAGCGCGGCCTTCACGCCCACCTTGGCCCACATGCCCACGACCGCTTGGCAGATCGCCTCATCGTTGATGTAGCGGTTGTTCGGGCAATCCAGCGTGAACTGCAGCGTACCGTCGTAGCCGGCCTCTTTCAGCAACGCGCGCGAACGCTCCGGGTTGTAGGCGACGCGCTTGTGCAGCGCCTCGGTCCAGCCGTGCACTTGCGGGGCGATCATCGTGCCGGTAGGCGCAGACAGGCCGCGCATCACGGCGCGCTTGATCGCGTCGGTGTCGATGGCCAGATAGAGCGCTTCGCGCACCTTCACATCGGCAAACGGGTTCTTGCCCTTGATCGACGAATACAGCAGTTCGGGACGCTTCTGATCCAGACCAATGTAGATCGTGCGTGTTTCGTTGCCCTCGACCACCTTGGCTTGCTTGCGCAGTCGGTCCAGATCCTGGGCAGCGGGATCGAGCACGAAGTCGATTTCACCCGACAGCAGCGCAGCGGTGCGCGTGGCGTTCTGCTTGATCGGCGTATAGGTCATTTCGGTGACGTTGCCGGTTTTCTCGGCCTTGTTCCACCAGTCGGCATTTTCGACGAACACCGTGCGTACATCGATTTCCCGCGACTTCAGTTTGAAGGGACCGGTGCCATTGGTGTTGCGGGCAGCGAAGGTCTCTTCTTTGTTGACGAAGTCTTGCGGCTTGGTGACGTTGTTCTTTTCGGACCACGCTTTGTTCATGATGAACACGAGCGGCAATTGGTTCAGCAGCACCGGATTGGGCGCTGTCAGTTCGATATCGATGGTGAAATCGTCGACGCGGCGCACTTCCTTGATGCCGGTCGTGTATGCCTTGTAATTTGAGGTGGGCGCCATCGCGCGCTGCACGGAGAACACTGCGTCGTCGGCCGTGAAGGCGGAACCGTCATGGAACTTCACACCCTGACGGAGCTTGAAGCGCCACAGCGTGGGCGAGGTTTGTTCCCACGACGTGGCCAGGCGCGGCACGACCTTGAAGTTGCGATCGTACGTGACCAACGGCTCATACACGTAGCTGTTGGCTGCAATCGTGAGGCCTTCGTTTTGCGAATGCGGATCGAACGTCAGGATATCGCCTTGGCTGGCCCATTTGAAGGGTTTGGCGTGGGCCATGGCGGGAATGGCGAGCGCCGTCGCGAGTGCGAGGCCAAGAACGGTGTGGCGAAGTGACATGGCAGTCTCCTGACAGCTTGCTTAAACAGAGGCAGGATGATGCCGGAGCGCCTCCATGGCGGTCAATTAACGTAAACCCCGCTGCCGTTGAGCCTTAAAACGTCAGCAACATGTCAGCAAAACGTGAGAAAGCCGGCTAAAAGCCGGCTTTCTGCAATATCTGGATGGTTATTAACGCTCAGTTCGCGATGACTTTTTGGCACTTGAGCGGGGCGGATTTTCCGCCAACAACTTGACAAGTGAACGACCCCCGACAGGACAGGCGCCTTCTATTCACACCCTTACAAGGCACAGCGGCCGCGATGATCTCGTACCATCGAAGGATGGCTGCCCATGTGATGCTTAGCAATGCCTGCGCGACGGTCGCGATGCGCGGGATGCTGCGGGTGAAGCCGTTCCTGAGCCGCTGCCAGCAGGCTCTGCGCATGCCGCAGCTCATACGCCGCCTGCGCATAGACAGCATAGTCGCGAGAAGCGAGGGAACGGGAGGCAAACGGCTCCACGGCTCTAAAGCGTTCCAGCGCGGTGTGCAAATGGGCGATGGCGTCGTCCAGATTCATAACACTTCCTAGTTGGGCATCCTGCGTAATGGGACGATGCTTCGCACGGCGCGTGCCAGCGTTGAAGCCGCTCTTCGGCCAAGCGCATGCTATTGGAAATATTTTTCGTCTATCGCGGCGCGCCAGGATCGATCGGACATCGGGCCGAGCGAGGTTAGGGAAATTACTACTAGTCAGTAGTAATTGTCAAAGAAAAAAGCGCGCACTAGTACACCGTTTCAGGCAAATGTCAGTGCAACGCGGTTTTCTTATCGGTGCAGGGGCTCGGCACGCATGCCGTCCAGGATGAGCGTGCCGATAAAATCGGCGAGCTGTTCATCTTGAGGCGGAGGCGGTCGGAAGCGCGAGAAGCGCTCCATCATTCCCATGAAGGCTTGCGCAAACAACTCTGGCGTAATCTCCGGTCGAAAGAAGCCGGTCGCCTGCTCCGCACGAAGGTTGTGCGTAATTTGCGCACAGAGTGCTGTCTTGAGATCTTCGGCCGACGCCGATTGCGTGAAGCCGATTTGCGTAAGATCGGGGTCGGCCCACAGGATGGTAAGCAGCTTGTGTATGGTCAACCGCACGCGCGCGTCGACCGCCGTTGCCGGTACGTCGGCGCCGATCAGCGCCTCGCCGACGGCGTCCTGAAGCCGGCGACCGAACAGCGTGACCAGTTCGTCATATGCCGCCTGTTTACTGAAAAAATAGAGGTAGAAAACAGGTTGGCTGACGCCTGCACGAGCAACGATGTCGCTGATGCGCGTGGCCACGAATCCGTTTTTGGCGAATTCCACACTGCACGCTGCCAATAAACGACCCCGCGTCCGTTCTCCTTTGGTGGAGACGTCCGATTTTTTGCGCAATGGTGTTGCTGCAGGACGGGCGGGGCTCATACTGGCAAAAGTAGTCTTCCCCATTGAAAATGTAAAGATATTGGGAACGCACGGTCGGGCGGCGCCCGCGCGGTTCACCTCATCCTACGCGTCGCCCATCGGAGATGCCGGCACGAGCACAAAGTCCGGCCCCATGGCCCTGACCTGATCCACACGCTGGCGGTCGCGACGGGTAATCTCGAATCGCCATCCATTCCAGGTCACGATTTCACCCACATCCGGGATGCGTCCCGCCACACGCAACAGGTAACCTGCCAACGTGGCATCAGGGTGCGGGCGTGCCAGTTCGGGCTCGTTGAGCTCCCGGCGCGCCTCGTCGATCGACAGCCGGCCATCCAAAAGCCAGGAACCATCGACCATGCGCGTGGCCTGCACGCGACTCTCGGCATCGTGCTCCGGGAGATCGCCGCCCACCGCGGTCAGCACATCCATCGGCGTCACCAACCCTTCGCACTGACCATGTTCATCCACCACGATCAGCATATGATCGCGCGACACGCGGATCTGTTCGAGCAACTTGAGCACCGGCGTCGTTTCGGTCACGAAGCGCGGTTGGCGCGCAATGGCCACGAGATCGACCGGTCCGGGTTGCTGCAGCGCCATCAATGCATCCTTGAAATGCACCACGCCGACCACATTGCCCGGCTCGCCCTCGCACAAGGGCATGCGCGAGTGGCCCAGCGCAAATTTGCGCAGCACGTCTTCATGGGTATCGGCCACATCCAGCCAGGTCATCCGCCCGCGCGGCACCATGATGGCGCGCACATCGCGCGTACCGATCGCAAGCACTCGCTCGATCATCGTGCTTTCTTCCGGTGCGAAGGTCGCCTCGGCGCTGGGGTCACCCACTAAAGCAATCATGTCATCGGCGTTGGTGTCGGGCTGCTTGTCGCGGCCGGCGGCAAGCAGACGCAACACCGCCTGCGCGGTTCGGTCGCGCCGGCCTGCGGCACTCGCCGTGCGAATCCGATTGCGGCGCGCCAATTGATTGCAGGCTTCGATCAGGATGGCGAAGCCAATGGCGGCATACAGATAACCCTTGGGGATATGGAAATCCAGACCTTCGGCCACCAGACTGAAACCGATCATCAGGAGCAGCCCCAGGCACAAAATCACCACCGTCGGGTGGCGGCTCACAAACGCCATCAACGGCCGGCTCGCTATCATCATCAGCGCCATCGCGAAAATCACGGCGGTCATCATGATGCTGATTTCTTCGACCATACCCACAGCGGTGATAACCGAGTCGAGCGAGAACACCGCATCGAGTACCACGATCTGCGCGATCACGTGCCAGAACACCGCATGCTGGGTGCGCTTGCCGCCCACGTGCTCTGCAGCGCCCTCAAGACGCTCGTGCAACTCCATCGTTCCTTTGAACAACAAGAACATGCCGCCGAAGATCAGGATGAGATCCCGACCGGAAAAGTCCATGCCGAACAACGTGAAAAGCGGCGCGGTGAGCGTGACGACCCACGCGATGCTGGCCAGCAGCCCCAGGCGCATGATCAAGGCCAGCGAAAGGCCGATCATGCGTGCGCGATTGCGCTGATGTTCAGGTAATTTATCCGCGAGAATGGCGATAAACACCAGGTTATCGATACCCAGCACCACTTCAAGCACGATCAACGTCGCCAGGCCCAGCCAGGCGGTCGGATCGGCCATCCAGTCGAAAAACATCATCTTCCTTGGAAGTAAAAAAAACGGGCGCGCGCGGCTCCCATCCGTCAGGATGGCGCTATAGCGGCGGGCGCGGTGCAGCGGCGAGCAAGCCAGCCACACGCATAAGATCGGTATCGGAAAGCGCGCCGGTCACGGCATACGCCCATTCGCCTTGTTGCCAATGGACGATGGTTTCATCATCCTTGCGCGAGGTGGTGAGCCCTTGCGCAATGGCGGGCGATGTACCGCGTGCCGCAAATACGGATACGGCGCCGAAGGTGTCGGCATCCACCACGGTTTCGACGCCCGGCCCGCCGCGCGACGGAAATACCTGGACGTCGCGAATGCGCCATTGTTCGGGCAAGGCCGGCATCGGAATCCCGGTCAGGCGCAAAATTTCGTCCGCATCGAGATACGGCACTTCGGGCTGAGATTGCATTCCGGCACGCAACAGCGAGGTGCGGTGTGCCATGACGGCATCGTCGACGAACGCCGGTGAGGCCTGCGCGACGCCATCCGTGTTGAACGAAATCGCCGAGAAACCGACGTGTCCGGCCCAACCCACGCCAAACAAAGCGGCCGCGGCAGCCGTGCGCCGCAACCGCGCCAACCACTGGCGGCGCCCGAGCGCACGCGCCAGTCGCAGCGCCAAGGCATGTGTGTGAGCGTCGTCGGCCGCAGCGCGTTCGCTGACATTCAAACGCAGCGCATCGCGAATGCGCAGATCTGCCATCACCCGCATCGCTTCCCGCGAATGCTGCGACAGGTAGGCTTCGACATCGATGCGGCGTCGCGCATCCAGTTGATCGTCGACGTACGCGTCGAGGTCGATGTCGGATATGGGGTTATCGGTCTGCATCCAAGCCTCCCACGACTTTAAGGTGAACCGTGCGCGACGCGGTGGACGCGCCGGTGCCCGGCACGCCATCCTCGAAGGCACGCAAGGCTGCGCGCGCACGACCCAGACGCGACATCAGTGTGCCGATGGGCACCGCCAAGGTGCCGGCTGCGTCTTGATAGGACAGTCCTTCGATCGTCACCAGGTGCAGCGCCGCACGCTGGTCTTCCGGCAAGGCATCGAACGCGCGCTCAAGTTGGCGCAAGCGCACGACATGGTCATGTGCCGGGCTCGTAGCAAGCGCGGCGGTGTGCTCGTCGAAGGCGTCGGTTAGCGCGCCGCTGGATTGATGCGCACGCCGATCGCTCACGAAGGTGTTGTGCAAAATAGAAAAGAGCCACCCGCGAAGGCTGGCGCCGTCTTTGAGCGCATGCCTTTTTTCGTAGGCGCGCGTGAGCGACTCTTGAACCAGATCCTCCGCATCGTGCACGTTGCGAGTGAGCGAACGCGCATAACGGCGAAGCGCGCCAAGCTGGGCAACAACGTCAAAAGACGGCGAGTCGGAGGTCATAGTGGGATAGACGTCCCGCACGATCGTTTAATCCGCCCGCCTTACATTATTTACATTGTTTGCGGTGGGCCGGAAGGACGACGGCGCAAAGAGGCACTCAGCAAAACGTACAAGCCCGACCACAGTGTGGCCGGCCTCGATAGTGAATCACATCCCTCTCGCGGCGCCAGGCGCTGCGCGGGATTCGATAGTCACTTGTTCTTGTCGCGCGCCTCGTCGGCGTCGATCGTACGCTGCAACGCTTCGTTCGATCCCGCGCCGGGAACGACGATATCGGCAATCGCTTCGCCAATGCCCTTCAGGATGCCGAGATGTTCGTCGCCTTCCTGCGTGACGGTGTAGTTGCCGTCCGTGTGTTCGATCAGGCCACGCTGGTGCAGCGTTTCACGGTGCGCATCATCCACCGGGGCTTCACCCGACTTGATACGACGCAGAGCTTCGAGTTCGTTTGAGTTCAGCATGTTTCTACTCCTTTTGAAAATCTGGCCGTAGAAAAGCAAGAAGCGCGCCCGATCATCGTGGTCGGGCGCACTCGTCTATCAACTGCCGATTATCAACTGTCGTACATCAACTGTCGTACATCCTCATGCGCGACTCAAATGTCGTCGAAACCGCCATCGAAGCCGCCGCCATCGTCAAAGCCGGGATCGTCATACCCCACCGGGTCGGCGCTGGCGTCGTGCCCCTGATCGGCCGCCGCGGCATCGCCACCCTCACCCGCAGCATCCGCAGGCGGTTCGGCCGCATTGGCGTTATTGCCGCCGAGCATGTTGCCCAGCAGGCTACCGAGCATCATGCCGCCTGCCACGCCCATGGCCGTTTGCATTGCACCAGCCAGAAAACCGCCACCGCCCGCGCCGCGGCCAAATCCCGAGCCGGCCAGGCCGCCCGCGCCAGGTGCAGCACCGGCATTGGGGGCCGCGCCTGCCGCCGCGCCCGGCACAGCGCCTGCACCGGGCACCCCACCCGGCACACCAGCCGTCGCAGGCGCGCCGCCCGGCACCGGGGCCGCATCGCGCGCCGGCGCCCGTCCGAACGAATAGCCCAGGCCCGTATCTGCCGCCGCCGACTTCGGGGCTGACTGCTGTTCCAGTTGATTGATCTTGTCTTGCGCGGCTTTCAGCGCTTGTTCTTGCACCACCACCGTTTGCGCCAGGTAATAGGCAGCGCCGGGCTGTTCGTTGACGCGCGACGTAATGAATTTATCGGCTTCGGCATCTCGCGGCACGCCTTGGCGCTCGAGCTCGCCCAACCGTCCAAATACACCGTCGATTGCAGCGCGGTCTTGTTGATTCATGATGACGTGCTCCCGTTAAAACGTAGATACTTCGCTTGATCGCACATCGTTTGATGGCGAATCGCGGACTCGGTTCCAGCAACAGCGCCAGGCACACGCTTACCAGTGCCATGGCGCTTGGCGCATGACGACACTCATCCTGTAGCTTGGGGTCATCGCGCCAAACGCAAGCCCCCAGCGATCAAACGTGCTGCCCGCCGTTCACGTGAATCTCCGAGCCGTTGACGTACGACGCGCCACTCGTGCACAGGAAATACACCAGGGACGCCACTTCTTCGGGTTTGCCCAGACGATGCATCGGAATGCTGTTCTCAACGATCGCCTCGGTACCGGCCGACAGAATTGCCGTATCGATCTCTCCCGGCGCGATGGCATTGACCCGTACGCCGTGCGGGCCAAAGTCATAGGCCATTTCACGCGTCAGCGCCGATAACGCTGCCTTTGACGTCGCATACGCCACACCCGCGAAAGGATGGACTTTGCTGCCCGCGATCGAGGTGACGTTGATCACGCAGCCCTGCGCGGCCTTGAGTTCGGCAAAGAGACCCCGAGCCAGCAACGCGCTCGAGAAGAGATTGACGTTGAAGACTTTAAGCCACGTTGTGTAGTCGGTTTCGAGTACACCCAGGCGGCCACCATCTGCGCCCTTGGGCGACATGCCGGCGTTGTCGACCAGCGCATGCAGCTTGCCGTTGCCGAGCTTTTCCTTGATCAGCGCCACGCTGTTCTCAACCCCGGCGATATCTTGGAGATCGAGATGGATGTGGTTGCTCTCGCCTTCCGACCACGGGCACGCGTCGGGCGCCCAGTTTTGTCGCGAGGCCGTGAACACACGCCATCCGGCTGCCTGAAAATGCTTGACCGTGGCGTGTCCGATACCCCGGCTCGCGCCGGTGAGCAATAGGGTTTTGGTTTCTTGAGTCATGACGAATCTGGCGGCCCGCCCGAAGAGGCGCAGCATCGAGAAGCATCATACAGGGCGCATTTGCACGAAAACGCCACACCCGGGATGACCCTCAGGCGCGCCCGAGATCGTGCGCTACTTCGACAAGGCCTATCCGGCGCACCATGCAATGTAGCGCCGGGTCGCGCGGCGATCGTGCGATCGCCGCAGTGGGCGAGCGATCATCGGCCGACACGACCGATGATTTCTGCCCGGGACTGCGCACTAGGCTTGCGGATGATCCAGCATAGCGATCGCTGCCTTCACCACCGCCGCCGCGTCGACGCCGAAAAACTCACGCAGTGCTGCCCGGGTATCGCTGCGCCCGAAACCATCGGTGCCCAACGACACCAGCGGTCGGCTGCCGGGGATGAACGCGCGTACGCTTTCGGGAACCGCACGCACATAATCGCTTGCCGCCACGATGGGGCCCTGGCTTTGCGCCAGGAGGCGCTGCACGTAAGGCGTGGGCGCTGTGGCGGGGTTGGCCAGCCACTGTTCCTGACTGCGCACACCGTCACGCGCCAGTTCGCTCCAACTGGTCACGCTATAGACAAAGGTTTCGATGCCTTGCGCCGCAAGCGACTCGGCCGCTGCGGTCATCACGTGCAGGATCGCACCTGATCCCATCAAGGTCACGCTGCGGCCCGGCGTGGCGCCCGCAGCCGGCAGACGATGCGACAGCAGATAGCCGCCTTGCAGGATCGCGGCTTCGGAACCGGCGATCAACGAAGGCTGAGCGTAATTCTCGTTCATTAGCGTGATGTAGTAGAAAACATCCTCTTGATCGACGACCATATCCCGAATGCCGCGATCGACGATCACCGCCAGCTCCGCCGCGTAGCAGGGGTCGTAAGCCTTGCAGTTGGGAATGGTGGCCGCGGTCAGATGGCTCACGCCGTCCTGATGCTGCAGCCCTTCGCCACCCAGTGTGGTGCGCCCTGAAGTGGCGCCGATGAGAAAGCCACGTGGCCGCTGGTCGGCGGCCGCCCAGATCTGGTCGCCCACCCGCTGAAAGCCGAACATCGAGTAGTAGATATAGAACGGCAGCATGGCCAGGCCATGCACGCTATAGCTCGTGGCGGCAGCCGTCCAACTAGCGATCGCGCCGGCTTCGGTGATGCCCTCTTCCAGAATCTGCCCGTCGCGCGCTTCGCGGTAACTGAGAATCGACCCGATGTCTTCGGGCGCATACCGCTGCCCGACGCTCGAGTAGATGCCGAACTGCTTGAACAGGTTGGCCATCCCGAAGGTGCGCGCTTCGTCGGCCACAATCGGCACCACGCGGGGCCCGAGTTGCGGATCTTTCATCAACGCGCCCAGCATGCGCACGAACGCCATGGTCGTGCTCATTTCCTTGGCGTCCGCCGTCAAAGCAAAACGAGCGAAATCGCCAATATCCGGCGCCGCCAACGGGTCGGCAGTCGTGCGCCGGGCAGGCAAAAAGCCGCCCAATGCAGCGCGGCGCGCATGCATGTAACGCATCACCGGACTGTCGTCGGCAGGCTTGTGAAACGCCAGCGATTCGGTTTGTGCATTGGTCAGCGGCAGATTGAAGCGATCCCGAAAGGCCAGCAATGCCTGAGCATCGAGTTTCTTCTGCGAGTGGGTGGTCATCCGCCCTTCCCCGGCCGCACCCATGCCGAAGCCTTTCTTCGTATGCGCGAGGATCACGGTAGGTTGGCCTTCGCTTCGGGCGGCCTCGGCATAGGCTGCATGGATCTTCTTGAGATCGTGCCCGCCGCGCGTGAGGCCGTCGATCTGCGCATCGGACAAATGCTCGACCAACGCCGCCAGCTCAGGCGTCTGACCGAAGAAATGTTCACGGTTGTAGGCGCCATCCTTGGCGGAAAACGTTTGCATCTGACCGTCGACCATGGTCGAAAACGCGCGCGCCAGCGCACCATGACGATCGCGGGCGAACAAGGCATCCCAATCGCTGCCCCACAGTACCTTGATCACATTCCAGCCGGCGCCCAGAAACAGTGTCTCGAGTTCTTCGATGATGCTGGCGTTGCCACGCACCGGGCCGTCCAGGCGCTGCAGATTGCAGTTCACCACCCACACCAGATTGTCGAGCCCCTCGCGCGCAGCCAGCGTCAACGCGGCCATGCTCTCGGGCTCGTCCATCTCGCCGTCGCCAAACACCCCCCACACCTTGCGGCCCTGGCAATCGAGCAGATTGCGATGCGTCAGATACCGCATGAAGCGCGCGTGATAAATCGAGCTGATCGGGCCGATGCCCATCGATCCGGTGGGAAACTGCCAGAAATCGGGCATCAGATACGGATGCGGATAGCTGCACAGGCCACGGGCACCCGCGCGTTCGCCGCTCAACTCGCGCCGGAAGTAAGTGAGATCCTCTTCAGTGAGACGGCCTTCGAGATATGCCCGGGCATACACACCTGGGGCGCTGTGCGGCTGAAAGAAGACCAGATTGCCGTGCCCGCGATCGTCGCGCGCCCTGAAAAAGTGATTGAACCCGACCTCGAAAAGATCCGCGGCGCTGGCATAGCTGGCGATGTGGCCACCCAGCTCACCATAGGCCTTGTTTGCCCGCACCACCATCGCCAGCGCATTCCAGCGGATGAGCGACCCCAAATCCTTCTCCAGATCGAGATCACCGGGATAGACGGGCTCATCCGACGCATGGATCGAATTGACATAGGGGGTGTTCAGCGACCGGCGCCAGCCGACGCGCAACTCGTCGGCCATGCGGGCCAGATTGTCGAGCAGGTATTGCGCTCGATGCGCGCCGTGGGTTTGAACCACGGCCTGTAGCGCCTCACGCCATTCCGCTGTCTCTTGCGGGTCAATGTCGGTCCGACTGGATGATTGCAACATCGTGGCCACTCATTTTTTTAGTAGTGATAAGACGCTTATATGTCTCCGATAAGCGTCTGGCAATAGCGCAAGCGTATACCAATGTGCCCGGCAGCTCGCGGCATCATGCGTCGCGTGCGACCCGAACACTTCGGCCCGCCAGCCACAACCGCGACATATCGCGCGCCCGTTCAGTCAATAAGTCGCCTGCGCGGTCGCAGGCTTCCTTCAGCGTCATTGGTCCGCAGGCAAGACTCACCGCGGCAGTGAGGCCAGCGGCATAGAGGGCGTCATAACCCGGACCCAGTGAGCCGGCGATCGCCACCACCGGCACGCCGGCCTGTTGCGCCACGCGCGCAACGCCAGCCGGCGTCTTGCCGCGCAATGTTTGTGCATCCATGCGGCCTTCGCCGGTGAAGACCAGATCGGCATCGGCCACGGTTGCCGCCAGCCCGGTCAGTTCGGCCACCAGCTCGATGCCGGGCCGAAATTGCGCCTGCACGAAGGCTTGCAGGGCAAAACCGGTGCCACCGGCAGCACCGGTGCCCGGCTCGCCGCTCACATCCCGGCCCAGTTTATCGGCACACACGGCGGCGAAATGCGCCAAAGCGGCATCCAACGCGAGCACATCCTGCGGCGTGGCTCCCTTTTGCGGCCCGAAGATCGCCGAGGCGCCCGACTCGCCGCACAGCGGGTTATCGACGTCGGTGGCGGCCTCGACGCGCACCGTCATCAAGCGCGCGTCGAGGTGTGTGGTATCGATACTGGCCAAGTCTGCCAACGCGGCGCCGCCGGGGACGAGGTCAACGCCTGCCGCATCCCGAAGTGTGACGCCCAATGCTTGCAGCATCCCGGCGCCGCCGTCGTTGGTGGCCGATCCACCCAAGCCGATCACGATGCGTTGCGCACCGGCGTCAAGCGCCGCCAGGATGGTTTCGCCCACGCCGAAGGTCGACGCCCGGCAGATATCCCGGTCTTCCGGCGCCACGTGCTCAAGACCTGCGGCAGCCGCCATTTCAATGAAGGCGGTGCAGTCCGGCAGCCAGCCCCAGCGGGCGGCGATCCGTCGGCCCAACGCATCGGTGGTTTGGGTCGTGCGCCATTCGCCCTGAGTCGCGTCGAGGACGGCATCCACGGTGCCCTCCCCGCCATCTCCCATGGGCACGCACACGATTTCCGCGTCCGGCAAGGCTTGGCGCACCCCACGCGCCATGGCTTGAGCGGCTTCCATTGCGCTCAGGCTTTCCTTGAAGGAATCCGGTGCAATCACAATCTTCATGAATCTTGTCTCCTGCGGGGTAATTTTTCTGTCTGGCTGAGGGGAAAGCGATTGCGCATGATAGCGGCACGCACGCGGCCCTGGGGGCGCGACGCCGTCTGAGCTCGGCGAGCAGCGCTGCCCGCACTGACGGCGCGGCGCGAATCCCTACCGCCAATGGAGGATGGCAACCGCGTTACCGCTCGGTAATATGCTGATCTTCGGCAAACGTATTTTCTGTCCGAATATCGATAGTCGAATCAAGTCGTTTGTTCTGTCACATGACAAACGTAGGATGGCGTCTATCGCTTCCACTGCATCCGATTCGAGACCGTTATGCCCACTTTCACCTTAGCCTTACCCAAGTTCGCACGCTTTCCCACCGGCACGCCTGCCAATCGCGACGTCGCCGCCCGCGTCAAAGGCCCCCTGGGTTACCGCGAGCGTCAATCCTTGCGGGAGTCGGCGCAGCGGATTCTCGCCACCAGTGCGCAGTATTTTCTGATGCCGCTGCCCACGAAACGCGCCGATGTCGAGGTCGCCGCGCCTGCAAGATCCAAACGTTTCAAGCGGGCCGGCTAAGGCACACCTGCTGGGACGAGCTGGAACCAGGCCGCGCGTTTGGATGACCGGGTTGACCATCGGCTTGGCATAACCTCATACCGCGTTGTTCTTTTTCATTGGCCCGTATTGCTGACAGAATGAATCATCATTTCAAGTCGGTTTTATTGAGGTAGCCATGACCATCAAGTCCATCAACGCGCGCAATCAGTTTCGCGGCAAAATCAGCGAGATCATATTGGGACCGGTAGTGTCGGAAGTCGATATCGACACCCCCGCCGGCATAGTGACCTCCGTCATCACGACCCGATCGGTGCATGAGCTCGAGCTCAAGGTCGGCAGCGAAGTGCTGGCGTTCGTGAAAGCGACCGAGGTATCCGTCGCAAAGCTTTAGTTTGTGGATGCTTGCGGTCGCTGATTTAGGCGTCGACGTTTAGCTCCGGCGTCGCCGTGTAACTCAGGCGTTGCCGTATAACGCAGGCGTCGACGCTAGCCCCACCGCGCGGCTCAAATAGCTTAAGTGCGAGCAACTCAAAAGCGACCTTCATGGTCGCTTTTGACGTTTATATCGCGCAAATCCAGGAAATATCGCAACAAGACAAGCAAGTTCAGCAGACAGACTTCGGCCGTCCAATTGTGAGCTAAATGAGAATTAGTTGTACATCCATTAACATCCTGGGTAGGATACTGACAGTTTCCTGAACGTAAGTTCTGTCACTTTTCAGCTCAAGAGGATTGCATGTCTCGACCCGAACCCACCGTGTCCCGCCCCGTCGTTGCCCCGACGTCGCCCAGTGCGAGCCTCCTTCCCGCGTTCTCGCTGGCTTTGTTGACGGGCGCCTTGTCCACCGGTGCAGTGCATGCGCAAACCGGCTCTTCGGGTTCGACCGCACAGCAACTCTCCCCGATCCAAGTCCACGGCGACGCCATCGATGGCTATCAGGCGGTCGAGGCCTCTTCGCCCAAATTCACGGCACCCCTGCTCGATACGCCGCGAAGCGTGATCGTTGTGCCCGAAGCGCTGATGAAGGACCGTGGCGCCACGTCGCTGCAAGACGTACTGCGCACCACGCCGGGCATCACCTTCGGTGCCGGCGAAGGCGGCACCCCGGTAGGCGACCGGCCGTTCATTCGGGGCTATGAAAGCAGCACGGATATCCTGGTCGATGGCATGCGCGATTTCGCGCGTACGTCGCATGAGACGTTCAACCTCGAATCGGTGGAAGTGCTCAAAGGGCCAAGCTCCGCGTACAGCGGCCGCGGCTCGACGGGCGGCAGCATCAATCTGGTCACCAAAACCCCGAAGCAGCAGAACTTCGTGGAAATCGGCGCCGGCATCGGCACCGACGACAACTACCGCACCACCGCCGATGCGAACTGGGCCTTTACCGACTCGACGTCGTTTCGCCTGAACCTCCTGCGCATGGGGGGCGACGTGCCGGGCCGGGACCATGTCGAAATCGATCGTTGGGGCGTGGCGCCTTCGCTCGCGTTCGGGATGGGGACGCCCACGCGCGTCACCTTGAGCTATTCGCATATCGAAAACGACGACATGCCCGATCTGGGCATGCCGTTCAGCAATGCGGCGCGACCGGGCCGCAGCACGCCGATCCGCGTGGATCGCGACTTGTTTTACGGCCGCAAGAATGTGGATTACCGCAACAACACCTCGGATACCTCGACGGCGCGTATCGAACATGACCTGAACGATGTGTTTACCGTGCGCAACAGCACGCGCTACGTCAAAACACTCAACGATTATCTGATGACGCGGCCCTCGTTCGACAACTGCACCGCCGCGTCAGTTGGCCCGTGCGCGACCGAAGGCCCTGGCTTGCAGTTCACCCGCGATGCCCGGGCGCGTTGGCGTCAAAGCGAAGCCATCTTGAACCAGACCGATATTTTCGGTGAGTTTGCCACGGGCAGGATTCGCCACAGCGTGACGGCGGGCTTTGAAATCAGCAAGGAAACGTTGTATTCGAAATCCGTCACGGGATTTCCCGGCCGCGACACCGATAGTTTCTACAGTCCCAATCCCAATCGGAATTACGCAAGCAACATCCAGCGTGGCCCGAAAACCAACGATGGCAATATCAAATCGCGCGCCATCTACGTGTTCGACACGGTGAAGTTCTCCGAGCAGTGGGAAGCCAATGCCGGCTTGCGTTACGACAATTACCGTGTGACCAACAATACCGACGACCGCACAGATAACCTCTGGAACTACCAGCTTGGCCTGGTCTACAAGCCCCTGCCCAACGGCAGCATCTATGCGTCGTACGGCACATCGTCCAACCCCGTCGGTGAAAACCTTGGCCAGGCAGGTGGCGCCGACGGCCCGGCAGGTGGCGCGGCCATTCGCGATCTCGGCCCCGAAAAGAGCCGCAGTATCGAACTCGGCACCAAGTGGGATGTGATGAACGACCGCCTGTCGCTCACCGCCGCCGTGTTTGAAACCAAGAAGACGGATGCCCGCACGTTTGACCCCATCACTGGCGACGTCACCTTGGACGGCAACAACCGGGTACGCGGTGTGGAGTTCGGCGCGTCGGGGGCGATCACACCGCGCTGGAATGTCTGGGGCGGCTACTCGTATCTGGACCCCGAAGTCACGTCCTACCGAGGCGGTGCTAGCGCCGCCACCGACTACAGTGGCAAGCAGATCAAGTTCATTGCCAAGCAAAGCGTGAGTTTGTGGACCACATACGCCCTCACCCCGGCTTTCACGGTGGGCGGCGGTCCCACCTATGTGGGCAAGCGCTTCGCCAACGATGCCAATACGCTCGAATTGCCGTCGTCGTGGCGCTACGACGCCATGGCGAAGTATCAGGTCAACAAGCAGTTCGGCCTGCAGTTGAACGTCAACAACATCAGCAATGAACGCATCTACGATGCCTCGCACGTGGGTCTATTTGCCCTGATGGCGCCGGGTCGCTCGGCCATGCTGACGGCCACTTATCGCTATGAGTGAACGCGCGGGGCCATACGGCCGCCGTCGCGGCGAAAGGGGGTGCCGTCCGCGTATCGGATATCATCGCCCCTCCCGCCGCAACCACGGAGGCCCGCATGTGGCGCTGCCTGATCATTGAAGACGACATCGACAATGCGCGTTATATCGCCGATGGTTTCCGTCAGGCCGGCCACGCGCCGGTCGTTTGCCGCGATGGCGCCGAAGGGCTGAAACGCGCACTGGAAAACGATTGGGACGCCATCGTGCTCGATCGTCTCCTGCCCAACGATGTGGATGGACTATCCATTCTTTCCACCCTGCGTGGGCTGGGTAAGAAAACGCCGGTGCTGGTGTTGAGTGCGCTCAGTTCGCTCGACGAAAAAGTGCGCGGCTTGAAGGCCGGCGGCGACGATTACCTCACCAAGCCTTTTGCCTTTCCGGAGCTCTCCGCGCGGATCGAAGCCCTGGTGCGACGTGCCAACGATTCCGACGACCGGCGGCAATTGCAGGTGGCCGATCTCAAGCTCGATCTGGTCACGCGCACGGTCGAACGTGCGGGCCAGCCGATCGCATTGCAACCCCGTGAGTTCAAGCTGCTGACCTACATGATGGCGCACTCGCCGCAGGTGCTCACGCGCACCATGCTGCTGGCCTCTGTGTGGGATTACCACTTCAATCCGCAAACCAACGTGATCGACGTGCATATCAGCCGGTTGCGCCAAAAGGTTGACGGCGGCTTCGACCACCCCTTGATCCACACCGTGCGCGGCATCGGCTACGCCCTCACGCCGGGCCACATTGCGGCGTTGCCCGACGCCGAGGCATGATGCGCTTGAGCTACTTGCTGCGTGGGCTCTGGAGCTCAGTATCGTTTCGCCTCACGCTCAACTACAGCGTGTTGGCCGTGTCGACCGCCCTGCTGCTGCTGGCGTTCTTCTACGTGCAAACCGTGGATGTGCTGACGGCGCAGTTCTCGCGCCAGATCACCGTTACGGCGCAACGATTGAGCAGTCACTTCGATCGTGGCGGGCGAGTCAGCCTGATCGACGAGATCAACCTTGAGCTTGCCGACAGCGTCGACTCGGATACCGAGATCTTTCTATTGCTTGGCCCCCAGAATGCGATCCTGGCCGGCAATCTGGATCTCGTCCCGCCCTTCGATGCGACGGACGACGCCACGTTCGAGCACAATGTGGTGCGTGGCGGCGTACAGGTTCGCGGCCTGATGGCCGTGCGCCCGCTTTCAGACGGGACGATCCTGCTCGTGGGATTGGACATTCGCGATATGCAGCACATGCAACGGCGCATTCTGAACGCCAGCCTGCTGGGGGCCGCCATGGCCTTGCTTATGGTGGTGGGCGGCACGTTCCTGTTTCGCCGAACCCTGCAACGACGCGTGGAGATCATTCGCCACACGGCCAAGCGTATCGGTGCAGGCGAACTGACCCGACGGGTGCCGTTGCAGCATCGCGAGGACGAGTTTGCGTTGCTGACAGAAGATATCAACGACATGCTCGATCGCATCGAGCGTCTCATGACCGGCGTGCGCAACGTTTCGGACTCTGCCGCGCACAACCTGCGTACGCCGCTCGCGCGGGTGCTGTCGCGGCTGCGCACGGCGGCCAGCGATCGCGCCAGTGCCGACGATCTGCGTGCCGCCAATACCTATGCGATCGCCGAACTCGACAACCTGATCGTCGTGTTCGAGAAACTGCTCGAGATTGCCGAGGCCGAGTCCGGCGCGCAGCGCAAGCGCTTCGAGCGGTGCCACTTAGACGCGATCGCGCGCGACGTGGTGGATCTTTACGAGGCCGTGGCTGAAGACCAGCGCATCACGCTGCGGTACGACGGACACCGCGCCGTGCAGGTGATGGGCGACGCCGACCTGCTTGCCGGTGCGATCGCCAATCTGGTCGAAAACGCGCTTAAGTACGCCGGCGTCGGGGCAGTGGTCACACTTACCGCTGAGGTTCATCAAAACGTGGCCACGCTTGCCGTGTGCGACAACGGACCCGGTGTGCCGGCCACCAAACGCAGCCGTCTGGGCGAGCGTTTTTATCGCGCCAGCGAAGGCGGCAACGGCTTCGGGCTCGGCCTGGCGAGCGTGACGGCAGTTGCCCGCTTGCACGGCGGCGCGCTGAAAATCGAAGATGCCGCGCCCGGCTTGCGCGTGGCGATCGCCCTGCCCGCAGCGCCCATTACCGAATCGTAATGTTTTGGTAATGCCGCAGGGAGACGATCTCCCCTAGCATGACCTCTTTTCCAAGCCGCCTGCATCGCGTGGGCGACTGACACGCGGCCGTACACGGCGCGCCAGAAAAGGGAGACGCGCCATGGCAAGCGTACACATCGACCGGGCATTGAACCGCAAGCTCAAGATCAATCGGTTTCTGAGCTTTCCCCAGTTTGCGGAGTTGATGGTGCAGCACCGGCTGCAGCTCGATGCCTCGGAGGAACCGGTTGCCTCGGGCAACGGCCAGCGCTGGCAAACGGGTCGCACCGGCATGCTGTCCGCTCATGCGCCGGCGCTTGTGAGCGATCCCCACACGATTCAGATCGTCTCGGATGTGGGGGCGTTGGCAGACTCACTGTTTGCCGATGCCCACACGGAGCTCTATCTGGAGCCGTCTCGCGGTGTGACGAGCCGCTCGGCAGGTGGCTCGGACAGCGGCGTCAATCTGGTGGTGAAATCATTCGGTGGCGATGTCATCGAGAACGATGCCGACGCCCCGCCGACCGTCCCGGTGCTTGTGGATATCGCCCGGTTGCTCAAGGGTGTGAGTGTGGCGTCCACCGCGCCCGCGCACTTCGCGGATCTGATTGCAAAGATGGTGCGCGATCAAGTGTGGATCGACATCGCGCTTTATCCTGCTCGCGACGCCGAGGAACGCGACGAACGCGACGAACGCGTCGAAGAAGACCTCGAGAGCCTGCACCTGCAGGACGATTTGCACAACCACGATCGCGTGGCCCGCCCGCACGCCCGTACGAGCGTGACGGCCGCGCCGCTCAGACCATGGAGAGCTTCGCGGCGGTTTGCTGCTGCTCAGGGCTCACGCCGGAAGATTGCAGCGCCTCGCTGAGCGCCTTCATCGCCGTGGCCAGCGCGGTGTTGATCACCCCAATCTCGGCCTGCAACTGCTGCAGCTTTGCAGCGCGCTGCTTGGGCGTAAGCGTTTGATCGGACATCGTACGCTGCAGTTCTTCCATCTTCTCTTTCAACTGCTGTTTCAACTCACGAATCTGCTTGAGCGCGTTCTTGATGCCCAACGGCAGATCGCTGTCATCGATATCACTGTTGTCTTGGCGCTCGGCCGGTGCTGTGCCCATGATGCCGCCGGACATTCTGGCCATCGTCCGGCCCTCGGCGGATAGACTCACCAATACCCCTCGATCGCTTTTATCGGCCGCACCATCGTCGTCGCCCTCTGCATTCGCTTGCGCCTCGAGCGCCTCGGTATTCGCCACCGTGGGACTCGAATAGGCATTGGCCGATAAGGCGGCTGCGCCGGCAACGGCCGACAGCGCAGAAGTCGTCACGGGATCGGTCAACGAGATTATTCCTGCTTAAAAGTGATTGCCGTTTGCTTTCATACGGGGCAAGCGCCCAAGTGTTGATTACGGCAGTTGGCGCCCTAAATTAAGTCGGCATCAATGCACGGACCGCGCCAAACATGCTGCATGAATGCATGAATGCGTTAATGAATCAGTGAATGAGCGAATGCACGCTACTGGCGATCTACGCCACAACACACTCGATCTGCACCGCGCCGCCTGCGATCTGCGCATCTGGTTCATATACATCCCCATCTGTGATATCGGCGCAGTATTCTCGGCGTCGCTTCAAGGGAAGTGCATCGTAAAATCAGCCGCAGATCGCTTTAGGGTTCGTAAAAACCGCAGTTGGAGCTGGCCGTGCTGAACTATCGTCACCTGTATTACTTCTGGATCGTCGCTAAGGAAGGCGGATTCGCCCGGGCCGCCGAACGGCTGGACATGGCGATTCAGACGATCAGCGCCCAGGTGCGTGAACTCGAAAAAAACCTGGGGCACCAGTTGCTCAAACCCGCCGGCCGTGGCGTCGCGTTGACGGACGCCGGCGAAGTAGCGTTTGCCCGTGCCGAGTCGATCTTCCAGATCGGCCAGGCGCTCCCCCAGGACGTCAGCAGCGCGGCCACCAAACCAACGATCCGTTTGTCGGTGGGTCTGTCCGACGGCATCTCCAAATTGGCTGCGCACAGTTTGTTAGGTCCGGTACTCGACACCCCGGACCTGCGTCTCACCTGTCACGAAGGCGAATTCGATCAACTGCTGGGTGAGCTTGCGCTGCATCGTCTGGACTTGGTGCTGGCCGGACAAGGTGCACCGGCCAATCCCAACCTCCGCTTAGTGAGCGACCGACTCGTGTCGTCACCTGTGGACTGGTACGGACCGGCGAAATGGGTGCGTCGCGTGCACGCGCAGGCGTTTCCCGCGGTGTTGGCGGAGCTTCCCGTGCTGATGCCTACCGGGCATTCCGTGCTGCGCACCACGCTGAACCGCTGGTTCGACGATCACGGCCTGCGCCCCAACGTGGTTGGCGAGTTTGAAGATAGCGCGCTGATGTCGGTATTTGCGGCGGGGGGCATGGGCGTCTTTCCCATCAGCCGCCTGGGTGGCGACAACATCGGCAGGCTGCGCGGGCTGCGTCTGCTGGGACGCTGTGACGACGTACAGGAAGAGATTTACGCGATCAGAAACCGGCGGGGCGAACACCACCCCTTGGTGCAGCGCGTGCTATCGGCCACCCGCGGATAGCGCGGCGGGCGTGAGGGCGTTATGCCGACCATCCAATACTTCGTTTTTTTCGATGTTTAACGAACGTTATTGCTGGTTTTTCAATTCGTTCGGCGAGACTATCGTTCTCGACGTGCCATCCGCAGCCTTTGCTGCGCGACAGTGCCGCCGGAATATCGGGCCTCTCGTCGCACATCCTGTGCATCGCGTGCCCGTGACCGACACCATGAATGGAGCAGTAAATGAAGAAAATCGTTTGGATCACGTTCGCGGCCCTCACCGCCATCTGGACGGGGCTGGTGACGGCCGCGTTGCAACTGATGCATTGGGTGCTGGCCACCATCGGTGCCGTACAGTTGCCGCCCGGTGCGGGTGGCGTTGCCACTTCGCCCGAGCTGGCGTGGCTTGCGCCGTGGCTGGGCCCGCTCGGCATGCAGTCTCTACAAGACGGCGTATTGGCCACCGTGCAAGGGTTCAATGCCATTATCCCCGCCGCTGCCGGCTTGGGCAGTTGGATCGCCATCCTCGTCTGGATCGTCTGGGGCTTGGGCGTAGCTGGCCTGCTGATCCTGGCATTGCTGCTGCATAAGCTCGCCGGCCGACGTCAACCCGTCCAGCAAACACACCCCATCTGATCAGAGGCCAGCTTGACGGCGCAGTGCATCGTGATCATCGGCTCATTGATCGCCTTCAGCGGCTCATGGTCCCCAGCCGTAAGGATGAGATATGGCCGAGAACGCCACACTCTCCTCTACGGCAGGCGAATTACGGTTACTTTTCGATGCTCGCTGCGCCGCAGCATATGTGAGAATAGGATCGATCAACGTATCTGGAACGCTCATCGTGAACCTGATTCCTACCCGATCCCTTTTGGTCCCGCCCGGCTCGGCCAGTTGCTCACCTGGCCTGCTTAGCGGCGTACGTTTGTTGATCGTCGACGATGCCGAGGAAGTACTCGACGCGGTGACGACATTGTGCGAGATGGAGGGCGCGACCGTGGCGACCGCCGCCACGCCCAGTGACGCACTGCGGCAATTGGCGCAGCATGACTTCGATCTGCTCGTTTCGGATATCGGGTTGCCCGAGATGGATGGCTATGCACTACTCGCCACCATTCGAAGGGGCGAACGTAACGCCAACATTCCGGCGTTGGCGCTTACCGGATACAGCACGGCACGTGGCCGAAACAGTCTCTTCACCGATGAACTCAGCAAACCCGTGCCGATGGCAGATTTGCTGATTACGCTGCAAACGATGTCGAAGGCGCTGGTTCCGGCTTGATTCGCTGCGGTGCTTGATCTTCCGCGTTACTCGTTTTGCCACGAGCTTGATCTCTTGCCCGACCAGTGCACGCCGGCCGGGCAAGATGCCGCGGTAGTCTGTTTCCAGCGCACCGCTGCGCTCAAAGCTCCGCGAGTGATGGATCTTCCGCATCACGCGACCCGCCACGTAGCGCCCGCCTGGGATCGCTAATGCCCCGTGCTCGTTCGGGACCCAACAGCGCCCTCAATTGATCGGCCACACTGCCCAATGTAACGGTGTCGTGCAGATTGACCACCTCGATCAATAAAGATGAGGCCTGGGTACTCCCCCCGACCGCCCGGTCCAGATCGTCGGCGGACCAGAGCACCACCCGCCGCCCATACGCCGCGCCCGCTTGCACGCAAGCGATGTGTCGATACGCAGTAAGGGAGATCAGGGGAAGGTAGGTCACGCCGTGCGTGATTGTGACAGATGCGCTGCGGTGCTCGTCATCCGCGTCATCGAAGTCGACGCCCTCTCCCGGGCCGCCCAAACCAAAGTCACCATCGAACACATCATCATGCGGCTCGAGTGTCGCGCGCGTGTTATTTGTTGAGAGCGTCATGGCGACCTCCCAGCGTGCGCCGCCGGTCGCGCATGGACATCGGCGAATTGGATAGTCATGGTGTCTCCTCCAGAGCGGAGTGTGAGTCGTCTTTTCGATCTACCGACTTCTGCACCTGTCACAGCATTCATCGTGCCGAAATCCTGCGGGAGCGACGTTATCCGATGCTTGCTGGGGCGGTTGTTACGCTACGATTGCGCCGTACATCGGCGGCATTGCACAGCGCTATTTTGCGCGTAATTCAAGAATTTAGACCGGCAAAATCTACACTTCGTTCACTCACTTTCAAGAATTTCTGGAGCGGTTATGACACCTGCCCACGCACGCACGCATCGCGCGGCATGCCGCGGATCCCGCGCCCGCAGTTCGGTCACGGCTCGCCTGGCGCGTGTAGCGCTCGGCGCTTTCAGCGTCCTGGCCGCCTCGGCCGTCCTACACACGCCGAGCGTTATCGGCACGGCGCAAGCAGCCTCGGTGGTGACAATGCCGGGTACGCCGGCCGCTCCAGCTGCCGGCCCCTCGCCCGCCGTAACGCCCGCCGTACCGCCCACCGTAAAGCCTAACGCAGCGTCTGACGCAACGCCCGGCGCCTCCCCGTCAAACGGGCGGCGTGCCGCACCCCTCTCGGCATCACCGGGCACACTGCCCTCGACACCGTCTGGGGTGGCGACGCTGGCGGATCTGGCCAAGCGCAATGTGCTGGTCATCATCCGCCATGCAAACGCGCCGGGCGTGGGCGACCCTGCGGGCTACAACCTGGACGATTGCAGCACGCAGCGTAATCTGGACGACAAAGGTCGCGAGCAGGCGGCAGCCATTGGCCGCGCATGGAAGCAAGCCGGTATTTTCCCCACGCGCGTGTGGACCAGCGCCTGGTGCCGATGCATCGAAACCGCACAGCGCATGGAGCTCGGCCCGGTGGCGCTCTTACCGCAGCTGAACTCGTCGTTTGAAGATGCCGGATCGCGAGCGCGCCAAACCGATGCGCTTTTCCAGTTCATCAAAGGCTTGAAACCCAATGGCGGTCCCTATTTGATGGTGACGCATCAGGTCAATATCAGCGCGATTTCAAATGACTGGGTTGAAACGGGCGCCGGCGTGGTGTTGGATCTGAAACCGGATGGGACGTGGACCATGCGCAAACTGGCGCAGTAATCCCGTGGATGTCATGCGCAATAGCAGCAAGGCGTCGCCAAAAGCGTATTGGCGAAGCGTGGGCGTGGCTGTTAAAAAGATGTTTAAAATACCGGCCCTTTGATTAAGTTTCGACTCGTGATCGACCCCACCGATTCATTTACGCTCTCACTACCGCTGGACGTGCCCACGCCCCGGCGGATGGAGTTCGCGTCCGCGGATCGTCGGTATATCGCGGCATTAATGCCGGATCTGTTTGGCGAGTGGTCGGTGATGCAGTGCTGGGGCGGCGCCAGCACGCGTGGCGGTGGAAAAATCGATCGCGTCGCCAGTTTTCACGACGGCCTGGCGTTACTGCACGCCATCGCCAGCACGCGTACTCGGCGCGGATATCGCTTGATCGCGCATTCCCATCATTGATGGGGTATGTGAATCGGTAGCGCCGCGTGTTTTCAACACCCCTTAAATTCGCCACGCACTCAGTGCGGCTTCCACCCGATCGATTTCTTGCTGCGGCATTCTGGCTTGCACGTAGTAGTCGTGCCGTTGGGTGACAACGTGTTTGACCCGATCGACGATGGCCTGTGCTGCAGTTTCGGTGCGCAAACCGAATCGCCGGTATTCCGATAATGCATTTTCGAAAGTGCTTTCCCGGCCGGCGGCACCCAGATGAAGATAATGCTTTGACGATCCTTCCTGGGTAACCACGTCGAAAAGCGGCGAGAGCCGGTAGGAGAATCCCGCTTCGTCCTTCAGAAACCCGACGTTCTTGAGATGATCGTCGGTATTGTGCACCGCGACGTTCAACACCATGCGGGCGTAAAGCTCTTGGAGATCCTTGACGGGATGCGAAGAGATGCGGCGCACCACATCGGCCAGCCGCGCATACGAAAACGTGGCGCGGCCCCGGGCGCTGTCGAGCTCGCGTTTTCCAATGTGTGGAGATGGGCTGATCAAGGCCGCACCGCTTAAAAAGTGACGCCGGGCGACCACGGATTCGTCACCGGCGACGGCGGGCAACTGTACCCGATCGAAACGCCGCGTCATGAGCACGGCTCCCAAAGGCGTATCGATCAGGCGCACCTCGGGCACGGTCATGCCGATATCGCGCGCCATGGTCAGGTTTGCAAATTCGACCCGCTGCCGGTCGTAGCTATCGCGTGCGCGAGGAAACTTTGCGATCCACATCTCGCCGGCATCGTCGCGAACGATCGTTTTTGGGCGTGCGCCGCCGATATCCCACGAACTGCCGAGCAGATCGCGGTAAAGGCCCTTGGGTTTGATACCGGCATCGATATCCGCCAGCAGACCGGCAAGCGTATCGATTTCGCTGGTTTCAGGCAGTCGATATACCCGGCGCATATTTGGGGTGAGCACCGATGCGCTGAAAAACAGCGCCCCGACCCCCATGCCGCGACCCTTGAGCAGCACTTCATCCTCACGCACATCGGCGCCATCGCGATCGACGCGCATGACGTTTCGGCCCCAGGCGTCCGGCGCGGCATCGAAAATAGCGCCCAACGTTTCATACCGGCTTTCGGTCTGGAACGTGCGCCGGGCATCGGTAAGCGGCAGATTGAGCGGGTCGAGCGCGAATGCGCGCGGGTCTTCCACGTATGACTGGGCGTACTGGAACTGGGCAAAGAAACCTTGCTCGCCCTCGTCGTCCAATGCCAACGTGCCAGCCAACACCGCCTCGCCCTGGATGTCGACATACACGTAAAGCTGCGGCTCGACGGCTTTGCTCGCACGCGGCGTCATTTCAGCGCCCAGTATGTGGTGGTCGTCACGGTGCGACGGCGCCCTGCTTGCGGCCAACGCGGCGTCCTGTTCCTCTGACCGGCAACCGTAACGCATCCAGACGCTTGCCGACGCCGTCGGTATCGGGATCGGCCAGTGCAAACAATTGATCGGCAAAACCGTACACCAGCAACGCTTCCGCCACCAGGCCGATTGCCACGCCACTGTCGCCCGACTCCAGCCGATTGATGGTGGATCGCGTGACGCCAAGCCGCTCCGCCAGCATCGATTCGGATTCGTTGCGGCGCAGCCGGGCGGTGCGCAACCGCGCACCCAACTGGCGCAGCGCCTCTTCGCCTTCAAAGCTGACAGGTATTTTCTTCTTCATGCACTAACTATACGTCAAAAATCGCATTAGCGACTCATAAATAGTACATAAAACAAATCATCTAATAAGCTTTATGTACTATTTATCAGACTTATAGATAAACTATGGTTCATTATTCATACATGACGCACAACGGAAAACGGCGCCCCATAGGGCGCCGTTTGGTCCGTCCAGCCGTAATCAGCCGATCGCGGCTTTGAAGTCTTTGTTCCAGAACTCGAGCATGTCGGCCTTGCTTTCCGTCAATGCCTTCAAGTCGTAGGCCTGCAACAGCTTCACTTCTGCGTCCGTGAAGCCGACGCGGCTTTGCAGATCGGCGGGCAACGTCGAGTTGGTGACCGTCGGCGCATAGCCCATCTTCTGCGCGAAACCCACTTGGCCTTCGGGCTCGAGCATGGCGTTCAGGTACGCCCAAGCCGCGTCTTTGTTGCGGCTATTCTTGGCCACGGCCGCCTCGAACGACACCGGGATGGTGCCCTCTTCCGGGATAACGAAGCCCACGGGCAAGCCGCTGTCGCGCCACTGCAGCGCGCGCGCTTTCCACATGCACGCCATCCAGATCTCGCCGGACTTCAGTGCCGTCGCAACGGCTTCGTTGGACGGATACACGCGCGGGCTGTTGTCCTTGAACTTGGACAAGAATTTCTTGCCGCCTTCAAAGCTCTTGGCGTTGCCACCGGCACCCAAGCCCACGAACACGGCGTTGTACAGGTACAGAATGTCCGACAAACCCACACGGCCCTTGTTGGCCGGATCGAGCAAAGCCTGCAGCGACTTGGGACCTTGCGGGAATTTCTCGGTGTTGTAGACCAAGGTCATCGCGCTGAAAATGTGCGGGATGGAGTAAGGCGTCTTCAGCGTGTCCAAAGCATTGGGCAGATTCGACAGCTTGCTGGCGTCGATTTTCTCGAGCGCGCCCGAGCTTTCCGCGTCATACATGTCGACTTCACCCAGGAGGGCGACATCCATCGAGCCACGGCGCGAATTGCGCTCGGCGCGCAGCTTCGTCACGCGGGCCACGGCGCTACCGGTGTCGAACACCACGCCGATGTTCTTCTTGGCAACGATAGGCGAGATGATCTGTTGGAGCAGGTTTTGATAGTCACCGCCCCACGTTCCCACGACCACATCGTTCTCGGCGGCAAAGGCGGCGCCGGGAATCAGAGGCAAGGCCGGCGCGAGCGCCAGACCAGATGCCGTTTTGAGGAATCCCCGGCGGTTGACGAGTTTGTTCTGCATAGCGTCCTCGATAAAAATGGCAGCTCTGAAACGCTGCATGGAAAATGGTCAAGCCGGATAGCGTGACGCATGAAAAAAGGTTAGGTCAGGCACGAAGCTGCAGCAAGGCATGCGGCGCGTCGTCGAAGTCGGCTGCGACCATGTCGCGCACGATCACGATGACTACCGGTTGTGCATCGGGTTGTCGCGTCAATCGTTGCGGCCCACTGAAGGTGGTGCCCACACTCTGAATCAAAATCGGATCGGGGCAGTCGGTCACGCGCACCACCGCCTTCACCCGCAGCATGCGATCGCCACACAGGCCGGCGATATTGTCGAGCCATTCGGTGAAATCGGTCCATACCAAAGGAGCAGTGGGATGCGCCGCGAAAACGCTGATCCGCGGATGCCGCAACGCGGCCGCAGCGCCACTTTGCAAGGCCTGCAGCGCCAGATCGGCACTGGATTTGCCCGCGCCGGCATCGTCGGCAAACGCCCCTTTTACAGCGGTCGTTCGATCCTGCTCCACCACCACGTCGGCCAGCGGATTGAAGGCACGCGCCCGGCCGGCGGCTTCAGCCAGTGCCGCTTCGGACACTTCGTCGACCTTGGTGAGCACGATACGGTGTGCCGCCGTCAGTTGCGCCGCAGCTTCCTCGAAGGCGTCGTCGATCGACGGCCCGCGTGTGCAATCGTAGGTGCTCACCACGGTCAGGCGCAGACGGCGGGCGATCAGGTCGGGGTCGGCCAACGAGGCGATGATGGGCCCAGGGCGCGATACCCCGCTGGTTTCGAGAATGATGCGACGAATGGGTGGGCGGCCTTCAGGGCGCGGGGCATCGAGCAGTGTGTTGATCGTATAGACCAGATCGCTGCGCAACGAGCAGCACACGCAGCCGTTGGCCAGCAGCGTCATCGGCAGGTTGTCGCTGCCGTCGGCCACGATTACGCCATCCACACCGACTTCGCCGACCTCATTGACGATGACGCCGGTCGCGCCCTCGGTATCGGCGCGCAGGTAGTCGACGAGCAGCGATGTTTTACCGCTCCCCAAAAACCCGCAAAGGATGATGAGTTCAACGGACATCGGCAGGCGCTTCCGGATCTCCGGCCCAGCTGTCTTTCACCAGCGCGCGCACATCGGCGAGCAGCTCGGCGGTGTCGTACACCACCCCACCCTTGATGGTGTAGCGCAGGCAACGTTGCCATTCGACGCTGGCCGTTTCGTCGTTCAGACGCATCGCGCCGGTGCCGAACAGCAGCTTGAAATCCTCGAGCGGACTTTGATCGTGAATCAGCAGATCGGCGCACTTGCCCACATCGATCGACCCGGTGTCGTCCTCGATACCCAGCAACGCCGCGCTTTGCGAGGTGGCCGCACGCAAGACCTCAAGCGGATGAAAGCCTGCTTCCTGCAGCAGTTCGAGTTCACGAATGAAGCCAAACCCGTAGATCTGGAAGATAAAGCCCGAGTCGCTACCGGCGCACACGCGCCCGCCCAGGTTTTTATATTCGTTGATGAACTGCATCCAGATGCGGTAGTTTTCCTTCCACTCGATCTCGTTGGTGGTGCTCCAGCGGTACCAGTACGCGCCGTGGCCGCCGCGTTGCGGCTGGAAGTACTTCCATACGGCTTTCCAGGTGTACGCATCGTGCCAATCGGCTCGGCGCGCGCGCATCAGATCGCGGTTGGCATCGTAGATATTGAACGTGGGCACGAACGTATGGCCGGATTCCAGGAACTGGTCCATCACATCGCGCCACTTGGCGCTGCCCGGCTCGGCCGCCTGGCGGAAGGTTTGCCCCGCCAGCGAGAAGCGGTAGTACTCGTCGCTGTAGTTGTAGTCGGTGGGATAGGCTTGTACCACCCGGTTCTCGAACAACGCTTCGGGCAGGCCGTAATAATGCTCGGAACTCGTCAATCCCCATTTGGCGGACTTCAGCGCATTCACGCGCGTGACCTGCATTTGCGCATGGTGGCAACCCGAACGCAGGCCCACCTTGGCCGCTTCGTCCAAGGCCGCTTCCATGATCGCGGGGGGCGCGCCGAAAAACTTGATGCCGTCGGCGCCACGCGCCTTCAGCTTGCGCACCCATTCGCGGCCCTGCTCGGGCGTGTGGATGGTCTTGACCCGATCGTTGACCGCCGGAAACACCGAATGCACCAGCATGCGCGGCGCGGCGATGGCATTGCTGGCGGATAGTTCCCGCTGCTCCATCGTCCAGCCCAGGCCACCCATGGCACCCATTTCGCGCACGGTGGTTACGCCATGCGCCAGCCAGAGTTTGTAGATGTAGTCCGCCGGCGGCACGATGCCACTCATGGCGTGATACGGCGTGCCGATGTGCGCATGCGCATCGACGAAGCCCGGCGTGACGAATTTGCCGTGGCAATCGATCTCATGATCGCCCGCGCCGGGCCGGCGTGCCGGATCGATTTTCTTGTGCGGCGTGCCCACATTGGTCAACGCCACGATGCGGTCGTTCTCGACCACGATATCCACCGGCCCCCAGGGCGGTGCACCGGTGCCGTCGATGATCGTGGCGCCGCGCAAGATCAAACGTTTGAAGGGCCCTTCGCCACGATCGCGGGGCGCCGGCGCCGTCGGCGGATGCCAGCCCTTGGCGGCATTGACGTCGCGCGACTCTTCGCCGACTTCGGCCTGGGCATAAGGATTGTCTTGTGACATGAAACGTCTTCCTAATCGAGTGATCGGCGGCGCAGCGCGAACCGTCGGTGGCAACCTGGGCAGCACAGCGCGCGATGAACGACGCGCTGCTTGTACCGTTTTGCGCGTTAAGCGTGGGCGAGTTCGTTGTGCTCGATCTCGCCGCCCTTCATCACCAGCGGAATGTGCTCGCCCTGCCCCAACAGGCACGACAGATCGCGGTACGGATCGCCATCGACCAGAATCATGTCGGCATGCGCGCCTGCCACCAGGCGGCCGAGTTTGCCGGTCTGCTGCAGGATTTCAGCCGCGATCGTGGTGGCACTCTGGATCACTTCCTGATTGCTGAGCACTTCGGCGCGAATGCGGAACTCGTCGCTCTGCAGGCGCTGCGAGGGTCCCAACAGATCGGAGCCATAGCCCATCTTCACGCCGGCCTTCTTGTAGATCTCGAGCGATTCGAGACCGGCGGTACGCACGGTCGCGATCTTGATGACCGAATCTTCCGGCAAGCCGTACGAGGCACCTTCGGTCGCCAACGCTTCGTAGGTCACCAAGGTCGGCACCACATAGGCGCCCATCTCGGCCATGAGGCCGGCCACGCGCGCATCGATCAGGTTGCCGTGTTCGATGGTGCGTACCCCGCAGCGCACGGCACGCTCGATGGCCTCGGCCGTATACGAGTGGGCCATCACATAGCTCTGGCGGCCACTGGCTTCGGCCACGATCGCGCGAATTTCATCTTCCGAATAGCCGTAGGCCGCGATCGGATCGGTGGGCGACGCCACGCCGCCCGAGGCCATGATCTTGATCTGGTCGGCGCCCATCTGGAATTCCTGACGCACGGCGCGGCGCAGATCGTCCACGCCATCGACCACGCGGCCGATATCGCCGGCGCGGAAGCAGCAGCCGCAGTAGCTCATCGGGTTCAAGTGATCCGAACGCGGACGCGGATCGCCATGACCGCCCGTCTGGCTCAACGCCCGGCCCGAGGTAAACAAACGCGGTCCGCGCACCGACCCTTCATTGATGGCGCACTTCAGGCCCCAACCGGCGCCGCCTGCATCGCGCACGGTGGTGAAGCCGCGGCGCAGCATTGCCGCCATGATGGGTACCGCGCGCATCATCACCAGCGCATCGGGCAACACCCCTTGCGTGCTGAGGTTCAACTGCGTGGCCATCACATGCACGTGCATGTCGATCAGGCCCGGCATCAACGTGCGTCCCGCCGCGTCGATCACGTTGGCGCTCGCCGAGGTAATCGGGCGATCGGAGATTTCCTTGATCAGGCCGTCCTCGACCAGGACGCTGTAGCCGTCCTGAAGCGTATCGACAGTGGGATCCAGCAGCTTGGCGTTTTTAATCAGAACGGAGGTCATGGTTGCAATCTCTAATGCGGCAGGTGGAAATCAAGACCCCATGGTCTTGACGTAGCGGCGATGAATGAGCCAGTTCGAGCAAAGGGCAATCAGCAAAGTGGCGACGACCAAAATCAATGCGAGCGCCGCGCCGAACGGCCAATTGGAGGCGCGCGTGATCTGACCGTAAACGGCCGGCGCCATCATCGTAATCCCGGACCCGCCCAACAGCACAGGCGTGGCGTACGCGTTCATGCACAAAATGAACACCAGCATCGTGCCTGCGGCCACGCCGGGCGCGGCGATCGGCACCACGATGCGGCGAAACGTCGTGAAGAAGCTGGCGCCGAGATTTTGCGCGGCCTCTTCGACCGAAAAATCGATCCCTTCAAGCACGCTTTGCAACGTGAGAATCAAGTAAGGCATGACGACGGCGGTCGTGCCGATCACGACCGCCGTGGGCGTATACATCATCCGCAGCGGCTCATTGACGATGCCCAGACCCATCAGGATGCTGTTCACCACGCCGGCATTGCCGAGCGCCACCATCCAGCCAGCCGCGCGCACCACATTGCCCACCAGCAGCGGAAAAACGAGCAGGATCACGAAGAGGCTTTTGTAGCGGCTCTGCGTTTTGGCCATGAAGTAGGCCACCGGAAAACCCAGCACCAATGCCAGCACGGTGCACACCGCCGCCACCCACAGCGTGGTGAAGAAGATGTTGCGGTAGTACGGATCGGAGAAGAACTTGATGTAGTTTTCGAACGTGAACGCCGACTGCATCATCTCGGCTGGATCGAAGTGATTGAAGCTGTAGCGAAACAGCTGCACGATCGGGATCAGGATGATCAGAAAGACGACCAGGGACGCCGGAAACGCCAGGCCGGTACCCAGCGCCTTGCCGCGCGATGAGGTTTGCGAAATCGTGCTCATGGCCGCGTCCTTACTGATTGAAGGCGACGCAATCGGCCGCCTCGAAAGACACGTGGCAAGGCGTGCCGGGCGCCCATTTGCCGCTGCCCTCGCCGATGTTCACGCATTGGCTGAGCACTTTTTCGCCCGACGGCAGCGCGACGCGCACGTCCACCAACGAACCCAGATAGACGGCAGATTCGATCGTGCCGGCGAAACTGTTCACACGCGACGTGGGCTCGACCGACAAATTCACACGCTCCGGACGCACGCCGACTTGCACGGCATTCGTGGCGCCAGGCACCACGATCGCCGTGCCCTGTTCAGACACGAAACGGCCTTGCTCCTGCGTCTTGCCCTGGAAGAAATTCATCTTGCCCAGGAAGTCCGCGACGAACAGATTGGCCGGCCGCTCGTACAAGGCATCGGGCGCACCCACCTGCTGCACCTTGCCGTCGTGCATGATGGCCATGCGATCGGAAATGGCGAGGGCCTCTTCCTGATCGTGCGTGACGAAAATCGTGGTGAGACCCAAACGTTGCTGCAGCGCGCGGATCTCTTCGCGCACTTCGCCGCGCAACTTGGCGTCGAGGTTGGACAGCGGCTCATCGAGCAAAAACACCAGCGGTTGAATCGCCAACGCGCGAGCGATCGCCACGCGTTGCTGCTGACCGCCAGACAACTGGCGCGGGTAACGGTCGCGCAATGCCGTCATGCGCACCATATCGAGCGCGCGACGGATGGCGTCGTCGCGATCGGCCTTGGGCACCTTGTGCATTTCGAGCCCGAACGCCACGTTTTCGGCCACGGTCATGTGCGGAAACAACGCATACCGCTGGAACACCATGCCGGTATTGCGCTTGTGGACCGGGATGTTCGTCACATCCTTGTCGCCGATGAAGATGCTGCCGGCGGTAGGCTGAATGAAGCCCGCAATCATGCGCAGCGTGGTCGTCTTGCCGCAGCCGCTGGGGCCCAGAAACGCCACCAACTCGCCTTCGGCGATGTCGAGCGAGAAGTCCGACACGGCCACCGATGACCCGAATTGCTTCTTGAGATTTTGGATCGATACTTGGGCCATGATTAGACTACCTGACTGAGTTTGACGTAGCGGTCGGTCACCAACATGATGATGCCCAACAGCAGGATCTGCACGGCCGACACGGCGGCAATGGTGGGATCGAGATTGAACTCGAGGTACTGCATGATTGCGATCGGCAAGGTGGTCATGCCGGGGCCGACCAACGAGAGCGACAGCTCCAGGTTCTCAAACGACACCACGAAGCTGAACAGCGCTGCCGCCACGATCGAGGGCCGCAGCATCGGCAAGGTGATGCGCATGAAGGCCACCCGGCCGCTCGCGCCCAGGTTGCGCGCCGCTTCTTCGATCGACCCGTCGAGGCCCGCCATGCCGGCCGTCACCAAGCGCACCGTCCACGGGATCGTCAGGCACACGTGCGCCAGCACCAACCCGCCAAACGTGCCGACGATGTCGCGGTCCAGGGTGTTTTCAGCCTGAAGGTAAAAGAGGTAAATGGCGATGCCCGCCACGATGCCCGGAATCAACAAAGGCGACAGCAGCAACGTATTGACGCTGCGGCTGCCGGCAAAGCGGAAGCGCGCGATGCCCAATGCCGCCAGCACGCCGAGCACGACGCCGATCACGGCTGACAGCGCCGCCAATTGCAGGCTGAACAGAAACCCGTTGGCGAACGCTGCGTTTTCCCAGGCCCGGACGTACCACGACAGGGTGTAGCCCGAAGGCGGGAAATACAGGATGGCGTCTTTGAAGAAGCTGAGCCACACGATCAGGATGAGCGGACACAGCATGAACGCAAACATCAGGACGACGAAAATCCGATGGATCACGGTGTGCCATGGCATCTTGAATCGGCTCCGGACCGCTGGCGGTCGCGACGCAGCGTCCGAATTCGAAGCTGGGTTGTACACAAAATCCCCTTAGGTACAACCTTGGGTATGGGAGGTAAATCGCCTCACCAGGCCGACCAAAAAAATTATCAAATCGGAAAAAATAATAAACCAGGTGTAACCTGCACTCAATCATGGTTAACCCGGTTGAAAGCTTCGTGTAATTCTGCAGTGCAGCATTTTTAGGACTGGGGCGCACTGCTAGCCACCGTTATTGCGAATACGATACTGGCATCCCGTTTGCTTCCCCGCGGCGCTCACCCTCCAACGCATTGAAGAACACCCAATGAAAGAAGTCATGATCGTGACCGGCGCGAGCCGCGGTATCGGCGCGGCCGTCGCCAAAATGGCCGCCGCGCGCGGCTATGCCGTGTGCGTGAACTACAAATCGCGTCGGGATGCCGCCGAACTGGTTGTGAGCCAGATCCGCGCCGCGGGCGGCGAAGCGATTGCCGTCCGCGCGGATGTGTCCCAGGAGGCGGACACGGTGCGCCTTTTTGAGACGGTCGATCAGGAACTGGGTACGGTCACGGCATTGGTCATCAATGCCGGCATTCTCGAAACGCAGATGCGCGTGGATCAGATGGATGCGGCCCGCGTGGCGCGCATCATGCAAGCCAACGTCGTCGGGCCTTTCATCTGCGCGCGCGAAGCCGTGCGCCGCATGTCGACCCGCTCAGGCGGAAAAGGTGGCGTGATCGTCAATATCTCGTCGGCGGCTGCGCGTCTGGGTTCGCCGGGCGAGTATGTGGACTACGCCGCCTCGAAAGGCGCAATGGACACCATGACGATCGGACTGGCCAAAGAGGTCGCCGCCGAAGGCATTCGTGTAAACGGCGTGCGGCCCGGCGTGATCTATACCGAGATCCACGCCAGCGGCGGTGAGCCAGCGCGTGTGGATCGCGTGGCGGCCAAGGTGCCGATGGGTCGTGGCGGTCAGGTCGATGAGGTTGCCGCCGCGGTGCTGTGGCTGTGCGCCGACGAGGCCAGCTATGCCACCGGCGCCATCATCGACGTGGCCGGCGGGATCTGAATCGTGACGTTGTTGCCCTGGGTGGCGATATTTGCCGCCGCGGGCGCCGCATGGACGCATACCATGCGGCCGGCCGTGTTTCCCTTGTTGCTTGTGGGCTATGGGCTGGCCATTGCCGAAGGCCGCATCGCCGGCGACGCCTGGGGTGCGATCGCCTTGCTGGCGGCTGCCGGCTATGCCGTGACGCGCCCCTCGCGACCCGTGCACATTGCGGGACATGTGCTGTTCGTTCTCCTGGCCGCAGCGCTCGCGTTGCATCTCGTGGCCGGATTCGATAATGCGCTGGTGATCGACGCGCAGCGCATCACGCCCGATGCGCTCCCTTTTTCGATGTATCTCAACCTCGATAAGCCCCTCATCGGGTTCTGGCTCTTGCTGGCGTGGGGCGGGTTGCGCCTGTCGACCAGTGCACGGGCCTGCGCGCGCGGCGCGGCGATCGGGGGCACGCTGGCTGCCCTCCTCTGCCTGAGTGCAGCGGTGGCGATGGGCATGATCGACTGGGCACCGAAGTGGCCGCACAACGCCTGGCTCTGGCTGATCAATAACGCGCTACTGGTTGTTTTTGTGGAAGAAGCCTTGTTTCGCGGCTACGTGCAAGGCAGCCTCGAGCGCTGGCTGGCCGGGCGGCCGCTCGGGCCGGCGATCGCCATCCTGATTGCCGCCCTATTGTTTGGGCTGGCGCATGCGGGCGGCGGGTGGCAGTGGGTGGTGTTGGCCACGCTCGCGGGGCTGGGTTACGGCGTGAGCTATCGCGCGGGCGGCCTGCAAGCCGCGATGCTGGCCCATTTGGGCGTAAACCTGCTGCACTACGGCGCGTTCACTTATCCGATGCGCGCCTTGTGAATCGGATGCGCGCTTCAGCAATCTGACGCTCGCTTTGTGAATCCCACGTTCGCCTTGCGAATCCGACACTCGCTTTACGACGACAAGATGACGGTCGGCCCCGCCTGACCTGATAAGTGTCGTTAAAAGCGCGCAACGGGCGGCATTCATTTACACGCCGGCCCCCTTTTGACTACACTGCCGGGTTACTCCGCACGCGCCCTTCTGGCGCCACACTGCTTCCCAATGATCCGTTTTCAACACGTCTCGCTCGCCCGCGGGGTTAAACCCCTGCTGGAAAGCGTCGATCTGCTTCTCAATCCCGGCGACAAAATTGGTCTGATCGGCGCCAACGGTGCCGGCAAGTCCAGCCTCTTCGGCCTGTTGCGCGGCGAGCTGCACCCCGACCAGGGCGAGCTCAGCTATCCGCCCAACTGGCGCCTGGCCTACGTGGCCCAGGAAACGCCCGCGCTCGATCGTTCCGCGATCGACTACGCCATCGATGGCGACATCACGCTGCGGGCGCTCGAACAAGAGCTCGCCGCACTCGAAGCGCAGCCCGAGTCGTCGGAAAACGGCATTGCGATCGGCAACCTGTATGGCGCCCTGGCCGACGCCGACGCGTATACCGTGCAGTCGCGTGCCGAACAATTGCTGACCGGCCTGGGCTTTTCGATGGCGCAGATGAACCAGCCGTTGACGAGTTTCTCGGGCGGCTGGCGCATGCGGCTCAATCTGGCGCAGGCGCTGATGTGCCCTTCCGACCTGCTGCTGCTTGACGAACCCACCAACCACTTGGATCTCGACGCCATCATCTGGCTCGAAGACTGGTTGAAGCGGTATCCGGGCACGCTCATCATCATTTCCCACGATCGCGACTTCCTCGATGAAGTGGTCAACGTGATCGTGCACATCGACGAGCGCAAGCTCAAGCGCTATTCGGGTCACTATTCGTCGTTCGAACGTCAGCGCGCGGCGCAGCTCGAACTGGCGGCCGGCCAGCAGGAAAAGCAGATGCGCCAGAAAGCGCATTTGGAATCGTTCATCAACCGCTTCAAGGCGCAGGCCAGCAAGGCGCGCCAAGCGCAAAGCCGGATCAAGGCCTTGGCGCGGATGGAAGAACTGGCGCCGTTGCGGGCAGCCGCCGAATTCTCGTTCCAGTTTCGCGAACCGGCGCGCGCGCCCGATCCGCTGCTGGTGCTCGACGATGTACGAGCGGGTTATCGCGATGCCGAAACCGGCCGCGAAAACGCCATCATCGGCGGGATCGGCTTTTCGCTCCAGAGCGGCCAGCGTATCGGTTTGCTGGGCGTGAACGGCGCTGGCAAGTCCACCCTGATCAAGACGATTGCGGGCGAGATCGGTCCGTTGTCGGGCACGGCCACGTTGGGCAAGGGGCTGTCGATCGGCTACTTTGCACAGCATCAGGTCGAAATGCTGCGTCACGACGAATCGCCGCTTTGGCACATGAACAAGATCGCGCCCACCACGCGCGAACAAGAGCTGCGCAACTTTTTGGGCGGCTTCAACTTCGCGGGCCCGATGGCGACGGCATCGATCAAACCGTTTTCGGGTGGCGAGAAAGCCCGCCTGGCCTTGGCCTTGATCGTCTGGCAAAAGCCCAATCTGCTGCTGCTCGACGAACCCACCAACCACCTGGATCTGGAAACGCGCGAAGCGTTGACCGATGCCTTGGCGCAGTTCGAAGGCACGCTGATTTTGGTATCGCACGATCGCCATTTGCTGCGCGCGACCACCGATCAGTTCATCATCGTGGCCGACGGCCGCGTACAGCCGTTCGATGGCGATCTGGAAGACTACAAGGCATGGTTGTTCGCGACCAAGCTGGACAGCAAGAAGGCCGCCAGCCTGGCTTAAAGGGCGTCGATGGGCGACGCGCGGCAATCGTCCATCACGTCGGTGTCTTGCCGAGATCGTCATCGCGCGCCGCGATCCCGGTGTCGAACAGTTCGCGCAGCGCCTCGACCCCGCTCAATCCCGCCTGAATCGCAAGCATCAACAGGATGCGCGCTTTCCAGGCCGAGAGATCGCCGCTCAGCACCGCGCCTGCGTCCACCAGTTGCCGCGTCGATCCGGCAAAGCCATAACCGACGCGCGTGCCGCCATTGGGAATGCGGGTGGCAATCACCACCGGCACGTCGCGCGCACGGGCCCGTACGATGGCGTCGAACATCGCGCCATTGACGTGACCCGATGCGACGGCCTGTATCACCAGCCCCTGCGCACCGGTGTTGACCGCGGCATCCACCAGCCGGCCACTTGCGCCCGCATACATCGACACGATGTCGACCTCCGGCAACCCTTCGCCCGTCAATGGCACATACAACGGCCGCATGGGCCGCCGATGGAAGATGACCCGTTCGCCGGCCACGGCGCCGACGAACCCCCACTCGCCCGATTGGAAGGTCTCGACATCGAGCGTATGCGTTTTGCGCACCTCGCGCGCCGCGTTGATGTGATCGTTCAGTGCTACCAGCACCCCCATGCCCCGCGCTTCGGGGCAGCGGCAAATACGGATGGCATTGAGCAGGTTGCGGGGCCCATCGAAGTCCGGCTCCGACGCATTGCGTTGCGCACCCGTGAGCACGACGGGTTTGCCGGTATCCAGCGTGACATCGAGAAACCAGGCCGTTTCTTCCAATGTGCTGGTGCCGTGCGTGACGACGACACCGGCGATGTCGCTGCGCGCCACCAACTCGGCCACCGCGCGTTGCAGCGCCAGCCAATGCTCGGGCGTGATGTGGGGCGATGCGACGCACATCAGATCCAGCACCTCGATCGCCTCGATATCCACGCGATCGGCGATGCATTCCAGCAATGCCGCGCCCGACATCACCGGCATGGCGAGCCCCGTCGCGGGCTCGATACGCGAGACGATGGTGCCGCCGGTCGTGACCACCGCCACCCTGGAGGCTGGCGTGCGCATCAGTCGAGCGAGATGCCGGCGGTTTGCACCACGTCACGCCACTTGCGCGTTTCGGCCTGTACGTAATCGGCAAACTGTTTTGGGGTGCCGCCCACTGCCTGTGCGCCCAAGCCTTGCAACTGTTGCTTGACGTCGGGCATGGCAAGAATCTCGTTGATCTGCTTGTTCAATTTATCCACGATCGGCTGGGGCGTACCCTTGGGCGCGGCAAGCCCGTTCCACGAATTCACCTCGAAATCCTTGAGCCCCGCTTCGGCCATGGTGGGCACGTTGGGCAACTCGGGCAGCCGCTTGGCATAGGCGACGGCAATCGGGCGCAGTTGCCCGCTTTGCATATGCCCCAGCGCGCCCAGCGAGGTCATGAACCCCATCGACACATTGCCGGCCAAGACATCGGTCATGGCGGGCGTGGCGCCTTTGTAGGGCACGTGCAGCATGCTCACGCCCGTGCGCAGTTTGAACATTTCACCCGCCAGATGGGGCGATCCGCCCACGCCGGATGACGCAAAGGTGAGCTTGCCCGGCTCGGCTTTGGCCAGCGCAATCAATGACGGCAGATCCTTGACCGGCAACGCCGCATTGGTGACCAACACGCTGGGCGACGACATGAATTGGATGATGGGAACCAGGTCGCGGTCGGTGTCGTAGTTCAGGTTTTTGTACACCGACATATTGGTGGCGTTGGCAATCGTTTCGACCAACAGCGTATAGCCGTCGGGCTTGGCGCGCACCACCTGCTCGGTGGCGATATTCGACCCGGCGCCGGCTTTGTTTTCCACCACCACGGCGCGGCCCCACGCCTGTGTCAACTTGCTGGCGACCAGCCGCGCCACCACGTCGGTCGCGCCACCCGGCGGGTATCCCACGATGATCGAGATGGGACGGGACGGGTAACTGTCGATCGCCTCGGTTTGCGCCTGGGCGACAGACACCGTACAGCACAACGCGGCCAGCAGCGCGATGGCGCCGGCCCCTTGCAAATGCAGACTCTTCATTGCTCCTCCAGATGTAGCGTGTTCGATGCGGGGACCGACGAACGAGGCGTATGCTCGCCTTCTGCTGCAGATAGGCATGCGAGCGCGGCGGTTCAAGCCGCGCAGGCACGCCGATAGCCAGCCCCCTGTTTATAGCGCTTACCTGGGAATATGGGCGCGAATGTCCTAAAAGAAAACCGTAAAGACGTGACTTCTTAGGTCAATATTTTTGATGTGTGGGGCTGGCGATCGGCTACCCCGCCGCTGATTTCCACCGCGTGCAAGGCCCGCCGCAGTTGCAGTCCCAAGGCATAGGACGCAGGCATCAGCGGTCGCCGCACCTCCTCGTCGATCCATCCCTGCAGCGAGAGCGCCCGTTTCACCGGTACGGGATTGGGTTCGGCAAACAGCAATCGCGTGAGCGCCCGCAGCCGCTTGAAGATCGCGCAGGCAGCATCGCCCTCGCCCGCGCGGGCATGCCGGGCCAGGGCCACCACCCATTCCGGATACAGATTGGCGATGACCGGAATCGCGCCCGCGCCACCGTCGAGCAGATGCGTGGCCAGCGACGCATCGTCACCGCACAGCGCTGGCAGCACGGGGTTGTGCCGCAAGGCTTTCAACACCGCCGGCTGGCACTCTTTGATCGCAGCAATGCCGGGTTGGCGTGCCAGGATCTCCATGGTTTCGACGGCAATCGCCACACCCGTGCGCTTGGGCACGTTGTACAGCACGATGGGGCGATCGGTGGCATCGGTCACCGCACGAAAATGCCAGACCAGCCCGGCCTGGGTCGGCGCCAGATAATACGGCGGCGGCACCAGATAGCCGGCAGGCTGAAAGGCGTTCAAGCGGCGCACGGTCGCGGCGATCTGTTGCGTATCGACGCCGCCCACGCCGATCATGAGCGGCAAGGGCTGCGCTTCGCTTGCCAGCGTTTTGAGCACGGCACTTTTCTCTGCACCGGACAGCAGATTGCCCTCGCCGGTAGAGCCGAACACCACGAGGCCGTCGATCCCGGCTTGCCGGTAGTGGCGATGCAGCCGCCTGACCGCTTCGAGATCGACGCGGCCGTCGCGCAACGGCGTGACCATGGGCAACCAGATACCGGCGAAGGGCATATCTTGCGTGGAAGTAGCCATCTCAATGCACCACGGCATTCGAGGCGACGCGGATGGCGCCGAACTCCGCGGCCGGCACGTGCCGCATGATCTTGTCCATCACCTTCGGCAGCTCGGCTGCCGTGGTGCTGAGCTGCACAGTCGTGCGGCCATGCGCATGATCGACCGCCATTGCGTACACGCCAAGGTCGTTGCCCAGTGCGCCATGCAAGGCACGCCGCAGCGCCAGCGCATCGAGATTCTCAACGCGCAGCGTCAATACCACTGAGGCCACCCTCTCCTGCACAGGCGGCATGATTGGCTGGCTGAGCGGAGCGAAGGTCAAGCGTGAAAGCGTCGGTCGAATAGACATGGCGGGGTTAAGCGGGCCGCCTCGAAGGCGGTGCAAGCTCGGTGATTGATGACGTCTTCACTATAGAAATTCGCGCCTAAAAGGCGCGAATAAATGGCGGGCGAAACCCGTAAATAAGTTGTCAATAGCTACACCGCAAAGCGGTAGCCCACACCGATTTCGGTGAGCAGATATACCGGCTGCGCAGGATCTGCCTCAAGCTTGTGGCGCAGATGACCCATGTAGATGCGCAGATAATGGCTGTTCTCGATCTGCGTGGGGCCCCACACCTCGCGCAGCAACTCGCGATGGGTGACCACCTTGCCGCGCCGCGCGGCGAGCACCGCCAGCAGACGATATTCGAGCGTCGTGAGATGCACGTGTTCCCCAGCGCGCGTAACGGCGCGGGTGGAGAAATCCACAGCCACATCGCCGAACGTGAGCGCCGAGGCCTGGCCGGCCCCGGCGCGCGCATGCCGGCGCAACAGCACGCGCAAGCGTGCCAGCAATTCGCCGATGCCGAAGGGTTTGGCGAGATAGTCGTCGGCGCCGGCGTCGAGCGCCGCGATCTTGTCGCTCTCGGCACTGCGCGCGGAAAGCACCAGCACGGGCACCTGGGTCCAACTGCGCAACTCGGCGATCAACGTCATGCCATCCGCATCGGGCAGCCCCAGATCGACGATCACGAGATCCGGCTGACGCGTGCCCGCTTCGATCAGGCCGCGCTTGACCGTATCGGCTTCGAACACCGCACAGCCCTCGCTTTCGAGCGCCGATCTGACGAAGCGCCGGATGCCGGGATCGTCCTCGATGACCAGAATATTGGGTTGATACTCGAACATGGCGATTACACCGCTTCCGGTTGTACCGCGGGCGCTTCGCGCAGCGGCAAGGAAAAAACAAAGCGCGCGCCGGTGGTCTGACCCGGCGTGGCGTCGACCCAGATGCGACCGCGATGGGCGGTAACGATGGCTTCGCACACCGCCAGGCCCAGGCCCACGCCGGGCGTCGCCGATTCGCGATCGCCGCGCGCAAATTTCTCAAAAATGGATGCCCGTGCTTCGGGCGGTACGCCCGGCCCGTTGTCGGCCACGCTCACCCACACTTCCCGCCCGTGCACGGCCGCGTCAAGCCACACATCGCTGCCGGGCGGGGCGTACTTGCCGGCGTTCTCAAGCAGGTTGCACAGCACGCGATCAATCAACACCGGATCGCACTCCACGAGCGGCACCGCCGAGAGGTCGCCCACATGCACGGTATGCCTTGCCATCGCATCGCGCATCGAGGCCAGGGACGTGCCGGCCAGCTCTTCGATCGACTGCCAGTCGCGCTTGATGGGCGTTTCGCGATCCTGCAAGCGGGCCATATCCAGCAGATTGGCAACGAGCGCGTGCATGCGACGCGCTTGATCGCGGATATCGGCCACCGTCGCAAGCGCGGGCGCGTCGAGATCGCGACGCGTATGGAGCAGCGTTTCGGCGGTGCCGATCAGGCTGGTCAGCGGCGTGCGCAAATCGTGCGACACCGCCGCCAGCAACGCACCGCGAAGTTTTTCGGAAGCCACGCTGATCAGTGCCGCTTGCGCGACCTCGACGTAGTGCAGGCGTTCCAGCGCGATCGCGACCAAGGTGGCGTACGCCTCGATGCGGCGCCGGGCATCGGGATGATGCAGCCCGGCGGTTGCGGGGTCGTCCACGACCAGCACGCCGCGCGTGCGCATCGGTGCCTGCAACGGGAGATACAGCATCGTCTGGGTGGCGAGGGTCGCGGTGCGCGCGCCTGCTGCCTGACCATGATCGCAGACCCACTGGGCCACGGCGATATCGGGTCGCGCACCGGGCACGTCGTCGGTCTGCGCCAGACGCAGCCGATCGTCCAGCCCGAGGATGTACACCGTGCAATGCGAGCCGAATCCCGCGGCGACGAACGCCGTCACGGAACCCACGATTTGTTCGGGCACGAGTGCGGCCGACAATTCGCGCGCGAACTCGTACAGCCCGCGCGCATCGGCTTCACGCTTGACCGAGCGCTCGGCCTGCATGCGCAGCCCCGCCGTGAGTTGCCCCACCAGGATGCCCACGCCCAGCAGCACCGCGAAGGTGACCAGGTACTGCACATCCGAGACGGCGAACGAAGCGATGGGTTGGACGAAAAAGAAATCGAACAGCGCCACACTGACGACCGCAGCGTAGGCCGCAGGCCCGCGTCCCAATCGCAGTCCGACGCCCACCACCGCCAGCAAAAACAGCATGACGATATTGGTCTGGTGCAGCACTGGGAAGACCAGCGCCGACAACCCGGCCGCCAGCCCACAATAGACGGTCGCCCAAAGGTAGCCGGCGGCGGCGCGCATGCCCGTTGCCCGACCATCGGTTGCGCGAACATCGGCTTCAGGCGCATTGGGGACCGTACCCGCCCGGCCATCGTCTCGAGCCCAGGCCGCCTGCCTTGGCGGCTGCGCTGCCGCCAGGGCAGGCGGCGCAGCGACCCGTGCCGTGCCCGGGGCCACAGCGGCCACGCGGATGAGATCGATGTCCGGACAGCGCGCGGCCAGTTGATCGGCCAGGCGATGCCGATGCCAGGACCACGCGGGCGCGACGGCACCGGCCAGCAGACCCGACAACGACCAGCGCCATCCGCGCGGCCGGCGTTGGCGACGGCCCAGCGCGACCTTGGTGATGTTGTGACGCTGGATGTATTGCGCCACGGCATCCACCAGATCCCCACCGCCCAACGTTTCGCACCGTGCGCCCCACCCTGTGGCCATCGCCAGCACGGCTTGCAAACGATCGTGCAGCGCCGCCGGTATCGGCGACACCCGCAAGGTTTCGACCGTGACCACATGCAGATCGCATTCAAGCTGCTGGCTCAACCGATGCGCGCTACGCACGATCGCTTCGGCATCGTCGTCGCCGCCCACACAGGCCAATACGGCTTCGCGCGTGCGCCATACCTCGCCGATCGCCCGATCCTGCCGATAGGCTTGCATATCGTCGTCGACATGATCGGCCGTGCGGCGCAAGGCCAGCTCTCGCAGCGCGAACAGATTGCCTTTGCGAAAGAAGTTGCGCGTCGCGTGCCTGGCCTGCTCCGGCACATACACCTTGCCCTGCTTCATGCGGCTGAGCAATTCATCGACGGGCAGATCCACCAGAATGACTTCATCGGCCGCATCGAAAACAGCGTCGGGCACGGTCTCCCATACCGGTACACCGGTGATGCCGCCCACCGCCTCATTCAGACTATCGAGATGCTGCACATTGACGGTGGTCCACACATCGATGCCTGCGGCCAGCAGTTCCTGCACGTCCTGCCAGCGTTTGGCGTGGCGCGAGCCAGGCGCGTTCGTATGCGCGAGTTCGTCCACCAGGATGAGCGCCGGCTTGCGGGCGAGCGCGCCATCGAGGTCGAACTCGTTCAGATCGTGGCCCCGGTACGCAACGGCCTGGCGGGGCAAGATCGGCAAGCGATCGAGCAACGCCTGCGTATCGCGGCGCGCATGCGTTTCCGCCACGCCCACGAGCACATCGGCGCCCTGCCCCAACAGCCCGAGCGCGGCCTGCAGCATGGCGTAGGTCTTGCCCACACCGGCCGACGCGCCGAAGTAGATCCGCAGCTTGCCGCGGGCGGCGTCCCGCTCGGCCACGTCGAGCGCACGCAGCAATCGATCGGGGTCGGGGCGGTCGTTATCGGATAAGGCCATCGGCGGCGGATGTGCTGATAAGTGAAAAAGCCATTACTTGGGCGGTGCCATGCGGTCCAACGCCAGATTCAGCGTCAACACATTTGCCGTGGGCTCGCCCAATATAGCCAGCAATGGCGTTTCGGTGTGCGCGGCAATGGCGTTTTGCACGTCGGTGAGCGGCAGCCCACGTGCGCGGGCCACACGGGCGGCCTGGAACTGCGCCGCCGCCGGGCTGATATGCGGATCGAGGCCACTGGCCGACGCCGCAATCAAATCGACCGGAATCGGCGCAAGATTGCCGGGGTCGGCCGCGCGCAACGCGGCCACGCGCGCTTGCACGGCCTGCGCCAGTACCGGATTGCTGGGGCCCAGATTGGACCCGCCGGACGCGGCCGCGTTGTACGCCATCGGTGCCGTGGCCGACGGCCGGCTCCAGAAATAGTCGGGCGTGCTGAATGCCTGCCCGATCAACGACGAGCCCACGACGACGCCGTTGCGCTCGATCAGCGAACCGGTGCTCTGTTGCGGGAAAGCCAGCGAGGCCACGCCGGTGGTCGCCAACGGATAAAGCAGCCCCGTCAGTACCGAGAGCGCAACGAGGCAAACCAGTGCGGGCCGGAAAATAGCGGCGCGGGGGGGTGAATCAATAGCGGTCGAGATAGCCATGAGGAACTCCAAAGTCGGTAAAACCCGTTTGACGCATGCGGCGCCAAACGGTGAAAACGATTAACGAACGAGATGCATGGTGGAGGACGAGCCGCCCCGCATCACACCCAACCGCCGGCCACGAGGATCAGATCGATGATCTTGATGCCGGCGAACGGCACCAGCAGGCCGCCCAAGCCGTACACGAGCAGGTTGCGGCGCAGCAGCACCGCCGCGCCAAGCGGCCGATAACGCACCCCCTTCAACGCCAGCGGGATCAGTGCGACGATGATGAGCGCATTGAAAATCACGGCCGACAAGATCGCCGACGCGGGCGTGGCCAGGCCCATGATGTTGAGCAGACCCAACTGCGGATAGACCGTGATGAAAGCGGCGGGAATAATCGCGAAGTACTTGGCGATGTCGTTGGCCACGCTGAAGGTCGTCAAGGCACCGCGCGTCATCAGCATCTGCTTGCCGATCTCGACGATCTCGATGAGCTTGGTGGGATTGGAGTCCAGATCCACCATATTGCCGGCCTCTTTGGCGGCCTGCGTACCGGAGTTCATCGCCACGGCCACATCCGCCTGCGCCAAGGCGGGCGCATCGTTGGTGCCGTCGCCCGTCATCGCCACCAGGCGGCCTTCGGCCTGATAGGTGCGAATCAATTTGAGCTTGGCTTCGGGGGTCGCTTCAGCCAGGAAATCGTCCACCCCGGCTTCGGCTGCAATCGAGGCGGCTGTCAGGCGGTTGTCGCCCGTGATCATCACCGTTTTGATGCCCATGCGGCGCAACTCGCCAAAGCGCGCCTGGATGTCGGGCTTGACGATGTCCTTGAGTTCGATCACGCCCAGAACGCGATCGTCGTCGCTCACCATCAATGGCGTACTCCCGCGGCGCGCCACGTCGTCGGCCGCGCGACGGCAGGCCTCGGGCACCGTTGCGCCCTGCGTGCCCACCCAGCCTTCGATCGCATCGACCGAGCCTTTACGAATGCGACGGCTGCCCACATCCACGCCACTCATCCGCGTTTGCGCGGTAAAGGCCACGAACATGGCACCGGGCGCGATGGCCACGTTACCCGCCTGATCCACGCGATCGGCGAGCATCACGATGCTGCGGCCTTCCGGCGTTTCGTCGGCTTGCGACGCCAGACGTGCGGCCTGCGCCAAGCCCTGCACGGTCACCCCGGGCGCGGGCACGAAGGTCGCGGCTTGGCGATTGCCAAAGGTGATGGTGCCGGTTTTGTCGAGCAACAGCACATCCACGTCGCCCGCGGCTTCCACGGCACGGCCCGAAGTCGCGATCACATTCGCCTGCATCATGCGGCTCATGCCCGCCACGCCGATGGCCGACAAGAGCCCGCCGATCGTGGTGGGAATCAGGCACACCAGCAAGGCCACCAGCACCGTCACCGATACGGCTTCGCCGGCACCCGCACTCGCCACCGAGAAGATCGAGAACGGCAGGAGCGTGATCACGACCAGCAGGAACACGATCGTCAACCCCACCAGCAAAATCGTCAGCGCGATCTCATTGGGCGTCTTCTGGCGTTTGGCCCCTTCGACCATGCCGATCATGCGGTCCAGAAAACTCTCGCCCGGATCGGCGGCGATCTGTACGAACAGCCAATCGGAAAGCACGCGCGTGCCGCCCGTCACGGAAGAAAAATCGCCACCGGATTCGCGAATGACCGGCGCGGATTCGCCGGTGATGGCGCTTTCGTCTACGGATGCCACACCGGCCAGCACCATGCCGTCGCCCGGGATCGTGTCGCCGGCTTCCACCAGGACCACGTTGCCGCGGCGCAGGTCGCCCGAGGCGCGGGCCGCGCTGCGTTCGCGCCACGCAGCCGGCGTGGCGGCTACTGCGTCGCCGGTTTTGAAATCTTTCAGCACCCGCGCCACCACCGTGGTGCGCAATCCGCGCAAGGCGGCCGCCTGTTGCTTGCCGCGACCTTCGGCGAGCGCCTCGGCAAAGTTGGCGAATAGCACCGTAAACCACAACCACACCGTGATGGCGAGGATAAAGCCGGCGGGCGCGTCGGCGGTGCCGTTGAGCGCCATGATCCACAGCACGGTCGTGAGCAGGCTGCCGATATAGACCACGAACATGACGGGGTTCTTGATCTGCGCTGCGGGCGAGAGTTTGCGCAGGCTATCCACCAGCGCCGGCACGAGCAAGGCACCGGACGACGGACGCACCGGTTTGACCGAAGACGACGTCGCAGCAGACGTGGCAGCGGCGGTTTCAAGCCGATCCGACGCCGGCGCAGGCGAACCCGCCGGGGTCGACGGCGCGCCAGACGCGGAAGATGAAGACACTGATGATTCGAATTTGGCCATGATGGTCATTGCCTAGAAATTAAGGTTGCAGATGTTCGGCAACGGGACCCAGCGCCAGCGCGGGCACATAGGTGAGTGCACCTACCAGCAGCACCGCACCGATCAACAACACGACGAAGAGCGGTCCGGCCGTGGGCATCGTGCCCGGCCCAGGCGCCACGCGCGGCTTGGCGGCAAGCGAACCCGCCATGGCCAGCACCGCCACGATCACGGCGAACCGGCCAAACCACATCGCAATGCCCAACAGCACGTTGTAGAACGGCGTGTTGGCGGACAGCCCTGCGAACGCGCTGCCGTTGTTATTGGCCGCGGACGACACGGCATACAGAATTTCGGAGAACCCATGCATGCCGGGGTTGAGAATGCCCGCCTGTCCTGCTGCGAGCGAAACGGCGAGTGCAGTGCCGCACAGCACGAGCAGCGGCGTGACGAGAATCACGATGGCGATCATCTTCATGTCGAAGGCTTCGATCTTCTTGCCCAGATATTCAGGCGTGCGCCCGATCATCAAGCCGGCGATGAACACGCCAAGTATCGCGAACGCCAACATGCCGTAGAGGCCCGAGCCCACACCGCCAAACACGACTTCGCCCAGCTGCATCAACAGCAACGGCGGCAGTCCACCCATGGCCGTTAACGAATCGTGCATGCCGTTGACTGCGCCGCACGACGCAGCTGTGGTGATGGCGACGAACAACGACGTGGCCGAGATGCCGAAGCGCGACTCCTTGCCTTCCATATTGCCCCCGGGGGCCAGAGCCGTATGCGTGGCATCCACGCCCGTTTGCGCGAGCATCGGATTGGCCTGCGATTCGAAATGCGCCGTGGCGATCGCAAACACGCAGAACAGGAGCGTCATGGCCGCCAGCACGGCAATGCCTTGCCGCCGGTTGCCGACCATCTCGCCGAAGGCAAAGCACAGCGCGGCGGGAATAGCGAAGATCGCCAGCATCTCCAGAAAGTTGGTCAATGCCGTCGGATTTTCATAGGGATGTGCCGAGTTTGCATTGAAGAAGCCACCGCCGTTAGTGCCCAGCATCTTGATCGCTTCCTGCGAAGCGACCGGACCCATCGCGATGGTCTGCGTTTGCGTGGTCTCGGCCACGGTCGTGGGTTTGCCTGCGGCGTCCAGTACCGGCGCGCCCGCGGCGTCGACGACCGGCTTGTCGTAGGTTTGCGCCTGAACCGTCTGCACGTCCTGGTAGCCGGATAGATTCTGGATGACGCCCTGACTGACGAGCGCCAGCGCCAGGATGAATGACAATGGCAGCAGCACATACAACGTGCTGCGCACGATGTCGGTCCACACGTTGCCGATGGTGGTGGCACTATGCCGCGACAATCCGCGCACCAACGCAAACAGCACCGCGATGCCGGTGGCGGCGGACAGGAAGTTCTGTACCGTCAACCCAAGCATCTGCGTGAGATAGCTCATCGTGGCTTCGCCGCTATAGCCTTGCCAATTGGTATTGGCGACGAAACTGATCGCGGTATTGAACGCCGAATCCGGCGACACGGCTGCCATGCCCGCGGGATTGAACGGCAACCCGCCCTGCAGGCGCTGCAAGGCATAGAGCGCCACGGCGCCCATGGCGTTCAACGCAATCACGCCCAGGGCGTAAGCCTTCCAGCCCATCTCGGCGCCGGGATTGACGCCGGCAAGTTTGTACAGCCCCCGCTCCAACGGCTGTCCCCAGCGCGTCAACGCACAACGTTCGCCGCTCATCACGATGCGGATGTAGCGGCCCAGAAAGGGTGCGATCGCAAAGAGCACCAGCAGGTACACCGCCAGTAGCCCGATAAATTCGGCATTCATCAGAACTTCTCCGGCTTGAAGAGCGCAACGCCCAGGTAGACCACCAGGCAGGCCGCGACGACGGCGCTCAACCAATACAGACCGCTCATGATTGCGCTCCCGAACCCAGGGTGCCGCAGAAACGCGCCAACCCTACCGTTGCGGCAACAATCGCCGCGAACGCGACGGCATAGATGACATCCACAGTGCTTCTCCTCGCGGCATACCTGCCGCAGACAACGCGGGCCGACTCGCGACTGAAATGCGCGCGATGACCCCATAGCGGAGAGCTTAGAAAAACGCGCGTAAATGGCGCGTAAAGCTTCGAGGTGTGGACGTAAAGAAGATATAAAAAAAGCGCCTGAAAGGCGCTTTGGCACTAGCCGGCTGCGGCCGCCACCAGCGATGACGCAAGATAGCGCCCGCCGCGTATACCTGTGAGCGCGCCGTCTTCCACCGTGAGCTTGCCGCCCAGCAGCACGTGCCGGATGCCGACTGGCGGCTCGGCCGGCGACTCGAAGGTGGCCGGGCTGGCCACCAGCGTCGCATCGAAGATCGCCAGATCGGCGATGGCGCCGGCGCGCACGGTGCCTCGATCCGTCAATCCGAATTTGAGCGCCGTCAGGCCACTCATTTTATGCACGGCCGTTTCCAGCGAGAACAGCCCCACATCGCGCGCGTAGTGGCCCAACACTCGCGGAAACGTGCCCCACAAGCGGGGATGCGGGCGCGCATCTTTCGACAGGCCGTCGGATCCCACCATGGTGTCGGGGAAGGCCAGAATGCGCTGCACATCGTCTTCCGACATGATGAAGTACACCGCCCCGCCCGGCTGCAACCGCACGGCCGCCTCGTGCGGTGTGCAGGCCCACTCGACGGCGATATCGTGCAGGTCGCGGCCGCTGACCTCCGGGTGCGGCGCCGACCAGGTGATCATGATGCGATCGCACAGCGCAATGCGTTCGGGTCGCAGCATGGTGCTCGATGCCGCATACGGATAGCAGTCCAGGCACAGGTCCTGATGCTTGGCGGCTTGGCTAAGCAACGCAAGCGTTTCGGTCGAACGCCCGTGATTGGCCTGGCCCACCAACTTGTGATGCGAGATGATGACGGGCGCCCTGAGCGCCGCACCGATGCGCAGCGATTCTTCGATGGCCGGCACGATCTGGTCGCCCTCGTCGCGCATGTGCGTGGCATACACGCCACCGCGTTCACGCAGGGGCGCGGCGACGGCGATGATTTCGGCTTCCGACGCGGCGGCGGCCGGTGGATAAAACGTACCGGTGGAAAGGCCGACGGCGCCCTCTTCCAACGCTTGCGCGAAATCGGCGCGCATCGCCGCGATTTCAACGGGGGTAGCAGCACGATCCAACGCACCCATGTGCCGCACCCGCAACGTGGAATGGCCCACCATCGCCACCACGTTGACGGCTGGATCGGCGGCTTCGATAGCCGCGCGGTAGGCCGCAAACGTGGGATAACGGTAGGCATCGCCCAGCAGATTGAGCGGCGGCGGCACATCCGCTTGGGTGACCAAGGGCGCCAGGCTCAAGCCGCAGTTGCCGTTGACCACGGTCGTCACCCCCTGCAACGCCTTGAATGGCATTGCCGGCGTTTCCAGCACGGCGAAATCGTCATGCGCGTGGCTATCGATAAAGCCGGGCGCCACGATCAGGCCGGATACATCGAGCGTGCGCTGCGCCCGCGCCTCGCGTAAATCGCCGACTGCGGCGATACGACCGTCGCGTATGGCGACGTCAGCCTGCACGCGCGGTGCGCCACTGCCGTCGATCACAGTGCCGCCAAGAAGGAGAAGGTCGTAAAGCATGAGCGCTCAGTGCCTGGTATTGAAGCGTGTTGGTCGATCAATCAATCCGTGCGCCGCTTTCTTTCACGACGCCGGCCCACTTGCGGGTTTCGCGATCGATCAGCGCACGGAAATCCTGCTGCGAGCCGCCGATGGTGTCGAATGCCAACTCGCCGAGTTTCTTTTTCACAGCGTCGTCGGCCAGCATGGCGTTGAATTCCTGATTCAGCCGCTGCACGACCGGTTCGGGCGTACCCGTGGGCAAGACAAAACCGCCCCAGGCTTGCATCTCATAGCCGGCCACGCCCGCCTCCTGCATGGTGGGCACGGTGGGCGACAATGGGCTGCGCGTAGAGGACGTCACCGCGAGCGCCCGCACACTGCCGGCGTTGACGCTGGGCAGAATCGACGGCAAGTTGTCGAACATCATTTGCACACTGCCGCCGATCACATCCTGGATCGCTTGCGGGCTGCCCCGATACGGCACGTGCAGCACGTCGATTTTCTCGGTGGTTTTGAAGAGCTCACCACCCAGATGGCTGGTCGTGCCGTTGCCGGCCGATGCCATGGTCAGCTTGCCGGGATGGGCTTTAGCGTACGCGATGAGTTCGGCCACGTTTTTGACCGGCAGGTCGCGATTGACCACGAGCAGATTGGAGGTGGTGGTGGCGGCGACCAGGGGGATCAGATCGCGCTCGACGTTGTAGGGCAGATCGGCGAACAGCGCACGGTTGATCGCCAGCGTGGCGATATTGCCGTAACCCAGCGTGTAGCCGTCAGGCTCGGACCGCGCCACCGCCTGGATGCCGATATTGCCGGCGGCGCCCGGGCGGTTTTCGACCACGACCGGTTGCCCCAGGCGCTTCCCAAGTTCGGACGCCAGATAACGGCACAGAATATCCGGCGATCCGCCGGCGGCCGAAGGCACGATCAGGCGTATCGGACGATCGGGCCAAGCGGCATGAGCATGCGCGAATGGACTGGCAAGCAAGCCAGCTAAAACCAAGGAGCGGACGAAATTTCGGCGTAGCATGACGTGTGTTTTCCCTTTGAATGTCGCGTTCTTGAGCCCGTGCCCCGACGCATCGGTCGATTATGCGGCGCTGGGAGGCCAATCGCGCAGCGACTTTTTTCGAAGAAAAAAATTCCAATTCGTCATGAAACGTCCTCACGGCAAGTTCATTCCATCGGTCAATCATCTCACCGCCTTCGACGCCGTCGCGCGCATGGGCAGCATCACGGCGGCCGCGCGCGCGTTGTCGCTCACGCAGAGCGCGGTCAGCAAGCAGATTGCCGATCTGCAGGCCTTCGTGGATGTGCCGTTGTTCGAGCGGCGCGATGGCAAGCTCGTGCTCACGCGCTGCGGCGAGCAGTATCTGCGCCGCGTGCAACCGGCCCTGGGTGAGCTGGAAAGCGCCACGCTCGAAGTCATGGCCACACGCGGCGCGGGCGGCCACCTCAACCTATCCGTACCGGCCACGTTCGGCGCCATGTGGCTCTTGCCGCGGCTCAATCAATTTGCCGCAAGCGCGCCGCATATCGTCATCAATCTCTCCACCAAGATCGGCACCGTCGCGCTGCCGGCCCCCGATGTGGATGCCGCCATCATGTATGTGGATGGTCCGATTGCAGACGATCTGTGGTGCCAGCCGATCTTGCCGCTGACGGTGCTGCCGGTATGCAGCCCGGCGCTTGTATCGCGAAGGGCGGCGCCCGCTACGCTGCTCGCTACGTTGCCGTTGTTGCATCAAGGCTCGATGCCGGACGCCTGGGCCAGTTATTGCACGGCTCGGGGCCACGGCGCCCTCACTGCCCGTGCCGGCCCCCGCTACGCGCTCTTGAGCATGGGCCTGCAGGCCGCGCGCGCCGGCCTGGGCATCGCACTGCTGCCCCCCTATGTGGTGGCCGACGCCGTCACGCGCGGCGAACTCGTCGTGCTTGACGACGCGGCGCACCCTCAGCCCGGCGCCTACGCCTTCGTGTGCGAGCGCCAGAGCCGCGATGCGCCCGCCATCAGTGCGTTCAGCGCCTGGCTTCAGACCCAGGCTTGACGCATGATCACCAGTTGATCCGCACGCCGATATTGCCGGCCACGTCGCGCCGGTACTTGCCGTCCACATCGGTGGTGTAGTCGGCTGCGGCATACACACTGACCATCTTGTTGACTTGTGCGACCAGGCCCGCGCCCAACTGCATGGCGGTCGAGCCGTAGCGTGTGCCCACCGTATCGCGACGGTCATATACCGTCTTGTCGGTGCCGGCGAACTCACGCCACAGATTGGCGCGCAAATAGGGCTCGAGTCGCGCGGCACGCGTGTCGTAAGTGCCTTTGAGGCGCAGGCCCACGCGGCCGGTGTACGTGTCGGAATCCTTGAAGTCGACGCGCGACACGCTATCGCGCAAGCTGTCGACCGACAGGAATTGCGCAATGAACTGCGCCTGCGGCTCAAGCACCACGCGGTCCGTGAGCTGCAAGGGATAGCCGCCTTCGAGCGACAAGGTGGTTGCGGTGCCGTCGGTTTTTTCGCGCATGCCGGCGGTCGACCGCAGACGGGCATCGAGCCGCGTCACCATCACGACCGCATCGGTATAGCCGCCCGATGGGCCGACGTGTGTCCAATACGCACCGCCGCTATAGCCATCGAGTTTGAGCGAACCCACTTTGCTGTGCGGTGTGGCCAAGGCCAGCCCGCGCACGTCGCCGCTCGCATGCGAGTAGCCAAGGAAGGCACCCACACGATCCTGGTGGCCATTGGCATGCCGCACGCTGTAGAGATCTTGGCCAACCTGCACGCCGCCCATGCTGCCATCGAATTCCGATCGGGCACCGCCCGAATAATGGCGTTTGGTGTGTTGGCCGAAGACGCGTGACCACGTTGCGGGCACCCCACCCTCGCCACCGAGGATGGACTGTTCGCCTTGGCGATCATGGAAGGTACCCAGCGAAAACAGGGCCAACTGGCGCGCGGTGGCCGTGACTGCGCCGTATACCGGCACTTCTTCGCGATAGATCGGGACAGCATCGGCGACGGCGGCCGGCAATGGCGCCGACTGGCCAGGGGCCGGGGTGGGCGTGACGGCGGCCGGGGCGGGTGCGACCGGCGCCGTGGGGTCGGGCGGCAACGTGGGATTGGTCGGATCGTTGGGATCGCTGGGCACGACGGGCGGCGTGGGCGCGGTGGGATCGGCAGGATCCAACGGCGGCACGGTGGGATCGACGGGCGGCGTGACCGGCGGCACAACCGGAGGCACGACGGGCGGCACGACGGGTGGCGCGGTCGGGGGTGGCGCCGCGGCCGGCACGCTCGACCGCAGATACCAGCTGTTTTCCGATCCGGCTGTGACGCCACCCTTGAAGAGGAAGTATTGATAGGCGCCGGCGCGCAGTTCCGTCGGCATCGCGAAGGCATTCCCGGTGCTGGTGGCACCGTTGATGGCCTGTACGACTTGAATGCCGTTGGCGGTGGTAAGTCCGCCCAAACCGCCCAGATTGTTGACGGCGACGGTGGTGTTGCCGCTGATCTGACCGCCGCTCACAATGAGGCGATCGGCGGGCGCGCCGTCGGCGCCCAGAATCGAGTCGACCTTCAGCGTGCCGCCTGCGCCCACGTAATTGCCCACGATCGTCATGCGATTGGCGGCATTGCCGCCGGTGAGATCGATGGTGCCGGCGTTATTGACGGTGGGCAGATTGGTGGCGACCGAGGACGACACCGAGCCGTTGATGCCGGCCACGGCCGTGAGCCGGCTCGTCGCGTCGATATTGAGCACGCTGGGCAAGCCCTCGACGTCGCCCAGAATCAGACGATTGTCCATCGTGAGCGCCGAGCCGCGTTGAAGATTGATCGTCTCGAAGCTGGTGAAGCGGTTCACGCCCGCCGCCTGGGTATTGTCGAACACGAGCGTATCGCTGCCCGCGGTCACGCCGCCGCTGATACCCACGGTCGTGCCCACTTGGGCGGCCGAAAGATTGCGCAGCGTCGCCAGATCGGCACCGGTGCCCATATCGATGAAGCCGCGCACGATGCCGCCATCGGACCAGGTAAACACATCGTCGCCGGTACTCATACGCACTTCGCCCACCACCTCGCCGCCGGTGATCGTGACGCTATCCGTGCCGCCGCTCACACTGATGTTGCCCCCGATGAAGCCATTGGAGACGGTAATGGTGTCGTTGCCGAAGCCCGCCACCAGGTTGCCGTTGATGCGACCGCCAGACATGTCGAAAATGTTGTTGTCGAGTTTCATGTCGACGCGACCGATGGTGCCGCCGGTCATCGCGGCAACATCGCCATCTTCGAACGCGCCGACGATCGTGCCGTCCGACATGAAAAACGTGTCGCGGTTATCGCCCTGTTGCAACGCGCCGATCTGACCGCCCGTCATCCGAAAGTCGTCGATGCCGTTGCCTTGCTGGACGACACCATTGACGGTGCCGCCCGAAATGACGAATCGGTCGACGCCGTCGCCTTGATCGATATTGCCGTTGACCGTGCCGCTGCGCATCTCGAAGGTATCGGTGCCGGCGCCGGTAGCCACGGCCACACCGCCTGTGCCCGTCAGCGTGCCACTGTTGATAATGTTCACCGCGCCGCCCGAGAGCGACACGGCCGGGCCCGCCGTGCCGATGATCGTGCCGGTGCTGTTATTGGTGAGCGTATTTGCCCCGCCCGCACCTGTGATGCCCGCCGAGCCTGAAATCGTGCCGTTGTTGAGGACCTGATTGCCGCCGCCCGCGAGCACAACGCCCGCAAAACCCGCACCGGTCGCGGCAAGGATGCCGTCATTGGTGAGGGTGCTGAGATTGCGCAGCAGCACGCCGTTGTTTGCAGTGATGGCCTGCTGGGCCCCTGCGCCGATCACCACCGATACATTATTGGCGGCCGCTTGCGCGGCGATGGCCTGAGGATCTGGATTGGGGAGCGTTGCCGTGCACGACACGCTTTGCCCGGCTGCCGGGTTGTAGGCATCGCCGCCGGGCGTGCCGCTTACGCAAGCGGCCGTAGCGACATGACTGCCCAGCGCCGCGATCGCCGCACACAAGGGAAGGAGCGCATGACGTCGCTTGAACGCTGGCATATGGAAACCCTATTGATCGCGTTCCGGACAGCGCACCGAGATCGGGCCACCGACAATCACGCAAATTGTGGAAGGAAAACGAAAGGATTGAAAAAAAAATATCATTCCTCCTCACCGTCCACAATTGCTAACGGTTGTCGATTTACAACGTCCTCCTAAGCGTGACCATTTAAGTCATTACGTTCGTTACGGTCACGTAACATTTATTTTCGGCTTGGGCTTCACTCTCGGTTCCAGGTTCACCGGCGGCTCAGCCCTCGGACTGAGGCAATACTCGTCACCAGCAAAGCGCGCGTTATCCGCTCAGGCGGCCATCGATTGCACGCCTGGCGTCGCCATCTCCTGGGCACGATGCGCCACCACCTCGCCGATGACGATCACCGCCGGGCTTGCCAACGCCTCCCCGCAAACCAGCGCCGCCAGACTGGAAACGGTTGCAATGCCATGGCGCTGGTCGGCACACGACACGCGCTGCACAACGGCAACCGGCAGATCCGGTGCAAAGCCGTTGGCGAGCAACGCGGCCTGCAGGCGTTCCGGTTGCGTCATCCCCATGTAGCAGACCACGGTCATGCCGCTGGCCGCGAGCGCGCGCCAATCGGGTTGCCCGCCATCCTGCTGGTGGGCCGTCACAAAGGTCACGCCGCGAGACACGCCACGATGCGTCAACGGCAACCCGAGCGCAGCGCCCGCGGCCAACCCCGCCGTTACACCGGCCACCGCTTCCGCGGCGACGCCGCGCGCGTGCAGCCATGCGAGCTCTTCCCCACCGCGCCCGAAAATGAACGGGTCGCCGCCTTTGACACGCGCGACGATGCAGCCGCGTTTGGCGTAACGCGCCATCAGCCGCAGGATGAAGTCCTGGGGTGTGGAACGACACCCGCCGCGCTTGCCGACTGCCACGATACGGGTGTCCGCCGTGGCCAGGTCTCGCACCTCGGCACCGACCAGATCGTCCACCAGCCAAACGTCGGCCTGCTGCAAGACGCGCAGCGCCTTGAGCGTCAACAGCTCGGGATCGCCCGGGCCGGCACCGACGAGCCACACCTTGCCAGGTGCGCGCGAGGTAGCGGCGAAATGCGGATGATGAGGGGAATGGGTCATGTCACCGTCTCCTTGAACTGCACGAGCATGCGGTTGATCTCCGGCACGCAGGCACCGCATCCCGTGCCGCATTTCAATGTTTGCTTCAATTGCGCCAGACCGCAGCCGGCGCCGATGCCGGCGGCGATCGCCTGATCGCTCACGCCATGGCACGCGCACACCGTTTTCGGCCGCGGGCCGCTGGCCACCCGGCCGGTCAGTACATGCGCCAATTGCTTGGGCGCCGGACCGCCATCGGCCCACGCCAGCAACGCATCGTGGCCGCGCACATCGCCCGCCAGAAGAAAGGCCGTCGCGCGGTCGCCATCGAGCGCCAACCGCCGAAACACGATGCGTGACGGATCGTCGAGTGCGGCAGCCGGCTCGCGCAAGTCCAGGTCGTCAATGAGCGCATCGATGACCGCTCGCTCGGGTGCCTGGGCCGCGCCGATCCAGACGCGCACGCCACCCCCGCCGACAGCCACCGGCAAGATCGCGGCAAACGGAAAACGTTGCAGCCATGGCGCGAGCGCCGCGCGCAAGGTCGAAGCATCGCCCTGCACCCAGGCGTGCAGGCGCCATGGCAAGGGCGCGGCAGTCACGTCGACCGCACAATGCTTGAGTTCGGGTTGATGTGAAATCGGATCGGCGGCAGGTTGCGTGACGGCGTTGATACCGGCGCCCGAGATGAAAGCGCTCCCCCAGTGCATGGGCAAAAAAGCATGGCCGAGCTGTATCGTGGGGTCGGTGCGAGCCGGAACGATAAGCGCGCCGCGCCGCGACGTGATGGTAACGAGCATATCGTCGCTCAGCCGCAAGCGTTGCATATCGCCGGGATGCAGCGCCAGGGCCGGGGCCTCGGCGTGGCGCGTCAACGCGGGCGAGAGCGCCGTGCGCGCCATCGTGTGCCAGTGATCGCGCAGGCGTCCCGTGGTGAGCCGCATGGGAAACGCTGGCGACACAGCCTCAGCCACCGGCACGTAGTCCAGATCCAGAAACGACGCACGGCCACTCGGCGTGGGATACACGCCGTCGGCATACAGACGCGCTGTGCTGCCGGCGGCCTTGCCGTAGGGCCACTGTTGTGGGCCTTGAGCGTCGAGCGTGGCGTAATCCAGGGCGCTGTAATCGAGATCGCGGCCGGCGGTCGTGCGTACGTGCTCGGCAAACACCTCGGCTGGCGCCGCGTAGTCGAACAGCGCCGCTTTCGCGGGCGCCAACCGGGCCGCCAGGCGGCGCGCCATGCCGGCCGCCAATTGCCAATCGGGTCGCGCATCGCCCGGCGGCGTGACTGCGGCGCGCACGCGGCTGATGCGACGTTCGGAATTGGTGACCGTGCCCTCTTTCTCGGGCCAGGTGGCGGCCGGCAAAACCAGATCGGCATACGCCAAGGTTTCGGTACCGGCGAACGCCTCCTGCACGATGACGAACTCCGCGCGCGATAGCGCCTCGCGCACGGTCGTTTGATCGGGCATGGACTGCGCCGGGTTGGTAGCGGCAATCCACACCGCCTTGATGCGCCCTGCCCGCAAGCCTTCGAACAATGCCAATGCCGGTTGGCCCGGTTCGGCCGGCAGCCGATCGACGCCCCACAGCGCCGCCACCTCATCGCGATGCGCGGCATTGCCGGGATCGCGATGACCGGGGAGGATGCTGGCCATGCCGCCCGCCTCGCGGCCACCCATGGCATTGGGTTGACCCGTGAGCGAAAGCGGTCCCGCGCCGGGACGGCCGATCTGGCCGGTGGCCAAATGCAGATGAATCAACGTGGCGTTCTTGGCCGTGCCGCTGGACGATTGATTCAGGCCCATCGTGTAGCACGAGAGCGCCGATCCGGGCTGCGCAAACCAGCGCGCAGCCTGGACGATATCGGTGGCGGCCACGCCGCAAATCACCGCCGCAGCGGCGGGCGTAAACGCCCGCACGCGCGCTTCGAGCGCTGCGAACCCCTGCGTGTGCCGCGCGATGTAGTCGCGGTCGATCAGGTCTTCGGCCACCATCACGTGGAGCATGGCGTGAAACAGCGCCACATCCGTACCCGGAGCGATCGCCAGATGAAGATCGGCCATGGCGGCGGTATCCGTGCGCCGGGGGTCGACTACGATGATCTTCATATCGGACCGAACCGCACGTGCAGCCATCATGCGCTTGAACAATACCGGGTGGGCATACGCCATGTTCGACCCGGCGATGAACACGGTGTCGGCCACATCGAAGTCGTCGTAACACGCCGGTGGTGCGTCGGCGCCGAGCGTGAGCTTGTAGCCGGCCACCGCACTCGACATGCACAGCCGCGAATTGGTGTCGATATTGTTCGTGCCCACCAGCCCGCGGGCAAGCTTGTTGAAGACCGCGTAGTCTTCGGTCAGCAACTGGCCGGAGAGGTAGAACGCCACCGCGTCCGGCCCGTGTTCGGCGATGATGGCGGCAAACTTTTCGGCCGCGATATCCAACGCTGCGTCGACCGTGATCGCTTGTCGCGGCGCGGTGCGCGTGGCGCGCCAACTGGCATGCAACACCCGCGAGGCATCGCGCCGAACGGTATCGGCGAGCGCCGTGCCCTTGCTACAGAGTGCGCCACGGCTGGACGGATGCTGCGTATCGCCCGCGACCGAGATCACGCGATCGCCCTGCGCGCGCACGCGTACGCCACACCCGGTGCCGCAGTAGCAACAGATCGACGCGACCTCGCGTATGGGGTTTTCAGTGAGCGGCGTATCCATCGTCAACCGTGCTCGCCAAACATCAGGTCATCGCGCAGGGCATCCACGGATCGGCCCTCGCGAATCAGGTTGAGGTACCACGCGCCATCGTCGGTATCGCCATACAGACAGGCGCCGACGAGCTTGTCGCCCTTGATGACCAGATGCTTGTAGACGCCGCCAATCGGGTCGAGCAATGTCATCGCCTCAGTCCCCTCGCCGCCTTTGAAGTCGCCCGCCGAAAACAGATCGATGCCGGTGACCTTCAATTTCGTGGCGGTCACACTGCCCTGATAGCGGCCAATGCCGTGCAGCGCCAGATGATTGGCGCACACCTTGGCCTGCTCGTAGAGCGGGGCCACCAGGCCGTAGGCGATCCCGCGATGGCTGACGCACTCGCCCACCGCATACACCACGGGGTCGTAGGTTTGCAGCGTATCGTTGACGACCACGCCGCGATCGACATACAAGCCACACTGCTCGGCCAGCGCCGTACTCGGGCGGATGCCAACGGCCATGACGACCAGATCGGCCGAGACTTCCGTGCCGTCGGTAAACGCTACCGCGCGCACCCGGCCGTGCCCATCGTCGATCAAGCGCGCCGTCTGCTTGGGCATCAGGAAGGTCAGCCCACGCGCTTCCAACGTCTGCTGCAGCAAGCGGGCAGCATGGTCGTCGAGCTGACGGTCGAGCAAGCCCTGGCTCAAATGCACCACCGAGACCGACATGCCGCGCGCCGCCAGCCCACTGGCCGCTTCCAGCCCCAGCAGCCCGCCCCCGATCACCACGGCGTGGCGGTGCGACGCGGCGGCGGCAATCATGCGCTGCACGTCACTGATATCGCGAAACGTGATCACACCGTCAAGGTCGTTGCCCGGCACCGGCAACACAAAGGGATTGGACCCCGTCGCGAGCAGCAGCCGATCGTACGGTGCCTCGGTGCCGTCGTTGGCATACACGATGCGCCGCCCGCGATGGATCTTCACCACCGTGCGATTGGCGAGCAGGCGAATGTGGTTGGCCGCGTACCAGGATTCGTCGTTCAAGACGATATCCTCGAACTGCTGCTCGCCCGTAAGCACCGGCGACAGCATGATGCGGTTGTAGTTCGGGTGCGGCTCAGACCCGAACACCGTAATGTCGTACACATCCGGCGCGATCTTGAGCAATTCCTCGACCGTACGCATGCCGGCCATGCCATTGCCCACCACGACCAGTTTGCGTTTTGGCGTCATGCTCGAATCTCCTCGCGCGCCCGCTCAGGCGCTCGTTTCCTGGCGTACCGCGTGGCGGATCGGCTCGGCGGGGTCGACGCCCGCCGCGTAGCGCGGCGCATTGCTCGCCTGCCACCCGCGGCCATCGAACGGCGCGGCAGCAACAGCCGCGGCGACGGGCGCAGCCGATGCAGTTGCAACCAATGCCGACGCCAAGGGTGCGGACGCGGCCGATGGGGATGCAGCCGATGTCGATGCTACCGACGTCGATCCTGCCGTTGAGGACACAGCCGCCATAGGCACCTCGGCCTGCGGCGCGGCGCCCCCGGGCACATGACGATGATGCAGAAAGTCGACCACGGCCGCACGTGCGGCGAGGTAGCCCGGATCGCTGGCCAACGCCACCCGGTTGCGCGGGCGCGCCAGGTTCACGTCCAGGATCTGCCCGATGGTGGCCGCCGGGCCATTGGTGAGCATCACGATGCGGTCCGAGAGCAGCACCGCTTCATCCACATCGTGGGTCACCATCACGGTAGTGCTTTTCGTTTGCGCCACGATCTTGAGCAGTTCGTCCTGCAGATGGGCGCGCGTCAAGGCATCGAGTGCGCCGAAGGGTTCATCCATCAACAGCACTTTGGGTTCGATGGCCAATGCGCGGGCGATGCCCACCCGTTGCTTCATGCCGCCCGAAATCTCGCGCGGCAGTTTGGCGGCCGCGTGTGCCAAGCCCACCAGTTCGAGCGCGGCATGGGTGCGCGCTTTCAATTGGGGCTTTTTCTCGGTCGCCGAGAACACCCGTTCCACCGCGAGATACACGTTCTCGAAACACGTCAGCCAAGGCAGCAACGAGTGGTTTTGAAACACCACCGCGCGATCGGGACCGGGGCCGGCGATTTCGCGGCCGCCGCACAGCAGCACACCCGAGGTCGGTCGCGTCAAGCCCGCGATCAGATTGAGGAGCGTCGATTTGCCGCACCCCGAATGACCGATGAGCGACACGAATTCGCCTTGCGCAATCGTCAGATCCACATCGCGCAGTGCAATGAAGCTGCCCTTGCGCGTGGTAAAGGTTTGGCCGACGTTTTCAACCTGCACGAATTTTGCCGTCATGACTTACTCCTCGTTGTAGGTGAAGCGGCGCGCCAGCTGGATCAGTGCGACTTCCAGCAGCAAACCGATGATGCCGATCACGAAGATCGCGATCACGATGTGTTCGACTTTGAGGTTGTTCCACTCGTCCCACAGCCAGAAGCCGATACCGGTGCCGCCCGTCAACATTTCCGCGGCCACGATCACCAGCCAGGCCGTCCCGATCGACAGGCGCACGCCGGTCAGTACATACGGCAGCACGGCGGGCAACAGCACCCGCGTCAGCACCTTCCATTCGGAAAGATTGAGCACGCGCGCCACGTTGAGATAGTCCTGCGGCACCCGCTGCACGCCTGTGGCGGTATTGATGATCATGGGCCAGATCGAACAGATGAAGATCGCCCAGATCGCCGCCGGATTGGCTGCCTTGAAGAGCAGCAGACCGAGCGGCAGCCACGCCAGCGGCGACACGGGACGCAAGAGGCTGACGATCGGCGAGAACATCGCATTGATCGCCGCGAAGCGCCCGATCGCAAAGCCCGCGGGAATCCCCACGATGGCGGCCAGGCCGAAGCCGATCGCCACGCGTTCCAGCGACGCCAGGATGTTCCAGCCGATCCCCTGGTCGTTCGGGCCATTGCGATAGAACGGATCTGCAAACAGCACCTTCGCGGCGTCCCACGTCACACCCGGCGTGGGAATGGCGGGAATGAGCATGGCGATCGTCTGCCACACCAGCAAGAACAGCGCAAAGCCCGCCATCGGACCAATGACGGCGCGCGTCATCGCTTCGGCGCGATCGCGCAACCACAAACGGCGTTGGGCGGTGGGTGCTGCAGTGGATGCCACGGCTGTCATAACGCATTCCCCTTCAATGGTGAGGTCAATCAGACTTTGATCTTGAAACCGTCGGCGTAGGCAACCGGGTTCGAGCCGTCCCACACCACGCCGTCGATCATCTTGGTCGAACGCATATCCGAACTCGGCACCGACACGCCTGCAGCACTTGCCGCCTGCTTGTAGATATCGATGCGGTTGACGGCCTTCGCCGTGGCCAGGTAATCGGGATGCTCTTTCATCAGACCCCAGCGCTTGTGCTGCGTGAGAAACCACATGCCGTCGCTCAGGTACGGATAGTTGACCGAGCCGTCGGCGAAGAAGCGCATCGCATGGGCGTCCTCCCATTTCTTGCCCGCGCCGTTGTCGTAGGTGCCCAGCATCCGGCCCATGATCACGTCGGCGTCGGTATTGACGTATGACTTGGCGGCGATCGTTTCCGCCGTCTTGCGGCGATTTTCAGGCGATGCGTCGATCCATTTGCCGGCTTCGATGATCGCGGCGGTCACGGCACGCGCGGTGTTCGGATGCTTCTGAACGAATTCGGCCGACGTGCCCAGCACCTTCTCGGGGTGATCGGTCCAGATCTCTTGCGTGGTGACGGCCGTGAAGCCGATCTTGTCCATGATGGCGCGAGCGCCCCACGGTTCGCCCACGCAATAACCGTCCATATTGCCCACGCGCATGTTCGCGACCATCTGCGGCGGCGGCACCGTAATGACGCGCGCGTCCTGCATCGGGTTGATGCCGTAGGTGGCCAACCAGTAATACAGCCACATGGCGTGTGTGCCGGTTGGAAACGTTTGCGCGAAGGTGTACTCGCCCTTCTTGCCGGCCATCAATTTTCCCAGCGATTCGCCGTCGGTCACCCCGGCGTCGCGCAGCTTGTTGGCCAGCGTAATGGCCTGCCCGTTCTGGTTGAGCGCCATCAGAATCGCCATGTCTTTCTTCGGCCCGCCCGTGCCTGTATGCACGCCGTAGATCAAGCCATACAGCACGTGCGCCATATCGAGTTCGCCGTTGACGAGTTTGTCGCGCACGCCGGCCCACGAGGCTTCCTTGCTGGCGTTGATGGTCACGCCATATTTCTTGTCGATCCCCAGTACCGAAGCCATCACCACCGACGCACAGTCGGTGAGCGGGATGAAGCCGATGCGCACGTCGGTCTTCTCCGGTGCATCCGAGCCTGCTGCCCAAGCGCCCGCCCGCACCAGCGGATCGACCAGGGTGAGCAGGCTGGCACCGGCCAATACCTTGGCGGATTTCGCGAGCCACTCGCGGCGGTGACTGTCCACAGGCGCTGCAACCTCGGGGGATACGGGGGACAAAGGCGTTTTTGCGTCAAACGTCATCACAAGGCTCCAGACGAAAAAAAACGTCCCGCACACCCACGAATTGAATCCAGGGCATTGCGGAACGTCGTTGTTCCTCACCGCGACACGCGGCATGTCGACGACCGCCGTTGGTCGTCAATCACCTCTAAAGCAAAACGTATGCCAAGTTTTCGCAGCGCACCAATTCTATTTTTTTATTATTGATATCAATGGCTTACTTAGCTTCTGCGCGCATCGTCCGCCGAGGCGGACGGACGCGATGAATCAAGTTGGTGCGCGCGGCACGCCAACACGCACCAATACAACGCAATCAGTCGCGTTCGCGATCCACCAGGCGATAGCGGGCCTGGCCCAAATGAAACTGCATGGCGATGCGGGCGCGGTCGGCATCCTGCTCGCGGATGGCGGCCAGCACGGCCGCATGCTCGTCCACCACCCGTTGACCGCGGGCGCGCGAACCCGTGCGTGTAAGGCTCAACGTCAACCGCATGAAGCCGCTGATCGATTCGTGGATATTCTCGAGCACGCCCAGATAGAAGTCGTTGCCGCTGGCCTGGGCCACTGCCGTATGGAACGCGAGGTCGGCTTCGAGCACCACGTGGCCAGTTGCAATGCCGTCGGCGAATACCGCATGGGCCTGCGCGATATCGGCCAATTGCTCATCGGTGCGACGCATCGCGGCCAGCCGTGCCGCATCGCCTTCGAGTGCGATCCGTACCTCCTGCGCACGCAGGTACGCGCCGATGTTCTGCACATCGTTGAAGGTTTTGATGCGCGGCGCAGGCTGATGGCTGACGAACGTGCCCAACCCCTGATGCGCCGTGATCAACCCGTCGGCGCGCAGCCGCAGCAAGGCTTCGCGCACCACGGGACGCGACATGCCGAACTCATCGCAGATCTCGTGTTCGGACGGCAGCTTGTCGCCCACGTTCAAATCGCCCGAAGCGATACGGTCGAAAATCTGACCGTACAACCGATCGCCCAGACGCACCCGCTGCCCGCGCTCGCTGACGGGACTGGGGCCGACCCGGCCTTTGGCCGGTACTGCTTTACGCGCCACGTGCTACTCCTGAGATCCGGCCGCCAGCACGGCGGCAGGCGCCATCGTACCGCTATCGCGCGCGGGATGGATGCCGCCAGGACAGCGATCAACGCTCCTGCTGCGCCCAGCCCACGCGCGGGCGCTTATGCCGCGACGGCAGCGCCATCCCATTCATACAAGGCGCGCGCCACGGGCTGCACGCGAGCGCGCTCGGCTGCGGACAATCCCGTCAGCAGCGGCAACATCGGTCCCATATCGGCCACGCCCGCCAGGGTGACGGCATCGTGCAACACGCGGATCGGGCTGATCTCGTCGCGGCAGTCCTCCAGGCCGATGTAATGCGCGCGCACCGCTTCCGCTTCTTCGAAGCGTTGGCCATGCAGCAATTCGAGCAAGCGCATCGAACCGTTCGGGGCCACGCACACGGAGCCGGACGTGAAGCTCGCCAGGCCGAATTTGCGGTAATGCACGATCGCCGGGCGTTCGCCGATGCCGCTCACGATCAAACCGGGATTCACCACGCGCAGCAATGCGTCGAGATAGGCATCCTGAGCCGGATCCTCCACCACCACGGCGTACTTCAATGCGGCAATGCGGCCTTCGGCAACGAGGGTCGCCACGGTTTCCGGCGCCAGATAATTGGCGGACTTGATGTAGACCACGACCGGCTTGCCGAGGATATCGCTGAAGCGGCGAATGCCATCGGCCAGCCCGGCATCCGTATAGGGAAACGACATGGGCAGCAGCATCGCGGTCGGAAAGTCACGCGATTTGAGAATCGCCGCCTGGTCGACGAACTTGCCGTAGTCGGGGCCCGCCGACGGCAACACCCAGGTGTCGGGACCGGCCGCCTCGGCCAGGAAATCCACGATGCGCGCATATTCGCTCACGCCGACGTTATAGAAATTCGCATTGCCGCCGTACATCACGCTGCGCACACCGCCGCTTTTCAGATGCCGCAAGAGGGCGCGGTTGGCCGCTTCATTGAGCGACAAATCGGCGTGCCGTGCCAAGGGGGGAACGGCGACCACGGAACGTTGCAGGTCGGCAGTCGTGACGGGGGTGGTTTTCATGGGACAAAGTCTCCGAGTGGGGATGAGGTCGTTGAACGAGCGGGTTGACGTGTCTGAACTTGTTAAATGAGTCGTCCCGAAAAAGTATACTTGGTTGACAAGCTAACAATCAATTCATATAGTTGTTTTACAAGCACACCCAACGATTGCCCCTAGACCAAGAGCCGATATCGGCCACAGGAGACTACCCATGTTCAACCTCTCGAACCCGCATGCGCGTGCGCGCCGCACCCTTCCCCTAGTCGCGGCACTTGCCGTCATTGCTGGCGTGATCGGCGCGTCGACCGTGCACGCCGCCGAAAACTATCCCACGCGGGATGTGCGTATCGTCGTGCCCTTTCCTGCCGGCGGCACCGCCGATATCGCGGCCCGCCTGGTGGCTGCCGAACTCGGCAAAACCTGGGGCAAGCCGGTGGTGGTCGACAACAAGGCCGGCGCCGGCGGCAACGTGGGTACCGCCGACGCCGCGCGCGCAACCAACGATGGCTACACCCTGCTGATGGGCACGGTCAGCACTCACGCCATCAATCAATCCGTTTATGCCCAGTTGCCCTACGATCCGGTGGCCGACTTCGTGCCGGTCACCTTGGTGATTCCGGTGCCCAATGTGCTGGAGTTGAATCCAGCGTTTGCCGCCAAGCACAACATCAACACCACCGCCGATCTGATCGCGTATCTGAAGGCCCATCCCGGCAAGGTCAATATGGCGTCCACGGGCAACGGCACCTCGACCCATTTATCCGGTGAGCTGTTCCAGTCGATGACCGGCACCACCATGACGCACGTGCCCTATAAAGGCAGCAGCCCGGCACTCACCGATGTGATGGCGGGGTCGACGGATCTGATTTTCGATAACCTGCCCTCGTCGATGGGATTCATCAAGGCCGGCAAGCTCAAGCCATTGGCGGTGACAACCACCACGCGTTCGCCGGCCCTGCCCGATGTGCCCACGCTCGCCGAATCCGGCGTCAAGGGCTATGACGCGGCAAGCTGGTTTGGGTTGCTGGCTCCGGCCGGCACGCCGGAAGCCATCGTGAACAAGATTCAGCAGGATGTGGCGCAAGCCCTGCAAAAGGAATCGATCCGCACGCAGTTGCAGGCCCAGGGCGCCGAGCCTTCCGGCAACACGCCAGCGCAATTCAAGCAGTTCATGGCCCAAGAAACCGCGAAATGGGCGCAAGTCGTCAAACAATCCGGGGCCCGGGTCGATTAAGCTCACGATAACAAGGGCGGTTTGCGACGCGCCGCGGCACGCCTCTCATATAGCGCGTAACCCGAGGAGACTGACGTGAGAGTATTGACGCATCTGATTGCTGCGGCGAGTGTTGCCGCCTGCCTGGGTATGCCTGCGGCGCATGCCGCGAGTTACCCCGATAAGCCTGTCACCGTGCTCGTGCCATTTGTGCCGGGCGGCTCCTCGGATATCACCGCCCGCGCCATGACCCCCGGTCTGGCCAAATTGCTCGGGCAAACATTCGTGGTCGAAAACAAACCGGGCGCCAATGGCGGCATCGCCGCACAGGCCCTGGCGCGCGCGCCGGCCGACGGCTACACCATGATGGTGGGATCGATCGGCACCTTCGCGATCAACGAGGCGCTCTACAAGAACCTGACCTACAACCCCAGCCGCGATTTCACGTACCTCACCCAGGCCGTGCGCAATCCGAACGTGCTGGTGGCCGCACCCGCCTTTCCCGCCGCCAATGTGAAAGAGTTGATCGCCTACTCGCGCGCCAACCCCGACAAGGTGTCGTTCGCGTCATCCGGCACGGGTTCGTCCGATCATTTGTCGGCCGTGATGTTCCGCCAGAAGACGGGCGCCACGGGCATGGACGTGCCTTATCGGGGCGGCGCCGCGGCGATTGCCGATTTGCTGGGCAATCAGGTCAACGTGTCGTTCCAGAATCTGGGCGCGGTACTCACGCACATCAAGGCGGGCAAGCTGAAGGCGTTGGCCATCACGGGCGACGCCCGGATCGCCGATCTGCCCGATACGCCCACCATGGCCGAAGCCGGCATCCCGGATATGGTGGTGTATTCATGGCAAGGCTTCGCCGTGCCACGCGGCACCCCGCCGGCGGTGGTGGAGCAGTTGTCCAAGGCCTTGCGCACCACGTTGCAGGAGCCGCAGGTCAAGACGGCATTGGCGGGGTTGGGCTTTGAAGTGGTGGGCAGCACGCCGCAAGCCTTTTCCGACTTCCAACGCGCCGAGGTGCAACGCTGGAATGAGGTCATCGCCAAGAGCGGGATTCAGCTGGAGCAATAAGCGCACGGCCCCGCCATCCGGCTACTTATGCAGGATGGCGGTAATCACACCCTGCGCACGCTGAAGCTTTTTGAGATCGATGGGTCCCAGATCGCTCTGTCGGCGGCACATCCAGCGAATCGCCAGCCAATCCAGGCGCACATACAAACGCGGATTGGCGGCCTGCTTGACTTGGGTATAAGCCCGCAGATCCATCCAGGTGCCGACTACGTACGAACCGTAAGCGTTGTAGAGGATGTCTTCATCATAGACATCCGACTGGATCGCGATGGCCACTTTTTCCCAGGCATTGAGCACTTCGCGAATGCTGATCACGACTTCATCGTTGAAATGCACGGGCGCCGCCAGCGCGGCCGTCTCGTCCCACGACAACGTGCGCGTGGATTCGCGCACGACGCGATTGTGGTGCTGCGCTTCTTTGGAAGCGTGATAGTCGCTCTGGAAGTCGATGGCATGCTTGGCGCGGGCCAGATGCCGTTGCGATCGCAGGCTCTTATAGGCGATGACGGCCGAGATCGCGATCACCGGCACCGTGGGGTTATGCACAAGAAACGCTAGAACGTCATTCATGGCAAAAAATAAAGCGCCCTGGCGGGCGCTTGGCGTTGTATCGACGGTATGCGGCTAAACGCCGAATGGTGCGTCGGGGCCGGGAGCGCTGCGGCTGCCGGGCCGGTCGGTTTAGTAACCGTAATCCTGTTCGCGTGAGGTCATGATCGTTCTCCTGCTGGGGATATCACTGTGCATTCAAGATAACCGTTTCGCCGGGTGGCGTCAAGACGCCGCGCCCTGCTTGAGCTTGGCGATCGCCTGCGCCAGCGCAGCCGCCATGGCTTCAATGCGCTCGAGCTCCTGGCGCCGGTCCACTTGAGCCGCCGGACGCTTTTTCGGTTTGGACCCTGCAGCGGGCAACCGGTCGGATTCGACGCGGCGCGCCAGGCTTTCACCGTCACGCGACACATCCACTTCAAAGGCCAGCTTATCCGGATGATGCCAGGTCGTAAACCACTCGAGCGGCGCGTCATCGGTATCGCGCCCTTCACCTTGCAGCATCAATAAGGGGCTATTCACGGCCACCTGCAACGCCTGGGCCAAGGGCTCATCCGCAGCCACCGCACGGATATGGTGCCTGCCGCCGCCGGGATGAATGCCGAACCGCTCGGCCAGTACCCGATGCAGCGACGCGTTTTCTAGCTCGGCCGCCGTCAATCCGGGCAATCGCGCACGCGGCAGCCAAGTGTGCACATAAGCGATGCGCGCGCCGCCCACCGAACGCACACGTTCGAGAAACAGCACGTCATCGGTGCCGAAAAACGCTACCACCTCAGCCGGTGCCGGACGCCGTTCGAAGGTGAGGATCCGCGTTTGCAACGCCAAACCGATATGTTCGAACTGCTCGTACAGCCCCGTCGATCGCTGCACCATGCGCCGATGCGGGCGCGGCGCGCACACCACGGCGGGACGGCCGGCATCGCGCTGGATCAGGCCGGCAGCCGCCATCTGGCCCAAGGCCTGGCGCACCACGCTGCGGGCCACGCCGAATTGCTCGCACAAGCCGGCCTCACTGGGAAGCGCGGTGCCCACGGGCCACAGGCCCGACGCCACACGTTGCATGAGGTCGGCGGCCACCTGCGCATGCAGCGGCTCCGCGCGATTGCGATCCACCGCAAGCGCGCGTGACGCCGAACTCCCCTGCTTTTTCCTGCTAACCACCCGTTGTCGCCTTTGCGGTTTCCCACACATGTCGCCAGCCCGGCGCCAGATGCGCCGCGCGTTCGGCCGCCAGAATCAGGCTTGCCTCGCGGGCAATGCCCTGCCCCGCAATGTCGAATGCCGTGCCGTGATCGACCGACACCCGCACCACAGGCAACCCGACCGTAATGTTAACGCCGTCGTCGCCGTATACCGACTTGAACGGTGCATGCCCCTGGTCGTGATAGCACGCGATCACGAATTTCCATTTGCCGCGCACGGCTTGCGGAAACAGCGCATCGGCGGGAATCGGGCCGACTGCGTTGATGCCTTCGGCCACGGCTTCCGCCACGGCCGGCGCAATGATCTCGGCGTCTTCGGTACCGAAGATGCCGTTCTCGCCGGCGTGCGGATTCAAACCGGCGACCGCAATCGCATCCTCGGTCCGGCCGAGCGCCTTGGCAAACGCGCCCGACAGGCGGAAGACCGCACGCAGCCGCTCACGCGTAACCAGATCGATCGCATCGCGCAACGACACGTGCGTCGTGGCATGGAAGATATACAGATCGCCCGCCGACAGCACCAGCGAAAACGTCTTCACGCCAAACTCATGCGCCAACAATTCCGTGTGCCCGGGCCACTTGTGGCCGGCGGCATGCATCGCTGCCTTGTTCAGGGGCGCGGTCACGATCCCGTCGATCTCGCCCGCCCGCGCCAGGGCACATGCGGTCGTCACGAACCGTACCGATCCATCGCCCGCGTCGGCATGGATCTCGCCCAGCGGAACATGCGACAGATCGGGCCCGGCCTGGAACACTTCGATGGTACCGGGTGCATTGGTCGCATCGCGCGGCGATTGCACCACACGTACGGTTTGCGGATCGCGGCCGAGCCGGCTCACCGCCGCGCGCATCACGCCGGCATCGCCCACCACTACCAGGCGCGCGCGTTCGCGCAGCCCGGGATGATCCAGCAGCATCTTCGCCGTGATTTCGGGGCCGACCCCGGCCACATCGCCCAACGTGACCGCCAAAAGCGGTTGGGTATTCGTCATACTGAAAATCTCCTTTCCCGGATCGCGCGCACGGCGCGTACCAGAACATCGTCACCACCAAAACCGCCCGCCTTCGTGACTACCGGCAGGCCCGCGCTGGCGCCGCCCGTCAACGTGCCGATCGGCATACCGCCGGTCACCTCGTCGATCAGTGCGACCCCATTTGCGCCCAATTCGTTTACCACCTGACGCGCCCCGTCGCCACCCGTGGCGACCACGCCCGCGGCATGCGCGCGGCGCACCACGGCGGCCGTCAGCGCGCCTAATTTTTCAGCCACGCGATCGGAGTGCAATCCGTCGAGCCGGCCGTCCGGCGCGAGCACGAGCGCCGTATCGGCCGCCGCGAGATCGTCCAGCGCGGCCAACGTGCTTTCCTTGAACTCGAGCCAGGCGTCGGTATCGGCCAACTGCGCCAACGTCGGCATGAAGACGCGCGCGCCGTCCGCCCGCAGCGCAGCGGCCTGCGCCCGCGCGGCCGAATGCTGCGAGGTCACGAGCACCACGATCACTCCGCGGCTGGCTTCGCCCGCCCACAACCGCGCCAGCGGAATGGCGAGGCCGCCGGCACCGACCGGCAAAGCGCGATCGCCCAGGCAGACGATGGATTGCGCCAGGAGATCGAGATCTTCCGCGGTGACCGCGTCAACCACGACCACCGGTCCCGCTTGCGCGATGCGGTCGGCCAGGGCCTGTGCGGTTTCGCCGGGTGCGGCGGCAATGCCCACGCCGCCCAGCAAGGTTGGGATATGCGCCTCGGTCACCGGCGTCACCGGGTCGGACGCGGCCGACGTTTGGGTGACCGGCACATCGCCCACCATCAATACCCCATCCTTCACGGTGCGGCCTGTGGCAGGAAATGCGGGACAGACGACTGCGATCGCATCGTGCCCCCAGGCCGCACGCGCGCTTTCGATTTCGGCGCGAAACGGCCCACGCAACGTGGAGTCGACCTTTTTGTACACGCGACGCACACCTGCGGCTTTCAGGCGCTTCATTTCCTGCGCGATCACGGCCGACGCATCGTCGGCGCTCATGGCCCGCGTGTGGGTCGTCACCGCGAGGGCTTCCACATCCGCGGTCTTGGCATGCGCCAACGCGGCTGCCGCATCGCCCATCGCCAGGTGCGTGCGCCATCCAGCGCGCACGAATTGCACGGCAGAGTCGCCTGCTCCGGTCAGATCGTCGGCAACGATTGCGATGCGTACCGTCATACCGCCGCTCCTGTCGTCGCGTTCAGGTCTTCGGTCACCGGCTTCAGTTCACCGGCGCGCTTGAGAAAATACGAGGCCAGGATCGGCGCAAGAATGCTGGAGATCAACACGCACGCGGCCACCTGCGCCGTGGCGGTGCCTACGTACTGCTGGAAGGTGGGATCGGCCGCGGCCACGACCGCCGGCGTTGCAATCGCGTTGCCCGCCGTGGTGCCCGCCGCAAAACCCAGTCCGCTCTTACCGCCTCGGCGCAGGATGTAGCGGTAGCCAAAATAAACGAAACCACCCGTGATCGGGCTGATGATCAACCCCAGAATCAACCCTGTGATCCCGCCGGACACGATCGAGCTCAGGTTGATCCCAGTGCCCAAGGCGAACGCGAAAAACGGGATGACGATGTTCGGCACGGGCTTGAGCACATTGCGCCACTGCACGTCCAGATTGCCCACGGCCACGCCCAAGAGAAACGGCACCAGCGCCGCCACGAATGCGATCAACGGGATGTCGGCCATGCCCGAGGCACCCAGGAACAGCAGGCTGAAGAACGGGCCGTCATTGACTGCACTCGCCACGTACGCGCCGCGATCGCGTGCCTCGCCATACTGACCCGTGTAGGCGAGCCACAAGCCGCCGTTGCTGTTGTCGAAGGCTGCCAGCATGGCCAGGATCGATACGCCCCAGATACCGTCCAAGCCGACGAAGCGGGCCAGGATGATGATCAGCGTGGCCGGCACGATGGTCTTCATCAACAAAATGGTGCCGGCCGTGGCCAGAACTGGACCGCCCGTACGCATATTGACCTGGGTACCGGTAGCGAAGATCAGCAGCGCGATCAGCGGCAGCGCACTGTTCTTGAAGAGCGCGGTCGTGAACCCGCCAATGTTCAGCGCGTCTGGCGCGAAGGTGCCGATGATGGCGCCCAGGATGAGCGGCAACAGCATCAGGCCACCCGGGATGCGTTGCATGGTGGCGTAAATCGGCAACCGCGATCGTTCTTGCGTCATGTGATGTCTCCACACTGCCGGGGCGAGTGCCCGGCTTCCATTTGAAAGTAGCCGCGATTGTACATGCTGTACGTACAGCGTGTACGTACAGCATGCGAAGACGTCATGGACTGACATCGAACTGTCATCGTTCCGACACGGCGATGTCATACCCGGCACCTACGATGAAAACGTTTTCACTGCACACGTTTCGGGCCCTACCTTGACCTCGCCGCGCGCCTCCATCCTCGACATTGCCCGCACCGCCCAGGTGTCGCCGGCCACGGTGTCGCGTGCGTTCAACCAGCCCCAACTGGTCAATCCGCACACGCTGGCCCGCATTCTCGCGGTAGCCCACGACGCCGGCTTTCGCCCCAATCGCGTCGGCAGCAGTCTGCGATCGGGCAGCACCCGCACCCTCGGGTTGGTGCTGCCCACCTTGCGCAATCCGGTGTTTGCCGAGTGCTTCGAAGGCGCCGAGGCACGCGCGCGCGACGACGGCTACAGCGTGATGGTGACCACCACCGGCTACGACCGGCAGCGCGAACGCGATGCGGTAAGCCTGCTGCTCGACCATCGCGTGGAAGGCATCGTCGTCACGGTTACGCACACCGTGCGCAATCCCGTACTTGAACAGATCGCGGCGGGCGGCGTGCCTTACGTGCTGGCGTACAACGAATCCGCCACCTACCCGTATGTGTCGGTCGACAACGCGCGTGCTGCCAAAGATGTGATCGCCGCGCTCGCCGCACTGGGTCACCGCGTGATTGCCGTGGTGACCGGGCCGCTGGCGGCGTCCGACCGTGCGGGCTTGCGACTGGCAGGCGCCTGCCGTGCCGCGCAGCGCCTGGGGCTGCCCGCGCCGCGGCATATCGAAATGCCATTGCATACCGATGCCTGCCGCACCACATTGGCCAATGCGCTCGATGGCGCTGCAGCGCCCACGGCAATGTTTTGCTCCAACGATCTGCTGGCCGCCGCCGTGATTGCCGCAGCCAGCGCGCTCGGCCGCCAGGTGCCGCGCGATCTTTCCGTGTGCGGCTTCGATGGCGTGCCGTTTGGTGCCCATATGGTGCCCACCTTGGCAAGCATGGCGCAACCCAGCCGCGATATCGGCGCCTTCGCCTGCGATCTGCTCCTCGGCGCCTTGATGGGCGCCCCCCTTGTTTCCCGGTGCTTACCGCACCGTTTCATTGCCGGCGGCACGGTTGCCGCCGCCCCTATCCGCCCTGCTCTCCTTGTGGAACGACGCCAATCATGACTTCTATTTCATCGACCCTGCTGCGCGCATCGATGCTGGCCGCGACGCTCTTCGCGTTGCACGCGCCGGTACAGGCTCAGGAAAACGCCATTTGCTACAACTGCCCGCCCGAATGGGCCGATTGGGGCACGCAGTTGAAGGCCATCAAGGCCAAGACCGGCATCAACGTGCCGGCCGACAACAAAAACTCCGGCCAGTCGCTGGCGTCGATGGCCGCGGAGAAAGCCAATCCGGTCGCCGACGTCGTGTACTACGGCGTAACCTTCGGCATCCAGGCCGACCGCGACAACCTCATTCAAGCCTATAAGCCCGCCTTGTGGGATCAGATCCCCTCGGGCATGAAGGATCCGGACGGCAAATGGTTTGCCATCCACTCCGGCACGCTGGGCTTCATGGTCAACGTGGACGCCTTGAACGGCAAGCCCGTGCCGCAATCGTGGGCCGATCTGCTCAAGCCGGAATACAAAGGCATGGTGGGCTATCTGGATCCGGCTTCGGCTTTCGTGGGCTATGTGGGCGCCGTGGCCGTCAATCGGGCGATGGGCGGCACGCTGGACAACTTCGGCCCGGGCTTCGAGTGGTTCAAGAAGATGCGCGCCAATCAACCGATCGTACCCAAGCAGACTGCGTATGCCCGCAATCTGTCGGGCGAAATCCCGATCCTGATCGACTACGACTTCAACGCCTATCGCGCCAAGTACAAAGACAGCGCCAACGTGGCCTTCGTGATCCCAAGCGAAGGCACGATCGCGGTGCCGTACGTAATGAGTCTGGTGGCCAATGCGCCGCATGCCGAGAACGGCAAGAAGGTGCTGGACTTCACGCTGTCCGATGAAGGCCAGGCCATCTGGGCCAATGCCTTCTTGCGGCCCGTGCGCGCCGGCACCGTTTCGGCCGAAGCCGCGAAGAAGTTCCTGCCGGCCGCCGACTACGCCCGCGCCGGTACGGTCGATTATGCGCAGATGGCAGCCGCTCAACGCGGCTTCTCCGAGCGCTATGCCAAGGAAATCAACTGATATGCGACTGCGTGGCTGGCGATGGTTCGCGGCGCCTGCGGCCGCACTTTTCACGGCGTTCTGGCTGCTGCCGATGGTCAAGCTGGCCACGCTCGGCGCGCACGAGATCGATGGGCGCTCGGCCTACATGCACGTGCTCACCGATCTACGGTACTGGCGCAGCCTGATCAATACGGTCGGGCTGTCGCTGGGGGCCAGTGTGCTGACGGTCATCCTGGCGGTACCGGTGGGCCGTTTTCTGGCGCGCCATCCCGGCTTTCCAGGGCGCCGTCTCGTCATGGGCCTGATTGCGTTTCCGCTGGCGTTTCCCGGCGTGGTGGTGGGTTTTCTCATCATCCTGCTGGGCGGGCGCCAAGGTGTGGTGGGCCAAGCCGCACGGGCCGTGGGCGCCGAGCCCATCGTCTTCGCGTATGGCATGGCGGGATTGTTTCTGGGCTATCTGTATTTCTCGTTGCCGCGTGCCGTGGGGGTATTGACGGCGGCGGCCGAAGGTATCGATAGCAGCTTGCTCGAAGCCGGCCAAACGCTCGGCGCAGGACCGTGGCGGCGCTTCGTCGATATCGAATTGCCTGCGCTGACGCCTGCAGTAACGGCGGCCGGTGCGATGTGTTTTGCCACGAGCATGGGCGCGTTCGGCACCGTGTTCACCTTGGGTACCCAAATCGACGTTTTACCGATGACCATCTATAACGAATTCACCAATTACGCCAACATTCCCGTGGCCGCCGCGCTCTCGATCGTGCTGGGTGCGGTGACCTGGGCGGTGCTGTATGGCGCGCAAGCGATCGCCGGGCGCAGCGCCCGCGCCGGCGGTGCGGCATGAGCGCCCCGCGTGCCGCCACCCAGTCGCGCTGGGACTCGCGCTTCGGGCTCGCCATCACCCTGGTGGTCGTTGCCTTTCTCATCGTGCCGGTGATCTTTTCGCTCCTGGCGGGCGTGACGCAAAACTACTTCATCGGCCTTAAAAGCGGGCTCACGTTGCGCTGGATTGCCGAGGTGTGGGCGCTGTATGCCGATACGCTCTGGCGCACCTTGATCGTGGCGCTCGCCACCTTGGCCATCGTGACCGTGGTGGGCGTGCCGTTGGCCTGGGTCTTGACGCTGATGCGCGGTCGGCTGGCGCGCGCGATCGAAGAGTTGATCACGCTGCCGGTGGCCGTGCCGGGTTTGGCCACGGCGCTGGCACTCATCGTTTCGTGGGGCACGGTGGGTGGCTTGCGCGCCAGCACGGCATTCATCGTGATCGGCCATGTGCTCTTCACATTGCCCTTCATGGTGCGGGCGGCCGGCGCCACGATGCAGGGCCGCGACCTGCCCGCGCTGGATCAGGCAGCGGCCACCCTTGGCGCACGACCGATCGTCCGCTTTCTTACCCTGATTGTGCCCAACGCAGCGCCCGGCATCGTCAGCGGCGCGCTCACCGTGCTCACGCTGTCGATCGGCGAATTCAATCTCACCTGGTTGCTGCACACGCCGCTGACCAAAACGCTACCGGTGGGACTGGCCGACAGCTACGCCTCGATGCGGCTCGAGATCGCCTCGGCCTACACCCTCATCTTCCTGGTGCTCTTGATGCCGCTCCTGATCGGTCTGCAATGGCTGGGCGCGCGCGGCAACCGCGCCAACACTTTTCCCACTGCGCCTCGCGCGACTTCCCTATGACGACGTCTCCTGTAAACGTGGCCCTGCGCGGCTGCGCCAAAACGTGGCCCGACGGCACGCGCGCCCTGCATCCGGTCGATCTCGACATCCCCGGCGGCGAAATCCTCGCCCTCCTGGGCCCTTCAGGCTGCGGCAAAACCACCTTGCTGCGCATGATCTGCGGCCTGGAAACGCCGGATCGCGGCGGCACGATTTTGCTCGATGGCGAGGACGTCGCCGCCCAGCCGCCCGAGCGCCGCGGCATCGGTGTCGTGTTTCAGAACTACGCCCTCTTCCCCAATATGAGCGTGCTCGAAAACGCCGCTTATGGTTTGCGCGTGCGCGGCTGGCCGGCAGCAAAACGCGATGCGCGTGCACGCGAGATGCTCGAACTCGTTCGCTTGCAAGATTTCGCCGACCGGCGCATTGCGCAGCTCTCGGGCGGACAACGCCAACGCGTGGCGCTTGCCCGCGCTTTGGCGATCGAGCCACGCGTGCTGTTGCTCGATGAACCCCTCACGGCATTGGACGCCAAACTGCGTGAGCACCTGCGCGTCGAGCTGGCGCAGATGCTGCGCGCCTTGCGCATTACCACGGTGATCGTGACCCACGATCAAGACGAAGCCATGATCCTCGGCGATCGCATCGCGGTCATGTCAGCCGGCCGACTCGAGCAACTCGGCACCGCCGAAACGCTTTATCGCCAGCCCGCCACGCCGTTCGTGGCCTCGTTCCTGGGCACACTATGTACCGTGCGCGGCGCGCTGCACAACGACGTGCTCGTCGCGGGTGAGGCGCCACTGCATTTCCGGCCGCATGAGGCATGGCTTGCCGCCACCGCCGGGCTGCAGGCCACGATCGTCGACCGCTTTTTCCTCGGCAACACGATCCGCTACGAATTGCGCCTGGACGATGGCCAGGCGTTCCCCGTGATCGCACCGCCCGATAGTCCCTACATCCCGGGCGCGCGCATCGGCGTGCGCCTCACGCCCGTCACACCGCCCGCCTCGATGAGTCTGCCATGTTGATCGCTCAAATTACCGACCTGCATATCCGCCTGCCCGGACAAAAAGCCTATCGTGTCGTGGAAACCGACCGTTATCTGCCTCCGGCCGTACGCCGCTTGAATGCCATGCATCCGCGGCCAGACCTGGTGCTGGTATCCGGCGACCTGACCGACTTTGGCCGCCCAGCCGAATATGCACACCTGAAGCAGATGCTGGATCAGTTGGCCATGCCCTACTACGTGATGCCCGGCAACCACGACAGTCGCAGCACGCTGCGCGAAGTGTTTGTCGGGCACGACTATCTTGGCAGCGCGGATGGCTTCCTGCATTTCACGGTGGATACGGGTCCGGTGCGCATCATTGCGCTGGACACGACGGTGCCCGAACAGAGCCATGGCGAATTATGTGACGTGCGGTTGGCGTGGCTGGCGGCGCGACTCGCCGAGGCGCCGACCATTCCCACGTTGGTTGCCATGCACCACCCCCCGTTCGACACGGGGATTGCACACATGGATGCGATCGGCTTGCGCCAAGGACGGGACGCGCTCGACACGCTGCTGCGAGGCTACAGCCATATCGAACGGGTGATTTGCGGGCATGTGCATCGCACGGTGTTCACGCGATTCGGCGGCACCGTCGCCAGCATCTGTCCTGGGGTCGCCCATCAGGTGGCGCTGGATCTCACAGCCGCCGGACCGTCAGCCTTTACGCTTGAGCCGCCGGGCTTCCATGTGCATCGCTGGGATGGCCGCCAACTGGTCACGCACGTTGCGGCCATCGATGTGTTTGCCGGCCCGTACCCATTTCATGAAAATGGGGGGCTGATCGACGAGTGAAGCCAAGGGGTGGACGGGCCATCGGTGGCGCGTTGAGCTGCTCGAATCAGGCCTGTGCGGATGCCAGCGCAACCAGGCCCAGGGGGTTCCCCGCGAGACCACGCTCCGGCGGACGCACACGAAAACGCGACGGCAGAGCGCCGTCGCGTTGTATCAAGGGGCCGTCGTGTTGTATTTCAGACGCGGGCTGCGGCAGCGCGTGCGCTACCGGCCAGCTCTCTACGCGCCAGGGCTTGGTCAAGGCGAATGCTGGCTGTGCGGCGCTTTACTGCGCGGCTCCACCATGAACCCAGAAACCAAACGGCCAGGATGGCGATGGGCCAAAGGCCGAAAAATAGCGAAAATTCTTTGATGAGGGGGTCCATGCGGGCGATCCGTGAGCGTCGTATGGGCGCATCGTACGGGCTATCCCGCATGTTGACGTCGGTTTCACATGGACGGTTACAACACTCAAATATTTGAGAAGTAAAGGGGTTGACCGCAAAGTTGGTGCTTTCGCAACATCAGTACAAACCCCAAGCAAGCTAGAAATCACCTCAATACATGATGCTACAAGTTTGAAATGAATCGACTTTATTGCATTTTTTCGACTTTTTCGTAACTGCCTATCGTCCGTCAGGGTTAAGCCTGCTTTGTCGCGACTTTGCCTGCTTGCGTCACACCCGGAAATCTTTAGCCCATCGGCCTCACAGCCCTTCGGGGGCCTGGATTACGCCTGATGCTCTAGTCTTTTCCTCGTCCGCATTGACGTTTGTCTCAAATGCGCGATCAGACGACTGTCTCCTTTGGTCCGTGCGAATCTCCTCGCACGCGTTGCGCTGTTGCAGCGCGCCATCCCTGTCAAAGGAAACACCATGTCGCCTACTCCCTTTCACGCGCTCCCCGACGCTGCAACTGCTCGCCAAGACCTTCTGCCTCGTCCAGAAGAACGCCTCCCGTTCACCGTTCGTGTGGTCGCAGATACCGACACCCTCAACAAAGCGATCGATATACGCCGCGCGGCTTACGGCCGCCACATCCCCGCGCTGGCGGCCACCATGGGCGCGCCGGAACGCCATGACAACGATCCCGGCGCGGTCGTGCTGCTGGCGGAGTCCAAGCTCGACGGCGCACCGCTGGGCACGATGCGAATCCAGACCAACCGGAACGGCCCGCTCTGGCTCGAACAATCGGTCGAGCTGCCGGACTGGCTGCAAGGAAAATCCCTCGCTGAGGCCACCCGTTTGGGCACCACCGCCGGCACCATCGGGCGACTCACCAAGCATGTGTTGTTTAAAGCCTACTACCTCTATTGCGTCTCGGCAGGAATCGAATGGATGGTCATCGCAGGCCGCTCGCCACTCGATCGTCAGTACGATGCGCTGCTGTTCGAGGAAGTATTTCCGGGTGCCGGTTACATCCCCATGCGTCATGCAGGTAACATCCCGCACCGGGTGTTGGCCTTCCATATCCCGAGCGCGCAAGCCAGGTGGGAAGCAGCGGATCATCCGCTCTACGACTTTATCGTCCGAACGGTGCATCCGGACATTACAATCGTCCCAACTGTCTCGCCTGCGGGTGACCTGAGCGTCGATAAGCTGTTGCTGGCTGCGGCGCGGGGGCTTGAGCATTGATCAAAAATACGGTGGGGCTTCGTGAGCGAAAGGAACGACGCGTTTCAGCTGATCGATTTTGTCGATGCGCTCGTTCGCAGGTTTTCGTATTACGTCGTCCCTGCCGCGATCGCATTGTTCTCGATGTTCATGCTCCTCTCGGAGGGCAGCGTCTACCGGCCACACGGCGGGACTGCGCTGCCCTTCCAGGTTCTGGCGGATCCCACAGCCGCGCTTACCCCTGATGCCGCCCGGGCGCAATTGACTGCGCCCGCAGCTGCAACCGTCAACTTTGAAGATACGCATCTTGCCGAAACCCCGTTCTGGGTGAACGTGGCGATGCAACCTGCCCCACGCGAGCACGACGTCGTGCTCGACTGGCCCTCGCGTCATCTTCGCACCTTGCAATGTTGGGACAGCGCCACGCTGGCGCCTTTGGGCAGCGCCGATCGCCACGGTACGCAAGGCGTGATCGTGGTCGAGCGCGCCGGATTCATGTTGCACCGGGCGATAGACGGCTTACCACCACAGATTCTTTGCCGTGCCACCTTCTCTGGGCCGGCACGCATCGCCCTGTCGCAGTGGCCGCGCGCTCAGATGATGACGGCCAATGAAGCGTTCCATCACAGCGCAGGCCTGCTGGAAGGCGGTCTGCTCACGCTGGCCGTGTTCGTGCTGATGACGGCACTGATCAATCGCGAATCGCGCTACGTGCTGTTCGGGGCGTGGCTGGTGGGCAACTTGCGGCTGGGCGCCATTTCGATGGGCTGGGATACCCAGTGGCTCGGACGGCCCATCGATCCGGACTGGATCGCGCTTACGCGTCAGATCACGATCGCCAGCTACTACCTGCTGACCTACACCCTCTTCACGCAATTTTTCAAAGCCGAGCTCAAAACGCTCGGCTACGGCTGGCTGCTGCGCGCCGTCATGTTCTCCGGCATCGTCTTGCTGGCGTTGTCGTTCGTGCTGCCCTTCGCGTTGTTCCTGCCGGCAATGTGGACCATTGTCGCCTTCGGCATCGTGGCCGTCGTCTTCTGCCTGGGCCGCATCATCGTGTTGCGCCGTTCGGGCATTGCCATCTGGTACGCCGCGGCGTTGGGCACGGTGCTGGCCGCATCGATCTCCGAGGTCATTGCGGCGGCCTGGGATTTCAAGGGGCTGGTGGGGTCGTTCAATAGCGTGACCGCCGCGCTGGCGTCAAGCCTGATGGCGGCCTGCGCCTTTGCCGAACAGATGCGCGAAGAGCGCGATTCCCGGATCGATGCGCAACGCGAACTGATGCGCACCTACGACGTCACGCCGGTGGGACTCTTTACGTTGGAGTCCGACGGCCGCTTCGTTCGGTTGAACACGGCGATGCAACGCAAGCTCGCCATTTCAACTGACGATCTCGACTCGCTGAACTGGCGCGGGTATTTCGAGGACGGGGCCTGGGAAGCGCTGCGCGCGGCGGCAGGCGACGTGCGCACACCCGATATCGAAATCCGCGGGTTGGCCGTGCCACCGGCCGAACCCCGGTGGTATGCCGTGCGCGCGGCCTACGCCGGCGATCGGATCGAGGGGTCGCTGCAGGATGTGACCGAGCGCCGCAAAGCGACCGATCAGTTGGCCTATCTGGCGGATAACGATTCGCTGACGGGCGTGCTCAACCGACGGGGGATCGAGCGCATGCTCGACGCCGCGGTCAAGGACGAGCGTCAACAGCATCCGCTGGCGCTGGCCTACCTCGACCTGGATCGGTTCAAACTCGTCAACGATTTATATGGGCACCAAACGGGCGATGAGGTGTTGCGCGAAGTCTGCCGGCGCGTCAATCTCGTCATAGATCCCCATCATTCATTAGGCCGCATCGGCGGTGACGAGTTCATCATCGTCATGCGCGACACCACCATGGCACAAGCGCAAGCCGTCAGCCGGCGCATCGTGGCAGCCATCTGCGACCAGGCCGTACAGGTTCGGCACCGCGCATTCCAGATCCGGGTGTCGATCGGCGTGATCGAAATCGTGGCCGAACTGGCGCCTCAGGACGCCATTGCCGCCGCCGATCATGCCTGCCGTCAAGCCAAGCAAGGCGCGCGCGGCCATATCGTGGCCTACGACCGCAACGCATCGGCATTTGCCGAGCGCGTCGAAGCCATGCGCGTCATCGAAGCGCTGGGTACCACGTTCACGCCGCACGGGCTGTTTCTCGAGATGCAGCCGATCATGTCGCTGCGCAATCCGTTCGAATCGCTCGACTTTGAAGTGCTACTGCGCATGCGCGCCGATGATGGCAGCATCGTGCCGGCCAACCGCGTCATTGCCGCGGCCGAGAGCAGCGGCCACATGGGCGAGCTCGACGCCTGGGTGCTGGACACCACGCTGACCTGGATGGGACGCAACGAAACGGCCCTGGCCCACACCCGCTTCGTCTGCGTTAATTTGAGCGGCGCATCGCTCAACGATGAGGCCTTCATCGACACCGTCTTCAAGGTGCTGGCGCGTCATCGGCGCAGCATGCAAAAGCTTTGCATCGAGATCACCGAAAGTGTGGCCCTGCACGATCTGGAAAACAGCCGCCGGTTCATCGATCGCGTACGTGGCCAAGGCGCCAAGATCGCATTGGACGACTTCGGCGCCGGCTATACCTCGTTTTCTTATTTGAAAGCGTTGTCGGCCGATGCGCTGAAAATCGACGGCTCGTTCGTTCAAAGCATGAATCGGCACCCGGCCAACGTCGCGATCGTTGAGGCCATCGTCGAACTGGCGCGCAACCTGGGGATGCGCAGCATCGCCGAATGGGCCGAAGACGCCGCCACGCTCGAGACGCTGATCGAGCTTGGGGTGGACTACGTGCAAGGCTGGGCCGTGGCCCGACCGATGTTGCCCGATAAGCTATTGAGTGGCACGTCGGCAGCCTCGTTCATCACCGATCCCGAGGTCGCCGCCGTCGTGGCACGCATCGCCGCACCCGACGATGGCTCGCAGGTGTTGCAGCGCCCGCCGCTCACCGGCTACCACTAAGCTCCTGACGCACGCCCAGGCGATCGCCGGCGCTGGGCGCGCCGGTTGCGAGGCGCGTTACACTCGCGCCAACGCGCTCATAGCGCCCTAACTAAGAGTGATGCATTCATGTCGCCGCAAGACCGCTTATTTTTGGCTGCCCAATACCTGTTGCCGCATCGACTCGTCACCGGCGTGTTCGGATTGGCAGCCGAATGCCGTTATCCCGCCTACAAAAACTGGATGATCGATCGATTCATCCGTAAATACGGCGTGGATATGAGCGAGTCGGCCATCCAGGATTCGCATGCCTTCGAGCACTTCAATGCATTTTTTACGCGCACCCTCAAGCCCGGTGCACGTCCGCTGGACACCACGCCCGGCGCAGTGTTGAGCCCGGCCGATGGCGCCGTCAGCCAACTGGGCCGCGTGCGCGATGGCCGCGTATTTCAGGCCAAGGGCCATGATTACAGCGTGACCGAACTGCTCGGCGGCAGCGAGCTGCGCGCAGCGCCGTTTACCGGCGGCGACTTTGCCACCATCTACCTGGCGCCCAAGGACTATCACCGCGTGCACATGCCCGTCACGGGCACGCTGCGCGAGACCATTTATATTCCCGGCCGCCAGTTCTCGGTCAATCCGCTGACGGCTTCCAACGTGCATGCGCTTTTCGCGCGCAACGAACGTCTGGTCTGTATGTTCGACACCGAATATGGCCCGGTGGCTGTGGTGCTCGTGGGTGCCATGATTGTGGCCGGCATTGAAACCGTCTGGAGCGGCCGCGTGGGTCCCGCTGCCGACACCGTGATCACGCAAACCTACGGTCAACATGCCGAGGCGCCGATCACGCTGCAGAAAGGTGACGAACTGGGGCGTTTCAAGCTCGGGTCGACGGTGATCATGCTCTTCGGTCCGGGCCAAGTGCCCTGGCCCACCACGCCCACCGCGTTGGGCCCGGTCAAAATGGGTCAGGCGCTATCGCTGGCCTCGGTGTAAGCCGCGCGCTTGACCTGAACCCACCCCGAAGTTGGACACATCCAACCTTCGGGGTTTTTTTTCGCCCTATTAGGTGGCATGCCACTTAAATGCATCACAACCGTGCACGATGCCGTGCGGTGTGCGCCAAGGTTGTGCAGTGGCGCTCGCCGCTCGCTCGGCAAACCCGCGACAATCGCTGCGGGCGTACCCTAATACGAGGTATACCACGTATTTTTATCGGTTTTCATGATTGCTTATTATCGATAACTATCAATAGCTTACGGTATACCCTCGCCTCCCACAGTCAAAAATTGGCACACATATTGCTTTGGATCGTGCATGTCTCAAGACGCGATGCGAGGATGATCATGGCAACAACGGTGCTGAGCGGTGGGCGGATTATCGATCCGGCTTCACACACCGATCGAATAGGCGATCTGGTAATCGTCGACGGCAAGATCGCGGGGATCGACGTGCCCTGTTCGGACACGGCGGATCGTATCGATTGCCGCGGCAATCTCGTATTGCCCGGCTTGATCGATACGCACGCGCATGTGTTCCGCTACGTCACCGGCCGCTTCGGGCTCGATGCCGATATGTGCGGCGTGCATTCGGGCGTGACCACGTTGATCGATCAGGGCGGCGCGAGCTGTATCACCCTGCCCGCGTTCCGGCATTTCATTGCCGAACCTGCGGCCACGCGCGTGCTGTCGTCGTTGTCGGCTTATCTCGTGGGCGGGCTGGAAGGCCACTACTACCCCGAGCTGTATCGCCCGGAGTGCCTCGATCGCGCCGCTACCGTGAAGGCGGCGCTCAGCAACCGCGATCTGGTCGTGGGCATCAAGGCACACGCCGAACTCGGTGGCTTTCGCCGCTGGGGGCTGGATGTGATGCGCGTCGCGGCCCAGATCGGCCACGACACCGGCCTGCCGCTGTATATCCACTTCGGCCAGCTGTGGCCCGACCCCAGCGCCAACACGCACGACATCGATCCCGACACGATCCTGCCGCAAGTCCTCGATCTGCTCAAACCGGGCGACGTGCTGGCCCACCCTTTCAGCCGTCACCCCGGCGGTTTCGTCGAGCAAAACGGTGGCGTGCATCCGCTCGTGAAGGAAGCGATCGACCGCGGATTGAAGATCGACGTCGGCCACGGCTCGCATTTCAGTTTCGATATGGCGCGCCGCGTGCTCGACGCGGGCTTCGTCCCGCACACGCTCGGCGCCGACATGCACGGCTACAACACCCCGATCCCGCCGCCTGCCGGCACGCCGGACGAACATCCGGATGAAGGCGACCACATGTTTGCCAGCGCCATCCGGTTTTCGCTGGTGTCCACCATGACCAGCATGCTGGCCTTGGGACTCACATTGGAACAGGTCATCCCCATGGTGACCACGCATGCGGCGCAACTGGCCGGCATGGCAGGCACGCTGGGGCATCTCGGTGTGGGCGCCGAGGCCGATGTGACGGTGTTGGCGGACGAACGCGGCAAATGGACCTTGCGCGACAACGAACACAATCAAGTCGTGGCGCAACGCATGCTGCGCCCGCGCTTTTGCCTGCGTGCCGGCACCCGTTACGACGCCGAAGCCGCCATCCTGCCGTCGGCGAAAGCCGCATGAGCCCGCGCGACCTACCCACCCACGCGGACGCGACCGAGACCGGGCGCGGCATCGGCGCGCGTCTGCCGCGCAAGGAAGATGCGCGGTTTCTGCTCGGCCGCGGTCAATACGTGGGCGACCTGCGCCTGCCGGATATGCTCGATGTGGCGTTCGTGCGTTCGCCGGTTGCGCATGCGCATGTGCGTGCCATCGAGAAGCCCGCGGGTTATGAATCGCTGGTGTACACCATGGCGGATCTGGTGGACGTCAAACCCATCCTCGCCGCGTCGGGCCTGCCCGGTTTTCGCAGCTCGGTGCAACATCCGCTGGCGCACGACAAGGTGCGGTTCGTGGGTGAAATGGTGGCCATGTGCGTGGCGCCCACGCGCGCGCAAGCCGAGGATCTGGCCGGCATGGTGATGGTCGATTACGACGATCTGCCGGTGGTCGCCGATATGCAAACCGCGACCGATGCCACGGCCACCACCCGCCTGCACGACGGTTGGGACGGCAACGTGTTTCTCGAAACGCATGTGAACCACGGGCCGTCCGAGCTGCCGCCCGGCACGATCTCGGTCACACGTCAGTTGGCCACGTCGCGCCAATGCATGGCGCCGCTTGAAGGCCGCGGCGTGGTGTGCTGGTGGGATGATCGGCTGGATCAATTGGTCGTGACGAGTGCGGCGCAACTGCCGCACATCAACCGCACGGGCCTGGCCGAATGCCTGGGCTTGAACGAAGGCCAGGTTCGCGTGATATCGCCGGACGTGGGTGGCGGATTTGGCTACAAGGGCATTCTGCTGCCGGAAGAAATCTGTTGCGCGTGGCTCGCCATGCGCTTGCGCCGGCCCATTCGCTGGCTGGAAGACCGTCGCGAACACCTCGGCGCCAATGCCAATTGCCGCGAGCATGCCTACGACATCACCGTGCATGTCACACCGGAAGGCCGGCTCGTCGGCATCGATTGCGATGCCATCGTCGACTCCGGCGCGTACTCGTCGTACCCGTTTTCCGCTTGTCTGGAAGCCGCCCAGGTGGGGTCGATCCTGCCCGGCCCCTACAAGATGGATCACTTTCGTTGCCACACCCGATCGGCCGCCACCAACAAGCCGCCGATCCTGCCCTACCGCGGTGTGGCGCGCACAGGGGTGTGCTTTGCCCTCGAAGTGGCGCTCGACGCGGCTGCCCGCACCCTCGGCATCGAGCCGCACGTCTTGCGTGCGCGCAGTCTGGTCGAAGCGCGCGATATGCCTTTCACCAATATCACCGGCAAGCTTTTCGATTCGGGCGATTATGGCCAATGCATGGCACGCGCGCTCGATAGCCTGGACTGGACGGGTTGGCGCGCTCGTCAAGCCTCGCGGCATGCGCAAGCGCAGCCGCAAAAGCGGCTCGGTCTCGGGCTGGCCGTGTTTTGCGAACAAGGCGCGCACGGCACCTCCGTTTATCACGGCTGGGGCATCCCGATGGTGCCGGGCTACGAGCAATGCAACGCCCGCATGACGGCCGACGGCATTCTCGAATTGCAATTGGGCGTGCATTCGCATGGCCAGAGCATGGAAACCACCATGGCGCAGATTGCCCATAGTGTGCTGGGCATCGATCCCGCGCGCGTGCGCATCCTGCATGGCGATACCGCCACGTCGCCGTATTCCACCGGCACCTGGGGCTCGCGCTGCGCCGTCATGGCGGGCGGCGCGGTGGGCAGCGCCTGTGAGGCACTGGGCGAACGCCTCAAAGCAATCGCGGCGCCACTGATGGCGGTGCCGGCCGAACAGCTCGTCTTCGACGATGGCACGATTGCCGCGGTGCATGGCTCCGCGCGCATGACATTGGCCGAGGTCGCGCACACGTGGTATCGCGCGCCGCAGCGCCTTCCGGCCGACGTGAACCCAGGCGGTCTCGGGCTCACCGCAGGCTACAAAATGCAGCCCGACTCCGGCACATTCAGCTACGCCTGCCACGCCTGTGCGGTCGAAGTGGATACCGTGACCGGGCATGTGGCCATCCTCGATTACGCCGTGTGCGAAGACGGCGGCGTGCTGCTCAACCCGATGGTCGTCGAAGGCCAGTTGCTGGGCGGCCTCGCGCAAGGCATCGGCACGGCGCTTTACGAAGAGATGCCATTCGACGATCAGGCGCAGCCGCTGGCCTCGACCCTGGCCGACTACATCCTGCCGGGCGCGGGTGAAATGCCGGACGTACGGCTGGACCACATGGAAACGCCCAGCCCCTTCTCCAAATTCGGCCAGAAAGGCATCGGCGAAGGCGGCGCCATCGCCCCGCCCGCCGCCATCACCAACGCGATCAACGATGCCCTTGCCGGCCTGGGCGCCGAAATACACACTATTCCCGCCAGCCCGCAACGCGTGTTGGCTGCGCTGCAACGCGCCCGAGGCATCGTATGAAGCCCGTCGCCTATACGCTCGAACGCCATCCCGACCTGCTCGCCGCTTGCGCCCAACTCGCAAGCGAGACGTATACCAAGCCGATTGCGGGCGGCCAGTCGCTCGGCGCCATGCTCAATCTGCGCCTGGCGCAGCCCGAGGCGCTCGTCGATCTCGATGCTGTCGCCGCCTTGCACCGTTGCGATGAAGACGCGCACGGCGTCACGCTCGGTGCAATGACGCCGCACGCCGCGATCGAGGATCGAGTGGTGCCTGATGTCACACAAGGCTTTCTGCCGAAAGTGGCCCGTGGCATTGCCTATCGCGCAGTGCGCAATCGCGGCACCGTGGGCGGCAGCCTGTGCCACGCCGATCCGGCAGCCGATTGGATCACGGCCATGGCGGCCGCAGGCGCCGTGTACACCGTGCACAGTGCGGCAGGAACGCGCCATATCGATGCCGGCAGCTTCATGGTGTCCGCCTTCGAAACGCAACTGGCGCCCGATGAACTGCTGACTGCCGTACACGTGCCCCGCCTGAGCGCCGATGCCCGCTGGGCCTACGCCAAGTTTTGCCGCAAGACAGGCGAGTTTGCGCTGGCCATCGTTGCTGTGGTGATCGACCCCGCACGCGACGTGGCGCGCTGGGTCGTGGGCGCGCTCGACGGCGCCCCCCGCGTGTTCGACGATCCCCGGTTGGCAACGACGTTCGCCGATCCGCTGGCACGCGCTGCCTGGTTGGCCGACCCCGCGCTGGATCTGGACACCACCCGCCGCGCCTTGCTCGACGATCTGATCGCGCAGGCCGTGCGCGAGATTCACCCCTAACCCGAGGCCGACCGATGCGACCCGAACTGGTTTTTCCGCCCACGCACGAGATCGACATTCGCTTGTCGGTCAACGGCCGCGCGTATGCCGTGCGCACCGAAGCACGCACGCATCTGGCCGATGTGCTGCGCGAGCACTGCGGGCTCACCGCCACCCACATCGGCTGCGAACAAGGGGTATGCGGCGCCTGCACCGTCGAGGTGGACTGCGCCCCGCAACGAGCCTGTCTGCAATCGGCCGCCCGGTTCGAAGGCAAAACGGTACGCACACTCGAAGCCTTCGACGACGACGCCTTGACCGCCGAATTGCGTGCCGCGTTCACCGCCGAACACGCGCTGCAATGCGGCTACTGCACGCCGGGCATGTTGATGACCGCCCGCGACATCGTGCACCGGTTGCCCGATGCCGACGAGGCGCGCATCCGCGAAGAACTGGCGGGCAATCTCTGCCGCTGCACCGGTTACCGCGGCATCGTCCGCGCCATCGCCCATGTACTCGCCGCCCATCGCAATCAGGAGCCCGTCCATGCAGCTTGAACAGCACTTCATCGTCGCCGTGCCGCTTGCACGCGTCTGGGAGGCCTTCCATGATCCTGAATTGCTCGTGTCGTGCCTGCCGGGCGCATCGCTGCGCGGCCCGGCAGAAGGCAGCACGCTGCCCCTGACGTTCAAGGTCAAGCTGGGGCCCATCGCGGCGGCCTTCGCCGGCACCGGCGAACTCACGCTCGATGTTGCCGGCCACCGCGGCGCGTTGAGTGGCCAGGCCGCCGATGGCAAAAGCAACAGTCGCGTCAAAGGCGACGCGGCGTTCGATCTGACCGCCGTCGAAGGCGGCACGCGCGTGGGCGTCAACGTCACGTTTTCGATTACGGGGTCGCTCGCGCAATTCAGCCGCGAAGGCATCGTGCGCGCGTTGGCCGATCAACTGACAAGGCAGTTCGCAGAAAACCTGCAGGGCGTGCTGGCGCAGGATGCGTTCGGCGAAGACGCGCTACCGGACGCATCCTCGTCCCCGCTTCCCGCTCATGCGCATGCCCATGCCGATGCGGCGAGTGCACCGGCGTCGTCCGGCCCGGTTCACGCACCTGCCGTCGCACCGCCGAGCGCAGCAGCGACCGCCACGGCGGCCGCGAAGGCGAGATCGGCCGCAGAGGCCCCTGCGCTCAACCTCTTCACGCTGATCGGCGCGGTCATACGCGATTACTGGCGCAAGTTCTTCAACCGGAAGCCCTCGTGATGACCGCCTTGCCCCACCTGGATGCGGTCGCAGCCGCGACTGACCACGCGGCTCCCGCCCGCACAGCGGCCACGCTCGCGGCCGTCTTCGCCGGCGCCCGCTGGCAAGACGTTCGACGCCTGCGCGACGCGCTGCCCGACCTGCCCCACAACCTACTGCTGCACGCCGGTCCCGCTTACGGCGACCAAGCGGTGCCGGCCCCTGTGCGGCACGCCGCCGCGCACGCCATCGTGTACGAAGGTGCCGCCGAAAGCATGGCGCAGGCGTTTGAATTGATCGACGACGGCACCTATCGTTTCGCGCCGGCGCAAGATTACGGCGTGGTCACGCCCCTGGCGCAAGTCGTTACCCTCGGCATGCCGGTATTGGTCGTGGGCGACGGCGTCACTGCCACGTATGCACCGATCGCCGAAGGACCGCCGCCGGCATTGCGTTTCGGCTCGCCCGATCCGGTGTGTGTGGCCAACATGCAATCGATGAGCACCCTGGTGCTCGGCCCGGTCTCCCGCGCCGTGCGCGCCGCGCCGGTCGCCCTGACTGCCGTCATCGAAAGCGCCTTGCAGGGTCAGGATGAATGCCACGCACGCACTGGCGCTGCCAACGCCGCCCTGCTCACGCAACTCCCTGGTTTGGACGACGCCAGTCGCGCCATGTTGGCTGCCCATCCCGGCTTCGTGCTCACCCTGATCATGGCCGCAAGCGCGTGGGTATTGCGTTACGGCCAGGGCCCGCTCCTGTGCGCCGGCGGCAATGGCCTGGCGTTCGGCATTTGCATGAAAAACGAAACGGCCTGGCGCACGGTTGCCGCCACGCCGCCCGTGGGCAACCATTTCCCGGCGCATGCCGCAAGCACGCCAATGGGCGCGATCGGCGATAGTGCGGTCATCGATTGCTGCGGCCTGGGCGGTCAGGCCATCGCGTTCGCACCTGCGCTACTCGAGGAATGGGCAGCAAGCTTGCCCGCAGACGTCGCCGCGCGCGGCGCGCAGGTCATCGACCCCGCAACCGGTGTCATCGATCCCGCACGCATCGCCGCTACCGGCCACGCGCCCGCGATCCACCTCGCGATGGTCGATCGCGTGGGCATGGCCGGTTTGATCGGCCGCGGCGTCTATACGCCGCCCGTGTCACTGTTTGCGCCCAAGGATCTTTCATGAGCCTCGACCAAGCCGTGGCTATCGTCACCGGCGGCGCCATGGGCATCGGGCGCGCCATCGTCGTGCGCTTGCTCGAACGCGGCGCGCGCGTTGTGATTGCGGATCGCGACGGCGCCGAAACCACCGCAGCCGAACTGCGCGCGCAGGGCCACGATGTGCTGGGCGTCGCTGTGGATGTATCCAACGAAGATCAGGTGCAGGCCATGGCCGACGCGGCCTGCGCAGCCTATGGCCGCATCGATGTGCTCGTCAACAATGCCGGCATTTACTCGTCGCTCACACCCACGCCCTTCGATGCCCTCACCGTGGCCGATTGGCGGCAGGTGCTCGACGTGAACGTGATCGGCACCTTCCTCGCCTGTCGCGCCGTCACCCCGGCCTTCAAACGCGCGGGCGGCGGACGCATCGTCAATATCTCGTCCGGCGTGGCGTTCAAGGGCAACCCGCTGATGGCGCATTACGTGGCCAGCAAAGGTGCAGTGATTTCACTGACCCGCGCCTTGGCCACCGAAATGGGTGCCTTCAACGTGCTAGTCAACAGTGTGGCGCCCGGCTTTACGTTGAGCGATGGCGTCACGCGCAATCCCAGCCTGATCGACGGCGTGAAGGGGCCGTCGCTGCGCAATCGCATCCTGGCGCGCGACATGGTGCCCGAAGACCTGGTGGGTGCCGTCGAGTTTTTCGCCGGCAATCAGTCCGCGTTCATCACCGGCCAGACGCTGGTGGTGGATGGCGGCGCGTACTTTCATTGATCGGAGCGCCTCATGTCCGCCACCCTGCCCGTTATCGATCTGGCACCCGCGTTGCACGGCAGCGCCGCCGATCGACTGCATGTCGCGCAGCACATCGACCGCACCTGTCGTGAGATCGGCTTCTTCACGATCTGCGGTCATGGCGTGCCGCGCACGTTGATGACCCAACTGCGTGCCCTCTCCTACGATTTCTTCAATCAGCCGGTGCCGCAGAAGCTACTCGCCGCCCCGGCCGATCCGCAAGTGCCGCGCGGCTATCGCGCCTTGGGCTTCGAAGCGCTGTCGTTCGGCAATGCGCAGGATACGCCGCCCGATCTGAAGGAGTACTTCCACTTCGGGCGCGAATCCTGGCCCGACGACGCGTACTACACCACCGGGGAAGGCCGGCGTTACTTCATCCCCAACGTGTGGCCCGCGAGCCCGCCGGGCTGGCGCGAGGCCGCCCAGGCTTATTACGCCGCGATGGAGGGCCTTACCGAGCAGATGATGGCGCTGACTGCACTCGGCCTGGGGCTGAACGAATCGTTCTTCGCCGACAAAATCGATCGCCACATCACGGCCATGCGCATCAATCATTATCCGGCGGCCACCGCGCCGCCGATACCGGGCCAACTGCGTGCCGGCGCCCATACCGACTACGGTTTGCTCACGATCCTCAATGGCGAAAACGTGCCCGGCGGTCTGCAGGTACAAACGCGTGCGGGCGACTGGCTCGGCGTGGAGACCGATCCGGATACGTTCGTCGTCAACATCGGCGACCTGTTGATGCGCTGGACCAACGATCGCTGGGTGTCCAACACGCACCGCGTGGTCAACCCGCCCGACGACGGCCGGCCCGCGCAAGCGCGCGTGTCCATTGCCTTCTTTCATCATCCCAATTACGACGCGCAGATCGAATGCGTGGCGGGCGATGACGAGCCCAAATATCCCCCGGTGTCATCCGGGGCGTATCGCGATCTCAAATACCGGCAAACCCGCGTTTGAGCCCGACGCATTGCGAGCTTTCCCTCTCACCCTCAGGAGTGTGCATTATGTGGACGACTACCCGGCTGTTTGCCATGTTGACGCTGGCGGCCAGTACTGCTGCGCCAGCCCTGGCCCAGGAAACCATCAAGATCGGCGTCACCCAACCGTTGACCGGCGCCGTTGCCGCGTCGGGTAATTACGTGACCAATGGTGCGCGCATCGCCGCCGAGCAGATCAACGCCCAAGGCGGCGTGCTGGGCAAGAAAATCGAACTCATCATCGAGGACAACAAGTCCAATCCGCGCGAGGCCGTCAACTCGGTCGAGAAACTGATCTTGCGCGACAAGGTGCCCGTGCTGATGGGCGCTTGGAGTTCGACGTTCACGCTGGCGATCATGCCCAAGCTGATCGAATACAACGTGCCGATGGTGGTTGAAACGGCATCGTCGAGCAAGATCACGACGGCCGGCAACCCGTGGATCTTTCGCGTAAGCCCCACCTCGAAGATGGAGGCGCTGGCCTTCGCCAAAGAGCTGAAGAATGTGCAGCCGGCCATCAAGAAGGTCGACTTCCTCTCGGTCAACAACGATTGGGGCCTGGGCGCGGCCACCGAATTCCGCGCCATGTTCGCCGAGCAAGGCATCCAGGTCGGCCGGGTTGAAACGATGGCGCCGGATGCCACGGATCTGTCGGCCCAATTGGCGACCCTGCGCGACTCAGGCGCCGACACCCTCATCGTGACCTCGGGTGTCGAGCAACTGACGCTGGCCATTCGCCAGGCGGCCGAGCAGCGCCTGCCGCAACGCATCATCACGACGGGCGGCTCGTTCCCTGAGCCCCTGCTGGAGAACCCCGGTCCCAAAGGCTACGCCAGCACCCATCTGCTGTTTTTCGCGCCCTGGGCCGTCGACCGCGCCAAATACCCGGACGTCGCCAATGCCTACGTCAACGCCTGGAAATCCAAGAACCTGCCGTTTGCCGGCCTGACCGAAGGCTTCCGTGGCTATGACGGCATCAAGACCATCGCCGCTGCCATTCAGTCTGCGGGCAAGGCCGACTCGGAATCGATCCGCGCCGCGTTGTGGAAGGTCAACGTACAAGGTGTGAACGGCGACATCGCGTTCGTGAAGGAAGGTCCAGAAGGCAAGGAAAGCGGTCAGAACTCGCCCAATGTGTACCTGGTCAAGCTGATGGACGGCAAGGTCACCGTGCAATAAATCGCGCCGGCCGGTGGCGGCGTCTTGCCGGCACTGGCCTCAGTACTGTCCGGCGGCTGCGGGCCGCCGGCTTCGGGAGATCGACGTGGATCAATTCTTACAGCATCTGGTCAATGGTGCCGTGCTGGGCGCCACCTACGCCTTGTTGGGCATCGGCTTGACGCTGATCTTCGGCATCATGAAGGTCGTGAACTTCGCCCACGGCGAGTTGTACACGCTGGGTGCATATGTGGCCTACGGCCTCGTTTCCGTGCTCAAGCTGGATTTCTTTTCATCGTTGCTGATCGCAGCAGCGGTGGGTTTCATCTTCGGTGCCATCGTCGAATTCGTCTTGCTGCGGCGACGCGATCTGGCCAATATCGATGAGGTGATGCTCATCATGATCGGCGTCATGATCATCATGCAAAACGCCGAACTGCTGTTCTGGGGCGGCGTGGCCAAGATCGTCCCCTCCCCCTTCTCGCAAGAGCCGCTGGTATTCGGCAGCGTCGCAATCTCGGCCACGCGCCTGTTCGTGCTGGCCGCCGCCGCCGTGCTGCTGGTGGTGTTCTATTTCGGCATCGAACGCTCGCGCCTGGGCATGGCCATGCGTGCGACCTTCCAGGACAGCGATGCCGCCAAGATCGTGGGCGTGAACGTCTCGCGCATTTACACGCTCACGTTTGCGTTGGGCTCGGCCCTGGCCGCCACCGCGGGCGCGCTGCTGGCGCCCGTGTTTATGGTAAGCCCGGCCATGGGCGATCTTGCCAGCCTCAAGGCCTTCGCCATCGTCATCCTGGGCGGCTTGGGCAACCTGGCGGGCGCGGCCCTCGGCGGCTTCGCCCTGGCCATGATCGAGGAGTTCGGCGCGGGCTTCATCTCCACTGCCTACCGCGATGCACTGGGCTTTGCCGTCATTCTCTTTGTAATGATCGTGCGCCCCCAAGGCCTCTTCGCCATCAAAGAACGGGTGGGCTGATCCATGCGACGTCTTGTATTTATCCTTTGCGCCCTGGCGCTCGCCGCCCTGCCCCTGGTCTGGCCCGACCCCTACATGCTGTCGGTCGTGGCCGCCGCCGGCATCATGATCATCGCTGCCATGAGCCTGAACCTGCTGCTGGGATTCACGGGCCAGTTGAGCCTGGGACATGCCGCATTTTTCGGCATCGGCGCCTACACCAGCGCCTTGCTGTCGCTGGGTTTCGACGTCGATCTGGGCATGGGCGTGCTGGTCGTGACGCCCAAGCCCGTCTGGCTCGCGTTCATCGCCGGCATGGCCGTCGCCGGGTTTTTCGGCTGGCTGGTGGGGCGCGTGGCGTTTCGCGTGCGCGGCGCCTATTTTGTGATCGTCACCATCAGCTTTGCACAAGTGATGCGCATGGTGGCGCTCAACTGGGTCGACCTCACCGAAGGCCCGATGGCCCTCACATCCATTCCACCGCTCACGTTCTGGACGCCGTCGGGCATCGCCGACGTGACCACCAAGGCCGGCACCTATTGGCTGGTGCTGGGCGTGGCGGTGGTCGCCTACATCGCCATTGCCCGCCTCGTGCATTCCCGCCCGGGGCGCGCCATGATCGCCCTGCGCGAAAACGAAACGCTCGCGCGCTCGATCGGCATCCGCGTCACGCACTACCTCGTCATCGCGTCCATCGTCTCGGCCGCCATCGCGGGCGCCGCAGGCGGGCTCTACGCCCACACGGTACGCATCATCGATCCGGACGTGTTCCTCTTCATCTACACGATCACCATGGTGATCATGGTGATCGCGGGCGGCAAAGGCACATTGGCCGGCCCGGTGGTGGGCGGCCTGATCTTCGGGCTCCTGCCCGAAATGCTGCGCGGTTACGTGGCGCCCGAAGTGCAGTGGATGCTGTACGGCGCGCTGATGATCTTGATCCTGCTCTTCTTGCCACGCGGCATCGTGCCCTCCGGCGCCGCCCTGTTCGCGCGCCTGCGCAAACGATCGCCTGCGCAGCCTGGCGTTGCGCCACACACCGACACGCCGCTCAACACCACCTCTGCATCGGGAGCCCGCTCATGACGACCGCCACGCTTGCCGCACCCGCCGCCGGCGCCCTCAGCGCGACATCCGATCCTCAGTCCACGAACGCCGCCAGTGACGCTGCCACGCCAGTGCTCGCGCTGGAAGGCGTGACCATGAAGATCGCAGGGCTCACCGCCTTGCACGACGTCAGCTTCGACGTGATGCCCGGTCAGATCGTGAGTTTGATCGGCCCTAACGGCGCCGGCAAAACCACCGCTTTCAATGTGATCTCGGGATACATGCGCCCCACGGCTGGACGCGTGCTGCTCTTCGGCGAAAACATCGTCGGCAAAAAGCCCGAGGCCATCGCACAGCGCGGACTGGTGCGCAGCTTTCAGCGCACCAGCGTGTTCGATAACGCCACCGTATTTGAAAATCTCCTCACTGCCTTCCACCTGCAAGGCGCAAGCGGCCTCGTGGGCGCCTGGCTGCGCACGCCGTCGTTCAAGCGCGAAGAAGCCCGGCAACGCGAACGTGCACTGGAGATGATGGCCTTTCTGGGGCTCACGCGCCGCGCGGACGAAGTTGCCAAAACGCTCTCGTATGGCGAACAACGCCTGCTGGGCGTCGGCATCGCCTTGGCCGCGCAGCCCAAACTCCTGCTGCTCGATGAACCGGCAGCAGGCTTGAATCCCTCGGAAACCGAAGCGTTCAAGGCACGGATCCACGACATCGGTGCGCGCGGCGTGACCGTGCTGCTGGTCGAACACGATATGCACATGGTCATGTCCATCTCGGACCACATCATCGTGCTCAATCAAGGACAACGCATCGCCATGGGTAAGCCCCGGGCGATTCAGGAAAATCCAGAAGTCATCAGGGCCTATCTGGGATCGGGGTTGAAACGTGCTCAAACTTGAAGACATTACCGTGCGCTACGGCGCCACTGTGGGAGTGGATCGCGTATCGCTATCGGTGGGCGAAGGCGAACTGGTCACCCTCATCGGCGCCAACGGTGCCGGCAAATCCACCACGCTGCGCGCCATCGGCGGACTCGAGCCGTTGGTCTCGGGCCGCATCACCTTCGAAGGCACAACGATCAGCGGCGCGCCCACGCCTGAGATCATCGAACGCGGCATCGCGCACTGCCCAGAGGGCCGGCGCGTTTTCCCGCAGCTCACCGTGCGAGAAAATCTGGAAATGGGCGCTTACCGCCGCCGGGACCGCCAACGCGCACGCGACGACATGGAAAAAATGCTCGATCGTTTTCCTCGCCTGCGCGAGCGCATCAAGCAACCCGCCGGCACGCTCTCGGGGGGTGAACAGCAAATGCTGGCCATTGCGCGCGCGCTGATGTCCCGGCCGCGCCTCATCATGTTCGACGAGCCGTCATTGGGCCTGGCACCCAATTTCGTCGAACAAGTGTTCGGCCTGGTCATGGACATTCGTGCGGAAGGCACGACGGTGTTGATGGTGGAGCAAAACGCCTATGCCGCGCTCGAAATGTGCGACCGCTCCTATCTACTGGAAACGGGACGCGTGGTGTCGCAAGGCAGCGCGGCCGAGATGCTGGCCAACCCGGATATTCGTAAGGCCTATCTGGGCGGATAACCTTCCGTCAAACCAGAGGCGTCGTTCACAACCGAAACGGCACGGCGCCTGCGTCGTTATTGGCCTCGACCAGTCGGATCAATTGCAGCATCAACGCATCGCGCCCGTCGGGCGCCAGTGCCTCGAGCGTGCGATCGTGCGCGCGCTGCACGGCCGGCACCATCTTGGTCACCAGCAGCTTGCCCTTGCGCGCCAGCTTCACCAACCGCACACGGCCGTCTTCCGGACTCACGCGGCGCGTGATCAGCCCACGCGCCTCCAGGCGCGTCAACACTTCGGCCACGGTGGTGCGCTCCAGCCCGACTTCGCGTGCGATCGAGATCTGATCGCTCTCGCCGCGCCGGTCCAATGCCGTCATCAGGCTGAACTGCACTGGCGTGATATTGAACGTCGCCGTTTCTTCAAGAAACAGCGAACAATGAATCTGATGCAACCGCCGAATCAAAAACCCCGGCCGGCCCAGTAGCGGCGACCGCTCGCGCGCCGCCGCCAGTTGCGCGGCTGCGGGCGCATTGGCTGCAGGCGCATCGGCCGCAGACGCATCGGCCGAAGACAAATTAGCCGCGCTCACCTCGACCGTATGCGCATCGACCGATGCCACCCCGTTCGACGGTGCGCCAGACCCCGTTGCTTCATTCACCGGCACGTCGATCGACGCTGTGTTTTTCAACGCCGACTTGGTCGATGTTGCTTTGGTTGACTTCGCTTTATTCGAGGTTGCGTTGGCTGATGTCGCTTTGTTCGACTTCGCTTTGTTCGACGTTGCTTTGTTCGACATTGTCTTGTTCGACATTGCCTGGGTAAATGTTGCTTCTGTCATCGGCGCTTCTGTCATCGGCGCTTTGGTTGACGTCGTTCTGGTCGACGGCGCTTTGCCCGACCGTGTCTTGGTGACTGCCATCAGATCGTCGCGATACGGATGCCGTCGTGCGTCAATGCTTCGCGAATGCGACGGGCAAACATCGCCGCACCCGGCTGATCGCCGTGGATGCACAACGTATCGGCGCGCACCGGCACCTGCTTGCCCGTTTGCGAAGTCACATAGCCGCCCACCACCATGCCCTTGACCTGTGCAATCGAAAGATCGGGATCCTCGATCATGGCGTCGGCCTGCGAACGCGGCGTGAGCGTGGCGTCGTCTTGATACGTGCGATCGGCAAACACCTCGTATGCGACCTGCAAGCCCAATGCCGCGGCGGCATCGGCCATCGTGGCGGTCGCCACATAAACGATAAGCGACGGGTCCACATCGCGCGTGGCGCGCGCCACAGCGTCGGCGATCGCGGGATCTTTCGCTGTCATGTTGTAGAGCGCACCGTGCGCCTTCACGTGATGCAACGTGGTGCCGGCCGCGCGCGTAAACGCCCACAACGCGCCGATCTGGTACACGGTGAGGTCATAAACTTCCGCCGGCGACAACGCCATCACGCGACGTCCGAAGCCCTGCAGATCGGGCAAGCCCGGATGCGCACCCACTGCCACGCCGTGCTCGACGGCCGCGGCTACCGTGCGATGCATCACGCCAGGGTCGCCTGCGTGCATGCCGCACGCGATGTTGGCCGACGTGATGTGCGCCAGCACTTCCAGGTCATTGCCCATCACAAAAGCGCCGAAGCTCTCACCCATGTCGCAATTGATATCGAGCGTGGGAGATTGGTCCGCAGCGGCTGCGTTGGACGTAGCAGAGTGGATTGCAGCGGCGGACTGCGTTGCTGCGGGCACCTGTGCTGATGCTGATGCGGACATTGTGGATGCGGTCGGTGCGGTCATCGCGATTCCTAGTGAGCGATCGATTCGAGCGTGGCGGCAGCCGCGGCGGCAAAACGCGCCAGATCGGCGGCGCGTTGCTGCGCCAGGTGCTGGGCGCGGCCCAGCGATACAAGGTGAAAGCGTACGACATCTTCGGGCATGGCTTGCGCGAGCTGCGGCAGATCGACGCTCGCCACATAGGCGATCTTGGGATAGCCGCCGGCCGTTTGCCGATCGGCCATCAGCACGATCGGTTGGCCATCGGGCGGTACCTGCACCGTACCGAACGGCGTGCCTTCGGAAATCATTTCGAGCGGAGCCGACAACGCCAGTGGCTCGCCGCTCAATCGATAGCCCATCCGATCCGAGCGGCTATCGATCTTGTAGCCCAACTCGACAAACGCCGTGTGCGAGGTGGCTGAAAACGCCTCCCATTGCGGTCCGGCCACCACACGCAATGTACGCGAGCCGGTCCCCTCTGCATCGGGTTGGTCGGCACCATCCACGGCAGGCTCGGCGATCTTTTTCTTCTCGACAGCCGACGCACCAGATGCTGCAGCAGGTGCTGCATCAGTCGTTGCACTAGCCGTCACATCAGTCGTTGCACTAGCCGTCGCACTAGCCGTCGCGTTACCCGCCGCATTAGCCGCTGCACCAGCAGCCGCCGTTTCAGGTGTCCCGTCGGTTGCTGGACGCGCCGCATTGTCCGTCGGCGTTTCATCCGGCATCGGCCATGGCACGACGGGCGCCGCGGCAAAAGGGACGCCAGCCTGCACCATCAGCCGCAGCAAACCCCGATACGGCACCGCCGGCGCGCCGGTGGGCACACGGTCGTCGCGCTGCAACGCCCGGCCTTCGAAGCCGCCATATCCTGCACGTACGAATGTGCTGCGGCTACCCATCACGGTCGGCACGTCAAATCCGCCGGACACGGCGAGATACGCCCGCGCACCCGTTCGGCGGGCGCCGAAATGTAGCGTCACGCCGGCACGCAACAATACGGCGCAGTCACGGGGTACGCTGATGTCGTCGACCCGCGCATCCAGATCGCCGCCGGTGAGCGCGATCAGCGTATCGCGGTCGAAACGCAGCACCGGTCCTTGCAACGTGCATTCGAGCGTTGCCACGTCCGGCGCATTGCCGACCAGGGCGTTGGCGCGACGGTGGGCATCGTTGTCCATGACGCCGTTGACCGGCACGCCGAATTGTTGGTGTCCGGTACGGCCCAGATCCTGGAGGGTGCTGAGCGGACCCGGCTTGATCACGCGCATCACGCCCATGTTTGCGCTCCCGTCTCGAAGGCGGCGTAATCGGCTTGCGATATTGGCACGAAGCGGATGCGATCGCCCAGGCGCAACCGCACGGGCGGCGTCTGCGCCAGGTCGAAAAAGCGCATCGGTGTGCGCCCAATGATGCTCCATCCGCCCGGTGTCTCGAGGGTGTACACCGTGGCCTGATTATTGGCGATCGCCACCGAGCCCTTCGGCACGCGGGTGCGCGGCGTCTTGCGGCGCGGCACCGACAACGTCGGGTCCAGGCCTACGGCAAACGGTGTTCCGGGTGAAAAGAAGAACGTGCAAACGATAAGTTCGGAGGCGCCATGTCGGGCAATCACCTCATCGCGTTCGATCCCGCAACGCGTGGCCACATCGTCAAGATCCGGCGCAAACGTGCCTTCGTAGCAGACCGGTATCTCGATCGTGCGGCCACCCGTGGCAACTTCCGGCAACCCCGCACGCAACGCGGCGTCGATCGCTCTGGACAGCACGTCGAACGGCGCGTCGTCGGGTCCGTACGCGCTCGGATCGTAATGCAGCGCGAGGGTGGTGAACGCAGGCACCACATCCGTCACGCCGGTGAGGGGATGCGTCAGGAAATGGGCTGCAGCGGCTTGCACACGCAAGCTGGTCGCAATATCGACTCGATCGCCGAACGCGATGATCAGACAGCGATCGCCGCCGGCCACGATACGCCACTCGGCGGGCGCTTCAGACAATGGGATGTGAGACATGGGAAACCGTCAGGGACGCAACACGCGCCGAATGCGACAGAACAGCCAAAGGCGCATTCTACGGTAGCAATGCGAGGTAAGCCACGTTTTCACCCGCGCGGGTGGTGTTGCGCATGCAACGCTTTCAGGCGTTCCCGCGCAACGTGCGTGTAGATCTGGGTGGTTGAGATATCGGCATGTCCAAGCAACATCTGCACAACTCGCAAATCGGCGCCGTGGTTGACCAGATGCGTCGCGAAAGCATGGCGCAGCACATGGGGCGACACCGGCGCCACGATGCCCGCACGCCGCGCATAGGTACCGATCATCAACCAAAAGGTTTGCCGGTGCATCCCATCGCCGCGAATGGTGACGAACATCGCATCGGACCGCATGCCGTTCAAAATGCCGGCGCGGGCTTCATCCAGATAGCGGGTGATCCAGTGCGCGGCTTCGGCGCCCAGCGGCACCAGGCGGTCCTTGCCGCCCTTCCCGCGCACCACGCGAACGACGCCCTCGTTCAAGCTCACGTCCAGTACGTTGAGCCCCACCAGTTCAGACACGCGCAATCCGGTGGCATACAGCGTTTCCAGCATGGCCTTATCTCGCAGCCCCAGCGGAGTCGCCACATCGGGCGCATTGAGCAACGTGTCGACCTGGGCTTCGGACAAGGTTTTGGGCAACCGGCCACCGGCCTTGGCCGACACCAGCGATTGGCACGGATCGCCAGTCACCAACCCGGCGCGTAACGCCCACTGAAAGTAGCGGCGCAACGACGAGAGGCGCCGATTGGCCGTGGCGGGTTTGGTTTGGGTATGCACCGCGGCAAACCAATCTTGAATATCTATCGTCGTTGCCTGCGATAGCGGCGTAGCCGATCGTTCACGCATCCAGATATCGAAACTGGCGAGATCGTTGCGGTAGCTTGCGCGGGTGTTGTCGGCCAAGCCATCCTCGAGCCACAACCCATCGAGAAAACGATCGATATTGGGATCGACATCGGTACGGCTTTGCACCGACGGCACGGCGTCGGTAAGACCGGTCAAGCGGCGGCGCGGCATTGCGAACACCCATCAAGGAACACCGCGAAAGTGTAGGCCATGCGCGAACGATATGCCGCGCATGGCCGAATCGCTACCTTGGCCGAGGCCGCAGTGATTCAGGCGGCTTGCTTGTCGCGCTCGGCGATGGGGTAGGTCAACCCGACCAGGCGCTCAATCAGTTTGGCCCGCGACGTGCCGCCGATGGCAGGCGTGCCGAAGAGTTCCGCCGACCACAGGCTATCGACAGCCAAACGGGCAATCCACGCACTTTCGCACGATTGCGTTTCCAACTCGACGGTTTGTTGATAGCGGCGCAAGGTGTCGCGCCACAGATGCAGCAACGACGGATCCACAACGAAAGCCGTTGCCAGCCCACCCCAGCGCCGGTTCTGCTTTTCGCCCAAGCGGGCGATCGTGAGGATGTACGCGCGCGTCATGCGGCAATTGGGTTCACTGTCTTCCATCGCGGCCGCTTGCACGTCGTTCCAGAATTGATCGACGAGATCGCGCACGACCGCCTCGACCAGCACGCTTTTGGTGGGAAAGTGGTGCAGCAGAGCGCCCTTACTCAGGCCCGCGCGCTTGGCGACGCCATCGAGTGTAAAGGTGGTGGCGCCAGCTTCCGAGATCGCGTCGCCCGCGGCACGGATCAGGAGCGTGCGCGTGACATCAGCCTGTCGTTTGATCATGTCGGACTCCTCGTTCAAGAGACGCCAGCATACCGACCAGACGGTTACCATCCTAACAAAACCGTCACGTAGGGGTTACTTTCAGATTTTTCCCAAACGCCCATGAAAAAGGCCGGTGCAATCGCACCGGCCTCAACTACCTTAACGCCGCAATATCGCGGCGCTGCGCCTCGATCAGGGCGAGATCTTGTTGATCTTGGCACCCGTCAACGACACACCGGCCATCAGACCCGTGTTGTTGACCACAAAGCCCACGATCGGCTGACGAATCGTGTTGCTGTCGATGCTGCCGTTGGCGCCGATCGTGGCGACCGCGATCGTGGCATCAGCGCCAACCGTCCAACCATTGCTGTTGCGGAAGTTATCCAGCGACTGTTGCGTCATGAACAGAACGATGATGCTCTTATCCTGGGCGCCAGCCTGGAAGCCGATCGAACCGGCGGTGGTGCTGTAGTAACCGGTGGTTTTGCCATCGACGCGCAATGCGCCGCGACCGTACTCGCCACCGACCACGAAGCTCGCGCCGACAACCGACGGGAACACCAGCACGCCCTTGGCACGCGACACCAGGTCACGCGACGCCGGGGCCGATGCGTACAGCTTCGACAGCGCAGCGTCCACACCCGAATTGATCTGGGCGCGTTCGGTGGCCGGCGTAGCGGCGTCGTGCGGTTTGGTCGTCGTGCAGCCCGTGAACGCGAGGCTCGCGGCGACGAGGGCCAGCGCAATTCCGGAGGAGCGGAAGGTTGTACGATTTTTTTGCATAGTAAAGCTCCATTGAGAAAAAGTCGGCCGGTCTTCTTAGACTTTGCACGACGAGATAACTTCGACGGGATGAACCGTCAAAAACGAATTAGGGTGTCGTGGTTCGAGGCTGTTGATTGATCGTGTCGGTAAGCTCGGGCGCCTTCACTGGATCGAAATCCGTCCAGGCTCCCTGCGCCCAACGCCCTTGCGCACGCTCTACATCCATACCGCCGCTGTCGCGCAGAATGCGCGCCACCGTCGCTTCCTTTGCAGGATCGCATTGCACGGCGAGTAACACACCGGCTTGACGTAACGGCGCATGTTCCATACTCGGATCTTGCGCCGGCACGGCGTTACCCCGCTTGGCGGTGACGTTGCGCTTCCTGCCCCGGCCGGCGATTTGCATCGCACCGATCAACGAGCCAAGATAGGCGCCCACCGCCGCTGCAATCACACCGACGATGCCGGATTGGCCCGTGCTGAACGCGATCAACGCACCGATCGCAGCACCCGCCATCCCGATCACCGCAGCACCCGCAATGGCGCCAAACTGCGCGCCACTTGCATCGGGATCGTTCGTGCGATCGCCGCCCACAGGATGACGATCATGGGCACCCGCGCTATTCACATAAAACGTATGCAATGCATCGTCGTGGAAACCCTCGCGATGCAGCAACTGGGCGGCATCGGCCGCCCTGTCCCAACTCTCGAATCGAGCCGCGACGATCAAAGACATACGTTTCTCCTACTCAACAACCGGTTGCCGGGCGCCGCCCGGCAATCCGCCATTATTCCCAGCGGCCGCCGGATTTCTTTACAGCGGTGCGTGCGAGCAGGCTGACGCCGATGCCGACGAGGGCTGCGATGCCCATCGACTTCCAGGCGTTCTCATGCACATAGGCATCGGTTTCCTTGGACAAGCGGGCAGCACGATCGGCAGCCACATCTTTCCAGTCGCTGGCGCGACCGCGCAGGCTTTCAAGCTGGCCCTTCAACTTGCGACGTGCATCATCGACGCCTTCGCCGGTTTTATCGGCCGTGGATCGCAGGAGTTCTTCGCTGGCGGCGAGCAGATCGTCCAGATCGCGCCCAAGGCGTTCCTGGCCGGTTTGTGCTTCATCACGTGCGCGTTTCAGACTGAATTTCATAAGTTCTCCTTATCCGGTTCAAAAATTGTCGATCGCCGCAATCGACTGACGGTTGTTACCTAGCATGTGGCGTGCCTGAGCAAGTTCCCGCCGTCACAAAAAAGAATTCGCATGGGCCATCGCGCGCAAGTGCTATTGGGGCATGCGCGCCCAACGTCTCTGCAGCCCACGTAGAATGCCAATCGTCACCTGCCCACATCGTCCCTCCCATGCGCCCCTCCTCCTTTCTAGTTCGCTTCATCGCCATGGGCATCGCACTGCACGTATACGTGGGCGCGAGGTTGATTCCCCCGCTCGGACTCTCCGGCGCAGGCGTTGCCGGCGCGATCTTGGCGCTGGTTGTGCTGGTGTGCATCGCGCCCGCCGGCATGCTGAGCCGCCGTATCTCCCGCCAGCCGCTTTCCGACCGCGTGGCGTGGGTTGGCTTCCTGGCCATGGGATTCTTTTCGTCGCTCTTCGTATTGACGCTGCTGCGCGATGTGGGACTTATCCTTTATCGATTAGCGCGTTGGGCGGGCGACTGGGCCGAGCCGGCCCAACTGATGCGCGACACAGCCATGCTCGTGCCGATCGCCGCTGTGCTGGTCACCTTGATCGGCCTTTACAACGCGCGACGCCGAGCCCCCTTGCGGCACGTGACGGTGCCGCAGGCCGGCATGCCCCCTGCCCTGGCGTCACTGCGCATCGTGCAACTGAGCGATATTCACGTGGGACCCACGATCAAGCGCGGCTATGTGCAAGCCATCGTCGAAGCCGTCAACGCGCAACAGCCGGATCTGGTGGTGATCACGGGCGATCTGGTCGACGGCAGTGTGGCAGCGCTTGCGCCGCACATCGCACCCTTGGGTGCCCTGCGTGCGCGGCACGGCGTGTTTGTGGTCACCGGCAATCACGAGTATTACGCGGGTGCTCCCGCTTGGGTCGCGCACTTCCAGGTGTTGGGCATGCGGCCGCTGATGAACGAGCACGTGGTCATCGACCACGACAGTGCCACATTTGTTCTGGCGGGTATCACCGACTACAACGCCGGCGGCTTCGTCGCCGGGCATCGTAGCGACCCCGTCAAAGCGATGGCCGGGGCGCCAACCGATGTCGCCGTGCGTATCGTGCTGGCCCACCAGCCCCGCAGCGCACCGGCTGCCGCACACGCAGGCTTCACCCTTCAGCTCTCGGGCCACACGCATGGCGGACAATTTTTACCGTGGCCGGCGTTCGTCCGATTTCAACAGCCCTTTGTGTTCGGACTTCGCCAGCTCAATGGGATGTGGATATACATCAGTCGTGGCACGGGCTACTGGGGACCGCCGAAGCGCTTTTTTGCGCCGTCCGAAATTACGTGCCTGCGATTGCGCGACGTCTCGCCTCAGTGACCACTTGTTAGCTGGCGACGACCTGATTTCGGCCCTGATGTTTGGCAGCGTAGAGATTGCGATCGGCGGCATCCACCAATGCTGTGAACGTCATGCCGTGCTGGGGCACCATCGTGGCCGCGCCGATACTCACCGATAGGATATCGCCGGTAGTGGACGCCTTGTGTTCGACGGCAAGTGCCGCCACCGCGCGGCGCAACTTCTCGCCGATCAAGCGCGCACCGCCCAACGAGGTATTGTGCATCACCAACGAAAATTCCTCACCGCCGTAACGCGCGGCAAGATCGGTCGAGCGGTCGGCGGTGCCCTGCAGTGCCTGCGCGACTTGCTGGAGCGCACCGTCGCCAGCCACATGGCCGTAGGTGTCGTTATAGCGTTTGAAGTGATCGACATCGACCATCATGAGCGCGATGTCACGTTGCTCGCGCAACGCGCGTTGCCATTCCGCGCCGAGGTATTCGTCGAAGTAACGCCGATTGGCCAAGCCCGTGAGGCCATCCAGATTGCTCAAGCGGCGCAGCTCCAGATTCATCTCCAGCAACTGCTGTTGGCTCGCGTGCAGCGCGCGATACGCCTCGTCGCGCTCACGCAGCGCGAGATAGGATCGCGAGTGGTAGCGAATACGGGCAATGAGCTCGATCGCGTCGGGCAGTTTCACCAGATAATCGTTGGCGCCGGCGGCAAATGCCGCGCTCTTCGTGATCGGATCTTCTTTCGTCGACAACACGATGATGGGCACGTCGCGCAAGGCGGGCGTATCGCGGTAAGCGCGCACCAACGTCAACCCATCCACACGCGGCAAGACCAGATCTTGCAGAATGACTGTTGGCTTCAGGCGCTGCGCCTCACTGACGGCATCGTCGGGGTTCGGGCAAAAGTGGTAGACCACATCCTGCTCTTGCACCAACGCCCGCCGAATCGCCTCACCCACCATGATCTGATCGTCAACCAGCAAAACGGTAACGGGCAATATCGGTGCGAGCGGGGTATCGGCGATTGCTGCCATAGGTTCAGACTCCAAATCAATATCGTTGCGAAGGCGATGGATAGAGGGCGCACAACCGAGGACCGATGCTCGCCAGCGGCTTGATTTCGACCGCAGCGCCCAATTCGGCGGCAGCTTTCGGCATGCCATACACCGCACAGCTGTCTTTGTCTTGCGCGATGGTGAGCATGCCGCGATCGCGCAAGGCCTTCAGGCCGAGTGCGCCATCGCGCCCCATGCCGGTCAGCAGCACACCCACCGCGTCGCCGCGCCAGTGGCTCGCCACGCTTTCGAAAAACACATCGATCGATGGGCGGTACAACATTTCACGGGGCGTGGCGCTGTAGGTCAACACACCGCTCGCACACAAACGCAGGTGATCGTTGGTGCCGGCCAGCAACGCCGACCCGGCGCGCGGCATCTCGCCTTCGCGCGCAATGCGCACATTCAGCGGCACCTGGTCGTTCAGCCACTTGGCCATGCCTTCGGCAAACATCGCATCCACGTGTTGCACCAGTACGATCGGCACCGGGAAATCGGCTGGCAGCGCTGCCAGCAATTGCGCCAATGCCGGCGGTCCGCCCGCACTTGCGCCCACGGCAATCAAAGCACGCGACCCCGACTGCGGCATGGGCACACGGATGCCGTCGCTGCGCGGCGCGACGCGCTCACCGATCAGCCAGGCCACGTTACGAATCTTGCGCAACAACGGTGCGGCGGCTTGTTGCGGATCGGCGCCGCCCAATGCCGGGGTATCGACGGCATCGACGGCGCCATGTCCCATCGCCTCGAACACCCGCGCGGTATGGCGGCCCACGTCCACCGTGACGATCACAATGGCGCACGGCGACTCGGCCATGATGCGGCGCGTGGCTTCAACGCCATCCATCACCGGCATCATCAGATCCATCAGCACCACATCGGGTTTGTCGCGGGCGCACAGGTCGACCGCCTGGGCACCATCTTCGGCCACCCACGCCACCTCAAGCGACGCATCCAGCATCAGCGCGCGCCGCAGCGAGGCGACGGCCAAAGGCAAATCGTTGACGATGCCGACTCTCATGCGCTCGCCCCACCAATCAAATCCTCGACAGCGTCCAGGAGTGTTTCATCATGGAAGCTGCCCTTGGCCAAGTAATAATCCGCGCCGGCGTTCAGACCGCGCTGGCGGTCTTCCTCGCGATCTTTATAAGACACGATCATGACCGGCAAATTATGCAAACGCGGGTCGTTCTTGATCATCGTGACAAGCTCGATACCATCCATGCGCGGCATGTCCACATCCGAGACAACGAGGTCGAACGACTCGGCCCGCAATTGATTCCAACCGTCGATGCCGTCCACTGCAACGGCCACGTCGTAGCCGCGGTTGGACAAGAGTTTGCGTTCCAGTTCTCGCACGGTCAGCGAATCGTCGACGACCAGCACGCGTTTGCGGCGCTTGCCGCTCTCGTCTTGCGCATGCGCGGCGATTTGCGACAACCGCCCGTCGCTGACCAACTTTTCGATCGACCGCAGCATATCCTCGATGTCCAGAATCAGGGCGGGCGTGCCGTCATCGAGCAACGCGCCCGCCGTCACATCCTGCAGTTTGCCCAGGCGCGCATCCAATGGCTGGACGACCAACGTGCGTTCGCCCAGAAACCGGTCGACCGCCACGCCGTAGAGGCGTTCCGCGTCGCCGATCACGACCACGGCGATATCGCCGTCGATGTCGCGGTTGGGCGCATATTGGAGCAGTTGGCGCGCCGACACGAGACCGATGTGGCGGTCGAAAAAGCGAAAATGCTGATGCCCTTCGAGCTGCTCGATCTCGGCGCGCGGCACACGCAAGGTATGGTTGACGAAGCCCAACGGCAAGGCATACGCTTCGTCGCCGATCTCGACCAGAAGACTGCGCACCACCGAAAGCGACAGCGGCATTTCAAGTGTGAAACGCGTACCCTGCCCGCGCCCCTGCTCTACTCGAACGACGCCGCGCAATTGCCGCATCGTTTCGTGCACGGCGTCCAGGCCCACACCACGTCCGGAAATCTGCGTGACGGATTTCTTGGTGCTGAAACCCGGCAAAAACAAGAACGCCAGCAACTCCGACTCGCTCATGCGCGCGGCGGTCTCGGCAGTCGATAACTGCCGCTCGACCACAGCGGTGCGCAGCCCCTCGACATCGATGCCGGCGCCATCGTCGCCGATCTCAATGATGAGCATCCCTGCGCTATGCCGCGCGGCGAGCGTGAGCACACCTTCGGCGGGTTTGCCGGCGGCCTGCCGATCCTGCGGCGATTCGATGCCGTGATCGATCGCATTGCGCAGCAAATGCGCGAATGGTGCATCGAGCTTCTCGAGAATGTCGCGATCGACCGGCGTGCGTTCGCCGACGATGTCCAAGCGCACCGGCTTGCCCAGTTCCCGGCCCAAGTCGCGCACCATGCGCGCCAGACCGCCCACGCCATCGGCGAGCGGCCGCATCCGCGACGCGAGCGCCGTGTCGTACAGCCGCTGCGACAAATTGCCGATGCGCCAACTGAATTCGTCGATATCGGTGAGGCGCTGCGTCAGCGCCTGCTGGGTGTCGGCAGTCACGCGGCGCACTTCCGCCAGCGCCGTCGCCACCACCGGATCGGCGGCGCGCTCACCCAACGCCAAATGCAGCGTATCCAGCAGATGATCCACCTGACCGTGCTGCCGCTTCAAGCGCAGCATGTTGTTGGCGAAGGGCGTGAGCCATTGCGTTTCGACCAAGGCCTCGCTCGACAGTCCCAACAGGCGATTGAGCGTACCGGCCGTCACGCGCAACACCCGTTCGCCACTCGTGTCTACGTCCGACACATCGGCTGCGGTAACGGCCCGACGATCGACGGCCGATTCGTCCCAGCCCTTCGATACCTCGGTTGCCGGCGTGACCACCGTCGGTGAAAATGCAGGTACGGATGCCGGCGCCGATGCCGATGCCGATGGCGATGCCGATGCCGCTTCTGATGCCGATGCTGCATACCGGTCGAACCTGACAATCTCGGGGCTTTCACCCGACACCGGCATGCTCGCGCCGGGATAGCGGCCGTGACCGACGACCGGCGCAGCGCTCTGCCCACCGATCCAATCGGCATTGGCGCGCGATGCCGCGTCGCCTTGCGTGGTCGACGTCGAGGGCGGACCTGTGTACGTCGCCAGCGGCGCCGGTACAAGCGTGGTCGCGTCGCCCAGCAGCGTCGTCAGTCGCACGACATAGCCATCCACATCGGCGGGCGATGGATCGGGTTGTTCGGCGGCAGGATCGGATGCACCGATGCGCAGCAGCAAGTCCACCCCCGCCAACAGCGCATCGATGTGCACGGGCGTAAGCAGCAACCGCCCTTCCTGCGCTGCCACGAACGCGTCTTCCATGACGTGCGCCACCGGCACGGCCACCTTCAAGTCGACGATCCGCGCCGCGCCCTTGAGCGAATGTGCAGCGCGCATGCAAGCTTCGAGATGGTCGGCGGCCAAGGGGTCGCGTTCCAGCGCGATCAATCCTGCGCTCAACACATCCGCCTGGGCTCGCGCTTCCATCTGGAACAGTTCCAGCATGGATGCATCGATATAGGACGAGGGGCTCATCGCAAACTCCGGGCGATGTGATCGCGCAACCGGGCATCATCGAGCACACCGATGTCACGATCGCCTTCGCGAATCATCCCGCGCGCGAGGCTTGACGCCGCGCCCGACACCGTGGACGGCAACGGCCGCACGGCATCGACCTTGAAACGCCGTGCGCCATCGACCTGATCCACCGGCAGTACCACACTGCGGGCGCCGGTGGTGACCATCAGCATGCGCCCCTGCGATGCGGCCTGTGAGGCGGTCACGGCGCCGTCGGTTGGCGCGCCGCCCAAGCCGAGCAATACGGCAGGCGACAAACACACCGTCAAATTGCCCCGCACATTGGCGACACCCAGGATGGCGCCGCCCCGGCGATGCGGCAACGAATGAATGCGGCGCAGCGTGCCCACCTCTTCCAGTGCACGTGCGGGCAAGGCCAGCCATTCACGCCCCACTCTGAAAACGATGAGCACGTCGTCGGCTTCCTCGCGTACGTCATCGTCCAGCAGTTGCGCCTGCAGCACATCGGACGCGAGCGCGGTGGTCAGCGCTTCGGTATGGGATTGCCCCGTCGGCAACCGGTCAAGCAACGTCTTGGCGGCGGCGGCATACACCGGACAGTTGCGGCACAGCACATGTTCAGTCAAGCGCGAACACGAGTGATCGCCATGATTGCCAATACGATTCCAGCAATCGTCGATGGTTGTCAGGTCGGACTGATCGGGGCGCGGTTCAAGCATTACGGCTCACCCGTTTTGCGCGGCGCGCCCGCAAGCGCTGCGCACCGTCGGCGTCGCCCGCCGCCTCGCACAACGCGGCAAGATGCAACAACGCTTCGTCGTGGCCGGGCGTCAGATAAAGCGCCTTGCGATAAAAAGCGCGCGCCTGCACGGTATTGCCCTGCGCATCATGGAACAGCCCAACCAGGTAAAAACCATCGGCATCAGGCCCGTGGGTATCGAGAAACTGCTGAGTTTGCGTCAGCGCATCGCCGATACGCCCGGCGTCGGCCATGCGGCGCAGCGTAGCGAGGGTGGCCTGCCGATCAAAGGTCGCCGATTCGACACGCGGTGCGGCTGGCGGCGATTCTCGACCGGCAAGCGGCACGTGTTGGGCCGCTTGCGCCATCTGTGCGGAGCGAATCGGGCGCGACCGATCGCGCTCATGAAACGTGCGCCCGATCAAAGGCGCGGCGCCAGCGGATAAGGGACGAGCCGAGGCTCCGGTCACAGCCGCCTTGGCGATGGGCCTCACCGACGCTGCGGGCTTATCGCCGAGTGGAATCTTGAAAGCGAACGAGCGCGGCGCGCCTGACACTTCCAGTCCATGTTGACTGGCGAGCGCAGCTTCGGCCGGCCCCACGAACATGCCGCTACCGGCGTGACAGGCACGCAGCAGCACCCGAAAGCCGCGCGACTGCGTCTCGCGATCGAAGTAAATGAGCAGGTTGCGGCAGAACACGAAATCGTAGGCCGCCGCTTCCAGTGCCAGTCCCGGGTCGAGCAGATTGCCGGTACGAAAGCGCACGCGCTCGCGTACGGTATCGCCCAGCACGAAGCCGGCAGCGGTGTCGGTAAAGTGACGATCGCGAAACGCCAGGTCGTCGCCGCGAAACGAATTGCGGCCATAGTGCGCGATCTGGGCAGCCTCAATCACGCGCGGACTGATGTCGATCGCTTCGATCACAAACCGCGCGGGCGCTACGCCCGCATCCAGCAACGCCATCGCCAGCGTGTAGGGTTCTTCGCCTGTGGAACAGGGCAAGCTGAGGATGCGCAAAACCGGCTTTGCGCCCGGCGCCGCCAATTGTGCCGTTGCCCAGGCTGCGAACAACGCAATCGACTCGGGGTAACGGAAAAACCAGGTTTCGGGCACCACCACCGCTTCGATCAACGCCTGCAATTCGCTCGGCGAACTTTGCAAGACAGACCAATACACGTCGATATCGCCTTGCGCACGGGCTTGCGCGCGGGTGCGTATCGCGCGCTGAACGGTACTCACGCCGATGGACCCCGCGTCGAGCCCGATCTTGTTTTTCAGCAGTGTTTCGAACGGTGCGAAGTTCATGCCGATTGCTCCGCGAAAAGGAGCGCGCGCGCTGACGGCGGCACCACATCGGGCAGCTCGAGCCACTGCACCATGCCTGACGGCGTCTGACAGACCGGTCCAAGATACGGGGCACATTCGCTCTGCACGGCCGCTGGAACAAACTCGTTCGCATTCAGATGCAGGGTTTCCGTGGCGTGCTCGAGCATGAGGCCGAGCAACGGTGCAGTCGCCGCGGTGCGGCCGTCAAACGCATAGCGCACCAAGGCGATGCGCGTGCTCGTCAATCGCGGCGAGGGTACGCCGCACGCCAATGCGGATACGTCGATCACCGGGATCGCGCGCGCGCCGACCGAAATCAATCCCTCCACCCATGCCGGCGTGCCGGGCAATACCTTTACCGGGCTCAGCGGCAACACGCGCACGATGTCCCTCGCCGCGAGCACGTAGCCGTCGCGGCCGATACGAAAACGTAGAAACAGGGTGCGCCGGCCACTCGCCGCACGCGTTGCGGCGCCGAATGCGGTGGACGCGAAGGCCGCCATGGTGCCGTGCCGCCTTAAACCTTGAACCGCGACACGCCGCTGCGCAAGCCGTTCGCGACGTGATTGAGCTCTTCGATGGCAAGACTTGACTGGCGCAGCGACTCAACCGTTTGCTGCGTGGCGTCGCTCAGTTGCACCAACGCTTGATTGATCTGCTCGGCGCCCGTGGCCTGGGCTTGCATGCCCTCGTTGACCATCAATACCCGCGGCGCCAGCAACTGCACCTGCGCGATGATCTGCGAGAGCTGCTCACCCACCTGCTGCACGTCGCCGATGCCACGCCGCACTTCTTCGGAGAACTTGTCCATGCCCATCACGCCCGCGGACACGGCCGATTGGATTTCTCGCACCATCTGTTCGATGTCGTAGGTCGCGACCGCCGTTTGGTCGGCCAATCGCCGGATTTCAGTGGCCACCACGACGAAGCCGCGGCCGTACTCGCCCGCCTTTTCGGCTTCGATCGCCGCGTTCAGCGACAGAAGGTTCGTTTGATCGGCCACCTTGTTGATGGTCGTGACCACCTGCGTGATGTTGCTCGCCTTTTCATTCAGGATCGCCAGCTTGCCGTTGACCGATCCCGCCGCGCTCATCACGTTGCGCATGGTGTCTTCCATGCGCGCCAGCCCTGATTGACTGGTGCCGGCGAGCGAAGAGCTCTGCTCGGCAGCCGAGGACACCTCGATCATGGTGCGTACGAGATCCCGCGACGTCGCCGAAATCTCACGCGACGTGGCGCCGATTTCGGTGGTGGTGGCGGCTACTTCGGACGCCGTGGCTTGCTGCTGCTTCGAGGTGGCCGCGATCTCGGTTACCGAGGTGGCGACCTGAATCGCGGAGCGCTGCGCCTGGCCTACCAAACCCGTCAGTTCGTCGGCCATGCTGTTGAACCCGGCCTCGACGGCGGCGTACTCGTCGCGGCGGTTGAGCTCGAGGCGTCGCGTGAGATCGCCCGACCCTAGGCCGTGCAAGGTATCGACCAGCTTGCCCATGGGCTCGGTGATCGCACGCATCAACAAATACCCGCAAAAGCCCGCCGCGATGATGGCCACGATCACGGCGATCAACATGCTCACTTCAGCCTGCTTGAGCGACCTACCGATCTGCGTCACCGAAAGCTCTGCGGACAAGCGGTTGCTATCGACCATCGTGCGCAGGATGTCGCGGCCTTTCTGCCAGATCGGCCGCACCGTGCCGCGCACTTGAAGCGCTGCGGCATCGAGCTCGTTGCGTGTCGACATCTCCAGCACCGATGCCTCGACGACATCGAACTGCTGACGCACGGCTTTGAAATCTCGAACGCGCGCTTGATCGTCGTCAGTGGTCGCCGTCTTCTCGTACATCGCGATCTGTTGATCCAGATTGCGTTGCTGTATTTGAAGCTGCGTGACGTAGTTGGCGCGGAGATCGGGCGAGCTGAGCTCGACAAGCTCTTGCAGCAGTTGGTATGAGTCGTTCCAGGCGGCACGAACGTTGGTGCTGTAATACAGCCCCGGCATCGAATCCGAACTCAGATCGTCGGCTTCGCGCTCGATCAGATTGAGCCGTGAAGCCGCCAGCGCTGCCATCAATCCCATAATGGCAAGGATGATGACAAAGCTGAACAAAATGCGTTGCTTGAGCGATCCGTTACTCATCCCACCACCAGTCACAAAAAGGGGAAAACGGCAGACGTCTATCGACCGTCCACCGCTCGAAGGATGATACAGGACGTCACCCGCTTGGCCTATGATTACAGCCTTCGCATACCTCCAATTGCCGCGAGCGCGGCTTGCGCGCGACAAGGACCGAACATGACCGACCGCATTATCACAATATTGGCCGCCCTGAACATGATCGCCGCCGTGGGCGCCGGCGCGTTCGGCGCGCATGGATTAAAGCGTCTGCTGACCCCAGAGATGCTTGGCGTGTGGCAAACGGCGGTGACGTATCACATCGCGCATGCGCTGGGGCTGTTCATCCTGGCGGGACTATCGGCGCGGCTGAATCAGCCGCTGATCGGGACGGCAGCATGGGTGATGCTGGCCGGCATCGTGATGTTCAGCGGCAGCCTGTACCTGCTCTCCACCACCGGGATGCGGTGGCTCGGCCCCGTCACCCCGGTGGGCGGATTGGCGTTCATGGTCGCTTGGGCCATGGTGGCATGGGCCGCTTACCGCGCGGCTTGAAAGTCGCCGGTGCTTAAGGCGTCAGGCCAATTTTCAACAATTTGCCGTTGCTTTCGTCCGTCAACGCATACACGTAGCCATCGGGGCCCACGCGCACATCGCGCACGCGTTCGCCGCGATCGGCCAGCAGGCGCTCCTCGCCCACGACCTTGTTGCCGTCCAGCTTTACACGGATCAACTCCTGGGTGGCCAAAGCGCCGATGAAGATGCTGTTCTTCCACTGCGGAAACCGATCGGCCGTATAAAACGCCATGCCGCTCAAACCGGGCGATTTCTCCCACACGAAATGCGGGTCTTCCATGCCGGCCGCGCTTTTGCCCTTGGCTTCGGGAATCGGCTGACCCGAATAATTGATGCCATGCGTGGCGATTGGCCAGCCGTAGTTCTTGCCGGGCGACAGAATATTGATTTCATCACCCCCGCGCGGGCCGTGTTCGTTTTCCCACACGGCACCGGTTACGGGATGAATGGCCATGCCCTGCGGATTGCGCATGCCGTAGGTCCAGATCTCCGGACGCGCACCGGCCTTGTTCACGAAGGGATTGTCAGGCGGGACTTTGCCATCGGCGCGCAGCCGCACGATCTTGCCCTGCAATTTATCGAGATCCTGCGCCGTGGGGCGTTGGTTGTTCTCGCCCAGCGTGATGAACAGAAAGCCGTCGCGATCGAACGCCAAGCGGGAGCCGAAGTGGTTACCCACCGACAGCTTCGGCGTTTGACGGAAGATCACCGCCACATCGGTAAGCGCGGTGCGATCGGCGTTGAGCTTGCCGCGCGCGACCGCCGTACCGGCCTTGCCGTCACCTTCCTCGGCATAGCTGAAGTACACCCAGCGCGAGGTGGCGAAGTCGGGCGAGAGCACCACATCCAGCAGTCCGCCTTGGCCGCTTGCCCACACCTTCGGCACGCCCGAAATCGGTTTGCCGGCGCCCTTGCCTGCCTGCCACAGGCGCATGGCACCCGAGCGTTCGGTGATCAAGGCCGCACCGTCGGGCAGAAAGGCGAGCGCCCAAGGACGATCGAGACCTTCAGCCACGACCGTCACATCGAGTGGCGCCTGTGCGGCTGCGGCGGCTGGCGCGCTGTGCGCCACCGTCGGGATGAACAATGCTGCGGTAAGCAGACTCAACGAAAGGCTTTGGGCGGCCAGGCGGGCCGCGAGGCGTCGTGCGACTGGGGTCAAGATGCGTATCCTTTAGGCGTTACGATAAGCGGGAAGATGCCGGCGCTCAGGCAAGCAACACTGCGGCCAAGCCCCATCCTGAACAGGAGCTGAATAGATGAAACTGTACACCATGCCCGGCGCGTGCTCGCTGGCCGGCCACATCGTGCTCGAGTGGGCCGGATTGCCCTACGAATTGGAAGTGGTCACCCGCGAACAGATCAAGCAGCCCGCGTTCCTGGCACTCAATCCGGTGGGCTCGGTGCCCGTGCTGACCGAAGGCGATTGGGCATTGACGCAAAACGCGGCCATTCTGGAATACATCGCCGAACAGGCACCCAAGTCGGCCTTGCTCGGCGCCGGCACGGCTCGCTCGCGGGCCGACGTGCGCCGTTGGGTGGGCTTCATCAATTCGGATGTACATAAAACGTTCGGGGCCATCTTCGGCGCGCAAAGCCTGGTGGCGAGCGACGATGCGCAGGCTGAATTACGCGCCAACTCCGCCAAGAAATTGGTCACGCTATTCGGCATTCTCGACCAACAACTGGAAGGAAAGTCCTACCTGACCGGCGATACACCGTCGATTGCGGACGCCTACCTGTTTGTGGTGTTGCGCTGGGCACGCGCCAAGGAAATCGCCATCGGCAGCATGTCGAACCTGAGCACGTTCTTTGAGCGCATGCGTGCCGATGAACACGTGAAGGCGGCCATGAAAGCGGAAGGCCTGGAATAATCCAGGCCCAAGCGGTGCGCGCGGCGTGATTCAGGCCGCGTGCGCCAGGTTCTGGCGCACGAGGCCTGCTTTTACTTATGCACCCAAATAAGACTTATGCCCCCAAATAGGCGCGCCGCACTTCTGGGTTGACCAGCAGATTGGCGCCGGTGTCGGCCAGCACGACCCGGCCGGTTTCGAGCACATAGCCGCGATCGGCCACCTGCAATGCCTTGTTGGCGTTTTGCTCGACGAGAAACACCGTGATGCCCTGATCGCGAATCGTGCGGATGATCTGGAAGATCTGTGCGATGATGAGCGGCGCCAGGCCCAGCGTGGGCTCGTCCAGCAACAGCAACGTGGGCCGCGACATCAATGCGCGCCCAATGGCCAACATTTGCTGCTCGCCACCCGACATCGTGCCCGCGCGTTGCTGTGCCCGCTCCTTCAGGCGCGGAAAGAGCCCGTATACATACTCGAGACCCTTCTGGATCTCGTCACGCGACAAAAAGAACCCGCCCATCATCAGGTTTTCAGCGACGGTGAGGTCTTTGAATACCCGCCGCCCTTCAGGCGACACGGCAATGCCGCTGCGCATGATGTGGTGCGTATCTTTCTTCGAGATATCTTCGCCTTGGAACTCGATCCGCCCTTCTTGAATGCGCGGATTGCCGCAGATACTCATCAAGAGTGTCGTCTTGCCGGCGCCATTGCTGCCGATCAGCGTAACGATTTCGCCCTTGTTGACCTCGACCGATACGCCATTGAGTGCCTGGATCGCGCCGTAATAGGTGTGTATGTTTTCAAGCTTCAGCATCACTCTTCCCCCAAATACGCTTTGATGACGCGCTCGTCGCTCTGCACTTGTTCGGGGGTGCCGGTAGTAATGGTCTTGCCGTGCTCCATAACGAGAATGCGATCCGAAATACCCATGATGAGACTCATATCGTGCTCGATGAGCAGCACCGCCACGCCGAATTCGCGGCGCAGGCGGTCGATCAAGCCTTGCAGATCGCGCTTTTCCTGCGGATTGAGGCCGGCCGCGGGCTCGTCGAGCATCAGCAGGCGCGGCTTGGTGATCATGCAACGCGCAATCTCCAGGCGCCGTTGATGGCCATAGGCCAGATTGCCCGCCTCGCGGTTGGCAAACTCGCGCAGGCCCATGAAATCGAGCCACTCGGCCGCGCGATCCATGGCCTCTTCTTCGGCGCGTCGATACGACTTGAGCTTGAGCAGCCCGGGCAGCAGGCGCGTCTCGACTTGCGTGTGTTGCGCCACCAGCAGGTTTTCGAGCACCGTAAGCTGCTTGAACAACCGCACGTTCTGGAACGTACGCACCAGTCCCTGGCGCGCCACATTGTGGCTCGGCATCCCGGTGATGGACTTGCCGTCCATCGTAATGGTGCCGGCAGTGGGTTTGTAGAACCCGCCCACGCAGTTGAACACCGTGGTCTTGCCAGCACCGTTAGGACCGATGATGGCGAACACTTCGTCGCGCCGCACGTCGAACGCTACGCTATCGACGGCCAGCAGACCGCCGAAGCGCATCGACAACCCTGAAACTTCCAACAACGACTGCGTCATGACTTCAGCTCCCGATGCGGACGCTTCATGGGAAGCAGCCCTTGGGGACGCCACATCATCATCAGCACCATCACTAAGCCGAACAGCAACATCCGATACTCTGCAAATTCGCGCGCCAACTCCGGCAGCACGGTCAAAATAATCGCCGCAAGAATCACCCCGACCTGCGACCCCATGCCTCCCAGCACCACGATGGCCAGGATGAGCGCGGATTCGATGAACGTGAACGACTCCGGATTGACCAGACCTTGGCGGGCCGCGAAGAACGCGCCGCCGAACCCGGCGAACATCGCGCCCAAGGTGAACGCCGACAGCTTGATGCGCGTGGGATTCAGGCCCAGCGACCGGCACGCGATTTCGTCCTCCCGCAGGGCTTCCCAGGCGCGCCCGACCGGCATGCGGATCAAACGAGTGGATACGCCCAGGGTGATCAACGCCAGCAGCAAAGCCATCAAATACAGATAGACGACCATGTGCTGATTGCTGAACGTCCAGCCCACAATTTCGTGGAAGGTGCTCACGCCCTCCTGGCTCGCGCGTCGCGTCATCTCCATGCCGAACACGGTGGGTTTGGGCACGCCCGAAATACCGTCCGGCCCGCCGGTGAACTGATTCAGGTTAATGAGCAGCAACCGGATGATTTCGCCGAAGCCCAACGTCACGATGGCAAGATAATCGCCACGTAGTCTGAGCACGGGAAAGCCGAGCACGAAGCCGAACAAGGCCGACATGGCGCCCGCCAACGGCAGCGCTTCCCAGAAGCCCCACCCCGCCCAGTGATACAGCAAGGCGTAGGTATAGGCGCCCACGGCGTAGAAGCCGACGAAGCCCAGATCGAGCAGCCCCGCGAAACCCACGACGATGTTCAGTCCCAAGGCGAGCATCACGTAGATCAGCACCAGCGTGGCGATGTCCACCGAGCTGCGGCCGCCGAAAAACGGCCAGATCACGGCCGCGGCGATGGCGAGCGCGATGATCCACTTGTTGCCCCGGGCGGGCGATGCCGGCAATACCGGCAGCGCGCTGCGCAATGCCTTGAAGGGCAATGCCAGCCAGGGCCGCAGCAATTGACCCACGAACACCACGGCCATGGCGATCAGCACGAGGTTCCAGTTGGGCGCCATGATGGTTTGGGCGCCCTGACGCGTCAGGTGCAAACCGAACACCGGCGTCACGATCACAGCCGTCAGAATGGCCGCGATGAATGCGTTTTTGAAAGAGATCTGCATCAGACTTTTTCCACCTCAGGCTTGCCCAACAGACCCGTGGGGCGAAACAACAGGATCAGCACGAGCAGGCCGAACGCGACAATATCCTTGTATTGCGACGAGATATAGGCTGCCGCAAACGTTTCCGCCAGACCGAGCAGCACACCGCCCAGCATCGCGCCGGGAATGCTGCCGATGCCGCCCAGCACGGCTGCGGTAAACGCCTTGATGCCGACGATGAAGCCGATAAACGGATTGAGCTTGCCGATCGTGACGGCGATGAGCACGCCGCCCACGGCGGCCAGCATGGCGCCCAGCACAAACGTGAACGAGATCACGCGATTGGTGTCGATGCCCAGCAGATTGGCCATATGCATATCCTGCGAGCAGGCGCGCGATGCGCGGCCCATGCGGGAATACTTGATGAACAGCGTAAGCGCGATCATCAACACCACCGTGACCAGAATGATCATGATGCGCGAATACGGCATGGTGACTTCGAAACTGGTGCCGAGCGTAAAGGTGACGGCGCCCGACATCAATGCGGGCACCGCCATGTCGCGTGCGCCCTGGCCGAGTGCAACCCAGTTCTGCAGGAAGATCGACATCCCGATCGCCGAGATCAAGGCGACCAATCTGGGGCTGCCGCGTACCGGCCGATAGGCGATGCGCTCCAGCGTATAGCCGTACACACCGGTAACCACCATGGCCACCACCAGCATCGCGCCGATGATGAATGGCAGCGGCAAACCGCTCTGCGTGCCGATGGCCGTGAGCGTAACGAGACCGACGTAAGCGCCGATCATATAGATTTCGCCATGTGCGAAATTGATCATACCGATGATGCCATAGACCATTGTGTAGCCGATGGCGATCAGCGCGTAGATCGCGCCCAGCGACAGACCGTTGAAGATCTGCTGGGACAGTTGGGGGATGAGGTCGGACATGTTGCTTGTGCTCCAAAAGGCACCGGCCCCGGAAGAACCACCCGGGACCGGCGACCTGGCCCTGCGTATCCGCCCGTGTTGGGGACGGGCGGTTTTGTTCTACTTAAAGTTGCGTTTTTGCGCCACTCTTGTCCCACTTGTAGACGGCGAATTCGAAGTTCTTCAAGTCGCCCTTGGCATCGTATTCGACTTTGCCGATGGCGGTATTGAAGGTGTTCTTGTGCAGATAGTCGGCGACCTTGGTGGGATCTTCGCCTACGGCATTGATGCCGTCGACGATGAGCTGCACCGCGGCGTAAGCCGGCATCTGGAAGGCGCCGTCCGGATCGCGCTTCGCATCCTTGAATGCCTTCACGATGCCTTCGTTACCCGGCAACTTGGTGAAGTCGGCCGGCAACGTGACCAGCAAACCCTCGATGGCCGGACCGGCGATCGCCACCAGATCCCGGTTGGCCGTGCCTTCCGGACCCATGAACTGCACGTTCAACCCTTGCTCGCGTGATTGACGCAGCAGCAGGCCGAGCTCGGGGTGGTAGCCGCCGAAGTAGACCAGATCCACGCCCGCCGATTTCAGCTTGGTGATGACGGCCGAGTAGTCGCTATCGCCGACGTTGATGCCTTCGAAGATGGCGATCGGCACATTGGCTTTCTCAAGCGAGTTCTTGACCTGCGTGGCCACGCCCGAGCCGTAGGTTTGCTTGTCGTGCAGGACGGCAACCTTCTTGGGCTTGAGCTGGGTGGCGATGTAGTTGGCGGCGTACGGGCCTTGCTGGTCGTCGCGGCCGATCGTGCGGAAGAAGAAATGCGGCTTCGTCGTATCGGTAACCAGGGGCGAAGTTGCGCCCGGGGTGATCGCGACGATACCTTCCTGTTCGTAGACGTTCACGGCGGGCACCGTGACGCCCGAGCATGCATGGGCCACGGCGAACTTTGCGCCGGAGTTGACCACACGGTTGGCGGCAGGCACGGCCTGCTTGGGTTCGCAACCGTCGTCGATCAGGATGGGTTCGAGTTTTTTACCTTTGACGCCGCCTTTGGCGTTGATGGTCTCGATGGCGGTCAGCGCACCGGCCTGGATCTGCGTACCGTACTGCGTGTTGGGCCCCGTCATGGGTTGCGGAATGCCGATCTTGATGGTGTCGGCAGCATGCGCGGCGCCAGCCAGCGCCAGCGCGCCCAGCAGGATGCTGGGGGTAAAACGAGGCAACAGTTTCATTACGGAACTCTCCAGAGGAACTACGTGGCCGGTATTCTGGAAGGAACCACAAAACGTGTCACTGCGTGTATTCCCGTAGGCCGTAATGCACGCGTAAGTCTCGCCGCGCTTTCAGTGACAATGACGCGTCAGTTTCGCGTCCGCCGGGCGCGCGATCGACCACATCAATGCCCGGAAAGGCGCCAGCATGCAGGCGTTGATGACCAGTTTGATCGCCAGGTCACCAAGCAGCCAGGTCACCCACGGGGTACCTGTGGCGGCAAATGCAATGCTGAAAAATAGGACCGTATCCAGGGTGGCCGACAGCAAGCCGGAGATGAGCGGCGCGCGCCACCACCGTTGATCGCGAAGGCGGTCGAAAATCCGGATATCCAGCAACTGGGCGCAGATGTACGCCACGCCTGACGCCAACGCGATGCGCGGCGCGGCAAACCAGATCGACGCCACCACTGCGACGGCAAAACCGCACCACGCCACCCGCCGCGCGGCCGCGGGTCCGAAGCGGCGATTGAGCAAGTCGGTCACCAGGAACGCGATCGGATAAGTCAAGGCGCCCCAAGTCACCCAGTCGCTCAACGGCACTTGCACCAGGATGTTCGAGGCCAGGACCACCAGACCCATGATGGCCACGGCCACACCGAATTGCACCGCGCGCAACGGCTCGAAGCGCCGCACGAGGATATCGCTCACGTCAGGCTCCCGCCGCCAGTTCGCGCGACCGTTCGGCAGCGGCCGCCACCGCCGTGGCGACGATCCCGGCAAAGTCTGCTTTTTCGAAGGCGGCCAGCGCAGCGGCCGTGGTGCCGCCTTTGGACGTCACGCGCTCGCGCAAGGTGGCTGGCGTTTCGTCCGATTCGGCCGCGAGTTTGGTCGCGCCGGCCAGCGTGGCCAAGGCGAGTTCGCGCGCCTGGTCGGCAGTGAGGCCGACTTTCACGCCGCCCGCAATCAGTGCCTCGATAAATAGAAACACATAGGCCGGGCCGCTGCCGGACACGGCGGTCACCGCATCCAGGCCGGCATCGTCATCGACCCACACCGTGGTGCCCACGGCGCCCATGATGGCTTCGACCTGGTCGCGATCCGCGCTGGATACACCCGGCAATGCGGCCAGGCCCGTGGCGCCCGCGCCTACCAGCGCCGGCGTATTGGGCATGCAGCGCACCAGGCGTGACCAGGGTGCCCCGCCCTCGCCCAGCCACTCGGCCAAGGTGTCGCCCCGCACGCCTGCTGCAATGCTGACGGCCAGGGTCTTGTCGCGCAGCCAGGGTTTGCACGCCGCCACGACCTCCCGCATGACCTGCGGCTTGACCGCGAAAATCCAGATATCGGCGCGGGCCAGGGCCTCGTCGGGCGTGGCGGCCACAGACGCGCCGCGTGCCTGCCAGGCCGCATGCGCCGCAGGATTGATTTCCACGACGTGGATATTGCCCGCGGGCAGGATGCGGTCGGCCATGCCGGCGGCGAGTGCCGCGGCCATGTTGCCGCCGCCGATAAAGGCGATGTGTAAGTGCGGATTCATAGCGTCGGATTGTAGCCCCCGTCAACCCCGGCCGCGCGCCTCGGCCGGCCTGTGTTGTACGGCGCATACCGAGCTGTTGGCGTTACACTTCGGCCCGCTGAAATGTGTCGATAACGTTTGACACTTCAAGCGTTGAATGTGACATTCACGGTTTTGTCACATACTGTACATAAAGTGCCTAGCCTTGCTGGCACATTTGCGCCGCAATAGGCCAATCTGGAGGAACAACTCATGGCAACCCACCGTCTCGCGCTCACCGCAGCCGCGCTCATCGCCGCGCTCGCCGGCAGCGCCGCACACGCCGCTACCGACATCCAATGGTGGCACTCGATGGAAGGCGCATTGGGCGAACGCGTCAATGAACTCGCCAACGAATTCAACAAGAGCCAATCGGATTACCAGATCAAGCCCGTCTACAAGGGTAACTACGGCGAGTCGATGAACGCCGGTATCGCCGCGTTCCGCGCCGGCAATGCCCCCGACATCCTCCAGGTATTCGAGGTCGGCACGGCCACGATGATGAACGCTAAGGGCGCCATCAAACCCGTGCAGCAGATGTCCGAAGAAGCGGGCGACCCGATCGATCCGAAGGCCTTCATCGGCGCCGTGGCGGGTTACTACTCGGCCGCCGACGGCAAGCTGGTGTCGATGCCCTTCAACAGCTCGACCGTGGTGTTCTACTACAACAAGGACGCCTTCACCAAGGCTGGCCTCGACGCCGAAAAGCCGCCCAAGACCTGGGAAGAGCTCGGCGCTGCCGCCCAGAAGCTGAAGGCTGCCGGTCAAGAGTGCGGCTACACGACGTCCTGGCCGTCGTGGACCCAGCTCGAAACGTTCTCGTCGTGGCACAACGTGCCGTACGCCACCAAGGACAACGGCTTCGGCGGTCTGGATGCGCGTCTGGCCATCACTTCCGATCTGCACGTGCGTCACATGGAAAACCTGGCCAAGATGGGCAAGGAAGGCATGTTCATGTACGGCGGTCGCGGCGACGAGCCGAACTCGCTGTTCATCTCGGGCAAGTGCGCGATGATCACCGGTTCGAGCGGCCTGCGCGCGAACATCTCCAAGAACGCCAAGTTCGCCTTCGGTACGTCGACGGTGCCTTACTACGCCGACGTCAAGGGCGCGCCGCAGAACACCATCATCGGTGGCGCGTCGCTGTGGGTCTTCGCCAACAAGTCGCCGGAAGTCTACAAGGGCGTGACGAAGTTCTTCAAGTTCCTGTCGAGCCCCGAGATCGCCGCTCGCTGGCACCAGCAGACCGGCTATGTGCCGGCAACGATCGCCGCGTACGACCTGACCAAGAAATCCGGTTTCTATGACAAGAATCCCGGCACCGAAGTCGGCGTGACGCAGCTGAACGTGCAAACCACCGCGCAATCGCGTGGCGTGCGCCTGGGCTTCCTGCCCCAGATCCGCGAAATCGAGGATGCCGAGATCGAGCGTATCGTCTCGGGCAAGACCTCGGCCAAGGATGGTCTGGAAAGCATGAAGAAACGCGGTGACGACTTGCTGGAACGCTTTGAAAAGAGCGTGAAGTAATCCCCGGAGCACGGGCAGCGGCCACCAGGGCCGCCCTCCCCCGTGCTCCGTGTCATGAACGCCCGGCGCGCGTCCGCGTCGGGCTCTATTGTTTTTAGAGCATTATGGAAAAGCGCGTCGTTTTCGGAAACAAGGCTCTGCCTTATCTGCTGCTTGCGCCGCAGTTGATCGTCACGGTCGTTTTCTTTTTCTGGCCGGCCGGTCAGGCCATGTGGCAATCGATGCGTCTTGAGGATGCCTTCGGGCTCTCGTCGCAATTCGTCGGCCTGGATAACTTCAAAGAGTTGTTCAACCAGCCCACCTATCTGCTGTCGTTTCGCACGACCGCGGTGTTCTCCATACTTGTCGCTGTGCTGGGCTTGACGGTCTCGCTGTTGCTGGCTGTGATGGCCAACCGTGTGATCCGCGCCGCCAACGTCTACAAAACCTTGTTGATCTGGCCCTACGCCGTCGCGCCCGCCGTGGTCGGCGTGTTGTGGCTGTTCCTGTTCTCGCCGTCGGTGGGCATCATGGCCGTTTACCTGCGCGATGTGGGTGTGGCCTGGAACCCGCGCCTGGATGGCGATCAGGCGCTGGCCTTGGTCGTCGTCGCTTCCGTGTGGAAGCAGGTGTCGTACAACTTCCTCTTCTTCCTGGCCGGTCTGCAATCGATTCCGAAGTCGCTCATCGAAGCGGCCGCAATCGATGGCGCCTCGCCCACCCGCCGCTTCTGGTCCATCGTCTTTCCGTTGCTGTCGCCCACGACGTTCTTCCTGCTCGTGGTCAATATCATCTACGCCTTCTTCGACACGTTCGCCGTGATCGATACGACCACCCAAGGTGGCCCGGGCACGTCGACCAGCATCCTGGTCTACAAGGTGTACAGCGACGGCTTCCGCGGCCTGGATCTGGGTTCGTCGGCCGCACAGTCGGTGATCCTGATGGTCATCGTCGTGGCCCTTACCGCCATTCAATTCCGATATATCGACCGCAAGGTGAATTACTGATGTCTACCGAGGTTTGCCGTCATGGTTGAACGCCGCCCCTGGCTCGATTTCTTTGCCCACGCGATTCTGATTCTGGGCATCGTCATCGTCGCTTTCCCCCTTTACGTCACGTTTGTGGCGTCCACCCAAACCGCGCAGGAAGTCGCCAGCGCGCCGATGTCGTTGATACCCGGCTCGCACTTCATCGACAACTACACGCGCGTGCTGTTCGGCGGCACTGAAGGTGCGGGAGCCGCGCCGCCCGTGTTCCGGATGATGACCGTCAGCCTGATCATGGCGTTGGCGATCGCGATCGGCAAGATCGTGATCTCGATGCTGTCGGCATTCGCGGTCGTGTATTTCCGCTTTCCGTTCCGCATGTTCTTCTTCTGGATGATCTTCGTCACGCTGATGCTGCCGGTAGAAGTCCGTATCGCCCCCACGTACAAGGTGGTGGCCGATCTGGGCATGCTCAACAGCTACGCGGGTTTGACGCTGCCGTTGATTGCTTCAGCCACGGCAACCTTCCTGTTCCGGCAGTTTTTCCTGACGGTGCCGGATGAACTTGTCGAAGCCGCGCGCATCGACGGTGCAGGCGCCCTGCGCTTTTTCCGCGACGTGCTGCTGCCGCTGTCCAAAACCAGCATTGCAGCGCTGTTCGTCATCCAGTTCATCTACGGCTGGAACCAGTATCTGTGGCCGCTGCTCGTCACCACCCAGGAAGATATGTATCCCGTGGTGATCGGCATCAAGCGCATGATCAGCGGTGGCGATAGCGTGACCGAGTGGAATCTCACCATGGCCACCGCCATGCTGGCGATGCTGCCCCCCGCGCTGGTCGTGATTCTGATGCAGAAATGGTTCGTCAAGGGCCTGGTCGATACCGAGAAGTAAGCTTCTCCCAAAATTCAAGAATATCTATGGCAACCCTAAGCTTTCGCTCGCTCACCAAAACCTACGCCGGCGACATCAAAGTCATCCATGGCATCAACATGGAAGTCGCCGATGGCGAATTCATCGTTATCGTCGGGCCCTCGGGCTGCGGTAAATCGACGCTGATGCGCATGGTCGCCGGTCTCGAATCGGTGACTGGCGGTGAAATCCTGATCGACGACAAGGTCGTCAACAAGCTCGAACCCGGCGAACGCGATATCGCGATGGTGTTCCAGAACTACGCGCTGTATCCGCACATGAGCGTGTTCGAGAACATGGCTTATGGCCTGAAGATTCGCAAGTTCTCGAAGGCCGAGATCAAGACGCGCGTGGATGCCGCGGCGCAGATCCTGGAACTGTCCGCCCTCCTCGACCGGCGTCCGCGCCAATTGTCGGGCGGTCAGCGCCAGCGCGTGGCCATGGGCCGTGCGATCGTGCGCGAACCCAAGGTGTTCCTGTTCGACGAGCCGCTCTCGAACCTGGACGCCAAGCTGCGCGTGGCGATGCGTCTGGAAATCATCAAGCTGCATCGCCGCCTGAGCACCACCAGCCTGTACGTCACGCACGATCAGGTCGAAGCCATGACCCTGGCCGATCGCATGATCGTCATGAACCTGGGTGTGCCCGAACAGATCGGCACGCCGATGGAAGTGTTCGAGAAGCCTGCTTCCACCTTCGTCGCCAGCTTTATCGGCTCGCCGCCGATGAACCTGGCCACCGTCGAGGTGAGCGGTGACGGCACGATGAAGACCTTGAACGGCAATGCGCTCGACATTTCCCCCACCGTGGTGCCGCAATCGGTGCGCGGCCGCAAGATCGTCATCGGCATGCGCCCCGAGCACCTGGTGCTGGGTGGGCGCGGTGTGCGCGCCGAAGTCGAAATGGTTGAAACGTTGGGTTCGGAACAACTGGTGCATGCGCGCTATGGCAACACCCAGTTGGTGGTGCGCTGCGCGACCCGCCAACTCGCCGAGTCGGCCATCAGCACCGGTGACACGATCGAGATCGGTCCCGATGGCCGTCATCCGCTGCATTGGTTCGAGGCCGACACCGGCCGCCGCGTCGCAGGCACCTGATCGACGTCGCCTGTAGATGACCCCTCATGCGGGTCGCTTCGATCTGCGCATGTCAATAGACCCGCTTTGAGCGGGTCTATTTTTTTAAGCTTGGCGCCAACGGTGGCAAGGCGTGAACGCGTGGGCGTTAGCCAAGTCCGACGATACCAAGCCGTGGAGGCGTCCGTGTTGGGCCACCGTGACGATATCGAGGCGCGACGCGTCAGCGTCACGCCCCGTGCCGGATTACTTGGCGACGGTTTTGCTGCCGTCCTTGTGCCACGTGAACACATCGAACTCGAAGTTGTTCAAGTCGCCCTGCTTGTTCCACGATGCCTTGCCGATCGGCGTATCGAACGTATTGGCATGCATGTACTTCGCCACAGCGTCGGCATCCGTGCTCTTGGCGCCCTTGATGGCATCTGCAATCACTTGCGTCGCGGCGTAAGCCGACAATTGGAACGCGCCCGACGGGTTGCGCTTCTTGGCTTCGAACGCCTTCACGATCTCGGCATTGGCCGGGTTTTGCGAGAAGTCGGCGGGCAAGGTGAGCAGCATGCCTTCAACGGCGGCGCCGGCGATGGCGTTGATGTCGGGGTTACCCACGCCTTCAGGACCCATGAACTTGGCCTTCAGGCCTTGCTCGGACGCCTGGCGCAGCAAGAGGCCCATCTCGGGGTGATAGCCGCCGTAGTAAACGAAGTCGGCACCGGCACTCTTGAGCTTGGTGATGACGGCCGAGAAATCGCTGTCGCCTGCGTTGATGCCTTCGAACATGGCGACCTTCGTGCCCGCTTTTTCAAGCCCGTCGCGCACTGAGGTGGCGACCCCTTGACCGTAAGATTGCTTGTCGTGCAGCACAGCGACCGTTTTGGGTTTGGCCACTTCCAGAATGAACTTGGCGGCGGCGGGACCTTGCTGGTCGTCGCGGCCGATCGTGCGGAAAATGAAGTCGTAGCGCTTGCCATCGGTGAGCGCGGGCGCGGTGGCGGCCGGCGTCACCATGACCACGCCTTCGTTGTTGTAGATATCGGCGGCGGCGATCGTGGCGCCGGAGCACACGTGGCCCACAACGAATCCGATCTTGCTGTTGACTACGCGGTTGGCGGCGACCGGACCTTGCTTGGGCTCGCACGCATCGTCGATCACGACGGTTTCGAGCGTTTTACCCATGACGCCACCCGTGGCGTTGATGCGTTCGACGGCGGTATCGATGCCTTCGCGAACCATCAGGCCATATTGCGTCAAGGGCCCGGTGGTGGGGCCGACCACGCCGATCTTGATGGTATCGGCATGGGCCACGCCACCGATCGCCAGACCGGCGGTCAGGCTGAGCATGGCCGCCATCGGGGCCAGACGGGAAAGTTTGCGGATGGACATATTCATGGTTGACTCCTTGTTATGGGTGAGGCCGCAGTCCGGCGCGATCGTGTCGCGGGGCATGCGCTGCGAGCGTCTCCTGGATCGTCGCAGGCGTCGAGCATACCTGAGGGCAGGCTCCATTTGCCGGGCAAACGTCCGAATCGGCTTCGGGGATTACCCCAATCTCTTATATCAAAAGCGGTATAAACAAACGCGCAAAACGTCGTTGTTTTCATACCGGACGCGGGGGATGATGACGTCCATGCGATTCCAACCGATCATCGTTCCAGGCTGGAAAAATTCCGGTCCCGACCACTGGCAAAGCCGTTGGCAACAGCTGTTGCCGCACGCGGTACGTGTGGACCAAAAAGACTGGGACCATCCTACGCGGGCCGAGTGGGTCGGCGCGCTATCGGCCGCGATCGACGCGGCAACGTGTCCGGTGCTGCTGATTGCACACAGCCTGGGATGCGTGACCAGCGCGGCCGTGCCGACGGCCTTGCGCCAGAAAATCGCAGGCGCGCTGCTGGTGGCGCCCGCCGACGTCGAACGCGCGAACGCGCCCGATTGCCTGCGCGATTTCGTGCCCATCGTGCGCCAGCCATTGCCCTTCCAAAGCGTGGTGGTGGCAAGCGACAACGACCCCTATTGCAGCTTGCCGCGCGCATGTGAATTCGCCGATGCCTGGGGAAGCCGTCTGGTGGTCGTTTCCGCTGGCGGGCATCTCAATGCCGAAGCAGGCTTGGCCGACTGGCCGCAAGGCTGGAAATTGCTGACGGCCTTGCGCCGGCGCTGCGCCTGGCGGGTGACCACGCCCCCACCGAGGATCGCGCCGCTGCACCGGCTATCGGCGTTGAACAGCCACTGATCAAGTCGACGCTTGGCCGGCGCGCTCGATTGCCGAGCATCAATTTGCATGAAGACACCCCGCCCTTGCGGACGCGCGTTCAATGTCGCTGCTTTCCCGATGTGGAAATTCCCGATGTCATGTTCCCGATGTCTTCAATTCGTTATCGTCGATCGAATGTCGTTGATTCGCTTTCGGCGATCCGCATTCTTCGATTCGCAACCTTGCCGGCCACCTGCTGAAAGCACCCCACCCACAATCGCGTCACACAAAAAAAATCGCCGGAATAAATCCGGCGATCGATCGATTCGATATCGGCCGCGCGGAGCATCAATGAAGATGCCCGCAGGCGGCGCATATCTTTACTCGAGCAAGCTGCGCAACATCCACGCATTCTTTTCGTGCACGTCCAGGCGACGCGTCAGCAGATCGGCCGTCGGCAGATCGTTGGCTTCGTCGGCATGGATGGCGGCGGCACGCGCGGTTTGCGCGACGGCTTCGTTGCCCTTGACGAGCAAGCGCACCATTTCAAGGGCTTCCGGCACCGATTCCGGCTCGGAAATCGACGACAGCTTGGCGTATTCGCGATACGTGCCAGGCGCGTTGTGACCCAAGGCGCGGATGCGTTCGGCGATATCGTCCAGTGCCGTCCACTCTTCGGTGTATTGCTCCATGAACATCACGTGCAGGGTGCTGAACAGCGGGCCCGTGACGTTCCAGTGGAAGTTATGCGTCATCAGATACAGCGTGTACGAGTCAGCCAACACTTTCGACAACTCGCCGGCGATCTTTGCGCGATTGTCGTCGCTGATGCCGATGTTGACGTGCGGAGCAGATCCGCTCTTATTCGGTTTTTTGGACATTCGAACTCCCTGTTGGTTAAAGACGATGTAAAAAGAATACCACTGCTTCGTGACGCATTCAGCCTGCGTGCGAAGGCGTTGCCTCCGGCAACATCTTGACGCCCTGAAGGCCACAGTTGTAAACCGCTTGCGAGAGCGCTTCGATGGCCGCCATCCGCGGAAAACTGCGGCGCCAGGCCAATACCACGCGGCGCTCCGACGCGGGCGGCGTGAACGGAATGTAGCTCAACAGGCGATCGTTTTCGGGGTGTTCGGGCACGGCCGTAATGGGCAATACGGTGACGCCGATGCCCGCTGCCACCATGTGCCGGATGGTCTCGAGCGAGGAGCCTTCGAAGGTGCGTTGGATACCGTCGCTCGCCGCCGAAAAACGCGACAGCTCCGGACAGACTTCCAGCACCTGATCGCGAAAGCAGTGACCCGATCCGAGCAACAGCATCGTCTCCTGCTTCAGGTCGTGCGCGTCGATCAGCTCGCGCTGCGAGAACGGATGGCTGTGCGGCACGGCCACGATGAACGGTTCGTCATACAGCGGCTGCGTGACCAGGCCCGCCTCGGGCAGCGGCAACGCCATGATGGCGCAGTCGATCTCACCCTGGCGCAGCAACTCGACCAGGCGCAGCGTGAAATTCTCCTGCAGCAAGAGGGGCATCTGCGGCGTGCGCGCGATCTGCAGCGGTACCAATTTTGGCAACAGGTAAGGCCCGATCGTGTGGATCACGCCCACGCGCAGAGGCCCGGCCAGGGGGTCATGGCCCTGGCGCGCGATTTCCTTGATGCTGGCGCTTTCTTCCAGCACTTTTTGCGCTTGTGCGACGATGCGCTGCCCGATCGGGGTCACTCCCACCTCAACCCCGCCACGCTCGAACAGCGTGACCCCCAGCTCGTCCTCGAGCTTGCGGATCGCCACCGACAAGGTCGGCTGGCTGACGAAACAGGCTTCCGCCGCACGTCCGAAATGACGTTCGCGCGCGACTGCAACGATGTACTTGAGTTCGGTCAACGTCATGACTAGTCCAAAGGATCAGGTTCGCAAAAAATCTTCTCGCCCACGCATCCAGCGCGCCAGATGGGCGTCGACGGCGGTGGGATGATGGGTGCGCATATGACCGGCGGCTTCGCGCGCGGCCTCGGCAATTTCGGTATCGGTATTGAGGTCGGCAAAACGCAGCAGGGCGACACCCGATTGGCGTTTGCCCAGAAATTCGCCGGGGCCGCGCAATTCGAGATCGCGCCGCGCAATCTCGAACCCATCGCCCGTCTCGAACATCGCCTTCAAGCGCTCGCGGGCCACCTGCGACAAAGGCGACGCATACATCAATACGCATACCGATTGCGCCGTCCCGCGCCCCACCCGGCCGCGCAACTGATGCAGCTGTGCCAAGCCGAAGCGTTCGGCATGCTCGATCACCATGAGCGCAGCGTTGGGCACATCGACGCCCACTTCGATCACCGTTGTGGCCACCAGCACATCCACCTCGCCCGCGCGGAAAGCGCTCATCACGGCCGCCTTTTCGCTGGATGACAGACGACCGTGCACCAGGCCCACCCGCACATCGGGCAGTTCGACGCGCAAGGTTTCAAACGTGTCGACCGCTGTTTGCAATTCGAGCGCTTCGCTTTCTTCGACCAGCGGGCACACCCAATAGGCTTGACGGCCTTCGCGCACGCCCATGGCAATGCGCGCAATGACTTCCTCGCGACGGGCGTCGTTGACAAGCTTGGTGATGACTGGCGTGCGACCCGGGGGCAGCGTATCGATCACCGACACATCCAGATCGGCGAAAAACGTCATCGCCAACGTGCGCGGGATAGGCGTGGCGCTCATATTGAGTTGGTGCGGAATGGCGATGCGATCCGCGCGTTCGCCTTTCTTGGTGAGCGACAGGCGCTGGCCGACACCGAAGCGGTGCTGCTCGTCGACGATGGCCAACCCCAGGCGCGCGAAGGTCACGGTGTCTTGAATCACGGCCTGCGTGCCCACCAGCAGGTGCACCTCGCCCGCCGCTACGGCGGCCGCCGTTTCGCGCTTGACGCGCGCGCTGAGACTGCCGCTCAGCCAGGCCACCTTCACGCCCAAGGGCGTCAACCAGCCTGAGAGTTTGACGTAATGCTGCTCGGCGAGAATTTCGGTCGGCGCCATGAGCGCCGCTTGCGCCTCGTTCTGGATCGCCTGCGCGGCAGCCAGCGCGGCCACCACCGTTTTGCCGCTGCCGACGTCGCCCTGCAGCAACCGATGCATGGGATAGGCGCGGCCCAGATCGTGCGCGATCTCGGCCACCACGCGTTCCTGTGCCGCCGTGAGCGCAAATGGCAGCGCGGCGAGCAACTGCGCCACCAGACTTTTCTTGCCGCGCGGCGCCGGCAACGGATCTGCGGATTTGAGCCGGCGCGCCGCTCGGGCAGCCGCCAACGACAACTGCTGTGCAAGCAGCTCGTCGAACTTGATACGGCGCCACGCCGGATGATCGTGCGCGGTAAGCGTGTATTCGGCCACGCCGGGCGGCGGCGCATGCAGGAACCCAATCGCCTCGGCGAACGGCATCAACGCGTACGTGTCGCGCACCTCGTCGGGCAACGTATCGGAGAGATCACAGGACGTCAGTGCCTGCGCGATGGCGCGCCGCAAGGCGGGCTGCGCAAGACCGTCGGTGGTGGGATAGACAGGCGTGAGCGCTTCGGGCAGCGCCCCTTCGGCGACCGTGATGCGCGGATGCACGATTTCACGGCCGAACAACCCGCCACGTATTTCGCCGCGGGCGCGGACGCGCCGGCCCACGGCCACCTGCTTTTGCTGACTGGGATAGAAATTGAGCCACCGCAATTGCAGCTCGCCAGTGTCGTCGGCGATCACGGCCGTGAGCTGCTTGCGCGGCCGATAAGTCACATCGGACCGGATGATCTCACCTTCGACCAGCGCCGAGCGCCCCGGGATCAGCGTGCGTATCGGCACCACCTGCGTTTCGTCCTCATAGCGCAACGGCAAATGCAAGACGAAATCCTGCGGCGCATAGAGGCCCAGGCGCTGAAACCGGCGCGCGGCGTCGCTTAGCGCCGGTTTGGCCGGCAGCTTGGTCTGACGCGACGCAGGCGTGCCCCGGCCGCCCGAGCGGGGCGCGGTCGCAGTGGTCACGATATCGACAGCTTGAAAGACATGAACCGGGTCTAGAGCGCCAGGATGGCCTCGACCTCAAACTGCGCGTTCTTGGGCAAGCTGGCCACGCCGATGGTCGAACGTGCCGGAAACGGCTCGGGAATCAATTCGGCCATGATGGCATTGGCGGCAGTGAACTTGCTCAGATCCGTGAGAAACAGCGTGAGTTTGACGACCTGATGCAAGGTGCCGCCGGCCGCTTCAATCACGGCCTGCATATTGGCGAACGCCTGGCGCACTTGCGCATCGAAGTTTTCCGACACGAGTTCGCCCGTGCCCGGTTCCAATCCGATCTGGCCGGAGAGGTACACCGTTTTATTGGGGACGACCGCGACCGCCTGCGAGTACGGGCCTACAGCTGCCGGCGCTGAATCGGTGTGGATGATTTGTTTATTCATGAACAGTCCTTGTTTGGAGGAAAAGGTCGCTATCGGAGTGTAAACACCAATAGCTCATAACGAAAGCGCATCCGCTGCGATCTTTGCACGTTCGGCCATCAGCATGGCATACAGCGCGTCAGCGGCCGGCGGCAAGGTGCGCCCCCGGCGTTTCACCAGATAGAGCGAACGCGTGAGCGCGCGGCCAACCAGGGGCACGATCGCCAAGGTCGACCGCCTGAAGTGAAACAGGGTCATCGCCGGCACAATGCTCACCCCCATGCCGGCCGCCACCAGCCCGGTGACGGTCGCCAGATGCTCGACTTCGAGCACCGGGCGCAGCGCCACGCCTTGCGTGGCGGCATCCAGATGCTGGCGCACGCTGCTGTGACGTGCCATCTGGATCATGGGCCATTGCGCCACGTCGCTCAAACGCACGCGGGTCTGGGAGGCCAGCGGATGATCGGTGCGACACACGACGTAAAAGCGATCCGCGTGCAGAAAATCACTGTCGAGATCCGTCATGTCGGCACGCCGCGCGGCGACCGCAAAATCGCTGTCGCCCCGCACCACGCTATCCAGGCAGGCATCCAGCAACGCATCGTTGAGCGCCAGATCGATGCCCGGATACGCGGCGGTAAAGCGCGCGAGGATCGGCGGCAGCCACCCCGCGGCCAACGAGGGCAAGGCGGCGATCGCCACCCGGCCCCGCCGCTTAGCCACATGGTCGTCCAGATCGGCCATGGTCAGTTCCATATCGACGAGCAGGCGGCGCGCGGATCCATTGAGCACCTCACCGGCCGACGTGAGCGCCACATGACGGGTGCTGCGGTCGAAAAGGCGCGCGCCCGCCGTTTGTTCCAACCCCTTGATCAGCGCACTGAACGCCGGTTGCGTAAGGTGGCAGCGATGCGCCGCACGGGTGAAATGCTTTTCGTCGGCCAACGCCACGAAAGCGCGCAACTGCCGGGTGGAGACATTCATGGCATATCTCTATCAATTGATTTTATCTTTCTATTTTACGTATGAGTGCGCGCCGCCTACAGTGCCCTGATGAGCCAGCCCCTTTCATCTCCATCCCCCAAGCCGCCGATGCACATCGGTTGCGCCAGTGGCTTTTCGGGCGATCGCACCGATGGTGCGTCCGCCGTGGTCGATAACCTGATCGCCTTGGGCGGCGGCACGCTGATATTTGAAACGCTTGCCGAGCGCACGTTGGCGCTGGCGCAACTCGCCCGCAACGAGGATCCGCAAAGCGGGTACGAGCCGCTGCTCGACGCGCTGATCGCGCCTATCCTGCAACGCTGTCTCGACCACGGCGTGCGAATCGTCAGCAACTTTGGCCAGGCAAATCCGCTGGGCGCCGCCCGTCGAATTGCCGCCCTTGCTGCCGAACAAGGCCTGCGCGCGCCCCGTATTGCGATCGTGGCCGGCGACGCCCTCACCACGCCGGCGCAACACACCCATCTGCGCGCGGCATTTGGCCCAATGTTCGACGGCATCGATCTCGTCAGCGCCAATGCCTATCTGGGGGCCGAACAGATCGCGGATGCCCTGCGCGCGGGGGCCGACATCGTGGTGGCCGGCCGGGTGGCCGATCCCTCGTTGACGGTGGGGCCGGCCATGGCCCATTTCGGCTGGGCGGCCGACAACTGGCCGCGCCTGGGACAAGCCACCATGGCAGGCCATCTGCTGGAGTGCGGCACGCAGGTCACCGGCGGCTATTACGCCATCCCTGGTCTGAAGGATGTGCCAGGCCTGGACAACACCGGCTTTCCGCTTTGCACGCTGTATGAAGACGGGACGATCGAGATCTTCAAGCCGCCCCATACCGGCGGACGCGTGGATGCGCGCATCACGAAAGAACAATTGCTTTACGAAGTGCACGACCCCGCCCGCTATCTGACGCCCGATGTGATTGCAGATTTGAGCCAGGCGGTCGTTGAAGAGATCGGGCCCGACCGCGTGCGCGTGACCGGCATCGACGGCCATCCCCGCCCGCCCAGCCTGAAGGTCAATGTGTGCCATCGCGGCGGTTGGCTGGCGGAAGCCGAGATCTCTTACGCGGGCATTCAAGCTGAAGCGCGCGCGCGACTCGCCGGCGACATCGTTCGCAAGCGCCTGGATCCGAGCTTGCGCCTGCGCATCGATCTGATCGGCGCCTTGAGTATTCTGGCGGACGACGATGGCGCACTGCAAAGCACACGCACACCGGGCGACAGCCGCGACGTGCGTCTGCGGGTCGCGGCGGCGCATACCGATCGCAAGCTGGCCGACACCGTATTGCGCGAAGTAACCGCGCTGTATTGCTGCGGTCCGGCAGGCGGCGGCGGCGTACGTACGGCGCTGCGGCCGCGCTTGAACATGCTGTCGTGCACGATCGATCGCGACGCAGTGCCGGCCACCTGGACCTTTCTGGAGGACATTCCCGCATGACCGCGCCGACCTACATCGATGTGCCGCTGTACCGGCTGGCGCACAGCCGCACTGGCGACAAAGGCGACATCTCGAACCTGAGCGTGATTGCGTGGCGTGCCGACTGCTATGACATTCTGGTGGACGCGGTGACGGAGTCGCGCGTGGCCGAATGGTTTGGCGCGCGGCAACCGTCGCGGGTCACGCGCTATCTCGTGCCCAGTTTGCACGCAATGAACCTCGTGCTTGAAGGCGTGCTCGATGGTGGCGTCAACGACGCGCTTAATCTGGACACGCATGGCAAGGGGCTCTCGTTCTGGCTGCTCGATATGCCGGTGCGGGTACCGGAGGCGTTTGCCGCGACCTTGCCGAATATCGAACGATCACCTTCTTTTTAACGCTTGGACGAAAGGCCTTCATCCCTTCCCAACGCGCTCGACATTACACACAACAACAACGACGGAGACAACCCATGACACGACTTTTTCTGAAGACACTGTGCGCCACCGCTGTACTGGCCGCTCTGCCCGCCGGCTACGCCGCCGCGGCTGACTTCCCCACCAAACCCATCACGTTCATCGTGCCGTTTGCCGCCGGAAGCGCGACCGATCAAATCGGCCGGGCCATCGCGCAAGGCGTGAGCGAATCGGCGGGCCAGCCCGTCGTGATCGAAAACAAGCCGGGCGCCAGTGCCATGATCGGGGCGCAGAACGCCGCGCGTGCGCAGCCCGACGGCTACACCGTCTTGATCACCACCAACACCACCCACGCCGCCAACGAACATCTGTATAAGTCGCTGGCCTACGATCCCGTGAAGGACTTCCAGCCCCTGACCTTGTTGGGTAAAGGCGGCCAGATCATGGTGGTCAATCCGGCATTCCCGGCCAAAACAGTGGGCGAGTTTCTGGCCGCAGCCAAGAAGGATCCGGGCAAGCTGACCTTTGGCAGCGGCAGTTCGAGCAGCCGAATCGCCGGAGAATTGCTGCAGCAGATGACCGGCGTCCAATTGCTGCATGTGCCGTATAAGAGCAACCCCCTGGCCGTGACCGATCTGCTGGGCAACCAGATCTCGATGATGATCACCGATGCGGCGACGGGCCTGCCTCAGGTCAATTCCGGCAAATTGCGTGCGCTCGGCGTCACGGGCACCACCCGGTCGCCGCTGGCGCCTGAGGTGCCCACGATTGCCGAATCCGGCGTGCCGGGCTACGAAATGGGATATTGGTTTGCGGCGTATGCGCCCGCCGGCACGCCGCCGGAGGTCACGAAGCGCCTGAACGAACTGCTGGTTGCAGCCACTGAGAAGCAGGCCGCCAAACAGTTCTACAAACAAACCGGCACCGAGCCCGCCACGTCGACTCCGGACGAGTTGAAGACATTCCAGTTGGCCGAGTCGAAGAAATGGGGCGAGATCATCAAGCGCGCCGGCATCCAGCCGGAGTAAGTGCCGGCTAGCGTTTTTAATCTGTGGGTGATCGATCGCCGATCGCCCGCGGCGCGCCCGCCAATCGGCCATTCGTCGATCGCCCATCCGTCGATCGCCCATGAAAAACACCCCAGAAGTTGTCGCCAACTTTTGGGGTGTCATTCATTCAGGTATGCACGCTTCACTTCGGGTGGGGCATCGGATGGCACCCCGGAGACGCCCCGAATGGCGCTCAACCGGGCTGCATGCACCTCGGCTACGCAGCTGATTTATTTGTCGACGAACGCGCGCTCGACCACGTAATGACCCGGCTGGCCTACGCCCTTGGACACTTCGAAGCCGCGGGCATCGAGCATGGCGCTGATGTCGGCCAGCATATGCGGGCTACCGCAGATCATGGCGCGATCCGTTTCTGGATTGAGGGGCGGCAAACCGATATCCTCAAACACCTTGCCACTTTCAACGAGCGTCGTGATACGACCTTGGTTGCGGAACGCCTCACGCGTGACCGACGGATAATAGATCAGCTTGTTGCGCACCACATCGCCGAAGAACTCGTTGTTGGGCAGCTCGTTTTCGATGTAGTCGGCGTACGCCAGTTCGCTCTGCCACCGCACGCCGTGCATCAACACGATCTTGTCGAAACGCTCATACACATCGGGATCTTTGATGATGCTCATGAACGGTGCCAAACCGGTCCCCGTACCGAACAGATACAGGTGCTTGCCCGGATGCAGATCGTCAGCCACCAAGGTGCCTACCGGCTTGCGGCTCACCAGGATCGTGTCGCCTTCCTTCAAGTGCTGCAGGCGCGACGTCAACGGGCCGTCCTGCACCTTGATGCTCAGGAATTCGAGGTTTTCTTCATAGTTGGCGCTGGCGATACTGTATGCACGCAGCAACGGCTTGCCTTCGACTTCCAATCCGATCATCACGAAGTGACCGTTATGAAAACGCAGCGCGGAGTCGCGCGTCGTCTTGAAGGAAAACAAGGTGTCGTTCCAGTGGTGCACGCTCAGTACGCGCTCGGTGTTGAAGGCAGCCATGGTGTTCAGTCAATTTAGGATGATTCGATTTTACCCGATCCATTGATAGCAATTCTCATTGTCCGACAATAGCTAGGGATGTTTTTCTCATATGCATATTGCCCAAAAGCATAAGCTGCGAGGGCTGCCGGCGCGAAACCGGTGGATCGCTCCGCTGGGTGCGGCCTTCCGGGACATCGGGTCGCAAGCGAGGCGCCGCGTAATGGGTGGTCCTTGCCGTCCCGAAAGTCGATAAGCTGTTGTTTTATAACGGCAACGCACTGATTTCTACGACGGCAGCGCGGCATCAAACGTTGCGAAGTCCGCATCCTACCAACAGCCATCCGCATGTTTCTCTACCTGACAAAAAGTTGAAATACGGACGGCGATGCAGTATCGTCCGCATCTCTGTTGATAATCATTTACGTTACCGATACCCTGCGTGGAGACCGTCTGATGCAATCGCGCCCTTTTCTTCGTCCTTTGTTGAGCGCGCTGGCTTTGGCCGGCGGTCTGGTATCCATGGCGCCTGCCATGGCGGCCGAAGAGGTCAGTCTCTACACCACGCGTGAGCCCAAGCTGATTCAGCCCTTGCTAGATGCCTACACGAAAGAAACCGGCGTCAAGGTCAACACCGTTTTCGTCAAGGATGGTCTGCTTGAACGCGTCAAGGCCGAAGGCGCGCAATCGCCCGCCGACGTGCTGATGACCGTAGACGTGGGCAACCTGCTGGATCTGGTAGCCGGTGGTGTCACCCAGCCCGTAAGCTCGAAAACGCTCGAATCCGTCATCCCCGCCAACCTGCGCGGCACGGATGGCCAGTGGTTTGCGCTGTCGCTGCGCGACCGCGTGCTCTACGTCGAAAAAGATCTTCCGCTCACCAGCTTCACGTATGAATCGTTGGCCGATCCCAAGTGGAAAGGCAAGGTGTGCATCCGCGCCGGTCAACACCCGTACAACACCGCATTGATCGCTGCGATGATCGCGCATGATGGCGCCGAGAAAACAGAAAAGTGGTTGCGTGACGTCAAGGCCAACCTGGGTCGCAAAGCAACCGGTGGCGACCGGGATGTGGCCCGCGACATCCTGGGCGGTATTTGCGATATCGGCTTGGCCAATGCGTATTACGTCGGCCAGATGAAGAATGCCGAGCCCGGTACCGATGCGCGCAAATGGGGCGATGCGATCAAGGTCATTCGTCCGACGTTCGCGAACGAAAAGAGCGGCGGTACGCACGTGAACATCAGCGGCGCCGCAGTCGCCAAGCATGCGCCGCACAAGGAAGGCGCAGTCAAGTTGCTCGAGTATTTGGTCTCCGAACCCGCTCAGACCCTGTACGCGCAAGCCAACTATGAATACCCGGTTCGCCGCGGCATCAAGCTGGATCCGGTCGTGGCGAGCTTCGGCGAATTGAAGATCGATCCGCTGTCGGTGACCGAGATCGCCAAGCACCGCAAGCAAGCCAGCGAATTGGTCGATAAGGTCGGCTTCGACAATTAAGCCGGCGTGAGGTCGCAATAACCAGGCGGCCCTCCCGGCCGCCTTTTCGCATTCATCGGTCCCATGGCGCTCACCCCCTCCTCTCGTCGCTGGTCCCTTACGCATCGCGCCGAGGGGGGATGGGGCTGGCTGCTGGCCGCAGGCGCCATCGCCTTATCGGTTGCGCTGCCGGTGATTGCGTTGACGTATGCCGCCTTGGGCGGCACGGAAAGTCTTGCGCATTGGCTGCACCTGGCGCGTTTCGTCCTGCCCGACGCCGCGCTCAACACCCTGGCGTTGCTGGCCGGCGTAGGCGTGGTGGTCACACTGCTGGGCACGGGCAGCGCGTGGCTGGTGACTGCCTTCGATTTCCCAAGCAAACGCGTGCTCACGTGGGCATTGCTGCTGCCGCTGGCTGTGCCCACTTACATCGTGGCGTTTGCCTACCTGGATCTGCTCCATCCCATCGGCCCGATCCAGACAGCATTGCGCGCCGTGCTGGGCTACGACAGCCCGCGGCAATTTCGGCTGCCCGATCTGCGCGCCTTGCCCGGTGCCATCTTCGTGCTCGGTGTGGTGCTCTACCCTTACGTCTATCTCAGCACGCGCATGATGTTCATGACGCAAGCGGCCAATCTGCTGGAGGCCGCGCGCACGCTGGGCCACGGCAAGTTCGGCGTGTTCTTTCGCGTCATGCTGCCGCTGGCGCGGCCTGCGGTTGCGGTCGGGGTGAGCCTTGCCTTGCTCGAAACGCTCAACGATATCGGCGCCTCCGAATTTCTGGGCGTCCAAACGCTGACCGTGTCGGTGTACACCACCTGGGTCACGCGCAGCGATCTGGCAGGCGCGGCGCAAATCGCCCTCTCGATGCTCATCATCGTGGTCGCCCTCATCCTGTTCGAACGCCATGGCCGGCGTCGGCAGCGTTACGCCAATACGCAACGCATGCGGCCCATGCAGCCACGGCGTTTGCGCGGCGCAGCTGCCCTGGGTGCCGTCGTCTTGGGCTGGATTCCCGTGATGCTCGGCTTCGTGGCGCCGGCCTTGTACCTCATCGTCGAGACCGGCAAACGACTGCATCTCGTGGGTGGCGTCTCGGCGCAATTGCTGGCCAGCACGCGCAACACACTCACGCTCGCGCTGGTGGCGACCGTGGTCACCTTGATCGCGGGGTTGATCGTCGCCTGGGCGGGCCGCCAACTGCGCGAAAGCGCCCGCGCCCAGCCAGGACGATTGATGGCCCGCGTGGCGAGCCTGGGCTACGCCTTGCCGGGCACGGTGCTCGCCATCGGGCTGCTGGCGCCGTTCACGCTTTTCGATCGTGCGTTGGCGGCAACGTTTGGCATGACCGGCCTCTTCTTGATGGGCTCGTCGCTCGCGCTGGTGATCGCCTACACCATGCGGTTTCTGGCGATCTCCACCGGCGCGATCGAAGCGGGCCTTGCCCGCATTCCGGCCTCGCTTGAACAGGCGTCGCGGTTGCTGGGCGAGCCGCCCGGGCGTACGCTGTGGCGCGTACATTTGCCGCTGCTGCGGCCGGCGCTTGCGACCGGCGCGCTGCTGGTGTTTGTGGATGCCATGAAAGAACTGCCCGCCACGCTGCTCTTGCGTCCCATGAACTTCGACACGCTGGCGACTTGGCTGTATGCCGAAGCCGCTCGCGGCACGTACGAAGAAGGCGCGGTGGCTGCGTTGATCATCGTGCTCGCCGGCCTGCTTCCCGTGGTGCTGCTGGCGCGCACTCAATTGAAAATAGGCCGTTGACCCGCATGTCCGCCAAACTCGATCTGACGCATCTCACGCTTGCCTACGATACGCCGCAGGGCCTGCGTACCGTCGTCGACGACATCACGCTGAGCCTGGAAAGCGGCCACATCGGTTGCCTGCTTGGCGCATCGGGTTGCGGCAAGACCACCATCCTGCGCGCGATCGCCGGCTTCGAGCCAGTACGCAGTGGTGACATCTCACTCGACGGCCAGGTGCTTTCTTCGGCCTACGTGCATCGCCCGCCGGAGACCCGGCGCGTGGGCATGATGTTCCAGGACTACGCCCTCTTTCCCCACCTCACGGTGGCTGAAAATGTGGGGTTCGGTTTGCGCAAGCTGACGCGCGACGCCCGTCGGGCACGCGTGGATGCCTTGCTCGATATGGTGGGATTGGGCGCGTCGGCCGCCAACTATCCGCATGAACTGTCGGGCGGTCAGCAGCAACGCGTCGCCTTGGCGCGCGCGCTGGCGCCCGAACCCGATCTGCTGCTGTTGGACGAGCCGTTTTCCAATCTGGATGTGGACACGCGCGAACGTCTGGCGTTCGAGGTGCGCGACATTCTGAAGGCGACCGGTCACACGGCGATTCTGGTCACTCACAATCAAGCTGAAGCGTTCGCCATTGCCGACCGCATCGGCGTGATGCAGAACGGTCATGTGGTGCAGTGGGATACGCCCTACAACCTGCATCATCATCCCGCGGACGCGTTCGTCGCGCAGTTCGTGCGCCGCGAACATCTGGCAGAACAACGCGCCCAGGCTTTGCAGCGTGGGCGCGTGGTGGCGCCGGGCGAGTAAGAACGCTTTGCTCCGAGGCGGCGCGACACGCCGCGCCGCCGTGAGATGCCCTGCCACGGCACTTGGCAGCGCACCACCAGGTAGCCCGCATCTCAAGGCAGATCGAACAGCAGAACTTCAGCGTTACGGCCGTCCGACAACGTGACCGAATCGGCATCCTCGATCGCGGCGGCGTCGCCCGCACCCAAGGCCTGACCGTTTACCGACACTTCTCCCCGTGCCACGTGGAGCCAGGCGCGGCGGCCGGCTGCCAGCGTGTACGTGGCCGACTCGTCGCCATCGAAAAGACCCACATAGAACTGGGCGTTCTGATGGATACGGGCCGAACCTTCTGCGCCGTCGGGCGAAGCCACCAGACGGAAGCGGCCACGCTTTTCGACTTCGGGGAAACGCTTTTCTTCATACTCGGGCTCAATGTTGGTCACATCGGGCTCGATCCAGATCTGCAGCAGATGCGTGCCGGCATCGGGTTGCGGGTTGAACTCGGAATGCATCACCCCGCGGCCGGCGCTCATGCGTTGAATGTCGCCCGGACGAATGGTCGAGCCATTGCCCATGCTGTCTTCATGCGCCACTGCGCCTTCGAGCACATAGGTGATGATTTCCATATCGCGGTGACCGTGCTTGCCGAAGCCGCGGCCGGCGGCGATGCGATCGTCGTTGATCACACGCAGCGGACCGAAGCCCATGTGATTGGCATCGTGATAATTGGCGAACGAAAAGGTGTGAAAGCTATCGAGCCAACCATGGTTGGCGTGACCGCGTTCTTCACTGCGACGGAGGGTGATCATGGTGGAACTCCTTGACTCAACGTTTGGCGCTTCTCGTTGTGATCTGCGCAACTCATGTATGAGATTGTGGGCTTCCATGCCCCACTTGCAGCACAACGCATTTCACGACATCATTCAATTTATTTGAATGATCGGCAGGACGACCCCGGCCGCCAGGAAAGCGCCGCCCCGAATCGCAACGCTCGGGCCGCATTCCACTTAGCAGTCCCCTGCACCTTCATCCCCCGGAATGCTGCCATGAATGCTCTCACGCCCGACCTCTTGATCATCATCGATGCGATCGCACGCCACGGGAGCTTCGCCAAGGCCGCGCGCGAGCTGGATCGCGTGCCGTCGGCCATTACCTACTCGGTGCGACGCCTTGAAGAGAATCTCGATGTGCTGCTCTTCGATCGCAGCGGCCATCGGGCGCGGCTCACACCGGCGGGCGACGCGCTGCTGCAGGATGGGCGTCATATCCTGGAGGCCATGGACGCGCTCACGCGGCGCGTCAAGCGCGTCGCAACCGGCTGGGAAGCCGAGTTGCGCATTGCCGTGAGTGCTGTGCTGGATTGGCAACCGCTCTACGATCTGATCGACGACTTTCACGCCCTCAAATGCGGCACCCGCTTGCGGTTTTCAGTGGAGGTGCTGAGCGGCAACTGGGATGCGCTGACCTCGGGTCGTGCCGATATCGTGATCGGCGCAGACGCCGGCATGGCGGCCACCGGCGACTATCGCACGCAACCGCTGGGCATTTCGCCATTTGTGTTTTGCGTGGCGCCTCACCATCCGCTGGCGCAGGTGCCGGAACCGTTGAGCAAGGCCGCCGTTCAAGCGCATTGCGCCATCGTGGTAGGCGATACGTCACGCTATATTGCGCCGCAAACGCGCGGCCTGCTGCAAAGTCAGGACATGTTGATCATGCCCACGATGCAGGCCAAGATCGATGCGCAAATCAGGGGGTTGGGGTGCGGTTATGTGCCGCATGCGTTGGCGGCACCCTATCTCGCACAAGGGTTGCTGCTGGCGCGCGAGACCGAATCCGGGCATCCGCTGCCGGAGAACTTGGTGGTGGCCTGGAACAAGACTGCGCGTGGCGAAGCCTTGAAGTGGTGGCTGAAGCAACTGAACGCGCCGCGACTGCGTGCCGCGATGCTGGGCGAGCTGCGCAGCCGCCTGCCGCAACAGCCCGCGGCGGCACCGGGCTCCCCTGCTGACACCGACACCGATGCGGGCACCCATACGGGCACCGATACGAACACCGACGCGAACACCGATACGGCGACAGGTTCCGATACCGGCGCCAGTGCCAAGGCAACGTTCAAGGACGCTGAAACCGGATTCCCGGAGCGACCGGCGCCTTGACGCCTACTCGTCCTCGATGCCCAACTCGCGGAGCTTGCGCGTGATCGTGTTGCGGCCGATGCCCAGGCGCGTGGCAGCCTCCACGCGGCGGCCGCGACTGGCGTCCAGCGCGCTCTGCAGCAAAATGCGCTCGAACTGTCGCGTCAACGTGGCCATGATGGCCGGCTCGCCGCGATCCAGGCGATGTTGCGCATCGCGCAGCAGGCCCTCGTGCCAATGCTCTTGCGCGGCCATCGTGGCCGGCGTATTACGAATGGTGGTTTCGATCGGCGCGTGGCCGCCCACCCGGATCTCCGGTGGCAGATCGGCCGGTTCGACGATCTGTCCTGCGGCCATCACCGTCAACCAGTGACAGAAATTCTCGAGCTGACGCACATTGCCGGGAAACTCGAAGCCGCTCAAGGCCACCATGGCTTCGTTGGTCAGACGTTTTACCGGCACGCCGAGCGACCGGGCGCTTTGCGTAAGAAAGTGCTGTGCCAACGACGGAATATCCTCGGTGCGTTCACGCAACGGCGGCAACCGGAGGCGAATCACATTCAACCGATGAAACAAGTCCTCGCGGAAAAGCCCCTGCTCCACGCGCTGCTCCAGCGGCTGGTGAGTGGCCGCCACGATACGCACATCCACGCGTACCGGTTGCGCACCGCCCACGCGATAGAAATTGCCCTCGGCCAGCACGCGCAGCAAGCGCGTCTGCAACTCGATCGGCATATCGCCGATTTCGTCCAGAAAGAGCGTGCCGCCGTGCGCCTCTTCGAAGCGCCCGCGGCGCAGCGTATTGGCGCCGGTGAAAGCGCCCCGCTCGTGACCGAACAGTTCGGCCTCGAGCAGATCGCGCGGGATCGCTGCGGCATTGAGCGCCACGAACGGACCCGTATGACGCGCGCCATGGCCGTGCAATGCACGCGCCACGAGTTCCTTGCCGGTGCCCGATTCGCCGGTGATCAGCACGGTCACTTTCGACTGTGCCAACCGGCCGATGGCGCGAAACACTTCCTGCATGGCCGTGCTGGACGACTGCGTCATCATCCAGCGTTCGGACTCGGCAGCCTCAGGATCGGCACGCTCGGTTTCGGGTGCGGTCGATTCCTGCACCGCACGCTGGATCAGCGCGACCGCCTCGTTCACGTCGAACGGTTTGGCGAGGTAATCGAATGCGCCGCCTTGAAAGGCGGATACGGTACTGTCCAGATCCGCAAAAGCGGTCATCACGATGACCGGCAAGGCCGGATGGCGCTCTTTCAACTGCCGCAGCAGATCCAGACCGCTTCCGCCGGGCATGCGGATATCGGACACCAGTGTGGCGGGCATGTCGGTTTGCAACGCATCGAGCACATCCTGAGCTTGCGAAAAGCTCCGCGTCGTGACGCCGGCGCGAGCCAGCGCCTTTTCGAGCACCCAACGGATGGCCTGATCGTCGTCGACGATCCAAACGGGTTTCATGCGGTCTCCATCGGCAGTACCAGACGAAATTCGGTATGCCCGGGACGGGAATCGAATTCGATGATGCCACCGTGCTGCTGGACAAAATCCTGGGCCAGGCTCAGGCCCAATCCGGTGCCGCCGGCACGGCCGGTGACAAGGGGATGAAAGAGTCGATCGCGAATATCTTCGGGCACGCCCGGTCCGTTATCGATGATGGACAGAACGAGCGCCAAACGGTGGCGGCGATGCGCCAACATCATCTGGCGCGCGACACGTGTGCGAAAGGTCACCACGCCCGAGCTCTCTTCGCCGGGCCGGCGCAACAGCACCAGCTCTTGCGCGGCGTTGCGTGCCACGTTCAGCACCGCCTGCATCAAGCGGGCCGCATCGCCCGGAACATCGGGCACGGATGCGTCGTAGTCGCGCACCAGGCGCACGTCACTACGAAACTCGGCTTGAATCAGCGCACACACGCGCTCGCAGATCTCGTGAATATTCACCGGCCGTGCATTGAGCGGCACACGTTGCGGACCGATCAACCGGTCCACCAGCGCCTGCAGGCGGTCGGCTTCAGAAATGATGACCTGCGTATATTCCGTCAGGCTGGCATTGGGCAGTTCGGCTTCCAGCAATTGGGCCGCACCACGCAAACCACCCAGGGGGTTTTTCACTTCATGCGCCAGATTGCGCAGCAACTGGCGATGGGTTTCGATCTCTTCGACCAAACGGTGATTCCGGTCGGCCAGAAGCCGCTGCTCGATTTCACGCGTTTCGATCAATACCGGCCATTTCTGGCCCGATAACGACACGGTGGTCACCGACACTTCGATCGGATCCGAGCCGCGCCGCAGGGTCGACGATTGACGTACATCGGCCACGGCACCACGGGCGGCGCGTTCGATGGACGACGCTAATTCTTGGGGATTATCGAACAAGCCCGAAGCGGGCTGTCCGCACATCTGCTTGCGAGAGCGGCCAAAAAGATCTTCGGCTGCTGCATTCACATGATCGACCTGACCTTGTTCGTTCAGCAGTAAAACAGCGGTAGCGAGAAGGTCGAGGGCGTCTACATTCATAAGTAAAACCGGGGCGGGATAGCAACACGGCGAGCCCGTCGCGAGCCCGCCCCTTCAAGCCGAAATTACAGGCTGTAGTACATCTCGAACTCGACCGGATGGGTCGTCATGCGCAAACGCGTGACTTCCTGCATCTTGAGGTCGATGTAGGCATCGATCATGTCGTTGCTGAACACGCCACCACGGGTCAGGAACTCGCGATCCTTGTCCAGCGCGTCCAGGGCTTCGTCCAGCGAGGCGCAAACCGTCGGGATCTTCGCGTCTTCTTCGGGCGGCAGATCGTAGAGGTTCTTGTCGGCGGGATCGCCCGGGTGGATCTTGTTCTGGACACCGTCCAGACCGGCCATCATCAAGGCCGAGAAAGCCAGGTACGGGTTGGCCAGGGGATCCGGGAAGCGCGTTTCAATGCGGCGCGCCTTGGCGTTGGCAACGTAAGGAATACGGATCGAGGCCGAACGGTTGCGGGCCGAATAGGCCAGCTTGACCGGGGCTTCGAAGTGCGGAACCAGACGCTTGTACGAGTTGGTGCCCGGGTTCGTGATCGCGTTCAGTGCACGGGCGTGCTTGATGATGCCGCCGATGTAGTGAAGCGCAAATTCGGACAGACCGGCGTAGCCGTTGCCGGCGAACAAGTTCTGACCATCTTTCCAGATCGATTGGTGCACGTGCATACCCGAACCGTTGTCGCCAACGATGGGCTTGGGCATGAACGTCGCCGTCTTGCCGTAGACGTGGGCCACATTGTGGATCACGTATTTCATGATCTGGTTCCAGTCGGCGCGCTGAACCAGCGTGCTGAACTTGGTGCCGATCTCGAGCTGGCCGGCGTTGGCCACTTCGTGGTGATGCACTTCAACGGGCACGCCCAGCTCTTCGAGCAGCAGGCACATTTCCGAACGCATATCCTGGAACGAATCGACCGGGGGCACGGGGAAGTAGCCGCCCTTCACGCCCGGGCGGTGGCCCAGGTTGCCGCCTTCGAATTCCAGCGCGCTGGACCAACTGCCTTCTTCGGACTTGATCTTGACGAACGTGCCGGACATGTCGGTGCCCCAGGTCACGCCGTCGAACACGAAAAATTCGGGTTCCGGACCGAAATAGGCGGTGTCGCCCAGGCCGGAGGACTTCAGGTAGGCTTCGGCGCGCTTGGCCAACGAACGCGGGTCGCGGTCATAGCCCTTCAAATCGGACGGTTCCACGACGTCGCACGTCATGATCATCGTCGCTTCTTCGCGGAACGGATCCAGCTTTGCGGTATCCAGATCCGGCACGAGCAGCATGTCGGACGCCTCGATACCCTTCCAGCCGGGAATCGACGAGCCGTCGAATGCTTGGCCGCTTTCGAGCTTGTCTTCGTCAACGGCGGTGGTCGGCACCGAAATGTGGTGTTCGCGACCTGCGGTATCGGTAAAACGGAAGTCGACGAATTTGACTTCTTGCTCAGCGATCTGCTTTAAAACGTCTTTCGGGCTTGCCATGTCATCTCCAAAAAAAGGTCGAGGGCACCGCCTCTCGATTGGCACGAGGGGTAAAAAGCAATATGTGTGCCAACTTTTAGCGCGGCGCTACCCTGCCTGAAACAGTGCTTAAGCACCATAATAGTGCAAAACATGATGCACAAACGCCCCACAACGGGGCACGCGCGGTGCACCACGGTTTACAAAAAGAGCGCCTGGGTGTCGTTGAGAAACTGCCACCCCAGCGGCGTCGTCTGCAATCGCCCCGGATCGGGCGACATCAAGCCTCGTTTCACGCCTGCCTCCAATTGGTGCGCAATCTGCGCCATCGAAAGGCCGGTATGGGTTTCGAAGAGCGGTGTTGGCACCCCTTCCCGTAACCGCAACGCATTGAGCATGAACTCGAAGGGCAGCGCATCGGCCTGAACGTCGACGTGTTCGGCGATATGCCGACCGTCCCCCGCTGCCACGCCGCTGATCCAGCTTTCCGGCTGCTTCACCCTCGCCTGCCGGATGATGCGATCATGAAATGACAGTTTGCCGTGTGCGCCGGGCCCAAGGCCGAGATAATCGCCAAACGTCCAATAGTTCATATTGTGCCGACTGCGCGCACCCGGCCGGGCATAAGCCGAGACTTCGTAGCGCTGCAAGCCTGCACTCTCGGCCAGATCGGCGACGGCATCCTGCATGGCTGCACCGTCGTCGTCATCCGGCAAGGCGGCCGGCGGATATTTGGCGAAAACGGTATTGGGCTCCATCGTCAGGTGATAAAGCGACAGATGCTCCGTGCCGAACGACAAGGCCTCGCGCACATCCTGCGTACAGGTCTCGAGCGTCTGACCCGGCAAGGCAAACATGATGTCCAGATTTACCCGGGAGACGGCCTGTTGCGCCATCTCGATCGCGGCGCGTGCCTGGGCGGCGTCATGGATGCGTCCAAGCGTCTTCAAGCGCACGTCGTCGAAGGTTTGAATGCCCAGCGAAATCCGGTTGATGCCGCTCGCCGCGTAAGCCTTGAAACGGCCTGCTTCGGCAGTGCCCGGATTCGCTTCGAGCGTGACCTCGGCGTCCGGGATCAGATTGAAGTGCGCGCGCAGCATGCCCATGATCGTGTCGATCGAGGCGGCCGACAGCAGGCTCGGCGTGCCGCCCCCGATGAATATCGACATGACCTGCCGGCCCCACACGAGCGGCAGCGCTTGCTCGATATCACCGCGCAGTGCATCGAGATAAGCCGCCTCGGGCAACGGCCCGGCCGGCGCGGCATGCGAATTGAAGTCGCAATACGGGCACTTGCGCACGCACCAGGGCACGTGCAGGTAAAGGGACAGCGGCGGCAATGCGGTCAGGCGACTGGTGCCTGAGCTTGCGCCCAAAGGCATGCGGCGCGGCGGGGTCGCCCCCTCGCGCACGATAGGAATGGTAATGGCCATACAGCGATGTCAGGCGGTCGTGGACAACTTGTCCAGCAAATGTGCCAGCGCGCGGGCGCGGTGACTCACGCGGTTTTTTTCCGCGGGCTCGAGTTCGGCCGCGGTATGACCGCGATCGGGCAAATAGAAATGCGCGTCGTAGCCGAAGCCATTCGAGCCCCGCGGCGTATCGATGATCTCGCCATGCCAGACGCCTTCACCGATCAAGGGCTGCGGGTCATTTTCGCCCCGCACCAGCACCAGCACAGCCACATAACGCGCCCGGCGGTCGCTCACGCCTTCCAGGTTGCGGATCAATAACTCGTTATTGTCGGCATCCGATTTGGGGCCGCCGGGCTGCTGGGCGTACCGGGCCGACAGCACCCCGGGCGCACCGCCCAGCGCTTCCACGCACAACCCCGAATCGTCGGACAGCGCCGGCAAGCCGGTGATGCGGCTGGCATGACGCGCTTTGGTCAGGGCATTTTCGACAAACGTGACATACGGCTCCTCGGGCTCGGGCACCCCAAGCTCCGCCTGCGAGATGAGCTCGATGCCCAAAGGCGCGAAGAGCGCCGAAAATTCGCGCAGCTTGCCGGGGTTGTTGGACGCCAGCACCACGCGTACGAGAGAGTCTTCGGTATGTGTAGTCATCCTGGGATTGTATGCCGGAGAACATCCGATGTCGTGACATGGAACTGTCACATTCGACTGAAAGAATCCAAGGTTTACAAAACCTACTGAAGGCTCATCATGACCGCGTCTACGCGCACCCCCGGCGGACCCGCGACGGCGCACGCTGCTTTTGCCAGTTCCACCTGCAGTCTGACCGAGATTCTCTCCAAGCGTCAGCTCACGCCGCACTTCCAGGTGGTCTACGACATGATGCGTAATCGTGTGTATGGTCATGAAAGCCTGATCCGAGGTCCCGACGATACGTTGCTGCGCACGCCCGACGCATTGTTCAGCGAGGCGCGCCGCCAAGGCCTGCAGCCGCAACTCGAACTGGCCAGCGCACACGCCGCCGTCCAGGCCTTCGCCGCGCAGGAAGGTACGGGCCACCTGTTCATCAACATGTCGGCCACGGCCATCGTGCATCACTGGCTGCAATGGCGCGACGAGATGCCCGCGCGCCTCTTCGGTGCGACGGGTCTCGATCCCGAACGCATCGTGCTCGAGCTCACCGAAACCGATCCCGTGGTGCCGCACCTGCCGGTGCTCACCGAAGCGTTTGCCATGTTGCGGGCGTACGGCGTGCGCATCGCGCTGGATGATTATGGTGTGGGTCACTCCAGCCTTCAGTTGTGGTCGGAGGTGCGGCCCGATCTCGTCAAAATCGACCGCTACTTCTTCCACGGTATCGCCACCGACGACCGGCGCCAGAAAATGGTGCGTGCCGTGCTGGCTGTGGCGCAGTGCTTCTCGACGGCAGTGATCGCCGAAGGCATCGAGACCGCGGAAGATCTGGCGTGCGTGCGCGACATGGGCATCCGCTACGCGCAAGGCTGGATGCTGGGCCGCCCCAATGCCGAGATTCAACCGAACATTCTCGACGCCGCCGCACACACGCTGGCCACGCGCACGGTCGGGCACCATACCGATCGCGCCGGGACCGCGGCCAGCCTGCGCCTGGATGCGCCCGTGCTGCGGCCGGATCACTCCAACGACGACGTGCATAAGCTGTTTGACGAGCACAAATCGCTGCATGCCGTCGCGATCGTGGACGATGCCAACTGCCCCGTGGGCATCATCAACCGCCGCGATTTCTCGGAGCGCTACGCACAGCGCTATACGCGCGAACTCTTCGGTCGCAATCCCTGCTCGACATTCATGAACACGGCGCCCGTGCTTGTCGAGCTGAGCGTGTCGATCGATCAACTCAGCCACGTGCTGATTTCCGAAGATCAGCGCTACCTGATGGACGGCTTCGTCATCACGCGCGACGGCTGCTACGACGGCCTGGGCACGGGTGAAGCGCTGGTGCGGTCGGTGACCGAGATGCGCATTGAAGCTGCCCGTTACGCCAACCCGTTGACGTCATTGCCCGGCAATATTCCGATCAGCCAACACATTGCGGCACTGGTCGAGCAAGGCAGTGATTTCGTGACCTGCTACGGCGACCTGAACAATTTCAAACCCTTCAACGATGTGTTCGGCTACTGGCGGGGCGACGACATGATCCTGCTGTGCGCCGAAGTGATCCGCGCCCACTGCGATCCGCAACGCGATTTCGTGGGCCATGTGGGCGGCGACGATTTCGTCGTGCTGTTTCGCAGCCCCGACTGGCATGACCGCGCGCTGCGCATCATCGCCGAGTTCAATACCCGCGCGATCGCCCTGTATGACGACGCCGGCCGCAGCAATGGGGGCATCGAAGCGGAAGACCGCTATGGCGTGCCACGGTTTTTCCCTTTCGTGACGATCGGCATCGGCGCCCTGCTCGTGCGACCCGCCGCGTGCGGCCGGCTACGCCCCGAAGACATCGCCTCGGCCGCTGCGCACGTCAAGCACAAGGTTAAACACGGCAATCTGTCGCTGGTGACCGAGCCTTATGTGGATCTGGCGCTGCTGACTTAGCAGGTTGCCTGCTTGGCAGGTTGCCCGCATAACAGGTTGCCTGCTTAGCGGGTTTCCTACTTAGCACGTCGCTTACTTGGCAGGTTGCTTAATTGGCAGGTCGCCTACTTGGCAGGTCGCCTACTTGGCAGGTTGCTGCTTAGCGGGATTTCTACTTAGCAGCTCGCCTACTTAACGGGTTGCCTTCTTATTAGCTGACGCGCTACCTTCCGTCTGGAGGATCGTCGGCGCTAACGTGGGTTGGTTTCACCCGCACCGCCGCCTCGCGGGGCATTCATCTTTCGATATAACGAACCGAGCGAGGTGTTGCGCTCGGTCCCTCGCTCGCCTCAATAAGCGGGCGCGTGCGACAGCCTGGCATAGCGTTCGTCCGCAACTGCCGGTGCGCGCGACGGTACCTGCCCACCTCCGTCCACCACGAATGCCGCCATGGCGGCGCGCAGGTTGTCGGCCTGCTCGGCCAGTTGATGCGCCGCCGCTGCAGTCTGCTCAACCATCGCCGCGTTTTCCTGCGTGCCCCGGTCGATTTCCATCACCGCCGCGTTGACCTGCACGATCCGATCCGCCTGCTCATTGGCAAACAGGGATATCTCGTCAGCCGCCTGACGCACGCCGTCGATCGCCGTCACGACTTGACGAACGGTACGCCCGGCATCGGCCGCTTCTTTCACCCCGGCGTCGGCGCAAGCCGTCGCCGCATCGATCAAGGCCTTGATCTCCTTGGCCGCCAGGGCGCTGCGTTGCGCCAGCGTGCGCACTTCGCCTGCCACCACTGCGAACCCGCGTCCCTCCTGGCCTGCGCGTGCCGCTTCCACGGCAGCATTGAGCGCCAGAATATTTGTTTGAAAGGCAATGCTTTCGACCACGCTGACGATGGCCCCGATTCGCCCGGCCTCCCCGGCCATCTCGTGCATGCGCTGCTCGGCCCGTTCGACCGCACTGCCCGCTTCACGCGCCAACCGAGTCGCTGCCTGCGCGCCCACTGCTGCGCCCTGGGCCTGTTCGGCCGTGTGCTGAACCGTCGTGCCCAATGTCGCCATGCTGGCAGCCGTTTCCTGAACGGCCGCGGCCTGGCGCGCCGTGCGCATCGACATATCCGCGCCACCTTCGGCAATATCCCGCACGCCGGCATGCATGCTGTCCACACCCAACCGTACACTGCGCACCGCCTGCGACAGCCCGCCCTGCATCCGTCGCATCGCCCCAAACAGCACGCCGATTTCGTTGCTGCCCCGCTGCTCGATCGGCGCTGTTAGATCGCCGTCGGCCATGCGGTCGAAATGGTGACCGGCGCCCGTCAAGGGGCGCAACACCACGCGGCCGAACACGAGTCGCGACGCAATCGCCAGCACACACACCACACCCAACGCCGCCAATGCGGCCCAGATGGCGGTTTGCAGCACGTCGGCCGCGCGTGCGACCGACCGCTCGCCCCGATCGCGCATGTATTGCTGGTAGTCGTCGACCCGCGCGACGAAATCGGCAGAGAGATTCGGAATCACAGCATCGCTCAAGCGATTGGCCTCGATCCCGTTCCACCCTTGCAACGCAGCGGCAAGCGGCGCCAACCCTCGGCCGGCGAAGGCATCGTACGCGGCGAGCACGGCGTCGTAGCGCGGCTTGCCCTGGGCATCATCATCGGCATTGGCACGAAGCCGCTCGATCTTGCTGGCGGCGCCGTCCAACATGATGGTGACGCGCTTGAGGGCCGCATCGCGGGCTTCGATCATGCCGCCTTCCATATTGGTTTTGGCTTCGGTCAACAGCGCCCGGGCCTGGAACACTCGGCTGGTCGCGTCGCTCAGATCGCTGGCGCGCTCGATGTTGCCGCGGCCAAGCTCGGCAATCCAGCGCTGGTTTTCGAGCGATAGCCCGACGGCCCCCGCAGCAGCCAAGGCAAAGGCAGCAACGAAGAACGCCAGCACGGCGGTGAGAACAGTATTGACGCGTAGCGACGCGCCCAGACGAGATTGCATGATGATCCTGCTGTAGCGCCTCGTGGCGCGGCAGGCGCGATTATCGTGATCGAAGGTGGCGCTTTCGTGACAATGTCGTGTCCATTCGATCGCTTACCCGATCAGGCGCCCTGCCCATCCTTTACCAGCAGGTCGACCAGCGCCTGAGCAAACGCCGGCAACGCTGCGTAATCGCGCACACAGATATGCAGTTCGCGCTCAGCCCAGACGTCGGTCAACGCGACCCGTTCGAACGCCATCGTGCGCGCGAAGCGCTCCGCAACCGATGCGGGGATCACGCCCACGCCCACGCGCGCCTCGACCATGCGGCATAGCGCCTCGAAGTTGCCCACCTCGACCCGAAACTTCAACGGCCGCCCCAGCGCGTCGGCCGCCTGGCGCAAAAACGGATGAATCGCGCTCGTCTCCGACAAGCCCACATAATCGAACGAGAGCGTGTCGGCGAAGGCGATTTCGCCTTGATCGGCCAGTGAATGCTTGGGCGGCGTAATCAATACCAGACGATCGCTGCGATACGGCAGATAGACCACATCGGCGGCGGGCGGCTGGCCGGCCACGATGCCGATATCGGCTGCGCCTTCCGACACTTCCTTCGCCACCAGATAGCTCAAACGTTCGCGCAACTCGATATGCACATCGGGATGGGCCGACAGATAGCGGCCCAAGACCGCCGGCATGAATTCCGTCATGGCACTGGTGTTGGCCAGCACACGGACGCGACCGCGCACCCCCAACGCGAACGCCTGCATATCGCCGCGCAAGTGTTCAATCTGTCCGATCACCGTGCGCGCGTGCCGCAACAGCGACTCGCCGGCGGGCGTCATCGTCACACCCTGGCTGGTGCGATACAGCAACTGGGCGCCAAAATGCGCTTCCAGGTTCTTGACGCGCGTACTGGCGGCCGGCAGCGACAGATGCGATTTTTCGGCACCGCGGGTGAGACTGCGCGAGGTACCGATATTCACCATCAACTGCATGTCGACCAGATCGAAATGCATGGACATTGCAGAAGACTCCCTTTACGACAGACGGCGCTTCGTGATCGCCTAACACCGCCTTCGTCAATTCGAATTAGCTTTCGCCCGGCCTTTGCGGCACAGTATGGATCGCGCTTTGTAACATGCAGCTGGCTCAGACGCCGCTGCTTCCCTTCCCTATTTGGCTGTAGATATGTCCGAATTCGACACTGCTCATACCGATATCCGTGACGCCGTACGCGAGTTGTGCGCGCAGTTTTCCGGCGAATACTTCCGCAAGATCGACGAAGAACGCGGGTATCCCGAAGCGTTCGTCGAGGCGCTGACCAAAGCCGGTTGGCTGGCGGCATTGATTCCTCAGGAGTACGGCGGCTCGGGATTGGGATTGACCGAAGCGTCGATCATCATGGAAGAAATCAACCGTTCGGGCGGCAACTCCGGCGCCTGCCACGGGCAGATGTACAACATGGGCACCCTGTTGCGCCATGGCTCGGAAGCGCAAAAGCGCGAATTCCTGCCGCGCATCGCCGCTGGCGAATTGCGGCTGCAGTCGATGGGCGTGACCGAACCCACCACCGGCACCGACACCACCAAGATCAAAACGACCGCGCAGCGCAAAGGCGACCGGTACGTCATCAACGGCCAGAAAGTGTGGATCTCGCGGGTGCAGCATTCCGATCTGATGATCCTGCTGGCCCGTACCACGCCCCTCGATCAAGTACAGAAAAAATCCGAAGGCATGTCGATCTTCCTGGTCGATCTGCATCATGCGCTCAAGCACGGCATGACGCTGCGCCCCATCGCCAACATGGTCAACCATGAGACCAACGAACTGTTTTTCGATAACCTCGAAATCCCGGCGGACAACCTCATCGGCGAGGAAGGCAAGGGCTTCAAGTACATCCTCGACGGCCTGAACGCCGAACGCACCTTGATCGCCGCCGAGTGCATCGGCGATGGCTACTGGTTCGTCGACAAGGTGACCGCATACGCCAAAGAACGCATCGTGTTCGGCCGCCCGATTGGGCAAAACCAAGGCGTGCAATTTCCGATCGCCCGCGCCCACATCAACGTCGAAGCCGCCAGCCTGATGCGCTTTGAGGCCTGCCGGCGTTTCGATGCGCATGAGCCCTGCGGCGCGCAGGCCAATATGGCCAAGCTTCTCGCTGCGGACGCATCATGGGAAGCCGCCAACGCCTGCCTGCAGTTTCATGGTGGCTTTGGCTTTGCCACCGAATACGACGTCGAGCGCAAATTCCGTGAAACGCGGCTGTATCAAGTCGCGCCGATTTCCACCAACCTGATCCTGGCGTACGTGGCCGAACACGTGCTGGGTTTGCCGAGGTCCTTCTAATGCGCATTGACGACATGCCCCAAAGCCTTGCAGCCACGCACCCCAGCGCTGTGCTGGCGCAATTTGCGGCCACCCTCACCTACGATGCCATCCCGCCCGAAGTTGCCCGGCGCACCGAATCGCTGCTGCTGGACACATTGGGATCGATTCTCGCCGGGGCACAAACGGCCCCCATCAAGGCGATTGACACGTTTGCGCGTGCGATGGGACCCAGCACCGGCGAAGCCGAGGTGCTCATCTCCCGCCGCCTGACCAGCCCGTTGTTTGCCGCGATGGTCAACGCAGCGGCCGCCCACGTGGTGGAACAGGACGACGTGCATAACGGCGCGGTCTTTCATCCTGCCGCCGTCGTTTTTCCGCCTGCCTTGGCGGTGGCCCAATTGCTGGGCCGCAGCGGACCCGACCTCATCACCGCAGCGGTTGCAGGCTACGAAGTGGGCATCCGCATCGGCGAATTTCTCGGTCGTTCGCATTACAAGATTTTCCACACCACCGGCACCGCCGGCACCGTGGCGGCCGCTGTTACGGTGGGTCACCTGCTGCGCCTGACGCCCGAGCAAATGCTGCATGCGATCGGCTCGGCCGGTACGCAAGCGGCCGGATTATGGGAATTTCTGCGCGACGCCGCCGATTCCAAGCAGCTTCACACTGCGAAAGCCGCAGGTGACGGACTGACCGCCGCGTTCCTGGCGCGCGAGGGCTTCACGGGTGCCAAGCAGATTCTTGAAGGCCCGCAAGGCATGGGCGCGGGCATGTCCACCGACGCCGATCCGGCCAAGCTCACCGATCAATTGGGCACGCGCTGGACGGTGCTTGAAACCTCGTTCAAGTTTCATGCATCGTGCCGCCATACCCATCCGGCTGCGGATGCGTTGCTCGCCGTCATGCGCGAGCACAACCTCACCGCTGACGACATCGCGCACGTTGAGGCGCAAGTGCACCAAGGCGCGATCGATGTGCTCGGCCCCGTGGTCGACCCCCGCAGCGTGCACCAGTCGAAATTTTCGATGGGTACTGTGCTCGCGTTGATCGCATCGCACGGACGCGCCGGACTGGCCGAATTCGACGCAGGATTCGGCGACACATTCGTCAGTGCCTTCAACAAGCGCGTCACGATGTCGCTCGATGACGAGGTCGACACGGCCTATCCGCGCCGCTGGATCGGCAAGGTTCACGTCACCACCCATGACGGCCGCCAATTCGATGGCCGCGTGGATGAGCCGAAAGGCGATCCGGGCAACACCTTGAGCCGTGCCGAGATCGAAGACAAGGTAAAGACCTTGGCCGCATACGGCGGCGTCGTCACCCCCGAGGAAGTACAGCACCTCATCGACGCCATATGGTCGCTGGACGACTGTGCCAAGATCGGCCGGCTGCTGCCGTAAAGGCGGCCGGAGCTGGCGGGGCCAGCTTCGGCTGTCAGGGTCGGCTGGTGCCTTGGACGTCGGCTGCTGCCTCCTGCCGTCAGTTGCCGCCTTCTAAAAGTCAGTTGCCGCCCTTTCAAAGTCAGTTGCTGCCCCAGACTGTCACCTCGATGAAGGTGGTGCAGAAGCTAAGCGTGCAGAGGCGGTCTCGTATCGCCCGACCGCGTGGCCAGAAGCCATGCGGCCTGCGACGGACTGGAGCGCTGCAATCAGCGCAGCGCTGCTTTTTGGGCCGCCACGAGCTTGACGATGCCTTGTTCAGCGATATCGAGCAGCCCATTCATGTCGGTGCGTGAAAATGCCACGCCCTCGGCCGTGCCCTGCACTTCGACGAAATCGCCAGCGCCGGTCATGACGACGTTCACATCCGCATCGCAGCCGGAATCCTCTTCGTAGTCCAGATCGAGCACTGGACGGCCATTGACCATGCCCACCGAGACGGCAGCCACATGGTCGCGCAACGGATTAGTGGCAAGCAGACCCTGGCGCTGCAATGCCGCCACTGCGTCGGCGCAGGCAATCCAGGCGCCGGTAATGCTGGCGCAGCGCGTGCCGCCATCGGCCTGTAGCACATCGCAGTCGATGTGCAGCGTGCGTTCGCCCAACGCCTGCATGTCGAACACCGCGCGCAAGCTGCGGCCGATCAAGCGCTGGATCTCTTGCGTGCGCCCGGATTGCTTACCGCGCGCCGCCTCGCGATCGCCGCGCGTATGCGTCGCGCGCGGCAGCATGCCGTACTCGGCCGTCACCCAGCCTTGACCCTTGCCCTTCAAAAACGGCGGCACCTTTTCAAGCACGCTCGCCGTACACAGGACATGCGTGTTGCCGGCTTTGACGAGCACCGAGCCTTCGGCATAACGCGTATAGCCGCGAATGGCCTCGAACGGCCTCAACTCATCGGGCGCACGGCCGGAATGACGGGACAACGGGGTCGAGGAATCGAGGGACATTGGAAACTCCGGCAAGACAGGAAAGGTAGGCATTGTACGGGGCGCCGCAGGGCCTTCATCCCCTGTCCCAGCTTGCGACTTGTACGCATATCGTCGTGTCGGTGTTGCCGGTTATGCTGCCGGGATCGCCCTTCGTCTCTCATTGCCTAAACATGACCGTACGCGCCAGTCTTTCGCACGCCCCACTTGTTGTTGCCCTCGCTTTCGCTTTGACGTCCATGCCCGGTGTCGCAGCACCGGCCAGTACCCTGACATCGCCTACGGCATCGGCCACCACATCCGCGGCGGCCGCCCGTTACGACACACGCGATGTGATCTTCTCGCCCGTCAAAGCCGTCAACGGCATGGTGGCAAGCGAAAGTGCACTGGCGTCACGCATCGGCGTAGAGATCATGCGCCAAGGCGGCAACGCCGTCGATGCGGCGGTCGCCGTAGGCTTTGCGCTTGCCGTCACACTGCCCAATGCGGGCAACCTTGGCGGCGGTGGGTTCATGTTGATTCACGATGCCAAAACCGGTCGCGACGTCGCGCTCGATTTTCGTGAGGTCGCGCCTGAATCGGCGCGCCGCGACATGTACCTCGATGGCGCCGGCAACCTGCGTTCGGGCGCGTCGCTTTATACCCATCGTGCCGTCGGCGTGCCAGGCACGGTCGCTGGATTGTTGAAAGCCCTGGACGAACATGGTTCCCTGCCGCGCGCCAAGGTCATCGCCCCAGCAATCGACCTCGCGCGCAAAGGCTTTCCCGTGGGGCAGACGCTTGCCGACATGCTTGCCACAGAGGCCGATATGCTTGGCCAATGGCCCGCCACGCGGCGCATCTTCTTCAAGGAAGCCACCACCGCCTGTGCACCCAAACCCTGTGTCGCGGACAAGCAAACCGTCCCGCTTGCAGCGGGCGACATCCTGCGTCAAACCGATCTGGCGGCCTCGCTCGAGGCCATCGCCCGCGATGGCGCGCGGGCATTTTACGAGGGCGACATCGCCGCCAAGATCGCTGCCGAAATGCAACGCCACGGCGGCGGCATCACGGCGGCCGATCTTAAACGGTACAAGGCGATCAACCGCGAACCGGTCGTGGGCGCGTATCGCGGCAATCGTATCGTCGCCATGCCTCCACCGAGTTCGGGTGGTGTCCACATCGTGCAGATGCTGAATATTCTCGAGCGCTATCCATTGGGCGACTATGGCTTGGGCAGCGCGCAGACCATTCATCTGATGGCCGAAAGCATGAAACTGGCCTACGCCGACCGGTCCGAGTATCTGGGCGATCCGGATCGCACACAGGTCCCGGTTGCCGGCATCACGTCGCGCGCATATGCCGACCTTCTGGCCGCGAAAATCGACGCGCGTCGCGCGGCCCCAGGCGCGGCCATTCGACCTGGCAATCCCTTGCCCTACGAAAGCGATCAAACCACGCACTTTTCCGTGGCCGACAAACAAGGCAACGTCGTCAGTACCACCTATACCCTCAATCTCAATTTCGGCACGGGCATCGTTGCCGAAGGCACCGGCATTCTGCTCAACAACGAGATGGATGACTTCGTCTCCAAACCCGGCGTGCCCAATGCCTATGGCCTGACGGGTGGCGACGCCAATGCCATTGCTCCCGGCAAACGCCCGTTGAGTTCAATGACGCCGTTGATGGTTTTCAAGAATGGCGAGCCCTGGCTCGTCACGGGATCGCCCGGAGGCTCACGTATCATTACGACTGTACTCGAGGCCGTCGTCAACGCCATCGATTTTGGCTTGAATCCGGCCGAATCGGCCGCCGTGCCTCGCTTCCATCATCAAGGCCTACCGGATGTGCTGCGGGTTGAGAAAGGCATCAACCCCGATACGCGGCGCATTCTGGAAAGCATGGGTCACACCATCAAGGTCCAGGCCGTCATGGGCCGCACGCAAACGATAGAAATTCACGATGGTGTGCTCTACGGGGCGTCAGACCCCCGCAATCCCGACGGACTCACAGCAGGATACTGATTCATGATTCATAGCATGACCGCGTTTGGCAGTGCCCGCGTCGATCTTGCGCAAGGTTCGCTTGCGCTCGAAATACGCAGCGTCAATAGTCGCTTTCTCGATCTTCATTTCCGTCTTCCCGAAGACCTTCGGCAAGCCGAAAGTCCGTTGCGCGATCTTCTGACTGCGCGCTTGGGACGAGGAAAAGTCGAAGTCCGCGCGAGCTACACGCGCCTGGCCGAAACGACATCGACGACCTTCGACCCGGCATGGTTGGCACAACTCGCGGATCAGCTTCAACAAGCGCGCGCCGTGATTCCGGATGTCGCCGCGCCCCGTCTGGTCGAGCTGAGCAACTGGCCCGGCCAGCGGGGCAACGATGCCATGGATCCGCAAGCATGGAGCGAAGCCTGCGTCGCTGCCGCCCAGGAGGCGCTCAAGCAGCTGGAAGCGTCCCGCGCACGCGAAGGCGAACGTCTGGCAGGCGTGATGCTCACCTGCGCCGACGACATCTCCGGCGTGGTCGATCATGTCACGGCACACCTCCCGGCGCTCTTGGCTGAGCATCGCGAAAAACTCGCGACCAAGCTTCGCGATACCGTCGCATCCGCATTTCCTTCGGGATTTGCAAACATCTCCGGCAGTGAGCTTTCCGAGCGACTCGCGCAGGAATCCACCCTCTTCGCGCTGCGAATCGATGTTGCTGAGGAAATCGCCCGCCTGCGCTCGCACTTGACCGAGCTGCGACACATTTTGGGTGCAGGCGATACCGGTGATGCGGTGACCCAGGTGCCAGCCGGCAAACCTGCAAAAGCGGCCAAGCGCCCCACTGGCAGCGCCGGCAAGCGCCTCGACTTCCTGTTCCAGGAAATGAACCGGGAAGCCAACACCCTAGGCTCCAAGGCGTCCAGCCTGGATGTGACGCGCGCCGCGATGGACTTGAAGCTGCTGATCGAGCAAATGCGCGAGCAAGCGCAAAACATCGAGTAATCAAGGTAGGTTTGAGCGCCGCTCGCCAGCATCGCTGGCGAGCGGCGTCTCTATTCGGCGTCTCTATTCGGCGTCTCTATTCGGCGTCTCTATTCGGCGTCTCTATTCGGCGTCTCTATTCGACTTTGCAATCGGCCTAATAGAATCGACGTTATTTCGTCGTCTATATGGCGTCATCGTCCTGAATCCTGTTGTCATACGCACTTCTCGATATGTGCACCGAGCCGTGCCCCCGACGCTCAATCAGATTTGGTGCTGCGCACCATCGAAATATCGCCATTTTCGACCGCCCGGACCGCGAGTGTTGTGAGCCGCAGACACTTCCATGCAAACGCGGCCAAACCAAGACGCGAGACATTAAGACGAGCTATCGAAGCAATAGAGAAAACCATCCAGATTGACCGCAAAATCTCTGTTGAAAGGCATGGTGTCGGTCGCCAACATCTGGTCGCCCATGCTGTATTTTCTACAACTGCGCGTAAAATATACCAATTACGACCGGTATTTCTCGCTTCTTCGGACATCGAAGAATGTAACTCGATGCCCCCACTTGCGACAGGTGTAATAAAATATTTTGCTTATACAATGCGTCCCGGGCCTAGTCCATTCGCCGGCTCGTAGCGAGTTTTTTTCGCACGGGTCCTCCGACATGTACGATTTTGATTCAGATTTATGACTCCGCCGACGCGACCAATTAGCCAAACCGTTACACCCGCACGCCGCTCCTTTTTCTCCGTACGTTCTGCACTGGTCGCCTTTGCGATCGCTGCCGGCGCGATCAGCCTTCCGCAGACGGCTGACGCAATGATCACCCCGGAAGCCCGGGGCTCGCTCAAGGGATTGAGCTCACAGCAAAAAGACAGCCTTCGCGAACAAGTCGTCGCCGCTGGCCTCGACGCGATCGGTACCCCCTACACCTGGGGCGGAGAAGATCCTGACGATGGCTTCGATTGCAGCGGACTTGTTGCATTTGTTTATCGCGAAATTGCAGGCATGGATCTTCCCCGCCGCGCTCGCGATCAACGTGCCAAGGGCGCCAACGTGGCCAAGAGCAAGCTGCAGCCTGGCGACCTCGTGTTTTTCAATACCCGCGGTCGCGGTGCCGTTTCGCACGTCGGCATCTATATTGGTGACGACAAATTCGTCCATGCACCCACGAGCGGATCGTCGGTTCGCATCGATAGCCTAGACAGCACCTATTGGTCGAAGGTTTATCGTGGTGCTCGTGCACTGATCAAGCCGGACAGCACGCCGGCGGCACCCAAGTTGGTCGCGCTCAACGCACGCTGATGTCGAAGGGGGACGGCCACGCCTACCCCTATGGATATGCCTCCCACGCATATGCCTCCCTAAGCATATGGCTCCTACGCATATGCCTTCCCACGCATACGCCTTCCTGGTACACCTGGCAACCGCTTAATCAAGCGGCCGCCTGCGCGAATCATCCGCGAATTACCCGCGGCCGACAAACGGCATGGCAGTCGCCATGACCGTCATGAACTGCACGTTGGCCGAGAGCGGCAATGCAGCCATGTGCACGACCGCACGCGCGACATCCTGTACATCCATCCGCGGTTCGGCCGCCACAACCAGATTGGCTTGAAGCACGCCCGCCACCATGCGGTCCGTCATTTCAGTTGCCGCATTGCCGATATCGATCTGCCCACAAGCGATGTTATCGGCCCGCCCATCCAGAGAAATCGATTTCGTAAGCCCGGTCACGGCATGCTTGGTCGCCGTGTAGGCAATCGAACGAGGCCGCGGCGCATGGGCCGAAATCGAGCCGTTATTGATGATGCGTCCACCGCGCGGCGTTTGATGCTTCATCATTCGGAATGCGCCTTGTGCGCACAGGAACATCCCGGTCAGATTGACGTCGACCACGTCACGCCACGTCTGCACTGGCAGTTCGTCGATCGGCACGGCTGGCGCGCCGCGGCCGGCATTATTGAAGAGCAGATCGATACGTCCATAGTGCTCGCGAACCGCGTCGAAAAGCGCTCCGACGGCGACTTCATCGCTCACATCCGTGGGCACGGCCAGCATCCGATCACCAGCGTCGTTCGCCTGACGTCGCGTTTCTTCCAACACATCGGCACGCCTGCCGGCCAACACAACCGAATATCCGTCGGCATATAGCGCCAGCGCAACCGCGCGGCCGATGCCTGATCCGGCGCCCGTCACCACGGCCACTCGTCGCGCGGAGGACGTGCTGTGATGGGTTTGCCCTTGCCCTTGTGCGGCGGGGGTGGTCGATGTTGCCGCGTCGTGTTGCGCGCCTGCCTGCTCACTCATGATGCCTTTCTCCTTTGCCGAAAGTGGCATCCTACTCCGCAGGATCGACTCAGAACACGGCGAATTTGCTATTCTTCGCCTCTTCTTCCCGGCCACTGATTTTTCTCATGTCTGTCCAACCCGGCAATGTATTGATGGTCGTCGCGCCTAGTGGCGCCGGCAAATCCAGCTTGGTAAGCGCGCTGCTCGAGCGCGATCCCTCGCTTTCGCTTTCGATTTCATGCACTACCCGCGCCCCGCGCCCGGGCGAAGTGGACGGCCGTGAATACCGCTTTATCAGCGTCGCCGACTTTCAAGCCTTGCGTGCAAGCGACAGCCTGCTCGAGTGGGCGGAGGTGCACGGCAACTTCTATGGCACACCGCGCGACCGCATCGATGAAGCCACTCAAGCTGGCCGCGACGTCTTGCTCGAGATCGATTGGCAGGGTGCCCGTCAGGTGCGTCAACGTTTTCCCGCCGCTCTGGGCGTGTTTATCCTTCCGCCCTCGTTCGACGCGCTCGAAAGCCGTCTGAAGGCTAGGGGCCAGGACGATGCTTCGGTGATCGCGCGCCGTTTATTGGCGGCCGGCGGCGAAATCGCCCATGCTCCCGAGTGCGAATATGTTATTATTAATCAAGAATTTAGCGTAGCCTTGGATGAGCTGACACAAATCGTCAGCGCGGCCCGGCTACGTTTTTCGTCTCAGGCCGTGCGCCACGCCGATTTGTTCGCTCAGCTCGGCATTCCGGCGGCACACTGAGATCATGCGCGTTTCGCGCATGCGCTTCCGTTTTTTTCCCATTCACGCTCGCAGCAGGTGCGCTCATGGCTCGTATTACCGTCGAAGATTGTCTGAACCAGATCCCCAACCGCTTCAAGCTCACGCTGGCTGCTACCTACCGCGCTCGCGAATTGGCTCAAGGCCATGCACCGCGCCTGGACAGCAAAGATAAGCCGACGGTTACCGCTTTGCGCGAAATCGCCGCCGGTTTGACCGGGCTGGAAATGCTGCGCAAGGTACCGACCTGATCAAAACCTGGAGCGGCTCGCATGGCGTTTCCAGGACTCAAATCGGCATCCTCGGGCTTGCTAGCGGCGCTCCGCGCCGGTTCTCGTCTGGGTCGCAGTCCCAGTAAGAAAAAGATAGGCGCGGCCCAAACGCCCGCTGGTCTGGCCTTGGCTCCGGATAATTCGGATGCCATCGCCCCAGCAGCACCCATCATCGCCTCTCTGGCACCGCTCACTGAAGTCATTGCCCGCTACCTCGACGCGAAAGACGTCGATCGTGTCCGCGAAGCCTATCGTTTCGCCGATCGTGCGCACCTCGGGCAATTCCGCTCCAGTGGCTTGCCCTACATCTCACATCCAATCGCCGTCACCGAAATCTGTGCCGGCTGGAAACTCGACGCCAATGCACTGTCGGCCGCCCTGCTCCATGACGTCATGGAAGACACGGGCATTCCGAAGCACGAACTGGCTGAGAAGTTCGGTCCCGAAGTGGCGGAGTTGGTCGATGGTCTGTCCAAGCTCGATCGCCTCGATTTCGCGACCAAGGCCGAGCAACAGGCTGAGAGCTTTCGCAAGATGTTGCTGGCAATGGCGCGCGATGTGCGCGTCATTCTCATCAAATTGGCCGATCGCGTGCACAACATGCGCACGCTTGACGCGGTCAATCCTGAAAAGCGCCGCCGTGTAGCGCGCGAAACGCTTGAGATCTATGCCCCCATCGCACATCGCCTGGGGCTGAACCTGCTGTTTCGCGAGCTGCAGGATCTGTGCTTTGGCGCCATGTACCCCAACCGGTACCAGGTGCTTTACAAGGCGGTGCTGTCGGCGCGCGGCAATCGCCGCGAGGTCATCAGCAAGATCAGCGATGCCGTCCGTGCTGCGCTGCCCGCTGCGGGTATCGAGGCTGAAGTCACGGGCCGCGAGAAAACCCTGTTCGGCATCTATAACAAGATGGTCGACCAGAAGAAAACCTTTTCCGAAGTGCTCGACATCTACGGTTTCCGGGTGATCGTGCACACGCTGCCCGAGTGCTATCTGGCGCTGGGCACGCTGCACCAGTTGTTCCGCCCGGTACCCGGCAAGTTCAAGGATTACATCGCGATCCCGAAGGTCAACGGATACCAGTCGCTGCACACCACGCTGGTCGGTCCCTACGGCACACCCGTCGAGTTTCAGGTTCGCACACGCGACATGCATCACGTTGCCGAAGAAGGCGTGGCCTCGCATTGGCTTTACAAGGATGCGTCCACCGGTTTGAACGACCTGCAAAAGCGCACCCACCAGTGGCTGCAGTCGCTATTGGATATCCAAAGCCAGACCGGCGATTCGGGCGAGTTTCTCGAACACGTCAAAGTCGACCTGTTTCCGGATGCCGTCTACGTCTTCACCCCGCGCGGCAAGATCATTTCGCTGCCGCGAGGTGCCACGCCGGTCGATTTCGCCTACGCCATTCACACGGATATCGGCAATCAAGCCGTGGCGGCGAAGGTGAACAATGAATTCGTACCGCTGCGCAAAGAGCTTCTTAGCGGCGACTCAGTTGAAATCGTGACCTCGCCGGCATCGCGGCCGAACGCGCAGTGGCTCAACTATGTGCGCACCGGCCGCGCACGGTCGGAAATTCGCCACTATCTGCGCACGGTCAAGTACGAAGAGTCGGTCGCTTTCGGTGAGCGTCTCTTGTCGCAGGCCCTGCACGATCTGCATCTCGATCTGCCCGACGTCAGCGACCCCGCCTGGGACAAACTGGCGCGCAGCACCGGTGCAAGTTCACGCGACGAGATCCTGGCCGACATCGGGTTGGGCAAACGCTTGGCCGCTGTGGTGGCGCGTCGCTTCCAGCCCGAGAATAGCCTGGTGGCCACCACGGCTGCAGCCGTAGACGAAATCACGTCTGCGCGCAGCGCGCCGATATTGATTCAGGGCAATGAAGGTCAAGCCGTTCAACTGGCCACCTGTTGCGGCCCCTTGCCGGGTGACCCGATCATCGCCGGCTTGCGCATCGGGCAAGGCCTGGTTGTGCATACCGCCGACTGCCCCGTGGCGCTTCGGTTGCAGACGCGAGAGCCCGATCGTTGGGTTAGCGTGGCCTGGGACGCACAGCCCGCGAGGCATTTCTCCACGCGCCTGGACATCATCTGCCGCAACGAACGCGGAACCCTTGGCCGCTTGGCAGCCGAGGTCACTACCGCCGACGCCAACATCGTTCACGTGACGATGCACGACGACGCGACGGCAACGGTGTCGCTGCATCTCACGATTCAGGTCGAGAGCCGCAAGCATCTGGCGCAAGTGATCCGTTCGATCCGTCACGTCCCGCAGGTGCAGCGCATCGTGCGCGTCAAGGGTTGATGGCGGATTGAAGCGTTACCCATCCATTCGCAACAACGAAAATCGGACCTGAAGGTCCGATTTTTTTCGTAGTTCTTGATCGCGAGACGTGAACGCAGTCCTCTTACCTGAATGCGTGAAGCCTCGCCAGCACCCTGGTCTCAATGAACGTGCTGGAGAAAATCCTTCAGTCGTTGGCTTGGCGGGTTGCTCAGCAATTCCGAGGGTGGACCATCATGCGCGATCTTGCCCTTGTCGATGAACAGCAAACGGCTGCCGACGCTGCGCGCAAAGGCCATCTCGTGCGTGACCACCACCATCGTCATGCCTTCCTGCGCAAGCGTCTGCATGACTTGCAACACCTCTTGGCGCAACTCGGGATCGAGCGCGGAAGTGGGCTCGTCGAACAGCATCAGGCGCGGCTTGATGGCCAACGCACGGGCAATCGCCACGCGTTGCTGCTGGCCACCCGAAAGCTCGGACGGAAAGTGGTTCATGCGTTCGGCCAAACCCACTTTTGCCAGCAAGGTTTCAGCTTGCTGCCGGGCATCCTCTTTCGAGGCCCCGCGGGTATGGATCGGCCCGAACATCACGTTGTCCAATGCCGAAAGCTGCGGAAACAGATTGAACTGCTGAAAAACCATGCCCGCTTCGCGACGGATCTCGCGCACCTGCTCATCCGAGCCGTGCACGCTGATGCCGTTGACGAGCAGATCGCCGCCCTGAATCGTTTCGAGTACGTTGATACAACGCAGGAAGGTCGACTTACCCGACCCGGACGGACCTACCACCACCACGACCTCGCCCTCGTTGATATCGAGGGAAATGTCGTCCAGCACAGTCGACGTACCGAACTGCTTGATGACGTTGCGAAATTCGACCATGCTCATAGTATGCGCATCCTTTTTTCGACCAGACGCAGACCCAGCGCCAGTGCGCCGGTGAGAATCAGATAGATGATGGCGACCGCCGACCAGATTTCGACTGCGCGAAAATTGCTGGCCATGATCTCTTGCCCTTGACGCGTGAGCTCGGCGACGCCGATCACGATAAAGAGCGATGAATCCTTCAGGCTGATGATGCACTGGTTGCCCAACGGCGGAATCATGCGGCGAAATGCCACCGGTCCGATGATGTGCGTGAGGATCTTATGGAACGGCAGGCCCATGGCCTGACCCGCCTCCTTCAGCCCCTTGTGCACCGACAGCAGCGAGCCGCGCACGATTTCGGAGATGTAGGCACCGGAGTTGACGATCAATGTGATGATCGCGGCCCACAACGCATCGATCCGCAGATCGGGAACCATCAACGGCAGCGCGAAGTACAAGAACATCACTTGCACCACAATCGGCGTGCCCCGAATGACGGCTACGTAAACCTGAGCGATAGCGGACAACCACGTGGGGCCGTAAGCGCGCACCACACCGGTGAGCGCACCCAAGACAAAGCCGCCGGCCAAGCCACAGAAGGTGATGAGCATCGTCATCTTGGTGCCTTCCCAGAGATTGGGAAGCGCGTCCACGATGACTGACCAGTCGAATTCCAAAATGGATCCCCTTAAACACATGGGCCGACTCGCTTGAGCCGGCCCCGTTCAGACGTTGTCGTGACCAGACACGTCAGCCTTCAATCAAGGCTGCTTGCCGAACCACTTGGCGTAGATTTCGTCGTATTTGCCGTTGGACTTCAACGTGGCCAAGGCCTTGTTGACGTCGGCGACCAGCGGGCTACCCTTGGGCATGGCGATGCCGTAGAAGTCGCCGCTCTTGACCTTGCCCACGACCTTGGTGCGATCCTTGCCGGCCGAGTTCGCGTAGTACTGGACGTTGGGGGTATCGTGCACGGCGGCATCGACGCGGCCCGTGGCCAGTTCAAGATAAGCGTTATCGATGTTGGGGAAAAGCTTGAGCTTGGCATCAGGCACTTCCTTGCGCAGGAAGTCGACTGTGGCGGTGCCGGTTTTCACCGCGACCGTTTTGCCGGAGAGGCTCTTGGCATCGGTGATATCGGTGTTCTTGTTGCTGACCAGAATGGCCAGACCGCTTTCGTAGTAAGGATCCGAAAAATCGATCACTTTCTTGCGATCGTCGCGAATCGTGATGCCCGCCAGCGCGGCATCGAGATTCTTGGTTTGCAGCCCGGGAATAATGCCGCTGAAATCCATCGGACGGAATTGATACTTGACGTTCATTTCCTTGGCGATGGCATCCCACAGGTCGATATCGAAACCGACGTACTTGTCGCCTTGCTTGAATTCGAACGGCACGAAGGCCGTATCGGTGGCGACGGTCAGCGTTTTGCCTTGTTGGGCCAGCGCGGGGGTGGCAGCGCCGAAAAGCGCGACCGACATGCCGAGCCAGACGGCGGCAACGTGTTTCTTGACCATTAAGCATCTCCTCAATTTGGCATAGGGCCGCCCTGCAACGAGGGCGTACATCCGAGCTGCTTGCCCTTGTGGGGCGGCAGCATCGGAAGATGTTACTCCATCCGGAAGCCGACGCTTCCTACCGATTGCAAGCATTAACGATTGCCCCGAACACCCTGAAACCGGGCTGAAACCGGGCCTCTGGCGATCAATAAGGTCTCGCCGAATAAGCGCTTTTACGCCCGAACATGCGCGCCTCGATGCACCGCCTTAGTGCGTAAAACCACGCACCGACCGTATCAAGGCGTATCATCACTCCGCATAAAAGGGAGACAGGCATGTCGGCAGGGACTGCTGCGCCAATCGCGCGGCCGGTGTGGGGCATCGTTTGGCTGCTGGCCTCGATGGTGATGTTGTCGGTTCTGGATGGCACGAGCAAATGGGTGATGGCGGCCGGCGTGCCATTGTTGTTCTTGGCGTGGATTCGATACGCCGTCCATTTGGTGCTCGTACTGGCGCTGGTCGTACCCGCGCGAGGTTGGTCGATCGTGCGCACGCGCCAGCCCGGACGTCAATTCGTCCGCGGGGCGTTCATGTTTTGCGCCACGCTCTCTTTCTTTACCACCCTGAGCTTGTTGCCCCAATCGGAAGCAACCGCCATCAATTTTCTTGCGCCCCTGATCGTGCTGGCAGTGTCGCCGTGGGTATTGGGCGAGCAACCGCGCCTGTCTCGCTGGGTGGCGGCTGGCGTAGGCTTCGCCGGCGTGTTGCTCATCATCCGACCTGGCAGTGGCTTGCCCTTGGCTGGTGTCGCGGCCGGCCTGGTCACGGCCTGTCTTTTTGCCGGTCAGTTTGTTGCCACTCGGCGCATTGCCGGTGAAAACCCGTTCACATCGTTGATATGGAGCGGCGGCGTAGGTACAGCCTGTTTGACGCTTGCGCTGCCGCTTCTTTGGTCCGACGCGATGGCGGCCATCGCTCAATTGAGTGCGGGCCAGATCTTGATCATGCTGTCGACCGGATTTTCAGGCGCGCTGGGCCATCTGTTTCAGATCGGCGCCTATCGCAACGCGCCCGCGTCAACCTTGGCGCCGGTGCTGTATTTGCAAATCGTGACGTCCACCGCCATGGGTTGGCTGGTGTGGCGGCATTTTCCGGACGCGACCACGTGGCTGGGCATTGCCGTGGTGTGTGCCAGCGGGGTAACCATCAGCCTTCTGGAATGGCGCCGCAGCCAACGCATGCGTCAGGCAAGCGGCGCAACGGCCAGATAATCGCGTCGAACGCGGGTGGCAGAGCGCGACACCTCCTGCCGTCGCGCAGGCCAGGCGTCAAGCGCTCAACCGACCCGCCTTCAACACAATCTGTTCGGCGCAACGGGCGGCAAGTTGAGGATCGTGGGTAACGAGCACCAAGGTCGTGCCCTGCTCGCGGTGCAACGCAAACATGAGATCGATCACGGTTTCGCCTGTCGCCACGTCAAGGCTGCCGGTAGGCTCGTCGGCAAACAGCAGCGCCGGTTCGACCACGAAGGCACGCGCCAGCGATACCCGCTGCTGCTCGCCACCCGACAGGGTGCGCGGATAGTGATGCAGCCGGGCACCGAGTCCAACGCGCTCGAGCATGGCCTCGGCCGGCTCACGCGCGGGCTTGCCCGCCAGTTCCAGCGGCAGCATGACGTTCTCGAGTGCCGTAAGATTGGGAAGCAGCTGAAAAGATTGAAAGACAAAGCCCACGTGCCTGGCCCGCAATTGCGCGCGCCCGTCCTCGTCCAGCGCGAAAAGATCCTCGCCAGCCAGATGAACGCTACCGGTCGAGGGAACATCCAGGCCCGCCAGCAGTCCCAATAGGGTACTTTTGCCCGACCCCGAGCTTCCGACGATGGCGACCGCCGCGCCGGCCTGGATCGTAAAATCGATACCTTCGAGGATCGACAGCGAACCGCCTGCGTCGGCCACTTGCTTGCCCAACCCCTTTACTACGATCGCGTTGCGACTATCCATGCGCCTATTCTTCCGTTTGCTTTGCCGGACCAGCCTGTCGGCCGTCCTGCTGTTATGTGCTTATGTTCCCGCTTCCGCTCAGACCGCGTCGACCGCCAGCGGTTCCCGCGAGACCGCCAGCACGCGCAACGTACTCGTGGTGGGCGATAGCCTGTCCGCAGAGTATGGCTTGCGGCGCGGCTCGGGCTGGGTGCCATTGATGGCGCAGCGCATGAACGAACAATACCCCAACTATCGCCTCATCAACGCCAGCATCAGCGGCGATACCACCAGCGGTGGCGTCTCGCGGATCGGCCCCTTGCTCGAGCAGCACAAGCCGGCGATCGTCATCATCGAGCTTGGCGGTAACGATGCCTTGCGCGGTCTGGCACTGGATATGACCGAGAACAATCTGACGACCATGGCCGAGCAGGCGCGCAAAGCCGGCGCTCGCGTCATGATCGTCGGCATGCAGATCCCGCCTAATTACGGACGCGCTTACGCCGATCGTTTTCAGGGCTTGTTCGCCACGGTTGCCAAGGCGCAAAACGCGACCTTCGTGCCCTTCTTGCTTGAAGGCATGGCCACACGGCGAGAATGGTTCCAGGCCGACGGCATCCATCCCAACGAAGATGCCCAATCCACGCTGCGCGACAATGTGTGGCCGGTGCTCGAACCCATGCTTGGAAAGCACAACAGCTGAGGGAAAGATCGACGATGCGAACCGTGTGTAGCCGACATTGCCGGCGGCACCGCACCCTCGATTTTCAAGCGTCCGCGATAACCGGGGCCGCGGCCGTGGCGAGATTGTTCTCGATCCAGTCTTTAACCGTTGTGACCTCGATCTTCTGCCGGGCATTGAAGGTCTCGCTTTTTTCCCAGGCAACGCCTTTGCCGGCTGCGAATACGGCGCGATACTTCTTCATTTGATCGTTGGGCGCGCCCTGTAAGTCCGCATCCAACTGAGCCGTCGATAACGACACCCGTTCTACGCGCCGTCCAAGCTGCGCATCGATCGTATCCGCAAGCTCGGCATACGTCAGCGTGTCGCCAGCCACAAACACCACCTGATTTTTCAAGACAGGTTGCGCAAACAGAATCCGCGCGGTGAGATAGCCGATGTCTTCTGGCGTCGTGACCGTGACTGCGGTATCCCAACTGCCAAGCGCATGCACGACACTGGCCGCAAGATCGACAACGCCGAATGACGGCTCGAACAAAAAACTTGTGAACATACCGGTGGAAATGATGAGCCATTCAGTGCTGGATTGTGCCCGCAGCAACGCGCGAACATCCAACTGCTCATCGAACAGATTCTGCGGGCTCCCTTTGCCGATCGTGTCGTAGTCCACACCGAATTGCCACGGCACAAAACGTTTGACGCCGCAAGCAAGCGCGGCTTGAGCGAGTTTCAACTGTGTGCCGGCGCCTGCGGAAAAGCCGACACAACTGACGATGGTATCGAAGCCGTTGAACTGCGCCGCCAACGCATCGACCGAATCTGCGACAACGTCGCCAGACAACACGGAGACGCCAAGCGCTTGCAGCGCGTCTATCGTCTTCTTCTTTTCGGGGTTGACTGCGGCGGTAGGTGATGGACGCAGCATCACCGTAATGTGCGTATCGGCGTGAGATGCGGCCATCTTGGCCATTTCGCGGATAACCGCATTGCCCAGTTCGCCAGCACCTAGAATCAAGATATTGTTCATTGAAGACGGGGTGTGATTTTTCACGCAAGATCCTGTTGAAAAAACTATCAGGCTTTCATCATGTCAGGGTTCGTTGCGAGCGAAAAGAAGGCACACGCGTGATACTGGAGCACAAACTTGATCGATAAAACGCTGATCGAACATTCGCAAGCCGCATGCGACGCGCTGAGTGCCGACGACGATGGCCTCAAACGCGACGTGCTTACGCACGCCGGCAATCGCTGGTCACTCGGGATCGTGCACACACTGGGCGTCGCGGGAAAGTTGCGGCATGCCGAGATCGGCCGGCGCATGTCGGGTGTCACGCAACGCATGCTGACACGCACGCTGCGACAACTGGAACGCGACGGCTTGGTGATCCGCCATGATTATCGCGAGATGCCACCGCGCGTCGAGTATGAGTTGTCCCCACTTGGCTACGGGCTGCTGACCCAAATGATCCCACTGTGGATGTGGGTGATCGAGAATGCCGACGGATTTCGTGCGGCGCGCGAACGCTTTGGCGACGCGGAAGCGGACGACGAGTAAAAGGTGACGAGCAAAAAAAACGCTTCGAATGACGAAGCGTTTTTTACGTAATGCGCGGGTGACGCGGCAATCAGCCTTCGGCCGTCGCTTCACCCTTGATGATGCGTTCGGCTTCCGGGGTGACCTTTACCTTGTACTGCTCGCGCAGCATACGGATCACTGCCGCATCTTCGGCTTGCGCCCAGGCATCGTTCAATTGCTGGGTGAGCATCGCCTGGGCCTGCGCGTCCGGCTTGCCGGCGCTGACGGACTCGAGACGGACCACAACGTAATCCGAACCATCCGCCACGCCCGTATAGGCCGGGACAGGTGTCACGGGCAACTGCACAACCGCATTCAGCACGCTTTGCGACAAGTCGCCCGCTTCGCGGCGCGACACCATCTGCGTGGGGCCGAAGCCTGCAGGCACGGTGACCACGGGCGTTGTGCGCAGCGTCGCCAACTCGGCTTCGCCCGCCTGCTTGGCCGCTTCGGCAGCTTTCTGGTTGCGCAGCGTCGTGCGCACGCGGTCGGTCACGCTGGCGAGCGGCGGCACTTGAGCGGGCTTCAGCGCATCGAGCCGCACCACAACCATCTTGTTTGCGGCCAATTCGATCACGCCCGAGTTGAATTTCTCGCGCAGCACTTCATTGGAGAACAACGCTTCGCGTACGCGCGGGCTGCTCAGGATATCGGCATCGCGACTGGCCGAGGCGGCGCCCGCACCAGCCTGTTCGGCCTGCAACAAGCCATCGCGCGTGACACCCGTGGCGGTGCGCACCTTCAAACCGGCAGCTTCAGCGGCCGGCTCGAGCGAATCGCGCTGATCGTTCACTTGCTTGGTCAGCGTGGTGGCCATTTCAGCAAAGCGCTTGGCGCCTTCCTGCTGCTTGATCTCGGCCACGATGGTATCGCGCACGTCGGCCAACGGCTTGATCGTGGGCGCTTCGACGGCCGTGACTTTCAGCACGTGATAACCGGACGGGCTTTCGACCACACCCGACACCTGATCGGCGGCAAGGCTGTTGATGGCCGAATCCAGGGCCGGCGGGAACACGCCCTTCACGATCCAACCGAGATCGCCACCATTGGCGGCCGAGCCCGCGTCTTGCGAATTCTGGCGTGCCAGCTCGGCGAAACCGGCGGGGTTGGATGCGGCCTGCGCGGCCAGTGCCGCGGCCTTGCCTTGCGCCGTCTTGCGCACGTCGGCCGAGGCGCCTGCCGGCACCTGGATCAGAATGTGGCTGGCACGGCGGCGTTCAGGCTGACCGAAACGGTTTTGATTTTGCTTGTAGTACGTGGCGATGTCGGCATCCTTGACCTCGACACCGGTGGTCGCGGCCGCCTCGTCCAGCACCACATAGCGCACCGAGGCGTTCTCGGGGATCTGCAAGGCTTGCTGGTTGGCGTCGTACCAGGCTTTGATGTCCTGATCGGACACCGTCACGCGGTCGCGATACGCGGCAGCGTCGAAACGGCGCGTTTGCACCGATCGCGTTTGCGTGAGCGCGCTGTCGACGCTATTGGCCACGGTAGTGGGTACGCGGGCCGACTGGCCGACGGGTTCGATCACACGCGCCACGGCCAGATCGCGGCGCAATCCGGCTTCGAATTGGGCCGGCGACATGCCTTGCGAGGCCAGTACCTGACGGTACAGTTCGGGCGAAAAGCGACCATCGTCCTGCACGGCGGGAATGGACGCGATCGTGTTGCGCAGCGTTTCGTCCGACACCGAGAAACGGTTGTCGATCGCGACAGCTGCCAGCAGACGCTGGTCGATCATCTGGTCGAGCAAGGCCTGACGGCTTGCCGGCGTGTCCAGGCGGGCGGCGTCGAAACGCTCGCGCATGCTCTGGCGCAGGCGTTCGAGCCGGTCGCGGCGCATGGCGTCGAAATCGGCCTGGCTGATGGCCGACTCGCCCACAACCGCCATATCCGGCGCCTTGTTGACGAAGCTGTCATAACCCTGAATCCCGACCAGGAAAAAGGACGGCACGATCAAGACCAACAGGATGACTTGCATCCAACGTCGGTGGTTGCGAATAAAATCGAACAATTGAAGTCCCTGATCCCACGCGTTGACTGAACCCCGCGCGGCAATAAAGCGCATAAAAAAAGGCGAACCCCGAATCGTATCCGCCTCGTCCCCGTACCGGTGTGAACCGTTTAGCCGGGGCAGTTTACCATTTTCGACTGTTCGCTCCGCTCATCTCTCAACAGGAATGACCCGCATGTCCACACCCGCATTCGACTGGCCTTATCCCGCCCTCATCGCACACCGTGGCGGCGGGCGTCACGCGCCCGAAAATACGCTGGCCGCGATGCGCCTGGGCGCAAGCCACGGCTATACCTTCGTCGAATACGACGTCAAACTCACCCGGGACAATATTCTGGTGCTGATGCATGACGACACCGTGGATCGCTGCACCAATGGCCAGGGTCGCGTCGCCGACATGACGTATGCCGAATTGTCGCAACTCGACGCCGGCAGCTGGCACTCGCCCGAATTTGCCGGTGAACGCGTCCCGACGTTCGAAGCCGTGGTGCAGTTTCTGCTTGCCAACGGCATCGCCAGCAATGTCGAGATCAAGCCGTCGCTTGGGCACGAAGCCGCCACCGGCACCGCCGTCGCATTAGCCTGCCGGGCGTTGTGGGCGAACGCAAGCGTGCCGCCGTTGCTGTCGTCATTTTCCGAGGTGGCGCTGGCCGCCGCGCATGCGGCCGCGCCCGAATTGCCGCGCGCCCTGCTGCTCTCGGAGCCCGCGGCCGATTGGCGCGATCGCATGGTGAAATACGATTGCGTGGCGCTGAATATCAATCAAAAACGCGCGACGCCAGAGCTGATCGCCGCGGTGCACGGTGCAGGCTATCGAATGGCTGCCTACACGGTGAACGACGTGGCACGCGCAAAACAGTTGCGCGAATGGGGCATGGACGGGATTTTTACCGATGAGCTGGTCGCCATGCGCGACGTGGCCGGTCGTTGACGGGTAGACTGCACGCATGTTTAGTTACCGCCACGCCTTTCATGCCGGCAATCATGCCGACGTTCTCAAACACGCCATTTGGGTTCATATCCTCGACTATATGAACCGCAAGGACGCGCCGTACTGGGTGGTCGACACCCATGCGGGCGCCGGGCGCTACACACTCGATAGCGATTGGGCCGAAAAAAACGCCGAATTCGCCGACGGGGTGATGCGCCTCTGGAACCGCGACGATCTGCCGCCGCTTTTTGCCGCCTATATCGCGCGCCTGCGCGCGGTCAATCGTGGCGAAGGATTGCGCCACTACCCCGGTTCGCCCTGGTATGCCTTGCATAGCCTGCGCGATCACGACCGGCTGCGTTTGTTCGAGCTCCACCCCACCGAATCCGAAGTACTGCTGGCCAACCTCGAGCGCGAAAGCCGCAGCGCCATCCGTCAAACCACCATCTACGCGACCGACGGCTTCGATGGCCTGAAGGCCATGATGCCCCCGCCCACCCGTCGCGGTGTCGTGATGATCGATCCGTCTTACGAGGACAAGCGCGATTACCGTCGCGCCTATCTGGCCGTAAAGGAAGGCCTGCAGCGATTTGCCACGGGCACGTTCGTCGTCTGGTACCCGATGGTGCAGCGCCTGGAATCGTCCGAGATCGGCCGCCATCTCGAAAAGATCGAAGCCAAGAGCTGGGTGCACGCTACGTTGAGCGTGCGCAAGCCGTCGCCCGATGGTTTGGGTCTGCATGGTAGCGGCATGTATATCGTCAACCCGCCCTATACCCTGCACGACGAGCTCAAGACGGCCCTGCCCTGGTTGACCAAGCTGCTGGCACAGGACGAGCGCGCGGTCTACACGTTGAGCGGCAAAGCCGGCTGATCGCCGATCCTGCCCCACGACGCTTCGTGAACCCTCTATCAACAGCCGACACCGCAGCGCTGAAGCCGCAGCGATAAGCGCGATAACCAAAAAAACGCCGCGTGGCTGTTCAAGCCCACGCGGCATTTTTTTGAACGCGACGTGGGTCGCGGTCAGGAATCGATCAACGGTTTGAGCTCGGCTGCTGCACGCGCGTGACCGTGCCCGGTTGCGGGCGCATGTAGGACGACGAAGCCGATCCCGCCGGACGCCGAGCCGGTGTCGCCGACGTCGTTACCGTGCCGGGAGCTGCCGTGCCGGCCGCAGCCGCGCCCGGTGCAGCAGCCGATGCCGGTGTGCGTTCGGTCCAACCACCGCCCAACACCTTGTACAGCGTGATCAGGTTGCTGATCCGGGACAGGCGCGTCGTGACGAGCGTTTGTTGCGCGTCATACAACGAACGTTGCGAATCCAGCAGCGTCAGGTAATTGCTGATGCCGCCGCGGAACAATTGATCCGACACGTCATACGCGCGCTGCGTGGCTGCCACCAGTTGCTCTTGCGAGCGGATCTGTTGGTCGAGCGTGCCACGGCCAGCCAAGGCATCCGCCACTTCGCGAAAGCCCGTTTGAATGGTGCGTTCGTACTGGGCAATTCGTGCGTCTTTCTGAATTTCGGCCACGTCCAGGCTGGCGCGCAACTGGCCGCCCGCAAAGATCGGTACCGAGATCAACGGGCTGAACGCCCAGGTGCCCGAGCCGGCCTTGAACAAGCCATCCAGACTGGAGCTCGACGTGCCGCCGCTGGCGGTCAAGCCGATGCGCGGGAAGAAGGCGGCCCGCGCGGCGCCGATGTTTGCGTTGGCGCTCATCAATTGATGCTCCGCCGCGCGCACATCCGGACGACGGGTGAGCAGATCCGACGGCAAGCCGGCCGGCAGTGCCGTCGGCAAGGCGTTGTCGTCCAGACGATTGGCCTGCTGGAGCGCACGCTCCATGTTGTCGTCCAGCGGCTGCCCCAGCAGCAGCACCAGGGCATTGCGATCGTTGGCGACCTGCCGGGTATAGAGCGCGTAGTTGCGCTCTGCCGTGCGCACCGAGACCTCGGCCTGGCTCAAGTCCAGTGCCGTATTCACACCGCCGTCGTAACCCTGGAGGGTCAGATCGTACGATTGCTTTTGCGTGGCCAGCGTTTCTTCGGTGAGCGCGAGCAGCTCCTGGTCGGCACGGAACGTCATATAGGCGTTGGCGAGCTCGGCGATCAGCGACAGTTGTGTCGCTTCGCGCGTATCTTCCAGGCCAAAATACTCTTGCAAGGCCGCATCGCTCAAGCTGCGAATCCGGCCAAACAGATCGAGTTCCCAATCCGAAAATGACGCGCCCACGCTATAGGTGCGGCTCGTGCTCGGACTGCCCGAAATCGACAGATCGCCAGGCGTGCGCTGGATATTGGCCTGCCCACCCACCCCAACACTGGGGAACAGATTGGCGCGCTCGATGCGGTATTGCGCCTGGGCCGACTCGACATTGAGTGCGGCAATGCGCAGATCGCGGTTATTGGCCAACGACATCTCGATCAACTGCTGCAGCAGCGGATCGGTGAAGAATTCACGCCAACCGATATCGGCCGTCGCCACACCATCCGGACGGGCGTTGCTTTGATCGGGCGAGCCATAGGCCGGGCCCGTGGGGTACGTGCCCGACACCGGCGCCGCCGGACGCTCATAGGTCGGCGCCAGGGAGCACCCGGCCAGGGTTACCGCCAGCGAGGCGGTCCACAATGTTCTCATCGATGACATTCTCATTGCTTTGGTTCCTGCTCGCCATTCTGGCGATCGCTCTTGCCATGCTCGGCAGGTGCGTCTTCATTATCCTCGTCGTCATCCTGCTTCAGATGCTTATCCTGGTTTTCGCTCAAACGCTTCACCTTGAAGAGTGACAGCATGATCACGAAGAACGCCGGCACGAAGAAGATGGCCAGGAAGGTGGCGGACAGCATACCGCCGATCACGCCAGTACCGATGGCATTCTGGCTACCTGAACCCGCGCCGGTCGAAATGGCCAGCGGCACCACGCCCAGCGTAAACGCCAGCGAAGTCATCAAAATCGGACGCAGACGTTGACGTGCCGCATGCACCGCGGCCTCTTTCAGACTTGCGCCCTGCTCCCAATGCTCCTTCGCGAATTCCACAATCAGAATCGCGTTCTTCGCGGCAAGGCCGATGGTTGTCAGCAACCCCACCTGGAAATAAACGTCGTTGGACATGCCGCGCAATAGTGTCGCCACCACTGCGCCGATGATCCCCAGCGGCACCACCATCATGACGGCTGTCGGAATCGACCAGCTTTCATACAGTGCCGCCAAGCACAGGAACACCACGATCAACGAAATCGCGTAGAGCATCGGCGCCTGTGAGCCGGACAATCGTTCTTCGTACGACAGACCCGTCCACTCGTAGCCCACGCCTGCGGGCAGCTTGGACATCAACTGCTCCATCTCGACCATGGCCGCGCCCGAACTCGATCCCGGAGCAGCTTCGCCCTGGATGTTGTAGGAGGCAGAGCCGTTGTAGCGGTCGAGCTTTTGCGGCCCGAACGTCCACTTGCCCGTGGCGAAGGCAGAGAACGGCACCATATCGCCCCCGCTGTTGCGCACATACCAGCGATCGATATCCTCCGGATTCATCCGGGCATCGGCTTCGCCCTGGATGTACACGCGCTTCACACGACCGCGGTCAATGAAGTCGTTGACGTACGACGAACCCCATGCCGTGGACAACGTGCTGTTGATCTCGGAAATCGACACGCCCAGCACGGATGCCTTCTCACGATCGATCGCGATCTCGTACTGCGCCGAATCTTCCACGCCGTTGGGACGCACGCGCACCAACGTTTTGCTTTGCGCGGCCATGCCGAGCAATTGATTGCGCGCCGCCAGCAAGGCCTCCGGCCCCACGTTGGCACGATCGATCAATTGCAGGTCGAAACCGTTGGCGTTACCCAGTTCAAGCACCGCGGGCGGTGCAAACGCGAAGATTTGCGCATCGCGGATGTTTTGCGCGAAGTAGCCCGACGCGGCACCGGCGACGGCACCGGCCTGCAATGCCGAATCCTTGCGCAGCGACCAATCCTTGAGTTTGACGAACATAATGGCGGAGTTTTGACCCCGGCCGCCGAAGCTGAAGCCGTTGATCGCCAGCACCGAATCCACGGCGTCCTTTTGCTCGTTCAACAAATAGGCTGTCGCCTTATCGATCGACTCCTTGGTGCGCTCAGCGGTCGAGCCCGACGGCGTTTGCACCTGAACGAACAGAATCCCCTGATCTTCATCCGGCAGGAAGCCCGTGGGCAAGCGCAAGAACACCCAGGCCATTGCGACCAGCAACACCAGATAGATCAGCATCAAACGCTTCGGACGACCGAGGCCGCGCGACACGTTGTTCGCGTAGCCGTGGCTCGCGCGGTCGAACTTGCGGTTGAACCAGCCGAAAAAGCCCTTCTTGCTTTCGCTATGCCCTTTCTTGATGGGCTTGAGAATGGTGGCGCACAACGCCGGCGTAAAGATAATGGCCACGCCGACCGACAGCACCATGGAGGCCACGATCGTGATCGAGAACTGACGGTAGATCACACCGGTGGAGCCGCCGAAGAACGCCATCGGCAGGAACACCGCCGACAGCACCATGCCGATACCGATCAGCGCGCCGGTAATCTGGGTCATGGACTTCTTGGTTGCCTGCTTTGGCGTGAGCCCCTCCTCTTCCATGAGCCGCTCGACGTTTTCCACCACCACGATGGCATCGTCGACCAATAGCCCGATGGCGAGCACCAACCCGAACATGGTGAGCGTGTTAATCGAGTAGCCAAAGGCGGCCAGCACACCGAACACCCCCAGCAGCACCACCGGCACCGCCATGGTTGGAATCAGCGTTGCGCGGATGTTCTGCAAGAACAGATACATCACCAGGAACACGAGCACGATGGCTTCGATCAGCGTGTGGATCACGCCCTCGATCGACAGCTTCACGAACGGCGTCGTGTCGAACGGGTACACCACGTCCAGGCCCGGCGGGAAATAAGGCTTCAGGCCGTCAACCGTGGCGCGAACCGCCTCGGCCGTGTCCAACGCGTTGGCGCCCGTGGCCAACTTGATGGCCAGTGCGGACGCCGGGGCGCCGTTATAGAACGAGTCGATCGAGTAGTTCTGGCTGCCCAGCGACACGCGCGCCACGTCGCCCACGCGTACCTGCGAGCCGTCCGGATTGACCTTGACCAGGATCTTGCGGAACTCCTCAGGCGTTTGCAGACGGGTGGGGCCGATCACGGTCGCCGTCAATTCCTGCCCTTTCACTGCGGGCAAGCCGCCCAATTGGCCTGCCGAAATCTGCACGTTCTGCGCGCTGATGGCCGCCGTCACATCGCTGGGCACGAGCTTGAAGTTGACCAGCTTTTCGGGATCGAGCCAGATACGCATGGCATACGACGAACCGAACAGCTGGAAGTCGCCCACGCCCTTGGTACGGCTGATCGGATCCTGGACGAATGCCGCCACGTAATCGCTGATGTCTTCGCGCGCCATGCTGCCGTCGGTGGACACAAAGCCCAATACGATCAGGAAGTTGGCGGTGGCCTTGGTCACGCGGATGCCCTGCTGCTGCACTTCCTGCGGCAGCAATGCCTCGGCGGTGGAGAGCTTGTTCTGGACCTGAACCTGCGCGATATCGGGATTGATGCCCTGTTCGAACGTGAGTTCGATGGTCATGCTGCCGTCGGCATTACTTTCAGACGTGAAGTAACGCAAACCATCCAGACCGTTCATCTGCTGCTCGATGACCTGCACGACGGTATCCTGCACCGTCTTGGCCGAGGCACCGGGATAGGTCACCTGAATCGAAATGGCGGGTGGCGCGATGGCCGGGTACTGAGACACCGGCAGCGACGTAATCGATAGCGCACCGGCCAACATCAGCACGATCGCGATCACCCAGGCGAAAATCGGCCTGTCGATAAAAAACTTTGCCATGCGAGAAACTCCTTAGTTCGCTTTGGCGTCGGCGTTGCCGCCCGCACCCTGACCGTTCCCAGCAGGCGCTCCGCCCGTGGGTGCGGCGCCTGCGGCGCCGGCTGCCGGCTGCTGGCCCGGCTCGGTGGCGGCATCGACGATCTGGACCTGAGCACCAGGACGCACGCTTTGCAGACCTTCGACGATCACGCGATCGCCAACCTTCAGGCCTTCCGTGACGAGCCACTTGTCGCCAATGGCACGATCGGTCTTCAAATTGCGCAGTTCGGCCTTGTTCTCGGCACTCACCACCAGCGCGGTGGGGTCACCGCGTTGATTACGCGTCACGCCACGTTGCGGCACCAACAGGGCCTGGTCGTTCACGCCGCCCGGCAATTGGGCACGCACGAACATCCCCGGCAACAAACGGCGCTGGGGATTGGGGAACTCGGCACGGATCAATACCGAACTGGTCGTCGGATCGACGGTCACTTCAGAAAACATCAGCTTGCCGGGTTGATCGTATGGCGTGCCGTCTTCGAGCATCAGCGTCACACGGGCCGCTTGGGCACCTTCGGCGCGCTGCAGACGGCCGGCTGCCAGGTCCTGCTGCAAACGCAGGAGTTCGATGCTGGATTGCGTCACATCAACGTAGATGGGATCGATCTGTTGAATGGTCGCCATCGCGTTGGCCTGCTGCGCCGCTACCAGCGCACCTTCCGTAAAGTTCGAGCGGCCGATCAACCCCGAGATCGGCGCCAGCACCTTGGTGTAAACCAGATTGATGCGCGCGGTATCCAAAGCGGCCTTGGCCGATTGCACGTCTGCGGCGGCCTGGTCGCGCGAGGCGACCGATTCGTCGTAGGTCTGCTGCGCGACGGCGCGGGTCTTGGCCAGCGGCGCATAGCGCTCGACCAATCGGGCCGCCGTCTTTTGCGTGGCTTGGGCACGCGCCAACGCGGCCCGGGCATTGTCGACTTCGGCTTGATAGATAGCCGGATCGATCTGATAAAGCTGCTGTCCCTGCTTGACTTCGCCGCCTTCGGTGAAGAGGCGCTTTTGCACGATGCCATTGACCTGCGGCCGCACTTCAGCGATGCGGAAGGCAGAGGTGCGTCCGGGCAGTTGCGTCGTCAGTGCGACGGCTTCTGTCTTCAGCGTCACCACGCTCACCTTGGAAGGCGGTGGTGCCGGCGGCGCCTCGTCTTTATTGCCGCATGCTGCCAATGCGAGAGCCAACACCGACACGCAGGCGATACCCGTTGCCCGCTGAATGACATTATTGCTTTTCATTAGATCCGATCCCAAAACTGCTACCCCGCGCCAAGACGGCACGTCGCACACACTTGGTGCGCTGCAAAAAGACGCCTATTTTCGTCTATCCCGTTACAGAAACAAAGTGGTAATTCTCGAAAACATAGTTCCATATATGGAATAATCCCAGGCATGAAACGCCTTTACGGAATGGAATTATTTGTTGAGGTCGCCCGTGCGCGAAGTTTCAGCCGCGCGGCGGACGCACTCGGCATGCCCAAGTCGACGCTGTCTCGTCAGGTGGCGGAATTGGAGCGGGCGGTGGGCGTCAGGCTGCTTAGCCGCACGACGCGCAAGGTGGCGCTCACCGAAGCGGGTGAGCGATATCTCGAACGATGTGAACGCATCGTGGCCGAGGCACAGATTGCGCATGAAGAGCTCCAACACCTGGTCAGCACGCCTACAGGTCCACTGCGCGTGAACATGCCGGCCGATTTCGGGACGGACTTTCTCGCAGCGGCATTCGTGGAGTTCTCCAAGCGGTACCCTGCGGTGACTTTCCATCTGGATCTTGCCGCCCCCGAACATGCCGGACAGGTGTTTCACACGTGTGACGTGTCCATCGAGATCGGCGAGCTTCCCGATTCTACTCAGATCGCGCGTCTTCTTGGTGCAATTCCGGCCATGCTCTATGCTGCACCGCAATATATCGCGGTGCACGGCTTCCCCCGCCACCCCGACGAACTCGCCAAACACGAATTTCTGGAGTTTCGATCTTCCCAAGCCAATCGCGCCACCGCGTGGCCGCTGCGATCAGGGAAGGAACAGGTCATGGTGCAACCCAAAAGCCGGTTTTCTGTAAACAGTATCGCCATGCTGCGCCAGCTCGCGGTGCGCGGCGTGGGCATCGCCGGACTGGACGAAGCCGGATGCGAAGCCGAGGTGCGAGCTGGCCGCCTGGTGCGCGTGCTGCCGGATTGGCATGGTGGCCCGTTCCCGGTATATGCCGTGACCGAGACGCGCCTGCTTCCGGCAAAAACCAGCATCTTTGTTGATTTTTTGGCCGAATGGCTCACGCGCCACTGGTCGTTGGGCTCGGGACCGGCTCTTATCGGCCAACGCCCCAAGGCAGTGCCTGCCCGCTCGGCCGGCTAGGAACGTTCAGGACGCCGGCGTGTCGCCATCTGTGGCGAGCATGCCTCTGATACGGAGGACCAAGGGTTCCAAACCGAACGGCTTGGTCAGCACCTGCATGCTGGCGTCGAACGCGGTGTTGTTCATGACCACGCTTTCCGCATAGCCGGTAATAAAAAGCACTTTCAGGCCCGGACGCAGCACGCGCGCAGCGTCGGCGACCTGGCGGCCATTCATGCCGCCGGGCAAGCCGACATCGGTGATCAGCAGGTCAATCGGCGCGGCAGACTGCAAAATGCGCATGCCCGACGGCCCGTCGGCCGCTTCCAGCGTGCGATATCCCATGCTTTCGAGCACTTCCACTACCAGCAGCCGCACGGTGGGCTCATCGTCGATCACCAGCACCGTCTCGCGTGCGGGGCCCACGGGCAAGTCGGCCGGGCAGCCCGACGCATGGATCACCACTTCGGCCGCTTCGGCATGCCGGGGTAAATACACCCACATGGTGGTGCCGGCGTTTGGGGTGGAATCGATACGCACAGTGCCATTGGATTGGCGTGCAAATCCGTAGGTCATGCTCAACCCCAGGCCGGTGCCGGAGCCTATCGGTTTCGTTGTGTAGAACGGGTCGAACGCGCGTGCCACCACGGCGGGCGACATGCCGCAGCCGGTGTCGTTTACAGTGAGCACCACATAGTCGCCCGGCATCAGGTCAAAAGCGTGCGCCTCGGCCGTATCAAGCACGACGTTGCGGGTTGCGATCGTCAAACGGCCGCCATCGGGCATGGCGTCGCGCGCGTTGATGCACAGATTGAGCAGCGCATTTTCGAGTTGGCTCGCGTCGACCAGAATCGGCCAGAGCCCGGGCGCATCGCTCACCGACAGCGTGACGGCGGGGCCCACGGTGCGGTCGATCAGATCGCGCATGCCGCCGATCAAGTGAGACGCATCCACCGCCGTGGGATCCAACGTCTGCCGGCGCGAAAACGCCAGCAGCCGGTGGGTGAGCGAAGCCGCACGCGATGCGGCATCCTGCGCCACCCGGATGTATCGCTCAAGCGATATCGGATCGAGCGTATCCGAGGCCAGCCGGCGCCGCATCAGCTCCAGGCTACCGGTCACACCCGTCAGCAGATTGTTGAAATCATGCGCGAGCCCACCGGTAAGCTGACCCACGGCTTCCATCTTCTGCGCCTGGCGCAACTGCGCTTCAGCCATGGCCAGCGCGCTGGCCTGGTCTTTCTCGTGCGTGATGTCGCGGCCGAACGAATACACGCGATCGCGGCCGACGCGCGTGTGCCACGATACCCAGCGATAGCTGCCGTCGGCATGCTGCAGCCGGTTCTCGAAACTGGTGAGATCGACCTGGTCGGCAGAGGCCGCCAACGCACCCAGCGTGAGGGGCACGTCGTCTGGATGCACCAAATCGATCGAATTGCGGCCGATCATCTCGGCCGGGCGACGGCCGAGGATGGTATCGCACGAGGGGCTCACGTCGCGCCACACCCCATCGAATGAAGACACCACCAGCAAATCGCGCGAATGCGCCCACACGCGATCGCGCTCTTCGCTGCTTTGCAGCGCGCGCTGCTCCAGCATGTCATTGGTTTGCCGCAGCGTCGCCTCGAACGCCTCGCGCTCGATCAGTTCGTTCACTTGCAGGGTCGTTTCGTTGACGACCAGAAAAATCCCGACAACCTGGCCCCGTTCATCCCAGATCGGACTATGACAGTGGGTGAAGTAGGCATCGCGCCGCGCCCCGTCGCGCATGGGCGCATAGCGCTTGTTTTCGGCATAGTAGGTTTCGCCGGCCAACACCCGGTCGAACATCGGCGCCAACTCGTCCCACATCTCGCTCCACCACGCCCGAGCGGGATATCCCAAGGCGCCCGGGTGCTTATCGCGCAAGCTGGGCGCATACGCGTCGTTGTAGAACGTGATGAGATCGGGGCCCCAATGGATCATCATGGGAAAGTGCGACGCCAGCACGATGCGCAACGTGGTTTTCAGCGCTGCAGGCCAATGCTCCGGCGCGCCAAGCGTGGTGCCGGACCAATCCCGGGCGCGCAGCAAGGACGCGGTCACGCTTTTTCCGCTCAGAAAATCCAGGCCGCCCGCGACCTGCGCAGGCGCGGCGTTCGACGTGGCGTGTGGGTTCAACGCCATGACGAACTAGAACTGCTCATCGTCGCGCAGATAACGCCACTGCCCCACAGGCAGATCGCCCAGGCCGACCCGCCCGATGCGCACCCGCTTCAAACCGACCACCTTCAGGCCCACGAGCTCGCACATGCGACGAATCTGGCGCTTGCGCCCTTCCTGCAGCACGAACTGCAACTGGTCCGAGTTCTGCCAGCGCACCTTCGCGGGTTTGAGCGGCTTGTCGTCAAGCGTCAAGCCGTGGTTGAGCAAGGCCAGGCCTTCGGCCTTGAGCTGCCCGGAGACGCGCACCAGATATTCTTTTTCGACCGGCGAGGTTTCGCCGATCAGATGCTTGGCGATGCGTCCATCCTGCGTGAGCACCAGCAGCCCGGTCGAATCGATATCCAGGCGGCCTGCCACGGCCAGCCCCTGGCGGTGCGCGGCTTCGAATCGCAGCTTGGCGCGATCCGTGGCCGACCGGCTCTTGGCGTCGATCAGCGCCACTGCGGGCGTGTAGCCCTTCTCGGCCTGCCCCGACACGATGCCCATGGGCTTGTGGATGAGGATGGTTACGCGTGCGGTTTGACGCGTTTGCGCCGCCCGCTCCAGCGTGATTTCCTGAGTGGGAAACGCGCGTTCGCCGAGCGTGGCGACTTCGCCGTCGACACGCACCCAGCCCCGTTCGATATAGTCGTCCGCTTCGCGCCGTGAACAGAGTCCGCGCTCGGACATCAATTTGGATATTCGTACTTTTTCCATTGCCGCCACCAACATACAAACACGATGTTAACGCCTTCCCGTGTGGTTTATGCCCGGCAATCCCGGATTTCGGGATAATACGCAGCCATGACTTTGCTGAACCCTGCGCTTTCCGTGTCCCGCTCGTACGAAATCATGCAATCGCCCGCGCGGCAGCCGTGGCGTGACGCGGTCACGCCACGCCGCACCCCGGCCGAACGATATTGGCTGACCCGTCCGGGGGCCTTGACGGTGGGCTTGCGCGGATTGGGTCGGGTGGAACTCGCCGTGCTCAGCGAGCACGCCGCCGGCCTCACACGCGATGAAGCGCCCGCGATCGGCCTGCCGGTGGCCTCGCCGGTGTGGGTGCGCGAAGTCATCATGCTGGTCGACGGCATCCCGGCGGTGGTGGCGCGCAGCCTGACGCCGCTTCTGGCCTCGCACGGCGCCTGGCAAGGCATGCGTCGCCTGCGTACGCGCCCCTTGGCCGACATGCTCTATCACGATGCCGGGGTCACGCGCTCCGCGTTCACCACCCGGGCGCTCGATCGCTTTACGCCGCTTCACGGCACCGTTCACACCGCACTCGCCGCGCTGGCGGCCCGGCATATCGCCACGCCCTGGGCGGCCCAAGCCGCGCCTTGGCTTGCGCGGCGGTCGGTATTCTGGCGCCTGGGGCAACCCTTGATGGTGGCCGAGTGTTTCCTACCGCCTTTTTGGCATCGAGCGTAATTCATGACCCGCTGGCAATGGCTGTTGATCCAGATGACACGCAAGCTGTGGTTTCGCGCCACGGCATTCTCGATTCTGGCGGTGGTGACGGCGCTGGCAGCGCTCCTGATCAAACCCTATATCCCCGAAGACATCCCGGCGCGCGTCGGCGCCGATGCGGTCGACAAGATTCTCACCATCCTGGCTTCCAGCATGCTGGCGGTGACCACGTTTTCGGTGAGTACGTTGGTCTCGGCCTACGGCGGCGCGGCCAGCAACGTGACGCCGCGCGCGATCAAGCTGCTCATGGAAGACTCGTCCACGCAAAATATGCTGGCCACCTTCATCGGCTCCTTTCTCTTCAGCCTGGTAGGACTGATCGCGTTGAGTTCGGGGGTATACGGCAACGCCGGCCGGGTGGTGCTGTTCGTGGTCACGATAGGCGTCGTGCTGCTGATCGTGGTTACCCTGTTGCGCTGGATCGATCATGTGTCGTCATTCGGCCGCCTGGGTGAAACCACCGAGCGCATCGAACGCGCAGCGACGGAATCGGCGCAGGCCGAACGCCAGTCGCCCTGCCTGGGCGCCATGCCGCTGCAGGCCGACGATCCTGCCCTGGCTGGCGCAAGCAGCAGCCACGCGATCTGCGCGCTTGAAGTCGGTTACGTACAGCATATCGATGTGCGTGCCCTGCAGGACGTGGCGCAACGCGTGGGTACGCCGATCCGGGTGCAGATTCGCCCCGGCGCCTTCGTCGATCCCTTCAAACCGATCGTGACCTGCGTGGCGCCACTGAATGACGAGGATCGCAAAGCTGTCGAGCAGGCGTTTACGCTGGGCGCGGCACGGTCATTCGATCAGGATCCGCGTTTTGGGCTGTGCGTGTTGACCGAGGTGGCCTCGCGCGCCCTGTCGCCGGCGACCAACGATCCCGGCACCGCCATCGATATCGTCGGCCGCCTGACGCGGTTGATGATGGTCTGGTCGAACCACGCCAATACGGCAATGGACGCGCAGCCTTATCCGCGCGCCACCCAAGTGCGGTACCCCGACGTCTACCTGCCGCCCATCGCCATCGACGATCTGTTCGACGATGCCTTTACGCCCGTTGCCCATTACGGCGCGGGCAATCTCGAAGTGGGCATCAAACTGCAGAAGGCATTGGCGGTGCTGGCGCGGGCGCCCCATCCCGAATTCCGGCGTTGCGCGCTGGCGCACAGTGCCCTCGCAGTCGCACGCGCGCAGCAGGTGCTCACGATGGAAGTGGATCTGGCGCGGCTACGCGAGGTGGCCGAGCATGTCGGCGTGAACGTTGGTTCAAACGTTGGTTCGAACGGTTGACTCGAACGGTCGACTTGAACGGTTGACCCGAACCCCGGCGCTCACACGAAGTACGAAAACATGACCCCGGCTTAACGCCAGACTTCCGGCTCAATCGTGACCGATCCTTGATCGTTCGATACGAAGGCCGACTGATCCGAAATGTTTACATCGAGCGACATCGTTCGCGTGGCTAGGCTGGCGAGCGTGTTGACGGCGTGTTGCGGCAATCCGTACACCTTGAGATTGCGCATGCGCTCGAGCTTGCCGCGCACGCCCGCCCACCAGATTTCGCTGGCGTGGCCGCCATAGCAATAGATCACGACCTGATCGGCACGACCGCATGCCTTGAGGATGCGACGCTCTTCGGGCTGACCGACCTCGATCCACAAGTCGATCGCACCGGTGAGATCCTTCTTCCAGATATCGGGCTCGTCGACGTCGCTCAAGCCCTTGGTGAAGGCCAGCGACTCGTCGGCATGCAAGGCGAACGCAAGCAACCGCACCATCATGCGCAGATCGGTTTCCGACGGATGGCGTGCGATCGTCAGGGCATGACTCGCGTAGTAATGCCTGTCGGTATCGGCGACGTTGAGTTCGGTTTTGTAGATGGTTGCGCGCAGGGCCATGAGCTGAATCGTTAGGGTCGCAAAGGCCGCCATCATACCGAAGGCCGCTGCCAAACGACGAACGCGCCTGTCGGCGCGTGCGTCATCGGTATTGCGGCAGCGCCTGCCGGCCTGCGAAAGGCGCAGCAGACGCCGACAGCAGGACCGGGTTTAGAAGCCCACAGCCTGGCCGTCGCGGCGGCTGTCGCTGGCCGCCACATAGCCGCGGTCGGCGTCATCGGGCGACATGCGCCAGATGAACTGACCGGCGCCGAAGTCCATGTAGGGATCGGCCACCGATTTCAATTGATGCCCCATCGCCTTCAGGCCGGCCACCGTTTCGGGCGACATTGCCGCTTCCACGTCGAGCGTGTAATCGCGATTAACCTTCCAGCGCGGCGCGCAGCATGCGGCCTGCGGCTGCTGGTGGTAGTCGAGCATGCGCACCACCGTTTGCAGATGGCCTTGCGGCTGCATGTCGCCGCCCATCACACCAAAGCTCATCACCGGCTTGCCGTCGCGCGTGAGGAAGCCCGGGATGATGGTGTGGAACGGCCGCTTGCCGCCTTCGACCACGTTGGCCGACTTGGGATCCATCGAAAAACCCACACCCCGGTTTTGCAGGCTGATGCCGGTGCCCGGCACGACCACGCCCGAACCGAATCCCATGTAATTGGACTGGATGAACGAGATCATCATGCCGCTTTCATCGGCTGCCGTGAGATAGATCGTGCCGCCGGCGTCCGGACGGCCAGCCGTGACCTGGCTGGCACGCGACAGATCGATCAGCTTGGCGCGGCTGTCGAGATACGCGTCGTTCAACATCTGCGCCGGCGTGACCGACATGCTGCGCGGGTCGGCCACGTAGGCGTACAAATCTGCAAACGCCAACTTCATCGCTTCGATCTGCACGTGCTGCGACTGTGCCGAATCCAGCGGCATCGACGCCAGATCGAAACGCTCCAGAATGCCCAACGCGATCAGCGCCGCGATCCCTTGACCGTTCGGCGGGATTTCATGCAGGGCATAGCCGCGGTATTGACGTGAAATGGGTTCGACCCACTCGGGCTGGTAATTGCGCAGATCGTCCAGGGTCATGGCACCGCCATGCTGCTTGGAAAACGCCGCGATCTTCTCGGCCAGCTCGCCCTCGTAGAAGTCACGGCCCTTCGACTCGGCAATGCGGCGCAAGGCGTAAGCAGCAGCCGGCAAACGGAAATGCTCGCCCACAGCCGGTGCACGGCCGTCGGGCATGAACGCTTCGGCGTATCCGGGCTGATCTTTCAACTCGGCGGCAGCCGCTTCCCACTTGTGCGCCACCACGGGCGGCACGGCGTAGCCGCGCTCGGCGATCTCGATGGCGGGTTCAAACAGTTCGGCGAACGGCAGCTTGCCCAATTTTTCGTGCAGTGCAGCCCAGCCGGCAACCGCACCCGGCACCGTGACGCTGTCCCAGCCGCGCTTGGGCTGATTGGCCAAGCCTTGGTCGTTCACGCCATACTTGCTTTTGAAGTACTCGACGTTCCAGGCCGCCGGCGCCACGCCTGACGAATTCAAGCCATGCAGTTTCTTGCCGTCCCAGACGATGGCAAAGCAATCGCTACCCAAGCCATTGGACACGGGCTCAACCAGCGTCATGGTCGCCGCCGTGGCGATCGCAGCGTCGACGGCGTTGCCGCCCTTGAGCAGAATGCGCAAACCGGCCTGCGCCGCCAGCGGATGCGAGGTCGAAACGACGTTGCGGGCAAAGGTCGGAATCCGAACCGACGGATAGGGATTGTTCCAATCGAAGGCTTTCATGGCGTTCACGCAGTCAGTTGAGCAAGGCGACACGGTAAGCCGCGATCGTGATTAAATCAATTTGGCTTATTTATCCGACTTACAAAATTAATTTATGAGTACCATTCGCTTCATGCGCACGTTCCTGGCGATCGCGCGTCACGGCTCTTTCTCCGAGGCTGCGGAACACGTGGCGTTGACGCAGGCTGCCGTGAGTTTTCAGATGCGCGCCTTCGAGAAGGAAATGGGCCGCGAGCTCTTTGACCGTAGCGGCCGGCTGGCGCTGTTGAATCGTGCCGGCCAGGCGCTGGTGCCCGAGGTACGCGCCCTGCTCGACCAATATGACGCGCTGCGCCTGCCCAAAGGCGCGCCGGGCGAGCTTGGCGGCTCGGTGGCCATCGGCGCCATCGTGTCGTGCATGGGTGGCTTATCGAAGGTGGTGTCGCAGTTGAAGGCCAACCACCCGCGACTCGACGTCCGGCTGCTATCGGGGAAATCGCACGAGCTTGCGCACCAGATCGAAGGCGGCGAGCTCGACGCGGCCATCGTCGTGCAGTCGGGACGGTTACGCGCCAGCATTCGCATGACGCAATTGTATGAAGAGCCCATCGTGGTGGTAGCGCATGCGCACGCCACGGAAAAATCCGTGGTCGAGGTGCTGAGCCAGCATCCGTTTTTACGTTTCGACCGCAGCCAACGTACGGGCATGCGTATCGAGCAGGCGCTCAAACGGCTGGGCGTGAGCCCGCCCGATTTTCTGGAACTCAACGCCATCGAGACGTTGGTGTCGTTGGTGCGCCAGGAGGTGGGCGTCAGCATGTTGCCGCTCTTGCATGGCAGCCGCTGGAAAGACGATCCGGGCCTGCGCATCATGCCGCTGCCCAAGATGGCCGGCGTGGGCCCCCGCCAGATCGCGATGATCGAGCGACGGGATCACGCCCGGCAGGAAATTACGGCCGCCATTCGCGAAGGCTGTGGCCGAGTGTTCGAACGGCGCGATTGAGAAGCTGAGCCACCTGGAAAAGCACACTGGCATGCGGGCACAGCCGGATACAGCGGAAACACGACGCGCCCGCATCTCAAACCGCCACGCACGCATGGCGACCCGGCCTAGTGCTTACAGGGCATCGTCATCGATCTCGCCGGTACGGATGCGCAGCGCGCGCTCGACCGGGGTGACGAAAATCTTGCCGTCGCCGATCTTGCCGGTGCGGGCGGCGGCAATCAGCGCGTCGATGGCGGCATCTACCCGATCGTCGGGCAACACGACTTCGACGCGAATCTTGGGCAGGAAGTCGACCACGTATTCCGCGCCACGATACAGCTCGGTATGGCCCTTCTGGCGCCCGAATCCTTTGACTTCCGTCACGGTGAGGCCGCTTACGCCCACCTCGGCCAGCGCTTCGCGCACCTCGTCGAGCTTGAACGGTTTAATGATTGCGGTCACTTGTTTCACGTTGTCGTCCTGATGTTATTGATGGGCACAGCGACCCGAATGAATAGAGGTAAAGGATAGCGCCAATTAGGCCAGGGGTTCGTCTGGCACGGTTTTGAGTTCGTTGAGCCACACCACCGACTCGGAATCGCTGGGTGCGCGCCAGTCGCCACGCGGCGAGAGCGACCCGCCCGTGCCCACCTTGGGCGCGTTGGGCATGCACGATCGCTTGAACTGGCTCGTCCGGAAAAAGCGATCCAGGAAAATCGCCAGATTGCGCTTGATGGCGGGCAGATCGTACTCGTTGCGCGCCACATGCTCGCCTTCGGGCCATTCGCCGGCCGTGCGGTCGCGCCAGGCGGAATACGCCAGAAACGCCACTTTCGACGGCACGAAGCCGTAGCGCAGCGTGTAGTACAGATGAAAATCCTGGAGTTCGTAGGGACCGATCGTGTGTTCGCTTTTTTGCTCGGGGCGATCGGTGCCGTCACCGGGCACCAGTTCCGGGCTGATGTCGGTATCGAGCACCGCCAGCAACACCTCGGAGCCGGCGCTGCCGATTTCATCCGTCTCGGCAATCCAGCGCACCAGGTGCGTGATCAGCGTTTTGGGCACGCTGGCATTCACACTGTAGTGCGACATATGGTCGCCCACGCCATACGTGCACCAGCCCAACGCCAGCTCGCTCAGGTCGCCCGTGCCGATCACGATGGCGCCATTGAAGTTGGCAATGCGAAACAAATGACTGGTGCGTTCGCCGGCCTGTACGTTCTCAAAGGTGATGTCGTACTGCTTCGCGCCCTCGCCTGCCGGATGGCCGATATCCTTGAGCATCTGCAGGCAACTGGGCCGGATATCGATTTCGCTGGCGTCGCAGCCCACCACCGCCATCAACGTACGCGCCTGTTGCAGCGTGCGTGAACTGGTGGCAAAGCCCGGCATGGTGATGCCGATGATGTTGGACCGGGGCAAGCCCAGCACATCCATGGCCTTGGCGCACACCAGCAAGGCATGCGTCGAATCCAGGCCACCCGATACGCCGATGACCACCTTCGACATGCCGCTTGACGATAGCCGCTTGACCAGCGCCTGCACCTGGATGTTGTACACCTCGCGGCAACGCGCATCGCGCTGGCGGGTATCGGCCGGCACATAAGGAAAACGCGCCAGGCGGCGATTCAGCGGCAACGAAGGCTGCGCGATCGCTTGAGCCGCCAGCGGCACTTCGACCGTGAGAAAACGATCGAGCGCGTTGCCGTGCGCGCGTACCGACTGCCCGAAGGTGGTCTGGCGCATGCGCTCGTGCGACAACCGCTCGAGGTCCACGTCGGCAAAGAGCAGATGCGATTCATTGGAAAAACGCTCGGATTCGCCCAGCATTTCACCGTTTTCATAGATCAGCGACTGGCCGTCCCAGGCCATGTCGGTCGACGATTCGCCTTGGCCGGCCGAGGTGTACAGGTAGGCCGCCAGGCAGCGCGCCGATTGCTGCGCCACCAGTTGATGCCGGTAACCGGCCTTGCCCACCACGATATTGGAAGCGGACAAATTGACCAGCACGGTAGCGCCTGCCAACGCGGCGAACGAGGACGGAGGAATCGGCACCCACACGTCTTCGCAAATTTCCACATGGAACGTGAAGCGCGGAATGCCCGGCACGTCGAACAGCAGATCGGCGCCGAACGGCGCGGTCTGTCCGGCCAAAACGACCTCGCGCGCGCGGGCGCATTCGGCGGCGCTGAACTGGCGCGCTTCGTAAAACTCGCCGTAATTGGGGAGATAGCTTTTGGGCACCACGCCGCGCACCTGCCCCTGCGAGATCACGACTGCGCAGTTGAACAGCAGATGATCCACGCAGATGGGCATGCCCACCACCATGACGATGTCGAGCTCGCGCGACGCGGTTAGGATCTCGCCCAACGCCCGCTCGCAGCCCTCGAGCAAGGCCCGCTGATGAAACAGGTCGTCGCACGAATACGCCGACAATCCCAGCTCGGGAAATGCGACGAACACGGCGCCGCCGGCCTGGGCCTGGCGCGCCAACGCGATCGTTTCAGCCGCATTGAAATCCGGATCGGCGACCCGGCATTGCGGAACGCCCACTGCCACCCGCACAAAACCGTGGGCGTACAGATTGAAAAATTGCTTGGCCATCATTCGCCTTTCGCTCGACATGCCCGCAATTTTGGCACACGGCCGCGCTCACGGGTGGTCGCGTGGCCCATCGGCGCGCAACCGGCCGACCACATTGCCGAAGTCGGCGCCGGACGGCGCTTGATAGAGCTGCAGACCGAGCTCAGGCAGGATCGCGAGCAGATGGTCGAAGATGTCGCCCTGGATGCGCTCGTACTCGGCCCAGGCCGTGATGGCCGTAAAGCAATACACCTCAATGGGAATGCCGTCGGATTGCGGTTCCATCATCCGCACCATCATGGCCATGTCCTGGCGCAGTTCATCGTGCTGCTTCAAGTAGGCCAAGGCGTACGCGCGAAAGGTGCCGATATTGGTCAGGCGTCGCTGATTGACAGGGATATTGAAGTCGCCGAGCGTCTGGTTGGCCGCATCCAGATCGGTGTGCTTGGCCTCGAGATAATCGTGCAGCAGGCGAAAGCGCATCAGGCGCTCGCGCTCTTCGGCGGCAAGAAACCGCACCTGAGTGGCATCCACCCGCAGCGTGCGCTTGATGCGCCGCCCGCCCGACTCGAACATCTGCCGAAAATTGCGGTAGCTCTCGGAAAAGAGCTTATAAGTGGGTACCGTGGTGACGGTGTTGTCCCAGTTCTGGACTTTGACGGTATGGAGCGCGATGTCCTTCACGAACCCGTCGGCGCCCGCCTGCGGCATTTCGATCCAGTCGCCGATGCGCAGCATATCGTTCGACGTGAGCTGGGTGCTGGCCACCAGTGACAGCAAGGTATCCTTGAACACCAGCAGCAGCACCGCCGAGAGCGCGCCCAGGCCGGAAATCATCCAGAGCGGCGAGCGGTCGATCACGATGGAAATGACCAGGACGGTACAGATCACGACCAGAACGATCTTGCCGATCTGGATATAGCCTTTGATCGAGCGCGTTTGCGCGCGCGTAGTGGCCGCATAAGTATCTTGCCAGGCGCTCAGCACTGCGTTGCCCGCGGCAAAGAGGCAGATCCAGGCGCCGGCCTGGGACCACCGGCTGACGACCTCCGCCAACCCATCCAGATGCGGCACATATTCCACGCAGCGCGATACCACCGCGAACGGCACGGCGTACCAGACGTTGTGATACGCCCGCCGCTTGGCCAGCGCCCGATCCCAATCGCCGCGATGGGCCAGCACCAGCAGCCGGTGCGCCATGTACAGGACGATCCGCGCCACCACCCACTGCGCGACCAGGGCGGTCAACGTGAGCAGCAGGATGCCTACCACCACCTGCAGCCAGGGCTGGGTGGGCATGTAGGTGTGTGCCTGAGCGGCTAATTGTTCGAGGTCCAGCGTGTCCACAACGTTCCTTGCCCGACTATCGGTTCGAGAGCATCTATAATTTCGGTCTGCCTGTCAAAACTTATACGAGCCAGATGTCCAACGACGCCACCCCCAATCAAAATCAATTCGCCAACAAAGCCCAAGCCTGGTCGGCCCGCTTTTCCGAGCCCGTGTCCGATCTCGTCAAACGCTATACGGCCTCGGTCGATTTCGATAAGCGGCTGGCCCATGTCGACATCCAGGGTTCGCTGGCGCATGCCGCCATGCTCGCCACCCAGGGCATTATCACGGAAGACGACCACGCTGCCATCCAGCGCGGCATGACGCAGATCCTGAGCGAAATCGACGCCGGCAAGTTCACCTGGTTGCTCGATCTCGAAGATGTGCACCTGAATATCGAAAAGCGCCTGGTCGAGCTCGTGGGCGACGCCGGCAAGCGCCTGCACACCGGCCGCTCGCGCAACGACCAGGTCGCCACCGATATTCGCCTGTGGCTGCGCGCCGAGATCGACGTCATCACCGAATTGCTGCACGGCCTGCGCGGGGCGCTCGCCACCGTGGCGCACGCCAATGCCGATACGATCATGCCCGGTTTCACCCATTTGCAGGTGGCCCAGCCGGTCACGTTCGGCCATCACCTGCTGGCGTATGCCGAAATGTTCGGCCGCGACGCCGAGCGCATGGTGGACGTGCGCCGCCGCGTCAACCGCCTGCCGTTGGGCGCCGCCGCCCTGGCCGGCACCAGCTTCCCGATCGACCGCGAACACGTGGCCCACCTGCTTGGCTTTGACGAAGTCTGCCGCAACTCGCTCGACGCCGTGTCGGATCGCGACTTCGCCATCGAATTCTGCGCGGCCGCCGCGCTCATCATGACGCATATCTCGCGTTTGTCGGAAGAGTTGGTGCTGTGGATGAGCCCGCGCGTGGGCTTCATCGATCTGGCCGACCGGTTCTGCACCGGCAGCTCGATCATGCCCCAAAAGAAAAACCCCGACGTGCCCGAACTTGCCCGCGGCAAGACCGGCCGCGTCAACGGTCACCTGGTGGCGCTGCTGACCTTGATGAAGGGCCAGCCCCTGGCCTACAACAAAGACAACCAGGAAGACAAGGAAGGCCTTTTCGATACGGTCGATACCGTTCGCGACACGCTCACCATCTTCGTTGACATGGCTGCCGGCATCAAGGTCAAGCCCGACGCCATGCGCGCGGCTGCCCTGCAAGGGTTCGCCACGGCTACCGATCTGGCCGATTACCTGGTCAAGCGCGGCCTGCCGTTTCGCGATGCGCACGAAATCGTGGCCCATGCGGTGCGCGATTGCGAAGCCCGCAACTGCGACCTCGCCGACTTGTCGCTGGACGACCTGAAGGCCTATCACCCCAGCATCGAAGCCGATATCCATCAAGTGCTCACGCTTGAAGGATCGGTCGCTGCGCGCTCGCACATCGGTGGCACCGCCCCTGATCGCGTGCGTATCGAGGCCGAGCGGGTGCTTGCCGCCGTGCGCCGTTAACGCGCCCCGGGCCTCGCGATGAGCGTCAAAACGGCCCTGCGCGTGATTGAGATCATCGAACTCTTCGCGCGCGAAAAACGTCCCCTGCCCTTATCGGAACTCGCCCGGCTGCTCGATGCGCCGGTGTCGAGCTGCCTGGCGCTCATCCGCACGTTGAGCGAATTGGGCTATCTGTACGAAACCAGCCGGCGCACGGGGTATTACCCCACGAGCCGGTTGCTGGCGATGGCGCAACGCATCGCGCACAACGATCCCGTGCGCGAGCGGGTTTACCCAAGCCTCGTTGCCCTGCGCGATGCCACGCAAGAAACGGTGGTGTTCGCCAAGCTCACGGCCGATCGCCGTGTGGTCTACCTGGATGTACTCGATTCGCCGCACTCGATCCGCTATGTGGCGGTGGGCGGCGAATTCAAGCCGGTGCATGCCAATTCGTTGGGCAAAGCGCTGATCGCCGTGCTGGATCCGGCGGACCGCCAAGCGGTATTGGCCCGCGCGCCGCTCGTGCGCTATACCGACAAAACGCTTACCGATATCGCAGCCCTCGAAGCCGATCTCACGCGCTCGCGCGAACGCGGCTGGTATTTGAATGCCGGCGAATCGATCAACGACGTGGGCGCCATTGCGTGGCCCGTCAAACTCAACGGCGAGTACTACGCGATCTCGGTGGGTGCCCCCATCTACCGCATCGAGCCGAATCAGCACACCTACGCCGGCATCCTGCGCGCGGCGTGCACCGCGCTCGAACAGGCCGGTTAACGCGGCTGGGCGTCGCGCGAGCGCAAACGCACCTCAGTCGACCGATCGAAAACGCCTCGGCCGAAACCAGAGTGGCCGCCTCTATTCGACCGTGTCGTCCTCATCGCCAAACAGGCTGCCCTGAGCGTCGCCGCCGTACAACCCGCCTTCGTTGAGCACGGCAAACGCGATATCGGGATTGTTTTCCAGGCACCGGCGGATTGCGGCCGGAATCGTCTGGCGCGTTTTCTTGCACAGGCCCGGGCGTTCCTCGAGACGGATCGCAATGCCGCGCACCGTGCGCACTTCCCGGGCGCGCGCGCCCATCTGCAAGGTGATGCCCAGATTGGCCTGCAGCCGCCGTTCCATCGCCTTCAGATCGGCATAGCTGCTCACGCTTTCCAGGCGTGCCACCAGGCGTTTTTCTTCTTCCTTGGTGAGCTGCAGAATGCGCATGTCGCTCGCCGGATCGTCGAACAGCCGTTCGCGCTCGCACACACAGGCGCCGGGCGGGCATTCTTTGCGAAGGGGCGGCGATGAGGTCATGGGTAGGAAGTCGTGGGCAAGAGGTGGTGCACAACACACTAACGCATGCGTAAAAGGAGCCGAAAACGAAAGGCGAATTATGCGCCAGACGCGACGCGCGCTTCAATGTCGGTCCGGCTGCGCCTCAGTGGCAATGTGGCTCCTCTCTGATACCCAGCCTCTTACCGCGCGTTTCCGCTCGACGTCATGGCCCTGTGTGGCAGCTTGATGGTGCCTTCCAGCCGGTTCGAGTTGACGTCAACTTTTCACGGATGTAAAAACCAATTCACAGATAAGAAAACTCAGGAGACTTTGTGAGCCCCTCGCAGCACCCCCGCTGGCTCGTCCGCGAAGCCGATATCGCTGGATACCACCCCGCCAATCACGTGGGCACCGTCAACCGCCGGTTGATCGGTCCCGACAACGTCGGCTCCAAGCATGTCGAAGTCGTGCTCGGCGTGATCGAAAAGGGCAAGGGCGCCCTGCCCCATGCTCATCCAGGCATCGAGCAAGTCTGTTATCTGCTGGAAGGCACGGCGCGCGCCGAAGTGGATGGCGAGTCCGCCGACATGGTCGCCGGCGACTGCGTGTACTTCCCGCCCGACATTCCCCACGTCTTTACCGTTACGAGCGATACGCCGGTGCGCCTGCTCGTGATCTACACCCCGCCGTACGAAGAATCGCCGGACCGCGTGATCCGCTGATCGATACATAAAAAAATACTGGAGACAATCATGACCTCATTCATTCGCCGCTTGCGGCTGAGCGGCGCATCGGCCGCGCTCGCTTTGTCGTTCGCCGCCCCGCTCGCGCACGCCGCTTACCCCGAACGTCCGATCAGCCTCGTCGTGCCCTTCCCCGCGGGCTCCGGCACCGATGCCGTGGGCCGCATCTTCGCGGCTGAGTTGGGCAACATCCTCGGTCAGCAGGTGGTGGTGGAAAACAAGCCCGGCGCCAACGCCACGATCGCGGCAAGCTATGTGGCTCGCGCCAAGCCCGATGGCTACACGCTCTTCGTGACCACCAATACCTCCCATTCGGCCGCGCCGTTCCTGATGAAGAACGTGCCGTACGATCCCGTGAAAGATTTCACGCCTATCGCCCGCGGCGGCAACCTGCCCTTCGTGCTGGTGGTCAATCCCAAGTTGCCGTTCAAGAGCGTTCAGGAACTCGTGGCTTACGCCAAGAAGAACCCGGGCAAGCTCACCTATGGCAGCGGCAACAGCACCGGCATCGTGGCCGGCGCCACGCTCGCGGATCGTGCCGGCATCGACATCCTGCATGTGCCCTACAAAGGCACACCGCAAGCGGTCACCGACGTCATCGGCGGTCAGGTCGACATGATGTTTACCGACGTAGCCTCCGGCAGCGCGTTTGTGAACTCGGGCCAGTTGCGCGCGCTTGCGGTATCCACGCAAGCCCGCAGCAAGGTGGTGCCGGACATCGTTTCGATGCAGGAAGCCGGCGTCACGAACTTCGACATCAACTCCTGGAACGGCTTCTTCGGCCCGGCCGGCTTGCCGCCCGAGGTGGTGCAGAAACTTAATGCGGCGATCAACAAGATCGTGAGCGATCCGGTGTTGAAGGAGAAGCTCGCCGGATTGGGGTTTGACGCGTTCAGTGGCACACCCGAAGACTTCGCCAAGTTTGTGGCCGAGCAGCGCACCCTGTGGGGCGAATTGATCAAGAACGCCGGGATCGAACCCACATGAGCGGTACGGCAGCAGAAGGAACAGCAGACGTGTCGGACGTATCGGTTGGCCCGCTTACCGGCGTACGCATTCTCGATCTGACATCGGTAGTGATGGGTCCGTACGCCACCCAGGTGTTGGCGGATCTGGGCGCCGACGTCATCAAGGTGGAAGCCAAAAGCGGCGACAACATGCGCGCCGTGGGTCCCATGCGCAATCCCGGCATGGGCCATCTCTTTTTGCACTTGAACCGCAACAAGCGTTCGATCGTGCTGGATCTGAAGCACCCTGCCGGCCGCGATGCCTGCCTGGCCTTGGCACGCGATTGCGATGCGGTGCTCTACAACATCCGGCCGCAAGCGATGGCGCGGCTGGGCCTGGACTACGCCGCGTTCGCGGCTGTCAACCCGCGCATCGTCTACGCCGGCGCCTATGGATTCGGCGAAGCCGGTCCCTATGCGGGTCGTCCGGCCTATGACGACCTGATCCAGGGGCAGACCGGCATTGCCGATCTATCCCGCCGGCAAAGCGGCGACGTACCCCGGTATGCCCCGCTCACGCTGGCCGATCGCACGGTGGGCCTGCACATGGCCGTGGCGCTGGTGTCGAGCGTGCTCAACGCCCGCACGACGGGGCACGGGCAACGCATCGAGATCCCGATGTTTGAAGGCATGGCGCATATGGTGCTCGGCGATCATTTGGCCGGCGCGACGTTCGACCCGCCGATGGGCGAGGCCGGCTATGCGCGCGTGCTCGCGCCGCATCGCAAACCGTACGCCACGCAGGATGGTCATATCTGCCTGCTGATCTACAACGACAAGCACTGGCGCAACTTTTTCGCGGCCATTGGCAAACCGGAGAAGGCAGACGAGCCGCCGTTCTCTTCGCATACGGCGCGTGCCGCCGACATCGCGGCGGTGTACAGCTATGTGGCCGATGTGGTGGCCACGCGCACCACCGAGGCTTGGCTTGCGTTGTTCGACGCGTCCGACATTCCCGCGTCGCGCCTGTATAGCGTAGAGGATCTGATCGACGATCCTCATCTGCAGGCCACCCAGTTCGTGCGTACGGTGGAGCATCCCACCGAGGGCCGCCTGCGCACGCCCGCACCGCTGGGTACGTTCGATCGCACGCCCACCAGCTTGCGGCGCCCCGCGCCACGGCTGGGCGAACACAGCGCCGAGGTGCTGCGCGAAGCCGGCTACAACGAGGCGGCAATTGCCGCGATGCTGGCATCAGGCGCGACAACGGGCTGATCCGCGTACGGACCGCTACGGCCAGTTGATCTGCGCACGGGCGCCTCGGCCGGCTGATCTGCGCACTGGTGCCTCGGCCAGCTGATCTGCGCACAGGCGCGACGACTGGCTGATGGCTGATCTGCCCACTGGCGCGATGGCACGGATGACGGTCGCACTGGCGCAACAACGTGGCTGATCGTCGCCCAGGCCGGCTTTGCCGGCTCACCCTTAACTCGAGGCACGTTATCGATGGACTTTCAATTTTCGACCGATCAAATCGCGCTGCGCGATGCCGTGCAGCAACTCTGCGCTCGCTATCCGGACGACTACTGGCTGGCGCGCGATCGCGACGGCGCGTTTCCGCATGATCTGCACCGCGACCTCGCGCGCGACGGCTGGCTGGGGATCGCGATGCCCGAAGCGTATGGCGGCTCGGGGCTGGGCATGACCGAGGCCGCGCTGATGATGCAAACGATCTCGGCCAGCGGCGCGGGCATGTCCGGCGCATCGGCCGTGCACATGAACATCTTCGGTTTGAATCCGGTCGTGGTGTTCGGCGACGATGCGCAACGCAAGCGCTGGCTGCCGGCGTTGATTTCGGGCGAACATAAAGCCTGTTTCGCGGTAACCGAACCCGACGCAGGGCTCGACACCACCCGGCTTTCGACGCGCGCCGTGCGCGACGGCGATCACTACGTGGTGCATGGCCGCAAGATCTGGATTTCGACCGCCCAGGTGGCGGACAAGATGCTGCTGCTGGCCCGCACCACGCCCTTGGCGGACGTCAGCAAGCCGACGCAGGGGCTGTCGCTCTTCTACACGGATCTGGATCGTGCGCGCGTCGAAGTGCGCGAGATCGAAAAGATGGGCCGCAAGTGCGTCGACTCCAATATGCTGTTCATCGATGGATTGCGCATCCCCGTGGCGGACCGCATCGGCGAAGAAGGACGCGGCTTCGAGTACATCCTGCACGGCTTGAATCCAGAACGGATTTTGATTGCCGCCGAGGCTGTCGGACTGGGCCGCGCGGCACTGGACCATGCGGTGCGTTATGCGGGCGAGCGCCACGTGTTCGGCCGGCCCATCGGACAGAATCAAGGCGTGCAACACCCCTTGGCACAAGCTTGGATGCAGCTCGAAGCGGCCGACCTGATGGTGTTCAAGGCAGCCAGTTTGTACGATGCCGGCGAACCGTGCGGCCCCTTTGCAAACACTGCCAAGTATCTCGCTGCCGAAGCCGGCCATAACGCCTGCCAGACGGCAATCATGACGCTGGGCGGCATGGGCTACGCCAAGGAATATCACGTCGAACGACTGCTGCGCGAAAGCTATATCCCCCGCATCGCACCCGTGAGCCCACAGCTCATCATGTGCTTCATCGCCGAGAAAGTATTGGGCTTGCCGAGATCCTATTGACGCGAGGGTATGGCGGTCTCCGCCATCGCGATGGTGCCGTACGTGTGAGCTGAACGGCTATTTTGCGGCGGTCGCTTTCCTGCGCGGCCTGACGGCCCGCATCTCCGCCAGCAGATCATAGAGCTGCTGCGCCGCAGGAGACAGCGAACGCCCGCGGCGCTTGATCAGCCCCATCTGGCGTGTGATCACGGGATCTGCCAATGGCACACTCGCCAAGGTGGCATGCTCGTGTGCGGGCATCGCCAACCGGGGTACCGCCGCGATACCCAGGCCTGCCTCCACCATCCCCAGCAACGTGGTCACGTGGTTGGCTTCGAACAGGCATTGCGGACGATTGGGTGCATTGGCCAGCGCCAGATCCATCAGCATGCGATTGCCCGATGTTTTTCCAACCGACACGAAATCGTAGCGGCTGAGTTCGGCCCAGGTCACTTTGCGTTTGCGCGCCAGCGGATGATCCCGCCGGCACGCCACGACGAACCGCTCGGTAAGCACGGTCTTGAATTCGATATCGGCCTCCTGGCTGCCCAGGAAATTGAGCCCGAAATCGGCATCGCCCTGCGCCACGGCCACCAGCACTTCGTTGGCGCTCGCATCGTGCACCTTGACGCGGATGCGCGGAAACTGCTCGTGATACTGCTTCATCACTTGCGGCAGAAAGTAATACACCGCAGAAGGCACGCAGGCGATCGTGACCTCGCCCATGCGCGACGCCGCGACGTCGCCCAGGCCCAGCAACATGCCATCCAAATCGTCGAGCCACTGCCGCGTCTTGCGCGCAAAGTCGCGACCTACCGCCGTAAGCGTGACACGTCGCGTGGTGCGATCCAACAGCCGTACACCCAACGCTTCTTCCAGCTTATCGATGCGCCGGCTGAACGCGGGTTGTGAAAGGTGAATGGCCTCGGCGGCCGCGCGAAAACTCTGCAACTCGGCCACCGCTGCAAAGGCCTGCATATCGGCCAAATCGAATTTTTGGGTCATGGGTCATCTCCGTGCCAGTCGCCATCGCGTCATTCTATTCTTTTGTGGCTTGCATCAATACATCCGAAACATGCAATTCACAGAATTATCGATCGCGCCGATCATGCGTTTCATGACGACCTCGATTCCCTGTGTGCTTATGCGCGGCGGCACTTCCCGCGGCCCCTTCTTTCTCAGCGACTGGCTGCCGGCCGATCTCGCGTTGCGCGATCGCACACTGCTCGCCGCCCTGGGTTCCCCCAACGAACTGCAGGTGGACGGCCTGGGTGGCGGCAATTCACTCACCAGTAAAGTCGCCATCGTCTCGCGTTCGACCCGCCCCGAATGCGACGTGGATTACCTGTTTGCCCAAGTCAGCGTAGATGAGGCGCGGGTGGATACGCGTCCCAACTGCGGCAATATGCTGGCCGGTGTGGGGCCATTCGCCATCGAGCAAGGCTTGGTGGCGCTGGCAGGCGAGAACACGACGCGTGTGCGTGTGTTCAACGTGAATACGCAAGCGCGCATCGATGTGAAAGTCAGTACCGCCGGCAATCAGGTGCACTACGACGGCGATGTGCACATCGACGGCGTGCCCGGCACCGCGGCGCCCGTACTGCTGGATTTCCTGGATGCCTGGGGTGGCGTCACGGGGCACGTGTTCCCCACCGGCAATCGGATCGACACCATCCATGGCGTAAACGTGACCTGCATCGACGCGGCGCAGGTCATGGTGATCATCCACGCCCATCAATTGGGTTTGCGGGGCGACGAAACGCCCGCCGCGCTCGACGCCGACACCGACCTCCTGGCGCGGCTCGAAGCGATTCGTCTGGAAGCGGGCCGCCGCATGGGCCTGGGCGATGTGACCGACAGCGTGCTGCCCAAGCCCGTGATTGTGGCGCCCGGCCCCACTGCAGACACGGTGTACTCGCGTTACTTCACCCCCAAGCGTTGCCATCGATCGCATGCGGTCACCGGCGCGATCGGTGTCGCCGCTGCCCTGCTGCTTCCACACACGGTTGCCACCGACGCCCGCGTCGTGGCAGCGCCCGGTACGCGCCGGGTCACGGTGCTGCATCCCGCAGGCAGCATTCATGTGGATGTCGAACTTGCCTCAATCGGTGGCGATATCGCCGTGGTGCAAGCCAGCCTGGTGCGCACCGCCCGAAAAATCTTCGAAGGCACGCTCTTCGTACCGGATCACGTTTTTCTCAAGTAGTACCGGCGGCGCCCCGCGCACCGCCCACAAAAACACAAGACAGGAGACAACACCATGGACACCCGTTCCCCGATTGCGCATTCCCCGATCCACGCCGGTCCGGCCTTTAGCCTGGGCTCGCGCACCCGACCGCAGGCCTGGGTGCTGGGCGCCGCCGCGCTGGCGTTATGTGGCGCGCAACTGGTCGCCGCCGCCAGCGCCCGTGCCGCTTATCCCGAGCGCCCCATCACGATGATCGTGCCCACGGCGCCCGGCGGCGGCAATGACGCGATCGCACGCGTACTCGGTCAAAAGCTGTCTACCTTGATGGGCCAGACAGTCATCGTCGAGAACAAGGCCGGCGCCAACGGTGCCATCGCATCCGAACAAGTGGCGCGCTCGCCGGCCGATGGCTACACGATTCTGATGGGCTATATCGGCACGCACGGCATGAATCCGGCATTGCAGGCGCTGCGCTACGACCCGCTGAAAGACTTTGCGCCCATCGGCATGATCGGCCATTCGCCCACGGTGATGGTGGTCAACCCCAAGGTCCGCGCAGGCTCGGTGGCCGATCTGGTGGCCGCCAGCAAAGCACGCCCCGATGAACTCAACTACGCGTCTGCCGGCAACGGTACGGCGCCTCACTTCACCGCCGAGCTCTTCAAAGTGGCAAGCGGCGCGCATCTCATGCACATCCCGTACAAAGGGTCTGGCCCCGCCATGGCCGATACGATGGCTGGACAAACGCAGGTGATGTTTCCCAGCCTGTTCTCGGCTTACCCCAGCATCGTCAACGGCAAACTGCGGGCACTGGCGATCGCCGGTCCCAAGCGCGTCGCCATCTTGCCCGATGTGCCCACGATGGCGGAGGCCGGTATCGAAGGCGTGGAAGTCACCCAGTGGTATGCGTTATTCGCACCGGCCAATACGCCGCCCGCGGTGGTGGAACTACTCAATAAAAACATGAACCTCGCCCTGGCGGACAAAGAAGTCGTCAAACGCATCGAGGAACAAGGCGCGCAAGTGGATACCAGCACGCCCCAGGCGTTGCGCGACACCGTCAAGAGCGAAGTGGCGAAGTGGAAAGTGCTGGTCGAGCAGGCGCATCTTTCAGCGGACTAGTCGCTTCGCTTTACCACCACGCCGCCTTCACCGCCTCGATTTCCGATCGCGTCGGCACCGAACCGTCAGCACCCCGCTGCATAGGCCGGCCGGCGGGGGTCGGCTGCACCCCAGCGAATGCCCGTGGTCAGATCGTGTCTGACCGCGCACATCGCCCCCGCGCGCCAGTTGCGATCGCGCCACCATTGCACGGCATGCCCTTTCTCGATCAATGCGTCACCCACGTGGCGCGCAATCAGGTCTTCCAGCATCAACCGGCCGGGCTGCACATTGTGCGGCTCGAACGACGACGGAAAACTGAATGTCGCAAAGCGCGGTGCCTCGATGGCGGCCTGCAGATCCATGCCAAACACTTCCACGTTAAGAAACGTCTGCAGCATGGCCTGGCATTGCACGTCGCCCCCCGGCGTGCCGAAGGGCATCACATATTCGCCCGGCCGGATGGCCAGCGACGGATTGGGCGTGAGACGCGGCCGGTGACCCGGCACAATCGCGCAAGGATGGCCGGCCTCGGCCCACGATTGGCTGCCGCGCCCCGACGCGCAAATGCCCGTGCCGGGAATGATCGGCGAGTTGTATGACCCGTCGCTGGGCGTGGCCGAAAACGCATTGCCGTGGCGATCCACCACCGCCACATACGACGTATCCAGCCGGGGATCGGTGCGCGCGCGGTCTTCGGGTTTGTCGCTGTGCACCGGCCGGCCACCGAATAAGCCCGGTTCACCCGGCGACGGCATATCGGGCAACGCTCGGTCATCTTGGATCAACCCAAGCCGATCCAATGCGTAGGCCTTGGACAGCAACGCCGCCTGAGGAATATCGCGATAGCGCGGATCGCCGTAGTGCGCTTCGCGATCGGCGAAGGCGAGCTTGATCGTCTCAGTGAGCAGGTGCACATACGCTGCGGAGTTGTGGCCCAAGGCCGCCACATCGCGCGACTCGAGAATATTCAACATCTGCAGCAAGGTGGGCCCCTGGCACCAGAATCCGCAACTGTAGAGCTGCGTGCCGCGAAAATCGGTCGACAACGCAGGCTCGACCTCCACGGCAAAGTCGGCCAGGTCGTCATGCGTGAGCAGGCCGCCCTCAGTGCGGTGGAAATCCACGATGCTTTTGGCGATATCGCCACGATAGAAGGCGTGGCGCGCAGCGGCCAAGCCCGCGGCGCGGCCTGCTGCGCCATGGGCGCGCTCTTCATCGGCCATGTATTGCAACGTGCGAGCGAGATCGCTTTGCCGAAAGATATCGCCGGCTGCGGGCGGACGTCCATCGGGTAGATACACGGCGGCGCTCGACGCCCATCGGCCATAATCCTGCGCATGGTCGGCCAGCACTTCGGCCATCAGCGGATACATCACAAAGCCCTCGCGGGCATAGCCGATGGCCGCCGCCGACACGTCGCCGAATGACATCGTGCCGAAGCGCTCCAGTGCCGTGATCCACGCATCCGGCGCCGCCGGGATAACGGTGCGCAACACGCCCGCCGGAATCTTGCCGCCATGGTCATTGAGAAACAGATCGAGCGTGGCGGCGCGAGGCCAATAGCCCAGGCCGGAAATGCTCCACACCTTTTGCGTGTCGGCGTGATAAACGAGGCATGGCGCCACGCCGCCAAAGTTGACGATATCGCTTTGCACTACACCCAGGGCGATACCGGCGGCCACACCGGCATCGATGGCATTGCCACCCGCTTGCAGGATGTTCATGCCGGCTTGCGTGGCCAGATAGTGGCCCGCCGAGATCATGTGATTCAAGCCGGCCAACGTGGGACGCATCGCCAGCGGTGCGCTGCCTTGCGTCAAGTCGTCGGCGCGCTGTGTTGCCTGCATGATTGTCTCCCTATGGATCACTGCGGCACGATGCCCAAACGCTGGGTCACGTCCTGCCACTTTTTATATTCGGCACCGATGAACGCGGCGAATGCCTCCGGCGTCGTGCCCTTGATCAGCACGTCGCGCTCGTCCATGGCGTGGCGCACCTCGGGCGATTGCAATGCCTTCACCGTGGCCTGCTGTACCGCATCGATAATCGGGCGCGGCGTGCCGGCAGGCGCCAGGATGCCGTACCACGAGCCACCCACCAATTGCGGATAGCCGGCTTCAACGGTGGTTTGCACGTCCGGTGCCTTGGCGAGCCGCTCATCGTTCAACAGTACGATCGCCTTGAGCTTGCCTTCGCGAATCAACGGCAATGTGGTGCCCGGCGTTTCGAGCGTGTATTGCACATGCCCGCCCATCAGATCGTTGACCAGCGCGGCGCTGCCTTTGTATGCCACGTTGACCGTGTTGATCTTGGCATCCATGTTGAGCAATTCGGTGAAAAAGTAATTGGCGGTGCTGTTGCCCGGCGACGCATAGTTGACCTCGCCCGGATGGGCGCGCGCGTAGGCGATCAACTCGGCCAGATTATTGGGCGGAAACGCCGGATTGGCCACCATGATGAAGGGGCCGTTGCCCACCAGCGTGATCGGCGCCAGATCCTTGATCGGATCATATTGCAGGCCTTTCATCGTCAGTGGCGCACCGGTCAAGGGCGACGCGGTCGCGAACAACAACGTATACCCATCGGGCTCGGCCCGCACCACCTGCTGTGTGGCGATGGTGCTGCTGGCCCCGGGACGATTTTCGACCACGACCTGCTGCCCCAGCGTCTTGGAGAACTGTTGGGCAATCAGGCGCGCCACCGTATCGGTGCCGCCGCCCGGCGGATAGCCTACGACGAGTTTGATGGGCTTGGTGGGCCAAGGTGCGGCGGCGTGCACTGCACCTGCCAGGCCAGTGGCGGCTAGGCAAGCCAGCACCGTGCCGCCAAGCCGCCGCAGCGCCCGGCGGCGCGTCGTGTTCAAACCTTCGATCATCGTCACTGCCCTGGACATGACTCACTCCCCTGTTCGAACTCAATGACCGCTCGCTGGGTTGCGGCGGCCGCAAACCGACTTCATTTCACTGGCCGCCCGCCTGACCATCCTTGCCACTGAAACGAGAAAACCGAAATGGCGCGGCATCCACACCCAGCGCATGGCCTTGCACCATGTTTGCCATCAACTCGCCCGCTGCGGGGCCGATGCCGAAGCCATGGCCCGAGAACCCCGATGCCAGAAAGAGACCAGGATGTTTCGGCACGGGCGACATCACCGGCAATGCATCCGGTGTGACGTCGATATACCCGGCCCACGACTGTGCAATGCGTGCCTGACCGAATATGGGAAACGTCTCGGTCAGCCGCGCCCACGCCTGGCTCACGCCCTTCGCCGACGGCGCCGGATCCAGCACGCGGCATCGTTCGAACGGCGTTTCGCGATCGAGCGCGAAGCGGCGCGGTTCGCGCAGTTCTTCGAAAAAACGTTTACCGAACCGCAGCCGCACGAACTCGCGGTTGGCCAGCCAGGCGCGCCCGAAGTGAGGCATCAAGCGAAAGCTGTCGGGCACCACATCGGCCATCGATGCCCCGAATTGCGACACGGTGTAGCCGCCGTCGCCACGCTTGCGGCACGTGAAATCCTTGCCGTTGACGGCGGCGAGCAGAGGCGCCTCGAAGGGCGCCGTGCGCAGCACCGAACCTCGCACCTTGAGTTGCGGAAACTCTGCGCCAAGATTGCCGCAGAACAACCGCGACCACGCGCCGCCCGCGATGACCACCGCTTGCGTGCGCACCACCCCGCGCTCCGTGATGACCGCCGACACGCGACCCGCGGATGACTCGATGCCGCGCACCGCGCAGTGCTCGTAGATCTTGGCGCCAAGATCTTTGCGCCAGACCGGCAATGCCGTGCGTGGCGCGTTGCGGCTCGGCCACGCCATCCGACGCGCTTTGCATGGCACCGGTCCATGCGCGACTCGACGGGGGCAACTGGCTGAGCGCGCGCTCGCGCGTCAACAGCGTGGCATCCAAGCCGTGCTCGCGTGCGGACGCGATCCACTTCGCATGGGCCGCGGCATCGGCATCGTTCTCCTGCATATACAACAGACCCGTGCGCCGAAAGCCTACGTCTGTTTTTGCCTGGATATCCGCCCACAGCGCGTTCGCGCGCACCGCCAGCGGCACTTCGGCCACGTCCCGCGTGAGGGTTCGTACCCACCCCCAATTGCGCGAGGACTGTTCGGCGGCCAGACAGCCCTTCTCGAATACGCACACGCTCACACCGGCTTTCGCCAATGCGTAGGCGGTGCTGATGCCGATGATGCCGCCACCCACGATCACGACGTCGACGGCGTCCGGGAGTGCCCCCAATGCCGTATCCGACGCCGTGGCCGAGGGCGACAAAGGGGGGCATGCGCCGGGTTGATCGACGCCGCCGCTTGCCGTGCGTTCAGAGACCACGTCGCCGTTGGCATCGGATCGAACGCCACGGGCAGCTTGCCACGGCACGGAAAAAGCACTCACTGATCACCGCCTTGAGTTATCGCTTACGTTGTTGCGCACGTTGCTGACCACGTTGGTTGTTCCCCACGTTGGCATGAACGATGCCGCTTATGACGCCATGAACGATGCCACTGACGACGCCACTTACGATGCCATTTGTGACGCCATTTACGACGTCACCAAGGTTATCGCTATTCGATAGATATAAAATGCTCTGCGATATTTATACGCCTGTGCGTTTGGGTGGTCAATGCACGTCATCCCGAGTGCTACCATCGGGCTCGCATCCTGTTCAAACCCAAGCATGTGACCCTCATGCAGTCACCGTGGAGTCGAGATGGCCGGTTCGGCGCTATTGATTCAGTCGCTCGAAAAAGGGCTGCTCGTGTTGGAAGCCTTTCGCCACAGCGAAAGCATGAACCTGCAAGAGATCGCGCAGGTGTCGGACATCACAATGGGTTCGGCCCAGCGTGTGGCGTATACGCTCGAACAGGCGGGCTATCTGACGCGCGATGCGCGCACCAAACGTTACCGCGTGACCGTCAAGGCGGTGGCGCTCGGCTACAGCTATCTTTATCAGACACCCCTCTTCCAGCGCGCCCATGCGGTGTTGCATCAGCTCAATCAGGAATGCGGCGAGATCGTCAACCTGGGTGTACCTGATGCGGAAGACAACATGGTGTTCGTCATGCGCGTGGCGACGGCCAAGCACATTCCCGTCTATATGCCGGTAGGCACGCGCATCCCCTGCTCGTCGTCAGCCTCGGGCCGCGCGCTGTGGGCACATTTGTCGGACGATGCCCTGGACGCCAAGCTCCAGCACATTGCCTTGCAACGGCACACCCCGCGCAGCACCACCGATCTCGCGCGCTTGCGCGGCTTCATCGTCGAAGCTCGCGACGCGCAATATGCCTACGCCGATGAAGAGTTCTATCAGGCCGACATCAACGTGGCCGCCACGGTGCTCGATGACACGGGCGCGCCGATCGCCGCCGTGAATATCTCGGTGCCCAAACCGCGCTGGTCGCTCGCCGGCGCGCGCCGCGATCTGGGCCCACTGGTGATTCGAGCGGCGCGCGCGATCAGCTTGCACGCCGCTTGAATCGCATCGGTGCGCTTAGCTGCGCGGATACCCGTCGATACGGTAATCCACCGCCTTGAGGCTCGCCATCAATGCGCTCCCTGCCTGCTCGTCGAGCTTGACGAGCGGTGGGCGCACAACCTTCCAGTCTTCCACCCCCGAGGCTTGCGACACCACGTACTTCATGGCCGGGATCATCGGCGTGGCCTGGAAAATCTTGCGAACGGCATCCGCTTTTGCTTGCAGCGCGGCGCCTTCGCTGCCGTCCCAGCCATTGAACAACGCGAAGATTTCAGCAGGGTTCACGTTTACCGTGGCGCTGATGCAACCGGCGGCGCCCAATGGCATGGCACGCGACAGGAACGACTCGCTGGCCGGGAACACGCCAAAGCCGTCTGCGGCATAGGCGTCGATCATGGCCTTGGAATTGTCCCAATCGCCCGACGAATCCTTGGCACCCGCAATGGCCTTGGGATACCGCTTGAGCAAGCGCTCGATCAACGCCAGTGAGATGGGCGCATAAGACATCTGCGGGATGTGATAAAGATAAATGGCCAGCCTGTCGTCGGCCACGCGCTCGATGATTTCGGAGTAATAGGCAAAGAGCCCCTCGTCGGACACACCCTTGTAGAAAAACGGCGGCAAGACGAGCACGCCCGGCGCACCTGCGGCAACGGCGTGACGCGTGAGCGTGACGGCATCGGTCAACGAGGACGAGCCGGTACCCGGCATGAGCTTGGCGGCGGGCACGCCGCCCGCCAATAACGCATCGGTCAACGCCAGGCGCTCCGCGACTGAAAGCGATGCGGCTTCCGAATTGGTGCCGAAGATCGCCAGGCCCGCGCCGTTATCGACCAGCCAACGGCAATGCGCGACGAACCGTTCGGTGTCGGGATCGAGGTTGGCGTGAAACGGGGTGACCACAGGGGCGTAAACGCCGCGTAGCTTGCTCATGGTGTTGTCTCCAGGTGTTGTTGGGGTGCTGCATGTTTGATTTTGCCAGACGGGTCCACCGTGCCGGCCTGTAGGCGATGCGCCCATTGCAGTAATTCGGCCAGATGCATCACATCGCGCCCTGTGCCTTGTCGGATTTGTTCGCGGCAACTGAAGCCATTGGTGAGCACGATCGTGTCGTCGCTCGCGGCGCGTACTGCCGGCAGCAACACGAGTTCGCCCACCGCTTTCGAGATGCCGATGTGGTCGGGGTTGAAGCCGAACGAGCCGGCCATGCCGCAGCAGCCGCTGTCCAGATGCGTGGTGCGCGCGCCCAAGGCGGTGAGCAGCGCCTGATCGCCTTTCGAGCCGAAAAGCGCCTTTTGATGGCAATGCGCATGCACCATCACCGTGGCATCCAACGGGGGCGGCACGTAGCCGTTGTGATGCAGAAAATCGCCCAGCAGCCACACGCTTTCCGACAGCTTGCGCGCGGCCGGGTCGTCGGGAAACATCTTCAGCAGTTCATCCTTGAATACCGACATGCAACCCGGCTCCAACCCGACCACGGCAATCGGCGCATCGGGCGACGCATCGAGTTGCCGCCCCACCACGTCCACGATCCGGCGCAGCTTCTCGCGCGCCAGATCCAGATAACCGAAATCGTAGAGCGGCCGGCCGCAGCACAGCGGCGTCGTGGGCAACACCGCCTCGAACCCCGCATGCCCCAGTACCTCCACCGCGGCCGTGGCCACCTCGGGATGGAAGTGCTCGCAAAACGTATCGACCCAGAGGATCACCTTACGGGACGTATCGGTACGCCGGACGCGCTTGCGGTCGCGGCGGCGAAACGACTGCGCCGCGAACTTCGGCATGATGCGCTCGGCAGCCACGCCCCCGACCCGCTTCGCAATGGCCGAAAGCCCTGGCGTTTGCGTAAACAGATTGGCCAGCCATGGTGCCCGCGCGGCCAACGGTGCCCAATCGCCGATGCGGCCCATGGTGAGCGCCTGGCGCGGCCGGGCATGCGTCTCATGATAATGCGAGAGAAATTCGGCCTTGTACGACGCCATGTCGGTGTGCGTCGGGCAATCGCTGCGGCATCCCTTGCACGACAAGCAGGTATCCAGGGCTTCCTTGACGGGCTCGCTCTGCCAGCCGTCCTTGATTACGTCGCCCTGCAGCATCTCCCAAAAAAGCCGCGAACGCCCGCGCGTCGAAAACCGCTCATCGCGCGTGGCGCGATAACTCGGGCACATGGTGCTGCCCTTGCCGCTGCGGCATTTTCCCATCCCCACGCAATGCTCGATCGCGCGCTGAAAGCCATCGCCCTCGGCACTGCGAAAGTTCAACCGCGTATGCACATTGACTACCTTGTAGGTGGGTCCCATGCGCAGGTTTTCATCGACGCGGTAGGCATCGATCACCTTGCCCGGATTCATGCGATTGGTGGGGTCCCAGATGCGCTTGAACTCGCGCATCGCTTCCATCAGTTCTTCGCCGAACATGATCGGCAGAAACTCGGCCTTTGCCTGCCCATCGCCATGTTCGCCCGTCAATGACCCGCCACAGTCCACCACCAGTTGCGCAGCCTCGCGCAAGAACGCGCGAAACGTCGCCACCCCCTCGACCGTGCGCACATTGAAGGTGATGCGCGCGTGCACACACCCATCGCCGAAGTGGCCGAACAATGAGGTTTGATAGCCGTAGCGATCCACCAACGCCTGGAACGCGCGCAGGTACTCGCCCAAACGATGCGGATCGACGGCAGCATCCTCCCAGCCCACCTGCGGATCCGGAATCGCGGGATCGATGGACAACTGGGTGGCCGAAGCGCCGTTTTCACGAATCGACCACACGCGCTTCTGCATCGCCGGATCCACAATCACCCAAGTCGAGGGGCGTGGACCGGCAGGCCGCGCGGCGAAGTAATCGGCGGCGCGCTGCGCTTGCGCGGTGGCCTCGCCCAGGTCGTCGGCGCCGAACTCCACCATCACCCAGGCATCGCCCGGCGGCAGCAAATCGATCTCGGCCTGCGCCAGGTTGCGCGCCTGCAAGCCGCGAATGATCGCGCGGTCCAAGCCCTCGATGGCGATCGGCGAAAACCGTTGATATTCCGGCACCGCGTCGGCCGCCACGTAGATATCGTCGAATCCCAGCACCAGCACCACGCGCTGCGACGGGCTTTTCACCAGCCGCACGCGAGCGCGCAGCGTGGTTGCACAGGTGCCCTCGGTGCCCACCAGGGCGCGCGCCACGTTGAAGCCATTCTCGGGCAGCAACTGATCCAGGTTGTAGCCCGACACCCGCCGTTTGATATTCGGAAACTTGCCGCGAATGAGATCGCCATACCGGTTGCGCAGATCGCGCAATCGACGATAGATGTCGCCCTGCCTGCCGCCCGCGGCGATGATCGCTTCGAGCTCGGCATCAGACGTCGGTCCCACCCAGAACCGGGCGCCGTCGTAGGTCATCACTTCAAGCGCTTCGACGTTCTCGAGCGTTTTGCCCGCCATTACCGAATGCGGTCCACACGAATTGTTCGCGATCATGCCGCCCAATGTGCAACGGCTATGCGTCGATGGATCCGGCGCGAACGTCAGACCGTGCACTTCGGCCGCATCGCGCAAGCTGTCGCACACCACCCCGGGTTCGACCAGCGCGGTGCCAGCTTCGGGATCGAGCGCCAGGATGTTTGCGCAAAACGGCGACAGATCGAACACCACGGCGTGATTGACGGTTTGCCCGTTCATCGACGTGCCACCACCCCGCATCAATACCGGCGCTTCGTGCTGCGCACAGATGGTGATGCCGGTGACGAAGTCGTCGATCGAACGCGGTATCACCGCACCGATCGGCACCTGGCGGTAGTTTGACGCATCCGACGCATACACCGCGCGATGGCCGTCATCAAAGCGGACGGCGCTGCCCAACGCATCGCTCAGCGCGCGCGCCAATGCATCGTGATCCGTGGCGGTCATGCGGGGGTGTCTCCTGATATTTGTGTGCAAGCGCGTCGCGGGTACAGCGGGGACGCGCAATCCTATTTGCGAGTCGTCATTATGGTGCCCGAAGACGGCCTTGAAAAACGTAAGTTTCTCGCCTTAATCATTCGCTTTATGAATGATCTCCAGCCGAATTGGCCCTGAATCGCGTAATAATGCACGTCACCCATGACACCGACGCATGATCTTCCTGCGCGCCTACCTGCCACCGCCAACAACATGAATCCTCGCCGCCTTACCCCATCGATGTCTTTGCTGCTGGCGTTCGAGGCGAGCGCGCGGCATCTGAGCTTTACCCGGGCGGCCGTCGAACTCTCGCTCACACAAAGCGCCGTCAGCCGCCAGGTACAAGCCCTGGAAGACCTGCTCGAGGTGCCGCTCTTCAAGCGCGAAAAACGCCGCATCCTGCTCACGGAGGCGGGTGCCTTGTATCAACGCGAACTCGGCGGCGCGCTGCAGCGCATCCGCAGCGCCTCATTGCAGGCCATCGCCTATCGATCTGGCCGAGGATCGCTGCATCTGGCGGCCCTCCCCACCTTCACCGCGAAATGGCTGATGCCACGCTTGAATGGCTTCTACGCCAGGCACCCCGGCATCCTGGTGCACCTGCATGCGCGCGTCACGCAGTTCGACCTCGATCTGGCCGGCATCGACGCCGTGATTGCCGTAGGCGACGGCACGTGGCCGGGGCTGGTGTCCTACCATCTGATGGACGAAGAAGTGCTGCCGGTGATCAGCCCCGCCATGGCGGCGGCGCACCCCATGCATTCGCCCAAGGACTTGGCGCAGCATCTGCTGTTGCAGGTGGCCGCCCGCCCGGAAGTCTGGCAACGCTGGTTTCTCGCGCAGGATCTACCGCTGAAATCGATGCGCCTGGGCGCGCAATTCGAACTCACCACGCACCTTATTCAAGCGGTGGCATCGGGCATCGGCGTGGGTTTGCTGCCCACGTTCCTGGTGGATGACGACATCAAGCGCGGCGACCTGCAGGCCGCCTTCGATCTGCCCTTCAACACCGGCGCGGGCTACTATTTTTTTACGCCGCCCGAAAAACTCGGCATCCCGGCGATCGCGGCGTTTCGGGATTGGTTGTTGGAAGAGACGGAAAAAGGATAGGCAAGCTCGACCCTGCGCTACACCTGAAATTCGGTATGCCGGCGCGCCAGCAAAATAATGCCGTCGCCGTCGGAGTAAACCCAATCGCCCGCGCGTACGGTGATATCGCTGATCTCCACATGCGAGGCGATTTCCGCCGGCGGCATGTCTTCTGCCCGATTGGGCCGCGCGCCCAGTGCGTGAATGCCCACCGGCATGCGAATCAAATCCTTGGTATCGCGCACATAGCCGTGCACGATCACGCCGGCCCAACCGTTTTGGACGGCGAGTGCCGCCATCCGGTCGCCCAGAATGGCGTGCTGCGCGTTACCCCGCCCCTCGGCGATCAGCACCCGGCCTTGTCCCGGTGTGCCCAGAATGTCGGCCAGCGACATTGCACCATTGGACTGGGGCACGACGGCGAGCGCGACCTCACCGAAGTACCAGGGGCGTCCGCCGAACGCGTGAAAGCCGTCCGGCAAGATGCGCAGCCCGGCATCCGGCACGCCGCGCAATGCGTCGCATAGATCGGCCGTGGCCCACATCACGTCGCGGGCCAGACCGTACGACGGGGGAACAAAAGGTTGCGTCATGCGTTACTCGATTGGATCGGTTAAGGAAAATGCTGCTTCACGCCTGGCCCGCCACGATATTGACCGTCATGGCAATGATGAAGACGTTCATGAAAAAGGCGATCACGCCGTGCAGCAAGGCCATGCGGCGCAGATGCCGGCTTGTGATTTGAACATCGGATACCTGAAACGTCATGCCGATCACAACGGCGAAATAGGTGAAGTCCCAATAATCGGGTTCCTCTTCGCCGGGGAAATCCAGCCCCCGATGCGCCGCCCCTAAATTGCCGTAATACCCATGCGCATAATGCATGGCGAAGATCGAATTCATGAAGAGCCACGACAGCAAAATGCTGCCGGTGCCCAGCACGATATCGAGCACGCTGCCGCCCTTGCTCGCATGCAGCTCGAGCCCGAGTGCAATCAGCACGACGGCGGTGAGCAGCACGCTGGAGGACAGGATGGCCCAGCGGCCCACGGCCTGTGTCGCGGCCGCCCCGCGCATCGTGTCGGGCGTGGAACGATTAAAATAGCGCGCAACCGTTAACAGAAACACGATGGCGGTGGCGTCAAAGCCCAGCAGCACCGCCTGTGTGGGCCGCACACCGCAAGCCAGCAAGATGCCGATCGAGACGATCAAAATGCCCGCCGCAGCAGTCAACCGGGGGTGGGCGCGCAAGGTTTGTAGCGGCATCGGCGTCAATCTGGCATCACGGGTAAGGGGCAGGCACGCCATGCCAATTGGGATGATCCAGTTGGCATGATTCAGTTGGCATCACTTACCCATTAGACATGACGCATGCGTTTTACCCAAGCGCGACGCCAACGGGTGACAATGCTGCCGCAAGGTGAGCCAAACGGGTTACCCCAGCCACTTATCAGGCAATATGAAATACCTACTCGGATACTCCGACGATCTTAAGAACAAAGTGCGCGCATTGACCGACGCCGGCAAGCTTGGCGCCATGCTGCAGCAGCGGTATCCGGACGCGCACGGGGTGCGCAACGATCGTGCGCTTTATGCCTATGTGATGGATTTGAAAAACACGTATATCCGCAACGGCGCGCAGGTCAACAAGGTGGCCTTCGACAGCAAGTTGCAGGTGATCGCGCACGCCTTGGGCCAGCACACCACCATCTCACGCGTGCAAGGCAGCAAGCTGAAGACCAAGCACGAGATCCGCGTGGCCTCGGTATTTCGCGAAACCCCCGAGGCCTTTCTGAAGATGATTGCCGTGCATGAGCTGGCGCATTTGAAAGAGAAGAACCACGATAAGGCGTTCTACAAGTTGTGCGAATTGATGGAGCCCAACTACCACCAGTATGAGTTCGATCTGCGCTTGTATCTCACGCATCTCGACTTGCCAGGTGCGAAGGCGCTCTGGACGGCTTGAGCTCCGCCCTAACGCAACACGCCGTGCCGCAGGAAATTCTCGATCACGGGACTTTCGACCTCGGTACGATGCAATAAGCCCAGCTCGGAAAACACCGGCTCGCCGGCAAGCGGTTTGAACACCACGTTGTGCAGCACGATGCGGCCGATCACCACCTCCGGCAAAATCGCGATGCCCAGCCCCAGCGACACATGCGTGAGCACCGTCATGAGGCTGCCGGGCCGCCCCGCGATTTGCGGCGAAAACCGGCCCCGCCGCGCAATCGCCCAGGTGCCGTTTTCCTGCTCGGGCATAACAAACCACTCCTGCTTCAGCGCCGCCGCCCGCACACTGCCCGTCTGCGCAGCCAACCGATGATCGCTCGGCAGCGCCACACAAAAACGCTCGTGCGACAACACATGTGCGGCGATGCCGGCGGGCAACGGCATGGGCAGCCGCACGAAGGCCACATCCACGCTGCCAGACTCGAGTCGCGCAGGCAGCGATGCCATCGAGCATTCGCGCACATCCACATGCACTTCGGGCCAGGCAGAACGAAACGATCGTACCGTCGCCTGCAAGGTGCCGGCCAACGCGGCCGACCCCACGTATCCGATGGCGAGCCTGCCCGACGCCCCGCGCCCGGCCCGCTTCCCTGCCGCAACGGCGTCGTCAAACCGCTGCAACGCCTGTTCGGCTTCGCTGCGAAAGGCTTCGCCGGCGGCGGTGAGCGTCACCGCCCGCTTGCGGCGCACAAACAACGGCGTGCCGAGGGTACGCTCGATCTCCTGGATTTGCACCGTCAAAGTGGGCGCAGCGATGCCGAGACGCTCGGCCGCACGAGCGAAATGCAGCTGTTGGGCGGCTTCGAGGAAGTAGCGCAGATGTCTGAGTTCGATCACGTGGATCTACAACGTCATTAGGTAAAACCTAATTATCGGCCAAATCATGGGCAATGATCCTAACCACAGATCTTGCTCCAATGGCTGCATCCCTACTTGGAGCACATGCACATGATCTATTCAAAGTCGATTTCCCAGGCCCTTTCTGCATTGACGTTGCTGACGTCGATCACGCTGTCGGCCAATGCGCTCGCGGCGCCTGCCGCTGCGTCGGTGGAACCGCGGCTCTCGCTTGCTCAAGCGCAGCAGGTGGTGCGCGCGGCTCAAGCCAAAGCAGAGCAGGAAGGATGGCCGGGCGTGATCTCGGTGGCCGACAGCAGTGGCCTGCCGATTCTCACGCTGCGCATGGATAACGCCGCGGTGCCTGCCGGGGTTGAACTCGCGCCCGCGAAGGCGCGCACGGCCGCGCTGTTTCGCCGCCCCAGCGCCGATCTCGAAAACGCAGTCAACGGCGCGCGGCCTGCGCTGGGCACAGCGCGCGGTTTTGTACTGTTGCGTGGTGGGCTGCCGATAAGCATGGGCGGGCAGATCGTTGGCGCGATCGGCGTGTCGGCCGATACGCCCGATCATGACGAGGCGATCGCAGCGGCGGGGGTCAGTGCCCTGCGATAGACGCGGCCTGCCACAAACGCGCCCGAGATCAGGCGCGCCGTGCAATACCGGGTCTATTCGAAGACGGCAATCGATTCGACGTGCCCGGTGTGCGGGAACATGTTCACCACGCCGGCCTGCTTCAAACGGTAGCCGCCCTCGTGCACCAGAATGGCGGCATCGCGCGAAAGCGTGGCAGGCGCGCACGACACGTACACGATGCGCTTGGGTCGCTCCTCCGCACTCAACGCAGCCAGCGCGATCGACAACGCATGCGCGCCTTCGCGCGGCGGGTCGATCACCATGCGATCGAACTTGCCCAGACCGCGCAGCCAATCCACATCCACTTCAAATAGATTGAGCGTCGAAAAATCGATTCGGTCGGATAAGCCATGCAACGCCGCCGCTTCGCGCGCGCGGTCGGTCAGTGGCTTGCTGCCTTCCACCCCCACGGCTTCGCGCGCCACAGTGGCCAGCGGCAACGTGAAGTTGCCGAGTCCACAGAACATATCGGCCACCCGATCGTCGGGCTCCACCTCTAGCAATGCCAAGGCGCGCTGGATGAGCGTGCGGTTGACGGTATGGTTCACCTGGGTGAAGTCTGTGGGCCGGTACGGCATGCGCAAGTCGAATTGCGGCAAGGTATAGGCCAACTGGTCGGCATGCTCGCGCTCCAGCGGGTGCACGGTATCGGGGCCCTTGGATTGCAGCCACCATTGCACGTCATGGTCTTGCGCAAATTCGCGCAGGATGCGCAGATCGTCTTCGGTCAGCGGCACGAGATGGCGCAGCAACAGCACCGTGACCTTGTCGCCTACGGCCACTTCGATCTGCGGATTGCGATCGGGCGCCGACAGCGTCCCCAACATCGCACGCAGTGGCGTGATGAGCGCGCTCACGTGCGGTGGCAAGACCAGGCATTCGTTCATGTCGACGACGTAGCTGCCGCTGCGTTCGCGAAAGCCCACCAGCACCCCACCCTTCTTGGGCACCAGACGCACGGACCAGCGGGCACGGTAACGATAGCCCCAGGTGGGCCCGTGCATGGGCGCCAGCATCACATCCGGGCGCAGTTTGCCCAAATGCCAGAAGGCGTCTTCCAGCACGCGTTGCTTGACGGCGATTTGGGCGGCGGGCTCCAGATGCTGCATCGAACAGCCCCCGCACACGCCAAAGTTGGGACAGGCAGGAATCGTGCGCTGCGGCGACGGCCGCAGGATCTTGTCGACCCGGCCAACGTCGTACGACGGTTTTTGACGGACCGGGGCATAGGTCACCCGTTCGCCGGGCAAGGCGCCCTGGACGAAGATGACTTTGCCGTCGCGGCGGGCAACGCCACGGGCTTCCAGATCCAACGATTCGATATCAAGAAAATCGGCCATCGAGACACAACGCATTCAAAGAGAAGAGGCGGCATTGTAGGAAAATGCCGCCTCCGCGTCTTGGCCTAATCGGCCGTGTTGCTTATGCGCCCGTGGCGGGCGGCGGGGCAACGTCGCCGCGTTGCATCCGCTTTTGCTTCATTTCGTCGTGGCGCGCCTGGCGAACCTTGACGATTTCAGTCACCTGGCCCTTCTGGGCGTCGGTCAAACTGTCCCAGACGGCCAGCCACTGATCGCGCACCTGACCGCGCTCGGCCGTGAACTGTTCACGTCCCTTGCCCGACTCATCAGACAAGGCGCGCGGATCGAGTTTGTTGGCCTTCAGTTGGCTGGCGAGCAGATCGTGACGCGATTTGCCGGCGTCACGCATTTTGTCGTGCAGTGTGCGCGACGCCGTGCGTGCCGTGTCGACGCGGGCCTGCTGGGCGCTGGTGAGCTTGAGGCTCTCGACCTGCGCTTTGCTCAAGGGGCCGAGGCCGGGAATCATGATGCCGTCACGCATCATCATGCGGCCATGACGGCCTTCTTGATGCTTGCCCGGCTTACCGGCGTGATCGCCACGCGGCGACGTGGCCGATGGGGTTGCGGCGCCTGTCGTTGACGCATCGCTCGTGGCCGCGACGGCCATTCCCGTCGACCCTGCGGCGGCAAGCGCCAAGGTCAAGCCGGCAACCAGAGGACGAAAATTGAATGCGGTCATGACAATCTCCTGTGTGATGTGAACGCAGGCAGATTGTGCGGCTGGATCGGTTACGCGCCGGTTTCGAATACGGCGCGGTTATTTCAATCGATTGCGGGGCGTGATCGGGCAAATTCTTGTCCGGCTCGCCTTCAGTTCGGCGCAGTGCAATGCAGTGCCCCTGCACGTCTCAATCGGGCGTCAGTCACTTTCCGGCCAGGCCGCGAGATATTCGGCCCAGTGCGGCGCATCGCTAGCCGCGAGCGTGTCGCGCACGAGCGCGATTTCGGCATCGTAGGCATGACGATCGAGTTCGCCACGCAGCAACTGAAAGCGGCAGTACACCAGCCAGGTGTTGACGACGTCCGTTTCGCAATAGGCCCGCACCTCATCGGCGCGGCCTGTGGTCCACGCTTCCCACACCTTGCTGCCGTCCATTCCCAGCTTGCCGGGAAAGCCGCACAGCTTGGCCAGATCGTCCAGCGGCGCATTGGCGCGACCGTTGAACTTGGCCAGCACATCCATCAGATCGGTGTGGCGCGGGTGATAGCGGCTGATGTAGTTGTTGTATTTGAAGTCGCGGTCTTCTTCACCCATGTCCCAATAGCGCGGCGCGGGCACGCCGTGGATGAGACTGCGGTAATGCAGCACGGGCAGATCGAAGCCCGAACCGTTCCAACTGACGAGCTTGGGCGTGTAGCGCTCGATCGTCTTGAAAAAGCCGGTCAGCAAAGCGGCTTCGGGGTCGTCCGGACCACCGATGCACTTCACACGAAAGCCGTTGTCGTCGCGAAACGCGCAGCCGATGACGGCAACCTGGTGCAGGTGCAGCGGCATGAAATCGTGGCCGGTGGCCTCGCGGCGCACCGCCAGTGCCCGCTCGACCACCTCGAGATCGGACACTTCCGGACCCCAGCCGTTTAACCGCCGCAATCCTGCCGCATCGGGCAGGGTTTCGAGGTCGAAGACGAGCGTGGGGATCATTTCTGCGGCAGATACTTGAGCGGATCGACCGGCGTGCCCTGGCGCCGCACCTCGAAGTGCAGACGCGGCGACGTGGCATCGGTTTGTCCGATTTCGGCGATCTTGGCCCCGCGCTTGACCTCTTGCCCGGTCTTGACCAGCAGCGTGCGGTTATGGGCGTAGGCGGTAATGAAGCCGTTCTGGTGATTGATGATGATCAGATTGCCCAGGCCGCGCACACCGTTGCCGCTGTACATGACCTTGCCATCTGCCGCGGCATTGACCGGATCGCCCGGCGAGCCGGCGATATCGATGCCCTTGCTGTTGGCATTGAAGGTTTGAATCAGATCGCCGCTGGCGGGCCAGCCCCAATTGATCACGCCGGCATCGGCCGCAGGCGCCGTGCGTGCAGGCGTGGCCACGGGTGGCGGCGAGGCGGGCGTGGCCGGCGTGCCTTCGTCCGGCTTCATCGTGTTGTCATCCAGCGGACGCGGCTGCGGCGTGGAGGCGGTAATGGGCGTGACGCGCGAACCGCCAGTGGATGGCGCTGCGGCGACGGCGCCGCTCGCGGACAGCTTGAGCACCTGCCCGACCGTCAACTGATTGGGATCGGAAAGGTTATTCCAGCGGCGCAGGCTATCCATATCCACGTTGTGTGCGCGGGCGATCTTCAACAGCGTATCGCCGGGCCGCACCACATACGTGCCACCCGCTTGCGCGGCGGGCGCGGCTTGGCCGTTGGACAAATCGGTGACCGGCGCACGCGTGCCGGTCGAACTGCATCCTGCCAATACGAGCATACCGAGTACGGCAACGCCCATGGATGGGCGCAACCGCCATGCAACGGACACGTTGGGGGACACACGGTCGGTCAGTTGCAACTGCCCGTCTTGCATAGAGATATCTCCTGTTAGCTCAAGATTGTATGCCGGGCTTAAGCGGCACGAAACGCACGGCTTCAAGTTCTGTTCTTTTCCAGCTCGCCTGGCCGGTACGCTCGATCATCACGAGCCGCTGATGGGTCGTGCCTTCGGGCGCGATCAATCGTCCATTGGGGGCGAGTTGAGTCAACAGGGCCTGCGGAATCGTCATACCTGCGGCGGCGACAACAATAGCATCGAATGGGGCGACGCCGGGCAAGCCCAACATACCGTCGCCATACACCAGGCGCACGCGCGTCGTCAGGCGCAAGGCCCTCAGATGGGTGCGCGCCAAATCGTACAAACCGCGGATGCGTTCGATCGCATGCACCTCGCGGACAAATTGAGACATCACCGCGGCTTGATAGCCGCAGCCGGCACCCACTTCGAGCACCCGGGTGGGCTGCCGGTCGGCGCAGACGGCCGCCAGCATGCGGGCCACGACCCAAGGCTGCGAGATGGTTTGCGAGTGACCGATAGGCAATGCCGCGTCTTCATAGGCGCGGCTGGCCAGGGCTTCATCGACGAAAATGTGGCGCGGCACGTTGTGCATCGCAGCCAGCACCCGCTCATCGGTGATGCCTTGCTGACGCAGGCGCTGCACCATGGCGGCGCGCAGGCGTTCCGAGTTCAGACCCAGATTGAGGCTGGGGTCGGGCAGGATGCGTGCGGCCGAGGGGCGCGGCAAAGCGGCCGCCGAAATGCGGGTGTTGCTGTTGGCAGCCGAGTAGCCCGGTCCCAGGCCTCCGCCGCTTGCAGCCGGCGCGCGACCGCGCGGTTCGTCCTGGCCCGCGCGTGTGCCGGATGCGGTGCCGGATGCGGTGCCCCGCGTCGGGTATGCCGGGGTCACGGGTTTGCGCATAGCGGCTCCGCCCAACGGCCCACTTCGGCCATCTGCGCTTGATGCGTCAGATCCAGACGCAGCGGCGTGATCGACACCGCGCCTTGGCCGACGGCATGAAAATCGGTTCCTTCGGTGGCGTCCGACGCCAAACCGGCCTTCCCGATCCAATAGACCGTGTCGCCATACGGCGTGGTGGTTTTTACGACCGGCTCGGACGGATGACGCTTGCCCAGGCGGGTCACGCACATGCCCTGCATCCGATCGAGCGGACGATTGGGAATGTTGACATTCAACAACACCGGCGCGCGCAAAGGCGCTGCCAACTGCCGTTGAACCACCTTCCGAGCCATCTGAGCCGCCGCTTCGATATGCGCCCAGCCCTTTTCTTCCAGCGAAAACGCAATGGCCGGAATACCAAAAAGATAGCCTTCGGTGGCGGCTGCGACGGTGCCGGAATACAGCGTATCGTCACCCATGTTGGCACCGTTATTGATTCCCGACACCACCAGCGCGGGACGCGTTTTCATCAAGGCAGTAAGGGCGACGTGCACGCAGTCCGACGGGGTGCCATTCACGCAGAAGTAGCCGTTATGGGCCTCGCGGACGGTCAACGGCCGATTGAGTGTGAGCGAATTGGACGCCCCACTGTGATTGGACTCGGGTGCGACGACCGTCAGCTCGCCCAGGTCGCGCAGCGCGTCGACCAGTGCATCAAGCCCGGGGGCGGTATAACCATCGTCGTTGGAAACCAGTAGCTGCATTCGCACCCAGAAGATAAAAAAAGCGCCTGAACGCGACGAATTGTACCGCCGATGTTCGCCACCTCATGATCCTGTGGCGGTACACACGCTAAAATCGCCGCCCATAACGAATCTGTATTGGAGAAGACGAGATGGCAGGCGACTCGATTAACCTTATTACCAGCATTGGGCTCATCGCCCTCGCCTACCTGATCGGCTCCATTCCGTTTGCCGTGGTGGTCAGCAAACTCATGGGATTGCAAGATCCGCGCACGTACGGATCCAAGAATCCGGGCGCCACCAATGTGCTGCGTACAGGCAACAAAACCGCTGCGATTCTGACCCTGCTGGGTGATGCGTTCAAGGGCTGGTTCGCTTTGTGGCTGGCCCATCGGCTGGCCGGTGCTGGCGGCTTGCCCAGCACCCTCGAAGGCGCGGTAGCCGTGGCTGTGTTTCTGGGCCACGTGTATCCCATCTTCCTGCGATTTCAAGGCGGCAAGGGCGTGGCCACGGCGCTCGGCGTGCTGTTCGCGCTGCAACCCTGGCTGGGCTTGGCCACAGCGCTCACCTGGCTGATCATCGCCGTCTTCTTCCGGTATTCGTCGCTCGCCTCGCTGGTGGCCGCGCTCTTCGCACCGGTGTATTACGTGTTTGGATCGGGTGTGTGGTGGTATGCGCAAGCGCCCGTGACGGCGGCACTCGTGGTGATCGGCGGCTTCCTGTACTGGCGCCACCGGGCCAATATCGCACGACTGATGCGCGGCACCGAGACCAAGATCGGGTCGAAAAAGAAGGCTTGAACGATCGAGCCGGGGGCCCCACGCTTCCCGGCGCATCGCGCGCGCTGAGGTTTACGTCCCCAGCTCAGCCAAGTCCCAGCGTGGCCGCACGGTAAACGCGTGCTTACCGCGCTCCAGCGTGGCCAGCCCTGCTTTCACGCGCTCGCTGGCGGCGAAAGCGATCATGGCGCCGTTATCGGTACAGAACTCGAGCGGGGGAAAGAACGACTCGGCCTGCATGCCGGGCAGCACGCGAGCCAGATTGTCGCGCAGCCGTTTATTGGCCCCCACGCCGCCGGCTACCACCAGACGTTTGAGGCCCGTCTGCTTCAAGGCCTTGATGGCTTTGGCGCTCAACACATCCACGATCGCCGCCTGCGTGGCGGCCGCCAGATCGGCACGCGTCTGGTCGCTCAAGCCACCAGGGTCTTGCGAATGCTGCTTCACCTTGGTGAGCACGGCGGTCTTCAGGCCGCTGAAGCTGAAATCCAGATCGCCGCTGTGCAGCATCGGCCGCGGCAGCACGAAGCGCGTGGCATCGCCCTGCTCCGCCAGGCGCGCCAAGGCCGGCCCGCCTGGATAACCCAAGCCCATCAGCTTGGCGGACTTGTCGAAGGCCTCGCCCGCGGCGTCATCCAGCGTCTCGCCCAGCAGTTCGTAGCGGCCCACGCCATCGACCCGCATCAATTGGGTATGCCCACCCGATACCAGGAGCGCCACGAACGGAAAATCCGGCCGGGGCTGCGCCAGCAAGGGCGACAGCAGATGGCCTTCGAGGTGATGAATCGGGATGGCCGGCAGATCGCGCGCCCAGGCAAACGCCTGCGCCACGCTGGCGCCCACCAGCAATGCGCCGGCCAAACCGGGCCCGGCGGTGTAGGCCACGGCGTCCACATCCGCCGGCCCCAGCCCCGCGCTTTTGAGCACGTCGCGGGTAAGCGGCACCACGCGCCGGATATGGTCGCGAGAGGCGAGCTCGGGCACCACGCCGCCGTAGGCCTGGTGCATGGCGATCTGGGAGTGCAACGCGTGCGCCAGCAGGCCGCGTTCGGTGCAGACGAGGGCCACGCCCGTTTCGTCGCAGGAGCTTTCAAAGCCGAGAATAATCATGGCGGGAGAGTGTACAACTGTGGCGAGGTGGTTTATTTTGCGCCCTTCCCTCCAGCTTCACAGTAAGGCAGCTTTCCATGCTCGAAAGATTGTTCCATTTGCGCGAACATGGCACGCAGGTGCGTACCGAAGTGGTGGCCGGCATCACGACGTTCCTGACGATGTCGTACATCATCTTCGTCAACCCGGACATTCTGTCGTCGACCGGCATGGACCGCAACGCCGTATTCGTGGCGACCTGCCTGGCCGCTGCCATCGGCACGCTGATCATGGCGTTCGTGGCCAACTGGCCGATCGGCATGGCGCCGGGTATGGGGCTCAATGCGTTCTTCGCGTTTACCGTGGTCAAAACCATGGGCTATACCTGGGAGCAGGCCCTGGGCGCCGTGTTCGTCTCGGGGGTCATCTTCTTGATCCTCACCCTGACGGGCGTGCGGGCCTGGTTGATCAAGGGCATCCCGTCATCGTTGCGCAGCGCGATTGCCGCCGGGATCGGTTTGTTTCTCGCCATCATCGCCTTGTCCAACGCCGGCATCGTGGTGGCGCATCCGGCGACCAAGGTCAGCCTGGGCGATCTCCGCACCCACGGCCCACTGTTCGCAATCCTCGGCTTTTTCATCATCGCGTCGCTGGACGCGCTGCGCATTCGCGGCGCCATCCTGATCGGCATCATCGCGGTCACGCTGCTCTCGATGGCGATGGGTTACACCACCTTCAACGGCGTGTTTTCCGCACCGCCCAGCTTGGCGCCCACGTTTTTCAAGCTCGACATCATGGGCGTGCTCAATATCGGCTTGCTCAATGTGATCCTGGTGTTCGTTCTGGTCGAGGTATTCGACGCCACCGGCACCTTGATGGGCGTGGCCAAACGTGCCGGACTGATTCCCGAGGGCAAGCCCAATCGCCTGGGCCGGGCGTTATTTGCCGACAGCACCGCCATCGTTGCAGGCTCGGTACTGGGCACCAGCAGCACCACGGCGTTCGTGGAAAGCGCATCGGGCGTGCAGGCAGGCGGGCGCACGGGCCTCACGGCGCTGGTGGTCGCCGTGCTGTTCCTGGCCGCTCTCTTCATCGCACCGTTGGCGAGTTCGGTGCCCGCCTACGCCACGGCCCCCGCCCTGCTTTATGTAGCGGGCCTCATGATGCGCGAACTGATCGAGATCGATTGGAGCGATGTGGCCGAAGCCACGCCGGCCGCGTTGACTGCCTTGGTGATGCCGTTTACCTACTCGATCGCCAACGGCCTGGCTTTCGGATTCATCAGCTATGTGGTGCTGAAGACGACCACTGGCCGCATGCGCGAGATCCATCCTGCCACGTGGCTGGTGGCGGTGCTGTTCGTGCTGCGCTACGCATTTTTCACCGATCACTAGAGGGAATGTAAATGGCCATGCGATCGCTCCCGGTGTGGTCGTTCTCGATCTTGCTTCGGGGTGTTCCGAAGTCGAGATGCGGAACCAGGCTGCTCCTTAAGGTTTTGCCTCAAATGGTGGTGCCTCAAATTTCGCATTAATGGTCTGGCACAAGATACGCCGCCGACGATTGAGTGCGACTATCGGGCAGATTGCCTCGATCAATACACCCCACCCGGCGGCAAGGTTGTTACGGCAGTGAGGCCACGAGACTCGTACACTGTTCTCATAGAACTATTAGGGAGTACTCCTATGAAAACGCTGACCGATGTGCCGATCTCCGTCTTGGATCTGGCCCCGATCGCCCAAGGCGGCACCGCTGCCGACGCGTTCAACAACAGTGTGAGTCTGGCGCAGCATGTCGAGCGCCTGGGTTACACGCGCTATTGGCTTGCCGAGCATCACAATATTGCCGGTATCGCCAGCAGCGCGACCTCGGTCTTGATCGGCCATATTGCCGGCCACACCAGCACGCTGCGCGTGGGCTCGGGCGGCGTGATGCTGCCCAATCATGCGCCCTTGGTCGTCGCCGAACAATTCGGCACGCTCGCCACGCTTTATCCCAACCGGATCGACTTGGGACTGGGCCGTGCGCCCGGTACCGACGGGTTGACGCTGCAGGCGCTCGGCCGCGATTACAGCGCCGGCAATCAGTTTCCAGAATTGCTGGATGAGCTGCGCTTCTTCTTTCAACCTGCACAGGACGGCCAACGCGTGCGCGCCATTCCGGGCGCGGGTGTGGACGTTCCGATCTGGCTGTTGGGCTCGAGCGATTTCAGCGCGCGACTGGCGGCCAAGCTTGGCTTGCCGTTTTCGTTCGCCGGTCACTTTTCGCCGGAAGGCATGGCCGCCATGCGGCTCTATCGCCACCTGTTTCAACCTTCGGCCACGCTGGATCAGCCGCACGCGATGATCGGCGTGCCGGTGATTGCCGCGGACACCGACGAACAGGCGCAGTTTCTGTCCACCACGCAGCAGCAGAAGTTTCTGTCGCTCGTGCGCGGCCGCCGTTTGCAACTGCAACCGCCGGTCGACACCATGGACGGCATCTGGAACAGCGTCGAACGTGCGGCCGTCCAGGAGAAGCTGGGCGCGTCGATCGTGGGCGGCCCAGAGACCGTGCGCAATCGCTTGAATGACCTGATTGCCGAAACGCAAGCCGATGAAGTCATGATCGTGTCTGACTTCTTCCGGCATGAAGATCGCTTACGGTCGTACGAGATCGTGGCCGGTCTCAAACAGAACCAGCCTGCCGCGCAGGCCGAAACCGTGGGTGCTTGATCGCACGCCCACCTTTTATTGAAAGGACATCGTATGAGTTTGATCGAACTGAATAAAGATACCTTCCAGGACACCATTACCGAAGGGGGCACCGTCATCATCGATTTCTGGGCGCCTTGGTGTGGGCCCTGCAAGAATTTCGGGCCCGTTTTCGAACAAGCCGCCGAAAAGCATGAAGGCATTACCTTCGCGAAGGTCAACACCGACGAGCAGCAGGAATTGGCCGGAGCCCTGGGCATCCGATCGATCCCGACGTTGATGGCCTTCCGCGAAAAAGTGCTGCTGTTCTCGCAGCCGGGTGCGCTTTCGGCCGGCCAATTCGACGAACTGATCGGCAAGATCCAGGAAGTCGACATGGCCGACGTGCACAAGCAAATTGCCGAAGCACAAACGCCGGCAAGCGAAAACAACGCATCTTGATTGTTGAGGTGGGGACTGGCTGGCTCGTCAGAGCCCACCATCCCCGCCTGTGCTCAGGGCGTCGCTTGACCCCTGACGCTCACCTGGACTTGGCCGGCGGGTCGACTATCGAAGCTCAGTTTGACTCGGCCGATGGTTCGACCACCGCCCAGCCGCCTTTCCCACGCGTGATATCCGTCCAGAGCCGGCGCAATGCCGGCTCGTGTTCGATCGGGACGGATAACACGAGCGTCACGCCCTCGGCGCCGTATTGCTCTGATTGGGTGACCACGCCATAGGTTGCGAGCCGCGGCGTCAAGATGGGCCATTCGCCAAAGCCGCAATGCGCATCGATCAGTACCTGCGGCACGACGATCGCCCGCGGGGCGTCGCGCAAGCATTGCGCAGCACAGCCGCCATAGGCGCGCACCAGACCGCCCGCGCCTAACTTCACGCCGCCAAACCACCGGATGACCACGACAGCGACGCCGTCCAGTCCCTGACCGTCGATGGCTTGCAAGATGGGTTTGCCCGCCGTACCGCTTGGTTCGCCGTCGTCGTTGAAACGATAAGATTGGCCGATGCGGTACGCCCAGCAGTTATGCGTGGCGGTGGCATCATGCAGACGATCGAAAAACGCCCGCGCCTCGTCGACCGAGGCGACCGGTGCGGCATGCGCCACAAACCGGCTTTTTTTGATGTCGACCTCGAGCGAGGCAGGCGCGGTGAGCGTTTCCATCAGAGACGATCAGCCGCCGCGCCCTGCACCCGCAATCAGTTCTCGATGCCGCGCGACTGCAGGTAGTCTTCGTACCCGCCGCGATAATCGACGATCTCGCCAGACGGCAGGATTTCGATAATGCGTGTGGCCAGGCCATAGACGAATTCGCGATCGTGCGATACGAACACCAGCGTGCCCTCGAACAGGTCGAGCGCATGTTGCAGCGACTCGATCGATTCCATGTCCAAGTGGTTGGTGGGCTCATCCATGAGCAGCACATTGTGCCGGCCGAGCATCAGGCGGCCGAAGCTCATCCGGTTTTTCTCGCCGCCCGACAGAACCTTGACCGCCTTCGGAATATCGTCGCTCGAAAAGAGCAGGCGACCCAGCACCGAGCGCATCGACTGGTCGTCGTCGCCCTGCTGACGATAGTCGCCCATCCAGTCGAACAGATTGACGTCGGACTGGAAGTCTTCCGACACGTCCTGGGGCATGTAGCCGCGATCGGCGTTTTCGGACCACTTGATCTCGCCGCTGTCGGGCTGGATATCTTCGGCCAGCAACCGCAGCAAGGTGGTCTTGCCTACGCCGTTGGCGCCGATGATCGCGACCTTTTCGCCTGCGTCGATCATGGCCGAGAATTTCTTGATGACCGGTTGATCGTAAGTCTTCGTCAGATTTTCGATCGTGACGGCCAGACGATGCATGACCTTGTTTTGTTCGAAGCGGATGTACGGGTTTTGACGCGACGACGGCTTGACCACGACCGTTTCGGCCTTGATACGGTCGATCTGCTTCAGGCGCGACGTGGCCTGGCGGGCCTTGGACTTGTTGGCCGCGAAGCGACGCACGAAGTCCTGCAGGTCGCTTACGCGCTCCTTGGCCTTGGCGTTGCTCGCCTGTTGACGCTCACGAGCCTGCGTCGACGCCAGCATGTAGTCGTCGTAATTGCCCGGATACACGCGCACTTCGCCATAGTCCAGATCGGCCATGTGCGAGCACACCGCGTTAAGGAAGTGCCGATCGTGGCTGATGATGATCATCGTGCTCTGATAGCCGTTGAGCACGTTTTCCAGCCAACGGATCGTATTGATATCCAGGTTGTTGGTGGGTTCGTCGAGCAGCAGCACATCGGGGTTGGAGAACAGCGCCTGCGCCAGCAGCACACGCAACTTCCAGCCCGGTGCGATCTCGCGCATGGGCAGGTTGTGCTGTTCGACCGGAATTTCCAGGCCCAACAGCAATTCGCCGGCGCGCGCTTCGGCGGTGTAGCCGTCGTACTCAGCGAACTTGGCCTCCAGATTGGCGGCCTCCATGTAGTCTTCTTCTGTGGCGTCCGGATTGGCGTAGATTGCATCGCGGCGCGCCATCACGTCCCACATTTCGTTGTGGCCCATCATGACCGCATCCAGCACGCGCTTGTCTTCAAAGGCGAACTGATCCTGACGCAGCTTGCCCAGGCGCACGCCCGGCTCGAGCGACACGTTGCCCGCCGTCGACTCTAGGTCGCCCCCGATAATCTTCATGAAGGTCGATTTACCGGAGCCGTTGGCGCCGATGAGCCCGTAGCGGTTGCCCTCGCCGAATTTGACGCTGACGTTTTCAAAAAGCGGTTTGGGGCCGAACTGGATAGTGAGATTGGCTGTCTGGATCAAGATATAGGTCGCTAGTGGGCGTTATGCTGGCGCGGCAGGCCAAAAAGCAACAACCCCGCTCTGAAAACGGGGCGCTGATGCGGATGGCTGCACACGGCCGGCAAGGAGCGCCGGCAGAAAATCAATCGAACAGTGTACCAAGCGCAGATGACGGCGTCAGCTTGGGGTGGTGTGGCCGCATTCGGGTCCGCAGTGAGCATGATCGTCGTGATGATGCGCATCGTGCCCGTCGACGCCATGATTGTGGGGATGGGCGTGGTCGTGCGTGTGCTCGATCAGCACCAGGTGCACCATGCCGGGCTCGCTCGCCAGACCCACCTTGCGGCCGATCGGCAACGTGGCCTTGGTAGGCACGTGCCCATAGGGCAATCCGGTGAGCACCGGCACTTTCACTTCCCGGCGCAGCCAGGCGATCACTTCGGAAAGATCGTAGCCCCGGTCGTGTGGCGCGAGACGGTATTGGGTGAATTGACCCAGCACGATCGCCTTCTGGCGCTGCAGGATGCCGGCCTGCCAAAGCTGGATCAGCATGCGCTCGATGCGGTATGGATGCTCGCCCACATCTTCCAGAAACAAGATCCCGCCGCCGACGCTCGGCATATAAGGCGTACCCAAAAGCGCCGTCAGCACGGCAAGATTGCCCCCCCAGAGCGTGCCGCGGCAATCGACCGGATCGGCATCCTCAGACTCGAAGCTCAGGATTTCCAGCTCGTCGCGCATGGCTTCGCCGAACAGCGCGTCGGTAAGATCATCCACCTCGGGTTGGCAAAAGTCGGCGATCAGCGTGGGACCGGTAAAGCTCTCGGCGCCGGTCTGCGCGAGCAGCGCCAGGTTGAATGCCGTGAAATCGCTCAAGCCCACGAAGCGCTTGTCGCTATCGGCCACGGCGCGCCAGTCGATATGCGGCAGCAGGCGCGTCAGACCGTAGCCGCCGCGCGTCGCCATCACAATCGGTGCGGGTTGCGCAATGGCGCGGGCGATGGCCTGCAGCCGCTCGGCATCCGTACCGGCAAAACGCTGGTGCACCGCCAGCGCCGCTTCGTCCAGCGTGGTCGGAAAGCCTTGCGCGGCCAGGCGCGCACGGCCCAGCGCGATATCGGCCTCGGGACCGATCGCCGAAGCGGGCGAAAACAAATAAATATCGGTGTCGTGTTGCAAAGTGGTCATGCTGCGATGTCCTTGCGGCGGCGGGCGCGGAAAAACGTGCGGAGAATGTTCGCACAGGCTTCGGCGCGCACGCCCCCTTCTACGGTCGTATGGTGATTGAGTTGGGCAACGGCGCCGATGTCCAGCACGCTGCCGCAGGCCCCGGTTTTGGGATCGGTGGCGCCATACACCACGCGTGCCAGCCGCGCATGCAGCATGGCGCCGATGCACATGATGCAGGGCTCCAGCGTCACATAAAGCGTGAGGCCCGGCAGCCGGTAGTTGGCGGCCTGGCGCGCTGCATCGCGCAGCGCCACCACTTCGGCATGGGCGGTGGGGTCGTGATCGATGATGGTGCGATTGCACCCGCGCCCTACGATCTGCCCGTCGGCCGATACCACGATTGCCCCCACCGGCACTTCACCCAGCGCCTGCGCGGCGTGTGCTTCTTCGAGGGCGGCGTCCATGAAAGCGGCGTCGATGTCGGCATTGAAAACGAACGGCACGGCGTTCACCGCCGTTGCCGCGCTCGGGATATCGGGCTCAGCCACGATACGCCCTCGCCTTGATGGCCATGCGCCCCGCCACGCTGGCGAGCGCCTCTTCCAGCCATTGATACAGCTCAGCGTCTTCGTCGTAACGCGCCTGATTGAGATTGGACACCCGCCCTTCTTCTATAAAGCCCCAGGCGCGGCTGCGCTTGTTTCGATGCTTGGGATCCCAGACGCCAAAGGCGTAACCGCCCGCCTGACGGATGAGCGAAAAGCAGGGAATATCGGTGTAGCCGTCGCCCACGAACACCATCTGATCCAGCGGCACGCGCAGGCGCTCCTCGGGAATCTTGCGATTGACCTCGAACGGCTTGCTGCGCGATGCAGCACCGATGATGCCCTTCTGGATATGAAAAACGTAGCGGGTTTTGTCAGTGAAGCTCACGATGCGGCGCGGAAACGCGATGGCGCCGGCCGCGTCGTACGTAAATTCGGAGGCCCAGATATCGGTGAATTCGTGTGCGATCGAGGTATACCGCACCACGTCGCCGATGCCGCTGGAAATCAGATAGAACTCGAGCGCGACCTGGGGATGGGTAGCCCGCAAGGCTTCCCGCAGACGGGAAAACAAGGTGGGCACGCCGTCATGCAGCGGCAGCGACCGCCCCCATGCCTGCAACCGCGCCTGCGTGATCGCACCGTGATCGCCGCGTTGTGACAGCGCGATCATGCGATGCAGATAGGCCGGCACGGGGTCCCAATCCTGCTCGAACAGCAGCGGATCGACCTCCTCCTTCCAGAACGCGGCCGTATCCACGCCCATGCTCGCCAGGAAGCCCGACGTGCTGTCGGGCGCGAGCGTGTCGTCAAAATCGAAAACCAGGGCAATGACGTCGGACATAAAAGGCGGTTAGGTGACTGCAGCCGCAGCGGCAAACCCGTATTCTAGCTGGCGACGCCTCTCCGACGATACCGATGCAGGGATAGAAATGTCGCCGATCAGGCCGCGCTCGGCGCTTCACCACCGAACCATCACGCCCCAACGGTCTTCAGGAACGCATACAGCCGCCGCTCGTCCGCGTCCAGGCCGCGCGGCCCCTTCGCCGCAGATTTAGCCGGCAACGTGCCTTCAAGATAATGCTCGATGACAGCCGGGTGGATATAGCATGCGCGGCAAACAGATGGCGTGTTGCCCAGTTTCTTCGACACGGCCTTCACCACCTCGACCACCGTGCGCTTGGCGGCGGCAGGCGACTCCCACGGTACCTGCTGCAACGCCGCCATCGCCAGCACCGAGCCGGACCACGTGCGGTAATGCTTGGCAGTGAATTCACCTTTGCCGGTATCGCGCAAAAAGTCGTTGACGCCGCCCGAGCCCACGCTGCGCTTTTCGCCGTCGTCATTCAAATAATGAAACAACTCCTGACCGCTGATTTCCATGCACCGCTTCATCACGCTGGCGATGCGCCGGTCGTTGATGGTGACGTCGTGTTCGACGCCACTTTTCCCTTTGAAGCGAAACCGCATCTTTTGCCCCGCCATGGAGATATGGCGGCGACGTAATGTGGTGAGGCCATAAGACTTGTTATCGCGCGCATATTCAGGCGTGCCGATGCGTATCAACGTGGTTTCCAGCAACCGCACCACCGCCGCCAGCACCTTGCATTCGCTCAGCCCGGGTTCGGCAAGGTGTTTATCCACGGCACGTCGAATCTTCGGCAGTGCATCGCCGAATGCCGCCAATTGCGAATACTTGTTTGCATCGCGCAGCGCGGTCCAGTCGTCGTGATAACGGTATTGCTTGCGGCCACGCGCATCGCGGGCCGTCGCCTGGATATGCCCGGTCTCGTCGGGGCAGATCCATACTTCTTCGTATGCAGGCGGGATGGCCAGCGCATTGATGCGCGCGACCAGGCACGCATCCTTGATGCGTTTTCCCTTGACGTCGAAATACGCAAACTTGCCGCGCAACAGACGACGCGTGATGCCCACGCTCTGATCGTCCACATAATTGAGCCCGCCCAGTTCGCAGGCGCGAGCGGCATGTTCGGCAATGATGGCGGGTGCCGCCGACCCGTCGCGGCCGGCACTATCGGATGAATCGAGCGGCGGATTGCGCATGATGGCAACGCAAAAATGAAGATAGCTCGCGCTAGCGCATCCAGCGTGCCCATCACGCGCGTGCGATGAGCCCCGCAGTGCGGCATGCTTGCGGCGACCGCACGCCCGCGTGCCGCATGACCTCTTCCACACGGGCCGCCCAACGAGCCTTGTCGCCCGGCACCACCACAACGTCTGCGCCGAGCGCCCACCACTTCACCAGGTCTGCCGGGCGTCGAAGTCGATCCAGCACCACCCACACGGGCATAGTCTTGCTGCTTAGCACGATGGCAGGTTCATGCGCATCAAGACGCGCAAGTCCGGGCGTGCCGAGAAGTGCGGCGCGCGCATCGATCACTTGAATCGTGCCAGGCGGCGCCGTGCGGAGGTCGTCATCGGTGGCGAGTGCCCGTGCGAGCTGCGCGCGCTCCACGTCTGAAAATACGGCCGATCCCAACGGCAACGGTTGCGAAGCAAGGGCTGCGCGCGACAAACCGGTCAAGGCCGACTGCGGCGCGATCAGCCAGCGGTCGAGTTCACGGTCCACCTCAAGGCCGATATCACGTTCGCGCCCAGGGTCGATCGCACCAGGCGCCGGGTCGGCAAGCGCTTCGGTTGCACTGTTTTGCCATGGCGGCCCACCGCCGTTCGCCATCGACACACCCACGCCGCGCCCGTGTTGGACCGCAGCAACAACGCTACCGCCGCCCGCAGTCAGCATCGCCGCGCCTGCGCCCGCCAGCAGCCACCGCCGACGGCCGTGCTGAATCGCGTTATTGCTCACACCAGGGCTCCTGATAGGCGCATGCATCGGGAAACACGACACCGGCACCCACGCGATCCCACGCCTCGAATTTGGTCATCACCATCTCCAGCAACGGCCACGCCAAAAACGCATCGAGCCACCGTTGCAAATGTGGCCAAGGTTGCGCTGCAAACCAGTCGGCATCGGTCAATGCAAATTGGCGCACGAAGGGCAAGATGGCAATGTCGGCCCACATGCGGCGATCGCCAAACAGCGCGTTGTCCGTTGCCAGTTGCCGATTCAACCGCGCCAAAAACACTGCAGCCCGATCGCGATGCGCTGCCGCGTCCACATCCGTAAACCGGCTGGCGTACTTGTACCGGTCGAGATGAGGTTTGAACTCGCGCTCGCAGTCGGCGATCCAATCTGCCTGTTGTGCGCGCGCATTGGATGTGGCCGGCATCCAGCCCAGCGGATCCTTCTTCTGCAGCGCCCAGACCATGATGTCCAGGCTTTCCTCGATAACGCGGCCGTCGATGTCCACCAATACCGGCACGGTGCCCTTGGGCGAAGCGGCCAGCAGCGCCGCCGGCTTGTCTCGCAACACCACTTCCCGCAGCACACACGATACGCCCGCGGCTGCAATGGCAAGCCGCGCCCGCATCGCATAAGGGCAGCGCCTGAAACTGTAGAGGATGGGCAATCTAAGCATAGGCAGCAACGCTCCTTGAGCACGGCCTTGAACGGAAATTGCCCCTAATTATGCGCTATTGAGGTTTCCGCTTTCAGGCCGCCTCTCGGTGGGCGGCGGCCACGCGTGGCTCACGCTATCCCAGTTGCCGCTTGAATGTCGTCTGGATGTTGTCGACGGCCTTGCGGCAGTGGCAGTCGTGCGCGTGATCGTTGACCAGCCCGATCGCCTGCATGGCCGCATACATCGTGGTGGGGCCCACGAACTTCCAGCCGCGTTTCTTGAGTGCCTTGGAGAGCGCGATCGCCTCGTCGCAGGTCGTGCGCGGCGTCATGGCGTCGTCGGGATGCTGGGGCGGCGGTTGAAACGACCACAGAAAGCGCGCCAGCGAGCCTGCTTCCTGCTTGAGCTCGATGGCCCGCGCGGCATTGTTGATCACGGCTTCGATCTTGCCGCGATGCCGCACGATGCCTGCGTCGCCCAGCAAACGCTCGACATCGCGCTCACCGAAGGCCGCCACTGCAGCGATATCGAAATCGGCGAACCCGGCGCGAAACGCCGGTCGCTTGCGCAAGATGGTGAGCCAGCTCAGGCCCGACTGAAAACCCTCGAGGCTCAAGCGCTCGAAGATACCGTTATCGTCGCCGACCGGGCGGCCCCACTCGTCGTCGTGATACGCCACGTAAAGCGGCGATACCGTGACCCAATTGCAGCGTGTTTTTCCGTCTTCGAATCGTGTGCTCGTAGCCATAACCTGCTTTGAAAAGAGAGCTGCGCGCCGCCTGGCATCTGACCGAACCGCAAACTCCTGCCACAATGACGCTCTCGTCACACTGCAGGCGCACCCCTCGTGGAAGAAGTCGAATTGAGCGACGGCGACGCCGACCGCTACTTGCTGGATGCCAAGGGCTTATCGCTCCTGGTCTTCCATAGCCGTACCTGCGCCAATTGTCGCATCGCTCGCGAACAGTTGCCCGAGATGTCGCTACAGGCCGACCGCATCTGCTGGATCGACGCCGGCACCAACGGTGGCCTGGTAGAGCGCTACGAAGTGTTCCATTTGCCGGCTATGTACCTTGTGCGCGACGGCGTGTTCTACGGCGCAGTCGAAGCCACGCTTGCGGATTGGGATATCCGGCAGAAGATACGCTTGCAACTCGACAGTTATCCGGCTGAACTGCCTTGATCGGCCGCTACCCATCGAACGCTGGTCAAACTGGCGCGCGTCAGTCGAGCGGCGCCACCCCCAACGCTCGCACCGCATTGCTGCCCCTTCCCGCCACCGCATTTCACTCGCCAACGGCACCTTAACCTTCATGGTGACACCGACTATGACTACGCCTTCGTTTTGCGACATCGACGTTTTAGGGCGGTCGCAGCGCATCGAGTACCGCTGGATCGGTTCGACGCAACCGGACGCGCCGGTGTTGGTGTTTTTGCATGAAGGCCTGGGTTCGGTCGCTATCTGGCGCGACTGGCCTGAAGCCGTTTGCCGGCTGACCGGCTGCCGGGGATTGCTATATTCCCGTCCCGGCTACGGCCGGTCCACCCCAAGACCGGCCGACGAGAAGTGGCCTATCGGTTATTTGCACGACCAGGCGCACACGGTATTGCCGGCGGTCTTGGCGGCGTTGGGCGTGGATACCGCGCAGCAGCCGCCCTTTCTTTACGGGCATAGCGACGGCGGGTCGATCGCGCTTCTGTATGCGGCCGCATTTCCCGATCGCGTGGCGGGCATCGCCGTCGCCGCGCCCCACATTTTCGTTGAAGATGTCACCATCGAAAACCTGGCGCTCGCGCGCGAGGCCTACCTGACCACGGGCCTGCGCGATCGGTTGGCCCGATATCACGACGATGTGGATTCTGCATTCTGGGGGTGGAACGACGCGTGGCTCACCCCGGAATTTCGTCATTGGAATATCGAAGCGGAACTGGATGCCATCGAATGCGCCGTAGTGGCCATGCAAGGTGTAAACGACGAATACGGCACGCTCGAACAGATTCGAGGCATCGCGCGGCGGGTCCCGCAAACCCGGCTAGTTGAAATCGAGGACTGCGCGCATACGCCGCACAAGGATCAGCCGGAGACGGTGGCCGCCGAAATTGCCGCGTTGATGCAACGCGGCAGCACGCAGACCGTCTAAACCTGTGGGCCACATGCGGCGCGAATCGCGTTGAATGTGCTTTTGCACATCCCAACAGCGCTGAAACACGGCCCGCGCAAACCATCGAATACGTCGATCGTCGCGCAACCTCGCCGATCGGTCGTTCATTTATCATTTTTCTACGCGCTTAATTACCCGCGGGCGATGGTCAATACGTTAGCTCGCCAGCGGGCAACGTATGATCCGCTTGTGGACTGCTATGCTCCTGCGCTCTCGAGCATATCCACCGGTTACCTCCCCGCCCCCATCCGCCTTAGGAGTTCGACGCGATGTCGCGGTTATCGAAGTATTTCTTTCGTGGGTTGATCACGGTCCTGCCAATCGCATTGACCGTATACCTGCTGTTCATCTTTCTGGCCTGGACCGAAGCCCTGGCCTTTGGCTTGTTGCGCCCGTTCGTCGGCGATTTTTATATTCCCGGCATGGGCCTCGCGCTCGGCGTGGTCGGCATCATTATTCTTGGGTATCTGGTATCGAAGCGCCAGGTGCGGCGTTTCATGTCGTTCGTCGAACTGCCCTTCACCAATATTCCGGTCGTAAAGAGCATTTATTCGTCGCTCAAGAGTTTCGCCGACTATTTCACGCCCAGCAGCTCGCAAAACAAGCAGCAGGTCGTCGTGCTGAAGATGCCCGGCCAACCACTGGAAGTGGTGGGTTTGGTCACACGCAAAGGCGTGGCCGGCTTGCCGGCAGGTTTTACGCAAGGCGATCGCGTGGCCGTCTATCTGCCCATGGGCTACATGATCGGTGGCTACACCGTGTTCGTGCCGGCCGAGTGGGTGACGCCGATCGACATGTCGGTCGAGGAAGCGATGCGCTCATCGCTGATCGCCTGGATGGCGCGTGCCGAAGCCGTGCCACCCGTGCCCGTGCATACCGGTGAGGAGCCCGGCGACGTGGTGTCGGCGGACGAACCCCCGCTGCAGCCCCGCGCCAATGCACGCCCGGCAGCGGCCGAAGGGCCGATCGAAACCCGCCCCACCGACGCCTCCCGCGCGCCGTAAAAGCATCGTCGCGCCGATGTCCACACCCCTGTCCGATGCGCTTCCTGCCGCTCAAACGCCCGGTCAACGCGGGCCGCCGCAGCACGAGATGCGGGATCGCATCGTTGAGCGGGCCGACGCACGCTTTCGCCATTACGGATTCGGCAAAACCACGATCGCCGAAATTGCCGCCGATCTCGACGTGTCCACTGCCTACGTCTACAAGTTTTTCGACTCGAAGCTCGCCATCTGCGAGGCTGTCTGCAGCCTGACGCTGGCGACCATCGAACGCGCGTTGAACGCCGTGGCTTACGGACCGCTGCCCAGCGAAGCAAAGTTTGCCGCGCTCTACGACACCTTGCTCGCCGAGAGCCTGAGGCTCTTCTTCAACGAGCGAAAACTGCACGACATGGTGGACGTGGCCATGAACGAAGGCTGGCAGGCCATCGAAAACCATAAAGCGACGATGGCGAAAGCGATCGGCCATATCGTTGAAGAAGGCCGGCAGGCGGGCGTATTCGAGACGGACACGGCGCTGGACGAAACGACCGCAGCGATCCTGTCGACGATGGCTTGCGTGGCGCATCCTAAGATTTTGCAGCAAACGCTCGACGATGATATCGAGTTTGGCGCCCAGCGGCTCAGTGCCCTCGTGCTGCGCGGCATTCGGCGGTAGTAACGACTTTACGAAATCGTCACTCATCACTATACTTTCGGCGCACAAGATAGGGACATCATGGCGCACAAAGGCTACATCCGTAAGGCTACATTCGGTTCGATTGTCATGTTTTCGGCCATCCTGGCCGGATGTCGTGCCGATCCTCCCGCCCCTCATGAGCCACCGCTGGTGCGCACCGTGATTCTGCAGCCGTCTGCCCACGCGACCTACCAGTACACCGGTGTGGTGCGTGCGCGCACCGAAAGCAATCTCGGCTTTCGCGTGGCCGGCAAGATCGCCGCGCGCATGGTCGACCCAGGCGATCGCGTCAAGGCGGGTCAACCGCTGATGCGCCTGGACGATACCGATTTCAAGCTATCAACCGCCTCGGCCCGCTCTGCCGTCGAATCGGCGCGCGTGCAGGAAATCCGCGCGGCGGCCGACGAAAAACGCCTGCGCAAACTGGTCGAGCCGGGCGCTGTATCGCGTCAGGTCTACGACCAGGCGCGTGCCGAAGCGGATGCGGCGCAGGCGCAGTTGCGCGCCGCGCGCGCCGATGCCGACCGCACTGCCAATCAGGCGCAGTACGCCACCTTGACTGCCGACGCCGATGGCGTCGTCATGCAGGTGCCTGCCGAACCGGGCCAGGTGGTGAGTGCCGGCGAAACGGTCATCGTTCTGGCGCGAGATGGCCAGCGCGAAGCACAAGTCGATTTGCCCGAAGGTCAGCGCGGCTTGGCCGACCTGCCCGCGACCGCGACGCTCTATTCTCAGCCGGGCGTGCGCTTTCCGGCGCGCCTGCGTGAGCTGTCGGCCTCGGCCGACGCCACCACGCGCACCTATCGGGCGCGCTACACGCTCGACGCGGCTGGCGCCGAAGCGCCGTTGGGCGCGACGGTCACCCTTACCTTGAACGAAGGCCCGCAGGCCAATCAAACATTGCGTGCGCCGCTGGGCGCCATGCTCGATCGCGGCAATGGCCCAGGCGTGTGGGTGGTCGATCCCAAAACCAACACCGTGGCCTGGCGCGACGTGCGTGTGGGCGACCTGGATACCGAGTCGTTCGCCTTGTTGAGCGGCGTGGCGGCTGGCGAACGCGTGGTGGCGCTGGGCGCGCATCTGCTCAACGCCGGCCAGCAGGTTCGCATCGCCAGTGCCGAGGAAGCTGCCGGTCTTTCCGCGCGAGATACGCCTAAATGACGGGTTTCAATCTTTCGGCGCTGGCCGTGCGCGAACGCGCGATCACGCTCTTTCTCATTCTGGCTATCGCCATCGCCGGCACGGTGGCCTTTTTTCAACTGGGCCGCGCCGAAGATCCCTCTTTCACTGTGAAAGTGATGACCGTGGCGGCCAACTGGCCGGGCGCCACCGCCCACGAGATGCAGAACCAGGTGGCCGACCGTCTCGAAAAGCGGCTGCAGGAACTGACGTATTACGACCGGGTCGAGACGGTAACCCGACCCGGCGCGATGACGATGAAGGTGGTGCTGCGCGACAGCACGCCCCCGAAGCTGGTCGGCGAGCAGTTTTATCAGATCCGCAAGAAACTGCAGGACGAATCGGTTTATCTGCCGCGCGGGGTGCAAGGCCCGTTCTTCAACGACGAGTACTCGGACGTCTACTTTTCGCTTTTCTCGCTTGAAGCGCCGGGCTTGCCCCATCGCGAACTGGTGCAGCAGGCCGAGACGCTGCGCCAGCGGTTGCTGAAGATCGAGGGTGTGCAGAAGGTCAATATCCTGGGCGAGCAGCCGCAGAAACTCATCGTCGAGGTCGCCAACGATCGGCTGGCCACGCTGGGCATCACGCCGCAAAACCTGATGGATGCGCTGGCCAAGCAGAACGATGTGACGTCGGCCGGATTTATCGAAACGCAAGGGCCCCGCACGCAGTTGCGCCTGGATGGTGCCATTGATGGCGTGGAAAGTGTGCGCGCCATTCCCATCGCAGCCAATGGCCGCACGCTCACAGTAGGCGACATCGCGACCGTGCGGCGCAGCTACGAAGATCCGCCCACCGCCTCGATTCGTCACCAAGGCGAACCGACGCTGATGCTGGGCGTGATCATGGATCCGCATTTCAACGGCTTGAAGCTCGGCGCGTCGCTCGATCGGGAAGCCGCCGCGCTCGAGCGCGAACTGCCCTTGGGCTTGTCGTTCGTGAAGGTATCCGATCAAGCGCATGTGATCGACGAAGCCATCGACGAATTCATGTTGAAGTTTTTCATGGCGCTGGCCGTGGTGCTGATCGTGAGCCTGCTCACCCTGGGCCTGCGCGTCGGCCTGGTGGTCGCCGCGGCCGTGCCGCTCACGCTGGCCGCCGTCTTCGTCATCATGCTCACCACCGGCCGCGAATTCGATCGGGTCACCTTGGGCGCACTCATCCTGTCGCTCGGCTTGCTGGTGGACGACGCCATCATCGCCATCGAAATGATGGTGGTGAAAATGGAAGAAGGCGCCGACCGCATCACCGCGGCGACCTACGCCTGGAGCGCGACCGCGGCCCCGATGCTGTCGGGCACGCTCGTGACCATCATCGGGTTCTTCCCGGTGGGCTTCGCCCAGTCGTCGGCCGGCGAATATGCCGGCAACATTTTCTGGGTAGTGGGCTTCGCGCTGATCGTGTCGTGGCTGGTTGCCGTGTTTTTCACCCCCTATATGGGCGTGAAGATGTTGCCCGACATCAAGGTCGTCCCCGGCGGCCACGATGCGCTCTACAACACGCGCAACTATCAGCGCTTGCGCCGGTGGGTGCGCCGTTCGGTCGATCGCAAGTGGCTGACGGCCGCAATCGTGATCGTGATTTTCGCGTTGGCCGTGGTCGGCATGGGCGCAGTAGAAAAGCAGTTTTTCCCGAACTCCGATCGCACGGAGTTGACGGTCGATGTGTACATGCCCAGCGGCTCGGCCTATGCGGCCACCGAAGACCTCACCAAAACCATCGAACGGGCGGTGCAGGCCGAACCCGAAACCACGTGGGTGAGCAGCTATATCGGCCAGGGCGCGCCGCGGTTTTTCCTGTCGCTGAATCCGGAATTGCCTAATCCCGCCTACGCGCAGATGGTGATTCAAACGCCGGATCCAGCGGCGCGCGATCGCTTGAAGAACAAGATCCAGCGGATGGTCAACGACGGCCACTTTCCGGCGGCCCGGGTGCGGGTCAGTCAGTTTCTGTTTGGCCCGCCGGTGCCCTATCCGATTGTGTTCCGAGTGATGGGTACGGACGTGGATCATGTGCGCACGATCGCCGAGCAGGCGCGGCAAATCATCTCCCGCCACCCCGACACCTTCGACGTTCACCTGGACTGGGGCGAACGCACGCCGTCATTGCAACTGGTGTTTGACCAACAGCGCCTGCGCTTGATCGGCTTGACGCCGCGCGATGCCGCCCAGCAACTGGCGGCGCGCTTGAACGGCGCCGTGGCCACCCAGGTGCGCGAAGGCTTGCGCATCGTGGACGTGCTGGTGCGCAGCCCCGACGAAGAGCGCCATGCCCTGGGCACGCTCAAGGGCATCAACCTCACCACGCAGGACGGTCGCACCGTGCCGCTGGAGCAAGTGGCGCGTTTCGAGACCCGCATGGAAGATCAGGTGCTCAAACGCTATGACCGCGAAACCTACATTTCCGTGCAAGGCGATATTCGGGATGGCCTGCAGCCGCCTGACGTGACGGCGGCCGTGCTGCCGCTGCTGGCCGATCTGAAAGCAAGCTTGCCACCCGGATATCACATCGATACCGGCGGATCGGTGGAAGAAAGCGGCAAGGCCAACAAGGCGTTGGCAGCGGTGTTTCCCATCATGCTGCTGGCGATGCTCACCGTGATCATGATTCAGGTGCGCTCGTTTGCCGCGATGTTCATGGTGCTGGCCACAGCGCCCCTGGGTCTCGTGGGCGCCGTGCCTACCCTGCTTCTGTTCAACCAGCCGTTTGGATTCAATGCCATCCTGGGGCTGATCGGACTGGCCGGCATTCTGATGCGCAATACGTTGATTCTCGTCGATCAGATCCACCACGATCAGGCGGCCGGGTTGAGCGATTACAACGCGATCATCGAGTCTACGGTCAGGCGCGCGCGCCCGGTGATTCTTACCGCCGTCGCCGCCATGCTGGCGTTCATCCCCCTCACGTTTTCGACCTTCTGGGGGCCGCTGGCCTTTGTGCTGATCGGCGGCGTCGGGGTGGGCACGATCCTGACCCTGCTGTTCCTGCCGGCGCTGTATGCACTGTGGTTCCGGGTGAAGCGCCCCGAGCATGACGAAGACGACACGCCCACCCCTGCCGCAAGCGCCGCCTGATCGCTGGGCACAGCCGGCCTGACGCGGCGTTGAATGGGCACCCGGGTTGCTGTGGCAGAGGCATGAACGCCACCGCGACGCTACCGCTTCCCCTCGTGCCAGAACACGGCACGACGACCGACATTCCGGCACGGCTCGATCGGCTGCCCTGGTCGCGATGGCATTGGCGCGTGGTAATCGCCTTGGGCGTCGCTTGGATTCTCGATGGGCTGGAGGTTACCTTGGTGGGCTCGCTCGGCAGCATTCTGGAGCGGCCGGAAACCCTTGGACTGAGTGCCTCGCAAGTGGGCTGGTCGGGGTCGCTATATATCTTAGGCGCCGTGGTCGGCGCCCTTTTCTTTGGCCGGCTGGCCGATGTGCTGGGTCGCAAAAAGCTCTTTCTGATCACCTTGGCTGTTTATATGGCGGCAACCTTGGCGACGGCATTTTCCGATGCCTTCTGGTTTTTCGCGGTGTGCCGCTTCGTGACCGGATTGGGTATCGGCGGCGAGTACGCGGCCATCAATTCGGCGATCGACGAACTGGTGCCTGCTCGCGTGCGGGGACGTGTCAGCCTGGCGATCAACGGCAGCTTCTGGGTGGGTGCCGCACTGGGTGCCGGGTTGAGCCTGGTCGTGCTGGATCCGGCGGTGATGCCGGTGCACTGGGGCTGGCGCTTCGGGTTCATTTTGGGTGCGGTGCTGGCCGTGGCCATTTTGCTCGTGCGGCGCGATGTGCCCGAAAGCCCCCGCTGGTTGCTGGCACACGGGCGCGCCGAGGAAGCCGAGGCCATCGTGGCCGACATCGAACGCCGCGTGGCCGCCGAGCATGGCACGCTGCCGCCCGTGCCGGCGAATGCCGGCGTATCGATGGGCGCGCGCGCCGCGCCCAGAATGGCCGATATCGTGCATGTGCTGCTGCACACCTATCGCACGCGTAGCGTGGTCGCCTTGGCATTGATGGTGTCGCAGGCGTTCTTCTACAACGCCATTTTCTTTACCTACGCCCTGGTGCTGACGCGATTTCATGGCGTGGCCGATGATCGCGTCGGGCTCTACATCTTTCCGTTTGCGGCCGGCAATGTGCTCGGGCCCTTGATCCTCGGCCCGTTGTTCGACCGTATCGGCCGGCGCAAGATGATTGCCTTCACCTATATCGTGTCGGGTATCGGTTTGGCGCTCACAGGCTGGGCCTTCATGGAGGGCTGGCTCACCGCCCTCACCCAGGCGCTCTGCTGGTCGGCCGTTTTCTTCCTGGCGTCGGCCGCGGCGAGTTCCGCTTATCTCACGGTGAGCGAAGTGTTTCCGATCGAAATGCGCGCTTTGGCCATCTCGCTGTTTTATGCCGTGGGTACGGGCGCGGGTGGTTTCGTGGGTCCGATTCTGTTCGGCGCGCTGATCGAAAGCGGCAGCCCCACAGCGGTGGCGGCTGGATACGCCTTCGGCGCGGTGCTGGTGATCGTGGCCGGCTTGCTGGCGCTGCGGTTCGCGGTCAATGCCGAACGCCGCTCGCTCGAAGATATCGCGGCGCCCATGACGAGCACGCCGCGCTGACGCGCCCAGCCGAATAGCAACGGGATGGCGACAGGGGCGCTCGGCGCCTCGCATGAATTAGACGTCGCTGTTGACGCCGAAGCCACCGTCAAAGTCGGTCAGTCGAGGTCGATGGCAATGTCGAGGTGGCTATGGCGAACTCAGCGAGTCAGCAGCGGCCCACCAGTTGATCGAGCGCCTTCAGCGATCCGGCTTGCAGCGGCATCAATCGCGCGCAACTGATCAACTCATTGGCCATCATCTCGCAGGCAGCCGGGTCGAAATCGCTCGTGTGCCCGGTGATGGCGATGCAACCTACAGGTTGCCGGTCCCACGAGACGAAATTTGCGGCCATGGCGCTCAGGCCGTCATAGAACTCATCTTCGACGCGCACCACGCCCCGATCGACGCCGGCGAGATCGGCACTCACCGCCGCCCATGACGTCTTGGTCCTGGTCGTATAAGTCACATACGGCTCGGGTCCAAGGACCTCGCGGCGGCGCTTCTCATCCATCGTCAGCAACAGCGCCTTGCCCGGGGCCGAGGCATACAGCGGCCCGTGCAGCCACGTGGTGTAGTAAGGGCTCAGCGAACCCGCCGTCTGCATCACGTCGACCACCAGGCGCTCTTCGCCCAGAAAAATCACAAGCACCACCGTTTTGGATACCTTGGCGGCCAGTTCGCGCAGGATCGGATCGGCCTCGCGGCGCAATTGTTCGATGGGGTGCAAGAGCGGCAGCGGCCGCAAGGTTTTGGGCGATGCCAGATAGCGCTTGCCATCGCCGATGCGCAACACTTGTTGTGCCTCTTCCAAGGTACGCAGCAACCGCAAGGTGGTGCTCAAGTCCAGCTCGGCCGCGCTGGCGATTTCAGCCAACCCCAACGGCTGGCCGGCGGCGGCGAGAATATCGAGAACGGCAAGTCCTCGCAGCAAGGTGCCGGTACGCGCACTGGCTGAAGGAGGCGATAAAGGTATGGTGGGCATGGCGGTAAATAAAGCGTGACGCGCCCGGCGCTGCAATGGGCTTGGAGTTTTACATTTTCTCGAGGTACAGCGGTTTGGCTTCCGGCCACTATTATCCGCGTCCGGCACACAAAGCGTATTTCAGTGATACGCCCAAGACATGCCCCATTTTGCCGATTTGACCGATTTTCCCGAGTGATGGGTGCGCCATCAGGCGGCGGCAACCGGGGCGCCGTAGCCCAAGCCACCCAGACGCGCGCCCGACACCATCTCCGTTGCCCAATTAAGGAGAATCCATGTGTAGGCTTCTTGCGACGCTTCGGTGGAAAGCGCGTGATCGGCGCCATCGATGATGCGATGCGTGAGCGAATGCGCCTGTTGAAACGCCGCGCGATAACTCATGATGGCCGGGTGCGGCACGTAGGTGTCGTGCTCCGATTCCACAATCAGCACATCGCCTTTAAATGCCGAACACGCCCGCAGCGCCCGATTATCCTGCGGCAACACATGGGTCTGACGATAAGCCGTCAAGTCGGCGCGGTTGAGCTGCCCTTTGGGCATCGTCCAGTGTTCATCGCGATACAGCGCGGGTACCTGCAGCGCCAGCCACTTCACCGGGCGGTGGGTGGTCAGCAACGCCGCCAGATAACCGCCGTAGCTGCTGCCCACAATCGCAATCGCCGCCGGATCCACCGAAGGGTGAGCGGCCAGCATGTCGTAAGCGGCCACCACATCGCGGTAATTATCTTCGCGCGATACCCGGCCATGCTGCGCCTGCGTGGCGGCGTGGCCGCGTAGATCGAACGTCAGACACACACAACCCAACGCCGCCACACCGCGGGCGCGTGCCATGTCGCCTTTTTGTCCGCTGCCCCAGCCGTGCACGAAAAGCACGCCGGGCAGCCGTGTACCCGGCGCCAGGAAAGTGCCCGCGATTTCCTCATTCTGAACATTGATTTCAATGGCTTGACTGGTTGTGCTCATACATTCTCAACAACGACATACTTGATCATCGGGCCGCATTCGCTGTCGTCGCCTTGGTAGACGATCGTTGCATTCGCTGGGCACTCGGCGGCCACGCCATAGCGTTCGCCGGTGGTGGCCAGGATGCGGTGCAGGCTGGGGTTTTTGCGAAACGCCACCAGCGCCGCCAATTCCGCGCCGCTTGCGCCACCAATGCGCCAGGATTGTTCGAGCACGCCGCTCAATGGCTGGCCGGCCGCATCCAGCCCGGTCACCATGTCGTAATTGCGGCGCGAGGCGTAAAAGCCGGGGAAACAGGCGTGTGCTGCCTCGTCGTAGCACCGCGCCTGCTCGATGGCCGTGCGCTCATGCGGATCCAGCTCAATGTTCAACAGCGCTTCGAAGTCGCCGCGCACCACATTGAGCGACGAGCCACCGTACACCATCTCGCCATCGTTGGCGGGCGTGAGGCACTGCGTCCCCACATAGCTGGCGATCAGGCCATCGACCACGACTTGTCCCACACTGAAGGTGATCACGTCCTCAAGATGCAACTCCAGCACCACGCCACACTCGGCCAGTTCGCGCGCATCGATAGCAGCCAGCGCGCTGGCCAGAGCGGTCGCGTCCGTCACGACCGACTGCCCGCGCCCTGCCGTGGCGTTCACCGGCTTGACGCGAACCGGCCCGCGCGCGCTAAGTTCTTTGAAGGCAGCATGAGCGTCCGCCTCGCAAAATGCCGTCCAGCCGGGCAATGTTGCATGCGCCACGCGCGCGGTGAACGCGTTGGACCAGCCTTGCGGCGCTTGCGCGTCTGGATGGATCAAAGGGTGTGTGATGGCTTTCGTGGCTACGAAACGATGGGGCACATGGCCGCCGAACAGATGCGCAGGATCGGACACGGCCAATGCATCGAGTTCGGGATCGGCGATCAAGGTGCCGGTGGGCACGTAGTACACCCGGCCGGCTGTCTCGGCGCCGGGATCGTACAGTCCGGCAAAAGGCACGCCGTGCAATGCGGCGAGCTGCCGGGCAACGGCGGCGTGACTCGCCAATTCGTGCGGCGGCATCCGACGGGTAGGATAAAGCGCTACCGCATGGATCGTCATATCGAGCGGTGCGGACTGCAAAGCAAGCGGCATGATGTCGTTCCAGAGCGGGAAGAAGACGCCGGTTCAGCAATGATTGTGCCCCCAGCGGCCTTGCAGAGCCGCCGCTGGACATCGCCGCACACGGAAAGCCAGGAGCTGCCCATGTCGCGCCCTACACGGTCGCCGCTTTTTCTGCATCGTATCGGGCCTGCGCCGTGAGCACTGATTCGATATTCGATTCTGCCCAGACAATCAGTGCCTTCAACGATCCCGACAACGCCGCGCCCAACGGGGTGATGCTGTATTCGACCGTTACCGGTACAGTGGCAAATGCTTTGCGGTGCACCAGGCCATCGCGTTCGAGCCGTTTGAGCGTTTGCGAAAGCACCTTTTGAGATAGCCCGGATACCTGGCGCAGCAATGCATTAAACCGCTGGGGTCCATCGGCCAGCAGCCCCAGCAACAATACCGTCCACTTATCGGTGATGCGATCGAGCGCAAAACGGGTAGGACAATCTGCCGCGTAAGCGTTCCAAGCCTTCATTGTGTGTCTCCTGCCGTTTCCTGGCGGTAACCAGGTGAGCTCAAAGTGCGTTCTTCACAACGCGATAGGCCCTCAGTATAGTTTCCATAAGATACTTGGTTAACCATGGAAACCCGTAGTTTTCAAGCGTTCAGCCACATTGCCATCGTTCTGTTTCCAAGCGTCCAGCGACAGCGCCATCGTTCTATTGCCAAGCGTCCGGCGACAGCGCCATCGTTTCGTCAGTTAGCTAAGTATGAATTCGTTTCACGACCGCCGGCATACCGTCCCGGCCCCAACGCTTTTTGCCAGACAAGGAATTCTTCATGACAGCTTCAGTCGCCCTCATCGGTGCATCCGGAAATGCCGGCTCACGCATCCTCAATGAACTCAGTCATCGCGGTTATCTCGTCACCGCCATCGCACGCAACGTCGAAAAGATCGCCGCGTTGCCCGGTGTTACGCCCAAAGCCGGCGACGTCCACGACGCTGCGGGGCTCACCGCCCTGCTGCGCGGCCACGATGTTGTGATCAGCGCGGTTCACTTCACGGCGAGTGACGCTGCGACGCTGATCGCCGCAGTGAAAGCAGCCGAGCCCAAACGTTATCTGGTCGTCGGCGGCGCCGGCAGCCTGGAAGTCGCACCCGGCGTGGCATTGATCGACACGCCCGACTTTCCGGAGATCTACAAAGCTGAATCGGGCAAAGGCGTCGAGTTTTTGCAGTTGCTGCGTGCCGAACCCGAACTCGACTGGACGTTTCTATCGCCATCGGCCGACTTCTCTGCGGGCGACCGCACCGGCATTTTCCGTTTGGGCGGCGACGCGCTGTTGAGCAACGAACACGGTAGCCGCATTTCGTTCGAAGACTATGCCGTGGCGCTGGTGAACGAGATCGAAACGCCCGCGCATCGTCGCGCGCGATTCACGGTTGGATATTGACCGTTGGCGATAGATGGCGCATGCGCAGACGGGCGTCGCATCACACGCCAGCACTGGTGCGCGAGATAACGAAAAATGCCGGTTGCTGTCGTGGACAGCAACCGGCGTTTCAACGGTCAGCCTCGTGCGGCATTACGCCGCGGCGTTTTCCAGCACAGGCTGCGGTTGCTTGAGCGTTTGGCCACCGATCGGAATGCGCTTCGGCTTGGCTTCTTCCGGCACGTGGCGCACCAGATCCACATGCAGCAGGCCATTCTTCAAGCTGGCGCCCTTGACCTCGATATGGTCGGCCAGGCGGAACGACAATTTGAAGGCGCGTTGCGCGATGCCTTGGTGCAAATACGTGACTTGATCGTCGCCGTTCTCACGCCGGCCGCCGCTTACGGTAAGCACGCCGCGCTCGACTTGCAATTCCAGATCGTCGTCCTGGAAGCCGGCTGCCGCAATCACAATGCGATAGTCGTCATCGCCGCGTTTTTCAACGTTGTAGGGCGGATACGTGCTGCCCGATTCATTACGCAAAGCGGATTCGAACAAGTCATTGAACCGATCGAAACCGACGGAACTGCGAAACAACGGTGCCAGCGAAAAAGTGGTGTTCATAATGAAGGAATCTCCCGAGATATCAGCAAGTTTCAAAGGTGGGACCCGATTACGGCATCCCACTGCAACGTATGTAGGGCCGTCATTTTCGATTTCAAGGGGCGTCGATGTTGCCGCACGCGCTCAAGCTCGCATCATCTAGAATCGGACATCGCCCGCGCTCATTCGTCATGCATCTCTTTCATCACCTGCTCGCTTCGCCGATAGGCAACATCGTCATCACTACCGATGGCGACGATGTTGCACACGCCGTCACGCTCGAAGAAAGGGCTGCGGACCTCCCCAAGCTGCTCACGCGGCTGTACGGTTCGCACACGGTGCAGGCGGCTCCCGCGCCCGGCGTCGCTGCGCAAGCGCTCACGCGCTACTTCGACGGCGAACTCACCGCGTTGGCTGACATCGCCGTCGCGCGGCCTGGCAACGCGCTGCAGCGGCAGGTGTGGTCCGCGCTGCGCGATATTCCGCCAGGCATAGTTACGCATTACGGCGCATTGGCGCAAACGCTATCGATCACCGATCGCGGCGCCGCCTGGAAGGTTGGGCAGGCCAATGCGGCCAACCCGATCGCCATCGTGGTGCCGTGTCACCGCGTGATCGGCAAGAATGGCATGTTGACGGGATTTGCGTGGGGCGTGGCCCGCAAACGCTGGCTCTTGTTGCACGAAGGCGCCGATTTGTCCGATGGCGCCTCGCTGCTGTTGCCTGGGTTTTAGTGACGGCCACGGCCGGCGCCGCGCGGCATTCAAACCTGCAGCGAAAAGGCGGAAAGCACAGGCGCTACCGCACGCCCCCTCCTCCTCACGTCGACCCGATCAGGTACGCCCCCAGCAGCAATAGACTGCCGAGAAACACGCGGCGAAACACCTGCGGTGACATCGTCTTGCGCAGCCCTTGACCCAAGGCCATGCCCACCATCGCCGGCACCAGCATCCAGAACGAAGTGCCCGCCGACGCCGCGTCGTAGCTCGCATTCACCATCAGGCCGGCGGCCAGCGCCAGCGTGGACACGGTAAACGACACGCCCATGGCCTGGATCAAAGCCTCGCGCGGCAATCCCAGCGATTGCAGGTACGGCACGGCAGGCACCGCGAACACACCGGTCGCCGCCGTCACCACGCCGGTCGCTACCCCCACAAGCGGGCCCCATATCCTTTCGGCGCGCGGGGACACCCGCATCGAAGCGCCGGAAAGCCCCCACAGCGCGTAAGCCACCAGCGCCACGCCCAGCGACACCGTCGCCCACGCCCCCGCCGGTGCGCCCAGCATCCACGCCCCGCCAAGCGTTCCTACGCAGATGCCAACCTGCATGCCGCCAATCCGGCGCATCACTGCAGGCAGCGTGGCAATCGGGCACATCTGCCACAAATTGGTGGCCAACGACGGCACGATAAGGAGCGCCGCCGCCTGCGCGGGCGACATCAGCAACGCAAGCAAGGCCATCGCGACCGTAGGCAGCCCCAAACCCACCACGCCTTTGACCAGCCCGGCGGCCAGGAAAATGCCCATGATCGCCGTCGCGACGGGCCAGGACAGGGTGGGGAATAAGTCGCCAAGAGGCATGATTTCACTCGGTTTGTTGATCGTGGGCGGATGCCGTTCGTCCATTGTGTACGCGATACGCAATCGGTCGGTAACGGGATTTTCTTGACGCAGCCTCAGGCGCAGCCTAATGCTGACCATGCTAGGATTTTCACCATGCGTTTCGACCTGACCGACCTGCGGCTGTTTCTGCACATCCACGATACCGGCACCATCACGGCGGGCGCCCAGCGCGCCCATATGACCGCCGCGTCGGCCAGTGAACGCATCCGCGGCATGGAGCACATGCTGGGCGTGCCGTTGCTCACCCGCGGGCGCCGCGGCACAACTGCGACCGATGCCGGCCGCACGCTGGTGCATCACGCCCGCGCCGTGCTGGGGCAGATGGATCGGTTGCATAGTGAATTGGGCCAATACGGACGCGGGATGGCCGGTCACGTGCGCCTGCTGTGCAATACCGTGGCGTTGAGCGAGTACCTGCCCGATGCGCTCGCGCCTTTTCTGCTCGCCCATCCCCGCGTGTCGATCGATCTGGAAGAGCGTGTCAGCCAAGACATCGTCCATGCCGTGCGCACCGGCCACTGCGATCTCGGCGTGGTGTCGGACGCCAGCGATCTGGAAGGCTTGCAGACGGCGCTGTTTCGCGACGATCCCCTGGCCGTGATCGTGCCGCGCGGCCATGCTTTGGCGCAGCGCCAGACCATATGCCTGGCCGATCTCGTCGGGCATGACGTCGTCGGCCTGGTGGAAGACAGCGCGCTGCAAACGCATATCGACATGCACGCGCGCCGCCTGGGCGCGCACCTGCACTATCGCGTTCGCCTGAGCACCTTCGATGGCATCTGCCGCATGGTCGGCCATGGCATCGGCATCGCCGTGGTGCCCCATGCGGCCGCCCGACGGGCGGTTCGCGCGCGCACCGTTGCACGATTACGCCTCACCGATCCCTGGGCGCGCCGCCGTCTGATGTTGTGCCTGCGGGATTTACCCACCCTGCCACCCTACGCGCGCGCCGTGCTCGAACACTTGCGCCAAACACCCCTGGCCTGATGCTCGCAAACCCTTGCACAATCCTCCCACACCAGGCACGCGTGGGGGTCGCAGCGTTTACAGGACCGCACGGCACGCCTAGACTGCACCGAGGAGGCCGTTCATGCAATCGCTACAAACGCTTCAAACCCTGATCAAACAATTCTGCTCTACCCCCATCCATGTGACAGAGATTCCGCGGGTGTGGCTGGTGCGTTCGGATACCACGACCGAGCCGATGCATGTGGTCTACGAGCCGGTGCTTTGCATCGTGGCGCAAGGGCGCAAGCAGGCGTTTCTCAACCGTCAGGTCATCAACTACGACACCTCGAACTACCTCGTCGTTTCGGTCGATCTGCCTGTCACCGGCGTGGTATCCGAGGCCAGCCTGGATAAGCCTTATCTCGCCTTTGCCCTCACGCTGGATCGCACTCTATTGGCGGACATGTTGCTCGATATGCCGCCGGTGCCGGACGTGGGCGAACAGCACCGGGGCTACGGCGTCAGTCCGATCAGCGACGATCTGCTCGACCCCGTTGTGCGGCTATTGCGCCTGCTCGAGCGCCCCGCCGATATCCCCATGCTTGCGCCGCTGATCGAGCGCGAAATTCTGTATCGCCTGCTCTCCGGTCCACAGAGCGCCATGCTGCGGCAAATCGCCTTGTCCGGCTCACACCTGTCGCAGATCGGGCGCGCGATTGATTGGATCAAACGGCACTATGCCGAAGCGTTCAGCGTTGAGCACCTGGCGCGGCTGTCGAATATGAGCGAGTCGGCATTTCATCGCCATTTCAAATCAGTAACGGAGATGAGTCCGCTGCAGTACCAGAAGCGCATCCGTTTGCAGGAGGCGCGCAAACGATTGCTGATCGATGAGGCGGACGCCGCCAGCGTGGGTTTTGCGGTGGGCTACGGCAGCCCGTCGCAGTTCAGCCGCGAATACACACGGCTCTTCGGCGCGCCGCCCGCGCGCGATGCGGTGCGCTTGAGACGTTCGACGGCGGATCTGGTTCAGGTCGCTTGATCCGTCATGTCCGGATGGACGGCAGCGGTGGTCTCATGGAAAATGCATCAAACCATTTTGCCGAGCCCTGATGACTTCTACGCCGATAGCCCTGGATGCGACCCCACTGCCCACCATCGATCTGAATGTCGAATCCGACTGGATTGATTTATACGGCCATATGAACGCGGCCAAGTATGTGTATGTGTTCGATCATTACGGCTATCGGCTCTTCGATCATTTCGGCATCGGCGAGGCCTACACGCACGACACGGGCGCGGGCGTTTATACGCTCGAGATACACACCACATACCGTCAGGAGCTGCTTGCCGGCGAGGCGCTATCGTTGCGGCTGCGGCTGCTCGACGCCGATGACAAACGCCTGATCGTGCTGATGGAGCTCTTCCGCCGCCGCGATGGGTTTCTCGCGGCCACGATGGAGCAGCTCAGTATTCATGTGGATCTCAACACGCGCAAGGTCAAGGCGTTTCCCGACGATGTGCGGGACGCCCTCGCCGCCGCCGTCGGCGCACATCGGCCCGTGCCGCTGCCCGACGGTTTTGCGCCTCGCCTGACAATGACGCGCCCCGCGCGCTGAAGTTGCCGTCTGACGATGACGCGCCCGGCGCACTGAGATTGCATCAACGTCAACTTTGCGCGAGCGCCTTGATCGACACGCGCAAAAAGCCCATCAGCGTTTCGCTGCTGGGCGACAGACCATCCGCCTTGCGCCACACGCCGCCGATATCCATGGTGGGCACCGCATCGCTCAGATCGCGCCGCATGATGCGCCGGCCTTCGAGTGACCACGGGCGATAGACAAGGTCCGACAGGATCGTCACCCCTTGCTGCAACGCGACCAGGCTGCGCACCGCTTCGAGCGAGCCGCTCTGGTAGCGCACGCGCGGCTGCAAGCCATACTCCCCCCAGTACTTGCCCACCGTTTCGATATGTTCGTCCATGTCGAGCAGCACGTAATCGGCCTGCGCCACGGCCGCAAGACTGACAGTGGAGGCATGCTGAAGCGCGTGATCGGGATGCGTCCACAACCGTCGCGGGGAGCGCAGCATGGTGTCGTACTGCAACTTATCGAAGCGCGTGAGATTGGACACGATCGCCAGCGCAAAATCGAACTCGCCCGCCAGCAAGCCTTGCTCGATGCGCGCCCGGTCGCGCTCCACCACATGAATCTTGAGATTGGGAAACCGCTGCGCCACAGCGGCAATCACCGCCGGCATCAAATAGGCCGAAATCGTTTCGGTCACCCCCAACCGCACCTCACCTTGCAGATCGTCGGCCACCGCCCGCATGTCGTCCACAGCGCGGTCGACGGCACCCATCACGTGCTGCGCGTGCCGCACGAAACGCTCGCCCGCATCGGTGAGATGCAACCCACGGGCGTGCCGCACGAACAGCGGCACCCCCAGAGCCTGCTCCATATTGCGCAACGCAATCGTCATCGACGATTGCGACACGTTGCATTGCAGCGCCGCACGCGACACTTGGCCGGTTTGCGTGAGCGCGAGAAAGTATTCGAATTGCCGCAGCGTGACCGGTGGCGCCATGATATTGATTTATTAGATATCCAGCATTCAATAATTTATATTAGCAATATTGCTGCACCGCTTCTAGTATCGGTCGATTAAGCAAGACAACGAACCACGAGAGCGTTATGTCTGCAGGGGAAATACGCGGCTATTGCACGCTATGCCGATCGCGCTGCGGCACGATCAATGTCGTCGACGGCGATGCGCTGATTCGCGTCGTGCCCGACCCCGACCACCCGACCGGGCAGGCCATGTGCATGAAAGGCCGCGCCGCGCCCGAGCTCGTGCACAGCCCCCATCGCGTGTTGCATCCCATGCGGCGCACCCGCCCCAAAGGCGATGCGGATCCGGGTTGGGAACGTATCTCCTGGGACACTGCACTCACGGAAATCGCCGCCAAGCTCGATACCGTGCGGCGCGAAAATGGCCCTGAGGCCGTGGCCTTCGGCGTCACCACACCCAGTGGCACCCCGCTTTCCGACAGCATCGACTGGATCGAGCGATTCGTGCGTGCCTTCGGCAGTCCGAATATCAGCTACGCCACCGAGATCTGCAACTGGCACAAGGATTTTGCGCACGCCTTCACCTTTGGCTGCGGCATGCCCACCGCCGACTACGCGCACGCCGACCTCATCATGTTGTGGGGGCATAACCCGGCCAACACCTGGCTGGCGCAGGCGCACGCGATCGGCGTCGGACGTGCGGCAGGCGCGAAGATGCTGGTGATCGATCCCCAACGCACCGCATTGGCCGCCCAGGCCGATACCTGGTTGCCCGTGCGCCCGGGCACCGATGCAGCACTCGCGTTGGGGCTGGCGCATTTGCTGATCGACAGCCGACGCTACGACGACGCCTTCGTACGCGAATGGACGAACGCGCCTTTATTGGTGCGCGATGACACCGGGTTGCTGCTGCGTGCCCAAGACTGTTTGGCAACAGCCCACGCGCCGCACGCAAGGATAGGCGCCAAGACCAACACCAACACGCAGCATGGCGATGCCGACAGTACCGCAGGCGAAAGTGCCGGCGACAACACGGCCTTCGTGGCCTGGCACACGGCACGGGCTCAACCGTGCTGTTACGACACCCGCCACGACGGCGCATCGCAGGGCACCGCCGATTTTGCGCTCCACGGTGCCTTCGAGGTGCCCTTGACCGACGGCGGCAGCGTCATCTGCCGACCTGCTTTCGACCTGCTCGCCACGCAATGCGCAGCGTATCCGCCAGCGCGCGTGGCAGCCCTTACCGGTGTTGCCGAAGCCCAGTTGCAGGCTGCGGCGGCACTCCTCGCCGATAGCCGCAAGATCGCCTATCACGCCTGGACCGGGATCGGGCAACATGCCAACGCCACGCAAAACGAACGGGCCATCGCCGTGCTGTATGCGCTTACCGGCAGTTTCGACCGCACCGGCGGCAATCGCGTGTACACCCGCCAGCCCGCGCCGGCGATGAATGGATTGGATCTGATCTCGCCCACCCAGCGCGCCAAGGCCATCGGATTGGCAGACCGGCCGCTCGGCCCGCCTGCCATGGGCTGGATCACCGCACGCGACATGTACCGGGCGATGCTCGATGGCGTGCCGTATCCGGTGCGCGCCATGTTTGCGTTCGGCACCAATCCGCTGGCCTCACAAGCCGATACCGCGCAAGCCCAGGCGGCCTTGCAGCAGCTTGAGTTCCATGTGCATTGCGACCTGTTCATGACGCCATCGGCCAGCTACGCCGACATTTTCCTGCCGGTCAATACGCCTTGGGAGCATGAAGGCCTGCGTCTGGGTTTCGAGATCAGCGAACGCGCCGAGGCCCAGATCCAACTGCGCACGCGCATGGTCAGCCCGCGTGGCGAATCGCGGTCCGATAACGACATCGTGTTCGATCTGGCGAAGCGTCTCGGCTTCGGCCATTTGTTTTTCGACGGCGATCTGGATCGTGCCTGGAATCATCAACTCGCGCCGCTGGGCCTGACCGTTGAGGCCCTGCGCGCCGCGCCGGCAGGCGTCCAACGGCCGTTGACGCATCGCGACCGCAAATACGCCGAAGAAGAAACCATCGGCGGCGTGCGCGGCTTTGCCACCGACACGCGTCGCGTCGAACTGTATTCGGAAAAGCTGCATCGGCATGGCTACTTTGCGCTGCCCACCTATACACCTGCCCCCGATGCACCGAGCGGCGATCGATTTCCATTGCTGCTCACGACCGCCAAAAACGGCTACTACTGCCACAGCCAACATCGTGCGCTTGCCTCGCTGCGCCGCCGTGCCCCGCTGCCGCAAGCCGGCATCAGCCCGGCGCTGGCCGCACGCCGGTCGATCGCCGCCGGCGACTGGTTGCGGATACGCTCGCGGCACGGCGAAGCCCGCTTCGTCGCCCGCGTGGATCCCGATCTGGGTGACGACATCGTGGTGGGCGAGTTCGGTTGGTGGCAAGCGTGTCCGGAACTCGGCCGGCCAAGCTTTCCCATTCGTGGCGCAGGCAGCAGCAACTACAACAGCCTGATCAGCGCCGAACATGCCGATCCGGTGAGCGGTTCGGTACCCATGCGCGCCTTTGCCTGCGAGATCGCGCGCGATCCGGTGAGCGATCCCGCGAGGCGGCCGTGGGCGGGCCTGCGCGCGGCACACATTACCGACGTGCGCGACGTGGCCGACGGCGTCGTGCACATCGCGCTTGCCGCCGCCGATGGCGGCCTGTTGCCCGACTTCCAACCGGGTCAGCACATCACATTGCGCGTGTCCAATCACGGTGCCGCGCCGCTCACCCGTGCTTACTCGCTGACCGGCGCGGCCACGCGCATCGACCGCCGTCATTACACGATCGCGGTACGACGCCAAGGCGGCAAGAACGCGGACGGCACCCCGTTTCACGGCCTGATGTCGACCCATCTGCACACGCGCCTCAAGGTGGGCGACGCTGTCGAGATCGGTGCGCCGAGCGGGCAATTCGTGCTCCCCCTGGCCTCGCCGCAACCTGTGGTGCTGATCGCCGGCGGCATCGGCATCACGCCTTTTCTGTGCTATCTCGAATCGCTGCTCGATGAGCCGGCGATGCCCGAGGTGCATCTGCATTACGCCAATCGCCATGAAGCCACCCATGCGTTTCGCGAGCGCTTGGGGGAACTGCGCCGCCAATTGCCCCGCTTGACGATCATCGACTACTACAGCGCGGCACGCCCGGAAGACCGAATTTCAGTCGCGAACCAGACCTCAAACGAAGACATAACCTCAAGCGAAGACCTGCGCTCAACCGAAGCGCCAGGCAATCAAGCGCTCGACGCCGCAGTCGTCAGCGATGCGCTGATCGCGGCGCGCGCGCGGGTGTACCTGTGCGGCCCCGATGCCATGATGAAAAATGTGTCGCGCGGTCTGATCGCGCGTGGCATGCCGGCGTTCGACATTTTCAGCGAAGTGTTCCGCTCGCCGCCCGTCTTCGATGCCACGTCGGACCAGCACTTTCCGGTCACGTTTGCGCGCACGCAGGCGGGGGCCAAGCAATGGTCGCCTGCCGCCGGCACCCTGCTTACCTTCAGCGAAAGCCTGGGCCTGAATCTGCCCAGCGGCTGCCGCGTGGGGCAGTGCGAAAGTTGCGCCGTCAACATCATCTCCGGTCAGGTGCGCCATCTGCATGGTGGCGAGCCCGAAGATCCCGGCGTATGTCTGACCTGTCAGGCCATACCCGTCAGTGCGTTGGTACTCGATGCCGGATAACCGACCGTATCTGGCCGACAGCGCCCGGCCTATGCGCGCGCTCGAGGATGCGCCTGCCGCCGTGAAGTGGATTGCCGTTGCCTTTGCCGTTGCCTTTGCTTTGCTTTGCCTTAATCGCCACGTTGCCAAACTCGTAGAGACGAGCGGCTTCACACCACTTGTTCAGGGGAAATCATGAAAACAGAATCGCTAGAGACGCCGGGCCGCCGAGATGCGCCCGCAGAAGGTATTTTGGAAAAAATGGCCGCCGGCGTGACACGTTGGTCTGAGCGTTGGTTTCCTGACGCGTATATCTTCGCCGTCATCGCGGTGATCGTGGTGGCCATCGCCGCCATGGCGATCGGCGCACCCGTCAAAAACGTGGGCGTGGCGTTCGGCGATGGCTTCTGGAGCCTGATCCCGTTCACCATGCAGATGGCCTTGGTCGCCATCTCCGGCTATGTGGTGGCCGCTTCGCCGCCTGCCGCCAAGTTGATTGCCTGGATGGCGCAACGGCCCAAGACCGGTCCGGGTGCGATCTGCTATGTCGCACTCATCAGCATCCTGGCGTCGCTGTTCAACTGGGCCATCAGCCTGATTTTCAGCGGGCTCCTGGTGCGCGCCCTGGCCCGCCGCCTCGATTTGAAGATGGACTACCGCGCCGCGGGCGCGGCCGCCTATCTCGGCATGGGCGCCACCTGGGCGCTTGGCTTGAGCTCGTCGGCTGCACAGTTGCAGGCCAACCCGGCCAGCCTGCCGCCGTCGCTCCTGCAGATCACCGGCGTGATCCCGTTTTCCGAAACGATCTTCCTGTGGCAATCGATGGCCATCGCTGCCGTGCTCACCGTGGCATCGCTCATCGTGGCCTTTTACTCCGCGCCGCGCGGCGACAATGCCGTCACTGCGCAACGCATGGGCGTCGAACTGGGTGAGACGGTACAGCGTTCCGAGCCGCCCAAGCGGCCCGGCGACTGGTTCGAATACAGCCCGATCCTCACCATCCTGCTCGTCGCGCTGGGCGGCATCTGGATGTACAACGAGTTCACGACGAAGAATACGGTGTTGGCGATCTCCAACCTCAACACCTACAACTTTGTCTTTTTGATGATCGGGATGCTGTTGCACTGGCGGCCACGCAGCTTTCTGGCCGCGATCACCAAGGCCGTGCCGTCGGTCAGCGGCGTGCTGATCCAGTTCCCCTTGTATGGCGGCATCGCCTTCATCCTGACCAAGGCAGGCGGCACCGACGGCCACACCGTGGCGCACATGTTGTCCGAGTTCTTCGTATCGGTATCGACGCAGGCCTCCTTTCCCGCGTTGATGGGCGTGTATTCGGCGGTGCTGGGCTTTTTCGTGCCCTCGGGCGGCGGCAAATGGATCATCGAGGCGCCTTATGTGATGCAGGCGGCCAACGACCTGCAAGTGCATCTGGGCTGGGCCGTCACGGTGTACAACGCAGCCGAAGCGCTGCCCAATCTGATCAATCCCTTCTGGATGCTGCCGCTTTTGGGCGTGCTGGGCATCAAGGCGCGCGATGTGGTCGGGTTTACCTTCACCCAGTTGATCGTGCACACCCCGATCGTGCTCGTCATGCTGTGGCTATTGGCCGCAACGCTGGAGTACAAGCCACCGGTCATCCCATAACTGGCCTGCTCCAAGGCGCGCGGCAGGCAAGATCCGCCGCGCGCGACACCGCGATCCCAGCGAGACGCGTCAGCCGCGATATGATCCAACGCTCGACGCTACACGGCGCGCGCCCTCTTCGAGGCGCGCGCTTTCCTCAAGGACGCGATCAATGCACGCTGACACGCGGGATGCCGCCGCCCTGACGCCGCTGCCCTACCACCAGGAGATCGTCGCGCACCTCAAGGCGGCCGAGCCCGAAGTCTGGGCCTGGGCGTCATCGCTGCGCGTGCAAGCGGCGCACGCTGCCGACGTGCGCGCGCAACTGCTGCGCGACACCTACCGGTTGACGCCGGCGGCTCATCCCGCCGTCTACGCTGCCGCCACGCTCGCCTGCGAGCGCCTGGGCATCGACGCCCCCGTCACGCTGTACCAGGCAGGTGCGAGCGCCATGAACGCCGCGCTGTACTACTTGCCTGGTGAAGTGCATGTGGTGCTGCAAGGCGCGATTCTCGAACGGCTCAACGAACGCGAGATATTGGCGGTATTGGGGCACGAATTTGCCCACTACCGGCTGTGGTCGGACGCCGCCGGCGATTATCTGGCCGCGGACCGCATTCTTAATCACAACGACGGCGCGTCTGCGGCACCTGCCAGCTACACCGAGTCGGCGCGCCTGTACGACCTTCATACCGAGCTCTATGCGGATCGGGGCGCAGCCCTGGCCGCCGGCGATAGCGCCGCCGCCATTTCGACCTTGGTGAAGGTGCATACCGGCATCGCGGTCGTCGATCCCACGGCGTATCTGCAGCAGGCGCTCGAACTGGACGACACCCACGCCCGCCGTTCGGCCGGGGTATCGCATCCGGAAACCTACCTGCGTTCGCAAGCGGTCGACATGTGGTGGCGGGCCGATCCTGGGCTCGACGACTGGCTGCAACAGCGCCTGCGCGGCCCGCTGGCGCTACATCGCCTCGATCTCACCGATCAGGTTGCCCTCATGGGCGTCACGCGCGGCCTCATCACCTACTTCCTGCAAGCCGACACCGTCCGCGTCGATAAAACGATCGCGCAGGCGCGTGCGTTCTTTCCCGATTGGACGCCCGAAGACGTCCCGCTCGATCCGGCCACGCTGACCGCGGACCGCCTCGATCCCAGCACGGCGGAATACCTGCATTACGTGATGCTCGATCTTGCTCTGTGCGACAGCGATGTGCGCGATGCCGCCCTCACCCGCGCCTTGCGTATCGCCCGATCCTGGGAGGGCGTCGACGCCCTCACCCATATTCTCAAACGCGATCTGAAAATGAACAAACGTCAATTGGACAAGCTGGCGCGTTCGTCGGCCGAGGCGAGCCAGGCATGACCGATCCCCAACCGCTCGAGACGTTCGGCCAACTGCTCACGCGCATGGACGGCACGTTGCTGCCCATCGACGATGTGCTGCTGCTGATGCTGCCGCTGCTGCGCGAAACGGCGGCGCTCCATGGTCAGGGCCGCGTGGCGAACCTGAGCGCAAACGATGTCGTGCAAGGCGCGCAACGCAGCCTGTGCCTGCGCGATCCCGCAGGCGCCGCACCGCAATATGCCAACGACCGCATCAAGGCGATTCAGCCGCAGCCGGGGTCGGCCCTGAACATCGTCGGCGAGTTGCGCGTGATCCGCGATGCCGACGATGCGTTGGCACTGGACGACCTCGCTGTGCAAACCGATCCCGACCGCCCCGTCGGCAAGCCCGTGTATTTGCCCGGTTTGGCCGCATGGGAACGCGCGTTGGGTCACCACGACGAGATCAGCGACATCTTTCAGTTGGGCGAAATGCTGGCGTGCCTGGCCTGTGGTCTCGACCTGCGGCGCGACGACGATGTGCGGGCGTTCGCCCGATCGCGCACCAATCTGTTCGACCTCAACCCGCGCTTGAATCCGGTGCTGGCCCAGACGATCGTCGAGATGACCGCGCTCAATCGCCATGATCGCGCCACCGAACTCTCGTCTATCGTGCAGCGGCTCGAACGCTGGCGCGAACAGCCCGTCGGGTTGGATCTCGATCGTGTGCTCGACGGCGCACAAGGGCCGGCCCCGCGCCGCACGGCCGTGCTCGAGCACCTGCGCGACCGGCTGTTCGATCTGTCGCGGCGCAATCGCCTGCTGTATTTTCGACCCACGCAGGCGAACGTCAATCTCACCATCGCCAGCGTCCCGCTGGTGATGCACGTCGAGAGTATTCAGCCCGAGCAGCTCTGCACCTGGCAAGGAGGCTTCGCCGAGCAAGTGCTCTCCGGTGAAACCATCGGACTTCAGCGATGGCTACGGTTCGACGATCAGCCCTATCTGCCGGGATCGCTCGACCGCCTGATTCAAGACACCCGCCGCGACCGGGCCGAGTTCGGCTTCAGCAATCTGCGGCTGGTCGTGGCGTTCATGCATTGGCATAACCTGAAAGAGACGCCCGAAGAGCGCATCGTGTCGCCGCTGCTGTGGCTGCCCGTCGAATTGAGCAAAAAGAAAGGCGTACGCGATCAGTACGTCTTGAAGTGCGACGAGTCGGAAGCGGAGTTCAACCCGGTGCTGCGCCATCAATTGCGTCAGCTCTACGATATCCAGCTGCCCGAAACCGTCGATCTGAAGACCACGTCGCTGCCCGACATTCATCGCGATCTCGCGGCGCAGATTCGCCAAACGGAGCCCGGCGTCAGCCTGACCCTGCAAAGCAAGCCGACGATCAAGCTTATTCATCAAAAAGCCATGCAGCGGCTGCAGCAGTTTCAGAAACGGCGCGCAGCCGGTGCCGGCACCGCGCCCGTGCGCCCTGATTTCAGCTACGACGCCCACGACTACCGGCCCCTGGGCGTGCAATTGTTTCGCGAGACGGTGCAGCCCAGCCCGTCGCCGTTGCGCGGTGCGCTCGGCGCGGAGCCGCTGCCACGCACGCAGCCGCCACGGATGATGGCAGCTACCGCACCCGAACACACCACCTACGCCTTGACCGACGAGCCCGGCCATCGGCATGCCTGGGACATCGATCTCACGCAAGTCACGCTGGCCAACTTCAACTACAAGAAGATGTCGCTGGTGCAGGATTACGCCCAGTTGATCGAGCAACCGGCCAATGCATCGAGCTTCGATCGCATGTTTTCGATCGAGCCGCGCGATATCGATGTGGATACCCCGCCTGCCATACCGATTGCCGAACAGTGGAATGTGGTGCCCGCTGATGCGACGCAAAACAACGCTGTGAGCCTGGCGCGCACCGGCCGCCATTTCATTATTCAAGGGCCGCCCGGCACCGGCAAGTCGCAAACCATCACCAACCTGATCGCCGATTACGCCGGCCGCGGGTTGCGGGTGTTGTTCGTCTGCGAAAAACGCGCCGCGCTCGATGTGGTGTTTCATCGGCTGCAGCAAAGCGGTCTGGACGACCTGTGTTGCCTCATCCACGACTCGCAAACCGACAAGAAAGCCTTCATCCTCAACCTGCGCGAATGCTATGAACGGTGGGTGGCCGAGCCGCTCGATGGCAGCACGCTCACCGTCGCGCGGCAATCCACGCTCAATGCGTTGTCGCAGCATCTGGCGCACATCACGCGCTTCGAGCAGGCAATGTCGGTCATGCCGGAAGCGTTGGCCACCTCGGTACGAGCGCTCATCCGCATCCTGATCGCCGCCCCCGGCGACCAGCCCCACCTCGATGCCGCCGCGCGCGAGCGTTTGCCCGACTGGGCCGAGTGGCAACGCCATCTCGATCTCACGCGCCGCGTGTATGCCACAGTACGTGACCGCTTGAACGCAAGCAGCTTTGCGCAGCACACCTTCAGCCGTCTGTCTGCCGATCTGGTGCGCGACGACGTGGCGTACAACCGCGCAACGGCATTTGTCGACCACGCCACGGTTGCCCTGGACGCTATCTCGGCAAGCCTGCCGAAGCCGGCCAGCCTGTTATCGCTGGATACGCGCATCGACGAAGCGCCAACGCTTACGCCCGCGGTGCAGGCCATCGCCGCATTCAATCTGGCCGCCCATCTCGATCTGCTGGATAGCCGCTCGACCGATGCCGCGGCATTACGCGGCGAGCAGGCGCAATTGCGTACCCTCGCCGATGCCGACGCCACAGCCAGCGCCGCCGCACGCCACTGGCGCGAACCGCTGAGCATCGAGGATACGCAGGCGGCAATCGCGCTGGAGCAGCGTCTCGGCAGCTCGGCGTTGCGCTGGATCAACCCAGCGTGGTGGCGCTTGCGCGGTGAACTCAAGCGCCGCTACGACTTCAGCCAGCAAGCGGTCCGTCCCACCTATCGCACCATCCTGAGCCACCTGGCCGCCCATCATCACGCCACAACCGCGCTGGCCGCAGCACGCCACGCCTTGAACACGCGCTACGGCATTCAAGATGGCGCTCCCTTCTTCGACGCGCTGGAGACCGTGGCGCGCGCCTTGCCCACCGCCCCGAGCCTGCAACGCTGGATCGAGACCCTGCGCACCAGCGCCGATCCCATCGCGATTGCGCAGGATGCGCTGGTGCCGGCCGACGCGCTCGCCACACTGCACACGCTGGTGCCGCAGGCGATGGGTCCCACGAGCGATCTCAACACCGGCATCAACGCCAGCTCCGACACCAAACCCAACACCGGTCTCACGGTGGGCGAACTGGCAGCATTTGTGCCGCGCCTGCGCAACGATCTGAGCGACCTCCCCGATCTGCTGCCCCTCCTGCGTGAAGTGCACGACGCCGAGCCGCGCTACGTGGCTGCGCTGCAAACGCACGCATTCGATCTCGACACCTTTCAAATCCTCATTGCCGACGAGGCCCTGGCGCGGGTGTACCGCACCCTGCCGGAGCTCGTGCGCTTTGACGAGCGCGCGTTGATGCAGGCGGTCGAGGCCGTCGACGCCGCCGAGCGCACGTTGCTCAAGCACAATGCCGAGGTCGTCGAATCGCGTTGGCACCGCATCTTTCTCGATCACCTCAAGCAATCAGGGGTATCGGCCACGCCGGCGGACGAGGCCGGCAAGCAGTTCAAGAAAGACTATGCGCGCGGCCGCCGCGAGCTCGAACACGAGTTCGGCAAAACCATGCGCTATCGCTCCATTCGCGAACTGGCCGGTGGCGAAAGCGGCCTGGTCATCAACGACCTGAAACCGATCTGGTTGATGAGCCCGCTGTCGGTCTCCGATACCCTGCCGCTGCAATCGCAATTGTTCGACGTCGTCATTTTCGATGAAGCCAGCCAGATTCAGAGCGAAGAGGCCGTGCCGGCGCTCAACCGTGCACCGCAGGTGGTGGTCGTGGGGGACGAGATGCAATTGCCGCCCACCACGTTCTTCAGCGCTGCCGGCGACGAGGGCGACGAACAGGTCATTGCCACCGAAGATGGCGAGCAGATTGCCATCAACCTTGACGCCGATAGCCTGCTCAGTCAGGCAGCGCGCAATCTCCCGGCGTCGCTATTGGCGTGGCATTACCGCAGCCGCCACGAAGCGTTGATCAGTTTTTCCAATGCCGCCTTCTACGAAGGCCGGTTGATCACCGTTCCAGACCGCCTGCTCGATGGCGGACACGGCGCATTGGATGCATTGACGTCCACGGCCCCAGAAGCAGCCGCCCAAGGCGTGGATGCCCTGCTTGGCAATCCGATCAGCTATCTGAAGCTCACCGACGGCGTGTATGAGGCGCGCGGTAACGTGGCCGAAGCGCACTTTATCGCTGCAACCATTCGCGAACTGCTTAATCGCGAAACGGGTCACAGCATCGGCATCGTCGCGTTTTCGCAAGCCCAGCAATCGCAGATCGAAGACGCGCTGGATGCGCTGGCCGCCGAAGACACTGCATTCGCCGCACGCCTGGAAACCGAGTACGTGCGGGAAGACAAAGGCCAATTCAACGGCCTCTTCGTCAAGAACCTGGAGAACGTTCAGGGCGACGAGCGCGACATCATTGTGCTGAGCATCTGCTATGCGCCGGGACCGAACGGCAAGATGCTGATGAACTTCGGCCCCATCAATCAGCGTGGCGGCGAAAAGCGCCTGAACGTGATTTTCAGCCGCGCCCGCCATCGCATGGCGGTAGTGACGAGCATCCAGGCGGATGCCATCACCAACACCCATAACGACGGTGCCGCGGCGCTCAAAGGCTTTCTGCAGTTCGCTCATGCCAGTGCCAGCGGTGAAACCGAGCGCTCACAGCACATCCTGGGCACGCTCACCCCCGGCGCGCGCGCCTCGTTTACCGCCGCACCACCGGTCGACGCCTACCGCACGGCCCTGGCGCAGGCGCTGCGCGCACGCGGCCATACCGTCCACGAGCACGTGGGACGGTCGCAGTTTCGCTGCGATCTGGCCATCGTGGAGACGGCAGGCGGCGGTTATCGCCTGGGGATATTGCTGGACCACGGCGGCGCGGCCCCCACCGATGTGCGCGAACGGTATGTGTTCCGTCCGGGCGTACTGCGCTCATTTGGCTGGACAGTGATCGATGTGCCCAGCAATGCCTGGCTAAAGGATCCCGACGCCGTGCTGGCGCGCATCGAGGCGGCGCTGCCGCCTCCTGCAATGTCCGAGGCCTGAGGTTACGGAATCACCCGCTGCGCACGCAGCGCGGTGAACAGCTCGAGAAACGACGCGCGGCTGTCGTGGTAACCCAGGAAGCCGGCATCCCGGCTTTTGGTCATATCGTTCAGGCACTCGATCTCGCGGCCGAGATCCGCGTCGGTATGCCACCACGATGCCAGCTTGTTCACATCAGCTTCAACCAAATCATGCTTGGCCGCCAGCGTGGTCCACAGCGCCGGTGCGCTGTCTTTGAAACGGGCTTCCAACGGCATCGGCGCGTCAGGAAATGGCGCGGCGTCCACCCCGAAAAACGCTGCGATCTCGCCCCACATCCAGCGCCAGCGAAACACGTCGCCATTGGCGGTATTGAAGGCTTGATTGCGGGCCGCCGGCGCGAGTGCCGCCCAGGCCAGCTGACGTCCCAGCAAGCCGGCGTCGGTGAGGTCCGTGAGGCTGTCCCATTGCGTGCGCGATCCCGGAAACACGAACGGTTGACCGGTTTCCTTGCACAGGCTGGCATAGACGGCGAGCGTGACGCCCATATTCATCGCGTTGGACCCCAACGCACGCCCGATCATCGTGTGCGAGCGATGCACGCTCCACGAGAAATCGTATTGTTTGGCCGCATCGAGGAGGATGTCCTCAAGCGTGTAGTAGAAGTTCTCGCCCGGTTGGCGCGGTTCGCTTTCCCGAAACGGCGTTTCGGCCTTGCCGCTGCCGTAGTTTTCGAACGACCCCAGATAATGCTTGGTGCCGGTCACCAACGCCATGTGCACGAGCGGTGCCTCGCTCAACGCCTCGCAAAGGTGGCGCATCATCGCACCGTTGGCGGCGACGTTTTCGGCCTCATTGTCGCGGCGCGTCCAGGTGCAGAAGAACACGTGCGTAATCGCCAGCCCGCTCAACGCCTGCGTCGTCGCGGTCGCATCCAGCAGATCTGCCTTCACCGGGATCACCCCAGTCTGCGATACGGGATTGCGCGCCAATCCGTATACCGTCCAACCGTCGGCGACCAGGACATTGGCCAGATTGTGACCGGACACGCCGGTCACGCCGACGATGAGTGCTGTACCTTTTTGCATAATCGATGCCTTTAAATGGCAAAACGCCCACAAAATGGGCGTTTACCGTAATGAGTGTGGCAGCTGAGGCGCAACTTGCATGCCTTGTAGGCGTCGGCCGCCGCCAGGCCCGCGCGAGCAAACGCTAGCGGTACACCGCGGCAGGCATCTCGCCCGCCAACACGTGCAGCAGATTGCTGGTGGCCAACGTGGCCATCGCGCGCCGCGTCTCGTGCGTGGCCGAGCCCACATGCGGCAGTGGCGTCACGCGCGGATGCGTGCGCAGCGGCGACGATTGCGGCAAGGGCTCGGTGGCAAACACATCGAGCCCTGCGGCCTGCAGCGTGCCATGGTCGAGCGCTGCCAGCAGATCCGTCTCCGACACGATCGCCCCACGCGCGCCATTGATGAACACGGCGTTGTCCTTCATCAAGCCGAAGGCGCGGGCATCCATCAGCCCTCGCGTTTGCGCGGACAGCGGCAACACCAGCACGACGATGTCCGCTCGTTTGAGCACCTCATCGAGCGGCAATTGCTGCGCACGGCCTGCGAGTTCGGGCGCGGCTTGCGCCACATCGACCTGGCTGCGATTGTGAAAAATCACCGGCATGCCGAAGCCGAGCGCGCCGCGCCGGGCCACGGCCTGCCCGATCCGCCCGAAGCCCAGGATGCCCAACGTTTTGCCATGCACATCGGTGCCGAAAAGTTCTTCGCCGATGTTGCGGGTCCAACGCCCCTCGCGCACATGATTGGCAAGCTCCACCACGCGCCGGCACGTGGCCATCAACAGCGCGAAAATCGTATCCGCCGTGGTTTCGGTAAGCACGCCCGGAGTATGGCAAAGCGTGATGCCGCGCGCACGCAATGCGGCCAACGGATAATTGTCCACCCCCACCGACACGCTTGAAATCACCTTCAGACGCGGTGCGCGATCGAGCACCGACTGATCGATCGGAAAACTCGATCCAATCATGCCGTCGGCCAAAGGCAATGCCCGTTCGAACGCCTCACGCTGATCGGCGACCCGGGGGTTGGCGACCGTCACGTCATGCAACGCGACGATGCGATCCAGTTGCTCGGGTGGCAGTTCGCGAAAGACGAGCACATTTTTACGGGGCATAGGCGCGCTCATTCAGAAAGTTGGGCACTGCGCTGCAAGTCGCGCGCCTCAAGCTGCGCGTTCAGCTCCGCCCGCGTCGGCAAGCCTTCAGAATCGCCCAGCACCTGCACTTGACGCGCGCCGATCCAGGTGCCGCGCCGCAACGCGTCGCCTAATGGGCGACCTTCGAGCAAGGCACTGACGACGCCCACCGCAAAGCCGTCCCCGGCGCCTACCGTATCGATCACACGCTCGACCGGAAAGCCGGGCACATAGCCGCTTTGCGCGCCATTGTCGAAGTACGCGCCGTCCGGCCCCAGCTTGATCACCACCAGCGATGCGCCTGCCGCACGGTAAAAGCGCGCCACGCCTTCCGGCGTGGTCTCGCCCGTGAGCAAGCGCCCTTCTTCCATACCTGGAAACACCCAATCCGCTTTGGCAGCGAGCGCATTGATCGCCGTGCGCATCGCCTCGGTCGAGGCCCACAAGGTAGGTCGCAGGTTGGGGTCGAACGAAATCGTGCGTCCGGCCGCTCGCATCACGTCCATCGTTTTGTGTGCGGCGAGCAAGCTGGTCTCGGAGATGGCGGCAAAGACGCCGGTCGCGTGCAGATGGCGCGCTGCGCGCAACCACGCCTCATCCACATCCGCGGGCGTCATCAAGCTGGCGGCCGATCCCTTGCGGTGATACTCAACCGGCGGATCGCTGCCATCGTCTACCCGCCCCTTGATTTGAAATCCGGTGCGCTGCGTGGGATCGCACACCACCTTGCTGCAATCCACGCCTTCGGCGCGCATGGCGTTGACCAGATAGCGCGCCATCGAATCCGCGCCCAGCCGGCTGGCCCAACCCACTTTCAGCCCGAGGCGCGACAGGCCGATCGCCACATTGATCTCGGCGCCGGCCATGCGGCGCGCAAAGCCTTCGGCCGCTTCAAGCGGACCGGGACGGTCCGCGATCAGCATCGCCATGGCTTCGCCGAATAGCGCCACGTCGAACGCGGTCCGGGGTGTGGTGTCGGCGATATTGTCGGCGGTCATGCCGGTTGTCCTTGTTGGTGCCGCGCCGTAGCGCGCAGGTGATCGATCTGGGTGCGGGTCACGGCAGTGAGATCGTCGCCCACCAGCGGATACTCGATGGCCCAGGGCACATCGGTGGGCATCGCATGCACGATCGTGCGCCAAGGCGCGGCCGAGTCGGCCAATGGCACGGCCACCCAGCGCTGCGGTTGGCGCTGCACACCCTTGCAATGCACGTAACGCACACGCGCGGCGAAAAGTGCAGCCATCTGCTGTGGGCACTCGCCGGTCCAATGCCAATTGCCCACATCGAACGTCATCGGCAAGTCGAGCCCGATGGCGTCGGTCGCGTCAAAGAAGTGCTGCAAGGCCACGCGGGTACCCGCTTGCTCGGTTTGATCGTTCTCGATCGTAAGCGTCGGCCCGCCCGCCGCCAAGCGACGCGCAAGCAACGGCAATGTGGCCACCGATGCGGCGTTGAAGCCGCCGATCGACATCTTCAACTGCGTCGCGCCAAGGTCGCCTGTGCGCGCCATCGCCCGGTCTAGCATCCGCTCGTCCAAGGTGCCATCGGCTTGCCACAACCCGGTCGGGCACGAATACACGCCCGCAAGCGCCAGCCTGCGCAGCATGTCGGCCAACGCGGGCAACTCGTGCGTGGCATCGACCAGCAACTCTTCTCTTACTTCCACGCCGTCGGCGCCGGCCGCGTGCGACAAATGGGTAAACCATTCCTGGCCGTGGCGCCGAACTTCAGCCGCGCCAAACGAGGTCAGGGAAATATAAACGGATAGATCGTGAGGCATGGGAACGCCGGCCGCATCACGCGGCCTGATGAGAACTCAATATCTGGCCCAGAAACTGCCGGGTCTTTTCGTGCTGCGGTTGACCGAAAAACTGCTCCGGCGGCGCCTGCTCGACGATCTTGCCGTCGGCCATGAAAATCACGCGATCGGCCACTTGCCGTGCAAACGCCATTTCATGCGTCACGCACAACATCGTCATGCCGTCTTCCGCCAGCCCGATCATGGTGTCGAGCACTTCCTTCACCATTTCCGGATCGAGTGCCGACGTGGGCTCGTCGAAGAGCATGATCTTCGGCGTCATGCACAGCGCACGCGCAATCGCCACGCGTTGCTGCTGGCCGCCCGACAACTGGCTCGGATACTTGTTGGCCTGCTCCGGGATCCGCACGCGCGTGAGGTACTTCATTGCGACGGCCTCGGCCTCGTCTTTTTTCATCTTGCGCGACCGCATGGGCGCCAGCATGCAGTTCTGCAGGATGGTCATGTGCGGAAACAGATTGAACTGCTGAAACACCATGCCCACTTCCTGCCGCACCTGCTCCACATTGGCACCGCCCGCCGTGAGTTCGATCCCATCGACCTCGATGCGACCCTTCTGCACTTGCTCGAGCCGGTTGATGCAGCGGATCAGGGTCGACTTGCCCGACCCGGACGGCCCGCACACGACGATGCGCTCGCCCGCCGCCACGCTCAGATCGATATCCGTCAATACCTGAAAGGCGCCAAACCATTTTTGAACGCCTGTCATGCGAATGATGGGCGCATCCTGCGCGCCGTGCGTGCTTGCCGTCATAAGTCCCCGCGACTTCATTTACTGCAGTCGATCACTGCATTCGATTACTGCAGTCGATCACTGCGTTCGATTACCGCATTCGATCATTGCAGATTGGGCAGATCGGTTTCCAGCCATTTGCGATAAAGCTTGTTGAGCTCGCCGTTGGCTTTGTTGCGCGTGACGAATTCATTCACCTGGGCCAGCAGTTCGTCCTGCCCCGGGCGAATGGCAATGCCCATGGCTTGCTGCACGAGCGTGAACTTGTTCTCGAACGTGTCGGCAGGGGCGCGCTTGGCAATCTGGGCCGCCACGGTGACCGAGCAGCCGATCGCATCCACCTGCCCCGTGAGCAACGCTTGCATGGCCGACGCATCGTCGTCGAAACGCCGGATCTCCGTGCCTTCAGGCGCCGATTTCGTCACCGCCACATCCTGGGTGCTCGCCCGGGCCACGCCCACGCGCATGCCTTTCAGATCGGCCGCCGACTTGATGTTCGACTTCTTCGGCGCGTACAGCACGATCGTGGCCGCCGCGTACGGCTGCGAGAACTGCACTTGCTTGGCGCGCTCGGGCGTGATCGCCAGCGACGCCACCAAGGCGTCGACCTTGCCGGTCAGCAAGAAGGGAATGCGATTGGGGCCGGTCACCGGCAGGATGTTGACTTTCACGCCGAGATCCTTGGCCAGCAGCTTGGCCACGTCGGCGTCATAGCCGTCGGGCTGGTTGGCCACGTTGGTGGTGCCGTACGGCGGAAAATCCACCAGCATCCCGATCGTGATCTCGCCTTTCTTCTTCAGGTCGGCCATCGTCTGGGCGGTTGCCGAGGCAAACGGGCCGAGCATGGCGGTCACGGCCAGGGCGGCGAATGCGCCGGTCACGGCACGGCGGCGGGTCGAAATGGTCATGTGTGTCTCCACGAAGATGAATGCTATGAGCCCTATGGGGCCGGCTCTAGGGCCTTGAATTCGAGATATCGGTGGGTGCGTGGGCGCTATCGCGTCAACGCAGCCGCCTGACGGCGCTCCATCCAGGCCGCGAGCAGCGACAGCGGCCAGCACAGGGCAAAATAAATCGCCGCCACGACGCTGAACACCAGCAGCGGCTGGAACGTTGCATTATTGATGATCTGACCGGCGCGCGTAATCTCGGTAAACCCGATGATGGCCGCGAGCGAGGTGCCTTTGATGATCTGCACGAGATAGCCCACGGTGGGCGGCACGGCGATCTTGAAGGCCTGCGGCAGGATCACATCGCGCATCCGGGCGCCATAAGACAGCGACAGCGCCTCGGCGGCTTCACATTGCCCGCGTGGGATCGCCTGGATACAGCCGCGCCAGATTTCGCCCAGGAATGCCCCGCTATTGAGTATCAACGCCACGCTGGCCGCGATCCAGGGATTGATGTCCAGGCCCACGATGGGTGCCCCGAAAAAGATCAGGAACAACTGCAGCAGCAGCGGCGTGCCTTGAAAAATCTGAATGAACAGCGTGGCCACCGCGCGCAGCAGTTTCGAGGTCGACGTGCGCGACAGCGCTACGGCCAGGCCCACGATACCGCCGCCCACGAACGCAATGGCCGACAACGCCAACGTCCACTTGGCCGCTTCGAGGATGAACCAGAATTCGGCAGGACCGAACGTACGCATCTCGGACTCCTACCGCCGGTCGGGGTAGTTCAACCCCAACTGATAGATCAATTTAAACAGCGCCGAAAACGCCAGCGACAGCCCCAGGTAGATCAGGGCCACGACGATGTAGATTTCGAAGCTGCGAAAGGTTTGCGACTGCAAGTTGGCAGCGACCGAGGTGAGATCGTCAGCCGAAATCACCGATACCACTGCCGAACTGAGCATCAGCAATATGAACTGGCTGGTAAGCGCCGGATAGATCGCCTTGAGCGCCGGTTTGAGAATCACAAAGCGGAATATCTCCCAGCGCTTCAGGTTCAACGCCAGGCCGGCCTCGATCTGGCCCTTGGAAATCGATTCGATGCCGGCTCGGATGATCTCGGTGGCATACGCCCCGAGATTGACCACCATGGCCGTCAACGCCGCGGTGTAAGGCGACCAGCGCACGCCCAGCGACGGCAGCGCGAAGAAAAAGAAGAAGAGTTGCACCAGAAACGGCGTATTGCGGATCAACTCGATATACACGTTGATCGACCAGCGCAACGGCGCGGGACCCGCGGTCTTGCCCCAGGCGCACACCACGGCCACGATCAGCCCCAGCACCATCGCAGTCAAGGAGAGCTGAATCGTGATCCATGTGCCTTTGAGCAGCATGGGCCACGCGGCAAAAACATCGGCGAATTGAAACGTGTAATTCACGGCGAGGCCACGAAGTTGTCTGGTTTGATTTGAATAATTTTTAGGCGCGCCGGCCGAAGTGTATAGGATGAGATTGCCTTACACGCCCGCATCGTGTCCATACTCGGGGTATCCCTAATGCGCTGCTGCAGCGCAACATCATTTCGTCCCTCGGCCGCGGTTGAATCTTCATGAGCGGGGCCGATAATATCGAGTCCACGTCGCCTGCGCACCCGGCCATAAGGCTGACTCGCGCGACGCCCACCCTTCTCGCGAGTGATTCATGGCCTACATGCTGCTCATCGTCGAACCCACCGAACAACGCGGCGAACGCACGCCGGCGGAAGGCGAAGCCGCCTATGCCAGCATGGTCGCGTTTGGCGCGGATCTGAAAACGCGCGGATTGCTGGCCGCCAGCGAATCGCTGGCGTCGCAGGACGAGGCCGTTCGGGTGCAGAAGCGCGACGGGCGCACGCGGCTGATCGACGGCCCGTTTGCCGAGGCCAAGGAAATGATCGGCGGGTTCTTTCTGCTCAACTGCGGCACCCGCGAGGAAGCGGTGGCCATTGCCGAAGCCTGCCCGGCGGCGCAGTGGTGCACGGTTGAAGTACGCAAGCTGGCGCCCTGCTACATGTAAAGTTTTTTAGCGCGCGATGTCGATCGGCGGTGTACCCAAACGTCGTCAGGGAAAGGTTCACGCCAGCCTTCTCGTTCATCACCGTACAGGACCATCATGCACAAGCAAATTTTCGTCAATCTGCCGGTCGCCGATCTGCCGCGTTCACAAGCGTTCTTCCGCGCGCTCGGTTTTACCTTCAACCCGCAATTCACCAATGCGCAGGCCGCGTGCATGGTGATCGGCGAGCATATCTACGCGATGTTGCTGGTTGAGGCTTTCTTCGCCGGATTTACCGATAAGCCGATTGCAGACGCCACCAAAACCAGCGAGGTGCTGGTGTGCCTGTCGTGCGAGAGCCGCGCCGAGGTCGACGATCTTGTTGCCCGCGCCGTGGCCGCTGGGGGCACAAGCCCCCGCGCGCCGCAGGACCATGGCTTCATGTACGGGCACGGTTTTCAGGATCCCGATGGCCATATTTGGGAATTGATGTTCATGGATATGAGCGCCGTTCCCGCCACACCCGCCTCCCCGTGAACCAGACGATCGCCACCCATCGCGCCATCGAAGCCGTGTGGCGCATCGAATGCGCCAAAGTGATTGCCCATGTGGCGCGCATCGTGCGGGATGTGGGCGTGGCGGAAGACCTCGCTCAGGACGCCTTGGTCAAGGCATTCGAACGCTGGCCCCGCGATGGGGTGCCGGACAATCCGGGAGCCTGGCTGATGACCACCGCGAAAAACCGCGCCCTCGACCGTTTGCGCCAGGAGGCGTTGCACGCGCGCAAACTCGACGCGCTCGGCCAGGATCTCGACGCGTTGCAGCCCAATGCGCCGCCCGACCCGGCCGACGCTTTGGATTCGGCGCGCGCCGACGATGTTGGCGACGACATGCTGCGGCTGATCTTCACGGCTTGCCATCCGGTGCTGTCCACCGACGCCCGCGTGGCGCTCACCTTGCGGGTGCTAGGTGGGCTGACGACCGATGAAATCGGCCGCGCTTTCTTACTGCCGGCGTCCACGGTCGCGCAGCGCATCGTCCGCGCCAAGCGCACCCTCACGCATGCCCAGGTGCCGTTCGAAGTGCCGCAAGCCGACGCGCGTGCCGAACGTCTCGCGTCGGTGCTCGAAGTGATTTATCTCATCTTCAACGAAGGCTACGCCGCCACGGCGGGCGATCACTGGCTGCGGCCGGCGCTGTGCGACGAGGCGCTGCGGCTTGCGGGCGTGCTGTGTGCGCTGGTCCCCGACGAAAGCGAAGCGCACGGTCTGACGGCGTTGATGGCGCTGCAAGCCTCGCGCGCAGCGGCCCGCATCGATGCCCAGGGCCAACCCGTGCTGTTGATGGACCAGGATCGCAGCCGGTGGGATCGATTATCGATCCGCCGTGGCCTGGTCGCTCTCGAGCGCGCGCGGGCGCTGGGCGGCTCACAACGGCCTTATGCCCTGCAGGCAGCGTTGGCGGCCTGCCACGCCCAAGCGGCGACGGCGGCCGCCACCGACTGGTCGCACATCGCCGATCTGTACGCCCAACTTGCGACGATCGCGCCCTCGCCCATCGTGGAATTGAATCGTGCGGTGGCGGTGGGCATGGTGGATGGGCCCGAGGCCGGCCTGGCGATCGTGGACGCACTCGGTGACGACCCCGCCCTCGCGCAATATCCATGGCTCTTCAGCGTACGCGGCGACCTGCTCGACAAACTGGGCCGTCGCGATCAGGCCCGCGCCGCGTTCGAAACCGCCGCCGCACTCACCCGCAACACCCACGACCGCGCCCTGCTGCTGGCTCGCGCGCAACCCCTCGACGCATCACCCTCATGACTTCGACATCTCCCGCCCGTGCCGGCCGCCGCGAATGGATCGGCCTAGCCGTGATTGCCCTGCCATGTCTGGTCTACGCCATGGATCTGACGGTGCTGAATCTGGCCTTGCCGGCAATCAGTGCGCAGCTCACCCCCACCAGCGCGCAGCAACTCTGGATCATCGACGTCTATGGCTTCCTGGTTGCCGGCTTTCTCATCACGATGGGCACCGTGGGCGATCGCATCGGACGCCGCAAGCTGCTATTGATCGGCGCAGCCGCGTTCGCGGTGGCCTCCACGATCGCTGCTTTCTCCACGAGCGCCGGCATGTTGATCGCCATGCGGGCGCTGCTCGGCATCGCGGGCGCCACACTGGCGCCGTCCACGATGTCGCTGATCCGCAATATGTTCCACGACCCACGTCAACGCCAATTCGCCATCGGTGTGTGGATTGCGAGCTTCTCGGTCGGCAGCGCGATCGGGCCGCTCGTCGGCGGCGTGCTCCTGCAGTTCTACTGGTGGGGCTCGGTGTTTCTGGTCGCCGTGCCCGTCATGGTGCTGCTGCTGATCGTGGGACCGTCGTTGCTGCCCGAGTATCGCGATCCCAATGCCGGCCGTATCGATCCGCTCAGCGTGGCGCAATCGTTGTTTGCGGTGCTGGCGATGGTGTATGCCTTGAAGCAGATCGCCGAGCACGGCATCGCTCTCCACGCGGTAGCGCTCTTGGCCGCCGGGATGCTGGCAGGCATGGCCTTCATCCGCCGCCAGCGTCACCTCGCCTATCCACTGCTCGATCTCAATCTGTTTCGCGTGCCGGCATTCTCAGCGGCGATCGCCGCATACGCGCTGTCATGCCTGGCGATTTTTGGCGTCTACATCTTCATCACCCAATATCTGCAATTGGTACTCGGCTTGTCCCCTTTGATGGCGGGCGTGGCCACGGTGCCCTGGGCGTTGGGCTTCGTGGTGGGATCGCTGGGTGCCCCGCGCCTCGCTCGGCACGTGAAGCCCCTCACCATTCTCGTGGCTGGACTGCTTGCGGCGGGCGTGGGCTTTTTGCTGCTGGCGGTATCGGCCACGACGATAGGCCTGTCGGGTCTTGTCGCCAGCACCGTCATCATGAGCCTGGGAATGGCGCCGGTCTTCACCATCGGCAACGAAATGATCATCACTGCCGCGCCGCCCGAACGTGCCGGCTCGGCATCCGCCATTTCGGAAACCAGCTCGGAATTCAGCGGCGCGTTGGGCATCGCGGTATTCGGCAGCATCGGCACGATGATCTATCGCAGCCGGCTGGGACCCGCGCTACCCGCCGATCTCGATGCGCCGGCACGCGAGGCCGCACTCGGAACGCTCGGTGGCGCCGTGTCGGCAGCCCACTCGGCACATAACGCCACCTCAGACGCCGTACTGACCGCCGCCCGCGCAGCCTTCGTGGACGCTTATCAGTTCACCGCATTCGTGGGCGCGGCGCTGGTCGTACTGGCCGCCATCGTCACATGGCGCATCCTGCGGCCAAGCGCACAGCCGATCGCTCCCCACTGAGCGCATTTGGGGCAAACGATTTCAGAGGCGAGAGCGCCCTGGCGCCTTAACGGGACGAGACGCGCTTGCCGAAGCCTGGAACGCCGCCTGCTACGATCGACGCATCCCCAGATTTCAGGACGCGCTTCATCATGCGACAACATCGCTTCGGCCCCACCGGCCGCGACATCCCCGTGATCGGCCAAGGCACGTGGTACATCGACGAAGGCCATCGCGGTCAGGCCGTCGATGCGCTGCGCATCGGCCTGGATGCCGGCATGACGCATATCGACACCGCCGAGATGTACGGCAACGGTGCCTCTGAAAACGTGGTGGGCGAAGCCATCCGCGGGCGTCGCGATGAGGTGTTTCTCGTCTCGAAGGTGCTGCCCAGCAATGCGTCGCGCAACGGCGTGCGTGCGGCGTGCGAACGGTCGCTCAAGCAGCTCGGCACCGATCGCCTGGACAGCTATCTCCTGCATTGGCGCGGCGCCTATCCGCTGGAAGAAACGTTTGAAGCCCTGCAGGATTTGCGTGCAGCCGGCAAGATCCTGTCGTATGGCGTCAGCAATTTCGATGTGGACGATCTGGACGAAGCACTCACTATCGTCGGCGACGGCGAGCTGGCCTGCAATCAAGTGCTCTACCATTTGCAGGAGCGCGCCATCGAACACGCGGTGATCCCGTGGTGCAAGCGGCACGGTGTGGCGGTGGTGGCGTACAGCCCCTTTGGCCACGATGATTTTCCCGACGTGTACAGCGATGGTGGCGACGTGCTCGAAGCCATTGCCGCAGCCCATGACGCCACCACCCGGCAGATCGCCTTGGCGTTCTTGACCCGCGACAACGCAGTATTCGCCATCCCCAAGGCCGCTCGCGGCGAACACGTGCAAGCAAACGGCGAGGCCGGCGCGATCGTGCTCGATGCCGATGAAATCGCCCGCCTGGACCTCGCCTTTCCGCGCGGTCCGCAGCCCCAATATCTCCCGATGATCTGACGCATGACCCATGCTCGCAAGATGTTGGCCGCCATGGTGTGCGTGGTGGCGAGCGGCGTAACTGCAGCCGCAAGCACCGTTATGGTCTCCGAATCAGCAACCGGCGCGGCCGCAGCGGCAGCACACTCACCCAGCCCGTCAAGCGCGACGTTGGCGTCAAGCCAGACGCTTACGTCGAGCGCATCGACCACCTCCACCGCTGCCGCGGAAACGAGCCGCAATGCTGCCCTTTCCGCGCGCCTTGACGTCATTGCCGATCGTGCAGGCGCGCTGACGCGCCTGAACACGCTCATCGTCGCGCGCAACGGCAGCATTGTGCTGGAACGCGGCTATCGCGGCGCGCAGCTCGATGCGCCCGTCAACATCAAAAGCGCCTCGAAAGTGATCGTCAGCGCCTTGGTGGGACGCGCGATCGACGAGGGGCTGATCGCGAACGTCGGCGCCTCCATACGGCCGTTACTGGCCAAGCGCCTCCCGGGCGACGCCAATCCGCGCCTGGGGGAAATCAGTGTCGAGGATCTGCTCACCATGCGTGCGGGGCTGGAACGCACGTCCGGCCCCAACTACGGGCGTTGGATCGCGAGCCGCGATTGGGTGGGCTATATCGTCTCGCGTCCCTTCGTGGATGAACCCGGCGGGCGCATGCTGTACTCCACCGGCAGCAGCCACCTGCTCTCAGCCATCCTTACCGACGCCAGCCGGCGCAGCACGCTGCAATTGGCGCAGCGCTGGCTGGGTGAGCCTCTGGGGATTCGGTTTGCCGGCTGGGATCGCGATCCCCAAGGCGTTTATCTGGGCGGCAACAACATGGCCCTGTCGGCGCGCGCGCTATTCGCCTTTGGCGACATGATGCGTGCAGGCGGCGTCAACACCCGAGGCGAACGCGTGCTGTCCGAAGCATGGATCAAGGCGTCGTGGACGCCGCGCACGCAATCGCAATTTACCGGAGACGCCTACGGCTACGGCTGGTTCATTACCGAAGCGGCAGGCCACCCGGTGTACTACGCGTGGGGCTACGGCGGCCAATTGCTGTATGTGGTGCCCACGTTGGGTCTCACCGTGGTGATGACGTCCGACCCCAACCAGCCGTCCGGCAGCGACGGGTATCTGCAGCAACTGCATACGCTCTTCGAGCAGGACATCGTGGGCGCCGTGATCGCCGAGCCCGTCGTGCCTTAGCCGCGGCCCGCACACCGTGTCACCCCTAATTGCGCGGTGCCTGCGCGCAAGATATCGTGGCCGCATCCCACGATCGCGTGGCCTGCCGCCCCCGCCACGCCTCCCCTGCCATGTTCGCCGACCTCAAACATCTCTCACATCACGCTGCCTGGCGGCGTCAGCTCGAAATGCTGCTCGAATCGGCGGGCGAAGGCATCTACGGCATCGACCTGCGCGGCCGCTGCATCTTCATCAATCGCGTGGGTGCCGAATTGTTGGGCTACACGGCCGATGAAATCGTCGGCCGCAACATGCACTACCTGATTCATCACTCGTACGCGGACAATCGACTGATGCACGTGCACGACTGTCGCATCTTCAAGGCGTTCAGCGAAGGCCTGGGCGTGCGGGTAGACGACGAAGTGCTGTGGCGGCGCGACGGCAGCTGCTTCGATGCCGAATACGGGTCCTACCCGATTCACGATGGCGACCAAGTGGTGGGCGCAGTCGTGACGTTTGCCGACATTTCCGCACGCAAGCGCATCGAACGCGAACTGCAACTCACGCAAACGTTGCTCGAGCGCCGGGTGGATGAACGCACGGCCAAGTTGCGCACCGCGCACGAATCGCTGCGCCGGCTTTCCGCCCATCTAAGTACCCTGCGCGAAGAAGAGCGGGCCCATATCGCGCGCAATATTCATGACGAGCTGGGTGCGTCGTTCACCGCCCTGCAGCTCGACCTGAACTGGCTGCGCAAACAGATCGCGCCCGATCCCGCGCTTGCCACGCATGTGGATCGCATGCTCGACGTCACACAGAACGCCATGGGCGCCACGCGCCGCATTCTGAATGATCTGCGTCCTTCGGTGCTCGATCATCTCGGATTGTGGGCGGCACTCGAAACCTTGCTGCAGGATCTGCAGACCCGCACCGATATGGATTGCCGCTATGTGTGCCCACCGGACATCGAACGTTGCCGGCTCGGCCGCAGCGCCGAAATCGCCGTCTATCGCATCGTGCAGGAGCTGTTGACCAACGTACAGCGCCATGCCAACGCGACCACGGTCGCGATCGAAGTGGTGCTGCGCGATGCGATGTTGGTGCTTACTGTTGAAGACGACGGCGTGGGCATGCAATTGCCCGAGCAACCGCACACCTTCGGCATCCTGGGCATGCGCGAGCGCGCACGCGCCATCGGCGGCGTGCTGGCGCTGGACAGTACGCCCGGCGCGGGTGCCCGCGCCCGTCTGCAACTCCCGATAGAAAGCGGCGTCTGATGCCTTTGACAGTACTCGTCGTCGACGACCACATGATCATCCGCCGCGGTCTGGCGCAAATTCTGGCCGAGGATGCACGCATCGCGCGCGTCGACGACGCATCGGATGGACCCACCGCCACGCGCGCGCTGCGCACCGTGCGCTATGACGCCATCGTGCTCGACATTGCCTTGGGCGACCGCGATGGCATGGACGTCCTGAAATCGGTACGCGCCGAGTTTCCGGCGGTGGGCGTGGTGATGTTGTCCGTCTATCCTGAATCGCAATTTGCCGTGCGCGCCTTGCGCAGTGGCGCCCATGCTTATCTCAACAAGGGCTGCGACCCCGACACGCTCATCGCCGCGCTATGCAAGGCTGCGGCCGGCAGCGTCTACGTCACGCCCGCCGTCGCTGAGCTGCTGGCCCATAACGTGCGTCGCGATGGCCCTCAGGCACCGCACGAGTCCCTGTCGAATCGAGAATTTCAGGTGCTGCAGTTGTTGGTGGCCGGTAAATCGGTGTCGGCAATTGCCGAGCAGCTCGCGCTCTCCGCCAATACTGTATCGACCTATCGCAGCCGCGTGCTCGACAAGCTCGGCGCACGCACGATCGTCGATCTGGTGGCCTACGCGAATACGCACCAATTGCGTGCGCTTTAAGCGCTGATGCACCACGACGGCTCGCGCGGTGCACCGCGTAGTCGTTGCCCTACAGCGCATTCATCGGATTCGCGATAGGCGCGATGATGCGATCCGGCCATGATGGGCGCATTCCTTAACGCCCTGAGGCTGCCCGCGTGAAGACATCCGGATTTCGACTCGGCATCTACGTGTTCAAAGACGCCGAGGTGATCGATTATGCCGCGCCCTATGGCGTGTTCTCGGTGGCGCGACGGTTCGACCCCGAACTCGAGGTCTTCCTGGTGGCCGATGCCATGCGGCCGATCCAGACGCAAGCCGGGCTGACGGTGTTGCCCACTTATGGCTTCAACGATCTGCCCGACATGGACGCCTTCATGATTCCAGGCGGCTTCGGCACGCGGCAGGAAATGCACAACGGCCGGCTGCAGACGTACATCGATGCACTTCCCGAGACGTGTTTACTGACCAGCGTGTGCACCGGCTCGTGGATCTACGCCCGCATGGGTCTGCTCGACAACATCGCGGCGACGAGCCGTAAAGAGCCGGACAAGCTTGAAGCCTCGCACATGGGGCTCACCCCCATCGACCGGCTCGCCATGTTGGCGCCCGCCTGTCGCGTCAGCCGCGCGCGGGTCGTGGACGCCGGCCGCATCGTGACGGCCGGCGGCATCGCCAGCGGCACCGAACTGGCGCTGCACCTGCTGCGCCGCGCGGGGTACCCGGAATCCTTTATCGACGACGTGACGCGGGTGATGGAGTACCACCGCGCCTATGCGCTGTATCGCGAAGACATCGAATATGCCGCCGGCGATTCGACTGCCCCTCCCCACGACCCCACCTGACTGGAGCCGCCTCATGTCCTTGTTCCGCAATCCCTTCAATGCCGACACCCGCCTGGCGTGCGCCTGCGGGCGTCATGCCAGCCCCGCCGAACACGACCGGGCCCAGGGCCTCGATGCGGCACAGGACCGTGCGGTCGAAAGTGCGGTCATGCGCGCGCTTTTCCCGCAAGACGATTTGCGCCGCCGCTTTCTGCGCGCGGTAGGTAGCGGCACTGCCATGGCGGCCGTGTCGGCGATCTTTCCGCTGGCCCTGGCCAAGGAAGCGTTTGCGCAATCCACCGGCCCCCTGGAAAAGCAGAAACTCAAGGTCGGCTTCATTCCGATTACGTGCGCCACACCGATCATCATGGCGCATCCCATGGGCTTCTACGCCAAGCAAGGCTTGGATGTGGAGGTGGTCAAAACGGCCGGCTGGGCACTGATTCGCGACAAGGCGATGTCTGGCGAGTACGACGCCGCGCACATGCTCTCGCCCATGCCGCTGGCCATTACCCTGGGCGCAGGCACCAGCGGCGCGGTGCCGTGGACGATGCCAGCGGTGGAGAACATCAACGGCCAGGCCATTACCTTGGCCATGAAGCACAAGGACCGCCGCGATCCGAAGGATTGGAAAGGCTTCAAGCTGGCGGTGCCCTTCGATTATTCGATGCACAACTATCTGCTGCGCTACTACCTCGCCGAGCACGGGATCGATCCCGATACCGATGTGCAGATCCGGTCGATTCCGCCACCCGAAATGGTGGCCAATCTGCGCGCCGACAACATCGATGGTTTTCTGGCGCCCGATCCCGTCAACCAGCGCGCGGTCTATGACGGCGTAGGGTTCATCCATATTCTGTCGAAAGAGATCTGGGATGGTCACCCGTGCTGCGCCTTTGCCGCCAGCAAGGAATTCGTCACCAAGATGCCGAATACCTATCAGGCCTTGCTGAAGTCGATTATCGAAGCCACGGCGTATGCGCATGACGCCAGCCATCGCAAGGAAATCGCCGCCGCCATCGCCACGCCGAATTATCTCAATCAGCCCGTTACGGTATTGGAACAGGTGCTCACCGGCACCTATGCGGATGGATTGGGCAAAGTCATCAAAGTGCCTGAGCGCATCGACTTCGATCCGATGCCCTGGCCGTCGTTCGCGGTGTGGATCTTGACGCAGATGAAACGCTGGGGCCAAGTCAAAACCGATATCGATTATCAAAAGATCGCCAGCGAAGTCTTTCTCGCCACGGACGCCATTCGTTTGATGCGCGAAGCCGGCATGACACCGCCCACCACGAAAGACAAAACGTTCAGCGTGATGGGCAAACCCTTCGACGCCACCAAGCCGGACGAGTACTTGGCCAGCTTCAAGATCCGGAGAACATAAGGATGCGCGGTGAGAAACCCTGGGGCGCGCCGCTGCTGTCGGTCGTCATTCTGGTCGCACTGCTGTTGGTGTGGCATGCGGCCACACGATCCAAGGCAGGCGAAGCGGTGGTCGACGCCGAGTATGCCGCGCTCGTGGGCGGCGCGGCGGCAAGCGGCGGCAAAACGCCCTTCCCCGGGCCGATGGATGTAGGCGTGCAGTTATGGCAGCATTTGAAGGATCCGTTCTACGACCGGGGCCCGAACGATAAAGGGATCGGCCTGCAATTGGCCTATTCCATCGTGCGGGTGCTGGGTGGGTTTCTGCTTGCCGCCGTGGTCGCCATCCCGTTGGGCTTTTTGATCGGCATGTCACGCACGGTGTATCGGGCCTTCGATCCATTCATTCAAGTCCTCAAGCCCATCTCGCCCCTCGCCTGGATGCCCCTGGCGCTCTACACCATCAAGGACGCCGACACCTCCGCCGTCTTTGTGATCTTCATCTGCTCGCTCTGGCCCATGCTCGTGAACACGGCGTTCGGCGTAGGCGCGGTCCGTCAGGATTGGCTCAACGTTGCCCGTACGCTGGAAGTCTCGCGGTTGCGCACCGCCTTTCTGGTCATCCTGCCTGCGGCCGCCCCCACCATCATGACGGGGATGCGCATTTCGGTGGGCATCGCCTGGCTCGTGATCGTGGCGGCCGAGATGTTGATCGGTGGCACCGGCATCGGCTACTTCGTCTGGAACGAGTGGAACAACCTTTCGATCGCCAACATCATCTGCGCGATTCTTTTTATCGGTGTGATCGGCATGTTGCTGGACACCTTGCTTGCCCGAGCCGCCAGGCTCGTGAGCTACCGGGAGTGAGCGCATGAGCCCCCCCTTTCTCGATATTCAGTCCCTCGCCAAACACTACCCACAACGCGACGGCAACCCGGGCCCGCCTGTGTTCAACGAAGTGAGTTTCGGCATCGACCGCGGCCAGTTCGTGTGCGTGATCGGACATTCGGGCTGCGGCAAAACGACCATCCTGAACATCCTGGCCGGCATCGATCACGCCAGCGACGGCGTGGTGATCATGGATGGACGGGAGATCGACGGCCCATCGCTCGAGCGCGGCGTGGTTTTTCAAGCCCACGCGCTCTTGCCCTGGTTGACCGCCTTGCAAAACGTCGCCTTCGGCGTGCGTTCGCGCTGGCCCGAATACAGCCGCGACAAGGTGCGCGAGCACAGCGTGCGTTATCTCGAGATGGTTGGTTTGGGACACGCGCTGGATAAGAAACCCAGCGAGCTGTCGGGCGGCATGAAGCAACGCGTGGGTATCGCACGCGCCTTCGCCATACAGCCGAAGATGCTCTTGCTCGACGAACCGTTCGGCGCCCTGGATGCGCTCACGCGCGGCACGATCCAGGACGAACTGCGACGCATCGTGCGCGCCACGCAGCAAACCGTGTTCATGATCACCCACGATGTGGACGAAGCGATTCTGCTGTCCGATCGCATCCTGCTGATGAGCACGGGGCCATACGCCCGCATTGCCGAGTCGGTCGAGATCGACCTCGACCCAGATCGCACGCGCAGCTCGTTGCACCACGACCCGCGCTATTACGAGATCCGCAACCACCTTGTCGATTTCCTGGTCGACAAGGCCGCACATCCCAAGGAGACGATTCCATCATGATGTCCCGCCCTGAAGTCACCGAACTCATCGTGACCCGCAAGATCGAGAAAAAACTGAGCTGGGCGACGATCGCCGAAGCAGTCGGCCAGAGCAAGGAATGGACGACGGCCGCGCTGCTCGGCCAGATGACCCTGACCGAAACCCAGGCACGCGCGGCCGCTCGCGTCCTCGATCTGCCCGAAGACGCCATTACCCAATTGCAGATCGTGCCCTACAAGGGGTCGCTGCCGACCGCTGTGCCGACCGACCCGCTGATCTATCGCTTTTACGAGTTGATCAGCGTGTACGGCACCACGTTCAAGGCACTGATCCATGAAGAGTTTGGCGACGGCATCATGAGTGCCATCGATTTCCGCATGGATATGCAACGCGAGTCCGATCCAAACGGCGACCGCGTGCAAATCCTGATGAGCGGCAAGTTCTTGCCTTACAAGACCTACTGACGATTACGCCTGTAGATCGTGCTGACGTCTGGACGTATGTGAGCCGTGCCGACGTTGTTTAGACGTGCGGCACGGTCGCCTGCATCGACGGCCGTGCGCTGAACGCATCGAACCAGGCGGCCGACTGGGGGTATTTATTGCGCCAGCCGTAATCGGCGAAGCGGAAGTCCAGATAGCCCAAGGCGCAGCCGAACGAGATGGTGCCCACGTCTACCCGGTCGTAGAACGTATCGGCATGGGCTTCCACCCAGTCCAGTCCGCTCTTGATCTTTGCCATCTGGCCGGCGACCCAGTCATCCCACTGCGTGCCTTCAGGGCGCGTGGTTTCGTAGCGCGCCAGCAGCGCCGCATCCAGAATGCCGTCAGCCAACGCTTGCTGCGCCAGAATCGCAAACCGCTGCGGATGATCGGCTGCCGGAAACAGCGCACCGCCGCCCTCGGCATTCAGGTATTCGCAGATCACACGGCTGTCGAACAACGCCACACCGTCTTCGGTAATCAGCGTGGGCACCTTGCCCAACGGGTTGGCTTGCACCACCGACGCATCGCGCAACACCGGGCTCACTTTGCTCGGCAGCGTTTCGATGCGATCCGCCAAACCGAGTTCGAGCGCAAACACGGTGCATTTACGAACGTAAGGCGAGGCGCTGGAGAAGAAAAGCTTCATTCGACTGTCCTATCTGAAGAAAGTTGGCGCACGATACGTACGCGGTGCGTGTGCGAGATGACGACCAGGTCAGGCCGCGTGCAGGATACTTTATCCTGCTGCATCCTGAGGCCATGCAGGGCAAGCCCCGAACCGCAAGCGGCAGCCTGCATGCTGCACGTCGACATGATAAGGCCTGGATGCACCCCTACCCGCCGCGCAAACGCCGCGGCGCCTCAATGACGCCGCGCCGCCAGCAATCCAAGACCTGCGCACGCCAATAAGGCTGCGCATCCGCGATTGAATCGCTGGCGCGCGCGCGCAGTTGCCAGCCACCGCCCAGCATGCATCCCCATGTAGGCATACAGCGCGATCGCGATCCACTCCATGAGCAGGAACGCGCTCCCAAGCATCAGGAACTGCTGCCCCGGATCGCCTGAGGGATCGACGAATTGCGGCAGAAATGCCGTAAACAGCACGATCGCCTTCGGGTTGCCCGCGGCGACCCAGAACTCCTGGCGCATCAATCGATACATGCCTCCTTCGATCGTGCGTGGCGCGCGGCTGCAGGATGCCGCGTCAGCCTCCTCAGGCTGCGCACACCACAGTTGAATCGCGAGATAAAACAGATAGGCCGCACCCAGCGTTTTGATCGCTAGGAATACATACCCCGAGGCATGCAGCACCACGGCCAGCCCCATCGCCGCCAGCGCAATCATGCCGGCGAAGGCAATCACGCGGCCGATGCCCGCCACACACGCCGCCCGAAAGCCATAGCGTGTGGCGTTATTGATCGAAAGCAGATTGTTCGGCCCTGGCGCCATATTGAGCGCGAAACAAGCCGGGATGAACAACACGAGCGTGGCGAGGGTCATGAAGCGGTCCGGTAAGGGTAGTGATCCTGCAGGGGCGAAATCGTCTCAAACGCTATTGTCCTTGCCTGCAGCAGGCCGCGTCAACGCGATCGCTCCCACCTTTACATCCGGCTCTTGCATGGCGCGAGCGCAGTGCGACGGCACCCGAGGCCGCTTGAAACGCGTTAGCCAGGCGTGCCGGCGTTCATCGCTTGAGGCATAATTTACCGGCAGTGCCGTCGGTCGCCCTGCCTCCTCGCGCCGCACCTTTTTCGAGAACACCATGTCCATCGAACTTTGGCTTGCCTTCGTTGCCGCCGCCGCCGTCATGCTCGTCATCCCGGGTCCCACGATCCTTGCGGTCATCAGTTATTCCATCGCGCATGGCAATCGGGCCAACGTGCCGCTCGTGGTCGCGGTTGCGCTGGGCGACTCAACCGCGTTGGCCGTGTCGCTCGCCGGCCTCGGTGCACTGCTTGCCACCTCGGCGTTCTGGTTTACCGTCGTCAAAGTGACTGGTGGCCTTTATCTGCTGTATCTGGGCATCAAACTGCTGCGCGCCGGCGTGTCCGCCAGCGACATCCTCACCCCGCCCGCCCCCGCTTCACGCTGGAAGCTCTTCGCAAACACCTATCTCGTCACGGCGCTCAACCCCAAGGGCATCGTTTTCTTCGTCGCGTTTCTGCCGCAGTTCATCACGCCAGGCGCTAATGTGACGACGCAACTGTGGATCCTCGCACTGACGTTCGTCGTACTGGCAACGCTCAACGCCACGTTGTACGCCGTATTCGCCGGCTCCGCACGCACATTGCTCGCCTCTCGCCGGGCCAAGCGATGGTTCAATCTTTCGGGCGGATCGCTGTTGTCGGCTGCTGGTGTGTGGGCGTTGCTGGCCAAGCGTCCGGGCTGACATGATCTCGCTCACCACCCTGCTGCTCTTCTCCGGCGCCGCCCTGGCGCTGATCGTTACGCCCGGCCCCGATATGCTGCTCATCGCGTCGCGCAGCGCAACCGAAGGCCGCAGCGCCGGCTTTGCATCGCTCGCCGGCATCCTGGCCGGTACGTATTGCCATGCCTTGGCGGCCGCCTTGGGCCTATCCCAACTTTTCGTGGTGCTGCCCTTGGCCTACGACATCGTGCGGTTCGCGGGCGCAGCTTACCTGCTTTATCTGGCCTGGAAGACGTTGCGCGGACCGCGCCACGTGGAGATGGATCCCAACGTGCCCGCGCACGGCCGTATACGTGCTCCGCTCTGGCGGGTATTCCGTCAAGGCCTGCTTACCAACGTGCTCAACCCGAAAGTGGCGCTCTTCGTGTTGGCGCTGTTTCCGCAATTCATCGATCCCAATGCGGGTTCGATCGCGCTGCAGATCATGCTGCTCGCCACGGTGCTCAACGCGATCGGCTTGATCGTCAATGGCGTGGTGGTACTCACCGCCAGCGCGTTGCGCACGCGGCTGGCGGCAGGCGGTCGTCGATCGCGGCTTCCTCAGTACATCCTGGCCTCGGTGTTTGCCGGCTTGGCCGTTCGCCTGGCGATTACCGAGCGCACGTAACCCAGCGGCGAACAATCCGCTACCTGCCATGACCGCACCCTCGCCCCATCATCCCCTGTTCATCAACACCATACTGCTCGGTGGCACGCCGCAGGCGAAGATCGCAGCCGCCCATGCCGCCGGGTTCGATCAGATCGAGCTATGGCGTCAGGATCTGGACGCCTTCGGGCACGGACCGACGGCAATGGCAAGCACGCTGCGCGCGCGCGGCATCGGCCTGACCGATTATCAGGTGCTGATGGATGTCGACGGTGCGCCCGACGCGCGGCGCACGGAAAAGCGAAATGAAGCATTAACGATGCTCGACACGGCCGCTGCACTCGGCGCCGATACCGTGCTCGCGCCCGCCTCAACCGATCGCGACTGCATCGGTGCCCGCATTGTCGATGATCTGGGCTGGCTCGCAACACAAGCTCGGCAGCGGGGGTTACGCGTGGCCTACGAGGCCATGGCATGGAGCACCGTCAATCCAACGTTGCCGATGGCGTGGCAATGTGTGCAGCAGGTGGGCGCCGACAATCTCGGCATGGTGATCGATGCATTTCATATCTTCGCGCGCGGGCGCGATGCTTCGGATCTGGAGGGGATTCCGATGGATCGGATCTTTCTCGTGCAACTTTCGGATCTGGAACACGGCGTGGCGCTCGCGCACGTGATCGATACGGCACGGCATAGCCGCCTATTGCCGGGGCATGGCCAGTTTCCGTTACCGGCCCTGCTCGCTCGTTTGCTGAGCGGCGGCTACCGCGGCCCGATTGGCCTCGAAGTGTTCAACGATGCCCTCAAGGCGCGAGCGCCGGAGGATGTAGCGCACCAAGCAATGACGGCGCTCAACGAAACGTTGAGCGCCGCCAGAAACCTTCTTTCCCAACCCGGGTGAGTTCTTGAATACCCGATGATCGGGCGCCGTGTTTTCTAACACTCGCCAGGGCTGAAAACCAGACGGAGCCCATTGGCGATCTCGCACCGGCCATCCGCCCGGAACGTGAGTGCCCGAACCGGGCACCCTGTTCTCAATCAGGCCACCCGGCCTGCGCGCAACTCGGCGAGTTGCTGGTGTGCGTGGGCCACGTTGATGTAGGCGCTGAACAAACCGCCGAGTTCTTCTTCATTCATCTTCTTGCCGCCCACTTCCTGGAAACCACCCGAGGCGATCAGGATTTGATCGGGTTTATTGCGGCGCTTGCGGATGCCGGCTTGCGGCGCGAAGAAGCCGCGGCGGCGCTTGAACGACGGCAGGGGCGTGCCCTCGGCCAGGTCCAGCAGCACCATGTCCATCTGGCCGATGAGTTGCAGTTCGATATCGGTGATGTTGACGAGTTTGACGGGCGCGGAGAAGTTCGCAAAGCTGATTTCTTCATGCGTCAACACCGTGTGCGGCACTTTGCCGGCGTTCAAATGGTTCAACAGCATGATGACCGACAACGCCAGCATCACACCCATGAAGATGAACATGTTTTGCGAGGCACCCGAGGTGGCGGCTGCGATCGTCAGGATCACGAATAACGCCACCATGATGATGCCGCCGTAGAACCAGCGACGCGTATTGGCGATTTCCGTACGCGCCGGCACGCTGGCAATGAACGCCTCCAACTCACGCACCGTCTCGTCCTGCTGCGACTGCGTGGTTTGATTGAGATCGGCGGTCAACGACTCGGCCAATGACGAGGGCGACAAAGTGTCAAATGCTTGTTGTGACATCGTGGGAAACTTCCTGGTAAATGACGGATCAGGCAGGCTGAGCCGCGGGGGAAAGCAGGCGCGAGAACCACGTCGTGTCGGTCTCGGTCGGTTGACGCAAAGCGTCGCGTAAAAGCGTGTCGTCCAACGGCACCGCCAAGGCGTCGATGCGCGCACGCGTGGGCGGATGGGTATCGATGGGATGGACGATCGTGTGCTCGAGCAAATCCTGGCGGATGCGCAACGGCGTGGCGGCCACATGCGCGAGCAAGGCGGCGATCAGGTTGCCGCCCCGGGCTTGCGACGATTGCTGAAAGTGATCCACCACCTCCGCCAATGCCGTCACGCGCACCAATGCGCAGGCCGAGACCGTCGCGCCGGCCACACGCGCACCGGCCTGGTCGGCGGCGAACTCCTGCACGCGACTCCAGTGCAAATAGGCATGCTCGAACGCGTTGGCGAAATAGATCGACGCCCAGATCGGCGGCTCGTTGAACCAGCTCGGATCTTCTTCATTGGCCATCACCAAATGTGCAATGCGCTGATCCATCTCGCGATGCATCAACGCAATCCGCACACCGTGCTCGGTATCCGCATTGGCGAAATGACCCAACTCGTGACCCACGATGGCGGCACTCTCGCCTTGACTGAGCATCGACACGTACGTCATCGGCACGTAGAGCGTGCGACCGGTCAACCGGCGGTTCTCGGGTTGCAGGGCCACGGGCGCGCTCGTCACATAAAACGATTCAGTCAGGCCCACCACGATATGGTCCGGCGTGGGTGCACCCAAGCGCGCGGCGATATCGTCGATCCATGACCAGAGCTGCGGCGCCTGACCGCGCGTCAGGGCACGTCCCAATACGGGCATGTCGACTGCTTCGATCGACGCGAGTTGCCTGAAGGCACTGATCAGCAGCTTGGCGGCGCAGAAGATGGCGCCCCACAACGGAATCGTGAAGACGATGGCGACGAACCCATGCGTGTACCAATTGGCGCGGGACCACGCGAACTCGTACACCACATTGCACAGCAACGTGATCAGCATCAAGGCGATATGCAGCAGGAGCAAACGCGACACCTGCGCCCAACTCTTCTCGAAGTGATTGAGAAGGAAATCGAAGTCGCGTTGGGCGCGCCGGCTGTCGGCTCCGATCTTGCGAATGATGCCCACGCCCAGCGCCAACGCGCCAACGGCGGTCAACATCGACAGCGCCGCAAGCGCCCAGCGCAATTGCACATTGCCGCGGCCCGCTTCCATTTGCTCAAGCTCTTGCGCCATCATCGCCGGCACCGAGGCGCGCGCCTCGCGAGCGTAGCGATAGGGCACGCGCACCGAGGCGTAGCCCTTTTCGCGCACGTCACTGAGATACTGCCGCGCGGCAACTTCATCCTGTGTGACCGAGTAGGCGCGATATAGCTGCAGGGCCGGATACAACGTCAAAAGGACGGGAATCATCAACAGGAAAAAATAGACTTTGCGCTTGACTGCCGAGGTGCTCATTTGTGCTGCTTGATTCAATGCTTAAACGTTCGCCGTAAATCGGCAAAATCGGATGAAGCGCGCTGACAGCGTGTGTGTCGTGCGGCCTCAAGCGCGGCGATTCTCCGGTTTTTTCTCACCCTCGCAACGAAAAATACAAATGCAAACCAATTGGTTCGGCACGTAAAAAATAGCCGTCCATTTGTATTGACTTCGTCACACTCTCGGCAAATACTTCGACCCTGCAATCCCCTTCTCATTAATGAAAAAGGCGGTGCGAGTATGGTCTGGCTACATTCGCTGCTTAATCAAGCGCCCGAAATAGCACTGTTCCTGTCCCTGGCAGGCGGTTATTGGATCGGTAAATTCCAATTCGGCAAATTCCAACTCGGCGGCGTCGCGGGGGCCCTGCTCGTGGCGGTGGTGATCAGCCAGGTTGGCGTCACCATCGACAACGGCATCAAGTCCGTACTCTTTGCGCTTTTCATCTATGCGGTCGGCTTCGAAAGCGGACCGCAATTTTTTCGTTCGCTTGGACGGCAATCGATTCGTGAGATCGTGATGGCGGTCGTGCTGGCGGTAAGCGGCCTGGCCACCGTCATCATCATGGCGCGTCTCTTCGGGCTCGATAAAGGGCTGGCCGGCGGCATTGCGGCTGGCGCCCTCACCCAATCGGCCATCATCGGCACAGCGAGTGCAGCGATCGGCAAACTGGGCCTTGCCGCCGAAGAGGTCCAACGCCTGCAAGGCAACGTCGCCGTCGGCTATGCGGTGACCTATATTTTTGGCTCGTTCGGCGCGATCATCGTTTGCGTGAATATCCTGCCCTGGTTCATGGGTCGCGGCATCCGCGATGACGCCCTGAAGGCCGAGTCTGAAATGCTCGCCGGCGCACGCGTTTACGGGCCAGGTGAGCAACCCGCCACGCCCGATCTGGTGGGGCGCATCTATCGCGTGGACCAAGCGGCGGGCAAAACCATCGCCGAGCTTGAAGCCAGCACCGCCGACGTTGCAATCAGCGTCGAACGCCTGAAGCGCAACGGATCGATCATCGGCATCGAGCCCGGCATGGCCCTGGAGAAAGGCGACGTCGTGCTCCTGGTGGGGCGCCGCGCAGGGGTCGTCGGCATTGCGGCACAAGTGGGCACCGAACTGCAGTCGTCCGAAGGCATGGACGTCATCATGCTGACGCGCGATGTTGCGGTCGTGCATCCCGACTTCACGCGTCACACCGTGGCGCAAATTCGGGAAGCCACGGCGGGCGGCCTGCGCCACGGCATTTACGTGATCGAGGCCAAGCGCGGCGGCAAGCCATTGCCGCTCACGCCCGACACAATGATCGAAGCGGCCGATGTGGTCACGCTCTACGGCACCTCCGAAGATGTACAACGGGTGGTCAAGGCGGTCGGGACCGCGATTCTGCCAAGCGAAAAAACCGACTTCGTTTTCCACGGATTGGGCATCGCCGTGGGATTGCTCATCGGCCTGATCGTGGTCCGTATTGGATCGATTCCTCTCACGCTTGGCAGCGGCGGCGGCGCCTTGCTCGCCGGTCTGGCATTCGGTTGGTATCGCAGCCGCAATCAAGCGATCGGCAATCTTCCTACTCCCGCGTCGGCGTTGTTGCGCGACCTGGGCCTGGCCGGGTTCGTCGCCGTGGTGGGCCTGCAGTCGGGCTTGCAGGCCGTGAGCACCATCGCCTCGAGTGGGATATCGATTTTCCTGATCGGGGTGGTGGTCACCATCCTGCCATTGATCATCACCATGCTCGTTGGCCGCTACGTGCTGCGGTACGACAACACGGCCATTTTCGCCGGCGCCCTCTCCGGGTCGCGTAGCGCCAATCCGGCATTCGGTGAAATTCTCGACAAGGCCGGCAACAGCATCCCCACCGCGCCCTTCGCCATCACGTATGCCCTGGCCAATGTGTTCCTGACGTTGCTCGGGCCGCTGGTTGTAGCTTTCGCTTGATGCACGCCCCCACGTAGTTTCCAAGGAGACGACACGATGAATCCGGATTACAGCAAATACGCCAAGCTCAGCCCGTTCGAACTCAAGGACGAGCTGATCAAGCTGGCATCGGGGCGTGAAAATCGCCTGATGCTCAACGCGGGCCGCGGCAATCCCAACTTTCTCGCGACCCTGCCGCGCCGCGCGTTTTTCCGCTTGGGGTTGTTTGCCGTGGCCGAAGCCGAGTTGTCGTACTCGTACATGGAGAACGGCGTGGGCGGCCTGCCGCGCATCGAAGGCATCGAGGCCCGCTTCGAACGTTTCGTGGCCGACAATCGAGATCAACCGGGCGTCGTATTTCTGGGGCGGGCATTGAGCTACGTGCGCGATCAGCTGGGATTATCGGCGTCGGACTTTCTGCATGAAGTCGTGGAAGGCATTCTGGGCAGTAACTATCCCGTGCCGCCCCGCATGCTCAAGCTCAGCGAACAGGTCGTTTGCCAGTACATCGTGAAAGAGATGATCGGTGGGTTTATTTCCGCCGGCGGCGTCGATTTATTCGCCGTGGAAGGCGGCACTGCCGCCATGACGTATATCTTCAATTCGCTCAAGCAAAATGGGTTGCTCAAACGCGGCGATAAGGTTGCCATCGGGATGCCGGTATTCACCCCATATATTGAAATTCCCGAACTCGACGAATACGGCCTGCAAGAAGTGGCGATCAATGCCGATCCCACTCAAGGATGGCAGTATCCCGATTCCGAACTGGAAAAACTGAAAGATCCCGCGATCAAGATTTTCTTTTGCGTGAATCCCAGCAATCCGCCTTCGGTCAAAATGGATGATCGCAGCCTGGAAAAGGTGGCGCAGATCGTGCGCGACCATCGTCCCGACCTCTTCATTCTCACCGACGATGTGTACGGCACCTTCGCTGACGATTTCCGTTCGCTTTTTGCGTTGTGCCCGCAAAACACGATGCTGGTGTACTCCTTCTCGAAATACTTCGGTGCCACCGGCTGGCGCCTGGGCGTGATCGCCACACACAAGAACAACGTATTCGACGATCAGTTGGGCCAACTGTCTGCCGATATGAAAGCCAATCTCGATCGGCGTTATGGCTCGCTGTTGCCCAACGTGGCCGACCTGCGGTTTATCGACAGATTGGTGGCCGACAGCCGCACCGTGGCGTTGAATCACACCGCCGGCCTCTCCACGCCGCAACAGGTGCAAATGGTGCTCTTCTCGCTCTTTGCCTTGATGGATGAAAACGACCGCTACAAGGCCGAGCTCAAAAAGCTCATTCATCGCCGCGAAGCCGCGTTGTATCGCGAACTGGGCATCGAGGCCGAGCACGATCCCAATGCCGTCGATTACTACACCCTCCTCGATCTGGAGGATATTTCGCTCAAGCTGTATGGACCCGAGTTCGCAGCGTGGATCAAGGAGAAGGCGAGCGGTGGCGATTTGTTGTTCCGCATTGCCGACGAAACGGGCATCGTACTACTGCCGGGCCGCGGCTTCGGCACCCAACAACCCGCGGGCCGCGCCTCGCTGGCCAACCTTAACGAATATGAATACGCGGCGATCGGACGCGCCCTGCGAGGGATGTCCGAGCAGTACTACGAGGAATTCAAGAAGACGCGATAAGCGTCAGCCCGCCAGCGCCGCCTGAACGGCATCTTCCAAGCGCTGCAGCCCGAACGACACGTCCACCATCTGGCCGTTGACGTAAAAGGTAGGCGTGGCGCGTACCCGCAGATGGGTACCGAGCGCCACGTGTTCGTTCACGCGCTGGCGATAGACCTCGTCGGACAGTTCATTTTCGAATCGCGGCATCTCAAGGCCCAACTGCTGGGCATAGGCGATCAAGTCGCGATCGCCCAGATGCGCCTGGTGGCTGAACAGCAGATCCACGTACTGCCAGAAGCGCCCTTGCCCACCGGCGGCCTCGGCCGCTTGCGCTGCGCGCTCGGCATGCGGGTGCACCTCGGTCAATGGAAAATGACGAAACACGAATCGCACATCGCGTGCATAACGCGATCGCAACTGCTGCACGGCGCCATGCGCCTGGCCGCACGACGGGCACTCCAGATCGCCGTACTCGATCAAGGTGACGCGCGCATTTCCCGGCCCCAGGATATGGTCGATTGCTGCATCGGGCGTGAGCGCCGGATCGGACTTCGCGTTTGCTGCCATGATGACACCTCGCCGAGTAAGGGGCACGACTTGGAATATGCATCCCAAGTGCCTGACTCAGTATAGGCCTGCCACCACGAACGACGGCCGGCGCCTTGAAAACCATGCAAGCCATCCCGTGCCCGGGAAAGTCAGCGATGGCGATCCGCGCGCCGCGCCGATCGCCATCAGGCGGCATGAGCCGGACCTGCCGCACGACACTGCGCAGCGCCCGCAACGCCGTCAGCCTTCTTCACCGAGATACGCTTCACGCACCTTAGGATCGTGCAGCAGTTGCTGGGCTGCGCCCTCGAGAATCAACTCGCCCGACTCCATCACATAGCCGCGATGGCTATTTTCAAGCGCCAGCTTGGCATTCTGCTCGATCAGCAGAATGGTCACGCCTTCGGCAGCGATCGTGCGCACCACTTCAAACACTTTGTCCACCATCAAGGGCGCAAGCCCCATCGATGGCTCATCGAGCAACAGCAGCCGAGGCCGCGAGATCATCGCGCGGCCCATGGCCACCATCTGCTGCTCACCGCCCGACAATGTGCCTGCCGACTGCTTGCGGCGCTCGGCCAGGCGGGGAAAGAGTTCGAACACGCGCTCCGTGTCGCGGCGGATGTCGGCCGCATCGCGCCGTGTGTAGCCCCCCATCGCCAAATTTTCCTCGATGGTGAGCTGGCCGAAGATGCCGCGGCCTTCCGGCACCATCACCAGGCGTTGCCGCACCAGTTCGTAAGACGGCGTGCCCGTCATGTCGCGGCCGGCGTAGCTGATGCTGCCGCCCGCCACGGGCACCAGGCCGCAGATGGCGCGCAGCGTGGTGCTCTTGCCCGCACCGTTGGCGCCGATCAACGCGACGAGTTCGCCTTCGTTGACGGTGAGATTGATGCCGCGCACGGCGCGGATGCCGCCATAGGCAACCTCGAGATCGCGCAAGGCCAGCAAAGGTTGAGCGACAGTCATGCGGTGGCTCCTGGTACGGTTTCGGCAACCTGCGCGGCGCCCGCGCCCAGGTACGCTTCGATCACTTTGGGGTTGCGCTGCACCTCGGCCGGTCGGCCTTCGGCCAGCACCTTGCCGTACTCAAGCACCAGCACGCGGTTGCACAAGCCCATTACAAGTTTCATGTCATGTTCGATCAGCAGCACGGTGATGCCGTCGTCGCGGATCTTCTGGATCAGTTGACGCAGCACCACCGTCTCGGAGGCATTCATGCCGGCCGCCGGCTCGTCGAGCGCCAACAGCTTGGGTTCGGTCGCTAACGCGCGGGCGATTTCCAGGCGCCGCTGATCGCCGTAAGGCAACGACTTCGCCACGTCATTGGCGCGGCTCCCGATGCCCACATAGTCGAGCAACGCATGCGCGCGCGCCTCGATCTCGGCCTCTTCACGGCGTGTGCGCTTGTTGCGCAGCACCGCCCCGATCACACCGGCATGCGTGCGGATATGGCGGCCAATCATCACGTTTTCGATGGCGCTCAAATTGCCGAACAACCGGATGTTTTGAAAGGTGCGCGCGAGTCCGAGTCCGGCCACTTCGTGAGGCTTGCGCCCGGTCAGCATTTCGCCGGCGAAAGTGCAGGTGCCGCTTTCCGGAATGTAGAGACTGGTGAGTACGTTGAACAAGGTAGTCTTGCCGGCGCCGTTGGGGCCGATCAAACCATAGATGTCGCCCGTCTCGATACTGAAGCCCACGTCCGACAAGGCTTGCAGCCCGCCGAATCGCTTCGATAGTCCTTGCGCTTGCAGCAGTACGCTCATGCCGATGCTCCTTTGCCGCGCGACAATTCACGCTTGCGCACCGCCGACGGCCACAAGCCCGCCGGCCGGAACAGCATGACCAATACCATCGCCAGGCCGAACATCAGCATGCGAATGCCTTCGGGATCGATCACGACCGCGCCGAAAATCATATGCTGCGCAGGCTCCACCACCGCACGCAGAAATTCCGGCATGGCCGCCAGCAGAATGGCCCCCAGGATGACGCCGGGAATATGGCCCATTCCGCCCAGCACCACCATGCACAAAATCGATATCGATTCGGTCAGGCTGAAACTCTCCGGACTCACGAAACCCTGCATGGCGGCAAACATCGCCCCTGCGGCGCCGCCGAACGACGCACCCATGGCAAACGCCAGCAACTTCACATTGCGGGTATTGATGCCCATGGCCTTGGCGGCGATCTCGTCTTCACGAATGGCTTCCCAGGCGCGGCCGATACGCGAGTTTTGCAAACGCGCGCAGACCAGCAAGATCAGCAACACGATCGCCAGCAGCAGGTAATAGTATTTTTCAGGCCCGGTAAATCGGATGCCGAAAAACGTTTCCGCGCGGGCAAAGGTGAAGTCGCCGATCTTGAAGGGATCGATGCGGTTGATCCCCTGCGGGCCATTGGTGATGTTGATCGGCGCATTGAGGTTGGTGAGAAAGATGCGGATGATCTCGCCAAAGCCCAGGGTGACGATGGCAAGATAATCGCCCCTGAGCTTGAGCGTTGGTGCCCCCAACAGCACGCCGAACAGTCCGGCGATGGCAATGGAAATGGGCAGGATCGCCCAGAATGGCAGGTGCAACCCAAAATGCGGCGAGGCGAGCAATGCCCACGTATAGGCGCCCACCGCATAAAACGCGATGTAGCCCAGATCCAGCAGGCCGGCGAAGCCCACCACGATGTTCAGGCCCAACGCCAGCATCACGTACAACAATGCGAAGTTGAGCGTACGCACCCAGCTTTGACCGGCAATGCCAATCACGAACGGCAGCACCGCCAGCACCACGCCGATGAGCGCAATGCCCAGGAGCGTTTTGGTGGGCAGGCCACGCTTGAGAGAAGTGGCTTGTGTCATGCGCGGTCTCCCACACGTTCGCCCATTAAGCCAGACGGACGGAAAATCAATACGGCCACCAGCACGACGAAGGCAAACACATCCTGATAGTGACTGCCCAGCACGCCGCCGGTGAGATCGCCGATATAGCCCGATCCCAGCGCTTCGATCACGCCCAGCAGCAAGCCGCCGAGCATCGCACCGCCCAGGTTGCCGATACCGCCCAGCACGGCTGCGGTAAACGCCTTCAAACCGAGCATGAAGCCCATCGTGTATTGCGCCACGCCGTAATAGGTGGTGACCATCGTGCCCGCAATGGCGGCCAGCGCCGAGCCGATCAGGAATGCAGCCGAGATGACCGTATTGATATTGATCCCCATCAACCCGGCCACTTCACGGTTTTGCGCTGTTGCGCGCATCGCGGTGCCCAAACGCGTGTGGTGCACCACAAAGGTGAGCGCAGCCATCAAGGCGCCGGCAATCACCACGATCGCGATCTGCAGCCCACTGATCCGCGCGCCCGCCACCGTGTACACCGCCGGCTGAATGACTTGCGGAAAGCTGAGGTAGTTGCGGCCCCAGATCATCATCGCCAGATTCTGCAAAATGATGGAGACGCCAATGGCGGTGATCAGGGCCGCGAGTCGCGGCGCACGGCGCAGCGGCCGATAGGCCACACGTTCGGCCGTCCAGCCGACGATCATGCAAACGGGAATGGCCACGAGCAGGCCCGCGCCGATCACCAGCCACGCCGAGGCGTTGGGGTCGGCATGCATGAGCGACCCCGCCACGACCGTGACGACCATCGCCCCGATCATGACCACATCGCCATGCGCAAAATTGATCAGGCCGATGATGCCGTAGACCATGGTGTAACCCAGGGCCACCAGCGCATAGACGCTACCGAGCGTCAGCCCGTTGATGATTTGTTGGAGAAAGATTTCCATGCTGCGGCCTTTGATAATGACGGCATGCGGCATCGGATCGAAGATCCGAGGACTAAGGCAGATAAGTTGATGAGGGAAACAGGCCGCCGCAGGCGACCTGTGGATCGGGCGCGAGCCTCACGGGCTCGCACGCAAACCGATTACTTGGCCGCTTGGCTGACCATGGTTTCGACCATTTCCCACTTGCCGTTCTTGACTTCGTAGACGGTGACCGAAATCTCTTTCAGATCGCCCTTCTCGTCATAGGCAATGTTTTCGCTCGTTGCACCTTTGCGGTTCAACTTGGCCAGCACCGGCAGGTACTTCTCAGGCTTGGACGAACCGGCCTTATCGATGGCCGTGATCATGTTCCAGGCGCCGTCATAGGCGTACGGGGCGTACACACCGGGATCCTTCTTGAAGCGGGCCTTGTAGGCCGCCTCGAAATCCTTGCCTGCCGCCATTTGTGCGATCGGCACACCGGCCAGCGACGCATACGTGCCGTTGGCCGCATCGCCCGCCAGCTTGATGAACGTATCGCTGCGCGTCATCTCACCCGAGACCAACGGGGCCTTGATGCCCAGCGTGGCCAATTGGCGTTTCATCGGACCCGACTGCGCGTCCAGGCCACCAAAGAAAATGGCATCCGGTGCAACGCCCTTGATGTTGGTCAGGATGGACGTGAAATCGTTGGCCTTGTCGGTGGTGTACTCGCGGCGCACCACCTGACCGCCGGCGGCTTTCACGGCCTTCTCGACTTCATCAGCCAGGCCTTGACCGTAAGCGGTGCGGTCGTCGATCAGCGCGACCTTTTTGCCGTTGAGTTTCTCAACGATGAACTTGCCGACGGCGCCGCCCTGCTGGGTGTCGCTGGTCATCATGCGGAAGGTGGTCTCATAGCCTTGCTGCGTGTACTCGGGCGAGGTCGCCATCGAGATCTGCGGCAAGCCGGCATCGTGATAGACGCGCGATGCGGGAATCGTGGTGCCCGAGTTGAAATGCCCGAGAATGCCGACCACGCCTTCGTCGACCAGTTGCTGGGCTACCTGCACGCCAGTACGCGGGTCGGCTTGATCGTCTTTCGACACCAGGATGAATTTGGCCGTGCTGCTGCCAACCTTGATGCCCTTCTTGTTCGCTTCTTCGATTGCCAGCGTCAGACCGTTTTGCATGTCTTCGCCGTAGTGCGACTGCGGGCCGGTCAACGGCGCGGCGTAGCCGAAACGGATGTCCTCAGCATGTGCTGGGGCGAAGGCGAGCGCAACGGCAGCGGTGCACCCAACGGCGACGCTTTGAATGATTTTCGTGGACTTCATGACTACCCTCCGAGGCAATGGAAAAAGCGTGATGTTTTTCTGTATCGGCGACGCTTCTGGCGCCACTTGCAACCCTGCAACATCGTCGATGGATGATGTTGCATTTAGTACGGTCAGATGGGCGCAAACCCGCGCCACGCCTGACTGTGGGGCGGATTATAGGCATGAAGTTGAATCGGAATCGCTAGGGGTTTACCCAAGGGTTTCACCTTTCTGACATGCAGGTGCAACTGCAGCAGTCCGTGCAGGCCAAACCCCTATCGCACCGCTCTTACGCGATGCTTACGTGCCCTCTTTCGTCGGTGCATTTACAGCAGCTGTTTTCACGGCCGCGATGCCCTTATCACGTGCCGCAGCAGTGGTGTACATCTCGCTGCGACCCAGCGATTCGCCATTACCGGCCGTGAGCGTGAAATACATCGACCCGTCCTTGGCCGTTGATTTCTTGAAGCGCTCATCATGCGCGGCATTTTGCTGGACCGAAGCAATGCCGCCTTGCGCGGATTGCTTCGTGGTGTAGCGCTCACTCGTCAGAACGGTTTCGTGATTGCCCGCTTTGAGGTTGAACATGTACTGCGTACCGCTTTGCTTCAAGACGAAATATCCACTCATGGAAATTGCTCCTCTAGGCTGCGAGACACGCGCGCATGCGAGTGCATGCGGCAGTGGCGACGTGGGCCGTCGCTCACTGGGCACCATACCGCATTTCTTACCTCATCGGTCGCACGTTTATCGGCCGCGTGCCGGTCGAAAACATGCGCATCGACCGTACCGTCACCTGCCGCGCTGCTTGCGCCAGGCCGCGAAATCCGTGAGCGTTTGCGGATCGGTGGCGGGATAAAGGCCCACGATCGAGCGGCCGCCATCGACCTGCTCGGTGACGAAATCTTCAAACACCGTCATCTCGAAAGCTTCGACCGCGATCTCATCGGCGAGATGAGCCGGCAGCACGATCACGCCTTCGGCGTCACCCACGATCACGTCGCCTGGAAACACGGGCGCATCGCCGCAGCCGATCGGCACATTGATGTCGATGGCCTGATGCAAGGTGAGATTGGTCGGCGGCGACGGCCGGTGGTGATAGGCCGGCATCGCCATCTCGCCGATCTCATGCGAATCGCGAAAGCCGCCGTCCGTCACCACACCCGCCACACCCCGCCGCATCAGCCGCGTGACGAGAATGCCGCCCGCCGAGGCCGCGCGCGCATCCTTGCGGCTATCGATCACGAGCACGGCGCCTGGCGGGCAATCCTCCACGGCCTTGCGCTGCGGATGGGCGGGATTGCGAAACACCTCCAGCCCGTTCAGATCTTCGCGCGCCGGCATATAGCGCAACGTAAACGCCTCGCCGACCATGTTGCCGCGTGGCGCACCAACGGGTGCCACATCCTGGATGAATTGATTGCGCAGGCCACGCTTGAAGAGGCAGGTGGTCAACGTGGCCACACTCACATGCAGCAGTTTTTCGCGGGTATCGTCTTTCACTGATCGGTTCGCTTCTAAAAGATTGAGAGGTCGCGCTTAATTATTTTGCTGAAGCTCTGGCTTATTTTGCTGAGGCTCTGGCGGGGGCTTGGCCTCGGCTTTAGCTTCGGCAAGGCTTTGGCTTTGGCTCTGGCTCTGGCTCTGGCTTTGGCTTTAGCTCTGGCTTGGCCTCGGCCTTAGCTTTGGCCAGGCCATGGCCTCGGCGCTGACGTTGGCTCGAGCTTTGGCTCGAGCTTTGGCTCCGGCTTGCCGCTCGCCGCCGTCATCAAAAAATATCGGGCTCACCCACCGGCGCGCCGAAATCGGTTTTCAGAAAATCGAAGTCACACCCCTTATGGGCCTGTTCGATGTGCTTGGAAAACATCCAGCCATAGCCGCGCTCGTAGCGCGGCTGCGGTGCCTGCCACGCCGCGCGCCGGCGCGCGAGTTCGCCTTCGGGCACGTCGATATCGATCGTGCGAGCGTTCACATCCAAACTGATGATGTCGCCGTTCTGCACCAGGGCCAGCGGCCCGCCCACATACGACTCGGGCGATACGTGCAAAATGCAGGCGCCATAACTGGTGCCGCTCATGCGCGCATCCGAGATACGCACCATGTCGCGGATGCCTTGCTTCACCAGTTTTTTCGGGATCGGCAGCATGCCCCACTCCGGCATGCCCGGGCCGCCCTGCGGACCGGCATTGCGCAGGATCAGCACGTGATCGGGCGTGACGTCGAGATCGTCGCGATCGATCGCCGCCTTCATAGAAGGATAGTCGTCAAACACCAACGCCGGACCGCTATGCTTCAAAAACCGCGGCTCGCAGGCGCCCGGCTTCATGACGCAGCCCTCCGGCGCGAGATTGCCGCGCAGCACCGCCAGCGAGCCTTCGGCATACACCGGCCGATCCAAGGGGCGGATCACATCGTCGTTGAACACCGCAGCCGATGCGATGTTTTCGCCGAGCGTGCGCCCCGTCACCGTCATGGCATCCAGATGCAGGTGATCCTTGATGCGTGTCATGAGCGCGGGCAAGCCGCCAGCATAGAAGAAGTCTTCCATCAGATACTTATCGCCGCTCGGCCGCACATTGGCGATCACCGGCACGAGGCGGCTGAAGCGTTCGAAATCGTCCAGACCGATATCGGCATTGGCGCGGCGCGCCTGCCCGATCACATGAATGATCGCGTTGGTCGAACAGCCCATCGACATCGCCACCGCGATGGCATTCTCGAACGCCTCGCGCGTTTGGATGTCGGCGGGCTTCAAATCCTCCCATACCATCTCGACGATGCGGCGGCCCGACTCGGAGCACATCCGGATGTGATTGGCGTCGGGCGCGGGAATCGATGATGCGCCCGGCAAGGTCATCCCCAGCGCTTCGGCGATGGCCGTCATCGTGCTGGCCGTGCCCATCGTCATGCAGGTGCCGTGGCTGCGCGCGATGCCGGCTTGGATGCCGATCCACTGCGGTTCACTGATCACCCCGGCGCGCCGATCGTCCCAATACTTCCAGGCGTCCGAACCCGATCCCAAGGTGTTGCCTTGCCAATTTCCGCGCAGCATCGGGCCGGCCGGTATGTAGATTGCCGGTACGCCCGCGCTGGTGGCGCCCATCAATAATCCCGGCGTGGTTTTGTCGCAGCCGCCCATCAACACCGCGCCATCCACGGGATGCGACCGGATCAGCTCTTCGGTCTCCATCGCCAGCATGTTGCGATAGAGCATCGTGGTGGGCTTGACGTATTGCTCGGCCAGCGAGATCGCCGGCAGTTCGATCGGAAAGCCACCCGCCTGCCACACGCCACGCTTGACGTCTTCCACGCGCTGCTTGAAATGCGTATGACAGGGGTTGATGTCGGACCAGGTATTGATGATCGCGATCACTGGCTTGCCGGCCCACTCTTCGGGCGCATAACCCATCTGCATGGCGCGCGAACGGTGGCCGAAGCCGCGCAGATCGTCAGGGGCGAACCAACGGGCGCTGCGCAGCGATTCGGCGGTTTTTCTCGGTGTTGTCATGTCTCTCTCTTATCCTTGCATGCCCCAACGGCGTACGGTTTTTTTCTCGATCGTGCGAAACACCAGATTTTCGACGACCAGTCCAATCACGATAACGGTAAGCAAACCGGCAAACACAGCGGGAATGTCGAGCAGGTTGCGATTCTCGAAGATAAACCAGCCCAGACCGCCTTGGCCGGAGGCCACGCCAAAGACGAGTTCGGCGGCGATCAACGTGCGCCAGGCAAATGCCCAGCCGATCTTCAGCCCCGTCAGAATCGACGGAAACGCAGCTGGCACCAGAATGCGCCGCACATACGCGAAACCCGTGAGCTCGTAGTTGCGACCCACCATGCGCAGCGTGTGCGACACACTCAAAAATCCCGCATGCGTGTTCAACGCCACCGCCCACAGCACCGAGTGCACCAGCGTAAACACCAGACTTGCCGTACCCAGACCGAACCAGATCAACGCCAGCGGCAGTAAAGCAATGGCCGGCAGCGGATTGAACATCGCCGTCATCGTTTCGAGGAAGTCCGTACCGATGCGCGTGGTGATGGCCAGCATCGTCAACAATCCCGCCAACACCAGGCCGACGAAATACCCGAGCAGCAGCACTTTGATCGACGTCCACGCACGCGTGAGCAACACGCCGTCGCCGATGCGTTCGATCAGCGTTTTGATCGTCTCGCTCAACGTGGGAAACGTGAGGGGATTATCGAGAATGCGTGCATACACTTCCCACGCCAGGGCGAGCACGATAATGATGAGCGTCTTGCGCACGAACGCATTGTTCCAGGCGCGTTCGAGCGCGCCGAGTTCGCGCACGACGACGGCCCGTTCGCCAGCGGCGGCGCGGTCGCCCGCCACATCGCGCATCGTGATGGTTGCTTGGGTCATACCGTCGCCTCCGGATGGGGATCGTTGAACAGCAGATCGTGAATGCGCTTTTCGAGTTCGGCCGCCTCGCCGTTTTCGGCCGACACGCGGTCGACGTCGTTGACCTCCGCCTTCACCTGGCCGGGATGCGGCGAGAGCAGCAGAATGCGATTGCCGATGCGGATGGCCTCCGCAATCGAATGCGTGACGAACAGCACGGTAAAGCGCGTGTCTTCCCAGAGCCGCAACAGTTCATCCTGCATGTGGCGCCGCGTGAGCGCATCGAGTGCTGCGAAGGGCTCGTCCATCAAGAGGATGTCCGGCTCCATTGCCATGCCACGGGCAATGGCCACTCGCTGCTTCATGCCGCCCGACAAGGTGTGCGTGTAGCTGTCGGCGAACTTGGTCAGATTGACCTTCTCGATATAGGCGCGCGCTTTCTCTTCGGCTTCGCGGCGCGGCAATTTGCGCGCCACCGAGAGGGGAAACATCACGTTCTCCACCACCGTTTTCCACGGCAGTAACTGGTCGAACTCCTGAAACACCATCATGCGATCGGCGCCCGGCCGCTTGACCGTTCGACCTTTGATCCGGATCTCGCCTTCCTCCGGCGTGAGATAACCGCCCACGGCCTTGAGCAGCGTCGACTTGCCACAGCCCGAGGGCCCAAGCAGCACGAAACGATCGCCGGTTTCAACTTGAAAACTCACGCGATCCGTGGCCGTAATCAGGCTGGACGGCGTTTTGTAGCGCAGCGTCACGCCGTCCACATCCAATAAATGCGTCATGGCGCCTCCTTGTGCGGTCGGGCAGTCAGTTGCCGTTCAAGCTGGCGGCGACGGGCAGGAAATACTCGGTCCAGGCGCGCGGCTCCGTCTTGAGAATGCCCACCTTGTGCATATGGGCGGCGAACTGCATGCTGCCCACGGGCGCCGTCTGGAAATTCATCATGCCGGGCTGCTTCATCATCGCCATCAGATCGTCGACGCTGGTGCGGTCCCCGCTGAGTTCCTTGTACATTTCAACCGATTCGCGCGTGTGGGTTTTCACATACTCGACCGCTTCCCTGGAGGCCGCGATCACCGCATCGATCGTCTTCGGGTTGTCCTTCGCGAAGGCCGTGGTGGTAAACAACGTCGACTGCGAGAGGCCGCCTTTGATGATGTCGGCCGAACTCAGCACGATGTGCGCGCCGGGTATGTTCTTCAACTCTTGAAAGTCGAATGGCGGCGCGGAGAAATGGCTGGCCACTTCGTGCTTGGGATTGGACAAGGCGCCTGCCGCGTCGGGGTGTCCGAGTTGCACCGTGTTCGGGTCGAGCTTGCCCCACTGCCCTGCGCCAAAGGCTTGCTCGGAGGCCATCTGCAAAAGAATCGCCTGCGTGGAGATGCGTACCGTGGGCACCGCGATCTTGTCGGTAGGCTGGAAATCCTTCAGCGTCTTGATGCGTGCCTCGCGGCTGATCAGCACGACCGGTTGCGCAGAATTGGTCACGATGCCTTTCACACCGCCTCGCGTGCGGTCCCACAGCAGCAACAGGTTGCCCAACCCGCTGTTGACGATGTCGACGTTGTTCGACAGCAAGGCATCGGTGGCCGCGCCGCCACCCGAGAACATGCGCCATTGCACCGTCAGATTGGGCAGGCCCAGTGCGGCGGCCTGTTTCTCGATCAGCTTCTGCTTTTCCATCACAATGGCCGGCAGATAGAGGATGCTCGGCTGCTTGGTGATGGTGATCTCGGTTTTCTCGGCGGCGTGTACGGCCCCGCCGAGCGCGGCGCTTAGCGTGAGCGCGAACGCGGTCGCGCGCAAAGTGACTTTGAACATGGTTTGTCTCCGATGCCGGCGTCTGGTGCACCGGTCTGATTGGCATGCATGGGGCGGCGGATCGAACGTCCACCTGCCTGCGTCAAATACTAAAACATTAGTATTTCATAAGCAAGGAAATGCGGTACGCTTGCAGCCTTACAGCGGAATCTTTGCCCAACCTCGTCTATGAATGCTCCTGTCGCCCTCGATCGTCTGCGCCAAGTCGCCCCTCAGCTGTATGAGCTGCTGCGTGAGAGGATCGTGAGCCTGGATTTGCCCCCCGGCACCCCGTTGGCGCGCACCGAGCTTGCCGCACAGTTCGGGGTGAGTCAGACGCCTGTGCGCGATGCATTGATGCGGCTGCAGGAGGAAGGCCTGGTCGATGTGTTTCCACAGGCGGCCACGCGCGTAAGCAAAATCGATATGACCAAGGCGGTGCAAGCGCACTTTCTGCGCCGTTCGATCGAGCTTGAAATCGTGCGCGAATTGGCGTCACCCGAAAGCGTGGCCACGGCCGATCTGATTATTCGACTGCGCCGTATCCTGGAGGACCAGACGCGCCTTGCCGCAGCCGCCGACTATCTGGCCTTTTCAGACGCCGATCACGCCTTTCACCGTGAGCTATATCGGGCCGCGGGCATGGGCGAGTTGCTGCAGCTCTTGCAAAGCCGCAGCGGTCACATCGAGCGGCTGCGCCGGCTGCATCTGCCCTCACCGGGCAAGATGCAGCAGGTGATCGACGACCACGTGCGCATCGTCGACGCCATCGCCGTGCGGCAAGCGGATGCCGCGCAAGCCAGCCTGCGCGCGCATTTGTCGGGCACGTTATCCCAGGTCGATGAGATTCGCGCGCGGCATCCGGATTACTTCTAGTTGAGCAACACGCTCGGCAACCACATCGAGAACGCCGGCACGTACGTGACCAAAGCCAACGCGGCGATCAGCGCGCCGTAAAACGGCCAGATCGTTCGCATCACCGTTCCCACCGATACCTGACCGATGGCGCACCCGATGAATTGCGTGGTGCCCACCGGCGGCGTATTCAATCCCAATGCGCAGTTCAACAGGATCACGATGCCGAACTGCACCGGACTCATGCCGTACTGCATGCAGATCGGCAGGAAGATCGGCGTGCAGATGAGGATGGTCGCCGCCATGTCCAGAAACGTCCCCAGCAGAAACAGGATGACGTTGACCATCAGAAAAATGGCCCAGGGATCGGTGGAAATCGCCGCCATCATCTCGCCGGTCTTTTCGGCCACGCCGTAGAAGCTGATGAGATAGCCGAAGGTGGCCGAGATGCCGATGAGCAGCAGCACGATGCCGGTGGTCTTCACTGCCTTGGCCGCGGCGCGCACGAACTGGTCGAACGTGAGCGAGCGGTACACGAACACGGTGAGCGCCAACGCATACAACACCGCTACCGCCGCGGATTCCGTGGCAGTGAACACCCCGCTCAAAATCCCGGCGATGATGAGTACCACCACGAACAGCCCCGGCAACGCCGCCGCCAGCGAGCGGCCGACGATTGCCCAACCGGGAAACGTGCCGGAGGGATAGCCGCGGCTGCGTGCGACCAGATACGCGGCCGCCAGGTTGCACACGGTGAGAATCAACGCCGGGATCACCCCGGCCGCGATGAGCGCGGCAATCGATACCTTGCCGCCGGCGGCAAGCGTGTAGATGATGATGTTGTGGCTGGTGGGCATGAGTGCCCCCACCAATGCTGCATGCGTGGTGACGTTGACCGCGTAGTCCGCGTCGTAGCCCTCGCGCTTCATCATCGGAATCATCACCGATCCCATCGCCGAGACGTCCGCCACGGGCGATCCCGATACGCCGCCGAAAAGCGTGCAGGCGACCACGTTGGACATCCCCAGGCCGCCGCGCACGTGGCCCACGAGCGACTTGGCAAAGGTGACGATGCGATCCGCGATGCCGCCGTAAAGCATCAGTTCGCCGGTAAAGATAAAGAACGGAATCGCCAGAAACGAAAATGCATTCATGCCCGACGTCATCTGCTGGAACGCCACGGCGATCGGCAGATCCTCGTACATGATCGCGCCGATCGCCGAGAGCCCAATGGCGAACGCCACCGGTACGCCGATGATCAAGAAGGCCATGAAGCCTACGGAAAGGATGGTCAGTGCCATGCGGGAACCACCTTTTGATGACGGAGGATGGCCACGATGTGCTCGATCGAGAAGATCACGATCAAGACGCCGGACAAGGTGGCCGGGGCATATTTCCAGCCTTCCGAGATACCCAGATTGGGCATGGCGTATTCGTGAACCGATTCGGCCAGCACACCGCAATTCCATGCCATCAACGCGCCGAAGATCAGCACGAGCACATGGATCAGGATCTGCATGCGGCGCTGCGCCGATTCGTGCAGCGCGGCGATCACGACCTCGAAGCCGATGTGGCCCGCATCGCGCACGCCGACCGCGGCGCCCAGCATGGTGACGTACAGCACCAGCAACAACGACAGGCTTTCCGCCCAGGTGGGCGTGTTGTTGAGCACATGGCGGCCGAAGATCTGAAACGCCACCGCGGCGATCAGCAGCACCAGCCCCGCCACGCTGACCCACATGCATAAGCGCGCCAGCACCGCGCAGGCGGTGGTAAAGCCGTTGAGAAAGCGGCTGGTCGCCCAGCGGCCGGGCTCAACGTGTCCGCTCACGGGCGGTACGGGTCGTGTCGATTCTGCAAACATGACGAACCTCTCACGGCATGGCCTGGATGCGTTCGACCAGGGACTTCATCTCGGGCGTGGTCACAAAGCGCGCGTATACCGGCTGCATAGCCGCCTGGAACGTGGCCTTGTCGGGCTGCACCACCTGCGCGCCGCCCTTCTCCACGATCTGCCGCGACTTCGTTTCGCGCTCGGCCCACTGCTTACGCATGTAGGGCACCGATTCCTTGGCCGCCGTGCGAATGATCTTCTGATCTTCGGGCGAAAGCTTGTCCCACTGGCGCTTCGAATACACCAGGATTTCCGGCGTCATCGTGTGTTCGGTCAGCGAATAGAACTTGGCGACTTCATAGTGATGCGCGCTTTCGTAACTGGGAAAGTTGTTCTCGGCCGCGTCCACCAGTCCGGTCTTGAGCGACGTGTACACCTCCCCCATGCTCATCGGCGTGGCGTTGCCGCCCATCGCTTCCACCATCGCCACCGACAGATCCGATTGCTGCACGCGAATCTTCAGTCCCTTGACGTCGGCCAGGGTCAGCACCGGCTTGTTGCGCGTATACATCGACCGCGCACCGCTGTCGTACCACGCCAAGCCCACAAAACCGGCCTTCTCGCACGATCGCAGGATCTCTTCGCCCACATCGCTATCGAGCACCCGGTGCAAGTGATCGGTCGACTTGAAGAGAAACGGCAGTGACGGTACGCGGGTCGTCTGGCAGATATTGTGCATGGCCGCGCTACTCACGCGCGCCATCGCCAACGCCCCCAACTTGACCTGTTCCAGGCTATCGTTTTCCGAGCCCAGCGCACTGCCGGCAAAAACCTTGATGGTGGTCTTGCCCCCCGTGCGCTCCTTGACCAGATCGGCCATGTAGCGCACGGCGGTCACTGTAGGGTAATCATCGGGATGGATATCGGCGGATCGGAGTTCCGCCGCCTGGGTCGCGGGAACGAGCAACGTGGCGAGCACCGCCACTGCGAGACGGGATGGTGTGAAGCGCAGCATGTCTACCTCCGGGCAACGTCTTTTCAAGGCGTCTATTGTTGTGAGCGCGTGGCGCGCCGAATATGTGGGGTACTACATCAAATGCGTGGCCTGCAGCGTGCGTGTTTCTTCGTGTGTGTTGCGTGGTGACGCTTCCAGGTTGCGTGTGTGTGTGTGGATGACCGATGCCCGTGCGTCGCCCGATGCGGCCGCAAGCTAGCCGGCGAAAGCGGGTTCCTCCAGACCGATCACGCCGGGATGCACGGCAAACACGGCCCCATCCAGGCTCTCTGCCGCATGGCTCGGCAAGCGGATCGACGTGATGAACAAGGTGTCGAGATTGGGACCACCGAACGCGCACATGGCAGGCTTGGCGACGGGTACCGCGATGCTGCGATCGAGCGAGCCGTCAGGTAAAAAGCGATGCACCATGCCGGCATCGTTGCCGCAAATCCAATAGCCGCCCTCCGCATCGACCGCGGCGCCATCGGGCCGGCCGGGATACGGCGCCATGTCGATGAACAACTCGGGCGAATGCGGGGTGCCGGTGATCGTGTCGTACGCATAGGCCCACACGCATTGCCGCGATGGATGCGAATCGGACACATACATCGTGCGCCCATCGGGACTGAACGCCATGCCGTTGGGCACGATGTAATCGCGCAGGATCGGGGCGGACAATCCGCGATCGTCGAAACGGTAAAGGCAACCGGCCGCCTGGCCCGCGCTCATGTCCTGAACCATCGTGCCGGCCCAGAATCGTCCTTGCCGATCGCAGCGCCCGTCGTTGAACCGCATATCGGGTGCGGCGTGCGCCACGGTGGCCAGGCGTTTGGGAAGCACTGCCCCACCGTCCTGCGCGAGCGGCGATGGCAAATGGAAAATGCCCGTTTCCATGGCCAGCAGCCAACCGCCATCGCAGATGGCGATACAGCCGGCCATCTCAGGCAATGTCCAATGACGCGTGGCACCGGTTGCGGGGTCGAATCGCCACAGCGTCTTGCCAGGGATATCGGTCCAGTAAAGCGCACCTTCACGCGCATGCCATACCGGGCTTTCGCCGACGCCACAGCGCATGTCGCCTACCCGATGCACCTGCGACGCCATGGCGTCGTCCATCACGCGCGCATCGTCGCGACCGGGCACGGTGCTCATGATTCGAACGGCCCGGCTTTGACGAACGCGCCGCCTTGATACTTGCCGGCGATGTCGTCGGCGGCAAGCGGCGGCTGACTTTCCACCTTCGCGCGAAATTGTTCGCTCGACTCTTTCGGTGTGAAGTTCAAGTGTGCCGCAAGGCGGTTGTCCCACCACGAATCGCGATTGGCCGACGCGCCATAAACAATGGTGTGGCCCACGTCGGCCACAAAAAGCGATTGCACGATCAAATGCGTGAGGTCGTCGTAGCCCAGCCACGTGATCAGCATGCGGCGATCGCGTGCCTCGGGAAACGACGAGCCAATGCGCAGGCACACCGTTTCGATGCCGTAGCGATCGAAATAGAACCGCGAGAGATTTTCGCCGAAGGCCTTGCTGATGCCGTAGTAGCCATCCGGTCGCAGAGGCACGTCGGTGTCGATGGTTTGGCCTTGCGGATAAAAGCCGATGGCGTGATTGGAGCTGGCAAACACCACGCGCTTCACACCATGCTTGCGTGCCGCTTCGTAGAGGTTATAGACCCCCTGGATATTGGCCGGCAGAATTTCGTCGAAGGGCCGTTCGACGGACACGCCGCCCAGGTGCACGATGGCGTCCACACCCTCAACCAGGGCGAGCACGCCCGGCGCATCGGCCAGGTCGCAGGTAACGACCTCTTCGTTCTCGGCGGCCGGTCCCACGTCATTGAGGTCCGATAACCGGAGGACATCCGCGTAGGGTTTCAGCCGGTCGCGCAGTACGCGTCCCAGGTTGCCACCGGCACCGGTCATCAACAATCGATGGCAATGCGCGGGCGTGTGATTCGGGGAGATAGTCTCAATCGACGCCATATATTTCCGTCTGTTGTCATACAACTCGACGGAGTATATGGATCGTCGGAATTCGGCGTCAAGCACGGCTTTCTAGGGGCTTTCCCTCGCCTTTCATTCCCAGTCAGAATCGCCGTAAGCTTGGCGTAACATGGCTTTCACGCCAACTGACCAGTGCCGCATACGGTCGCACGGATGCCCATGAAAAAGGGCCGCTTCCGCGGCCCCTTTGGGGTGACTTACGATGCTGTTGTCGTACGACAAGACATCACAGTCGATGTGAAGCGGGAAGCAAGCCGCCCGCTTCCGATCGCATCTCAGGTAATCGATGCGCGGTAGATCCCTTCGATGCTGCCGTCGAGCGCCTTGTTGAAGTCGGCTTCCGAGTGCTGAGCCGTCAAGCCTTCCGTGAGCGCGCGGCTGAAGCTGGCGATCACGCCGGGGTTACGGGCCAGACGTGCATTGGCGTCATCGCGCTCGTAACCGCCCGACAGTGCCACCACACGTACCACGCGCGGATGGTCGACCAGTTCCTGGAATGCGCCGTCGACGTTGGGCAACGTCAGCTTGAGCATGACGCTCACGCCTTCGGGCAACGCATCCAGACGCTTGAGGAAACCTGCCTTGAGCATCTCTTCGATCTTGGTCTTGTCGGCCGCCTTGATCGAGACTTCGGGCTCGAGGATCGGCATCGCGCCGGCGTTGAAAATCTGCACGCCGTATTCGAACTGCTGATCCAGCACGGCATCGATGCCGGCCTGGTTGGCTTCGTTCACCACCGAGCGCATCTTCGTGCCGAAGATACCCTTGGCCACGGCACGCTTGAGCAGATCGTCAAGACCCGTGATCGGCTTCATCAACTGCACGCCGTTGGCTTCCGCTTCCAGGCCCTTGTCGACCTTCAGGAACGGCACCACTTGCTTGACTTCCCACAAGTAGGCGGGCGCTTCCTTGCCTTCGAACTGACGATCCATCGTCTGCTCGAACAAGATGGCGCCGAGCACGCGCTTGCCGTCGAAAGCGGGACTGGCCACGATGCGGTTGCGCATCGCGTGGACGAGGTCGAACATTTCAGCATCGCCGTTGTAGGCGGATTCTTCCACACCGTACAGCTTCAACGCCTTGGGCGTACTGCCGCCGCTCTGGTCCAGTGCGGCGATAAAGCCCTGGCCTTCGGCAACTTTGGCAAGTTGTTCTTGGTTCATGCATTGGCTCCTGATTGAAAAAACGAGTGGGGATCGGTGCAACTGATAACAGGGCCGTCCCGACGCGTGGCGCAAAGCTTACCGTGGTCCACCGAAAAACCAAACTCTAACCGTGTCAGAGCGTAACGGCCGTGGTGTAAGCCGTATGCATGACGCCACGCAACCCACATCGCGTGGCGCTCGCGGTGCCCATTCTCAACAACCGCGTATCGACGCTGTCGACGGCGCAAAACGCCCTGCCACTTGGGCCAGGGCCTAGCCCCTATGGGCGAGAAAATAGCCGAAATATTCGTGCGAAATCGCGGTGTGACGGCAACAGACGCGCACATCTCTGCGCCGTTGCCCAGAGGATGCCGCCGACGCGCCGCACCCACCCCCGGGGCAAGAACGGACTGTGTGCGCGTGCGCGGCGTCGTTCGTCTTCAAGCGTCCTGCTTGGCGGTCACACGGAAGTCATGCGTGATCTTGCCCACGGCCAGCACATCGGCTTCGTGCGAGGCCTCGGTGGTCGTCTCGTCCAAAGCGGCCGCATACCACGCCTGCATGCTGTCCAACGCCAGGATGCGCGCCGCGTAAGCATCGCCTTCAGCGCCCACGCTCAAGCCGTAGGTCTGCAGGCGAAACACCACCGGCGCATAGAAGGCGTCGACAGCGGTAAACGTGGCGCCTGCCAGGAATGGGCCACCGAAAGTGTCCAGCCCTTCGCGCCACAGGCTGCCGATGCGCGCCAATTCGCGCCCAAGTGCAGCAGGCGTGTCGTTGAGCGCGACGCGCACGCCGCAGCTCATCGCACACTGATTGCGCAAGGTAGTAAAGCCCGAATGCATTTCAGCTGCAGCGCAACGCGCCCAGGCGCGTGCCGTTCGGTCGGCAGGCCACACGGCCGGATGCGACTCGGCCACGTACTCGACGATGGCCAGCGAATCCCAGACGGTCACGTCGCCATCGCGCAGGACGGGCACGCGACGGGTGGGCGAGGCTTGCAGAAAAGCCGCCGACTCGAACGCCGGTCCGAACGGAAACAACCTTTCGTTGAACGGAATGGCCAGCGTCTTCAGCAATACCCACGGCCGCAACGACCACGACGAATAATTTTTGTTGGCGATGATCAGGTCGTACATGCGCGCGTCCTTGCAAGAAAGCGATGATTGAGCCCAAGGATCTTATTACATTACAGGCGCGCGGCTTGCCGTTGTTTGCCGCACGCCCATCCCCATATTCGACCTATGACCCCCTTGCGCGCAACGGACGCCTCCTGGTCCGACTTCCACCCGGCAGTCGCAGCCTGGCTCAGCCGCGCGTTCCCGCGCCCCACGCCGGCCCAGGCGCAAGCGTGGCCGCTGATCCGCGCGGGCCGGTCAACGCTGATCGCCGCGCCTACCGGCTCCGGTAAAACGCTGACCGCTTTCATGGCCGCCATCGACGAACTGGTGCGCGCGGCATTGGCGAGCGACGACGGGCTGCCGGACACGACCACCGTGGTGTATGTGTCGCCGCTCAAAGCGTTGTCCAACGATATCCAGGTCAACCTGGAGACACCGCTTGCGGGTATCGGCCGGGCCCTCGCCGACATGGGCTTGCGCGACCCCGGCATCCGCACTGCCGTGCGCACCGGCGACACGCCGCAAAGTGCGCGTCAGGCCATGCGCAAGCGCCCGCCCCATATCCTCGTCACCACGCCGGAGTCGCTGTATGTGCTGCTGGGATCGGATAGCGGCCGCGCGATGCTCGCGCACGTGCGCACCGTGATCGTCGACGAAATTCATGCGGTGGCCGCCAGCAAACGGGGCAGCCATCTGGCGTTGAGTCTCGCGCGGCTGGATGCCTTGTGCCACCGTGCACCCACGCGCGTGGGCCTGTCGGCCACGCAGAAGCCGCTGGACGCAGTGGCGCGGTTTCTCGTCGGCACCGGTCGCGACTGTGCCATTGTGGATGTGGGTCATGTGCGCGATCGCGATCTTGCGATCGAATTGCCGCCGGTCCCGCTCGAAGCGGTGATGCCCAACGAGGTGTGGGAGCGGGTCTACGACCGCATGGCTGAATTGACCGTCATGCACCGCACTACCCTCGTCTTCGTCAATACCCGCCGCATGGCGGAGCGGCTGGCGCGCCATCTGGCCGACCGTCTGGGACCTGAGGGCGTGGCCGCCCATCACGGCAGTCTCGCCAAGGAGTACCGGTTGGATGCCGAACAGCGGCTCAAACGGGGCGACCTTCGGGTGCTCGTGGCCACGGCGTCGCTGGAGCTCGGCATCGACATCGGCGACGTCGAACTCGTGTGCCAGGTGGGGTCGCCGCGCAGCATTGCCGCGTTCCTGCAGCGCGTGGGGCGCTCGGGTCACCATGTGGGCGGCACGCCCAAGGGACGGCTCTTTCCCACGTCGCGCGACGATCTGCTCGAATGCACCGCGCTGCTTGACTGCATCCGTCGCGACGAGCTCGACCTGCTGCGTATTCCCGTGGCGCCACTGGATGTGCTGGCTCAACACATCGTCGCCGAAGTCGCCAGCCGCGAATGGCATGAAGACGCGCTCTTCGGGTGCGTGCGAGCGGCTGCGCCGTTCGCCGCGCTGCCGCGCGAGAAATTCGATGGCGTGCTGCGGATGCTGGCGGAAGGTCACACGGGCCGCAACGGCGTGCGCGGCTCGTACATCCACCGCGATAGTGTTTCCGGCATGGTGCGTGGCAAACGCAATGGCAAGCTCACGGCAGTGACTTCGGGCGGCACGATCCCGGACAACGCCGACTTCACCGTGCTGATGGAGCCGCAAGGACTCACGGTGGGCACGGTGAACGAAGACTTTGCCGTGGAAAGCCTGGCCGGCGATGTGTTCCAGCTCGGCAATACGGCCTATCGCATTCTGAAGATCGAGGGCGGCAAGGTTCGCGTGGAAGATGCGCAAGGCGCCGCACCCAATATCCCGTTCTGGCTGGGCGAAGCGCCCGGCCGCAGCGATGCCTTGTCGGCGGGCGTATCGCGATTGCTCGAAACGTTGGACCAATGTCTGGCCGCCGATCGCGACACCGCCATGGCCTGGCTCGTCGACGAGGTGGGCACCGGCGAGCCCGCCGCGCTGCAGATCGTCGATTACCTGAGCCGCACCCGTGCAGCCCTCGGTGCCCTGCCCTCGCAGAACACATTGATCATGGAACGTTTTTTCGACGAAACGGGCGGCACACAGTTGGTGTTGCATCTGCCTTTCGGCAGCCGCGTCAATCGCGCCTGGGGCTTGGCGCTGCGCAAACGCTTTTGCCGCAAGTTCAACGTCGAGTTGCAGGCGGCCGCCACCGAAGACGCCGTCGTGCTGTCGCTCTCGCAATCCCATAGTTTTGCGCTCGACGATGTGTGGCGTTATCTGCATGCAAACAGTGCCGAGCGGGTGTTGATCCAGGCGGTGCTCGATGCGCCGATGTTCAATTTGCGCTGGCGCTGGAACGCGACCACCGCACTGGCCTTGCCGCGCTACGCCGGTGGCCGCAAAGTCGCGCCGCAACTGCAACGCATGAAGAGCGACGATCTGCTCGCGGCCGTCTTTCCCGACCAGGCGGCCTGCCTGGAAAACGTGGTGGGCGAACGCGAATTGCCCGATCACCCCCTGGTCGAACAGACGCTGGACGATTGCCTGCATGACGCCATGGACAGCACAACATGGCTGGCGATACTGCGCCGGATCGACGCGGGCGACGTGCGGTTGATCGCACGCGACCTGACCGCGCCGTCGCCGCTCGCCATGGAAATTCTCAACGCCCGTCCCTACGCGTTTCTCGACGACGCGCCTTTGGAGGAGCGGCGCACGCAAGCCGTTGCCAATCGACGTTGGCGCACGGCCGATTCAGCCGACGACCTGGGCGCATTGAACGCCGATGCGATTGCGAGCGTGGCCGACGAGGCGTGGCCGCAGGTGCGCGACACCGACGAGCTGCATGAGGCCTTGATGGGGTTGGCGGCGATCACGGTTGACGAAGCCAGCGTCGCGCCCGAATGGCTCGACGGCTTGCAACAGCTTGCCGAGCAACGACGCGCCACGCGGGTGGGCGACCTGTGGGTCGCGATCGAACGCGTGCCGCTGTGGCAGGCGCTGCGGCCCGATACGCCGATGACGCCGGCACTGACCGTACCCGCCTCGCACCGGGCGCCATGGACCCGTGACAATGCGCGCATCGAGGTACTGCGCGCACGGTTGACCGGCTTTGGCCCGCAAACGGTCACCGCCATTGCGCAACCCTTAGGGTTATCAGACGCGGAGGTGACCACAGCATTGCAGCGGCTCGAGGTCGACGGCTATGTCATGCGAGGCCGCTTCACCCCCGGCGCGCACGATGAGGAATGGTGCGAGCGTCATTTGCTCGCGCGCATCCATCGCTACACGATCCGGCATCTGCGGCGCGAAATCGAGCCCGTCACGCTGCAGGACTTCATGCGTTTCCTCTTCGACTGGCAGCATGTGAACCCCGCTGCGCGCCTGCAAGGCGCCGACACCTTGCCGCTGGTCGTCGCGCAACTCGAGGGCTATGAAGCGCCCGCTGGCGCCTGGGAAGCACAACTGTTGCGCACGCGGGTGACCGACTACGCCGAGCCTTGGCTGGACGATCTGTGCCGCGCGGGCAAAGTGATCTGGACGCGTCTCGGACGACAAGCCCGTTCCGGGACGGGCCCCGTTCGCGCCACCCCGATCGCACTTCTGCCGCGGCGCCATCTGGCGCCCTGGCAGGCCTTGCCCACTCGAGGCGACGCCCCCGCGATAACGCCGCGCGCCCAGCGCGTATTCGACGTGCTCACGCGCGAAGGCGCGCTTTTCTTCGATGAAATTCTCGACGCCGTACCCATGCTCGGTACCGAACTGGAAGAGGCGCTTGGCGAACTTGTCGCACTAGGCTGGATCAACACCGATAGTTTTGCCGGCCTGCGGGCGTTGATCCTGCCTGCGGGCAAGCGCTCCCGGCCGGGTAAATTTCGGCGCCGCGGCGGCTCGCCCGCGCCCAGCATCGATGACGCCGGTCGCTGGGCGGTCGTACGCCGTCCCCTGTCAGGCGACGATGGCGTGGCGGCTGCGGTGTCGAACCGGCGGCCGGCAACCGACCCCAAGGCGCTGGAACACATCGTTCACGTGCTGCTGCGTCGCTACGGCGTCGTCTTCTGGCGGATGCTGGCGCGCGAACCGGACTGGTTGCCACCCTGGCGCGAGCTCTTGCCGGTCCTGCACCGGCTCGAGGCGCGCGGCGAGATCCGGGGCGGGCGCTTTGTGGCGGGGCTGTCCGGCGAACAATTTGCGCTGCCGGAAGCGATTCCACTGTTGCGTGACATCCGGCGTCAGCCCAAAGACGACAGCTTCGTGCGCGTATCCGGCGTCGATCCGCTCAACCTGATCGGTACGTTGTTACCTGGGGACAAAGTGCCTGCGCTTACCGCCAATCGCCTGGTGTATCTGGACGGCGTGCCGGTGGGCACCCTGGTGGCCGATGACGTTCGCATGCTCATGCCGCTCGCGCCTGAACAGCTTCAACGGGCACGGGAATTGTTGTTGGGCCTGCGTTAACGTACTCTGCGGGTACCGGTTCACGATCGCGCGCCGGGTCTCGCTTGCCGCGCGTGCGGCGCCCTCCCCTCGTCTCATTGCGTCAAGGAGTAAGCCGTGCCCTCTCGCCGCCGATTTCTCAACGCCGCCGCGCTCTCAGCTTGCGGCCTGATGTTGTCCTCGCCCTCCGCACTCAGTCTCGCCGCATCGGCCAACGCCACAGGCGGTTCGATGGCCACCCGCCTTATTCCGCGAACGAACGAGCGACTGCCCGTCATCGGGATGGGCAGTTCGGGCAGCTTTGAAGTGGGCGATAGCGCCGCCGATCGCGATCCGTTGCGCGATGTGTTGAAGCGGTTCTTTGCCGGTGGCGGCACGTTGATCGATACGGCACCCAGCTACGGCCGAGCGGAAGCCGTGATTGGCGATCTGCTCGCCGAGGGCGGCTGGCGCGATAAGACCTTTTTGGCGACCAAACTGGGCGCCACGGGCCGGGAAGCGGGCCAAGCGCAATTTGCCGAGTCGCTGCGCCAGCTTAAAACCGACAAGGTCGAACTGCTTCAGGTGCACAATCTGGTCGACTGGAAAACGCAGCTGGCGTTGATCGACGATCTCAAGAAACAAGGCAAGACCCGCTATTCCGGCATCACGCATTACACCGAAAGCGGCCAGGACGCCTTGGCCGAGGCGGTGCAAGCCACCAAGCCCGACTTTCTGCAGATCAATTACTCGGTGATTTCACGCGGCGCCGAAAAGCGCCTGTTTCCTATGGCGCAGGAGCTGGGCGTAGCGGTGCTGATCAATCGCGCCTTCGACGACGGGCGGCTGTTTTCTCAAGTCAAAGGCCGCGCGCTGCCGCCTTGGACGGCCGAGGCTGGCATCACCTCATGGGCGCAGGCCTTCCTGAAATTTGCATTGAGTCATCCCGCCGTCACGGCCGTCATTCCCGCCACGGGCAAGCCGGATCGCCAGAGCGACAACCTGCTCGCGGGCCTTGGGCCCACGTTGACCGCCGCTCAACGCCAATCGTTGATCGACATGTTCGCCTAGCACCATGGCCCGCGATCCCGACGACCGCCGACCCGCGCTGGCGCGGCTGCTCAACGTCAACAGCGACGAACTGCCCGCCGTTCTGGCAGGCCTCGTGCTGTTCTTCTTGCTGTTCACCGGCTACTTCATGTTGCGGCCGGTACGCGAAACGATGGGCGTGGCAGGCGGCGTCGATAACCTTCAATGGCTCTTCAGCGCCACCTTCCTGGCCACGCTCGTTGTGCTGCCACTTTTCGGGTGGGTAGCCTCGCGCGTGGCGCGCAAGCGCATCCTGCCCTGGACCTACGCCTTCTTCGTCGCCAACCTGCTGGCCTTCGCCGCCGGATTTGTGGCGCGTCCCGATAGCGTATGGGCGGGTCGTGTGTTTTACGTCTGGCTCTCGGTGTTCAACATGCTGGCCATCTCGGTCGCCTGGAGCGTGCTGGCCGACGTCTTCGAAAGCCATCAGGCCAAGCGCCTTTTCGCGTTGATGGCCGGCGGTGCGAGCCTCGGCGGACTGGCGGGCCCCATTCTGGGCACCCTGCTCGTCGCCCCGTTGGGCCACGCCGGATTGCTGGTGCTCTCGGCCGTCTTTCTCGCGGCCGCGGCCTTTGCCGGCAGTTGGCTGCAGCAGTGGCGCCAGCGGCAGCCGTTGCTGGTGGGCGAAGTGCACGACGAGCGGTCACGGCCTCTGCGCGGCAATCCGTTCGCGGGCGCCACCGCGGTATTCAAGTCGCCCTATCTGCTCGGCATTTCGTTTTTCGTGATCCTTCTGGCCAGCGCCAACACCTTCCTGTATTTCGAACAAGCGCGGCTCGTCGCCGAGACCTTTCCCAGCCGCACCCAGCAAACGCAAGTGTTCGGCATCATCGATATCGTGGTGCAGAGCCTGGCCATCGTGACGCAGCTCTTTTTCACGGGACGCATCGCGCAGCGATTGGGCGTGGGCGTGCTGCTCGTGGCCGTGCCGCTGGTGGTGGCGGTTGGCTTTTTGTGGCTGGCCCTGGCGCCTGTGTTTGCGGTGTTCGTGGTGGTGATGGTGGTGCGCCGCGCCGGCGAATACGCCCTCGTGCGCCCGGGGCGTGAGATGCTCTACACGGTGATTCCGCCTGAGCAGAAGTACAAGGCCAAGAACTTTATCGACACGGTCGTGTATCGCGGCGGCGACGCCATCAGCGGCTGGGTGAAGCGCCTTCTGGATGTGGTGGGCGATCACCCCGCGCTTGCCATGTTCATCGGCGCCATACTCGCCGTGGTGTGGGCGCTGACGGGCGTCTGGCTGGGCCGTAAACAAGCCGCGAACGAAGCGGCGTTGGCGCATCGAGACGGAGGCAACGCGGCAACGGCCGCGTCCCCAGCCTCATCGGCCGCTACTTCGCGCGGGCCTTGACCACCACGTCGGCCACGTGGCTGGGCGCCTCGGCGTAATGCTTGAACTCCATGGTGTACGTGGCGCGGCCCTGTGTGAGCGACCGCAGCGAAGTGGAGTAGCCGAACATCTCGGCCAGCGGCACCTCGGCGCGCACCAGTTTGCCGCCGCCCCCAGCGATATCTTCCATGCCTTGCACCATGCCGCGGCGGGACGACAGATCGCCCATCACGTTACCCATGAAGTCTTCGGGCGTTTCCACTTCCACCGCCATCATGGGTTCGAGCAGAATCGGCTTGGCACGTCGCATCCCTTCCTTGAACGCCATCGAACCCGCCATGCGAAAGGCGTTTTCGTTGGAATCGACGTCATGGTAAGAGCCGAAAAACAGCGTGGCCTTCACGTCCACGACCGGATACCCGCCCAAGACGCCCGCGTTCAGGGCCTCCTGAATGCCCTTGTCGACGGCGGGAATATACTCGCGCGGCACCACGCCGCCTTTGATCGCATCGACGAATTCGTAGCCTTTGCCGGCCGGCTGCGGTTCGAGCTTGAGCACCGCATGACCGTACTGACCGCGTCCGCCTGACTGCTTGACGAACTTGCCCTCCACTTCCTCGACCGTTTGCTTGATCGTTTCGCGGTAGGCCACCTGCGGTTTGCCCACCGAAGCTTCCACGCCAAATTCGCGCCTCATGCGGTCGACCAGGATCTCCAGGTGCAACTCGCCCATGCCCGAAATAATCGTCTGCCCCGACTCTTCATCGGTCTTTACGCGAAACGAAGGATCCTCCTGCGCCAGACGGCTTAACGCCACGCCCATTTTTTCCTGATCCGCCTTCGTGCGCGGCTCGACTGCCTGCGAAATCACGGGCTCGGGAAAAATCATGCGCTCGAGGATGATGATGTGATCGGGATCGCACAGCGTATCCCCCGTGGTGGCATCTTTCAGCCCGACCGCGGCAGCAATATCGCCCGCGCGCACTTCCTTGATCTCCTGCCGCTCATTGGCATGCATCTGCACGATGCGCCCCAACCGCTCTTTCTTGCCTTTGACCGGGTTGTAGACCGAGTCGCCCGTATTCACCACGCCGGAATACACGCGGAAGAAAATCAGTTGACCGACGAAGGGATCGGTCATGATCTTGAACGCCAGCGCCGAAAACGGTTCGGTATCGATGGCATGCCGTTCGGCGTGCTCATCGTCTTCGGTGTGGCCCGGGATGGCCGGCACATCCACCGGTGACGGCAGATAGTCGACCACCGCATCGAGCATCGCCTGCACGCCTTTGTTTTTGAAGGCACTGCCGCACAGCATCGGCACGATCTCGTTGGCGATCGTGCGCTTGCGCAATGCCCATTTGATTTCTTCCTCGGTCAGCGCCTCGCCCGCCAGATACTTTTCAAGCAGTTCTTCGCTCGCCTCGGCAGCCGCCTCGACCATCTTGTCGTGCCATTCCTGCGCCAGCGGCAGCAGATCGGGCGAAATCTCTTCGTACTGAAATTTCACGCCCTGGGTCGCGTCGTCCCACTTGATCGATTTCATCTTGACGAGATCGACCACGCCTTGAAAATGATCCTCGGCGCCGACCGGAATTTGAATGGGCACCGCCACACCTTTCAAGCGCTCGGCGATCTGCCGCTGCACGCGAAAGAAATCCGCGCCCACCCGATCCATCTTGTTGACGAACGCAATGCGCGGCACCTTGTACTTATTGGCCTGGCGCCACACCGTTTCGGATTGCGGCTGCACGCCACCCACCGAGTCGTAAACCATACAGGCACCGTCGAGCACCCGCATCGAGCGTTCGACCTCGATCGTGAAATCCACGTGCCCCGGCGTATCGATGATGTTGATGCGGTGTTCGGGATAGGTGCCGCCCATCCCTTTCCAGAACGCCGTGGTGGCCGCCGATGTGATCGTGATCCCGCGTTCCTGCTCCTGCTCCATCCAATCCATCGTGGCGGCACCGTCATGCACTTCGCCGATTTTGTGGCTCACCCCGGTGTAGAACAAAATGCGTTCCGTGGTGGTGGTCTTGCCGGCGTCGATGTGGGCGCTGATACCGATATTGCGATAGCGCTCGATGGGTGTCTTCCGGGCCATGAGGATCTCCTTGAGTGGCCTGCAGGGTGGGGAAAGAATGTGAGTGCCACGATACTCCCACTGCCGTCGCATCCCTACCGAATCCTGCTCGGCGGTAGGGTTTTCATAGGGAGAATAAAAAAACGCCCGGCATGTGATGCCGGGCGTTTCTGGATGATGACGCCTCCGCTTTTCAGCGGGAACTGCGTTCAAGTGTGCACGATCGAAGGCTCAGCCTCGCGCGATAGCACTCACTGCGCCTTGATGGCTTGCGGGTTGTCTTGCATGTACTGGCGCACCACGCTGCGGAAATCCGCATCGGGCTTCAGGCCCAGCTTGAGGCTGCGGCCCTGTTCGAAGCGTGCGGGCCAACCGCCCACGATGGCTGCCACCGCGGCGTTGGGCTCGAACGAGACCAGCGCGCGTGCGGCCTCGCCGCCTTCGGCCTGCAACGCATCCAGCATCTCCTGCACGCTGACGGTCAGTGCCGGCAGGTTCAACGCCGTGCGGCCGCCAAAATCTTCGCGGCTCGCTTCGAATACGGCGATCAATCCGTCGATGGTCGATGCGGGCGATGCCAGCGCGACCTGCGTGTCGACCGACACCGGGCACACCGATGCCACGCCGGCCAGCGGCTCGCGCAGGATGCCCGACAAAAAGCTCGACGCCGCGCCGTTGGGACGACCGGGACGCACCGACACCGTCATCAAGCGGGCCGTGCGGCCGTCGATATGCCCCTTGCGGGTGTAATCCGCCACCAACTGCTCGATGATGAATTTGTGAATGCCGTACGACGATTGCGGCGTGGGCAACGTGTTGTCGCGCACGACATCCGGCAACGGCACGGCGGCATCGCTGCCAAATACCGCCACCGAACTGGCGAACACGAATCGTGCCGGCGTGCCGCCCGCTGCAGTGTGCGCCCGCAAGGCATCCAGCAAGGCGCGCGACGTATCCAGGTTGGACCGCAAGCCCAGATCGAAGTCCGACTCGCACTCGGCCGACACGGCCGACGCCAGGTGGAACACGCCATCGAACCCTTCCCGGCCCAACTCGGCAGCCTGCTCCAGCAATGCGCCAGTGCGGCCTTGAATGCGGGCATCGGCGGCCAGATCGGCGGGCGGCGCGACCAGGTCGGCCAACACGATGGTGTCGATCGGCTTGCCGGCCAGCGTCTTGCGGGCCAGCAACGTACGGGCCAGACGGGCCCCCAGGAAACCGGCACCGCCGGTGATAAGTAGCTTCATGGAAATATCCTTTTAACGATTGACCAGCTTGGCCGGGGTGAGCCAGATCAGCAACGCGCCGATGGCCAGCACCACCGAAAGCACATACATGCCGGACTCTGTGCTTTGCGTCAGGTCCTTCAGGTAGCCGATGACATACGGGCTCACGAAACCTGCCAAATTACCCACCGAATTGATCAGCGCGATGCCGACTGCGGCAGCCGCACCCGACATGAACGCCGTCGGCAACGACCAGAAAAGCGGCGAGCACGTCAACACACCGGCGGCCGCGATCGACAACGCGATCACCGAGACGGTGGTGTTATCCGAAAACGAGGCCACAGCGGCAAAGCCGACCGTGCCCATTAACGCCGGGATGATCAAGTGCCAGCGGCGTTCGCGATGCTTGTCCGAACTGCGGCCGATCAGGTTCATCGCGATCACGGCGCAACCGAACGGAATCGCGCTGAACAACCCGATATTCAGGTTACCCACGATACCCGTGGTCTTGATCAGCGTGGGCATCCAGAATGTGAGCGCGTACTGGCCCATCACGATGCAGAAGTAGATCGCGCACATGGCCCACACGCGGCCGCTTTTGAGCAGATCGCGAAAGGTGGTGGTCGAATCCGTGTGCTTCTGATCGGTCACGATCTCGGCTTCGAGCAACTGCTTTTCGTTTTCGTCGAGCCACGCCGCATCGCGGATGCCGTTACGCAAGATGAACAGCACCATGACGCCCACGATCACCGCCGGAATCGCCTCGATCACAAACATCCACTGCCAGCCTTCCAGGCCATGCGTGCCATCGAAGGTGTCCATGATCCAGCCCGACAATGGATTGCCGAAAATGCCGGCCACCGGAATTGCCGACATGAACAGCGCCACGATGCGGGCCCGGCGATGCGCGGGATACCAGTACGTGAGGTACAGGATGATGCCGGGATAGAAACCGGCTTCGGCTGCGCCCAGCAGGAAACGCGCGACGTAGAACTGCGTGGGCGTTTCGACGAACATGAAGAGGCCCGAGATGATGCCCCAGGTGATCATGATCCGAGCGATCCACACCCGCGCACCGACACGATGCAGGATGGCGTTGCTGGGCACTTCAAAAATGAAATAACCCAAAAAGAAAATGCCGGCGCCCAAGCCGAACACTGTTTCGGAAAAGCCCAGATCTTGCGACATTTGCAGCTTGGCAAAGCCGACGTTCACGCGGTCCAGATAAGCCACCACGTAGCACAGCATGATGAACGGCACGATGCGCCAGAACACTTTCTTGTAAGCGCGTTCCAGCGGCGCATTGGTCGAGGCGACCGCCGCATTCGATGTAGACATCAATATCTCCAACTTCATTTATTGAAAACGCGCCTCATGCTGGACGCTTGTGTGTGGTGAAGCCCGGTGGAGGGGGCCATAAGGAAACGGCCCGATCAAGGGCCAAAGGGTTAACGCAACAGAAAACGTCAGCGGCGGTACGGCTTGAACCAGCCAAGACCTTCCGACGTGCCGGCCTTCGGGCGGTATTCGCCACCCACATGGCCGTCAAAGCCCAGTTCGTCCAACAGCGCGAACAGGTACGGATGATTGAGTTCGCCCAGATCGGGCTCGTGACGCTCGGGCACACCGGCGATCTGGATGTGGCCTACGCGACCCGTGGGAATGTAGTGGCGCAGCTTCATCGCCACGTCGCCTTCCACGATCTGACAGTGATACAGATCCATCTGCACCTTGAGATTGCTCGCCCCCACCGCATCGATCACGGCGTGCGCCTGGTCCTGACGATTCAGGAAGAAATTTGGAATATCGCGGGTATTGATCGGTTCGATCAGCACATCGATGCCGGCGGTCGCGGCCTGCTCGGCGGCCCATGCCAGATTCTTCAGGTACACGTCCTGCATCGCCGCGCGATCGCCATCGGCCGGCACCAGACCCGCCATCACATGCACGCGGGGGCTCTTGAGCGCCGCGGCATAAGGCAGGGCCAGATCGGTGAAATTGCGGCGAAATTCGTCTTCACGGCCCGGCAGGCTGGCCAACCCACGTTCGCCGGCATTCCAATCGCCCGGCGGCGCGTTGAACAGCACCTGGATGAGATCGTTGTCGGCCAGACGCTGGGCCAACTCGGCCCGGTCGAAGTCATAGGGGAACAGATACTCGACGGCAGCAAACCCATCCGCCGCCGCGGCCGCGAAGCGGTCGAGGAAGGCGTGTTCGGTGTACATCATGGTCAAGTTGGCGGCAAAACGCGGCATGATCGAAGTGTCCTGAAAGCAATATGAAAAGTGTCGGGTCGCGGCTGGCGCCTGGTTCATCGCAAGCGATGCTGTCGGGCGCGAGAGCGGATATGCTTGATCGTCTTGAGCGAGTCCTACCAGCGCGCGCCGAAAGTCGTGCGCAGCTCATCGATCTGCGCGTCCGACAACGGCGCCGGCTGCGCGATCAACCACAAGCGTGCGGTCTCTTCCAGCTCTTCGAGCGTGGCCATGGCCGCGGCCGGGGTGCTTTGCCACACGTTCGGCCCCAGACGATCGAGCATCACCGCGCGAATGGGCGCGCCATTCGCTTGCGCTTGAACGATCGTGTCGGCCACCAGATCCGCCACGCGCGCATCGCCCGGCTTGTGATACGGGATCAACGGCACGTGTCCCACCTTCATCACGAAGTAAGGTGTGATCGGCGGCACGATATCGGACGTGCGCCACACGCCCTTGAGCGTGAGCGCAACAAGATGCGTGCTGTGCGTGTGAATCACGCAGCGCGCGTCGGGATCCGCACCGTAGATGCGGCGATGCAGGGCCAGGGTTTTACTGGCCCGATCGCCGCCGAGCGGCGTGCCATCGGCGCCCACATGCGAAATGCGCGCGGCCTCGAGCTCGCCCATGCACGCATCCGTCGGGGTAATCAAAAAGCTGCCGTCTTCAAGGCGCACGCTGATATTGCCCGCCGTGGCATGCACATACCCGCGCGCAAAAAGCGACCGCCCGACCCGGCATATTTCCTCACGCGCGATCGCTTCCGGCATGAACGCGACGCTGCTCATGCGATCACCCCGAAGGCCTTGGTGAAGAAATCGTCGGTGCCGAAATTGCCCGACTTCAAGGCGATATGCAGCGAACCGGCCGGCGCGGCGGCGCTGTGCGCATGGCACCAAGGCACACCCGGATCGATTTGCGTACCGATCTGCATCTGGTCGATATCCAGGGCTTGCACGCAGGCGCCCGACGTTTCACCGCCCGCCACAAGCAGCTGCCCCACGCCGCGTTCGACCAGCCCGCGCGCGATCCTGGCGATCGTCTGCTCGACGAGCGCGCCGGCCTCACCCACACCCAGCTTGCCTTGTACCGCCTTGACGTCTGTGGCATCCGCAGTCGAATACAGCAGCACGGGGCCCTGCGCCAGCAACGGCTCGGCCCAGGCCAATGCGGCAGCCGCCACATCCACACCCGCCGCAATACGCATCGGGTCGATAGCCAGTGCCTGACCGCCGCGGCGGATGAAATCCAATACTTGACGGTTGGTCGCCAGCGAGCAGCTACCGGACACGATCGCCTGCATGCCGCTGCCACGCGGCAATTGCGCCGCCTGGTCGTTGGCGTTGAGCCCCCAGTTCTGCGGCAAGCCAATCGCCACGCCGGAGCCCGCCGTCAACAAGGGTAAATCGCCCAATGCCGGGCCCACGCGCAGCAGATCCTCGTTGGACACGGCATCCAGCACCGCCAGCGATACGCCCTCTTCGCGCAACGCGGCGATACGCGCCCGCACCGCATCGGCGCCCTGCGCCACGGTGCGATAGTCGATCAGACCCACGCGGCGCTTGCACTGCGCCTGCAGCACGCGCACCAGGTTGGGATCGGTCATCGGCGTGAGGGGATGGTTCTGCATCCCCGACTCGTGGAGCAGCACGTCGCCCACAAACAAGTGGCCCTTGAAAACGGTGCGCCCGTTTTCCGGAAACGCCGGGGTGGCGATCGTGAAATCTGTGGCCAACGCGTCCATCAGCGCTTCGGCCACCGGGCCGATGTTGCCGGCCGCCGTGCTGTCGAACGTGGAACAATACTTGAAGTAGATTTGTTCCACGCCTTGGGCTTGCAGCCAGCGCAGCGCCTCCAGCGACTGTGCGATCGCGTCGGCCGCAGGCTCGGTGCGCGATTTCAGCGCCACCACGATGGCGTCGGCATCCACCGCCGCGGCATCGTCGGGCACGCCGATGGTCTGCACCACGCGCATGCCGCTGCGCACCAGGTTGTTCGCCAGATCGGTGGCACCCGTAAAGTCATCGGCAATACATCCGAGCTTTACGCCAGCGCCGCGAAGGTTGCCGGCCGCGCCGGCAGGTTGTGTCACGCCCGCGCTCATGCTTGCTCCTTCTTGGCCGGCAGGTCGATACCGGCCAGTCCGGCGTAAAACTTGATCACGGCCGAATCGTCTTCACCGCCATGACCTGCGGCCGAGGTGGCCAGGTAAAGCTGGTGCGCGGTAGCGGCCAGAGGTAACGGGAAGGCCAGCTTGCGCGCCGCGTCCAGCACGATGCCCAGATCCTTCACGAAGATATTCACGGCTGACAAGGGCGTGTAGTCGCCTTCCAGAATGTGCGGCACACGATTCTGGAACATCCAGCTCATGCCGGCCGAATTGCAGATCACCTCGTACAGGGCTTCGGGATCCGCGCCCGCGCGCATGCCCAATGCCATGCCTTCGCACGCCGCAGCGATATGTACGCCCGCCAGATGCTGGTTGACCATCTTTACCGTCGACCCCACACCCGCACGATCGCCCAGGCGATAGATCTTGCCCGCGTAGGCTTCTAGCACGTTGCCGGCCGCGGCAAAGGCTTCCGGCTTGCCCGAAGCCATCACCGTCATCTGGCCTTCAGCAGCCTTCTTGGCGCCGCCCGATACCGGACCGTCGATCAGGAAAATGCCCTTTTCGGCCAGACGTGCTTCCCACACGGGCGGCAACGTGGGATCCACCGTGGCAGCCGTCACAACAACCGAGCCGGGCTTCAGATGTTCGATCAACCCATCGGCGCCAAACAGCACGTCTTCGGTTTGCGCCGCATTGACCACCAGGATCAACGCCACATCGCACTCGCGGCCCAATTCGGCCAGCGTCGACGTGGCATGACCGCCCTCAGCGGCGAATTGTTCGCGTGCTTCGGCACGCGTGTCCAAGCCCCAAGTGGTCACCCCGGCGCGCACCGCCGATCGCGCCGCGCCCATACCCATCGAGCCCAAGCCGACCACGCCAAGTACGCGCGCGGCATTCTGAGATTGACTCATCGCTTACTACCTCTTTCTGTGGAATTGCGCCGATCCAATGCGGCGTGCGCGACCGTGGCATCGGTGGCCGCTGCGGCATGCGGCGGCACCATGCCGCCTGCGACCAAACGGCGCGCCGCCTGCACCATGTGCTCCGTCGCCGCGGCGCGTGCGGCGACCGGGTCGCCGGCCTCGATCGCGATAAAAATGGCGTCATGCTCGGCGCGCACCGCATCGGCGAACCCGGCATGACGTTCTTCGTTGTCCCGCGTGACGCGTACCGCCTCGCGCAGGTATTGCTCAAGAAAACCCAACACAAGCGTGAACTGCGGATTGCCGCTGGCCTGCGCGATGCTGCGGTGAAAGGCGAGATCCTCATTGACCCCATCGCCACCCGCAGCGGTCGCCACGTCGATGGCATCGCGGGCCCGCCGAATCGCCAGGATGTCGGGTCGCCGCGCCCGCACGGCCGCCAATGCGGCGATTTCGCCTTCAAGCGCGCGGCGCACTTCCACCACTTGCACCACCGACGCCATGGAGCCGAGCACGGCAGGATCGAACGCCAAAGGTTGCGACGCCGGTTCGGGCGACACGAACACGCCGGAGCCTTGCCGCGAAATCAGCAGCGACCGAGATTTGAGTTGGCTCACCGCTTCGCGCACGACCGTGCGCGACACACCATGGATGCGCACGAGTTCAGGCTCGGTAGGCAGGCGTTCGCCAGGGGCGAGCTTGCCCGTCTCGATTTGCTCCGCCAATAGCGAAGCCAATCGATCAGACAGGCGCTCTGGGATCAGTCTCAAAGACGGTGAAGCGCTTGCTGCACTTTCATAATCTGATGTCGTCATATTGTCATAGTATGAATTTTCCCCAGGGTTTGAACCTAGGTATTTACCCTAGTCAACCTTTGGTAGGTATCCCGTTTTGCTTGGTGGGCAAGCATTGCAATATCTACTATAGTGTGTTTATGGATACTTTAATTGACGACACGGGCAGCCTTCTGGCTCATCGCATCAAGCTCGAGCGTGACGCACGCGGCTGGTCGCTCGCCGATCTGGCCGAGCGTGCGTCGGTGTCGAAAGCCACGATCAGCAAAATCGAACGCGAAGAGGCCAGTCCTACGGCCACCATCCTCGTGCGTATCGCGGCCGCATTCGATCTCACGCTGGCGGGGTTGCTGCTGCGCGCCGAAGGCGCTGACAATCGCCTGTCGCGCGCCGCCGACCAGCCCGTCTGGCAAGATCCCGCGACGGGCTATGTGCGCACCCAAGTCTTCAACCGCCCCGATCATCCAGTCGAGATCGTGCGCGTCAAACTGCCGCCCGGCCAGCGCGTGGCCATGCCAGCATCCTCTTATGCCCGTATCCGCCAAACGATCTGGGTGCAAGACGGCGTGCTGACGATCACCGAAGGCGGCGAACAGCACGAACTCAGCGCGGGCGATTGTTTGGGATTCGGTCCGCCCGGCGACGTGGTGCTCGCCAATCACACCGCAGCGCCCTGCTTTTACGTCGTTGCCCTCGCTCGCCACTGAACGACCGCGTATCGCTCGACCGAACCATCGAAAAGAGGCCTGACGTCATCGTCATATCGTGGCAGCGGCCGGCTTTCCATGGCCACACCTTCCGCTTGCCGCGTTCGTTCACTGCACACGCACCCGTTTTTTCCTGAAACTGCCCTTTTTTTCGCCAGACTTCCATGACCATGTCGCCCGCCATCGAAATCAAACCCCTCGCGGCCTCGCCCGCCACCATCGCCGCGTTGCGCGACATGCTGATCGAAGTCGTGGCCCACGGTGGCTCGGTCAGCTTCATGCATCCCTTGCGCCCCGACGACGCCACCGCGTTCTGGACCCAATCGCTTGCGGCAGCAGCTCGCGGCGAGCGCACGCTGCTGGGTGCCTGGGATGGCGACGTGTTGGCCGGCACGGTCACGCTCATCCTCGATTGCCCGCCCAATCAGCCGCACCGCGCCGAGATCGCAAAGTTGATGGTGCCGCTCGGCTACCGTGGCCGGGGCATCGCGGCGGCGCTCATGGGTGCGGCCGAATCATTGGCGGTCGACCATCATCGCAGCCTGCTGGTGCTGGATACGGCGGAGGAAGACGGTGCCGCACCGCTTTACGAAAAAATCGGCTTTACCTACGCCGGCAGCATTCCCGACTTTGCGCTCAAGCCTCATGGCGGGCTGTGCGGCACGCGAATCTATTGGAAACGAACGGCAGCGACCGCGCCGTAGCCTAGCGTCAGCACTCCCCCGCGCATGCCTGGCAAGTGCTGACCCCTGACGCAAAACGCGCGCCGGACGATGATCGTCGGGCGCGCGTTTGTGTGTGAGCGATACACAGCGGCTATCGAAGTGAACGGTGGAGGTAGGCGAGGCGTTGAATACCCCCCGCATCTCGTGTGACCTCGAATGGAAGGTTCGTCAGTTCACGTCGTATACAACCGCAGACGTTGCGCGAAGCCGGCCAGCTCCTGCACAGGGCTGCGCTCGGCCTGAGCGCACCAGGCTTGCAGACGATGCAGCAGTTGCTCGCTGCTGTCGGCAGTGCTTTCCCAAATACGCGCCAATGCAGCGCGCATCTCGATCACGTGCGCCAATGTGGGGGACGCCGCGGCCACGCGTTGCAATTGCGCGCGTTGCTCGCCATTCAACAGGCTTTCCTGCCACAACAGCCAACGGCGCGACGCAAACGCGCGCCAAGCCGGCAATTCGGCCCGGGTGTGCGGCTGCAGGTTGCGCCACTCGCGCCCGGCAATGCGCTTGAGCAACTGGGCGTACTTGGCCATGATCTCGTGACGATGCAGCAGCACCGCCTCCAGGCTGCGATCATCCAGCACACCGGCTTCGTGCGCGGCTTTCAGTTTGCGCGCGGGCGCCTTGCGGCGCACGGTCGCCAAACGCAGCACTTCCATGCTGCGGATATACATCCAGCCCAGATCGAATTCGTACCACTTGCTCGAAAACTTGGCCGACGTGCCATGCGCATGATGGTTGTTGTGCAGCTCTTCACCACCGATCAGGATACCGATCGGAAACAGATTGGTGCTGGCATCCGCGCTGGAGAAGTTGCGATAGCCCACATGGTGCCCCAGGCCGTTGATCACGCCAGCCGCCCAGAACGGAATCCAGGCCATCTGGATGGCCCACACGGTAAATCCCAACCCACCGAAAAGCGCCACATCGATCGCAAGCATGATCGTGATGCCCCAGCCACGACGGCCGGTATACACGTGCTTTTCCAACCAATCGTTGGGCGTGCCGCGGCCATAGCGATCGAGCGTGGATTGGTCGGTGGCCGAAACGCGATAAAGCTGCGCGCCCTTCCACAATACGGTCGACGCACCATGCACGAGCGGCGAATGCGGATCTTCTTCGCCCTCGCATTTTGCGTGGTGCTTGCGGTGCACGGCCACCCATTCGCGCGTCACGATACCGGTGGTGAGCCACAACCAGAAGCGGAAGAAATGCGAGATGATCGGGTGGAAATCCACGCCCCGATGGGTCTGGCTGCGGTGCAGGAACAACGTCGTCGACAAGATCGTGATGTGCGTGACGATGAACGTAAAGCCAACGATTTGCCAAACACTGGCGTCGGCAAACCCCTGCGCCACGAATTCGATAACAGCTTGCATAAGATCTCGTGTAATCCGGGAGATTAAAAAGCCAAGAGGCCCGCAGTTTAATCGTCCTGCGCCCGTACCGCCATCGGGCGAACACCAACCTTTCTCTTAATGTTGTGTTGGGGATCCAAAAACGTAGGAATCCATCGACAAAATACCGTAGGTGATGCCGCCGTCCAGCACGTCGACGGCGGCATCGGCGCCAGCGGCACCCGCCGCCACCAGCAACGGCAGAAAGTGCTCGGTCGTGGGATGCGCGCGTTTGGCGTGCGGCGCGATCTCGAGCGTGCGGCGCAGCCGATCATGGTCGCCCGCCACCACCGTCTCGCGCACCCACCCGGCAAACTCGCGCGCATAGACCGCGTCTTCCGTTACCGGGCCGCGAAACTCATACAGATTGTGGGTCAAACTGCCCGAGCCTACGATCAACACGCCCTCCTCGCGCAGCGGTGCCAATGCCGCGCCGAACGCATAGGCCGTATCGGCATCCAGCCCAGCCGGCATGGACACTTGAAACACCGGCACGTCGCCGTCGGGAAACAGATAGCGCACAGGCACCCAGGCACCGTGATCCAGCCCGCGGCGTTCATCGGCCGACGCTTGCCAGCCCGCCGCGCGAAGCACATCGACCACGTGCGCCGCTATCGCGGGAGCGCCAGGCACCGGGTACTGGATCTCATACAGTTCACGCGGGAAGCCGCCGAAATCGTGAATGGTCTCGGGCTGGGCCGTTGTGCCGACGCGAATCTGCTGGGTGGTCCAGTGCGGCGACACCACCAACACCGCCTTCGGCCGGGGCAGCGTCTGCCCCAATGCGGTCAGTTGGGGCCCAAGCAATCCGGGTTCAACGGAAAACGTGGGTGCACCGTGCGAAATGAAGAGAGCGGGAATCGAAGTCATGGTCATGTCCTCCAGGAGGTAAGTGGCGAGCATCACGCCCGCTTCATGCAATGACATCAGTCTATCTGTCTACATTAACGAGATAAATATGCCAAACTGGCACTTACTATCCCAATTTACAAGCCAATAGGCGACCCACGCGTGGACAAATTTTTGCAGATGCGCACCTACGTGCATGTGGTCGATGCCGGCAGCTTCATTGGCGCCACCGTCTCGCTAGACATGTCCAAAGCGGCCGTGTCGCGGCATGTGGGCGATCTCGAAGCGCGACTCGGCGTGCGACTGCTCAACCGCACCACCCGCCGATTGTCGATGACCGAAGACGGTGAGGTGTTTTACCTGCGCTGCAAGGAATTGCTGAACGAACTTGCTTCCGCCGAGGCGGAGATCACCTCGCGCACCGGCGAAGCCGTCGGCCTCATCAAGGTCAGCGCACCGGTGAGCTTCGGCATCCTGCACCTGGCCGACGCGTGGGCAGCGTTCAGTGAGCGCCATCCCAACGTCACGTTCGACGTCACGCTATCGGATCGTGTGTCGGACCTGGTCGAGGAAGGCTACGACCTTGCCGTGCGCATCACCAAGCTCGAAAGTTCCAGCCTGATTGCGCGCAAGCTCTCGTCCACGCGCGTGGTGCTCTGCGCGTCGCCCGAATACCTGGCCCGTGCCGGTACCCCCCAGCACCCGCACGAACTCGGTTCGCATGCCGTCATCGCCTACAGCTACTGGGCGGCCCGCGACGAATGGGGGTTCGACGGGCCCGAGGGCCGCGTGACGGTAATGACGCATCCGAAACTGCGCACGAACAATGGCGACACCTGCCGCGCCGCCGCGCTTCACCACCAGGGCATCATCCTGCAGCCCACCTTCATCGTGGGAGAGGACCTGGCCGCCGGCAGACTGGTCGAAATCTGCCCGGCCTATCGTTCGGTCGACATCGGCATCTATGCGGTGTACGGCAGCCGCAAGCATGTGGCGCCCAAGGTGCGGCTGTTGATCGACTTTCTGGTTGAACGTTTCGCCACGCCGCGCTGGCCGCAGTAATCCTGCAAATACGCGCACTCCACGCTTATGCGGCCGATCACACGTACTTGCCGGTAATGCCGCCATCGACCACCAGCTCCGCGCCGGTGATATAGGACGCTTCATCCGACGCCAGGAAGACCACGGCATTGGCCACCTCCCAGGGCGTCCCCATCCTGCCCATCGGCACCTGCTTATCCCGGGCGGCGCGCGCATTGTCGAGACTGGCAGCATCGAACATGTGCGCAACGTTTTTCTGTATGCGCGGTGTGTCGATCAACCCGGGAATCACCACGTTCGCGCGTATGCCATCCGCGGCATACTGCTGCGCCAGCATGCGGGTGAAATGGATCAACGCTGCCTTGCTTACGCTATAGGCAAGATGCGGATAGCCGATGTATCGCAACCCGGCAACCGATGCCACGGTGACGATCGATCCGGCACGTTGGCGGCGCATGTGCGGCAGAATCAGCTTGCTGGCAATCAACAGACTATCCACGTTGACGTGCTGGATGCGGTGCCAATCTTCCATTGAAATGTCTTCCGGCCCACCGGTCTTGCTGATTCCGGCATTGGCATGAAAGACGTCGATGCGGCCCCATTCGGCAATCACCTGATTCACCACATCGGCCATCGCATCGGCATCCCCCACATCGGCCTGCAAGGCAATCGCGCGGCCGCCTATCTGCTCGATCTCCCGCACGGTATCCTCCGCCGCCGTCCGGTCGAAATCCAGCGCCGCAATCGTTGCACCATGCCGGGCCATCGCCACCGCGCAGGCACGACCGATACTCCAGCCCGGCGCGCTGCTTCCCGCCCCCGCCACGAGCACGATCTTGCCGGCGAGTCGATGTGTCGGTTCAGGCATCGTCATGCGTCATTCCCCAATCCCACTGTCATTCCACCGCATACATACAACACCTGCCCCGTGATGAATCCGGCCCGATCATCGATCAGCGAGGCGACGGCATGCGCCACGTCTTCGGCGGTGCCCATGCGTTTGACGGGAATCGCGTTGCGGATTTTCTCGGTGTTCGGATGCCTAGGCGGATTGACCCGCTCGAACAGATCGGTTGCGATCGGTCCGGGCCCGACCGCATTCACCGTTACCCCGTACGCACCCAGTTCCAGGGCCCACGTGCGCGTCATGCCATGCAGCCCCGCTTTGGTGGCGGCATACACCGAGCGCTCGAGCTTGCCCAGCGCCGCGCGGCTGGAGATGTTGACCACCCTGCCGAAACCCGCATCGCGCATCGCCGGCAACAAGCCTTGAAGCAGGCGCAACGGTGCCAGGAGATTGAGCGCCGACACCGCCGCCAGATCGTCGGCTGTCGCGCGTTCAATTGGCGCGGGGCGCACGATCCCTGCATTGTTTACCAGTCGGACGACGGGATGCTTGGTCAACAGCGCCGACAACGCGGCATCGAGCGCAGCCCCGTCGACCAGATCGACCTCATTGAAATCCTCGCCAGGTGCCGTATGAGCCGGCGGCACAAGATCGAAATTGACGACGCGATAGCCATCGGACAGTAAGCGCAGGACCACCGCGCGTCCTATCCCTTGGCTCCCGCCGGTTACCAGAACATGCTTATCCAAGGGTCAGCCCTCCTGCCGATGGACGCTGCCCCCTTTACCCACGTAGGGAATCGCTTGGTCGATCGTGTCCCAGATGAACCTGCCCGACGGATCGGTCTGTTCTTCGGCGATGTGCGACACCAGTCCCGCCGCACGGGATATCACCGCGAAACCACGCATGAGTTTGGCGGGCACGCCGATCTCGCCAAGCATCGCGGCCACCGCGCCGGTCGCGTTGATGGTGATGTGACGACCGTAGGTCGCATCGACCGTCTTGGCGAGCAAACGCAAGGCGCGAAGATGGTCGCCGGCAAGTTCGGATTCCGCTTCGGCTACCGCCAACAGCTTTACGGCACGGGGATCATCCGGCTTGTGCAAATGATGCCCAAAGCCAGGCATATGGCCGCGCTTGGCCCGCACATCCTGCACAATGTCGCGCGCCGTCGCTTCCTGGTCGTCCGATGCAACGATGCGGTCCAACAGTGTGGCGCAGTTTTCCATCGTGCCCACGAATTGGCTGCCCACCGCCATCAGGCCGGAGGCCACAGCACCCTGCAGATTCTCCGGTGCACTCATGTAGATCAGGCGCGTGGCGATGGCGCTTGGGGTCATCCCGTGTTCCATCAACGTGATCATCACCGCGTCGACAATGCGCATGTCGACCGGTCGTGCATCGCGATTCATGATCTGCATGAACATCACTTCTGCAAAGGTACGTTCGCCGATCAGATCGTCAACGAGGTTGGCGTCCCGGTAATGCATGCTGGTGAGGTCGTGCGCGCACAGACGCGTAACGGGTGTGGTCATGATTGTCGTCTCCTGAAACTATGAAAGTGTGGTTGTGGCGGACGTCGCCAACGCATCCTGGCGCACGGCGGTTTTCAGCACCTTGCCCACCGATGAGCGCGGCAGCGAGTCATAGAAATGCACTTGCTTGGGCGTCTGCACCGGCCCCAAACGCTCGCGTACGTGCGCCATCAGTGCTTCAGGCGTCACGGTCTTGCCGGCATGCAACTGCACGGCGGCATGTACCGCTTCGCCCCACTTCGGATCGGGCACGCCAAACACCGTCGATTCGTACACCGCGGGATGCAAGGACAAGGCGTTCTCCACATCGACCGGATAAACGTTGAAGCCGCCCGTGATCACGACATCGCGAATGCGATCCTTGAGATACAGATAGCCGCGGTCATCCACCAACCCCACGTCGCCGGTATGCAGCCAACCCGCCACGATGGTCTCCGCCGTTTTTTCCGGCAGGCGCCAGTACCCGCTCATCACCAGGTCGCCTTTGACGACCACCTCCCCCAGCTCACCCGCAGGCAAGAGGGTGCCGTCCGGCGACATGATCGCCATATCGGAAAGCCAGGTCGTACGACCCACCGAGCCGCGATTGCTGGGTTCTGCCAACTCTTCCGGCGGCAGCACCGTCACGATCTGCGGCGCCTCGGTTTGGCCATACGTCGTACCGACCACCGGGCCGAAAAACGTCTGTACCTCATCGATCTTATCGGCGGGCATGGGCGCACCGCCGTAGATGAGATTGCGCAGCGCGGGAAAATCGGCGCGGGTGATTCCCGGCTGCGCCATGATCATGTAAATCAGCGTGGGCGGCATGAAGGCCAACGTGCCGCCCCGCTCCCGGAATGCCTGCGTGATCGTCTCCGGCGACACGCTATCGAGCAGCACGTGCGTGCCGCCTTGCGCCAGGATGGGCAGCAGGTAAGTCGATGTGCCATGGGTGACCGGTGCGGCGACCACATAACGATCTGCTTCGGTCAACCGCCATCCATTGATTTGGTTGATGATCCCGGCGTTCCACGCGCGGTAAGGTTGCATTACCCCTTTCGGCAGACCCGTCGTGCCCCCGGTAAATTTGATCGCCTGAGTATCGTCGCGCGTCAGCGCGCAGGCGGCAGGCGACTGGCCGTCATGGGCGCGCAACAGCGCCGCGAGCGACGGGCCGGGGCCGCCAGACGTCGTCACCTGTGCCAAGCCTTTTCCGTTGTCGCCATTATTTGCGGCGCCCTGGTTTGCGACCCCCTGGTGTGCAGCCCCCTGGTTTGCGTCCCCCTGGTTTGCGGTGCCCTTGTGTGCTGCCACCTGGTTAGCGGCCGCCTGGTTTGCTGCCCCGCTGTCCGCCTTGTTACCGGCAGCACTGCCCCCGGCCTGCGCCGCGTCGTCATCGAGCGACACGATCACCGCCGCCCCAGCCTGCAACAGCGGCTTTCCTGTCGCATCCGCGAATAGAATCGTCGGCTCGGTCGCGTCGAGAATGCGGCCGATTTCGGTGATCGTGCTGCGGTAGTTCAACGGCACCCACACCTTGCCCGCAGCCAGCACCGCCAGCAGGGCCAGGATGTGGTTGGCCGAATTGCCGGCGCAAATGCCAACGCGCGATTGCGGTGCGGGATCGATGGCTTGCAGGCCCGCCGCCAAGGCGCGCACCTGTCGCGCCAGGCTCGCATACGAGACACTGGACGTGGGGCTCTCCAGCGCGATCCGATCGGGATACCGCTGCGCGGCACGAAAGAAAAAGTCTATGGGAAACACGATGACTCCAATTGCTTACTGGACCTTGATGTTGGCCGACGTCACCACGTCCGCCCACTTCGCGGTCTCTTCGTTGATCCATGTTTGAAAGGTCGCGGGCGTATTTGGAAGCGGGGGCATCACGAAGCCACTTTTTTGGAAGGACTGCTTGATCTCGTCCGATGCCAGCATGGCGTTAAGCGCCTTGTTCAGGCGCTGAACAACCGGCGCCGGTGTACCTTTCGGCGCCACCAGGCCAAACCAGGACTGCACGGCGAAGTCCTTCACGCCGCGCTCATCCAACGTAGGGGTATCCGGCGAAAACGGCGCACGCTCGGGCGAGGTCACGCCCAATGCCCGAAGCTTCCCGCCCTGGACGTGGGGAAGCGCCGAGGGCATGTTGTCGAACATCGAATCGACCTGCCCGCCCAGCAGATCTGTCACCGCCGGTCCACTACCCTTGTAGGGCACGTGCAGAATGTCAGTCTTGGTTTGAAGCTTGAACATCTCGCACGACAAATGGATCGACGACCCGGTCCCCGATGACGCGCAGGTCAGCTTGCCGGGATTCTTGCGCGCATAGTCGATGTACTCCTGCACCGAATTGATCGGCAACTTCGGATTCACCACGAGAATGTTCGGCACGGTCGCCAACAATCCGACCGGCTCGAAGGCCTGGTTGAACTTGTAGCTCAGGTCCGGATAAAGGGTTTGATTGATGGTGTTGGCAATTGACCCCACATAGATCGTGTAGCCATCCGGCTTGGCGCGATAGACCTGCTCCGCTCCAATGTTGCTGTTCGCGCCTGCCTTGTTTTCCACCAACACGGTTTGCCCGAGTTGCTCCGACAACGCCTTCGCGGCGATGCGCGCCGCGATGTCGGTGGCGCCTCCTGCGGCATAACCGACCACGAGCGTAATTGGCCGCGTGGGGTAGTTGCCCTCGGACGCTGAAGCCGATCCCACAGCGGCAAGCGCTACGACGAGCGACAACGCTCGCGAAAATGCGTGACGATTCATGATGTCTCCTGTTGTCTAATCTTTGAACAGATCTGTGTCTGTCGCAGGTATCATGGGCGCGTCAACGCAATAGAACAATTAGATTGTCCAAAATATGAACAAAAACACTGCATCGCCGGCCGCGCCTGGCACGAACCAGGCGCGCGACACCGATGCTGCGGGACCGAGTACTTTCAGGCGCGGACTGCGTGTGCTGGCGGCACTGCAAGATGCGGGACCTGACGGTCTGCACGTCACGGAAGTCGCCCGTGCAGCCGATATGCAGCGCAGCACCGTTTATCGCTTTCTGGATGTGCTGCTCGAAACGGGCTGGGCCACACGTGACGCCGCCGCGCCGCGCTACCGTCTTGCGCATCCGATCGGGATGACCGCCGACCCGCACGCAGCAGCCGTCGCGCGCTGGGCGCCGGCGCTGCGCGCCATCAGCGATGACACGGGCGACTCCGCATTTCTGATCTGTCGCGCCGGAAATGATTCGTTGTGCCTGCACCGAGAAGTGGGCAACTATCCGGTCCAAGTGCTTGCCGTCACCATCGGGCATCGGCAACCCTTGGGGGTGGGCGCCGCTGGGCTGGCCTACCTCGCCGCGTTACCGCCCGACGAGGCGAACGAAATCATTGCGCACAACAAAAACGCCTTGAATGCCTATGGCGCGATGAATGGCGAGCGGCTGCACAAATTGGTCGAAAGCGCACGCGATCGCGGCTGGGCCGTGGTGGGAAATAGCGCAGTGCCGGCGGTGTTGGGTGTGGGTGTGGCGCTGCTGGATTCACAAGGCCGGCCGACCTTCGCCCTCAGCGTATCCAGCATTTTGGCCAGAATGCCCGCCGCACGGCAGCGACAGATTGCTGAATCCATCGTTCGGCGTCTGAAAGCCGACGCTTGATGCCAGGCCCGGTGGATGCCGATGCGGTGCGCCTATCGCTGCTCGCGGCGGCGCGCATTGCCGGCAGAAATAGAAAAAGGCCAGGTCGCCCTGGCCTTTTCATTGGTGCGCCGGAATGGGGCTGCACCGCGTTAGCGGCACCGAGGTGCCTCCAGACCGGTGCCCTCAGGCACCGTCCAGCACCATCGATCAGTCGCGCGTTTCGAGGACGCGGTTGATGCGCAGCGCAATCAGGGTGCACGCCGCACCCGACAAGAGGTAAGCGCTGACGTAGACCAGACCGAAGTTGGCCGATAGACCCAACACCACCACCGGTGCGAAGGCAGCGCCCACCAGCCAGGCGAAGTCGGAGGTAAGCGCAGCACCCGTGTAACGGAACTTCTTGGAGAAGTTGGCCGTCACCGTGCCCGAAGCCTGACCGTACGACACACCCAGCAACGCGAAACCCACGATGATGAACGTGTCCTGTCCGGTGGGGCCGCCGTCAAGCAGCCAAGGCGCGACCACTGCGAAGATTGCGATCAGCACCGCCAGCGTTCCCAGGGTCGTACGGCGACCGATGCGGTCAGCGAGCCAACCCGAGAAGATGGTGGCGGCAATGCCGACGAATGCGCCGATCACCTGAACAATCAAGACGTCGTTGACCGACTGCGTGGAGCTCAACTTGATCCACGACAACGGGAACACCGTCACCAGGTGGAACAGCGCGTAGCTGGCCAGCGCGGCAAAAGCGCCGATGAAGATGTTGTAACCCTGGCCACGCAGCATCTCGTGCACGGGCACCGGTTGCAGTTCACCCTCTTCCATCAGCGTCGTGTACTCATGGGTCACGACCAGACGCAGGCGAGCAAAAAGCGCCACCACGTTGATGGCGAACGCGCAGAAGAACGGATAACGCCAGCCCCACTCGAGGAAGTCTTTCGAGCTCAGGCTCACATGGAGGTAATAAAACAACGCACTGGCGATCAGGAAACCGATCGGGGCGCCCAACTGACCCAACATCGCGAACCAGCCGCGGCGGCCCTGAGGGGCGTTCAGGTTCAAAAGCGACGGCAGACCATCCCACGACCCGCCGAAGGCGATGCCCTGGAGAATCCGGAAGAAGGCCAGCAGGATGATCGAATAGCTGCCCAGCGTCGCGTAGCCCGGAAGGAACGCCATGCCGCAGGTTGCGGTGCCCAGCAGAAACAAAGCGCCGGTCAGTTTTGTGCCTCGGCCCCAGCGCCGCTGGATGGCCATGAAGAGGGCCGTGCCGAAGGGGCGAGCGATAAACGCCAGCGAGAACAGGGCAAAGGCCCACAAAGTGCCTTCCAGCGGCTCTTCGAAGGGGAAGAACACGGCCGGAAACACCAGGACGCAGGCGATGCCGAATACGAAAAAGTCGAAATACTCGGACGCGCGCCCGATGACGACGCCGATGGCGATCTCACCCGGTGCCACCTTGGAGTGGGAGGCGGTGATTTCTCGCACGTCGCGTTCGGCGGCGCTTGAAGACGGCTCGTTTTGTGTTGGAGTCATGCTGGACATTGTGCTTGCTCGTAAATCGGGGTATTTTTTGCAGATCGTAAGGATCGCATTAGTCGGCCGCCGCCGCCATAGGACAAAATGTCCAATTCCCGCAGCTCGCCGCTGGCAGTACATTTTGCATCCTTTTCCTCGGCCACGCTCAAGCTTCTTCCGGCATGCCTTCCTCTAAGATACTTCGCGGACTACTCGCACTCCCCGCCCTCGCCCTGTTGTCGGGCTGCAACGCGGTAGTCTTCTCACCCTCCGGCGACATCGCCGCCCAGCAACGTGACCTGATCATCTGGTCGGTCATCCTGATGCTGATCGTTATCATCCCAGTGATTGTGATGACGTTCCTGTTCGCGTGGAAGTACCGCGCGAGTGCGAACGCCAAGTATGACCCGGAATGGCACCATTCCACCATGCTTGAATTGTTGATCTGGACGATCCCGCTCCTCATCATCATCGCGCTGGGCGCCCTGACCTGGGTCAGCACCCACCAACTCGACCCCTATCGTCCCCTGGATCGCATCGGTGCGGGCCGCGATGTGCCTGCCGACACGCAGCCGCTGGTGGTCGAAGTCGTCGCGCTGGATTGGAAGTGGTTGTTCCTGTATCCGGAACAAGGCATTGCTTCGGTCAACGAAATGGCCGCGCCGGTGGACCGCCCGATTCAGTTCAAGCTGACGGCGTCCACCGTGATGAACTCGTTCTTCATCCCCGCCCTGGCCGGTCAGATCTACGCCATGCCGGGCATGGAAACCAAGTTGCACGCCGTGATCAACAAGCCCGGTGAGTCCGAAGGTTTCTCGGCCAATTACAGTGGTGCCGGCTTCTCGTGGATGCGCTTCAAGTTCCACGGCGTCACCAATGAAGGCTTCGACGACTGGGTCAAGCAGGTCAAGACCAACGGTACCGCGCTCAACCGCGACGCCTACTTGAAACTTGAGAAGCCCAGCGAGCGTGAGCCCGTGCGTCACTACGCCACCGTTGCCAATGGCCTGTACGACGCGATTCTGAATCGCTGCGTCGAAGCCAACCGCATGTGCATGAAGGACGTGATGGCCATCGATGCGCAGGGCGGCCTCGGCATCCCCGGTGCCTTCAATGTGGCGTCGCTGGACGATGCCACGCGTAAACGCCTGGGCCTGCAAGACCAGCCCGTGCGCACGTACGTCGGCGCCATGTGCGGCCCCAGCGATCCGGCGTTTGCCGCGCCCGCGACGCTCACCAATCAGACGCTGTGACGGCTCGCCCGGCACACCATTCACCACGCGCCTTCGGCCACGGTACAAAAGATGTTTGAGAACCTCGACCTAACCAAGCTTATATTCGGCCGCCTCAGCTGGGAGGCGATCCCCTATCACGAACCCATCCTGCTGGTGACCTTCGCGGCCGTCGTGCTGGGCGGCCTCGTGCTCGTGGGTGCCCTCACCTATTTCCGCGTCTGGGGTTATCTCTGGCGCGAGTGGTTCACTAGTATCGACCACAAGAAAATCGGGATCATGTACATGATCCTCGGGATCATCATGCTGTTGCGCGGCTTTGCCGACGCGCTCATGATGCGGGCCCAGCAAGCGATGGCTTTCGGCGACAACGCCGGTTTCCTGCCGCCACACCACTACGATCAGGTGTTCACCGCCCACGGCGTGATCATGATCTTCTTCGTGGCGATGCCGCTCGTGACGGGCTTGATGAACTACATCGTGCCGCTGCAGATCGGTGCGCGCGACGTGGCCTTCCCGTTCCTGAACAACTTCAGCTTCTGGATGACCACCAGCGGCGCCGTGCTCGTCATGGCTTCGTTGTTCGTGGGTGAATTCGCCAAGACCGGCTGGCTGGCGTATCCGCCGTTGTCCGGGATCTTGCATAGTCCAGATGTGGGGGTCGACTACTACATCTGGTCACTCCAGATTGCGGGGGTCGGCACACTGCTGTCCGGGATCAACCTGCTGGTCACGATCGTCAAGATGCGCGCGCCCGGCATGGGCCTGATGAAGATGCCCATCTTCACCTGGACGTCGCTGTGCACCAACGTGCTGATCGTTGCCGCCTTCCCGATCCTGACCGCTGTTTTGGCACTGTTGTCGCTTGACCGCTACGTCGGCACGAACTTCTTCACGAACGACTTCGGCGGCAACGCCATGATGTACGTGAACCTGATCTGGATCTGGGGTCACCCCGAGGTCTACATCCTGATTCTGCCCGCATTCGGCGTGTTCTCCGAAATCGTGTCCACATTCAGCAGCAAGCGCCTGTTCGGTTACGCCTCGATGGTTTACGCCACGATCGTGATCACCGTACTGTCGTACCTCGTGTGGCTGCACCACTTCTTCACCATGGGTTCGGGGGCCAGCGTCAACTCGTTCTTCGGGATCACGACGATGATCATCTCGATCCCGACGGGCGCCAAGATCTTCAACTGGCTCTTCACGATGTACCGCGGCCGTATCCGTTTCGACGTGCCGATGCTCTGGACCGTGGGCTTCATGTTCACGTTCGTGATCGGTGGCATGACCGGCGTGATGCTGGCCATCCCGCCTGCCGACTTCGTCCTGCACAACAGCCTGTTCCTGATCGCTCACTTCCACAACGTCATCATCGGCGGCGTGCTGTTCGGCATGATGGCCGGTATCAACTACTGGTTCCCGAAAGCCTTCGGCTACAAGCTCGATGCGTTCTGGGGCAAGTGCTCGTTCTGGTTCTGGCAGATCGGTTTCTGGGTGGCCTTCGGTCCTGTCTACATCCTGGGCTTCATGGGTGTCACCCGTCGCGTCAGCCACTTCGAAGATCCGTCGTTGCAGATCTGGTTCCAGATCGCTGCGTTCGGCGCCGTGTTGATTGCCCTGGGTATTGCCAGCTTCCTGATCCAGTTGGTCGTGAGCTTCATGCGCCGCGAACAGTTGCGCGATCACACCGGCGACCCCTGGAACGGCCGTACGCTCGAATGGTCGACTTCGTCGCCCCCGCCGTCCTACAACTTCGCGTTCACGCCCCAGATCCATGACGGCGACGCGTGGTATCAGATGAAGCAACGCGGTTACGAACGTCCCCTGACCGGCTTCCTGCCGATCCATATGCCGAAGAACACCTCGGCCGGCATCATCATCGCCGGGATCAGCACGGTCATGGGCTTCGGGTTGATCTGGCACATGTGGGCCCTGTCGATCGTGGCGTTCGTTGGCCTGATCGGCTTCTCCATCGCTCACACGTTCAACTACAAGCGCGACTTCTACATTCCGGCCGACGAAGTTACCCGCGTCGAAGGCGAACGCACCAGCCTGCTTTCAAAACATGTCTAATACCACCGCTCTCACCCACCCCGGCGACGTCGACGCACCGGATAACCTGCGCTTCTACGTTCCCGAAGAGCATCACCCGCAAAACGGGACGTTGCTGGGCTTCTGGCTGTATCTGATGAGCGATTGCCTCATCTTTGCCGCCCTCTTCGCTGTCTATGGCGTGATCGGCCGCAACTACGCGGCAGGTCCGTCGGGCGCCGATTTGTTCGATCTGAAGCTCGTCGCCATCAACACGGCATTCCTGCTGTTCTCCTCGATCACGTATGGCTTCGCCATGCTCGAGATGAACAAGAACCGCGTGAACACCACGCTGATCTGGCTCGGCATCACCGGCCTCTTCGGTCTGGCGTTCCTGGGTCTGGAAATGTATGAGTTCTATCACCTGATCCACGAGGGTGCTACGCCCCAGCGCAGCGGCTTCCTGTCGGCATTCTTCGTGCTGGTGGGTACGCACGGTCTGCACGTCACGTTCGGCGTCATCTGGCTGGTCACCCTCATGGTCCAGGTCAAGCAACGCGGTCTCATCGGCGAAAACAAACGTCGCCTGATGTGCCTGTCGATGTTCTGGCACTTCCTGGACGTGGTCTGGATCGGCGTCTTTACCTTCGTTTACCTGATGGGAGTGCTGGCATGAGCTCGCATACCGAAAACATCACCCACGCCGGTCACGAGATCGGTCACGGCGACGTGGCGGCTGAGGGCACGCACGGCCACGGCGGTCATGACGACCATCACGACGACAACGTCGCGCATGGCACGATGTCCGACTATGTCAAAGGCTTTGTGCTGTCGATCATCCTGACGGCCATTCCCTTCTGGCTCGTCATGGGCGAAGTGTTCGAAAACACGAACACCACCGCGCTGGTGATCATGGGCTTTGCCGTCGTGCAGATCGTTGTGCACATGGTTTACTTCCTGCACATGAACTTCAAGTCGGAAGGCGGTTGGAACATGCTGGCCCTGATCTTCACGATTGTGATTGTGGTGATTACGTTGGCCGGTTCGATCTGGGTGATGTATCACCTGAACGCCAACATGATGCCGGCCATGATGCATGACATGAAGAACATGCCTTAAGCGTCAAGCCGGCTTTTACGCAACACCCCGCAGCGGGCCGGTCTTCCCGGCCCGTTGTCACGTCCAGGTGCACAGAAACATGACCGCCCCTCCTCGCTCGCAAACCATCCGCGGCACAACGCCCGCCCCATTCGCCGCCGGCGATCCGCCCGAGCGCGGTCCGCGATCCCGCTTCACGCTCGCCGTGCTCGCCGTGCTCGCGCTGGCCGCCTTCGCCGGCTTCCTGGCGCTCGGCACGTGGCAAGTCGAACGCCGCGCCTGGAAGCTCGACCTGATCGAACGCGTCAATCAACGCGTTGCCGCCGCTGCCGTTCCGGCCCCGGCCCCCGCGCAGTGGCCAAGCGTGAATGCCAACGACAACGCCTACCAGCATGTGGATGCGACCGGCACGTTTCAGCACGACCGGGAAACGCTGGTCCAGGCCGTAACCGATCTGGGCAGTGGTTTCTGGGTGCTGACGCCTTTGCGTCGCACCGACGGCACTACCGTGCTGATCAATCGCGGCTTCGTGCCGTCCGACAAGCGCGACCCCGCCACCCGTAACGATAACGCGCCCAGTGGAACCACAACGGTGACGGGACTGCTGCGCGTGACGGAGCCGGGTGGCGGCTTCCTGCGCAAGAACGATCCCGTTGCAGACAAGTGGTACTCGCGTGACGTGGCGGCAATCGCCCAGGCGCGGGGTCTTACCCAAACCGCACCCTACTTCATCGATGCCGACGCGGCACCCAAACAAGCTGGCGCGGGCTTCGGGCGCCAACTGGCGCCAGCCGGCCGCAATTCGCCCTTCGGCCGATCGTCCGATGACGCCTCGGCCACCCTACCCGCCGGATCGCCATCATCGACTGGCGCCCCGCAATCATCGTCTGGCGCGTCGTCATCATCGTCTGACGCCTCGCCATCATCGGCGGCTGCGTCGTCAGCCGCCGTTGCCACGTCGCCGGCACCGGTCACCACCCCTCCCCGCGCCCCCGCCGGCGCTGCCACGCCAGCCGCGGGATCGGCCGCAGCGGGCGCCATGCTCGCGCCCGCCGCCGCGGCGCAGGAACCGGCCTGGCCCGTGGGTGGCCTCACCGTCATATCCTTTCCGAACAGCCATCTTGTGTATGCCATCACGTGGTATGGCCTGGCATTGATGGTGGCCTTGGCCGCGTGGTACGTGGCACGCACCGAACGCCGCCTGCGTCGTCGGCGGGCCGAATCCCAGGTTCAGACTACACTTCGCTCCTAGGAGAAAGTGAAGATGCAAAGCCCCGTAGAGGCCGCTGCCCTCGGGGCGGGCCTTCACCATGCCGTGGCGCACACCGCCACCCCAAAAGACGCGACCGGCCGCAAGAACATGCAGCAGTTGATTCAACTGCGCTGGATCGCCGTGCTTGGGCAAATCGCCACCATCTTTCTGGTGCACTTCGGCTTCGGCATACGCCTGCCGCTGCACTACATGCTGATGGTGCTCGGCGGCCTGATCGTTTGCAATATCGCGGGCCTCTTGCGCCTGCGTGTGCGGCGCGAAGTGTCCAATGGCGAGCTCTTCGTGGCCCTGCTCGTGGATGTGGGCACCCTCACGCTTCAGCTCTACTTGAGTGGCGGAGCCACCAATCCCTTTGTCTTTCTCTTTCTGCTGCAAGTTACTTTGGGTGCCGTGCTGCTCAAGGTTTGGTCTACCTGCATCATCGTGCTGGTCACCGTGGTCTGTTTTGCCTGGCTCGCGCTGTTCGCCGTGCCGTTACCGCTGCCGCTCGATCACAACGAGGGATTAAGCAGCCCATACATCCAGGGCATGCTGATCTGCTTCGCGCTCAATGCTGCGTTGCTGGTGATCTTCATCACGCGTATCACACGCAACCTGCGCGCGCGCGACACGCGCTTGGCGGCCTTGCGCCAACGTGCCGCGGAAGAAGAACACATCGTGCGCATGGGCCTCCTGGCATCGGGCGCCGCACACGAACTCGGCACGCCACTGGCCACGCTCGCCGTCATCCTGGGTGACTGGCGACGCATGGCGCCATTTACGGACGATCCCGAACTGCTGCAGGAGGTCGAGGAAATGCAGATTCAGATCTTGCGCTGCAAATCCATCGTCACCGGCATCTTGCTCGCCTCTGGCGAAGCGCGTGGCGAGGCGCCGGTAGCCACCACGGTCAATACCTTTATCGACGACCTGGTGGCGGATTGGCGGGCCACCCGCGCCGTCAGCCGCTTTGCCTACCGCAATTACTTTGGCGAAGACCTGCGCATTGTGTCGGATTCGGCGTTGAAGCAGATGATTCACAACGTGCTGGATAATGCGCTGGAGGCGTCGCCGCATTGGGTGGGGCTGGAAGTCACGCATGAGGACGACGACACGCTGCAGCTGACGGTCACCGATGCCGGCCCGGGCTTTGAAGCGCAGATGCTGGAGCGCCTCGGCAAACCTTATCAATCGAGCAAGGGACGCCCCGGCGGCGGGCTGGGACTGTTCCTCGTATTCAACGTCGCACGCACCTTGGGCGGTAGCGTCAGGGCGGAAAACCGGCCCGAAGGCGGAGCGATGGTCACGCTGACCTTGCCGCTTGCCGCGATCGAGCTCGAAGAAGAAGAGAAAGATGTCGATGAATGAAGCGCCCACCGATCTGTTTGAATCGCGTGCGGACAATAGGGAAGACGAACGTATTCTTCTGATTGTGGAAGACGACGCCGCGTTCGCGCGCACCCTGGCGCGCTCGTTCGAGCGGCGCGGCTACACGGTGCTGCATGCCACCAGCCTCGAAAACGCCGCCGAGCTGCTGCAAGGCGGGCAAACGCCGGGGTACGCCGTGGTCGATCTGAAACTCAAGGGCGACGCCTCCGGTCTGGCCTGTGTGCAACTGCTGCACGCGCATGACGATCAGATGCTGATCGTCGTATTGACCGGTTTTGCCAGCATCGCCACCGCCGTCGAAGCGATCAAGTTGGGCGCCTGTCATTATCTGGCCAAACCGTCCAATACCGATGACATCGAAGCGGCGTTCGACCGCGCGACCGGCGATGTCGAAGTCGAACTGACCGAACGCACCACCTCCATCAAAACGTTGGAGTGGGAGAAAATCCACGAAACGCTGGCGGCAACCGGCTTCAATATTTCCGAAACGGCCCGCCGTTTAGGCATGCATCGCCGCACCCTCGCGCGCAAACTCGGCAAACAACAAGTCAAATAAAAATGCCTGCGCAGGCAGTATGGCGATCAGGACAACGACAGCCTACCTATGCCAAGATAGATTTTTTGGGATAGGGGTTGGGTCATGCTGGCGCGCATATCGGGTGTGGTGCTGCTTATTCTGGGTGTGGTGATTCTCGGTCTCGGGATTCAATTGGCCACCGCGGAAGGCAGTGTTTTTTACTTGTTCATGGCGTTCGGCCTGCTCCTGTCGGGCTACCTGATCACCCGGCGCAGACGTTCCGGTCTGGCGGTCTATGCGGTGCTGCTGTTGGCCACGCTGGTGTGGTCGCTGTGGGAAATCGGGCTCGACAAGTGGCAGTTCATTCCCCGCGGCGCACTGCTGGCGGTGCTCGGGCTGTGGCTTACGCTGCCTTTCGTGGCACGCCGTACGCGTGACGCGCGCAAATCCACCGAAGCCAGCCCGTTATGGCGCGGCAGCCATGGGTTGCTCGCCGCCACGATGGCACTACTCATTGTGTTCACCATCGGCATCAGCTTCTACGATCCTTTTCCGCAGAAAGGTGAGTTGCCACCCGCGCAGGCCACGAACGCGCCGCCCGCCGTGCCCGGCACACCTGCGCCCCCCGCCGACGACTGGGTGGCCTACGGCGGCAACAATCTGGGCCAACGCTATTCAGCCCTGAAAGACATCGACCTCAACAGCGTCAAAAAACTCAAGCTGGCGTGGGAATACCACACGGGCGACACGCGCGATCCCAAGGTCGACGCCAAGGAATACACCTTCGAAGCCACGCCGTTGAAGGTCAATGGCATGCTGTACCTGTGCACGCCGCACAACCGCATCGTCGCGCTCGACCCGGCCACCGGCCACGAGCGCTGGCGCTTCGATCCCGTCGTGCCTGCAGACGCCATGCTGCAGCATCAAACCTGCCGCGGGGTGTCATACCACGACGACCAAGCCGCAGCATCTTCCGGCACGCCCGCGATCACCACCCCTGCGGCCCCGTCCGCTCCCGTCGCCAACGCCACCACGCCGGCTGCCGATTGCAGCCGGCGCATCATCGCCGCCACCACCGATGCCCGCTTGTTCGCATTGGACGCCAACACCGGCAAGCTCTGCGAAGGCTTCGGCGACAAGGGCTATATCAACCTGCTCGAGGGCATGCCCAACGTCAAGAAGTCGAGCTACATGCAGACGTCGCCGCCCACCGTCACGCGCGACCTGGCCATCGTTGGCGGCTCGATCATCGATAACGCTTACGTCGATAATCCATCCGGCGTCACGCGTGCCTACAACGTGCGCACCGGCCAGATCGTGTGGAAATTCGACGCCGCCAAGCCCAACGAGAACAAGCCTTTGGCGCCCGGCGAAACCTACGTCGCCAATTCACCCACGAGCTGGACAATCTTTGCGGCCGACGAGGCCCTAGGCTTGGTGTACGTCCCGCTGGGCAACAAATCGCCCGACCAGTTGGGCATGAACCGCACGCCCGAAGACGAGATCTATACCGACACCATCGTCGCGCTCGATCTGGCAACGGGCGCGCCCCGTTGGCACTTTCAAACCTCACATCACGATCTGTGGGATCGTGATAATCCTTCGCAACCGTCACTGCTTGACTTGACGGTTGGCGGCGCACAAGTGCCCGCGATGGTATTGCCCACCAAGGGCGGCAATCTGTTCGTGCTCGATCGTCGCACCGGCAAACCCGTGCTGCCGGTCGAAGAGGTCAACGTCTCCACCCTTACCGATATCCCGGGTGAAAAGCCGTCGCCCACGCAGCCGGTGTCGTCGGTGAACTTCATTCCGCCAGTGCTGAAAGAGTCGGATATGTGGGGCACGACCCCCATCGACCAGTTGATGTGCCGCATCACCTTCAAGCAACATCGCTACGACGGCAACCCCTGGACACCGCCCACGATTGCGGGATCGCTGGTGTACCCCGGCAATATCGGTGTCTTCAACTGGGGCAGCGTGGCGGTCGACCCCGTACGTCAAGTCTTGATCGGCATGCCGGTGCGCTTGTCCTACCTGTACAACTTCGTCGAGCGGCCCGATTATCAAGACAAGCCGGATACCCGGATGGTGACCAAGCCCGATACGCCCAAGTTCAACGAGAACTTCGGTGCGCGCTTCGCCGTCAACATTCAGAACTTCCGGTCCAAGCTCGGTTTGCCTTGCCAAGCGCCGCCCTGGGGCACCATGGCCGCAGTGGACCTGAGCACCGGCAAAACCGTGTGGACGCGCCGTAACGGCACAGTCAAGGACCAGAACACCTCGTTCCTGCCCTTCCCGTTCCCGATTCCGTTGCCAATGGGCATCGTCAGCCATGGCGGCATGTTGATGACCGCGGGCGGCGTGTCGTTTGCCGGCGCCACGCTGGACAACTACATCCGCGCATACAACGTCAGCACCGGCGAAGAAGTCTGGAAAGCACGGCTGCCGGCCGGTGGGCAAGCCACGCCGATGACCTATCGCGGCGCTAACGGCAAACAGTACGTGGTGATCGCCGCTGGCGGACACGGCTCGATCGGCACCACGCCGGGCGATTCGGTGCTGGCCTATACGCTGGAAGACTGACTGTAATATCCGGGCCGTTGGTGATCACACTGAGTCGCCGATGACCTACAGTGCGTGATTGATGATCTGAAGCAAAGACGGGCACCCCGCGGTGCCCGTCTGTGTTCGGGCCGATAGCGGATTGCAGATAGCGGATCGCGGATCGCGCCCCACGGCGTCGCCCGGGGCCCGAGTCCGAACACACGCAGGCAGACTATTTGCGGGCAACCACACCATCAGCGACCGGTCGTCCATCCAGTAATGCTGTGTTGCCCGGCGGCCGCTCCGCCCTCACTACCTTTCAAGGAAGGCCATACATGTCGAAAGCTCCCCTCATCACCCTGAACGACGGCGTCGAAATTCCCCAGATCGGGTTGGGCGTGTGGCAACTGTCTGACGATGAAGCCTATGCCTCATCCAAGGCGGCACTAGCCGCCGGCTACCGTCACATCGATACCGCCATGATCTACGGCAACGAAACAGGCGTTGGCCGCGCCGTGGCCGATAGCGGATTGCCACGTGAAGACCTCTTCATCACCACCAAGCTCTGGAATGCCGATCAAGGCTACGACAGCACGCTCAAGGCTTTCGATGCGAGCATGAAAAAGCTGGGGTTGGAACAACTCGATCTCTATCTGATTCACTGGCCGGTACCCAAAAAAGACGCCTATGTCGACACCTGGCGCGCCTTCGTGAAGCTGCGCGAAGAAGGTCGGATCCGCTCGATCGGCGTTTCCAACTTCAACGTGCCGCACCTGGAACGCATCATCGATGCCACCGGCGTCATGCCGTCGGTCAACCAGATCGAGATTCATCCCGATTTTCCGCAAAGCGAGGTGGGTGAATGGTGCCGGGGCCAAGGCATCGCCACGGAATCGTGGAGCCCGCTTGGCCAGGGCGGTGAACTGCTCAAGCAGCCCATCATCAAGCAAATTGCCGACGCGCACGGCAAGACGCCGGCACACGTAATTTTGCGTTGGCATCTGCAAAGCCGGCAGATTGTGATTCCGCGCTCGAAAAATGCCGAACGTATCGCGGCCAACATCGATGTGTTTACGTTCGAACTCACACCGGCGGAAATGAAAGCGCTCGCCACGATTCCCACGACCGGCCGTTTGGGCCCCGATCCCGACAAAATGGACATGGGTGCCTGATTGTCGATCGCATAGATAGTGTGGGCGGCTTCAGTACGCAGACGTCCACACGCCTTCAGCGTAACGTCCAGTTGGTAAGCGTCGTTTATCATATGTAGGCAGTGTCGCGGCGCAGCCCGTCGCTTTGATGCGGCACGCCGTACCCTCACCAGCCGCGTCCCTTGTCTAACCCGGGATCAGACGGTCGCCCCGCCCTCACCTTCACATTCAACTGCGTCACGTCTCAAACGTCACGTCCAATAAGCCGACTGCGTTCATGCAGCCGCCCGTAGTCTATGGCACGCAAAAAACTCGATTTTCGCGGTCAAGCGTTCAAGAACGTTCTTGGCTTTACCTTCCGGCATTGGCGCCATCAGCCCTGGCGCATCGGCCTCATTTTGCTGCTTGCTTTGCTCTCGGCGGCGGCCGACGTGATGACGCCGCTGTTCGCCGGCAGACTGGTCGACGCCGTAGCGTCCGGCGCCGCCTCCGAGGCCATCGTATGGCAAGCCGCACTCACCGCGTTCTGGACGCTGGCCGCCTTGGGCCTGGGCGCCACGATCATGCGTCAGTTCATCTTCTTGAACTTGACCAGCATGACCCTGAAGATGATGAGCGAAATCGCGGCCGGTGCGTTTCACCGCGTGCAACGCTTCTCGTCCGACTGGCATGCCAATAGCTTTGCGGGCTCCACCGTACGAAAAATCACCCGCGGCATGTGGTCGCTCGATCTGCTGAACGACACCCTGCTCATCGCACTGTTTCCGTCCGTCATCATGCTGGGCGGCGCCACAGTGCTTCTCGGGCTGCACTGGCCGCTCATGGGTGCGGTCGTAGGGGTGGGCTCGCTGATCTACATCGCTGTCACCGTCATGCTGTCGTTGGGCTATGTCGCGCCTGCGGCGCGCCTGGGCAACGCTTGGGACACGCGCATGGGCGGGTCGCTGGCCGATGCCGTCAGTTGCAACCCGGTCGTCAAAGCGTTCGGGGCCGAAACACGCGAAGAATCGCGCCTGGCCTGGGTCATCAATAAATGGAGCCGCCGCACCCGCCGCACCTGGATTCGAGGCACCATCAACGGCGGCGTTCAGGGCGGCATGCTGGTGCTCATGCAAGTCGCCATCCTGGGTGTTGCGCTACTGCTCTGGGTACGCGGCGAAGCGAGCGTGGGCGACATCACCTTCGCGCTCACCATGTTCTTCGTGCTGCAAGGTTATCTGCGTGATGTCGGCCAACACATCCGCAACCTGCAACGCTCGGTCAACGACATGGAAGAACTCGTCGCCCTGGAACGCCAGCCGCTGGGCGTGGCCGACGTGCCGCATGCGCCGCCCATCGCCATCGGACAAGGCGAGATCCAGTTCGCGCATGTGGACTTTCAGTATGGTGCGCATGCCACGCCGCTCTATACCGATTTCTCAGTGCGCATTGCTGCGGGCGAACGCGTTGGGCTGGTCGGCCACTCGGGCTCGGGCAAGACCACCTTCATCAAATTGATCCAGCGCCTCTATGACGTCAACCACGGCGCCATCACCATCGACGGTCAAAACATCGCCGCGGTACAACAGGCCTCGCTGCGCAGCCAGATCGCCATCGTGCAGCAAGAACCCGTGCTCTTTCACCGCACGCTCGCTGAAAACATCGCCTATGCCCGCCCTGGCGCTAGCCGCGCCGAGATTGAACATGCAGCACGCCTGGCAAGCGCCCACGACTTCATCATGAACCTGCCGCGCGGCTACGAAACGCTGGTTGGTGAACGCGGCGTCAAGCTCTCCGGTGGCGAACGCCAACGCGTCGCCATCGCGCGGGCCTTCCTGGCCGATGCCCCTATCCTCATTTTCGACGAAGCCACCTCAAGTCTGGATAGCGAAAGTGAAGCCCTCATCCAGGAGGCCATGGAACGGCTGATGAAGGACCGCACGACGCTCGTCATCGCGCATCGGCTATCGACGGTGCGCGAACTGGATCGCCTGCTCGTGTTCGACCGCGGCCGCATCGTCGAAGAAGGCAGTCATGCCGTCTTGGTCAGTAAGGCCAACGGCATCTATCGCCGTCAATTCGAGCGTCAGGCCATGGATATGGCGCAAGGCATGGAGATGGCGTAGGGCTTGAAGATGACGTAGTGACGCGCCAGGATGCAGGCTAGTGCTTCGCTCTGAGCCTGAGGTAATCCGTGAGACGGGGCTCGGGTTCATCAACCGCACACCGTCGTCACGATCAGGGCGCAATCCATTTTGTGAACAAGATGGCTCAGGCAGCCAATACGCCCCACCACCTGCGTATAAAAATTAGCGCGAAAGCGCGGCTGCGATGAGATCGCACGTTCGACGGGGTTATGCTTGCAAGCATGCATTCCCCCGCCCGCATCGAATGACTCTGCCCTTCCCTCGCTTACTTGCTTCGCCGGTTATCTGCCGCCGCCCTTACAGCTGGAAGCTTTGCGGTGCAATCTAAGCCCGCCAACACCTCGGCCGCTGCCGTTGCCACCCTTGCCGGCGTCTGCGCCAACATCTTGATGGGCGCGTCGTCGTTGTACTGGCGCGAGCTTGGCGACCTGGGGCCTGCGGCCATCGTCTGTTATCGCGTGTTGCTGTCGCTGCCCACGCTGCTGATTGCCATGGCAGCCTACGGCCAGTTGTCGCGCTTGCGCAGCAAAATCAATCTCAAAGTGCTCGGCATACACCTCGCTGCAGCCGGGCTTATCGTTATCAACTGGACCACCTTCATCTGGTCGGCGATTCATGGTCATGTGGTCGAAAGCGGCCTGGGCTATCTGATTGCCCCTTGTGTGGCGATCGGCGTTGGTGTGGGCTTCTTCGGCGACAAACTCGACCGCGTGCGCGCCCTCGCGCTCGCCGTCATTGCTGCAGCCGTTGTCTTGCTCATCGCCCGTAGCGGCGAACTCAATCACGGCGTCTATCTCGCCATCGGTGGAAGCTGGGGCATTTATGCGTGCCTGAAGAAGCTCACACGGCTGGATGCCTTGAGCGGGCTGCTCGTTGAAACGGTATTCCTATCTATCGGCTGCATGGTGCTGTTGATCGTCTCGCCCGTCACGCTGGCCATCCCTGAGAATTTTGCCGCTCACTCTTGGGTCATGCTCATTCTCGCTGGCGTGGCGTCGGTGTTTCCGTTGGTGCTGTTTGCCTATGCGGCAGGAAAATTGTCGTTGTCAGTGATGGGCCTGCTGCAATTCGTCCTTCCCACCACGCAGTTTGCGATTGCGCTGCTGGTGTATCACCAGGCCGTCTCTCATAATTCGGTGATCGCATTTGCCCTCATTTGGCTGGCTTTGTTTTCAATCGTGGCGCGCCCATTTTTTCGCAGGAAGGTGGTCAGCGCTTCACAGTAGAGGCCATCGGCGCGGGAGTGGTTTGCTTTCACAGTAGATGTGCTGCTGTCGTAGGGGATGTACTGGTGGCAAAGTTGATGTGCTGCCGTCACGTCAAGAACCAGATTTGGTCGACGCACGTGCCTCCGCATTAAGCCCCCGATATACTGGAAACACAGTACGGCGAACTCAATACCGGACGCGCAGAGACGTTGCTGGCGCGGATTAGCTTGCAGTCCCTTGCCATTACATTCAGGGAAAGCCGATTCGCAACCGGCATCTTCCATAACGCTGAAAAGCACCTCATCCGCATTTTTACAAAATCGATCATGACCGACCTGATCACGCTCTCTCCCAACTTGATTCTGGCCTACACCGCCTACGTGATCGGCACGGCAAGTCCGGGCCCCAGCAACATGGCCATCATGAGCGTAGCGATGAACGCCGGACGCGCATCCGCATTAACCTTGGCGGCCGGCGTGATCGTGGGTTCACTGACATGGGGTTGGCTCGCCGCCTTCGGTCTGGCTACCGTACTCGCAACATGGTCCCAAGCGTTGATCGTGCTCAAGGTGATCGGCGGGCTATATCTGCTGTGGTTGGCATTTAAAGCTGCACGCTCGGCACTTCGGAAAGGTGACCTTCCAGCGGAAAACGGCGCACTCGCAAAAAGCAGCCGCGCCGCCCTTTTCACCCGCGGCGCGGCCATGCATCTCACCAATCCCAAAGCCATCTTCGTGTGGCTCTCGATCGTGTCGATGGCACTACCCGCCGGCGCGGCGCCAGGCCAAGCGTTGCCGATCGTGATCGGTTGCAACCTGCTAGGCGTGTGCGTCTTCGGCGGCTACGCGATCCTGTTTTCCACGCCAGTCGCACGGCGCATCTACCGCGCCATTCGACGCGGTTTCGAAGGCACCGTCGCCGTATTCTTCAGCTACGCCGGATTGAAGATGCTGTTCTCAAAGCTGGGATGATCGTGATGCATGAAGATGCATCACATCGACTATTTTCTTCAGCTACGCCGAATTGAAAGATGCTGTTCTCGACGCTGGGATGATCGTGATGCACGAAGACGCCTCACATCGACACTGTTATCACGCCGCGGGGCTTACAACGGCATGATCCGCAAGATGCTCACGTGTAAACCACGTTCCTGAAGCGATCGCCCAGAACACGATGAGCCCATACAAACATGTGGCCACAGCGGCAATCGCGAAAAAAGCGACGAGCGAATTCGACAGCGCCAACACCGCACCACCCAGTCCCACCGCCACAACCAATCGCACGAGACCGGCAAGCAACGGCCACTTCAAACGTCCCGCGCCCTGGGAGGCAAAATACATCGCAAATCCCATCGCAAAAAACCCATAAAACGGACCCACAATGTGCAAATAGGTGGCGCCGGTGTCGAGCATGCTTGCGTCGGCGCCAAACAGTCGCAACCAGGCATACGGCCAAAGCGCAGCGGCGATGCCCAACGTTTCGCCGATCACGAACGCCATGCCGCCGCCAACGAGCGCAATCCGGCGTGCTCGATCGAACTGCCCTGCCCCGATGTTGGAGCCCACCATCGCCACCATCGGTGCACCCAATCCAAAGGCGATTGGCATCAGCAAGTATTCAAGCCGCACCGCCGTTCCGTATCCGGCCAATGCTGCAGTCCCGGCATACCGGCCGACCAACGCCGTGGTCAGCGCGATCGACGCGTTGGTCAATATCGGATTGATCGCCGCCAATGCACCCACCTGCAAAATACTGCGCATCGACGCCCAACGAATTCGACTGCGTACGAGGCGCGCCGGGTTACGACCCGACCAGCAGTACCAACCCAGAATCAACGTGCCAATGCCGTAGTACGTTATGAGTGCAAGGCCACCGCCAATCACGCCCAGCGCTGGAAACGGACCCCACCCAAAAATCAAACACGGCGAGAGTGGTATCAAGACCAGCGCACCACCGCAAATAACAGCGCCGGGTACCGCCATATTGCCTGTGCCTCGAATCACGCTCGCAAACGCGTTCATCAGCCACAGCAAGACTACCCCGCCAAACACCACGTTCGAGTAGGTTAATGCGGCCGTTAACGCGGCGCCCTCAACACCGAGCGCCCGATAGATCATGGGTCCGAGACTGAGCAACACCAGCGAAAAGAACACGCCCAGTGCGGCATTGATCACGACGGCATGCAACACGAGCGTATTCGCATCCGCGTGCTTACCTGCGCCCAACGTACGTGCGATAGCCGACGAAATACCCCCGCCCATCGCGCCCTGCGACATGTTCTGCATCAACATCAGTATCGGCACCACAACCGCAACCCCGGCCAGCACATCGGTGCCGAGCTTCGCCAAGAACCACGTCTCGATTAGCCCCGTGGAGGCTTGCGCCAGCATCATCAGCACGTTTGGCCACCCGAGCTTCAGCAACGTCGGTGCAATCGGTGCCTGCAGCATCGTGCGTAGCCGCGGATGCATCGGTGCGGCACTTTCTACGGGTATCGAACCTGGCGATGGCATATCAGCGACTCCGCGCATTAACAAGATGAACTAAGTCTGATGTACTTAGAAGGAAGCATTTAGCAGGAGGCATCTAGCAGGAAACATCTAGCAGCTGGCATCGAGCAGGAAGCATCTGGCAGGAAGCATCTTGCAGGATGCAGGAAGCAGGAAGCAGGAGCACTTCCAGACGCCGTAATAAAACGCGAGTAGCAGGATGCATTGAGCAGGATGATTGAGCAGGACGCATTGAGCGGAATGCATTCTGCAGAACGCACTTAGCCGATGGAGCCGCCACGAAAACTATTTGCATATACACGCATCTGAATGCACAATCTAATTGCATATGCACTTACCTGTCAAGGCAAGGTAGCCTGAAGAGGCAATAACCGAGAGGCGCTGAAGATGCCACCATCCATCCCCAAAGATCCGCTCGTGTGCAATGGTGCCGCGCTTCGCAAGGCGACGCGACGGGTCACACAGCTCTACGACAACGTGCTTGCACCCTGTGCGCTGCGCTCATCGCAGCGCTCCATTCTCGTGCACATCGATCGTGCCGGCCAACCCACCATGACCGAACTGGCATACGCCCTGGTGCTCGATCGCTCAGCGTTGGCGCACAACATCAAGCCGCTCGAGCGCGATGGCTACCTGGTGCAGATTCGCGATGCGCACGACGGGCGTAGCCGCCGGCTTCAATTGACCAAGGCGGGGAAGGCAAAGCTTGCGGAGGCAAATCGTCTTTGGCGTAAAGCGCAAAATCGATTCGAGGCGGTGTATGGCGCCGAACGCGCGGCCGCGCTCAGGCAATCGCTCGCGGTGATTTTCTCGTATGAATTCGAATCAGCGTTCACCCAATAGAGCGGAGAACGCCGAGCCGGGCCGGTTGAAATCAAGTCAGCATCGGAACGAGATCCGGATCGCCCTTTTTCATTGCGCGCTGATATCCCTCGCGAGCGCCAATCCGCGCCAGGTATGCGAGGATATTTGGATAAGGCGACAAATCGAGCGGCATGAAAATCCGCATGGTGGTCAGCGAAAACACCGTCATGATATCGGCCGCAGTGAACGCGTCGCCGGCTAGGTAAGTAGCGCTGCCCAAACGCGCTTCAACCATGCCCAATGCACGCGACAGACGTTCACGGGTACTCAACAACACTGCGTCGTCATCCGCCAATTCAAGACGGCGCAGTAGCATATTGCGTCCCATAACCGCTTGCAGATTGGCGTTCGCAAAATGGAACCAATACAGATACGCCGCGAAGTCTGGATCTGAAGCATTCAGTGCCAATCGCCCGGAGCCGTATTTCTCGATAAGGTACTGCACGATCGCACCGGACTCAGCCAGCATCACACCGTCGTCGATGATGACGGGTGCGGCACCTAGCGGGTGAAGGGCCTTCAATGCCGGCGGCGAAAGCATCGTGACGGGATCGCGCACATGTTTGACCATCGTATATGGCAGGCCGAGCTCTTCGCACAGCCACAAAATACGTTCCGATTGGGATCTACCCAAATGATGAATGGTAAGCATCAGGCTACCGCCACTTTGTTTGAACTCGTCGACAACGCCTTGAGCACCACGGCACCCACAAGCGACTTGAGCACACCGCCCACCAGAAATGGCATCACACCATTAAGCCAGGCCTTCTCGAAGCCGATCGTATAAGCAAGCCATGCGCCGCCTACGAAAAGACATAGCGCAGTTCCCAACAGCATCGCGCCAAACGCACGCGCCAGTCGTGCACCACCCCAACCGCAAGCAGCCAACCACCCCACCGTTGCCGCGGCTAGGGGAAACGCAAACAAATAGCCAGCGGTCGGCCCAGTGAACTTCGCCATACCCGATCCGCCGTTGGCCAACACCGGAAGACCGAGCGCACCCGCCGCGAGCCACAACACGACCGTCAATGCAGCTAGTCGCCAACCATACAGCGCACCGATCAGGGTTACGACCAGCGTCTGCAAGGTAATGGGGACTGGCACCATGGGAATCGTGACGTAAGACGACAGCGTCAACAACAGAATGCCAATGACCACTGCAGCTGTTTTCACGCCCAGCGTGCGGTGTTGAAGATAAAGAGGAGCGCCGGCGACGGCAGGTGTGGTCGAGGAAGAAGGATGCACGGGATCTCTCAAGCGCAGTCGACCGTATTCAGTCGATGCAGGATTAGGCGGTAGCCGTGCATCATAAGGCTTTGTCCCATCGCGCGTTGGTGGGGCCTGAACGCTTTGTATTGACCATTGCAAGTACGAGCACTGGGGCGCCTTTCGATTTCCCAATGGCAAAACCCCGCTGGATTGCTCCAGCGGGGTTTTGGGAATAAAAGCCTGACGATGAC